>CAWJYN010000001.1:0-456096 GCA_963847145.1 uncultured Alphaproteobacteria bacterium
GACGCAGCGAACGGCTCGCCTACGTTGCGCCGCCCATGCGCGTCGTCGACCTCGATCGGGACATGAGCGACGTCATCCCGACCGGGACGACGCGCGACAGCCAGCTAGCTCTTCGAGCGCATGACCGAGCGTGACGCTCGCGCTGGCCGAGCCGCGCGCCGGGGCGGCGCGATCCTCGACGTCGCGAGCGGCTTCGGCCAGGACTCGCTCGCGCTCGCCGCGCGCGGCGCGAGCGTGGTCGGCGCCGAGCCGTCGGCGCGCATGACGGCGCTGGGCGCAGCTCGTGTCCGCGAAGGCCGAGCGGCGCGCGTCCCGAGCTGGGTGCGCGGCTGGTCCGACGCGCTGCCCGTTCGCCGTCGCAGAGCTTCGACGCGGTGATCTGCAAGGGCGCCATCGACCACTTCGACCGCCCGGAGCTCGCGATCGCCGAGATGGCGCGCGTCGACGCGGCCGCGGCGGCCGCGTGGTGCTCGCGATCGCGAACTTCGAGTCGCTCGCGTGTCGCGCTCGCGCGCGCGCTCGACGCGTTCGCGGAGCGCTGGCGCGGCGCCGCGCCGCGCCGCGGGCGCCGTCACTACGACGTGCCGGCCGATCACTTCACGCGCTACGACCTCGGCCTGATGCGCGAGCAGGCCGGCGCGCTCGCTCGAGCTCGATGCGCGTGGTGGGCGTGTCGCTCGCGCTGGGGCTTCCGGTCCGTGGACGCGCGCGCGTCGAGCGCCTGCCGCGCGCGCTGGCGTTCCGCGCTGCTTCAGACGCTCGACGCGCTCGCGCGCGCGGCTCGCCGTCGCTCGCCGACGTCGTGGTGCTCGCGGTCGGTCCGCGCCGCGCGCGCTCGCAGCACGTCGCCGGTAGAGCGCCGCGGTCGCTGCCGCGACGCGCGGCCACGAGTAGGCCGCGACGATGCGCGCGCCGCGCTTCGCGCCCGAGCTCGCGCGCGCGCCTCGGGCTGCTCGAGCAGCGTCGCGATCCCCTTCGCGAGCGCGTCGGGATCGCCGGGCGGCACGAGCACGCCGCCGCCGCCCGTGCCCATCACCTCGGGCAGCGCGCCCGCGCGCCGTCGCGACGACCGGCGTGCCGCAGGCCATCGCCTCGGCCGCGGGCAGGCCGAAGCCCTCGTAGAGCGAGGGCACCACGACGAGCGACGCGCGCCGGTAGAGCCGCGACGCAGCTCGTCGGTCTCGACGCGCCCGGTGATGCGCAGCCGCTGCGGCGCAGCCGAGCTCGCGCGCGCAGCTCGCGCGCGTCGTTCTCCGGATGGTCTTCGTCGACGAGCGTCAGCGCGCACGTCCGGCGGCAGCTGCGCGAGCGCGTCGCACCAGCGTACGCGACGCCCTTGTTCGGGTCCGAGGCGCGGCCGACGCAGAGGAGCTCGCCCGGCACGCGCGCGACGCTCGGAGTCGGGCCGGAACAGCTCCGTGTCGAGCCCGTTGCCGAGCATGCGCAGCCGCTCGGGCGCGACGCGCGAAGTCGCGCCGGATCTCGCCGCGCGCTCGCCTGCGACGAGGTGAGGACGCGCGTCGAGGCGGCGCGCGACGAAGCGCCTGCATCCCGACCGGGTAGAACTCCATGGTGCCGAGCGGCCTCGCGAGAGCGTGCGGTCGCGCGCGAACGAGGCGCGCCGGTCGACCGAGAGCGGGTGGTGGATCGTCGTCACGACGGGCAGGCCGAGCGCGCGGATGCCGAGCAGGCCCCAGCCGAGGCACTGGACGTCGTGGACGAGGTCGTAGCGCTCGCCCGGCGCGCAGCCGCGCGCGCGACGCGCGCGGAACGCGCGCACGCTGAACGCGAAGGGCTCCGGGCAGGAAGCCGAAGCGGCTCGCGCCGAACTCCCAGAAGTCGAGCGGCTCGAAGAACCGCAGCGGATCGCGGCGCGGCAGGAAGTGCGGCGCAGTCGTGCATGAACCACTTGCCCCAGAAGCGCTCGTTCGTGGAGCTCGCGTCACGCTCGCGGCGAACGGCATCGGGTCGGGGTAGGGCGGCCCGACGCAGCACGTCGACTGCGTGCCCGAGCCGCGCGAGCTCGCGCGCGAGGAACCACAGGTAGATGCCCTGGCCGCCGCAGCTCATGTTGCCGCGGTAGCGCGGTGAAGCAGGATGCGCAGCGGCCGGCTCACGCCGGCGTCGCCTCGCGTACAGGACCAGGCTCTTCGGGCAGACGGTTCATCGAGCGCATTTCTCGAGCGGTCGAGCCAGCGGCGACATCGTCGCGCGGATCAGGAACAGCCGGTAGGCGCGCACGAGGCGGCGAGTCGTCGGCGCGCGGCAGCCCGACGACCGAGCGCAGCGCCCAGTACGGGCGTGTGGCAGCGCGTGGGCGAAGCCGACGCCGATCGGCGCGAGCCCGGCGTCGCGCGAGCGCCGCGCGCGAGATCGCGCGGGCGGAAGATGCGGATGTGGCCGCCCGGGCGACTCGAAGTAGTCGTCGCCGAGCCGCAGGTAGAGCTGCTCGCTGGTCGCGGTCGGGATCGTGACGGCCACGCGTGCCGCCCGGCTCGCACCACGCGCGCGAGCTCGCGCGCCGCGCGCGCGGTAGTCGTGCACGTGCTCCATCACCTCGGAGCAGATCACGCGGTCGAAGCTGGCGTCCGCGAAGGGCAGCCGGAAGGCGTCGCCCTGCAGCATCGCGCCGAGCGAGCCGAGCTGCTCGCGCGCGCGCCGCGCAGCGGTCCGTGCGCGCGCTTGCGCAGCGACGGCGCGGTCGAGGTCGAGGCCGACCACGCGCGCGCCGCGCTCGAGCGCGCCGAAGCAGTGGCGTCCCTCGCCGCAGCCGGCGTCGAGGAGGCGGTCGCCCGGCGCCGACCTCAAGCCGCTCGAGATCGACGGTGAGCAGCACGCAGCGTCTCCTCGAAGCACCTCGACGAGCTGCGCGGCGGCGTCGCGCCAGCGGAACACGCGCTGCGACGCGCGCGCGCGCGGCGCGGCCCATCGCGCGCAGCGCGCGCCGGGTCGGCGAGCACGCTCGGCGATCGCGGCGGCGAGCGCGCGCGGATCGCGCGGCGGCACGAGCCGGCCCGCGCTGGCCGTCGGTGCCCGACCACCTCGGGCAGCGCGCCCGCGGCGTTCGCGATCACCGGCAGCCCGCACGCCATCGCCTCGCTCGCCGGGAAGCCGAAGCCCTCGAAGAAGCGACGGCACCACCGCGGCGCGCGCGGTCGAGTACTGCGCGCACCAGCTCGGGCAGCTCGAGCAAGCGCGCGCTGCGAGCACCACGCGGTCGCTCGAGCCCGTACTTGCGCGATGAGGCGCGGCACGAGGCCGTGCTCGGGAATGCGGCCGTCGACGATCTTGAGCGTGACGTGCTCGGGCAGCAGCGCCATCGCCTCGAGCAGCGTGCCGATGCCCTTCTTGCGGTCCTCGGTGCGGCCGACGAAGAGCAGGTCGGTCTCGCTTGCGCTGGCCCGGCGATCGGCGCGGAAGAGCTCGGCGTCGGTGCCGTTGTAGACGACCGCGACCTCCTTCTCCGGGATGCCGAAGTAGCGCTCGATCTCGCGCCGCGACGCCTCGCTCACCGTCACGATGCGCGTCGAGCCGCGGCGCCACCTGCTGCTGCATCAAGAGCGGGAAGTAGAGCGTGCGCTTGACCTTCTTCACGAAGCGCGGGTCGATCGCGAAGTCCGCCTCGCGGTCGATGTGCAGCGGGTGGTGGATCACCGAGACCACCGGCATGCCGGTCGCCTGCGGATGCCGAGCAGGCCCCACGAGAGGCACTGGTTGTCGAACACGACGTCGAAGCGGTGGCGTGCGCTGCAGCTCGCGCCAGCGCAGCAGCAGGCGCAGCGCCGAAGGTCTGCATCTCGGGGAAGACGCCGAAGCGCGAGACGCCGAGCTCCCAGAGGTGAGCGGCTCGAGAGCAGCCGCACGGGCGTCTCGCGCGCGCCCACTCGGGCATGCGGCAAGCCGAACACGTTCTGCGTTCGGGATCTCGTGCAGCGGGATGCCGGGGTCGAGCGCGGGCAGCGGCGGCCCCGCGATCACGTGCACGTCGTGGCCGGCGCGCTGCCACTCGCGCGCGAGGTAGGCGGCGTAGATGCCCTGGCCGCCGCAGTACATGTTGCCGCGATAGGTGAGCAGCGCGATGCGCACGGCGAGCGCTCGGCTACCGCGAAGCGTTCGGAGGTCTGGCGGCGGCGCGGTCTGCGGCCGGCGCGGCGGCGCGACCGTCCGCCTCGGGCTCGACCTGGACGGTCGCGATCGTCCAGCCGACCCAGAAGGTGAGGCCGAGCACGAAGAACACGAGCGATCGCGACCGGGATCGCGAGCGCCCAGTAGCTGCCGCTGCAGGAGGCCGAGCAGGAAGAGCAGCGCCGACGACGACGGCGCCGGCGCAGATCAGCGCGCCCTGGTTGCGGGATGATTCGGTGGGTCATCGGCGGGGGGCTCCTTCGCGATCGGGCGCGCGAGTCTGCGAGGTCGTCGACTGCCGGGTGTCAATCGAGGGTCGCCGGCGCGCTCCGCGCGCGTATGCTCTGCGCGCCATGCGCGTGATCGGCCTGATGTCGGGGACCTCGGCGGACGGCGTCGACGCGGCGCTCGTCGAGTGGCCCGACGGCGCGGCGGCGCGGCCGTTCCGGCTGCTCGCGTTCCGCGAGGAGCCGCTTCGAGCCGCGCGCTGCAGCGACCGCATCCACCGGCTCGCGGCGGGGCGCTTGCCGGCGCCGGAGGTGCTGCGCGAGCTCGCCGGCGCTCGACGTCGCTGCTCGGCGAGCGCTTCGCCGCGGCGGCGCGCGGCGGTGGCGCGCGCAGGCGGGCGTCGCGCTCGCGCGCGATCGACGCGATCGCCTCGCACGGGCAGACCGTCGGCGCACCATCCCGGAGCTGCGCGCGACGCTCCAGATCGGCGATCCGTCGCGTGATCGCCGAGCGCACCGGCTGCACGACGGTCGCCGACTTCCGCCCGCGCGACTCGCGGCGGGCGGCGAGGGCGCGCCGCTCGCGCCGTTCTTCCACTTCGCGGCGCTCGCCGATCCCGCGCGAGAGTCGCGCGCGGTGCTGAACCTCGGCGGCATCGCGAACGTGACCTGGCTGCCGCGCGGCGGCGGCGCCCGACGACGTGGTCGCCTTCGACGTCGGCCCCGCCAACGCGCTGCTCGACGGCGTCGTGCGCGCGCGCAGCGGACGGCCGCGAGCGCATGGACCGCGACGGCGCGCGCGCGCGCCGCGGCCGCGTCGACGCGGCGCTGCTCGCGCGCGCTGCTCGACGACGAGTTCCTGCGCCGCGCCGCCGCCGAAGTCGCACCGGGCGCGAGCGCTACGGGCTCGGCCGAGGCGCGAGGCGCTCGCGCGCGCGAGTGGCGCGCGGCGGGCCGCGCGGCCGACGATCTGCGTCGCGACGCTCGTCGCGTTCACCGCGCGAGGCCGTCGCGCGCGCGTGCCGCGACTTCCTGGCGCCGCGGCGCGCTCGAGCGGCTGCTCGTCGGCGGCGGCGGCGCGCGCAACCCGGCGCTGATGGACGCGCTCGCGCGCGGCGCTGCCCGGGCGCCGCGTCGAGCCGATCGACGCGCACGGCGTGCCCGGCCGACGCCGCCGAGGCGATGGCGTTCTCGCTGCTGGGCCGCAACGCGCTGCTCGGCCTGCCCGAACCACCTGCCGCGCTGCACCGGCGCGCGCGCGCCGCGCGTGCTCGGCGAGATCGTCGCCGGGCCGGGCGAGCTGCGCTCGGCGCTCAGAGCTTCGATCGACTGAGCCCGTCGTCGGCGGTCTCGAAGCTCGCAGCTGGCCGCGCGCGCTCGCTCATCGCCGCGCCGAGGTGCGTGAGCACGATGCCGCCCGCAGTCGAAGCGCGGCGCCGCGCGTCGACCAGCTCCTCGAGGCTCAGGTGGTACTCGAAGCTCGGCGCGTGCGAAGGTGCACTCGCAGAGGAACAGGTCGGCGCCGCGCGACCTGGCGCGGGAGCTCGTCGAACCAGCCGGTGTCGCCCGAGTAGGCGATGCGCCGCCCGCCCGCCTCGGCACCAGCAGGCCGTGCGGGCAGCGAGTCGGGCTGGTGGTGCGTCGCGAAGCGCGCGACGCTGCAGCCGGGCCGATCTCGCACGCGCGCGCCCGGCGGCAGCTCGTCGAACGCGAGCGCGAAGCCGAGCTCGCGCTCGTCGAGCGCGTGGCCGAGCGCCGCGGCCGCGTCGCGCACGCGCGCCTCGACGCCGGGCGGCCCGGCGACGCGCGAGCGGGCGGCGGCGCCGTCCTCGTAGAGCGCGGCGAGCAGCAGCGCCGGGATGCCGCCGAAGTGGTCGCCGTGGAAGTGGGAGACCAGCGATCGCGTCGATCTCGTCGCGCGCGATGCCGAGCGCGCGCGAGGCCGGTGGCCGTGGTCGGCGCCGCAGTCGAGCAGCACGCTGCCGCTCGCGGCGCGCGCACCAGGAGCGCCGACTGGCGCCGGCCGCCGGCGCCGAAGGCGTCGCTGGTGCCGACGAAGACGACCTCGACGCGCGCTCACGCGCGGCCTCGCTCCGCGTCGGCGCCACGCGCGTGGAACGCGCCGCCCGCGAAGACGCCGTCGCTGCGCCGCGAAGCCCGGCGGGCACGCGCTCGCCGTCCCACACCACGGCGCGTCGAGGCGGGCGCCGGCGCCGAGCGTCGGCGCCGGCGCCGATCACGAGATCGCGGCGTCGAAGCGCGCGCCCGGCCGCGCGCGCACGCGCGTCGGCGTCGAGGTACGAGAGCGCGCGGCGGGCGAGGTTCGCGGCGAGGTACTCGGCCGGCGTCCCGACCGGCTCCCAGACGCACGCGTCGGGCGCGACGCAGCTCGCCGCGGATGTCGTGCGCGCCGCGCGCGAGCCGCGGCGCCACCAGTCGTCGAGGTGCGAGAACACCTCGCGCGTCCGGCAGCGAGTCGAAGGCGCGCGCGGCGACGACGTTCACGCCAGGCGTAGACGCCCGGCCGCGACTCTCGCCGCCGAGGTCGAAGCGACGCGCGATGCGCCGCACGCGCCCGCTCGGCATCGACGCCGATCGTACCGAAGCTCGCGCCGCGCGCGGGTCCTCGCGCAGCAGCGAGCGTCGCGGCGTCGCCGCGCTGCGCGGTGCCGCGCGAGCAGCGCGGCGAGGTCGAGGTCGAGGAGCATGTCGCCCGCCGATCAGCAGGCACGGGTCGCTCTCGCGCAGGAAGGCCGCGGCGCGGCGGATGCCGCCGCCCGTGTCGAGCAGCTCGCGCTCGTCGGAGAAGCGCAGCGCGAGGCCCGGCGGCGCGCCAGCCTCGGCGGCGGCCGCGAGTCAGCGTCGGGCAGGTGGTGGACGTTGACGACCACCTCGCGCACGCCGTGGCGCGCGAGCAGCGCGAGCGGGTAGGCGACGAGCGGGAGCCGCGCACCGGCAGCGCCGGCTTCGGCACGCAGCGTCGTGAGCGGGCGCAGCCGCGTGCCGAGCCCGGCGGCGACGATCATCGCGCGCATGGCGCTCCGGCAGCTCGCGCGACCAGCTCGGCGAGGTCGCGCGAGGCGCGGCGTCGGCGGCGCGCGACGCGCGGCGGCGCGCGCGCGCACGCAGCGCGCAGCGTGCGCGCGGCGCGAAGCGGCAGCCACGCGCGTCGCCGCGCGCGCGCGACGCGTGAGAAGCAGCGCGTGGTCCTTGCCCTTGCGCGTGAGCGTCAGCAGGTCGAAGCGCACGCGCGAAGGTCGTCGGCGGCGGGCGCGTCGGGCAGCGCGGGGCGCACGCGTCCGCGAGCTGCGGCGCGACCTCGGCGTCGGGCAGCTCGACGTAGGAGTCGCGCAGCAGGCAGACGAGGTCGTACTCGGGCGGCGCGAGCAAGGCGCCCTGGAGGTCGATCATCGCGAGCCGCGCGCCGGTCGGCGCCGCGCGCACGATGCAGGTTCTTGCTCTGGAGGTCGCGGTGCGCGAGCCGCTGCGGCGCGCCTCGCGCCGTCGCGCCGCGACGGCGTCGAAGGCCGCGCACACGGCGTCGCGCTCGGCGCGGCCGTGGCGGCGCGCCCGAGCGCCGCCGGCAGGCCGCTGCGTCGCGAAGCAGCTCGCCTTGTACGCGGAGCAGCGCCGCGTCGAGCCGGCGCGCCGAAGGCCGGCACGCGGCCGCCCGGATCGGCGAGGCGCTGGAGCCGCGGCACGAGCGCGCATGCCTCCTCGTAGAGCGCGCGCCGCTCGCGCTGCGTCGGCCGCTCCGACGCACGCTCGCGCGAGCGAGGCGTCGCCGAGCGTCCTCGAGCAGCTCGATGCCGCGCGCGGCGTCGCCGCCGAGCCGCCGCGGCACCGGCAGGCCCGCGCGCTTCGAGGAGCGTGCGCAGCGGCTCGAGCGGCGGCTCGGGCGGCACGCCGGCGGGCGGCCGCCGGATCCTCGCCGCGCTCGACGCGCGCGATCAGCGTCGCGGGCGCGCCGCTGCGAGCGTCACGCGGTAGAAGCGCCGCAGGCCGAGGCCGCCGCCGCTGAGCCGCTCGATGCGCGCGACGTCGGCGCCCGGTCGCTGCGCGCACGAGCGCGCGCAGCTCGTCTCGATGCCGACGCACGGATCGCCGCGCGCTCACGCGACGCTCAGCCGAAGAAGCGTGACACGCGGCCGTGGCGACGGCGAAGCCGGCGACGTCGCCGCCAGGCAGGCGCGCAGCGCGTGGCGGCCGTCGCGCACGCGCGCCGCGCCGAGGTAGACGCGTGAGCACGTAGAAGGTGGTCTCGGTCGAGCCCTGGAGCGTGCCGGCGAGCATGCCGATGAAGGAGTCGGGGCCGTGCGCCTTCATGATCTCGACCATCACGCCGAAGGCGCCCGAGCCCGAGAGCGGCCGCAGCAGCGCCATCGGCAGCGCCTCGGCCGGGAAGCCGATCGGCCGCGTCACGGGATCGAGCGCGCGCGACCAGCGCGTCGAGCGCGCCCGACGCGCGGAACATCGCGACCGCGACCAGGATCAGCACCAGGAACGGGACGATGCGCACGCGCGACGTCGAGCGCCTCGCGCGCGCCCTCGATCGGCGACCTCGTAGACGCGCACGCGGCCGCGCGAGCCCGACCAGCAGCAGAAGCGCGATCAGCAGACGGGGAGCAGCCACGAGCCGAAGGTGTCGCGCGGCGAGCTCGGCAGCGGCGGCGCGTCGCGGCGTGCATCGCGACGATGCGCGGACGAGCGCGACGCCGAGCAGCGCGACGAGCGCCGAAGCATCACGAGCTGCGCGGCCGCGCGTCGCGGGCTGCGCTTCGGTCGCGGCGGCGCGCGTCGATCGCGGCGCGGCGAGCTCGCGTCGGCGTCCGCCTGCGGCTGCGGCTGCGCCGAGCGCGAGCGCAGGTCGCCGCGCGGCGCGGAAGATCGGGCAGCCGGCGCAGCGCGAAGCAGAGCAGGACCGCGGTGCCCGTCGAGCGGTGGTGGCGAGCAGCGTGGGGATCCAGATCGCGTCGGGCGCCGCCGAGCCTGCTGGCGCGCACGCGCGATCACGCCGAGCGGCAACAGCGAGACGCTCGTCGCGTTGATGGCGAGGAAGAGCACCATCGAGTCGCTGGCGCACGCCGGCGTGCGGTTCAGCGTCTGCAGCTCGGTCATCGCCTTCAGGCCGAACGGCGTCGCGGCGTTGCCGAGGCCGAGCACGTTCGACGCGAGGTTCATGATCATCGCGCCCATCGCCGGATGATCGGTGGGCACGTCGGGGAAGAGCCGGCGCAGGAGCGGCGCGAGCGCGCGCGCTGCACGGCGCGCAGCAGCCCGCCTTCGTGCGCGACGCGCATCAGTCCGAGGAAGAGCGCCATCACGCCGACGAGGCCGATCACGAGCTCGACGGCGTCTCGCGCGCCGCCGATCGCCGCCATCTTCACGGCATCCATGCGGCCCGTGAAGGCGGCGTAGACGACCGACGTGAGCATCAGGCCGAGCCAGATGCCGTTGAGCAACGCACCCCCCTCGCGCGGCTCGTTGGCCGGCGCGGAAACTCGGAGATACGGCGCGTCGAGTCAAGGCTCCGCGGGAGAGGCGCCGCGCTCAGAACGAAACAGAGCCGGAGTGGTCGCGCCGCTCCGGCTCTGTTTGGAAGCATCGGCACCTGACGATTGGTCCGCTGGCTCGTCGACTCCGCTCCGCGCGGGCTTCGACTCCGCTCCGCTGCGCGTCGGCCGACTTCCCGAGTCGGCCTGCTAGCGGCCGCTGCGCTTCATGCGACCCGTGCCCAGCAGAAGCCAGTCGAGGGACACGTTTCTCCTTGATCGCGAGCGTGATCAGGAAGTCCGCATGCGGCGTCGTTCCATTCTCGTAGCGGTTCACGTTCTGCTGGAACACGCCGAGCTCGCGCGCGAACTGGCGCTGCGAGCGGTCGCCGCGTACCTGCGCGAGCCGCTCGGGCAGCTTCTTCTTCATCTTCGGATGACTGCATGAGGCCATGCGATTGATTTCTCCCACTGCGTTGCTTGCGTTGGTGATCTCGTTCGGATCGCGTTTCGGACGCCGCTTCAGGCTTCGTCGAGCGTTGGCTCTCGACTGCGACGCTCGGCGAATCCACGCCGCCTGCTGGCCCTCGATCTCGCCCGGTGCACGCTACGAGTCGTCCACGGACAGGTGGCTGCTTCCGCGGTTGCCGAGCCGATCCGACCGGCTGCAGCATAGACAGCGAGAGCTGATCCTGCAATGTGTGTCGACACGTTTGTGAATAGGATCGAATCGAGCATGACAGATGATCTCGTCGTCACACGTCAGATGGCGAGCCGCATCCGAGTCCGTGCTGCCGAATCTGTACAGTCAGACGCCGCGTCAGATATGTATGTCGACACGCCGTCGGCACAGATCGGCGGAGGGCCTGCGTTGCGCGTGACCGGGGGCGAGCTGCGCGGGCGACGCATCCGGGTGCCGCGCTCGTCCGCGGTGCGGCCGACGTCCGACCGAGTGCGTGAGGCGCTCTTCGCCCGCCTCGGCGACCTCGACGGGGTGCACGCGCTCGATCTGTTCGGCGGGCTCCGGCGCACTCGGGATCGAGGCGCTGTCGCGCGGGGCGACGCGAGTCGTGTTCGTCGAGCGCTCCGCTGCCGGTCGCCGCGGTGTTGCAAGCCAACCTGGTGGAGCTGGGGGTGCTCGAGCGGGCGCAGGTCGTGCGCGGCGAAGCGGTGGGCGTCGTGCGGCGCCTCGCCGCGGCGGGCGAGCGCTTCGATCTCGCCCTGCTCGATCCGCCGTATGCCGAACTCGAAACGCACGGCCCGGGCGCTGCGCGCGCTCGCGACCTCCGGCATCCTCGCGCCCCGCGCGATCGTGGTGGTCGAGGCGTCGCGGCGGCACGCGCCGCAACCCGTGGAAGGACTCGTGCTGGTGGACGAACGCCGCTACGGCGACACGGTGATCCACCGCTTCGAAGCACGCTCCGGCGAACGAGTTCGGATCCGAGTCACGCAGGAGCCACGACGAGTTGGCACGAGAAGAGGAAACAGCATGAGCGACGACGGCGGCAGCAAGCGCCTTGCCCTCTTCCCGGCGAGCTTCGATCCGGTCACGAACGGACACCTCGACCTGATCCACCGCGCGCCACGCGGTCTTCGACGAGCTCGTGGTCGCGGTCGCGCGAAACGTCGCGAAGCACGGCACCTTCTCGGTCGACGGAGCGCATCGAGATGCTCGCAGTCGGCGGTCGGGCACCTGCCGGGCGATCCGGATCACCGCGTTCGACGGCCTGCTCGTCGACTACGCCCGCCGCATCGGCGCGCACGTGCTGATGCGCGGGCTGCGCGCCGTCTCCGACTTCGAGTACGAGTTCGAGATGGCGCTGATGAACCGGCATCTCTATCCCGAGATCGAGACGCTGTTCATGATGACGAGCCAGCAGTACTTCTACGTGAGTTCGTCGCGGCTGAAGGAGCTGGTGCGCTTCGGCGCGAACGTGAGCGAGTTCGTGCCGCCCGGTCGCAAGTAGCTGCGCTGAGAGACTCGCAAGGATGAAGCCGCTCCGGCGGCGGAGGCGCGTGAGCGGCGACGCGGCCGGCGAGGAGTCGCTGCGGCGCGCGCGCCGATCCGCTTCGGCACGAGCGGCTGGCGCGGCATCCTCGCCGAGGAGATCACCGGCGCCGCGGATGCGCGCTGCTCGCGACCGCGGTGGCGCGCTGGGCCGCCGAGGCGCAGCGCGCGCCGCGCATCCTGGTCGCCCACGACACGCGCTTCCTCGGCGCGCAGCTCGCGCCGGCTGGCGTTCGACTCGCTCGCGGCGAGCGGCGCGCGCCCGCTGCGCGCGGCGAGCCCCGTGCCGACGCCCGTCGTCGCGCACGCCGTTCGGCGCCGGCGGCGCGGACGCGGCGCTGATCGTCACGGCGAGCCACAACGAGCCGGCGTACCAGGGAGTGAAGGTGCTCGCCTCGTGGGGCGGCTGGGTCACGGCCGAGCAGGCGCGCCGGATCGAGCGGCTCGCGGCGGCGCTCCGCGACCCGGCGCGCGCAGCCGGCCGCGCCGCGCCGTGCGCCGCGCTGGATCTCGTCACTCCCTATCTGCGGAGCGCTCGCGGCGCTGATCGACCGCGACGCCGCTGCGCGGTGCGCGGCTGCAGGTGGTCTACGACGCCATGCACGGCACCGGCTCGGGTGTCGTGCGACCGCGCGCTGCGCGCGCTCGGCGTGCAGGTCGACGTGCTGCACGCGCGAGCCGCACGCCGCGCTTCGGCGGCGCGCGCGCCCGATCCGACTCCGCGAGCGACTCGGCGCGCTGGCGCGCGCGGTGCGCGCGCGCGGCGGGCGCGCGCTCGGGCCTCGCGACCGACGGCGACGCCGATCGCTTCGCCGTGGTCGACGCCGAGCGGCGTGCCGCTCTCGGAGAGCGATGCGCTCGCGTTGCTGGTCGACCATCTGGCGCGCGGCGGTCGCGTCCGGCGCGGCGTCGCGATCTCGGTCGCGACGGGCACGCTCGTCGAGCGCGTCGCCGCGGAGCACGGGCTCGCCGTGACGCGCCACCCGATCGGCTTCAAGCACCTGTCGCGCGCGCTGCGTCGACGGGGCGGCCGACGTCGCCGGCGAGGAGAGCGGCGGCTTCGCCTGGGAGCCGCTTCGCGCGCGACAAGGACGGGATCCTCGCGTGCGCTGTCTCTTCGCGGAGATCGCCGCGGCGAGCCGGCGGGCCGCTGCGCGCGCGCCTGCAGCAGCTCGAGCGCCGTCACGGCGCCGCGTCTGCGGGCGCGCCGCGCGCGCCGCGAGCGCGCGCGCGCGCGCGCGCGTCTGGCGCGCTCGCGACGGCGCCGCCGGACGCGTGTCGGCGCGGCACGCGTGCGCGAGGTCGACTCGCGACGACGGCGTGCGCCTCGGCCTCGACGACGGCTTCCTGATGCTGCGCGCGTCGGGCACCGAGCCGGTGCTGCGTCTCTACGCCGAGGCGCGCGACCCGCGCGCGCTCGCGCGGCGCGCTTCGCCGGCGGGTGGCGACTGCTCGGCGAGCCGGCGCGAGCCGACGGCTCGCGTGGACGCCGCGCGGGGTGCCGCGGTAAGCTCGCGAAAGTGGCGCGTCCGATCGAGGATTTCGCGGATGGATCGCAGCGCCGCGTGCTGGTCGCGGTGAGCGGGCGGCATCGCCGCCTACAAGGTCCCCGAGCTGGTGCGCGCGCTGCGGCGGGCGCGGCCACGCGGTGCGCTGCGTCGCTGACGCGCGAACGCGCGCGCAGTTCGTCGACGCCGCTCGTGCTGCAGACGCTCTCCGGCGAGTCCGGTGCGCAGCCGAGCTCTTCGATCCGCGAGCAGGAGGGCGAGATCGACCACATCGCGCTCGCCGACTGGGCGGAGCTGGTGCGTCGTGGCGCCCGCCACCGCGAACCTGCTCGCGAAGCTCGCGCACGGCCTCGCGGACGATCTCGTCTCGACGCTGCTGCTCGCGACGCGCGCGCCGGTGCTCGTCGCGCCGGCGATGAACGTGAACATGTGGCGCCACCCGGCGACGCAGGCGAACGTCGCGATGCTGCGCGAGCGCGGCGTGCGCTTCGTCGGTCCCGAGTCGGGCGAGCTCGCCTGCGGCTGGGAGGGCGAGGGGCGCATGGCGGAGCCCGCCGCGATCGCCGCGCGCGGTCGAGCCGCTGCTCGGCCGCGCCGACGCTCGCGGGCGAGGGCGTGCTGGTGACGGCGGGCGGCACGCGCGAGCCGCTCGATCCGGTGCGCGTGCTCGCGCAACCGCTCCTCCGGGCAAGATGGGCTTCGCGATCGCCGCCGAGGCCGCGCGGCGCGGCGCCGAGGTGGTGCTGGTCGGCGGGCCCGAGCGCGCTGCCGACGCCGGCCGGTGTGCGGCGCGTCGACGTCGAGACCGCGCTCGAGATGCGCGACGCCGTGCTCGCCGAGCTGCCGCAGCGCGACGGTCGTGATCATCGGCCGCGGCCGTCGCGGACTTCCGGCCCGCGCGCGCCGCGCCGAGCACAAGATCAAGAAGGAGAGCCTGCGGCGAGGCGCCGGGCTCGCGCTCGAGCTGGTGCGGAACCCCGACATCCTCGCGGAGGTCGGCGCGGCGAGCGGCGGCAGCGCGGCTCGTCGTCGGCTTCGCCGCCGAGACGCAGCGATCTGCTCGCGGCCGCGCGCCGCAAGCTCGCGCGCAAGGGCTGCGACCTGATCGTCGCGAACGACGTCTCGCGCGAGGACGCCGGCTTCGACGGCGACACGCAACGCCGTCGCGTTCGTGTGGCCGGGCGGCGAGACGTCGAGGAGCTGCCGCTGCTCGCGAAGGCGCGAGGTCGCCGCGCGGCTGCTCGACCGCATCGAGAAGCTGCGCGAGGCGCGTCGTGACGCGACGCCGGGCGCGGCGCGTCGCGGCTCGCGGTCGCTGCTGGTCGCGTTCGCGGCTCCGCGGCGCCCGCGCGGCGCGCGCCGGTCACGTGAACGTGATCCGCATCGCCGGCTCGATCAATCCGGCGTCGTCCGACTACCTGCAGCAGCGCGATCGCGCAGAGCGAGCGCGGACGGCGCGGTGGCGCTGCTGATCGAGCTCGACACGCCGGGCGGCCTGGTCTCGCGTCCACCAAGGACATCATCCAGGCGATGCTCAACGCGCGCGTCCCGGTGATCGTGTACGTGTCGCCGCAGGGCGCCTGGGCGGGCTCGGCGGGCACCTTCATCACGCTCGCGGGTCACGTCGCGGCGATGGCGCCCGGCACTCATCGGCGCCGCGCATCCGGTCGGCATCGGCGCGCCCGGCGGCGGCGGCGAGCGGCGACGAGGAGCAGAAGACGCAGCAGGACGTCGCGAGCGAGAAGGCCGAGAACCTGCACGCCGCGTTCATCGAGTCGATCGCGCAAGGAGCGCAAGCGCAACGTCGAGTGGGCGAGCAAGGCGGTGCGCGAGTCGGTCGCGATCACCGCGGACGAGGCGCTCGAGCTGCAGCGTGATCGACCTGGTCGCGCACGGACCGCGCGGAGCTGCTGCGCGAAGCTCGACGGGCGCAAGGTCGAAGGTCGCGGGCGCCGAGCGGACGCTCGCGCTGGCGGGCGCCGAGGTGCGCGCGCATCGAGATGACGCTCGCTGCACGCGCTTCTTCGCACGTGCTCGCGAACCCGGACATCGCCGTGCTGCTGCTGATGGCGGGCCTGCTCGGGCTCTACGTCGAGTTCACGCAGCCGGGGCTGATCCTGCCCGGGCGTGCTCGGCGCCGTCTGCCTGATGCTCGGCTGCGATCGCGCTGCAGATCCTGCCGTTCTCCTGGGTCGGGCTGCTGCTGCGTGTTCGGCGGGCATCGCGCTGCTGGTCGCCGAGGTCTTCGTCACGTCGCTTCGGGCTGCTTGTTCGCTGCTCGGCGTCGCGCTGCTTCCTGGCTCGGCGGCTCGATGCTCTTCGACCTGCCCGAGCTGTCGCGACCTGCGCGTCTCGTTCTGGTCGGTGCTGGTGCCGGCCGTCGGCGCGGCTCGCGGCGTTCGCGGCGGTGGTGGTCTTCGCGGTCGGGCGCACGCTGCGCGCGGCCGCCAGATGGCGGGCGTCGGCGAGCTGCTCGGCATGGTCGGGCGCGTCGACGACCGCGCTCGCGCCCGAGGGCAAGGTCTTCGTGCGCGGCGAGCACTGGAAGGCGCGCGCCGACGAGGCGCTCGTCGCCGGCGGTGCGAGCGTCGAGATCGTGGCGGTGGAGGGCATGCGGCTGCGCGTGCGGCGCGCGCCGCCGGACGCGTTAGGCTCGAGAAGGAGGGAAGCATGCTGTCGGCTCCGTCGATCCTGCGATCGGCGTCGCTCGCTGGCGCTCTTCGTTCGCGGGCGTCCGCGTGCTCAGGAGTACGAGCGCGGCGTCGTGTTCCGCCTCGGCCGCTTCGCGGGCGTGAAGCCGGCGGGCTTCCGCTGGATCATCCCGGGCGTCGACCGGATGGTGAAGGTCAGCCTGCGCGAGATCGTGATGGACGTGCCGCCGCAGGACGTGATCACGCGCGACAACGTCTCGGTGAAGGTGAACGCGGTGCTCTACTTCCGCGTGCTGCACCCGGAGAAGGCGGTGATCGAGGTCGAGAACTACCTCTACGCCACCTCGCAGCTGGCGCAGACCACGCTGCGCAGCGTCTGCGGCCAGGCGGAGCTCGACGAGCTGCTCGCCGAGCGCGAGACGATCAACCGCAGCTCCAGGAGATCATCGACCAGCAGACCGAGCCGTGGGGCGTGAAGGTGCGCGCGGTCGAGGTCAAGCAGATCGACCTGCCGCAGGAGATGCAGCGCGCGATGGCGAAGCAGGCCGAGGCGGAGCGCGAGAAGCGCGCGAAGGTGATCCACGCCGAGGGCGAGTTCCAGGCGGCGCAGCGGCTGGCCGACGCCGCGCACGATCCTCTCCAGCGAGCCGGCGGCGCTGCAGCTCCGCTACCTGCAGACGCTCACCGAGATCGCGACCGAGAAGAACTCGACGATCATCTTCCCGCTGCCGATGGACCTGCTGCGGCCGCTTCTACGATCTCGCCGAGCGAAGCGGCGGCGCGCCGGACGGAGCAGAGCAGCTGATGGCGCGCGACGACCGCAGGAGTCGCCGCGAGGAGCGCGTGCGCAGCGCAGCGTCGCGCGCACGATCGCGCAATCGCTGACGCGTGCTGGTGATCTCGCTCGGCGATCGCTCGGCGCTGGGCCTAGCATCGGGCATCTACCAGCTCGAGCCGGGCCAGGCGGCGGTGATCCTGCGCTTCGGCGAGTACGTCCGCACCGTGGTCGCAGCCGGGCCTGCGCTGGCACCTGCCGCCGCCGCTCGAGGACCACGAGATCGTCGAACGTCGGCCGATCGAGCGCGAGGAGTTCGGCGCGTCGCCGGCGCCGCCGAGGCGCCGACGCCGAGGACGAGGCGCATCGCGAAGCGGCGATGCAGACCAGCGACAACAACATCGTGCATCCTCGGCTTCGTGGTGCAGTACCGGATCAAGGACGCCTTCGACGCGCGCTACCGCGTCGCCGAGCGCCGCGGCGATGCTGCGCGACGCGGCGCAGGCGGCGGTGCGCGAGGTCGTCGGCCGCACGACGATCGACGACGTGCTCTCCGAGCAGCGCGGCCAGGTGGAGAGCGAGACCGCAGGAGACGCTGCAGGCGCTGCTGGACCGCTACGAGACGGGGCTCGCGGTGCTCGGCGATCGAGCTGCAGGACGTGCAGCCGCCCGCAGCCGGTGCGCGCGGCCTTCGACGACGTGATCGCGCGCCAGCCAGGACCGAACCGCGCCGTGAACGAGGCGCAGGGCTATCGCGAACGAGGTGGTGCCGAAGGCGCGCGCGCGAGGCCGGCGAGCTGATCGAGAGCGCGCGCGGCTACAGGGACGGCGCGCATCGCCGAGGCCACCGGCGCAGGCCTCGCGCTTCCGCGCGCATCGCGGGCGAGTACCAGCAAGGCGCCGGAGGTGACGCGCACGCGGCTCTATCCTCGAGACCATGGAGGAGGTGCTGCCGGCGGTGCGCAGAACGTGATCGTGGAGCCGGGCACGGCGAGCGTGGTGCCCTACCTGCCGCTCGGACGCGACGCGGCCGAGGGCGCCGCGAGCGACGAGCAGCGCCTGCCGCGGCGGAGGTCGACGATGAGGCGCCTGCTGCTTCGGTCCTGCTCGTCGTCTCGGCGGTCTTCGCGGCGCTGGTGTGGGCCGGCGAGGTCGGGCTCGGCCCGTCGTCGTCACGCGCGAGGGCGAGCAGAAGCTGATCCTGCTCTTCGGCCGTCCGCGTCTCGGTGCACGACCGAGCCGGGGCTCTCGCTCCGCGTGCCGTTCGTCTCGAGACGTGCGGACCTTCGACCGGCGGCTTGCTCTACTTCAACGCCGAGCCGCAGCCGATCCAGACCCGCGACGCAGGAGCGCATCGGTGGTCGACAACTACGTCGTCTGGCGCATCGCGGACCCGCTCCAGTTCTTCGCGTCGTTTCCCGACCGGGCATGAGCCAGGCGGAGGCGCAGATCGACCGCGTCGTGCGCGCGCGACGTGCGCGAGGTGGTCGGCCAGCAGCACGCTCGCCGAGGTGCTCACGACGGGCGCGAGCGAGATCATGAGGACGATCACCGAGAAGAGCGACCGCGTCGCTCGCGGGGTTCGGGCATCGAGGTCGCGCGACGTGCGCATCAACCGCACCGAGCTGCCGCACGGGCACCGAGGAGAACGTCTACGCGCGCATGCGCAGCCAGCGCGAGCGGCTGGCGCGCAAGTACCGCGCCGAGGGCGAGCAGGAAGGCCGTCGCATCCGCGCCGAAGCGGACCGCAATGGATATTGAACAAGTTGCAGAAGCTACTCCACATTTAATTTGGAAAGAAGAAATTGATCCTAAAGTTGGATTGCGTGATTTTCAATGTCGTAAAGTAGCATTTAACTTAGGTTTAAAAAGCGGAAATGCTTTTAAAGAAATGACCAAATTTGTAGCTGCTTTATATACAAAGCTTTACGAAGCTACCATTCATCAATGTTTGAAATTAATCCTGTTTTAAAAACATCTGACATGAAGAAGGGTCGTCATCGCCGCTTCGAAGAAGCGCGGAAGCTGAAGCAGTCCGGACCAGGTGCCTTTGACCTCGGGTTCGGCGACCGGGGCCATCAGGCCACCGAGACTCGGGATTCCGAGAGCGACGAGTACGCGGCACTGGCCGAGAAGTACGGCGTCGAGTTCGAAGACGACGATCCCGACGACGACTAGATCATCATTCTCAGGCGTCCTCGTGAACGAAAACGTTCACGAGACGGCGACAGAACTACGCCGGGCGTGACGCGTCGGGCGTGACGCGAGGTACGCGGCGCCGATTGCGGCGGCGCTCTCGCCGAGTTCGGCCTTGACCACCACGACCTCCTTCGCCACATCGGTGTCCATGCCGCCGCCTCTATCGCGCGCCGTGGCGCGTTCGAGCGATTGCGCCCGGTCACTGGCTTTCTCGGCATCGGTGCGGCGATCGAGATCCATCATCTCCTGCAGCGCATCGGAGGTTTCGCCGTGACGATTCCGGCGCGCCTCGTGCTCACGTTCGGCACGGCGGACGAGCTGCTTCACATCGGCCATCTGGACCGATGCCATGTTACCCGAGGCTGTCATGCGCGTCGTCGCCAGCAACAGATCGATATGGCGCTGCGCGCTGGCCACATCTGCCGAGCGCAGGCGAACGTCAGGCGGCCGGTTGTCGTTGGAGGCGGGCTTGGCATCGATCGGCACCGCGTTTTCGTTGGCCGTGTTGAGCTGCCGCATGAGGTCGTTGCCATTGGTCGGCTGCGGCCGATCACCATGCAGAAGCTGACCAAGCCGCTTGAGATCGATGGCTTCGCCGTTCGCCTGCGCCTGCCCCATCGCGCGCAACTCGGCACGCTCGTCGGCCTGCCGGATTTTCATCTCGGCGTAGATGTCGGCGCGGGTGTCGAACAGGGCTTTGCAGGCATCGGCCTGCCGAGCGATCCGCGCCTCCTTCATGGCGTCGGACAGATCGGCGCGTGATGCATCGATGCTTTGCCGTGCCAGGCGAACCGGATTGAAGGTCTCCGGTGTTTCACCGCCAGCGAGCGTCTGCCAGGCCTCGCCGAACTTGCCGGAGGATGCCAGTGCGAACGCCTGACGGCTGTTGTCGGCGGAAAGCTCGCGCGCCTGACCGAGCAACATCTTCTCGTTGGCGTAGTGCGCCTTCCATTGGGGCCGGAACTCGCGGCGCACCTCGACGAACGCGCCCTGTCGCGCATCGCGGAACTGCTGTTTGGACGAGGCGAAGAAGGCTTCACGCTCCTCCGTCTGGCGCGTATGCAGGAGATCGCGCTCGGTCTTGTCGAGGGTTTCGAGCGTGGCCGTGGTCTCGACGAACGGCTCCTCTTGCGCCCGCCCCTGCTTCTCCACGCTGTTGGGAATGCCGCGATCGGATTTCTCGCTCTTGGCGCTGTGATCCTTGGTGCTCGGGCATGCGACGAACTGCGGATGCTCGCGCTCGTAGTGCTGCCGCCAGACCTGGGCGCGCTTCTGTTCGCGATAGTCCTTCA
The DNA here is from genome assembly GCA_963847145.1 of uncultured Alphaproteobacteria bacterium. GTDB lineage: Bacteria > Pseudomonadota > Alphaproteobacteria > Rhizobiales > Hyphomicrobiaceae > JABFRJ01. The sequence goes on from CAWJYN010000001.1 coordinate 20,278, forward strand.
AGGTGCGACCCGTCTCGGGGTGCACGCGGTTCAAGATGATGTGCACGTGCGGGTGCGCGGTATCGTTGTGGGCGACGATCAATGCCTGATGCTCATTCCAGCCCATCTGCTCGAGGAAACTGTCGGCCGCTTCCAGCATGTCGGCCTTGGTGAGCTTGCTTGCATCGTCAGGATGCCAGGCGAGCGACAGCGTCTTCACGGGATCGCTCATCTTCTGGCCGGTGAGCTTCACGCCGGCCTGCATCTTGATCATGTCCTGGGCTTCGGCCGTGAACCACATCTCGTCGAGGGCGGCCTCGGGCGTATCGGCGACGAGGTTGCGCATTTCGGTCCACGCGACACGGTTCGCCGTGGTCGGGATTGACGCGCTCGCCGGCGGCATTGGTGTGCGGCTTGTCGTGCAGATAGTAGGCGCCGGCGCCGCGAAAGCTTGCCCCGTTGCCTGCGATGTCCGGCACCATGGCGCTACTCCGTGCGTGGCGGCTTGGCGAGGCGCGCCAGGATCGCGCGGATTTCCGCGATGACCGCCGAAAGGTCTCCGGGTGCGCGAGGTCGTTAGAATTCAGCCGGTGAGCGATCTGGTTGAGGTTCACGCCCTGCCGTCGCAGCTCGATGAACAGCCGCGTGTCGATCGCCGGGGCCGCCCGCTTGCCCGTGCTGTGCGGCTCGGCCTTGCGGATGGCGGACCTGCCCGCTGCGCGGGATCGAGCGGGACCGCACCCAATCGTAGGGCGACAGCCCGCTGGCGGCAGCGGCCTCTTTGACGGCGAGCAGCTCGGCCGCCGTGTAGCGGAGCGTCAGGCGATGTGCCTTCGGGTTATCCGAGATGGTGCGACCCATGAGCCCTTCCTTCATCACGCGAACCGTGGTTCCTTCTGACCCGTGATGAGGTGGGGTGAGCACCTGTGGGACGTTCTGAAACCAAAGCGACTTCTTGCCCAAAGCGGCAGCGTGATGGAGCCTCCGGCGCTGTGCGCCGGGGTCGCCCCCGGCAGGGCAAGCCTTTTTGTCGTCAGACAAAAACCCAGCTTGCTCCCGAACTCCAAGTTAGCATGTTGTTTTTAACGTCAGCTTACTGATCGTGGTAAAAAAGGATTAACGTCGCCACGTTTCAGGATGTTCGTCAGGGGGACTGTGGCGTGTCGGATTTCTGGGCGGACCTACGCAAGGATTTGCTGCGCGGCATCGACGGCAAGGCGGACGAGCTGTCGGCGGCCAAGTGGATGGACTTCGCCGAACTCGGTCGACCAGGAGTGGCGCTACGACCGCAAGGCCAATCCGCGCCAGATCCTCGTCGGCTATGCGCGCGACGAACAGAACAAGCCGGTGCCGGTCGGCATCGACGACAACAGGCACATCATGACGGTTGCCGGCTCACGCGCCGGCAAGGGCCGCTGGCTGCTGGTCCCGAACCTGCTGCTCTACCCGGGCAGCGCGCTGGTGCTCGATCCCAAGGGCGAGCTGGCGGCCATCACGGCGCGCCGCCGCCAGGAGATGGGCCAGAAGGTCTTCATCATCGATCCGTTCGGGGAATCAGGCGCGCACAAGCGCGACCGATCTGGCGCCGATGCTGGCGTCGTACAATCCGCTGGATGCGCTCGACGTCACGAAGGAGCGCTGCATCGACGATGCGGCAACGATCGCCGCCGGCATGATCCAGGTGCCGCCGAAGGGTGAAACGCACTGGGCGGAATTCGGCTCAGTCACTTGTTGCCGGCTTGCTGCTGCTGGCGGCTTGTTTCAAGGGCGAACGCCGCTCGCTGGCGGTCATGCGCGATTTGCTGGCGGGCAGCGACGCGGCTCTGCAGCCGTGGGCCAAGAACAACGCGGTCGCACCGGACGCTGGCGATCTACAAATACATGGAGAGCGTGAAGAGCTGCGGCCTTCGGCCAGATTGCCCACGTCGGCTCGATGCTGGCGGACATCGTCGATCGCGGAGCGCGCCTCGATCGTTTCGACCGCGCGAACGCAGACGGCGTTCCTCGACAGCCCGGAACTTCGGCGCGTCATGGGCACGTCGACGTTCGATCTCGGCGATCTACGGGTCGGATACAAGGGCACGGGGCAACCGGTGACGGTCTATCTGTGCCTGCCGGCCTCGCGCATGGCGAGCCACGGCCGTTGGCTGCGCATCATGATCAATCTGGCGCTGCAAGCCTTCGAGCGCGCGCCAAAACTCGATCCCGAGCCGCCGCCGACGTTGTTCATTCTGGAAGAGCTGTGCACGACCATCGGCTACTCGAAGCAACTGGAGCAGGCGGCCGGCTTGATGGCGGGTTACGGCATCAAGCTGTGGTCGGTGATCCAGGACCTCTCGCAACTCCAGAATGTCTACGACAAGGGTTGGGAGACGTTCGTCGGCAATGCCGGCACGTTGACGTTCTTCGGCAACTCCGACGTCACCACGCTCGAAGTACATTTCCAAGAAGCTCGGCCAGCGCGGCTTGACCATCGACATGCCGACAGGCGCGACGCCGGGAGCGGTGCTGCAGGGCGCGCGCACCACGTCCGAGCAACTGCGCATGGAGCCGTTGCTGTCGCCAACGGAAGCCGAGCATCTTCTGGCGCGTGAGAACAAGCGCGTTCTGGTGCTGCCGGCCGGCAAGCGGCCGTTCATCGTGCGCGCCGCGGATTATCTCGAAGAGGAAAAGCCGGGCGTCACGAACCCGTTCAAGGGCATGTACGACCGGCATGAATGACAACGGCGCGGCGACCGTGAGATCGCCGCGCCGAAGATCACGCAGTGGGCTCGATTACTCGCCGTCTTTGTCCTTGCGCTTCAAGCAGCACCAGGCGGTCGCCGGCCGACAGTGTCAGCGGCACGTCGATGGTGAGGCCGTAGCCGTCGCCGGTGTGCGCGAACGCGGCACCGATGGCGGTGAGTTGGTCTTTCTTGTCGCCGCCGCGATTGCGGGAATAGTACACGGTGTGGGTTGGTTTCTTGTCGGTCATGAGTGGTCTCCTGTTGGGTTGCGATTATCAGACACCCGCCGATCGGGCGCTTCATGCGGACGAAATTGCCGGACCGATGTCCCGCCCAGAACCGCGTGCCAACGCGGCGGCCGCGGCGATGCCGCGAGTCCGTCCTCCAGGCTGCAAGCCTGGCGGGATGACGGGCTGAGGGACCGGTCTGGCAACGTCCATTGCATCGAGAAGCGCTGCGGCGGGTGCCATGATCCGCCAACAGACTAGGAGCCTCGGGCGACCAGTACCAGCACATTCCGACGAACCCGCATTCTGCCGGCACAGAAGCACCGTTCGCCCCGCTGCCGTCGCGCACGGCGATGGCCGATCCTCCAGCGGAAGCTCCAGCTGCCGTGCATCGGGCGCGGTGCAATCGCAGGACAAGAACGGCGACGAGCACAGCGAGCCACGGCGGGTGTTCGGCATCGTCCGTTGCCGCAGTGGCCGGTTGCAATGCGCTGGACCGATCGGTGCCGAGGTACGCGCGCAATGTCGGCGGCGAGGTCGAGCCGCGGGTCGCGCGCTCGTCCGCTGGCGGCGCGTCGGTTGAGGTCATGTGTTGATGTCATTGATGGTCTCCTTGTCGTGCGCGTCACCAGAATGGTGGGCGCGGGTCGACAAGAAGCGAGGAGCGTTGCAGCAAAAAGCGCGCTGGCAGTCAGAAGGATGATAGCGCGTACTTTTCGGCGCGGCGCACGGGCTTGACCGATGTCCATCGCGAGCCGCAACCGGCCGATTGTCGCATGCGCCGATCATGCGACGTCATGGTCGACGCATGGCGATGCGCCAATCTGGCTGCGGGCAGAAATCGAGATTGAAGTGCGGCTTGTTGCTGTCGCGTTTTTCTGGCCGCCAACACCAATGTCGCGAACATGAAAAGAGCGGGCGCACGTGGCCCGCTCAGTCCGATGTTTGATTTGGGTAGCCGGCAAAAGGAGCCGATGGTGGTGTGGGGCGGCATCCCTGCCGCCCCGAGTGGTTCCACGAGTGAGTTACGCTGCGTCCTGTTGTTCGTCGTCCTTGCGTTCCAGCAAGACCAGGCGGGCGCCGGGCTCGAGCATCAGCGGCAGGTCGATGGTGAGGCCGAAGCCCTTGCCGCTCTCGTGCGCGAACGCTGCGCCGATCTGGATGAGAACGTCTTTCTGGTTGTTGCCGCGTGAGCGTGAGTAGAACACGGAGTGTGATGGTTTTTTGCCTTGTGCCATGATGATGGTTCCTTCTTCGAGTTTGCGACCTTCGACATCGAAGGCCTTGTGCTGACCCGAATGTCACGGTGATTTTCGCGCGGAACCGACGCCCCACCTGCGGCACGCATGGTGTGCGTCGGCGGCCCGGCTCCGCCGGAGTCCGTCCCCTTCAGGGGATGAAGCGCATAGAAAACACTGTGGCACGGTTGTCAGCATCGGGGCCGTGCGATGGGCGCAATGACTTCGAAAGAAGGGACAGTCTGGCACGAAGGCAAAGGACACTGTCGAAGTGATTTCCTCACGGATGCGGGTTGGCCAGAGTGGCGGCTTACGGAGCGGTGCCCGCGCTCTTTCGATGGGCGGGGGGCTCATTGCCGCCCCCCGACGGGGCGATCGCCGAGTGCTCAGCCCCTCCCCCGCTAGGATATTGCGGGAAGAGCATGGACGCAGGTAGCATGTGCGAGCGTGTACGGGTGGGAACCCCTCTGGCGTGAAGGGCATGCGCCGCGCGTTTCGGCTCGTGGTGTCTGACCAGCGGCTCCGGTCGGCAGCTTCGGCGGCCGATCGGCGTCGTGCTCGACATGCGCTCTCAGTGAAGTTCGTGGCGCCTGGCGATGCGCCGCGCCTCTGCCGTCGAACACGCCCGGCACATCCACGACAACCTGCTGAATACAATCTAGCTCGCAGCTGACAGCGGCGCCTGCAAACCTCGTGGCCTGTGATCCACGAGGGAGATGGCCTTGGTGACGCTGTGCCGATGGGCTGTGACGGCCGCCGCGCTCGCTTTCGTCGTCGTCTCCGGCGTCATGAACGCGCTGTTCCTGTCGTCGCTCGGCCGGTCAGTATCCGAACGCGCGCTGCTGGCCGTGGTTTCCGTCGCGGCCGACATCGCCAAAGCTGCCCTGCCCGTTCTGATCCTGTGGCTGTGGACCCGCAAGGCGTGGGCGCAGTTGTCGCTCGCCGTGCTCATGTTGGCGGTGCTGATCGTCGTCTCGCTGGCATCGGGCACCGGATATGCGGCGGCGATGCGCGGCGTGGCCGTGGCGAAGCACGAACTGCGCGCCGAACGCACGAAGCGCCTCAAGGACGACCTCGCGGTTCTGGATCGGCAGCTGGAAACCTCGATCGGCGGTGCGGGCCGTCGGCGGTGATCGACGCCGAGCAGCGCGTGCTCCATCTCGACCGCCTGTGGTCGTCGACCAAGGCCTGCACGGACGTGACGCAACCGGCGAGCCGGACGTTCTGCGCCTCGGTCCGACGCCTCGATGTCGAGCGCGCGTCGGCTGTGGAGCGGCAGCGCCAGAGTGAGCGGCGCGAGCAGTTGCTCGCGCAACTGAACAGCGACGCCGGTGTCGACGAGACTGCCGATGCATCGCTGCAGGTGGCGGCCATCGCCGAGCTTCTGGGCTTCGACGTTGGTCGCGTGCGGCAGGGTTTCAGTATCGCGACGGCTCTCGTTCTGGAACTCGGCTGCGTCCTGCTGCTGCTGGTCGTCGGCGGGTCGATCTGGACGCCCGCCCCCGCGCCTTCCGAACCGCCACCCGAAGCCGCGCCCGTGCTCCCCGAAACGCCGCCGGCACCGGTCGACACCGAAGGCAAGGCGCACAACGATCACCTTTACTGGCAGTGGTTGCAGCGGGTACACAGTGACAGCTCGAACGAAAGACAGAGCGGCGATGGGAAACAAGGACGACGAGGACGAGGAGTACGCGCGGCAAGCACGCGAACGGGCGAAGCTGTCTCCGATCGAGCGCCTGCACGGCGGACCGACGCGTAAGACGGTGAGCGGCCTGCCGGACCTGCGCAGCCTGCGCCGGACCGGCAACGTCGTGCAGCTGGCGATGCGCGTGCATCCCAAGATCAAGGCAACGGCCATGGCGCTGATGGCCCGCGACGGGCATGGCAGCATGGTCGCGCTCTATATGGACATGCTGAACTTGTACCAGAACACGCACGGCCCCGTTGACGCCTCGCAGTTGCCGACCGAGGAAGAGCTGGTGCGGTTGATCGAGATGGAAAGGCTGGCGCGCGATGAGTGACACGAAGCAAAGCACGGCCGCGTCGGCATCGAAGGCGCTCGACCGGATCGAGGGCGGGCAGAAGGTGTTGGCCGAGGTCCGCGCCGCGCGCGCCGAGGGCAAGAAGCACGCCGCCGATACCCCCGAGACGGTGCGGCAGCATCGCGCCGACGCGCGCGTGCTGTACGAGGGCAGCGAGAAAATCGAACTGGTGGTGCCGATCGAGGTCAAGGCCGTCGCCGACGCGCTGATGGCGCGCGATCTCGTCCCCGGCCCCGAGGCGTTCTTCGAGCAGTGCCTGGCGGCCTACATCGCCGAGCGCGGCGATCACGGCATCGACAAGGAGTGGCGCACGACTGTCGAGCGCGCTCGGGCGGAAGTTGCCGGCCGTGGTGATGGCGGCTTCGATGCCGCGATTCACCGACCGGCTTGCCGAAGGCGAAGCGACGGCTGGTGCGCGGGGCGCGGCGGTAGCGGCACGGGCGAATAGCTCCGAACGGTAATTTCTCAGTCGCGGGATGTTAGAGGTGGTATCCTCATGTGAAACCGCTGCAGAGTTGCGAGGAGGCCGTCGTTGGGACGCGATTGTCGTTGGCGGAGGGATTGTCGGCCTCTCGACAGCGTATTGGCTCACCGCACTTGGGAAAACGACGCTCTTGATCGAGAAAGGCAAGATCGGGCAAGGGCAGACGGCAAAATCTGGCGGCCAAATCATTCGAGGAACTCGAACCACTGCCGCATGATCTTAGAAAATCAGTTGCTTGGTCAAAGAGAGCTTGAAGAGTGCGGCGCAGATGCTTTGCTCTCTGGTGGCATGTAGCAATGCAGATCATCGACGAGGCCATTTACTCTGTGCCACTACCAATGCAGAGTGCGAGCAATTGCGGGAGTGGAGTTGTTACTGGCACGACGGGCTTCAAGTAACATTCGCGCGCGGGCAAGAGTTGCCTTCCCTGGGTTTAGGAGAAGGCGTTCTTGCTGCCTTATACGACCCAATGGCGGTTGTTGCCTGCCCAATTTCCTTGGTCCAACTTCTGACTGAGCGTCTCGACGCCTCCCGTCTCTGTTGCGTTTGTGAACACGAACTCGTCGTTGATGTCCGGTATGGTGCACTCGGTTGCGTAGTGCACACAGAATTGGGAGAGTACGAGGCGGCCGTTGTTGTTCTATGCACCGGTGGAGCTGGTTTTGTCGGCTCTACCAATGTTTCGAAGTTGGAGACGGAATACGTTGCGGCAGTCCATACACGCGAATTGACAGCCCCTGAAGCTCACAGCGCTAACCCTCTGAGGGTTGGAGGGGGAAGTGGAATATCGCCAAATTGCGACTACTGGACTTTCTTGCCGAATGGGACGCTGACATTTGGTGTTTCGGTGCCGAATGTGGAATACGTCTCCATGGATGTTCTTCGGGCGCGAGCGACGACAGCAATCGGCAAGTTTTTTCCACGTTTGGAAGGGATAGACATTGTCGGATTCGAGCAGTGTAAAATCGACCTATCCACCAATTTACTACCACGTGTAACCTCGCCTGTTCCCCGGGTTTGGAGCATTGACGGCCTGTCAGGACTAGGTCTTGCAGCAGGCTTCGGGGTGAGCAAAGCGGTAGCCGAGGCAACAGTTGGGCGTCGTCAAACGTTCGACGCATTTGCGTCCGATTTCGGAACGCAGAACAATTCGTTGGGGTGCTAAATGATCACCGACCGCTCTGCTGAACTCGCGGATGTTCTTAGTGAGACGTCGCCTATCAAGCGAACACTTTTGCTATGGGCAAAGTGCCAGGCCGCAAGGAAGGCGAATAGTGCAGGAGGAACCGATATCGCGCATGCGGCGGCGACCGATCTATGGAACTCTTGGGCGAAGATTGTGGCTGGGAAAAAGCCGAACGAGAAGGAATGGTCTCGCAAACAGCGACTGACTGGGGACGAGAGCTGGACGGACTGGTTGGGCCGACACAACCAGGCCAGTTCGCGCTATCTACGAGATGCAGCTGCTGATTTCTCCGGCCAGACTCTGATGGCGGAAGATGGTGCGCCGTTGGACTTCTCAGGGTTTGTGTTTCCTGGACCCGCACTGTTTGAAAATAACACCCAATTTAAGTCTGACGTATCATTCAGAGGAGCCCACTTCCATGACGATGCGTTATTCGGGGGGGCTTCATTTGCTGGCGTCGCAAAGTTCTCCGACGCCGTCTTTGAGCAAGACGCGGGTTTTAGCCGCGCAGTGTTTCTGGGCGACTACAATTGGTTCAACAACTGTCACTTCAAGCTGTCAAGCCGGTTTCGGGGCAGCAGGTTTGAACAGCAAGCTCTGTTTTTTGATTCGAAGTTCGACGACTTGGCGTGGTTCTTTATGACTGAGTTCAATAGTGCTGCCGATTTCTCCGGAGCAACCTTCTCCGGCGATGCAGTTTTTAAATCGATGAAGGCGCGGTCGGCAGTAGAATTTAGCGGTGCGCGATTCCTGCAAGTCCCCGATTTCACACAAGCTACCTTTGCCCAACCGCCGCGCCTGGATAATTTTACTGTACCGGGTCTTGGGCTGCTTCGATCAATTGCGGGTCTCGCAAAAAGCACCGCCGGATGGAAGCGCGAAGATGCCCTCAAGAGGGATAATGCTTATCGAGGATGGCAGGCTAGCGCGAGCACAGCGGAAATGTATCGGGCAATGCGTACTTTGGGTTTAACATCGAGCGCTGCGGCGGGACGCCTTCAGCAGAACGAAGTTCGAGCGCGGCGCTGGACGGAAGATAAGCCTTGGAGTGCGGAGTTTGTTTGCGGCTTGCTCTTCGACATTTTTTCCGGTTTTGGAAAATCAATCGCGCGCCCGCTTGTTTTTTGGGCGGCGGCCACAGCAATCTTCGCCGCCATTTATATGTCCGGCCACCTAAATCGTCGCGTTGATGTCAGTGGTGGGCGAGCAGCCACAATCATGGAAAGCGCTCTTTCAATCACCGGTCTCGGCCCTGCTAGCGATTGCCTTGCTGGTAAAAAGACACTCAACGATCCTGTTTCCTCTGCTTGGTTAACCTCCCTTAGGCAGAGCATGGTGGTCAACTTGAACCAGTCGGAGAAAATCTCACAGGCCCAGGCATGTCTCTATGGAATGTACGACAAAGGATCTACCTACGGAGTGATTGCCGAGCAACAAATTGTTCCCGCCATTCCGAACTGGATAGTTCTGGCCGGCGCCGTGCAGTCACTTTTGTCAGCTGCTCTGATATTCTTCTTTCTTCTGGCCTTGAAACGCCAGTTCCAGATCAAATAAGCGGTCCGAGGGACGGCAGCTCGCACCGAATTGGCCGCCGTTTGGTGAGCCGACCGCAAGGCGGCTCACCTTCGAAGGGTTCGACTGCGAGCTTGATGCGACCGCGCATGACTTCATTCAGCATCACATTCACGCTGGTGGCGAACGATGTGCCGTGCGCCGTCGGCGCACGCGCTGCAAGTTTGAATGACAGACTGATGGTGTCGCGCTCGCGTTGGATCATGCGGTAGTCGATGACACCCAAGCCCTCGTCGGCGATGCTTCGGTACACAACGTCGAGCAGCATGCCGGATGGAACCAGTGTTCCGTCAAGCGCGTGGAAGGCATCCAGGCACCGGCCTCCAACGGAATCCAACTGGCCCCAGCCGATGTTCCGCCAAGATTGACCAGCGTGTCTCGGACGACGAAAGAGGTCGCCGGTTTTGTACCGGATCAATGGCTGCACGTCATTCAGGAGGCCCGTGATCACAGCTTCCCCGAACTCGCCATCAGGCGTCGACTTGCCGGTTCTCGGATCGAGGAGTTCAACATGAACGCTATCGTCGTGCGTGTAGTACCGGCCATCTGGAAGCTGAAGAGCAATCCGCGTCAATTCTTCCGAGCTGAACTCGTCACGGCACGGGCATCCGAACACCTCGCCTAGCCAGTTGCGTTCGCTAACTGTCGATTGTTCTGAGTTGGTGATCAGCAATTTAAGTCGCAGTGCATCGGGGTCGATGTGTTTGGAAATCGCGCTAAGGACGGAGGGATATCCAGAAAGAGTTGACGGCCCTAAGCTCTTCACGACGTCTGCGAGATCCTTTGGCGGCATCAACGTCGACGCAAAGGTCGTGCGCCAAGCGCCGCCAACCGAATTGGCGTACCATGGCATCGTCGCGACCTGAAGATTCATGTCGTCAGGCGTCACAGCATAATCCGACTGCAGAGCAAATTGTCGGATCCCGTGCAGGGTATCGAGCAAAATCGCATCGAGCGGATAGTAGGTTTCGAGCGTCAAGCCGGACGAACCCGAGCTGATGGTTCGGAAGAGCTTTGACCGATCCGGCTGCCTAAGCCGAGCGAAGCCCTTGTTGCCATCGGCAACGACTTCAGTTTTGGCAAGTGGCGGCAAGCGGTGAAAGTCGTCCCACGTGCGAAGTCGCGGAAGCGACTTCCAGTGCGACCGGTAGAGCGAAGACGTTGCCCACGTGGTGCCGACCAAGTCGGTGATCCGCTCGAATTGATCGCTCTTGATCTGCGAGGTTGGTTTGAACGGCGCAGCCATCACGCTCGCCAGATTGCTTTCGGCAAGCGCGGCGAGCTGTTCGACCTCGGATGGTGCGAGCAGTCGAGCGGCGGGCGTCGGCTTGCCGGCCAGCGGCCTCTCCCAATACTGCTGTTGCACGGCCCCTCCGACAGATTGAATCCAACCCCTTGGCAGCGCATCAGCTAACATGGATACGCCGCATAACGAAGGCACTTCTCCACACTTCTCCCCCAGCCGCACGCGAAGCAAGAGCGGCGCCCCGGCAAGTGCCGGAGTGCCACGCTTGTTGCCGACGTTCAGCGGCCGTTGCGCTGCAGATCTTCGAAGAAACCTCCAGCGGTGCGATCCGAAGTAGTGCTACCCGTTCCGGCTCGGCACTGCTTCAGTTCTCGTTGGGTTCGAGACAGGTTGACCGCAAGCCTCTCGGCGTTGTCCTTCATGTCGCGAACACGTTGCTTACAAACGAGAAGCTCTTCCTGCAGCGGCCGTTCCATTCGACCGATCAACTCCTTCATCTCGTCGGCCGAGAGCGACTGTGTCTCACGGACGAGTCTGATCACGCGCAGGCTCTCTTCTACCCGGCCAGGCGTCATCCTCATCTCGCGCAATTCGTGCACGAACTCGGGGAACGCCTTGGCGAACTCGGTGGCAATTTTGACTGCTGTGCCAATCTTGTCGCCATGCATGTATGCTTTGTAGCCCCCTGCGATCACGAGCGCGACGTAAACGCCGCGGCGCAAGCGCCGGAAGCCTACGCGCCAACCGGTGCCCCGCTTTTCGCCGGACCTCGGCAAGCGCACATCGTGTCCTCGGCGTCCGGCCTGAGGGATAAAGTTCAAATCTTCCATGGGTTCACCTGGAACTAAGTGAACCCCCCGAGGGGTGCCAGATCTGGCGCCAACTGCCTCATCATGAGGCCGGTCGACAGTGGAGGCTGCAGCAACCACCAAAGATCGCGTAAAGCACCCTTAATGCTCTGACTATACACACGAATTTCACATGCACGAGTGCTGTGGGCCGCCGCGCAACGCATCAACTAGTAGTGGCAACCATAATCAACCAGCGGCTAATCTTGTCGGAGTAGCACCTGCGGTCGCCGTCGGTCGCAGGCTGTAGCAAGTCGTTGCATGCTGTGGCATGCTGCAGTACGTTGACGCGGAGGGGCAGGTTGTACCTCAAGTCTGGCGCGGGAGGGAAGCATGGCGGCAAGTACTGCTTTGGCCGACTACACTTTGCTGCTCACTTACCCAGAGCGCGTAGCTTTGCTCGCAGAGGCTTGGCAATTTTCGGACCTCAAGGGTATGGCGGATATGATGACATATCCCGACAAGGATCAGCTTGCCAAATGGTGGAGAGGCATTGCGAAAAGAACCGCGACAGCTGACGACGCCAAAATAAATGCTTCGATCAAAGGTCTTGTTAAATATCTGGAAGAGAAAAAATTCCTAGCGAAGCATTCAGTTTAATTCGCAAGAGCTTTCAAATGCCCTTCGCCCGAATACACCAGCGGTAAATTTGATACGCTTATTAAATGGGACGGCTAGCGGAAAGCGGCAATTGATAAGCAAACAGCAAGTTTGAAGAAGGAGATGATAGGAGATCGAAATGCGGGATACGCAATCATGGTGCGCTTAGGTATGAGCAAATCTCCAATCGTGTCAGAGCCGGCTATTTGCCATGCATTAGGTCTGATTTCCGATAGTAATTGACGCGGGTGCTACTTAATGGAGCGTTGAGATATAGAGAGAAGTACATGACGCAGCCAGAAGCTACTGGTTCGCTCTACGTATCCGCCGACGACATTGCGACCGTGGCTGGTGTCGACACCGATGCACAGAAGCATACGACGACACCGTTCTTTGCTTTATTCGGATCGACCTTTCAAGGGAGGCGTGGAGATGCAAACAAGTGGTTGAGCGGGACTATTACAATGAGGGGCGATCTCGGATTGGCTCGGCCTACCGCATGGCCATTACTAAAGCGCCCGAAGCGGAACAAAATCTTGATTGGGAACAGTTTTGTCAAAAATATGCGACGTTTTCCTTTTTGCAGCCCGAAGGTTATAAGCCTAAAATCAACGGCAAAACCCGCTATGGGAGACGCTTGACGCCTTGGGCGACGTTCAGCCCTCTGGAATGGATCAGGCGCAGTTGATGCCCATAGAAGAGGTGCCGACATTCTCGCTACTCTAGAAGCCAATAAGCTTTTGGGGTCCCTAAGCATAGACGCTAACTGATGATATGTTTGATGAGTATGAGATTCCTTTTGGGCGTCCATTGGTAAGGCTTAAACTGTGTAAGACACCTGGATGTTTAGCTTGCGAATGCCAGTTTAAATTTAAACATCTTACCTTTTGGTCAACCTTGCTATCAGTTGAGCGTGGTATTGCCAATATCCGATCAAGTCTATTTTGCTGACCTCCTGCTCCAAGGCTTTACCAGTAAGTTCGGCGTCAGATGATGCTGCGCATGAAAATTCTGCCGAAGTGTCAACCGCCGAACTAGCCAGTTCGACTTGATGTTTTTTCCGTGGTCACTGTCGGTGTAAGAAAGCTTCACATGTTCCGGCAGTGAGAAAAATGCCTCGATTACAAATGCGCCCAAATATACTGGAATGCAATACAACAAAATCGTAGCAGTTGTCACGAGCATGCAGGCGGTTACTACGATACCGACCCAGAAGACGAGCGCGGCATGATTGATTGCAACAATCGATCGATCATGCTCTCTTAAGTAGCTTGGGTAACGACTTGTGCATATTCGGGCATGAGTAATTGCTGTCGAACACACCGGCTCGATGAAGATCTGACTTAGATATTGTTTTATCGTTTCGATTTTGTGATCGCCTTCGGGATCATCGGGCGTGCCGACAAGCCGATGATGCTCCAAGTGGTAGCGCCGATAGACTTGATAGTTCACAAACACTGTCGCACCAACGAGAGTGCCAAGCAGCGTGTTTCCTGCGGAGCGGCGCTTGTGCGTCAGGTGATGGCATATAGGAACTGCCATGATCGAATAAGCGAGCATCGCCAAAAATAGAAAGATGTCGATTGCCCAGTCATGGTTGACTTGCCTGGGCGCGCATTAGCACAACAAGCGTGACGTCTGGCCTGGATAGTCGGGCGACACATGCGGAAGGCCGAGCGTCGTATCGATAATGCGGGCCCCATTGAGCACCCCGTCGTAACACGCTAGATCACCGCTCATCGCGGCTACAGCTGGGTGTCCCGGGTACTTTTTGAGTGCGTCTTCCATGGACAACTGCTCGTCATCGCTGAGATCGCTGTTGGCTAGAGTTGGAAAGAACACTGTCCCGCTGCCCTTGCTCTATCACCGACACGATGGCGGTCTCGCGCTTTCCGTAGTGGAGATCGCAGTGCAGAATCGGTGTGTGCGTGACAAGCGGAGCATCGAGGATCTTTCGAGAGCACAACCGACAATTCTTCGACGCAAAGCTCAACTCCGGCTGATCTCGCTCCGCTTAGCATCAATGAGATTCTTGTCGGCGACGACCTGACCGAGGTCGTCGGAGCGTCCTTCCTGCTTAGGACGCTCCACCATTCCAGAGCCCCCGCCTGCGATACGCGGTCCTCGTAGTCGCGAATTGTGATCGTGGCCATCACATTTCCCAGAGGGGCGACGTTCTACTGCCTGCTGCCGCCGCGACGACAGAGCGGCGGCGCAAAATCGGAGAGTTCTGGCCCATCGATCATGGTTTGAACGCACCAGCCCTTGCCAAGCCCATCCGTCCAGTCGTCCATGAGCCGGAGACACCAATTGGGCTCGGCCATTTCGTCATCGAGTGCGAGTGCCCGTCGCCAAATGAGTAGCTTTGCGTCTTGGTCGCGAAGGACATCCGGCCCACTCCCAACGCGAACACAACGGGTCAGTCCAGGGTGGTTATAGTCGCTGATAAGCATGGCCACCTCAGGGCAGGTCGGCATAACTTTTCTTCTTGCTCTTCGTCTGCGGCACTGAAGCGATCGGCAGGTAGTTGGCCGGCATCATGTAACGCGGCAGCCGTGCCGACAAGTGCTCACGCAGCTCCGGCATCCAGGCATCATCTTTCGCTATGAAGCGCAACTGAACATGAACCGTGATCTCATGTGATCGCGTTGTCGTAGGTTGCAAGGCAGGTGTGTACGAGTGGGCAACTTTCAACGGCGTTTTCTATCTCGCGTGCCTCAACCCGATGGCCTTCGGGCCGCCACATCCGATCCTTCGCCCCAAAAATCGGACAGTGTTTGAGGACACTGCTTCGACGAAATCGCCAGTGGCAAATTGCTCAACGGAAAGAACGGCTTCGCAAAGTCAGTCGACGGTTGCACATGTCCGCTGAAGAGCCCTGCCCCAGTGAGAAGCAGTTCGCCGTCGCTGCCGAGTTGTGGCGTGACGGATGTGGCTTCGATCCAGGTCGAGCATGTTGAGGTCCGCATGGTCACTCGGCGACAAGCGCCGCGAAGGCCCGTGTGTGAACTCTGTCGCTCCCAGCTGATTGTAAACTTTACCGGCCGCAACGATTGGCGCCAGCAATGTTGCAAGCCGCGACGGGATAACCTCGCCGGTAAGCATCAACCGTCGCAGCGACGTCAACGCCTCATGGGGGTTAGGCTTCGCTTCAAGTAGTGAACGCGCATAGGTCGGGACGGTAAAGAGCGACGTGATGCCTTGCGATGCGATGTACTCGAGTGTTGCGACTGGTTGGTCGAGCAAGAATCGGGAAGGAGATCAACTGTGCCGCCGACGGCCCAAGTGGCGCCAAGGTCGAGCACTGAGACATCGAATGCAAGGTTTACTTCGTTTCCCACGATATCGTCTTCTTTCAGCTCAACGTCAGAAATGAATGACCTCTGGGCGGCATAAGCCGCTTGATGCCCAAACATGATGCCTTTAGGGGTGCCTGTGGACCCCGACGTGAACAGGACGTACGCGCAGCCCTCAGGGGTGGCGACAGGATCAGATCCTTCTGGCAAATGCGCATCGCTGAGCCGTATGACCGGCGTCGTGCCGCTGTAAGCCTCTGCCGCATGCGAAAGGTCGGAGGTTCCTACGTCCAAAAGAAGTGCGGGCTGCAACTGCTCAATCATATTGACGAGGCGTGGCGCCTTCTGAGACGGCAACAAGTAGGAATAGGCTCGACCGCTCAAAAGAACTCCAAGGATGGCGATGGCTGCTTGCGCGCTTTTGTCGCCAGCGATCGCCACGGGTCGCACCGAACCGGGAACAGTTTTTTGAACGACCGCCGCCACACGCAATGCTCGTTCCAGTACTTCTCTGTAAGTCAAACGCTCGTCGCGATCCACAAGTGCGATCTTGCTTGGCCGAAGCGCGGCGTTTCGCAAAAACCCAGAGTGAAGCATTTTAGTCATGGAACACTACCTATGAAGCCTGTCCGTAAGTCGCCAAAAATCATTTATCGTCTCGGGTGATATCGCAAGTGGCGCAGTGTAATCCGCCTCCGAATGGATATGCATCGCGAAAAGGCACAGGGATAACCTCGAAGCCAAGCTTGTCCAGCTGCTCCATCTGATTGTGCTCACTAGCTTCGACGCACACGATTTTTTCACTTAGACACAAAACATTCATGCTGAGCCAAACAGATGAGTATGTCAGCGGTGGCGAATGCGTGTGAGCGGGTTGTGCCGCCAGTACGATTTCCCAGCCGTCTCGAACAAGAAATGCAATCTGCTCTTTGATAGGAGGCCGCGCAGGATTGCATAATACCAGCCCGGCGACGAATTGGAAGAAACGTACAATCGATGTGCGCAGGGAAGGCGTCGCCCAGGAAAATTGAGGGCATGGACCCGATGGCTGGGAAAGTGTCGCCGTAGCCAGTCAATTCCTTTCCGGTTTGTCGTGAAGCCATGCTGTACGATGAGATGTTTGCCGCATCGCACAATGTCGGCGGCATCGAACAGTGGCTCATCTTCCGTTGTAACAAATTCTCGCTCGGCCACCCATTTCCTACGCCTTTCTATGCTGATTGAATCATCCAGGTATCCCGTTCGGAACGAGCTATCCGCAAGTCTCGGTCGCGGGGCTGCTTCATGACGCATCCCTGCGTCTTCTTGCATGTAGCGAGCTATTAATGAGCGGTACCCCAGGTACTCGAAGTGCCTGGATCGAAAGCTCATCAGGAGCTCAAATCTCTCGTCCAATCGTGATGATGCAGTCACGGGGGCTCATCCAGCCGAACATTGAGCCGTTTGACAGCGAGAAATCTGGCGTTCGAACCTCCTGTCGATCGAACGGGATAGGAGAAGGTCGGTCCACGCGAACTCCACGTTTTTCAAGAATGCGGGCGAAGTCGTCGAGCTGTTGGTTCGCCTTTGCAATTGCATCCACTGTCCGTGGTCCATGCCGCCCTCGCATGTCGCTATCCACAGGAACACGCGCCATGAAAGCAGGCTCGGGCGCAGGGATTGCGCTTGCGTCGGCCCGTCCCACTATGGTGTGCCGAAGCGTGCCCCACTCCGTCCAGCACTCGACATGCGTCGGCTCAAATTTCAACACCATCTCCCGTTTGCCCGGCCAATGATAATGCGTTGCCGTTCAGCCTGCTTCATCGATTGATCGACGCTAGATTCTTGCTCGCTGCGGTCTGACTTTCTGCTGATCGGCGCGGGTCGTACCTCCAGGCATCACCACGCGACACAGGAGGTCTACCATGCTCAGGAAGCCATCAGCCACCATCGCCGTCGAGCCGCCGCCTCAACGCATCTACTCGGCGCGGGAGGCGGCCAAGCTGTTCAGCGTCAGCTTGGCGACGTGGAACAGGTACGTGGCGGCCGACCTCGTGCCGCGCCCGATCCAGTTGGGCCCGAGGCGCGTCGGCTGGCTGGAGGGCGAGTTGGCGGCGGCGCAGCAGGCATGGCGCGAGCGCCGCGACAATTCCGCCCGCGTTAGAAAACGCCAAAGGACCTCTCGATTTCCTGATCGGCCGGTTGCCCCGGGGTGCCCGGCCGAAATGCTATCTGTGACTACCATCGCAGGCGCCAGGACGAGCGCCTGGGCCAGATAGTGATGCCCGAACGCATCACTGTGGCGTGCGGCCCTCAGCCAAACGCGAGATCTCTTTGGCGCAAGACGGCTCATGCAAACTCACTGTTTTGAAGCCGCAGTGAAGCCGTGAGCCACTTTCGGCAATGAAAAAACCGCCTCGAGGCGGTCTCATTTTCTTCAGTTATTTCAGTGTGTTAGGCTTGGTTGCGGGGGCCCGCATTGGGCGATGCAGCCGGATGGTGCCAATTGCAGTGGATGCGTAGAGTTACACCGATTTGCACGTAGCCCATTCCGTATGTTTGCTGCGCCGTTCTGTCGAGGCAGTTGGCTCGCCTTTAATGTTTTAGCGCTTCGTGCGTGAGCGGAGCGCTTTCTTCGCTGGTGCACTCTTCTCTGGGATCAGTGTCAATTGGGCCGGAGTGACGTCGAAGCCGAGGACGCGCTCAAGCTGTGCCACAAGTTCTGATCTCTTGTTCTTTGTGATCTTGTCGAGGTTCTGCTGGCGCCATTGGATGGCAGGGAGCTTCTCAATGCGCCGAACGCCGAGGAGACCCCACGCGGGTACTCCCCGCTCGAACGACACCAGAAAGCGGCGATGCGCATCCGGCATCTCACCGACGATAGCTCGGACGAGGCTGGTGCGCGTCGCAATGAGGTCGTCGAAGGTGACTTCCTCGTCGGTCATGCCGACGAACTCAGCTTCGAATTTCTGGCGGATGTCCTTCGGTGGTGCTGCCAGCACCTCCGCCATCGGACGGTGGTGGCAGAGGAGGTAAACGATGAAGGCAGCGCGGATTTCCTCCGTGACGCCCTCATTCGCCAACAGTTGTCGGACATCGAAGAAGTCGCGCGGATGCTGCCGATCCAGGGCGGCCACGATCTTGCCGGCATAGAGGTCGGCGAACGAGACGACTGGCATCTCGGCGTATCCGAAGGCTTCTTCGACTGCCGGTGTGACGCCGCGGACCTCGGGCTCGTAGGCGCTGCCGCGCATGACGGGCGTCACCTCGACTTTGATCTGGACTCTACGTTCCTGGATGAAAAGCTTGGTGACCGTGCCGTCGGTAGTGGTTTGGGTCACGCGCGCGCCTTTGATGCCTTTCTCAACGCGGCCGGCGATCCGTTTCATGGCCTTGTCTATCGCGCCCAAGGATTTGGCGCGCGGGAAAACGTGGACGTAGGTGAGGTCAATATCGACCGACAAGCGGGGCAGGTCGCGAAAGAACAGATTTATGGCGGTGCCACCCTTCAGAGCGAAACAAGTCTCCTTCGCGATGAAGGGCACGGTTCGTAAGAGCAGGTCGACCTGGCGTCGGAAGTTCTCAGCCACTGGCATCGAGATCCTCCGGCACTGTGATCATGTGCTTGGCATCATAGCGACCGCCCTTGACGAGGCTTCGCTTGCCTCGGCCGAAGTCGATGGTCTTCCGGTCGAGGCGCTTCAACCAGGCGTGTCCATGGCGTTCGGCGAAGAAGAAGAAGAGGCGCTTCACCTTGATGTTGTGGCAGTCGACGAGGAGTGACTGGAGGCGTGCGGGGCTCATTGTTGATAGGCCCTCCATCAACACGTCGGCCTGATGAAAGGTCTCGCCATCAGGAAGTTCGTCGAGCAGCTCGAGGATTGCGCGCTCCGGCGTTGAGACTGAGAGCGGCCAGTTCCACTGCCCCCAGGGAACGGTCATGACTCCGTCGGAGCGCTTGCTGCGGTCGGCGACCGGCACATCCAGTAGATGCGGTGCCGTCGATGCGATAGCGTTTGTGAAGATGCGGGCGTCGTTCCGGTACCGAAATTCAACCTCCGCCGGCAGTTCCTTGAACCAAGTTGGGGGCGCCCTGAGTCCGTAGAGATAGACTGCTTGTGTTGAGGTCTGGAGATAATGTGTATGGCCGTGCAGTTCGAGCGCAGTTCTGCCCCCGACGACGAGATCGCGAGCCAGTAGCGTCTGTAACGCAATTACCGCTTGTTGCCAGACGATAGGGCCGCGAGGGCGTAGGTACACTCGATGGGCAGGTTGCTGAAGCCAGCCCGAGGCTTCGTATTTCCGCAGGAGGTTAGCCGTGTAGCCGTGAGAGCGAAGCCAGGCCGCGTCGATCGGCAGTCCCTCAGGAAGGTGTTGGGTAAGCCAGTTTAGTTTTTGCATTTTTGGTGTACCCATAGTACACTTATGTATCGCAATAAAAACTATTCGTCAAGTTCCAAAGATCGCCAAAGGTGTACTATAGGTACATTTTTTGTGAAAAATATAAACTGCAACTATGGCCAATGGCTGAACCAGCCATCGTGGGCGCTGCAGTACACGCGCCGTCTGAGAACCAGTCCGGGCCATCAACTCCGCGATGAGCACCAGTGTTGATTAACATGAAAGTTCATGATATGTTCTATATAATGTCTCTGGCCTGATTTGACCGCTTGCTTGGAAGGCTCTGCAATGGACTTCCAGACGCTTGAAACCTTGCGTATGACGCATCCGGCGTGGAGGCTGCTGCGAGCCGAGAATGGGCCACTGATCGCAAGTTTCCTCGATCGCGTGTTCATTAAAAGCAACGTTCGACAAGTCCCAGAATCGGAGTTGGCGCGTCATCTCGACGACGACCTCTTCAAGCTGCGCCGTGAACTAAGCGAAGACAAGTTTCCACGAGAAGCGCGTGCCTACCTCGACGATTGGGCCTCTGACAAAAACGGTTGGTTGCGCAAGCGCTACATTGCCGGCAACGACGAGGCCCAGTTCGATATCACATCCGCGACGGAGGCCGCGCTTACTTGGCTCGCGAGCCTTGGCCGACGCTCTTTCATCAGTACCGAGTTCTCGGTTGCGGACCGTGTTCGACTTGCTGCGCGATTTGATCAACGACACTGAGCCCGAAGGTACTGCGCGCATCGCGGAACTGGCACGGCGGCGCGCGCAGCTCGATGCCGAAATCGCGCGGCTTGTTGCCGGCGATGTTCCGATCCTTGATGACGCCGTCATCCGCGACCGCTTCCATCTTATCGTCGAAACAGCGCAGACCCTGCTTTCGGACTTTCGCGCTTTAGAGCACAATTTCCGCCTGCTCGATCGCGACGCTCGTATCAAGATATCAACGTGGGAGGGAACCAAGGGCGACCTCCTGGATCACATTTTAGGAGATCGAGATGCCATCGCCGAAAGCGACCAGGGTCGCAGCTTCAGGGCGTTCTACGACCTGCTGATGTCGACCGACCGCCAGGATGAGCTGACGCGCTTGCTGGAACGCATGCTAGCGCTCGATCCCATTAAGATCCTGAAGCCAAATAAGCGCATCAAGCGCGTGCACTACGACTGGCTCACAGCAGCTGAGGCGACGCAGCGAACGGTGGCCAAACTTTCAGGTGAGTTGCGCCGCTATCTTGATGACAAAGCCTGGATTGAGAACCGACGCATCATGCGAATACTGCATGACATCGAAGCACGCGCGCTTGAGATCAGTGACGCGCAACCCACTGGGGACTTCATGGAGCTGGAAGCGATGGCACCGGTGATCGCTCTACCAATGGACCGCCCCTTGTTCTCCCCACCGCACCGGCCCAAATTGGACGACCGCGCGACCGCAACAGATAACGACGATGTTCCGGCAGATGCACTGTTCGACCTTGTCCACGTCGACAAGCGTCGGCTTCAGGCTCAGATCTGGCATGCGCTGCAACGCCGAGACCAGGTCGCTCTTTCGGACGTGGTCGCGGAACATCCCCTTCAGCTGGGATTGGCCGAACTCGTTGCGTATCTTTCGATCGCATCGGAAGACCCGGAAAGCATAATCGATGACGATTACAAAGTGGCCATCAATTGGACCGATGCTGAAGGCTTCGTACGTCAAGCCACAATGCCGCGCATTATCTTCGTGCGCCAAAGCGGCACGCCAACAGGTACCAAAGTTGGGCAAGGGGTTGCAATATGAATGAAACAGCAACCGCCCGCGCGATCGATATCCTCCCCACGACCTTAATTGCCTTGATGAAAGGCGTGGTTGAGCGAGAGGTTTCGCCAGCCGTCTGGCAGGACCTGATGCGCTGCACCTCGCAGGTCCGCGACCATGTCGGCGTGCTCGGTCTCGAGTTGATGCTCGACGAGGCGGAAGGTTTTGCCTATTTGCGGCAACGGCCCGACGACGAAGGCGACACGCCCTTGCCGCGCCTCGTGCCGCGGCGCCAGCTGAGCTACCCCGTCAGCTTACTGCTCGCACTGCTCCGCCGTCGCCTTGCGGAAGCCGATGCGAGCGGCGGTGACATGCAGCTCGTTATGACCCGGGCCGAGATCCACGATCTGGTCAGTCACTTTGGTCAGCGCTCGAGTAATGAAGCAAAGCAATCTGACCGACTGGATCGAGACATCGCCAAGGCAGTTGAGCTCGGCTTCCTAAGACCAATCAAGCGTGATGGTGACACATTCGAGGTCCGCCGTATCCTTGCTGCGTTCGTCAACGCGCAATGGCTGAGCGAATTCGATCAGCGGCTGGCGGCTTACGCGTCCTATGAATCGTCCAATCGAGAATTGACGGAGGGCGCATGAACGATTTTCAGGTCCCGCAGGCAGGCGACGCGCTCGCTCCATTGGAGCCAGCCAGCGATGCAGTTGAGCAAGTAGCAGCACTACCCGGCGTTCGGTTGATGTCGATCGAAGTCCTCAACTGGGGCACCTTTGACCGCCATATCTGGCGGCTTGATCTGGGGGGTGGCAATGGGCTGCTCACCGGACAGAACGGTGCCGGCAAGTCGACACTCATCGACGCCATTACGACGCTGCTCGTGCCACCTCAGCGCATCAGCTACAACAAAGCTGGTCAAGCCGAGCGCGACGAGCGCGACTTGCGCTCCTATGTCCTTGGCACCTACAAGAGCGAGCGCGCAGCGACTGGTGGTGGCGCCAAGCCGGTCTCCCTTCGGAAATCTGGCTCGACCTATGCGGTGATCCTCGGTCGGTTTCACAATGCCGGCTACAACGAGACGACGACGCTTGCGCAGGTGTTCTGGTTCAAAGAGCCGCACGGTCCGCCGGCCCGCTTCTATGTCGTGGCCCAGGATGCGCTTTCCATCGAAAAGCATTTTACTGGATTTGACTCCGAAATCAATGCGTTGAGAAAGCGCTTGCGCAAGCATCCGCGCATCGAGATCCACGACAGTTATAAATCCTATGGCGACGATTTCCGCCGCCGCTTCGGAATCGCCGGCGAGCAAGCCATCGATCTGTTTCTGCAGACTGTATCCATGAAGACGGTCGGCGATTTGACGAGCTTCGTGCGCCACCACATGCTGGAGTCATTTCCCGTCGATGCGCGCATCAGGGATATGATCCGCCATTTCGACGATCTCAATCGAGCGCACGGCGAGGTCCTGAAAGCCCGCGACCAGATTGAACGATTGACCCCGATCGTTGCCGATTGTGACCGCCATGCCGAGGTCTCACGCGAGGCTGATCGGCTGACTACGGCACGCGACGCCTTGCGGGCTTACATCTCGACCCAGCTGTGCGAACTGCTAGACGAACGTGTCGCGGCCCTCGACGCCGATCTCGGGCGATTGGCGCAACGGATGATGGGCCTACGCGCCAGGGAACGCGAGAATGAGCAGTTGCGTCTGACATTGGACCGGGAAATCGGCGCCAACGGCGGAACGCGACTTGGCCAGATCGACATTGAGCTGCGACAAAAGGCCGACACTCGCGATGATCGCAAGCGCCGTGCGACGGCCTATGTCGACATTGCGGCAGCCATCCAAGTTCTCGTACCGACCTCGGCCGATCAATTCGCCGATACGCTGGCCGAAATCCGCCAGCGTCTCGCCGCTGTCAATGAGGATGAGAGTATCCTGCAGAATACGCGCGTCGAGCAAGAGATCGAACTGAGGGGAAAACGCGACCGCCACAAGGACTATATGGTCGAAATCGCGTCACTGAAGCAGCGTCGCTCCAATCTACCTGCACCAATGATCTCGCTGCGCGAGCGATTGTGCAACGAACTTGGTGTCGCGATTGATACCATGCCCTTTGCCGGCGAGCTGATCGAAGTGCGTAAAGAGGCGGCTGAGTGGGAAGGCGCTGCTGAGCGGTTGCTGCACGGTTTCGCGATGACTCTGCTGGTGCCCGCACGCCACTACGAGGCTGTCGTGTCCTGGGTTAACGATGCGCATATAGCCGGGCGGCTCGTCTATTATCGAGTCTCGGAGGATGTGCCGGCGCTCAGATCGCGGCGCCAGCCTCAGGCGCTATCCGAGAAGTTGCGGTTGAAGGATGACACCCCGCTATATCATTGGCTGCAGCGCGAGATCGACAGGCGCTTCGACCATGTTTGCTGCGCGACGATTGAACAGTTCCGGCGCGAGCCGACGGCCATCACCCGGCAGGGACAGATCAAGACCGGCGGCGACCGCCACGAAAAGGACGATCGCCACCGCATCGAAGATCGCACGCGTTACGTACTCGGCTGGTCGAACGCCACCAAAATTGCGGCTCTTGAGACGGAAGCGCGCGCCATGGAGAAAACGATCCAGGCGCTCGCCGCGACCGTCGCGGAACTGTTGACGAAGATCAGAAAATTTTCAGATCAACGCAGCTCGCTTGAGAAGCTCTCGGCCTACCAGAACTTTGCAGATATTGACTGGGCGTCCGTCGCGCTCGATATCGACAACCTCGAACAGGAGCGGCGCACGTTGGCCGACGGCTCGGACATCCTAAAGGCACTGCGGGCGAGCCAGGAACAAGCAGAAGCCGAGCGGTTGGACTTACGCGGGAAAGCCGATGCAGCAGCGCGCGATGAAGCCCGGACGACGGAGCGGCGCGAAGAGCTGTGCCGTCGCCGCACTGCGGCCGAGGAGGATATCGCCACAGTGCCGGAGGCGCGGCGCACGGAAGCTGCGCCGTTACTGGACGAGGTGCGGGCACAAGTGCACGGCGCGCAGAAGTTGACCATCGAAGGCTGCAACTTGCGGGAGAGCGAGATCCGGAAAGTCTTACAGGACCGAATCGATGCACGGCAGGCCAGTCTGCGCACGCTCGGTGCACGTCTCGCCGGAGCAATGCGCGACTACGCAAATCTTTATCCGGAGGACACCCGCGACGTCGACGCGTCCGTGGAGGCAGCGGATGAGCATCGCAAAATGCTGACAACATTGTGCGAGGAGGGACTGCCTCGTTTCGAGGCGCGGTTCAAATCGTTGCTCAACGAGAATGCGATCCGTGAAGTCGCAGGCTTCCAATCGAAGCTGCGCGAGGAGGAGCGGACGATCCGCGACCGCATAGAAACGATCAACGGTTCACTGCGCGATATCGACTACCACGATGGCACATACATCGAGGTTGAGGCTGCGGCGACCCTCGACGCCGAGATCAAGGAATTCCAGCAAGATCTTAGAAAGTGTACCGAGAACGCGCTCACCGGCAGCGAGGACAACGGCTACGCCGAGGCCAAGTTCCTCGAGGTGAAGCGCGTGATCGAGCGCTTCCGCGGTCGCGACAAACTCACCGATCTCGACATGAAGTGGACCCGCAAAGTCACGGACGTGCGCAACTGGTTCGAGTTCTCAGCATCCGAGCGCTGGCGCTCGGACAATACCGAGCGGGAGCATTACTCGGACTCAGGCGGCAAGTCGGGTGGACAGAAAGAAAAGCTCGCCTACACCATACTGGCTGCGAGCCTCGCCTACCAGTTCGGGCTCGACAAAGGTACGGAGCGCTCCCGCGCGTTCCATTTCGTGATGATTGACGAGGCCTTCGGCCGAGGGTCCGACGAGGCGGCCGAGTTCGGCCTCACGCTCTTCAAGAAGATGGGACTACAGCTGCTGATTGCGACGCCGCTGCAGAAGATCCATGTCATAGAACCACACGTTTCGGCAGTGGGCTTCGTGCACAACGAAGATGGCAAGCGCTCGCTCTTGCGTAACATGACGATCGAGGAGTACCGGGAGGAAAGGTGCAGTCGAGCGGGAGCACCCAAGAATTCTATCGTCGGTATGATCAGGTTATGACACCTTGGACAACACCCGCAGATATCTATGCCGAAACTGAGCGCTTGTGGTTGCGCGGGCATCTTCTTGCAACAGTGTTAGAGAGACTAACGAAGCCACTGCAGGTCGAGGCAAAGGAGTTGGCGGAACTCAGCACAGCCGCTACATCAAAGTCGCAGCCGTCACGCATCGAGTTTCCCTATCGTTTGCGCCTGCGCCGACCGAAAGCCAGTGAGTTCGGACCTTCGTTTGACGCCGTTCGGGCCTGGATCAGGTCAATCGAAGCGGCGTCGCGCGCCGAGACCGGTACGGGATTCGACATAAATTGGGAGGAGGTCAATACGCGGCAACTAGGCCGCAATCGTTTACCCGCTGAACTGATAATACCGACCGTTGAAGATGCGTTTGGCATTCTCAACCGGAGAGCCGATGCAGAGCAATTTTCCAGGCTTGCCGAAGCGACGTTGATCCGCTTTCCAACGCTGGCCGCATGGGTCGCACGAAAACCCTTGGCGCTGCTCGATTACCAAGCCGATTGGGCACAGATCCTCGACTGTCTCGCATGGTTCGTTAGTCACCCAATGTCGGGACTTTTTCCGCGGCAAATCGATGTCCCTGGTGTCCAAACCAAGTTCATCGAGGCGCGCAAGGTGTTGCTGGCTGAACTGCTCGATGTCGTGCTTCCAGCAGATGCAATCGAGCACTCGGCAAATGGCGCTCAGAAGTTCGAGGCACGCTACGGTCTTGCCGAGAGACCCGCGCAGATTCGATTCCGGCTACTCGATCCTAGAATGGCGATTGCCGGATTTACGGATCTTACGGTGCCCGCTACCGAGTTCGCGAGACTTAGCATCGCTGCGCGCTGTGTTTTTGTTGTCGAGAACGAAGTCACAGGCCTCGCCTTCCCGATGGTCGACGACAGTATATTGATATTCGGTGGTGGCTATGCGGTCGAACGGTTGGCGACCGCTGCGTGGATTGGTTCAACGCATCTCATCTACTGGGGTGATATCGATACCCACGGCTTTGCCATTCTCGACCGCCTTCGTGGGCATTTCCCGAAAACGCAGTCCTTACTCATGGATCGGACGACGCTACTCGCACACCGCGCGCAATGGAATTTCGAAGCCGTCCCCCATATCGCCGAACTTCCCAGGCTCAATAGCGATGAGCGTTCGTTTACGACTCTCTTCGGCACGATCGATTTGGCTCTGGTGTCCGCCTCGAGCAAGAGCACGTTCTCTTTAGTTTTGCATGCTCAGCGATTGATGCCCATCGTCCGTGATTGTTCTGGTTCCATGAGCGACTGTTGCCACACAGAGATACATATTCCGCGTAACGGCGTAACGCATTGGTCGCGCAGAAAATCGAGAGAAATTGAAGAGGCTGAAAGCCGCGAGCTAAGGTCTTTGCAGGTCAATTGTTGTTGCCAGAACCGCAGAGCACTTTTGTCGTCAATATTGCTGATGGCACGTTACGCAGTAACATGAGGAGTGCCGATCGATGACGCAATCCAAGCAGAGGCGGACGAGGCGCAGTGGCCGTAAGAGCAATGCCGCGCGACAGGCGGCATATCGTCGACGACACTTGAACGAGGTAGACACGATCGACAGCGCTCGATTGAACATGATGGTACCAGTCGCTGCGAAGCGAACCTTGGAGCGGCTCGCCAGATGTTACGCAGTAACACAACGAGAAATGTTGACCCGGCTTCTTGCGGATACAGAGCGTATTGCCACGGACGGCATGCGCGGTCGCGCATTAAGAGAATATTATGGCGACGCCGCAACAGACTGAAGCTGTCGAAATCCAGACGCAAGCCTTTCGAATGGGCCAAGCGTGTTGGCTCGTGGTCGATTGCATTCGGCGTAACTCTGATCAGCAATAGGAGCAATAATTCCGCGCGTCGCCTTGGAGGGAGCAGCAACAACAGTAACCTTGATATTGTCCAGTCGTTTTGGCAACGGAATGGGGAGACCACTACAGAGGCTTCCACTACTGAGGAGGTCTACCGTGGTCTTGCCTGCAACTGTTCTCGCATCATTGCCAGCGTTTACGATCCACCTGATCAACACTCTTGGGCGATCAGAGCACACTGGCAAAGCCTATGTGTCCGACGTTCGTAGCTTTGCCAAGTTTCTCGTTGGCTTGGACGACCACGAAAACCCAACGCCGGAAGGGGCCTCGCACATGGCCTCGGTGTTCGTGACATGGCTGAAGCAGACCGAACGCAATGGCCCGTCGACGGTCAAACGCAAATTGGCGGCACTTGGCGTGTATTTCACCTGGCTCGTTAGGCACGGGCAGTTAGAGCGATCGCCATTCGATGCATCATCCATTGAAGTTAGGCTTCCCAAGCGCTTGCCACGTGCCGTCCCACGTCAGGATGTGATCCGCCTGTTTCAAAGTTGCGCACCCGCCGACACTATAGATGATCGCAGCGACACTGAACTCGCTCTGCGACTTCTTGTGGGAACCGGAGTGCGGATCAGCGAGCTGTGCGCGATCAACGTCGCGGAACGCTCCCCTCCCGACGGGACGTCGATCCGCATCAGAGGAAAAGGTAACCGGGAGAGGACGGTGTTCGTGTCCAACCCGGATCTCCAGCGCCAGTTGATGGGGGCATGCGCTCGGCGACGTGCTGTGCAGTCTGGCGTTGTGCCGTTGCTCGTTAAGCCGAAGTTCCCCGGCGCCCAATGGGAAAGTCTCTGCGGTATCAATCTGTTATGATTGAATCGACTATTTCGGCACTGGCTACACCGTGATCCCGGCGAGAAGTTCCAGGGCCCGCCGCTGTTTCGGGTTCGGTGTCGTCGTGATTGCGAACGTTGCTTCGCCGGGGTTGGCGCCATTGGGCCGCATCGTGTTGCGTACGATGGTCGACAGGTGGGCCAATAGTTGGCCGAAACTCATAGCCGGTGTGCCATCGGCGAGCGTGCGCGAGTGCACCTTGGCGAGCGCTGACTTCGAGCGCTTCGCCGGCGCCACGGGATCGCGCTTGCGATCAGGTCCGGCGGGTAATTCGTCCTTGAAAGTCAGCGATGCCCAAGCTTCGATCATGTGCCACTGCACATAATACGCCAACATACTCAGAAATATGTGCGCTCGCACACGATTTTCTAGGTGATGGCGGATCGGGCGCACATGAAGGTCGACGCCCTTGAATGTTCGGAACGCGCGCTCGACATCGGCGAGTTTCTTGTAATTCAAAACAGACTGCTCTGGCGTCATGTCGCTCGCCTCGACGCTCGTCCGGATGACATAAATTCCATCGAGTGCGGCTTCTGCCGCAATATTTACCTCGTCCAGCCGATATTCGAACGAGCCGTCCTCGATATCGAGCTTGAAGTGCTTCGCCATTTTGAACTTGGCGATCACCTTGCCGACGCGCACGCCGATTTTCGCCGCGCCCGAGAGCGCTCCCGACATGACCATGGCCTTGACCTTGTCGAGTTCGGCGGAGGTCGCAGCCAGCAATTCCTGGCGTTTTTTCGCTCGCCGCTTTGCCAGCGCCGGATTACGGCACGCAATCAGGCGTTCACCCGGATAATTGGCATTCTCCAAGCTCATAAGATTGCGTTCATCGAACAGATCGGGCTGTAGCGTCTTGTCTTCGACGAGGCCGGCGATCGCACCGCTCTTCAACGCTGTGATCCAGTCGACGCCGTCCATTTTTCGCATCGCGTCGATTTGGATATTGGAGATCATGCCGCGATCTCCGACCATGACCAGTTTTTCGATGCCGAAGTCCTTTTTTGTTTTCTCCATTTGCGGCAGCAGCGTTTTCGGATCGCCGGTATTTCCGTCGAATACCGAGACAGAAACCGGGCAACCACGTTCGTCGGTCAATAGCCCGTAATTAACTTGCAAAGTCCCGGGCTTGCGGTCGCGGCTATACCCGCGTTTGGCGAGGGGGCAGGTGACGCCCTCGAAATAACTCGACGTCAGATCAAACAGAACGAGGCCGCCTTCTTTCAAATGTCGTTTTGCCAGTTTCTTTTCGATTTTTGGCTGGCGCTCCAGCAGCCAATCCATGGCCTCGTAGAGTTCATCCTCGTCGACGCCGTGCAAACCAAGATCGTCTGCGAGCGTTGTGTCGACGAAGGCTGAGACCATGCCGAGCTTGCTCGCTTCCGGCGCGATAATCCGCCCCGTGATCATCGCGATCACGAGGTCGCGCGAACGCGACGACTTGGTATCGATCAGCGCGTTGAAACCGAGCCGCGCCATCGCCGTCCGCACTGCGTCTACGTGGCCATGATGGCGCGACGCGATGCATTCGAGGCCGCCGCCCAACGGCCCGAGCTTCTCGCCTTTCAGCGCCCGCCGGATCGCCTCGATCTGCTCGATCGACAGATCCGACAGATTGGCCAGCGTCTCCTTCGTGACGCGCTTTCCTTGGCGCACGCTCCGGCGCAACAAGTAGCTCGGGCGTGCCTTGCGATTGGGAACAATATCGATGTGCATGGCATCAGAAACCATGATTTGCGTCGCCGTCACATGAGTTAAGCCGCCGCAGTGCATGGCTACAATCGACATGCCCTAAAATCGATTAAACGCATGAGTTTGCTAATGCAATCGGGACGCGTTCGCTGATTGGGCCGGGAACTTCGGGTTAACCGCAGGAGCCTGCGATTGACACCACAAGCATTTCGGCTGCGTCTTCATAGATTGCGGGCGTCGAGTGGGCTCACCGCGCGTGTGACGCCCCACTGCCTGCGTCACACGGCAGCGACATTGCTCTTGGAATCCGGCGTCGATATCCGCTTTGTCCAGCGCCTACTCGGCCACGCCAGTATCTCGACTACAGAGATCTACACAAGGGTTGTTGATGAGAGCTTGCGCCATGCACTGCTCAAGGCGGATCCCATGCGCGGCATGTAGCGATAACTCGGAATTATGGTACGTGGCGCATGTCGTTCGAGCGCGTCGTGATCATCGCCGACCTTTTTGATGAGCGGTCGTCGGACATCCCGATTGAGCGCCGGCGCGACCTTGAGCGGACCCATCGAGAAGTGCTCGGGCAGTTCTTGGCGGCGATCCGCGGTGCAGGCTACGATGTCCTGCACTACGAGACGCCCGCAGCGCTGGCCGATAACGCGCACAAGCACAAGAAGGACGTGGTGTGGTCGATCTACGGTGGAGAGGCCTCAAAAAGCCGAATGGCGCTTGTTCCTGCTGTTTGTGAGACGTATGGGCTCCCCTACGTTGGCCCGGACTGACCTGCTCCCCAACTTCCCTCCAGTCATAAGTTGAATTTGTTCCTTCTTTGCCCCTTGCGAGGGGGTTGTGCAACGGGCCGGGGCGCGGAGGCCCCACATACCGTAGCGTCCCGGCCCGTTGCCTGCTCAGGACGTGCGGCTGGCTGTTTTTCCTTTTCACCCGCTGCCTGCCAGGCGGCCGCGAACTCGTCCGGTGTCTGATAACCGAGGCTCGAATGTGGGCGCACTTCGTTGTAGTCGATGCGCCAGTCCTCGATGATACGGCGTGCTTCGGCGAGCGATCCGAACACGTGCTCGTTCAAGCACTCGTCGCGCATCTTGCCGTTGAGGCTTTCCATGAAGCCGTTCTGCATCGGCTTGCCCGGCGCGATGTAGTGCCACTCGACCGCATTCACCGTCGTCCATTTCAGCATCGCGTTGCACGTCAGTTCTGTGCCGTTATCCGACACGATCATCGCCGGCTTGCCCCACATCGCGATCAGTTGATCGAGCACGCGCACAATGCGTGCGCCCGGTAGCGACGTGTCGACTTCCGAGCCGAGGCCTCGACGCGTGAACTGATCCTCGACGTTGAACACACGGAACTTCCGGCCGCTGTCAAGCGTATCCGATACGAAGTCGAGCACCCAGATTGCATTGGGCCGCAGCGCTTTCTCCAATGGTCGGCGCGTACCGATCGCACGCTTGCGCCCCGACCGTTTGCGTACCGCCAAGCCTTCTTCCTTGTACAATCGATAGACCTTCTTCAGGTTCATGGCGATGCCGGCCCGGCGTGCCATCTCGCGCAGACGCCGATAGCCGAACCGGCGCCGCTCGACCGCAAGCTCGTTCAGCAACCGACGTTCGGCGTCGTCAGGCTTGCGTTTCTTCTGGTAGCGCACCGATGACCGGTCGACGTCGAGAAGCCTCGTGGCGCGACGCTCGGACAGTCCGTGATGCGCGATGACATGACGAACCGCCGCGTGCCGGGCCCGAGGCGTCAGAACTTTTTTGCGACGAGATCTTTCAGCGCGGCGTTGTCGAGAACCTGCTCGGCCAGCAGCGTCTTCAGCCGCCGGTTCTCATCTTCGAGCGCCCGCAGACGCTTCGCCTCCGACACGTCCATACCACCGTATTTGGCTTTCCAATTGTACAGCGTCGGCACGCTGATCCCATGTCGCCGGCAGAGGTCGGCCACCTTCGCGCCAGCCTCCTGCTCCCTGATGATCCCGATGATCGCGCTCTCGCTGAACCGGCTCTTCCGCATGTCGATCTCTCCACTGAGAGATTCAACTATCAGCTGGATGGAATTCCGGGGAGCAGGTCAGAGGCCGTCGGCTCCGTGTTTTGTTGTGCGGCAGTCACGTGACCTCGCCTTTGCCGCGTAGGCGACGACGCTTCCTAGTCTTTTATTTGTTCGCTCGTGCGCGGCCCGTCCTCTCAATTTCATCCGTCTTCGCCACTTCTTGCTTCTGCGATCACGAGGCCTTTATACAGCCCCGAAAAACGGCATGCACGATATCAACTTGATATCATCAATTTTTGTCTGTCCGCCGTGTAGTTCCTGCGCTGTGTTGAAGTCGCAGCGACGAAGTACTTGATACCAGCTTGATTTGAAGTTGGTTTCTTTCATCGCGTTTGCCCCGTCCGTAGATCTTGTCCGTCGAAAAGCGGACGAGGCTGATGGCGAAGACCTCAGACATCGCTGAAATGCTGACGTTGCACTCGGACACTCCGTGCGCAGCGCCAACAATCGGCGTCGTGCTGGACGATCAGGTGCTCATGATCACCGACGATCTCCCGCACGACGCAGCCATCAGCCTCTCCGAAATCGACGCCATCGAGCGGTACATGAGCGACATCCTCGATGTTGTGCTCGGAAGTGGCTAGGCCAAGTGAGGAACGTAAGCGATGAGCAAGAACGGCAATGAAGACGATAGAGATATCATCCGCGAGTTTGCGCACGAACTTTACAATTCGTGTGATCCCGCGCTTCGCGATGACCTGTTGCGATACGTCCGGCGGATGTCTTTCCCGCGCCACAGGAAGCGGCACGAGCGGTTCGTGCGAGAGCTCTCAGAATGCTTCCCAGCTGGAGTCAGTCTGACACATTGAGGCGGTCCGACGAGAAGTAAGGGTGACGCCATGCACGCGCAGACGCCTCGTTCGAAATCAAAGTCCGAGGCGCCTGCGCCCGTGCTGCGTGCGGCCCTCTACTTGCGCGTATCGACTGGGCGACAGGCCGAACATGACCTGTCGATCCCGGATCAACGCGCGCAGACGGCCG
The DNA here is from genome assembly GCA_963847145.1 of uncultured Alphaproteobacteria bacterium. Classification (GTDB taxonomy): domain Bacteria; phylum Pseudomonadota; class Alphaproteobacteria; order Rhizobiales; family Hyphomicrobiaceae; genus JABFRJ01. Next base: position 53,403 of record CAWJYN010000001.1, read on the forward strand.
AATTGGGTTGCGGCGCGCGGCTGGACGTTGCGGCCGAGTACGTCGAGCCCGGCGCGTCGGCGACGGATGACAAGCGCCCAGAATTCCAGCGCATGATCGAACGGGCCTGCGACGGCGACAATCCATTCGACGTGATCATCGTGCATTCGTACTCGCGCTTTTTTCGCGATGCCTTCGGTCTCGAATTCTACGTGCGCAAGCTGGCCAAGCACGGCGTAAAGCTGGTCTCGATGACGCAGGAGCTGGGCGACGATCCCGCGCAGGTGATGATGCGGCAGGTGATCTCGCTGTTCGACGAGTATCAGTCGAAGGAGAACGCCAAGCACGTTCTTGCGCTCGATGAAGGAGAATGCGCGGCAAGGATTTTGGAACGGCGCGCGGCCGCCGTTCGGCTATCGCACCGTCGAGGTTGAGCAGCGTGGCGCGAAGCGTCAAGAAGCGGCTTGAAATCGATCCGGTCGAAGCCGAGCAAGTCCAGTTCATGTTCAAGCTGGTCGTGGGCGGGCACGAAGGCAGCCCGCCGATGGGCGTGAAGGCTGTCGCGACCTGGCTGAACGAGCGCGGCTATCGGACCGGCAAGGGCGGCATGTGGGGCATCGGCACGATCCATCAACTGCTGACCAATCCGGTCTACGGCGGCCGTTGGCGGTTCAATCACGTCGACAGCAAGACGCGTCGCGAGAAGGCGGATGCCGAGCAGATTTTTTCTGATGCGCCGGCGATCATCGCGCCGGAGCATTTCGAGCAAGTGCAGCAGCTATTGAAGGGCCGCAATCCACGCATCGCGCCGCCACGCTCGGTCACTGGACCGATCCTGCTGACCGGGCTGGCATTCTGCAGCCTGTGCCATGGCGCGATGTCACTGCGCACTGGCACGTCGAAGTCCGGCAAGGTGCATCGGTACTACGCCTGCTCGACGTGCGCGCGAAAGGCAAGAAGGCGTGTCCCGGCCGCACGGTGCAGATGGATCGGCTCGACCACTCGGTGACCCATCATTTGATGGAAAAGCTGCTGACCGGTGATCGGCTTTGGGAGTTGCTCTCGACCTTGGCCACGCGGCGTGCAGAGCGCGCTGCCGCCGTCGATGCGCGCCTGGCCGCCCTGGAGCGCGAGGCGGCCAACGCCGAAGAGAAGCTCAAGCGCCTCTACAAGCTCGTCGAGGACGGCGTCGCCGAGATGGACGACCTGCTGAAGGAACGCATCATGGTACTGAAGAAACGACCGAGACCGGTCGCGGGAGGCGCTGGCTCGTGCGCGTGGCAACGTAAAGGCCAAAGCCGAGGTGACTGAGGAGGCCGTCGCACAAGTTCGGCGAGCTGATGCGGCAACGCCTGCAGGAGGGCGATACGCCGGCTCGCAAAGCGTGGCTGACATCGATCGTCGACCGCATCGAGGTGGATGAAGGCGCCATCCGTCTGTTTGGCCGGAAAGATGTTCTGGAACAGTGCGTTATCGCTGCCGCCACGGGCGAACCAGGGTGTTCGCACTTTTGTTCCGAGATGGCGCACCCGACAGGATTCGAACCTGTGACCTCTGCCTTCGGAGGGCAGCGCTCTATCCAGCTGAGCTACGGGTGCATGCCAGGAGGTGATACCTTAAATTGGCGGCGGCGGCAAATGCTTCGCGGGGTGGTGACGCCATTGCCCGTTGCGGTGGGGCTTTGCCCGCCAAGCCGACCGGCGGGGCGAACCGTAGACCCGGTTGATGGCGGTGGTTGCTATGTCTGGTAAGTCTGGGTCCGGTCGGCGATTTTGAGGGCGAAGGCGTAGTCGAGGGCGATTTCGTGGAGCTGCTCGAAGCGGCCGGAAGCACCACCGTGGCCGCCGGCCATGTTGATCTTGAGAACCACCAGATTGTCGGACGTGTTGAGTTCGCGCAGGCGGGCGATCCACTTGGCGGGCTCCCAGTAGGTGACGCGCGGGTCGGTGAGGCCGCCGTAAGCGAAGATGTGCGGGTAGGCCTTGGCCGCCACGTTCTCATAGGGCGAGTAGCTGCGGATCAACTCGTAGTCCGACTTCGAGGTGATGGGGTCGCCCCATTCGGGCCACTCGGGCGGGGTGAGCGGCAGCGAGGCATCCAGCATGGTGTTGAGCACGTCGACGAATGGTACATCGGCGATGATGCCGAGGAACAGCTCGGGTGCCATGTTGGCAACGACGCCCATCAGCATGCCGCCGGCCGAGCCGCCATTGGCGACGATGTTGCCGCGGCGGGTGTAGTTGTTGGCGACCAGATACTCACCAGCCGCAATGAAGTCGGTGAAGGTATTGAGCTTGGTTTCCTTCTTGCCGTCCGTGTACCAGCGATAGCCCTTGTCCTTGCCGCCGCGGATGTGGGCGATGGCGAAGATGAAGCCACGATCGACCAGCGAGAGGCGCGTGGTGGAGAACGAGGCGGGGATGGAAATGCCGTAGCTGCCATAGCCGTAGAGGAACAGCGGGGCTGAGCCATCGAGCGGCGTATCTTTGCGGTAGAGCAATGAAACCGGTACTAACTCGCCGTCCTGGGCGGGGGCGAGCACGCGGCGGGTGATGTAGGCGCTGGCGTCATGGCCGGAGGGGACTTCCTGGCGTTTGCGCAAGGTGCGGGCGCGGGTGGGGATGTCGTAGTCGTAGACTTCGCTGGGCGTGGTCATCGACGAGTAGGTGAAGCGCAGCTTCGTGGTGTCGTATTCGTAGCCAGCGCTCATGCCGAGGCTGTAGGCCTCTTCGTCGAAGGCGATGGCGTGTTCCTGGCCGGTCGCCCATGCGTGGATGACGATGCGCGGCAGGCTGTCTTCGCGCTCAAGGCGGATGAGATGCTCTTTGAGCGCGATAGCCTCGAGGATGAGGCGGCCGGGTTTGTGGGCGACGAGTTCGGTCCAGTTTTTCTCGGTGGGATCGGCGGTGGGCGCGGTGACGATGCGGAAGTCTTCGGCGCCGCCAGAGTTAGTGGTGATCACGAGGCGGTCGCTGCCAGCGTGGTGTTCGACGCCGTATTCGTGGCCAAAGCGGCGCGGTGTGATCAGGCGCGGCGGCGCCAGAGGTGCAGCTGCGTCGATCAGATAGGCTTCACTCGTCTGATGATCGTGCACGTCGATGACGATGAAGCGCGCCGACTGGGTTTTGCCGATGCCGACGTAGAAGCCTTTGTCGGCCTCTTCGTAAACAAGCACGTCGTCGGCGACCGGCGTGCCGAGGGTATGGCGCCAGACGGTGAGCGGACGGTGGTTCTCGTCCATGCGGACGTAGAACAGCGTGCGGCTGTCGGCAGCCCAGACGACAGAGCGCGTGTCGGGGATGGCATCGTCGAGATCGTTGCCGGTGGCCAGATCGCGGAAGCGGAGGGTGTAGAGTTCTGAGCCCTTGTCGTCGACGGCGTAGGCCAGCAACGCGTGGTCGGGGGCGTGGCTGGCGGCGCCCAGTTGCCAGTACTCTTTGCCGTGTGCTTCGGCATTGCCATCGAGCAGCAACGCTTCAGCCCCGCCGGCGCGCGGGGTGCGGATCAGCCGTGGGTATTGGCCACCGGTGACGTAGCTGCTCGCATAGGCCCAGGGGCCATCGGGTGCGGGAACCGAGCTGTCGTCTTCCTTGATGCGGCCTTTCATCTCGGCGAACAGGCGGGCCTGCAGGTCTTTGGTGTCGGCCATGGTGGCGTCGGTGAAGGCGTTCTCGGCCTCCAGATGGGCGCGGATGGCGGGGTCGAGGACGGCGGGGTCGCGCATGACGTCCTGCCAGTTGGGCGCGCGCAGCCAGCCGTAGTCGTCGGTCAGTGTAATCCCATGATGGGTGGTTGTGACCGGCTTTTTGGCGGCCCGAAGAGCTGCGGGCGACGGCAATGGGGCGCTGCGAATGGTCATGGGGGGCTCGATGGTGGGGCCGGAGACGGCGGGTGTGGGGATTGGGGGGCGGCCAAAGGGGCGCACGGTGTTGCGAGCTTACGAGGTTGGATGGGCACGGGGCAAAGAAAAAGTCGGTGGCGACAGGTCTGTCGTGGCGCGTCTGCCGTGATGCCTCCGTGGTGATGCTGGGGCGGGACGCAGACTTCTGCAGCACGCTGCCGGCCGCACCTCCTTGAACGCCGGGCATCCTTGAACAGTGTGCAGCCATTGCCCAGGTGTGCTGTGATCTGTCGTAGCGTGGGTGATCATGGAGGCTGTATTGCGGCACGATGCAGGGTCTGGTGGCGGCGCTTCTACCGTGAGCTGCAGCGCCGATGAGAATATTCGTAAATATTCTATTTATTTAATGAGATGATAATGCTCACTGTAAGTAAAGCATTGATTTTTACAGATCGGGATTGTCAATTTAATCTGCTTCCACTATCTCATTTTTCACGTGATGGGTGATGATGGCGTGAGCGAGAATAAGAGACATGCTGGCCACTGCAATTGAGGACGTGATGGTGCCGGACCGGCCGAAGACTGACGTTCTGAATTTCACGGCAACGATCGTCGCCGCTTATGTCAGCCACAACACCGTTGAGCCCGAGGATATTGGGGCGGTGATCCGGCAGGTGCATGGGGCATTGGTCGCTCTCGCAGGGGGGCAAGACGCGGGCCAGCGCGACGAGCCCAAGCCGGCCGTGGCGGTCAAGCGGTCGATCACGCCCGATTATCTCGTGTGCCTCGAAGATGGCAAGAAATTCAAATCCCTGAAACGGCATTTGCGCTCCCACTACAACTTATCGCCGGAAGACTACCGGGAGAAGTGGAACCTGCCGCACGATTATCCGATGGTGGCGCCGAACTACGCAGAAGCCCGTTCGAAACTGGCGAAGAAAATGGGCCTCGGGACGCGGCGTGCAAAGTAAGCCGCGGGGCGGGAATGGTCGGCTGTTGCAGACTGCGCCAAGCCGCGAGTTCCGCTCGATAGGCGGTCAACAAATGCCGGTGACGGGCGAGGTCATAGGCCCAGTCGCCGGCCACGCCACGCTGGCGCTCACGGCGTAAGACCGAGTGCAAACGAAGGACGAGGGCCTGCCGGCTCTCCGGGCTGACGTTGGCCAGCTCCTCGGGCCAGAGGGGCAGCAGGCGCGGGAGATCGCGCAGGCGGTCGTAGGCGCGCTGCGGCGACATGGTGGATGAGCGGATGTGCGGGGATGATTTTTGCATCCCGCGAGTGTCTCACGGCTGCAGCGGGCGGGTATTGACAATGCACGCAAAAGTAGAATTAGTGTTAACGGTGCATGACGCGCTGGCGCAGCAGGGTTGTCAGAAGTAACGCACCGCCATCAAGACCGGCGCGATCCAGGTCACTTCGGCAAGCCCTTCGTCGCTGAAACCTGGGGCTTTGCTGATGCCGAGCGGGTTATAGACAACCTTGCCATCCTCGACGGCGGCCCGTTGGAGGAAGATGCGCCCGTCTGCAAGGGCGACGAGGCAATCGCGCGGTTCCATGGTGGTATCACGCACGATCTCGGCCTTGCCGCAGATCAGCCAACTGCTGGCGTCGTAGGCGCGCTCCGAGGTGCGCGAGCGGAAGGGTTCGCTGATGTGGACGGCGACCGGGTGCGGTGTCGAGATGACCAGCGACAGTGCCGTGGCGGGGTCGCCGGACGGCGGTGGCGTCACGATGCCCTGCGCGTCGAGATCGCCCAGGATCGGCACGCTCGCGGTGGTGTCTGTGACCAGCAGGGCGGCGGCCGGCATGCAGAACACGTCGGCGATGCGGACGAGCCAGTCGAGCGAGACGGTCATGTTGCCGGTTTCGAGGCGTTGAATGGTCTGCGCCGTGGTCCCGACTTGTTTTGCCAGGGTGTGCAACGTCATACCGCGGAGTTTCCGGAACTCTCGGATGCGTGTGGACATGCTGTGGGTGCGCCTTCCCTCGGGTGGATATGAGCTAGAGGCATTGCCCGCTCAGGCGCTGCTGTTGGACCGCCCCGGCCGCTAGCAGACGTTTCGCGCGGCCGTTCCACCCAAACGCACTGCAAGCAAGACGATCACCTGCTTGTTGTTTACGTTTACAGTAAAAACACACGCTCACAGAGCAAGTTTAGTGGTAGCCTTGGGGTCAGACGCCTGTCCACACAGTAAACACAAGTAAATCCTACTCAAATGGAGAGGGAAATGTGTCTGGATTGTGAGCAGACAATGGCACAAATACGGCCGATTACCGGTCGCGAGCGGCAAAGGCGCCGCGCTTTGGGCAAGAATAGCCAGCCGGTGGCCGGTCTGGATCCGGTTCGCGCGTGGCGCATCTGCACGGTGCTTGAGCGGACTGTGCGGGCCGGTTTCAGGCCGCCTGAACAGCTGGTGGCGGAGGGTGTTGGGTGGCCACCTGGCATGCCGGGAGGCCGGGGCGGACCGGCCGAGGTGTTTGCCCGTCAGGTGGCGATGTACCTGGCTCATGTCGGGTGCGGGTTCACCTATACGCAAGCGGCGCGGCTCTATGGCCGTAATCGCTGCACGGCGGCGCACGCTTGCAGGGTGGTCGAAGACCGCCGCGACGATCCTCGCTTCGACGCGATTCTGGAGCTGCTGGAAGGCTGCGCCCGCATGGGCCTCGCCCAGATCGAACCGGACTTGGCGGCGTCACGCGCCCGGTGCTGATGGCTTCCTGGTGATAGCAATTCCCCCTTTTTTCAGCGCTACTTTAGCGCTCCCGCTTCTGGAGTTCTTGATGATGACGACACCTAATTTCGGCTTGCGCGATGCGGACCTCACGCGAGGCCTTGATGCCGGCCTCGCCGACCTGCTTTTGCAGCTTGGCCGGCCTGGTGCACGCTTGCGGCAGCTGGCGGACGGCATGGTGCTGGAAAGTTCCGCTACGGCGGCGCGGCGCCCTGTCAACAGAGACGCGCTGGCGGCGGCTGCGGCACGCGGACATCTGGCACCCGCGGAGGTGGCGGCCGGCACTGGAAGCGATGTTGCGGTGTTGGTTTTGAGTGCAGCTGGCCAAGACGCGCTGCGGCAACTGCTGATGACCGGCGCGCGGGCGCAGCCGGCCAGAACGCGCCGCCGCAAGCGGCTTCAGGCAGGCGATGAGACGGCGCAGGCAGCACCGCTGTCGCAGCGGCCGATCAGCCGGCGGTCAGCGGTCGAGCAGCTGGCGCAGCGCACGGACGGGCGCGGCATGCCGTTGCTGGAGCCGCAGCACGTCGCTGCCGCGCAACGGTTTGCGCTCGACTTTTTGAAATCCGGCATCCAGCCGCGGGTGACGGCGCGCTGGTCGGCCGATGCCATTCCCGAGCGCCGCCGCCGTGGTGCGCCGGGTGCGGGGGCAGAGATGGGCGTGGCGCAAAGCGCGGCGCAGGAACGGGTGCGTGCCGCACTGGCGGCGCTGGGCGGCACGCTGGCCGATCTGGTGCTGGATATCTGCGGATTCGATCTGACCTTGGAGACTGTCGAGGCCGAGCGCGGCTGGCCGAAGCGGGCAGGCCGCATCATGCTGAAGGGCGCTTTGGAGCAACTGGCGCTGCATTATGGGATGGTGGTGGTGCCGCGGCGCGGACGGGCTGGCGTGCAGCAGTGGGGGGACGGGGCTTATCGTCCGTCGAGCGTTGGCCGGCACGCCCGGTGACATGCCTACGGCTATGCCTCGATCGCCGCTTTGGCGTCGGCGCGAACGCGGGCGACCATGGACGCAAACCCGTTCGAGCGCTGCGGCGTCAGATGGGCACCGAGGCCCAGCTCGACGAACGCCGCATTCGGATCGGCGGCGAGCACTTCGCTGGCCGTCTTGTCCTGCACCAGGACCAGCAGAATGGCGACCAGGCCGCGCACCAAGTGAGCGTCGCTATCGCCGTCAAAATGGAGGACCGGCGCGCCGCCGGGGCTGCGGCGGCTGATCTGACTGGCAAGCCATACCTGGCTGGCGCAGCCGCGGACTTTATTGGTGTCGGTCCGCAGCGCATCATCAAGCGGGGGCAGCGCACGGCCGAGCTCCATGACATAGCGATAACGGTCTTCCCAGCTGTCCAGCAGGGAAAAGTCGTCGCGGATGCTCTCGAAAGTGGGGGCGCTGATCATGGAGCTTCATGTGGCGGAGGGAAGCGACCATCGCAAGGGGGCATGGCGGCGCAGCCGCTGAGGGGGGGGCGGCGCAGCCGCTTGGGGGGGGGCATGGCGGCGCAGTGGCGCGAAGGGCAGTCAGTGCATCCGGCCGAGTATCACTTCTTCTTCATGATCATCGGCGCGCGGCGGGCGGGCGGCAACTGCGTGACCGCGCCGAGGAAGCGGGCGCCCAGCGAACTGCCACGGCGCCACATGGACTGGCATTCCACGCGGGTGCGGTCGAGCGGCATGATCAGGCTGAACTGATTAGGCACGAAGCTCGAGCAACCGTCGGGATTGTACTTGTTCCTGACCATCTCGATTTTAACGCCCGTCGATGAAATATCGCGCACGAGGCAGGCATACGGCGTGGTGATGCCGTCGAACAGGATCTGCCCCTGGCTTTGCGTTGGTTTGCGCTTAGCCCAGCGGCGCTGCGCGTCGGCCGACGCATCGTCGCCAGCGGTGGATTTGCGGGTCGCGGCTGCAATTCGATTTTGGAAGGTCATGAACGCACTCGATCCCCTGGGACGTTGCCGTGCTCGTCCGTGAGCGATCATTCACCAAAACAGTGAAGGGATGGTTGATAACCGGTGTGCGGGCGCGGCAAACCGCCTTGAGAGGTGCCCTGAGATGCGCCCCGAGATGCGGCCTGTGGCGCCCTTTTCGGCTGCGGCGAACTGGACCATAGTCGGTGTCAAACCTTGATCCTCCGGAGATACAACTATGAAGACCCGCGCTGCTGTCGCGTTTGAGAAGGCCAAACCGCTTGAAATCGTCGAGGTCGATCTGGACGGGCCGAAGGCGGGTGAGGTGCTCATCGAGATCAAGGCGACGGGGATCTGTCACACCGACGAATTCACCATTTCGGGCGCCGATCCGGAAGGCTTGTTCCCCGCTATCATGGGTCATGAAGGGGCCGGCATCGTGCGCGAGGTGGGGGCGGGGGTGACGAGTGTGGCGGTCGGTGATCATGTGATCCCGCTCTACACACCCGAGTGCCGGACCTGCCCGTCGTGCCTGTCGCGCAAGACCAACCTGTGCACCAGCATTCGCGCGACGCAAGGCGCCGGCGTGATGCCGGACGGCACCAGCCGTTTCTCCTACAAGGGACAGAAGATCTATCACTACATGGGCTGTTCGACGTTTGCGAACTACACTGTGTTGCCGGAGATCGCGGTCGCCAAAATTCGTCCCGATGCGCCGTTCGACAAGGTTTGCTACATCGGTTGCGGCGTCACCACCGGCGTCGGCGCGGTGATCAACACGGCCAAGGCCGGCCCCGGCTGTACCGGCATTGTGTTCGGTCTCGGTGGCATCGGGTTGAACGTGATCCAGGGGCTGCGGCTGGTCGGCGCCGACATGATCATCGGCGTGGATCTGAACCCATCGAAAGAGGCCTGGGGCAAAAAGTTCGGCATGACGCACTTCGTCAATCCGAAAGACGTCGCCGGCGATTTGGCCGCGCATCTGGTCACTATGACCAAGCGGGGTGCCGATCAGATCGGCGGCGCGGATTACACGTTCGACTGCACCGGCAATGTGGATGTGATGCGCACAGCGCTCGAGGCCTGCCACCGCGGCTGGGGCGAAAGCATCATCATCGGCGTTGCGGGTGCTGGCCTCGAAATCAAAACGCGGCCGTTCCAGTTGGTCACCGGCCGCACCTGGAAAGGCACTGCGTTCGGCGGCGCACGTGGCCGCACCGATGTGCCCAAGATCGTCGACTGGTACATGGACGGCAAGATCGCCATCGATCCGATGATCACCCACGTGCTGCCGCTTGAGGACATCAACAAAGCCTTCGACCTGATGCACAAGGGCGAGAGCATTCGCAGCGTGGTGGTGTTTTGAGGTTGTTGAACCCACGAACGTTCAATGTAAATGTCTCGGCATAACTCGATTGGTGCGACAGTGCGAACAATGCAGCTGACTCAAACACAGCAGCCGGATACTTCCAAGGCAAGCGCTCCCGAGGATGCTCTTGGGTGCCTGAATTCGGTCATTGGTCTGCAATCATGCCGGGACCAATTTTCTCGAGCCGGCAGCGACCCACTTGCTAGAGCAGGGGTTCTTCGCGCCGTCGAGATCTGTTTCGAGAGGTCGTTCCCCGTTGGCACATCAATCGCAATCGATCTCGCCACATTCGACTACGTGCACGCCGCAACGAGAACGTCTGCGCTCAAAGCATTTGTCGGACGCTTCGGCCGCGATGCGGCAGGCTGGGCATTCGATGTCGGCAAGCCCATGGCCGTAGGTGGCGCTGCATGTCCGAGTTGATCGGAAGTCTCGACAACCGGCGGCGCCCATTGATGAGGGTTCCGGTGTCGGGCAAGGACGATCTACTCGCGATCATCGACACTGCGTTCACGGGCGAGTTACTGCTCGACGAGGATATTGCCCGAAGCGGGGGTGTCCTCGTATTGGACGTCAGTGCCCAGATCGAACTCGGCGATGGCTCACACAAAGTCGTCAAACAAGGATTGCTCACCGTGACTTGGTTCGGCGAGGAGCGCGATGCAACGGTCCAGATTGTAGCGCGCGACCCGACCACATCCGGGCGCCGGCCACGACAAGATGGCGAACCATTTGCATTGGTAGGAACCGAACTTCTCGCGCCTGATATCCTGACCGTGAATTTCACCACAGCCGTTGTATCGGTCAAGCGCGCCGAGTGATTGATCTGTGCGGTCGCATCACCGGCGTAGATGAACAACGGGCCGCCTTAAGGCGCCATCGCGCGGGCGTCGACGCGGGGAAATGCGGCCGCACGTCCGATGCTCGCGACGTGCGTCCGGTGGTGGCCTGCTCGCGACGGTTTCGACGCAAATGAGACCGTTGTGGGTCAGGGCCAATTGAGCGTATGACCTCGGCGCGAATTCATCTTCTTCTCTCTTCCGTTTCTGAGTACCGTTGCTGACTTTTGAATTGTGCCAGTAGAGGAAATTGCCAATGCCTCGCTACCGCAATCAGCTGCCTCAATTGTCCGGTGACATTTTCCTGGCCGACGCGGGCGTCGAGACCGATCTCATCTTCAACCACGGGATCGAGATCCGCGAGTTCGCGGCTCACACGTTGCTGCCGATACCGGACGGGCGGGCAGCCTTGTCGCGCTACTTCGAGGGTTTTCTCGCGCTGGCCAATCAGCAGAACACCGGTTTCATTCTCGACACCGTGACGTGGAAGGCGCATCGGCATTGGGCAGAAAAACTCGGAGCGACGGATGACGAGTTGAAAGCCGCGAACGAAGCTTGCGTTGGTTTCATCGCCGAGTTGCGGGCACGCTTCTCAGGCAATGCCAAGCCGATTGTCCTCAACGCCGTTATCGGGCCTCGTGGGGACGCGTATAAACCCGAAGCCGTCATCTCCATGGACAGTGCCGAGCAGTACTACGCGCAACAACTTGGCTGGCTGGCTGCGACTGAGGTGGACATGGTGTCGGCGCTCACCTTCAACCAGCCTGGCGAGGCTGCGGGGCTGGCGAAGGCGGCAAGCAAAGTTGGCCTGCCCGCCGTCATCTCCTTCACCGTCGAGACGAACGGCGCACTGCCCAACGGCCAGAGCCTTGCGGACGCCATCACCGAGGTTGATGCAGCCACTGGCCAATATCCAGCTTACTACATGGTCAATTGCGCGCATCCTGATCACTTCGGCGGCGCCTTGCTGGATGCGCCATGGGCGCGACGCATCCGTGGCATTCGCGCTAACGCCTCACGTCAAAGCCATGCCGAGCTGGATGCGGCGCCAGAACTCGACGCGGGCAATCCGCACGAGCTTGCTCAGCAATACCGCGCGCTCGCCGATCGCATGCCATGGCTAAACGTGTTCGGCGGGTGCTGTGGTTCCGACCTCCGCCATGTTACTGAGATCGCCCGTGCGCTCCCAGGTCGCCGGACTGTCTGAAGCATCTCCGAAACATGTGCGCGACGTGCGTCCGCTGGTGACCTGCTCGCGACGGTTTCGACGCAAATGAGACCGTTGTGGGTCAGGGCCAGGAGGAGACATCCGGCACACCCTCTATTTGTCATTCTCGGGCTTGTCCCGAGGATGACAAGTTGAGAGCAGATGCAGGCGGCGAAGATGTCAGAGATGGGGCATAGCCCGCTGTCGAGAGCGGGTTGGTTGGGGATGTCCGGTGTCTGCTGACCGGGTGGTTGGGTTGGGAGCGACCGCATGTCATCGCTGGTGCCGCGCGACAGCGTGTTTTGCTCCGCGTTCAATGCGGCGAGAAGACTTCGGCATCAAACAGCAGCCTCAGGCGTCGTGGCGCGGGGGCGAGGAACATGCGCATGCGGCGGGTGCCAACCGCTTTCGCCGCAATCAAATTTTCTGGTTGCTCTCGGGTGGCCCTGAGCGCGACGCCGATCGCTTGGTCCACACTCTTCGGTCAATCAAGACTTTCATCGTCGCCGCCAGGACCAGCGCGCACAGGGCCACCTTCGACACCGTCTCCATCGTCCCCTCGATGAGGAGGCCATGGACGACGCTGCCAACAACGATGACCACCGCGAGACACGTATGACCGATGCGCCACGTGCGCGGCCGCAGCCGCAACCGGTGGCGGAGTGCAGCTGAAAGCGCGGCTGCGAAAACGGCCCACATGGCCATCACACCCCAGGCCGAGAAGGGCGTTGGCGATGCGAAGAGAAGAGCGTCAACCACGTCCGGCGCGCTGGTGATCCAAAGACCTCCGACGTGGATAACGACCGCCACCACGAGCGCGCCGCCAATCCATTGATGCGCACGCCGTCCGCGATGCGCCTGCAGTCCTGGCAGGTAGCCGCCGATGAGCATGGGTTGGACGAGCAAGAGAGCCAATGCGACGACCCCTGCTAATCCGGCTGCGATGTAGACCGGGTGACGCCATGCGAGCAGCGGACTGGCCACTGCGGCGGCGACCGGCACGGCAATGGCGGCCACGAGGGCGGCCCAGAGCAGGATCACCCTGGCCCATGTCTGCTCCATTGAACCGAACCCGATCAGACCGGCTGGAGGACAAAGTGCGCTTCGAGGCTGGTGGCTTTTGCGCTGGCCATGACGGGTCGTAAAAAGACGGTTTCAAAGCCGCCACTGTCATAGGCAAGGTGCCCATGCGGTTGGCCAAAGGCCGGGACGATCTGCGGCATCTCCAGACGGAACACCCCGGCCGCATCCGTCAGCGTGGCGCCATGGCTGCGCTGGTCTGCCTCATAGCCTTCGGTGGTGTGTGCCCAGATTTGGATGCGCCGGCCCGCCAGCGGAGCCCCATCGCCTGCGCGGCGCACGGTGCCCGTCATCCAGAAGCCCCCGCCGCCAATCCGGTCCACGATGGGAGCGCCTGCGCGGTAGTTGTTGGAGCCGCCGCGCATCGTGCGGGTCGGTGCGAGGACTTGCGCCTGGGCGGGGCCGAGGAGGCCGGACACACCGGTTGCTACCATGGAGCCAGCAGCGGCGAGAAGATTACGGCGGTTGAGCAGGACGTTCGACACGGAGCTTCCCCTGAACAAGGGTTTACTTGCGCGGCCGGTTTCAACGCACCGGACGCCACAATGACCTTAGCGCGGATGTGACCCAATCCCAACTGATGTTGGCAAATGTGTGGACGCCGCGGCCCGGAAGCCCTCTAAGGCGTCATGGCGCGGGCGTCGAAGTTCATGCGGATGCGGCGGGTGCCGGCGTCGAAGGCGTCGACCGGCAGATTGGCGAAGGGCGCGCAGGCTTGGATGGCGCGCGTTGCGGACTGCGCCAGGGCCACCGGGGTTGGTTCGCCACGGCGGGTGACGATACGGGGCGCGCCAACGAGGGTGCCGTTGCGCTTGAGATCGAACTCGATTTGAACCGTCCGCTTGGATGCGGCCAGCGTGGCGGCATCAACCGACCAGCACTTGGCGATGGCAGGGCGAAGCTGTTGTAAGAGGAGTGTTTCGGCGGCTCTGGCAGCGGCTGCAGGTGCAGCTGGGGCCGGTGCAGCTGGGGCTGGCGCGGCCCCTTGGGGCCATGCTGGCACGGAGGCCATTGCCAAGACGACAAGCGTGGCACACGTGCGCTGTCCGCGACGGCGTGGGACTGTGATCATCGGGAATACCGCTCAGGCCTTCTTGAGAAATTCGGTTTTCAGGACCACCGTATTGCGCCCGGCGCCGGCTTCGATAACGGCTGCGTCGCCGGTGAGGCGGATCTTTTTGAAGATGGTGCCGCGCTTGAGCACATCGGATGCGCCTTTGACCTTGAGGTCTTTGATGACCTGAACGCTATCGCCGTCCTTGAGCTGCTGGCCGTTGCTGTCCTTGACGACGATGTCTTCGCTCATGGGCCCATCCTCACAGTGACGCTGCAGCTCAAACGTAAGAAGCCCGGCTGCGTGCCGGGCTTCTAGCATGATTGAGCAGGTTTCTATCAGGCCATGCTTTCAGGCCACGCTCTTAGGCCTGCTGGATCGCGCTGAGTTCCCACTGGTTCGGCTTGCCACCGAGCGGACGGCGGAAGGTCCAGAGTTCGGTTGATTCCTGCGGCACCGAGGCGTTGCCAGACACGAGGCGGCCGGAGGCCACTTCGACCATCTTATCGACGAGCGAGAAGCGCATCGCGACGGTGGCGTACTCGTCGCGCTCTTCGCGCCAGGATTTCGGACAGGTCGCCCTGCAGCAGCTTAGGCGAGGAAATCTCGTTGCGGACGCCTTTGCGGGCGTTGGTTGCGAGATCGCCAGCGAAGTACGACAGCATTTCCGGCGTTACCCGGTCGCCGAGTGCATTCTGATCGCCGCGGCCGTAGGCAAGCTGGATTTCGCCCAGCAAACGCTCGAACGCGTTGAAGTCGTCGGCCGAGATGACGAGCGCAGGAGCGCCGCCGCCGGCAACAGCCGAGGCTGCGCGGAAGTTAGCATCCTGGGGGCGCTGGACGGGTGCGGCATTGCGTGCCGTGGCGAGTGCCGGTGCGCCGCCACCGAAGCGGTTGCGGATGAAGTTGAAAGCAAGGAACAGCAGGCCGCCGATGAGGGCTGCTTGCAGAATGAAACCGAGGCCGCTGGCGAGGGCGCCGGCGCCGAAGATGCTGGCCAGGCCGGCACCGATGAGGCCGCCCATCAACAGGCCGCGCATGCCGCCGAACATCGAGGGCTTCGCAGCGGTTGCAGCTGCTGCAGCGGTCGCGCCGGCGGCCGGAGCCTTGGCGGCGGCGCCGGGTTGCGTCATGGAGCGATCCATGGGGGCTGCGGCTTTCGGGGCGGTATTGGTTGTCGGCGGCGTCGAGTAGGTGTTGCCACCGCGGCTGCCGGAGTTACTGCCGCCGCCAACCTTGGCGTTCGCCAGATCGACGGAGACGAGGCCGAATGCGGCCAGACCGGCCACAACGGCGGTCGCGCGCTTGAGCCCAGTAAGATGGAACATGAGACACCCTCCGAAGATTTTTGAAGTCTTGACTGTTGGAGGGCGTAGTTCACCCTCATGGCGGGAACATGGTAGCGGCGGTGCCTCGCGTCCAGAGGGGACAGGAACGGCCGCACAAATAAATAATCTGGAAACATGAACAATAAGAGAACGTCTGGCGGCTTGTGCCGGCATTGCCGTGGCCGCGCTAGGTGAAACCGCTCGGCGGCAGCGACGAACAGCCTTTTGCGCCGGAGGCCGCCGATGCGGTATGGGCTCGGCGCACGTTGTGACAGTCGAACTCCCCGATCTCGAAAGGCCTTTCCATGAGCGCGCACCCAACCGCAGCTGCCAAGTGGGTCTATGCATTTGGTGGCGGGCGGGCTGATGGGGCGGCACATCTGAAGAACCTGCTCGGCGGTAAGGGCGCAAATCTGGCCGAGATGAGTGCGCTGGGGCTGCCGGTGCCGCCAGGTTTCACGATCACAACCGAGGTGTGCAGCGCCTTTTATGACAACGGCCGCATATTCCCCGCGGCGCTCGCAGCACAAGTCGATGCGGCGCTGGAGCATATCGGCGCGTCGGTCGGTGCCACGTTCGGCGACCTGGATAAGCCCTTGTTGGTCTCCGTGCGCTCCGGTGCGCGGGCGTCGATGCCGGGCATGATGGATACCATCCTCAACCTCGGGCTCAATGACGAGACAGTCGAGGCGTTGGCGAAGCGCAGCGGCGACACGCGCTTCGCCTATGACAGCTACCGCCGCTTCATCGCCATGTATTCCAGCGTGGTGCTCGATCTGGACCATGGCACGTTCGAAGATATTTTGGAGAACCACAAAAATCTCAACGGCCAGATGGGCGACACCGAACTGGGGCCCGACGACTGGCTCGATGTGATCGATGGTTTCAAGGCGGCCGTGCAATCAGCCACCGGCAAACCGTTTCCGCAGAATACGCGTGATCAGCTGTGGGGCGCGATTGGTGCGGTGTTTGGGTCGTGGCGCAATGATCGCGCGATCAGCTACCGGCGCATGTACGACATTCCCGACAGTTGGGGCACCGCCGTCAATGTGCAAGCGATGGTGTTTGGCAATCGCGGCGAAACCAGCGCGACGGGCGTTGCGTTCACGCGCAATCCGTCGACCGGTGAGAATGCACTCTATGGCGAGTTCCTGGTCAATGCGCAGGGTGAAGACGTGGTGGCTGGCATCCGCACGCCGCAACCGCTGACCGAGGTCGCGCGTACAGAGGCTGGCGAGACGTTGCCGTCGCTGGAAGCGCTGATGCCAGCGACATTCGGCGAACTCACCGCCATCTTCGCGCGGCTCGAAGGCCACTACCGCGACATGCAGGACATCGAGTTCACCATCCAGGAAGGCAAGCTCTGGATGCTGCAGACGCGGGCTGGCAAGCGTACCGCGAAAGCAGCACTGAAGATCGCCGTCGATCTTGTCGCTGAGGGCGTGCTGAAGCCAGACGAAGCGTTGCTGCGCATTGAGCCGTCGTCATTGGATCAATTGCTGCATCCGACGATCGATCCCAAAGCGCACAAGGTGGTGATCACGCAAGGGCTGCCGGCGTCGCCAGGCGCTGCATCCGGTGAGATCGTGTTCGACAGCCATGAGGCCAAGGCGCGCAAGGCGGCGGGGCACAGTGTGATCCTGGTGCGCGAGGAAACCAGCCCCGAAGATATCGAGGGCATGGTGGCGGCGGCCGGCATTCTGACCGCGCGCGGCGGCATGACGAGCCACGCGGCCGTGGTGGCGCGCGGGATGGGACGGCCGTGCGTGTGCGGTGCCGGTTCACTGCGGATCGATGCAGCGGCCGGTGTGATCAATGTACTTGGCAAGCAGCTGAAGCGGGGGCAGATCATCACCATCGATGGTGCGACGGGTGAGGTGATCGACGGCCAGGTGCGCATGCGTGAGCCAGAACTCAGCGGCGATTTCGGCACGGTGATGGCGTGGGCCGACAAGGCGCGCACGCTTGGCATTCGTGCCAATGCCGACACGCCGCGCGATGCCAAGGCTGCGCGTGACTTTGGCGCGGAGGGTATCGGCCTGTGCCGCACGGAGCATATGTTCTTTGAGAAGGATCGCATTCTCGCCGTGCGCGAGATGATCTGCGCCGACGATGAGAAGGGCCGCCGCAAGGCGCTGGCCAAGATCCTGCCGATGCAGCGGGCGGACTTTGCCAAGCTGTTTGAGATCATGGCCGGTCTGCCGGTGACGATCCGGCTGCTGGATCCGCCGCTGCATGAATTCCTGCCGCATGCGGAGGCTGAGATGGCGCCGGTGGCGGCGGAGCTCGGCACGACGGTTGCGAAGCTCAAGTCGCGCGTGGCCGAACTGCAGGAGGTCAACCCGATGCTCGGCTTCCGCGGTTGCCGGTTGGCGATCCGCTATCCGGAAATCACTGAGATGCAGGCGCGCGCAATATTCGAGGCGGCTGTCGCTGTGGCGAAATCCAGCGGCAAGCAAGTCGACCCGGAAGTGATGATCCCGCTGGTGGCCTATCGCACGGAGTACGATGCGCTGGCCAAGGTGATCCGCGCAGCAGGGCTTGCTGTGGAGAAAGAAACGGGCGCGACGTTGACCTACACGATCGGAACGATGATCGAGCTGCCGCGGGCTTGCTTGAAAGCGGACGAGATTGCTGGCGGCGCCGATGGCGCGGAGTTCTTCTCGTTCGGCACCAACGATCTGACGCAGACGTGCTTGGGTCTGTCACGCGATGATGCGGCGCCGATCCTCGGCAACTACGTCGAGCGTGGGATTTTCGAGGTCGACCCGTTCGTGTCGATCGATCAGGACGGCGTCGGCGCGCTGGTGGTGATGGGCGTCGCCAAGGGCCGTGCGGCGCGGCCGGGTTTGAAGATCGGCATCTGCGGCGAGCACGGCGGCGATCCGGCATCGGTGGCGTTCTTCCACCGCGCGGGCTTGGACTATGTGTCGTGCTCCCCGTTCCGGGTGCCGGTGGCGAGGTTGGCTGCGGCGCAAGCGGCGCTGCGCGGCGACGCGCCGAAGAGTGAGGCGTGAGGTGGGTACCTCGCCATGACACCGTCAACTGCCTTCTCACTCGAAAAGCACATCGGCGCCTATGAGACGTGGCCGCTGAAGACGCGGCTGTTTTTCGATGGCGTCGATACGGGCACGTCGGTGCCGGGCTTTTGCATCGAGGCGCAGTATGAATGCCACGAGGGCTATCTGCTCGCGATGTCTTGGGATTGCCCGTTCGAGGAGGCGAACGATTTCGTGCTGCTTGATCGCGCGTTTAAGCTGCTGGCGCGAAAGACACTGGGGGCTTGGTATCATACGTTTCTGCTGGAGTCGCACGCGGCAATGGGGCCGGATGTTGTGCGCTTCCTCTACAATGGTGGCATGCGGTGCGATGTCGGTATTGAACGTCCGAAGTTGCTTTGGTCGGTCAAGCCCCGTTTGAGCATGCGGCTGCTCGATGCGTAACGGTCAGATCCAAAGCGGGCAGACACTTCAACGGCGCTCGACGGAGGCGCACCTTTGCAACCAGACACGTTTGCAATCAGACGAGCCGCGTTGTTTAGGCCTCGGCCCGCCCCGATTGTTGCTGTGTGTTTCGCGTTATGGCTCAGCAGAAACACAGTGGAATTCGATATAAAACGTTTTGTGCATAGACCGGATATGCCGTGGGTCCCGGCCTTCGCCGGGATGACGAGAGGGTAGGAGGGATGCGTTGTAACGCAACCGGACAGCCGTTGGCCAAGCCTGCGGCTGACATCGGGGGCGGCGGTTGGGGCTGCGCGGTGCCGCCCGTCCTGTTGAGTTACGACGCTGAAACGCGTCTCACTCAACCTACATGCTGATCATTTGGCTTACGCACCAAAGTGAAAAACCTTTGATACCGGCTCGCACTATCGGTCACCCGCACTGGTGCCAGCTGGCTAAAAAGTCGTCTTTGGTGTTAGCGTCGAGGCGGCGCAGCGCCACGCATGAATGCGTAACCCAACTGATCCAGGCCTGATAGCGCGGAGTAAATTGATGTTTGGATTTCGGCAAGGTCTTCCTCGGAGCGCGGCTGCCGTGGATGAGTATGTGGTTGCGCTGAGCAGGCTTGTAAAATCCGAAACGCACGCAAAAGAATTCGATCATCTTTATGGGAACCTGACAATTTTAGATGGTAAATCTGCTTCTCTTCTTCAGTATAACTCTATTCTTATTGCGGTATCGTCTTTCAATCTGACTTTCGACGTCGACAAAGTGAAGGGAACGCATGCAATACTTTTTGCAAGTTTCGTCGTCGTCATGTTATCGGCTTTCATCCTACTTTCGGTCGTGTGGGTGCACTGGTCCACGGTGATCGAGCTAAGAAATGAGAAGTGGCATTTGCGGCGATTGATCAAGCTGCGTGACACCAGAACCGTCCGGTTCCGGATGGCTTGGTATTTGTCCTTCCTGGGGATGACATTGATTCTGTTATATTCGTCGATGAAGTTCGCGACATTGCCCGTTGGGGGTTTCAATGGCCCGTCGTAGCTCACCCGCCGCGCGCAGCACGCAACGCGGTGTTAGTTGATCAGCGTCGGCGCGTTACCTGTTGGTTCTGGGCGCGGCATTTCAACGGTGCTATCGCGCAATCCCTTTTGGGTTACGACGCTGAAACGCGTCTAATCCAACTTACATGCCTGGTCATTCCGTGCGCAGATCGAAGTGATAGGTCAAGCCGGTCACGACGCGCATCAATCTGTTCCGCACCGAGTGCCCGTGTTGTCGCAAGCCGGTCACGGCAACCGCGCCCGCAGACATGCCCGAAGGCACGCCGTTCGGCCCGGGCATCGCGGCCACCGTCGCGTATCTGCACGGCTGCCAGCTGATGAGTTATAAGCGCCTGACAGAAGCGCTCCATGGCCTGTTCGGCGTCACGATCTCGCAGGGCGCAATCGCGAACATGCTCGCGCGCGCCGGCGAACCTTTTTCGGCGCATGCCGACGCCATCGCCGCAACCGTGCGCGCGAGCGCAGTCATCGCATCAGATGAAACGAGCGCACGCGTGAAAGGCAAGACGTGGTGGCAGTGGACGTTCGGCTGTGCCACCGCAGTCTATCATCTCATCGCCCCCACGCGCGGAAAATGCGTGCCGACGGCGTTTCTCGACGGCGCGAAGCCAAAGGTCTGGCTGTCCGATCGCCTCGCCGCGCAATGCACACATGCCGAAGCGCATCAGTTCTGTCTGGCGCATCTGATCCGCGATGCGCAGTTCGCCATGGATCATGGTGACACGGTCTTCGCGCCGCAATTCAAGGCGTTTCTGAAGGATGCCTGTGCTGTCGGCCGTCGTCGGCCCGATCTCGCAGACGCGACCATCGACGCTCATCGCCGCCGCCTTGTGCGCGAACTCGCCCGCCTGCTCGAGTTGGAGACGGCCGACGCCGAAGGGCGTCATCTCCGTGATACGATCTATCTCACCGCCCGCGACAAATTGCTGGTGTTTCTGACGCGTCGCGATGTGGAGCCGACCAACAACGAGAGCGAGCGGGCGCTGAGGCCATCGGTGATATTCAGAAAAGTGACGAATGGCTTTCGCTCAGAATGGGGCGCGAAAGCCTACGCCGACCTCTGCTCCATTGTCGAAACCGGCCGCCGTAACGGCCGCAGCGCACTCACAAGCCTCCGCGATGCTCTCGCAGGACCCGCCGGTTCTTGCGTTTTGGCGGTTCAGGGAAAACTTTTGATATGATCTGCCAGCGGCCGTCGAGGCGCACGAGCGAGAGAAGATCGGTGAAGGATTTTTCGCCGATGGCGCATTCAACGCGCGCGAGCGCCGTCACTGGGCCTGCAAACTCAATGGAGATGATGCGGTCTTGCCGCGCTTCACCGCGGCTGGCGGGGGAGGGGCGCTTGTCGACGATGGGGAAATACGTCTCCATGTCGAGATGCAGGAGTGTGCCGTCGGTCGCGCAGGCATAGATTGCCTGCGGATGAAAAGCGGTTTTCAAGCGGGCGGTGTCGCTGAAGTAGAGGCCGTCGAAATAGGTCGAGAGCACATCGATGATGGCTTGATAGTCAGACTGCATCTCGGGTCGCCTTCCTTTAGGCTGCAATCAGTATGGAGGTTCTGGCGGTGGAGCGGCCGTGTTGCGGGCCTCATACGGTTTCGCGAACTGACAAAGTTTGTCATCCTCGGGCTTGTCCCGAGGACCCAGCGATCTGCAACCACCGAGCGTGTCGCGCGGTTGTGATTGCGCCGCGTGATCGCTTTGGTCCGAGTCCGTTGCACCCTGGGTCCTCGGGACAAGCCCGAGGATGACAATGAAGAGTAGGCCGGCGCCTTCACGCGGTGATCAGATCGCGTTTGAAGGCGCCGTTCTTGGAATAATAGTAGGGCACGGGGTTGGTGCCGGCGTCGAGGGAGCCGTCGGCGAGCTGGTCGTGGAGATCCTCGAGGATCACGCGGGTGATGCGCGGCAGATCAAGCGCGCGGGCGCCTTCCAAGGTGACCCACTCCAGACCGCTCAATTCGCCGTCATTGATGGCGCGGCGTTCGGTGATGGCCGAGGCATCAATGCAAAAGAAGCGCGTATCGAAGCGGCGCGTGCGTCCAGGTGGCGTCACGGCGCGGGCGAAGAAGGTCATGCCGGCAAGCGCTGGCGCAAAGCCGGTGTCGAAAAACGGCTTCCAGCCGTCGGACAACGATTTGGGCGGTGATGGTTCGCGCGCGCCGATGATCAATCCGGCTTCCTCGAAGGCTTCGCGGATAGCTGCTGCGGCAAGGCCACGGGCGCGGATGGCGCTTGGTGTGCCGCGCATGCCAACCATCAGTTTGGCGATTTCGGCTGAGCGCAGATCGCTGGCGACAGCGATGGATTTGTCGGCGAGATCGACGCGGCCGCCGGGGAACACGAATTTGCCGGCCATGAAGGCGAGGTCGGCGCGGCGCTTGCCCATCAGCACCTTCGGATCGGCGCTGGCCCGGTCGATGATGACGAGGGTGGCGGCATCGCGCGGGCGCAACACTTTGCCGTCGGGCGAGGGGCGGCCTGCAAAGCTTTGTTTGAGATCGACTTCGTCGGCCATGGGGCACTCGAGTGTGTTGAGCGTTACCCATGCGGGCTCACAGGCCTGTCTGTCTAGACCTTGACCGGTGTCTTGATCTCGGGCGGCCAAGCTTCCGGCGCGGCCGGATCAGGGCCATGGCCAAAGCCATGCATGCGGGCCGCCCATTGGATGCCGATCAGCGCGCCTTTGATGCGCGGCAGCAACCAGAGCGAGAGGAGCAAGGTCGCAGGCCCCCACAGAACAAGGTGCACCCAATAGTCGGGGTGATAGGTCATCTCGACGTGCAGCAGCAGGCCGATGACGACATGCGCGACAATGAGCATCGTGAAATAAGGTGGGGCATCATCAGCGCGGTGGTGATGCAGATCGGTGCCGCAGCACGCGCACGTCTCAGAGACCTTCAGATATTGGCCATAGAGCGCGCCATCACCGCAGGCGGGGCAGCGCTGGCGCGCGCCGCGCAGCATGGCGGGCCATATGGGGCGCTGCTGGAGCAGAGCCCGGGGGTGCAAACCCTGGGGGTGCAGGGCCTGGCTCTGAGCGTTGCTGACAGGCGATTGGGTCATGCGTTACCAGATGGCCCTGGCGCCCCCTCGCGTCAATGCGCAGCGCGGCCGCAGGGGCGGCGGACGCAGAGCTGGCAGGCGATTTGGGCCGGGCTACACACAGCAGCGGTTTGATCAGCCAGCCCGACAGGACAACTCTTATGGTGCGGCGGCGCTGGCCGAGCGGCGCGTCGACGGCCGGGTGCGCAACGCTGATCTGCCGGATCTGCGCGCGGCGTTCCTGCAAAAGATCGTCGCAGAAACTTATCCGACCAAGCCGCCGACGATCCTGGAAGGCGCCGTGTCGCCGAAGACCGACAACCGCGACCGCCACGCGGAGCTGATCATGGATGTCGATTGGTGAGCGGTTGAGTGGTGGGATGTGGCGCACTTGAAGTGCCGATGCAGCGGGGGCATATGACACGTGCTTCACTGCGGGATGTCCGGCTCGAATGACCGGTGAGCCGAAAAGGGCACTGTGTCATGGACGGCAGTTTTTCCCGGCCCGCGTATGGCATCACCGGCATGCATTGCGCGGGCTGCGTCAAAACGGTGGCGGACGCCCTGCGCCGCGTCGACGGCGTTATTGCGGCGGCGGTGACGCTTGATCCGCCGGAAGTGCGGCTCGAAACCGCTGGGGCGGTGACGCAGGCCCAGCTTGAAGCCGCACTGGCGCCGCTCGGCAAATATCATCTGCTGCCGGCATGGGGGCAGACTGATGCGTCGCTTGCGCGAGCGATGGCGTTACCCCTGCGTGACGATGCCCCGCGTGAAAGCCTGTACCCGCTGTTCTTGATCGTGGGCTACATCGGTTTGACTGTTGCCCTGATTGCGCGGGTCAGCGGCGATGCGTCGGCGCACACGCTGATGAGCAACTTCATGGCGGGGTTTTTTCTCGTCTTCTCGTTTTTCAAGCTGCTGGATCTCGATGGTTTCGCTGACGCCTACCGGTCGTATGATCTGATCGCGCAGGCGGTGCCGGCGTGGGGGAAAGCCTACCCGTTCGTTGAGCTGGCCTTGGGCGTTGCCTATCTGTTGCGGGTGGCGCCGGTGGCGACCAACCTGATCACGCTGGTGCTGATGGTGGTTGGTGCGGCCGGTGTCTGGAAGGCGCTGGCTTCAAAGCAGAAGTTGCGCTGCGCCTGTCTCGGCACGGCGCTGAACCTGCCGATGACGACGGTGACGTTAGTCGAAGACATCGGCATGGCCGTCATGGCGGCGCTGATGCTGCTGACGATGTGGTGATGACGATGAGGTGAGAGTGGGCAGCGGGTTCCGGGTTCGCTGTTTGCCGCGGCCTACTCCAGCAGCTTATCCAGGATGAACCCCTGGTGCGGCTTGGCCGCGTCACCCGCTTTTTTGCCTTGGCCGCTATCGGCATCGGCGCTGACGGCTGGCGCTGCGGCGCCCGATGCAGACGGCTTTTCGAGCGCGCCGCGCACGCCGCAACCGGCCACCGCCAGGGTGGCAATTATCAGGGCGGATATGGTCCGGCTCGTCACGCGTCACCCTTAATTTCTCGTCATCCCGGCGAAGGCCGGGACCTACGGCAATTCTCAGTCAAATCACTGACTTGTCGTGGGTGCTGGCCTGCGCCAGCATGACGAAAGAAAGCGACAACAAAGTGTTATTTTAGGCCTACCCCGTCCTGGCCGCCTTTTCCAGCCGCTTTGTCCAGGCCTTGGTCATTTTGCGCACGTTCTGTGGCGCAGTTCCCCCATGGCTGGTCCGGCTGGCGACGGAATTTTCAACGCTGAGGACGGTAAAGACGGCCTTGGTGATGCGCGGTTCGATGGCCTGCATGGCCGATAGCGGCATGTTTTCGAGCGTCATGCCGGCCGTTTCGGCCTTTTTTACGATCGATCCGGTGATGTGGTGCGCCTCGCGGAACGGCAGCTTCAAGTCGCGCACCAGCCAGTCGGCGAGGTCGGTGGCGGTGGAAAACCCGCGGCCGGCAGCGGCGTGCATGGTGGCCGGAACCGGCTCCAGGTCGGCGACCATGCCGGCCATGGCAGCCAGCGCCACGTTGAAATTGTGGATGGCATCGAAGGTGGTTTCTTTGTCTTCCTGCATGTCCTTGGAATAGGTCAGCGGCAGGCCCTTCATGACCATCAACAAGCCCTGGAAGGCACCGGCGATGCGGCCGACTTTGGCGCGGCAGAGTTCGGCTGCGTCCGGGTTCTTTTTCTGCGGCATGATGGACGAGCCGGTGGTCCAGCGGTCAGAGAGCGTTACAAAGCCGAACTGCGGCGTCATCCAGATGACGATCTCTTCGCTGAGGCGGGAGAGGTGCATGGCGGTGATCGCCATCGCCGCCAAGGTTTCGAGCGCAAAGTCGCGGTCGGCAACGGTGTCCAGGGAATTCGATGTGGGGCGGTCGAAGCCGAGCGCTTCGGCGGTCATGGCGCGATCGATGGGGAACGACGTGCCGGCGAGCGCTGCGGCGCCCAACGGGCATTCGTTCATGCGCGCGCGCGCATCGAGAAAGCGGCTGCGGTCGCGCGCCAGCATTTCCACATAGGCGAGCAGATGGTGCCCGAACGTCACCGGCTGCGCGGGCTGCAGATGCGTAAAGCCCGGCATGATGACGGCGGCGTGTGTCTCGGCTTTGGCCACCAGAACGCCCATCAGCTTGAGCAACGCGCCATCGAACGCATCGACCGCGTCGCGGACATACAACCGGAAATCCAGCGCGACCTGATCGTTGCGCGAGCGTGCGGTGTGCAGCCGCCCCGCTGCCGGGCCGATCAGCTCCGCTAACCGGCTCTCGACGTTCATATGGATGTCTTCGAGCGCCAGCTTGAACTGAAACTTGCCGCTCTGGATTTCGGTTGCGACCAGATCGAGCCCGCGCTGGATCTCTTTGGCATCGGCCTTGGTGATGATGCCTTGCTTGGCCAGCATATCGGCGTGCGCCTTGGAGCCGCGGATGTCCTGCGGCGCCATCGCTTTGTCGAAGCCGATCGACGCGTTGATGGCGATCATCAGGTCGTCATTTGACACGGCGAAACGCCCGCCCCACATCTTGTTGGCGTCGGACATAGGCGGGATTTCCTCGCGATGGGCTGGGCGCAGCCGGTGATGGGTAGAAGCGAATGGCAGGTGGCGACAAACAAACGGAGGCAAAGCCCGCCGCTGGGTTCCCAAAGTTCGTTGTTGGGCCTTTGGTGGCGGTTGCGGTGCTGGCTGCGATATACGGGACGACGCGTGTGCCAAGCAATGCCCCGGCGCCGCCTGCTCCACCGCACGCATCGGCGGCAGCGGTGCCCGAGACTGCGCACCCGAGTATCACGCAGGCCTTTATCCGCAAACCTTCGGCCGAGCCGCTGGCGAATGACATGTTCCAGAATGCCAGTGGGCAGGCAGTGTCGCTGGAAAGCTTTCGCGGACGGATCGTGCTGCTGAACCTATGGGCCACGTGGTGTCTGCCGTGCCGCAAGGAAATGCCGGCGCTCGACCGGCTGCAGGCGGCACTCGGTGGGCCGGATTTCGAAGTTGTGGCGTTGAGCGTCGATCGGGGTGGGGCCGGACCGTCGAAAAAGTTCCTCGACGGCACCGGCGTCGCCACTTTGGCGCTCTATGTGGACCCGACAGCGAAGCTGGCCAATGCGTTCAAGGCCGTTGGGTTGCCGACCACGATCCTGATCGGCCGCGATGGCCGGGAGATCGGGCGGTTGTTGGGGCCGGCGGAGTGGGATGCGGAAGATGCGAAGGCGCTGGTGCGTGCGGCGATGGCGGGGAAGTAGGGGGAGATTTGGGACAGTCATCTTTGCGCCCGCACCGCGTCGTCACGGCCACCGGCACGCCTTCAGCGAACAGTGGCTGTCCCCATTGAGGCCTTCTTTTGTGCGGGGCGGAAGAGGACGCGGTTCGGCGTCCGTCATCCGCCGCGGCTGGGCGAGATGGGGCGCTGGACGGCGGATGTCGCGACGCTCATCCGCCCTACGGATTGCGCACGCCATCGTGGGTTTTGTTTTTGTGCCCGCGCAATAAACCTTAACAACACCAATAGGTTGCAAAATCAGGCAGGTGTGTCAGTCTGGTGTCATCCCGACCAGCCGGGGCGGATCATGACCGTCGAAATCTGGGTTGGGCTGCTGTAACGGCCGATTAGAACGCTGTGTTTGACGGCACGGCGTCACGGTTGGGCTGGACTGGGAGACCCCTACGGAGGGTTCGCCTGCAAGTGGCGTAAACGCCCCTCCACGCCCCAAGATCCCCGTGCACAGCCAAGACGCGCGGCGACGCCGCAGGACGGCCTGGGTTCGCAAGAGCTCTGCACCGTCCAACCGCTCCGCTCACCCGGAGCACAACACCTTCGGCGGCAACGCCGCGCGTCTTCCCCGGCGCTTTTGCTGGGTGTCTCATCACACCGGGTGCTGCGGCGCTGCGGCGTCGCCAGCCATTCCCGGCACCCATCCCAACTCAGTCATCGAAGGCACCGCATGAAACGGCTGCCTCTGAAGCGGCTGTCCCGAATTTTCCCGAATTTCCCGGCCCGAATTTCCCAATAATGGCATTCCGCCTTGTAAAATTGAGGGTTTTTTGCGAGAGTCCGGTTTATTGAGCAGTTGCAGCATAACTATCTGGCCGGCTGGCCGGCCGGCATGGCTGCCGGTGGTGGCTGCAACACCCATGTCTGCCGCGTAGGCCTACCTCACACGATTTCTCGAGGGCTCCCCCATGATCCACCTCAGCGGCGTCGACGCTTCGTTCCTCCATCTTGAAACCCCGGAAATGCCGATGCATGTCGGCAGCCTCCACCTGCTAGACCTGCCGGCGGGCTACAAGGGCGATTTCTACGAGGATGTTGTCAAACACGTCGGCAGCCGGCTGCATCTGGCGCAGATCTTCGAGCGGAAACTCGCGCAGATGCCGTTCGAGATGTCGAACCCGGTGTGGGTGGACGACGATGATGTCGATCTCGAATACCACATCCGCCGCGTGGTGTTGTCCAAGCCCGGCACCATGGAACAGCTTGAGGCCTACACGGGCCGTCTGCATTCGTCGCTGCTCGACCGCTCACGGCCGCTGTGGGAAATGTATGTGTTCGAGGGGCTGCAGAGCGGGCAGGTTGCGCTCTATTCGAAGGTGCATCACGCAGCGGTCGATGGGCAAGCCGGCGTGGCGCTCGCCAAGGCGCTGTTCGACATCACGGCCGAGCCGCGCACCGTCAAGCCGCCGCGCGCCCGCCAGCGCTCCAATCAGTATCAGCTTGGCGTCGCTGAACTGGCGACGGCTGCCATGCAGAACACCATGCAGCAGTACATCAAGCTGGTGACGACGCTGCCGAACGCCATGAGCGTGATGGCCAGCATGGCCATTCCGGCGATTACGAACATGACCAAGCTGCCGATGTTCTCGCTGCCGACGATGCTGCCCACGATGCTTCCGGGCATGATGCAGCAAGGCATGAAGCTGCCGACGGCGGCAGACATCACGGCGGGCATGGGCTTGCCAGCCGGCTTCGGGTTTGGCCCGCGCACGCCTTTGAATGTCTCGATCACCAACCAGCGCGCGTTCGCGGGCCGCTCGATCTCGCTGGCTGATGCGAAAGCTGCCGCCAAGAAGGTTGGCGTGTCGCTCAATGACATTGTTATGGCGGCGTGTGCCGGTGCGCTGCGCCGCTATATGGCCGACATCAACGTGACGCTGGATCGCTCGATGACCGCGGCGATCCCGGTCAGCCTGCGTGAAGCCGGTAACACCGACCCGAACAACCAGGTCACCATGATGCTGGCGTCGCTGGCGACTGACGTGAAAGACCCGCTGGAGCGCCTCAAAGCCATCCATTTGTCCACCACCGCCAGCAAGGAACTGACTGGCTCGTTCAAGGCGGCCATCCCGACCGATTTTCCGTCGTTCGGCGCACCCTGGATCATGACCTCGATCGCGACGTTGTTTGGCCGCTCCAAGTTGACCGACCAGATGCCGCCGATGGCCAACGTGGCGATCTCGAACGTGCCGGGCGTGCCCGTGGCGCTCTATATCGCGGGCGCCAAGATGGCGACGTACTTCCCGGTGTCGATCCCGGCGCACGGCTGTGCGCTGAACATCACCGTACAGAGCTACAACGGCCAGCTGGACTACGGCCTGACGGCGTGCCGCCGTGCGCTGCCGGATGTGGCCGAGATCGCCGACGGCATTGTTGCGGCGCACGCCGAGTTGAACAAGCTGATCATGGCGCTGCCGGCGCCGGCGGCGAAAGCTGCAGCCGAGGCGCCAGCCGCTGCGGCCGTTGCCGCACGCGCGCCAGCGGCCGCGCTGCCATTGCCGGCAGCCGGTGGCAATCAGGTCCCCATGGCGCCGGTTTCCGCAGTCGCTGCCGCGCCAATGCCCGTGCCACTCAAAGTGACACTGAGTACCAATGGCAATGGTGCGCATCCGGTTCAGGCTGTGCGCCCGGCAGCCACGAAGAAGGCGCGTGCGCCGGCTGCAAAAGTACCAGTTGGCAAAGTTCAAGTTGGCAAAGCCTCTGCGGCGAAATCCAAGCCCAAGCGCGCGACCAACTCACCGCGCACCGCGGCGGTCGCAAAAGCCGCACCTGTAAAGAGCGAGCCGGCGAGACGGCTGGCGTTACCGGACATCTCGGTGTCCGCCAGCAAGGCCAAGTCGCAGACGAAGCGGCGCTGACAGGGCACTGAGGGAGCTGGCAACCGGCGATAAGGTCTTTAGTGTCGCCCGGGGTAGACGCAGCAGCCGGGCATTCCTACATTCAGTTGGACATGCGCTGGTACGCCCGGCGCTCACGTGGAGGGATCCATGCCGCAGACCTCGGGGGCCACGGCCCGTACGCATGCGCCGCGTGACAGCAAGCTGAGGGCGCCCGGTGCGTTGCGGCTGGCGCTGGAAGCCCGCATGCCGTGGGAGCTGTGGATCAGCCTCATGGCGCTGCCGCTGCTGCACAGCCAGCCGCGCGGCGATGGCCATGCCGTGCTCGTGTTTCCGGGCCTTGCTGCTTCCGATCTGTCCACCGCACCGCTCCGCCGTTATCTGCGTGATCGCGGCTATGATGCGCGCGCCTGGGAACTTGGGCGCAATCTTGGTCCCGGCAACGGGACGCTGGAGGCCTGTCACGCCAAGATCCGGCAACTGCGCGCCGAGACCGGCCGCAAGGTCAGTCTCATTGGTTGGAGTTTGGGAGGTATCTATGCGCGCGAAACGGCCAAGCTGGCATCCAACGACGTGCGCCAGGTGATTACCTTGGGCACGCCGTTCGCCGGCCCGCCGAAGGCGACCAACGCCTGGCAGGTCTATGAGCTGGCCAGTGGCGAGCGCGTCGAAGACCGCGCGCATCACTATGATCTGGCAACCGCGCCGCCAGTGCCGACGACGTCCATCTACAGCCGCACTGATGGCATCGTGGCGTGGCAGTGCAGCGTACAGGCGCCTGCTCAAGACACCGAGAATATCGAAGTCGAAGCCAGCCACGTCGGCCTCGGCGTCAACCCGGCCGTACTCTATGCGATTGCCGACCGCCTCGCGCAGGCCGAAGGCCAGTGGGTGCCGTTCGACAAGTCTGGGCTGAAGCGGATGTTTTACGGCAATCCGGAGACCACGGATTGGTTCCCGAAGAGTTGTTTGGTGTGAGCCGATATGGGGACAGGCATCCGAACGTCGCGGCGCAGTGGTTGGAAAAACGCACTAACGTTCGCCGCCGTTCAGGTGCCTGTCCCCACCACAGGCTCGTACGGAATGCTCAGCCAAACGCGAAACTGAGCTGCACCGGCACTTGCTTTGAGCGGCGCTTGGGCTTTTTGCGGGCTGGTGGTTCGTCCGGCTCGTTGCGTCGCAAGCCCGCTGTTGCCGACCAGCCGACGACGTCGAAGCCGAGGTGGACGAGAATGTCGGAGGTCACGCGGGCCGCATGATCATGATCGGCAGCCGACCAAGCCTTGCGGCCAGCATTGCGCATGCGCCGGTTCGCGGCGTCTTCGCCCGCGTATCGCGCTAACTGCACAGCTTCTTTGTAAGACTTGACCCGCACGAGTCGCGGCCTCCGGTTTTACGCAATCTGTAATACTAGCGTTCTGGGCGTCAAGCGGCGATTGTGCGCTGCGACGGTTATCTCCAGCGGCGGCAAGGCATGACGAATCACCTGTACTACGGCGATAATCTTGATGTGCTGCGCGAGCACATCAAGTCGGAGAGCGTCGACCTCGTGTATCTCGATCCGCCGTTTAATTCGAACGCCACCTACAACGTGCTGTTTCGCGGGCCGTCGGGCGATCAGAGCCAAGCACAGATCGAGGCGTTCGAGGATACGTGGCACTGGAACAATCAGGCCGAGCGCGCCTTCGACGAGGTGATGCAGGGGCGCAACTCGGACGTCGCCGAGATGCTGCGGGCCATGCGCTCGTTCCTCAAAGACAACGACATGATGGCCTACCTGACGCACATGGCCGTGCGGCTGGTGGAACTGCATCGCGTGCTGAAGCCTACGGGTTCGATCTATCTCCACTGCGACCCAACCGCGAGCCATTATCTGAAGATTTTGATGGACGCGGTGTTTTGGCGTGGAACATTATCAAAACGAAATTGCCTGGAAGAGAACAAGTGCTCAATTCCAGCGCCAAGCGGTTCGGGCCGGTCCACGACACCCTCCTGTTTTACTCAAAGACGAGCGAACTACGCTGGAACAAGCTTTATCAACCTTACGATCAATCTTACATCGACGCATTCTATACTGAAGATTGATAGTCGGATGGCAACCAGCGGCGCTGGCGCATCCGACTTGACGGAGCTGACAAGCGAACGGCGAGACGGGCAACCTCATGGCGGGGATTGAAATCACGGCGAAGGGCCTCATTGGTGGTATCCGCGACTGGACGTTTGAGGAAATATCGATGCAAAGGTAGGGAAGACCAATGGCCGGACGAAGCGGCGGAATAGCCGATGCTGAAACGGTACCTGCATGAGATGCGGGCGGCCCGCGCAAGACGCCATGCAGACGATAAAACCATGCATAATTTGTCTGAACAGATCGTCTTGGCTATCCCACGCAAAAACCCGTCGCGCTGCTCGAACGCATCCTGTCCGCCTCGTCAAATCCCGGCGACGTGGTGCTCGATCCGTTCTGCGGTGCGGCACGACGGTGCACGCGGCGGAAAAGTTCGATCGGCAGTGGATCGGCATCGAGATCACGCACTTGTCCATCTCGCTGATCGAAAAGCGACTAAGGATGCTTTTCCCGGCATCACGTTCGACGTCCACGGCGCGCCGAAGGACCTCGAAGGCGCGCGCGATCTTTCCAACCGCGACAAGTATCAGTTCCAGTGGTGGGCGGTGTCGCTGGTCGATGCCGTGCCGTTCGGCGGCAAGAAAAAGGGCGCGGACGGCGGCATCGACGGCCACATCTTTTTCCGTTCCGGCGCGAAAACGACAGAGAAGGCTATCGTCTCTGTCAAAGGCGGCGGCGTTGGCGTCAAGGATGTGCGCGAACTGACGGCGGTCGTTGATCGCGAACGCGCGAAGATCGGAGTCTACATCTCGCTCGAGCCACACACACGAGCCGATGAAAAGAGAAGCGGCTGGAGCCGGGCTTTACGACGGCCCGACCGGCAAGGTGCCGAAGATCCAACTCTTCACCATCGAAGAATTGTTCGCCGGCAAGAAACCGCAAATCCCGCTGATGGAGCGCGGCTTCAAGACCGCCGCTCGCGAAGAACGCGACGATCAGCGGAATCGAATCCGATTTCACACGGCTGTAAGGTTGGGTCAAGCGCGTATGCGTTGATCGGTTGCGCCACGACCCAACATTCACGGGTGGGGCAAGTCATGTTGGGTCGCGCGCAAAGGCCTTGACCCAACCTACGAAGGACGCCTCAAGTCTTCACCGCAAACAAGTCCTTCTGATCGCCGGCTTTCAATTCCGCCATGTGCCAGGGCAGGCCGTGTTTGCCGATTTCGTCCATGAAGGGTTTGGAGGGGAGTTGCTCGACGTTCCAGACGCCAGCGCCTTTCCAGGCGCCTTTGAACATCATCATGGCGCCGACAACGGGCGGCACGCCGGTCGTGTAGGAGACCGCTTG
Source organism: uncultured Alphaproteobacteria bacterium (assembly GCA_963847145.1). GTDB lineage: Bacteria > Pseudomonadota > Alphaproteobacteria > Rhizobiales > Hyphomicrobiaceae > JABFRJ01. The sequence continues at coordinate 86,329 of CAWJYN010000001.1, forward strand.
CGCTTTGGTTTCCTTGTAGCACTGCGCGTGATCGCAGACGTTCCAGATGAAGGCGGTTTTCGGTTTGCCGTCCTTGGTGCCCTTGAAGATGCAGCCGATTGAGGTGCGGCCGGTGTAGTTCTCGCCGAGCGATGATGGCGGCGGCAGCAGTTCTTTCAGGAACTCCATCGGTATGACGGGGTGGCCCTTGTACATGACCGGATCGATGCGGGTCATGCCGACGTTTTGGAGCACCTCGAGGTGCTTGATGTAGTTATCGGAGAAGGTCATCCAGAAGCGGATCTGCTTCAGGCCCTTGATGTGCTTGACGAGGCTCTCTTCTTCCTCGTGATAGATGAGGTAGCTCTTGCGCGGGCCGACTTCCGGGTAGTCGATCATGCAGGAAATGGTCAGCGGATCGATGTCGATCCACTGGCCGTCTTTCCAGTATTTGCCGCGCTGGGTGACTTCGCGCAGGTTGATCTCGGGATTGAAGTTGGTGGCGAAGGCCTTGCCGTGGCTGCCGTCGTTGCAGTCGACGATGTCGATGGTGTCGATGGTGTCGAACAGGAATTCCTGCGCGTAGGCGCAATAGATGTTGGATTGGCCGGGATCGAAACCGCAGCCGAGCACAGCCATGAGGCCAGCGGCTTTGTAGCGGTCCTGATACTTCCACTGCCAGGAATATTCGAACTTGGCGACATCGCGCGGCTCGTAGTTGGCGGTGTCCATGTAGTGGACTTTCGTCTCCAGGCAGGCGTCCATGATGGCGAGATCCTGGTAGGGCAGCGCCATGTTAATGACGAGGTGCGGCTTGACCTTTTTGATCAGCGCGACGGTTTCGGCGACGTTGTCGGCGTCCACCTGATGCACGCCAATGGGCGTCTTGCAGAGTTTGGCGACGTTCTCGCAACTCACCAGCCGCCGCGACGCTAGATGCACGTGCTTGAAGACATCGCGGTTCATGGCGCATTTCTGGGCGGTCACGCTGCCTGCGGCACCTGCGCCGATGATGAGAACGCTGTCCATGTGTGCCTGCGCCATGGCCTGCTCCTGACCGTGCCGCAATGAGCGCGGCGTTTCGTTCGTCCGGGGATAGTCGGCCCTAGCTCAATTTTCAACCAGGAATGCGCGATAAGGCACTTCCTTTCGCCGCACGTGCCGTCACACGCGGGGAGAAGGGAAGTGTGCTGCCACCTGTTTGCCACCATCGCTTCCAACTCGTGCCGCAATGGTCGGTTCTTTGGCAGGACGTGGGGGCGCACAACAGAACATTAACCAACCTCGGTTTAAGTCGAGATTGGTGTTTGGCCGGGAGAGCGCTTGTGCGCCCGTCCGCAGTCGTTGTCCGCCCGGTTGGGTGCCGCGTCACGCAAGTTCAGGTGGTGTTGCATGCAGAGCCATAGGTTCGTATCCGCCGCAGTCCTAGCGGCTGTCTTGGTTGCCGGTGCCGCGCCTGCTGGCGCCGAGGGCCTGCCGGCCATAAAGATCAGCACCGCCAATGCGGTTGCAGCCTGCGCAACGCCCGGGCGCCTGCAAGCCTATCTCGAAGCGCGGAACCCCGCGCTGGATGCCCGCTTCAAGTCCATCGCCATCGACTACATGCGCGAAGGCGAGGCGCTCGGCGTCCGCTGGGATACGGCGTTCTTCCACATGATTCTGGAAACAGGTCAGCTCAGCTTCAAGAATGGCAATCGCGCCGGCGACGTGAAGCCCGCGCAGAATAACTTTGCGGGACTTGGTGCAACCGGCGGGGTGCCGGGTGAGAGTTTCCCGGACGTCACAACGGGCGTCCGCGCCCATCTGCAACACGTGCTGCTGTATGCCGGTGCGAAACTCGACAACCCCGTCGCCGAGCGGACCCGCAAAGTGCAGGAATGGGGTGTGCTGACGGACTGGCAGAAGGGCTTCAAACAGCCAATAACGTTTGCTGATCTCGCTGCAAAGTGGGCGCCGAAATCGAAGGCTTATGTGGAGAGTTTCGAGCAGGTTGCCGAGAAATTTACGGCTGACCACTGCAAGAAGCCTGACCCACATCCCGAGTATGTCGCAGCAGCCCGTGGCGCGGCCGGGGCGCAATTGGCCGCCGCAGTGCCGGCAGCACCGGAAGCCGCAGAGAAGGAGTTTCAGAGAAGGTTTCTGGGTCAACGCTCGCGCGTCAGGCCCCCGTGGTTGGTGATGGCGCCAAATCCGGGCTCGGCGTAGCGCCGGGGGTGAAGATCCTGAATGCACCAGCAGCTGCCACCGAAGCGCCAGTGGCCACTGAGACGCCCGCCGCGCAGCAGGCGCCCGCTGGCAAATCAGCCGCCAGTGCCGCGAAGCCCGCTGTCACTAAAGCTGCCGCTGTTGGCGCGATGCCAAAAGCCATGGCACCGCAGCCCGAGACCGCGCCGCACGTATCGCCCCAGACCATTCCTGCTGCACCTGCGGCCGCGCCAGCCGCGCCGGCATCGAAGTGCCGGGTATGGACCGCCAGCTACGGCGGCCAGCGCGCCGTTATCGTCAAATCGATGATCGATCAGGTCGCCAACTTTACCGTGCTTGATGTCAACGAAGGCCAGGAGGCACGCGAGGCCGAGGCCTTCATCGCTGCCTACGCCAAAGGTGGCACGCTGGCTGGCGAGTTCGCCAATCAGAACAAAGCACTCGAAAAAGCCTTTGAGCTCTGCCCCGAGGGCTGAGTGTTTGACGTCCCCCAAGCCTGATGGCCGAGGAATATCTGTATGACGCGTTGGGGACTAGGGCTTTCGATTGTCGCGGCCGTTGTATCGTGTGCGGCGGCGGGTACCGCCGAAGCCGCGCGACGCCGCAATGCTGCGCCCGTCAATCGTGGTCCCGAGACCCCCGAGATCCGACTGACGGCCATCAATATCGTACCGAAGTGTGTGACGCCGGAGCGGCTGATGGCGTTCGTGACCGCACAAAACGACAAGCTCGAACCGAAGTTCCAGACGATTGCGGCTGACTACAAGCGGCACGGCGATGCGTTGAAGATCCGCTGGGATTTTGCGTTCTATCAGATGCTGCTCGAAACCAATTATCTTAAGTTCCGCCGTGGTGACGGCAACCCGGGCGATGTGAAACCGCGCCAGAACAATTTTGCTGGTATCGGCGCCACCGGTGGCGGCGTGGCGGGTGACAGCTATCCCGATGTCTCGACCGGCGTGCTGGCCCAGATGCAGCACCTCGTGGCCTATTCCGGTGAGCGCGTCGATAACCCGGTTGCGCCGCGCACGCGCGAAGTCCAGGACGGCATTATCGCACAATCCAAACGTCTCGGCCGTGCCGTGCGCTTTGGCGATCTGACGCAGCGCTGGGCGGCGGACAGCCAGTATGCCCGGTCGATCGTTTCGGTGTCGGAGCGGTTTGCGTCAACGCACTGCAGTGGGCCGGAGCCGGTTGAAACACCAGTGGCGGCGGTGGTGGCGAAGCCATCACGCGGCACTGATCTGGCGCGCAAGGCAACCGCTGGCGAACCAACCAACGCGCGCGCGGCCCTCGGTGCCGCCGGTGGTGCAGCGGGCGGCGCTGTGGCGCGTCCCGCTGTCGTCGATAATCCGGGTTGCCAGGTGATGAGCGCCAGCTACGGCGGCGCCGTGACGCTGCTGATCCGCGCTGAGACACCGAAGGGCATCACGCTGACCGCGCTCGATGTGGACGGCGGCAACGAGCAGGGCCAGGCGCAGTCCTACATCACCAGCCACGCCCCCGGCGGCAAAATCACGGGCCGCTTTAAGAACCGCGGCGAAGCGGTGGCGCACGCGTACGGCCTCTGCGACAGCGGCCGACCGTGAGATCGGGGCGCGTGGGGCGTTCGTAAGGCGCAAGAGCATTGCAGCGTATTGCGGCGAGCCACAAGTGCGGTGCTGCAATTACGGAGCCGGGCCTTTGCCGCCGGCGTTGGGTTGCAACGCTTCCGGCTTGCCCCATCGCTTTGCCTCGCCTAGGGTCCGGCGCGTTTTCGAAAAAGGTCCGGCATGCCCGCACCCCTTCTCCCCCAAGGACATTGAGCCTCCATGCGCCCCTCCAAACGTAAGCCCGACGAACTGCGCCGCGTATCGATCGACCGCCGCGTTTCCATGCATGCGGAGGGGTCGTGCCTGATCAAGTTTGGCAACACGCATGTGCTGTGCACCGCCAGCCTCGAAGAGCGGGTGCCGCCGTGGCTCAAGGGCCAAGGCAAGGGCTGGGTGACGGCTGAGTATGCCATGCTGCCGCGCGCCACCTCGACGCGCACGCGCCGTGAGGTCACGCAGGGTCACGCTTCCGGCCGCACGCAGGAAATTCAGCGCTTGATCGGACGCGCGCTGCGCGCCGTGGTGGACCTCAAAGTGCTCGGCGAGAAGCAGATCTCGGTGGATTGCGACGTGCTGCAAGCTGATGGCGGTACGCGCACGGCGGCGATCACCGGCGCTTGGGTGGCGCTGCATGATTGTATCGCCTGGATGCGGCAGCGCGACATGATCCGCGATGGCGTGCTACGCGACAGCGTGGCCGCGGTGTCGTGCGGGCTCTATGGCGGCAACGCGGTCCTCGATCTCGACTATGCCGAAGACAGCGAAGCCGACGCAGACGCCAACTTCGTCATGACGGGTAGCGGCGGCATTGTCGAAATCCAGGGCACAGCAGAAACCGTGCCGTTCAGCGAGGCGCAATACGGCGAGCTGATGAGCCTCGCCAAGAAGGGCATCACCGAGCTCTCGTCGCTGCAGAAGCTGACGGTGTCGTGAGGGACAACACTTGAGGGTCAGATGACGCCCAGTGGAATCCTCGAAAGTGTGCTCTACGCTGCCGATCTTGCAGCGGCCGAGATTTTCTACACACAGACGCTGGGCCTTTCGGTGCACAGCCGCGTCGCTGGGCGGCACGTCTTCTTCCGCTGCGGCGATGGCATGTTGCTGATCTTCAACCCGGGCGAAACGCGCACAGTCTCTGCGGCACTCCCGGTGCCAGCGCACGGCGCTGACGGTGAGGGCCATGTGTGTTTTCGTGCGGGTGCCGACGAGATCACCGCGTGGCGGGCGCGGCTTGAAGCGTGTGGCGTCGCAATCGAGGTTGACTTTATGTGGCCGTCTGGCGGGCGGTCCATCTATTTCCGCGATCCTGCCGGCAACTCAATCGAGTTCGCTGAGCCACGCATCTGGGGGCTTTCATGACACGACGCTTGCAACGCGGCACCAAGCTGGTGGTCGCCAGTCACAACTCCGGCAAAGTGCGCGAGATCAATGCGCTCATTGCGCCTTATGGGCTGGAAGCTATTTCCGCTGGCACGCTTGGCTTGGCCGAGCCCGATGAAACCGGCACCATGTTCGCCTCCAACGCGCGGCTCAAATCTCGCGCTGCGGCGCAGGCGTCTGGGTTGCCTGCGCTCGCCGATGATAGCGGCTTGTGCGTGGACACGCTTGATGGTGCACCGGGGATTTTTTCGGCGCGTTGGGGCGGCGCTGCAAAAGACTTCAACGCGGCAATGGCGCGCGTGCAGCGGGAGTTGGAGTTGCGCGGCGCGACCTTGCCGTCCGATCGCACGGCGCACTTCGTCTCGGCTTTGTCGCTGTCGTGGCCGGACGGGGAAGACCAGATTTTTGAAGGCCGCGTGTTTGGCGAAGTGGTTTGGCCTCCGCGGGGCACGTTAGGCTTCGGCTACGATCCGATGTTTCTGCCCGATGGCGAAGAGCAGACCTTCGGCGAAATGGACCCGGTTGCGAAAGACAAGATCTCCCACCGCGCGCGCGCGTTCGAGAAGTTCATGCGAGCGTGTTCTGGGGTGATGTGGTCGCGCACGCGACTGGGGCGGTCATGAAAGTCGCCGTGAGTTGATCGACAACCCTCGCGGCGAGACACGCAACGATGGTTGTTCGAAAACGGTGTTGTGTTGACGCGGGATACATCCGAAGGCGCGCGCATTCATCGGGCAGTTGCTGATTTGATCAATGCCGTGAGCGAAAGGGCGTCTTAGGTTGGGCCAAGCTGCGGCGCGGAGCGCCGACGCGCGCCCCAGCACTTCTTGCTCTACCCGTGGCTGCCGGGTCGCGCTGAAAGGCTTGACCCAACATACGCCAAACGCCGCCACTACGCTGTACGCCCGGCCAGCACCTGCCAATTGACCACATTGGCTTCGATGATGCGCTTGTCGAACACCGACAGCACGTTCTCGACGGCCGCAACCGACATGCGTTCGACGGCTTCGGTGGTGACGCCGGCCATGTGCGCTTGGAAGACGACGTTGGGGAGCTTGAACAGTGGGTGATCCTTCGGCGGCGGCTCGTGGAGCAGCACGTCGAGCCCGGCGCCGGCCAGTTTCTTGGTCTTGAGTGCCGTGTAGAGCGCGTCTTCGTCAACCAGACCACCACGCGCGGTGTTGATCAGAATGGCACTTGGCTTCATCAGTGCGAGGCGGCGCGCGTCGATCATGCCCAGGCTCTCCGGCGTTCGCGGACAGTGGATGGTGACGACGTCGACCAGTGGCAGGGCGTCGTCGAGCACGGCGACGGGCGTCGCACCCAGGGCAGCAATTTTGTCCGGTGGCAGAAAGGGGTCGAACACGTGTACGTCCATTTCCATGGCGACGGCGCGTTTCACCACCCGGCTGCCGATCCGGCCGCAACCGATCACCAGCATGGACTTGCCGAAGATGTCGCCGGGCATGGTGGTCATGCGGTCCATCCAGCGGCCTTCGCGCACGAGACGATCCTGATCGGTGGTGCGCTTGATGAGGTGGAACAGCATATGGAACGCCTGCTCGGCGACAGACGGTGAGTTGGCGGTTCCGGCAATCATCAGCGGAATATGTCGGGGGGCCAGTGCGTCGAGATCGATCTGGTCGTAGCCGACGCCCACGCGTGCAACCACCTCCAGCGCCGGCGCCGCTTCGAGTTCGGGCACGCTGATCGCTTGAACGCCCAGCACGACAGCGCGCACGCTCGGGTTGGCCTTGAGCATGGCACGGAATTCCGCGCCGTTGAGCGGCTGCGGAAACGGGATCTGCTTCACGTCAGGGCGCTGCGCCAACAGCGCAAGGCCGCCTTTGCCGAGTGTATCAATGAATGCAATGCCTTTGGTATTATCTTTGTTGTGCGCGGGCATGTGAGCAGGTCCCCTGTGTTTTTCTGAGGAGCACGATAAGGCGCGGACGGGCGCTTGCAAATAGGGGCCAGGGTCGGCCATTGTTCCGCATTGGCAGCGCTGACCATCGCTGACCGCATAGAGCCCTTCGATTTTGCAACATGAACGAGGTTTCCCGCATGTCGACCCCTACGACACCGCCAGGCTTTGATACGCTGGCCATTCACGCCGGTGCTTCGCCCGACCCCACGACCGGCGCACGCATCACGCCGATCTATCAAACGGCTTCGTATGTCTTCAACGATGTCGATCACGCAGCGTCGCTGTTCGGCCTTGAGGCTTTCGGCAACATCTACACGCGCATCGGCGGGCCGACGCAATCGGTGCTGGAGGGCCGCGTGGCGGCACTTGAAGGCGGCACGGCGGCGCTGGCCGTTGCCTCGGGCCATGCCGCGCAGGTGATTGTGTTTCACACGCTGATGGAACCAGGCGATACATTTGTCGCCGCGCGCCAGCTTTACGGGGGCTCGGTCAATCAGTTCAATCACGCGTTCAAGAAGTTCGGCTGGGGTGTCGAGTGGGCCGACGGCACCGATCCGGAAAGTTTCGAGCGCGCTATTACACCCACGACGCGCGCGCTCTATTGCGAAAGTATCGCCAACCCCGGCGGCGTGGTGATCGATCTGGCGGCAATCTCAAAGATTGCGAAGAAGCACGGTCTGCCGTTGATCGTCGACAATACGATGGCGTCGCCCTATCTATGCCGGCCCAAGGACTTCGGCGCTGATATCGTCGTGCACTCGCTGACCAAATTTCTCGGCGGGCACGGCAACTCGATCGGCGGCATCATTGTCGATTGCGGTACGTTCGACTGGCTCAAGGCCAAGCACAAGTACAAGACCCTGGTTGAGCCGAACCCTAGCTACAACGGCATGAAACTCGCCGAGACGTTCGGCAATTTCGCGTTTGCGATTGCCTGCCGCGTGATGGGGCTGCGCGACCTCGGACCGGCGATAGCGCCGATGAATGCGTTTCTGATTTTGACCGGCATTGAGACTTTGCCGCTGCGCATGGAGCGCCATTGCTCCAACGCGCTGGCCGTCGCCCAGCATCTGTCCAAGCATCCGAAGGTGGCATGGGTGAATTATGCGGGCCTGCCGACCGCGAAGGATCATGCCATCCAGAAGCGCATTTCGCCGAAGGGCGCAGGCGCGGTGTTCACGTTCGGGCTTAAGGGCGGCTACGACGCCGGCGTGAAGCTGGTGTCAAACGTCAAGCTGTTCTCGCATCTGGCCAACATCGGCGATACGCGCTCGTTGGTCATTCATCCCGCATCCACAACGCACCGACAGCTTACCGATGCGCAGCGTGTCGCGGCGGGGGCAGGGCCGGATGTCGTGCGCCTGTCGATTGGCCTCGAAGACATTGCCGACATCATCGCCGATCTTGATCAGGCGCTTTGATTGTCGGTGTCAGGCCGTCTCGCGATTGCGAGGCGGCCCATCAGCCGTGATGCAGCTCATCCATGACGCCGGGCAAAATGCAGCCGACTTCATGGATGACAAAAGCTGTCAGTGTGCCGACCAGCGCACCTGCTGCGATGACGTAGAGCGGCCCGTGCGTCACGTCGCCGGCCATGGTGATCATGTGCCCGAGGATCAGAAAGGCGGCGGCGAGTGCCACCGCGCCGGCTGCTAGGAAACCAGTGAACAGAGCCGCGGTGAGGCGGCGCTCGGAGATCATACGCATACAAACCCGCCCCTGGCGCGCCGCACAAACGGGCTTGCCCACAGGCGGAGTGTCTCGCACATGGGCAGTGGTTGACAAGCGGTAAATTTGGAATGGCGACTGTCCTAAAGTGAGACAGTTCAGAGCGTTAACGAGTTCGACGGCGATCGCTCACCGGCCCTTGAAAGTCACCGGGGCCTTCGCGGCGAAGGCTTTCGCAGCCGCCTTGTGGTCATCGGTCTCCATAGTCCGGACCATGCCGCTGGCCTCAAGATCGAGGGCGCTGGACAATGAGCCGTCCTCGGCCGCCTTCATGTTGCGCTTGGCGTAGAACCAGCCGATCTGCGGACCAGCGGCCAGTTTTTTCGCAAACGCCATGGTCTCGGCTTCCAGGGTCGCGTCAGCACAGATGCGGTTGGCCAAGCCGAGTTTTTCGATGGCCACGCTGTCGAGCACTTCGGACGTGAAATACAACTCACGTGCCTTGGCGGTACCGACCAGCTTGTGGAGAAAATAATGCGAGCCGAAATCGCCGGACACGCCAATCTTGGCGAACGCGGTGGTCATGCGGGCGGACTTGGCGGCAAAACGCATATCGGCGGCGAGTGCAATGGACAGCCCTGCGCCAGCGGCAACGCCGTTGACCATGGCGATGGTGGGCTTCGGCATCTCGTGCAGCAGTTCGGTGATTTTCATCAGCCCGCGCAGATTTGCGATCTTCATCTCGGTGGTCCAATCGAGATTGCGGCCCGCAGCCATCGATTTGACGTCACCGCCTGCGCAGAACGCTTTGTCGCCTGCACCGCGCACCACCACGCAGCCGATGGCCGGGTCCCGGGCCGCCTCGTCCAGCGAGGTCAGCAGGCCCTTGAAGATGTCTGCCGATAACGCATTGAACGCCTCGGGCCGGTTCAAGGTCAGCGTCATGACGCCATCGTCGATGGTGCGCAGGAATTCGGACATCGGAGCCTCGTCAGGGGGAGCGGATGAAAGGAAATGGAAAACGGCACCGGAGAGAAACTCTCCGATGCCGCGCATGGTGCTCTGAGATTTACGAAAGCTCAAGCGTCGGAGCTGTCGCCGCCCCAGCCGCCGCCGCTGTCGGCGGCACTGGAGGAGCCGGGATCATTGTCGTCGGCGTAGGATTGCTGCTGGGCGATCTCCTGGTCTTGAGCGGCATCCTGCGCACGGTCAGCTGCGGCCTGATCGAAGCCAGTGTTCTGCGAGCCCGAGTCATGGCTCTTGTGCCCGCCCATCATGTTGCCGATGGCGTTGGCAACGAGCATGCCGCCGGCAACGCCTGCTGCCGTGGTCATGGCCTGCGCCATGAAGCCACCGCCGGCGCGCTGGGGCGCGGCCTGCTGCATGGGAGCCTGCTGATACTGAGGCTGTTGGCCTGGGGGCGGACCCCACGGACCGCCAGCCGGCACGGCTGCCCGCGTCGCCGGAACGCTGGTTGGTTGTGGACGGCTGCCGCCGCCGAACAGACCGCCGAGGAAGCCGCCGCCGGAACTCTGCTGGGGCGCACGGGTCTGCGCGGCTTCGAGATCGCGCACGCGCGCTTCGAGCTGCTGGACGCGCTCGGCCGACTGCGTCAGCGCTTGTTCGCCGACCAGGACGGATTGGACAAGCATGTAGGCGGAATCGGGAATACGGCGGACTTCTGAATTGATCAGTGCTTCCGCCTCGTGCTCTTTCTCGATGGCTCCGAAAGAGCGCATGCGGTCGAATAGACCGGTGATCATGTTGCGTTCATCAGGCGTCATGATGGGGGCTCCTGGGCGTGGCCACAAAGAGGCCAAGGATGGGATCGGTTTTGGGATGCCACGGTCTCATGGCGCGGATCATGTGGGAGCGAGGGTGGGCGAGTGCAATGACAAGGGCAAGGCATGTGCGAAAAATAGTTTGTGTGAGGGTTCGGAACGTAGGTAGAACGTAGCATTGCTCGCATGGGAGCGTGAGATGAATGTTGCGGACATCCAGGAGATCTTCGCGGGGCTTGGTGTGGTGACCGTCAAGCGGCTGTTTGGCGGCCAGGGGGTCTATCATCGTGGCGTCATCGTCGGTGCAATCATGGACGGCGAGGTGCTGCTGAAGGCCGACGCCGAAACCGAGCCGCAGTTTGCGGCCGCCGGTGCCACCCAATGGACCTACGAGTTCAAGCGCGGCAAGACGATCCGCATGCCCTACTGGAGCATTCCAACCGATGCCGTGGATGATCCGGACGCGCTGGCGATATGGGTGAAGCTGGCGTTTGCGGCGGGACGGCGCGCGGCGGGGAAAGAAGGGAAGGGCAGTGGGAGGTGAGGCGGATCGGCGCCGCGCGAAGATCGCTTTCGCGTTATCATGCCCGCATCAGGCAGTGTTCGTCGAGGCCTCTCACTGTCTCCGATGTGCCGCGGCGTGAGCCGCTTCCATCGTCCCGATCCGAAGTTCAACAAAAAGGAACAGCGCCGAACCTGATCAAGCCGCACCCAGCGGCGTCGCGGAAATGTGAGTGCCGAAATCGGCCGCCGGCCATGTTTGTCTCAAGCCCAAGCCACTTCCTAGCATGAGAAGGTCGGGCTAGTCGTAGCGAAATCAATGCGATGCTTGGCGAAATTGGCCTCGGCCTTGGCATCGTCCCACTCGAAGCGGTCGTTCTGCATTGCCAGCCCCTGCCAACAATCGACTTCAAGATTGTGATGCGGGAGTAGATTGAGAGCAATAAAAAAAGGGGAGCCTTGCGGCTCCCCTTCTTCATTGCGGTATCAACGTCGCAACCCGTCCACTCACCCGTGCGCGAGCACTGCGAGCAGCAGAAGTGCAACGATGTTGCAGATCTTGATGGCGGGGTTCACGGCGGGGCCGGCGGTGTCCTTGTAGGGATCGCCGACGGTGTCACCGGTCACGGACGCCTTGTGGGCTTCCGAACCCTTCATGTGCTTGACCTTATTGTCATCGACGAAGCCGTCTTCGAAGCTCTTCTTGGCGTTGTCCCAAGCGCCGCCGCCCGACGTCATCGAGATGGCAACGAAGAGGCCTGTGACGATCACGCCGAGCAGCAACGCGCCGACAGCCGAGAACGCGGCACCCTTGCCAACGGCACCGCCGCCCGCAATCCAATAGATCGCGAAGTAGACGACGATGGGGGCCAACACCGGCAATAGCGACGGGAGCACCATTTCCTTGATCGCAGCGGTCGTCAGCAGATCGACGGCCTTCTGGTAGTCTGGCTTTTCACCCTTCAACATGATGTTCGGGTTGGCCTTGAACTGACGGCGGACTTCTTCGACGATCGCGCCGGCAGCCTTGCCGACCGCTGTCATCGCCATGCCACCGAACAGGTACGGGATCAGACCGCCCAGCAGCAGGCCGACAACCACGTACGGATTGTCGAGACCGAAGTCGATCTTGACGCCTTTGAAGTATTGGAAGCGCGTCGCACCAGCCGCATTGGCCTGCGCGATGAAGTATTGCAGATCGGAGCTGTAGGCTGCGAACAGCACCAGTGCGCCGAGACCGGCCGAGCCGATCGCGTAACCTTTGGTGACGGCCTTGGTGGTGTTGCCAACGGCGTCGAGCGCGTCGGTTGCCTTGCGGACTTCTTTTGGAAGGCCAGCCATTTCGGCAATGCCGCCCGCGTTGTCGGTGACAGGGCCGAACGCGTCGAGTGCCACAACCATGCCGGCGAGGCCGAGCATCGTGGTGACGGCGATGGCCGTGCCGAACAGTCCGGCCAGGTTATAGGTGGCGAGGATGCCGCCGATGATGACGAGCGTCGGCAACGCGGTCAATTCAAGCGAAACGGCCAAGCCCTGGATCACGTTGGTGCCATGCCCCGTGACGGACGCCTGGCTGATCGAGCGCACCGGACGATAGCCGATGCCAGTGTAGTATTCAGTGATCCAGACAATGAGCCCGGTCACAACGAGGCCGACCAGGCCGCACTTGAACAAGGCCAGACCGGTGACAGTCGCGCCGCCTGGCACCGTGCCGAGCGTGCCCCAGCCGATGATGTATTGAGTGGCGAACCACAATCCGACGGCCGCGAGCACCGTGCTGGCGATCAGGCCTTTGTAGAGTGCACCCATGATCGAGTTGTTGGCGCCGAGCTTGACGAAGTAGGTGCCGGCGATCGAGGTCAAGAGGCACACCGCACAAATGGCGAGCGGGTACGTCATAGCAGCCCAGAGGCCTTGCTGGCCGCCGAAGAAGATGGCCGCGAGCACCATGGTGGCAACCACCGAGACGACGTAGGTCTCGAACAGGTCGGCCGCCATACCGGCGCAATCGCCGACGTTGTCACCAACGTTGTCGGCGATTGTTGCGGGGTTGCGGGGGTCATCTTCCGGGATGCCGGCTTCGACCTTACCGACGAGATCGCCGCCGACGTCCGCACCCTTGGTAAAGATGCCGCCGCCGAGACGGGCGAAGATGGAGATCAGCGAGGCGCCGAAGCCGAGGGCGACGAGCGAGTCGATGACAGTACGGCTGTCAGCCTTGAAGCCGAGGTTGAAGACGAGGAAGGCGAAGTAACCCGTCACGCCGAGCAATGCGAGACCAGCCACCAACATGCCCGTGACAGCGCCTGACTTGAACGCCATGTCGAGACCAGCTGCGAGCGACTGCGACGATGCTTGAGCTGTGCGCACGTTGGCACGCACCGACACGTTCATGCCGACATAGCCGGCAATCCCAGACAGGAACGCGCCGATCAAAAAGCCGACGGCCACGAGCCCGCCGAGCAGGAGATAAAGTGCCACGAAAACTACGGCACCAACCATGGCGATGGTGCGGTATTGACGGTTGAGATAGGCTGCGGCGCCTTCCTGGATGTAGCCCGCGATTTCCTGCATGCGCTTGTTGCCGGCATCAGCTTTCATGATCTGCTGGCTGGTCACCCAGCCATACACAAGCGAAAGCAGGCCGCAGGCGATGATCGCCCACATGACGTTGTCCATACTTGAAGTTCCCCTAAGACTGGCGCGGCCGCATGGGCCGCTTTCTCCGACCTGAGCGCAACGGGTGTGCGGGGGTGCACGGACGACCCCTCAAGGTTTGCCCGCTCCTGCCCGCCGAATCGCCCGTCTTTGGCTCGGTTTGCTTGCGAGGTATGCCAAAACTCCCACCGTGGCGCAACTGCCGCACCCTGCAGCTTCCGGCGGGGGCTGTGGAGGGGCGATATCCACGGGACCATCTGGCCGTCGCAGAGGTACATTTTGGGGTTCGGTTCGGCGTCAGTTCGGACCGGTCGCCGCCTGCTGAATAACGGGCGGTTGCTGGCTAGTGGTGACGATCGCTGAGGCGAGGAGGCCAGCGGCGGTGGCCGTTAGCGCAATGGCAACGGCTATTTGGCGCGAAAACAGCCGCGCGCGGCGTCGCATCAGGCGGAGACGGAATCGCAGATCAGCAGCCATGACGCCAATTGAACCGAGCCGCGGATGCCAGACCAGAGCACCAAAAGCCGCGCGTCAGAAGCGCACAAGGCAGTTTTAGGCTGCGGCTGTGTGTCGAATCAGAAAACGGAACACGCCGGCAGCTTCTGTGCTCTCGACAAGGGTGTTGCGGCTCTGGGTGCACCAAGCCGCAAAGTCGCCTGGCGCACCCGGATCGGTGGCCAGTACTTCGATGGTGGCGCCGCTGGGCAAGGCGGCGACGGCTTTTTTTGTCTTGAGGATCGGGATCGGGCACTGCAGGCCTGAGAGATCGAGGGTCGTGTCGGCCATGGCGGAGGTCCAGATCAAGTCAGTTGAAAAAGCGCGCAAGAAGTTGACGAGGGGATGCCCGGTTCGAGCGTGCTGGGTCAAGCGCGCCAGGGCCGCAGGGACTGCGACGCCGAGGCACGGCTGTGCCACGGTGCGGCCATTTTTGAGAATGCCGCTGCAGCTACCGGGGCGCGGCGCAGCACGCTGGTTTCGAGGTCGCGCCACGCGGCATGCGGACTATTGCTATTTCAATGAGCGAGGCGCCGCCGCCAATCACATTGGAACAGTGGCAGCCATGTGAACGTCCCCTGAATGGGGTCTTCAGGTGCCGGTCAGAGCGATGGCTCTAAAATTCGTTGTACCTTGGAGAACGGCCGCCCCGCTCGTGGGCACGCCGATAAACTCGCCTGTGAGGATATCCGCCACATGCGCAAACAACTCGAAGCGCTGGCCTTTGTCGCTATGTCCGCTGTGGTTATTTTCGGCACCGTTGTGGCCGTGGCGTTCGGCTGACGCCGCCCTGATGGCGCCGAGGGTCTCACCAGCCCGCGCCAGCGCAACAAAGGGTGGCACGGCCACCGCGACCAGCACAATTGCGTGCATGGAAGGCTCCAGAAGAGGCCGCGAAGGCCGCAATGGGCCACAGTTGCCTTGGCCCTGGCAATCCTCTAGTCCCAATGGATGACGACGGGGCCAGAGCACGATTTTCTGATAGTGGGCGGCGGCCTGGCCGGCAGCTTGCTGGCGTGGCGTCTCAAGCAGCAAAAGCCGGACTTGCGCATCTGCCTGATCGAGGGTGGCTCGCAGCTGGGTGGCAACCACACCTGGAGTTTCTTTGAGAGCGATCTGACGGCCGAGCAGAACGCCTGGATGGATCCGTTGGTGGTCCACCGCTGGCCGGCCTACGACGTGCGGTTCCCGAAGCGGACACGCACACTCGATTCCGGCTATAAGTCGGTGACGTCTGACCGCCTCGCGGAGGTGATCCCACGCACACTTGGAACAAGCATTCTCACCGGTGCACGCGCTGTCGATGTTAGCGAATCGCGCGTGCAGCTGGAAGATCAGCGTGTTCTCGAAGCGCGCTGCGTGATCGACGCGCGGGGCGAGCGGTCGAGCCCGCATCTGGTGCTCGGCTATCAGAAGTTTCTCGGGCTTGAGGTGCGGCTTGCTGCGCCGCATGGTCAGGTGCTGCCGATCATCATGGACGCAACGGTGGCGCAGGATGACGGCTACCGGTTCGTCTACACGCTGCCGTTCACGCCCGACACGGTGCTGATCGAGGACACCTATTACAGTGACGGCGATGCGCTGGCACCGGAGACACTGCGTGGGCACATTAACAGCTACGCGGCCAGCCGCGGTTGGACCATCGCCGAGGTGATCCGCGAGGAAACCGGCGTGCTGCCGATCATTCTGGCCGGGGACATGGACAGGTTCATCGATGGCAACCAGACCGGCGCGCCGCGCATCGGCTTGGGCGCGGCCTTGTTCCATCCGACGACGGGGTATTCGCTGCCGGATGCGGTGCGGCTAGCGGATCGGCTGGCGCTGGTGCCGCAGGGTATGACGACCGCGGAGGCGCGCACGCGCATCCATACGGCCATTCGCGAAACCTGGGCGGAGCGGTCGATGTTCCGCATGCTCAACAGGCTGCTGTTCAACGCCGGCACGCCGGAGAATCGGTACACCGTTCTGCAGCGCTTTTATGGCCTCGATGCGGGGCTTATCCGCAGCTTCTATGCCGGGCGGCTGACGGCGCTGCACAAGGCGCGCATTCTTATCGGGAGGCCGCCTGTACCAATCCGGGAAGCTGTCCGCTGCGTATCGGAGCGAGATCTTCTTTTGAAGTCCAGAGGCGCATGATGGTGAGTGCAGGCATGAAGAGTCCGGCGGTGGTGATCGGGGCGGGCTTTGGCGGCTTGGCATTGGCCATCCGCCTGCAGTCGGCTGGTCATCCGACGACGCTGCTGGAAAAGCGCGACAAGCCGGGCGGGCGTGCCTACGTCTATGAGGATCAAGGCTTCGTGTTCGATGCCGGGCCGACGGTGATCACCGATCCGACGTGCCTTGAGGAGCTGTTCACGCTGTCTGGCCGCAAGATGTCCGACTATGTGGAGCTGCTGCCGATCAGCCCGTTCTATCAGTTGCGCTGGGAAGACGGCGCGGTGTTCGACTACGACAACAATCAAGCCGAACTGACCCGCCAGATTGCGGCATTCGCGCCCAAAGATGTCGAAGGCTATACCAAGTTCCTGAAGTATTCCGAAGCGCTGCTGGACGAAGGCTATGTGAAGCTGGGCCACGTACCGTTTCCGGATTTCCGCAGTATGATCCGGGTGGCGCCACAACTCGTGAAGCTGCAGAGCTATCGCAGCGTCTATTCGAAGGTGGCGCAGTTTATCTCCGATGAGCATCTGCGGCAGGCTTTCAGCTTCCACACGCTGCTGGTTGGTGGCAATCCGTTCTCGACATCGGCGATCTATGCGCTGATCCATGCGCTGGAGCGCAAGTGGGGTGTGTGGTTCCCGCGTGGCGGCACTGGCGCGCTGATCAACAAGGGGCTGGTAAAGCTGTTCACAGACCTCGGCGGCACAATCAGGCTGAACGCGCCGGTTGACCGCATCGAGACGTCAAACGGACATGTCTCTGCGGTGGTGACGCAAGACGGGCAGCGGCATCCGGCGGCCATCGTCGCTAGCAACGCCGACGTGGTGCATACCTACAAAGACCTGCTGCGTGACGAGCCGCGGGCGGCCGCGACCGCCAAGAGCCTGGCGAAAAAGCGCTTCAGCATGTCGCTGTTCGTTATCTATTTTGGTTTGAAGCGCCAGCACCCCGACATGAAGCATCACATCGTGATGTTCGGGCCGCGCTACCGGGAGCTGATCGGCGAAATTTTCGGTTCAGCCTCGCTGCCGGATGATTTCTCGCTTTATCTGCATGCACCAAGTGTTACCGATCCATCGCTCGCGCCGCCCGGCTGCAGCGCCTACTATGTGCTCTCGCCGGTGCCGCATATGGGACACGCCAACATTGACTGGGCGGCCGAGGGGCCGAAGTACCGCGACAAGATCCTGAAGTATCTCGAGGACCGGATGATCCCCGGGCTGCGTGGCGATCTCGTTACCTCGCGCATTTTTACCCCGGCGGATTTTCAGACGGAATTGAACGCCCACGTCGGCTCGGCGTTCTCGCTGGAACCGATCCTGACGCAGAGCGCGTACTTCCGCGCGCACAATGCAGACAAGAAAATCGGCGGGCTCTATCTGGTTGGTGCGGGCACGCATCCGGGGGCAGGTATTCCTGGTGTCGTTGGCTCCGCCAAGGCAACGGCGGGGATTATTCTTGGGCCGGGGGCCGCTGCGGCATGAGGACCGCGCAGGACACCATCAATCTGGCGCGGCTCAGCCAAGAGATCATCCAGAAGGGCTCGAAGAGCTTCGCTGCGGCCTCACGCCTGTTTGATGCTGAAACGCGAGTGAGCGCGCACTTACTCTATGCGTGGTGCCGTCACTGCGATGATGTGATCGATGGGCAGGAGTTGGGTTTCCGCAATGCGGCGGCGCTGCCGCACGATCCCAAGGCCGAGCTCGACATGCTGCGTCAACAGACGGCTGATGCACTGGCGGGCAAGACCATGCGCGCGCCGGTTTTCCAAGCGTTCCAGGCGGTTATGGCGCGGCATGACATCCCCGCGCGGCATGCGTTTGAGTTGCTGGATGGCTTCGAAATGGATGTCGCGGGCCGGCGTTATCAGGCGATCGGTGATACGCTGGAATACTGCTACCATGTGGCCGGCGTGGTGGGTGTGATGATGGCCATGATCATGGGTGCGCGGGCGGATGCGACGCTCGACCGGGCGTCCGATCTGGGATTGGGATTTCAGCTCACCAACATTGCCCGTGATGTGGTCGAGGATGCGCAGGCCGGGCGTTGTTATCTGCCGGATGCCTGGTTGACGGAAGCGGGCCTCAGCCACGCCACCATGGCCGCGCCAGAAAACCGCGTGGCGTTGTTCCGGGTGGCGCGGCGGCTGATCGATCAAGCCGATCACTATTACGAATCGAGCCGCTTCGGCATCTCCGAGCTGCCGTTGCGCTCAGGCTGGGCAATTGGCACCGCGCGCGCTGTTTATCGTGAGATCGGCCGCGAAGTGAAGCGCCGTGGCCCCGGCGCCTGGGACAGCCGTGTCTCGACGACGACGGGACAGAAATTCGCGGCGGCGATGGTCGGCGGGGTGACGGCCATCGACGCGCGCACCCGCGGCCAGCTCCGCCAGCCCGCACCCCGCGAAATGCTGTGGAACCGCCCGAAGGCGTGAGCGGCAGCCTTAAACGCGGCCCAGCCTCTCCGCCGAGCGGCTAGTTGTGCCTGCGCGCACTTCCGGCTATCGGTTCGGCGACTTTTAAGTGTCCGGACCATCGGCAGGAACCTCCCATGAACATCCACGAATATCAGGCCAAGGAACTCTATCGCGCCTATGGCGTGCCGACGCCGAAGGGCGTTGCCGCGATGTCGGTGGATGAAGCCGTCAAGGCTGCCGAGCAGCTGCCGGGGCCAGTGTGGGTGGTGAAGTCGCAGATCCATGCAGGCGGACGCGGCAAAGGCAAATTCAAAGAAGCCGCAGCTGGCGAAAAGGGCGGCGTGCGCTTGGCGAAATCCATCGCCGAAGTGAAGCAGTATGCGACCGAGATGCTTGGCAATACACTGGTGACAGCGCAGACCGGCCCCGAGGGCAAAAAGGTGCAGCGGCTATACATCGAAGACGGCTCGCAGATCGACCGGGAGCTCTATCTTTCTGCGATCATTGATCGCGAGACCAGCCGCGTGGCGTTCATCGTTTCGACCGAAGGCGGCATGGACATCGAGAAGGTGGCGCACGACACGCCCGATCGTATCCACACCATGTCGATCGATCCGGCGGCCGGCTACTTTCCCATGTATGGCCGCAAGATCGCGTTCGCGCTTGGCTTGAAGGGCGATCAAGTCAACCAGTGCGTCGCCATGATCGGCAATCTCTACCGGATGGTGGTGGAGAAGGACATGAGCATGCTGGAGATCAATCCGCTGGTCGTCACTAAAGACGGCAATCTCATCTGTCTTGATGGCAAGATGGATTTCGATGGCAACGCGCTGTTCCGCCACAAGGACATCGTCGCGCTGCGCGACCTCAGTGAAGAAGATCCCGCCGAAGTCGAAGCGTCGAAGTATGATCTCTCCTACGTCAAGCTCGACGGCCAGATCGGCTGCCTCGTGAACGGCGCCGGCCTCGCCATGGCGACCATGGACATCATCAAGCTCTACGGCATGGAGCCGGCCAACTTCCTCGACGTGGGCGGTTCGGCATCGAAAGAAAAAGTGGCAGCCGCGTTCAAGATCATTCTCAACGATCCGAACGTGAAGGGCATTCTGGTCAACATCTTCGGCGGCATCATGCGCTGCGATATCATCGCCGAAGGCGTGGTGGCCGCCGCGCGAGAGCTTGGGGTAAAGGTGCCGCTGGTCGTGCGCCTCGAAGGCACCAACGTCGAACTCGGCAAGAAGATCATGGCCGAGAGCGGTCTCAAGATCACCGGCGCCGACAATCTGGCGGATGCGGCCAAGAAGATTACGGATGAAGTGAAGAAGGCAGGGTAATCAAAAAAACGGGACCGAGAAGATGCTGACAGCTACCCGTAAGGTTCTGTCGAAATGTGCGTTTTCGCCATAATACCTCATGCGCCTTAAAACTGAACTGTGGGTCAAAGCCTACATTCGTCAGCGGCAGGCGGCGGGCGCGTTCGCGGCCGTCGTTGCGCACGGGCACGACTCGGCTGGCGCGGTGTTGATCAAGATCGCGCGGCTTGATGGGACTGCCGCGGTTTACGGCCCGGCGCCTAGCAGTTTCAGTCGCGAATCAGATCATGATGGCGACCGCCAGTTCGTTCTTTTGCACGGTGGCGCTTGGGTGCCCGAACACGACGTGGACGTCATTATTGCGCGCCAACGCTCTTATGACGACGATATTTGGGTTGTCGAGGTGGAAGATCGCGGCGGAAATGCCGGACTTGATGACTGGTTAGCCACACCCGCCAGCCGTCTTTAACATTTTAAGACGTTGTTAAGTTTTGCCGCCTTGAATGACGTCATCTGATCGATCCGAGGCATCGGTCGGCGGCGGCAGGTGGGGTCCTCCCAAGAGTGCCGCAAGAGACGGGGCACAGCTATGGCAACCATTTTCAATTTTAAACCGGCAGCGCAATCTGTGCGCTCGTCGCAGAGCCGGCCGTCTGACGGTATGTGCGAGATCATTCTGTTCCCTGGCGTTCGCTATGAGCGCTGGGCTGATGTGCCGCCGCCCGAGCAGCAGAAAGTATCGCTGCCGCGCAAGAGCCGCCCTAAAAAGCGTGCGCTTGAGATGGCGGACTGATGGACTGGCGCCATCAGGAAGCGTGTTATACTGCGCGGTGACCAGGTGCGCCTATGAGTGGCGCGCGGAGAGGCGCTGCGATGTCCGCTAACAAGCAAGGCGATGCAGGCGCCCACCGGCGCTGGTGGCACACAGAGCAGCACCGGGACCGGCGCGCCGGTCTGCTGCTGCGAGGGCGCATCAAGGCGGCGCTGCGCGTCTATTTCGCCACTGAGGGTTTTGTCGAAGTCGAGCCGGGGTGCTTGCAGGTCTCTCCTGGCAATGAGGCGCATCTGCACGCGTTTGCAACCGAGTATCGCGATGATGCAGGTCGGCGGCGTGGGCTGCACCTGCACACGTCCCCCGAATTTGCCATGAAGAAGCTGCTCGCTGCTGGCGAGACGCGGATTTTTGCATTTGCGCCGGTGTTTCGAAATCGCGAGCAGGGCGCGCGGCATGCACCAGAGTTCACCATGCTGGAGTGGTATCGCGCCCGCGAGGACTACCGGCGTATTGCCGATGACTGTCTGGCGTTCATCCGGATTGCGGCCAAAGTGGCGGGTCCTGCGCCGTGGCAGTTTGCGGGGCATACGGTGGCGCCGACCGCCATTCCATTGCGGATCACGGTGGCCGATGCGTTCCAAGAGCACGGCGGGATTGATCTTCTTGCGACGTTGCGGGCGGACGTTGCTGATCGCGCAGCGTTGGCGGCGCAGGTGCTGGCGGCTGGCATCCGTGTCGCTGATGACGATACGTGGTCGGATCTGTTCAGCCGTGTACTGGTCGAGCGCATCGAGCCAGCACTTGCCGCGCATCCGGCGCCGGTTTTTCTGACGGAGTACCCAACGCACGAGGCGGCGCTTGCTCGGCCCACGGGGCACGACGCGCGCCTTGCTGAGAGATTTGAGGTTTATGTGGCTGGTTTGGAGCTCGCTAACTGCTTCGGCGAATTGACCGATGCAGCCGAACAGCGCCGCCGCTTTGAGGCCGAGATGGCTGAAAAGGAGCGCGTCTATGGCGAGCGCTATCCGATCGACGAAGACTTTCTAGCGGCGCTGGCGTACATGCCGCCGGCGTCCGGTGGCGCGTTGGGGTTTGACCGGCTCGTGATGCTCGCTGCCGGCGCGACGCATATCGATCAAGTGCAGTGGACACCGTTGTTTTTGAGCTGACGGGTTAGGCGATCGAGCCTGCGGCAAGCGCCGCATCAAGGCCGAGGACAATTCCTGCCAGCGTATCACAGCCGGAGCAGTGACCGATGGCGCGCAGCGCATCGAGATGGCCGGGTAAGCTTGCGGCATCGTAAGTCAGCAGCGCGTTGAGCGCCAGATGGACACGCTCGGCAGCCAGCCCGTCAGCTGCGGCTGCTACATGAGCACCACTGAGGCCAGTCGTGAGTAAGTCCATTTCGGGGGCTAACCCGTCCCAAAGCGCGTCGCGCAGGATGGTCCGGTTGAGCGCGCTGAGCGTAAGGAACAGCCCGCCCAACAGATCGTCGCCCGACGGTGTGAGGCCCGGGCCGAGCCCGACGAGCAGGGTGGCCGCACGCACCAGCGCTGGGGTTGCGCATTCTGTCGCGATGGCCGGCGGCAGGAGACGGACGAGATCGGCGAAGATTGGTGTGGCCGCCTTGGCGCTGCGGTCGGACGTGTCGGCGCGCCCCGTGATGACCAGCCGGCTTAAGCCCTCGGACGGCCAATAGGTATGGTCTTTGGCGCGCACGGCAGCGAGGCTTTGTGTGATCCCTGCGCGCGTTGGCGTAACCCACGGCGGTGGCTGCCAAACCGGCGCAGTGGCGCAGCTGAGCGCGCAGGTGTCACCGATGTGCAGCCGGCCGGACACCACTTTGCCCTTGGCCTCACGCGCGATGCCAAGGCGCAACCAATCGAGGACCCCGACGCTTTGCGAGAGCAACACATTCAACGGTCCATTGCCCAAAAGTTCACCGCCAAGCGTGACGAAGCCATGCTGGGTCATGATGGTTGCACTGCGATCAAACACGGCGGCGACTTCGGCATCGCCATTGTGGCTTAGGATTTCGGCCGCGACAGGTCCGAGCCGCACGACGTTGAGCGCCGCCCTCATGACGCGGCGTGCACGATGTGTGTGCCCGTCTCACCTTTGAGTGCGGCTACCGCTTCGGTCAGCCGGCCGATGACCACGCGTTTGCCGCCACGTTCCAGAAAGCGGATCGCGGCGTCGATTTTCGGTCCCATGCTGCCGGGCGGGAAATGCCCTTCGGCGTTGAGCGCCTTGAGGTCTGGCAGGGTGACGCGATCGAGGAAGCGCTGCGTGGGCTTGCCGAAGTCGACGGCGATCTTCGGCACTGCGGTCAGCAGCATGATGGTGTCGATGTGCAGGACGTTGGCCATGTGCTGCGTGGTCAGGTCTTTGTCGATCACGGCTTCGATACCATGGCGAACCCCCTTTGGGCCGCGCACCACGGGAATGCCGCCGCCCCCACCGGCGATGACGATGGTGCCGCGCTTGGAGAGAACCTCGATCAGCGAAATGTCGCAGATGTGCGTCGGGATTGGCGAGGGGACGACATGGCGATAGCCGCGCGCACCGTCCTGCCGCATGTTCCATCCGAGCTCTCGCGCGACGGCTTTGGACTGTTCTTCGGTAAAAAAGGGGCCGACGTATTTGGTTGGGTTCTTGAAGGCCGGATCGGCTGGATCGACCTCGACTTGCGTCAACAGGCACGCCACGTGGCGCTGATCGTCGGCCTCGCGCAACGCGTTCTCCATGGCCTGCATCAAGAGATAAGCAATGCCGCCCTGACTATGGGCAACGCAGATATCCAGTGACATGGGCGGAATGCGGTCACGCGTGAGCGCTTGCCGCATGAGGATCTTGCCGACGACCGGGCCATTGCCGTGCGTAATGATCAGCTCGGTGCCGAGCAGCGCCAGCGGCAGCAGGGCATCAGCGGTCTGCTTGGCAATCACCTTTTGCTCGGCCGAAGTACCGGAGATGTTTTCGGGATGGGTGGCGTTGCCGCCGATGGCGATCACCAGCCGCTTCGGCATCGTGAAATTGGTGCTGTCTTGGTCGGTTGGCATGAAACAGATCCGTTCAGGCGCGCAGTTGGCTTTAGAGCATACCCACGCAGGCTGCATTTGCTAAGCCGGTCTTTTTGCTTGCGGACAGCAAGGGTCCGTGGCACCGCCGGAGCTTGCCGGCCTTGGTCCCCGCACTTTGATCCCTGCTGCTTCAGGCCCGCTGCCTCAGGATTGCCCCGATGCCGACATCGTTGCCCCATCTCGCCGCTGAGCCAGCTTTGCCGGCATTCGCTGAACGCTACAACGCGGGCACGGCGCAGGTCGTGTGGACGCGGCTTGTGGCCGATCTAGAAACGCCGGTCTCTGCATACTTGAAGCTTGCCGATGGACGGACGATGACGTCGCTGCTGGAGTCGGTCGAAGGCGGTGCCGTGCGCGGCCGCTACTCGTTTATCGGCATTGAACCCGACATTGTCTGGCGCGCGCATGGTGATGTGGCAGAAATCAATCGCAGCCCGGGGACCAAACCCAATGGCTTTGCGCGCGAAAGCAAGCCGACCTTGGAAGCCTTGCGGGCGCTGCTGGCCGAAAGCCGGATCGAGTTGCCCGAGGGACTGCCGCCGAACGCCGCCGGCGTCATCGGCTACATGGGTTATGACACCGTGCGGCTGATTGAGCGCCTGCCGAATGTGCGGCCGGACACGCTGGGCATCCCTGATGCGATCTTGGTGCGCCCGACCACGATGGTGGTGTTCGACAGCATCAAAGACGAGATGATTGTCGTGACGCCGGTGTATCCGTCTCGAGATGGCGTGGCGGAGGCGGCCTATATGGCAGCTTTGAAACGCCTCGATGCTGTGATCCTCGCATTGGATGCGCCAACGCCACACGCGGCCATTGCGGGGCCCGATGCCTTGGCGCTGCCGGCCATCGCGTCCAACACCACGCCCGCCGAATACGAGGCCATGGTGCTGGCTGCACAGGCGTACATCGCGGCTGGCGACATCTTCCAGGTTGTGCTCTCGCAGCGGTTTTCGGCTCCGTTTGGGCTGTCGTCGATGGCGCTCTATCGTGCGCTCCGCCGCACCAACCCGTCGCCATTTCTGTTTCATCTCGACTTCGGCAACTTTGCCATTGTGGGGTCGAGCCCCGAAATCCTGGTGCGCGTGCGCGATGACCAAGTGACCATTCGCCCGCTGGCCGGCACGCGGCCGCGTGGCGCGACGCCGGCCGAAGACCTGCGCCTCGAGCGAGAATTGCTGGCTGATCCCAAGGAACGCGCTGAGCATTTGATGCTGCTGGACCTCGGCCGCAATGATGTGGGCCGGGTGTCAATAATCGGCACGGTCAAAGTTGCGCAGAGCTTTGAGATCGAGCGTTACAGCCACGTGATGCACATCTCATCGACGGTGCATGGAACCCTCGACCGCGATGCACACGACGAGATCGACGCGCTGATGGCGGGGCTGCCGGCCGGCACGCTGTCGGGTGCGCCGAAAGTGCGCGCCATGGAAATCATCGACGAACTCGAGAAGGCCAAGCGCGGAGCCTACGGGGGGTGCGTCGGCTACTTCTCGGCTGACGGGCAGATGGACACCTGCATCGTGCTGCGGACCGCTATCGTCAAGGACGCCATGATCTATGTGCAGTCCGGTGCCGGTGTCGTCGCCGACAGTGTGCCGGCAGCCGAGCAGCAGGAATGCGTGTTCAAAGCGGCAGCGCTGTTCCGCGCGGCGGAAGAAGCCGTGCGGTTCGCCAGCAAGGGACGGCGGGGGAACAGGTAGGCGCTACACCGCTGCCGCCAACCGCGCGCGTTCTTTGTTCGGCCACAGCAGCAGCAGG
Organism: uncultured Alphaproteobacteria bacterium; assembly: GCA_963847145.1. Classification (GTDB taxonomy): domain Bacteria; phylum Pseudomonadota; class Alphaproteobacteria; order Rhizobiales; family Hyphomicrobiaceae; genus JABFRJ01. Next base: position 112,023 of record CAWJYN010000001.1, read on the forward strand.
CCGACGATCCCGGAGGCGATCAGCACCAGGGCTGCGATGCGGAAGCCGCTGAGGTAGCCAGCTAACGGTGTCGCGGCGTCGGTGATGACGGAGCCCATGACGAAGGGCGCCAGCACGCCGGCCAGGGTGTAGAGTGCGCCGTAGATGGCGATCATGGCGCCGCGCTGGGATGTCGGCGTGAACTCGCTGATCATCGGCGGGCAGACGACGTAGATGGGCGCACAGATGCCGGTCGCGAGAGCCACCAGGATGATTTGCGAGACCGGGTCGGGCACGTAGGTTGCGGCATACAGCAGCGCACCCGAAACGATCAACGGTACTGCGCCGACGAGCCCGCGGGCGATCCGTGTGTTGGCACCGCGCCCCATCATGGATTGGCTGAGCCAGCCGCCCAGCAACACGCAGACCGCGCCCATGATCCACGGCAGGATCGAGAAGGGCCCCGCCTGCTGCTGGCTGAAGCCGAGCGCGCGCACATAAGGCGTGAACCAGGTGAGCCCAAGCGCCAGCGCCCAATAGGCGCCGAACGTCGCGATAGAGCAGCCGAGGAATGTCGGCGTGGAGAGCAAGCGCCCGTAGGGTAACCGCACGGGTCCGGCAACGCCGTTCTCAGCTTTGAGTTCGTCGACGATGGGACCTTCACGGCCGAGCGCGAGCCAGGCCACCGCCCACAACAGGCCGAACACACCCAGCGCGCCGAAGGCGGCATGCCAGGAGTAGTTGACGATCAGGTAATTCAGCGCTGGCACGGCGAGGATGACGCCGAAGGCTGAACCCTGCGAAAGAATGGCCGTTGGCAGCGCGCGCTTCTCATCGGGAAACCACTTGTAGAGCGCATGGCAGGCGACAGCGAAGGCCGGGCCCTCGCCGGCACCGAGAATAATGCGGCAGATGAGCATGGTTGAGTAGCTCACCTCCCACATCATCGGGAACTGCACCACTGCCCAGATCAGCGCCAGCACCAAGATCACCCAGCGTGTCGAAACGGTGTTGACGATAAAGCCGACCACCACGGCCGATATCGAAAACAGAAAGAAGAACGCCGAGCCCAGAAAGCCGAACTCTTTTGGCGTGAGCGCCAAATCTTTCATGATCGGTACGCCGGCGAGACCGACAATGATTTTGTCGGCGAAGTTGACCAGCATGTAGAGGAACAGCAGGAAGGTGATCGTCCAGGCGCCCTTGGGGACGGCCGTTGAACGAGCTGGGTAATCTGTTGCCGCCATCGCCATGCGCAGGCTCCCGACCGTTGCGTTTCCAACGTCCCCGTTTGGCTGCTCTTTGGCAGCCTGTTTGGACGCTTGGGAGAAAAGCTAGACTGGTTCGGTTGAGGCGTCACGGGGAGAGTTGATCACGTCCCGCAAAACGTGGCGCGGACGGTTTCGTGGTCTTCGGGCGGGGTGCTGTAGGCGCGGGCATCTGGTTGGTCGTCATAAGGGCGGGAGAGTACAGCGGTGAGCGCTTCGAAGGGGCCGAAGTCGCCGTCTGCGGTGGCCGCCGCAATGGCCTGTTCGACGCGGTGATTGCGGGGAATGAAGGCCGGGTTGGCCTTGCGCATGATCGCCTTTTGCTGCGCTGTATTGGTGGTCTCGGCAGACCTGCGGGTTTGCCAGCGCTCAGCCCACGCGTCAAAATCAGGGGCGGCAGCAAACAGTGCGCGTGCTGCACCCAGATCGTCATTGGCGAATGCGCGGAATGTCAGCGTGAAGTCGGCGCCGCCGCGATCCATGCACGTGAGCAGGTCTTCATACAGCGCGAGATCGCCATCGTCTGCGGTCTGTAAGCCAAGCTTTTTGCGTGCGCCGGTGAGAATGGCCGCTTTGTAGGTGGGCGCGAAATTTTCGAGAACTGCCTGGGCCTCCGGGATCGCTGCATCGGCCGGGTCGGCGATCAACGGCAGCAGCGTTTCTGCAAAACGCGTCAGGTTCCACAGCGCGATGCCGGGCTGGTTGGCGTAGGCATAGCGGCCGTTCATATCAATGGAGCTGTAGACGGTTTCTGGATGATAGGCGTCCATAAACGCACACGGGCCGTAGTCGATGGTTTCGCCAGAGACCGCGCAGTTGTCGGTATTCATGACGCCATGGATGAAGCCAACCAGCATCCATTGCGCGATCAGCGTTGCCTGTGCCGCGATCACGCTCTCCAGCAACGCGAGATAGGGTTGCTTGGCATAGGCTGCTTGTGGATAGTGCCGCGCGATGACGTGATCGGCCAGCGCCTTGAGCGCTTCGGCATCACCGCGTGCCGCAAAATATTGGAACGTGCCGACGCGGATGTGGCTGGCAGCGACGCGGGCGAGGACGCCGCCAGGCTGTGCCGTCTCGCGCTGCACGATCTCGCCGGTCGAGATTGCGGCCAGCGCACGCGTTGTCGGGATGCCGAGCGCGTGCATCGCCTCGCTGATGATATATTCGCGCAGCACCGGGCCGAGTGCCGCGCGGCCATCACCGCGGCGCGAGAAGGGCGTCGGACCGGAACCTTTGAGCTGGATGTCGCGGCGATGGCCGTGGATGTCGATGACTTCACCGAGCAACAGCGCGCGTCCATCGCCGAGTTGCGGTGAGAAGCCGCCGAACTGATGTCCGGCATAGGCCGCCGCCAGCGGTTCGGCGCCGGCTGGAACAGCATTGCCTGACAAAAGGGCTATGCCATCAGCGCCGGCCAAAGCTGCTGCATCAAGCCCCAACTCCGATGCCAAATCTGTGTTGAGCTTGATCAGTTTCGGTGCTGCCACGGCATTCGCGCGCTGCCGCACATAAAACCGGTCCGGCAACCGCGCGTAACTGTTGTCAAACGCGATGTGCAACGCGGGGGCTGTGTCGGCGGGTGGCATGGTGGTGCTCTGGGGACAATCGGCGGGGATGCTCTGGACCGCTGGTGCGGTGCTTTCATTATGTGGCGGGTGGCGCCTGAAAAGTCGAGACGCGCCAGCACGCGTACTGGGCCTGTATTGGCGCCAACCAAGGCAGGCGTCGTCTGTTAGAACGGGCCGGCGCGCCAGGCGGATGCCTCAAGCCGACAGTTTGGCCATCGTCGCTTCATCGACTTCGACGTTGGAGAACACCTGCTGCACGTCGTCGTCCTCTTCCAGGACGCCGAGCAACTTGAGGATCGTCTCGGCCTTGTCCTGATCGACGGTCGTGGTGAGGTTTGGCTTCCAGACGGCTTTGACGGATTTCGGCGCGCCGTATTTGGCTTCGAGTGCGCCAGCCGCCGAGCCTAGTGTGTCGAAGCTGCAGGTGATCATATGTCCGTCGGCGTCTGACTGAACGTCGTCGGCGCCCGCTTCGATAGCTGCCTCCAGCATGGCGTCTTCGCCGGCTGCCGCGGGTGGGAAAACGATCTCGCCGACGCGCGTGAACATGTGGCTGACTTGCCCGGTGGCGCCGAGATTGCCACCATGTTTTGTGAACATCGCGCGCACAGCGCCGCCGGTCCGGTTGCGGTTGTCGGTCAACGCTTCGACGATGATGGCGACGCCGCCTGGCCCATAGCCTTCGTAGCGCACCTGCTCGAAGTTCTCGCCATCCGCGCCAAGCGCCTTCTTGATGGCGCGCTCGATGTTGTCTTTCGGCATGTTCTCGGCCCGCGCGCCCTGGATGGCCAGACGCAGCCGCGGGTTCATGGCCGGATCGGGCGTGCCGGACTTGGCTGCCACCGTGATTTCACGCGCAAACTTGGCAAACAGCCGCGCCTTCTGCGCGTCCTGCTTGCCCTTGCGGTGCATGATGTTTTTGAACTGTGAATGGCCGGCCATGGGGACACTTTGAGGCAGTGGGAGCTGTTTGCGCGGCTTTATAGGCAACCGGCGATCACAAATCCAGCGCCAGCGGCTTTCGTGCGGTCTCTCGACGCCTGCTGCTGCCTCGCCTAGAACGCGGGGCATGCTGCCAAATGTCCGCACCTATCCGTCACTCCCCTCCACCAACGCTGAAGCGATGCGATTGGGTTTGGCGGGAGTAACCGCGCCGTTTTGGGTGCGCGCTGAGCAGCAGACGGCGGGGCGGGGGCGGTCTGGGCGGCTGTGGGTCTCAGAGCCGGGCAATCTCTATGCGAGCCTGCTGGTGCAACTGACTTGTGCGCCGGTGGTCCTGCATCAGCTCTCGTTCGTTGCTGCGGTGGCGACAGTTGCCGCCGTGCGCCGAAGCGCTGGACCACTGGCGCGTGGTCTTTCCATCGCCCTTAAATGGCCCAACGATATCCTGCTCGATGGCGCAAAGCTCACGGGCATTCTGCCGGAAAGCACCCTCCAGCCGGATGGGCGTGTGCTTGCCGTGATCGGCATCGGCGTCAATCTGGCGCACGCGCCGGCTGGGATGGGCCGCGCGACCACGTGTCTGGCGGTGCACGGCGTGAATATCACGCCAGCGGCAATGCTCGCTGCGCTCGCGTCCGAGTTGGACAGGGCGCTGGTGACCTGGGCCGAAGGCCGGGGCTTTTCGGTCATTCGCGCGCAGTGGCTCGCCGATAGCTTAGCCATCGGCACACCCATGACGGTGCACGCGGCAGAAATGCCGGTTATCGGCACATTCGCAGGTCTGGGAGCAGACGGGGCATTGATCTTGAGGGACCATTCCGGCTACGACCGCACCCTGACCTATGGTGATGTGACTTTGGACGCCGCCCCCCGCGGCTGAGGACCTTTTGAAATGGCTGATCAACGCGTGAAAACCCGTGCGGGCAAGCGCCCCGCTGCGGCCGGTGGTGCGTCGGAACTGGTGTTCCTGGCGCTCGGCGGCCTCGGCGAAATCGGCATGAATTGCTATCTCTATGGCACCGGCCCGGCGGACGCGCGCGAGTGGCTGATGGTCGATATCGGCATCACGTTTCCGGAGGGTGACTATGAGCCGGGCGTCGATGTCATCTTGCCGGACGTCCGCTTCGTCGAAGACGAGCACATCAATCTGACCGGCATCGTGCTCACGCATGCGCACGAAGACCATTTCGGCGCACTGATCGAGCTGTGGCCGCGCCTGAAAGTGCCGGTCTATGCAACCCCGTTCACGGCGCAACTGCTGAAAGCCAAGCTTTCGGAAGCTGGCAACCGGGTCAAGATCCCGATCCGCGAGATCCCCGTCAGCAGCGCCTTCAAGGTCGGCGCCTTCGACTTGGAGTTCATCGCTGTTGCCCATTCGATTCCCGAGCCACAGGCGTTGTTGATCAAGACCGCTGACGGCAAGGCACTCCACACCGGCGATTGGAAGATCGAGCCGACGCCTTACGCAACGGGCACCGACACCGACCAGGCCCGTCTGATGGCCGTCGGCTTGGAAGGCGTCGACGCGCTGATCTGCGACAGCACCAACGCCATGCGCGAAGGCCGTTCGCCATCTGAGACCGACGTCGCCAAGTCGCTCGCCAACGAGATCAAGAAGTGCCAGGGCGCCGTTGCCGTGACAATCTTCTCATCCAACGTCGCGCGTATGCAGGCGGTGGCCGATGCCGCCAGAGCGACCGGGCGCACGCTCGTTGTCGCCGGCCGCGCCATGCACCGCATGATCGCGGTGGCACTGGAAACTGGCCATCTCAAGGGTCGATTTCAAGCACTACGATCAGGATCATTTCAAAACGCTGCCGCCTGAGAGGGCGTTGTTGCTGTGCACCGGCAGTCAAGGTGAACCGCGGGCCGCGCTGGCGCGCATCGCCGACAACGATCATCCGATGATCCACCTCACCGCGCGCGATACCGTGATCTTTTCCTCGCGCACTATTCCCGGCAACGAGAAGGTTGTCGGGCGCATCCAGAACAAACTGGTCGAGCGCGGCATCACGCTGGTCACCGACAACGACGCGCTGGTGCACGTCACCGGCCATCCGCGGCGTGACGAGCTCAAGGAGATGTACGCCTGGGTGAAACCGAAGCTTGCCATCCCCATGCACGGCGAGGCGCGCCACATGGCGGCGAACGCGGCGCTCGCCAAGGCTGCGGGGGTGCCGCAGGTCATGGTCGTGCGCAACGGCGACATCGTGCGGTTGGCGCCCGGCAACGGCGCGGTCATCGATGAGGCGCCGGTTGGGCGCCTGTATCGCGACGGGCGCCTGCTGGTCGAAAGCACCGAAGGGCCCGGTGCGCGATCGCCGCAAGCTGGCGCAGGTCGGTATCGCGGTCGTTTCGCTGGTGCTCGATACGCGCGGCAACATCGCTGCCGACCCGGATGTGGTGCTGGATGGCATTCCCGAGACGGACACGGAGGGCCGCGACGTGCTCGACCTGGTGCTCGATGCGGTGGACAACACGCTCAAGTCATTCCCGCCCAAGCGCCGGCTCGATCAGGCCAAAGTGGAGGACGCCGTCCGCAAAGCCGTTCGCGGCACCATCGACAACGCCTGGGGCAAGCGGCCAATCGTCAAGGTAATGACCGCAACGGTTGAGGCGGGGAAGTAGGATTTTGGGGCTGCGCGCGGTGGCTGGAGCTGCCGCGTCAGGGTGTCCAGATCAGTCAGCGCAATGGTGCCCGGGGCCAGAATTGAACTGGCGACACTGCGATTTTCAATCGCATGCTCTACCAACTGAGCTACCCGGGCATTTCGCGAAACGGAAGGGAAACCACTGTGACCCGGCGCTGCGACGCGAGCGGGTTATAGGGTCTGGTCGCGTGCCTGTCCAGCGGGGTTTTTCAGCTGATTTTCCGGCGGTTGCAAGTGGAGTGGGCCAGAGGGCGGGTCAGCGAAGGCCAACCCGCCGCTCCAGTCTGTGTGGCGTATCTGCGGTCACATGGCCGGTGCGCGGTGTGGCGGACCAAAGACGCCACAGGGCGTCTCAATCCGCCCGCCGGGCGTTAGCCTTGGGCCACGATCTGCTTGGGCGCGCCGCTGCCCGCACCGATGGCGCCTGCATTGATGGCGATCGTGCGCGGCTTCAGGCGCTCTGGCACGTTGCGCACGAGATCGATGTGCAACAGGCCGTCCTTGAGGTCAGCGCCCTTCACTTCGACATGATCGGCCAACTGGAACCGGCGCTCGAACGCGCGCGTGGCGATGCCGCGATGGAGGAAGGTGCGCTCTTGGCCGTCGACGGCTTTGGTGCCGGCGACGGATAGGGCGTTCTCCTTCACTTCGATCTTGACCTCATCGCCGGAAAAGCCGGCGACTGCCATGGTGATGCGGTACTCGGTCTCGCTGAGCCGTTCGATGTTGTAGGGCGGGTAGGCGGTGCCTTCTGCCTCCAGCCCGGAGACGCCGTCGAGCATCTGCACCAGGCGGTCGAAGCCGACGGTGGAACGGTAGAGGGGGGCGAAATCAAATGGACGCATGGAAGTTCTCCTTGAGAAGCAACTTTTGAGAAGGTTCGCCCCGAGGGGCCGGACCGTGGATGGCGCACCCGGTAGCGGCGTGCGCTCCCTAAATTTAGGTGGCGGCTTGCGGGTTTCAAGGGCGTGGCCGCGGGCAATCGCAATTGAACATAGGCGCACGAGCAACACGTTGGGATTCTTCGCGGAACGCGCTTTCATGGGTGGGGGTGCTGGGGCATCCTTCATCCAGCGTTCATCTGATGGCCGTCAGCCTGCCGCAGCCGAAGATGGTCCCGCATGTCTGCACAGACGCTCATCCTGGGGAGGGTGCGCCACCACTTGGGCCGGGCCTGCGCACAGTGGCGGCGCAGACGCCGCGCCAGAGAATTCCGGAGGAACGATGTCATGACTTGTGCTCTCTCGCCTCGATTGCTGGTCGCGGCTGGCCTGCTTGCTGTGTTCATATCTGCGCCAGCTGCCCGCGCCGCCGATCTTTATCGCGACGACGTGCCGCCGCGTGCCGGTGCCGCCTATGACGATCCGCGCTATGCTGATCTTTATGGTTATGGCCAGCCGCGCCGGCATCAGGCGGAACCGTATCGGTCCTATGAGCCCGTGCCGCCCATTCCGCGCGAGCGCGTCTATCGCGACGAGCGGGAGAGCTATGAGCGCCGCCATGCGCAGGATGACCGCCGCGGGCGGGCATGCCCGTCAAAGGACGAGATCAGCCGTATGCTGGAGCGCGATGGTTGGGCGCGGTTTGAAAACCCGCAGGTCGTCGATCGCAATACCGCGACCGTCGATGCGCAGCGGCCCAATGGCCGGCCCTATCGGCTGGAGGTCGATCGCTGCACGGGCGAGATCCTCGCGCTGCGGCCGATCGATGGTCCACGCTATGGCCATGCCGAGCCACGCTATGCGCCCTATGCCGGCGAGTACCGGCGTTACCGCCAGTATTGAAACCGGCGGCTAAAACGGCGCCCAAGACGCTCTGTGCCGATAGCGGATGCCAACCCGCTATCGTTTGTCGCCGGTCGCCAGACGCCGTTCGACAAAGGCTGAATAGCGCGACATGCCGAAGCAGAAGATCCAGAACACGAAGCCCGCGAACAGATAGCCGGTCATTGCGTTGGTGGGCGCCAGCCACTTCTGGTCGGTGTTGTTCTGCTGGACGATGCCGAGCAGATCGAACAGGCCGATGATCAGCACGAGGCTGGTATCTTTGAAGAGCCCGATGAAGCTGTTGACGATACCCGGGATCACCAGCTTGAGCGCCTGTGGCAGCACGATCAGGCTCATCTTCTGGCGATAGTTGAGACCAAGCGCATCGGCGCCCTCGAACTGGCCGCGCGGAATGGCTTGCAAGCCCCCGCGGATCGTCTCGGCCATGTAGGCAGCCGCGAACAATGCGACACCGACGAGGGCGCGCAGCAGCTTGTCGAAGCTCCAGCCCGGCGGCAGGAACAGGGGCAGCATCACCGATGACATGAACAGCACGGTGATCAAAGGCACGCCGCGGACGAACTCGATGAAGGTGACCGACGCCCATCGCACGAGCGGCATGCGCGAGCGGCGCCCCAGTGCCAGCATGATGCCCAACGGGAACGAGGCCGTGATGCCAACACTGGCCACCACGAGGGTGACAAGCAGGCCACCCCAGTACTCGGTCGGGACGTGGCTCAGGCCAAGGTAGCCACCGATCAGCAACACGAACGCGATAACCGGGAAGATGCCGAACAGGTAGATCGCATTGTAGAGCTTGTAGGGCACGGATGGGATCATCAGCGGCACCAAGCCGATGATGGCCAGGATGTAGGTCAGGTCAACGCGCCAGCGCTGGTCCAATGGATAGCGGCCGTACATGAACTGGCTGAACTTCGCCGTCACCATCGGCCAGCACGCGCCGGTGTTGGCGCGGCACGCCTCCCCGTTCTCACCGGTCCAGGTGGCGTGCAGGGCCGAAAAGTTAAGCAAACCCGTCACGATCCCAAAGATCAGGCAGGTTCCGATGAACGTCAGCACGCTGTTGCCGACCGTTGAGAACAGGTTGTCGCGAAGCCAATTCACGGGCAGCAAATGGCCGGCGAAAAAAGCGAGAATTGTCATCAACGCGAGGATTGATGGCGCATCGAAGCTCAGCGATGGAAACCCGCCAGCGCCAAGCGTGTAAGCCCCCCGCAGCCAGCCCAGGATGAGTTCCACCGTCAGGATCGCCAGTGGCGCCTTGGTCAGCAGGCCGGCATCGACCGTCGCCAGCTGGGAGTAGACTTTCTCGGGGCGGCGCAGGGACGGCGCCATCGTGTCAACGTTGGACATGGCTCATCTCTCCACCAGCGCCATGCGCTTGTTGAACCAGTTCATGAACGCCGATGTGAGCAGCGACGTGGCGAGATAGACCGCCATCAAGGTCATGATGGTTTCAACCGCTTGCCCGGTTTGATTGTTGATGGTGCCGACAACTTGGGTGAGATCGGGATAGCCAATCGCGCCGGCGAGTGAGGAGTTCTTGGTCAGGTTGAGATAGTTGCTGGTCAGCGGCGGGATGATGATGCGCATGGCTTGCGGCACAACCACCAGCCGCAATGTCTGCCCCTTGGAGAGCCCGATGGCGCTGGCCGCTTCCTTCTGGCCCTTGGCGACGCCGACGATGCCGGCGCGCACGATCTCGGCAATGTAGGCGGCGGTGTAGAAGACCAGCCCGAGAATGACCGCAAAGAACTCCGGCTGCACAACGGTGCCACCGCTGAGATTGAAACGGCCGAGCACCGGATACTCAAATTGCACCGGGCGCCCCATGATGAAAAACATCAGCAACGGCAGGCCGATGATCAGCGCCAGACTGGTCCACAGCACTGGGAAGCGCTGGCCGGTCGCCATCTGGCGCGCGTGCGACCAGCGGGATAGCAGGAACGAGGCAACGAGCCCGGCGATCAACGCATAGAGAACGAAACTCGAGCCCACCAGCCATTCAGGCTTTGGCATGAACAAGCCGCGGGTATTGAGCAGCATGCCGAGCGGCAATTCATAACTGGTCGACTTCGGCACGCCGTCGATGCGGACAAGCGGCTCGGGCAATTGCTTGAGCACCGCGAAGTACCACAAGAACATCTGTAGCAGCAGCGGGCAGTTGCGAACGATCTCCACGTAACCGGCGGCGAGCTTGGAGATCAGCCAGTTCGACGACAACCGCGCGATGCCAATGGTGAACCCGACGAGCGTGGCGAAGAAGATGCCGATCACCGCAACGATGATGGTGTTCCAAAGTCCGACGTAAAAGGCGCGGAGATACGTGGACGTATTGGAGTACTCGATGACGGACTGAGCAATGTCGAAGCCGGCCACGTTGTTGATGAAGCCGAAGCCGGAGGCGATGTTGCGGGCTTTCAGATTGGCTGCGGTGTTCGAGATGATCATCCAGAACAGCGCCACGATTGCGGTCACCAGAATGACCTGGAAGATCACCTCCCGCGTTTCGCGTTGGTAGAGATAACTGACGAGTGACCGCCGCGGGACACTGGGGCCGGAGGAGCGAGGATCGGAGGCGATCGTCATCGGTGGATTGTCCTCGGCGAAACCGGCGCAAGCGCTCAGGCGAGCGAGTGAAACTAAGAGGCCGGACCCTTGCGAGCCCGGCCTCCTAGCGGCTGTTAACGGATCGGCGGTGCGTACTGGAGGCCACCATTGGTCCACAGCGCGTTCTGGCCGCGGGCAATTTTCAGGCGCGAACCAGCGCCGACATTGCGCTCGTAGCTTTCGCCGTAATTGCCGACGCCCTTGATGATGCGGGCGCCCCAATCGTTGTCGAGGCCGATGCCCTTGCCGAATTCACCCTCGGTGCCGAGCAGGCGTTTGATGTCGGGGTTGGCCGACTTCATCATGTCGCCGAGATTGGCCTTCGTCACGCCGAGTTCTTCAGCGGTCAGCATGGCATAGTGCACCCACTTCACAGTGGTGAACCACTTCATGTCGTCCTGGCGGACGACCGGGCCGAGCGGTTCTTTCGAGATGATTTCCGGCAGCACGATGCTGTCGTCGGGTGCCTTCAGACGCAAGCGCTCGGCGTAGAGGCCCGAGGCGTCGGTCGTCATCGAATCACAACGGCCGGCGTCATAAGCGGCGACAACTTCGTCGTTCTTTTCAAACACGACGGGTTTGTAGTCGAGCTTGTTGGCGCGGAAGTAGTCGGCGAGGTTGAGCTCGGTCGTGGTGCCGGTCTGCACGCAGACGGACGCACCCTTGAGTTCCTTGGCGCTCTTCACGCCGAGTGACTTCTTCACCATGAAGCCTTGGCCGTCGTAGAAGTTGACGGCAGCGAACGAGAGGCCCAGCGAGCTGTCGCGGCTGATCGTCCAGGTTGAGTTGCGGGCCAGCAGATCGACTTCACCGGACTGCAGCGCAGTGAAGCGTTCCTTGGCGGACAGCGGCTTGAAGGCGACCTTCAGCGGATCGTTGAAGATGGCAGATGCGAGCGCGCGGCAGAAGTCGACGTCGAGGCCGGTCCAAGCGCCCTTGTCGTCGGGCTGGCCGAAACCAGCAAGGCCGGTGCCGACGCCACAATTGACGGTGCCGCGTTTCTTGACTGCGTCCATCGTGCTGGTGCCTTGCGCAAACGCGCCCGCCGCGCCGGTAAGCGCGAGAGCTGCGGCAAGGCCAAGTTTGACTGCATGCTTCATGGTCTTTTCCCCTCCTAAAGGGTTCGGTTTTTGAACCGCCGCGGTGCTCGCGGGGTCCGTTGCTCCAGCTCACCAGACCCGAACGCCTTTTTTGCGTCGACGGGACTTGCGTGCCTGATCACCAATCTGCCGCCTGGCGCGCCGCGCCGCAATGCTGGCCGATTGAAGATTTCTGATCGCGCTGTGGCGGTGGCCAGCAGCGCCGTTGTCCTCGTCAGTGGTTCAAGATCTGCGACAGGAAGAGCTTGGTCCGGTCGGACTTCGGATTGACGAAGAATTCAGATGGCGGACCTTGTTCAACGATCTCGCCGCGATCCATGAACATCACCCGGTCGGCAACCGACTTGGCGAAGCCCATTTCGTGGGTGACGCAGATCATGGTCATGCCGCCGCGCGCCAGCCCGATCATAACATCCAGAACTTCCTTGACCATTTCAGGGTCGAGCGCCGAGGTCGGCTCATCGAACAGCATGATCTTCGGGCTCATGCAGAGGGCACGGGCAATCGCCACGCGCTGCTGCTGGCCCCCCGACAGCTGCCCCGGATACTTGTCGCGCTGCTCGGGAATGCGCACGCGCTCCAGATACTTCATGGCGACTTTTTCCGCTTCGGCGCGGGGCATTTTCTTCACCCACACGGGGCCGAGGCAGAGATTGTCGAGGATGGTCAAATGCGGAAACAGATTGAACGACTGGAACACCATGCCAACTTCGGCGCGCACCGCATCGATCTGACGGATATCGCTCGTCAATTCCGTGCCGTTGACAACGATCTGGCCGGACTGATGTTCTTCAAGCCGGTTGATGCAACGGATCAGCGTCGACTTGCCCGATCCCGAAGGGCCGCAAACGACAATCCGCTCACCTGGGCTGACCGCCAGATTGATATTCCGGAGGACGTGGAACTCGCCGTACCATTTGTTGACGCCGGTTAAAGTTATCACCGGCGCCCCGGCCGCCCCCGCCCGTGTGTCAGGGCCGGATCCGGACTGGATCTGAACAGCGGTCATATCGGCCATACAGTCCTCACTGTTACCAACGCGACGCTCACGATATCCGGTTCAATGGACGAGTGAGGAGTGGTTGCCATGCACATCGCGCTCGGCAGCCATGCACGTCTATAGACCACGATTGTGCACCTGCCTATAGGCTCATGCCAAGCGGCCCGGCGCAACAGCTGTGCCCAGCCGGCGGGCGGATTGCCATTATTTGTTGCGCAAGAGCGGCTCGCTGTGCAATCGCGTGCCCGTGTGCAGGCATGGCAGGGAAAGCGACATGAGCGTCAACACTTGGGCAATCCTGGCCGCTGCCGCCGCGAGCTTTATCTTCGGCGGCCTCTGGTACACGGGGTTGTCGAAACCGTGGCTGGCGGCCTTGGGCAAGAGCGAAACCGAACTCAAGGCCGATGCGCGGCCGATGCCGCTGTTGTTCGGGATCTCGATTGTGGGTCTGCTGATCATGGCCTGGGTTTTCAGCGGGCTGATGATCCATCTCGCCAAAGGCGGCATCGCGACCACACCCCGCACCGGCACGCTAGTCGCCTTTTTCTGCTGGCTGGGTTTTGTGGCCACCACGCTCGCCAGCAATCATGGCTACCAGGGCCGCAGTTGGCGCCTCACTGTGATAGACAGCGGCCACTGGTTGGGCGTGCTGCTGATCCAGGGCATTGTCATCGGCTGGTTGGGCGTGCGCTGAATGTGCCCGCTACCTCCGCGCATCCTCCAGCATCATCGCCGCGGCTTTCTCGGCAATCATCAGGGTTGGCGAGTTGGTGTTGCCGCTGGTGATGGTCGGCATGACTGAGGCGTCAGCAATGCGCAGACCTTCCAGGCCACACACTTTCAAACGTGGATCGACTACGGCGCGATCATCAGTGCCCATCTTGCAGGTGCCGACGGGGTGGAAGATGGTTGTCGAAATGTCGCCGGCCGCCTTTGCAAGCGCCGCGTCGTCGGCGATCTCGGCGCCGGGGCGGAATTCTTCCGGCCGGTAGCGTTGCAGCGCCGGCATCGACACGATGCGCCGCGTCACACGAATGGCATCGGCGGCGACTTGCCGGTCATCTTCTGTCGCAAGATAGTTGGGGCGTATCTCGGGATACGCGCTGGGATCAGGTGACATCACGTGCACCCAGCCGCGGCTCGACGGGCGGAGATTGCACACGCTTGCGGTGAAGGCTGGGAACGCATCGAGTGGTTCGCCGAACGTCGGCAACGTTAAAGGCTGCACGTGGTACTGCAGGTTCGGCGTTTCGCGGCTTGGATCGGAGCGTGTAAAAGCGCCGAGCTGCGAGGGTGCCATTGTCATTGGTCCACGCCGCATGAAGGCATACTGCAAGGCGAATCCGGCGCGCTGCACCAGGCTCTGGTAGCGCTCATTCATCGTCGGCACGCCGGAGACTTTGTAAGCGCAGCGCACTTGCAAGTGATCCTGCAGGTTCTGCCCGACGCCCTCCAGCGCGTGCGTCACCGTGATCCCGACGCGGCGCAGCAGATCGCCCGGGCCAATGCCTGACAGCTGCAGAATGTGCGGCGTGCCGATGCTGCCGGCTGCCATCACCACCTCGCGGCGCGCACGGATTGTCTTCTGCTCGCCATCCGCAAGCAAGGTCACGCCTGTCACGCGGCGGCCTTGTAGCGTGAGCCAGCGCGCATGCGCGTTGGTCATCACAGTCAGGTTGGGGCGGTTTTTGACCGGCCGCAGAAAGCCTTTCGATGTGTTCCAGCGCACGCCGGATTTCTGATTGACATGGAAATAGCCGCAGCCCTCGTTGTCGCCGCGATTGAAGTCGTCGGTCTTTGGAATGCCGGCTTCGGCGGCTGCCTCGCGGAATGCGTCGAGAATGTCCCAGCTGATGCGGGGCGGCTCAACGCGCCATTCGCCGCCGCGCGCGTGGAGACCATCGAACGCGGTGGGCTCCAGTGCATACTGATCCTCGTGCTTGAGGAAATACGGCAGGCAGTCGTCCCAAGACCAGCCGGGATTGCCGAGCTGGCGCCACAAATCGTAGTCGCGCGCCTGCCCACGCATGTAGATCATGCCGTTGATGGAGGAGCAGCCGCCGAGCACGCGTCCGCGTGGATAGTTCAAGCTGCGGCCATTGAGGCCCGGCTCCGCGGCGGTCTTGTAGCCCCAGTCCGTGCGCGGATTGCCCATCAGATACAAATAGCCGACGGGGATGTGGATCCAATGATAATTGTCCTTGCCGCCGCTTTCGAGCAGCAGCACGCGCGCTTTCGGATCGGCCGACAGCCGGTTCGCCAGCAGACACCCGGCCGTGCCGGCGCCAACGATGATGTAGTCATAGTCCGCCTCACCAGCCGAAGCTGAAGAGGCCGTCTTTGCCGTCGCTGCCATGGGACATCCACGTGGGAGGAGACATCCCTGATAGCCGACAGGCGACAATGGGGACAGCCACCTTTTCGCTGGCACCATTTCTCCGATGCTGTTGGCACCCCATCAACGAAAAGGTGGCTGTCCCCATTTAACGCCCCACCCACAAACACCTCCAGCGGCCCGGGCTTCGCAGCCTTGCCGTTGCACTATCATCTGTGCCCGGATGAAAATCCGGGGTGCGGAGCGCGTCGGATGACGCGAGTGCCCGACGGGACGGGCGGGTGCCCACACGTATCTTCGGGTGTGGGCGAACTCGATGATATCCCCTCGAGTTCCCAGGGCATGCTTGCGGCATCCGCCGCGCTCCGCGCTGTGTTTGTTTGGATCTGCCACGACCGCACTTGCGCCGTTGTCGTAGCCTGCTCTGCCGTCCGTTTACGGACTGCACCGGCCCTGGCATTCAGGGTGTCCGGCAGAGGCGCGGGGTCGGACAACCGGTTCTGAAGCCCGCTTTGTCCCGCGCTGTTCACAGCACCCCACCGCAGTCGTGAACCCTCTAGAAAGCCCCGGTCGGTGAGGTGAGGCCAGAATAGGCTCGCATTTGCCGAATTACAATCAGAGGCTGTTGTTAGTGTTAATTTCTCGCCTGTTTCCACCAGCAAACATTCGCTTGCTGCCGTCTCCCACTCGCTGCTAGTTTTGTAACATGCGTCGTCTGGTCCGGCAGTGGCTGGTTTGGGTGGGGCGGTGGGGGATCGGGATGATCGCTGCCGTTGGTGCGGCAACCATTGCCTTTGCCGCCGATCCAGTGCCGCCGGCTCTAAAACTGCCGTCGGCCACCCAAGAAGCGTGGCGCGGTTCCCCGTTCCATGGAGCGATCAACGGAGCGACGGGCAAGCCGATCCCCTGCATCTGCCGGTACCGGGAACAAGAATTCAGGCTTGGCGACAAGGTCTGTTTGCAGACGCCGAGTGGCGCGGTGCTGGTGCGCTGCGACCTGATGCAGAACAACACCTCCTGGGTGCCGACCGACGAGTCGTGCACGATCTCATGGCGGCCACTGCTGCCTGCCCCCCAGTCGTTCGCCAGAAAATCTTAACACGCCATTGATACATCTGACGGGATCGGCCGCGTCCTCGCGCGCCGGCCGTGGAGGCACGACATGCGCATAGATCGCCGTTCCTTGGCCGCGTTGGTGTCGGGTGCTGCAGTGGCCGCTTCCGTTACGCGCGCTGCAGCGGCCGAGCCGAAGGGTGACAGTCTGGAACTGCGCCACATGACCTGGCTCGACATCCGCGATGCCATCGCGCGCGGCATGACGACGGTCATCGTGCCCACTGGCGGCATCGAACAGAACGGTCCGCACATGGTGCTCGGCAAGCACGACACGATCGTTGCCGCTGCAGCCCTGCGCATTGCCAAAGACGTCGGCAACACCCTGGTGGCTCCGGTCGTCTCGTTTGTGCCGCAAGGCACCATCGAACCGCCGACCGGCAATATGCTGTTCCCCGGTACTATCGGTATTCCCGAGCCGGTGTTCGAGGCGACGCTCGACGGTATCGCGCACAGCTTGAAGCATGCGGGCTTCAAAGACATCGCCTTCATCGGTGATCATGGCATGAGCCAGCCCGCGCAGGTGCGGGTCGCCCAGAAGCTCACCAAGGCTTGGTCGCGACCGGGCGTGCGCGTGCACACCCTTGACCAATATTACGATGACCGCGCGCAGATTGCGGTGATGAAATCGGAAGGCGAGACAGACGCCACCATCGGCACCCACGCCGGCCTGCTGGATACCGCCGAACTGATGAGTTTGAGTGCGGCAAGCGTCGATCTCGGGCGCGTTCCAACGCAGAAGGAAGCGCTCGCCAAGCTCGGCGCCAGCGGCGATCCGGGCCGTGCCAGCCTTACACGCGGCGCGCAGCTGTTACGCATGCGGACAGACGCTGCGGCTGGGCAACTCAAGGCGCTGCTCAAGCCCTGACACGGCCGTGTCCTCACACGGGCAGGCGGATCGTGGCTTTCAGGCCGCCGAGCACGCTCTCTTCCAGCGAAATATCGCCGCCGTGGCTGCGGGCGATATCGCGCGCGATTGCCAGGCCTAACCCGGTGTTGCCCTTGTCCTGGTTGCGCGCGTGGTCGAGCCGGTAGAATGCGCGGAACACATTGTCCCGCTCGGTCTTGGGAATGCCTGGACCATCGTCCTCCACGTCGATCGAGAGCCATGCACGGTCGGCTGAAGCGCGCAGCACCACCATGTCGCCGAAGCGGGCCGCATTCGAAACGAGGTTGAGAATGGCGCGTTTCAGCGCCTGCCGCTTCAACGGCACTATGAGTTCGCGCCGCCGGCGGCCAGTTTCCAGCACAATGTCGGGCCCATAGTGCAGCGCATCTTCGTGGATCTCTTCGAGCAGTTCGCGCACATTGGTCTGTGACGCGTTTTCGCCGCCGTCCCCGCGCGCAAAGGCGAGATAGTCCTCCAGCATGTGCTGCATCTCATTGACGTCGCCCTTCAGCGCGTCGATCTCCGGTGTGTCGCCGAGCAGCGCGAGCTCCAGCTTGAAGCGGGTGAGCACGGTCCTGAGATCGTGACTGACGCCGGCCAGCATGGTCGTGCGTTGCTCGACGTGCTGGGTGATGCGGTCGCGCATTTCGACAAACGCTTGCGCCGCCTGCCGCACCTCGCGTGCGCCGCGCGGTTTGAAATCGTCGGGAAAGCCGCGTCCTTTGCCGAATGAGTCGGCCGCTTCCGCCAGCCGCAGAATGGGCCGGATCTGGTTGCGCAGCAGCAGCACCGCTGCTGAGACGAGCACCAGTGATGTGCCCACCATCCAGACGAGGAAGATATGACTGTTGGACGCGTAGATCTGGCTGCGCGGCGCCACGAACCGCAACGTCGCATTGTCGAGCTTGATGCGAATTTCGACCTGGCTCGACAATCCAACGGTGTCGATCCAGGCGTCGCGCCGCACCTGGTTGCGTATTTCTTCTGACAGTGCGCGGTCCAGCAGCCCCAGGAACGGGCGCGGCTCCTTTGACGGCAGGTCGCCGGCTGGCAGCACCTGCAACGACGTGAGGCCTAGCTTATTCTGCGCCAGATCGATCAGCTTGCTTGGAGACGCCGTCAGCGGTGCCGCCTCGAACAGCTCGACCACGGCGGCAATGTCGCGCGCCGTGGCTTCTGACAGGCGGCGTGTCACTTGGTTCCAGTGGCGCTCGAAGAAGACGAACGCCAGCACACTCTGCAGCAGCACGATCGGCACCAGGATAATCAGCAGCGCGCGCGCGTAGAGGCCTTTGGGTAAAACCTGCAGGGCGAGCTGGCCGAATGGCTCGGACAATCGCGCCAAGATGCGGCGCAGCGCGTAAAGGCCATCCAGCACAATGGGCGGCACGAGCTGGACCGGCGCTGCGGGGATGGGCGGCATGGGCGGCGGCGGTGTCGGCACCGCGGCGCGTTTGGGCTTCTTTTTCGGCGTATCGGTCGCCATGTCTCAACTCGGGCCGATGGCCAATGGGGGCAAGTGGGGGATGACGCTCCGCGTGCCGCTCAGTCGGTATAAAGAATGTAGCCTTTGCCACGAACGGTCTGCAGATATACCGGGTTCGACGGATCGGTCTCAATCTTACGCCGCAGACGGTTGATCTGCACGTCGATGGCGCGCTCGCTGCCCGTCGATTCGTCCGGCGCCAGTTCGTGGCGAGCGACCGGCATGCCCGGCCGCTGCGCAAACTGGCGCAGCAGGTCGCGCTCACGCTCGGTGAGTTTGATCAATTCTGAGCCACGCACGAGTTCGCCGCGGCCGATGGAGAACACCGCGTCGCCCATCCGCACTTCATCGCGTGGGGTTGAAGGTTGCTGGCCGCGGCGCAGAATATTGCGCAGCCGCAGCACCAGCTCGCGCGGCTCGAACGGTTTGACGACATAGTCATCGACACCGATCTCCAGCCCGCCGACGCGGTCGTCGGGTTCGTTGCGGGCGGTGAGCATGCAGATCGGCACCGTGGAGGTGCGCTTGAGATCGCGCGCTAACGAAAGCCCATCCTCACCGGGCATCATCACATCGAGGATGATCAGATCAAAGGCGAGCCCGCGCATGGCGGCGCGGGCGGCGGCCGCATCGGCTGTCTGGGTGATCCGGAATCCCTGTTCCAAGAGGTAACGGGCGAGCAGCTCGCGAATACGATGATCGTCATCGACGACGAGAATGTGGGGTGCGTTGTCAGGCAGCGGTTCGGCCTTTTGGGGGGTGACGGCCATGGCTACTTACGCGCCTCCGGTTTTGCGGCTGCTGCTGTCTCGGCCGCGCCTGCGACAAGCTTGGTGACCGCGACCCGCTCATCCTCGGCGATCAAGGCCCAGAGAAAGCGGCGTACGTGCTCGCGGGGCGCGGTGCCATCAAGGGTTTCAAGCGCGCTCAGCGCGGTCTCGATGCGCCGCGTCTGCAGGCGAACCAGTTCGATCGCTAACGCCTGTCCACGGGCTGTCAATGTCAAACGCCGCTCGCGGCGGTCATCGGGTCCCGGCATCTGCTCAATCCAGCCGTCCTGGATCAACTGGCGCAAAACGCGGCCGAGGCTCTGCTTGGTGATTTTCAGAAGACCGAGCAGATCGGCGACGCGAATGGCCGGATGGCGGTTGACGAAGTGCAAGACGCGATGATGGGCCCGGCCAAGACCGTAGCCGGCCAGCACGGCGTCGGCCTCGCCGGTAAAGTCGCGATAAGCAAAAAACAACATTTCGACGAATGGCAGCAGCCCCGCGTCGGTGTTCGCGGTCACTGGATACGGCTCATCTGGTCGCGCCGCAGGTCTGGGGCGCGATTTCCGGTGCGATGAAATTACGTCAGCCATGTTGACTTATTTCGCGCCAATAGTAGGTTCGTGCAAGCATTTTGATAAGCGGCGCGGCGGACCATGGCAAAGCCATCACAGCCGCCGGCGGAAGGCAATGGCCGCGCGCTCTGTTGGAAGGGTGGCAGCCACCCAAACCTTTGTGCACGAAGGATGGCGGTTCATGACAGATCGTACCTCAGCTCCAGCGGCAGCTCCGTTGTCTTTTGCCATCCGCCGCAACACCGAACCTGTTCCCGTAGCCGACCGCGCTAAGTTGTTGGCTGATCCCGGCTTCGGCCGCGTGTTCACAGACCACATGGCTATCGTCCGCTATAGCGAAGGTAAAGGCTGGCACAGTGCCGAAATTACGGCGCGCAAGCCGCTGATGCTCGATCCGGCCGCGGCGGTTCTGCACTATGCGCAAGAGATCTTCGAGGGTTTGAAGGCTTATAAGGCTGCTGATGGTGGATTGGTGCTGTTCCGGCCTGATGCGAACGCCCGCCGTTTCCAGCTGTCGGCCCAGCGGATGGCTATGCCGGAGCTGCCGGCCGAAACGTTCGTCAAGTCGATCCACGAATTGGTCAGCATAGATCGCGACTGGTTCCCGACCGTTGAGGGCGGCTCGCTCTACATCCGGCCCTTCATGATCGCCACCGAAGTCTTTCTGGGTGTCCGGCCAGCCACCGAGTACCTTTATCTTGTCATACTCTCGCCCGTCGGCGGCTACTTCAAAGCTGGCGCACCAGCCGTCTCCATCTGGGTGTCGCAGGACTATACGCGTGCCGCGCCCGGCGGCACCGGGGCTGCCAAGTGCGGCGGCAACTATGCGACCAGCCTGGTCGCGCAAACCGAGGCCATCAAGCACGGCTGTGATCAGGTCGTTTATCTCGACGCCGCGGAGCGCCGCTGGATCGAAGAGCTGGGCGGCATGAACGTGTTTCTCGTGTTCAAAGATGGCACGCTGCGCACGCCACCGCTGTCGGGCACTATCCTGCCCGGCATTACCCGCGAAAGCCTGATAACGTTGGCGCGTTCCGAGGGACTGACCGTCCGTGAGGAACCCTATGCTATCGATCAATGGCGGGCCGACGCCGAGAGCGGCACGCTGACGGAGGCGTTTGCTTGCGGGACGGCTGCGGTTGTCACGCCGATCGGCCGTGTTGCGAGCCCAGACGGGGAGTTCAGGATCGGTGCTGGCGGTCCGGGCCAGACGACAATGCGCATCAAGCAGAAACTCGTCGACATCCAGCGCGGCATTGCACCCGATCCCCACGGCTGGGTCTACAAGATCACCTGATCAGCGCGGCCAGCAACGGTTGTGCTTGGAAAACGTCATCTGATGCGGCATGGTCCGCCGCGTCGGTGTCGCGAAGGTGGGTTGCCCGGATGCAGTTGAAATTTCATACTCTTGATGTCTTCACCACGGCCCGCTTTGCCGGCAATCCGCTGGCGGTGGTGCTGGACGCCGACGGCCTCGACACCGCGCAGATGCACAAGATCGCGCGCGAATTCAATCTCAGCGAAACGGTTTTTGTCCTCGCTACGAATAAGCCTGCGCACACCGCCCGTCTGCGCATTTTCACACCTGGTGGCGAAGTGCCGTTTGCCGGACACCCCACCGTCGGAACAGCGGCCTTGTTGGCAGAGTTGCGGTTGCCAGAAACCAACGGCGAACGCGACGCGCTGATCGTACTCGAAGAAAACATCGGTACCGTGCGCGTTGGTGTCCGCCAACGGCCAGGTGAAGCCGCGCACGCCGAGTTTGACGCGCCGAGGCTGCCGGAACCGGTTGCCGGCGTGCCGCCGACGGATCTGCTGGCGGCGGCCCTCGGGCTCATTTCCAGCGAAATTGGCCTCGAAAACCACAAGCCGAGCGCCTACTCCGCAGGGCTGCCGTTCGTCTTCGTGCCGGTCCATACGCTGGAAGGTATCGCGCGCGCGGCGGTGAACGTGGCGCACTGGCCAGCAGCGTTCGGCAAGGCGCATATGGCCTACCTGTATTGCCGCGAAACCGTGCACGCGACCTCGCATTTTCACGCGCGGATGTTCGCGCCCACGGCTGGCGTGATGGAAGACCCCGCCACCGGCTCGGCCGCTGCCGCTTTTGCCGCCGTCATTGCCCGCTTCGACAGTCCACTCGATGGCATGCACAAAAAGATCATCGAGCAAGGTTTTGAGATGGGCCGGCCGAGCTTCATCGAAACCTCTCTCGCCATCCGCCAAGGCAAGCTTGAGACGGTGCGCATCGGCGGCCATTCCGTTCGAATTTGCGATGGCACCATTACAGTCTGACGACCCGTTCAGGAGTAGGCCGATGAGTAAGGCAGATGCGCCGACAGCTGTGGCCCCCACTGCGTTAGTGATGCCACCACCGGCGAAACTACCGCCCGACCTGCAGGCCTACTTCGACAAGTGCCAAGACAAGCTTGGCTTTGTGCCAAATGTGTTGCGCGCCTATGCCTTCGATCCCGTCAAACTGAAAGCGTTCATCGATCTGGTCGACGACTTGATGCTGGGCGACAGCGGCCTCAGCAAAGTGGAGCGGGAAATGATTGCAGTGGCCGTCAGCGCGGTCAATCATTGCCATTATTGTTTGACCGCCCACGGCGCCGCTGTGCGCCAGCGCGCCAAAGATCCGGTGATGGGCGAACTGATGGCGCAGAACTACCGCGCCGCCGGGCTGCCCGGCCGCCAAAAGGCGATGCTCGACTTTGCCGTCAAACTGACCGAGCACCCTGCCAAGATGGATGAGGCCGATCGCGCCGCTCTGCGGACCGCCGGGTTCAGCGATCGCGACATCTGGGATATCGCCGCTGTGGCATCGTTCTATAACATGTCGAACCGGCTCGCCGCGGCGACCGAAATGCGGCCCAATCCGGAATATCATGCCATGGCGCGGTAAAGCCGGGGTACGGTAATCCGCGGGTCAGTAAACCGGGCGCGCTGCGCGAGGTGCACTGCGCTTTACTTCGCCCGCTGGATGGATAAGGGTGCGCCCGGCCGCAGGAGACTGTCCGGCAGGCAGAGGGATTTGCTGCGCTGGCATGACAGCAAAGTTGCGACCTGCATTAAGTATCAAACAGCGATGACGGTAGAAACCGTTTCGGGAGGAATGTGTATGACGATTGGAAAATGGAGCCGGCGTGCGACAGGTGTGGCACTCGGTGCACTGATGGCGGCGGCCAGCCTGGCGCCAGCCGTGGCACAGGAGAAGCTGAACGTCTGGTGGGTTAAAGGCTTCTACAAAGCTGAAGACGACGCGCTCTTCGAAGCCATCAAGAAATATGAAGCCAAGAGCGGCATCAAGATCGAGCTGTCGCAGTACCCGATCCAGGACATGATCCCGAAGACGGTGGCAGCACTTGATAGCGGCACCGTACCCGACGTTGCCTATGCTGACACCTACGACTTCCAGACCGCCGGCAAGTGGGCCTTCGAGGGCAAGCTCGAAGACCTCTCCAGCGTCATCGAGCCCATGAAGGGCGAGTTTGCGGCCAACACGCTGTCAACGGCGTTCCTCTTCAATGACAAGGCCAAGAAGAAGGCCTATTACGCCTTCCCGCTCAAGCAACAGACCATCCACATCCAGTATTGGTCGGATATGCTGGCGGAGTCTGGCTTCAAGGAGTCGGATATTCCGAAGACCTGGAAGGAATACTGGAGCTTCTGGTGCGATAAGGCTCAGCCAGGCCTGCGTGCGAAGTCCGGCAAGCGCGACTTCGGCATCGGTAACCCGATGGGCGTCGACAGCACTGACAGCTTCTATTCGTTCCTGACCTTCATGGACGCCTACAACGTCAAGCTCGTCGATGATGATGGCAAGTTGCTGTTGGATGATCCGAAGGTCAAAGCGGGCCTGATCGGCGCCATGACCGACTACACGCAGATCTACACCAAGGGCTGCACACCGCCCTCGTCGACCACCTGGAAAGATCCCGACAACAACGTCGCCTTCCACAACAAGACGACCATCATGACCCACAACGCGACGATCTCGATCGCCGCCAAGTGGCTGGACGATAGCAACAACGCGACGCTCACGCCCGAACAGCGCGAGACCGCGAAGAAGAACTACTCTGACCTGATCCGCACGGCAGCATTCCCCAACAAGCCGGACGGCACGCCGATGCAATACCGCGCTGCCGTCAAGGTGGGTGTGGTGTTCGAGCAGGCCAAGAACAAGGCGCGCGCCAAAGAGTTCGTGGCGTTCCTCATGCAGGACGAGAACCTGCAGCCTTATGTCGAAGGTGCACTCGGCCGCTGGTTCCCGGTCAAGGCAAAATTGCAGAAGTCCACGTTCTGGGACGGCGATGTGCATCGCAAGACAGTGCGTGACCAGTTCGCCAACGGCACGGTCAATTTCGAGCTGACGAAGAACTACAAGTTCACCACCGTCAACAACGAGAACGTTTGGGCCAAAGCGATGAACCGCGTCGTCAACGAGAAGATCCCCGTTGATAAGGCGATCGACGAAATGATCGCCCGCATCAAGGAACTTGCGGGTTGATATGATGCATTTCCCCTCTCCCCATGCGTCCTCACGCATGGGGAGAGGGTGCCCGAAGGGCGGGTGAGGGGCAGCTACAAGCTCGGAGCCAGCCCTGCCCCTCATCCGGCCTCCGGCCACCTTCTCCCCTCGCAGAAGTGCGAAGGGAGATGGTAAGACTTTGGCCTCCCCATGACCGCCGACGCACCAAAGGCTGCGCCGCCGCCGACCCGCAACACCGGCGCGCTCGGCCTGCCGTCAGGCAGTATTCGCGCCATTCTGACCTTGATGACGGTGGGGTTCATCACGCTCCAAACCGCGCGTGGCGAGAAAGTCAGCCTGCTTTGGTTTGAATCGCTGATGATCGTACTGGCGCATTACTTCGCCTCGCGCCGGCTGGTACAGATGCCGCGTGAGCTCCGGCTGCGCTTACAGGCCGAGGGCGTGCTTGAGGCCGAACCGAACCCGCTCTATCTGCCACGGTACACACTGCGTCTGTTCATCATCGGTGCCTTCGTGGCGCTCGCTGTCTATCTGGCCCGCAACGGGCGGCTGCTGGACCCAGTCGCCTTGCCGATCTTCATCGCCGTCGGTGCCTATTTCCTCGGCATCCTGTTTCACTCGTTCACCGAGTGGTGGAAGCGCGGCAAGCCAAAGTCTTCGGGTGCGTCCCGCTTCGACGATATCCGCGCGCTATTGACGCTTGCCGCAATGACGCTGGTCATCGTTCTGCAACTGACCGGCTGGCAGGGTGTCATTCCGTATGGCGATAAACTTGAGGCATTGCCGCTGGCGCTGATGCTGTTCTACTTCGGCTCGCGTTGACGCATGATCTGGGAGCGGCCGATCGTTAATTTGGCACCGGTTTCGCAGGTTCTTACGATACTTTTCATTTGACCACTCCCCTTTCCCACCCACGTCAGCTAGCGTAGTTGAAATTTCACGTTCAGACGCAACGAGTGCACGAATGACTGTCGCCACCGTCGATACTGTCAAAGCCCCGTCCGCGGCGGCGTCGGACGCGTCCGCCAACGGCCGCGATGATGCGCAACGCTGGGGGCTGCTGATGATCGCGCCCTACGTGCTCATCTTTCTCATCTTTGTGCTCTATCCGGTCCTTTACGGTTTCTATTCGGCACGGAAGCCGCAGAGCTACGTCGAGTTGGCTGCCGATCCGATCTATCTGCGCACGATCCTGAACACGCTGGTGTTCGTTATCGTTGCGGTGAATGTGAAGATGGCGCTGGCGCTGATGTTGTCGGGCTTCTTCACCGTGCCGCGGTGGTGGATCAAGGCGCTGTCGACGCTTTTTATTCTGCCCTGGGCGCTGCCGTCGATCCCGACCATTCTCTCGTTCCGCTTCATGCTCAACCCCGAGTGGGGCATCATCAATTCGCAGATCTTCAAATGGACCCAGCAGGATGGCCCCAACTGGCTCAACGACCCAACGCTGGCGCTCGCACTGTCGATGCTGGTGCATATCTGGAAATCGCTGCCGTTCTGGACGTTGATCCTGCTATCCGGCCGTCTGGCCATTTCCAAGGATCTCTACGAGGCCGCGTCGGTTGACGGTGGCAATGGCTGGCATCTGTTCCGCCACATCACGTGGCCGTCCATGCAGCAACTGTACTTCACGTGCCTGATCCTCTCGATGATCTGGACTTTGGGCGACTTCAACAGCGTTTATCTGTTGACCGGTGGCGGCCCGGCCGATCTCACGCACGTGCTGGCAACACTGGGCGTGCGCTATCTGCGCTACGATAAAGTCGAGCTGTCCATGGCCGCGATTGTCACAGCGCTGCCGCTGGTGCTGCCGCTGGTTTACATCCTCATGCGCAGATTGGGTAAGTGATGAAGCTCCCCTCGTTCCGCGACATCACCACCGAAGCCAAGCTGCTGCTGATCGGTATCCCGGTTTTCCTGTGGTCGGTCATCCCGGTCTACCACATGGTGTTGTTTGCTATTTCGTCAAAGGATTCGGCGTTTTCTGGCCGCTTGTGGCCCGCGCAGCCGACGCTCAAGAACTTCGAAACCGTCTTCAAACAGCAGCATCACTACCTCGATCACTTCTGGCAGCAGATGTGGAACTCCACCATCGTTGCGGTTTCGACGGGCGTGCTGACCTTGGTCGTCGCGACGCTTGCGGCGTTCGCTATCAGCCGCCTGAAGGTGCGCGGTGGCAATACGGTGATGAACTTAGCGCTCTTCACTTATTTCATTCCGGCCGCGTTTCTCGCCGTGCCGATGTACCGGACCATGGGTCTCTATGGCTTGCTCAATCATCAGTCGGCGCTGATCCTCGCCATGGTGACGCTCGCTTCGCCCTATGCGATCTGGGTGTTCAAGCAGGCGTCGGACAAGCTGCCGATCGAACTGGACGAGGCCGCCTACATCGACGGTGCGTCGCCGCTGCAATTGTTCCGGCTGGTTTATCTGCCGCTGATGCTGCCGTCGTTGGTTGCCGTCGGTATCTACGCGATCCTGCTGGCGTGGAATGAATACCTGTATGCGTTTTTGTTACTGTCGAAAGACACTGACGTCACGCTCGGTGTCGGACTCGGCAATTTCATCTCGGCCGATGACAGCCCTTGGGAGCTGCTGATGGCCACCGGCCTCGTCTATGCCATGCCGCCGGCGGCCATCTATTATACCTTCCGCAAGTACATGGTCTCCGGGCTGACGGCAGGCGCGACCAAGGGGTAGCGCGCCCGCCATCAGGCGTTGACCCGCGGCCCAGGGACGGTGCCTGACAGGGCGATTGTGCTGGCTGCTTTTTGCACGCCCAGCGCGCGGCTGTTCCGTAGGTGACAGACGGTGGCCGCATTGAACGGTTACCGTAACGGTATCGAGGAGTAGACGGCGGTGCGCGCGCGTGCCGACGGTTATCAACTCTGCCAGGAACACTGTCATGCGAGACCCATTGGATCATTCGACGGGACGCAGCCGCGCCACGGTTTCGGCGGGGCGGACGAAGTCGCGCCGCAGCATGTCGATGGCGGCTGCGGTCATCGCCGCCGGCGTGCTCGGTGGCGGGGCATTCTTTGCCTCGCGGACGCTCACCTCGATGCAGCCCATCGCGTCGGAGACGCGGGTGTTGGCAGAGGCGGCGCAGCAGCGCGCGCAATTCCAGGATGGCAAGCGCCTCTTGGATCGGATCGGCGGCGTCAGCACTCCAGCGCCGGTAACTGCTGCGCCGGCCAAACCGGCCGCTGTGCAGGCCGCGGCCATCGTACCTCTGCCCAAGCCAATGCCGCCGCCCGCAGTCACCATCGCGAAAGCCGCGCCGCCCGTGCTGCCGCCGCCGGCGGTGCCAGACGTCAAACTGGCTGCGGCAGGGCCAGAAGGGCCCGGCGTATGGCGCGAGTTCTGGGATATCCTGACGTTGAAAACGTCGCCGGCGGCGCCACCACCGTCGGCGAAGGCACCGTTGCCCGCCGTCGCACAACCGGCACCGGCCAAGATCGAAGCTAAGACCGAAGCCAAGACAGAGCCGCCTAAACTTGCCGCTCTGCCACCACCCGCGCCGGTTCCTCCAGTGCCCGCGACAGTTCTGGCTGCGCCACCGGCCTTCGTGCTGGGGCCCTTCAATACGGCGGCTCTCGCCCGGTTCCGCGACAGCGATCGCGATAGAACGCTGGCGGCCCCGCCGGCGCCTCTTGCCGTGGCCCCACCGTCGTCAGTAGCCGTGCCGGTCGCCGTGGCGCCGCCTGTTGCGCTGCCGTCCCCCCCAGTGCCCGCGGTGGCAAGCCGTACGCCGCCTCCGTCTTTTGGGTCAGTTGATCCGGTGCCGATGGCAGCGGAAGTTGCTCACAAGTCGGGCCGGCAGGGGCCGATCGCATGCGCAACCATCATCGAACAGGCGCAGATCGGCGAACTGAGTGCCGAGGATCGCCTCATCTTGCAGCAAAGGAGGTGCCGATGACACCATGCCACGCGTGCCTGCACGCGGCGCCCGGACCTGCCCATCGCTGATCTCGTTCAAAAATCATTTTCGGAGTTTCCCATGTCATTGCTACGCCCCCGCTTCATAGCCGCGACGACGCTCGCTGCCAGCCTTGCAAGCCTCAGCGCCGCGTTTGCGCAAACCGCACAACCTGCCGCACCTGCAACGCCCGCCCCACCGGCTGCGGCAGCGCCACCTGCCGCGGCGCCACCCCCGCTGGTGCCTTTGGCGTTCAACGACGCCGTGCTCAAGGCGGCCACCGATCTGTTTGCCAAGGCCAACATCCCAGCCAGCGCCAACAAACTTGAAGTGGTGATCGATCCGCTGATCGATGGTGTCTCGGGCGCGCAGACCACTGCAACGCGTGATATCGGGCGCCGTCTCGAAGCCTTCCTGAAAACCACCGAGACGCGCTTCGAAGTGAAGCCGTTCAACACAGCTTCGGTCGCCAAGTCGCCCTACCTGCTGATTGGGACGTTCACGCCGATCAACGCGGCCACGAACCAGCCCGCCGGCGCGCGGGATGTCTACCGGTTCTGCTTGGCGCTGGCCGACATGAAGTCTGGCAAGGTTGTCGGCAAGGGCGTGGCGCGCGCCAAGCCCGAAGGGATCGATGCCAAGCCGGCAGCCGCCTTTGAAGACTCGCCGATGTGGATCAAGGATCCGGCGATCGACGGCTACATCCGAACCTGCCAGGCGACCAAGCTCGGCGACAGTATCGATCCGGCCTATATCTCGAACATCGGCAAGGCGGCGGTCATCAGCGATGCCATCCTTGCCTATGATCGCGGCAAGTATGCCGACGCGCTGAAGTACTACACCGCCGTCAGCACACAGCCGGGCGGCGACCAGCTGCGCGTCCTCAACGGTCTGTATCTCAGCAACTGGAAGCTCAATAAGAAGAAGGAAGCCGCCGAGGCGTTCGGAAAAATGGTCGACTACGGCATGAAGTCGGAAAAACTGGCCATGAAATTCCTGTTCCAGCCGGCATCGTCAGGCTTCATCCGCAATCAGCGGATCGCTTCGGCTTATCCGCTCTGGTTACAGCAGATTGCGCAGCGCGCGGACGCCGCCAATGCGTGCCTCGAAGTGGTCGGCCACACCAGTGCCACGGGGCTTGCCCCGCTCAACGCACGCCTCTCGGCGGCGCGTGCTGAGTACATGACGGACCGCTTGTCATTCGTTGCGCCCAAGCTGCGCCCACGCATGATCGCCACGGGTGCGGGCTCCCGCGAATTGCTGATCGGCACCGGCAAGGACAACGCCAGCGATG
The DNA here is from genome assembly GCA_963847145.1 of uncultured Alphaproteobacteria bacterium. Taxonomy (GTDB): domain Bacteria; phylum Pseudomonadota; class Alphaproteobacteria; order Rhizobiales; family Hyphomicrobiaceae; genus JABFRJ01. The sequence goes on from CAWJYN010000001.1 coordinate 141,801, forward strand.
CTCTCGACCGCCGCGTCGAGTTCAAAGTCATCAAGTGCGGCAGCACGGCGTAAGCTGTGTCCGGTTGCCAAGGGAACAGCCGCCCGGGGTCAGACCCATGTGTCTGACCCCGGGCTGGCAAGCTCAATTACCTTTGATTTCGTCGCACACCCACCTGTGCTACGCGGTGGCTCGGCCGATGGGACCGATCCCTCTCGCCATGGCACCGCATGCGCACTGATCTGTTTGATTTCGAACTCCCAAGTGATCTGATCGCGCTGGAGCCCATCCGCCCGCGTGATGCGGCGCGGATGCTGGTCGTTGCGCCAGGGCAGCCGTTGTCCGATCGTCACGTGCGCGACTTGCCGTCACTTTTGCTGCCGGGCGACGCGCTGGTCGTCAACGACACGCGCGTGATCCCGGCGGCGCTAACCGGCATGCGGCGGCGCGGCGACGGGCCGCCTGCAAAAATCGCGGTGACGCTCATCAAGCGCCTTGATGGCGCGTCGTGGCGCGCGTTCGCACGGCCGGCCAAACGGCTGGCTGCCGGTGACCGCGTTCGGTTCGGTCATGCCGGCACCACTTGTTTGGCTGGCCAACTGGAAGCAACGGTTGCTGCCAAAGGCGACGCGGGGGCGGTTGACCTGGCGTTTGATCTGAGTGGCCCTGTGCTGGATGAAGCAATCCGTGCCGTCGGCGAGATGCCGTTGCCGCCCTACATCGCCTTGAAACGAAGGGCCGCCGCAACGGACGCGGTGGACTATCAGACGTTGTTTGCCGCCCGCGATGGTGCGGTGGCTGCACCCACCGCGAGCCTGCATTTCACACCTGCTCTGGTCGCAGCGCTCGAGGCGCGCGGGGTGACGCGGCACACAGTGACGCTGCACGTTGGCGCTGGCACGTTCCTGCCGGTCAAGGTGGACGACACCGCCGACCACATTATGCATAGCGAATGGGGGGAAGTGCCGGCCGAGACGGCTGCTGCGCTCACTGCCGTCCGCGCACGCGGCGGCCGCATCGTGGCGGCGGGGACAACCGCGTTGCGTATTTTGGAGACAGCCGCATCGGCGGGCCGTGGCCTGCAGCCGTTTGCGGGTGACACCAGCATTTTCATCACGCCGGGCTATGACTTCCGTTGTGTCGATGCGCTGCTGACCAACTTCCACCTGCCGCGTTCAACGCTGTTCATGCTGGTCTCTGCCTTCGCCGGCCTCGACACCATGCGCGCGGCCTACGCGCACGCCATGGACCAGCGCTACCGGTTCTATTCCTACGGTGACGCCTCGTTGTTGATGAGGCGCTGATACGGCGCTGCGCGGGCGCAGTTTGCGGTGCCACCTGCGCGCTTCTGCTCATCCTGGCTTTATGGTGAATACGGCCGGAAACAGCGGAAACCGTTCTAAAACGGACGTGGCTTTTCGGTCGCCAGCGCGGTTGGCCTTCAAGTGTTACCGAAAAGAGTCTTGCATTTTTGCGACCATTCCCACCAGACTTGCCCGATAACTCACCCGAATGTTCGCGTCTTGTTGATCGGGGTCGATTGGATGCCGCAAAGCCCTTTATACAGTGATCAGGATGTTTTCGAGAGCCTCGGCCAGCGCGGCTGGGAAGTCGACGATCAGAATGATGGCTATGATCGTTCGCGTCTCGAAGGCGCGGGCGATCCTGATCTGCTTTACCCGAAAGCCAGCCAAGCCATTCAGATGCCGACGCAGGGGTTCTATCCGGGCCGTTGGCCGGCGGGCGCGGTTGTTCACTTTACCGCCGGCCGCTGTGATCGCGGTGACGCCGATGCGGAGGCAACGGTGCGTTACGGGGCATCGCAGAAGCACTGCTATTTCTGCATCTCGCGCACCGGCCGCATCTACCAGACGGCCGAACTGAGCCGCTGGGGCAGTCATGCGGGTGTGAGCACCTATCACGGCCTCGGCTCGAGTGTCAGCTCGAAGCTGTTGGGCATCGAGGTGTGCAATGCCGGCCGAGTCGAAAAGACCGAGCGTGGTTACGAGCCCTGGTGGAATAAGCCCGGCGACGGCAAGAACACCTATTACGGGGAGGATGCCGTCCGCCTTGCCGAGAAGCGCGACAACATTCTGTCGCCCGGCTACTTCCAAAAGTACACGCCGGAGCAAGAAGAGAGCCTGATCGAATTGATGCTGTGGCTGCGCGCCGAGCGGCCGGACATGTTCAAGTTCGAATTCGTGCTTGGCCACGACGAAGTATCGCCGCGCCGCAAAGACGATCCGGGCGGATCGCTGTCGATGACCATGCCGCAGTTCCGCAACCTGCTGCATCAGCGCGCTGCACGCACGGTGGTGCCGGTGGCTGCTGCGCCACCGGTGGCCCAGCCGGCGGCAAGCCGCTCGGCTCCACCTGCGCCGCCGGTGGTTGCCGCCGCCACGCCATCGCCGCCCTCCGCCGCCGCCGGGTCATCTTCGCCGTCCACGCCCGTCGCGATGGCAGCGGCGCGCATTCCGACAGTCTCTCCGAACCCGCCGTCGCCGTCATCTTCGAGCCCTCCGCACAGTGCCGTGTTTCTCGATCTCCTCACAGCGTACCGCGCGACGCCGATCGATCATCCCCATCTCAAGGACATCACGTTTGCGCAATGGGCGCATGAAACCGGCTACGGCAAGTCGCCGCTGGCGGTCCAGCACAACAACTTCGCCGGTATGAAATGGCGGCCGCAGATGGCCCCTTATGCCAAGTCGGTTTTCTACCGGCCCGAGCACGATCCCAACGACACGGCCTATTGCGGGTTCCTGTCGCTGACTGACTTCATCAAAGGCTATTGGCATCGCCTCGACATTGCGAGTTTGCCCTACGCAGCCAAGGATGGCGGCTGGCGGGCGCACGCCGGCGACGCAAACGCGTTTATCGAGTTCATCGGCCCTATCTGGGCGCCGGAGGGCGGCGATAACTCAGCGCTGAACAACGGCTACGTGCGCAAGGTAAAGGGCGTGCTGGAAAAGCTGCGCCAGGATGGGTTGTTGCCCTCGTCGCAAGACGCTGCCCGGGGCATGCAAGTGGCAATGGCGGCGCTGCCCGGTGCACCCACATTCGAGTCTGCGAGCACTCTGGCGGCTGCCGCACCGCCGTCAGGCACCATGCCCCAGATCCTGGAAGAGTTCTTTCGCCACCTGCAGATGGCACCACTGCCGCCCGGTGTGCAGCCAACCACCTATATCGCGGACTTCCTCAAGCAGACCGGCGGTGGCGGGCCGGGTGGTCCGCGCGGACGTATCGAGGCGCTGGTCAGCAAGATTGCAGCGGAAGCGCCGAACTTGCCGCCGAACATGATCGTGATCAGCGACGCTGCCGAGATCATTCATGTGGCGCTGGCTGACATCAGTGAACGGTTGCCGCCGGACCTTGTCAAAAGCCTTGTCAATTCCCTCAAGAAGGCGCGTGCGTTCGACGTGTTGGCGAAGCTATGCGACCGGCTGATCGTCACCGGCCATGATGAGCCGATTGTGCACCGGCTCTATGCGCAGGCGCTGGTCGAGCTGGGTCATATTATTGCGGCCATTCACATCTTGGAAGATTTGAAGCGGCGCGATCTGCCCGAGAAAGACCTGAAGGAGGTTCTCGGGCAACTGGGCCGGGCGAACAAGCAGCTCTATGTCAATCATGTGCGGACGGCAGGGGGGGACCCCGAGGACATCAAGCGCTTCTCGCGCTATCTGCGCAAAGCGATCGGCTGGTACCAGGCAGGCTACGAGCCGGGACGGGCACTGGACACCGCCTGGCATGGGGTCAATCTTGTCGCGATGCTGCGGCGGGCCCGTGCCGATGGTGTCGCGGTCGAAGGCGGGGCCAATCCCTATGAGATCGCCCAACAACTGGTGACGGCCGTGGAGCCGGGCATCGATACGTCAACCGATCCGTGGGCCCCGGCAACCCTTGGTGAGGCGTACCTGGCGCTGGGTCAGGCTGGCAACGCGGTCAAGTACTTCACGCGCTACGCCAGAGACACCGATCACATCGGTGCGTTTGAACTCGGTGCAACAATCCGCCAGCTAGAGGAAGTGTGGAGTGCAGAGGCCGACAGCGATGGCATGCGCCGCTCGCTGATGGCGCTGAAAGCCGCCGCCGCTGGCAAAGGTCATGCGGAGTTCGGGCTGAACGCCGAAGAGCGTAAACTCATCCGCAGCGATAAGTTCGAGTCGACCTTCCCCGATAGCGACTTCATCAAATACAAGTTGCTCAAAAGTATCGTCCGCGCCGGCGAGTGCGTCGCCTGGGTCAAGGACCGCAACGGCAATGGCGTCGGGTCGGGCTTTCTCGTGCAGGGCTACCAGCTGGCCAAGTCGCTGGGTGACGAAGTTTATCTGATTACCAACACGCACGTCATCTGTGACCCGGACTGGGGCGAAACGCAGCAAACGCCGGGCAATGCATTGCGGCCGGGCGACGCGCGGATCTATTTCGAAGCTGCAGGCGATGGCGAACCCCAGCCGTATCTCGTCGAAAAAGAAGCTGTCTGGCAGTCGCCCAGCAGCGAGTATGACGCGTGCGTGTTGCGCTTGGTCGAGACGCCGAAAGCAAGCGCGCACCGCCGTGTTGACGGTGCCGAATTATCCTGTGGTAGCCGCCGGCTTAAAGAGTGGCGGAACACCCGTTGCGGTGCTGGGCCATGCCGGCGGCCGTGAGCTGCAACTCGGCGTGCGCGGCACGCTGCTCAACCATCAGGGCTGCATCATCGACATGGGCCCGCGCGACAGCAAGGGCGAACGGCCCGTCTACATGCACTACGATGCGCCGACACTTGGCGGGAATTCCGGCAGCCCGGTGTTTGATACATCGAACTGGCAAGTCATCGGTCTGCATCATGCCGGTTACGACCAGCAGGAAGGCCGGCCGCAGCTCAAAGGCCGCGGTGGGCACAACTTCGCGAACGAGGGGATTCACATCCATTCCATCGGCGCGGCGATCGAGGCGCATTTGACGGATACCAAGCAGCCCGGGCGCATGGCGCGCTTCTTGAAGGGCCGCAAGAAATAGCCGCCGGCGTGCGGAGGCTGGATAAGCATGAGCGGGCGGCCGTCGAGCCGCTACCCGGTAACAGTACGTGCGTTTGGTTGGAGGAACGCAGACATGAAAGACAACATTTACGCGAACGTCTATTACTCGAACATCATGTTTTTCTTTGCCCTTGGCTTGGCAGCCCTCTGCTTCCTCATGTTCATGTACGTGGCAATTACCGAGATGCAGATCAAGAAGCGGGAGGCTCCGCGCGCCAACCGAAACTTGGAAAGCATGGGCGAGGTGGGCGATCTGGCAGAGAAATTCGCGAAGTCTGGATTCGCACCGAGTGCCTTGGCATGTGCGGTATTACTCACGTTTCTTGCCGCGACGACCGGTTTCGCGCTCGATAGGCTGCGGATAATTTCGTTGTTCGGGTTCGGCGGGCAGTAGCAGCCCGTGCATGGCGGTCTTCAGTTCAGCGGCTTGACGCGCGACTGGGTGGTTTCGCCACGCCACGCCGCCTTGAAGAATTTGGCCGAGAAAGCGACCGCTGCGAGAATGGCGAAAATGGTCAGGATCTGCTGACGGCGGCGGCGGTTCATGACCTCACTCCCCTTTTTGACGGCTCACTGCCGTGCCCGTGCCAGATTGATGGCGCCGAGACCTGCTGTCACCAGCGCAATCGCCACGCCGTGGAACCACGCGATCTCCTCACCGATCAGCACGATGGCCATACCGGCAATGTAGAGCGGAGAGAGCGAGATCGTCGCGGCGGTGAGGATCGCGCCGTTGCGAGCCAACGACCAGTTATAGCTGATAAAGGCTGCGACGCCGGTGATCAAAACCAGCGCCGCAATCCACGCAACATGCACAGGACCGAGTGGCGGCAAGGGATGTGCGTCGAGTTCCATGGCCATGAACGGCGCGGCGGCCAGTGTGGCAGCACAACTTAATACGGTGAAGCTCGCGAGCGGTGTCAGAATGCCGGCGCGCGGTCGCATGACCACCGAATAGAACGCCCACACGCTCATGCCGGCCACCGCCCACAGTTCGCCGCGGCCGATGTCGAGCGTGGCGATTGTTTCAAGATGGCCGCGCGTCAGCAAGGTGGCGACGCCGACAAGGCAGAGCGCCAAGCCAGACAACAGCGCGAAGCTGGGCCGCGTTTGCCCGCGGACAATCTCATAGCTGGCGACCACGGCGGCGGTGCAGGCATAGATCAAGCCAACCGTGGTGGCGGTGGCCGTCTGCGTCGCCACATAAGCGGCGTAGGCGCAAAAGCCCATGCCGGCGACGCCGAGACCTATGAGGCTGGCGTAGTCGCGCAACGAGGCCCGCCAACGTTCGCGCCGGCCGCGCGCCAGCGCGATAGTGCCGATAACGAGCGCCGACAACGACCAGCGGAGAACGGTCAGCGTGCCGGGCTCGAACGTCTGGTGCAGCGCCCGCGCGATCACCGGGTTCAAGCCGAAGGCCGCCGGAATGAGAGCAAGCAGCAGATAGTTCATGGGCGGCACGTCGCGGGGCTGCGCATCCTCATGCTTCCGCGATGCCTTCGATCTCAAGCAACCAGGCTTCGTCGAAGATGCCGGTGATGATCACGGTCATGGCGGGCGCGTGGTCGCCAAGGGCTGCTTTGCGGACGGTGCGGTTCTCCATGGCGTATGCGCGATCAGAGAGAAAGATTGTCACTTTGACGAGGTTGGCCACGGTCATGCCAGCGGCAGCCAGCTGTGCCGCAAGGTTCTGCCAGGCGAGTTCTGCCTGGGCCTTGAAGCCCGCCGGCAGCGTTCCATCGCGCGTGACGGGTATTTGTCCGCTGACGTAGAGCCGCCGCGTCGCACCCGAGACTTCAAGCGCTTGCACATAGTTGCCTACGGGCAGCGGTGCTGCATCGGCGTTGAACGCCTTAAGTTTCAACATGACGGCTCTCCGGGAGGTCAATGCGCGTCACGCTGTCAACTTCTTCACGGCGGCTGACAGTTTGTGGCGGATGGCGTGGAAGCCTTTGGAGCCTTCGCTGGTCATCCAGTTCATCTGCAGGGAGCGGCGCGGGCCATCGAAGGGATGGTGCCCATGCCACGACGTATCCGAGCGCTTGAAGACCAACAGCGTGCCGTTGTCGGGGGGCACTTCGGCGGCGAAATTGTCGACGTTCTTGCCATCACGCAGGATGCGCAGACGGCCGCCGGGCTGCTGCCAGTTTTCGTTGAGATACAATAGAACGGTGATGATCTTGTCTTTGCTATCGGTGTGGATCGAACCGTCTTTGGCGCGCGTGTAGCCACGCAGCGAGTACATTTTTGGCCGACCTTCCAGAGTGACGTCGAATTTCTCTTCGATCAACGCTTCGAACTCGGGGCTGTCGAGTTCGGCAATCACGTCCTTGATCGCCATCGTGTTCTCGAGGCTTTCGACCGGGTACGAGCCGCCCCTCTCGATATTGGGATAGGTGGCGTTGATGCGGGAGACGCTGTCGGCACCGAGGAATGCGGGCACGATGGTGTAGTCGAAGGGATCGGTTTCAACCCGGCTTGCGCGGAGCTTATCGAGATTGAGATGGGGCATCGGGGTCTCCCTGATCCAGGCCAAGCGGCCAAAGTCTCGGATGGCGATTATCAGACGCTCTGTGATCTGGCGCTAGTGCGGTAGGCAGCGAAGCGCTTTTCGATTTCCTCGGCAATCATGGCACCGGCGTCGTGTGGTGTGTAGCTCCAGGTTTGCAGCGCCTGGAAGCGATCCGGCAAAGGCCGTGCGGCGCCGGAGTTCTGCAACGCCAAATGAAAGCGATTGAATTTCGGTGTGCCGCCGGCCGGGACAAACACATACGCGGGACGGCCGGTGGCGGTGATTTCGCTGCTCATGTTGACGGAGTCGGCGGTGGCAATCAACACGTCGGCCTGCGCCAGAAAGTCCGGGTAGGGGTTGGGGCCGACATCGCGCCAGAGAATGCGTGGGTTAGACGCGGTGGCAGTGTCGACAGTCGCCAAGAGCTCCGGGTGGGTGCGCCGGGACGGTGTAATGAGGAAGCTTGCACCCAGGGCGGCAAGTGATGTGAGGGCTGCGGCGAGACGCCGGTGACAGGCGTCGCTGTAGGGGTAGTCGCCACTGCGGCCACCGAGCATGATCGCGACGCGCGGGGCTGGTAATGCCGCGATTTCGGCCGGCATATTGGCGCGCAAAGCTGCGATGCGGGTCTGGGTGAAGCTATGCGGCGCTGTTGGTGTGGTGATCACAGTAGCGCCGCGCAGCGTGTCGTGCGCTGGCACCCAGATCAGGTCGGCCGAGTTTGCGCCGGTTTTCGGATCTTGCAGGATTACCGTGAAGGTGGCCGCACCGGCTTGCCGCCGGACAGCGCGCAGGTAGGGGATGCTGAGGCGGCCGGTGGCAAGCACGAGGTCTGGCCAGGGCGGACTGAGTGCGCCGCCGCTGCCGATGCGTTCGCGGGCGGCGGGCGGCAGCCAGGGTGACAGGAAGCGATGCACGCCCTGCGGCGTCACATGCTTCATCTCGGCGTCCAGCCCCAGCGCATCCGCGACGCCGCGTACCTGGACGTCCATGCCAATCTTGCCATCGGTGATCAGCCACGCGCGGCGTCCGGCGAGGGGGCGATGCGGCGGCGAATGGTTGGGCAGGGTGGGCGAGTGAGCGGACATGCGCCCTCGTTCCGGGACGCGCGCGGCAAAGTCAATGCAACCGAACCGTGCAGCCGCTTTGGACGGCGGATGTAACGCGTTGATTTTGCTGGTGGGCAGTGCAGGGATCGAACCTGCGACATCTTCGGTGTAAACGAAGCGCTCTACCGCTGAGCTAACCGCCCGCCACGATCCTTCTAGCCTTTCGACGCCGCGCTAGGCAAGCCGAACATTGCCGCCCAAAGTGCATTCGAGAGCACTTGCAAAAGCACTGGCAATCCTACGGGCAAAAGTGCTGGGGCAAAAGTGCTGGCGTTGCCAAGGCTGTGGGAATGGAGCAGCTTCTCAAGTATGCGTAGCGGCAGGTCATTTCAACGACCGCTCGCCCGGCATTGGGTTCATCGGGAGGACAGTATGAGCCAAAAGATCATTCGAGCCAGTGCGTCGCGCCGCGCGCTTTTGAAGACAGGGGCGAGTGCGCTCGCATTAACCGCCGTCGGCGCGCCGATGATCAACCGCACGGCGTTGGGCCAATCCACGTTCGACTGGAAGCGCTACGCTGGCACCAAGCTGGATGCGCTGCTGGTCAAGAATCCGCGCTCGGACCTGCTGCAGGCGCACGAGAAGGAATTCACCGCTCTGACCGGCATCGAAGTCTCGTCCGAGCAGGTGCCTGAGCAGCAGCAGCGCCAGAAGGCGATGATCGAATTCACGTCCGGCAAGCCGTCGTTCGACGTCTGCATGCTGGCGCTGCACGTGCAGAAGCGGCTGTCGAAGAAGGGCAACTGGCTTGAGGACTTGAACCCGTTGATCAAGGATGCCTCGCAAACCAGCCCGGAGTTCGACTTCGCTGACTTCAACAAAGCCGGCCTCAACTATGCAACGCAGGCCGACGGGTCGCTGACGACGCTCCCGCACTTCGTCGATTACTGGATGCTCTACTACAACAAGGAATTGTTCGAGCAGAAGGGCGTCGCCTATCCGAAGACGATGGACGAGCTGGTCACCGCTGCACAGAAGCTGAACGATCCGGCCAAGGGCACGTATGGGTTTGTGTCGCGTGGGCTGAAGAACGCGAACATTCCGGTGTGGACGTCGTGGCTACTCGGCATGGGCCAGGAAACGGTGACTGCCGACGGAAAACTGCTGACAGACACGCCGGAAGCGGTGTGGGCTGCAGAATACTACGCGCGTCTGAATAAGGAGTTCGCGCCACCCGGCACAATTGGTTTCAACTGGAACGAATGCCAGACGACGTTCGCGCAGGGCCGCGCGGCGATGTGGCTGGACGGCATTGGATTTGCGACGCCGCTCGAAGATCCGACCAAGTCGAAGATTGTCGGCAAAGTCGGCTACGGGATTACGCCACCCGGGGCGAAGGGTCATCACTCGGCGACGTTTGCCGATGGCCTAGGCATTTCGCGGACGTCGACGAAGAAGGGTGCCGCCTGGTACTACGCGCAGTTCATGGCCAGCAAGAAGAACCAGCTGGCCATGTTGAAGGCGGGTGCCGGATCGCCGGGCCGCACCTCGGCGCTGGCCAACCCGGAGGCCAAGGCTGGCTCCAAGTTCAACGATCAGTATTTCGATTGCCTCGCAGGTTCCGCCAAAATCGGCCGGCCGGGGTTGCCGGTGATCATCCCCGTCACCGAGTTCCGCGACACGTTCGGCGTGGCACTGACCAACCTGCTCTCGGGTGGCAACGCGAAGGCTGAGTTGGCCAAAGCGACAGAAGCGTTCAAGCCAGTGTTGGAAAAGAGCGAGCAGGGGTGACGGGAATTGTGTAGGTTGGGTCAAGGCGGAGCCGCGACCCAACATCATTTGCTCTGGCCATGAATGTTGGGTCGCGTTGAAGCGCTTGACCCAACCTTCAACTGACCACAAACCGCATCCATGACCATGACGCCAACGAACCAACGTATCCTCGCGCTGGCCCTCTTCGGCGAAGCGGTCCGGGTCGCACATCCGCGCGCGTGCGTGCCACCGCATCTGCCAGCCCTCCCGCCAAAGGGGCGGTTGATCGTGCTCGGTGCTGGCAAGGCGGATGCGGCAATGGCGCAGGCGGTGGAGGCGCACTACTCAGCTCTCGGCCAGTTGGACCGGATCTCCGGCTTTGTGACCACGCGGCATGGCTTCGGCCTGCCGACGAAAAAGATTGAAATTGTCGAGGCCGGGCATCCGGTGCCGGATGGACCGAGTGCGACTGCCGCCCAGCGTGCGTTGGCGTTGGCCGCGACGGCCGGGCCGGACGACGTGGTCCTCGTGCTGATGAGTGGTGGTGCGTCGGCGCTATGGTCGGCACCGGTGGATGGTGTCACGGCGGCCGATAAGCAGGCGCTGACGAAACAGCTGCTGCGCTCCGGCGCGCCGATTGGCGACATGAACACGGTGCGGCGTCATTTATCGCGTATCAAAGGCGGACGCTTGGCTGCGGCAGCATCGGGCGCTGGGCGGGTGCTGACATTGGCGATCTCCGACGTGCCGCGCGATGAACCGCAAGCGATTGGTTCCGGCCCGACGGTGGCTGATCCCACCACACTGGCTGACGCGCGCGCGGTCCTTGCGCGTTACAAGATCACGCCATCGTCTGCTGTTGCGCGCGCGCTCGAAGATCTGCGCAACGAGACACGCAAGCGGCTTACAGAGAAAGCGCATTTCGAGATTGTTGCGCGTCCGCAGACGTCGCTCGATGCGGCGGCCAAACTGGCGCGGGAGGCGGGCTACACAGTGCGTCTGCTCGGTGACAGTGTAGAAGGGGAAGCACGCGAGGTTGGCCGCAATCATGCGGCGCTGGCTCTGGCTGCTCACCAAAGGGGCGAAAGGGTAGCGATCCTGTCGGGCGGGGAGTGCACAGTGACAGTGGCTGGAACCGGTGCAGGGGGACCCAATCAGGAATATGCGCTGGGGTTAGCGTTGGCGCTCGGCGGTGTGCCGGGGATTGTCGCGCTGGCCGGCGACACCGATGGCATCGACGGCGGCGGTGGTGCTGCAACTGATCCAGCTGGTGCGATCGTGACGCCGGATACGCTGGTGCGGGCGAAGGCTTGCCACATGGACGCCGCAGAAATGTTGGCCAACAACGACAGCACCGCGTTCTTCCGCGCCCTCGGCGACCTTGTCGAATGTGGACCGACGCAAACCAACGTCAACGATTTCCGCATCATCCTGGTAGACCCGACGTGATCCGTTCAAATAGCCGCTCTTTCTCCCCCGTTTCCCCCGCCGGAGCGCGTTTCAGCGCGGAGAGCCGGGGCCTTTCCCGTCTGCAGTTTGGGTACGGAATGCAAACACGCCGGGGTAAGGATCCCGGATCTTTGCCGCGCTGGAATGCGCGCCAAATTCCGGGAGAACGGTGGGGGGTGGCCGGTTTGGTTTCGCTCTGGCTGGTTGCGTTGATTTCACCTGCATCCGCTGACCTGCGCCTCTGCAACACGACCAAGGGGCGGATTGGGGTCGCGATCGGCTACAAGGACGCATCCAACGAGGGCTGGGCGACGGAAGGCTGGTGGAACATCGCTGCGCAAACCTGCGAGACGGTCTACAAAGGTACGCTGTCAGGACGGTTCTACTACATCCACGCTATCGACTATGACCGCGGCGGCGAGTGGGCCGGCCAGTCGTTCATGTGCACCAGCGACAAAACGTTTACGATCAAAGGCGTGCAGGACTGCCCCAAACGGGGGTATACCAAGACAGGATTCTTCGAGGTCGATACCGGTGACGCCAAAGACTGGACCATCCGGCTGACCGACCCTGGCGACGGCGCGAAACCCAAATAGCGCGGCTGCCGGCCACACCAATATTGGACCGCGACTGCGGCAAGGGCACACCATGAGACGCAACCGGCGGGTCAAGATTATTGCAACGCTGGGGCCGGCTTCCGCTTCGCCGGAGATGATCGAGAAGTTGTTCGCGGCCGGCGTCGATGTGTTCCGCATCAACATGAGCCACTCACGGCCACCGCACGAAGGCCCGAAGAAGCTGCACGCGGCGATCCGGGCAGCCGAAGCAAAATTCAAGCGGCCCATCGGCATCCTGTGCGATCTGCAAGGGCCGAAGTTCCGCGTCGGCGATATCGGTGGCGGCAAGGTCGAGCTGGCCGAAGGCGCGATGTTCCGCTTCGATCAGACCGAGAGCGAGGGCTCGATCAAGCGCGCCTTCCTGCCGCATCCGCAGATTTTCCAGGCGATCAAGGCCGGCCACAATCTGCTGCTTGATGACGGCAAGATCCGCATGCAGGTGACCGATGTGAAGAACGGCATCATCGATGCCAAAGTCATCGTCGCTGGCGCGTTGTCGAGCCGCAAGGGCGTGTCGATGCCGGATACGATCCTGCCCATCGACGCACTGACAGAAAAGGACAAGGTCGATCTCGATTTCGCGTTGCGGCTCGGCGTCGACTGGGTCGCGTTGAGTTTCGTGCAGCGCGGAGAAGACGTGCGCGATGCCCGCAAGATCATCGGCGATCGTGCGGCGATCATGTCCAAGATCGAGAAGCCGTCGGCGATCACCGACCTTGAAGACGTGATCGCAGCCTCTGACGCGCTGATGGTGGCGCGCGGCGATCTCGGTGTGGAAATGCCGGTAGAACGCGTGCCGATCCTGCAAAAGGAAATCACGCGGAAATCACGGGCTGCCGGCAAGCCCGTCGTGGTCGCCACGCAGATGCTGGAGAGCATGATTACCTCGCCGGTGCCGACGCGCGCGGAAGTCTCGGACGTGGCCACCGCCGTGTTCGACGGTGCCGATGCGATCATGCTGTCGGCCGAAAGCGCGGTCGGGCAATACCCGCTCGAAGCCATCGGCATGATGAACCGCATCGCCATCGAGGTTGAGAGCGACCCAACCTATGACAAGGTGGTGCACGCCACCTCGACGCCGCCACAAGCGACCGGTGCCGACGCCATTGCTGCTGCCACGCATGCGGTCGCCGATACGCTGAAGCTGGCGGCCATCATCTGCTACACGGCCACTGGCTCCACCGCGCTGCGCGTCGCGCGCGAGCGGCCGAACCTGCCGGTGATCGGCCTGACACCGGTGCTCGGCACGGCACGCCGGCTCGCAGTGGTGTGGGGCATGCATTGCGTGCTGACGGGAGATCCCGAAAACCAGGCCGACATGGTGCGGCGCGCTTGCCGCGTCGCCTACGACGAAGGGTTCTGTAAGCCCGGTGAAGGCGTCGTCATCACCGCCGGCGTCCCCATCGGCTCGCCCGGTGCCACCAACATGATCCGCATCGCCTATCTCGATGACAAAGGCGCGCCGGTGGCGGAGGGCCGGTGAGCGGGCCGGGACGATGCGGCGCATCCCCGCACGCCCTGCTCTTAATCGTTGCTCAATCATCTTGAGCGAAGGTCGGGGCTGATTCGCGGCTGCTGACGGATACCCACATGCGTGACGACCTTTCGCTGATGCCTTCGAAAGATGTGACGCGCACGACGGCGACAATCATTCCGTTTCCGGGGCGCAGCGCGGCGAACGCGTCGTTTCCTCGGCGCTCCAACAGTACCGACATCTTCGATGCGGTGACCGATGGGCTTGAGCTTAAAAGCCGCCTGCATGCACCGACGTTGCTTGCAGCATCGGGTGCGCTGGCGGGCTTTGCAGCCCAGCAGGCGCTGCTGCTCGAAGGCGGCTCGTCGTGGGCGCAACCGATGCGCGCCAAGCGACTCGATCACCTTTTGCTGAGCACGAACGCGAGCGATGCCAGCCTGTGGTGGAGCCTATGCGTTGCCGCCCAAGAGCTCGGCGCGCAGCATCTGCCGGAGCCGCAGACGTTGCTGGCAGCCACTTTGAAATGTGTCGGCACCTCACAGTTCGGGCTCATCACCTTACCACTCGAATACAAGTTGAACGAACAGCCGCAAACGGCGTTGGTCCGCTTGTGGGCGCGTGTGCGGGCGGTGCTGGATGGCGGTCACGTGAAGCCAGCCGACTGGCCACGGCTGATGGCGGCGATGTGCGCTGAGCGCGTGGTTGCCGTCCGCCGCGATGTGCCGCCGCATGTCGCGTTGCGCATTACGATGCAGGCGGCACTGGCGATGGCCCTTGTGGAGCCGCGCGCCATTGCTGGCGCTGCGTTGAAGGCTGGCGTGTGAAGACCCATGTCTAACGTGACAGCGCTGACGACACGGACGGCGGCGACACGGACGGCGGCCAGCGGGGCGCCGGCTGCGGCGCGCTCACCTGGCGCGATCACACCGCGGCCACAGGTACGTCACGGCCTGGACGCGGCGGCCGGCGTGCTGCATGTCGGTATCGTGGCCATCCGTTTGGATGACGTGGCGACCTATCGTGCTGTCGGGTTGAGCGAGAAGGACCTGTCGACGGCGTTCGCGACCATCGCGTTATTCAGCGGTGTTGCGGCGGTGATGACTTTTCTCGTGGTTGAGATCGGCTGGCGCGTCAAATTCATGCTGGAGGGTGTGTTGTTCGGCGGTATCGCCATTTGCGCTGTGGCCGAGTTGTTCAGCGCCCGGCGGAACACGCTTTTCACGTTCACGCTGACCTGTGACAGTGGCACGGTGTATCGTTTCGTGACCGCAAGTCGCGCGGAAGCTGACGCAGTCAAAGCGGCTCTCGACGCGGCTGGCGCTGCCGCTGGCTGAGCGTTTGCGCCACAGGGGTTGATCGGTGTAGCTAGCGGCACGTCTGAGGGGCTGGTGTTCAGCCCGAGAGGAGCCCCATGTCTGTTATCGTCCGTTTCGCCCCGAGCCCCACCGGCAAGCTGCACATCGGCAATGTGCGCACGGCGCTGATCAATTGGCTGTTCGCGCGCAAGCACGGCGGGCATTTCATTCTGCGCCTCGATGACACTGATCGCGAGCGCTCGACGGACCAGAATGCCGAAGGGATCCGAACCGACCTGACATGGCTCGGATTGACCTGGGACAGCACGTTCCGTCAGTCGGATCGCACGCAGCGCTATGACGAGATGAAGGCCAAGCTCGTCGCCAGCGGCCGGCTGTATCCCTGCTACGAGACCGAGGACGAGCTTGATCGGAGGCGCAAGCGCCAGATGGCGCGGGGTATGCCGCCGCTCTATGACCGTGCCGCACTCCGGCTGACGGCAGCCGATCGCGCCAAATTGGATGCGGGCGGCATCAAGCCCCATTGGCGGTTCCGGTTGGCAAACACCGAGCCGCATGCGCCGGAGACAATTGTGCCGACGCTGGTGCGCTGGCCGGATCTGGTGCGCGGCGATCAGGCGATCGATGTGTCGTCGATGTCCGACCCGGTCGTCGCGCGCGGAGACGGAACTTATCTCTACACCTTCACGTCGGTGGTCGATGATATCGACAGCACGATTACGCACATCATCCGCGGTGAAGATCATGTGACCAACTCGGGCGTGCAGGCGCAACTGTTCGAGGCGCTGGGCGCGACCGTTCCGGCGATGGCGCATTTCTCACTGCTCATTGGCGCGAATGGTGAAGCGCTTTCCAAGCGCCTCGGCTCGCTATCAGTTGAAGGTTTTCGCGCGCAGGGATTGGAGCCGATGGCCGTCAATTCGCTGGCGGCACTGATCGGCACGTCGGATGCCGTGCAGCCGATGGCGACTTTGGCTGAGCTGGCGACCACGTTCGATCTCACGCATCTGTCGCGCTCTCCGTCGCGCTTTGATACGGCCGAATTGGAAGCGCTGAACGCCAAGCTGTTGCACAAGCTGGCCTACGCGGCAGTTGCCAAGCGGCTGGCCGCGCTCGGTGCCGATGGCGGCGAAGCCGAGTGGCTCGCCGTGCGTGGCAACCTGGCGACGTTGGCCGATGCCAAGCTCTGGCACGACGTTATCCAAGGGCCGCTGGTGCCAGCGATTGAAGACGCTGCCTTCTGCGCAACGGCGCGCGATCTGCTGCCAGCCGAGCCTTGGGACGAGTTGACGTGGGGCACCTGGACCAACGCCGTGAAAAGCGCGACCGGCGCGAAAGGCCGTGCGCTGTTTCATCCGCTGCGCCTCGCGCTCACCGGCCGCGAAACCGGACCGGAGTTGAAAGCGTTGCTGCCGCAGATCGGCCGCACGCGGGCGGCTGCGCGATTGAGTGGGGCGGCGGCTTGATCCCGGCGATTGGCTGAAGATCACGTTTTTGATCGGCCAAGACGGTTACGCGGATACCAGCCGCAGCACCGACGCAGGAAGCCTTGCACGAAACTGCCAAGCGTTACGCCACGGGGGCGCGTCGGCCGGCGGCTACCTATTGTTTGGGAATTTGCGTCGTGATCTCGGGAATGCAGAAGTCGAAATCACAGCCACGCTCGGCCTGTGTGACGGTATCGAACCACAGCTTTTCATAGCCGCGGCGGCCACTTCCCGATAGCGCCGGCGGCAGGGCGGCACGCCGGCGTGTTAGCTCGGCGTCGTCCACCAGCAGATCAATCCGGCGGCCTGCCGTATCAAGACGGATTTGATCGCCAGATCGCACCAAGCCTAACGGCCCACCCATCGCTGCCTCCGGCGAGATGTGCAACACGATGGTGCCGAATGCCGTGCCGCTCATGCGCGCATCCGAGATGCGCACCATGTCGGTGACGCCGGCCTTGAGCAGTTTCTTCGGGATCGGAATGTAACCCGCTTCCGGCATGCCCGGCGCACCTTTCGGGCCCGCATTGCGCAGCACGAGAATGTCGTCTGCCGTCACGTCGAGATCGTCGCTGTCGATCCGGGCGGCAAGATCGGCGAGTGTATCAAACACCACCGCGCGCCCCGTATGCTGCAGCAGCGCTTGCTTCGCCGCCGCCTGTTTGATGATGGCGCCTTGCGGCGCGAGGTTGCCGCCGAGGACTGCCATCGCGCCACTTGGAAAGACAGGCGTCGCACAAGGCTTGACCACCTCTTGCGGCCAGTTCGGCGGCAGGCCAGCGAGGTTCTCAGCCAACGTACGGCCCGTCACGGTGAGGCACGACGTATCGACCATCGCGCCCAATTCGCGCAGCATCGCCGTCAGTCCGCCAGCGCGATGCAGGTCTTCCATGAACCCCTGTCCGGTTGGCTTCAGGTCTACCAGCACCGGCGTTTCGCGCCCCATCTTGTCGAAGGCCTGCAAATCAACGCCGACGCCGACACGCTGCGCCACGGCTGTCAGGTGGATCAATGCGTTTGTCGACCCACCCGCCGCAAGCACCACACGGAGCGCGTTCGTCAACGCTTGCGGCGTCATGATCTGGTCCGGGGTCAGCTTTTCTGCAGCCATCGCCACTGCGCGCGTGCCCGTCTGCTCCGCCAGCCGCCGCCGCTCGGCCATCACGGCCGGAATGGTCGCGCCACCCGGCAGCATCATGCCCATCGCTTCCGTTGCCAGCGCCATGGTGCTGGCGGTCCCCATCACGCCGCAGGTGCCAATGGTCGGTGCGAGTTCAGAGTTGACCTCGCCGATCTGCGCGTCACTCAGCTGCCCGCCGCGATAGCGTCCCCAGAAGCGGCGACAGTCCGTGCATGCGCCCAGCCGCTCGCCGCGCCAGCTACCGGCCAGCATCGGCCCCGTCACCAGCATGATGGCTGGCACATTCGCACTCGCCGCACCCATCAACAGCGCCGGCACCGTCTTGTCACAGCCCCCCAGCAGAATGACGGCATCCATCGGCTGCGCGCGGATCATCTCCTCCACGTCCATGGCCATCAGGTTGCGCAGGTACATGCTGGTCGGGTTGGCGAAACTTTCCTGGATCGAGATGACCGGAAACGGGATCGGAATGCCGCCCGCCAGCAACACGCCGCGCTTTGCCGCCTCGATCAGGTCGGGGATGTTGGAATGGCAAGCATTGTAGCCAGAGGTCGTATCCACCATGCCGATGATCGGCCGCGATAGCGCTTCGTCGGTATAGCCCAACGCCTTGATGAAAGCCTTGCGCAAGAATACGGAAAACTCCGCGTCGCCATAGTTGGCCAGATTGCGGCGCATGCCTGTCGCAGGGGGCTTGGATGCGGTCATGCGTGGGGTCCGTCGGTGGCTTAAGCGCGGTCGCACCATACGCCAACGCCCGACCCACTCAAGCAACCGTTCTCAGTTATGCCGTGGCCAGCAGTGCCTTCACCCGCGCCTGCCATGCGACCAGATATTCAGCCCGCACCTCCGGCGTCACCCGTGGTGCGCCATAGGCCACGAATGGTTCGGCGACTTGAAGCCCCATGTAGGCCATTGTCAGCTGCTGCAGTGGCCACAGTACTTTCTCGATCGGGCCATACACGCCTGCCTCGCTGAACCGCTCTGTCGTGCCGCCGGTACTCACGCACAGCATCCCGCGCTTGCCTTTGAACAGTCCTGTGTCGAACCGCGCGCCCTCCGCATAGGCAAAGCCAAAGCTCAACACCCGATCGATCCAGCCTTTGAGAATGGCCGGTGGCCCGCCCCACCACAGCGGAAAAGCGAAGATGATCAGATCGGCGCGCCGCACCCGCGCCTGCTCGCGGGCAATCTCAGCCGCGAACGCGTGTTCCGCCGCTGCCTTCCCTTGCTCCGTCTGGTAATGAAACCGCCCCGCATCCGCGACGCTTGTAAAATCGTGCCGCCCTGCCACCGGATTGAACCCAGCCGCATAAAGATCGGACACCTCGACCGTGTGCCCCGCCGCCTGCACCGCTGCCATGGCCGCCTCCACCAGCGCCGCCGTGAACGATTGCAGCTCCATCTGCGCCTGAACGATCAGTACGTGCATCGCCTGTGCTCCTCCCTCCACCTCTGGACCCCTGAATTGTCCATCGCTCCGGCGGTCCAGTGCAACCCTCCAGATGGCGGCGCGGCTCCGCACCGAGCACCGCAAGTTGACGTAAACGTCAACTTCCAATATTAAGGGTGTTGAAAAAATAGCGGGCAATGCAAATTCCCGCTCTTCCACCGTGAGTTATACTCAGCCCTCGGTCGCAATTGTCTCGGAGACCCGTCATGGTGCAGTCCCTGTTTGTTCTTTTGGCCCTGGCGGCGGCCTATGCGCTCTCCATGCGGCGGGCCGGACTGTGGACGTATGCGGCGCTGGCGCTGGGCACCTGGTGGGTCTGGGCGTCCGGCATGCTCGACGGCGCAGGCATCTGGCCAGACCTGTCGGTGGGAACGGTTCTAGCCGCTCTGCCGGTGCTTGCCCTGTTAACCTGCGCGATCCCCTCGGTGCGCCGTGCACTGCTGGTCGTGCCTGCCTTCGCGGCTGTCCGCAAAATTCTGCCCAAGGTCTCCGACACCGAGCAGCAGGCTCTCGACGCCGGCACTATCGGTTTTGACGCCGAGCTGTTTTCTGGCACGCCGGATTGGGAGAAACTCCGCGCTGTGCCGCCGATCACACTGACCGCCGAAGAGCGCGCGTTCATGGATGGCCCCGCGGAAGACCTCTGCAAGATGGTCAACGACTGGCAGATCCGCCACGCCGAGCACGAGGTGCCCGAGCCGATTTGGGATTTCATCAAGAAGAGCGGCTTCCTTGGCATGCTGATCTCGAAGTCGCATGGCGGCCTCGGCTTCTCCGGCCAGGCGCAGTCGATGATCCTCGGCAAGGTCGCGTCGCGCTCGCCGGATGTGTGCACGATCGTGATGGTGCCGAATTCGCTCGGGCCTGGTGAACTGATCGAAAAATACGGCACCGACGAGCAGAAGCATCACTTCCTGCCGCGCTTGGCCAAGGGCATCGATGTGCCTTGCTTCTCGCTGACCGGACCGACGTCGGGTTCAGATGCTGCCACTATGCGCGACATCGGCACCGTTGTGCGCGGCACGTGGCAAGGCAAAGACACGCTGGGCATCAAGCTCACATGGGACAAGCGCTACATCACGCTCGGCCCCAAGGCTTCGCTGGTCGGCCTCGCATTCCATCTCTTCGATCCCGACAAACTGATCGGCGACAAAGGCGACGTCGGCATCACCGTTGCGCTCATTCCGGCTGATCACCCCGGTGTCAATATCGGCCGCCGCCATCTGCCGTGCGGCTCCGCGTTCCCGAACGGACCCAACTGGGGCACGGATGTTTTCATCCCGATGGACTTCCTCATCGGCGGCCAGAAGATGGCCGGCCAGGGCTGGCGCATGTTGATGGAATGCCTTGCCGCTGGCCGCGCGATCTCGCTACCCTCGTCGGCCACGGCTGGTGCAAAATCAACGTTGCGCAACACCACTGCTTATGGCCGCATTCGCAAGCAGTTCGGCCTGCCCGTCGGCAAGATGGAAGGCCTCGAAGAGCCGCTCGCGCGCATGGTGCAGACCGCCTACGTCAACGAGGCGGCGCGTGGCGTCACTGCCAGCATGGTCAGCCGCGGCGAGAAGCCGTCGGTCATCTCGGCGCTGATGAAGTATCAAACCACCGAACGCATGCGCCAGTCGGTCAACGACGCCATGGATTTGCACGGCGGCCGTGCTATCTGCGATGGCCCCATGAACTATCTGCAATCGGCCTACCAAGCCGTGCCCGTCGGCATTACGGTGGAAGGTGCCAACATCCTCACGCGCACGCTGATCACCTTCGCGCAGGGCGCGCTGCGCTCACACCCCTATCTCTACAAGGAGATCAAGGCGGTGCAGTCAGCCGACGCCAAGCAGGGCTTGAAAGATTTTGAGCCCGCCTTGCTCGGCCACATCGCATTCTCAGTGTCCAACGTCACGGGCGCGTTCTTCCACAACTTGACCGGCGGACGCTTCGCTGCAGCGCCAGCAAACGTGCAGGGAACGGCGCATTGGTACAAACAGCTCTCGCGCGCCTCGCGCTCGTTCGCGCTTGTCGCCGACCTGACTGTCGCCGTCCTTGGCGGCGGCCTCAAGACCAAGCAGAAGATCACCGGCCGCCTGGCCGATGCGCTCAGTGAACTCTACATCGCCGGCTGCACCTTGAAGCGGTTCGAGGATGACGGCTCGCCGCCGGCCGATCTGCCGATCGTCGACTTCTGCCTGCATAACGCGCTCTACAGCTTCCAGCAGGCCTTGCGCGGCACCATCGACAACTTCCCCCATGCGCCGGTGCGCGTGCTTATGAATGCCTGTGTGTTCCCGCTCGGGGCCCGCATGCGTCCTGCGCCCGATTGGCTTGGCCACAAGATCGTCGGTCTCGCCATGCAGCCGGGCGACGTGCGTGATCGCCTCACCCGCGATATCTTCATTTCCAAGAACGTCAACGACGCGACGGGCCTACTCGAAGTCACGCTGCAAAAAGTCATCCAGGCTGAGGAAGCCGAAAAGAAGCTCGACCGCGCCATCCGCAAGGGCGAGATCAAGCGCTTTCACGGCATCGACTGGATCGGTGACGCCTTCAAGAAGGGCATCGTCACCGAAGCCGAAGCGGTGCTGCTGCGCGAAGTCGAAGCGCTCACAGCGCGCGTCATCGCGGTCGACCACTTCGACCCAGCCGAATTGAAACCCAACTACATGACGCCCGGTCACAACGCGCGCCAAGTGGCCAGGACGGCGGCTGAATAGGCGATGGCTGGCACCTACAAGACCATCGTGCAGGCGGGCGCGCTCACCGCCATGGCGGGCGGTGCCATGGATGCCGCACTCGGCGTCGGCGCGCTTTGGCAACTCGGGTCCACCGTACCGCCGAGCATTGCTGCCATCCCGGAATTGGACAGCCAGGCGCGGTTTTACGGCATGATCCTGATCGGCTACGGTGCGCTCACGTGGCTTTATACGCGTGATATGCAGCGCTATGCGCCGGTGCTGACCGTGCTGGCCGTCGCCATGTTCCTTGGCGGCTGTATGCGTTTCGTCAGCATGGCACTCACTGGGCTGCCGCCGCTGCCCATGCGCGTCCTACTGGGCCTTGAACTGGGCTTGCCGGCGCTGCTGCTGTGGATGCAATATCGCTACCGCCAGCCAGTCGTGAACCGGTGAGGCCGCAATGAACCAATTTGCATTGAAGCCAGCCACCTACGCGGATCTCGAAGCGGTACCCTCGCATCTGGTCGCGGAAATTCTCTATGGCTCGCTCTACACGCACCCGCGGCCTGTGCCCAAGCACGCAACGGCACAATCCGCTTTGAACGCCAAACTTGGAAACCCATTTCAGTTTGGGGCAGGCGGTCCGGGCGGATGGGTCTTTATGAGCGAACCTGAATTGCACCTGGGCCCGCATGTCGTGGTTCCCGACATCGCCGGTTGGCGCATTGAGCGGTTGCCCACGATGCCGGAAACAGCATGGGTGGAGACGCCCCCGGATTGGATATGCGAGATTCTCTCGCCGTCGACAGAAACCATCGACCGTGGCAAGAAGCTTCCGATTTATGGGACGTATGGCGTGGGGCATTGCTGGCTGGTCAATCCAACAACGAAGTTTCTCGAAGCCTACGAACTGCGCGAAGGGAAGTGGCTGCTGATCGAGACTTTCGCTGAAGGCACCGACGTGAACGCACCACCGTTTGCCGCCGCGCCGTTTCCTCTCGCTGCCCTTTGGCCACTGAAGTCGCAAGCGCCTGACAAAGCCGGTGACCCGTAGGGCGCACTAGCGAAGCGTATTGCGCCGGCTGCAGGCGGAACGCTGCGGCACAGGCGATTGGTCTCGCCGAGATGCGGCGGGTTACGTCGATGAAGAGCGTCTGAGCTACCCAACGAGCGACCGCCACAAAGAATCTGGAGCCCCCCATGTCCGACCTCCCCACCCTCAAAGACTGGCGCTACAGCGTCGACGTCGAAGGCATCGCCTGGGCCGTCTTCGACCGCGAAGGCGAAAGCCAGAACTCGCTGTCCCGCCGCGCGCTCGAAGAACTCGGCGCTATCGTCGAAGCCGCCGAAAAAGCCGCCGCCGCAAAAACCATCAAGGGTCTCGTCTTCACATCGGGCAAGGAAAAGGGCTTCATCGTCGGTGCCGATGTGCGCGAATTCGAGTTGATCACCGACACCAAGTCGGTGATTGAAAATGTCTCGCTTGCCAACGGCATGCTCGACCGCATCGAGAGACTTCCGGTTCCGGTCATCTGCTGCATCCATGGCTTCTGCCTCGGCGGCGGGCTTGAGTTGGCGCTCGCCTGCCACTGGCGCATTGCCACTCGGGATGACGCGACCCGACTCGGATTCCCCGAAGTCAAACTCGGCATCTTCCCCGGTTTTAACGGCACCGCTGCGCTCCATCCGTCAGGCCGGCGCCATGGCCGCCATGCCGATGATGCTTTCGGGATCCATGATCCGCGCCAGCGCTGCCCGCGGCATGGGCCTTGTCGACGAACTCGTTCCCGCTGCCTCTAACCTGACCTGGGCAGCCCGCAAGGCCGTCGAGCGCAAACGCAAATCGAAGCCAGCCAGCGGCCTCAAGTCACTTGCCTCCAAGTGGCCCGCCCGTGGCTTCCTCGCCAGCAAGATGCGTGCAGAGACCGCCAAGAAGGCGCGCGAGGCGCACTATCCAGCACCGTTTCGCCTGATTGATCTCTTTGAGAAATACGGCGGCAACCTCGCCAAGATGAAGGCACAGGAAACCCAATATTTCGCGCCGCTGTTGGTCTCAGACACGTCTAAGAACCTGCGCCGCGTCTTCAAGCTCTCCGAGATGCTCAAGGCTCAGGCTCCCAAAGACCTGGATTGGAGGCCCATTCGCGTGCACGTCGTCGGCGCCGGTGTCATGGGTGCCGACATCGCCGGGTGGTGCGTCGCCTGCGGCATGGAAGTCACGCTGCAAGACCTCTCGCCGGAAGCCATCACCAAAGGCATCGCCGCCCAGTCAAAGTTGCTCGGCCGCAAGTTCAAGACCAAGGCGCTGCGCGACGCCGCCAAAGGCCGTCTCATCGCCGACCCCACTGGCTCCGGTCTCGGCCGCGCCGACGTGGTCATCGAAGCGATCGTCGAGAAGCTCGAAGTCAAACAGAAGTTTTTCGCCGAGATCGAGACCAGACTGAAGCCCGGCGCCGTGATGGCGACGAACACGTCCTCGATCATGATCGAAGACATTGCGCGCAACCTCGCTGACCCTGGCCGGCTCATCGGCATCCACTTCTTCAACCCCGCAGCGCAGATGCCGCTCGTCGAAATCATCCGCGGCGCGTCAAGCCGGGAACTCGAAGTTCGCAAAGGCTGCGCCTTCGTTGCCGCTATCGACAAGTTCCCGCTGATCGTGAAAAGCGCACCGGGTTTCGTCGTCAACCGCGTGCTCGGCCCTTACATGATGGCCGCCATGGAACGCATGGAGAAGGGTGAAAGCAAGGAAACCATCGACGAAGCGGCCCGCGTGTTCGGCATGCCCATGGGGCCCATTGAACTCGCCGACACCGTTGGCCTCGATGTCTGTGCCAACGTCGGGAAAGTGCTCGGCCGCTCGGCCGAAGGTTCGAAGCTCGAGGCGCTGGTGAAGGCAGGAAATCTCGGCAAGAAATCCGGCAAAGGCTTCTACGTCTGGAAAGACGGCAAAGCTGAAAAGGGATCGACCGGCGCCAGCAAAGCCGCACTGGAGAAACTCGGCCGCGAGCTCGTCGAGCCGTTGATTGCTGAGTGCGAGAAGGTCCGCACCGAAGGCATCGTCGCCAATGCCGACCTTGTCGATGCCGGCGTTATCTTCGGCACTGGCTTTGCGCCTTTCCGCGGCGGCCCTCTCCACTTCAAGGCAAGCGAGAAGCCGAGCAACGTGACGCCCATCCGCCCCGCCCAGGCAGCGGAATAGGAACAGTCCCCTCTCCCCATTACACGTCTGCAATGGGGAGAGGGCCCGGCGCGTTGGCGCCAAAGCTAAAATGTCGTTGGAGCTACGCCATGACCACCACCACCCTCCGTAAAGTCGCCATCGTCGGTGGCGCGCGCATTCCGTTCTGCCGCTCCAACACACTCTACGCCGACCTGTCGAACCTCGACATGCTGACAGCTGCGCTCAACGGCCTGGTGGCCAAATACAACTTGAAGGGCGCCCACATCGACGAAGTCACCGGCGGCGCCGTCGTCTCGCACTCGAAGGATTGGAACCTCGCGCGCGAAGCCGTGCTGGGCACCGGCCTCGCGCCCACCACGCCCGGCATTACCATGCAGCAAGCGTGCGGCACCTCGCTGCAAGCGGCCATGGGCATCGCCGCAAAGATCGCCACCGGCGCAATTGACAGCGGCATCGCCTGCGGTTCTGACACCACATCTGATCCGCCCATCGTCGTCTCCAAGAAACTGGCGACGCGCCTTACCGCCGCCTCCCAAGCCAAATCGTTCGGCCAGCGCCTTGGTGCGTTCAAGGGCCTGAAGGTCGCCGAACTCGCCCCCGTCGCCCCATCAACCGGCGAACCGCGCACCGGCCTCGCCATGGGCAGCCATTGCGAACTGATGGCCAAGCAGTGGCAGATCCCACGCGCCGAGCAGGACAAACTCGCCTACGAAAGCCACATGAAGGCCGCCGCCGCCTACGCTTCCGGCTATATGGACGATCTGATCGTTCCCTGTGCCGGTGTCTATCGCGACAACAACATGCGCGCCGACATGACGCTCGAAAAAATCGCCACGCTCAAGAACGCCTTCGACAAATCCGACAAAGGCACGCTGTCGGCCGCCAACTCCACGCCGCTCACCGATGGCGCATCCGCCGTGCTGCTCTGCTCCGAAGAATGGGCGGCTAAACGCGGCTTGCCCGTGCTCGCCTATCTCACCTACTCGCAAACCGCCGCCAACGACTTCATTGCCGGCGAAGGGCTGCTGATGGCCCCCACCGTCGCCGTTTCCAAGATGATCGACCGGGCGGGCCTCACGCTGCAGGACTTCGACACCTACGAAATCCACGAAGCCTTTGCAGCCCAGGTGCTGTGCACGCTGAAAGCCTGGGAAGACGCTGAGTACTGCAAAAAGTTCCTCGGCAAAGATGCCCCACTTGGTTCGATCGATCGTGCCAAGCTCAACGTCAAAGGCTCCAGCCTTGCCTTCGGCCATCCGTTCGCTGCCACTGGCGCACGCATCCTCGCCAATGCCGCCAAGCTGGTCGCCGGCACCAAGGGCCGCGCACTGATCTCGGTGTGCACCGCCGGCGGCATGGGTGTCGCGGCAATCGTTGAGGGCAATCCCATCTACGCCGCTCAGCGGCTCCCGCAGGCCGCCGAATAGTCAACGCCGCGCCGCCGCCGCAATTTCAGGGCATTCTCTCGGCGTCGTCCGCGATTTTTGCGGGCGGCGCTTTTGCATTTTCAACCGCATTTAGAAATTCAAATGGAGATTGCTTATGTCGACCAATGCGACACCCCCTGACTATGCCGCCATCAAGCAACGGCAGCAGGCCACTTGGGCCGCCGGTGACTACGCTATTGTTGGCACCACCCTGCAGATTGTCGGCGAGCGCCTCTGCGAGGCCATCGATCTGCGTGCCGGCGAAAAAGTTATCGATGTCGCCGCTGGCAACGGCAACGTCACGCTCGCTGCCGCCCGCCGCTTCGCTGACGTTACTTCGACGGACTACGTACCGGCCTTGCTGGAACGCGGCAAGGAACGCGCCGCTGCTGAGCGGCTCACTGTCACGTTCCAACAGGCCGACGCCGAAGCGTTGCCCTTTGCCGACAACAGCTTCGACAGTGCCGTTTCGACCTTCGGTGTCATGTTCACACCAAACCAAGACAAGGCAGCCGCCGAACTCTCCCGTGTTGTGCGCAAGGGTGGCCGCATCGGCCTCGCCAACTGGACGCCGGAAAGCTTCATCGGTCAGCTCTTCAAGACCATCGGCCAGCACGTGCCACCGCCCGCTGGCGTGAAATCACCAGCGCTGTGGGGCACCGAAGCGCGGCTCGCGGAGATGTTTCCTGGCCATCAGCTCCAGCTTTCCAAGCAGGTCTTCAACTTCCGTTACAAGTCGCCCGACCATTGGCTCGACGTCTTCAAGACCTATTACGGCCCAACCAACCGCGCCTTTGCGTCCCTCGATGCGCCCAAGCAAGCCGCACTGCAGGCCGACATCATGGCTTTACTCGCCCGCTTGAACCGTGGCGGCAGTCAATCGTTGATCGTCCCCGGCGAGTATCTCGAAGCTGTGATCACCAAACCGTAAGGCGCTAGAGGCGCACCCGGCCCGTCGCCAACGCCATCGCCCACTCCGGCCGGCCGTTGGCGGCGGCGCGCTCTGCGGCCCGATCCCAATCGTACGCGATCGCGATCATCTCGACGGCCCACTGTCCGCTCGCGTGATCGACAATCGCATAGCGCGCATGCGGGCTGCCCGTCTCGCTCACATGCGCGGGTGGGGTCGCATCGATATAGCCCGGGCACCCCACCGATCCTGGATTGACAATCAAGTGTCTGCCCGCGTGCACCGTCCGCTGCACGTGGGTGTGCCCACACAGAATAAGGGAGGCCGTAACCGCGCCGAGCCGCTGTGCAATCATCTCGCTCGCCGCCAGTCGCATCGCGCCATCGGCCACGTCTTCGAGCAAATAAGTCGTGTCGCTCGTTGGGGTGCCATGACAGGCAAGAATACCGGCCACTGGCTCGAGCGTCGGCGGCAGCGCGGCGAGCGCCCGACACGCATCCGGGGCCATTTCGCCAACAGCCAGCCGCTCCCAGCTTCCAGGTTTAGCCGCCACCTGCAACTGCTCAACCGCAAATCGATCCGACGGGCCAAGCCCAGCCACAGGTTCACACAATGCCCGATCGTGATTGCCGCGCACCGTCGGAATATTCAGGCGCGACAAGACCTCGAAAGTTTCCCGCGGCCACAACGGCCCCGAAACCACGTCACCCAGATTGATCGTCAGATCGGCACGCCGGCGCGCAATGTCCGCCAACACGGCCTCGAGGGCCGGCACATTCCCATGCACATCGGCAATGACCGCCAGCCTCATTCGCCCTCGTGTGCCTTGAGATGGTTCACGGCCATCGCTTTGATGTCTTTGAGATCCTTGATGGCACGGTCAATGTCGGCGCGTTTCTTGATCAGGTCGTCTAATGCCTGGTCCGCGCGCCGCGCCATCACGCGCGCTTGCGTCAGGTGGTTAGGATCGGCGTCGTAAAGCGCCAGCCAGTCACGGATTTCCTCCAGCGAAAAGCCAAGGTTCTTGCCGCGCTGGATCAGATGCAGCCGCGCCCGTTCACGCCGCGAATAGCACCGCGCCACACCCTTCCGCGGCGGTGCGATAAGCCCTTTGCTTTCATAAAAGCGGATGGCGCGCGTCGTTAGGCCGAAGGCTTCAGCCAACTCGCCGATCGTAAATTGCCGGTCGGGTGCATCCGGGTTCAGCATCGCCGCGTCGCGGTTTACAGGCCGGCGGGCCGTGCGTGACACGTCTTTGGACGGTGAGGCTTTGACTGTCATATCTCAAGTGGTCACGGATGAGGCGATGACTTTGGCGTTGTGAGGCTTCGCCAGGCACCTGCTGAGGAAGGAACGGCCAATTGACCGCGTTCACGCAACGGTCGCGAGCCGTACGACACGTTGACGCAAACGTCAAATTGATCCGGACGCAGCTTTGGCCCCTTCCTCCGCCTTCAGTTCTTTCTTGGAGAGCTTGCCGATCATGGTTTTCGGCAGTTCGGTCCGGAATTCGATCTCAGCGGGCATCTCAATCTTGGAGAGCCGGCTTTCCAGATGCTTGCGGATATCGTCCGCGGTTGCCGACAGCCCGGGCTTCAGTTTGATAAACGCCTTGGGCGCCTCGCCCCGGTATTTGTCCTTGATGCCGATGACCGTCACTTCCTCCACGGCCGCGTGTTCGTAGATCTTCTCTTCCAGGTGGCGGGGATACACTTTGAAACCTGAGCAAATGATCATATCCTTGATGCGATCGACGATGAAGATGAATCCCTCCGGGTCCATGTAACCGACGTCACCTGTGCGGAAAAACTCGCCTACAAACGTTTCCGCGGTCGCCTCTGGCTTCTTGTAGTAGCCCTTCATCACCTGCGGACCCTTGATGCAGATCTCGCCTGGCTGACCCAGGGGCACTTCGCGCTCCGGATTGCCGACTTCGCGGATGGAGATCAATGTGCCGGGCAGCGGTTGGCCGATTGATCCGGGTTTGGCGCGTCCGTCGATGGGGTTGGCGGTCGCGCCGGGTGATGTTTCCGACAGGCCATAAGCTTCAATCACCTGCGCGCCGGTCAGTGCCTCGAAGCCTTTCTTGATCTCTGCTGGCAAGGGCGCACCGCCCGATAGGCAGATCTTCAACGAGTGCAGATCGAGCGTCTTGGCGTCTTTGTGGTTCATGATGGCGCCAAAGATCGTCGGCACGCCCGGCATGATTGTCGGCTTGGCTTTGGCGATCAGCTTCATCGTGTCGTCGAGCACGAAGCGCGGCATGATGATGATCTCGGCACCCTCCGCGATGCCGAAGTTCATGATGCCACTCATGGCGAACACATGAAAAAACGGCAGGATCCCGAGGATGCGCTCTTGGCCGTCACGCGTGATGTTGCGCGTCCAGGCCATCGACTGCTGGACGTTGATGGTCAGATTGGCGTGCGTCAGCATCGCACCCTTGGGCGTTCCGGTAGTCCCACCCGTATATTGGAGCACAGCAATGTCGACGGCCGGATCAATGACAACCGGTGAGAAGACGCCATCGTTGTCCTCGAGCGTCCCGGCAAGCGTAATCTTGCCGGCAACGGCCGAAGAACTCAGCCGCGCTAATTCCCGTCCACGGAACAAGCGGAACATGACTGATTTCGATGACGGCAGCAGCGACGGGAACGACGCGACAATCGCTCGTTTGAGCGTGCCGGTGGCTAGCAGCGCCTCCACTTTGTCGAACAGCAATTTCAGGTCCAGCGTCACCATCAATTCGGTATCGCTGTCGCGGACTTGGAACGACAACTCGTCGATCGTGTAGAGTGGGTTGTAGTTTACAACGATACCACCGATTTTCAGGATGGCGTAGTAGTAGACAATGAACGTTGGGCAGTTGGGCAGGAAAAGCCCAACTTTGGTGCCCCGGACAACGCCGAGCGTTTGCAAACCTGCTGCTGCCTTTTCAACCTGCTTGCCCAGTTCGCCGTATGTGATTGTTGTCCCCAAAAATTGCGCAGCCGGCCGGCGTGCGTGCTTGACCACTGCGCGATCCAACAGCGCTGGAACGGGCATTGCAGTAAAAGTTTCATTCCAATCAACATGTTGCGGGTAGTTCGACAGCCATGGCGTCAGGTTCGGCAACGGTCTGGTTTCGGCGGCGGTCATGGCGCACTCCCGGTTCCGGGTCGGCGTCCCGGTGGGATGCTTTTAATCACGCTTCTGAGGCGAAAGACCAGCCAGTGCTCACTATAATTTCTGAGTAACTCCCGGCCCTTGGCCCGCCCGTCGCATAGGGTCGGCTGACTGGACTTGGTTGGCGTTTACGTATATCGAACGCCGCAGCTTGCGGCCGGGTTCCGTCCGCAGTAGCAGTGGCTTGTGTGACGCGGGTCCCTCTGGGCACCCTTCGCGCTCGACCTCGTGCCTATCCCCCGGGCGCGTGGGTGGCCTGAATGACCCGGTGCCGAGTACGCTACCGGATTGATGGTGCCAGCAGCATCGGGCGCAGAACAGTCAGGTGGACGCGGACTTTGGACGCGGTCATTGGGACGCGGAAGCGGTTGGATAAACAGCGCCGTTCGAAACGCGTCGTTTGGAGAGAGCAATGGACGAAGTCGCAACCAAAATCGTCGATATTCTGAAGAAGCATATGAAAGAGCCGCGCGACGACATCGGTCTCTCGACGGCGCTGACGGACCTCAAGATCGAATTGCTCGATCTCGCCATGATCGTCTTCGACATCGAGGACAGCTTTGGCATCGAAATCCCCTATAACGCCAACGAGAGCGGCGATGCAGGCGACTTCAAGACCGTCGGCTCTGTCGTTGAGAAGGTCCGCAGTCTGGCCGCGGCCAAAGCCTGATTGGGCTTTTCGATCGCTTCGCCGGCGGTGCGTTCCTGCGCTGCGTTAGGCGCATAGCAGGCTGACTGTCCATCGCCGTGATTGCTGGTTTGCCGGAGAAGTCTGCCCAGGCGGCGATGCCGGGCATGATTTATGCATCGCGGGGGCTTAGCGCCGGCTAACGGGCATTCTCCGTAGGCCGGCTTCCAGTTGTTGTTTCGAGTTCTGGTGGTTCTCCGTAATGTCAAAGACCAATCCAAATGGCTCTCCGAAGCGCCGTGTCGTCGTCACGGGCATGGGCGTTGTCAGCCCCATTGGCCTCACGGTCCCCGACTTCTGGTCGAGCATCAAAGCGGGCACCTGCGGCGTCGGCCCGCTGGGCGGCTTTGACACTGACGATCTCAAGATCCTTATTGCAGCCCAGATCAAAGACCTTGACCACAAGGGTCGGCTCCGCCACTTCAAGCGCGACAAGTTGATCACGATGGCCGACCGCTATTCGTGGTTTGCGGGCATGGCGGCCGATGAAGCCGTCAAGATGAGCGGCCTCGAGACGCCCTTCGCCGACCCCTACCGAACGGCCTGCATCGTCGGCTCGGGCGCCGGGGGGCTGGTGACCACCGAATTGGCCTACCGCGACCTGTTCATTCTCAAGAAAAAAGCCACCCACCCGCTCACCTTGCTGCGCATCATTGGTTCGTCCGGTGCGGCGCACGTCGGCATCGAGTTTGGCGTCAAAGGGCCTACCTTTGCGACCTGCAGCGCCTGCTCGACGGCCACCCACGCCATCGGCCTCGCCAGGGACTACATCGCGAACGGCGTGGTCGATATTGCCATTGCCGGCGCCTCTGAAAGTGTCATCAACTACGGCACCATGCGCGCCTGGCAGGCCCTGCACGTGCTGTCGCCGGAAGGCTGCTTTCCGTTCTCAAAGAAGCGCAATGGTACCGTGCTCGGCGAGGGGGCCGGCATATTGGTGCTGGAAGACTATGACCATGCCCAAGCCCGCGGTGCGACCATTCTCGCTGAACTGAGCGGCTATGGCACCAGCTCGGACAGCTCCGACATGGTCAAGCCGTCCGTCGAGGGCCCGCGCGAGGCGATGCGCATGGCGTTGGCTGACGCTGGTCTCAAGACAACCGACATCGGCTACCTGAATGCCCACGGCACCGCGACCGCCGACAACGACCGCAACGAAACCAAAGCCATCAAGGAACTGTTCGGCGATCACGCCTACCAGATGCCGGTTTCATCGACCAAATCGATGCACGGCCACCCGCTGGGTGCCGGCGGTGGTATCGAGGCCGTTGCCTCCATCATGGCCCTCCGCGAAGGCTTTCTGCCGCCGACCGTTGGCCTCCACGATCCGGATCCCGAGTGCGACCTCGACTATGTTCCGAATGTCGGCCGCGAAAAGCAGCTGTCCCACGTGATGTCGAACAGCTTTGCGTTCGGCGGGCTCAATGCCGTGCTCGTCTTCAGCCAGCCGCCGGCCTAACCCGAGCTGGGTTACGGCCGTCATGCGCCTGCGCCGCGCCGGACCGCTCGCAACGCCATCAAATTTGAAATGCGGCCGCGTATAGCGCGCGCTCTGTCACGGCTGCGCGTGCACTTCAATCAGTGCAATCGCCATGGCTGCCAGGCCTTCGCGGCGCCCAACCGCGCCCAATTTCTCGGTTGTGGTTGCCTTCAACGCGACGCGACCCACCGGGATGCCAAGAATCTCAGCCATCCGCGCCCGCATTGTATCCCGGTGCGGCGCAATTTTCGGCGCCTCTGACAGCACGGTCACGTCGACATTGACGATTGTGCCGCCCACCTGCCGTACACGCCGGACCGCATCAGCAAGGAATTGATCTGACGCCGCTCCGCGCCAACGCGGATCAGTATTTTGGAAGTGTTGGCCAATATCGCCGTCGGCAATCGCACCCAGCAGTGCATCCGTCAGGGCATGCAGCCCCACATCGCCATCGCTGTGCGCTTCGACGCCGTTCGTATGCGGCACCCGCACA
The DNA here is from genome assembly GCA_963847145.1 of uncultured Alphaproteobacteria bacterium. GTDB lineage: Bacteria > Pseudomonadota > Alphaproteobacteria > Rhizobiales > Hyphomicrobiaceae > JABFRJ01. The sequence continues at coordinate 175,073 of CAWJYN010000001.1, forward strand.
CCGCAGAGCCACACATGATCACCCGTGGTGAAGCTGTGCACGTCAAAACCCTGTCCAATGCGCAGCGCGGTCGGCGCCGGGCGCGGGTGCTGCAACTCGGCCATCGCAATATCCTCTGCTGTCGTCAGTTTCGCCGCCGCTGCATCGCCAGTGACCAGTTGCACATCGAGACCGTGCCACTCCGCGACCGCGGCATCATCGGTAAAGTCTGTCCGCCCAGCGGCGGCGGCTGCCCGATGCGCCTGCAGAATATCCGCGAACCGAAAGCCTTGCGGCGTCTGTGCCCGCCACAAGCCGTCCCGCGGCACCGTCCCGGCAATGGTGCCGGCCGCACTGGCCCGTTTCAACGTATCGGCCAATGGCAACGCAGCGATAGCTCCAGGTGCAGACACCAGACCGGCCAGCACGCGATCAATTACGGCCGCCGGCATAAATGGCCGCGCGGCGTCGTGAATGAGCACGTGGCCTGCGCCTAATGGTTCGATCGCGGCGAGGCCCGCCAGCACGGACTGCTGCCGTGTCGCCCCGCCCACCACCGGCGGCAACAGCTTCGGTGACGGGCCGAGGGCTGCAATGGCTGTCGCATAGGCGACTTGATCATCGCCGTGAATAACCACCTGCACTCGCGTGATGCTGGGGTGCGCGGCAAACGCTGCGACTGCATGCGCCAGCACTGTCCGGTCGCCGAGCCGCACATATTGTTTTGGTCCACTGCCTGCGCGTTGCGCGCGGGCCCCGCGGCCAGCGGCAACAATCAAGGCAACTGCGGTGACGGGGGTGGGCATTGATGTCCTTCGGGTGGGCTGCGGCCCGCGCCTTCGCATGAACCAGCAGATCGCATCCGTCAACGAAGGGCATGGCTCCGGCTCGGGTCATGGCTTGACGGCGAACACGCCCCTGGGCGACAGGGCAACGCCCGTGCGTTCACCGGCATCGCGCAGCGCTTCGGCGTCATGGGCGATGGCGAACAATGGGCCGACGGAGGTGTCGAGATTGTACTCCGCATGGGCGCCCATGTAGGTGGCTGTCCGGATTGTTGCCTGCAAACATCCAGGCAAATGGACATCAACGAGGCGGATCGCCTCCGGGCGAATAACCACATCCACCGCACCTGCAGGTAAGTTCCGGTGGGACAGTCCGACCTGCAATGTGTCGAGTGTAACTGTGCCCTGCGTGGCGGACGCCGCCTCAAGCGTCCCGCGGACGTGATTGGCCTCGCCCATGAATGTGGCGACGAAAACGTTGTCGGGCTCTTCGTACAGCTGCCGCGGTGTGCCGATTTGCGCAATTTCGGCGGCTCGCATCACCACGATCAAGTCCGACACCGCCAGTGCTTCCGACTGATCGTGGGTCACGTAGACGACGGTAACGCCAAGTGCCTGTTGCAAGGCCCGGATCTCTTCACGCATACTCCGTCGCAGCCGCGCATCGAGGTTCGACAATGGCTCGTCAAACAGCAGCACATCCGGTTTCAAGACCAGCGCGCGGGCGACGGCTACCCGTTGCTGCTGGCCGCCGGACATTGCCGCCGGCAGGCGCGGACCAAAGCCTTTGAGGCCAACTTTGGCGAGCGCATCTTCAGCGCTGGTGTGGGCCTCTGCCTTGCGGATACCGCTGGACACTAAGCCGTAGGCAACGTTGTCGAGAACGGTCATATGGGGAAACAACGCGTACGACTGAAAGACCATCGACACGTTGCGCTCGCCGGCAGACAGGTCCGTCACGTCAGCGCCACCGATCGAGATACTGCCTTCACTGACCCGCTCAAGCCCGGCGATCATGCGGAGCAGCGTGGTCTTGCCGCATCCGGACGGCCCAAGCAGGGTCACGAGGCTGCCAGCCGGGATCACGAGATCAAGCGGCTTGACGGCCGTGACGCTGCCATAGCGCTTGGCGACGCGTGAGAGACGCACTTCTGCCGATGTCGTGTCGCGGCTCATGCGCGTGCTCCCGTGGCCGGTATCGATGGTCCATCCTCGCGCCGCCCAAGCTTGCGCTCGCCGACCACAACCTGGATGAGCCCGACAACTGCCATCATCAACACGATCAGCGCCACCGAGTAGGCGATCGCCAGACCGTAGTCGCCATTGATGGCGCGGTTGATAATGAAAACCGTCGCCATCTCGTACTGTGCGGAGACCAGGAAGATGACCGCCGACACCGTCGTCATGGCGCGCACGAACGCATAGACCAGCGCGGTGACGATTGCCGGTTTCAGCAGTGGCAGCACGACATGGGTCAACGTGCGGAACGTCGACGCTCGCAGCACCATCGAGGCCTCGTCGAGGCTCTTGTCCAGCTGGCTCATCGCCGCCATGCCAGACCGCACGCCCACCGGCAGGTTGCGGAACACGAAGCAGAGAATGAGGATGATCGCCGTGCCTGTCACTTCCAAGGGTGGCACATTGTAGGTGAGGATATAGGCGACACCGATCACTGTGCCCGGCACGCAGAATGTCAGCATCAACGCGAATTCGAGGATGCCTTTACCGGCGAAGCGCTGGCGCGACAAAATCCAGGCGGCGAGCAAGCCGAGGGCCGCCGTGATGGGCGCTGCAATGGCTGCCAACTTGATCGTGGTGAAGAATGAACCCCATGCGCCGCCCGACCAAAGTATGCCGTTGCTGGTCCACTCCACCGCGAAGGCACGTCCGAAGTGGGAGAGTGTCGGCGTCCAATCCCGGCCCCAGACCTTCACAAAGCCACCGATCAGCGCCAGCACGTAGACGACGAACGTCAGTGCCGCCCAGGGCAACGCCACTGCATAGGCGGCGCGCTTGACACCCAATGGCAACGGCGTCGGCAAACCGCCGTCGCCCTTGCCTGTCATTGACACAAACGAGCGATTGCCGACGATAACGCGCTGCAACATGAAAGCCGCCAGCGCGAATAGCAGCAAGATTAAGCCCAGCGTCGCCGCGCGGCCGAAATCGGCCTGCGCGCCGACGACGGCGAAGAAGATCTCCGTCGACAGCACGCCGAACGATCCACCGAGCAGGATCGGATTGCCGAAATCGGCCAAGCTTTCGACGAACACCACCAGCCAGGCATTGGCGAGCCCCGGCCGCATAAGTGGCAGCGTCACCCCCGTGAACGTCCGCATCGGCGTTGCGCGCAGTGTCTGCGACGCTTCTTCCAGCGTCGGCGATATCCCCTGCACGACCCCAATCAGCACCAAGAACGCTGTCGGCGTGAACGAGAACACCTGTGCCAGCCATACGCCATTTGCGCCGTAAATCCAGCGACCCAGCTCAATGCCGAACACGGCACTGATCAACTGATTGACCAAGCCGGAGCGGCCGAAGATCAGGATCAAACCCAAACCGATAATGAAGGGCGGCGTGATGATCGGCAAAACGGTCAGCAAACGAAGTGGGGCTTTGAAGCGGAACTGCGTTCGCGTCACAACGAGGGCAAAGGCGAGCCCGAGCGCGGTGCAGGCGGTTGCCGACATCATGCCGAGCGCCAGGGTGTTCCATGCAACGCCGCACGAGGCACGCGAGGTCCAGCAATCAATGCCCCAGATTTTCGGATGGAACATGCGCGAGACAAAGGCACCGCCAACCGATTGCCCATCGGAAGTCGTAAACATCTGTCCAAGGATCGTGAGCACCGGCCAGACGGTGAAAAGAAGGATTGAAACAACGAGCAGACCGACGGCACCTGCGACGAAGCGGTCCCCGCCAAAATATCCCCGCAGTGCGATCCCTTGGGTGGCCAGCGCCGCGAACGATGTGAAAGCGACGGTGCCACCCAGGCCGATGCCGAATTGCCGGTCTGAAAGCTCGCCGAAGGCACGTTCCAGGGCCGGATAGCTCCAGCCGCGCACGCCGATGAACCAGCCTTGCAAGGCGATGGCGAGCAGGCCGAGTATGCCTGCAGCCAGCAGCAGCGAACCAAGCGTGCGCCGATCAAGCCCCGGCTTCAGTGCCACGGCGGCTGGCAGGAGCGCGACGATGACCGGCCAAAACCACCAGCGCTTCTGCCTCAGCGCTTGCGTGAGGGCACTGGCGCTATCAGCGTCGCTGGAAAACAGAGCGAGGACCGACTTCAGCGACAGGCCATCTTGCAGCATATGCCAGGGCAGCAGGCAGACGCCGACAGCTGCGGCCAAGGTCCACCACGCCGATGGATCAAATCGCTGCGCGCGGCTGCTCGCTTCCGTCCTGATGACCACGCGTGTGCTCCCGAAGCTCAACGTGGTAGCGAGCCAACCTCGCGCTCCCACCGTTCGAGCAAGCGCTTGCGCACGGCCGCCGATCCGTAGGTCGCAAAATCATAGTCGATGAGTTTAATTTTTGTCAGATCAGGGAGGCGGTGATCGGGTGGAACACCGGGGTGAGCTGGTGCGTGCCATTGGTTGACGCGCTGCGCAATCGTCATGGCTTTCGGCGTCAGGTACCAATCGTAGAAGCGTTTCGCTTCGCGATCGTTGCGCGCGCCTTTGATGATCGCCATGCAGGCGACTTCGTAGCTAGTGCCCTCCGGCGGATAGAGAAGTTCGACGGGGAACCCTGCAGATTTTTCGCTGGAGGCATCCATGTCGAAGGTGATGCCGACGCCGGTTTCGCCGCGTGCAACGGCGGTAATCGGGCCGGTTCCGGAGCGGGTGTAGGCGTTCACGTTGGCGTGCAGCTGTTTCATGTAGGCAAACGCGGCGTCCTCACCCCACAGTTGGACGAGCCCGGCAATAATCGTATAGGCAGTGCCGGATGAATTTGGGTTTGGCAGTTGTACCTCGCCTTTGAAGGCTGGCTTCAAAAGGTCCTGCCAGCTTTGCGGGTGTGGGATGTTCTTCTTTGCGAGAATGGCGGTGTTGTAGACAATGCCGATGGAACCGGACGACACGCCAACGCAGCGGCCGCCGGATTGGGCGTGCGCCTTCTTTGCCCACGGATGCAGCGCCGCCATGTTGGGCGACGTGTAGGCTTGCAAGAGGCCTAACTCGGCCGCGACGAAGTGCGTGTCGGTTGAACTGCCGAACCACAGATCGGTCTTTGGATTCTGTGCTTCGGCGCGGATCTGGGCGAGGATTTCGCCGGACGACTTGCGGACAATGTTTACTTTGACGCCGGTTTCTCGCTGGAAGTCGGCGGCGATGGCTTCACACCAATCGGCGACGGGCGCGCAGATGACGTTGAGGGTGCCTTGCGCCAGGGCGGAGGTCCTGGCGAAACCCGTGCTTGCGGCGATCGCAACAACAGCTGCCAATACAGTTGCGCGAAGTGTTTTCCTGGAGGCCGATGTCATCGGAAGACCATTGGTGTTTGCGAGTGCCCCTTGCTGACGGAGCTTAACGCGGGAGCGCGCCGATTTCGGCGTCCCATTTGCCGAGGAGCCGCTTGCGTTCGGCGGCCGAGCCGTACTTCACGATGTCATAATCCACGAGCTTCATCTTGGTGAGATCGGGTGCCCCCGGCGGCAGCGGTGTCGCCTTGTTCGATGACATTTGCAACTGCTTGCCGATATCGAATCCGATCTTCTGCGCCTCCGGCGTCAGGGCCCAATCGTAGAATTGCTTGGTCTGCGTCAGGTTGCGCGCGCCCTTGAGGATCGACATGGATCCGATCTCATAGCCGGTGCCTTCGCACGGCGTGTTGTAGGTTACGGGAAACCCTGCATTCTTCTCGGTCACGGCGTCATGAACGAACGAGAGCGAGACGGCAGTTTCGCCACGCGCAACGGCTTTGATGGGGCCGGTGCCGGAGCGGGCATAGGCATTGATGTTGCCATGCAGCTCTTTCATGTAGGCGAACGCCTTGTCCTCGCCGAGCAGCTGCACAAGCGTGGCGATGATCACATACGCCGTGCCAGAGGAATTAGGGTTGGCGACTTGGATCTCACCTTTGTATGCAGGCTTGACGAGATCAGCCCAGCAGGCTGGAGGTGGAATGGACTTCTTGGCCAGCAGTTCGGTGTTGATACCGAACCCGACCGCACCCGAGTAGACACCCACTGAGCGGCCCTTGGCACTGTCGTATTGTTTGATTGCCCAAGGGTGCAGGTCGCCGATGGCGGCTGGCTTGTACTCCATCGAGAGACCTTCTTCGGCGATGATCAAATGTGGATCACCCGTGCCGCCGAACCAAACATCGCCGCGCGGGTTCTGCGCTTCGGCGCGGATCTGCGCCAGCGTCTCGCCGGACCCCTTCTGGGTCATGTTGACGGTAATGCCGGTGGCTTTCTGGAAGCTCGTGACAATGCCCTGGCACCACTCCACTTGGACCGAGCAATAGAGGTTTACTTGGCCTTGGGCTTGAACGGCTGTGGTCACACTGGCTATGGCGGCGAGGGCTCCAGAAATGTAAAGCAGTGCACGGCCCATTGACGTCATCATGCGTGTCCCCGGGGTTGTTTTTTGAGCGCAATGATTGAAGCGTTCTTGCGCACCGTGCAAGGGCCTTGGAAACCATCCCTTGTGGCTCAATGCTGCAATGCAAAAGGGATACGAAGCACCACCGCGAACATCGCTGCTCATGCAAGTTCGGCAACAACACGCACGTACAGGCCTGCGGCCAGCAGTCGATAGCCTTCAGGCGTGAGATGCATACCATCCGCTTGCCGCGGCAGGTCTTGATAGGCGTCGCGCTCGAGCAGCAGCATTTTGATGCCGCGCACCCTCAGGCGCTGTTCGATCTCTGCGATGTTGCTTGCGCGTTCCCCGCTAGCTTTGCGATCATTTCCGCTTGGCTGCAAGATCACGAGAGAGGTGCCAGGAGGCACATCGGCGTCGAGGCGGGCCAGCATTTGTCCCGTTTTATTGCCGTAGATCCCGGCATTGAGAATGCATACGTCGTGTCCATGCGCGCGGAGCAGTAACTCAAGTTGCGCCGGATAGCTCTCGTGCCGCGCCACGCCTTCGCCGAAGGTGTTGGACGCTCCGAGGGCGACGATGTGGATCGGTTGGGTCAAGGCCGCCTCTCGAAATGGAAACTTAGATAACCACCTCGATCAGATACGGCCCTTTTTCCGCAAGGCCAGCCTTCATCGCCTTGGCGAACGCATCGGTGGTGGTAACGCGTGTGCCATCCACACCCATGCCGCGGGCGAGTGACACCCAATCGATCGCCGGGTTGTCGAGCGACAGCATGTCGTGCGCCTTGCGGCCAGGGTTCTCGGCGCCCACGTTGGCCAGCTCATTACGCAGGATGCGGTAGGCGCGGTTGGCCCAGATGATGGTCAGCACATTCAGCTTCTCGCGCGCTTGCGTCCAGAGCGCCTGCACGGTGTACATGGCCGACCCGTCCGCCTCGAGATTGATCACCTTGCGATCCGGGCAGGCGATCGCTGCGCCCACCGCCAGCGGCATGCCTTCGCCGATGGCGCCGCCGGTCAGCTGCAGCCAGTCGTGCGGCGGGGAACCCTCTGTGGTGGCGAAGAAGTTTCGGCCTGTGGTGACGCTTTCGTCGCAGATGATGGCGCCTTCCGGGATCAGCGCACCGACCACAGCGCCAATAGTCTCCGGTGTGAGCGTCTGTTCTGATGGTAAGGGCGGCGACTTCAAAGCAGCCAGTCGTGGCGCTGCCTTCCGTGCCCCAACCGCGTCCGCCAAGCGCTCCAACGCGTCGGCGATGTCTTCGTGTGGCTCAGCCAGCGTCGAGATCACACAGTCAGGCGCCGTCGTCACACTGGGTTTGCCGGGATACGCAAAGAACGCCACTGGCGGCGTCGCACCGATCAGCACTAGGTTTTTTACGTCCTTCAGCAGCGCGAGCGCTTGGTCGACGGGGTAGGGAATGCGGCCCACGGACACGCGGCCAGCACCGCGCTCCACCCGCGCGTTGGCGCCCGGCGCCATAATGCGGCAACCGGTCTTCCGCGCAACGCGCGACGCCCACGCCAGCGCGTCAGCGCGCAATCCGGCATCGGCAATCAGCAGCATGGTCGAAGCGCCTTGCGTAACCAGCGCCGCCGCATCGCGGATAGCCGCTTCGTCAACCTTCGAGCGTGCCCTTTTGGGCGGGACTACGACCGAACCGGAGCCTTCACCCCAAGCTGTATCGGCCGGCAGCACAAGCGTCGCTATTCGCCCCGGCGCCCGTCGCGCCTCGATGATTGCGTCACGCCCATCTGCAGCGATGGTCAAGCTCGACGAGCCGGTGCGCACCCAGTGCGAAACAGGCTTGGCGATGGCTTCGATGTCGGATGTGAGCGGGCTGTCATAGCGTTTGTGCGCAATTGCGTGCTCGCCGACGATGTTGATCATCGGCGTGTTGGCCTTCTTGGCGTTGTGCACGTTGGCCAGTGCATTGCCGAGGCCGGGACCGAGATGCAGCAGCGTGGCCGCCGGTTTATCGGCCATGCGCGCGTATCCGTCGGCGGCACCCGTCGCAACACCCTCGAACAGGCACAGCACAGCCCGCATGCCATCAACGCGGTCAAGCGCTGCAACAAAGTGCATCTCGCTCGTGCCAGGATTGGAGAACGTAACATCGACCCCGCCGCCCAGCAGCGTGCGGACAAGGCTTTCAGCCCCGTTCATAGTCGTTTTGCTCATGTCATTTTCCCCTGCGGCCCACTTTGCGGCGGGACGTTGCATACCGATTAGGGCAGACTATACGGTGATACCGTGGGCGGCCAGATCGGCCCGCAGTTTCTGCGGGTTCTCGAAGCGCACGGCAGCCATGCCTGTAGCCCGTGCGCCGGCCACGTTTTTCGGCACGTCATCAATAAAGAGACACGTCTTGAGATCGAGCTGGTAGTCGACAGCAAGTCTCTGAAAAATAGCCGCGTCGGGCTTCAGGATGCCGAGCTCGCCGGAGACGGCGATGCCGCGGAAATGACGGAAGAAGGCATACCTCGCGCGCGCCTCCCGCAAGGTGTCGGCAGCAAAGTTGGTGATGGCATAAAGTGGCACATCCAGCGCGGCGAGGGTCTCCAGAACGTCAACCACGCCATGTATCGGCCCTGCGACCATCTCCATCCATCGCGCCCGGAAGGCACGGATCTGCGCGCTGTATTTTGGATGGCGCGCAATCGCTTCGGCTTCGCCTTCCGGCCAGGGGCGCCCCTTATCCTGCGCCTCGTTCCAGTCGCCAGTGCAGACATTGGCGAGGAACCACTCCATCTCAACCGGATCAGCAAAGATTGTTCGGTAAAGATAGCGCGGATCCCAATCGAGCAGCACGCCACCGAAGTCGAATACAACGGTGGCTACGGGACGGGGGGGCACGGGGTTGGAAAACTCTGCTGCCACCATCAATCGTCCCTCTTGTGTGTCACTTCCCGCGTCGCGATCCGCCTTCGCGGCGCTGATGCTCGTCCCAGAAATCGACTGTTTCTGCTCGCAACGTGTCACGGCAGTCGCCGCGGCAGCCATACCATGTGCCACCGGGTAGGCGCACTTCCTGTTCGTAGCGCCCTTGGCGAACAGGCCCCGACACGCAGCCACGGCCAAAGCGGCTGCAGCCCGTCACCGAGCCGCTATCGCGCCGTGCAGCTTCAGCGGCGGTGGTTTCCACCACTAGGATGCAGGCGGCGAATGCAAGAACTGCCGCTGCGGATTTCAGCAGAAGATGCGGGATCATCAGTGCCTCCTTGATGTCGTTGTACGGCTGCAGTGTTGCGCAAAAAGCGACGGCACTCCAGCCGCATCCGAGCGGATATGTCCCGGCTCGCGCATTCGTGTTCGGCCGCGAGCCGCCTATGTGCGTGGCCGCCCTCTGTACCGATTTTGATCCCGCAAGACGGCCGCCAGTGGTAACTGCGCACTCTTGTTCGGTTCTTCGCTCGCTGCGGAAAAGTTTGTAAGGTCATAAAAACCAAAAATCACGGACCTGCGATCAGCGCGACGGCCACACCGTTGTCAAAGTGCTCCACCAACGCACCATGCAGTGTTCCGTCCAATGTAAGGCACTAAACATGGCCACGATTACGCGCAGAGCGTTCGGAACAACCGCGGCTGCCAGTATCATGTGCTCGGCCGTACCCCGACAATCTTGGGGCGCGGGGGGCGGCGAAACGGTCTCGCTGGATGGGTTTGATCAGGTATTCCAATCGGATTTCACGCCGCTGGGGCGCTATCTCGAAACGGGCGCGGCCGCTGAGGCTTCGGTTGGGAAAAGCCAATGGAAGCCGCGATACCGGTTCACCGCAGAGCCAAAAGGCGCCTCATTTCATGGCGAATACCAGTGGTACGTTGATCCGCGCTATGACTGGGGGCCTGGTGTTGGCAAGGTCTCGCCGTTCGCTGTGAAAGACGGAACGTTGTCGATCGTCGCGCGCAAAGCGCCAGAAAATCTGAGGGCACTCCTGCCAAAACGGATTGATCAAGAGAAGAAGGAAACGGCCGAGAACTACCCATGGATTTCCGGCGTTATTACAACAGAAGACTCGTTCTGGTTCCGCTATGGATACGCCGAAGCGTTGATGCGGCTGCCGAAAGGACAAGGGCTGTGGCCTGCTTTTTGGATGTTACCGAAAGAGTGGCCTTATCCGCCTGAAATCGACATCATGGAGTTTATCGGTTCAGAGCCGCGTAAGTCCAACTACAACGTCATTCCCGGGGCAGAGGATAAGCCGTTACCTGCCAACGGGGAGTTCGCGGATCGCGGCCTGGACCTGTCCGACGACTGGCACACTTTCGGTTGTTTGTGGACGCCGGCAGAGTTCAAATTTACCTTGGACGGCAAAGTGATCGGCACCGTGCCGTCGCACCCAACACTGGATGCGGTCCACCTTTACCTGATCCTCAATCTGGCAGTCGGCGGCAAATGGCCTGGTGTGCCCAGTGCTGAAACGCCTTCGCCGGCCGCCTTTCAGATCAAGCATCTCAAAGTGTGGCAGGACAAAAAGCACAAAGGGCAATGACAGCCGGGCTACGCCTGACGGCCAAACCTGAAGTTGGGGGGCTGGCGCGGGTATACCCGCGGCTGCGCGCTAGTCGATGTCTTCCACTTTGCCGCCTGCGCCGCCCTTCATCCGTTGCGCCAGCGCACTTTCGATGAAGGCATTGATGTCGCCGTCGAGAACTGCCGCAGGGTTGCCGGAGGTGGTTCCGGTGCGCAGGTCTTTGACCATCTGATAAGGCTGCAGCACGTAGGACCGGATCTGATGGCCCCAGCCGATGGCGGTTTTGTCAGATTGTTCGGCTGCGGCTTTATCTTCGCGCTTCTTGAGCTCAAGATCGTAGAGCCGGGCTTTCAGGCGCTTGAAGGCGATGTCGCGGTTCTGGTGCTGAGAGCGCTGCTCCTGCGCGAAGATTATGATGTTGGTCGGCTTGTGCACGAGGCGTACCGCCAACTCCGTCCGGTTGACTGACTGACCGCCGGCGCCTTGGCTGCGCGTGAATGAAATGTCGACGTCCGCCGGATTGATTTCAATGTCGATGGTGTCGTCCACTACGGGGTAGACTTGCACGCTAGTAAATGACGTGTGGCGGCGGGCGTTGAAGTCATAGGGCGAGATGCGAACCAAACGGTGCACGCCCGCTTCGGTCTTCAACCAACCGTAGGCGTTCTCGCCCTTAAATTCGAGGGTGCAGCCCTTGATGCCGGCCTCGTCGCCAGGACTGAGATCAGTCAATGTCACCTTGAAACCGCGGCGTTCACCCCACTTGGTGTACATCCGCATCAGCATTTCGGCCCAGTCCTGGCTCTCGGTACCGCCCGCCCCGGCGTGCACTTCGAGGTAAGTGTCCATGCCATCCGCTTCGCCAGACAGCAGCGCTGAGACTTCCCGCTCGCGCGCCTCTTGACTGAGCCGGAGCAAGGCGTCCTCGCCCTCGGTGACCGTGGCGTCGTCTTTCTCGGCTTCGCCAAGCTCGATCAAAGTCATCGCATCGTCAAAATCACTTTCGAAGGAGGTGAAGGCCCTCAGCGATTTCTCCGTGGTCATGCGCTCACGCATGATCTTTTGTGCCTGTTTCGGATCCGACCAGATGCCCGGGTCTTCGGCGCGCGCGTTCAATTCCGCAAGGCGCTCTTTGGCGACATCGGGGTCAAAGATACCTCCGGAGCAGTGCCAACAACTCGCGTATGGCTTCTGCGTGGGCTTTGGCTTCGGCGCGCATATGATGTGTCCCGATTGAGGGGGCCGCGGTAAAACGGTGGCGTTGTGACAGCGGCTATAGCCCTGGGGCCGCATGCTGTAAACCTGTCAGCATCGCTACAACGGGACTGCCAGTCACAAGAAATCAAGTGTTTCTCAATCAGGTGGAGCCGCTCATGATCGCTCTCGACCGCGCAACGTTCGTCAGACCGATCGCCCATCGGGGGCTCCACAGCACGGCCACTGGCTTGCTCGAAAACACCGCACCTGCCTTCTCGGCCGGACTTGCACTGGGCGCCGGAGTCGAATGCGACCTGCAGCCAGCCGCTGACGGAACGCCCTACGTATTCCACGACGAGACCCTGGACCGGATGATGGACGCCAAGGGCCGCATCGATCAGCGCACGCGCGCAGAGCTCAAAAAAATCAAGTATCGCGGGCAGGCGGAGCCGATTTTATCATTTGCCGAGTTTTTGGATCTTGCAGCAGGGCGCGGGCCGCTACTGGTCGAGGTCAAAAGCGAATGGACGCCGCTGCGGATGACATTCCTTCGTAAGATTGCCGCGTTGGCGAGGGACTACAAGGGACCGCTGGCGTTGATGTCGTTTGATCCCTTGGTTATGGCGGCGTTGGCGGCGCTGGCGCCACAGGTGCCTCGCGGAATCGTGTCGGGTGTCTACAAGGGGCTCGGCTGGCAGGTTGGGACGCTAGGAGTTGCGCGAGCCGAGCGGCTCACGCATTTGCTGGAAAGCTACGATGCCGAACCGTCATTTTATGCCTATGATGTCACAGCGCTGCCGACGCCGGTCACCCGCTACGTGCGCGACGTGCAGCGGTTACCCCTCTTTACTTGGACTGTCCGCAGCGCGGCTGACCGCCAAATAGCCAAGCGTTGGGCAGATGCGCCCATCTTTGAGGGTGAAGTGCCGTTGGTCTAGTGGCCAATGCAGATGTGGTGTCCGGAAGTGGCTGTACCGGACTTTCCACAAGCGCGCCCTGGTTCACGCGTGCATGGTCCCGCGGCAGCTTCTAAAGTCGGGCGATGACCATACCGAATCACTCCGCTGCAGCGCCGCTGGTAAAACCCGCCTTTGTGCACCTGAAAGTGCATTCGGCGTATTCGCTGCTGGAGGGGGCTCTACCGATCCCCGCTCTCGCCAAGCTTGCCGGCGCGCTGGATATGCCCGCCCTCGCGCTGACTGATACAGACAACCTTTTCGGCGCGCTGGAATTTTCCGACAAGCTTGCCGGAGCCGGCATCCAGCCCATCGTTGGCGTGTCACTCGCCATCGATTTTGAGGACATGCCGCGTCCCTCAGGCTTGCAAGCGACCGGACCGGCGCCCGTGCAAGCTGGCGGGGACGGCCGTCTGGCGCTGCTCGCCATGAACGATGACGGCTACATGTGCCTGATGAAGCTCGTCAGCGCCGCCCACCTGGGGGCGCGCGATGGAGATGCTCCGCACGTCGCCATCAGCAAGCTTGCGCAACATGGTGCGGGGCTTATCGTGCTGACCGGTGGTCCCGATGGTCCTATCGATAAGCCATTGCGTGACGGCCAGGCGGCCGTAGCGACACCGCGCCTGCTCGAACTCAAAAGGCTTTTCGGCGACCGGCTCTATATCGAAGTGCAACGCCATGGTCTTGAGACGGAGGCGCAGGTCGAGCCGCAGCTGCTCGAGCTGGCGTATGCGCATGGCATTCCGCTGGTTGCGACAAACGAGTGCTATTTCGCCAAGCCTGACGACTATGAAGCCCACGACGCGCTGCTCTGCATCGCCGGTGGTCGCTACGTCACGGAAGATGATCGCCGCCGCGCTACGAAGAACCACGCTTTCAAATCCGCCGATGAGATGACCTCGTTGTTTGCTGATCTGCCGGAGGCGCTAGCCAATACAATCGAGATCGCCAAGCGCTGCGCATTCCGGCCTAAGGGTCGCAAGCCAATTCTGCCGAGCTTCGTCAAGACCACGCCTGGTGCCAGCGCCGATGATCGCGTCGCGGCCGAGGCGGCCGAGTTGAAACGGCAGGCCGAGGCGGGTCTTGCCGCCCGTCTGGCTGTGTCGCCGCCGGCGATGGGCTTCACCCGCGAAGACTACGACAAGCGCCTCGCCTACGAGGTCGGCGTCATCACGACGATGAAGTTCCCGGGCTACTTTCTCATCGTTGCGGACTTTATCCAGTGGTCCAAGAAGCAGGGCATTCCGGTTGGGCCAGGACGTGGTTCGGGTGCGGGCTCTGTCGTTGCATGGGCGTTGACGATCACTGATCTTGACCCGCTGCGGTTTGGCCTGCTGTTCGAGCGTTTTCTCAATCCTGAACGCGTTTCGATGCCGGACTTCGATATCGACTTCTGCCAGGACAGACGTGAGGAAACGATCCTCTACGTGCAGCAGAAATACGGTGTTGATCGCGTCGCCCAGATCATCACCCATGGCAAGCTGCAAGCCCGCGCGGTGCTGCGTGACGTTGGACGTGTGCTGCAAATGCCATACGGGCAAGTCGACAGGCTTTGCAAGTTGGTGCCGAATAACCCGGCCAATCCCGTTACGCTCCAACAAGCCATCGACGTTGAACCCAAGCTGCAGGCAGAGCGCGACAGCGAACCGTCCGTCCGGCATCTTCTTGAAATCTCCATCAAGCTCGAAGGTCTCTATCGCCACGCCTCGACGCACGCCGCCGGTATGGTGATCGGTGACCGGCCGCTCGACGAACTTGTGCCGATGTATCGCGATCCCAAGTCTTCTTTCCCGGTGACGCAGTTCAACTGGAAGATGGTTGAAGCGGCCGGTCTGGTTAAGTTCGATTTTCTTGGACTGAAGACGCTGACCGTGCTGCAGAAGGCGGTCGAATTGATCAAGCGCGGGCGCGGCATCACTATCGACCTTCCGACGCTGGAAATCGTTGGCGACGATCCAAAAATAACGGCGGCCTATGAACTTCTGGCGCGTGCGGACACTGTCGGCGTGTTCCAGCTGGAAAGCACCGGCATGCGCGACAGCTTGAAACGGCTGAAACCTGACCGCTTCGAAGACATCATCGCGATGGTCGCGCTCTATCGCCCTGGCCCCATGGACAACATTCCGACCTACATCCACCGCAAGCACGGCGAGGAAGAGGTCGACTGTCTGCATCCAATGCTTGAAGGTATTCTGAAAGAAACCTATGGCGTCATCATCTACCAGGAGCAGGTCATCCAGATCGCACAGGTGATGGGCGGATACACCTTGGGGCAGGCGGACTTGCTGCGCCGCGCTATGGGCAAAAAAGACAAGAATGAGATGGCCGCGCAGCAGAGGAAGTTCGTCGAGGGTGCTGTTGCCAAAGGCGTGAAGAAAGCAGAAGCCGTCTACATCTTCGAGCTTGTCGACAAGTTCGCGGGCTACGGTTTCAACAAGAGCCACGCGGCGGCTTACGCGCTTGTCAGCTACCATACGGCATATCTCAAAGCGAACTACCGCGAAGAGTTTCTCGCGGCATCCATGACGCTCGATATGTCGAACACAGATAAGCTTGCGATGTTCGCCGCCGAGGCGCGCAAGAGTGGCATTGCCGTGCGCACACCATGCGTGAACGCGTCCGATGTGGATTTCCTGGTGGAATGGCCAACATCCCTCGTGAAAGACGGACAGCGTGGCGCGATCCGCTATTCGCTTGCGGCGCTGAAAAACATCGGGGCGGGCGCAGTCGAGACCATCGTGACCGAGCGCAAAACCAGCGGTCCCTACAAATCGCTCGCCGATTTCGCGCAACGCTTTATGCCCAAAGCGCTAAATAAGCGCGGGCTTGAGACGATGGCGGCCGGTGGGGCGTTTGATGCCTTCGAGGACAATCGCGCGCTGATCCACGGCAATGTGGACCTGTTGCTTGCGACCGCCAGCCGTACAGCTGAGAATGCGGCGCGTGGCACGACGGATTTGTTTGCTGGTGGCGGTAATGCGCCAGCCAAGATCGAGCTGCGGCCCACAAAGGGCTGGACGCCGATGGACAAGCTCAACGAGGAATTCAAGGCTGTCGGCTTCTTCCTCACGGGCCATCCGCTCGACAGTTACGCCAGCATCCTGCCCAAACTCGGCGTGTACGCTTACGCTGACTTTGAGCGGCGTGCGTTGGCTGGCGCAGCAGGGGGGCGTGTGGCCGCCATTGTCGTGTCCGCCCGCGAACGCCGCTCCGCAAAAGGCAACAGATTCGCCTTCGCGATGTTTTCGGATGCCACCGGGCAATTTGAAGCAGTGATTTTTTCTGACACCCTGAATGCCTGTGGGCATTTGTTAGAGCCGGGCACGCCTGTGCTGGTGTCGGTCGAAGCCGAGCGCGACGGGGAAAACGTCAAGCTGCGCGTGCAAGGCTTGCAAGCGCTCGACGAGGCGGCAGCCAGCATCCAGCGTGGTCTCAAGATTGTACTCGATCGCCGGCCGTTGCAATCCAAGAAACTCTCGCTTGAGGCGCTGAAATCAGAACTCAAACCACCTACAGGCGGACCCAAGACAGGTGGCGAAATCCGGGTCGTTCTTGAACTCGATGACCGTGATCGCATCCTCGAAATTGATATCCCGGGCCGCTACGATGTCGGGCCGATGATGCAAGGGCATCTGGGTACGCTGCCGGGCGTACTGGATGTAATCGACCTCTAGGGCCGTGTGAACGTCAGGCTGGCCCAAAAACTGACCCAGTCGGCTTTGGTGCCAGAGGGCGGCTCAATCATGTGGACTGCACTGACGAGGTATTCGCCGCGGTGCGAGAGGGTGACTGTGACACGCCCGTCGGCATCGGTTCGCGCCAAACGCGGAGACCCGGCGGCATCGCGATTGAAGGTTTTGACAAGCGCACCGGCAATTGGTTTGCCGTTGTAGACCAGACGCACGGGTAACACGTCGCCGGCATTCAGTCCGTAGGGATTTTTCTCGGCGACCAGCTCGAGCGGCAGTCCCACAGCGCGATCACTCCCGCTGGTAACGCCGCCGACGCTCACCAAGGCTTTAGCGCAGCGCGCATATAGTTCCCGGATACCAGACATCGGCTTGCCGAGCCGGCGATGCACGCTCACAAAGGCCTCAAGCCCCTCGTACACAAGGTTCTCTTCGAATTTTGCAAACGTCTCGAAGACAACGTCTTCCGGTTTGCGTTGGTGAGCGATGATCGCCAGACCGGGTGAGGCAAACGTGATATCGGCGGCCGGATCATCACCATCCAACGTTTTGACTGGGCGTTCACCCCGGCCATCGCGCACCACGAAGCGTTCGCTCAGCGCTCGAACAAACGGATAGGTGTTGCCTTTGAAATCCTGCCCGATGCGAAACACCACCGGCACGGTCGCACCAACTTTGGGCGTGGATTGGACAGGATCGATCCAGAATTCGTGGCTTATGGCTGTTGTTGGGCTTGCGCCCAGTGTGAATGCTACGCTGAGTGCGCGCAATCTTGAAGTCGCTCTAACAAACAAGACCCACTCTCCCGACGCCCGCTATTAAAGCGGCGGCTCGGCACAGCCTCGTGTAAAGGGTGATCGAGTGCAAGGGCGTTTCCGGTGGCGGACCCACCCCTGCACTCAATGGTCGCGTGCACTTACTTAGCGACGCAGCCCTTGTCCTTCTTGCTGAAGTACTTGCCCATGCCGCATTTGCCGGCCTTGCCTTTGGTCACATGCGCCTTGGCTTCGGCCGCACCCATTTCCCCGACCGATGAGATCATCAGAAACCCTGCCGCCGCAAAAGCGATGGCCATTCCAAGTGTCAGTGCACGCATTTTTCCAACTCCCTTGTCTTCGTTTTGTTACCGACCGTCCATGTGCATTCGGCCACTCGTTGTTGGATCGTGGCTCGGTCCATTGAGTACTTCACAAGCCAAGCCGAATGACATCCGAACGGAAAAGGTACGCCCCAACGAACCGATAGTTTCAGAAAACGAGTGAAAGAGGCGACAAAAAAAGCACGGCGGGCGTTTGCTTATGGCGTCTGTGTCGCGTGTGTGGCTAATCTGCATCGGTGGCATATCACCCGATCCAAATGCGTTCGACTGTCCAGAAAGCGCCGACCAACGCAATCGCAGCCGAGGCTGGCCAGACGATCCGTTGGCGGTACCAAGTTTTGTGACGGAACCACAATCCGGTGGCAGCAAATGCCAGCAGGATAACAGCCAGTTGGCCTAGCTCGACGCCCACGTTGAAGCCGATGAGGCCAACGACGTAGTCGGTGCGAGGCAAGTCGATCTCTTGCAAGACACCGGCGAAGCCTAAACCATGCAAGAGACCGAAACCGAAGACGACGAACGGCCGCCAGAAATGCAGTTTTGATGTCAAGATGTTTTCAACGGCGACATAGACGATAGACAGGGCGATCAGCGGTTCGACAATCGCAGGCGATACCGCCACGACGCCATAAAGCCCAAGCGCCAGCGTGATGGAATGCGCAACGGTAAAGGCTGTCACTTGCGCCAGCAGTGGGCGCCAGGACGCGCCGAGCAGGTACAAGCCGACAACAAACAGGATGTGATCGAGCCCTTGTGGGAGGATATGCACAAAGCCGACCGCGGCGTATTGGAGGAACTTCTGAAGCTTGCCTTTGGCCACTTCGGTTTGCAGATCGATGCTGCCGCTCGATTGGCCATCTTTGAGCCAGCCCAGTTCCAGTGGTTCGAGGCCTGGGCGTTGCAGTCGGACGACGCTGGAACCAAACTCGGCTGCGTAGGTCCAGCGCATTAGCTTCGCTGGTGATGGTAGTGTTCCAGACACCCGGACTTTTGAAATGCGCGCCAGTGCGGTGTCACCAACGATGGGGATCGAGGTGTCGGCAAGGTCGAGCGGCACGCGTTCGCCGTCGAATTCAAGGCGTATGCCCTCAAGCCAGCGTGGCGCAAACGCGGAGAACTTTGCCCGGAGGTCATCAGGCCCCAACGTGCGCAGCAGATTGTAAGTCGCTGTTTCTGCTGCATCGTTCGTGTCGCGGTGTTGCGGTCCGATGCCCGCGAGAAGCGCTTCAACGTTGAGTGCGACAACGACGTCGTAGCCGCCAAGAGGTGCAGTGGTCACGGTCACCACCGCGGGCCGGATCTCATGGGCATGTGTGGCCGATGGAGTGACCCACGCTGCGAGGATGATCACGATCAGCAGGCGTATAGTGGTACGGATGAGTGTCATGCCTCGGTCACCTCGTTGCGATCAGGGTCCTGTTACCACGGGAGGCGCCTGCGGTCGAAGTGCACGCGGCTGGTTGTGATGACTGTATCGAACCGCGCGCGTTCGTGATCCGGAAAATACGATGCCAGTCGGGAAAAGTTTCAGTTGACCCGCCGAGCCGACGCGGGACACCTTGAAGGGCAAGCTTGCGTCGGCGGACTAGCCCTGAATTACACGCCGCGCGGGCCTTTGATTTTCACGTCCATGCTTCCACACCTCCGAGACCAGCCAATGCCGTCCTTCCCCGTGACAGCCATGACGCCCACCGACACGCACTCCCTCCCCCGCTTGGCGGCGGACTTAGAGCGATGGCTTAAGCTGCGATCGCAGCCGTTCGGTATGAAGATGTTTGTGAAAGCTGCCGATATGGAAGCGATCCCGAAGATACGGCGGCCGAAGACGGTCCACACGCTGGATCAGATCGTGGGGCAGGCAGCGCGGCTCGGTTGGACGGTCGGCATCACAGCCGACAATCTAGTCGGTGATCAGTGCCGCGCGGTGGTCGGCCTTGGCAACGCTAAAACGGATGTGTGGAGATCCGGCAAACACACTGTTGGTGTGTGGCATGGTACGCTGGTAGATGCGGGCGCGCGGCAAGCCGCGCTCAACTGTGTGCCTGATGGCCAATACGAAGCACTGGCTGTTGGCCCGCTGGCGACAGGCCGTCTCGCCGATCCTGATATTGCTTTATTTTATGCGACACCGGGGGCCATGATGTATTTCATCAATGGCTTGCAATACGTCGGCTACAAACGGTTTGATTGGAGCGTGGTGGGCGAGACAGCATGCGCCGACAGTTGGGGGCGCGCCTTGGTCACGCAGGAGCCATCGCTTTCAATTCCGTGTTTTGCGGAGCGTCGCTACGGTGGCGTGCTTGACGATGAGATGTTGATGGCGCTGCCGCCGAGTTACATTGCCAAGGCGATCGCAGGCATGGAAGCCCTTTCCAAGAATGGGCTACGCTATCCGTTCCCACAGTACGGCATGCAAAACGACGTGCGCGATGGCATGGCGAAGAGTTATCCTGAGCGCGCGAAGTAAGCGTCAAAGCCCGCCATTATAGAGCCCATCAATGCCGAAGCGCTCAGTAGGACGAGGATCAGCCGGCGGCCGTTTGCTCATCCGCGGCTTGGATTTGGCAGTGCTTTCATACTCACTGGTTTCATCATGTTCGCGGCTGACGCCTTTTGGTGCTGGAGTACTCGCGCGCGCCGGCGTTGCTGGAAGGACTGGTGGTTCGATCCGCTTAACGAAACCCGCGACGGCAGCACCGGTCGCGCCGTCGATGATTGCAACGCGCGGTGTCAACGGCGGTGGGACGGCAAAACCCGCGACAGTTGTGGCGCTTGTAAGAACATCCACGTGTTGGGCGATACGCCACTGATCACCAGAAAGCTCATAAATGAAACGATAGCGCGCTTCGCGGGTTTCCGTCACGCCGGTGGTGCGCGACTTCAAGGTCCAGACATAGGTGCCGTGATCAATAAGAAAGTTGCAACCTGTCTCAACGTGACGGTCGGTGACACGTGCCTTAGGTTCAAATTGTAGGAAATAGAGGTAGTAGTCGCGGATAGGCATGTAGTTGGCGCGTGCTACCGGCGACGCAAAGCCAAGCAGGGCGCCATCGGCTGCAAACAATCGTGTCACGCGATCAGGATGTTGGGTTTTGAGGGCGGTGTTCCAGCCGTCGAAGAGATCCTGCGCCATCGTTGGTTCGGGAATAGTGCAGCCAGCGGCACGGGCGTGATTTTGTGCAACACCTATCATCGCCGCGGGTATCAATCCCGCCCACATGACCCAGCGTCCAAAGTGCGAGCGCAGCGCATATGTGCGGGCTTCGGCTGCGTGCATTCTGCATAATCTCCCGCCAGCCGACGCGGATAGCGCCGTTCAGTTGCGGGGCAATATCATGAGTCGCCTGACAGCGAGCTATCTAGCGGCGGTATTGCAGGAACGGTGACTTTGTCGCCACTTGGTCATAAAGGCCGCGCGCCCGGTAGTTGAACTCCTGGGTCGACCAGTAGGTGCGGGTAGCGCCGTGTGCATCCGCATGGGCATAAACGGCGTTGATCAAGGCACGGCCGACGCCTTTCGCACGGATGTCGGGACGCACAAACAGGTCTTCGAGATAGCAGTACCAGGTCTTCGACCAAGTCGAACGATGCAAAATGACATGCGCAAGACCGATGGGTGTGTCAGCCTCATCGACGGCAACATAGCCGACATGAAAGCCATCTTTGCCGGAAAGAAGCCGCGACCAAGTTTCTTCAACGACATCGTCAGCAACCGATGATTTGTAGAATTCAATGTAGCCCCTGAACAAGGGCAGCCAAGCGGCCTTATCGCGCGCATCCAAACGGCGCACATGGACGGCAAGTTCGGGAGCAGGCATTGGCGGGTCTCCAGCATTCACAACCAGCGCCAGACAAGGCGCGTTTCGATGAGTGATTTAGCTTTGTTCATGATCTCAGGGGCGTCGGCCGCAATTTTGTGCTTGCTCGCGTCAAAGAAGGTGACGGTGGTTGTGATATCCAACGTGCGGTCGCCGATCCGGCAGCGATACGGGCCGATGGTCTGGCCAGCGAGCAAGGACCATTCTGGACCAAGGCGGCGGGCCGTGCAGGCTGCGGCCGCGTCCCGTCCGCCGCTGGCAATGCGGGCCAGCCGGACTTCCTGGCGCAGATTTGGGTAGGGTTTGGCAACGGCAAGCACGTCGGCCAGTGGCGCGGACGCCGACTGAGATTGTGGGACAAAAGCCTTTTGGGCGTGTGCAACCGTCGCCGAAGCGAGTGCGGTGACCAATCCGATGAGCGCTGTGACACTGATTATGCGCGCCACACCTCGCCCCCCGTCAATGGCGCAGCCACGCCGGTAGTAGTCGGAAAGCTCAACGGCAGACCGAGCACACTGCGCACTGCTAAAAATCCAAAGCACTCTGCCTCCAAGGTATCTCCGTTCCATCCCACGGCCTCTACGGGTTCGACTGGCACGGCCAAGCGCGACGAAAGCCCGCGCATCAGCGTACCGTTGAGCCGGCCGCCACCACCGACCAGCCAACAGGCCGGTGCGCGCGGGACATGTCGCAAGGCTGCCACCGCTGCTTCGATGGTGAAGGCGGTCAAGGTTGCTGTGCCGTCCGCGTCCGTAAGCGTTTCGACAGCCGTGCTGTGCGCATGAAAGGCTTGGCGATCCAGCGATTTAGGTGGCGAGCGCGCAAAGAACGGATGGGCCATCAGGGCTGCGAGCACGGTTTGGTCGATCTGGCCGGCCGCCGCGAGCGCCCCGCCTTCGTCGTAGGCGACGCCCCGCCGGCGGCGCACGAAATCGTCGATCAGCGCGGAAGCTGGCCCGGTGTCGAAGGCAAAGATCGTCTCGCCGTCAATGTAGGTGACATTGCCGACGCCACCGAGGTTCAGCACCATGAGAGGGTGGGGCAGGTCGACAGCCAGCGCCTGATGATACACGGGTACCAGCGGCGCACCTTCGCCGCCAGCTGCCACATCGGCGTGACGGAAGCGGTTGACCACATCGATGCCGATCAATTGCGCGGCCATCTTGCCGTTGCACAGCTGGCGCGTGAAGCGATGCTGCGGTTTGTGCAAGATGGTCTGGCCATGCAACCCGACGACATCGACCTGGTGTGGGGCTATTTGGTTTGAATTGAGGAACTGGAGAAGGGCCGCAGCGTGGGCTTCGGTGACTTCTGTTTCAAGCCGCGTCAGGGGATTGTGCTCGGCGCGTTCCGGGTCGGCAACGATATCGATCAGCCGCCGCTGCAATGCGGGTTCGTAAGGGGTTACACTGGAAGGTCCGGTGGACTGAATACGATGTCCGTCCGTTTGCACTATTGCGACGTCGATTCCGTCCATGGACGTGCCGCTGATCACGCCGATGCTGGTGTAGGACTTGGGGGCTGGCACAGGTTGTCTCGTCGCGAATGATCGTCGTTGAGAGGTAGGCGAGGCTGCCTTCGATTGCAACATGGCGTGGGCCAAGCTTGCCGCCCGCATGCGTCGCGCCTATTGCTGGATTTACAGGACAGCCAAGGTCAGCCGCGCAATGACGTTATCCGCCAAGCCCCCAGCCCCATCGCAGACCATCGTTGCACCGCGCATTTTCGACGGCGAGCAGTGGCTCGGGAGGTCGGCCATTGTCATCGAGAACGGCCGCATCGGCCGCATTGAAAGCACCGAGGCCCTTCCAGATGGTGCCTGTGTTGTGCCGGACGGGGCGATGGTGGCGGCGGGGCTTATTGACCTGCAGGTGAACGGCGGCGGTGGTGTCCTGCTCAACGACGCGCCTCATGCGGCGAGTGTCCGAGCCATGCTGGCGGCCCACCGCGCGCAGGGCACGGTCTGTTTTCTGCCGACGCTGATTACCGATCACCCAAAAAAGCTGCAAGACCTTGCGGCAGCAGCGGCTGAGATTGCGAGTATTCCAGGTGTGCTCGGCCTGCATCTCGAAGGACCATTTCTCAACCTGGCAACCAAAGGCGTGCACCCGGTGGAATTCATCCGTGCGCCACTTGCTGGTGATCTCGCTGCGATCTTTGCAATGGCACAAGTGTTGCCAGTTCTGGTGACGCTGGCACCCGAATGCGTGCCGCCGGGATTGATCCGTCGGTTCGCCGCTGCCGGCATCAAAGTTTCCATCGGTCACTCGAATGCGACGGCCGAACAGGTGCTTGCTGCATGTGTCGAAGGTGCTACCGGGGTCACCCACCTTTACAATGCCATGAGCCAGCTGGCCGGGCGCGCGCCGGGAGTCGTAGGCACCGCGTTCGACGATGCGCGTCTGACAGCCGGCATCATTGTTGACGGGTTGCATGTGACGCCGGCGAACCTAAGAACCGCGTTCAAAGTTATCGGCCGCGATCGGCTCGCATTGGTCACTGATGCAATGCCGACGGTTGGTTCGACGTCGCCGACGTTTGGTCTGCAAGGCCGCGCGATCACACTCATCGATGGCAAACTCACTGCACCGGATGGTGGGTTTGCCGGCGCGCATCTCGGCATGCTGGAGGCCGTGCGTAATGCCACTACGATGATGGGTGCGCCGCTTGGTTGTGCATTGGTGATGGCCTCCCGCACGCCGGCGTGCTTTCTCGGCCTTGCGGCTTCGCATGGTCGCATCGCCCCTGGATACGCAGCGGATCTGATCGCGTTTACCGATGATTTTCGTCCGCTCAGTACGTGGATCGGCGGGCGGCCCGTTTGAGACGATTGCAACGGCGCAGTTGTGTTGGACGGCGGGTTCAGGCAGGAGGCCATCCAACCTGCGGCGCTTGGATTGTTCCTGAATGACACCTGACTTCGCTTTCCGCCATTTGAAGAGCGATGGTGCCGCCCGCCTCGGCGCGGTAACGACACCGCGTGGCACAATCCGCACGCCAGCGTTCATGCCCGTGGGTACGGCGGCGACCGTGAAGGCTGTCTACCTCGATCAGGTGGCTGATGCTGGGGCTGATATTCTGCTCGGTAACACTTATCACCTCATGCTGCGGCCTGGCGCTGAGCGCATCCACCGGCTCGGGGGTCTGCACGCCTTCATGGGCTGGAAAAAGCCCATTCTCACTGACAGCGGCGGCTTCCAAGTCATGAGCCTGTCGAAGATCCGCAAGATGAGTGAGGAGGGCGCGCAGTTCCAATCGCATCTCGACGGTACGCGCATCATGCTGACACCGGAGCGCTCGATTGAAATACAATGCCTGCTCGGGTCCGACATCCAGATGCAACTCGACGAGTGCATCGAGCTGCCCGCCGAGTTCAAGGAAATGGAGCGGGCGATGGAATTGTCGCTGCGCTGGGCAGAACGCTCGAAACGCGCGTTCGAGCGCTATGGTGCACCGGGGCAAGCGCTGTTCGGGATTGTTCAGGGTGGCACAGACCCCGCGCTGCGGAAGCGGTCTGCCGAAGGGCTCGCGGGCATTGATTTTCCCGGTTACTCCATCGGCGGTCTGGCCGTCGGGGAAGGGCAAGAGATCATGCTGCGGGTGCTCGAAGAGACGTTGCCACATCTGCCCACGTCGAAGCCGCGCTACCTTATGGGTGTCGGTACGCCGCAAGATCTAATCGAAAGCGTCGCACGCGGCGTCGATATGTTCGATTGCGTGATGCCGACGCGGTCGGGCCGTCATGGCCTCGCGTTTACTTGGAATGGCCGCGTCAACATCAAGAATGCTAAGCATGCTGAAGATACGCAGCCACTCGATCCAGAGAGCACATCACCGCCATTCCGTAACTACTCGCGCGCCTATTTGAATCATCTGCTGAAGTCGAAGGAGTACCTGGGCGCCATGATTCTGTCGTGGGCGAACACTGTTTTTTATCAGGAGCTAATGGCTGCGATGCGGGCTGCCATTGCTGCTGGGCGTTTCGCCGCATGGCGTGAGGAAACGCTGGTCCGGCTGGCTGGCGATGGGTCGCCAAGGTGATAACGGTACCGGGGGCGTTGTGTAGCCGTGATGATTCTTCAGGTTACTGAGCCCGCCTGCCTGCCTGCCTGCCTTACGAGCCGAGGAAACACACCATGGCCATTCTCACTGGACTGTCCGGTAATGAAATGTACTGCCTTGCACTGAAGGGTTTGAAGCCGGGTGAATTGGTGATTGGTAACAGCGTACATTCGCTCGGGTTTATGGGCGGCATTGGCGCGGGGCTGCAGAATGTGTTCGGCGGTGAGGTCCACCAGATCACCGACGTTATTTCGCAAGGCCGCCACGAGGCGCAGGCGCGGCTTGAAGCTGAAGCAGTCAAACATGGCGCACAGGCGATCACCGGTGTCACCAGTGAGCTGCGCACGATGCAGGGCAACACCGAGTTCCTCTCGGTCGGCAGTTGCGCCCATGGACCCAACATCAGCGGCGGCGGTGTGGCCTCGACCAACGGGGGCGCACAGCAGCTGTATTGTATGTTGGACGCGGGATATGCGCCAAAGCGCATGGTGATGGGCAACGTGGCTTACTCAGTTGGCGTGGCTGGCGGACTGCTCGGCACGCTCAAAAGCCTCGGCCGCGGCGAGATCAAGGAATTCAGCGACATCTTCAACGAGACGCGGCACGTCGCTCTCAATCGCATCGCCTTGGAAGCGCGCAACGCCGGGGCCAATGCGGTCGTTGGTATCGAGACGCGGATCATGCCGTTCAAGGGCGTGCACGAGATGCTGATGCTGGGCACGGCCGCCCATCACCCAGCACTTCCGCCAAGCGCCACCAGTCACCCGGTGACGTCCGATCTCACCGCCGAAGAGATGTGGAACCTCGCCTACCTCGGGTTCATGCCGCAAAAGCTGGTGCTGGGCACTGCCGTTTATTCGCTCGGGCTGGTCGGCGGGCTCAAGGCCATGTTCCAGAGTTTGTCACGCGGTGAGGTGAAAGACCTGACTTCGCTGATCTACGAAGCGCGCGAACACGCGATCGGTTTGGTGCGCAAAGAGGCCGACGAGATCGGCGCGGACGACGTGGTCGGTATCAAAACACACATTCACGAGGCCGGCAGCCTGATTGAGTTCATGGCCATCGGTACGGCCGTGAAGAAGATCGACGGTGCTAGGCCCAAAACCGAGATGCTGCCGGCGCAGGCGATCATCAAGGATCGCGACACCTGGATCACCGAAAGCGAGTTCGGCTTCGCAACCGTCAATAGCGACCACTGACGTGACGCCATTGCCTTGCACACCAGAAATCATCGCGATCGCGCGCGCACACGAGCCTGAGCGCTATCTGGCCGCGACGCTGGCGGCTGAGCCTGAGCGAATGGGCCTGATTACGCTGGCAGCCTTCGCCGCCGATCTGCGCCGGATCACGGAGAGTGCGACTGAGCCAATGCTCGGCGAGATCCGGCTGCAATGGTGGCGCGACAGCCTCGATGCGATGCAAACGGGTGGCCGCGTGGGCGCGCCTTTAGCCAATGCGTTGGGCGACGCGATTGCCGCATTTCGCCTGCCAGTACCGCTGCTGATTGCTATGACGGAGGCGCGGGCATTCGATCTCTACGACGATCCGATGGCAGATGCCGCGGCGCTCGAGGGGTACCTCGCAAAAACAGAGGCAATTCCGTTCGAGCTGGCCTTACGCATCCTTGGCGTCACCGCCGGCGATGCCAGCGCGCTAGCCCGACCAGCAGGCCGGGCCTACGGCATGACGCGGTTGCTCGCGCGACTTCCGGTTGACCTTGCGCGCGGACACATGCCAGTGCCGTTACCAGTGCCGCCACTGGGGCCTCACGACGTTACGCATGAGGTGATGCTGGCTGGGAAAGCAACACCGGCAGTGCGTGATATGATCGCCACAATGAGCGCTGACATATCCAACACACTTGCGACGCTTCGACCACAGATTGCAGCGCTTTCGAAACGGCAGCGGGTGGCAATGCTTCCCTTGGCGATGATCACGCCCTATCTCACGGTAATCGGGGCTGGGCATCGCAATCCTCTGCGCGACATTGCCGACCTTGCACCGCTGACGCGTGTATGGCGCAGTGGGTGGGCCCATCTCACGGGCCTTATCTAGTTGGCCGCACCTATTTGGCCCCAGTTAGTTGAGAGATCAGATATGCAGATGGCGAACGCAAGACAGCTCAGGGTATCGACATCGCGGCGCCTGATGGCCGTAGTGATCGCCTTTGCGGCTGGAGCGTCCAGCCTCTCGGCGCAGCAGGCGACTGCGGAACCCGAAATCAAATGGCGCACGACCAACGCCTTCCGGCTGTTCACAGATCCATCCAATTCGGACGTGCATCGCGCGACGTATGAGTCACTCACCGAAGACGAACGCCGCACACCGATCCTCAGTGCCGAGCGTGCACTGTCTGACCGCCATGCTGATGGCTGGGCCGCGACCATGTGGGAAGATGCCTGCTGGGAGTGGACCAAGAACCGATACGGTTGCCCGGCGCTCCAGGACTACGTGAACCCCAAGAGCCACAAGGTGCGCGCAGAAATCCTTGAAGTCGCTGACGGAGGTGCCGTCGATTGCACGTGGCTGACCGCACCAAAAAGCGGCCGTAAGCGCGGCGCGGCGCTGACGGTGCCGTGCGATACACCGGTAGAACTGGAAATTCCTTATCCCGCAGGCGCGACAGTCAGCGTCCAGGTGGGCGGTCGTCAGATCGCCGAAACCGTGGTCAAGGTCGAGGATCTGTTCATTGTCGGCATGGGTGATAGCTTCGGCTCCGGCGAGGGCAACCCCGATCTGGCAGTGCGCTTGTCAGCAGAACGCAGTGCCGATTACGGCATGCGCACCAAAGATCAGGCGCCCCTCAGTGGCTATCCCGCGCGGGCGGGCAACTGGTCAAAAATCGGCGACAAACAGTTCATTGAGGAAAATCCGCGCTGGCTGGATCAGGCCTGTCATCGCTCGCTGTATTCTCATCAGCTGCGGGCAGCGCTCCAACTCGGTGTTGAGGATCCGCATCGGGCGGTGACGTTTGTCGGCTTTGCGTGCTCGGGTGCCGAGACGATCTTTGGCGCATTCCTGCGCTACAAGGGCCATGAGTGGGTGCCGAACCCGCCGGAGCACTCCCAGATCTCGGCCGCAGCGGACGCGCAGTGTGGCACGCAAGAGGCACCGTTGGTGGACTTGCCGGAAGCCTATCACATGAACGGGCGCTTGCAGGAGCTCAAGGGGGGGCTCGTGCTTAAGAAGTGCCCAGCCGACCGCGCGCGCAAAATCGACCTCTTGTTCTTGTCAGTTGGCGGTAACGACATCGGCTTTTCGCGGCTGGTTGCCAACTCAGTGTTGGCCGATCAGTCGTCGCTGCGCAGTCTTGGTGGCTGGTTCGGACAGGTGCAAGGCCTCAAAGAAGCGCAGACTGGCCTTGATGTGCTCGCCGATCGCTACAAAGCCTTGAACCGCGCGTTTCACGCGCTGCTGCACATTCCTTGGCCTGAAAGCGATCGCATCATTCTGACGGCCTATCCGCCACTGGTTTTGCTGGAAGACGGCAAGTCGCTGTGCCCGGATGGGACGTCGGGCATGACCGTACTGTCTGATTTCAGGTTGAGCCAAGCCAAATCCAACGAAGCGTCGGTGGCGGCTGAACGTCTGCAAGGCATCATGCGTGACAGCGCGAAAAGTTATGGTTGGAGCTTTGCTGATTCCCACCGCGCCGACTTCCGCGGGCGTGGCCTGTGCGCGGGCTGGTCAAAGGATGCGCTCAATACGGCCGACGACCTGCGGATGCCACGGTTGGTCGATGGCAAGTGGACACCTTACAATCCGTCTGAGTGGCGTGCCTACGCGCCGCGTCAGCGCTGGTTCCGCACACCCAACGACGGCTTCCTCACCGGCCATTTCCACGTCCCGCAATCGTTGATGCAGAGCGTGATGAAGAACCAGGGCTTTGAGTGGGTGCAGTTGCTGCTGGCCAGCACTTATTCTGGCTCTTTCCACCCAACGGCCGAGGGGCATGCGGCGATTGCCGACAGCGTTGCTGCCAAGGCCCGCGACGTCATCGAGAAGTACCAACGCCGCGCCAATCCCCGCGTGGTGACCAAGCAGCGTGGCGAGTAGCCGGTTTCCTTGGGGAGGGGTGGAGATTCTGCAGGCTGTCAGGCAGGATTGCTAGCTGCGGGGCTTCTTGATGGTGCCACGAAGTGCGCGCATAGTTTCTGCTTCCGAATCAAACGTGAGGGGATCGCCCGCGTGCCGCAGCGCCTGCCACATCGTGTTTTTGCAGGCCAGCGCCGGGTGGCGCGCCGCCTCGCGGCCTTTGTGGTGGTCATCGCCACTGCAACTGTCTCGGCCATGGTGACGCTGCCAGCTGCTGCACAAATGCCATCGCAAGAGCAGCGGCCTTACGACGACAAACTCCTGCGCCTCTCTGAAATTCTCGGCGCTGTCCATTTCCTGCGCGAGCTTTGTGGTAGCACCGACGGGATGCTGTGGCGTGACCGCATGGTCGAACTCATTGATGCAGAAGGCTCGTCTGCACTGCGCCGCGTGCGCTTCACGCGTGCCTTCAACTCTGGCTATCAGAGCTACAGCCGCACCTATTCGACGTGCACGCCGACAGCGCAAACCGCCATCACCAAGTTCATGACCGAAGGGGCGGAGATTGCGGAGGGGTTGGTGAAGAACGTGCCGTGAAGATGGCGTGACACCGGTGCTCGCAATCGATATCGTCTGCCGACTGCTGCGCGAGGTGCCGGGATAGCGATGCCGGGGAACATTTTCATCAACTATCGGCGGTCGAACGCGCTGGCCGCGGCCGGGCGGTTGCAGGACCGCCTGTCTAAGGCGTTCGGCGCCAAGTCTCTGTTCATGGATGTGGATCACATCCCCGCCGGGCGTCGATTTCGTAACTTATCTCAGCCAGCAGGTCGCCGCTTGCGACGTGTTCCTCGTGGTGATGGCGCCAGGCTGGCTGGACGTGCGCGATGACACCGGCCAACGTCGCATCGACGACCCTGCGGATTTCGTCGCCATCGAGATCGCGGCGGCGCTGGCGCGCGGCGACAAGATCCGCGTCATCCCCGTGCTGCTCGACGGCACAACGATGCCGAAGGCAGACGAGCTGCCGGACGCGTTGAAGCCGCTCG
Source organism: uncultured Alphaproteobacteria bacterium (assembly GCA_963847145.1). Classification (GTDB taxonomy): domain Bacteria; phylum Pseudomonadota; class Alphaproteobacteria; order Rhizobiales; family Hyphomicrobiaceae; genus JABFRJ01. Next base: position 205,772 of record CAWJYN010000001.1, read on the forward strand.
CCCGCCGCAATGCCGTGGAGGTGCGCAACGCCCAGTTCGGCCGCGACGCGGAGGTACTGATCGGCAAGATCAAGGAGGCGTTGAAGGCAGCTTTGCAGGCGGACAGGCATGCGCCCAAGCGGTGGCCGAAGGTGGTTGGCTTGGTGGGTTTGTTGGCCTTGATTGCACTTCAGGCCTGGGACGCGCGCAATCGAAGCAGCCGAGAGCTAGTCGAAACGGCGGGATTGCAAAAGGAAGCCGCCGCAGCAAAAAAGAAGGACGGCGAGCTGGTCGTAGCCAACCGTGCTGCGGCCGAGCGCAAGCGGATCGCCGACGGCATCGCCGCCGAGAAAGCAACGGCCGAGGCCAAGCGCACGGCCGACGCGGCCACGGCCAAGAAAGCCGAAGACAAGAAAGCCGAAGATAAGAAGGCCGACGACGAGCGCAAGGCCAGGGCCGAGGCAGATGCGAAGGCGTTGGCGGACGCGAAGGCCGCGCTCGAAAAAGCCACGGCGTCCAAGGCAGAGGCCGCGCGTCGCGCCGAAGAGAAACTCGAACCGGAATTCGCCGAACTCGTCGCGACCGGCACCGCCAATCAACTGGCCGGCTTTGCGCTGCTGAACCCGAGCTTCGCGGCCCGCGCCGAGCCGGTGGTCGCGCGGAAGCGCTTAGCGGAGGAGGCCCGGCGCACGCCGCAGCCTGGCCAGGTGTTCCGCGACTGCAACGACGGCTGCCCTGAAATGGTCGTTGTACCTGGGGGAACCTTCACCATGGGCGCCAACGACTATGACGACGAGAAACCGCCGCACCCGGTGACGATCCCGAAGCCCTACGCGGTCGGCAAATACACTGTCACCTTCGCCGAGTGGGACGCTTGCGTGGCAGCGGGCGGCTGCAAGAGCAAGCCGCCGGACGAGGGTTGGGGCCGCGACCGGCGGCCGGTCATCAACGTATCCTGGGATGATGTGACCAATGAATACCTGCCGTGGCTGAACAAGAAGACCGGGCACACGTACCGCCTGCTCTCGGAAGCGGAATGGGAGCATGCAGCGCGCGGCGGCACCAAGACGCGCTACTCTTTCGGCGAGTCAAACTTCGCTCTCGGAGACTACGCCTGGTTCAACCGCAACGCCGGCGGCAAGACACATCCGGTCGGCGAGAAGAAACCCAATCCGTTCGGTCACTACGACATGCACGGCAATGTCTGGCAGTGGACGCAGGATTGTTGGCATGACAGCTACAAGGGATCACCGCCGGGTGATGGAACCGCCTGGACAACATCGTGCAGCGACAGCAATCGCCGTGTCCTCCGCGGCGGTTCCTGGGTCAACGATCCGCAGCTCCTCCGCTCGGCCGACCGCAGCAGGGACTACCGCCGACAGGCGGAGCTTCAACTTCGGCTTCCGTGTCGGGAGGACGCTTACCCCCTAGTTCTTTACCTCTTTACCGCATGGGTCCAGGGCGTAGCCCTGGTCGCTGCGGACAGCGACGCCATGTACTCGCATCCGCCGGCGCTTCCCTTCCGGGCAATGCTCTTGTAAAATTGTACCATGGACCACGACGTCAAATCTCTCGCGGACGCTGCTCGCGCGCTATCTCCTGAAGACCAGGATGCATTGATCGACATGCTGCTGGACGCAGGCGACGAGGCCGGCGCGACCTGGAGCGCCACTTGGGCAACGGAGGCGGAAGCCCGCCTCGCCGAGGTGCAGCGGGGCGACGTTGAAACGCTTGATGCCGATGACGTTGCTGGCCGAAGGCTGCCGTCGATTGGCCGCGCGACGCGCACAGGCATGAAAATCAGGTTTCATCCACGAGCACGCGCGGAACTCTATCGGGCAGCAGAGTGGTACGATCGGCGGCAAATAGGTCTCGGTGACGAATTCTACGCAGAGGTCGCGAAATCTTTCGCGCAGATGCGCGCGTTTCCGGGGGCGCAGCCGGAAATCCTGCCGGGGTGGCGGCGCGCCTTACCGGGAGGTTTTCCTTACGGTCTGGTCTATCGCGAACTTGGCCCAGAAGTGCTGATCATCGTTGCGATCGCGCACTCGAAACGGCGACCTGGATATTGGCGGCGGCTAAAAATTAAAGGGTGGTGGCAACAAACAGATGTTGGCATTGCGCCGCCCCCTCACCCCCGCGGCCGCCACACCTCGCGCTTCAATGCTTTGTACGCCTCGATCCCGCCGGGATAACTCACCAGTTCCAGCTGCTGTCCCCAGGGAGCTTTGAAGTAGAGCCACGACAGGCCTTTGCTCGGGCCTTCGGTCATCTCCACCGGGCCGCTCTGGATCGACACGGTGTGCGCCTTCAGCGCCGCCAGCGCCTTGTCCATGTCTTCGACATAGAACGCGATGTGCCAGCCGCCGTGGTCGCTGTTTTTGGGTAAGTCTGTGCTCTGGTTGGGCGCGGTGAACTCGAACAGTTCCAGCGCCGGTCCGTTGGCGACGCGCAGCATGCGGATCTTGTTGATGCGCGAGCGCGGGTGGACTGCGAGATGGCTCGCCATCCAATCATCCGCGCTCTCGAACGGGCCGACGTCGTAGAGCGTTTCCGCACCAAGCACATCGACGAAGAACTTTGTGGCGCTGTCGATATCGGGCACGGTCAGGCCGATATGTTCAACGCCTGCGATAGCGGGGATGTGAGGTGCGGGCATCAGTGAGCTCCAAATGTCGGGTCAAGGGCCAGCGGCCCTTGTCGGGGAGTTTGAGGGGCTGAAGGCCCCTCATGGCGCGCAAGCGCGTTTTTCAAACAACCGGCGGCCACATCAATGTCGGCACTTTGCCAGCAGGCGGCGCCATCACTACCCGTTCGTCTTTCACAGTCACCCGACCGGATGCCACCAGTTCCAAAGCATGCGGATAGAGCTTGTGCTCGGCGTCCAGCACGCGCGCGCCAAGTGTCTCCGCCGTATCGTCGGGCATGACGGGCACGGCGGCCTGCGCGACGATGGGGCCGGCATCCATCTCGGTGCGGATGAAGTGCACGGTCGCACCGGTGATCAGTGCGCCCTGATCGAGCACGCGCTGGTGCGTATCCAGCCCGGGGAACGACGGCAGCAGCGATGGGTGGATATTCAGTTGCCTGTCCCGCCAGCGGTCCACAAACTGTCCCGTCAGCATGCGCATGAACCCCGCATTGCAGATGAGATCCACTTTGGCATCCAGCAGCGCCTGATGCAGCCGCGCCTCGAACGCCATGCGGTTGGCATATTGCTTATGGTCGATGGCCTGGACCGGAATGCCCTGGCCCCGTGCCCACTCGAGCCCGCCCGCCTCCGGCCGGTTCGACAGCACAATCACCGGCTCAGCCGGAAATCCTGAACGGCGCATGGCGGCGACAAGCGCCTGCATGTTCGAGCCGCGGCCCGAGATGAGAATGCCGAGGCGGCGCTTTTGCACGCAAGGTGTCCTGTCTTGGTCTCGGGTGTTTTGAGACTTGGTTAGCGCATGTGCGTGCGGAAGGGGAGCCATGAAGTGCGCACGTTGGCCGCCGCCTGACTGGCGGCTCGTGCGGCGTATTTGCGCGCCAAGGCAGAAGAAGATGTTCCTATAATGAAACAGTATGGCTTTGATTGGATTGAGAAATCTCGCAACTGCGAGAATTTTCCATCTTCACAAAATAAAGCGGCACGCACGTTGCGTGGTCTTGCAGCCACTACAACTTCTGAGCCTGTCCGCTTAACCTTCTGAGGTCTTAACTCTTTGTTGACAATATTCTACACCAGTCATCGAATTTGCGGTATCTTGCACTGCACAAATCCGTAGCGCCGCTCGCCTTTCGCGTGTGCTTGCCCTTCCCGACCCCCTCCTCCCGTTTCTGGTCCTCGTCGTGTCTTGTCAATGCTCCTGCAACCCGCGTTCCGCCCCGCTGTGACCCCAGCGCCCGGCACAGTGCACATCGTCGAACGCATGGCGCCCGGCGGGATCGAGACGCTTGTGCTCGACATGGTCAAAGGCCTTGGCGGCGCGCACCGGGTATTCAGCTTGGCCGGCAGCGTCAGCGAACTGGCCAGCACCTGGCCGCGACTGGCCCGCCTCGGCGACACGATTGAAGCATTTGATCGGCGGCCGGGCGTTCAGCTGCGGCTCGTTGGCCAACTCACAGCCCGCCTGAAAGCTTGCGCGCCGCACGCGGTGATCGTCCATCACATCGGCCCGTTGCTGTACGGCGGCCTCGCCGCCCGTCTCGCTCGCGTTCCGCGCATCATTCATGTCGAACATGATGCGTGGCACTACGAGAGCACACGCCGCCGTCAGGTAGCTGCTCTGGCCTTCAAGCTGGTGCGCCCGGCCCGCGTCGCGGTCTCAAACGAGATTGCGACGAACGTGGCACGTTTGCTTGGCGCGACAGGCGTGACGGTCATCGCACCTGGCATCGATATGGAACTCTACCGGCCGCGCGACAGAGTGGCTGCCCGCGTCCGGCTCGGCCTTGGACAAGCGGGTCCGTTGATCGGCACCTCGGGTCGGCTGGTTGCCGTTAAATCACAGATCACGCTCATCGACGCGCTGGCTGCGCTGCGTCACGGCCAACGTGCGTCAGTGGGGCTGCCGGAACTCGTTATCGTCGGCGAGGGCCCGGAGCGTGCCGCCCTGACGGCGCGAGCGGCCGCGCTCGGCGTTGGCGATGCCGTGCATCTGCTCGGCCACCGTGATGATCTGCCGGAAATTCTGCCGGCATTCGCTGTCTATGCGTTGCCGTCAGTTAATGAAGGCCTGCCGCGCGGTGTGCTCGAAGCGCAAGCCGCCGGGCTTCCGGTGGTTGCTTCCCGCGTCGGCGCCTTGCCGGATGCCGTGTGCCCACGCTCCGGCCGTCTCATTGCGCCATCCGACGTGCCAGCTCTCGCCCAGGCGCTCTCTGAAGTTCTCGCCCAAAGCACCGATCCAACTCTCCCGCGCGGTTTCGTAGGCGAGCGCTATGCGCTCACTAAGACACTCGCTGCCTTCGACCAGCTTCTCACCCGCTAGGCCCGCCATGATTGTCTTAGTTGCCGAACATCTGTTTGCCGCCGCCGCTGTGCTGGTCATCTATCACCACGTCGGCTATCCGCTGCTGCTCCGGTGGCTCGCGCATCGCCACCGGCGGTTTGGCGCGCAGGCGCCCGTCGCGCCGCTCTTGCGGTCAGACACCGATCTCCCCACGATCACGCTGATTGTGCCAGCGCATAACGAGGCGACGGTCATGGTCGCCAAGCTTGCCAATTTGGCAGCCCTCGACTACCCGCGCGACCGGCTGAAGATCGTTCTGGCGCTCGATGGCTGCACCGATGACACACGCGCAATCGTTAAGGCGCGCCTGCCGCAACTGGCCGAGCGTTTCGAAATCGCCATGGTCGAATACGTGCAGAACGTTGGGAAGCTTGCCGTGCTCAATGCTCAGATTGGCGCCGCCACGAGCGACATCGTTGCGCTCAGCGACACCTCTGCTGCTGTCGACTCCGACGCGCTGTTGCGCGCGGCCGGCCACTTGCTTGATCCCTCGGTCGGTGTGGTCTGTGGCGGCTACCGCCTGCGTGATGCTGGCAGCGAAGGCGAACGCGCCTATTGGGCCTATCAGACCGCCATCAAGGCCGACGAAGCGGCCGTTGCTGCCCCCATGGGTGCGCACGGGGCCTTCTACCTGTTCCGCCGCGCCGGCTGGACACCGCTTGCGCCCGATACCATCAACGACGACTTCCTGTTGCCCATGCGCATCGTCGCGCAAGGCTATCGCGCGGTCTATGACCCCGCGATCATGGCCACAGAACTCGAGCGCACGCGCAGCACCCAGGAATTCCGCCGACGCGTCCGCATCGGCGCTGGCAATCTCCAGCAAGTGCTGGCATTGCCGTCACTCGCCGACCCGCGCCGTCCAAAGCTGGCCTTCGTGTTCCTCTCCGGGAAAGCCTTGCGTCCGTTCATTCCGGCACTGGGGCTGGCGGCCATAGTTTTGCTCGCTATCCTCGCCGTAGCGGCTCCTGGACCGTTCTATAAAGTTCTGTTCGCCCTCACGGGTGCCATCGTCGGCGCGGTCGCTTTCACCCTCGGCGACCGCACGCGGCCCGTGCCGCGCGCATTCCGGTGGCTAGCCTATCTGGTCGAGGGGCACGCGGCGTCGGGTCTCGGCGCCTGGAAGTATATGACAGGCCAGCCCGTTTCCGGCTGGCAACCACCTGTCTCTCAGGTGGCTGACACGGCGGTGGCTTGGTCCTATCTCAAGCCGGAAGTCAGCATCGGCAAGCGCGTCTTTGATCTCGTCGTGGGTACGGGCGCACTCGTGGTATTCGCACTGCTTTTCATCCCGATTGCGCTCGCTATAAAACTCGAAAGCCGGGGCCCAGTCTTTTACCGTCAACGCCGTGTTGGACTCACCACGCCGGACCACACGGAAACATTCGAGCTCTTCAAGTTCCGCAGCATGTACGAAGACGCCGAAAAGCGTAGTGGCGCGATCTGGGCCACCAAGAACGACCCTCGTATCACCCGCGTCGGCCGCTTTCTGCGCAAGTCGCGGCTCGATGAGCTGCCGCAGTGCCTCAATGTACTGCGCGGTGATATGAGCATCGTCGGTCCCCGGCCGGAGCGGCCAGGCTTTTTTAACAGGCTTGAAGCGGCTGTGCCCTTTTATGTCGAGCGCACGTTTGGCATCCGTCCGGGGATTACCGGGTTGGCACAGGTCAATCTGCCTTACGACGAGACGATCGACGACGTCCGCATGAAATGTGTCTACGATCACGCCTATGCAACGCAGCTTACCAGCCTCGGCAGCTGGCTCAAGACCGACTTGGGCATCTTCGCCAAGACGGTTCGAAGTCATGGTGCTCGGCAAGGGCCAATAGCCGAACCCGCGGCGCCCATTAAGCAAACGATAACGGTTTGCGTTCCGGGCGCTGGGAAGTGGGCCGCGTGGTGCGTAGATTGCAGTGACGTCGAGGCGCCGTCTGCCGGCTGCCGTGGACAGATTTAAACCGTGTCGCGAGTGAGTGCTTCAGGATGCAAGAGCCGATGATTGACGACTGGTCCCGCACGGCAGAACAAGTCATGCTCTCCATCATCGAGAGCAAAGCTCGCGTGCTCGCCATCACCAGCGCGATTCCCGCGGCCGGCGTCTCAACCGTTGCGGAGGGGCTCGCGACCGCCTTTGCACGGTCAGGCCGCAAGGCGCTATTGATCGATATGACTGGCACGGTAGATAGCGGTGGTGGGACCGGCAGCTGGGCACCGGGCGAGGCGTTGGCGACCGACGCCGTGCACATCGTTAGCGAAAATCTGGCGCGGTTGCAGGTTGTGCCGACGTCCGCCAATCGCGCGCTCTTCGGCAATGTCGAGTTGTTTCAGAAAGCGTTTCAGCGTGATCTGGCTTCATATGCCCACATTATTCTGGACTTGCCGGCCGTTCTTGAAACAGAGGCCGCGCGGCTTAACCCCGCTGCCGCCGCCCGTGCAGCCGATGCGGTGATCTTAGTCGGTCTCACGGGATTAACCAATCGTGCCGAACTTGCCGAGGCGACGCAGGCTTTGCGGCAAGTTGGCGCCAACGTCGCCGGGCTGGTGTTGAATGATCAGTACTGCGCCACGCTCGGCGAAGAGATCGCCGACGTAACCTATAGCCGCCTTGGGCAGATTGCGCCACGCGCGGCGCATTGGATTGCCCAGAAAGCACTGGCGAGCCGCTATCTCGGCCGCAATTTCCGCATCGTGCGGTGAGGCTACTTCCAGCGCAGTTCAAACCGCGATAGCCAGACCACAGCCTCTTTCGTTGCTTTGCCGTGCGTGCCGCTACCACCGAAAAAGACATCACCCACGGCGCCACTGATTGCTAGGTTGGCATCGTCGCGAATATCGACGGCCCTCACTTCGGTTTCGAGTTTGCCGTCGAGCCAAAGGCGCGCGACACCGTCGGATTGTTTTGGCGTATTCAGAATAACTTCTTGATCGACCCGTACCCAGCGGCCACGTGGCAGCACTCGCTCATAGGCGTTGAACGCGACGGCACGATTATCAGTTTCTGACTGCGTTTTGAGATGGAATTTTGGCGTTCCATCCGCGTGCCAAATCAGCTGCGCTTGAAAGCTTGGCGTATCGCCATACTGACCATTGATCTTGGTGCCGAACAGGCCTGGCAAAGTGCCTCCCGCGCCGAATTCAAAATCGGCCGGCAGGAAGATGTTGTAGCTCAAGCACGCGGCTTGCGGCTGTTCGAACGTGCTCGGCGCCCATGGAAGACTGATGCCGCCTGGTGCTCCGCGTCCCGAGCGTTGCTCAACAGAGTTCTCGGCTAGCTTTATCCCCATCGCATATTTTGCGGGGCCGCCGTTAAAGGCGGCAATTGATAAGTTTTCAAGCACGCCTTCATCAAGACCGTTCGAGACTGCTTGCACGTCCGCCGGTGTCAGCGGTTTGCCGTCCCGATCGAGCGACATGGCAATCTGCTTGTTATAGCGGCTAGTGCACAGTTCGAAGTATGGGCGCGCGAATGTCGAATGCGCGAAATTGATGAAGCCAGCGGCAATCGCCAGACCCGCGCCCGCGTTGATCGCGATGGCGCGTGAGCTGAGTTTCGGCAGATCTTTGAGCTTCATGTTTTGTCCTTTAGTGCGACTGCGGCAGTGCCCTTCACGGCGGCGGTCTTCTTCGTCATCGTGTCCATCCGTGCCGGGCTCGAGATCAGTTGGGGCAGCGTTAGATCCCACTGCAATGCCGTCGCGACCAATCCTGCAGCCGCAGCGACGATCAGTGCAAAAGTTGCTGCCAGGGGGGCGCGCAGGTCTGGTCCAGCGATACGCTGCCGGCCAGGGTTTGCCTGAGATTTGCGGTCGATCCGCAGCAACAGGAGGTGGTTTCTGGCAGCACGTGCTTGCGCCGTTAGTGGTGCCCCGACGGCGCCGCGCGCCAGTACCGCTAGCGCCGCCAGAATAACGCACGCAAGCGCTATTACTCCGCCCACCGTGTGGCTATCCGCAAGCGGACGCTCAAGCACCAGGCCGCCTATCATCAACACTGTGCACCCCAGGGTCGTCGCAGTCCCGATGCGCCGGCGGTTGCTGGCTTGTGCCGTGCCATACAGCGTCATGAGGTGGGTACCTTGCGTCGCCTCCCAGTTGCGCGCGACGGCCCGTGCATCCTCGGGAACGGCATCAGCATCGACGGGAGACGCGCGGACGGCGGCATCGCCCTCGGTATGAGCAGTGACAGTATGATCGAAGGTTTGTGCACGAGGCGACAGGTGGACGCTCGCGAGTGTCATAACTATGAGCACGAGGGCTGCCGAACTCGCAATCACGGCTAAGTCGATGTCGACGAGCCAGATCGTGCCGATGGCGCAAAGGGCCCATGGCGTATCAACGAGTGCGCGTGCTGCCGTGCTGCTGCCGAAGCGGCCGAGCAATGCGACGGCGGCAAGACTGCGCGAGCGCTGGCGGCGGTCGGCGGCAACCCATACTTCGTGCTCAACGACTTTCTCACCCAGCGCATGCAGCAGCCAGACGTGGCGGCGGTTTAGCAGGGTGGACCTCGTAACGCTGAGAAGTCCGGCGGCTGAGGCGGCAACGGCAACGGCGATGGCCCAAGGCAAGATCTGCATCAACGTCTGCCCTGTGAGACGATGATCGATGAGCCGGGCGAGGGCGAGAGCTGCGACCAGCCACAGCGCGGCTTGAAATGCGCCAATCAGGCTTGCCGCCACAAGACTGCGGCGGAAAGCGACGAGATAGGGAGGACTGAGACGCATAACGGGAGGACGCAACGCAACACACGAGGATGCCACGAGCCGCGGCTCACAGCTGGAGCCGCCAAAGTCTCACAAGAAGCTGAATCAACTCTGAAAAGGAGACTGCTTAATCCCTTCCAAATTGTTAACGCGTGGCCATCCTCGGCACTCAATAGCTGCGCGGCATGCCGAGCACGTGTTGCGCCACGTACGCCAGCACCATATTCGTCGAGATGGGCGCCGTTTGGTAGAGCCGCGTCTCGCGCCATTTCCGCTCGATGCCATACTCGCGCGCGTAGCCGAATCCGCCAAATGTCTGCAGACACGCCTCTGCCGCCTGCCACGACGCATCAGCCGCCAGCATTTTGCCCATATTCGCTTCCGGCCCGCAGTCGCGCCCGGCTTCGAACAGCGCCGCCGCCTTGTGCACGACCAGTTCCGCCGCGATCAGATCGGCATAGGAGCGTGCGATCGGGAACTGGACACCCTGGTTCTGCCCAATAGGCCGGCCGAACACGACGCGTTCGCGGCCATAGTCTGCTGCGCGTTTGATGAAGTAGCGCGCATCACCCAGGCATTCGGACGCGATCAAAATGCGCTCCGCGTTCATGCTATCGACGATGTATTTGAAGCCCTGGCCCTCCACGCCGATCAGGTTCTCCGCCGGCACTTCCAGGTTGTCGATGAACACTTCGCACGAGTTGTGGTTGATCATCGCGTCGATCGGCTTCAGGTGCACTGTCTTGCCCTTGGCTGCTTTGAGATCGACCAGAAACACCGATAGTCCGTCTGAGCGTTTCTTCACCTGATCCGCTGGTGTTGTGCGCGCCAACAGCAACATCAAATCCGAGTGCAGCGCCCGGCTGGTCCAGACCTTCTGGCCGTTGACGATATAGCGATCGTTACCCTTCTTTTCGGCGCGCGTTTTGAGCTGCGTGGTGTCCGATCCCGTCGTCGGCTCCGTCACGCCGAACGCCTGCAGCCGCAGCGCGCCCGATGCGATGTCGGGTAGATACTTGGTCTTCTGCGCTTCGTTGCCGTGCTTTAGCAATGTGCCCATCGTGTACATCTGCGCATGACAGGCCGCCGCGTTGCAGCCTGCTTCGTGAATGGTCTCCAATATCGCACATGCAGCCGACAGTGGCAGGCCCGAGCCGCCGTATGCCTCCGGCACCAACGCCGACAGATAGCCAGCCTTGGTCAGTGCCTCCACGAACGCAGTCGGATATTCGCTTCTGTGATCCAAATCCATCCAGTAGGCATTGGGGAACGCTGCACATACCGCCCGCACACCCTCGCGGATATCGTCCCACAGGCGTTCGATGGGCATGGAAAGCGGTGTCTCGGTTGTCATGGTGTGCTCGATTGCAAATCGTGAAGTTCAGAATTGTTTAGCAACCTTCGCTCGGCCCGCCAGCACAATCAGCGCCAGCCCCGATAGGATCAAGCCGCTGCCTGCAAGATTGGCAAGTGTCAGCCGCTCGCCATAGACGGTCGCGCCCGCCGCTATCCCGATCACCGGCACCAGCAATGCAAACGGCGCAACGACAGCGGCCGGATAGCGCGCTAGCAGATTGCCCCAGATTGCGCCGCCCAGAATGCTGACCGGGTAGGCAAGATACAACACGCAGCCAACGCCAAGCCATGTCACGTTCGCCCAGGAGCTCTGCCACGCAGCTGTCCCTTCGGTCGCATACGACAGCGCCAGCATCGGCACCGGCACCACCAGCGACGTCCACACTGTGAACGCCAGCATATCGATTTTGCCCGCGCCGCCCAAACTCGCACGTTTTTGGATCACGTTGGCAACACCCCAGGCCATCGCTGCCGCAACGATCAGCACAATCGGCCCTGCCGCCGCCCCTGCCAAACCCGCGGCAACAATCACGGCCACACCTGCCAGCGCTACGACCACACCCAGCCGCTGTTGTACCGCGACGCGCTCGCCGAGCAGCGCATGCGCCAGCAGGATCGTGAAAAATACCTGTGTCTGGAGCAAAACTGAAGCAAGCCCCGCAGCGCCGCCGATCTTGAAAGCCGTGAACAGAAGCCCGAACTTTACAATGCCAAACGCTGTTCCATAGCCGATCAAAGTCGCCCAAGACACCTGCGGCCGCGCGATCAAAAACACGGCCGGCACGGCCGCCAGCGCGAACCTGAGCGCCGTCAGCAGCAGCGGGGGAACCTCGCTCACCGCATGCTTCATGACGATAAAGTTCAAGCCCCACAGCACCGCGATGAACAACGCCAGGGCAATGTCGCGTGCCGCCATCACTTGCCCTTGTAGACGGCCTTGCGTTTCTCGTTGAACGCCGTGATGCCTTCCTGGCGGTCTTCGGTTGGCACTGTGCGGTTATAGGCCTCGAGTTCAAACGCGTAGCCAGAATGCCGGTCCAGCTCAGTGGCTTTGTCGATGGCCTTCTTCGCCTGCTTGACCGAAATCGGCGCGTTGCCGGCAATCTTGCGCGCCACGGCCATCGTTTCCGCCATCAGCGCAGCGCCCGGCACAACCTTATTCGCCACGCCCCACGCCAGCGCATCATTGGCCGCGAAGGGTGTCCCCGTCAGGATGATTTCCTTCGCACGCCGCACGCCCACCGCACGCGGCAAGTTCTGCGTCCCCATCGCGCCCGGCATGATGCCCAAGGTGACTTCGGTCAGCGCGAATTTGGCGTGCGCGGCGGCATAAACAAAATCGCACGCCAGCGCCAACTCGAGCCCGCCAGCGTACGCCGCGCCGTTCACGGCAGCGATGATCGGGATCGGGCAATCGATCATCGCCTTCACCGCCTGCTCGATTACCGCGTGTTGCTCCCGCCACGCCACGTCTGTCATTCCGCGGCGCTCTTTCAGGTCCGCCCCCGTGCAGAAGCCGCGCACCCCAGCGCCCGTCAATACCAGGCAACGTGCCACCGTATTGCTTACGTACAACTCGGTGAAGCAATCGCGCAGATCCCGCATCATCTGCGTGTTCATCGCATTCAGCGCATCCGGCCGGTTCATCGTGATGACGCCCACCCCATCCACATCGATGGCGATGAGCAACGTTTCGTAGATTGTGCGCATGGGTATATCTGCTCGCTCTCGGTAATTGCGTGATTACTTGCCCGCCCCGCGCGCCGGTGGCAAGTTTCAGCTTCGCATTACGCCAACGCGCAAGGTACCTTTCGGGCTCGCTCATGAACCTCACCTACACCCTTTCAGCCGTCGCGCGCCACCTGCCGCATGCACCAGCGATCACCGCGCCTGAAGGTGCGCTCAGTTATGCTGCACTGGAGGATCAGGTCGCGCGCATCGCTGGTGGTCTGCTCGGCCGGCACGCCTTGCCGCCAACGGCGCGCGTGGCGATCCTGATGGACAACTGTCTGAGCTTCCTGCCGGCCATGTTCGGCATCTGGCGGGCCGGCCTTGCGGCCGTGCCCATCAACGCCAAGCTGCATCCCAAAGAAGTTGCCTGGATCCTTGACAACTCGCAAACCAAGCTTGTGCTGGCCGGCGCGAAGCATGGCGATGCCCTGACAGCCCTGGGCGCACCCCTGCCACCGCTGATTGTCGATGGCAGTGCCGATTGGCGACGTCTGCTCACAGCGGAGCCGCTTGCAACCCTGCCGACCGACGCAGATGCGGACGCCTGGCTGTTCTACACCTCTGGCACCACTGGCCGTCCCAAGGGTGCCGTCCTCACACATCGCAATCTGCTTTTCGCCTGCCACGCCTATTACGCGGACATTGATTTCGTCGATGATCGCGATGTGTGTGCGCATGCTGCCCCGCTCAGTCACGGTGCCGGCCTTTACGCGTTGCCGCACATCCTGCGCGGCTCACATCAGATCGTGCTGCCCAGCTTCGAACCGGCCGAAGTCCTAGGGTTGTTTGCCAAGTATCAGAACGTGTCGATGTTTGCCGCTCCCACCATGGTGTCGCGCCTAATTAATCATCCCCTTGCCGGCAACGCCGATACGCATGGGCTCAAAACGCTGATCTACGGTGGCGCGCCCATGTACGTTTCCGATCTCAAGCGCGCGATCTCGCTGTTTGGGCCGAAGTTTTTCCAGCTTTACGGCCAGGGCGAAGCGCCGATGACGATCTCCGGCCTCACCAAGCGGATGCACGCTGATGTCGATCATCCGAACTACGCATCGCGGCTTGGGTCGGCCGGCATCGCACGCACCGGCTGTGCGTTTCGTGTGGTCGATGATGGTGGCCGCGACGTGCCCACCGGCGCGATCGGTGAGATCATTTCCAAGAGCGATTGCGTCATGCGCGGTTATCACAACAACCCGGACGCCAACGCTAAATCATTGCGCGATGGCTGGTTGTGGACCGGTGATCTCGGCAGTGTCGATGCGGACGGTTTTCTCACACTGAAAGACCGCTCCAAGGACATGATCATCTCCGGCGGCTCCAACATCTACCCGCGTGAGATCGAGGAAGTACTGCTGATGCATCCGGCCGTGCTTGAGTGCGCCGTCGTCTCGCGCCCGCATGCCGATTGGGGCGAGGAGGTGATCGCCTTTGTCGTCACCAAGCCCGGCATGCCAGCGCCCGATGCGCAAGCGCTAGACGGTCTCTGCCTTGCCAATATCGCCCGCTTCAAACGTCCCAAAGGCTATCGCATTGTCGCGAGGCTGCCCAAGAACAATTACGGCAAGATTCTGAAAACCGAACTTCGCGCCACTCTGGCGAGCGAGGAAACAGGTCGGACTTAGCGTCCGGCCTGGCCCTGTAGTGCTACGCTTTCCTCTTGTTTTGCCGGTTCGTCACGAGATCATCGACGACGGCGGGCTCAGCCAGGGTCGACGTGTCACCCAGGTTTCCGAAGTCGTCCTCGGCGATCTTGCGCAGGATGCGGCGCATGATTTTGCCGGAGCGGGTCTTCGGCAGGCCGGGTGAGAACTGGATGAGATCGGGCGACGCTGTTGGCCCGATGACTTTGCGGACATGCGTCACAAGTTCCTTCTTAAGATCTTCCGACGGCGCTTCGCCGGCATTCAGGGTGACGTAGCAGTAGATGCCCTGTCCCTTGACGTCGTGTGGATAGCCGACAACGGCCGCTTCGGCGACCTTTGGGTGGCTGACTAGCGCGCTTTCGACTTCTGCAGTGCCGAGCCGGTGGCCGGACACGTTGAGGACGTCATCGACGCGGCCTGTTATCCAGTAGTAGCCGTCGACATCGCGGCGGCAGCCGTCGCCGGTGAAGTAGGTGCCGGGGTAGGTCGCGAAATAAGTTTCGACGAAGCGCTTGTGATCGCCAAACACGGAGCGCATTTGGCCCGGCCAGCTATCCGTGATGACGAGGTTGCCGCTCGCTGGACCAGCAAGAGTCACGCCCTTGTCATCGACCAATGCCGGCTGGATGCCGAAGAAGGGATGCGTGGCTGAGCCCGGCTTGGTTTTGGTCGCGCCGGGAAGTGGCGTAATTAGAATGCCACCGGTTTCGGTTTGCCACCAAGTATCGACGATGGGGCAGCGCTCGTCGCCGACAACTTTGTGATACCATTCCCACGCTTCGGGATTGATCGGTTCGCCAACCGAGCCAAGCAACCGCAGTGACGACCGATTCGAGCGCTTTACGAAGTCGTCGCCCATACCCATCAACGCGCGGATAGCGGTTGGGGCCGTGTAAAACGTATTGACCTTCCATTTGTCGATGACGTGCCAGAAGCGTGACGGCGTTGGGTAGTTCGGGATGCCTTCGAACATCAGTGTGGTCGCCCCGTTGGCGAGTGGACCATAGACGATGTAGCTGTGGCCAGTGACCCAACCAACGTCGGCCGTGCACCAGTAGACGTCGCCGTCGTGGTAATCGAACACATACTGATGCGTCATTGAGGCATAGACGAGGTAACCGCCGGTGGTGTGCAACACGCCCTTCGGTTTGCCAGTGCTGCCGGACGTGTAGAGAATGAACAGCGGGTCTTCCGCGTTCATCTCGACGGGCGGACAGTCTGGCGAGACTTTCACCAATTCCTCGTGCAGCCAGAGATCACGGCCGGCTGTCCACGGCACTGGGTTGCCAGTGTGACGCACAACCAAGACTTTCTCGCCGCCCTTGGTTTTCTTCAGCGCTTCGTCGGTGTTCTTTTTGAGCGGTACGGACTTGCCACCGCGCAGGCCTTCGTCCGCTGTTATGATCAGCTTGCTGTCGCAGTCGTCGATGCGATTCTGCAGGCTGTCGGGTGAGAAGCCGCCAAACACGATGGAGTGCACGGCGCCGATGCGCGCGCACGCCAGCATCGCATACGCTGCCGCTGGGATCATCGGTAGATAAATGGTGACGCGGTCGCCTTTCTTGACGCCTTGCGCCTTGAGTACATTGGCGAACTTCGAGACGCGCTCGTGCAGCTGGCGGTAGGTGATGGTCTCGCTCTGGGTGGGATCATCGCCTTCCCAGATGATGGCGACCTTGTCGGCGCGGTGGGCCAGATGGCGATCGATGCAGTTGGCCGCCACGTTCAGAGTGCCGTCCTCGTACCACTTGATGGAGACATCGGGCGCGGCGAAGCTGGTGTTCTTGACCTTGGTGTAGGGCTTGATCCAATCCAGCCGCTTCCCGTGCTCGCCCCAGAAGCCCGTCGGGTCTTCGATCGACCGCTTGTACATGGCCTGATACTTCTGATCGTCGATCCACGCGCGGCTCTGCCATTCGGCGGGGACTGCATACGTCTTGTCCGACATCGGGGATCCTTGCACGCTGGCGTGGCTGAGAGACTGTGAGATAGGCAGATTGCTTACTTTATCGGCACTTTAGCCCTGCCTGCAACTGCGCCGTTGGTGGGGTATGGGCGGTCTATTTTTGGCAGGGCTGTTTGCTGGCTGGGATTCAGCTTATAGGACACTGATGACGCTACGCACCGCGCTTCCATTCCGCAAAATGAACGGTCTTGGCAACGAGATCGTGGTGGTGGATTTGCGGGGATCGGAGCGTGTGCTGACGAACGCAGAGGCGGCGCATATTGCGGCCCAGCCCCGGTCGCGCTTCGACCAGATGATGGTGCTGCATCGACCCCGGACCGCCGGCACGGACGCCTATGTACGCATCTACAATACGGACGGGTCAGCGGCGGAGGCATGCGGCAACGGCACACGCTGCATCGGCTGGCTCATCAGCCAAGAGACCGGCAGGACCTCGCTCAAGTTCGAGACCGTCGCGGGCGTGCTGCCGGTCACGGTGGATGGCATTGGCCGCATCACGGTGGATATGGGCGTGCCGCGCTTTGGCTGGGCCGACATACCGCTGGTCGAGGCGTTTCACGATACACGAACGGTGGAGCTGCAGGTTGGTCCCATTGATGCGCCGCTGATCCACACGCCGTCGGTGGTCAACGTCGGCAATCCACATGCGATTTTCTGGGTTGACCGGCACGATGTGGTCGATCTCGGTAAGGTCGGGCCGATGTTGGAGCATCACCGGCTGTTCCCCGAACGGGCGAATATCTCGCTCGCGATCGTCACAAGCCGCAGCGAAATAAAGCTGAAAGTCTGGGAGCGCGGCGCGGGCCTGACGCGTGCCTGTGGCACCGCGGCCTGTGCCGCGGCGGTGTGTGCGGCGCGCAAAGGGCTGACCGAGCGCATGGTCACGGTGCACTTGCCGGGCGGCCCGCTGTACATCTTTTGGACACCCGAAGATCGCATTCTGATGACCGGCCCAGCTGAAGACGAGTACACCGGTGAAGTCGAGCTGGAGTAAGGCTTGAATAAAGCTGTGGCCGGATCGGTTTCCGACGTGTCAGTCTGCTGGCACTTATCCATTTCCATTCCTATTCTTGCGGACGCGCCCCACATCCATGACCGAACCTTGTGACCTGACTGCCGTTGCCGCCCGTCGGCTGATTGGCGCCAAAAAGCTTTCGCCTGTCGAGTTGATGAGTAGCTGTCTAAAGCGCATCGCTGTGACCAACAAATCGGCCAACGCGATCGTCGCGATGGACGAAGCTCTCGCCAAAAGGCAAGCGAAGGCCGCCGAGAAGCAAGTGATGCGTGGCGACGAGCTGGGTCTGCTGCATGGATTGCCGGCGGGCATCAAAGATCTCAATCCGGTCGCTGGTCTGCGCTCTACCTGGGGCTCGTTGCTCTTTAAGGAGCATGTGCCGGACGAGGATGACCCGATGGTCGCCAACGTGCGGGCAGCAGGCGCCAACATCTTCGCCAAGACCAACACACCTGAGTTCGGCGCCGGTGCCAACACGCGCAACCGCGTCTATGGCGCAACAACCAATCCGTTCGACACCAAACTGACGCCCGCGGGCTCATCGGGCGGGGCGGCAGTAGCACTTGCACTCGGCCAGGTGCCGGTTGCCACCGGTTCTGATTATGGCGGCTCGCTCCGGACGCCAGCTGCCTTCTGCGGCATCGTCGGCTTCCGGCCATCCGTCGGTGTTGTGCCGGGGCCGGATAAGGTCGCCGGCCTAATCCCGTGGGGCGTTAACGGGCCGATGGGCCGCACGGTGGACGATACTTATCTTTTGCTGCGGGCACAGCTCGACCTCGATCGCGCCGATCCCTATTCATCGTCCGATATTCTCAGCTTTCCCGATGCCCTTCAGCCGGCCGATCTTGCCTCCATCCGAGCAGCCTTCTCGCACGATCTGGGTGTCTGCCCTATCGACCGCGACATCGCCAAGGTGTTCAAGTCGCGCGCCAAGTCACTGGCCCCACACTTCGGCGCAGCTGACGAAACAGAGCCGGATTTCTCTGGGCTGCATGATATTTTCGAGGTCCACCGCGGTCTGGCTTACGTGATTGGACATCAAGAAAAACTCGCTAAGCACAAGAAGCTGCTCGACCGCAATGTGACCGACAACACGGAACGTGGGCTCAAGCTCACTGCCGCCGAAATCGGGCGCGGCTTCGAGGAACAGCACAAACTTATGAAGCGTGTGCTTGATTTCTTCGAAGACTATGACGTTGTGATTTGCCCAGCGGCGTCCGTCACACCATTTCCGCACGGCCAGCTGTTCGTCGAAGAGATCGACGGCGAGGCGATGCCCACTTACATGCGTTGGCTCGCGATCGCCTATGCGCCGACCACCGCGCTCTGCTGCGCCGCCGTCGTGCCCTGCGGGCTTGATCACAGAGGCATGCCGTTTGGCTTGCAGATTTTTGGTCCGCGCGGCCGCGATGTGCGCGTGCTCGCGGTGGCACTGGCGCTTGAGCAGGCGATGGCCGGCACCGACATGGCGCGTCCGGTTCCAAAGGTTGGGTGATGGATCGAACCGCCGGGAGTTTGCCATCTGTGCGCCCGCGCCGCTGGTACGCGGCGGTGATCCTCAATATTGCAAGCGGAACCGGTTATCTCTATCTGGGCCGCCCGGTTCGTGCGCTCGCGGCGGCGTTGTGGGGGCTGCTCGCGCTGTTTGCGCTTGCCAGCGGCGTCGGCGGTTGGCTGGCGACGCCCATGGGTGTTCTGGCGATACTGCTGGGCAGCGCCGGCTTTTTGATTGTTGTGTTGGTCGATGCGGCACGGATCGCGCGTCTGGAGCGCGCCTACGTCTTAAAGCCATACAACAGATGGTGGGTGTATGCGGCTTGGTTCGCCTGCTTCACCGGCGTCGGATTTCTGCGACCTTTTGAAGGCGCGAGCGCTGGCGGTCCGATCCGTACATTTAGCATTCCATCCGCTTCCATGGAGCCCTCTTTGCGACGGGGGGATCACGTGATCGCCGACATGCGCGCGTTTGATGGCGTCGGACCAGCCGCCGGAGATGTCGCGGTGTTTCTTGATCCGCGATCGATGAGTACATTCCACGTCAAGCGCGTCGTCGGGATGCCGGGTGACGAGGTGCAGATGATTAAGGGCGTGCTGCATCTCAACAAACGCGCGGTCGCAGTGGCGGAAAGTGGCGCCTATGAAATTGCCGATGCTGGCTCATCAGCGCCAGTGCGGTCGAAGGTCTTGCGCGAAACCCTTCCCAACGGACGCAGCCACGATACGCTGGATCAGTTGCACGTCAGCCTGCTCGACAACACCGCGCCTCTTGCCGTGCCGCCCGGCCACTATTTCGTGCTCGGCGACAATCGCGACAATTCTATTGACAGCCGGACACCTTCGATGGGCTTCATTCCGCGCGCGAACTTCAAGGGGAAGATGATCACAATCTACTGGTCCAGGACGCTTGGGCGAATTGGTGCGCGCGTTGAGTAAATTGCTTGAGCCGCCTGTGGATCCCCTGGCGGCGTATTCGGCATTTACATGCCAGTCGCAAGTCGCGACGCGCGCGGGGCATCAAGGTTCGAGGTTGCGCGGTGGCTCAGCCTCGTCCTCCGCCTCGGCTGGCCAGCGAAGTGGCGTGGTTGCAAAAGGCACGTTGGTTTCGCGCGGTGGCCGCGCTGGCTCGCCGAGTGCATCGGCGAGGACGCCGGCCCGTGTCCACGGCCGCGTGCCGCGGGAAGCAGCGACAGTGCGGATATTGATGCCGTGGGTCGTAAACGTCAGTTGGTGGCCGTCGCTCGCGCGCACCGCTGCCGGATCGATGATTAACGGCTGCTGCGGGCTGCCATCGCACGCCCGGCCGGCTAGAAAGCGCACGACGATGACGGCTGCGGTCGCGCAATGATCGCGCAGTGCGGCAGCGCTTGCGAGAATCGCAATTTCGCGGCCTTGCGTGCGGATCGCGCAGCCGAGCGGGTCACAGGAGAAGCCGTCTGAAGCGGCGACATCTTTTGCACTGCGGCTGTCGCCGTCGTATTCCAGCCAGCGCGCCAACTCGAAAAGACCGCCGCGCACAGCGACGGCACTCAGGCGGCCATCGTCGCGGCGGACTGCCAAAGTGGTGCCGTCGCGGCTGACGAGGACATCTGGACGGATCAGGTTGGGTGCGATGAGCAGCCCGGCAGCAATCGGGAGAAACCCAAGACCGCGCCAAGAACGGCTCCACAACAGCAGCCACAGCCCACCGGCAACCATCAGTTGGAATGAGAGGATGGGAATGGCGGGAATGCGCACGACGGAGCCGGGCAGTGCGGCGACCCACTGGGCCACCCAGGTCATGCCATCGATGCCCCAACCCATCGCCTGCAGTGGCCAGCTTTCAAGCCCAAACGGCAGCGCGATCAGCACGGCCAGGGCAAGTGGCATGACGTAGAGATCGCAGAGCGGCAGCGCGACGAGATTGGCGATCATCGCCAGCAATTGCGTGTTGTGGAAATGATAAATGCCAAACGGCGCGACGGCGGCACTGGCAATCAGCGTGGAGGTCAGTATGCCGCTGAAGTGGCTGAAGCCAGTGGCGATGACGCCGCGGAGTTCCGGACCAGCGCGGCGCTCTCTACGCGTCCTTATCCACTCGTAAATCGAGATCAGTCCGGTGACGGCGGCGAACGACATCTGAAAGCCGGGATCAAAAATGCTTTCGGGATAGATGACCAAAATTAACAGCGCGGCCAGCGCGACATTGCGCAGCGCCACCGCATTGCGGTCCAGCATAACTGCCATGAACATCACCGTTATCATCAGGTAGGAGCGTACGGTGGCGAACGATGAGCCAGAGATCAGCAAATAGCCCAGCGCGCCGATCAGTGCGCCGCCGGCCGCCCATTTCTTGATCGGGTAGTTGAGCGCGATGGGCGCGACAAGCGCCAGAATGGACCGGATGAGCAGGAAGATGGCTCCAGCCATGACCACCATGTGCAGGCCGGAGATGGAGAGAATGTGGAACAACCCGCTATCACGATAAGCCTTGTTGGTGGCCTCCGAAATGCCACCGCGTTCGCCGGTGATCAGGGCTGCAGCGATGGCGCCGGTTTCACCGGGCAGCGCTGCCATGATCCGTCGCGTGATCCAGTAACGCATGCGTTCCATGCCGGCTTTGAGCTGCAGCGTGACCGGTGGCGCGATGTCGGTTTCAATAGCGACCAATGGTCCGGTGGCGAGCCCGACGCCGCCAAGCGCGTAGAACCAGGCATAGCGGCCGAAATCGAAATCGCCGGGCAGGCTTGGCGCTTGGGGTCCAGCGAGATTGGCGCGAACGCGCACCAACTGACCCGGCGCGAGGCCCGGCGTGTCAGTCATGGTGCGCACGCGCACCCGGTGCGGCCAGGCGTCTCGCGGCAGCCGTTCCATCTCACGCACTTGGAGGGTTACGCGTTGCCCTTTGCCAGATCGCGGCTCGACCAGTTGCACCCAGCCGGTCACCTGAACGGCCGATAGAGTGCGGATGAGCACGGGCGCACGGACGAATTCAGTACGCAGCTTGGCCGTAAGCGCACCGAGCGCGAGCGCCAGTAGAAAGCCCGTTATGAGCCCCCAAAGGCTGAAGCGGCGCGCGAGGACATGGATCAACGCGGCCGTGCCCGTGACGATCGCGCAGGCCCACAGCGGTGGTTCCGTCGTTGTGCCGAAATAGAGCGCGGCGCCAGTGCCAAATCCAACCGCAATCCAGAGAAACCAACGGCTCTGTTCGGCTTCGATTTCTCCGAGAATGGCGGTTGAGAACCGTGTCAGCTGGCCGGGCGTAGATGGGACAGTAAACGCACCTTCGGGCGCCGCTGCTATTACTCTGCTTTGGCCCCCGCGCCCCATATGCTAAAGCCGCCTTAGATCATCCCCCGCTACAACCAGAGATCAGCACAGCTCCCCAATGCCCGACAACACAAATTCCACCAAAAGCGGCGGCCGCCCTGTTGTTACCCGCTTTGCGCCTTCGCCGACCGGTACGCTGCACATCGGCGGCGCGCGCACAGCGTTGTTCAATTGGCTGTATGCACGCCACACCGGTGGCAAGTTCCTGCTTCGGATCGAGGACACCGACCGCGAGCGCTCGAAGCCCGAGCATGTGACGGCTATTCTTGAAAGTTTGAAATGGCTTGAACTTGATTGGGACGGCGAGCCATTGTTCCAGTTCGCCCGCGCTGACCGACATCGCGCCGTCGGACAAGATCTGCTGGCGGCCGGCAAGGCCTATCGCTGTTATCTGTCGGCGGACGAACTGGCGGCGATGCGCGCCAAAGCCGAGTCCGAGAAGCGGCCTTTGATCGTCGAAAGCCCGTGGCGTGATGCAAGCCCGGCGACGGCACCCGCTGGCGTGAAACCGGCGATCCGTTTGCGGACGGCGCGAACGGGCGAGACCATTGTCGACGACCAAGTGCAGGGGCGCGTCGTGTTCCCCAACAAGGATCTCGACGACATGATCATCCTGCGCTCAGACGGCGCGCCGACCTACAACTTTGCCGTCGTGGTCGATGACCATGACATGGGCGTCACCAACGTGATCCGCGGCGTGGATCATCTGACCAACACCGCGCGGCAGAGCCTTGTTTATCAGGCGATGGGCTGGGAGTTGCCGCACTTTGCGCATATCCCGCTGGTGCACGGCGCGGACGGTGCGAAGCTGTCCAAGCGGCACGGCGCGCAGGGCACCGAAGAATATCGCGCGATGGGCTACTTGCCCGCGGCGCTTCGAAACTATCTCGCCCGCCTCGGCTGGAGTCACGGCGACGACGAGATTTTTTCAACCGACAAGGCGATCGAGTGGTTTGACATCGTCAATGTCGGCAAATCGCCGGCGCGGTTTGATTTCGCCAAGCTTGGCGATCTCAACGGTAACTATATCCGCGCGGCGGACGATGCCGAACTGCTGCGGCGGATCAAGGATTATCTGCCCCATGCCGAAGGCGGACCGGCGCTGTTCAAGGCGTTCGTAGCCGCCGGCTGGGACAAGCTCGCAGCAGCCCTGCCGAGCCTGAAAGAGCGCGCCAAGACCTTGCCGGAACTGGTCGACGGCGCGCGTTTCATCATCCAGACACGTCCGTTGGCGCTCGACGAGAAGGCGCAGAAACTGATCGATGCAGATGCCAAGACGGCGTTGGCCGATCTCGTCAAATTGTTCGAAGCAGCGCCTGAATGGGCCGCAGCGCCTTTAGAGGTGGCTTTGCGCGTGTACGCCGAAGACAAAGGCCTCAAACTCGGCAAAGTCGCGCAGCCGTTGCGGGCTGCGTTGACAGGTCGCGCCGTGTCACCGCCCGTGTTCGACGTGATGGCGGTTCTCGGAAAAGCCGAAGTCACTAGGACGGATCAAAGATTTGGTGGGTTGAGGCGGATTTCCCACTCCGCATCACGAAAGGCGATTGGGAGACCGGAAAAGTCCCGCCGCGCCCGCCTCACTCACCCTTTGAGACCGTTATATCAGGCGCGTCTTCGTTTTTCATGCCCTGGACGTGATAGCCGGCATCGACGTGGTGGATTTCGCCGGTCACCGCGCGGCCGAGATCGGACAGCAGATAAAGCGCCGAGCCGCCCACCTCTTCGATGGTTACGGTGCGGCGCAGCGCCGAGTTATATTCGTTCCAGCGCAGAATGTAACGGAAGTCCGAAATGCCTGATGCGGCCAGCGTTTTGATCGGGCCGGCCGAGATGGCGTTGACGCGGATGTTGTTTTTGCCGAGGTCGGCGGCCAGATAGCGCACACTCGCTTCAAGTGCGGCCTTGGCCACGCCCATGACGTTGTAGTGCGGCATGACCTTTTCGGCACCGTAGTAGCTGAGCGTCAGGAGCGAGCCGCCTTTGGGCATCAGCTTTTCGGCGCGCTGGGCAAGAGCTGTGAACGAATAGCACGAGATGAGCAGCGACTTAGTGAAGTTGCCTTCCGAGGTGTCGACGTAGCGGCCATCCAGCTCGGCCTTGTCGGCAAACGCGATGGCGTGGACGAGAAAATCCATCTGGCCCCATTTGGCTTTCAGCTCTGCAAATACGGCATCCATGGACGCCGTGTCAGTCACGTCACAGGGCAAGACGATTTTTGAGCCAACTTCGGCAGCCAGCGGTTCAACGCGTTTTTTCAAGGCGTCGCCTTGATACGTGAAGGCCAGTTCTGCGCCTTGCGCCGCACAGGCCTGGGCGATGCCCCAGGCAATCGACCGGTTGTTGGCCACGCCCATGACGAGGCCGCGTTTGCCCTTCATCAATGTGCCGGTTGGGATCGGGTAAGCAGCCACGGTGGACATTGGACAAGGCCTCGGAATAGACAAACGCGCCGGCGGTTACGCCAGCGGTCAATTGGCTGGCAATCCACCATATTCGGGACGCCCGGTCCAGTCACCGAAATGTGCGATGGTACTGGCTTGCCGAGGCGGCGCTAGAAGGCCTAACAGTGGCGCTCCGACGCGGATTTGTTCCAGGAGATCCCCCATGAAGCTCTATTACACACCCGGCGCTTGCTCGCTGTCGCCCCACATCATTCTGCAGGAAACCGGCCTCAAACACTCGATCGTCAAGACCGATATCCGCGAGAAGAAGTTCGATGGCGGTGGCGATTTCTGGGCCAAGAACCCGCATGGGTATGTGCCGGCCCTCGAACTCGACGATGGCACTCTGCTGACCGAAGGGCCGGCGATCATCCAGTTTCTGGCGGCTAAGGCCCCGGAGAAGAAGCTGGCGCCAGCCGCAGGCACGCTTGAACATGCTAAGATGCTGAGCTGGCTGAATTTCGTCTCAACCGAGATGCACAAGGGATTCTCGCCGCTGTTCAACCCGGCGATGCCCGAAGACGCCAAGAAGTTGTTTCGCGACAAGCTGGCGCAACGGTTCACGGCACTCGATAAACACCTTGCCACCAACCAGTATCTATGTGGCGCTACCTACTCGCTGCCAGACGCCTACGCGTTCGTGGTGCTGAACTGGACCAAGCCGACCAACATCGATCTGTCGCCCTACAAAAACCTGCAAGCCTATCACGCGCGTGTCGGCGCACGCCCTGCCGTGCAGGCAGCCATGAAGGCTGAGGGATTGACAAAGTAAGTTGATATCGAGAGGTCAGACCCAAGGGTCTGGCCTCAACGCACCGAACACAATCAGCCATGCCTCTCCAACTTTATGCCCATCCGTTCTCGTCGTACTGCCAGAAGGTGCTGATTGCGCTGTATGAGAACGGCACGTCGTTTGAGTTCAAGATGCTGGCGCCGGAAACGCCCGAGAATTTTGCCGAGCTGGAGCGAATATGGCCGTTCAAAAAGTTCCCGGTGCTGGTTGACGGCTCGCAAACGGTGCTGGAGGCGAGCGTTATCATCGAATATCTGGGCTTGCAGCGTCCCGGACCCTCGCGGCTCATCCCAGACGATCCCAAGGCAGCGCTCGCCGTCCGCATGATGGACCGCGTCTTCGACAACTACGTCATGACGCCGATGCAGCGGATCGTGGGCGATCGATTGCGGCCGGACGACAGCCGCGATCCGCATGGCATGACAGAAGCGCGGACTATGCTGGAAACTGCCTATACGTGGCTCGATCAGACTATGGCGGCACGAACGTGGGCCTCTGATAGTGCATTCT
Organism: uncultured Alphaproteobacteria bacterium; assembly: GCA_963847145.1. GTDB lineage: Bacteria > Pseudomonadota > Alphaproteobacteria > Rhizobiales > Hyphomicrobiaceae > JABFRJ01. The sequence continues at coordinate 231,708 of CAWJYN010000001.1, forward strand.
CACTGGCTGATTGTGCGGCTGCACCGGCGCTGTTCTATGCCGATTGGACCCACGAAATCGACGCCAGGCATGCGCATCTGAAGGCCTATCGCGCCCGGTTGCTGGCGCGGCCATCGGTGGCGCGCGCCGTTGACGAGGCGCGGCCTTATCGCCATTTCTTTCCGCTCGGGGCTCCGGATCGGGATTAGGCTTATCCGACTAGAATTCAAGTGCGGCGCCGCCACGCAGGATGGTATCGAATTCTGGCGTGAAGCCGTGCATGCCATCGGCGTGCAGCACGCGGCCAGTCAACAGTGCCGGACCAGCGCGGTTCCCCTTCTTGGCCTGGATCAGGACGCGGCTGGCCGGCACGCCTTCGCGTGGATGCAGCGGCAGGATGAGCGCGCCGCCGAAGCGCCGATCGAGTGCAGCCAGCAGCTCCGGCAAGGCGACGGGACGATTGATGATCGTCAGCGTGCCGCCCTCGCGCGCCATGCCGGCGGCGAAACGGACCCAGCCATCAAGTGAACCTTCCGGCATGGCGTGTGAACCGTCTTTCTGCGGGTCGGGCGCGCGTGTGCCTGCTCTGTGTGCGAAGTACGGCGGATTGGCGAGCACGTGGTCAAAGCTGCCGGGCAAAGCAGCCAGCGCGGGTGTGTTCGTCAGTGGCGCGGTGAGATCAGCGGTGATGACGATGCAACGCGCGGCAAGGCCGTTGGCTGTTGCATTGCGTCCGGCCAAGGCGGCCAGCGCGGGATCACGCTCAACGAGTGTGAGGTGCGTGCCAGCAAGGCGGCGCGCGACGGCAAGGCCGACCGTCCCAACACCGGCGCCACAATCCAGCACGCTGGCGCCAGACTGAGCCTCAGTAAGTGAGGGACACGCGGCTGCCAGCAGCACAGCATCGAGGCCCGCCCGATAGCCGGTTTGGGGCTGCAAAAGGCGGAGTGCGCCACCGAGGAAATCATCCGCGGTCGTCGCCAGCTCGGCGTCAGCGTTTGAAGGGCGCGCCATACCAAGCCTCTGGCTGTACAGTGGCTGACTGATCTTCGGGATCGTGCACCAATTCATGCCCCAGGTCCGCCTGTCGCAAGGCCGTGCGCGCCCGATGCCATGCCGCCGCAGCGACCATCAGCCGGCGCGGAAAGATGCCCACGGAACCTTCGATCGAGCTGGTGAACTGATCGGCGACCATGACGTCGATCCCAGCGTCTGCCAGGACCGCACGCGCGAAGCTCAACAGCACCGGATCGGTAGTCAAGAGGACTGGCCGCACGCTGAAACGCTCCTGCCGCACCTGCGGCTTCTCAACCTGCCGCACCTGCGGCATTATTCCCCTTGTCCGGACATTGTGTAGCGTGGCCGGACGCCCCCGGAAAGAGCTACACTTTTCTTGCAAGCTGTTTTGCCCCAACGTAACCCGCAGGACATCGCCATGGGCGTCGTCATCCAGATGGAAGGTAACCGGGATCCAGCCGATCTGCTGGGACCCATCCTCGACCTGGTCCGCGCCGATATGGAAGGCGTGAACCGCATCATCCTCGACAAGGCCGTCTCCGACGTCGAGTTGATCCCGGAACTTGCCCACCACCTGATCGACAGCGGCGGCAAACGGCTGCGCCCCATGCTGACGATCGCGGCGGCGAAGTTGGTTGGCTACCAAGGCCAAGGCCATGTCCGTCTCGCCTCCGCCGTCGAGTTCATGCACACCGCCACCCTGTTGCATGACGATGTGGTCGATGAAAGCAACACACGCCGCGGCAAGCCAACGGCGCGTTTGCTGTGGTCCAATCAGGCGAGTGTGCTGGTTGGCGATTTCCTGCTCGGCCAAGCCTTCCGCATGATGGTGGATGTCGGCTCGCTGCCAGCACTGAAAATTCTGTCGAATGCCGCAGCCGTCATCGCCGAAGGCGAAGTGATGCAGTTGTCGGCGGCCAAGAACACGGCGACGACCGAAGACGAATATCTGGCGATCATCAACGCCAAAACTGCCGCATTGTTCTCGGCGGCAGCTGAAGTCGGCGCCACGATCGCCCAACGCCCGGCCGAAGAGCAGGCGGCGCTGCGTTCCTATGGCAAGAACCTCGGCATCGCGTTCCAGCTGGTCGACGATGCACTCGACTACGCCGGTGATAGTGCGCGGCTCGGCAAATCCGTGGGCGACGATTTCCGCGAGGGCAAGATCACTTTGCCGGTCATTCTGAGTTTCCGCCGCGGCAACGAGCAGGAACGCGCCTTCTGGAAGCGCACGCTCACCGATGGCCAGATCAACGACGGCGATCTCGAACAGGCCGCCAGCCTGATGAAGCGGCACAAGGCCATCGAAGCCACCTTCGAGCGCGCCCGCCACTACGGTGCCATCGCCCGCGATGCGCTGGAAATCTTCCCCGATAGCGACGCCAAGCGCGCCCTCGATGGCGTCGTGGCATTCTGCGTCAGCCGGAGTTACTGAGCGCGCGTTACTGGTTAACGCCGCTCAGAACATTTTTCCAGGATCAAACGTCAGCAGCATGAAATCCCAGCCGCCGGCATAAAGCTCGGGCGGCAGGTTGGTGTAGGGCTGGCATTCCAGCAGGGCGCGGCGGGCGCTGTTGGCGGCATCCTCGAACTGCGGACCTGAACCTGAATTGGTGACGCGCGGATCGCCGATCAGCTGGCCAGCCTGATTGAGCTTGAACTCCACTTTGACGATCAGCTTGGCGGCACCTTCAAGCCCGGCGTTGATGTTCCAGCAGCGCCGCACGTTGTTCTTCATCAGCAGGTTCAACATCGACAGCTTGTCGGCCGTGAGAACGTTGTCGGTGCCTTCCGGTGCGCCTGCACTTGCACCCTTGGCGGTCGCCGCGGACTTCTGGCCGGCGACGGGTGCCGTTGTGGCGCGGCGGTCGATCAGCGCCTTGGGTGGTGCATTGGTCGCCGACTTTTCCGGCGTCGTTTTCAGGGCATCGTTTACTAGCGACGCCAGATCCTGCTTCTTCGGCGGGGCAGGGGGGGGCGTTGCCGCTTTCTTCGGGGGCGCCGGGGGCTTAGGCGGCTGCTTCGGCGGCGGTGGCGGTTTGGGCGGTTCGGCAGCCGCAGCCGCAGCCAGATCGCCGATGGGATCGGCAGGCTTCGGTGGCTCAGCCTTCGGCGGCTCGACTTTGGGCGGCTCGGGCTTCGGTGGCGGCGGTGGTTCAACAGCCGCCTGCTTGATCGCCTCGGCAATGGGATCTGGCTTCGGCGGCTCGGGTGGCGGCGGCGGCGGCGCAGCAGCCTGCGGCGGCGGTGGCGGCGTCGGCTTCGGCGGCTCTTTCTTGGGCGGTTCTTTGGCGGGGCCTTCCTTGCCCTCAGCCTCCAATTTCTTGGCTTCGCGATCGCCCTGCTTCAGGCGCACGAGATCGCCTTCGGTGATCATCGCGACTTCGACAGGTTCGGGCTTCGGAATATTCAGCGGCGGTGTTGTGATCACGGCCAGCAGCGCCCAGCCGAGGAGAACCCCGTGCAGGATGAGCGATGCTATAAAGCCGATGGGCACCGTGCCTCAGCCTCCTGCGCCCGTATCGGTCACCAGTGACAGCTTGCGGAAGCCAGCCTCGCTGATGCGCGCGAGCACTTTGGTGACGATCCCATACTCGGCCAAAGTGGCGCCGCGAACGAATACCGGTTCATCCGTGCCGCCACGGGCCGCCGCAACGGCTTTAAGTTTGGTTGCGAGTTCGTCCAGCGTCGTTGGAATTTTCTCTTCCTGGCCGAGGAAGATCTTACCGTCCTTGGCGATGGAAACGACCAGCGGTTCTTTGTTTTGAGTGTCGATCTGCTTGCCTTTGGCTTGTGGCAGATCGAGTGGCACGCCGGTGGCCATCAGGGGCGCGGTGACCATGAAGATGATCAGCAGCACGAGCATCACATCGACAAACGGCGTCACGTTGATCTCGGCCATCGGCGCATGCGCTTTCCGCCGCCCGCGCCTGCCGCCGTTGCCGCCTGATTTGATACTCGCGCCCATTTTCAGTTCCAGCCGTAGGTTGGGTTAGGCCCTTCGGCCGTAACCCAACATGATCTTGCATCGAAATGTTGGGTTACGCAGCAGAAGTGCTGCTAACCCAACCTACGCTTCTCGCTTATGTTCTTACATCGATCTGCCGCGAGACGATCGCGGAGAACTCGTCGGCGAAGGTTTCAAGCCGTTGGCCGAGACGCGACGAGTCGGCGGAAAACTTATTGTAGAAGATCACCGCTGGAATGGCCGCAAGAAGACCAAGGGCGGTCGCAAAGAGGGCTTCGGCGATGCCGGGCGCCACGACGGCGAGGCTGGTGTTCTTGGATGCCGCAATTGACGTGAAGCTCGACATGATGCCCCACACGGTGCCGAACAGGCCGACGAACGGCGCCGTCGAGCCGACGGTGGCGAGAAACAGCAGGCGGCGATCCAACTGCTCCATCTCGCGGGAAATTGTCACGTCCATCACCTTCTCGACGCGCATCTGAATGCCGCCGAGGGCGCGGATGTTGCCTTCCACTGAGCGCTTCCACTCGCGCATGGCAGCCACAAACAAGCTGGCCATGGAGAATGTGCGGCCGCGGCTCAAGCCCGCATAAAGCTCGTCCAGCGATTGGCCCGACCAAAACAGTTGCTCGAATTTATCGGCCTCGCGGCGCGCGCGGCGGAAGGCGAAGACCTTCTCGACGATGATGGCCCAAGACCAGATCGACGACAGCAGCAACCCGAACATGACGATCTTGACCACCGGATGGGCAGTCATGAACATGCCGAGGAATGTGAGGTCTCCGGTGTGGACGGCGACTTGGCCTTTGATGAGGTCTGCCGGATTCATGTCCCCGCCTGTCTCCCGAGTAGCCGTGTTTCCCTTTTTGGCCATTTCAGCCGGCAAAGAGGCGCACGCCTGCGGCGCGGCCAACGGCCACGCATCGCCCGTCTATCAGCTGTTCCAATGTGGTGAAATGAGGACCCCACTGCTGGCCGGATTGTGGCGAAGTTATCCACTGGGCGTGGTGTCGCTATAGCCATCGATGCAGTGCGTAATGGGGGCAGGCAGCCGCCAAAAGTGATCGGCCGAGGGCCGTGCATGACGGTGCCAGCGGAGCTGCCGCCGACGCGCGCTAACGCAGATACAACTGGCTGTTCAAACGCGCGCATTCCAGTGCCGTTTCCAATCCAGTGCCGTTTCCAATGCCCGCTGCGCCCAAAGCGCCACCAGCGGCCCAGGCGCTTGCGCCTTGCCGTTGCATCCCGTTCTGCGCCCCCAGCAAAAGCGCCGGGGAAGACGCGCGGCGTTGCCGCCGAAGGTGTTGTGCTCCGGGTGAGCGGAGCGGTGGACGGTGCAGAGCTCTTGCGAACCCGGTGCCGTCCTGCGGCGTCGCCGCGCGTCTTGGCTGTGCACGGGGATCTTGGGGCGTGGAGGGGCGTTTACGCCACTTGCAGGCGAACCCTTCGTAGGGGCCTCCCAGTCCAGCCCAACCGTGACGCCGTGCCGTCAAACACAGCGTTCTAATCGGCCGTTACAGCAGCCCAACCCAGATTTCGACGGTCATGATCCGCCCCGGCTGGTCGGGATGACACCAGACTGACACACCTGCCTGATTTTGCAACCTATTGGTGTTGTTAAGGTTTATTGCGCGGGCACAAAAACAAAACCCACGATGGCGTGCGCAATCCGTAGGGCGGATGAGCGTCGCGACATCCGCCGTCCAGCGCCCATCTCGCCCAGCCGCGGCGGATGACGGACGCTGAACCGCGTCCTCTTCCGCCCTACACCAACACCAAAACCTATGATGGCGTGCGCAATCCGTAGGGCGGATGAGCATCGCGACATCTCGCCCACCACCCAGCCGCGGCGGATGACGGACGCTGAACCGCGTCCTCGTCCGTCATAAAGCTTGCGCGCTCGTCGAACACGACAGCACAGAGTAGGGTGCTGTCGCAGATTGAACTTTGCAAAGTCGTCAACACGCACCCATGCTTCCAGATATGCCGGCGCTGGGCCATGGTGGCTGAGCGCCGCCTGCTTACGACTTGAGACCGTCCCATGCCGCACCGCCTGATGATCCTCAACGGACCCAACCTCAACATGCTGGGCGTGCGCGAGCCGCACATCTATGGGACCACCACGTTGGCAGCGATCGAAGCCAGCTGTGGGCAGCTGGCCAAGGCACTCTGTTGCACGCTGGTCTTCCACCAGTCCAACTACGAAGGTGCCATCGTCGAATGGATCCAATCGGCGCGGCAGTCCGCCGACGCCATCATTATCAATCCGGCCGGCTACTCCTTCACCTCCATCGCCATCCTTGATGCGCTGAAGACCTTTGACGGCCCGATCATCGAGGTGCACATCTCTAACATCCACGCCCGCGACACGCTGCACCGGCATTCGATTCTCTCTGGCGCGGTGAAGGGCGTCATCTGCGGGCTCGGGCCCTACGGCTATCTCGTCGCCATGCAGACCGCCGCGCAATGGCTCGGCGCACGGCCGGAAGCCCTGCCGCAGCCATTGCGCGATGGTGTGACAGCGTGACCATCGGGCGGCGGCGGACGATCAAGCACCACCGCACGCATTTGCAGATTAAATTCGCGGCATGTGCTACACAGGCCTGTGTGCGTGGCATTGCCTGAACCGGCCGACATCTGTCTGCCAGACGCAACCTCGAAGGAACATCCCATGGCCAAAGGTCAGCAGAAGAGCAACCGCGAGGTCCGCAAGCCCAAGTCCAAATCGACCAAGCCGCCCGCCGCCCAGGCGTCGCCGTTTTCCAACCCCCGCAATGTCATGAAGCCGATCGGCACCAAGAAGGGGAAGTGAACGTTTTCCCTTCTCTCCCTGAAGAGGGGGAGAAGGGAAAGCCTAGGCATGCCGCGCGAGGATCTTGCGGACCTCGGCGACCATGTCGGCTTCGGCGACGGTGATTTGCGCCGGCCGCGCTTCTTTCCAGGCTTTGTTGTCGGCGATAGCTGAGGCGGCCTTGGCGCCCTCGATCAGATCTTTGATCTGGATCTCGCCCTTCTCGCGCTCGTTGGACCCCTGGATGATAACGCACGGCGCGCCGCGGCGGTCGGCGTATTTCATCTGCGGCTTCATGCCGGAGGTGCCGAGATACATTTCGGCTGCAATACCAGCATTGCGCAGCGTTTGTGCCATCGCCTGATAGCGCGGCAGTTCAGCTTTATCCATCACGAGCACGACAACTGGCCCAACGTTCGCCGTCGCATCTTTCTCCAGCGCCGTCAGCGCCGCAAGTAGCCGCGAGACGCCAATCGAGAATCCCGTCGCCGGCACGCGCTCGCCCGTGAAGCGCGCGACCAGATCGTCGTAGCGCCCGCCACCGCCGACCGAGCCGAACCGCACCGTCTGTCCGTCCTCGTTCTTCACCTCGAAAGTGAGTTCGGCCTCGAAAACGGGGCCGGTATAGTAGTCGAGCCCACGGACGACGGAGGGGTCGAAGGCAATGCGGTCCGCGCTATAGCCCCCGCCGGCAATGATCGCCCCCATGGCGGCAAGTTCGTTGAGGCCCTCTTCGGCGCGGGCGTTGGTGCCGACAAGCGAACGGACCCGTCCAAGCGGCGCCGCGTCTCTCGATGCTTCTAAAAAGCCTGTCACGGTCGCGATTGCCGACGGTGCCAATTCTGCGCCTTTGGTGAAATCGCCGCTCTCGTCCTTGCGGCCCCGGCCCAACAGCAACGCGACGCCATCCGCGCCGAACTTGTCGTATTTGTCCATGGCGCGCAGCACGGTGAGACGGCGGTTGGCGTCGCGCGCATCTGTCGGGCTGATATCGCAGAGCTCGAGAACACCATCGAGGATCTTGCGGTTATTGAAGCGAATGCGAAACTTCTCCCTCGGAATCCCCAACGCCTCGATGGCGTCCGCCATCAGCATGCACGCTTCGGCATCCGCCGCGATGTTATCGGTGCCGACCGTGTCGGCGTCGCACTGCATGAACTGGCGGAAGCGACCTGGCCCCGGCTTCTCGTTGCGCCACACCGGACCCATGGCATACCGCCGATACGGCTTCGGCAGCTTCTGCGCATTCTCAGCATAAAAGCGCGCCAGCGGTGCGGTCATGTCGTAACGCAGGCTCATCCAGGCCTCATCCTCGTCCTGAAACGAGAACACGCCGGCGTTCGGCCGGTCGGTATCGGGTAGAAATTTCCCCAATGCCTCCGTGAACTCAATCGCCGAGGTCTCCAACGGCTCGTAGCCATAGGTCTCGAACACCTTGGCCAGCGTCGCCAGCATGCGCGACTGGGCGCGAATTTCGGCACCGGTCACATCGCGGAAACCCTTCGGCAGGCGCGCGTCGGGTCTATTCGGTTTGGAGCTATCAGCCATAAGCAGATCACGCGGCGCAGGGGGCCGTCCATAAGGTTTCAAATCGTTGAAAGGCTTATAGGGCGGCGGCGCGGCAAGTGGAAGGCGCAGCCATCACGCCGCCGCCCAGTCGCGGACGCGCACCAGAAACGCCATGCAGTTGTCGAGTTCGGCCGCTTCGATGAACTCGTTGGGCTGATGCGCCTGCGCAATGTGACCAGGCCCGCACACCACCGACGAGCACCCCGCCGCCTGGAAGTGGCTGGCCTCCGTGCCATAGGGCACCGTGTGCGTCGCATTCTGCCCGGCCAGCTTCATGGCCAGGGTCGTCGCCGGCGAACCCTCGCCGGATGCGAATGCCGGCAGCAGCCCCAACAACTCCGTCGTGATCGCGCAATCGGGATGCACCGCGCGCATGGCCGGCAGCAGTTCACGGTCGGCATAGGCTTGGAACTCACGCATAATAACTTGAATGTCCACGCCCGGCGTCAGCCGCACGCCCCACTGGAACGAGCAGCGCGGCGGGATGATGTTGTGCGCAATCCCGCCCTCGATGAAGCTGACCGTGAAAGTCGGGAAGGGCGGATCGAAGCGTGGCGCGGGATGCGAGATCGCCATCCGCGCTTCCATGCGGCGCAGCTCCGCCATCAGTTCGCCCGCCACAAAAATGCTGCTGACACCGATCGCCGGTGTCGACGAATGGGCGTCCTTGCCAACGATGTCCGTCTTCAGCCGCGCGCCACCCTTATGGCCATCCACCACCGTCATCATGCTCGGCTCGCCGACCAGTACGATCTCCGGCTTTGGCAACGTTTTGCCGAATTGCTCGACCATCGGCAGCACGCCGGTGCAGCCCACTTCCTCGTCATAGGAGAACAGCAGATGGATCGGCATTTTCAACGCGCGCGCCTGGAACACCGGCACCGACGCCAGCATGCACGCCAGATAGCCCTTCATATCGGTGGTGCCGCGGCCATACAGCCGGCTGCCCTTTTCGACCATCGTGAAGGGATCGGTGTCCCACGGCTGGTCGGTGACCGGCACGACGTCCATGTGACCCGACAAGCCTATCCCGCCGCGATCCCGAGGGCCAATGGTGGCGAACAGATTGGCATGAATGCCGTTGGCTGCCGGCAGCAATTGGCTCTCGATGCCGTATCCCGCGAGATAGTCGCTGATCCACGCCGCCATAGGCAAGTTGGTCTTGTGGCTGGTCGTATCGAAGGCGACGAGCGCTGCGAGTATGTCCTTTGGCGACATGGTTTGTGCGGTTCGGGCGGCCGGCATGCCGGGGGTGTCCTTGCTGTAAGGTGGGGTTGCTCCGGTGAGGCTTCCTGAGTTCGCCGCCCCAGTCAACCGATCTGCAGCCGCGTCGGCGAGCGAAAGCTGACCCTCGGGACTGCGAGGTTCTGCGGCGCCGGCCCGCTGCGGACGCGTCCGGCGCTGTCGTAACGCGATGCGCAGCACGGACAATAGAAGGTGGCGTCATCGTCCGAACGAGGTGCCACCACACAATTGTCGCGCGTACACATCCCCACCACGATCAGCCATTGTGCATGCCCTGGCGTTGTCCGGTTGGCATCCAGCGCGGGTGCCATCGCGGGTAGCGCCGCGTTACGCGCCAACACGTCGATGCGGCTATTGCTATCAGCCGCGCGCGCCGCTGCGGTCTCCGCAGCGGTTCGGTGGCGGACAAAGACAGGCGTGCTTTGCCATTTGATCAGCACTGTCTGTCCCGGCTGGATGGGCAGCAGGTCAACTTCGGGTCCCTCGCGCCTTAGCGTTCCCGGGTTGGGGTTGCCCTGATGCACAAACGGCCACAACGCCAGCAGCACGCCGACGCCGGCAAACGACAGCGCGCCAGCGACCACGACGTCTCTGCGCGCCCGCTGTGGGTTGTCACCCCCGGCATCCATGGCCGAACCTCAGAAACTCAATGCGTATCGCCGCGTCTCAAACGCCGAGTGCTTGCAACGTCGCCGGACCGGCGACGCCATCGACTTTCAAGCCACGGGCGCGCTGGAACTTTTCGACCGCCGCGCGTGTCCCACGGCCATAGTTGCGATCGATGGTGAGGGCAGACCCGGTGCGGTTGAGCGCTTCCTGCAGGCGCATCACGTCGCTGCCCTGATCGCCACGGCGCAAAGTACGCGTGATCGTCGTCTGCTGCGATCCTCCGCCACCAGGGTTTGCCGAGGGGCCTGTGCCGAAGCCGGGCAGCCGCAATCGTGAGCGGCGCGCGAACAGGTTCTGGCCATCGTAAGCCACCGGGCATGACGTCTGTGAACAGGTGCCGACGCCCTTCAGCTGCGCGCCTTGCCACAACGTCACGGCAATGCGCGATGTCAGGCTGTCGGCGATACGGAGATTGCTGCCTGGGGTCAGGGTGAAGGTGGTCGTCGAGCCGTCATAGAGAGCGGGAACCGACTGCTGCGCAGATGCCGAAGCCGCAGCCAAAGAGAGAGCCGCAAGGGCAGTAGAGACAGTAAGGACTTGGGACGCAAACATTTGAAACCTCCATGAGTATGCCAGCATGCAGGCCGCTCGCTGCCCGGCGGGGCAAAACAACGGCTTTGGCAACAGCTTATGGGCGATCTGCCCGCGCAGCAATGCTATTGCGGCTTAGCCTCCTGGCAGCCTTAATGACTGGCTCGAACGCTACGGGCAGTCCGCGACGTCACGGCTCCCGGGGGAAATCCGCCCTGGTAATCATGTCGCGGCCGCAGCCGTGGCGTGCGCGATCGGCGGTTGATTGGCGCCCTTTGGCATGAGACAGTACGCTACCGTATAGCATGGCGCGACGCAGGGGCACCCAGACATGATCGGGATCGTTGGTTTTGGCGGCTATGTGCCGCGCCTCCGGCTGAGCCGCCGCGCCGTCGTCGAGGCCAACGCGTGGTACGCGCCGCAGCTCGCCGGCAAGGGCAAAGGCAGCCGCGCCATGGCCAACTTCGACGAGGACAGCCTGACGCTGGCCGTCGCCGCCGCGCGCGATTGCCTGGGTGCGAGCGACGACCGGGGCCACGTGTCCGGCATTTATCTGGCGTCGAGCACGCTGCCGTTCGCCGAACGCCTCAATGCTGGCATTGTCTCAGAAGCGCTGACCCTCAGCGAAACAACCGAAGCCGTCGACCTGGGTGGCGCACAGCGATCAGCGCTCACCGCCGTCTCGCTCGCACTTGGCAAAGCGGGCACATCGGGCGGCAACCGCCTGGTCATCGCCGCCGACAATCGCAAGGCACGCGCCGCCAGTGCGCAGGAACTCGACTATGCCGACGGCGCCGCAGCCCTCCTGCTCGGCACCAAGAACGTCGTCGCCGAATTCCTCGGCGCGGGCACCATCACCGCAGACTTTGTCGATCACTTCCGCGCTGCGGGCGAGGAGATCGACTACCACTGGGAAGAGCGTTGGGTGCGCGATGAAGGGCTCGCAAAGATCGCACCCAAAGCGATCGCCGCTGCGCTGAGGCAAGCCAAGGTGGAAGCCGGCAAGATTGATCACTTCATCTTTCCGTCGACGTTCGCCAAGATCGACCAGCAACTTGCCAAGGCATGTGGTATCCGCGCCGAGGCCGTTGTTGATGCGCTTGCTGTGTCGGTCGGCGATACCGGCACGGCGCACGCGCTGCTGCTGCTGGCCCACACGTTGGAGTCAGCCAAGCCCGGCGCTTTGATCCTGGTCGCTCAGTTCGGCAGCGGCGCTGAAGCCATGGTGTTCCGCGTCACCGACGCCATCAAATCGTTCCGGCCCGCCAGAGGCGTTGCGCAATGGATCGCCCGTGGCGTCGAGGAAAAGAATTATACCAAGTTCCTTTCCTTCAACGATCAGCTGCGCCTCGAACGCGGCATGCGCGGCGAGCAGGATCGCAAGACGGCGCTGACAACCGCGTGGCGTGAGCGGCAGGCGATTTTGGGCCTCGTCGCGGGCCGCTGCGAAGTCACTGGCTCGGTGCACTTCCCACCCTCGAGGCTCTCGCACGACCAAGGCAAACCGCTGCTCGACACGCAACGCCCCTACAAGCTTGCCGACCGTAAGGGCCGCGTGCTCAGTTGGTCAGCCGAGTATTTGTCGTTCCACAAGTCGCCGCCCCACACCTATGGGCAGGTGGACTTCGTCGGCGGCGGCCGCATCCTGATGGAATTCACCGACGTCGGCAAAGGCGACATCGCGTCTGACACCGAGGTCGAGATGGTGTTCCGCATCAAAGACGTCGACGACCGCCGCGGCTACACCCGCTACTTCTGGAAAGCCACGCCCATTCGCGCCGCGAAACCGGCTTAGGAGCACTTTTCATGGCCACCGGCATCAAAGACAAAGTCGCCATTCTTGGGATGGGCTGCTCGAAGTTCGGCGAGCGCTGGGACGCGAGTCCGGAAGACCTGATGGTCGAGGCCTATACAGAGGCGATGACGGACGCCGGCATCGGCCCCGAACAACTCGATGCCGCGTGGTTCTCGACGCATATGCCAGACATTGGCGTCGGCCGTGCCGGCTTCCAAATGGGCATCGCGCTGCGGCTGCCCAACATCGGTGTCACGCGCGTTGAAAATGCCTGCGCAGGCGGCACGGACGCCGTGCGCGGTGCGGTTTATGCGGTGGCGTCCGGCGCCTGCGATATCGCCATCGCTCTTGGCATGGAAAAGCTGAAAGACACCGGTTACGGCGGCTTGCCCGTCGCGAGCCCTGGCACGTTCATCCCGCAGTGGTACCCGAATGCGGTGGCACCCGCCAACTTCGCGCAGCTCGCGTCCGCCTACCAACGCAAGTTCCAGGTCGATCCCGGACTGTTGAAGCGCGCTATCTCACGCGTGTCGATCAAAAGCCATGCCAATGGCGCCAAGAACCCCAAGGCGCACTTCCAGCAAGCCATCACCGAAGAGCAGTGCCTCAAGGCCCCCATCATCGCTGAGCCGCTGGGGCTCTACGACTGCGCGGGCGTCTCCGATGGCGCCGCCGCCGTCATCGTCACCACACCAGAAATCGCCAGGAGCCTCGGCAAGCGCGATCTGGTCACGTTCAAGTCTGTGCAGCTCGCCGCGTCGAATGGGTGGGAAATGCATTCCAACGACTGGGACGGCGCGTATGTTCATACCGCCCGTATCGCTGCCAAACGCGCTTATGCCGAAGCGGGCGTCACCAAACCGCGCGACCAGATCAGCATGACCGAAGTGCACGACTGCTTCTCGATCACTGAACTCGTCACCATGGAGGATCTTGGGCTCTCAGATGACGGCATGGCCGTGCGCGACGTGCTCGACGGCATGTTCGATGCCGACGGCAAGATCCCCTGCCAGATCGACGGCGGGCTCAAATGCTTCGGCCACCCGATCGGTGCCAGCGGCATCCGCATGCTCTATGAAATGTATCTCCAGCTGCAAGGCCGCGCTGGCCCGCGCCAGCTGAAGAACCCCAAGCTTGGCCTCACCCACAATCTCGGCGGCCAGCCGTCGCAAAACGTCTGCTCGGTGACCATCGTCGGGCACCAAGGTGCGTGACGGGACTATCATCCTCGCTGATGAGCTCTGCAATGTCGGGGCGGCGAGACGGCAAAAGCAGGGGTTCTTATTCCGCTACCAGTGCGATAGTCAGCGGAGCCATTCATTGTGCTGGACGCCCCGCTATGCCGACATCGTACCGCGACTTGTTCGACATCCCCAATGACGTCGCCTATCTCAATGCGGCCGGCTACAGCCCGCTGCCGAAAGCAACAGTCGCAGCGGGCCACGCCGCCATGGGCAACAAGGCGCAACCCTGGCGCTTGGGCGCTGACTTCATCTCGGAGCAGAACGAGCGCGCGCGCTCAGCGGCCGCGAAACTGATCAACGCGCATCCCGACGACGTGTCGTTGATCCCATCGGTCGGCTACGGGATTGCCACCGTCGCCAAGAACCTCGCCATCCCGCGCGGCAGCCGCGTACTGGTGCTTGAGGATGATCACACATCACCAGTCCTCGAATGGCAGGTCCGCGCTGAAGCCCAAGGTTTCAGCGTCGATACCGTCGCGCGGCCGCCTGACCTCGATTGGACGGCGGCCGTACTGGCCGCCATGCAACGCGCCGGCGCACCCCCATTGGCGGTCGTCTCTATCTCATCGGTGCATTGGTCGGATGGCGCCGTTCTCGACATGGACGCAATCGCCGCCGCCACACGCCACCACGGCGCTGCGTTCATTCTCGATGCCACCCAAAGTGTCGGCGTCATTCCCATCGATGTGATGTCGCTTGATCCGGACGCGATGGTCTTCCCGACGTACAAGTGGCTGCTCGGCCCCTATGCCCGTGCTTTCCTCTACCTCGCCAAGCGCCGGCAGTCAGGCGTCCCGCTGGAGCAGACACAACACAGCCGCCGCAACGTCCGCGCCGACAACGATGTCTATTTCACCGATCTCGCCTTTGCCGACACTGCCCGCCGCTTCGACATGGGCCAGCGTGATCACTTCGTGTCCATGCCCATGACGTCCACCAGCCTGGACCTCATCAACACGCTTGGCCCAGCTACCATCATGCAGGTGCTCAAGCCCCTCACCGATCGTCTCGCCGACGGCCTCGCCAGCCTGCCGGTGTCGCTGACACCGGAACAGCACCGGACACCGCACATCCTCGGTGTGGGTTTTCCAAAAGGCCGCCCCGCCGATCTGCAGCAACGGCTCGCCAGGCAGAACGTCTTCGCTGCCATGCGGCTCGGCAAGCTGCGGCTCAGCCCGCACATCTACAACACTGCCGCCGATATCGATCGCGCCGTTGCCGCGTTGCGCTCGGCGCTCGGCTAGGGCAAGTTGCCGCGATGCTGCCCGTCCGCCGCGCCGATACCGAACAGTTCTCGCCCCGCGCTCTGCAGCGGGAAATCATGCTTTGGACTACCAAAGACGGCCGCGAGATCCCGCTCGATGAGATGTCCGACGACCATATCGCCAACGCTTTGCGCGTGCTGACGATCTGGCGGTCGCGCGTCAAGAAGCAAGACGCCGACGCCGCCATCGTGCGGGAACTTCGCGACGCTATTGATCGCTTCAAGCGCATTCAACGGCAGCGCCGCAAAGACGTGCCGGCGGAAGAAAGGCCGCAGCGCAAGTCGCTCGGTTTCCAAAAGCGGCGCACCTTGTGAGCTGCTGGCTGTGACACACTGGTCGTTGGCTCCGTTTTGCAAGACGGGCAATTGTACATGAATTTCTCGCACTTGAGGGTTGCCATCGCTATCCTCGGCTGTTAGTCGGCCCCGGTCGAACAGCGCGCCTTGTCTAACAGTGGCTGTTCATGTCCCAATCGAGGAACAGTCCGATGACATTCATGAAATTGACTGCTGCTGCCCTTTCGCTCGCGCTTGGTGCTTCGGTTGCCATGGCGCAGACGGCGACCACGCCGGCTGCCCCGGTTGCTCCGAAGCCCCCCGTCGCTGCAACGGCACCAGCTCCGACGGCTCCGGCCGCTGCTGCAACGGCCGCCAAGAAGGGCGCCAAGCAAGCCATGACCGAAGAAGGCAAGGCGTGCTCAGCTGAAGCTGATGCCAAGAACATTCATGGCAAAGAGCGCAAGAAGTTCCGCGCTGCTTGCATGAAGGGCAAGACGGCTGCTGCCGCTCCGGCCAAGAAGAACTGAACGCAGGCTTTGATCTGAATTCTGGCCCTGCGAGAGCACTCTCGCAGGGTTCTTTTTTGGGCTATTCACGCACCAGGATCACGCACATGCGGCGTGGTCCGTGGGCGCCCATCACGAGTTTGCCGCCGATATCGCCGGTGCGCGACGGGCCGGAGACGAAATTGACCGTCCGCGGCATTTGGCCAGAGCCGTAGCGCGCCCGCACCTTGGGCCAGACATCCTCGTAGCCACCGACGAGATCGCTGTCCGCGACCACGACGACGTGCGTCTCCGGCACGTAGTTCAACGTCACGGGATTGTCGGCACCAGAAACCAGCGCCAAGGTGCCCGTTTCAGCAACACCTGCGACAGCGCGGCTCAAGCCTGTTTCATCGGTGGCCGCTGCCGCACCGGCATCGCGCTGCAAGGTGGGTTCCTTGCTCCACGGCATCGCCGACAGAGTGCCGTCATCACCGCAACGGATTGCTTGCGGCAGGTTATTTGAACGCAGATATTGCGCCACTGCCGTTGGCACCTCGGCGGCCGAGGCCACCTCGATGACGGTCGCTGACTGCCCGACGAGATGCGCCTTGAACAGCGCCCGTAACTCATCGTGGGATTTGTTGATCCGCGCCGGCCGTGGGTGCTTTGGCGGCGCCGCCAGACGTTGCGCCACATGCGCGCGCCGTTCGGCCGCCGGCGGCCCATCTTTCAGAACGCTTTTGAGCTTGGCGAAGACACGCGTGCGCGCCGCCTGGTTGTCAGGGCTCATGTCCGACCTCCTGCCTGGCGCTCAGCCCACAGCTGTTGGAACGTGCGCCCTTGCGGGGCTGGCAGGTCGCGATGCTTGGTCCAGCCACTGGCGAACGGCATCGTTGCGAACCGCCCGCGCCGTCCGAACAACGATAGCGCCGGAATGCCGAGCTTGGCCGCGAGATGATACAACTTCGGCCGCTTGGCGAAGTAGGCCCACAGCTTGAGGCCGCTCTTGTAACCAGCCGGGACATCTCCCGCCGCGAACTCCGCCTCTCGCCAGTGCCGCATCAGTTTCGGCAGCGGGATCTTCATCGGACACACGTCCGCGCACTTGCCGCAGAACGTCGACGCATTGGGCAGATTGCCCGCCGCCTTCACACCGATCAGCGCCGGTGTCAGCACCGCGCCGATGGGCCCCGGATAAACCCAGCCATACGCATGGCCACCGATGGCGCCGTAGACAGGGCAGTGGTTCATGCATGCGCCACACCGAATACAGCGCAGCACCTCTTGGAACTCCGTGCCGATGCAAATCGGTGCGCCCGTTGTCCAGAATGACGACGTGGTAGTTGATCGGCCCATCTGGATCGCCCGGGCGGCGCCCACCCGTCGAAAACGTCGTGTAGGTCGAGCACTCCTGCCCCGTCGCCGAACGCGCCAGCAGCCGCAGAATGGTCGACACATCTTCCAGCGTCGGCACCAGCTTTTCGATGGACGTGATCACCACGTGTGTTTTCGCCAGCGATTGCGTCAGATCGCCGTTGCCCTCGTTGGTGACGATGATCGACGAGCCGGTTTCGGCCACCAGAAAGTTGGCCCCTGTAATGCCAACGTCGGCAGTGAGAAACTTCTGTCGCAAAATCTTGCGCGCCTCATCAACGAGCTGCTCGGGCTCAGCCAACACGCGATCCTTCGGCAGATGGGTATGCAGGCGGCGGAAATCCTGCTCGACCTGCCCCTGCGTTAGATGGATCGCCGGCGCAATGATGTGGCTTGGTGTCTCGTGCCGGATCTGCACGAGATACTCGCCGAGATCGGTTTCCACCACCTCAATCCCGCCAGCCGCTTCGAGATGCGCGTTCAGCCCAATTTCTTCCGACACCATGGACTTGCCCTTGGTGACGATCTTGGCATCGGCATCGCGGCAGATCTTCAGGATGATTTCACGTGCGTCTGCAGCCGTTTCGGCAAAGTGCACAATCGCACCCGCTTCGCGTGCCTTTTTCTCGTAAGCTTCGAGGTAAAGATCGAGGTTGGCGATGGTGTGGTTCTTGATCTCCTTGGCCACTTCGCGCAGGTCTTCGAACTCAGGCAGCGCAGCCTTGGCGCGCGCGCGATTGGCAACCAGCCCACCCTTGAGATTGCCCAGCGCCGCTTGCAGCTGCTTGTCATCAAGCGCAACGGCGGCGTTGGCTTTGAACGTGTGCGCGGTCGAGTTCATGGGCGTTCTCCGATTGCCGGCGCCGACAAGTCGCCTGCCAGCACTTCCGCCACATGCCGCACTTGAATGGGGCTGCCCTGGCGCTTGAGCTTGCCGGCCATGTTCATCAGGCAGCCGAGATCGCCAGCCAGCAGCAGTTCCGGTTTTGTCGCTGCTGCGGCGTCGGCCTTCTTCTGCACCATCGCATTCGAGATGTCGGGATACTTGATCGAGAACGTGCCACCGAAGCCGCAGCACACCTCGTTGTCCTCCATCTCGACGAGATCGAGCCCCTTCACGCTGGCCAGCAATTTGCGGGGCTGCGATTTGATCTTCAGCTCACGCAACCCAGAGCAGCTGTCGTGATAGGTCGCGCGAACCTTCAGGGCAGTCTCCACAGATGTCATGCCGCGCACATCAACCAGGAACGAGATCAACTCGTAGGTCTTGGCCGCGAGCGCCTCGGCGCGTTTCGCCATCGCAGCGTCGCCTTTGAATAGGTCCACATAGTGCGCCTTGATCATCCCCGCGCAGGAGCCTGACGGGGCAACCACGTAGTCGAAGCCCTCGAACGCAGCGATCGTAGTGCGCGCGATATCGGCCGTAGTGGCCGTGTCGCCCGAATTGTACGCGGGCTGCCCGCAGCAGGTCTGCGCCGCCGGCACGTGCACCACGCAGCCTGCTTGCTCCAAAAGACTGACAGCCGCAAAGCCGATGCTTGGCCGCATCAGGTCGACAAGGCAGGTGACAAACAGGCCGACGTGCGGCCTGGGAAGAGCAGCTTGCATGAAGGGGGCTCGCGGAGTGGCGGGACGGCCGAGGCTGGTGCTGGCCGTAACCTAGGCAAAATACCCCGTCGCAGCAACCGGGATGGCAACCCGGATCGCCACAAGCAAGGGTCCTTCACGTCAGCGCGCCAATTCGCGCAGGCCGCGCCGGATCAGCTTGGCGACATCGGCACCATCGCCCAGGTCCTGCATGGCAGCCGCCACCGCCTGGCTGGCTTGCATCGGCTGATAGCCGAGATTGGTCAGGGCCGAGATGGCTTCGGCGGGGGCGTTGCCGACCGTTGAACTGGTATCGCCTTTGCTGGGTGCGCCTGTGGGCATCGCCAGACTGCCAATCGACAGCCCCGGTGCCTTGTCTTTCAATTCCATCACGATGCGCTGCGCCAGTTTTTTGCCGACACCGTTGGTTTCTTCGACGGCCTGCCAGTTGCCGAGCGCGATGGCGTTGGCGAGATCTTGTGGCGCCAGCGTGCCGAGCACGGCGAGTGCCACTTTAGCGCCAACGCCCTGAATGCCTTGCAAGGTGCGAAACCAGGTCCGCTCGACTTCACTGGTGAAGCCATACAACTTGATGCTGTCTTCGCGCACGTGCGTGTCGATGGTCAGCGACGTTTCATCGCCAGCCTTGAGATTGCGCAGGGTCCGTGCCGAGGCCAGCACCTCGTAGCCAACGCCCATCACATCGATGATGAGATGGCTCTCGCCGATCGCATCCACCTTGCCACGCAGTTTGCCGATCATGGGGGGGCTCCAAGAAATGGGGCAATGCGGAATGGGCAATCGGCAATGACGGCTGATTGCAGGCAACTCTGCCTCCAATCATTTCCTGATGACCAATTCCAAATGGCCATTGCCCATTCCCCATTTGCCCTGCCTACTTCGCCATGGCCAACGCTACCCGTTGCGCCAACGCGAGGGCGTGCGGGCTCGAGCGATGATTGGCGTGGCAGATGGCGATGGCGAGAGCGTCGGCCTCGTCGGCGGTGTCGAACTTGGCTTTGGGCAGCAGCATCTGCACCATCATCTGGATTTGCTTTTTGTCGGCATGTCCGGCTCCGACAACGGTCTTTTTGATCAGGTTGGGCGTGTACTCCGCCACCTTGATCGACTTCATGGCCGGGGCCAGCATGGCAATGCCGCGGGCCTGGCCGAGCTTCAACGTCGCCTTGGCGTTCTCGTTGACGAAGGTTTCTTCGACGGCTGCTTCGCCCGGCGTGTGAGCCGCCAGAACAGCACTCAAGCCGCGGAACAGGTCGGCCAAGCGCACTGCCAGCATGTCATCTGGATCGGAAGCGATCATCCCGCTGGCGACGTAGCCGAGGCGCACGCCGTCGGATTCGATGACGCCCCAGCCGGTGCGGCGCAGTCCGGGGTCGATGCCAATGATGCGAATCGGTGCGGTTTTCATGCCGACAGCTAGCATGATCCGCTGGCGGGTCGCGAGGCGGCGCATGGTGGGTGACACGCCGCAGGCTGCGGATGGGACATTTGCTTGTGGGTGCCGCGGTGCCCATGCTAAGCGGCGCACCTTAATAGCGAATTTGCGAGGCTCCCCCGATGTCGACCGCTCACAGAACTGCGTCAGCGCCCAATGCGTTCTTTTCGGCCACCCTGGCGGATGCCGACCCGGAGCTGTTTGGCACCATCACCCGCGAGTTGGACCGGCAGCGCCATGAGATCGAGCTGATCGCCTCGGAAAACATCGTCTCGCGCGCGGTCCTGGAAGCCTGCGGCTCGGTGATGACCAACAAGTATGCCGAAGGTTATCCCGGTAAGCGCTATTACGGCGGCTGCCAGTTCGTCGATCAGGCGGAGACCCTGGCCATTGAGCGCGCCAAGCAGCTGTTCGGCTGCAAGTTCGCCAACGTGCAGCCGAACTCCGGCAGCCAGATGAACCAGGCGGTGTTCCTGGCACTGCTGCAACCGGGCGATACTTTTATGGGGCTTGATTTGAATTCAGGCGGTCATCTTACGCACGGCTCGCCCGTCAACATGAGCGGCAAATGGTTCAAGGTCGTGCCCTACGGTGTACGCAGGGATACGCAGCGCATCGACATGGACGAGGTCGAAGCCATCGCCAAGAAAGAGAAGCCGAAGCTGATCATCGCTGGTGGCACGGCCTACTCGCGCTCGTGGGATTGGGCGCGGTTCCGCCAGATCGCGGACAGCGTCGGCGCTTACCTGATGGTCGATATGGCGCACATTGCCGGCCTCGTGGCTGGTGGCGCTCATGCCTCGCCGCTGCCCCATGCCCACGTCGTGACGTCGACGACCCACAAGTCGCTGCGCGGCCCGCGTGGTGGGCTCATTCTGACCAACGACGAAGACATCGCCAAGAAGATGAACTCGGCGGTTTTTCCCGGGCTGCAAGGCGGCCCGCTGATGCACGTGATCGCAGCCAAGGCCGTCGCCTTCAAGGAGGCCCTGCAGCCGGAGTTCAAGGCCTACGCGCGGGCTGTGGTTGAAAACGCCAAGGCGCTATCCGAGACGGTCAAGGCGGGTGGCTTCGACATCGTGACGGGGGGAACAGACAATCACCTGCTGCTGGTTGATCTTCGTCCCAAGACCCTGACGGGCAAGGCCAGCGAAATTGCCCTCGGCCGTGCGCACATCACCTGCAACAAGAACGGCGTACCCTTCGATCCCGCCAAACCGTTCGTCACGTCCGGCATTCGTCTGGGGACGCCCGCTGGCACCACGCGCGGGTTTGGTGTCGCCGAGTTCCAGGAGGTCGGCCGCATGATCGTCGACGTGCTCGATGGCCTCGCCAAGAACGGCGACGCTGGCGACGGACAGGTCGAAAACGCCGTCCGGGAACGCGCCATCAATCTCTGCAAGCGCTTTCCGATCTACTGACCGCGGCGGGAGGGTATCAAAGGTGTTTGTCAGTACGCCGGACCCTGTTTGTCCGGCGTGTACGAATTTTGTTGCCCATGGGTGCCACATTTTCCGCCTAATCATTGTAGCTTCTTAGTCCACTGATAGTGTCGTGTTTAGTTGTTTCGTTGCCGGCGAGGTTTTATGCGCGCCCTTAACCCTGATCAGCTGCGGACTTTTTCCGAAGTTGTCGAGCACGGCAGCTTCACGGCGGCTGCCAAGCAGCTGAACCTGTCACAACCAGCGGTCAGCCTGCAGATCCGCGAACTCGAAGCGCGCTGCGGCGTGCAGCTGCTCGATCGTCTCGGCAAGAAACCAATCCCAACGGCCGCCGGCCGCCAGCTGCTGATCCACGCCAAGCGCATCCTGGGCGAGAACGAGGAAGCGCTCGCGTCGATGCGGCGCATTCGCGAAGCATCCGGCCAGCAAGTCCGCATCGGCATGTCGATGACGACGCTGACCTATGTTGCGCGCGACGTCATCCGCCGCTTCAAGCGCGACAATCCGCGCATCGATCTGGTGATGTCGCTCTCGCCGACGGCGCCCTTGGTCGATGACGTCCGCAATCATACTCTTGACCTGGCGGTGGTCTCGCTGCCCATCGACGACACGTATCTGACCGTCCGCGCCTTCTACGAAGACAACGTGATCGCGCTCGTCCCAGAGGACTACTTCTCGCCCACGCCCAGTTGCGCGACGCCGGAGCTGCTCGCCACCGCACCGTTCGTGGTCCAGGATATGGGTGGCGTGCAGACCCGGCTCGCGGAAGAGTGGTTCCGGACGGCCGGGCATGCGCCGCAGGGCTTTATTGAAGTCCGTAATCTGGAGGCGTGCCGCGCCGCAGTTGCCGCTGGTCTTGGTGTGTCAATCGTGCCCGGCGTCATGGCGCACCAGCCGATGGAGGGCCTGCTCGTGCTGCCGCTCGACCCTCCCGTGCGGCGGCAGTTGGCGATCGTTGAGCACAAAAGCCGCCCGCCGAACGCGGCTATCGACCGCCTGCGCACGGCCTTGCTGGCCTCCGCCGGCACGTTGCGCCCGCCGGACACGAGCCTTGACGAAAAGCCCTGACCAACGCCGCGCTTGCAAAGTAAGCAAATTGAACTCTTAACACTGGGCGGCGCCCGGTTGTCTGGGCGGTGATCCTATGTTTTGACGGCGACCGATGAGACTTTGTAAGGTTGGCCGCATGATCCGCTCACAGCTTGCCCCTGGTTCACCCTATCGCACCGCGTTGACCGCACTCGGGGTGGTTGCCTTAGCCGCCGCCGTTTGGGCCTGGCGTGATGTGCCTGGCGACGCCCTGGCCTATCGGAACGGAGAGCGGCCGCTGGCGCACATCAAGAGCTGGCACTATCAGCTCGACAAGGTCGACGTCGCATCACTCGCGCAGCGTGACGCCGACATGCTGGTCACGGACTACGCGCGCGAGGGCGGCAAGATTCCGTTGACGGCCGATGAAGTTGCCAAGCTCAAGGTCAAGCCGAACGGCCAGCGCCGCACGGTCATTTCCTATCTCTCCATCGGCGAGGCTGAGGAGTTCCGCTTCTATTGGAACGACGCCTGGAAAGCCCAAAAACCGCGCTGGCTCGAACGCGAGAACTGCGCCTGGCCGCAGGCCTGGATGGTGCGGTTCTGGGAGCCGGGCTGGCGCGATACGATTATCTCGGGCCCCGATGCCTACCTGAAGCGTATCATCGCGGCTGGCTTCGATGGCGTGTATCTCGACCGGGTCGATATGTGGGAGCACACGAGGGTGCACAATCCAAACGCCAAGGCTGCCATGATCGACTTTGTGGCTGATCTCGCAGCGACCGCCCGCGCCCTGAAACCCGGCTTCATCGTCATCGGCCAGAATGCCGAAGACTTGTTGGAAGACCGCCGGTATCGCCGCACGGTCGATGCAGTGGCGAAAGAAGAGCTGTTTTACTCCCGCACCGGCACTGGCGAACGCAATAAACCGCGCGATATTGCGGCGTCGCTTGCTCACTTGAGCCAACTCCGCTGGCAGTGGAAGCCCGTCTTTCCTGTCGAGTATCTGCTCAAAGCCGATGATATCCGCAGCCTCGACCGCGAAGCCCGCGGTCAAGGGCTCGTCCCCGTGTTTCCCACCCGCGCGCTCGACGGCGGCGATCCGACAGTCCCCGTGGCGCTGGAAAAGGAGGTTGGAACACCAGAGTTTATCAAAGAGAAGTGCCCGGAAGGGACATCATGGTAGGGCGCCGCCTGCCTAATCGAGCAGCAGAGGCCTGACGTGAACGGATTTTCTGCAACGCCGGTCTGCGCTTTCGGCGTTGCACCCCTGTTGGAGACGGCTCGCGCCGTGGTAGTGGATGCGCTGTGCAAGCGTCTGCAGGTCACGGAGTAATGCGTATGGGAAGTCTGTTGAAGCCTTTGGCGTTCGGAGCAGCGCTGCTCATCGCAACCTTGGGTCCAGCCCTCTCGCAAGCCCGCGACAACGTCTTCAAGAACGCCAAGACCTGGGCCTTTCAGCTCAAAAACCTCGAACCGGCGCAGCAAGCCAAGCTCGCGGCCTCGCCCTATGACGTGATCGTCATCGATAGCGAGGACTATCCCGGCGGCGTCGAGCGGCCGCTCTCGCGCGAAGAAGTCGAGAAAATGAAAAGAAAACCGGACGGCTCGCGCCGGCTGGTGATCGCTTATTTCAGCGTCGGCGAGGCCGAAACCTACCGCTATTACTGGAAACAGGAATGGAACAAAAAGAAGCCCACCTGGGTGGGTAAGGAAAATAAAGAGTGGAAGCAGAACTTCCTGGTCAAATACTGGGAGCCGGTGTGGCAGAACTTGATTTTCGGCAGTCCGGGCGCGTTCGCCGATCGTGTCATCGCTCAAGGCTTCGACGGGTTCTACATCGACCGTGCTGACGCCTACTACTACTATGGCGACAACGCCGATGTGCGCCAGAAGATGCGCGACTTCATCGTCAAGCTGACCAACTACATGCGATCGAAAAAGCCGGAGATTGGTGTTCTGGTGCAGAACGCAGAAGAGCTGCTCGACAATAAAACCTATGTCGACGCCATCGATGGGATCGCGAAGGAAGACCTGCTGTACGGGATCACGCACAAAGAAGAGCCGAACAAAGCCGACGACGTGTCGGAAAGCTCAGCCTTGCTGAAGGGTGCGCAGCAAGCTGGCAAGAAAATCTTCGTCATCGAGTATCTGACGCGGCCGGCCTACATCGCCGATGCCAAGCGCCGCCTCGATGAGTTGGGCTTCGTCATGTACACTGGCCCGCGTGGCCTTGGCGAAATGGTCGATCCGAATACGATTGCGAACGGGGTCGCCGCTGCGGCCGCGGGTGGAGCCGCTGCGGCTGCTGCGAAGCCGAGCGTGGTTCAAAGGGTCAAAGACAAAGCCAAGCAGCTGCTCAAGAAGAATTGAGGTGCGTTGCCCGTGACGGGCGCACTGCGAGGAGCGCAATCGCGTAGGTTGGGTTAGCTGCGTTTCAGCAGCGTAACCCAACAGCTCCCCGGCCGTGAAAGTTGGGTTACCCCGCAAGGGGACATCCAAGTGGTCACGCCGCGACGGGCGCCTGACCCAACCTACGAATTCTACAGTGACGCCCAACCCACCGGTGGTTCCTTCCCCGGATGCACTGTCCCGCACGTCTTGCACATGCGCTTGGCTTCGTCGCCATAAAACGCGGTGAACAACGGCGGCAGGTCTTTGACGATGTCGCGCACCTGCACCTCGACCCGGTGTACCAGCCCGCCGCACTTGAAGCAGAACCACTCGAAGCCGTCGCGATCATTGTCGCGGCGCGTGCCCTCCACCACCAGCCCAACTGAACCCGGCACCGGCCGCTGCGGTGAATGCCGCGCATGCGGTGGCAGGATGAACACATCGCCCTCGCGCACGGGCACATCGTAGATCGTGCCGCCTTCGGCGATCTTGATCAGCATGTCGCCCTTGAGCTGGTAGAAAAACTCTTCGACCGGATCATCGTGGAAATCGACACGCTGGTTGGGCCCGCCGACGATCATCACAGTCATGCCAGTCTGATGGTCGAACAATTGCTTGTTGCTCACCGGCGGCTTCAGCAAGTGCTGGTTGGCGTCGATCCAGCGCTGGAAGTTGAACGGCTTGAAGGAGGGGTGATTTGGCATGGGGGTTTCCCGGGCTGAGCTGCAGCGCTGCAAGCCTCAACAAACCCGCAATTGCCCCGGCCGGCAAGTAGCGGTGGCGGTTCAATCAGGTATGTCAAACGGGCGGGCCTGAACAATTTGGCCGATGGTACCAGCTCCCGGTCTTGAACCGGGGACCTCTAGATCCACAATCTAGCGCTCTAACCAACTGAGCTAAGCCGGCATTCCAATGGACTGCCCGTGCAAAACGCGCGATTGCGATTTGATCGTGGGCGGGTCAGGTGCTTGGCCGAGTTCGGCCAGAAACTACCGTCGACGCTCCCATGCCATAACAGACGCAGCAGCGCAACCACGGCGGAATGGCCGAACGTGGGCCCCGTGTCATTGACGGCACCAGCCGCTGGCGTTAGCCCCGGTCCGGGGAACAGTGGGGTCGAATGCGGCGGCGTTTCTTTCTGATGTACAACCCAGCGGCCGGCGCTGCCAGGGGCAGCGTTGTCGAGCAGGTCGAGCGTGCTCTCCTGGCCGGCGGCGGCTCGGTTGCGCGTGCCACCGCCACGACCGTTGCAGCCGCGGCGGTTGAGGCCTTATCGGCCGCCCGTTCTGGCGCCTTTGACGCGCTCGTCGCGGCAGGCGGCGATGGTACTGTGCGGCAAGCGGCCATCGCCACGCTTGGTACGCCTTGTGCTGTGGGCGCGATCATGATCGGCACTGGCAACGTACTGGCCCACGAGTTGGGCCTGCCACGCCAGCCCCAGGCCATTGCCGCCATGTTGCGCGAGGGGCCAGCGATACCCATCGAACTCGGCCGCGCGAACGGAACACCTTTCTTGCTGATGGCCGGTGCCGGGCTTGATGGCCGCATCATCGCGCGGCTTCATCAGCCCTTGAAGCGGTGGATCGGCAAGGCCGCCTTCGCGCCAGCAACACTGGCCGCGCTGGCTGGTCCCCTCGATCAAATCGCGGTCCAGATCGACGGCCGTGTCCGCGTCTGCACCTGGGCGATCGTGACCAATGCCGGGCGTTACGGGAGCACCTTCCGGCTGACATCCGCCGTATCACTCAGAACGCCTGGCATGGCCGCCTTGCTGTTTAAGGCCCGCAGCCGGGCCGAACTGGCAGCACAGGTCATCGCGCTGGCGTTCGGGCGGCTGGATGCGCGTGCAGCGCTCGATCCGGAGTGGGTCGCCATTTACCCTTGTACGCAAGTGCGGATCGAAGCAGAGCCGCCGACGGCCCTCCAGATCGACGGCGATCTGTTCGGCATGACTCCAGTCGACATCACACGCGACGGCGGGCAAATCGCCATGATTGTTCCGGGCGGTCAGTGAAAACTCGCGATCAGCGGCCTCTCGATCAGAGGCCGCTCGATTGACGAGATCGACCCCTTCCGCTTCACTCCTGCAAACTGCGCGCTATGGGGCGCCGGACCGGGAACGAACCACCATGACGGGAATTCTCAAGAGGTGCCACGCGGTGTTGGCTGCGGGGCTGCTGTTGGCCGGCCTCGCGGTGGCGCCCGCGCAGGCGCAAACAACGTTGCGCGCCGCCATGCACTCCGATCTCAAGGTGATCGATCCGGTCTGGACGTCGGCGCTGATCACAACGCACCACGGTTTTATGGTCTATGATCAGCTTTTTGCGCTCGACGAAAAACTGGTCATCAAGCCGCAAATGATCGACACCTGGAGTGCCAGCGACGACAAACTCACCTGGACCTTCAAACTGCGCGACGGGCTCCTCTGGCACGACGGCGCGGCGGTGACGGCAGATGATTGCGTGTCCTCAATCAAGCGCTGGGCCGTCAAAGACGGCATGGGCCAGAAGCTGATGGGCTTCATCAAAGAGATCAAAGCCACCGACGCCAAGACTTTCACGTTCGCCATGAAAGAACCCTACGGCTTGGTCGTCGACACGCTGGGCAAGGCCACGTCAAACGTCCTCTTCATGATGCCCAAGCGGGTCGCCGATGGCGACCCCAACACGCAGCTGTCCGAGACCGTCGGCTCTGGACCCTACATCTTCAAGCGCGACGAATGGAAGCCCGGCGAAAAAGCCGTCTATGTCAAAAATCAAAAGTATGTGCCCCGCGCCGAACCGCCGTCGGGTTTCTCTGGTGGTAAGGTCGTCAACGTCGATCGGGTCGAATGGATTTGGATCGCCGACAACCAGACGCAGATCAACGCGCTGCAGAACGGCGAGATCGATCTGATCGAAGCACCAACGCATGATCTCGTCGAGCTGCTGCTCAAAGACAAAAACGTTGCGACCTATGTGGCGGCGCCGATGGGACGCCAGTACGCCATGCGCTTCAATATGCTCCACAAGCCGTTTGACAACGCCAAGATCCGGCAGGCGGTCGCCTACGCGTTCAATCAGAAGGATTTTCTTGATGCGGTGGTCGGCAATCCGAACTTCTACGTGATCTGCAAATCGCTCTATCCGTGCGGCTCACCCAACGAAACCACCAAAGGCTTGGAAGACAAACTGGAGGGCAACTTGGCGAAGGCCAAGGCACTCTTGGCCGAAGCGGGATACGATGGCACGCCCGTGGTGATGATGCAGTCAACCGACGTCAGCGCGCTGTCCAATCTCGCTCCAGTTGCAAAATCACTCATGGAAAAGATCGGTCTCAAGGTCGATCTGCAGGCGACCGACTGGCAGACGGTGGTGACGCGCCGCGTCAAGCGCGATCCGCCGGACAAAGGTGGCTGGAACGTGTTCTTCACATCGTGGGGCTCCATCGACGTTATGGACCCCGTGTCAACGAACTTCTTCAACGCCACGTGCGAGAAAGCGACGTTTGGCTGGCCCTGCGATGAAGCGCTGGAGAAGCTGCGCGACACCTATGCGCGCGAAACCGATGTCGGCAAACGCAAAGCCATCGCCGAGGCCGTGAGCGTGCGCGTCAGCGAGTACCCGACGCACATCCACCTCGGCCAGTACTTGCAGCCCACCGCTTACCGTAAAAACCTCAGCGGCTTGCTGGTGGCGTCTAACTTGGTGCTGTGGAATGTGAGCAAGAAGTAGGCTCCGCAATGGTGTCAGACCCCATGGGTCTGACACCCAGGCCGGTGCTCGCGCCGCCTAGTCGTCGGTAGCGTGAGAGACTACGTGCAAGGCTCGGCGACGCTCATCGGCCCGGTTGCCGCCGTGTCGCGCAGTAAAACGAGGTAAGTAGCCTGCAGGCATGAGTCCACGCGAGACGGTGGGCTTGTAACGTGGGGTCAGATCCAACCGTCTGCTCCCTTGGCAAAGGGCCACTCATGGGTATTCACGACAAAGCCGCTCCGTTCGCTCCGGGCACCGCCGGCGACACCGATCCGGCCGAGACCCGCGATTGGCTCGCCTCCTTCGAGGGTGCCGCCAGCCACGCCGGCAAAGAGCGGGCGAAGTTCCTGCTCGAACGCCTCGAAGAACGCGCCAAGGAACTTGGCATCCTGACCGAGATCCCGCCGTTCTCGCCTTATCGCAATACCATCCCGCTCGACGAGCAGCCGGCCTATCCGGGTGACCTCGCCACCGAGGAGCGCAACACCGCGATCATCCGCTGGAATGCGCTAGCGATGGTGATGCGCGCCAACGCGGCGCACGGCGACCTTGGCGGACACATCGCCAGCTATGCCTCTGCTGCTGAAATCTTCGAGATGGGCTTCAATCATTTCTTCAAGACGGCGGCTGATCCGAGCCAGGGGGACCTCGTTTTCTTCCAGCCGCATTCCGCGCCAGGCATTTACGCACGGGCGTTTCTGGAGGGACGCTTAAGTGAGCAGCGTCTGGCACACTACCGTCAGGAGATCGGCGGTAAAGGCTTTGGCCTCAGCTCCTATCCGCACCCCTATCTGATGCCGGACTTCTGGCAGTTGCCGACCGGCTCTATGGGGCTCGGGCCGATCAATGCCGTCTATCAGGCGCGTTTCCTCCGCTATCTGCGCGACCGCAAGCTCGCTGATACGGACGGCCGCCACGTCTGGGGCGTGTTTGGCGATGGCGAAATGGACGAGCCGGAAAGTCTCGCCGGCTTGTCGCTGGCCGCCCGTGAGAACCTCGACAATCTGACCTTCATCATCAACTGCAACTTGCAGCGGCTCGATGGCCCCGTGCGCGGCAATGGACAGATCATCCAGGAGCTTGAGGCGACGTTCCGAGGCGCGGGCTGGAATGTCATCAAGGTGCTGTGGGGGTCCGACTGGGACGCGTTGTTCGCCCGCGACACACAGCATGCGTTGCTGCGCCGGTTCGCGGCCACGGTCGATGGCAAATACCAGACACTCGGCGCCAAAGATGGCGCCTATAACCTCGCGCATTTCTTCGGCGAAGATGAAACTGTCAAGGCGCTGGTCCGTCATATGTCGGACGCCGACATCGATGGGCTCAAGCGGGGCGGTCACGACTTCCGCAAGCTCTTTGCGGCGTTCGCGATGGCAAAAGCCACCAAGGGCAAGCCAACCGTCATCCTTGCGAAGACAAAAAAGGGCTACGGCATGGGCGGTGCCGCCGAGAGCCGTATGACTGCGCATCAGGCTAAGAAGCTCGATGTGGACGCACTGAAGACCTTGCGCGACCGGTTCTCCATCCCGCTCAGCGATGAGGATGTGGCGAACCTGCGCTTCTATCGTCCCGCCGAAACCAGTCGCGAGATCAGCTATCTCAAGGAGCGGCGCTCAAGCCTGGGCGGGTTTATGCCGCGGCGGCAGACGCAGTCACAGCCCATCACTGTGCCGGCCATCTCGACTTATGCGGACTTCGCATTGAAGGCCGATGGAAAAGAGATGTCGACGACGATGGCACTGGTGCGCATGGTCGGCACGCTTCTGCGCGACAAGCAGTTGGGACCGCGTATCGTGCCCATCGTGGCGGATGAAGCGCGCACGTTCGGCATGGCTAACTTGTTCCGCCAGATCGGCATCTACGCCCCGCAGGGTCAGCTGTATGAGCCCGAAGACGCCAGCTCCATGTTGAGCTATCGCGAAGCCAAAGACGGGCAGCTGCTGGAAGAGGGAATCACTGAGGCCGGTGCCTTGTCATCGTGGACAGCCGCAGCCACTGCTTACAGCGCGCACGGCACGCCGATGCTACCGCTTTATATCTACTATTCCATGTTCGGGTTCCAGCGCGTCGGCGATCTGATCTGGGCTGCCGCTGATCAACGGGCGCGGGGATTTCTGATCGGCGCGACGGCTGGGCGCACGACGCTCGGCGGCGAGGGCCTGCAACACCAGGATGGCTCGAGCCACGTCATGGCTGCCACCATTCCGAACTGCCGCGCCTATGATCCGGCTTTTGCGGGCGAACTGGCCGTGATCCTGGATCACGGCGCGCGCTCGATGATGGAGCGCCGCGAGGATGCGTTTTACTACATCACCGTCATGAACGAGACCTATGCGCAGCCGGCGCTACCCGCTGGGGTCGACGCTGATGTCATCAAAGGGCTGTACCGCTATGGTGAGCGCGCTGCGTCCACAGCTCCCAAGGGGATGATCCGGTTGATTGGCTCTGGCGCAATCCTGCGCGAGGTCATCGCCGCTGCCGATCTGCTGGCAGCCGACTGGGGCGTCAATTCCGAGATTTTTTCCGCCACCAGCTTCAGTGAACTCGCGAGGGACGCGCGCGAGGCCGCGCGTTGGAACCGGTTGCATCCTGATCAACCCGAGCGGTCGCCACATGTAACCCGGATGCTGCAGGGTTCGAACCCCATCATCGCCGCCACCGACTACGTCGCGGCGCTGCCACAGATGATTGCGCCCTACATTGACGCGCGCCTCGTCGCGTTGGGGACCGACGGCTTCGGCCGGAGCGATACCCGCTCAGCGCTGCGCCGCTTCTTCGAAATGGATCGACATCACATTGTCGTTGCGGCGTTGCATGAATTGGCGCGCCGCAGCGAGGTGCCGCGCCCCATCCCCGCAGAAGCTATCCGGCGTTATGGTCTCGACACCAGCGCCCCACCACCCTGGCAGGCGTGACGTTGAGGCGAGACAGCAACGATACCCTTCACAGCCGCGCTGCGGATCGCTACACGGGTGCGCTGTAGCCGCGCCGTGGCTGGTCATCCGCCCGGCGCAACAGACAGGGAACATTCATGGCATCGTCACACCTCGAAGCGGGTAGTCTCGCCACCGTTTTCGGCGGTTCGGGTTTCGTTGGACGCCATACTGTCCGCGCGCTCGCGCGAGACGGATGGCGGGTTCGCGCGGCTATGCGCCGGCCCGATCTCGCCGGCCATCTGCAACCCATGGGTGGCGTTGGCCAGATCGCAGCCGTGCAGGCCAACCTGCGCTATCCGGCGTCAATCGCTGCCTCACTCGACGGTGCCGATGTTGCCATCAACTTGGTTGCTATTCTCTACAAAAGTGGTGCGCAGACATTCGACGCCGTGCACGTCGATGGTGCCCGCGCTGTTGCCCGCGCGGCCAAGGCCGCCGGCGTGCAGCGCTTCATCCACATCTCCGGGATCGGCGCCGATCAACGGTCGCCCGGCAACTACGGCCGCACCAAAGCCGCCGGCGAAGCAGCCGTGCTGGAAGAGTTTCCCGATGCTGTCATTCTCCGGCCGTCCATTGTGTTTGGACCCGAAGATGGCTTTTTCAATCGCTTTGCCAACATGGCCCGCATGGCGCCGCTGATGCCGCTCGTTGGCGGCAAGACGAAGTTCCAGCCGGTCTATGTCGGCGATCTTGCGCTAGCCATTCTCGCAGCTGCCAATGGCAAAGCGCGGCCCGGTACAGTCTATGAAATCGGCGGCCCAGAGGTCGACACGTTCCGTGGCCTGCTGGACAAGACGCAAGCTTGGGCTGGTCGCAAAAGGCCCTATTTTCCGATGCCGTTCTGGCTCGCCAAACTCGCGGCGTTCGCGACAGTGCCGCTGCCGAACGGCTTGCGCCCGCTTACCGTTGATCAAGTGCGGATGCTGCAAAAGGACAACGTCGTCAGCGCTGCCGCCATCGCCGAGGGCCGCACACTCGCCGGCCTGGGTGTCACGCCAGCCCAATCTATCTCATCGATTGTGCCAGCGTACCTGGAGCGCTATCAGCCTAAGGGTCAGTATGCGCATTACCGGGGCTGATCTCCCATGAAGCTCTCCGACATCCGCCGTATTGTGATCCTAACCGGCGCCGGCATCTCGGCCGAGAGCGGGATCGCGACGT
Source organism: uncultured Alphaproteobacteria bacterium (assembly GCA_963847145.1). GTDB lineage: Bacteria > Pseudomonadota > Alphaproteobacteria > Rhizobiales > Hyphomicrobiaceae > JABFRJ01. The sequence continues at coordinate 264,660 of CAWJYN010000001.1, forward strand.
TCCGGGACAAAGACGGCTTGTGGGCCAAACACGATGTAAGCGAAGTCGCCACACCAGAGGCCTACACGCGCAACCCCGCCAAGGTGCAGGGTTTCTACAACCAGCGCCGCCGTGACGTTACGGGCGCCAAGCCCAATGCTGCTCACGCTGCGCTGGCCCGTCTTGAGCAGGAACTGCCAAAACTCCGCGCGGGCGCCAACGTTCTCGTCGTAACGCAGAACGTTGACCCACTGCATGAGCGGGCCGGGACCAGAAACTTGATCCATATGCACGGCGAGTTGTTGTCCGCGTGGTGCAAAGCCTGCGGGGCCAAGCACGCCTGGGAGCATGATCTGTCAGCCGACACGGTCTGCCCAGCCTGCACGAAAGCCGGTCGCATGCGCCCCGACATCGTCTGGTTCGGCGAGATGCCCTATCACATGGAGCGTATTGAGGACGCGTTGTTCGAGGCCGAAATGTTCATTTCGATCGGCACCTCCGGCAACGTGTATCCCGCCGCTGGCTTCGTCGCTGGCGCGCGTGCTGCTGGTGCCGTCACCGTCGAACTCAACCTCGAACCGAGCGAAGGCAGCAGCCAGTTCCACATCGCCCGCCACGGCCCGGCCAGCCAGGTAGTGCCTGGGTTTGTCGAAGCCTTGCTGGCTTAGGTCTTTGGGTTACGGCACAAACGATGCCGCATTAATCAACCCGGCGCAGATCGATGCGGCAGCGAAACATAAGGCGCCGGCTGCGTTGTTGGTTTCGATGACCCGCGGCAGCAGCCAATAGAGTGTCCAATAGACAGCCAGTTGCACGCAACCCGCAATCACCCCCCAAATCAGGAAATCCGTAAAAGCGGCGTGGGTATAGGACGCCACCAGTATCGGGCAGGTAAAGCCGATCATCGCGCCGCTGAGTGCAATCGCTGGCGCCAATTGACCGGCCTTGATGTCGCGCGCCTCATCGTAAGGTGTTGCCCACGTGTACAGAACCATAAAGCCGGCCAGCATGGCGAGGCCCACCACCATGTAGACCGCAAACAGCGCAAATCCTGCGAGCGTACCAAGTGATGTCATCGCCAGTATCCCCTTCGTTGTTGTGCTAGTTTAAGCCGTGTTGCGTGCAAGTTTCATCCGACGATCGCATGCGGAATGAAGCGCGACGTGTTCTTCGTGATGATCGATGTATCTTCCCGCACGCCAATGCCGCACGGCGCGCCACCGACAATCCAGCTGCCGATGACGGGTGTGTTCCCCGCGAATACCGGCAACGGCGCCAACGCTTGCACAATGGCATCGTTTTCATCATAGGGACCACTGGCCCGATCGAGCGACGCCGCCCCATCCATCAGCACAATGTTGCTGCCTTCGCGCGAGTGCAGTGGCTTACGGGCATAGCGTCCCTGCAGCGCGCTTGCCGCAGGATCGTCGGCAAAGTAGCTGGGCAGCAAATTGGGATGGCCGGGCGCGATCGCCCATAACAGCGGCAGAATGCCCTTGTTCGACAGGATCGCCCGCCACGGTGGTTCGATGAACCGTGTCTGCTCCATCGACGGCGACACAATGAAGGCGTCGCTAAACATCCACTCCCACGGATAGAGTTTGAACAGAAGCGGAATGTCCACACCCGCACGATCCACGAACGGACCCTTGCCACGGGAACCCACATCGCCAATGGGCAGGAGCGTGGTCGCAAGTCCGGCCTGGGTCGCACAATCCGCGAGATAGACGACAAGGCCACGGTCCTCGACCGAGCTCGCCTCGCACGCCAGATGCAGGGTTTGCGCATCATACTTGCGCGCGACATCACGCAACGCAGCGATCAGCACTTCGTGGATCGAATTGAACTGATCGGCGTTGGGAGGGAGCGCACCGGTGGCTATCACATCTTCAAGCCACAGCCATTGGAAGACGGAGGCCTCAAACAACGCTGTCGGCGTGTCGGCGTTGTATTCGAGCAACTTGGCCGGGCCGTTGCCGTCGTAGGCCAGATCGTACCGGCCATAGAGCGATGGATCGCCCCGCCGCCAGCTTTCGGCAATCAAGTTCCACACGCTCTCCGGTATCGACAGACGCGTGAGTATGCGCTCGTCGCGAATTGCACGATCAACCAGCTCGAGACACATTGCCGACAATTCCGCGCTCGGTGCCTCAAGCTGCGTTTCGATCTGCTCCAGTGTGAACGCATAGTAAGCGCGTTCGTCCCAGTAGACGGTGCCGTCGATGGTCGCGAATTCGAAGCCCGTTTCGCGGGCTCGGGCATCAAGGTTTTGCCGGGGTTGGATGGCGTGGCGCTGCATCGCTCAAGACCCCGCGTGACCTGCAAACGCGCCACCCGTCCTGCCGAAGCCGCCTCGCTCGACAGCACTGGTCGAGGTTCTCGACGAAGAACCGCCCCAGTAACCACCGCCTGAACCGCTCGACGACCGGCAACTGGCTTGCGGTTGATTGGGGTCGTTGGGGCGGCACGATGACGTCGAGGTGATGAGCGCGAGTACGCCCATCGTACCAGCGCCGACGGCTGCAAGCACGATAGCCGCGGTGCGCTTGCGAAGCGGTGGCGTATCCGCAGGAGCCCCATGCGGCACCTGCGGCGAAGGCGGTTCAGGCGGCGTGCGCCGATTGAGTTTGCCAAATGTGGGCGGCTTTTCTTGACTTGGCATCTGCGTTCAAATCCGGTGTGCCGGTCCAAATGGATCGAGAGAATCACGTGCAGAATTGAGCTTGATGCGCGTTAGCCCATAGCCCGCGGCAATTCCAGCGGACGCTTTCTTGCCAAGCGTCGCCGGCTGGTCGGGGACATCTCAAGCGTGTTATGCGACAAAAGTCTAAACCGCGCACCCCTGGAGCACGTCCCATGTCGATTTACACTGGTCCTGTTTTCGAGATGGCGCGGACGCAGTTCCACACCATCGCCGACTACATCGGCATTCCAGATGATGAGCGCGAGCGCGTGCTGATGCCCAAGCGCGCCATCGCGGTGTCGTGCCCGGTGCGGATGGACGATGGCAAGGTGAAGGTCTTTCAGGGGTATCGGGTGCAGCATCACCTGACGCTCGGACCAACCAAAGGCGGCACGCGCTTTTCGACCAATCTTGATATGGGGGAAGTGGCTGCTCTGGCCATTTGGATGAGCTGGAAGTGTGCGCTGGCGGAGTTGCCCTACGGGGGTGCGAAAGGTGGCGTGGCCGTCGATCCGCACGCGCTGTCGGTCCGCGAACTCGAAGGCGTCTCCCGCCGCTATATGCAGGAGATGATCCCCTTCGTCGGCCCGCACACCGACGTTATGGCACCCGACATGGGCACCAACGAGCAGATCATGGCGTGGTTTATGGACACCTACTCCATGTACCAGGGCCGCACGGTCACTGAAATCGTGACCGGTAAACCGCCGGGCTCGGGCGGCACAGAAGGCCGCCGCGAGGCGACCGGCCGCGGCGTGGCATTCCTGGTAGCCCGCGCTATGGAGACCATCGGCATGAAGCCGCAAGGCGCCACAGCGATTGTGCAGGGATTTGGCAACGTCGGTGCCATTGGCGCGCATGAGCTGTCCTTGCAAGGTATCCGGATTGTCGGCGTCAGTGACCACACGTCGGCCTATTATGACCCCAAGGGGTTTGATGTGGCGGCGCTGAATGCGCACGTGGTCAAACACGGATCGCTGCGCGGCTACTCGAAAGAGCAGACAGTTGATCCAAATTTGCTGCTCGAACAGAAGTGCGACATACTCGTGCCTGCAGCCATCGAACGCGTTATAACAAGTGCGAATGCTGGCAAACTCAAATGCCGGATTTTGGCTGAGGGTGCCAACGGCCCAACAACACCAGATGCCGACAAAATTCTCGATCAGCGGCGCGACGAGATTTTTGTGATCCCGGATATCTTGTGCAACTCAGGTGGCGTGATTGTCAGCTATTTCGAGTGGGTGCAGGACCTCCAGCAATTCTTCTGGACCGAGACGGAAGTCACCGACAAACTGAAGACACTGCTCAATCGCACCTTCAACAAGGTGCGCGTCCGTGCCGAGCGCGACAAGGTTTCCAACCGCACGGCGGCGATGGCCATTGGCGTCGAGAAGGTGCGCGATGCCAAACGTATCCGTGGTTTGTTTCCCTAACCGCGGGTCTGAATGCAGAAGCTCGGAGGGCCGAATGCAAGAGTTGCTTCCCTTGGCGCATGACGTGGCAGCGCTGCTCACTCAGCGCCACCAGACGTTGGCCGTTGCAGAGTCGTCGGCCGGCGGCTTGATCGCGGCGTCCCTGCTGGCCGTTCCGGGGGCGTCGGCCTACTTTCTCGGTGGCGCCGTCGTCTACACCCGCGAGGCCCGGCGCGCGCTGCTGGGCATTACTGACGAGACGATGCAGGGGTTGCGGTCATCCAGCGAGCCTTATGCTGCCCTCTTGGCAGAAACTGTGCGCGTGCGGCTTGGCGCGAGTTGGGGGCTCGCCGAAACCGGTGCGGCCGGCCCAAACGGCAATCGCTATGGCGACAACGCCGGGCATGCTTGCCTTGCCATTGTCGGTCCGGGCGGCGCTGCCAGTGGTGCAGTGTGGACCATTGAGACCGGCAGCGGTGACCGCTTAGCGAACATGCGGCGCTTTGCTGCTGCGGCGCTTCAAGGGCTGGCGGTGGGGCTTCGCCGTGTGTGACGTCGGTGTCTTAACCTGCTTATCTTGAAACAGAAAAAGCCCCGATTATGATCGGAGCTTTTCGCAATGTAAAAACGATGCGAGATCATTTAATCAGGAATTTCTCGCGCTTGGCACCTTTTTCAACGAGTGTTTTCATCCACACCGGCATGCGGCCGCGACCCGTCCAGGTTTCTACGCTATTGGCCGGATTGCGATACTTGGGCGCAACGGTGCCGCGGGTACCCCCACGTTTGCCCTTGCCGTACAACTCATCCATCGAGTAGCCGTTCTTTTCAGCAAGCGCGGCCAATTTTTCTTTGACTTCGGCTTTTTCCGAAATGCGTCGCTCCGCAATTGCGGTCTTAACATCGGCCTCAAGCGCAAGGAGATCCTTGACACTCATCTTTTCAAGTTCTTTCACGGCTGTCTCCGTTGGAATAAAGTCGTGGTGTCTCGTAGCGAATAATCGATCTTGGGTCAATAAAGCGCACTAGCGCTGAATACCATTAATAATGCTGGGAAAGTCGCCCAAGCCATCACGGCAAGTGGAATGCTGGTTTGAGTGTGTTGGGACAGTTCTGGAACCGCAGGTTAATCTTCGGCACCGGTGATCGCTGGCCGACGGCGGCAGCATCGGGTGACCTTTCGCAGGGATCGTATATGCTCGCGGTACGGGATGGTCGGATGAGTGGGGTGATCGCATGCAATTCGGGGACATTGCTGGTGCCGGTGGCGATACTGACACCGTGACTGGGCGCATTGAATCTGGAATAGGCCGGGTCGTCGAATGGGTGGCTGGCTGGCTGGTGGTCGTCGAAATGGCCATCTTATTCGCCGGTGTCGTCTCGCGGTACTGGTACAAGAGGCCGTTCACCTGGACGGACGAACTCGCGTCTATTCTGTTTTTATGGCTGGCCATGCTGGGCGCTGTGCTCGCCTACCGCCGCAGCGAGCATATGCGGATGGCTGCCATCGTCAACGGCTCCGGGCCGCGCATGAAGGCATTGCTCGAGGCGTTGTCGCTTGCCGCCGGCATTGCGTTCCTCGGCCTCGTCATGTGGCCGGCATTAGAATACGCCTACGACGAATTGGTGATCGTCACGCCGGCGCTTGAAATTGCCAACATCTGGCGCGCGGCAGCGTTGCCGGTTGGCATTGGTCTGATGTTGATCATGGGCCTGTTGCGGATCGGGCGAACCTACGCGTTGCGCGATGTGGCGCTGGCGTTTGCAATCGTCATCGCGATTGGTGCGGTGCTGTGGCTGGCCAAGCCGCTGCTGACGTCGATTGGTAATTACAAACTGATCGTGTTCTTCGTGTTGCTCGTGGGGGGGGCGGTGCTGGCCGGCGTGCCCATCGTGTTTGCCTTCGGCATCGGGACATTTGCGTTTCTTGCGCTGACCACCCGCACGCCGCTGACCGTCGTCGTCTCGCGCATGGACGAGGGCATGAGCCACATCATCCTGCTGTCGGTGCCGTTGTTTGTGTTTCTCGGCCTGTTGATCGAGATCACTGGCATGGCGCGGGCGATGGTCGATTTTTTGGCGAGTTTGATCGGTCACTTCCGCGGCGGTCTGAAATACGTGCTGCTTGGTGCGATGTATCTGGTCTCGGGCATCTCTGGTTCGAAGGCTGCCGATATGGCGGCGGTCGCGCCGGTGTTGTTTCCGGAGATGAAAAAGCGCGGGGCCCAAGGCGGCGATCTCGTCGCGCTGCTGTCGTCATCGGGCGCGATGAGCGAAACGATCCCGCCGAGCCTGGTGCTGATCACCATCGGTTCGGTGGCCAACGTTTCTATTGCGGCGCTGTTTACAGGTGGCCTGGTTCCCGGTCTCGTGCTGGCGCTCGCGTTGTGTGCGGTGGTGTGGTGGCGCTCGCGCGATGAAGACATGACCGGCGTCACGCGCGCCAGCGGCAGCCAGATCGCCATGGCCCTGCTGATCGCGGCACCTGGACTTGCGCTGCCGTTTTTGATCCGCGCTGCGGTGGTTGAAGGTGTCGCAACGGCAACGGAAGTATCGACCATCGGCGTCGTCTACACGCTGCTGTATGGGCTGGTTGCTGGGCTTATCTTCCGCGCGGATGTCCAGTGGGACCGGCTTTGGAAGTGCTTGCTGGATACTGCGGCGTTGTCTGGAGCCATCCTGATTATCATTGGCACGGCGACCGGCATGGCTTGGGCGCTCACCCAATCCGGCTTCAGCCGCCAGCTGGCCACGTCGATGAACAATTTGCCGGGCGGTGCTGCCGGCTTCATGGCGGTGTCGATCGTTGCGTTTGTGATCTTGGGCAGCGTGCTCGAGGGCATCCCGGCGATTGTGCTGTTTGGACCGCTGTTGTTCCCTATTGCCCGCGAGCTTGGCATCCACGAAGTGCACTATGCGATGGTGGTCATTCTCGCCATGGGCATTGGGCTGTTCGCGCCGCCCTTCGGCGTCGGCTACTATGCCGCTTGCGCCATTGGCAGAGTTGATCCGTCTGAGGGTGTCAAACCGATCTGGCCCTATCTCGGGGCGCTGATGGTTGGCCTCGCCGTCGTCGCGGCGGTGCCATGGTTCTCCATCGGGTTCCTGTGAGGAACAGCGCCGGTTGTGCCGTGATCTGATGGGCTTGTACTATCGTCCTGGCGCCGTTAACCTTCGTTGGTTCCGTCAAAGTCGAGCGCCCGCTGGCCGGTTCGCTCAGGGGACCTGTGGTCATGCCCGCGCGCGCGCTCAAACTGCTGGTGACGCAGAGCCCGGTCGGGGCGGCGCTCGGAAAGATTCCCGGAGTGCGAGGCGCTTACAGAAACCTAGCTTGGCGCCATCCGCATTTTGTCAAAAGTTATTTCGGCGTCTACCGCTCGCATGCCGAGGCGGCAGCACAGGCCTTCGAGAATTGGCCACTGGGCTGGGACAACGACGCCGCCTACTTCAGTGAATGGGAGCAACCCTCATTTTACGCCAGCATGTATTGGCTTTCGAGTGTGCTCAAGCCCGGCGCTACCCTAGTTGAGTTCGGCGGCCATTTTGGAGGCGCTTACAGAACTTATACGCGTCGCCAACCCTTGCCTGATGGCGCTGAGTGGATTGTTGTCGAGTTACCGGCTGTGGTCAAAATGGCCGCTGAGAAGGTGCCCATGGCGCAACCCTGTCCGCTGTCGTTCCGCACAGAATTCCGATCTCTGCCCAAGGTCGATGTGTTTTTTTCTGCCGGCTCCATCCAGTATCTCGATCTCAATGCTGCCGGGATCGCTGCTATGGTGACGGAGCGGCGTCCGCATCACGTGATCCTCAACAACTTTGCCCTGACGGAGCGGCCGGGCTTCTGGTCGCTGCAGCACTTAGGTGGTGCACTGGCGCCTAACCAGATCTTCAACGAGGATGAATTCCTCTCAGCCTTCGCGGAGGCCGGCTACGGTCTCTGTGACCGCTGGGAAGTCGCTGAACTTAACTGCCAGATCCCGTTCGAGCCCGGCCGCCACGTGAAATCGTTCGCGGGGGTTTGTTTCGAGCGGATGTGGTGAGGGCGATGTAGCGGTTGTCCACTAGCTCCGGTACGCCCATGTCCCACCAATGCAGGCAACGAACTTGCCTGCATCCGCGCTGTAAAATCACTTGAAAAAATATGGTGCGGTCAAGAGGACTCGAACCTCCACGCCTTGCGGCGCTACCACCTCAAGGTAGTGCGTCTACCAATTCCGCCATGACCGCTCACAGCTATTGAAGTTGGAACACCGCTTCAGGGGCGCCAACCGCAACGGAGGCTCGTCTAGCAAAGTCCCATGGGCGACACAAGCAGAATACCTGTGGCCGGCGTCTAAACGGCGCGGGCTCAATCAATGAACCGTCGTCGTGCCTGAATGCCATTCGGCCGGCGGCGGCGCCGGATCATCCTCGGGCGAGGCGCCGCCGACATGGTAACCCTCGACCGTCTTGTGCAGCAGGGCTTGCAGCACCATCGGCTCGCCAGCAACGAGCGCGGCGCGCAGTTGTTCAAGTACCCCCTCGAGCTTTTCGAGGCTCAGATAGGGTTCCATGCTGCGCTGGATGCGCGGGTGCTCGGTGCCGGCCGTATTGGCACCAATCAACAGCTCTTCGCGGAGTTTCTCGCCGGGGCGAAGCCCAACGTAGTCGATCTCGATGTCGCCTTGCGGATTGTTGGCGTCACGCACCTCGCGGCCCATCAGTCGCACCATAGAACGCGCAAGGTCATCAATTTTGACGGGCTCCCCCATGTCGAGAACGAACACTTCTCCACCCGTCGCCATGGCACCCGCCTGGATCACGAGCGTTGCAGCTTCCGGGATCGACATGAAATAGCGGATCATGCCGGGGTGCGTCACCGTAACCGGGCCACCGCGCGCGATCTGCTTGCGGAACAGACGAACGACCGAACCCGAGCTATCGAGAACATTGCCGAAACGCACCATCGTGAACGTGGTGCGTTGGCCCGGTTCGTCGGCGCGCGCCTGCAGCACCATCTCGGCCAGCCGTTTGCTGGCCCCCATCAAACTAGAGGGCCGCACGGCCTTATCGGTTGAAATCAGCACGAAGCGCTCGACGCCGGCCCGCTCGGCGGCCTCTGCAACTGTCAGCGTCCCGAAGGTGTTGTTACGGAAGCCGACGACAGGGTTCACTTCGACGATCGGCACATGCTTGAAAGCGGCGGCGTGATAAATGGTATGAATAGCGTGCAGTGCGATCGTCCGGGCCACCAGGTCCGCATCGAGAACCGAGCCCAGAACCGCGATAACGGCGGGTCGTTCAACAGTCGAGAGCAGCCCGGCAATGGCGACGCGCACTTCACTCTCAATCTCGTAAAGCGCGTTTTCTGACGCTTCGAACAACACGAGGGTGCGCGGGCCTTGCCGCAAGATCTGGCGGACCAGTTCAGACCCGATCGAGCCACCCGCGCCCGTCACCATAACGTGTTTGCCCGCCACGCAACGCGCGAGCAATGCCGGGTCTGGGGGGACTGGATCGCGGCCCAGCAAATCTTCCGCTTCGACTGCGCGCAGACTGCTGACGGTCACGCGGCCCGATGCGATGTCTTCCAGCTGCGGTAGCGTGCGGACTGCGACCGGATGCGGCTCAAGGTGATGCAACACCTCGGCTCGCTCTTGCCGCGTCGCATTCGGCAGCGCCAGCAAGACCTCTTCGATACTGTGTCTTTCAATAAGGCCCGCTAAGCGCTCAGGCCGGAACACTTTGTTACCACCGACATACTGACCCCACAGATTGCTGTTCATATCGATAAAACCATGGCACTGGTAGCGATCCGAGCGCTCCAGCGCCTCCGCCAGTTGCAGTCCAAGCGGTCCTGCGCCCCATATGAGCACGTTCGTTTGCGCGCGGTCGGCGCTCACCGGTGCGGGGCTACTTCTGTTCAGCACGCGCGCCGCAATTTGCCGGGTCAGCAACGTGCCGGAGGTCCCTAGGACCCAGTAAAGCACCATGGCCGTCCGCGGGGTGCCCTGCAGACCGGTCATAAAGATGAGCAACGCCCATATCAGGATCGACAGCGCAAGGGCTGCAGCGATGCGATTGACCGCGCGGCCACCAATATAGCGGGTCACCAGACGGTAGAGACCGAACTCGGCGAACGCGAGCACACCAAGGACCGGCACCGACATCATCAGAATTCGAAAGCGCCAGTCGTCGGGCGTGTAGCCCCAACCGTAACGCAACGCAAATGAGAGCCAAACCGCAAGCGCGAGAACAGCGCTATCGACGGCAACGACAATCGTCCGCTTCTGATAGCGGCCAAGCCCTATGAGCCACGCTGCCAGCCGGCGGCGTGTTTCCCTGATCTGGCGCTCAAAGTCCCCGAAGGTCACGCTGTATTCCCGGCTATGCAACAGAGCCGCGGGGTGCTCTCTGGGCCGGACGTCGGCCCCATGTGCTGGTCTGGGCGAGTACGCGATGCCTATAGGCCGGTGAGGTGCGCCGGGGAAGATGCTGAAAGGTAACGCCGCGCCGATTTCAGCCCTGACTAGGGATATCTAGGCGAAACGCTCAGGAAATTGAAAGTTGTTGCCAAATAATTCGAGCCGTTCGGACGCTGGCCGGTGATATCCAGCGGGCGCTGACATGGTTGGCCCTCCGGTGCTCGCGGGTGTTCACCCATTGCCCCCCCAAGGGCCCAATCCCGGCATGCCGAACGCCGACACCCGCGCTATTTCTTCATCGCCGCGGCAAGTGCATCGTCCTGCGCCTTTAGTGCTTCCAGTGTCGGCATTGAAATCACGTTATAACCGCAGTCAACAAAGTGCGTTTCGCCTGTCACGCCGCCACCGAGATCGGACAGCAGGTAGAGGGCCGACCCGCCCACTTCATCGAGGTGAGGTGTCCGCCGCAGAGGGGCATGCGCCGCTTGGAAGTTGAAGATCACGCGCGCGTCCGAGATTGCCGCGCCAGCCAGCGTCCGCATCGGTCCGGCCGAAAGTGCATTGACGCGGATCCCCTGCGGGCCGAGGTCGGCGGCGAGATAACGCACACTGGCTTCGAGGGCTGCCTTGGCCACGCCCATCACGTTGTAGGACGGCACCACGCGGGTCGCGCCACCATAGGTCAGCGTCAACAGCGAGCCGCCATCTTTCATGAGCGGGGCAGCGCGCTTGGCAATCTCGGTGAACGAGAAGCACGAGATGACCATCGAATTCACGAAATTCTCGCGCGTCGTATCAGAGTAGCGTCCGCCCAGTTCCTTGCGATCTGAAAACGCCAGCGCGTGAACAACGAAATCGAGGCCGCCCCAGGCGCTGTCGATCTTGTTGAAGACCGCATCGACACTCGCGAGATCGTTCACATCGCATGGTTCGATAATCTCGGACTTGACGCTTTCAGCCAAGGGAATCGCGCGGCGGCCGAAGGCATCACCTTGATAGGTAAATGCCAGCTTGGCACCCTGGCCGGCCAATACGCGGGCAATGCCCCAGGCGATCGACCGCTCGTTGGCGACGCCCATGATCAGGCCGCGTTTGCCGGCCATGATCGGTCCGGGGGTGGCGACATCTCGGCTGTTCATTCTGGCTCGCTTTCGTCGTTTGGCGATCCGGGCGACGCGTTGCCACGCACTCCGATCGAGGAGGCCCTGAAAAGCCTCGCTTCTGTGGACCTCACCCATGGCAACTCAACTCTTGGCGTCAGCGTGCGGATGCGGCTGCCGCGCAAGGCGAAAGTGCCTTTCGGGTTAACCATCCAGCCGCTTGAACACCAAAGTCGCATTAGTTCCGCCAAATCCGAAGCTGTTCGACATGACACAGTTAAGACCGGAGACTTCTTTGCGTTCGCGCAGGATCGGCATGTCGGCAAACGCCGGGTCGATGTCCTCGATATGGGCGCTCTCGCAAAGGAAGCCATTGTTGAGCATGATGAGCGAGAAAATCGCCTCCTGCACGCCGATGGCACCGAGGGAATGCCCGGTCAGTGACTTTGTTGACGAAATGTACGGCGCCTTGTCGGCGCCAAATACTTCGCGGATTGCACTGATCTCGCGCTCGTCGCCGACCGGCGTACCAGTGCCATGAGGATTGATGTAGTCGACATTCGGCGTGCCCTTGCCGTCGAAGCCCTTCATGGCTAACCGCATGCAGCGGACAGCGCCTTCGCCTGATGGCGCGACCATGTCGAAACCATCGGAGGTTGCACCATAGCCTGCGACTTCGCCATAAATTTTGGCGCCGCGCGCGCGCGCGCGCTCCAGTTCCTCCAGTACCAGCATGCCGGCGCCGCCCGCGATAACGAACCCGTCGCGGTTCTTATCATAGGCGCGGCTGGCCTTTGATGGTGTGTCGTTGAACTTCGAGCTCATGGCGCCCATGGCGTCGAACAGCGATGAGAGGGTCCATTCCAGTTCTTCGCAACCACCAGCAAACATCACGTCTTGTTTGCCGTATTGAATCATCTCAGTGGCATTGCCAATGCAGTGCGCGCTGGTCGAGCAGGCCGACGTGATGGAGTAGTTGACGCCCTTGATCTGGAACGAAGTGGCGAGCACGGCCGACGGTCCGGAGCACATCGCTTTTGGAACTTCGAAGGGGCCAATTTTCTTGGGGGCCTTGTTGGCGCGTGTCACGTCCGCTGCACTAACAATAGCGAGGGTCGACGGCCCGCCTGAGCCGGCAATGATCCCGGTCCGCTCATTTATGATATCCTTGGCCTCGAGACCGGCGTCGCGGATCGCCTGCTCCATTGCGATGTAACTCCACGCCACACCAGATTCCATAAAGCGCTTCGGCTTGCGCGGCACCAAGGCTGCCCAGTCGAGCTTCGGCTCGCCATGAACTTGGCACTTGAAGCCCATTTCGGCATACTTTTCGGCGCGGCCAATGCCCGATTTGGCTTCGCGCAAGGAGGCCATGACCTCTTGCGTCGAGTTGCCGATCGAGGACACGATTCCCATGCCTGTGACGACGACGCGTCTCATGTCAGATCCTCTGCTGCTGATGCATGCGCTGTTTGCGCAGATTGTGTGGCGCCGACGGTGCCATGTCTTGATCTGGGTTCATTGCGCCGCGCCTGTTCCAACGCTCAGCTGGCAGCGGCCGGTTCAAGGAATACCTTGAGGTCGGTGGCTTGGTAAAAGACCTCACCATCGGCCTTCATAACGCCATCAGCAACGGCAAGCTTGAGCTTTCTCAGGATGATCGACTTGAAATCAACGACATATTCAAGGCGCTTGACCTTGGGGGTCACCATTCCGGTGAATTTGCACTCGCCTACGCCGCGGGCGCGGCCACGGCCCGGCGCACCAAGCCAGCCAAGATAGAACCCGGTCAGCTGCCACAACGCGTCCAGCCCAAGGCATCCGGGCATAACGGGGTCGTTGTTGAAATGGCAGGAAAAAAACCAGTCGGTTGCCGGATTGCCCGCAATATCGAACGCGGCCGTGATCTGGCCTTTGCCGTGCGCGCCACCGGTTTCGGTTACTGATGTGATCCGTTCAAACATCAGCATCGGCGGCAGCGGCAATTGCGCATTGCCTGGCCCAAACAACTCACCGCGCCCGCAGCGCAGCAAATCTTCGTAGTCGTAGCTTGATTTCCGTTCGGCCATCCCGCGTTGTCCCAGGGCTTGGACCGGCTCCGCGCCGGCGGTGTCGTCTCGCGCCTTGTTCAAGCGCGCCACCCTATTTCAGGGCGCCGGGGCGTCCATATCACACACATTCCGCGATCAAAAGCGCCGGTTGAGGCTCTTCCGGACCGTCTCAACACTTAACGTCGTTCTTTGAGTGTTTCTGGGGCTGTTGCTGGGACTGTTGCTGGGACTGGCGGAATGGCAGTCTCCCGGTGCAGTATACGGCAACAGCGCCGCACACGCCGATGATCTGGGAAGCCCGCCATGTCTGACAAGCGACAGATGTTCCAGACCCGTTCGGCGGCGACGGCGTTGCCCGGTCAATATCCGGCCGTGCGGTTGCGACGTAATCGCAAGGCGGACTGGTCGCGCCGGCTGAACGCGGAGAACCGGCTGACTGTTGATGATCTGATCTGGCCGATCTTCCTGATCGACAGTCAGACGTCACGGGTTCCGGTGGCACACATGCCCGGGGTTGATCGCATCAACATTCATGAGGCGGTGCGCGAGGCGGAGCGGGCGGCAAGCCTTGGCATTCCGGCCATCGCGCCGTTCCCTTACATTGACCCAGCGCTGCGAGATCCCACTGGCAGCGAGGCCGTCAAGGCGACTAACCTGATGTGTCAGGCCGCGCGTGCTATCAAGCGCGCCGTCCCGGAATTGGGGCTGATCACCGATGCCGCACTCGATCCCTATACAAGTCACGGCCATGACGGGCTGATCGATGCCGACGGCCGCATTCTCAACGATGATACGATCACGGTTCTCTGCCGCCAGGCGTTAGCTCTGGCCGATGCTGGCGTCGATTGCATCTCGCCCTCCGACATGATGGATGGCCGTGTCGGCGCGATCCGGGCGGCACTTGATGGCGCCGGCTTTCAAGACGTCCAGATCATGTCATACGCGGCCAAATATGCGTCCGGTTTTTATGGACCGTTCCGCGACGCCATCGGTACGTCGGTCACGTTGGTGGGTGACAAGCGCACCTATCAAATGGATCCCGCAAACACGGATGAGGCGATTCGTGAGGTTGCGCTCGATATCGCCGAGGGTGCCGACATGGTGATGGTGAAGCCAGGCATGCCCTATCTCGATGTGGTGCGGCGCGTGAAAGAGACGTTTGGCGTACCGACATTTGCCTATCAGGTCTCGGGAGAGTACGCGATGCTGACGGCTGCGATCCAGAATGGCTGGCTCGACGGCGGCCGCGTCATCCCGGAAGCGCTGCTGGCGTTCAAGCGCGCCGGCGCCGATGGTATTCTTACGTACTTTGCGCCCGAAATGGCAAAACGGCTCAAAGCCCAGGCGTGAGCATACGGGCCGCACAATTGTGGCGGAGCGTTTGGCTCCTTGTGGCGCTGCCTCTGGTTCTGGCCGGCTGCACGCAACTGATTGATAGCGACGCGGCGCGTGTGTGCCGCACGTTGCTGCCCGTCCTCGATCGACATGCCGACAGCGTATCGATTGCCCAGCTGGTGATCAGTGGACGTTCGCCGGCCAAAGAGCAGGCCGTTGCCATCGACTATCGGACGTCCCACTCAGGCGCTGCGTCCCGGCGCGTTTCGTGCCTGTTCAAGGCAGAGACGCCTGGCGACCGCCGTGATCCGGCGCTTGGGGTTGCGGCGCTGCTGGTGTCGGTCATCACCGATGATGGCGCGCTGGGGTCTGTCCGGCTTCATCTGCTCAAGCAGAACTGGATCGCCCGTGGCGGTTCAGCCGCCAGCGATCCTGCACCCTATGCGACGATGGGCGCTGTGCCGAGTGTACCACGTTGGCTAGCGGTGACAGTGCAGCATAGCGTATCAGCCCTGCCGATCATTTCGATCTATGCGTTGCTGGCTGCGGCTTATGCGCTTGTTTATGGCTTGGTCGGCCGCATCAATCTCGCCTTCGGCGAATTGACGGTTCTGGCCGGATACGGTGCCTTCCTCGGGTTCACGATTTTTGACGGCCAGGGGGCGTTGCTCGCCGGCCTTGTAGGTGCCTTCCTGCTGGCGCTCTACACTGGCCTCAGCCAAGGCGCGGCGCTTGGCCGCTGGGTTCTCGAACCTTTGGTGGGGCGACGCGGCCAGCATGTGCTGATCGCCACCAGCGGGTTGTCGCTTTTCTGGTCGGAGCTGATGCGGCTCAGCCAAGGCAGCGGCCATCGCTGGATTGGCCCCGTATTCAACCGCCCGCTCGCACTGATGCGCGACGGCGGTTACGTGGTCACTGTGACGCCGATGGCGCTGCTGCTCCCATTGGTGGCCGGAGCCGGCGCATTGGGGCTGTTGGCGCTCATGCAACGCTCAACATTCGGCCGCCGGTGGCGCGCCTTCGCCGATGATCCAAAAGCCGCAGAGCTGTTGGGCACCGACCCGCAGCGTCTTATTCTGTTGACAATGGCAGCAGCGTCCGGCTGCACAGCATTGGCGGGCCTGCTGACGACGCTCTACTACGGCGGCGTCGGTTTCTCGGGCGGGCAGATGACTGGCCTGAAAGCGCTGATTGCAGCCGTGATCGGCGGCATCGGCTCGGTGCCTGGAGCCTTGCTGGGTGGTGTTGTGCTCGGCGTGGCAGAGACACTATGGTCCGCGCTCTTTGCGATCGAGACGCGTGATCCGGCGATTTTCGTGCTGCTGTGTGTGCTGCTTGCTGTGCGCCCTGACGGCCTGCTTGGGCGGCGCACGACCTGACAGCACTGGCCACGCGCGCAGACCTTTAGCGCTTCAGCAGAAACAAAAGTACCACATTCAGTGCCAGCAAGATGAGTGCCAGCGTTCGCCAGACGCCAACCGGGTTGCGCTCCAGTAGTGGACGTGGCCGGTCATAGCCGAGGGCGGCGTTAGGCCGCCGAAGATCCTCCACGAGTGCTGACAGCGCATCCGTGCGCTCGTTGGGTCTTTTGTGGACGGCCTTTTTAAGTGCAGCATCCATCCAAGCGGGAACATCGTCGCGCAGCGCGCGCGCTGAGACATAGGCAAGCCGGTTCACATCGCGCACCGAACCGAAGCCCTTGCTGTACGGCAGGTGTCCGGTTAGCAGTTCGTAGGCAATAGCACCGAGCGCAAATATGTCGGCGCGGTTGGTTGGCCGTTCGCCAGCGTGATATTCGGGTGCTGTGTAGTCCACTGTGCCGAGCAGGGGCTGTGCCTCGCTCTTGGGTGTCAACTCGTCAAGGCCCGAGGCCCGCGCTGAGCCGAAGTCGATGATCTTTATGTGCGCGTGGCTGTCGATCATGACGTTGTCAGGCTTGAGGTCCTGGTGGAGAATATCCTTGCGGTGAAATGCCCGCAGGCCCTTGGCGATTTGATCGACGATATTGCGCACCGTTTCGAGATCGGGCCGCGGATTATCGCGCATCCACTGGCGCAGCGTTTGCCCTTCGAAGTATTCGGTCACAGTGTAAAGGTGACGCCGCGCGCGTTCCTGTGGAAGAACTTTCAGCACATGGGGGCTGGCAACCAAGCGGCCGATCCATTCTTCACGCGCAAACATGGCGATATAAGCAGGGTCGTCTTCAAAATTCACAGACGGCGTTTTGAGCACGACCTTGTCACCCGTCTTGGTGTCCTCAGCGAGATAAACCTGCGTGCGGTTGGAGGTGTGCAGTTCACGCACGATGCGGTAGCCGTCAAAGGCGATCCCCGGCGCAAGTTCGGGGGGAAACGGCAGCGTCGTGAGTTGGCCCAAGTGCCCGGTCGCGTCTGGCCGGCCAGGGTTGTCGACGCGAACAAGTTGACAGGTGATGTTGTCGAGGCTGCCGTTGGCGAGCGCGTGCTCGGCAATGGTGCGTGCCGCCGTATCAAGGTCAGAGGGGTGCTCGGCGATCACGGTGAGGATTTGTGGTAGGAGCACATGATCGTGCACACCGTCTGTGGTCAGCACAAGAATATCGCCGGCTTCGAGGGATTCAGACCGATAGTCGACCTCGACGTGCTGATCGATACCGATCGCGCGTGACAGATGCTCGTGGCCACGACCGACTTTGAGCCGATGGTCGCGCGTCCACTGCTCGATGCGGCCATCGCGGACCAGGCTAATGCGTGAATCGCCAGCGTGAAAGATGTGCGCGGTCCCAGCCTTCAGAATAGCGCCCGAAAATGTCGAAACCATCCCGCGCTCGGAATCATGCCGGCTCTGCCCCTGCGCATAGAGCCACGAATTGACGGCTTTGAGGACCGTCGCCGCAGACCGTTTCACACTCCATGAAGCGTGCGTTGCGTAGTAGTCCTCGAGAAAGCTTTTGACACAGCACTCGCTTGCCTCTTTGGCCCCTTCGCTCGAAGACATCCCGTCCGCGATGGCAATCGCGATCCCATGCGTGGCAACGAGTGCCGCAGCTGGCACGACAACGCCGTAGGAATCATCGTTCCTGGCTTTGCGGCCGGCCAGCGAGCACTGTCCAACGCTGATGCGCGCGTCTTGGTTCATGTGGCCGGACTTACCGCGATCATGCGACGTCGATCAAGGCGATGCTGCCGTCCGGCATTTCTTCAGCTATCTGACCCTTCGGTTCTTCGATCAACGCCCAAGTCAGCCCCAGCCCGAATAGCGCAGACAGAGCTGCAATCAAGAAGAATGTGGCGATATCGACGCCTGCGTAAATCGTTAGGAACAGCACACCGCCCACGTTGCCAAAGGCCCCAACCATGCCGGCAATCTGGCCCGTCAGCCGGCGTTTGATCATGGGCAGCATGGCATAGATGGCGCCGTTGCCCGCGTTCACAAACAGCGAGCACACGAATGTCACTATGACTGCGAATGCAATGCCGGTGTGGGGACCCATGAAACTCATGGCAAAGTAGCCTGCGGCGGTCCCGGCAAGGCACCACACCAAAACGGGACGCCGCCCATAACGGTCGCTCAGCCAGCCACCTGCTGGCCGTGCAAAAAACGTCGTCATGCCGAAGCTCGCACCCAGAAATCCTGCCACCGCCAGCGACACGCCAAAGGTATCTTTGAAGAACAACGGCAAGATGGACACGACGGCGAGTTCCGAACCGAACGTGATCATGTAGGCGATGTCGAGGACCGCGACCTGCGTGAAGCGGTAGCGATGGATCGCAGCGACGGGTGCTGCAAGTATGTCCCGATTGATGCGCCAGCTGTCCGCCAGCTGGATGCCATAGAGAACCGCGAGTGCCGCATAGATGGCCCACTCGCTGGCCCGTGGAATGAGGTTCAAGCCGCCCGGCCCGAGTTTCCAGGCGAGCAGTGCCAATGCCAAAACGAGCGGCAGCTGCATCGCGCAGTAAAGCGCGAAGTCGGCACGGCTTGTGACCTCCATCGAGCCCGCCTTCTTCGGGCTGAAGTATGTTGCGCCTTTCGGCGTGTCCGTCACAAACGCAAAATAGACGAAGGCGTACGCAATCGCGATGAGGCCCGTCAGTCCGACCGCCCAGCGCCATCCGTCGGCACCACCGAAGGCAAACGCTAAAGTCGGCAAGGTGACCGCCGCCGCCGCCGAACCGAAATTGCCGAGACCGGCGTACAGGCCCTGCGCATAGCCGGTTTCCTTGGCCGGGAACCACTCGGCAATAATGCGAATGCCAACGACGAACCCGGCACCGACAAATCCCAGTGCGAGCCGCGACGCCGCCAGCACCTCATAAGATTTGGCCATCGCGAAGACGAGGCAGATAACACCGGAAATCGCCAACAGCGATGCATACATGAGGCGTGGGCCCAGCCGGTCAACAAGCATGCCGACGATGATGCGCGCGGGGATCGTCAGCGCGACATTCATAATGAGCAACGCGGAGACTTGTTCTTTGGAGAGCCCAAAGGTGTCACGAATGGATGCCAAGAGCGGCGCGTGATTGAACCAGACGACGAAGGTGATAAAGAACGCCAGCCAGCTGAGATGAAGAACGCGAATCTTGGGTTCACGGCTGAATAGTCTTAGGCTTCCGACGTTGGTAGCGGACATAGCGAGCCCCTCATAATGCAGCGTTCGAGAGTTTTACTTGGCAAGGCCCGTGCCACTCTCGCAGCAACCCATGACGCCCATGCAGCCACTTGATATTTATCAAACTTCAATGGTGGTTCGCGCACACAATCGAAACCCGAACGGCCTTTTTTTTGGTCGGCGGTCGGTTTTTTGCTCAACAAAGATGCAGGGTGCGGCGCATTGGCTGGCTTGCCACGGCGCCAGCGATTTACGATTGTACTGCGGTCTGGCTATCCCGCGCACTAACACCAGCTGAGACTATCACATGAGTTTTTTGAGGCGGGCGTGGTTGGTCCTGGTAGCGGCAGTGCTGCCCATGCCGGTGATCGCGCAGACCGCCGATGGAGCTTTGCGGGCGCACGGCGGTCCCGTACGCGCACTGGCCCAGCTTGCCGACGGTCGCTTGGCCTCCGCCAGCTTCGACAGCGCCATCATACTGTGGGATCTGAACCGTGGCCGGGCGGAGCGTGTGCTGCGGCAGCACGACACTGCAGTCAACGTCCTAGCGGTCCGGCCAGACGGTTGTCTGGTCTCTGGCGGCGATGACGGCCAGATCAAAATCTGGTGTGAAAAGTCTACTGCAAAGTTGCCGGCGCTGAGCGGACATCAGGCTGCCGTATCCGCACTCTCACTGGCACCCGATGGGCGGATACTTGCTAGCGGCAGTTGGGATCGAACCGTTCGCCTGTGGGACGCTGACGGCGCGAGCCGCGTTATCACAGAACATGCGGCACCGGTGACGGGCGTTGTGTTCGTCAACACTGGTGCGGCGATCCTCAGTTCCAGTCACGATGGAACTGTGCGGTTGACGCCTGTCCGTGGTGTTGATGCCCCGCGGGTCCTGAAGTTGGAGGGTGCTGTCAACGCACTCGTCCGGACGCCAAACGACGGCGCTTTGGTTGTTGGCGCTGACGGCGCGCTGCGAGAGGTCGATGCACAACTCTCAACGGTGCGCATCATTGCAAAGCTGGACGGCCCGCTGACCGCCGTTGCGATTTCGCCCGATGGAAAGTCTGCCGCCGTTGGCGGCCTTCGCACGTCGCTGACGTTTGTTGACATCGCTAGCGGCGCGATCAAGCCAACGCCGCCAGGACCAGGCTTGCCACTCTGGGCCGTGATCTTTTCTCCTGATGGCCGGGAACTATACACGGGCAGCGGGGATCGTGCGGTCCGCCGCTTCGATGCGCTGACCGGACGCGCCAACACGCCGTCTATCGCAACCGCTCCCAATGCCGAGTTGCCCGATACGAAAGACCGCGGCGCTATCGTGTTTCGAGCCTGCAGCGCATGCCACGGCGTGACGCGCAACGACACAAATCTCGCGGGCCCGACCCTGCATCAGATCATGGGGCGCCGCATTGCCAGCCTTGACGGGTATGAGTTTTCCAAAGCGTTGACTGCGATGGGCGTTGTCTGGACGCCGGAGACGATTTCAAAACTTTTCGAAGTCGGCCCCACAAAGTACACCCCCGGCACTAAGATGCCGGAACAGCGCATCCCCGATCCGGATGAGCGCAAGGCCCTCGTGGATTGGCTGACACGTGCCACCACACCGTGAGCGCGGCTACGCTTCACCTTTGTCGATCTTAGCCTTCATGACAGCTTCCCGGTCGGCAACATCGCGGTCACGCAGATAGTCGTCCGTAGTCTTTGCATGCGGCCGTTGCGCGGCGGCATAGGGATCAAAACCAGAATTGGTCATGGCTTCGATGCGGCACGTGTCGCACTTCTGGATGAGGTCGAGGCGTGACGTGTTCTCGCCCGCATACATCCAGTGTTTGTCTTTGAGCTTCGCAGTGATGCGGTCGATGGTCGATTTCACGCCGAAGGCTTTGCCGCAGGTGATGCAGTGAAACGGTGCTTCCTCTTTCATCGTGACGCGCCCGGCCTCGAACGCGGCAAAGTCGATACGCGGCACGAGCGTGATGACCTGTTCCGGACACGTTGACGCGCAGAGCCCGCACTGCACGCACAGGCTTTCGTCAAATGACAGCAAGGGGCGGTCGACAGCGTCGCTCAAAGCACTCGTCGGGCACGCAGAGACGCACGAGAGGCAGAGTGTGCATCCCGCGGCGGCAATCGCCAGCCCGCCAAAAGGTGCGCCTTTGGGCAGCGCGATGCGGTCGGCCGGTGCGGGTGCGACGCGATGGACCTCGCGCAACGCCAGCTTAAGAAGATCCCGCTTCCCGCCGAAGGGCGCAAAGGCCGCCCGCGTGCGCTTCTGTTCCGGGGCGGACGCATCACGAAGACCGACGATCATGGCGTCCGGATCGTCTGTCTGAATAGGTGCTGCGCACGTGTTGCCAAACCCAAGCCCGCTGAGGATGGCATTCGCGGTCTCGATGGTGTGCACAAGGCCAGCGATATCGTGGCGCGGTTTGGCGCGGGTGAGAAAGTGCACCGTGTTGAATCCGTATGCGATGGCAGCCAACACTGTTTCGAGGCCGACTTGTGTGACCTCGTTGACCTCCCAAGGGATCGCATGGGCCGGCAACCCCTCGCCGAACCGTGCTGCCGCATCGATCAAGGCGGTGCCGTGCGAGCGGTCGTGCAGCAGCAGCGCGCCTGTGGTCCCGCCTGCGGCATGGAAGGCTTGCGCACCAGCGCGAACCTGCTGCACGAGCACATCGACAGCTGGCAGCGCAAAGGCCGCGGCGCCCGTGGGACACGCGGCGGCACACTGGCCGCAGCCCTCGCAGATGTGCGGATTGATGGCGACGGTGTCGCCCGCGGTTGAAATCGCGCCGGCCGGGCACACATCGAGGCAGCGCGTACACCCGATCTTGCGTGAGCGGCTATGCGCGCACAGGCTGGCGTCGAACGCGATGAAGCGTGGCTTATCAAATGTGCCCGTAAAATCGGCGGCCTTCAGGATCAGCTTTTGGACGGCCAGTGCGTCGGATGGATCGGCACGCAAATAGCCCGCGCGTAAGTCAGGGGCTGTCACAAGCGGTTTGCCGCCCGACAGATCGATCAAGAGATCGGCTTTGGAGACGGCTCCGTCGCGAGCGGGACCAAACTGGAAGGCACGCCGCGAGGACGGCGCCGGCGCGGCATAGCCATCAATTTTGATTTCGAAGGCCCCGAGGTGACCTTTGACAGAGGCAATGCGCCCGCGGCGAACCGGGAACTCGGCTGTTTGCGGTGGAACGGCTTCACCAGCGTCAGCGAGCAGGACAGTGATGTCCAGCCGGTCCTTCAGCGCCGCAGCGATGTCGATGGCCGCTTGCCCCGAGCCGTAAATCAGGGCAACGCCGTCGCTCTGGAAGGTGACTGCGGACGGTGCCGAAACCGGCACCGCGGCCATGGCTAACAGGGCTGCCATTTTCGGAGCTGCCCGCACTGCGTCGGTCGACCAGCCGGCCGTTTCCCGAATGTTTGCGAATGTCAGCGCGGCCGGGAGTTGCTCGTCTTCGGCGACCGCCTCAAAAACCGCCCGTTGTGCGATGCAGCCAATGGTCACGCTGCCGGTTGCTGCCGCTGTGCGAAAAAGTCTCATGTCGGGGCCGCACAGGTGATTGGCAGCCACGAGTTGGGCACCCTTGCTGGCCTTGGCCAGGGCAGCGATGTCCAATGGCATCGACTTTTCGCAAGTACAGACGAGGATCGTGCGGCTGGGCTTGGCAGTGCTAGGAGGCGAGGTCATGGTGGGCAGAGTTCCAGAAGAGATAGCGAGTGCGTTGTATGGCTCTAGCCACCGATAGAGAAAAGCTCGACCTCCCGCCAGGGTATCGTGAGATCCCACTGAGGGAGTACCGCGATGCGCTCAGCCATGCGCAGAATATCGCTGCTGAAGAGGGGGCCGGCACGCTCGTCTGGGTGCGCAGGTTTGATACGATCGAGGCGGCGGTTGTGCTCGAGCCCGAACAGCCGTTGGCCGAAGCCAGATGTGCGCTTTACGCAGGCATGAATGCCGCAGCCGATGCGCTCGGCCAATACTGCCCGCCAGAAAAGCCCATCGAATTTGCCTGGCCCGACACCATCCTGCTGGATGGTGGGATCATCGGCGGCTGCCACCTGGCCTGGACGCCGGGGACGCAGGACGCCGAAGTGCCCGATTGGCTGGTTCTCGGAGTTCAAATCCGCAGCACCGTCCAAATGTCAGTGTTGCGGACGTTCGACAAGGGCACGAGCCTCGAGGCAGAGGGTTTCGAGATTTTGGACGGCAAACTCATTCTCGAGAGTTTCTCGCGGCATTTGATGGCGGCTTTTGACAGTTGGCATGCGAAGGGCTTCAAAACCGTCGCCGAGCGGTATCTTGGCCGGTTGCAAGCAGTAAAAGGCGCGCGCCGCGGCATTGATGTCAACGGGGACCTTCTGGAACGGCGGCTGGCCACTGCCAACCAGCAGCAGCGCTCACCCTTGACGGCAGCGCTCGTGGTGCCCCAATGGCTGGACCCTGAAACGGGCCAACCGTGGGTTTAGGACTGCGACGTAATGCACAAACTCCTGCGCGCCATCCGCCTCGACGCTTCAGACACCTACGTGTTCGAGCGCGCGGCCGCGGCTGGCGAGTGGGTGGTGTCCGGATCGTTCCTGTATTGGGACCGGGACCTGAGCAAACTGGACGGGCGCGCAAAGCAGGCCTTCCGGGCGGGGTTTCTGGGGCTCACTTCGTTCGGCTGGAGCACCCTGGCCGTCGTGGTTGAGGCAACACAGGATGAGCGCGCGGACGCCATCAATCACCTTGCTATATACTTGATGCGAGAGCATGGCGCGCCAACGTTAACGGCTGCGCGGCTGGCCGCAGAAGACGAGATCGCGTTCGCCGAAAGTTTGGCCCAGCACCCAGTGCAGACGCTGGTAGCCGTGCATCGGGCGGTGACGGCCGATGGTGAGATTTCTGAGCAATTCCGCACTTTCCACGCCGCTGATGCCAAGCAAGCGACCGCCATGCCGTGCAGTGCGGGCGCCTTCGCTGTCGTTGAGGACGAACACGGCGACGGCGGCAATGACTTCGATCTGGCCGGCGCAGTCATTGCCGGACAAGCAATTCAGGCCAGCAAGCCATGACGCCTCTCGATACGGCTCACGATTTCTGGCTGGCCAGTGGCCACCATCTGTTGGATCACAATTCATCCGGCCACCTCATCGTGACCGATGAGTTTCTGAAGGTCTATCTGGCGCGGCCGGAAGTCATTCCGCCACCCGACGCCTGCATCGTCGAGCGTGCGCTCTACCAGCAGCTGGTTCGCGATCCGCGCGCCGCGGTCTCAACCGCTGATATTCGCGACATCGCGGACCGGGACGCGCGCGAGAACTGGCGGCACCTGATCGCCTTTCGCGATGCCTTGCTCGCCGCGCCGACCCTGGAGGCGGCTTATCTCAAACTGGTGCGCGCGCCAAAGGTCACGACGCCACCGCTGTTCTTGAACCAGCTTGTGCAGGTCATCGCCCGTAACATGCTTGATGGCGAGCGCGATCCCTTTGTACTCAGAGCGGCCGAGCTCCTATTTCGCCCGCAACGGCTGACGATCAAAGACGGCGTCATGCTGCTGGCGGACGAGGAACTTGTTGATGGCGCCGATGTCACCGACCCGACGTCGCCGTTGGTCGCCATTTTCGGCGACGCACGCGCCCGCAATCTCGACGTCATGACGGCCGACAATGCGGATAGCTACTTCGGGCATAGCGATGCTTTTCATCTGGTGATGGACTTCCGGCATGGCCAGCCGGCACGCGATGCGTTCGCGCGGGTGGTGGCGACGTGGGTGCATCACATGCTGGGCCTGAAAGTCAGCGTCGCGCCGGTTAAAGAGCTTGAGAAAGCGGACTGGGTCTGGTTTGCCGGGCTCGACCAGGAGGGCACGCGGATTGGCAACGCGCTCTGGACGGGAGAAGAGCCACCAGACGCTGGCCGTGATCGCATCGTCGCGCTCTTCGTTCTGACATTCGACGATGGGTCTGATATGCTTCCGAAAGTGGCGGGTAAGCCAGTCTATCTAATCCTCGGCATGACGCCTAATCGGATCGTCCGGCTGAAACCACAAAACCTCGTCACCGGTCTGCCCGTGCGGGAACAGAGCGCATGATCGAAGAGCAAATGACCGTCGGTCTGGTGCTGGAGCGCCGCGAGCTTGGCGGGGCGTGGGGCGGCATGGCCTGGCGGCCTGTTGCCATATTCCCGCACGCGCCCGATGTTGCGCCCTGGACGGCTTTGGGTGGCACCAAGGAAGCCGCGCGCTTTTACGCCGGTGCCTTTCCCGTCAGCCTCTATTCGACCGATACAACGAACTATCGCGACAACCTGAGCAGCGGCATCCCGAAGCTGTGGGTTGTCCTGCGTCCCGAAAGCTCAGAAAGTTTTGGGCCTCCCGTCTATGTGCTGATGATCACTGCCGATCCAGCAGAAGGCGAAGGCAATACCGAAGCTGGTAACAACATCGTCGAGACGATCGAGATGCCGCCGGAGATCGCTGGTGTGATCGCTGCCTTTATCGAGGCGCACCACGTCGAGCGACCGATCATCAAGCGCCGCCGTGATGGCCAGGCACCCGATGTCCGTTGGCGCGACGGCGGGTCTGGCGAACCGCGCCGGGGTTCCAAGACATGAGCAACGACAGCAACGATGACACGTTCCTCAATCGCTGGTCACGCCAAAAGCGGGACGAGAAGCGCGGCGACAAATCCAAGGCGGCGCCTGAGCCAAAGTCTGCCGACGTAGACCCAGACGTTGATGTGTCTAAGCTTCCGAAGGTCGAAGAACTGACCGCTGAGAGTGATATCACGGCGTTCCTCCAGAAAGGGGTGCCGGAAGCGCTCAAGAAGCTGGCGCTGAGGCGCATGTGGTCACTCGACCCAGCCATTCGCGATTTTGTTGAAGTGGCTGAGAACCAGTGGGACTTCAATGCGCCCGGCGGCATTCACGGCTTGTATCAAGACCTCGCTGAGGGAACCGACATAAGCGTCTGGATGGCACAAGCGACGCAGAGCGTGGCTCGTGTAGATGCAAAGCCCGGGTCGGACGCTTCCGCAGAAGTGGCAAGCGACGCGGAGATGGCCAACTCTGGCCCCAGTATCGACGAACCTATTGCAGCGCAGCATACCCCCCTTTCGGATGATCACGGTGCAGACGAGCCTCATCCGCCGGGCCCGGTCGCGGCCCGCGCGTCGATTGCCGAACGCGGTCACGCGCATCAACACACTGATGGCCCGCTGGAAACCAAGAACGAAGACGCAGCTCCTCTGATGTCCGCGCAGGTCCCTTCCCGCCGCCGCCACGGCGGTGCGTTGCCCGCATAGCGGCTTGTTTCAAGCATTGCTGCACTCGCTAAGACACTGGCGTTGCGCACAAGTCTTTGTCCAAAGAGCTTCGCTTCTGGGCGCATAGGCGCTTCCTATGAATGCCCGCGTCTGCTAGTTTTTCATCTGTTCGAAGGAGGCCACCCAAAACAGGCCGCCGAACATTATAAACCCAGGGGTGGGGACAACATGCGGGACGATGGGCTTCAGCGCGCGATTGAAGCGGCAGGTGGCGTGAGCGCCCTTGCTAGCGTTCTTGGCATTGCGCAGCCCTCCGTCTCTGCTTGGACACGGGTGCCGGCAGACAGGGTCACAGCCGTGGAAGCTGCCACTGACGTTCCGAGGGCGTTGCTGCGTCCGGACTTGTTTGCAGGGGCGATTGAAGGCGTACCGCCGGCCGACGACGTCGATGTGGCGCGTGCGCGCGCCTACCGGGTCCTGGCCCATTTGCTTGCGAAGCCTCCGACGCAGGCCTTGTTGAATGACGTCGGACAAATCGCAGGCGATATGACGCCGCTCGGAATGGCATGGATCGCACTCGCCGATGCAGCGCGGCAGACCAGCGAAGCCGCTGCCGGCGAGGAGTACTTCAAGCTGTTTATCGGCGTCGGCCGCGGCGACGTGCTGCCCTTCGCGTCGTTCTATCTAGCGGGTTTCCTTCATGAGCGGCCGTTGGCGGCAGTGCGTGCGGATCTTGCAAAACTGGGTATCGAGCGCCGCGCTGGCATCCATGAACCCGAAGACAATGTGGCAACGTTGTTTGATGTTATGGCCGGCATGATCGACGGCACCTATGCCGCGCCGCAGATGGCGCAAGACGCTTTTTTTGAAGCGCACATCCAGCGCTGGGTGGCGCGCTTGTTCGCCGACATCACTGTCGCACCATCAGCGCA
Source organism: uncultured Alphaproteobacteria bacterium (assembly GCA_963847145.1). GTDB lineage: Bacteria > Pseudomonadota > Alphaproteobacteria > Rhizobiales > Hyphomicrobiaceae > JABFRJ01. The sequence goes on from CAWJYN010000001.1 coordinate 292,395, forward strand.
TTTTTACCGTGCAGTAGCCGATGTCGGCCGCCACTGGATCGAACTTGAAACACGCGCAGTCTCAATGGCCGCCTGACCACATGAGGACCGACCCAATGTCAAAAGCAAAATCCGACCCTAAGCTCGACCGTCGCGGCTTCCTCAAGGGTATCGGGACCGGAGCCGCCGGTGCCGCCACTGTCGCCGCCGGGGTGAGCGTCACGACGCCGGCTTTGGCCGCGGAAAGTGCCGCCGACAAAAAGAAAGCCCGCTACAGCGAGAGCGAGCACGTCAAGAAGTTCTACGCGACCAACCGTTACTGAGCTGTCCAAAGCTCTTCTGCCATTTAATTTCCGATCAATGGGACACCGCCCATGCTGACCAAACGCCTCGACACCAAGAACCGCCGCACCCGCCAGGTGCCATCTGAGCAAAAGGGGAAGGCCCCGCTTGATCGCCGCGCGTTTCTGCGCAGTGCCGGCGTCACCGCCACCGGCCTCGCCGCCGTCGGAACGCTGGGTGCTGCAACCGTGCAGAAGGCGCACGCTGTCGCGGCGATCGATCACGCCAAGCCCGTCACGCTGAAAAAGAACATGTGCACGCACTGCTCGGTTGGCTGCACGGTGACGGCGGAAGTCCAGAATGGCGTCTGGGTCGGCCAGGAGCCCGCGTGGGAAAGCCCGATCAATCGCGGCACGCATTGCGCCAAGGGCGCGGCCATTCGCGAAATCGTGTTCGGCGACCGCCGCCTGAAATACCCGATGAAGCTGGTCGACGGCCAATACCAGAAAATCTCCTGGAAGCAGGCGCTCGACGAAATCAGCGTCAAGATGCTGGATATTCGCGAGAAGTCCGGGCCAGAGTCCGTCTGGTGGCTGGGGTCCGCCAAGTTCACCAACGAAGGCGCGTACCTGTACCGCAAGATGGCGGCATTCTGGGGCACCAACTCGGTCGACCATCAGGCCCGCATTTGCCATTCAACCACGGTTGCTGGTGTCGCCAATACCTGGGGCTATGGCGCGCAGACCAACTCCTACAACGATATCCGCAATTCCAAGACCATGATCATCATGGGCGGCAATCCAGCGGAAGCGCATCCCGTGTCGCTGCAGCACGTGCTGACGGGCAAGGAAACCAATCGCGCCAACTTGATCGTTATCGATCCGCGCATGACACGCACGGCCGCCCACGCCACCGAGTATGTGCGCATCCGCTCCGGCACCGACATTCCTGTCATTTACGGGCTGCTCTATCACATCTTCGAGAACGGCTGGGAAGACAAGACCTTCATCGCCCAACGCGTCAATGGCATGGATGAGATCCGCGCCGAAGTGAAGAAGTGGGACCCGAAGACGGTTGAAGATGTCACCGGCGTGCCGGGTGAACAGCTCAAGCGGGTTGCCGAACTGTTTGCAAAGGAGAAGCCATCAACGCTGATCTGGTGCATGGGCGCCACCCAGCATACGGTCGGCACAGCCAACGTCCGCGCCTACTGCATCCTGCTGCTCGCTACCGGCAACGTCGGCGCGCCCGGCACCGGAGCCAACATTTTCCGCGGCCATACCAACGTGCAGGGGGCCACCGATCTCGGCCTCGATGTCATCACGCTGCCGCTCTACTACGGCCTTGACGACAACGCCTGGAAGCATTGGTCGCGCGTCTGGGAAGTCGACTTCGAATGGCTCGATGGCCGTTTCGACAAGAAGGATGGCCCCAACAACACCAAGATCAACTACCGTACCATGCCGGGCATTCCGTCGACCCGGTGGTTCGATGCGGTCACTGTTCCGAAGGATCAGATCGATCAGCGAGATACGCTTAAGGCCGCAATCATCTTTGGACATGGCGGCAATACCGTGCCGCGCATGCCGGAGATGGTGAAGGGTCTTGCGGCGCTTGATCTGCTCGTTGTTGCCGACCCGCATCCGACAAACTTCGTGTCGCTGGCCGGCCGCAAGAACGGCACCTATCTTCTGCCCATCGCTACCAGTCTTGAGTGCGATGGCTCGCGGACAGCGTCCAACCGCTCGCTCCAGTGGGGAGAAAAGATTGTCGAACCGATCTTCGAGAGTGCCACCGACTACTGGGCGATCTATGAACTCGCCAAGCGGCTCGGCTATGCCGACAAGATGTTCAAGAACATCACAATGATCAAAGGCAAATTCGGCGACGAGCCGGAGGCCGAAAGTATCCTGCGCGAGATCAACCGTGGTGGCTTTTCGACCGGCTATTGCGGACAGTCGCCGGAGCGCCTCAAGACGCACATGAAGCATCAGGATAAATTCGACATCGTCACCCTGAAGGCGAAGCCGGACGCGCCCGCCGAGATTGCTGGCGATCACTATGGCCTGCCGTGGCCGTGCTGGGGCACGCCGGCTCAACGCCATCCGGGCACGCCGCTGCTTTACAACACCAACCTGCATGTCAAAGACGGTGGCGGCACGTTCCGCGCCCGTTTCGGGACCGAGCGTGTCATCAAGGTCAAGGAAAAGGACGCGACCGGCGCCGACGTCGAACGCGAGATCAAGCAGAACATGCTTGCGGAAGGATCCTACTCACTGGGTTCCGAAATCAAGGACGGTTATCCAGAGTTCACGATGGCGGTGCTGCAGAGGCTTGGCTGGGATGCCGAGCTGACAGACGCTGAGAAAGCCACGATCGGGAAAATCGGCGGTAATGCCATTGGTGGCGTGTCGTGGGCGACCGACTTGTCCGGTGGCATTCAACGCGTGGCGATTGCCCACGGTTGCGCGCCCTACGGCAACTCCAAGGCCCGCGCCAACGCCTGGAACCTGCCCGATCCGGTTCCCGTCCATCGCGAGCCGATCTACACACCGCGTGTTGACCTGGTTGCGAAGTATCCGACACGCCCCGACTTCAAGTCGTTCCGCGTCATGAACACCGGCTTCTCGGTGCAAAAGGCTGCGGTCGACAAGAACGTCGCGAAAAGCTTCCCGATCATCCTGACGTCTGGCCGCTTGGTTGAATACGAAGGTGGCGGCGAAGAAACGCGGTCCAACAAGTGGCTGGCCGAGCTGCAGCAGGACATGTTCGTCGAAATTCACCCAGCGGATGCAACCGCACGCGGCATCGTCGAAGGCGGCTGGGTGTGGGTCGATGGCCCTGAGAACAACTCGAAGGTCAAGGTCAAGGCCATGGTCACCGAGCGTGTCGGCAAGGGCGTTGCCTGGATGCCATTCCACTTCGGCGGCTGGTACCAGGGCGAAGACCAGCGCAAGAACTATCCCGCCGGCACCGACCCCATCGTGCTCGGGGAAAGCGTCAACATCGTCACCACCTACGGCTTCGATCCGGTCACGGCGATGCACGAAGGCAAGGTCACGCTCTGCCAGATCCGCGCGGCTTAAGGAGAACACTCACATGGCACGCATGAAATTCCTCTGCGACGCGGATCGCTGCATCGAGTGCAACGCCTGCGTTACGGCCTGCAAGAACGAGAACGATGTTCCCTGGGGCATCAACCGCCGCCGTGTCGTTACCATCAACGATGGCAAGCCTGGCGAGCGCTCAGTGTCGATGGCCTGCATGCACTGTTCGGATGCGCCGTGCGCGGCTGTTTGCCCGGTGGACTGCTTCTATACGACCGCGGACGCAGTGGTGCTGCACTCCAAAGAACTCTGCATCGGTTGCGGTTATTGCTTCTATGCCTGTCCCTTCGGAGCGCCGCAGTACCCCAAGCAGGCCAACTTCGGTTCGCGCGGCAAAATGGACAAGTGCACCTATTGCGCCGGCGGCCCCGAGGCGGACAACTCCAAAGAGGAGTACGCCGCTTACGGCAGCAATCGCCTGTCCGAGGGCAAGCTGCCGCTGTGCGCCGAGATGTGCTCGACCAAGGCACTGCTGGCCGGCGACGGCCAGATCATCGCACAGATCTACAAGGAACGCGTCGCCAAGCGCGGCTACGGCTCCGGCGCGTGGGGTTGGAAAACCGCCTACAAGGAAGACATTGCGACTTGATAACGCATGATTGGATCGCGCGCGGTCCGGTTTGTCTCAGTCGTACGCAGGATCAATCCAGATGCTCGCCACCATGTCCCTTCACCGCATCCTACAGGCCTTGCTCTTGATGCTGGTACTCGCGGTTCCAGCGGCGGCTCAACAGCCGACCACGGTGAACCCAACCGCAAGTTCGGTCAAAGAAAAGCAACTGCTTGAGGCGTTGAAGCCGAATTCGGGCGACACGCTTTCTGGCCGCGTTTCGATCCCTGATGCGCGTGCTGGCAACCTGATCCAGCCGGGCGGCATCGAGTTCCGTGAGTTCCACCAGACGACGTTAACGCGCATTGGCATGTTCGCCATTCCGGGGATGCTGGCGCTGCTGGCGCTGTTCTATTTCATCCGTGGCCGGGTGCCGATCGAAGGCGGTCCGTCCGGCCAAACGATCGTCCGCTTTGGCTGGTTGAGCCGGTTTGTGCACTGGCTGACAGCGACATCGTTTCTGGCGCTGGGCTTTACCGGACTGAACCTAGTTTTCGGGAAGTCCATTCTTCTGCCGGTGATCGGTCCAAGCGCATTTTCGGGGCTCTCCCAGGCCGGCAAATTCGTCCATAACTACGTCAGCTTCGCTTTTGCGCTCGGCATCATTTTGATGTTCGTCATGTGGGTAAAGGACAACTTGCCCGCCTTGCGCGACATTCGCTGGATTGCGCAGGCCGGCGGTCTTCTTGGCATCGGACATCCACCGGCTGATCGGTTCAACGCCGGCCAGAAGTTGATGTTCTGGTCGACGATCATCGGTGGGGCGGCACTGTCAGTATCGGGCTACATCATGATGTTCCGGCCGGCGTCGCTGGCCATGTCCGGCTTCCAGTTCGCAACGGTGGTGCATGGGGTCACCGGCTTGGTGCTGGTCGCCATCATTGCAGCCCACATCTACATCGGCAGCGTTGGCATGGAAGGCGCGTTTGCAGCCATGGGCAAGGGCAAGGTCGATTTGAACTGGGCTAAGTCGCATCACAGTATCTGGGTCGACAAGGTGGCCAAGAACCGGCCGCAAGACATCTCTCAGAATCCTTCTGGCGGGCGCGCGCCTGCTCCGGCCGAATAGGTGAGGACATCATGACATCGTTCATTGCAGCAGTTCTGGCAGTCATCGGCATCAGTCTCGGCGCGGCGATGGTGCTTGAGACGCAGCAGCGCACGGCGGACGCAGCTTACACAACGTCTGGCGCGCGCGTCGATCTTGATCCGCGCTTGAAAGATGGCGCTGCACCGAAACACTGAGCTGCAGCTGTTTGTTGATCAATCGATGGGGGCCGGGCACGTGTGTTCGGTCCCCATGCTGTTTCACTGAGGCCGTCACTGTGTCGAACAATGTGAGGATCGATCGTGCCGCCGTCATCGAACATCTTGTGGGTCTGCGCACGCCGGACGGCGCGCCCCTCGATACTTCGACATCAGGCCCGCTTGCGATCACCACGACCGGTGATCGCATGTCCGTCTCCATCGCCATCGATGCCAAAGACGCAGCGCTCTGGGAGCCCGTTCGCGTTGAGATCGAAAACCGGCTCGCAGCTTTCCAGGGCATAACCAACCGGCCGCTTGTTGCGCTGACGGCGGACCGCGTGCCCACAGCCGTCAACGTGCCAGCCGCAACCTTTCCCAATCTCTCCAAGATCAAACGTATCATCGCCGTTGCGTCGGGCAAGGGTGGGGTCGGCAAGTCAACGACGGCTTGCAATCTAGCGCTCACTTTGCGGGCACAGGGGCTGACGGTCGGCATTCTGGATGCCGACATCTACGGACCGTCCATGCCTAAGCTGCTCAACCTCAAGGGCCGCCCGAACGTCGTTTCGGGCCGCACCCTGGCGCCGCTTGAGGCTTATGGCTGCAAGGTGATGTCCATTGGCTTTGTGGTAGATACCGACACGGCGCTGGTGTGGCGCGGCCCCATGGTTGCTTCCGCCATCACGCAGATGCTGCGCGACATCGCATGGGGTGCGCTTGATGTGTTGATCGTCGATATGCCGCCCGGCACTGGCGATGCCCAACTCACGCTTGCACAGAATGTCCCGCTGGCCGGTGCAGTGATCGTGTCAACGCCGCAAGATCTCGCGTTGATCGATGCGCGCCGAGGCGTCGAGATGTTCCGCTCGGTCGGCGTGCCGATCCTCGGTCTGATCGAGAACATGAGCTATTTCATCTGCGATGACTGCGGCAAGCGGCATCACATCTTTGCGCACGGTGGCGCGCGTGCAGAGGCAGCAAAACTCGGCGTGGCGTTCCTCGGAGAGATTCCGCTCGAACTCGCCATCCGCGAACGCGCCGACAGCGGATTGCCGATTGTTGTGACAGAACCCGATAGCGCGCCCGCCAGCGCCTACCGGCACATCGCGGCGATGATGCTTGCCGACTTGAAGATCTGACCCCGCCATCCCGCGGCAGCCGGGCAAAAGGCCACTGCGGCTAGAGGCGTCAGTCCGATGGCAATGGCGGCGAGCTTGCATTCTGGCATTACAAGCGATTAGCTGTCGCTGATAGTTAAGTTCTTTCACGGCTGCTGCGGTAACAGCGCTACGGCCGATGGGATGGTGCAGGGCCAGGCTCACGCGGTTTTGCCGGGCACCCGGATCTATTTTGCAGCCAGTACGGTTCATCGATGCCCGGCGGATGGCGATCATGACTGATATTTTCATTTCATACTCCAGCGCGGACAGGCTCAAGGCCCAAACACTGGCGGCTTATTTTGAGAGCAAGGGCTACGCGGTCTGGTATGACAAGCAGCTCGAACCCGCCGAGCACTACCGCGACACGATTACGACCAAAATTGATGAAGCGCGCGTTGTCGTCTGTATCTGGACTCCCAACAGCGTTCGCTCCGAATGGTGCCGTGCCGAGGCTAATCGCGCACGCGTATCGAGCAAGCTTATCCCTGTGCGCTCAAGCGATCTTGAGCACGATCAGATTCCGCTGCCGTTCGGCGAAATGCATACCATTTCGCTCAGCGAAGAGGCGCAGATCGAACGCGCGGTCATTAAACAGCTGCTGGCGCCGAGACAACACGCGCCATGGTATCAGTGGCTGTGGGGTAGCGCAAAGCATGAGGCGCTGTCGTGGGCCAGTATTATCGGCGCCGTCATGACACTCGCTTCAGGGTGGACGCAGTTTTTTAAGTTTGCGAAGTTTGTCAATCTGTTGACCGGCAAATTCCTGGCGGTCACGGGCCAGTTCTGGTCGCTGGCACTGTTTTTTGTGCCAAAGGTCACGCTTTACGATTGTGTTCTGCTGAATCTCTGGCTGTTCTTCTTCGTCCTGTTCGTCACCTCGTGCAGCCGCGACTACGTAACGCCACCGCTGCTCTCTGAAAAGTACCTGCGCGACAATCTCTTGGGCGCCATCGCGGCGTTCATCATCATTTACATCTTTTCGCTGACCGCACGGCAATTGCAGAGCGATGGCCAGGCCGAGAGTTATGTCTTCAACACTATGGTCACTTGGGTCGCGCAGGTTCTTTTGGGCGGTTGGGTGCCAGGTGCTCGCTTCCTGGTCATGCTGGTTCTGATCGGCAGCCCGATCGTGCTGGTGCTCGGTCTCGGCTACCGTTTCGACCCCGCGAAATATGCGTCCCGCATGTGGCGTGTCATTGCCGGCTTTGCCTTGGTCGGTATCCTCAACGCTGGATACCAACTGTATAATGCCGCAAGCTGAGGTGCGCCCGCTCTGTCGGGCCGCTGCCGGTTAGACAAGCCACCATGTGAGGGCCGCCGCGCCGGCGGCCGCCAGCAGGTAGGTAAGGTCGGTCGCGAAACCAGTCGGCCAGCGCGCCCGAAAGCCCAACGCGGGCTCAGCAGTGCAAGTGCGGCTGATCCCATTCCAACCGTTCTTTTGACGCTAGAGGGACGCTCCATGGCCATCGAACTGCACATGGTCATAACGAGGAACAGGGAGCTGGCAATAACGACGACGACCGCAATCAGCAGGAAGCGGACAACACCGATGCGTTGGCGTGGTGGTTCAGGTTGGGTCAAGGGCCGCCTCCTTTGGTCTGCCTAGTTGCTCGCGGGCGCAGAGTGCGCCGGTTGGGAAGAGTGTTCGCAAGCCACGGACGGCTTGCCATTGCTCGGCAATCGACAGGCTGCTGCCAATCGCCTGGGTGACGTCGCCTTCAAACGAAAAGCAGGGGTAGCCTTTGCCACCGTCATCGACATGCATCATCCAGTTGCCCGCCGAGCAGCCATTGTGCACGGGCAATCCGAGCAGACGTTGAAGGCGTCCACTGCGCCCAGTGTTCTGAAGCTCGGGCAGGTCGCAGACAACCAGCCGGACATGCTGCTGCAGCACACTTCGCCAGTGCTGCAGGTTGCGCAAATCATCTGGTTTGAAGTCGGGCCGTACGGCTTCGACCCGGCCGGCATCGATCTTGCGGCTGATGGTGACGACATCGACACCGTGCGCTTGCACCAGATGCTCGACATCCTCGAACACCGTGTAGTCGAGGTCCGATAGCACAACAAGGAGGTTGGGCTTGTGGCCCACGCCATTCAGCTGAGCCAGGTTTCGCTCGAGCCTTTCAAAAGAGTTCGCGCCACGCCGGACATTGTGCCGCGCGCGATTGCCCCAGACGGGAAGCACGAAGCGGAGCAGTCCGGCATTTTCCTGAGCAAATTCGAGATAAGGCTCCACCAAGGCATTGGTCGAGACGTAGACGAACTTGCCGCTTTCGGTCAGCAACTTCAAGCAATCGGTGATGCCGTCTGTCACGAGCGGTTCACCGCCCGAGACGATCACAAAGGGTGTCTTCGATGCCGCGACTTTGGCGAAGAGTTGCAGCCGGTCTTGTGTTTGGCCACGCGCTTTGGTCGCGCCGGAGTTCGAGTAGCAATTGCTGCAGGCGTACGGGCAGTACCCCGATACGGACAGAGAAATGATCAGCGGATACTCGAGGTCGAGCGGGACACCGTAGGGGGTGCGCCGTAGCCCATCGGAAAGTAGCTCGATTGTGTTTGTCACCACCCGTGGGTCGAGCCCATCCAGCATCGGGCGCCCTGCAAAGGCTGCAAAAGTCAGGAGCGAATTGTACGTGTCGGCGGCCTGAGAGGGTGGTAGCGCAGCCAGGCGCTGCGCTGTTAGCGAGAACAATGAGTTGACGATTGTGCGAGCAGTGCGCATCTGAAATACTTCTTATGCAGCTTCATGCACAGGTGTTTGGCAATCTCCAATTTCGCTCACAGAACGCTGGCGCTGTCAAAGGATTGTTTGTGGTTGCGGCGGAGAGAATGCGCATGACGATTGCCGACCAGCGCGCCATCAATCCCGCGACCATCCGCAAGCCATTTGCAAACTACAGCCACGGGCTGCTGGTGCCACCGGGCGCGGCGATGCTGTATGCGTCGGGACAGCTCGGCGTGGGGCCGGACGATCACGTCCCAGCCGATATCGAAGCGCAGTGTGTGTTGTGCTTTGAGAACATCCGCGCCATTCTGACAGACGCCGGCATGGGATTTGGCGACATCGTGCGTTTTTCGGGCTTCGTAACCGATCGCAGCAGTTTCCCGATTTATGGAGCGGTTCGCAGCCGCTACGTTGCAGGCGAAGCCTTTGCCTCGACGCTGGTGGTGGTCACCGGGTTCACCCGCCCCGAATTCAAAATCGAAGTCGAAATCACCGCAGCAAAGGTCATTCGATCCTGATGCGGATGGCTGCGCGCGCCTGCGGATCGGTTTTGGCCGCTGGTGGGGTGGGCTCAGCTGTCTCGCCTGCACGCCGGGCGCTACGGCCGCGTGGCGGCTTGGCATCGGCTGTGTCGCGGTTCGGCCACGTGCGGCTGAGAAAGGCGCGATAGTCGCCGAGTTCGGTGAAGCGCTGCTTTTCATAGTCGTGGCGGATGCCATCGACCGTCTTGGTGTTGGCCGCGCAGATGCCAATCAAGGTCTCGTACCCCTTTTCGCGCAAACGGAACTGGTAGGGCGCCCGCTCACCGGGGAAGCGTAACTCACGCCCGGCTTCGATTACGGCGTCGGGGTCGAACTCGTTGGGATAGAGAACGGTCGCGCGGCCCTTGGCGTCGAGCGTCAGCAAAGTCAGGTGGCAATTGATGTTGGCGCGGACGGTCAGCGCCAGCAGATCACCACTTTGGAAGACCGGGCGTTCGGCCTTAAGCACCAGCTCGGGCGCCGTACTGGCCAGCGTCACGACGGGCGGTGGCGCGCCGCTGGGTATCTCACGGCCGAGCCGCTGGGCGATCTCAGCCAGGACGGCATCGACGGCGGTGCGCGGCACGGGGCCGAATGCCAGCCGGTGCGTGACGTCGGCCAGGGCGGCGGAACCTGATCGGCCGATATCAAGAATGCGACGCGGCGCGACGCCAGCCAGAGCCGCGATTTCATCCACGGTTACTGCGCGTTGATAGCGCGCAATCAGCGCTGGTAGCGGATCGAGGCCATCAAGCTTGTGACCTGTGTCAAGCCCGGCGGCGGTCATGGCGCGGCCGAAACGGGACGCATCCTCGTCAAGCCGGCGCAGCCAGTCGGCCGGTTCCGGGTGAGTTGCAAGCAGCCGGTCGCGCGCCTCTTTGCCGAGCACCGTTTCGGACAGCAGGCGGGCCTTGAGATCGTCGGCGCGGCCACGGGCCAGCGCCACGGGGGACGCAGTATGGCAGCCGAGGCAGGATTGCGCGGTGGAGACTTTGCGGCCCGGATGCGCATCGTCGCGCAGCACAGAGCCCGGCACGTCGTTGAGGCGTCCGCCGCTGGCATTGGCAATGAAATAGGCGGGGTAACCGTTGGGCAAATCGAAATGCACCAGCGTGGCATCGGGCACAGGTTGCGCGTTTGCGCGGTTGGCTGCTCCCGAGGCAGCAGCCACCGTCTGATCAAACAGGTCGGGGCGCCCCGCCGTCGGCGCAAACTCGCGCGAAAACCAGGCCGCGCCGTTTGCGAAGGCGCGTCGTTCGATTAGCCGGTTGCCGCGGGCGACTGAGGATGACTTGAGACCGATGCGCTCAACGGCATCGCGTTTGTCGTTGGCGAGATCAATGCGCAGGCTATCAGCGAGCGCGCTGAGGCTGTTGGGCATGCCGACCAGGTCGTAGTACAGCGGCGCTGTGGTGGCCGCGTCTGCCAACCAACCTGCATCCACCAGTGGGACGCGGGTCCCCAACCCTTTCTGCAGCGCCGCGCTGATCGGGACGAAGGCGGCCGCGGGTGCACGCAAGGCCAATCGGTCCCAGCGCTCTGGTGTCCAGCCAATCGCCGCCAGATCGACTTCAAGCAATACATCAGACGGTCCGCTGGACGACAGCTTAACCGGATCGAGACCTAGCGACAGGCTGTTGATCAGCTGGGCCGCGCCTGCTCGCGCACCGTCCATCTCTGCTGGCAAAGCGCAAGCGTTGTGCAGCGCGGCTAGCGATACAAAGCGCGTCCCTGGTGCCCGGGTGGGACCAATGCGGCCAGCAGCCGCTTCGAGCGCAACGGCTAATGCTTCTGGCGGCACCGGCGTACGATCCGTGCACGCTTGGCGCGGTGGCATTTGCTCGATCCAGTCGCGGATGACAGCGAGGTCGGTGGCAGTCACTTCCGGTCCGGCAGCTTCGCCTGGAGCGTCGGGCGGCATGGAGCGGCCGTGGAACGCGATGTAGAGCGGCGACGCGTCGGGGATACCGGGCGTTACCAGCGACGGCGTCCGCGCGAGTGCCTCCAGATCGAGGATGTTGCCGAGATTGGCGGCGGGTTGTTTGAGCGTCTTGAGTTTGCCGGTCTGGTGGCACCCCGCGCACGCGACGTCGAGCACGGCATAGGCCTTCGCCGCGCCGGGATCGCTGGGCTGCGGCGGGACCTTTGGTTCTTGCGCGATTGCGGCCGGGACCGCCAAGGCAACGACCAGTCCCGCTATGCGCATAGCACGGCCGCCACCCACACGCTCTGCGCGCGCGGTGAGCCAACCTCCGAACTGCCGAGCGCGATACGCCACTGACTTCTGGCCCCTGTCACAAGACGCAGTCTATAAAATACCCAGTGGGAACCCTACCGGTTCGCCGGCGGTGATGCCAGTGCGCCTGCAACTAAGATGCAGCGGGCGTTGCATAAATCCGCCACATCGTGCGTGCCGGCTGGCGGCTGCCGCTGGATGCAAACGTCCCTGGCGAAAAACGCCTCTTTTCCGGACCGCCGCGCTCTGTCTTGATGTGCGCTTATTCGAACGTCCAGCAGACGAAGGCTCCCCCATGCGTCACGGCGGTAAAATTTTGGTTGATCAACTGGCTCTGAATGGAGCCGCTTGCGCGTTCACGGTGCCCGGCGAGAGCTTTCTGGCGGCGCTGGATGGCCTGCATGGTGCCGGTATAAAGACCATTGTCTGCCGGCAAGAGGGGGGCGCTTCGATGATGGCGGAAGCCTGGGGCAAGATGACGGGCCAGCCCGGCATCTGCTTCGTTACGCGCGCGCCGGGTCTCGCCAACGCAATGGCCGGCCTGCACATCGCCCAGCAGGACAGCACGCCGATGATCCTGTTCCTCGGGCTGCCGGCGTCGGACACCGAGGATCGCGAAGCCTTCCAAGAGATGGAGACCAAGAGCGTGCTGGGCACGTTCGTCAAGTGGACTGCGGTGATCCGCGACACCAGGCGCATCCCGGAATATGTCAGCCGGGCGTGGCATGCGGCGCTGTCTGGCCGCCCGGGGCCTGTGGTGCTCGGCCTGCCGGAGGACATGCTGGCAGCTGAAGTGGACGTCGCGGATGCCAAGCCCGCGGTCGTTGCGCAGAGCGCGCCCGCAGGCCAAACGATGGCTGCGCTGGGCGCGGCGCTCGCGAAGGCCGAACGACCCATGATGATCGTCGGCGGTCCTGGATGGTCGGAAGCTGCGCGGCAGGGTGTGGAGGCGTTTGCCGCCAAACACATGCTGCCGGTGGCGAGCGCGTTTCGCTATCAGGACTACATTGATAATCGTCATCCCTGTTATGTCGGCTGCGCTGGCATCGGCATCGATGCGAAATTGTCGGCCGCCATCAGATCCTCCGATCTGCTGCTCGTCGTCGGCGCGCGCATGGGAGAGATGACCACGTCGGGCTACACGCTGATCGATATCCCAAACCCGTCGCAGACGTTTGCGCACGTGCATCCGAGCCCAGATGAACTTGGCTCCGTCTATCGCGCTGATATTCCGATTGTCTCCAACGCTGGCGCATTCGTCGACGCGTTGCGCGGGCTCAATGTCGCGGCGCGTCCCGGCTGGGCAAAGCGTACTGCGGAGCTGCGCGCGGCCTGTGTGGCTGCCTGGAAACCTATTGCGACACCCGGCGCCGTGCAGCTCGAGCAGGTCATGCGCCACTGCTCGGAAGCCCTGCCCGCCGATGCCATCGTCACCAACGGCGCCGGCAACTACGCCGCCTTTCTGCATCGTTATTTCGAATACAAGCATTACCGCAGCGGGCTGGCACCGACATCGGGCAGCATGGGGTATGGCCTGCCGGCCGCCATCGCCGCCAAGCTGGCGTCACCCAAGCAAACTGTCGTCAACTTCGCGGGCGATGGCTGCTTCATGATGACGTGCCAGGAGCTGGCTACCGCGATGCTTTACGACTTGCCCATCGTCACGGTGGTGGTTAACAACGGCATGTATGGCACCATCCGCATGCACCAGGAACGCGAGTACCCAATGCGGGTGTCGGGGACCCAGCTGCGCAATCCCGATTTTGCCGCGTTTGCGAGAAGCTTCGGCGCATATGGTGAAACGGTCACCAAAACCGAAGAGTTTGCGCCTGCGTTGAAACGGGCACTTCGGAGCGGCACCGCCGCCATCATCGAGGTCAAAACTGACCCTGAGGCGATCTCCGTGCGGCAGACGATTTCTGCGATCCGGGCAGCGAAACCGTAAAGCGTATCAGCGGCGCGCAACGCGCCACCTCAGGCGCACGTCACGCCGGTGACGAAGGCGGTCAAGTCTGCTGCATCGAATGTGTCGATCGACGTCACGGCACCGGCAGCGGCCAGATCGCTGTGCGAGAGGCTCGTGCGCACGCCCACCGTTGCAATCCCAGCCGCGGTTGCCGATTGAACGCCGGAACGCGAATCTTCAAAGGCCACTGTTTGATCCGCGCGTGCTCTTAGCGCCCGCAGCCCTTCCAGGTACGGCAACGGGTGCGGCTTACCGTGCGCGAGTTCGTCAGCGATGATCAGGGCCTTGAACCGGTGGGCGAGGCCGAGCCCGGAGAGCACCATTTCCGCATTGAGCCGCGGGGCATTGGTGACGGCAGCCATTGGGAGGTCCGCGCGATCCGCCCAATCGAGCAAATGCATCAGTCCCGGCGCCGGCTGGATGTTGCCAGCCGCCAGCACACGAAACGCTGCTTCCTTCTCGGCCATGATGGCGAGCTGCCGGTCCCACGGCGCGTGGCTCAGAAAACGTTCCTGGATGGATACCATCGAGAAACCCAGCAGCTCACGGGTGAAGCGCGCGTGGTCGAAGACGTGACCAAACGGCTCGAAGATCTCGTTGAAGGCCCGCATGTGCAGCGTATCGGTATCGGCCAGCGTGCCGTCGATGTCGAACAGCAGGGCCGCGCCCGGTTTGGCAATCATCGCAAAACCCTTTTGAGAGTTATGTCTTCCTCATATCCAGCAGCAGCGTCCCGATGCGCTCCATCGCTGCGCGAATATTCTCGACGGAGTTGGCGTAGCTGAAGCGCACATACCCTTCGCCATGAATACCGAAGCTGGTGCCGGCGACGGTCGCGACGCCGGCTTGCTCAAGCATCGCGTTTTGCAGTTCGCGTGCTGACAGTCCGGTGCCGGTGATGTTTGGAAATGCATAGAACGCCCCACCCGGATTGACGCAGGTGACGCCCGGTAATTGGTTGAGCAACCCGACGATGACCCGGCGGCGTTCGTCGAAAGCTTTGACCATGCTGTGCACCGCATCCTGCGGACCTTCAAGCGCGGCGATGCCGGCATACTGCGTCGGCGCGTTCACGCAACTATGGCAGTTCACATTGAGCCGCACGACCTTTTCAACCAGGTCCTTGGGCCAAATGGAGAAGCCCAGCCGCCAGCCGGTCATTGCATAGGTTTTTGACCAACCGTCGAGAATGATCAGCCGGTCGCGGATCTCTGGGAAGCGCAGGAAGCTGACGTGCTCGGCGCCGTCGTAGAGCATTTGCGAGTAGATCTCGTCGGCCATGATGGCGACGTCGGGATGATTGGCGAGGCCGGCCACCAGCTTGCGGATTTCCGCTTCCGGCACTGCGCCGCCCGTGGGGTTGCCTGGTGTATTGAGAATGATCAATGACGTCTTGGGTGTGATGCCGGCGAGGACTTCGTCAGCCGAAAAGGCGAAGCCGTTCGCTTCTTTTAAGGCAATCGGCACAGCGGTGGCGCCCGTGTATTGGATCATGGAGCGATAGATTGGGAACCCGGGATCGGGATACATGATCTCCGCGCCTGGCGTACCGAACATCAGAATAGCAAAGAACATCGTCGGCTTGCCGCCCGGCATGATCACCACGTTGCCGGGATCAACGGTGACGCCGTGGCGCTTGTGCAGATCTTTGGAGACTGCTTCGCGCAGCGGCAGAATGCCGTTCGCCGGCGTGTAGCCGTGATGGCCATCGCGCAGCGCTTTGATCGCGGCCTCGACAATATGCGGCGGGGTTTTAAAATCCGGCTGACCGATACCGAGATTGATGATGTCTTTGCCTTTTGCCGCCAGATCGGCGGCGCGCGCTAACACCTCGAAAGCGGTTTCGGTGCCCAGGCGATTGAGACTGTCAGCAAGATGCGGCATGGCGTGGGTCCGGCGGTTGGAGGAGAGGGGTGCTCTATCGCCGAACGCTTGATGCTGTCAAAGCGGGTTGGTGCTGACGGCCATGGCTGGCGTTACGTTCCGTGATCGTCGGCTTCGCGGGGGCGGGCCTGGGCGGCGTCGCGGGTGCGCTGGATGCGCGGCTTGAGTTCGTGGACAACCGCTTCACCGGCTTCGGCCGTGCTGTGCTGGCGCTCATGGCGGGTCACATAGCAGTTGCCGAGCACCAGCACGTCCATGTCGGTGCGCCGGAAGCAGGCTATCGCTTCCGCCGGGCGAGCGACGATGGGCTCTTGCTCGTTGAAACTGGTGTTGATCAGCACGGGGACGCCCGTCAGCCGGCCGAACTCGGAGATCAGGGCGTGATAGCGCGGGTTTGCCTCCGCGGTGACCGTTTGAATGCGCCCGGTTCCATCGATGTGCACCGCTGCCGCCATCAGGTCGCGTTTCTCGGGCCGGACCTTAGGGGCCAAGGTCATGAACGGATCAGGCTGGCTGATCTCGAAGAATTCAGCGGCCCGCTCCCAGGGCACCACGGGGGCGAATGGCCGAAAGCCTTCCCGCTTCTTGATCACGGTATTGATCTTGGTGCGCATATCGACTGAGCGCGGGTCGGCCAGGATCGAGCGATTGCCCAGCGCACGGGGCCCCATTTCAAAGCGGCCTTGATAGAGCCCGACGATACGGCCATCCGCCAGATCGCGCGCAACGCGGCCAACGAGGGCGGCTTCCGGCATTCGCTCATAGGCGAGCCCGGCGGCTTCGAGCGCGGCTTCGTTCTCGGCTTCTGTGCTGGCCGTGCCGAAGTAAGCGTGCGTGAGTTCGAACGTCCGCGGCAGTCCGCACGTTTGATGCGTATGCCAAAGCGCGGCACCAAGTGGCGCGCCGGTATCGGAGGCACATGGCGGCACCCACAAGCGCTCGATACCCGTTTCCGCCAGCACCCGCCCATTGGCCACGCAATTGAGCGCGACGCCGCCCGTCATCACCAGATGGCGCGAGGGAAAGCGCGCTAGCAGGCCGCGCACCAATCGCAGGATCGTCTCTTCTGTCACGCGCTGCAACGCGAAGGCGAGATCGCGATGATGATCGGTCAGTGGTTCACCGTTGGCGCGGGCGGGTCCAAACGTATCGAGGAACTTCTGCGTGACGGGGCGGATCTGCCCATAGGCGTCGTAGCTGAAGTAGTCCATGTTGATAACGAACGCGCCGTCGTCAGCGGGCCGCACCAGATCGCGGAATTGCGCCACCAGCCTGTCGCTGCCGAATGCCGCCAGCGCCATCACCTTACCTTCGTCGCCAAAGCCTTCGAAGCCGAGATGTTCGGTGACGAAGGTGTAGACTAGCCCCAGCGAGTTAAAGACCGGCGTCGACCACACACGTTCGAGTCGGTTGTCCTGGCCGAGATAGGCGCTGGCAGACGCGTCATCGCCGTAACCGTCCATGACGAGGACCAGCGCGTCTTCGAACGGCGAGATGAAGAAGCTGGCGGCATGCGCATCGTGATGGCCAACGCCAACGACCGGCGGCAGCGACCGCGTGTTGAAATGGGCGCGCAGACCTTTTTTGATGTATTTGTCGAGCAGCACGATCTGGTTGCGCTGCGGGAGATGGGCGCGAGCATGCATCAGGTTGAGGCTGGCCGGGAACCGTTTCAGCAGGGCACGTCCCACGAAGGCGCGCAGTGCTCGCGTGTCCCACGGCAGCGCAATCGCGTCGACATCCGAGAGATCACGCCCGCGATCATCAAAAGCCGCTTTCAGCGACAACGATGGAAATGCCCGGGTGCGTTTGACGCGGGAGAAACGCTCTTCCTCCAGTATCAGATCCGGAACGCCATCATCGACCAGCGCCAGACCGGTGTCGTGGGTTTCGGAAACAATGCCAAGAACGCGCACAACTCTTCCCCAGAGCGAGAGCGGAAGCTGTCCGCAACGCCATGACCCATCCACGCCACACGCTGTAAGCATACTGGCGAAAGCCTGCAGCTGTCGAGGGTTTCGGGCCATTTTATGCGCGTGCCAGCGCAACTTGAAGGGCGTTGTGGCACCGGAAAGACACCGGCCACGCGACGTGGTGTCAAACCCATGGGTTTGACACCACGGCAAACCCGCTACCGCATTGCACCATCTACGAGCCTCGTCCTGAGCCGCCCAGCCAGCTGTGCGCCCGTCAGACGCTCTTTGGCCGGTGCTCATTTTTATCGACGAAGGCGCGGATCAGCCCGCGCACCGCCGCTGGCTGCTGGTGGACGATCCAGTGATCGGCGTCGGCGATTTCCTGCACCGTCAGATCAGCACAGAAGTTGGCAAGACCCGCACGCGACGATGGCCGCAGCGCCTTGTCCTCCATCCCCCAGATCAACAGGTGCGGCGGCGTGACGAACGTTTTGGCTGGATCCAGCTTGGCCGGTGGGTCGTTGGTGACTATGACGCCGGGCTCAGCGACCATCAGCGGCGTCGCTTTGTACCACGAGACCATGCCCTCCATGGCACCGGGCTGCGTCCAAGCGGCACGATACCCAGCGCGTTTTTCAGGTGTCAGCCATGCCCCGCCGCCAAAGCCGCGGGTCAAGAATTCAAGCACGCGCCTGCAATCGTCCTCCAGCAGCAGCGCCGCCGCATCGTCGCGTCTGAGGAAGCGAATGTACTGGCTCGCTGCGCGCTGTTCGTCGTCTTCGATCAGCGCGCGCTGGAACGGCACGGGATGCACGCCGTTGAGGACTGTGAACGACGCTATCCGCGTTGGCGCCATAAACGCCATCAGATAACCGACCGAAGCACCCCAATCATGCGCGACGAGGTGAAATGGCCGGCTTGGTGACAAGCGAGCCGCCAGCTCGAGCATGTCTTTGGCCAGGTGATGGGCGCGGTAGTTCTCAACGCCCGCCGGCGTCGACGAGCCCGCATAACCCCGTTGGTTTGGTGCCACTGCCAGGTAGTGATCCGCGAACGCCGGAAGCACATCCGCCCACGCGCCCGCATACTCAGGAAACCCATGCAAGAACAGCACGAGCGGCGCGCTGTCAGCACCCGTCAGCAGTGTCTCGAATTGAAGCCCGTTGGCGGCGAGGCGCTGGCTGCGGATCATGAGATGCTCCAAGAAGGGCCGGCGCGCGACATGGCGCCAAACCAATCCAGGAAGCTTACCGCCCGCTGCGCCGCCGTCTACTTCTTCTGTTGTGATTGAGGGACATTGGCCAGATACTTCTTGGGCACTTCGCCGGCGTCGATCAGCGCCTTGACGCATTGTTTGCTGATCTTATTGCGGTGCGCCTCCATGCAAGAGCGGAGTTCTGCGCTCTCCGGACTGTGCTCTTTGCAGTAGGCAAAATAGTCTTCGGTGCAATTGCGGATGATATCCTCGCTCCAGGCGCGCGCGCTGCCGGTGCCTGCGAGGCCCCCCATCAGCAACGCTACAGCCGCTGCAGCCGATGCCAGCCGGCGCCGGTCGAACAAACAGATCATGGCAGTATCCCTTGCTTGCGAGTCTGACGCGCGCACGTCCCACAAGAGTGCTGTGCGTCGCGCAGGTGCGCTAGGGGCGCAGCGGCACACTCGCCCAAATTATGAGAGCCTGTGGATTGAACGCGCGGACGCGTGGCGCGCGGGGCACACTTGGCGGCAACGCTATCAGGACCGCAGTCTTGCCAGTTCTGTCTCCAGTACTGCGAGACGTGCCGCCAGTTTCTCGTTTTCTTCGCGGGCTTTGGTGGCCATGGCTTTGACGGCTTCGAACTCTTCGCGTTGGACCAGCTCCATGGCGCCCATCACGCGCTCACCTTGGGCGCGCATAACCCCCTCTACCTCGCGGCGCATGCCATCGGCGGCGCCGGCAGCATCCGACATCAGTTTGGCAAGGTCATCGAAGATTCGTGACGAGGTTTGCGGCATGGCGCGTCTCCGTGGCGACTCGGTAAATATATGAGCTCCTGCTGGCCAGCTGGCAACATCTCTGGTACCGCGGCGCAGCGAAGCAGGTGGGCTGAATGCGGTTTGTCGGCAAATGCAACCTGCGCCTGCTGCCTTGGCCTGAGGATCGCCGCAATGACACTGCTCACGCTGCCATTTCCGAATATCGATCCGGTGGCGTTGTCGCTTGGGCCGATCTCGATCAAATGGTACGGCCTCGCGTATGCCTGCGGGCTGCTACTTGGCTGGCACTATGTCCGCCAGATGCTGGCCAATGCGCGGCTATGGCCGAACGGCTCGGCTCCGGTCGATGTCGACAAGACAGATGATCTACTGCTTTACATGACGCTTGGCGTCGTGCTCGGCGGGCGCCTCGGGTATGTGTTGTTTTACAAACCAGCCGATTATCTGGCGAGCCCCATCGACATTTTCAAAGTTTGGAACGGCGGCATGTCGTTTCACGGCGGCTTCATCGGTTCGATCATCGCGATCCTGTATTTTGCACGCCAGCATGGCGCGCCGCCCTTGCGGATACTGGATCTCGCTGCCGCGGCCACGCCCATCGGCCTGCTGTTCGGCCGCCTCGCCAACTTCATCAATTCGGAACTGTGGGGGAAACCCTCGACTGTGGCCTGGGCGATGGTGTTTCCAGATCGCGATGCAGGCGATATGCCGCGCCATCCGAGCCAACTCTACGAGGCCTCGCTTGAAGGGGCCGCGTTGTTCGCACTCTGCTGGTGGCTGATTTACAAGCGTGACGCGTTCAGACATCCCGGTCTGGTGGCGGGTGTGTTCACGGCCGGCTATGGAGCCGCGCGGGCGTTCTGCGAACTGTTCCGTGAACCTGACCCCGGCCACTGGGCGACATCCGGGCTCATGACGGCCGGCATTCTCTACTCGTTGCCGATGATCGCTGCCGGCCTTTGGCTGGTGCAGCGGGCGCGAACGACGCCGGATCGTGAAACGGCATGACAGACGCTGGGTATGATCCTGAGCTGCGTCGCGACACGCCGCTCATGCGGAAGCTTGTCGCGCGCATTGGTGCGGCCGGCCCGATCACCGTTGCCGACTACATGGACGCGTGTCTCAACGATCCCGAACTCGGCTACTATCGGACGCGGCAGGCGATCGGCCGTGGTGGTGATTTCATTACCGCGCCGGAAATTAGCCAGGTGTTCGGCGAGTTGATCGGGCTTTGGTGCGTCGTCGTTTGGCAGCAGATGGGCGCGCCTGTGCGGGTCAATCTGATTGAGCTCGGTGCAGGGCGCGGGACGCTGCTGGCGGATGCATTGCGCGCGGTGCGCCTGCTGCCATCGTTTCGGGCCGCGCTGTCGGTGCATATTCTCGACGCCAATCCGGCGCTTGTCGCGCAGCAAAAGGCTGCCCTCGCAGAAAGCGGCATCGCCATCACCTGGCACACGGGACTTACCACACTGCCAACCGACGCAGCCGTCCATCTGGATCGCCAACGAGTTTTTGGACACGCTGCCGCTCTCACAGGATTTCGTCAGCGCCGATGGTACCGTAAAGCCACGCACGGTCGGGCTCGGGGCAACCGGACAGCTGACATTTCTCGCGACTTCCGGCGCCACGGTGCGGGAAACGCAGGATTTTACAGCCATTGCCGCGGCGCTCCGGGCGCGTGCGCACAAGCCGCTGGCCGCGCTCTTTATCGACTACGGCTATGCCGGCCCGGCGAACACTGACACCCTGCAAGCTGTGCGCAATCATGCCTTCGAGCACGTGCTCACATCGCCGGGCGAAGCGGATCTCTCGTGCCACGTGGCCTTCGACGCTTTTGCGGCAGCAACGCAATTGCCTACCGATGGCCCCACCACGCAGTCTGCATTTCTCGGTCAGCTCGGCATCATGGAGCGTGCGTCGAAGCTGATGGCCGCCAATCCGGCCGAGGCCAATGGGCTCGAAATGGGCATTGCGCGGCTGATGGCACCGGGCGGCATGGGGACGAGATTTCTGGCGCTGGGCGTGCGCAGCAAAGGTCTGCTGGCACTGCCAGGTTTGGTTAAATAGTCCGCCAACAGAGTTAATCGCCGCTAGGGCCCTTGGCAGGGTCACTGGTGCGTTTTGACTGGTTTGTGCAGGGTTGGTGCCAGCAAGTTGGTAAACGCGCTCTACGGGGCATCCTGTGCGGTTTGAGGGCTATCCGGAGAGGTCTGTCTCAGTTCGCTTTTGCGCCTTGGGCGTTGTCGGCCGTTGCCGCTGTGCGCCGGGGTATTGGCAGGCGCATCGACAACTTTGGCAGTGCTTGGCCGGTCATCGCCCGTTCGGCGGACGGCAAAACGTCCAGGCTCGGCCACAGCCCGCTCTGCAGTGCCTGCGCGTACCCATCTGCGTGTCCGGCATGCACTGTGCTGGAGGACGCACGCGCATGATCGTACGGCAACCGGTGCGCGGTCAGCACGAGATCGCCACCGACGCGCGTCATCAATCCGTACCAGACATCCGGCGTGCCATCGTTGGCCGGCATGCCGATTGCGCCGGGATTGAACCAGACGCGCCCCTGGACCTCGGCGGCAAACGGCAATCCTGCATGCCCGCCGACGACGACGTCCGCTGCCGCCGCCGCCAGCTCCTCGGCAAGTACAGCGCGGGCAGAGGCAAACACAAAGCGGTTGATCCGCGCCACGCCGCCATGGACCACCCGCACGCGGTGGCCCGCGAACATGAAGGCAAGGTGACCCGGCAGCGCAGCCATCCACGCGCGGCTGTCCGCCGAAATGCGCTGGCGCGCAAAGGAATACCAATCCTTGGCGGCGCGGTGGCAGGCCGTATCATCGGCAAAGCCACAGCCGCAATCATCGGCGTTGGCCGCCAGTTGTTCCTCGCAGTTGCCAGCGATGACGTGACACCCCCAGGCGCGGATCGCTGCGACGGTTTCTTCCGGCTCAGCGCAATAGGCGACGACATCGCCGGTGCAGATCGTGTGGGCTGCGCTGATGCCGAGTTGTGCGGCTTTTGCGCGCATAGCTTCGAGTGCAGGCAGGTTCGAGTAGGGCCCGCCAAAGACGAGCAGCCGGTCAACGCCGTCGAAATTCAGCAACATTTGCTTTGGATCTCCGCTCACGCGCTGCACGACGCGCCGCCGAGCACACAAAACTTCGCGCAGTGCCGATGATTGAGGGAGACGGCCCGTGCCGCGGCCGCCAACGTGGCGCCCATCTCGAACTCGGCCTGATAGGGCAGCAACGTGCACGACGCGACCGCCGGCACCGCCGCGCCCTTGCGCTTGATGACCATGCGCGACGACGCGCACATCACGTCATCGGGCCGCTTGTTGAGGATCTTCCAGCAGCCCACCGAAATCTCCGGCACTTCGGCATTTGGATCCATCTCTGGAAACAACACCAACCGTGCAGGGTTGCTGCAGTCAACCTTCACGCCCATCTCTGCGAACGCCGCGGCATAGCCGGCGCGCAAAGCCGCCTCTGGCTCAGACCACAGTTTACGCCCGGCAATCGCCAGATCGAACCCGTTGTCCGCCAACCAGCGGATGCCATCCAGCGCCGGCGTCCAGGTTCGCTGGCCGCGCACCTTTTCGTGGCCTGCGCGCGTGTAGTGATCGATCGAAACGCGCACGGTCAGTTGCCCCGGAAAGCGCTCATTCAGCGACGCTAGGGCCACGGCCTTCAGCTGCATCGGCTTCATGGCATTGGTCAGCACCAGCACGTCGAAACCGCGCGCGAGACTGTCTTCGAGTATTCCAAGGAAGTCTGGGTTCATGAACGGCTCGCCACCGGTAAAGCCGATCTCGCGGGGCCGTACGGGCGCTTGCGCCGCCTCGTCCAGAAACACGCCGACTTCAGCGCGAGTCAGATACACAAGCGCATCATTGGTTGGAGAACTCTCAATGTAGCAGCCCTTGCAGGTGATGTTGCAGAGCGTGCCGGTATTGAACCACAATGTCGTGAGGCCGTTGAACGGCACACTGGCCCGCCGCTCCCCTTGCGCGGTCCAAAGCGGATCGGTGAACTTCGCCCGCTGAGCGAGAAGGCCAGTGGTATCGCCATGAGAAAGCTTCATCGTGATCGTATGATCCGCTGGTTTGTGATGTTGGTGCGCACCCTGCCGCGAATCCGGCGACCTGACTATTGAACCTCTATCACGAAGCCGTGACGGATGGTGGGGTGTCGCACGCCGGGCGATAGCAGCGGGCGGCGTCAGGTGCGCAAGGCCTTCAGCCTGGCGTCTAGCGTTTTGGCGATTGTTTCGAGACGCGTGACGGTCTCCCCGAGCAGGCCGGGCTCCGTCGCGACGCCCTTGGCAATGCCGCGGTACACAACATCTGTGATCCCTGCGGCCGAGTCTTCGACTGAGAAGTCACCTTCGCCCCTCAAGTAGGCCCAGGTTTGGTGCTCGATGGCGCCAAAGATCATGTCGCGGATCAGTTTGAGCGGAATATCGTCGCGCAACGCGCCGCGTTTGACGCCGTCCTCAACGACCGCCATCACCGCCGCTGAAATCCGCCGGTTCAGCTCGTAAATGCGCATGTGCCGGTAGTTCGGGTCGGCGCGCAGATCCATCAACACAAACCGCGTCAGCGCCGGCTCGCGCCGGATGAGAGAGAGGTTGTGCCAGATGACATGCAGCAGCCGGTCGCGCACTGGCCGCTGGCCATTGGATGGCGGTTCTTCTGTCAGAAATTCCTCAAACCATGCTTCCGCAACCTGGATCAACAGATCGCGCCGCGTGGGGAAGTATTTATAGATGGTACCTTCTGAGATCCTGCAACGCTCGGCCACTTCCGACGTCAGGAACTGCTCAGATCCGCGTTCGCGCAGCACCGCGCGCGCCGTCTGCAGAATGGTTGCCACGCGCTGGTCGCGTGGTAGGCGCCGGGTTGACGGTCGGGGCGGCAGTTTATCGGCCATCGGGTGTTGCCTTCTCGCCTGCACGGGACGCGTGCGCGCCGAACAGTCTACCCGGGGCCGCCCCAGCGCAAAAGCGGGTTGCGCAACGCGTGTAGCCGAATATAGTGTGGTAGCATACCATTTGATTGCGTGGACAGGAGAGCAGCATGCGAGGCTTGGCGGGACGCACAGCCGTGGTGACCGGTGGCGGCAGCGGCATTGGCCGTGCCATCGCCCAGCGCCTGGCCGCCGAAAAGATGGCGGTCGCGATCCTTGATATCAATGCGGAGGGTGCCGCGAAGGTGGCTGCTGAAATAAATGCCGCAGGCGGCAAGGCGATCGCTGAACAGTGCGATATCACCGACTATCCCGCGGTGCAGGCCACTATCGCCAAAGTCGAAGCCGCGCAGGGGCCGACGCAAGTGCTGGTCAACAATGCTGGCTGGGACATGACTATTCCGTTCGTCAAAACAACGCCAGAGTTCTGGAAGAAGGTCGTCGATCTCAACTTCTTCGGCCCCCTGCATCTGTCGCATGCTGTTGCTGGCGGCATGAGTGCGCGCGGCTTCGGCCGCATGATCTTCATCGCCTCGGACGCCGGCCGCGTCGGCTCATCGGGTGAAGCGGTCTACTCGGGCTGCAAGGGCGGCACCATTGCCTTCGCTAAGACATTGGCGCGCGAACTCGCCCGCAAGAATGTGCTGGTCAACACCATCTGCCCCGGTCCGACCAACACGCCGGCCATGGCTGCGCTCGTCGGCAACGATGACAACGGCAAGAAGATCATGGATGCCATGGTGCGCGGCGTGCCGCTGGGCCGCATTGGTGACCCTGACGACTACCCCGGGCTGGTCGCGTTCCTCGCCAGCGACGACGCCGCTTTTCTGACCGGGCAGACGATCTCTGTCTCCGGCGGCCTGACCATGCACGGCTGATCGCAACCGCGTACGACCAACACGAAGAGTGTCCCCATTCGATGCCAAAAGCCGTGTTCTGGTCCAATCCTTTTGCCCCGATGTTCCGCTGCGAGATGCGCGGTGGCGTGCTGCTCGCAACGCTGGATATGCCCGGCCGGACGATGAACGTCTTTTCGTTCGAGCTGATGAACCAGCTCGAAGCGTTGATGGATCGCGTCGAGAGCGAGGACAGCATCGGCGCTCTCGTGATCACCTCCGGCAAGGACGCGTTCGTCGCCGGCGCCGATCTCGAAATGGTGCGCGGTTTTTGCGCGGCCGGGCGGACTGCGTCCCGCGCCCAGCTCGATGCGATGTGTGGCCGCCTCGGGCGTTTATTTTTGCGGCTGCACAGCCTCACAAAGCCCAGTGTTGCAGCTATCAACGGCCTTGCACTGGGCGGCGGACTGGAGCTGGCGATGGCCTGCAATAGCCGGATTGCTGCCGACGATCGCCGCGTTCAGTTTGGCTTGCCCGAAATAAAGCTCGGCCTGATCGCTGCGGCTACCGGTACACAGGTACTGCCGCGCCTGATCGGCATTGAGAAGGCCCTTGAGCTGATGCTTAACGGCAAGTCCATCGGCACTGCCGAAGGCAAGCGACTTGGACTTATCGATGATGTTGTGCCGCTTCCGGATCTTGTCGATCGCGCCGTCGGCGCGGCGCGTGATCGGATCGGGAAACCCCACCGCCCGCACTTGTCGGCGACCGTTGCTGCGGGCCCCTTTGATCGCAGCGCCCCCGATGCCGTGCGCCGGATCACGCGCCACTTAGGCTACGCTGACGAGGCGATGGCGCATTATCCAGCCTACGACGCTGCTGTCCGCGCCGTACTCGAAGGTGCACACCTGCCGCTGGACGCCGCTGTTGGCAAGGAGCTGCAGTGCTTCATTGATCTCATGCAAAACAGTGTCGCTGGGAACATGGTCACAACATTGTTTCTAGAGCGGCAGAAGTCCGACAAAAGGGTCGCTGAATGCAGTGGATTTCAGTCGGCGCGCTTTGCAGTGCTTGGCAGCGGCACGGCGGCCGATGATCTCCGCGCGGCGTTGCAGGCCATGACGGCAACACTGATCGACGCGGCGCTCGCAACGCCCGCCGACATTGTCATTGCAGACGCACCTGCCGCCTCGATTGATCTGCTGCTGCTCACCACGCCCACCGATCTGCGGGCCGGCGCGCCGGGCATTCACGTGCGTCGCTCGCGCGCCTATGGCACTGCCATCGAGATAGCCGCGCCCCCGGGCGTTGCTACGGATAAAGCTCTAGCGCTTGCCCGTCAGTTGCGGGCGACGCCCTATTGCCACGCCGCCACGCACTCGCTGCTGGCAACCCTCGCTGAAATCGAGGCGCGCGCGCAGCTTGCGGTGACGCCGGGTGACATTACGTTGAGTGCGCTGGCTGCCGCCGCCGAGGGCTGGCGTCAATCCGGCAACATCTCTGGCAACACTGGAGATGTTGCTGCCGCGGACGTCGCCTGCGTCGTTGCTGGTGTTTTTCCAGCGTTCGCTGGCGGGCCGTTCACTTGGCTGCGCGAAATGGACCTTGGCGTCTGGGATGCACGCCGTGCCGCGCACGCAACCCTTGCACCGCATCTCTTCGCATAGTCGCCGGAGGATTTCAGCACAGCTGCCGGAGCCCAAATGTGTGTGTGATCCTTGCATCCGCCAATGTCGTAATATAGTGTACAAAGATGCCAGCGTACGATAGGCATAAGAGTTCAACCAGCAGCTTGCACAGGGACGGAACCAACCGTACCGCAACCCATCAGTCGGCATGCGTTCCCCGGGAGGACAACATGAAACTTGTGAGCCTTGGTACCAGCCTCAAATCTGGCGCATTTTTTCACGTCGCCGCTGCAGCGCTTGTTGCTGCGACCGGCCTGCCAAACGCCGCCAGCGCGCAAGCGCCGTTACCGCTGAAAATCTGCGCAGTTGATGACCGGTCCGGCCTTGCCGCCGACACCGGCATCGAGAGCCTCAACGGCATGAATATGGTGATCGAGCCGCTGAATGCAGCGGGCGGCATAAACGGCCGTAAGATCGAGTTGGTTGTGTACGACGGCAAGACCGATCCACAGCTGACCGCGACGTTCGCCTCGCGCTGCGCGGAAGATGACAAGGCGCTGATGATCATCGGCGGCAGTCCCTCTGCGCCGGCCGCTGCCATGGTGCCGGTCGCAGCCCAGAATTCAATTCCCTATTACATGCTGTCGGCCGCCGCCGACAATCTGACCGACAACGCTGTGTGGCACTTCCGGTTCGGCCCGCGCGCCGCGCAGGACGGTCTCGCCGTTGCTGATGCGTTCGCCGAGATCGGCTTCAAAAAGGTTGCCATCATCAACAACTCGACGCCGTTTGGCACCGATGGGGCGCGGTCGAGCATCAAAGCGCTCGAGGCCAAAGGCATCAAGGTCGTCACGCAACAAACCTATGACGCTGCAGCAACCGACGTCGCGCCGCAGATCATCAACGTGCGTCAGGCTGAGCCGGATGTGATCCTCGTTTTCCCGTATCCGGCAGATGGCGCCCGTGTCGCCCGCACGATCCGCCAACTTGGCATCAAAGCGCCCATCGTCATGCCGCGCGTCGGCTTGATGGCCGCGTTCCGGAAGCTCGCCGCCGAAGCTGCCGATGGTATCCTGGTGCCGACCTCGGTCGACGTCACGCGGCCGGAAGTGGCCAAGCTGTTTGCCGACTACAACGCCAAGTTCAAGCCGATCGCACCATCGCCGTCGCCGGCCCAGGGCTTCGATGCGGCGACCCTCGCGGTCAAGGTGTTGTCTGACCCGGATGTGCAGAAGGCCATCAATAGCGGCAATCTGGCTGACGCCCGCAAAGCAATCCGGGACGCAACCCCGCGGCTCGGCACGTTCGTAGGTCTGCAAGGCCAAAAGGGCGTGCCCTATAATTTTGCCGCCGGCAAGAACCACGGACCGCCGGATCAGAAGTTCTTTGTCTTCACCGAGGTGACGGACAAGGGCGAGAAGCTGATCGCGCCCGACATGGCCAAGATGAAGCCGAAGAACTGATCGTGTAACCGCAGACTGACAGGTTGGGTGCGGATGGCAGATCTTTCGCGCCCGACCGTTGTGTTACTTTGCCTGCTTCGCTCACGGTTGGCCTGATCAATGGAAAAGCTGAGCTACCTGCTGTTGGCTGGCATCACCAACGGCAGCGTCTATGGCCTGGTCGGGCTGTCTCTGTCGATCATCTATGGCGCTAGCCGTGTGATCAACTTTGCGCAGGGCGATTTTGTCATGCTCGGGGCCATGAATGCCATTCTGTTTGTCGTCGTGGCGACGCTGCCGTGGGCATTGGCGATTCCTGTTGTGCTGGGTGTGGTGCTCATTGTCGGGCTGGCGCTCGATTATGGCGTCTACCGGCTGATGGTCGCACGCCATGCGCCACCGCTGACGATCATGATGGGCACGCTTGGTTTTGCCATCATCGTCTATGGCGCAGCGCTTCTGATCTGGGGACCCGACCAGCAGTTTGTGCCGCCGCTCCTCTCGCTTGAGCCTGTTGTGCTGGGCTCAATCATCACCAATTCGCAGCAATTGGCCATCATCGCCGCCTTTGCCGCCTTTTTGGTGCTCACCTGGTACATTCTTTTTCGCACGCGCTTTGGCCTGTCCATCCGCGCCACCGGCGTCAACCCAAGGGTGGCGCTGTTGATGGGCATTCGCTCCGAACGGATCGTGCAGTTCAGCTTTCTGTTCAGCGCCTTTGTCAGTGGCGTGGCCGGCATTCTGGTCGGTCCACTGCTGGGCGGGCAGATCGGCATGGGTCTGCTGCTGACCGTCAAAGGCTTCATGGCGGCTATTCTAGGGGGGCTCGGCAGTCCGTTCGCTGCGGCAGCGGGTGGCATCGCCATCGGCATGATGGAAGCTCTGATGGCCGGCTACGGCACCAGCCTTTATGCGGAGCCGGCCATTTTCCTGCTGATCCTGCTCGTGTTGTTCATCCGCCCCTATGGCCTGCTTGGCGACTATGAGGCGGAGAAGCGCTGACTATGACGACGGCAGTGCCAAAACCGCCCTCCATGCTGCCGGCGCTGGTGGTCATTGCGCTGGGCGCGCTGTTGCCGCTGGTGCTATCGGGGGGATTCCAGCTGCGGCTCGCGACGCTCGCGTGGATTTACGCCATCTTGAGCATGGGCTTCAATCTGCTTTACGGCTACACAGGGCAGATCAGTCTCGGCCAGCAGACGTTTTTTGCCATCGGCGCCTACGCTTTTGCGCTGTTGCAGACCAAGCTGTTTGTGCCGCCGTCGCTGGCCGCTGTGGCAAGTCTCGCTCTGTGCGCTGCCTTGGCGCTCCTCATCGGCATACCGCTGCTGCGTCTGAGAACGCACTATCTGGCCATGGCTACGCTGGCCTTCGGACTGATCTTTTATGGGGTCGCCATCCGCTGGATCGACTTCACCGGCGGCTCGACCGGCATCGCCGTGCCGCAGCTCAAGTTCGGCGATGCGCCAGTCATCGGCTTGAAGCTTTATTACCTTATACTCTGCGTGGCTGGCGCCGTGCTGCTGCTGCAGGACTTCATCGTGCGCAGCCACTTGGGCCGGGCGCTGCAGGCGATCCGCGATGACGAGACCGCGGCGTCTGCGCTCGGCGTGCATGTGACGCGCACGAAGCTCAGTATCTTCGTCCTTGCAGCCGTCATCGCTGCGCTGGCCGGCATCGCGTTCTCTGTCACCAGCTTGCGCGTTGATCCGTCGATGAGCGAGTTCCGCGTGCTGGTGAACATTCTCACGATCGCTGTCGTCGGCGGCCTCGGTACCCGCTTCGGTCCGGTCATCGGTTCGGCCATTGTGATCACGCTGCCGCAGCTGCTGGTGCGCTTCGGCGAGCTGGAAACCCTCGTCTACGGCCTGTTCATCGTGCTGTTCTTGCTGTTCCTGCCGAACGGGTTATCCGGGCTACTGGAGCAAACGAACTGGCGGCGATTGTTGGGCGGCGGCGGCGCGCCGTTGCCACAGGTCCAAGGGGAGCGCGGATGACAGGCCAAGGCGGAGACGTCCTGCTCAGGACAGACAGCGCGCTGCGGCGGTTCGGTGGACTGGTCGCTGTCAACGCGGTGTCGTTTGAGCTGCTGCAGGGGCAAGTCACGGGTCTTATCGGTCCGAACGGCGCCGGCAAGTCGACCATGTTCGATCTCATAACCGGCATGCGCCCGCTGACCTCCGGCGAGATTTACTTTCGCGGCGAACGGGTGACCAAGGCGCCGCCGCACACCCGCAGCCCCATGGGGATGGCGCGCACGTTCCAGATCGTCCGCGCGTTCCATGGCTTGACCGTGTTGGAGAATGTGCTGCTCGGCCTGCATCCGAAGTTTCCCGATGGGGTGGTCAAAACGTTGCTGGCTGGCCGCAGCCGCGTGGCGTTGGAACACACGGCGCGCGCAGACGCGATGGAGCTGTTGGAGTTTGTCGGCCTGGCGCACCGCGCCACTGAGCGTGTGGGCCACCTGAACTCTCGGGCAGCTGCGGCTGGTCGACATCGCGCGCGCGCTGGCCAGCAAGCCGGTGCTACTGATGATGGACGAGCCAGCCGCTGGCCTGAACGATGCCGAAACCGACAATCTCGCGGCCATGATCACGCGGCTTAAGACGCGAAGGCGTGACCATGCTGGTGGTCGAGCACGACGTCGATTTCATCATGAAGGCCTGTGACAAGATCGTCGTCATGGACCGCGGCAGCAAAATTGCCGACGGCACGCCCGACGCGGTCAGAAACGATGAGGCCGTCATTGCCGCCTACATCGGCCGGAGAGCGTCCGATGCTGCACATTGATCAGCTGCGCGCCGGCTACAACGGCTCGGACGCGCTCCATTCGATCTCGATCTCGATTGAGCGGGGCACGATCGTCTCGGTCGTGGGGGCCAACGGCGCTGGCAAATCGACGCTGATCAACACCATCTCGCGGCTGGTCACAGCCAACGCCGGCAGTATGACGTTTGAAGGCCAGAATCTGCTGCCGCTCAAGCCGGCTGATGTGGTTGACCGTGGCATTGTGCAGGTGCCGGAAGGGCGGCAGCTGTTTGCGCCGCTCACCGTCAGCGAGAACTTGCGGCTTGGCTTTCACCGGCTGGCGAAGCGCGCGGACAGCGCCGCGCTCTACCGCCAGCGGCTCGACTATGTGCTGTCGTTGTTCCCCAAGCTGCAGGAGCGCGCCGAGCAGCGCGCCGGCACCATGAGCGGTGGTGAGCAGCAGATGCTGGCCATCGGCCGCGCGTTGATGGCGGCACCCACGTTGTTGTTGCTCGACGAGCCGTCGCTCGGTCTGGCGCCCATGGTTGTTGATCAGATCTTCGGCATTCTCAAAACGTTGCGCAAAGACGGGCTGACGATCCTGCTCGTTGAGCAACACGCCGACGAGGCGCTGCAACTCGCCGACTACGGGTACGTGATGTCGGTTGGCCGGGTGCGCGCCGAAGGGCTTGGCAAAGACCTGCGCGGCAACCCAGCACTGACCAGCTCGTACCTTGGCAAACAGACGGGTTGAGCACCCTAAAATACCTTCAACGGCAGGCCGCCGTCGATGTGAAGCGTTTGCCCGACGGCATAGCGGAGCGCGCCGCTGGCCAGCAAGGCCACAGCATCGCCGACATCTGACACCGCGCCCCAGCGGTGCGCCGGGACAAAGCCGTCAGCGATCAACGCGTCGTATTTTGCCTGCGATGTCGCGGTCATGCTGGTTGCCATCATGCCGGGCCGCACCTCGTAGCAATCGATGCCTTCGGTGACGAGGCGCACGGCATAATGCTTGACCATGTGCGGCAGCGCCGCTTTTGAGATGCTGTACTCGGCGAGCACCTTACCCACGACATTGTCCATTCCAACGGTCGAGATCGTGACAATCGACCGCCGCCGTCCACTGGCCGGTTCCGGACGGCCATCGCGCAGCATGCGGCGCGCGACCGCTTGGGTGAGGAAGAACTGCGCGCGCAAGTTCACGCTTACACACCGATCAAAACTCTCTGGCGTTACGTCGAGAATGTCACCGCGCGACAGCACTGACACACCCGCGTTGTTCACAAGACAATCGAGCCGGCCATAGACGCCATGCGCGGCGTCAACAAAGTCCGCGAGGTTTTCGACTTTGCTGATGTCCTGCAACAGTGCTGTGGCCTTGGCACCCGTCGTCGCAAGCGCCCTGCGGAGGTCGTCCAGCGCTGAGTTCATCGCGAGGTCGTTCAAAACAATGTCGAACCCCTTCATCGCTAGGCACTGCGCGATCGCCCCGCCCAAGCCGCCACCGGCGCCTGTCACCAGCGCAACCGGCCGCTGTGCTGTTTGTTGCGTCATGACGCCGTCGCCGTGCCGGCAGATTTTCCGGCCGGCCGTGTCCACGCCTCGGCCACGAGCTGTTCCGACTTGATCAACTCCACCAGCACGTTCTTCTGGATTTTCCCCGTTGATGTGAGCGGGTACTGCTTGACGAAGAACCACCGCTCCGGCGCTTTCTGCGGCGAAAGGTTGGCACGAGCATAAGCGTACAGCACGTCGACGGAGGGGGGGGCATCGGGCGACTTAGGCACGACAACCGCGCCGACAAGCTCGCCCCAATGCGGATCTGGCACGCCGACCACCGCAATCTGGGCGACGTCCGGATGATCAAACAACACGTCTTCTATTTCCTTCGGATACAAGTTCATGCCGCCCCGAATGATCATGTCTTTCAGGCGGCCGGTGATTTTCAGATAGCCGCGCGCATCTAATGTGCCGAGGTCGCCGGTACGCAACCAGCCATCCGCCCGAATAGTCGCCGCTGTCGCCTCCGGTTGGCCGTAGTAGCCGGTCATGATCTGATAGCCGCGCGCCCAGATCTCGCCGACGGTTTCGAGCGGTTGTGTTGCCAGCGAGACGGGGTCGACGATTTTCAGCTCCACCCTTGCCAGCGGCCGTCCCACCGTTTCGGCTTGGTCCTGTACGCTGTCAGACGCTGCCGTGATGGTGATCGGCCCGTTGCTCTCGGTCTGGCCGTAGATGATACAGATGCGCGATCCGAGCACGTCTTGCGTCCGCTTGACGAGGGCGGCCGGCACATGCGCGGCACCCGACAGGATTGTGTGCAACGACGTGAGGTTGCGTTGAGGCCGATCGGGGTGATCGAGTAGCGCAAGGATCATGGTTGGCACGATCAAGGTGGTGTCACAGCGTTCGGCTTCGATGAGATCCAGCATCAGACCCGGGTTGAATTCCTGCATCAGCACAAACGTGCCGCGCAGTGCGAACGCGCCGATTTCTGAAACGATGTCACCGGCAATGTGGAACATCGGCATGGCATTGAGCCACACACCGCCATCGGGAAACCGCGCTCGCAGTGCAATGTTGCGCGAAGTGTTTATGACACCGCGATGATGCAGGCACGCGCCCTTCGGAAACCCTGTGGTGCCGGACGTATACTGAATCTGGATCGTGTCCTCGGGCTTGACCACGGGCAGCGCGCGCGTGCGATCTGCACCTGCGATCAGGGCTTCCAGATCGGACAGGGCAAGAGCCGTCTTGAGAAGTGGCAGGCGCGGGCGCACGTCATCGACCAGCGCGCGCAAGTTTTTTCCGCGTGACGTTTCCGCAAAGATGAGTCCGGCTGCGTGCGAGCTGCTCAGCACATACTCGAGTTCGCGAGCCGTGTAGGCCGGGTTGATGGGCACCAGGATCAAGCCGGCAAAACTCGCGGCGTGCTGCACGATCACCCACTCCGGCGTGTCGGGGGCGAGGAAGGCGACGCGGTCGCCGGGTTTGAAATGGTCGAGCAAGCCGCGCGCCGCGGTCTCAGCAACGTCGACCAATTGGCGGTAAGTCCAGCGCCGCCGTTTCGACACGTCCGCAACGCCTTCCACCAAAGCAACCCTATCTGGCACCTTAGCGGCAGCCTGGCGCAGGAGGTCGCCGAGCGTGGTATCCAGCAGCGGCTGGGATAAATCGGCCGCGAGATACGAGGTTGTCAGTGGTGCGGCGGCAAGTGACTGCATGACGGCTAGTTCCCTTTGATGAGCACATCCGGCAGTTTGGCGCGGTGGAAGCCCTCGTAGGCCTTGCTGTTGGCGTGGGTCTCAAGGGTCCAGGTGGTGCGCGCGTTGGGCGTGCCGCCATCAACGCGGAAACAGCTGCCGGTCACATACGCCGCCGCCGGTGACAGCAGATAAACGATCATCGACGACACTTCGGCCTCGGTGCCGAAGCGTTGCAAGGGCACGCGCGCGGTGTAGTCGAACAGGCGCTTCTGCATTTCCGGCGAATAGGTGTCGAAGCCGCTTGAAGCGATCCCGCCGGGCGCCACTGAATTCACGCGCACGCCCGACCCGGACCACTCGCAGGCCGCCGTTTCGGTCAAGGTCAACATGCCGCCGCGGGCAGCACCTGAGTGCGCGAACTCCGGCCAGCCATGCCAGATGTCAGCGATGATGTTGACGATCGATCCGCCGTGAGCGCCCATCCAGCGATTGTACGCTTCGCGCATGAAGATGAAGCCGCCGGTCAGATTGTTGCGGACGACCGCCTCGAAGCCCTTGGTCGAGATTGTCTTCATCGCCGTGCGGTATTGCCCGCCGGCATTGTTCACGAGCCCGTCCAAGCGCCCGTACTTGGCCAGCGTCGCGTCGATGACGGCGCCGACCATAGCGTCGTCGCGAATATCGCACACGTGCGTGAAGATTTCGCCGCCGTCTTCGCGGATCTCGCGTTCGACCTCGGCCAGCTTCTCGGGATTGCGGCCGACGATGACGACGTTGGCGCCGAGCGCTGCCAACTCATGCGCGGTGCAGCGACCGATGCCGCTGCCGCCGCCGGTGACGATTACCGTCTGCCCGTTGAACAGGTTGTCTTTGTAGACGGATTGATAGGGCATGAGTGATCTCAAGTTGGGCCATGGTGGGAACCGACGTGGCGTTTCGGCGTTCCGATCAGAGTACAAAGCGGCCATAGGGATGCGTGCTGGAGATGCCACCGTCAGCAGCAATCAGCTGGCCATCCACGTAGGCCGCGTCATCGCTGGCGAGAAAAGCGGCGACGGCTGCGATCTCTTCGACGCGACCTGGACGTTTCATGAGCGTCAGCGCGCCGAGCTTCGATTCTGAGCCTTTCGCGCGCGCATAGTCGAACGTCGACTTGGTTAGCTTGGTCTCAGTCAAACCGGGTAGCACGGCGTTGACGCGCACGCCCGTGCCCGCAAATGCGGCAGCAGCCCCCATGGTCAGACTGTTGACGCCCGCCTTCGCCGCCGCATAAGCCAGCGTGCCGCCATTGGCGCGCAACGAACTGGTCGACGAATTGAGAATGATGGACCCGGCGCCTTTCTCCACCATATGTTTCCCGGCATGCTTCACGGCCAGAAACGCCGTTATGACGTTGTCGCGGAACTGGCCTTCCCAGGCAGCAATCGTCTGATCGAACAGCGGCACGCTGCGATCGGTGTTGCCGGCATTGGCAAAGAAGACTTCGAGCCCGCCGAAGGTGTCGAGGCAGTGGCGCACTGCTGCAGCCATGTCGGTTTCCTTGGACGCATCCGCGACATGGCACTCCGCCTGCCCACCGGCAGCGTGTACCAGCGCAACGGTTTCCTCCAGCGACGCCTTGGTGCGACCCACGACAAGAACGCGAGCGCCCTCACTCGCAAAGCGCAGCGCACTTGCGCGCCCTATGCCGCTGCCTGCGCCAGTAATAATCGCACGTCGTCCTTCGAGCCGTCTCACGTGCCGCTCCTTGGCTACGCAGCCGATATGCCGCCGTTGATGCTGATGGCCTGTCCCGTCAAGCGCCCTGCCGCCGGGCTCGCCAGGAAGACGATCATGGCCGCCAGATCGTCCGGCTGGGCGACGCCCAGCTGCGCCATCTTCATGGCCTTGGCGAACAACTTGCCAGCGAATTCGTCACTTTGGTTCTTGGCATACGTCAACGTTCCTTCGATGACCGACGGCGTCAGCACATTGACGCGAATGCCGTCCCGTTTGCCCTCGATGGCAAGGGTTCGCGAGAACATGACAATGCCGGCCATCGCACCGCCGATGACGGTCTCGCCAGGGGTCGCGGCCTTGGCCGCATCCGATGCTATGTTGATGATCACCCCGCCGCCGCGCTCGCGCATGCCAGCCCACACCAACTTGCTCGTCAACAGCGGCGCCATCATCTGCTTGACGAGGATCTGCTCGATGTCTTCGACGGGGATGTTGTGAAACAGCGTTGGCCCAAACGGCCCCACAGTTGAATTCACCAGCACATCGACGCTGCCGAATTTGGCCTGGGCGCCCTCACACACACTGCGCGCTTGCTTGAGATCGTTGCAGTCGCCGGGAAAGAACTCGACGTGCGCTTTGGGTGCGCGGGCCAGCACGGCTTCGCGTGCTTTAGCACCGCGCGTCGGATCGCGCCCGTTGATGCCGATGCGCGGCACGCCGGCTTCGGCGAACTGGATGGCCGTCGCAAGCCCAACCCCAGCGGTGCCGCCGGTAATCAGCACGCTTGATGCCGCAAGCGGCAGCGGGGTGCGTTTGGGGGCGTCGGCCATGTCTTGGCTCCGTCGTCCGGCGGCAAAAGACTTATCATACAGTAGCGTACGATCTGACGATGTCCAGTCCCTTATGCCAGTAGCTACGCTGCCAAACCGCGGCGGCGCGCATCCATCGTTTCAATCATCGCCTCAAGCCGCGTATTCAGCAGCTCGTCTTTGTAAAAGCTCTCGTCGGCGACATCGCCCTCAAAGAACAGCGCCTGGCGTCCTTTGGCTTTGGCGGCGTTGGCGATGAGGAACTGCGAATTCGACATGCCTCGGCAGGTGCGTGAAGCGTGCATCACCATGCCGTCCACCTGGAACTTGTCGCAGAGTTTGTTGATCTCGCCGATCATGATCGGGGCGCCATGGTTGTTGGGGCAGACCAGATAATTCTGCGCCATACCGAGCACCGGATCTTTTAGATCAATAAGATCCGGCTCCTGCCAGAACGACATGTGCGTATAGCGTCCAGCCACCACCGTGGCATCGACAGAAGCAAACTTGTCGGCCAGCCAGCCGACCTTGTTCCAGTTCATCATGCCGTCGAAGAACAGGCGATACTTCTCGTTTGGAACCGCGCCCTCGCCGTTGACGATCCGCTCCTGGATTTCCGCTTTCATCGCCTCGAAATAATCGACGATGGCCTGTGTGCCTGGTAGGAAGTTGACGTGCGCAATCGAGACGATCCAGTCAAAAAAACTGGCTGGTGCCGGGCGCGCCGTGCACAACTCCATGGCTTCAAGCCGCAGCGTGGCAGCCTTTTTGATGAAGCCCATTACCTCGCTCAGCCGGTCCCAATCATACTTGCGGCCTGTGTGTGTCTCGAGAAACACGGTCAGCTCGCGCAACTGGCGCGCGACATACTGCGAACGTTCATTCCACTCTTCGCCCCGCAGATAACCGGCGTCGGGGCGTCCACCCCACAGCAGCGGGATTGAGATATTGATGATCGGGATACGCTTGCCGAACAGCCGGTATGTGATCTCGTCCCATTGCTGGCCGGAGCTGCAATAGGGGTACGCATTCACCAGCATGTCGGGTGCCGGCAGCTTTGCCATGGTCAGCGCGCGTGGATCGTCCGGGGCGATACCAAGTTTGCCATCCTTGAGATCGGCCAAATCGATCAGCGCCTGGCCGATGTGCGTACGTGCGTATGAGCACAGTTCGCGATCATAGCCGCGGTTTTCGCCGGCGCGCTGTGCAGGCAACTCACCGTGTTTGGCGGCGAGATAGGCCGCCCACGCTTCGCCATGGACCCAGGCCACGTCGTGGGCATGAAAGAACGGCGGGATATACGTCCCGTTATACCAGACGACCTTGCGGCCATCTTGCTTGGCTGCGAACAGATCTGACCAGTAGTCGTTGACGAGCTTGCCACCCTGTTTGGTGGTTTTGAGCCGGTTGGCGCGCTGGCCGTTACCGAAGACCGGGCTGGCGCTTCCTGTGCTCATTGAGGCATCGAGCAATGTACGGGGTTGCATGATCGGCATCTCCTCGGAAAGCATGCTTGATGAGATCAGTGCGAGAGGTTATCTGTTCGGTAGTGTACGAAATACGGCTCACTTCGTCAATTGACTGGACGCACAAGGCTGCTTCAGATCACGTTTGAACGCAGAAATGGCCGAAAACGTGCCGGTCTGGGAAGCCTCAGCTGTAGCCGTGACGGGCGCTGGCGAGGCGTCGGCGAGGCTTTTCATTGAGTTGCACTCATCTCGCGGCACTGCGCTTCAGAACCGTGCGCTCGGCACCAGCACGCCGTTCTTGATGGCGTCCACCAGTTTGAACTTCTGCAACTTGCCGGTCTCGGTAAACGGCAGCTGATCGACGACGTACCATAGGCGCGGCGCCTTATAGGCTGCGAGTTCAGCCCGGCACAGCGCGAACAGCTCAGCTGGATCGGGCACGGCGCCCGCATCCTTTGCCATCACGACGGCGCCGACTTGCTCGCCCCAGGTGCTATCCGGCACGCCAATCACAGCGGCGAAACCGACCGTTGGATGCTGCACGATGAGCGCTTCGATCTCGCGCGGATAGATGTTCTCGCCGCCCCGGATGATCATGTCTTTGATCCGGCCGGTGATGCGCAGAAAGCCGCGTGCATCCATGGTTCCGAGATCACCCGAACGCAACCAGCCGTCAGCCTGCAGCGTGCGCGCAGTCTCTTCCGGCATGTTGAAATAGCCAAGCATGGTCTGGTAGCCGCGCACGCAGATTTCACCAGCCACATCGAGCGGCTGGATGCTGCCGCTGACCGGATCGGCAATCTTCACGTCGATCTGCGGTAACGGCTGGCCGATCGTCTCGGCCTGATCCCCGGGCGTATCGTCGCGATAGACGCCAGTGACCGCACCCTGCATTTCGGTTTGGCCGTAAATGTTGCAGATCGTTGCGCCCAGCTCGGCCTTGGTCCGCCGGATCAGGCTCGCCTCGACAACGGATGCGCCCGACACGATGTTGCGTAACGTGCTGATGTCAATGTCGCGCCGTTCGGGATGCGCCAGCAGCCCCTCAATCATCGTTGGGACGAGCAGTGAATAGGTGCCGCGCTCTTGCGCTACCAGGGACATGAAAAGCTTCGGGTCCCACTCGGCAGCCATCACGTGCGTCGCGCGCCTGATCACCGCGCCGACCGCTGCATGGCCCAGCGCGCCGATGTGGAACATCGGCATCGGGTTGACGAAGACACCGGCTTCGGCGAGGCCACCGCGTTCCTGCGTGAAGAACGCCATGTTGATGACGCCCGTGTGGTGGAAGATCACGCCCTTCTGCGCGCCGGTGGTGCCGGAAGTGAACATGATCACACACGGATCAAGCGGTTTGACGTCCGGCAGGGCGACTGCCGGTGCGCCAGCAAGTAAATCCGCGAAGTCGCTCAGACGAATGACCTCGCGGAGCATGGGCCATGCAGCGCGCGCACCGGCTACGGCCGCCAGCGCGTCGAAGCCTCGATAGCTGTCCATCACGAACAGGCCCGCGGCTTTCGAAGTGCCGACGACGTAGGCCATCTCGCGCGTCTTGTAGGCCGGGTTGACGGTCACCAGCACCACGCCCGCCAGTGCACAGCCATACAGCATCAGTTGCCATTCCGGCACGTTGGCGGCCCAAAACGCAACGCGCTCGCCGGGTCGAAAACGCGTCAACAGCGCTGCTGCCACGCGCTCGGCATCGGCCAGCAAGTGCGCATACGTCCAGCGCCGGCCATCGGCGCGATCCACCCGGCCCTCAACAAGCGCGACCCGGTGCGGCTCGGCTGCTGCCGCCTGCCGCAGCGCGTCGCCCAAGGTCCACGCGAGCAACGGCCGTGAGGTGTCAGCTGGCCAGAACGACGCTGTCAGTTGCCGGTGCCGGGGGGATGCGGGTGTTGGCTTGTCCATCAACGACCCCTTTGTGCGCATCTGGTGCTGGCGCGGTTCACACAATGGCTTGCTGCAGGCTACCATACCTCTTAGCATATCATAAGCTAGTGCACTGCTGTGCCACCTGGAGTGCTCCCCATGCCGAATAAGCTCGATCACATCGCCATTGTTGTCAAAAATCTTGAGGCCGGCATCGCCTTTTATGGCGGCGCGGCCGGTCTTGGGCCGGCCATCGTCAAGGCCGTGCCGGAGATGCACATCCGCTGCGCGTTCTTTGATCCTGGCAGCGGACCGATCATCGAGCTTGTCGAAGTCTCTGGCAAAAGCGATCTCGTGCATGGCGATGTCGTCGTCGCGCTCGAGGTTGACGATCTGGATGCGGAACTGGCGCGGTTCCGGGCTGCCGGCGTGCGCGTGTTCGACCAGCCAGCCACCGAAAACCTGCCACTGCGCCGCGGCTGGATCTTGAAGAAGGACGCGCACGGCAGCGTCATCGAACTGTGTCCCAAAGGCGCGGTTGCGCAGTTTGTGCGCAGTTCTCTCGGGCGCGTCGCATCGTAAGCTTGGGTGAGAAAGTGGTCACCATGGACTTTTCGTTGTCCAACGAGCAGCAGATGTTCCAGGACTCGGTGCGCGGCTTTGCGCGCGACGTGCTGTTGCCGAAGTACACCTATTGGGATCGGGGCAGCGAATTCCCGCGCGAGATCTGGCCGCAGATGGGTGCGCTGGGGCTGTTCGGTCTGCGCGTTCCGGAAGTCTACGGAGGGCAAGGCGCTGACTGCGTCACCGCCGGGATTGCAATGGAACAGGTGGCGCGCGGCGATTTCAACTGCTGCTATGGCATGCTCAACTGCTGCTTTGCCGGTGAGATGCTTGGCAAATTTGCCAGCGAGAGCGTCAAGGCGCGTTGGCTGCCGGCCATGGC
Source organism: uncultured Alphaproteobacteria bacterium (assembly GCA_963847145.1). Taxonomy (GTDB): domain Bacteria; phylum Pseudomonadota; class Alphaproteobacteria; order Rhizobiales; family Hyphomicrobiaceae; genus JABFRJ01. The sequence goes on from CAWJYN010000001.1 coordinate 333,645, forward strand.
CGCCGGTGAGACGGTGCTTTGTGTTTGTCTCACCGAACCCCATTGCGGCTCTGATGCGGCCGCCATCCGCACGCGCGCGGTGCGCCACGGCGACGCCTATGTGCTCAATGGCGAGAAGTCAGCGATCACCCTGCTGATGGCCGGCGACGCGGCCATCGTGTTTGCGAAAACCGATCCAGCAGCGGGCGCAAAGGGCATTTCGGCCTTTCTCGTGCCGCTCGATCTGCCGGGGATCACGCGACACCCGTACTCGGACATGGGTGCGCGTGGCATTGTCCGCGGCTCTCTGTTTCTCGACAAGGTGACGATCCCAGCAGAGAACCTGATCGGGCCGGAGGGCGGGGGCTTCTCCCGCGTCATGCAGGCCTTTGACTATACGCGCGCGCTGATCGGCTTGATGTGCCTGGGTGCTGCCCAGGTCACTGTCGAAGAGACGATTACCTACCTCAAGGGCCGCTCGGCATTTGGCCAGCCGCTGTCAAAGTACCAAGGCGTCTCGTTCCCGTTGGCCTCCTGGGCGGCGAAGATGGAGATGGCCCGCTGGCTTTGCTATCGGACTTTGTGGTTGCGCGACCAGGGCCTGCCGCACACCATGGAAGCAGCCATGTGCAAGATGGAAGTGCCGGCGCTGTCAACGGCCGCGGTGCACGAGTGCATGATCCTGCATGGTCACTATGGATACACCAAAGACTATCCAGTCGAGCAGCGGCTACGCGATGTTGTCGGCCAGGAAATCGCCGACGGCACGCCGCAGATCATGAAACTGATCGTCGCCAGAGAAATGTTCGGTCGCGAGTTTGTGTAGAGCCCATCACCGCCCCGCGAAGGCGAGAATTGTTGTGAACTCGTAAGTCTTGAAGGCTTCTTTCAGTTTGGCGTCCAAGGCAGGGTCAGCGGCGCCGGCGATGGTGACTGTCACCGTCGGACGCGCGCCGCTCTCATCGACAGCGACGGTGGCGGTGCGGGTGCCGGCAAGGGCCGCCGTTGCAACACCAGTTGCAACGTCCTGCGTGACGGCGCGGCGCAGCACAGGTTTGGAGATTTTTCCCACCGCTGTCATGGGCATTTGTTCGACGATGCTGATGGCGACAGGAATAGCCGCGCGCTCCTGCACATCCTTCTTGCAGAGGTCCATCAGCTCGTCGGTGGTAGCCGTGGCACCCGGCTTGAGCTGCACATAGGCGATAGGCAACTCACCCTTCGCCGCGTCCGGCCGGCCGATCGCCGCGGCCAGCAGCACGGCTGGATGCCGCACCAGAACCTCCTCGATGAGGTTGGCATCGATGTTGTGGCCGCCGCGAATGATCACGTCTTTGGCACGGCCGAAGATCCAGATGTAGCCGTCCTTGTCGACCATCCCAAGGTCACCGGTGTTGCCCCACGCCATGGACGCTGGCGCATCAGCGTGGCGGCCCACAAGCCGGCGCCAGAAGCCAACCGGCTGCGGTTTCGGCGCTGGTACACCTTTGACGTGGAAACCGGCATTCAGCGCTGGATCGACATAACCCTTGGTGACACCAGGCCCACTGATCACCAGCACGCCGCGCTCGCCGGGTTTGCACTCGCGCACGAACGTATTCTTGTCGTCGACGATGAAGGCACGCACTGGCTGGTGCGGCATCTGCGTGCCGACCGCGCCGACCACGGGTGGAATGCCGTTGGGGTGACCAGACACGACGCCGTGAACTTCCGTCATGCCCCACAGCTCACGCAACCAGATGCCGAAGCGCGCATGAAACGCATTGGCCAGCGCGACCGGGATGGTGCTGGCGCCGCAATGGAACGTCTTGATGGGGCTGCCTTCGGACGTCGTGTTCGGCACCGCGAGGATTGCGGCAGCCGTCGCCGGGGTGGCGAGTACCGCCGACATGCCATGCTGGCGCGCAATGTCCCAGAAACCGGTGATGACTTTCGGATTGCGGAAGCCATCGGTAGTGAGTGTCAGCAAGGTCTGGCCGAAGATCAGCGCGCGCAGCCCGAGAACCACATAGCCGCCGACGTGAAAGTTCGGCATCGCGTGGCCCACCACGCCGTTCGGATGCGACCCACCCAGCGCGCCGTTGAGCCAGGCGTTCACCAGCTGCCCGCGGTGCGTCATGCGGACAAGCTTTGGCGCCGCCGTGGTGCCGCCCGTCGGCAGGTAGGTCGCGTCCGCGTCGGGATCGGTGACCGGCGTGAACGTGGCGCCTTTCGCTGCCTGCGCTTCAAGGGCGCGGTCGAAGTCCGTGTCCGGGTCGGTGCCGCCAACGATGAGCACGCGCTTGAGCGTCGGCACGGCTGCGAGCACTTCGGCCACTTTGTCCCAGGCGCCGGGGCCGTAAGCGTTGGTGGTGGTGACCAATACGGTGGCGCGTGCCGCGTTCATGATGGCGGTGATGTGCTTCATTTCCAGGAATGGATTGATCTGGCAGCACACGCCCACCGACGAGGCGCCCCAGCCGGCGATATGCGCTTCTGGCAGCATCGGCAGGATAACGGCGACGGCCGCGCGTTGGCCCTGTGAGACCTCTTGGAACAAACTTGCCGCGGCGCGGATCTTCGCCGTGAGCTCGCGGTAGGTAATCACGCGCGGTGGGGTCGCGAGGTCGGCTGAGACGAGATGTTTGATCGCGGCTTTGTCTGGATTGATTTTCGCGGCCGCCTCGATGCACGCGAGGATAGTGCCAGCCGGCAGGAGTTGTTCGAAACTGAAGGCCTCGATGGCCCCGATATTGGCGCGGGTCTGGATGTCGGCGCGCGCGATGCGCCCCGCCGATGGCTCGCCGCCTGGCAGCCACAGCGGTACGTGACCGGTTGCTGTGCCGAACGATCCAGATGCAGCCGTCGCCGTTGCCATTATTGCCTCCCTCATGGACAAGCGGTTCTGCCCAGACACTGCCTAAACTCTGCCCGGACGCAGGCCGCGCGAACGACGTTGATCGTTCACCAGCGTATCATAATCACGAATGCAAGAACCTCAAGAGATAGTTGCTGCCCTATGCCGATCGGACTTTCGTGCGGCGGGCTGGTTTGGCGGCAGCAGGGCCTTCTTCCGCGGCGCTGAACGACTTGGTGCCGGCGATGAGATTGTTCTTCATGGCGCGCAAGGTCTGTGTGGTCGTCTCGATATCTTCGCGCGGGATGCCGTCGAGAATATGCTGATTGAATTCACTGTTTTTGGCGCGCAGCGTATCGATCAAGGCCTTACTCTGCTTTGTCAACACCACCCGCTTCACGCGGCGGTCGGTCGGATCGAGAATGCGCTTCACAAAGCCGGCGTCCTCCAGCCGGTCGATCAGCGCACCCAGTGCAACCTTGCCGACATCGAGTTCTTCGGCGAGATCAGTTTGCGGCATGCCATCATTACGGGACAGAAACGCCAGCACCCACCACTGCGAGCGCGTGACCCCTAAGGGGCTGAGCCATTTGTCGAACAAAGTGCGCCGCAAGCGCGAGACATCGTGGATGAGATACCCAAGGCGGATTTCGGATTCAAAGTCTGCCATAGAAAGCTGTCCTGAGCGGATCGCGACGGAAAATGCGGTCCGTGACGCTATACAATATGCCGGCTTACGGTTCAAATCGTGCGTTCTGACCGGGTGGCTGGATGGGGACGGACTTTAGAAGTCGATCACGACGCGCCGTGCCGCGCCCTCGGCCAGCAGGTCGAAGCCGTGTCCGATTTCGCCGAGCGGCAGACGGTGGGAGACCAGCGCGCCCAGCGACAGCTTGCCGTCCATGAGCCAGTCGACGAGCTTGGGCAGCTCTGTTCGCGTCTTCACGTTGCCGAGATAGGAGCCGATGAGTCGCCGTCCTTCCTGGATGGCGCGCGGCCTGAGCGAAATTTCTTGCGCGCCCGGCAGCACGCCGAGCATCACCGTGGTTCCCCAGCCGATCCGGGTGCATTCGACCGCCTGGCGCAGCAGGGCTGCATCGCCGACGCACTCAAAGCTGTAGTCGGCGCCACCGCCGGTCAGTTCGCGGATGTGGCCGACAAGGTCTTGTCCTACCGTCCGTGGATTGATGAAGCCGGTGGCGCCAGCCGCGCGGGCGGCCGCCTCCTTTGCCGGATTGACGTCGATGCCGATGATCTGGCGCGCGCCGGCGAGCCGGGCCCCCTCTACAACATTGAGGCCAATGCCGCCGAGGCCGAAGACAACGGCGGATGTGTCAGCTTCCATGCGCGCGGTGTAAAGTGCTGCGCCGATGCCGGTTGCGCCGGCGCAGCCGAGGCAGCAGACAACATCAAGTGGTGCGTCTTTGCGGACGTTGGTGACTTGGATTTCACGCGCGACGATGAACTGCGCAAAGGTGCCGAGGTCGCAGAAAGCGCGGGTGGGGCGGCCCGCGAGGCTGAATGGGCGTCGCGTGGTGGGACGGAAGTAGTGATCACACAGGTTCGTTTTGCCGCTCAGACACGCCGGGCAGGTGCCGCATTCCGGAATGCCGATGGGGATGACGTGGTCGCCCTCCGCGACGCTGGTTACGCCCGGCCCAACCCCGCGGACGATACCGGCGCCCTCATGGCCGAGGACAATGGGATAATCCGACCAGTCACGTGACCCATTGAAAAACGACAGATCCGAGTGGCACAGGCCCGCCGCCTTCATTTCGATCAAAACCTCGCCGTCGCGTGGTCCGTCAAGATCGAAGGTGTCCAGCGCGATGGGCGTGTTTTGGGCGCGGGCAAAGGCAGCTTGGACCTGCATAGTGTCTCCGGCGCTGATATTAGTATGGTGGTGTACGATAGGCACCGGTTGAAGTCTGTCAACGCCAGGCGGCATCAGCCGCAGCGACCAGCGCGGCGAGGCCTGATAAGGTGCGCAACGACTTTGCAATGAGCCAGCACCCGCCATGACCCTTCGTCTCGACGCCACCGATTGGCGTATTATGAAAGAACTGCAGGCCAATGGCCGCATTTCCAATGTCGAGCTCGCCGAAAAGATTGGTTTGTCACCACCGCCCTGCCTCAGACGCGTCAGGGCTTTGGAGCAGGCTGGCTACATCACCGGCTACTATGCGCAGCTCGACGAGCGGCTGACCGGGTTTGAAGTCATCGGCTTTGCCATGGTTGGGCTGGCCAGCCAGGCGGAAGTTGACCTTAGGGCCTTCGAGAAGCGCCTGCTGTCATGGGCCATTGTGCGGGAAAGCCATATGTTGTCCGGCGAGGCAGACTTTATCCTCAAGTGCGTCGCGCAAGATCTGACCAGCTTTCAGAATTTCATTCTCAAGGACCTGACGGCGGCGCCCAACGTCGCGCACGTCAAAACCACGCTGACGATCGGCCGGGTGAAGCTGGAGCAGGGCGTGCCGATCGATCTGTCGCCGCGGCGCCGTTAACCGCATTGGCATGCCGATTGCTCAGCGGACGCGGTATCGTCAGCGCGCAAAGGCAATGCCATGTCATTTCAGTTCTCTGGTCCGTTTGTGGGACACCACCTCCCAGATGTGCACGGTCCAGCGCTGTCCCAATTTGAAGCAGCCCGGCGGGCCTCGTGCGATCGGCCGTTGCGGCCGGTGCCGAAGCACGAGGCGCTGCAACTCGTTACCACGCGTGCCGGCTTTGAAGCGCTGGAGGTAGAGTGGAACGAACTGTTCGCGCGGGCCGGCCGCTCGGAGCAGATGTTCCAAACGTTCAACTGGCTGTGGCACTGGGCCAATCATTTCACAGTGGGCGACGCCGATGTCTTGGCCATCGTGACGATCCGGGCCGGCGGACGCCTGGTTGGCGTTGTGCCGTTGGCGATCGAACGCGTGCTGGGGTTGCGGCAACTTGTGTTCATGGGCGCACCAGTCAGCCAGTACGGCGATGCTGTGGTCGATACAGACCACTGCGACAGCGCGATGCTGGAGCGTGCGATTACGTTCGCTGCGGCAACGGCACGCGCAGATGTGATGCGGCTCGCCAAAGTGCGCGATGACGCGGTCATCGCTGGCGCGCTGGGCCGCCTCAATGCAACGCTTACCAGCGCAGAGGAAGCGCCCGCGATCGACATGACCAACGCCGGCAGCATGGCTGCCTATGAAGCACGTTTTTCGACGAAGGCGCGCAAGAACCGCCGCCGCCTGGAGCGCCGCCTCGATGAGCGCGGCACCATCGATCTGCAATGGTCGCTCAACGGTCACGCTGCCGGCGACGCTGCCAACGCAACGCTGGTACTAAAGCGCGCCTGGTTGAAATCGCGTGGCCAGCTCTCCAAAGCTTTCGCCGATCGCCGCGTCGATGACTTCTTTGCCAGCGCCTGTGCGGACCAGAACCGCCCCACAGGTGCTGAAGTGCACGTGCTGCGTTCGGGTGGCGAGATCGCCAATGCCGCCATCTCGGTCACCATCAAGGGCCGGCGCGCACTCCACATGCTCGCTTATGGCCTCAAATTCGAGAAGTGCGCGGCTGGCGTGCTGCACGTTGAAAAGCTGGTTGCGCGCGCCTTCGAAGACGGCGTCGAGACCTTCGATTTTCTGGCGCCCCGCCACGACTACAAGCTCGAATGGGCCGATGGCGTCGTGCGGGTCGGTGACTACGCCGTGCCGGTGACACGGACCGGCAAAGTATATGCGCGTGTCTATCTCGGTGCCGTGCGCGAGACGATCAAAGCGGCCGCCAAGGCTGCCCCTGGTCTGTTGCAAAACCGCTGCCGCAGCTCTGTCTCACTCCTCCAAAGCGCTGCCCGCTGGTTCGGGCGCTGAGGGCGCGCGGTCAGCACGGCCCGTCCAGCGGCGCACAAAGGCCGGCCGCCAGCCGGCTTCCATGGCTTCTGCCTCGGTGCAGAACCAGCGCTTGCTAGCATGCCCTGTGATGCGAACCCGATCGTACCAGGGGCTCCAAGGCATGTGATAGATATGGCCGCTGGCCGTGACATTGCCCTTGATGGCGCAGCCATTCGGCGCCGCTTCAACCCGTGCGGTCCAGGCTTCCGCGCGATAGTCCCAGGCCGGCTGTGCGGCGCCTTGCCAAATGCCACGCTGCGCCGCGCGCGCCTCGTCTTCCAGCGCCACATAGGTGCTTGAGTAGCGCACGAACGCCCAAGCCAATCCGCGCCGGACCATCTCGGCGTTGATGTTGTGGCCGTCAATGCTGCACGTCGCCAGTGTGCGGCCATACTTTTCGAGACCGAGATTGCGGCAGACGACCGAGCGTCCTTCGATCATCGTCTGCAGGGCTTTGGTGGCGGCGTTGCCGCAAGGCCAATTCTCGCCAGAGGCACGCGCACACGTCTGCGCATTTTCAGGTGCGTCAATGCCCTCTAGCCGCACGCGTGTGTCGCCGACTTGGATCGTGTCGCCATCGAGCACGCGGGCAAAGCCGGCAAAGTCCTGATTGAGAGGGACTGGCGCGGGCCACGCGCGGGCCGCGACGGCAGCGGAGAAGAGGCCAGATGAGAGGCCAGACACCAGCGCGAACGCCACTGGAACCAGCACAGAATACACGGAACGTAAGGTGAGCATGACCAGAGCAATGCCTGATTCGCGAGGCCAGCCCTGGGCCTTGCTATGGCAATGCTGCGACGAGATGTGGAGAACGTGTTGCGCCGGCAAGACGCTGCCGATCCCGGAACATCAGTGTCGTGGTTATGCAACACACGCCAAAGCGTTTACGTGTGTGGCGCCGCGGTGGTGACGGGCACATACACTGGACATCGCGTGCCTACAGGCCCACATTTTTCGTAGAAGCACTGCAAGCCAAGGCGCCCGTCATGAGCCAAGTCCAAAAAACTTCCGTTGACGTCATCGACCATCTCGCCGCGAGCCTCGCGCGCGACGGCCGCGCGGCAATGGCGACGATTATCGAGACCTGGGGCTCGGCGCCGGTGCCCGTCGGTGGGCAGATGGCGATTGCGGCCGATGGGAGTTTTGCGGGCTCGGTGTCCGGCGGCTGCGTCGAAGGCGAGGTGATAGCGGAGGCGATCGAGAGCATGGACGGTCACAGCGCTTCACCGCCGCGCGCCTTGAGTTTTGGTGTCGAAGACGCAACGGCGTGGCGTGTCGGGTTGCCCTGCGGCGGCAAAATCCGGGTACTGGTCGAGCGGCTGGATGGTGTTGAAGGCACTGGTTATGTGGCCGCGCTTGCGGCGGCGCGGAGTAATCGTGAGGCGCTTATCATCTGCACGCGGCTGAGCGATGGCGATCGCAAGGTGTTGCGTCGCGACGCTGTGGCGGCTGATCATCTTTTCGCCAGGCGCTTTCTGTCTGGTGTCTCAAGCATCGAAGCGGGTCCGGACGGCGAGTGCTTCGTACACGCCCGTCTGCCGCCGCCGCGGATCATCTTGATCGGGGCGACGCACATCGCGCAGGTGCTGGCCGAGCTGGTGCGCATCACGGGGTTTGATGCGATTGTGGTTGATCCGCGCACGGCCTTCGCGGCCGAGCGGCGGTTCCCGGGCGTACAGCTGGTGGCTGAGTGGCCGCAGGATGCCCTGCCGCAGCTGAAGCTCGATCCCTATACAGCCCTGGCGGCACTGGCCCATGTCGGTCATATCGACGACGAAGCCTTGAAACTCGCCTGTGCCTCGGAGTGCTTTTACATTGGAGCGCTAGGCTCGCGGAAAAACCATGCCAAGCGGATTGAACGGTTGGCCGCCGCCGGGGTCAGTGCCACCGGCATTGGCCGCATTGCTTCACCGATCGGGCTCGATCTCGGCGCGACCACCCCGCCCGAGATCGCCCTTGCCATTATGGCCGAAATCCTCCGCCAACTGCGGGGCGCCAAAGGCAAAGGCGCTGCTTGAGTTGGCACGTTAACTGCGGCCCGTATCGAGCCAGCTTGCCTGCTGGCGCGCGGCGAGGCGTTCGGATACGGTGACGGGATTGTGGAGATGGCCCATGCCGGATATTGTCGACATCCTCGCCAAAACACAGCTGTTTGGGAGGCTTGAGCCCGACGTGCTGAAGCAAGTGGCGCGCCAGATGCGGCCGCTGAATTTTGCCAGTGGCCAGCAGATCTTTGAACGCGGCGACGAGGGCAAGGACATTTACGTCGTGGTTGCCGGCCGCGTGCGCCTTTCGGTGTTGTCGGCAGAAGGCCGCGAGTTGTCGTTCGGTCATCCCGGACCCGGCGATGTGTTCGGCGAGATCGCTGCTTTCGATGGCGGGCCACGCACCGCACATGCCACTGCCGTGTCCAAGCTCGAGATGGTGGCGCTGTCGCGGACCGCGTTCGATGCGATGTTGACCAGTCAGCCAGCGTTGGCGCGGGCCGCCATCTCTTTTCTCTGCAAGCGCCTGCGCGAAGCCGACAATCAATTCGAAAGCATCGCGCTGCATCGCATCGAGGTGCGGCTGGCGCGGTTCCTGCTGACCCTCGTCAAGCAGCAACATGGCGATAAGCCGCCGGCCCGGCCCAGCATTTCGTTTGGCCTATCGCAGAGCGAACTGGCGTTGCACCTGGGCGCGAGCCGGCCAAAGGTCAATGCGGCGCTGATGCTGCTCGAAGAGCGTGAGGCTATCGAGCGCAAGGATACCCAGATCATCTGCGACTGCGACGCGCTGGCCGGGATTGCCGAAGAAGGCTGATGCCGCCCCCACAACGAATGGATCCGCCATGACGCTCGATGCCGACTGCCTCAAGGTTCACGCGCTTTTTGCGCTCGCCAAACGGCCGCCACTCGAAGAGCAGACACCGCAGGAAGCCCGCGAGGGGATGGCGCGCGGCCGGCCGTACCTGCAACCCGATGCGCCGGACATGGGTGAGGTCCGCGACCTCGCTGCTACTGGCACACACGGGCCGATAGCGCTTCGTCTTTACCGGCCGAGAGGCGTCTCTGCCGACGCGGTGCTGCCAGCGCTGGTCTATTACCACGGCGGCGGTTGGGTGATCGGCGATCTCGACAGTCACGATGTGCTGTGCCGGCAGCTCTGCAACGCCAGTGGGGCGGCGGTGGTGTCGGTGGATTACCGGCTTGGGCCGGAGCATCGCTTTCCCAAAGCGGTTGATGATGCTTATGCGGCGTTCGGCTGGATTGCGGCCAATGCGGCAGCCCTCAAGATCGACGCCACGCGGCTTGCCGTTGGCGGTGATAGCGCTGGGGGCAATCTAGCAGCTGTGGTTGCGTTGATGGCGCGCGATCAGCGCGGTCCCAAAATCAGCCTGCAGCTGTTGATTTATCCGGCCGTTGACTTCGCGTTCGCTGGCGGCAGCTACGTCAGCGAGGCGGACGTCTTGCCGCTGACCGACAAAGCCATGGCGTGGTTTCAGGCGCACTATCTGGGCACCACAGACCCAGCGCCGCGCACAGTCTCACGCACAGATTGGCGCCTGTCGCCGCTGCGCGCCGAAAACCATGAGGGCTTGCCGCCGGCCTTTGTCATGGTCGCCGAACACGACGTTCTGCGCGACGAGGGTTTGGCCTATGCTGCCAAGCTCGAAGTGGCCGGGGTCGCGGTAGAACAGCTGCAGTTTCCGGGTATGATTCATGGCTTCATCACCATGGGGCGGATGGTGCGGGCCGCAGACCGTGCTGTTGAGGCCTGCGCAGCCGCGCTGCGAAAAGCGTTCGCCTCATTGCCGGCGTGATGGTGTTGCTCACCCGCCGAAAGCGGCCTTCACAGCAGCCGGTATCGCCACACCCTTGATGCCGCCCGGCCGGTCCGGGTCAGCGCCGGCCCAGACGCGCGTTTCATAGCCTTCGATGGCCAGCGTTTCGCCCCGGAATACGCGATGCTCGATGTCGAAGCTGGAGCCGCCGAAGCGCGACACCCGGCTCTCGAACACAATGTCGTCGCCATACCGCGAGGGCACGATGAACTTGGCGCGCGTGTCGACCATGGGGATGCCGATGATGCCATACATGCGCACCCAGTCGATCTTGGGCCTGCCCAGCGCCGCGCGAAAAAGTTCCTGGGTGGCGCCATCGAACATGGCGAAGTAGCGCGGATAGAACACGATCTGTGCGGGGTCGCAGTCGCCCCATTCGATGCGCACCGTGCGGCGATGGATGAAGGTGGTCATGAAGCCGTCAGCAAAAATTGTAGCGGGTTGGCACTGTCAACGGCCGAGCCGCGGCGTGATGGTGATCTGGCCGCTCTGCATCTCGACACTGCGCACAGAGACAAGCGGCTCGTTGAGCGTAGTGTCAAGGAACTGGCGGACGCCGGCAGCGACCTGTCTGCGCATCAGATCAGAATTGAGATGCGTTTTGACTTTGTCGGCGACCTTGAGGCGGAGCTTGTCGGCTTGCCGGTTCAAGGCGCCGCACAGACGCACACCCAGCAGAGGAACCGTGCAGGCCTTGCCGAAATCGAAGGTGCCGCCAATGGTCACGGACTGGATATCGAGCGCGACCTGCCGGTCGATCACCGCCGGCTTGAAGACGATATCGACGCGCGCATCACGCCACTCGACCGGCGGCAGCGTATCGTCGCCAAGAACCGCGCAGGGCTGCACCGGCGCCCTGACCCGCAGGCAGGTGCCGACCAGCGACGGCCCCATCGAGGCCAAGGTGATGGTCATCGTGAACGTCTCGGCGCTCGATGTCACAAACACGCCATTGGAGCGCACGTGATTGACATAGTAAGCATAGCGGCGGCCGAGAAAGACGCGGCCTTCGTCCGGAATATCGAAACGGGTGCGCTGGCCGGGGATCTTGGTCACCTTGTAGGGGACCTTGATCGAGGCAGCGTTGGCGACGTGATAGGTGCCGTTGGTGAGCGGCCCAAAGTTGTGCAGGTGCACCATGGTCTCGCCGAACGTCTTTTGCAGCTGCTCGGCCACCTGCACGGCGGACACCGTGATGCTGAATTGCGCGCGTGCGGGCGCCGCGGCGATCAAGCTGCCGCCGATCAGCGACAATGCCAGAAGCTTTAATGCCAGCACCCTGGCCGTCTGCCGCTTTGCCATCATGCCCCACGCAACCATCGGATACAACTTTGGCCTGCCTACCAGAGGTGGCTTGCCGCCGAAACCCCTGCGGGCTGATCTAGGGCGTACCGTTGCACAAGTATCGCGCAGGAAAAGAGCCATGCCACGATTGCGCTGGGTCGGGTGAGCCGTGTAGTCAGCGCCACGAACGAGTACGAGGGCAGCAGGCATGATCATCGCCATTGATGGCCCGGCGGCATCGGGCAAAGGGACCCTGGCGCGGAGAATCGCGGCCCACTACAACCTGGGCTATCTGGATACGGGCGCCATGTACCGAGCCGTGGCGCGGGATGTGAAGCGCGCCGGATATCCGCTCGAGGATGTCGCCGCTGCAACCTGGGCCGCGCGCGCGCTCGATGCTGCAACTTTGGACGACCCCGCCTTGCGCGACGCCAGCGCTGGCGAAGCGGCGTCCGTGGTTGCAAGAATTCCGGACGTGCGGAAGGCTTTGGTTGAATTTCAGCGGGCCTTCGCGAAAAGGGGCCGGGGCGCCGTGCTCGATGGCCGCGACATTGGCAGCGTCGTGCTGCCCGACGCCGACGTGAAGATTTTCGTGGTTGCCGACGTCGGCGTCCGCGCCCGCCGCAGATATGACGAGCTGGCCGCTGGCGGCGAGGCCGTCACCTTCGACGGCGTGCTCGCTGTCATCAAAGCCCGCGACGAGCGCGACACCAATCGTGCGGTCTCGCCGATGAAGCCTGCAGACGACGCGCTTCTGCTGGATACGACGTTGTTGGATGTGGAGGCGGCGTTTCATGCGGCGGTTAAGTTGATCAAGGGCAAGGTGGGGAAATAGCGGCGCGATCGACTATTTCCCTCCGAATACCGCGGTCGAAGTCAGCAGCCTGCCGCCCAGAGCCAAGACTCATGCGCCCTAGATTGGATAGCGGATAATCACTGGCTTTTCGCGATTGAACGCATTGGCATCGATCCGCTTGACAATAAAGTCTGCCACATCGGCGCGGGAGACGATGCCGTTGCGCCATTCGCTCTGACGCGTCAAAACGTTGTAATTGCCGCTGGGTGACAAGTTCATCAGCACTCCCGGGCGGACGATCAGCCAATCCAGGTTGCTCGCAATAATGAGCGCCTCTTGGATCGATTTGTCATCGTAGGCGTTCTTGAGGAGCAACTTGAAGGGGAGACGCTGCAGAAAATTGATGGCGGCATCACTGTCTCCAGCGCCAAATCCGGTTACAGCAACCAGCTTGCTTACGCCGGCCTTCGTCATGGCAGGGAGAAGAACGCGCGTCGCGTCAGAGAACAGCGTTACCGACTTTAGGATGAGGTCAATCGACGGCGGCACGCCAAGCGCTTGCACGACGATATCGATGCCGTCGAGCGCGCGGGTTACGTCGGCTGACTTCCGTGCATCACCGACGTACGCCTCGATAGCTGCCGAAGTGCCCTCAGGCTGACGTCCTCCGCGCGACATGGCGCGCACACGGTGGCCCTTCGCAGCAGCGGCCTGGCACACCGCCAGCCCGATGCCCTGACTGCCACCGATGACAAGAATGTGCGCCACGAATTACCGCCGTTGCAAAATTTGCCCACGAAAAACGTGGATATTGAGGCCGAACACTCTGAGCGATTTCCCGCCGACATCCAAATGCCCCCAATAATTTGGACGGAGGGCTGGGCAACAACGAACCGCGGTAGACGATCCCGATGACATGCGGAGGCTTGGCAACTTTGACCGGCCACCACTGAAACTCTCAAACAGCTCAATGTCGTTTGGCGGTGAAGTGGGCAACGCAGAGCGCGATATGCGCCGGTAAGCGCGCCCTATTCATGTTCCCCATCATGACGACGGCCCGAGCCCGACTTGAACAGTGCTGGCTTGGTTGCCGCTGCCGTGTAAGTCGCCGTTGTGATCGCTGCCGCTGCAATTAAAGCGGCATGACCGATCAGGCTTGCTGGGAGCAGGGCATAGCTTCCGATGGCGACAGAAAAGGCAACTGCCCACATCCACCCCAGAAGCTGCAGGATCATGTGTCGCGTGGCCACGTCGGGGATGTGCCGGAGCGGACTGACCTCATGATTGAAAATGAAGTTCCATGAGTACGCCAGCAACTTTTGCATTGTGTTATCACTTTCAAGATGTTGTGCAGGCCCGTCGCCATCGGCCTGCACTTTCGACCAGTGGAACCGAGCGGCCGCCAACGAACGGATCGGGACTCGCTAATATAATTGAACTTGCTCATGTAACGCCGCAGATTGCGAAACAGATCAGCAGGTCAGATGGTCGCTGCAGGTCCGCGCGGTGTCGATCGTCGCTGGCATTGGAGCAGGGTGGGATGCGCTGAACAACCACAAACTTGAAAAGTAGGCTGCAACTAGGCCTGGAGCGAAACGCCACGGGTGGTTATCCTTGTCTGGCAGGGACCGTCGGTAGAGCGCTCCGTAAGAAATGGGATCAACGCCGAAGCGGTCGTATGACAGCAGAAGCGTCGCGGGCCGTGGTGGTGTCTTCAGCCGAGCAGAGAAGCAGATCTATTGGCCGCAGCCAAAGTCCGAGGCCAGATCCCCCGCGCAAATCCTCCCTCTTGCCCTCGCCCCCACTCCCCGCTATAGCCCTCTCGTTCGATGCGACTGTTCGTTTGATCACGAGGAAGATCGGCCAATGAGGGTGCCCCCCGGCTCCCGAAATCACGTTGGCAGGCCCTAAGGGGCTAAACGCAGTCCACCACCGACCATCACGACCTGAGCCAGCCCGTCGGGCAGGTGCGTTTCCGCGCGCCTTGCGGTGCGTCAAGCGCCATCGCCATGAGCTGGCTTCGATCTCACCAACTTTATTATCAACCTCCGCGCCACGGGATGTTCCCGCGGGCCGCGTCCCAACCACTGGACCATGCATGTCAGTTCAAGCCAGCTCCAAAGAAATGAACCCTACGCGCGATGATTTCATGGCGTTGCTTACCGAGAGCTTTGAAAAAGACGACGTCTACGAAGGCTCCGTCGTCAAAGGCAAGATCGTTGCCATCGAAAAGGACATCGCCGTCATCGACGTCGGCATGAAGATGGAGGGCCGCGTTGCCCTCAAGGAATTCGCCGTCAACGGCAAGTCGGCTGATCTCAAGGTCGGCGACACGGTCGAGGTTTATCTCGAGCGCACCGAGAACGCGATGGGCGAAGCTGTTCTGTCTCGCGACAAGGCCCGCCGTGAAGAGAGCTGGGTCAAGCTCGAAAAGCAGTTCAACGACAAGGAAACCGTCACCGGCACGATCTTCAACAAGGTCAAGGGTGGCTTCACGGTCGATCTCGACGGCGCCGTGGCGTTCTTGCCCGGCTCGCAGGTCGACGTGCGCCCCGTGCGCGACATCGGTCCGCTGATGCACAGCCCACAGCCGTTCAAGATTTTGAAGATGGATCGCCGCCGCGGCAACATCGTCGTCTCGCGCCGTGAAATCCTCGAAGCGACCCGCGCCGAACAGCGCACCGAAATCGTCGCGCGTTTGGCCGAAGGCCAGATCACCGACGGTCTCGTCAAGAACATCACCGACTACGGCGCTTTCGTGGACCTCGGCGGCATCGACGGCCTGTTGCACGTCACCGACATGGCCTGGCGCCGCGTCAATCACCCGAGCGAGATCGTCAACGTCGGCGACACGATCAAGGTGCAGATCATCCGCATCAATCCAGATACCCAGCGCATTTCAGCCTTGGTATGAAACAGCTGCAGTCCGATCCGTGGGCCGGCATCGAAGCCAAGTATCCCGTACAGGGTAAGTTCTCCGGCACTGTCACCAACATCGCGGATTACGGCGCGTTTGTTGAACTTGAGCCCGGTGTCGAAGGCCTCATCCACGTCTCCGAAATGAGCTGGACCAAGAAGAACGTGCATCCCGGCAAGATCGTCGCCACCAGCCAGAAGGTGGACGTCACGGTGCTCGAAGTTGATCCCAACAAGCGGCGTATTTCGCTGGGCCTCAAGCAGACCCAGGAAAATCCGTGGGACGACTTCCTCACCAAGCATCCGCGTGGTGCCCTGGTCGAAGGCCCGATCCGCAACATCACCGAGTTCGGCCTCTTCATCGGTCTCGATGGCGGTGTGGACGGCATGGTTCACTTGTCCGATCTCGATTGGAACAAGCAGGGCGACGAAGCCATCAAGGACTACAAGAAGGGCGACACGGTCAAAGCCGTGGTGCTCGATGTGGACAGCTCCAAGGAGCGCATCTCGCTTGGCATCAAGCAGGTGGGCGGCGATCCGATCGCAGCCGTCGGCAACATCAAGAAGGGCGACACCGTCACCTGCGAGATCATCAAGGTCGAAGAGCAGGGCATCGAGGTCAAGCTCGCCAACACCGAGTTCACCACCTTCATCAAGCGTGCCGATCTGTCGCGTGACCGTGCCGAGCAGCGCCCCGAACGCTTCTCAGTTGGCAACAAAGTGGATGCCGCTGTCACTAACTTCGATCGCCAGACGCGCCGTGTAACGGTGTCGATCAAGGCGCTCGAAATCTCTGACGAGAAGAAGGCCGTCGCCGAGTTCGGTTCGTCCGACAGCGGTGCGTCGCTCGGCGACATCTTCAAAGCTGCCATCAAGAAAAAAGAAGGCGACGACAAGTAAGCTTGTCACAGGGTGTCAGATCCATGGCTCTGACACCCAACCACAACGGCGCTTCCCTCGCGGGTGGCGCCGTTTTTGTTTAAGAGCGCGGAGTCAATTCCGCAAACCGCGGATTGCTTTTTCCATGTCGTGCTGTTGCTGCACGCCGATCCGCTGCTGGTCGCGCAACGTGTCGGCCTGCTGCTGGCGAAGGGCGTCCAAGCGTTGGCCGATCGTGTCACGCGGCCTTGATGGCAGCTCCAGTGGCGGCATTTGCCGCTGATAATAGCGCTGCCCGTACTGCTGGGCGCGCAAGGTCTCGGCCTGCTGCCGGCGGAGCCGGTCCAAGGTCTGCTCGACCGCGCCGCTTTGGCGGCGTGTCGCCTCTTGCTGGAGCAGGAGGCGCTGTTGCAGAGCCGCACGATGGCGCTGGGCCGATTTGGATGCCGCTTTGATATTTGGCTTTTGCGCGGTCACTGGGCCGTCGAACACGCTCCTAGGACCGCTGACAACACGGACGATCTCTGCTGCCGCTGGCGCCCCGGCTGAGACGCACAGCAGAACCGCCGCAATGATCACGCCCGATGCCTTGCTCATGGGAACCTCCATTGGCCGCCCCGCTGCCGTATATAGGTACGAAAATTCGCGGATGGCACCATGGACGCGCGCGTTGGCTGATGACCGCGCCGCCAAACCGCGATATAGGCGGCTTCCCGCGGGGCTCTCGCGCAGCGGGCCTGTAGCTCAACGGTTAGAGCTGACGGCTCATAACCGTCTGGTTGGGGGTTCGAGTCCCTCCGGGCCCACCATTGCCGCTGGGCGGTCGCGGCACCAATGCCGGCTCAATCTGTTGGACGTTTGGGACGGCGGCGGCTGCAACTCGGGTGGTTGGCGCGCGCAGGTTGAAAAATCCGATAGCTGCTCAATTTCCTGGGCGTTGACGGCCCTCTGTTGCCCGGCAGACAGTGCATTGCCCGCGGGCGTGCCGAAACTGTTTCTGTTGGTGAGGCGTAACGTATGCGTACTGATAAGAGTTGGTCGGCTGTTTTGCGTCCTATTCTTTGGTTCTCAAGTGGTGAGCGGTTGCGGCGGCGCGACCTGAAGACACTGGCGACGCTTGAGACGCGTGGCAATGCGGCGCGCAGTGACATGGCCACCATCGATGCGCGCGCAGCGGCGGGCGCTAGCCAGCTCGCCGATCAGCGGCGGACTTTCGATCAGGCGCAGCAGGCGGTGCAGGATTCCCAGGCCGAGCTGCAGCAACTTATCGCGCAAGTTACTGCCATCGGCGCGGGCCCCAAGGCAGAGGTTAAGGCGCCCTCGGTGTCTTGATGGTGGTGGCCGCGCAGCCTTACGCTAAGACGATCCTCCGCCTGGCGCATGCCGCTGACCGCAAAAGCGGCAGGTAGATGCGACGGGTTTCAGCACGGATTACGTCCGGGGTTGCATGCGCCTGCAATAAAGCCTCTAGAATGCGCGTCAGAGGGCATTGATGCGATTTGGCTACCACCCCCGCCATAATTTAATTGAACGCGCAGTGAACGTTCAATAAGCGTTCACAGCTCAATCCTGACCTGTATTCTCGCATCGTTGGGCTCCTTGGCCGATTTGCTGCCATTGATGATGCTGTTGCCGGGGGAGCCCGCTTCCAGCGGTGTCTGCAACTTGAAGCCGGCCCCTGAGCACTCAAAGAATTGGCCAGGCATAGCCGGGAGCCGCACCTCGGAACGGTGCAGCCAAAGCCTGACCCGGGAACCAGGGCAGCCCGGCGACGCGCCCGACCACAGACTTGACACACACAGCTGCTGTAGCTCCCTTGTTATTAAAGGCCAGTTTTAGAGGAGAGCAATCGATGACGAATATCTCAAGGACGCGCCATGCCCTGGCTGGGGCAGCAGCGCTTGCCGCGCTGGCGCTGATGGCGCCTGCAGCTTTTGCCGCCAGCGATCCGCCGGCTGCGCCCAAAAAATGTTCCGAGCACGCGCAGGGCAGCGCCGCTTGGAAAAAGTGCATGGGTACTAAGCTCAAGGACGACGTCGAAGCCTACGCCGCCGGGTATTGGCTGGCCAAGGGTGGCGACTATCAGGGTGCCCTTGATGCCCTGCGCCAAGCCGGCAACCAGGCCGATCCGCGCATCCAGACCATGATCGGCTTTTCGCTGCGCAAGATGGGTCTTGTCGATGAGGCGATGGCTTATTACACGGCCGCGCTCAGCACCGCGCCGGATCAGACCAACACGCGCCAGTACCTCGGTGAAGCGTTCCTCCAGAAGGGTGAGCGCGGCAAGGCGTTGGAACAGCTGGCCGAGATCGGCAAGCGGTGTGGCACCAGCTGCGAAGACTATCGCTTGCTGGCCACTGCTATCAACGGTGCAGCGTAAGCGTACGGCTTACTGCGGCGCAACGACCGTCAGCGTTTCGAGGAAGCCGATCAAGTCATCGGCTTCCTTTGCGCTGAGGCGGCCACGTCCCGGCGCATGGTTCGCCAACACCACCTGAAGCGTCGCCCGTGACCCATCGTGCAGGTAGGGTGCCGTTCGTGCCACATTGCGCAGCGACGGCACCCTGAACGCGCTGGCCACGGCGTTGGGCCGACCACCGGACAGCTCACCGCGCCAAAAGACAGCCTGTGCCGGGTCGTCATTAAACGCGCCCTCTCGATTGTACGGACTGGCTTGCAGTTTTGCCAAGTCATCAAGCCGTCCGGTGTCGCCGCGCGCTGTTGCGACGCGCCGGAAGCTCCCGTCGCTGAACATGGGGCCGGCGTGACAGGCACTGCATTTGCCCGCACCGACGAACAGCGCCAGCCCGCGCCGCGCACGCGCCGGATAGGTGTTGGCAGCCGTCCAGTCGTCCGCCGACAGCGCGTCGCGGAACATGTCAAACGGCGTGCGCCCGCTAGTGATCGTTTCCTGGAAGGCGGCCAGGGCTTTTGCGGCATCAACCAGCACCGTCTGCTCATCAACGCTGCTGAGATGGCGGCCGAACGCTGTCGCATAAGCGCTGCTCAGGTCCGCGTGTGATTGCAGATGCGATTTCACATGCGCCGCGTTCGATCCCATTTCGCTGGGGTCCAACAGCGGCCGCACGCTCTGCGCCCACAGACTATCGGTGCCGCCCGCTAAGCCGAACCAGCGCTGCAGCCGCACGTCGAACAGACTGGGCGTGTTGCGGCGTCCATCAGCGAGCCCGCGTCCGACTTGCCGGCCATCTGTCCAACCCCGCTCCGGCCGGTGACAGCTCGAGCACGACACCTGGCCCGTCGGCGACATGCGCGCGTCAAAAAACATGCGCCGGCCAAGGTCGATGGCTTCAGCCTTGCCCGACACGCGATTGGAGATATCCGGTTGCCACGGCTGCGGCCACGGGCCGAGGTGGAGAATGCGGGTGATCTGATTTTGATTGAGACCGGCCAACCCGGCCTGCTGCGCCTGTGCGGCATCGCTGCGCGGTCCGGTCAGCAGGAGCAGCAGCACAAGCAGCAGCCAAGCGCGCTGGGTCGCGACCTGGAGCCATGCCGTTACGCTGTCCGTCATCCGTGGTCCCTCAGACCGGCTGAAACATGCACGCCTTGTGAGCAATGCCCCGTTGAGCTTAGCACGTCTGAGCGCCACCACTTCACACGTTGGACCGTACAACCAGATACGCCCCGAGCAGCAGCAGCCCGATGAAGAACCAGCGTCGAAACGCGGCTGGCTGCAGGTGCAGGCGCAGACGCTGGCCGATCCACATGCCTGCGCAGGCCGCGACAAGAGCATAAGCGGCTGGTGCTGCGAGAGTGGCATTGAGTGCACCGAGGAACGCAAGATTGATGGCGAGCGCAACAGTCGAGACCGTGAACGAAAGCCCGAGGGCCTGCACAAGGTTCTCTTTTTCAAGGCCGATGGCTTGCAGGTAGGGAACGGCCGGGATCACAAAAACGCCGGTTGCTGCGGTCATAAGACCCGTTACAGCACCAACGCTCGGACCGAGCCAGGTCTCATGGCTCGTCTCCACAGTCGGCCGGAATGCAGCCAGCCCCGTGAGGGCATAGATCACAAGCGCTGCGCCCAGTAGCCCGGCACCGGCGCGACCCGTAGCGCCGTTGATCAATCCGGCCCCTGCCCACGTGCCCACACAGACGCCCAGCATCATCGGCCATAGGCGGCGGGCAAGCGGTAGCAAAGAAGGTCCAGCCGTCATCTGCCAAACGTTCGTCACGATCGACGGCAGGAGCAGAATGGCTGCCGCCTGAACTGGTGTCATCACCGTGGCTAGCAAGCCGATGGCGATAGTCGGTAAGCCGAGGCCAATGATGCCCTTTACAGCTCCTGCAACTGCAAACACAGCGGCGACGAAAAGTGTGGTTCCATCAAACATGCGTTAAGACCGGACCTTTGATCACCCCACCAGCGCCCGCCCGACGGCTTCTGCAACTCGTATCCCGTCGATGCCGGCGCTCATGATACCGCCGGCATAGCCTGCGCCTTCGCCGGCGGGGAAGAGCCCGCGCGTATTGAGACTTTGCAAATCCGGCCCACGCGTGATGCGCAACGGCGACGATGTGCGTGTCTCGACGCCGGTCATCACGGCGTCTGCCATAGAGAAGCCGCGCAGCTGCCGCTCGAAGGCGGGGAGAGCTTCGCGAATGGCGGCCACTGCATAGTCGGGGAGGCAGCTTGCGAGATCGGTCGGCGTCACGCCGGGCTTGTAGGAGGGCGCCACCGCGCCAAGTTCTGTCGATGCGCGGCGCTCGAGAAAATCGCCGACGCGCTGGGCCGGTGCGTGATAATTGCTGCCACCGGCTACAAAGGCGCGTTCTTCCCAATGCCGCTGGAACGCGATGCCGGCCAACGGGCCGCCCGGATAGTCCGCAGGCGTGATGCCAACGACAATGCCCGCGTTGGCGTTGCGCTCTTTGCGCGAGTACTGGCTCATGCCGTTGGTGACCACGCGGCCCGGCTCGCTGGCGGCCGCCACAACAGTTCCACCCGGACACATGCAGAAACTGTAGACGCCACGGCCATTACTGGCGTGATGCACAATTTTATAGTCTGCAGCACCAAGGATCGCGTTGCCCGCTGCTGCACCGAACCGGCACGCATCGATGATCGACTGCGGGTGCTCGATGCGCACGCCGATCGAAAACGGCTTTGGTTCGACGAACACACCGCGATTGACCAGCATCTCGAAGCCATCGCGTGCACTGTGCCCCAGTGCCAGCACCACCGCGTCCGTTTCGATCTCGTTGCCGTTCGCGAGTTGCACGCCACGCACATGCCGCACGCCGTCAGGTCCGGTCTCGACATGGATGTCTGTGACGCGCGATTGGAAACGATACTCTCCGCCGAGAGCTTCGATCTTGGCGCGCATCGTCTCTACCATTCCCACCAGGCGGAAGGTGCCGATGTGTGGTTTGGCGACATAGAGAATTTCCGCTGGTGCGCCCGCTGCAACGAATTCTTGCAAAACTTTGCGCCCCAGGTGTTGGGGATCTTTCACGCCGCTCCACAGTTTGCCATCCGAGAACG
Organism: uncultured Alphaproteobacteria bacterium; assembly: GCA_963847145.1. Lineage (GTDB taxonomy): Bacteria > Pseudomonadota > Alphaproteobacteria > Rhizobiales > Hyphomicrobiaceae > JABFRJ01. Next base: position 355,539 of record CAWJYN010000001.1, read on the forward strand.
TGCCCGCCCCGCCCTCGCCATACTGCACGTTGCTCTCGGGATCGAGGACTGACCGCCGCCACAGGCCCCAGGTATCTTTCGTGCGTTCGCGCACCACCTTGCCACGCTCCAGCAGCAGCGGCTCGAAACCCATCTCGGCGAGGATCAATGCTGCGAACAAGCCACACGGCCCAGCGCCAATGACCACCGGTCTTTTTCTGATGACGCCCGCCGATACGCCTGCGTCGAGCCGGCCGCCGGGCGCGTTTGCTGTGGCGACATGCCGGTAGGCCATATCCGGCGTGGGCCTAAGCCGCTGATCGTCTGTGCGGCGCGCGAGCAATGCGGCTTCATCGTTGACGACAATGTCGACCGTGTAGACCAGCAAAATCGCGCTCTTCTTGCGCGCATCCCAGCCGCGTTTGAAGACTTTACAACTCTTGAGGTCACTTGGCTCGATGCCGAGGTGTGCGATCACCGCCGCTTGCAGCGCGTCTGGCGCATGATCCAGAGGAAGCTTGATTTCCGTGAGGCGCAGCATGTGTCACTCCATCCGGCACCGGGTATTGGCGCAAAGATTGGAGTTTCACTAGCTCAAGGGCGCAGGGGACGCCACTCGTGTGATCGGTCGGGCGGAAGAGGGTGCCGTTCAGCACCCGTCATCCGCCGCAACCGGCTCCAGCGTTCAAGTGGTGTGAGTGCCTTAGGGAAGTGGCATCGCGTGAGGCGGCGGATGACGGCGCTGAAGCGCGCCTCTTCCGCCCTGCATGGCCCCACCCTCCAACCACCCTAACGCCTGCGGCCACAAGTTCTCGCGGAAGTCGGAGCGGAAGAAGCCGAGGTGTCCGATGGGCTTGCCGCCACTATCGGCGGGGCCGAACGTCCAGATGTCGCGGCTCTGAGCGTTGACGAAATTCCCGAGCAGATGCTCGACGCCGCGCTTGCCCAACCAGTGATCGTCTGTCGGCACGGTCAGCCGCACATCTGCCGTCACGCTCTTGAAGTGCTTTTTCTCCGGCAGATCATCAATGCCGAACAAGAACCCCTTAGTCCGGCACCATTTCGACCACTCCAGCACGACGTCTCGCGGCAGGTCCGTGCCGCCGAAATACTTGCCGTTACCGTAGCCCTGCCACCGCGCCAAGGGCGGTGCCATCACGAACAGCAAGAAGCCGATCTGTGCGGCGCCGAGCTTGCTATCCACAAATCGCGCATCCGCGCTCATCGACGCGATGCCGAGGAGCTTTGTCACCGCGCCGTTGTTGCGCGCCAGCCCCAATCCGAAGCCACCATAGCTGTGCCCGATCCAATGCAGCGGCCGCCCCGGGTGGTTTGCCTGCGCCCAATCGATCACGCCTGGGAAATCTAGAATGCCCCAATCGCGAAAGCGCGCTTTGAAACCGATCAGCGTTGGCGGTGCCGATTTGCCAATGCCGCGGCCATCAAACGTGAGAGTGGGCCGCCCTTGCTCCGCTAGATACGTTGCAAACCGGCTGTAATAGCTCTGTGGCACGCCGGTCGCGCTGGCGATGACGGTGAGGGGCGCACGGGCGGTCGCTCCGCCTGGCGGCGCATACATCGTTGCCGCTAACGCATAGCCATCGTCCGCCCTGATCCCAATCTCGCGCTTCCCGACCATCAGTGCAGTCCCGCCCTAAGTTGACGTTTAGGTCAACTTAGGGGAGGCGCAGGTGGAGAGCAAGTGTGTGGGTGGTGGCAGTCAAGGTCCCGCCCCCGGTTCTCAGGGAGTGGGCTTGGTATCACTGTGCCGCCCGTGGCAGCGCCTTTGCCGGTTTTGGCAGCGTTGCTGTTTCGGCTGCCAGCGCCGCGGTTTGCACGGCTTCTTGCACCTTCTCGAAGGCGCGGACTTCGATCTGGCGGACGCGTTCGCGGCTGATGTCGAACTCCTTGGCGAGGTCTTCAAGGGTGGCCGGTGGCTCGGCTAAGCGCCGTGCCTCAAAGATACGGCGTTCGCGGTCGTTCAGCGCGCCCAGCGCTGACGATAGAAACGCGCGGCGATGATCGAGCTCCTCGTTGTCGGCGAGGCGCACTTCCTGGTTGGGCGTGTCGTCAACCAGCCAATCCTGCCACTCGCCGCTGCCTTCGCCATCGGTCTTGATGGGCGCGTTCAGCGAGCTGTCACCGCTGAGGCGGCGGTTCATGGAGTGCACTTCGTCAACGGTGACGCCGAGCTTAGTGGCAATGGTCTTGGCGTTCTCTGGTTTGAGATCGCCTTCTTCCAAGGCCTGGATCTGCCCCTTCATGCGGCGCAGATTGAAGAACAGCTTCTTCTGCGCGGCTGTGGTGCCAATTTTGACCAGCGACCATGAGCGAAGAATGTATTCCTGGATGGAGGCGCGGATCCACCACATGGCATAGGTGGCGAGGCGAAATCCCTTTTCCGGCTCGAAGCGCTTGACGGCCTGCATGAGGCCGACGTTGCCCTCGGAGATGACTTCACCAATGGGCAGGCCATAGCCGCGATAGCCCATGGCGATGCGTCCGACGAGGCGGAGATGGGACGTGATCAGTTTGTGAGCCGCACCGCTATCGGCATGCTCGGTCCAGCGCTTGGCGAGCATGTATTCCTCGTCCGGCTGCAGCATGGGAAATTTGCGGATTTCCTGCATGTAGCGCGCAAGGCCGCCGGTGCCCGCTGAGACGGCCGGGATGGACTTCGTAGTGGTCAAGGCTTTGGAGGTGCTCATTTTGGAGGTGCTCATGATGCGTGCCCTCTGGGTGGCGCCGGCAGGGGAGGGGGCTGGGCCGGCGCGTGCAGCGTTTGGAGTGTACATCGACTGTGGTCAGCGTGGCGTGCGCTGGTGCGGTTGATTTCCTGTTAAGGTTGCGGGACCGTGTGAGCGGACGATATGGCAACGCGGTTGGGCTCAATTAGGGCGGAACAGTTTCAAGACATCGCGGTGTAAACGAGGCGTCGGCCGGACCGGATTACTCTGCTGAGTGACCGGACGGCAGCATATGGGGTGGCCGCACTGCGGTTCAAGGCCGAGGCTCAGGCGCTGGTGGCGCGACGTCGTTTGCAAATTGAGAACACTATGTTACGGCCCTATAATTTCCATAATATTTATTACCCGCACAGGAGGTGAAGGTGACAGGTCCATGACTTTTGGCCATGCTGACTGAAGCGGGCGGAACGAAACTCGCAAAACGACAGGTGTGGCCCTGCTTCAGCGCGGCCGTTGTCAGGCATAGTGCGCACTTGGCGAGGGCGAGAGTGACCGGCCGGCTGGCTGTCGGATTCGCACACCGCACGGTGCGCTGGCCGAGCTGACATGCTCCAAACGGCGGCAGGTTCCACGTGTGCATGCGCCAGTGTGGAAAGCGAGTGCGGAAAGCACTTGCATGGCGTCCTGTCACGGCACGCACGGAAAGACCCGGCGGGACGCGCGATCCCGGCATCACCGCCCTCTCCCCTGCGGCTCATGCCAGCAGGTGCACTTCCTGAATGCCGAGGCGAGCGCCACGGCGGCGGAGGTTGGCGAGATTGAGCGAAGCATAACGCGACGTGGCGCGGCCGATGGCAACCGTGCTGCGCTTGCCGTCCACGACGCGCACAAGCTTATAGCGCGTGCCATGGGGGATGGCCGGGCACAGCACCAGGGAATGAATTTCGACACTGGGTCGCGCGGCCTTGGAGAGCATGGTCTCTGGCAAAGTCTCTGGCAGGCACTCATTGAGATAGAGCGAGAAGGGCGAGCGTGCGAGGGCGGTCATGGTCGTATCTCCCTGAGGTGGCGCCGGCCGTCATGGTGGGCGCTGTGTGTCCGATGCCCGTACTTGAGCATGGCCTCAGGGGGTCCGCTGTTCCGCTAGAAACATGACAAAAAGGAAATAGGCACGAGGTCTTGAAATAGAGCGCAAAGGGCCTCGCCCTGTGCAGTTGCCTTCGGTTCGTGTATCAGGCGTAGCAGTCGTCGTCGGCAAGTGCGCGCAGCATCGCAGCGGTCACTGGATCGATGGACTTGAGTTCTTCCGGCGTTGGCCAGTCTATCCGGGCCGTCAGCGACGCGATGCGCGTTGCCAGCAAGCGAATTTTGATCGCTTCGCGCTGATAGGCGCCTGCATCGTCCAGGATGGGCTGGTCATCAGGCCTAGGGCGTTCCGCCGTATCGATCGCCGTACGGATCGAACCCATCAACATTTTGATCTCAACCGACGCCGCATAAGCGTCCCGGAGTTTATCGGCGAACTGGTAGTTGTCCAAATGCTGCCTCCGACAATGTCATGTGCCGTAAGCCGATCAGAGCCCCGCTGAGCGGTATCTGCTACGCCTCCCCACCGCGATGAAAAAATCGCCAGTGGGGAGACGGGACTGCCCGTAGAATCTATCCAAAATCGTAGGCTCAAGAACCACTTGTAGACAATCAAGTAACAGTTGCGTTCCGATCACGAACTGCACGCTCGCCGTGAAAAATCCGCGTGCGGCACTCCGTGCGGAGACGGTCGGCCCATGCTGCGCGGGCTCACATCGATTCGAGTTCGTCGATCATGCCCTCAAGCACGCTGAGACCCTTCTGCCAGAAGGCGGGATCGCGGGCGTCCAGGCCGAACGGCGCGAGCAGCTCAGAGTGATGCTTGGAGCCGCCGGCTTTCAGCATATCGAAGTACTTCGCCACGAAGCCCGGGTGCGCGTCCTGGTAGAGCCCGTAGAGGGAATTCACCAGGCAATCGCCGAACGCGTAGGCGTAGACGTAGAACGGCGAGTGGATGAAGTGTGGGATGTAGGCCCAGAAGTTTTCGTAGCCGGTTTTCAGATCGACGGCGGGGCCGAGGCTCTGGCGCTGCACATCCATCCAGATCTCGCCGAGCTGTTCGGAGGTCAGTTCGCCGGCCTTGCGGGCTTCATGCACGCGGCGCTCGAAGGTGTAGAACGCGATCTGGCGGACGACGGTGTTGATCATGTCCTCCACCTTGCCAGCCATCAGCGCCTTGCGTTCGCGTGCGTCTGACGTCTCGGCGAGGAGCGCCTTGAACGTCAGCATCTCGCCGAACACGGAGGCGGTTTCAGCAAGCGTGAGCGGCGTCGGTGCCAACAGCGGGCCTTGCGGTGCTGCCAGCACCTGATGCACGCCGTGGCCCAATTCATGGGCAAGTGTCATCACATCGCGGGCTTTGCCCTGATAGTTGAGTAGAATGTAGGGGTGAGCTGACGGCACGGTTGGATGCGAGAACGCGCCGGGCGACTTGCCTTCGCGCACGGGCGCATCGATCCAGCCTTGATCGAAGAAGCGCTTGGCAATGGCGCTCATCTCGGGTGCGAAGCCGGCATAGGCCGACAACACGGTGTGTTCGGCGTCTTTCCATGTCATCACGCGTTCGGGTTTTTCGGGCAGCGGCGCGTTGCGATCCCAGTAGGCGAGCTTGTCCATGCCGAGCCACTTGGCCTTAAGCGCATAGTACCGATGCGCAGTGCGCGGGTAGGCGGCGTGCACGGCCGACACCAAGGCGTCGACGACTTCGCGCTCGACGCGGTTGGCCAGATGGCGGCTGTCAGCCACATCCTTGAAGCCGCGCCAGCGATCGGAGATTTCTTTGTCCTTGGCGAGCGTGTTGGTGATCAGCGTGAACAGCCGCGTGTTGTCCTTGAGAACTTTCGCGATCGCCAAAGCGGCGTGCTTGCGCTTTTCCGGGATCGGGTTCGAGAGCAAGTTCAATGTCGGTTCAAGTGCCAGTGGGCCCGGCTCGCCTTCCACCTCAAAGCGCAACGCCGTCATCGTCTCGTTGAACAGCCGGTTCCACGACGCGCGCGAGGTCGTCGACTTCTCGTGGAAGACCTGCTCGAGCTTTTCTTCGAGTTGGTAAGGCTTCTCTTTGGTCAAGTCATCGAACCAGGGCTTGTAGGGCGCGAGCGCTGGGTCGCGCAGCGCAGCCGTCAGAGTTGCAGGAGCGATCTGATTCATTTCCAGTTCGAAGAACACCAGATCGGTGGTGATCGCGGTGATGTTTTCCTGGATGTCGCCATAAAATTTCGCGCGCGCGGGGTCGGCGGTGTTGGCGGCGTAGAGCAGGCCCGCGTACGAGCCGAGCCGGCCGATGAGGTCTGAGAGCGCCTCGTAGGCTTTGACAGCGCCCGCGAGTTTGCCGCCATCGCCGGCGAGTGCGACGAGATTGCCTTGGTAGGCGGATTTGATATGCGCCGCATCGGCGCGGGCCCGGGCAAGATCGGCGGCGACTTCCGGCGCATCGGGCGCGTTATAGAGCGCTCTGAGATCCCACTCCGGCATGGCGCCAAGGTCAGGTTCCTTGCCATCGGCTGCGCGGGTGTCGGGAGCGGGGATCAGAAGGGGCGCGGACAAGACGGCGGGATCGAACATGCAGGGCTCCGGGGGCGTGTGACTGTAACGAGCGCAAGGTGAACCACTATTTAGCGGCGGGTGTCAAAAGCCGGTGCGTCTAGGCGTGGTCCGAGACGCTATGCCGAACCTGAGACGCGAGACTTTCCATGCCGGGCGAGGGCTTGGGGCTTTGCCGTCAACGGCTTGCGCGCGGTCGATGAACGCAGCAGAGTGTCTAACACTGCTGCTGCCGTCGCCCCCCGACACCGTCAGGATCCAGCTCGATGAAACACGCTTGTTATTGTGTCACCACGCACAGCGCACCGCTTGAGCGGCTGGACGTGCCAACGCCAGAGCCAACCGGTGCCCAAGTGCTGATCCGCATGACTGGTGCCGGTGTCTGCCACAGTGACATCCATATCTGGGAAGGCAGCTACGATCTCGGCAGCAGCGGCAAAATGAGCATGGCCGACCGCGGCCTCAAGCTGCCGCTGACGCTGGGACATGAGATCGCAGGCGAGGTGGTCAGGTGTGGCCCCGACGTCAAAGGCCTCGCCGCCGGCACGTCCGTGGTTGTCTATCCCTGGCTTGGCTGCGGCACGTGCTCCGCCTGCAAGGCTGGCCACGAAAACCACTGTGCCACCAATCGTTCCATGGGCGTGTTCCAGCCAGGCGGTTATGCGGAGTATGTGCTGGTCCCTGACGCGCGCTATTGCGTTGACCTCGGCAGCCTCGATCCGGCAGAGGCCGCACCCCTCGCCTGCTCCGGCGTGACGACCTATTCGGCGTTGAAGAAGTTCGGCGATAAAGTCAAAACCGAACCTGTCGTGGTCATGGGCGCAGGCGGCCTCGGGCACATGGCGCTGTCGGTGCTCAAAGCCATGGGCGGGAAGGGTGCGATTGTTGTCGATATTGATGCCGGCAAGCGTGAGGCCGCGCTCGCTGCAGGTGCGTTGGCTGCCATCGATGGCTCCGCGTCCGACGCACCGCAGCAAGTTATCAAGGCGACGGGCGGCGCAGCATGCGTGCTCGATCTCGTCGGCGCTCCCTCGACCATCGGGCTTGCTATGGCCTCGCTCAGGAAGGGCGGCGACATCGTCGTCGTCGGACTTTATGGCGGCGAGCTTAAAATCCCCAATGTCTATCTGCCGTTGCGTGCCATGGGCCTGCGCGGCTCGTACGTGGGCAACTTACAAGAACTGCAGGAGCTGGTCGCACTGGCAAAAGCGGGCACGCTGAAGCCCGTGAAAGTGACCCGCCGCAAGCTGGCCGAGGCCAATGCCGCCATCCACGACCTGAAAGCCGGCAAAGTCGTCGGCCGCGTCGTGCTGGTGCCGTGAGCGGCTAAATTTGTCATCCTCGGGCTTGTCCCGAGGACCCATCGACCAGCCGGCGCTGCTGTTGCAGAATGCGGGGCGGCAGTGCAGAGAAAACGTCGCCCGCATCTCTCGTTGATGGCTGGGTCCTCGGGACAAGCCCGAGGATGACACCTGAGGATGTGCAGTAGCGGGCTTGCGCCTCACGTCGTCCGTTGCTTGCGGTCTTTCTCGTTCTGCCCTTCGATGGCGGCGCGGGCGGCTTGCCACTGGTCCGCCGTCCAGTTGCGCAGCTCGTAGAAATTGCCGCCGGTGCCCAGCGCGCTGCCGCCATCCATCATGATCGATTGGCCGTTGAGCCAATTGCAGCCGTCCGACATCAGGAACGTCGCGAGGTTCTGCAATTCAGCCATCTCGCCGACGCGGCCCATCGGATTGTTCTTCTTAGAGCGTGCACCCGGCTCCTCTTTGGGGTTGAGCCGCTTGCTCATGCCCTCGGTTGGGATCTCGCCTGGCCCGATCGCATTCAGCCGGATGCCAAACCGCGCCCACTCCGTCGCCAGCGACATCGTCATTCCATGGATGGCACTCTTGCTCATGGCGGACGGCACCACGAACGGGCCGCCGTTCAGTACCCAGGTTGTAATGATCGACATGACGGCGCGCATTGGGTCGCCCGGCTTCCAGTCCGATGCCACCCAGCGCTTGCCGACCGAGTGGGTGACATAAAATGTGCCGTGCATGACGATATTGGCCACCGCGTCGAAACCGCGCGTCGACAGCGCTTCTGTTGGCGAGATGAAATTGCCCGCCGCGTTGTTGACAAGGCCCGTGAGCGGCTTGCGCGCAAAAATATTAGCCACCATCTCATCGACCGCGGCCGAATTGCGGATATCCACGCCATAGCTCGCAACATGGCCGCCGTGCGCCTTCATCAGCGCCGCCGCCGTCTCATCGCACACGCCCTTGCGCCGCCCGCAGATGGCAATGTCAGCACCGAGTTGTAGAAACTGCTCCGCCATCGCCCGTCCAAGGCCCGTGCCGCCACCCGTGATGAGAATGTTCTTCCCCGCCAACAAATCAGGCCGGTACATGGAAGCAACTGGAACAGACATGGGGCATCTCCTCACCAATCGAAGCCGCAACCTAACGTGTTTTCCCGAACCCGCAACGCGCTGTGGCCTGTAGGGTGGATAAGGACGCGCTTCAGCGTCCGCCATCCGCCGTTTCACGCGCAGGTATTTGTACAGGCGGCTGCACGATACCGCCCGAAAAGGGCGGATGGCGCTACGCTTATCTGCCCTACATATTCAGCGTCCCTACGCCTTGACCCGCCCCACGGCGATTGCGAAAACGCGGGCAGTTCACCCTCCCCCGGACACGCCCAATGCCCACACGCTCGCCTGCTAAATTCTTCTCAAGCCTTGCCATCGGCGCGCCGGAGCCATACCGCGCGCTACCCGTGCGGCTCGAGCGCATGATCCACTTCGTGCCACCGCAGAACGACAAGTTGCGTGGACGCGTCAAAGAGATGATGGGCCAGGTCGATGTCGTGCTCGGCAATCTGGAAGACGCCATCCCCGCCGATCAAAAGGAAGCCGCGCGCGCGGGTTTCGTCAAAATGGCGCAAGACAACCCATTCGGCAAAACCGGGCATGAGGCTGGCTTGTGGAGCCGCATCAACTGCCTTAACTCGCCTTGGGGCCTCGATGATATCCTCACGATCGTCCCCGCAGCAGGTGCCAAGCTCGATGTGATCATGCTGCCGAAGGTCGAAGGCCCATGGGACATCCACTACCTCGATCAATTGCTTGCCCAGCTGGAAGCCAAACACGGCATCGGCAAGCCCATCCTCATCCACGCCATTCTTGAAACGGCAGAGGGCGTGAAAAATGTCGACGCCATTGCTGCGGCCAGCCCACGCATGCACGGCATGAGCTTGGGGCCAGCCGATCTCGCGGCCTCGCGCGGCATGAAGACAACGCGCGTTGGCGGCGGCCATCCAAGCTATGGCGTGCTGGCCGACGCCAAGGGCGATGCGCCGCGCACGCTATTCCAGCAAGACCTCTGGCACTACACCGTCGCCAAAATGGTCGACGCCTGCCAGTCCTATGGTATCAAAGCCTTCTACGGCCCGTTCGGCGACTTCTCCGATCTGCCCGCCTGCGAAGCCCAGTTCCGCAACGCGTTCCTCATGGGATGTGTCGGCGCCTGGTCGTTGCACCCAACGCAGATCGACATTGCGAAAAATGTCTTCAGCCCGGACCCGGTTGAAGTTGCATTTGCAAAAAAGATCCTTGCCGCCATGCCGGACGGCACCGGCGCTGTCATGATCGATGGCAAGATGCAAGACGACGCCACCTGGAAACAGGCCAAAGTCATCGTCGATCTGGCCAAGCTGGTTGCGAGTAAAGATCCCGCCTGGGCGGCGACGTATGGGTTTTGAGATCCACAGCTCCGCGGTTGCTTTTTTTCGTCATCCCGGCGAAGGCCGGGATGACGAGTCGTAGAATGTGATGGGACTTGGTCTCAAGATTGCCGGGCAACTATGCGCGTTCAAAAAGCCGCCTCTCCCCTTTCCGGCCGTCTGCTCATGCAGCGGTTGGATGCACTTGCCAAGCACACCGAAGTGCCCGGCGAAGTCACCCGCACCTATCTGACGCCAGCGTTGAAATCCGCTGGCGAGCAGCTCATCGCCTGGATGACGGACGCCGGGCTCGAGGCGCGCTTTGATGCGATGGGTAATGTCATCGGCCGCCGCGAGGGTGCGCGCAAAAATTCGCCAGCGCTGCTCATCGGCTCGCACTACGACAGCGTGCGCAACGCCGGCAAATACGACGGCCCCTATGGTGTGATTGCAGCGATCGCTGCCGCGGCCGAATTACAGCGGCGCAAGATCGACCTGCCGTTCGCCCTCGAAGTGATCGCCTTCGGCGATGAAGAAGGCGTGCGCTTCAAATCGACGTTGCTCGGCAGCCGCGCACTTGCGGGCACGCTGGATCTCGCGGTCCTCAAAACCGAAGATACCGCTGGCATCTCGATGAAAGAGGCCCTCACAGCCTTTGGCGGCGATCCGGCCGGCCTCAAGAAACTCGCGCGCAAACCGAAGTCGGCGCTGGGCTACATCGAGTTGCATATCGAGCAAGGGCCGGTACTGGACAGCAAAGACGTGCCCGTCGGCATCGTCACGGCGATTGCTGGCGCGTCACGTTGGAAAATCATCGTCGAGGGCCAAGCCGGCCATGCAGGCACTGTGCCGATGGCATTGCGCCGTGATGCCGCCGCAGCCGCCGCTGAAATCACGCTGGCTGTCGAAGTCATAGCGCAGGACACGCCGGACCTGCTCGCGACTGTCGGCATCTTCACAACGCCTGGCGGCGCAGCCAATGTCATCCCAGGCTCAGCCGAGCTTTCACTCGACATCCGCGCGCCCGACGATAAGACGCGCAAAGCCGGCGTCGCCGCCATCAAAGACGCGATCAAAGCAATCACGCAACGCCGCAAGGTCAAAGCGCAATTGTTGCCGACGCACGATGCCAATGCGGTTGCCTGCGATGCGACCCTCCAAGCTCATCTCGCTGGCGCTCTCGAAGCCGAGGAGCTGCCCGTGTTGCAGCTCGCATCCGGCGCCGGCCACGATGCGATGGCCATGGCCGATCTCTGCCCCGTCGCGATGCTGTTCGTGCGCTGTGGCAACGGCGGCATCAGCCACGACCCGCGTGAGAGCATGACGGCGGCAGATGCTGAGACCGGCGCGCGCGTGCTGGTGGCAATGATCGAGCGCCTCGCTGTGCAGCACCGCTAACCAGCGCGTGGCCGCTGCCGCCGGATGATCTCGGCTGCCACCAATCCCACCAGCGCCATCGCCGCCATCACCAGATAGACCATGCCGCCAAACACCGGATAGGCCCGCGACGCGATCGATGTGGCAATCACAATCCCGATGACGGTGACGACTGAGTACAGCGCCTGCGCCGTCGCCGACCGATCCGGCGGCGTGATCTCGCCGAGCATGTGCATGACCCCAAGGTGCGAGGCTGCGTATGTCACCCCGTGCAGGATCTGCAGTGGCAACAGCAGCGCCAGCGGCGGATCGCTGCCCATGATGGTCCAACGCACCAGGGACGCCACGGCACCGAGCAGGAACAGGCCGATCGCACCGAGCGTGTGGACCAGCCTGGCCGACCACCAGAACAGCGCGATTTCTGTCGCTATGCCCAGCGCCCACAGCACACCCACCCAACTCGGATCGATGCCCTGCGCCTGCCAATGCAGTGTGCCGTATGTGTAGAGCATGCCGTGTGCGCCTTGCACGGCACCGGCCGCGAGCAACAGCAGCGGCATATGCCGAATTTGCAGGAGCGCGCGGGCATCGCGCCAGTTGAGCGGCCGTCGCGCCGTTGTTCCGGCAGGTTCTGTTGCGGGCAACAGGCACGCCGCGAGCAGAGTTGCTGCCGCGCCGGTCACAATCAGCCAGATGACAATGCTGTTGCCGTAGCGGCTCACGAACCAGCCGCCGACCAGATTGGCCACCACAAACGCCGCCGAGCCCCACAGCCGCATGCGCCCATAGTTGTGCCCGCGCAGGCGCGCGCCGCTCATCGCGATGCTTTCGATCAGCGCTGCAAACGTGCCGGCTAGCGCAATCAACAGCATGCACACCAGCGCCGTCCAGAACCCAGTTGCCTGGGACAGTGAAAACCAGGCGATAAAGCCTGCAACGCTGAGCAGAATCGACATGTCCCGATGCGCGCGGCGACGGTCCGCTTCGAAGCCGACCAGCGGTGCCGCGACGAGCCGGAAGAGCTGCGGCACAACGGTGAGCAGTCCGATCTCACCCACTGTCAGGCCGCGGCTTTGCAGCCAGACCGGCAGATAGGGCGTGATAATCCCGACCGTCCAGAACATGGCCGCGAACATCAGCGCCACGCGAACCGGCTCGGTCAGCCACGCCGGACGCGACAGGATCTGGAAGCGCCGGCGCTTTTCATCCATTGATGATGCTTGCAAACTCGGCTGGATCGGCGTTGCCGCCAGACAGCACAGCCGCGATCGTGCGTCCCTCCACAGGGAGCTTGCCCGACAGCACGGCCGCAAGTGCTGCGGCCCCGCCCGGCTCCACCACCAACTTCAACTCGAGGAAGGCGAAGCGCATGGCGTCGCGCACCTCCTCGTCGGTGACGACCAAGCCTTGCGCCAGTGTGCGTTGGGCAATGTCGAAGTTGATGACGCCGGGCGATGGTGCCATCAGTGCGTCGCAGATTGAGCCGGACATTTTTGTGTTCTTTTCGCGCTGGCCGCTGATGAGCGAACGCGCGAAATCGTCAAAGCCGGCAGGTTCGACGCTATGAACGGCTGTCGCCGGAGATGCCGCCTTCACAGCCAGTGCAATGCCCGTGGTCAGCCCGCCACCCGCGCAGCACACCAGCACGGCATCGGGCAGTGCACCCAGCGCCTTGGCTTGTTCCATGAGTTCGAGGCCGACGGTGCCTTGGCCGGCAATCACGTTGAAATCGTCATAGGGATGGACAAAGGCTGCCTTGCGCTCGCTGCAGATCCGATGCGCGATGGCGTCACGGTCTTCGGTCGCCCGGTCATAGGTCACGACCGTTGCGCCGAACGCTTTGGTCCGCGCCAACTTCAGCTTCGGGGCATCCGCAGGCATCACAATCACTGACGGCATGCCGCACAAGGTCGCCGCTGCCGCCACACCTTGCGCATGGTTTCCGGACGAACACGCCACCACGCCGCCTGGGAATTTTGCTTTGTCGATCTGCGACACTGCGTTGTAGGCACCGCGGAACTTGAACGCGCCGACGCGCTGCAACGTCTCCGCTTTGAGGAGGACGCGCGCGCCCACTTTCGCATCGAGCGCCGGATGCGAGATCAAGGGCGTCAAAACCACCCGCCCCTTCAAGCGCTCGCGGGCTGCGCGCACATCGTCGATATCGGGAACGCGACGTTGGGACATGGGATCGGCTCACTTCTGCGAAGAACGCGGCGCACTGGGCCGGGGATTGCTGGACGTGTCAAGTTTGCACCGCAGGACTGCGGCCTCACTGCTCATGCCGCATGAACGGCGAGTAGACTGGTGCGTCGGGCTTGATGCGACCATCGCTCCCCCAATGGGCCATTTGGTTGAAGGGCACGTCGGAGCGATGCTCGACACGCGCCATTTGAGCGGCCCAGTCGGTTGATATTTGAGCGAGCTGTGTTTCAACGGTTGCTGCATCCGAATACCGCAGGCCTGCTTCGACGCCATACGCGACGAACGGCTCGAGCACTGTGTAGCCCACATACGCCAGCGAGAAGTTGACCGGCCACAGCAGCAGATCGATATCACCGCTGCGCCCGTTGTAGGCATAGGTCTCAGCGCTGGTGCCGACCGTCACAGACAGCATCGCTTTTTTGCCAACAAAGCGGCCGTTCTCGAAGCGATGCGTGCTCTTGTAGACTTCGCCATAGACGAACACGCGGTCCAGCCAACCCTTCAGCATCGCCGGCGGCAAGTGCCACCACATCGGATACTGCAGGATGAGGAGGTCAGCTGCCTCAAGCCGTGCGATCTCTGCGGCGACGTCCGCTGGCAGCGTCTGGTTCTGCGACGCGTGCCGCTGCTCGGATTGCACATCAAAGCGGGCCGGCTCCAGCGGTGGCGCATAGTGCGATGCGCGCTCACAGGGATCGAAGTGCATCTGATAGAGATCGGAAACGGTCACCGCCCAACCGCGCGCCTCGAGCGCCTGCCGCGCCGTGGCTGCCAGATGCGCGTTGTAGGATTTCGGCTCCGGGTGGGCGACAACGATATGGGCGTGCATGGGAAGAGGCCTCTGCCTGTAGCTTGTAGGTTGGGTTAGGCGCTCTTCGCGCCGTAACCCAGCATTCACTGACGGTGCAAGCCATGTTGGGTTACGCTGCTGAAACGCAGCGAACCCAACCTACGTTGCCGCCCCAGCAGGCGCTAACGTTCCTTGCGACGCGCCGCCAACAAGCACCGTCTCATTGCCCGGTCCCGGATCTTCAGGCACCAGCAACGACAGCGCCAGGGATAGCGCGGCGATCACCACGCCCAGCCAGAAAATGATCGCGGGATTGATCATCCCCAAGGTGCCGAACAGCACCGGAATGGCTACCGCCATGATGTGATTGATGGTGAACGAGACCGACGCGGTCGAGGCCATGTCGGCTGGGTCGCCGATCTTCTGGAAGTAGGTGCGCTGGGCCAGCATCAAGGTGAAAAACACGCCGTCGACGATGAACAGTGCGCCGGCCACGCGGCTGTCGTTGGTCATGGCGTAGCCAGCGAACACCAGCATCAGCACGACGTTTTCGAGCATGATCGTGCGGCGCTCGCCGGCGCGTTGGATCAGCGCGCCCATTGGCCAGCAAAGACCGTGTTCAGCGCAGCCGTGGCCAGCAACAAGAGTGCTGTGTCGGCAAGCGTGAAGCCGAATTTCTTGACCAACAGGAAGCCAGCAAACGCGTGAAAGAGCTGCCGCCGTGCGCCCGACATGAACGTCATCGCATAATAGAGCCAATAGCGGCGGCGCAGCACGATGGTTTTACGCTGCGGACGGGGCCCTCAAACTGTGGAAACTTGCGCATCGCAAAAAGCGTCAGCAGCAGGCACGTGCCGCCGAGCAGCACATACATGCTTTGTAGTCGTGGAAGCCGAACTTCCAAGCCAACGCCAGACAACCATAGGCGATGAACTGCGCCGCAGCACCTGCTGTGGTGATCCAGCTCATCAGCTGTGGCGCGTCTTTTTTGGGGAGCAGTTGCAGCTGCAGGGACTGGTTCATGGTCTCGAAGTAGTGAAAGCCCACCGACATGATGAAGGTGGTGATCAGCACGCCGGAAAAGCTTGGAAAGTAGCCGGTGATGGCAATGCCGAACGCCAAGATCAGGAGCGAGACATAGGCCAGCGTCTGCTCGCGCATCAGCGTGATCCAGAACAACGCCGTGAACGCCAGCAGGCCGGGGATCTCCCGCACACTCTGGGTGATGCCGATTTCGGCCCACTGGAAGCCGCCCTGCTCGACGACGAAGTTGTTCAGCAAGGCCTGCCAGGCGGCGAAACTCAGCCAGTTGGCAAACGTCAGGCACATCAGAAAGACGAGCGGCGCGCGGACATCCGGCGCAATCTGAGATGGCTTCAGCATAAGGAGAAGGCCTTGCGGACTGGTCGGGCGGTTGGGCACGTGAGCGGCGGCACAAGCCGTGGCGCAAACTGGTTGCCGGTGGGCGTCCCGTCAATGCGGCTCAATGCAACCGAGCACTGCGGTCACCGGGCAACACGGGCGGTGCACAGTGCTCGCCTGTACCACTGCTTGCCGACGCGCCTCCAAAGCCACCGGAGCGGCGCCCCGTGACTTGTTGTGCGCCGCCAGCAGAAGCGCCGGGGAAGACGCGCGGCGTTGCCGCCGAAGGTGTTGTGCTCCGGGTGAGCGGAGCGGTGGACGGTGAGAGCTCTTGCGAACCCGGTGCCGTCCTGCGGCGTCGCCGCGCGTCTTGGCTGTGGACGGGGATCTTGGGGCGTGGAGGGGCGTTTACGCCACTTGCAGGCGAACCCTCCGTAGGGGTCTCCCAGTCCAGCCCAACCGTGACGCCGTGCCGTCAAACACAGCGTTCTAATCGGCCGTTACAGCAGCCCAACCCAGATTTCGACGGTCATGATCCGCCCCGGCTGGTCGGGATAAGACGAGTGTGCGTGCGTCTGCAGAAATACGCAACGCCAGGCTGAAATCAACCTTACTGCGCGCCATGGGCGGTTGGATCGTCTCTTGCGTCACCACGCGCCCCGCGTCCTTAATCAGGGACGCTTGAGACAGGGGATCGCAATGGCTGAGATCAAACGCTGGAAGAACCGCCCGGATGGCTCGACCTGGGGTGACTACGGCGCCGACGACGAGCGCGGCCGGCTCAATCTGCTGACGCCTGCAAAAGTGCTCGAGGGCATTGCCGAGGTGCGGGCGGGCAAAGCGTTCTGTCTCAGCCTGCCGCTCGATTATCCAGGCGGCAACGTGCTCAACCCGCGCCGCCATCCGCCGATCCTGCGGCCGACGTCGCGCGACGGCAAACCGAATTTCAACTATGTGCTCGCCAACGACGATCCGACCCTGACCGACGTGATCAACGACGACGTGGCGATCCTGCATCTGCAGTATTCGACCCAATGGGACAGCCTCGCCCATGTGGGCCAATTGTTTGATGCCGACGGCGACGGTGTGGCTGAACCCGTTTATTACAACGGCTTCAAGCCGGGCGTCGACATCGTCGGCCCAACAGACGGCAAGGACGCTGGCGGGGTCGGCATGGTTGAAGCGAAATCGACTAGCTACGCGCATAAGCTCGGTGTGGAGAACATGGCGGAAGCCTGCATGCAGGGCCGCGGCGTGATGATCGATCTCTTCGCCCACTTCGGCCGCGATAAAAAGGTGGTGGGCTACGACGACCTGATGCGTGTGATGGACAAGGACAAGGTCGAGGTTCACCCCGGCGATATGGTCTGCCTGCATACGCAGTTCTCCGAGATCCTGCTGGAGATGGGGAAGTCGCCGGATGGCCCGCGGCTCGCCAACTCGTGCTCGGCGCTCGATGGGCGGGACGCGCGGTTACTGAAGTGGATCACGGACAGTGGGCTGGTCGCGCTGATTGCCGATAATTACGCCGTCGAAGCCCACCCAGCGCTGCATCAAGGCGGCTGCTGCCCGTCGTTGCCGCTGCACGCCCACTGCCTGTTCAAGTTGGGCGTCAACCTTGGTGAGATTTGGCATCTGACGCCGCTGGCCACCTGGCTGCGGCAGGAAAAGCGCTCGCGCTTTCTGCTGACGGCCCCGCCGCTTCGGTTGCCCGGCGCCGTGGGATCGCCAGCCACGCCGATCGCGACGGTCTGAGTGAGGGACGGCACTTGGGGTGCGGCCGGTGCGCGCGCCTCATCGATCGCAGTCAAGAGTTTCAACACCTTAGCTCATGTGCGTTAACTATCTTGGACTTTTGCGTTAACCGTTGCATTGACGCCCTCTGCCGCCGCTGGTGTTACCGGCCAGCGTCCAACTCACGACCTCGCTCCGCGGGTCATTGGAGGCGTGCCGCCTTTTCTTGGGCTGGCCGTGCGACACCTCCCCCGAGGCGAGCCGGCGTACCCGGCAAGACGGGCCATCATGGACCCCAGCCCCGCGCTTCAGGCCGGACGGGTCGGCCTGTTTGTCTGCCTCGGCGGCACTTTTGAGTGCCGAGACCTGCCATCGAGCGCGTTTGTGCGCCTGTTTGGCCGCTCGATCCCTGTTCAAGGAGTACGAACCAATGTCGAAGCTCGTGACGATGGCGGCTGTTGCCGCCGCCCTGCTGATGTCCGCCGTGCCCGCCTCCGCCCAGGATTGGATTTCCAGCATTATTGCCCAGCAGAACGCCCTAAGTGGCGGGAGCGCAGCCCGGACGGCGCAGAAGGCCAGCAAGCCTGCGCGCGTTGCCAGCACCAGCACCCAGGCCGATAGCGACGATGGCAGCCGCCCTCAACGCAAGTCCGCCGCGGCGGCCCCCCGTCCCCGTGAAAGCCTGTCCGGCAGCGGCGGCGAGACCGGCGTCGCGTCGTATTATTGGCAACCGCAGGCGCTCGCCTCCGGTGGCCGCTTCAACCCCGAGGCCATGACCGCCGCCCACAAGACTTTGCCGTTCGGCACCCGCGTGCGCGTCATCCGGTTGGACAATGGCAACTCGGTCGATGTGACGATCAACGACCGCGGCCCCTACATTGCCGGCCGCATTATCGATCTGTCGCGCCGCGCTGCCCAGAATATCGGCATGACCGGCTCCGGCATCACCCGCGTCCGCGTCGCCATTCTCGGCCGCGGCTGAGGTTTCGCCTGTCCACAATGGCCCTGCGTGCTGGCAATCCGGCACGCGGGGCCATTGCGTTTCGATCCTCCTGTCATCGGCGAACAACACCACGGATGGCGCGCTGGGTTCGCCGATAGCCAAGCCAGCCAACCTCGTGCAGTATTCCTCAAAGAGCCCGATGGGCCACGGGGGAGACAGCGCGTGAGGGTAGCAACGCCACGAGACTGGCTCGGCAATTGCCATGCAGCAGGGTGCTGGTGCCATGCAGTTCGGTGCTTCGCGGCATGACCGAGCTTTATCTCAATGCGATCACGTCCGGGCTGCTGCTCGGCGCGTTCTACGCAGCCGTTACGCTTGGCATTTCGATCTCGTTCGGCATGCTCGACGTGGTCAACATTGCCCACCCGGCGTTCGTGATCCTCGGGTCTTACGTTGCCTATATCGCGAACATCACCTTCGGACTTGATCCCGTCGTGGCCGGATTGCTGGCGCTGCCGTTGTTCTTCCTGCTGGGACAGGCGGTGTACCAAGTCTCCTATCTTGCGTTTGAAAAACGCGGCAGCGACAGCCTGCGCGGCCTCGCCTTTTTCTTCGGGCTGTTGTTTGTCACCGAAGTCCTGCTGATCCTGGCGTTCGGCGTCGACTACCGCTACGTGGAAGCGCGCTACATCGGGCCCACCTTGCGGCTGGGCTTCATCGATCTGCCCTACCGGATGCTGGTGCCGGCGGTGTTGTCGGTGGTGCTGTTCGGTGCGCTGCAGCTCTATCTCTCGCGCAGCTTTACGGGGCGCGCCATCGCCGCAGTCAGCCAGGATCCGACCGCGCTGCGGCTGCTCTCGATTGATCCCGTCCGCATCAAGCGCATCGGCTTTGGCCTGTCCATCGCGACCGCCGCGCTGGCTGGTGCATTTCTCATCATCATCCAGCCGGTCGAGCCCTCTGTGGGCCGCGAATACATCGGCCGCGTCTTCGCCATCTGCGTGCTCGGCGGCATGGGCAGCTTGTCGGGCACGTTAATCGGCGCGCTGCTGCTCGGCGTCGTCGAAAGCCTCACCACCACATTCTTCGGACCATCGTGGGCACCCGCCGTCGGATTCGGGTTTTTGCTGGCGACGTTGGCGTTCCGGCCGGCCGGGCTGTTGGGGCGATGAGAGACATGACACACGAGCGCGCGGCATGACGTCCACTGCATCACAGCCTGGGCCCAGCATGGCCGTCTTCACGGGGCTCGCGCTTGCCGCGGCAGCGGCGCTGTTCGCGCTGTTCGCCTTGGTCGGCAACGACTACCTCTACTTCGCCAGCTACGTCGTGCTGCAGTTCGTCGTCCTGGCGATTGCGTGGAACATTCTCGGTGGCTATTGCGGCTACGTGAATTTCGGTTCGGCGGCGTTCTTTGCGATTGGCGCCTACACGACGGTCAGCGCGTCGACGATCATCACCGAGATGAGCCGCAGTGCTGCCGGGCAATTACTCGGGCTCGTACCAACCGCCGTCTTGCTGCCGCTGCTGATGATCGCTGGTGGCATCGTTGCAGGGCTGGTCGGTTTCGGCATGGGCTATCTGACGTTGCGGCTGCGCGGCGTGTTCTTCTCCATCGCCACGCTGGCGCTGTCGGTGGTGTTGCAGACGCTGGTCATCAACTGGGATTTCGTCGGCGGGTCGCGTGGCGCGTATGTGATCCGTCCCAACGAGTTTCCGTTGCCGGGTGGCTTTGTCGGGTATCTGTTTGTGTTGATGCTGCTGCTCGTCATCGCGGCCATTCTGATCGCACGCACGATCGAGCGCAGCCGGCTCGGCTATGGCTTTGCCGCCATCCGTGACGACGAACTGGCCGCCGAAGCTGCCGGCGTGCCGACCCTGCGCCTCAAGCTGATTGCGACGACGCTCTCCGGCGGGCTCATGGGCATGGCCGGCGCGCCGTTCCCCTACTACATCGGCTACCTGGAGCCGGCATCTGCATTTGGCCTCAGCTACGCCGTCAACGCCATCGCCATGCCGATGGTTGGGGGCACGCACTCTTGGGTCGGACCCTTCGCAGGCGCGATCATTCTCGGCACGTTCCAGCAAGTGGCGACCGTCACCATCTCGTCGGTGCTGAACCTGCTGATCGTCGGGCTGTTGCTTATCTTCTTCGTCATCGTCGCGCCCAACGGCATCACCGGGTTTTTCCGGGATCTGCGCTATCGCCGCGCGCAGGCTAAGGCGGCTGCGTCATGACCGAACCCTTGCTCCGCGCCGCGCATATCACCAAGCGCTTCGGCGGCTTCACCGCTCTCAACGACGTGTCACTCGACGTGGCACCCGGCGAGCGGCTGGGCCTGATCGGCCCGAACGGGTCGGGCAAGAGCACGCTGGTCAATTGCCTGAGCGGCACGCTGATCAACGACGCCGGCCGCGTCACCTTCGATGGGGCGCTGCTTGACGGGCTGCCGCCGCACAAGCGTGCCTACCTGGGCCTCGCGCGCAGTTTCCAGCTGCCGCGGCCGTTCAGTTCCTTGTCGGTCACCGACAACATGCGCATTCCACTTCTCTACACAGCCGCAGTGCGCGCTGGGCACCACCGCAGCGAAGCCGAGATCCGCGCACGCGCCGACGAACTCCTCACGCTCGTGGGGCTTTCGGCGAAGGCGCAGGCGCGCCCCGTCGATCTCACGCAGGTCGACATGCGCAAGTTGGAACTGGCGCGCGCCATGGCTGCCGACCCCAAGCTGCTGATTGCCGATGAGGCCATGGCCGGCCTGTCCAATGCCGAGGTCGACGACATTCTCAAGTTGCTGATGACGCTGAACGAGCGCGGCATCACCGTCATTCTCATCGAGCACATCATGAAAGCCGTGATGGCGTTCTCGCAGCGCATCGTCGTGCTGGTGAGCGGGGCCAAGATTGCGGACGGCCTGCCCGCCGACGTGATCCGCAACGACGACGTAGTGAGGGCGTATCTTGGCCAATAGCCCGCTCCACACCGCCAACAGCCTGGTGATCGACGGCATTGACGCGGGTTACGGCTCGGTGCGCGTGTTGCACGGCGTCTCGCTGCGGGTGAACGCGGGCGAGACGGTGGCGCTGCTCGGCACCAACGGCAACGGCAAGAGCACCGTGATGAAATCCATCCTCGGCCTTGTGCAGCCGACGAAGGGGCGGATTACCGCGACGATCGACGGCGTGGCGCATGAGCTGATCGGAAAAACCACAGAAGAGATTGTCGATCTCGGCATCGCGCTGGTGCCGGAAGGCCGCCGCCTGTTCCCGAAGCTGACGGTCGAGGAAAATCTGATGCTCGGCGCCTCGCGGCCAAAAGCGCGGGCGGCCATCAAGACCAATCTCGACTTCTGCTACACGACTTTCGCGCGGCTCAAGGAGCGCCGGTCGCAGTTGGCTGGCAGCATGAGCGGTGGCGAACAGCAGATGCTGGCGCTGGCGCGCGCGCTGATGCTGTCGCCGCGCATTCTGCTGGTCGATGAACCCAGCGTCGGGCTGGCCCCCATTCTCGTCAGCCGCACCATCGATGCGATCAAAGAGCTGAAAGACCAGTTCAACCTGACCGTTCTCATGGCCGAGCAGAATTTCACGCAGGCCATCCGCATCGCCGACCGCGGCTATGTGATCGTGCATGGCGAAATTGCCTACGAAGGCCGCTCAGCGGATGATCTCAACAACAATGACATCATCCGCCAGCTCTACCTTGGCACGTGAAGCGCGCCGGCTTTTCAGGGCCCGGCGCGATAGAACTGGATGGCCGCGAGCAACGCCATGATCCAGCCCATCAGCATCAACGGCACCGCCGCGTCGCCCGCAATTGAGCGGCCATCGGCCGAGAGCGGTACCCAGCCGACCAGCGCCGCCAGCACCAGAACCGTCGCCGCTAGCCCGAGCAGCACGACTGCGAGCGTCGCAATGGCGGTGCCGCGGCCGGGCACGTCTTGTGCGGGGCGCGTTTGCTGGCCGCGCGCGGGCGTCACGGCCACAGGCGGCGCCAAAGGCGGCGCGACAGGCGCTGGCACTGCCGCGACCACCGGTGTTGCGGGTTTAGGCGGCAGCTCGTCGGGTTCCGCCCACTGCGGATCGCCGCGCGTGATGGCATCGGGTTGCTGCAAAGCGGCGCGGGTGTTGCGGTCGGTGACGCCAGTGATTGCAAGGTCATTGTTAGCCTGGAAAATCAGCAGCGCGTCCCGTGTTTCCAAGCTGAACTGCCCGTTCGGCGGTCCAGCCGGATAGCCGAGCGCGATCAGGCGGCGCTGCACTGCGGCCACGGCCGGGCCAAGATCGCCGCATTCCAGCGTCTCGGGATCATCCGCCGAACTCGAGCGCTCCTGGTTTGCGTTTGACGGGTGGCAGATGGAAGGCGTTCAACCCGCGCTGCAGATATTCAAGCCGGTCCTTGAAGCCGATCGGCTTGCGGTCCCGTTTTGGATCGCCGTAATTGATACCGTTGCAGCAGGCGCGGAATGATCCCTGATCGGCGTAGTCGTTGAGTTTGGTGCCCTGCCACTCTGCACAGGCCGCCTTGAGCGAGATGATCGGGTTTTCGAGCAGCTCCGGATGGCCTTCCAGGTCCTCGCCGATTTTCTCACCGATCTTGCGATAGTTGTAGCGCCCGGTGGTTTGCAGGAACCCGCCGCCGCGATACCGGAACCCGTCGCCGGCCTCTGTGTTGCCGAGCTCTTTGGCTTTGCGCTTGTTGCCAAGGCCGTAGACGCGTTCGCCGATCGCCTGCTGGTTGCCAGCGAGTTGCCGCGCTTCGTCGTGGCTGATGTTGGCGGCATTGCCGAAGATGTCGACCAGCCGGTCGGCTGAATAGTTCATGCTTTCCCAGATCAGGCTCAAGCCGCCGGTTTCGGCACACATGTTGGCGAGAATGAACACCAGCCGTTGGGGGTTCTTGTCGAGGCCGAACTCGGCAAACACGCGGGCCCCTTCTTCGCTGGTCAGCGCGTCCATGTAAGCGTCCCAGATTTTGCCCTTCGCCGCACTGCTCGGCCGGGGTGCCATGCGGCGCAACGTGTCGCGCGCCAGTAGCGCTCTGAAGTCCGCTGAAGGTGTAGAACTGCTAGCGGGCGCGGCAGCGGCGACGGGGGGCGGCCTGGGCACTTCTGCCGGTGGCCGTGGCGGTGGCTCGGCTGTGCGCGTTGGCGGCGCGGCAACAACCAGTGCAACCGGCGCAGGCGTTTCCCGTGGCGTTCACCGGCTCGATCGGCTCGATCGCCGGCACCATGACGTCGTTGGGTGCATCCGATATGGCAGCCGTCGATACCACGGGTGCCTGTGGATGCCTGTTGGGATGCCTGTGGGGTTGGCGGTGCCGGCGCAGCCACTGTCACCGCAGGCGGCGGCCTAATCGACGGCGCCGTCTGCTGCCCGCCAAAAATGCCGCCGCCGAGTTGCGCTTCGATGGCGGGGGCGAAAATGCCGTCGGGTGGCAGTCCATTCTCTTTCTGCAGTTCGGTGAGGCGCTTCTTGGTCGCGGCGCCAAAGTAGGCGCTGGCCGGCAATCCGAGCATCGCTTGCAAACGCTGGACGTCATCGCCTTCTGAGCCGACCCGCAAGCGCCCGAGGCGGCGTTGCACGGCGCCGTCGCTGGCGGCCTTGCCGTCGCGGGCGAAAGACGCTGCGATCGACGCCTCGGCGCCGGTCAGCAGGATGTAGTCGACGCGCGCATTCTTCGGCAGGGTTTTGATCGTCGCCTGGAAGCGCGCCCACAATCCGTCATGCATGCCGCCCTTGACGGTCTGGCAGCCCAGCGACGAAAACTTTTCATCCGAGTAAGCGCAGTGGATGTTGTCGCTGGGCGCGCACTTGTCCCAGGTGTCGGTCATGTCAAAGACGGTGTCGCGCGGTGTGCGCAGAACAGTCGCTGGACCGCTGTCGCTGCCGTTTGCGTCGCTCAACCGGAAGGCAGGGTCAACCCAGCGGTCTTCGTTGGCCGGCCGGTGTGCGCCCTTCTTGTAAACATAGCAGCCCGTCGGCAGCAGGTTGTACTTGAGTTGACCGTCAGACATGTATGTGTGCCAGGGCACAGTGGAGCCGGTGTAGGCCGAGAACTTACCGGTCGTGCGAAAGTAATAGCCGATTACACAGCGGAAGTTGAAGTGATCGGGCCGCACGTCTTCGAGCGGCAAGTCATCGACGAGTTCGAATCGCTCCGCCCCTTTGAGCCGCGCGCCGCGCAGGCCAAAAACGAGAATGTCGCCATTGCCATGCGGCACGTAACGACTGGCGGCGAGATAGAGTTCAAGCGCCGCTTTGGTGAAGGTGAAGGTCTTGTCGGCCGCGACTGCGGTGCCGCCGTCCGCCAGCAAATGGCTATAACATGGCGACGTGCGATCGGGCGCCCACGTGACGCGCGAAGCACCCTCGAGAACGGAACCGCTGGCGTTGAACAGCTCGGGATGAAAGTCGTTCTCGTCGGTGCCTGCGGCGGGCGCCAACTCGAAACTGTTCTCAGGGAACACCAGAATTTTGCCAGGAGGCTGGTCGAAACTCTCGCCGACGGCGAACCGGTCGTTGTCTGCCATACAGAGCCTCCCAAATGTTGTCGGCAAGGGCGCTATGCCTGCGCGGTTCGCACCGCACAGGCAGCCGGCGCTTCAGAAGAATGGACGTGGTGGAGAACCGCTCACGAGACTGGGACCTCTGCCGCGGGCGCCGGCTTGTTGAGCCCCATCGCATCAGCGAACTCCTTATCGAGGCCAAAGGTGCCTTTGGCGTCGTAGTTATAGGTATCGCGCGACGGCACAGTGCGGATGCCCTGCGTGCGCGTGAGATCATCGACCTCTTTCCAATCATCGGAGTTGCCACACTCGAAAATGTGGAACTCCGCGAACATCGTGCGCGGCAGCTCGCCGGATTTGATTGCATCGATGACGGCGGCGGTGTCTTCGACCGAGATGTTTTTCATTACGAGTTGTGGCAGCTCGCCGGCCGTCTGCCGCTCGCCGTATTCCTTGTAGAATGCCACGAGTTGCTCGGGCCCCTTGATCACGCGGTCAAGGTTGTCGATCTCGCCGGCATTGAAGCCGATGCCGCGGTAGTAGCTGAGCTGGCGGAAGGTAAAGTCCTTCCAGCCCTGCGTATCCCAGTGCTTGGCCCGCCAACCCTTCTGCCGGGTATCAATCCCGACTGATTTGGCAGCCGCCTTGACGCGCGCTTCTTCGCCGGGGTCCCAGGTGTCGCCGGTCTTCCCACCTGGACCTTCCACATAGATTTCAAGCTCGGCACCGAGATCGCGGGCGGTCGCGAAACTGTCGTTGTCGATCTCGCCTTCCATCGGAATGCCGCCCGCATCAAAGCCGACCAGCACGCGGCCGTATTTTTCCTTGGCCTTGCGGATGGCTGCGACCGACAACACTTTTGAGGCGAACATGAAATACGCCGCCGGCACCGGCTTGCCATCGACCATGACGGATTCGAATGCGCCGTTGCCGCGCATCGCTGCGGGACGTTTGGCCGGCTGCTGCCGTGGCGCTGCTGCTGGCGGTGGCGCTGGAGTGGCGCTTACGGATGGGGCGACGGCTTTCGGCCGCCGCCGCGCTTCCCACCACACGCCCAGCGCCAGCAGCATCGCAAAGAGACCGGCCAGCCAACTGACACTCAGCGGAACGCGTGCGCTGCCGATGCCGACGTCGATGCCCATGGCTGCCCGCAAGAATTGCAGCACCGCGTAGGCCAACAGCACAAACACGGTCAGATAAGTAATGGGACGTGACATGCCCGCTTCTCCTCAAACGCAACCCAAACACTGCACTAACCTGCCAGGCCACCGGATGGCCTGCCTTCACACACAACGCCTCATTGCGGCCCAGACCGCACAAACTGCTTTTCCGCGCCGCGTGGCGACAACTCCCAAAATGCTTCGACTTTACCGCGTTCGCGCAGATAGCGCATGATGCGGCTGATCGGGACGGCTTGGTTGTAGGGCCGGTTCAGTGTGCGGCTGTGTTTGCCGGCATGATGCAACGCAAACGGCTCCAAGTTGGAAAAATTGAAACAGGGCGAGCCTGACGAGCCCCGCTCGGTAGTCGCTTCGTGACGGATGCGGGTCCGGTTGGCGTTGACCGAGATGAGCGCGCCGCATTCGGCCTTCAGCGGGCCGCCGTAGGGATGTTGTAGCACATACAGCAGGATCTTGGTTTCTCCCGGCTTGTCCTCCGGATCTGGTGCGTCGAGCGCTTTGCCGAGCTGGATCCAGCCGCGTTTCGGCGCGCCCTCCTCGCCCTCGCCGCCGATGGCCAGCTCACCCATCTTGCGGTCCAGCCGCAACAGGGCGAAATCCAGTTCGTTCTCGCCCGGCAAGTCATCGCCGTCGCCCAAGTCGACGGCGCTAAACGGGCTCCAGTCGACCACGGGCAGGTCCGGGTTCAGACGGCAGTCGGTGCCCTTCAAAATACTGCCAGCCGCAACCTTGTAGTCGAACTGACAGATCACGTCGCGGGCGCGCACGGTCGGCGTTTCCGTCACCATCTCCTTGACGACATGGTAGTTGGTGAGCACCAGATCGGGGCCGACGAGCCATCCCGTGCCCTCATTGCGTGGCGTGATGATCCGGCAGATGCGGGCCTCCAGCCGCGCCTCCAGCATGCGGCGGTCGGGCGGGCTCAAATCGCTGAACTGGCGGATGATCGTTTCCAGCTTGTCGGATTTGGTGTCGCCGTCGGACTTCACATTAGCCCCAGCGAGGCTGATGGTTTTGTCCAAGTTGTCGGTCGCCGGCAGCGCAATTCCCAAGCCGTACTGGTCGGCGATGCGGGCAAGGCGCACATCCTCCGGCCGCGACCGGCGCGCGTTGACGATCAAGCCATCAATCCAACCGTTATCCTGGGCACGGTCGACGACCTCGCGCACGTCGGTGTAGAGGGATCGCGCACGCGGCGGCAGATCGTGATTGGCGCGCAAGCGGGCTTCGACCATTTTGCGAAACGCATCCGTTGAACCGAACGAGTTGCAGAGCGCCTCGACCAGCGCATGGTGCTTCGACCACGTCATCCAAAATGAAAACAGCGCGGCGTAAAGGCCCATGCCGATCAGGAACGGCCCATACTTCGCGATCCGGCCTGGGCCGACATTGCTGACCGCGCCCAGCCCATCGAGGGCTTTGATGACCTCGTACAGTGTAAAGCCCGCGACCACCGCGCCCCCGATGACGATGATGGAGCGCGCGAAGCTGAGTTTCCATCGGCCATTCTCGTAAGCGGCAACGAAGAAGAAATAGAAGCCGAGCAGTGCAGCCGCCACCTGCAGGATGTCAGACCGCGCTGGCAGCAGATCTTCCCGGCGGTGCAGACAGCCGG
This sequence comes from uncultured Alphaproteobacteria bacterium, assembly GCA_963847145.1. GTDB lineage: Bacteria > Pseudomonadota > Alphaproteobacteria > Rhizobiales > Hyphomicrobiaceae > JABFRJ01. The sequence goes on from CAWJYN010000001.1 coordinate 383,253, forward strand.
GTGGCGCGGACGACGCGGTGCCTATCCAATCGATCACACCGAATGAGACTTTGCAGAGTGAAGCGCCTAGAATGGATACCTCATAGGCCGCCCAAAGGCCGGCGACGAACACCGCGATGAAGCCGGTGGCCATGGCCAGGATCTGCTCGGTCCGCGACACCGAAACGGACGCCGACGCATTGGCCACTAGGTGCAGCATCGCATACATGCCGGCGCCGATTGCGGCGGCGAACACGATGCTGCGTTGGGCCCGGTAGAGCTCGTCAAAAATGTTGGCTTCCGGGTACCAGAGCAAGGCCGAGACGGCGATGCCCGACCAGAATCCGAACCAGGCGCCGCGCGCCAGCATCTTCGCCGGTGGCTCACGCGTGAACTTGCGGGTCTTGTTGACAAACCACGTCAGGATGCCCGCGAGCACGAGGCCGAGCCCAACAACACCCAGCTCTGTGAGCGCGAACCGTTGCAGTTCGCCGGCTGCCCCAGCAACCACCGTGGCGGTCAGCCACCACGCGCGAAGCATCTCGCGAACGACCAGCAGCACAACGCCGCCGCTTATCATCCACAGCGGACCGCTCATCAACATACGACGCCCCGCAAAAAATTTTCACTCACAACTGAGCAGAACGAAATCACGCGACCGTGGCGAAATTCAGTTTCCTATCCGGCCGGTGGACTGGTCACAGCATCGCCACGTTCCGGCTAGCGGTTTGGCAACCTCCTGCTCTGCCGCCCGGCGAAGATGAAGTGCGGCCGCAGCATCCAGGATGCCCGCTCAAGAGGCGAAAACATTGCCCGGTAGCCTTTTTCAAAAGTGCACTTTGCCGGATGATTTGAGGCTAACACTGAACACAAACAGCCGGCAAGCTTTATGGTCTTAACCCTCTGGAACGAATAGGGAGTTGCTGGCTTGCCCGAGGATTGCCAGGGCTCGCTTGCGGTCTCCGGCTACGCTCGAAAGCTGTTGCGGTTAAACGCGTTGTCTGCGAACGTGACGAAGACTTGAAGCTTATGTTCAAAGGTCGTTTTACCGTGTGGAACACGAACCCCTGCTCTTTCTTCCCGGGCGGCTTCGCGGTCGCGCTGGGCGCATGTTTGGCAGCCGCTCCGGCAAGCCTTGCGCAGCAACCGGCCCCGAAGGCCGATACCGCCCAGGATCTGATGCGCCGCGCCCAATCGGAAGGTGAGCGCAAGGCGGTCGAGGATCTGATTGCCAAGTTGCAAGGGAAGGCAGCCGCTCCCGCAGCGCTCAATACTCCGGCACCGGGCGCGCCTTTACCGGCTGCGACCACCATCAGCCCAGCGGCTGTGCCGGCTGCCGTCCCAGCGCCCGTGCCAACGTCTGTGCCAACGCCAGCGCCAGCAGCAGCAGCGGTGGTGCCCGCCGCAATTCCTGCAGCACCGGCTGACGTGCCACCCGTTCCGGCGGCCATAACCTCAGCGGTCGTGCCGAACGTGCCAGCGCCAGCGGCTCCAGCGGCAGCGCCTGCGGCTCCAACGGCAGCGTCTGCGCCGGTGATAGCAGCCTCCACCGCACCCGAGGTGGCACGGCGCGACAACCTTCCCTCGGTTGATCTCGAGATCTACTTCGAATTCGCCTCGGCGGAACTCGCGCCACTCGCCATGCTGACGCTCAATACGCTCGGCCGCACCTTGGCCGACCCGCGTCTGGCCGATCAGACCTTCGTCATCGGTGGCTTCACCGACGGCAAGGGCAGCCCGGACTATAATCTGCGCCTCTCACAACAGCGGGCTGATGCCGTCCGGCAATTTTTGATCACCCAATTCGGGATCGCGCCCAGCCGGCTGATCGCCAAAGGCTTCGGTAAGGCCCGCCTCAAAAATGCGGCCAACCCGCAAGCGCTTGAAAACCGCCGGGTACAGATCATCAATTGGACGGAGAAAGTCGGGGTTAAGCCTTGACGGCCCGCCAGGGAGGGTCATCTGTACCGCCTATCGAGCCTGCGACTGCCTTGGAGCCTGCTTTGACGCCCGATGATGCGCGAAAATTGCCGAGTGACAGCGGCCAGGGTACCGCCGGTGAGGTTCACGTCCAGCGGTTCAGCCCGCTGCCGACGGGGAGCCGGGTTGGCGACCTGGCGATCCAGTCAGTGCTTGGCGCCGGCGAGTTTGGCATCACCTACATCGCGGTGCCGGACGGCGCCAACCGGCGGTTCGTGATCAAGGAGTATCTGCCGCGCGCGATTGCCTTCCGCGACGGGCTGACGGTGCGCGTTTCATCGGCCAACACGCCGACTTATGCGACCGGCCTTGACCGCTTCCTCAATGAAGCACGAACGCTGGCCAAGATCCGCCATCCCTCGGTGGTGTCGGTGCTGACGGTTTTCGAGGCCAACGGGACGGGTTATTGCGTCATGCCGCACGAACTCGGCCGCGACCTCGGCGTCTGGCTGCACGAATTGCGCCGGCCGCTCACCCAGGCCGAGTTCGACAAAATCGCCGAACCGCTGCTGGACGGCCTCGCAGGATTGCACAGCAAAGGCATTTTCCATCTCGATATCCAGCCAGCCAACATCATCGTGCGGGAAGCCGGTACGCCAGTGCTGGTTGATTTCGGTAGTGGCCGCGCTGCCCTCAGAAAGCGTTTGAACACGCCAGCACCGCACGAGGCCTTACCCTACATGGCGCCGGAATTGGTCGCCGGCGATCAGCCGCTGATCGGTGCGCGCAGTGATGTTTATTCGGTGGCCGCGGTTCTGTATCAGCTGGCGACCGGGACGACGCCGGTTGATGCCAGCCGCCGCATGCTGCGTGATGACCTGCCGCCGATTGCGGATGCTGCGCGCGGCAAACTCCGGCCAGGGTTTCTGCAGGCCATCGACTATGGGCTGCGCTACCGCCCCGACGACCGTCCCCATGACGTGCGCATCTGGAAGGACGACCTTTTCCGTCCGGAGGGCGCACCGGGCCGTGCTCAAGCCGTCAAGGCAGCGGATTTGGAAGCGGCAAGCCAAGCCGCCCCTGCCGCGGCCGATCGAGAAGAGACCGCCGACACGGGCACCAGTGAACAGCTGATGGACAACGCGGCCTTCAGACCGTTGTTTTTCGGCTTGGCTGGCGGAGTGTGCGGCGCGGTCTGCGGAGCGTTGGCGAGCATCGTCGTCGCGAGTGTCGTCTGGTCGGGGTGCGCATCCGACTCGTGCGTCGCGCCGGTGCTGCCCTACACAGCGGGAGTCGGCACGCTGATCGGCTTGCTTGCCGGCGTGCGTTATGGCCGTCAGACGGTACCAACGGTGCAGAATTTTACTGATACGCAAGGTGACTTCTGACGGAGCAGTTCTCACGGAGCATTCTGGCGCTCCGCGTGCTGACGTTCCAGTCCGATTTTCGGCCTCTCAGATTTTCGGCATGCGCCGCATGTTGCGGCGGACCATTGCCTCCACGGTGGCGCCGTCCTTCGGCTCGCTGGTTATCCGCTCCATCTCACGGCCATAGGCATCAAACAGGACCAGCATCGGCACTTGCCGGTAGGAAACCATGCGGTACCGCTTGGGTGGCGGACCGTCTTCGATGCTCATGTAGCGCAGTTGTGCCTGATCCGCGAACTGGCTCTCCAGATACTGGCGGGCGGCCTTGCGACGGAAGCTTTGGCACCAGCCGCAGTCGTCCAGCTCGAACAGGATCAACTGTGGCGCGCCGAGTACCGCGTCACCATCCGGCGGCACGGGCCGGCTTAGGAAGGCCAGCGCGCCAAGCGTTCCGCTGGCAATGGCGACCGTTGCGGCGCCCAACAGGAGCTTCAGGCTTGTTTCGCTTTTCATGCGGCCCCGCGGCGGTTTGATTGTGAAACTATCCGCCACACGCGTTAACGAAACATTGAGAATGGTCTGTCGGGGCCAGTGTTTTGGCGCGCGATGGTGGGCTGGCGACGATCAAAGCTCCAGCACTGCACGTCCCCGCACATGGCCAGCAAGAATTTCCGGCGCGAGGTCCAGTACTTTGGCGATGGGGTGCGTGGTTGTCATGGCGGCCAGCTTGGCGCGGTCCAGATCGCGCGCCAGGCGGTCCCAGGCGGCGATGCGCTTGGCCTTGGGGGCCATCACGCTGTCGATCCCGGCGAGGGTAACGCCGCGCAGGATGAAGGGCGCGACGGATCCGGGCAGGTCCATGCCTTGGGCCAGGCCGCAGGCGGCAACGGTGCCGCCATACATGGTTTGCGCAATGACGTTGGCGAGGGTGATTGAACCGACACTGTCGATGGCTCCGGCCCAGCGCTCCTTGCCGAGCGCACGCGGCGTTGCCGACAACTCGCTGCGGTCGATGATCTCGGTAGCACCGAGGCCTTTGAGGTAGCCGTGCTCGGTGGCGCGGCCGGTCGACGCGATGACGCGATAGCCGAGCTTGGACAGCAGCGCGATGGCCACGCTGCCGACGCCACCGGCGGCGCCAGTGACGAGGATCGGGCCTTTGTCCGGCGTGACGCCGTGTGCTTCGAGCGCCATGACCGACAGCATCGCCGTGTAGCCCGCGGTACCAATCGCCATGGTTTCAGCCGCTGCGAGGCCGTCGGGCGCATTCACGAGCCAGTCGCCTTTGACGCGGGCCATGCCGGCATAACCACCCATGTGGGTTTCACCGACGCCCCAGCCGTTGAGGATGACCCGATCACCGGCCTTGAATTCGGCGTGTTCGGAGGCCGAGACGGTGCCAGCGAAGTCGATCCCGGGGATCATGGGAAAGCGGCGGACGACAGGAGATTTGCCAGTGATCGCCAGGCCATCTTTGTAGTTGATCGTCGAGTGGCTGACGGCCACTGTGACGTCGCCCGGCATCAGATCGGAGAGCGTGTAGTCGGTCCAGGCGATCTGCTGGCCGCTTTCATTTTTGGTGATGACCAGGGCTTTGAAGTGGTCGCTCGAGGGCATGAGTGTATCCTGCGGGGGTGTTGGCGGAGGGCGTTGTTGTTCTGTTCGGGCATAGGGCAGACTGACGGCTGTTGTCGAGTGCGCGCGCCGGTGCGCTGATCTGAGGAACCACGCATGCTGGCCTATCTGACGTTGATTTTCGCATGCCAACTGGCTGGCGAACTGCTGGCTGCGGCGCTGGGGTTGCCGGTGCCCGGGCCGGTGGCGGGGATGGCACTGCTGCTCGCGGGCCTGCTTATTTATGGCGCCATTCCAGACGACCTTGGCGCGCTGGCCGATGCGTTGCTCACCAACCTGTCGCTGCTGTTCGTGCCGGCCGGCGTCGGCGTGATGTTGCACGCCGGGCTGATCGGCCGCGATTGGCTGCCGATTGCAGTCGCCCTCGTTGTCTCGACGCTGGCGGCGATTGCGGTGACGGGGTGGCTGATGGCGCGGCTCGGTGGTGGCGAGTAGACATGCGGAACCTGCGCGATATCTGGGCCTATCTGAGCGCCAGCCCGCTGCTGCATCTGACGATCACGTTGGTGGCCTATCAGGTGGGCATCTGGGTCTACCGGCGTGCGGCGGGCAGCCCGTTGTGCAATCCGGTACTGATTGCGGTGTTGCTGGTGGTTGGCGTGCTGCTGTCAGCGGGCGTGCCCTATGCGGCTTATTTCGAGGGCGCGCAGTTCGTCCACTTTCTGCTCGGACCGGCCACGGTGGCGCTAGCGATCCCGCTCTACCGGCAATTTGAAACCGTCCGCCATTCGGCGCGCGCGTTGTTGATCAGCCTGGGCGCAGGCTCCTTGACGGCCGTGCTTTCGGCCGTGCTGATCGCGCGTGCGCTGGGTGGTTCGCGGGATGCGATCGTTGCGCTGGCGCCCAAGTCGGTCACCGCGCCAGTGGCCATGGGCATTGCCGAGCAGCTGGGCGGCCTGCCTTCGTTGACCGCTGTGGTGGTGATTGCGACCGGCATTCTGGGTGCCATGCTGGGCCCCTTGGTGCTCGACTGGGTTGGCGTCAAGCTGCCGGCCGCGCGTGGCTTGGCGCTGGGCACGGCGAGCCACGGCATCGGGACGGCGCGGGCGCTGCAGGTGGACCAGGTTGCAGGGGCATTTGCGGGGCTGGCGATGGGGCTCAATGCACTGGCGACCGCGTTGGTGCTGCCGCTCATATGGCGTTGGCTGTTTTGAGCGTCGCCCGGCTTTCGGCCGCGCGCATTGGACACCGTAGCGGCGGGCCAGCCTTTCTGGCATCTCTTGTGGATCGCTTGCAGACCGCTGGACCCTGATGCCCAAGTTCGAGACCCGCCACCCAGTCGGCCATACGGCACGCCAGATGTACGATCTGGTGGCCGATGTGGAGAAATATCCGGAATTCCTGCCGCTGTGCGACGCATTGAAGGTGCGCGCGCGCGTGCCGCAGGGAGCAGCGGGCGAAGTGCTGACGTGCGCGATGGATGTCGGCTATGGGCCGATCAAGGAACGCTTCACCAGCCGCGTGACGCTCAATCCAGAAGCGCTGCACATCCACTCGACCTATATCGACGGTCCATTCAGGCGGATGGACAACACCTGGCAGTTTGTCGACCTCAGCGCCGGGCGCTCCGAAGTCGTCTTCTTCATCGACTACGAGTTCAAGTCGATGATGCTGCAGATGCTGATGGGCTCGATGTTCGACATCGCGTTCCGCAGGTTTACAGCCGCGTTCGAGGAGCGGGCACGGAAGGTTTATGGGGTGGGGTGAGGGGGTGAACACGATCAGGACTGACGTGTCCAAGACGTCACGCCGGAATTCCGAGCCTATCGTAGCCGAGGATCTCGTCGTCCGTGCGGATATCAAAAAGTGGACGCGCGGCCGATCGAGCGGCAATGGCGCGAGCAGAGGCAATCATCTTGGTGCTGTCGGCGACTACGATCTCTCTGCCATCGCCCGCAATACCGACGCTTCGCGCGCTCGCGGCAACGGCCGCACGAACTACGTCGACCGGCGTCCGGCCGGACTTACTCGCGATACGATTGATGAGGCGCGCAGTGTCTTCAGGAAGGGTCAGCATTGGTTGCTCTAGTCTCAATCTTCACCACGGCCGAGCTTTCGCCGCCAAGGCATTCTTTGCGTTGAACCGAACAAGCTCGACGTATCGCTTCTTGATCGCGGCGAGCGCGGCGGTTTTCGATGATATTTTCTGGGCAGGAATCGCAAATTTAGTAGCGACCAAGATGACATCAGCGGCAGCAAGAGCCTTGTCTGCCAAAAGCTCTTGAACGACCCTGTCAAAGCCTGGTTGGTTTCCGACCGATGCCTTCAGCCGAACAACATAACTGGCGGCGGACTTGCCCGTCGTAGAGTCTACGTTTCTTGCACGGGACATCTCGTCTTCCGAGACTGAGTGATCCGAGAGGGCGATATCCATAGCGTACCTCGTAGTGGGCAGGTACGCCATTACCTCAACCGCCTTGCTTCGCTACCCTCACTCTATGCCAATTCTGCGGCAGATTTCGCCTGCGACAGGGTCAAATATCGTGTGCACAACTTGCCGCGCTGCGGCCGTGGCCTGAATGTACGCTATGTCCACGCCTGCGGCGTTCGCCACGGCCACGCGTTTGGCGAATGTATTGGAGAGCATGTACTGAGCACCAAAGACTTCGCTCCACCTCGGCTTGTATTTCCAAGCTGCATCTACAGCTTCGAATGCCCGGGCCGCTTCGGAGCGCTCAATTCCTGTCAAATCCGTCGACTGAACCTCTCCGTGCTCATCCCGCGAGACAGAACCTGGGTTGTTGGTCATGTTCGCCAGAACCCCCAGAAGCTCTAGATCGAGGCCCATGTCCTTCTTGATTGCACTCATCATCGACAGAAACTGCGACACTGCTTCTGTCGATTGGCGGTTGAGTTGAGTGGGTACAAGGAAGTAGTGGCTCGCGACGAGTGCATTGACCGCAGCGACGCTCATTCGTGGCGGCATGTCCAAAATTATCGCGGCGTATTTCTCCCGCACTTCGGGCCGCAGCAAAACGTTCGCAAGCCGGTATCTGATATCCACAGTCGTATCGTTCTGCATCAGGAGATCGAGCAGAAGTTTGTTCTCGCGCTTCGATAGGTGGTAATTTGACGGAATAATCCAAGCCTGATCAAGCTTTGGCAGAAGATGGATTTGATTTCGCCATACGTCGTTCAAGCCGGCGGTCTCAGTCAGAAGGTTCTCAATTGTCTTCGACTGGCCCTCTACTTCTGGCGCCCCAATTTCCTCTATTGCCAGCAACATCATGTTCGTGAGGGATGCCTGAAAATCAAGATCAATCAGTAGAACGGGGCGTTTCTTGGTGGCGCAGATGTATGCCGCGAGATTGGCCGCCACCGTTGTTTTCCCGACGCCGCCTTTTAGGTTGCCAACTGTTATGATTGTTGCACCCTTCCGGGCACCAATTAGAGTTGCGTAGTCCGCGAAGGGAGTCGCAGATCGCACTTTCCAAAGCTCATCAGCGCCCTCGGTTATGCGCTTGATGTCAGCAGTAAGCTTGTTTGCCTCTTGGGCTTTCCGGTCCGCGTCAGCTCTTGCAAGGCGCGCCTGCTCCAAAGCATCGCGCGCCGCAGCCTTAGCAAGCGTTGCCTTGTCTTTCTGTCGCTGAAGTCGCGTCGCCTGATCCTGAAGCTCAAGCTTGTCTTTTGTGCCCGCAACGAAGCCAATAAATGCGAGCAATGGCCCGATGACATAACTCACGATCTTCAGTGAGTTTTCATTTTCTTTGAGCCACGGCCCAATCTTGTCCCACCAGATATAGCCGCCGATCGAGATCAACACCGCTACAATCACCAGAAAATATAGTAGCCTCGTCAGGCGTGCGTGCGTCCAACGCCAACTAATACCGAACATCGCTCACCCCCGAGACCGATTGCATGCCTTCACTTTTGCACGCATACCGAGTTGTGCGGGTGACAAAAATACAACTAATCGAGAGACTGATCCCTACCGATCAATTTCCCCAAACACGATATCCAAGCTCCCCAAAATCGCGCTGACGTCCGCCAGCATATGACCGCGATTCATAAAATCCATCGCCTGCAAGTGAGGGAAACCCGGCGCGCGGATTTTGCAGCGGTAGGGTTTGTTGGAACCATCCGACACGAGATAGACGCCGAATTCACCTTTCGGCGCTTCGACGCAGGCGTAGACCTCACCCTCGGGCACGTGGAAGCCTTCGGTGTAAAGCTTGAAGTGATGGATCAGCGCTTCCATGGAGCGCTTCATCTCTGCGCGCTTCGGCGGCACGACTTTCTTGTCGGGCGCGTTGATCGGCCCCTGGCCTTCGGGGCCCAGCAGCTTGGTGCAGCACTGCGCCATGATTTTCGCTGACTGACGCATTTCCTCGACGCGCAGATGATAGCGGTCGTAACAGTCGCCGTTCTTGCCGATGGGGATGTCGAAATCGAGTTCGGCGTAGCACTCGTAGGGCTGCGACTTGCGCAGATCCCAGGTGGCGCCCGAGCCGCGGATCAGCACGCCGGTGAAGCCGTGCTTGATGCAGTCGTCCAGGCTGATGACGCCGATGTCGGCGTTGCGCTGTTTGAAGATGCGGTTCTCTGACAGCAGGCTTTCGATGTCGTCGACGACTTTGAGGAACGGCGGGATCCAGGTGGCGATATCCTGCACCAGCTTCTCGGGCAGATCCTGATGCACGCCGCCGATGCGGAAATACTTGGCGTGCATGCGCGACCCGGACGCGCGCTCGTAGAACACCATCAGCTTTTCACGTTCTTCAAAGCCCCACAGCGGCGGGGTCAGCGCGCCGACGTCCATGGCCTGCGTCGTCACGTTCAAGAGATGCGAGAGGATGCGGCCGATCTCGGAATAGAGCACGCGGATCAGCTGCGCACGCTTGGGGATCTCCAGTCCCAGCAGCTTCTCGGCGGCAAGGCAGAACGCGTGCTCCTGGTTCATCGGCGCGACGTAGTCGAGCCGGTCGAAGTAGCCGATGGCCTGCAGATACGTCTTGTGCTCGATCAGCTTTTCGGTGCCACGATGCAGCAAACCGATGTGGGGATCGACGCGGGCCACGACCTCGCCGTCCAGCTCCAGCACGAGGCGCAACACGCCATGCGCCGCCGGATGCTGCGGGCCGAAGTTGATGGTGAAATTACGGATTTCAGTTTCGGGCACGGGCACGCCTTGTCGGATGTTATTCGCCGATGCCTCGATAGACGTCGGCAAGCGAGATCGCAATGCCCAACGCGGGCACCTGGATCACCTGGTCGCGGCCTTTGATCTCAGCCGGCTTCTCTTCAAAACAGCCATCAGACCCTCGTACCCAGACATAGCACATCGGCTCGTCCTGGCTGGCGACGATATAGGCCTGGAGGGACGCCAGATTGAGGTACTCAAGAGGCTTTGAACCAAGATCGCGTTCTTCAGACGAGGGAGAGATCACTTCAACGATCAGAGCCGGTTCTTTTGTCGAAAGGCTCTTGTGATCTGCGCCTAGTTTTTCAACGACCGCATCAGCGTAGCGCACGGTCTTGCTCGTATCGATCCCTCGATCCGCGCCCGTGACAGACCAAACGGCCGGGTCAACCAATTGGCTTAAGATGAGGACGAACCGCGATCCCACGCGCGCGTGATGGAACGTGCCGCCCTGTTGCTGCTGCATGATCCACCCCCGAACATACTCATAGCGATGCCCATCATCGGCCTTCTCGATGAAGCGGTAGAACGTCTCTTTGTCGACGTACATGAGGGCGTGGGCAGACATGATCTCACTCGGGTCACGGCCGATCAATATTTGCCTGACGTATACCCAAAAACCCGTGTTGTGCCAATGTGATTGGCGCAAAAGCAGCGCCAAATAGGACTGGGATTTAGGACACCGGCCGGCCAGGCCCGCAAGTCGAGGGCCGGGCGGTGGCCCAGCCGGTGGCGCTGGCGCTGGCGGTGCGCTCGCCGTCCCCGCCGATGGCGACATAAAACCGGAAGCAATTCTCGCTGACACGCTCAACGCGCCAACAGGCGCCGCTGCCGTCGGTGTAGTAGGTGCAGAAGTCGCCGGCGCCCCGGATACTCCATGCGCCCTCCCGGGGACCGAAACGGTCGGAATAGGCAATCGAGCCGTCTGAGTTGTAGGTCTCTTTCCAGGGCGAGTTGTCGGCATAGACACCATCGAAAACGCCGCCGGAGAAGGTTGCGGTTAGTTCCGTGGGTGACATCAGCACCGCCTCAGCGGACGCATCGCTCCAAGCGAAAGCGGCGAGGGCGGCCAAAACCCAAGCAACATGGGTCTTCAACATGACTGAACCCCTAGGTTTCAAGCCTATGTCGAACGTTTACAAGGCACGGTGTCGATAGTTGGGCTTCAATTCGCCTTCGGCGGCACGCTCGCCTTCTCGTCGCCTGGCAGCGGATAGCGCGAGCCTTCCCAGGGGCTTTCGAAGTCGAAGGAGCGGAATTCCTGCGTGAGCTTCACCGGCTCATAAACGACGCGCTTCTTCTCATCGTCATAGCGCACTTCAATGTGGCCCGAGAGTGGGAAATCTTTGCGCAGCGGAAAGCCTTGGAAGCCGTAGTCGGTCAGCAGTCGGCGCAGATCCGGATGATCGGCGAACAGGATGCCGTACATGTCGTAGGCCTCGCGCTCATACCAGTTGGCGCACGGATAGACAGGGATGATCGACAGTACCGGCGTCGCTTCATCCGTCGAAATCTTCACGCGCACACGGATGTTTTTGCGCACCGAGAGCAGGTGATAAACCACGTCGAAACGTTCGAGCCGCGCTGGATAGTCGACGCCGGCAAGGTCGATCAGCTGCTCGAACTGCAACTCCGGCGCGTCGCGAAGTTTTGTGAGGGTGGCGATGATGTCGCCGCGCGCAACGGTCAGCGTGAGTTCGCCATAAGCCGTTTTTGACACGGCCTTGATGCCGCCCAGCGCGGTCTCGATCTTTGCAGCAAGGTCGGGCATCGAGAGCATTCCAGCGTCCTTGTCAGTCAACGATAAACAACCGCGCGCCTTGGGCGCCGGTGCGGGACCGGTGCGGCTCGGCGCCATCGGCCACCTGATAACTCATACCCGGCTTCAAGACAAACCGGCGGCCGTCGGCAAGCTCGGTTTCAAGCTCGCCCGCCAGGCAATAGAGGATATGCCCCTTCTCGCACCAGTGATCGGCGCGGTAATTGGGCGTGTAGTCAACAACACGCACTCGTATGGCGCCGAAATTCTGCGTCCGCCAGGTGGCGGATCCCGTCTCGCCGGTGTGCTGCGTGAGCGGGACGGCGGCCCAGTCAGTGGTGCCGAAGGGGATGCCGGAGATTTTCATGGCGCGCTCCTGAGCCAGCGCAACAAGGCCGCGCGGTAGTCCGGGTCTTTTTCCATCAGCCGGAGGCGCTTGGCACCGGTATCGAGATTAAAGAACAGCTCGGCGTAGTCCTCGTCCTTGTCGTTGAAGTCGAAAAACAGCTTGGTTTTGGCGACGAACGGTTTTGACAGCGCGATCGAACCACCGAGCAAGACCGCCTTGCAGTCATTCCGCGCACGCGCGTGGACGCCCGCATGGGGGACCCCGAACCAATCTTCGTAGAACACGATCAGGCGGTCTGTCGGCTCGCCCGCCGACAGCAGCGAAATGTTGCCGAAGTGGATCGAGAGGTCGGTCTGGTCGAGCTTTTGCTCGGTCCAGCCGAGGATGGGGATCTCAAAGCCAAACCCGATGTCGCTGCCCTGCGCCGTGGCCATGCCGCGCCCGGTGATCAGGCGCGTGTCTTTGGCGCTGCCCGTGACGACGCGGGTCGCAAGCTCGGTCAGGTCGAAGACGAGATCGCACCAGGGCTTCGTACCGTCGCCGGGATCATCGAGTTCAGAGAGGGCATCGATATAGGGCATTATGGTCCGTCATGCGCGGTCGCTGAGCAAGTTCAGTCAAGCGATCCCGCGATAGATTTCAGCGAAGGGAAGTTTAACGGCGAAACCACGCGCCATGATCTCGAGCGTCTTGTGCATGCCTTCGAGTTCGACAGGCTCGACCGGAAACCGGGCGTCAGCTCCGCGTTGCCAAAGCAGCATTGCTGGTTCCGTTTGGCTGGCGATTACGTAAGCTTCGAGCGTTGGGATACTCTGGTATTCTAATGCTTTGGCAAGCCGGTCGGTTGCTGCGGTCGATGGCGACAGGACTTCAAAAATAAGCACTGGGCGCTCGGTTCTAAGACTATCGTTAGGCTCGTCTGCGGGCTCAACGACAACGTCGGCATACCGACCGGACTCGTCGACCTTAACGCCACGTTCGTGCACGACATTCCAACGCGATTGGTCAATCTGCTGGTCGCAGGCCATTGCTATCCGGAACGCAACGAGATTGTGCCGCTTCGTGCCACCGGTCATCTGCTGCACGATGACACCCCTTTCGAGTTCATAGCGCTGCTCGGGATGCTCGGCGGCAAAGCGGAAAAACGTTTCCGGATCAATCTTGGCGAACGCATTCATGGCAATACCTTGGGCGTTTCATCTCGCTATCGTCCCCGTACGTCTGATCTTTTTCTGCAGCAGCAGAATGCCGTAGACGAGGGCTTCGGCGGTGGGGGGGCAGCCGGGCACATAGATGTCGACCGGCACGATCCGGTCGCAACCACGGACAACGGCATAGCTGTAGTGATAATAGCCGCCGCCGTTGGCACAGCTGCCCATGGAGATCACGTAGCGCGGTTCCGGCATCTGGTCGTAAACCTTGCGGAGCGCGGGCGCCATTTTGTTGGTCAGCGTGCCAGCGACGATCATGACGTCAGACTGGCGCGGTGAGGCGCGCGGCGCGAAGCCAAAGCGCTCCAGGTCGTAGCGCGGCATGGATGCCTGCATCATCTCAACGGCGCAGCACGCGAGCCCGAATGTCATCCACATCAGCGAGCCGGTGCGCGCCCAGTTGATCAGATCGTCAGTTGTGGTGACCAGGAAGCCCTTGTCGGCCAGCTCGTTCGAGAGATTGGTGAACCCGCGGTCGTTGGGCGTGATCAGGCTGCCCGCGGCAGCGACTTCACCGGGCTTATCGAAGGTGGCAGACGGCGGGACGATCAAGGCCATTCTTAAGGTGCTCCTGAGCGCTCCTGGGCGCTCCTGGGCGCGAAGTCGCGTTTTGTTGCTGGTAGCCCAGGCGGGCGCTGGATGCAACGTGTCGAGCGGTCGCTCAGGGCGCGAGATAGGTCTTGGCGTAGACCTGTGACAGCGGCACCGAAAATGCGATGCTACCCAGCTCCAGCGTTCCGTCTGACGGGATCAAAACTGGCTCCGGTGGCCACGACCCATCCGCTTGCCGCCGCAACAGCTGCGCCTCGATCCGCGTTGACTGCACGATGAGGATTTCGCGCACACTCGGGATGGTCGCATAGGCCCAGACATTGTCCCAGGTATCTTTCTGGTTGCCTGGTGACATGATCTCGATCAGCAGGATCGGATCGGGCAGGTCGACCCGGCCGGCCGTATCGGGCATGCAAGTGACCCCAAGGTCCGGGACTCGCATATTTTTCTTCGCCCGGATGCGTGTTTTGACCGCCGGTTCTGTCAAGACGCTGCAGCGCACCCCTGGCGCGTCGAGGTGGTTATCGAGCAGTTTCGCAAGCGTCGCTTGAATTTTCCCATGCGTCGTGCTGGCGGGCGACATCGCGCGAACTTCGCCATCGACCAACTGGTATTTCCCGCCTTCGCCGTCGTCCCACGCGATGAATTCATCGACGGTCATCGGCTCGATGGGTTGGTTTGCCTTGCGGCGTGCGGAAGCCATGCGGTCACTCGCAAGTCTGGTCTTTGCCACACCTTAGCATGTCAAAAGCTCAAAAGCTCAAAAGCTGGCTCAATCCCACTCGAGCGCGCCTTTGCGCCACTCGTAGATGAAGCCGACGGTCAGCACGCCGAGGAACGCCATCATCGACCAGAAGCCGAAGGCGCCGATCTCCTTGAACGCCACGGCCCAGGGGAACAGGAAGGCCACTTCCAGATCGAAGATGATGAACAGGATCGACACAAGATAAAACCGCACATCGAATTTCATGCGCGCGTCGTCGAAGGCGTTGAAGCCGCACTCGTAGGCCGAAACTTTCTCGGTGTCGGGATTGCGGACAGCGATCAGGAACGGCGCAACCATCAGGGCCAACCCGATAAAGCCGGCCACACCGAGAAACACGGCGATCGGCAGATAATCGAGCAGGAGCGTTGTATTCGGCATGAACGTCTCGGGGCTGGGCCATGCGGCCAACACAGGTGTCGGCAGGTGATAAACGGTTCGCGGCAGCGCTGCAACTAGCCCGCCCCATCGTCCAACCGGTAGAGGCGCTGGGCCGTGCCGCCGAGCATACGCTGGGAACCCGGATGGGCCCCAATCAGCGCCAGGGTGACGGCCTGCCAGCTGTCATATGACCCATTCAGGCCAACCACTGGCCAATCAGATCCCCACATGATTCGGTCGGGGCCGAAGCTCGCAACCACATGATCCACGTAAGGCTTGAGGTCGGCCAGAACCCAACCCGGGTTCGCCTCGGTGACAAGACCGGAGAGCTTGCAGAGGGCGGCGGTGTGCTGCGCCAGTGCGGACATCTTGCTGGCCCAGGGCTCGAACGCGTTATCGCGGATGGCCGGCTTGAGCGCGTGATCGAGAACCACGGGCAAGGCAGGATAGCGCTGAAGCAGGGCCGCAATTGCGTCGAGATGGCGCGGCTGCCCGAGCACTTCGAAATGGACGTCAAGTTCGGCCAGGGCATCGAACGCCCATGCGTTGTCCTTCGCGAGGATCCAGCGCGCGTCGGCAATGTCCTGCAGCATGGGCCGCACGCCGCGGAACTTTGGGTGCCGCGCCCAGCGCTTAAGGTGGCGGCGGTGGGTGCGATCAGCAAAATCAATCCAGCCGACAACGGCGCCGACCCAGGGGGTCGCGTCGGCGATCGCAAGCATGAAGTCGGTTTCGGCGATCGACGGTGCGGCCTGCACGAGCACGGTCGCGGCGATGCCGTGGCGCGTCAGGATCGGCGCGAGATCGTCTGGTCCGAAGTCGCGATGCAGGGCCGGCACGTGCGGGCCGAGCCAGCCATAGTCGCCGCGCGCAATGGACCAGAAATGCTGGTGGGCATCGATGCGCATCGCGCGTGGGCCCCTTCGTTCGTTCCGTCAGCCAACCGTCGGACGGATCACGCCCTTGCGCAAGAGGATGTTGCCATAGAGCTGTGTTTCTCCGGTCGCGACAATGGCGAATGCGGCGCGCGCCGCTGCGTAGAAGGCGTGACGTTCGAGGGCGCCCAGCGCTTGGCCGGGCTGTGACTCGTGGCGGGCGAGACAGGCGCGGAAGTCTGCGAAGACCGGCCTCTCAGCGGTGGCATCGCCGACGACGTCCATGCGGATCGCCGCATCCGGTGCGAAGTCGTCGAGCGGCAGCACGGAGAGCACGGCATCAAGCACGCGGATCACGCCATGGCCATCCAGCCGGATCAACCGCTGCGCGTTCGCCGCGGCTGGAAAGTTGGCATCCACAAGTGCAATCGTGTCGCCATGCCCCATGGCCCGCAGGGCTGCGAGCAGATCGGGCGAGAGCAGTGGGTCGATGGATTTGAGCATGGGTCAGTGCGGGTCCAGCGTGCGTGCGGCGGGGCAGATCGATGAGCCTGGCCGCCTTTTCGCACTCAAATGATCTCGTCTTCGTCCATCAGCGGTTCGGCCGCATCGCGGTCTGCGGCGGCATCGCGTTTGTCTTTGCCGACGCGGAATTCGTCGGACCAGGCAATGTGGAACAGGGCGTCGCCCATGTTGACGATCGGCAACGTGGTGCGGCCGACGATGATCCCGCGGTGGGTTGTGCGCACTTCGGTATCACTGTCCTCATAGGGATTTGAGACGACACCGATCAATTCACCGGCGGAGACGGCGTTGCCGATCTGCTTGGTGGTGCGGAAGATGCCGCCGTCGGGCGCGCGTACCCAGCGCGACACGTTGGCAAAGACGGGTGTACGTTGATCCGGCGCGCGGCGGTTGCCTCGACCCCATCAGGCAATTCCAGCATGCCGGTTTTAAGCATGACGCTGGCGATGCCATCGACGCCGGCGCGGATGGCGAAATCATCAAAGCGCAGGCCCTCGCCGCCTTCGTAGACCAGCACGTCGATGCCGCTCTCGCGGGCGGCGCGGCGCAGCGAGCCGGGCCGCTCGGGGCTTTCAAGCACCACTTGCGCGCCAAAGGCCTCCGACAGCTCGCGGCAGCGCGGGCTCCGCGCAAAGTTCGAGCGGATCTGCGGCAGGTTCACGCGGTGGACGGCGGCGGTATGCAGATCGATGCCGAACTGGCAGCGATGCACCACCTCATGCAAAAACAGATGCGCCAGCCGGGCTGCCAGCGACCCCGTCGCAGACCCCGGGAACGAGCGATTCAGATCGCGCCGGTCGGGCAGGTAGCGCGAGCGGCCGATGAAGCCATAGGCATTGACGACGGGCACACACAGCAGCGTGCCGGCGATGTTGCCGGGCTGCAGCGTGCGCAACACGCGGCGGATGATCTCCACGCCATTGAGCTCGTCGCCATGGATGGCGGCGGAGACGAACATGGTCGGGCCGGGGCGGTGGCCGTGCAGCACGTGAACGGGCAAGGTGACCGGCGTGTGGTTGGACAGCTTAGAGACGGGCAAATCGACGAGCCCGCGCGCGCCGGCCGCGATCTCGGTTCCGCCGATGGTAAACGCCTGCCGCACGCGCCGTGTGCCTCCCTGGCCCATTGCCTAGCGCTGCCCATCGCTTCCCGCAACGGCGTTCGGGCCTGGCGTCCAGGGAAGGCAAACAGACAGAGCGTCAGTCACAGTGTTCAGCCACAGTGTTCCGGCGCGCGGTCATTGTGTGCCGCTCCGGCTGGATATGGCGGCCGGTTAACCCTGTCGAGGTCCCAAAAGCATCAGCGAGAGGGTCAAGACGGACGCCTTTGGTCTTCAGAGTGGATCAGAGCGAGAGTGATATTGGCACTAGGGCCGTAGTGGCGTTCTGGAGGCCGCTGGATGGCATTGCCAGGCTGTTGGCTAGGGTGGTGGCTAAGAATATTTTGCCTATCCAGCATACCGCAAAACGCTTGCAAACGCATTAACACAAATCATCGATTCCTTAACCATATCAGAGTGTTACGCCCATTACCTCTGGGTCGTCACGCTGCGGCGCCAATCGGCGACGGGGACGGCCTTGGCTGGTGCAGTGGCGGGCTTGGCGGCGTCGGCCACGTGCGGCGCCGGCAACAGGTTGGCCATCGGGTGCGTCTTGGCATGGCCCTTGAGGTCATCGAGCAGGGCCGCCACCAGCGGCGTGGTCGCTTGCGCTGCGTGCATTTTGCGCGCCCATGTGTCGGCAGCCGACCCCGTGCCAACCATCACGACGTAGGAATAGGCCGCGCCGTTGGCGAACTGGAGGCCGCCGGCCGTCCACGTATCGACAGTGGCGTCGGCGTCGGTGGTGACGGAGGTGCCCGACTTGGCAAAGTGCAGCTTCAGATCAGCACGGCCCTCAGCACACCAGGGCGCCAGCAGCTTCAAAGTGCCATGCGCGGCGCCGCCGTGGCGGTAGCAGAGCGGCGCTGACAGCAGCGTCTTCAACAGGGCATGGCTGTCGGCGCGGATCAGCTTGGACGGCGTGATGGCGGCATCGCCATCGCCGGAGAGCACCTGCGCCTCAGCGCTGGTATAGTCGAACGCACGCACCAGCGAGGGTGCGCGAACTGGCACGTTGCCGCGCTCCAGCAGCGCCCCGAGAACCACAGCGGCCATGTGATGGACCCGGCGTGGCGCGCCCGCGATCAGCCCGCGCACAACCGCTGTCGAGGGCGGCGTCGCTTCGCCGTTGGGATCTTTCGGCGGCAGCGTGAAGCCGAAGCCATCGATCAATGCTTTGACCCGGTCCTGGCCGAGTTGCGCCGTCCGCCACTCCAGCGGGCGGTTGAGCGAGCACGCAAACGACACCAGCGCGCGGCGTGGCAACGGCGTGGGGCTGGTGCCCTTCTCGCAGGTCTCCAGCGCGCCGGCATTGGCAATTGTGTCCTGGTAGGGCGTCGCGGCTGTGTCGCGGTGCTCGTTGGCGATGCCGATGGCGGCGATCATCTTGCCGGTCGACGCGATCTGCCGGGCCTCGCGCAGCGGATCGTAGTATCCTGTCGCCGTGTTGCGTGCACCCGGTGAGCCGAAATACGCGGCGCTCTCGCCGGCTTCGAAATAACGGACGATCTCGCCTTTGGCATTCGCCGCGACCACGACGATGTGGGGCAACTTGCGATCGGGGCCGGCCTTTGCTGGATCGAGCGTGTAGCCAGAGTTGATGCGCGCCAGCTCGCGCGTGTTGAGCGCCGCCAGTTCGACCTTGATCCGTTCGTGAAACGCAAGGTTCTCAGCGGCATCCAAGGTTGTTGTGACACCACGCACGCTGTCTCGCCACGCGAATCCGTAGGCCTGCTTCATCTCTTCGCGAATGCCGAAGCGCGCCGCCGGCAGCAGCGCGTTGGCCCGAATGATCGGATTGGCGACGGCGCGCTTGGCCAGCCCCGGCGCATGCACTTCAAGCGCCTGCTGCAGCCTCGCCTTCACCCGCGGGTCGGGCGGCCCGCCAGCCATCTGCACCAATTCGAACAGTACTTTTTTCTGCTCGTCGGCGTCTTTGATCAACCGTTCGGCGCAGACGCGCGCCCGCACTTCGGTGATGTAGCGCCAGCGGTCCATGCGCACGGCGTTGAGCTGATCGGTGCCGGTCAGCAGAATAATTGGCTTGTTGACGGCGGAGGCCAGCACAAACTGTTCTGCCAGCGACAGATCACTGGCTTCCTTGCCGAACACGATGCGGCTGGTGACCTCGACGCCGTGCAACGGTTGCCCGCCGGTGCGCTGCGCTAGCCAGATGTGATTGGCGGCCCACTGTTTCAGCGGCGTGATGTCGCCGCCCATGGTCAGCTCGTGATAGATCACGGGGGCCATCCACCACTCGCGCAGCTTGCGCGAGAGTTTGGCGCCGGAGCCTTCAGACGATGACGGCGGTGTGTTGAACACGACGCGTGCGAACTGCATCGGCAGTGTGGACCCGCCGACGCCCAGCACGGGGCGGCGCGTTTGAATGGTGCGCACCACCGACGTGTAGGGAATTTTCAGAACGCCATAGAGGTCGATCCCGTAGGGGTTCAGCCAGCCGCCCAGATAGCGGTCCTCGTGATAGGTCAGGCACTGCCAATAGCCGTCCGGCACTTCGCGGACGGGGATCGACTTGTGATCGGGGTTGGCGACGTAGCTGCCGACATCGATGGCGCTCTCGGTGTAGTTCACGTCGCGCAGGCTATCCAGGCGTGGGTCGAACGTGCCGACGAAGGCGCCGGTGCTGTCGTAGACGGCGGTGGCCAGCCAGCGCTCGGCGGCATACGTCAACTGCCGTCCAATGGTCTGATGACCGATGACGCCTCGCAGCGGCGCGACGACGTAGACGAGCACGACTGCGAACGCCACGTAACCGAGGGCCGCCACGGCCACATAGCGCAACGGCCCCAGCTTGGGGTTGAAGACGACCGAGCCTGAGACGATGCGGGCCAGATGAATCGGTGCTGCCAGCAGGAACAGGGCACATCGGGTTAGCAAGCGGACGAGGGCGGTCATGGGACCACCCGCCAGCGCAAGCCGGACAGCAGCTCGGCGGCCAAGAACAATCCGGCGATGAGCAGTGCAGCAGGCATGGCGCGGGGGCGTCCAGGGCTAACAAATCAGACCCTGTGCGCTACCCCGTCAATGTGGTGTGCCAAGGCCGGAAGTTGGGCGGGACGGCGGCGGACCATGGCCGCCTGCGTGCTATCCACGCGGAATAGACCTGCTGCGGAATTGAAGCCCCGTTGCCGATCCGGCCACCGGCGGCCGATAGTCGGACGCCAACAAACGGATTGTGCTCGACAGCCGGAGGCCGCTAAGCTCGACACTATTTCTTATTTTGCCGAGCGGGAATGCCTCGATGGCGGACGCCACACCTCCTACCAGCGCAGCCCAACCCGCCGCGCCTAAGCTTAAGGCGTTCATTTCCTATTCCCGCCGCGACATGGTGTTCGTAGACCGGCTGGTCACCGCGCTGGAGGCCCGGGGCGTTGACGTGATCATCGACCGGCGCGATCTGCCATTGTTGGAGGAATGGCAGAACGAGTTGCTCGGCTTCATTCGCAAGGCCGACGCGATTGTCTACGTTGTGAGCCCCGCGTCGCTCGGCTCCAAGTGGTGCACCTGGGAAGTCGAACAGGTCAAAGCGCTCAACAAGCGGTTGGCACCGGTCGTCTGTGAGGCACTGGATGCCAACGCCGCCATGCCCGACGCCATCGGCCGGATCAATTTACTGTTTTTCACACCGCCCAATGCGTTCGACGCGCAGGCCGATAAACTGGCTAAAGCGCTGGGCACCGACCTTGGCTGGTTGAAGGAACATACACGTCTGGGCGAGCTCGCCCGCCGCTGGGACGAGCGCAAGCGGCCCGGCCGTCTGCTGCTGCCCTCCGGTGAAATCGAAGAGGCAGAGCGGTGGGCCATCACGCGCCCGCGCGAAGCGCCCCGCCCCACCGAACTGCACGCCGCCTATGTCCAGACCAGCCGCCGCGCTGCGACGCGCCGGCAGCGGATTTTTGTCGGTGGCGCACTGACCGCCGCCCTCGTCGCCGCCGGCCTCGCGGCGTTCGCACTGTTCGAACGGGACCGCGCCGTCAAGAACGAGCAGGCGGCCAATGTTCAGCGCGACAGGGCACAGCGTGCGCTCGATCAAGTCACCGCCAACGCCAACCGCCGCGTCGTCGCGCTCTCTGACCGCCAACGCGAGCAAAAGCAGCAGCTGGACGAAGTTCGCCGCCTGTCAGGACCAGCGTTGTACAATTTGGAATCCACCGCCAGTCCAGAGGCCACCCTCGCGCGCGGCAATGACTTGATCGAGCTGTCCGCGTCGCTGCTCGCGCGGCAAGACACGGTGCCAGCGCTGAAAGCCGCCGAGAACGCCATCACGATGTTTGCGCAACAGCCCCCACAAGCAACCCTCGAAGCGGCGTGGCTGCAGGCGCGATCGCGCGCCTACGAGCGCCTCGCACTTGCCGAGGAGCGCCTCGGCCGGCGCGAGCAGGCCTTGAAGGACGCTGCTGAAAGTGTGCGGATCGCCGATCAACTGTCGGCGACAACACCCGCCAGTGCGGAGCTGCGCGAGTGGCTGGCCGCCGCGTTGCAAACCAAGGCCGACATTCACGCCAAGCTTGCGCAGGCCGACGCCGCCGAGGCCGATTACCGGAAAGCCATCGAGATCCGCGTGGCACTGGCGACCGGCTCAGGCGTCACCGTCGAACAGCACCATCGCATCGCGTCGACGAACCTGAAGCTCGCAGGCCTGAAGCTGGCGCGTGCCCAACGCAACGACGCCGCCGCCCTGACCCAATCGAGTATCGCGCTGTTGGAACCCCTCGCTGCAAGCAGCGGCCCACCGAGCGCCCGCCAGCGCGATCTCGCGGTGGCCTACACCTTGATGGCCGACATCCAGCGCGCCAACGGCAACTTCGCCGACGCACTCAGGTGGCTCGAAAAGGATCTGGCTCTGGTGAGCAGGCTCGCCGAGACCGCCCCCGGCAATCTGCTGTGGCAGCACGATCTTGAGACCAGCCTCGACCGGTTCGGGTTGGTGCTGACAGACCTCAACCGCCTCGACGACGCACACGCCGCCTACGCCAAGGCCATCGCCGTCGGCGAGGGTCTGGCGAAGCTCGAGCGCAAGCGGCCACAGTGGCAAAGGGATCTCGCGGCCACCCTTGTCCGCGACGGCGATCTGCTGATCAAGCTCAAACGCGCCGATCAGGCCGTGCTTCCTTACCGGCGCGCACTGGCCATTCGCGAGCAACTCGCCGCCACACAGGAAGACCCATATTGGCAGCGGGAACTCGAAGACGCCTATCGCCACACCCGCAGCACGCTATTGGCGAATGGCCGTGTCGCCGAAGCCTTTGAGACTGCCGAGCAGCAGCTCCTCGCCACCAGCTTCGCCGCCGACAGTGACGCCGACAAGCCGGAGCGCGTTGCCCGGGCGCTGGGCAGCCTCGGATGGACGTCGCTATTCGCCCAGAACATTCCGCGCGCGCTGTGGGCCGGCCAGACCGCAGTCGAACTGCGACCCGATCTCGGATTCGCCAAGCTCAACTATGCCCACGCGCTGATGTATTCTGGTGACACAGCGGCGGCGACCAAGCTCTATCTCGATGGCGCGCTCGGCACCGACAAAGACAGCGCGCAATGGCGCAAAAGCATCCGCGACGACTTCGCCGAACTGAAAGCCGCCAATCTGAGCAATCCGCTCATGGCGCCGATCGAGCAGGCGATTGGTGCGAAGTGACTCGAAAGCAGGCTTGAATAACGGGAGACGCACATGAAACGGAAATCATTTGTTGCGACGATGTTACTGGCCATACTCCTCGGCGCTTCAACGTCCAGCTGGGCGCAACGGCAAGACCCCGATTGGGACCGCAGCCACAAGCCGCCGGCACCGAAGCAATACAAAGCCGATGCGAAGACGCTTTACGGTGTGGGCATCTCCGAGCGCGCTTTCAATGAAGCCGGAGACATCCGTCCGCTCGGCACAACCTCAATCGGCCCGGCCTTCCCCAACAAATGCTTCCTCGGGGGGGAGGGCTGGGAAGTCACTCTTTCCGATCCATTCGTACGCCATTACACAGCGCGCGGCTTCAGCGTGCAATCGATCTGCCTTGCCGTCACGGCAGGCGGATGGATCAAATATGACATCGAGACCGGCAAAGCTCTGCGAACCGTCGGCTGGTATCTGATTGATATTCCGAACTGCTTCAAAAATGGCGTGCCGCTCTTGGAGTGTTCGTTTAACTACGAATATCAGTTCGGGCTCAAAGCAACGGAGACCTTCCGCCGGAACATCCGCGAGAGAGCGGTCGCCGCCGACAAAGATATCCGCGCCGTGATCGCCAGCGGGAAATTCTCCAAGCCCTGCGGCTGCGATGATCTGGAAATCAAGAAGGGCAAGACCGGACCGCAAGGCGCGACTGTTGCGATTGCCGACGTGCGGCTGAAGAGCGGCGGTTACGCGCCGGTGCCGCCAGCGCTGAAATTCAGTTGCAAGGCTGATTCAGTTCCGGAGTGTGCCCGTAAGTGGTTGCGCGGCCGCGACTTGAGCGGATGGCCCCTGTATGAACTGGAGGGCGGCGTTTATTTCGACGGTACCAGCCTCAAAGGCGGGACTGACTACGGCCCCTTCGACATTTCGACGGTGCACCCACGCGGCTATGCCTACCGTATCGGCTCGCCCGAAGGCGACGACGACCGCCCGTTCCTCGAGCTGGCGCCTGGCACAAAGTTGAACGTCGCAGAGTGAGGGCACGCGGCGGCCATCGCGTAACCCACGCTTCAGCCAACGGCCGGCGCCGGTTGCGGCCTGAACCACTGCAGTGCCGCCGCCGCGAGGGCCACCGCAACCCCGAGCGGCACACCGTAGCTGAGTTGCGCGCCGACGGTTGCACTCAAGATGCCGTTGATCAGCGACGGGAACACAAGCAGCAAGCCGGCCAGGGCAAACAGCGCCGTTTCGAGCCACGTGTTGCGGCGCCACAGCCAGTGTTGCAGGGCGATGCCGAGGCAGACGATGGCGGCGCACGTGATGAGAGTGATCTGCACCACCTCGAACCACCCGGCACCTTTGGGCAACTTCAACAGCAGGCCAACACCCAACGGGTCGAGAACGAACACAAACGGCACCAGGAAGGCCGGCATGGTGTACTTCCACGATTGCAGCGTCGTCTTGTAGGGATCACCACCGGTAATCGCAGCGGCGGCGAACGGCGACAGAGCCGTTGGCGGCGAAACTTCCGACAACACTGCGTAGTAGAAAATGAACATGTGCGCTGCGAAGTCGGGCACGCCGAGCTTGGTCAGCGCTGGTGCTGCGATCACAGCGCAGATGATGTAGGACGCCGTCACCGGCACTGCGAGACCGACGATCCACACGATTAATGCGGTGTAGATGGCGGTCAGCAGCAAACTGCCGCCCGCGTAATCGATGGCGATGGACGAGAACTTGAGGCCCAACCCGGTCAGGGTCACCACGCCGACGATGATGCCAGCGGCCGCACACGTCGTCGCCGCATTGAGCACGCCCGTGGTGCCTTCAGCCAGAGCTTTGGCCAGCTTGGCGGGCACCAGCGCCGTATCCCGCCTGAGAAAGCTTGACAGGATGGACAGCATCGTCGCCCAGAAGACAGCGACTGTTGGCGAGAAGCCCAGCAGCATGAAGACGATGATCGACAGCAGCGAGCCGAAATGGAACCAGTAGCCTTTGGTCAGCGCCCAGACGCTGAGCGGATTGGACTGGATTGACGTGCCAGCGCCGCCGTATTTGGCGGCATCGAGCTCCACCATGACGAGGATCGACAAGTAGTAGAGGATTGTCGGGATCGTCGCCATCAACAGTACGTCGAAGTACGAGATCTTGAGGAACTCCGCGATCAGGAACGCGGCCGCACCCAGCACCGGCGGCGAGATGATGGCACCGAGCCCACCCGCTGCCAGCAAGCCACCGGCAGCGTTTTTGTCGTAGCCCGCCTTGGCGAGCATCGGGATAGGCGACTGAGCCGATCGTCACCGTCGTTGCCACGCCTGAGCCAGATGGACCACCCAGCAGAAACGACGACAGCACCACGGTGCGTCCGGCCGCGTTGCGTTTGCCGCCCATCGCCGCCAACGAGATATCGATGAAGAACTTGCCGGCGCCCGACTGCGCCAGCACGGCCCCATAGATCGTGAATAGGATGATCAGACTGGACGACACATCAACGGCGGTGCCGAAGATGCCCTCCAGGGTCATATAGAGCTGCCCGACGAGCCGGTCTGGCGAATAACCGCGATGGGTCCACGGCGCGCCGAGATAAGGCCCAGCCAGCGCGTAAGCGATAAAGCAAAGGGCAATGATCGGCATGATCAGCCCGGTGGTGCGCCGGGTGGCTTCCAGCAGCAAGCCTATGAACACCACGCCCACGAACAGATCGAGCGGCTGCGGGCTGATGGCGCGGTCGCCGAACTCGTCGCCCTGCAACACGATGTAGCCGATCACGGCGACACTGGCGGCAGCCATCAGCCAATCGATGGCGGTGACGCGATGGCGCAAGCGCTTGAGCATCGGAAACAGCAGGAAGGACAGCACCAGAACCATGCCGACGTGCAGCGGCCGTAGCAGGTACGTCGCGACGATGGGTGCCGCTGTGAACGGCCACGAGCCGGCAATAGCTGCATAGAGGTGGAACAGCGTCACGGCGATGGCGAGGCCGGCGATGAAGGTGCCGAGCCAGCCCCCCATCTTGTTGGTTGCGCCTTCGTCTTCCTCGATGAACTTTTCAGCTTCCCGGAGCGCCTCCTCACTGATGACGGCCGTATCAGCGGTTGACGCGGCGGTGGGCGCCGTGGACGGAGGCGTGCTCATGATGTCTCCCGCGGGTCCCAGATCTCAGGACCGGCTCAGAGTCGCTGAGGGGTCTTTATGGCATGCTGTCGATCGGTGGTGCGGGGCCAGCCTGCAGCGGCCAGCCGTCGACAGAACGGCGACGCGGGCCCCGCATGGACGCGCGCCGCCGAGGTGCTATTGAACCTTCCAGCCTTTTTCGGCGAAGTACTTGAGCGAACCGGGATGGAAGGGTGCGCCCGCGTTCACGGCCGTCTGGTTTTCAGGCTTGATGTTGGTCGCTTCCTTGTGGACAGCGATGAGATCGGCCTGCTTTTCGAACAACAACTTGGTGACCTGATAGGCCATATCGTCGGTCATCTTGTCGTTGGTGATCATGATATTCCAGACAGCCGACGCTTTGTTCGCCGCATCCATGCCTTTGTAACCTGTGGTCGGGATGTCATACGGCGAATAGATCGGTCCAAACTTCTCGACCATCTTCGGCAGTACCTGTGCGTGGTCGATCATCTTGAGTTTGGTGCCGGGCGTGTTGGCCAGGTCGGTGATCGCCGAGGTCGGCACGCCGACGACAAAGAAGAACGCATCGATCTTGCGGTCTTTGATCGCATTGGCGGATTTCCGCTGCGCCGAGACGTTCGCGCTTCACATCCTTGTCTTTGTCGAGGCCGGCCGCTTCAAGCACGCGGAAGGCGTAGACCTCGGTGGCGCTGCCTGGCGAGCCGGTGGAAATGCGCTTGCCCTTCAGATCGTCGAGCGTGTTGATCCCGGTGCCATCGACCGTCACGATGTGCATGACGTTGGGATAAAGCACAGCCAGCGCCCGGATCGGCAACTTCGACTTGAACTTGTCCTGGCCTTTCAGCGCATCGATCGTCGCATCGACCTGCGTGAAGGCGAGTTCACCTTTGTAACTGCCGACGATGTTGAGGTTGTCGACCGAGCCGCCGGTGACTTCCGCGGTCGCCGCCACGCCGGGGATGGCTTTGGTGAGGATGTTGGCGAAGCCGCCGCCGAGCGGATAGTAGACCCCGCCGGTG
Source organism: uncultured Alphaproteobacteria bacterium (assembly GCA_963847145.1). GTDB lineage: Bacteria > Pseudomonadota > Alphaproteobacteria > Rhizobiales > Hyphomicrobiaceae > JABFRJ01. The sequence goes on from CAWJYN010000001.1 coordinate 410,585, forward strand.
CCGCCGGTCGAGATCGAGAGCTGCTGCTGGGCCGCCGCCGGCCCAACGTAGGCTGGCCCCACCAACGCCAGTGCTGCCACCGCACCCACTGCAAATTTCACAAAACTGCGCATCGACGAAGTCTCCCTCAGTGTCCGGATCGAGATGTCCAGATTTCCATCTACCCCAGGTTTCCATCTCCCTAAGTCATCTCTTGCCGCCGGTCCACCGGGGGATGTCACGGAGGGTATTGCACGATAAGCGCGGGAAGAGTTGTTCCGAGGTGGAGAAGGGCTTGCGGACTGGGGAGCCCTCAGCGCGCTCGAACGCGCGCCATAGACGCGCGGGAGACGTGAGCGGGCTGGCGCGCGCGCCTTAGGTCTGGGTTAGGCGCCCTTTGCGCCGTAACCCAACTGGCTTGGCGGGATGCATGCCTTCGTGCGGCATCGTCTGTGCCGGCGATGTTGGGTTACGCTGCTGGAACGCAGCTAACCCAACCTCCGTGGATCACCCCCGCTCACACTTCCAGCCCGCTCCGCGCTGCGAACGCTTTGAGCCCCTCGCGGATACTGCTTTCGTCGCTGGTCATCAGACGGTCGATTTCGGCGGCGACGGCCTGTGCGTCGAGGCCGAGCACCATCGTCTTGACCGGGCCGACGGCCGACGGCGTCATCGACAGCCCGCGGAAGCCGAGGCCGATCAGCGCCATGGCTTCCAAGGGCCGCCCGGCCATCTCGCCGCACAGCGTCAGCGACGTGTCGTGCCGGCGCGCGGCATCGGCAATCGATTTCAACGCACGGAGCCCGGCCGGCAGCAACTGGTCGTAGCGGTTCGCCACGCGCTCGTTGTTGCGGTCGGCGGCGTAGAGATACTGCAGCAGATCGTTGCTGCCCACCGAGACGAAATCGACCATCGGCATCAGCTGGTCGAGTTGGAACAGCAGCGACGGCACTTCCAGCATGACACCGATGTGCACGCGCGTGGGCGCCGGTCCGCCACGCCGCGCCACCAGCTCCGCCTCGCGCTGGATCAGCGTGCGCGCGGCAGTGATCTCAGACAGCGTCGTCACCATCGGCAGCATAAGACGCAACTCTCGCTCGCCGGCCGCCCGCAGTAATGCGCGCACCTGCGTGCGCAGCAAGCCCGGCCGGTCGAGCGCCATGCGGATCGCGCGCCAACCCAGCGCCGGGTTTTCCTCTTTCAGTTGCCTGAGATACGGCAACGTTTTGTCACCGCCGACATCGAGCGTGCGGAACGTGACGGGCCGCCCCGCCGCCGCATCCATGATGTCGCGATAGACTTGCGTCTGCCGTTCCAGCCGCGGCAACGTGCGCGAGACCATGAACTGCAGCTCGGTGCGGAACAGGCCGATGCCGTCCGCACCCGCCGCTTCAATCTGCGGCAGATCCACCAGCAGCCCAGCATTGATACTCAGGCTGATCGCGACGCCATCTTTCGTCACCGCTGGCGTGGTGTTCAGCGCCCGATACTTGCGCCGCTTACGCGCCCGGAACCGCGCCTTGTCAGCGTAAGACCCGATCACCTCCGACGACGGCCGGATGTGCACGTCACCGGTTTCGGCATCGACAATGATCGGGTCACCGTTATCGACGCGCTCCATGACGCCGCGCGCCTGGCCCACCGCCGCAATCCCCAGCGCTTTGGCAACGATGGCGACGTGGCTCTGGCCGCTGCTATCTTCGATCACCAGGCCCTTGATGCGCGTCCGGTCATAGTCCAGCAGATCGGCCGGCCCCATCGTGCGCGCCACCAGGATCGTATCCGTCGGCAGCACTTTGCCTGTGCCATGGCCGCTCTGCCGCCCGGCCAGCACGCGCAGCAGGCGATCCGACAGGTCGTCGAGATCCTTGAGGCGCTCGCGCAGATAGGTGTCTTTGTGGGCCAGCATGCGTGCGCGGGTGTCGTTCTGGACGCGCGCCACGGCCGCTTCTGCCGTCAAGCCGTGCTTGATGGCGTCCTTCATGCGCTTCAGCCAGCCGCGATCATTGGCGAACATGCGATAGGCCTCGAACACCTCGCGATGCTCGCCGGTCGCGGCCATGTCGTTCTGCTCAAGCAGTTCGTCGAGTGTCGCCTTGAGCTCCGCCACCGCAGTTTCAAGGCGCGCGGTTTCGGCCTCCGGATCGGAGCTGGTCAGTTCGGTGACGACAACGCGGCTCTCGTGCAGCACCACGTGACCCAGCCCAAGGCCTTCGGCGATGGGCTGGCCGCGCACTACGTGCGCCAAGTGCCGCGAAAACTCCGCTGCGGTGTTGACGCCGGCGACATCGCCTGAGACCAGATGCTCCGCCAGCACCATGGCCGTCGTCTCGAGAACCTCGACGTCCTCTTCCAGGTATTCGCGCTGGGTGCGGTTCTGCACCACCAGCACGCCCAGCACATCGCCGCCGCGCGTCACCGGCACCGCCAGCAGCGAGTGATAAATCTCTTCACCTGTTTCAGGCCGGTAAGAGAACGCCGGATGGTTTTGCGCATCCGGTTCGTTCACGGGTTGGCCAAGCTCAGCGCAGCGCCCGACCAGCCCCTCGCCGCGCATCATGAAGGTGGCGTGCTTGGCGGACGGGTTCAGCCCTTCGGTGGCAAACAATTCCAAACTGCCGTCCTGGCGCTTCAGATAGATCGAGCACACCTCAGAGACCATGTGGCCGGCGACCTGCCTGACGATGGTGTCGAGGCGGGTCTGCCCGTCGCTGGGCTCGGAGAATATCTGCCGCAACCGGCGCATGAAGACGCGCAGGGCTTGTTCAGTTCCAGCATTGCGCGGGTCGTTGCCACGCGTGTTCTGCATTGCCGCCTGCTTCTGGTGTTGCCCTCGGTCCCTGCGTGCGGCCCACAATAGCCGTGCGCGTCCTGCAGCGCGCCTCGCCTCTTAACGCATCATAGCCGCGAAGTCGCACCTGCTCACGACGATATTCGCGACACTGCGCACCTTTTTTAGGCGCCGGGGGGCTGATGTGCCGGGCGCAAAGCCGCCCGCGGCGGCCGCTCAGGCCTTGTCGAGCCCGTAAAGTGTATGCAGCGTCCGCACCGCCAGCTCTGCATACGGCGCATCGATGAGCACGCTGATCTTGATTTCGCTGGTGGTGATGGCATTGATGTTGATGCCTTTCTCGGCCAGCGCCTTGAACATCATGGCGGCGACGCCCGCATGACTGCGCATGCCGATGCCGATCACCGATACCTTCACCACATCGGCAGAGCTTTTGATGTCGAACGCGCCGATGTGCTTTTGGACACCTTTCAAGACCTCCAGGGCCCGCGGCAGTTCGCTTTCAACCACCGTAAACGTCATGTCGGTGTGTTTGCCGTCCGACGACAGGTTCTGCACGATCATGTCGACGTTGACGTTCGCCTCGGCCAAGGGGCCGAAGACGCTGGCCGCCACGCCGGGCTTGTCGGCGATCTTGAGAAGCGTGACCTTGGCTTCGTCCTTTGCATAAGCGATGCCGCTGACGACCTGCTGTTCCACGATTTCATCCTCACTGCAGACGATTGTGCCGGTTTCATCCCACGTTTCAGGCGTGGTGGCGCGCATGCTGTCGGGGGCCGCAAAGCTCGACAAGACGCGCGTCCGCATCTTGTAGACCATGGCCAGCTCAACGGAGCGCGTCTGCAAGACCTTGGATCCGAGCGACGCCATCTCCAACATCTCTTCGTAGGAGACCTTTTGCATGCGCTTGGCCTTCGGCACGACGCGCGGGTCAGTCGTGTAAATACCATCGACGTCGGTGTAGATGTCGCACAGGTCCGCTTTCAAGGCGATGGCCAGTGCCACCGCGCTGGTATCCGACCCACCGCGGCCAAGCGTAGCGATCCGCTGACGCTCCGGTTCGATGCCCTGAAACCCAGTGACCACGGCGACTTCACCGCTGTCCAACCGCGCGCGCAGCTTGCTGCCGTCGATATCCTTGATCCGCGCGGCGCCATGCGCGTTGTCTGTCAAGATCGGCACCTGCCAGCCTTGCCAGGAGCGCGCGCCGACTCCGATCGCCTGCAGGCAGATGGCCATGATGCCGGCCGTGACCTGTTCGCCGGAGGCAACCACGGCGTCATATTCCCGTGCATCATGCAGCAGCGACGCCTCGCGCACCCAGGCCACCAGCTGGTTGGTCGCGCCAGACATGGCTGACACCACCACAGCGACTTTGTTGCCGCCGTCGATTTCACGCTTCACGTGCTGCGCAGCATTCTTAATGCGTTCGACGTTGGCAACGCTGGTGCCGCCGAACTTCATCACGATCAAAGCCATGCGCGGATCGCCCTTTGCGCCCCCAATTGGACCCCCACGGACCTGACCTTGGAGACCGGCACCCCTCTGTCAGGCGCTCGCCGCGATTGTTTAACCAGTTGAGGACACGAGGGCAACACCCGAGGGATTGGAGGTGCGCCCTGCCTTCATAAGGATTCACCCAGCGACGCCAACACCCGGTTGGCCTGCCTCAGGTCGGGAAACTGATGGCCCTCCGTGAACGTGGCATAGATGCCGCCCAGCAGGTCTCTCGCGTACGTTCTCCGGTCGGTCTCCCGCAACAGGCGCGCCAGCACGGTCGCCGAGCGCAATTGCTCCATCCGTGCCGACTGCGCACCGGCGATCGCAAGCGACACCTCCAGTTCTTCCACCGCCGCCGCTGGGTGTGTCACCGCCAACACTTTCGCACGCAGCCGGTGGAGGGCTGGCACGACCTCCAGCCCGTGCGCTTGCCGTGCGGTTTCCAATCCCTGATCGATCAGCGACAACGCTTCTGCCGTCCTGCCGGTCCCGGCGTAGGCGGCGCCGAGCAGGCCCAACTGGGCCGGCCGGAACATCAGTGAGCCAGCGGTATCAGCCTCACCAAGCAACTGGTGCATGGTGGCGATGGCTGCGGCCGGGTTGGTGCGCAGCGACAGCGCTGCGCGATGGTAGGCAACCCACAGCCGGTAGTTTTCGAGATTGTGGCGTTTGACATGCGCCAGTGCCGCATCAGCGATTGTTTGCGCCTGCAGCAGGTCGCCGGCTTCCGTCGCCAGAAACAATTGGCCCAAGAGGGCGATGGCGAGTGCAAGGGGGTGTCGTTGCCGTTGAGCGAGGTTCAAAGCGTCGCGCGTCAGCGTGGTTGCGCGATCGAGATTGCCGAGCGCAAATTCAACTTTGGCAAGGAAAGAGGTCGCAACAACATCCGCCTGGCAGAACAGGCCCGAGTCCGCGTCCAGCGCCGGATCGTATTTGGCAAGCGCCTGCTCTAGGCTCCGCCGCGCCTCGGGAAACCGTCCCATCATGCACTGTGTTTGCCCAACAAGGACTGGGTAACCGCCATAGCCGACCGACAGCAATTGATCGGCCTGATGGCCGACGTCCAGCGCCTGCACGTATTCGCCGCGCCCAAAGTGGACGTTGAACAGACCAAGCAGAACATGGATTTCTTCCAAGCTGGACCTGGAGCAAGGCAGTAATTGCCGGGCCCGCATAAAGGTCGCCAGCCCTTCACCGCAGGCATAACCCTTGAGCGCCATCAACGCGGGCCCAAGGTTCAAATTGAGCTCAAACTCAAGGCGATCGCGTTGGTCACTGGGCGCGCTGCGCTGAGCGGCCGCGAGGCCAAACTTGAAGGCATTGATCGACAAGATGGCCGAACCCCGCGCCGCAGATGCTTTGCCGGCGGCGAGCCAGTGAACGGCTGCCGGCAGAGCAAGCTCGGCGCGATCGCAGTGATGGGCCATAATTTCCGGTTGGTCTGCAACGATGTCCCGCGCCCCTGCAGCGATCGCCCGGACGATGTCGGCATGGACTGCAACACGCTGTTGGCGGAGCAGGCTTGCATAGGCTGCGTCCTGGAACAGGGCATGGCGAAATGAATAGTGGGATCCTCGTTGCACAGGCTTTGAGAGCAGAACTTCGGCCGCCATCAGCGTGGCAATCATCGGCTCGAAGTCAGGCTCGCTCCCGCCCCATGCGAGAGCGGCGATGTCATGGCTAAATCGCCGCCCTAGTGCGGCCGCCACCTGAGCCACCCGCTTGGCCGGGCCCACCTTATCCAAACGTGCCATCAGCAAGGCCTGCAGACCCGCAGGAATGCTCAAAGCATCGGCCGGTATGGCGCTGTTGGCGGTCCTTTCCTTTGACAATTCCTCGACAAAAAGCGGCACACCCTCTGAGCGGGTCACGACATGCTGCAGGTCATCGGCGCCAAGCGCATCGGCCCCCGCACTCTGCTGGGCCAGCGCCAAAGCGTCTGCGCGGTTCAATCGCCGCGGAATAACGACGCTGGTGTGCGCAATTCCAATCCAGCTGGGATCGTAGTCACGGCGTGCCGTTACCACAATCAGCAAACGCTGCGCGGCTGAGTTGGCCACCAGGCGTTCGAGCAGCGCGGTGGACGTCGGATCCAGCCACTGGGCATCCTCAAAGATCACCAGCAGGGGCTTGATTGACGCCAGTTCGATAAACCCCGCTGACAGCACTTCCAGGACTTTGCTGTGGCCCAGCCGCGGCACTGGCCCTGCCTGCATCTGGTCCGACGGGTGGCCCATGGCGGCCAAGCTGCTGAGCAGCCTTTCTGGCATGCGGCCGGGACTTAAACGCTCGAGCACGCTGCGTATCTTGGCATGCCTGGGAGGCTCGGGCTCTGTGCGCTGGGTGCCGGCAAACTGTGCAAGGTAATCTCGAATAGGGTGCAGATCGCTGTTGGATTGCAGCGCGGAGCACTGAAACCGCAGCACCAAAGCGTCATGCGTGGATGCTCGGCCCGCAAGCTCTGATGCGAGCCGGGATTTCCCGATCCCCGCCTCACCGGAGATGACGACGGCGTTGCCATCGCCGCGCCGCGCGCGCTCCCAGCACACGTCGAGATGCCGCATATCGTCGGCGCGGCCAAGGAGGGGGCTGAGAGCGCGAACGGGATGGTGCGTGCTCATGGCGTGACCCCAATTGGCTGATCCGCGAGGCTATGTGACGTTACGACTGTTGCCGCGTCTTTGGAGCGTCTGACCGCGCGCAGACTTTCCGCCCAAGGACACGGCACCGGCTGGCGACGATGATGAAGTCTTTTGCGGCCCGTGGCTAGGCGTTGTGATGGCTGAAAAAAATAAGCGCGCGGCTTCGCTTGTTGCGGCTTTGGTTATGCCGCGCCCCAGATTTCCCGCGCGACTTCGACGACAAGCTCCAGTTTGCGGCGTTGTTCGTCGACGGTCAGCGCATTGCCCAGGATCGTGCTGGCGAACCCGCATTGCGGGCTCAAGGCCAGCCGCTCCAGCGGCACCAGGCGAGCGGCTTCTTCGATGCGGCGTTTGATGTCGTCTTTTTGTTCGATCTGGCCTTTCTTGGTGGTGATCAGGCCCAGCACTGCGACTTTGTCCTTGCCGAGGTATTTGAGCGGCGCGAAACCACCGGCGCGCGGCGTGTCGTACTCGAGAAAAAGCGCGTCGACATTGATGGCGCTAAACGCCAGCTCGGCCACCGGATCGTAGCCGCCTTCTGCGGCCCAGCTGCTCTCGTGATTGCCACGGCACATGTGCATGCCGACGGTCATGTCGGCGGGCACGTCGCGCAGGCACTCGTTGAGTAGCTTGACGTACGTATGGGGAAGTTGATCGGGGTCTTCGCCGATCAACGCGACGTTCTTGCGCATCACGGGATCACACAGGAACGGCAGGTTTGTTTCATCGATTTGTACGTAGCGACAGCCCGCCGCATGCAGCGCTGCGATTTCTGCGCGATAGACCGCGGCAAGATCCGCAAAGAACTCAGCCATGTCCGGATACGCCTGCTTGTCGATGGCCGCGCGCCCGCCGCGCATATGCAAAAGTGTTGGCGACGGGATTGGCTGCTTGGCCACCAGGCCGGCACGATCAGCGACGGGTTTCAGAGCCGCAAAATCATGCGCTGCGAGGGACTTGGAGCGCTTCAGTTTGCCACCGATCACAACACGCGGCGGTGCAAACTCGATGGTGCCGTCGTCGTTCTTAAATTTGGTCGGCAGGCCACCTTCAAAGCGCACCCCATCAATGCGCTCGATGAAATCCATGAACCAGTGGCGGCGATGCATCTCGCCATCCGTACAGACGCGCAAACCGGCATCGCGTTGCAGCGCAACGGCTTCCTCGACCGCGTGCGCCTCGATGGCCCACAGCTCGTCTGCCGTTACCCGGCCCTCGGTCCGGCCAGTGCGGGCGGCGTGGATCGAAGCCGGCCGCAGCATACTGCCGACAATCTCGGCCTTGAAAGGGCCGCGCGCAGATTTCGTCATGGGGGAACGCCCTGTTGTGATGCGAATTGAGTGATGCCACGCGCCGTCGCGGATGCAATTTTTATAGGTTGGGCCCAGCCTTCGCGTGGCCCAATTTTGTTGCTGTGAGAGACTGTTGGGCCGCGCTGCAATGCTTGACCCAACGAACTGACGGCCAGCCGGTTATTTCGGCGGGTTCAATTCTTTCCAGGGATCCTTCACATCGGGGATCGTCACGAACTCGGTGTTGACGAGCTTGCCGTCCTTCATCTCCGTCCGCCGGATATAGATGTTCTGGATGATATCGCGCGTATTGGGGTCGATGGAGATCGGCCCCCGTGGGCTGTCAGGATTTTTATAGGCTTTGAGCACCGCCATCGCTTCATCGCCGCCGACCTTGCCGTTGGTCTTCTTGATGACCTCGAATGCCGCTGCCATGCCGTCCCAGCCACCGACAGCGAAGGCTGTGGGCAGAACTTTATCGCCATATTCCTTCACCCAAGCCGCCAGAAACGCCGCGTTGGCTGGACGCACTGCGGATGCCGAGTAGTTGCCGGCCGTGATCAGTCCGTTCGGCGCATCGCCCATGTTGGGCAGTTCGTCTTCGGGGACGAGATCGTGGGTGGCCACAACGTTGATGCCGGCCTCACGCAGGCCGAGGTCTTTGATCGTTTTCATCATTGCGCTCGACTGCGGCCCGCCAGGCACGAAGACAAACAGCACTTCCGGCTTGGCGTCCTTGGCCTTCTGTACGAACGGCGCGAAGTCAGGATTGTTGGCAGGGAAGCGGATCGCACCGGCCATCTGGCCACCGTTATCAGTGAAACCCTTGGTAAAGGCGGCTTCGCCGTCATGGCCTGGAATGAAATCCGAGACCATCGTGTAGCCCTTCTTCCAGCCCTGTCCCGCAGACCATTTGCCGAGCGGCAGACCCGTCTGCCAGAGCGTGAACGACAGGCGCGCCACGTACGGCGAAATGCGCGGAATGCCGGCGCCACCGGCATTGGTGATGATGAACGGGACCTTCGCTTCCGTCGCCAGCGGTGCAATGGCCGCAGCAATCGGCGAGCCGACAACACCCAGCAAAATCTGCACCTTGTCGCGTGTTACCAACTCCTGCGCGACGCGCTTGCCGGTTTCTGGGTTGGTGCCGTCGTCGCGCTTCAGGATTTCAATACCGATACCTGGCGGCAGTTCCTGCAGGCGGGTTTTGGCATAGAGATCCATCCCCTTCTGCATCTGATCGCCAGCCCCTGCGAGGAAGCCTGAATAGCTATTGACGATGCCGATCTTGACGGTCGTCTGCGCACGCGCCGGCATGGCGGTAGCCACGCAAACAGCCATACTGGCGGCTATGGACCACTTTATTTTGGTACCAAACATGCGATGTCCTCCCGATGACTTTCTTTTTGTTGCTCGTACGTTGTATTGCACGCGACGGCCCAGTGCCAGACACGTCGCCCGCAGCATTCAGCCGCTGAGACGTGTGCGCCCTTGCGGCCGATGATGCTGGGCACAAATTGTCCCGTCGCGCAACGCACGGGTGCCGAAACTACCCGCGCTTCCCGCCCTCCACATACCCCATCATCGCCGTGTGATCGGCGCCGCTGCCGAGCACGCTGGATACCCGCCCCAAGTACGCCGAGACGAAGGCCAATGCCTCAGCATCGAGCCCCAGATCCTGAGCCAGGCTGCGCGCCATGCCGACATCCTTTTCCATCAGCGCGAGCGCAAACCCCGATGTAAAGTTACGCGGGATGAGATACTTGGCGGCCTTGTTCTCGGTGGTGTTGTTGCGGCCGGTCGAGGCGTTGAGCACATCCGTGACGGTCTGCGCATCGAGGCCGAATTTTTCCGCCACCAAGAGGGCTTCGCAGGTGGCGATCAACCCGGCCGCCGAGACGTAGTTGTTGAGCGCCTTGATAGCATGGCCAGAGCCCAGCGCGCCGGTGCGATGAACCGTGCCCATCGCCGTGAGCATTGGCGCGACTTGATCGAGCACACCCCTGTCGCCGCCCGCCATGATCGCGAGCGTTCCCGTCACCGCTTTGCTGACGCCGCCTGAGACCGGCGCATCGATCACGCTGATGCCCTGTGGTGCCAGCGCGCCGGCCAGCGCGCGCGTATCCAGCGGATAGGACGAACTCATGTCGACGATGACGCCGCCGCGTTGCATGGACGCGGCGAACCCCAGCGTGGTCGTTTCGCCCAGCACAGCGGCGCGCACGATCTTGCTATCTGGCAGCATGGTGATGACAACCGGCGCGCCCTTGCCCACCATGACCAAGCTGTCTGCTGCAGTTACTTTGCCAATGCTCCCTGGCTCCGCCGCCAACGCCTTGGCCACGCCGTCGCGAACATCATAGGCCAGCACGCTGTGCCCGGCCTTGACCAGGCATCGCACCATCGGTGCACCCATGTTGCCGAGACCGACAAAGCCGATGGTTGGGGTACCTGGGGTCGTCATGGGGTGTCCAATCGTGCGTGCGTGTCTGCGATCGGCATTATGCGCGCCTGGGCGCATTGCGTGCAATCAGCGCTTTCAATGCCGCCAGACCTGCCACATCGAGTTGGAGTGTGACCGGCAGTGCGCGGCTCGCCGCCGCGAGTTCGCCCAGCATCCTACCGACACCGATCAAGCGCGCGGCATCCTTCTCCGTCGTGACGAGCTGCAATTGCTGTGCGCGCGCCGTAGTCAGCAAACGTTGCGCATCCTGCTGGGTGAAGACGTGGTGATCTGGAAAAATGGCGGTCTCGCGAATGTCCGCACCCGCCGCCGTCAAGGTCGCAAAGAACCGTTGCGGGACGCCGATCCCCGCAAACGCCAGCACCGGGCGTGCCCGCAACCAGTCGACACTCTCAGCCGGCGCAATCTGTGCCAGCAACGTCGCGCCTGTGTAGTTCTTGAAAACCGCAGCGAGTGAGACTGCGTGCGCATCGGGCCCACTGCCCCGGTTGACAACCAACGCCTGCACCGACGGCAGCTGCGCTCCCAAGGGCGCGCGCAAAGGTCCCGCCGGGATGCAGCGGCCATTGCCAAATCCGCGCGCGGCATCGACCACCGCAATCGTCAGATCTTTTGCCAGCGCGGGGTTTTGCAGGCCGTCGTCCATGATGATGACTGTCGCGCGCGGTGCCGGCGCCGCCGCGGTGTCGATGACCGCCGCTCCAGCGGCCCGATGCCGCGCGACCATGACGGGCGCATCGCCAGCCAGTAAGAGTGGCTCATCGCCGACATCAGCGGCCGTGTCGCTGTCGCGATTGATCCAATGGGGACCAGCAATCCGCCCGCCATAGCCGCGCGACAGAACCACTGGCGTGTGCCCAGCGTCGCGCAGCAGGCCAAGCAGTGTCCGCACGAACGGCGTCTTGCCCGTCCCGCCCGCGGTAAAGTTGCCGACACAGATGACCGGGATTTTCGCGCGGTAGCGTGGTGGCTGCGCCATGCGCCGCGCAGAAATCGCGCCGTACAGCAGGCCGACCGGCCCCAGCGCCCATGGCAACCATGGCTCAGGGCCTCCGCCATACCACCAACGCGGTTCCCGCGCGGCCACGTCAGTGTGGCTCCGCGACGGTGCTTTCGGATGGCAACAACGTGAGCAGCGCCGTCACCGTCCGCGGCAATGCGCCCGTCAACCGGTCCACCGCCCGCGCACCTGCCGTCTGCATCGCTGCGAGCGCCTCTGGCTGGTCCAGCAGGCGCTTCACTTCAGCCGCCAGTTCGGCACAACTGCGCACCTCACGCGCACCACCCACCGCCAGCATCGCCTTGTAGGCAATATCGAAGTTGTCCCATTGCGGTCCGGTCAGCACCGCCGCGCGGTGCCGCGCCGGCTCGATCGGATTATGCCCGCCGCCCTCCATCGACAGCGACTTGCCCATGAAAGCGATCGGCACCAGCGCGAACCACGAGCCCAGTTCCCCCAGCGTATCAGCAATTAACAGCCCCGATTTCGTGCCCTGCGCTTGCACCGGCAGGTCCGCGCCGCGCGACCGTTGCACTCCGTCAAATCCGCGCGCAGTCAGACTTGCCGCAATGGCGCCGCCGCGGTCCGGATGGCGCGGCACAATGATGGTGATGAGATCAGGCCGCGTCTCCCGCAGCACCGCATGCGCCTCAGCGACGATCAGTTCTTCGTCTGCGTGCGTTGAAGCCGCCAGCCACACCGGCCGGGCATCCAGGGTGGCGCGGCACAGCGCTACGAGTGTTGCATCAACCTGCAGCGGCGGTGAGTCAAACTTGAGATTGCCCGCGTCCACCACGCCGGCAGCCCCCAACGCAGTATAGCGATCGGCGAACTCCCGCGATTGCGCAAGCACGGCTGCAAACCGGCCGAACAGCGGCCGCGACACCGTGCTGTGCGCGCGCCAGCGGCGGAATGACGTCTTCGACATGCGTGCGTTGACCAGCGCCAGCGGAATGTCCCGCCGCGACGCTTCGAGAATGAGATTGGGCCATATTTCACTTTCAACAAACACGGCCAGCGAGGGCCGCCAGTGTTCAAGAAAACGGGCGACGAATGGCGGCGCATCGAGCGGCACGTACTGATGGATCGCTCGCGGCCCCAGGCGGCTGGCGGCCAGTTCAGCCGATGTCACCGTGCCGGTTGTCAGCAGCGCGGTCGCGCCCGGCCGCTGGTCCAGCAAGGCTTCGATCAGCGGGAGTACCGCCATCGTCTCACCAACGCTGGCCGCGTGCAGCCATATCACCTCGCCCGCCGGCCGCTGCCGTGCCGCAACACCGGACCGCTCACCCTGCCGCGCCGGATCCTCCTTGCCACGGCGCGCCCGCAACGCCAGCAGGGCTGGTGCCACCGGGGCCAGCATGCCGGTGCCGCGCACATAGAACCGCAACTTACGGCCCGGCGGCATCGCCTCCCCCGCCGCCGTTTGCGCCGAGGGCGGCGTGGCCCGGGCCGGGCTCACGCCGGCGCGGTGATAAGCGTCCATGGTGGCGATATTCATCTGCAGCTCGACCTCGCGGCGCAGCTCTTCCTGCAGTTCCGGCGAGGCGTCGCGCGGCACCCGCACGGGCTTGCCAAACGACGCGCCCAGCCGTGAGGCGGGCAAGTTGATGGTCATGCGGCTCCATGTCGGCAGCGCCACATAGCGTGACGAGCACATGGCCACCGGCAGGATCGGACGCCCTGACACGCGCGCCAGGGTAATGATGCCATGCCCCGCGCGCCGCGCCGGACCTGGGGGCACATCCGTGGTCATGGCCACCGAAAATCCGGCGTGCAGCGCGCGCACGGCGGCCCGAAACGCATTGGCGCCGCCGCGATCTTTACCTTTGGCCGAGGCGCCCGCGCCGCGGATCAGTTCAATGCCATAGCGCGCAAGCGCGTAACCCATGCTCTCCGCATCCTGATGCAGCGCCAAGATGGCCTTGGTCGGCACGCCGGATTTCGCCAACGTCGGCAGCAGCATGAATTGTCCATGCCACATGGCCAGGATCATCGGATGCTGGGCCAGCAGCACCTCTTTATAGTCTTCCATCAGCGGTGGTGTGGTCGAAGTCCGCTCGACCAGTCCGATATAGCCAGCCATGCCCGCACCAAGGGCGCGATCGATCAGGCGCGGCGTCGGCAACTTCGGCGGCATTGGGTGGGGCGATTCTCGCAGAGCGACTTAGAACGCGCGGCGCAACGGGCCTCGCGGTCACCATTGATGGCGGCGTGAGCCAACCACCGGTGCAAGGCCAGCATGCCACAGCTAGTGAGGCTTATAGCGATCCTAGAAGCCATGGTCAGCAGGAAACGGCAAGCGTTGCACGAGGCCCACGCATGGGAACCCCAAGTGACCCCGCTTGGCCTCGCTTGGCCTTGCCGACAGGCCCCGAAAGACCTAAGACGATGCTAGTGCGGGCGTAGTTCAGTGGTAGAACGTCAGCTTCCCAAGCTGAATGTCGTCGGTTCAATCCCGATCGCCCGCTCCATTGATTTGACAATGATAATTGACACTTTGTCCGCCCAGCCCTGGGCATCAAAAATTGCCTAGCAATCACCTGGAAAGCACGGCCTCTTATCGATTACGCCCTTTGATGGTCCGTTGTCGCTCCGCGCACTTGCGAACTACACCAACGTTGCTCCATCATGCTTAACGTTGCCGTCGATTGGGGGAAGTCATGTTGCGTGTCGGGGTCGTTGCTGGGTTAATTGTGGCTGTATTACTGCCCTTCAGTCCCACCCGCGCGGATGAGCCAGACCGTATCATATAGGAAGGTCAAGGCTGGCAGGTCGCCACGATGACAAGCAACCGTAGCTTTGTCGGGTGTTACGCAAAGAAGGAATTCGCAAGCGCTGGGTCCCTTGGCATTCCAATTCGCATGGTCATCGGCAACCATCGCCACGACTATTTGGGCAGGTTCGATTGGTGGACCAATCACCCTGCCCATCGTTAACGTTCCCGTCCAACTGATAGTCGATGGCCTAACTATTCATACAGCCACGACTACAATGAACTCTGCGAATATCGGACGGCTCGGCAAAATGACAGCTGAGGCAATTGATGCACTGGCAGCAGGCCACACAATTGAGTTTCTCGCGCCTAGCGCGCGGGCAAAATTTGAACTGGCCTTCTCCTCCGCAGCTCTCAGCAAGACAGTCGAATGCGTGAACCGAGCGCTTGCGCAAGAGGTCGGTCTTGTTTCCAATTTGATTTAGGCTTACCGAGTACCCGCGCACTGTGTTCGACGGCCATCTCAATTTGCGTGACGGTCCATCACTTCGGGCCGCCAGTATTGCCAAGATTACTGGTGGCCAGGGTGGCATCGAACTTCAAGGCACGTGTCAGCCGGCCACGGACCTATCATCCAATTTGCGATGGTGCAGAATTCGTTGGGGTAACGCTGCCGGCTGGGTGGTCTCGCACGGCCTGCTAGCGGAGAGCCAGTTTATATCGTCAGCGCAAGAATTAACACCAACTGACGGCGAGAACCGGTCACCCAAAACTGGAACATTTACGCCTGCGCCTAGGACATCGGAGCCAGGATCACGCACATTAACGAAAGCCGACGGGACAGAAAACGATCGGGTTGTTTGGGAGGGTGGTGACATGCGCGTTTCCATGATGATCAACCTACAGGAATTTGTCGGTTGCTATGCCACCAAAGGCCTCGACTTTTCGAAGGGTGCGTCAGGCTCTACATCGCTGGTCGTTGCGCTTCAAACGAATAGCATATGGTCACTTTCATTGAAGGGGCCAAACTCTGGCGCGTTCACCTCCACACCGATTGCCATATTTGCAGACGGGAAGCTTGTTTTCGAAGGCAACTTCGCAACGTGATCTCGCCAAATGTCATGCGGTTGGGTTACCCACAATCTAGCTTTGTGCATACAATAGCAGGTGCGCGCGTCCTAGATATTGTGTCGTCCTCTGACGACAGGTCGGGTTGATCTGACCGGTGTGGCTAACGCGTTGCGGCAAGTGTCTCGATGCGTTGCTGTTGGTTCGACATGGGATGGCTGAGCGAATTCACAGCCCGCGGCACAACCACCGACAACGGAGATGCCGCAAGGCGCCCGTTTTAACCTGGGCCAGAGCTTGTTGGCACCGGCTCTGGCTTCTTTGTTGATCGGCTCGGACACTACTGACTCAATAATCATGTTCATCGATCAATGTGGCTCGCTCCACGTCAAAGACTATGGCGACGCGGATGTGGTGCGGCGCGACCCCGCGAATGATCTCGCGCTCCTGAAAATAACGGCAAAACGCAGATCGAACCGGCCAAATTCTTCCTGCCGACGAATTGGATTTGGGGGAGCGCATTATCGCTGCGGGTTACCCCTTGGCGGGGCAGATCGGTGTGAGTTTGAATGTGACGCCCGGCTTAGTGAGTTCTGTTGTGGGGCCGGAAGTGATGGGCGATGTCTGCAGATCAGCGCACCTGTGCAAAACGGGAATTAGGTGGTCCAATCATTGAACCCTCAGGACGCGTGGCAGGCGTAGTGACTTGGAAATTCGAATCAACTGAAGCAGCTCGCATCGCGCGGCACCATGCCAGAAAACATCGCTTTTGCACTTCGCTCAAACGACGCGCTCGCCTTCTTAAGGGGAGCAAAAGTCAGCCCCTTGATCGACAATTCGACGGTACCGCTCACTGAAAAGGAAATCGCTAAAGAGGCCGGCCACTATACGGTGTTGATCGGATGCTTCAATGGGCTTCGGATGACCGCCCCGCAATCTGCTGCAGGATCGGCAGCGCCTTTGCCGCCACTGAAGCGTCCTCCGAGGCAGCAAGTTTGCTCAGCAGCTCGGCAACGCGCGCCTTGTCTTCTTCGGCCTGCTTCTGCTTCCCGCGTGCCAAGGTTTCCTCGAGCTATTGCCCCGATAAGGGTCATCTCTCTGCCGGCAGCAATGGCCTGCAGCTCGGCGTCGGTCATCTCGTCCAAGGACTTGCCCGTGCCGCCGGTGGGTGACAACCGCTCGTGAAGCTTGCCCAGCACGGCGAGCACTGCGGTTCCCGCCCGCACATCGCCGCCCGCTTTCGCCATTTCGAGCAAGGCTAGGCCTTCAGAAGCAAGGCGGCCGACGGTGAGCTGTGTTGCGGCCAGAGCCTCAGCTTCGATCGACAGTTATCCTTAGGGCAATCCTAGGGTCGGCCAACATGCGTGAGGCTTCGACGCGGCAAAGCTTCGGGCTTGGCATCTGGTGACACATCGTAGGAGGCCTTGTAAGGCAGCTGTGGCGTTGCCAATCTCAACAAAAAGCCGTGCGAAGCGCTCTATTTTTTTTTTTTTTTTTTTTTTTTTTTTTTTTTTTTTTTTTTTTTTTTTTTTTTTTTTTTTTTTTTTTTTTTTTTTTTTTTTTTTTTTTTTTTTTTTTTTTTTTTTTTTTTTTTTTTTTTTTTTTTTTTTTTTTTTTTTTTTTTTTTTTTTTTTTTTTTTTTTTTTTTTTTTTTTTTTTTTTTTTTTTTTTTTTTTTTTTTTTTTTTTTTTTTTTTTTTTTTTTTTTTTTTTTTTTTTTTTTTTTTTTTTTTTTTTTTTTTTTTTTTTTTTTTTTTTTTTTTTTTTTTTTTTTTTTTTTTTTTTTTTTTTTTTTTTTTTTTTTTTTTTTTTTTTTTTTTTTTTTTTTTTTTTTTTTTTTTTTTTTTTTTTTTTTTTTTTTTTTTTTTTTTTTTTTTTTTTTTTTTTTTTTTTTTTTTTTTTTTTTTTTTTTTTTTTTTTTTTTTTTTTTTTTTTTTTTTTTTTTTTTTTTTTTTTTTTTTTTTTTTTTTTTTTTTTTTTTTTTTTTTTTTTTTTTTTTTTTTTTTTTTTTTTTTTTTTTTTTTTTTTTTTTTTTTTTTTTTTTTTTTTTTTTTTTTTTTTTTTTTTTTTTTTTTTTTTTTTTTTTTTTTTTTTTTTTTTTTTTTTTTTTTTTTTTTTTTTTTTTTTTTTTTTTTTTTTTTTTTTTTTTTTTTTTTTTTTTTTTTAAAAAAATCTGATGGTGACACCGGCCTTGGCGAGACCCTTTAGCATTTCACAGACGGCGAAAGGCCGGTCGTGTCCGGTGGGGATGGCCTTGCACTGTTCCCAACGGCCTATCGAGTTGCGATGCAGGTTGGCCAGCGTCGCCAGTTCGGATTCGATCGAGCCCGGCGAGAACGCGAGCTGAGCGGCGAGTTGGCGGCCAGAGGTGATCATGCCGCCCTCTTGGTCGAGGCGGACGAAATATCGGCGTCGACGGCGCTCAAGGCCGCGATCAGAAATGCGTCGCGGTCAGCCTCGGTAAGCTCCCGACACGCGCGCGCGAGTAGCCGCCAGCGATCCAAACCGACGCTTCCGGCAGCGCCGACGGCGGCGGCTGGGCAGCCGACGGCCGACACGGTGTCCGGCGTTTCGGCAGTCTCGGGGGAAGTGGCGAGCATGTGCGGCTCCGGGCTGAGAAGGCGGGAACGCGGACACGACAAACGCTTGCCGGATATAGCGCGGCAAGACACTGTGCGCCAAGCCCACTTGGAGGAATGTATGGCGCTGTGTTGCGCAGTCGGATCAGGTGCGCTGGCTGGCGGCTTGCCCAAACGGTGGATGAAGCAGTGCAAACGCCCTCGCAACCTTCATCCGGTTGATCCACTCAACAGCCCCGCACGACAGGGCGAAGGTCGCTTGGACAATCACAAGGCAGACTTGATCGGCGTTGAACCTTGGATCGGCCATCACCGGAACTGCAACAAACCCATAAGCCAGCGCAGCGGCGAGACACAGCGCCAGTTTCGACGCGGTGGCAATTCGTTCGAGCCAAAATGGCCGGATTGGATAAGCCAGACCTGCCGCCACGGTCAAGTTGTCGGCACTTCGCCGGATAGAATGCGAGCCTTGAGCCAGTAATGGGCTGCCTTGATCTCATAGTAGGTGGCCACCAGTCGGTAGCAGGTACGTTTTGGCGCGTGATAGATCGCGAATGGAAGGCCGATGATGGCTCCGGGCGGCAGCTTGATCGCAGGCCCGGCCGTGGCCGTCCACAGCATCATGGCGAAACACAGCCAGAGCAACATCGAAAAAACTGCACCCGCAAATATTGCTGTGTTGTCGGATCTATAGCCATGTTCTGCGAAGAGGAAATGCAGGGGAATGTAGCCTAAATAAAAGTTGATCCCGGCATTGACGCAGAGAAACTGACTGAGCCCGATGGCATCGTGCTTCACCAACGCCCATTGCCTGTACCAGAACGTGACCGGCTCAGTCTGCCTTCAGCAATGTCGGTGACGCCAGTGACAGGCAGCGGTTGAAGCCACAAGAGCGGGCTTGGCCGGATGCACCAACTCCGCAGGCTTCGGCGGCAACCTGAAACCGAAGATATGGGCAGCGCGCCAAGTGTCCGGCACAGCGCGCAAAGGCTCGAAAGGTGATCGGCTACCGTTGGCGTAGGCCTCGGCCCTCGGGTCGATTGCAACGCCCATAGTGCGATTTCAGCAACCCACTTGCCGACATACTGGCGGCCCCACTGCGTTACGCGCTTCGGCATCTCCATTCCGTGAGCCCGGAAAGCCTGATACGCCAAGCTTTCTGCCTCCAATTCTTTGACGTGACCAGGAAGAAAAACCCCTGGTGTCCCGACAGAGTGCAAAAAGGCATGGCCGCAATTCACCGGGCGGACCAGTCGCAAGCTGCACGCGGTTTTAATTCTAGGGTGCCAAAATCCGCTGCCGGTCCGTCCATGCGATGCCACCGTCATGTTGGCCCGTGAGGTCGTGTGCCGTGACACCAGCCTCGCGCTTCATCGCGTCGGCAATCTCGACACGACGAGCAGCGTTGGCAGCAATCTTCGCGCGGATAATGTCGCCTTCGGACCGGGAATGGATGACGCCAGCTTTCGGCGCGATCCTGTTCCGCAGTGGACGATGCACGTAGCGAGCAGCACGCCGCTTGATGTCAGTGATCACAGCTTCGTGATAGGCGTGAGCGAAGCCGCGCGCGCGCGCATCCGCGTCCCGGTCCTGGTCGAGTTACCATGTCGGGTCCCCTCGCGCGCTCCAAAATACTACCCGCGGCAGATCGGTGGAGTTTCGACTTTTCGGGCCGTCGCCCTATCCGCGGTTCGCTCAGACTACGTTGCTCTTCGGCTAAATTGTGTCGCGCAAATTCCGTCGCGGCGGTGTGCGCCCGTCAACTGCGGATTTGGGTGCTGCAATGTCAGTGACGACACCGACACACGACAGGGATTTTAAAACGCGAACGAGTGCTAAACTGCGTCGTGGAATTGCATGCCGAATTCAAGCGCGATACTGTTCGCATGCCGGTTTTGCGTCTCGTCAAGCCCTTCGAAATGATCGGACGCACCATGGCGGAACCCCAATTCGCGAGCGAGTGGCATGCGCGCCTCGCTGATCTTGCCAACCACATTCGAGAGACGATTGACGACCACCCCGAGAACGGCGGGCCGGGGCATCATGTCATGCCCGGCAGCTACACCGGGCACCATGCGCAGAAGCACCGTCAATCTGGCGGCGTTTTGAGTGGGGCGGGTCATGCGGACCTCCCGTGACTTGTAGCGCCTGCGGTCCGCACAGCCTGTGAAGCGCTGGGGACGCGGAAGCGTTTGGCGACTGGCGGCAGCGCATCGCGAGCCGCAATCTTGATGCCGCCTTTGATCTGGTCGAGCCCATAGCGGGCGCCGTGCTTCCGACCGGCGCCGCAGTCTGTCCAAGCCGACATAAGGGCGGCGATTACTTCCGTCTCCGCCAAGACGCCATACGCGACGTACCGCCCAACAGCACATGCCGCCTTGAAAGCTTGCGCCTTCCTGCCGTCGATCGTTGACGCTAGGAGGTCGGCTTGCTCCTGCAGGCTCCGCAAGTGCCTGAAGGCGCAACGGCCCGTCGTCGTTCACTGTGCGCACCGGCAAAAGTTGCCCAGCGCATTTGAAGTTCAGCGGCTTGGTGGTCGGCGAACAGCGCACGCCAACAATCGGGACCGGCGTCGCGAATGGCGGTTTGCAAAGCGGGCGCCGCCTTGATCAAGGCGCGTTCGCGCCGGTTGAAATGGGCGAAGTACAAGAGCGCGTGCCGGGCCTGGCCGATTTCGTCCAGCGCACCAAGCGCAACTTCGTAGCCATTTCTGTCCGGCCGCACCGCGCCGGGGGCGATTATGTAACTCTTTGCCGTTCCGTCGGCATCGTGCCAACATGTGTTGATCTTGTCGGCAATGTCACTGGTGCGGGGCGGCACAGCAACGCCGGGCGTGTTGCCGAAATACAGAAGTGCGCGCCGCCGCGAGGGGTTCGCACATTATCAAGCCAGCCGACCAAACAGCACGGGCGAGGCCCATAGGGGCTAGGATCGCCGCAATTGCCTCCTGGCTGCCGTCCGTGGGGTGGTCGATGTCGAGTACCCATAGCAAGCCCGTCGCCAGCCCTGGCAGCGCTGCGGGCGTTTTCCGCCACCACGCGTCAATCTGGTCGCACTCTTGTGCTTGCGGACTTGAAACCACCCTCAATGGTCGGTCGCTTGCTCGTCGGGCTGACTGGCAAGACGGGATATCCAGCGGCGGCGTAGTGGTGGGCAAGCTTGTATTTTTCCGCCGCTTCGCCGCCGTTGGACCACGTGGACCAGATGGACCGGATTTTTCTATGTTCCCCTGCCATGCAGGTTTGCGTGCGCTTAAAAGCCGATAGTTGTAAATTGCTGGTCCATCTGGTCCACGTGGTCCACGGTGAGGCGGCTCATGGTTGCATCTCCCCACGCAAAGACAGCCCGAACCACACCCGTTCACGATTAGAACGATCCATCGACCGCCCCTCTTGAAAGCCAGCTCGGTGTAGTCTTTGGGTGATGTCGCGCGCTGTCTCGGGGCGGTCACCGGTCTGCGCGCGAGACGTATTCCATTACGCGAGCACTCTGGACTTGGGCTCTGTCATTTTGAGTTGGCAGCGATCGACGTGTTGATCGAGCCAATGTGCGAACGTGTCCTGCTGTTCGAAGTAGTGATCGGTGGCTTCTTGAACCTTGGCGGGGATCGTAAATCCGTTGGCTTGCCAATCGATGCACCCATCGATCATCCAAGCAAGTATCTCGGCCGGCCTCAAGCGCCAACGCTTCCGCCAGTTGGCCGTCCTTCTTCTTTGGTTTCTGACGTCAAACTGCACGACGTAGAACCGCCGGCGCATGGCTTCATCCACCGTCTCGAAACTCGGCGCAAAGTTGCCGACGAACAGAAGCTTGAATTCGGGCACAAACTCGAAGAAATCCTGCCGCATGAACCGCGCGCTGACTTTGTCGCCACCGCTCAATTCCTTAATCCGCGCGGCGGCCCAGCGTCGCCCTTGCTCGGTCTCGTTCGCACTGACCAAGCGCGCACCTGCCAGCATCGCGATCTCTGTAGGGTGTCGGTCAAACGAGGCCGCGGCAAAAGTTTCCATAAGGCGCTGAACGTGCATAAGTACCGAGGACGTGTTGCACCACGTTCAACTATGTACTCTTGCCGGTGCCACCGTCGCCGTACACGAAAAACACGGCGTGGGCAGAGGTGTCACCAGTGAGCGCATACCCGAGAAACTTGCTGGATGAAGCGAACCATAGCGGTGTCGCCGCCGCAGGCCTCTTGAAGAAACGCCGCAAACCGTTGCGGTATTCCCGCGACAGGCGCCGCGGAGGTGCAACGTGTGATGAGGTCATCCGGAATTGCCGGCCGCAATTTGCCGGACCTCAGATCTACGGTGCCGCCAGGCGTGCCCAATAGGTAGGGATTTTGATCGAAGTCTGAGCTTACCCGCGCAAAGACAGGCGCGGCCCGACAAAGGGCTTCGATCGCAGCGACAGCTGTCCGCTTGTGGAACTTCTTTGGCGCCGTTTCGCGAATGTGCGCGCGGATAGCGTCTAGAACCGCCGACTTCTCATCGGGTTTCCAAATGTGACCATCCCAATGATGCCATCGCGCACGAGTTGCGCTGAATTTCCACGGAATTAACGGTTGATCGGCCTTGAAGCCGCGAGCGACTGCGTCCTCTGGAGGCCCGCTTCCGCCCGAACTGGAGCGACGTCCACCAGATCGGTTGCCGCCGTCACCGTCGTCGTAGGCATCCATCGGGGGCAGTTCGTCGTCGAATTCGTGCGCCATGGTCACGCCCCCCGCAGACGAGCGAGGGCAATGAGAGCGTCAGCGATGCGGTAGCCCGACACCCAGCGCGACGCGATAAGCACGGCTTTGATCATGGAGGTGATCATTGGCGCCTCCCTGCCGCGAGACGGCGGGCGATGGCTTCAAGATCTGTTGTTGGGCCGACTAACCGGGGTGCCTGTAGATCTGAGAGAATGGCGCCCAATAGCACCGAGTTTGGCGGTGGTTCTGGGACCTGAGTGGTCTCTGGCATTGAGGTCGATCCTGTGTGCGGATCGACGGCGCGGCCTTGTATTTTGAGGCCGAACGCGATACGGTAAGTGCAGTCGATGATTTTGCCGTTGTCGATGTAAGATCAAGCGAACCCGCCCTGCCGAGGCGGGTTTTGCATTTTAGGCTGCGTTGGCGGTCAGCTCTGAGGTGCTGTTCACCGAGGGGCCGATCTGTTTGGCCGCCCAAGAGCGCAGGTCCGCAGGCGTGTAGAGCACTCGGTTCATCACTCGGGTAAACCGGGGCCCGCCACCGATGCAACGGCGCTCCTGTAGCGTGCTTGGAGCAATCGGGACGCCGCACTCATGCGTCAGGAAATGGCTGGCGGCGATCTGATCCAGCCGCAGCTTCTGCTCATCAATGTCGGTCATAGGGCGCTCCCAGACTGGCGAATTGCCACGGCGCGATGGCCGTTGCTGGGAATTTACTAATCTATGTGCTCGTGTTCTCGTTTGAGATCAAAAACAATTCTGAGCTACCCGACACGACGCCATCCTCTTAGTAGCATTGGATAGCAGTGCCTGATTACCCAGGCTCATCCGCGTGCTGCCACAAAGGCTTGATATCGTTGATTTGTGGCGATGGCAGGGAGGCGCGGGATGTCACGAAATCCGATCCAGTTGCAAAAGGGGCTCAGTCTCAGGCAGCTGCAAGCGAAGTACGGAACCGAAGAGCAATGCGAGGCGGTGGTGCGCGCGTGGCGCTGGCCTGAGGGCTTTGTCTGTCCGCACTGTGGCAGCCAAGATCATGCGATTGTCGGCAAGCGGCGGCTCTATGAGTGCCATGATTGCCGCAAACAGACATCTCTGAAGGCAGGCACGGTGTTTGAGAACACGATGCTGCCGCTGACTGTTTGGTTCCAGGGTATGTACCTGCTGACACAGGCGAAGAACTCGATCTCGGGCCTCGAACTGGCGCGCCAACTCGGCGTCCGTCCCGACACGGCGTCGCTGATGCGGCACAAGCTGATGTCGGTGATGGCCGAGCGTGAAGGCGCGCGCAAACTCGAGGGCCGCGTCGAGATGGATCACGCGGTGCTGGGTGGTCAAAAGCACCTGGATGAAGGCGGTAAACGCGGGCGGAACGGGCCGAACAAGACCCCTTTCGTGGTCGCCGTCGAGACCAGTGACGACGGTCACCCTCGGCGGCTTCTGCTCCACGTCGTCAAGACGCACGACGGCGAAAACATCGAAGCGATGGCGCGGGCCCATCTGTCGCCAACGGCACGCGTTGTGTCTGACGGATTAGGTTTCTTCCGTGCGGTCACACGCATTGGCTGCACGCACGAGGCGATGGTCGCAGCAAAGCTCGGGTGGTGGCGGAAAAATTGCCATGCTTCCGCTGGGTCAACACCGTGCTCGGCAACGTCAAAACCGCCATCGCCGGCACGCTCAAATCGTTCAGCAAGCGATATGTGTCTTTTCGCTACTTCGCTGAGTTCCAGTATCGCTTCAATCGGCGCTCTAAGCTTGCAGAAATGCTAGACCGGTTGGCCTATGTCGTCACACGGTCCGCGCCCAGACCGTACAAAACGCTCGTCATCGCGGATGAGCCTGGGTAATTAAGGCATCTGTGAAAGCGAAAAATGCAGCTGCTCGGCGTGCTCGCGGTTGCTGCCAGTCAGCGCCTGACAATCTAGGCAAATCGTCCAACTGCAAAATCTGGAACGGCAGCAACACCGATCGGTACCACTAACTGTCATAGCGCGTGTCTGCCGCATTTGCGCGTCTCAGGGTTTGGGCGGCAACGGGGTGAGACGCCCCGCTTGTCGACTGGCCGGTCTGAAGCCGCCCCGGTTCGGATTCTACGCCATCTCTTCCTCTTGCGCCGCAGCCACTTCTTTCGGTGCGGCAGCAATGGCGCGAAG
Organism: uncultured Alphaproteobacteria bacterium; assembly: GCA_963847145.1. Lineage (GTDB taxonomy): Bacteria > Pseudomonadota > Alphaproteobacteria > Rhizobiales > Hyphomicrobiaceae > JABFRJ01. Next base: position 435,457 of record CAWJYN010000001.1, read on the forward strand.
GTAGGCTTGCGCTGGGCGGTCGGGCTGGCAGCGGCCCTGTTCCCAATTCTGCACCGCGTCCAACTCAAGACCGAAGCGACGCGCGAATTGCGCCTGCGATAAGCCCAGCGCCGTGCGGATCGCCTTCACATCGACGGGTGCGCTGGCGACAAGGCGCGCGCAAACGCCGGAACTCTGCAGCTCCTGTGCAAACAAGTGGCGATCCTCAACCATCGGCACCAGCACCAGCGCTTCGCCGTGCTCGACAATGCCCTCGATCGCGCGCTTGGCCTGCAATAGTGTCATGCCGCGTTTGGCCAGGGCCATGATGGCCGGTATCGTCGCGACCTTGGCGAGCCCGTCAGCCGGGCGCAGCACAAGGTCTTCGGGTGAACCGGAGGACACCCGGTCGATGGCCTGGATTGGCCCCAGTCGTGCGAACCGCTCCCTCAATTCTTGCCTCATCGCACTCGATCCTTTCCAAAACGAACGCCGCCACCGTGCGCAGATTGACCATTCCGACCTCGTTGGCGCTCGCGCCCTCGATGTGAATGTGGGCATTGCGCAAGATCACCAGACGCCCGGCGAACTCCACCTCACCCATGATCACCATCACGCCGGCCGGTGTGCCAACGAGCGCGGTAAGAATATCGCCCTCGCTGCTGCCGTCGTCGGCGATGCCGATCCACGTCAGCGATTGCGGCGACCAACGCATTCAACTCGCCCTCTCAGATACCATTGCACTGTACGCTAAAAGCGGACAACGATCAACCTGACTGTCCGGGCTTGCGTTTCATCAGCAAAACTTCGGCCGGCGGGTTGTTAATGGCCGCGCTGATGCGGTCCGCGATGGTCTCCGCCGTCTTGCGCACGGGATCGTCGGACAAGTGGGCATAGCGCTGCGTGGTCGCCTGTGACGCATGACCGAGAACCCCGCCGATCAGCGTCAGGGACGCACCGGAAGCCACGCCAACGCTAGCGGCCGTGTGCCGGAGATCATGAATCCGGGTCGGAGCAATGCCGGCGGTTTTCTGGACCCGAGCCCATGACTTGAACAGATTGCTCGTCGGCTTGCCTGCGAGTCGCCCCGGGAAAACGTAGGGGTGTTTCCCAATCCGCGGCAGCGCCGCCAGAATAGTGGCCACGGGCGGGGTGATCGGCACGTCTTTTGCGCCGGTCTTGCTGTCCGGCAGCGCAAACACGTTGCGATCCAGGTTGACCTGCTCCCATTTAAGAGAACTGTAGCTCGCCGCGGCGCATGCCCGTCAGCATGAGGCACCGGAACAGCCCAGCCTGCCAGGGATCAATCACTTGCCCGGCCTCACACACACGAATTGCCTCGCCCACGTTGGCTATTTCGGCAGGCGATAGGTAGCGCTTGCGGGGCTTTTCCTCGAATCGGTCTAGCCCGCGCACCGGGTTCTTTTCGTCCGGCCGGGATCCGCCCTTGATGCACCAGGAAAAGAACTTAGACAGCACCTGCATGGTGCGGTTGGCGGTCGTTGGTATGGTGCGCATCGAGTGATGCAGCTTCTCAACATCACCGTGGGTCACGTCGCGGACTTTTAGGTTGCCCAGTTGCGGCGCAATGTACTGCTCCATCATCCTCTTATATTCGACATAGGACCGGGCCTTGAGCTTCGGCTTGGCATAAATGGCCAGGAAGTCGACCGATAGCTCGGCAACGGTTCGTGCGCCGCGATCCACGGCTTGTATCCGCGCCTTCTCTTTGGCCGGGTCGATGCCGCGGCGGATATCATCCAACAGCATCTGCGCCGTCCGCCGGGCCTGCTCCGCGGTGACCGGGCCGTGCACCCCAAGCGTGAAGGTCTGGTTCTTCGTCTGCCGCCCGCCCATGCGGTAGCGCAGTTGGTAGGTCTTCCGCCCGGCCGGCGTGACCTCGAGAACGAACCCCGCCAGCTCGGTGTCGAAGATGATGACCGGCTTGGACCCGGGCGCCGTGGTCTCGTCAACCCGCGATTTCGTGATCTTCGCTTTCATCCGTGCTGCCCTCAGACCCGTGCATGCCAGCATGCATGCTAGAGGCCGTTCTGGCATGCACGCGGTGGAAACCTGTAGCAACTCCGGGAAACGTCGGGTAGCTCAAAAGCCCGTGAAATGGGGGTTTTCGACAACTTGTAGCAACTTCGAGAAACGCCCAGAAATCCAGGGACCACAAATTCCCAAGCTGAATGTCGTCGGTTCAATCCCGATCGCCCGCTCCATCCGCCTTCGCCTGCCGGCTGCGGCGGCGAGCTTCGGCGGGACGGGGTCGGAGTAAGTGGGAGCCAACGCATTCAATGTCGGAGGCGGCTGGCGAAGGCGGATGTCACGCCGAAGCCTTAGCGAAGGCGGACTGGTCGACATGAGCTTTGTCTATCTGCTCCAAAGCGAAGCGGATCTATCCAGGCACTACGTCGGCATTACCGACTATCCCGCGCGGCGGCTTGAAGAACACAACAGCGGCCAGTCAAATCACACGAACAAGCACAAGCCGTGGAAGGTGGTTGTTACTGTGGGTTTTGTGGACGCCGCCAAGGCGGCCGCATTTGAGCGTTATCTCAAGTCCGGCTCAGGTCGAGCGTTCGCAAACAAGCACTTCTGACGCCAGCCAAGTGAGAAAGTTGCGACCTCTAATTGAGGCCGCGTCGCCTGCGTTCTTGTCATAGTCTGGTCTACGGCATGAATGACCGGCCATTGGGATTGGCAGTGCGCAGCGCGCTTAGTTGCGCGTTGATTGGCGCTTCTTCGATGGCTTGGCGGCGGTTTTCACCAGCACGCCACCCCGGCAGGCGCGCGAGCTGATCTGGCAGGAGATGTCAGTCAGGTAACGGCCGCACGACACCCTCTTGCCGACCGAATTGGCAAACGACGCCCAATCTGAACCATATTCCAGATCGGTGAACGATTCCCAGGCCTTCACAGCTGCCGCCATGGCGAGTTGCTGCGTCGCCCCATTGCCGGAGCCATCGTGTTCATGATCGACCATGCAGGTCTTGCTGCCGATCTTTTGCCAGGCATGCATGCCGGCTAGCCCGGTTTCATCTGCTAGCGCGGGCGCAGACATAAAGGCTGCTGAAACCGCTGCTGCCAACAATCCTGTTGAGAACGACCTGCGCATGGTTGCAAAGCTCCAGAAGTATCCCTCCCCCGTGCTTGACCTGATTCTAACCCAGCGCGGAATGCGGCAACAGCAGCCGTCCGCTCAATCCGTTGGCGTCTGGGGCAAAGCCGCAACACCTTTGGAAAACGCCCACCCGACAACGCATGCACACACAAGAACGCCAGCCACCTGAAGGCGGCTGGCGTTCACGATCGGAGTCGCCGTCACTTAACGGCCGTAACCTGGATCTCCACCAGCATCCGCTGATCGGCGAGCTTGGCCTCGACGCAGGCGCGCACCGGCAAGTTCTGCCCACCCGTCCAGGTCATCCAAATCTCGTTCATCAGGTCGCGATGGCGGATGTCGTTCAGCCAGATAGTCGCGGACACAATTTTCGTTTTGTCGGTTCCGCAGACCTTGAGCAGGCGGTCGATTTCGGCGACCACTTCCTCGGTCTGGCCCTTGATATCCTTGGTCAGTGTCTTGGGTGTGATCCCGGCGAGGAAAGCAAAGCCATTCGCTTCGACGGCGGAACTTAAGATCTTGCTCGGCTCGTGACGTTTGATGGACATTGGGGGCTCCGTTGGTTTGCGTCTCGTGAATACCGGTCACGGGCCGGAGTTTCAATGCACAGATGCGGGTACAGATGTGGGCACAGGTGTGGAACCGGACGGCGAACACTGATAGCACCCCGCATAGTGTTCGCATGGCCTCAACCGCGCCATAGTCTGCCGCTGACACTTTTGTAACTGTCGCATGCGCCTGAGCTTCTGCACTGGATCCGCGCCTTATGATCGGTCGCACGACCTTGATCCCCGAACCTTACGCCAAGGCGTCTTTGCGCCTCAGCCTGTTTGCGCTTATTCTGTTGCTGGTCGCGTTGCTGGCGCACCGCATCACATGGATGCCGACCCCGCTGGCGGTCAATCTCATTGGCGCCACCTATGTGGCTGCGGCGCTAGGCCTGGCCTTCGGGCTCGTCGCCGCCGTGTCGATCTGGGTGCGGGGGCGCACCGGCGCTTGGAGCACTGCGTGGGGCCTGCTCATTGCGCTCGGGCTGTGGGCTTGGCCGGTTGCTGTTGCCCCCACCTATCTGGCGCTACCCAGTATCAGTGACGTAACGACCACCACCTCCAACCCGCCGGCTTTCACAGCCCTGGCACGCCGGCGCGGCACCGGCGCCAACACCACAACTTACAACGCGGCGCGGGCTGCTCCACTGCAGGCGCAAGCCTATCCCGATTTGCGCACCCTGGTCATTCCGCGCTCGGCGGAGGAGGTCTACGAGGTCACGCTCGATCTGATCCGCGGCCGCCGTGGCCTCGGCTGGCAAGTCGCCGCTGAAGAAGCGCCGGTGACGCGGCCGGCGCGCCCCGGCCTCATCGAAGCCACCGACCGCACCCTCATCCTCGGCTTCTTCGACGATATCTCGATCCGCATCACGGGCAGTGACAACGAAGCGCGCGTCGATGTCCGTTCAGCCTCCCGCTTCGGCCAGCATGACTTTGGCACCAATGCCACCCGCATCCGCCGCTTTGTGCGCGAATTGTCGGCGCGGCTCGACGCGACCGGTCCGGTCGGCGTGGCAGGCCGCAATGGTGTGCGCATCCAGCAGGTCGGCGTACCGCCTGGCGCCATCAGACGGCCGATAGACCGGACACCAGAGAAAACGGCGCCGAAGCGCTAACGAGCCCGCGCTCGATCTGGTGCTCGATGTGGGCCAAGGCTGACATCGAGGCGGCCGGCACCAACCGCGGGTCGAGCCCCTTGTAGATTTGCGCCACCACGGCCGCGACCGTCGAGGCCCCGCCCCGGATCGCCTCCAGGATCGCCGCGTCGCGCATGCGGCGATGGATCAGATACGCTTTGGCGACGCGCGCCGGCGTCTCGTACTGGCCACCGTGACCGGGAAACGCGACGGTGTCATCGCGCGCCATCAGCTTTTCAAGCGACGCCAGATAGTCGGCCATGCGACCCTCCGGCGGCGCCACGACGCTGGTGTTCCAGGCCATGATGTGATCACCGGGAAACAGTACGCGCACGCCCGGCTGCGTTGGCTGCAGCGCGAAACTGAGATGATCAGGCGTGTGCCCCGGCGTATGGATCGCGGTCACTGCCCAATCCGCGCCGGCCAGTGTGCTGCCATCGCGCAGCTCGATGTCGGGTGTCCAGTTGCGCTCCGTGTGGGACCCTTCGCCGCCGGCGCCACGCCGCGCCGCAATCTTCGAGGTCAGGTCATAGCGGCCATAGCCAGCCGTCTTGGCGCCGGTTGCTGCCAGCAAAGCCGGCAGCCCGTCAAAGTGATCGCGGTGGGTGTGCGTCAGCAGAATATGCGTGATCGGCCGCCTGCCAGCCGCCGCCAGGATCGCCGCGAAATGGTCCGCGTCGCCTGGCCCGGGATCAATCACCGCCAATGACGTGGTCCCGATCAGATAGGTGTTGGTGCCCTTGAATGTAAACGGGCTCGGGTTGTTGGCGACCAAACGCACGACCCCCGGCGCCATTTCGCGCGGCACCCCGTAGTCAAATTCCATGGTTGTCTTGAAGGCCAAAGGGTCAGACATCCGTTCAACCTTGCGCCAAAGCGTGCACCAGCATTACAGCGTCGCCTCGATCGCCGCGACCAGCTCAGCCGTCACCTCCGGCATCACGCCGAACCAGCCTTTGAAAGCCGGCCGCGCCTGATGCAGCAGCATGCCGAGCCCGCCGACGGTCGGGTTGCCCCGCGCCCGCGCCGCAGCCAGCAACGGTGTCTCCTTCGGAATGTAGACGATATCCGAGACGAGCGCCGCTTTCGGCAGCGCATCGAGGTCGATCTCCAGCGCCGGCTGGCCGACCATGCCTTGGCTGGTCGAGTTGATCACCATTGCGGCACCGTCCAGCACCCGGCTGCGATCAGCCCAGGCTGCCGATTTGATCGGCGCGCCCAACTCGCGGGCCAATGCAGTGGCGCGCGCATCCGTGCGATTAAGGAGGAAAATTTCGCGCGCCCCGCTGTCGGCCAGCGCCACCAGAATAGCGCGTGCGCCGCCACCGGCACCGAGCACGACGATGGGACCGGCGTCTGCCTTCCAAGCAGGCCGCTCGGCACGGATCGACTCGATATAGCCATAACCGTCGTTGTTGGTGCCCGACAGCGAGCCATCATCCTCCACGGTCACGCAATTGATCGCGCCGATCCGTTTGGACGCCGCATCCGTGCGGTCCATCATCGGCAATGCCAAAACCTTGTGGGGGATCGTCAAATTGCAGCCGCGGAAGCCGAGCGCTGGCAACGCCTTGAGCGCTGCGGCCAATCCTTCCGGCTTGACCGCCAGCGGAACGTAGCGGCCCAACAGGCCGTGCTTTTCGAGCCAGAAATTATGCAGCCGCGGCGAGCGCGAATGCATCACCGGATGACCCATGATGCCGGCAAGCAGGAAACGGTCAGGATAAGCCATCTCAAAACCTTCAAGCGCTGGGTCAGAGATTCGACCGTAACAGCAACGGCAAGCCCCGCCAACACGCTGACATCCCAGTGCAACAACAAACGCGCCGCCCCATGCCGAGGCGGCGCGCTGTATCACCGGGCATGGCCCAGCCGTTTTACTCCGCGGCTTCGTCCGCCGCATCGGGGCGGCGGCGGCGGCGCGCAGGTTGCGCCTCGCCCTCAGCCGGCGGGTTCAGCACCCGCTCGGCATCCTGCTTGGCCTTTTCCTTGGCAATCAGATCGTCGCGATGCTGGGCGACCTTGCGCAGGCGCCGCAACATGCCGCCAGTGCCGGCCGGGATCAAACGGCCGACAATGACGTTCTCCTTCAGGCCTTCAAGCATGTCTGCTTTACCGTTGACGGCCGCGTCGGTGAGCACGCGCGTCGTTTCCTGGAACGAAGCCGCCGAGATGAACGACTTCGTCTGCAGCGATGCCTTCGTGATGCCGAGCAGCACGGGCTTACCGTTTGCGCGCTTCTTGCCAGCCTTCTCGAGCGACAGATTGTTCTCGTCGAAATCCAGCCGGTCGATGTGCTCGCCCTTCAGGTAGTCGCTGTCGCCGATCTCGTCGACTTCGACCTTCTGCAGCATCTGGCGGACGATGACTTCGATGTGCTTGTCGTTGATGGTCACGCCCTGCAGACGGTAGACGTCCTGGATTTCGTTGATCAGATAGTTCGCCAGTTCCTCCACGCCCTTGATGGCGAGGATGTCGTGCGGCGCGGGGTGACCGTCGAGAACGAAATCGCCCTTCTCGATGCGGTCGCCATGCTGCACGGCCAAGCCCTTGCCGCGCGGAATGAGATACTCCACCGGCTCATGGGTTTCGTCGTCGGGCTTGATGGTGATGCGCTGCTTGTTCTTGTAGTCCTTGCCGAACTCCACCGTGCCGGAGATTTCCGCGATGATCGCGTGATCTTTAGGACGGCGTGCTTCGAACAGTTCGGCCACGCGCGGCAGACCACCCGTGATGTCGCCCGTTTTGGCAGACGCCAGTGGCACACGGGCCAGCACGTCGCCAGCCTTCACCTTGGCGCCCGGCTCGACCGACAGCACGCTGTCGACAGACAGCAGATAGCGCGCATCAACGCCGCGGGCGACCTTGATGATCTTGCCGCCCTTGCTGTCCTTGACGACCAGCGCCGGCTTGAGATCGGAGCCACGCGGGCTGGCACGCCAATCCATGATGATGCGGCTGGTCGTGCCCTTGACCTCGTCGACGACTTCCTTCGACGACAGACCTTCGACGAAGTCCTCGACGTCGGCGATGCCGTCGGTCTCAGACAGAATGGGCCGTGTGAATGGATCCCACTGGGCCAGCCGCGTGCCGCGCTTGACCGCGTCGCCCTCATCGACGTGCATGCGCGCGCCGTAGACGACCTTCTGCACGGCCAGTTCCTTGCCGGCCTGATCGACGATCACGACCGCCATGTTGCGGCCCATCGAAATCAGATGGCCCTGGCTGTTCTTGGAGATGTTACGGTTGCGGATCTTGATGGCGCCATTGAAGTTGCTTTCAATGAACGACTGATCGACGTGCTGGGCGATGCCGCCGATGTGGAACGTGCGCATCGTCAGCTGTGTGCCGGGCTCGCCGATCGACTGCGCAGCGATCACGCCGACCGCTTCGCCCATGTTGACAGGCGTTCCGCGCGCCAGATCGCGGCCATAGCACTTGGCGCACACGCCGTTGGTGCTCTCGCAGGTGAGAACTGAACGAATCCGCACTTCCTGCACCTGTGCCGCTTCGATGATGGCCGAATCTTTTTCTTCGATCAGATGACCGTTGGGCAGCAGCACCTTCTTGGTCGCGGGATCGATCACGTCTTCCTGCGTCGTGCGGCCGAGCACCCGGTCGCCGAGCTTGACGATCACGTTACCTGCGTCCACCACCGCTTGCACGTTAATGCCCGCGTCGGTGCCACAATCGGCTTCGTTGATGATGCAGTCCTGTGCCACGTCGACGAGGCGGCGGGTGAGGTAACCGGAGTTCGCCGTCTTCAACGCCGTATCCGCGAGGCCCTTGCGGGCACCGTGGGTGGAGTTGAAGTACTCGAGAACCGACAGGCCTTCCTTGAAGTTCGACAGGATCGGCGTCTCGATGATCTCGCCTGACGGCTTGGTCATCAGGCCGCGCATGGCACCCAGCTGTCGCATCTGCTTTTCAGAACCACGCGCACCGGAGTGCGCCATCATGTAGACCGAGTTGATCGGCTTTGCGCGGCCCGTCGCCTTGTCAATCTGGACCGTCGAAATACGGTCCATCATGTCCTTGGCGATGCGGTCGGTGCAGCGCGACCAGGCGTCAACGACCTTGTTGTACTTCTCCAGCTTGGTGATCAGGCCGTCGTTGTACTGCTGCTCGAATTCGCGCACGAATTCGTTGGTCTCGGCGATCAGTTTCGGCTTGCTGTCCGGGATCAGCATGTCGTCCTTGCCGAACGAAATGCCGGCCTTGAAGGCGTGATAGAACCCGAGCGCCATCATCCGGTCGCAGAAGATCACCGTCTCCTTCTGGCCGCAGCCGCGGTAGACCGCGTCGATCAGGCCGGAGATGTTCTTCTTGGTCAGCAGCTGGTTGACGAGCGCGAACTTCACGCCCGGCACCTTCGGCAGGTTCTGGCCGAGATACATGCGGCCAGGGGTGGTCTCCACCACCTCAATGAACTCCTTGCCGGCGTCATCGAGCTGGGTGATGCGCGCTTTGATCTTGGCGTGCAAGCTCACGTGATGGCCAGCCAGTGCCTGCTCCATTTCGGCAAGCGACCCGAACGCCATGCCTTCGCCCGGCTCCTTCTCGCGCATCAGCGAGAGATAATAGAGACCAAGCACGATATCCTGGCTCGGCACGATCACAGGCTGGCCGCTGGCCGGATGCAGGATGTTGTTGGTCGACATCATCAAGACGCGGGCTTCGAGCTGCGCTTCCAGCGACAGCGGTACGTGCACCGCCATCTGGTCGCCATCGAAGTCGGCGTTGAAGGCGTTGCAAACCAGCGGATGCAGCTGGATCGCCTTGCCCTCGATGAGCACGGGTTCGAACGCCTGGATGCCCAAGCGGTGCAAGGTCGGCGCGCGGTTCAGCATCACCGGATGTTCGCGGATCACCTCGTCGAGGACATCCCAGACTTCGCTCTTCTCTTTTTCGACCAGCTTCTTGGCTTGCTTGACGGTGGCGGCCTGGCCGAGCGCCTGGAGGCGCGCGTAAATGAACGGCTTGAACAGTTCGAGCGCCATCTTCTTCGGCAAGCCGCACTGGTGCAACTTCAGTTCGGGGCCGACCACGATCACCGAGCGGCCCGAGTAGTCGACGCGCTTGCCGAGCAGGTTCTGGCGGAAGCGGCCCTGCTTGCCCTTCAGCATGTCGGCGAGCGATTTCAGCGGACGCTTGTTGGCGCCGGTGATAACGCGGCCGCGGCGACCGTTGTCGAACAGGGCGTCGACCGAACTCTTGCAGCATCCGCTTTTCGTTGCGGATGATGATGTCGGGCGCACGCAGTTCCATCAGCCGCTTGAGGCGGTTGTTGCGGTTGATGACGCGGCGGTAGAGGTCGTTGAGATCGGATGTCGCGAAGCGGCCGCCATCCAGCGGCACCAGCGGACGCAGTTCCGGCGGGATCACCGGCACGACGGTCAGCACCATCCACTCGGGACGGTTGCCGCTCTCGATGAAGGCTTCGATGACCTTCAGACGCTTGCCAAGTTTCTTCGGCTTGAGCTCCGTCGTCGCTTCCGAGATTTCGATGCGCAGGTCGGCCGCGATCTTCGGCAGGTCCATCGACTTCATCAGATCGCGGATGGCTTCGGCGCCAATGCCAGCGGTGAAGCTGTCAGCGCCAAACTCTTCGACAGCCTGATTGAACTGTTCTTCGCGACAAGCAGCTGACGTTCTTTGAATGTCGTCATACCGGGCTCGGTGACGATGTAGCTCTCGAAATACAGCACGCGCTCAAGATCCTTGAGCGTCATGTCCAGCAGCAGGCCAATCCGGCTCGGCAAGCGACTTCAGGAACCAGATATGGGCGACAGGGGCTGCGAGTTCGATGTGCCCCATGCGCTCGCGGCGCACCTTGGCCAGCGTGACTTCGACGCCGCACTTTTCGCAGATCAGGCCCTTGTACTTCATGCGCTTGTATTTGCCGCACAGGCACTCGTAGTCCTTGATCGGCCCGAAGATACGCGCGCAGAACAGCCCGTCACGTTCCGGCTTGAACGTGCGGTAGTTGATCGTCTCCGGTTTTTTGATCTCACCGAACGACCAGGACATGATGTCCTCGGGGCTTCCGATAGTGATCCGGATGCGATCGAACGTCGGGGCAACCACGGTCTGCTTGAACAGGTTGGTGATCTCGTTCATCGGGTCTCTCCTGGCGGGACACTCGGCCGGTGCGGGGGGCTGCCGCTCCGGCGTGGCGTCGATTGGTCCACGCGCATGTCTTCAATTCAGTGGGTCTGCAATTCAATGGGCACCCCGGCGCGAAACGGTCGCGCCGGGCAGTCACAGCAGTCGGCCTACTCGGCCGCAGGCGTCGGCAGTGCCGGACGCTCGACGATCGGTGGCGCCTCGGTCGCCTCGGAATTGACGAGGTCGACGTTGAGGCCCAACGCCCGCATTTCCTTGACGAGCACGTTGAAGCTCTCGGGAATGCCGGCTTCGAACGCATCGTCGCCGCGGACGATGCTTTCGTAGACCTTGGTGCGGCCGGCGACGTCGTCGGACTTCACCGTCAGCATTTCCTGCAGCGTGTACGCCGCGCCATACGCTTCCAACGCCCAGACCTCCATTTCGCCGAAGCGCTGGCCACCGAACTGCGCTTTGCCGCCCAGCGGTTGCTGCGTGACGAGCGAGTACGGACCGATCGAACGGGCATGGATCTTGTCGTCGACGAGATGGTGGAGCTTGAGAATGTACTTGTAGCCCACCGTCACCTTGCGGTCGAACGGCTCGCCCGTGCGGCCATCGAACAGCGTCACCTGACCGGAGCTATCGAAGCCGGCCAGCTTCAGCATGTCGACGATGTCCTTTTCGCGGGCGCCGTCGAACACCGGCGTCGCAATCGGCACGCCGCCCTTCATCTTCTCGCCCAGCGCGATCAGCTGATCGTCCTTCAGCTTCATCACCTGCGACTGATCACCATAGATCTGGTGCATCTTTTCGCGCAGCGGCTTCACGTCGTGCTGCGCATGCCACTTCTCGAGCGCGTCATCGATGGCGCGGCCGAGACCGCGGCAGGCCCAGCCCAGATGCGTTTCGAGGATCTGCCCGACGTTCATGCGGCTTGGCACGCCGAGCGGGTTCAGCACCACGTCCACGTGCGTCCCGTCTTCGAGGAACGGCATGTCCTCGCACGGCACGATCATCGACACGACGCCCTTGTTGCCATGGCGGCCGGCCATCTTGTCGCCCGGCTGGATCTTGCGCTTCACGGCGACAAAGACCTTGACCATCTTCATGACGCCCGGCAGCAGCTCGTCGCCGCGCTGCAGCTTGTCGACCTTGTCGACAAAGCGGCGCTCGAGGCCCTTCTTGGCGTCTTCGTACTGCTTCTGAATAGCCTCGACTTCGGCCATGGCCTTCTCATCCGAGAGACCGATTTCCCACCACTGGCTGCGCGGGATGTCAGCCAGGATCTCTTCGTTGATGTCGGTGCCCTTGCGAGCGCCTTTCGGACCCTTCGATACTGTCTTGCCCATCAGCGCCACCTTGAGGCGGGCATAGACGTTGCGGTCGAGGATCTGCAGCTCGTCGTCGCGATCCTTGGCGAGGCGTTCGATTTCCTCGCGCTCGATCGCCATCGCGCGCTCGTCTTTGTCGACGCCGTGGCGATTGAACACGCGCACTTCGACGATGGTGCCCGACACACCCGGAGGAAGACGTAGCGAGGTATCGCGCACGTCAGACGCCTTCTCACCGAAGATGGCGCGGAGCAGCTTTTCTTCCGGCGTCATCGGGCTTTCACCCTTTGGCGTGATCTTGCCGACCAGGATGTCGCCCGGGTTCACTTCGGCGCCGATGTAGACGATGCCGGCTTCGTCGAGGTTCTTCAGCGCTTCTTCCGATACGTTCGGAATGTCGCGCGTAATTTCCTCCGGCCCGAGCTTGGTGTCGCGGGCCATGACTTCGAATTCCTCGATGTGGATCGAGGTGAAGATGTCCTGGCTGACGACGCGTTCGCTCATCAGGATGGAAGTCTTCAAAGTTGTAGCCCATCCAGGGCATGAATGCGACGAGCACGTTCTTGCCGAGCGCCAGATCGCCAAGATCGGTCGATGGACCGTCCGCGATGATCTCGCCAGCCTTGATGTGCTCGCCCACTGTCACCAGCGGCCGCTGGTTGATGCAGGTGTTCTGGTTGGAGCGCTGGAACTTACGCAGCCGGTAGATGTCGACGCCGGGCTTCGAGGGATCGGTCTCTTCGGTGGCGCGGATAACGATACGCGTGGCGTCCACCTGATCGATGACGCCGGTGCGGCGGGCGGCAATCGCGGCGCCGGAATCGCGCGCCACGATTTCTTCCATGCCGGTGCCGACCAGCGGTGCCTCGGCGCGGATCAGCGGCACGGCCTGCCGCTGCATGTTGGAGCCCATCAGCGCACGGTTGGCGTCGTCGTTCTCGAGGAACGGGATCAGCGCCGCGGCTACCGACACGAGTTGCTTGGGCGACACATCGATGTAGTCGACCTTGTCGGGCGAGGTGAGGAACACATCGCCATTGGAGCGCACGGTGACCAGATCGCCGGTCAGGCGGCCCTTGTCGTCCACCGCGGCATTGGCCTGCGCCACCGTGTGACGCATCTCTTCCATGGCGGAGAGATACAGCACTTCGCTGGTCATCTTGCCGTCTTTGACCTTGCGGTACGGGCTCTCGATGAAGCCGTATTTGTTCACGCGCGCAAACGTTGCCAGCGAGTTGATCAAGCCGATGTTCGGACCTTCCGGTGTCTCAATGGGGCAGATCCGGCCGTAGTGCGTCGGATGCACGTCGCGGACTTCGAAGCCGGCGCGTTCACGCGTCAAGCCACCCGGGCCCAACGCTGAGAGGCGGCGCTTGTGGGTGATTTCAGACAGCGGGTTGGTCTGGTCCATGAACTGGCTGAGCTGCGACGATCCGAAGAATTCGCGCACGGCAGCCGCTGCCGGCTTGGCGTTGATCAGATCCTGCGGCATGACGGTGTCGATATCGACCGAGCTCATGCGCTCCTTGATGGCGCGCTCCATGCGGAGCAGGCCGACGCGATACTGGTTCTCCATCAGCTCACCAACCGAGCGGACGCGGCGGTTGCCGAGGTGATCGATGTCGTCGATCTGGCCTTTGCCATCGCGCAGCCCAACCAGCGTCTGGATCACGGCGAGGATGTCTTCCTTGCGCAGAATGCGCACAGTGTCCTCGGCCTTGAGATCAAGGCGCATGTTCATCTTGACGCGGCCGACCGCAGACAGATCGTAGCGTTCGCTATCGAAGAACAGGCTCTTGAACATTGCCGTTGCGGCTTCACGCGTCGGCGGCTCGCCCGGGCGCATCACCCGGTAGATGTCCATCAGCGCTTCGTCCTGGCTCGAATTCTTATCGACGTTGAGCGTGTTGCGGATGAACGCACCCACGGTCACGTGATCGATGTCGAGAATGCGGAACTCTTTGATCTTGGCCTCGTGCAGCACTTCGATCAGCTTGTCGTCGATCTCGGCGCCCGCCTCGCCCCAGATCTGGCCGTTCTCCATGTTGACGATGTCTTCGGCCAGGTACTTGCCAGCCAGGTCCTCTGCGGAGACAAGAATCTCCTTGAGGCCTTCCGTTGCCAGATCACGCGCGCGCTTGGCGGTGATCTTTTCGCCGCCCTTGGCAACCACTTCCCCGGTCTTGGCATCAACGAGATCAGACGCCGGCGTCATGCCGCGCATCTTCTCGGCGACATAGGGCATCTTCCAGCCCTTCTTAGTCTCCTTGACCGGGATCGCACCATAGAACGTCGACAGGATCTCTTCCTCATCGAGGCCGAGCGCATAGAGCAGCGACGTCACCGGCAACTTGCGGCGACGGTCGATGCGGACATGCACGATATCCTTGGCGTCGAATTCGAAGTCGAGCCACGAGCCGCGATAGGGGATGATGCGCGCCGCAAACAGCAGTTTGCCGGAGGAATGCGTGCGGCCGCGGTCGTGATCGAAAAAGACGCCCGGCGAGCGGTGCATCTGCGAGACGATGACGCGCTCGGTCCCATTGATAACAAACGTGCCGTTCAAGGTCATAAAGGGCATGTCGCCCATGTAGACGTCTTGTTCCTTGACGTCCTTGATGGAGCGCGAACCGGTCTCTTCGTTCACATCAAACACAATCAGGCGCAGCTTCACCTTCAGCGGCGCCGCGTAGGTCATGTCGCGCTGCTGGCACTCTTCAACGTCGTACTTTGGCGCGTCGAAGTCGTACCGCACGAATTCAAGCGTCGAGCGGCCAGCGAAATCAGAAATCGGAAACACGGACCTGAACACCGACTGCAGGCCGGTGTCGGCGCGCCCGCCCGGCGGCTCCTTGACCATCAGGAAGTCATCGTAGGACGCTTTCTGCACCTCAATCAGGTTCGGCATTTCGGCGATTTCGCCGATGTGCCCGAACTGTTTGCGGATGCGGTTGCGACCGTTGAAGGTCTGAGCCTTGAGAGATCCCATGTCGGTCCTCATGTTTCGCGTAATGTGTGCCGCGTGTCCGTGCTCGCCGTCGCGCTGCGAGCCTCGCGTTGCGCCACGGGATGTTGCCACCCCGAAAGATCCACCGGCGATGGCGCAGGCCACCGGCTTAGAACGATCAGCGTCAATGGGCCTTACGGCACATAAGACGCCTGAAACGGCTCACCGGAAGGCCCCGGGTGGGGTGAACCACCCACGGGGCCTTCCGGAGAACCGTCGATCCGGCCCTGTGGCCGGCACTCTTGTTGTTGGGATGACACTTGACAGAAATAGTCATCCCACCCGCCGGCCGCAAGGGCCGGCGGATAAGGCAGGCGCAATCGACTACTTGACTTCGACTGTGGCGCCTTGGTCTTCAAGCTGCTTCTTGATCTTGGCGGCGTCGTCCTTCGACACGCCTTCCTTGACCGTCTTGCCACCGGCTTCGACGAGGTCCTTGGCTTCCTTGAGACCGAGACCGGTGATGGCGCGGACTTCCTTGATGACGTTGATCTTCTTTTCGCCGCCGCTCTTCAGAATGACGGTGAACTCGGTCTGCACTTCAGCAGGTGCAGCAGCAGCAGCGGCGGGGCCGGCGACAGCAACCGCAGCGGCGGCGGACACGCCCCACTTTTCTTCGAGCATCTTGGCGAGCTCAGCGGCCTGGAGGACGGTGAGCTTGGAGAGGTCGTCAACGATTTTTGCGAGGTCTGACATGGGTTGGCTTTCTTAGGTTCGAACGATGGGTTGGATGGTGATTGGCTCGTGACAGGTCCACTTAGGCAGCGTCGGTCTTGGCGGCTTTCGCCTGGATGACGCGTGCCAACTGCGCGCCCGGCTCGGCGATCGTGCGGACAATCTTGGTCGCGGGCGCGTTGAGCAGCCCCACCAGTCTTGCGCGCAGTTCATCAAGCGACGGCAGTTCGGCGAGAGCTTTCACTGCTTTGGGATCGAGCACGGTGGTGCCCATCGTTCCGCCCAGGATCACGAGCTTGTCGTTGACCTTGGCGTACTTGACGGCCGCACTGGCGGCAGCCACCGGATCCTGTGAGTAGGCGACAAGTGTCGGCCCCTTGAACAGGTCGATGATACCGCGTGCGTTCGTATCCTTCAGTGACAGCTTCGCCAGCCGGTTTTTGGTTACCTTGACCGTTCCGCCCGCCGCTTTGACGCGGCCACGGAAATCGTTCATCTGGGCAACCGTCATGCCGGCATAGTGGGCGACAACGATCGTGCCTGTGTCTTTCAACGAGGCATGAAGCGTGTCGATGAGCTCTTTTTTTCCAGCTCTATCCACTCGGCTACACTCCGATTACGCGGGTATAATCCCCGCGGGTTGCACCTTGCTCTCCTGTTTGCGCGTTCCGGGCTGCTCGCGCATTCCGGCCGGCTCCCGGTTATGGGAGTCGGAATGCGCTACAAGAAAGCGCTTCAGGAACCTGTCCCGACCGCGTTCGCGCATTGCTGCGTTCGCACGGTGCAGACCCAAGAGGCTCGAACCTTCGGGCCGGTTGCCCAGCCCATGAATTCGTCTCTCCCGTCTCATGCTGGCCCCCTCACTTTCGCAAGTGAGCGACGTGGGATTACAGCGACCCAAACGGACCACCACCAGCAATCTCGGACAGGCTTGAATGCAGACGGCACGCCGCCCGCATTCAGCATGCCGGACGCTTGCATTGCTGCGCGCGTCCGGAATTCTTGCTCGTCACATCAAACGACGGGGCCGCTCGTGACTGTCGACGCTTCGATTTTGACGCCCGGCCCCATGCTCGACGACAGCGACACCTTCTTGAGGTAGTTGCCCTTCGCGCCTGCGGGCCGCGACTTGATCACGGCGTCGACAAACGCCTTGATATTCTGGACCAACGCGGCCTCGGTAAAGCTCGCCTTGCCGACGCCAGCGTGCACGATGCCCGCCTTCTCGACCCGGAATTCGACCGCGCCGCCTTTGGCACCTTTGACAGCGCCAGCGACGTCCATGGTCACAGTGCCGACGCGTGGGTTCGGCATCAGGCCGCGCGGACCCAGCACTTTACCGAGACGGCCAACAAGACCCATCATGTCCGGGGTCGCGATGCAGCGATCGAAGTCGATCGTGCCCTTCTGGACGATCTCCACCAGATCCTCCGCGCCAACGATATCGGCGCCGGCCGCTTTGGCTTCTTCGGCCTTGGCACCGCGCGCGAACACCGCGACTTTCAGCGTGCGGCCCGTGCCGTTCGGCAGGTTGCACACACCGCGCACCATCTGGTCGGCGTGCTTGGGGTCGACGCCGAGGTTCATGGCAATTTCGATCGTCTCGTCGAACTTGGCTTTGGGCCGGCTCTTGATCAGCTTCACGGCTTCTTCGACGCCGTAAAATTTGGTCCGGTCGACACCGTCATAGACCTTCGCCATGCGTTTGCCGCCGGCAGTCCGGATTGCCGCAAGCTGTTCTTTTGATAGGTTCGCCATGGTCTCAGCCCTCCACGATCTGCAGACCCATCGAACGCGCCGACCCGGCCATTGTGCGGGTCGCGGCCTCGAGATCGGTCGTGTTGAGGTCTTTCATCTTCAGTTTCGCCACATCGCGGATCGCGCTCATGGTGATGGTGCCGGCGCTGTCGCGGCCCGGGGTTTTCGAGCCTTCCTTGATCTTGGCGGCCTTCTTGAGGAGATAAGCCGCTGGCGACAGCCGCATCTCGAACGTGAACGAGCGGTCGGAATACACCGTGATCTTCACGGGGATCGGTGCGCCCTGCTCGAGGTCTTTCGACTTCGCGTTGAACGCCTTGCAGAATTCCATGATGTTAACACCACGCTGGCCAAGCGCGGGACCGATCGGGGGCGATGGATTCGCCTGTCCTGCCGGAACTTGCAGGTTAATATAGCCGTCTACCTTCTTCGCCATAGGTCTCCCCTGGGTTTCAACGAGCGAACCATCTCCTGAGAGATGCCAAGCCCTGGGTTAGCGGTTTTCGGGCGGCGTGCCCTCCCGCTCTGTGAGCTGTTTACTGCCGTCTCTGTCATGTGTGCCAGGTGATCGCGACATCACCTAGCGTTTGTACCTTATCAAACCAAGCGCTCGCGCGCGCCCGGCATCATGTCGCTGCATCAAGATTGCAGCTTTTGGACCTGTCCGAATTCCAATTCGACCGGTGTCGGCCGCCCGAAGATGGACACCGCCACCTTAAGCCGCGAGCGTTCCTCGTCGATGTCCTCGACAATCCCGTTCAAGCTTTCGAACGGGCCATCGGCCACGCGCACCTGCTCGCCAATCTCGAACAGGATCGCCGGCTTCGGATTGTCGACGCCTTCCTTGACGCGGTTGAGCATCGTCAACGCTTCGGCTTCGGAAATCGGCACCGCCTTGTTCTCGGCGCCCAGGAAGCCCGTTACTTTCGGCGTCGTCTTGATCAGCAGAAAGGCTGCATCCGTCATTTCCATCTTCACAAACACATAGCCTGGGAACAAGCGGCGCTGGGTGTGAACCTTGCGTCCCCGCCTGATCTCGACCACGTCTTCCGATGGCACCACGATCTCCTCGAAGGCACTTTCAAGCCCGGCCATTTTGGCGCGCTCTTTAATGCTCTCGGCGACCTTGGGTTCAAGGTTGGAGTAGGCGTGGACAATATACCAGCGCTTGGCCATCTCGTCGGATCCCAGACCCTATCCGCGACAGGGCGCTCTTTCGTTGTTCGTAAAGGTTCGTTGTTCGTAAAGGTCTCGTGTCACGCCGCGCCTGTTGCCGCCGCGCATTATTTCAAGCCGGCCAACGCTGGCTGCCGGCGGCGCCGGTTATGTTTGCAAACCAAGTCCCAGCAACGCCTTGACGACCCACCCGATCACCTGGTCGGCCAGTAGGAAGAAAATGGATGCGAGCGCCAGCATGACCAAAACCATCAATGTCGTGATCCACACCTCTTTCCAGGTCGGCCACGTGACTTTGCTGACTTCCTGCCGGACTTCTTCGATGAACTGAATTGGGTTCTTCGCCATTCCACGTAACCGTTCTTAAAGCCGCACCTGGCAGCTCAACTTCAGGGCACAACGCCCGACCATTCTCACATCGCGTCGCCACTGAGGCGCCGGTAACTTCGAAACGTCCGTCACGCACCACTCACGCACGCACCACTCACGAACGGGCCATTCAAGCGGCCCACGCGAAAGGGCCAGCTCGGCGCGGCCACATGTCGCGTCAAGCCGGCGCATGAGCAAAGTTGGCAGGGGCTGGGGGGATCGAACCCACGACCTTCGGTTTTGGAGACCGACGCTCTACCAGCTGAGCTAAACCCCTTTGCCGACATCGGCCGGATGCATTGAAGCGCCTCAACTAACCGATTTCACAGCCCTTGTCACACATTTTTATTGACACCGCGCCGGATGCCGCAATCGCGCCCAGCCAGTACTCCCAATCTACTGATACGACGATATTTTTTCTAATTTTCGCCGCGCGCTCATGGCATCAGCGGGTGCCTTGATTCTGCACCGGCTCCAAAATAACAGCGGTGCCATAGGCCAGCACCTCGGTCACCGCCGAGGCAATCTCGTTGGCATCGTACCGCATTGCAATAATCGCGTTGGCGCCCATCTCGGTGGCCTGCGCGATCAGCAGGTCGAACGCCTCCTGCCGGGCCGTCTCGGCAAGTTTGGTGTAGATCGAGATATTGCCCCCGCGCACCATCTGCAGGGTGGCGCCGATGTTGCCGACAATCGAGCGCGACCGGACCGACAACCCCCGCGCGAGCCCCAGCACCTTGACGACGCGGAAGCCCGCCACATCGTTCGTCGTCACAACCAGCATGGCCGTTCAACCCTTCCCAAACACGCGGGCGAAAATCGTAGCGACGTGCTTGAGGTGGTAGGCGTCGTCAAACATGGCGTCGAGCTCTTTTTCGGACAGCTTGGCAGTCACGTCCTTGTCCGCCTTCAACTCCGCCAAAAAGTTTTTGCCATGGTCCCAGGTCTTCATGGCGTTGCGCTGGACCAGCACATAGGAGTCTTCGCGGCTGGCGCCAGCCTGCGTCAAGGCGATCAGCACGCGCTGAGAGTTGTGCAACCCGCCGAGGCGATCGAGGTTCTTGCGCATGGTCTGAGGATAGACGACCAGTTTATCGACCACGCCCGCCAATCGATGCAGCGCAAAATCCAACGTGATCGTTGCATCCGGCCCGATCATGCGCTCGACCGACGAGTGCGAGATATCGCGCTCATGCCATAGCGCGACGTTTTCCAGCGCCGGCACCACGGCACTCCGCACCATGCGGGCAAGTCCCGTGAGGTTCTCGGTCAGCACCGGGTTGCGCTTGTGCGGCATCGCCGATGAGCCCTTCTGGCCCGGCGAAAAGTATTCCTCGGCTTCCAGCACTTCCGTGCGCTGCAGATGACGGAATTCGGTCGCCAGCCGTTCGACACTGGAAGCAATCACACCCAACGTCGCAAAGTA
>CAWJYN010000002.1:0-88274 GCA_963847145.1 uncultured Alphaproteobacteria bacterium
TCGATCACCTCGCGATCGTGGCGACGACCTTGAGCGGCCTCGAGGTGTTCCGCGGGGCCGTGCCGCGAGGGGCGACACCAGGCCGGGCTGCCGGTGTGATCTCCTTTGAGGCCCCGGCCGGGCCCCTGCGGGTTCAGGTCACCGCCGAGAATCTGAAAGGGCTCCGCCTGGACAGTGAGGAGGAGGCGCTCGAGGTTCCTGATTTTACGACCACCGGACCGCAGTTCACGACGCCGTTCCTCTACCGGGGCCGGACCGCCAGGGACCTGCAGCAGGTCCGGATCGCCGCCATGCCTGCCCCGGCCGTGACCCCAGTATTCTCGCGCGCCGAGCGAGTGCTCATTCGCTTCGCGGCCTACGGACCGGCCGGGACCAAGCCGACCGTCACCATGCGGTTGCTCAACCAGGCTGGTGGAATGGTCGCGGCTCTGCCGGCGCCCACCGCCGGTGCCGACGGCGGGCTGGAGAGTGAGTTCGGGCTGGGGGCGTTTCCTCCCGGTGATTATCTCGTTGAAATTGTGGCGGAAGTCGGCGGTGAGAAGGCCAAGCGGCTCGTTGGCGTCCGCGTCACCGGTTGACGGCCCGTGGTGAACGTCGGCCGTCGCACCGAGCCGGGCGCGGCGCCCGGCTGCAAGGCGCGACCCCTCGACGATGCTCGGGGTCGTCCTGAGCAGGTCGAAGGGCGACTAGTGAAGATACCGAGTGTATTTGAGCGAGGAGCAACGCCGCGAGGCGGGATGGCGCGCCCGGCGAATGCAGGCCGACTTTCACCACGGGCCGTTAACGCCGCGCCACGGGATTCACCGCCACCTTCAAAATCGTAATCAAATCCCGATTCAGAAGTACACCTCCGACCGGTCAAGCCGGGTTGATCGCCGCGGGCATGCGCCTTGCAATAGAATGGCGCCTCGGGGATGCAAGCTGGTGCCGGCGTCCCCAGGCTATGCGAAAAACGCGCGTCATCATCGCCAAGCCGGGGCTCGACGGGCATGACCGCGGCGCCAAGGTGATTGCCCGCGCCCTTCGCGATGCAGGGATGGAAGTGATCTACACAGGATTGCGCCAGACGCCCGAACAGATTGCGGCCGCGGCGCTCCAGGAGGATGCGGACGTGATTGGGCTGTCGATCCTGAGCGGCGCCCACATGCACATGTGCCCGGCGCTGATGGACCAGCTGGCCGAAAGGGGCTCGAACACGTCGTCGTGCTCGTCGGGGGAATCATCCCGGACGCCGATGTGCCGAAATTACAAGCGATGGGGGTCCGGGGCGTGTTCCAGCCTGGCAGTTCCATGCAGGCCATCATCGACTTCATCACCGCACGTCCAGCCGCGGGCGGCGGCAGCCTGTGACGGACCCATGCCCAAGACCCTGCTCCTCGCCGACGACAGCGTCACGATTCAGCGCGTCATCGAACTGACGTTCGCCCACGAGGACATCCGCGTCGTGTCGGTGAGCGACGGCCGCCGGGCCGTGCAGTGGCTCGAGGGCGAGTGGCCGGACATCGTGCTGGCCGACGTGGACGTGCCCGAGGTCGACGGCTACGAGATCGCCGCGTCGTCAAGAAGTCGCCGCGGCTGAAGGACGTTCCGGTGCTGCTGCTGGCCGGCGCGTTCGAGCCGGTCGATCAGGAGCGGGTCCGCGCCATCGGGTGCGATGGTGTGCTCGTCAAGCCCTTCGAGCCGCAGCAGCTGGTCACCCGCGTCAAGGCGCTGCTCGCGCGCGAACAGCGGCCGTGTTGGCGGTGGCGACGCGGCCGAGGCGAGCGGCGCGTTCCGACGAGCATGGCGGACGATCAGGCCGTTCCCGGGCTTCGCGTGTGGCGAACGGCGGCTTCGAGGCGCTCGGCGATCCGGAGCCGCTCGAGCCGCCGACCCGGCCGGTGTGGGAGCTTGGGTTGCCCGATCGCCGTCGCCGCGTCGTCCGGTGCGCCTGCACCCGCGGCGGTCGCTCCGGCGCGGCGGTCGCCTCGCGGCAAGGTGTCGCTCGTCAGCGCGTTCTCCGCGCTCCTGGCGGCCGAGCAGTCGTCCGCGCCGGTCGCGTCCGCGGCCGCGGCACCCGGTGACCGAGGCCACGGTCGAAGACGCGGTCCGACGCGTGCTCGTGCGGATGACCGATGAACTGGTCCGCCGCATCGTCGTCGAAACGGCCGAGCGGCTCATCCGCGAAGAGATCGAGAAGATCAAGGCGAATCCAGAGTAAAGTTTTCGGGCGTCATGCCTGTCATTCCCGAAAAGCCCGCCCTCGAAGGTCTCGAAAGAAATGGAAGGCGCGGTGGGAGGCCGAGGGCGCCTACCGGTTCGATCGGTCGCGCTCGCGCGCTGACGTGTACTCCATCGACACGCCGCCGCCCACCGTCAGCGGATCGCTGCACGTCGGCCACGTCTTCTCCTACACCCACACGGACATCGTCGCGCGCTTCCAGCGCATGCGTGGCAAGGCCGTGTTCTATCCGATGGGCTGGGACGACAACGGTCTGCCGACCGAGCGCCGGGTGCAGAACTACTACGGCGTCCGGTGCGACCCGTCGCTGCCGTACGACCCGGCGTTCCTGCCCCCGGCCAAGCCCGACAAGCAGCCGGTCGCGGTGTCGCGTCCGAACTTCGTCGAGCTCTGCGTGCGGCTGACGGGCGAGGACGAGAAGGTCTTCGAGCAGGTGTGGCGCGCGCTTGGGCTGTCGGTCGACTGGTCGATGACCTACTCGACGATTGGCGCCGACGCGCAGCGCGTGTCGCAGCGGTCGTTCCTGCGGCATCTGGCGGCAGGCGGCGGCCTATCAGCTCGAAGCGCCGACGCTGTGGGACGTCGACTTCCGGACGGCGGTCGCGCAGGCCGAGCTCGAGGATCGCGAGGTGCCGCCGCGTACCACCGGCTGCGGTTTGCGCAGGACGACGGAGGCGGGCGAGGTCGAGATCGACACGACGCGGCCGGAACTGCTGCCGGCGTGCGTCGCGCTCGTCGCGCATCCCGACGACCCGCGGTATCAGCCGTTGTTTGGGCGCGGGTGTTCACGCCGCTGTTCGGCGTGCCCGTGCCCGTATGCCCGCATCCGCTGGCCGATCCCGAGAAGGGCACGGGCATCGCGATGATCTGCACGTTCGGCGACGTCACCGACGTGGTCTGGTGGCGCGAGCTGGCGCTTGCCCGTCCGCGCGATCGTGCAGCCCAACGGGACCCTGCGGCCGGTGCTGTGGGGCAGCGGCTGGGAGTCGCGCGATGCCGCGGCGGCCGCTGCACGCTACGCATCGATGGCGGGGCTGTCGGCGGCCAAGGCGCGCCCGTGTCGTCGAGCTGCTGACGGAGACCGGCGATCTCGATCGGCCGCCGCGGCCGATCACGCACCACGTCAAGTTCTTCGAGAAGGGCGACCGGCCGCTCGAGATCGTGACCAGCCGGCAGTGGTTCATCCGGACGCTGGACTTGAAGGCGCCGCTGCTCGAGCGCGGCCGCGCGCTGCACTGGGTGCCGGCGCACATGGTGGCGCGCTACGAGAACTGGGTGAACGGCCTCAACACCGACTGGTGCGTCAGCCGGCAGCGGTTCTTCGGCGTGCCGTTTCCGCTCTGGTACAGGCTGCGCGACGACGGCTCGGTGGACCACGCCGCGCGGCTGGTGCCCGTCCGAGGCGCGGTTGCCGGTCGATCCGTCGACCGACGTGCCCGACGGCTACCGTGCCGACCAGCGCGGCGTGCCCGGCGGGTTCGTCGGCGATCCGGACGTGATGGACACCTGGGCGACCTCGTCGCTGACGCCGCTCCTGGTCTGCGGCTGGGGCCGCGACGAGGATCTGTTCGCGCGCACCTACCCGATGGACCTGCGGCCGCAGGCGCACGACATCATTCGCACGTGGCTGTTCTCGACGGTGCTGCGGTCGCACCTCGAGACCGACGCTCTGCCGTGGGCGAACACCGCCATCTCTGGCTGGGTGCTCGATCCCGACCGCAAGAAGATGTCGAAGTCGAAGGGCAACGTCGTCACGCCGATGGCGCTGCTCGAGGAGCACGGTTCGGACGCCGTGCGCTACTGGGCGGCCAAGGGCGGCCTGGCGTGGACACGGCGTTCGATCCTGGGCAGATGAAGGTCGGCCGCCGGCTGGCGATCAAGCTGCTGAATGCGTCGAAGTTCGTGCTCGCGAAGACGGAGCCCGCCGGGCCGGTGACCGAGCCGATCGACCGAGCCATGCTGGCGCGGCTCGCGGACCGGGTGCGCCAGACGTCACGCGGCACCTCGAGGCCTACGACTACGCGGCGGCGTTGCGCGAGACCGAGGAGTTCTTCTGGTGGTTCTGCGACGACTACATCGAACTGGTCAAGCGGCGTCGCGCGGGCGGCGATGCCGCGGCGCGTCGGCGGGCGCGGCGTGCTCCACCGCGCTGTCGGTGATGCTGCGGCTGTTCGCGCCGTTCCTGCCGTTCGTCACCGAGGAGGTGTGGTCGTGGTGGCGGGACGGCTCGGTGCACCGCGCGGCGTGGCCGACGGCCGCGGAGCGACGAGGCCGGATCGATCCTGCCTCCCGGGGCCGATGCGCTGGCGCAGCCGCTGCGTCCGAAGTGACGGCGCTGATTCGCCAGGAGCGGTCGTCGCTGAAGCTGGGTTTCGGGACCGCGGTCCGGCGACGCTGACGCTGACCGCGACCATCGCGCGAATGGCTGGCGATCGCGGACGACGTGCTGGCGGGCAACAACGTGGGCGGCGCGGAGATCGTGCGTGAGCGGCGACCTTCGCGGTCCGCATCGAACCGATGCCGGCCGATGCCTGATCCGCTCGACCCGCGACCTACGCGATCTCGTCCGACGGGCGCTGGCCGAGGATCTGGGGTCGGGTGACATCACGACGCGCGCGATCGTTCCAGCCTCGACCGTGCGCGCGGCGTGTTGCTGGCCAAGACGCCGCTCGTCCTCGCCGGGCTCGAGGTCGCGCGCGAGGTCTTCGCGCAGGTGGATCCGATGTGGCCTTCACGACGGGCTGTCCGACGGCGACCGCGTGGCGCCGGAGGATCGTTGGCCTCGGTTCAGGGGCGCGCGGCCTCGCTGCTCGCCGCCGAGCGCACGGCGCTCAACCTGCTGCAGTACTTGTCGGGCATCGCCACGCTGACGCGCGCGTTCGTCGACGCGGCGGCCGGCGGGCTCGTCGTCCTCGACACGCGCAAGACGACGCCGGGCCTGCGACCTTGGCGAAGTACGCCGTGCGCTGCGGCGGCGGGCGGAATCACCGCGTGGGCCTGTTCGACGGGATCCTCATCAAGGACAACCACATCCGCGTGGCCGGTGGCATCGCCGAGGCGGTGCGGCGTGTGCGCGCGGCGGGCATCGGCTGCCGATTGAAGTCGAGGCGCAGGATCTGGCGCAGGTCGACGAGGCGCTGGCCGCCGGTGTGGACGTCATCATGCTCGACAACCTCGACGATGCGGCGACGGCCGAGGCGGTGCGCGCCATCGGCGGGCGCGCGGACGTCGAGCTGTCGGGCAACATGACGCTCGAGCGCGTGCGGGCGCTGGCCGGAGTCGGCGCCGACTTCGTCTCGGTCGGGGCGCTCACGCACTCGGCGCCGGCCGCCGACATCAGCCTCGAGATCAACCTCTAGGACTGGAAGGAAATAGCGTGACCAATCTGGCCACCGATGCATCCCAGCGGGCGGCGTTGCTCGGCGCTTGCATACGCCCGGTATGCGCGCTTCTCGCGCCTGGCCGGCCGGGCGCCTCGGCGCCCATATTGGTCACGTTATTTCCTTCCGGGTCCTGACGCCGTGATGTTCGTCCCGCTTCCCGACGATGTGGCCGATGCAACCGAGGTGGCGCTCCACGCCTGGGCGACTACGCCGACGTCCTGTATATCGAGGAGGTTGAGTCCACCAACGACATCGCCCTCGCCCTTGCCGGCGCCGGCCGCCGGGAAGGGACCTCCGTGTTGGCTGATGTCCAGCGGTCTGGACGGGGGCGACGCGGGAGCGGGTGGTTTTCGCCGCCGGCTGCCGGCCTCTATCTCTCAGTCCTTGTGCGACCGGTGAGGTCGACGGGGCGGTGCCGCTCGTGACGCTGGCGGCTGGTGTTGCGGCGGCCGAGGCGGTGGAGGCCGCATCGCGATTGCCCGTCGAGCTGAAATGGCCGAACGACATCGTCGTGGGGCGGCCGTGGAGAAAGATGGCGGGATTCTCGCCGAGGCGGTCACCAGTCGCGCGGGCATCGATGCGGTGGTCATCGGGATTGGCCTCAATCTCATGCGCACGAGTTATCCGGCGGCCATCGCGGATGGGCGACGTCGATCGAGCACGAACTCGGTCGTCCGATCGAGCGCGCGGTGGTGCTGGTCGAGCTCCTGCAGCGGTGCGGTTCATGATGACGTTGGTCCACGCGGGAGAGCGGGCACAGATCTGCCAGGCGTGGCGGCGGTTCGGGAGTCCGGGACTGGCGCGAGCGCCTGTGCGTTGGACAGACCAGTCTGGCACCCGGCGTGGTTACGCCCGTGACATCGATGCGGATGGCGCGCTGCTCGTAGACGCTGACGGACGCCTGGAGCGCGTGATCGCCGGCGACGTGACGTGGGAGTCGTGGTCGCGTGAATGACGATCGCCAAGAGGCGCCGTTCGACGGGCCACCGGATCTCGGCGAGTACTGCCGGAAGGTCGAGGAGTGTCTGGCTCGCGTCAACCGCGGACATCTGATGCGGATCGTTGGGCCGGCGTTTGAACTGGTACGCGGATGGGCCGTGGCCGGTGTGCCGCTGGGCGTCGTCTATCGGGGCATCGAGCAGAAGGCCGAGCGGCATCGGGCGGGTCGATCCACCAGGGCCTTGCGCCTCGAGTTTTGCGAGGCCGACGTGCGCGCGCTGTACGATGATTGGCGCCGCGCGGTCGGCATCGCGGCCGTGGACGCCGGTGCGGAGCCGGCCGAGACAGTGCCGGTCTCGTCGCCCGCGATTGAGGAGCGGCGACGACCGTCGGTCGTGCGGCAGTTGGACCGGGCCATGGACAGACTGGTACGCGCTGCGGGCCGGCTGGAAATGCCTGAGGGGTTCCGGTCGGAGGCCGCTCGGATTCTCGAGTTGCTGGTGGCGATCCGCGAGAAGGCCCGCCACGCACGGGGCGATGCCAGGCGCGCGCTGCTCGAGCACTTGGCGAGCGTGGACCAGGATCTCACCGCACTCGCCCGACAGGCCGAGGGCGGCACAGTCGCGCAGGTGGAAGCCGAGGCGCAGGCCGACCTCGCGCCCTACCGGGCGCGTCTCGGTCCCGTAGCCTGGCGGCGGAGCCTCGACGCCAGCGTCGATCGAACGCTCAGAGACCGTTTCGGACTGCCCTCACTCGATCTCGACATTCCGTCGTCATGAATCGCGCGTCGTTCCATTCATATGCCCACCCCTCTCGTATCCTCGCTGAACGCCCTGTCGCTGGAGGGCTGACGTTGGCCAGGCACAACGGCCGGATCGTGCTGGTCTCCGGGGCGATTCCCGGCGAGCTCCTGCGCGTCAAAGTGGAACGCTCGACGAAGCAGGTCATCTTCGCGAGCACGCAGGATGTCATCGAGCCGAGTCCCTTTCGCCGCGATCCAGGGTGCGAGCCGGCGTGCGGGGGGCTGGGGTACGCGCACGTCGCCTACGACCACCAACTGGTGTTGAAGGCCGAGGTCCTGCGGATGCGTTCCGGCGACTGGGAAAGATCACGCTGGAGGGCCCGTGGCGATCGCGGCGTCTCCCGAACGGGCCTACCGCCTCCGCGCAAGGCTGCACGTGCGTCACCGGCAGATCGGATTCTTCCGTGAGGGTACGCATCGGCTGTGTGAGGCGGCGCCGAGCGGACAACTGTCGACCGTCATGCTCGAGAGCGCGAGGACCCTCGTGCAGCGTCTCGGTTCAGAGGCTGACCACTGCGAAGCCGTGACGGTGTCCGAGAACGTCGTGGGCGATGAACGCGTGGCGCATCTCGAGCCGCTCGCCGGGCGTGCGTTCGAACAGTTGGGTGATGACGTGACGCTGCCGGACGGAATAACCGGACTGACGACCACGAGGAAGGACGCGATACGGACGCTCGCCGGTGTGCCGTACGTCCGCGACCGGCTGCGTGACGTGTGCGAAGCGACGAAGGCCTGCCGCCCGGCGTCGGCTGGAGCCGGACGGCAGCGTCGTTCTTCCAGGGCAATCGGTTTCTGATCGGTGCGCTGTTACGGCATGTGCTGGCGCGTGCTGAAGGCGCGCGTGTGCTCGACCTGTATGCGGGTGTCGGGCTGTTTGCGGTGGCCCTGGCTGCGCGCGGTGCTGCGGTCACGGCCGTGGAGGGCGACGCGGCGGGTGGTGCCGACCTCTCGACAAACGCCGCGCCGTGGGTGCCGCGACTGACCGTACGCCTTGCGTCGGTTGAGACCGTGACTGCTGCCGCCGAAGCGGGTGCGTTCGACGTGGTCGTGCTGGACCCGCCCCGCACGGGCGTCTCGCCGGAGGCGCTGGCCGGAGTGGTCCGCGTCCAGGCCCCGCGTCTGGTGTACGTGTCCTGTGACCCGGCCACCCTCGCGCGCGATGCGGCAAAACTGGTGGCCGCCGGGTATCGCCTCACCAGCATCGATGGGTTCGACATGTTCCCCAACACCCCGCACATCGAGACGGTGTGTGTCTTCGATCTGCCGTAGCCGACCCGGATCTGGCATAGCGGCGAACGGTTGGCGATCAGCTTCCGCGCAGCGGGCCGAGCGGGATACTCGAGTCCGAAGACCGGCTGATCGGGAGACTGCTCGCTGCGGCTCACTCGCAGGAGGCGCTTGGTGACAAGACGGGTTGGTGACGGTGGTCCTCAAACCCTAACGCGCCTCTCTTTGCGTTCACGCCGCTCCGAGGTGTAAGATGGCCGCGTTCCAACAGGGAGACCCAAATGCACTTCGCGGCTCTGTTGCGCAAAATCTGGCTCAATATAGCTATCCGGTGACGACTGCCGCTTCGCTTCCGGAATGGCATCTATGGTGTCGGGCGCCGCGCGCTGTAAATGCCAGTTGAGCGCCGCCTTCACCTTTTCATGCGTTACGCCTTTCGGCGACAGCGGCACAACTTGCCCGCCAGTCTGTTCAAATCGCGCATGTTCCGCGATCACGCCGCCCGCCACCATCGGCTCGATCACGGCAACGCCTACACAGCGCCGCGCCATCCCATCTGCAGCCTGCGTGGTGGGCTTCCAAGTGGCAGGTCTCATATCTCGTGAGCGAGCGGGCGTACTCATGCTTTTGGCCTAGCATAGCCCCCCAATCACAATAAACTCGTTTTCGCTTCGTTTTCCACGTCTGCGGCCCACCGTTCGTTCTGGCCCCCTTCCCAAACGTGCTGCACTGCACTAAGCAGCTTGCTTTAATGACAAAACGCACCGACATCCATGCGATCCTCATCATCGGCGCGGGCCCGATTGTGATCGGCCAAGCCTGTGAGTTCGACTATTCGGGCACTCAAGCTTGTAAGGCCTTGAAGGCCGAAGGTTACCGAATCGTCCTGGTCAATTCCAATCCGGCCACGATCATGACGGATCCGGAATTGGCGGACGCGACGTATATCGAGCCGATCACGCCCGAAATCGTCGCCAAGATCATCGCACGCGAGAGAGCTGCGCATCCGCACGAGAAACTGGTCATACTACCAACGATGGGCGGGCAAACCGCTCTCAACACAGCGCTTGCGCTCGCGAAAGACGGCACGCTCGCCAAATACGACATCGAGCTGATCGGCGCCAACGCTGATGCCATCGATAAAGCCGAAGACCGGCAGCGTTTCCGTGAAGCCATGGCCAAAATTGGTCTTGAAACGCCCAAGTCGAAAATGGCGCACTCGCGCAAGGAGGCGGGCGAAGCGCTGACGCATGTGGGGCTCCCCGCGATTATCCGGCCGTCTTTCACTATGGGCGGCACCGGCGGCGGCATTGCCTACAACCGTGAGGAATTCTTCGAGATCATCGAGCGCGGGCTTGATGCTTCACCAACAACGCAGGTGCTGGTTGAAGAATCTGTTCTGGGCTGGAAAGAGTTCGAGATGGAGGTCGTGCGCGATCGTGCGGACAACTGCATCATCGTCTGCTCCATCGAGAACATCGATCCAATGGGCGTGCATACCGGCAATTCCATTACCGTCGCGCCAGCGCTCACATTGACGGACAAAGAATACCAGATGATGCGCAACGCTTCGATCGCGGTGCTGCGCGAGATCGGTGTCGAAACTGGCGGCTCCAACGTGCAGTTCGCGGTCAATCCAGCTGACGGGCGCCTGGTTGTCATCGAGATGAACCCTCGCGTGTCGCGTTCGTCGGCATTGGCATCCAAGGCAACGGGGTTCCCCATTGCCAAAGTCGCCGCCAAGTTGGCCGTCGGCTACACGCTCGATGAGATCGACAACGACATCACGGGCGGCGCCACGCCCGCGAGCTTCGAACCGACCATCGATTATGTGGTGACGAAAATCCCGCGCTTTGCCTTCGAGAAATTCCCGGGCGCTGACACAACGCTCACCACTGCCATGAAGTCCGTTGGCGAAGTGATGGCCATCGGCCGCACCTTCCACGAGAGCCTGCAAAAGGCGCTGCGTGGGCTCGAAACCGGACTGACCGGGCTTGATGACGTGGTGTTTGAAGGTCTCGGCCAGGATGACGACAAGAATATCATCCGCGCAGCCCTCGCCCGCCCAACGCCGGATCGTCTGCTGAAGGTCGCGCAAGCCATGCGGCTCAGTGTGCCGCACGACGAGATCCACGCCTATTGCAAGATCGATCCGTGGTTCCTCTCCCGCATGCAGGAGATCATCGACATGGAGGCGCGCGTCATCGCGCACGGCCTGCCGAAATCGCCGGTGCTGCTGCGGCAATTGAAGGCTATGGGTTTTTCCGATGCCCGCCTTGCCAAGCTGACAAAGTCGAACGATGTCGCCGTCCGGAAGTTGCGGCACGATCTCGGCGTGCGGCCGGTCTACAAACGCATCGACACATGCGCTGCGGAGTTCGCATCGCCGACGGCGTATATGTACTCAACGTACGAAACGCCGCTCGTGGGGCAAGTCGGTGGCACGCCACTGCCCATGGCGCAGTCTCACTCGCCCGTTGGCGACGAAGCCCGACCTACCGACAAAAAGAAAATCGTCATTCTCGGCGGCGGTCCGAACCGCATCGGGCAGGGTATTGAGTTCGACTATTGCTGCTGTCATGCCTGCTTTGCGCTGACGGCGGCGGGCTATGAGACGATCATGGTCAACTGCAACCCGGAGACCGTTTCGACCGACTACGATACCTCCGACCGCCTCTACTTCGAGCCGCTGACGGCTGAAGACGTGATCGAGATCATCATCACTGAAAAGACCAACGGCACGCTCGTCGGCGTCATCGTCCAGTTTGGTGGGCAGACGCCATTGAAGCTGGCAGCAGCCCTGGAAGCGGCCGGCATCCCCATTCTCGGCACCTCGCCTGACGCCATCGATCTTGCGGAAGACCGGGACCGGTTCAACGCACTAATCAAAAAGCTTGATCTCAAGCAACCCGATAGCGGCATCGCTCGTTCGCCCGGCGAAGCGCGGGCCGTCGCCGAAAAGCTCGGTTATCCCGTCGTCATCCGGCCGTCCTATGTGCTAGGCGGCCGCGCCATGGAGATCGTTGCCGATGGCGCGGGTGTCGATAGGTACGTCGCCAATCTCGCGGCGGTACTCGATGGCCCATCCGAGCTGATTGTCTCCCACAAGCGCCCTCTCCTGGTGGACCGTTATCTCTCCGGCGCGGTCGAAGTCGACGTCGATTGCCTCTGTGACGGCAAGGACACCTGGGTCGCTGGCATCATGGAGCACATCGAGGAGGCGGGAATCCACTCCGGCGACAGCGCCTGTTCGCTGCCGGTGCACAGCCTCGACAGCTCCATCGTGCTGCGGCTCGAAAAACAGACGCGCGACCTAGCATTGGCCTTGAACGTCGTCGGGCTGATGAATGTGCAATTCGCCATCAAGGACCGGCAGATTTACATCCTCGAAGTGAACCCTCGGGCATCACGTACAGTGCCGTTCGTCGCCAAGGTCATCGGATTGCCGATCGCCGGGCTGGCTGCGCGCATTATGGCCGGCGAGAAGCTCAAGAGTTCTCGGGCTGAAACCGCAAAAACACTCGATTGCCGAGCTCGGTTACGTAGCCGTCAAAGAAGCGGTGTTTCCGTTCGCGCGTTTTAACGGTGTTGATCCGGTCCTTGGCCCCGAGATGAAGTCGACCGGCGAGGTGATGGGTCTCGACCGTGATTACGCCGTTGCCTTTGCTAAAGCGCAGCTCGGCGCCGGCACGGTGCTGCCCGACAAAGGCGCAGTGTTTGTATCCGTGCGCGAGAGCGACAAGGATGATCTGCTGGGCGCGATACGCGATTTGAGCGAGATGGGCTTCCGCATCATCGCGACACGCGGCACCAAACGCCACTTTGAGGCCCATGGGATCGCGTGCGAGCAGGTCAATAAGGTCCTCGAAGGCCGGCCGCATATCGTCGATCTGATGAAGAACGGCGGCGTGCAGCTGGTGTTCAACACGACCGAAGGCGCAGCAGCCCTCGCGGACAGCCGCGATATCCGTCGCACCAGCCTGATGAACCGGATACCGTATTTCACGACTTTGGCAGGCGCGCTGGCGGCCACCAAAGCCATTGCCGCCATGCGTGGCGGCGGGCTGACGGTGGCGCCGTTGCAGAGTTATCTCCAGCCGGAAAAACGTCTGGCATGAGAAGGCGCAGGAGACACCGACCCTAATTTCCCCATTCATTTCAAAGATATCGCGCAATGATTGCGAGAAGCAAATGATTTTGCTACCATCTCCGGCGCGCCGGCTGCCATGAAAGTGCCGTAGCAACAGGCTCATATCGTCCCAGCGCAATCCACGTTCCAGCGTGACAATACCCATGTTGGTACCGGCCTCTTGCCGGTGCCGCAGGGGGCAGACTTTTGGAGATGCGAGAATGGAAAAAGTTCCGATGACGGTCGAGGGGTTCAAGAAGCTCGAGGAAGAGCTTCATCGCCTTAAATCGATTGAACGTCCGCGCATCATCTCCCAGATTTCGGAAGCGCGCGCCCACGGCGATCTCAGCGAAAATGCAGAATATCATGCCGCCAAAGAAGCGCAGGGCATGAACGAAGCGCGCGTGTCCGATCTTGAGGATCGGTTCAACCGTGCCGAAGTTATCGACACATCAAAGCTGTCCGGAACAACGATCAAATTCGGGGCCACCGTGACGCTGACGGATGAAGATTCCGGCGACAAAGTCAAATACAAGATCGTCGGCGATGGTGAGAGCAACGTGAAGGACGGCAAGATCTCCATCACCAGCCCCATTGCGCGTGCGCTTATCGGCAAAGCACAGGGTGACAGTGCGGAAGTGACCACGCCAAAGGGTCCGCGCTCGTACGAAGTACTCAAGATTGAGTGGAAGTAAGCGGACATCCTCCACGTCTGCAGTGTGTGCGCGCCGCGCCGATTGGCGGCGCGTCGCTCGCGCGTGGCAGGACGGCGCCGCCCTGGAGCTTTCTCATGCCGCCCGAAGATACGCTGCGCCAGCCGTTTCCGACGTCGCTGCCAAAGGACAAAATCAAGATCCTTCTGCTCGAGGGAATCTCGGAGACCGCCGCCGGCATTCTCCGCTCGGCCGGCTACACCAACATTGAGCGGCAGACCAAAGCGCTTGACGGCGCATCCCTGCGCTCAGCGCTGAAGGGAACGCGCTTGCTCGGCATCCGCTCGCGCACGCAAATCACCGCCGAGGCCATCGATGGTATCCGCAGCTTGGTTGCTGTCGGCTGCTTTTCGGTTGGTACCAACCAGGTCGATCTAAGTGCCTGCGCTGCTATGGGCATTCCGGTTTTCAATGCGCCCTTTTCCAATACACGCTCAGTAGCGGAATTGACCATCGCCGAGATCGTCATGTTGATGCGGCGCGTGTTTCCAAAATCTGTCTCAGCGCACGCGGGCGGTTGGGACAAGAGTGCCGTCGGCTCCAATGAAGTACGCGGAAAAACCCTGGGCATCGTTGGCTATGGCAACATCGGCAGCCAGCTCGCCGTGCTGGCCGAAGCGTTCGGCATGCGCGTTATTTACTACGACCACACCGACAAATTGCGCCACGGCAACGTCGAACCAGTTGATACGCTCGACGAGCTGCTGACCAAGTCTGACGTCATCACGCTGCACGTGCCGGAGACACCCGCAACGCAGGGTATGATTGGCGCCGAACACGTCGCCAAAATGAAGAAAGGCGCCATCTTCATCAACAATGCGCGCGGCACTGTGGCCGACCTCGATGCACTGGCCGCCGCGCTGAAAGCAAAGCATTTGTCCGGCGCTGCCATCGATGTATTCCCGGTTGAGCCGTCTGCCAATTCTGAGCGCTTCACCTCACCCCTTCAGGGCCTCGACAATGTGATCCTGACGCCTCACGTCGGCGGCTCGACCGAAGAAGCGCAGGAACGGATCGGCGCGGAAGTGGCCCGCAAGTTCGTCGAGTATTCAGATGTCGGCTCAACCACAGGGGCGGTCAACTTCCCGCAAGTGCAGCTTTCGCCGCGTCCCGCCGGCACGCGCTTTATCCAGGTCCAACGCAATTTGCCTGGAGAGTTGGGTCGCCTGAACGAGATCTTTGCCCGCCACAAGGTCAATATCGCTGCCCAGCACTACCAGACCACCGGCGAGCTGGGCTACGTTGTGCTCGATGCAGACGGCTCAGTCGCCAACGCCGAAGCCATCGTCACAGAAATCCGCAGGCTGGCCGGCACAATTCGGGCACGTCTGCTGTACCGGCGGTCGTGACAGTCGAGATGGCGTATTTAACGATGTTCATAAGCATCCAGACTTGAAGACCAGTGTGTTTCGCGGTTGCGTTGCGGCCTGCACGGAACGCGGGTCTCGACTTGGAGCCGCCGGCTGCCTATGGTTGGCTCGCGCGCTGTTATGTGCTTGCACAGCCATCGACTTCCGGGACCATCTTGAACATCAACCTGCCGAATTTCATTACGCTGGGCCGGGTCTTTTCCGTGCCGTTCGTGTTCTGGCTCTTGCTCTCGGGGCAAGCCAAGGCGGCGTTCTTTCTGTTTGTGGCCGCCGGCGTCTCTGACGCCGTCGATGGCTTTCTCGCCAAGCGCTACCAGATGCAGACCCAGCTGGGCGCCTATCTCGATCCGTTGGCCGACAAGCTGTTGATCGTGTCCATCTATATCGCGCTGGGTGCGCGCGAGCAGTTGCCGCTGTGGCTGGTGATCGCAGTTGTTAGCCGTGATTTGGCGATTTTGGCGGGCTTCCTTCTGGCATGGATGATGAACCATCCCGCCGAAGTGAAGCCGGTGCTGGTCAGTAAGCTCAATACGCTGTCACAAATCGTGCTTGCGGCGGTAGTGCTGGCAGATGAAGGTTTTGCGATCGGCCTTGATACAGCGCGTTGGGGGCTTGCTTGGATCACAGGCGTGCTGACGATTGCGTCGCTGGTCAGTTATTCGCGAACGTGGTTCTCGCACATGACTCAACCCGGGCCATCGGCTGCCGACGGGAAAGCGCCTTGACTGGGGAGGGCGCGACCGGCTGCGGCGCCGGGTATTGTGCGAATCAACATTAACTCGTCGTAGACTATCGCTGCGTCGACGGCGTCAGGCGCAAACGCTGGCAAGTCACTAGGGATCGCGGTCGAGGGAGGCCAGTTACAGCATGGGGACGGAGGGCCGCCATATCGGGTTCTGGCTCGGCGCGTTGATCGCGCTGCTGCTGGCGCTTGCCGTTTTTCGTGACATTCT
Organism: uncultured Alphaproteobacteria bacterium; assembly: GCA_963847145.1. Taxonomy (GTDB): domain Bacteria; phylum Pseudomonadota; class Alphaproteobacteria; order Rhizobiales; family Hyphomicrobiaceae; genus JABFRJ01. Next base: position 15,738 of record CAWJYN010000002.1, read on the forward strand.
GCTGCCCTTCGTCGCCGGTATAATGCTTGCTTATTTTCTCAATCCGCTGGCAGACAAGCTAGAGGCACGAGGTATGTCGCGAACCTTGGCAGCCGCGCTCATTGTCGGCGTCGTCGGCACGGTGGTGGTCGCCGGTCTGATTCTGCTGGCGCCGCTGTTGTTCACGCAGCTGCAGCAATTGGCGACCGCGCTGCCGACCGACATGCGGCGGGTGCGTGCGGCCATTGAAGGGTTCGCCCGCGAGCGCCTGGGGGCCAACGCGGGTCTGGTCGAGGTCGGCATCGAAAAGGCTATCGCCGAGCTGAATGCCAGCGCCGGCGCGATCCTGAGTTCGGCTGCGGCGGCGATGTGGAACCGCGGCGCAGCGCTGATCAATCTCGTGTCGGTGCTGTTGATCACGCCGCTGGTGGTATTCTATCTGCTGGTTGATTGGCATCCGATGATTGCCCGCGTCCAGCAGTGGCTGCCACGTGACCATGCGCCTACGATCGAGCGGCTTGCCGGTGACGTCAACGACGCAGTGGCAGCGTTTATCCGCGGCCAGGGCGCCGTGTGTTTGTTCCTCGGGCTGTTTTATGCGGTTGCGCTGAGCCTGCTCGGTCTCAACTATGGCGCTCTGGTCGGGCTCGCGACGGGTGTGCTTGCTTTCGTGCCGATGGTCGGCTGGGTGACAGGCGTCGTGGTCGCGGGTTTGATCGCGGTGATGCAATTCGCGCCAAACGTCACACCCGTGTTGTCAGTGCTTGGCGTCATGGCTGCTGGCATGGCGTTGGATACGGCTCTGCTGTCGCCGCGTTTGGTAGGCAAGAAAGTCGGCCTGCATCCGGTGTGGCTGATTTTTGCGCTGTTTGCGTTCAGCCTGCTGTTTGGCATCGTGGGCACTCTGGTTGCGGTGCCGGTCTCGGCGGCGATCGCTGTGCTCGCGCGTTTCGGGCTTTCGCGCTACCTCGACAGCGACGTGTACCGCGGACGCGTGCCAACGGACGCGAAGCCCCTGCAAGCGCATCTCACGAAGGCGCAACTATGAGCGGCCAGCCGGCCCAGCTGACGTTTGATCTGGCGCCCCGGCCGGCGCTGGGTGCTGAAGATTTCCTGGTCAGTCCAGCCAACGAGAGTGCGCTGCGCATCATTGAAAGGTGGCCGGATTGGCCGCACCATGCCGTCGTGCTTGAGGGTCCAGCGCAAGCGGGCAAGACACATCTTGGTCAGGTCTGGCGTTTGGCGTCGGGTGCTGGAGCGGTTGCCGCGCCTGATCTTGCGGATGCCGCCGTCACGCAACTCCACTCGTCCGGCGCGCTTCTGATCGAAAATCTCGAACGCGGGATTGGCAACGAGCGCGTCTTGTTTCATCTGCTCAATGCGGCGCGGGAGAACAAGCGCTCACTACTGCTTACAACCCGCGTGCCTGTTGCTTCGCTGATCATTGCCTTGCCGGATTTGAGCTCGCGTCTGCTGGCGGTTCCGGTTGTCGCGATCGAGCCACCCGACACCGCGCTGCTCAAAGCGGTTTTGGTCAAGCATTTTTCCGACCGCCAACTCAGCGTGGAGCCGGTCGTGATCGATGCTATCGCGCTCCGGATGGAGCGTTCGATGGCCATGGCGGAGGCTGTGGTTGCCGCCATTGATCAAAAGGCACTGGCCATGAAGCGTAAGGTGACGCGGCCCCTGGTGCTGGAGGTTTTGGCGGCACTCGGGCAGTCTCCAGAACAGTCTCTCGACGATGACATGGCCACGTCTGCCGGGGGCGGCTAAGGGCCGGTTTAAGGTTTTGCCCCTATACTCCGGCCAGAGGCCCGGCTCATCTGTAAGACGCACAATTTGGGTCCCTGATCCGCCGCTTGGCGGCTCATTGTTGGAGCCCGTTAGGAGTACCCCGGTGACTGCAAGCGACCAAAAGGCCCGCCGGAGTGCCAAGCCGGACAGTGCCCCAGCCTCGCCACGAGCGCCTGCGGTGGCCGTACCGCAGGGACCGGAGCGCTACTACAACCGTGAGCTTTCTTGGTTGCAGTTCAACCGCCGCGTTATCGAGGAGGCGCAGAATACACGCCATCCGCTGCTCGAGCGATTGCGCTTTCTCTCCATCTCAGCTGCCAACCTCGACGAATTCTATATGGTGCGCGCTGCCGGTGTTCACGGTCAGGTGGTTGCCGGAATCAATGTCAAGAGCCAGGATGGCTTGACGCCGGTTCAACAAATGGCGGCGATCAACGCGGCCGTAGCGCGGCTGGTTGCTGACAAACAGGCGTGCTGGCGGCAGCTCTGCACGGAAATGACGGCAGCTGGTTTGACCATCGTCGACGCTGAGGCGCTGCGCGCCCACGAGCGCAAATGGCTTGAGCGCGAGTTTTTGACGCGCATCTTCCCGGTGTTGACGCCAATCGCCGTCGATCCGGCGCATCCATTCCCGTTCATTCCCAATCTTGGCTTCGTGCTTGGCGTCGAGCTGGTCCGCGAGAGTGATGCCAAGACCATGCATGCACTGCTGCCGATCCCCAGCCAACTCGCGCGCTTCATCAGGCTGCCAGGCGGCGAGGGGGCCGGCGAAGGCTCCCGCGAGATCCGTTTCGTGCGCATCGAGACGGTGGTCGCATTTTTCATTATGCGTTTGTTTCCAGGTTTCAAGCCTCGAGGGCAAGGGGCGTTCCGCGTGTTGCGCGACAGCGATCTTGAAGTCCAAGAAGAAGCTGAAGACCTCGTGCGCTCGTTTGAGAGTGCGCTCAAGCGCCGCCGGCGCGGGCACGTGATCCGGCTTGAGATCGATGGCGCGATGCCCGAACGGCTCATGAAGTTCGTCATCGACGAACTCGAAGTAAAAGAGGACGACGTATTTGTGAAAGAGGGCCTGCTTGGCCTCTCCGACACATCGCAGCTGATCGTCACCGATCGCCCTGACCTGACATTCCGCGCTTTCAACATCCGGTTCCCGGAACGCATCCGCGAGTTCAACGGTGATTGCTTTGCGGCGGTCGGCAAGAAGGACATCGTTGTCCATCACCCGTACGAGAGCTTCGATGTGGTGCTGCAGTTTCTGCGCCAGGCGGTCGCCGACCCGAACGTGATGGCGATCAAGTGGACGCTATACCGCACCAGCAACGACAGCCCCATTGTGCTGCTCCTCAAGGAAGCCGCCGAAATGGGCAAGTCGGTGACCGCCGTCGTTGAGCTTCGTGCACGCTTTGATGAGGCAGCCAACATCCGCTGGGCGCGCGATCTGGAAAGTGCAGGCGTGCATGTGGTCTATGGCTTCATCGAGCTGAAGACGCATGCCAAAATGGGTCTCGTGGTGCGCCGGGAAGGCACCGAGCTTGCCACCTACAGCCACATGGGAACCGGTAACTACCACCCGCAGACAGCCAAGGTCTATACCGACTTGTCGTTCTTTACCGCCGACGCTGCTGTTGGCCGCGACGTGACGCGCATTTTCAACTTCGTCACCGGCTACGCCGAGCCGGCCGAACTAGAGACGCTGGCAGCCAGTCCGCGCGGAATTCGGGCGCGCATGCTGAGCCACATCCGTGCTGAGATCGCGCACAAAGAGGCCGGTCGTCCGGCGGCCATCTGGCTTAAGATGAATTCGCTGGTCGATGCGGAGATCATTGAAACGCTGTATGCGGCAAGCCAGGCCGGTGTCGATATTGAACTGGTCGTGCGGGGAATTTGTTGTTTGCGGCCGGGTGTTCCCGGCATGAGCGATCGTATCCGCGTCAAAAGCATCGTTGGCCGCTTTCTGGAGCACGGGCGCATCTATTGCTTCGGCAATGGGCATGGCTTGCCGTCGGAGCAAGCCCTGGTCTACATCAGCTCAGCGGATATGATGCCGCGCAATCTCGATCGCCGCGTTGAGGTGATGGTGCCGATCAAAAACCCGACCGTGCACGCGCAAATCCTCGACCAGATCATGGTGGCCTGCCTCAATGACAACCAACAAAGCTGGTCGATCGCGTCCGATGGCAGTGCAACGCGCGTCGAGCCTGCCCCTGGAGAGGCACTGTTTAATGCCCATCAGTACTTCATGACCAATCCAAGCCTGTCTGGCCGTGGGAAGTCATTGAAGGAGAGCTTCCCGCCACGCTTCGAGAGTTCCGCCCGCCGGGCAGTTACGAAATCGCCGACGAAGTCCTGAATACTAATCCTCGAACAGAAGAACCCAGCGTGCGAGTGCCCTCCGCCAGCCGTTTTGACAGTGATCGCTCCCGTTCGGGCGAACTTGAACCTATGGCAGTTGTCGATATCGGTTCGAATTCAGTGCGTCTTGTGGTTTACGAGGGCGCAGTGCGCGCACCGACTGCGTTGTTCAACGAAAAGGTGCTGGCGGGCCTTGGGCGCTCCATCGCTTCAAAAGGCGCGTTGGATGAAGACGCCATCGCACGGACACTGGAGGGGCTGGCGCGCTTCAGTGCGATACTACGAGTTCTTGGGGTCAAGAACGTGCGTGCGATCGCCACGGCGGCGTGTCGCGAGGCCCGCAACGGCGCGCAGTTCATAGCGCGCGCCGAGAAGGCATTGGGTGCCAAGATCGATGTACTATCGGGCGCACAAGAGGCTGAGCTGGCGGCCAATGGGGTCATGATGGGCTTTGAGGCGCCGGATGGTATCGCTGGCGATCTCGGTGGCGGGTCGCTTGAGCTGATCGATATCGCCGGCAAGACGCTCCGGCATGCGACAACTCTGCCACTGGGATCGTTGCGCTTGTTGGATTCCTCGGGCGGCCGCATCGACAAAGCGCTGAGCTTTACCGACGACGAGATCGCTGGCGTGCCTTGGATTGGGAAGGGAGCCGGCCGGACATTTTACGCGGTCGGTGGCACCTGGCGCGCCTTCGCCAAACTGCATATGGCTGCCCGCGACTATCCCCTGCACATGATGCAAGGGTATGCACTGCCGGCCGCCGAGGCGATCGATTTCTGCGAGCAGATTCGGAAGTCCAAGAAACTGGCCGGAGTTGCGGCCGGCCACACAGTTTCCAAAGCACGGCGCGAGGTGTTGCCGTACGGTGCGCTGGTGCTGGAACGGTTGCTGCGCAAGCTCAAGCCGCGCGACGTAGTGTTTTCGGTTTTTGGCGTGCGCGAAGGACTAGTCTACAAACTCCTGTCCCGAATTGAGCAGGATCGGGACCCGCTGATCGCGTTTGCCACCGACTATGCCATGCTGCGGTCACGCTCGTTCAAGCACTCCCAAGAACTCTGCACGTGGACGGACGCATTATTCGCGCCTGGTGGACCAAGTGAAACTTCGGTCGAGCGGCGGCTCAGACATGCGGCTTGTCTGCTCTCAGACGTAGCCTGGCGGGCGCATCCCGACTACCGGGGCGAGCAGAGCCTGGTGGGTGTTGCTTATTCAGCGATGGCTGGCATCGACCATCCCGGCCGTGTCTTTCTTGCCATGGCCAGCTACTACCGCCATGCTGGCCCCGGCGGTAAAGACGACGAAGTCGCCGAACTATCGACCCAACTGGCGCCGCTGCTGCCAGGGCGGTTACTGGAGCGGGCCAAGATCGCGGGCGCAGCGGTTCGGGCGGCCCACATGCTATCAATCGGCCGCCCAGGCATTATCGACGAAGTGCCATTGAGTTACGAAAAGGACCGGCTTGTGGTCGCCGTGCCCAAATCGTATGCCGCCCTCAATGGCGACCGGCTGCAACGGCGCTTTGTGACGCTGGCGTCCCTTTTGGGCAAAACTGCTGAAGTGCGGATAGTCCCCTGATTGGGCTCCGCCATGAACATGCCGCAAGATTTGCGGCGCGGTTTGGTGTAAAGTCCAGACGAATGAGATGATAGCGAGCCGGCGCACAACCATGGCTGACGACCTCTACAAGGAACTTGGCGTCGCGCGAGGAGCGTCAGATGATGACATTCGGCGTGCTTACCGCAAGCTCGCCAAGGAATTTCACCCGGACCTGAACCCGGCTAACCGGGTGGCCGCGGAAGCACGCATCAAAACGGTCAATGCCGCCTTCGCGATCCTTGGGGATGCAGAAAAGCGCCGCCAGTACGACGCCGGACTGATCGATGGCAACGGCGATCCCCGCCAGCGCACGCAGCGGACGTATGCGGGCGCCAGTCGGCCCGGTGCAGGCGGCGACGATTTCGGTTTTGGTGACATTTTTTCCGATCTGTTCGGCCGTGGCCGCGGCGGACCCGCCAGTGCATCGGGGCTACGCGGGCCCGATGTGCGCTACACGTTGGAAGTCGACTTTCTGGAAGCTGCCAACGGGGCTCGCAAGCGCGTCACCATGCCCGGCGGCGCAGCACTAGACCTGACGGTGCCGGAGGGTGTGACGGACGGGCAGGTGCTGCGTCTCAAGGGCAAAGGTGGCGAAGGTCCGCGAGGGGGCGAGGCTGGCGATGCGCTGGTAGAGATCAAGGTCCGGGCGCATGCCGAGTTCCGTCGCACCGGCGACGACATCCTTCTGACTGTCCCCGTGACGATCGACGAGGCGGTGCTGGGCGGCAAGATCGAGGTCGCCACGATCCACGGCCGCGTCGCCTTGACCATCCCGAAGGGTACCAGTTCCGGCCGCGCGTTTCGCATGAAGGGACGCGGCGTGCGGCCTGCACCGGGACAGACACCCGGCGACCAGATCGTCACCATCGCCATCGTCATGCCCGACGAGATCGACGACAAGCTGTCTTACTTCATGACGGAGTGGCGCCGCGACCACGCCTACGATCCTGGCCGGAAGGGCTGACGGCAAATAAATCCGGGCAAAACCGGCAAACGGCCTCTACAATTCATGCGACTCATTGGCACGCTCGACCTCTGATCTGGACAGGGGATCGCCGATGCCTGTGGAAACGTCAAAACACACGGTGCGCACTTCGCTGGCTATGGCCGAGCGCGCCATCCGGCGGCGCTACGCGCGGTCACTGCATCAGCGTGTCGCCTTTGATGCGCTGACGGAGCTATCCGGCCCAGACGCGGCGCGCTGGCGTCAGATGTTCCATAGCGAGGCAGCACTTCTGGCGTTGGGCGCCGACGCGCCGGATCAAGAGTTCCGCGATTTCAAGAACCACGTTCTATTCCCGCGTGACGGCTACTGGGGCGGCGCCATCGGCCGGGCCCAAAGCTGGTATCAGAACCTTGTCGCAGCACTGTCGAAGCGGGAATGGAACAACGCTGCCTACTGCGCTGGTGTCCTATCCCACTATGTGACTGATGCGCTGCATCCGTTTCATACGGCGCAGTCCGAAGCCGAGAACGACATTCACTTTGCGTGTGATGTGGCGGTTCAGGTGGACTATGGGAACCTACGGACGCTTGCCGTCACAGCGGCGGCGCCGATCAAACTTGCGGATGGAGCGGGGTTTCTGGCACCGGCGATAGCTGCGGGCGCCGATGCAGCTAATCTTGCCTATGAAGGCCTGTTGGCGCACTTTGATTTGAGCCGCGCGGTGGCAGACCCGGCAGCCGGGCTCGATGCCGTCGGGCGGCGGATTATGGCGGGCGTGTTGGCAGCGCAGGTTCAACTGCTGGCCGCGATCCTCAATCGGGCAATTCTTGACGCAGCATCGGAGGCACCGGCGAGCAGTCTTTGGCGGTCCGGACTGACGTCCGCGCTGATGTTGCCGTTGGTCCATCGGCGCATGCGCAGCCGCCTGTCCGAGGCGCGGCGGCAGATCGCGGTTATGTTCGACGAGGTCCGCGCCAACGGCCGTGCGCAAGCGTCCGTGCCCGATGAAGAGCGCGTGAAACGCGATCAGTATGCCCGGGATATTGTGGCCACGCGCGCTCCGGTCAACATCGGCAACGTGTTTCCGCTGGACGCACGGCGGACCACCGTAGTTCTCCGGCCAACGGCTGTGAACACTGCCCCAGTGAGCGATGACGGTGACGATACGGGCGGCGAAGTCGTTGTCCTGCAGCGGCGGCGCGCGGTTATCGATCTGCCACGGCCGGCGCCCCGCTGGGTCAAACCCGATGCGGTTCGCAGCCGTGCTGACGTTCTCAAGTCTTCTGCTGCTCAGCCCACGGTCATGCCAATTCCCGTGGCGTCTCCTGAGCGGGCAACACAGGCCGCAGCGCCCGCAACCGCCGGTGTTGGTCATGCGGCGGCGGCCATGCTGCTGCCTGCGTCGACCGAGGGGCTCTCGAACTTCAGGGACCGCCGCCTGCAGCGGACCGAGGAGCCGGGCGGCACCATTCCCGGCGTCGGGCCGGTCGATGCGCTGATCCTGCGCGCCGCCGGAGTGGTCACAGCGGAGCGGTTTATCGCCGCCGACGCCGGTGAACTCAGCAGCCGGATCGGGCCATTGCCGGTGAACGCCGACACACTGCGCGGCTGGCAAGCACGGACCCGTCTCATGTTGGCGGTGCCGGGCTTAGCTGGCACTGAAGCCGACTTGCTGCTCGGCAGCGGCTACGCAACAGCGGCTGCAATCGCGGATGCCGACGCAGAGAAAGTTTGCGCCGACATCCTCGCGTTTGTGACGACGGAGGCCGGGCGGCAGGCACTCGCCGTCGGTTCGCCCCCTGACGTGGCCAAAGTGCGGGCGATGGTCGAGGCCGCGCGCGCCGCGCAAGCGGCGTAACGCTGTCAGTAGCGCTGGATCTGGAGGCCAGTCCAGAACGTGGCGGCATTTTTGAAACGGGCGCCGTCGTTGTCTTTTTTGAACTTCAGCGGGGTGCCGAACAAGCCCATTTGGGTCGGCTTTGTTTGTGTGGATTTGGCCTCCGCAGCCGGAACACTCAAGGCAAGGATCGCAACAGCGGCAAGGATGCGGATCATGATCGGCTCCTATTTCGATGAATGACTGAGGTCTGGATGCTTTGTCGCGGCAAGCATCATGAAGATGTGACGCGCCACCCTTGTGTGCGCGCAATAGTGCTGCGGCGGAAGGCGACCTCACCCAGCCGTGAGATGGTTTGACATGACATGGCTGCCGCCGGCAGGCGGACGCTAATCCGCCAGCAATTGAGCGCGGCAGCCTCTCGCATAAACGTGATGAGGGATTGATCGCGTGCGGCTAGTTCACCACGCGGCGGCCTTCTGGACTGTCGAGCGAGAAGGCAGGAACCGCGACATCGAACATTTCGCCGTCCTCGTTGGTCATCTGAAAGCTGCCGACCATGATGCCGGATGGCGTCGAGAGCGGACATCCAGATGTGTAGCGGAACGACTCACCGGGTTTGAGTGTGGGAGTTTGCCCGACGACACCGGGGCCGCGCACTTCCTCGACCCTGCCGGTCTCGTCCGTGATGCGCCAAACGCGGGAGCGCAGTTGCACCGTTTCGCGGCTCTCGTTCTCGATGTCGATGGTGTAGGCCCAGAAATAGCGGCCTTCGTCCGGATCGGACTCGTCTGTCAGGTATTGCGGCAATACGCTGACCCGGATGCCGCGCGTGACGGCTTCGTAGCTGGAAGACGACATGGGTTCGCTTCTCTGTGGGTGCGCGTTGATCTGATCTGATACCATGAACCACGCTGCCATGGTCAACAAAGCCTAGCGGCCTCTGTCATCTGGAGTCGCATGCTGGACGCGCGCCCCAGACCCTGGATCGGCCCGCCGCTCAACCCGCTGGCGCAGCCGCTGGTGCGTGCCGGGGTTACGGCCGAGGCAGTGACCTGGGTGGGATGCGGCTTGGGGCTGGCTAGCGCAGCGGCCGTTGCCGGGCATGCGCCAGAGCTGGGGCTGCTGCTGTTCACCCTCGGACGGCTCGCCGATGGGCTGGATGGCGCGGTGGCGCGCCGCGCAGGCCCGACCGACCGGGGGCGGGTTTCTGGATATTGTCAGCGACTTTCTGGTGTACGCAGCCATCCCGCTGGCGTTTGCGGTGGCCGATCCGGCTGCCAATGCGCTGGCGGCCGCAGCGATGCTCGCCGGTTTCATCGTAAGTGGTGTGGCGTTCCTCGCGATCGCAACAGGTGCCGCCAAGCGCGGCTTGGAGACCACAACGCAGGGCGCCAGATCGATCTACTACATGGCGGGACTGACCGAGGGCACCGAGACCATCGCCGTGTTCGCGGCGATGGTGCTGTGGCCGCCGTGGTATGCTGTTCTGGCGTGGGGCATTGCGGCGGTCTGTGCCGTTTCTGCCGTAGCCAGGATCGCGGCAGCAACTAAAGTGCTGCGGGAGGGGCAACTGCGCAAACGCTAGACCTTTTTGCGTGCCGCGATTTCTGCTGGTTCCGCAGCGTCGGTCCCGCGCCGCGTCATGCGCCTGGGGATCAGCATCGACACGCGTTCCTTGTAGCGGCGGTAGTCGTCGCCGAACATCTCGACCAGATCGCGCTCTTCAAGCCAGATGCCGACGAAGATGTAGGCGGTGGTGACGGCTGCGAACAGCAGGTGCCCAACCGTCATCACCGGCGTCGCCCAGAAGGCAATGATGAAGCCGAGATAGATCGGATGGCGCACGAACTTGTAATAAAGCGGCGTGCGGAAGCGTGGCGCTGGCATGTCTTGGCCTGACAGATTGTTGGCGACCTGATGCAGCCCGAACAATTCGAAGTGATTGATCAGGAATGTGCTGGTCAGCACGATCAACCAACCGAGCAGCGACACTGCCGTCACCAGCATGGCAACATTTGAGTTTCTTATCTCCCAGATTACATCCGGTAGCGCCCGCCACTGCCAGAACAGCAACACCAACGCGAGGCTAGAGAGCGCCACATACGTGCTGCGCTCCACGGCCTTCGGCACGAATTGCGTCCACCATTGCTTGAACCCCTGGCGCGCCATCACGCTGTGCTGCAACGCGAACACCGCCATCAGCGCGAGGTTGACAGCCAGCGCCTCGGGCAGCGGCACAATGGTCCCGTTGTCAATTGTCTTGGGCACGTAGAGCCCGCCAACAAAGCCGATGGCATAGAGAAAAGTGACGAAGAAGAAGGCGTAGGACGCCACGCCGTAGCCGAATGCCAATAACCTGCCCATAAGAATCTCCTGCTGTTCCGGGGGGAATAGATCGTCGTATTGGCCGATGGCATGTGTGGATGCGACGGACGGTTTAGTGCCATCGAGGTCCCCGCAGTATGCAGCCGCTGGGCCGCAAAGACTTTGCCAAGCCCTTGATTTGTCCCCGACAAGCGCGTGAGTATCCCTTGAGATTGGCTCGGTGGCCGCCTGGAGACCCTGTGTGAAAGTTCTTTTTGCCGACCACATGCTCGACAACGAACGGCGCGAGCTGTGCCGCGGCGCGGAAAGCATCGCCGTCGAACCGCAGGTGTTCGATCTGCTGGTCTATCTCGTCGAGAACCGCGATCGCGTCGTCAGCAAAGACGATCTTATGACCTCGGTGTGGGGCGGTCGTATCGTGTCTGAATCGACGCTAACCAGCCGCATCAATGCCGCGCGCAAGGCCATCGGCGATACCGGGCGCGAGCAGAAGCTGATCCGCACCATTGCCCGCAAAGGCTTCCGTTTTGTCGGCGATGTCCGGCTGCCATCACCCGCCAACGACACCGCCTACCCGGCCGGCACGCCACCCGATGGCAGCCCCGAACCGGCGCGTCCGGCCATCGCCGTGCTGCCCTTCGTCAACATGAGCGGCAACCCCGAGCAGGAGTACTTCTCCGAGGGCATCAGCGAAGACATCATCACCGCTCTGTCCAAGCTGCGCTGGTTCTTGGTCATCGCGCGCACCTCGTCGTTTATCTACAAGGACAAAGCCGTCCACCTCCGCCAGATCGCTGCCGAGTTGGGCGTGCGCTATGTGGTTGAAGGCAGCGTCCGCCAGGGCGGCGATCGCGTGCGCATCACCGTGCAGCTCAACGACGTTGCCACCGGCAGCCACATCTGGGCCGAGCGCTACGATCGCAGTCTCGCCGATGTGTTCGCCGTGCAGGACGAGATCACCGAAGCCATCGTCGCCACCATCGAACCGCAGCTCTATGTGGCCGAAAACTTTCGCGCCCAGCGAAAGCCACCCGACAGCATGGACGCCTGGGATCTCGCCATGCGCGGGCTGTCCCACTACTGGCGCGTGACGCGGCAGGACAACATCGTTGCCCAGGCACTGCTGGAGAAGGCGATCGTGCTTGATCCGCATTACGGCCAAGCCCTCGGCGTGCTCGCCACCAGTCATACTTTTGGTGCCCACAACGGGTGGGAGGACATGAGCACCGCGCTGCTGGTTGCCAGTCAAGCGGCGGAGGCGGCCATCCTCGCCGATAACGAGGACCCCTGGGCGCATTATGCGCTCGGCTGTGTGCATCTTTTCTTACGCCGCTTCGACGACAGCCTTGCCGACTATGCAATGGCCTTGCGCCTCAATCCGAATTTCTCGCTGGCACAAGGTTACTACGGCTTGGCGCTGTCGTATTGTGGCCGCTGGGAGGAGGGCGCCACCGCAGCCCGCCGTGCGCTTCGCGCCAGCAGCCCTCACGATCCATTCTCGGCGATCTACAACTCCATCATGTCATACGCGATGTTCTGCGGCCGCCGCTACGACGAGGCTATGCGGCTGTCGCGCGAAGCCATCCGCCAGCGCGGCGATTTCGTGGGCGCGCTCCGCGTCTTCACAGCCGCCGCCGGGATGGCCGGCGAACGCGACGCCGCAAATGCAACGCTGCAGCACCTGCGCGCCGCCCAGCCCAACATCTCACTCGCCTGGATCGAGCAGCACATGCCGATTAAACTCGATAGCGAGCGCGAGCATTATCTCGAAGGGTTCCGCCGCGCAGGAATGCGATGAGGGGCGGCACCCTTTACACCTGCCACTCCATCCCTCCATATCTACCGCTCGCCGTCCCCGCCCCCTCTCCCCCGAGCGCCCATGCCCCGATTGAAATCGTCCGTTGCCCCTGAGAGTGCTGACTTCAAGGCCAATGCGGCGGCGATGGGTGCGCTGGTTGCCGACCTGCAGGCCAAGCGCGCCGTCACGGCCCAAGGCGGCAACGCGAAATCGCGCGAGCGCCACACCAGCCGTGGCAAACTGCTACCGCGCGAGCGCGTGATGACATTGATCGATCCGGGCTCGCCGTTTCTCGAGTTTTCGCAGATGGCCGCGTGGGGGATGTACGACAACGAAATCCACGGCGGCGGCGTCATAACCGGCATCGGCCGCGTGTCGGGCCGCGAGTGCGTCATCGTCTGCAACGACGCCACCATCAAGGGCGGCACCTACTACCCGATGACGGTGAAGAAGCACTTGCGCGCTCAAGAGATCGCCCATGCCAACCGTCTGCCGTGCCTCTATCTCGTCGATAGCGGCGGCGCCAACCTGCCTCACAACGCCGATGTGTTTCCGGATCGCGAACACTTCGGGCGTATTTTTTATAACCAGGCGCGCATGAGCGCCGATCGCGTGCCGCAGATCGCCGCCGTGCTTGGCAGCTGCACAGCTGGCGGCGCCTATGTGCCGGCCATGTCGGACGAGACCATCATCGTCCGCAAACAAGGCACCATCTTTCTTGCTGGGCCGCCGCTGGTCAAAGCAGCAACCGGCGAAACCGTCTCGGCCGAAGATCTCGGCGGCGCGGACGTCCACACGCGCCTCTCGGGCGTCGCCGATCACTATGCACTCAATGATCGTCACGCTTTGCAGATCGCGCGCGATATCGTGGCCAATCTTGGCGCGGCGCGCGCGCCCGACGTCACGCTGCGCGCGGTTCGCGCTCCCGCCTACGACACGCGCGAACTCGACGGCGTGGTGCCCGCCTCCCTGATGACCCAGTACGACGCGCGCGACATCATCGCGCGGCTGGTGGATGCGTCCGAGTTCGACGAGTTCAAAGCCAATTTCGGCACCACCATCGTCACCGGCTTTGCCCATATCGAGGGCATCCCGGTTGCCATCCTCGCCAACAACGGCATTCTCTATTCGGAGAGTGCGCAGAAGGCCGCGCACTTCATCGAGCTCGCCTGTCAGCGCAAGATCCCGCTCTTGTTTTTGCAAAACATCACCGGCTTCATGGTCGGGCGCGAAGCGGAAGCCGGTGGCATCGCGCGGCATGGCGCCAAGATGGTCACCGCCGTGTCGTCTGCCAACGTGCCCAAGATCACCGTGCTGATCGGCGGCAGCTATGGTGCCGGCAACTACGCTATGTGCGGGCGTGCGTACTCGCCCCGCTTTCTGTTTTCGTGGCCGAACGCGCGCTGCTCGCTGATGGGCGCACCGCAAGCCGCCTCCGTGCTCGCCACCGTCAAGCGCGACAACTACGACAAGGCGGGCGAGACCTGGTCCGCCGCAGACGAAGCCAAGTTCAAACAACCCACGCTCGAACAGTTCGAACGCGAAGGTCACCCTTACTTCATGACCGCGCGTCTCTGGGACGATGGGATTATCGCGCCGAGCGAAACGCGGCGGGTGTTGGGACTAGCGTTTGCGGCGTGCTTGAACGCCCCGATTGCCGACACGACGTTCGGGGTGTTTCGGATGTGAGGGGGTAGGCAGCGCGTAGATACGGCTGGTGTGCCATAGGTGCCGAAGTTGCGCGAAGATGTTGCCTCACGCGTGGCTCAACAAACCCCTAAAAGACGCTGCCGCAGCCTAACATTTGCATCTAAATGCGATGCACTGCTGAACAAACTTATTGGTGTGGTAGGCTTTTTCGCAAGCCGCTTTACACTGTGGAGTACAAATAGCGCCCTTCGTTTGGGCAGCCGTCGGCGCCGCCGCAAAGATGGAGACCGTCGAGGCAATAGCAACGGCTGCTGCACACGTCAGCAAGAATTTTTGGGAACCAGCGCGCGACATTGTGAACTCTCCAGCGAAAAACACGTGTCGTAACGATTGTCTCCTTCGACATAATCTAAGAGAAATCTAGCTGCAGCGCGTCACCCGAACTCCAACGACTGAAGCCAATTATACTTCAGAACTATTATGCTTCAGTCAGTGTTTTGGCTGTCCTGTCGAGCAGATCTAGTCCGCTTTGCGGCAAGTAGTTGCCGGGCTGCTTTGCGCAAGACGTCGTCCGTGTTTGATACATAAAGACAATCGCGCCCGAAACATTACTGAGTTTCTGGCAGTCGTCAATCGACATACATGGAAGGCACGATCCGGATTATATCGTCTCAGCAGCGGCGGGCGTGCTGGCGAGCTGGGGCTTGCCTGCGCTGCGTGACTTAAATGGCCTCGTGACCGCCACGACAGTTGGGGTGTCCCGGATGTGTGGATTGCGGATCAGAAATGTGCGGACTGATGAGTTCAATATTGCGGATTTGAAAAGATGCGCCGCTGCGATTGAATAGATGCAAGCCCTGTCGAACGCGATCAAAGCCACGAGCCCCCTCATGCCCCTCGCTCCCGCCACCGGCGCCCGCATCTACTACGAAGAAACCGGCAGCGGCACACCGATCGTGTTCGTGCACGAGTTCGCTGGCGATTGGCGCACGTGGGATGATCAGATGCGCCACTTCGGCCGCGGCTGGCGCTGCGTGACGATGTCGGCGCGCGGCTACCCGAAGTCGGACGCGCCGGAGGACGAAGCGCTCTACGGCCAATCGTTCTCCACGCGCGACATCGTCGCCGTCATGGATACGGCCGGCATCAGCCGCGCCCACGTCGTCGGCCTCAGCATGGGCGCGTACGCGGCGCTGATGGTGGCGATGGAGTTCCCCGAACGCGTGCTCTCAGTCGTCGCGGCCGGTGGTGGCTCCGGCTCACCACTGGCCACGTGCGAAACCTTCCGCGCCGAAAGCCGCGCCACCGCCGCGCACTTCGACGCGACCGGCACCATCGATGCAGCCAGCATGGGCCACGGGCCTACGCGCATACAGCTGAAGAACAAAGATCCCGTCGGCTGGCAGCGGTTCGTCACGCAACTCGCCGAGCATCCCGCGCACGCTGCCGCCAAAACTCTCAGACAAGTGCAGGCCAAGCGCGCCTCGCTCTACACCATGGAGACACAACTCAAGGCCATTGCCTGTCCCGTGCTGCTGATGGTCGGCGACGAGGACGAGCCGTGCCTCGACGTAAACCTGTGGATGAAGCGCCTGATGCCCGTCGCCGATCTCGTTCTGCTGCCGGGCTCCGGCCACGCCATCAATCTCGAAGAACCACTGGTGTTCAACCAGTTTGTCGAGCAGTTCATCGCCCGCGTGGACGCCGGCCGCTGGCGCCCGCGTGATCCAACGGCGGTGCCCGGCGCTGTGACGTCGCTTTCGGCTGCCGCCGCAATGCCAAAAACCTGATGGCCCAAGGCGGCAAGACACCCAGCGCATTTGCATCGAATGTTGCGCCAATCAGCAAAAGCTTCTTAGCAAGGCCGAGCTAACATAGCGATGAGCGACGTAACAGCTTGGCAGGGCGGAACATGATTTCGGGCAAGCAGTCACAGCCGCGTGCGGCGTCGGGCGTCGCAATGACTGGTGCCGACCGCCGCCAGTTCGGCCGCCGCGCCACCGTGCGCCATGCGTGGATTATTGCTGGCGCGCAGCGGCGCATTGCCTGTGTGATCCGTAATGTCTCAGAAGGCGGCGCGCTGCTGGAGCTGGACGGCGTCGCCACGCTGCCCGGCCGCTTCTCGTTGGATATTGAAGGCAGCGGCCTCATTGTCGCGTGCGAGGCGCGGCATCGCGGGCAGGTCTCGCTCGGCGTGCTCTTCCTGGAGCCTGGCGCGGGTGCGCAGCTGCTCGCGCTTGGGCATGGAATCCAAAATTCAGCGCCGGGAACTGTGGCCCTAGCCCCAACCGTCGCCGTTACCCCTGCCCGGCCAGCCGCCACCGTCATCGCGTTGCCGGACCGCTAAGGCAGGAAGCCTTTGCTCAAATCCATCGCCTGCTTGATCCGCTCGCGGCCTTTGCTGTCGGTCACCGCAAGCGTCCACGTCACGTTGGTGCCCTGGCCGTAAGAGGTTGTCGAGCGCAGCCGCGCCGCCAGCGTCTCGCCCTTGCGCACTTCGAACGGCTCGGCAGCCGGGAGATACAACTGCTCCCAATGCGTGCGTGGATCGAACGGCCCAGTGCCAAGCGACAGCCCTTCGACCAACTCAGCCGTCCACCAGATCGCGAAGCCGCTGATCGTCGCGGGCGCTTTCATCGCCCACGCCGCAGTGCCGATGCGCGTTGTCTTGGTCGCCTTCGCAAGATCGACCTTGTCCCACAGCAGCGCGGCTTTACCGTCATCCAGCAGATCGTTCGCCACCAGCCAGCGAACGTAAATATTGTTCAGGCCCATCTCGCGGGCAGCTGCAAAATTCAGCCCAAAGCCGACGCTGTCCCATGTCGTGAGGTCCGCGTGCAATTTGGTGCTCACCACCGGGCACACCATTTGCGTCACCTTTCCCGGGATCAGCACGCCGCCCGGCTCCAAGTAGCGGTCACGCGCATCGCCCAAGGTTTCGATGATATTTTCCTCAAACGCGTAGTTGCCCAGCGTTTCCGACACCGCGACATCAAAGCGCTCCGGCGGCTCCAACTCCGTCGAATGCGCCGGCACGACTTCGATGTTGCGCAGCCCATTGGCCTTCGCCAGCTTCTTCGCCAGCGCCGCAATCTCCGCCGTCTCGATCAGCACCACACGCTTAGCGCCGAGCTTGGCCGCCATAAAGCCGAGAAATCCCGTGCCGCAGCCGATATCGACCACTTTGGTCTGGCCCGGCACGATCACGCGCCGCAACGCTTCGTGAAATGCCTCATTGCGCACGCGGTCGGCGAGCAGCGTACGGTGATATTCAATGCGCATGGCGCTCCAGGTCTTTCGCGGCCGCAAAATAATTGCGCATAGCGCAGGCGCTCTTGCGCGCGCCGAGCCATAAAAGCGAGGATTGGAGGGCGCAAGGGGTTAACGTTATTGATTAATCTTTTAATCGCAAGCCGCGAGCCGCCCGTATTCCGGGCCTTGCCGTTTCAGCAGCAGTCAAAAACCGGCCAAAAAGCCCCCGCCAATGCTCGCCTGTTGCAGCCATGGTAGAGTGTTCCTCAGCCACACCTGCTCAAACGTCCTCACGAGGAACGACCCCGCATGCACGCCGTCAATGCTACCGCAGCTTACAGCCACCCGTCATCGTCAGCCGCGCCCACCGTCCCCCAACCACGGCCGGCTGCGGATACGCGCGACCACAAATCGCATCAGGGCCGCGTCCGCCACCGGCGTGAAGGCACCGAACGAGATGAACTTCACGAAGCTGTTCCACAGCATCAGTCCGGCAAACTGCATCTTGGGCAGCTTCACGTCCAACCGCTGGCCGTCGAACACCAGACTGGAAATCTGATGCTCGATCCACGCGGCGCGATAATACAGGAGAAACCCGAACACCGGCGTCAGACCGAATGCCAACACCCCGAGCCCGGTCTTCAACGTCTCCGGCTGCAACAACGGCGTCAACGTTTGGCCTTCGAGGGCGGCCAGCACCTCAGGGCCAATCGTCAGGCCCACCAGCACCATGGTCGCGACATAGATCGTGCCGCCGCCAAACCACAGCGCTGCAAAGGCCCGATAAAGCGGCGCGACACCACCCACCGCCCTGAAGCGTTGCGCGCCCAGGCACATATCGCCGATCTTGCGACGCTCCAGCCGGTTGGCACGCCACGGGCCTGCCCAGCCGAGCGTCAGCGGCACCAGGAAGGCGGTCCAAAAGTGCTGCAGTGCGTAGGCCCAAGGCTGGCCGTCAAGATCGAAGTGCTGGCCACGCCACCACGTGCGCCGCAGGATCTCCTTGCGCTTGCGGTAGACGACCGAGCCCAGCAGGAACAGCAGCGGCAGGGTGATGAAGAGCCGCTGATAGCGGAACTCGCCGAGCGATTGGCGCAGCTGACCGGTCCCACCGCCCGTCTTGACGAAGAACCAGACAAACGCCGAAACGAACATCACCGTCGTCAGGGTGCCCAACAGAAACGCCTTGAAGGCCTCGCGGCCGGTGCCTGTGTAGTCGAGGGGCGCGCCACCGATGCGCAGTGCGCGATGCAGCTGCTTGCGCGCCTCGGCCTTGGCCCAGAACGAGTAGAAACCGAGTGTCGCCAGGGTCAGGCCGAAATTGCGGATCGAGAGGCTCAGGAAGCTCTCGGCGGGCTCGACGAATGTAACAAGTTGAGCGGGTGCGTTGGGCGCGTGCGGCTCAGACGCCTCGTGGCGGTCGTGCGCTGTGACAGATTGCAGCCAAGCGGCCGCGAACGGGCCCACCGATGCAGGCGAAGCGGTGAGCATAAGACGCACTCGTACAAAACAACGACCCCAGTGCACGCGGTGCACCAACGCTGTGCACGATAACTACCAATGGTTACTCAGGTGTTAATGGCGTCGTGCGTGAGGCTGGTCGCAGCCCAAAGGAGAAGTGCGCATGATGACCAATGGTTATAGGCAGCGGAGGCGCTCTAATTGCCTCACGCGATCGACAGCTGCACGCGCTTAGTTCCCGTTTCCTTGACGCCAGCGGGCGGCGCGCGTACCACCCACGTCAAACCCCTTCATTGGTGAAACGCCCCCGCGCCATGCTCGAGAAGACCTACCAGCCCGCCGACATCGAAGCCCGCATTCACAAGGACTGGGAGGCAGCGCAAGCCTTCAAAGCCGGCCGCCCCGAGCGCGCTAAGGCTGAGCCTTACACCATCGTCATCCCGCCGCCGAACGTCACCGGTTCGCTGCACATGGGGCATGCGCTCAACAACACCTTGCAGGATATTCTCTGCCGCCATCAGCGCATGAAGGGCAAAGACGTGTTGTGGCAACCCGGCACCGACCATGCCGGCATCGCCACCCAGCTTGTTGTGTCGCGGCAACTCGCCGAAAAGCAGAACCACGAGGCCTTGCGGTCCCGCGAGAAATTCATCGAAGAAGTCTGGAAGTGGAAGGCCGAAAGCGGCGGCACGATCACCGGCCAGCTGAAACGGCTCGGCGCCTCGTGCGACTGGTCGCGTGATACCTTCACTATGGGCAAATCCGGCGCGCCGGACGAGCAGATGGTGCGCGCGGTGATGAAGGTGTTCGTCGAGCTGGCGAACACGCCCGGCCCCAATGGGCGCAACCTGATCTATCGCGACAAGCGGCTGGTCAACTGGGACCCCGAGTTCAAGTCCGCCGTCTCCGATCTCGAAGTCGAGATGGTCGAACATCGCGGCACGTTCAAATGGGCCGATGGCGACGTCGACAAAGAGGGCAACATTGTCGCGTTCTCGGCTGCTGCACTCGACAAGGCGCTGTCGAAAGATCCGGGTGGGCATATGTACCACCTGCGCTATCCGATCACCGGCAAGACTTTCGACCCGAAAGATGCGACGACCTTCATCGTCGTCGCCACCACACGGCCGGAGACGATGCTGGGCGATACCGGCGTCGCCGTGCATCCAGATGACGAGCGTTACAAGGCATTGGTTGGCACAACGGTCGACCTGCCGCTGGTCGGCCGCAAGATCAAGATCGTTGCTGATTTCTACTCCGATCCCGAGAAGGGCACCGGCGCCGTCAAGATCACACCCGCACACGACTTCAACGACTACGAAGTCGGCAAGCGTGCCGGGCTCGAGATCATCAACATCCTGACCGAGAGTGCACAGCTCAACGAGAACGTGCCGGCGGCCTACCGCGGCCTCGACCGTTTTGCAGCCCGTCGCAAAGTCACCGCTGATCTCGTCGCCGGTGGCTTCATCGTCAAGATCGAGCCGCACACGCAAGCCGTGCCGCGCGCGCAGCGTGGCAACGCCGTCATCGAGCCGTGGCTGACAGACCAGTGGTATGTGGACGCCGCCGTGCTCGCCAAGCCAGCCATGGAAGCGGTGCGCTCTGGCAAAACAAAGTTCGTGCCGGAAAAGTATGCCGACGACTACTTCCGCTGGCTCGAAAACATCCAGCCCTGGTGCATCTCGCGCCAGATCTGGTGGGGGCATCGTATCCCCGCTTGGTATGTCGCCTTTGCAAAAGGTAAGTTCCTGAAGAACGACGAGACCAAATACTTTGTTGCTGGCACTACAGGCGAAGCAGTTGACAAGGCAAGGAAGGAACTCGGTTCACAGATTTTTGCTTTCGACGATGCCGGCGAGGCCAGTCGTTTCATCGAACCCGGTTGGTTGAACAACGCAGAAGCGCCAGTTGTGTTGATCCGCGACCCCGACGTGCTCGACACCTGGTTCTCCTCTGCCCTCTGGCCATTCTCCACGCTCGGCTGGCCCGAGAACACGCCTGAACTGAAGCGCTACTACCCAACCGCGACGCTGGTCACCGGCTTCGACATCATCTTCTTCTGGGTTGCGCGCATGATGATGAGCGGCATCCACTTCATGGGTGATGTGCCGTTCTCAGACGTCTACATCCACGGCCTCGTCCGCGACGAGAAGGGCCGCAAGATGTCGAAGTCCATCGGCAACGTCATCGATCCACTCACGCTCATCGACCAGTACGGCGCCGACGCGCTGCGCTTCACGCTGGCGGCACTCACCACACAAGGCCGCGACGTCAAACTGACCACCGCCATCGTCGAGGGCAATCGCAACTTCGCAACCAAACTCTGGAACGCGGCGCGCTTCGCTGAAATGAACGAGTGCGTCCGCCAGAAGAATTTCGATCCCAAGTCCGTCAAGGAAACCGTCAACCGCTGGATCGCCGGCGAAACCGAACGCGCGGTGAAGTCCGTCACCGCCGCCATTGATGCCTATAAATTCAACGAAGCCGCGAAAGCTGCCTACGAGTTCACCTGGGGCACCTTCTGCGACTGGTATCTGGAACTCACCAAGCCGATCCTCTCCGGCGATAACGACGCCGCCACCGCCGAGACGCGCGCAACGACGGCGTGGGTGCTCGATCAGATCTTGAAAATGCTGCACCCGTTCATGCCCTTCATCACCGAAGAGCTGTGGGGCCGCATGGTCGAAGTCGGCGTCAAGCGCGAGACCTTGCTGTGTCTCTCCACTTGGCCGGAACTTTCAAAGCTCCAGAACCCGGCGGCCGACGAAGAGATCGGCTGGCTGATCACGCTCATCTCGGAAGTCCGCTCCGTCCGCTCCGAAATGAATGTGCCCGGCGGCGCGAAGATCCCGCTCGTCATGATCGGCGCCAGCGCCGAGACGCGCACGCGCACCGACCGCCACGCCGACACCATCAAGCGCATGGCGCGCCTCGATGACATCACGTTTGCCACCGCCGCCCCCAAAGGCTCAGCACAGCTCGTGGTCGCTGAAGCCACCGTCTGTCTGCCGCTCGACGGCGTCATCGATATGAGTGCGGAAAAGGCGCGTCTCGACAAGGAAATCGCCGCCGTCCAAGTCGACCTCGGAAAAATGAACGCCAAGCTCGACAACCCGAGTTTCATGAGCCGCGCCAAGCCCGACGCCATCGAAGAAACGCTGGAACGCAAAGCCGAACTTGAGCAGGCGTTGGCCAAGCTCCAAGCGGCCGTCAAGCGGATCGCGGCGTAGGCCGGGCGGAAGCGGCCGCACATAAGTTGTCATCCTCGGGCTTGTCCCGAGGACCCAGGGTGCAACAAGAGCTGACCCCGCAGAATTCGATATGATGTCGGAATACAATGTCTCACCGTACGCCCGGCTTAGAAATGGGTCCTCGGGACAAGCCCGAGGATGACATTGGAGATGAAGGCCACCGGTGCAGTCGAATACACGATGGTTAGTCACCGGGCCGCCCATCCACCGCTTGCCCAATGCCCCCAATCAGGCCGAAACTCTCCCCTTACCGCTCGTGCCGAAAGTCATCCCCCATGCCGACGCAAGCCGAAAAAGCCGCCACCTTCCGCAAGCTCCACCAGGGCCCTGGGCCGTTCGTGATCCCCAATCCGTGGGATGCGGGGTCCGCCAAGATCCTCGCCAGCCTCGGCTTCCAAGCGCTGGCCACCACCAGTGCGGGTTTGGCCTTCGCCCTCGGCCGCGTCGATGGCCAAGCGACGCGTGACGAGGCGCTCGCCAATGCCACGTCGATTTGCGCTGCCACATCGCTGCCGGTCTCCGCCGATTTCGAAAATCTCTACGCCCATGCCCCCGATATCGCTGCCGCCATGATCCCGGCCGCCGCCGCAACCGGCCTCGTTGGCTGCTCCATTGAAGACGCAACCGGCGATCCAGCCAATCCAATCTATCCGATGAACGTGGCCATCGCGCGCGTGGCAGCAGCAGTCGCTGCCGCCCGTGCTTTGCCGTTTCCATTCACTCTCACCGCCCGCGCCGAGAATTTTCTGCACGGCCGCCGCGATCTCGCCGACACACTCGCCCGGCTCCAAGCCTTCGACGCGGCCGGCGCCGACGTCATCTACGCGCCCGGCCTGCCCGACATCGCGAGCATCGAGGCGGTCGTCAAATCAACCGCCAAGCCCGTCAACGTCCTCGTTTCCTCAGGCAACGCCCAGCTGACGGTTGCCGAACTCGGCCGCCTCGGTGTGCGTCGCATCAGCGTTGGCGGGGCCATGGCCCGCGCCGCGCTTGGCGGATTGTTAGCCGCCGCCGAAGAAATCCAGAAGCATGGTACATTCACCTACGGACGCACCGCCATGCCGCACGCCGGCATTGAAGCCATTCTCAGGAAGGACATCGTATGACGGCCCAAGCTTCCGGTCGCCTCGCTGGTAAGATCGCGTTCTGCACGGCGTCCGGTGCCGGCATCGGCCGCGCCACCGCACTCGCGTTCGCGCGCGAAGGCGCCAAGGTCATCGCCTCCGACATCGACCTCAACGCCCTCAAAGGCCTGCGCGACGAAGGCATTGCCGAAACCCACATCATCGATGTGCGCAACACCAAGTCCGTCGAAGACGCCGCCAAGCGCATCGGCCCCATCGATATCCTCTTCAATGCCGCTGGCTTCGTGCACGCGGGCACCGTGCTTGAATGTTCGGAAGCCGATTGGGACTTCTCCTTCGACATCAACGTCAAGTCGATGCACCGCACCATTCGCGCCTTCGCCCCCGGCATGCTCGCGCGCGCCGCTGAAAAGAAGGCCAGCGCGTCGATCATCAACATCGCCTCCGGCGCGGGCTCGGTTCGGGGTATCCCCAACCGGTATGTCTATGGCGCGACCAAAGCCGCCGTCATCGGCTTGTCCAAGGCTGTCGCCGCCGATTTCATGCGCAAGGGCGTGCGCTGCAACGCCATCTGCCCCGGCACCGTGCAATCGCCGTCGCTCGATGCGCGCATCGCCGCTCAAGCCAAGACCCTCAACAAAACCGACAACGAAGTCCGCCAGATGTTCGTCGACCGTCAGCCCATGGGCCGCCTCGGCACCGCCGAGGAAATAGCCGCCATGGCGGTCTATCTGGCCGCCGATGAAAGCGCCTTTACAACGGGCCAGATCTTCCTTGTCGACGGTGGCTTCGCGCTGTGACAGCCGATACGACCAGCCCTGAGACCATTCAGCCGCAGGCAAACCGCCCGCCGCCGGCACCCATTCGTTTTCGCCGTGCCACTGAGGCTGATCGCACAACCGTTGAAGCGCTCCAACAAGCCGCCTACGACCGCGAGCGCTTGCTCGGCCTGGAGCCACCGCCGCTGAAAGCGGACTATGCAAAGATTGTCGCCACCATGGAAGTCTGGCTCGCTGAAGAGCGCGCCGTCGTCCGCGGCGTACTGATCCTCGACGTGCGGCCGGATGATCTCGTCATCTGGTCGGTCGCTGCAGCCCCCGAAGCACGCGGCCAGGGCCTCGGCCAGATCATGCTGGATGCCGCCGAAGTGCGCGCCGAGCAATTGGGCCGCCGCATCATCCGCCTCGATACCGGTGCCGTCCAACAAGCATTGATCGGCTGGTATGGCCGCCATGGCTACGCTATCGAAGGCCGCGCCACCGTCGCCGATCACCCCGTCATTCACATGATCAAGCGCCTCGCATCGCCAAAACCCAAAGGCACGTAAGCGAAGCCTCAGTGCCCTCAGTAAAACAGCTTGCCACCCAGCCCCATGATCCCGCCAGCGACGATGCCGATGGCCAGCACCAGCGTGCCCAGCGCCCGCAACGTCACATCGCGCGCAATCACCGCTTCGCGCTGATCCTCGTAGTCCTCCGCCGGTTTCCGCCCCGTCACCATGGCGCGGATCAGCGGATCGCGTTTGAGGAGGCCATACAGCGTATTGGCGATGATGTGCGCCGCCACCAGCGGCAGGATCGCCCAATAGAGCAGCAGTCCGTGCCAGCGCAGCACATCTTTCTGCTTGGCCTCACCGACGAGCTTGTAGAGCGGCCCCCATGTCGTGTCGTTGTGCTCCACAACCATCAATCCGAGTGCCGCCTGGACGCTGACCGCCGCCAGCAGTCCAAGGATCATGTAGGTGCCCAACGGATTGTGCCCGAGGAATTTGCGGTCGCGCCCACGCAGCAAATCCAGCGCATATCCCGCCGCCGTCCACGGCCATCGCACGAAAGCCACCCAGCGCGCTGTCGATGAGCCGAGAAAGCCCCACAGGACGCGGAACACCACCAGCACCAGCACCGCGTAGCCGTTGTAGCGGTGCCACTTCATCGTCGGATCGCCGAACGTCTCGGCATACTGATAGCTCGGCCACGCCGAGATCAGGCACACCACCAGCAGCCAATGAAACGCCCGCGTCGGCCAATCCCAGACAGCGACCGTTGCGCCGCTCGTCCCAGGCTTCTGGGAAGCTGATCTTGCTGGCATCGTCGTCAGCTCTTTTCTGGCTTGGCGGCTGGGTCCAGTAGCCGGTGCATATGAACAATGAAATAACGCATGTGCGCATTGTCGACAGTCTTCTGCGCGGCACCCTTCCAGGCTTTATGCGCTTCCGCGTAGTCGGGATAAATGCCGACAACATCAAGCTTGGTCACGTCGGCGAATGTGATCCCATCCAGTTGCGTAAGCTCGCCGCCAAACACCAGATGTAACAATTGCTGTGACGTGCGCTCGGCTGTCGGTGTGCTCATGACTTTTCATCTCTCACGTAAGAAACGGCGATGCTCAGCACACACCTGATGCAAATCGGGACGGTGCCGGACGGTTGTTCACGCGACTTTTACGGTTCCATTAAGCGGGCGGGAAGCCCTTTGTGCGACTATCATGGAGAAGAGGCCACATAGATGGCTCGAGAGTTGACAGGCGTTGAAAGAAGTTTGGCCAGGGAAGCCCGGCAGAGGTTGTTTGGCGTGATCGCAATGGGACGCGGTCGCGCCAAAACCCATTGCGGGACAGCTCTCCGCCTCAAAGCCGACCAGCGGCTTGCACCAAGACCAGATCGGTGACCAACCCGATCGCAAAGATCCACCCCACCAGCCGGTTAGACTTGAAGCGCTCCAGGCAGTTGGCCGGGCTTTTGGTATCCAGTGTCGCGACCTGCCAGACCATCTGCAACCCAACCGCGGCCAGCGCCACCAGCACCGGCCAACCCGCGCCAGCGGCGATAGTGGCAACCAGCCACAGCGAAACCGCAGCACTATACAACCCGGCCAGCCACACTCCGGTGTTTTCGCCAAACCGCAACGCGGTTGAGCGCAAGCCGATCACCGCATCGTCGCGGCTGTCTTGGTGGGCATAGATTGTGTCGTAGCCAATGGTCCATGCGATACAACCCGCATAAAGCAACAGCGCCGGCCAGCCCAACCCACCGGTCACGGCGGCATAGCCGACGAGTGCACCCCACTTAAATGTCAACCCAAGCACCAGTTGCGCCCAATTGGTCGCGCGCTTGGCGAACGGATAGACGGCGACGAGCGCCAGTGACGCGATCCCGAGCGCAATCGTGAACCCGTTGAACTGAATCAATACCAGCAATCCGATGAGCGACAGAATGCAAGCAAACAGCAGCGCTTGCAGGGGAGTTACCTGCCCCGACGGGATAGGCCGCGAGCGTGTCCGCTCGACCTGCGCGTCGAAATCGCGGTCGACATAATCGTTGTAAGCGCAGCCAGCGCCACGCATGACGAAGGCACCCAGCAAAAACAGCAGAAGATACCAGAGGTTCGGATACGCGCGCCCCTGCTGTACCTCCCCAAGCATCTGCCCCCACCAGCAGGGGAACAGCAGCAGCCACGCCCCGGTCGGCCGGTCGAAGCGCGCCAGGCGGCCAAACGGCCGCAACAGCTCCGGCGCTAGCCGGTCGAACAGGTTGTCGGACGCGGCATCCGCAACGCGCACAGGCGTGGGGCGCCCGGCAGGGGCCGTTGGTGGCTGCGTGTCGGGGTCAGCCTTG
The DNA here is from genome assembly GCA_963847145.1 of uncultured Alphaproteobacteria bacterium. Lineage (GTDB taxonomy): Bacteria > Pseudomonadota > Alphaproteobacteria > Rhizobiales > Hyphomicrobiaceae > JABFRJ01. The sequence goes on from CAWJYN010000002.1 coordinate 42,683, forward strand.
TCAGATGTCGTCGGTTCGTACATCGGTTCGTATGCAGCTTTGCTGGTAACGTCGCGTGGCAGGTGTTTTACGCGACAATAGAGTGCGCGCTGCAACTGTCCATGACATGCGGGCCACATGCGACACCGCATGCCACAGCCGGTTGACGAACCCGGCGCACGGGCTGGGACGCCAGCATGAACAGCCTTTGCCGCACGGCCGACAGCCTTGCTCCGAACCCTTGTTCCGGGCGCGCCGCTCGGCCATAGTGCTGTCAAGCTGCGGTGCTTCGGATCTGGCGGCAGAACAATCTTCGGGAGGACACCATGGCCATCGACCGCCGTTCGGCGCTGAAAACAACCCTGGCGGGCGCGGTGTTCGCTCCTGCCGTATTGCGCGTCACCAAAGTGTACGGCGCGGAATTCACTCTGAAATATGCCAATAACTCGCCCGTCACGCATCCGCTGGTGATCTGGACCAAGCAGGCCATCGAGTGGATCGCCAAAGAGAGCGGCGGCAAAGTCGAGATCCAGATGTTCCCCAACAACCAGTTGGGTTCTGACACCGATATGCTCAGCCAGTTGCGCTCGGGTGCCATCGAGTTCTTTACATTATCGCCGCTGATCCTGCAGACGCTGGTTCCCAAAGCCGCCATCAGCGGCATTGGTTTTGCGTGGCCTGGCTACGATAAAGTCTGGCCCGCCATGGACGGCGAATTCGGTGCCTACGTCCGTGCCGAGATCGCCAAGTCCGGGCTGCATACGTTTGAAAAAATGTACGACAACGGCTTCCGGCAGATCACCTCGTCGACCAAGCCGATCAACACGCCGGCCGATCTCGAAGGGTTCAAGATCCGTGTCCCACCAAGCCCACTGTGGACCTCCATGTTCAAGGCCTTTGGCGCCGCGCCCGCACCGTTAAACTTCTCGGAAGTTTATTCGGCCCTGCAGACAAAGGTGTTTGAGGGCCAGGAAAATCCACTCGCTATTATCGCGGCGGCCAAACTGTTTGAAGTGCAGAAGTACCTCGCGAAGACCAACCATATGTGGGACGGCTTCTGGTTCCTTGCTAACGGCAAGATGTGGGCTGGCCTGCCCAAGGACGTGCAGACCATCATCGCCAAAGGCTTCAATGATCATGCCATCAAGCAGCGCGAAGAGATTGCCAAGTTGAACGCGTCGCTGGAAAAAGAGCTGTCAGAGAAGGGCATGGCCTTTAACTCGGTCGACAATGCCAAGTTCCGCGAGAAGCTGGCAGCAGGCGGCTTCTATAAGGAATGGCAGGACAAGTTCGGCCCGGAAGCGTGGGGTCTGCTAGAAAAATATGCCGGCAAAGTCTCCTGATCGCACACCAGTGCATGTTGTCTTTCGTGCGGCCGGGACCATCCCGGCCGCACCTGCAATTGTATGGTTCGGCGCGCAAGAGGATCGTACCGCGTGACGGTTCCGATGTCAGGCCCGCCGTCAGGCAAAGCGCTCAGCCGGCCCAACGTGAGCCAACCTACGCAAGGACGGGCCGCGGCGGTGTTTGCGGCCAGTCTCGCCTTCGAGAGCGTGGCCCGGCGTTTTGAGGGCATCGATGCGCTCGACGGCGTCTCGCTGGCTGTCGACCCTGGAGAGATCGTGTGCCTGCTCGGCCCGTCGGGTTCAGGCAAAACGACGTTGTTGCGCATCGCCTCCGGCATCGAGAGGCCGACAGGAGGGCGTGTTCTGATCGACGGCGTCGAGGTTGCTGGACCGGGAGCATTCGTGCCGCCGGAGAGCCGTGGCGTCGGGCTGATGTTCCAGGACTTCGCGCTGTTTCCGCATTTGACGATTGCGCAGAACGTCTCGTTCGGGTTGCGACGCCTCTCCCAGGCCGAGAAGCGTGCAGAGGCGCTGTCGGTGCTCGACCGTGTCGGCCTCTCGCGGCTGGCCGATGCGTATCCGTCGACACTCTCGGGCGGCGAACAACAGCGTGTGGCGCTGGCTCGCGCTATTCTCCCCCGGCCGCGCGTCATGCTGATGGATGAGCCGTTCTCTGGTCTCGATGTGCAACTGCGCGAGCAACTGCAGGGTGAAACGCTGAAGCTGCTGGCTGAGACGCGCGCCACCTGTCTGATGGTCACCCACAGTCCGGATGAAGCCATGCGGATGGCGGACCGCATCGCTGTCATGCGCAACGGCCGCATTGTCCAGGTTGGCCGGGCTGAAGAACTCTATCGCAATCCGGCGGACCTGTTCGTCGCGCGGCTGTTTTCCGAGATCAACGAGATAGCCATGACGGTGATCCATGGCGCGCTCAAAACGCCAATTGGAACCTTCGCCATCCCCGATCTGGTGGAGGGCGAACAAGCGCGGCTTTGCATCCGCCGCAGTGCCATCCGAGTGGCGGCCCCTGGTCAGGGGTTACTTGCGCGTGTGCTCAAGCGGCGGTTTCTCGGTGATACCATGCGGGTAGAGCTGGCCGTCGAAGGTTTTGACCAGCCATTGTCGATGAGCGTCCCGGAAGATCAGGCTCCGCCGCTGGCCGACGACGTGACGATCGCCATCGATCCAGCGGGTGTGCTGGTTTTTCCCGCAGTATCATAGGAGGCGAAGGCCGCGTGGCACTCGACGCACCATCGAAGTCGACAACGGCACCCGAGCTGGCGCTGATCGTGCCGACGTTCAACGAGCGTGGGAACCTGCGTACGCTCGTTGGACAGATCGAGGCCGCCCTCGGCGCGCGCCGCTGGGAGCTTATTTTCGTTGACGATAGTTCGCCCGACGGCACTGCCGCCCTCGCACGTGAGATGGGCCGCGAAGACCCCCGCATCCGCTGCATTCACCGCATTGGACGCCGTGGTTTGGCGGGTGCCTGCATTGAGGGTTTTCTCGCCACTTCCGCGCCCGTCATGGCGGTGATGGACGCGGACCTGCAACACGATGCTACGTTGCTCGGGCGGATGCTTGAAGCGCTTGAACATGAGCAGGCCGATCTGGTGATCGCCAGCCGTTATAGCGCTGGCGGTTCAGCCGACGCCGGCTTCAGCGCCTTTCGTGGCTTTGCCAGCAAACTCTCCACCTCCATTGCGCGTTTCGCCACCGGCGTCACCGTGACCGATCCGATGAGCGGGTTCTTCATGATCCGCCGCGCGGCTTTTGAACCGCTGGCACCGGGCCTGGCCTCTGAAGGCTTCAAAATTCTGTTCGACATTCTAGCGACCGCGCGGGGCTCATTGAAAATTGCCGAGGTCACGTATTCGTTCGGCGCGCGTCAGGAAGGCGCCTCGAAGTTTGATACCCAGAACATTCTCGATTTTCTGGGCTTGATCGTTTCGAAGACGACCGGCGGTATCGTGCCGGTCCGCTTTCTCAGCTTCGCTATGATGGGTGCGGCGGGCATTTTGGTCCATCTCGCGACCTTGGATGTGCTCAAGCGGTCGGGCGTTTCGTTCGGTGCGGCGCAGGCGATTGCAACGCTGGTGGCGATGACGTCGAATTTCTTCCTCAACAACGCCACCACCTACCGTGACCGGCGGCTGAAGGGCGCGGCTGCCGTCAACGGGCTACTGGCTTTTTATGCCATCTGCAGTATCGGTGCATTGAGCAACATCGGCGTCGCGCACTGGCTACACTATGACAACGGCTGGCGCTGGATCATGGCGGGTTTTGTGGGCTCACTGATTGGCGCGATTTGGAACTTTACCCTGTCGAGCCAACTGATGTGGCGCAAATGATCGCCAACGTACGCGCGTCCAGTGGCGATGGCCGCGCGCTGCGGACGGTGCTGGCACTCATCGCCTTCGTCACCGGTGCACGGCTGGTGCTTGCCGCAACCCTTGGCCTCGGTGTCGACGAGGCATATACGGTTGCGACATCCCGCGTTCTCGCGCTCGGCACGTTCGACCACCCGCCACTGGCCTGGTGGCTTTCGGGAGGCGCTGCCAAAGTCTTCGGCACGGAAGCACCGCTCGCCGTTCGCTTGCCGTTTATCGCCCTCGGCGCGCTCACACTCTGGCTCGCGTTCGATGCGGGCCGATACCTCTACTCGGCGCGCGCCGGGCTCTATGCGGCTGTTGTGGTCGTTCTCGCGCCTGTGCTTGGCTGGACGAGCGGCAGCATGGTGCTGCCTGATGGCCCTTTGCTGGCGGGTTTTCTTGCCGGCCTGTGCTGTCTTGCCCGGGCACTGTTTGGTGATAGTGCCAGTGCGCCGCGCTGGTGGCTGCTCGCGGGCTTGGCTGCGGGTATCGCGTGCCTATCCAAACTGCACGGGATATTTCTGCTGGCGGGCACCGGGCTCTTTCTGCTCACCACACCCTCGCATCGCCATTGGCTATCCAAACCGTGGCCCTACCTCGCGGCCCTGATCGCGCTCGTCGTCGCTAGTCCGTTTCTGCTCTGGAATGCGGAGCATCAGTGGATCTCGTTTGCGTTCCAGGCCGGGCGCGCGAAAACCAACCGCATCGATCTGGCCGGTCCGTTCGTGGCGCTCGGCGGGCAGGCGCTGTTTTTGCTGCCGTGGGTGTGGGTGGCGCTGATGCTGTCGCTGGGCCGTGCGCTATGGGGAGGCCCGGGCCGGCCACGCGACTGGCTGTTGGTGTGCTGTGCCATCGGCCCCATCGCCGCCTTCACACTGATTGCTGTCACGGGCACCAAAACCCTGTTCCATTGGGCGGCACCCGGTTATCTCTTCGTCTGCGTGCTGCTCGGCCGTGATCTGGCGCGCGATTTGGACGCCGGGTTGCGGCGCGCGCGGTCCTGGTTGACTGGCTCACTTGCGTCGATTGCGGTGCTGTTCGTCATCGTCCTGGCCCTGGCCTATGCGCCCTGGCCGCAGCTCGTGCTCGCTGGCAAAGCCCTGCCTTACCCGCTGGTCGAAACCCGCTCGTGGCGCGAAGTGCGGGCGCAACTTGCAGTCCGCGGTCTACTCAATGCGCCAAATACCTTTGTGGCTGGCGTGCGCTGGCATGAGACTGGCCGCCTCGCCGTGGCGCTTGGCCCGTCCGTGGCCGTGCGGTGCCTGTGCACCGATCCTCGTGGCTTCGGGATCCTGACCGACAACCGCGCCCACATAGGCGCCGACGCCTTGATCATCGCGGCGGATCAGTCCTCGAAAGAAATCCTGCAGACACTCGGGCCCTATTTCGCGTCATTGGAGGTCCTGCCATCCCTGCAGATCACGCAGGGTGGCCGGATGCTGACCGCGTTGGCGCTCTATCGCGGCCGTGCGCTGCAAGACCCGGCGCTGCCAAGACCCAATGTCCTGCGTCCTTTTGCGTCTGGACGTTGAGGGCCGGCGACTGTCTCCAGAGTTCGCAATAAAACGACCGCTCGCGCATCGCGATTGACCATATGGAAACGCTCCGGCACTAATGTGCAAGATTGATGCGTTTGCGTTGGCTTGAAAGGGCCGAGACGATGGGATCGGTGTCTCCGAGTACCGCGAGCCGGCTGAGCCCCGGCCGGCGGCTTATTGACGACTCGGGCGGGCTTTGGCCGCTGAATGAGCACGCCTTGCGCGCGAAATTCGGCTCCAATCTGTCTGATGCCGCTCTGGTAGAGTATCTGCTCGTCAACATGGGCTGGATCGAGATCAGCACCGCACAAGGCCGCTTCGGCGTGCGTTGCCGGCCGCGTGTTGTCACCCAGCGGGGTCTTGCCTGTCTGTTTTACATGCTGTTCGACGCCGCAGCCCCGCGCATACTGCTGAGCGTTTTCGGCTCTGAGTGGCAGCATTCCATCCATCGCACGCCGCAAGGCGTCGCGACGATTATCGGCGGCATGTCGGGGGTGGTTCCGGCCGGTCTGGTGAGCACGGACAACGCGCTGATGAGCCGGGCTATCGCGCCCCAAGCGTCGCCACTTTATGCGGGTGTCAGTTCTGTCAATGCGCAACTCTCCGAGGTCAGCGCGATCGAGGAACTTGCGGCGCCGCTTGATAGTGCCTTTCGCGGCCGGTGGTGCGTCTGTCACGTCGAGGCCGGGACCGTGATCGTAGATCGGGTCGGGCAGGGGTTCACCCTGTTCAACCCGCAATGGCACCAGCAAGCAATCGGTCCGAGCCTTGATCGCTATGCTGATGCCGACTATGGCGCCTGGATCGCCTTGCAACGTCAATATATCGCCCGCACACGGGAAACCGTTTACGATCAAGTCGATGCCATCGTGCGCTTTCCACGTCTCGGAGAAACCCGCCTGCAATACGCGCGCGCGACGTTTCCCATCAACCTAGCCAGCGGCGCGCAGTACATCGTCTCGGCTGCCATCTCTGACAGCGGGATCAATCTGCGCGGTTAGTCGGGCGCGCGTCTCGTTCATGTCGGCGGTCAGCTGCGCCGCGGGCATCCAGAGCAGGGATGCCGTGTAGACGCAATCGCCACCTTCCCAGAGTGAGAAGCCCGGTTCACGCAGCGTGTAGCCATACATGGCGAACAATGGGCTGGCAGCGATCTGATCGCTGACGACGCAGAAAGTCGTCTCGGTGCCGAACCGCCCCAGCGCATAGGCCCGCGAGATACGCGGCAGCAAAGCTGCAAGTTTGTTGCCGCGATGCTCAGGCGCGACCCAGAGGGCACCCGAATAGACAATCGTGCCCGTCAGCTGGGACGCCGACGGCGCCGCGAGTGAGACATGCGGATCGCGCCCCTGAGGCTCGGACGGCTGACCATAGATCAGGGAATGGTCGTCCACCACGTCCTTCAAGGAGCGTGCGCCGAGCCGGTAAATCCGGCCGCCTTGAGATGCCACAACCCGGCCGGCTGCGTTCCGCCCCAGCAGGCAATAGGAGTTGTCATCATCGAGTGGCGCGAACTTTGAATTCATCCACGGCGCCAAAAGAGGCCAAGAGATCTCATTGCGCCCTTGGAGCTCCCGGAGTTCGGCAGCCGGCGCAAAACTCAGCGAAATGCCAAATGATCGAACTGTCGCCTCCGCGGCCAGCAGAAAACGGCCGATATCAGCAATCGGTCCGTGATCGAGGCGCAGACTTTCCAGGAACGATGGAGGCCTGGGTTGCATGGCTTGACGCGGGGCGGCGGTGGACGCCGGCAAACTCTGTAAACGACTTCCCATGACGCTATCTCCTCAGTGGTCTACTCCCGTCCGCTGCAGCAGAGGCCGCTGTGCGGCGTCGCATCTGAGAGCGCGGGCATTGCGCCGTAGCACCCGTGCAAATTTCGGACCTTGAATGAACCGAATCTCTGCAGTTGGCGGACGCCAAACGTTCGCCTTCCGGTTGCTAGGCGTCAAGCGCCGGTTGCAGAATCCACTGCAAAACACAAATGCGCGTGTTAACCATTGCCGCTGTGGCCTTGGTGTGGACGGCGCAGGAGGAGTGGATTTGCTAGAGTGTGCGCGGTGGGAGAACCGATGCCGCAGCGGCTGATCCTGAGCTATCGATCAGAAAGCGGATTGTCCGCGGCGCTGCCGCTGTACTGCCCATCACCTCGCGGCAGACAACCATTGTGAACGATGTTCGCGGTGCACCAACGTCCTGGCCGCCGTGCCGTGCGGTTGCGACGCCGCCACCCAGTTCCGCCATCGACTTCAGTTCAATAACTTCAAACACGTGCGTTACGGCTGCCGTGGTGCCATCGGCAACCGCGGCTTTGGATGAGAGTGTGATGCGGTCTCCGAGGGCAACAGGCCCGGCCGTGCTCCCGGCGAGGTCATTGCGGCTGAGCCAGAAGCCCTCATCACCGACAACCGGCGCACGGGTGACGCGTGGTAGACCTGCATAACTATGCGCAGCGCCATCAGTCCCGTCCCAGGCTTGCACAACACCCGCCAGATCGGCCTTCAAATGCTGCGTCGCCTCGCGCGTACCGACCCCGGCAACGAGTGCCAAAGCACTACAAGCGATCATCGCTAGCGCCCATGGCCAAGCCGGTCGACGAACGGGCGCACTTGCTGCGTAAGGGTGCTGGGTGCTCACGCCGCGTTGATCACTCGGTGCGGCTGTCCCAGTAGCTGCCCGTCCGAACATCGCAGGTCTCCGTCTTTGGAACTGGTCAGATGGATCTTCAGAAAGGCACTGCAAGTTGCGCCGTGCGTCGTGCATTGTGCCGACCGTCCAAAGCGCTGGCCGCTCATATATAGGGTCCAACGATGCGATATGGAAGAACGCCGCGCACACGTCATTGTGACGTGTGGCCGACCCCGCTCCGCTCACTCGGGCCGGGCCGCCTGCGGCGCTGGCGTGCTGGCGGCCGACGTGGCAACCTGGCGGACGTGCCGGGCCAGCGACAGGTTGAACGCCGTCAGGGCGCCGAAGGTCAGAGCCAGCAGCGCGGTGGCGCCGACATGCCAGTTGGCGAAGCGCGATAAAAAAGATGGTTCAGCCGCATAGCTCACTGTTGTTACCCAACCCAGTGTTTGACCACTCGCTGCCTGGCTTTCCGTTACCGCGACGCAGGCTGCAACCAACCCAAACACCAGCACACCTATGGCAAAATCGGTTGCAGCGCGACGCATGGTCTCGGAGGTCGTCGGTTCGGTCGGGGTGGTCATTGGGGGGAACTCCTGCGGTCTGGACTGAGGTTTTATATGGCCGGCAGTGAGGGACTCATCGCCCGCCGGGTTTCGCTCAATCAACAAAGACAGTTTGACCCCGATGGGTTCGGAATGTGGCCATTCCTGTGCATTCGATGACTGGGGGATGAACCGCCCGGGATGTGTCTTCCCAACCACAAGGCCGCCAAACGAGCCCGGTCACAGGATTGCTCGCCTTCTGCGCGGGCGGGCGTTATGAATCGTCGCTATGTGCCATCACAATGAGTTGAGGGATGTCATGACGGCATGCAGGGTTTTAGCCGCGCGTGTGCGCACGGATGCGGGCACTGATGTGGTCACGCGGCAGCTCCACTCTGCGGGCGTCGATGTGTACCAAACCGGCGCAAAGGCTCGCCCATGACCGCGGTGCGCCTAGGCCATCTGGTGGCGCCGCCCGCATTGATCATCCTCGATTTCGATGGGGTGGTAGCGGACAGTGAGCTTCTCGCCAATACGATCCTGGCCGAGTTTTTGACGGCGCAAGGCCTGCCGACGACGCCGGATCAGTCGATCGAGCGGTACATGGGGCGCCGCTGGGCTGATACCGAAGCACGTGTCGCGGAAGCCTTGGGCCGGTCATTGCCGGACAATTTTCAAGAGCAATACAGGGCCTTTGTGAATGGCCGCATCCGTGCCGGCGTGCAGCCCGTGCCAGGCGTCGCCGGCTTTCTTGCCCGCCATCGCTATCTCAAGTTCTGCGTCGCCTCGTCCAGTACGCCTGACTGGCTGATGCATGGTGTCGAGAAGTTTGGCCTTGCCGATGTTCTCGGTGACCGGTTGTTCAGCGCCACGGCGGTGACGAACGGAAAGCCGGCTCCTGACATCTTTCTGCATGCGGCTGAACGCATGGGTGTTGCGCCAGAACGCTGTGCGGTGCTGGAGGACAGCGTCGCCGGGGTCCAAGGGGGCGTTGCTGCCGGCATGACAGTGCTCGGCTTTCTCGGTGGCGCACACATCCGTGCCGGCCACGGCGAGCAACTGGTGCAAGCCGGTGCTCATGCCCTTGCTGACACATATGCCGATGTGAGCGCGCATCTCGGCCTCAACGCCGGCGGCAGGTGATCATGCGCCACAGCCCGATCAACCCGGACCTCATCGATACAGCTACGCCGCCGATCCCCGAGGCGCGCGGCTGGCTTGCGGACTACAACGGCGAGCACGGCACGGCGATCAATCTTGCGCAGGCCGTACCGGGCGCACCGCCGCCGCCTGAAATGCTGGCGCGGCTTGGAGCGGCTGCCGCCGATCCGGCGATGGCGAGTTATGGCCCGATCACCGGCGATCCAGCACTGGTGGCAGCCTACGCGGCCGATGTGGCATCAGTGTATGGAGCCGAGCCATCGCCGGCTGAGATCGCCATCACGTCTGGCTGCAACGAAGCATTCTTTGTGACTGTTCTGGCCTTGGCCAAGGCAGGCGAAGCGATCATGCTGCCCGTGCCGTGGTACTTCAATCACGCCATGACTTTGCGCATGCTAGGGATTATGGCCATTCCGCTGCCGACCCATGCGGTGCGTGGTTTCGTTGCGGATCCGGCTGAAGCAGACGCGGCGTTGCGCGCGCATGCACGCGCCCACCCCCGCGTGTCGGTACGGGCACTGGTGCTGGTGACACCCAACAATCCGACCGGCGCGATCGCCAGCCCGGAGGGAATAGCAGCGTTTGCTGCGCTGGCGCTGAGGCATCGATGCTGGCTGGTCCTGGACGAAACCTACCGCGACTTCCGGCCAGACCCGGCGACGTCGCCGCATGCGTTGTTCACCTCGCTGGAGGCGCGCGCGTCAACCATACAACTTTATAGTTTTTCGAAGGCTTACGCGGTTCCTGGCCACCGGGTCGGCGCGCTGATCGCTCCTGCGGCCGCCATGGCGCACATCGGCAAGGTGCTCGATTGCATCCAGATCTGTGCGCCCCGACCCGCCCAAGCAGCGGTGGCATGGGCGATCCCAGCCCTGCGGTCGTGGCGGTTGGACACGGCTAGGCAGGTGGCCGCCCGCGCACGCCTGTTTGCTCACAGCCTCGAGGCGGCACCCGGCTGGCAGATCGAGGCAATTGGCGCTTACTTTGCTTACGTGCGGCATCCATTTACGCATAGCCCCGCGGTTGATGTCGCGCGGCGGCTGGCGATCGAAACAGGCGTGCTGGCGCTTCCCGGAAGCTACTTCGGGCCGGAACAGGAGGCTTATCTCCGGTTTGCCTATGCCAACACCGACGAGGCGGGTGCCGCGGCAACCGGCGCCCGTCTGGCGCGACTTGGGTAGCCTCGCTTATCGTGGCTGTTGTGCCACGCATGCAGAGCGGAGTGTCGGTCAGCAACCATCGCGGGTTGACGACGGCGTGCGCACGGCCAAACGTAAAAGGCGGCATTTTCCTTAATCGGGATATCGGGTTGCTGACAGCGATCGCGATACCCTAAGCTTACGGAAGGTGGCCTAGGCCGGACGCCGGGGGGCGTTAGCGGCTGATTGCCGACGTGGGTCCCGTTCCACGGGAGCAAACCAGCAGTTCCCAATCGCCTCAGCACACGGGTTCCTTGCGAGGAGTTCGTTGCGCGCGCTTAGTGTTGGGTTAGTGTACGAGTACCGCCGCATGACACAGGGGGGGGCACGGTCTTTATTCGCGGGGGTTCTCCGCCTCGTCCCCTATTCCGGTATTCAATTCTGCGATGTGGCCGTACCGGCGGGCGTTGCAGCGGAGCTGGTGACGGAATTCATCGAAGAAATTTTTGAGTCCGACGGCGTTCCCCACCGCATCCTGTTACCGCTGGAAACCCGCCCCGACGCGCCGGTCGCGCCGCAGGCTGACAACGCTCAAGCAACGGCGCCCCAGCGCGTCGTCCACCCCGTGACCGGCCGGCCGGTCGATCCTGCTCGCATTCTCGAAATGGACGGCGTTGGTGCACTGTCGTACTTCGCGGCACGCTGGGTTCCGCTGCCGTATTTGCGTTTTATCGGCCGTGATGAACTCCAACGGCCCCGTTACGATAGCGGGCCGACCAATTGGGCCCGGGCCTGGATTGCGCCGGCTGCTGGGAATGCCGCAGCACAGTTCACGGTCACCCTCGCCTTCGACACAAATCTGGAGCGCCAGTCCCGCTTCGACGCGGCGGCCTATCTGGCGCCTAACAACGACGACGCTGCGTTTGGGTCGACGTTCATCTGCGCTGAGACCGTCGATGATCTGGGGGCGCTGATTGGTGAGCCTTGGCTGCAGGCATGGCTGGCCGATGGAGCGGCTCCTTCGAGTGAGGCGGGCGAGCCGGCAACGGCAGAGTTCCGCCATCGTCATATCGCGCAGTACCTGACCCTTCTGCGGTTGCTCGCCCGCGCCGGTATCATGCCGGAGGCGCGGTTCATCGACACCATCCAACGGCGGTTCCCGATCCGCACCACAGCTGTCGATCTGGTGCTCGACCTTGGGGACACCGAGACCACGGCCTTGCTTGTCGAAGTGCCGCCTGGTCATGCCGACCGCCCGGCCGGGGGCTTTGCTGAACCGCTGCGGCTGCGCGAACTTTCCTTCCCCAATACCGTGCACGAGGGGCCGTTCCCGACCGCTGCCGAGTTCAACGGCCAGCCGTTTGGCGACGCGATGTTGTCACGTGACAGCGGACGCCATGATGCTTTTACATGGCCAAGCCTTGTCCGCATCGGCCACGAGGCGCGCCGGCTCTCCCTGCGCAACAATGGCACTGAGGGTGTCACCGGGCTGTCCAACCTGCGCTCGTTCCTCCTCGATGAAACGGTCAATGCTGGGCTTTGGCGCCAGAGTACCGATGACGCCATCGGCGCCGAGCATGGCCCCATGGTCTCGGGGCTGACGCTGGCGCATGTCGGCGAGAATGGCGCACTGCTTGGTGCTGAGCCTGCTGACGCGACGCTGCCACGTCTTGGCGCGCCGCGGCCAGCGATCCGGCCTCGGTTCTCGCGCGCGTCGATGATCGGCTTCTTTGCGGCCGAGTTGGTTTTGCATGCGCTGGCGCAGGCCAATGCCGCCAGCCCCCATGGCAACGGCAGTGGCGAAAATGAAATGCGGGAACTGCGCCAGGTTGTCGTTCTGGCGCCAGCGACCCTGAGTGCGCGCGAGCGGGATGCTTTGCGGTTGCGCGTCGATGCCGGGATCGTACTGGCGTGGCGCGGCCTCGGCTGGGACCGTGCGGCCGGGGTGCCGCGACGGCCGACGGTCGTGCTTGGCCTTGGTGGTGATGTCGGCAGCCAAGTCGCGTTTCTGCACGACGAAGTTAGCAGCAAGTACCAGGGCCGCTTTCTCGACCTGCTGCGCGTGTATCGCGGCGGTGATGGGGATGGCGTGGAAACGCTGCGCGTCGCCTCGGTTGACTTCGGCGCGCGCACAACCAGCCTGACGATTGTGGACTATACAGCGCTTGACGATCCCTTGGGCGCCAGCGCGTGGGAACCAACGATCAAGGTGGCGGAGCGGATGCCCGTCGGCACCGATGCGGCGGCGCAGGCTCTCATCTGGTCGATCGTCCTGCCGGCCATCGAGCGGCATTTGGAGGCCTCCGCTCTGAGGCCGGCGCGGCACTTTTTAGACGAGATCACCGGCCGCTCAACGACCAGCCTGCTGATCGACGATCCATACTTCACGCGCCGGTTCAATCGAAAAGTGCTGTGGCCTGCCGCGCGCGGCCTTTTTCTACTTGATGAACATGGCGCTCGCAGCACCGCTGATGGCAACCGGTCGGTGCGGCTTTCAACGCTCGTCGCGCTGGGTGGTGGGCGGCTCGATACGGCGGCGCAGGCGTTCGATGCAGCAGCGTTGCAAGCCGGCGCGCGGGACTTCGCGCTCGCCGATGCCGAGGTCCAACTCCGGCGCGGTGAGATTGGACGTCTCATCGCCGCCGAGATGCAAGACGCCGTGACCCAGGTCAGCCGCGTTGTGGCTGCGCAGGCCTGCGACCTCTTGTTGCTGGCCGGCGAAGGGACGCGACTGCCCGCACTGCAAAGCGCCGTACTTGCAGCGCTTCCCGTTCCAGCAAGCCGCATCGTTGATCTCAACACACATGTGAACCGCAGTGCCTTGGAGGCGCTCGGTCCGGCAGGGCTACTGGCACCAGCGACCATGATGCCGGCCATTGCCGCCGCGCTTGATCGGCGCAATAGTCTCGAGGCCAGCGGGTTTGGCGCCCGCGCGCTGCGTCTGCTCGGGGCACCGGTGTCACCGGATCGTGAGTTTCCGCGCGTGCGCGCGCCGTCGTTGTCTGAGCCCGTTGCCGGTATGCTGCGCGTTTCTGCCATCGCCGCGGCACCAGCAGCCGCTCCCGTTCCCGGCAAGGGGGCGTAACGCATGCGTCCTGAGCAGAAAATCATCCTGTCCTGCCGGCAGACCGGTGAACGCGCCGAACGTCTGCAGGAATGGCTTGACCAGAGCCGGCTCATGCTCAAATCGCAGAGCCGGGCGCTGCGCACCGAAGTGCAAGTTATTCACAGCGAGTTGTCCGACGTGATGGAAGCGGTCGAGTTGCCGCCGACGGCGGGCGTACTCGGCAGCTGGGGCAGTCATCGGGCCGCGTTGGTCGGCGCCCTGATGTCTGAAATGCCGAGTAGCGAGGACGACACGCGGACAACCCTTGGCAGGGACCGGCTGCTCACGTTGATGCCGCGGGACTGTGACGGCGGTCAGGTCGCGAACTTGCGGTTCGTGTCTGCAGCGCGCACCGAGACGCCGTTCCGGTTCCCGATCCAGATCGGACTTCTGAGCCAGCTTGATCTCGTTAGGATCATCGCGTGCGCTTATGCCGTGCATGTGCCGCGGCGACAGCAATGCATACCCGCCGCGGAGATTGTCGCCGAACGGCTGGCGTCGATGGCCGAGCAACTGGGAACGCAATCGTTCTCCGGCATGGCGCGCCGCGATATTGATAGCATCCGCGAGGCGCTGCATGCAGCCGTGCCGGACAGCGAGGTTCTGCGCAGTCTCGAAGCGGCAGGGTATTGGGACACGCTGGGTGGGCTCATTCCGCATTTGCCGGATGCAGCGCGGCGACGGGCGTTTGCGATGCTTTGGGGCGCCGATCCCGCATTAACCGAGCTCTTCGATCGCCTTTCCGATGCAATCGAACTGCTGGGGTTCACAGGGGAAGCGTTCGCCGGGGTGGATGCGCTGACGGGCCGCGATGCGGTGTCCGGATGGATCACCCGGCACGAGGACAGTGTCATTGCAACGTCGACGCTCTTCACGTGTTTCCAAGCGCCAGAGCGGACGGCGCGCATATCGAGCCGACACGGGCGGGCGACCGATGTCGAGCGCTTCATCATCGCAGCCCTCGCGCGCGACGTGCGGTTGCCTGTTGATGCGGCGGCACTTCCACTCATCGAGACCGCTGATCTGCTCGTGTTACCGGCGCCCGCGCCGGTGATGTTGTGGCCTCCTGTGGAGCGGCTGTCACGGCTCGTGGCGCCGCCGGGTACGCAAAATCTCACCGCGCTTGAGGCGCTTGAAATTTTCGCGGCGGCGAAGGCTGTGTATCTTGCCGACCAAGCCGTGCGCCGCCACACGCTGACAAGTTTGCTCGTCGTTGCTGCAAATGCCGAGAGCGCGTCGCGTCCCGAAATCGATGCGTCGGTCAGCTCCTTGGTTGCCAACTGGGTGGAGTTGAACCAAGGCGAAACCGCTCACGTGCGAGAGCGCCGCCGCACGGGACTCAGTATTCTGGTGGCGGAGGCGGATCGCCACGCGCTGCCCTCGGAGAGCGTGTTTGGAACACACGACAGCGCCCAGCACCTCACCTCAACGATCGAAGCGGTGTTCGACGGCAACGCCGAATGGGCCGCCGAATGGACTCCCAACCGCGCGTTCCGCAACGTGTTTACGTGGCAGCCGCCGCAAGGACCCAAACCCAGCACACGCGATGCCGGCATCGGGGACCCCCCCGGGACGGCCGATATTCTGCGGTTTGACCGGCACCGTTCCGGCGACGCGTATGCAGTCAAATCGGCAGAACTGAGCGCGCCGTCAGATTTGACGGGTCTCGTGCAGGCCGTGACGCAAGCCACCACTGCTGCAATCCATGCACAGCATCTTTCGGCACGCCTGGTCGATCTCCGCCGCAATCTGTCCGCCCGGTTTCTGCGATTGCACATTTCGAACGACCCGACCAGCATCGTCGAGTGGCGGCGCCAAGTATGCCACGTGGCGCGCAACCGGCTGGACCGGGCGTCTAGCTTCGGAACGTTTGGCCGCTTGCAGCGCGCGTTGATGTTTTCTGAAGCCGAGGCCCTCGCCGTCATTGCGCGCCTGAAGACCGAGGACCCGCGCGCATCGGCTGCCCGCGGTGTGGACCTCCGCACGATCGAGCCGCTGCGGGTCGTCGAAGCATGCCTGGAGACTTGGATTGTCGCCATGCGCCAGATCACCCGCGCAGCGCCGCTGATGCGAACCCTGCGTGTGCCCGGGACCGTTGTTGCCCATGTGATTGACGAACTGGTGCTGGGTGCCGTGCGGATCGGGCTGCAGCAAAAGCTCACCGAAGCGGTCCGCCGGATACAACTCAGCGCGGCCCGCGCGCTCGACTGCGAGCTGGCGGTGGCGGCGCTGATCGCGCGTGGCGTCAATGCTTACGTCGAGACGCTGGATCCGGGCGCACGCGGCGCACGGCCGTCCGGCACGCGTGATACGCGATTTGGGATGAGCACCGCCAGTGGCGCGGCGCTTGCAACGCCTATCCGGTCGGCCGGTACAGTTGCCGCCGTCTGGGCAGAAAAGTTCAGCGATCTGGTGGAAGCCAATATTCTCGGGGCCAGCTTGCTGGGCGGCGCCGGTCATCTCAATCGCGAACTCGGCGAAGTTCTCAATGCCATGTCCGCGCAATCCTATGAGGGGTCGCTATGAGTGCCTATCAAGTCGCTGTGGTGGAAGACGATGCAGCGCCGACGTCCGGCGTCGCGATCATCCGGATTGCCGGGTTGGAGGCTTGGCCACAGGGCGCAACGGTTCGCTTGCGGCCCATCGACGAGGCGTCGGTGCCGCCGCAAAGTGACGGCTGGCCATGGGGCGAGCTGGTGCCGTCGCGGGTGATTCCGAAGTCCGGTGGTATCGATGTGATCCTGGGACCGGATGTGGTTTCGAGCCATCGGCTGGTGCCAGGCACGCCCGTGACGATCGAAGTGAGTGCAGCCAATGTCGAAGCCGATGTGCGTTGGCCGGCCATTACGCCGACAGCGCCGCGGCGGGTGAGCGCTGTGGCGATGAGCGCGACGCAATTGCTGGCCGCCAAGTCCGAGCGCGAACGCGTGGAAAAGGAAGCGGCGACGCGGCGGCAGCAGATGGCGGAGTCGGCCGCCCTCTCCGTGCGTGAGGCTGCAGCCGAAGCGTCCTCCGTTCGGGTGGCGTTGGCAGTCGCCGCCCCGGTCGCATCGAAAGAAGCTGGGCAATTGGCGCGGCTATTTCCGGTCCGCAGGGCTAATGCCGTACTGACGGCCGAGCAAAAGGTTGATGGGCAGTTGTCGCGTCTGGGTAGTGCCGTCGAGCGCGCTGCGACAAACGCTGAGCCGACGCCGCGTCCGGTGGCACGTGGGCGGGCATCCGCCGCCATCACGAGTTTCATCGCCGGCGCCGTAACGATGGCAGGCGTTGCAGCCGGTGTCGCACTGTTGGCGCCGCAGTGGCTGCCACGCGCGCCTGTGGCGCCGGCAGCGGCGCTGGGCGCACAGATGTCGGTTGTGAACCTCGAGAGCGTGTTCAAGGACCTCGGCAGTGCGGGCCCAACATCGCCGCGGCGCAAGTCAGCAACGAACGTGGATCTGCCGACGGCGTTGTCGCTGGCAGACCACAGTCTGCGCGGTCAGCGAACGTCTGCCGAAACAGAAGAAGCCGAGTTCTGGCTGAAACGCGCCTTGAACGCGAGCTTCGGTGGCACGGATGTCGGGTGGGCACTGACCCAGCTCGGCACGATCTATGCGCAATCCGACAGTCCGCGGCACAGCTATGCCAAAGCACATACTGTCTGGCAGCTCGCGGCTGCGCAGGGTGATCCGGTGGCGCATTGCTTCCTGGGAGCCATCTACGAACATGGTCTTGGCGTTACCGCCAACCGTCAGATTGCGCGCGGGCACTACGTCATCGCCGATACCGCCAATGCTTGCCGCAGTGCCAAAGAGGCCGCTGCTCGTTTGAAAGACTAACCGCTATGTCGAAACAACCACTTCATTTGTTTGCTGCCGGGCTGCTGTCTGGTTCCGCTCTGCTGGCGGCCGTCGGTGCTGCCCAAGCTCAAACAGCCGCGCCAGCGCCGGGTCCCACGCTGCCGAATTTCGTCGACACGCGGCCTTTGCCGCAATCTGACCGCGCGCGCGCCGACGAGGCGGAAGCAAAGCGAAAAGCCGATGAAGAGATCAAGCGCCTCGCCGGCGAAGCCGACGCCAAGCGCCGGTCGGATGAGGAGGCGAAGCGCACCGCTGCCGAAGCGGACGCCAAACGCCGGGCCGACGATGAGACACGCCGGCTTGCGGCGGAAGCTGAGACACGCCGCCTTGCGGCGGAGACAGAGGCCAAACGCGTGGCGTCCGAGGCCGAAGCCAAGCGCAAGACCGAAGACGACGCCAACCGGTTGGCGGCGGCGACGGAAGCGCGGCGCAAGGCTGACGAAGACGCCAAACGTGCCGCCGCCGAGGCCGACGCCAAACGCAAGTCTGACGACGAGACTGCTCGTGTTGCGGCTGCGGCGGAGGCCAAGCGCAAGGCGGACGAAGAGACACGGCGCGTGGCGGCGGAAGCCGAAGCCAAACGCGTGGCTGCCGAAACGCAGGCCAAGCAACGCGCCGATGCTGAGGCAAAGCAAAGAGCTGAATCCGAAGCAAACCGCGTGGCCGCGGAGGCTGAAGCCAAGCGTGCGGCAGCGGCGGAGGCTGAGGTCAAACGGGCTGCGGCGGAGGCCGAGGCCAAGCGCCGGGCGGATGAAGAAACACGGCGGCTCACAGCGGAGGCGGAAGCCAAACGCCGTGCCGACGAGGCCGCACGAGCCGCTGCGGCAGCACGGCCAGCAGCACCCGCCCCGGCAGCGCCGGCCAGCGATACTGCGCGCCTTCTGGAGCGCGGCCGGCAGCTGGTCAGCAATGGGGACATTGTCGGTGCGCGTCTGATCTTCGACAGAGCGGCCGGACTTGGCAGCGCCGACGCAGCGTTGGCGCTTGCCGATACGTTTGATCCCGAGGTGCTGCGGCGCGGGGGCACCGTCGGCGTTGCTGCGGACCCGGCGCAGGCCGCCTTCTGGCGCAAACGCGCTGATGAACTCGGTGGCGGAACGGCAGCCGCGCAGCAACGCGCCGCAGTGGCGGCAGCAGCAGCAGCTGCACAGCAACAGCAACAACAGCAACAACAGCAGCAACAAGCAGCCGCTCAAGCGGCAGCACAGTCGGCGGCACAAGCCGCTGAGCGTCAACGTGCGGCCCAGCAGGCGGCCCAACAAGCGGCGGCTGCCGCCACAGAACAACAGCGCAAGGATGCCGCGGCGACCGCCGCCGCCGCCGCTGTGGCCGAGCAGCAGCGGCAAGCCGCCGAACAGCAGCGGCAAACGGCGGCGGCAGCGGCGGCCGCTGCTCGCCCGGCCTTATCGCCCGACGCAGAACGCTTCCTGGCACGCGGCAAGCAAATGCTTGGCACCGGCGATATCGATGCGGCGCGGTTGTTCTTCGAGCGCGCTGTCACGGCGGGTGCTGCGGAAGCGGCCTTGGAACTTGGCGGGACGTTCGATCCGGTGGAGTTGCGCGCACTTGGCGTGGTCGGTCTGCAGGCTGACGCAGCGCGGGCCGCGGCTCACTACCGGCAGGCACAAAAGATGGGTGCACCGGCGGCCGCGGCCCGGTTGCAACGCCTCGGTCAGTAATGGCTCTGCGCAGTAATTCCGGCGTGGACACACATCGCGCCGGCTTGGATTTCATAACACCGGCCTTTCCGGCCCTACTTGGAGAC
This sequence comes from uncultured Alphaproteobacteria bacterium, assembly GCA_963847145.1. Lineage (GTDB taxonomy): Bacteria > Pseudomonadota > Alphaproteobacteria > Rhizobiales > Hyphomicrobiaceae > JABFRJ01. The sequence continues at coordinate 62,104 of CAWJYN010000002.1, forward strand.
AGTGACATGCCCGTAAGCGTACCGAAAATGACCGCTCTGAAGGCCGCCGCTGTGCTGGCCTTGGGAGCACTGGCGACGATCGCCGCGCCCGCCCAGGCGCAGTACAACCCCAGCCAGCTCCGCGAAGACCTCAACCGCAACACAGCGAGCATCATCACGGGCACGCCGAGCGGCACTTACGTGCAGATAGCCTACGACATGAGCGCGGTGCTGGATGATGGCAATAACCTGCGCATCCTGCCGATCCTCGGCAAAGGCAGCGTGCAGAACGTGAAGGATATCTTGCATCTGCGCGGCATCGACATGGGCATCGTGCAGTCGGACGTGATGGGCTATTTCCGTCAGACGGGCGAGCTGGGCCGCGATATCGACAAGCGGCTGGTGTACGTGACGAAGCTCTACAACGAAGAAGTGCACATCGTTGCCGGCAAGGGCATCACGTCGCTGAAGGACCTCGCTGGCAAGCCGGTCAATTTCGCCGAGCAAGGTTCCGGCACGCAGTTCTCTGCGCGGCAGATCTTCAAACTGTTGAAACTCGACGTGCGCGAAGTCAACATGGGCCAGACGGATGGCTTGCTGAAGGTGAAGCAAGGTGAGATCGCTGCCACCATCTTCGTCGCTGGCCGGCCGGCCGCGGCAGTGAAGGCACTAGCCAAGGACCCCGATTACAAGTTGCTGCCGATCCCATTCTCAGCCGACGTCGAGAACGACTATCTGCCAGCAAAGCTTTCCAACGAGGATTACCCGAACCTGATCGAAAGCGGCCAAAGCGTCGAGACCATTGCCGTGGGCGCCGTGCTCGCGGTCTTTAACTGGGGCGAGGGCACCGATCGCCAGCGCCGCGTGTCGGCGATCGTCGACAAGTTCTTCACAAAATTCGCCGACTTCCAGAAGGCACCGCGGCATCCGAAGTGGAAGGAAGTCAATCTTGCGGCCCGCTTGCCGGGCTGGAACCGCCTGCCCGCGGCGACCGCATGGCTGGAGCGGAACGGCCAGGTCAAGCGGAGTGATGTTTCCGGTGCGACCAGCGCTGGCGAGTGATCCCGTTGCTGTGAGCGTATCGAACCCCGTCGCAGGCATGCGGCGGGGCTTTGCGTTATGCAGACACGCCCTTCAGAAACGCTTCGACGGCGCGATTGAAAGCGTCTGCACGCTCGAAGTAGGCGGAGTGGCCGGCGTCGGCGAAGTGTTGCACGCGCGTGCCAGGCTTCAGACGTGCAATGGCATCGGCTGCAAACGGCGGAATGACGATGTCTTCGTCGCCCGACACAAACAGTACCGGGCATTGCACCTTCGCGATATCGGACGGCGGTCGCACGCGGCCATCGAACAGCCGCTTGCGCAGAGCCATTTTGTCGAGGCCAGCGTTCATGTCGTCAACGTGACGGTAGAGCAGATGCAAAGCCGGTTGCTCGGCGGCCATGCGCGCGCCGGCGGCGACGTGGATGTTGTGGGCACCCAACGTTGAGGCGGCGGCCGTGCTTGACGTTTGCCAGTCTGCAAGCCGCCCATGTTCAGGACCCTCGATGCGCAGCGGATCAATCGTGCCGGTCGTGGCAGCCATGACGAGGGCGCGCACTTTGTCTGGCCGCGCCAGCGCATACTCAAGCGCACTCCACCCGCCCATCGATTGCCCAACGAGGGCCACGCGATCGAGTTGCAGCGTGTCGATGAGCGCCGCAAGATCGCCGAGGTAGTCTTTCGGATCCGGACCAGCCGGCAGGTGGCCGGAGGGCGCAAACCCACGCGCGCTCAACGCGACGCACATGTGCGTCTTGGAAAAGTAGGCGATCTGCTGCCACCACGACAGGGTATTGCCGCCGAGGCCGTGCAGGAAGATGATCGGCGCGCCGTCTCCAGTCACTTCATAGTGTAATCGGCAATCAGGCCGGTCCAGTGTGCCGATGTGGCGGCGTGGCAGTTTGATGGGCTGGGACAGTGTCATCTGATACAACTCCAGACATCAACCGAGTTCGGACCTGACCAGTGTTGCCGCCGCTGTCATCGCGCGCAGCTTGCCCATGGCGACGGCATGGTCGAGATATTTCATGCCGCAATCGGGCGCGAGCACGAGGCGGTTGGCATCGACAAATTTCAGCGCCGCACGAATGCGCCCGGCGACTTGGTCAATCGTTTCGACGGCAGGTGTGCCGAGATCCAGAACGCCGCAGATGATATCTTTGCTTTTGAGGTCGGCCAGCACGCCCATGTCGAGCTTCGGCTGCGCGGCTTCGATCGACACTTGGGTAACGCGTGTCGATGAAAGTTCGCCCAGCAGCGAGTAGCCTGCGGGCTTGTCCTTGACCACGTAGGCATAGCCGAAGCAGAGGTGCAGCGCGGTTGTGCCGCTGATGCCGTCGAGCGCTGCGTTGATCGCCGCAAGCCCATAGGCGCGTGCCGCGTCGGGCTTGGATTGCAGGTAGGGCTCGTCGAGTTGCACGATGTCGACGCCAACCGCTTTCAGTGCAGCCAGCTCTTTGTTCACTGCCGCCGCATAGGCGTGCGCGAGCCGCTCTGGATCGCCATAGTGATCGTCCTGCGCCAGTGATGTCAGCGTGAAAGGCCCGGGCACTGTCACGCGAATGGGGCGCGTCGTCAGTGACCGCAGATGGCGGGCGGCGTCTGCGAGAGGGCTGCGTTCCCAGGTGATGGGGCCGGTCACGCGCGGAACCGCGACATCACGGCCAAGGCGCGATTTGGTCATTCCGGGGCGGTCGAGATCAATCCCGCCGAGGCCGGTGGCGAACAAGTTGAAATAGCTCTCGCGGCCAACCTCGCCATCAGTGACGATATCGATGCCAGCGGCCTCCTGGTCGAGCACGGCGAGGCGGGCCGCGTCACGTTGCGCGGCCGCGCGCTCAGCGCCGGTAAGCCGCCACACCTTCTCCATCCGCACGCGCGGCGGCAGCTCGCCTTTGAGAATGGCCTTGTCGACCAGCCAATCGGGTTGCGGAAAGCTGCCGACAAGCGTCGTCGGCAGCAGTGGCAGTGGCGGGTGGGTTGCCATGGCGATCAATGCCCGTGCGCCGCAGCACCAACTTTGGATGGATCGGCACCGACGCGGCCGGAGGACTTGTCGGTCTCGCTCTCTATCGACAGCGCGAAGTTGAACTTGATGCTGTTGATGCCGGGCACTGGGCAGCCGGGCTGATCGGCCTTGATCGCGGCAATCAGATCGCCGTGCGCGCCGAAGACGACATCGTCCATGATGTGTGGATCGCCGGCGACGTAAAGCGCGGTGACCATCTCACGGAAGCCACTGGCCGAGATGAGAAAATGAACGTGGGCCGGCCGGTTTCCGTGCCGCTTCTGGGCCGTGATCATTTCGCCGACCGGGCCGTCCATGGGGATAGAATAGAACAGCGGCCGGACCGAGCGGATGAAGTAGTCGCCGTTGGCGTCAGTGGTGAACTCGCCGCGGCAGTCCATGCTGTCGTCGTCCTGTTGCATGTCGTAGCGCCCGTCGGTGGCTGTCTGCCAGACGGAGACGATCGCGTTGGCAAGGGGTTTGCCCTTGGTGTCCGTCACCTTGCCCCACAAGATGACTTCGTCGGACGCGTCTTTGATGGAGATCTGTTCGCCGGGTTTGAACTTTGGCGCGTTCTCGCGGAAGAATGGGCCCAGCAGGCTTGAGTGCGTGGCTTCTTCCACGGCGGTGGTGTCGTGCATGGTGTTGATGAGCGTCGAAAGGCCGAGCGTATCGGACAGCAGGATCACCTCCTGCCGCGAGGGCGTGCACTTCTGGCCGGTGCGGGTCAGAAAATCGATACCCTTGATCCATTCGGACGGCGTGAGTTTCACCTCCCGCGCGAAGGCATGCAGATGCTTGACGGCAGCCGCCATGATCTCTTTGAAGCGCGGATCGGGCGTCGTCGACATCTGCGCCAGGGCCGCGGCCGTAATCGTCTCGGTCGTGTATTCGAGCTTCACGTCGGTGACGTTGGCTTTGAAGGGCGCGGCAGGCGCCGCTGCCTGAGACTGCGTGCCGCCAGCACCGCCCTTGTCGGCGTTGCCATTTTTCCATCCAAAGAAGCCGCGCATCTGTCATTCCCCATCGGCAATGTTGTGACCTGAGATACCCTGATCCCCGGCGAAGTAGGGTGTCAAGCAAGCGGCAGGTTAGAGCTCACACACACCGCGCCGTCAGCCCGCCATCGACGGGCAGGCAGACGGCGTTGATGTATTGGGCGTCGTCGGAGGCGAGGAACACGGCGGCATGGGCCACGTCCCACGCGGTGCCCATTCGTCCGGGTGGGGTAGCTGCATGGCGGGCGGCCTGCATCTCTTCGATTGATGCGTACTGCCCCGATATCTGCGCGTAGATCAGCGGCGTGTCCATCAGGCCGGGCAGGATCGCGTTGCAGCGGAGGCCCTCGCGGGCGTACTGGATGGCAAGGCCGACAGTGAATTGGTTCACGCCACCCTTTGAGGCGTAATAGCTGGCGTAGGGGTAGCCCGTGTAGCGGATACCAGCCGATGACGAGATGTTGGTGATCACGCCGCGTTTCTGCGCCAGCATCGTGGGCAACACGGCCTTGGCGGTGCGGAACATCGAATTCAAATTGATGTCCATCTCGCGCAGCCACTGGTCTTCGCTCAACTCCAGCGGGCCGCCCATGCCGGCATGGCCGACGTTGTTGTGGAGAATGTCGAGCGTGCCGAACGCAGCCTTGGCACGCGTGGCGACCTGTTCAACGGCATCGAGTTTGGTCACGTCGCAGGTCAGCGCCAGCACCGTGCCGCCCTCGCCCGTGATGATGTGGGCGGTTTCCTCGGCGGCGGCCTTGTCCCAATCGATGGCCACCACCCGCGCGCCGGCCCGGGCATAGGCGACCGCGGCGGCCTTGCCGTTGCCCCAGCCAGGCCCGATTGAACCAGCGCCGAACACAAGGGCAGTGCGCCCGGAAAGCTTCTTGTCCGCCATGCCCACATCCCGTTCGGCCGGTTCAGCCCGTTTTGGGGACATTGGTAGGGTGCAAAAGTCCACTCACGCAAGAGAGCAAAACTGTGTTGACCAAAGGCGCAGATATGGAGATATTCACCCATTAGGTAATGGCTACCGCGAGGGGTGCTATGCTCATTCGTTTCCTATTGTCTGTGTGTGTTCTTATTGCCGGCGTCGTTGCCGCCCAGGCCGAACGGCGGGTTGCGCTGGTGATCGGCAATGGCGCCTACAAGGCCGCGCCGGCGCTGCCCAACCCGCCCAAAGACGCCGAGGCGATGGCCTCCATGTTGAAGCTCCAAGGCTTCGAGGTGGTGCTCGGCACCGACCTTGACCGGGATGGCATGTCGGCGACGATTGCCAAGTTCGCCGACACCGCGCGCGGCGCTGATGTGGCGATGTTTTTTTATGCCGGCCACGGCATTCAGATCGATGGCAAGAACCTGCTGATCCCGACCGACGCCGTGCTCAAGAACGAGTTCGACGCCAAGGTGCGCACCGTTGAAATCGATACCGTCCTCAATCACACGATGACGGACGCGAAGGTCAAAATCGTGCTGTTGGATGCGTGCCGCGAAAATCCGTTCGCCAAAGAGATCGCTGCGGGCGCGCCGAAGACCCGCTCAGTCGCGGTGGCGAATGGCTTGGCGGAAATGAAGCCGGGCGAAGGCACGTTGATCCAGTTCGCAACGGCGGCTGGCGCGCTGGCCTTTGACGGCACGGGCGAGAATAGCCCATTCACGGCGGCGCTTTTGAAGCATCTGCCGGCACCGGATATCGAAATCGGCCTTGCTATGAAGCATGTGCGTGCGCAGGTGGCAGACGATACGCGCAAGCAGCAGCAGCCCTGGGAAAGCACCAACATGACCGGTGTTTTCTACATGAAGAAGACGGCGGCGTTGACGGCACCTGGGGCGGCGGCGCCCGCGCCGGCGGCTGGCATGGCGAGCTTCGATCCGCAAGTGCTGGAACTGGAGTTCTGGAATTCCATCAAGACGTCGACCAATCCGCAGGATTTCAAGGCTTACCTGGACAAGTATCCCACCGGGACGTTCGCATCGCTGGCACGCGTGCGCCACGATGGATTGAGCAAAGTTGCCAGCGCGCCGGGGTCGCTCAGTTCTGCCGCTGGCGCAGCCCACGCGCCGGTCTCCGGCGATGCCACGGCAATCCGGACCGCTGAAGCGAGCATGGCGACCGAAGACGCGCTGGGTTTGAAAAGCGAGTCCTGGCAGGAGGCACAGCGCCGTCTGTCGGCCCTGGGCTTCGGGACGCGCGGCACGGACGGGCGCGTCGGGGACGGCACGCGGACGGGTATCCGCGGCTGGCAGGCCGCGCGTGGGTATCCCACAACGGGGTATTTCAACAAGTTGCAGCACGATGCACTGCTGACCGAGAACGTGCCGGCGCCGGCGGTGGCCAAGAAGCCGTCGCGAGATGACGACGACGACGAAAAGCCAGCACGCCGCCGCGCCAGCAGCGGCAATAGTTCGGGCTCAAGTTCCGGTTCGAGTTCTGGGTCGAGTGGCCGCAGCAGTGGTAGCGGCGGCGATGCGGCAGCAGCAGCGGCAGCGGGCTTCATTGGTGGTGTCATCGGCGGTGCCATCGGCAAGAAGTGGTGATAGCCAGCTTTGGAGTCGCGCAAGCGGACGGATCGATAGGGCGCCCGCCAACGCGCCGTCGCGCGTTCAGCCTGTAGATCAGGCTGTCGATCGGACCGTCGATCGGGTCGCGGCACGCCACCCGACCAGACAGGGTCGGCAGCGAGCGATGCCGGGTCTCGCCGCAGGGGCTGACGCGGCAGCAGCGTCAATTGAGGTGTTGCCCACACCAGGGTGACGTGAACGGTGCTTCTCAAGCGGGCTGAAAGAGCCTACGTTCCTTCCAGTGAATGTCCCTTGGGAGCAGGTCGATGGCCGGAATTGACAGGCGTGCCTTCGGCTTTGGGCTGGCGACGGCCGCGACGGTAGGGCTGATGCCGGCGGGCGCATCAGCACAGGCACCCGGCGACCTCTGGGTGGCGTTTGCGCAGCTTTCGGCGGATGCACGGAAGGTCGGACTGGCGGTGCCAATGGTGACAGCGCCGCAGCAGGCGACGGGCGCGCGGCCTGACTACCGGCAGCTGTTGCCAGCGCTCGTCGATTTCACCGACAAGCTGGACGAGGCGGCAACCAAGAGCACCGTGTTCGCCAACGAGATCGCCGCGCTCAAAAAGCGCGCCGCCGATATGCTGCAAGACATCAACAGACTTGAGAAGGCACCGCAACAGCGGTCTGATTGGCAGCAGCCGGCGGCACAGGGCTTTGGCCTGCTGGCGTTGCTGTCAACGCCGGCCAGCGCACAGAACGCCGTGCAGGATGCCAAGTTCCGCAAATATCACGACGGCTACCTGAAGCTGTTTGACGCTTGCAAGGTCAAGGCCGAGAACCGCTCGGAGGTGGACTGGTACATGTCCAAGCTGACGAGCGCCAAGTACCGGACGCGATACGAGGCGGTGGCCAATGCCGTCTGCGTGCCGTGGTATTTCATCGGCATCGTCCATGCACTGGAAGCTAGCCTCAACTTCGAAGGTCATCTGCACAATGGCGATCCGCTGTCGGAGCGGACGGTGCAGGTGCCAGCCGGGCGTCCCAAAATCTGGGGACCGCCGAGCGATTGGGAAGCGAGCGCCAGGGATGCACTGGAGTATGAGGGTTTCACCAACCAGACGGATTGGTCGCTGGCGCACACGCTGTTCCGTTACGAGGCCTATAACGGCTTCCGCAGCCGCGAGCTGCATGACATCAACACGCCCTACCTCTGGAGCTTCTCCAATCACTACGACAGCGGCAAGTTCGTGGCTGACAATGTGTGGTCTGATGATGCGGTCTCCAAGCAATGCGGCGCAGGTGTGCTGCTCCGTGAGCTGGTGACCAAGGGCTTGGTCAACTTTACGGCTTGAGGGGCGCGCGTCAGCGCAGCCGAGGATGCCGCATGGGTACCTATGAAAAGGGCGACAGTGACGAGGACGAGATCGGGCGCCTCCAGAAGGCATTAGGCGTCGAGGCTGATGGCGAGTTCGGCGCGGACACCCTTGCAGCCGTAAAAGCGTGGCAGAAGGCCCACGGCGCCAAAGCCGATGGCATGGTCGGGCCCGATATGCTGCTGGCGCTGCGGCTGGACGATCTGGTCGTTGTCGAGAAGGGTGACGAAGGCGAGCTGGTGCGCGGCTTGCAGGCCGCACTCGGCGTCAAGGCTGATGGCGAATTCGGCAGCGAGACTGAGCGCGCGCTGAAGGCCTGGCAGAAGGACAACGGCCACAAAGCCAACGGCAAGGCGCTGGTGGCGGCCTTGCGCGCGCTGGGCGTGGCGGGGCGTGCTGCGCCACGGGCTACTGCCCCAGTCGCGCGGCCGGCGGCACATCAGGTGCCGCGCGCCGCGCCAGTGCGTCCGGCGCCCGCGGCGCAAGACGCCATCGCACCCACAGCGGTCTCGTCGTGGGCCTATCAACTCGCTGACATCGACCCAGACAAGATCGCCAAGCTGCCCGTCGACCTGTGCGTGATCGACTATTCAGCGGATGGCGAGGATGCGACGGCGTTCAAGCCCGCCGACACACAGCGCATGAAGACGCGGCCCGATGGTGGCCGCAAGCGACTGATTTCCTACATGAGCATCGGTGAGGCCGAGGACTACCGGTACTACTGGCAGAAGTCGTGGGAGACGGCGGCGACGCGCCCTGCGTGGCTCGATAATTTGAACCCGGATTGGGAAGGCAACTACAAGGTCCGCTATTGGGATCCGGCGTGGCAGGCGGTGATCATGGGCAGCCCGCAAAGCTATCTCGACAAAATCATCGCGGCGGGCTTCGATGGTGTTTATCTCGATATCGTCGATGCGTTCGAATACTGGCGCGACGACAAGCCCGAGCGGCCATCAGCAGCCGAGGACATGATCGCCTTCGTCTCGGCGATTGCCAGATACGCACGTGCGAAACAGCCGGGCTTCTGGATCATTCCGCAAAATGGCGAGGCACTGCTGGAAGACGCGGCCTATCGCAAAGTTATCAGCGCGCAGGCCAAGGAAGACATCTTCTTCGGCCAGGACGGCGACGGCAAACCGAACAAAAAGGACGCTGTTGATGATTGCCTTGGCTATCTCGCGCTTGCGCGCGAAGCGGGTTTGCCGATCCTGGCCATCGAATACCTGAAGGATGGCAAGAAGATCGGCGATGCGCAGGTGAAGCTTGCTGGCATTGGCTGCGCGCCGACATTCGGGCCGCGCGATCTGAAGACGATCGACCTCAAACAGTTCGGCGGATGAAGCCTGTGACGGTTGCGAGCCCCTGCCAGCTGATCTGCGTGATGGATGCCGAGCGTGCGTTGTGCGTCGGCTGTGGCCGCACGCTCCAGGAAATTGCTGGTTGGAGTGCGCTGGATGACAGCGCCAAGCAGCGGGTTGTGGCGGCGTTGCCGGCACGCATGCAAACGATGCCAGCGCTGGAACTGCCCCTGCCGCGGCGCGCACGGGTTGTGCCGTGACAGCACAGAGCAGCGTCACGGAGAGTGAGACATGCGCATCGTTCTAGCCGGTGTCGGCGCTGTTGGCGGTATTGTGGCGTGGCATCTGGCACGGGCCGGGTTGGCCCCCACGCTGCTGGCGCGGCCAGCAACTGCTGCGCAGCTGCACGCGGAAGGGTTGACCGTGCGCGGTCCGGACGGCAGCGAGACGGTGCGCGTGACGGCGGTTGCCGAGGCCAAGGCTGCAGGGCCGTGCGACGTTCTTCTGGTGGGCTTCAAAGCGCAGGATTGGCCAGACGCAGCAGCGAGCCTGGTGCCGTTGATCGGCCCTCAAACTGTCGTCGTGCCGATGCTCAATGGCATTCCGTGGTGGTACGTCGATGGCATCGGCGGCGCGTTCGAAGGCCGGCGAATTGCTGCGGTGGATGCCACGGGTGCGATCGCCAAGGTCATCCCGTCGCGTCAAGTGATCGGCTGCGTCGTCTACACGGGCGGCACGCGCGAGACGCCGACACAAATTCATTGGAACGGCCGCAAACGTCTGGTGCTGGGCGATGCAATGGGGCCACCGAGTGCGCGACTTGCGGCCGTGGTCGCGATGCTGGCCGGCAGCGGGCTGGAGGCCGTGGCGAGCGATGATATCCGCCGCGAGGTGTGGAACAAGCTGCTCGGCAACATCACCTACAACCCGTTGTCCGTCATCAGCGGCGCGACCATCGGCGCGTTCGAGAACGACCCAGCGCTGTCGCGCGTCGTGCGGCTGGTGATGGACGAGGCGGCGGCCGTCGCGTATGCGTTGGGGATTGCGCCGCCGTTCGATCTCGACAAGCGGCAGGCCGTGGCACCGGGCATGCGGACTTTCAAAACGTCGATGTTGCAAGACTACGAAGCCGGCCGCCCGCTTGAACTTGGCGCGATTGTGCACGCGGTGGTCGAACTCGGCCGCCGCGCCGGCGTGGCCACCCCTGTCATCGAAACCGTCGGTCTGCTCGCCGAGCAGCGCTGGCGCGCTGCGCACGGGTAACGTTAGCCACTCACCTCCACCGCTTGGCCTGAACGGGCGCTTTTGAGCAGGGCTTCGAGTGTCATCGCGATGTCGATGGATTCATCTGGTGTGGCACCATTCCACTCGGCGACGCCGCCCGTGATCATGCGCGCGAAGCTCTCAGCCTCCAACAAGAAGCCGTTGCCCTCGGGCACCGCAATGGTCTCGATCCTTGAGGTCGCGGCCAATGCGCCGCGGCGGATGTCGAAGCTGGCGCGGCCGCCCATGGGTGGGTGGTTGAGGTACATGGTTTCGATGGAGCCAGCGTCGCCAGAAATCTGTGCGTGGCGGTGATAGCCGGTGGCGAAGCTGGAGGCGATCTGCGCGATCAGTCCGCTGTCGAACTCCAGCGTGCCAGCCATTGTCAGGTCTACGCCGGTTGTGGCCCATCGCGCCGTGGCCTGCACGCGCTTCGGCCGCACACCGGCGATGACGCGCACGAAGCTGACGGCATAGCTGCCCGCATCCATCAATGAACCACCGCCGACATCGGGCTTCAGGCGGATGTTCGACGTGTCGGAGAACGGCACGCCGAAACTGGAGCGGATCAACTGAGGCGTGCCGATGGCGCCCGAGGCCACCAGTTCGCGCACCGTCAACGTCATCGGTTGGGCAAGATAGGGATAGGCCTCGACCAGGTGCACGCCGTGCTTGCGGGCGGCGTCGAACATAGCGCGGGCTTCGGCGCCACTCATCGCCAGCGGCTTTTCGCACAGCACATGCTTGCCGGCTTCAACAGCCTTGATCGACCACGCAGCGTGCATCGAGTTCGGCAAGGGATTGTAGATCGCGTCAATGTCGGGATCAGCCAGCAAAGCATCGTAAGAGCCGAGCGCGCGCGCGACGCCCGTCTCTGTGGCGAAGGCGGCGGCTTTGGCGGCATCGCGGCTGGCGATGGCGGTGATGGTGACAAGCGGGGAGGACTTCACGGCGGCAATGAATTGGCGCGCGATGTTAGCAGCACCGAGGATGCCGATGCGGATGGGCTTGGCGGCGGTCATGCGTCCACTCCTGGGGGCTGCCCTTGGGCTCTGCCTGTTCATTGCCACGTCAATGTGCCGCCGAACAGGTGCTGGCGGCACCTTCCGTCAAGCCGCGGCAGGCCCTATCTGTGCCGCTAGCTGTTCGCGATGGAGGCACCATGCAAACTTACGCAACACCGATCCTGGCGCTGGTGGTGTCAAACGTCTTCATGACGTTGGCGTGGTATGGGCATTTGAACTTCAAAAGCACGCCGCTGTGGGTTGTGATTTTGGCCTCGTGGGGGATCGCGTTCTTTGAGTATTGCATCGCGGTGCCAGCCAACAGATATGGTCACGCGGTTTACTCGGCGGCCGAACTGAAAACCCTCCAGGAGGTGGTGACCTTGATCGTGTTCGCGGGCTTTTCGGTGTTCTATCTGAAAGAGCCCCTGGGCTGGAGCCACGTGGCGGGCTTCACCCTGATCGCGGCCGGCGCGGCGCTCATCTTCAGCGCACGGGGGTGAGACCATGAGCCATCAGGTTGCGCTTTTTGCCGGTTCGCCGCTGGTGCTGCGGCCGTTCCTCGATATCGTCCCGGATGCGCGCGCGTACACGTTGACGGTGGACGGGGAGACCGGCGTCATCCCGTTCGATGACCACGTCGAGGATGCACTGCAGCGGCGGTTCGGCACCGGCGATTGGCCCGCGGGGCAGGCGCTGTTACTGTCGACGACGGTACAGACGTTTGCGGCCGAGTGCTCGCTGCGCGCGCCGCTGGCGTACCTGGAGACGCACTACGATGGCACGGGTGGCCAGCAAGCGGCGGTATTGTGGCAAGGCGGCCGCGCGGTGGTCGGTCCGGCGTCGCTGGACATTGCAGGCGTCGGCCGCCAGCGCGCGCCAACGCTGTGGCCCATCAATGTCGTGCTGCGCGCGCTCGGCGTGCGCGCCACGGCGACCGAGGACGAGTTCTCAGTGTTCGGGTTGGGCGGCTTTCGATCGAACGGTTCAATTCATGAGCGGGCGTGGCCGTTTCGGCTTTGAGCCTTAGCCCATCTGCACCTTTGGAATACAACGCACCGGGAAATTGACCGAGTTGGCGATGTAGCACTTTTTGTGGGCGGCTTCGTGCAGGTGCTCGGCGACGGCGGCGTCACCAGCCGAAATCGTGACCAGCGGGCGCAGCACGATCTCGGTGAAAAACCCGCCGCGCTCTTTGTCTTCTGCCATCGTGCCACGCGCCGCATCCGTGTAGCCGGTGACGACGATCTTGGCTTCGGCGGCGAGGTGGAGATACCAGAGCATGTGGCAGGTGGAGACGGCGGCGACCATCATGTCTTCGGGGTTGTGCCGGTCGGCATTGCCACGGAAAGCGGGATCGGCCGAGCCTTTGATGTCTGGCTTGCCGTCCATGCGGATGACGTGCTCACGGCCGTAAGCGCTGTAGCTGGAGGTGCCCGTGCCGCGATTGCCGGTCCATTCGACGTGGGTGGAATAGGTATGCGTCTTGCCGGTCATGGAATCGATCCTAAGGTTTGTGCCGGCGAAAATGGGGACAGCCACACTCTCGGCTCTGAAAAGTCACGCTATCGCAGCCACCGCGTGCCGAAAAGGTGGCTGTCCGCGTTTTCGCTCGCTATAACGCGGCCATGACCGACACACCGAAGACGTCCGACCCCAGCGCACGCGCGCAGCAAACCTCCATTCCCGACGGCGAACCCGTGCCGGTGGGCAAGGGCAGCCATGTGTATCTGATCGATGGATCGGGGTTTATCTTCCGTGCGTTCCACGCGCTGCCGCCACTGACGCGGAGTTCGGACGGGCTGCCGGTGGGGGCGGTGCAGGGCTTCTGCAACATGCTGTGGAAACTCGTGCAGGAAAGCCGCGGCTCCAAAGGGCCGACGCATCTGGCGGTGATTTTCGATGCGGGCTCGAAGACGTTCCGAAATGAGATCTACGCAGAGTACAAGGCGCACCGGCCACCGTTGCCGGAGGAGCTGATCCCGCAGTTCCCGCTGATCCGCAATGCCGTGACGGCCTTCAACATCGCGTCCATCGAGCAGGACGGTTTTGAAGCCGACGACATCATCGCGACGTACGCAGTGCAGGCGCGCGCAGCCGGCGCAGACGTGACGATTGTGTCGTCCGACAAGGATTTGATGCAACTCGTGGGCGGCGGCATCGGCATGCTGGACACAATGAAGAACAAGGTGATCGGCCACGACGAAGTCATCGAGAAGTTCGGCGTGCCGCCGGACAAGGTCATCGACGTGCAATCGCTGGCGGGTGACAGCACTGATAATGTGCCGGGCGTGCCGGGCATCGGCATCAAGACAGCGGCGGAACTGATCAAGGAGTACGGTGATCTTGATGCGCTGCTCGCGCGGGCGGGCGAGATCAAGCAACCCAAGCGCCGCGAGAAGCTGATCGAGTTTGCCGATCAAGCGCGCATCTCGCGCGATCTTGTGCGGCTGAAGCAGGATGTGCCGGTTCTGGTGGCGCTTGATCGGCTCGGCGTGCAGGCGACGGGTGCTGAGCAGATGCTGGCGTTTCTCAGGTTGATGGAATTCAACACGCTGACCAAGCGGGTTGCGGATACGTTGGGCGTCGAGGCACCGCCGCCCTCCGCGCGACCGGCACGGGAGAGCGCGACATTGGCCGCCGCCGAACCTGGGGGCACACCCACTGACCTTGCGCCGGCGCAGGCGGGCGGTCCTGCTGTCGCTGTCGCCGCCGCACGCGACGCGGCGCGAGGGCCGAAAATCGACGCTGGCCGCTATGAAACCGTGCGTGACTTAGGCCGGCTCGCAGATTGGATCGCTGACGCGACCGCGGCGCGTCGCGTCGCGTTCGACACCGAGACGACCAGCCTCGACGCCATGCGCGCCGACCTCGTCGGGTTCTCGCTGGCGACGGCGCCCGGCAAGGCCTGTTACGTGCCGCTCGGGCATACGACGGGCACGGGTGATCTGTTCGGCGGCGGCGGCAAGGTCGAAGGGCAGCTGGACATCAAGGCGGCGCTGGCCGCGCTGAAGCCATTGCTGGAAGATGCGAGCGTTCTGAAGATCGGGCAGAACCTCAAGTACGATGCGCTGGTGCTGCGCCAACATAACATCGGCATTCATTCCATCGATGACACGATGCTGCTGTCGTACGTGCTCGACGGTGGGCGCGGCAGCCACGGCATGGACGCGTTGAGCGAGCGGCATCTCGGACATACACCGATCTCGTTCGATACCATCATAGCACACGCGCCTGGGGCGAAGAAGGCTGACAAGACATTTGCAGGCGTGCCTATCGACAAGGCGACGGAGTATGCCGCCGAAGATGCCGACGTGACGTTGCGGTTGTGGATGGTGCTGAAGCCGCGGCTCGTGGCCGAACGCATGACGACGGTGTATGAAACGCTCGAACGCCCGCTGTTGCCCATCGTGGTGAGCATGGAGGGCGCTGGCATCAAGGTCGACCGTTCGATCCTATCGCGCTTGTCTTCAACATTTGCGCAACGCATCGCACAGCTCGACGAAGAGGTGCAGGCGCTGGTGGGGCCGAGCATCGGCGGCCAGCGGTTCAATCTTGGCTCGCCTAAGCAACTCGGCGAGCTGCTATTCGATACGCTGCAATTGCCCGGCGGCAAGCGCACCAAGTCCGGCCAGTGGGAAACGCGCGCGGGGTTGCTCGACGATCTCGCCAACAATGAAGAGCTGCCGGACGATGCGCGCAAGCTCGTCAACACGATGATGGAGTGGCGTCAGCTTTCGAAGCTCCGCTCGACTTACACAGACGCGCTGCCGGAGTTCATCCAACCGGGCGGGCGCGAGCGCATCCACACGTCATATGCGTTGGCATCGACCACGACAGGCCGCCTCGCCTCGTCTGATCCCAATCTGCAAAACATTCCCGTGCGCACCAAGGAAGGCCGCGAGATCCGCACGGCGTTTATTGCCGACAAGGGCGCCAAGCTGGTGTCGGCAGACTACAGCCAGATCGAATTACGCGTGCTGGCGCACATTGCCGATATTCCGCAGTTGAAAAAGGCGTTCGCCGATGGCCTCGACATTCACGCGATGACCGCGTCAGAAATGTTCGGCGTGCCGGTCAAAGACATGCCGCCAGACGTGCGGCGGCGGGCGAAGGCGATCAACTTCGGCATCATCTACGGGATTTCAGCGTTCGGCTTGGCTGCCCAGCTCGGCATCACCAAGCAGGAAGCCGGCGAATACATTACCACCTACTTCAAGCGCTTCCCCGGCATTCGCGCCTACATGGACGCCACCAAGAAGTACGCGCACGACAACGGGTACGTGGAGACGATCTTCGGCCGCCGCATCCACTATCCGGAGATCAACACCAAAAACCCTTCGATGCGTGGCTTCCTCGAGCGCGCGGCGATCAACGCGCCGATCCAAGGCTCGGCCGCCGATATCATCCGCCGCGCCATGATCCGGATGCCGGGTGCATTGGATGCCGCAAACCTGCAGCACACGACGATGCTGCTGCAGGTGCACGACGAACTGATCTTCGAAGTGAGAGAGGCAGAAGAGGAGCGCGCCATCAAGACCGTCCGCGCGACGATGGAAGGTAGTTCGCTTCCCGCCGTCAAACTGTCCGTCCCCATTCAAGTCGACGCCAAAGCCGCCGACAACTGGGAAGCGGCACATTGAACAGGCGTGGAGCGGAAACGCATGAGCGACCGCCGCCTTGCTCCTATTCAGCTCGATCGAGCCAACTTAATCCTCGACAGTGTGCGGAGGCAAATCGAAGAGGCGGGCGCGGGCGATGTCGACCTGCTCTTCGCGCTGCGCAGAAAAACCTACCAGGAGCTGACGCACGCCGAACGCGGCAAGCCAATGCAGCGCCGAAAATTGAAGGTGGAGTTGCGCAAACGCCGGGGCGGACCGTGCAAGCATTGCGATGAACCGCTTCCGGCGCGCTACGTGGTGCTTGATCGCTTCGTCGCCGCCAAAGGGTACGTGGCGGAGAACGTGCAGTTGATATGTGAGCCGTGCGATCGTGTTATCCAGCTTTCAAGAAAATACCCGTGAGCGTGATCGAGGGAGACGACGAAAAACTGCGTGTATCACCATGCGGGTATCCGATAGTTGAGGAGGGCTGCGCTCATGCAACGGCAGGGAACAGCAAGAGGACAGAACCAATCCTTGCCGTGGGTCCCGGCCTTCGCCGGGATGACGATGGGAGAGAATGAAACTTGGTTCCTCGGCAGATACTCTGGGTTCTTGCGTGCTTCTGACAGCGGTGGATCGCGTGCAATATGTCCTGCAACGCACTTTCTTCTCGTCATCCCGGCGAAGGCCGGGACCCACGGCAACTCGGTAATCGGCGATGCGCGATCGTTACAATGACCACCGAACGACGCCATGCGTCTATCTGCTCGCAAGTAAGCGGGATGGAACCCTTTACGTCGGTGTGACGAGCGACTTGCACTCGCGAATGCAGCAGCATGTCAACGGAACATTTGAGGGGTTCACGAAGCGGTATGGCGTGCGGACTCTAATTTACTACGAGATGCATGATACGATGGCGCAGGCCATATCGCGCGAAAAGCGTATCAAGGAATGGAAGCGGGCTTGGAAGGTTCGGTTGATACAGTCAGTCAATCCGGAATGGCTTGATCTCTTTGATCGTGAGAGCGGCGCCATCGCAGACGCACCTGCAGACCACGAGAGGCTCAAACAAGAACCGCCGTGACGTGGGTCCCGGCCTGCGCCGGGATGACGATGGGAATTGATCGGTCCGGAGTTGCTGTTGAGTAGTTGCCGGCGTCACGTTACGTCATAGTTTCCACCCACGAGTTGAGGGCCCCCCATGATCTATGAACTTCGCATTTATGACTGTGTCCCCGGCCGACTGCCGGCGTTGTTGAAGCGGTTTGAGACCGTGACGCTGAAGCTGTGGGAGCAGCATGGCATCCGGCAGGTCGGTTTCTGGACGACGTTGGTCGGACCGTCGAGCCACCGGCTGACGTATCTGATCGCGTGGGAAAACCTCGCCGAGCGCGAGCAGAAGTGGGACAAGTTCCAGGCCGACCTGACGTGGATCGCCGCGCGCACGGCGAGCGAAGTTGACGGCGGGCCGATCCTGAAGAACGTCGAGAGCTCGTTCCTGACGCCGACGGCGTTCTCGAAACTGCGCTGACGGCCGTGTTCACAAACGAAAAAAGGGGAAACCGTCGCCGGTTTCCCCCAATTGATAATCGACCGTTTTCGAATGCTCAGCTGCCGAGCTTCTTGATGGCGTCGGCGGCAGCAGCCAACTTGGGATCGAGCTCGAGCGCCCTCTTGAGGTCGGCCATGGCAGCGGCTTTATCGGTCTTGATCTTGGCGAAGCCGCGCGCGGCGTAAGCCAGCGCCGACTTCGGGTCGAGCTTGATGGCTTCTTCGGCATCCTTCATGGCGTCGGCATCTTTGCCGAGGCGCTGCGTCGCGTAGGCGCGGTTGGCCAGCGCGACAGATGACTTTGGATCGATCGCCAGTGCGGCGTCGGCGTCCTTGATTGAGTTGGGCAGTGCGCCGAGCAGGCGGTACTGGGCGGCGCGGCCAAGCAGGGCGCTGAGGTTCTTCGGATCATACTTGAGAGCCACGGAGTAGTCGGCGGCTGAGCGGATTTTCTGGCCGAGGGAGGCGCGGACATCAGCACGCTTCGACCAGAGGGCCGCGTCTTTCGGACTGGCGGCGAGCGCCCAAGAGAGCTGCTTGAGCGCGCCCTTCAAATCGCCGGTTGCTTTGGCGGCGTCGGCGAGGCCGGTGTAGCCGACCGCCATGGCGGCGCGGTCTTTGCCGGCGTCTTTCAACAGCGCCTTACAGGCAACCGCGGTTTTGGCGAGATCGGTGCGCTGCGTGCAGTCAGCGAGCGATGTGGAGGCGGCCGGCGCGGCGGGGGTGGGCGCGGCGGCCTGTGCGGTGGTGGGTGCAGCAGGGGCGGCCGGCGCTTGGGCGGAAACAGATGACAGCGCGGCGGCCGAGATGATGGCGGCCAGCAGAGACGTGCGGAACATGAGGGGTCCTTGGGTGAGGTGACGGTCACAGCTGTAGCGTCAGGGCGGTTTAGTGTCTTTGCCGGGCGCTGGCAATTCTCGTTCGTGGGCAGATGGTTAACGCCGCAACTGATCCAGCAGGACCGCCAGGAGGATCAGCGCCAGCCCTGTCAGGTCAAGGGCGGTGGGCCAATCATCGAGCAGCCACACAGCGCCGGCGACCCCGAAGATCGGCACCAGCAGTGTGCCGATCGATGCCGTTGCGGCCGATGCGCGCCGTGTCAGATCGAACCACAGAATGTAGGCGATGCCTTGCGGAAACACGACATGGTAGAGGAAGGCCCACAGCTGCGGCGGCGCGCTGAGATCGAGGCGGGGCGTCTCGAACAGCGCCATACAGATGCAACAGATAACGGCCGCGATCACCACCTGCCAGGTGGTGGAAGCCAGCGGCGCCACCGGCATCGGATGGCCCTTGAGGTACACCGTGCCGAGCGCCCATGAGATCGACGCGCCAAGCACGTAGACAAGCCCGAACGGCACCACACCGCTCGCCAGCACCGGCCAGAACGGCACCGCCAGCACGCCGAGCCCCAGCGCGCCAAGGGCGAGTGAGGCAGCCCGGCGGCCGTCGATCTTCTCGCCCAGCATCGCCCAGGCAAACACGGCGGCCCACAACGGCATCGTGAACGTCAGGATGGCCGCGCGCGACGTCGGCATCGAGAGCTGCGCGAATACCGCGCAGATGTTGAACAGCGCCACGTTCAAGGTGCCGGCGATGAGCAAAGTGGGCCAGTGCGCGCGTGGCACGGCGAGCGAGGTTCGCGTGAGCTGTATCGCAACGAACAGGAAAAGCGCGCCGCCGGTCAGCCCAGCCGCCCGCAAGGTCCAGGGCGACGATGTGGCCAGCATGATTTTGACGATCGGCCAGTTGAGCCCCCATAGCAGGGCCGCCGCCCACATGCGCCAAAGGCCACTGCTTTGGGCGACAGGTTGCGCAGACGCCGTCACTCTTTCCGCCCACGGAAGCCTGTGGCCAGCACATAGAGCTCGGCGCTTTCGGCGCGGCTGGCGGGGGGCTTGATGTGACGGACGGTGGCGAAGTCCTTTTTGAGCAGTGCCAGCAGATCGCTTTCGGTGCCGCCCTGGAACACTTTGCTGAGAAACGCGCCACCGGGGGTGAGCACTTCGCAGGCGAAGGCGACGGCGGCTTCAGCAAGACCCATGATGCGGATGTGGTCGGTGCGGGTGTGACCGGTGGTGGGAGCGGCCATATCGGAGAGGACGACATCGGCGCGGCCCTCGCGCAGCATGGCGCGCAGGCGTGCGGGCGCGGTCTCGTCCATGAAATCCATCTGCAGGATTTCGACGCCGGTGATGGCGCCGAATTCGAGATAGTCGATGGCCACGACCTGGCCGCGCTTGCTGGCACCGGGATTGTCAGCGTTGGTGCGCTGTGCTGCGATCTGGCTCCAGCCGCCCGGGGCCGCGCCGAGATCAAGCACGGTGTGGCCGGGCTTCAGGATGCGGTGCTTGTCGTCGATCTCGATCAGCTTGAAGGCGGCGCGGCTGCGATAGCCGGCGGTGCGGGCGGCGGCCACGTAAGGGTCGTTGAGATGGCGCTCGAGCCATTTGTTGGAGCTGTCGGAGCGCTTGTGGGCGGTCTTGACCTTGACCTTCAGCTGCCGCTGGGTGCTGCCAACTGAACCAGATTTGGTCTTCGCGGGTTTTTTCGGCGCGGGCTTTTTCATCTGGCCACTCAATCTCCGCCGCGGCTCTGGTCGGCATCTTCGTTCATGAGCGTTGTCAGAATGCCTTCGCGCAGGCCGCGGTCGGCGACACGCAGCCGCTCGCAGGGCCATGTGCGGATCAGGGCCTCAAGAATGGCGCAGCCGGCAAGCACCAGATCGGCGCGCTCGTGGCCGATGCAAGGTTCGGCGACGCGTTCGGCATGCGTCGAACGGATCAGGTTGTCGGTCACGCGCTGGGCGTCGCCGGTGGTGATCCAACAGCCGTCGACGCGCGCGCGATCATAACGCTGCAGGCCGAGGTGGACGCCAGCGACGGTGGTGACGGTGCCGGATGTGCCGAGCATGTGCACACTGCGTGACGCCAGCAGCGGCGCCACCTGCACGCGCTCTTCGAACGGCGCGATCAGCGAGCGCACGTGCGCGACCATGTCCTCGAATTCGCTCGCACCGATGAAGCGGCCATGATTGCGCTCAGCGAGGGTAACCACACCGGCGGGCAACGACGCCCAGCCAAGAATGGCGTCTTGCGCGTCCACCCGCTGGGCGAGCGCGCGGCGGCTGGGCCGCCCCTCGCGGTCGGCTTGATCATGCCGCCAACGGGCAAGGTCGAGCCAAATGAGTTCGGACGAGCCGCCACCGATGTCGAACACCAGCGCCAAATCAGCGCTTTGGTCGATCAGCGAGGCACACCCAGAGACCGCCAGCCGGGCCTCGTCTTCGCGGCTCAAAACTTCGATGTTGAGTCCGAGCTCGCGTTCGACACGCGCCAGGAACTCAAGGCCGTTGGATGCGATGCGGCAGGCCTCGGTGGCGACCAGCCGCGCGCGGGCCACTTTGTGCCGGCGGATTTTTGCCGCACAGATCTGCAGCGCCTGGATCGTGCGCGTCATCGCCACGTCGTTCAGTTTGCCGGAAGCGGTGACACCTTCGCCGAGCCGGATAATACGGCTGAACGCGTCGATCACCTTGAAGCCGCGCCGCGACGGACGTGCAACGAGCAGCCGGCAATTGTTGGTGCCAAGATCGAGCGCTGCATAAGCGGGCGGCTCGCCACCGTCCGGCCGACGATGATCGGGCCGCGGGCGGCGGACGGGTGAGTTGGCCGCTTCTGGCGTAAACTCGGGCGCCGGGTCGGCACTGGGGCCGCCGCCGGCCTCTCGGGTATGGGTCAAATGGCGGCCCTCCAACGGCTGGAACGGGAGGGCCCGGTGACGGCGCTCGGCGTGCATCAGTCGTCTGAAGTGAAGTTTCTTGACGCAGACTGTAAGCAGTTCGTGGGCAGGGGTAAAGCCGCTCAAAAGGCTTGTGCACCTCCTCGGGTGGGTTGGGACCTGGCAACATGCTCAAAACGGTAGCCCGGAGCGCTGATCGCAGCGACGTCGGCAATCGATGACGCAAGCGGGCCAGCGCGCAAGATCCGGGGCCGCCCAGAGAGGTAAAGAGCATGAGCGGAGATGGTATGGCCGCGGCGATTGCAGTGGCGATGGCGTTGATCGTCCTTGGCGGGATTCTGGCCGGGGTTTTTACAGGCCGGAGCGTGGCCCGGCGCTGGAGCGGGATCAACGGCACGATGGCTGGGCTGATCTTTGGGCTGGTTGGGCTCGGCGGCGGCCTCCTCGCGGTGGTCGCGACGTTTTACGAATCGACCTGGTCGCCACCGCCGCAGATCACCTTCAACACGCCCCCAGGCTTCTCAAAGACGTGGGTGATTGTGCTGGAGGACCCGGCGGCCACGACTGAGCTGGTGTGGAAGGGCTGGCAATTGCCATTTAAGGGCAAGACGACGGTTGTTGCCGTTCCCGCGCATGGTGTGGTGCGCTTGCGCAGCCTGGCGCATGCGGGCGGGCGCGTGGACACCACCGTGGTGTGGAGCGACGGCTCCAGCAGCACCGGGCAGGGCGGTGGGCCGGCGCCGCAAACAACGCGGGCGGTGAGCTTCAGTGCGTACAACAGGATCGGCCAGAACGGGGCAGTGAGCAGCACCGCGGCGCCCGAGCCGCCGTTCGGCGACAGCGAAGCACTGGGTGCCTACATCGCCACGCTCGAACGCGAGGGCCGCTAGTCGAGCGTCACGCGAACCGGTCCACGCGGTAGGGCGTTGGATCGGTGAAGGGGGTTTCGCCGGTCAGCATTTCCGCCAGCAAGCGGCCGGTGACGGGGCCAAGGGTGAAGCCTAAGTGGTGATGCCCGAAGTCGGCCCACAGGCCTTTGTGGCCGGGGACCGGGCCAATGGCCGGGAGCATGTCGGGCAAGCACGGGCGCCGGCCGAGCCAGGGCTTTTCGTCAACGCGCGCTTCGAGTGGGAAGAGTTTTCGCGCGGCGGGTTCGACGCGGTCGAGCTGGATCGGCGTGGGCGGCGCGTCGCGGCGGGCGAATTCGGCGCCTGTCGTGAGCCGGATGCCTTTGGTCATCGCAGACAGCACATAACCATTGTCGGTATCGAGGATGGGGCGATTGAGGGTGGCATTGCCGCGCGCCGAGTAGTGCATGTGGTAGCCGCGCTTGGCGCCCAGCGGGATGTAAAACCCAAGCTTCTGCAACACGTCGTTCGACCACGCGCCGAGACAGACAACCACCGCACGTGCGGTGACTGGGCCGCGGTCGCCGAGGATTTGCCAGCTGCCGTCCGCTGTCTGCGCGAGGGTGCGGGCTTCGCCGCGGTCGAGCGTGCCGCCGCGCTTGAGAAACAGCTCACCATAAGCTTTGCCGACCTTGCCGGGATCGGGGACGCTGATCGGATCGGGCATCAGCAAGCCGCCGTGGAAACGCTCGGTGATGTGGGGTTCGAGGTCCTGGATCTGTTGCGGGGTGACGGCTTCGAAGTTGACGCCGTAGCGGATGCGGTCCGCGGTTTCCTTGGCGACGGCGGCGTCGAAGGCGGACGGCGAGCGATAGAGCCGCATATAGCCGGTGCGCCGCAGCATGCCCTCGATGCCAGCCTCGCGCATGAGGGATTCGTGCTCGCGAATGGAGGCCAGCACCAGCGGCTTGGCGCCGTCGGCGGTGCGCGCTTGGCCACTCGCGTCGGACGCACGGAAATAACGCCACAGCCAGGGTGCGAGAGCGGGCAGCGCACTCCAATGAACCTGTGCTTCTGGCAGCATGTTGAAAGCGTATTTGGCGATCAGCGCAGGATCGCGCGGGAACGGATAGGGCACCACGCCTTCCACCTGGATGATGCCGGCATTGCCGTAGCTCGCCTCTTCGGCAATGCCACCGCGATCAACCAGCACGACCGAACGTCCCCGCTTTTGCAAGTGCAGCGCCGCCGACACGCCGACCATGCCGGCGCCGAGAACCATCACATCCGTTGTCATATTTATCGCTTCTCTGGGGCTGTGCTTTTAAGCGCCGCGACAAACGCAGCCACGTCGGCTTTGTCCTTTTTCAAGTGCACACGCTGGGCGGAGGCGGGATTGCGCACGAGCTTGCCGCTCGGCCGGATCGGTCGGGGTTGGAAGCCACCGCCGCAGTTGGGACAGACGTTGTGGAGATGCGTGGCCACGCAGCCAGCGCAGAAGGTGCATTCGTAGCTGCAGATGCGCGCGTCCGTTGCAGCGGGCGGCAGGTCCTTGTCGCAGTATTCGCAGTTGGGGCGCAGGTCGAGCATGGGGGACTCCATCGGGCGTGACCCCTTTTGAGCATCTGCGGGCGATGCTGACAAATCCAAGTTTTGCATCGAGCGTACATGGGGCCAGCGTAAGTGGGGCCAAGCGTAAATGGGACCAACGTTTCGCCGATGACGCGCCAACAGGCCGAAAGGGACGGTGCGAGCGAAAAGGTGGCTGTCCCCATTGACGCAGTTCCGCGCAATAAACCTTCATCCGCCCGGATTTTGGTTTTGGTCTTTCTGTAGGGCGGAAGAGGACGCGGTTCAGCGTCCGTCATCCGCCGGGGCTGCGTGGTGGGCGAGATGTGGCGCTGGACGGCGGATGTCGCGACGCTCATCCGCCCTACGGATTGCGCACGCCATCGTGGGTTTTGTTTTTGTGCCCGCGCAATAAACCTTAACAACACCAATAGGTTGCAAAATCCGGCAGGTGTGTCAGTCTGGTGTCATCCCGACCAGCCGGGGCGGATCATGACCGTCGAAATCTGGGTTGGGCTGCTGTAACGGCCGATTAGAACGCTGTGTTTGACGGCACGGCGTCACGGTTGGGCTGGACTGGGAGACCCCTACGGAGGGTTCGCCTGCAAGTGGCGTAAACGCCCCTCCACGCCCCAAGATCCCCGTCCACAGCCAAGACGCGCGGCGACGCCGCAGGACGGCACCGGGTTCGCAAGAGCTCTGCACCGTCCACCGCTCCGCTCACCCGGAGCACAACACCTTCGGCGGCAACGCCGCGCGTCTCCCCCGGCGCTTTTGCTGGGTGTCTCATCACACCGGGTGCTGCGGCGCTGCGGCGTCACCAGCCATTCCCAGCACCCATCCCAACTCAGTCATCGGAGGCACCGCATGAAACGGCTGCGTAATGTGAAGCACGGTTTAGGCCTCCGGTTCGCTGTTGTCGGCGGCATCTACGGCAACGAGGCCGCGCTGCGCGCCGTAATGACGGATCTGCGCCAGCAGGGTGTGTCGTTTGTGGTCAATCTTGGCGATTGCTTGAGCGGGCCGCTGCAGCCAGCCAAAACGGCCGACATTCTGATGCGCGCTGATTTTCTCACTGTGAGCGGTGAGCATGACCGGGCGCTGGCGGAGGCCGGCGGCGCCCCGTTGCAGCCGTGGGATCGGATGGCTGCCGAACAGATCACCGCGCGGCACCGCGCTTGGCTCAAAGAGCTGCCAAAAACCTACACGATGTGGCAACGCGTTTTCGTCTGCCACGCTGCTCCCAACGACGATACCATGCCGTTGCTCGACGTGGTTACGCCGGATGGGCGGCCGCTCCTAGCAGCCCATGATCACATCGAGCGATTGGCACGCGGCGTCAAGGAGCGGATGATCCTGACCGGCCACAGCCACACGCCACGGGTTTATTATCTGGAGGATGGGCGGTTGGTGGTCAATCCCGGTAGCGTCGGTTGCCCAGGATCTGAGAGTGGTGCAGCCGATGCAGCGCTGATCGCAGCTGGCCACGCCCGGGCCAGTTACGCCATCCTCGAGGAGGACAACTACGACTGGGATGTGGCGTTCCGGCTGGTCATCTACGACACGACGACGGCTGCGCGGCAGGCGGCCATCAAGGGCTCCCCGGACTGGGCGGACGCGCTGGGACGGCAACTGGGACGGCACAAGCAGATGGGTCATGTTGCTCCGCGCCCGGCGCTCTGATACCTGCCGCTGGCAACCGCTTGGAGCGCCGCTGATGATCCCCCGCTATTCACGCCCCGAGATGGTGGCGATCTGGTCGCCGGAGACGCGCTTCCGCATCTGGTTTGAGATCGAAGCGCATGCGGCTGCCGCCATGGCTGACATCGGCATGATCCCCAAGGCCAGCGCCGATGCCATCTGGGAGCAGGGCTCCAAGGCTCAATTCGACGTTGCCAAGATCGACGAGATCGAGCGCGTCACCAAGCACGATGTGATCGCGTTCCTCACGCATCTGGCTGACTTCATCGGACCGGACGCACGCTTCGTGCATCAGGGCATGACCTCGTCGGATGTGCTCGATACGTGCTTGAGTGTGCAGCTTGTGCGCGCCTCGGATCTGTTGCTGACAGGCATGGATGCGCTGTTGGCGGCGCTGAAAAAGCGCGCCCACGAGCACAAGAACACGATCACCATCGGCCGCAGTCACGGCATTCATGGCGAGCCGACAACGTTCGGCGTCAAGCTGGCGCAAGCGTACGCTGAGTTTGCGCGTGGGCGCGAGCGGCTGGTCGCGGCACGCAAGGAAATCGCAACCTGCGCCATCTCAGGTGCGATGGGGACGTTTGCCAACATCGATCCGCGCGTGGAAGTCTATGTGGCAGCGAAGCTCGGCCTCGCAGTCGAGCCGGTCTCAACACAGGTCATCCCGCGCGACCGCCATGCGATG
>CAWJYN010000003.1:0-127500 GCA_963847145.1 uncultured Alphaproteobacteria bacterium
TGAGGCGCATAACCGACGTTTTGTATCATGCGCGAGGATATGATGTTGGCTGCCTGAGCCCAGCAGGGCAATCAGCGCCCCAATGCTTCCAACGCCCAACAACTGCGATCAGGCTGGATCCAGGGCAGCAAAACGCTCGCCTGCCGATGTTAGCGGGCAGCGTGGCGAGAATTTATCTGAGAGACGCATCCTGGGCAAGTAAATCTCACGCCATGAACCGGAACTCCGGTGAGTCCAATATAGTTGGTTGCGGGGGCGTGCAGCATGAAATGCAGCGGGTGTATTCCGTTCGAGGTCAGCGCGTGACCTCGCGGCGCATCAAGGCTCAGATTTGATCCGCCGATGGCCGCACGGCATCGGCGAACGCTGTCATTCCGCTGCGGGCGAGCGCGTCCAAATAGGCCTCTGCAGTCAATGGCGGATTGCGCATGTCAGCCCGGTCGGCTTCCAGCGCTTCGAGCACGCCGTCACGATCGAGCGCCAGCAGATGCAAGGCAAAACTGTCGGGCGTCATCGCGGTGATGCCGTGAGCAGCCAGGGCGGAGTTCGGGAAATCGCGCAGGTTCGACGTGACGATGATGCTGGCGCCGCCGTGTATGGCGGCGGCCAGCACGTGGCGGTCGTCGGGATCGGGCAAAACCAGCGTGGCCATCAACGGCTCGTAGCCGGAAACGGTCGCGTCGTTGACGTAGCCTTCCATGAGCGCCCGCATGCGCGCGATCTTCTCGGGCGGATGTGCGGAAACCGCGCGGCGAGGTTCCGCGTCCACTCCTCGTGCACCCGCTCTGACCAGAGCAGGCGGAACACTTTCTTGCGCGCCAGTTCGAGCAGCACGCTGCGCGTGGCCGCCGGGAACAGCACGTTGGCGTCGAGAAAGGCGGTGAGCACCGTCACCGCAGACCGACTCCTGATCGAGCGCGGTCAATTCGCGCAGACTTCGCGGCGCTTCGCCTCGTTGTCGCGCTTGTAGACGAGGACATCCTTGAGCAGCAGCCGTCGCTGCTTGCCGACATTACGCGCCGGCAGCTCGCCCTTCTCTACGAGGCCGACGACAAACGGCCGCGAGACGTGCAGCAGATCGGCCGCTTGCTGGGTCGAGATCTCGGCATCGTCGGCCACCACGGCCACGGCCTTGCCGTCCGCCATCTCTCAGCATGGTGCGGATCAGCGCGCCGCCGACGGCGGCATGTCCAGCGTCGTCACTTCGTGGCCGGCATCGATGATCTGCAAACGCAGGCTCGTCCGCACCCGGCGCATGGGTTTCCAGACGCGCGACACGTCGTCGGCGATGTGCGCCTCGTCCTCGGGTGCTACGGTCGGCTCATGATAGTGCTCGGCATGGGAGTTCTCCTTGGCTAGGACCATATCACATAAACGAAATTTGCGAAACAGATGGATTTTGTGACTTCGCGCGCGGGCAGGATCGCCGATGGCCTCTAAAAGTCGCCCCCTCTTGCTTTCACATGCTTCTGGCCATCCACGTCGACCATGGAAAGCAAGGGCGTGCCCAGCTGCGAGAAATCAACTTGATATCGAGCACTTTCTGGGCGCGTCCTGCATCAGCCTTGCTGGTGGCCGGTCAGTCGCACCGTGGACAATGAACGCTCGCGAACTACGGTGCCGCCTTCCCCTTGGTGAAGCTTTTCGCCCAGCGACCAAGCGCGCGTCCTCGTTGCGGGCGGCATCCTCGTCCTCTGCCGATTCGATGTACGCGGAAACCAGCATGTATCTGTCCCAGCCGGGTGCGAAATCGTAAAGCGGATCGATCGCATCTTGTGAAACATTTATACGACGAGGCACGCTGGCATCGGCCTCCTTTGGCGCCGTCACGGCCGCCACACGAACCGGCTTATCCGCCCGTCGCCAGAACACGGCCTGATCACTTTCAATCGTCATCGTGTAGTCCGGAAGATGATTGGTTTGCACCAGCCCGCGCAGGTGCGCGGCGAAGTGCTTGCGGGCCTGCTTCGATCCGGTCCGCGCCTGTAGCTTGTCGATGGCAATGCGCCAGGTCGACTGCGCGCCGGACTGCTTGCGCGCGATTTCGAGACGCGCCGATCAGCGGCCGGCGGAGCATGAAATACTCGCGGCTGATCGGCAGCACCTTGGCCGCCTGCAACGCGCGGAACAGCCAGTCAGACAGCTTGATGTCGAGATAACCCAGGCGCTCGGCGAAGCCGCTGCCTCTGCCCTTCTCTTCCATGTGAAATCAAGCGCTTGAGGCGACATCAACTTCTAATGCTTTGACTTCCGTTCTTACGGGGTTGCGGGCAGGGTCGAAGTGATCAACCTGCTATCACATTGATAACGAGTGGTTGGGAGCCGGGTGCAATCTGCGCCATGGGATCGAGCATCTGAGTGCCTCCTCACCTCAGACCGAGTTGACGATGGAGCACTTTCAGCTTTGGGAAGCGGTGTCAGTCCGCTGTAAAACACCGCGCGCCAGGAATATTTCGGTGATGGCGTCGTTGATTTCGTGGAAGCGAGGATGCTTGCGGCCGCCGAAGCCGCGCGGGCGGGGCATGTCGACCGAAGAACACCGCTCGATTTTGCCGGGGCGCGGTGACATCACGACGACTCTGTCGGCGAGCAGCACTGCCTCGTCGATGGAGTGAGTGATAAAGAGAACGGTTTTGCGGGTCGTCGATCCACAGTTGCTCGAGATCGAGGCGCATCTGCTCGCGGGTCAGCGCGTCGAGTGCGCCGAACGGTTCATCCATCATCAGCAACGGCGGTTCATGCACAGAGCGCGAGCAATCGCGGTTCGCTGCTTCATGCCACCGGAGAGCTCGTAGGGCCGCTTGTCGGCAAAGTCGGCGAGACCGACTTCGGCAAGCAATTCCATGCGCGCGGGCGGTAAGGCCGACGTCGAGTTCGCGCATATCGATCTGGAACAGCACGTTATCAAGCACATTGCGCCATTCGAGCAGGATCGGCTGTTGAAAAACGATGCCGCACATCGTGGAGCGGGCCTGGGAACCGCGTTGCCGAAGACCGAAATCGGACCCCGGAGGGCCGGTGTCAGGCCGGCGACGAGGCGAAGGAGCGTCGATTTTCCGCAGCCCGACGGCCCGACGATGGCGATGAACTCGCCGGCGGCGATGTCGAGATCGAACGACCCGAGCGCCACCACTTTTTGCCGCGCCTCCACCGTAGTGGCATTATGATTCGAGATCGACGTAGTCTCGAAATGGCCGCGTGTCTGTGCTTTCATGGATGCCCCCCCGCGACTCAGCCGAGGCGTGATGGGCTTGCGATTGTTTTCGGCGGCCAGATGCGCGCTGAGCGCGCGGGCCATTGCCCAGCAGATCGCTGGACAATGTCGGCGTGGCGGCTCAACGGCCAGTCGGACGCTTGGCCCGGCAATGCTGGTGGTGCCCAATGTGCGGCCCGTCGCCGATCGCCGAACGGCGACGGCCAACGCCGCGACGCCGGGTTCGGCCTCCTCATCGGATACCGCGAAGCCCCGAGTTCGGATCGCCGACAGATCGCGATGCAGCGCTGCCGAGTCCGGTAGGGCATTGGGGCCGACATCTGCGGGTAACTGGCGGCGCGGCAATGCCCACGCGTGACCGCAATCCGCTCGGCCTCGTGTATTCGGCAAGCGTGGCGAGCCATGCCTTACCGTTGGCGGTAGCGTAGCTGACGATGCGGCCGCCCATCGCGGGCTGGTACAACAGACCGGGCGCTGCGCCCTGCGCCGACCCGATCCAGACGAGCCGCTCGGCGTCGACGATCGTCAGGCGCGCCAGCTCGCGGGTTTTGCGCGCCAGGCGGTCGAGCAAGGCCTCGGTCGCGTCCGCGATGCCGATCGCCTGCAAGTAGCGCTGGCCGAGCACCGCCATGCGAAAGGTCAGCCGGTAGTGACCGGTGTCGGCGTCCTGCTCGACCCAGCCTTCCTCGCCCAACTGCTGAAGAAGCCGCTGCACGCTGCTCTTCGGCGGCGTCGAGCCCGTCCGCGAGGTCGGTCAGCCGCGAGCCGCGACCGGATTCGGCCAGCAGGCCAAGACGCCGAGGCTGTGCGACAGTTGAGACTTGACGACCCGCATCATGATGGGACAGTGTTCCATTAGCGATGGCTCGCAGCCTAGAGCGATACGGTCTGGCGTCAACCGGAAGAAGCAATTGCCGAGGTGCGACACGTATGGTGCCGGCAAAGCTGAAGCTGCCGGCAGCGGACGAGCGGCTGGCGATCGCGGGCTTCCTGCTGCGTGTGGGAAGTCCTCGTGCGCGCTCGCCGGCATCAAGTCCTACATCCTGCCGGCGCCGTCGGAGATCCTGCTCGAAATCTGGAACCGGCAGGGCCGCTATCTCGTCGCCGCCGACTACACGCTGCGGCCGATGCTGCTCGGGTTTGCGGCGGCCGTCGTGATCGGCATCGCGCTGGCGCTGGTGGTCGCGTTCTCGCGACGCATGGAGCAGACGCTCTATCCGCTGCTGATCTTCTTCCAGATCGTGCCGAAGATCGCGGTCGCGCCGCTGTTCATCATCTGGTTCGGCTTCGGGCTGTTCCCGAAGGTGCTGCTGGTGTTCCTGCTGTCGTTCTTCCCGGTGGTGGTGTCGGCGATCACCGCCTTCCGCTCGGTCGATCCCGACATCCTGGATCTCGCGCGGACCACCGGTGCCAGCCGCTGGCGCACCTTCTTCAAGGTCGAGCTGCCGCATGCGCTGCCGACGCTGTTCACCGGCATCAAGGTCGCAGCGGCGCTGTCGGCAACCGCCGCCGTCGTGGCCGAGTTCGTCGCGTCGGACCGCGGCCTCGGCAACATGCTGCTGGAGGCCAACGGCAACCTGAACACGACGATGGCGTTCGGCGCGATCTTCGTGCTGACCGCGCTCGGCTTCGCGCTCTACGCGGCGGTCGAACTGGTCGAGCGCTGGCTCATCCCATGGCACGTGTCGCAGCGCAGCATGTCGACGCCGTCAACCGATCTAACAACAACACCAGGAGGAAACGATGAAACGCATAACTCGTTACTCGCCGCCGCTGACTCGTCGCGCTGTATCGCGCGAGCCCGCCGCGGCGCCAGGAAAAGGCGACGCTGCGGCTCAACTGGCTGATCTACGGCTTCCACACGCCGTTCCATCTCGGCGTCGAGCGCGGCTACTACAAGGCCGAGGGCATCGATCTCGAGATCGGCGAAGGCAAGGGCTCGGCAGCGCCGTGCAGGTGATCGGCGCCAAGGGCGACACGTTCGGCCTCTCGGACGGCGCCAGCATCATCAACGGCATCACCAAGGGCGCCCCGATCAAGGCCGTCATGGGCATCATGAACACGACGCCGTTCGCGATCATCGCGCGCGAGGACGCCAACATCAAGACGCTCAAGGATCTCGAAGGCAAGACGATCGCCGCGACCGCGGGCGAGGCCGGCCTCACGATCATGCCGGCGCTGATCAAGGCCAACAAGCTCGACGAGGCGAAGCTCAACTTCCTGCGCGTCGACGGCGCGACCAAGCTCGTCGCGACGCTGGAGAAGAAGGCCGACGCGATGCTCGGCGGCTCGGAGAACCAGGCCGTTCATCCTCGAGCAGAAGGGCCTGAAGACGACGGTGCTCAACTATGCCGACTTCGGCGTCAACACGATGGGCCTCGCGATCCACGTCCATCAGGACACGTTGAAGGACAAGCCGAAGCTGGTCGAAGGCTTCATCCGCGCGACGCAGAAGGCGTACGCGGATGCCGAGAAGGATCCCGCCTGCGGCGATCGCGGCGGGCATCAAGGTGAAGCCCGACATGGACAAGGACTGGCGCTGAAGCAGCTCAATGCCGGCCTGAAGCTGGTGCGCTCGCGCTCGGCGCCGACGGTCCCATCGGCCAGATGCACCCGGGCGACTGGGAGATGACGCTCGAGCCTGATGAAAGACTATCAGGAACTCAAGACCGACCTGGAGGCGGATGCGTTCTACACCAACGCGCATGCTGCCGAAATGACGACGCTGCGGTACATCAGCCGGCCAGCGCTTCGCCGGCCGGACGGCCATCGTAACGGGCGGCGCACGCGGCATCGGCTTGCGCCATCGCCGCGGCTGGCGGCGAGGGCGCGCGCGTTGCGTTGTGGGACGTCGACGGCCGAGCTGCCGAGACGGCAGCGGCCGGACTCGGGTCGGGCACGTCAGCTGCAACAGCGTCGATGTCGCCGACGAGACCGTCCGTCGAGCCGGCGATCGGCGGCGACTCGCCGACCTTCGGCCGCGTCGACATCCTCGTCAACAACGCCGGCATCCTTGGCCCGGTCGCGCCGCTCTGGGAGCAGACGCCGGCGGATTTCCGCCGCGTCATGGACGTCAATCTGACCGGCACCTATCTGGTCTGCCGCGCCGCCGTGCCGCGGATGCTCGCGCAGTCCGGGCCGGCGCGTGGCCGGATCGTCAATGTGTCGTCGATCCAGGGCAAGGAGGGGATGGCGCTGTCTGGCGCCTACGGATCTCGAAGGCCGGCGTGATCGCGCTGACCAAGATCCTCGGCAAGGAGCTCGCGGCCGACGGCATCCTGGTCAATTGCGTCACGCCGGCCGCCGCCGAAACCGACATGGCCAAGGAAATCACGCCCGCGCGGCGCGCCGAGATCGTCGCACGCATCCCCATGGGCCGCTTCGTCGAGGTCGAGGAGATCGCGGCGATGGTCGCTTTCCTCGCCTCCGACGATTGCGCATTTTCGACCGGCGCGGTGTTCGATCTGTCCGGCGGGCGCGCGACGTACTGAGCAGGATAGGGCGATATGACTTCGCAGGCGCCGGCGCGATCATCATCTGGAACGACATCACGCCCGAGGGCCGCGCCGAGTTCTATGACTGGCACATCACCGAGCACATGCCGGAGCGCGTGGCATTCCGGGATTTCTGCGGGGCCGCCGGTACATCGCGGCAATGCCGGACACGAGCCGGAGTTTCTCACACTCTACGAAACGCTGGCGGCGGCGGTCGCGACCAGCGCGCCCTATCTCGCGCGCCTCAATGCCCCGACGCCGCAAACAAAAAGTACGACCGCGCATTTCCGCAATACGTCGCGAGCATTGACTGAGGTGATCCAGACTGCCGGCGAAGGTCCTGGCGGCGTGATGACTACCGTCTGCTTCGACGATACCCGCGACGGGCGCGCAGCTCTTGCGGCCCTTCGAGCACCGTTGATTGCCAGCACAGCCGTTCTGCCTCGTATCACCGGTGTGCACTTGTGCACGACCGATGCGTCAGCCAGCGGCGTCAAAACCAGCGAAAGCCGCAACCGTACAGATATTCAAACCCTGCCCATCGGAGCGGTACTGATCGAAGGCTGCGACCTGGAGGCTGTCGCGCCGCGCTTGATTACTTGATCCGTACCTGCAGCTCGAACCGGCGACGTTATCGATCGGCGTCTATCGTCTGGAGCACAGCCGGAGCCCTACCATCGCGAGCCGAGTTCCGCGAACCGAGACCGCGTTCGACATCATGCTCGTCGCAACACATCGCTACATTTTTTGCGGAACATTCTGGGCGAGCAAAGCCGCCGTGTAGAGTTTGGCCCTGTGGTGCGCGAAACCATCGATCGGAAAACCCATTGCGCCGATGACGATCAAGCGAATGGCCATGCGATGGACGAATAGATGTAGACTGCTGAAGGAATTTGCAATGCCAACGATGGCCAGAGCAGCCCAAAGCATCTGCAGCGGAACCCACCAGGCATTGCCCCCGTTAGGACCGTCAAATCGCCCACGCTCGGCCTGCACAAACTCGACCGGATTTTGAGCATACTGCGCGGGCATGTTCGCCAGCCGCTGGCTGTTGTTGTGGACACCGAAACTGCCCGCCAGAACGGTCACTGCGGCAAGGAAAACGAGCGGGTAGAATAGTCCCCTGTGCAAGTGTTGTGGCCGGCGTGTTGCCCACTGCCGCTGCCAAGCCTGTTGCGACCAAGCCGAATGCCGTCAAAAGAATAGCTTCAAACCATTCGCCCGTGTAATAGCTGACCAAACGTTGCGCGAAGTCCATGGTGTTTCCTATGCCTTCGGTTTGCCGATCTCCAGCTTGGCCAAGTTGGAGCCAAACAGCCATTTGGCGAATCCGATTCAACGACAGACAAGGGCTGCAGCAACGAGCGGATCTGCAGTTTCTGGAACAAGCGCTCCGGAAGGACGGCCTTGAGCAACGCGTACATTTTGGCATCACCACCCGAAACAATATGGAGTTTGCCTTTGAGGTGCGTGGCAGCCTGATAGATCTCGTTGGCAATATTCGTGGGCGAGGTCACATTGGGCACCGCCTCTTGAGCAGACAGGAAGGTCTTGAAGAAGCCGCATACGGCGCGAACGCCGGGGCATTGGCATCGCCACCGTTGTCCAACTTGGTAAAAATCTTAGTGGCGTGCAGGCCGGATAAACAGCTTTCACTTCGATATTGAACGGCGCCAGCTCAATGCCCAGACTTTCGGTGATGCCGCGCACAGCCCACTTGCTACTGCCATAGGCGGCAATAAGGGATAATTCAATTGGGCGCTGGCAGACGCAAGATTGATGAACATTCCAGAACGCTTGCCGCGAAAGTGCGGAATGAAGGCCTTTGTGACCTCAAACAGGCCGAACACATTCGTATCGAACTGCCGTTTGATCTGTTCCATACTGGACGTTTCGGTCGGCCCCATCAGGCAATAGCCGGCATTATTGACGACCACGTCGATGCTGCCGAATTTCTCAATCGCCGCCTGCGCGACGGGTCGACCTGCGAAGAGTCAGTGACGTCCAACTCGAACAGCGTCACGTTGGGCAGTGCTTCGAATAGGTCGCGATGCTGTTCAATGCTTCGCATCGTAGCGGCCACTTGCCAACCAGCCCGGCAAATCGCTCGACCGTGGCCTTGCCAAAGCCGGAGTTGGTGCCGGTGATGAAGACCGTCTTGGGCAGCAACCAAGCCTCGTATGGATTACATCCGGAGGCCCGATGACAGAGCCGGGAGAGGTCTGCTGCCGCCATTTCACATCCATCCGAAGATCTATAACTGTGGACCATGGTCCATGGTCAAGCGGGTTGTAATGTTGATCTCCGAGTTCGCCCGTACGGCCGGATTAAGCGTCGACACGGTGCGGTTCTACGTGCGCAAAGGGTTGCTCAGCCCGAAGACGACAGCGAAGGGCGGCTCGAAGCCATATCAGATCTTCAAGTCCGAGCACGTTGAGGCCGCCGCATCATTCGGATGGCGAGTCGCTCGGGTTTTCGATCAAGGAAATTGCAGCCCTGAACAAGGAATATCGGGCGGCTGGCGTCAGCACGAAGCGGAGTGTCGGAATCATGCATTGAAATCGACAATGAAAAAGGCCGACCAACTCACGGCTTGATTGTCAACGCCGGAGCAATTTTGTAGCGGCGGGCCGGAGCAATAGTGCATCACTGTTGAACGCAAGAAGGCCCCCGCGCGCGGGGGCCTTCTTGCGTTCGCGCCTCTTTTTTCAGCCCTGCTCGTCGGGCGGCAAGGGATCGGCTTTGGCTTTGCGGGCGCGGCGCTTGGACTGCGCCAAGCGGTAGCTCTCGCCGTTCATTTCGAGAATGTGCACGTGGTGCGTCAGCCGGTCGAGCAGCGCGCCGGTGAGGCGGTCGGAGCCGAACACGCTCGTCCACTCGTCGAACGGCAGGTTGGATGTGACGATGGTGCTGCCGCGCTCGTAGCGCTGGCTGAACACTTCGAACAGCAGCTCAGCGCCGGTCTGTGAGAGCGGCACGTAACCCAGTTCGTCAATGATCAGCAGTTTGTGGGAGGCCAGTTGGCGCTGGAGCCGGAGCAGCCGCTTTTCATCACGCGCCTCGATCAGTTCGTGTACGATGGCCGCGGCGTTGACGAAGCCAACCGACAAGCCCTTCTGGCAGGCCGCCAGCCCGAGCCCCAGGCCGATGTGGCTCTTGCCGGTGCCGGAGTTGCCGACTGCGATGATGTTCTCTCGCCGCTCAACATACTCCGAGCGCGCCAGCTCCATCACCAGCGCCTTGTTCAAGTCCGGGAACGCGGCAAAGTCGAAGCTGTCGAGGCTTTTGACTGTTGGGAACTTCGCCGCCCTGATGCGGCGGTCGACCATGCGCCGCTCGCGCTCGATGATCTCTGCTTCGGCCAGCCGCAGCAGATAGTGCGGATAGTCGGCATCCTCGGCTGCACATGCCCGCGCGACCTTGTCGTACTCGCGCAGGAATGTCGGCAGCTTCAGGGCCTTCAGATGATAGGCCAGCAGCACTTGAGGTGTGTCCGTCATGACGCTGTCTCC
Organism: uncultured Alphaproteobacteria bacterium; assembly: GCA_963847145.1. Lineage (GTDB taxonomy): Bacteria > Pseudomonadota > Alphaproteobacteria > Rhizobiales > Hyphomicrobiaceae > JABFRJ01. Next base: position 10,221 of record CAWJYN010000003.1, read on the forward strand.
AGCAGCCCCAGATAGTCGCGCGCCGACGTGGTCGCGACCGTTGCCCTCGGCAGATAGGGATAGATCGCCATATCGAGCCGTGGCGGCCGCCGCTCGATCCGGCACAAAACCAGATGCTTGATCGCATCGAAGCCGACAGCGCCACGCTGGAGCGCATCACGCACGGCAGCGGCGACGTCGATAATCTCGAAGGTCTCCATCAGTCGAAGCACCTGGACGAACTGCCGCTTGCCGGGCTTGCCCATCCGCCCTTCGAGAACGCGGCGCAGCGTGGCGAACTCGTCGGGCAGCACCCAATCCGCCAAGGGTGCGGCCTGGTCGAGAGCGTTGATCTTGCGCTCGATCAGCGCGAGGTAGTGCAAGGGATCAAAGACGAAGTCCTCGCGCTCGTACGAGCGCGGATGCCGCGCGATGGTCTCGGTGCCACACGCAATCACGACCTCGTGCACGTAACCGCGCACGAACACGTCGCGGTGCCCGTAGCTGGTGGGCACCGAGTAATCGTTCGACCGATAGCGCACCAGCGACAGCGATGACACCCGCGTGCCGACCTTCTCGCAAGCATCGTAGGGCGGTGGCAGCGGCTGCTGGAGCGCCGCCAGATCACGCGCCAGCCGCGCGCCGATTGTCTCGGTGTGGCCGCGCAGAACCTCGCCGAGCCGTTTGGCGCAGCACGCAGCCAGATGCGCGTTGAGCGCCGCGAAGCTATCGAACACCGGAACCGGCACCATGAAGTTCCGCCGCGCGTAGCCGACGAGCCCTTCAACTTTGCCCTTGTCGTTGCCTTTGGCTGGGCGGCCGAACCGATCTTTGAACAGGTAGTGAGATTGCAGCTCTGTGAACACGCGTGTCCGCGTGCGCTTGCCGTCGCCAAGGATCTTCGCCACCGCAATCTTGGTGTTGTCGTAGAGGATAGATTGAGGCACGCCGCCGAAGAACGCGAACGCCTGCACATGACCGTCGCAGAACGCCTCCGTCGTCTCCGCCGGATACGCGATGACGAAGTTGGCGTCCGAGTGCGGCAGGTCGAACGCGAAGTAATGGATCTTCTGCTCGACGCCGCCGATCACGGCCAGCGCCTCGCCGAAGTCGGCCTGAGCATGTCCGGGGGGATGCACCAGCGGCACGAACATCTCCTGCGCGCGCTGCTGCACACCGGCCACGTAATCCTTCACGATGGTAATGCCGCCGGTGAAGCCGTGTTCATCGCGCAGCCGCTCGAAGATTCGCTTCGAGGTGTGCTGCTGCTTCTTCGGTCGGCTTTTATCGTCGACCAAGATCTTGTCGATGATGGCGACGTACGGATCGAGCTTGGGTCGCACTGGCGACTTCGACCGCACATAGCCTTGCGGCACCGAGAACGTCATCATCTTGGTGACGGTCCTCGGGTCGATCCCGAACCGTCGTGCCGCCGCACGCTTGCTGAAGCCCTCGATCTGGACTGCGTAACGAACCTTCAAATAGTCGTCCAAGTCCAGCATCCCCCGCCCTCGGCCAAACGCGGCACAGGGCTTCCAGTTGACGGAGTTTTACTCCGGCGCAACCGAACAATTCGGCCGCTTCACTGAGGGATTATTGCTCCGGCGCTTACAGTTGCTGGCTTCGGATACTCCGAAGGGGCTTATCACTTTGCGCTTTCCAACGAACGTTCGGCGACGTTTCCAAGGCTTCTTCCCGGTCACGTTACGGAGGACTGGCGGTTGGCTTAGGCATGATCCCCTGCGCGCTGCATATTCACACCTCGCGGCGCTATTCCGAGGAAGATTCGGCCACAACCGAAGCCTGTGCCGAACTACACGCATGGTCGTGGCCGTGTTGAGGCGCATCAAGAGAGATATGCGTTGCTGGTTTGTGTGGGCGAGCTGGCGGGGACGGCGCCGACGCATGTCGCGGCGTCTCGGGAGAAATAGCGGCCGTATTTCGCTTACCCTAGGCTTACCAGCGATCTTGCTGCGTGTCTCTGGAGATTAAAAACGATCTCATAACTCGCTGATTCTGTTTAGAAATTGGTTGCGGGGGCTGGATTTGAACCAACGACCTTCAGGTTATGAGCCTGACGAGCTACCGGGCTGCTCCACCCCGCGTTACCACTTATGATCGCTTGCACCGCCGTTGCTCGCGGCACGCCGTGTCACCGGCATTTCATGACCAACATTGCTGCGGATCACTGCAACTGCGGCACCGGAGCCGCATCGACCAAGCAGATCTGCAGGGTTGCGGCACCAGTGATGGCGCGGTTCCCTGTTCGTCAGCGTATACGCCAGTTGGTGGGGCCACGCAAGCGGTCACTTAGTGCCATCACTTGGTGCCAAACATGCGGTCGCCAGCATCTCCAAGGCCGGGCACGATGTAGCCGCGTTCGTCGATGTGGCTATCAAGTGCGGCGGCGAAAATCGGCACCTCCGGGTGCGCGTCTGCCAGCGCGCGAACACCTTCCGGCGCGGCCAACAGGCACACGACTTTAATGTCCTGCGCGCCTTCGTCTTTCAGACGCGAGACCGCGGCGACGGCGGTGTTGCCGGTCGCCAGCATCGGCACGCAGACGACGGCGAGGCGCTCGGAGAGATCTTCCGGCGTTTTGAGGTAGTACTCGACAGCACCCAGAGTGGCCGGATCGCGATAGAGCCCGATGTGGCCGACGCGGGCATTGGGAACCAGTTCGAGCAAGCCATCCACCAGCCCAAGCCCGGAGCGCAGGATCGGTACGAACACCAGCTTTTTGCCAACCAGGAATGGCGCTCTTGTTGTGCCGAGCGGCGTTTCGATTGTGCGCAATTCGGTCGGCAGATCGCGCAGCACTTCGTAGCCGAGCAACAGTGCGATTTCTCGCAATAGCTGGCGGAACAGCGCCGACGATGTCGACGACTGGCGCATGTGGCTGAGTTTGTGCGCGACTAGCGGGTGATCAACGATTGTCAGGGTCGGATGGAGCGCGTGGGGCATGAGGGCGTGGGTCCTAGAACTTGCGATCGATGTTTTCAGCGGCCTCTCCGTTGTCATCCTCGGGCTTGTCCCGAGGACCCATTCAACAACGAACCGGATGACGGCTTGCTGCCGCGAAGGTGCACCATATGCCCTAGGCGGGCGTGTGCTGCACGATAGGTCCTCGGGACAAGCCCGAGGATGACATTTGTGGGGTGGCGAAGGCGTGCGATCAGGTGTGCCAGATCAGAAAACCGTCCCATCACTGATAATCATCAGCGGCGGTCCGCCTTCGGCGCGCTTGTCTTTGGCGATGCGGCGGCCGGCGGCCCAAGTGCCGCCTTCGAGGATGGAGGCCAGCGGCATTTGTTCGACGGTGACGTTCAGTTCTTTGCGGACCAGCGGCGCGATTTCGTCGAGCAACGCCACAGTCAGCGCGCGCCATTCAACAATGGCCACGTTGTCGGGCGTCAGCGGTGTCGTCGGCAACTTCGGATCCCGTGGCGTGAGCACGCCCATATCGATGAACAGCCCGCCATTGCGGTATTCGGCGAGGCCGGTGAGACCGTCGAGATCGGTGACGGTGAGGCCCGCCTCTTCCAGCGGCTCGATGAGTGAATAGGTGAGCCATTGAGAGAGTTTATGAAACGGGATGAGGCCGTTGGTGTCACCGGCGACCTTGACGGCGGGATGGCGCCAGGTGTCGCCGAGATTGAGGCCGTCGATGGTCAAGCGACCCGGCCATATGTCGCCGAGAGTGTATAATACGGTCGACAGGATCTGTGCGGCAAAGACGGAGCCGTCATGCGCGGCAGCGCGCAAATAGTCGGCCATGCCGCCGACGCGAGCGGGTGAGCCATAGACGTTTGGGTGCTCCAAGATTGAGGCGCCGAGGCGATGCAGAAGTGCGACGCGACCGTCGAGACCCAACAGTGGGTTCGCTGAACTCACCTGAAAGACGGCGGCCAGCTTTTGCGGCGAAAGGGCAACAAGCCCCGCAGCGTCGGCGCGCGCCGGTCGCGACGGATCGGAGGAAAACAAGCCGTCGCGGAAGGCTTCGAGGGAGGCGAGGGCGAGGCCCTCCGAGCGGGTAAACTCGCGACCGGTGACGGGATCGCGCCATTTCCATGCGGGACCGGCGCCGGCGTCGAGCAAGACACTGGTGACGGCGAGTTCGATGCGTTGGCGGGCGCGTTCGGCGGGCTCTCGTGACAGGAGATCGCCGAGGCGTGCGGCCCAGTCGTGTCCGTTGGCGCTCAGATGCCGCCAGCGCGAATGCGGCGGCACATTCAAGCTTGGATAATTCTGTCGAATTGTCTCGGCGACATAGCGGGCGGTGGCGGGCAGGGCGTCGACGCGGAGCGCGAAGTGGGGCAGGGCGTCGTTGCGGCCAGCGTCGAAAATCATGCGTGTGCGACGGCGCACTTCTTCGGCCGTCAGCAGTCGGTTGAACTTCGGGGACGCATGCTTTGCATCAGTACTTGTCAAGCGAGCGCCCCTTGGTGTCGGCGAGGTCGCTCGATGCGGCAGAGGTGGTGCCGTCGGTGAAATAACCCGCGGCTTTCTTGGCATCCATCTCGACGGAGGCGTCGCGGGGGATCATATCGTCCGGGATGGGCACGCGCTGCTTGATCTCGATGCCGTGCTGAGCCATGGCGTCGAACTTCATGTTGCTCATGGAAACCCAGCGGTCGATCCGTTTCATGCCGAGCCAGTTGAACACATCCGGCATCAGGTCCTGGAAGCGCACGTCTTGGACGCCAGCGACGCACTCGGTCTTCTCGAAGTACGCCGCTGCCGTATCGCCCGCAGGGTTCCGCTTGCGCGCATTATAGACAAGGAACTTCACCACCTCGCCCAACGCGCGGCCTTCCTTGCGATTATAGACGATCAGGCCGGAACCGCCACGCTGCGCGGAGCGAATGCACTCTTCAATGCCGTGAACCAGATAGGGCCGGCACGTGCAGATATCGGAGCCGAACACATCCGAGCCGTTGCACTCGTCGTGCACGCGGCAGGCAATTTCGTTTTTGCCGGTCCAAAGATTTTCGACATCGCCGAAGATGTAGAGCGTGATGCCACCGATGGGCGGCAGAAACACTTTGCGATCCGGCCGCGTGACGAGATCGGTGAACATTGCGCCGGTTTGTTCGAACAGGGCACGCCGCAATTGCGTCTCTGAGATGTTCAAGCGCTGCGCAATGCCTGGCAGATACCAGACGGGTTCGATGGCGGCTTTGACGACGTTGGTGTCGCCGTTCTCCAGCAACACGTGACCATCGGCTTTGACGCGGCCGGCGGCCAACGCCCCTTGCAACTCCGGCAACTGAATGCGCGCCTTGGTGATGGCAATCGTCGGGCGGATATCAAAGCCCGCAGCAATCTCGTCGCGGAATTCGGCGGCAACGCGATGGCCCCACGGATCGATGGAGACGATGCGATCCATTCCTTGCCACTGCGGCTGCGGTGGAATGTCGACGGGCGGGAACGTGTTGGTCAAATCCGGCCGATGGATGGGGCTGAGCTTGCCAGCCGCGATGGCAAGCGCTCGATAGACGCCGTAAGCCCCCGAATGCACGCCAATGACGTTGCGCTGCTGGGGGTTGGCCTGGCTGCCGATGACAGGGCCGCGCTCTTTGGCGGTCGCAGCGCCCCAGTGAATTTCGGGAGCCGACGTGACGCCTTTGCGCGGATGGGATGACAGCACGATGTGCTTTTGCTCAGAACGCGGTTCGTTCGAGCCGGGACGGGGCCCGGGGGGCCGCGGCGGGTCTGTTGGTGTCATGAAAGTGCGGGGCCTCAGTCAACCGATAGTCGTCACCGAAGCAACATCTTATACCATGGGCGCATTGCGCTGGAAAGCGGTGGGCGACTCTTTTGGGTTCTTGGCTCAATGGTCCGTCAGCGCAATCCGGGGACAACAGGATCAAGGACTGGGGGATCAAGAACGGGCTTGACGGGCTTGGCGGCGCGATAAACGACATAAGTCTCAAGCACGGTTCCCTTGCGGGTGCGATTGAGGCGGCCCACCTCGCGGGTTTCGGCGAAGCGGTTCAGCGGGGCGCCGGCTCCCATGCGCTTGAGTTCGACGACAAAGAGCAGGGGTGTTGCCGCGTCTGGCAAGTTGGCCTGCGCGTTATACTGCCAGCGATTGCGCTCATTGAACTGTACAACAGGCCGGGCACCAGGACTGTATTGGATTAGCAGGCTGGTCAGCGCATAGCTTTGGGTCAGAATGGCGCCGGCCCCTTCGCGGGTTGCGATCGCATCGATATCGCGGGCGAGGTCGCGCCAGCCGGCTAGCAAGGTGGTCGGATCCGATTGCGGCTTGAGCGGCAAGGGTGTCAGCAGCGCTTGAATGTAAACTGCGGCGATCATCACCAAGCCGGTCGGCCAAGCGCGTGTGCGCGCAAAATCGACCAGCCGCGTGGCCCATGCCGGCCCCGTGACGCGCGTCAGGCCAGCATCTGCCGCCAGCAGGATCAGTGCTGGATACAGTGGTGCCATCCAATTGCCCTGTACGCGATCATGCAGGCTATGGCTCAGGAAAAACAGCAGCAGCGGCGTGACGAGGCACGCGAGCAGCCGACGCGCGTCCCGATGACCATCATCAGGTGTCCAGACGGCGCGCACGAAGCCCGCGACAGCGAGCACGAAAATCAGCGGGTTGAGCAGGCCCAACTGACTGCCGAGAAACTCCCCCAGGAAGCGGAGCGTCCATTCCGCATCCGCGACACGGCCGAACTGTTTGCCAAACGTCTGCCACTCGTGGCGGGCATTCCACAGGATATTGGGCGCGAACACGGCCAGCGCGATCAACCCGCCCGCGTAAGGCGCCGGATGCCGCCACCAGCGCCGCCAACCCGGCAGAAGCAGCATCGCCAGGACGATGCCTGGACCGAGAAACAGCGCGGTGTATTTGGCTTGTAGCGCCACGCCGGCGGCGGCGCCGATGACCAGCCAGCAGCGCCAGTCACTGGTTCGATAGAGCCGTGCCAGCGCCCACAGTGCCGTTGTCCAGCCGACCATCAGCGGGGTGTCTGGCGTCACCAGCACCGCACCAACGCCGATCAGCGGCGTGGCGGTCCACAGCAGGGCCGCCCAGGCCGATTTTCGAGCGTCTTCGAAGAGATCATTGGCGATTGAGTGGATTGCTGCTGCGCCGAGCAGGGTCGCCAGAATGCCAAGCATCCGGATGCCAAGCTCGGACGTCCCGAACAGCGCCGTCGAAAGCCGTATCCAAACCGCAACGAGCGGCGGGTGGTCGTAATAGCCCCAATTGAGATGATGGGCCCACAGCCGGTAGTACGCCTCGTCGAACATCAGCTCGAGCCGGGCGGCAGCCACGATCTGGAGCGCGCACAGCGCCAAAGCGGCTGCAATGGCCCAGCCGCGCAGGCTGCGTGCAGTGCTTTCATCGGCGGCAGGCGTCATGGAAGCTGATTTCAAGCGCTGGCGTCGAAACGACGCGATCAGGGGAGACTGACACACGGACAGCAGCAGCGATCTCTGCAAATGGTCGCGGCTCGCCGTCGTTGCATCACGCACGCCGACATGCCACAAAATTGTGCAGTCCGCTGTTTTTTTGTGCGATTGCCCGCTTGAGATTTTCCTCAGTCACGCTACTCAAACAGCAAGCGCTTGACGTGTCAGCTGAAAATTATTGTCGGCCGCTTGGCATGTTCAATGCTCTCAGTTATTGACCACAGCACGCGTGGCTCAGTCATTCCGCCTGTCGCGCCTGCGCCTTTGACGTCCACCGTTCGTATCCCTGAGGCCTCGCATGAAAAAGATCGAAGCGATCATCAAGCCGTTTAAGCTGGACGAGGTCAAAGAGGCGCTGCAGGAGATCGGTCTGCAGGGCATCACCGTGATCGAAGCCAAAGGCTTCGGACGCCAAAAGGGACATACCGAACTTTATCGCGGCGCAGAATACGTCGTCGATTTCCTGCCCAAAGTGAAGATCGAGGTCGTCTTGACCGACGAGATGCTGCCGAAAGCTGTGGAAGCGATCCAGCGCGCGGCCAAAACCGGCCGGATCGGCGACGGTAAGATCTTTATCTCGAACATTGAAGACGCTATCCGTATCCGCACCGGTGAGAGCGGCAACGACGCCGTCTGATCGTCTCTTGAGGTGCAGCATCTTATCGCAAGAGCGGGCAACCACTTTTGCGGATGCTGCATAGTTAAATTCCGCTGCACGCTGCTGAGCGCCCGTGTCTGGGCGACACCGGATCGGGCATGCCAGCGGCCGTCCAACCGCCGTGATCCAGCTTTGAAGATGTGATGGGGAGCCAAATGGCCGATAAAAAGTCAATCGCCGATGTGCTGAAGATGATGAAGGACAAGGACGTCAAGTTCCTCGACCTGCGCTTTACCGATACTAAAGGCAAGATGCAGCACGTGACGGCCGACGCCTCCTGCGTCGATGAAGCGATGTTCACCGATGGCTATGCTTTCGACGGTTCGTCGATTGCCGGCTGGAAAGGCATCGAAGCCTCCGACATGACCTTGATGCCGGAACCGTCATCTGCGCACATCGATCCATTCTTCGCGCAAACCACGATGGCGATTTTCTGCGACGTGCTCGAGCCGTCGACTGGTGAGATGTACGAACGCGATCCTCGCTCGATTGCCAAGCGCGCTGAAGCCTACGTCAAGCAGACCGGTATCGGCGATGCGATTTACTTCGGTCCGGAAGCCGAGTTCTTCATCTTCGACGACGTCAAGTTCACAGCCGATCCCTACCACGTGTCCTACAAGCTCGATTCGTCCGAGCTGCCGTCCAACATGGGCACCGATTATGAGATGGGCAACCTCGCACATCGCCCTCGCGTCAAGGGCGGCTACTTCCCCGTGCCGCCGATCGACAGCTGCCAGGATATCCGCTCGGAAATGCTCTCGGTGATGGCCGAAATGGGCGTGCAGGTCGAAAAGCATCACCACGAAGTTGCTGCTGCTCAGCACGAGCTTGGCGTGAAGTTCGGCCCGATGATCCAGATGGCCGATCACATGCAGATCTACAAGTACGTGATCCATCAGGTCGCCCAGGCCTACGGCAAGACCGCGACGTTCATGCCGAAGCCGATCTTCGGCGACAACGGTTCGGGCATGCATGTCCACCAGTCGATCTGGAAGGGCGGCCAGCCGCTGTTCGCAGGCAACAAGTATGCCGATCTCTCGGATATGTGCCTGCACTACATCGCCGGCATCCTGAAGCATGCCAAGTCGATCAACGCCTTCACCAACCCGACCACCAACAGCTACAAGCGTCTGGTGCCGGGTTATGAAGCGCCCGTGCTGCTCGCCTACTCCGCGCGCAACCGTTCGGCCTCGTGCCGTATCCCGCACGTGACTTCGCCAAAGGCGAAGCGCATCGAGATCCGTTTCCCTGATCCCGCCGCCAACCCGTATCTCGCGTTTGCTGCCATGCTGATGGCCGGCCTCGACGGCATCCAGAACAAGCTGAACCCCGGCGAAGCGATGGATAAGAACCTGTACGATCTGCCACCGGCAGAACTGGCCAAGATCCCGACGGTGTGCGGTTCGCTCCGCGAAGCACTCGACAGCCTCGACAAGGACCGCGCGTACTTGAAGGCTGGCGGCGTGTTCACCGACGACATGATCGACGCCTACATCGAGCTGAAGATGGCCGAAGTTGAGCGCACCGACATGACCCCGCATCCGGTCGAGTTCGACATGTACTATTCGTGCTGATCGCCAACAGTGTCAGACCCATGGGGCTGACACCAACGCACCGCCGGTCGGTTTGGCCGCAGCCCCGGAGAGCAATCTCCGGGGCTGTTTGCTTGGGGGGCTGGACAGCACGCTCAGCAAACGCGCCACGGCTCCGCTAGCTGCGCACCAACTGCCTCGTGATCCGTCGACTGCCGCGCACAATGCGTACAATCGTGACTGTGTCTTGCGCCGGGTCCCAATCGTAAATCATGACGAACGGGAAAACGGGCGCAATCCGTGCCAGCTTCCCGAGTTGGGGACGAGCAGGCCCGGATGCGGGTCACATCTCCAACCGGTGATACACATCGTCGAACAGGCCGTAATACTTTGTCACCGTTGGCTCGCCGCCACGACCGACGAGGTATGTTGTGATCTCATCGAGATCGGCATCTGCGCGCGGGCTGATGATGACTGCCGTCATGTGCCTCGAATACGTGCCAAGCGCTCGGCATTGCGCGCGCGATGTTCGGCCAGTGTGAGATACGTCCCCTGCGCGACCTCGGCTCGCGCCGCATCGAGGCTCTCGATCAGGCCGGCCAATTCTGCTTCGCTTTCAGGGCGTGCGTCTTCGGCCTCGAACCGCATGCGCTCTTCGACGATTTGAGCAAGCGCCTCTTCTACAGAGGCAAACGAACCGTCGGTTACTCGGGCCTCAAGCCAATCCTCTTGGGGTTTTGGCAAAACGATGTTCATCGAACACCCTCCTTGATATGCACTGAAGTTATCATAGCTCGCATGCTTCGGCCACCTTGTTGCAGATGCTGAAGGCGAGCCTCGGCAGCCTCGACAAGGACCGCGCGTACTTGAAGGCTGGCGGCGTGTTCACCGACGACATGATCGACGCCACCATCGAGCTGAAGATGGCCGAAGTTGAGCGCACCGACATGAAGCCGCATCCGGTCGAGTTCGACATGTATTATTCGTGCTGATCACGTGAGGTCAGACCTATCGGTCTGCCCCCGCCAAACGGTTCGCAATTTTTGCCATAGCCCCGGAGAGCAATCTCCGGGGTTTTCTTGCGCCTCGCACAGTGCGGCGGCGCACCAACGCCACCGGCGGCTGAGGCCGTTACGCCCTGCCGTTCGAGATATTCCTGCGTGCCCGGCGCAGATGCCGGGGGAGCGCGCGGCAGTGCCGCACACATTGGTGGTCCCGCATCACTGCGGGTTATGGGGTCAGACCTCTCGATCCGATCCCGATGCGGCGTCTGCCGCGCGCTCTGCTGTGTTCCTTCCCTGGGCGTGGAGGGGCGTTTACGCCACTTGCAGGCGAACCGCTCGTAGAGGTCTCCCAGTCCAGCCAGGCCGTGGCGGCGTGCCGTCAGCACACCGGTCTAATCGGCAGAACACTGCGGCCCACCGCGAACATCGACGGTCATGATCCGCCCCGGCTCGGTGGGTTGAGGACAGCATGCCACAACAGCCGAAATTCTCAACCTATTGGTGCGGTTAAGGTTTATTGCGCGCAATGCCCCGCGCCATCTGCACGTCGGCACGACAGCGGGTTTCGGGTCGCCGGGGTGCAAACACTCCGTTAGAGAGGCCCATGCACCGACATAAAGACCCAGTCTCCGCCGCCCAGGCCACAGTCACCGCACTCGATTGGGCGCGTATCGGGGCGGACCTCGATGCGGCCGGCGTTGCCAATGCGGGTCCGGTGCTCGATGCCGCGGCATGCCAGGCGCTGGCGGCGCAGTATGCCGATGACGGGCTGTTTCGTTCGCGCATTGTGATGGCGCGGCACGGGTTTGGCTCGGGCGAATACAAATACCTGAATTACCCACTGCCCGATCCGGTCGGCGCGCTGCGGAAGACGTTCTATCCCCAGCTCGCGCATATCGCGAACCGTTGGGCAGCGACGCTCGGCATCGACGGGTTCCCCAACGATCTCGACACGATGCTGGCGCGCTGCCATGCGGCGGGGCAGACCAAGCCGACGCCGCTGATGCTGAGCTATGGCGAGGGTGATTATAATTGCCTGCATCAGGATCTCTATGGTGCGCATGTGTTTCCGCTACAGGTGGTGATCCTGCTGTCGGAACCGGGACGCGACTTTGAGGGCGGTGAGTTTGTCGTCGTCGAGCAACGTCCGCGCATGCAGTCGCGCGCTGAAGTCGTGACCCTGCGTCAAGGTGAGGCCGCCATCTTCGCGACCCGCGAGCGGCCAAAGCAGGGCGGCAAGGGCGTCTATCGCGTGCAGCTGCGCCATGGGGTCAGCCGCGTACGCCGTGGCACACGGCAAACACTCGGTTTGATTTTTCACGATGCGGCGTAAGGCATCCGCACAATGACCGTCTGAGCCGCTTGCTCAAGACACCGCCGCACTCATTTCTGCAGATAGTACGCTAGCGAAACTATTCTTGCCGGCCTAGGGGCTGGCTGCTAGCGTTCACAATGACTGATGCACATCAGGTTTCGGGTCTGCGGCTGGCGCGAGCGAGCGCTCAAGACAGGCAGCGACGCGGGCGCTGCAGGAGCCTAGAATGATTCCGAACGACGAACAAAATGCGCTGCAAGAGACGGTCCGCCGGTTTTCCCGCAACACGCTACTGCCGCACTACATCGCGCGGGAGCGCATTGGTGTTTTGGATCGCGATCTCGTGCGCGAGATGGGCCAACTGGGTTTCCTCGGGGTGGATTTGCCAGAGCCATACGGCGGGCTCGGCGCTTCGGGCGCGACGACGGGTATTGTTGCCGAAGAGCTGGCCTATGGTGATTTCAATGTGAGTGCGGTGCAAGTCGGTGCGTCGTTGCTTGGGGCCATCCTCGTCAAGAACGCCAACCCGGAGCTCGCCGCCGAGTGGCTGCCGCGCATGATCGCCGGCGATGCGATCATGGCCATCTGCGTGACCGAACCGCGCGGCGGCTCAGATGCGGCGGCTCTCAGCCTGAAGGCGCGGCGCGATGGCAGCGACTTCATTCTCAACGGCGAGAAAACGTCGATTACGTTTGCTGACTGTGCCGATGCCTATCTGGTTTTCGCGCGGACTGGCACGCCGGAGGACGGCGCGCGTGGTGTCAGTGCCTTTCTGGTGCCTGCTGACGCGCGCGGACTTACGCGACGGCGGTTCGATGATGTCGGCAGCCGGATTATCGGGCGTGGTCCGGTGTTCTTCGATGACGTGCGGGTGCCTGCCAGCCATCTTGTTGGCAAGGAGGGCCGCGGCTTCACCGAGGTCATGGCCGGGTTCGACTACAGCCGTGCGTTGATCGCCTTGCAATGCACCGGCGCCGCGCAGGCGTCCTTGGATGAGGCCTGGGCCTATACCAAAGAGCGCCAGGCATTCGGCCGGCCGATTGCTCAGTTTCAAGGCGTGACATTTCCACTGGTCGAGGGCGACGCGCATATTTCGGCCATCCGCCAGCTCTCCTACCATGCGCTTGAACTGCGCGACGCTGGCCTGCCGCATACGGCGGAGGCGGCCATGGTCAAGTGGATGGGTCCGCAGACGTCGTTCGATGTCATCCACAAGTGCCTGCTGACGTTCGGGCACTATGGCTGGACGAAAGAGACACCGCATCAGCAGCGCATGCGCGATGTCATGGGACTTGAGATCGGTGATGGCACAGCCGCGGTCATGAAACTGATTGTGGCGCGCAACCGGGTTGGTCGCGCGGCGGTCCAATATCTGTGACGACGCCAGCAAACCCCACTCCAGTGAAGAAGCGATCGCGCAATGTCGCGCTGACGGCGCTGCGGGTGAGCGGGCGCGTCCTCTATGAGCGCGTGGCACGGCCGATGGCGCGCACTCTCGATGACGTTCCGTGCTCGCCCCATTCAATCACACCTGCGTGGTTGACGGCGGCGCTCTGCAGCACAGTGCCGGGCGCTGCAGTGACCCGCGTTGATGTCGAACTCTCAAGCACGGGCACGCACGAGCGGCACAGGTTGCATGTGGCCTACAACGAGCGTGGCCAGCAGGCTGGCCTTCCGGTCACACTTTTTACGAAGTCGCTGCCCAGCATCGTCACGCGGATGGTGGCGGGCTTTAACGGTCACGCGCGGATCGAGGGGCGTTTTTATTCCGAGGTGCGGCCGCTGCTGCCGATCGAGGCGCCGGTTTGCTACTACTCGACTTATGACCGCAACACGTTTGCTGCCATCCATTTGCTGGAAGATCTTGTTGCGACCAAAGACGCGACGTTCTGTGGGCACAAAACCACTGTCACGCGCGCGATGGCCGACGACATGATTGATCTGCTCGCAGCGCTGCATGGCCGGTTCTACGGATCGGCGGCGACCCACGCGACCTTGCGATGGCTCGCGCCTTTCCCGAAATGGTTCACCATCGGCGCGGAGAAGATGCGCACCGAGCACTACACCGGCAAAGCGTTCGACGCGGCGTCCGATGTCATTCCAGGGCGGCTGCTGGCGCGGCGTGGCGACGTGTGGCCGGCAACGCTGCGGGCGCTCTCTGTGCATGCGCAGCAGCCCCACGTGTTTCTCCACTCTGATGTGCACATCGGCAACTGGTACCAGACGGGCGCGGGCGGGATGGGGCTGTGCGATTGGCAGTGTCCGTCACACGGTCATTGGTCGCGGGATTTTGCTTACGCCGTCAGCGCTGGCTTGACGCCGGACGATCGCCGGCTGTGGGAGCGGGATCTCCTGGCGCGGTATCTCGACAGACTGGCGTCACACGGGGGCGGCCAACACGACTTCGATCAGGCCTTTTCCTGGTATCGCCAGAGTTTGCTGCATGCGCTGGCGATGTGGACCATTACGCTGTGCCACTCGCCTTTTCTGCCCAGCATGCAGCCGGAGGCGATGACACGCGCCATGATCCAGCGCATGGCGACGGCGATCGATGATCTCGATGCCCTCGACAGCGCGTGACAGTGCGGCTCAGGCAGGCCCCATGGCGCGACCGGTTGCCGGATCGAACAGGTGGACGGCTGCGCACGGGGCGTCGAACGGAAAGACAGGCGTGCTGGCTTTGGGCGGGTCGCACACCATGTTATCACCTGATTCACGGCCTTCGACGGGCAAGAAAAGGCTGCTGTAGGCGCCTCAACAGGTCGCCGCGCCGGGCAAAGGACACTCATGTCACGCAAGATCGCCGGACCAGAAATCGAGCGGGTCATTCAGCTGCTCGCACGGCTGCCGGGTCTTGGTCCGCGATCAGCGCGCAAGGCCGCACTTGCGCTCATCAAAAAGCGAACTGAATTGCTGGAGCCGCTGGCGCGCGCACTCAATGAGGCCGCGCAGCGCATCGTGAGCTGTGCGGTTTGTGGCAATCTCGATACGCAATCGCCGTGCAGCATCTGCGATGATCCCAAGCGGGATCCCAGCCTGATTGTGGTTGTTGAGGAAATCGGCGACCTGTGGGCCTTGGAGCGCGCTGGCGTGGTGCAGGGCCGCTATCATATTCTGGGTGGGCATCTGTCGCCGCTGGATGGTATCGGGCCCGATCAATTGAGTATCGGGCCGTTGGTCGCACGGTGTGGTCCGCCACTGATAGAAGTGCTGCTGGCGCTTAGTTCTACCGTCGAGGGACAGTCGACAGTGCATTACTTGCGCGAGCAATTGTCGGCTTCTGGCGTTGTGGTGTCGGTTTTGGCGCGCGGTGTGCCGGTCGGTGGCGAGCTCGACTATCTGGACGATGGGACGCTGTCGGCTGCGATCAAGAGCCGCCGCGTGCTTTGACACGCGTGCTATCACCCTGGGCACCTCAAAACAAAACGGCGGTCGCGCAAGGGGGGATGTCGCGACCGCCGTGGTTTCCGCTACGGGGGGACGTAACGGTTGTGGCTCGGGGGACGAGCCTAGAAGGGATTTAGGAACTGCATCTCGCTATTCAAGAGCGTTGGCGGCGGCTTGGTGGTGTTTCTCGCAAAGAAGCGATGCAGAAAGTGCATGGCTACGCGGTGCATCCGGACGGAGCCACCGGGATTTCAGCCGTGATTTCAGCCGTGATTTCAGCCGAACGTTCTTGCCGCGCCAAGCGCACCCATGCGCGCTGCGATCGCAAAAAACTCCGCGATCGTTTCGTCGATGATCTGTTTGGCGGGCTTGACCTTGTCGATCAGGCCAATCGTTTGGCCGGCGAGCGCGGGGGCTGCGTCCAGTTCGCCGTCAAAATAGACTTTCCGGATGCGCGTGAAGGCGTCTTTCGGTATCTCGCCCGCCTCGAACATGGCCTGCGAGGCGGGGGTCTTCAAGGCGCGCATCCGCGGGCTCGTCTTGCGATTGAGCATGACCGTGTCAGCTTCGCCGCCATTGACGATTGCAGCTTTATAGTTGGCGTGGACAGGGCTTTCAGTGGCGCTGACGAAACGCGTCCCCATCTGCACAGCTTCGGCGCCGAGTGCGAATGCGGCCGCCATGCCGCGGCCATCGCAGATACCGCCAGCCGCGATGATGGGCACGTCGACAGCGGCACGCACGCCTTGCAGGAGCACCAGTGAGCTGATCTCGGCTGGGCTCTTGAAGCCGCCGCCCTCGGCGCCTTCGACAACAAGCCCATCGACGCCGGCTTTCACAGCGCCGATCGCTGCGGCAACGGTTGGTACGACATGGTAGACGATCAGCCCCGCAGCCTTGAGGGGACCGATGAAGGCGGTTGGGCTGCCGGCGGATGTGGTGACGAACTTTACGCCGCTCGTGCAGACGAAGCGCAGCATGTCTTCGTTTTTTAAGAACAACAGCGGCAGGTTCACGCCGAACGGCTGATCGGTGAGCCTCATCATCGTGGTGATTTCTTGCTGGCAGGCCGCTGTTTCACCGGACGAGGTTTCGATGATCCCCAGCCCGCCGGCGTTGGAGACGGCGGACGCCAGCTGGGCGCGTGCGATCCAGCCCATGGGCGCCTGGACAATCGGATAGCGGGCGCCGGTGTGGGCCAGAACGCGGTTGGTCATCGGGTTGGCCTATCGGGCGTGAGAGGGCTCAGGGCAGCCAGCGTGTGGCGTGGTAGTAAATGGTGTCGAAACCGCGCTTCATCTTGCCGGCAGGCGTTACGTCCTCAGCGGCATAGAGTGGAATGTCGACGGTCGCGTCGTTGGAGGAGGTCACACGCAGGACGGCTACGGCATCGCCTTTCTGGATGGGTGTCTTCAGCGGCCCGTTGTAGACGATCTCGGCGCGCAGTTTCTGATTGGCTGGGAAACGCGGCAACACCGCCATGACAGGGCCATTGCCGATCAGCGGCACGCTCGATTTATCGCCGCCCCATACGCGCGCACTGCCGACTGTTTCGCCGGCCTCATAGAGCTTGAATTCGCCGAAGGTATGGAAGCCCCACTCAAGCATTTTGCGGCCTTCTTCGCGCCGTTCTGCCTCGGACGCGAGCCCGGCGAGCACGACGATCAGCCGCCGCCCTTCTTGCACGGCCGAGCCGACAAGGCTGTAGCCGGAGTGCGAGATGTGGCCGGTTTTCAAGCCATCCGCGCCAAGCCCCATGAAGAGGAGCGGATTGCGGTTGATGAATTTGTGGGTGCGGTAGTTGAAGTTTTTTTCTGAGAACATCGGGTAGCGGTCGGGGTATTCGTTGATGAGGTAGCGTGACAGCTGTGCCAACTCCCGGGCCGTCATGACGTGTTCGGGGTGAAAAAAGCCGGTCGCGTTGCGGAATGTCGACTTCGTAAGGCCAATGCGGCGGGCCTCTGTCTCCATGGCCTGCGAGAAGGCGATTTCCGAGCCTGCGATGCCCTCTGCGAGGGCGATGGCGGCGTCATTGCCCGATTCAACGATGAGGCCACGGAGGAGTTCCGATATCCGTGTGCGTGTGTTGAGCGGCACCATCATGGCCGATGTCCGCGACGGGGCCCCGCCGGTGCGCCAGGCGTACTCGCTCATGGGGAGCTCGTCGTCGATGGAACGCTTGCGCTCCTTGATGGCGCGAAAGACGACGGCCGCGGTCATGAGTTTGCTCATGCTGGCGGGGGAGAACAGCTCATCAGCGTTATACTGAAAGAGGATAGCGCCGGAGGCCGCGTCCATGACGATGGCGTGCTTGGCTTTGATGGTGAATTCGGAGTTCTGAGCGGCTTCGGCGTGGCACGAAAAGACGCCAAGCAGTGCGGCCGCGAGCGCAAGCAGAAAAGCCAATGTGCGCTGAGGGTTGGCGCGCCCGGATCGCTGGGCATTGGCGGGGGGCATAAGGGGTCTCACCATCGGCATGGTCGGTATGTCGTGGACACGGGACATTCTTTGCCGCGCGCCGTTGAAAGGGTCAATGACGTGCGGGAAACACGCTACAGATTAATTGTCAGGTGCGCGACAATGGCGGACGGAAAAGAAGAGCGATGACAAAGGGCTTGACTGTCGGAACTTAAATAGAACATAAAGTGAATACAAAGGCATTAGATCGCCTCTTTTGGCAGACTCTCCCGATTTACTCATCCATCGCGTTGGATTGGGCGGCACATGCGCGGGATCGCCCTGGAAGTTCTAGCGACGTTCATCATCTGAGGCGCCGTGCGCGAGGTCATGTCTGATGCCATTCGTGGGCGTACACACCGGAACTGATTTCGGAAAGGTGACTTCGCCTTTTCGCCTGCTGCCAGGGCATAATCACCCACTCCCTTCGACAGAGGATGCCGTTGCGCAGCTTCCGTTCGACGGCACTCTGTCTCGTACCTTTGCAGCGCTTGGAGGCGCTGCAGCCTGTAAAAGACTGCATGCGCTGCATCCATCGCGCCCTGGCGACGAGGGGGCCGCGACTGGCTTCGCGCTCGTGCTGCTCGGCGGCATGGCGGCGGCTGGCCATGCGCACCCGGTTCCTGTGCGGAGCCCCATTCTCTGGGTCCAGGATCGCAGCGCACGTGCTGAATCGGGCCGGCCTTATGGCCTGGGACTTCCGGCATTTGGGATTGACCCTGCACAGCTTATTTTCGTTGCGGCCAAGGGTGCGCTGGAGGTGCTCGCGGCAGCTGAGGTTGGTCTCGAAATCGGTGGCCTGGCGGGCGTTCTGGCGGAACTGCCGCCGCACCTGCCAGCTGACATGCTGGCGCTCGGGAAGCGGCTTGCGCTTAGAGCTGAACGCAGCGCAACGCCCTGCTTGCTTTTGCACGCCTCGGCGCGGCTCGTGCCTGCCCCTGTCGCGACCCGGTGGCAGATCGCCAGCCTGCCAGCGGTATCTGACGGGGCTTGGGGTGCGCCCATTCCTGCCGCCGACCTCACCCTCGTCAAGAACCGCTTTGGTCCAACCGGACGCTGGTCGGTTCCACTCGTGCAGCCTTCATCAGTCCAGCATAGACTTGCTCAGGGAGTGCCCGATGTCTGCAGCGCAAGCCTTCCCCCGCCGCTGTCTCAGCCTGTGGATGCCAACGCTGCCGACCGATCGCGTTCAACGCCGGCGCAGGGGCCGGTGCGGGGGCCGGTGCGAGGGCGGGCGGCTTGATCAGGCGGCTCCTCTCGTCCTCGTCGACAAAATCCAGGGCGCTCAGCGGTTGATGGCCTTGGAGGCTCGTGCACGCGCGGCGGGCCTCGAAGCTGGGATGACGCTGGCTCAGGCCCGCGCGATGGTGCCTGAGCTGGAAGTCTTGCCACATGAGCCGGCTGCCGACGCGCGCCTGCTCGAAGCTATGGCCGATTGGGCCGATCGCTACACGCCTCTGGTTGGCCGTCACCCACCCGACGGGTTGCTGCTCGACATCACAGGGGCAGCCCATCTCGTGGGCGGGGAGGCGGCACTTCGTGCCGATGTGCTCGCGCGCCTCGACCGTCAAGGCATCGCGGCGTCGGCAGCGATTGCACCAACGCCTGGTGCGGCCTGGGCGTTGGCCCGCTATGGCGGAGAGATGGCCATCGTGCCGCCCAGCGCGTCGCAAGCCGATCTCGATGCAATTCTGGCTCCGCTGCCAGTCAGCAGCCTGCGTCTCGCGTCCGATCTCGTCGCCGCTCTCCGCCGGGTTGGCCTCAAACGCATCGGCGATCTCACCGGCCGGCCACGACCGGCTCTTGCGGCCCGCTTTGGGGTGACCCTCATTGTGCGCCTCGATCAGGCGCGCGGCATCGATACTGAAGCGATCAGTCCGCGCCAACCGGTGGCCCCCGCTCAGGTCGAACAAGGCTGGGCTGAGCCGATCCTGACGGTTGCCGCTGTGCTCGAAGCGTGCAAGGGCCTCGCTGGGCATTTGTCGGCTTTGCTTACGGAGCGCGGACAGGGCGCCACAGCGCTGCAACTGGCCCTTTACCGCGTCGATGGCCTCGTCAAACGGATTGATCTCGGTCTTGCCAGTCCCTGCCGCGACGCTGGCGTGATGGCTGGCTTGCTGGCACTGCGCCTTGGCGCGCTCGACGATCCGCTCGATCCCGGTTTCGGTTACGATTTCGTGCGTCTTGCTGCGACCGGTGTCGCTGCGCGTGGACAGGAGAGCCAGCACTTTGCCGGTCTTGGCATCGCGGCTGGCCCGGCTGAACTGGCCCATGACCGTGCCCGGTTGATTGACCGTCTCACGGCACGCTTTGGCAGCCGCAATATCGCTGTGAACCTGCTCGCGGCCACCCATATCCCAGAGCACGCCGCCGGCCTTGGACCGGTTGCTCAGAGACGTCCGGAACCGATGCGCGGCGCTCCTGCAGTCTCTGACCGGGGCGCGGACCGGCCGCTGCGGCTGTTCGACCCGCCCGAACCCGTCGAGGTGATGGCGGAGGTCCCTGATGGCCCGCCGTTAAAACTCCGCTGGCGCCGCCGTGCGTTGCGGATCGTTGCGGTGGAGGGCCCGGAGCGGATTGCGCCGGAGTGGTGGACGCCGGTCGCGCTGACCGCGTCTGCGCAGCCTGACCGCACACGGGACTATTGGCGCGTGGAAGATGCCAGCGGCCGCCGTCTTTGGCTCTATCGCGAAGGCCTTTACGGCGCGCGAGGTGATGGCCCAGGCACGTCGCCGCGCTGGTATGTGCACGGCCTGTTTGCGTGAGGGATGGAAGAGAAAAATCATGCCTGCTTCACCCGCCTACACTGAATTCGCTGTGACCTCGAACTTCTCTTTTCTGCGTGGGGCGTCCCACCCGGAAGAATTGGCTGCCGGCGCGGCTGGGCATGCTCTCGCAGGGTTTGGTCTTGCGGATCGGAACTCGGTTGCCGGGGTCGTCCGTGCGCACACGGCCATCCGCGATCTGCGCGCGGCGCATGGTGATGCGCCGCGCTATCATCCGGGCACGCGTCTCGTATTCAACGACGGCACACCCGACATCCTCGCTTATCCTGCCAATCGGGCTGGCTGGGGCCGCCTCTGCCGCCTGCTCACGCTCGGCAACCGGCGTGCCGCCAAAGGTGCCTGTCATCTCGGGATTGCCGATCTGGGAGACTGGTGCGCCGATCTCGCGTTGATTGTCATGCCCTCTACGAGCATGACCCTGCCTGATCTGGCGCGTGTGCTCCCACCTTTACTGCACCAGCTTCAGGCCGCGCGCCCTGGTTCTGTTCGTCTTGCAGGTTATCTTGCCTACGATGGGGATGACCGGCGACGCCTCGCTTGTCTCGATAGTATCGCGACCGCCGCGCGAACGCCGCTCATCGCTGTCAATGATGTGCTCTATCACACGCCGGCGCGCCGCCCTTTGCAGGATGTCATCACGTGTATCCGTACGCATGCGACGCTCGAAACTGGCGGGTTCGCGCTGCGGGCGCATGCCGAACGCTGTTTGAAGCCGCCCGCGGAGATGGCGCGTCTTTTTCAGGCTTTTCCGCGCGCGCTTGGTGAGACACAGCGCCTTTCAGCGGCGTTGTCCTTTTCGCTTGATGAGCTGCGCTATGAATATCCGGAGGAGACCATCGCGGGTTTTGCCAGCCCGCAGGATGCTCTCGTCCACTTCACGTATGCGGGGGCAGAAAAGCGCTATCGGGAGGGCGTGCCGGAGAAAGTCCGGCTCGCTCTCAGCCACGAGATCGCGCTCATTGGCCAGCTTGGCTATGCGCCCTACTTTTTGACTGTTTTTGATATCGTCCGCTTTGCGCGTGAAAAAGGCATTCTCTGCCAGGGCCGGGGCTCGGCTGCCAATTCCAGCGTCTGCTTCTGTCTCGGTATTACCGAGGTCAACCCCGACAAGAGTGATCTGCTGTTCGAGCGTTTCATCTCCGCCGACCGGCGCGAGCCACCCGATATCGACGTAGATTTTGAGCACGCCCGCCGCGAAGAGGTGATCCAATACATCTATCAGCGCTATGGCCGCGAACGTGCGGGGCTGGCGGCAACCGTCATCAGCTACCGCGCCCGCAGCGCCATCCGCGAAACCGGCAAAGTGTTCGGCTTCTCCGAGGATACGCTCGACGCATTGTCGGGGTCTATCTGGGGCTTTGGCGCTGAAGGCATCGGTGAGATTGACACGCATGGGGCGGGCATTGATCGTGCAGCACCAACCGTTGCTGCCACCTTAGCGCTCGCGCGCGAAATCCAAGGGTTCCCTCGTCATCTCTCTCAACACGTTGGCGGCTTCGTGATGACGCGTGGGCGGCTCGATGAGCTTGTCCCCATTCAGAACGCGGCGATGGCCGACCGCACAGTCATTGAGTGGGACAAGGACGATCTCGACAGTCTCGGCATCCTCAAGGTCGATGTGCTGGCGCTCGGCATGCTGACGTGCCTCAAGAAGGGCTTCGATCTGCTCAGCGCGCACTATGGCCGCGATCTGACGATTGCGACGCTGCCGGCCGAGGAACCAGCCGTTTACCGCATGCTGCAACGGGCCGACAGCTTGGGACTGTTTCAGGTCGAGAGCCGGGCGCAGATGTCCATGCTGCCGCGGCTCAAGCCGCGGGAGTTCTATGACCTCGTCATTCAAGTCGCCATTGTGCGACCCGGGCCCATTCAGGGTGACATGGTGCACCCCTATCTCCGGCGGCGGCAGGGCATCGAAAAGGTCAACTATCCCAGCAAAGAACTCGAAGCCGTGCTTGGCAAAACCTTGGGTGTGCCGCTGTTTCAAGAGCAGGCGATGAAGATCGCCATCGTTGCGGCTGGCTTCACACCATCGGAGGCCGACAAGCTGCGCCGTGCCATGGCGACGTTCCGCAAGGTCGGCACCATCAGCTCGTTCCAGCAGAAAATGATCGATGGCATGGTCGCCAACGGCTATGCGGCGGACTTTGCCGAGCGCTGCTTCCGTCAGATCGAGGGCTTTGGCGAATACGGCTTTCCGGAAAGCCACGCGGCGAGTTTTGCGCTGTTGGTCTATGCTTCGGCGTGGATGAAATGTCATTATCCGGACGTGTTTGCCGCAGGTCTTCTCAATGCTCAGCCGCTTGGTTTTTATGCGCCTGCACAGATCGTGCGTGACGCCCGCGAGCATGGCGTCGCGGTGCATGCTGTCGATGTCAACGCGTCGGATTGGGACGCGACGTTGGAGCGTTCGGCAATGGGCAATGGGCAATCGGCAATCGGCGGTGACTTGTCAGCGCTCGGCATGTCAACCGCCGTTGCGATTGACGGAGTCCGCCCATTGCCCATTGCCCTCTCCCCATTGCCCAGCACACGTCTCCACCCGCGCCACGCCTCAATGGCGGACGATATCCAGACCACCCACGCGGTGCGCTTGGGGCTGCGTGAAATCAAAGGCCTCTCCGAGGGTGCGGTAAAAATTCTCATTGCCGCCCGCGGTGGCGGTTATGACAGCGTGCGCGATCTGTGGCTGCGGACGGGGCTCGCGCCGAGCGTGCTTGAACGGCTTGCGGACGCCGATGCGTTCGGCTCGCTGGGTCTCAACCGGCGTGATGCGCTGTGGGCCGTCAAGGCGCTTGGCCGCACAGGTGACGATGAGAACCTGCCGCTGTTCTGCGCGACGTCCGCTGGCGCGCGGGGGCCACGCCGCGAAGCTGACGCCCATTTGCCGCCCATGCCGCCGGGCGAAGAGGTGGTCAACGACTACCGGTTCTTGCGCATGTCGCTGAAGGCGCACCCCGTTCAGTTCATCCGGGACGAACTCGCGCACGCGCACGTGGTGCGCAACGAGCAACTGGCAGAGCTTGTCCCTGGCCGCCGCGTGTCGGTCGCCGGCCTCGTGCTGGTGCGGCAACGGCCGGGCAGCGCCAAGGGCGTTATCTTCATGACGCTTGAGGATGAGACCGGCGTTGCGAACACGATCATCTGGCCGAAGGTGTTCGAACGCCATCGCGCCATCGTACTGGGTGCGCGCTTTGTCGTGTTGACCGGCAAGCTGCAAAGCCAAGACGGCGTTGTGCACGTCGTTGCGGAGACGATCGAGGATCGCACGGACCTGCTCGGCCGGCTGACAGACGATGATTTTGCGGCACCAGCCAACCTGCTTCCCGAGACACTTGCGCGCGCCGACGAGGTGCGCCGCCCGCAGCCCGACGTCCGCGAAAAACGCCTCGATGCGGCCTTGTCGCGCCGCCGCCGCATGGGCGAGCTGGCACCGGCCCCGGACGGAGGACAACGTTCACCAGCGGGTCTATCCCGCGACCTGCCACTCTTTCACGCCGCAGACCTCGACGTGCCTGCGCGGGCAACGCGACATGCCCTGCCAAAGGGGAGGAATTTCAGATGACGCTTGCGACACGTCAGCTGATCGCGCGCGCACCGCCACAGCTAAGTTTCGCGCGCCCAAGGCCGCGCCCGTTCAAATTTTTCCTGCGGCGGCCAACTTTGTCTTGAGGCCCGAAAAAGCCAAATCGAGACGCTCTTGCGAGGTTGATCGCAAAACGAGGTGCGTCCCAAAAACGCTGCTCTCACGAGTGAACGGATAGCTGCCCATGGATACGTCGGGGAACTCTTGCTGATGCGCACCGAACATCTCGGCAATTTCGCCTTCTGGGCGCAACAACTCGATCGTCGACGAGAGCATCTTGCGGCCCGTTTTCAGCTGAGGTGTCACGGCATCCAGCATGACCTGCATGATGTTGGGAATGCCAGCCATCACAATCACGTTGCCGAGCCTGAAGCCTGGCGCAACCGAGACCGAATTCGCCACCAGCTCCGAGCCAAACGGCAGCCGTGCCATGCGCAACCGCGCGGGCGTCATCTCGAGGCCGCGTTTTTCGTAGTGGGGCTTCATGATGGCCAACGCGCGTGGATCGACGTCGATGCCGACGCCGAACGCCTTGGCAATGCAGTCCGACGTAATGTCATCATGGGTCGGGCCGATGCCGCCGGTGGTGAACACGTAGGTGTAGCGGGCCCGCAACGCGTTGACAGCGCCGACAATCTCGACCTCTTCGTCAGGCACCACGCGCACTTCTTTGAGCTGAATACCGATCGCCGTCAGATGGTCGGCAATGTAGCCGATGTTCTTGTCCTTCGTCCGCCCGGACAGGATCTCGTCGCCGATCACCAGGACCGCCGCCGTGATGATTTCGTTTGCAGCTGTCATTTCGCTCATGCTCGAAAATCTCTCCTGTCAATGCCGTCCCGTTGCCAAGCCGGTTGACCTCAAGTAACCCAGTTTCACATCACACTTACCACAATCGACCGTGTCCGGCTGGCTCGCAAGCTTTTTGCGCCCGCCTCAGCTAGAACGCCTCAGCCAGAACTCTCCCGAACGAGACGCACATGCATGTCTTCCATATCATGGCTGGACGCGCCAACGGCGGTGCCGAGACCTATTGCGCCGACCTGCTGAGCTGTCTGGCCAAAATGGGCGTCCGCCAAACGGCCATTCTATCGGCTGGCTATGTCCGCGGGGCGGAGCTGGCCGGCCAAGGGATCGAGGTGCGGACGGGACCGCTGTCGGTTCCGCTCATCCCGCTGCAGCGCTTGCGGATCGGCCAGACGTTTCACAGCCTCGATGTCAAACCTGACATCGTGCACGTGTGGATGCGGCGGGGGGCGACGCTGGTGCCGGCAGGATTGCCGTGCCCTGTCATGAGCTGGTCGGGGGGCTATTACCCGGTCGACAAACTCGCGCGCGTGGCGACGCACTTCGTTGGCAACACGCCCGATATCCTGCGCCATTTCCGGGACGGCGGGGTGGCTGCCGAGAACACCTCGCTGCAAACAACGTTTCCAATGCTGGAGACATCACAGCTGCCGGTTGACCGGGCATCCCTCGACACGCCGGCAGATGCGCCGCTGTTGCTGACATTGGCGCGGCTGCACTGGAAGAAGGGCCTCGACACCCTCTTCAAATCTCTGGTGCCGTTGCCTGGCTATTACCTATGGCTTGCTGGCGACGGGGAACTCGAGGCCGAGCTCAAAGCCATGGCGGGTTCGCTCGGGATCGCCGACCGAGTCCGCTTTCTGGGTTGGCGGACGGACCGGGCGGCACTGCTGGGCGCGGCTGACATGCTTGTTGTCCCATCACGGTTTGAGCCGTTTGGAACGGTGCTCCTGGAAGGGTGGGCGATGCGCAAGCCGGTGGTCGCGACCGCTTGGCCGCATACGGTGATCGAGAACGAGAAAACCGGACTATTGATGGCGATCGACGACGTGGATGCACTGACCGGTGCCATCCGTCGCGCCTGGGAGGATAAACCGCTGGCGGCCCGTCTGGTTGCCACTGCGCATGCGGAATACGAGGCGCGTTGGAGCCCGGAGGTCTCGACGCGGCGGATGATTGCCCTCTACGAAGACTTGATTCAGCGGCACAAAGCCAAGGCCGTTGCGTAGCAAGGCGTCCGGGAGGCGTGGCGCGTTGCACCGCGCGGCTGCATGGATTTCCATGCGTGGAGACGTTGGCCACTCGCGCCTGGCTGACGCAAAGCCGGCTGCGAATTGGGGCGATCATGTGGGAATTCACGCCGATATGATGCTGAGTTGACCGAGCCACCCCTGGCGGTGTGTCTGCGATTTCACTAGGTTCGCGTCATCGGCCAGGAGAGACGCCATGATGAACCGCCGCACACTTTCACTTGCAGCCCTGAGCGCTGCGGCGACGAGCCTCGGGCTTGCAAGCCGCAGTGTGGCCGGGACCAAGAAGGAGACCTTCCGCGTGACCAAGACCCCTGAAGAGTGGAAGAAGGCCCTGACACCCGAGCAGTTCTATGTGTTGCGCGAGCATGGCACAGAGCGTGCCGGTACAAGCCCGCTCGACAAAATCTATGCGCCCGGCACGTATGCCTGCGCGGGATGCGATCTGCCGGTCTTTGCATCGGAGACGAAGTTCGACAGCGGGACCGGCTGGCCAAGCTTTTACGCGCCCGTGGACAAGGCGATCGGGACCTCGGTGGATCGCGGCTTCTTCATGACACGGACCGAGGTGCATTGCGCCCAGTGCGGTGGCCATCTGGGGCATGTGTTTGACGACGGCCCCAAACCGACCGGCAAGCGGTACTGCATGAACGGCGTGGCGATGAAGTTTATTCCAAAGGCGACGGGTTGAGCTGGCAGCGGAGAAACCCGCCGCTAGGCTGACATTGCCGTTCACTGCAAAGGTTGCACATGCCGTTTTCCCACCCGCGCCGCACGCACCGCAGCACAGCAGCGATCGGGGCCTTCGTTGCGGCGCTTGTTTGGTGCTTGGCGCCGGTAAGCGTTGGGCGCGCGCAAACCGCGACAGTGCTGGAGACGGCGACGTTCGCGGGCGGGTGCTTCTGGTGCACGGAGGCGGACTTCCAAAAGGTAGATGGCGTTACCGAAGTCGTTTCCGGGTTCATTGGCGGCAAGACACCGAACCCGACGTACCGGCAGGTGACGAGCGGTGGCACGGGGCATACCGAAGCAGTGCAGTTCAAGTTTGATCCTAAAAAGGTCAGCTACGAGCGGCTGGTGTATATCTTCTGGCGGACGATTGATCCGCTGGACGGCAACGGGCAATTCTGTGATCGCGGCGACAGCTACCGGCCGGCGATTTTCGCGCATTCCGATGCGCAAGCGAAGATCGCGCGTGAGAGCAAGGCCGCCTTGGATGCCAGCGGCCGCTTCAAGCAAAAGATTGCAGCAGAAATTCAAGTGGCGGGGCCGTTCACAGCCGCCGAAGCCTATCACCAAAACTTTCATGTCAAAGATCCGGGCCGCTATTACAGCTATCGTGCCGGCTGCGGTCGCGATGCACGCCTGAAGGCTCTGTGGGGCGCCGAGGCTGGGGGCAAAGTGCTGGGGCAGTAGCCCGGCGCATCGCTCTAAAAAATGGGCGATGCAACCCCCCATGCGGCGGCGCATCGCTCCAACGCCGTAAAGTGACGTCAAGCGGGCGCACCGCTTGCCGACACCCCGTACGCGCAATGGAACGCAAAGTTTCACGCTGGCGATAAAAAAATATTTGCTGTCTCCCGAGGCCAGGTGCGCCTTCATCAGGGCCGTTCCCTGTGTATATTGCGTCTACGACATGCTGCATGGGGCTGAAAGCCGCCGTGTGCGCCCGCCCTGCGTTCCGACGCTTTGGACCTCTTTTGCTCGTTCATGCAAACCACGCCGGCCGATCTTGTCCAATATCTCAACCGGGTGGCGCTCGGTGATCGCGCTGCGTTTCGCGACCTCTATTCGGCGACCTCAGCGAAACTTTATGGTGTGGTGCTGCGTATCCTTAAGCGGAGAGACTTGGCAGACGAAGTGATGCAAGAGGCCTACGTGCGGATTTGGAACAATGCCGGGTCGTTTGACCCGTCGCGGGCGTCGGCCATCACTTGGATGGTGACGATCGCGCGCAACCGGGCGTTGGACGAGGTGCGCAAGGTCCAGCCGATTTCGTTGGAGCAGGTGCCGGGCGCACAGGAAATCAGAGATCCGCAGATGCTGGTATCCGAGACAATGGAGCGATCAGCAGACCAGGCACGGCTGCAATCGTGCCTTGATGCGCTGGAACCGCAACGCCGTGAAATCGTGATGCTCGCCTATCTGGAAGGCATGTCGCGGGAGGATCTGGGCCAGCGCTTTGGCCATCCGACGGCGACGATCAAGACCTGGCTGCACCGCAGCCTGAAGCAACTCAAAACCTGTTTGACGTCATGAGCACGCCTGACGACATCGATGCGCTGGCCGGCGAGTACGTTCTTGGAACGCTCGATCCGGCGGAGCGCGCCGAAGTTGCGGCCCGGCGGCAACGCGAGAGAGTGCTGGACGGCGCTATCGTTGACTGGGAGCGGCGGCTGGCGCCGCTGCAGGGGGCGGTGGCCGCGCTGCCGGTGCCACCCGATCTGCTGCAGCGGATCGAACGGCGGATCGATGCCGCGGCGAGGGGAAGCCCAGCGATTGCAGAGTTGGCGGCCTTGCGGCGCGGTGTTGCACGGTGGCGCCGTGCGGCGATTACTGCGTCCGCCGTTGCTGCATCGGCGCTGCTGGTCGTAGGGCTGCGCGAGACGGTGCTGCGCGATGAGCCGCAGACGTATGTGGCGGTGTTCGCTAAGGACGACATTCTGCCGGCGTTTTATCTGACCATCGACCTCAAAAGCCGTGCGTTGACGTTGCGGCCGGTTGGCGCCGAGCGGCAGCCGGGGAAGACGTATCAGATGTGGATTGCTTCCGATTTGCTCGGGCCGGCCCCCCAGTCGCTCGGCTTGGTTGAGGACACGTTGGCGCCGACGCGGAAGTCGCTCACCGGTTTCGACCGGAGCCTGTTGCAAAAGGCAACGTTCGGCGTCAGCCTTGAGCCGGCTGGCGGCTCGCCGACCGGACGGCCGACGGCGCCGGCGCTGCACGGCAAGTTGCTGCCGGCGGTGAACTAGATTTGCCGCCGTTGTTGTAAGGCGACGGTGATGTGGCCACAAAATCGTCACCGATGATGCCTCTTGCTTTTGCTTCGCGCATCAAAGCCGGGGGGAAGACTGTGTGCGGATAAGCACGTTTTTGCTGGCACACTCGGTGGGCGCGTTGTGCGCACTCGCCGCGCTCGCGCAGCAAGCGGCTGCGCAGCCCCGCGCCCCTGGCACAGTCGGTGTTCCCGAGTTGCTGGGCCGTGAGTTGATATTTGCCGTTGCCTATGACCAAGCGGGTGGCACTGGATCTGCGTCGACGATGGAAATTGGACGTGTCGAGTTCCGAGCCGATCAGACCTTCCGCACAACCCGCTTTGTTTTCGAACCCAATCGCAACCCGCAACCCGTGCTCGGTGCCCGCCTAGAGCCCTATTCGGGCAACGGCTGCGTCAGTCAACGACTTCGCATCCCTGCGTATCAACGGAGCGACGAATTTCAAGGTACTTGGGTGCTTGCTGACGACGAATTGGTGTTGTCGACGCGGGACGGAAAAGACCAGCCTGTGCAGCAGGCGTGGCGACTAGCGAAAATGGATAAGAAGCGATTTGCGCTGGCGTCGCTCAGCGGACACGCGGCAGCGTCGTTTCACGGGTATGCCTATGTGTCGGAACGTATAACGGCGGTGCCGCCGGTGAAGGCAGCCGTCAAGCTGCAGACGGTTTACGCCGGCGAAATTCAACAAAAGGTCATGGGGCCGGGTGGGCAGTGGAGAAAGTATCCGTTCGGTATCTCACTCGTCCAGCACCAGAAGCATTCCACGAGCATGTATCGCTATTACTATACCGGTACCGGTGGCAAAACCTATGGCTTTTCAACGCTGACGTTCAACGCTTTTCGGTACAGCCGGGACATTTTCCTGCACACCTTCGGCACAGATTTCAACAAGAACGGGTGCTTTGACGATGCCGGGCACTCGTCGCTGTATTGGGGCGCCGAAGATGACAAAGGGACGGTCCGCGGTGCCGTTTTGGTTGAACAGAGTTACGGCGTTACCGGGGCCATCATTTCAGTCGGCCAGGTCGACTAGGGTCGTTCCGCTCTTGTTGGCATCGAGGAACGACCCTAGCACTTTGTTTTGTCGTGCTTCTTTCGGGAAAACCGCTGCACACTTTTCCCGGAAGCACTCTAAGTCCCATGCAAATATCCAAGCCGCTGCTGAAACCCTCGCTCGTTGCGCCCGTATCTCCCATGAGCTCGCTCAAGGAGCTTCAAACCATTTGGGAGAACATCATGCGTATTTCAACACTCGCGACTTTTGCGGCCCTTTCAATGAGCGTGTCGGTGGCGGCGCTGAGCGCGACGCAGGTCAACGCAGCAACGGTGGCCGGCCTCAAAGATGGCAAAACCATTGTCTGGATCGATACGGATCAAAAAAAGGTCACGGGGTCGGTCAATTTGGCGGATAACGCCACACTGGTTGGCTTCGACGTGCGGCCATCTGACGGCAAGCTCTATGGTGTGACGCCGGAAGGCGTGATCGCCATCGTCGATCCGAAGACGGGCAAATGGGAAAAGAAGAGCCAGTTGAGCGAGAAGCTGCCGGCGGGCGCGATGATCACCATCGATTTCAACCCGGTGGCTGATCGCATGCGCATTTTGACCAGTACCGGGATGAGCCTGCGCGTCAACGTCGATGACGGCAAGGCGACGGTGGATGGCTCGCTCAAGTATGCGGAAACTGACGCGAACAAGGGCAAGGCGCCGAAGGTGACGGCGGCGGGCTACTCGAACAGTTTCGCTGGCACCAAAGAGACGGCGCTCTACGACATCGATGCGATGAACGGCATGCTGCTGAAGCAGGCGCCGCCCAATGACGGGATCATCTCCGTGATCGGCGCGCTTGGCGTGAAGGTCGATGGGCCGATCGCATTTGACGTGTGGTCGGATGGCAAAGGCGCAAACGTCGGCTGGCTGCTGGCCGGCGGGGCGTTGCACACGGTTGACCTGGCGACAGGCGCGGCGAAGCCCATTGGTGCGATTGCCGGCGCCACCGGCACGATCACCGACATTGCCATCCTTCCCTGACGTCGTCTCTCAGACGTAGACCTGTCTGAGCCGATGGAAGGCGTGGGGGCCACCCCCGAGGTCCCCACGCTTACTTTGTTTTGCGGCTTGCATGGGATCTGCACCGCCGGGTGCTGGTCAGATGGGCGGCGGCCGGTTAGCTTTGACGTGCCTGGGGCGGCCGTTTCCGCTCTGGCATTCAGAGCGAGGCGAGCATGTTGCCGAAACTGGTGTTGACGGTTCTGCAGGTGGCGATCGGCTGGAATTATGGGCCGCAGCTTCGCGCACTCGTCTCGCTGCCGATCGGCGGGCTTGATATCTTTCTCACAGCCGTGATCATGGCGGTGCTGGTCTGGTTGGCCGGGCACGTCGGTGGATTGGTGCTGAAGGATACACCGCCGCCATCAACTGCGACATTGACCGCGTGTCTCGTGCTGGCATTGGCAGGCGCCGCGCTGACGCTTATTCCCCAGGTGCCACAGTTCGTGAATGGATTGCTGCGCGGCGGAATTCCGCCACGCCTCTATCCGTTGATTGGTGCTGTGATTGGCTATCTCGTGCGCCGCTGAGGCGGCGGCTGTCAGATGAGTTTCAGCACCACGGCTGCGATAAACGCAAAAGTCGCGGCTGCTGCGATCAGATGCAATGCCGGCAGCGCAGACACTTGCTTCTGGTAGCCAGATTGGCTGCGGACAGAGTGGGTTGTCGGTCGCACGGTCGTCGGGGTCAAAGTTGGAACTCCAGCTTGAGCAGTTTCCGGCGGACTGAATACGCGATCTGAATAGCCCCTGAGCAGCGAAGGGGTGGCAGAGCCGCAACAACAAAACAAGAAAAAAGGGTGCTGCGATGCAGCGTGAGATTTTTGCATTTTGTTGTATCAATATATAAATCAGAGCGTTGCTATATCGAACTAAGTTCACATCTTGTGTATGACCGAGGCAACCCAGGCATGATGGCACCCGCTTTGGTGGGCGGGTTGTCAACCGCCCTAAGAGAGTTCGAAGAAAGTCAGCTCGACACGATCGGGAAAGCGCGCGCCCGCTGAGATGAAGAGACGCCGTGTCAACCATTGGAACTCTGGCGCGGCGGTTTCAAAGCGCGGGACGGCGCGGAAGTAGATTTTTGCAGGATCGACAAGCTCGCCGCGGGCCTGAGCGGCGAGCAGATCGGGCGGGCCATCACGAAGGCCGGTGTTTTCGACGTAGATCAGGGCTTTTGAGGCGGTCTCGATCACGTAACGGGCCTGCAGTTCCAGCACGCCATCACGGCGGATGATCTGATAGTCGTTGGCGCCGCCGAGCACGCGGCCCGATAGGCGAGCGCCGGTGAAGGTGCCGCCGAGGATGGGAATGACACGACGGCGGCCATGCGGACCCTCGCCGACGTCGACTGGTGGCGCAACTTCGGCGATCAGCGTGCCAAGGGGGATGAGGGTTGGCGTGGGGAGCGAGGTCATGAGCAGGCCCTTGGCAAATTCTGGAGCGCCCAACCTTACCGCGGCACGTGAACGCGTCAACGCGCCCGTGCCACGCTTGGTTTTCGCACCAGCATTGGGAGGATGATGTCGCGGTACTCGGCTGTGCGTGCGGCGTCAGCGCCCGTGTGCCCCATCATGAAGTGGCCGATGAGTGCGTGGTAAACGAGCCGTGCACGGGCGTGGGCAGCGTCCGGGGCGAAGCCGACGCCGGCAAACAACGACACGAGGTAGTCGTGCCGCTGGCGGTCGACCTGATCAAGGACCTTGCGTGCTGCAGCATCGTGGCTGGCCCAACCGCGGATGGCGCGATCGAGCTTGCCATCGGCATGGCCGACAAGGGTGAAGAGCGTCACTAAACGGGTTTGTGCAGCGCCGCCGTTGGCCTCGACCTGCTCGATGATGTCGCTGGTTGCGCGCGCTTGCCAGGTTGCCAGCAGCTCGCTGAGCAGTGCCTGCCGGTCCTTGAAGTGCCAGTAGAAGCTGCCTTTGGTGACGCGAAGGGTTTCGGCCAACGGCTCAACGCGCACGGCCTCGACACCCTGCTGGGCCAAGGCTTTCAGGCCGGCCTTGATCCACTCCGATTTGCCCAGGCGCTTGCTCATGGCGCACCATACGGCAGCGTATTGACAACGGCAAGGCGCTCGCTTAACTGGTTCCATACGCAAGCGTATGGAAAAACGTTGGAGTGAACCGAGATGACGCACACAACCCTCCTGACAGCGGCTGCCCTGGCCTTCGGCATCGGCGTGGTTCACTCGTGGCTGGGGGAGCGCTGGTTAATCGGGCCGCTGCTGGCACCGGGGCGCCGCCAGGGCCTGCTTGAGAAAAGTGAGTTTGCCCGTCGCGCCCTTCGATTTGCGTGGCATTTGACAACGGTCGCCTGGTGGGGGCCGGCGGCGATGCTGGCCTGGCTTGCCACTGCGCCACTGGACGGGACTGGCCGCGCGGTGCTGGCGATCACTGCCATGATGTTTCTGATCACCGGCGCCGTGACGCTGGCTGTCTCACGCGGGCGGCATCTGGCGTGGCCGGTGTTTCTGGCCATCGCCGGGTTGTCGCTGGCGCCACTGCTTTAGGCGGTAGCGGCGGTTGACAGGTTGGCGCGCGGCGCAGATAGGCAAAGCGACCGACACTCTGCAGCGCTGGAGACACGCATGTCCGCTCATCCCCTTGCCAAGACCGAGGCGCTCTCGCTGGACGTCGTGAAAGTTCTGTCGGGCATCACGACGGCGACGATCACGACGATCCTGCTGACCAAGGGACTGCGCAATGTCTGGCTCAGGGGCACGACGCCGCTGTTGCCCGGTCAGCCGCGGATTGTCGGACGGGCGTTTACGTTGCGCTTTGTGCCGTCGCGCGAAGATCTGGCGACGCCAGAAAGCTGGGCGTCGCCGATCTCGACACGGGCGGCGATCGAGGCGATGCCGGCGGGTGTGATTGCAGTTGTCGACGCCATGGGCGTGACGGATGCCGGCATCTTCGGCGACATTCTTTGCGCGCGCATGCAGAAACGGGGCGTCGCGGCGCTGGTCAGTGATGGCGTGGTGCGCGATCTGGCGGGCGTGCTGGGAACGGGATTGCCGGTGTGGTGCCAGGGCGCTGCAGCACCAGCGTCGGTCACGAGCCTGACGTTCGTCTCGTGGCAAGAGCCGATCGCGTGCGGCGGAGTGGCGGTGTTCCCCAACGATGTGATCGTGGTGGATGACGACGGCGCGGTGCTCATTCCGGCGGCGCTGGTGGATACGGTGATGGCGCTGGCACCTGAGCAGGAGCGCAAGGAAGCCTGGATCATGGCCGAGATCGAGCGCGGCGTGGCGCTGCCAGGGCTCTATCCGATGAATGCGGAGACCAAGGCGCGGTATGAGAAGGATATCGGGAAGGTTTGACGTCTCACGCCTTCGCCAGAATGCTCGCTGACAGATCGCGGCCGCGGGGGATGGCGAAGACGTCGCGCGGCTCGTCGGTCGCGGGGTCTTTGATGGTCAAGGTTGTGTAGGCGGAGGCGTTCCAGCCGGCGATCTGGGCAAATTCGTGGGTGACGACGATCTGCACCTGCTGCTCTTTGGCGATGCGATCGAGATGGCGCGCGACTTTCATCGTCGGCCCGATGGACGTCAGCTCGATGCCGTCGCCATAGCCGACGCGGCCGACCAGCAGGGAGCCGACGTGCAAGCCGACGCCGATTTGCATGGGCTTGCCGGTTTCGGTTGAGAGCACGGCATTGACATGATCGAGCGCGAGATCGATGGCGCGGGCGGCGCGCAAGGCGTGGCGGCAGCCGGCCTCGGCACCGTCGCGCTGGCCGAAGACTGCAAACAATCCATCGCCCGTGAATTGCTCGATGCGGCCACCGTGGCTGGTGATGGCGTCGCCGGCGGCGGCGAAGAATGTGTTGAGGATATAGACACTGTCGTAGGGCAATTTGCGCTGCGAGATCTGGGTGAACTCGCGCATGTTCAGATAGAGCACGGCGAGGTCTTTCTGGACGCCGCCGGAGTCGGTTTCCTGCTGGTCGGCGGCGTCGGGCCCGGTGCTGCGTGCGCGCAGCAAGCGGGTGACGGTCATGGCGCCTTGGGGCCGGATCTGGCAGGCGAGGCGCACATTTTCGGGGGCCTGGATGGAGCCGAGCGTGATGGCTTCATGGGCTTCCGGCGGTGGCAGCGGCACTTGTGTGTCGTCGATGCGGACGCGGCAGGTGGAACAGCGCGCACGGCCACCGCAGACAGAAGCGTGCGGGATGTTGTTGGCGCGGCTGATCTCCAGCAGCGTTGCGCCGCGGGCGGACTTGATGGTCGGCCCGCCGACATACCGGATGGTGAATTTCGGCGCGGCGAGACGGCGGATGTGGCTGAGAAACAGGAACCCGCCGATCGCACCGAGCACGCCGGCGAACGACAGCCGGACCATCGAGCGATAGCTCTCCAGCTTGGCGGAGGCGGCGGCATCGGGCCAGTGCGTCAGCTCTTTGACCTTGGCCATCATCTCAGGGGCTTCGACCAGTGTGGCGACGTTGCGGCCAGCCACCATGAAGCCGGCGAGGGAGGCCAGCGGAATGGCAATGGCGATAAACAGCAGCACCGGCTGGATGGCGCGGTAGGGCGTGTAGAGCCGCAGCCAGAAATGAATACCGAGACAGCCATGGACCCAAACCATGATCAGCAACGTGCTCTGCAGGATGGCGCTGGCCGGCCAGAGACGGACGAGTTCGTACAGGTAATTGTCTTCGACGCCGAAGTAGGTGTGAGCGATGCGCGTGTTGACGATGTGGGGGAAGAGAATGAAAGGGATCAGCAGCCCGAGCACGAGCTGGATGACTTCCCAAGGCTGCATTTTCAGCGTGGTGCGGGTGGCGAATTTGTAGAGCGCCAGCAGGATGTGGATCGCGACGGCAGCCACCAGGATGACGGTGCCGGGCGTTGAGCGCGTGACCAGCCCCCTGATGCGCTGTACCTCGTGCATCAGTTCGATGTTCACCAGGCCAACGGCGTGGTTGAGGAAGTGCGTCAAGGCAAATGCAAACAAGATCAGACCGGAGATCAACCGGGCCTTCTGGAAAACGTCGCCACGCTTCAAAACCTGCATGCGAACCGGGCCCCTGGCGCCTTCCAATTAAGGCGAGCGGGCTTACGCTACATGACTTGCGGCCGAACACAAACGGCCGCAAACGACGTATCGGCTCGGTGACGATACTCGGTTAAGCGGCGGGACCTGAACGCCGTACAGTGTTGCCGTTGCTGGCGGCGACAGCGACCCGCTGGCCGCGCATGTTGGCCATGACCGTATCGCGGGGACCGAAGGCCAAGGTGAGGCCGAAGGACATCACCATCATCTTGTCGACGAAGTTCAGGATGGCGGGGCGGTGGCTGACGATGACGACGGAGCGGCCGGCCGCTTTCATGTGGCCGATGGCCTGGGCGAGGGCGCGTTCGCCTTCCTCGTCGAGGTTGGCGTTGGGTTCATCGAGCACGATCAAGCGGGGATCGCCAAAGAGTGCGCGCGCGAGGCCGATGCGCTGGCGGGTGCCGCCGGAGAGCGCCGCGCCGGCCTCGCCGATCTGGGTGTCGTAGCCGTTGGGCAAGCGCAGGATGAGGTCGTGGGCGCCGGCGGCCTTGGCGGCCGTGACGACGGCTTCGTCTTCCACGGTGGCGAGGCGGGCGATGTTCTGTTTGATGGTGCCGGCGAACAGTTCAACGCTCTGCGGCAGGTAGCCGATGTGCTTGCCGAGCTGGGTGGGGTCCCACTGCTTGTAGCTGGCGCCATCAATGCGGACGGTGCCCTGCATGACCGGCCAGACGCCGGCGATGGCGCGGGCGAGGCTGGATTTGCCACTGCCCGAGGCGCCGACGATGGCGACGACTTCACCAGGATTGATGGAGAAAGAGACGCCTTTGACGACGGGGCGGCCGCCGCTGGGCGGGAGGACGACGATGCCTTCGACGTCGAGCTTGCCCAGAGGCGTGGGGAGGCGCGTCTGTTCGGCTTCGACGGGGAGGGCGGTGAAGAGCTGTGACAGCCGGCTGTGGGCTTCGCGAATGCGCAACAACTGCTTCCACTTGCCGACAAGTTGTTCAACGGGGGAGAGCGCGCGGCCCATCAGGATGGACGAGGCCATCATGATGCCGGGGGAGATCTGCTGATCGATGGCGAGATAAGCGCCGGCGCCCATGAGGCCGGTTTGGACCAACAAGCGCACGAACTTGGTGACGGCCATCATGGCCGCGCTGCGTTCGCTCATGGTGGCCATGGTGGCGACAGCGGCGGCCTGGGTGACGCCCCAACGGTCACGCACGGTGTTGCCCATGCCGAGGCCGCGCACGACTTCGCCGTTCTTAAGGATGGAGGCTGCGAAGACGTTGGCTTCGCTGGACAGCCGGCCGGCTTCGCGCATGCCGGTTTTGGTCAGCGCTTCGGTCAGCAGCGCGAGCAGAAACAGAAGGATGGCGCCGGCCAGCGCAACCAGGCCGAGCACGGGATGCAGCAGAAAGCAGAGGCCCACAAAGATGGGGATCCAGGGCACGTCGCAGAGGGTGCCGATGATGCCGGAGGAAATGCCGTCGCGGACGGTATTGGCATCCTGCAGCATCTGCGGGCCGGAGAGGGGAATGCCAGCGGTTTCGGCGCGCAGCAGACAATCAAACAAGGATGAGCGGAGCTTCTCGTCGAAGATGGTGCTGGCTTTGAGCTGGAGGCCGGAGCGCACGTATTCGAGGAACGCGTAGAGCATCAGGAAGACCAGGACGATGAGGCTCAGCATGAGCAGCGTGCTGGTGTTGCGGCTGGCGATGACGCGGTCGTTGACCTGGATGGAATAGAGCGGGACGGCGAGCATGGCCAAGTTGATGAAGATGCTCATCACGGCAGTGGCGATGAAGGCCGGACGGCAGGCGGCCTTGGCGGTCAGCAGCGGTGAGGTGGGGCGCGATTTCATGGCTCTGGTCCCGGTCGAGGGGGTGGGTTTGGCGATGTCTGGAGATCAGGATGGCACGGGCCCCGGGGGGCGGCTGTTTCGCGGGGAACAGGGATGAGTGGCCTTGGCGCCGCATTTTTCGGGGGTTTTTTGGGGTATTGAACGGTGAAAACTCGAATTATCTGTCCAAAAACTGTGTTGGAACAATACGCTACGCCAAAAACCCCGGGACAGGGTGAGCTGTCCCGGGGGCGGCGGTGTGGTGCGGCTTTCGGCCCGCTTAGTGGAAGGTGAAGTCGGCTTCGGAGACGTGGGCGGTGTCGACACCGACGAGGGTGATCGATTCCTGGCCCCAGGTGATGACGGCGTTGCCATCGACGTTGTCGGCGATCTTGAGATCCCCGAAGGCGTGCACCCCGGTGGCGGATCCGAAGTCGAGCTTGTCGCCCTGGAAGGCGTCGAAGTCGGCGATGGTGTCCTTGCCCGAGTGCAGTTCGTCGAAGACGAACTTGTCAGCACCAGTCCCGCCCGTCAGCAGGTCGTTGCCGAGGCCGCCTTGCAGCGTGTCGTTGCCAGCGCCGCCATCAAGACGGTCGTTGCCCAACCCGCCGGAGAGTTTGTCGTTGCCGGCGTCGCCGAACATCGTGTCGTTGCCTTGGCCGCCGCGCATCGTGTCGTTGCCGGTGCCGCCGTGCATCGTATCGTTGCCA
Source organism: uncultured Alphaproteobacteria bacterium (assembly GCA_963847145.1). Classification (GTDB taxonomy): domain Bacteria; phylum Pseudomonadota; class Alphaproteobacteria; order Rhizobiales; family Hyphomicrobiaceae; genus JABFRJ01. The sequence continues at coordinate 49,010 of CAWJYN010000003.1, forward strand.
GCATCGCCGAACATCGTGTCGTTGCCGGCGTCGCCGTACATCTGGTCGTTGCCGGTGCCGCCATGCATCTCGTCGTTGCCGGTGCCACCGCGCATGGTGTCGTTACCAGCATCGCCGAAGAGCTTGTCGTTGCCCGCTCCGCCTTCGATGACGTCGTTGCCTGCGCCACCGCGGACGGTGTCGTTGCCAGCATCGCCGAATAGGCGGTCATTCCCGGCGCCGCCATCGATGACGTCGTTGCCAGCGCCACCGCGGACGGTGTCGTTGCCAGCATCGCCGAACAGACGGTCGTTGCCCGCTCCGCCATCGATCAGGTCGTTGCCTGCGCCGCCACGGATCGTGTCGTTGCCGGCTTCACCGAACAGACGGTCGTTGCCCGCTCCGCCATCGATCAGGTCGTTGCCTGCGCCGCCGCGGATCGTGTCGTTGCCGGCTTCGCCGAACAGGCGGTCGTTGCCCGCGCCGCCATCGATCAGGTCGTTGCCTGCGCCGCCACGGATCGTGTCGTTGCCGGCCTCGCCGAACAGGCGGTCGTTGCCCGCTTCGCCGTTGATGATGTCGTTGCCGGCGCCACCGCGAACGGTGTCGTTGCCAGCGCCGGCGTTGATGGTGTCGGCCAGCGCGGTGCCGGTGAGAACTTCAGCCTGAGCGGTGCCGGTGATGATAGCCATGATACTGTCTCCTGGGGTTGGGGTGGGGTGATGAAAGGGACTAATTTAAGGGCTTTCTGAGTGTCGCCCGCGTCTTGCGTTGCGGCGCGGACCGGTGTCTCAGAAGGCGGGTTGAAGGCGGCGCTGTGGGTGTTGTGCGCTGTCCTCGTGACCTGGGGTGACAGTGCCGGATGCGACGCTGCCGCGCTGTTTCGGCGGGAACAGGGTGGAAGAAATAATGCACTGTGGGTTGGATATTCTTTACTGGCAGCACCGCGCCCGGCAGGGCGGCGCATCGAAAAACGGCTGATTTCATTGATTTTGTGTGTCGCCCTCAGTCAGATCACCGGTGCCGGGACGCGATGTGCTGAAGCTTAGGAGACTTGAGCGCTGTCTTTCAGAGCGGTCTGTGCCGGTCGAGGACTACCGGCGCGATCCGATCGATTTGCCGATGGGTAGTTCCCGGTGAAACAGCGGAGGGGCGGTGGGTGATGCACAAGGGGTTCAAGACCTGCCCATCCTCAGAGAGATCCATCCCATGACCGCCGCTACTCTTCCCGCCACTGCTGCAAACCGTGCTTCGGGCGAGGTGCGCTCGCTGTTGATGATCGGCTATGGCTCGATCGCGCTGGCGTTCGGTGCGTTCGGTGGTTGGGCCGCGATGGCGCCACTCGACAGTGCGGCGATTGCCAACGCGCAGGTGGCGGTCAGCTCCAACCGCAAGCCGATCCAGCATCTGGAAGGTGGCATGCTGCGCGAAGTTCTCGTCACGGAAACGCAGCGGGTGGAGGCCGGCCAGGTGCTGTTCCGGCTGCAGCCGGTGCAGGCGCAGGCCAGTGCCGACACCGTGCGCAAAGCCACCGACGCGGCGCTGGCGCAGGATGCGCGCTTGTCTGCCGAACGCGATCTCAAGACGCAGATTACGTGGCCGGAGATGATCGCCCAGCGCCGCCTGCAGGCCGACGTGGCTGCCATCATGGCGGATCAGGAAAAGCAATTCGCCGAGCGCCGCCGGTCGACCGAAGGCCAAGTCGGCATTCATATGTCGCGGATCGAGCAAACGTCGCGCGATATCGTCGGCAAGCGCAGCCGCGAGCGGTCGCTGGCCCAACAGATCGAAAGCCTGCAGATCGATGTCGGCAAATTCAAAACGCTGGCTGACAAGGGCTACTTTGCGGTGAGCAAGCTGTCGGCGATGCAGCGCGACTTGTGGCGCCTGGAAGGTGACCGTGAGGGCCTGCGTGGCGAGATCGCGCGCGCCGAAGAAACGATGGCGGAATCGCGCCAGCAGATCAAAGTTGTACAGCAAGCGCGCGTTGAAGAAGCGGCCCAGCAGTTGGCCGATGTGCGCGCCAAGCTGGCGGAACTCAGGGAGAAGACATCGGTGACGTCGGATGTGCTGGCGCGCCTGGAGGTACGGGCGCCGCGTGCTGGCATTATCCAGAGCATCAAAGTGCATACGGTGGGCGAGATCATCAAACCGGGCGACACATTGGCCGAACTGGTGACACCGGAGGAAGGGCTGATCATGACGGCGCAGGTGCAGCCTTCGGATATCGATAGTGTGCGCACCGGCGCGAAAGCCGAGATCCGGTTCCCGGCCTTCGCGGCCCGCCAGCGCACGGCGACGGTGGGTAAAGTTGAGACTGTCGCCTCAGACATCACGTTCGATCCGAACACCAAGCAGAGCTACTACGCGGCCCGCGTGATCATCGAAGCCGATACGCTGCCGACGGAATTGAAGGGCAAGCTGGTGCCCGGCATGCCGGCAACGGTGCTGATCACTACCGGTGAGCGCACCATGCTTACCTTCATTGTCGGTCCGCTGTCTGACCGCATCTCGCGGACGATGCGCGAGCGGTAAGGGGCTTGTTGGATTGTCGCTTCCGACTCCCGTAACCGGGAGCCGGCCGGAAGCGACGGGGCGCTGCCGCCGTTTTCTTTTATCGCTGTTGCTGTTTCAATTGTGCCGGGCCGACGGCGAGGGCGGCGAGGCGCCAGTGGCCGGCGACAGGCTCGAAGACCATGTCGAAGGCGATTGATTTGGGATCATCAGGCACCTGGCCGGAGAGATGCAGGCGCTTCTCTGGTGTCAGGGCGGGCGGTTGCGAGAGCGTCGGCGCACGCAGCGCGATGGCGCTGAGATCGAGGGTGGCGCGAACGGTTTGGAAGGCAAGTGCGAGATCGGCTGCGGAATGGGTTTGCTGGAACACCGGAGCGGCTGCATCGCGGAGGACGGAGTAGTTGCCGGTGCGGTTGGCTGCATCGAGCGTGAGCAGCGTGGTGCGGATGAGATAGAGGTGCTGGGGCGTGGGCTCGCGGACGGTTTTGGCGATGTTGGTGGGTGGGCGGGGACCGAGCGGGGCCGGGCGCGCGTGATTGACTTGGACTTTGGGTTCGTCGCCGGCAAAGGCTGTGACAAGGGTGGCTGAGGCGAGTGCGGTGACGACGAAGGCGGTGGGGAGGAGACGTTGGACCATTGGATGGCTCTTGGTTTTGGTTGGGGCGGTGGGTTGGGTTAGACGCACCTTGGCGCCGTAACCCAACGTTTCGGCTTGGATGCTGATGGGGAAATTTAGGCGTGTTGCGCACGATGTTGGGCTACGCTGCTGAAGGGCAGCTAACCCAACCTACAAGTGTCCGCTGCACTTGAGCGTGTTGTAGCCATAGGTGCGATAGGGTCAGACCCATGGTCTGACCCCAGACGAGCTACCGCCAGGTCAGCTGGGCGCCGAGGCGGCCGCCGAGGGTGCCTTTGGAGGTGCCGGCGCCGATGCCGCCACCGATGGAGAAGGTTTCGCCGTTGCCGAAGAGGTTGCGGTCGAGCACGCCGAGCACCGAGACGCCGAGCGCGGTTTGTCCGTTGAACAGGCCGACACCGCCTTTGATGCCGAAGACATCGCCTGCGGAGAGCACGGGATCGGAGAGCGCGAGCGCGACGGCGACGCCTTCCATGGCCTGGCCGGACTTGAGATCGAGATCGTCGATGCGGCGATGGGCGCGATTGGTTTCCGACAGCGCGGTGTTGGCGGTTGAGAGCGCGGACGCGGCGTTCTGTTCGGCGCCGGCGATGCGGGTGTCGAAGCCGGAGACGGTTTGGGAGAGCGTGGCGACGTCGCGACGGGTGGAGGCGATGGCAGACGTGTTGGTGGTGGTTTGGGTTTCGACGGTTGCGACGCGATTTTCGACGGTGCCGACGCGGGTGTTCAGGGTGGCGATATTATTGGTGTTGCCGGTGATGCGGTTGTCGAAGCCGGCGACGGTGGATTCAACTGCGCCGACGCGGGTGGTGAGCTGGCCGGTTGTCGTTTCGACGTTGGTCATGCGGTTTTCGACGCCGCTGATACGGCCGTTGAAGCCGCCGACGGTGGTCTCGACGCTGGACATGCGGGTGCCGAGGCCGGTGATGGCGGTGGTGTTGGAGGCGGTCTGAGATTGTACGGTGGCGAGGCCGGTTTCGACGGTGCCGACGCGGCCGTTGAGGGTGGAGATAGCGCCGGTGTTGGCGGCTGTTTGTGTTTCGACGGTGCCGACGCGGCCGCCCAGCGTGTTGATCGCGCTGGTGTTGGACGTGGTCTGGGTTTGCAGGGTGGAGACGTTCGTTTCGACGGCGCTCATGCGGGTGCCGAGGCCGGTGACTGAGGCTTGCAACCCGGTGATGTTGGTTTCGGCGGTGCCGACGCGGGTGCTGACGGCGGCGATGTTGGTGGTGTTGGTGGCGACTTGGCTTTGGAGTGCGCCGCCGTCGCCGGCGAGGTTGCCTTGGGCGTCGGTGGTGAGCAGTTCGGTGGCGCCGGACTGGGTGGCGCGGCTGGCGGCTGAAGCGATGCCGGCGAGGGTGTAGGTGGCGGTCGCGGAGCCGATGGCAATCTGGTTGACGCGTTGGGTGGCGCTGCCCGAACCGATGGCGACGGCATCGGCGTGGGCGGCGGCGGCGCCGCTGCCGAGGGCGACCGAGCGGGCGGCAGAGGCGGTGGTCGCCGAGCCGAGCGCGGTGGCCTGGACGCCGCTGGCGTTGGCATTGGCGCCGAAGGCAGAGGCATTGGCGCCGAGCGCCTGGGCGCTGAAACCAACGGCACTGGCGTAGTCATCCTGGGCGCGGGCAATGGCGCCAAGCGTGGTGGTGCCGAGGCCGCTGGCGCGGGCACCGCGGCCGATGGCGGTGGCGTTTTCGGATTGGGCGACGGACGAACTGCCGACGGCGGTGGTGTTGAGGGCTTGGCCCTGGGCGGCCGAGCCGATGGCGGTGCTGTTGGTGCCTTGGCCTTGCGCGGCGGCGCCGATGGCAGTGGCATTGGTCGATTGCGCCTGGGCCGACATGCCGATGGCTGTGGAAGTGGCGCCGAAGGCATAGGACGAGGTGCCGACGGCGACGGCATTGGCGCCATCAGCCTGGGCGGAGGTGCCAAGGGCGGTGGAGTTTTCGCCGGCGGCGCGGGAGAGGGCGCCGTAGGCCGACGCGGAGGTGCCGCTGCCCTGGGCTTGCGGGCCGGTAGAAGTGGCGCTCGAGCCGGTGGCGGTGGCACCGGGGCCGCAGGAGAAGGCGAGGCCCGCCGCGAAGGCGCCGCCACCGGTGCCGCCGTACTGCTGGCAGACGAACTGAGCGGCCGCTGGGTTGATTGTGAGGCAGGCCAGGACGGCGAGAGCGACCGTCGACCAAAGGGAGGCACGCCCGGCGCGCGGGTAGTCGGCGATGGCTGAGACGAAGGACGAGGCGTGCATAGTGGTGGGCTCCTGACGCGAAACAAACAGGTCCCAGGGTTCACCAGTCGCTGTTGACGCCGCTCCACCCGCAGCTTCAAAACGAAGGATACCTGAGTTGATACAATAAAACCAGAGGCTGCTTAATTAACGATTAACGCCATCTATGGTTGTGGTAGCGGGCTACCGTGTTGGTGGCGTTTTCGGCGGCAGGCCGAGAATATGTGCCGCCCAACACCAAGCGCAGAGCGGCTTGACGGCTCCTTGCTGCAGCCGCCATACCGGGCTCTCGGGTAGTGCTCGGGTGCGAAGGGATCGCGTGACATGTTCGATTTGACAGGCAAGACGGCACTGGTGACGGGCGCGACGGGCGGCATCGGCGGCGCTATTGCCAAGGCCTTGCATGCGCGCGGGGCAACGGTGGCGCTGTCTGGCCGGCAGGCTGACAAGCTCGAGGCGCTGCGCGTGGAGCTCGGTGACCGTGCCGTGGTGACGCCCTGCGATCTGGCCAGCAAGGAGCAGGTGGGCAAGCTGATCGACGAGGCTGTCAAGGCGTTGGGGGGCAGGCTGGATATCCTGGTCAACAATGCCGGGCTGACCAAGGACAATCTGTTCATGGTCATGAAAGACGAGCAGTGGGACGATGTGATTGCGGTGAACCTGACCTCGACGTTCATGCTGATGCGGGCGGCGAGCCGGCATATGATGCGTGGCAAAACGGGTTACGGGCGGATCATCAATATCTCGTCGGTGTCGGGGATTATCGGTAATCCGGGGCAGGCAAACTATGCGGCCTCCAAGGCCGGCATGATCGGGATGACCAAGTCGCTGGCCCGGGAAGTGGCTTCGCGGGGCATTACGGCTAACTGCATCGCGCCCGGCTTCATCGCCACGCCGATGACGGAGGCCCTGAACGAAAAGCAGACGGCGGCAATCAAGGATGCCATCCCGGCGCAAAGCTTTGGCGCGCCGGACGATATCGCGGCGGCGGTTGTCTACTTGGCCAGCCTAGAGGCGCGTTACGTGACGGGTGTTACCCTGCACGTCAATGGTGGCATGGTCATGATCTGAACAGCGGTCAAATTGGCGTGACACCTGTTCCGCCATGGCTGTTGGCAAAAGAAAACGAAGTGTGTTACCAGCCGCTTCGGTTTTGTCGTGGAGACAACTCGGCCGCGGGGCAGCGGTGACCCTGGTGGCGCGCGCGTGCGCGCTGTAAGGGTTGACTAGTTCGACTGGTCTGAGACTTCCACGTGCGGACGCGCCGAGTGGCATGATATCACGCCGGCTGTGCGTAACTCACAAGCCGTACCTGCCGGTGCTGTCGCCGGTAGTACGAATCCAACACACAAACGACAGTAGTCAAAAAGCTTCCTCAAGGGGATCCAGATGAGCGACGTTGCTAACCGGGTGAAGAAGATCGTGATCGAACACCTGGGCGTGGAAGCCGAGAAGGTGACGGAGGCGGCGAGCTTCATCGACGACCTGGGCGCTGACAGTCTCGACACAGTTGAACTGGTCATGGCGTTTGAAGAAGAGTTCGGCTGCGAAATTCCGGACGATGCGGCCGAGAAAATTCAGACGGTCGGCGATGCCGTGAAGTTCCTGGAAAAAGCAGCCAGCGCGGCCTAAGCGGGCGGCTGCGCCTGGGCGGATAGCGTGCCCGGGCGCCATTGCTGTCGTGGTTGCCGCTCTGGTTTGGCCAGGGGCGACGTTAGCGTGACGGCAGGCCGTGATGCGCGCAGCAAAAGGTGCGGAAGGGATACGCATGATGCGACGCGTCGTCGTCACGGGACTGGGGCTCGTCACGCCACTCGGGTGCGGGGTCGAAGCTTCGTGGTCGCGGCTGCTCGCCGGGCAGAACGCGGCGCGGCGAATCGAAGAATTCAAGGTCGACGATATTGCGGCGCAGATCGCGTGCTTCGTGCCGCGTGGATCGCTGGCGGACGGCAAGTTCAATCCCGACGATTGGATGGAGCCGAAAGAAGTTCGCAAGGTCGATGATTTTATCGTCTATGCGATGGCGGCGGCGGACCAGGCGTTGAAAGACGCCGGCTGGGTTGCCGACACGCAAGACAAACAGGAAACGACGGGCGTGCTGGTCGGCTCGGGCATTGGCGGGCTGTCGGGTATCGCCGACACCGCGTTGTTGCTGCAGGAGAAGGGTCCGCGGCGTGTCAGTCCGTTCTTTATCCCAGGCCGGCTAATCAATCTGGCCGGCGGGCAGATTTCAATCCGGCATCAACTCAAGGGACCGAACCACGCCGTGGTGACGGCCTGCTCGACTGGGGCACATGCCATCGGGGATGCGGCGCGTCTGGTGGCCCTGGGTGACGCCGAGGTGATGGTGGCTGGCGGAGCGGAGAGCCCGATCTGCCGCATTGCGATGGCCGGCTTTGCCGCCTGCCGCGCGCTGGCCACTGACTTCAATGACCGGCCGCAGATGGCGTCGCGCCCTTACGATAGAGACCGCGACGGATTTGTGATGGGTGAAGGTGCCGGCATCGTGGTGCTGGAGAGCCTGGAGCATGCCAAGGCGCGCGGCGCGAAGATCTATGGCGAAGTGATCGGCTATGGCCTGTCGGGCGACGCGTTCCATATCACAGCGCCCTCTGAGGATGGCGATGGCGCGTTCCGCTGCATGCGGGCGGCGGTGAAACGGTCGGGCCTGCCAGTCGGCGATATCGACTATGTCAACGCGCATGGCACATCGACGATGGCCGATACGATCGAGTTGGCGGCAGTGGAACGGCTGTTTGGCGCAGCCGGCGCGAAGCTCGCCATGTCATCGACGAAATCGGCGATCGGCCATCTGCTCGGCGCAGCGGGTGCGGTCGAGGCGATCTTCTGCCTGCTGGCGATGCGCGACGGCAAGGTGCCGCCGACGCTCAATCTGGACAATCCGTCGGTGGAAACTGCGATTGATCTGGTGGCGCACAAAGCCAAAACGCGTAAGGTCGACATAGCACTGTCGAATTCATTCGGTTTTGGCGGCACCAATGCGTCGGTGATGTTCCGGCGGGTGTAACGTGACATGCCGCAGTCCCGGCGTTTTGCCATATTCTGCTGTACACTTGGCGTCCGATGGATTTGTAACGCCCGCTACAGCGATCACGCTGCCGTGGGGCCGAGCTGAGGAGCAGGTGTGCGATGACGGAGCGCCGCGTTCCCGACAACGGGGGCAAGTCTGCGGCGGGGGAGCCAAAGGCGGCGCGTGGCGGTGATGCGCCGAAGCGGCGCAAACGCAAGGTGGCGGCCGCAGAGCCGACGCCAGACTATGTAGCTGAGTTGGCGAACGTGCGTCCGGGCGAGACAGTGCGGACCGTATCCGCCGCCATGGGGCCAAGGACGGTGCCGCGGCGGCCGCGCGGAGCAAGTTCGGACGCCTATGAGGCGGAGGGCAAGAAGGGCAGGCCGGTGCTGAAACTCCTCAATGGTTTTCTGACCTTTTTCGCTGTCGTGCTGCTCGCACTTGGGGGCACGGCCTATTATCTGGTGGCGGCGGTTGATGCGGATGGCCCGCTCAAGGAACCGAAGCTGCTGGTGGTGCCACGCAATGACGGCACCCAGCAGATTGCCGAACGGCTCGAGAAAGATGGCATCGTCGGGGACAAGCGCATGTTCCTGGCCGGCCTTTATGCGCTGCGGCTGGCGTCGATGGTGCCGGGCGGGCGCACGATCAATCTCAAGGCCGGCGAATATGAGATCAAGCCGGGCGCATCGATCCGCGTGCTGGTCGATACGATGTCGGAAGGCCGCTCGGTGCTGATGCGGGTGACGGTGCCGGAGGGGCTGACCAGTTTTCAGATCGTCGAGCGACTGAAGGGCGATGCGTCGCTGACCGGCGATGTGCGCGAACTGCCGCCGGAAGGGTCGCTGCTGCCGGAGACCTATTCGCTGCCGCGCGGTTCGTCACGGCAGACACTGATCGACATGATGCAAGCGGCACAGAAAAAGCTCATTGAACAGTTGTGGGCCGAGCGGCAGGAGAACCTGCCGCTCAAGTCGCCGGCTGAGGCCTTGGTGCTGGCGTCTGTGATCGAGAAGGAAACCGGCCGCAACGACGAGCGCGAACGGGTGGCGGCGGTGTTTGTCAACCGCCTGCGCAAGGGTATGAAACTGCAGTCCGACCCGACTATTCTCTACGGCCTCGCGCTTGGCAAAGTGCAGTGGGGCAAGACGATCTTCCAGTCGGAAATTCAGTCGCGGACGGCGCACAACACCTATGTGATCCCAGCGCTGCCGCCAACGCCGATCTGCAATCCCGGCCGTGCGACGATCGAGGCGACCTTGAAACCGGCGGCCACCAACGAGTTGTTCTTTGTCGCCGATGGCCGCGGTGGGCACGTGTTCGCCGAAACCAACAAGCAGCACGAGGCTAACGTTGCCAAGTGGCGGCAGGTGGAGCGCGAGCGAGCGGGGGCGGCGGCCGCAGCGAGTGCAGCAGCGCCGGCACCTGCTGCGCCAGCAGCGGTGACCACGATCAATTCGCCAACCTCAAAGGCAGGCGCCAGCAGCCTCGCGCCGGGGGTGCAGAAAAAGTAGGGTGTTGGCTGATGGCGAAAACTCGACGTCATCGCGTGCGATAGACAGGCACTCCCGGTCCGCCTAGCCTGACACCATGACAGACCGGCGAGCACTCATCAGAAGCGGCATCGGGCTTGCCGCGAGTTTCGCCGGAGGGCCAATCGCCATGACAACGGCTGCGTTCGGGCAGGGCAAGACGTTGGCGCGGGATGCGGGGTTCAGGGCGCCGCTCGAAAGCGATCCGCACGAATTGACGTTTATGCAATGGCCATCGCGGGGCCGGCTTTACGGTGGGCAACAAGGGCTTGACGCCGTCCAAGCCAAAATTGTGCTGATTGCGCGCGCTATCGCCGTCCACGAAACAGTCGTGGTTCTTGCAAGTCCCAACCAAGTGGAGGCGGCTGCCAAAGCGCTCGGCGCAGGCATTGCCGTTTGGCCCATTCCGACAGACGACCTTTGGTGCCGTGACACGGGTCCGACCTTCGTGGTTTCCAGTGACGGCGGGGTTGCTGTCTCGGACCTGGGATTCAACGGGTGGGGCGGGCGGCAAAGCCATGCCGATGACAGCCGGATCGCGCAGCGTGTTGCCGACCGGCTGGGACTTGCGGTGTTCACAAGCGGCCTTGCGGGCGAAGCTGGTGGCGTCGAAGTTGATGGTGCGGGAACAGCCATCGCGCACGAGAGTTCATGGATCAACGGCAATCGCAACCGGCAGGCTAAGCCGGAGATTGAACGGCTGCTGCTGGCTGCCCTGGGCGCGGAGCGGATGATCTGGGCACCCGGCATCAAGGGCGCCGACATTACCGATTATCACATCGACGCCTTGGCACGGTTTGTGAAACCGGGCCAGATCGTCATTCAGTTGGGCAAGGCCCCTGACCGGAGTGATCGCTGGTCGGTGGCGGCGTTCGAAACTTACACTGTGCTGAAAACTGCGCGCGATGCCAAAGGGCGCATGCTCGACATTGTGGTCATCCCAGAGCCCAAGCGTATCCGATCCAGGGCGAAAGATTTTGTGGCCAGCTATGTGAATTACTACGTGTGCAATGGCGCCGTCATTGGAGCCGAGTTCGGAGACGATACGGCGGATGCCAACGCCCAGGCGATTTTGCGGACCCTTTATCCTGAGCGGCAGATCGTCAGCTTGAATGTCGATCCGATTGGGGAGGCGGGGGGTGGGATCCACTGTGCCACGCAACAGAAGCCTGTGGTGAAAGCCTGAGCGCGGGGGTGCGCTCGTTTCTAGCACGCTTTTGTGTAGCGCTGGCGGCGCTCAGGCCGGCATGGCGGCTGAAGACCTTGCGGTTGAGGCTTGGCGGTTGAAGGCTTGGCGGTTGAAGGCTTGGCCCGCTGCAACAAAAGGCCGAGCCGCGGCCTTGTTTCCCGTTGCGCACGCCGCTCAATGTGCGACGTTAGGGGACGTGATCGCAGCCAAGGCTATCCCCCCATGCGGCAGATGCAATTGATCTACACGTCGCGGCCGTTCGGCTATGACGACACCACGCTTGAAACCATTTTGCTCAACGCCCGGCATCACAACCGGCGCGGCAGCATCACTGGGGCGCTGATCTGCCGGAGTGATATCTTTCTGCAGATGCTGGAAGGCCCGCGCGATACCGTCACCCAGACCTACGGCCGAATCCTGCGCGATGCACGGCATGTCGATGTCGTCACTCTCTGGTCGGGCGATATGGAAACACGCATGTTTCCCACATGGGATATGCGGCACGATCCGGCCCGCTCATGGCTGTGGACGCCCGACGAGGTTTGGAATGGGGCGGTCACCAGCGCGCCGTCCGAGACGATCCGCGCGATCTTCGCCCGCGTCGCCGCCGAGCCGCCCGGGGCAGGCGGGGCGGCCCTTTAGCGCAGTGGCCCAGCGCGCGCGGCACCAAGCCGCCGGCGCACGGCAGCTCAATCAGCCCGTCTTGCGGGCCTTCTTGGCGGCCTTGCGGGCGGCGTAGCGTGCGTCGCGCGCGGCCTTCTGAGAGGCTTCCAGATCAGCCTTGGAAGCGATCGAGGCGAGATGGGCGGCCAGCTCGGCCTTGCGCTTCTCTTCTTCGGCAATGCCGCGCGCAATCGCTTCTTCAGCGTCACGCTTTTCTTTTTCGGCGCGGCGGACTTCTTCGCGTTCTTTGCGCGCAGCTTCCAACGCAATCCGCTCGGCCTGCTTCTTCTCGAATTCCGGATGACCGGGGCCTGGTTTGGCCTTGAACTTTTCGAGGGCGGCGAGGCGCGCCTTAATGGCGGCCGATTGGCGATCATTGAAATCGGGGGTTTTAAAAGCGCTCATGTGGCTACGAACGGTCTCCGGTTGCTGGGATACCGCGTAGGTCGTCCGCCGCAGCCTAATTGTCAAGGCGGCATGTTGCATCTCAATGTCAAAGCTGCTCTGCGGGAACGCATTTGCTGGGGAATTCTGAGGAATTCTCACGGAGTTTGGGCGTGCTGGGGCGCAAACCGCCGCGCTGACGCTGTATCGGCAGGCAGCCTACACGCTTACACAGTAGCGGGCACAGTAGCGGGCACAGTAGCGGGCAATGCGGCCGGCAACGTTGCCGGTTGGGCCGCTGGCTGGTTGTCGCTGATCCGCGCGGCCAGGGCCCGCGTGCTCCACGTGCCGCGCGTGTCGATGATCCGTTTACCAGCGAGCTGCGCCGGCGCGACCTTCCGGAACTGCTTGTGATCGACCAGCATCACCAGCAGATCGGCCGCCAACGCCCGGTCGGTTTCAACAAGCTCGACCCGGCCGGCCTCGCGCAACGAGCGCGGCAAGTGCCGCACGTAGGGCTCGGCGACGCGCAGTTCGATGGGGCTGCCGTTAAGGTGCAGTTCCTGCGCCAGATATTCGACGACTTCGACCGCGGGGCTTTCGCGCAGATCATCCACGTCTGGTTTGTAGGCGAGACCGAAGCAGCCGATCGACTTGATACCGCCGGCGGCGACACGATCGAGGATCTTGCGCACCACCTGGCGCGGGCGGCCACTATTAATCCAGCGGGCTTCGCGAATGAGGCGCGCCTTTTCACCGAGCGCGGAGACGATGAACCACGGATCGACCGCGATGCAGTGACCGCCGACGCCGGGTCCCGGCTGCAGGATGTTGACGCGCGGATGATGGTTGGCGAGCGCGATCAATTCACCGGCGTCGATGCCGCTGTCGTCGCAAATATCCGCAAGCTCATTGGCGAAGGCGATGTTGACGTCGCGGAACGCGTTTTCACTGAGTTTGCAGAGTTCGGCGGTGCGCGCATCGGTGACCAGGCATTTGCCGGTGACGAAGCGCTCATAGAAGGCCTGCCCGGCGCGGCCACTGGCTGCGCACACGCCGCCGATGACGCGATCGTTCTCGACCAATTCCCGCAGCATCTGCCCGGGGAGAACGCGCTCTGGGCAATGTGCGACGAGAATGTCAGGCACTCCCGAGCCGCCACGCCGCGAGCACGTCAGATCGGTGCGCATGCCTTCGATCCAGCGGGCGACAAGTTCGGTGGCGCCGATGGGGATGGTCAATTCGACAATGACCAAGTTGCCGGACTGCAGAATTGGTGCGATCGCACGGACCGCAGCTTCAACATAAGACAGATCGGGTTTATACCCGCCGGCGAACGGCGTCGGCACCGCAATGATAAACACATCGGCTGCACTTGGCGTAGTCTGGGCGGTGATCAGACCGCCGGCGACGAGACCCGCCAAGGCGTCAGCGAGAAAGGGCTCTTCGATCGGGCAATGGCCGGCGTTAACGGCCGCAACGATCGGCGCACTGATGTCAACGCCGATGACTTTGATGCCGGCGCGGGCAATGACGACCGAGGTGGGCAAGCCGATGTAGCCGAGGCCGATAATGGCACAGGTCGAAAAGTCTTTGTTGAGGGTCATGACGCAAACTCGTTGGTGCTTCTGTTGGCAAGAATGGCGGCGATACGTTCGGAGGCGCGGCCGTCGCCATAGGGATTGTGCGCGCGGCTCATGCGCGCGTAGGCCGAGCGGCTGGTGATGACTGCCGACACTTCTTCGAAGATGCGGTGGCGTGCTGTGCCGACGAGCTTGACGGTGCCGGCAGCAACCGCTTCCGGCCGCTCGGTGACATTGCGCATCACAAATACTGGTTTGCCGAGGGACGGCGCCTCTTCCTGGATGCCGCCGCTGTCGGTCAGCACAACATGGGCGCGCTGCATGAGGTAGACGAACGGCAAGTAATCGAGCGGCTCGATGAGATGCACATGTGGCACATCGGAGAGCACCTGATGCACGGCTGACCGCACATTTGGATTAAGGTGGACAGGGTAGACCACTTGAATCGGATGCGCCTGCGCCAGATCACGGATCGCTTCGCACACGTCCAGAAACGGCTGGCCGAAATTCTCGCGCCGGTGCCCGGTGACCAGCAGGATGGGCCGGCCGGGGTCGAGAAAACGGAAGTGATCGGCGAGCCCGTGGGCGATTTCTGGCCGGGTCTCGAGCTGGGCCACCGTGGTCAGCAGCGCGTCGATGACAGTGTTGCCGGTGACATGTACGGCGTTGGCGGGGACGTTCTCTTGCAGCAGATTGGCGCGCGACTGGGCGGTTGGCGCAAAGAACATGTCAGCGAGAACATCGGTCACCCGGCGGTTCATTTCTTCGGGCCAGGGTTGTTGCATATTGCCTGAACGGAGGCCTGCTTCGACGTGTGCAACGGGGATGCGTTTGTAGAAGGCGGCGAGCGATGCGGCCATGGTGGTGGTGGTGTCGCCGTGGACGAGCACGCGATCGGGCTTAAACGCGTCATAGACCTTGCCAAGTCCGGTCAGCACGGCGGTGGTGATCTGCTCCAGCCCTTGGGCGGCGGTCATGACATTGAGATCGTAGTCCGGTGTGACGCCAAACAGGTCGAGCACCTGATCGAGCATCTGGCGGTGCTGGGCGGTGACGCAGATGCGCGCCACGATGTCGGGCTCGCGGGCCAGCATGCGCGCGACCGGCAACATCTTGATCGCTTCCGGCCGGGTCCCAAAGACGAGGAGTATTTTCTGCGCCATCACTCAGATTTCCAAAGTCGCTTTAATATTTGCCGCGCGGGCGATTATTCACGATGCGGACACGCCGGAAACGGGTTCCCGCAGCGGGCCAGCGGCGGTGAATGGCGGCGGGTAGGCGTGTGCCATCTCTTCGCGGACGATCCGGAGCAGGGCCGGTTCATCCCACGGCACGTCATGGGCAGCGGTCGGCAGATAGGGACTGTTGCGGTTGCGCGCGATTTCGTTGGGGAACAGCATGATGGTGTCGCGCGTCAGCGGTTGGGGTGAGGCGCGGGGCGATGCGCCGGTTATCGCGGTGTAGTAGGCGGCGGGCAGATGGGCACTGCCGGCGACGGAGAGATGCGTGATCGGCGTGGCGCGCGGATTGATTTCGAGCAGCAGTGCTTGGCCGGTGCTTGCACAGATCATGAAGTCCAAACCGCAAAAGCCGGAGATGCCGAGCGCAGCCACGAGCGCTGCGGCCGTCTTCGACATCTGCTCGTGCTCAACGACGCGGACAACAGAGGCGGCACCGGTTTCCGTCTGCGTCTCGCAGGCAATGACACTGATGCCGGCAATCACCTTGCCGCTGTCGCAGACGATCGCCCGATTGGCGGGCTGACCTTGCACGAAGTCCTGCACATCCAAGGTGGCGCCGCGCAGCCGCAGGAGCTCTCCAAGCGGGCTAAGGCTGCGCTCACGCCAGGCTGTCCGCACAGCGGGCATCGCGTTGCGGCAGCTCAATTCGTTCCACGCTGAACGGGCTTCGGTTTCGCGGCGGATAATCCGCACGCCGCGCCCGCCCCACGTCCGATCACGCTTGAGAACAACTGGTGGCCGCCGCCGTTGCAGGACTTTTTTGAGCGCGCCTAAGCCACTGACGGTCTCGCTCGCCGGGACCGGCAAGCCGAGGGAGGCCGCCAACTGGGTCACGGCGCGCTTGCTGCCAACCGTGTCATAGCCGTCCGGCGTGCCAAGCGAGCGCTCAATCAGGGCGCGCACTGCAGTATCGCCGGTGCGATGCAAGGCGTGCAGCAGGGCCGTCGCGCGGTCGTCGCACGGCACGATGATGTCGGGTGTTCCTGCGGCGATCGCTGCGGCGACGCTGGCTGTCTCGCGCAGCGGACGCAGCGGATAGAGGACGGGTGCCCGCCGCAGTTTGGATATCGCGTGGTCGGGCGGGCACACAGCTTCAACGATAAAGCCGGCCGTTTGTAACATGCCTAACAGCCGGGCCGGGTAGATCCACGGCAGAGTTGAAACGACTAAAAGTCTGCGTGCCATGAAACGTCTCGATTTCGCGCCGCCGCCTCTCGTTTCGACCCGCTCTGGTCAAGCGGAACTGGTTGGCGAGCACGCGCGCTGAAACTTAATGGCCCGTTATCATTCCATTAACCACGTTCCGCATACCGGGAATTGTATTTAACCTTAAGTTTCTTCCCCGATAGCGATTTGGCATCAAACGCGTATAGTTTTTGATGTCTCTATTGCGGTGCACACCGCTTATTTGGCCGGTGTGCGCTGAATGCTGGCTGGAGACGTTGCTGACCGCAGGGGTCTGAGCATCGGCAGTTGGCTGCGACGCGGCGTTTCCGTTTCGTAGCCTGGCTTATGAAAGTCATTTTATGGCGCAGGTTGGGGACTATTTCCGCGACGTTCCAGCCGCAACGCGGGCCATGCCGGCATCGCTTGCCGTTTGGAATTTGACCGCTTCCGATTATCCCAGGCAGGCCACGATCGCTGCGCTGTTTGAGGATATTGCCGCGCGATATGGGCAGTCCCCAGCCGTTAAATTCGGCGCAGAGACACTCACTTATGACGCGCTGAACCGCCGTGCCAACCGGCTCGCGCATCGCCTGCAAAAACTTGGCGTGGGCCCTGATGTGCTGGTGGGCTGTCTTGGCGAGCGTTCGGCCGGGCTTATCGTAGCGTTGCTGGCTATTCTCAAGGCGGGTGGCGGGTACGTTCCGCTCGACCCGGACTATCCAGCCGAGCGGCTCTCTTATCTGATCAAGGATACCCGGTGCACGGTGGTGTTGGCGTCGCGCAAGGCGCGCGACGGTCTCACGGCGCCGCTGAGTGTTGAGACGCTGGTTTATGACGACGCCGATGTGGATGGCGACGACACCAATCCGAACAGCGCGGCGACGGCGTCGCACATCGGGTATGTGATGTACACGTCGGGCTCGACGGGGGCGCCGAAGGGCGTCGTTGCCGAGCAGCGTTCGATTATACGGCTGGTGCGCGATACGACTTATTGCCGGTTCGGGCCGGAAGAGACCTGGCTGCATTTCGCGCCGCTCGCGTTCGATGCGTCGACCCTTGAAATCTGGGGTGCGTTGCTGAATGGCGGGCGTCTGGTGGTCGCGCCGCAGCGGGCCTCGCTGGCCGATGTCGGCCGCCTCATTGTCGACGCGCAGGTCACCGCGGCGTGGTTTACGACGGGCCTTTTTGCGTTGATGGTCGAGCAGCAGCTCGGTTCGCTGAAAGGCCTGCGCCAGTTGCTGTCGGGCGGCGATGTGCTGTCGCCGCGCCATGTCCGCATGGCGCTGGAGGGGCTGCCCGGGTGCACCCTCATCAACGGCTATGGCCCGACAGAGAACACCACCTTTACCTGCTGCTTTCCCATGCGGTCAGCCGGCGACGTGCTGGACCCGGTGCCTATCGGCCGTCCGATTTCCAATACGACGGCCTATATCCTCGATGAGCAGGGACAACCGGTGGAACCAGGCATTGTCGGCGAGCTGTACACTGGCGGCGATGGCGTCGCGCGCGGGTATTTGAACAGTCCGCAATCGACCGCCGAAAAATTTCTGCCCGACCCGTTCTCGCAGCAGGCAGGAGCGCGCATGTACCGGACCGGCGATCTCGCACGCTGGCGTGAAGACGGATGCATCGAGTTCGCCGGGCGCGCGGACAGTCAGGTTAAGATTTTGGGGCATCGCATTGAGATGGGTGAGATCGAAACGGTTCTCGGCCAGCATCCGGATGTGGCGCAGAGCTGTGTGGTCGCGCATGCCGAGACCGGCGGCAGCAAACGGCTTATCGCGTACTATGTGCCAAAATCGGACGGGGTCGCACCGCTGGACTTGCGCCGTTATCTTTCCGAGAAGCTGCCGCGCTACATGGTGCCGGCTTTGCTGGTGCCGACGTGCCAGATGCCGCTGAATGCCAACGGCAAGATCGACCGGGCGGCGCTGCCCAAGCCCGCGCTGACATCCGGCGTGGATGCACCGCTGGCGGTTGCAACGGATGCCCTTGCGGACGTTATTGCGCATGCGTGGCGCCGCGCCATTGGCGCCGAGCACGTGGGCCTTGACGACAACTTTTTTGATATTGGCGGCAACTCGCTCCGCCTCGTCTCGGTGCATGCCGACCTGGAGCGCCAACTCCAGCGCGAAATACCGATCATGGACCTGTTCGATGCCACGACTGTGCGGGCGCTGGCTGCGCTGCTCGGCGGGACCGCCGACAGTGGCACGAAGTTTGCGGTGGAGCGCGAGCGCGGTCAGCGCCAGCGAGCGGCATTTTCACGGCAACGACAGCTGCGGCACGGCCAGTCATAATTGTTGGGAGTTGATGCATCGTGGACATGTTTGATGCCGATGCTGTGGTTCATGACGGTATCGCCATTATTGGCATGTCGGGCCGTTTTCCTGGTGCGGGCGACGTCGCCACGTTCTGGCGCAACCAGCTCGCTGGGCTGGAGAGCATTCAACGTTTCTCGGCTGCAGACTTAGAAGTTGCAGGCGCTGCAGAGGCTGCCGCCACGCCGGGCTACGTCGCCGCGCGCTCGATTCTGCCGGATATCGATCTGTTCGACGCCGCGTTCTTTGGGATGTATCCGCGCGAAGCGGCGCTGATGGACCCGCAGCACCGGTTGTTCATGGAGTGCTGCTGGGAAGCGTTCGAGAACGCCGGGTATGATCCCGCCACGTCCGCCAGCACGGGCGTTTATGCCGGTTGCAGCATCCCGACCTATCTCCTCAACCATTTGTGCCGTCAGCCGGGCTTCCTCGACCGCTTCACCGCCGAGTACCAAGTTGGCAGCTTCCCGGAGCTGGTCGGCAACGGCCAGGATTTCCTCGCCAGCAAGATCTCCTACAAACTCAATCTGCAGGGCCCGAGTATCTCGCTGTTGACGGCGTGCTCGACATCGCTGGTGGCAGTGGTGCAGGCCTGCCAGTCGTTGCTGACCTATCAGTGCAACATGGCGCTGGCTGGCGGCGCATCGATCTCGCTGCCACAGCGGCGCGGCACCACGCACGTCGAAGGCGGCATGACGTCGCCCGATGGCCATTGCCGGACGTTCGACGCGGATGCGGGTGGCACTGTGTTCGGCAGTGGCGTTGGCGTGGTGCTGTTGAAGCGCCTGGATGATGCGATCAAAGACGGCGACAGCGTTGTGGCCGTCATCCGTGGCTTCGGCATCAATAACGATGGCTCGGTCAAGGTCGGCTATACGGCGCCGAGCATCGAGGGACAGGCGCGCGCTATCGCGACTGCGCACGAGTTTGCTGGCGTGCCCGCCGACACCATCGGCTACATCGAGGCGCACGGAACCGGCACGCCGCTGGGCGACCCGATTGAGCTTGCAGCGTTGACCCAGGTGTTCCGAACGACGACTGACCGCAAGAACTTCTGTACCATCGGGACTGCGAAAACCAACGTCGGCCACCTCGACGTGGCGGCCGGCGTGACCGGCCTCATCAATGCGTCGCAGATCGTCAAGCACGGTATCTTTCCGCCGACCCTCCACTTCAAGAAGCCGAACCCGAAGTTCGATCTCGCCAACAGCCCGTTCCGCGTCGTCACTGAGCAATCACCATGGAGCACCGCGGGAACGCCGCGCCGCGCGGGCGTCAGCGCGTTCGGTGTCGGTGGGACGAACGCGCACGTGGTGATCGAGCAGGCGCCGCAGATGCGCGTGGCACCGACATCGAACAAGACACAGCTCCTCACGCTGTCCGCCCGCTCGGCGCCGGCGCTGGAGCGCATGTGCCGTACTCTCGCGGAGCATTTGCGCGCAGCACCGGACACCGCGCTCGCCGATGCTGCGTGGACATTGCAGAACGGCCGGCGCCGCTTTGAGCACGCGCGCACATTGACGGCGCGCACGGCGGCAGAGGCCATTGACGCTCTGTCTGGCAACGATCCCGCGCGCTGCCAATCCGGCGGCAAGGTGAGCGATGCACCGGCCGTGCATTTCCTGTTCCCCGGCCAAGGTGCGCAATATCCTGGCATGGGCCGCGACCTCTATCTCAGCGAGCCGCGTTTCCGGGAGGCGTTCGATCAGTGTGCCGAATTGCTCAAGCCGCTCTTGAAGGCCGATCTGCGCGATCTCGTTTACCCGAAGGATGGTACGCCGGATGCGGCGGCGCGCGCGTTGAAAAATACCGCGGTGGCGCAGCCGGCGATCTTTGCCATGGAATATGCGTTGGCGCGCTTGTGGATGGCGTGGGGGATCGCGCCACGCTCTATGGTCGGTCACAGCGTCGGCGAGTTTGCGGCAGCGTGCATTGCCGGTGTTTTCTCGCTGGAAGACGCGCTGTCGATGGTCGCCGAGCGTGGGCGGCTGATGCAGGATCTGCCCGCTGGCGGCATGCTCTCGGTGCGGCTGAGTGCGGACGCGGCGCGTCAACGTTTGAGCGGCGGCTTGTCGATTGCTGCGGTGAATGCACCGGGTATCACAGTGATCGCCGGACCGCTCGCGGACATCGCAGTGTTGGAGGGTGCGCTCAAGGCCGACGGCATCGTGTGCCGCGCGCTGGTGACTTCGCATGCGTTTCACTCCAGCATGATGGACGGTGTGATCGCACCGTTCCGTGCGTTGGTTGCGTCCAAGCGGCTCAGCGCGCCCAAGATCCCGCTGATATCATGTGTCACCGGCCAGCTGCTGACGGATGGCGAGGCGACCGATCCTGACTATTGGGCGCGGCACTTGCGCCAGCCGGTGCGGTATGCGGATGCCATTGCCGGATTGCGCAAGGACGTGACTGCTGTGCTGCTGGAAGTGGGGCCCGGCAACACGCTGGGCACGCTGGCGCGCCTGTCGCCAGGCGCAAAGGGCAACCAGGTGATCGTCTCCTCGCTGGGCGGACCGGACGCGTCAGAGCCAGATACAGAAGCGCTGCTGCAAGCGCTTGGATCGCTGTGGATCGCTGGCGTGCAGCCGGATTGGTCCGCCGTTCATGGCACTGAGGCCGCCGATAGGCGCCGCATTCCGTTGCCGACGTATCCGTTCGAGCGCAAGCGCCACTGGATCGATGCGGTTCCAATTGCTGATCAACACGTTGCTCGACAATCCGCCACTGCCTCGCCGCCGACAGGCCTCGCTGCCCCATTCTTTGAAGCTCCCGTATTGGACGCCCCCGCCATGTTGACCAAGTCGCTGACGCCCCCGCAAGCCGCACCCACCTCGAACGGCGCAGGCCGTGTCGCGCGCATCCGCGCCGCGGCAGTCGACTTGTTTGAGGAGCTCTCGGGGATGCAGCTCGGCACTGCCGACACCGCTACATTCCTCGAGATCGGCTTCGACTCGCTGTTCCTTACGCAGGCGACGCGTGCGCTGCAGACCAAACTCAATCTCAAGATCACATTCCGGCAGTTGCTCGGCGACGTTTCGTCGTTCGACGCGCTCGCAGCCTATGCTGCCGCGCAGCTGCCAGGAACGAGCTTCGCCGATGCGATGGAAAGTGTGCCGCAGCCTATTCCTGTAGCACCACCTGCAGCGATCTCCGTTGCAGCGCCCGCAGTTGTCAGCCTTGCAAGCGTCGCGACCGTTGAAATGGGCGCTCCCATGGAACGCTTGATGCGCGAGCAGTTGCAGGCGATGAGCCAGTTGTTCAACCGGCAGATCGATGTTCTGCAAGGCACCGCGCCTGCAAATGCAGCGCTGGCGCCGGTAGCGGCGCTCACAGCAGCAACTGGCGCGGCTCCAACCGCTCTCGCAACAACCGTTGCCGTAACACCAGCTACACCGGCCATCGAAATTGCTGAGCCGAAGGCGCACGGTCCCTACAAGCCCCTTCAGGCGCGGATGGCTGCTGATGTCACTGACCGCCAGAAGGCCGCCATCGCCTCAATCGTCGCGCGCATGGTCAAGCATGCGTCGAAGTCGAAAGCGCTGACACAAGCGCACCGGCATGTACTGGCAGATCCGCGCGTGGTGTCTGGCTTCCGCGAAACGTGGAAGGAAATGGTGTTCCCCATCGTCACCAACCGCTCCAAGGGCTCGCGCCTTTGGGACCTTGACGGCAACGAGTATGTCGATCTGCTCAACGGCTTCGGCCCCATCATGTTTGGTCACCGCCCGGACTTCATCGAGCAGGCGCTCGACACGCAATTGCGCGAAGGGATCGAGATCGGACCGCAGACGCCGCTCGCTGGCGAGATCGCCGAACAGTTCTGCGCGATGACCGGCAACGAGCGGATGACGTTTTGCAACACCGGCTCTGAAGCTGTTATGGCGGCCATGCGTGTTGCCCGCGCGGTTACCGGGCGTGACAAGGTCGTCATGTTCAGCGGCGACTATCACGGCATGTTCGATGAAGTGCTGGTGAAGCCTGCAAAAACCAAGGCCGGTG
This sequence comes from uncultured Alphaproteobacteria bacterium, assembly GCA_963847145.1. Lineage (GTDB taxonomy): Bacteria > Pseudomonadota > Alphaproteobacteria > Rhizobiales > Hyphomicrobiaceae > JABFRJ01. The sequence goes on from CAWJYN010000003.1 coordinate 71,471, forward strand.
CGCCGTATGCGCTACCGCTGGCGCCCGGCATTCCCCGCGAGAGTTCGCATCATATCGTCGTCCTCGACTATGGCACCGACCATGCTCTGGCGTGGATTCGCGCCAACGCCGATGCGCTCGCGGCCGTCATCGTCGAACCGGTTCAGAGCCGCCGCCCGGACTTCCAGCCGATCGCGTTCCTCAAAGAAGTTCGCGCGATTACTGAAAAGTCCGGCACCGCCTTTGTCTTCGACGAGGTGGTCACCGGCTTCCGCACGCATCCCGGCGGTTGCCAGGCCTTGTTCGGCATTCGTGCCGACATGGCGACCTACGGCAAAGTAATCGGCGGTGGCATGCCGGTTGGCATCCTGGCCGGCAAGGCGCAGTTCCTGGACGCGCTCGACGGCGGCGCGTGGCAATACGGCGACGCTTCCGTGCCGGAAGTCGGTGTCACTTTTTTTGCGGGCACCTTTGTCAGGCATCCGTTGACGCTGGCGGCCGTGAAGGCCGTCATTGCCCGTCTCTCGTCGGAGGGCCCCGCCCTGCAACAGCGGCTCGGCGACAAGACGTCGGCGTTGGTCGCGCGCATCAACGCCGTGCTGGCCAAGCATGGTACACCAGCGAAGCTCAAGAACTTCTACAGTTTCCTGTACTTCAGCTTTCCGTCAGACGAGCGGTTCGCGTCGCTGTTTTACTATCTGTTGCGCCTCAACGGCGTGCACATTCTGGAAGGGTTCCCCTGCTTCCTGACCACTGAGCATTCCGACGCGGATCTCGATACGATCGTGCGCGCGTTCGAAGCGGCGGCTACCGAAATGCGCGATGCTGGTCTGTTTGCGCGGCCGGATACCCCCGCCCAGTCCGCGGCCGTGCTGCCGATGGTTGCGACTGCGCGTCCGCGCCTGACGGAATCGCAACGGGAGATCGTCCTCGCAGCGATGATGGGCGATGATGCGTCGTGTGCGTTCAACGAGTCGATCAGCGTGCATCTGCAAGGGCCGCTGAACGCGGCAGCGTTGTCGTCCGCGTTGAATGCCGTGATTGCGCGGCACGATGCCCTGCGCCTATCGCTCGATACCGATCTTGAGCATGCGACTTTTGCGACCAACCTGTCTATCGACCTGCCGCTGGTGGATGTTTCACACTTCGATGCCAAGTCGAGCGAGCAAGCGCTGGCCAATGTCCTGGCCGATGTGCTGGCTGCGGACGCCAATCTGCCGTTTGATTTGACAAAGGGTCCGTTGGTTCGCGCAAAACTGTTGCGTCTGGCAATGGACCGGCATGTGCTGGTGTTCAGCGCGCATCACGTGGTCTGCGACGGCTGGTCGATGAACATCATCATCAACGAGCTAGCCGCGCTGTATTCAGCGCACGCCGACAAGCGCACGGCCGCGCTTGAGCCCGTTCTGCCGTTTGCCGGGTTCGCTGCTGCCAATGCAGGTGATCAGGCGTCGCCTGAGCGTGAGGAGACGATCCGATACTGGCTGGAGAAATTCAAGGACAAGCCGCAGCCGCTCGATCTGCCACTGGACCGGCCACGCGGGCCTTCGCGAACCTATGCCGGCACGACGCTGCGCCGCCACATCGGCAAAGAGCACGCCACCGCCATCAAGCACCTGGGCCGCACACATGGTGCGTCGCTGTTTGCGACGCTGCTCGCGGGCTTTGGTGTTCTCATAAGCAAGGTCTCGGGTGAGACCGACATTGTCGTCGGCGTACCGATGGCTGGGCAGTCGCAGGTCGAGGGCGGCAGCCTGGTCGGCCACTGCGTCAACTTCCTGCCATTGCGGGTCAAAGTAGACGGAGACAAGGCGTTTACGACGCTGCTTGCAGACGTGAAGACTGAAGTCCTTGATGCCTACGACCATCAGAAGTTTACCTACGGCACGCTGGTGCGCCGCCTTGATCCCAAGCGAGATCCGCGCCGACTGCCGTTGACCGAGTTGCAGTTCAATGTCGAGCAGATCGGTGCCGGTGCGGCCTTCAGCGGCCTTCAAATGCGCGTCGAGGCGAATGCCAAAGCGGCGGTGAATTCAGACCTGTTTGTCAACGTCATCGAAGGCAAAGACGGCCTCGACATCGATTGCGACTTCAATACCGACCTGTTCGACGAGGCGACGATCTCCGGTTGGCTCGATGCTTATGCGTCCGCACTGGTGGCGGCTGCTCAGACGCCAGGACAGCCGATCGCTGCTCTGCCAGGCCCTGCTGCTCTGCATGCGGAAATTCCGGCACAGGCCGCGCTTTCCGAAGCCGAGCGCGTGCGGATGGAAACTTGGAACCGCACTGCCACAGCGTTCCCACGCGATGCGTCGATCATCGATCTGTTCCATGCGCAGGTCGCGATGCGGCCGCACGCTCCGGCCGTCGTTACCGACGATAGCGTGCTGACCTACGACCAGCTCAATCGCCGTGCCAACCAGATTGCCCGGCACATGAGAAAACTCGGCGTAGGTGCCGACGAGATTGTCGCCTGCTGCCTGCCGCGTTCGCCGGACCTGGTGGTCGCCGTGCTGGCCATTCTGAAGGCAGGGTGCGCCTACGTGCCGTTCGAGCCGACGTTCCCGCGCGACCGGATCGAGTTCATGTTGTCTGACACGCGCGCGCGCGTGTTGCTCACCACCACAGCCGTCGGGCTCGCGCCGTCCAACACTGTCGCTGTTCTGCTTGATCAAGCCGACAGCCCCATCTGGTCACTCGCAGATACAAATCTTGACGTCGCGATGGGACCACAGAGCCTTGCGTACGTCATGTACACGTCCGGGTCTACCGGGCGGCCGAAGGGCGTGATGGTCGAACACCGCGCCGTTGTCCGGCTCGTGCGCGACACCAACTATTGTCCGTTCGGGCCCGACCAGGTGTTCCTGCACAACGCACCGATGTCGTTCGACGCGTCGACATTTGAAATCTGGGGTGCTCTGCTGAATGGCGCCAAGGTTGCCGTCATGCCGGCGGGTGAGCCGTCACTGACCGAACTCGGGCGTGTGATCCGGACGCAGGGGGTGACAGCGCTGTTTCTGACATCGGGGTTGTTCCACCTGATGGTTGAGCAACGGCTGGAGGATTTGCGCGGGCTTCGCCTGCTGCTGGCCGGCGGTGAAGTGATGTCGGCGCAGCATATGCAGAAGGCCGTCGATGGCTTGCCTGGCTGTCTGGTTGCCAACATCTATGGTCCAACCGAGGCGACGACGTTCTCGACGTTTGAGCCGCTACTGCGGGGGAACCGCGTGCCGCTCTCGGTGCCGATCGGCCAGCCGCTGGCCAATGCGCGCCTCTACATTCTCAATGAGGGCTGTGCGCAGGTGGCGCTTGGCGAGGTCGGCGAACTGTTCATCGCCGGCGATGGTTTGGCGCGCGGCTATCTCAACAATCCAGAGCTGACGGCGCAGAAGTTCGTTACGGTCGACATTCCGGGCAGTGGATCTGAACGGCTCTATCGCACTGGCGATCTGGCGCGCTTCCTCGACAACGGATCGGTCGAGTTCCACGGCCGGATCGATGGCCAGGTCAAACTGCGCGGCTTCCGCATCGAGCTCGGCGAGATCGAGGTGACACTTGCAGCGACACGCCGATGTGCTGCAGGCGTGTGTGGTTCCCGAGCGGGATCAAGGCCGCGTCACGCGATTGATTGCGTTCTGTTCACCGGCGAAAGGGCGGCAGATCAACGCCTCCGTGCTCGACCAGCACGTGGCAACGCAACTGCCACCCTTCATGGTGCCGTCGATGTTCGTCGCGGTCGACGGCTTTCCGCTGACCGCAAACGGCAAGATCGACAAGGCGAAGCTGCTGGAGGCGGCAACTGCCAAGCGCAGCGAAAGCGTCTTTGCAGAACCGGAGACGCCACACGAGAAGGTTTTGGCCGGCATCGTCATGGAGGTGTTGAAGGTGGCGCGCGTCGGCATGACCGAGAATCTGTTCGAGCTCGGTCTCGATTCGCTGAAGATCTTCCAGATTACGTCGCGGGCGCACGCGGCCGGCATCACCGTCAGTCCGCGCTCCATCATGCAATCACGCACCATCCGCGCCGCGCTTGCACAGGCGCAAGCGGCCCCTTCGGCAACGGCGCCGACCGTTGTTCCAATCAAGGCCGTGGCACGGCAGCGGCTCAAACTGGGTGCTGCAAGCGGAACTGACCGACAATGACCGCGACCGCGCCACGCATCGACCAACCAGCGGCCGCCGGCGACACTGACGACGGCGACGGGTTCTTCGTCTTTCCGTTGTCGCCCCAGCAACAGCGCTTCTGGCAGGCGGACAAGGCGTTGCCGGGCAATCCGGCGTTGAACGGCGCGTTCCGTTTGGAGCTGACCGGCTCTGTCAACATACAAGCACTGAACGGCACGTTCAACGCGCTGTTGGAGCGTCATGAGATCCTGCGTGCAAGCTTCCGGGAGATCGATGGCGAGCCGAAGCTTCTGATTGCTGAGCGCATGCATCTTGCGATCGCGGAACACGATCTCACTGGGTTGCCGGAAAGCCAGCGCGAGACGGCGATGGATGCGCTGTGCACAGCCGCTGCACGCCATCCTTTCAATCTAGCCACGGGTCCACTGATCCGCGTTGAACTGATCCGGCTCGCGGCAGACCGGTCAGTGCTGACGTTGACGTTGCATCATGTGGTGTGTGACGGGTGGTCGATCAGCCTTCTTGTGGATGAGTTTCTGCCACTCTATGGCGCTGCTCTGGAGCCGGGCGGAGATCCGCTGCCGGCGCTCGAACTGCAGTACGGGGATTATGCCACGTGGCTCGAAGACCATCTGAAATCGGGCAAAACTGCCGAGCAGATTGCCTACTGGAAGCGCAAGCTGTTGGGTTATACGCGTCTCGACGTTCCGCCTGATCTGCCTCGGTTGGATGGACATGGGCCGGTAGGACATGGCCTGGCAGCTGAGATCATCGCACACGATTTGCCGCCGAACCTCGTCGCTGGCTTGCAACGCTTCTGCAATGTGCAGGGCAGCACCTTCTTTATTGCGTCGTTGACAGCATGCACTGCCTTGCTGCGCGGCGTGACGGGGCGTTCTGATATTGCGATCGGCTCGCCGGTGGCTGGCCGCAACCGCGTCGAGGTCGAAAAGATAGTCGGGCCGCTGCTCAACTATGTTGTGTTGAGATCGCGAACAGCCGGTGATCCAACCTTGCGTGCGCTGGAGACAGACGTCCGCAAAACGGTGCTCGAGGCCTTCGCCAACCAAGACGTACCGTTTGAGCATGTGATCGCGTCGCTCGGTGGCGGCGCCAAGGCACTGCCAGATCCCTTCTACAGTGTCAGTTTCATTGCGCAGCGGTCGTTTGCTGGCGGGAGTAGTTTCACTTTCGACGGCGCCGGTCTGCACATGCGGACGCTGCCGTCGAAGTCGCAGGGCGCGCTGTATGATTTGTTCTTCTTCCTGGTCGAACGTGAGAGCGGCTGGCGCTTGTCGCTGGAGTACCGCTCGGAGTTGTTCAGCGCAGAGCGGGCGCAGGGCTTTTTGACTGATTTCGTCGCCGTCCTCGAGCAAATGTCTGCCGCGCCCGATACGCGCTTGTCGGAACTGACACTGCAGTCGCGGCCAGCCACTGATACGGCCACGGCTACCACGGCTACCACGGCTGATGATGGTGACGAACCCCATCACCTGCCGGCCAGTTACGCGCAGGAGCGGTTCTGGCTGCTGAGCCGTGCAGCTCCGGAGAACGCCGCATTCAACATGCCCATCTGTCTGCGCATCGCTGGCCGCCTCGATCGTGCGCACGTCGAAACGGCACTGAAACTGCTGATCGCCCGGCATGAAAGCCTGCGGACCACGTTTGCTGAACATGATGGCAGTCTCTGGCAAGTGATCGCACCGGCGCAAGACTTTACATTGCAGCGCGCGCCACTCGATCCGTTCGACGGCGAAGACCCGGAAGCAGCGCTGACGCGGCTGATGCGCGGCGAGACGATGCGGACTTTCGATCTTGAGCGGGGCCCGTTGCTGCGTGGCTTGCTAGTCCAAAAATCCGAGACCGATCATCTGTTGATGATCACGTTGCACCACATTATTTCCGACGGCCAATCGGTCGGCACCCTGCAGAGCGAACTCTGGACGCACTACGCGGCGCTCGCAGAGGGGCGCACACCGGCGTTGCCGGAGCTGTCGATCCAATACGCGGATTTCGCGACCTATCAGCGTGAGTGGTCGGCGTCGCCAGAGGCCGTTGTTCAGCTCGACTTCTGGAAATCGAAGCTCGCAACCCCGCTGCCCGTCCTACCGTTTCCCCTGGACCGGCCGCCGCAGCACCGGCCGGCGAGCAAAGGCGCCATCGTCATCCGGCCGCTGCCACCGGCGCTTGTCGCCGGATTGAAGGCACGGGCGATCGAATTGCATTCGACCATGTTCGTGATCACGTCGGCAGCGTTTGCCGCGCTGCTGGCGCGCTCCGGCGACGCGCGGGACGTGTTGTTCGGCTGTCCGATAGCGAACCGGACCGCGCAGACGCAAGGCTTGCTCGGACCGTTTGCCGGGCCGCTTGCCATTCGGATGGATATTGGGGCCGATCCATCACTGCGAGACCTCACGGAGACGGCGCGGGACACGATTTTTGATGCGCTCGCCAACACTACCTATCCGTTTGAGTTGCTGTTGGGTGAGATCAAGGCCCGATCCGTCGGGGGACGCAATCCGCTGTTCCAGTTTTACTTTCTGTATCAGGCGTCGTTCCTGCAGGAGCAGTCCGTCGCTGGCCTGACGATCTCGCCAGTGCCGGCGCTCGGCACCGGCACGCCTTACGAATTGCAGTTCGCGTTGTTCGAGCGGACGAGCGGGGTGTCAGCGCAGGTGGAATACAATCCGGATCTGCTGGATCACGACACGGTCGAAAAGGTCGTCGACTACTACGTCGCGATCCTGGAGAAATTGTTGACCAACCCTGGCTGCACGCTGTCGCAACTGCCTGAGCCACCGCGCAAGCCTGGGACACAACTTGCCATGCCGGCAGCGCACGCGGCACACACTTATGTGCCACCAGCCACCGCGGTCGAGCGGCAGCTGGCCGAAATCTGGCAACGGTTATTGTCCCTGCCGCAGGTCAGCGTTCGCGACGACTTCTTTGAGATCGGCGGGCAGTCGCTGCTGGCTGCGCGTTTGATCGGGGAGATCGAGAAGGCCTGCGGCGTGCGGCTGGACCTCTCCATTCTGGTGGGGGAGCGCACGATCGAGCAACTGGCGCGGCGTATCGCCTCCCGCGATCAAAGTCCCGCGACAAACATGTTCCCGCTGCAGCCGCTCGGTACGCGCCGGCCGTTATTCTGCATTCATGGCGGCGGTGGCCATCTGCTGCATTATCAGGACTTCGCGAGCACGGTTTCTAAGGATCAGCCTGTCTTCGGCATATCGGCGCCGGAACTGGATGGGGGCAAGGATGCGCCCGGCGTTGAGCAGCTCGCCACGCTCTACATCGCGCAGATGCGCGCCGTGCAACCGCGCGGGCCCTATAACATCTGTGGCTATTCGTTCGGCGGCATTGTTGCTTTTGAAATGGCGGCGCAGCTGAGTGACGCTGGCGAGACGACCGAGATGCTGGTCATTCTCGACACCGCGAACCGCGATTACTACCGGCATATGCCGCCACGGGCTTGGTTGCAGTATTGGTCGACGTTCCTCACCAGCCGCGGCATGCGCTACCTTGAGCGTGTTGCTGGAGGCCGCTGGCGCGACTTCTTCGGCAGCATGGGATATTTTGCCCGCAAGCATGCGACGCGCATTGCGTGGCGCGTCACGCAGCGCGCCTATCAGAAGGCGGAAGCGACGCTGCCTGCGGCCATACAGAGTAATGTGCTGATGTTCGACGCTGCTGCCGAGCGCTACGTGCCGCGGCCGTACAATGGGCGCGTTCTGTTGTTCCGGTCTGACGCGCGCGATCCGGAGTACAAGCATAATCCCAGCCTGGGCTGGGAACTTGTCGCGCGCGGCGGCGTCGATGTCGTCACCACACCCGGTGATCACCTGACCATGGTGACAAAACCTCACGTCATGCATCTGGTGGAGCAGCTCGATGCGTATCAGCGGCGCTCTGCGTAACGCACGGCTCGCTGCTTTTCTGCAATGGATGCGCTGCTGACGCCGGGAGCCGGAGCGGGCGCGTCGCAAACAACTCTGCGACACCGGGAAAGACAGCCGCTGGGCTGCTCCGGATCACTGACAACAAGCGATCGGACGCCTCCCAGATCGTCGCGTCATGGATGAGGTGATGCAGCAGGATGCCCACCGGCTCGGACGGCGGGATGTAGTTTTTTCGACGCAAGCGGAGCTCGCCAAGCAGTGTCGCCGCGATGGCCGATAGAGGACGGGCTGTGCGGTGCGTCCAATCGACGGGGTCGATCTGCGCGTGCGCACCCGGCGCGGGCATTGACCGCCGATAGGGTATGCGTGGCAACCAGGCGGTGCGGCTGTGAAGGCGTGCCGCACGCTGCAACCGCAACGGCGATCCGCAGGAGAGCCCGGCGAAGCCTAACGCAGCAAGCTCGGCCGCGACATTGTCGGCGATGCGATTGAAGGGCGGCACGAAAACCGGTGCGACCGGGAAAGCGCGGCTGAAGGTTGCCTGGGCACTTGCCAATTCGCGCAGCATCTCCGGCAGCGGACGGTCGGCGCCAAATTCTGCGGGGGCACCAGGATGGCCATAGTTGGCGTGGCGCCAGCCATGGCAAAGCGGATAAAATGGCGTCGTGGTGTTGCAGAGGTATGCGATGAGATCCGGCTGCAGCTTTTCTGGGATGACGGCGAGCCCGATTTCAATGCCGTGGCGGGTGGCAAGATCGGCCAGACGGCTGAGGGCTGGTGTGACCTCGCAGGCGTCGTCATCGCGCACCCAGAAGCGCGCCACCAGGCCAGCACGCTGCCAGAGGCCGAGTTCCAGCCCCATTGCATCTAAGACTGTCGTCATCGCGTTGTCCGGTCGCATGCGGACGCCTCATCGCAGGTTGATTTTTTCGATAGACCTATAGCTGATTGACGGCTGCAGCGCGTGTGCCAACTCTGCTGTTAACTCTGCGCGCAACTACCAAACCGCTGATATGATAAACTGAGGTACTTTCTGTGCCTCCAGTGTTTGTGGGGAAGTTTCATTTCTGATGTCATCACGCCGATCTTCGGCGTGGCCATTGCATAGCATTTGTGATCATTCCCCGTCGTGTGAGACCGCCATGTCTGTCCAGTCGATTGAAGTTGCGCGGATGTCGACGGCCACGGCTGCCGCAATTCCAAAGCAGCCGATCCAGGCCACAGCGCTGGCCGGCTTCCGCATCACACTGCACGACACAGCAGAGCCGCTGGCGAACGAATGGCAGGACTTCGAGAAAACTGCAGTGGCAACGCTGTTCCAATCCTATGGGTGGATTTCGTCGTGGTCACGCCACGCGGCGGCGGCCCATGGCGAGCAACCCTTAATCGTCACCGGGCGCGACGAGCAAGGCCGGCTGGCGTTTATTCTGCCTTTGGCGGTGATACGCCGCCTCAAGACCAAGCTGATTGCCTGGCTGGGACAATCGCACGCCGGCTATGGGATGGGTGTCTATCGTGCCGACATTCTTGACCGTCTCGACGCGGCTTTCCTGCGCCGGCTGCTTGGCCATATCGCTGAACAGCACGGCACCATCGCGGGATGTTTGTTCGCCAAACAACCGGTCACATGGGAAGGGCACGCCAATCCATTTGCTGCCCTACCTCATCTTCCGCATCCGGTTGCGGTGTCCGCCGTTGCCTTGCAGCGGGACTACACGGCGCTCTACGAAGCGACTTTCAATGGCAAGAAGCGCAGCGAGTTGCGGCGCACGCACGCGCAGCTCGTAAAGTCTGCGACTGTGGATATTGCGATTGCTGGCACAGCAGAGGTGCGGCTGAGTGCGTTCGCAGCATTCCAAGCGCAGAAGACTGTGCAGTTGGCGCCGCTGGGGCACGTCAATCCATTCGCAACATCGGCTATTGCTGCGTTTTATCGCGACCTGTTGGTGGTGGATGCTGGCGCTGTTTCGCCCAAGATTGGGTTCCTGCGGGTCAATGGCGAGATTGCTGCCGTCGATATCGCAGTGGCCTTTCAAGACCGGTTCTACGGCCTTAATCGCTCTATGAAGGCTGGCGACCTGCGCCGCTATTCGCCAGGCAAACTTGTCAACAATGCGCTGGTCGAGCACGCCTGCCAGTTGGGTTGTACCGTCTATGACCTTGGCCCAGGCGAAGCGTCTTATAAGGACGAATGGAACAGCAGCGCTGTTGCGTTGTTCACGACCAACATGCCGCTGCGCCGCGCCGGCATCCCGTTCTCCGTGGCGTTCGCTGCTGCGGCGCATTCAAAGGCGCTGCTGAAGAGCCGCACGCGCACCTGGAATGCCCTGCAGGACGTGCGGCGCCGTCTTCGCGGTCTTCGGGCCGCTCACCGCCCGGCCGGCGCGCCATGATCGAAACCGAGACTGCACGCATCAAGCACGAGACCACCGCCACGCTCGGCGCAGCGCGTGAGAGAATGCCAAGCGTGACTGATCGCACGCCGCTCAGAATTGTGCTGGCGACGCCGCTCGGCGCGGGCGGCCGTGGCGGCATGGACCGGCTGGCAGACCTCGTCATCGGTCAGGTCAACACGCGGGGCTCGAGCCAGCCGACGCACGTGACGCGCCTGACGACGAAGGGAAGATACGGAAAGTTCTGGGGCGCGTTCGTGTTTGCGGCGGCGGTATTGCGCCTGCTGGCGCTGGCGGCCACCCGGCGTGCCGATGTGCTGCATATCAACCTCGCGGCCTATGGGAGCTATCACCGGAAGTCTATGCTGGCGGCAATCGCGCGGACGTTCGGAGTTCCCTACGTCGTGCATATTCACACCGGGCGCTTCGAAAAATTCTGGTCTGAAGCCAGCGCTCACCGCACGGATGGTATCAACAGCATGCTGCGCCGGAGTGCGCGCATCGTCGTTCTTGGCCAGGTGTTCGAGCGTATGATCCAGCAGCGGCTGCCTGACGTTGCGGCAAAAGTGACCGTGCTCGCCAATGCGACGCCGCCGCGCGCCGCCCAAGCACGGACTGTTCGCGCCGGCGACCGGGTGATGGTGACATTTCTGGGTGTCCTGTGCGCGGCCAAGGGGACGCCACAGCTCATCGACGCGCTTGGCAGTCTCGCCGGCGATGCCCGTTGGACTGCGACGCTCGCTGGATATGGCGATATCGATCAAACGCGCCAACGCGCTCTGGAGCTTGGCATCGCTGACCGCGTGTCGACGCCCGGATGGCTGGACAGCGCCGCTGTCGACGAGTTGCTGGCGGAGACTGATATTCTGGTGCTGCCGTCCTTTTCCGAGGCGCTGCCGATGGTGATTATCGAGGCATTTGCAGCGGGCATCCCCGTTATTGCCACACCGGTCAATGCGGTGGCCGAAGTCGTCCGCGATGGGGAAAATGGATTGCTGGTGCCGCCTGGAAACGTGCCTGCGCTTTCGGACGCGTTGCAGCGCCTGATCGACAATGGCGACTTGCGCGCGCGGCTTGGCGCTGCCGGTTTGGCTGATCATGGCCAGCATTATCATCCAGACGCTTATGTGGAGCGGCTGACGGCGCTGTGGCATGCGGCAGCGCGGCGCACCCGCTGAGCCACGCTGTCAGGGAAGCGATTTTCGTGCGGGGGTATCCGGCGCCACACCGAAGCGGCGTTGCAGCATCGCTTTGGTCAGCAACCATGCGAACACTGTGTTGGTGCGCGCATAGCGCCACCACATGCGGCCCGGTTCCTGGTAGACCCGATAGAGCCATTCGAGGCCTAAGCGCTGCCACATCATGGGCGCGCGTTTGACATGTCCGGCCCAGACATCAAAGGAGCCGCCGACACCCATAATGAATGGCACATCGAGCGCCTCACGGTGAGCCGCGAGGAAGCGCTCTTTGCGTGGTGTCGGCATACCAACGAACAAGCAATCGGCCCGGCTCGCACGGATGGCTGCGACCACCTGGGCCTCGTCGTCGCCCGGCTTGAAGTATCCATCGCACACGCCGGCAAGTTCAAGGCCTGGGTAGGTTGCCTTTATTTTGCTGACAGCAGCGCGCAGCACTGCGGGCGTTGCACCCAGGAAGTAGGGCCGGAAGCCACGTTGTGCGGACGCCTCCAGCACTGCGGCCATGAGATCGATCCCCGCTACACGCTCGGACCGCGGCAGGCCGAACAGCCGAAGTGCCAAGACGATGCCAGCGCCATCGATACCGACGATGTCGCTTCCCTTCACGTCGGCAGCCAGCTCGGGGTCGGTCTGCATATTGACGAACTTTGCGGTGTTGAGGGCGACGTGATGGAGCCGCTGACGGGTGGCCATGGCGTCGCATGCGCGCGCAACCGTCTCGTCCATCCGCAGCAGGTCAACCGGGCAGCCACACAGATCAATACGCATGAGACACCCACTCAAATTGAACCGGATCGCGCGGCAAAAATATGTACTCCGGCGCATGATCCGGGGCGCGCAATCAATAGATGCGGGCGACGTTAGCGGTCCCGTCCGGCCGATCCAGAGGTTGCTTCAAACTGAGTTAATTCATCTCGTTTGCCGGCGCCGATTGACGCTGCCTATTCACGGTGCGAGCACCAGAGCACTGCGATTGCACGTTGGTCGGATCAATGGATGTTACGCGGCATTTTGCATGGCTTCCGTGGCCGGGTGGCAGAGTTGTGCTGCTGGCGCTCCTGGTCGCGTGTGGCGTCCTCATCTGGATGGGGCGCAACTTTATCGGCGGCGTGGTGATCTCAGCAGGCGGGATGCCCGCGCCGGCCGGCCCGATGACCGCCGGCGCGACGACGATGGAGATCGCTGCTGGCGGTTCCCTGGACGAGCCGATTGTGATCGACATCTGGTATCCGGCCACAGTGTCTGCGGGCGCGCCGCTTGCGGATATCACAGCGCGTCAACCCAGTTCATTGAAGCGTCCAGGTGCCAACAGTGCTGTTGGACAGCCGATGGCTGCGAAGACGGTGCCGATCGTCGTTTATGTCCCTGGCTGGGGCAGCCCGCGCGATGACAACACTGCCGCGCTGGCAACGCTGGCCAGTCACGGCTACATGGTCATCGCGCTCAATGACGTCGGCTTCGATGCACATCGCCGGCAACCCGCTCCCCACCACGACGCGCGCGATCAAGCGGCGTTTGATTGGTCGACAGACGCTGCTATGGCGCGCTCAATCGATATCGCCAACTGGCGCCTCCGCCGGATGACGGGCCGCGTCTCTCGCGTCCTCAATTGGCTTGCGCTGCGGCAAGACCCGGGTTTGCGAAGGCTGTTTAGCGAGCGACTTGATTTCACACGGATCGGTGCATTGGGGTTCTCTTTTGGCGGCTCGGTTGCGGCTGAACTCACGAAGACGGATCAACGGATTGTTGCAGCGCTCAACATGGATGGGTGGTTCTTCGGGTTGAGTGTGGCACAGGGGGTGGAACGGCCGTTACTCGTTTTCAACAGTGACTTCCCCGCGCTCCTTGCTGCGGCGAGCAGCCAAAACGCTGCAACCCGGCTGCCGGCTGAGATGACGCTTAGGGATCGTGCATTCCAGCTTCGCCAAATGGAGCAACGCACGAGCCTCGCCCTGGTCTTCAAGGGTGTCGAGCACACGGACTTCACGGACGAGCTGTTTATGTGGCGCCTGGGCGACTATTTTGGCCGCTGGCCGCGCAGCAGCGGAGACCGCCTGCGGTTGCGCGCGACGATTGACGATCTCACAGTGACGTTTTTTGATCGCACCTTGCGCAGCGCCGGGGCGGACGCGCAACGGCCCATGCCCGATGGGACCTATCCGGGCGTCGCGGTGTTGAAGCGCTAAAGTGTGGACCGCGTCACTCGTCTTTCACCGGCTCGGGACTGGCAATCAACCGCGACAAGTCTTCGGAGCCAAAGCGCACATTCGCATAGCGAACTGAGATGGTCTCATCGGCCGGCGTTCCGTCGCGGCGGCGCTTGCCGCGATAAATGCCAAACTTGAACCAGTACCCAGATGCTTTGCTGTAGCCGATGGGCGCCGCAAGATCGAGGACCTTGGCGCCGTTCAGCCAACTCTGCCAATGGCCTTTTTCGCCGCCCGGATCCAGCACGACGCGTTCGACAAGATGGATCCACGTTCCCTGCTGGATTCTGGTCCGAAAGCGCGTCGGCCACATGCCTTGGGGATCATCAGTGGCGCCACCGGTCCAATGCAGGACGCCATCGGGTTTGAGCACGAGACCGCCCCATGGATAGATCTGGCGGAGAATGCACCAGTCCGACGTTGACCAGGGCCCAGGCTCATACAGCATGGACCACGACGCCCAGATGGGCTCGCGTGGCAGCAGCCGCCGCTTCCAGCCATCAAGTTCGGCACGCTCGTTGCCGTTGGGATCGTCTTTGCTCCAGCCATTGCCGGCAATCATCGTGCAGCGAACGATCTTTGAGGGTGACACTTCGATGGCGAGCGCATTGCGGCCGCACTGAGCCTCATAGCTGAGGCCATTGATCTCGACAGTGTCGCCAACACGCAGCGGAGCCCAGCCTGGCGCGGCGCCAGCACCGCGTGATGCACCGCCGGCAAACAAGCCTGCCGTGCCGCCCGCAAGCAGACCGCGCCGCGACATCATGTGCTTGTCCCTTCTGGCCCGTGTGCCAACAAATGGCGGCCGGCTTTAACCCACGCCTGTTCGGCTTGCGCATTGCCAAGCACGATGACTTTGCGTGCGTGATGCAGAACCTTGAGGCCTGGTGGGCACGCGCCGCCGCGGCCAATCGATCGCTCAACCACACTGCGCAGGTTGGCGTAGATGACGTAGACTGCGCGGTCGCCTTCCTGGGCCTGTTCTGCGATACGGTTCAGAACGCAGTTGTTCGTCACTTCATCGAGCGCATTGAAAATCAGGCACACAACAGGCCCTGATGGAATGTCGTACGTGCGTGCGTCGCCGAGCCTTGCCGTTATCGACGTACACTTCTGGCTTGGAGACTTGTAGATCTTGATATTCCGTTCGGCGCTTTCGTGCAGCCGTGCTGCGTACTCAACGCCCTCGATGGCGCGGAATGGATACTCCGACGCAAGCAGCAAGAGCTTCCCCTTGCCGGACCCGATGTCGACGAAGGTGTGCTGCGGGAACTCGATGGGCAGGAGCCGCATCACCTTGTGGAACATGCCGGCCCAAAACGGACGGTAGACACCATAGGTGTTCGTCTCGCCGAGCACACCAGCGGCGTTCAGCGGCATTTCTGCTGCTGTTTCGGTGCCGTACCGGCGATCGAAGCTGCGGTTCTTATACTCTTCGCGCATCAACTTTGCGCGGAATAGGAGCCATTCAGCACGCATCCGCAGCCAATCGGACTTACTGCCGGCGCTTGTGAACCCATTTAGCGTGCGGGCAATTCGGGCCTTCATCACTGCTCTCCAAATAAAATCTTGCTTGTAGACAGACCTGGCGCTTGCGCGTCCGGTCAGCCGGCACGCATGCCCTGCGCGGGCAATTGGCCACTGATCGGCTGACGGATTACCGTCGCATCAATAGGTTCAGCGGGTGGCCTGCGTCCTGCCAGAACGCCAGCGAGCAGGCCGATCGCGGCGGCATGCCAGGAGAGCAACGAGAAGAGGGCCAGCTTCAGAGACCCATTGCGCCACCACATGAGACTTACAAGTGCGGCGAGTGACAAAGCAACAATGACGGCGGCGGGCATATGCGCCGACAGCGTGACGGACGCCGCGGCCACCACGGCCCAGAAGCCGTAGACAGCAATGGCTATGCGAACAATGCTGACCTCTTTCAGGACCTGCAGCAGATAGCCGGCGTCGGCACCAGCGCGCACGATCTCGCCAACACCCATCAGCATGCCTGAGCGCACGCGGTACCAGAACAACGCTGCCGAGGGCATCTGATGGCTGTAGTGGTTGGCCGCCGTGGTGTTTGACCGGACGAGCTTCCAGCCCTTGACGCGCAGCCGCGCGCCGAGATCGTACTCTTCATTGCCGTGCAGATTGCGGTCGGACATGTATCCGACCTCTGTCAAAGCGGCTCGGCGATAAAGTGCACCACCCGGCAGATAGCCACGTTCATGGGGCCGTTCGAGCCGCTCGCCCTGCGTCTGGACATAGCGCTCGACGCGTTTGCGGCGGCTCTCGAACTCAATGTTCTGGGTCCGCATCTCTTCGATCACACCACCGAAGCCGGCCACATCGGGGTGCTCATCCAGGAAGGCGATGGCGTGCGTGAGGAACTCGGCGCGCAGCTCCATGTCCCCATCCAGAATGTATACGTAATGGCCTGTGCTGAACTGGTAGCCCAGCTGCGGGCCCAGGCCGCAGCGGCCTTCGGCCGGATTGCGCACCTGCGCAATGGTGACCGGATACTTTTTTGCGATCTCGATCGTGCGGTCCGCCGATCCACTGTCGGCAATAATTATTTCGCGCTCGATCAGCCTGGTGGCTGTGATGCAGCTCTCGATCGCCCGCGCGATGTTGGCCTCTTCATTGAGTGTCTTGATAACGATGCTGAGTGTCGTCATGACTGCAAAATCACTCTCGAGCGGTGTCCATCCAGCAAGGAACGCGCAAAATAGGCCGTTCTTTTCTGGCGCTGTGTATGGTCGTGCGCCGACCCAGCGTCAACGCATTGATCCCGGGATGGTGAAATATGCTGAATGCAGCCGTGGCATTTCAGATTTGCTTTGACCAGCATTGAGGCCGGTGCGTGCTTCGAAGTGCGCGCAACAGTCTACGTGCGGAGGCCAGCGGTCCTCAGCGTACGCCGCTCCCGGCTCACGCACCGATCAGCTCACGACACAACGGTTCGCTCTTAACCAAGTCCGACTTTCTGTCTCGAACTGACGCACTGAATGGCGCTAGGCTTAGCGGATACTGTCTTCCGCAGGGTTTACAATGACCATCGTTGATATCGTCACCGGGGCGACAGCGGCCCGAGGCCATCGCCTCCGCCGGCTTGCCGCGACTTTTGACCGACCGACCGCTCGAATGATTGCCGATGCGTTTGCGGCGGCCGAGATTGTTGTGGTCATTCTGGCGGCACTTATTGCCAAGCTGATTTATTTCGAGGCGGTTTTTGACGGCTCGCCGCCACTTGAACCTTATCTCATGGCAGGCGCCGCTGGCGGCCTACTGGCCGCGTACACCTTGCGATCGCGCCAGCTCTCGACGCCATCGGCCCTCTACAAGGGGTTGCAGAATTGGCTGCTCATTATAAGCGCGCTCGCAACCAGCTTTCTGATGCTGATTGCCGCCGCCTATGTTTTGAAGATCTCGGCGGCTTACTCACGCGGCTGGGTTTTCTGCTGGTTTGTGCTGACGGTTGCCTTCGTGCTGGCTTGGCGGGCGGCATCCAGGCGTGTACTGCGGCGGTTGACAGCGGCTGGATATGTCAGCCGGCGCATTGCGGTTGTGATCAGCAAATCAATGCCCGCGGCTTTTGCGGAGCCATTTGCGGAGACTGAGGAGGCCCGGCTGGCCGGCCTCCACGTGGTGCGAACGGCTGAGGCGGGCAGCGGCGAGGGCATAGAAGGCATGCTTGCTGAAGATCTCCGCGAGGTTGTCCTGGCCGGTAAGGGCAGCAATCTGGACGATATCGTCATCAATTCCGAAGGTTTCACGCAGGACCAGACGAAGGCCATTCTTCGCGAGCTTAGTATTCTTCCCGTCGATATCTGGCTCAGCACCAGTGCAATCGATTGCGGTGTGCCGTTCAACAAGTTCGACCGGCTCGGCGCTGTCGGTGTGCTGCAGGTCCGGGCAAAGCCGATTTATGGCTGGGGGTTCGTGGCTAAGGGATGCCTTGACTATGTCCTCGCCGCGATCGGGCTTTTTGTTCTGGCGCCGCTGCTGGCCATCATCGCCCTGGCGATCAAAATTGACAGTCCTGGAAGCGTGCTCTTCCGCCAGCGCCGCCAGGGCTACAACGAGCGCGAAATCACCGTCCTGAAGTTCCGGACAATGTCGGTTGCTGAGGATGGTCCGTCGGTCGAACAGGCCAGACGAAACGACGCCCGCATCACGCGCGTTGGCCGCTTCCTCAGAGGCTCGAGCTTGGATGAGTTGCCGCAGCTCATCAACGTCCTTCGCGGGGAGATGTCGCTGGTTGGTCCGCGCCCACACGCTTTAGCGCATGATGCTTATTATCGTGCCCGGATCCAAAACTATGCCAGCCGGTTTCGTGTCAAACCCGGGATTACAGGGCTTGCGCAAGTCCGAGGGTTACGGGGCGAGACCCAAAGCGTCGGCATGATGCAGCAGCGGGTCGAGGCCGATCTTGAGTATATCGACACGTGGTCGCTGGCGCTTGATCTCAGAATATTGGCGCTGACGCCGTTGTTTGGGTTCTTGAGCAAAAACGCCTATTGAGCGTGGTGGGCGTGTCACGTGCGCTGGCGGGTGCATTCGTGCGCAGACACTAGTGTGTGATCGCTGTCGGGTTTAGCGGCGTAACCGTCTGTGACGCGGCGTGGACCGGCGCTGAGCGAAGGGCATGTGCTCGATGGTTTGACCCACGGCGGCTGAACTTTCGGAGCCGCTGCTGCTCCAGCGCCGTCGGTTCTCCAGGATTTGCATGCTGATCTGCGCGCGAATGGCCACGATGATCGGCAGGAGAACCGCAAAAATTCCAGCGGGCGCGAGAATCACGGATTCGATATAACCGGTCATCAAGAGGATCGTCATCGTTGCCAATGGCAGGACGCCGATCCTGGCGGTACGGGCTGGCAGCTCATGCAACAACCTGACGGCCTGCCAGAACAGCAAGATATGCAGTGCGATCACGGTGACGCCGCCGAGATAGCCAAACGCGACCAGCATCTCGATGTAGCCGTTGTGCGCCTCACCGAGCGCCAATTGGGCCCGGTCGGCAATCAGGCGCCCGACATAGCGAAATCCTGCGGCATAGCCGTAGCCGACAAAGATGCTTCCTTCGTGCAAGAACGACATGACGAAGGGCCAGTAGGTTGAGCGGCCCGTCAGATCGGTCGAGCGGCCGAACAGGGCGGCGAGCTGGTTGAGTGCACCACTGGTCATCAAAATGATCCAGAGCGACAAGAAGGCGACGAGGCCACGCACCAGCTTGCGCCGCAATTCATGAGAGCGCGATGCGTTGATAAAAGACACGTGCAGCAACAGCGCAAAGGTGAGCGCGACAACTGCGCCCGTTGCTGAGCCCGACCCGATCAAGCCTGCGAGTGCGCTGGCCAGGGCGACCACGTATGAGACGTTCCGCTTGAACGCGCGACGCCCGTAAAACAGCAACAGCCCCAGCGTGAGACCGGCAAACATGCTGTAGTTGACTTTGTGGGAGAAGATGCCGCGCCACAGGCCGGCGTGAACTGTTTGGGCAGAGTCGGTCGCCTGGTGGATGGCCCAGGTGGGATACAAGACCACCCAAAGCACCGACAGCGCGCACGCGAAGGACATGGCGCGGATGATCGATCTGACTGCCTCGACGCTGCCGAGCCTGCCGACAAGGGCGACGCCAAGGCTGCAGGCAAAGATGAGCTGTAACGACCGCCGGATCGAGACCGAGGGGTCGACGGACCAGAGTGCCGAGAGCATGGCAATGGCACACATGGCAAACAGCGGCCAGCACCGGCTTGCGAGGGCTTTGGCGTGGCTCGACGTGGCGATCAGGCCGATGGACAACGCGCCAGTGGCGCTCATAGCGATCGACGGGGGAACCGAGAGGTTCGCGCCAAAATAGAGAATACAGCAGATGTTCAGCGAGACGCGCAGCGCCATGTGCGCCACAACGGCATCGCCGGACGCGAATTTCGCACCCACGCGCAGGGGCGGGAATGTGCGGACTGAGCCGGAGGCGATGGAGTGTTGGGGCTGTGCGACAGACAACATTGATGGCACCAAAATGAGACTTGAGCAGGGCCTTGCCCACAGCTTCAAGTCCCTACCTTCAAGAATGACGCCATTCCCAGCTTGCCGGGAGCGGATTGACCCACACGACATGTCGAGTGTGCAGGAAGTGCGCGGAGCCTGCTCACCCTAGTTCGCAGTAAGGTTAAGCAAGACTTCGGGTTTGCTCATGGCGGCGCTCGACGTACAGATTGACGTCGGTTACGGACACGGCGCGCGCGTCACTGATGCGACAAGACCATGTGTGCAGGCATGAACCGTGGTGACATTTCTGATGTTGGTTAATTTTTCCGCTGCCATCCGCCGACTTCGGGACCGCCGCGGTCAGATTCGTGACTATGTCGCGTCGACTGCAAGCCTCGCCATTGGGCTGGTGGCACAGACCTGCGCGTTTGTGATTATTGCGCGTGCGTTGGGCGCGGAGCAGTACGGCTTGCTGACCCTGGTCACGACTGCGTCGTCCATTGGCCTCATGTGGTGCGGCCTGGGGTCAGGAGAAATCATGCGGCGCCGTGTGGCGCGCGATCGGGCTGAATACCCGGCCGTCCTCGGTCACGCCATTGTCGCGCTGACGGTCACGAGCCTCGTCATAGCCCTGGTCACAGCAGCCATACTGGCGGTCATGATCAAGATCGACCCGCGGGCGGGCATGAATTTCTTGATCATTCTGGCGCTGGTGATCTGCAATCAAGGACTGACGGCCTGGGTCTCACTGACCGAGCGGATATTTCTGGCTCACGACGACTTCAAAAGCGCCAATCTTGTCAATATTCTTTCCGGCGTTGCGCGCGCCATCATTGTGATCGTCGTCTGCTACGGCCTCAAGGTGAACACGCTCGGCGCCTGGGCGTTCTGGCATCTGGCGACTTCGGTCATGATCGCGATCGCGTGCGGTGCCGCCATCCGTCACTTTGGCCGGCCAAAGCTTGGGATTATCCGTGAAGAACTTGCGCGCGGCTCAACGCTGAGCTTCGGCAGCCTGCTTGCAATTATACGCATGAATGTTGACGTTCTGGCACTTGGCGCTGTGGCATCGCCGGCCTACGTCGGCATGTATGGCGTTGCGCGCCGCATTATCGGCACGGCGTCCATTGTGAGCCATTCGTTTGACCGGCAGGTCTATTCGCGGCTGGCCGTGGCTGGCCGTGAGGGCGCGTCTGCGACGTTGCATTTGGCGCGCAAATACGCGGGCTACGTCACGGCGCTGAGTTTTGCTGCGAGTATTCTCTTGTACTTCTGTGCGCCGCTACTGGTGCCGCTGTTTGGGGTGCAATACGCGGCGGCGGTGCCGATCCTCGAGATATTGTGCTGGAGTTTGCCGCTGACCTCACTGCAGTTTCTGGCCATGGACGCGCTGAATGCTGCCGATCAGCACAAAACGCGGATTGTGATCGAGGGGGCCACGAGTGTTGTTTGCACGGGTCTGATTGTCGGACTGACCATGCACTATGCGCTGCCGGGGATGCTGGCCTCGATCTATGTTTCGTTGGTGCTCATCGTTATCGCTCTTTGGGGGACGTTGGCGCGGGTCGCGAAGACCACTTCGCCGGCGAAGGTCCCAGCGCTTCCTGAAACTCAAATTGCAACGGCGATTAACTAACTTTTCGAGGCCTTCTGGAGGCCCGCGGCCAGGTAGGACATACTGATAGCATCACACAGGTTTTTGCGTTTCGCAGGTTGCGCCGGCGGCGGCGGCGTGCGGTCGCCTTTTTGGCATGGTTTTCGCATGGACGTGGCGTGGCACGTGACTTGGCAGATGACGTGGCGGCGCTTGCTGGCGTTGTCTGAAAGGCCGGACGGTATGGCGTGGTGTTAAAGCAGCTGCAGAGTTTCATTTTGACGCGGCGCCAAGCGCAGCGTGGGCTCATATTGAGGGTAGGTGATGAGACATAAACTGGGCTCCACTCAGCTTGACGCACCGGGGCGTGAACTCACTGTGCAAACAAGTTCCATGGGCGGGCAGGGCAACAGCTCTCACCTCGATTGGGACAACGCGCGGGTCGAGTTGCTTTCGGCGGCGTTCCAATATGCAGTTTCATTCTTGCGACGGCAGTGGCTGCCGATCATGGTCGGTGCGTTGGTTGGCCTCGGCTTATTTGTGTCGGCATTTTTCCTTTTGCCCGGCCGGTACGAGGCCGTTGCGACAATTATGTTCGATCCCAACAAGGTCACGTTGTTCACCAATTCGATGGTCGGTGACGCCACCCTTGATTCAACGACCGGGCTCGAGAGCCAGATTCAAATCATCAGCACTGAAGCGGTTGCAAAGAAAGCAATGCAACGCCTCAATCTTTCCGACGATCCGGCGTTTGCGCCGCCGACCAAATCGCGTGTCGAACGGTGGTTCGGCGCGACGGTCGCGGAATACATGGGCCGGGGCGGGCAACGGTCGGATGATTGGAACGCGCGCTACCGGCTCGACGCCTTCATGGGCGAAGTCGGCGTGCGGCGAGTGCCGGGCACCTACGCGGTCAACATCACTTATCAAGCGGAGTCGCCCGCACGGGCGGCGATGTTCGCCAATGCGGTGGCCCATTCGTTTCTCGACAAGCAGATCGAGGATCGCAGCAATGTGAGCCGGCGTGCGGCGGACTGGCTCAAGAAGCGCTTGGACGAGCTGCGCGACCAGACTGCTGCGGCGCAGGCCGCGATCAATGCTTTCCGCACGAGCAATAGTCTCTTCGAGGGCGGCGGCGTCACTCTCAGTGAGCGGCAAATGGGCGAGCTCAACGCGCAGCTGATGGCCGAGCGATCAAAGATCGGGGACACTCAGGCGCGCCTGCAGTTGGTCGAGACGGCCATTCGCAACTTTGCGAGCTCGACTGTGAAGCCGTCCGTTCCGGACCTCATGACCAATCCATTGGTGACAAAGCTCAGAGAGCAGTATTTCGAACTCTCCAACAAGCGGGTTGAGTTCCTGGGGCGTTTTGGTGCCAACCATCAGTCGGTCAAGAAGCTCGATCAACGCATGGCTGAAATTCACGCGGCGATGCTGGACGAGTTCCAGCGGCTTGCAGAGAGCTACCGGAGCGACATCCAGATTTCGCGCCGCCGTGAAGCGACTGTCGACATAGCGTTGCAGGTCGCGATCAAAGAGATGCGGGCCGGCCAGTCGGCCCATATACGGTTGCGCGAATTGGAGAGTTCTGCGCAGACGTATCAATCGCTTTATGATGGGTTTCTCAAGCGCTATTCAGAGTCAAATGAGCAGGAGGCGTTTCCATTTGCGCGCGCACAGATGGCGACGGAGGCGACCCAGCCACTTGGCCGCAACTACAAGAAGACGATCCGTTTTGGCTCGATTTTGTTCGCGTTGAGCCTGGCTTTGGGGTGCATTGGTGCGGTGTTGCGAGAGTTGACCGACCGGACATTCCGCCGGTTGGATGAAGTTGAACGGACGTTGGAGCGGCCGCTGGTGGCGGTGATACCCGACTGGCGCGGCCCCGGCGCCCGGCGGCGGTTTTGGTTCATGCGTGAGAGCGCGCCGCCCCCCGACACCGGCGAGATCAGCCGGCGGCAAAGCATTGTTTGGGCGCCAGAACTGGCGCCGCAATCGCAGTTCTCGGAAGCTTTCCGGGCGATCAAGCTGCAGCTTGACCGGCAATGCCCTGGACCTGCGTGCAAAGTTGTCGGCGTCGCGTCAGTGCGTCCGGGCGAGGGATCATCAATGGTTTCTGCGGCGCTAGCGGTGGCGACCAGCATGTCCAATGCCCGCGTTCTGCTGCTCGACTGGGATCTGCGTCACCCGGTGCTTACCGAACAGTTTGCGCCCAAAGCACCCAACGGGCTCGTTGAGGTCCTGTATGGCGAGGCTACTCTTGATGAAGCCATCAAGACAGATCCGCGGACGCAGCTGTCATTCCTGCCAGTTGGCTCGCTGCGCGGCGCGCGGCCGGATGAGCTGCTTGCCAGCGAGGCCATGGATCGACTGATGGCTCTGGCGCGGACGAAGTTCGACTACATCATCATCGATCTGCCACCCATTGTACCGATGGTCGATGTGGCGCTGATTGCACGGCTCGTCGATACATTCCTGGGCGTTGTGGAGTGGGGACGCAGTGAGAAAGAGCGCACGCGCTTGGCGTTCGAGCGCGTGCCGCAGTTCAACGAGCGGCTGATGGGCGTGGCCATGAACAAGGTGGATATGAAGCGCTTCCGCTTGTACGATCCGAATGGCGCCTCGTGGTTCGACGAGCGCAGCTACGCGAATTATCTGAACATGCGCGCTGCGAGCGTGAAGATCCCCATGAAATCCGTCGCCTAGGCCCTGCATTTGAATTGAGGGCGCGGCATGAGAGTTCTGCTTTCGGAAGCGCTGGCGCGCAGTGGTCTGGGCGGTGCGATCGGGGTCAGATACGGTGGCCGTGGCCTGGTGTTCATGCTGCACAGCGTGGTCGAGGACACGCAGGACTACCTGGGGCAAACCCTGCGCTGCTCGGAGCGCGCGCTTGAGCGCGCGCTGCAATGGGTACGCCGCGAACAGCTTGATATCGTCACGCTCGACGAGGCCCTGCGCCGGTTGGCAGAACCGCACGCGCGCCGGTTTGTGGTGTTTACCTTCGATGACGGCTACCGGGACAACCTGACCCGAGTGCTGCCGCTGATGGAGCGCTACGCGGCGCCCTTCACGATTTATGTGCCGACGCAGATCCTGACACGGGACCTGAACGGATGGTGGCTGGGACTGGTGCCACTGGTCCGCAGCAACGACCAGATCGACATCGCCCCTATGGGGTGCCGTTTTGATACCAGCCGTCCAGACCAGCAACGCCGGGCGATGGCGGCGATCGGCCGGTGGGTTTTTGAAGACGGGGATCGCGCTGAGCAACTGCGGCCGACCTTTGACCGCTACGGCATCGACCTGGCGCGGCTGCTCGACCAAGAGGCGATGACGCCGCTTGAATTACAGACGATCGCGCGCCATCCACTGGTGACGATTGGCGCGCACACTGTCACGCATCGCTTTCTTGCGCGGCTTTCCGCTGATGAGGTCCGCTGGGAGGCGGCTGAGAGCAAACGTGTTCTCGAGCAGTTGCTGGACACGGCCGTCGATCACTTTTCCTATCCCTATGGAGCGGCGGGGCCAAGAGATGCCGGTATCGTCCGTTCGCTTGGATACAAGTCCGCTGTGACAACAGCGAATGGGACACTCTTCCCGGCACATGCCGGTAACGACCGGCGCTTCTCGATGCCGCGTGAAACGCTGGACGAGCATGACACGCCCGGCTGCCTCCATTGCCGCACACGGGGTGTCTACCGAGCGATCAAGTCGCGCGGCGGAAGCCCGATTGCAGCCTTCAGAGGCAATGCGTAAATGAAAAATCCCGGAGGTGAGATACCTCCGGGATCCAGATGGCGGGGATACTCTGAACTTCAGGGCGTCACTGTATTGCCCGTGATGATCGTGGTGCCCGACGATGTGCCATTGATTGCAGCTTTCAAACCGTACGCCGTGATCGCGGTCTGCATGGGATCAGAGATCGTCTGGCTGACCGAGCGGATGTAGGTCATGAACTTTGTCGCTTCGACGGTGCGAGAGTTCGAGACCATCAGCACGTCCTTGTCGCGCATCGGGAAACGCGAAGCTAGGAAGTAGGAAGCAGGGTCCCGCAGGTCGATTTCGTAGATGACCGGTATAAGGGCCGCATCGGAGACGAGGCACTTAGGATCAATTTTCTCGACCGTCTCACGGCGTTCCAGGCGGTAGAGGAAGACCCAGGACGGCTCTGCGCGCGAGTCGCTCAACCCGCCAGAACGTGCAATCGCTTCGGCGAGTGACAAGCGCCACTGATCGAAGGCGAACTGACCCTGCCGCTCAGTTGCGCCGAAGGCTAGGAATGTCTGCGCTTCTTTGAAGAGATAGATGGTGTCCTGTGGCCTAACGTAGATGTTGTTGGCCGGCTCGCGGATGAGCGCTTCGAAGGGCGTGACGGCGATTTTTGAGCCGCGCTCCAGCAGAACCCACGTTTCATGTCCGGCAGCTCTCGGGCCGCCTGCTCTCGAAATAGCGTCGAGTACGCGTTCGCCACCGGCGCTAGCGCGGAAACGCGTGGGGGTGCCGACCTCGCCGAGGACCGAGATCAATGCCGCGCGCTGTTCAATGAGGGACACAACAGCTTGCGGATCGAGCGCACGGGACTTCAGGGCGGAGACGATGGCGTTCTGGATCTCAACCATGGTCCGGCCGCGAGCGCGGATTGAACCGGCGTATGGGACCGAGATATTGCCGAGATTATCGACTTCTTGGTTGGGCAGGGTGATGTAGTTGCCTTGGCGGAGCCCGCCTTCCAGCGGGAAGAAGAGGCCGCCGACGCCCAACTCGTAGATGGTGACGCTGACGATATCGCCAACGCCGATCTTCAGCGACGTGGGGCCACGATGATCGTTGAAGCGGCCGGCAAGCCGGTGCTGGGCATGTTGCGCGACGGTCAAGACATCGGGCGTGACGGCCACAAGGCAATACGGCGCGCTTTTGGCACGCTCCGGCCTGATCGTGACTTCAGCGTTTGTCTCGATGAACTCGCCCCGGGGGACGGAGGTCGGAAGGCCACAGCCGGCAAGTGCAGCCGACAGTAGCGCGAGGCCGACGATGCCTTTATTTCGCGCGATCAATGGAATAGTCCCCGTGTTGCCAGAAAAAATTGGTGAGCAAACGCTTACAAAACTCACTGGCGCCTTTAACGAAGGCGCTTCAAACACTCGCGGCGACTTGAAACTGGTACCTCCCGGGGTACCATGATTCGCCACAATTGCTGTTGGTCAAAAGCCCCAATGTGGGCACTAACACCACTGAGACGCTGCTGTTTTGCACAGTTTGTTAGGCCGCAACTCACATTTGCCGCTGCTGATCACGCCGTTTGTTGTCTCCGGGCAACGGGATCTGTTCGTGTGCTGAGTGGTGCTTAGCGTGGGGCTGCGAAGGCCCATGGACAATTATTATTGGGGTATTCAGTTTAAATTCAATCTAGGCGCGCATTGGGGTCTGTGAAGTGGGCAGCTTCGGTGGGGGGTACGTCGCGACTTATCGCAGGAACGCGTACAGCAATACGGCGGCTGCGGAGAGTGCGACGGGGACGCGCATCGACTTTGCGGCCGCGCTCCGACCCAGGTCGAGCCAAAGGCCCAACACGAGCCCGATTGCGGCGCCGGCCGCTGCCCCAGCCGGTCCATAGAGCGTCCAACCCGCAAAGCCGCCGACAAGCAACAGCGTCAACCCGAATGGTGCGAAGGCCAATGCGTCAACAATGGCGGTGAGGAGATCCCACACCGTTACTCGGCTGCCTGTTTTGCCGCCGCGGTATACTGGTCGATGCGGGCCTCGATCACGGGGCGGAAATTGCGGATCAGGCCCTGGACGGGCCAGGCGGCGGCTTCGCCCAGCGCGCAGATGGTGTGCCCTTCGATCTGCTTGGTGACATCCCACAGCATATCGATTTCAGCGTGGGTGGACTGGCCTTTTTCCATGCGGCTGAGGATGCGCCAGAGCCAGCCGGTGCCCTCGCGGCAGGGCGTGCACTGGCCGCAGCTCTCGTGTTTGTAGAAATAGGCCAAGCGGCGGAAGGCGGCGATGATATCGGTCGATTTGTCCATGACGATGATGGCGGCGGTGCCCATGCCGCTCTTGAGCTTGGATAGCGTGTCGAAGTCCATCGTCAGGGTCTGGCAGTCGGCTTCGTTGATCAGCGGCATCGACGAGCCGCCGGGAATGACGGCCAGCAGGTTCGACCAGCCGCCGCGCACACCGCCGCAATGGCGTTCCAGCAATTCTTTGAGCGGGATGCCCATTTCTTCTTCGACCACACACGGCTTTTCGACGTGGCCGGAAATCTGGAACAGCTTGGTGCCGGTGTTGTTGGGCTTGCCGAGCGAAGAGAACCACACCGCGCCACGGCGCAGGATTTCCCCCGTCACGGCGATGCTCTCGACGTTGTTGACCGTGGTCGGCGCGCCATAAAGCCCGACGTTGGCGGGAAACGGCGGCTTCATGCGCGGCTGGCCTTTTTTACCTTCGAGGCTTTCCAGCATGGCGGTTTCTTCGCCGCAGATGTAGGCACCGGCGCCGTGGTGGACGACGACGTCGAAGTCCCAGCCGTTGGTGTTGTTCTTGCCGATCAGCTTGGCGGCGTAGGCCTCGTCAACGGCGCGCTGCAGAGCTTCACGTTCGCGGATGAACTCGCCGCGCACATAGATGTAACAGACGTGCGCGCGCATGGCATAGGAGGCGAGGAGTGCGCCTTCGACCAGCAGGTGCGGGTCATGCCGCATGATCTCGCGGTCTTTGCAGGAACCGGGCTCGCTCTCGTCGGCGTTGATGACGAGGTAGGATGGCCGCGGGTCGGCCTTGGGCATGAAGCTCCATTTGAGGCCGGTGGGGAAGCCGGCGCCGCCACGGCCGCGCAGGCCGGAGGCTTTGACTTCGTTGATGATCCAATCGTGGCCGCGCTTGATGAAGGCTGCCGTGCCGTCCCAGGCGCCGCGTTTCTGAGCACCAGCGAGACTAACGTCGTGGACGCCATAGATGTTGCGGAAAATGCGGTCGCGGTCGTGCAGGGCCATGAACGGTCTCTTAAGACGATCTTTGGGGCGTCGATCTTGAGGGCACTGACTAGCATATTTGCGAGGGGGCTCAAGCGGGGCGTGGGGACGCGGGGGTGGGCGCTCTTCGACCTCCAAAGGAGCGTCGCCTGTGAGACGCACACACCACTCGTGCGAGGGCCGTTGTGGCGACTCCTGGGTGGCCATGCTCAGCTGACGTTTCACGCTGCAAGAAGCCGTCAGCGGGCGGTTTGAGAATAGGCCATGTAGGCTGCAAACGGCGCGGCGACGACGCCCCACAACACGGACGTCTCCAGCGACTGATCGAGCACGAACCGGTTGAGCGCGAAGAAGAAGATGCCCGCGAGGAGCGCGTGGAAGGCCATGCGGCCAATCGGTGCCGGGGACTTTCCGGAGGGCTCATCAGGCGGGCGCGCCATGTCAATTCAGCCTGTTCTCGGCGGTTTATGTCTTGGCCACTGTGGCAGGCGGCACGGCGGGCGGGACGGCGGTGGCCGCTTTCGCGTCAGCTTCGGCGAGGCGCTGCTGCCAGGCGCCGATGGTGGAGCCATTGTACAGGCCCGGATCGGTCAGGGCGGTCATGCCGCCAGCGGGGGACGAGGCCTTGCGGCCGATCTGCGAGCCGGGTTTGGGTGGCGTGCCGGCGGCGTAGCCATCGATGACTTTTTCCAGCAGCGCCGGTGTCAGGTCTTCGTAAGTGTCGGCGAACACCTGGACCATCGGCGCGTTGGCACAAGCGCCGGCGCACTCGACTTCTTCCCAGGAAAAATTGCCATCGGCTGAAAGATGGAACTGATCGGCGTGAATGCGCTGGCGGCAGACGTCTTTCAGGGCTTCGGCACCGCGCAGCATGCAGGGGGTGGTGCCGCAGACCTGCACGTGGGCCTTTTTGCCGACCGGGCCGAGCTGGAACTGGGTGTAGAACGTGGCGATCTCATAGACGCGGATGTAGGCCATACCGAGTTTTTCGGCGACCAGCCGGATCGCCGGTTCCGGCAGCCAGTTTTGGTGCTGCTCCTGGGCGCGCATCAGCAGCGGAATGACGGCGGAGGCCTGCTTGCCCGCCGGGTACTTGGCGATGGTGTGCGCCACCCAGGCCTCGTTGGCGGGCGTGAAGGCGAAGGATTTCGGCTGAGCTGGATGCAGGCGGCGGACGGACATCGGCGGCAGGGCCCTTCTGATGGCGGCGGGGCGCGCCCCGCAATTCGGTCTCAGCGCTGTGTAGCGATACCCGCGGCGAGGCTCAATGGCAAAGACGGAGTTTCCTTATGGCGGCCAGGATAGCAATGCGTCACGTATTCCACGGCCGGCATCGTCTTTGACCGGGACGCCGCTTACCGCTTCTCCTGCGCACGCCGCAGGGCTGCCGCCAGCGCGCTTTCGCCGGAGGGGGGATTGGACACCGGGCGGACGTTGCCTTGCGGAGCGGCAACCGGTGGCCGCGCGCTGCCATGCGCGCCAGCTGTCGCGCCGGTGGCAACCTGACCGCTCTTCATCGTCAGCGCGATACGCTTGCGGGGGGCGTCGACTTCCTTCACGCGCACGCGGACAACGTCGCCGGCTTTGACCACCTCGCGGGGGTCTTTGACAAACTTGTCGGCCAGCTCGGAGATGTGCACCAAGCCATCCTGATGGACGCCGATATCGACGAATGCGCCGAACGCCGTCACATTGGTCACCACGCCCTCGAGCTGCATACCGGGCTTGAGGTCGGAGATTTTCTCGACGCCCTCCTGAAAGGTCGCCGTCTTGAATTCGGGACGCGGGTCGCGGCCGGGCTTTTCAAGTTCGGCGAGGATGTCGGTCACGGTCGGCACGCCGAAGCGCGCGTCGGCGAACTGCTGGGGCCGCAGCGATTTGAGATAGGCACGATCGCCGATCATCGCCTTCAGCGGCTTGTTGGTCGCCGCTGCGATTTTCTCGACCAGCTCGTAGGCCTCGGGATGCACAGCGGACCCATCGAGGGGGTTTTTGCCACCCATGATGCGCAGGAAGCCGGCCGCCTGTTCGAACGTTTTCGGGCCGAGGCGCGGGACTTTCTTCAAGCTCGCACGTGATGCGAACGCGCCGTTCTCGTCGCGGAAGGCGACGATGTTGTCAGCCAGCGTTTTGTTGAGCCCCGAGACCCGCGCCAGCAGTGCAACCGATGCGGTATTCACATCGACGCCCACCGAGTTCACGCAGTCTTCAACCACAGCATCGAGCGACTTGGCGAGGCCCATCTGATCGACATCGTGCTGATACTGGCCGACCCCGATCGCTTTGGGATCGATCTTCACCAGCTCGGCCAGCGGATCTTGCAGGCGGCGCGCAATCGATACCGCACCGCGCAGCGACACATCGAGGCCGGGGAACTCGAGCGCCGCCAATTCCGACGCCGAATACACCGATGCCCCTGCCTCCGAGACCATGATCTTTTGCAGGTTGAGTTGCGGCATCTTTTTCATCAGTTCGGCAACGAGCTTGTCGGTCTCGCGGCCGGCGGTGCCGTTGCCAACGGCGACGATCTCGACCTTGTGTTTCATGGCCATCGCGGCCAGCGCTGCGAGCGAGCCTTGCCAATCGTTGCGGGGCTCGTGGGGGTAGATTGTTGTGGTATCCAAGAGCTTGCCGGTCCGATCGACGACAGCCACTTTGCAGCCCGTGCGGATGCCGGGATCGACACCCATGGTGATGCGTGGGCCGGCCGGCGCTGCGAGCAACAGATCTTTCATGTTCTTGGAGAACACCGAGATCGCATCGCGGTCGGCAATTTCTTTCAGCAAAGTCATCAGATCGACGGACAGCGACACAGACAGGCGCGCGCGCCACGCCAGCCGCACGCTATCGGAAATCCACTTGTCGCCGGGGCGATCCAGGTTTCTGAGGCCGAACGCGACCATGATCTTGCCTTCCGCCGGATGCGGCTTGCCAGGCTCGGTGACAACATCCAGTCCAAGATCAATGAAGCCTTCGTTGCGGCCGCGCAGAAGAGCGAGGGCACGATGGGACGGCAGATCTTTGATGCGCTGGTTGAAGTCGAAGTAATCGGAGAACTTGGCGCCTTCTGCCGCTTTGCCCTTGATGAGCTTGGAGGTGACGATGCCGTTCTCCCACAGCCACGTGCGCAGGTTGGTGACCAGTTCGCTCTTGTCGCCGATGCGTTCCATGAAGATGGCGCGCGCACCATCGAGGGCGGCCTTCACGTCAGCGACGTCTTTGCCGGCGTCGACGTATTTCTGTGCTTCCGTCTCGGGGTTGAGCGCGGGGTTCGCCAGCAACGCATCGGCGAGTGGTTCGAGCCCAGCTTCGCGCGCGATCATCGCCTTGGTGCGGCGCTTGGGCTTGTAGGGCGCGTAGATGTCTTCGAGTGCGACCTTGTTGTCGGCGCCGTGAATGGAGCGCAACAGCTCCGGCGTCATCTTGCCCTGCTCTTCGATGGACTTGAGAACCGTCGCGCGGCGGTCTTCAAGTTCGCGCAGATAGCCAAGCCGCTCGTCGAGCTTGCGCAGTTGCGTATCGTCCAGGCCGCCGGTCTTTTCCTTGCGGTAGCGGGCGATGAAGGGAACAGTGGAGCCCTCGGCCAGCAGTTCAACGGTGGCGGTCACCTGCGATACGTTGACGCCCAGCTCGCGCGCGATCTGCTGGTTGATCTTGTCCATGGGTGGCTCCGCAAATAGAATCGCCGCGACCCTACCACCGCCGGTGCGGCAGCAAAAAGATGGCTGCCGGCGGTTCCCCTGCTTGTCCCCACAATCGCGTGGCACGCGTTGCCCCGCAGGACCGGATGCAGAGCGCTTGACGGCCTCGTGAATTGCCGCGACGTGTAAGGCGTGCTGCAGCGATGCGTTGCAATTCACGCGAAAGGGCGAAATCATGCAAGGCAAAGTCGCATTGGAAGAGCATTTCGCTATTGCGGAGACGTTGCAGGACAGCGCCGGGTTTGTGCCGGGCGACTATTGGATCGAGCTCAAAGCACGCTTGCTCGATATGCAGGAGCGGCGTTTGCGCGAGATGGATGCGCACGGCATCGAGATGATGCTGCCATCGCTGAACGCACCTGCCGTGCAGGCTATTCCCGATACGGCGCGGGCGATCGAGATTGCCAAGCGCGCCAACGATTTTCTGGCCGGCGAGGTGGCGAAGCGGCCCACTCGCTTCTGCGGGCTGGCGGCGCTGCCGCTGCAAGACCCGGACGCGGCGGCGCGTGAACTGCACCGCTGCATCAAGGAGCTGGGGTTCTGCGGCGCACTCGTCAATGGGTTCAGCCAGATCAACGACGCCGGCAATGCGACCTACTACGACCTGCCGCAGTACCGGCCGTTCTGGGCGGAGGTCGAAAAGCTCGGCGTGCCGTTCTATCTGCATCCGCGCAATCCGCTGCCGCAGCATTCACAGATCTATGAGGGGCACCCGTGGCTGCTTGGGCCGACGTGGGCGTTTGGGCAGGAGACGGCGGTGCATGCGCTGCGCTTGATGGCGTCGGGGTTGTTCGATGTGCATCCGAAGTTGCAGATCATCATCGGGCACATGGGTGAGGGCCTGCCCTATTCGATGTGGCGGGTGGACAATCGCAACGCGTGGGTGAAGGCACCGAAGACGTATCCGGCCAAGCGTCCGCTGTCGGATTATTTCCGCGAGAATTTCTACATCACGACGTCGGGTAACTTCCGCACGCAGGCGCTGATCGACGCGATGCTGGAAATCGGCGCGGACCGCATTCTGTTCTCGGCTGACTGGCCGTTTGAAAACATCGACCATGCGGCGCTGTGGTTTGACGGCTGCACCATCTCGGAAGCTGACCGCCGCAAGATCGGCCGGACGAATGCGTGGCAGTTGTTTGGGCTGGGACAGCGGTGATCGAAGCCGCGCGCGGAACGATCGCCGCGTTAAGATTAAGCCGCTGACATTAAACATGAAACAGCGCTGCTGGGGGCTTTCAGCGATGCCACGCGAAGGCGGATCGAGACTGACACCCCGATAGGGCCTAGGACTGCGCAGGAAGGCCGCTGGTGGCCGTCGACGGGTGGGTGGCTAGGGGTGTAGCCAAACCGGAAAGAATGCACAGACGGTCAAATTTATAGGCCTAGCGGCGATTAACTCTGTTGGCTGATTATTTAACCATGGCGACGGCTGGATCCTGCATCCAGCCGCCGTCCGGCCGCCGCGTGTTCGTAACCTTACTTGATCAGTTCGAAGTTGCCGCCTTTGACGGTCAGCAACACGCGGGCGCGGTTGTCGACGCCGTAGCGATCCTTGTCGGTGAAGTTATAGACGCCCTGGCTGGCGGCGATGTCTTTCTCCGACAGCAGGGCCGCACGCAGCGCTTCGCGGAATTCCGGGGTGCCTGGCTTGGCGGTTTTCATGGCGACGGGCACGATGCGTTCCATGATCAGCACAGCATCCCAGAAGTGGGCGCCGAACTGGTTGCGGCTGTCTTTGCCGTACTTGGCTTCGTAGGCCGTCACGAATGCGATGCCCGGTGCTTTGGTTGGCGCGCCATCAGGCTGGCCTTCGGCGACGACTGCTGGACCCGACGCCATGATGACGCCTTCGGCTGCGGCACCGCCAATGCGGATGAAGTCTCTCGAGACAGCGCCGTGTGTCTGATAGATGAGCCCGGCGAAGCCACGTTCTTTCAAAGCGACCTGCGGCAGGGCCGCACCCGTGCCGGAACCTGCAACAAGCACGGCGTCAGGCTTTGCAGCAACGAGCTTCAAGGCCTGGCCCGCGACCGATGTGTCGGCGCGCGCGTAGCGCTCTTCGGCGATCATCTGCAAGCCCATCGGCTCGCCGATCTCCTTGAACACCTTGACCCACAGATCACCCCAGCTGTCAGCGAAGCCGATCAGGCCGACGGTTTTGACCTTGTTGGCGACCATGTGGTCGAACAGTGCCTTGGCCATCAGCGGCACCGGCTGTGGCATTACGACCGACCACTTCACGTTGCCCGGCGTGATCGGGATCGGGCCCATGCCGAACTGCGGAATGCCCGCCTCGTTGGCGATGGCCGAAATGGCCAGCGTGGCCGGGGTGTTGGACGAGCCGAAGATGGCGTCCACTTTGTCTTCGGCCACAAAGCGCCGCGCATTGGTGGTCGCGGTGGTCGGGTCAGCCGCATCGTCGAGCAGCACATATTTCACCGGCACGCCGCCGATCTTGTCGGACACCAGCGCGAGCGTGTTCTTGATGGGGCCGCCAAGTGCTGCAGCCGGACCAGTCAGCGCGACACTGACGCCGATCTTGATTTCCTGGGCCTGAGTTGCCGAGACGGCCGCGAGCACACTTAGAGCAACGGCCACCGGCCGTGCGATGCGGTGAAACAAAACCACTGAATTCCTCCCTAGATCTGTGCCCGTTCCGAGCTTTGCAAAATCGTTATAGACTAAAAGTATTCGTCCTGGGAACGGGCAAAAGTGGGGTGTGCAAAGGCGTGGGCATTCGGTGACGTTTCAGTCGATTACTTCGTCGGCGCGGATGAGGATGGTGGGGGGGAGGGTGATGCCGAGCGCCGTGGCGGTGCGGCCGTTGACGACGAGTTCGAACTTGGTCGGCAGCTGGATAGGGAGATCGCCGGGCTTGGCACCTTTGAGGATCTTATCGATGTAGCCGCCTGCCCGGCGAAACAGATCGAAGATGTCGGGGCCATAACTGAACAACGCCCCGTCGATGGCATAGTCGCGGTGTTCAGCCACGACAGCGATGCTTGCTTCGTTGGCGGCGCCGACGATCTGTTTGCCCATCGACGACGTCACGAAGTCGCGGATGACGATCACCGCGGTGACGCCATCCTTGCGGAAGGCCGCAAAGCAGCGCGCCAACTCGTCGGCCGAAGCGGTCGTCATCGCCTGGCGCGAGACCGCGAGGCCTTGTGCACGCGCGTCGGCTTCGGTCGCCACGCCCCACTCGGTAAAATTCTTGTCGGTGGCGTTGTGCAACACGCCCAGCGTCTTGAGGTTTGGCAATAACTCGCGCAGAAGTTCGATGCGTTTGGCCGACAGGCTCTCGCCCATGGACGAGAAGCCGGTCAGGTTGAAGCCGGGGCGCGCGATGCTTTCATAGAGTTCCGGATCAGAGACGCCGGGTGGCAACTGCAGTGCCAGGATCGGCAGGGTTGTCGCGCGGCGCAGGACACGGGCGGCGGCAGGGCCGGGCGCGATGAAGATGTCGGTCTTGAGCGCCTTCAACTCGGCAATCAGGCCCTCGGCCTTGCTGAAGTCACCACCCGCATGGCGGCTTTCGATACGCACGGTCTGCCCGTCGATCAAGCCAGCCTCGCGGAGACCCAGCCGAAGGGCCTCGATGAACGGCCGGTCGCCTTCGGCCGTCGAGAAGCCCGCATAGCCGATCACCGGCACGCGGTTGGTCTGCGCTTGCAGGCCACAAGGTAGCATGGCCGATACGGCGGCAATGCCGGTGATCAGTTGCCGCCTGTTGATCATTCGATCACCTCGTCGGCGCGGATGAGGAATGCGGGCGAGATGGTGAGGCCGAGCGCGGCGGCCGTCTTGAGGTTGACCACCAGTTCGAACTTGATTGGGCGTTCGATCGGAATATTGCCGGGTTTTTCGCCGCGCAGAACCTTGTCGGCCATTTCGATGGCGCGGGGGTAGTAGGCTTCCTGGCTGGCGCCGTAGCTCATGAACAGGCCCCCTTTGGTGGCGGCCTTGAGATGGGTGATGATCGGCAGCCCGTTCCGGATAGCCGCCGTCGAGTATGCCCCAACAACAGCAGATATTCCGGGAAATGTGAGTTGCACAATGCCAGTGCGTTTGCCGCCCGCCAGCGGTGCCAGCTGGGTGTCGAAGTCACGGAGAATATCGAGCTCGACAACAACGGTATCGATGGTCAGCGCGCGCGCCGCGTTCAAAGCAAGATCGAGTTGTTCGCGGCCCATGGACGGCTGCCAGACAAACGCAATCCGCTGCAGGCCCGGCACTGCTTCCCGCAGCAGCTCGATCCACTTTGTTGCTATTGATGGAAAGTCGAGGAACAGCCCCGTCACGTTCCCACCCGGCTTGGCAAAGTTCGCCACAAGTCCGGTGCGGACCGGGTCGGTCTCCATGTCGATGGCGACAATTGGCATGGCGCTGGTGGCGCGCGCGGCCGCGCGAACGGCATCGGCCCCGACCACAATGAGCACGCCAGCACCGTGCGCGATCAATTCGGCGACAAGTGCTGGCAGCCGTTGCATGTCGCCTTGCGCAGATCGCGCCAGCACCGTCTCGCCCTCGACGTAGCCAAATTTGCGCCACGCCGTTTGAAGGATCAAATACGTATTATGGTCTGGGCTGATGGTGACCGGATGAATGTAGCCGATTTTACCGGGCGTGCGCGCCGTTTGGGCAAAGCCGGGTTGAGCCGGACCAGCGGCGGCAATCGCGCCGGCAACAAATATCCGCCGGTCGATCATTCGATCACCTCGTCGGCGCGGATCTGGACCGATTGCGGCACCGTGATGCCGAGTGCCAGCGCCGCTTTGAGGTTGACCACGAACTCGAACTTCGCCGGCAATTGAATAGGGAGTTCGTTGACAGAGGTCCCCGTGAGCACTTTGGCGGTATAGCCGCCCGAGCGGCGGAACAAGTCGGTCAAGTTTGTGCTGTAGCTGAACAAGCCGCCCATATCGACAAAAAAACGCTCCTCAAACATCGACGGCATGCCGGTGGAAACGATCGCAGAAACCAGTTTCCAACGCACCGTCTCAAACATGAAATTTCGATAGACGATGACACCGCGCGCACCGTCGCTTTTTGCCTCGCGGAGGGCAGCAGTGAAGTCCATATCGACCTGCACAGGCAGCAACCGGACCTTGATCCCAAGACTGTCGCCGGCGTTGCGATAGGCTGCAGGCGCCTCGTTTTCCATCGCTAGATTGACTAATACGACGACCTGATCGAGCGCAGGGATCGCCTCGCGAAAGATATCAAGCCGTTTGGCCGCGAGTTCGGCGCTCAAGTTCGAAAAGCCGGTGATGTTGCCAGGCGGTCTGGCAACGCTGCCGCCGAGAACTACATTGCCGTAGTTGGCCATGACGGCAACTACGATTGGCACTTTGGGCGAGCGTTCCTGAATTGCCCGCATGACCACATCACCCGCAGCCACGAACACTGCCGGGCCAAGGCCCGCCAACTCGTCAATCTGCCGCCCCATTTTGCCGAGATCGCCGTCGGCGTAGCGCTCGACAACATCGAAGTGCCGACCCTGCTCCAGTCCACTCTCACGCAAGCCCGCTTCAAACGCCGCGACGTGATCGGCGTTTCGACCAACGGCGGAAATGAATGCTACAATCGGACGCTTGGCCGCTGACTGGGCGAGCGCCACAGGCGCGCCTACCGCGTTAGCCAGCACAGCAACAAATGTCCGCCGGTCGATCATTCGATCACCTCGTCGGCGCGCAGGAGAATAGAGGTGGGAAGCGACACGCCCAATGCCCCGGCGGTTCTGAGATTGACGATTGTCGTGAACACGCTGGGGCGTTCGACGGGTAGATACGCCGGCGTCGTCCCCTTCAAAATCTTGTCGACATAGACCGCTGCGCGCGCGGCAAGGGCGGGAATGGAGGGCCCCATGGCGAGCAATGCGCCGTCACGTGCAAAGTTCAAATGCGACGAAGCGACAGGCATGCTGTTGGTCATCGCAAAACGCAGTACTTTCTCGCGCACGCCGGGATCGGCGGCAATGTGCAAGTCGTCGGCGACAAACAATGCGTCGAGCCGCTCGGCTTTTATTCTCACCAATGCCGCTTCAAGATCGAAGGCGCCCTTTGCGTCGAGACGGATCAACACGGCCGCCAGCGCCTTCACGGCCGCATTGAGCGCTGCGGGATAGTCTTGCTGGCCGGGATTGTTCGGATTGACCAGGATCCCGACGCGGCGGATCGACGGCGCAGCCTCCAGCAACAGCGCTACGCACTTTGTATCGATTTCCGAGGATGTGAGCACGAGGCCGGTTACGTTGGTCGTGGGCCGCGCCATGTTGCCGCCGGCCAGTGCAATCAGCACGGCCTCGCCGGCCGGCCCCACAACGATCGGGATCGTGCTTGTCGCTCTAGCCATGGCCGTCGCCGCGGCGCTCGCATTCGTAAAGATGACGCGAGGTTGCAAGGCTACCAGTTCCGCCGCCAGTGCCGGAAGGCGGCTCTCGTCGCCCTCTGCGTAGCGTTCGGCATACGTGACGGTGCGGCCCGGCACGTGGCCAAGCGTGGCCATGGTCTGCTTGAAGGGTTGGTTGACGAGCTTGATGACTGCGGCCTGCGGTGACGATGGCGATAGGATGGCGACCAGCGGGAGACCCGTCTGCGCGCGGGCGGGCATCGACAGCGGAAGCGCCGCAAGGCCTGACATCAGTGCGCGGCGATGCATCATTCGATCACCTCGTCGGTCAGGGCGCCAATGGAGGCGGGGAAGGTGATGCCGAGGGTGCGGGCGGTGGCCTGGTTGACCACGAGCTCCAGTTTGGTTGGCTGGATGACGGGCAGGTCGGCGGGCTTGGCGCCTTTGAGAATGCGCGCCACATAGAGGCCGGCTTGCCGATAGACGTCGAGGAAACTGACGCCATACGAAATCAACCCGCCGGCCGCCACGAAGGCGCGCGATTCATAGATCGTCGGGATCGTGTGCTGCGCGGCCAAGGCCACGACGCGCTCGCGATGGGCGAAAAAGAGCGCATCGCTTTCGACAAACAGGGCGCCGGGGCGGGCCGCGGCGATCTGGGCAAAGGCCGCATCGAATTCGTCGGCGCTGCGGGCACCGACGAAGTGCACGGTTTTGCCGAGTGTTTTACCGGCTGCGGAGGCGGCACGGTTTTGGCGCACGGTGTCGATGTTGCCGGGATTGTGCAGGGACGCGATGGTTGTCGCGCCTGGAACGAGATCGCGGAGGATTTCGAAGCGTTTGGGGCCCAGCTCCTGGGTGAAAAGGGTAAAGCCGGTCATGTTGCCACCCGGCCGCGCGAGGCTTTCGACGAGGCCCAGCAGCACGGGATCGCCGCCGATCGTGAAGACAGTTGGAATGGTGCTGGTCGCTCGCTTGGCTGCCTGCGCGGCGTTGGGTCCGCCGGTCGCGACCAAGACGCTGATCTTGCGCGCCACAAGGTCGGCCGAAAGGCTTAGCAGACCGTCGTCCTGCCCGTTGGCCCAGCGATAGTCGATCTCGACATCGCGGCTGGCCATGAAGCCGCCCTCGAAGAGCCCGCGCTCAAAGGCGGTTGTGAACGGCTCCCAGCCGGCGGGCGACTGACTGTTGAGAAAACCGATCAGCGGGCGCGGTTTTTGGGCGATGGCCGTCAGTGGCCAGGTGACGGCGCCTGCCAAGATACCGCCAAGCGTGCGCCGGTCGATCATTCGATAACCTCGTCTGCGCGAATGAGGATGGATTCGGGAATGGGCAAACCGAGCGCCTTGGCGGCTTTCAGATTGACCACGAGTTCGAATTTGGTGGGCTGCTCGACCGGCAGGTCGGCGGGTTTAGAGCCTTTGAGGATCTTGTCGACGTGACCGGCGGCGCGTCGATAAAGGTCGGTCAAGCTCGGCCCATTGGACATCAAACCGCCGACCACTGCAAACTCCCGTGTCGGATACACAGCGGCGATACCTGTGTTGCCGGCAAATTCGGTGATGGACCGTCGGTTGGAAAAATTCCATGGATTGCGCGCGACGAATAGGCCGTGAACCTTCTCGCGGACCAGGAACGCGAACGCGTCGGCGTAATTTGACGAGGCATGCTCGGCATGCAGCAGCGTGACGCCGAGCCGCTCGGCGGCACTACGGACTCCGATTGCGGCAGGACTTTCCCAGTCAATCTTCAGCCCCAGATAGGCCAGCCGGACCGCCTGCGGCGCGGCTTCCCTGAGCAGTTGCAGGCGCTTGGCTTCGAAGTCCGGTCCGGTGTTGCCCGTGAATCCGGTGATGTTGCCACCGGGCCGGGCAAGACTGTCAACAAGCCCCTGCTCGACGGGATCGGAGCTGTTGGCCATGACTATGGGCACCGTGCGTGTCAGTCGCTTGAAGGCATGAGCGAACTCATTGGCACCGCCGCCCGCCGCAATGATAACATCGGGCGGACTTGCAAGCACACGCGCGGCAATATCGGCGACACGTTCGCTCTTCCCATCCCCTGACTGAAATTGGAATGCCATGGTCTTGCCATCGACGTAGCCAAGCTCCCGCATGCCCTCAAGGAAGGCGATAACGCGGCCTTGCCACCCGTCCCCCTTGCTGGCGTCGGCGACCTCGCCGATTGGCGTCGTGAAGACGATCCGGGGGTGTTTGCCGGGCATTTGCGCGCGCGCGCCGACAGGCGACATCGCCATTGCCGCCCCGCTAGCAAGCCTCGCGATAAAGGCGCGCCGCTTCATGCGATTATCCCTTCGCTTGCACCAGCTCATGCACGGGCATGGTGGTATGCAAGCCTTTGAGTTGGCGGTCGGCGAGGAGGCGCGTTTCGGCGATGCCGTCGATGGCGGCGGCGACACGGGCACTGAGCAGGATCTGGCCGCCGGCCGCATCGCCACACAGCCGCGCTGCCATGTTGGTGACGGTGCCGATGGCCGCGTAGTCGAAGCGCTCTTTGAAGCCGATGCGGCCGAGCGTGGCGTAGCCGGCCGCGATGCCGACGCCGAGGCCGAGCTTATGGCCGCGGCTCTGCCAGACCTCGCACAGTTGGCCGACCCGCTCGCGCACGTCGAGACCCAGATACGCGGCACGTTCGAAATGATCGGACTGTACGACTGGATCATTGAAGAACACCATAATGCCGTCGCCGGCGAAGCGTTCCAAGGTGCCGCCGTAGTGGAAGATGCGCTCGCCGACCACGTCGTGGTATTCGCGCAGCACGGTCATGATGTCTTCGGGTTCGGACGTTTCAGCGAACGCTGTAAAGCCGCGCATGTCGAAGAAGATGACGGTGATTTCGCGGCGATGGGATTTTAGTTTGGCCTCGCCATCGTCGGAGGCGATCACATCGGCGATCTGCGGCGCGAGGAAGCGCTTCAGCCGCGACATACGTTCGATGTCGCCGATTTGCGCCGCCACGCGCTGCTCCAGCTGCGTGTTCCAGGCAGCCAGCTCGGTGGCTTGTTTGCTCACCTGATCTTGCAGCGCCTTGATGCGCAGCATGGCTTTGACGCGCGCCACCAGCGCGCCGGCGTCGAAGGGCTTGGTGAGATACTCGTCGGCGCCGGCTTCGAGCCCCATGACCACATCGTGCGCGTCGGCGTTGGCTGTCAGCATGATGACAGGAATGAATGGCAACGTCTTGTCGGCCTTCAGCCGCTTGACGGTCTCGATGCCGTTGAGCTTGGGCATCATCACGTCGAGCAGGATCAGGTCGGGCGGCTGGGCGGCCACTTTGGCCAGTGCTTCCTCGCCGTCATTGGCGGTCTCGATCTCGTAGCCGTGGGCTTCCAGCCGCGCGCGAACGATTGTGCGATTGTCTTCAATATCGTCGACGACAAGAATACGCATGGGTTTCGACACGGCGATCTCCCCTTACTGCAAAAATTGACGAACCAAGGCGAGCAATTCACGCGGGCTGAACGGTTTGGCAACATAGCCATCACAGCCGGCAGCGCGGGTCTTTTCTTCATAACCCGAGAGCGCATAAGACGTGACTGCAATGATCGGGATGTGGCGCGTCGTGGGACCGGCTTTGATGCGCCGCGTCGCCTCATAGCCGTCCATGACCGGCAACTGAATGTCCATGAGGATCAGGTCCGGCAACTCTTTCGCAGCCATGGCGACGCCAGCGGCGCCATCCGTCGCCTCGATCACGTCGATGCCGGCGGCGGTCAGCAAATCGCGCATGATCTGCCGGTTGTCTGGCGTATCTTCGATGACCAGGACGCGTTTAGCCATGAGGCACCTGCTTTGCTGCGACCCGCAGGGGCAGCGTGACGGTGAAGACCGAGCCGACACCAACCTCCGACATCAAACCTATCGTGCCGCCGTGCATTTCGACAATGCGCTTGGTGATTGCCAATCCCAAGCCCGAGCCGCCTTTTTCCTTGGTACTTGATGTGTCAATCTGCTGGAATTCTTCAAATATCTTGCCCTGATCCTGTTCGGCAATGCCCGGTCCGGTGTCGGCGACGCTCAGGCAGAGGTGGTCGCCGACCCGGGTGGCTGCGACCTCGACATGGCCCTTGTCGGTGAACTTCAACGCATTGCCGACCAAGTTGAGCAACACTTGTTTCAACCGGCGCTCGTCACCACGGGCCGTGGGCAGCCCGCCTGCAATTCTGGTGCGCAATTCGAGGCCCTTGGTTTGCGCCAGCGAGCCCGTCGACGACACGACGCCATCGATCAGCGATGTCACCTCATAGTCGGCCAAGGTCAAGGTCAACTGACCGGCTTCGATCTTGGTCAGGTCCAGCACGTCGTTGATGAGGCCGAGAAGATGCTTGCCGTTGACTTGCACGCGATCGAGGACCTGGCGCGACTTCTCCGGCAATCCACCGTAGACGCCATCGATCATCAGCTCGGTGTAACCCAGGATGGCATTCAAGGGTGTGCGCAATTCATGGCTCATGTTGGCCAGGAATTGCGATTTGTGCGCGCTCGCGATCGCCAGCTCGCGGCTCTTTTCCTGAATTTCCGTGAACAGTCCAACGTTGCTGATGGCGATAACGGCTTGGTTGGCGAACGTCGTCACCAGCTCGATCTGCCGGTCGGTGAATGGTTTTACGACGGTGTGCGCGAGGAAAATGACCCCGGTCACCTCACCGGCATTGTTCAGCGGCACCGCGAGCATGGTGCGCGCCTTGGATCGCTGCTGCCGGCGCAGATCGGAGAAGCGCCGATCAGCCAGCGCATCCGGTAGATGGAGCGTGCGCTTCTCGACGGCTACGATCCCGACAGCCGAGCCGTCGCCGGGCCGCACGGGGTTGGACTGCAGCCATTCGACGAATGACTGATCGGCGCCGCTGTGGGCAGAGAGGGGATAGAGACCGCTGGGTGAACGTTGGCAGACAAGGGCGTATTCCGCGCCACACAGACGGCGGGCCGTCGTTACGATGGCGTCGAAAACAGGTTGCAATTCGTTTGGCGATCGGCTGATGACACCGAGCACTTCCGACGTCGCCGTCTGATATTCGAGCGCCTCCGTCACTTCGGCTGTTCGCGCCTCGACCTGCTCGAACAGGCGCACGTTCTCTATGGCGATGGCGGCTTGGTCGGCAAAGGTGGTGACCAGTTCGATCTCGCGCGGACTGAAGGCCGTCGGTTTGCCGCGGGCGAGCGCGATGGCGCCGATGGTCTCCCCGTCGCGCAGCAGCGGCACGCCAAGCATCGAGCGGACGTTGCCGATTCTGGCGTCCGCCTTCTTTTCATAGGCCGGATCGGCGAGCGCGTCCTCGATCATCACCGCATGGTGCGAAAGGGCGATCCGCCCGATCAGGGTCCCCTGCCCGGGATAGATCGGCGTGTTGCGCTCGATGTCCAGATATTCAGGCGTGTTCTGGCCAAAGCCGGCCGCAAAGCGGTAGGCGCCGTCGTGCAGGCGGTAGATAATGCCCTTGTCGGCCCTGCAGAGGCGGGCGGAAGTGTCGATCACCGACTGCAGGACGGGTGCCAAGTCGAACTTCGAGCGGCTGATGACCTTCAGCACGTCAGAGGTCGCGGTCTGATATTCGAGACTTTCCTGCAACTCCTTGGTCCGTGCCTGGACCTGCTCGAAATTGCCGACGTTGTTGATGGCGATGACGGCTTGGCTGGCGAAGGTGGTGACAAGATCAATCTGGCGATCTGTGAACGGGCGGACACTGGTTCGCACCAGAGCGATCGCACCGATCGCCACGCCGTCGCGCAGCAGCGGGATCGCGGCGATGGTGCGGGCGCCGGTCACACGGAAATGCTCGAAGTCGGCGTAATCGGCGTCGGTCGCTCCGTCGTTGACGTGGATCGTGCGGCGCTCGATCACGGAGCGGCCATGCGGCGTCCGCGCATCGACGGCGATCGGCGTGCGCGCGAGGTAGTCGGCAATGGCGGGATCCGTATTGATCTGCGCGACCATCGCAAAGCGGCCGTCTTGCAACCGCCAGATCTGCGCGCGGTCCGGCTGGCACAGGCGATCGGCCGTTGCAAGGATGGCGTCGAGAACCGGCTGCAAGTCGTTCGGCGAGCGGGAGATGACGCCGAGAACTTCCGCGGTCGCGG
This sequence comes from uncultured Alphaproteobacteria bacterium, assembly GCA_963847145.1. Classification (GTDB taxonomy): domain Bacteria; phylum Pseudomonadota; class Alphaproteobacteria; order Rhizobiales; family Hyphomicrobiaceae; genus JABFRJ01. The sequence goes on from CAWJYN010000003.1 coordinate 115,982, forward strand.
TCTGGTATTCGAGCGATTCCTTTAGCTCCCTCGTCCGCGTCTGCTCGGCTTCGAACAGGCGGGCGTTCTCGATGGCGATGACGGCCTGGTCGGCGAAGGTTTTAAGCAGCGCGAGTTGCTTGTCCGACAACGGCCCAGGTGTGCGACGAAAGACGCCCAGCGTACCGATGGCGATGCCCTTCTGCATCATCGGTACGATCGTTTGTGCTCTGAACCCTGTGGCAAGGCCGTTCTGCACACCAGCGCGCATTTCGGCTGGTGACGCGGCGATATCGGGGACATCCACGGCCTTGCGATCGAGAATGGCAACGCCATGGAAGTAGGTATGAGACAGTGGGATTGGGAACCGCTGCTTCATCGCCGCCACGCCTTCCAAATCGGCGTTTGCAATTGCCACAGCTCGGATCACGTCACCGTCGGGCTGCGCAATAACAACACAGGCGTCGGGAAACAGCTTGAGGCCGCTTTCGACAATGGAGTCGAACACGGGCTGAAGTTCGCTCGGCGAGCGCGAGATGACGCCCAGGACGCCACTGATTGCAGTCTGGTATTCGAGGCTTTCGGCCAATTCCTTCGTCCGCGTCCGCTCGGCCTCGAACAGGCGTACGTTCTCGATGGCGATAACGGCCTGATCGGCGAAGGTCTGCGCTAGCGCGATTTCCCGAATGTTGAATTCGCCTGTGGTCTCGCGCAGTATGGTGATACTGCCGATGGCCTTGCCTTCCCGCAGCAGCGGCACGAACAGGCACGACCGGTAGCCTAGCGCCATCGCCAAATCGCGCATGCGCGGGAACTGCTTCGCGCCTACGTCAGTATCGGCCACGGCAATCACGCGCGAATCGAGAATGCAGGCGCCGGCGCCGCTGCCGCGGTCCAGTGGCCAAGGCTTCAGGAAGCCGACGCCGGTGCGGTCGGGATCGTCGGCGGCGTAGGCTATCGGCTCCATCATCTCGCCCTTGGGCATGGCCAGATGCACCGCCTTGCCGCCGAATAGACGCCTGCAAGCCTGCACGATGGCGTCAAATACGGGCTGCGTGTCGGTTGGCGACTGGCTGATGACGCGAAGGATGTCGGCCGTTGCCGTCTGCGTTTCAAGCGCCTCGGTGACTTCCGCCGTGCGGGCTTGAACCTGCTCGAAGTTGCCGACATTGTTGATAGCGATGACAGCCTGGTTGGCGAAGGTGGTGACGAGGTCGATCTGACGGGCTGAGAAGGCGGTGGCTGTGCTGCGCGCGAGTGCGATTACGCCGATTGTTTCGCCATCGCGTAACAGAGGCACGCCCAGCATTGCGCGCTGGCTTTCAACCTTGGCGTCGCCCTTCTTTTCATACGCAGGGTCGGCTATTGCATCTTCGATCTGCACGACAGCACAGGCGAGCGCCGTACGACCCACGAGCGTGCCGGTACCGGGGTGGATCGGCGTCGTCCGCTCGAACTGGAGATACTCCGGCGTGTTGTTACCATGACTGGCGGCAAACCAAAACGCGCCCTCGCTTAGTCGATAGATGATCGCTTTATCGGCCTTGCACAACCGCACTGCAGTTTCGACGATAGTTTGGAACAATGGCTGCAAATCGCTCGGTGAACGCGATAATACACCGAGCACTTCGGAGGTGGCCGTTTGATACTCCAGCGCTTCGGTGACTTCGGCCGTGCGGGCCTGCACCTGCTCGAAGTTGCCGACATTGTTAATGGCGATGACGGCTTGGTTGGCGAAAGTCTCGACAAGGCGCACTTGGCGTTCGGTGTACGGCTGAGCCTCCCGCTTCGCCATGATGATGGCGCCAATCGCGCGGCCCTGACTGATGAGGGGCACGCCCAGCATCGAACGCCAGCCGCCGGCCTTGGCCATGGCGGGCGGATAGTCGGGATCGGCGAGGACATCGACGACGCGAATGACGGCGCGGTCGAGCACGGCGCGTCCGCCGATCTGGGTGCGATCCGGCGGCGTCGGGTAGCGGGCGCGGAATAGCGCCAGCACCGCATCGTTCATGTTGTTGAGCGCGGCGATGTGCAGGCGTTTGCCGTCGTACAACACGATGTTGGAGAACTCGGCACCGCACAGCCGCGCCGCGCTGGCGACGATGGCCTCGAACACCGGCTGCGTCTCGGTCGCCGACCGCGCGATGGCGTCCAGCACTTCGGTGGTCGCGGTCTGGTATTCGAGCGCTTCGGTGACTTCCGCCGTGCGCGCCTGCACCTGCTCGAAGTTGCCGACGTTGTTGATGGCGATGACGGCCTGGTCGGCGAAGGTTTCGACCTGCTTGATTTGGCGGACGGTAAATTTATCCGCTTCCTTCCGCATGAGGGTAATAGCGCCTATAGGCTCTCCATGACTGAGGAGGGGGACGCTCAGGATGGTGCGCTGGCCGCCGGAAAGTTGCGCGGTGCGGCTCGAAAGCCATTGCGGGTCGTTCGACTCATCTTCGACGTGGATGGTCATGCGATCAAGGATCGCGCGTCCGGTAATGCGTTCGCGCGAGAGTGGGACTGGGTTCTTGCGGAGGTGATCGACCAGGGCCTGGCCATTGACCGGCGAGCCGCTGAGATCGTTGTGTGCTGCAACATGCGCTTCACCGCCGGAGAGACGGAACAGTATTGCGAAATCGGCTTTGCATAGGCGCGCTGCAGTTGTCGAAATGGCATCCAGCACTGGAGCGAGTTCATTGGGCGAGCGCGAGATGACGTTCAGCACTTCACTCGTCGCCGTTTGATACTCCAGCGCTTCGGTGACTTCGGCCGTGCGGGCTTGCACCTGCTCGAACAGGCGCGCGTTGTTCATGGCGATCACCGCCTGGTCGGCGAAGCTCTCAAGCAGCCGGATTTGCCGCTCCGTGAAGGGCCGGGGCTCGAGGCGCCGCATAAGGATGGCACCAATGGCAACTCCATCGCGCACCAGCGGACTGGCGAGGGCGGCACGGTTGCCCGCCAATCGAAGCGCCATGGCCTTACCCTCGGAAAACTCCTCGGTCGCCTCGAAGTCCGGTACGTGGACAGTCTTTCCGTCGAGCACAGCCCTTCCCGTCACCCAGCGCCGGCTTAGCGGCTGCCGAATGTCGGGCCACCATGGAAACGGGCCAACGTGAGCGCGCGGTATCACTGCATCGCCGTCGCGAACGAGGATTACGGCGTCTTCCGCGTCGCACAGCCGCTGCGCCGCAGCAACGAGGGTGTCGAGCACCGGCTGCAAGTCGTTCGGCGAGCGCGAGATGACGCCGAGGACTTCGGAGGTGGCGGTCTGGTATTCGAGTGACTCGGTGAGCTCCTTCGTGCGCGTCTCAATCTTGCTTTCGAGGTCGGCATAGGATTTGTTCAGGCGGCCGGCCATGTCGTTGAAGCTGTTGGCCAGCTCTTCCAGCTCGTCGCCGGTCTTGATCGAAATCCGGTGTTCGAGATCACCGCTGCCAATGCGGTTGGCGCCCGTGCGCATGGCCTCGATGGGAACCAGCATCCGCCGCGCCAGAAACAGGCCCGCCAGCCCGGCAAGCGACAGGCCGCCGAGGAGCAGCAGCGCGGACCGCCCCAGCGCCGCCCGCAGCGGGGCGTTGGCCTCGTATTCCGGCAGTTCGACGAACACCAGCCAGCCCGTTGGTGCAATGGCGGCATGTGCGGTGAGGACGCGCTGGCCGCGAAGATCGCGGGCGACTTGGATGCGTTCCTGCTCGGGAAGGTTGGGGCGCTGGCGTGCCGCAACGACTTGTTCAAACTTGGAGAGGTCAGACTTGCGCAACACGAGACTGATATCGGGATGCGCCAACAGGCGCCCTTCGGCATCGACGACGAAAGCCTGGCCGGTCTGGCCGACTTTAATCTGTGACACCACATCCCAGATGAACTTCAAATTGACTTCGGCGACGCTAACACCGGCGTCGCGCCGCGACCCAGCCATAGAGATCGTCATGTACGGCTCTGATTCGCGCCGGAAATAGATTGGGCTGTAGTAGAACTTGTTGGCGAGTGCGGCGGTGAATTTCGGCTCTTTGGAATTGTCGGCAAGACTGCCCACTGAGTCCATCGACAGACGGGACACGCGCAACTGCTCGAGGCCCTTGCTGTCAAGCTGCACGAGTTCGGTGATGGCTGGAACTTGACGCAGCAACCGCAAGCCATCGAAGCGCCGCTGCTCGATGGCGGCTGTCGACCATGGCAATTGCGTCGTCCACCCAAGCTGGTTTTCGATCTCGCGGACGAACTGGCCAATCTTAGAGGCGGCCGATTCAGCCTGTTCGCGTTGCAGACGAATAAGGCCGGCGCGATTTTCCTGGAAGGCAAACCACACCATGAAAAGAGCGTTGAAGAGCAGCACAATGCTGACGACGGCGAGGAAGAGCGCGACATACTTGCGGAATAGCGGGCTGCGCGCTGCCCGCACAAAGGCATCGTAAATCGTTGACAGAGACATTGGGGCCGGCACTGTCTTCACACGTATTGTTCCAAGACGGTATTGTCATGCAACCGGGCAGCTCCATCGGCACCTGCCTCGCCGTTTCCTCGCCGTTTCAAGTAGTGGCACTTTGGCACGGACGGCAAGGCCTCAATTCAGGCCGCCTCACAACTGCCTTAACTGGCGCCGGGCGCGGCAGGAGGCATCCCGCCGGACTAACGCGGCTGCGACCCGATTGCCGGGCAGCAGACTGGCTGTTGCCTCTCATCTGTATCTGATTGCCCGGCCCCGGCGAAGCAGGCTATGTCGGCGCGCCAGGAGACTGGAGAGAGTGCGTTCATTTGCGGACCCTCTGACGCCCAGCAGCTTCTTACCTGCGCGGTATGCAGCGATTGAGAGGAACGAACACCATGTCCGACATCATTTTGACCATGCCTGACGGCGCCAAACGCCCAGTTGCTTCGGGCAGCACGGGCGCGGATGTCGCCAAAGCCATCTCGCCATCGTTGCTGAAGCGCACCGTGGCCATGGTGCTCGGCGGCACGTTGTCGGATCTCGCCGATCCGATCACCGCCGATGCGACGATCAAATTCGTCACCCGCACTGATCCGGAAGCGCTGGAGCTGATCCGGCACGACGCAGCCCACGTGTGCGCGGAAGCCGTTCAGGAACTATGGCCGGGCACGCAGGTGACCATTGGCCCAGTGATCGAGAACGGCTGGTTTTACGACTTCGCCAAGGCCGAGCCGTTCGTGCCCGACGATCTGCCTAAAATCGAAAAGAAGATGCACGAGATCATCGGCCGCAATGCGCAGTTCCGCAAAGAAGTATGGTCGCGCGACAAAGCAAAAACGCACTTCAAGGCCAAGGGCGAAAATTACAAAGTCGAACTCGTCGACGCCATCCCTGCCGGCGAGGACGTGAAGATTTATTCCCAAGGCCAGTGGCTCGACCTTTGCCGCGGGCCGCACATGCCGTCGACAGGGCCGATTGGCAAAGCGTTTAAAGTCATGCGCTCGTCGGGCAGCTACTGGCGCGGGGACGCCAAGAACGCGCAGTTGCAGCGCATCTATGGCGTGGCGTTTGCCGATGAGGCGGCGCTCGCAGCCCATCTCAAGCAGATCGAAGAGGCCGAAAAGCGCGATCACCGCAAGATCGGCCGCGAGATGGATCTGTTCCATTTCCAAGAGGAGGGTCCGGGCGTCGTCTTTTGGCACGCCAAGGGCTGGACCACCTTCCAGCAGATGATCAGCTACATGCGGCGGCGTTTGGCTGGCGACTACCAGGAAGTGCAAGGCCCGCAGCTGCTGGATAAGTCGCTGTGGGAGACCAGCGGCCACTGGGGCTGGTATTCCGACAACATGTTCGCGGTGAAATCGGCCACCGCTTTCATGAACCCGGATGATGATGCCGCCGAGCAGAAGGTGTTCGCGCTGAAGCCGATGAATTGCCCCGGCCACGTGCAGATTTTCAAGCATGGCTTGAAGAGCTACCGCGATCTGCCGTTGCGGCTGGCCGAGTTCGGCTGCGTGCATCGCTACGAGCCATCCGGTGCACTCCATGGGTTGATGCGCGTGCGCGGCTTCACGCAGGATGATGCGCACGTCTTCTGCACCGAAGAGCAACTCGAAGACGAGTGCCTGAAGATCAACGATCTGATGATGGCGGTCTACAAAGACTTCGGCTTTGGCGAAGTCGTGGTGAAGCTCGCCACCCGTCCCGAAAAGCGCGTCGGCAGCGATGCCATGTGGGACCATGCCGAGAATATCCTGAAGAAAGTCCTCACCAAGATGGCGGCCGAAAGCGGCGGCCGCATCAAGACCGGCATCAACGAGGGCGAAGGCACGTTCTACGGTCCGAAGTTTGAATACACCCTGCGCGATGCCATCGGGCGGGAATGGCAGTGCGGCACCACGCAGGTGGACTTCAATCTGCCGGACCGCTTCGGCGCGTTCTACATCGCAGCCGATGGCGAAAAAAAGCAGCCAGTGATGGTGCATCGCGCCATCTGCGGCTCGCTCGAGCGCTTCCTCGGTATTGTGATCGAGAACTGTTCGGGGCATTTCCCGCTCTGGCTCGCGCCAGTGCAGGTTGTCGTCGCGACTATCGTTTCGGATGCGGATGACTACGCGAAAGGCCTCGTTGCCAAACTGAAGAAAGCAGGCCTGCGCGCAATCACCGATCTCGACAACGAGAAGATCAACGCCAAGGTGCGCAACCACAGTTTGGCGAAGGTGCCGGTGCTGCTCGTCGTCGGCCGCCGCGAAGCGGAAGAAGGCAAGGTCTCCATCCGCCGTCTCGGCAGCCCCGATCAGACTGTGATGATGTTCGACGAAGCCTTGGCCGCGTTGAAGGTTGAAGCCACACCGCCGGATTTGGTCGAGTAGGTGCGCGTCAGCAGCCGCTCCTGTCTGACGACGTTTTCCACTCGCCAAAGTTGTGCAACCTGACGTAGGTTTGCCCACTTGTTTCGGGTGGGTGTGCGATGCGGGTGTGGGTATTGGGTCTTGTGGCGGGCTTGGCTGTGTTCCTCGCGGGGTGTGGCGGCGGCCCGCGCATCAGCGAGCAGTTGGCCGATGGGCCGACGCTCAAGCAAAACCAGCAAGCGATCGGGCTGTTCCGGATCGGACGGCCAGACCCCTCTTGCCTCCACCTCGGGGTGCAACTTGGCGTGCGCGAGGGTGATCTCTACCGTCCCGGGTATGTGATGAAGCTGGTCCAGACGCGGATCACCCAGGTCGTCGAAACGATCCTGCCGCCGGGCGAGTATCACGTGGTCAGCATCACGTGCTTTCGCGCGCGCTCAACAATGGTGCTATCAGACCCGCAAGGCAACGGCTTGATGCGGCAGAGCTACGCGACGTTCCGGCTGGCGGCCGGCGAAATCATCAACCTCGGCGAGATCCGGCTGGTTGATAAAAAGCGCACACACGGTGTCTGGAATTCATTCCATGAAATCGGCGTCGAAATCGGTGACTGGCCGCTCGACGAACTTGAGCGTTTCAAATTACAGCGGCCCAAGCTTTATGGTGAAATGCGCACGCGGTTGATGACGGCACCCGCCGCGGCGGCGGCGCCTGCGAATGCGCCGCAGGTCTGCGATAGCGCACGGCGTCTGCAAGCCGAAGGCAAACTGCTGAATTTACCGGCGCATTGTGTGGCGGCTGCCGCCAAGAAGGCCTGATCAGCCGGCGGGACGGTTCCGTGGACCCAGTGATCGCCGACGTTGGGCTCCCTTAGCTGAACCGTGCGAGACGGAACAGGTCGAGATCGAAGCGCGACGGTTGGCCGGTTGCCAGGTCGGCGAGAATTTCGCCCATCACGCTGGCGAATTTGTAGCCGTGGCCAGAGCACGGCGAGGCGACAATCACTTGTGGTGCTGCCGGCAATCGGTCGATCACGAAATGCTCATCGGGGGTGTTGGTGAAGAGGCATGCGCGCAGCCCCATCAGCGCGCCGTTGGCTTCTGGAAAGTACTTTTCCACGCCGCGCCGCAGTGCTGCTTCGTCAGCATCCGTCACGTCGCGCGACAGCGCGTCCGCGGTGCCTGTTTCGCCGAGATGGTGATAGAGCCCGATCTTGAAGCCCGGCACATGCCAGACCGGGAACTGGTAGAAATGCCCGACGCTTGACTTGAAGTTCGACACCGGGAACGCGCCGAGCTTGTAGAGTTCCGGCCGTTTGGGTTGGAACCAGCCGAGCACTTGCCGTTCCGGAATCGCGGTCTGCTGGAGCGCCGGCACATGCTGGCCGATCCACGCGCCGGTCGACAGCACCAGGCTGCCAGCTTCATAGGTCGTGCGGCTCGTCTTGACCCGCACGCCACCGCCGGCCGTTGGCTCCCACGACACGATTGGCTCGCGGGCGCGGATGTCGGCACCGTGCGCTTGCGCCATCCACACGTGCTGCACGATGGCGCGCTCGGAGGCAACAAAGCCGCCGTCGGGTTGGTAGACGGCACCGTAGTCGGTGCTCAGCTGGTAGCCGGGATAGCGCTGATTGACGGTTTTAGCGTCGAGCAGTTCGTGAAACAGGCTGTGCTCGCGGCAACTGGCGAGGGCGCCCTCTAAGATGTCGCTGCCGGCAGCGCCGATGTCCAGAGAGCCGGTGACATAGAGCAATTGCTCGCCTGCCAGCTGTTCGGTCTCGCGCCAGAGTTCATAGGCGCGTCTGAGGAGCGGCACGTAGGAGGTGTGCTCGAAGTAGGCGAGACGGATGATCCGGTTGGCGGCGTGCGAAGATCCCATCGTGTGTGGAATGTCGAAGCGCTCAAGGCCAAGCACGCGGACGCCGCGACGCGCCAATTGCCAGCAGGCCGCTGCGCCCATGCCGCCGACGCCGGCGACGATGACGTCATAGGTTTCGGTCGGAGTGTGAGGGCGTTTGGATATGGCCGGAGGTCCTGTTGGTTTGGGAACGGGTTGTGTGATCCTGCCGGGTACCGTTCGAAGGGGTGTCAGCCTTTCGAGCATCCCGACCATCACCTTCGGCCCTGGACCCATTTTGCAGGGCGCTGCGTGGAGGAGTACGGTGCGCGGCACTTGTCTGCAAGTCTTCAGGCGGTGTGCGAACGCAAACTGCCGCCGATCGGGGGATCGGCGGCAGTTTTGGGTATTTGTGGAGAAGGGATGTCTTGATGGTGTGTTATGCGCCTTGGCAGACCTGGCAACGACCTACTCTCCCGCGACTTAAGTCGGAGTACCATCGGCCCTGGAGCGTTTCACGGCCGAGTTCGGAATGGGATCGGGTGCAGCCACTCCGGTATAATCACCAGGTCGGCAAAAGCGCATGACATTTTTGCTTGTGCGCGCCGACACGCTTACTCGCGAGTTGGCCGCCGCACACGAAGTGCACGGCTCCAACCCGTGTACGGGTTGGGACACAAACTGAAAACTGGTCTCTATGCGTTCGCCACGCAGGCTTCGGTCCGCGCTGTGCGCGGAGCTTCGCTTCGCGTGCGGCGGGATTTGTGCCTGTTGCGACGAACTCAGGTCTCGCCAAGCGCGCAGCGACCCGTCGCGTCAGGCCATCAACGATGGCCGAAAACGACTGATGGCCCGCGCTGGCGAAGCGCCTCAGAAAGAAAATGAGCATTGCTTAATGAGAGTAATCAAGCCGATCGAGTTATTAGTACCGGTAAGCTACACGCGTTACCGCGCTTCCACACCCGGCCTATCAACGTGGTGGTCTACCACAACTCTCAAGGGAGAACTCGTTTTGAGGTGGGTTTCACGCTTAGATGCCTTCAGCGTTTATCCCGTCCACACATAGCTACCCTGCTGTGCCGCTGGCGCGACAACAGGTCCACCAGAGGTGTGTCCATCCCGGTCCTCTCGTACTAGGGACAGATCCTCTCAATTCTCCGACACCCACGGCAGATAGGGACCGAACTGTCTCACGACGTTCTGAACCCAGCTCACGTACCGCTTTAAATGGCGAACAGCCATACCCTTGGGACCTGCTCCAGCCCCAGGATGCGATGAGCCGACATCGAGGTGCCAAACGACGCCGTCGCTATGGACGCTTGGGCGTCATCAGCCTGTTATCCCCGGCGTACCTTTTATCCGTTGAGCGATGGCCCTTCCACGAAGAACCACCGGATCACTATGGCCGTCTTTCGACTCTGTTCGTCTCGTCAAACTCACAGTCAGGCGGGCTTATGCCATTGCACTCGACGATTGATTTCCGACCAATCTGAGCCCACCATCGCACGCCTCCGTTACTTTTTCGGAGGCGACCGCCCCAGTCAAACTGCCCACCATACTCTGTCCTGGATCCGGATGACGGATCGCAGTTAGACATCCATATCAACAAGGGTGGTATTTCACATTGCGGCTCCACTCAAGCTAGCGCCCAAGCTTCAAAGCCTACCACCTATGCTACACATGCCAAGACGAATGCCAGTGTAAAGTTGCAGTAAAGGTGCACGGGGTCTTTCCGTCTAACCGCAGGAACCCCGCATCTTCACGGGGAATTCAATTTCACTGAGAATGTGCTGGAGACAGTGGGGAAGTCGTTACGCCATTCGTGCAGGTCGGAACTTACCCGACAAGGAATTTCGCTACCTTAGGACCGTTATAGTTACGGCCGCCGTTTACCGGGGCTTCGATTCAAAGCGTGAACTTCTCCTCTTAACCTTCCGGCACCGGGCAGGCGTCAGGCCATATACGTCGTCGTATGACTTAGCATAGCCCTGTGTTTTTGCTAAACAGTCGCCACCCCCTGGTCTGTGCCCCACCGATCTGGTTGCCCAAATCGATGGCCTGCTTATCCCGAAGTTACGCAGGCAATTTGCCGAGTTCCTTCAGCACACTTCGCTCAAGCGCCTTGGTATGCTCTACCAGTCCACCTGTGTCGGTTTCGGGTACGGTCTACGTGGGGGCTATTTCCTGGGACACCTTCGCTGCACTCTCAATCCGATAAGAAAGTACAACACACGGCATCCGTCACACACCCACTGGCCCACGACTATTAACGTGGTTCCCATCCGCTACGGCTTTCGCCCTCGCGTTAGGGGCCGGCTAACCCTGCGCAGATTAACTTTACGCAGGAACCCTTGGACTTTCGGCGGGAGAGTTTTTCACTCTCCTTTCGTTACTCATGTCAGCATTCGCACTTCTGATACCTCCAGGATCCCTCACGGGTGTCCCTTCACAGGCTTACAGAACGCTCCTCTACAACGTGTATTGCTACACATCCGCAGCTTCGGTGGATCGTTTGAGCCCCGATACATTTTCGGCGCAGAAACCCTTGTTTAGACCAGTGAGCTGTTACGCTTTCTTTAAATGATGGCTGCTTCTAAGCCAACATCCTGGTTGTTATGGGATTCCCACATCCTTCCACACTTAACGATCACTTGGGGACCTTAGCTGGCGGTCAGGGTTGTTTCCCTCTCCACGACGGACGTTAGCACCCGCCGTGTGTCTCCCGGATAGTTCTTCGAGGTATTCGGAGTTTACTTAGGTTTGGTAATCCTGTGGGGACCCCTAGCCCATGTAGTGCTCTACCCCCTCGAGAATTCGTCCGAGGCTCTACCTAAATAGATTTCGAGGAGAACCAGCTATTTCCTGCCTTGGTTGACCTTTCACCCCTAGCCACAGCTCATCCGAGACTTTTTCAACAGGCACCGGTTCGG
>CAWJYN010000003.1:132500-490000 GCA_963847145.1 uncultured Alphaproteobacteria bacterium
CGGGCTTTCAGGCCGACGGCGCCGACAAGGCTGGCGCGGCCGAGTTGCTCGCCCAGCGCTTGCCGCGGTCAACGCCGGAGGCGCTGCCGCCAAACACGACGGCGCTGGCGAAATCGGCCAGCGAGCTGGACGATGGGGATGATGACCTGGAAACGCGCGAGGTGCGGGTGTTTCGCGCCGGGCGGGGTGACACGCTGACACGGCTGCTGTCGAAGCTCGGCGGCGAGGCGCTGCTGGTGGCGGAAATGGTGCGGGCGGCATCGACGGTGTTTGCAGATGCGGCGCTGGCGGCAGGACAAGAGGTTCACGTCACGCTGGTGCCCTCGTTGACCAAGCCGGGTGCTGCAGAGCCGGTGCGGTTCAGTGTGTTTGGCGACGGACATGAGCATAAAGTGACGGTGACGCGCAAAGCCGACGGTGAGTTTACCGCCTCGACGTCCCCCATTGATGAGCGGATCATGCGGGCGGCGCTTGGCCCGGGCGAAAAGGCATCAACGGCGAGCCTGTATGCCAGCTACTTCGCGGCGGCTCTTGCGCAGGGGCTGGCGCCCGAACTCGTCACGCAAGTGCTCAAGATCCATGCCTCCGAAACCGACTTCCGGCGGCGCGTGCGGGGAGCGGATTTCGCGGAGCTGTTCTTTGACGTCAAGGAAGAAGGCAAAGGCGTTGACGGGGCCCTTGGCGACTTGCTGGCGACGGTGCTGACAACGGGCGGCGAGACACAGAAGTACTACCGGTTCCGCTCGCCCGATGGGATCATCGATTACTACGACGATCTGGGCAACAACTCGCGCAAATTCCTGATGCGACGGCCGGTGCGCGGCGAAGGCATCCGGCTGGCGGACGGTTTCGGATGGCGGCGGCATCCCTTGCTCGGCTACGTGCGGCGACACGCCGGCATCGATTGGGCGGGACCCGTTGGAACGCCGATCATGGCGGCTGGCTCTGGCGTGATCGAGGAAGCGCGTTTCAAAGGCGAGTTTGGCAACTATATCCGCATCCGGCACGCCAATGGCTACAAAACTGCTTACGCGCATCTCTCGCGTCATGCGCCGGGTATTGGCGAGGGGGCGCGCGTGACGCAAGGGCAGGTGATCGGGTTCATCGGCTCGACGGGCCTGTCGACGGGGCCGCATCTGCACTTTGAGGTGCTGGTTAACACCCAGCAGGTCGATCCGATGACGATCCCGGTCCCCAAAGAGCGCAAGCTGGCCGGCAAAATGCTGATCGATTTCCAAAAAGAGCGTGTGCGGATTGACGAGCTGATGCGGCGCAATCCGGTTTCAACTAAAGTGGTTGAGGCGGTGCCGGAGCGTTGAGGCTGTTGGCTGGCGCGTGGCGGTCGTTTGCTGGCGCGTTGGGGTTGATTGCTGGCGCAGGGCGTTGCGCTGCTTTTGCGCTTGAATGTGAGCAGCAGTCGACTATCAATCGGCAACGCAAAGCCCAGCCACTCGAGATCCCACCATGACCGCTCATGCCCGCGCAACAGGACCTGTTCCGCAGCCCGGTATTGCCGATATTGCCGCGTATGTGCCGGGCGAGAGCCATGTGCCTGGCGGGATGACACCGGTGAAACTATCGTCAAACGAGAACCCATTGGGGCCAAGCCCCAAAGCAATCGCTGCTTTCAAGGCCGCCGCTGACCACCTGGAACGCTACCCGGATGGTGGGGCTGTGGCGCTACGGCAAGCCATTGGGCGCGTCTATGGGTTGGATGCGAGCCGCCTGGTGTGTGGCGCGGGGTCGGATGAACTGATCGGCTTGATCACGCACGCCTACGTGGGCACGGGCGATGAGACGCTGTTCCCCGAGCACGGCTTCCTGATGTACAGAATTGCGACGATGGCCAACGGCGGTGTGCCGGTGACGGCGCCGGAGAAGAATTTGCGGACCGATGTGGACGCACTGCTGGCGCGCGTGACGCCGAGAACCAAGCTGGTGTATCTGGCCAATCCGAATAACCCGACGGGCACTTACATTCCGTTCGAAGAGGTGCGGCGCCTCCACGCGGGACTGCCGAAGTCGACGATCCTGGTGCTGGATGCGGCTTACTGTGAATACGTGCGGCGCAACGACTATGAGGCCGGGATCGAGCTGGTTGGCAGCTCCGAGAACGTTGTGATGATGCGGACGTTCTCGAAGATTCATGGATTGGCGGCACTGCGGCTGGGCTGGGCTTATTGCCCGCCGGGCATCGCCGATGTGCTCAACCGTATCCGGGGACCGTTCAATGTATCGGCACCGGCGATCGCGGCGGGTATTGCGGCGATTGAAGACCGGGCGCATCAAGAAGCCGCTGTGGCGCACAACGAACACTGGCTGCCGTGGGTGACGGCGGAGCTTGAAAAGATGGGCCTTAAAGTGACGCCGAGCGTGGGCAATTTTGTGCTGATGCATTTTCCAGAGAGTGGCAGCAAGACAGCGGCGGCCGCTGACGCGTTTCTCAAATCGCGGGCGATCATCGTGCGTGCCGTCGGGGCGTACAAGCTGCCGCAGTGTTTGCGCATGACGATCGGCACCGAAGCCGAGAACCGCCAGGTGGTGGACGCATTGGCCGCATTTATGACTGGCCGGGCGTGATGACGGCCGCGGCAAAGGGAACACCGATGTTCAAGCGCGTGGCGCTGATCGGCATCGGACTGATTGGGTCATCGCTAAGCCATGCGATGCGCCGCGGTAGGTTGGCGGGTGCAATCGTCGGCCACGCGCGGACCGCGGACACGCGCGCGAAGGCGCTGGAGCTGGGTCTCGTATCTGCAGTCTATGAGACGGCTGCCGAGGCGGTGCGCGACGCAGACTTGGTGATCTTGTGTGCGCCGGTCGGTGCGTGTGGGGCGCTGGTGCGGGAGATCGGACCGCGGCTTGCGCCGGGCGCGATCCTGACCGACGTCGGCTCGGTCAAGGCGGCGATCGTACGGGATTGTGCGCCGTTTGTGCCAGCCGGTGTGCATTTCATTCCAGGGCATCCGATTGCCGGCACCGAGCAATCGGGACCAGCAGCGGGCTTTGCGACGTTGTTCGACGGGCGTTGGTGTGTGCTGACACCGGTTGCTGGCAGCGACGTTGCGGCAGTTGCGATGCTGGAGGCGTTCTGGCGCGCATGCGGCTCCAACGTGGAGATCATGGACGCCGAGCATCATGACATGGTGCTGGCGATTACCAGCCATGTGCCACACGTGATCGCGTTCAACATCGTCAACACGGCGGCGCATCTGGCAGCGGTGACGAATAGTGAAGTGATCAAGTACTCGGCTGGTGGGTTCAGAGATTTCGACGCGTCTTGCGGCTTCCGATCCGACGATGTGGCGCGATGTGTTCTTGAACAACAAGGGCGCCGTGCTCGAGATGCTGAGCCGGTTCAGTGAGAACTTGGCGCTGATGCAGCGGGCGATCCGGTTCGACGATGGCGATGCCATCTTCAAGATGATCACCGACGCGCGCGAGATCCGCCGCGGTGTGATCCAAGCCGGACAAGACACGGCGGCACCGGACTTCGGACGGCATGCGCCGGCAAAAAGCGATAAAGCCTAAAGCGCGGACCAGCAAAGGGAAGCGGCCATGCCGTTGCATTTCTCACAAACGGAAATGTCGGGGCGGCGCGCGGCTGCGGGCGCGGCGCTGACGGCGCGTGGGCTGGATGCGCTGCTGATGTTCCGCCAAGAGAGCATGTACTATCTGACCGGCTATGACACATTCGGGTATGTCTTTTTTCAGTGTCTGGTGCTGACAGCTGATGGACGGACGGCGCTGGTGACGCGCGCGCCGGATTTGCGCCAAGCGCGGTTCACCTCCGATGTGGCGGATGTGCGCGTGTGGGTTGATCGCGATGGGGCGACGCCGGTTGATGATCTCAAGGTGCTGCTCGGCGAGCTGGGATTGAAGGGTGGCAGGCTCGGTGTCGAATACGATGCCTATGGGTTAACGGCGGCGAACGGGAAAAAGTTGGACGCGGGGCTGGCCGAGTTCGCGGCACTTGAGGACGCATCGGATCTTGTGACGCGGTTGCGACTGGTGAAGAGCGCGGCCGAGATCGCCTATGTGCGGCGGGCTGCGGCGTTGGGCGATGCGGCATGGGACGCGGCCTGCCAGACTACCAAGGCCGGAGTGTTCGAGGGCGAGATTTTGGCGCGGATGCATGGCGCCATTTTTGCTGGCGGCGGTGATGATCCGGGCAATGAGTTCATCATCGGTTCGGGTCCAGGTGCGATGATGTGCCGATATTTCACGGGGCGGCGGACGCTGGACGCGCAGGATCAACTGACCTTGGAGTTTGCGGGGACGTACCGGCACTATCATGCGTGCTTGATGCGGACGATTGCAGTGGGTTCGGCGCCGGCACGGCAGCGGGACTTGCACGCAGCGGCACGGGATGCACTGCTTGGGTGTGAGGCGGCGTTAAAGCCTGGGCGGACTGTTGGCGACGTGTTCGAAGCGCATGCGGCGACGTTGGATAAGGCCGGGTTGTCGCGTTTCCGGCTGAATGCCTGCGGCTACTCGCTCGGTACCACGTTTGCGCCCAACTGGATGGACTGGCCGATGATCTACAAAGCGAACCCGGTGGTGCTGGCGCCAGGCATGGTGTTCTTTCTGCACATGATCATTTTTGATGATGAGAGCGGGCTCGCGATGACGTTGGGGCGGACGTCGTTGGTAACTGCCAACGGTGCGGAGGTGCTGTCGAAGGCGCCGTTGGATCTGGTGGTGGTGTAGGATCGCTGCGGTGGTTGGGACAGGTAGGAGTGCTGCCGGCATGAAAGTTCTGACCATCGGCGGCGCGATGATCGACACGATTGCGGTGATCGCCAGCGAGCGCATCGAGCGGATGGCGATGCGCAACGCGGAGACGTCATATCTGCTGCTGGAGGAGGGCCGCAAGATCGAGGCGGAAGATGTGTCGACCCATTGTGGGGGTGGGGCCGTGAATGCAGCGGTGGCGCTGGTGCGGCTGGGGCATGCGGTGTCGGCGCTTGTTGTGCTGGGGCAGGACGCACGCGCCGAGACGATTTTGCAGCGGCTGGCGGACGAAGGTGTCGCCACGGGCTTTGTCTGCCAAGATGGCCGTGCGCCGACGGGGGCGTCGGTGCTCGTCTCGGCGCATGACCGGAACGCCGCCATCTTTACGTTTCGGGGTGCCAACGCGCTGCTGGAGCCGAAGGACTTGAAGGCGGACGCGTTCGTGACCGATCTTGTGTATGTGACCGGCCTTTCGAATGCGTCGGCAGATTGCTTTCCGCTGATCGTTGAGAAGGCTAAAGCCGGTGGTGCGCTGGTGGCAACCAATCCGGGCATTCGCCAGCTGTCGGCGCGGCAACGGGCATTTCGGGATGTGCTGGCGCAGATCGATATCCTGGCGCTGAACCGGCATGAGGCTGGCGCGCTGGTGCCGTGGCTGGTGGCGCAAGCGGGCGAGGGAGGGCCAGCGCTCGATCAACGGCCGGGAGAAAAGCTGCCTGATCTGGCGCGGCGTGGCTTTGCAGCCGGTGGGTTTGAGATGTCACTGGCGGCCTTTATGCAAGCGCTGCGGCGGATGGGGCCGACGTGGGTTGTGGTGACGGACGGCAAAGACGGCGCGTATGTGGGCGCGCCCGAAGGGATCACGTACATTCCGCCGCTGCCGGTTTCGGTGGCTGGCACAGCAGGCGCGGGCGATGCGTTTGCGTCGACGTTTGCGGCGTTTGTGGCGGAGACGCGGGACGCAGTACTGGCTGGGATTGCGGCATCGGCCAATGCGGCGTCAGTGATTTCGCATCTCGATACGCAGACGGGATTGCTGCGGCGGCCGGTGCTTGATGCGCGGATTGCTGAATTGCAGGCCAGCTTGAAGCTGCGGACGTGGGCGGTTTGACCATGAAAGAGGCGATGACGCGGCTTGACCCGAGTGTTCTTCCGGCGGGCGTGCGCGCGCGGTTTATCGATGGCGTCAATGGTCTGCGGATGCATCTGTTGGAGGCCGGCTTCGAAAATCCGGGCCGGACGCTGGTGCTGCTGCTGCATGGCTTTCCGGAGCTGGCGTATTCGTGGCGCAAGGTGATGATGCCGCTGGCGGAGGCGGGCTTTCATGTGGTGGCGCCGGACCTGCGCGGCTATGGACGCACGACTGGGTGGAGCGATGCTTACGATCAGGATCTGCGGCCGTTCTCGATGCTGGCGTTGGCGCGGGATGTGGTGGCGCTGGTCCATGCATTGGGCGCGGCGCATGTTTCGACGTTGGTGGGGCATGACTTTGGTTCGCCACTGGCGGCGTGGTGTGTTTTGGCGCGGCCGGATATTTTCCGATCGGTAGTGCTGATGAGTGCGCCGTTTGCAGGCGCGCCAGCGTTGCTTGGCGGCGCAGATGCAGAAGCGGCATTTGTTGCAGCCCATGCAAAGCTCGCGGACGAGTTCGCGCGGCTGCCGAACCCACGCAAGCATTATCACTGGTACTATGCGACGCGGGAAGCCAACGCGGACATGCAGTTTGCAGCCGGTGGCGTGCGCGATTTTCTGCGCGCGTATTTTCACATGAAGAGCGCGGACTGGGCGGACAACACGCCTTTCAAGTTGAGCGGCTGGACGGCGGGTGAACTTGCCAAGTTGCCGACGTACTACGTCATGGATGCTGCTGCGACGATGGCTGCGACGGTGGCGCCGCATTTGCCGGCGCGTGCGGCAATCGCCGCGTGTGACTGGATGACGGAGGCCGACATGGCCGTCTACAGCGGGGAGTACGCGCGGACGGGATTTCAGGGTGGGCTCAACTGGTATCGCACGCGCTTTGATGCCCAGCTGACGGCGGAGCTGTCGCTGTTCGCAGGCCGCACCATCGATGTGCCATCGATGTTTATTGCTGGCGCACAGGACTGGGGCATTTATCAAGCACCGGGCGCGATCGAGACGATGCAGAGCGCGGTGTGCACGCAGATGACCGGCGTGCATCTGATCGATGGCGCGGGGCATTGGGTGATGCAGGAGCGGCCCGCTGCGGTTGTCGATTTGCTAAGTGGTTTCTGCACGGCGCGGATATAGACGCGTCCTCACTTTTGCCGTTTGAGCGGCGCGAAGACATTGCCAAGCACGCCGGCGGGTGTCGTGCGCGCCACGGTGCTTTGTGCTGGTAGCGCTGCTGGTTTTGGCGGCAGCACCGTCATGGGTGCTGACGGCAACCAGGTGTCAAAGAAGCGCCGCTCGCAATCGAGCGCGCCGGTGCCGGTGACGTGGCCGACGGTGCTCCAGCCGCGTGCAGCCAGATGGCTGCGCTGCAGCTCGTCGGCTTCAGCCCCGAAGATGAGATGGACCGCCAGCAGCGCCAGCGCCGGCCACAACGGCGACAGAGCAAATGAGTGTGCGATGGTGGCGATCACGATTGCGGCGGCAAAATAGGTCAGCGTGCCGAGCCAGATGCCACGGGCGGCCAGCCACACTGGCGGCAGGACGAAGGCTGGGAAGACAAACCCCTCCTTGATGAACTCGAGCGCCTCGGCACGGGTGACGCGATCGGCCGCCGGGTTGGCAGGCTCGTGCACCGAATAGGATCGGAGACGGTCGCGGCCGAGTAAGAAGTAAGCGAGCATGGTGGGGGTCCTGATGGCTCAGAGCGTGTTTCAAAGTGGGGCTTTGCCCGCAGCGCCCTCGATGGCGGGTGCGGCGTTGCAATTGAAGGTGCGGACTGTCGTGTCGGCGGCCAGGCGTGCGCGTTCAATGGCATCGGCGTTGGCGTCGGCATCGATCAAGGCTGCTTGGCAGGCTTCGGTTGGTGTGAGTTTGGAGACGACGAGCACCTGACCTTTGGCGGTTTCGCTGGAGGTGTAGTAGCGGACAATCGTCGCATAGGGCGGCGCTTTGCGGCTCGTGCGCGGAATGCGCCACTCAACCGTGGCGCGGACGGTGCCGGCGGGGAAAATGGTGTTGAAGGGTTTCAGCGTCTGCTTGGCGGCGCGGCGTTTCTCGGGGTCGAGACCGGCGCTGACGAAATAGTGGTCGTCACCTTCTGCGACATAGAGGGGGTAGCCGGGCAAGCCAGGGCAGCGCCAGGAGGCGCCTTCGGGGCCAGATTTGCGCAGCACTTTGCAGGTTTTCAAGTCGATGGTGGTGTAAACGCTGCGGGTGGCGTCTTGGGCGTGGGCGGGCGCGGTCAGCAGGGCGGTCGCTGCGAGTAACACGAGCCAGCCACCTGCGAGGCGCGACACAAATCCGCGCTGGTGGCGATGGAAAATGTTTGACCAAAAAACGCTGGCCAAGAGGGGGCGCCATGTCTTACGCCGTAAGCTTGCTGATCGCCAAGCGATGCCGTCCGGCCATGCAACGACGGTGTGCTGTGTCATTGGAGCCTGCCCATGCGTCTCGAAGCTATTCCGACGGGGAAGAACCCGCCCGACGACATCAACGTAGTGATCGAAGTGCCGGTTGGCGGCGAGCCCATCAAGTACGAGATGGACAAGGCCTCTGGCACGCTGTTCGTCGACCGGTTCCTCTATACGCCGATGCGCTATCCGGGCAACTATGGCTTTGTTCCGCATACGCTGTCGGCGGATGGCGATCCGATCGACGTGCTGGTGTGTAATACGCGGGCGATCGTGCCGGGGGCGGTGATCAATTGCCGGCCGGTGGGTGTGCTGGTGATGGAGGACGACGCGGGTGGCGACGAGAAGATCATCGCGGTACCGGCCAGCAAAATCACCAAGCGCTACGACAAGGTGCGGACAACCACCGACCTGCCGGAGATCACTATCCAGCAGATCCAGCACTTTTTTGAGCATTATAAAGACCTGGAGCCGGGCAAGTGGGTCAAGATCAAGCATTGGGGCGATGCGGATGAAGCGCGGCGGATGATTGTGGAGGCGATTGCACGGTTCAAGGCGAAGGGGTGAGGCCGGGATCTGCGCGGTGGTTTGGGTGCGCCCGCCGGCCGCGTGCCTCACGCCAGTGAGGCGGGGGGTCGCACTGACCCAACGCAAGCGCCCAATCAGGACGCCGGTTGAGGCGGGCTTTGTTGGCTTGGGTCGCGGTGTCATAGTGCACCGTGCGGAACGTCACGTCCCACTCCACCGCATCTTCTTCGATGATGGCGTAGCTGGCGCGCACATGTCCGAGCGGCAACAAGGCCGCGCGCGCATCCGTGCCGCCGTAGCCGGGGCATCCTACGCTGCCGGGATTGACGATCTGCCGTCCGTCGCCCAAGTCGACGACCCGCGCCACGTGGCTGTGTCCCGTCAAAATCAAGCGGTGCGGCACGCGCGCCGCCAAACGCTCGATGTGGTCCCGATCCGCGGGCTGTAACCGCCCATCCGGCCCTGGCGTATCGAGCCACAGTGCGGTGTCGTCATCGGGTGTAGCGTGGCAGATGAAAATACGGCCCCAAAGCTGTTCGGTGACCGGGAGAGTAGCCAGCCATGCGCGATGCCGGGCCGTCAATTGATCGGCCGCGAACGCATCATCGGGCAGCATCTCGGCGCGGGATTGCTCGAGCAGCGCGCGGTCATGATTGCCGCGCACCGTCAAAAGTCGCGCGCGCATGAGATAGTCGGCGGTCTTGGCCGGTTCCAGCGGTCCGCTCAAACTGTCGCCGAGGTTGACGACAAGGCCGATGCCTTGGAGCCGGATGTCGTCCATCACGGCCTTGAGTGCGGGGTAATTGCCGTGGATGTCGCTGATGACCGCGAACCTGAGACCGCCGTCGCTTGAGACACTGTGCAGCCGGCTCATGAAACAGCTCCGCAACCACCGGGGCGGGGCCCCTTGGCTTGTTGAACATCCCCGCAACTGCCGGGGAAGAGACGCGGCGTTGCCGCCGGGAAGCCCACCGCTTGCACGATGGGCGGGGTGGACGGGGGCAGGCTCTTCACGAACCCGTCTCCGTCATGCAGCGCCGCCGCGCCTCTTGCTGCGATCAGGGGCTTGGTATTGGAGGGGCATTTATGCCACTTGCAGGCAGCCAGTCGTATGGCCTCCCAGTCCAACCCAACCGTCACACGGCGCCGTCAAAACACCGCGCTATAATCGGCCGTCGCAACACGCCCAACCCAGATTTAGACGGTCATGATCCGCCCCAGCTAGTTGGGATGGGCGTACGATGACAGACCTATGCGGAAATGCAACCTCTTGGTGTTGTTAAGGTTTATTGCGCGTGTGACTGTCACTAGTCGACGGCGTCTGCTGGTGCCTCAGCACCGCCCGCGCTGATACGACGGGGTACGATGGCGGTGTGGGCCAGGAGGAGATATTCGGCACACCCTCTATTTGTCATCCTCGGGCTTGTCCCGAGGACCCATTTCTCAGCATGTGTCGTCGGTTGAAAGGCGCGCGAAAGCGCCACATCACGCTGTTCTCATGCGCCGCCGCGTGTTGCACGATGGGTCCTCGGGACAAGCCCGAGGATGACAACATGAGAGCAGATGCAGGTGGCGAAGATTTCAGAGATGGCTCAAAAGCGATACTCGGGAAGGTGTGGCGAGCAGCGCTTCTGGCGGCGAGCTAATGATCCAATTGCGTCACACGCAACGATGGTCAGCCTCACGAAGGTCAGACTCGTTGCTGCCCCTCACCTTCATTGGTTTGGCGCCTACGCGCCGGGCCCTCTCCCCATGCGTGAAGGCGCATGGGGAGAGGGGATAAAAGTGTGTCGCGCTATGGCAGCTCAGGGTCAAGCCACCCCAACAGCCACGCTGCATCGGATGCCAATCCCGGCAGATGGGCGACCGAAAGCGGGCGGCGGTGAGCGCTCACGCACCCGCCTCTTACAGCTGCGTGCCCTTCTTGCCGTCGGGGCCTTCGAGTTCCTTGATCTTGTCTTTGAACTTCTTGAGCATGCGCTGGACATAGCTCAGGGCCTTGTCGAGTTCTTCTTCGGTGGGCAGTTGGATGCCGGCTTGCGGTCTGGTGGTGCTGTCAGCGGGCGCGTTCGGCACGCCGGCCATTTCTTCGAGGCGCTTGATGGCGCCGCGCAGTTCGCCGTTCTCGCCCTTGAGGCGTTCGATCTCGTCGGTGACGGCGGCGCGGTCGTCGGGCATCATCGAACAGGCCCAGCTGCCGGCCGACTGGCGGCACATGGAGATGACGCCGGTTTGGGTATCGAGGCGGAGCACGCCGCCGTCAGCGGGGTGCATGGTGAAGCGGCCCGGCGAGCCGGCTGGCAGCGACGACTGCGCGGCGAGCAGGGTGGCGGTGCCAGAGACGGTCACGAACGCCAGACCGGAGACAGCCAGCAGGCGGCGGGCGCGGGTGGGCAGCAGGGAACGCATGGGGCCTCGCAAGGTGATTGGGCCGATGGATTGGCGAGCGGCCGGTTGCGTTTGGTGTGCCGCACGAATTGATCTGCAATATGGCAGCGGCGGCGGATCGGCTGCGAGGTGCCGCGGAGATTGCCGCTGTGGCGGAATTGACCCCTGATTTTGCTCGGCTTTTCAGCGCTGTTGCAACTTAACCATTCCTTTACTGGCGGCTGACACCTTCGCCACCAGTGCTTCGAAATCGTGCCGCGTCGGAGCCCGCAGACCCGAAATTCCAACGACGCGGCTCGTTGCGCCCTTCTCCGTTCCGATGACGGGAAGCCTGCGCCTCTTGTTCCGGCCCGTCGTCCCTTCCGACCCGATTATTTGGCTTGGCCGAGGCTTCGAGACCGATCATGGCAATGCACAGGGATGTCCGCCCGTCTAATCCAGCTGCGTGGCCGCAGGACTTTGCGCGCGACTATGAGCGGGCGTTTGGGCATCACCCGGGGACAATGGGAGCTGGCGCCACGGCGCGTGGTGCCATGCCGTCAGCGGAGAGCGGCTCGATCTTTGATCAGATGTCGGCTGAGATGCAGTCGCGGCTGGCGGAGGTGGAAAGCCGGCATGCGGACGCGCTGCGCGATATGCAGGTGAAGCTGGAGCGCATGAGCGGTGACGCCAGCCGGGCGCGCGCGACGGTGCCGGCGGAGCTGACGACGACGTTTGCGCGCATCGAACACGGTATGGCGCAGCTGGCCGACCGGATGGCGGAGGCTGGCCCGGAACGGCGCCGCGGCGCCGATGGTTTCGTGTTTGCGGCGCCAAAGAGCGAAGCAACGCATTTCGTTTTCAATACCAAACCGCACCAGCCGGTGGCGCCGGTGTCGATCGAGCCGGCCGGGGGCCGCGATCCGTGGGATGATGAGCAGGCTGAGCTGCTGGCGCGACTCTATGAGCGTGGTGAGGCCGGCTTTGGGCAGCATCACACGCAGCATCTGCCGGATGCGGCCATTTTTGCACACGTGCAGGCACAAGCGGCCGCGGTGCCGCCGGCGCCGCACATTGTCGGCGCTGGCCTGGGCGATGATCGGGTATGGCTGGACGCGCGGCTGAGCGGGTTGACCGACCATGTCGCCAAGTCGATCGAGGCTGCGCGACCCGGCGCTGCGCTGTCGACGCTGATGGACCGCGTCGATCAGCTGGAAACGCGCTTCGGCACGGCGCTTGGCGGGCTGGCCACCAAGTCGGATCTTGAGGCGATGCGTGGGTCGGCGGAACCGGATCTGCTGCCCGAGGTGCTGCTTGGCCTGGAAGCGCAGATCAAGGATCTGGCCGGGCACATCGAAACGACGCATCAGCAGCTGAGCCGCCTGGACGCAATCGAGCATCATCTGAGCGATTTGCAGGCGTTTGCGCACGCCTCGATGGACGCCGAGCCGACGGGTGGCGCGTTGGCGCCTTCGCATGGCGGGCCATCGGTGGACGACTTTTCCAAGCTTGCCGAGATGGCGGTCGAACGGGCGCTCTCGCGGATGCCGGCGCCGGTGGCCCACGCCGCCGTTGATCCGGCGGCGGGTGCGGCGCGTGCCGAGACGCAGTCGCGGATTGATGCAGTGCATGGCTTGCTGAATGACTTTGCGGCCGAGCGCCGCCGGGGTGATCAATACACGACCGGCATGCTGGAAACGGTGCAGGAAGCGCTGATCCGGTTGATCGACAGGGTTGATTCCATCGAGGCCACGAAAGGGCCGGCCGCAGCTGGGGCGCCGGTTGTTGCTGCGGCCATGGCTGCGGCTACCGTCGCTGTGCCGGCGCCCGTTGCGCTGGAACCGCAGGCAGCGCCGCCACCACGCCGCCGCGAAGCCCGCAGGGTTGAAGCCACGGCTGTTGATGTGGATGCAGCGACGACGGAGGCCGCAGCGCCGGTTGCTGGCGACACTGCCGCTGCCACCACCGCCGCGCAGCCGGAAATCAGCATCAAAGACCTCAAGCTCAAGACACGCCGCATACCGGTGACGCCGGCGCCAGAAGCCGCCGCTGCCGTTGCCGATGTGACAGCCGAACCAGTGGCCAAAGCGGCACGCAAGCCGCGCGCAGCAGCGCCGGCCAACAGCAGCGCCGGCAAGCGCGGCATGGTCATCGCAGCGATGGCGCTCGGGCTGGTCGGCGTCGCCTATGTGGCGAGCCTGATGCTGGCGGACCGCTACGGCGCAATCGTGCCTGCAAGCGCGCCGCCGAGCCTGCTGCCGAAGCCAGCGGCCATGGCACCAGCGGTCAAGCCCGCTGCGGCGCAAGGTCAAGGCGCGCCCGCCGGAATGCCACCGGGCATGATCGGTGAGCCGACGCGTGCGGTGCCGCGGCCTGCTGGTGCGCCTGCGGACGGCCCCGTGCTCCGCCTGCCGCCAGACAGAGAGCAGCGTTCGCAAGTTCCCGCGGCCCAGCGCCCGGCGACCGAGAGCATCGAAGATGCGATGAAGCCGCGCAAGCCTTCGACAATCCCGGAGACCGTCAACGACGACGTGAGCCGCATTGAGAACGATAGTCCGATCGGCGACGCACTGCCGGCGGCCGCTGAACTCTTGCGCAACCCGGCCGCCGCACCGCGGACGGTCGGCAATCTCAAGGCCATGCCCGGCATGTCGCTGGATACGTCGGCGATGGTGGCGCGGGCGCCTGAAGGCTACGCACCGCAACGGCAAGCCAACGTGGCCGCCCAGTCGGAGCGCTTGGGTGGCCAGGCGCGGCCGGCTAGTGATTTCAGCGGCCGCTTCGGCGCAACGCAACCGGCACCAGCCATGACCGCGGGGGCAGCAGCGCCTGCTGCCGCGGCGATCGTGACGGGCTCTAACCCAGCCGTGAAGCCACAGCTGGCGTCAACGGGCGCACAGCCGGGCACCCCGCAGGCACCGATCGAGACGGCGGTGACCGACAACGTCAGCGAAACAGCGGAAATGCCGCCGGCGATGGTGGGTCCGCTGTCGCTGCGCATGGCAGCAGCCAAGGGCGATCCGTCGGCCGCTTTCGAAGTGGCGACACGCTTGGCTGAAGGCCGCGGCATCAAGCAGGACTTCAAGCTGGCGATGACCTGGTATCAGCGTTCGGCGAACAAAGGCTTCGCGGTCGCGCAATACCGGCTCGGCACGCTTTATGAGCGCGGCCTCGGCACGCCGGTGGACGCCAACCGCGCCCGCGTCTGGTACAAGCGCGCCGCCGATCAGGGCAACATCAAAGCGATGCACAACATGGCGGTGCTGAGTGCCGGTAACGGCCAAACCGCGCCTGACTACGCGACCGCCGCGAAGTGGTTCAAAGACGCCGCCGACCGCGGACTTGCCGATAGCCAGTTCAATCTCGGCGTTCTCAACGAAAGCGGACTGGGCATCGCCAAGGACAGCCGGGCTGCCTACGTCTGGTTCTCGCTCGCTGCCCGCAGCGGCGACGCCGAAGCCGCACGCCGCCGCGATCTGCTGCTGGCGGCACTCGATGCCGAGACGCTGAAGTCGGCCGACGAGCAGATCCGCGCGTGGCGGACACGGCCGAGCGACGTCAAGGTCAACGACGCGCGGGTGGCTGGCGACCAGTGGCGTCTGCAGCAGCAGGGGCAATATGAACCAGCTGCGCTGCCGCAGCCCGTGTCGCCGCCGGAGCCGCCGAATGCAGGCGCCGCGCAAATGCAGCAAGCGGCGCCGGCGATCGTGCCGCGGGTCATCAAGGCGCCGGCACCGGTTCGCTGAGCATGGCCAGGCCGGCTGTGATCGCGGTGCAGTGACGCCGTAAGGCCGCACTGGTCTGTGCGTTGCCGGCCGCTTCCTGGATTGTTGCTTGTTTTCGGCGCCGTACTGGTGTCCGATACACTGTGCGCGTTCGCGCGTGCGCCGGGCGCTTTGGCCCGGGTCGATGGTCCGCCCCCTGGTCGTGACACGTCGCTATGCCAGCGGGTCAGATCTGCGGCATGGCGCGAGCTGTTGCCGTTGCGCGGTCACTCTGTGTCAGCAGAGGGCATCGTGACAGGGACACCATGATTGGGCGCCGCGCATGACTCTTTACCTGCCGATTGCCGAAATGTCGGTCAGCGTGCTGCTGATGCTGGGCATGGGCGCGTCGGTGGGGTTCCTCTCGGGCCTATTCGGGATCGGCGGTGGTTTTCTGTTGACGCCGCTGTTGATCTTTTCAGGTATTCCGCCCGCTGTGGCGGTTGGCACGGCGCCGGCCCAGGTGGTGGCCTCGTCGGTGGCTGGTGCTCTGGCGCAATGGCGGCGCGGCAATGTGGACCTGAAGCTTGGTGGCGTGCTGCTATCGGGCGGTGTGCTGGGCGCCATTGTCGGCGTGCATCTGGTGTCGCTGCTCAGACGCTGGGGGCAATTCGAAGTCTTTGTGTCGCTGACCTTTGTGACGCTGCTTGGCGTTGTCGGCACGTTGATGCTGGTTGAGAGTGTGCGCACCTTACGCCGGACCAAGGCCGGTGGATCAGCGTCGTTGCGCCGGTCAGGCCAGCACAACTGGAGCCATGGCCTGCCGTTCAAGATGCGCTTCCATCGTTCGAAGCTGTTTATCAGCGCTGTGCCGCCGTTTATGCTCGGCGCGTTTGTCGGCCTGCTGGCTGCCATCATGGGCGTCGGCGGTGGATTTCTGATCGTGCCGGCGATGATCTATCTGTTGCATGTGCCAACGAATGTCGTGGTTGGCACCTCGCAGTTCCAGATCATTTTCGTGACGGCGACGACGACGGTGCTGAATGCGGCTAGCAACCAGTCGGTCGATGTGGTGCTGGCGGCGCTGCTGATGCTGGGCGGGGTGATCGGTGCCGAGTTCGGTGCGCAGGCGGGCGGGCGGTTGCGTGGTGAGCAGCTGCGTTTGCTGCTGGCGCTGATGGTCCTGGGCGTGTGTGCCCGGATCGGGTGGGATCTCGTCAATAAGCCAGATGATCTGTTTTCCATCGAAACGGTGGTGAGCTGAGATGCGACCGGCGAGGGTGCTCATCAGTGCGGTGATCGCCGCCGTTGTTGCGGGTTTGGTGCCAGGGTCCGGCCAGATACCGGCGGCCGCGCAGACGACGCCAGCGCAACCGGCGCCGCAGCCACCAGCACCGGCCGCCAAGAAGCGCACGCCGCCGCCGCCAGTGATCACCGAACCGCGCCGCGGGCGCCAGGTGCCAGTGCCGCCGGCCGCGCAAGCACCAGCCAAAGGCGACGAGGTGCGCGCTCCAGACCTGCCGCCGGAAACCGTGCAGGCCGATGTGTCCACCCGCAATGTGGCGGTAACGTCCAGCTTCACCGGGACCGAGATCGTGGTGTTCGGTGCGGTCGACAACAGCCGTCAACCGGGTGCGGAAGCGGTTCTCTATGACATCGTCGTGGTGATCGAAGGCACGCCAAACCGGATTGCGGTGCGCAAGAAGTCGCAGCTAGGCGGCATCTGGATGAACACGCGGAACGCCAGCTTCGATGGGGTGCCGAGCTACTACGCCATCTGGTCGACGCGGCCGCTGGACGAGATCGCCTCGGAGGCGACGATGATCGGCTACGAGATCGGCTTCGATCATGTGCGCATGACGCCCGTTGGCGGCACAGAAGCGCAGGGGTCGAGTTCGCGGCTGCCGGCGGCGGATGCGGGAGAGTTTCGCACTGCCATGGTGCGCCTCAAGAACAAGCAGGGTCTCTACGTGAAGAACGACTTCGGCGTGTCGTTTATCGGGCGCAGCCTGTTCCGGGCCAACATTGCGCTGCCGGCCAATGTGACCGTCGGGCCGTTCGAGACCCGGGTTTATTTGTTCCGCAACGAGAAGCTGTTGAGCCAATACGACGTGCGGTTGACGCTAGAGCGCGAGGGCGTCGAGCGGTACGTGCACAATTTCGCGATCAACTGGCCGCTGCTGTATGGCTTCGCAACGGTGCTGCTGGCCGTTGGCATGGGGCTCATCGCGGCGACGGCGAGCGGGAAGAACCTGCGGTAGAGGCGCGTGCGACGGGAGGTGCCGATGTGCCGAGGTCTCCGGTGCCACAGTCGGTCATTGGGCCGCGTCTGCTGTACAGGAGTGCTGCGGAAATTCCGGGCCGACGGGAATAATGGCGGTCCGGGCCAATAGGGTGCATCGTAGATGCCGGCTCCGACGTTGAAGCGCTGTCGGTATTGACCAGACAGCAGACCATCAGCTTATGTAACATAGAGAAATGTAGTTCTTCGAAGTCTTTCTCTCAAGGTTGGGAAACAAGCGCATGAAGATCGCCGCGATCCAAGCCGCGCCCGTGTTCCTCGACAAGGCGGCGACGACAGAGAAGGTCATTCGACTGTTGCACGAAGCGGCTTCGGGCGGTGCGCAACTCTGTGCGTTCGGAGAAACCTTCCTTCCAGGCTATCCCATGTGGCTTCGGCCACTGGTCTCCTCCAAATCCAACGCCCAGATGAGCGAAGCGTATGGCGCTTATGTCGATGGTGCCGTCGTTGCGGATGGACCAGAACTTAAAGCCATCGCAGCTACTGCGGCCAAGCTCGGCGTTTTTGTCTATCTTGGTATCGTCGAGCGCGCGCCTTCAGGCGGTTCGGTCTACTGCTCTTTTGTTGCGATCGATCCCAGCAAGGGCATCGTGAGCATTCATCGCAAGCTCAAGCCAACGTATTTCGAACGGATGATCTGGGCCGAAGGCGATGGACATGGTCTGAAAGTCCATCAGTTTCAGGATTTCCATGTAGGCGGTCTCAACTGTTGGGAGAACTGGCAGCCGCTCGTGCGTCACGCGCTATATGCTCAGGGCGAAGAGTTGCACGTCGCCTGCTGGCCGGGCGGTCGCAATTCACGCGTCGACATATCGCGCTTCATTGCGATGGAGGGACGAGTGTATGTCCTCTCCGTCGGTACGATACTGCGACCCTCCGACATTCCCATGTCATTTCCACTGCGCGATGAGAATTTGGAGGCCGGCTTTGCTAGTTTGAACGGTGGCTCATTGATCGTCGGGCCTGATGGTACCGTTCTCGCCGGGCCTCTCGGCCTCGAAGAGCGCATCATCTACGTGGATATCAACATCCAAAAGGTCCGTCAGGAACGATCTTTGTTGGACCCTGCCGGTCACTACGGTCGACCGGACGTGTTCGACTTGCGCGTCGACCGGACCCGGCGCGCTCATGTCAGGTTCAACGAATGATCTTTGGACGGAATGGTCATCGTTGGTATCGGTAGGTGAGCACGCGAAGTTTCTGTGTCGGCCTCGGCACCGTCAAAAGTGCGCCGCGATCGAAGCTAAACCGGACACCGTCAGAACATTCGGTGACTGTCCGCTCCGGGTCAAGAGGCTTCTTCGCGGTGCTGCGTCGACTGCGGTCGGTCTTCATTCGATTGCTGCCGAATGGTCGACGAAATGGCCGCCTACAGCCACGGCCGGTCGGTTTTGGCCTTGGCTTCGTAGGTGTCGATGGACTTGGCCTTGGTCATCGTGATGCCGATGTTGTCGAGGCCATTGACGAGGCAATGCTTGCGGTAAGCATCCATGTCGAACTTGACGACGCCGCCGTCGGGGCCGCGGATTTCCTGGGCTTCGAGATCGACCGAGAGCGTGGCGTTGGCGCCGCGGTTGGCGTCATCCATCAGCTTTTCGAGATCTTCCGGGCTGACCTTGATGGGCAGAATGCCGTTCTGGAAACAGTTGTTGTAGAAAATGTCGGCGAAGTCGGTGGAGATGACGCAGCGGATGCCGAAGTCGAGCAAGGCCCACGGCGCATGCTCACGGCTCGAGCCGCAGCCGAAGTTGTCGCCGGCGACGAGGATTTCCGCCTTGCGATAGGCCGGCTTGTTGAGCACGAAGTCCGGCTTCTCGTTGCCCTGCTCGTCGTAGCGCAGTTCCGAGAACAGGTGCTTGCCGAGGCCGGTGCGCTTGATGGTTTTGAGGAACTGTTTGGGGATGATGGCGTCGGTGTCGACGTTGATCATGTCGAGGGGCGCGGCAACGGCGGTGAGCTTGGTGAATTTCTGCATGGCGGTCCCAGAAGCAAGCGGAAGTGTCGATGGGCGTATAGCAAGCCCGGGCGGGGGAGGCGAGGGGGCAGCTCCGTCCCGCGGCCAGTCGACTTTGCCGGCGTGGGTGACTGCGCCCTCATGGGCAGGGCCAACGAGGCGGGCGTATTTTTCGAGAACGCCGCCGTGGCGTTCTGCGGGGCGGGCGATGTGCGACGCACGGCGCTTCTGAAGTTCGGTTGCATCGACCAGCAGATCAAGCGTGCCGGCCTTCGCGTCGATGCGGATGCGATCACCGTCACGAACCAATGCGATGGGACCACCGCTGGCTGCCTCGGGGCCAACATAGCCGATCATCATGCCGCGGGTGGCGCCGGAGAAGCGGCCATCGGTGATGAGAGCCACTTTCTCGCCCATGCCCTGGCCGTAGACGAGGGCGGTGACGCCGAGCATCTCGCGCATGCCGGGGCCGCCCTTGGGGCCTTCGTTGCGGATGATGAGGACGTCGCCGGCGTTGTAGCTCTGCGTGCGGACGGCGGCCATGCAGGCCTCCTCACCATCGAAGACGCGGGCGGTGCCTTCGAACACCAGCGACTTGAGGCCGGCGACTTTGATGAGTGCGCCATCTGGGGCGAGGCTGCCGCGGAGAACGACAAGGCCACCGGTGGCTTGCAATGGCGACTTAGCGGATTTGACGATGGTGCCGTCGGGGCCGGGGTGGGATGCGAGCCGCGCGGCAAGCGTTTCGCCCGAGAGAGCGAGCGCGTCGCCGTGCAGATGACCGCCGTCGAGCAAGGCTTTGAGCACGAGGTCGGTGCCGCCGGCGCGGAAGAGATCGACGGCGAGGTATTTGCCGCCTGGCTGCAGGTCAGCGACGAGCGGAGTGCGTTGGAAGACGGTCGCCACATCATCGAGGGTAAAGCGGATGCCGGCTTCGTGGGCGATTGCCGGAATGTGCAGGCCGGCGTTGGTGGAGCCACCGGTAGCAGCGACGACGGCGGCAGCATTTTCGAGCGATTTGCGGGTGACGAGATCGCGCGGCAGCGGGCCGCCGTCGCGGAGAATGTCAGCGGCGCGCTTGCCGGCGCGGCGGGCGAGGGCAAGGCGCGCAGAATAGACCGCCGGCATCATCGCAGAACCGGGCAGCGCGAGGCCGAGGGTTTCCGAGACCATCGCCATAGTGTTGGCGGTGAACTGGCCGGGGCAGGAGCCGATGGTTGGCGCGCAGGCCTGCTCGAGTTCGGCAAGATCTGCCGCCGACATGGTGCCAGCCAAGTGCGCGCCGACGCCTTCGTAGCTGTCGAGGATGGTGACATCGCGGCCCCGCCAGCGCCCCGGCAGCATGGCACCGCCGTAGACGAACACGCTGGGGCAGTTGAGGCGCACCATGGCCATCATGACGCCGGGCAGGGTTTTGTCGCAGCCGGCGAAGCCGACGAGCGCGTCGTAAGCGTGGCCGCGCATCACCGCTTCGATGCTATCGGCGATCAGCTCACGCGAGATCAGACTGAAACGCATACCCTTGTGGTTCATCGACACGCCATCAGACACCGAGATGGTGCTGAAAGGCACGGGATTGGCACCACCGGCGGCCACGCCGAGGCGCGCGGCATCAGCCTGCGGGCCGAGTGACATGGAGCAGGGCGTGTTTTCGCCATGCGTCGAAACGATACCGACGAAGGGCTTTTGCAAGTCTTCGTCATCGAGGCCTGTGGCGCGGAAGAAGGCGCGATGCGGCGTGCGATCCAAGCCATCGATGGCAATGCGCGAGCGGGGTTTGGTCATGGGTGGATGGTCCAACTTACGCAAATAGCACGTCTCACGCCTGCTTCGGCTTGCTCCAGGCGAGATAGGCTTCGGTGTTGTCGCGGGTGGCGCCGACGGTGTCGCGGGCTGCGGCCCAGCGGCGGCTAACGAGTTGTGTCAGCGGCGCGTCAATGTTCATGGCCTGGCCGAGCGCCTCAGCGATGGCGACGTCTTTGGCAAGCAGGCCGACAGCAAAACCGGTGGCGAACTTTCCGCCGACGACGTGTTCTTTCATCACAACATCCGTGTGGAAGTTGCGGCCGGTCGAAACATTCATGATCTCGACCATTTTGCCGCGATCCAGGCCGAACTGGGCGCCGATCATCATGGCTTCGGCGGTGGCGGCAAACGAACTGGCTGCGACGAAGTTGTTGAGCGCCTTCATGGCATGGCCAGTGCCGAGGCCGCCGGTTTCGAACAGCCGGTCACCCATCAGCTTGAGGACCGGTGTGGCGCGCTCAATCGCTTTACCATCGTCGCCGCCGATCATGATGGCGAGGGTGCCACTCTTGGCGCGCACGACACCTCCGGACACCGGCGCATCGAGGAGCGTGACCTTTCTCCTGGCGAGTTCAGCGCCGAGATCGCGCGTGCCGATGGGCTCAGACGAGCTCATGTCGATGATGATGGTGCCGGGCTGCAGCGCTTTGACGAGCGCGCCGGCTTCCGCCTGCATGATCGCCTGCCGGACATCCTTGCCGGTTGGCAGCATGGTGATGATGATCTCGGCACCCGCGAGATCAGCGAGGTTCTTGGCGGCTTTGGCATTGTGCGCGCTGGCAAAGGCTGACGCACGCGCTGGATCAAGATCGTGGAGGATGAGATCATGACCGCCTTTGGCGATATGGCCGGCCATCGGCTCGCCCATGTTGCCGATGCCGATGAAGCCGATACGCATGGATCGTGTCCTTATTGGTCGAGCCCGAGATCTTTCAAGACTTCGGCGGCGTTGACGAAGCCTTCGACGCCAGCTGGAACGCCGGCATAAATCATGGTGTGCAGCAGCACCTCGCGGATTTCCTGCATGCTGGCGCCGTTGGTGACGGCACCGCGCACGTGGGTTTTGAGCTGCGGGCTTTTGCCAAGGCTCGCAAGAATAGCAATGGTCAGCAAGCTGCGCGTCTTGCGATCGAGATGCGGCCGGTCCCAGATCTCGCCGAAGCAATAACGTGTGACGAGGTCCTGCATCGGGGCTGTAAACGCAGTTGCCGCCGCGACCTGCTGTTCGGCACCGGCCGGGCCGAACATGTCGCGACGGATGCCCAACCCGGTCTCGAACGTGTCTTTTGGCGCGGGCTTGTCGCGCGGCGGTTTTTTCGGTGATGGCATATGGTGCTGGCCCCCTGCGACGCCGCTTTACTAGGCAACGCTGTAGTGGATGATCGTCACGCCACCCGAAGCGTAGTTGGCAGTATCGGCAGCCACCTTCTGGCCAATCTCAGACGTCATCGCTGCCCCTGCTGCCGCGGCATCGGCGAAGTCGCCCTCCCAGATACAGAAGTACGGTGATGGTGCGCCAGCACCTTCGATGGAGAACGAATGACGGCTGGCCTTGAGACCTGGAAGACCGGCGGCGAGCGGCAGATGCGTCTCGGTGTAGTATTTCTGGAAATGAGCCGGGTCTTTGGGCGGATTGTAGAGGGCGACAATCTTGTGCATCGGGGGCTCCTGAGCGGACTGGACGGCAAAGCGTAGCGCGCGGGGGGAGAGATGGCAAAAGAGATTCTGGATGCGAGATTCTGGATGCGGGCCGAGGTGCTGGCTTCGAGGCGTGCCGGCGCTGCTGCGAGGAGCGCCGGGATTGCCAGCAGGTAACCCGCAATGTGTGCTTGGTTGTTGGGGTCTCGCCCAAGATGCAACATCGACAGGGGTTGTGCGTTCGTGCTCTGGTCGATGACGCGCACAGCGGCTGGCAGTGAGCACGCATCCACAGACGGACCCTCTGATGAAAGTTGAGCCGCCCCTGCAGACCAAAAAGCCGGGTTCGTTCGCGCCGCTACAGCACACTGTCTTCCGCGATATGTGGGTGGCCAGCCTGTTTTCAAATCTTGGCCTCTTTATCTTGGGGGTCGGGGCCGCCTGGGATATGACGCAGTTGACCACATCAGCGACCATGGTCGCGTTGGTGCAGACTTCGCTGATGCTTCCCGTCGCGCTGTTCTCGGTGGCATCCGGCGCCTTGGCGGACATGTTCGACCGGCGGAAGGTCGCCATCGCGGGGTTGTTTGTGTCGATCGCTGGCACGGTGGCGCTGACATTGACGGCGTATGCTGGGCAGATCACGTCGGTGCTGCTGCTCATATTGTGTTTCGTTGTGGGCACCGGTACGGCGCTGCTCTGGCCGGCCTGGGGCGCGTCGGTCAACGAGCAAGTGCCGGGTGACGTGCTGCCGTCGGCAGTGGCGCTCAATGGCATCAGTTACAATGTCGCCCGCAGTTTTGGGCCGGCGATCGGCGGTGTCATTGTGGCGGCCGCCGGCGGCGTCGCGGCGTTTGCGACAGCGGCGGTGTTCTATGTGCCCTTGCTGCTGGTGCTATTTGGCTGGCGGCGCGCCGTCGAGCCGTCGCGGCTGCCACCTGAATCACTGGGTCGCGCCATGATCTCGGGTTTCCGATACGTGCTGAATTCGCCGCCCATCCGGATCGTGGTGACACGCACCTTGGTGACCGGCTTTGCCGGCGGATCGATTGCGGCGCTGTTGCCCCTTATTGCACGGGATCTGTTGGGCGGCGGCGCGCAGCTATTTGGCGTGTTGCTCGGCGCCTTCGGCGTTGGTTCGATCGTTGGCGCGCTTAACATCGGGCGGCTGCGCGCGGCATTCAGCGGCGAAGAATGCATGCGGCTTTCGTCACTTGTGATGGGTATCGGCGTCATGGCCGTCGCGCTCAGCCGCATCCCGATCGTCACTGGTGCCGCGCTATTGATCTTCGGCGCGGCCTGGACGTCGTGCATGATGGTGCTCAATGTCAGTGTGCAACTGTCGGCGCCCCGTTGGGTCGCGGCGCGCACACTGGCGAGCTTTCAGGCGGCGGTGGCTGCCGGAATTGCGTTGGGCGGCTGGGGCTGGGGCCTGCTTGCAAGCGCACAGGGTGTTCAGCAGGCGCTGCTGCTGTCGGCTGCGATGCTGGCTGTTGCGCCGGTGTTGGGCCGATGGTTGAAGGTTCCGTCCATCGGCACCAGTGCCGGCGGCGCGGCCGACACGCTCGCTGACCCTGAGCTGCGATTGGCATTGACGGCCAGGAGCGGCCCGATTGTCATCGAGATCGAATATCGCGTTGAGCCGGAGAAGGCGCGCCCGTTCTACGTGGTGATGCAGCAGGTGCGCTCGAGCCGCATGCGCAACGGCGCTTATGGCTGGTCGATTGCACGCGACATTGCCGATCCGGAACTGTGGACGGAGCGCTATCACTGCCCGACATGGCATGACTATTTGCGTCAGCGAAACCGGCCGACGCCGGTTGAGCGCGATCTGCATGCGCGCGCCATTGTTTTTCACAAGGGACCAGAGTCTGTCCGTATCCGCAGAATGCTGGAGCGCCCGATCGGCTCGGTGCGTTGGAAAGACACGACGCCGGACCTTGGGCCGAATGTGGATGACACCCTGGCCCCGCAGATCGGCGGGCCATAGCGGAGGACCATAATTGAATTTTGTCCACCCTGGTGGGGTAGATGGCATCCCCGCGGATCGGCAGTCCAACGCTTTTTCAAAAACAACAAGGCGAACACAAAAGTCTTGGCGGAGAGGGAGGGATTCGAACCCTCGATACCCTTGCAGGTATGCCGCATTTCGAGTGCGGTGCATTCAACCACTCTGCCACCTCTCCAGGTGCCTGCCGCATCGCTGCCGGTCAGTGGTGAACCGGGGCGTCTTCGCGACGCAGCCTCTTAGGCCACTGGGGCGGTGAAGGCAATACGCGTGATCCGCAGGTTACCAAGGGCATCGACGCGGGCGCTGGTGCCGGGTTCGACGACGGTGGTGGCATCGAGCTGCTCGATGACCGCTGGACCAGCAATTGCTGCGCCAAGCGGCAGGGCGTCGCGGGCAAAGATGGTGGCCGCGTGCCAGGCGCCGTGGGCAAAGAGCGGGCGGGTACCCGTGACGGCAGCGGCCAGGTTAGGCGCGCGCGCTTGCGGATCGAGCAGGCACGACAGATCAATCAGCGGCCGGCGGCCGATGACCGACGTCGTCAGGTTGACGAGCTGCGCCCGGATCTCCGGCAGGTGCACTTGAAAGCGTGCAAAGTAGGCAGCTTCGAACAGCGATTGGATCTCGTCGCGGGTGACCTCGGCATGAGGAAGCGCGACGCGGATCAGATGCGTCTGGCCCTGGAACTGCATGTCGGCGCCGTGTGTCACCGTGGTGCCGACCGTCTCGGCATGACCGGCATTGGTGGCGATGCCCTCGGCGGCGTGGCGCCGCAGGACTTCGGTAATCCGGCTTTCGGGGACGGCTGCCAGCGGCCTATTGAGGGTCTGCACATAGTCCTGCCTGAGATCAGCGACGAGGCAGCCGAGCGCATTGGTGAGCCCTGGCCGCGCTGGCACGATGACTTCCGCGACGCCGAGCTCTGCGGCCAAGGCGACAGCATGCAGCGGCCCGGCGCCGCCAAACGCAAAGAGCGCGAACTGGCGGGGATCGTGTCCGCGGCTGAGTGAGACGGAGCGGATGGCGCCGGCCATGAGCGTGTTGGAGAGGGTCAGGATGGCGGATGCAGCGGCTTCGACGCTGAGGCCGAGGGGGCCGGCAATGTCGCGGCCGATGGCTAAGCGCACGTCGCCGATGGAGACGTGACGGGCCACGGCGGTGAGCTTTCCGGGCGGCAGGCGGCCAAGCACAAGATTGGCGTCGGTGACCGTCGGCCGCGTGCCGCCACGGCCAAAGCAGATGGGGCCAGGATCGGCGCCGGCGCTCTCCGGGCCGACGGTCAGCATGCCCGCCGCATCCAGCCGCGCAATGGAGCCGCCGCCTGCGCCCACCGTGCGCACATCGACCATCGGCACGTGGATGGGCAGGCCATAGTCGATCGTCAGTTCGGCGGACACTTCCGGCACGCCGCCGTGAATGAGTGCGACGTCGGTAGAGGTGCCGCCCATGTCGTAGGTGATGGCGTTGGTGAGGCCGGTTGCGTTGAGTGTGGCGGCAGCGGCCATAACGCCCGACGCAGGCCCAGACATCACCGTTTTGGCAGCTTCAGCGATGACGTGGGTGGCTGAGACGGTGCCGCCGTTGCCGCTCATGATCAGCAGCTCGCGGGTGTAGCCCTCGGCGCGAAGTTCGGTGCTGAGCTGCGAGATGTAGCGGTCCAGGATGGGTTGGACGGCGGCGTTGACGCTGGCGGTCGTGCTGCGCTCGTACTCGCGATACTCGGACAGCAGGGCGGCGCCGCAGGTGATGTAGCTGTTCGGCCAGATGCCGCGCACGATGGCGGCCGCGCGCTGCTCATGAGCCGGGTTGGCGTAGGCGTGCAGGAAATGGATGACGAGGCTTTCGCAGCCGAGTTCCAGCAGGCGGCGTGCGGCGGCGGCGACGTCGGCCTCGTTGAGCGGTGTGATCACCTCGCCCTGAGCATTCATGCGTTCGGAGACTTCGAGGCGATGCTCGCGGCTGATCAGCGGCTCGAACACGCCCGTCATGCCATAGGGTTTGGGCCGCGTGCGCCGGCCGAGCTCAAGGGTGTCGCGGAAGCCGCGGGTGGTGATCAGACCGACGCGGGCGATCTTGCGTTCGAGGACGGCGTTGGTGGTGGCGGTGGTGCCGTGGATGATGAGGTCGATAGCGGCAGGTGATGTTTCCGTCGCATGGATGGCTGCGAGAACGGCGTCACCCCGTTTGGCCGTATCCGTCGGAACCTTGGCAATGCGCACGCCGACGCCGTCCGGGCGCTCGGTGTAAAGCACCAGATCGGTAAACGTGCCGCCGATGTCGATGCCGGCGATGGTGCGGGTTGGCGGGGGCATCGTGCGATGGCCGGTGGGTGGGTCGTTGGTGTGCAAATGGTAGCCCCGGCAGCTGCGAGAGGCAATGGGCTGCGTCGCGCTGCATCGCGCCGAATGCCAACTGCAGCTGCCGCGCTCAAGGCGCGCCGATGCGCTTGATCTTCGGCAGCGCTGTTTCGTCGGCGCTCTTAAGGGCGGCGTTGGTGAGCGTCTCGCCGCTGCGCATTGGTTTGATCGCAACCTCCGCAGACTTGATGCAGATCGACATGCGGTCGGGGCCGAACTTCTGCTTGAGCTCCAGAACGCCGTCGTTGTCGCGAACCGTGACGTTCGCTGACGTTTTGGCCAACTGCTCGACCTCGGCCTTGCCACCGAGCCTCGCCAGATCCGACTGTTTCAACTTGTAGCTGACCGCACCGGCTTTCACTGCTTCACGCACGAGGAAATACTTGCTGCCGGGCTTCGGCGTGATGCTCACTTCGAACAGCTCGACGATCATGTCGGCGACGGCATCGTCGATGACCTCACCAACCATGTCTTCGACCGTGATTTCGACGGTCATCGCCTTTTTGTAGTCGGCCGAGCCAGTCGCCGACAAGCCCGGCAGCACCTTCTGGAGCAGATCGAACGAGAGGCCGGCGTTGACCTGTTGGGTGTCGGTGAGCTGATAGTTGGATATCTTGACCTCACGCTTGTAGGTGCCGAGGGCGGTGATCTCCTGCGTGGTCGTGAAGTCTTTGACCCGGAAATACGTGCCATCCTTGTCCAGCCGATAGATCGACCCGGGCGGATCGAAGCCGTTCGGCACCAGAGGGCACTGATAGCCTTTAGGTACCCCAGGAACGAACTGGCTAGTGACCGCTTCGACAGCAGGCGCGACGGACGATGTGCTGATCCCGTTCAGGTCGCCCGAACAGCTGGCTAGGCCCACCGAGAGGGCTGCCGCAATGGCCCTGAGAGCCCGATGGCTGGTCCCTTCAAAAGCTTGCCACATGTGGTCTCACTCCCGGCTCGAATTGTTCGGAATCGGTAGCAGTCCCTCCGTTGCCGGACCATGTGCCGGGCCAAGTTTTCCCACCGGGTTCGTGCTTCGGAGCTGAGGTGTTCGCGAGTTGTGGGGCACACTCCACAGCACCTTGTGCCGCGACGGAGCCCTACGGCTTCAATCGCAATTGAGCCCAAGCGCCGCGCAAGGGTTGGAACTGGAAGCGGACGCGGTGTGTGCCGCGGGGGATTTCGACGGCGCGGAAGAGGACGTTGGCGCGTGCGATCAAGGCGGGCTGGCCATCGACGGTGGCGAACCACCAGGGGTGCCAGAGATCGTTGAGCACGACATAGCCGCCGGTGGCGCTGGTTGCCTCGATTTCGACGGCGCCGTGGTGATAGGCGACGATGCGCACGTTGGTCGCCATGCCGCCGAGGGCGCCGCCGGCCGAGAAATAGGCCCCTTGCGGTTGATCGAGCAGCACGGTGGTGGCTGGATCGAACGCTGGCCATTGGCCCGTTTGCAGCAGGGCGCCGAAATCGGCAGCCATGACTTGACGTGCGAAGCTGACGCGCGGCAGGGCACGCGGGTTTTCGTAGATCCAAGCTTCGCCGGACTTGCCGATCAGCTGCCATGTCAGCGGTTGCAATTTGGGATCTATTTTTTCAAGTGGCGCGCCCGCTGCCACGTAGCGAAGACCGAGATGATTGACCAATGGCGCGCTATACGACGGCAGCAACGGCGTGAAGACGCGCTGCTCTGGCAGGCCAACGGTATCATCGGCCCCCGTCGCGATGCTATAGAGGCGTTGGCGCACGGGATTGTTGCCGAGCGTATTTTCGAGCCGGTGCGTGAGACTTGTGTTGGGCCAGTGAAAACCAAGGCCGAGCAATTCGATGCGATCCCGCCGCGTGTCGCTGCGGCCGGCATCGACGTGTGCGCGAAGTGTTGCAATAACGGGATTTTTTGTTGCCGGATCGAGCGCTTCGTAGGCCGAGGGTGGCAGGCCGGACGACGTCGATGGTCCATTGTTCCAGGCCAGATCAAG
Organism: uncultured Alphaproteobacteria bacterium; assembly: GCA_963847145.1. Lineage (GTDB taxonomy): Bacteria > Pseudomonadota > Alphaproteobacteria > Rhizobiales > Hyphomicrobiaceae > JABFRJ01. Next base: position 161,411 of record CAWJYN010000003.1, read on the forward strand.
CGTGGTGACGCCGCCGAGGATCAAGGCAGCAGCCCAGGGTTCGAGGGCGATCCGCGGCCGCGCCACCGCAATCGCCGCGAGCCCGGCACCGAGCGCGACAACCGCTGCAGTCAGTGGATACGCCAGCAGATTGACCCGATCGATGGCGACGCCAAGGCCGAACGCCGCAACGAGTGCGAGCGCGATCGCTACACCGGCGGCGAGCCACCCGCGCATGTCCACTTTTTCCCAAGGCTTCTCGAACAGCCGGTGTACGGCATAGCCGGCCAGAACTGCGGCCAGCGCGCCCATCACAAACGTTGCATCTGCCGGACGCCGGTAGAGCGAGACGCCTGGCAGCAGCGTGTAGAAAATGCGGAAGACGGGTGTAAACCAGCCGAGCGCATAGAGCGTCACCACACCGAGCGCGACAGTGAAAAAGCGCACTTCGCATGCCCAGAGGTGTCCGCGCACAGCGGCCATCACGCCGAGCAACAGCGGCACCGCGCCGATATAAACCTGACCCATGTTCTGCGCGATGTAGAGGCCGGTATCTTTCCACGCAAAGCTCGGGGGGCCCCAGTAATCTTCCATGCGGAAAGCGGCGCCGAACAGCTGCGGGATGAGGGATGTGATCAACAGCCACGGATGCAGCGAGCCGCGGCCGGCAGCTTCGAGATCGAACCCGGGGCGGTTTGAATCAGCGGCGAGGAGCGCCGTCAGAACCAATGGGACGACAGCGATCGCGGCGGCGATGACACCAGCGCTGGCCAAAGGAAAAGTGCTGACTTCGCTGTGTCCCAGGGCTTGTCAGTGCTCGCCAGGCGCCAGATCGCAAATGTGGCCAACAGGTAGAGCACCAGCAGCGCCACCTGATCGCGTCCCAGCAGGATGCTGGCTGCAATCACGCCAAGGGCTGTTGCCCAAAGATACGACCGTCGCGTCAAAGTGCGATCGAGCGCCAGCATCGCCATCGGCCAGTAGGCGAGGCTCAAGACTTGTCCCGTATGCTGCAACCGCCACGCCATCGAGGCGCCGAAGCAGAACACGAGGCCGGCAATAATGGCTCCGGCCCAATGCCAGCCTTGATCTCGGAACCAGACGAGCAAAGCGATCGCACCCGCGAGCCCGGCCAGTAGTGTGGTCACATCCACAGCCCACGCACTTGGATTGCCGTTGACCGCGGCCAGCAACAAAAACGGGGCTGAGAAAATCATCGACTGTGGATCGGCGATCTGGTTCTGGCCGGCGAAGACATAGGGAGTCCAGAACGGGCTTTCGCCGCGCGCCAGTGACTGCGCGAGGAACTGGATCTGGGGGAGGAACTGCGCCTTGGCGTCCCAAGGAATTGTCACGCGGCCCGCCAGCCAGGGCCACGCCATGATGAGCCATCCCGCGATCAGTGCTGCGATGGGTGCGAGCAGCGGCCACTCGTGCGTGTTGGCTGGCGACGCGGTCAGCGTGCGCGTCCAGGCGTGGCGGCTTGTTCCGAGTGGACGGATGGATTCGCGAGCGAGGGGTTTGGGCACAGAGGACCTTTGGAGGCAGAGACGGCAGGCCGTCGGCGCTAACATACATCGGCCGCCGACGCCACGCGTCCGACAGAACATGGCCCGTGTTACTATGGCCGGTAGCCAAACCCGGTGCGGCCGGTGGTGCGCAACGGTGCGGCCATGCTGGCGAACTGGGTCAAGTGGCGGCGCGTTTCGCGCGGGTCGATGATGCCTTCGACACCGAAGGCTTCGGCGGTGCGCACGGGCGCTTGCAGCGCTTCGAGCTTAGTTTCGATTTCGCGGCGTTTGGCGGCGGGATCGGGGGCAGCTTCGATCACCGCGCGATAGGCGGCGTCGACACCGCCGGCAATTGGTAGCGAGCCCCACTGCGCGGATGGCCACGCATAGCGGACGAACGCATCGGTGCCGTTGCGCTGGCTGAGCCCGGCCATGCCGAAGGCTTTGCGCACCATCATCGCGCACCACGGCACGCGTGCTTGCCGGATGGCGGTGAGGGCCTGCGTGCCATAGCGCATGACGCCGGAGCGTTCTGCCTCCGTGCCGATGAGAAAGCCGGGGATGTCGACGAAGTGCACGACGGGCAGATGGAATGTTTCGGCAAGATCGACGAGGCGGATAGCTTTGCGGCAGGCGTCTGCCGTCCAGGCGCCACCGTAGTGATAGGGATCGCTGGCAAGGATCGCCACAGGCCAACCATCGAGCCGCCCCAGACCGGTGATGACGGACCGCCCCCAGGCTTTGCCCATTTCGAAGAAACTGCCGGTGTCGAGCACCGAGGCGAGGATGGGCCGCATGCGGTAAACTTGTCGCGCATCGCGCGGCACGGCGCTCAACAGTTTGGCGTCGCTGCGATCGGCGGGGTCGGTGGTAGGCTGACGTTCGGCCAGGGTGTGCACGCTGGGCGGCAGATACGAAAGAAAGGCGCGGGCGCGTGAAAATGCTTCGGCTTCGCTCGCGACTTCGTCGTCGATGGTGCCGTTCTTGGCGTGGATCGACGCGCCGCCGAGTTCTTCTTTCGTGACCATCTCGCCGATGCGCGCGACGACGGGTGGGCCGGCAGCAAACAGTTGCGACGTGCCGGAGACCATCATCGAGTAGTGGCTGGCGCACACACGCGCAGCCCCCATGCCGGCCACCGAGCCGAGCCCGAGCGCGACGACGGGCACCTCGGACAATGCGTCGAGTATTTCCGTCATGTCGGGCACATCGGGCAGGTAGGTGCGGCCCATGGTTTCGAGATGTTTGACCGAACCACCGCCGCCGGTGCCATCGACCAGCCGTACCAGTGGCATGCGCCAGCGCCGCGCCTCGGTTTCGGCGAACTTGAATTTGTCGCGCAGGCCACCATCGTTGGCACCGCCACGTACGGTGAAGTCGTCGCCGGTGATGAAGACGGCACGGCCATTGATGAGGCCACGGCCGCAGACGACATTGGCCGGCGTGAACCCGCTCAGCTGTCCGGATGCGTCGTATTCGGGAAAGCCCGAAAGCCCGCCGATCTCGGCAAACGAGCCCGGATCGACCAGTCCGTCGATGCGTTCGCGGACAGTGAGTTTGCCGTTGGCGCGGTGGCGGGCCACCTTGTCGGGGCCACCGAGCGCTTCGGCGAGTTTCAGGCGCTTGGCGATGTCGTCGAGTTCGGGCTGCCAGGTCATGTCAGCTCTCCAGCACGAGAAGAGCTTGGCCTTCCTTGACGGCGGCACCTTCGGCCACAAGCCATTTGGCAACTTTGCCGGCGTGTTCGGCGACAACGGGAATATGCATCTTCATGCTGTCGACGATGGCCACTTCGGTGTCGGCGGTGATTGTTTCACCAGGCTGCACGAGGTGCTTCATGACCTGTCCGCCGACGGTCGATTCGATTGATCTGGGCATGGATGAGTGGTTTCCCCGCGAATAGCTTCCTCGCCAGTAAAGCAGGTGCCAACGCGCGCGTCACGAGACTTGCCGACAAATGAAGCATGGTGTGAAAAAAGTGCGCACTGTTTCCTCTCCCCATCGCCCTTCGCGATGGGGAGAAGGTGCCCACCCGGCGCGTAGGCGCCAAAAGATGGGGGCAGATGAGGGGCAGGGCTGGCTCGGAGCCTGTGGCTGCCCCATCCGGCCTTTCAGGCCACCTTCTCCCCATGCGTGAAGACGCATGGGGAGAAGAACAATCCGCAATATCCGCTTTAAGCATCCGTCACCTGGAACCCCTGCCAATAGGGATCGCGATCGTCGACGAATATGGTGTTGTAGCCGGTCAGCCGCGCCCAGCCTTCGATGGACGGAATGATGGCTTCGTGGTTGCCGACCTTGCCGCGGCCTTCGATGCGGCCGATAAATTCCGAACCGATGATGCTCTCGTGAACGAAGTCGTCGCCTTCTTTCAGTTTGCCGAGGGCCGCCCATTGTGCCATGCGCGCGCTGGTGCCAGTGCCGCAGGGTGAGCGGTCTATCGCCTTGTCGCCGTAAAACACTGCATTGCGTGCGCTTGACGTAGGCTTGAGCGTGGCACCGGTGAACATCACATGCGATAACCCTTTTATGTCCGGCTTTTCGGGATGCTGGAAGGAAAACTTTTGGCCGAAGATCTTGCGCACGCGCGGGCTCCAGGTCAGCACGTCGGACGGCTGGATATGCTCCAGCCCGCGGAAGTTTTTTTGCGGATCGATGATGGCGTAGAAGTTGCCGCCGTAAGCCACATCCAAGGTGATGGGCCCAAGCCCAGGCACGTCTGCCTCCAGCCCCTGCGCGTGCAGATACGAGAGGACGTTGGTGATGCGCACCGACTCTACATACGGCCCGTTCTGCTTATAGGTGGCCTTAACAACGCCAGCGGGCGTGTCGAGCATCAGCGTGCCCGGCGTTTTCGGCTGCACGAGCCCGCGCTCGATTGCCATCGTGACGGTGCCGATGGTGCCGTGGCCGCACATGGGCAGGCAACCGGACGTCTCGATGAACAGAATGCCCACGTCGCAATCGGGCCGCGTGGGCGGCATCAGGATAGAGCCGGACATCATGTCGTGGCCACGCGGCTCAAACATCAGCGCGGTGCGGATCCAGTCGAACTCGGCGAGAAAGTGGGCGCGCTTCTCGATCATGGTGGCACCGCGCAGCGCTGGCGCGCCACCGGCAATGATGCGCACCGGGTTGCCGCAGGTGTGGCCGTCGATGCAAAAAAATGTGTGGGTGGCCATGGGGCGGCTCGCGAATCGCAGCGTTGACTGGGAGGCCCACCTATAAACTGGCGGCCACCAGTCCGAACAGAGGGCGGAACGGGGGTGATAAGGGCTTTTTGCGTTGCTGTCGGTAGGTACTTATAAGGTGCCATGACACGTGCCGGAATCAGGTCCGGTGCCAGACAGGATTTTCGCTATGAGCGCTCCCGCCCCCGGAACAGCGACAATCACGCCCGAGATGGTGGCTGAGCACGGCTTCAAGGGCGACGAATACCCGCGGCTGCTCGAAATCCTCGGCCGCGAGCCGACCCGGCTGGAACTCGGCATCTTCTCGGTGATGTGGTCCGAGCATTGCTCCTATAAGTCGTCGCGGTTTTGGTTGAAGCAACTGCCGACCAGCGGGCCGCGCGTCATCCAGGGACCGGGCGAGAACGCGGGCGTCGTCGATTTCGGCGATGGCGACGCGATCATCTTCAAGATGGAGAGCCACAACCACCCGAGCTTCATCGAACCGTATCAAGGTGCTGCAACGGGCGTGGGCGGCATCATGCGCGACGTGTTCACGATGGGTGCGCGGCCGATCGCGAACTTGAATGCGCTCCGGTTTGGCGATCCCAGCCACCCGAAGACGCGCCGGCTGGTGGCAGGCGTGGTCGCTGGCATCGGCGGTTATGGCAATTCGGTGGGCGTGCCGACCGTCGGCGGCGAAACCAATTTCGACGCCGGCTACAACGGGAATATCCTGGTCAACGCCATGTGCGTTGGCTTGGCCAGGCAGGACAAAATATTCTATTCCGCGGCTAAAGGCGTTGGGCTGCCGGTTGTCTATGTGGGCTCCAAGACGGGCCGCGATGGCATCCATGGCGCAACGATGGCGTCGGCCGAGTTCGACGACAAGAGCGACGAAAAGCGGCCCACCGTGCAGGTCGGCGACCCCTTCACAGAAAAACTCTTGATCGAAGCGTGTCTCGAACTGATGGCCACCGACATGATCATCGCCATCCAGGACATGGGGGCGGCTGGTCTCACGTCGTCCACATCCGAGATGGCGGACAAGGGCGGCGTCGGCATTGAGTTGAACCTCGATGACGTGCCGCAGCGTGAAGCCGGTATGACGGCCTACGAGATGATGCTGTCAGAGAGCCAGGAGCGCATGCTGGTGATCCTAAAGCCGGGGCGCGAGAAAGACGCGCAGGCCATCTTCAAAAAATGGGAACTCGATTTCGCGGTGATCGGCAAGACGACCGATACCGGCCGCATGATCGTCAAGCACAAAGGCGTGATCGAAGCTGATCTGCCGGTCGACAAGCTGGCGAACTCCGCACCGCTGTATGAGCGCCCCTATGAACTGACACCGGCGCCGAAGGCTATTCTGCCGGAGTGGGTGCCTGCACCCGAGAACGGCAATCTCGCGTTTCTCAAGGCGATGATGAGCGGCCCGCACCTCGCCTCGCGGCGCTGGATCTGGGAGCAATACGACACCATGGTGATGGGCCACACCTTGCAGCGCCCCGGCGGCGACGCGGCTGTCGTGCGCATTCCCGGCACGCAGAAAGCGGTTGCCATCAGCTGCGATGTGACACCGCGCTATGTCGCCGCCGACCCGCGCATGGGCACGATGCAAGCCGTCGTCGAGACGTGGCGCAATATCACAGCGGTGGGCGGCGAAGGCATCGCCATCACCGACAACATGAATTTCGGCAATCCGGAGCGTCCCGCGATCATGGGGCAATTCGTCGGCGCGTGTGCCGGCATGAAAGAGGCCTGTCTGGCGCTCAACTATCCGGTCGTGTCGGGGAACGTGTCGCTCTACAACGAAACCAACGGCGTCGGTATTCCGCCCACGCCGGCGATTGGCGGCGTCGGCCTCATTGCGGATTGGACCAAGACGGCGAAGATCGCGTTGCAACGCGAGGGCGATCTGCTGATCGTCATCGGCCGCGAGAACGGCCATCTCGGCCAATCGCTGTATCAGCAGGCGCGGACCGGCAAGCTCGAAGGCGCGCCGCCGCCGGTCGATCTGAAAGACGAGATCACGGCGGGTGGGCTGATCCGCTCGCTGATCCGCGAAGGCAAGACGCAGACGGTGCACGATTGCGCGGACGGCGGCTTGCTGGTGGCGATTGCGGAGATGGCTTTGGCTGGTGGCTTTGGCGCGCAGCTTTATCCCTACGAGGGCCGCTTGCCAGCACATGCGGCGTGGTTCGGTGAAGATCAGGGGCGATATGTCGTCGCGGTGTCGCCGGCGCTGGCGGAAGAAGTCGCAGAACGCGCGAAGCTGCTCGGTCTTGCGTCACGCATCGTTGCGCGCGCTGGCGGCGACGCGCTGACGCTCAAAGGCGAGACGGCGCTGGCGCTGGATGACTTGCGCACCGTGCACGAAGGCTGGTTGCCGGGATTTATGGCCGGACGAGGTGCGTAGCGCCATCCGCCGATCCGTGGCGAGATTGCCCAGTCGCGCCGTCGCCGCATCGATGGAGTGCGCGATCTGTAGGGCGGATCAGCGTAGCGCCATCCGCCGATCCAGAGCGCAGGTGCTGCAGCGCGATCATCGCCCTGCATTGGTGGGTTACGGCGCTGAAGGGCACCTAACCCACCCTACGGATCGAGCGCTGCATCGTTGGAGGTCGAGATCTGTAGGGCGGGTTAGCGTTCGCGTAACTCGCGGATTTCGGGCGCGATCTCCCAGCACCGCCCTCTTTGTACTGCAGCGATGCGGCGGCACTGGTTGTTTCTGACTGGTTTGCTACAGTAGACGCATGGTCTCGGGTTTGGGTGTGTTTCGATGGGCAACATTTTCATCAGCTACCGCCGTGGCGACAGCATTGCCACCGCCGGCCGTATCCGCGACCGGCTAGTCCAGACTTACGGGCGCAAGAACGTTTTCTTCGACAACGACGACATCGCGCACGGCCAGGACTTCGTCAAAATCCTTGAGAGCAAGGTGGCCGAGTGTGACGTCTTGCTGGCCATCATTGGCCCCGCTTGGCTTAACGCCAGCGACGAGAAGGGCCGCCGCCGCCTCGATGATCCGGAAGACTTCGTCGCCATCGAGATCGGCTCGGCACTGGCGCGCGACAAGACAGCGGTCATTCCAGTGCTGGTCGATGGCGCTAAGATTCCTTCGGCGGCGGAACTGCCGGCGGGGCTGAAGCCGCTCGCGCGCCGCAATGCCATCGAGTTGCGCAATACTCAGTTCACCGCCGACGTTGAGCGGCTGGTGCAGTCGCTGACGCCGCTGATGGCGGGCGGCAAAAGTTCGTCCGGCGGTAAGATCGCCGCTGCTGTGGCGGGTCTTGTGCTGCTCGGCGTGGGCGGGTTCTTCGTATGGCCGACGCTGCAAAGCTGGCTGAATGGGAAACCCTCGCCGGTTGTGGCGTCCGCCGCTGCGACAAGCACCGGATCATCGCAGCCCGCAGCACCCCGTGACGCGAAGGCTTCGCAGGCGCGCCTCGCACACCTGGGCGTGGTTTTGCGAGCCGCTGAGGGCCGCGCCGCCGTCAAACTGCGCGGCGGCAATGCGGTGAAGCTCGGCAGTCAGATCGTGTTTGAAGTGACCAGCACCGTCCCTGGCAAGCTGATCCTGATCGACATCAACGCGGCGGGGGAAGTGGTGCAGATTTTCCCGAATTCGTTTGTGGCGTCTGACCAAGCCACACGCGTCCAGAAGGACACCACGCTGCCGATCCCCGGCCCGGGCTATGGGTTCTCCGGCTTCAAAGCGGTCGAGCCGGTGGGGCGGGGAACGCTGATCGCGCTGGTCCAGCCCGACACCGTCACAGGCAGTCTGCCCTTCATTGCCGAGCAGACCAGCAAAGGTTTCCAGCCTATTGCGGCGCCCAACGCCTACCTCGAACAACTCATCAGCCACGTTACCGGCGGCACCAAGGGCGCGTCGGCGGCCGATGGGTGGGGATATGCGCGCGTCGAGTATGAGATCGTTCGGTGAGCGGCACCTACACGCACTATTTCCCGAGGCGTGTCATTTTCGTGCGCGTCGTCGTGCGGGTGGCGAGATCACTGGAAAATTCAAAGATAATTGTCGGACCGTCGGGGTAGTACGCGCGGAGCGTAAATGTGTCAGTGTCGGTGCGATCACGGTCCTTTTCGGCGATGACATAATAGCTGACGACGCCTGGACCCGTCGTCCCGATGCAGTGTTCCAAAGCCTTGTTGGTGAATGCCCTCGCAACAACCGTCTCTTCCCTGAGCACAATCGTGCCGTAGCTAGGCTTCTTCAAGATCTCGATGATTGGCAAGGCTCGGTGTTTGCATTGTAGATCGACGTTCTTGAAGCTCCAAAATCTGAACTCCCGAGTCGTCCGCTGTTCCTCGCGCGCCTTCAAAACAGCTTCCGCTTCAATCGCCGCTTTTTTTGCCCTGGCCTCTTCGGTCTTGCGCAGGTACTCTGCATCTGCAGGCGAAATGCCCGGCGGCAGTGGCGCGCCACCGCGGCTCTTTTCCAGCAGCGCCAACCGTTCCTCGGCGGCTTTAATCCGCTCTTCCGCAGTACTCAGCGTATCGCGCGACGCCTGCGCTTCCGCACCCGCATTGGTATTTTGCGGCGCGGCCGCCGCGGCTTTCTCCGCGGCCACGCGCTTGGCTTCCGCTGTCGCAACGGCCTCCCGCGCCTGTTTGGCCTCGTCGAGCGCCTTCTGCAGATCGGCGGTGAGTTTCGATTCTTGCGCCTTGCGTTCGACGTCGAATTGCTGGGCGGCCAGCCGCTGCGCGTTCTCTGCCTTCAACCGATCAATCGTCTGCTGTGCGGTCGATGCGAAAACGCCCGTTGGGAAGCGATCCAGATAGCGCTGGAACGATGCGACATCGTTCGATGACCGCACGCTCTCCCACAGCGCCATATCGGCGGGTGTGGTCGGCTCGCCGGTGAGATACACGCGCCGCGTCAGCCCGTTGTTCTCCCACGGATGCTGCACGCCGCCCGTAGTCGTGATCACCGCCTCTTTTACATTCTGGAACAGATTGAGATGATCGAGCCCCTGTCGGCCAAGCTCTTTGGCCAGCGCTGCCGCGTACGGCCCGCTCGTCTCGCCGCGATCCGACGCCGTGCGCCCGGGTGCACTGGCATAGGCGACAAAGAACCCCTGTTGCTCGGCCACCGGCACGAGGCCTTTCGACGTATCGCGCGTCGGCAATTGCAGCTCATTGCGGCAGGCATCGAACACCACGAACTTCACGGCGCCACGTGCCTGATCGAGCAACTTCATCACGTCGTCGAGTTTGACGCTGTCGTCCCAGAACGATGCCGAGCCAGGGTCTTTGGCGTCAACTGGGATGAGATAGTTGACGTTGGTGTCCTTCTCGGCAGCCCCATGGCCGGAGTAGTAGAGAAAGCCAACCGCACCCGGTCCAGCGGCTCGGAGCCGCCCGGCAAAATCGCGCACCGCGCCAAGAATGGTGCTGCGTTTGGCATCTTTCACGGGTGGGAGAACTTCGAACTTCTGATCCGCCAGCGCCTTGGCGACCATCGCGATATCGTTGTGCGGATTCTTGAGCACGCCGACCGAGGCATCATAAGCCTGATTGCCGATCAGCAGCGCAATGCGCTTCTCGGCGCTCTGCGCTCGGGCATCGGCAGTCCAGGCAAAAACCATGAAAATAATGGCACCGAGCCGAAGGGAAAGACTGTCCCGCATGGCTGAACTCTCATTCAATACAGTACATTTGCAGTCTAAGGCGTATCACACATTCTCCCCCGCCGGGAAGTCTGATCGGTAGAGTGCCCAGCCCCCGCCCAAATCAGGCGTCAAGTTCTACATGCGCGGCACGCGGATCGGGTCTATGGTTGCTGAGGCTTGCTCTCTCCGAAAGTCGCCAACAATGCCAAATCAACGCCTGCTTTGGATCGCGCCCGTTACAGTTGTGCTGTGCAGCCTGGCGCAAACGGCAGCGCTGGCCCAGGCCGACAAGCCGAAACCCAAGGAAAAGCCACCGGCCGTGAGTGGTGCCAACAACAGCGTGCCGGATTGCAGTAAGTTCCAAGACTGGAGTTTTGGCCAACAGTGCCGCCGCAGTGATGGCAAAACCTGCCAAGTGATGGGTCAGCGCGCCGATCCAAGCGAGCTTAAGTTTTGCAAGTGAGATCTGACGTGCCGAGCTCCTTCGGCCTTCTCCCGCCATCACAGTTCAACATGGCCGCCTACGCCATTGGCAGGGCCGCGCGCACGACACCTGACAAAACCGCTCTTGTCGTAATCGACCGTGTCAGAGCCAGCAGACCGGCCGAACTCTGGTCCTTCGCCGACCTCGAAGCCGCCATTCTCGCCCTGGCTCGCGACCTCACGGCCCGCGGCCTGTTGCGCGGCGACCGTTTGCTGATCCGCCTCGACAACACCAGCGCCTACGCGCTGCTGTTCTTCGGCGCGATCGCGGCAGGCCTCGTGCCGATCCCCGCGTCCAGCCAACTGACAGACGGCGAAGCCGCATTCCTGTTGGAGAACAGCGGCGCCCGCTGCATTGCCCTTGCGGACGGCCACAGTGCAACGCACTTACCGCCAACCACCATGCGCCTCACGTCTACGGACGTTGCTGCCGCCATCGCAGGCCGCAAAACTTCTCAACCATCAAGTTATGCCGACACCGCGGCCGATGATCCAGCCTACATGCTCTACACGTCCGGCACCACGTCGCGCCCCAAAGGTGTGCTTCATGCGCAGCGTGCGGCATGGGGCCGGCAGCCCATTTATGAGGGATGGTATGGCATCACCGCCGATGACCGCGTCCTGCACGCCGGCGCGTTCAACTGGAGCTACACCCTCGGCGTCGGCCTCACCGATCCGTGGGCTAACGGGGCAACCGCCATCGTTTACACAGGTGACAAAAAGCCAGAGTATTGGCCGACACTCATAACCGACACAAACGCTACCATTTTCGCCGCGGTCCCGAGCCTCTACCGCCAAATCTTGAAGTACGCCGCCCCAACGTCCGGCAATCTCGGCCAACTCCGCCACGGCCTCATTGCCGGTGAGCCGCCGCCAGCGGCACTGTTCGACGACTGGCACGCCGCCACCGGCACCCACCTCTATGAGGCCTTCGGTATGACCGAAGTGTCGACCTACATTTCCACGTCGCCGTCGACGCCGCGCAGACCCGGCTTTATCGGCCGCGTGCAGCAAGGCCGCGCGATTGCCATTCTCCCTGTGGATGGCGGGGCAGAGCCGCTGGCGCCTGGTATAGAGGGCCTCATCGCTGTCCACCGCTCTGACCCTGGCTTGATGCTCGGCTATTGGCAGCGGCCCGAAGAAGACGCCGAAGTCACACGCGGCGCGTGGTTCGTCGGCGGCGACCTCGGTGTGATGGATGCTGATGGTTACGTCGCCCACCGCGGCCGCGCCAACGACATTATGAAAGCGCTCGGCTATCGTGTTGCGCCGCAGGAAATCGAGGCGGTGCTGGCGCTGGTGCCGGGCGTTGCAGAGGTGGCGTGTGCTGAGGTGCAGGTGCGCGCCGATGTGTCGGTGATCGGCGCGTTTATCGTGCGGGCGCCTGACGCGTCTCTCACCGCCGACACAGTGCTGGCCTACGCCAGCCAACACCTCGCCGCCTACAAAGTCCCTCGCGAGGTGGTCTTCGTCGATACCCTGCCGCGCACGGCGAACGGGAAGTTGAGGCGGAAGGATTTGGGGCGCAAAGTATGAGACGTCAATTCAGCGCCCACAGATACGCCACCGTCGCCGCCACACCGAGTGCTGTCCGGACGGAATGCAGCTTCGCCCAGGTCTCCAGCATAGCGCGCGACTGCGGCCCCGCGTCGTTGTCGGCGATGGCCTTGAGCTTGTGATTGGTCGGCATGATGCCGAGGAGTGTGTAAGGCCAGTTCGCGATGATCAGAGCGGCCCCGGCGATCCAACGCCAGTCGCCGCTCTGCCACGCGGCGAGCACTCCAAGCGCACCAGATACCACAGCCAGCGATGCCTGCATCGTATAGCCGGCCGCATAACTCGGCTTCCACTGCCTGAGCAGGTTCCTGTCATCCAACCCGAGGCGCGCCGGGTGCTCGGCGAAATTGATGTAGAACGCAGCGCCGGCAAAAGCAGCGGCAAACACCAGGGCCAAATGACCCGCGAGCATGGTCCACTCCTGAGGCTGGAGGTGGGCGAAGGCCCCCAATAGCACAACGACTGAAACTCAGAACAGCTTGACCATGGTCGGCCTCGCAGGCAAGCGGCATTCATACCAGCTTCTCACACCACCTCAAACCGTGCGCCCAAACCGGCCATCAACGACTGGAACGACGGAAAGCTCGTCGCAACGTAGCTGATGTCGTCGATGGTGACGGGCGCGTCGGCACCAAGGCCGAGAATGAGGAAGGCCATGGCAATCCGGTGATCCATGTGGGTCACAACTGTGCCACCGCCCTTCACGCCGCGGCCACCGGATACGATCATGGCGTCGCCATCGACTTTGGCGGCGATGCCGTTGGCGATAAGCCCCGCCACCGTTGCGGCTAACCTGTCGCTTTCTTTAACCTTCAATTCGGCCAAGCCTTCCATGCGCGTCTCGCCACTTGCAAAGGCTGCCACGCAGGCCAGCACGGGATATTCGTCGATCATGCTCGGCGCGCGTTCCGGCGGCACACGCACGCCCACAAGTTTTGCATGCCGCACGCGGATGTCGGCGATGGGTTCGCCACCTTCTTCGCGCGCATTCAAGAACGCCACGTCGGCACCCATCTCGCGCAATGTCGTATAGAACCCCGTGCGCGTCTCATTCACCAGCACGCCTTCCACTGTCACGTCGCCGCCTGGCACAATCGCTGCCGCTGCCGCCAGAAACGCCGCCGATGAGGGATCGCCCGGCACAGTGACGTCGCGACCCACGAGTTCCGCATGGCCGCGCACGGTGATGGCATGCTTGCCGCCGCGGCTCTCCGTCGAAATCTGCGCACCGAAGTAACGTAGCATGCGTTCCGTGTGATCGCGCGTCGCTTCCTTCTCGATCACTGTTGTTGCGCCTGATGCGGCAAGCCCCGCCAGCAGCACAGCAGACTTGACTTGTGCGCTTGGCACCGGCGTTTCGTACACAATCGGGATCAGCCGCGACGACCCGCGCAGGGTCAGTGGCAACGTCTGCTGATCATCGACAATGCGCGCGCCCATCGTCTTCAGCGGATCGAGCACCCGCCGCATGGGCCGCCGCGACAGCGATAAATCGCCGATCATCCGTACAGAAATATCATGTCCGGCGATGACGCCCATCATCAACCGCGTGCCCGTGCCGGAATTGCCGAAGTCGAGATTGCCGGCCGGCTGGGCCAGCCCACCAACGCCGCGGCCCAGCACCTCCCAGTTGGCGCCCACCTTGCGCGCTGGACACCCGAGCGCTGCAACAGCCTTGGCGGTGTTCAGCACATCCTCCGCTTCCAACAGGCCCGAGATGCGTGTCCGGCCCGTCGCCAGCGCGCCAAACATCAGCGCCCGGTGTGAAATCGACTTGTCGCCCGGCACGTGCACGCGGCCCGCGATAGATGTGGCGCGATGGGCGCGAACAGGACGGGGCGTTGCGGCAGCATGAGACATGGCGGGAAGGTCCAGAAGTCAAGGCGCGAGGGGCAGACGGCGGCATAAACCATACCACCTGAGACGGCCTCTACCTGCCCCGGGTCAGGGCCCAGGGCAACGCAAATCTGTTCCGTGTATGCGCCAAAAACTGGTGGGATGCTTATGAGAGCGAGAAATGCGCTCTAGCGTGCGCTGTGAACGCCTATTGAACGTTCACCTGCAATTCAATTTTTAAATGGCTAGGGGAGTGCCCCTAAGAATCCTTGGCCTCAGGCGGTCAAATTTGAAGCTTTTTCGGCAGCCCCGCAAACCAGCAGTTTTAACCAAACCTCGACCGCGCCAACCGAACCGGCATCGCACTATCGTTAAAATGATTGCGTTGCGAAAACGCTCGCGCATCCGCAGTGCCAATGCCTGGGCCAATGCCTGGGCCAGCGCGCGCCTGTGGCCGCAGGTCAACACGCCGGTGGCCATCCGCGCTCTACCACCGAATGCCAACAAATTGCTCCGAACCCGCCACAGCGGCGGCGCAATCCAGCGCACAGTGCGGTCACGAATTCATTGTCAGCCCCTACAATTGCCGTTCGCCCCCACCTCCCGGAGCCCGCCATGTACCGCCCCCTCACCGCGACTTCCCTGATCGCGGTTGCCGCCACCTGCCTCGCCTTGACGACTGCAGAAGCAGCCGACGTCAACGCTGCCTCCCGTCTCGACGCCGTCATCGTCTATCCAGCCGGTGCCGAAATCGCGCGCGCAATAAAAGTCAAAATCGAACCAGGCGAACACACCATCCTCATCAACGATCTGCCGGCCGGCGCACTGCCGCAATCAATCCGCGTCGAGGGCAAGTCGACTGGTGGCCAGTTGCAGATTGGTTCCGTCGATAGTCGCCGCGTCTCGGTGCCGCGTGCCGACAGCGCCGCAATCGCCGGCCAGCGCCGCGACCTTGAAGACCGCATCGAAAAGCTCAAAGATCAGCGCCTCGTGTTGCAGTCCGACATCCAGGCCGCCGAAGCGCAAAAGACTTTAATCACGTCGTTGACCCAACTCCCAAGCCGTCCCGCCACTGCCGGTGCAAACGCGCCCGAACCCGATTGGAGCAAGCTGCTCGCGCTGATTGGCGAAAAGACCGCCGCAGCCCAGCGCAGCATTCTCGACACCACCGTCAAGATCCGCGATCTCGACCGGCAGGCCGATGAACTCACCAAGAAGTTGGTCACCCTTGCGCCGGCCCCAGACGCCCGGACCGAAGTCAAAGTCTTCGTCAGTGCCTCAGCCACCACGGACGCTGACCTCGTCGTCCGCTACCAAGTGGCCAGCGCCGGTTGGACGCCGTTCTACGACGCCCGCCTCGCCACTGGTGCCAAGGGCCAAGCTTCCAAGATGCAACTGGTCCGCCGCGCGTCGATCCAGCAGCAGTCCGGCGAAAGCTGGGACAGCATCACCTTGACGCTGTCGACCACACGCCCTGCAGCTACGACTGCTGCCCCCGACTTGCAGATGCTGAGCGTCGACTACATGCCAGACCGGCCGGCACCGGTGGCGGCTGCTGCGCCGATGGCAGCACCGCCGGCAGGCCTCACGACGCGCGGCCGTCCGGAAGCCAAAATGGCCGCCGAAGCCATCACCGATAAGGACGACGGACGCGTTGATCTCCTCAAAGCCAAAGAAGTCACCGCCGACGTCGATACGCAAAGTTTCCAAGTGCTGTATGCGATCCCAGGTAAAGTTTCCGTCGCGCCAACCGGTGAACAAAAGCGCGTGCAAATCGGCGCAGAAGACATGGAACCCAGCCTCGTGGTGCGCACCGTGCCGCGCCTTGATCCACTGGCCTATCTCTACGCCAAGCTGACCATGCCCAAGACCGCCGGCCCCGTGCTGCCCGGCAACGTCTCGTTGTTCCGCGATGGGACCTTCGTTGGGCAAGGCCGCATGCCGCAATTGGCCGCTGGCGAAGACCACGAACTGGGCTTCGGCACCGACGATCAGGTCAAGGTCAAGCGTGTCGTCATCGAGGACAAGAAAGGCGAAAGCGGCGTCTTCACCACCACCCGCGGCGAAGAACGCAACTTCACCATCTCGGTCAAAAACCTGCGCGCCAACCCGGTCGCCATCCAGGTGCTCGACCGCATCCCCGTCTCCATGCAGCAGGACATCAAGGTCGACGCGACGTTCAAGCCGCAGCCGACCAGCAAGGACGTCAAGGATCGCCGCGGCACCGTCGCCTGGGACATGACCGTGGCGCCGGATCAGGAAGCGCAGATAGCGTTCGGCTACAAAGTCTCGTCGCCCGCCGGCAAATCAGTCCTCTACCGCGAACTCTCACCCCAGCAGATCTTCCAAGGCAATCAAATCCGCTTCTGACGTCATGGGGACAGGCACCTGAACGGCGTGGCACGCCAGAGCGTTCGTGACCACCGTTGCCGAGCGCCGTTCAGGTGCCTGTCCCCAGCATCTCACCGAACGGGCCTTCCACGCAGCCCATCACGGTGCAGCCGGTCCGGTTAATCCCATCTCAACACCCTCGCGTTAACGTTTCCGGCGTAACGGACGCGCGTACGCGAGGGGGCAGTCATGTCGATGGTGGACGCGGCCCGGCCGCAGCGGGCGGCGTTCGATCTGTCGCGGCTGCTCGCATCGCGTTGGCTGTGGTGCCTCGCGGTGGTCGCGTGCCTCGCGGCTCGCGAACTCGCGGGCGGCTTCAAGGACCTGTTGGTCTCGCTGGGCGACACCGATGACGCGACCCGGCTGCATCAGGTCCGCACGCTGATGGCAACCGGCGGCTGGTTCGATATGACCCTCCCGCGAATCGGCGGGAACCACCCGCTTGTCTCGCACTGGTCGCGGCTGATCGATCTTCCCTTGATCATCCTCTTGCAGACCTTCGGGCTGTTTTTGTCGCCGGACGCTGCCGAACTCACCACGCGCATTGTCTGGCCGATGCTGCTGCTGCTCGTTTTTTTGCGCTTGCTCGTGCGGGCTGCCGAGGCACAAGGTGCGGCGTCGGCAGGGTGGCTGATGTTGTTCATGGCGGCCACCTGCACGTCCGGATTGTTTCAGTTCCGCGTCGGCCGCATCGATCACCACAATGCGATGATCCTCGGTTCGATTGCCGGGCTTTTGATCCTGCTCGAAGCCCGCAAGCGCCCGGAGGCTGGTACGCTGGCCGGCGTGCTCGTCGGGTTTGCCCTTGCTGTCGGCTATGAACCGCTCGCCTTTCTCCTGCCCGCACTGGCCGCGATGGCGCTCTGGGCGTTGTTCGATCTCACATGGCTTGCTGGCGTCCGCCGCATGGCGGTGGCCTGCGCGGCCACCTTGGCCGGCGTGTTTGTTATCACCGTTGCCCCGTGGGACTGGTTGCATGCGCGCTGCGATGCGCTGTCGCTTAACATGGTGTTGCTGGTTGCAGGTGGCGCCGCAGGGCTGGCTATCGTCGATCTGCGGGGCCGTCAGTGGCGCACCGCGGAACGGTTTGCGGCACTGTCCGGCGCCGGCGCCTTGGGATTGGCTGCGTATGCCGCTCTCGACACCCGGTGCCTGGCGGGGCCCTTCGGCCAAGTGGCGCCCGCCATCAAGCTGTTGTGGCTCGACCATGTCGCCGAAACCATTAACATCTTCGCGTTTTTCCCGATGAACCCGAAGGCTGTGGTCGCCTCGATCGTGCTGATGATTGTCGCGCTTGGCTGCACGCTTGAACGGTGGCGGCGCTTGCGGACGCCGGAAACACTGGCGCTGCTGGGTCTCATGATCCTGATCACGCCGGCGGGGCTGTGGATGATCAAGCTGACACCCTATACCTGCTGGGTCGCCGCGTTTGCTGTCACGCTGTCCATTGCCGAGCTTGGGCCAACACTCCAGTTGACGGCTCTCAGCCGCCAGTTGGCCGCTGCACTCATGCTCAATCAAGGCAGCTTCGCCGCACTGGCGGCACCACTGCTGATGCTGACCAGCGTTTCGACCGACGCGCTGCAAGGCAAAGTCATTGTTGAGGGCACACAATGCCTGACCACGCCCGCAATTCGATCACTCTCGACTTTGCCAAAAGGCTTCTTTGTCGCCTCTATCGACTACGGCGCCTATCTGGTGGCGCTGACGCCGCATGATGTGCTTGCGGCACCCTATCACCGCGCCGACATCGCCATGATCGAAAATCAGGCTATCCTGGCTGCTGCTCCAGCCGAGGCCCGCCAGCGTCTGGCGGCTCTGAGCGCCGACTATCTGCTGTTGTGCCTGCCCAAGCCGGGCGCGGCGACGTTTACTGCCGGTGGGCCGCGGCCCTCGTCACCCGCGGGCCTTGAGGCGCGTCTGCACGCTGGACAGACGATCGACTTTCTCGAGCCCGTCTCGCTCAGCCCGGCGGCCGCCGATCTGCGGGTCTGGCGCGTCCGGCGCTGACAGGTCTCAACTTCTGCAGTCACCCAAGTGCGCCTGGTTGCCTACAACAACGGCATCTGCCCGCCTTTCCGCACCGGACGTTTGAAGAGGTCGGTTCGTAGCCGGAAGGTCCCGCGCGAATTGAGGCCGTATCGCGTGAGGGCCAGCCGGAAGCGCTGGCCGATCTGATCGGCATAGGGGCCTGTGCCGCGCTGCCGGATGCCAAAAGTTGAGACATAGTCCTGGCCGCCGTGCATCGAGCGCAAAATGTTGATCACGCGATCAGCGCGGTCTGGAAACTCGGTCGCCAGCCACTCGCGGAACAGCACCTTCAGTTCGAGCGGCAGCCGCAACAGCACATAGCCCGCCGACTGGGCGCCGGCACCGGCACACGCCGCCAGGATCTTTTCGATCTCGCTGTCGTTAATGGCGGGCACGATCGGCGCCACCATGGCGGTCACCGGAATGCCGGCCCGCGCCAGCGCAGCGATGGCGTCCAGCCGCCGCTGCGGCGTGGCTGCCCGCGGCTCCATCTGGCGGGCGACCTGCCGGTCGAGCGTGGTGACCGAAATGGCGACCTTGGCCAGCCCTTTCGCCGCCATGCGTTCAAGAATGTCGATGTCGCGGACGATCAGCGCCGACTTGGTGACAATGCCAACTGGATGCTGGGTGCGCTCCAGCACTTCGAGGATCTGGCGGGTGACCAGATGACGCCGCTCGATGGGCTGATAGGGGTCGGTCACCGCGCCGAGGGCGATCACCTTCGGCTCGTAGTGGCGTGCGGCCAACTCGCGCTCCAGCACCTCGGCAGCATTTGTTTTGGCATAGAGTTTGGTTTCAAAATCGAGCCCGGGCGAATGGCCGAGATAGGCGTGCGTTGGCCGTGCGTAGCAATAGATGCAGCCGTGCTCGCATCCGCGGTAGGGATTGATCGACTGATCGAACGAGATATCCGGGCTGTCGTTGCGGGCGATGATGCTTTTGGCGGGTTCGATGACCACATGCGTCTTGAGAGCCTCCAGATCGCCCGGCTGATCCCAGCCGTCGTCGAACGCTTCGCGGCCCTCGCGTTCAAAGCGCCCAGTCCGGTTCGACCGCGCACCGCGTCCGTGCCATTGCTGGGTGGCCAAGAGCGCTGGATCGGCCACTGGGAGGCCAGCATCTCCACCGTCATCGCTCATTGCAGTCTGCCTCGCTCGCGACTTGGAACTTAAATAGAACTATTAAAGAACAAAAAGTGCTCTCGCAAGTAGATTGTTGTTCGATCGTTCGCCTCAGGTCCTGCCGCGCATGAGACGGCCGCCCGCTCGCTGAGCGCTCCTTGAACCGCTGGGGGTTTCAAGCTACGAGGGCGCCGATCCGTGCCGATGCGGCCGGACAACACGTCACACTCGGGCGCGGGCTGTTATGGCTCCTTCGCCGGCACAAGGAGCATTCCATGGCGCGCAGCAAAATAGCCCTCATCGGCGCGGGCCAGATCGGCGGCACGCTGGCCTTGCTGGCTGGCCTCAAGGGCCTCGGCGACATCGTGCTCTGTGACATGATGGAAGGCACGGCGAAGGGCAAAGCGCTTGACCTCGCACAGACCGCAGCCGTCGAAGGCTTCAACGCCAAGCTCGAAGGCGCGGGCGTCGCCAACTACGAAGCCATCAAAGGTGCCGACGTGTGCATCGTGACGGCGGGCGTGCCGCGTAAGCCAGGGATGAGCCGCGATGATCTGATCGGCATCAATCTGAAAGTGATGGAGAGCGTTGGCGCAGGTATCAAACAGTATGCGCCAAATGCCTTCGTCATCTGCATCACTAACCCGCTCGATGCGATGGTGTGGGCACTGCAGAAGTTCTCGGGGCTCCCCACCAACAAAGTCGTTGGCATGGCCGGCGTGCTCGATAGCGCGCGGTTTGCCTGCTTCCTGGCTGAGAAGGCCGGCGTGTCGATCGAAGACGTGCGCGCGATGACGCTCGGCGGCCACGGCGACGACATGGTGCCGATGACACGCTACTCGACCATCGGCGGTGTCCCTCTTCCAGACTGTGTAAAGCTCGGCATGTTCAGCCAGGCTGATCTTGACGCCATGATCAAGCGTACGCGCGGCGGCGGCGGCGAGATCGTGGCGCTGCTCGGCAATGGCTCGGCGTTTTATGCGCCGGCGTCGTCCGCGATCGCCATGGCCGAAAGCTATCTGCGCGATTCAAAGCGCATGTTGCCATGCGCCGCCTACCTGAAGGGACAGTTCGGCGTGAAGGATATGTACGTCGGCGTGCCGGTGATTATTGGCGCGGGCGGCGTCGAGCGTGTTGTCGAACTCGAGATGACTGAAGACGAGCGCAAGATGTTCATGAAGAGCGTCGAAAGCGTGAAGGGCCTCTGCGACGCCTGCAAGACGATCGCGCCTGCGCTGGCGTAACCTTAGGCATAGAACCAAAAAGCCCGGAGCGTTGCACTGCATAGCGATCCGGGCTTTTTTGCATGCGCGCAGACGGCACTACCGCTTGCCGCCACCCTGCGCCGCATAGGCTTCCAAAATCATCGTGCCCTGGAAGCCTGTCGCGCTGCGGAAGGCCGTAACTTCTTTGGCGCCGGCTGCTTGCAGCGCGGCGGCAATCTCCGCCGGCACGGCTGTCGCGATCGCAACTCCGTTGGTCCGCATCCGCGCGTAGTTCTCGTCAAGCCGCGTCCGCACCAGCGCCCACAGCCGCTGCTCGGTTTCTTCGGCCGCAACCGTCACCGTCTGCTGATCTGCGGCACTCAGTGCGGCAAACGCCGGTTCGCTCATAAAGGCTGCCGACAGCGGATACGAATAGTTGATCTCGACAAAGCTCGGCAGGAACTCCCACAGCTTGCGGCCGGCCCCGCCATCGCCCGACGACAGCACAGCATTCAGCGTGCCGGACTTCAGACGCGGCATCGCATCGGCGAACGACAGCAATTCTGCGCGCGCGCCCAGCCGTCTGCATGATCCGCGTCGACGTCGCATCATAGGTGCGGAGCGCCAGCTGCGAGAACTCGGCCGCAGAGCGTGGCGCCGTTTTGGTCCACAAGCCCGTCGCGGGCCATGGCGTCAGATACAGCAACCGCGCACCCTTCTGCGCCAACGCCGCCCGGTAGGCCGGTCGGGCTGCCTCCGTCAACCGGCGCGCATCATCAAACGAGTGCACTATAAACGGCAACGCCGAGAGGCCGAACAGCGGATCTTCAGCGGCCAGCGCCGGCAGAAACGCATCGCCAAACGCCACGCGACCGATGCGCACCGCTTGCAGCATCTCAGCCGATTTGATGCCCAGCGCGGCGTCATAACTGGCCGTCAGATCGAAGCCGCCATTTGAACGCGTCCGAAGGTTGGCGACAAACGCGGTGACGCCCTCGCCGGCCATGGCACTGGCTGGATACTCCGTCGCCATGACGCCGCGGGTTTGCGCACTGACTGGCGCACTCCAGTGCACCGCGACAGCGACGGCAACTGAGATGACGATCCGCACCAGGTCACGCATGGTCTTCGCTCCATCCCGTTGGCATTCATACACTATGCGGCGCCGTCCCCGTCGAACGGCACCGCGCGGCGGTAGCGGCCCGCAGAAAAGATCAGCGGATCGCCCTCGCGGAAACTGGCCCGCAGCACGCGCCCGATGAAGATCACATGATCGCCACCATCGACCACGCTCTCCCGCGTGCATTCGAAATGCGCCAGCGCGCCCGCCAGCACCGGGCATCCACCATGGCCAAGCGCGTGCGCGATCCCGGCCAGCTTATCTGAGCGCGCCGCCGCGAAGTGCCGGCTCAGCGCGATCTGTTCGGCGCCGAGCACATTGACCGCAAAATGGGGCGCGGCTTCGAATTGCGCGAACGATCGGGCGCGCCGCGCCAGGCTCCACAGCACCAGCGGTGGATCTAGTGAGACTGTGGAAAACGAGTTGGCTGTTACGCCCTGCAGTTGCCCGTCCGGCGCACACGCGGTCACCACTGTCACGCCGGTCGCAAACAGGCCCATTGCGCGGCGCAGCTGATCGGGAACCAAGTCTGTGCCAGCCAGCAACGTCCGCTGCGGTGCGGTCGCGGCCGTGGTGCGCGCACCCGGCTGATCTGGAGAGTGTCCGCTGTCTTTCCGTCCCTGCACGTCGCGGCCACCTGTCAGCATGAGCCCGTCATCAATCCTGCAGCCGTTATAGAGAACGCTGCACGTTCGCGCCGAACCCATTTGGTCGCAGACATCGAGCGGACGGCGCCTGCGTCAACCCTTGGGCTTCACCATCGCATCTTGGTTGCCCCAGGCCGGCATCTCCTTGGCGCCCGGTTCCGTCGGCTTGAAATCGATGTGGATGTGATTGCCATCCGGGTCCCAAATGTTGAACTGCACGATGCCGAGCCCTGGTACGACGCGCACGTCGTACTTTTCGCCCAGTGCCTCAAGTTTCTCCTTAAAGCTGGTGAGGCCGGTTGCGGCGAAGGCGAAATGTTCGAGTTTGGGGTCAGTGTTGGCGGGGTCGTCCTTGACGCCAACCAAGTGCACCACCGGATAGTTGCCTGTATAGAGCCACGCGCCGGGGAACGGGAAATTCGGCCGCTCTCCGTCGACCATGCCGAGAACGCGCACATACCAGGCCCGCATTTCAGCGACTTTGGCGGTCCGCACATTGACGTGATCAAGCGATCCGAGCTGCATATCTGGCTCCAGCATCTAGCACTGTCGCGAAGCCTAGACCTGCCCGCCCGCTGGCGCCAGTGTTCCATTGATCTGATGCACGCCTTGACAAATGAACTCTGGTCAATTACGTCTATGTCAGCATCTTCAAGGCGTTAACAATGTTCATCACACGTGCGCGTTTGCTGTCCGATATTGCACGCTGGCACGGCCAAGGCCACATCACCGACCAGGGCGCCGCCGAAATCCGGCGCGATCTGGAGAGCCGCACAACCGGCACCGGTCCGACCGGCGCGCTCGCCGTTCTCGGCGCCATCCTGCTCGGTTTCGCCGCCATGAGCTTTATCGCAGCCAATTGGGATGCACTGCCGAAACTGGCCAAGCTCACCCTCATCTTCGGGGGCATCGCCGCCAGCTACGGCGCGGCCTACGAACTCTTCCGCCGCCAACTCGATGTCTTCGCCCATGCCGCCGTACTGGCCGGTGTCGCGCTGTTCGGCGGTGCGATCATGCTGATCGCGCAGATGTATCATATGGATGGCCACCCGCCGGATGCTGTGTGGCTATGGGCGTTGGGTGCGCTGGCTGCCGGCTGGCTGCTGCGATCCAACCCGGCGCTTGCCGCAAGCGTGGTACTGATCTGCGTGTGGAGCTTCATGGAGACCGACTTCGTCGCGCAAACAGATCCATTGGGGCTTTTTGCCGATGTGGGCGCTCGCCGCCGGCGGCATCGCTACCACGCGATGGGTCAAGGGCATGCACCTGCTGGCACTGGCGCTCAGCGCGTGGATTGTTGGATCATGCTTCCAGTTCCAAACTCTGACCGGCCGCATGACACTAACGGCTATTGGGCTGACGCTCGCTGTCGTCTCAGCCCTGGCCGGCGACCGCATCGACCGCTGGCGCCGCATCTCCGGCACCGTGCTCATCCACGGCATGGTCCTCGCTTATCTCGGCCTGTTTATGATCCAATTTATCCCTGTCAACTTCGTGAACCTCGGCAAGTTCCCTAATCTCTGGGTCTGGGGCGGTGGCACGCTGGCGCTGCTCATCGGCGCCATGGTGGCCGGTTGGCGGACACACAACCCGCGCGTCCTGTGGCTCGCCTACACCGGCTTCGCGATCGAAATTTTCTCGCTCTACATCGCCAAGATCGGCTCACTGCTCGGCACCTCGGCGTTCTTCTTCATTACGGGCGTTCTGGTGATCGCCCTCGCCGTGATTGCCTATCGCATGCGCGCTGAACTCGCGACCGGACCAGAGGCCCTCGCATGAGCCTGCTCTCAGACATCACCGCGCGCATTCCCGCGGGCCTCAAGACCAAGGGCGGTGCGCTTGCACTCGTCGCGGCGCTGCAATTGGGTGTGCTCGGCTGGATGGTCGCGAGCCGCGTCAGCCTGCTGAAATCGGGCCGCGAGGTCGTGCTGCCGATCGTCCCCGTCGATCCCCGCGATCTGTTCAAAGGCGACTACGTGCGCCTCGCTTATGACGTCTCCCGAATTCCTTTTAATTCCATCGATGGCGCCAGCACCAGTGCTGACGGCACTCTGTACATCACCGTCAGCCCGCAGGGCGACGGCACTTGGGCTTTCGCCAGTGCGTCGGCCACCTATCCCACGGCGCTTGCCGCCGGCCAGGTGGTCTTGCGCGGCAGGATCGACAGGTTCGCCCGGCGCGGCCTCGCTGACGCCCGCGACGGCGGCATGCTGCGTGTCACCTATGGCCTCGAACGCTACTACGTGCCCGAAGGCAAAGGCCCGGCGCTCGAGCAACTCGCCCGCGACAAGAAACTCGCAGCCATCGTTGCCGTCGGCCGCGACGGCACCGCTGCTATCAAAGGCCTCAGCGCCAACGGCCAGAAAATCTACGACGAGCCGTTGTTTTGAAATGACGGGGCTACGCTGGCGCGTGCCGCGCAGTGCTCACTCCAACTCTCTACCCGCTATGGCCGGTAGCGGACGCCCACGCGGATGGTGTCTGTCGTGGTGCTAGCACTTGCTGCGGTGCTGGTGAGGATGGCGTGGCTGTAGCGGGCGAGCAGGGCGGTCGACTGCGATACGAAATATTCGGCGCCGAGTTCAGCGGTGATGGTCTGTTCGCGCAAGGGCAAGCCCTGGTAGTCGGTTGTTTGATAGCTCACACCGGCGACGCCATTGAGCTGGCGCAAGAAAGCGTGGCGGAATTCGACGCCTGCGAGGCGCTGCGTGGCGCCGCCCTGGCCGGGTGTGGTGGACGTGAGGAAATCGGTGCGGGCGTTGAATAGCACCGATGTGAGCTGCGTGGGCCGCCACGCGAGGTTGGCGTCGAGCAGGATGCCTTCCACGTCCGGCAGGCGCCCATCGCGCGCGCGCTGGTGGCCATAGCCGGTGGCGATCTCGCCGCGCCAGATTTTTGAGTTCGTTCCGAACGAGAAACCGACGCGCTGCCGGTCGCCGGTGGAATTACGGTTGATGCCGTCTGCGGGCGTGGCGCGATAGGTCTGCGTGTTGCCGGCAACTTCGGCGAAGACGGCGAGGGCGGGACTGAAGCTCCAGGCGGCGCGGGCGGCCACGTCGCGTTGGGTAAGATCGCGCTCATCGTTGGAAAGGGTGGCACCTGCAATGGTCGTGGCTGGTTGATAGTCGATCTCGGTTACCGCGCCGCGCAATTGCAGCGATAGCCGGTTGAAGCGCTGGTTGTAGGCGACGGCGAGCTTGTCGGTCGCGTAGGGCGTGCGGCTGCGGGCGTCGGTGGGCGCGAACGTCGATGAGCGCGATTCCTGATCGAGGCTGTGGGCGGCCAGAACTTCAATGTTGGCGCGCGTGTTGATATCGAGCCGGCCGCGCAGCTCGAAACCATAGGACCGATCGTTCTCGGTCGGGTACTTGGCATACGCAGAACCAAGGCCGGTGGCTTTTATCTGCAGCGCGTGGCGCTGCCAGTCGGTGACGGCAAGCAAGGTCGGGCGCACGTCGAAGATCAAGTCGGGGCGCGCCGGTGAGGTGCGATAGACGTTGGTGGTGCCGCTGACGCCAGCTTCGACGGTGGGGAACACCACCCAGCTGCCGGCGCGACGACCGATGGGCGTATAAGGCTCGAAGCGGGCGAGGCGGCCCGGGCGGGCATCGGTGGCGGGATCAAGTTCGATCTGGAAGGCGAGGGCGTCGTAGCCGGCAGGTGCTGAGAGCAGCGCTGTGCGATCTGCTGGCAGGCGCGGGTCGTCGGCACTGGCTTCGCGGCCATCGGGTTCGATGGGCACCTCGACGTTTTCTGTGCGGCTGCCGGCACTCATGTCGGCGACCGCATCGGTGTCGCCATCGGCTGGCAGGCGGCGGCCGGGGCCGGGCGTTGCGGTCACCGGTGGCCGCGGCTCAGCGATGGTGCCAGGTGTTGCCGGCGCATCGTCGGCGGCGGGTATCAATCGCAGGCGTGCTGGTGGGTTGGCTGCGGGCGGCCGCGCGATGGTGAGGTCGTTCCAGGTTTGCTGAGCCATGACAGGACTTGCGCGCAGCACCATACCGGCCAGCGTCATGAGGGCGAAGCCGAACAGAAACGGTGCAAAGGAGCGAAAGTGGCGCACGCCGGGAGGGATCCAGGACACGGCCCAGCCGCGTCCATGAGACGGCTGACCGCGCATGACGCGCACAAGCAACAGTGATAGCCGCGCGAGCGTTAATGTCCGGTTGCTGTGCGGGCCCTCGCCGATGGATTGCTGGCGACGTGTGGCCGATGCTCAACCGAGCCATGCGCGGGCGGCGGCAAGAGTTGCATCGGCGCGGCCACTGGCGTCGATCGACCGCCAGTGGCCCGGGCCGGCGCAATGCGCGCGTTGCTGTTGCAGGACGTCGACGGTGGCATCGGAGGCATCGCCCTGCCGGGCGGCAACGCGGGCCGCCAGAGTGTCCGGATGGGCTTCGAGCCAAGCGCCGAGAAACGGCACGGCGCACGTGGCGGCAACCGCTTCAAGGGCTGTGCGCTCGTCGGCGCGGGCGAAGACGGCATCGACGATGACGCTGTGGCCGGCGGCGAGGGCGCGGGCGGCTTTTTCAAGCACCAGGGCGTAGGTGCGTGCCGTGGCGTCGGGCGTGTAGCCGTCCCGGCCGAGGCGCGTTTCAGGTTCGACGCCGAACAGGCCTTTGCGCTCGACATCACTGCGCAGATGGATGGCACCTGGGGCCGCGCCGAGGTTCGGCGCAAGTGCTGCGGCGAGCGTCGATTTGCCGGTGCCGGAGAGGCCGCCGATGGCCACGAGGCGTGGGGACGGCGGGCGGGCGAGATCGCGGGCGGTCGTTAGGTAGCGGTGGGCTTCAGCGAGGGCCGCGGGCTCGACAACGCCGGTGGCTATGCGGCCACGATCGACGGCGACGACGGCGCGGACGAGGGCACGCAGCGACAGAGCGAGCGGCAGCGTGCGCAGGCCGCCCCAGGTGTCGGCAGCCAGGGCGGCGGGGCCGAGACGCCAGAGATAGCGGTTCAAGATCAGTGTGGCGGCAGGACGCTGGCCGCGCTGGATGAGGTCCATCAGCAGGAAGGCGAGATCGTAGAGGGGATCGATGGTGGCGAGATCCTCGTCGAACTCGATGGCGTCGAAGGGCGTGGGCTTGCCCTGCCACAGAACAATATTGCCGAGATGAAGATCGCCATGACAGCGGCGCGTGCAGCCGGCTGTGCGGCGCGCGTCGAGGACGGCCGCGGCGCGGGCAAGCTGCGTGGCCGTGGCCTGTTCGAGATCGTCGATGGCGGCGGTGCCGAGCACATCTTGCCGCGCGCGGGCGGACGCCAGCAGACGGTCGCGGATCACAGAGAGGGAACGTCCGCTGCCGGGTGCGGCGCGCGGCGCGTTCTGGTGGAGCGCTGCGATGGTGTCGCCAAGTGCCAGAGCGAGCTTCGGCTCCAGCGGTCCCTGCGTTGCGATGTGATCGAGGCCGGCGTCGCTGGGGAATGCGCGCATGCGGACGCCGAGTTCGAGCACGGACCCTTGGCCGTCGATGGCCAAACTTCCATTCGCTTCGCGGGTGAAGGTGACAAGGCCCAGATAGAGATCGGGCGCGAACATCTGGTTGATCTCGATCTCGCGGCGGCAAGCGGCGTGGCGCTTCTCGCGCGTCGAGAAATCCATGTAGGCCAGCGAGACGGGTCGCTTGATCTTGATGGCCTCGGTTGGGCCAATGAAGACGCGCGCGCCGTGGGTGTCGACGCGGCGAACTGGTGCGCCCGCCCAGCCGGCCGCCAGCAGCGCAATCATTTCAGTTTCAACGGCGGGATCGAGATCGGAAACGTCCGCCATGTCAGTGCTTGCCGCCGCGCTTGCTGCGCCAGTCAGCGTAGGAGACGCGTTGGAGTTCGAAGACTTCGCCTTGGCGGCAGTAGGCCATGCCAGCGAGACGGCCGATGGGGCGGTAGCGGTGGGCGTCAGTGTAGAACGTGCGTGGATCGGTGAGGCCGTCGCGCGCGTGAATGGCCAGCACTTCGCCGATGAGGATTTCGCGCGTGGCGCTGAAAGCGAGCGACAGCGTGCGCTTGCATTCGAGCGCGAATGGCGCGGCGGCGATGCGTGGCACGGGGATGTGTACAGACGGCGCGGTTTCGATACCGAGAGCTTCGATCTCGCTGACCTCCGGTGGGAAGTCAGTGGCGCAGAGGTTCATGGTCTCGGCCAAGCCTTCATCGACCATGTTGACCACGAACGTACCGGCGTGGGCGAGATTGCGTGTCGTGTCCTTGGGATCGCCGGGTGTCTTGTGCTGCAAACCGAGGATGATCTGGGCGGGATCTTCGGAAAACGCATTGAAGAACGAAAACGGCGCAGCGTTGACGCGGCCTGCTTCGTCGATGGAGGTGACCAGCGCGATGGGACGCGGCACGATGATGCCGCACAGCAGTTTGTAGCGCTGAATGGGTTCAAGGTTTGCGAAGTCGTAGAGATGGCTCACGGGCGGCTACTCCACTGGAGGTTCGGCGCCGGTGCGCTGCGTAATCAAGCTGTAGTGCTCGATGCGGCGGTGGCGGGCAAAATCGAAGATGGTTTCCTTGCCGAACTTTGTGGCGTCGAGATCGCAGGCGTGAACGAGAAGTTCGTCGTTCTCGGTTTTGGTTTCTGCCACCACCTCGCCGTCCGGCGCGACGATGACGCTGCATCCGAACAGCGGATTGCCATCCTCGATACCGGCCTTAGCGACCGCGACGACCCAGGTGGAGTTTTGATACGCACCGGCTTGCAGCGAGAGCTTGTGGTGGAAAATACGCTTCTCGAGGCCTTCGCTGGCATCCTGTGAATTGACTGACGGCGTGTTAAAACCGAGCGTGATCAGCTCGACGCCTTGCAGCCCCATGACGCGGTAGGCCTCCGGCCAGCGCCGGTCGTTGCAGATCATCATGCCGAGCACGCCGCCCATGGTGCGCCAGACGGGGAAGCCCAGATCGCCTGGCTCGAAGTAGCGCTTTTCGAGATGCTGGAAGTCGCGCTTGGTATCGAATTCGACATGGCCGGGCAGATGGACTTTGCGATATTTGCCGACGATGACGCCGGCGCCATCAACGAGGATGGAGGTGTTGAAGTGATGCCCGTCTGGCGTGAGTTCCCCATAGCCGAAGGTCATGCCCATGCGAAGCGCTTTGGCGCGCGCGAACAAAGGCTGGGTGGCGGCGTTGGGCATGTCGCGCTCGAACCAGTCGTCGGCGTCGGCGCGTTGCTCGTGATACCAGCGCGGGAAGAAGGTGGTCAGCGCGAGTTCGGGATAGACGATAAAGTCCGCGCCTTTGGCCTTGGCCTGATCCATCAGCGCGATCATACGGGCTATGACCGCTGCGCGGCTATCGGCCTTCTGGATGGCGCCGAGCTGGGCTGCGGCGATGGTGACGATACGGGGCATGCAGGTAGGCTCCCAGTTAGGCGGCGACGCGGCGTTCGAGGCGGCTGACGAGACGGACGAGCGGCCACAGAATGGCAAGATACATCGCGGCCGCCAAGACGACCGGCGTCTGGTTGTAGGTGAGCGAGCGCGCCATGTCGGCTGAAAACAACAGATCGGGGAACGACACGACGCTGGCGATGGACGTCAGCTTGACGACCTCGATGGTGTTGGAGACCAGATCGGGCAGTACATTACGGACGGCTTGCGGCAGCACGACGAAGCGCAGCGTCTGGACAGAACTGAGCCCAGTGGAGCGGGCTGCTTCCGATTGGCCGCGGCCGACGCTCTCGATGCCGGCGCGGTAGATTTCGCCGTAGTAGCTCGCTGTATTCAATCCCAGCCCAATGGCGACGACCGCGATGGGCGACAAGCGGATGCCGGCAAACGGCAGACCCGAGTAAAGCAAGACCAGCAACACCAGCGGCGGAATGGCGCGAAAGAAGTCGACCAGCACCATGGCCGGCCAACGGATGGTACGCCTGCGCGACGTGCTCGCGAGGGCTGTGGCGAGACCACCCGCCAAGCCGAGCGGGATCACGACCGCGCACAGCATC
The DNA here is from genome assembly GCA_963847145.1 of uncultured Alphaproteobacteria bacterium. Taxonomy (GTDB): domain Bacteria; phylum Pseudomonadota; class Alphaproteobacteria; order Rhizobiales; family Hyphomicrobiaceae; genus JABFRJ01. Next base: position 192,043 of record CAWJYN010000003.1, read on the forward strand.
AAGGTTGTACCCAGCCCGCGCAGCAGCAGCGGCAGTACCTTCTGCATGATGTCGATATTGAAGAACTGCTGAAGGATGACGTCCATCGTCAAACCCTCCGCCAGGCAAAGCGCGTTTCGATCCAGCGGCCGGCAATGACGATGGGCACGAATAGGATAATGTAGGCAATGGCACCCATCATCAGCGGCGTGGCATTGCCGGTGAACGATTGTGCGGATGTCGCCTGATTGAGAATTTCAGGCACGCCGATCACCGTGCCGAGGGCGGTGTTCTTGGTGATCGCAATGGTGCGGTTGGTCAACGGCGGCACGCCGAGGCGGATCGCTTGGGGCAGAATAACCCAAATGAGCGTTTGCGTGAACGTGAGGCCGGTGGAGCGCGCGGCTTCCCATTGGCCTTTGGACGTGGAGGTGATGCCGGCCCAGACGATTTCTTCGGCGAAGGCGGCGAGCACAAAACTGAGCACCAGCCACAGCACGACGAAGCTGGAGAGATTGAGCCCGGCATGGGGCAGGCCAAAGTAGAGTAGCAGGATGGCGACCAGCGGCGGCAGCGCGCGGAACATATCGACGAGGATGACGATGACAAAGTTCACAGCGCGCCAGCGGTAGGCGCGCAGGCAGGCAAGCGCGAAACCTAGGATCAACCCAGTGAGTACGACGGCTGCGGCGAGTTCAAGCGTGACCGCCATGCCCTTCAGGATGGATGGCCAATACTTGATCAGCATCTCCGGCTTGAAGAACGTCTCGAGAAAGCGCTCCCAGTTGGTCATCCGGTTCCTCTCATCGTGAGAGTTCACCGACGAAGGCGCGGGTGCGGAGCTCGCGTGGGTTGACCAGCACCTGACTGGGCGGGCCATCTTCGATGATCTGCCCCTGCTCCATGAAGATGACGCGGTCGGCGGCGTCGCGGGCAAAGCGCATCTCGTGGCTGACGACCAGCATGGTCATGCCGCGCGCTTTGAGGTCGCGCATGACGGCAAGGACGGAGCCGACCAGTTCGGGATCGAGGGCCGACGTCGGCTCGTCGAACAGGACGATTTTAGGATCAAGTGCAAGCGCTCGGGCGATGGCGACGCGCTGCTGCTGGCCGCCGGAGAGTTCGTTCGGGTAGTTTGCTGTTTTGTCGGCGAGGCCCACATCGGCGAGCGTGCGGCGTCCGATGATGTCAGCTTCGTCGCGGGTTTTGCCGAGCACCTTGCGCAGCGCCAGCGTGACGTTCCCGAGGGCGGTCATGTGCGGGTATAGATTGAAGCTTTGGAACACCATGCCCATGGAGCGGCGCAAGGTATTGAGGTTGGTTGCAGGGTTAGTGACCTCGACGCCGTCGAAGACGATGCGGCCAGCGGACGGTTCCTCCAGCCGGTTGACGCAGCGAAGCAGGGTCGACTTTCCCGAGCCCGACGGGCCAATGATAAACGTCAGTTCGCGCGCGGCAATGGCGAGATCAATGCCGCGCAGAACTTCGGTGGTGCCGAATGATTTTTTCAGCCCGCTGATGTCGAGCAAGGGCGGGGTGGCCGTCATCGCAGATCAGTTGCACTGCGGCGTGCGCGGGGCTGGATCGTAGCCGGGCATGCCCGGCACGCCGGTGCCGGGGAACACGGTCACGGCTGCGGAGCCGGGCGCGGGTTTCACGCCAAACCATTTCTCGTGCATGGCGGCGATGGTGCCATCGAGCTTCATGCACTCGATGGCGTTCTCAACCTGGGCGAGCAGTTCTTTCGAGTCTTTGCGCAGCGGCGCGCCCCAAACGAGACCTGTTGAGTGCAGATAGGACAACTGCAATTGCGGATTCTGCTTGACCGCCCAGGCGACGACGGTGTTGCCAGCGACGTTGGCGTACGCACGGCCGGCAAGCACAGCCTGCACCGCGTCAGTCTGCGTGCCGAAGCTTTCGACGGTCCAGCCCATTTCGGCTTCGAGGCCGCGCGCCCAGCTGTCGTAAGCGGAGCCCTTGTTGACGGAGATGACCTTGCCCTTGAACTGCTTCATGTCTTTGACTTCGGGTTCACCCTTCTTGGTGACGAACTGGAAGTCGGTGTTGAGGTAGCCTTCTGTAAACAGATAGTTCTCGGCGCGCTCTTTGGTGGCGGTGGTGGGAGCGGCGACGAAATCAATGGTGCCGGCTTGCAGAGCGGGCAGGATGCCGGAGAACTGTGTGGCGGTGATTTCGACCGGGCGCTTCATGCGCTTGCCGATCTCATTGGCGAGATCGACGTTGAAGCCCTCGATGCCGCCGGAGAGTTTCGGCATGGCGTGCGGCGCAAAGGTGCCGTCGACCATCGTTTTAAGCGGGGTTTGGGCTGAGGCGGCAGCGAAGCCAAGTAACAGGCAACTGGCGGCGATTACAAAACGGCGCATTGGGCACACCCCGACGTTGGACAAAAAAACCCGACCGAAGAGACTATACAGGCACGCCGAAGCGACAAACAATGCTTATTCGGCGCTTGCACAGGCGTGAAACACGGCAACCCGTGCTTTGCAGACAGGCACCAGCGGAAAGGCACAGGCATGCTGACTGAAAGCGCGCGCGGAGTTTATGTAATCGCCGCGACGCCATTCCATGAGGATGGCCGGATTGATCAGGCTTCGACCGACCGCATGGTGGACTTCTACCGCGGTTGCGGGGTTACCGGGCTGACCATTCTTGGCATGATGGGCGAAGCGCCGAAGCTGGAGACCGCAGAAGCTATCGCGTTTTCCGCGCAGGTGGTGCGGCGTGCGGGTCGGCTGCCGGTGATTGTCGGCGTGTCGGCAGCGGGGTTTGCGGCCATGCGGGCGTTGTCGCTGGCGGTGATGGAGGCGGGCGCGGCGGGGGTGATGATTGCGCCGCCGGTGACGGTGCGAACCGATGATCAGGTGGCTGGGTACTACGATCAGTGCGTTGCAGCCATCGGCGCGGATGTGCCGTTTGTGATCCAGGACTATCCGCTGGCCAGTGGCGTGGTGATGGCGCCGTCCGTAATCCGCCGGATTGTTATGGCGCATGCGAGCTGCAAGATGCTCAAGCACGAGGATTGGCCAGGGCTCGAAAAGATCAGCACAGTGCGCGGCTATGAGCGCGACGGCAGCATGCGGCCCATTTCGATTTTGACCGGCAATGGCGGGCTATTCGTCGACTTTGAAATGGAGCGCGGGGCGGACGGCGCCATGACGGGGTATGCGTTTCCAGACATGCTGGCGGAGGTGATCAGACTGCAGGATGCTGGCCAACGCGACAAGGCGCACGATCTGTTCGACGCGCATCTGCCGTTGTTGCGTTACGAACAGCAGCCGGGCGCGGGCCTTGCCGTGCGAAAGTACGTTCTTATGAAGCGCGGCGCAATTGCGTCGGACGCGCAGCGAGCGCCGGCCTCGACGATGTCGGCTGCGGCGCGGGCCGAAGTCGATTATCTGCTGCGGCGACTGGCTGCGCATGACACGCGGGCGGTTGGGTTGGTGGGGTGAGCGAGACTAAACAATTTTCGCGCCGAGTTTGGTGGCGAGGACGGCGTCTGGTGTTGTGCGGCCGGTAGGTTCAGCGGCCGCGCCGCCGCTGCGGGGCAGAAACTGTCCGGAGCCCGGTTTAGCATTGAGGGTGCCGTTGTCGATGATGACTTCGCCGCGGCGGAGAACGGTGACCGGCCAGCCCCTCACTTTGCGTCCGGCGTAGGGCGTATAACCGGTGCGGTCATGGATCAGCTGGTCGGTCAGCGTGACCTCGGCGGCGGGATTCCAGATGGCGAGATCGGCATCCGCACCAATCGCTATGGACCCTTTGCGGGGGTGCAAGTTGTAGATCTTGGCTGGCGCGGTGGCGGTCAGCTCCACGAATTTGTGCAGTCCTAAACGGCCTTTCGAGACCATCGCGTCGAACAGTAACGGCATGCGCACTTCGAGCCCGGGCAGCCCGTTGGCGATCTGCTTGAAGTTGGGCTCAGGGCCGGCCTTCAGCTTGCCCGTCGCGTCGTAGGCATAGGGCGCGTGGTCCGACGAGATTGTCTGCAAATCGCCGAGCGATAGCGCGTGCCACAGCGCGTCCTGGTCGGCCACATCGCGCGGCGGTGGTGAGCACATCCACTTGGCACCCTCGGCGCCGGGCTTGTCGATGTCGGCGGCCGTGAGGAACAGATATTGCGGGCAGGTTTCGGCGAACACTTTCACCCCGCGCGCGCGTGCCGCGCGGATCGCCGCGATGCCTTCGATGGTCGAGACATGAAAAATCATGATCGGTTGATCGAGCAATTCGGCGCAGATTATAAGGCGATTGATCGCTTCTGCCTCGGAGCCGCGTGGATGGCTCAGCGCGTGGAACTTCGGCGCGGTATGCCCCGCTTCGATCAGCCGCCGGCCCATCCAGGCGATCATGCCGTGGTTCTCGGCGTGCACACAGACCAGTGTGCCAGCGCGGCGGGCGGCCAGCAGCACGTCCAGCAGCTTCTCGTCTTCGACCTTGAGGCGATCGTAGGTCATAAACAGCTTGATCGAGCCGTGACCTTCCTTGGCGAGGGCGGGAATGTCTTCGTTGAGTGTCACCTCGGTCGGATCGGCGACGATCATATGGAACGTAAAGTCGACGATTGCGCCCTTGGCCGCGAGCGCCATGTAGTCATCGACGACGGCGCGCAAGCGCATACCGACGTGCTGGGCGGCAAAGGGAATGACTGTGGTTGTGCCGCCAAAGGCTGCTGAGGCGGTGGCGCTTTCGAAGGTGTCTGCGTTCATGATGCCGGCCGCTGAGAGCTGTTCGATATGGCAATGGCTATCGACACCGCCCGGCAACACCAGATGGCCGCGGGCATCGATGTCGTGGTGGCTTTTGCCGAGGCCTTCGCCAATCGCCTTGATGATGCCGTCGGAGATCGCCACGTCGGCGACGAAGTCGTCGGTGGCAGTGGCCACGCGCCCGCCCCGGATCACGCAATCGTACGTCATGGTGCCTCGTTGGCTTGTCAGAGGGATGTTGCCGGGGAATGATAGGGTCAGCGTTCCCAATCGCAAAGCATCGGATTATCTTCCATGGTTTCCCAGCGCCCTAAGATTCTGGTCATAAACCCGAATTCGAACGAGGACGTGACGCGCGGCTTGGATGAGGCGCTGGCGGCGATCCGGTTTGCAGGTGGCCCGGAGATCGTTTGCCGGACGCTGACCACCGGGCCGCTTGGCATCGAGACGCAGGAGCATGTGGAGAGCGTCGCGCTGCCGTTGCAACGGATGATCAAGGGTGCTCCTGATGTGGCTGCCTTCGTGATCGCCTGCTATTCTGACCCTGGGCTGCATGTCTGCCGTGAGGCGACCAGCAAGCCGGTGTTCGGCATCAACGAGGCGGGCGTGCTAACGGCGCTGGCGCGGGGCGAGCGGTTCGGCGTCATCGCCATCAAACAGCGCTCCATCCGCCGCCACGTGCGCTATATGCGGCAGATGGGATTGCTCGACCGCCTTGCCGGCGAACGGCCACTGGACATGAGTGTCGCTGAGACTGCAACGGGCGCGCGCACCTTGGACAAGATGATCGAGCTCGGCCGCGCGCTGCGCGATCAGGACGGTGCCGACGTGATCGTCATGGGCTGCGCCGGTATGGCGCGGCATCGAGGACCGCTGGAGGCCGCGCTCGGCGTGCCGGTGATCGATCCCACGCAAGCCGCTGTGGCGATGGCGCTCGGGGCGGTGGTGTTTGCCGACTAAGGCCTGCGATTATGCTACTGCCAGCAGCGCCGCCATAACCGGGCGGCCTTCGGCGAGCAGCACGTTGTACGTGCGGGCGGCGGCGCCGGTGTCCATCACGTCGAGGCCGATGCGGCGTTCACTGAAGGCAGCCCGCAGGCGAGCTTCCGGGAAGATCTGTCTGGCGCCAGTCCCAAGCAACAGAAACTGTGGCTCTTCGAGACGGTCGAGGACCGCGCGCAAAGGGGCGTCGAAATCCGGCGGGGAGAGCAGTGACGCGATCGACCACGCATGCATGCCATCGGCGAGCACCAGCAGTGCCCCACGATGGCTCATGCCGGCAAAGCGGAAGCCGCCATTTCCGTAAGCGTCGATCGGGGCACGCTGCGGCACGAACCCATCAAAGCGGGCAGGTGGCGCCGATTTGCCAGCGTCCGCCATGACGTTCAGGCCTTCGCTTTGCCGGACGCAGATTTGCCCGGCGCGCTCTTGTCAGCCACTTCCGACTTACCCTGAACCGTGTCGCGATTGACACCCAACCACAGCAGAAACGGTGCCGCCACAAAGATCGACGAATAGGTGCCGATGAAGATGCCGAACAGCATGGCGAACGAGAAGCCATGGATTGCTTCGGTGCCGAACAGATAGAGCGCGAGCACGGACACGGCGGTCACCGACGAGGTCATGATGGTGCGCGACAACGTCTCGTTGATGGAGAGGTCGAGCAACTGCTCGAAGTCCATCTTCTTATACTTGCGCATATTCTCGCGGATGCGGTCGAACACCACGACCGTGTCGTTGATCGAGTAGCCAGCCAACGTCAAAAGCGCAGCCACGGTCGCCAGATCGAATTCGTACCAGAGCAGCGAGAACATGCCGGTGGTGATGAACACGTCGTGTATCAGTGCGATAACGCCAGCGACGGCAAACTGCCACTCGAAGCGGAACCAGACATAGATCAACACGCCGAGGATGGCGGCGATGACGGCCTTGATGCCGGTCGACTTCAATTCTGCCGATACCGTTGGTCCGACAGTCTCAGAACGGCGGATCGTCACGCTATCGCCGAGGGCTGCTTTCACCTTCGCGCCGGCTGCCGCCTGCGCCTGCTCGTCACCCTGCTCGCCGATGCGGATCAGGGCTTCATTGCCCTTGCCGATGCCCTGCACCTGCACGTCGCCGAGACCGAGCTTGTTCAGCTTATCGCGCAAGGGGCCGATTTCGAGGGCGCCAGTGTTGGCTTGCACCTCGATCAGCGTGCCACCCTTGAAGTCGACGCCGTAGTTGAGACCGCGCTGATAGAGCAGCAACGCGGCGCCCAGGGCCAGCCCCCAAGAGATGCCGACAAATATACGCCGCCACGCGATTATCTTAAAGCGCGTGTTGTGGGGGAAGAAGTCGATGCCTTTGAAGAACATGGGACGGCCTTTAGAGTGTCAGTCGGCAGTGGACTATCGAACTGATCAGAGGTGCCGATAACGAGGCTGAACTACTGACCACTGACGCATTTTAAAGAGGTGCCGGAACGGCGCGGCGATCTTGCATCTGGATCCACCATGAGGCGAGCATGCGTGATACGGTGAACGCGGTGAACACCGTCGTCAGAATGCCGAGGGTCAACGTAACCGCAAAGCCTTTGATCGGACCGGAGCCGAGCGCGAACATCAGCAAACCGGCGATGAATGTCGTTAGCTGGCTGTCGATGATCGTCCCGTAGGCGCGGGTGAAGCCGGCGTCGATGGCGGCCAGCGTTGTCTTGCCGTTGCGCAATTCCTCGCGGATGCGTTCGTAGATCAGCACGTTGGCGTCCACCGCCATACCGATCGTCAGCACCACGCCGGCGATGCCAGGCAAAGTCATGGTCGAGCCCAACAGCGACATCAGTGCGAGCACCAGCACAACGTGCAACGCTGCGCCGATGACGGCGAACACGCCGAATAAGCCATAGGCGCCGATCATGAAGGTGGCGACGCCCAGCAGGCCAATGATGCCGGCGCGTTTGCCTTGGTCGATTGAGTCCTGTCCCAGGCTGGCGCCGACCACGCGCTCTTCCTCGATAGTCAGCTTGGCAGGGAGCGAGCCGGATTTCAGCAAGGTCGACTGACGGGTCACCTCTTCAAAGGTGAAGTTGCCGGAGATCTGGCCGGTGCCGCCAAGGATCTGATCGCGGATAACTGGCGCGGAGATTACTTTACCGTCAAGCACAATGGCGAAGCGGCGGCCGACGTTTTCCTGTGTGACGCGGCCAAAGATGCGCGCACCTTGGGTCTTGAAGCGGAAATTAATGACCGGCTCATTGGTGCGGCTGTCACGGCCGGGGTCGGCACTGTCGAGATCGGCACCCGACAGGATTGGGCGCGCCTCAAGCAACTCCTCGGGTGGCTGTTTGTCCGTCGACGGCACCAGCATGTAGCCGGTGGGGATGCGGGTTTGCTTGGCCTCTTCGGCCGACATGGTCGGATGTACCAGATGGAACGTCATCTTGGCCGCTTGCCGCAGTTTCTGGCGGATTTCGTCGAGTTCTTTCTCGGTTTCCACGCCTGGCTGCTGGACCAGAATGCGGTTGCCGCCCTGCCGCTGTACGGCGACTTCCTTGGTGCCGTCCGGATCGAGCCGCTTGCGGATCACTTCGATAGCGGCGCCGATGGCCTGGGTGGCGCGCTCGGCGAGTGCGGGCTCCGTTGGCGTTACGGTAATGATGTCGGCGCCCGTTGCTTTGACCTCTAGGTCCTGCACCGATGTGCCGGTGATCGCGTTACCGACGGTCTGGATCATCTTTTTCAGCGCCACCAAGGCGGCGTCAAGATCGGCTGGATTGTTTACACGGACCGTTACCGCACCCGCCTGCACGACGGGCGGATTGAAGCCCAGCTTGGCTTCGCGCAGGCGCTTCCTCACATCGTCCTGGATGCTTAGGAACCAGTCCTTGCGCAGCTCATCGACGTCGATCTTGGTCAGCAGATGGGCGCCACCGCGCAGATCGAGACCAAGCCCGAATTTGTTCTTGGCAAAACCCGGAAGGGCATCATAGCGCGCCTGTGACAGCATGTTGGGGATCGTCAGCAAGATGCCCAGCAGACAGACCGCCAAGGTCGTGATCGTTTTCCAGCGCGAAAAATACAGCATCGGATTCTCTGTCAGTTATTCGGAGGCGGCAGCGCGGCGCGGGTTCAGCCGGCGTCTTTGGCCGGCTCGGGCTTATTGCGCACGTCGGACACGGCCGAGCGGATGACTGTGACAGTGGTACCCTTGGCGATTTCGACGTCGATCTCGGGATCGCCGTCGCGAACCCGGCTGACCTTGCCCAGGATGCCGCCCGCCAGGATCACGTTGTCGCCTTTTTTGAGCTTGGAGACGGTTTCCCGGTGCTCCTTGGCCTTTTGTTGCTGGGGGCGGATCAACAGGAAATAGAAGATCGCGAACATCAGCGCGATGGGTACCATCTGCAGCAGCGTCTCGGCACCGCCACCGGCGGCCTGGGCATAGGCTGGGGTAATGAACATTGCGGCGAAGGTCCCTGACGTCGGTGCGGGTTTGAAAATGGGGCTGGAACGGCGGGACGGGCCCGACGCTGACTAAGGTACCCCGGACACTGGGCCTGTCGCCCGGCGTTCCGGCAGCCATTTAGGCGGCTTGGGACCCGCCGACAAGCTTTCACGACAAAGTTTTGCGCGGCGCGAATGCCGGCATCAAACCCGTCCGAAATACCGCCGCGAACGCCCAGTCGGCTGGGACTATAGGGTTAAGCCCACCAATTGCAACGGACGACCCAACTCTTGGCCCGGGTAGTATCGACGCGGGGTGACAGTCCCTGGATCGCATCCTAAGTTCTAGCTCTCGAACGTTTTCAACGCCCTATCCGCTGGAGCCGACCATGCCGCAGAACATTTCACTGACATCGAAAGCCATGGTCGACGCCGCACGTGCGCAGATTACCGAACACTCCGCTGCCGATATGATCGCCAAAGCCGGCGACCCAAACGTCGTTCTGGTGGATATCCGTGATCCGCGCGAGTTGGAACGCGACGGGCGCATCCCGGGTGCCTTCCATGCGACCCGGGGTATGCTGGAATTCTGGATTGATCCTACGAGCCCCTACTACAAGCCCATCTTTGGCGAGGACAAAAAGTTCGTGTTCTTCTGCGCCGGCGGCATGCGTTCGGTGTTGGCGGCCAAAACTGCACAGGACATGGGTCTTAAACCCGTCGCGCACATGATTGGCGGCTTTGGCGCCTGGAAAGCCGCTGGCGGCACCATCGAGACCGGGCCGAAGGCAAAGGGTTGAGGCATTGCGCCAATCAATAGAGGCCGGACGCCGGCATGCTCAAGACATGCGGCATCCGGCCCATCAGGTGCGCAACCGTTCGGTTGGTCCTGGCTCAATAGTAACTGCACACGCGGCGATGGTAACGATGGCTCCACCAGCAGCGCGGACCGTAGGACGGTGCGCCGAGGTAGAAGGCAAATCCGGGCCGGTAATGGTGGCGGCCGCGCCACGTCACGGGGGTCGCGTCGGCGGCCGGGTCGGTTACAGCCGCGAGGGGCGCAACCTGAATGGAAGCCGCTTCAGCGCGGTTACCTGTGAGACTGGCAGTGAATGCAGCCGCCGCGAGGCAGCCGAGCAACAGAGAACGTTTCATCGCCTTAGTCCTTCCTGGTTGATTGACTGTATCGGTGCCTTCTTTAGTGAGAGGCCGCTCCGGATTGCCGTCCGAACTTCAGCGCAAGCGTGTGACGGCGCACGGCGCTTAACGCCGACAATGCCGGGACGATGGCCCCATTGAGCCAGCGCCGCCATTGTTGTTTTTCCCGCATGCCACCAAGCGCCTGAACGGCAAATGAATTTGAGTGCAGTCGCCACTCGAAACAGTGCTGTTCCAAAGTGCCAACTCTTGTCTCGGCGCGCCACCGTCAGCACTCAATGCGGGCACAATCCCGACGCCGGATGGTCCTGCGCATATGTGGCAAGCCGCGCGCCCCGCCAAGTCCAGGCACGCCAACTCTGGTGCCTGCGGATCGCATCACGCGCAAAGCAGTCCCGATAATGAGACACCCAGTCACGTGCGTTCAGAGACGGCCCCTCTATGCGCTTCGCATGCAGCAGATCGAGCGCGGGCAATGCGGCCGGACCGAGCGAGAGCAGGTACGAGCGGTCAAGCTGTGCGCCGCGCCCCGCGACCTCGGCGCTGTGTGTTACGTTGTAGGTCGCGATGAGCTGCGCAAAGTCGATAAAGCAGCAGCTGTAGAGCAGACTGAGGGTGACGGCCAAGTTCGCGCCGACCAACCAGGCATTCGAGCGCTTGAACGCGATGCGCAGCAGGATCAACACCAGGCCACATGCCACCAGTGCCATCCAGATAAACGCGGAAACGCGCCAATAACTCAGCGCATACATGTCGACATAGAGATTGAGCCGCATGATAGACGACAACACCAGCAGCACGTTCTGTGCGATCCAAGCGAACACCAGCCCGCGGGCCAGCCGCGAACCTTCAAGCGTGCTGCCGGGGCCGAAGGTGCGAAGGACGAACGCTGCAGCCAGCGCCGCTGTGATCATCAAGGGATAGGCGCCGCGATGGGCATAGCTGGCATAGCTCATGCCGGCGGGCAGGCTGGCGCCGTTCCACAAGTAGGCAATATCCATCGCCGATTGCAGCGCAAACAGTGCGTTGAACAGCAGCAGCGACCGCACAATCGCGCCGGGTCCGAAGACCTGCGCCGCCAATGACGAGGGCGCCGCCGGGCTTGCTGGCATGGCGCCACTTGCTGTCCTTGGCTTGAACGGCTTTACATCACGCACGCAGACTAGGCCCCACGTGACAGCGGCGGTGGCGAGCCAGAACATCACGCGGCCGTCCGCCACAACATTCCAAAGCTCGCGAACGTCGATCCTTGACAGCACGACTTCGATCATCGGGTTGGCCGCGGCAAACAAAGCTAGAAAAACGCAACCGAGCGTCAGCGGCATGATCCACCGCACCAGCCCGCCGATGCGGCCGAGCAAGCCGCCCTGACGGACCAGAATGGCTTCGACATCCGACAGCATGCGAAACGGGCCAATAAGCAAAAGCTTGAGCGGCTCCACAACGGCGCGTGGCCAGTTTGATTGCATTTGGCCGGTCACCACCAGCGCAAACACAGCAACGCCCATGGTGCCGAAACCGAACGATAGTGGACTGATCGTTTCGAGTAGAGGCGCGATGGCCAGTGCCGCAATAGCGAACGCCAGGGCCCTTCTGCCGTTGCGAAGCGCGGACGTGTTGACGACAACGATCCCCGCGACCACGGCGGCTAAGAACAATGCCGCTGAGATGCCGATGCGCTCATTCCAAAACAAGCTGTCGCTGAGGGCCGCGAGACCCGCGACAATGCCGACCTGCAGGCCGTCTCGCCCGCGGGCGCGCGGGAGTGCTGCAACTGCGTCTCGACCAATGGACATGGGACCGTACTCCTGACCAGTGCGAGGATTGTTTGGTGATGAAACTCACGCCGGTATCAGCGCGGCCTCGGACACCCCGGCGCGTGTGACCAAGCCTCCGAAACGGCGCTGACGGGTGCGGAACTCGGCCACTGCTGCGCGCAAATCGCGGGCACTGAAGTCCGGCCACAACAGGTCGCTGAAAACGAGTTCGGCGTAGGCGCTTTCCCACAACAGGAAGTCGGACAACCGCTTCTCACCGCCGGTACGGATCAGCAGATCCACGGCGGGGAATTGGTCGGCGCTGAGAGGCGCTCCCGGCAAAAGGGCGGCCGCCGCTTTGGCCAATTCGGCGCGCGACGAATAGTCGATCGCGATGCGCAGGTGCAGTGCGCCGCCCGCGCGTGTGAGTTGTTCAGCCGCCATGATTTTGCCGGCAAGGTCCGGTGCTAGCCGGTCACGCCGCCCGATGACCGTGAGGCGTGCGCCGCGCGCTTTGAGTTTTGGCGCCTGCGCGTCGAGATAGCGGCCCAGCAAGCCCATTAACGCGGCCACCTCTGCAGGCGGCCGCTGCCAGTTGTCGGATGAGAACGCGAACAAAGTCAGCGTGGAGATCCCAAGCGCCGGCGCCGCCTCGACGATCCGGCGCACCGCACGCGCGCCGGCCCGGTGTCCGACGGTCCGCGGCCAGCCGCGCTGCGTGGCCCATCGGCCGTTGCCGTCCATGATGATGGCGGCGTGCAGTGACGTTTCTTTTTGTAGAGTACTTTGCATAACAGAGTTTCCGGTCAAAAAAATGAGCTGACGGATGCGGTGAAGGCTCAGGCGCGTGCGGGGCCGCCCGGACGACGTCCGGCAGTGCCGGTGGTTGCATTCTCGGCTTTCATGGCGCTGGCGGCATCGCGCACCACCTGCTCGAGCACGGTAAGATAATCGAGATAGCGCTGGCGGCCTTTCGGTGTCAGCCGGCACACCGTTTGTGGGCGATTGCGCACGAAGCTTTTTTCGATAGCGACCACGCCGTCGTCCTGCAGCACCTGCAGGTGACGGCTGAGGTTGCCATCGGTCAGCCCGCACAGCTGCTTGAGATCGCCAAACAGCAAGCCTTTGGGATGGGCGACGAGCGAGGTCACTACGCCGAGCCGTGCCTTCTCATGGATGACACGGTCGAGGCCCTCATAGGCGAAGCGGCCGGCATCGGATTTGGCACTCGATTTGGGATCAGGCGGGTTCGTCATCGTCGCCTCCAAAGCACTGCTTGAGCAGCACCGCTGCCAGCATCTGGCCCACGCCGAACGGTATCCCCATTGCCCACGGCGAGAGTGCTGCAGCGCCCGACGCATAGACCAAACACGCCAGCCCGCAGCCGAGATACCAGAGACTGACAACAATCATGGGCCGGGGGAGAGATGTGCACGCCGCTGCAATGCCGAGGGACAGAACGATCTGCCACAGCCCTGGCAGCATCCAAATCGCATCCGGCACTTGTGTGCCGATGACGGCTGTCAGCAGCACACCGGCCAGCGCCGCCGGCAGGAATTGTTCTGCGGCCGCCTTCAGCATGTCGTCGGCCAATCCGCCGTGCGCTTGGGACGATCGCCGGATCGCCTCGATGGCGATGATCGCAATGGCGGCGATTGCCACCAGCGTCCACAGCACCAGATAGGAGGCGAACTCCCGCAGGGGCGCCGCGATCCAGGCGGCTTGCATCGCCGCGCCCAGCATCGCCACGCCACCGGTGGCCGCCAGTGCCGCCGGGCCATAGCCGCGGAACAAGGTTGCCTGCGTCATCTGCCGCCGCATGGCTGAAATGTCAGCCAGGGCACGATCCAAGTCGCTCATGGTAGGGGTCCCACCGATACTTTATGATGCAAAGTAAGCGCATATGCAAAGCGATGCAAGCGGCGCTTTTGTGGCAGCGTTAACGTGGCGATGGCCGGCCGCGGCTGAGTGCGATCACAATCCCCGCTGCTACGCACGCAAGACCGACGAGGAAACTCCACGTGGCGGTCTCGCCCAAAAGTGCGACGCCAAGCGCGGTCGCCGTCAGTGGCGCAAGGGCTTGGAACGTCGTCACGCGCGTCGGGGTGAGACGCGCGTAGGCCCACAGCAAAATGAAATAGGCGAGCCCGCTGGAGAGGCCGATGAACACCACGGCTGCCTGCGCTCGTGGCGTCATGGCTAGCGGGTTGGTCAGACCACCGATCCCAATACCAAGGACAGCCAGAAACAGCACCGACGCGAACATCGCAAAGCCCGCCACCGGCAAGGCCGGATAGCGTTGAAGGTAGGGCAAGTAGAGTACGCTGCAGACCGCGCCGCAGAGTGCAGCGCCGAGCACCAGCAGTTCGCCGGCGAGCCCTGCGCCAGTGCCGCCGAAGATTTTGTCGCCCAAGGCCAAGCCAACGCCGAGCATGGTCAGCACCACGCCGGTTGTCTTGCGCGCTGTCATGCGCTCGCGACCCAGCGCCGCGCCCAGCAGCATGGTCAGCAGCGGAAACGCGGAAAACACCAACGCTGCGCGGCCAGCGGGAATGATGGTGAGGCCGACATTGAGCAGCAGAATTAAAATGGCAAACTGAATAATGCCGAGCAGTGCCATGGGCAGCAGATCGCGCCGCCTGAACTTCGGCCGCGGCGCCGCCAGCATAAATGGCACCAGCGACAGAACGCCGATCGTGTACCGCATGAAGGCCAGTGAAATCGGATCGGTCTCCGGCAGCGCAAAGCGTGACGCGACAGTCGCTGCGCCGACCTGGATGCCGACGAGGGCGGCCGCCAGCAGCGCCAATTTCTGACCACCGCGCGGCGCTGGCGCTTCGTCCATTGCGCTCACGGCAACGCGCGCTCCCAGGTCTCGCCGACGAGGTCGTGACCGAACCCACGATAGGGCTCTTCCAAGGTCATCTTGAACCCGGCCGAAGCATACAGCCCACGGGCGGCTGTCAGGTTGCGATTGGTCCACAGTTTCATCGTGACGTAGCCGGCTGCCGCCGCAAATGCGAGGCTGGCCTGCAGCAGATGCCGGCTGATGCCAAGCCCACGTGCGTCCGGCTCTACATAGACCAGCCGCAATTTCGCGACCTCGGCAGATTTCTCGACGACGAACGACGAGCCAACGACCCGCCCATCAAGCTCGGCGATCCAACAGCGTTCACGCTCCGGCTGAAATTTCAGCACAAACTCTGACGCCACCTGTGCCACCAATGCTTCGAAGGTCCAGTCCCAGCCAAACTCGGCGGCATAGAGCGCGCCATGCCGGTGGACTACCCATCCTATGTCGCCGGGAGCTGGCGGCCTCAGCCGCAAGGATCGGCCACGCACATCGGCCACGATCTCGGCCGCTGGTAGCGCAACAGCGGGACGCGCACTTGCAGTCGTCATCGCCCGTCCACACGCTGAAATGGGAAGCATCGTTGCCGTTCGTGACGGCAATTCCCGTATAGACCTGCCCATCAAGTTCCGCCAGTATCCGCGCCAAGCGGCCGGGCTTGGCGTTTCCATCGCGCCCGCCGCAGAACCACTTCAGGGAGGACTGAATGACTGTGAAATCCAAGATGTTTGCTGGCTTGATGGCGGCCGGGCTGATGGCCGGCGGCCTTGGCACCAGTGCCAACGCCGTCACCTTCAAATATGCGTTCCAGGGCGATCTCAACGCGCTTGACGGCTATTCCATCAATGAGACCTTTACATTCGGCGCACTCGGCAACGTGATGGAATCGCTGACCGCCCGCGGCAAAGATTTGTCCATCATTCCTGGGCTCGCCGAACGCTGGGAGGTGGTCGATCCGCTCAAGTGGCGCTTCTATCTGCGCAAGGGCGTCAAGTTCCACAATGGCGAAGCGTTCACGGCCGAGGACGTGCTGTTCTCACTCAAGCGCGTGCGATCGACCGATAGCCAGATCAAGAGCCGCGTGCCCGCTGACATGGAAGCGGTCAAGGTTGACGACCACACCATCGACTTTATTCTGAAAACGCCGAACCCCATTCTGCATGCCGAGTGGGACACTTGGCACATGTTCTCCAAGACCTGGTGTGAGGCTAACGGCTGCACGGAAGTGCAATCGTCCAAGGCGACCTCGCTGCAGCCGTTCGCGCTCAAAGCCAATGGCACCGGTGCGTTCACCATCGCCAGCCACGAGCCGGGCGTCAAAACTGTGTTCAAGGCGAACCCAAACTGGTGGGGCAAGAAAGAGCATAATCTGGATGAAGTGATCTTTCAGACCATCAAGTCGGACGCCACCCGCGTCGCAGCGCTGCTGTCGGGTGAAATCGACATGATGGACCCGGTGCCGCTGCAGGACATCGAGCGCGTCAATGCGTCGGGCAATGCCCGCGTGCTGACCGGCCCCGAAGTCCGCACCATCTTCTTGAATTTCGACCAGTTCCGCGACGAGCTGCTCTATTCAAGCGTCAAAGGTAAGAACCCCTTCAAGGACGTGCGCGTCCGCAAGGCGTTCTATCAGGCCGTCGACATCGAGGCGATCAAGGCGAAGGTAATGCGCGGCTCATCCACGCCGTCGGCGCTGATGATCGCGCCGGAGTTCTATGCCGGCTCGAAAGACTTCAAACGCCATGCTTATGATCCGGAAGCTGCCAAGAAGCTGCTCGCCGAAGCCGGCTATCCGGATGGCTTCGAGTTGGTGATGGATTGCCCGAATGACCGCTACGTCAATGACGAAGCGATCTGCCAGGCCGTCACCGCCATGCTCGCCCGCATCAACATCAAGGCGAAGCTGAACGCGCAGCCCAAGGCCAAGTTCTTTGAGAAGTGCGGGCCGACGCGCGGGAAACCCTACGACTGCTCGTTCAGCCTGCTCGGCTGGACACCCGGCTCGGGCGACGCCTGGAACGTGATCGCCAGCCACGCCACCTGCCGCGACGCAGACGGCAAAGGCAAAGTCAGCCCGGCGGCACAGGCCAGCTATGGCGGCTACTGCAATCCCAAGATCGACGAACTGTCGCTCAAGATCCTGACTGAGACCGACATCAAGAAGCGCGACGGCATGATCACCGAAGTCTTCAAGACCATGCACGAGGAAGTCAGCCACATTCCGTCTGCATCAGCAGGCGCTCGCTTGGGGCGTGTCCAAGAAGGTCGAGATGGTTCAGCGTCCGGACAACCAGATCCTGTTCCTTTGGGCGACCAAGAAAGAGTGAGCACCTGACCGGACTGCTCTGACAAAAGCGAAGGCGCGGGCTCACCCTAGAGTCCGCGCTTTCTCTATTTCGTGCCGGCCATCGGGTTGCTAGCCTTTGGCCGTTGTCCGAAGCGTGGGGATTACAGATGTTTCGACCTTCAACAGCGACCTACTCGGCGTTGAACGGCTCGGTGCCGGTTGGCTGGCCGCCGGGGCCGAGGGTCAGTTTTTCGACCTTGGCTTCGGCCTGTTTCAAGAGCCGGTCGCAGTGGTCTTTGAGTGCCTCGCCGCGCTCGTAGATGACGATGCTTTCCTCAAGCTCGACGTCGCCGCGCTCCAGGCGGCCGACAATGTGCTCAAGTTCTTTCAGCGCGCGCTCAAACGTCATCTCGCGGATGTCGGCGTGCTTGGCTGCGGGCTTGGTCGTGGTGGCCATCTGCATGTTGTGTCCCATCATCGTGCCGGCGCGGGTCGCTGAATGACGGGCCGATCAGGTAGGTTGGGTCAAACGTTTTAGCGCGACCCAACATTTACACGCGCCATCCTGCCCTGTTGGGTCGCGCGAAGGCTTGACCCAACCTACAATTAAAGTCCGCGTTCAAGCACCGGCCTGCAGCAGTCCCTTGACGTGGACAGACACGGAACGGCCAAGTGCGGCGAGGTCATAACCGCCTTCCAGCATGGACACCAGCCGCCCGTGGCAATGCTTGTGGGCAACTTCAGCGAGCTGCATGGTGGCCCACTCAAAATCGGCCTCTTTCAGCCGCAGGTTGGCGAGTGGATCGTCCTCGTGGGCGTCGAAGCCTGCCGAGATAAGAATCAGATCAGGCCCAAAACTTTTGAGTGCGGGGAGAACGCGCGCCGACATCGCCTCGCGGAAGGCCGCGCCACCGTCACCCGGCCGCAGCGGCGCGTTGCAGATGTTGCCGACGCCGCGCTCGCTCACCGCGCCCGTGCCGGGATACAGTGGCATCTGATGCGTTGAGGCAAAGAACAGGTTCTTGTCGGACCAGAAGATATCCTGCGTGCCGTTGCCGTGGTGGACGTCGAAGTCGACAACAGCGATGCGCTCTGCGCCATGCTTCTGCCGCGCGTACATGCCGGCAATTGCCACGTTAGAGAACAGGCAGAACCCCATCGCGCGCGCGGCCTCGGCGTGGTGGCCGCAGGGGCGCACTTGGCAGAAGGCCGTCTTGTGCCGGCCGGTCATAACGTCATCGACCGCCATCAGTCCGGCGCCAACAGCCCGCATGGCCGCTTCCCACGTTCCAGGTGACATAACCGTATCGGGATCGAGCCGCACCATCTCGCCGCCGGGCGCGGGGCGTGCCGCTTTGAGCTCGGCAATATAGCTGGCGGGGTGCGCCAGCGCGATGGCCACCTCGACGTCATCACGCAACGGGGCATCCACCCGCACCAGCCGCGCGAAGTCTGCATGGCCAAGCGCCTTGTCGACCGCGCGCATGCGATCTGGCCGCTCGGGGTGGCCGGCGCCCGTATCGTGCAAAACAAAGCAAGGGTGCGTGATCAGCAGGGTGGACATGCGGCCGCGGACTCCAGTTGTGCAGGCCTATCATAGCCGGTTCGCGGCTTGCTGATAGCTGGTTTTCAAGGCGCACCCATTCAGCACCACCGGCACTTTTTACCGCGTAGCATAGGCGCATTTCAGCAACACCGTCCAAAGCCGCACACGGAGTAACCAATTCTTAAGGGACTCTGCCGCCTAGTGGGGACAGGACGACGGCCCTGTTTTGAGTTCCGCGCCTCCATGACTTTCAGAGCGTGCAGCGGCGCCACCCACACGCCGGCAACAAGAGGAACTCACATGATACGCTACGTTACCGGCCTCGCCGCTGGCAGCCTTCTGCTGCTCGCCGCTGGCGCCGCATCCGCTGCCGACCTTGGTGGCGGCCCGCGCATCTCCATGAAAGACGGCGGCCACGACACCACGCACCACCGCGCCTGCAGCGGCGATCGCTTTGCTGGCTTCTATCTCGGCGCGACGGCCGGCACGACAAACCTCAACAGCAAGTGGGAAGAGACGTTTGCCGACTTCGAACCCGACTATCAGGACAGCCCACTTAAAACCATCCGTAACCGCGGTTCAGGCGGACTCACCGCCGGCTTCAACCGGGTCCACTGCAACTTCCTGATGGGCATCGAGGGCGACTTCAACTTCGCCGAAATCAATGGCAGCACCGATCACTACCCGAAGCAGGCTGTGTTCGCCGGCCCGGGCTACGTCCGGCTGTCCGACGGCCTGCGCAACTACGCCACTCTGCGCGGCCGCCTCGGATTTGTCGCACACAGCACATTGTTCTACGCCACCGGCGGTCTCGCCTGGGCCAACCTGAAGCACACGTTCAACGATCAAGGCCATTTTGGTCAGCAGATCAACCCGCTGGAATTCGGTGGCTGGAAGCTGGGCTGGACGGTTGGTGGTGGCTTCGAGCACGCGCTCACCGAAATGATCTCGATCAAGGGCGAAGCGCTGTACATGGACTTCGGCAAGCGCAATTACAACTTCGTCGATGACCCCACGTTGCCTGTGCCGGATCCCTACTTCTTCCAGACCAAGTCGAGCGTCGCGACAGCCCGCATCGGCCTGAACTTCAAGCTTGGCGGCCCGCCACGCATGGCATCGCGTTGCGCTGACGGCGGCGACAATTGCTGCCCAGATGGTAGCAGTCCGGCCCGCGGCGGCCACTGCCCGCTGAAGTGAGCATTGCAGACCCTGACATGCGGCGGCGGGTATCTCAGATACCCGCCGCTTTTCCTTTTCGCGGCGCGTAAACTTGACGCACGGGCTGCACAGGCTAACGGTTCGTTAAAGCAACCCTGGCTCAATCATCGCACAACGATTTGGCGGGCGCACGACCATGCAGCAGACCCTTTGGACGGCTCTGGAGTACTTCGGCGGTCTTCTCAAGGCGCAGCTGCCGTGGGGCCTTGGCCTCGCCGCCTTGTTTACGGTGCTGACGCTGTTCAAGTCGCAGGCCTGCAATCCCGGCCGCCCTTGGTGGAAGAGCCGCGATCTGCTGACCGACATCCAGTATTTCTTCATTGTGCCGATCATCACGCCCTATGTGAAGCTGATCACCTTGCTGCTGGCCGTCCTCGCCATGCGCGGCGTGATGACCGAGATGGAGATCAAAGACTACCTGGAAAACGGACGCGGTCCGATCGGGCAGTTGCCGCTGTGGGCGCAGGCCATCTTCTACATCATCGTTTTTGATTTCCTGCTCTACTGGACGCACCGGAAGTTTCATTTGGCCTTGCTGTGGCCGTTCCACGCGGTGCACCACTCGTCGCTTGATGTGGACTGGACGACGGCGTACCGCGCGCATCCGGTCAACCAGATGCTCGGCAGCGGCTTGGTGCTGACCATCATGATCGTACTCGGAGTGTCACCGACCGTCATGATCTGGCTGGTGCCGTTCGACATCGTCAGTGCCGCGTTTGTCCATGCCAATCTCAACTGGACGCTTGGCCCGTTCAAATACGTCATTGCTTCGCCGGTGTTTCACCGCTGGCATCACACCGCTCCCGACCAGGGTGGCGAATGCAATTTCTCATCGACATTCTCGATTTGGGACACCATGTTCGGCACGTTCTACATGCCGGAAGGCAAGCTGCCACAAGAATACGGAGTTGATGATCCGCTGTTTCCAACCACTTGGGTTGGGCAAATGGTGGTACCGTTCAAACAATTCATGGCCCGCCTTCAAGCGCCGCCGAAGCCCGGTCCCGTCGTCTGACGGCCTGGCATCGCGGCGCTGAGGCGGCGCGATTTTCGCTGGGTGATGGATGCTTGATTTTGAGAACCGGCGCCTTGCTGCCGCCCGAGACATGGTGCGGCATCTGGCCGGCCATCTGCAAGCAGACCTGTCGGTCGAATTGTGGAACGGCGAGATTATTCCGCTCGGTTCTCAGGCCCGCGGCGATATCCGGCTGGTGATCCGCTCACCGCGCACCATCCGGCGGTTGCTGCTGTCGCCCAAACTTATGACGCTCTTTGAACTTTATGGCACCGGCGATCTCGATATCGCCGGTGGCAGCCCACTGGAAGCGACCGACCGATGGGACCATCTGAAGGCACTTCAGTTGACCAAGACAATCGACCGGCGGTTGATGCTGACGCTCGCGTGGCCGTTTCTGGCAGGCGGTGGCGGGACTGCGCGGACGGACGCGGGCTATGAGAACGCCGTGGCAGCCAAGCCCGAAGCCGGCCGCAATGACAAGGACCTCATTCAATTCCACTACGACGTCTCAAACGCGTTCTATGAACTCTTTCTCGATCCGGAGATGGTCTACTCCTGCGGTTACTTCGAAACACCCGAAACGCCGCTCGCAACCGCCCAAGTCGTCAAGCTCGATCGCATCTGCCGCAAGCTGCGGCTGGCGCCTGGCGAACGTCTGCTGGATATCGGCTGCGGCTGGGGCGGCCTGCTGTGCCATGCCGCGGCCAACTATGGCGTTGCCGCGCATGGCGTGACGCTGTCGGAGGCGCAGTTCGATTTCGCCACCGCCAAGATCGCCCGCCTCGGCCTTGGGGATCGCGTGACGGTGGAATTGAAGGACTACCGGTCGCTCACGCCACCCAAAGGCGGTTACGACAAGATCGCGCAGATCGAAATGTTCGAGCACGTCGGCATCGACAATCATGACGCGCACTTCCAGGCTATGCGGCGGCTGCTGAGACCCCGCGGGCTCTATCTGCATCAAGCAACGACGCGGATGGCCAGCAAGGACCTCGCACGGTTCCGCAAGCCATCGCCCTACACGTCCGTCATCACGCGCTTTGTCTTTCCAGGCGGCGAACTCGACTACATCGGCCTCAGCACGACCAACCTCGAGCGGCACGGTTTCGAAGTGCACGACATCGAGGCCATGCGCGAACACTTCGCTTTGACTTTACGTCATTGGGCAAAGCGCCTCGAGGCCAACCGGGATGCCGGCGACGCCATGATCGGCGCCCAGCGCACCCGCATCTGGCGGCTCTATTTCGCGTTGTTCGCCAAGGCTTTCGAACGCAACACCGTCAGCGTGTTCCAGACGCTGGCCTCGCGCCGGCAGACCGGACCATCGGGTCTTGGTCTCACGCGCGTGGTGTGACCTCGGCAATCGGCCACGGAAATCAGGTGGTGTCTCAGTTTCAATTTGGACTGATCATCAAGCGCTCCTTTTTTCCCTCCCGTTCGAGGGGGGAGGTCGGCGTCGGCACGATTTTTCTTCTTTGGAGAAATCGTCTGCCGCGCCGGGTGGGGGTGGGCGCTTTGGTGCCGCGCTTGAACCTCGTCACCCCCACCCCAAACGCCAGCAACTTAGGCCTGCCCCGCGCTTGTGGCTGGCTAAGTTATGGCAGGCCTAAGTCGGTGGCGTTTGGCCCTCCCCCCTCAAGGGGGAGGAAAAAAGTGAGAGCCAAACTTCAAACCGAGACACTACCGGACATCGGCCCCAGAAATCATCCCGGAAATCGGCATTGACAGCGACCGGCGACGCACCGCAAGCGTTGGTAAAGCGTGCCTGCGTCGTCCCGGAAGCGGATGCCAATGCGACACCCGATGGCGCGCACCCTGCTGCTGCTTGCCGTTGCAGGCAGTGGTTTCAGCGCACAGCACGCGTCCGCCCAGAGCTGCACCCAGCCGCCGGACCCGTCCGCGCCGCATGTGAGGACGCTCGCTGGGACCTGCGGCTCCGCTGTGTTCCCGGTCACGCCGCGCGACAGGCAAGGCGGACACCTCTCACTGCAGGTCGCACGCGGGCAGCTCTATGTACGCGTGCTGCGGCTGACGTATTCGAACGGCGGCGCGAACGTTCAATCCGACATGCGGCTGCACCGGCTGTTCACCGTCGGTGAGGCGACGCCCGTCTTCGCGACCAGCCGCGAGGGGCTGCCGCTCGTCTCCGTAAGCGCCGATGTGGCGCCGCCAGGCGCGGGTACCGACCCGGTCCACCTCGCTCTCGGGCCGATGGGCGCGAACGGCATCGCGACCGGCAGCGTGGTGGCGGCACCGGCCACACTCGACGCGCTCACCGGCCGCGGCTGGGTGTTGGCGGCAAGCGCTAACGCAAATCTGGCCGGCCGCCGCGACACCCTGGAGATCGGACGCCAGAAAGGCCGCTTCGAGGCGCTGGTGCTATCCGGGCGCGGGCAGGATCTGCCGATCCAGTCGGTGCAGATCATGCCATTCAGCGGGCAGGCGTTCACGGTCGATCTCAGTGCGACGCTGGCGGCCGGCACGTTGAGTGCGCCCATTCCGATTGATCCGCCGGATTTCCTGCAGACGGTGACGATCACCTATGGCACGCCGACGCAGCAGACGGCCCAGCGCCTCGCCGTTGTCGAACTGCGGGGGCGGCATGCGGAGTCGTGGGCCGGCGCGATTGGCGAGAACCGGCAGTATGCCGGCGGCTGGCTGCTGCTCGGCACCGCCGACGTTGTCGTGACCCCGCACAGGCCACGTCCTGCATTGCGCATCGGCGGCGCTGAAGGCCCCTTCCGGAAGCTGCGCTTTATAGCGCGGCGGGGCGCCATCGAGTTGGCTGGTGTTACGGTGGAGGCGGGCAATGGGCGCAGCGAGACCATCACAATCAATACGATGCTATCGCCAGGACAGCCGAGCGCGCCGCATGGCTTCACCAATGGCGCTGCGCTGCCAATCGCGGCGATCAGCCTGACGCCGCGCCTGCACACCCAAAGCCGTATCGATGCGACGGTGGAGGTCTGGGCGCAGTATTGAGTAGCGGGCGGTAGTTGGTAGGCAGTAGGCAGTAGGCAGTAGTTAGTGCAAAAATTAATTGGTCCGGTGATGAGCGACTGCTTTTGCACCACTGATCCCTGACGCTTTTTCCGCTTACCCTGTCTCAATCGGCAGGTCCTGGCGCCCACCCCATTCGGTCCAGGAGCCGTCGTAGACGGCGGTGTCTGGGTGCCCAAGCTGGGCCAATGCGAACGCGAGAACGCCGGCGGTGACGCCGGAGCCGCAACTGGCGACGACAGGGCGTGCTTCGTCCACGCCAGCCGACTTGAAGACGGCGCGCAATTCGGCGGCCGGCTTGAGCGTGCCATCGGCATTTAGAAGCGATTGGAACGGGACATTTTTTGACGCGGGAATACGCCCCGAGCGCAGGCCGGCCCGGGGCTCAGGCACGGCGCCTGCGAAGCGCGGAGCGGCGCGTGCGTCGACGATCTGCGTTGTCGCATCGCCAACGAGGCTCTGCACATCCTGCCAGTCGCGCACGAGGTCGGTGCGGAAGCGGGGCGTGAAATGGCGCGGTGTTCTGAGCGGCGGCGGCAGATCGTCAAGGTCACGGCCTTCGGCGCGCCATTTCTTGAGGCCACCATTCAGTACCGCCACGTCATCATGGCCCATAGTGCGGAACATCCACCACACACGTGCCGCTGAGTAGAGCCCCTCGCTGTCGTAGACGACGATGCGGCTGCCATCGCCGATGCCCATCTTCTTCATCTGGCTGGCGAACTGCACGGTCGAGGGCAGCGTGTGCGGCAGCGGATTGGACTTGTCCGCAATCTCGTCGATGTCAAAAAACAGCGCGCCTGGAATGTGACCGGTCTGGTACTCGGCGCGCGCGTTGCGGCCCGACGCCGGCAGGTGCATGGAGCCGTCGAGGATCACCACGTCGGGTGCTGTAAGATGGCTCGCAAGCCAGCCAGTCTCAACCAGCCAATGGGACGGCGCCGTAGGCATGCAGAACACTCCAGACGGTTGCGATGGTTATTTGGTGGCTTTAAACACACGTCCGAGAGGGGTGATGAACGTGCCGGTTACCAGGCAGCGCTGATAGGGCTTGGTGCAGTCTGTCTTGTCGTCGCGCATGGTCCAGCAGAGTGACCGCAGTTCGCTGCAGGATTTAGCCGCGGCAGGGACCACCGATAGCGCGAGCGTTCCGCCTATCGCTGTCAAGGCCAGCAGGCCCATAACTATCCGGTTGTGCATCGCCAGCTCCAGGTCGGGGGCAGGATTGCTTCGACACCTGGGATTTAGACGGTTCCAACAGGGTGCGCCAGCCCGCCGGCCCTGCAGACCGTTGCAGCCGGGCGGCTGAGCCGGTACATCCGGGATCGAAGTGTTTTGGACCCTGGATGTGCCAATGACCGCTGCCGACTGCCTGATCCGCCGTGAGGGCCGCGCCGGCCGCATCACGCTCAACCGGCCGGAAGCGCTCAATGCGCTGACCCACGGCATGGTCGGCGACATTGCGGCGGCGCTCCAGAGCTGGCGCCATGATGCTTCGATCGCGGTGGTCATTTTGGATGGTGCGGGGGAGCGGGCGCTGTGCGCGGGTGGCGATGTGCTGTCGCTGTACAACGCCAGTCCGCGCGGGACGGCTCCCAACGCAGACTTCGCCGCGAACTTCTGGCGTGACGAATACCATCTCAATGCCGCCATCAAGCGCTATCCGAAGCCCTATGTGGCGATCATGGACGGGATTGTGATGGGCGGCGGCGTCGGCTTGTCCGCGCATGGCGCGCACCGTGTCGTCACCGAAAAGACCATGGTGGCCATGCCAGAAACGGCGATCGGCCTTGTTCCCGACGTGGGTGGCACGTGGCTGCTCGGCCATGCGCAAGGACGCTTTGGCGAATACCTTGGCCTCACGGGTGCGCGCATGGACGGCGCCGATGCGATCCAGGCGGGGTTCGCTGATATCTTCATGGTGCGAGCCGATGTGGCGGCCTTCGTCGCCCGGCTGAGCGACGCCAATGGCCCGCCCGTCGACGAGATCATCGAGGCGGCGTCGGACGCCCCGGTGCCGGCGTCGAAGCTGGCTGCCAACCGCGAACTGATCCAAGCGATCTTCGCTGCCGACACTGTGGAGGCTATGCGCACCGCAGCGTTAGGCACCGCCGATCCGCTGGCACAGCGCGTTGTGGCCGATCTCGCCAGTAAATCGCCGAAGTCGCTCAAGCTGACCTTGGCGGCGATCCGCGCGGCGCGGCGGATGGCGGCGCTGGAGGACGCGCTGCTGATGGAGTACCGGCTCGTCACCCGGCTTTATCAGGACGGCGAATTCATCGAGGGCGTGCGTGCGCTGCTGGTCGACAAAGATAAGTCGCCCAAGTGGCAGCCACCGGCGCTGGCAAGCGTCACCGCTGAAATGATTGCAGCGCACCTCGCGCCGCTGCCCGGCGGCCGCGATCTCGATCTTAAGGCTCCATGACACGGCGCACGCCCAGCCCTGACACGAAAGCGCCGCCGCGGGCGTGGCAGCGCATGCTGTCGGGCCGCCGGCTCGATCTGCTCGATCCCTCACCGCTCGACATAGAAATAGAAGACATCGCGCATGGCCTCGCCCGCGTGGCACGCTGGAACGGGCAGACCAAAGGCGCGCACGCGCTGTCCGTCGCCCAGCATGCGCTGATCGTGGAAGAGATCACGGGCACGCTGAACAGCGGCTGGCGGCGGGCCTGGCGGCGCGCGGCACTGCTGCACGATGCGCCTGAATACGTGATCGGCGATCTGATCAGCCCGTTCAAGGCCGCCGTGGGGCTCGACTACAAGGCGTTCGAACTGCGGCTGTTGAGTGCGATCCACCGGCGCTTTGAGGTGCCCGATCCGTTGCCCGCCGAGATCACTGCCGCGATCAAGCACGCCGATACCATCGCCGCCTATTTTGAGGCGACCGTGCTGGCGGGATTTGCGACCGACGAAGCCGCGCGCTTCTTTGGCACGCCGAAGCTGCCTGACCGGCTGACACAGACGCTGGCGGCGCTGTCGCCGGCGGCCGCGCAAGATGCACAGGCGCGCTTCCTCGCCCGATTTGCGGCGCTGGCGGAGTGAGTTCGGGGCAGACCCACCGGTCTGGCCCCATGGCGCCTACCCCGACCACCCCGGACCGAGGATCTGCGGAGGCAGATCGCGGCCACGGGCCACTGCAATGATCTCGATGGGCTTTGCGACACCACGCACTTCGATGCTTTCGCCACTGCGCGCGGCGTCCGTCCAACCGGCGAAATCGGCCACATCGCGCGAAATGATCAGCTGGCAACCCTTCTGCTTGGTCAGTGCTTCGAGACGGCTTGCCGCGTTCACGGTGTGGCCGATCACCGTCATGTCGATGGCATCACCCCACCCGATACGGCCGAGCAGCAGCGGCCCCGCATGAATGCCGATGCCAACGCGCATCGGCTCAAACAATTCGTCCGCCATCCGCGCATTGAAGTGATCGAGGGCGAGATCGATGGCACGCGCTGCCTGCAGCGCTTCGCGGCAGCCGGCTTCTGGCCCATTGGTGCGGCCAAACACGGCGAGTAAGCCGTCGCCGAGAAACTTGTCGATCACGCCGCCGTGGGTGGTGATGGCGCGGCCGGTCGCTGCGAAGAATTCGTTGAGGATATAGACGACATCGTAGGGGAGCTTCTGCTCCATGTGACGCGTGAAGTTTCTGACATCGAGGAACATCAGCACCAGAATGCGCTCGACGCCGCCCTGTTCGGCTTCTGCTGTGTCCAGCGCCGCCGTGGTCACCGTGGCACCGCGTAACAGCCGGGCCACGGTGATGTTGGTCCGCGGCCGCACCTGGCAGGCCAACCGTACGTTGGATGGCGCATCAATGCTGGCGAGCGTGGATTTCTCACTCACGTCGGCGGGTGGCAGTTTTTCGAAACCCCGATCAATCCGGACGCGGCATGTCGAGCAGCGGTTGCGCCCGCCACAGATGGCGGCGAGCGGAACGCCATGAATTCGCGAGATCTCCAGCAGTGTCGGACCCACCGGCGTGGTGATCGTCGGGCCGCCGATGT
Source organism: uncultured Alphaproteobacteria bacterium (assembly GCA_963847145.1). Lineage (GTDB taxonomy): Bacteria > Pseudomonadota > Alphaproteobacteria > Rhizobiales > Hyphomicrobiaceae > JABFRJ01. Next base: position 220,015 of record CAWJYN010000003.1, read on the forward strand.
AGGTCACGGTGATTGTGGGGGCGGAACGCAGCCGATGCTGCCGCCAGCCGATGGCGCCCGCCGCCATCGCGAGTGCGCCCAGAAACCCGAGGATCACCTGTCCGCGCAGCGTCTCGAGACGCAACTCCCCCAGTGCGTCGGGCCAGCGCGCCGTAGCCTTGATCCCGGCGAGGCCGTCAGGCGTTGCGGCCAGCGCCGCGACTTCGCGCCCAGCCACCACGAAACCAACCAATGCCGCCAATGGCAAGACCACCGCGGCGACCAGCAACACCTGTGCGGCGCTTCGATAGCGGGGATCGGTGCGCAGAACCGAATGCACACCGGCGCAGCCGTGCCCCCAAATGACGGCCACCAAAACCGTCTGCCACAGCGCTTGCTCCGGCCATAGCCGCGCGAGCACATAGAGATAACTGTCGGTGAGGCCCAACAGGCTGGCAGCGCCACGCGTGTCGACAATGTGCGGAAACAGCAGGAACGGGACCAGCAGCCCAAGCCCGATTTGGGCCGCCTCGGCTGGCTCCATGCGCCAGGTCAACCGGCTGGCAAGCTTGACCAACGAGAGTGCGATATGGATGCCCAGGGCGCCCGCGAGGATAATCGTGCCAGGCCAGGAGCGCGTGATCGCGGTGCGCCAGTATTGGACGGTCAGCATCGTATCGAGGCTGATCAGGCCGAGCGCATGATTGATCAAGTGCAGCGCTGCAAACGCGAACAAGACGAGCCCACCGGTGACCCGCAGGCGATACGCCGTATCTTCCCGCAGCCAGTCACCCACCGTGCTTGCACCGCCTCTGGCCCACGCTGCGCGCTCCCGCGCGCCATCGCGTTTGCTTATAGTCTGCGCCGCGCGCGGCGGTCTAGGGTCGTTCCGCTCTTGGCGGAATCGAGGAACGACCCTAGCTCTTTGTTTGGTCGTGCTTCCTTCGGGAAAACCGCTGCACACTTTTCCCGGAAGCACTCTCGCGGGACCTCATCCCGCGCCAACCCCACGTGCCTCACTTAAGCCGATGCCCCGAAGTCCATTTTGAAGCCGTGCTCCGCTTCCAGCAGGGCGATGGCCTTCCTGACGTCGGCTGCCGGCAGCTCGACGAACGGCGGCCGCAGTTTGGCCCAGCCTGGATCGCCGCGGTAATGTGCGACGATGGCCTTGATGAAGGGGATCATATTGAGCGATTGGAAGACCTTGCGTACGTCGCCAATCTTGGCCTGCAACGCATCTGCCTCGGGCTGCTGCCAGTTCTGATAGACTTTGTAGAGCGCCGCCGCGTTGATGTTGGCCGACGCCGAAATCGTACCCGATGACCCAGCCCGCAAGCCGTCCAGCAGATAGGCTTCCGAACCTGGAAAAATCTCGAGATCGGGATAGGCTTCGAGGATCGACTTGGTCGTCGCCCAGTCGCCGGACGAATCTTTCAGACCAACCACGGTCTCGGGATACGCCTTCTTCAGGCGTCCGATCAGCGGTAACGAGATGCCAACCTGCGCGATCGGCGGAATATGATAGAGGTAGACCTTCAGCCGATCATCCCCCACAGCCTCGATGACTTCTGAGAAGTAGCGGTAAAGTCCCTCTTCACTCGGACCCTTGTAGTAGAACGGCGGCAGCATCAAGCAACCGCCACACTCCAGCTCGACCGCATGCTGCGTCAGCGTGATCGCATCGGTGACCGAGCACATGCCCGTGCCCGGCAGCAGTTTCGCTGCATCAAGGCCGGCATCCACCAGCTCTTCGAGCAACTCCATCCGCTCATCAAGGCCCAGCGAATTCGCCTCGCTGGTTGTGCCGAAGGGTGCCAACCCCGTGCATCCGTTGGCCATCAGCCACTCGGCATGCGTGATGAAGCGATCCGGATCTGGCGCGCCATCCTCACCGAAGGGCGTGATCAGTGGCGCGATAACGCCGGAGAAGTTCTTCTTTTTTGCAGCCACGGGCGCAGTCCTTCAATGAGAGAGTGGTCAAGCCGGCATGGGGATCAACGGCTGCTTGACCGGCACGTGATAGCCACGCTGCACAGCTGGCCGGTTGGCAATCTCCACATACCAGCGCTTCACGTTCGGATACGTGTTGAGATCAATGCCCTGCCACTCGAAGCGCGAAATCCATGGCCAGATCGACATATCCGCAATCGAATACTCACCGGCCACGAACGGTGCCAGCGCCAGCTGCCGGTCGAGCACGCCATAGAGCCGCTTGGCTTCCTTGCTGAAGCGCTCCTCGGCGTAGGGTGCCTTGCCCGCGTTGTACTTCACAAAATGATGGACCTGTCCGAGCATCGGCCCAAGCCCGCCCATCTGCCACATCAACCATTGCACCGTGTGGGCCCGCGCCTTCGGCTCTTTTGGCAAGAACTTGCCGGTCTTTTCGGCCAGATACAGTAGGATCGCGCCGGACTCAAACAACGCCAGCCCGGTGTCTTTATCGACGATCGCCGGAATGCGATTGTTCGGCGAGATCTTCAAGAAATCCGGCTTGAACTGCTCGTCTTTGTTGATGTCAACCGCATGCGCCGCGTACGTCAGCCCACACTCCTCCAACATGATGGAGACCTTCCGCCCGTTGGGCGTGGACCATGTGTAAAAATCGATCATCGGGGCTCCGGAGAGGGCGTTGTCAGTTCAATTGCGACGGACACTAGGCCAGCAGACCGCCGGGGGCAATTCTGGGCCTTATTTCTGGGCCTGGTTTATGGGCCTGGTTTATGGGCCGGTTCCGGCGATGAGTGGTGGCAGGCGCCTACCACCCTAAAGGTCGAGAGACAGATAGATCGTGCCGGGGACGGGGTTCTCGTAGTAGGGCGCGGTCGGCTGAAAGCCGAGTGAGACATACAGCAGCTGGGCTGTCCGCATCACCGCCAGCGTATCCAGCACGACCCGCTGGTAGCCAGCCACTTTGGCGACGCCCAACATCTTGCCAGCCAGCTGCCGCCCGAGATCATGACCACGCGCTTCTGGCCGGACATAAAGACGCTTGATCTCGCAGGTCTCTGAAACAACCGATGGCCTGAGGGCAACACAGCCGACCGGCTGGCCCGCAACGCCGCGCGCAAGCAGCATGGCGCCAAACGGAGGCGCATATTTTCCTGGCAACCCAGCCAACTCTTCGTCCACGTTCTGGAAGGACAGATCGATGCCGAGACCAGCGATATACTCGGCAAAAAGCGCGCGCACGCAGCCGATGTCGTCCGGCGTCGTTGCGTGCGCAATCGTGATCGGAGGCGGCGTGATCGGAGGCGGCGTCATCTGAGGAGCCTCAAGCTAGACGTGGCGCATCACTCATAACAGCCGCACCGCGATCACCCACGCCGTCACGAAGATCGGCGATAGGGCTGTTGTAATGACCACAGCGGTGGAAATAAACTCCGGCTCGGTTTTGTACTCGACCGCAAAGATCGTGAGCAGCACGCCGACCGGTGTCGCCGCCGCCACCACCAGCACGTTGGTGATCTCGCGCGGGAAATCCAGCGCGGTGCACAGCCCCCAGGCCAGCACTGGCGCGATCAGAAATCGCAGCAGCAGCAGCAACGCCTGTGGCACCACCTCAAAGCGCGCGATCTTGCTCTCGGCGACCTGCGCGCCCAGCGTATAAAGCGCCAGCGGTGTGAAGATGGAGCCGAGCAGCACCATCGGCTGCGACACCACCGGTGGCAACTCCACATCGAACCCACGCAGCGCCAGCCCCAACGCGACCGACGGCATCAGCGGTGTGGAGAAGGCACTTTTGAGCTTACCGAGCTTGCTGGCGCCGGCCGGTGCCAGCAGTGCCACACCCAGCGTGCAGATCAGCGTCGTCGCCACCACCGTCATCACCGTCATGTAGATGACCGAGCTGGAGCCGAACGCAAGCTGCGCCACCGGGATGCCGAAGAAGCCGACGTTGGCATAGCCGCTGCCGAGCCCCATCATCGGCCCCAGGGTCGAGCGCTGCCGGAAGATCGCCGCTGTGATCCAACCGATCGGGATCATCAGCGTGAACAGCAAAAACCCCGCCCCCAGCACCGGCCAGATGGCCGACAGGGGCTGCTTCGCCGACGCCAGAAAGTGCACCAGAAAGGCTGGCATCACGACATAGACCTGCACGCGATTGAGCGTGCCGATGTCCAGCTTCAACCGGCCCTGCAGCGCATAGCCCAGCACCACCAGGGTGATGATCGGCAATGTGACCTTGGTCAAAATGTCGAGAAAAAGTTCCATGAGGGCGGGCACATCAAAACCGGTGGGAGCGCCCCCTATGACTGCGCGCACCACCGCTGCCAATGCGGCACGAACAGCCGCAGGGCACGTATGCACACTCGTGGTGACGGCTGCCACGCAATCGGCCACCCGCTTGTCCCGCACCGCTGCGTGGTGCCACACTTGGCCTGCCACGCAAACCAGCCCCGGAGCCTTCCCTATGCGCCTCGCCAATAAGATTGCGATCATTACGGGTTCCGGTTCTGGCATTGGAGCGGCGACGGCGAAGCGCTTTGTGGAGGAGGGGGCGACTGTCATTGTTGCGGACAAGAATTTGCCGGCTGCAGAGGCCGTTGCTGGCGCGCTCGGCCAATCTGCGCGGGCGATTGCGTGTGATGTGTCCAAGATCGACGACGTCCGCGCGCTGATCGAGGGCACCGCCAAGCGGCACGGCCGGCTCGACATTCTGGTCAACAACGCGGGCTATGGCATCAAAGGTTCGGTGGTGGAGACCAGCGAGGCGGACTGGGATGCGCTGATGAGCGTCAACATCAAAGGCGTTTTCCTCGGCTGCAAGATCGCTATCCCGATCATGGCGGCGCAGGGCGGTGGCGCGATTGTCAACACGGCGTCGACGACCTCGCGCGTCGGCATTACAGATCGCGCCGCCTACGTCACATCGAAGGGTGCTGTCGCGGCGATGACGCGGGCCATGGCGCTTGATCATGTGCATCAGAATATCCGCATCAATGCCGTTGGCCCGGGCACCATCGGCAGTTCCTACTTCGACGAGATGTTTAAAAAGGCGCCCGATCCGGCTGGGTTGCGCCGCAGCCTGGAGGTGCGCCAGCCGATGAACCGGCTGGGTACGCCGTTGGAAATTGCCAACGCGATCTTGTTTTTGGCCAGCGACGAAGCCTCGTTCTGCACGGGCAGCGTGTTGTTTGCGGATGGCGGCTGGACGGCGCGGTGATAGCGGCGTGATCGTTAACCCATGCCTGTATCCAGCATAGCAAAAAGATAGCACAGAAGGGTCACCCTCGCCTAGCTGGGTGTTTACCTAGGGGGACCCGGCATGGCTGCCCATCGGCGCTTCAGAACAGCGAGTAGCCGCCATCGATGACGAAGGTGTCGCCGGTGTGATAGCGCGAGGCGCTGCTCATCAGATAGACGGCGATGCCGCCGAAGTCGTCGCCGGTGCCCCAGCGCCGCATGGGGATACGCGGCATGACGTTGGCGGTGAACTTCTCGTTCGATGTCGCGTTGGCCGTCATGTTGGTTTCGATCCAGCCGGGCAGGATGGAGTGGGCGCGCACACCATAGCGGGCAAACTCCACCGACATGGCGCGGGCCATGGAGATCAATCCGCCTTTGGTGGCCGCATAGTGCTCGCTGCGGGCGGCGCCTTCGATGGCTGCCAGTGACGCCGTGCCGACGAGCACGCCGCCGGACTTGTCGCCCTTGGCCGCCCGCTCGACCATGTGCTTGGCGGCCGCGCGAAAGGTGTAAAACGCGCCATCCAGATTGATGCGCATGACGCGGCGCCATTCGTCGCTGGTCATCTCGGCGAAAGACGGCGCACCGCCACGGCCCGACACACCCGCATTCGCAAAGCAGCCGTCGACACGGCCGAGTTGCGTGACGGTTTCGGCGAAGGCTTGGCTGACCGCCGCTTCGTCGCCCACGTCGCATGCGAGCGTCAGCACCTTGCGGCCAGCTTTGTCCAGCGCCGCCTTAGCGGCCGCGTTCTTGGCCGCGTTGGTGCCCCAGATGGCGATATCGGCCCCTGCCTCTGCCATGGCCCGCGCCATGCCCAATCCGATGCCGCTGTTGCCGCCGGTGACGAGTGCGACTTTGCCTGTCAAATCAAACGGTGCGTAGGGCATGGGCGCGGCCTTTCAGAGGGAGGACTGGCCGCAGATTGAGACGGGCCCGGGCGGCTGGCAAGCGTTGCGATCCCTGGCGTCGCGATCCCTGGCCCGCGACATCTGTTTGACGTCAGCCAGCACCAGATTGGCCACAGTGTCCAGACTGCGAAAGCAAGCGGGCCTAGGCACCTACGCCATGCAGCCGATCAAGGGTACCAAGATTCGCGGAGTGGCAGATGGTCAACAAGACAGCGAACGGTCAGCAGAAACACGGAGCGGCTGAAGTTGGCTTTGAAGAGGGACTAAAAGGTCGCGGTTTATAGGCCTATTGTCCCCAGACCAAGCAACGACCGGATAACACAAAAATAACACTCCGGTGCCAAAGCCCGACGTCTCAATCGCTTCTGCTTGTCACCTCAAATCTTGAACTCGCTTCGTCCAGCGGCGCATGCGCTGCCACCGGTCCATCTGAGAGCTGAGCACTGCCGTTGCCAGCTATCAGATCAAAGAATGCTCTAGCTCACCCAAGGCACGCCCCCAAGGCATAAGTGTTGTTGGCATTGCGTGGAAAAAGCACCTCGACTGGCTTGACAGACAACACCACGTGCGGTCTTCACTACGAAGATCAACAGCATAATGCATAATGACAACGGTGTGGCGCATCTGGGAGACTTGATGCTTGGAAAACGATTATTTTTGCAGCGGCTTGAATTGTCAGCGATTGCGGCCATAGCGGCAGCGCTTTTGGCTGGCTGTGGCAAAGGCAGCAGCAGCAGTAGCACCACATCGGCGCTCACCACTGGATCGACGACTGCCGCAGCTACGACGAGCGGCTCAACAACGACCACCAGCAGCTCAACGACAACCAGCACACCGAAAACGGCAGCCAGCATCGGCAACTCGCTCTATGTCACGATGACCAACCCTGTCGAGCAGAACAACGGGACCCCACTCGGTAAAATCACCAGCGTATCCGCCGACACTGGATCTCAAACAACGGCGAGCTTCCCTCGCGGAAACTGGGCCGTAGCCGATCCAGGCACGATACCGAAAGACGACGGCGGCAATCCACAGTGGATCGTATCACAGTACAATAACGTCATTGGTACTGACCCAAACGCCAAGATCTATCTGCGCACAGGGACTAACAACGCAAGCGTGACCGGTGGGCCCGCTGGCATGTCCTCGTTTTCGGGCTCGTCGAGTACGACTGAGTACTACCTGTCGAATTGCGCGCCCGGAACGGGCGGGACCTGTATTGTCTACGGGACGCAGTCCAACCCGCAAGATAACAACGTCGCGACCCAGAACGGCGTTGCCGTGACCGAAAACACCGTGAAAGTCGGCACCGTCAACATCAAGGGCGGATCAGTCTCGAACCAGCAAGACAACACACTGCAATACGTTCAGGCCGGAAATTCCACTACTTCAGAGCTGAGCTACACGATTTCGGCCACCAAGGACGGAGCCAGCTGGCAGCAGCTCCCAAACGGATTATTCTTCAATCCCCAGAGCACTGGGTCCGGGACCCAAGGTTACTTTTTTACGGGAACTGCAACACCAACCACTGACATGGCAACTTTGAAGTCCAGCCAGGTAACCGCCAATTACTATGGTCAGTTCAACGGTTCAGAATTGACCGATACCACCCGTCGTCAACTCTCCGGAAGTACCTACCTCAATGCAAACTTCGGCACCGGGAAGATCAGCGGCAACGTTTCGAACATGCAAGCCTATTCCAATTGCAATGGGCAGTGCACCCAGTCGGCTGCGGGTTACAATTTGAACGTGAACGGTACAATTACTGGAACTCAGTATTCCGGCACGACGCAGTTCGCAACCGCCACAACTAGTCCGCCTACGGGTGCTGCAACCGGCCTATCCGGCACCGGCAACCTTGTTGGCGGTTTCTTCGGCCCGAGCGCGGCGGAGACCGGTGGTGCAGTGCGCGTGAACGGCTCTGCTCCCGGTGTCACTGGTACGAACACGACCGTAATCGGTGCCTACGGCGCCAAAAAGCAATAAAACTGAATTGAAAACCGGTCGACCTGCCTGTGTTACACAGGCGGCTGTAAGGCATCGCTTCTACATGCATGTTCAGGCATCAACCGCGAGCGATCGCCCGCCCGAAGCACACTCTGCGTTTCGGGCGTCAGCATTTGCATGCGTGCTGGTTGTTTTCGCTGTAACTCTGCTGGCTGTTTTCAGCATGGCATCGGCGTCAGCCCAACCCGCATCGCCTGCCGCGAAAGTCACGCTCTCGCTTGATGACGTCGAGCCACAATGGGACGGACTCCAAGCAAAGCAACGCTTCGAGATCCTTGAGCAGTTGTTGCGGCAAGCCCAGTTCGATTTCGCCGATCGATTGCTTTCACGCCCGAACAAGCTGGTTTCGGGCGATGCGGCTATCCATCGGTTCTATATCGGCATGGTCCGCAAGGGACAGGGACGACAGCAAGACGCCATTGTAATATTCCGCGACGTTCTCGCGCAAAACCCGAGCTTCACGCGCGTGCGGCTCGAGCTCGCGCACGCCCTCTACGCCCAGGAAGATGACGAGGCGGCGCGCCATAACTTCGAACTCGTGCTCGGCGGTCTCGGCTCTAATCCGGGTCTTAGCCAAGCGGTGCAAAGCTATATCGCCGCGATTGACAGCCGCAAGCGGTGGGATGTCACGACATTTATCTCGGTTGCGCCATCGACCAATCTGAACCAGGGCTCCAACAAATCGACCATCACGCTGGTCGACGGTAACGGCAATCCGATCAAATTCGAGCTGAGCAAAGAAAACCAGAAGAAGTCCGGTGTCGGCTTGATCGGTGGCGCGCAGGCGAGCTATCGCCAGCCAATCACTGATCGCGTCGATCTATTGGCCGCCGGTGGCGGCACTTATAAATCCTATCGCGACCATGGATTCGATGCCGGGCTGCTGAACGCATCGGTTGGCCCGCGCTATCGCTTCGATTGGGGCAACGTTAGTCTGCTCGCCATCGCCGAACGCAGCTTGGCGGCAGGAGAAAATCAGGCGCGCTCATGGGGTGGGCTGATATCAACGTCGGCCCGGCTGACTGCCCGAGACACGATCAATGCGGAACTAACTTGCAGCCGCAGGTCGTTCAACAACAATTGGAAGGGGACCGATCTCAGCTACCAGGACGGCCATGCGTGCTCGATCGCCGGGCGAATCGATCACGCTGTGAGTTCGATGGCGTTTATGCGTGTCCTTGGACTGGTTGGTCGCGAGCGCACGGGAGCCACGCATCTCGACAACGACTATTGGACCGCCGGCGCCGGGGTGCACAATGAGCTACCCTTCGGCGTCAGTCTTTATCTGCAGGGCGCATTCACTAAGCGTGGCTTCGACGGCGTTTATCCTTCGACTACAAGCGTCCGTCACGATCAACGCTGGGACCTTACGAGCAACTTGACCAAGCGTGATTGGGTGCTCTTTGGTTTCGCACCGCAGCTGCAATATTCGTTCACCCATAACAACAGCAACGTCGGCATCTTCCAATACGATGCCCACGGTGTGAATTTGACCCTGACCAAGCGTTACTGACAGGCGACGCTTCGGGTGCAGGCGTTCGGCCGACTTGAACCCCATCGCCGCCAGTATCAACAGGTGCAGCGGACTTCACAAGCGCGCGATTGTGCCAGCCCGACCCTGAGGCTGCCGCCACTTTTAAACCGCCAAAGGCCGCGCCAACTCTGGCGGCACGAGCTTTTGATAGGCGGCACCGATGCGGAACAATAAGCCCTCGGTGTAGGGCTTGCCGATGATCTGGACGCCGCCGGGCAATTGGTTGCCCGAGCGTGGAATTGGCAACGTCAAGGTCGGCAGTCCGAGATAGCTGATCGGGCGGCAGTATTTTACGACGCGCGCCATCGTCGCCTGCACGGCCGGGCTGCCGGCCACATCGAGTTCCGCAATGGTCGGCAGCGGATCGGCGGTGATGGGCAGAATGGCGATATCGATATCTTTGAACGTTTGATCGAGCGTACGCTGCAGGTAGGTGCCGCGCGCCCGTAAGGCGGTCATGTGATCGACGCCAGAAATAAAGTGCCCGATCTCCAGCCGCGCGCGCACCTGCGGGCCATAGTCGTTCGGCCGTGTGGTCAGCCAGTGCGCATGCGCCGCCGCCGCATCGGGCAGCTGTATCGCCTGTGCCAGATGATCCAGCGTCGTCCAGTCTGGGAATTGGCAGGTGCGCTTCTCAAGCCCCAGCTTGCCCAGCACGGCGAGCACCGCTTCGACCATCGCCTGCACATCGGCATGCGCCTCGCCCGCCACCTTGGCGTCCAGCCCGACCCGCAGGCCTTTTACGGGTGCTGCCATCTCGGCGAGATAATCCGGCACGGGGACGTTCGATGCGGCGGGATCGCGTGCATCCGGCCCAGCAAGGATACTGAGCATGAGTGCCAAGTCTTCCACATGCCGCGCAATCACGCCGAGCGTATCGAGGCACGCCGCGAGCGGCATCGCGCCGGCGCGACTGACGCGTCCCCATGTCGGCTTAACCGAGGTGATGCCACAGTTCGCTGCCGGCAGCCGCAACGAGCCCGCCGTGTCTGACCCCAACCCGGCCGGGATCGCGCCCATCGCCACCGCACAAGCCGTGCCCGCCGACGAGCCGCCGGTCACCCGCGCCGGGTCCCACGGATTGCGCGCGTGGCCGAGCACGTAGTTATGTCCTGTCGGCCCGAACGCGAATTCCGTCAGATGCAGCGCAGCGATCTGGATTGCGCCGGCTGACTTGTATTTCGCGATGACGGTCGCATCCTGCGTGGCGGGTTGCTCCCCACGAATTTTTGCACCCCAGCTGGCGATCTTGCCCGTCCGGTCGAACATATCTTTATGAGCCAGCGGCACGCCGGCCAACGGACCGAGCTTGGCACCCTTGGCGCGCGCGGCGTCCACAGCCTTGGCCGCAGCCAGCGCTTCATCGCCTTCGCGCGTGATCGTGCAGTGGGTCCGCGCGTGTGCCGTGTCCAACCGAGCCAGCGCAGCCTCGGTCGCTGCCATGCTCGAAATCTCGCCAGCCGCAATGGCCCGGCCCAGCGCGCGCGCCGACATCATCGGCAGGTCTTCGTGCTTGATCTGAGCCATCACTTCGCTCCCGTGGTCAGCACGCGCCGGAAGTCATCCACGTCCGCCTGGAACGGCACCTCCGCTGCAACCTTCCGCATGGTGGCGCTCAGCATCGCGGCATGCGCCTTGGCGCCTGCACGCCGCTCCGGCGGCATGTCGAGGTAGGCTGCGGGTTCGTTTGCGTCGGCAGGTGTGGTGGGGGGGCTGGCCATCGGCGTTTCTCTCGGTGGGACTTAACAGACTGCAACGTAGTCGGCGCCCGTGCTCGGCACAATGACCCTGACTGTCCCAAAATAACCGCACCAGTTAGCGGTTCTTTAAATCCCTGACGGCACAGTGAGGCGGCGCGAGGTGTGTGGCGCGCAATGCTCAAACAACGGGACCGGACTGGTCCCGATCGCCACCCCAAACGTGCCGAGGATCGCCCATGTCCGTGTCTCCCCATGCTGCCAGACCACCCGAACCCTTTTCCCGCGCCGTCGCCGACCGGCGGCGGCATGCGCGTGTCGCCGTCACCATGCTCGGCCGCTTCATGCGCCCCAGCAAACATGAATTCCCCTGCAAGATGATCGACATTTCTGTCGGCGGCGCGGCCTTCATGTCGCCCGTTGAGCCAGACGTCGGCGAAAAGATCATCGCTTACTTCGATCAGGTTGGTGGCCTGGAGGGCAACGTCGTCCGCCACTTCGCCGGCGGTTTCGCCATCCAGTTCACGATGACGACGCACAAGCGCGACAAGCTTGCTGCAACGCTGATGTTTCTGGCCAACAAACACGAAATGCCCGGCCTTGAAAACCGCCGCCACGAGCGCATCGCCACCGATGGCCAAAACAAGATCCTGACGCTGACGGAAGGCCTGACAATCGCGTGCGACGTGATTGATATGTCGATCTCCGGCGCCTCTATCGCCACCGTTGCGCGACCTGAACTTGGCACCATCCTCAAGCTTGGCAATCTCAAGGCAAAAGTCGTGCGGCATCACGAGCGCGGCATCGCGCTCGAGTTTGTCGATGTGCAGAATCCCAACGCAATCCGCCGTTACTTTGGCTGAGAGCGTTTCATTTGTTCCGAGTTCTCCGTCGTATCGACCCGCCCCCTGTCCGGGGCGGCGGGTTTCTTGCGTGCCAGCCTAGACGGCGGGCGGGACGCTCCGAAGGCCGTGAATTGTGTGTGTTCGCTCTTGTGTGTCGAGTGGGGTGTGTGATGCGTCGTTTTTCAGTTATCGCAGCAAATCTGGCCGCCAATATCGTCATGGGGGCGGTCACCGCCGCTCTGGCGCTGACGTTCGCTGTTGAGCCGGCACTTGCGGCCGAGCAGTCACGCGATGTGGCCCGTGTGCTCAATCAGGCGCAGGAACAGGGCTCATTGTATCTGCGGGTTTTCGGTGTCACCCCGCCGCCGTACGGCCACGCCGACTTTTGCCGTCGTGATCCGCGCGAGTGCGCGCAAGGCACGCTCGAAGAGACGCGCCGTCCGGGTACCGGTGAGGCGATGGCGGAACTTGACCGCGTCAACCGCCAGACCAACGCTGATATCGTGCCGGTCACCGATACGGAACAGTACGGTGTCGAAGACCATTGGACGCTGCCACGCAGCGGCAAAGGCGACTGTGAAGATTACGCCCTGCTGAAGCGCCAGCGCCTGATGAAGGCGGGTTGGCCGGCCAGCGCACTTTTGATGACGGTCGTGTTCGACGAAAAGCGTGAAGGTCACGCTGTGCTGACGGCGCGCACCGCCGATGGCGATTTCATTCTCGACAACAAGACCAGCGACATCAAACTGTGGAGCAAGACGCCCTATCAGTTCGTCATGCGCCAGTCCTACCTCGACCCCATCGTCTGGATGTCGCTTGATCCGAAGCGGGCGGTGCCGTCGGTGCAGGTGCCGGTGCCAGTGGCTGGCTTGCATGGGACGAAGTGAGCGGCCTTACCCTTGCTTCACTAACCCCGACCTGAATCGCTGGCCGTTCTTTACGTAGAATTCCGCGCCGCGCTTGAGGCGGGCTTGATCGGCTTCGGTGAGTTGCCGGATTACCTTGCCCGGCGCGCCCATCACGACTGAGCCGGGCGGGATTTCCTTGCCCTCGCCGATGAGTGCGCCAGCGCCGATCAGGCACCCAGCGCCAATCTTGGCGCCGTTCAAAACAATCGCGCCGATGCCGATCAGCGAGCCATCGCCGATGGTGCAGCCATGCAGCATGGCCATGTGCCCGATGGTGCAATCCGCGCCGATGGTCAGCGGAAATCCAGGATCGGTGTGCAGCACGGATCCATCCTGCACGTTCGACCGGAGGCCGATGCGGATCGGCTCGTTATCGCCGCGCATGACCACGTTGAACCAGACCGTTGCATCGTCCTCCAAAATCACGTTGCCGAGCAGAGTTGCATTATCCGCAACCCAGAAGCGGCCACTGGCCGGCGTAACAACTTTGTGACCGTCCAATGCATAAAGGGCCATAGAAGCTCTCCAAAAACCGGGCAGAATGCCGCGCAGTATACTAGACTGAATCCTGGGTAGGCGCCCGCCCGCTGCTGATGGCTGCACACTACCCGCTGCGGCGCACAGCGCCAACATGCCTCCAGGGACGTTGATCGGGCCCGCACTCCCCGAGGCACTGCCCCGAGGCTGGGTTTTCGCTGCATTTTGTGCTAGCCTTCGTCGAACGGTGGGTCCGCGAACGGCCGCCCACATTGCACAATGAATGGACACACCCATGGCCACCAAGGTCTCTCCCGCCGCCTTGAAGCAGGATCGCGCTCTGGCGACCCACGATCCGATCTGGTCGGCCGTCCGTTGCGAGGCTGACATGGCTGCTGCGGGCGAGCCGGCCCTCGGTGGCTTCTTGTTTGCGACAGTCTTGAGCCACAGCCGACTGGAGGATGCCGTCTGCCACCGGCTCGCGCAGCGGCTCAATCACGCCGACGTGGACGCAGGCCTCATCAGTCAGATGTTCACGCAGGTGCTGGCCAAGAAGCCGGAGATTGGCGATATCTTTCGTGCCGATCTGCAAGCCGTGTTCGACCGCGACCCAGCCTGCACGCGCTACATCGAGCCACTGCTTTACTTCAAGGGGTTCCACGCGCTTGTCACCCACCGGTTTGCGCATGAACTCTGGAACGATGGCCGCCGTGACTTCGCGCTCTACCTGCAAAGCCAGTCGTCACGCATCTTCGGCGTCGATATCAACCCGAACGCTCGCATGGGACGTGGCATCATGCTCGACCACGGGACTGGCATCGTCATCGGCGAAACCGCCGTCGTTGGTGACAATTGTTCGATCCTTCAGAATGTGACCCTTGGCGGTAACGGCAAAGAAACCGGCGATCGCCATCCCAAGATCGGCAAGAACGTGCTGCTGGCAGCCGGCGCCAACGTACTCGGCAACATCCGCGTCGGCGACTGCTCCAAGGTTGCTGCCGGCTCCGTCGTTCTCCAAGACGTTCCCGCCAACAAAACAGTGGCTGGCGTTCCAGCCCGCATTGTGGGCGATAGTGGCTGCCCGGAGCCCGCCCGCAGCATGGACCAGCGCGTCGAGCCCGATGATTGCGGTTGCGGCAACTGAGCCGCTGGCTTATCGGAGGCTACGGACCCATCGTTTCTGAAAGTGCATCATGTCGGACATCCTGACACCGCAGATCATCAACCGGCTGCAGACCTACCTGCGCAAAGCCTTTGGCACACAGTCGCTCGCGGTCCGCGCCCAGCCGAAAAAGAGCGACGTCGCCGAGGTTTATGCTAACGACAAACCGTTCGGCACGATCACGCTCGACGATGAAGACGACGAACTCGTCTATCAATTCTCGTGGACCATCAAAGAAAAGCCGCAGCCCCTGAACGTGCCGGAGATGGTGCGCATTCAGACTTATCTGCGCGAGCGGCTTGGTGCCAAGACCTTGTCGATCCGTGCCCGCGGCAAGCTCAAGGACAGCGCCGAGGTCTTTGTCGCCGAAGAGTCGCTGGCAATCCTGTCTGTCGACGATGATGCCTATCAGTTCCAAATGGCCATTTTGGAAATGGACCTTGAAGGCATCATGTAGGGCTTGTGGTGGCTGCGGGTCTGCATACTTGCATTTGGCAGACAAGGCACTTATAGCCTGCTGATCCGGAGACGTGGCCGAGTGGCTGAAGGCGGCGCTTTGCTAAAGCGTTATACCTAGAAATGGGTATCCAGGGTTCGAATCCCTGCGTCTCCGCCAAGTGTTACCAAAAAACAATGACTTGGTTTTGCTGTCTTATTTTGGTTTGCCGCTGCCCGTTTTGCTGGCACCGGCGCGGCGGCAGCGATCGGAGCAGAAGCGCACGCTGTCCCAATCCCGTTCCCACTTTTTGCGCCATGCGAACGGCCGCTGGCAGGCTGCGCAGATCTTTGCGGGCAGGTGCGACTTCGCGACGGAGCGATTGGTCCGATCGCGTTTCATGATGCTTCTGGCGGCGTAAGATCGAAGGTCAATTGCCCCTCGATGGCGTTGTGTTTGCGGCTCTTGCGCTGCGCCTGCCCTGTCATCGCCATGCCACTCTTACGGCTGCCGTGCTTCTCCTGAACGGCATCTGCCGCTTTGTGAAAGGCGGCACTCGTGCGCACGCCATAGATGCGGTGCTTGGCAGCCGCGGTGCTCAGCGTCAGATCGACGACGCGCGCCGGATACCTTTTGCCGACGATGGCGCTCAGGCCTGGCCAATTCCATGGCTCTTGCAGAAACATATCCGGCACAGCGGCGAGTTCCGGCAGCCAGCGGCGGGTGAAGGCGCCCGTGGGGTCTTGGTCGTATCCCTGCTTGACGGGATTGTAGATGCGGATCGTGTTGATCCCGGTCGCGCCGGACTGCATCTGCATTTGTGGCCAGTGAATACCGGGTTCGTAGTCGGTAAACACGCGGGCGAGGTGCAGCCCCGTCTCTTGCCACGGGAGCCACAGATTGTAACTCGCAAACGACACCAGCATCGCCCGCATGCGGAAATTCAGCCAACCCGTCGCAAGAAGCGAGCGCATGCAGGCATCGACGAACGGATAACCGGTTTGACCGTTCATCCACCCGGCAAGCAAATCCGCGTCGCCTGGCCGTGGCCGCAAGCCGCGGGCGGATGGATGCATCTCGCGCGTCTCGATCGCCGGCTCACTTTCGAGCTTCTGCATAAAATGGCAGTGCCAATGCAGCCGCCCCGAAAAGGATATGAGCGACTGGCGCCACTCCGGCGCGTCCGGGCTGCGGTCTCCCCGCAACTCACGCTGGCGCTGCCACGACGCTTGCGCGACTTCGCGCATGGAAAGGGCACCGACCGCCAGATAGGGCGAGAGGCGGGAGCATTGCGCCGCGCCCTCCAGCGGGCTCGACATGGCACGGCGATAGTTGCGCCCGCGTACCGTCAAAAAGCTGTCGAGCGTCTGCAAGCCGGGCCGGCGGCCACCGGTTTGCGGTTCGCTGCAGCCGTCCGGCGAAAGGTCGAGCTCGCTTGGCTCCGGCAGGCCGAGGCACTCAAGTCCCTCGACCGTGACCAATCGCTCGGGCGCTGGCACAGGTGGCTTGGCCATCAACTGGTCCCACCGTTTTGCCCAACCGTCGCGCGACTTCAAGCGACGCACGACGCCGGTTTGTGCCGCTTCGTGCCATGTCACGCCATGGGCCCGGCACCAGGCTGCAACGGCGCGATCCCGGGCGAACGTCCAAGCGTTGCCGGTTTCTTCGTGTGACCAGAGATCGGCGAACTGATAGTCGCGATGGAGCTGCTCGAGCACATCGACGACAGAGCCTATGCGCACGGCCAGCGGTGCACCGCGCATTGCAAGCGCTTCGCATAGCTCGGCTGCGCACGCGCGCGCGAACACAAACTGCCGATGCGACGCGTCGGTCTGGGCCCACAGCTCCGATTCGACAACGTAAAGAGGGATCACGGGCCCGCGTTCCGCTGCGGCGACGAGCGGGACGTGATCGAACACGCGCAAATCGCGCTTGAACCAGACGACACTGGGGCGGGTTGCTCGCAACGGCGTGCTCATTGCTCTCCTGCGGTTGTTCCCCCAACGCTCAGGGCATTCGCGCGGATCAATGCCGCGTCAGCGGTGGCTTGGATTGTGCTTGCGACACTTTTACCGCTGTGCCGTCCAAGGCCGCGTAGGCACCGTATACCGGAAGCAACCCACACCGCGGAAGGCCGCAATCGTGCATGTTTTGATCGTCGGCGGCAATGGCGGGGTTGGCAGTGCGCTGGTGACGCAACTTGCCGCCGATGCCGCCATTACGCGTGTCACCGTTTGGCTGCGGCGCACATCTGCTGACGGCGTCGCCGGGCCAAACGGAAAGCGCACCACTTATCAGGTTGATCTTCTCGACGAAGGGACGATTGCGGCAGCGTCCCGGTCGCTCGGCCCCGTCGATCTCGTTATCGTCGCGACTGGATTGCTGCACGATCAAGCGGCTGGTATTCGCCCAGAGAAAACATGGCGGGCGATCGACCCGGAGGTCATGCGCCGCAATTTCGAGGTCAACACGATCGGTCCGGCGCTCATCGCCAAGCACGTGCTGCCGCTGCTACCACGTGATCGGCGCGCTGTGTTTGCGATCCTGTCTGCGCGCGTCGGCAGTATCAGCGACAACCGGCTTGGCGGCTGGTACAGTTACCGCGCATCGAAGGCGGCGCTCAACCAGATCATCCGCTGCCTCGCCATCGAACTGTCGGCCAAGTGGCCGCAAGCGATCTGCGTCGGCCTGCATCCAGGGACTGTCGACACGGCTTTGTCGAAACCGTTTCAAAGCAATGTTGCCGATGGCCGGCTTTTCTCGGCCGAACAAGCCGCGGCACATTTGCTCGGTGTCATCGCAGCACTAACGACTGCGCAGTCCGGGCGGCTGTATGACTGGGCCGGGCAGGAGATTGCGCCATGACGGCCATGCTGTTTGCGCCAAGCCGGCAGGCGGCACTCGTGCGTCTCGACGCGTTTCTGCCACACGCGGGACGGTCCTATGCCGCGAACCGCAACTATGATCGTGGCGTCGATGACCGCGCAAACGTCTCGCTCTTGTCGCCCTATGTCCGCCATCGGCTCATCACGGAGCAGGAGATCGTGGCCGCCGTATTGGAAACGCATGCAGCAGCAGCTGCCGAGAAGTTCATTCAAGAAGTCGTCTGGCGCACGTACTGGAAGGGCTGGTTGGAGCACCGCCCACAAGTGTGGGATCGCTATCTGGCGGACGTTGCGCGCGTGCAGAGCGTCGCCTCGGCCGAACTGCGGCAGCGTCTCGAAGTGGCCATGCGCGGCGCCACTGGCATCGATTGTTTTGACGCTTGGGCGCGTGAGCTGATCGAGACGGGCTATCTGCACAATCACGCGCGCATGTGGTTCGCGAGCATCTGGATTTTCACGTTGAAACTGCCCTGGCAGCTGGGTGCGGACTTCTTCCTGCGTCATCTGCTCGACGGCGATGCAGCCTCGAACACGCTATCCTGGCGGTGGATTGGTGGTCTGCACACCCAGGGCAAGACCTATCTTGCGCGCCCAGACAACATCGCGACCTACACCGGTGGGCGGTTCGGCGCGGGTCTCAACCTGGCGTCCGACGCTGCGCCGTTGCCGCCCGACGACGTTGGTGCACGGCACTCGCTCGCGCCGCTCCCTGCGGTGCCGCCACGCGGTCCGCACATTTTGGTCGTCACCGAAGACGACCTCGGCATAGAGACGTGGCCGTTGGCTTGGGACAGCGTGCAATCTGTCATCGTGCTCGACACGGCAAACAGCTATCCCGATTGCAACACAAGCGTGACTGCATTCAATCGCGGCGTGTTGGCCGACACCGCGGCGCGCGTTGGCACACGCCTCCCCGAAGGAATCCCGGTGGCGACGCTGACGCCGTTGAAGGCCGTTGCGATGATCGACGCATGGACCAAACCCGTGACGATCGTCATGCATGAGCTGCCAACGGGCCCGGCGCGCACGGCGTTTGTGCCGATTGGTGCCGCACTGGAGCACAACGGGCATGCTCTGCACCTGATCCGCCGCTCCTGGGACACGGCGTTCTGGCCCTCCGCGACAGCCGGCTTCTTCAAGGTGAAAGACCGTATCCCGACCGTGCTGCGAAATTTAGGGCTGGGCGTTTGATACCGACGACTGCCTCGAACCTCTGCTTAGGCAGCCCTTTATCCTTCGCTGCCGTTACACGTCCAGGTCCTTCGCGAACGCCGCACGTTCTTGAATGAATCGGAAGCGCGCTTCTGGTTTGGAGCCCATGAGCGCGTTGACGGCGTCGGTGGTCTCGGCCTTCTGGTCGCTGGCGACCTCGACACGGAGCAACAAGCGGTGCTTTGGCTCCATTGTTGTCGATTTCAATTCAGAGGCATTCATTTCGCCGAGGCCTTTGAAGCGTCCGATCTCGACCTTCGCATTGGCTGGGAAGGCGCTGATACGCAGCTCATCGCGATGTTTTTCGTCACGCGCATAAACGGTCTTCGAGCTGTGCTTCAGCGAGAACAGCGGTGGCATGGCTAGGAACAGGTGGTTGTTCTCGATCAGCTCCGGCATTTCCTGGAAGAAGAAGGTGATCAGCAGCGAGGCGATGTGGGCGCCGTCGATGTCGGCGTCGGTCATGATGATGACTCGCTCGTAGCGCAGATCATCGTCGCGGTATTTGCTGCCGGTGCCGGCGCCCAGCGCCTGGATCAGATCTGAAAGCAACTGGTTCTGCGAGAGCTTGGCCGACGTGGCGTTCGCCACGTTCAAGATCTTGCCGCGCAACGGCAGGATGGCCTGGTTCTCGCGGTTGCGCGCGCTCTTGGCGGACCCGCCGGCCGAGTCGCCCTCGACGATGAAGATCTCGGTGCCCGCCGCCGTCTGGATCGTGCAATCCGCCAGCTTGCCCGGGAGTCGGAGTTTGCGCGTCGCGGACTGGCGGCCCACTTCTTTTTCGCGGCGGCGTTTGAGGCGGTCTTCGGCCTGTTCGATCACCCATTCGAGCAACTTCTGGGCCTGTTGCGGCGCGTCAGTGAGCCAATGATCGAAGGCGTCTTTGATCGTGTTCTCGACAATGCGCTGCGCTTCTTGCGTAGCCAGTTTTTCCTTGGTCTGGCCCTGGAATTCCGGCTCACGGATGAAGACGGACAGCATCGACGCCGCCGTCGTCATGACGTCTTCGGCGGTGATCTGGCTGGACTTCTTGTTGCCAACGCGGTCGCCGAACTCGCGCAGGCTCTTTGACAAGGCCGAGCGCAGGCCGTTCTCGTGCGTGCCGCCTTCGGCCGTCGGAATGGTATTGCAATAGGAGTTGGAGAAGCCGTCTTCGTCGGATACCCAAGCGATCGCCCATTCGACAGAACCATGGCCGCCGTCGCGTTTCACGTTGCCTGCGAACACGTCTTTGGTGACGAACGTCTGCCCTTCGATGGTGGAGAGCAGATAGTCTTTCAGGCCGCCGGGGAAGTGGAACACCGCCTGCGGCAGCGTCTCGTCTTTGATCAGCGACGGATCGCAGAACCAGCGGATTTCGACGCCGCCGAACAGATAGGCTTTCGACCGCGCCATGCGCATCAGCCGCGCCGGTTTGAACGCGCAGCCTTTGCCGAAAATTTTCTCGTCCGGCTTGAAGCGAATTTTCGTGCCGCGACGATTCATGGTGGAACCGAGCTTCTCAAGCTTGGTCTGCGGCGTACCGCGGCTGAACACCATGCGATAGAGCTGCTGGCCGCGCGCCACCTCGACTTCGCAAATTTCGCTCAATGCGTTGACCACCGAAACACCCACGCCGTGTAAACCGCCCGAGGTCTGATAGGCTTTGCCATCGAACTTCCCGCCGGAGTGCAGGGTCGTCATGATGACTTCAAGCGCCGACGTGTTCTTGAACTTCGGGTGCGCATCGACCGGAATGCCGCGGCCGTTGTCGATGACCGACAAGTAGCCGTCCGCCTCCAGCCGCACTTCGATCCAGGTCGCATGGCCGGCGACGGCTTCGTCCATGGAGTTGTCGATCACCTCGGCAAAGAGGTGGTGCATGGCCTTCTCATCGGTGCCACCGATGTACATGCCGGGGCGCCGGCGGACGGGTTCCAGGCCTTCCAGGACCTCGATGTCGGCGGCGGTATAGCTCTCTTCGGCCGACCGCGGCTTCTTGGCTTTGCCTTGGAATTCGTCGTCGAGTTTCGCCAGCAGATCGCGGGAAGATGCCATTTGTGCAGTCCATTCAAGGATTTGAGCGGGGCTCGGCGGCATAGTGAGCGCGGAATCGCCAGCCCGCGATGCGGCCGCACTGGTTGCACCAGCGGCCCCGCTTGGCAAGGTTCACAGCGCCACAGTGGGACCGGGGATGTGCGGATATCCGCTGTTCAATTTTGGCGGCGGAAGAGCGGCAGGCTGTTGCACCGCGGCGATTGGACGGCGCCTCCGTGTTCACGGCAGACGGGCGTAGATCAACATCGCGTGTAAGACATGCGCTGCAATGAATGCAGCGACGACAATGAGATACATCCACCACCGATACCATGATCCCCAGAACAAGCGCTGACCCAGCAAGGCCACACCCGATAGCCAGATGAGCGGCGTGTATGCAGGTGCCAGAGATATCCAGGCGCTTGAAGACCAAGGTGAGCCGGGTGCGACCAGGATCAACAACCAGCTTGCAGCATAGAGGATAAGTCCGGCCCCGAACAGAATGAGGCCACGCCACTGCACGCGCGACTTAAGTTCAAGTGGCATGAAAAATGGTACGGCGAGGACAACGATACGGGTCGTGTTCTCGATAATTCCGAGGGCGGGAGGGATGTTTCTCCAGAATATGTCTGCCGTCCATGGGGCTGGCAGGCGTGGCGCGAGCGCGGCATTCCAGGCCAAGATTGGCAAGAGCAGCAACCCGCAATTCATCGCATAGCGGCGGAGTGGCATAGTCTCAATTACACCTAGCTCAGCGAAGCGACGGCCCGCCCATATTTCAAGCGTGGACGCCACACGCGCCAGTGGAGGAAGCGTCGGCCGTCGAGATTACCGAACTGGTTGAACCAGCCGCCCCACTTGGCAAGCATCACAACGCGACGGGTGGCTCGCCCAAAATGTGGATGTCCGCTGTTCAATTCATGGGGAGAGGCTCTCACTCGATCACCTCATCGGCGAGGGCCAGCAGGTTCGGCGGCACCGAAACTCCGATCTCTTGGGCGGTGTTGAGGTTGATGAGAAACTCCAGCCGCGTCGAACGCTGAATTGGCAGATCGGCTGGCTTCGCACCCCTAAGGATGCGCCCGGTGTAGGTGCCAGCGATCCTGAAACCATCGTCAAGATTGCCGCCGTAACTCATCAGGCCGCCAGCCAGGACAAGATCCCGGTTCTGATGGGCGGTCGGCATTTTGCACTTTGTTGAAAGCGCGCCGAGCCACGCGCCCTGGGCCGTGAAGAAGGCGTCACTGCCGATCATGGCCGCCCCTACGCGCAACTCCGGAAGGCGCGCGAAGGCGACCTCGATCTCGCCAGGCGTGCTTGCATGCAGCACATGAAGTTTCAACGCCAACGCCCGTGCGGCCTCATCAATGTTTGCCGTCATGAGCTTGGCATTAATGGTGTTGGCTGGGTTGACGAGCAAAGCGACACTGGTTGCGGCGGGCACGAGTTCGTGCAGCAGACTCAATCGCTTCGCCCCCACTTCGATGTTCATGCGCGTCGTGCCGGTGATATTGCCGCCGGGATGGTCGAGGCTGGCCACGACGCCAAGGACGACCGGATCAATGCTGGCGCTGAAAACGATCGGTATCGTCGCGGTCGCGGCCTGTGCAGCCAGCACACTGGTGGTGCCGGAGGCCGCAATCACGGCGACCCGCCGCTGCACCAGATCGGCAGCCATGGCCGGCACGCGGCTATAGTGACCATCTGCGTGCCGGAACTCGATCGCAACTGTCTTGCCCTCAACGAAGCCGGCCTCGGCAAGGCCACGGCGAAAAGCCCGGATTCTCAGGGCATGACCCTCTGCCGATCCACCGTTGAGGTAACCAACCAGGGGGAGCGCGGGAGGTTGGGCAAGTGCTCCGGCGGCGGCAAGGGCCGTGGCACTGCAAAGAGAACTGGCGAAAACACGCCGACTTAACATGGGATCACCTTATCGGCAGGGGCAGCCTCGGCAATCGGCAAATCACACCGGATTGCGGGGGCTTACCAAAGAACCTTAAAATATTGCGCAAACAAAATACGTGGATACCGGCATAGAAAATACTGTGCCGGGCTAGTCAGGGACAGACAGCTCATCATCTGCTCTGTGCGCAAACTTTAGCAGATCGCGAACAGACTTGCATCTCTGTTGTTGGTCAAGTCAGGCGCCCTCGGAGACGCGTCACCGTTGTCGCAATCTGCACAGCTTGGCAGAACGCCGCCGGCTTTCCCAAACCGGCTAAATCTTCGTCGTATCACAGGTGAAATTTGCTAAAGATCAGCATCAGGCGAATCATGTGAGCGGGCCCCATTGCTGCCTGCGCCGCCTTCGGAGGTTTTCATGTCACTTGCGCCCAAGGTGCGGACTGGGGTGGCGGCTGGCGGATCCGCCAAGCTCCCCCCACGCGATGAGCTTGCGACCTATCACGTGTTGGATGAGCGGCGGCTGGTGGGCGGGCTGATCGAGCGCGCGGTCTACACGGCTGATGAGCGTGCAAAGATCGCGACGTTAGCGCGCGGCTTCGTCGACGCCGCCCGCGACAACCAGGGCAAGCACGGCGGCATCGATGCGTTCATGCTGGAGTATGGTCTCTCTAGCGAAGAGGGTGTGATCCTGATGTGCCTGGCGGAAGCGCTGCTGCGCATTCCCGACAAAGCGACGCAAGACGCGCTGATCGCCGAGAAGATCGGCGAAGGCAAATGGTCAAAACACCTCGGGGCGTCGGATAGCCTTTTCGTCAACGCGTCGACATTCGGCCTTATGCTGACGGGCAGCGTCGTCAAGCTCGCTGGCAACAAACGCTCTGGCCCCACGTCGCTGCTGCGCCGCCTGGTGCAGCGCTCCGGCGAGCCGGTCATCCGCCAGGCGCTGCGCCAGGCGATGCGCATCCTCGGCGACAACTTTGTGCTTGGCCGCACCATCAAAGAAGCCATTCAGCGCGCGAAGCCGTTCGAAGCGGAGGGCTACCGCATCTCCTATGACATGCTTGGCGAAGGCGCGCGCTCGGGCCGCGATGCGCAGCGTTACTACGACCGTTACATGGCCGCGATCGATACCATCGGCAAAGCTGCCGGACCCTTCAAATCCACACACGTCGATGCGTTGCTGGATCGGCCTGGCCTCTCGGTCAAACTCTCGGCAATCGATCCGCGGTTTGAGCCGGGAAAAAGCCAACGCCTCGGCCGTGAGCTGGTGCCCAAGATCGTCGATCTCGCGATCGCTGCCCGCGAAGCCGGCCTCACACTGAC
This sequence comes from uncultured Alphaproteobacteria bacterium, assembly GCA_963847145.1. Taxonomy (GTDB): domain Bacteria; phylum Pseudomonadota; class Alphaproteobacteria; order Rhizobiales; family Hyphomicrobiaceae; genus JABFRJ01. The sequence goes on from CAWJYN010000003.1 coordinate 244,499, forward strand.
CATCGACGCCGAGGAGCAAGACCGCCTCGATCTGACGTTGGAAATGTTCGGCCAGTCCTATCTGCATCCCGCGCTGCAAGGCTGGAGCGGCCTCGGCCTCGCCGTGCAAGCGTATGGGCGGCGCGCGTTCCCAACCTTGCGCTGGTTGCGGCGCTTGGCTGCCGAGGGCGGCCGCCGCATTCCCGTGCGGCTCGTCAAAGGCGCCTACTGGGACAGCGAGATCAAATGGGCGCAAGAACTCGGGCTCGCCGACTACCCGGTCTTCACTCGCAAAGTGCACACCGATGTCTCATACTTGGCAGCCATGCGCTTTCTACTCGCCGACCCAACGGCGTTCTTTCCGCAGTTTGCCTCCCACAACGCCCACTCGGTCGCTGCAGCCTACGTCGCGGCTGGCACCGTGCCCTATGAGTTCCAGCGTCTGCACGGCATGGGCGAAGCGCTCTATGACGAGGTCGTCGGGCCAGAGAAATTGCAACGCCCCTGCCGCATCTATGCGCCGGTCGGCGGCCACGAAGAATTGCTCGCCTATCTCGTGCGGCGATTGCTGGAGAACGGTGCGAACACATCGTTTGTGAACCGCTTGGCCGATGCCAACGCACCCGTGGCTGACATCATCCGCGATCCGGTTGAGGCGGTGGAGCAGGAACGCGATGCGGCCATGACCGGCGGCGTGCCGGCAGTGCCGAAGCCTGCCGAGATATTCGGCAAGCGTGTCAACAGCGCGGGGCTGGCCCTCGCCGAGCCGGCCGTGCGGGCCGACATGCTGGCCAGGATTTCGCAGGAGCTGGGCACTGCGCCGGCCATCGGCCCGCTTGTGGATGGCAAGACGCACACCGCTGGCGCTGCCGACCTGGTGCGCTGCCCGCACGACCGCCGCCAACACGTTGGCAGCTGCGTTCCCGCCAGCGCCGAACTGATCGACAGAGCCATCGCGTCAGCCACCGCAGCCCAGCACGATTGGAACCAGCAGGGCGCGAGTGTCCGCGCTGAATGCCTGTTGCGCGCGGCCGATCTGTTCGAACAGAACCGCGCAAAATTGATGGCTATCATCGTGCGCGAAGCCGGCAAGACACTGGAAGGCGCGCTTGGTGATGTGCGCGAAGCCGTCGACTTCTTGCGTTATTATGCCAGCGAAACGATGCGGCTCTTTTCAAAGCCCACAGTGCTCCCCGGCCCAACCGGCGAACGCAATACACTCGAACTCGCTGGCCGCGGCGCGTTTGTTGCCATTTCGCCTTGGAACTTCCCGCTGGCGATTTTCACCGGCCAGATCGCTGCCTGCCTGGCGGCTGGTAATGCCGTCCTCGCCAAACCCGCCGGCCAGACGCCGATCACAGCTTATCTCGCTGTGCAGCTGCTCCACAAAGCCGGCATCCCGGTTGAGGTTCTCCAGTTCCTGCCGGGCGAAGGCGCGGTCGGCGCTGCCCTGGTCAAAGACAAACGCACCGCGGGCGTCGCGTTTACCGGCTCAAACAACACCGCCTGGGCGATCCAGCGCGCACTTGCCGACCGCCGCGGTGCCATCGTGCCGTTCATCGCCGAAACCGGCGGCATCAACGCGATGATCGCCGACAGCAGCGCGCTGCCCGAGCAAGTGGTGCGTGATGTGGTGAGATCCGCGTTCGATAGCGCCGGGCAACGGTGCTCGGCGGCGCGCGTGTTGTTCGTACAGGCCGACGTGGCTGAACCCATGATAGAAATGCTGCGCGGGGCCGTCGAAACGCTGATCATCGGCGATCCCATGGATGCGGCCACCGACGTCGGCCCCGTGATCGACGAGGGTGCCCAAGACGCGCTCGACGGGCATAAGCTTAAGATGCGCAAGACAGCCAAATCGATCATCGATCTGCAGATCCCGCAAGAGCTGCGCGTCGGCACCTATGTGTCACCCGCAGTGTACGAGATCGCGCGCATCGGTGAACTTGAACGCGAAGTGTTTGGGCCCATCCTCCACGTCGTGCGCTTTGGCCAGGGCCGCCTCAACGAAGTGATCGACGCCATCAACGAGACCGGCTTCGGGCTCACGCTCGGTCTGCACAGCCGCATCGGCGCGGTCGCCGATTTTGTCGCCGAACACGCGCGCGTCGGCAATCTTTATGTCAATCGCAATCAGATCGGCGCCGTCGTCGGCGCGCAACCCTTTGGCGGGGACGGCCTGTCCGGCACCGGCCCCAAAGCCGGCGGCCCCAACACGCTGGTGCGATTTGCCACCGAACGCGTGCGCTCAACGGATATCACGGCGACGGGCGGGAATGTGCAATTGCTGGGGTTGGGTGGGAAGGGGTGAAGCTTTACCCCTTCTTCCCCAGCATGCCACGCGCGCGGGCGACGTCTTTGTCCATCTGGGAGACGAGGGCGTCCATGGTGTCGAACTTGCGGTCGGCACGGATGAAGCCAATGAATTCCAACTCAATGGTCCTGCCGTAGAGATCGCCGTCGAAATCGAGCAGGAATGTTTCCAGCACCGCGTCGCCGTTGTCGAACGTCGGCCGTGTGCCGAGATAGGCAGCGCCGTCGTGCACTTTGCCGCCGACGTGCACCTTCACTGCATAGATGCCGTGCGCCAACGCCGTGCCCGGCGCCAAACCGATGTTGGCCGTCGGATAGCCCATGCCGGTGCCGCGCTTGGCACCGCCCTTCACTTCGCCGCTGACGCGCCACGCATGGCCGAGCAGCACCGCCGCGCCTTCCACATCACCTTGCGCCAATTCCGCGCGAATGGCGCTGGACGAAAACACCTCACCGCCCTCCGCCACCGGATCAACGATCGTGACGCTAAACCCCATCTCAAGCCCGGCCGCCGTGAGCGACGCCGGCGATCCACCCCGCCCTTTGCCGAAATGAAAGTCATACCCGATCACAGCGTGTTTGATGCCGAGTCCGGCCACCAGCACGCGCTCGATGAAATGCTCGGCGCTCAACTCTGCAAGCTTGCGGTCGAATGGCAACACGACTGCCAGATCCATCCCGTAGTGCTGGAATAGGGCGATCCGCTGGGTGATCGTCGTCAGCCGGAAGTGCGGCCGCTCCGGCTGAAACAGCGTGCGCGGGTGCGGTTCAAATGCGAGCACGCCCGCCAGCACGTGCATGGCCTTGGCGATGATGCGGACCTGCCCGAGCAGCACCTGATGCCCCCGATGCACCCCGTCAAAATTGCCGATGGCCAGCACCGCGCCGCGGGCGTTGCGCGGCACATGATCATGACCGTGGATCACCTGCATGGCGCTTCAACCTTCGAATTGGATTGTCAAACCATCGTACGCCGGACGCACATGGTCCGGCAGCTTCCGGCACATTTCGTCATAGTCGAGATCGACGTGCATGTGCGTGAGCAGTGCCTGCTTGGGCTTATAGCGTTCAATTTGCGCAAGAGCCTGCTTGACGCTCCAATGGCTTGGGTGCGGCATGGGCCGGAGCGCGTCAACGATCCACATATCAAGCCCCGCAAAGGCGCTCTCGGATTCGGCTGGTATGCCGACGATATCTGGCGAGTAGACGAGTTTGCCGAAACGGAAGCCAAGTGATGGAAGCTCGCCGTGATCCTGCAAAATCGGGATCGCCGTGATCGGCCCGCCCTTGCCATTGATCGTTACCGGCACCCCCGGTGCGATCCGGTGCCGCGTCAGGATGGGCATGTAGGCGGAACCAGGCTTTTGATCGAAACAATAGCGGAACCGCATCAGCAAATTGTCCCACGTCGCGTCGTCCATATAGACATCGACGCGCCGCCGCTCGTTGATGGCGAACACGCGGAGATCGTCGATACCATGGGTGTGGTCGGCGTGATCGTGGGTGAACAACACGCCATCGACGTGCATGACATCGCGCTCCAGGCACTGGTCGCGCAGGTCGGGCGGCGTGTCCACTAGCACCGTCGTCGTGCCGTGCGGCCCCTGGCGCGCGACAACCACCGCGCAGCGCCGCCGCCGGTTCCTGGGGTTTGTGCGATCTGCGGCGCCCCAATGATGCCCGATGCGGGGCACACCACCGGACGAGCCCGTGCCAAGAAATGTCAGGCGATAACTCATGCCGCATTACTCACTTTGGGCCGTCAAGCTCCGCGAACACCTTGCGCGCGATCCGCATGCATTCGACGCCGACCGGCACGCCTGCGTAAACTGCAAGGTGATGGATGATCGCCTGGATCTCGTCGCGGGTGACACCGTTGTTGAGGGCACCTTTGAGGTGCAATTCCCATTCGGTCATGCGGTTGAGACCGGCCAGCAGCGCGATGTTCAGCATCGAGCGCGTCTTGTGCGGCAGCCGCTCATCGCCCCACGCCATGCCCCAGCAGTATTCATTGAGAATTTCCTGGAACGGGGCGTTGAAGCTGTCGCCCGATGCCATCGATTTCTCGACATAGGCCGCACCAAGAACTTTCTTGCGGTTGGCAAGGCCTTTGTCTCTGAGGTCGCGGTCCATGGTCGTCTCCCGGTGGGCGTGGGTCGAGTTGTTCACGATCTTTGCCCGTATTCGCCACGCGTCTCAAGCGCACAGGTGACGGGCGGAAGATCAGCAGGTACACAGTTGCGCAACTCCGGCGAACCGTAGGAAAACATTCCCATGACCTCGGCACCAGTGCCTGCCACGCCGCCGGTCACTCTGATGCATCGCAACGTGGCGATCCTGGCTGTTGCCCTGGTGTTGTTCCAGTCGACCCAGACGATGAGCATCGCCACCACCCCGCTGGCCGGTTACGCCATGCTGGGGCTGGACAAAACGTGGGCCACCCTGCCGATCTTCCTTACCAACCTTGGGCTGATGCTGGTCACCTTGCCGGCCGCCTTGCTGATGGGCAGCGTCGGCCGACGGATCGGGTTCAGCCTCGGCGCCTGCCTCGGCATTCTCGGCGCCGCGCTGTCGTTCTGGGGCATCTGGAGCCAGTCGTTTCTGTTGCTCTGTGTGGGCGCTTTTTTGCAGGGAGGCTCAGGAGCATTCGCGTGGCACTATCGCTTTGCCGCCGCTGATTCCGCCACCACCGAGTTCCGCGCCAAAGCCCTGTCGCTCGTGATGGCGGGCGGTGTCTTTGCTGGTGTCCTCGGGCCGCAAACAGCCAAGTGGGCCGTCGATCTGTTTAACCCGATGTTGTTTGCCGGCGTCTACGCCGTGCTCGGCCTGTTCGCGTTTGGCATGCTGATCTTGATGCAGCTGGTCGATATTCCGCATGTCAAAACAGCGGACAGCGGTCGCGGTGGCCGCCCCATGCGCGAGATTGCGCGCCAGCCGGCCTTCATCACTGCCATTCTATCATCGATGTTCGGCTTCGCGACCATGACCTTGGTGATGAGCGCCACGCCGCTGGCGATGAAGGCCTGCGGCTTCGATTTCAACGACAGTGCGACCGTCATTCAATGGCATGTGGTGGCGATGTTTCTGCCGTCGTTCTTCACCGGCCATCTGATCAACCGCTTCGGCATTCTGCCGATTATTGCGACTGGCGCTGTGCTCGAAATCGGCTGTGCGCTGGTCAATTTTGCAGGCATCGGATTTGAGAACTTCGTGATTGCCAACGTGCTGGTCGGGCTCGGCTGGAACTTCTGCTACCTCGGCGGTTCGACCTTGGTCACCACCACATACCGCCCGGAAGAAAAAGCCAAAGTGCAGGGCGTCCACGATTTCTGCGTCTACACCACCACGGCCACCGCGGCGGCGCTGTCCGGCACGCTGCAAGCGCAAGCGGGCTGGTCGATGGTCAACCTCGCCGCGCTCCCGATGCTGGCAATCGTTCTCATTGCCGTCGCCTGGCTCGCGCTGTTGCGGCAGCGAGAGGGGGCAGTGAAAGTGGCCTAGCCGAGGAGCGTTGGCGCGCCTAGTCGCGCAGCAGCCCCATGCGCCCCTGCGGCGCGCGCGTCATCGCGACTGTCTGCGCCCAGGGCTGGCTGGCAAAGAAGCGGCGTTCGTGGCTGTCGTCGCCGTTGAGGGGCGCGCGGCCGGCATATTTGACGCGGACTTCGGAGACACCAGCGGCGTGGATGCCCAGCGCTTCGGCGGTGCGCCGCGAGAGATCCATCACACGGTCGTGCGCGTAGGGCCCGCGGTCGTTGATGCGGACAAGAACGGTGCGGCCGGTTCTGGTGCTGGTTACATAGGCATAAGACGGCAACGGCAAGGTCGGGTGCGCGGCGGTCAACGCGTACATGTCGAAGACTTCGCCGTTGGCGGTTTTGCGGCCGTGAAAGTCGGTACCGTACCAGGAGGCAAGGCCGGTTTTGTCGTAGCCTGGCTCGTCGGCCGGAACATACCAACGGTTGGCGATCTTGTAGGGTGCGCCAAGCTTGAGATGCCCGCCGCCTTTGGGGATCTGATCGCCTTCGGCGAAGAGCCGGACGGATGACGAAGAGCCCGTTTTGGCGCTGTAGCGGTCAAGGGTTCCAGAGGGAGCGGACGCGCCTGCTGAGCCTGAGAAGATGCTTGGCTGCGCGCTCGCTTGCGGCCGTGTGTTATTTGAACAGCCGGCGACAGTCCCCATTGCACATGCAAAACCGGCGAAAAGTGTCAGTGGGCGCGCGGCGGCGGCTCTGACAGAGGTACGCGCAAAGCGGCGCTGCAGACCGCAAAGCGCGGTCAGGCCCATGGCCAGCATTTTCCCAACTCCCAACGCGTCGCAGCCCGGAAGGCTGAAACCCACACGGCCGCACGGTTCCCACACCGATGCACCCGGCACCACAAACGCGTGGTGCGGCTGCCATATGGCGCACGCAAGGTTAATTGATGGTAAAGACAGGGCGGCGGGCTCGCACATTCGAAACGCCGTCCGCACCTGGAGGAAGGTCATGCCAAATTCTGACGAATCTATCGCTGCGGCTGGCGACCGACACTTTCTCTACGTGGCGGATCCGCTGTGCTCGTGGTGCTATGGCTTTGCGCCGGTGATGGACCAGCTCGCCGCACATTTTGCCGGCCGGCTCGGCGTTCGCGTGATCATGGGTGGTTTGCGGGCAGGTAATACCAAGGCCATGCGCGCCGAAGACAAGGCTTACATCAAGGATGCCTGGACGCGCGTCGCTGCGGCGTCGGGACAGAAATTCGATCACGCGTTCTTTGATCGCGAGGGCTTCATCTACGACACCGAGCCTGCCTGCCGCGCTGTCGTGACGGTGCGGGAATGGGCGCGGTGATACGCCGATCACGCCGCTGTCCTTCAAAGCGCGCATTTCGGAGGCGTTCTACGCCCACAACCGCGACGTGACGAACCCGGACGTCGTCACTGAAATTGCCGCCGAAGCCGGCTTCGTCGCCCGATGCCTTCCGCACGCGCTTCCTCAGCGAAGAGATCAAAAGTGCGACGTTCCGCGACTTTCTGACATGCGCAGGAAATGGGTGTGCGCGGGTTTCCGATGCTGGCCGCCGGATCGGAGGCAACGGGCTATGCGCTGGTGACCAACGGCTATCGGCCGATTGATGGGATGATAGAAGGCCTGGAGGCCTGGCTCGCAAACGGCGCGCCGGTGACGAAGGCCGCGGAGGCATAGCGACCGCTGCTCAGTGCATTGCTAGTCGCTCGCTGAGTAACTTCTCCATGAGCACCTCATGGATGGCGCCCAGTTCGGCGAGACTGCCATCGATGCGGACAGGTTCGGCACCCTGGCTGCTAGCCACCACCAGCGAGTGCCCGATGCGCCCGCACGGCCGCCGTTCGGCCAGCAGCATCATGGCGGCGACGCCGTGCATCTCGACTGATACGCGCCGGGATTCGCCGAGTGTGATGTCCACGTAGCTGCCGCTGCAAGAGATCGTCATCATGGCGCACTCCCGTCGTTCAGGCCCAAGACGTGTCGTCGCGGCCGCTCATTTGCCCCTTCACCATTGACCATTCCCAACGGGCGCGCTGTGCCGCGGGGGACAGAGCCGCACAATCTCTGCTATGGGCACGCTTTGATCACCACGTTTGAGCGTTGACCAAGGCCTGCCCGATGAAACCCTCTGCCCGTATTCAAGCTGCCATCGACGTGATGGAGGCCATCACCGTACGCCACCAGCCAGCGGGCCTCGCACTTGCCGATTGGGGTAAGGCGCACCGCTTCGCAGGTTCGGGCGACCGTGCCGCCATCGGCAATGTCGTTTACGATGCGCTGCGACATCGGGCGCTGTCGGCCTATCACATGCGCGGCGACACCTCGCGTGCGCTGGTGCTCGGCGCGCTGCACACTGCGCGTGGGCTGGATGTCGCGGCGATCGAGGCGCTGTGCGATGCCTCGCAACATGCACCTGCTGCCCTGACAGGCGATGAACGCGCCCGCTTGACGGGCGGCATTCATTCTGGCGCGGCCGACTGGCAGCGGGCGAATGTTCCGCAATGGCTCGCGCCGCACCTTTCCCAGGTGTTCGGCGAACAGTTGGTGGCCGAAGGGCATGCGATGACGTCGCGGGCGCCGGTCGACCTGCGTGTTAATTCGCTGAAAGCCGATCGCGCCCAGGTGTTGGAAGCGCTGGCAGCCTTCGGGGCTGTGGCCTCCACCCTCAGCCCGCTTGGCGTTCGCATTGCGCCGCCGGCCGGTGATGGCCGCACGCCGAATGTCGAGGCGGAAGCGGCGCACGGCAAAGGCTGGTTTGAAGTCCAGGACGAAGGCTCGCAAATCGCTGCGGCGCTCACGGGCGTGAAGCCCGGGATGAACGTGCTGGACCTGTGCGCGGGTGCCGGCGGCAAAACGCTGGCGCTGGCGGCAGCAATGGCGAACTCGGGAAAAATTCATGCCTACGACAGCGACAAATCCCGTCTCCGCCCGATCTTCGAACGCCTGACCCGCGCAGGCGTCACCAATGTGGAGGTGATGACGGCCGGTGATACGGATGCGCTGGACAAGCTCGGCACCCGGTTCGATGTGGTGCTGGTGGATGCGCCGTGCAGCGGTGCTGGCACATGGCGCCGCAAGCCCGACGCCAAGTGGCGGCTGAAGCCCGACGTGTTGGCGGCCCGCATCAAAGATCAGGCGGCCGTGCTGGCGCGCGCGGTCAGACACGTCAAGCCCGGTGGACGGCTCGTGTACGTGACCTGCTCGCTGCTGGCGGACGAAAACGTCGATCAGATTGCGGCGTTCACGGCGAAAAACCGGCTCTTCAGCGTGCGGCCGTGGCGGCAAGTCTGGGCCGACACACTCGCGGCTCCGCCGCCCGTCCGCTCAGCGGATGGCCGCGACGACACGTTGCTGCTGTCGCCGGCCACGCACGGTACTGACGGGTTCTTCATTGCGGTGCTTGATCGCGCGCGTTGAAGACGGGGAAGCCGCTGATGTTCATTCACTGCTCGAGTGCCGATTGACGAGACCGGGGAAAATGGTGGCTGTCGCCATTTTCCGCACAGATAAGTGTTTGACATCGCGAACGAGCAAACTAAGGATCGCCAGCCATCAGCCCCCAAAGGTGGGCGACGAACTCCGGCCTCGTGTTCGCCGGCACTCGAGAAGGACAGTTGTCCATCATGGCCCTCGCAGCTAAGCCGAAGCGTCCAAAACGCGCACCCGCGCGCTCCTGCCTCGGTCCGGTTTCCGATCTCGAACAGCACCTGCCCGCGGAATGGTGGCGCAAACTGTTCAACGCGCTCTACGTCAAGACCGACGGCGACGTCGTCGAAAACAACGAAAATACGCGCAGGGAAGTCGATTTCATCGTTTCCGCAGCGGCCATTCAACCGCACAGCGCCATTCTCGATCTCTGCTGCGGGCAGGGACGGCATTGTCTGGAGCTCGCGCGACGCGGCTACAAGAACGTCATGGGCGTCGATCGCTCGCGCTATCTCGTCCGGCTCGCCAAGAAGCGCGCCCAGAACGAGAGCCTGCAGGTGATGTTCAAGGAAGGCGACGCGCGCAATCCGCGGCTGCCCGAGAACAGCATCGACTGCGTCTGCATCATGGGCAATTCATTCGGCTACTTCTCCGACAAGCAGGACGACGAGAAAGTCCTCGCCGCCGTTGCCAAGGTGCTGCGCCCCAGTGGGCAGATCGTGCTCGACATCACCGATGGCGCGCACATGCACGAGAATTTCGACAAGCGCTCGTGGGAGTGGATCGACGAACACCACTTCGTGTGCCGCGAGCGCACCATCAGTAAGGAAGGCGACCGGCTGATCAGCCGTGAAGTCATTGTGCAAGATGAAATCGGTGTTATTGCGGATCAATTCTACGCGGAACGGCTTTACACCAAGGAAAGCCTGACGCGCTTGCTGGAGAAGACCGGCTTCCGCAATGTCCGCCATCACGGCTTCGTCGAAGCGCTGTCCGATCGCGACCAAGATCTGGGCATGATGGCCCGCCGGCTGCTGCTGACAGCCGATGCGCCCGTCATGCCGGCGCGCAAGCCCAAGGGCAAGGCCGCCATCCTCGATGTCACGATCCTGTTGGGGGATCCGCGGCTGCCCGACACCGTCAAGCGCGACGGCCAGTTCAACGTGGAAGATCATGAGACGATCCGCAAGTTGCGCGACGCGCTGTCTGAGCTGCCGCAATACAAATTCCGCTCGTTCGACAACCACGCGACGCTGGAGCGCGATCTCGCCGATCTGCGCACCGATCTGGTGTTCAACCTGTGCGACGAAGGCTTGAACAACGATGCCTTCAAGGAACTGCACGTTCCTGCCATGCTCGACATCGTCGGCATACCCTATACGGGTGGTGCGCCCGGTTGTCTGGCGGCCTGCTATGACAAGGGTCTCGTGCGCGCGGTCGCGCAAGGGTTGGACGTACCCGTGCCGCTGGAAACGTATGTGCGCGCTGGCGATCAGGGCGCGACCTTGCCCTCCGTTTTTCCGGCACTTCTGAAGCCCAACTTCGGCGACAGCTCGATTGGTATCACCAAGGATGCGGTGGTCAAAAACACCAAGCAATTGCTGGATTATCTTGAGCAACTGCGCGTGCTGTTCCCGAAGCGGCCCATTCTGGTGCAGGAATATCTAACCGGTGCGGAATACTCGGTCGGCATGGTCGGCAATCCGGATCAAGGCTTGCGCGCGCTGCCAATTCTCGAAGTGGACTTCTCGCGTCTCGACAAGGACCTGCCGCCGATCCTCGGCTACGAGTCGAAGTGGGAGCCGGACAGCCCCTACTGGACGCAGATCAAATATCGCGAGGCGACACTGTCTGATCAGCAGCAACAGCAGATGATCGACAGTTCTGCGAAGCTGTTCGAGCGCTTGAATTGCCGCGATTATGCGCGCTTCGATTTCCGCGCCGATGCCAAGGGGGAGATCAAGCTGCTGGAGGTCAATCCCAACCCTGGCTGGTGCTGGGACGGGAAGCTGAACATCATGGCTGGCTTCCAGGGTATGCGCTATTCTGAGCTGCTGGGTCTCATCCTGCAGGCTGCCGTCGAGCGCCTCGGCGTGACAGCGCGCGCGCACCGCGGTGGTGACTGCGCCGTAGGTTGAGTTTGCGCGCAGGGCACGCGCACGATTGGTTAGCCAGGGTTGCGCGCGTCGCATGAAATAGCCCTTCCGGGCTGGATTTGTGCTTGTCGCCGCTCCTGCCCCAGACCGCCTTTGCTCCTATTTGCGCGGCCTCACTCGCGAGTGGATCGAAATCGGACGCACTTTACCAGCATCGGAGGCAGTGTTGCACCTCAAACCGCTCTGCCCCAAGAAGAACGGAGAGGCAGACCGCCCTGCCCCCCCACCAGGGTGTTGAGAACCCTGTCCCGGCACCAGTTTACCCCTCGCAAGATTGCTACTATCGACTCGATTCGGGCGGCGTCTGTTCACGCGTAGCTTCGCCTTATTTCGCGCATCGTTGGCGAACTTCTGGGGTGGACACGTGGATTTTTATCGACAGACCGGCGCGCGCCGCCAGCGCGACAGTATTCTGCGCACCGCGCTGTTGGCGTCTGTGATGGCCCTTGTGGCCGGCGCGGCGTCGCCCGCGTCTGCTGATGCGCCGGCTGCCAGCCCAACCGTGACAGGTTCGCATCTCGAAACGGACGGTATGCTCACCTCGCGCGATGCGCGCCGCATGGCCCGCGCTGCTGCTGCGCGCCGCGCGCGCCCGCAGGATTCTGCCGACGCCTCGTCGTTCTGGTTGTTCGACTATATCGGCCGAATGCTGGACGATGAACCGGCGGCTGCCCGGCGACCACGCCGTCCGGCGCGAATTGCTGTCGCTTCGGCGTCGGTGCCATTGACGAGCACTCTCGCCCCTGTTGCGCCGCCGCGCCCCGCGACAACAGCAACGGCCACGCCCGCAGCCCTCACCAGCCCGGTCGTTACTGGCGCGCTCGCACCCGGCCGCAGCCCTGCTCCGGCGGCGTCGCCAGAAAGCTATGACGCCATAATCGTTGCCGCTGAAAAATCGCAAGCTCGCCTCGACCTTGTGAAGCTGGAGCTTGCTGCGCGTGCCTACGATGAGCGCAAAATGTCGGGCCAGCAGGTGTTCGAGTTGCGGCCGGACTGGCGCGTCTTGGAGCGCGCGCGCGATGCGCTGACAGGTGCCGAACTGACCAGCGCCACCGCCGCCGGCTTCGAAGCCAATGCCTACATCAACGAAACCACACGCACGATCATCGTCGCCATCGCCGGCTCGCAGGATCTCCGGCGCGATTTCCTGACCGCCGATGTCTGGAAGGCTCTTATCAAAGCGGAAGCGCCGCAGCAGTTTTATCTCGCCAAGACTTATGTGCGCTCGGTGATCCAGCGCTATCAGTTGCAGGGGTACTCGACTGAGTGTGTTGGTCACAGTCTTGGTGGCGGCGCCTGCGCGTACGCGGCTGCGGAACTTGGTATCCGCGCGTTGGTGCTCAATCCGATCTCCGCTGGCAAGCTCGCAGCGCCGGCGCGCTTTCTCGTCACCAACTACATCGTCGATGGTGAGATCGCGAGCCTCGTTTATGGCGCGCGTGGCCACGAATTCCCCGGCACCGTGCAGGTCATCAACGACGGCCGCGATGTGATCCGGCTGATGGCGCTTGAAAAATATGGCCAGCTCGCGGGGCCCATCCTGGTCATCCGCGAGCTGCGTGCCAGCATTCAGACCCACAAGGTCGAAGCCGCCCTTGATCTTGTCGCGGCCCAAGCGGAAACCACGCGGCCGCGATAACTCCGGGGCCGAAGCAGACCGTCCCCATCTCGCGCTCCTGGAAATTGTTGCGCGGTTCAGCGCGTCAAATGTCCGGGATCTTTACAGATCTGAGCGCGATCACGGCGCCTCACAGGCGATACGTAAAGACCCCGGCTCTTCGCGCTGAAACGCGCTTCGGCCGGGGACACGGAGAGAGTGAGGCAAGCCCACGTTGAGGGCCGCTACGCTAACCCACCTGCCTTCTGGATAAACGCGGCGATTTCGGCGACTCCCTTGCCGGCACTGATGTTGGCGAACACATACGGCCGCGTGCCGCGCATGCGCTTGGTGTCGCTCTCCATCACCTCAAGGCTGGCACCCACGTATGGCGCGAGATCGATCTTGTTGATGACCAGCAGATCGGACTTGGTGATGCCCGGCCCGCCCTTGCGCGGGATCTTTTCGCCTTGTGCCACGTCGATGACGTAGATCGTCAGGTCAGCAAGTTCCGGCGAGAACGTTGCCGCGAGATTGTCGCCGCCGCTTTCGATGAGGATCAACTCAAGAGCGGGGAACTTCGCGCGCATGGTCTGGATCGCTGCCAGATTGATCGAGCAGTCTTCGCGGATGGCGGTATGCGGGCAGCCGCCGGTCTCAACGCCCATGATGCGCTCCAATGGCAGCGCTTGCATGCGCATCAGAATTTCGGCGTCTTCTTTCGTGTAGATATCATTGGTGATTGCGCAGATATCGTGCCGCGTGCGGAACTCTTTGCATAGTGCCGCCGTCAGCGTCGTCTTACCGGAGCCGACGGGCCCGCCGATGCCGACGCGCAGGGGGCCATGGGAATTGCTCATGTGATGCCTCAGGTTACGAACGAAACAGCCGCGAATATTGGGTTTCATGCTCCAGCGACGCGAGGTCGGCCGAGAACGCGGCACCGCCAACGTCATCCAAAGTTTGCGTTTGTGCCCGCAACGCCGCATCCGACAGCGCGCCAGCGAGTGACGCGATCACGGCTTGAGCGTCCGACTGCCCGACCACGCTGAGCCGGATCGCTGCCGATGTGACGTTGCTGGCCCATGCGAACGCGAAGGCTTCTGTGGTTGGCGCAAGCGAAATGCCGTGCGCCGCCGCAGCGATGCCAACAGCCACTGGATACGACACGGGAGACACCACTGCCCCCGCAAGCCATCCACGCGTCTCATCGAACATCGCCGTCGACCACGCACCCGAGATGGCAGTCAGGAACGATCCACCTTGTTGCGTCGTTTCGAGATATCGTTCCGCTGACGGTTGCAATGCACACGCGAGCGCGTTTGCGGCCAGCAACGCGGCCTGAGCGCGTGACGCTGTGCAACGATGGGCCACTGTCAGCATAATGAGATCATTGCGAAGTGCGCCGTGCGCAACCAACGCCGCAAGCCAATCCTCCAGTGTTGCCCGCGATGTGACAAGCTCGCGTTCCACCGCCATCTCCAGCCCTTGGCTGTAGGCATACGCACCAACTGGAAACGACGGCGTCAGCCAGACGAAGAGCAGCCGTTCTGGCGCACCCGTCGCGGCACATGCCGTTGCGCCATCCGGCACCATCGTCACGTCTTCTTTGGTGGCGTGTGATGCGCGTCGTGGTGGCTGTGGTGGTGAGGCGCGTGGCTATGGGAATGGCTCTGCGATGACGCCTGTGCACTGTGCGTATGCGCCTCCGCCTGCGCATGGCTTTGACTGTGGCTGTGCGCATGATGGCTCTCGTGCAGCGGACCCTTGCCGCCATAGGCACCGCCCTCCGGTTCGAATGGCCGCGTCACCTGATGGACGTGTGCGCCGAGCCCGGTCACCATCACTTCCAGCACATGATCCGGCTGGATGTAGATCGCATCACGGGCGATCTCGCAGGGTGTATGCCGGTTGCCGATGTGCCAGGCGATGCGCGCCAGCTCCGCAGGTCCGTCCCTGTGGGCGCGTGAATTTCCAGCAGCGGCTCGGCTGCGGCGATGATCTTGATGCAGGTGCCATTTTCAAGCGCGAGCAAATCGCCATGCGCCATGTAGGCTGCCTCGGCGAGATCCAGCAGCACTTCGTGCCCGCGATCGGTCTCCAGCAGCACGCGGCGGCGATGGCGTGACTGCCGGTCCAGCGTGATGCTATCGACCGCGATGCGGCCGCCGATGTCTGTGCGGCGAATGAGGGAGGTCGCACGGCGCATGGAGTTCACCTGTCGTTATTTTCCCCCTCGCACGTCTTCGAATTGGCGAAGGAAGATAGTTGTCAAAACAAGAAATACCGCTGCGCCATAGGCAGTTCCTTGGCTGGCTCACACACCAACAGATCGCCGTCGGCGCGCACTTCGTAGGTTTCGGGATTGATGGTGATGTCGGGTGTGGCGTCGTTGTGGATCATGCTCTTTTTGGAGAGGCCGCTGCGGGTGCCTTTGACGGCGACGGCTTGTTTGCGCAGTCCCCACTTCTTGGCGAGCTTGCTGTCTACAAAGGCCTCGCTGACAAACGTGACGGAGGTGGCGGTGCGGGCCGCGCCATACGCGCCAAACATCGGACGATAGTGCACCGGCTGCGGCGTCGGAATCGAGGCGTTGGGGTCGCCCATGGCAGCGGCCGCAATCGCACCACCTTTGATGATGATGTCTGGCTTGACGCCGAAGAACGCCGGGCTCCACACCACGAGATCGGCCAACTTGCCGACTTCCACCGAGCCGATGTGCTTGGAGACGCCGTGCGCGATCGCCGGGTTGATGGTGTACTTGGCCACATAGCGCTTGGCGCGGAAGTTATCGTTGTTCTTGCCTTTGTCTTGCGGCAGTGACCCGCGCTGCTGGCGCATTTTGTGGGCGGTCTGCCACGTGCGGACGATCACTTCACCGACACGACCCATGGCCTGGCTGTCGGAACTCATCATCGAGAGCGCGCCCATGTCGTGCAGAATATCCTCTGCTGCAATTGTTTCCTTGCGGATGCGGCTCTCGGCAAACGCGAGGTCTTCGGGGATGGAGCTATCAAGATGGTGGCAGACCATCAGCATATCGAGATGTTCGTCCAGCGTATTGACCGTGAACGGCCGCGTCGGATTGGTCGATGACGGCAGCACGTTTTTCAGGCCTGCCACCTTCATGATGTCCGGCGCGTGTCCACCGCCTGCGCCTTCGGTGTGGAAGGCGTGAATGGTGCGGCCTTTGAAGGCTTTGATCGTATCGTCCACGTAGCCGCTTTCGTTGAGCGTGTCGGTGTGGATCATCACCTGCACGTCGTAGTCGTCGGCGACACTCAGACAGTTGTCGATGGCGGCTGGTGTGGTGCCCCAGTCTTCGTGCAGCTTCAGAGCACACGCGCCGGCCTTGATCATTTCCTCCAATGCATCCGGCAGCGACGCGTTGCCTTTGCCGGCAAAGCCGAGGTTCATCGGAAAGCTATCGGCGGCCTTGATCATCATCTCCAGGTGCCAAGGCCCCGGCGTGCAAGTGGTCGCGAACGTGCCGTGTGCGGGCCCGGTGCCGCCGCCGAGCATCGAGGTGATGCCACTCATCAGCGCTTCTTCGATCTGCTGGGGGCAGATGAAATGAATGTGCGTATCGAAGCCGCCGGCGGTGATGATCTTACCCTCGCCGGCGATCACTTCGGTGCCCGGACCGATGATGATGTCGACATTCGGTTGGATATCTGGGTTACCCGCCTTGCCAATAGCCGCGATGCGCCCGCCGCTGAGCCCGATGTCGGCTTTGACGATGCCCCAGTGATCGAGGATCAACGCATTGGTGATGACGGTATCGACCGCGCCCTTGGCGTTGGTGATCTGCGACTGGCCCATGCCATCACGGATGACTTTGCCGCCGCCGAATTTCACCTCCTCGCCATAGGTGGTGAAATCCTTCTCGACCTCGATGATGAGATCGGTATCGGCCAGCCGCACGCGGTCACCCGTCGTCGGGCCAAACATGCCGGCATACGCCGCGCGGGACATTTTGATGGACATCGAGAGGCCTCAGGGGAAATGCGCCGCGATCAGGGTTTTGGATTGGGCTCGGTCAATCGCGTCACTTGGCTGGCAACTAACTCCCACGACTTCTCGGTGCGGACGTAGACGGCCGTCCATGAGAGCACCTGCTTGTCGCCGGCCGGTGTGGTGCGGCGGGATTTGCCGGTGGCGACCGCTGTCCAGCCGCCGCCGAAGATGCGCACGACGAGGTTTTCGGCCGGCAGTGTTTCGATGGCTTGTGCGCCGCCAAGGATGGCTGCGATGCGGGCGTCGCGGCCTTCCTGCTCGCCGGTGCCGTGTGTTTGGATGAATTCCTTGGCATACATTTCAGTCAGCTTGGCTTTGTCTTTGGCAACAATCGCCGCGGTCAGGTCCTTGCGAAACGCAATGACCTCCTCGATTGTGCCTTTCACTTCGGCGGTGCTGATAATTGCCGGGGGATGCGCGTTCGCGTGGCCGGACGCAAACGCGAGGGCGGCAACAATCGACACGGCTTTGAGGCGGCGCATCGCACGTTTTCTTGTCACTTGAGTTTGCCCATCACATCTTGCCGGAAGCCGTAAATGCGGCGCTTGCCGACCACGGGGATCAGATTCACGTCGCGTGACTGACCGGGCTCGAAGCGTACGGCCGTTCCCGCCGCGATATCGAGGCGATGGCCGAGGGCTTTTGCGCGATCGAACTTCAGCGCCGGATTGGTTTCGGCGAAGTGATAGTGGCTGCCGACCTGGATCGGCCGATCGCCCGTGTTGGACACTTTGAGTTTGATGGCCTTGCGGCCGGCATTGAGCTCGATCTCGCCTGTAGCGGGGATGATTTCGCCAGGGATCATGGGCGGCGGTCCTTGCTGTCTGCGTGCGCTCGCGCTTCGACGCGGCGGCCATAGCGATAGGCCAACAGGCCGGTGATGACCGTCAGTCCCGCGAAGATCAGGTGATCGGGCTCCAGGAGATGCAGGCCCAACGCGTTGAGAGAAATCCCGGTGTGGTCGCCGACATGCAGTAGCGTCATCAACTGTCTCCTCGGGGATGCGTTCAACGCGTTAGCGGATCGGTTCGTGGACAGTCACAAGCTTCGTTCCATCCGGGAACGTGGCTTCGACCTGCACGTCGTGGATCATTTCGGCGATGCCGGACATGACTTGGGCGCGCGTGATGACCTTGGCACCGTCGCGCATGAGCTCGGCCACGCTGCGGCCGTCGCGGGCGCCTTCGACGACAAAGTCGGTGATGAGTGCGATGGCTTCGGGATGATTGAGTTTCACGCCGCGCTCAAGCCTGCGCCGTGCCACGTTGGCAGCCATGGAGATCAGCAGCTTGTCTTTTTCCCGTGGCGTCAAATGCATGGTGCGGCTGGTCCTAGCTGATGATCGTGGCTCATATCATGCCCCAAACGCGCGGCAGCGCAAACCCGGATAGATGCGCCGCGAGACGTGCGAGGTCGGTTTTGAGCGCTTCTGCCGAAGGGGCCAGCAGGCGGCCGACCAATTGGCCATTCCAGGCGCTGACAGCGGCACGGCCAGCAGGCTCGGCGATGGCGGCGCGCGCACCCGCAAGGCGGTCATGCGCGTCGGGGGCGAGATAGACGACCGTGGCCATGGCGGTTGCGCCAGCACCGAGCGCGGGCCGGTTGAGAGCGGCCTGAATGTCGCCGTCGATTTTGACCGTGTCGGCATAGGCGAGCGTGCCGGCGCGCGAGATGCGCCAAACGTCGCGCAGGCTGCCGGCCGTGACGGTCTCGTCCATCGCTGCGCGGCCGAAGACCGTGGCCTCGACGATCAGCAGGGTTGCATCAGCGGCGATGTTGGCAGTGATCGTGCGCGCCAACCGTGCTTGGTTGAACAGGATGGTTTCCTGCGGGAGCCAGTGGAGCCGCGCGCCGCGGGCGACGGAGAGCGCGATGTCGATGCGGCAATCGGGGCCGAGCGAGCGATAGACGCGTTCGGCGGATTGCGTTGTGATTTGGGCTGCGGCGTTGTCGGTGACCGCGACAGTGAACTGCGCATGGTCGCCGCCGAGCAGCCCGCCGCCGGTGTTGATCAGCACAGCTTCTGTGAGCCCGTGCGTGCATGGGAGCTTGGCGCGAAAGCCGCCGTATTCGTGCAGGTCTGAGAGGCGGGTGGTGATGGCGTCTGTCTGCTTGAACGCGATGGACACGCCACCGCGCGAGCGCACGCTTTTGAGGGCGACGGCCGCGTCGCGATTTTGGTTCTCAGACCGCGAGGCGGCGACGGACATCGGCTTCGACCATTTCTGCGCGGGTGCCAGCGAGCACGACTTGTCCACGATCCATCACGGCGTAGGTATCGGCCAGATCGCGGGCGAATTCGAAATACTGTTCGACCAGTACGATGGCCATATCGCCCTGCCGGCGCAAGTAATCAATCGCGCGGCCGATATCCTTGATGACGGACGGCTGGATGCCTTCGGTCGGCTCATCGAGCACCAGCAGTTTGGGCCGGGTGACGAGCGCGCGCGCGATGGCGAGTTGTTGCTGCTGGCCGCCAGAGAGATCACCACCGCGGCGGCGGAGCATGGTTTTCAGCACTGGGAACAGCTCGAAGATGACGGCCGGGATGTTGCGATCGGCGTGCTTCAGCGGTGCGTAACCCGTCTCCAGATTTTCCTTCACCGACAACAGGGGAAAAATCTCGCGGCCTTGTGGCACGTAGCCGATACCGATGCGGGCGCGTTCGTAAGGCTTGAGGCCGGCGAGGTTCTGATCGCCCCAGGTGATCTGGCCGGCACTGACTGGCTGGTGGCCGCAGATGGCGCGCAGCAGCGTCGATTTGCCGACGCCATTGCGGCCGAGCACGCAGGTGACGGCACCCGCTTTGGCCGTCAGCGAGACGTTGCGCAGGGCTTGGGCGGCGCCGTAGTGAACGTCGATGGCGTTGACGGTGAGCATCAGGTTGCATCCGTCGTGGTGGGTGCGGCTGGGTGCTTGCACCACCTCAATACGCGACCGTCGCGCACCGCGCCGATGACCCGCAAGCGCGCTACAAGTGGCGCGTCTGTCCCGCGTGCGGGCTTTAGTTGCGGCCATCTGCGCTTCTTGACGGGTTTGGGCAGTAACGGCGGCAGCATTGGTCGTTCCCCTCTGTCCAAACACGTGGCTTCAGCGGCCGAGATACACTTCGATGACGCGCTCGTTGCGGGACACGTCGTCGATCTGGCCTTCGGCGAGCACCGAGCCTTCGTGCAGGCAGGTCACGCGGGTGTCGAGAGCGCGCACGAAGGTCATGTCGTGTTCGACGACAATAACGGAGTGATCCCGTGAGATGCGTTTGAGCAACCGCGCGGTTTCTTCGGTCTCGCTGTCAGTCATGCCGGCGACGGGCTCATCGACCAGCAGGAGCTTGGGGTCCTGCGCCAGCAGCATACCGATTTCGAGCCATTGCTTCTGGCCGTGGGAGAGATCGCCGGCGAGGCGTGCTTGTTCCTTGGTGAGGCGCACAATATCGAGGATTTCCTCGATGCGGTGCGGGCTAATGGCATTGCGTTCGCCGAACAGGGACGACCACACGTCGCGCTCTCCGGCCACTGCCAACAGGATGTTGTCGGCCACCGTCTGGCTCTCGAACACAGTTGGCTTCTGGAACTTGCGGCCGATGCCGAGATTCGCGATGGAGGCTTCATCGAGCCGCGTGAGGTCGTGCTTGCCGTCGAAGTAGACGGTTCCCACATCGGGGCGCGTCTTGCCGGTGATGATATCCATCATGGTGGTTTTGCCGGCGCCATTGGGGCCGATGATCGCGCGCATTTCGCCGGGCTGGATGAACAGCGACAGATCGTTGATGGCCTTGAAGCCGTCGAAGGCGACGCTGACGCCGTCAAGATAGAGCAACGCCTGCGTGAGCGTTGGCTTTTCGATATTCTCGGTGGAATGAATGACCTGGTTCATGGCCTCACTCCGCCGGCTTTGGCGCAGCGGCGCCATTGGAGGAGGCCGCGTCTGCGTTTCGGCCGCCACCGAAGCGCTCCATGAGCGCGCCGACAATGCCTTTGGGCAGAGCGAGCGTGACAAAGATGAAGAGCGCGCCAAGGGCGAACAACCAGTAAGGCGCGAGGAATCCCGTGGTGAAAATCGTCTTCAGGAAGTTGACAATGACGGCCCCTGCCGCCGCACCAACCAATGTGCCGCGCCCGCCGACTGCCACCCAAATAACGGCTTCGATGGAGTTGGCTGGTGCGAACTCGCTGGGGTTGATGATGCCGACTTGCGGGACGTAAAGCGCGCCGGCGAGGCCGGCGATCATTGCGGAAATGACGAAGACGGTGAGTTTGTAGTTCTCAACGCGATAGCCGAGAAAGCGCGTGCGCGATTCCGTATCGCGAATGGCGATCAGCACTTTGCCGAATGTGGAATCGACCAGGCGGCGGGCGAGCAGAAACGCGCCGAGCAACGTTGCCAGCGAGAGCGTGCACAACGCGGCGCGGGTGCCTGGGGATTGCACAGTGTAGCCGAGAATGTCCTTGAAGTCGGTCAGTCCGTTGTTGCCGCCGAGGCCCATGTCGTTGCGGAAGAAGGCGAGCAGCAGCGCATAGGTCAGTGCCTGCGTGATGATGGAGAGATAGACGCCGGTGACGCGGCTGCGGAAGGCGAGCCAGCCGAAGATCAACGCCAGCAGGCCCGGCACGAACAGCATCATGAAGAAGGCGAACGGGAACGAATGGAACCCTTGCCAGAACCACGGCAATTCTTTGTAATTCAGGAAAACCATGAAATCCGGCAGGATGGGATGGGCGTAGACGCCGCGCGTGCCGATCTGGCGCATGAGATACATGCCCATCGCATATCCGCCGAGCGCGAAGAATGCGCCATGGCCGAGACTGAGAATGCCGCAGTAGCCCCACACGAGATCGAGGGCGAGCGCGAGGATAGCAAAGCAGACGTACTTGCCAAGCAGGGCGACGGCGTACGTCGGCAGATGGAAGGGCGAGCCGACCGGCACTAACAGATGCAGCACCGGCACCGCGACAATGGCCGCCAGCAAGACGCCCACGAAGATCCGCGCGGTCTTGTCGGTTATCGTCTGGCCGTTGAGAAGCGAACGCATGATCATGCTTCCACCGCCCGGCCTTTGAGCGCGAACAAGCCGCGCGGACGCTTCTGGACGAACAAGATCAGCGCCACGAGAATGAAGATTTTTGCCAACACGGCACCAGCGAAGGGCTCCAGCATTTTGTTGGCAATGCCGAGTGCAAAGGCTGACACCAGCGTGCCCCACAGATTTCCGACGCCGCCGAAGACGACCACCATAAAGCTGTCGATGATGTAGCTTTGGCCAAGGTTCGGCGACACGTTGTCGATCTGGCTAAGCGCGACGCCGGCGATCCCGGCAATGCCGGAGCCGAGCGCGAAGGTGGCTGCGTCGATCCAGTTGGTGCGGATGCCCATCGAGCCGGCCATGCGGCGGTTCTGGGTGACTGCGCGCATCTGCAAGCCCAACGGCGTGAGTTTGAGCATAGCCAGCAGTACGGCAAAGACGACGAGTGTGAAGACGATGATCCACATGCGGCCATAGGTGATCGCGAGCCCGTACACCTCAAACGCACCGGACATGTAGGACGGCGCGCCGACTTCGCGGTTGTTGGGGCCGAAGATGGTGCGTACGGCTTGCTGCAAGATAAGGCTGACGCCCCAGGTGGCGAGCAAGGTTTCAAGTGGGCGACCATAGAGAAACTGAATGATGCCGCGCTCAATAGCGACGCCGACCAAGGCTGCGACGAGGAACGCGAGTGGCAGGGCGACTGGCAGTGACCAACCGAACCAGCCAGGCGCATAGGCGCGGAACAGTTCCTGCACGACAAAGGTCGTGTAGGCGCCGAGCATCACCATTTCACCGTGGGCCATATTGATGACGCCCATCACGCCGAACGTGATCGCAAGACCGATGGCGGCGAGCAGCAGTACCGAGCCGAGCGAGAGGCCGTAGTAAACATCCTGGATAAAGCTGATGACTTTGAGTTTGCGATCAACCTCTGCCATGGCCAATTGGGCGGCTTGTTTGACTTCCGGTGCCGGCGCGTTGGCCGCCACGCCGCGCAACAGCGCCATCGCATCTTGATCGCCGCGTTCGGCGAGCGTTGAAACAGCGGCCACTTGCTGGGCGCGATCGGCTGCCGGATCGGCGAGCAGCACGGATGCACGCGCGGCGGCGAAGGCGCGCTTGACGGCGGGAACTTTCTCGGCGGCGATGGCTGCGTCAACGGCTGGGAGCGATGCTGCATCGCGCGACTTGAAAACAGATTCGGCGGCAGACAGGCGCTTGGCCGGGTCCGGGCTTTGCAGGCTGAGGCCGCCGATGGCGGCGGCGAGCGTGCTGCGCAGGCGATTGTTGACGCGGACGAGTTGCGCGTCGGTGGGCTCGGCAGCGACGGCAGTGCCGGTGCGCGCGTCGAAGACTTTGCCGGCGGCGTCCTTGTAGATCACCGCCTTGGTTACAGTGCTGAAAAACAGGCGGCGATCACCCAACGCCTCAAGGATTGCTGCAGCCTGCGGCACGCCCGACGACACCACAATGCCGATCGCAACGTCCGTATCGGGGAAGTTGTCTGCGAGAAACTTTTCGATGGCACCATCAAGCGCCGATTGCGCACGTGCGGCGCCCGACCAGGGACCGAGCCCGGCCAGCAGAACCCCTAGCGCAACGATCAGAAAACGTAGAAGACGCGGCATGTATAAGTCCAAGCGGTTTTGAGTGCGGGGCGGCGCGATGCAGCCTGCTCTACACACTACGATGCGGCACACTCCGGTGGGAGGCGCCGCATCGTAGCTTCAGATTACAATTTCACCCGAACACCTGCAGCGATCAACCGCCGCACTTGCCGGTCTTGGTGTTGAAGTTGCCGCACTTCTTGTCAACCCAGTCAGCCACGAGGTCTTTCGAGCCTTCGAGGTGGGGCGACCATGCAGCGCCTTCAACGAGGCCTGGGGTTTTCCAGACGGTATCAAGCTGGCCATCGGCGCGGATTTCCCCAATAAGCACGGGCTTGGTGATGTGGTGGTTGGCCAGCATCTTGGAGACGCCACCGGTCAGGTTCGGTGCTTCGATGCCGGGGAGGGCAGCGATCACCTTATCGACATCGGTCGAACCGACCTTCGTCACAGCCTTCACCCACATTTCAAAGCCGATCACGTGCGCTTCCATCGGATCATTGAACGTGCGCTTCGGGTTCTTGGTGAACGCCTGCCACTTGGCGATGAACTCCGCGTTCTTGGGATCCTTGACGGACATGAAGTAGTTCCAGGCAGCCAAGTGACCGACGAGGTTCTTGGTGTCGACGCCGGCGAGTTCTTCTTCACCAACCGAGAACGCGACGACGGGGATGTCCGTTGCCTTCACGCCGGCGTTGGAGAGTTCCTTGTAGAACGGTACGTTCGCGTCGCCGTTGATGGTCGAGACGACGGCGGTTTTCTTACCAGTCGAGCCGAACTTCTTGATGTCGGACACGATCGTCTGCCAATCGGAATGACCAAATGGCGTGTAGTTGATCATGATGTCTTCCTTGGCGACGCCCTTCGACAGAAGGTACGCTTCCAGGATCTTGTTGGTCGTGCGCGGATAGACGTAGTCGGTGCCGGCGAGCACCCAACGCTTCACCGAGCCGCCATCTTTGCTCATGAGATAGTCAACGGCCGGGATCGCTTGCTGGTTCGGAGCAGCGCCTGTGTAGAACACGTTGCGCTCAGATTCTTCACCTTCGTACTGAACCGGGTAAAACAGGATCGAATTCAGTTCCTTGAACACCGGCAGCACGGACTTACGCGAGACTGAGGTCCAGCAACCGAACACGGCTGAGACTTTCTGCTGCGAAATCAGCTCGCGCGCCTTTTCGGCAAACAGCGGCCAGTTCGAAGCCGGATCGACAACAACGGCCTCAAGCTTCTTGCCGAGGAGGCCACCCTTCTTGTTCTGCTCTTCGATGAGCATCAGCATGACGTCTTTCAACGTCGTTTCGCTGATCGCCATGGTGCCCGAGAGCGAGTGGAGAACGCCGACCTTGATGGTGTCTTGTGCCAGGGCAGCCCCACCCATGATCAATGGCGCGATAGCCAGAGAAGCGGCCCCCGCGATCAGCGAGCGTTTCGTCAACGACATGCGGTAGTCTCCCATACGGTTAATGGACTCGGAGGGGAGGCAAGCAATCGCTGTGCCAACTTGGGACGTGACGTTAACGGAATCGTAACGTTCTGATATTGGGCCAGGAAATAATGGGTCAGCGGGAGAGCGTCCAGGTGCTGCCCAATAATGCGAAGATCATCGCCAAATAATGAGGCTGACCACACCTTCGTTGCCTAATTTTTGATCACGAATAGCGCGTCGCGACGTGGGTTGGTAAAAGTTTGAGCAGGCGGGTTTGCCTGTGGTGGGCATTCGCGGATACGGTGATTGCACGACGCGCCTCACATCGCCCCTACGGAGCACTCAATGTCCATCAAAGGCAAAGCCGCCATTGTTACCGGCGCAGCGCAAGGCATCGGCCGGGCGTGCGCTGAGCGGCTCGCGCGCGATGGTGCACACGTGATGCTCTCTGATTTGAACGGTGCCAAGGTGGCCGAAGCGGCCAAAGCCATCACTGCCGCCGGCGGGAAGGCGCAGAGCATGGCCTGCGATGTCTCCAAAAAGGCTGACGTTGATGCGATGCTGGCGGCGACGGTAAAGGCCTTTGGCGGCATCGATATCGCGGTCAACAACGCCGGCATCATCGACAGCGCTGATTTCCTCGATCTGGAGCTTGCTGATTTCGACCATGTGCTGGGCGTGAACCTGCGCGGCGCGTTCATGGTGGCGCAGGGCGCGGCCCGGCAGATGGTGGCGCAAGTGAAAGCCGGCAAGAAGCCCGGCGCGATCATCAATATGAGCTCTGTCAACGCGCACTTCGGATTGCACGATCACGTCGCGTACTCGGCATCCAAGGGCGGGATCAACCAGATCACCAAGGCGGCGGCAGTGAGCCTGGCCAAGTATGGTATTCGCGTCAATGCCATTGGGCCGGGCACGATCAATACGGAAATTGTGAAGGCCGTGGCCGACAATCCCGCTGCGATGCGCAAAATCCTGGCGCGCACACCCATGGGCCGGATGGGCGAACCGTCGGAAGTGGCGTCCATTGCTGCGTTTCTGGCGAGTGACGAGGCCAGCTACATGACCGGCCAGACCATCTTCCCCGACGGCGGGCGTATGTTCTTGAACTACACAGTTGATGTTCCCGAGTGAGTTCGCCTGCACATCCCTGGCCCGATCTGGCCGGTCGCCTCATCGAAGCACCGGCGGGCCGCAGCCATGTGCTGCCGGTGCGTGTCTACTTCGAGGACACCGACTTTTCCGGCCTCGTTTATCACGCGAGCTATGTGCGCTGGTGCGAACGGGGGCGCAGTGATTTCCTGCGCTTGCTCGGCAATGATCATCACGCGCTGATGCAGGGTGGCGAAGGGCGGGAGGCGTCGGCGTTTGTGGTCCGCCGCATGACGCTGGAGTATCTGAAACCAGCGCGCATCGACGAAGTGCTGGAAGTGACGACCAAAGTCAAAGAACTGGGTGCAGCCAGTCTGGTGCTTGATCAGCGGATCGCGCGGGCTGGCGTGGCTCTGTTTGAGGCGGAGGTGACTGTCGTTCTGGTCAGTCAGAGCGGCCGCGTGCTGCGGCTTTCAAAAGCCTTGCGCGGGGCGATGGGCGGCTGAGATTTGATCTGGCCACTGTTGGCCCGGTGATTGCCGGATATGCGGACGGGGACATGGACCCCATTTCGCACATTCAGAGTTGTTTGACATTTAAAGCAACGTCGGCAATCTGCGCCTGCAGCGGCATTCGTTGCGCAGCGGAGCCCGTGGGCATGCCCGACCAGCGTCTGCAGCCACTTGCAAGTTACGGGATTGATGCCACGACCGGCTTTGTGCCGTCCGAGGTGCCGCTGCCTGCGTTGCCACCGGCGTATGCGGCTTGGGATGCGACGGTGGCGTCGCTGTCGCCGTTGTTGCGGTCGCACAAGCTGCGGGCTGCCATCAAGGCCATGCCAGAACTTGACTTCGGTCCTGAACATTCGGCGCTGGCACAAGAGCGCGCGCTGCTGGTGTTGACGATGCTTGGCAATGCGTGGGTGTGGTCTGGTCCGGCGCCGGACTTCCGCATTCCGCGCAATCTGGCGCGGCCTTTGTGCGCGGTTGCCCAGCGGCTCGACCGGCCGCCGATCGTGCATTTCGCCGGCATGAACTTGTACAATTGGCGCACGATAGATCCCACGCAGCCTGTCTCGATGGACAACGCGACGATGATCGCGCAGTTCCTTGGCGGTGTTGACGAGGACTGGTTTTTCATTGTGACGCTGGGTGTCGAATTAGCCGGTGCGCCGATGCTGCCATGCACCGTGGCGGCGGTTGCTGCGGCGGAGGCGGGTGACGTAACATCCGTTGCGAACAATCTCGAGCGCATCGCGGCGACGATGGTCGAGGTGCAGCGGGCTTTGGCGCGGATGCGCGAATGGTGCGACCCGCATATGTTTTATCATCGCATCCGACCTTGGGTGGCAGGGTGGCCGGCACCAGGCGTAGTCTACGAGGGTGTCAGCGAAGCACCGGCTGTGTACGTTGGTGGCAGTGCGGGGCAGAGTGCGCTGATCCAGTCGCTCGATGCGTTGCTTGGCATCGAGCACACGGCGGCGAGCGGGTATCTGAAAATGATCCGTGCTTACATGCCGATTGGGCACAGGCGCTTTGTGCAGGATGTTGAGCGGCTGTCGCAGGTGCGCGCGGTGTGTATCGCGTCGGGTGGGCTTGCGACAAAGGCCTATGACCATGCGGTTGCCGAGGTCGACAAATTCCGCCGCATGCACATGGGGCTGGCGATGGATTACATCAACAAGCCGTCGGGCAAAGCGACCGGCGAACTTGGCACTGGCGGCACTGACTTCACCGACTTCCTCCGCGATGCGCGCTTGACGACGGTGCGCGCGAAGATCGAGGGAGGAATTTAGATTAAATCCGCCACCTCCCCGTAGCGCTTTCCAGGAATTTGACACGCGTTTCAGCGCGTTAAGTATCCGGCTTTACCTGTTTGGTCTTGCACACTGAGTCTCAACTGCGACAGGTAAAGGCGCCGGCTCGCCGCGCTGAAACGCGCTCCGGCCGGGGAAACGAAAGAAGGAGAAAGAAAAGAAAGAGGCGTACTATCGCAGCACTCTCGCCACTCTTCTTTCGGACAATCATGAGGACCAGTCATGAACTACACCAAGTGCGACGCCAAAGCTTACTCCCGCGCCACTATGCGTGGCATCTGGGCGGCGTGTTTGATGCCGTTTGATGCACAGGGCTGCATCGATGAAGCGGGCTTTGCTGCCAATATGCGCCACTGGATTGATGACCTGAAGATCGACGGCTTTTTCATTTCCGGCAAGCAGGGTGAGTTCTTCGCCATGTCGGTGGCCGAGCGCAAACGCTCGTTCGAGATGGCGGTTGCGGCCGCGAAGGGTAAGGCCGGCACGATCATGTCGTGTTCTGACCAGAACATGGATACCGTCATTGAACTGGCCAAGCACGCCGAAGCGGTTGGTGCGGACTATATCGTTGTGCACGCGCCCATTTTGCACTTCCACAAGGCGCAGGACGAAACCTTGCTTGCCTACTACCGGCACGTGGCCAGCCAAGTGAACATCGGCATCGCGCTGTGGAGCCACCCCGACAGCGGTTATCTGCTCTCGCCGGAGTTGTGTGCGCGTCTCGCCGAGATCGAGAACGTTGTCGCGATCAAGTACAGCGTGCCGCGCGCGATGTACGCCAAGCTCTCAAAGCTTGCTGGCGACACGATCCTGGTCAGCACCGCGTCTGAGGAAGAATGGCTCGACAACATCATCGAGCTTGGCTGGAAACTCTATCTCTGCTCGTCACCGCCGTATTTGCTGCAAACCAAACATGATCTCCGCATGCGCGCCTACACCGACCTCGCTTTCAAAGGTGACCACGCAGGCGCTCGCGCAATCAGCGCCAGCCTGGAGCCTGTCCGCCACGCCCTCAAGTCCACGCGGCCGCTGGAAAAACCCCACGCGCATCAGAAATATTGGCAGACATTGCTTGGGCAGACGGGAGGCACCGTGCGGAGGCCGCTGTTGGAGCTGACAGTGGCAGAGAAGGCGGCAACGCGGCGCGCGTTTGAGGGGTGTGGGTTGGCCCTTGCCGGCGGCACGAACGCCAGGAACGTGCTTAAGATGTGAGGGCAACGAGCGGGCGCAGCAGCCCTGAGGAGACGATTTCATGCCCTGGACAATCGAGCGCAGGCAACGACGATGGCAGCCATCGACACGGCCGCGCGCTTGGATCGGGATTGGCTGTCACGCGGCATGTCCGACCCCGACAGCCTGCGTGCCAACGCGCGTCGATATCGAGAGTTGAAAGGCAAGGATATCACTTGGCCGGTGCCGTCCTGAGGCGACAAAGGCAGCCTGATTTTCCTCTGAAATCGGCTGCACAGTGAGCGTCGGCCGGCAATACTTGTCGTGCATGCCGCCACACAGCGGCTGCAACCGCTCCCTGGTGCCCACCCGCACCATTGCCCGCGGCCGTCCACTTCGGCATAGTCTATTTTGCATCCGGGCTGCGGCTCGTTTTGGCGTGGAGGGGCGTGTGCCGGTATTGTCTTTGAGCACGATCGCTGTGGTGTTTGCTGCGGCAATGGCCACGATGGCGCCGACGCATGCGGCTCAGGCTGGAAAGCTGGCCGGACTGGCTCAGCAGAACGCCACGCAACACTTTGAAGCAAACACCTGCGCGCCGGACGCCGATGCCGAATTCACACGTCGCCGCTCTCTCGTCACACCGATCGCCTGCACCTTTTCCACCCCACGCGGCTCGTTCGGCGCGTCGACGCCCGCACCGCCGCCGATCGCTGCCAACAACGATCCCGGCTCCCGGCCAGCCACGCCATCCGGCGACGGCAGTCCGCTAGCCGGCGGTTTCGCGTACGCCGCACCTGGCGAACTGGTCGCACAGGACAAGGGCCGTGGCCGTGCCGGTGACCGTAAGGTTTATCTGCCTGGCATTGTCTATCCGCTCAAACTCTTGGGCGGCATGGACAAAACCCCGGCCGGCCGGCACGCTCACATGAACTCGCAGATCTGGGGTTATGGCGGCGGCGGCTGGAACGACCGGGGCGCTGCCGGCGGCACCGAGTGCGACCGCCGCAACTACGAGCCCATGCTTCAACGCGACAACTACTGCGAAGTGCGCGGCTGGGACATGCCGATGTGTCCGGCCGGCCAGGGCCATCAGGGCCAGGATATCCGGCCTCCCGCCTGCGATGACGACAAGTGGGACGCCGTTGCTGTCGTCGACGGCACGATCACGCAGGTGACGTCGAACACCACCGTGCGGCTCAAGGGCGGCGACGGGTCGGAGTATTATTATCTGCACATGCACCCGGATAGCATCACGGTGGAGGAAGGTTCGGTCGTCAAGCAGGGCCAGGTGCTCGGCCGCGTCTCGAACTTCATGAATGGCGGCCGCCAGACGACGCATCATCTGCACTTTCAAGTGAAGCAATCCATCTCCGTCGGCGGCAGTGTGCAGCGTGTCTACGTGCCGGTGTTTTCTTCGCTCGTTGCCGCGTACCGCCGCTCGAAAGGCCTTGATCCGGGCATCGACGACAAGGGCAATCTCATCGCGGACGCCGCCTACGAAATCGGCGCCAAGCCGGCCGATATCCCAAAACCGCCGTTCACGCTGTGGCCGGTGGTCAACGTTGCCGGCAATGACGGACGGCCCATCGAGCCGGTCAATCTCGCCCGTGCCTTCCGCTCCAGCGACGAGAGGGCCAAGGTCATTTACGCGGCCACCGGGTTGCCCGCCGGCCTGACCCTCGACGCCGCCACCGGCTTCATCACCGGTAAGCTCGACAGCCGCGCCTCGCGCAACGCTGCCAACGGCACCTACACCGTCACCGCAACCGCAACCGACGGCAACGGCCGCGCGGCGACCCAGAGCTTCACGATCTCTTCGAAGCCCAGCGCACCCATCGTCGCCACTCCGACCGCCGCCAAAATCTTCCGCGAGGGTGATCCCGTGCTGATCGCCGCCGGGACCGCGTTCACTGACCCGAACCTCGACACCTTGACCTTTGCCGTCGAAGGGCTGCCAGACGGGCTCGTCTTCGATGCGGCCACTGGCCGTATCAGCGGCACGCCAGCGCCCGGCAGCGCAGGGGGCCGGCCGGATGGTGTCTATGTTGTCAACATGAGTGCCACCGACAGCGTCGACGGCACGGCCATTCAAAGTTTCACACTGACAATTCTGCCGCAGAAAAAGCCTGATCCACCCGCCGTTCCGCCGCCGCAGATCGTTGTCCCCATCCCGCAGGCCTCAGCCTTTGCCGGGCAGGACCTTGCCGCTATCGATACGTCGCGGTTCTTCAAGCCGGCGGTGGGCGATACCAGCGCGCTGCAATACGCCGCTTCCGGTCTGCCCCCTGGCCTGGCCATCGATAGCGCTACCGGCCAGATCACCGGCCTGCTGCCGCAAAGCGCTGGCGACGGGACCGGGCAGTTCCCCGTGGTTGTGACAGTGACGAGCGCCGCCGGTGGCAAAACCAGCCAGAGCTTCTTGCTCACGGTACGCAATCAGGCGCCGACCGTCGTCACCCGCACGGTCAACAAGACGTTTGCTGATGGTGAAGCGGTCGTCATCAACGCTGGCGGCGCGTTTGCGACACCACCGGGCGCCGTTCTTACCTACGCGGCCACCGGCTTGCCTGCAGGTCTGACGTTCGACAGGACGCAAGGGACCATCATCGGTACGCTACCGCCTGGCACGTCGCAGGCTGTCACGTCGCAGGCTGGCACCAAGGGCGTCTACACGGTTGAAGTCACCGCTACTGACCAGCGCGGCGCGACCGCCAGCCAGACCTTCACGATCGCCGTCGGCCCGGCACCGCCCAATCCTGCGCCGCCAACTGTTGGCCAGGCGCTGGCGCCCGTCTCAACCAAAGCCGGCGACCGCTTCGGACCGCTCGACGTTTCGTCACGCTTCAAGCCGGCTGGTACAGCGGGCAGCACAGGGCCGTTGCAGTTCTCGGCGCTCGGCCTGCCCGACGCACTGACGATCGATGCCAAAACCGGCATCATCTCGGGCGCCGTTTCGCCAACCGCTGCGCAAGCCTCACCCGGCGGCAACTACCTCGTGACGCTCTTTGCGACCGATACCTCGAACGGTCTCAGATCGACACTCGGTCTGGTGATGACTGTGCTCGCGCCGGAGGCAGCGCCGCAACCGACACTGCCAACGCCCACACCGGCAACGCCCACGCCGACAACGCCGACGCCCGCTGTGACGCCACCCGTCACCCCGCCGTCGACGGCCCAACCCGGCTGGTGGCCATGGATTAAAGGGAAGGTCTCAGGCGCAGCATCAGGTGCCTGGGGATGGGCAACGAAGTAAGCGGTGCAATGGAGCGCAAGGTTGGGTTACGGCCTGAAATGGCCTGACCCAATGACTTGGCTGAGCGCCCTTGTCCAGACACACTCAGAAATAGCGCAGCAGCAGATACGGATGCTTCCTCATGCCTCTGCCCAAAACCAAACGTCCCGACGATCTCCGCTCCGCGCGCTGGTTTGCGCCGGATGATCTGCGCTCGTTCGGGCATCGTTCACGCATGAACCAGACCGGCTTCGACGTCGACGAATTCAAGGGCAAGCCGATCATCGGCATCATCAACACGTGGTCGGATTTCGCCCAATGCCACGCGCACTTCAAGACCCGCGTCGAAGACGTGAAGCGTGGCGTGTTGCAAGCCGGCGGCTTCCCCGTTGAACTCCCCGCCATCTCGCTCTCCGAAAGCACGGTGAAGCCCACCACCATGCTCTATCGCAACTTCCTGGCGATGGAGACCGAAGAGCTGATCCGCTCGCAGCCCGTCGACGGCGTCGTGCTGATGGGCGGTTGCGACAAGACCACGCCCGGCCTGATCCTCGGCGCCACCAGCGCCGCCGTGCCTGCCATCTTCATGCCAGCCGGCCCGCAGTTGCGCGGCAACTGGCAGGGCAAGACCTTGGGCTCCGGCTCGGACGCCTGGAAATATTGGGACGAGCGCCGCGCCGGCAACATCACCGAAAAAGACTGGGGCGAACTGCAAATGGGCCTCAACCGCTCATTCGGCGTTTGCATGACGATGGGCACGGCCTCCACCATGACCGGGCTCGCAGACGTGCTGGGCCTCTGCCTGCCCGGCACCTCATCCATCCCCGCGCCAGATAGCAGCCACATCCGCATGGCCTCTGCCACCGGCCGCCGCATCGTCGACATGGTCTGGGAAGATCTGACGCCGAACAAGATCATGACCGAAGCAGCGTTCCGCAACGTCATCGTCGTCGCCATGGCCATGGGCTGCTCGACGAATGCGGTCATCCACGTGCTCGCCATGGCGCGCCGCGCAGGCATTAACATTGGCCTCGAAGACTTCGATGCCGTCAGCCGCACGGTGCCGGTCATCGCCAATATCCGCCCCAGCGGCGAAAAATATCTGATGGAAGATTTCTACTACGCCGGCGGACTGCTCGGACTGATGTCGCGGCTTACAAAGCAACTCGATCTCACCCAGATCAACGTCTCCGGCGAAACCTGGGCGCACTCGCTTGAGGGCGCCAAAGTCTTCAACGACGACGTCATCCGCCCACTCGATAACGCCATTTACAAGGAAGGCGCAGTGGCGCTTTTGAAAGGTAACCTCGCGCCCGATGGCTGCGTCATCAAGCCGAGCGCCTGCGCTGAAAAGTTCTTGAAGCACACCGGCGCAGCCCTCGTCTTCGACGACTACGCGGCGCTGAAAGCCAACATCGACCGCGACGACCTCGACGTCACCGAAGACACCGTTCTGGTGCTGCGCAACGCCGGCCCGCAAGGTGGTCCCGGCATGCCCGAGTGGGGCATGCTGCCGATCCCGAAGAAGCTGGTGAAGCAAGGCGTGCGCGATATGGTGCGCATCTCCGATGCCCGCATGAGCGGCACCAGTTATGGCGCCTGCATTCTGCACGTCTCACCCGAGAGCTACATCGGCGGCCCTTTGGCGCTCGTAAAAACCGGCGACAAGATCACCGTCGACGTGCCCGCCCGCACGATCAATCTCGACATCTCGGATGCCGAATTTGCCAAGCGACGCGCAGCCCTCAAGCCCCCCGCCCCCCGCTACGAACGCGGCTACGGTTGGATGTTCTCCCGCCACATCAAGCAAGCCCACGACGGCTGCGATTTCGATTTCCTAGAAACGGATTTCGGCAAACCCGTGGATGAACCGTCGATTTATTGAGGGGGAGAAGCCTGTCGACACGGTCGCAGCCGGGTCGCGGCCGGGGACAGGCACCTGATCGGCGTAACGATGTTTATATGGACTATAGGCAACAGCCGAGCGCCGTTCAGGTGCCTGTCCCCAACGTCGCTTTACGGTTGTTCCGCTTCAGGCTACCCTCTCAAACCGCCCGTGTCATGAACACGCTGAACGGATCGTCTACATACCCCTCGAACGGTCCGCAGCGGACAAATCCGCGGCTCTCATAGAGTTTGATTGCGGGCAGAAACGGCGCGGGCGAGCCTGTCTCGAGCCACAGGCTTGTCAGTCCGCGGCCACGCGCTTCTAAAATGATGTGATCAAGTATGGCGCGGCCGATGCCGTGGCCGAGAAAAGCATCATCCACCCGCATCGATTTTATTTCGCCGCGCAGCGCATCCATCTGCTTCAGTGCGCCACAGCCGGCGATCTCATCACCCACCCACGCCGACCAAAACGTCACGGCCGGATCACGCAGTTTGTCGATGTCGAAGGCATGCACGCTTTCGGCCGGCGAATGTTCGTGCATGCCGCTGAGATGCCGCGCGATCAGCGCCCGCGTGGGCGCGCCAGACAGATCATCCGGCTGGATTACGAGTGCTGCCATCGTCACAGGCTCCAAGGTTGGCCCTCTTTTGCGCGGCGGAGACACTACCATCGCTGCCGCAAGCGTGGCGATAGACCTTGTTCTGCCGTCTCGATCTTCCGGCAAATCTGTGCAGGCGGCACGCTCCTGTGGTACAGAACAAGAAAATCCGCTCAAACACCGAGGCGACGATGCGGTTTCCGGCAGTCACTCAAAGCACATTGGTTTTGGCCGCAGCCGCACTGCTGCTCGCTGCACCAGCGCCGTCGCACGCGCAGGGAACGCAGACGGAGGCTGGCGTGCTGCGGGTCGATTGGAACGATCCGGAGCTCAAGCGGTTCAAGGCCGCGCCGCAGCTTGAAAGCTCTGCGCGCGGCGGTAGCGGCAAACTCGCGGGCCTGCGCATTCCCGTGATGGCGTTCGTTGAGGTTCCAGAGCTGGTGCGCAACGCGCTCGGCGCCAATGCCAAGCCGGTCAAGCCGCGCGTGGTGGTCACTGATGCGGCGTCGCCTGTCTGGTATCACATCGTCGACACCTACGGCGACATCTCCATCACCGTCGATGCCGACTTGCGGATCAATCACGTCAACGACAGCGACGCGCAGATCAAGCGGCGGCCGTTGTCGCTGGATGGCCTGAAGAACGGCGGCAAAACCAAAATCTCAATTTTCGACGGCGCCAAGGAAGAAGGCCTCGAAGGTGTCATGGTCGAGTACACAGTGCACAAATTCCCCGACGTGCCCTACACCGTCACCATCGAATGCCGCGGTGCCGCCAAGGCGCACTGCCGCGATGTTGCAACGATTACGCGCGATCAGGCTTTGCTGCGGGTTATCTCTGCGCGGTGAACGTCACTGCTTCACGGCTGGCGCGGCATCGCCTGGCCGGCGCGCGGTCAGCGGCTTGGGGGCGGTGCGGCAATAGCCGGCAACATCCGGCGCATCTTTGACTTTGTAGCCGGGCAGCCAAACGCAGCCCTGCACCGTGCCGCACTTGGCCTCCTCGACACCGAGGCATGGATTGACGACGGCAGGCGTGACGGGCGCAGCGGGTGGCGTCTGCGCCGAGACGTTGCCAGCCATCGCGATGGACATTGCGCCAGCAGCGAGTAATACCAAAACCAAATTGCGGGCCGGCTTCATGGTGTTGTCCCTCTGGCGGCGCACTGGCTTGGCAGCTCAGTGACGCGCTGTCCCCATTAACGTTGATTGTACTGCCACCGGCACTTTTTACGAAATGCTCGCCCGGATTGGGTCGGTTTGTCCAGCAGCCACAAAACGAAGCGAGGCGCACTATGCCAAGTGCGCCTCAATCGCTCCAGGATGACCGTGGAGAGGCTTCGCATGCTTTTCCGTAGGGTGGGTGCCCGATTGCCCTCATCGCGCTCCAGCACCCCTTAAATGCCCGGCAAATGCATTAACCGTAACCCGAGATCAATTAACCAAACCAGAGGGTTAATGCCTCCCGTCAGTCATGGCTGGCGTCCCGCAGCGCCACTTCGACCGGGGGCGCAAGCCGCGCCAGATCGCGGGGGCCGACATAGAACAGGTAGCCCTCACCCTGCAGCCGCTCCGCCGCCTTGGCGATCGCACGGCCGTCGGTGATGTATTCCACTGCCATCACCGCCTTGCCGTCGGCTTTGAGCTTGTTCACGAGTTCGATGGTTTCCTTGATCGTGTCTTCGTCGTTCGATTTGCCGTCCTGATAGCGATTGGTGCCGGGCACCTTTTCGTTGCGATAGAGAATATCCTCTTTGCCAATGCCATCGATGGCGGCGCGATAGTCATCATCGGGCAATAGGAACTCGGCGTTCTGCGCGATGATGAGGAAATTGGGATTGCGTGCTTTCATGATGGTCGACAGTTTGCGCACGAACTGGATCATCAGATCGCTGGCAACAGTGCCGGCCGGCGTGCGGCCCTCGTAGGTTTCACAGACGTCGATCTTGTCGAGATAGACGCCATCGAAGCCGGCCTTGTTGATGCGGGCCATGTAGCTGTCGTCATCGCCGACGATGACGTCCTGCCACTCCGGCAACCAGTAGCGGACCGAGTAGTTGCTTTTCCATTCCGGATTTTCTTCATCGACCACGCCAGAGCGATTGGCCGCGCGATTCCAGCCACGTTCCTGCCAGTAGTAGCGGTAGTCTTCCGCTTCGCCGATTGAGATGTAGGAGAGCACGATGCGGCGGCTGCCGTCGGGCTTCTTTTTCATCCGTGCCAGATCGGCCGGGGTAAACGCACCGGCCGTCGTCGTGTCGCGTGAGTAATCCATGACGATGACGTCATAGGGCGAGTTGGCAATCGTCTCGACATCTTCGTTCTGGAGTTGATAGCCCCAGTTTTTGACAGTCACGCCGCCTAGTTTGACGTCCGAACCGCTGGTGCCTGGTCTGGCGGCGCGCTGCTTGGCGGCTTCCTGCTTGGCTGTCTCGACCCGTGTCGCCGCTTGCTTGGCGGCGTCTTGCTTGGCCGCCTCCTGCCGGGCTGCCTCAAGCCGGGCTGCATCCTGTTTGGCGGCCTCTTGCTTGGCAGCCTCGAGCCGGGCCGCCTCGACCTTGGCCGCTTCCTGCCGTGCAGCCTCTTGTTTTGCTGCGTCCTGCTGGGCAGCTGCTTGCCGAGCAGCCTCCAGCTTTACCGCTTCTTGCTTTGCTGCGTCCTGCTTGGCGGCATCTTGCTTTGCTGCGTTTTGCTTTGCGGTTTCCTGCTTTGCAGCCTCCTGCTTTGCTGCGTCCTGCTTGGCGGCATCTTGCTTGGCGGACTCAATCCTGGCGGCCTCGATGCGCGCGGCGTCCTGTTTCGCCGCCTCTTGCTTGTCGACATCCGGCTTGACGGGTTGCGGTGCTGCTTGTTCCTGCTTGGGCGGCTCGGGCTTGGACGGAGCGGAATAAAACCACCCAGAGACCGCCGCGATGGCCGCCGTGCCAAGCGCACCGGCGCCAACAATGATGCGGGAGATGATGGAAGACGGCATCGGCGGAACCTCCGTCGGTGATGATGATCGACGTTCGAAAACCTTGCCGGATGCAGACCGCGCTGTCCATCCTCAAGGCGATCCGCAGTCCCTGGAGTTCGGCCACACCTCGGGGCCACGCCTCGTGGCATGTACGCCACAAATCAGCGGCGGCCATTCAGCTTTTGTTCCAGGATCGACAGATCCGCGCGGGCCCGTGCCGCCAGATCTTTTTCGCCCGCCTTATGCACCAGCCGCACGCGATCCGTCATCCACGTGCGCGCCTCGGCGAACTTGCCCCCCTCATAGGCGAGCACGCCGAGCTGGAACATCATGTCTTGCTCTTTGTCGAGGTCGGCGTGCTGGTGCGCTATTGCCAGGCACCGGCGCAGATAAGGTTCAGCTTCAGGTCCGCGCCCGAGCACGTGCAGGTTCTGCGCAATGTTGGTGAGCACCGTTTTGAGCTTGATGCTGTCCGGCCCGTGGAGGCGTTCTCCCTCTGCCAACACGCTGCGATTGGTTGCAAGTGCGTCAGCGTGACGCCCGGCTTCATGCAACGCGTAGGCCCGCTTCTCGCGCATGCCGAGGCGTTGATCGTCGCTGAAAGCCGCATGGCCTTGGGCATGGCCGTGCGCTTTTTCATAGTGCGTCACAGCCAGAGCGAAGTCGTCAAGATCGCTGGCGACTTCGGCGAGGCTATAGTGCGCGCGTGCCTCGCGTTCGACGTCGACTGTGGTTGGTGGGGGCAGCGCCAAGCCTTTCGCATAGGCATCGCGCGCGCCCTCCAAATTCTGACGCTTGAACTCGATCAGCCCCTTCAGAAGCAGGATTTTGCGATACTCCGCCGCCGCCGCCGGATCGGCCGCCGCTGGTGTTTCCAACTGCGTAAGATCGGCAATCATCTGCCGCGCACTGAAGCGGGCGTTGGTGTCATAGATCTGCGCATCGAGGGCACCGAGGCGCTCGCGAAGTCCGGCAAGTCGCTGGGCCGAGAGCGGATCGGCAGCGACGGCTGGCGGAACAAGCATGCACATTTCCGCCGCGAGAACAGCGCCAACGAGCAGCCTGTGCAGCACGCGCCGTGGAAAGGTTGCTGCTCCGGATAGACCCATTCTTGTCACGTCCAAGCCTGCCTTATTCAACCGGGATCACTGCTGTCGCTTCGATCTCGACGCGCGCGCGATCTTCCATCAGAGCCACGACCTGCACGGCCGACATGGCCGGAAAGTGCTTGCCGAAAACGCGCCGGTAGGCAGCGCCAAGATCGCGGCCCGCCGCCAGGTATTCTTTTTTGTCGACCACGTACCACGTCAACCGCACTACATGTTCCGGCTGACTGTCCGCTTCAGCCAGGACGGCCACGATATTACGCAACGCTTGCTCGGCCTGTTCGACAAAGCCATCGCCGACGAACCGCTGCTGCGGATCCCAACCGATTTGGCCCGCCACAAACACCTGCCGGCCCTCGGCAACGATGCCGTTTGAATAGCCCTTGGCTGGCAGCCAGTCTTTGGGCGCGAGAACTTTCAGCATGCGCACTCTCCGTTTCGACCTAGTGTGCCGCAGCCGCCAAGGCCGCCCGGGCAATGATCACTTTCTGCACGTCGGACGCGCCCTCATAAATGCGCAGCGCGCGGATGTCCCGATACAGGACTTCGACCGGATGCCCTGACCGCACACCTTCGCCGCCATGGATCTGCACCGCAGCGTCGATCACTTCTTGTGCGGCATCGGTTGCATAAAGTTTGGCCATCGCCGCCTCGCGGCTTACCCGTGGCGCGCCCTGATCCTTCGTCCACGCAGCCCGGTATACCAGCAGCGCGCTGGCATCGACCCTGAGCGCCATGTCCGCCAGATGTCCCTGCACCATCTGCAAGTCCGACAATGGCGCACCGAACAACTGCCGCTCTTGTGTGCGTTTCAACGATAGCCCAAGCGCTTTACGCGCAAAGCCAAGCGCCGCCCCGCCCACTGTCGAGCGGAACACATCCAGATTACCCATGGCGATGCGGAAGCCCTCGCCTTCGCCGCCGATGATCGCATCTGCCGGCACGCGGCAGCCGTTGAAGCGCAATCGCGCCAACGGATGTGGTGCCATCACGTGCAGACGTTCGGCGATTTCCAGGCCCGGCGCATCGGCCGGCACGATAAACGCTGATAAGCCCTTGGCTCCGCCAGGGCTGGTCCGCGCGAACACCACATAGACGTCGGCGATACCGCCGTTTGAAATCCACGTCTTCTCGCCCTCGATAACATAGCTCGTGCCATCGTGCCGCGCCGTCGTCGTCAAGTTTGCAACATCGGAGCCAGACGCCGGCTCGGTCAGCGCAAATGCGGAGATTGCGCGCCCGGTGCGGGTTTTCGGCAGCCATGCTGCCTTTTGCGCGGGCGATCCAAATAGCGAGATCGGTCCCGCGCCGAGCCCCTGCATGGCGAACGCGAAATCAGCCAGACCGTCATGGCGCGCCAGTGTCTCGCGGATCAGCGCCAACGTGCGCACGTCAAGCTTGGCGTCCGGCTGTTGCGGATCTGGCGCTGAGTGCTTGAGCCACCCGCCGTCACCAAGGCTGCGCACCAGTTTGCGGCACGCGGCATCGACATCGCCATGATCCACTTGCGCGAGATGCGACCCGCACCACGCATCAAGTGCGCCATGCAATGCGCGGTGCTTCGCGTCAAAGAACGGCCAATCCAGAAAGCTGGTGTCATGCATGACGCATCCTCCCTCAATCGCCCGCGAACTGCGGTTTGCCCTTGGCGACGAAGGCGTCGTAGGCGCGCCGGAAATCACGCGTCTGCATGCAGATGGCTTGTGCCTGCGCCTCCGCCTCGATCGCCTGATCGACCGACATTGTCCACTCTTGTTCGAGCATCGTCTTGGTCATCATGTGCGCGAATGTCGGACCTGCGGCGAGTTGACCGGCGAGCTTCATTGCCTCGGCATCCAAGGATTCTGCCGGCACCAGCCGATTGAAAAAACCCCAGCGTTCGCCTTCGTCGGCGCTCATCGTGCGTCCCGTGTACAGCAATTCCGCTGCGCGGCCCTGGCCGATCACACGCGGCAGCATTGCGCAAGCGCCCATATCGCAACCCGCAAGGCCGACGCGGGTAAACAAAAATGCGGTCTTCGATTGCGGTGTGCCGAGCCGCAGATCGGACGCCAATGCGATCATGGCACCTGCACCGACACAGATGCCGTCGATCGCTGCGATCACCGGCTGCGGGCAACGGCGGATTGCCTTGACCAGATCGCCGGTCATGCGCGTGAACGCCAGCAGCCCGGTCATATCCTTGTCGAGTAGCGGCCCGATGATGTCGTGCACATCGCCGCCCGAACAGAAGTTGCCGCCGTTTGAACCAAACACCACCGCTTTCACAGCGGTCGCCGCCGCCAGATCGCGGAACGTGTCACGCAACTCGGCGTAGCTGTCGAACGTCAGCGGGTTCTTGCGG
The DNA here is from genome assembly GCA_963847145.1 of uncultured Alphaproteobacteria bacterium. GTDB lineage: Bacteria > Pseudomonadota > Alphaproteobacteria > Rhizobiales > Hyphomicrobiaceae > JABFRJ01. The sequence goes on from CAWJYN010000003.1 coordinate 285,762, forward strand.
TCGGGCCGCGACAGCATGATGCGCGCCACGCCGCCGCTGAACTGCCAATGGAAATGCTGTGGCTTGAAGGTTGCGGGATTCATGACGGCTCCGTCTCGGTCAGGTGGTCGGGAAGGGCTTTGGCCAGAACATCCAGGAGCATCCGGACGTCGGCCGCATCGAGGCGATCAAGAATGTGGTCGACCCACTGCTCGTGTGCTGCAGCCATCGCTGTGAATTCAGCGTGCCCCTTGGGGGTCAGCTGCACCCGGGTCGCGCGCTTGTCACCGGCTTCATTGGACCGCGACACCAGCCGCTCCACAACCAGGCGTTCGACAATGCCTGTCACATTGCCGTTCGACACCAGCAATTGCCGCGACAGCGCCGTCATCGTCAGTCCCGTATCTGTGCGCGCCAAGGCCGCCATGACATCGAAACGCGGCAGCGTGCTGGCGAACTCTGTTCGCAGGCTCACCCGCAGTGCCGCCTCCGTTGCCCGCGTCGTCCTGAGCAGCTTGAGCCAAAGCCGCAACTTGTCCTTTGGCGCTGCGCGCGCACTCATACCTCGCCTCCCGAAATCGAGAGTGCCTGTCCGGTTACCGATCGCGCCGCATCCGACACCAACCACAACACCGTGGCCGCCACCTCTTCCGGCGTCACGAAACGGCCTTGGGGATTGCCGCGCGCAAGGTCGGCAGCCGCCACGTCTGCACTGCGGCCTGTTTTTGCAGTGATGTTCGCAATCGAAGCCTCCAGCAGCGGCGTCTCGGTAAAGCCCGGGCAAACGGCATTGACGGTCAGCGGCGTTCGCGCAAACTCCTGCGCCAGCGCCCGCGTCAGCCCGACGACACCGTGCTTGGCCGCCACATACGCGGCTACATAGGGATACCCTTTGAGCCCGGCCGTGGATGCCACAAAGATCAAGCGCCGCAGCGGTTTCTGAGCACCCAATGGCTCCCGGGTCAAATCGGCCAGACCGGCGTGCGCCGTGTTGAACGCCCCCGTGAGATTAACATCGAGCATCCGCTGCCAGAGCACCGGCGTCGTCCGCCCGAAGGATGTACTTTCGGCAGCACCCGCATTAGCAACGATGATATCGAGCGGACCAAACGCTGCTTTGGCGGTCGTCACCAGCGACGCGCATTGCACAGCATCGGTCACGTCAGCGCGCAGAGCGCGTGCGCGCGGGAGCTTCGCAGCCATCGCCTTCAGAGGCGCCATGCGCCGGCCAGCGATCGTCACCGCGCAGCCCTCGGCGGCCAGTGCGATCGCAATCGACGCGCCGATGCCGCTGCCGCCGCCCGTCACCAATGCGTGCCGTCCGTCGAGCGTGCCCATTACACTTTCCCCGCCATTGCCTCTGGCCGCGACGCCAGCCGGGTGAGTTGATCGCGACCGGCTTCATAGGGCTTTGGCCACGTGACACCTGTATAGCCAGCCTTGGCGGCGGCATGCAGCGTCCAATAGGGATCGGCGAGATGTGGGCGCGCCAGACAGACCAGATCGGCACGGCCCGCCATCAGGATCGAGTTGATGTGATCGGGCTCGGTGATGTTGCCCACCGCCATAGTCGCCACGCGCGCTTCGTTGCGGATCTGATCAGAAAACGGTGTCTGGAACATGCGGCCGTAGACTGGCCGTGCGCGTGTCGATGTCTGGCCTGCCGACACGTCGATGATGGCCGCGCCGGCGCGGGCGAAGGCCTGTGCGATCAGCACAGCTTCGGCTGGCTCAATTCCATCTGCGCCCATCCAATCATGCGCAGAAATCCGCACAGACAGGGGCTTTTCGGTTGGCCACGCGGCGCGCACCGCCGCAAACACTTCAAGCGGATAGCGCAGCCGATTGTCCAAGCTGCCACCGTAGGCGTCGGTGCGCTTGTTCATGACGGGGGTGAGAAACGCCGACAGCAGATAGCCGTGTGCACAATGCAATTCCAGCAGATCGAACCCCGCTTCTGCGCCGCGTTTTGCTGCAAGCACGAACTGATCGCGCACCAGATCCATGTCATCGCGCGTCATGGCCTTGGGTATCTGCGTTTTGTCCGACCATGCTAGTGCACTTGGCGCGATCAACGGCCAATTTCCAGACGTGAGCGCCACGTCCATCGCTTCCCAGCCGAGCTGCGTGGAGCCTTTTGGCCCCGCATGGCCGATTTGCAGGCCGATTTTTGCCGGTGTTTCGGCATGCACAAAATCTGCGATGCGCCGCCACGCTGCGGTGTGTGCGTTGGTGTATAGGCCTGTGCACCCTGGCGTAATGCGCGCATCGGGTGCGACGCATGTCATCTCTGTCATCACCAGCCCTGCACCACCCTTGGCGCGTTCGGCGTAGTGGATCAGATGCCAGTCACCCGGCACACCACCGACCGCGCGATACTGCGCCATCGGTGAGACGACGACGCGATTGGCGAGCTCAAGTGCACCCAGCTTGAACGGCGTGAACATCGGTGCGCGGGTGGTCTTGGGCGTTTTGTTCGTCGCTTTCTGATCAAACCATTGCTCGGCAGAGGCGAGCCATTGCGGATCACGCGCGCGCAGGTTCTCGTGGCTGATGCGCTGCGACCGCGTCAGCAGCGAATAGTTGAACTGCACGGGGTCGAGATGGAGATAGCGCTCGACCTGTTCGAACCACTCCGTGGAATTGCGCGCGGCATTCTGCAACTTGAGAACTTCCAAACGACGATCGGCTTCATAGCGCGCCATGGCCGATGGAATATCGACTTCCGTCTGCAGGTACTGTGCCAGCGCAATGGCGCTTTCGAGGGCGAGTTTGGTGCCGGAGCCAACCGAGAAATGTGCGGTCGCGGCCGAATCCCCCATCAGCACCGTGTTGCCGTGGCTCCAGCGCTCGCACAGCACGCGATTGAAGTTCAGCCAAGCCGAGCCGCGCAAATGCCGCGCGTTGCTCATCAGGCCGTGGCCACCGAGATGGCGCGCAAAGATGTGCTCCAGCGCGGTAATCGTCTCGTCCTGGCTCATGGTGTCGAAGCCGGAGGCGCGCCAAGTTGCGTCCGAGCACTCGACAATGAACGTCGCTGTCTCCGGCTCGAACTGATAGGCGTGAATCCAGATCCAACCGTGCTCGGTCTCTTCAAAGATGAAGGTGAAGGCATCGGCAAAAGTCTGCTTGGTGCCGAGCCACAGATATTTGCAGGCGCGCACGTCGATGTCTGGCTTGAAGACGTTCGCGTGCGCCTGGCGGATCTTGGAGTTGACGCCATCGCAGGCGACGACAAGATCGTAGCTGGCAAACGCTTCGCCGGCTTCGAACTCTGTCTCGAACTGCAATTCCACGCCCAGGGTGCGCGCACGCTCCTGCAAGATATTCAACAGCCGTTTGCGGCCGATGCCGGAGAAGCCATGGCCACCGGAGCGCTGCGTTTCGCCGCGGAAGATCACGGCGATATCGTCCCAATAGGCGAAGTGTTTGCGGATCTCGGCTGCGCTTGGCGCGTCAGCTGCGGCCAGATTGCCCAACGTTTCAGCGCTCAACACGACGCCCCAGCCAAACGTGTCGCCCGGCTTGTTGCGCTCGACGACGACAACCTCATGCGCAGGGTTCTGCAGCTTCATGAGGATTGCGAAGTACAGGCCGGCCGGCCCGCCTCCCAGGCATGCGATGCGCATGATTGTCTCCACAAGTGAGCGCGACGCCACCATAGGCGGGTGCGCTTGTATTTCAAGATGAAAGGGCCGGCGGAATTTTGGCTGTATGGGTCACGTGTTTCGCGCCACGAGCCGACCTACATTTTTGCTTTCTCTGGCGGTGTCCAAACTGGTGCAATCAGTCTCCGGCGGCCATCGCGGGAGCGAGGTGCCGACGTCTCATCGAGCGCCTCACGGTCCCACAATTGGCAGGTGACCTGTTTGTGCTTCTGGTCGAGGCCTTCGCAGTAATTCGTATACTCACAAAGTCGCACTGCCGCGCCATGACCCGTGCGCACCTTCAAGAACCAATCCGGATCGGCCAACGCCTGCCGCGCCAGTGCTGCGATATCGGCTGTGCCATCGCTCACCACGGCCTCGGCTTGTGCGAAGCTGTGAATGCCGCCAGCCGCGATCACGGGCGTTGCAAAGCCTGCTGCACGCACGGCTTCGCGGACCGTTCGCGTCGCTGGTAGATTGCGGCCGAACGGCCCGTGCGCATCGGAGATGTAGCCCGGCATGCATTCGTAGCCGCTCGGGCCGGTGTAGGGATAAACGGCTTCGCCGATGGGTGGCTGCTTGGCATCATCGAATTTTCCGCCGCGTGAGAGCGAGAGAAAGTCCATGCCGGCGCGCGCGAACGCGACCGCATACGCCGCCGCATCGTCCGGCGCGCCGCCGCCAGCAATTGCTTCATCGGCGAGAAAGCGCGCGCCGACAGGATAGTCTGGCCCGACGGCTGCGCGCACGGCCGCATAAACCTCTAAGGGCAATCGGAGGCGCCCGCTGCGATCACCACCATAGCCATCGTGTCGTGTGTTCGTCGGCGAGAGAAACGAGGCCATGGTGTAGGCGTGTGCGTAGTGCAGCTCGATGCCATCGAAGCCGGCTGCGCGGGCGCGCGCTGCAGCGGTGGCGAACAGCGCCGGCAATATCTGCGGCAACTCGGCGATATGCGGCAGATGGGTATCGGTCACGCGTTCGCGTGAGCCGCGATCGAGCGCTTCCAATTCCGTCGTCGTCAGCAAAACGGCCAGTTCGGCGCGGCTCTTGCTCGCCATCGCCGCGCGCACGTCTGCCTCTGGCCATTCCTCGGCAGCAAGAGCTGCACGCAACCGCGGTGTGACGGCGAGGAAACGTTCGAAGAACTTCGCTGGATCAGGCCTGCGCCGCACTGATAGGAAGTCGATCAGCTGGATGAAGAGCTTTGTCTCGCCACCACTGGCCGCACGCACCGCGCTGGCAACTTTTGCGAGCCCTGGAATGAAACGATCGTGACCGATCCGCAGCAGTGGCCCCGACGGCATGTCACGGATACCCGTCGCTTCCACCACCAGCGCACCTGGCCGGCCGCGCGCAAACCGCGCGTACCAGTCAATGTTATCTTGTGTGACGGTGCCGTCTTCCATAGCGCGCCATGGCACCATAGCTGGCACCCACGTGCGGCTGGCGAGCTTCATTGCGCCATAAGATAGCGACTGGAACAGCGTCGCGGTGTGCGCCTCGGCCGCTGTCGGCCACGGGCTCGGCCGCGTCTTATGCTTGATGCGTTCCGGCGGTTTCCACATACGCGTCATCCGTTCAGCACCGCGGGGGTGATGGAGATGTTTTAAACCTAAAGCATCTTAATGACAAGCATACCTTGGGGCTCCGCGATTTGCGTCTTCGCCTAGCGCGCCAAAGTGCCGAGGGCGTTCCGCAACGCGGCAAAATCTTCAACGATCCCGTGCGCACCGGCCGCCTGCACCCGCGCCACTGGATGATAGCCCCATGCCACGCCGAGGGCGTGCACGTTGGCGGCGCGCGCCATGGTCATGTCAAAGCTGGTGTCGCCGATCATGATGCAATTGGCCGCGTCGATGCCGGTCTCGGCGAGTGCGGTTTCGATCATGCCCGGATGCGGTTTGGACGGATTGGTGTCGGCGGTCTGGATCGTTGCGAAGTGGCCGTGCCAATCGTAGCGATCAAACAAGCGCGCGACGCCGCGGATGGATTTGCCGGTGGCGACGCCAAGGACAAGATCGTCGCGGGTTGAAGATGCGCGATCAGTTCGGCTGCGCCTGAATAAAGCGGATCGCGTTCGGCACCAGCTTCGCGCCGCACCGGATCGCCGCTGCGGAATTCGGCGAGGATAAGCTCGCGCGTCGCGTCTGGCTGGCCGGGTGTCAGCTTGACGATCGCTTCCGGCGGCGACAGCCCGACAATCGACAACGTCTCAACGCGCGTGGGCGCGGGCAGGCCCGCGCACTTGAACGCATGGTTCATCGACGCAACGATGTCGTGCTGGCTATCGACGAGCGTTCCGTCGCAATCGAACAGGATGAGATGGCGTGTGGGCATGGGTGACATTCGTACGGGTTGGCGTGGCTGATGCTGGTTTGTTATCGTCTTTGCGTTTTAATCCACGCGCAACTCGACGCTGTTAGACAAGATGCACCGCTCACACCGATGTCGGCCACGGCGTGTCTTTGCCTTTGAGTTCGCGATAGCGGCGCGCGTTGGCGCGCAGGCTTGCGGGATCGCTCATGCCGCGCGACAGCACATCGCGATCGAGGCGTGCAGCGGCGTCGATGGCAGCCATGGTCGTTGCCTGCAGTGCGCGCTTCGAGAAGGCATATGCAGTATAGCAGTCCGGCGGCACGAGCGCGGCCCAGGCAACGGCAGCATCGATGAGAGTTTCCGGTGCAACGGTTTTTTGCACCACGTCCATCCGGATGGCGGTCGCCAAATCATAGACCTGTCCGAACAGCGTCAGCTCGGCTGCGGCGCGAGTACCGATGGCATGCTTGATGATCTCGCAATAGACAGCCGGCATCGGGATGCCGATGGGCACTTCGTTCAATGCGAACTGCAGCGCGCCAGTTGCAGCAATGCGGTGATCGCATTCGATGGCTGTGATAAATCCGCCTGCATACGCGTGGCCGTTGATGGCGGCCACTGTCGGGCGCGGAAAGGTGAAGAGGCGCAGGTTGGTCGCGCGATAGGCTGAGAACCACGCGTCGATCTCTTTGAGATTGCGCCGGGCAAACAGTGCAAAGTGATGATCGAGATCCAGGCCGGCGGTGAAGACCTTACCGGTTCCCGTCAACACGACCGCGCACTCGGAGAACTCTTTTTCGAGGCGATCGAAGGCTGCGTGCAGATCATCGAAGAATGCTTGGTTCTGCGCGTTGACCTTGTTGGTGTTCATCGTCACGACGGCGACGTGGTCATGCTTGCGTTCGATCATCCAGGGCATGAGGCGTTCTCCTTATCGTAGCCAATTTTTGAATGCGGCCGTCAGAGCTTGAACAGGTGTCGCGCATTGCCGGATAGAAACGCCGCTTTCACTTTATCTTCGAGACCAAGCGTATCGAGACCGGCGATGCAGTCGCCCGCTGGCCAGAACGGATAGCGCATGGTTGGGGACAGGCACCTGAACGGCGCTTGGCGGTGGTGATCATTTGCGATCCTACGTGTCACGCCGTTCAGGTGCCTGTCCCCGCCCCACTTTCCCCGCCCCACTCACTTATGTGGCGCGATGGGTCCTCGGGAGAAGCCCGAGGATGACATTTGTGGGTGTGCTGGCTGCCCGAAACTCTTTGGGAACTTGGGTCGCCCTCTCCCTCACTCCGCTTCCTCAATATCAAACCGGTTCGCATCGAGCCCGAGCAGTTCCCACGTCGCCAGCATGTGCTCTGGCAGCGGGGCGGTGACGTCGATGGTGGCGTCGCGCATAATGGGGTGGGGCATGATGAGGCGGCGGGCGTGGAGATGGAGTTTTTGCTCCAAGGCCTGAGCGAACTCGGTCGTGTCGCCGCCGTATTTGTTGTCGCCGATGATGGGGTGTCCGATCAGTTGCATGTGGGCGCGCAATTGATGCTGACGGCCAGTGACGGGCTTGAGGCTTACCCAGGCTGCCTTCTGGGCGACGCGTTCGATGACGTTGTAGTGCGTGGTGGCATGCATGGCCTGTTCCTGCTCGCCGGGCTCGGATTTGCGGACGCGGTCGCCTTCGGGCGTGGAGGCTTTCACCAATGCTGCTTCGATGCGGCCTTGGCGGGGGGCGGGCACGCCGCGGACCAGCGCCCAGTAGGTTTTTGCGGCGCTGCGCGTTTGGAATGTGCGTCCGAGTTTTGATGCGGCCTGACGATGCTTGGCGATCATGAGCACGCCTGTGGTGTCGCGATCGAGGCGATGGACGAGGCGCGGGCGGTCGCCGAAGCGTTCGGCCATGGCTGCCAGCATGCCGTCGATGTGGCGTGTGGTGCCACTGCCGCCCTGGACTGCAAGGCCGAACGGTTTGTTGAGCACCATGACGTGCTCGTCTTCGAAAATGATCATACCCTCGATCAGCGCGCGGTCGGCGTTGGTAATCTTCTGCGTGGCCTCTTCGGTGGAAGCCGCCTTGATGGCGTGTATGGAACCAGGCTTGGGCGCCTCGCGCGCGGCTTTCGGCACGCGCACCTCATCGCCGACGGCGACCCGTACGTTGGCTTCGGCGCGCTTGCCGTTGAGACGGACCTGGCCGGAGCGCAGTAGCTTCTGGAGGTAGGTGTAGCCGATCTCGGGGAAATGGATCTTGAACCAGCGGTCCAGCCGCAGATCTACTTCCTGCGGCAAGATCGTGATGGTTTCGATCTTATCCGATTTGGTTGTGGCGGACTTGGTTTTGTCGGACTTGGTCTGATCGCTTTTGGCGAGCGGGGGCATTCATGGCAGGCAACTTCCGGGCAAACTCTAAGAAAACAGCGCGCGCGAGAGCGCATGCCCGGCATAGAGGGCGAGGAGGGAGATGGCAACGGAGGCGAGGATGTAGATCGAATGCGGTGACGATTTCGTCGCGGCTCAAGCAGGGTGGAGATATCGAGCGAGAAGGCTGAGAACGTGGTGAAGCCGCCGAGGATGCCGGTCGCCAGGAACGTGCGCATCTCGGGTGAGCCGCCGAAGCGGCGCAGGATCAGATCAATCACAAAGCCCATGAGAAACGAGCCGACGATGTTGACGGTCAGCGTCGACCAGGGAAAGGCCGGGCCCAGTGCCCGCGCCATGGCGACGTTAACCAGATGCCGCGCGCCAGAGCCGATGGCGCCGCCAATCGTTGCCAAAACCAACAAACGCATGGGCCGTCGCTTTCCCGCATGTCGCCGACGCCAAAAGCCGACGTCAGCGTCTCATATGCCGGATGATCGCGGAGAGGACATCTGAGAAATCGTCGCTCCATGGAGCCGTGGCGGTCGCTTGCGGGGTGCGCGCATCAGTCCACGTGGCGGTCGCCGCCAGCACATCGGGCTTGGCGGCAATAAACACCACCGTCGACGGCTGCGCATCCGGATCGCCGGCCACGCCGCCGAATTCCACCACGCGAACCACCGTCCCCGGGATGGTCTGCGCAGTTGCCGTAACGGCTGATACCAGCTCAAGATAGCGGTTTGACACATGCAGCGCCAGCACGCCGCGCGCCGCGATCTTGTCGAGATAAAGCCGTATCGCTTCGGCTGTCAGCAGGTGCGCGGGTACGGCGTCGGAGGTGAACGCGTCGATCACCAGATAGTCGAACGCAGCATGAGGCTGCTTGGCCAAGGTCAGCCGCGCGTCGCCCATGACGATCTCAGCGCCCGGACGGCAGTGCGACAGGAAATCGAAGTAGCGCGGGTCTTTGGCGATCTCGACGACAACGGGATCGATTTCGAAATAGGTGATCGTGTCGTTGGGCTGCGTGTGACAGGCCATCGAGCCGGTGCCGAGGCCGACGATGCCCATGCGAATTGCACCTGTTGGTGCGCCGGTGGTGGCCGCGCGCGCCAGGGTCACGCCGCGCGCCAGCGGCCCTTTGGGATGATAGTAGGTCGCAGGCACTGGCCGCTCGACCTTGTTGCCGTTTTCGTCGGTCAGCCGCCGCGAGCCGTGCAGGGTTGTGCCATGCTGCATCAGCCGCGTGGTGCCATCCACCGTTTCGATCACGCGGATAACGCCGAAGAACGAGCGCGCCGTATGGATCGCCTGCTGGCTGGCCGGCAGCATCCAGGCGAACAGGCCGATCGCCAGCATAACGCCCGCATGCTGTGCGGGATGAGCTCGCTGGAACCACAACATGGCGCCGAAGCCGCCCAGGATCGCCGCCATCACGCCGCGAGCCATCCATTCGCCGCCGAGCTCCAGCGACAATTGCTGGCCGATCAACGCCGCCGCTGCGAGGCATCCGAAGCCCACGATGCGCGAGGGCTCCAGATGCTTGGACAGCGGTTGCATCACTTCAGGGCGGCAGAATAGCGCCGCGGTCATCAGCGCCGTGAATTCAAAGGCTGACGTAAAAATCTGCGGGGCCAGCAATGCTGCGAACACGCCGCCGAGCGCGCCGCCCAACGACATCCACAAATAAAATTCCGTTAGATGGCTGGCGCTCGGCCGCCGCGCGTAGAGCTGGCTATGACAGACGAGTGCCGCCGCCATAAAGCCCGCTAGCGCCAACACCAGGCGGAAGGCTGGCGACGGCACCGCGAGCAACGCGACCACCAGGATCGGCAGCGCGCGCGAGACGATGGCGATGGGGATCAGTTCGCGCTCGCGGAAGACCAGAATGAACGTGAGCAGAAACAGCGCCAGCGGGATCACCCAGAATAGCGGTGCTGAGGCCAGATCGGTCGTGATGTAGGTCGTCACGGCCACCATCAGCGCCGACGGGATCAGCGCCAGCATGATCCAAATCGCGCGGTCAATTGCAGCAATGGGCGCTGTACGCTCTGTCTGTGCGCTTTCACCGGCACCCACTGTGGCGCGGTCCGGTTGACCAACGGCCACCCACGCCGCCGAGCCCATCAGCAATACCACGAGGCATGCAAACCCGGCACTCCAGACTGTGGTCTGTGTCGTCAGTCCCAGCAAAGGCTCGATCAGGATCGGATAACCGACCAGCGCCAACAGGCTGCCGCCGTTGCTCGCGCCGTAAAGGAAATAGGGATCGCGTGCGGCGGGATGATCGGTGCGCGAAAACCAAGCTTGCAGCAAAGGCGCATTGGCTGCGACGGCGAAGAACGGCAGCCCAACGCCCGCAAACAGCACGCTTAGCAACCAGATATAGGCGTTGCCTTCAGACGGGTCGCCGAGGCTCGCCGGTAAGCCGATTGGCAGCACCACAAGTGTCGCCAACAGCACGCACGCATGCACGGCAATGGTCGCCCGCGGCTCAAGCCAGCGGATCAGCGCATAGGCGTAGCAGTAGCCGGCCAGCAGCATGGCCTGGAAGAAGCACATCGAGACGGCCCAGACCGCCGGTGCGCCTCCGAGTTTTGGCAGCGCCATCTTCGCGAACAGCGGTTGTACCGAGAACAGAAGCAACGCGGACACGAACAACGTGATCGCGAAGGTCCATAGCAGGCTGCTGCCTGCAGCCGTCGATGCAGGCATTGCCGATGCTGGCATTGCCGATTGACGGGTGGAACGATGAGACGCTTCGGCCATGGGCAGGGTCCGGTTTCTTGGCGGCAGCCGGGCGCTGCTCCGCGCCACCGACTGTGCCAAGAAACCGTTAACGACCAGCTAGCATGTGTGCCGCTTTACGGTTTTGAGGCTTCCAGATCTGCGACCGCCTTGGCGAGGAATTCGCCCATCTGCTTGCGGATGTCGATGTCAGCAACGGCCACGCCCTTGGCGGCGAGATCGGCTTTCACTTTACGGAACACGTCGTCATCGCCCTTTTCTTCGAGGTCCGCTTTGCGCACCGCCTTGACGTAGTCGTCGAGCGCCGCGCCGGTGATCCCCAGCTTCGATCCAACCCACTCCGCCAGCATCTTGTTGCGGCGTGCTTCGGCCTTGAATTTCAGGTCCGCGTCGTGCGCGAACTTCTTCTCGAAGGCCTTTTCGCGATCATCAAATGTAGTCATCTGGCGCCTCTTTTCTGAATAGCGTTCACACGAGAGATATTTACACCCTGAACGGGATTAAAACCTATTGCGCAACCTATTCTCTGCGTTGAATTTCTGTGCCTGCAACCCGACCGACGAGCGCGAAATCAATGGCTTAACTTCATTTAGAGGTCAATCCAGGATTCCGCGCCAAGAAAGACATGTCGCAGAGTGTTAACATTGTGCGCCCCCCCTCGTTCCGCTAGTCTGCGGTGAGGGGTAGTTCACCGCTCCGACACATTTGAGGCCGCAAATCAGACGCACGAATCACAGACATACGAAGCACACATCGCCGCACTCGATCCAGACGTCATCGCATCACTCTGCCCATCACTTCGCCCACCATTCTGCAGCGCAAACGCACCACGAAGAGTGCGCCGCCACGACGACGACGTGCCTACGCTGAGCGACAAGACCCCGCACGAAGGACAAAAGAGATGAACAAGCGCCGCCGCGTATACGAAGGCAAAGCCAAGACGCTCTATGAGGGCCCGGAGCCGGGCACGCTCATCCAGCATTTCAAGGATGATGCGACGGCCCTCAACGGCAAAAAACATTCGCTGATCGACGGCAAGGGTGTGTTGAACAACCGCATCTCCGAATACATGTTCCTGCGCCTCGGTGATATCGGCGTACCGACCCACTTCATGAAGCGCCTCAACATGCGCGAGCAGTTGATCCGCGAAGTCGAGATTATCCCGCTCGAAGTGGTGGTCCGCAACGTTGCGGCCGGCAGCTTGGCGACGCGCCTGGGTCTTGAGGAGGGCACGGCCCTGCCGCGTTCGATCGTCGAGTTCTACTACAAGGCCGACAAGCTGAACGACCCCATGGTCTCAGAGGAGCACATCACCGCCTTCGGCTGGGCCACGCCGCAGGAGATCGACGAAGTGATGAGCATGGCGCTCCGAATTAATGACTTCATGGTCGGACTTTTCCTCGGCATCGGGATTCGCCTTATCGACTTCAAAGTCGAGTTCGGACGCCTCTACGAGAACGATCAGGTGCGGATTGTCCTGGCTGACGAAATCAGCCCCGACAGCTGCCGCCTTTGGGACCACACGACCGGCGACAAGATGGACAAAGACCGGTTCCGCCGGGATCTCGGCGGCGTGCTTGAAGCCTATACCGAGGTCGCCCGCCGGCTCGGCGTGCTGACCGAGAACCCCCGGCCGAAAGGTGCCGGCCCGGTGCTCGTCGCGTCAAACGGTCAAAAGCCCCATTGACTGCACCTCGTGCGCTCCTGACCGAGCAGCGCACGGCTTTCTCTCTCAGCGCGGCTCGCGAACGTGGCCGCGCTGATCTCCATACTGTCACCAGCTGAGCCGCGACGCATTCCAGGCCAGCACGCAGGCCCAGCCCAGCACGCAGGAAAGATCACTGTCGATGCAGCCGTGGCTGAAGCATGTCGAGATGCGGGTCCGCGCCGTTGTCCCGCGACCGGTAAAAAGCGCCTACCGCGTCGCGCGCGCGCTCTCTATCACGCAGGTTTCCTCGCCTGCTTTGCCCGCCGCGCTGCTTGATGGTTGCCGCATGTGTGCCGACCGCGACGACTTGATCGGACGCTTGCCGAAAGGTGGCATCGTTGCCGAGCTCGGCACCTACCGGGGGGAGTTTGCCCGCGTCATCCTGGCCCGCGCGGCGCCGCGGAACCTGCATCTCATCGATATCGATTTCACGCTGACTGACCGCGCCGTCATGAGTGATCCGCACGTCACGACCCACGAAGGATTAACCCACACCACCCTCGCCACGTTTCCCGATGGCCATTTTGACTGGATCTACATCGACGCTGATCATTCCTATGCCGGCGTCGTGCGCGACGCCCGTGCCAGCGCCCCGAAACTCAAGCCTGGGGGCTTTCTGGTCTTCAACGATTTCGCTCACATAGACCCGCAGCTTGGCCGCTACGGCGTGCACCGGGCGGTCGTCGAATTCGCCATCGCAGAACGATGGCCGATGCGCTTCTTTGCCTTCAACGGCGCCGCTCTTTATGATGTCGCTCTATGTAAGGCGCCGGTTCCATTGGACAACAGCGAACAATGACGCCGTCAGCGCCGCGTGTGCACTTGTGTGTGGCACGAGAGAGAGGCATGAACGCTGCAACACGCTGCAACACGCTGAAATCGCACACGAGGTGCCCGCCCATGAAAGCCCGCATCAAGATTACTCTGAAAAACGGTGTGCTCGATCCCCAGGGCAAGGCCATCCAAAACGCCCTTGGCGGGCTTGGCATCGCCGGGGTGCAGGAGGTCCGGCAAGGCAAGTACATTGAGGTCGACCTCACAGAGCGCGACGAGGCGAAGGCCCGGGTGACGGTCGAGCAGATGTGCAAGGACCTATTGGCCAACACCGTGATCGAAAACTACAGCTTTGAACTGGTGAGCTGAAGAATGCGAACCATGTCGCCGCAAATCATGCGCCGTGCGACCGCAGCCGCCCTCGTCTTCGGCGGATTTGCCTGCGGGCCGGTGGTTGCCAAGCCACGCACGATCGAGAACACCGAACTCAGGTACACCATCACGGTTCCCGGCGAATGCCGCACCGAAGAGGGTCCCGGCACCCTGGAAGCCATCTGCTCCCCCGATTTCGACGAAGCCAAGAGCGCTGAGATGGCCGCCGCAGGTGCCCTCTTGCTGGAAATCGATGCCGAAGCGGTGCCCACCGATGCCAAGCCTTATGGCGAAGCGGATTTCCGGCAAGAAGTGCCAGAAGCGGTGTGCGGCGAGAGTGATACGATGAAAGTGAAACTGACCGACGTCAAATCCGCGAAAGATGACGGCGCGACAACCTTCTCGGCCCAGATCACCTGCCCGGAGATCAGATTTCTGGGCTTGGGCGAGCGGCAGGCGCAGGTGCGGTATGTCATTCAGCCAGGCTTCCGCTACCGGCTCATGTCGCGCGTCCCGACTGCTGACGTGAGCAAGGTCAAGGCAGCCATCGAAAGTTTTTTCTCAAGCTTCAAAATCGCAGTGGGAAGAAAGCCATGAGGGCGTCCGTCATCGTCTTCCCTGGCACCAATCGCGAGCACGATGTCGCCGACGTGCTGAAGGCCGTGTCAGGCAAACCCGCCACGCTGGTCTGGCACGCCGAAAGCACGGTGCCCCCGTCCGACCTCATCGTGCTGCCCGGTGGGTTCAGCTACGGGGACTATCTGCGCACCGGTGCCATGGCCGCGCACTCGCCCATCATGCGTGACGTTATCGCCAAGGCCAAAGCCGGCGTGCCGGTGCTTGGCATCTGCAATGGGTTCCAGATCCTCTGTGAAACCGGACTGTTGCCGGGCGTACTGCAACGCAACGCGTCGCTGAAGTTCATCTGCAAGGACGTCTGGTTGAAGGTCGAGAATGCGTCGACGCTTTACACGTCGAAGTATCAGAAGGGCGCCATCGCCCAGATGATCTCAGCACACGGCGACGGCAACTACTTCGCAGATGGCGCTACCCTCGACCGTCTCGAAGCCGAAAACCGTGTTGTGTTTCGCTACACCGACAAATCTGGCCGCATCACAGCTGAAGCCAATGCCAATGGCGCCCAACGCAACATCGCCGGTATCTGCGACCCGACCGGCCGCATCCTCGGCATGATGCCGCATCCAGAAAATGCTTGTGAGGCCGCACTCGGTTCGACCGCTGGCCGGCCGCTCTTTGAAAGTGTGTGCGAAGCGCTGGTCAGCTGACGATTTAAGCGGCCAGCGTGCGGTTCTGACGGCTTGACTACAGTGACTGTCTGACTATGGTGCGCGACAATCGGGCAAGGCGAAAGCACGCTTGCCTCTTTTCCATTCTACCTGCGAGACGTGAGTCATGGCAAAGCCAGCATCCCAGAAGATCAAGCTTCTCAGCACCGCCGGCACCGGCGTGTTCTACGTGACCAAGAAGAACCCGCGCACCAGCACCGAGAAGCTCGTTTTCAAGAAGTACGATCCCGTCGCGCGCAAGCACGTCGAGTTCAAGGAAGGCAAGATCAAGTAATCGGGTGGTTGCCGGAGGGTGAGACGTGTCGTCTCGCTTAGAAACCAAGGCGTCAATATTTGAAGTGATTTAAGCCGAACCAGGCAAATGGGCCGGGTTCGCAACGTTCCGGTAGCGGGTATGTCCGAACCGTCGCGAACCCAGCCGCGCCAAGCGTCGATCAAAGAGGGCGTTGATCGGTCGCCTGACATTCGACCGCTTCATCAAGCTGCTCAGGAGGCCACTCCCTTGCTTTGCGAAACGGTCATCACCCCACGGCATCAGGACATGCGGCGAACCCGAATGGCCATGAGGATCTGAATTTGTTGTGTTTTTGCAACTCCCGGCGATTTTGTCAACTGATCCCTGTTTTATATGATTTTTCGCTTCAGGTCTGTACTGCCTGAAGTGTTTTTGGTCCTCCTGGCTTTGGCTGCCTTGCAGGCGCCACCCTGACCCAAGCATTGTGCGCTGGCGTCCGTGTCCTCAATCTGTTGGTACTGAGGCAATCCCTGGACCATTGCGCCCGCTCATCGCGCCCCTGTTAAGTCGTAGGCCGGCCGTGCAGGCAGGCGCACCTTGCGGGATCGGTTCCGGACACCATCATTGTAACGTGGAAGGCACGGGCGAGCTTGCGTCGAGAAAGGACAAGCAATGGCCAAGAACACGATTTGCCTATGGTATGACAAGGACGCAGAGACTGCGGCACACTTCTACGCCAAGACCTTTCCAGATAGTGCCGTCGCCGCCGTCCACCGCGCACCCAGCGATTATCCGTCCGGCAAGCAAGGTGATGTGCTGACCGTGGAGTTCACCGTCGCTGGCGTGCCCTGTCTTGGTCTCAACGGCGGGCCGGCGTTCAAGCACAACGAGGCGTTTTCATTCCAGATCGCGACGGACGATCAGGACGAGACCGACCGATATTGGAATGCGATCGTGGGCAACGGCGGGCAGGCGAGTGCATGCGGTTGGTGCAAGGATAAGTGGGGCGTTTCCTGGCAGATCACCCCGCGGGTTTTGACAGAGGCGCTGGCCGTCGGCGGCGCCGAGGCCAAACGCGCATTTGATGCCATGATGGGCATGACCAAAATCGACGTTGCGGCTATCGTAGCCGCGCGGCGCGGTTGACGTTCGCGCCTGGCCGACGGCTTGAGAGACCGGGGTGCCGCCTCCGGCTCAGCGGCGATGCCGCGCGTGTGCATTGGCACGAAAACGCCCGGCGGACAATGCTCCGGCCGGGCGCGCACCATCAGGATTTCTTGAGCAACGGCCTCAGTTCGACGCTTCCTTCGCCTTCTGTTCGGCGGCGTGGCGCTCTTTGTCTTCTTTGCCCTTGGCAGCAACATCGCGATCGACCAGTTCGATGACGGCGCGCGGCGCGTTGTCGCCGTAACGAAAGCCGGCCTTCAACACGCGGGTGTAGCCGCCAGCGCGGTTCTTATAGCGGGTGGCCAAAACATCGAACAGTTTCTTGACCATCTCATCATCGCCCATTCGCGACGCTGTCAGACGGCGAGAGTTTAGATCACCACGCTTGGCGAGGGTGATGTACTTTTCGACGACGCGCCGCAGATCTTTGGCCTTCGGCAGGGTCGTCACGATCTGTTCGTGCCGGATAAGGGAAGCGGCCATGTTCGAGAACATGGCTTGGCGGTGTGCGCTGTCGCGGCTGAAACGCCGCCCGAGTTTTCCGTGTCGCATAGGTTCTTACTCTCTGTTTCGCTTCGGTTGTTACGGGGAGGTTCTACGGCCTCGCCTCGTTCTTGCTTGCGCGTTCCGACTCCCCCTGCGGGGAGCCGGCCGGAACGCGCGTCTTTAGTTGCACATTCCGACTCCCCTGCGGAGGGCCGGCCGGACCGCGCGGTTTATCGATTAGTACTGATCTTCGAACCGCTTCGCCAGGTCTTCAATATTGTCCGGTGGCCAGTTCGGCACTTCCATGCCGAGGTGGAGGCCCATCGACGCCAGCACTTCCTTGATCTCGTTGAGCGACTTGCGACCGAAGTTCGGTGTGCGCAGCATCTCGGCTTCCGACTTCTGAATGAGATCGCCGATATAGACGATGTTGTCGTTCTTCAGACAGTTGGCAGAGCGCACCGACAGTTCGAGCTCGTCGACCTTCTTGAGCAGTGCTGCGTTGAACGCCAGCTCCGGATGCCGCTGCTCTTCGACGGCCTTCTTCGGCTCCTCGAAGTTGACGAACACCGCCAACTGATCCTGCAGAATGCGTGCCGCCAACGCGACCGTATCCTCAGCCGAAATCGATCCATCGGTTTCGACCTGCATCGTCAGCTTGTCGTAGTTGAGGATCTGTCCTTCGCGCGTGTTCTCGATGCGGTAGGAGACCTTTTTGACAGGGCTGAACAGGCTGTCCACCGGGATCAGGCCGATCGGCGCATCGTCTGGACGGTTGCGATCGGCCGGGACATATCCCTTGCCCATCGTCGCCGAGAATTCCATGCGGATGGACGCGCCCTGGTCGAGCGTGCAGATCACGTGCTCGGGGTTGAGGATCTCGACCTCCGACGACGCTTCGATGTCGCCAGCCTTGACGACGCCGGGGCCCTCTTTCTTGAGGACCATACGCTTGACGCCTTCCGAATGGACGCGCAGCGCGATCTCTTTGATGTTGAGGACAATGTTGGTGACATCCTCACGGACGCCGGGGATCGACGAGAATTCGTGTAACACGCCATCGATCTGGACGGTTGTGATGGCGGCGCCTTGCAGCGACGACATCAGCACGCGCCTGAGTGCGTTGCCGAGCGTCATGCCAAAGCCGCGTTCGAGCGGCTCCGCAACAATGGTCGCAAGACGGATCTTGTCGCGACCTGGGGTCACCTGAAGCTTGGTCGGCTTGATCAGGTCCTGCCAGTTCTTCTGCAGTATGTTCGCCACGATGAGGGCCTCGTAGGACAGGGCGGGGACTATGAAAGACTGTTCGACACGAAAGCCCCATCAGGGCCTCTGCGCCGGCACGCAAGGTGAGCGGCCTGCCGCGCAGCGCAAAGCGCTGGCGCCACCGCCGCTTCCCGCGAGATCAAACGCGGCGGCGCTTACGCGGGCGGCAGCCGTTGTGCGGGATCGGCGTGACATCGCGGATCGACGTGATCTGGAACCCAACGGCCTGCAGGGCACGCAGTGCCGACTTGCGGCCGGAGCCCGGTCCCATCACCTCGACTTCGAGGATCTTCATGCCGTGTTCCATCGCCTTGCGGCCGGCATCTTCAGCGGCGACCTGCGCCGCGTAGGGGGTCGACTTGCGCGAACCCTTGAAGCCTTTTGTGCCCGATGACGACCAGGCAATTGTGTTGCCCTGCGCATCGGTGATCGTGATCATCGTGTTGTTAAACGTTGCATTCACGTGCGCCACGCCCGACGCGATGTTCTTGCGTTCGCGCTTGCGGGGACGGGCTGCTGCAGCTTCTTTAGCCATGAAAATCTACTCGTTGTTGTCAGGCGCCGTTCAATGGCGCGAAAGGTCGGCAGAGTGCCATTGTCGGCATATATTTGGTTCGCGCAGAGAAAAACCGCGCGTTTCAGGCTCGGCGGATTATGAAGACTTCTTCTTGCCGGCGATGGCCTTAGCGGGCCCCTTGCGTGTCCTTGCATTGGTGTGCGTCCGTTGACCGCGCACTGGCAAACCACGGCGATGACGCAGACCACGATAGCAACCAAGATCCATCAGGCGCTTGATGTTCATGGCGGTGTCACGGCGCAGATCGCCCTCAACCATGTAGTCACGATCGATCGTTTCGCGGATTTGCAGGACTTCGGCGTCGGTCAGCTGGTTGACGCGGCGCTCGGCCGGAATTTTAACTTTCTGGCAGATTTCTGACGCGTACTTCTCGCCGATCCCATGAATATATTGAAGAGCGATGACAACGCGCTTCTGGGTCGGAATGTTAACGCCTGCGATACGTGCCACTTCTCTCTCCTCCGGCCGCGCCCGCGGCCTCAATCCGATTAACCGTCATAGTCCGCCGATGCGGAACCATGGCCAGTCAGCCGCATGTCACTGCGGCGTTTGCCTCGTTTCCGGCCGCAGACGCTGCCGGGTATCTTTTTGCTGCGCTATTTGGACGCAGCCATTCTTGAACGCACATGTGTCGGTCACCGGGCTTATTTTGCCCAGCCCAACAGGTCGCTCATGTTTGGCGAATTTGAACGTCTTGTAACGACCCTCATACCCGCCGTCAACACTTTGAGACCAGCGCACACTGTCGCGCGCGCAGCCTTCTCGCCGCTACTTGGTCTTCTCCGGCTTCAGAATGCCGTTAATCGCCGACGTTACGGTCTCGACGGCGGCCATGCCATCGACAAAAGAGAGCTTACGCTTGGCGAAATAGTACCCGATCAGCGGGGAAGTTTCGCGGTAGTAGGCCATCAAGCGCGCGCGGACGGTTTCGGCTCGGTCGTCGGCCCGGCGAATGAAGTCCGTGCCGGCGCATTTGTCGCACACACCCGCCTTCTTTGGTTTTTGAAATTGCTCGTGGTAGCCGGCACCGCATTTGGCACATGTGTAGCGGCCTGCGATCCGCGCCACGAGCGTCTCGTCGTCAACACGCATGGCGATGACAGCGTCGAGGGCGGTCTTCTTGCGCTCCAGCAGCGCATCAAGGGCATCGGCCTGCGCCAAGGTGCGCGGAAAGCCGTCGAGGATGAATCCTTTGGAGCAGTCGGCATGCCCGATCCGCTCCGCGATGATCTCTATCACAATCTCGTCGGAGACCAGGTTTCCGGATTCCATCACAGCTTTGGCGCGCAATCCGACGTCCGAGCCGACTTTCACCGCCGCACGCAGCATATCGCCTGTCGACAACTGAGGTATACGGTGTGTATCGGACAGTATTTTAGCTTGTGTGCCTTTGCCCGCGCCAGGTGGTCCGAGAAGAATGAGATTCATCGTTGCTTCCCGCTGCCGTTCCCGGCAGGCCCCTCAGCCTAGCGTTGCCCGCGCGAAGCGCCCCGGAGTTTCGCTTTCTTGATCAGCCCTTCGTACTGCTGAGCAATCAAGTGGCTCTGGATCTGCGCAACCGTATCCATCATCACACTGACCGCGATCAGTAGCGAAGTGCCGCCAAAAGCGAACGGAATTCCCGCCCAAGCGGTCAAGATTTCCGGCAGCACGCACACAACCGCCAGATAAATAGCACCGACCACGGTTATGCGAGTCAACACATAGTCGATGAACGCGGCTGTCTTCTCACCCGGCCGGATGCCGGGAATGAACCCGCCATACTTCCGCAGGTTGTCTGCGGTTTCGACCGGATTGAACACAACGGCGGTATAGAAGAAGGCAAAGAACAAGATCAGCGCGACATAGATCGCGAGGTGGAGCGGCTGCCCCTGGCCAAGCATCGCGACGACGTCTTTCAGCCAATCCGGACCGGAGCCCTGCGCGAACTGTGCTGCCGTGATCGGGAGTAACAGCAGCGACGAGGCAAAGATCGGCGGGATCACACCTGAAGAGTTGAGCTTCAAAGGCAAGTGCGACGCGTCGCCCTGGAACACCTTGTTGCCCATCTGCCGCTTTGGATACTGGATCAATAGCCGTCGTTGCGCGCGCTCGATGAAAACGATCGCGGCCACGACCGCAAGCATCAAAGCCAGCAGCGCAAGCAGCAAGAATGGGCTGATCGACCCTTGACGAGCGAGCTCGAACAGATTGGCCAATGCCGCCGGCAGACCGGCAACGATGCCAGCCATGATGATCAATGACGTGCCGTTGCCGACCCCGCGCGCCGTGATCTGCTCACCGAGCCACATCAGAAACATGGTGCCACCGACCAGGGTGATCACTGTCGTCAACCGGAAAAACCAGCCCGGATCCGTCACGACCGCGCCTTCCGGGCCGCGGCTGCCCTCAAGACCGATGGCGATGCCGTAGGCTTGGAACGCTGCCAGCGCGACCGTCAGATAGCGCGTGTATTGGTTGATCTGCTTGCGGCCAGCCTCGCCCTCTTTCTTGAGGGCCTCGAGCGTCGGCACGACACTCGTCATCAACTGCATGATGATCGAGGCCGAGATGTAGGGCATGATATTGAGGGCGAAAATCGCCAGCCGTTCAACCGCGCCACCGGCGAACATGTTGAACATGCCCAAAATACCGCCGGACTGCGATTTGAAGGCGCTGGCAAACGCGACCGGATTGACGCCGGGCAGCGGAATGAATGTGCCCAGGCGATAGACGAGCAACGCGATCAGCGTGAACCAAAGACGCTTCTTGAGTTCTTCAGCTTTAGCGAAAGCGCCAAAGTTCAGGTTCGAAGCCAACTGCTCGGCGGCGGATACCATGCGATCTCACTCCCAAGCGCAGCAGCGATGCCCTCGCGCTGCGCGGTCTTACCCATTGCGCTCACCACGCCCCGGAATGCAAGCCGGTCCGAATGCCAATCGCGCAAGTGCCGCTCTCGCGGCGGGTGCGCGGATCACTCTTCCGTAGCAGCAGCCTTCTTCGGAGCGGACTTCTTGGCGCGCTTGGCGGCCGTCTTAGCCGCCTTGTCGACGTCGGCCTTGAGAACCTTCTTGGCGATCAAATTGATACTGCCGCCAGCTTTTTCAATGGCTTCGCGCGCCTTAGCGCTCACGTGATTGACTGTCAGTGACAGTTTCGACTTGATTTCACCTTCGCCAAGGATGCGGAGACCATCCAGCGGGCGGCGGATCACGCCGGCGGCAACCAGTGATGCGATGTCGATTGGTTTGGACGCATCGATACGCTTGGTGTCGACCGCGGCCTGGAGGTCGCCCACGTTGATGGCGTTCCAGTCCTTGCGGTTGATCTTGTTAAAGCCGCGCTTAGGAAGGCGGCGATGGAGCGGCATCTGGCCGCCTTCGAAGCCACCGATGCGGACGCCCGAGCGTGCGGTCTGGCCTTTGCCACCGCGGCCACCCTGCTTGCCCATACCGGAGCCGATACCGCGGCCGATGCGAACCCGCTCTTTGCGCGAGCCTTCGTTGTCTTTGATCTGGTTGAGCCGCATGGCGGAAACTCCGGTATGTGTCAGTCGTAGGTTGGGTTAGGCCGCACGTCGCGGCCGTAACCCAACAGGGTCATGCGATTGCCTCTGTCGGGTTACGCGCTGAAGGCACGCTAACCCAACCTACAGCCTTACTTCTTTTTGGCCTCAGGGACGATGCGCACCAAATGCGCGATGCGGTGAACCATGCCACGCACTTCGGGCGTGTCGAGCAAGGTCGACCGACGATGCAGCTTATTCAGCTTCAAGCCCTTCAGCGTTGCCGTCTGAATCTCGGGGCGGCGGATCGCGCTGCGATACTGCTCGATGGTGATGGTTTTCTGGGCAGACATAGGTTTGGCTTTCAATCGGGAGTGGGCATCGGGCAATCGGCAATGGGAACTTCGAACCACCAGCACCGGGCGTCATCATTGCCCAATGCCCAATGCCCCGTCCCCATTCCCGCGCCTTACGCGGCGTCGGCGGCGGCCTCGGCTTCGGTCGCTGAGCCATCGCGGCGGCGCGAGATGATCTCGGAGACTTTCTTGCCGCGGCGGTTGGCGACGCCACGCGGGTTTTCCTGATGCTTCAGCGCATCGAAGGCTGCGCGCACCAGGTTGTAAGGGTTGGTGCTGCCAAGCGACTTGGCAACAACATCTTGAACGCCGAGCATCTCGAACACCGCGCGCGCCGGGCCGCCGGCGATGATGCCGGTGCCTGGAGGGGCCGAGCGAAGCACGACCTTGCCGGCGCCGTGACGGCCGAAGCTGTCATGGTGCAGCGTGCGACCTTCGCGGAGCGGCACCCGAACGAGACCGCGACGGGCCGCTTCGGTGGCCTTGCGGATCGCTTCGGGCACTTCGCGTGCCTTGCCATGCCCAAAGCCAACGCGGCCCTTGAGATCGCCGACGATGACGAGTGCTGCAAAGCCGAAACGCTTGCCGCCCTTGACGACTTTCGCAACGCGATTGATGCCAACGAGTTTTTCTTTGAACTCGCTCTCTTCGCGCTCTTCGCGATCGCGACCACCACCGCGGTTTGGACTACGTGCCACCTGGATTTCCTTTCAGGCTCAAAAAGACGTCTTGCATGTGCGCAGTCGCGCGCAGCTCAGAACTTAAGGCCGGCCTCGCGGGCGCCTTCGGCCAACGCTTTCACGCGGCCATGGAATAAGAATGCACCGCGGTCAAAGACCACTTCTTTGACACCGGCTTTGACAGCCCGCTCTGCGACGAGCTTGCCGACGGCCGACGCTGCAGCGACATTGGCGCCGGACTTGTGCGCAGCTTTGACGTCCTTGTCGAGCGTCGATGCTGCAGCGACGGTATGACCCTTCACGTCGTCGATCACTTGGGCATAAATGTTCATGCCCGAGCGATGGATTGAGAGACGTGGGCGGCCGGCATTGTTCGCCTTCAGACGCTTGCGCACGCGTTGCTTGCGTTTGTCGGTCTGGCTGAGTTTACGAGGCATAGTGGAGATCCCGAAGCGCGGGTTTCTTTGTTCTTAAGACCTGGGCGCCAAAAATTACTTCTTCTTGCCTTCTTTCCGGTGGACGTATTCGCCTTTGTAGCGAATGCCCTTGCCCTGGTAGGGCTCCGGTGGACGGTAAGCGCGGATATCGGCGGCGACCTGGCCAACAAGCTGTTTGTCGATGCCGCTGACGGTGATGATTTCCTGCTTTGCGCCGGCGACCTTCACCTCGACGCCTTTCGGCACTTCGTGCAGAATTTCGTGGCTGAAACCGATCTGCAAGTTCAGCAGGTCCTTGCCCTTCATCGACGCGCGATAGCCAACGCCCTGGATTTCCAGTGTGTGGGTGTAGCCGTTGGTGACGCCCTCGATGAGATTGGCCACCTGGGTGCGCGACATACCCCACATCGAGCGCGCCTTCTTGCTCTCGTCGACCGGCAAAACGGAAATGCCCGCGGTACCCTTCTCGACTTTGATCACGTCGGGCACGGTGAACGACAGCTCACCTTTCGGGCCCTTCATTTTGACCAGCTGACCTGCCACCGTCGCAGTAATCCCCGATGGGACCGTGACGGGCTTTTTGCCGATGCGCGACATCTTCCGAACCTTCGCTGCTGCGGGCTCTCCTCAGAGAACCCCAAACCTTGACTTCATTTCCCGCGAGCGCGGACCGCTTCGTCAGAAGACGTTGCAGAGTACTTCGCCGCCAACATTTTCTTCCCGGGCTCGGCTGTCCGACATGACGCCTTTGGGCGTTGAAAGAATCGCGACGCCGAGACCGTTCGCGACGGTTTCCAGATCCTTGACCGGCGAGTAGACGCGACGGCCAGGCTTTGAAACCCTCGAAATCTCACGGATTGCTGGCTGCCCGTTGGCGTACTTGAGCTCGATCTCAAGTTCCTTGAGGCCGTTTTTGTGCTCAACTTCCGCGTAGCCGCGGATATAGCCCTCATCGGCCAGCACGTCCAGCACGCGTGCGCGCAGTTTTGACGCCGGACTCGACACTTTGGGACGGCGCCGCATCTGCGCATTGCGGATGCGGGTCAGCATATCGCCGAGTGGATCGTTGATCGACATGATCGTGTTCTCCTAAACCGTATCCGTTACCAGCTCGACTTGGTCATCCCAGGGATGAGACCCTGGCTGGCCAGTTCGCGCAGTTGGTTGCGGCACAGTTTGAGCTTGCGATAGTAGCCGCGCGAGCGGCCGGTCAGCTCGCAGCGATTGCGGATGCGCGTCTTGGACGAGTTGCGCGGCATCTGAGCGAGCTTGATCGTCGCCTGCATGCGGTCTTGCGTGCTCGACTTTTCATTGCCGATGATCGCCTTGAGCTTGGCACGGCGGCCGGCTTTCTGCGCCACCAGCTTGCGGCGGTGGTTGTTTTTGTTGATCGAGCTTTGCTTTGCCATCAGGGCCTCCAAGAACCCACTTATCGGAACGTGTGACTACGATGCCGAGGTTAAGTTCTATGCGCGGAACGGGAAGTTGAAATTGCGGAGCAGTTCGCGGGCTTCATCATCGATTGTTGGCCGACGTGCACACGATCACATCCATGCCCCATACCTCGTCGACGTTGTCGTACGTCGATTTCTGGAAACACGATGTGCTCCTTGAGGCCGGTGGCGAAGTTGCCGCGGCCGTCAAAGCTCTTGGGGTTTAGGCCGCGGAAGTCTTTCACGCGCGGCAGCGCGATCGTGACGAACCGGTCGAGGAATTCGTACATACGGTCGCCGCGCAGCGTGACCTTGGTGCCGAGCGCCATGCCGTCGCGCACCTTGAAAGTGGCGATCGACTTGCGGGCCCGTGTTACCACCGGCTTTTGGCCGGAGATCAGCGCGAGATCGCGTGCAGCGTTCTCCACCTTCTTGCGGTCATTGACGGCCTCGCCAACGCCCATGTTGAGCACGATCTTCTCAAGGCGTGGGATCTGCATCCCGTTCTTGTAGCCGAACTTCTTCGTCATCTCGCCGCGTACGGTCTGCTCGTAGAGAGCTTTCATGCGGGGCTTATAATCTTTCGGCCGCGGCTTGGGCACAAACTTTGCGCCGTCAGCAGCCTTGGCAGCCGGCTTCGCGCCCTTCGGCTTGGTAGCCGCCTTAGCGCCCGTCTGGGCATTCGGATTGGCTGCGCCCTTGGACGCGCCTTTTGCCTTTTTATCGTCGGCCATGGCTTACTTCTTCTCCGGAATCACTTCGCCCGATCGGCGGGCGACGCGGACCTTGGTCCCATCTTCAAGCATCTTGAAGCCGATGCGCGTCGGCTTGCCGTCCTTGGGGTCTTCAAGGGCGATGTTCGACAAATGGATGGGCCCCTCTTTCGAGATGATGCCGCCTTGCTCAGTTTGCGTCTGGCGCTGATGCTTGCGCACCATGTTAACGCCGCGCACAAACGCGCGGCTTTCTTTGGGAACGACGCGGATGACTTCGCCCTGCTTGCCCTTGTCGCGGCCGCTCAGAACAATAACCTTGTCGCCCTTTTTAATCTTGGCGGCACTCATTACAGAACCTCCGGCGCAAGCGAGACGATCTTCATGTGATTGCGCGAGCGGAGCTCGCGGGTGACTGGCCCGAAGATGCGGGTGCCCACCGGCTCGCCTTGCGCGTTGATCAGCACAGCGGCATTGCGGTCAAACCGGATCAATGAACCATCGGCACGGCGCACGCCTTTGGCGGTGCGCACGACCACAGCCTTCATGACTTGGCCTTTCTTGACCTTGCCACGCGGGATCGCATCGCGGATTGAGACAACAATCGTGTCGCCAACCGTCGCATATTTACGCTTCGACCCACCGAGCACTTTGATGCATTGCACGCGCTTTGCACCCGAGTTATCGGCCACGTCGAGAGTGGTCTCCATCTGGATCATCAGACCAGTCCTTGTCTCGGAAGCTGCCTGACCGGTCGCCCGATCCTGCGTCGCATTCCGCTTCCCGTCGCCATTTCCTGTGTCCCGCACGCCGACGTTCGCGCTGCTGGGACGAATTCCTGCCTGCCGTTACCGGCGTCAGACCTTGTTCTCTTCGAGAACGATCCAACGCTTAAGTTTCGAAATTGGAGCCGTTTCCTGGATACGGACCACGTCACCGATCTTGTGGCCCCTTCACGTCGTGGGCATGATACTTCTTCGAGCGGCGAACCGTCTTTTTGAAGAGCGGGTGCGTATACCGGCGCTCGACCTCACAACGACGGTGTTGGTGTTTTTGTCGGACACCACTGTGCCCTGGAGGATGCGCTTCGGCATGTTTTTTTCCTCTTAAACCTTCCCGCCGGTGCGCTTTGCGTGTGCAACGTTTGCAGACGCGCGATATCGCGGCGCACTTCGCGCACGTGGGCTGTGTTCTCGAGCTGGCCCGATGCGCGTTGGAAGCGCATGTTGAACTGCTCTTTCTTGAGCTTGACGAGCTGGTCATCCAGCTGGTCGAGCGTCATATCTCTGAATTCTGCGGCCTTCATCTCATTCGCATGCCAACCTGGCACGCTCCCTGTCTGTGTTGCATGCCTGACTGGCATGCACTTCGTGTTTCGCATGCTGGACCGCATGCTGGGCTTGCAAAGTCCTGACCAGTCTCCAGCGCGCGCTTATGCTGGCGCACGACGACGCGTGTCTTGATCGGTAGTTTGGCGGCGCCAAGCGCGAGCGCTTCACGGGCGATCACATCGGATACGCCGTCGAGTTCGAACATGATGCGCCCCGGCTTAACCCGTGCCACCCACAGCTCAATCCCGCCCTTGCCAGACCCCATGCGGACTTCCGCTGGCTTCTTCGTTACTGGAATGTCTGGGAATATGGGGATCCAGACACGGCCCTGGCGTTTCATATGACGCGTGATGGCACGCCGTGCCGCTTCGATCTGGCGCGCGGTGATGCGCTCCGGCTCAACCGCTTTCAAGCCGTGGCTGCCGAAGTTCAGCGTCGTCCCGCCCTTGGCCTGGCCATGGATCCGGCCTTTGTGGGCCTTGCGGAACT
This sequence comes from uncultured Alphaproteobacteria bacterium, assembly GCA_963847145.1. GTDB lineage: Bacteria > Pseudomonadota > Alphaproteobacteria > Rhizobiales > Hyphomicrobiaceae > JABFRJ01. Next base: position 313,622 of record CAWJYN010000003.1, read on the forward strand.
TGGTGCGTTTGGGTTGCAGCATGATTCGTCACTCAGCTTCATATTTCAGGCATTTTCAGGTCTGATCTGTCGTGAGGCACGTGCGCGGACCCTAAGGATACGCCACCACAGCCTCACGACTGACCCATGTTAGGCCCGATCGCCGGACCGGTCGCCGCGGTCACGGCGTGGACGATCACCGCGATCGCCCCGGTCGTCACGGCGGCCACCGCCACCTTCTTGCGCTTCAAGCGACTTGCGCTCCGACGCCATCGGATCGTGTTCAATAATCTCGCCTTTGAAGATCCAGACCTTGATGCCGATGATGCCGTATGCGGTTTCTGCCTTGCCGTAGCCGAAATCGATATCGGCGCGCAGTGTGTGCAATGGCACGCGGCCTTCCCGATACCATTCCAGCCGAGCGATTTCTGCGCCGCCGAGGCGGCCCGAGACGTTGATACGGATGCCAAGCGCGCCAAGCCGGAGGGCCGACTGCACTGCACGCTTCATGGCGCGGCGGAACGCAACGCGGCGTTCAAGCTGCTGCGCGATGCCTTCGGCGACCAACTTTGCGTCGATTTCCGGTTTCCGCACTTCGAGAATGTTCAGATGCACTTCCGATGTGGTCAGCCGTGCGATTTCGCCGCGAAGCTTCTCGATGTCGGTGCCCTTCTTGCCGATCAGCACGCCGGGACGGGCGGTGTGCACGGTCACCCGGCACTTCTTGTGCGGGCGCTCGATGACGACGTTGCTGATGCCGGCCGCGCGTGCTGCGTTTTGATGTGGTCACGAATGGCCATGTCTTCATGCAGAAGTTTGCCGTACTCGCTGCCTTTAGCGTACCAGCGGCTGTCCCAGGTGCGATTGATGCCGAGTCGGAGGCCGATGGGGTTGACTTTGTGACCCATTACTTCGTCTCCTCAGCTTCGACCGCTGCGGGCTTTTCTTTCACGATCACTGTCAACATCGAGAACGGCTTCATGATGCTGCCCGAGCGGCCACGGCCGCGGGCGTGGAAGCGCTTCATGACAAGCTGCTTGCCGACAAAGGCTTCCGACACGATCAGATCATCGGGATCGAGATTGTGATTGTTCTCAGCATTGGCGACCGCCGACTTTACGCACTTGCGCACGTCCTCGGCGATCCGCTTGCGCGAGAATTCGAGATCAGCCAGCGCCGTTTCGACCCTCTTGCCGCGGATCATTTGCGCGACAAGATTCAGCTTCTGCGGCGAGACCCGCAGGCTCGAAAGCACAGCCTTCGCCTCGTTGTCGGCTTCGCGCCGCTCACGTTTCGGCTTGCCCATGTTACTTGCCCTTCACGGCTTTCTTGTCGCCGCCATGACCATGGAATGTACGCGTCGGCGCGAACTCGCCGAGCTTGTGGCCGATCATGTCTTCGGTGACGTTCACCGGGACATGCTTGTGGCCGTTGTGGACACCGAACACCAGGCCCGACGAACTGCGGCAGAACGGTTGAGCGGCGGCTCCAGGTCTTGATGACTTCGTTGCGGCCGCCCGCGCGAACTTTCTCGGCCTTCTTGACCAAGTAGCCATCAACAAACGGACCCTTCCAGACTGAGCGTGACATGCTGGCTCCTCAAGCCTTCGCCGCGTGACGGCCGCGAACGATAAAGCGGTCCGTCGATTTGTTTTTGCGTGTCTTATAACCCTTGGTCGGCTTACCCCAGGGCGTCGCCCAGTGCTTGCCACCATTGGTACGGCCACCGTTCGGATGGTCGACCGGGTTCATGGTGATCGAACGGACGGTCGAGCGGGTACCCTTCCAGCGCGTACGGCCAGCCTTGGCGGTGACTTCATTGATATGGTCTGGGTTCGAAACAGCGCCGACAGTAGCCATGCACTCCGCGCGCACACGGCGCGTTTCACCCGAATTGAGCCGCAGAACAGCCCAGCCGCTATCACGGCCAACCAGTTGCGCATAGGCCCCAGCCGAGCGGGCGATCTTGCCGCCGGCGCCCGGCTTCAACTCGACGTTATGCACGATCGTGCCAACCGGCATCGAAGCCAACTGCATCGCATTGCCTGGCTTAACGTCGGCTTTGATGCCGGACACGACGTGATCGCCGACGGCGAGCCGCTGCGGCGCCAGAATATAAGCGACTGATAGCCATCGGTATACTTGATCAGTGCGATGAAGGCGGTCCGGTTGGGATCGTACTCCAGCCGCTCGACGGTCGCGGCCATGTCGTGTTTGCGGCGCTTGAAATCGATCTTCCGGTACGACTGCTTATGGCCGCCACCGATGTGACGCATTGTGATGCGGCCATGGTTGTTGCGGCCGCCGGTCTTGGTCTTGCCCTCGGTCAACATCTTGACCGGCGCGCCTTTCCAACAGGCCGGCGCGATCAACCAGCACCAAATTGCGCAGGCTCGGCGTCGTCGGGCGGTATGTTTTCAATGCCATGACGGTACGTTCCTGATTCCCTGGCCTAAGTCCCTGGCCTTACAAGCCTGTGGTCACATCGATCGAGTGACCATTTTCAAGCGTGACGATCGCCCGCTTGGTGTCGCTCTGGATCGACCGGAAACCGTTGAAGGTTTTCAGTTTGCCCTTGCGGACGATGGTGTTGACCGCCTTGACCTTGACCTTGAACAGCGCCTCGACGGCGGCTTTGATCTGCGGCTTCGTCGCGGTCGGCGAGACTTTGAAGACAACCTGATTGTGTTCGCTGAGACCAGTGTCGACTTCTCGGTGATCACTGGCGCAAAATCACGTCGTAATGGGATGCTTTCGCCATGGCGCGCCTCACTTGAACCGCTCTTCGAGAGCGGCAACCGCCGCCTTCGTCAGCACGAGCTTTTCGCGCCGCAGGATGTCGTAAACGTTGATGCCCTGCATCGGCAGCACATCGATATGCGGAATGTTGCGCGCGGCGCGGCGAATTCCGGCTCAATCTCGCGCCCATCGATGAAGAGCGCGCTTGTTCAAGCCGAGTCTTCGTGAAGCGGCTTTCATGGCTGCTGTCTTGCCGTCGACAGAATGCGCTTGTCGAGCACGATGATCTCGCCGGCTTTCGCCTTCGCCGACAACGCGTGCTTGAGAGCCAGCGCACGGACCTTCTTCGGCATACCGATCGCATGGCTGCGCGGCTTGGGACCGAACGCCTTACCACCACCGCGGAACTGCGGCGCCGATTTGTCGCCATGACGAGCGCCACCGGAGCCCTTCTGCTTGTACATTTTCTTGCCGGTCACGGCGACTTCGGACCGGTCCTTGCGACGCGTGCGTGCCGGCCCGACGCTTCAACTGCTGATAGCGCACCATGCGATGGATGAGATCCTGACGCGGACCTCGAGACCGAAGATCTCGTCCTTCAGATCGATCTCGCCAGCGGAGCCGGCGTCAAGCGTCGTGACAGTCGTCTTCATGACGCGCTTCCTGTGCTTGCGGCCTTTGCCGCGGGCTCCGTTCACGCGGCGCCTTGCGGAACGCACCAGGCCTCGGCGCCTCTTTCGGCAGCGGAAGCTTCACAGCATCGCGCACAAAAACCCAGCCGCCCTTCGAGCCGGGAACCGCGCCACGAACGAGCACCAGGCCTCGCTCAACATCGGTCTGCACGACTTCCAGGTTAAGCGTGGTAACGCGCTCATCGCCCATCTGGCCGGCCATCTTCTTACCTTTGAACACTTTGCCGGGATCTTGGCGCTGACCAGTCGAACCGAGCGAACGATGCGATGACGACACACCGTGCGTCGCGCGCAATCCGCCGAAGTTCCAGCGCTTCATCGCGCCCTGGAAGCCTTTACCCTGGTTGGTACCCGTCACGTCGACATCTGACCCTTGACGAAATGGTCGGCCGTAATTTCGGCGCCCACATCGATCAAGTTTTCGGCCGACACGCGGAACTCCGCCAGCGGCTCTTGGGTTCAACTTTCGCAATCGCGAAGTTCTGCCGCTCAGCTTTCGTCACGCGGCTGGCCTTACGGCTGCCCGCACCCAAGCTGCAGGGCACATAGCCGTTCTTGTCTTCGGTACGATGCGCAAGGACCTGAACATTATCAAGTTTCAGCACGGTCACAGGGATATGCTCCCCCGCATCCGTAAAGATGCGGGTCATCCCAACTTTCCGCGCAATCACTCCGGAACGCATCTCCGGCATTCCTTTCCATCAGAGGGATCGTGCGACAGGTGCAGAGGATCCCAGAAAACTTACGGCTAAAACTTAGAGCTTGATCTCGACGTCGACGCCGGCCGCAAGATCGAATTTCATGAGCGCATCAACCGTTTGCGGCGTCGGGTCGACGATGTCGAGCACACGCTTGTGGGTCCGCATCTCGAACTGTTCGCGGCTCTTCTTGTCGATGTGCGGCGAACGGTTGACCGTAAAGCGTCTCGATGCGCGTCGGCAGCGGAATCGGGCCCGCGGACGTCCGCGCCCGTGCGCTTCGCCGTGTTCACGATCTCACGCGTCGAGCATCGAGAACACGATGATCGAACGCTTTGAGCCGGATCCGGATATTTTGACGTTGCATCTTCAATCCTTAGATCGCAGGGAAACCAGCAAGCCGAGAACACGTGCGCCCGACCTTGGTTGGCCTTACTCCGTAATCTTCGCAACCACGCCGGCGCCGACGGTGCGGCCGCCTTCGCGGATGGCGAAGCGCAGCTTTTCTTCCATCGCGATCGGCGTGATGAGCTCAACATCGACCGAGATGTTGTCGCCCGGCATCACCATTTCCGTGCCTTCCGGCAGCGTGACCACACCGGTCACGTCGGTCGTGCGGAAGTAGAACTGCGGACGGTAGTTGGTGAAGAACGGCGTGTGACGGCCACCCTCTTCCTTGGTCAGAATGTAGGCTTCAGCCTTGAACTTCTTGTGCGGCTTGACTGTGCCGGGCTTGCACAGCACCTGGCCGCGCTCCACACCTTCACGTTCAATCCCGCGCAGCAGCGCGCCGACGTTGTCGCCTGCACGGCCTTCGTCGAGCAGCTTGCGGAACATTTCGATGCCCGTCACCGTCGACTTGACGGTGTCGCGGATGCCGATGATGTCGACTTCTTCGCCGACCTTCACAATGCCGCGCTCGATACGGCCGGTGACGACCGTGCCGCGACCCGAGATCGAGAACACGTCTTCGATCGGCATCAGGAACGGCTGGTCAATCGGACGCTCCGGCTGCGGGATGTAGCTCGTCGACAGCTTTCATCAGTTCGAGAATGGCGTTCTCGCCGATCTCCGGGCTTGCTCGCCGTCGAGCGCGCCTTGGCGCAGCCCTTGATGATCGGAATGGTGTCGCCGGGGAACTGATACGAGGTCAGCAACTCGCGCACTTCCATTTCGACGAGTTCGATCAGATCCTGGTCATCGACCATGTCGACCTTGTTCATGAACACGACGAGCGCGGGCACGCCGACCTGGCGGGCAAGCAGAATGTGTTCGCGCGTCTGCGGCATCGGACCGTCAGCAGCCGACACGACGAGGATCGCGCCGTCCATCTGGGCCGCGCCCGTGATCATGTTCTTCACATAGTCGGCGTGGCCGGGGCAATCGACGTGGGCGTAGTGGCGGTTCGCGGTTTCGTATTCGACGTGCGCCGTCGAAATCGTGATGCCGCGCTCGCGCTCTTCCGGAGCCTTGTCGATCTGGTCGTAGGCGGTGAACGTGGCACCGCCCGACTTCGCCAGAACCTTGGTGATCGCCGCCGTCAGCGACGTCTTGCCGTGGTCAACGTGACCAATCGTGCCGATGTTGCAATGCGGCTTGTTGCGCTCAAATTTTGCCTTGGCCATGACAGGCTCTCCTCAGTCTTTGCTCAATACCGCCGCTCAGGACGTCCTGAAACGGCTCAGTTTCAGTTCAAAACCAGCCTGTCGCCGCCCGTGCAGCAACCGACAGTCTAGGCGTATTTCTTCCTGACTTCTTCCGCCACGTTGCGCGGCACTTCCGCGTAATGGGCGAACTGCATGGTATAGGATGCGCGTCCCGTCGACTGCGAACGCAGCTGGCTGACATAGCCAAACATGTTCGCAAGCGGCACGTTGGCGCGGATGACAGTCGCGTTACCGCGCATTTCTTGCGTGCGGATCTGACCGCGACGCGAGTTGATGTCACCAATGATGCCACCGACGAAGTCACCCGGCGTCACCACTTCCACGTCCATGATCGGTTCAAGGATCTTGATACCGGCCTTGTCGCAACCTTCCTTCATCGCAGCGCGCGAAGCGATTTCGAACGCGATCGCGACTGAGTCAACTTCGTGGAACGCGCCGTCATAAAGCGTGACCTTCATATCGACCAGCGGGAAGCCGATCAAGATACCATTGGACCAAACCGACTCTCGATGCCTTTTTCGACGCCAGGAATGTATTCCTTCGGGATCGAACCACCGACAATCTTGGCATCAAACTCGTTACCCTTGCCGGTTTCATTCGGCTCAAGCTTGAGTTTCACGCGCGCAAACTGCCCCGTACCACCCGACTGCTTCTTGTGCGTGTAGTCGATATCACCGCCTTCGCGAGTGTTTCGCGATAAGCAACTTCCGGCGCGCCGGCGTGCAATCAACGCCATAGGTGCGCTTCAGAATGTCGACCTTGATGTCGAGATGAAGTTCGCCCATCCCCTTGATGCGCGTCTCACCCAACTCCGGATCAACCGCGATGCGGAACGACGGATCTTCAAGTGCCAGCGTATACAGCGCCAGCGCCATCTTTTCCTGATCGCCCTTGGTCTTGGGCTCGATCTTCATTTCAATGACGGGTTCGGGGAAGTCCATCTTTTCAAGAATGACCGGCTTGTTCGGATCGCACAGCGTCTCACCCGTGCGCGTATCCTTCAGGCCCTGCAGCGCCACGATGTCGCCAGCAAACGCTTCCTTGATTTCTTCGCGGTCCGCAGCATGCATTCAGATACATGCGGCCAGCGCGCTCTTTCTTGTCACGCGTGGTATTCGCCAGCGCCATGCCCTGCTCGATTTTACCCGAGTAGATGCGGCAGAACGTGATCGAACCGACGTGCTCGAAGCTCATGATCTTGAACGCGATCATCGACAGCGGTTCGCTGTCATCAGGCTTGCGCGTCACTTCGCGCCGGTCTTGATATCGGTGCCAACGTAGGCTTCACGATCAAGCGGCGACGGCAAGAAATCGACAACAGCGTCGAGCAGAGGCTGCACGCCCTTGTTCTTGAACGCCGAGCCGCACATCATCGGATAAAACGTGCGCGACACGGTCGCCTTGCGGATCATCTTGCGCAGCGTATCGATGTCGGGCTCTTGCGCCATCGAGATACGCAGCCATCACGTCGTCGTCCATTTCGACGGCGGCTTCAATCATCGCAGCGCGATATTCTTCGGCCTTTCGCTTGCATGTCCGCTGGGATCGGCCCCTCGGTCATCTTCGCATCTTTGCCGTCACCATCCCAGGTGTACGCGCACATTTTGATGAGATCGATCACGCCAGCAAAATCGCCTTCAGCGCCGATCGGCAACTGGATCGGAACCGCGCGCGCACCAAGCTTTTCCTTGATGTCGTCGAGGCACATGTAGAAGTCAGCGCCGGTCTTATCCATTTTGTTGGAGAAGATGATGCGCGGAACGTTATACTTGTCGCCCTGACGCCAAACGGTTTCAGTCTGCGGCTCAACGCCCTGGTTGGAATCGAGCACGCAAACGGCGCCGTCGAGCACGCGCAAGCTGCGCTCGACTTCGATGGTGAAATCGACGTGGCCGGGCGTATCGATGATGTTCAAGCGACGCTTCTTACCGTCGCGACCCAGCCAGAAGCAGGTCGTCGCAGCCGACGTAATCGTGATCCCACGCTCAGCTTCCTGCTCCATGAAATCCATGGTTGCAGCGCCGTCGTGCACTTCACCGATCTTGTACGACTTCCCCGTGTAATAGAGGATCCGCTCAGTCGTCGTGGTTTTGCCGGCATCAATGTGAGCCATGATGCCGAAGTTGCGGTAGTCACTAAGATCGTACTGGCGGGCCATGATGCTGCCTCGGAATGCGGTTTCAGCTGGTCTTAGATTACCAGCGGTAATGCGAGAAGGCGCGGTTGGCTTCAGCCATCTTGTGCGTGTCTTCACGCTTCTTGACGGCGGTGCCACGATTGTTGGCGGCATCGAGCAATTCGCCCGACAAACGCTCTTCCATGGTGTTTTCGTTGCGTGCCCGTGCGGCCGTGATGATCCAGCGGATAGCCAGCGCCTGGCGGCGATCGGTACGCACATCGACCGGCACCTGATATGTCGCACCACCGACGCGGCGGGAGCGCACCTCCACTGCCGGCGCAACGTTTTCGAGCGCGGTGTGGAACATCTGCAGCGGATCGCCTTAGCCTTCGCCTGAATGCGGTCCAGCGCGCCATAGACGATCGATTCGGCGACCGACTTCTTGCCCTGGTACATGATCGAGTTCATGAATTTCGACAGCACGAGATCACCGAACTTGGGGTCCGGATTAACTTCACGCTTGGTTGCAGCATGCCGACGCGACATGGTGGCTTTCCTTCTCGACGCGCCCGGCTAGTGGGCCAGGCTTGCGAATGACTGGGACGGGCTTACTTCGGGCGCTTGGCGCCGTATTTCGAACGGCGCTGACGGCGAGCGGCGACGCCTTGCGTATCGAGCACGCCGCGGATGATGTGATAGCGGACGCCTGGGAGATCTTTGACGCGGCCACCGCGGATCATGACCACGGAGTGTTCCTGCAAGTTATGACCTTCACCGGGGATGTAGCCGATGACCTCAAATCCGTTCGTCAGCCGAACCTTTGCCACCTTACGAAGCGCCGAGTTCGGCTTCTTCGGCGTGGTGGTGTAAACGCGCGTGCAAACGCCGCGTTTTTGCGGGCAGGCCTGCATGTGCCGCGATTTCTCGCGATAGATTTTCGGCGTCCGCGGACTTGCGGATCAGCTGTTGAATTGTCGGCATTCGACCATTCCACAATCTTGCCCATCCATGCCGGATAGGCGACAAACCTCAAGGGCCGAGCTGCCGGGATTTCCCGGCGCCTCAGCCCAACAACCAGAGGACCAACAGCGGACTTGCCTGTTAGGGCTTAGCCACCTTGGTCGTGGATCTCATTCTGCTCTGCTTGATCTGTATCGACAGACGGGAGCGTTTAGGGAGCGCCTTGGTCAAAGCTACTGGGAGCACTTGAGTGCTGCTTCAGCCTTAATCGCGCACGAAAGTCCCTACAGACCACCCGTGAGAGTTGGCGCAAACTATACCAGCGACTTAACAGCGTCAACGACGATGCCGGGGTGCTCGGGAAAAAATTGTCGCAGGCCCATCGCGGGGCCACCGGCGACTGGTGTCTTTATCTAATCGTTTGATTTTCCAATAATAAATGTCCTTGCGCAGAACCACAGTTGGGTCCAGTCTGCCCACTATGCGCCCTTTTGCTCAGGCGCGGGGCGCGCCGGGCAGGCGCCCTCGTGCCTGCTTGTGATGTCAATCGTTGTGCCTGAGCAGTCAGGAGCACAGCATGGGACACCCCAAGGGCGCGCGCCCGAATGGTGCGGTTAACGCTGGCAGATCGGCCAGCATAGCATCCAATGGTCACGGGACAGTCGATCGAAGTACGCGCTGCATTGCGCTCGTCGGGCCTTATCTTTCGGGAAAAACGACACTTCTCGACGCCATTCTCGCACGAACTGGCGCCATCGCGCGGCAGGGCAACGCCACCGATCAATCCATGGTGGGCGATGACAGCGCGGAAGCCCGGGCCCACGCCATGAGCGTCGACATGACGGTGGCAGACGCCAGCTATCTGGGTGATGCGTTTACCTTTCTCGATCTTCCTGGTTCAGTTGAATTTCAATGCGAAAGCTTGGCCGCCCTGCCCGCGGTCGATGCGGCGGTGGTGGTGTGCGAACCTGACGCGCGCCGGTTGCCGGCCCTGCAGATCATCCTCAAAGCATTGCATTCACAAGGTATTCCGCACTTTCTGTTTCTCAACAAGATCGACACGTTCGATACGCCAGTGCGGCAGATCATTCCTATGTTGCAGCCGGCCAGCCTGCGGCCGCTGGTATTGCGCCAGATCCCCATCTGGAAAGACGGTGTAGCCACTGGTTATGTTGATCTCGCCTCCGAGCGGGCCTATGTTTACCGGCCCAATGCGCCGTCTGAAATGATTGAACTGCCCGACGCGGTAAAGCCGCGGGAGAGCGAAGCGCGTTTTCAGATGCTGGAGCAGATCGCGGACTACGACGACGCGCTGCTGGAACAGCTGCTGGCAGATGTGCCGCCAGCGCGTGATCTGATCTTCAAGGACCTCGCGAACGAACTGAAGGCCGGACAGATCTGTCCGGTACTGCTCGGCTCGGCACAGCATGGCCACGGCATCGTGCGGCTTTTGAAGGCGCTGCGGCACGAGGCGCCGTTTGTCGAGGAAACCCGGCGGCGGCTGAAGCTCGATGGGGTGGCATCGGCGGCGCAGGTCATCAAGACGCTGCATACCCAGCACGCTGGCAAAGTGAGCATTGTGCGTGTGCTCGCCGGCAGTATTGGCGAGGGTACGGTGCTGGTGGGCAAGAACACCGAGGCGCGCGCTTCGGGTGTGGTGTCGTTTCTTGGCGAGACCATGCGCAAGCGCGGACCGGCTCAGGCCGGCGAAACGGTGGGGCTTGGCCGGCTCGAGGGCATCGCAACCGGCGAAACGCTCACGTCAGCCAAGACCGCCGTGGCGCAGGTGGCGCCGATGCAAGCACCAACACCTGTCTATGGACAGGCGATCGAGCTGCACGAGCGCAAGGATGACGTGAAGCTTTCAGCGGCGCTGGCGAAAATGATTGAAGAGGATCCGTCGCTGCGGCTCGCGCACACGGCCGACACGCATCAGATGGTGCTGTGGGGGCAGGGCGAGATGCATCTGCGGGTGACGCTCGAACGGCTGAAGCGCAAGTATGCCATCGACGCGGTGCCGCGCCGGCGGCTGGTGCCTTACAAAGAGACCATTCGCAAAGGCACGGAAATTCGAGGGCGACACAAGAAGCAGTCGGGCGGGCATGGCCAGTTTGGCGATGTGGTGCTGGATATCAAGCCGTTGCCGCGGGGCGCAGGCTTTCAGTTCGGTGACAAGATCCACGGCGGTACGGTGCCGAAGCAGTACATCCCTTCGGTCGAGATCGGCGTGAAGGACTACCTGCAGCATGGGCCGCTGGGGTTTCCTGTCGTCGATGTAGCGGTGACGCTGCTGGATGGTTCGTATCACTCGGTTGACAGCTCAGACATGGCATTCCGGCAGGCGGGGCGGCTGGCGATGAGCGAAGGGTTGCCGCAATGCCAGCCGGTGCTGTTGGAACCCGTGATGGCGGTGTCGATCTCGGCACCGTCGGAGGCAACGGCGCGGGTGAACGCGATCGTTGCGCAGCGGCGCGGGCAAATCCTGTCGTTTGATGGACGCGCGGGCTGGCCCGGCTGGGATACCGTCGAAGCGCATATCCCTGAGAACGAGATGGATGATCTGATCGTTGAGATCAGAAGCGCGACGGCCGGTGCCGGCACGTTCAGCTCTGCATTCCATCATCTGGCGGAGTTGCAGGGCAAGCTGGCCGAGCAGGTGCTGGCGAGCCATGGACGGGCTGCGCAGTAGCGGGCACCGATACTGCTGTGCTGATGGAGAAACTCCTCCAGCACGGCAGCTGCTTCATGCAGACCGTCAGCCTCGATGCGGAATTTTGAATGCCGATAACCACGCGAAGAGACGCAGGTCTGCGGTGTGTCCGAACTGAAAGCGGATGGCCGTTGAAGATTTCGGCGCACGCAGCCGGCCCGAACGTGACAGTTGCGGCATCAATCGAGCGGTGACGTGCGTCTCACCGGGACGGCAGCAGCGTCCACTGATCGGGTTTGATGCGGGCGACGACTTCGAAGCTGCCGCTGCCGTCTGGCTTGATGATGGCCGCCTCTCCCTGGCTATCGAGGAGTGGTCCGCCGGCGGCGGTCAAATTGTCGTCGTGCGCCATGACTACGGTGTTCTTGCCAGCCTGGGGCGCTGTCGCCAAAAACGGCATGACGCCGGCCTTCATGACGGCATTCTGTTCCGGCGTGTAGTCCTTTGATGGCAGGATTTTCAGGGCGTCGATGCGCTCGTGACGGCCAAAGGCCAAGTCGGCTGACTGCCATGTGCGGCAAAACGGACTAGCGACGACACGGCTGATGCCGATCTTCTGGTCGTACAGAAATTTGCCTATGCGCTGCGCGTCACGAAAGCCCTGAGCGTTGACGCGGCGCTGTGTCCAGCAGTTGTCAACATCGGCTGTGACCTGGTCGGCATAGTCTTGACCGGTTTCGAAGTGGCGAAAGTAAATGACGTAGCCGCCTTTTTTGAGTTCGGCGAGTAAGGCCTTGCCCTTGAGCCCCTGGGCTGTGACGCCCTTGGCGCCCGGCTCCGGTTTTCCGGCGGGCAAGGCGGGCGTCACAACAAAACCAAACGCAAGTGCGGTTGCAGCTAAGGTGCGAAACATTTAAGCCTCTTTCATCATGGCAGTGCTTTATAGCAGGGCCTTCCAGAATGGCGTCGCAGCTTCATCGACGGCCTCCACCAGGGTGAGCAACGCGTCAGTTGCGACCGGCGGCGCGCGCGCTGGCTCGAGTGCCGGCCAGGCGGGGCGCAACGCTGCGACAGCCGCAACAAGCCGAGCGGTGGCGGCGGCATCGACGCGCGTGAGGTCTGTCTTGATTTCAGCGAGCGCGCGCTCGACGGCCCGCAGAACACCTCGCCCCTCCTGATAGTCGGCGGATTGTACCAGAACGCCGTTGTCGAAGGCTGCATCGTAACCCTTGGCGCCGACCTTCAGCGCTTCGATGGCTGCCCGGAGCGCGAACTGGTGATAGGGCACGCGAAACTTGCGGAACGCGCGATCCGCTTCGACCAGTTTGTCACCGAGTTTGCGGCGCAAATCGGACAGCGCCTTCAGATCACGCCTGTCCAGCGCGCGAACCAATTCTGCGATCAGGGGGGTGAACGGCTTGACGCCTTGGCCCCGCATGTAGGGCTCGACTTTTTCCCGGGCCTCGCTCGTTGCGCTGTCAATACGTTGTTGCGCGCCGGTCCAGTCCTTGGCGGCAAGCAGTTCATCGAAGGTAAAGAGGGCGCCTTCGATCAAGATCAGGTCACGCGTGACGCGCGTCCGCGTGTCACTTGGTCCGCCATCACGCAGATACGGCTCGCCGCCAGGACGCCGCAGGCCGGCGGCAGAGGCAGCCGGCAGCTCGATGCCTTGTGCACGCAACGGACTGAACGCTGCCGCGCTCACTGTGGCACCGGTGATGCTGATCCAAGTTCTGCGTGTCACGCGTCGCATGTCATGTCACTCTATCGCGGCAACAGGAGTTAGTTAGTGTATGATTCTGTCGATTGCACATATCCTGACGGCCGATGAAGTGCGCGCCATGCACACCAGCATTGCCGCACTCGACTTCGAGGCTGGCCAAGGTGGATGGGCGGCGGCCGGCACCAAGCGCAACCTGCAAGCGCGCGCCTCGATCGCGACAGACGCCGTGGCGGAGCCGATCGCGGCGTGCTTGTTGTCCAACCCGGTCTTCGAGCTTGCCGCGCGACCGAAAAGAATTATCGGGCCGCTGCTCTCGCAGTATCTACCGGGCGCCGCCTATGGCGCACACGTTGACGATCCGATCCTGGATGGCGCGCGCGCTGATCTGGCTTTCACTTTGTTCCTGTCGGCACCCGACAGTTACGAGGGGGGCGATCTCGTCCTCGCGGGGGCTGCCGGTGAAGAGGCGTTCAAGTTGCCGCCAGGGCATCTGATCCTCTATCCCGCGACGACACTCCACTTCGTGGCGCCGGTGACGCGGGGTGCGCGATTAGTAGCTGTTGGCTGGGTACGCAGTTTGATCCGCGATGCGGCCCAGCGTGAACTACTGTTTGAGCTCGACACGGCGCGGCGCGCATTGTTCGAGCGGCACGGGAAGACGCACGAATTCGACCTGCTGTCCAAGACCGTCGCAAATCTCATCCGCATGTGGGCCGACGACTGAGGCCGTGGGGGCCTCGTCGCAACGTTGTCGATCCACGAAACGGCGGATGGCGGACGCTGGAACGCGTCCTTATCCGCCCTACCGCCGCTTCCGCAGTTCCACGTAGAACGCACCATCCCCGCCGTGGCGGAGGCTGGCTTGGGTGTAGCTGACGACGAGGGTGCGGAGGTCGGGTTCGGCGAGCCAGCGGGGCAGATTGCGTTTGAGGACGCCACGCGGCAAGCGATCGAGGGTGTCGACGTAGGGTGTGGTTGGATCGTCGGTTGCGCGGCCCTTGCCGGTGATGACGAGGACGGTTTTGCAGCCACGATGGTGCGCGTCGAACAGGAAGGTGCGAAGCCGTGCAAGGGCTTCGTCCTGACGGAGGCCGTGCAGGTCGATGCGGGCGTCGATGCCGGCGCGGCCGGTGCCGATTTTTTTGGCTTTACGGGGATCGAAGTCCGCGAGGGGTGGTGTTGGGAGCAGCGTTGTGGCTGGGACGCGCGCTGATGGCGGTGCTACTTGTGATGCTGGCGTGGTTGCGGATTTTGCGCGCGATGGGCGACGTTGCGGAATGGGGCTTTCTGCTTCGTCGGAGGCTTCTGCCGCTGCGCCGTGCTGGCGCACGTGGGGCTTGGCTTTGATGGGCGTGATCGAGGTTGCAACGTAACGCCAGAGCGCTTGTTCTTCGCCGGTGAGGGCATCGGGTGCAGGCTTGGTTGCGGCCTTCGCCGACTTGGCGGCCGGCGGCTTCGGACTGGTCCGCTTCATGGCACCTCGCCGACAGTTGCAGCGACGGGTAGCAACACAAAAAACGCACCAGTGTGCTTGGTGATGCCGGCTTTCGCACCCGCTTCCGGGCCGGTTCCGACAAATATATCGCCGCGTTGCAGGCCGCGGATGGCGGAGCCGACATCTTGGCCCACCATCAGGTGGCGGAAGGGCGCGCCGGTGAGATGGGTGATGGCTGGTGCATCGACGAAGATCGGCAGGCCCAGCGCGTGATGGCTCGGATCGATCGCGAGGCTGCGCAGTGGCGTGAGCGGGGCATCGAGAACACCGCGTGGGGCGGTGGCGCCGGGAACGTCGCGGAAGAACACGTAGCTCTCGTTGCGCCACATGGTCTCGCGCCCGCGGGCCGGATCGGCGCGCAGCCAACGGGCGAGAAAATCGAGCGACATTTCGGCACTGGTGGCTTGGCCGGTATCGACCAGATGGCGGCCGAGCGATGTGTAGGGGTGGCCGTTCTTGCCGTCGTAGGTGACGCGGACTTGTGTGCCGTCGGGGAGCACGAGGACGCCGGAGCCTTGGACTTGCAGAAAGAAGCGATCGACCTCGTCGGCGACGAAGAAGGCTTCGAGATTTTGGCCGTCGAGGGCGCCCTGGTCGATCTGCTGGCGAGTGGGGAAAGGTATGTTGCCAGCGGCTGTTTTGCGGGCGTGGCTGAGGCTGGCGGTGGCGGCGGCGCGGTCGGCTTCGCCGACCAGATTGACCAGATCGGCTGGACGGCGATGGAGTGGGACGGGGAAGGCCGACGAGGCGATGTGGGCCGCTGGCAGCACCGGCTCGTAGTAAGCCGTGAGAAATCCCGGTGCTGCGGCTGGCGCTACACGATGGGCTGCGAAATGCTGTTCAAAAAAGCGGCGGGCGGCGGGTCCATCGCCGGCCGGGATCGGCGCCAGCTGGTGGTGCAGCACCGCGGCGGCCGCTGGTGGTTTCAAACGCGTTGCCAGCGCGCCGAAGGAGGCGCGAAACGTCGCCAGCGCAGCCGCATGGTCATCATCTCGCCAGCCCGGCAGGCTCCCGAACGGAACGCGTTCCCCCGACACGGCGGCAGTCCCCGTCAGGTCGCAGCTTCGGTCGCGTCGAGGTGCCAATTTGGACTGCTGGTGCTGGTGTCACGCACGAACGTCCAAATATCGGTGACTTCCTTCACGCGTTTTGGATCACCCGAGATCACTTCGCCAACCATATTGCGGGTCGATGAAATTAACTCGCTGACGAACCGCACGGTGACATGCGCCTGTTGGCCGTGCAGGCCGACGCTGGTGATGTCCGCAGCTTTGATCCCGACGAAACTCTGCTCGACCGTCTCTTTGCGCGCCACGCGGGCATCGATCGCCGCAGCAAAACCGTCGAGCACAACAGGGCTGAGCAGCTGCTGCAGCGTCCCGCGATTGCCGTCCGCGAAAGCAATAACAATGCTTTCATAGGCGGCTTTGGCGCCCTTCAGGAATTCGGCCGGTTCGAAGGTCCGGTCGGCGGCGGCGACGGCGATTAACCCTTGCGCCAACGCGGCGTTCCCGCCGGCGAACTGCGTCATGCGCTGTGCGCGGTCGCCATCGGTCTCCTTGACCACGGGGGCCTCGGCCGGGACTTCCCGGTCGCGCCGGGGCAGAGTGACCACCTTGTTTTCGGCCTTCGCTGCATGCGCTTCGGCCGCGGCCTGCTCGGCCCTATAGCGCTCAAAACGCGCGGCCTCGTCGCCCGTCCGGCGGCCCAGCACGCTGCGGAGCTTGAGAAAAATCAGCACGGCCGCGACCAGGAAGAACAGGGTCACAACGTTGGATTGGCTGCCGTCCATGGACATCCGCTTTCTGGCGCGATGTGGCGCCGTCTGAGACTTTGGCCGCGATGGGACCGTGCAGTGCGCGATTTTCAGGGATTCGCAGCGCGGCAGCCTCGCCTAAGGACTTTGATATAGTCGCAACCTGCCGCCAGTTCCAGAGTTAACGCACCAACACCCTCAATGGGGCAAAAATCAGCAGCCAAACCGGGCCGGACACGCTAAGCTCAGCGGTGTGCTTGGTGCCTTTCGGGTGCCGCACTGGCTGGGAGCCATACCCTCGGACCCGCACCATGCGCTTGGGACTGCTGCTCGTTTTCGCTGCGATCCCGTTTCTCGAGATCGCGCTCATGATCAAGGTCGGCCAGGCCATCGGCTTCTGGCCCACGCTTGCGCTGATCGTCGCATCGGCGATGCTTGGGACTTATGTGCTCTATGAGCAGGGTTTCCAGGTGCTTGGGCGCGCAATGGAGGCGATGGGCCGAGGCCGCCCGCCGGTGGGGCCGGTGGTGGACGGCGTGTTCATTGCCTTTGCGGGTCTGCTGTTGATTGTGCCGGGATTTCTTACCGATGCGGTGGGTCTGGCCCTGCTGATCCCGCGCCTGCGCCGCACCATTGCCGCCTGGAGCATCCGTAAAGTCCTGCGATCGGCTGAAATGCGCGGCTTTGTGTTTGGCACGCGCGCAGCCGCGAGCGGCGGCAACGGCCAGGGCCGGGACGCTCCGCGCGGAACCGCCAGCGCGCCGCGTCCGCCGCCCGGCGACGGCCCCATCATCGAAGGCGAGGTGCTTCACGTCGGAGAGCGCACGGTCGACAAGGGCCGCGATGGCCCGCCGCGCGAGCCGGGATGAATGATCAGACCTGGTGACGCCCACATCTAACCCCGCTACTGATTTGCCGTCCCTCACTTTGGAAGGTTCTCCATGCGCGCTGCCCTTTGCAAGACGTTGACCGGTCCCGACGATATCGTTGTCGAGGACTTGCCCGAACCCACCGCCGGCGCTGGCGAGGCCGTGATAAAAGTGCATGCCGCGGCGCTGAACTTCCTCGATACGCTCGCGGTGCGCGGCAAATATCAATTCAAGCCGCCCATGCCGTTTTCGCCGGCCAGCGAATTTGCTGGTGTGGTTGACAGCATCGGCGCCGGCGTCACCGGCGTGAAAGTCGGCGACCGGGTGTTCGGGTCGGCCGGCCATGGAGCGGCACGAGAAAAGATGGTGGTCAAGGCGGCTTCGCTGATGCCGATCCCCAAGGGGGTGAGCGACGAAGTCGCCGCAGCCGTCACCGTCACATATGGAACGGGGCTGCATGGCCTGAAGGATCGCGGCCAGCTGCAGGCGGGCGAGAATTGCGTGATCCTGGGCGCATCGGGTGGTGCTGGGCTTGCCGCTGTCGAACTCGCCAAGCTGATGGGTGCGCGGGTTGTTGCGTGTGCGTCCACCGATGCGAAGCTCGCTGTCTGCAAAGACCACGGTGCTGATGTGCTGATCAACTACAGCTCTGGTGACTTGAAAGAGCAGATCCGCGCGGCGACCGGCGGGAATGGTGCCGACGTCGTTTATGATTGCGTGGGTGACAAGTTCGCGGAACCGGCGCTGCGCGCTATGAACTGGGGCGGGCGCTACCTGGTTGTCGGCTTCGCGGCAGGTGAAATCCCGCGCATCCCGCTGAACCTACTGTTGCTCAAGAATTCGTCGCTGGTGGGCGTGTTCTGGGGTGCGCACATCACGCGCAACCCGAAGGCATTGGCCGCCAACATGGTCGAACTGATGGGCTGGGTGGCTGAAGGCAAGCTGCGGCCGCATATCCACAAGGTCTTTTCGCTGGCCGAGACCGGCGCCGCCATTCGCGAGCTCGATAACCGCGCGTCGACGGGCAAGGTGATCATCAAGCCATAAGTCTTGGCCAGGGGTCTGACCCATGGGTCAGACCCCGTTGGGAGACTTTTTTATGCCAAAGGATACTTGACCATGACCGAGATACTCTCTGCGCGTCCGGAAGAGGTTGGGCTGTCGGCCAAGCGTTTGGCAATGATCGAACCGTGGATGAAAGCGCTGGTTGCGAGCGGCAAGCTGGCTGGTGCGGAGGTGATCGTTAACCGGCGCGGGCGCACGGCGTATCATCATTGCTTCGGCAAGCGCGACCTCGTCCGCGGCACTGAGGCTGAACCGGACACGATCTATCGGCTCTACTCGATGACCAAGGCGATGACCTCGGTGGCGATGATGATGCTGTACGAAGAGGGCCGCTTTCAGCTTGATGATCCGATCTCGCGCTGGCTGCCGAAGTTTGCCGGTCAGCGCGTGTTCACAGGCGGCGGCTATGGCGCGGCGATGACGGAGCCAGCGTCACGCGACATCACAGTTCGCGATTTGCTGACGCATACGTCGGGGCTGACGTACGGGTTCATGATGGCGACGCCGGTGGATGCGGCGTACCGGGCGAAGAAGATCGATCTGCCCGGTGGCGACACGTCGCTCGCCGACGTCATCGATCTGTTGGCTGGCGAGCCGCTCATTTCGCAGCCGGGGCAGGCTTGGAATTATTCGCTGTCAACCGACGTGCTGGGGCATCTGGTGGCCGTGATTTCGGGGCAACCGTTCGACGAGTTTCTGCGCGAGCGCGTGATCAAGCCGCTCGATATGCGGGACACGGATTTCTTGGTGCCGGCGAGCAAAGTGCCGCGCTTTGCGGCGTGCTACGTGAAGACACCGGAGGTCCCGCTGGCGCTGCTCGATGATCCGCAAAAGAGCCGTTACCTGGCGCCGCCGAAAGCACCATCGGGGGGTGGCGGGCTTGTCGGCACGGGCCGGGACTACATGCGGTTCTGCCAGATGTTGCTGGGGAAAGGTGCGCTCGGCGGCGCCCGTTTGCTTGGCCGCAAGACTGTCGAGCTGATGACGATGAACCATCTCAATGGCGACATGGCTGCAATGGGGCAGCCGCGCTTCAGCGAAGCGAATTATCATGGCATCGGCTTCGGCTTGGGCTTCTCGGTGATGCTCGATCCGGCGAAAGCGCAGATTGCCGGTACGCCCGGCGAATGCGCGTGGGGCGGCATGGCGTCGACGGCGTTCTGGTTCGATCCGAAAGAGGACATGGCGGTTGTGCTGATGACGCAGCTGGTGCCGTCGTCGACCTATCCGATCCGAAAAGAGCTGCGCGTGCTGACCTATCAAGCGATTGTGGACTAACGCGTCCACTTTTTTAAAGCCGCGTCATCGCTTTCGCGGGCGTCGACCCAGGTGCCGTGGCCGTCGGTGCTGAGTTCTTTTTTCCAGAACGGTGCGCGGGTTTTGAGGTAGTCCATCAGGAACTCGGCCGCTTCGAAGGCGGCATGCCGGTGCGCAGACGCTGCGATGACCAGCACGACGTTGGCACCGGGTTCAAGCGCGCCGACGCGATGGATGATGAGGCTCGCTTGCAGGGGCCAGCGGTCGCGCGCCTCGGCTTCGACGCGCGCCAATTCGGCTTCGGTCATGCCAGGATAATGTTCAAGGGTCATGGCGGACAGTTGTGTGCTGCCAGAGAGGGCTCGGACGAGGCCGGTGAACGTCACCACGGCACCGATGTCGGTGCGGCCGGCCGTGAGCGATGCGATCTCGCGGCTGATGTCGAAGTCTTCGGTCTGGACGCGGACGGCCACCGGATCAGCCTCCCGTCACGGGTGGAAAGAAGGCGATTTCGCGCGCACCAGCGATGCTCTGTTGGGGCTGCGCGTGCGTCTGGTCGATGGCGGCGCGGATGACTCCGACACGGCTGAAGACCTCTTGATAGGCCTCGCCGCGCGCTGCCAGCCACACCATCAGCTCAGCAACGGTCGCCACGCTCGCCGGCACCGTCACTGTCTCTTGAGCGCGGCCAAGCTTCTCGCGAACCCAGGCAAAATAGAGCAAGTGGACTGTCATAGCCGGGTCATTTCCGAGACGCCTCGACGCTGCTGGCGGTTCAATGGTCAATGGCATGCCCGACGGCGGCTTTGAGGTAATCGTAGCCGGTGAACAAGGTCAGACCGGCGGCGATCCACAATAGCACGAGACCGATCTCCGAGGTGTGGAGGATCAGCGTGTCGCCGGCCGGACCTGCGATGAGCACGCCCAGTGCAATCATTTGCAGGGTGGTTTTCCATTTGGCGAGTTGGCTGACGTGAATTTTCACGTTCAGCTCGGCCAGGAACTCCCGCAAGCCCGAGACCAGAATTTCGCGACAGAGGATGATCACCGCAGCCCACAGTGCAAGGCCGGCAATGGTGCGATCGTTGATTAGCACCAGCAAGGTGGCTCCGACCAACAGCTTGTCGGCAATGGGGTCGAGCATGCGGCCGAGGGCTGATTGCTGATGCCAGACGCGCGCCAGATAGCCGTCGAGCCAGTCGGTGATGCAGGCGGCAACATAGATCGCGAGAGCAATCCAACGCATGGTGTGTGTGGCGTTGCCGTAGAGGCAGCCCACCACCGCTGGGACGGCGAGAATACGCAAGTACGTCAACACGTTGGGCAAACTAAGCACCAACGGTCGGCCATTGCGCGGCTTTGTTGCGACACCATCCATGCTGCTTTGCATCACCATTCCCTGGTTCCGTCAATGTGGCTGCCGCGTGGCCCGCCGGCGAAGTTTTTACAACAATGCCATGAAAAAGCTGTACAATTGTTGGCTGTGTGGCAGCGTTATTGCCGGGTTGTGTTGCATTTTTTTGACGCCGCAGAGGGCGACCGGCGTTGTGTCTGCGTGGTTCTTGTTTGCATCGTTCTTGTTTGCATCGTTCCGGCACCGCCTGTCAGACGTCGACGCGGAATGGCCGGGCTCTTTAGTGCGCGCGTGCCAATCGAAGCAGGAGCATCGATGAGCGAAATCGGCAGCATCAATCCCACACTCGCCAAGCAAAGCCCCGAAAGCGTGTTCCGATCACCCCTCGACATCGTCGGCGAAGTGATGCTGACGCGCGGCGAAAAAATCGGTACGCTCGAGCGGTGGCGGGCGACTGTGTTGCAGCAGATCGCAGCAGCCGATGACGGCATGCGCACCCAGGGCGTGTCGGACAAGCTCGCCGGCACGCTGTCCGACATTGCAAAGGCGATCGAAGATTTGCAGACGCCGGCGAGCTGACGATATCAGGCGGCTGGTACCGCCGGTTTTACCGGTGCAGCGGCCTGTGGCCCGCGCAAATGAGCTTCGCTCAAGACCATCAGCAACGGCGTCAGCCCCTCGGCGCTGACGAGCTTGAAGATCTCGACGTCGTTTCTGGCGCGCTCGCTCCAGCCGGCGATTTCGAGGGCTCGTTCGGCCTTGGAGAACAGGCCGTGATTGCGCAGCACGTTGTTGCCGCCGACTTCGGCGCCTTCTTTGATACCGCGCTCTTCAGCGAATTTTTTCCGGATCTCGGTGAGGTCGGTGCCGGAACGGCTACTCTCTTCAGTACGAAGAACCTTGAGCTCTTTCGGTGTCGGCCAGCGGACCAACTCGAGGTCGGAAAGCACGCCCGCCAACTGGTTCATGGCCAATGCCTTGGAACTTTCATCCGGATTTTTCGGGTCAGCCCCGTAGAGGTTGGGGGTGACCAAGTAAGACGCCGCGTGGTGGTGGATGAAGTGCCGGCGGACCCATTCAAGGTCAGCGCCGGGTGCACGGGCGACTGCCGTCTCGATGGCTTCGTTGATCTGGCGAACGAGTGCGCCGGAGGGCTTGAAGGGTGGCGGTTCGCGCTCGGGATTGATGGCGGCAAGGGCCAACAGCCCGAGATCGATGCCAATAGTGGCGAGTAAGGCGATCAGATCGCGGCCGGTGATCGGTTCGCCATCGGATGTGTTGCCCTGGGCGCGGCCGGTGAAGATGTAGCTGGCCATGCTCGACATATACGCGCCGATGTTCTTCCAGAGATTTTTGACGGCGTTGGCGACGCCGGCGGGGCCTTCGTTAAAGACCGCTTCGCGCAGCTTCAATTGCGCTGGTTGCTCGGCCTGAGCGGCTGCCTGATTGAGACGCTCAGCCAAGGTCGGGTCAGAACAGGCACCCGCGGTACCTGGTGCCACCGAGACAGCCTTGGCCAAGGCGCGCATTTCCGAGGCGGTTGATTTGCCGAGTTCGTTGGAGCGGGCGACGATGTTGCGCGCGCGGCCGCGGATCTGGGATGCTGCCGCTTCAAACTTTTTCTGCCGCTCTTCGACGGTGCCGCCGCCGAGGTTTTCTGCGGCTTTCTTGAGCTCTTCGACATCGGCCTGCACGGGCGTGAGCCACGTACGCGTCATGCCGTCGCGCAGGTTGGTGACGCTGTCGCGCACGCCGCGACGGGCATTGTAGAGTGGGCCACGGCCGGCGCCGGAGGCGGTGCCGCAGCTGCCGCCGCTGGTTTCCTCGCGGGTCATCTGACTGTCAGACCACGTCACGACGCTATCGAGCTGGCCGCGCACGGCGTCGAGGCGGGCGGAGATAATGCCGGAGGCGTCGCGGGCATCTTCTGTCAGCCCGGAGAGCCCCGTGCGGGTCGCTTCCTCGCCGGAGATCAGGCTCCACCAGAAGCCGTAGCCGAAGCCGATCGACCAGAGTGCGAGGAACACATAAAGAGGAAAGGTGATCATCCGCTCTTTGAACGAGCGCTTGACGCCGAAGCTTTCGCGCAGGGCCAGCCACATGAGGAACGTGAGTGCGACGACAACGCTGACGACGAGGATGTCGTTGGAAATCGAGAAGCCGTCGCCCGGGCCTTTGGCGGTTGAGGATGAGACGCCGACGATGAAGTCGCGCATGCCGTGCCAGGTTGCATAGCCGGAGATGACCAGCAGCATCAGCGAGGCGATGCCGATCAACGTGTTGCGGCCGAAGATGTAGTCGGCCGTCCGCGCCCATAGCGGCGCCTGGCTGGTTGTCTCGGACATAGTTCCCCCACTTAACGCCACAAACTCACACGCATTCCCTCGAGTGGTTCTAGCGTGCGGGAAAAGGAAGCGCGAGTGCGGATTGGACACGGCGGAGGGGACGTGTCCACGGCCACACTACGTCAATTCTCCCGCCGGACTGCGCTTTCGTGCCAGGAGCGGAGGAGGCGATTGGAGAGCCAGCTGGTGATGAGGAAGATGCCGATGCCGGAGAGCGAGATCATCAGCAAGGCTGCAAACATGCGCGGGATTTTCAGCTGATAGCCGCTTTCAAGAATACGATAGGCCAGCCCCGACGCGTTGCCGCCAGTGCCGGCGACGAACTCGGCAACGACTGCGCCGATCAGGGCCAGGCCGCCGGAGATTTTAAGTCCACCGAGGAAATACGGAAGCGCCGCGGGGAGCCGTAGATGGCGCAAGGTCTGCCAGCGGGATGCGCCGTACATCTGAAACAAATTCAGCAGGTTATGATCGACCGAGTTCAAACCGAGGATGGTGTTGGAGAGAATTGGGAAGAAGGCAACAATCCAGGCGCAGATGAGCAACGACAGATTGATGTCGCCGACCCAGATGATGATCAGTGGGGCGATGGCGACGATGGGTGTGACCTGCAGCACGACCGCGTAGGGGAACAGGCTCATCTCCAGCCATTTCGACTGGGTGAACAGGACCGCCAGAGCGACACCAACGGTGACGGCTGCGATGAGTGCAGCGGCAGTGATGCGCAACGTGATCCAGAGTGAGCCCGAGAGCGTCGGCCAGTCGGAGATGAGTGTCTGGCCGATCTGGATGGGACCCGGCAGCACATAGTGAGGGATGCCCTTGTACCAGACGATCCACTCCCAGAAGGCCAGTGCGAGAATGCCCACCACGACCGGCGCGATAATGGATGGCCATTGCGAGCGGGGCAGGCCAAGCACTTTGGGTTCGGTGGCGAAGACGGGCATGGCGCCGGCATCGGTGCCGTCGTCAATACTGGGGGCATGGCGCAAGGGCGAGGCTGTGAGGATGTCGCTCATTGGCCGATTGCTTTCTTGAGCCAGTCTGATGCCGTGCGGCAGTGCTGCCCATAGATGGGCGACGTGCGGTAGAGTTCGGTGCGCGGGTACGGCTCGTTGACTGCCAGATCGGCGATGATGCGGCCGGGGCGTGCGGCCATGACGACGATGCGTTGTGAGAGATAGACGCTTTCATAGATCGAGTGAGTGACGAACACGGCCGTGAACCGCTGCGCTTCCCAAAGGCGCAACAGATCGTCGTTGAGCTTGTGGCGGGTGATTTCATCGAGGGCGGCGAAGGGCTCGTCCATCAGCAGGATTTTTGGACGAGTGACGAGGCCGCGCGCGATCGACACCCGCATTTTCATACCGCCGGACAGTTCGCGCGGATAGGACTTTTCGAAACTACCGAGACCGACGTTGGCCAGCATTTCGCGGGCGCGCGCTTCGGCTTCAGCCTTGGCAACGCCTTTCAGCGTCAGCGGGATA
This sequence comes from uncultured Alphaproteobacteria bacterium, assembly GCA_963847145.1. Taxonomy (GTDB): domain Bacteria; phylum Pseudomonadota; class Alphaproteobacteria; order Rhizobiales; family Hyphomicrobiaceae; genus JABFRJ01. Next base: position 338,477 of record CAWJYN010000003.1, read on the forward strand.
ACGACATTGCCGAGCGCCGTCGCCCACGGCATCAAGGTTGGCTCTTGGAACACGAAGCCGAGATCATGGGCATCGGCTGTGCCGCGCGCGCCGGCGGCGTCGCCGCCCGGCCAGTTGATGGAGCCGGCACTTGGCGCACCGAGACCAGAGATCATCCGCAACAATGTCGACTTGCCACACCCTGAGGGGCCGAGTAGCGAGATGAATTCGCCACCGAACAGATCGAGATCAACATCACGGACCGCCAGCGTTCCGTTCGAGAACTGCTTGGAAACGCCACGGATCGAGACCAGCGGGCTGGGAATACTGGAGATCACTGGCTTGGGCTGCTGCTGCATGCGGTGGGTCGGATCCCGCTTCTAGCGCTTTGGAAGACGTGTAATCTGTAGATCTGTATCGGGAGTCCTATCGGCCGCCCACCCGCACGGCAAGGCCGGGGGCACGTCGCGAACAAATCAGTTGCACACATTCCGGGCATTGTTTTCGCGCTGCACCAGCGGCGTCTTGTCCCGTTAGGCGGCACATGCCAATCATAATGCATGACCGCACTGTCCAAACGCCGTTCATTCGAGCCGGGGCATCACCGTAAATTTCTGGTGATTGCCGACGAAAGCAAAGAGGTCGAGAGCGCGCTGCTGTTCGCGGCGGGCCGCGTGCAACGCTCGGGCGGACAGATCAAGCTGTTGTACGTCATCGAGCCGGATGCACAATTCTGGGGCGGTGTGCGGCAATTGCAGATCGATGAGGAAACCAACAAAGCCAAGGCCCTGTTCCGTCTCTTCCGGCGCAAGCTAACCAATGAAGGCTTCGACAGCGTCGTGTGCGAGGAAGTGATTTTGGAAGGCAAGCGCGTTGAGATGATCGGCCAGGAAATCGAGCGCGACGAGGATATTGCCATTCTGGTGCTCGGTGCCGCCGTTGATGCCAAAGGGCCGGGCCCGCTCATTTCGGCCCTTGTCGCGGGGTCAACCGCCGGGAAATTTCCCATCCCGATCACGATGGTGCCGGGCGGCCTCTCGACCGATGCGATCAAATCCATGGCATGATGGCTCCGCAGCCCGTTTGCGCATGGCCTCGCCCTTGCCGCAGGCCGTAATGTCACCTATGTCCGCAGTAGTACTTGTTGGCGACGCGCCGGCTTCAATCGCGCGATCAACCCACGTCTCGTCTTTAGCCCCTCGGGCCGGAGCACCTACCATGTTCATCCAGACCGAAGTTACGCCGAACCCGGCAACCTTGAAATTCATGCCCGGCAAGGATGTGCTGGGCGAAGGGGCCGTCGACTATCGCGACCGTAGCGAAGCGGGCGCGTCGCCCCTCGCCATGCGCCTGTTCGACGTCGAAGGCGTCACCGGCGTATTCCTGGGCGGCGACTTCATCTCCGTGACCAAGGGCGACGTCGAGTGGAGCCACATCAAGCCGGCCGTGCTTGGCGCAATCATGGAGCACTATCTGTCAGGCGCCGCCGTAATGGACGGCGACGAAAAGGCTGCTGACGAGCGCGGCATTTACGATCCGAAAGACGAAGAGACCGTCGCCACCATCAAGGAGTTGCTGGAGACGCGCGTCCGTCCCGCCGTCGCCCATGACGGCGGCGATATCGTCTTCCACGGCTTCCAGGACGGCGTGGTGTCGCTGCACATGCGCGGCGCCTGCGCTGGCTGCCCAAGTTCGACGGCCACCTTACGCAACGGCATCGAGAACCTGCTCCGCCACTTCTGCCCCGACGTGCAGGAAGTGCGCGCCGTCTGAATCCTGTCAGAGCTCCAATAGGCAACGCCGGCATCGCAGCGTGCGTGCCGGCGTATGCCGTCGTGATGCCGCCTAGTCCTCCCTCCTGTGCCAGTCCGCCCTCCTTTGAAAGCGACCGACATGTCGACACGCCTCGATCCTGCTGCGCTCAAGCAGCTGTTCCTGGACGCCCGCACACAGAACAAGTGGCAGGCCAAGGACGTTCCGGACAGCCTGTTGCGGGAGCTGGTCGACGTGATGAAGATGGCGCCGACGAGCGCCAATTGCTCGCCAGCGCGGATCGTGTTTGTGAAGAGCAAAGAAGCGAAAGAGTTACTGAAGCCAGCGCTGGCTCCAGGCAACGTCGACAAGACGATGACGGCGCCGGTGACCGCCATCATCGGCCACGACATGCGCTTTTACGATCATCTGCCGAAGCTGTTCCCGCATGCCGACGCCAAAAGCTGGTTTGTTGGCAAGGACGAACACATTGGCCTTACCGCGTTTCGAAACGGCTCGTTGCAGGGGGCCTATCTCATTATGGCGGCGCGCGCGCTCGGGCTTGATTCCGGTGGCATGTCAGGCTTCGACCAGGCCAAGGTCGACGAAACGTTCTTCAAGGATACGACCGTCAAATCGAACTTTCTGCTGAACCTCGGTTATGGCGATCCGGCTGGCGTGATGGCCCGTTCGCCGCGCTTCACGTTTGACGAAATGGCTAAGATCATCTGAGTTCGAAAGCCTCTCCGGTCCAGTGCCATGAATGTGCTTGCGTTCGACACGTGTTTTGGTGCGGTCTCAGCTGCCGTGCGCTGGAAAAGTGCGCGCGGCGAGTGGCTGCTGCGTGAAGCTTATGAACCGCTGACCGTTGGCCACGCCGAGCGCCTGCTGCCGATGATCGATGACGTTATGGACGGCGCCGGCCTGACTTTCAAACAACTCGATCGGATCGCCGTCACGATCGGGCCTGGAGGGTTCACCGGACTCAGGGTCGGCATCGCCGCCGCGCGTGCCATGGCCCTGGCGACCGGACTGCCCGTCGTCGGCCTGACCAGCCTTGCGGCCATGGCGGAACGGGCAAATCTCTTGCTGGGGGCGGCCCGCCGCAAGCGCCCATTGATGATTGCCGTCGATGCGCGGCGGGGCGCGTTCTACGTTCAGGTTTTTGGTGAGAACGCTGGCGATCCACTGACGACGCCTGCGTTGCTCGAGATGACCGAAGCGGTGTCGTGGCTGCCCGCTGGACCAGCCCTGATCGCGGGATCCGGGGCCGCAGCCATCAAGGCTGCAGCACCACACATGACTATTGAAATGGTATTGCCTGACCTCCAACCGCACGCGCGCCAGCTTGTGCTGCTTGCGCCGGTGCTGTCTCCTATGCTTCCTGTTACACCACTTTATCTCCGTTCGGCCGACGCCAAACCGTCGTCGCAGCCCCCCCTGTCCAGGAGACCTTGATCATGTCCGAACCCACTGCGCCCGTGCGCGACAAGCGCTTTGTCAGCCTGCTCTGGGCGACCATCGATCACGCCGAGGCGCTGTCGCAGTGCCACGCTGCGTTGTTTCCGGATGCGTGGAGCGTCGATAGCTTCCGCCAGTTCCTGAGCCATCCTGGATCGGCCGCGCTGGTCGCGCGCCACGGTGTCGGGCAGGAGACGGTGGGCTTCATCGTTGCCCAGCTGGCCGCCGACGAAGCGGAGATACTGACCTTTGGCGTCTCCAAAGAGTGGCAACGGCTCGGTATCGGCCAGCGGCTGCTCGAAGGTTTGCAGCGGGCGGCTGCACGCGGCGAAGCCAAGAAGCTGTTTCTCGAGGTGGGCGAGGACAATCTGCCGGCCCTCGTGCTCTACAGCCGCATGGGCTTCAAAGAGGCCGGGCGGCGCAAGGACTACTACAAGAAACCGGATGGCACAGCGGTTGACGCCTTGAACCTGGTTCTGCCACTCAACACACCTTGAGACGCCGCGCTGGATCGAACGTCGAGCCATTTTAGTTGGAGCCCCTATCGATGCCCCCTGCGCGCGATGCAGATCGCATTGCCAAGCTGTGTGCCGCTCAGGGTTTGCGCATGACTGGTCAGCGCCGGACGATCGCCAGCGTGTTGTCGGAAGCCCACGATCATCCCGACGTCGAGGAAGTCTACAAGCGCGCACATGCCCGCGATGCCGGACTGTCGCTCTCAACCGTCTACCGGACACTCAAACTGTTTGCCGATCGCGGCATTCTTGAGCGCCATGAATTCGGCGAAGGCCGCGGACGCTACGAGCAGGCGAACCGCGCACATCACGACCACCTCATCGATGTGACAACAGGCCAAGTGATCGAGTTCCAGGCCGAGGACATCGAACAAATCCAGGAGCGGATCGCTCATGAACTCGGCTTCCGCTTGGTTGGCCACCGGCTTGAGCTGTTCGGCGTCCCTCTCGCGAAGGCCAAAAAAGCGCGTAAGTGATTTTCGCCGACTGCAAGAATGGTGATGTGCGCCAGCGCCAAATCCCCAAAGTGTGACCCGACTACCGCTTTACGGGGGCCCCGCGGCGCGTTAAGCAGACACTAACTATGGTGCAATGCAGCATTAGGCGCGCCCGGGCTATCGGATTGTGGTTGCCGGTCGCGTGCCGGGTAACCAGTTGCAAACGCTGGTTGTGCACAGTGTGCGGCGTCACAAGCGGCCCAGCGTCTGTGGGTCTGGAGTACATGGCATGCCGTTCTCTAGCCGTCCTATTGGGCTTAACCCGCACGCGCCGGCGCCCGCCGCCGTGGCCGGCAAGAAGGTTTTTATCAAAACCTTTGGCTGCCAAATGAACGTCTATGACAGCGAGCGCATGACTGAAGCCTTGGCCGCTGACGGGTATGCCGAGACCCAGGTTCTGGAAGACGCCGATCTGGTCGTCCTCAACACCTGTCACATCCGCGAAAAGGCCGCCGATAAGGTCTACTCTGACCTCGGCCGCATTCGCGATGTGAAGGCCGAACGCCACGCTGCCGGTAAGTCCACAGTCGTGACCGTCGCCGGCTGCGTTGCCCAGGCTGAAGGCGCCGAGATCGCCAAGCGCGCACCGGCTGTCGATCTGATCGTCGGCCCGCAGAGCTACCATCTGCTGCCGGCGCTGATCGGCCGTACCGCCGCTGAAGGCCAGATCGTCGCGACCGACTTCCTCGAAGACGACAAGTTTGCCCAACTGCCGCCGCGCCGCCCTGCAGCCCGCACGGCTGCCTTCCTGACCGTCCAGGAAGGTTGCGATAAGTTCTGCACATTTTGCGTTGTGCCCTACACCCGCGGCGCGGAGTTCTCGCGGCCGGTGGCACAGGTGGTGGACGAAGCGCGGCGGCTGGTCGAAACCGGTGTGCGCGAAATCACGCTGTTGGGCCAGAACGTCAATGCCTATCACGGCATGGATGCGGCGGGCTTAGAAATGACGTTGGCCGGTCTGATCACAGAGTTGGCGCGCATCCCAGAGCTGGAGCGGCTACGGTACACCACCTCGCACCCGCGTGACATGCGCGACGATCTCATTGAGCTGCACGCCACCGAGCCCAAGCTGATGCCATATCTGCATCTGCCGTTCCAGGCGGGATCTGATCGTATTCTTGCGGCGATGAACCGCAAACACACTGCGGCTGAATATCTGGCACTCGTCGCCCGCGTGCGCGCGGCCAATCCGGCACTCGCACTCTCGACGGATATCATCGTCGGCTTTCCTGGCGAGACTGATGCTGAGTTCGAGGCTACGCTGGAGATGATCCGCACGGTGCACTTCGCGCAGGCCTACTCGTTCAAATACAGTGCGCGCCCGGGCACGCCGGCGGCGACGATGGATGGCCAGCTGTCAGAAGCCGTCAAGATCGGGCGGCTGCAGCGCGTACAAGCTCTGCTGGCAGAGGAATCGACGCGCTTCAATGCGGGCTGCGTCGGCAAGATCTTGCCCGTGCTGTTTGAGAAGCCGGGCCGCCGCGCAGGGCAGCTGATCGGCCGTTCGCCGTATCTGCAGTCGGTCCACGCCGAAGTGGACGCGTCGGCGCTTGGCCGCATTCTGCGGGTCCAGATCTCGGCGGCTGGTCCCAACAGCCTGGCTGGGATTGTCTGCGCGGCCTGATTCTCATTGCCGCGCGGTGCCGCTGGTGCCCCACGTATCCGCCACGCGATAGCCGCTCGGCCATGGGTCAGTGTTGTCGACGACGTACTGGTGGAAGCCCGTGATCCAGGCGCGACCGGAGATGCTTGGCAGAATAGCTGGGCGACCGGCGACAGTGGCCGCTGCCAGGATGCGCCCCTCGAAGCGGGAGCCGATGATGCTCTCGTGGACGAGGCCATCGCCGGCTTTCAGCTGACCGCGCGCGTGCAGCACCGCCATGCGGGCGCAGGTGCCGGTGCCGGTCGGTGAACGGTCGGAGCGGCCAGGTGCCACGATACAGGTGTTGCGTGCATGCGCGGTATCGCCCGCCATGGTGACCGGCCCGGCGAACTGGACGATGGAGACGCCAGCGATGTCGGGCAGCTGCGGGTGCACCACGGGATGTTGCGCACGGGCGGCGGCGCGGACTTTCTCGCCGAGACTGGCAAGTTCACGCGCTTCTGCTGGTATGATCTCGAACCCCAGAGCGCGTGCATCGCAGATCGCGAAGATCATGCCACCATAGGCGATATCGATGGTGATCGTGCCGTGACCGGCGACCTCCACGGCGCAGTCGAGGTTGATCGTGAAAGCCGGGACGTTGCGGATCGTGACGCGTTCGCACTTGCCAGCGTGGCACTGAGCAACGATCTCGACGCGGCCGCCAGGCATGTCGAGCGCGAACCTTGTTTCAGGCTCGACCATCGGCACCATGCCGGTTTCCAGCAGCACGGTCGCAATGCACATGGTGTTGGAGCCGGACATCGGCGGATACTCGGTCGGCTCCATGATGATTGCGCCGGCGGCACAGTCGGAGCGCGTCGAGGGTACGATCAGGTTGACGTGGCGGGCGACGGAGCCACGCGGCTCCTGGATCAGCAGTTGGCGGATATCGTCGTGATCGCGCGCAAACGCGTTGCGCTTATCCATCATGGTTGTGCCGGGTGGCGGCAGGACGCCGCCGGTGATCACATCGCCGATCTCGCCCTCCGCGTGGCAGCCAACAACAGAGATGAGGCGGCGCGGTGTGGGCATCAGCTGGTTCCGGCGGTGCATTCGAGCGGCTCTTGCAGCGACCCTGGCAGCTTTGCAGTGGACCACCCACCTGTCCACCGTGCCGGAGCCTTCGCGCCTGCAAAACGAATTGATCCGGCCCTGGTGCGTGAGCTGCGCGCGAGACTTGCAGTCCTGCATCTCCAGGCGCAAGATGTTTGCATTGGAAGTACGGTTCTGGCGCCGTCTTGATCCATCGCGAGGTCGCAAACTGCCCTGATAGCCGCCGCCTCGCCATTGGCCTTGAGACATCGCACAACGCACATCACGGGAGTGAGCCGCATGAATGTCGCTGCCATCCTCAAAGCAAAGGGCCGCGAGGTCGAAACCGCGCCGCTCACTGCCACCCTGGTGCAGATCGCCGACGTGCTCTCGAAGCGGCGCATCGGCGCCATTGTCATCGTCGATGCCGACCGCAAGGTTCAAGGTATTGTCTCTGAGCGCGATATCATCCGCGTTCTCGCGAAATCGGGAGCAGACGCGCTGACGAGCCCGGTCACGTCGATCATGACCCGCAATGTTATTTCCTGCAGCGAAGCCGATACCCTGGCGCAGCTGATGAGCGCCATGACGGCTGGCCGCTTCCGCCATCTGCCGGTTACGAAGGATGGCAAGCTGGCCGGTATCGTCTCTATCGGCGATGTGGTGAAGTATCACCTTTCCGAAGTCGAGATGGAAGCGAGTGCGATGCGCGAATATATTGCGCATACGTGAGACCATCGGGCTGACACCAGCGAGCGACGGTTCCCGTAAGCCGGGTCAAGCGTTGCGATCAGCGAGCCAACACTTATCCGCGGCAGCCGTCGTTGTTGGGTCGCGCGAAGGCTTGACCCAACCTCCACCGGTCCCCGTGCTGGATTCAAACTGGCTTCAGCAGCACATGCTTCTTCTTGCCGAGGCTGAGCTTGATGATGCCGCCGGCCCCTACGTCTTTGGGTGTCAGCTTCGCTTTTTCGTCTGTCACGGCGACGTCGTTGACACGCAAGGCGCCGCCCTGGACGTTGCGTTTGGCTTCGCCGTTGGATTTGACAAGGCCAGCGGTGATGAAGGCGGCGATCACCGACAGTTCGTTGTCGATGTCTGACCGCGGTACTTCGATCGTCGGCAGATCGCCGCCAGCGCCGCCTTGCTCGAATGTCGTCTGCGCGGTTTGAGCGGCGGCTGCGGCCTTCGCGCGGCCATGCAGCAGCGCTGTTGCCTCGGTGGCGAGCACTTTCTTAGCTTCGTTGATCTCGGCGCCTTGGAGCGCTGCGAGTTTCTCGATCTCGGCGAGCGGCAGACGCGTGAACAGCTTCAGAAAGCGTGCCACGTCGCCGTCTTCAGTGTTGCGCCAGTATTGCCAGAAATCGTAAGCGTTGAACTGATCCTCGTTGAGCCACACCGCGCCGGCTGCCGTCTTACCCATCTTGGCACCGGAGCTGGTCGTCAACAGTGGCGTGGTGAGTGCATAGAGCGGCTGCGTGAGAGCCATACGGCGGCCGAGATCGACGCCCTGCACGATGTTGCCCCACTGGTCGGATCCGCCCATCTGCAGATTGCAGCCGAGCCGCCGGTTCAGTTCGGTGAAGTCGTAGGCTTGGCAGATCATGTAGTTGAACTCGATGAAGCTCATCTCCTGCTCGCGCTCGAGGCGGAGGCGCACTGAGTCCATGGCCAGCATGCGGTTGACGGAAAAATGCTTGCCGACATCGCGCAGCATTTCAATCCAATTGAGCTTGGTCAGCCAATCGGCGTTGTCGATCATGATCGCATCGGTCTTGCCGTCGCCGAACTTCAAGAGCTTGGCGAAGACGCCCTTGATGCTGTCTTTGTTGGCGTCGATTTCTTCGATGGTGCGGATGGCGCGCAATTCATCTTTGCCGCTGGGATCGCCGACGCGCGTGGTGCCGCCGCCCATCAAGGTAATCGGCTTGTTGCCGGTCTCTTGCAGCCAGTGCAGCATCATGGCTGAAATGAAATTGCCGATGTGCAGCGATGGTGCCGTGCAGTCATAGCCAACGTAGCCGATCGCCTGCCCCTTTTCGGCCAATGCATCGAGGCCGGCAAAGTCTGAGCATTGATGGATGAAGCCGCGCGATTGGAGCACGTTGAGGAAGTCGGATTTGTAGGTGGTCATGGGGATGCGCCGTCAGGTTGGATGAGCCGCAGGCCTTGTCACAGGTCACGCGCGGGTGCAAGGGAACGGCCATTATCAGGCACCAGTGCAAGACCGGCCAATGACACAGCGGATTCTGATTATGGGAGCGGCTGGCTCTGGCAAATCAACGCTTTCGCGCACTATCGGCGCGTCACTCGGCATCCCCACCGTGCACCTGGACGCTCTTTTTTGGTCGCCCGGCTGGAAAGCTACGGCGACGGAAATTTTCAGCGCCCGCGTCGCTGCAGCAGTTGCCGGCGACGCCTGGGTCATGGACGGCGACTATTCAAACACCCTCGATCTGCGACTGCCGCGCGCCACCATGCTTATTTGGCTCGATCTGCCACGATCGGTGTATTGCAGCCGCGCGCTCTGGCGATCGATTTCAAACTACGGTCGCGAGCGACCCGATGCCGGCGCCGGCAATCGCGAGCGATTGGAACTTGCCTTCTTCCGCGATTGGGTCTGGACGTACCCCACGCGCCGAGCCGCGCAACGCAAGCTGATGGCCGAACTTCCTGCGCAAATCCACGCCATCACCCTGCGCGCACCCGCCGAAGTTTCATCCTTCGTCCGCGCATTGCCCCGCTCGCTCAAACGCACGTGATGCGGCGGATGACGGACGCTGAAACGCGTCCTCTTCCGCCAGATCGAGCTTTCTTGGTCGGCTTAACAGGCGCAATCTGTAGGGCGGAAAAGGGCGTTCTTCACGCCCATCATCCGCCGCCACACACTCGAATGTTGCAACGTCTGACGCCTGCCCATCAGGAATCTTTAGGTTCGACTTCGTCGCCGTCCGCATCTTCCTCCAACGCCAACTCCGGCTCTTCCACATCTTCCAGAGGCAGTTCGTCGGGCATGAGGGCGGCGACGTCGGTGGGTTCGGGGACCATGAAGTCGGCTGGCAGGGTGCTATCGAGCAGGCCGGCGCCCTTGAGTTCGGCCAAGCCCGGCAGATCGCGAATTTGATCGAGCGAGAAGTGTTCGAGGAAGGCAGGCGTGGTGCCGTAGGTGATGGGCCGGCCCGGCGCGCGACGGCGACCGCGGGGACGCACCCAACCCGTTTCCATCAGCAGATCGAGCGTGCCCGCCGACGTCGCAACGCCGCGGATTTCTTCGATCTCGGCGCGCGTGACGGGCTGGTGATAGGCAATGATCGCCATCGTTTCCATGGCGGCTTTGGAGAGCTTACGTTCTTCGTGGGCGTGACGTTCGAGCAGATAGGAGAGATCTTCTGCTGTGCGGAACGCCCACTTGCCGGCGATGCGCACGAGATTGATGCCTCGCGTTGCATAGAGTTGCTGCAGTTCACCGAGCAGTGCCGTCAAATCCTCGACGCTCGTCGACGCCAGCGCCTTGCCCAGCGTAGCTATGTCGAGGGGCTCGGAGGCTGCAAACAACAGCGCTTCAAGAATGCGCAGCTTCTCGCGCCGATCGGCATTCGGCGCGACCGGCAACGGCGTCACATTCGAAGCACGCGGCGTTTCCGCGGCGGCGTCGTCTTCCGGACGGTCATTGTCGGCGTGCGCGGGGGCTTCGTGCCTGCTGGGTCGGGGCGGCATCATGCCAACATCCTCTGGCGAACACATCCAGCGCGGCTTGGCACCAACGATGCGACTCGCACGGTTGTTGGCTTGTCGTGGGTCCCGGCCTGCGCCGGGATGACGAGAGGGGAGGGCAGGGACTTTAAAACGCGCATCGATCGCTACTCCACTTTCTGCCAGTCGCTGGGCGGCGTGCCGTCGCGGGCGCGCTTGCGCATGTAAATGGGCGCGAATGGTGCGGCCTGCTGCAGCTCGACAAGACCTTCGCGGGCCATTTCGAGGGTCGCACCAAAGCTGGCGGCGACCGTTGTCTTCGCAAGTTCGTCGGAGGGGAGATACTGCTCCAGAAACATATCCAATTGCATCCAGTCGCCGCCACTGGCGCCCATCAGCGCTTCGAGCCGCGTCCGCGCGTCCTTGATGGACCACACCGTGCGCTTCTTGACGACGTGGACGCGCTTGACGGTGGTGCGCGTGCGCTGGTTGGCGTAGGCGCTCAGCAGATCGAAAATCTCGGCGGTATATTCCCGCTCGCGGATGGTGCGCACACCTTCCGGCATGCCGCGCGGGAAGATGTCGAAGCCGAGCCGCTTGCGTGTCATCAGCTGGGCTGCGGCCTGCCGCATGGCATCGAGGCGCTTCAGGCGGAAGGCCAATCGCGCGGCCATTTCCTCGCCGGACAGGTCTGGCTCATCGGTCTTTTCGCGCGGCAGCAGCAGTTTCGATTTGAGAAAGGCCAACCAGGCCGCCATCACTAGATAGTCGCCGGCGAGTTCGATGCGCAGCGCTTTGGCACCGAGGACGAATGCGAGATACTGCTCGGCGAGTGCCAGCACCGAGATCTTGCTGAGATCAACCTTGTGGGTGCGGGCGAGCGCCAGCAGCAGATCCAGTGGGCCGTCGAAGCCGTCGACGTGAACACTGAGCGCATCCTCGGCGCGCACGTCTAAGGCCGCCGGCTCGCTCCAAGAGTTTGGCCAGTTTTCTGGATCGATCGCGGCGGCGGGATCGGGTGCAGGCTGGTTCGGTTGGTTGGCGCTGCTCATCACCGGTTCCGGAGGCAGATTGTCGTCAATCGGCTTATCCCACAATTCGTGGGTGCCGCTGTCAGCTGGTGGCCGTTACGCCCAAAACACGGTTCAAACAAGCTTCGGCTTGCGCCATGCTGAACGGCGTTTGCGCGCGCGTTGTGGCGATGGCGCGGTCAAAGCGGATGGCGGCCAGCCCTTCGAGCGGTGGGACGCTGGCGGCGACCTGCTCCATCTCGGGCATGTGGCCGTTACAGTGGAGTGCCACGTCGGTGCCGGCGGCGATGACGGCGGCGGCGCGGGTGGCCAGCGTGCCGGACAGTGCGTGCATGGAGAGATCGTCGCTCATGAGCAGGCCGTGAAAGCCGATGTGGCCGCGGACAATGCGCTCGGTGACCAGCTTGGATGTCGATGCCGGGCCGGAGGGATCAAGGGCAGAGAACACAACGTGCGCTGTCATGGCGGCGGGCAGGTGCGCAAGTGCATTGAAGGGTGCGAAGTCTGATGTGGCAAGCTCGGCCTCGGACGTGGTGACCGTTGGCAGCGCGAGGTGGGTGTCGAGCGTCGCGCGGCCGTGGCCGGGGATGTGCTTGATGACAGGCAACACGCCGCCGGCCAGATGTCCCTCGGCGATGGCGCGGCCCAACGCAATGACGCTGTGCGGTTCATGGCCCAGAGAGCGATTGCCGATGTTGGCGTGGGCGCCGGGGGCCAGCACGTCAAGCACGGGCGTGCAATTGCAGGTGATGCCGAGAGCGCGCAGATCGTGGGCGATGAGCCGGGCGATGGCGTGGGTTTCGTGGATCGCCGCGGATGGGTCCTGTGCGTAGCGCGCCGCGTATTGCGCGCCGCTCGGCAGGGTGCGCCAATGCGGTGGACGCAGCCGCTGGACGCGGCCACCCTCTTGATCGATCAGCACCAGCACCGGCGCGCCGATGACGTCGCGCGCGTCGGCGATGAGGGCGCGCACCTGCTCGGGCGTGTCGATGTTGCGAGCAAACAGGATGACGCCGCAGGGCTGGGCGGTGCCGAGAAACCAGCGCTCGTCAGCGGTCAGTGTGTGACCGGCAAGGCCGGTGATGAACGCTGATTGAGCCATGGGGCGATCCGCACAATCGAGAGGCAGACAGACTGCCGGAAAAACAAAGGGCCGGACCGTAACGTCCGACCCTCTGGTGCGGTTTAAGGCTCGACAGTGAGCAACTCAATAGGGTGCGGCGAAGCAATCCTTGTGGCCGGCGGTCTTGATCTTTTCGCAGACGGAGGCGGCGGCTTCGCGCGAACCGGGCGGGCCGACAACGGCGCGATAGTAGGTCTTGCCGTCGCGCGGGTTGGCAAATTCGGTCACGTCGGTGGGCTTGCCGCCGATGGCTTCGCTGTATTTGCCTTGCAGATCGTCGAGTGTTTTCCGGGCGTCAATTGCTGAGCCTTGAGAGGCGAGAACGGCGATGAAGCCGTTGCTTGCTTTTGGCGGCGCCGTGGTGGCGGCAGCGACGGTCGCGGCGCCGACACCTGAGGCTGGCGAATAGGCATCGTTGCCCTTGGACGGGCGTGGTGCCTGGGCGACCGGAATACGTGCGGGCGGCGCGACCTTTGGTGCCGCAGCGGCATCTTCAACGGCTGCAATGACTTTGGGTGCGACCGGCGCGCGCGGCTGTTGGGCCGCGGCAGGTGGCGGCGCGACGGCGCGGCCCGCTGGTGCCGGTGTCACCGGCGGCAGTGCGGCGGCTTGAGCCGGCGCGGACGCCAGCGCCATGCCCTCAACAGAAACACCTGGGATACTGATCGTCGGGCGCAACGGCGGTGCGTTGCCAGCCGGAATGGCAATCGTTTGGACCTTGCGCGCCTGAGCGAGCGCGCCGCTATCGCCCTGCTGGCCATCGCCCGCTGGCACGACCTGCGGAATGGCGTCGCCACCGAGGCGCTCAGATGCCTTGTCTGCCGCACCTGATGCGGGCCGTTGCTTGCTTGGCGAGGCATCGGCCTTGACGGTGACGGGCTTCGTGCCGGCGGTCAGCACGCTGCCGCCAAATTTCTTCACGCTGTACGCGGCGCCGCCACCGAGGGCGACGGCAACGGTCAGTACGCCGAGCACTTTGAGAATTCCGAAGCGCCGGCGTGGCGCCTCCTCTTCTTCTTCGTCCTCGTACTCCTCATCGTCCTGATCGCTGGGTGCAGCGGCGGCCTGTGAGTGTCCGAATGGAACGGCCTGTGCGCCGGCGGGCGCCAGTCCTGCTGGGGGTGCCGCGACCGGCAGCGGCCGTCCGGTGGCTGGATCGACGTACCCGGTGGCCTGAGTGCCGTAAGCGCCCAGATCAAACGACCGCGGATCTTGTCCATGTTGCGGCGCATAGCCCTGGCCCGGATAAGCAGCGTGGGCTGGTGGCGCGGTGTAGGCCTGCGGCTCACCATGCCCGGCGTAGCTGCCACGCAACTGAGTCGACGGATCCTGATAGGCCGCCTGCGATGGCGCATAGGCGTTCGTAGTGTACATCGGCTGCTGATATTCGGCGGAACCCGGTGCAGCCGCAGTCTGCGGAAAATAGTGCCCATGATGCGCGTCGGGTTGTGGCGCGTACGCTTGTGCTTGTGGATAGTTCGGCGGTGCGTACCCTGGCGGTGCGTAGACTTGTTGCGCCTGATATTGCTGCAACGGCGGCGCGGTGGGCGCCTGCTGGTACTGCTGCGGCCACGGCAATTGGCCATTGGGCTGTTGCTCGAAACCTTGGCCGGGCTGTGCGGCGCCGGTGTGCCAGGGCAAACCGTGATCGATCGGTTCGCCGGCGTGCTGGGGCCGCGCTGGCTGGCCGCCTGTTCGATCTGGATTGCTGTTTGATCGCGCCATGACTGTAAATCCCTCGGCACTGCCCCGTCAGAACATCCCGCCTCCGGAAGGCGGATCTCTCCTGAATAAGCTTAAGTTGCCTGCCCGCCCCGAAATCCCACCGTACTGCACCTGCAATGCACACGTCTAGACGACAGGTTGCTAGAGAATACGCACGCCAGCTGGTCGCCCATCTGGTTATCGCGCCCCCTCTATCGCAATTCCTCAGGCGCTCCGACACCCAGTATCGCCAGCCCCGTCGCCAAAACCTGTGCATGAGCGGCAACGAGGGCCAACCGGGCGGCGGTCAACCCTTTGTCACCCTGTTGAATGTACCTCAAATGTGGCGATTTATTGCCACGCGCCCAGTGCCCGTGGAAAGACGACGCGAGTTCATACAGATAGAATGCGACCCGGTGCGGCTCTCGCTCTCGCGCGGCGCTGGCAATCAGCACCGGAAAGAACGCCAGCTTTTTGATCATGTCCAGTTCGCTTGAATCGGACAGGCGGCCGAGATCGGCGGCCGTTACCAGTGGGCTCGACGCGTCCAAGTCAGCGAACACGTCCTTGACGTTGCGGAAGACGGATTTTGCACGCGCGTGTGCCATCTGGACGTAGAACACCGGGTTCTCTTTGGACTGCTCGACCACCTTGGCGAGATCGAAGTCCAGCGGCTCCAGCTCTTTGCGGTAGAGCATCATGAAACGAACGGGGTCGGGGCCGACCTCGTCGACGACATCCCGGAGCGTCACAAACGTACCGGAGCGTTTGGACATCTTGAAGGGCTCGCCGTTTTTCAAGAGCTTGACCATCTGCACGACGCGAATGTCGAGGTCGGCGGTGCCGCCGGCGGTGTGCCACTGTTTGAGCTTGCCTTTGGCATCGAGGGTGACAGTGCCTCCTGTGAACGCCGCGGCGGTCGCCAGCACGCGATGGATGTAGCCGATGTGGTCGGCACCGAAGACGTTGATCAGATGGCGATAGCCCCGGCTCAGCTTGTCAAAATGATAGGCTACATCGCCCGCGAAGTAGGTGTAGCTGCCGTCTGATTTCTTAATCGCCCGGTCCATGTCGTCGCCGAACGCGGTCGACTTGAACAGCGTCTGCTCGCGATCTTCCCATTCGTCGTCGGTATGATCCTTTGGCTTCGGCAGCCGGCCTTCGTAGACGTAGCCCTTCTGCCGCAAGGCTTCGATCGCGGCCTGCACTTTATCGGCACCGGGTTGGGTCAGCGACGCTTCCGAGAAAAACAGGTCGTGGTTCACGTTGAGCGCTGCGAGATCCGCCTTGATGGCCGGCATCATCGCGTCGATCGCTGTTTTACGCACGAGCGGCAGCCAGCGCTCTTCGGGCCAATTGAGCAGCGACGGGCCATGCTCTTTCGCCAGCGCTTCGCCCACCGGCTTCAGATAATCGCCTGGATAGAGCCCGGCTGGAATTTCGCCGATGTCTTCGCCGAGCGCTTCGCGATAGCGCAGGAACGCGGACTTGGCGAGGACGCCGACCTGGCCGCCCGCATCGTTGACGTAGTATTCGCGCGTGACGTCGTAGCCGACGAAAGCGAGCAGATTGGCAAGTGCATCACCGAACACCGCACCGCGGCAATGGCCGACGTGCATGGGCCCGGTGGGGTTTGCGGAGACGTATTCGACATTAACGCGTGCCGCGTTGCCGATGCTGGACCGGCCAAAGTCAGCGCCTTCGGTCTGGATTTTGCGCACCAGCGTATGCCACACAGCGGGCACGAACGAGACGTTGAGAAAGCCGGGACCGGCGACCTCGGCCTTGATGATGTCTGGCTCTGCGCCAAGTTTTTGAGCCAGCAGATCGGCAATGTCGCGCGGCTTCATGCGCGCGGCTTTGGCCAGCACCATCGCGGCGTTCGATGCCACATCGCCATGGCTGGGATCGCGCGGTGGCGTGGCTTCAATGCCGGACAACGGCAAATCTGCCGGCAGCTTGCCATCGGCCTTCAGCGCTTGCAGGGCCGCCGCGATACGGGTTTCGATGTCTGCGAAGATGTTCATGACACTGCCGTTCCGGCGCTGATGCGCGAAAGAGGTCCCGGCGTTACAGGGGGGCAGACCCGTGGGGCTGATCCCAACGCGCGGCGGCCGAGAAATTGGATGGCTGCGGCTAGCGCAATTCGGGAGTGTGGTCAAACAATTGCCGGTGCGCGACCATGGCGTAACGGTCTGTCATGCCAGCGACGAAATCGCCGATGACGGCGGCGCGGGCGGCCGCATCAAGACCCGCGACTGCTGCCACCCATCGCACTGGCAAGCCTTCATTCGATTGCATGAAGTGGACAAACAGATCGGCAACGACGCGTTCGGCATCGCGCATGACGCGCATCACTTTCTCATGCCGGTAGACGCGCTCGAACAGATGCGCTTTGAGTGCCACGAGTTGCGACTGGAGCGCATCCGAAAACGTCACGACACCATGACCTGCCGTAGCGATGTGGTCACTCGACGCCGGCGCGAGACGCTCGAGGCGGGCTCGCGCCGCCGCCGCCACATCCTCGATCATAACCGTGATCAGCCGCCGGTTGACCTCATAGATGAGCCGCCCGTCATCGGCGCCCGTCGCCTGTGCGCGCGCCACGTAGGGGCCGACGAGCGGCGCTTCAGCGAGCGTCTCGAGCTGCAGCAAACCTGCCCGCAGCGCATCATCGATGTCGTGATTCACGTAGGCGATGTCATCGGCGACCGCCGCTGCTTGCGCTTCGGCACTGGCGTAGGCGTCGAGCCGCAAGGCGTGGGTGAGGCCTGCTTGTGCGATCTCGCCGAGCAAAATGCGATGTTCGCCGGGCCGCGCCTCGTGCGCATGGGGACCGACGATCGGGCCGTTGTGTTTGACCAGGCCTTCGAGGGTTTCGAATGACAGGTTGAGCCCATCAAACGCTGCATATTTGCGCTCCAGACGGGTGACGACTTTGAAACTCTGCGCGTTGTGGTCGAAGCCGCCGTAGCTGGCCATCGCCTTGTCGAGCGCCCGCTCGCCGGCATGCCCAAACGGCGGATGGCCAAGATCGTGCGCGAGCGCGAGCGCTTCGGTCAGATCTTCATCGAGCTTCAGCAGGCGAGCAATCGCGCGGGCGATCTGCGCCACTTCGATGGTGTGCGTCAGCCGGGTGCGGTAGTGGTCGCCTTCGTGGAAAAGAAAGACTTGGGTCTTGTGTGTGAGGCGCCGGAACGCTGTGGCATGGATGATGCGGTCGCGGTCGCGCTGGAACGGCGTGCGCATCGGGCAGGGCGCTTCCGCGACAGCACGGCCACGGCTGTGTGCGGGATCGGTCGCGAAGACGGCGCGGGCCCGGTCGACGGTTTGGGATAGAGCGGACACGGGCGCGAAAACCCTGGATCGATTGGCACGGCGGCAGCCCCATCTCTAAGACGGACCACCGCTGCGTGACGGGCTGCAACAGCGGCAGTTTGACAACCACTCGTGTGCGCCTATGTATCGGGGACGCCTGCAGCGTGCCACCCGTGTTCAACAGCCAGCTGTTTGTTTCTCTGTTTGTTCCCACTCAACGAACTGCGAGATCCCTATGAGCGACACCACACTCGCACCAGCGACCGTGACACTCACGGACGCCGCTGCGCGCCGGATTAGCGAAATTGCGGCCGGTGAAGGCAAGCCGACCTGCCTGCGCATCAGCGTCGAGGGCGGCGGCTGCTCGGGATTCCAATACAAGTTCGAGTTGGTGGGTGCGCCGGTGGCCGATGACCTCGTGATCGAGCGGCACGCCGCACGGCTGTTGATTGATCCCGTCTCGCTTGCGTACATGGCTGGCGCGCAAGTGGATTTTGTCGACGATCTGATCGGCGCCAGCTTCAAAATCACCAATCCGAACGCAACGGCTGGCTGCGGCTGCGGCACCAGCTTTACGATCTGAGCGGCTCGGAGCGCCGGCGCTGGATTACGCGCTCTGCGTCAGCAGATAGACGGCCACCAGCATCACCGACATGAGTACGGGCACGATGAGCACGCCGAATGCCGCTTTGTGGCGATGCGACTGCATCAGCAGCCAAGCGATTGCCATCGCCAAAGCCGGCCCCGCCCAGAAGACCACCAGCGGGTAGCGCAACAGGCTTTCGAGACTGTTCGGTGTGGGAAACGGTTGGTCAGCCGCCCAGCCTAGCGGGCCGAGCACGAACAGGATAGCCAGCTGCCAAGCTAGCAGCACCATCGTTGCAAACACCAAGTTGGCCGCGAAAAGAACGCGCACCACCGGCATTTTCCGGTAATTTCTGTCAAGATATCGAAATGCCATTACGGGCCTCGCCGCATCACCAGTGAAGGCTCTCCCAGAAAACACTTTAGCGGTAATCGCTTAACGCTTGGTAAAGGCAGCTGTCAGCATGCGCATCGCGACCTGGAACATCAACGGCATCAAGGCGCGCATCGAGGGGCTGGTGGCTTGGCTGCGGGAGACGAACCCGGATCTCGTCTGCCTCCAGGAAATCAAAAGCGTGGACGAGGGCTTTCCGGCGGCCGACATCGAGGCGCTTGGGTACACAGTGGCGGTGCATGGCCAGAAGGGGTTCAACGGCGTTGCGATCTGTTCGAAGGTGCCGCTGGAAGATGTGCAGCGTGGCCTGCCGGGCGACGCAGACGATGTGCAAGCGCGTTACATCGAGGCGGTGGCGACAGGCGCGCGCGGGATCGTGCGGGTGGGCGGGCTGTATCTGCCCAATGGCAACCCGCTGGGGACGGAGAAATTCGACTACAAACTGCGCTGGATGAAGCGGCTGATAGCGCACGCGCACGATCGTCTCACACTCGAAGAGCCGTTTGTACTGCTGGGCGACTACAACGTCATCCCGGAAGCGATCGACGCGAAACGGCCGGAGGCCTGGACAGGCGATGCACTGGCGCAGCCGGAGTCGCGTGCGCTGTATGCCAGCTTGCTCAATCTCGGTTTCACCGACGCGATCCGGACCGGCCATCCCGGCGCTGGCGTTTATACGTTTTGGGATTATCAGGCCGGAGCGTTCCCCAAGGACGATGGCATTCGCATTGACCATCTGCTGCTGTCGCCACAGGCGGCCGATCGGCTGACCGCGTCCGGGATCGACCGCTTTACGCGCGCCTGGGAAAAGCCCTCAGACCATGTGCCGGTGTGGATCGAGATGGACGTGTGAGCGCGCCATCTCGGTTAATTTATCCGCCAACAGAGTTAATCGCGCTGGAGCCTCAAATTTGACCGCTGATGGCCATCGGCTCGTTTGTGCAGGGTTGGTGCCAGCGAGTTGGTAAACGCGCTCCAGGGGGCTTCTGGACGCGTTGGCGGCGCCTCCGGTGCATCGCTGCTCGCTCGCATTTGAGCCAACTGCTGCATAGCCGACACCACCGCCCTCCGGTAAGGTTATCGCGGCCAAAGTTTCCTGTTTTGAAGGTTCGCGATGATCGCCACCAGCACGCTCATGCTTTTCATCGGCACCTGCGTGCTGCTGGCGCTGACGCCCGGGCCGAACATGAGCCTGATTGTCGCCAACACGTTGTCCGGTGGATTGCGAGCCGGCCTGACGACGCTGGCTGGTACGGGGACGGGTCTCGCCATCTCGGTGACCATCGCAGCGTTGGGGATGAGCTCGGTGATGGTGCTGATGGCGACGTGGTTCGACGTCGTCCGGTGGGTGGGTGCGGTGTATCTGATCGTGTTGGGCGTGCGCCAATTGTGGGGCTGGTGGAAAGGCCGTGACGGTGGTTTGCCGCCGCCACCGTGGCGGGCTGGCACCACCTACCTCCAGGGGCTGCTGGTGGCGCTGTCGAACCCGAAGGTGCTGCTGTTCCTCGGCGCGTTCCTGCCGCAGTTCGTCGACACCACGCGCGATCCGCTGCCGCAACTCGCGACGCTGGCGGCAATCTTCTGGGCGACGCTGATCGTCACGGACCTGGGATACACCTACGCGATTGCACGTGCGCGTGCGGCTATCGACATGCGCAAGCTGGCGGTGATGGACGGCCTGGCGGGTTGCTTGCTGATGATCGGTGGCGTTGTGCTGGCGACCGCGCGCAGACCGGGGTAAAGGTGGCCGAACACCCCCCCCCGCTACGGACCTGCCTGATGGATATTACTGCCCTGCGCACGCCTGAAGCGCGCTTCGAAAACCTGCCGGGCTTTCCCTATGAGCCCCATCGCTTTGACGATCTGGCAGGTTACGAGGGCCTGCGTCTGGCGTACATCGACGAGGGACCCCGAAAAGGTCCGGTCGCGCTGTGCCTGCATGGACAGCCGACGTGGAGCTATCTCTATCGCCGCATGATCCCGCTATTCACAGCGGCCGGCTATCGCGTTGTCGCACCCGACCTGTTCGGCTTCGGCCGCTCTGACAAGCCGGCTGAGCCGGCCAATTACACGTTTGATTTCCATCGCGGCAGTTTGCAGGCGCTGGTTACGCGTCTAGCTCTGCAGGATGTTCTTCTCGTGGTGCAGGACTGGGGTGGGCTGCTGGGGCTCACCCTGCCAATGGATGACGCGGCGCGCTACAGTAAGCTGCTGGTGATGAATACGGGTCTCGCCACAGCAGAACACCCACTGTCAGAGGGTTTTCTGGCATGGCGGGCGTGGGCCAATGCCAATCCCGATATGGCGATTGGCAAGCTGATGAAACGCGGCGCGGCGCATCTGTCTGACGCTGAAGTGGCCGCCTATGACGCGCCATTCCCGAGCGTACACTACAAGGCAGGCGTGCAGCGGTTTCCGAACCTTGTGCCGGACAACGCCAATGCTGGTGGTGTGGCACTCTCGCGGCGCGCGCGCGCTTGGTGGGGCGAGAGCTGGCGCGGCAAAAGTTTCATGGCCATTGGCGGTGCCGATCCGGTCTTCAACGAAAAATCCATGCGCGCGCTGGCCAAAGTGATCCAAGGGTGCCCCGAGCCGCTGGTGCTTCCCGAGGCTGGCCATTTCGTGCAGGAGTGGGGCGAGACAGTTGTGCCGGCGGCCTTGGCGGCTTGGCGCTAAAGGCCAACTTTAAAGCGAACAGAACACCTCTCATGAAACGCATCGGTTTTTATTCGGGTTCGTTTGATCCCGTTACACTTGGTCATCTGGATGTGATCGCGCGGGCGGCGAGCCTCGTCGATGTGCTGATCATCGGCATCGGTTTGCATCCAGGGAAAACGCCGCTGTTTCCACCGAATGAGAAAGCCGAGATGCTGCTGGCGGAAACAGCTGGAATCGCCAAGCGCACGGGCTGCCGGATTTCCACCACAACGTTCGACGGCCTGACTGTGGACGCGGCGCGCGCGACCGGTGCGCAGGCGATTTTCCGCGGCCTTCGCGATGGCACCGATCTCGACTACGAGATGCAGATGGCCGGCATGAACGGCGCCATGACGCCAGAGATCGAAACGGTGTTTCTGCCGGCCAGCCCTGGTGTGCGCCACATCACGGCGTCGCTGGTGCGCCAGATCGCACTGATGGGTGGCGACGTTTCGAAGTTCGTTTCAAAGGATGTCGCCAAGGCGCTGAAGGCAAAGGCGAGCAAGAGGCGGTGATAGCAAACCTCACTATATTCGCAGCGGTGCCTGCGGCGGCCGATATCGAGCACTCTCCGTTTTCGTCATCCCGGCCTTCGGCGAGATGACGGGTGGTAAGAGCGCAGCACTATAAATTCTGTTTCCCGTGTGATCGCGACTTATCCAACGCAAACGCATCGCGCAGGCATAGATGAGCGTGCCACCACGAAGCTCCAGCCCTTCCACCCAAGGCTACTCCCTCCCATGCAGCTTGGCTTTTTCACAATGCCGATCCATCCGATGACGAAGGATTGGCGGCAGTGCCTGCGGGAGGATCGCGAGGCGTTCATTCTGGCCGATGAGCTAGGCTTCACGGAGGGCTATGTCGGCGAGCACGTGACGGATCGCGCGGAGAACATCACGTCGTGCGCCATGTTCATCGCCACCTTGGCTGACGTGACGACAAACATCCGTCTCGGCACTGGCACGGTGAACCTGCCGAACACGCATCCGGCACAGGTGGCTGCCAACCTTGCGATGCTCGATCACCTGCTCGACGGGCGCTTCATTTTTGGCATCTCGCAAGGAGGCCTGCTGTCGGATGCGGAGATTTTCGGCAATTTGGATGCCGACCGCGTAGCGATGTTTCTTGAGGCAATCAACCATGTGCTCGCGTTGTGGACGACCGAACCGCCTTATGATCTCGCGGGCAAATACTGGACGATCTCGACCAAGCGCACGCTGATTGCGGAAATCGGGCAAGGCTATGTGCCGAAGCCGTTGCAGCGTCCGCATCCGCCGATCGTGGTGACGGCTGTTGCGCCGCATTCGAAGGGCATCACCGAAGCGGCGGCGCGCGGCTGGGATCCCATCTCGGCCAACTTCCTGATGCCGGTGTGGGTGAAGAGCCATTGGCCAAAGTATGTGGAAGGCTGTGCGATAATGGGTCGCCAGGCTGATGCCGGCAACTGGCGCGTGGCCAAAAGCGTGTTCGTCGCTGATGACGACAAGACAGCGCGTGATTATGCACTTGGTGCTGCCAGTCCTTACCTGAACTACTACAAATCGCTCGGCACGAAGCTGATCAAGAACGGACGCGCAGAGTTGTTCAAGACGTCGCGTGACATGCCCGACAGCGCCGTTACGATCGACTTCATCATGGATAATCTCGTCATCTGGGGCTCGCCCAACAAGGTCGCCGACGAGATCATGTCGTTCAGAGACGAGGTCGGTGACTTCGGCACGTTGCTGTATGCCGGTCACGATTGGGCTGACCGCGACCTCGCGCGCCGATCGATGATCTTAGCTGCGGAAAAAGTGTTGCCGCAGGTGATCGCCGGTATCAGCGCATCAACGCACCGTGCGGCAGAGTAAACCCGCAGTAGTGGCTACTCTGCTGCTTGGCGCTGCTCGGCGGCGGGCTGCGCGCGTATCGCTGCTGGAACAAACGGGGCTGTTGCCGCGCGCTTGAAACGGCCGACGGCCTGCTTGAGGGCGCGGGCATAGTCGAAGTAGTTGGCTTCGAGTTTGTGGCGATCGGACGCGACGAAGTTTTCACGTGAGACTGACCCGGCCTCGGCCACGGCGCGTGTGCGCAGCGCTTGGGCTTCTTCCGGCGCTGCTCGCGCCGCAACAATGGCATTGGCGATCAGCTGACCTTGCAATGCTGCGAGCCGCCAGATGCTGCCGTTGGCTTGAATGAGGCCGGCGAAGAACAACCCTGTATGCGCCGGACTGATGGTGTTGAGATAGAGTGCCGGTCTGCCGTTTGCACATAGATACAGCGACGGATCGAGAAACGGGATCTCGAGTTCGTAGCCGGTTGCCAGCACGATCATGTCGACGGCGTCGCGCTGCCCATCGGCGAAAACGACCTCGTTGCCCTCAAAGCGGTTGATCGCGGGCCGGGCCAGCACGCGGCCATGCGACGCCAGGCGGGGAATATCGTCGCTCATGGTCGGATGTGCGTGATCGATGCGGTAGTCTGGGTCTGGTAAACGGTAGCGCGACGGTGGGCCCTGCAGTGTCCACAACGTCGCCTGAAACATCCAGGCTTTGGCTGCGCGCGGCAACGGCGTCAGCAGCCACTCGACATTGGCCAGCACGTCGCCCGTCGGAAAACCGAAAATGAACTTGGGCACGAACCAAGTACCGCGCCGCATGCTGAGCAGCACCGGTGCGCCCGACACGTGCGCCGCATCCTTGACGATGTCGCAGCCGGAGTTGCCGGCGCCGACTACGAGAACACGCTTGTCCCGCAACTGCCGCTGCGATTTGTAGTCGCGTGAGTGGATAATCTCGCCGGTGTATGTGCCCGGGTACTGTGGCCGTCTGGGTTTGTCGTGGTGGCCGTTGGCGACGACGACGCCGGCGTAGTGCCGGGCGGCGCTTTCACCAGCGACCTTGACCCACCATGACCCGTCGCCGACCGGCACGACGCGTTCGACTTTCGAATTGGTTTGCAGATAGGGCGCGATGCCAAACGCCGTCATATAGCGGCGGAAGTAGTCGAGGACCCAGGCGTGGCCCGGATAATCCGGGTCTGGCCGCGGCCCCTCGGTGGTGACGAGATACTCTTCAAACGAGGTTGTTGTGATGGCGGAGACGAGGTGCGTCAACTCGTAGACGATGCCGCTCGGCGTTGCGATGTTCCAGAGACCGCCGATGTCGACCTCGCGTTCGAGCAGATCAAAGGGAATGCCGCGCGCGACAAACGTTTTGGCGACGGCCAATCCGGACGCCCCTGCGCCGATGATACAAAACCGCTCGCTCATGACAGACGCTGTCCATGGAAACTCTGGTGACAGATCGTGTTAACAGGGCTGAGGCGCGTGCCCTAGCTACAGGCGGCACCATGGTAAATTTTGGCGGGGGTAAATTTTGGCGGGGTGCTCTGTAATTTGCTGGCTGTACCGCTATAAGCGGCGGACCGTTCACAACTGGACCCAGCGCTATGGCGAAAACACTTCTGACGGTTGTTCTCGCGATGCTGTCATCGCTGGTCGGGACGTTTAGTCCCGTCTCTGCGCAGACGACGCTGCGGGCCGTCATGCACTCCGATCTCAAGATCGTCGATCCGATCTGGACGACGGCGTATATCACCCGCAACCACGGGTACATGGTCTATGACACGCTGTTCGCGATGGACGCGGATGGGGTGATCAAGCCGCAGATGATCGAGACCTACGGCACCTCGGCAGATGGGCTGGTCTACACCTTCACACTGCGTGACGGGCTTATGTGGCATGACGGCGCGCCGGTGACGGCTGAGGACTGCACGGCCTCGCTGAAACGCTGGGCGGTTCGTGATGCCCTTGGGCAGGCGGTCTGGGGACTTGTCGCTTCGGCCGAGCCGGTCGATGCGCGCTCGTTCAAGATCACGTTGAAGGAACCGAGCGGTCTGCTCATTGGTGCGCTTGGCAAGCCGTCATCGGCCGTGCCGTTCATGATGCCCAAGCGCGTCGCGGCCACTGATCCCGCCACGCAGATTTCGGACTTCACAGGCTCTGGTCCGTTCGTCTTCAAAAAGGACGAGTGGAAGCCTGGCGACAAGGCCGTCTACGTGAAAAATCCTGCCTATAAGCCGCGCGCGGAGGCGGCGTCGGCGCTGGCCGGCGGCAAGGTCGTCCACTTCGACCGTGTTGAGTGGCGCGCGATCTCCGACCAGCAACAGGCCGTCAACGCGCTGCTGGCCGGCGAGATCGACATGATCGAGAGCCCGGCGCACGATCTGCTACCGCTACTCAAGAGAGATGCCAACGTTCGCCTCGTCGACGCGTCGAGCCTGGGCTTCCAGTACGCGTTCCGGCCCAACCACAAGCAGAAGCCGTTCGATGATCCGCGCATCCGGAAAGCGCTGTGGCATGCCCTCGCCCAGCAGCCTTTCCTCGAGGCCGTGATCGGTGATGCGGCCTACTACAAGACCTGCACGTCGGTGTTCATCTGTCCGTCGGCGCTGGAAACACCGGCCGGCATGGACGGCCTGCTTGAAGCCAATGCGGCGAAGGCTCAGGCACTTCTGAAGGAGGCCGGCTACGACGGCACGCCGGTGGTGTTGCTGCATTCGACCGACCTCGCGGTGCTCGCCAACCTCGCGCCAGTGGCCAAGTCCATGCTGGAGAAAGCCGGGTTCAAAGTCGATATGCAGTCGTCGGATTGGCAGACGGTGATCGCCAAAGTTTCCAAGCCGGACGGCTGGAATGCGTTCATCACGGCCTGGAATGCGGCGGACCTGCTCAACCCGGTCATGAACGCGTTTCTCAACTCGGCCTGTGATAAGGCGCGCTCCGGCTGGCCCTGCGACCCGGCGATGGAAACCCTGCGCAGCGCCTACACCCGCGCCACGACACCAGAGCAACAAAAAACTATCGCGACCGCCGTGCAGCTGCGTCTGGTCGAGCACACCCAGTATGTGCCGCTGGGGCAATGGCGCGCGCCGTTTGCTGCGCGCAAGGCACTCGATGGCTTTGTGACGTCGCCCGTCATCGTGTTCTGGAACGTGAAGCCACGGTGATTTGACTTTGCGCACTTAAGACATGGTTTGACCTGGACCGGTCGCACCTCATGCGCTATGGCGGAAATCAGTTATTCCGTGACGCGAGGGTTTCGTTCATATGCGCTTTCTGGTGACCGGTACGGCCGGATTTATCGGCTTTCATGTTGCCAAGCGGCTGCTGGATGAGGGCCACGAGGTTGTCGGCATCGATGGGTTCACCTCCTACTACGATGTCCGGCTGAAAGAGCGGCGGCACGCCATGCTGAAAGCCCGCAACGGCTTCCAGGAGCATCGTCTGATGCTGGAGGACGCGGCGGCGCTGGAGCGCGTATGGTCAGCGCAGCCCATCGATGTCGCCATCCACCTCGCGGCCCAGGCCGGCGTCCGCTACAGCCTGGAAAATCCGCGCGCCTACATCGATGCCAATCTGGTCGGCACCTTCAACGTCATGGAGATGACCCGGCAGTATCCGGTGAAGCACTTCATGCTGGCGTCGACGAGTTCGGCTTATGGCTCGAACCTCGTCATGCCGTTCCGTGAAACCGAGCGGACGGCGCACCCGATGACGCTGTATGCCGCGACCAAGGCTGCCACCGAGCAGATGTCGCATTCCTACAGCCATCTGTGGAACATCCCCACCACCGTGTTCCGCTTCTTCACGGTCTATGGCCCGTGGGGCCGGCCGGACATGGCGCTGTTCAAGTTCACCAAAGGTATCCTCGAAGGCACGCCGATCGACATCTACAATCACGGCGACATGCAGCGGGATTTCACCTACATCGACGATCTCGTCGAAGGCATCTATCGCCTGTCCGCAGCCGTGCCCGTGCGCCCCACCTCGCCGCATGTAGCCGAACCGGATTCGCTCTCACCCGTGGCGCCGCATCGCATCGTCAATGTCGGTGGCGGCCAGCCCGTGCAACTGCTGGCATTCATCGACGAGATCGAGAAATGCCTGGGGCGCAAGGCGATCCGCAACTCCATGGACATGCAGCTGGGCGACGTGCCGCGCACGTTTGCGGCGGCTGAGCTGCTGGAACAGCTGACCGGCTACAAGCCGCGTACGCCGGTCTCAGAAGGTGTGAAGCGCTTTGTTGCGTGGTATCTTGAGTATCACGGCAAGCTGGCTGCTTGAACGCGCAACGCCGCCTATCCTTGCGGATGGACGGCGCTGTTTCATCAAAAGGAGACCTGCTTAGCGCTTGACCAGCGCGTCGCGGATTTCCTTCAGGTAGACTTCTGATGTTGGCGGCGGAGGCGGCGGGGCTGCGGCCGCCTCTTTCATCATTTTCGCCTTCATTTTGTTGATCGCTTTGACCAGCATGAAGATAGCGACGGCAGTCAGCGCGAAGTTGATCAGTGCGTTGACAAAGAGGCCGTAGCTGATGGCGACTTCCGGTGCCTTGGTCGCCGCATCCGCCGCCTTCAGGATGAGCTTGTAGCCGGAGAAATCCGCGCCACCCATTGCCAGACCGATCGGCGGCATGATGACCTTTTCAACCAGCGTCGTGACGATCGGCCCGAAGGCTGCGCCCATGATGACGCCGACCGCAAGGTCGACGACGTTGCCACGCATGGCAAACTCTTTGAATTCCTGCAGCATGCTCATGTGATGTTCCTCCAACGCGCTGCACATGGCAGCGGTTCTCCCCATTCAAGTGCAGATGGACAGGTGCCCCCTGCGCGTCTGGCCGACGACACATCCCGGCAGCACGCTATGTAACGCGCCATAGCGGTACCGCGACTCACCCTGTCACCCGTTCGCCACAAGACTTTAGGGCAAGATTGTGCCCAGACGCAATGTTCGTGCGCAGATGATTGTCCACAGGGGTGCCAGGGAGGGGGGGAGGGGGGGGGTCAAGTGCACGCACAGATGGCGTCGGCAATTTCACAAAGAGCACGTCGCGTTCCCGCAACGCGCGTCACCGCATCATGCGCAAGCAGCGGCCACAAGACCGCAGCTCGTCCGCTTCCGCTGGCCAATCCGCCATCGCCGCACCGCAGGAAAGACGCGCACTCTTGATCCGTAACAGGAACCACTTCATCGCAGCAATCACGCAACGCCACTTATTCGATGATCTCGTCGGCAAGTGCGAGCACGTATGGCGGAACCGTCAGGCCGAGCACCTTCGCCGTCTTGAGGTTGATCACCAGCTCAAACTTGGTCGGTTGCTGAACTGCAAGGTCGGCGGCATTGGCACCCTGCAAAATTCTGTGCACGTAGTAGGCGCCGCGGTGCCACAACACAGCGCGGTGAGGTCCGTAACTCATGAGACCACCGGCCTCCGTGTGACCCCTGTTTCCGAACATGGAAGGCAGTTTGTGCGAACTAGCCAACTCAGCGAGCCGATTAGCTTGAGCAATGAAAATGGGCGTCAAGAGAACCACGACCGCCCCGGCGCGCTCGCGCGCCATAGCGGCGAACGCACTATCGAGTTCCGCCGCATTGCGCACAGGCAGCGATTGAATTTGAAAGCCTAGGGCCGAACCTGCGGCTTCGACCGCCTTGAGGCCTGGTCCGTGCGACGGCGTGGCGGGGTCGAAGATAACGGCAATGCGCATGAGCCCCGGCACTGTGTCTTTGAGCAGCTGCAAACCTTTGGCGTTCGTCTCCGGCAGCATGATCGAAAGTCCCGTGGCATTACCGCCAGGGTGGGAGAGGCTCGCGACATGACCACTGCCAATGGGGTCCGCGTGACCGAGAAAAATGATAGGCGTGGTCGAAGTCGCGCGTTTGGCCGCCTCCACATAGACTGAGCTTGGTGCCACGATCACATCGACCTTGAGCCGGACCAGCTCCTCCGCGGATTCGCGCATTTGTTCTGGCTTCCCCTGGGTCCACCTATACTCGATGCTGATATTGCGACCCTCAACCCAATTCAGCTCACGGAGCCCTTGGCGGAAGGCTTGAATGCCGTCCGTAGCTACTGTGGGACCGTCCCACAGAAAGCCGATCCGGCGCATCTTCTCCGCCTGCTGGGCGTTGGCATCGGTTGGCCGCGCCATCGTCGCGCATCCGAGCAGGAGGAAAAACTCGCGCCGCCTCATGCGATTAGCCCTTCAGGCTTTCGATCGAGTCACGGTGCCATCTGCACGGAAGGCCTGATTGCGGCGATGACATTGCACAATATGACTTTTCCCCATGAAAGCCAAGGCAAAGCCTACACCTCAGAACATGCCGGCGATAGCGCGTTGCGGGGCCAAAACAGTAATGGTTTGAAAGCCGATGTTGCATTGCACTTTGGACCTGTGGCTGAGCGTCCGCCCACCCACACAATGTTCGTCGCACGGCAGAACAGCGGCTTTCGGCGGCACAGCTGTCATGCAAACCCGCGAACACCCCTACTGCGTCTTCACCTTCCGGCTGCTTATGCCGGGCGCGCCGACGGGGGCGGCGTCTTGCATGACGCTCAGGTTCACGGCTTCGCCTTTAAATTGCTGGGTGAACATGGCTTCGGCGACGCGCAGGCCGGGGCGCAACCGCATCGGTGGCATGGAGCCGGCGGAGTCGAGGAGATCCAAGGTGCGCGCGGCGTCGGGATGGAGCATCTTGGCGAGGGCTGGATCATCGGCTGAGGCAGTCAACGTCATGAGCGGCGCGATCGGGAACGGCCGGTAGGACAGTTCCTCGGGATGATCCTCGTCGAAGTCCGGGGCCTGCGCGACCGTCACCAAAGACTGCGGCGGCAACTCAGGTGGTACGGGTGGCGGCAGGGCTGCTGTCACCGTTGGCTGGCCAGCCTTCGGGCGCATGGCCGGCGCAGGTAGAGAAACAAGCTTTGGCGCGGCGGGTGCTGGCGGCGGCGTGAACGACGCGCGTGACACCAGATCGTTCAGGCGCGCCTGCTCGGTAGCGGTGGGAACTGCAAAGCGCGACGGCCGGTCAACCAGCCGTGGTGGCTCAACAAGTCGTGGTGGCTCAAGGGCTGCAACTTGGATACCCGGACGCGGCACAGCCGCGAGCGCGGGAGGCGGTGGCGTGACTGACGCCACCTGCGTGCCTGCTGTGCCGCGATAATTTGGATCGAGCCCGGCGACGGCCACCGGTGCGCGACGCCCGGCACGACTGTCGTAGAAGGCGGCCACCTGCAAGGCTAAATCGCGATGTTCGGACTTGGCCGTGCGCACGTCGGCTGGTGAGATCGAGCCGCCATCGGCCGCTTGATGCTTGCTGTGCCCATCCGGGAACAACAGCGCCAGCTCATAGCGCGGCAGCCGGGGCCAGTGGCGCACGCGGTCGGTGTCCAGATGCACAAATTCGATCGCCGACGTAGGATAGTAACCGACGCCGCCGCGTTCGCGGATCAACGCCGAGTAGCGAAGCGCGCGCAACGGCACGTCGGGGAAATGCACATCTGCTGCCTTACCGAGGATGTGGCGGCTCTCGCTCGCCTGCCCACCCACGCTGGCGCGCAAGGCTTCGTTGGTGCCGCGCGAACGATAGCCTGAGATGATATGGATGGGTTGTTTGGAGCCGAGTTCGGTGTGGATCTCCCACATCAGGTCGATCAGCGCCGGGTCCATCTTGGTGGTTTCATTCTTGCGCCAGTCGCGGAAGGCATAGTTGAATTTTTCGAGTGCGCCGGTGAGGAACTGACCATCGCGCTTGAACGGGATGACCGTCGTCTCGCTGTTGTGGATGTTGAAGAATGTCAAGGTGCGCGTCTCGCCGGCAGCGCGGGGGTGAGCGGTCAGGCCGACGAGAACGGACAGCGCAGCGATGCACGCAAACAGATGCGCACGGCGGCGGCGCAGTGGCAGCGGGCAGGTCGCAGTCTGGGCAGGTCCTGCCGAAGTCAACGCGAAGTCCCCCCAAGGATCACTTTGGGCGGCGGAACCGCCATCTGCAAATGGTTAACAAGCCCGTCTTAACAGACCGTAACACCCCGTTCTTGCGCCCATAGCGGCAGCGATGCGGCCAAGTTGAGGCAACGGGTGAGAAAACAGGCGAAGATCCGGTTGGTGGGTGAGTAATTAGTAGTTGGTAGCTGGTAGTTGTTAGTTGGCTGTTTGTGCTAGCGATTGAACGCTCACGGTCAACTACCAACTACCAACTCCCCCATGACCTGGTCCATCGTCGCGCATGATCCGACAACTGGCGCTTTCGCGGTGGCCGTGGCGACGCGCGCGTTTGCAGTGGGTGCGAGCTGTCCGTTCGTGCGCGCTGGTGTCGGGGCGGTGTCGACCCAATCGATGACCAACCGCGCGCTTGGCCCTGCCGTGCTCGACGCGATGGCCAGCGGCCTCACGCCCGCCGCAGCCATCACCAGAGCCCTCGCGCGTGACGACGGCCGCCATGTCCGCCAGATTCACGCGATCGATGCCAAAGGCCGCTCCGCTGCCTGGACCGGCAAGCACTGCGTCGACTGGTGCGGCGATTTTGCCGGGCCTAACGCGCACTTTGCGGGCAATATGCTGGCGGGTCCGCACGTGCTTGACGCCACGCGCTCTGTGTTCGCTGGCAGTACGGGCCTGCCCCTGCCCGAACGCTTGATGGCGGCGATGGATGCGGGCGACGCTGCTGGCGGTGACAAGCGCGGGCGTCAATCAGCTGCCCTGGTGATGACGACCACCGAAGACTTCCCCGACCTCGACATCCGCGTTGACGATCACGCCACGCCGCTGATCGAGTTGCGCCGCCTGCTCGGCCTCTGGACCGCCACCTGGCCGGCGCGCCGCGCTTGGATGCCGACCAAGGCCAACCCGTCCGGCAGCACGGATCTCGATGCCATCGAAGCAGTCTGGGCGGCGCAAGGGCTTGATCTCAAGTTCCGGCGTTGAGCCGCGCCTGCCTTGACCCTGCTTTGAAGCTGCCTTGACCCTGTCTTGACCCTGTCTTGACCCTGGGCGCTCGCCCCGCTAGCAGACCCTCGGGCCAAGCGTGCGCGACAGAGTTCCGCGCCCGCGGGCGTGCTGCCGGAAAAGTGTGAAGCGGTGTTCCGGCCAGACGCACGACCCAGTTTAGCGGCCCCGGGATTGCCATGACTGCAACTGTTGCCGCTGCGCTTGCTGCCCGTGTCGCTACCGGCGACTTCCAGGCCGATCACGTCCAGCAGGCCGCCGCTCAGCGGCTCGACCAGCTCGCCGATACTCTGGCCGACTGGCACCGGGCCCGCCGCCGCTCGATCGTTGGCCTGTTCGGCGGTGTCGGCCCTGGCGCGCCGCGTGGCCTCTATCTCTGGGGCAAGGTCGGCCGCGGCAAGACGATGCTGATGGACCTCTTCTTTGAGGCCGCCGACTTCTCTCCGAAGCGTCGCGTGCACTTCCATGAATTCATGGCCGAGGTGCACGACCGCATCAGCGCCGCCCGCGCCCGCGACCCTGGCGATCCGATCCCCGAAGTTGCCAAGGAGATTGCAAACTCCGCCCGCCTGTTGTGCTTTGACGAGTTCCATGTCACCGACATCGCCGACGCCATGATCCTCGGCCGTCTGTTCGCAGCGCTTTTTGAACGGCAGGTCGTCATCGTTGCCACGTCGAACGTGCCGCCCTCTGGCCTCTATCGCGAGGGCCTCAACCGCCAGCTGTTTTTGCCCTTTATCGAGCTGCTTTCAAGCAAAGCCGACACGGTCGAACTGGTCTCGGCCAAAGACTTCCGTCTGGAGAAGCTGGCGGGCCATCCGTTGTATTTCACGCCGCTTGGCCTTGTTGCCGACGCCTCCATTCGTGGTGCTTTTGAGCGTATCAGTGGGACCTATGGCGGGGTGCCTGCGGTGCTCGAAGTGAAAGGCCGTCAGGTGCGCGTGCCGGAGGTCGCTCATGGCGTGGCGCGATTTGATTTTGCCGATCTGTGTATGCAGCCGCTTGGCCCCCTCGACTATTTGGCCATCGCGCGCGCGTTTCACACGGTACTGATCGCCAACGTACCGGCACTCAACCGCGAACGCCGCGCAGAGGCCCGCCGCTTCATCACGCTGATTGATACGCTCTATGACGCCCGCGTCGGCCTGGTTATCTCGGCGGCGACTGAACCCGACGCGATTTATCCAGCCGGCGATCAGTCGTTTCTGTTCGAACGCACCGCCTCGCGCCTGATCGAAATGCGCAGCGAAGCCTATCTAGCCTCCCGCGCCGAGCGTAGAGTGACTGCCGCCGATGCCAACATCAGCGCGTCTTAGCGTCAGCGGGTCAGTCCGGGCCTGAGCCACAAACTCGCCAGCCCCGACGCCGTGATGATCGCGCTGCCAACCAATGACAGCGTGTCTGGAAATTCGCCCCACACCAGCCAGCCTGACGCCAGCGCCGCCAGAAGACCTGCATAGCGGAACGGCCCGACAACCGCGATACGACCGGAACGCATCGCAGTTACAAGCCAGTTGTTGGCCACTGCCAGCAGCACCGCCGCACTGAGTATCTGCAGCAGCGGCGCCGCTCCCGGTATCGACCACGCATCGAATGGCGCAAGGCACACCCCGCCGATGATCATCCCCGCTTGCGATGTGCCAGCCACAAATGCCGGTGGCAGATCGCTGGGCAGCGCCCGTGTCAGCAGATCGCGGATGACTTGAAACACAACGGCCAGCGCCGCCAGCGTCGCACCGAGGGCACCAATCGACGCTCCAGCAGACCCCGCGCCTGGCTGCACGATCAACATGGCACCGGCCAGTCCCACCAGCGCCGCCGCCCAGCCCTGCCAGCCAATGCGTTCGCCAAACACCAACGCAGCGCCGGCGAGGATTGCCAGCGGGATGATCTGCTGCAACCCGGCCAGGTCGCCGATAGGTATGAGCTGCAGCGCGTATAAGTAAGCAAACGACGCACCGACCTCGAACAGCCCGCGTACAATCAGCGGCCGCGACAGCCGTGGCCATGGTGCGCCCTTGGGCAACGCAATGCGTGCGGCTAGCAGCAGCAATGCTGTCGCTGCGAGCGCCCGGAGAAAGATCACCTCCGACATCGGCAACGCGCCGGCGGCTAGCTTGACGAACGTGTCGTTGACGACCAGCAGCGCGTTGCCCGCCGCCATAGCGACGATGCCGATCAGGTCAGCGCGCGCGGAAACGCCCGACGCAACAGCAGGCGCAACCGTCATGGCATCCGGCCCTGACGCTTCAAGCTCTGCTCGCGATAGAACGCGTAAAGTCCTGCCGCGGAGACGATCATAATCCCCGTCAATGTCATCGCATTCGGCACATACCCCCAGATCAGCATGCTCAGGAGCAACGTCCACAGAATGGCCGAATAGCGGAACGGCACCACCGCCGAAACATCGCCTGAGCGGATCGAAATCACAACAAGGAACTGCCCGATCAAGACGCAGATCGCTGCTACCAAAAGGCGCAAGAGATCGACGAAAGCCGGCCAATGCCACGTTTCAAACGGCAGCAGGAACAGGCTGAGAACGGTGGTCACCGAAGCGGCAGCAGCAATAACAACCACCGTCGGCAATCCATCAAGCCGGCGGGTGACGAGATCGCGGCCGGCCGACGTCAGAACCGCTCCGATCACGAGCAAACTCGCCCAGGCAAAACCAGCGGACCCTGGCTGAATGATCAGCAGAACGCCAAGAAACCCGACTGCGGTCGCGGTCCAGCGCCGCCAGCCGACCCGCTCGCCGAGGAACAGCGCGGCGCCTGCCGTAACCGCGAGCGGATTGGTTTGCATGATCGCACCCGCATCCGCCAACGGCACGCGGCCGAGCGCGGCAATGTAGAGAAATGACGCTGCGCTGTCGCCCAGTGTCCGCCACATCAGAAAGCGGTTCTTCAAGGCCGCCACGTCCAGCCGCACGCCCATATGGCGGGCGAACGCCCAGATCATCGCCGTCGCCATCAGACCGCGTACAAACAGCGACTCGCCGAGCGGCATACTTCCGGCCTGCAGCTTCATCACAGCATCGCCGATTGCGAACGCGGCCATGGCGCCGAGCATCGAAGTGATCCCGCGCGCGTTCGGCGGCAGGCGCTCCAAGGTGCGCCAAAGCAGCCGCAGGCGCACGCCCACCGGGCTTTGCAGCATGGATTGAATGACGCCATTCATGACGTGGGCCGCGCGCAGGCCTTGCCGATGCGCGCACGGGCTGCGGCACGATCAAGCTCGCGCGGCCCGGTAAACGGTAACAGCGAGATGGTGGTCAGCTTGTAAAGTTCGTTGGTGAACGACGCGCCACAGTCGAGGGTAAGCTGGTATAAGTCCGCCATCCGGCATGTCTCGAGTTCCTTGAGCGGATCCTGGCCGGCGATCTTCAAATCATAGGCGCGTGTGACACAGGCGTCGATTTTGGAGAGCGGATCGACGAGATATTTCTCAAAGTCCTGCTCGAGCGACGTGAATGCGGTTTCGCCCATGACCTCGCGAATGGCGAACAGATTTTGCCGCAGGTTCTTGTTCCAATCGACATAGGCTTCGTCGTAGCCGCGCTTGCGGTGACGGACCTCATCCATCTCGGCATTGCGCCGAAGGGACGAGACTACTAATCCGGCTTTTATGCGCCGCTCGTACAGCAGTCCCGAAAGGCCATTGATCGATACGCGTCGTGACTGCGCCGTTGCATAGCTATGTGCCAGCCATGAGCCAACGCTCGCTGTCACCAGACCGTTCAGGATCGCCGATATGACGGTAAATGCCAGCAACGTTTGCCGCGTTGCCCCTGCCTCGGAGAACAATTGAAAAGGCAGTCGGGCCATGGCGGTCTCTCGGTCTGGAACATGGTGCGGCAGTCAACAGGCGCGCAATCAACCGCCCGTCACACTCATGTGACGCCCAACGGCGGGCTTCCGGCTGCGCCGATCAATGATGAAATCGTGCCCCTTGGGCTTGCGTGCGATCGCTGCATCGATGGCCTTGGCGACCAATGCATCGTCGGCGCTCGCGCGCAGCGGCGCACGCAGATCGGCAGCATCATCCTGGCCGAGGCACATGTAGAGGGTGCCCGTGCAGGTGAGCCGTACCCGGTTGCAGCTTTCGCAGAAGTTGTGC
Source organism: uncultured Alphaproteobacteria bacterium (assembly GCA_963847145.1). Lineage (GTDB taxonomy): Bacteria > Pseudomonadota > Alphaproteobacteria > Rhizobiales > Hyphomicrobiaceae > JABFRJ01. Next base: position 374,792 of record CAWJYN010000003.1, read on the forward strand.
GTCATTGGCGTGATGAAGCCCAAGCGGCCGCCGGTTTCTTTGACCGTCACGTAGCGCGCGGGCCCGCCGGTGCGATAGGGATTATCCACCAAGGTGAACTGATCCATCAGCCGAGCGCGGACGATCGACAACGGCAAATATTGGTCTGTCCGATCACCGTCGATATCGCCAAGCGGCATCGTTTCGATCAATGTCAGATCAGCGCCGCGGCCGTGGGCAAAGCGCACCAGATCGGCGATCTCGTCTTCGTTGACGCCTTTGAGCGCCACGGCGTTGAGCTTCACCTGAAGCCCAGCTTTCTCGGCTGCAGCAATGCCGGCCTCGACATCGGCGAACTCGCCCCAGCGTGTAATGGCCTTGAAGCGTTCTGGCCGCAGCGTATCGAGCGACACATTGATCCGGCGCACGCCGCAATCGGCGAGCTGTTGGGCGTACTTTGGAAGTTGTGTTCCGTTGGTGGTCAACGTCAGCTCTTCGAGCGCGCCAGACTTCAAGTGCCGCGATAGCCCCTCAAACAGCGTCATGATCCCTTTGCGGACCAGTGGCTCACCACCGGTGATGCGCAGCTTGCGGACGCCCTTGGCGACGAAAACGGTGCAGAGGCGGTCCAACTCCTCCAACGACAGGAGATCTTTCTTGGGCAGAAACGTCATGTGCTCCGACATGCAATAGACGCAGCGGAAATCGCAACGGTCGGTGACCGAAACGCGCAAGTAGCTGACATGACGACCGAACGGGTCCTCAAGTTTTGGTACGCTCGGCGCGGCGCGCGCAGTCATGTTCGGGGCATCCCTACACAGGAAGGCCGGCCTTCATAAGAAAGCTGGCCTAAACACAAAGGCTGTCGAATGGTGTAGCTGACTGAGAGCCCCGGGCCAAGCGCAGGGACGCTATGCAGGCCACTTTGCGACTTTCCATCAGTCTGGGCCTGTACGATCAAGCGAAATGTGCTCTAGTCTTTGGCTTGGCGCTAGCTCTTGCCCCGGCAGGCAGCGACCCAAGCGTTAGTCTAGGGAGAGACGAATGAGACGAATTTTACCAGCCCTGCTTGCCGGGCTGCTGTCGGCGGTTGCCGTGCCGGCCTTCGCGCAAGCCCCGTTCGACGGCACCGTCAAAGTGGGCGTTCTGAACGACCAATCTGGTCTTTATGCCGACATCACGGGCCAAGGCTCAGTGGCGGCTGCGCGCATGGCCCTCGAAGATTACATGAAGGCCACGCCGAACTCGAAGCTGAAGGTCGAAGTCATTTTTGCCGACCACCAGAACAAGCCGGACATCGGCGCAGCCAAGGCGCGCGAGTGGTATGAGCGCGATGGCGTCGACATGATCATCGATGTGCCCAACTCGGCCGTTGCACTTGCCGTAAACGATGTCACCAAGAACCTGAACAAGGTGATGGTCAACACGTCGGCTGGCACGGTGCGGTTGACGGGCGACGCATGCACGCCCAACACTGTCCACTGGACTTTCGATAACTTCGCCCTCGCAAATGGCACGGGCCGCGCTGTTGTGGCGACCGGCGGCGACAGTTGGTTCTTTATCACGGCTGACTATGCGTTCGGACACGATCTCGAAGATCAGACCAGCAAGGTCGTGAAAGCCTCTGGCGGCAAGGTCAACGGCGCGGTTCGCGTGCCTTTGAATACGGCAGACTTCTCGTCGTTCTTGCTGCAAGCGCAGGCTTCGAAAGCCAAAGTCGTCGGACTTGCTAACGCTGGCGGCGACACGATCAATTCGATCAAGCAGGCCGCGGAATTCGGCCTTGTGTCATCGGGTCAACGGCTCGCGGGCCTGCTCGTGTTCATCACCGACGTCCACTCGCTTGGTCTGAAAGTTACGCAAGGCTTGCAGTACACGGACGCCTTCTATTGGGACATGAACGACGATACCCGCGCCTGGACCAAGCGCTTTGTTGAGAAGATGAATGGCAAGCAGTACCCGTCGATGATCCACGGCGGCACCTACAGCGGCATGATGCACTACCTGAAGGCTGTTGAAGCCGCGCAAACGCGTGACGGTGCCAAAGTGGTGGCCAAGATGAAGGAACTGCCGACCGACGATCAGACCTTCGGCAAAGGTAAAGTCCGCGAGGATGGCCGCCACATGCATCCGATGCATTTGTGGCAGATCAAGACACCTGCCGAGAGCAAGGCACCGTGGGATTACGCCAAGTTGATCAAGACGATCCCTGCCGATGAGGCGTGGCGTCCGCTCGATCAAGGCGGCTGCTCGCTGGTCAAGAAGTGATCACAGCTTGCAAGCTCAGCAATAAACCGAGGGGCTGTCAGGTATCTGACAGCCCCTCGGCGTTTAGAGCAGCGCGGGGGAACCACTGCTCAAGGACTGGCCTACTCAAGGACTGGCCTACTCAAGGACTGGCCTACTCAAGGACTGGCCTACTCAAGGACTGGCCTACTCAAGGACTGGCCTACTCCTGCACAGGCGATGTGAGCGACAGCGCCAACGACACGAGATCTGGCTGCCGGTGGGTGCCGGTTTTCTGGAAGCATTTTGACAGATGTGACCGCACCGTCGACAGTTTGACGCCCATATGTTTTGCGACATCACGAATCGATGCGCCGAACGCCAAGTGGGCCAGAACCTCAGCCTCCTTCGATGTCAGCCCGAAATGCCTGCACAGAAGCGCCTTTGACAGGACTGGATGGCGCCGCAAGGGGCGGAAGGTAACAGCCACCAGCCCCCGGCTCCACAGCAGCGCACTGGTCTGCAGAGTTGCATCAACGGGCCGGAACCACACTGCGACTGCACTGCTGGCGGCGCCCGGCAGGATCAAGGAGCGCTTGATGGGGCACCCGCGGCCTGCTGCGCTGACATAGTCTGCGAACGCAGCGGCTTGCGCTGAGGCAACTATGAGCTGGTCACCGCACCGCCCGAGCACGCCACCGCGGGTCAATTCAGTGGCCGCCGCTGCATTGGCGAAGACGATACGCAGGTGCCGGTCGACCACCAGGACGGGGGTGCTGAGCGTATCCAGGATGAAGGCAAACACGCTGCTGGTGACCGCTAGTGCCCCCGCTGGTGCCCTCTCACGGGCCACGATGTCCGTTAGCATGGCGTCAATCTGCATCACCGCGGACTGCTTGCCGCCCGCAACCGCCAAACAGACCGGTGCCACCCCTGACGGTGGCGCTCCTCGACCATGCTTGTCCATGATGATCCCCTCTGCGGTGAACGCGCCCGTCCCCGAGGTGAACTGAAGACAATGCGCCTCATCATCATGGCTGCTCTGCAGAAAATGGGAAAAAGAGATGTCTTGCAGAGGGGACTAGATTTCCTTCAGTAGCCATCACAACCGGTCACTTCGCGTGGCGCCACAGCATCAATGGCGCCCAGTTTTTCTGATTGTGTCGCAGGTTGAACCACGGTAAACTCATTTTGTAGTCGTCAGCTGTCAATACCTGTCATTAGCTTGTCCAAATCAGTCACGATGAAAGGTTGTGAAAGTGGCGTTCTGCACCCCAATGCCACGCGACTTTTCTGCGGGCACCCGAGCGCACGGCACCTTGGGCCGCACCGCCGATGGTTTCCGCTGGGCTTACGACAGCGTCGCACGGATGAATGGCTGACTTTGTAACTGGCTTGGTACCTGACAGCTTTCAGCATCGAGTGCGTAATGATCGTTCTTGAAAGTCACCAGCGGGAGCTGTTGCGTCATGCCCTGCTGAGGCACCGGCAAGGCTACACGCACAGCGAGGCCGAGTACGTCAAAAACGTGCTGTGTGTCGCCCTCAACACCTACAAAAAGTGCGTCGCTGACGGTGACGCCGGCGGTTTGGCGTTGAAGCGCCGTACACTGGCCGCACTGCTGAAGGCCGCGCGCATCGATCCCGCCGCGATCAGCGTCGACATGGTGCTACCCACCGCCGTCGAGCAGTACGGCAGTTACGAACCGTCCGCGTTCAGCCATCTGGTGGGAACTTATTATCTTCACCGGCGCTCCTTCCAGACGGCTCTCAACATCGTCCGTGGTGTTGTTGAGATTGCCATCGACGAACAGAAGCGCTGCCTGAAATATGAGGAATACAACGACTACATCTCTGACGGCGGGATGCAAGACAACAATCACTATACCGGCGATATCTACATGAACGAGGAGCGCAGCCTCTACAGCATGTTGTCCATCGTCGAGGGACAGTTGCGGTTGATGATGACCCAGGCGCCGGTCCGCAATGGGCATGGGGCGGCGGGAACACTGCCGCGCGGCGCGATCAAATGGCGGGGAGCCCTGTTCACACATGGCCGCGGCAAGGGCGTTTGGCAACCAACCTTTTCCGTCATCTCGATGGAGAGCCTGCCGGAGCGGCAATGGCGCAAAGCCCGCGAGGAGTGCCGGACCATCAAGCCCGACGACCCCGAGTTCGAGGCCCTCAATCGTGAAATCGCCTATGCCGAAGAATATGCGGCGGTCGTAACGCCGTTGATGTTTTCCAAATCTCAGACGTCCAAGACGATGCGGTAGCCGCGGCGCTTCAAATCAGCCGCTGATCCGTTTTGGCGGTGGGCGCTCACTGACATACCCTTCGCAACGAAGCCATGATAACGGCCACCCTTGTAAGGCTGCCGCTGACGCATCATAACCCCGATAAGCCCTGAACGGTGGGCAGAAGCACGCCAGCCATTCTGCAGGCGCGGCTGCATTGCGAGGACTTGCATGTCGACACGCCAGGAAAGCGCGCCGAGCCCACCCATCACGTCGCGGGACGATCTCGCCGGCTGGATCGCCAAAGGTGAAAAGCCGTCCGCCAGCTGGCGGATCGGCACCGAACACGAAAAGTTCCTGTTTCACACCGACACCCGAGCGCCCATCCCCTATGAAGGCCCGCGCGGCGTCAACGCCCTGTTTGAGGGGTTAATCGCGCGCTACGGCTGGGAGCCGATCAAGGAAGGCGAAACGACCATCGCGCTCAAGCGGCCCAATGGCGAACCTGGTGGCACCGTTTCGCTGGAACCAGGCGGACAATTTGAGCTATCTGGCGATCCGCTGGCGACGCTGCATGAGGTGGCCCGCGAAACTAAGGTCCACCTCGATCAAGTCAAAGCTGTTGGCACTGATCTTGGCATCGGCGCGCTCGGATTGGGATTTGCCCCCACTTGGACGCGCGCCGAAATTCCGACCATGCCGAAGCGGCGCTATGCCGTCATGTCGCGGTACATGCCGAAAGTCGGCACCCTCGGCCTGGACATGATGTTCCGCACCTGCACCATCCAGGTCAATCTCGACTTCGACAGCGAAGCCGACATGGTCAAGAAGCTCCGCGTCGGCCTGGCATTGCAACCCATAGCGACCGCGCTGTTTGCCACCTCGCCACTCACCGAAGGCAAGCCAAACGGGTTTCGCTCGATGCGGGGCGAGATCTGGCGCGATACCGACAAGGCGCGCACCGGCAATCTCCCGTTCGCATTCGAGACCGGCATGGGCTACGAGCGCTACGTCGATTACGCGCTCGATGTACCGATGTATTTCATCTATCGCGGCGGCCACTACATCGACGTCGCCGGCGCCTCGTTCCGAGATTTCATGGCCGGCACGCTCGCGCAGAAACTCGGCCGGCCGGAACTGGCCGCCCACACCGCGACCATGGACGACTGGTCCGACCACCTGACGACGCTGTTCCCCGACGTGCGGCTCAAGCGCTTTCTGGAGATGCGCGGCGCCGATGGCGGCCTCGAACCGCGGATAACGGCCCTGCCGGCGTTCTGGGTTGGCCTGTTGTATGATTCCGTTGCCTTGGACGCCGCTTGGGACCTGGTGCACGACTGGACATCGGAAGAACGGGACGCCCTGCGCAACGGCGTCCCGCGGCAGGCGCTCGCGACCCCGTTCCGGAACACCAAGGTGCTGGCAATTGCCCAGTTGGCGCTGGAGATCGCAGCGGCGGGACTGCAGCGGCGGGCCACACTGCTGCCGTCGGGCGAGGACGAGCGCGTCTATCTCAAAACCATCCAGGACGTCGCGGCCACGGGGCAAACAACGGCCGACGAGATCCTGGCCCGCTACCACGGCCGATGGGCGGGCAATGCCGCGCCAGCGTTTGATGACTATAGGTTTTAGACGCTGATAACATAGAACAAAAGGCGTTCAGCGCCTATTCATGGCCGTTACCGTATCTCTCTGACAACGGTCGCGGCGCACCCATGTTCCCCAAAACATGCAGCGCGGCGCGAGACACAGGGTCCGGCGTCATGAACTGGTTCACAGCTCCCCCAACAGGCCTTACGCGGCTGCTGAGTGCGATGGCTCTCGGCGCATTGCTGTCTGCTTCGGGGCCGACTTGTGGGGTGCTTGCGCAAGGCACCGGCTGCTCTGACCAATGCCGTGCCGCGTTCGGCGCCTGCTACAAAGCCACCGCCAACCGTGCGGCCTGCGAAATGCAGTTGCAGCGCTGCCTGGACGGTTGCCACGCGGCCAAACGCGGCTGACCTGTTGTAGGATGTTGGCCGTCAGTTCTGCCAGAACCATTTGCGCGGCGTGGTGGTTGCGGCACCCGGCGACGTGGGTTCGGCAACAACCGCCCGGTTTTCGATTGGGGTCCCGGGGTTGCCGGCGGCGGCTGGGGCGGCCGCGTTCGCGGCCGGAGCGAGCGGTGCATCGCCGCCGAGCTTGGAAGGCTTCTCTGTTTCGACAGTCCGAATGACCGACGACGCCGGCCGCTCTGTTCCAGCCACACCCAGACCTTTGACGTTCTGTTCAATCGCCGCATCGAACTCGGGCAGCGTCTTGACCTCCGTCTTGGCCTTCATGTGTACGATCTTGAAACCGCGCTCCTTGAGCGTCGCGAGCAGCAGTGGCACCGCTTTCGCGGTGATGGGCTGAATGTCGTGCATCAGCACGATACCCTTGCCCTTCTTCTCCAGCTTTTCGACCAGCGACTTCACCATCTGGTCGGGTGCGCGGATCTTGAAATCGAAGCTGTCGATATCGGTCGAGAACATCGACACGTTGCGCGACTGCAGATGCGCGAGTGAGTCAGGGCTATCGGCCAACTCCGGATACCGGAAGAACGGCGCAATCGGTCCGCCAACGGCACGCCGTACGGCGCTGATCCCGCGCTCTATCTCGTCTACGGCTTCAGCGGGTGTCTTGCGCTTGCGGATGTTCTGGTGGCTCCAGGTGTGGGTGCCCACTGTGTGCCCATCAGCGGCAACGCGCCGGATAATTTCCGGATAACCCAGCGCCATCTTGCCGATCGAGAAGAAGATCGCCTTGGTGCAATGATTGGCAAGGGCTGCCAGCACCGCCTCCGTGTGGAACTTCTGCGGACCATCATCGAAGGTCAGCACGACTTCGCGCGCCTCGAGAAAATCGTAGGCTTTGTAGTGCTCAAAGCCGAACCCTGGACCGCCGGTCGTGTCGATCTCGACAACCCGAGACACGCCGATCCCCGCTGTGTTGGCGCACGGTTTGATCTGCCCAAACGCGGGCGCCACGCCAGCCGTCAGGGCGACCGTCGCAACGGCAAACTTGAAACGCAAAGAAACGCGCGCAAGGGTCTGCATCGACTATGCCTCCGGGCCGCGGCTTGTGTGATTCGCTTTGGCGTTAATGTGCTGATCAGAGCTTGTTGCTGCAAGCGTAAATCGCGGCTTGATCTCAAATGTCCGTGAGGTGTCACCTGTGTGACATCTCTGCCGAAGCGTGACATATGCGCCAGCAACTGAGCCAACGTTCACAAGGTGCATCATGCCGACGCTGCTCGTGCGCAACGCGACTGTTGTTGCCACTCTGGATGACACGCGCCGCGAGATTGCAGACGGCGCGATCTTCGCGCGCGATGGCGTGATCGAACAGGTCGGCGCTACCGTTGATTTGCCGCGCGCGGCCGATGAGGTCATCGACGCCACCGATCACGTCGTGATCCCGGGTTTGATCAACACGCATCACCATCTTGTACAGAACCTTACGCGTGCGGTGCCGGCGGCACAAAACGCACCGCTGTTTGGCTGGCTCACCGCCCTCTATCCGATCTGGGCGCGGCTCACACCGGAACACGTCAAAGCTGCCGTCACGGTCGGTCTTGCTGAGATGGCGCTGACCGGCTGCACAACGTCATCCGATCACTTGTATCTGTTCCCTAACGGCAGCCGCCTCGATGACGAGATCGAAGCGGCGACGGCAACGGGCCTGCGCTTCACCGCTACACGCGGGTCGATGAGTATTGGCCAGAGTAAAGGCGGCCTGCCGCCCGACGTCCTCACCGAGGGCGAGCCCGCCATCCTCAAAGACTGTGAACGGCTCGTCGATCGGTTCCATGATCCGGCCCGTCATTCAATGCTGCGGATCGCGCTGGCGCCTTGCTCGCCGTTCTCCGTCAGCCGCGAACTCATGCGCGATACCGCGGTCCTCGCCCGGCAGAAAGGCGTCGGCCTTCATACCCACCTCGCGGAAAACGTCGAAGACATCGCCTACAGTCTTGCGCATTTCGGCGTGCGCCCCGGCGACTACGCCGAGCAACTCGGCTGGACCGGCCCTGACGTGTGGCATGCCCACTGCGTGCAACTCGATAGCAAGGAGATTGCCTTATTCGGCCGCACTGGCACCGGCGTCGCCCACTGCCCCTGCTCCAACATGCGCCTCGCCAGCGGCATCGCTCCGCTGGGCGCCATGCTGGCTGCTGGTGTGCCGGTCGGCCTCGGCGTCGATGGTTCAGCCTCCAACGACAGCGGGCATCTGTTAAACGAAGCCCGCCAAGCCATGCTGCTGCAGCGCGTCGGCCGCGGCGCGGGTGCCATGAGCGCGCGGCAGGCGTTGGAACTCGCGACCCGCGGCGGCGCACGCGTTCTCGGCCGCGACGACATCGGGCATCTGGCGCCCGGTATGAGCGCCGACTTCGCACTGTTCAAACTCGGCACGATCGAAATGACCGGCGCTGATTGGGACCCGGTCGCGGCACTGGTGTTCTGTGGACCGGCGAAGGCTGCCACCGTTATCGTCAATGGCCGTGTTGTCGTCCGCGAGGGGCAGATGGCAACGATCGACCTGCCGCGCGCCATCGAGCAGCACCGCCGCCTGTCGCGCGCCTTGGCCAACGGCGCTTAACGGAGTGCGCCGGCCGGCTGCGGCCGCGCGCGCACCTCGGCCAGCGCCCGGTTCACTTCGGCACCCAGAATGACAATGATTGCCGCCATCTGAAAAAACACCAGCGCGCTCATCAGCTGCGTCAGTCCGGCGTAGAAGCGCGAATAATCGTTGATGTGGATCCAGCGCGTGAATAAATTGGCGAGCAGGATCCAAAGCACGACGCTGACGACCACGCCCGGCAGCACATCCTGCCAGCGGCGATGGCCAGCTGCGAGAAACAGGTGGTAGGCTAAGAGCTGCGCGCCGATTGTCGCCGACACAATGAGATAGCGGACAACGAACGTCAGCCAGCTCTCATCCGCCATCCAGAGCAACCAGGACGGGCGGAACTTCACTGCCAGTTGCGGGCCGACAATGATGCCCCAGGCCATGGCCATCATGCCCAGAGCACTGAGCAGCACCAGAAACATGCTCTGCAGCAGACACTCCGGGTAGGTTTTCATTTCACGCACCCGATAGGCAACGTTGAGGGCGGCGCGCAGGCTCTCGATGGCGCTGGTCGCAAAAAACAGCGCAATCAGCGCGCCGACAGTCAGCAAGCCGAAGCGGCTTTGCCCCATGACCGCCATCACCTCCGGCTCAATCGCCGAGGCAACCGAACTCGGGCAGCACATGAAAGAGCTGCTCGACCGCAGCACGCGCCAGCCCGGCGCCGCCGAAATAGCCGGCGAAAGCGCCGAGAAAAATGCAGAACGGGAACAGCGCCAGCACAAACGAAAAGGCGACCGCGCCGGCCATGGAAAACCCGCTGTCGGCGAACAGCTCATAGACCGCGTTCCAGATCGCGCGCGCTTCGTTCATTGTTTTGCTCACCCGAGCCTCTGCGCGTTAAGCATTTGCCAGCACGGCGCTGTGGAGGTCGCAGTCTTATCCCCCTCCGGCACGGCTTCTGCATCGCCGACCCCGCCGTGTCCGGTCAAGGGGCCGTTTGCTAACCCGTTGCATAAACACATCTGCTTTCCTATCGTTCGGGCGACTGAGGGTGCATAGACAGACATGGTTGACCGAACGGGGCGCAGCGGCGGCGGACCCACCGGCTTGATGGAGCATCGGCTGTGCTGCGCGAAGAGACGGACGCCGTTGCGGCACCTCCCAAGGAGGTGACGGACGCCCAGCCTGCACCATCACCGATCGCGCGCCCGTGCCTGGAAGCCTTGGCCACCGCACGCGCGTCGCTTGAGACGGCACTGGATCACAACGACGCCTGGCGTGCGCTTAGGCAGTTAGAAGCCCGCGAGGCGGCAGGCGAGTGGCTCGACGTCATGGAGAGCGATCTTCTGCGCGACCGGCTGACGCAGGCCCTCGCCGCCCACCCCGAATTCATGGCGTGGCAGTTCGTCGATGCCGCGATGGCCTGCCTGGATGCGGGTAATCGGGCCAGCACATTGCCGCCAGCCGACGCCGACGACTGGGCTGACGCGCCCGCCGAAAGCGAGGCGTCCGTCTCCGCATCGGACAACCTGCCGACGGTGGCAGCCTCTCCGCTGCTGCCGGCGCCGCTCGCTGACACTGAGCCCACGAACGCGCGCGCGACGATCGCCGCGATGCCGGCACTACAGCAGGGCTCGCAGGTTCTTATTCCGCCGATGCGCGCGCTGGCGCTGCGCATTCCCACACTCATCCCGCGCGATTTGAAAGCGCACGATCCGCCGACTGCGCCGGTGACCGGCGAAGCACAGGGCCCATCGAACGCCCCGGTCCCAGTGCCTGTACCTGTGTCTGTGCCAGTGTCTGCGCCTGCGGCGATTGAGGCGGACGAGGACGACGAGAGCACGCGCTTCGATTTGCACGCTGTCGGGATCGAGGAAGCGGAAGTGCGCATCGTGCCGCGCACGCCTTCGACGCAACCCGTCATCAACACGCGCTTGCCGCCGCTGCCGCTGTCAGACCAGCACTCAAAAATGCCGCCGCGCGTGAGCCGTGCCCCTGTTGCCAAATGGGCCGACAAAGAAGCTGGCGAACCCGATGATTATCGCCCCATCGGTTCCGCCATGGACGAAGCCCAAGTCACCATCATCGCGACCAGCGATCAGGATGATGCTCGCGCCCGCGCCGAACGCCGCGCCCTCGGTGTCGCCCCTGATCGGGAAGCGCAGATGAAACGCTTTCTAAAGACGCTGTCGGGGGAAAAATAAAAGGCCAGCGCGATGGCGCCAGCCCCGGGACTTACTTGTCCAGTCAGTCTGCGTCGCAGACCTGGCGCCTCAACTTAGCGCAACATTCGCTGCGCTTTCGGGCAGATCCTCGCCGAAGCAGCGTTGATAGAACTCGGCGACCAGGGGGCGTTCGAGCTCATCGCATTTGTTGAGGAACGTCAGCCGGAACGCGAAGCCGATGTTGCCAAAGATCTCAGCGTTTTCGGCCCAGGTCATCACCGTGCGCGGGCTCATGACGGTCGACAAATCGCCGTTGATGAACGCGGAGCGTGTCAGGTCGGCAACGCGGACCATGTTCGACACCTGCTTCTTCTTGGCGTCAGTTTTGGCGAAGCTTTTGACTTTCGCCAGCACGATCCGCGCCTCGTCGTCATGAGGCAGATAATTGAGTGTCGAGACAATTGACCAGCGGTCCATCTGGCCTTGGTTGATCTGCTGCGTGCCGTGATAAAGGCCGCTGGTGTCGCCAAGACCAATGGTGTTCGTGGTCGCAAACAACCGGAACGACGGGTTCGGCCGGATCACCTTGGACTGATCGAGCAGGGTCAGCTTGCCGGACGTTTCCAGTACGCGCTGGATCACGAACATCACGTCCGGACGGCCGGCATCGTATTCGTCGAACACCAAGGCGACGTTGTTTTGCAGCGCCCAAGGCAGAATGCCCTCGCGGAATTCGGTGATCTGCTTGCCATCCTTCAGCACGATGGCGTCCTTGCCAACCAGATCGATGCGGCTGACGTGGCTGTCGAGGTTGACGCGCACGCACGGCCAGTTGAGGCGGGCTGCAACTTGCTCGATGTGGGTCGACTTGCCGGTGCCATGATAGCCTTGGATCATGACGCGGCGGTTGTGCTGGAACCCAGCAAGGATTGCCAACGTCACGTCGCGGTTGAACAGATAGTCCGGATCGAAATCCGGGACGTGCTCGGTGCGTTGACTGTAGGCTTTCACCTCAAGATCGCTTTCGAAACCGAACGCTTTGCGCACAGACAACGTGGTGTCTGGAAGACCTGGGGTGCCGGCCGTTGGGGCCACGGAGGAAGCAGCAGCGCGCATGTTCTGTCTCGTCGTCCTCGTCAGGGCGCTCGCCACATGTCAGTGCAGCGTCGGGCCGATGCCTCTTTATGTCAGGGAAGTGCGTCACGGCAGCAGAAGCCGCAAGAGCCAATCGCCCCCGAAGATGGAACCAGGGGCGGTGCAAGCCTCAAACGTGGCCCGCCGACTTTAAAATGTTATAGGCTTGGATGATTTCGCGCAATGTATCCTCGGAGCGGGTATCGCCTCCGTTGGCGTCCGGGTGGTGCAATTTAACCAGTTCCTTGAAGCGCATCTTGATCTGCGCCTTGGTGGCCGTCTCGGGGAGGTTCATCGTCTCCAGTGATCGGCGTTCGAGCGGTTTGACGTAGCGCCGTGGCGCTTCCTCCGCTGCACCCGCCATCCGCTTGGCACGATAGGCAAAAAAGTCCTGTGCGGACCTGATTTTCTGCGAGCCTAGCGTCTCAGGGTCGGACGTGCGCGCGCCTTTCGTTGTGCCATGGTCAAGTGCTTCCGCACCTGTCTTCCACGTTGGGCGGTGGCCGGTCGCCGCATCCTTCTGGAACTGCGCCACCTGCGCGTCGGACATGCCGTCGAAATAGTTGTAGCTGGCGTTATATTGCCGCACGTGGTCGATGCAGAACATGTAGTAGCGCCCGTCGCCGCCCCGCGCCCGCGGCGCCTTGTGGGTGCCGGGATGCTCGCAGCCGCTCCAGTCGCAGCCACGCACGGCAGGCTTGCCGCCGGCGCTGCCCGACTTGATGCGGATCCCATCGAAGTATTTCGAGGTTGGTTTCATGGTCCTGTTATCGTGCGGCGCGGACCGCAAGACAAGGTCTTGACAGGGGGTGCGCGGCCGCGCGTTGCATGTTCGCCATCAGCGTTAAAGGACGATCTGCCATGTCATCCCCTCCCCCTGTCGAAACCGCCATGCGCGAGCAGCTGGTCGCGGCACTGCAGCCGGTGCGCCTCGACGTGATCAACGAAAGCCACCTGCATGCTGGCCACCGGTCGTCGCCGGGAACGGGAGACAGCCATTTCCGTCTGCTGATCGTATCGCCAAAATTTGTGGGCCTTTCGCGCGTCGCCCGGCAGCGCTTGGTCAATCAAGCCCTCGCCAGCTTGATCGGCAAACCCATCCATGCGCTGGCCATGGAAACGCTGGCACCTGGCGAGGAGCCGCGCGCCTGAACAGTTATCCACAGCATTAGAGATTGAAAAGTTCAGTAATTACATGTCAGTCGCTAGGAAATCCTCAGGCGCGACCCTGCGGTCATATCAGTGCGTGCAGCACCCCCGTATACACCGTCGCGTGTTGTGCGCTCGCGTATCCGAGCTACCCTCCGGCCTGGCGCTGCGTCAGGCGGTAGGTTCGTGCGTGTGCCCGAGTTGGAGCGCTGCCCGGTTGCGTTGGGCACGTTGGCGTTGGGCGCGGTTGCGTTGGGGATGAGTTGAATCACGTTGACCATACCGCTGACGTTTTCCCCGCATCGGCAAATCTGCGCCGGGCTGCGCGTGGTATGCGTGTGGCTGTGGTGTGCTTTGCCGCAACACTTCTGCTGACTGCGTGCAGTGCCATGCGGCTGCCCGGGAACAACCCGAAACCGTTGTTCGACCAAGAAAAAATGGCCTCCTTGGATGGCCGCAGCGTATGGGCATCGCGGCATACCGTGCCGCTGATCGCTACTCAAGGGGTTTGCGCGCCCGCCGGCACGTCGAGCTTTATGATGCCGGCCGAACCGCACGCGCGCCACCTGCCGGGGCGTTCGCAATTGACGATGCGCTATTCGCCGGGCGACCGGGTCAATTTGCTGGTTCCTGGCTCGCCGGAATTCACCGGGGATTATGCCGTCAATGCCGACGGACGGATCATCCTGCCATTTGCCGGCGAGGTCGAGGCCATCGGCCTGACGAACACCGAGCTGAGCAAACGCATTGAGGCCGCCCTGGTGAAAGCTGGTGTGTTTAAGCCAGACAAGTTCCTAATCAGCGTCCGGCCGATGCTTTATGCGCCGATCAATGTCAGCGTCTCCGGCGCCGTCTTCATTCCGGGCCGCGTGACCATCAATCACATCGCTCCAGCCGACAAAACCGAGCGCGCCATTGCCAAATTCGGTGACAGCCCCATGGACCGGTTCCTGGCGGCTGCCTTGCGGACGGCTGGCGGCGTGCGGCCGGATGCCGATCTCTCCCGGGTGACCGTGCGCCGAGGCAAGCAGACTTTCGTGCTCAACTGGCAAGGCGCGCTGACCGGTGCGCCTGTCGACGACATGCCGTTGATCGAAGGCGACCATATTCAAGTGCCCGAGGCGCCGTGCTTCCAGTCGGCGCTTGTCCGTCCGTCGCAGATCACACCGCCGGGGATCCGGCTGTTCATGTCGAACTTGTCGGCGCCGGCCTTCTCCAATAACGCAGCCAACAATAACCGCGACGCCGCCAGCGTTCCGTACGGCACCCGCCTGCTGGCCGGCCTGGTCTCGGGCAACTGCGTGGGCGGTTCACGGGCGTCAAATGCGGCGCGCTACGCAGTCCTCATCAGCCGCAATCCGAAGACGATGGAAACCGAGGTCATCCAACGCTCGATCGAGGACATGGTGCTGAGCCCGGATCGCGATGCGGTGAACCCCTACCTGATGCCGGACGATGCGATCGCCTGCTACGACAGCGCCATTACCGATGTGCGCGAGGTCGCCAACACCATCCAGTCCCTGTTGGTGCCGGCCTCAACGTGGCGCAGCGCCGGCGGTAGATGAGGCGCGCGCACGCCGCATTTTCAATGCATAATACTGCAGTCTGTGCTAGGGAGTGCACAAAACTGCAGGACGACGTGAACGTGCCGACCACAAGCCTTCCTGGCAAAGACCTTCGCCGCGGCAAGACTGCGGACGACAGCAGCTATCTGCTGCGCGTCGGCGAGCGCGTCAGGGCCGCGCGCGATGAGCTGGGTCTTACCCGCAAGGCGCTGTCGCAGGCCTCGGGAGTTTCTGAGCGTTATCTGGCTGACCTTGAAGCAGGCGCCGGCAATGCGTCGCTCATGGTCTTGCGGCGTGTGGCCTTCGCCTTGACCATGGATATGGACACGTTGCTGTCCGAGCGGCCGGCGTCGTCGCCGGAGTTGGCTGCCGCCATTGATGCGCTGTCGCGGCTGTCGCCGTCCGACCTCAACAAAGCCCGTGGGCTCATCGCCCGCGCCATTCCCGCACTGGCGAACGGTTCGAGTGGGCGCATCGCGCTCATCGGCCTGCGCGGCGCCGGCAAAAGTACCATCGGCCGCGCCTTGGCCAAGGTGCTGGACGTGCCGTTCGTCGAACTCGACCGCGAGATCGAGCGAGCCGCTGGCATGGAGTTGTCGGAAATTTTCGCGCTGCAGGGCAAGGACAGCTACCGGCAGCATGAAATGCGTTGCCTCGAAGCCGTTGTCGATCAGCACAAGAAAGTGGTGATCGCCACCGGCGGCGGCCTGGTGACGGAGCCCGCTGCCTATGAGCTGTTACTCGCGACCTGCCGCGTCGTCTGGCTCAAGGCAGCCCCGGAAAGCCACATGACGCGGGTGATGGCGCAGGGCGATCTGCGGCCCATGGCCGATCATCCGCAGGCCATGGACGACCTGCGCGCCATTCTCGATCGGCGCAAGCCGCTGTATGCCCGCGCGCATGCCGCCGTCGATACGACCGACACCACGCTCGAAGAGGCCGTGCGCGCGGTGATCGCGGCCATCGCGGGACATGCGGGACCGTCGCTCATTTCTCCGACGCGCGTTCGTTGAGGCAACTCTTGAACTGGAGATGGGTGACTATCCCGAATTTCTCACAGTCAATCGCTTGTCCACACAAACGAGATTTCTCTGGATCATTGCCACGCGCCGCTTGCTGTTGATCGCTGAGCGCCACTAGAAGTTATGCAGCAAAGGGCTTTGTTGTGCGTGCCCGCACGCTTGCGACCCCGTGCTTCAACGCACCCCACGCTCTCGAGGACCTAGTTCATGTCGACGTTGCAGAAAGCGGCCCAGGATCAACTCCGCCAGTTCATCGAGCAGATCGAGCGTCTCGAAGAAGAAAAGAAGGCGCTGGCTGGCGACATCCGTGATAAATTCCTGGAAGCCAAGGGAACGGGCTTTGATGTGAAGGTCATGCGGCAGATCCTGCGGCTGCGCAAAAAGTCCAAGACTGAGCGGCAGGAAGAAGACAGCGTGCTGGAAGTCTACATGCACGCGCTCGGGATGCTCGGAGAAAACGCTGCCGACGTCGCCCTGCAACGCTTCAGCGCCGAAACCGGCGACGCCGAAATTATGGATGCGGCGGAATAAGATTCGTAGGTTGGGTTGGCTGTGTTTCAGCAGCGTAACCCAACAGCCCCGGGCAGTGTTGGGTTACGGCGCGAAAGGCGCGCCTAACCCAGCCTACATCTTTACTTCATCACCGTCCGCGGCAGCCAGGTGACGATGTCCGGCATGACGCAGCAGAGCAACACTGCCACCGCCATCAGCAACAGGAACGGCATTGTTCCCCAAATGATGTCCGACAACGGAATATCGGGCGCGATGTTCTTGATGACAAAGATGTTCAGCCCGACGGGGGGGTGAATAAGCCCCATCTCCATCACGATCGTCATCACCACACCGAACCAGATGAGATCAAAGCCTGCGGCCTTCAGCGGCGGCAGGATAATGGGTGCCGTCATCAAGATGATCGATACGGGCGGGAGGAAGAAGCCGAGCACGATCACAAACAGCAGGATCGCCGTCAGCAGCACCCACTTCGACAGCCCAAGCGCGATCACCCACGCCGCCGTCGCCTGGCTGATGTGCAGGTAGCTCATCACATAGGCATAGAGCAGCGACATGCCAATGATCATCAGCAGCATGGTCAATTCACGCAGCGTGCCCGTGAGGATCGGCATGATCTTGGACGGCCGCCAGATGCCGTACATGACGCTGATCACCAGCAGTGCGAGGATCGCGCCGACGCCGGCCGTCTCAGACGGTGTCGCGAGACCCGCATAGAGCACCACCATCACGCCGGCCAGGATCGATACGAACGGTGCCACCCAGGTGATCATTCCGATCTTCTGGCGGAACGTGTACGTCTCTTCGTGCAGCATGGCGGAACGCACGCCCGTGTCAGCGGCGATCTGAATGGCGGCTGCGTGCTCCTTGCGGTAGCGGAACACCGAGTAGATCGCGAACATGACGATCAGCAGCAATCCCGGGCCGATGCCGGCCAGAAACAACTTGCCCAGAGACACCTCGGCAGCAACCGCATAGAGCAGCATCGTCACTGACGGCGGCAGCAGAATACCGAGCGTGCCGCCGGCGGCGATGATGCCAGCCGCAAAACCACCGGAGTAGCCGCGCTGACGCATCTCGGGAATGCCGGCAGATCCGATCGCCGAACACGTCGCCGGTGACGACCCGGCCATGGCAGCAAACAATCCGCAGGCAACCGTGTTGGCAACTCCGAGCCCGCCTGGGATTTTGTAGAGCCATGCATGCAGCGCCGAATAGAGATCCTTGCCGGCGTTGGATCGCCCGATGGCCGCGCCCTTCAAGATGAAAAGCGGGATCGCCAGAATTATGACATTGGACAGCTCTTCGTAGAAGTTCTGCGCAATCGTATCGATCGAGGCCGCTGGCATGAACAGCAGCATGAAGGTCAGCGCGACGATACCAAGCGCAAACGCGATCGGCATGCCGGAGAACATCACCACCAACGTCGCAACACAGTAGGCGACCCCGATCTGCCATTGCGCGAGGCCGGTGATCAAGGCTTTGGGAGGACGCTGCCAGAGCAAGAACGCTACGACCGCGACAGTGATGACACCGAGTGCGATCAGCGACCGCTGACCGACCTGCAGCGCTACCTGGGCTGCAAGCAATGCCATGCCGATCGTCAGCACCAGATAGGGGATCCACAGCGGCGGTCCCCATGCGGATTGCGAGGTTTGTCCTTCGTGCACCGCCTCGTAGAGCAGCGCACCGGATTTCCAAGCAAAGATCAGGCAGAACGCTAGCACCAGCGCGTCAATCACCGCGCGCCGCGCCGCATTTACGGGTGCGGGCAGGAGGTGATCAAGCACTTCGATGCCGATGTGTCCGCGCCGTGCCTGCACAGCTGCCGCAGACAGAAAGATTGCGCCAGACGTAAGGAAGATCGTTACCTCATCCTGCCACGCGACGCCGGTCTTGGTGGCGTGGCTGTAGATGACACCACCGGTCAGCACCAGCGCCGCAGCCACCAAGGCCAGGGCTGAGATCTTGAACATCCATTCGTTGAGCGCGTCGAACGCGCCCGCCAGACCACGCTGACGCGCGGCCGTGTCCGGCCCTGCCAGGATCGCATCATGCGCAACACCACCAGCCATGTTGAGCTCCAAACAAATTGAATGTGAGGCTTGAGTTGCATTTGACTTTTTTCGTCATCCCGGCGAAGGCCGAGGCCCACGACACGCTTGTGTTCGTGCTAGTGCGCCGCCCCAAGACAGCTCGTGATGATCTGACACATCGCGCGACAACAGGTGCTGAATGCCTTGCTAGCGTGCCGTGGGTCCCGGCCTGCGCCGGGATGACGAAAGGATGAATAACGCAAGGTGAACCGACGATCTACGAAACCGCGCGCGCCATTTTGAGCAGCTCGGCGGCTTCCGTGCTCTTGCCGGCGAAGTCTTTCCAGGCGCTCTCCTCGGCGATCTTGCGCCAGGCGGCGAGGTTGGCATCCGAGAAGTCGGCCACAGCCACGCCCTTCGCCGTGTAAACCTTGGCGACGTCGTCGTCGTCCTTCTTGGCTTCTGCCATGCCCCAGGCTTCCATCTCGACGCCGACGTCCAGAATGGCTTTCTGCTGACCAGCGGGTAGCGCGTCGAAAATCACCTTCGACATCATCAGCGGCTCAAGCATGAACCAAAACGAACCTTTGCGCGCCGTCGTCAGCGACTTTGCAAGCTCTTCAAGGCGAAACGAAATCAAGCTGGTTGACGACGTGACCGCAGCGTCGAGCGAGCCGGTCTGCATGCCGATATAAATTTCGTTCGACGGCATAGTCGACACGGATGCGCCAGCGGCCGCGAACATCAAATCAACTTCGCGGCTGCCACCGCGGATCTTGATGCCTTTCACGTCTTCGGGAGACGCAACCGCCTTACCGCGCGATGCAGCGCCACCGGCTTGCCAGACCCAGGAGATCATCTTGATCCCCTTGTCTTCCATGACCTTGTTGAGCGCCTTGCCAATGTCGGCATTTTTCCACTTAGTGCCTTGTTCGTAGCTTGTCACCAGACACGGCATGAGACCAAGGTTGCAGGCGTGAACTTCGCCACCCGCGTAGGCCATTGGATAAAACGATAGATCGAGCGCCCCTTTGCGCATCGCCGAAAACTGCGCGTTGGTCTTCATCAACGACGCGTTCGCATAGACCTCGAACTTGAGTTCGCCGTTGGTCTTCTTTTCGACTTCGCGCGCGAAGATGCGGCAGAGCCGGTCACGGAAGTCGCCCTGGTCGATCGTGCCACCTGGAAACTGGTGCGAGATCTTGAGCGTGCTCGCAGCGCGCGCGGCGCGGGCACCGAATGAAATCACTGCTGGCGCAGCAATAAGCCCGGACAGCACGCGGCGACGATGGATGCGCATCTGCATTCCCTCCCACTGTGGAACCGGCTCTGCTGGCCGACTGGGCTATTGGCATGCCACACATTCACGCCGTTGGGCAATCGCCGTCAGCGCGCTTGTGACGGCGTGCGCGGCAGCAAGACTGTGAGCAATCCAAGCGCCGGCAACCACGCGCACAGCTGAAACATGGGGATGATCCCGGTCCGGTCAGCGACCATGCCGAGCGCCGCCGCCGCCAGTCCACCGAGCCCGAACGAGAGCCCGTAGAATAATCCACCGACCAGGCCGACCCGATGCGGGACCAGATCGATTGCGTAGATCAGGATCGACGAGAACGCGCTGGCCATGATCAGGCTGATCAGCACGCTGAGTACGCCGGTCCAGACGAGGTTCGCGTGCGGCAGCATAAGCGCGAACGGCAAGGCGCCGAGGATTGAGAACCAAATCACGCGATCGCGCCCGATGCGATCGCCGACCATGCCGCCGATAATGACGCCAAGCGCGCCAACGACCAGATACAAGAACAGCATGACTTGCGAGGCCTGCACCGTCAGGCCGAACCGTTCGATCAGGTAAAACGTATAGTAGGACGTGAACGACGCAGAGTATGCGTTCTTCGACATCAGCAGCACCATCAGCACTGCCATCGCGGCCAGTACGCGCGCTTTCGGCAGTGCCGACCGGAGCGGTTCGTCCACCGTGCCCTTCGCCGCCGCAACTTGTTCGCGGCGCATCTGCGCATAGCGGGTGCACGTCCAGCTCATCAGCACCATGGCCACCAGCGCGACGATGGAGACCCATGCCAGACTGGTCTGGCCGCGCGGCACAACGATCGCCGCCGCCAGCAGCGGCCCCGAGGCGTAGCCGACATGACCACCGATCTGGAAGACGCCCTGTGCGAGACCTTGCTGCCCAGCCGCGGCGTGCCGTGCCATGCGCGTCGCCTCAGGGTGAAAGACTGCGGACCCGAGCCCGACCAGCGCGGCGCCGAACAGGATCATGGCGTAGCTTTGGGCAAACGCGAGCGCGAGCAAGCCGGACAGCGTCGCCCCCATGCCGCCCACCATGGCGTATGGCCAGGGTTTCTTGTCGGTGACGAAGCCGAGCAATGGCTGCAACAGCGACGACGTCACCTGGAAGGCTAGTGTGATCAGGCCGATTTGAGTGAAATCCAGCCGATAGGTTTCCTTCAACAGCGGATACATCGCCGGAATCATCGACTGGATGAGATCGTTGAGCAGGTGCGCTCCGCTCAGCGCCGCCAGAATCGGCATCAGCGGCGCGTTGGTGGAGGCGGTCGTCGTGATGGTGGTCATGCTGGCAACATCACTTTCGGATGCTTTGCGGGTCAACGTCTAAAGGTCCGCAGATAAAGGCAGGACCATTGCATCCATCGCGTAGCGCCGCCGCTCAGCCGCCTTCAAGCTTCACCCCAAGCCGCCCCGCCAGATCCTGCACATACTGCCACGCGACACGGCCCGAGCGGCCACCGCGCGTCATGCTCCACTCGATCGCTTCCGCCACCAACTGGTCATCGGTGATTTTGATCTTGTGATGGGCGACATACCCGCGGATCATATCCAGGAACTGGTCCTGCGTCCCGTTGTGGAAGCCAAGCCAAAGGCCAAACCTGTCTGACAGCGAAACTTTCTCCTCGACCGCTTCGCCGGGATTGATGGCGGTGGAGCGTTCATTGTCGACCATGTCCCGCGGCATCAAATGCCGCCGATTAGAGGTCGCATAGAAAATCACATTCTCTGGCCGGCCTTCAATGCCGCCATCGAGAACGGCTTTGAGAGATTTGTAGCTGGTGTCGTCGCGGTCAAACGAAAGGTCATCGCAAAACACGATAAAGCGATGGCGGTGCGAGGCACCCGCCGTCCGCATATAAGAAAGGCAATGGGGCAGGCTTGCAATATCCTCGCGATGGATTTCAACGAGCTTCAGGTCGTCCCTGACCGGCTGCTTTTGCAATGTGACGCGAACGCTCGCATGCGCCGCCTTCACCAGTGATGATTTGCCCATGCCGCGGGCACCCCACAGCAGGGCATTGTTGGCTGGAAAGCCCGCCGCGAACCGCCGTGTATTCTCCAGCAAAAGATCGGAAACGTGCTCGATTCCCTTGAGCAATTGCAGGGGCTGCCGGCTGACGCGTGCCACCGGCAGGAACGCTTCCGGCTGCGACTGCCACACGAACGCCTCGGCCTGGGCGAAATCAGGTGCCGGCATGGCCGCCGGTGCCAGCCGCACCAAGGCCGCTGCGAGGGCCGCAAGGTGCTGCTCGATCCGATCGAGCTGTGCGCTGTCAAATGTCATGCGGAAAGGCTCCTACAGCAGCAGGTGGCGCCACCCTTGGGCGCCACCTGCTGACCCCGGGCCATATGCCCGCTGATCGCTCCAATCCACAGAAACATCCGGGACGCACGTGCACTACCAAGATCGATACTGCACCGCAATATGAGGACAAATGTGTGTGAAAAACACATCTGGAGTGCATTGAACAGAGCCTCAAACACTTGAAATCGACAATTTCGGTGCCATTGTCAGTCTCAGACGTTATGGTGACGATATCTCGTACGTTGAAAATCTATGCTCTAGATAGCCTGAGTTGATCGGCACCCGTTAGAGGTGCATTCAATCAAAACAATTGGGAGAGAACTTGAGGTCAGTTCAGCGGCGTCAGGGGTGGCGTCACAGCAGAACGGGCCGGTTCTGAAAATCAGATGAGCGATACGTTTGAATTCCATGTCGATGGACATTTAGCCGAAGGGCCGGCCAACGGTTTGATCTGCGCCTTCGCGCTGCTGATTGACGTCCTTGAGGGCAATGGCGCGCTCAAGCCAAAGCAGTTCGAGACGGTACTGGGGGCCATCCTCCGCCAGCCTGGTATGCACTCGGCCGAGGCCGACGTTGCCGTGCTACAACAGATCATGGGCCTGCTGCAGGCGCCGGATCGCAAGCCGCTCACAGTCATCGCCGGTGGCAAGGCATAAGCGACGCGTCACGGCCGATCCCTGCTCAGTGATGATTGCCGTCGTTCCGCGACAAGGCTGCCCGGAAAACCGCGCTCCCCATCTGCCCGAGCAGCAGCAACGCCAGGGCCAAAAGCGTGAATGCGACTGCCACAACGGGGCTAACCAGCACCGCCGACACCATCGAACTGGGAACACGTGACACTGGCAAAATCGCTCCAGCAACCAGCGAAAGCACGCCCGCGATCGTGCCCGCTCCGCCCATGAAGCTGAACAGCGTCGCCACAAACCGACCCACCCGGTAACGCCGCACTTTTGGCGGCGCGGCATCACTGCTGGCATCGACGTCGATGGGCTTTTTGCGGCCCGCTTGCTTGTGTGGCCTGGCCTGATCGGAGACCGCGACCGTGGGCCGCCGGGGCTCGGTGCGTGGTCCAGGCGCCAGGTTGACTGCCGGCATCGCAAACGGCGGTTGCGCCGCGCCACCCCGAGCGCCGTTGGTTGAATGGACGAGATGGGTGGCCTGCGCCACGCGCGGGTACTCGCCGAGCCGCCGCAGGCCTTCGTGGGCGTCAGCGGCTTCCGGCGACGCTGCATACTGGCTTACGAGATGCACATAGAAGCGCTGCGCGTGGTCGCGATTTCCTTCGGCCTCAGCCCGCCGGCCGGCCTCCAGAATTTGGATTGCTGTAAAATTACCTGCGCCACCCACAGCTGGACCCGATGCAACACATCGGCCTCAACGACCACACACACCGGCACACTAACGCAATGACGACGGATTGTCGCTGCTCAACATATCGCGGCAATAGGTCAATTTGGATTTTTATCCGCTCGTGCGGCCGAATATCGTCCCGGGACGCACGGTGCGTATCACGGTGGGTCACATGCCGAGCCGATCCGCTTCGACCAGCCCGCCGAGCCACAACGCCAGTTTGAGTGGCGCACTCGCCTCGAACGGTGCCAGCCGCCGCACCGGCACCTGGTGCCCGAGCCATTCAACCATTTCATTGTTCAAGGGAAACCGCTCAACGTTGGCCGCAGGGACCAGATCGATCGCGAGGCGAACGCGCGCCTTGCCGACATGCCCAATCCGCACCAGGCCCAGGCCGCGCACCTCAATCTGGCCAACGATCACGGCCGGCGCCGACGCCATGAGGCAACCTTGTTCCACGCACAGCAGCGTCTGATCGTCGGCAACCAGTCCGCGGTCAGCAGCCAGCCCCGGAAAGTGACTTTGCCCTGACAGAAACCGCAGGGCCAGATCGGATTTCCCGGCCCCCGAAGTGCCCCGCAGCACAGCTGCCATGCCGCCCAGCGCGACGGTTGTCGCGTGCAGCCGGAGTGTCTGCGCGCCCTGTCCTTCGCTGGTTGGACCTGTCATCGCCGTGCCCGGCCGCTCCGCGGCAACCGTGCCTCGAAGCGCGCACCCAACACACCCGGGATGCGGCGGCAGGCCAGCTCCGGCTGATCCTGGATGCCACCTGGGCCTGGCTGTCCTGGTCGGTTTTCTGCCCGCAGTGTACCGCCATGGGCCTCAACGATTTCCCGGCTGAGACTGAGCCCAAGACCCGAGTTCTTCGCTGCAACCCGGTCCGACTGTGGCCGGTCGGAATAAAACCGCTTGAACACGTCATCGAGTTTGTCGGGTGGAATGCCTGGCCCTTCATCATCGACACGCACGACAATCTCCGAAGGTGCGGCCAACACTGACACCGTCACACAGCCGCCCGACGGCGAAAATGACAGCGCATTGTCAAGCAGGTTGGTCAGCACCTGCCCAAGCCGGCCCTCGTGCGCATCAATCACGAAAGCACCGGGCTTTGCGTCATCGGGCAAGACTTCAAGCGCGATCCGGCACGGCACATCGTCGCGTCCTTTCTGGATTTCGCGGAAGACGCCGGTGATGTTGGAGGCGACACTCGACACATCAACGGGCTCTACCTCCTGCAACGCCAGTTCTGCATCGAGCCGCGAGGCATTCGACACATCGCTGATCAGCCGGTTCAGCCGCTTCAATTCGCCTTGGATCTGTCGCGCGAGCTCGTTGCGCTGCTGATCCGTTTTGGCATAGTTCATCGACTCGGCTGTCGACCGCGCCGCCGCTACGGGGTTCTTCAATTCGTGGGCGACGTCCTGTGCGAACCGGTCGCTCGCCTCGATCCGCCGGTACAACGCCGCCGTCATGTTGCGATAGGCCGCTGCCATTTCGCCAACCTCGTCGCGGCGTCCCGGGAGATCGGGGATCTCCCGTCGCGCGCTGATGTTGCGGCTTACATGCTCGGCGGCCGTCGCAAGTTCCTTCATCGGACCACCGATGGTGCGGTTGAGCATGATGGAGGCAAACAGGGTCGTCAGCAGCGCAACGAGCGAAAACGCAAAGAATGGCCGCCGCTCCCGCCATAAGATGTTCTCAAGGTCACCGGGCCTTGTCGTGAGCCAAACAAAAGCCGGGATCGCCTTCAATCGTTGGACGGGTGCGAACACCGAAATGATCTGTTCGCCCTTGTCGTTCAGCAGCAGCACGCTCGTTACCTTCCCGCCGAGCGCCTCGCGCACCTCGGGATAGTCAGTCACCTTGCCCGAACCGATTTCGCGGTAGACCTGCAACGGACTGCGCATAATCCATGCGGTTACACGGGTCCACGCTGTGCGCAGTTTCTCGGCCGGCTCTGGCTCGCCTGGTTGATCGGCGCGCGGCACCGGCAGGCGCTCGATGCGGGTCGCCGGGGAAACGCCGTCCGTATCGACAAGCTTGACGTTTTCGCGATTGTAGATCCGCACCCGCACGTCACCGGGCTGGATCAATTTGCGCAAGATTGGCCCGATCCGCTCGGGGGCGATATCCAGCGCCATATTTTCAAGTGTCTCGTCGCGCCAATTGGGGAACGATTTGTCGCCCTCCGAAAGGCGGTCTGGATCGATGACCATCGTCTCGGTTTCGATCTTCGCATTGGACGCGACGGCGACTGCGATCATGCGCGCCTGTGTCCGCAAGCTTTCTGCCTTGGCATCGATCAGCCAGGTATGCTGGTAGGTCAGCACGCCGAAGCCGGACAGCAGGATGATCAACCCGGCCAAATTTGCCGTGAAAATCCGACGACTTAGCGAGCGGGTGCAAAACCGCCAGAGGGGCTGTGCTTTGGCCCAGGGCAGTAAGAAGGCATAGGCCGTGTTGAGAGATCCACGCGCGGCATTGATGACCGGCTGCAGCACAGTGGCGATCGGTTTGACAGCGTCGGCCGCACGCGCTTGCGCCTGACGCAGTGCCGCGACGGACAGCAAGGCGGCAGATTTGTCGCGTGGGTCCGCCATCGGCGTCACTGGCAGCAACGACGGGGCGACAGGAGCCGCACCGGAATTGGCTATGGAATCAGGCAACTGCTGGCTGTCGAGAGGCATACGCGTACCTCGTCATTCCGCTGTCGCCGCAAGCCTTGGCGACAGACCGTCGCTCAAGCCCGCAGACGTGGCGTCTGGAGGACTATGAAGCCGGCGTTAGACACCCCGGCCGGCAGAGAACGGAACCGCAGGCCAGGCACCGTGCCCCGCGCCGCCCGCTCAACGCCTATTCCTTGAACCGGTATCCCACGCCGTAGAGCGTTTCGATGACATCGAAGTCGTCATCCACGACTTTAAATTTTTTGCGCAACCGTTTGATATGGCTGTCGATGGTCCGGTCGTCGACGTAGACCTGATCGTCATAGGCGGCGTCCATCAGGGCGTCGCGCGTTTTGACCACCCCAGGGCGCGTCGCCAGTGCTTGGAGAATAAGAAATTCCGTCACCGTGAGCGTCACCGGCAGGTTGTTCCAGTGGCAGGTGTGCCGCTCGGGATCGAGTTTCAGTTTGCCGCGCTCCAGAATGCGGGCGGCTTCGGTTGGCGGCGCTGCTGGGTCTTTGCCCTGGAAGCGGCGTAGCACCGCCTTGACGCGCTCTACCACGAGGCGCTGCGAAAACGGTTTCGCGATATAGTCGTCGGCGCCCATCTTTAGGCCGAAGAGTTGATCAATTTCCTCGTCTTTCGACGTCAGGAAAATAACCGGCATATCGGTCTGCTGGCGCAACCGGCGCAGCAATTCCATGCCGTCCATACGCGGCATCTTGATATCGAGAATGGCCAGATCGGCCGGCTCTTCGGTCAAGCCGTCCAGAGCCGCCACGCCATCGCTGTAGGTGCGCACACGGTAGCCTTCGGCTTCCAGCGCCATACATAGCGACGTGAGGATGTTGCGTTCGTCATCGACGAGGCAGATCGTACTTTTCTCTTTCATGGCGTGCAGTCCCCGGTACTGAGGTGGCGATGGTTGGGGTGGCGATGGTTGGACCCAAACTGTTTCGAAGTTTGCCGCAAGGGCGCCAGCATCGTCGGCAGTGCCGAGTCCTCTGACATGCCCTATCGTCTGCCGCCAACCGCCATAATTGTGTTCTTCCTGGACTGAATGGTAGCTGAATAGTGATCCACTGCCTACCCGCGGTGCGCGCCCTATCGCGCCGGCAGGATACCAACCGATTGTATAAGCTTCAAAAAATCAACCTCCTGTGGGACTTTCCACGATGAATGAAACCGCCGCCGCAACCGCAGCAAGTGCCCGCCACATGGTGCGGCGTGGCCTCAAGGGCGGCCTGTCGACCACCGACGCCGCAACCGGCGCCCCCTATGGATCCATGGTGCTGCTGGCAACCGATATTGGCGGCGCGCCGCTGACCCTCATCTCGACGCTGGCCCGCCATACCAAAAACCTGCTGGCACAATCTGCGGCCAGCCTGATGATCGACCTCTCAAACGCAGCCGGCGACGCCGAAAGCGGGGGCCGCATCACTCTGATGGGCACGTTCGCCGCGGTCCCGTCCGATCAGGCGCAAAGCCTTGTCCGCGCTCGCTTTCTGGCCCGCCATCCCGCGGCCGCGACATATGCTGACTTTGCCGACTTCGCCTTTTACCGCTTCGATATCGCGTCTGCGCACATGATCGAAGGCTTTGGCCGCATCGTCCCGCTGGCCGGCGCGGCACTCTCGCCGCCACCGCACGATGCACCGGACTTCGTGGCAAGCGAGGCCCGATACCTGGCCGATCTCCGGCAACACTGGCCGGCCGTCAGTGGCTTGGACGCTGAGGGCGTTGATCTTCGATCCGAGGGCGGTAGCGGCCGCCACAATTTTTCGTCTCCGGTGAACACCGCGGAGGCTGCGTTTCACGCGGCCTCGAAATATTTATCGGGCTCAGGATTGGGCCAAGTGGCAGCACACTGAAACTCTTCCAGGTTCAAAGTGCGCAAAAAACTTGCGCTGCACCGCGCGATGCTGAAATTTGGATCAACAGCCGCCTGAGAGCCACCGTAAACACGATTTACTCTGCGACGATACCGGATCTTGCGCGTGCGCCTGCCGCTGCCTACACGCTGATGGACGATCCGCTCCGCACCAGATATGTAATGCCGCAAAAGTGGGCAGCGCGGGCGTCGTTGATCGTTGTTTTATGAGTTGCGCGTGGTACGTGCCGCGGGTGGCTTGCGATGAAGACGCTGAATCCGCAGCCCTTTTTGGACGTCTCTCTCACCACTCCTTTCACGGCAGCCTCCATGACCACCGAAGCTTTCCCGCTCTCCGCCGCCAAAAAAGTTCATCTCAACTTGCTCGAAACCCCGTTGATTGAACGGGCGATCGCTCTCGGCGAGGGACGATTTGCGTCGACCGGTGCGTTTACGGCCCAAACAGGTGTGCACACCGGCCGCTCGCCACAAGACAAATTCACGGTCCGCGATGCGTCCACCGAGGGCGAGGTCTGGTGGGACAATAACAAGCCGATGACGCCGGCACACTTCGACGTGCTTTATGCCGATTTTCTGGCGCACGCCAAATCCCGCGAACTATATGTCCAGGATCTGATGGCCGGCGCCGACGCCCGCCACGAGCTGAAGGCCCGCATCTTCACTGAGTACGCTTGGCATTCGCTGTTCATCCGCCACATGCTGCGCCGCCCCGAAGCTGGTCTCCTTAAAGGCTTCGCGCCGGACGTCACCATCGTCAACTTGCCGAGCTTCAGGGCCGATCCCGTCCGCCACGGCGCCCGCACCGAGACCATCATCGCCGTCAACTTCGCCAAAAAAATCGTGCTGATCGGCGGCAGCGAATACGCGGGCGAGACGAAAAAATCGGTCTTTACCTATCTCAACTACAAAATGCCGGCCAACAACGTGATGCCGATGCACTGCTCGGCCAACGTCAGTCACGGCGGTAAATCAGCCGTGTTCTTTGGGCTTTCCGGCACCGGCAAGACGACGCTGTCGGCCGACCCCAAACGAATTCTGCTGGGCGACGATGAGCACGGTTGGTCTGAGCATGGCGTATTCAATTTCGAAGGCGGCTGCTATGCTAAAACAATCCGCTTGTCGCGCGATGCCGAGCCGGAAATCTGGGACGCGACAAACCGCTTCGGCGCTGTGCTGGAGAATGTCATTCTCAGCAGCGGCACCCATCATCCTGACTACAACGACGGCCGCCTGACAGAGAACACGCGCTCCTGCTACCCGCTGGAGTTCATTGCCAACGCCAGCACGTCCGGCTGCGCCAGCCATCCCAAAAACGTGGTGATGCTGTGTGCTGACGCGTTTGGTGTGATGCCGCCCATCGCCAAGCTCACACCCAGCCAGGCCATGTATCACTTCCTGTCCGGCTACACGGCCAAGGTTGCCGGCACAGAGAAGGGCATGAAGGGCAACGAGGCCTCGGCCACCTTCTCCACATGCTTTGGCGCGCCGTTCATGCCGCGTCATCCGAGCGTCTATGGCAACATGCTGCGCGACCTCATCGCCAAGCACAACGTCGACTGCTGGCTGGTCAACACAGGCTGGACCGGAGGCAAGTTCGGCACCGGGAGCCGCATGCCCATCAAAGCGACCCGCGCGCTACTCGATGCAGCGCTCTCCGGCAAACTCAAGAACCAGAAAATGCGCACCGATCCGGTGTTCGGCTTCCAGGTTCCGCTCGAACTCGACGGCGTCGATCCCAAGATCCTGACGCCGCGGGAAACCTGGGCCGACAAGTCCGCCTACGACGCGCAGGCGAAAGCGCTGGTGGATATGTTCACCACAAACTTTACCAAATTCGAGCCGCACGTTCCCGCCGACGTCAGGCAAGCCGCGCCCGCGCTGCGCGCCGCTGCGGAGTAGGGTTGGCAGGGCTCTCAAGCCGGCTGTGCTTCGCGCAGCTTTTTTGCTTCGGCGTAATAGGCCCACAGCATGAGCGCCGCGACCGCACGCCGAGGCTTCCAGCGTTCAGCGATGGCGGCCATTTCCTTGGCTGTCGGGCGCTCTTCGAGCGCCATCAGCTTCTGCGCTGCGATCTGTAGCGCCAGATCGCCGGCCGCGAACACGTCGGCGTGGCCGATGCAGAACATCAGGTAGATGTCCGCGGTCCACGGCCCAATACCCGACACCGAGGTCAATCGGGCGACGGCCTCCACCACAGGCAGATCGCCAAGTTCATCTAAGTCGAGACCGCCGATGATCGCATCACACAGAGCGCGCAACGTCTTGATCTTCGGACGCGACACCCCGCAGTCCCGTAGTATCTCGTCAGACGCTGCCGCCAGCGCCGCCGCCGTCAGCGGCGCGATCGTTGCCTGCAGCCGAGCATGAATTGCCGCCGCGCTGGCGACAGACAGCTGCTGGCCGTTGATGATGCGGATCAGTCCTTCCAGTCCGCCGGGGCGGCGCCGCAGCATCGGGTCGCCGGTCACATCGTGCGCACGGCGCATGATGCTGCACTTGCGCCGCAATGCTTTCACGGCAGCCGCAACATCGTCTTGTGATGCGATGACGGCAGACGTTCGGACATTTCTTCTTTGCCGCTGCGCCTTCTTCACTGCGCCCTCACATTTTGATAGCCTGTTGCCTGGGGCTTCGTTGCACACCTCTCGCACGCCTGGAAAGCTACCGCCATGACAGCAGTTCTCACACCGGCCCGCGCGCGTATCGCGGCTTGGGTTGCCGCGATCGCCGTCACACTCGGCCTGTTGCCGCCAGCCGCTGCTGCGCCCGCCGGGGGACGCTGGATCACTTATGCCAGCGCGAACGGCACCCTGAATTTCGACTATCCGGCCGACATCTTCACAGTTACGGGTGGCGACCCCACGGATGCCGTCCGTGACCGCACCGAAGATCGCGCTGGCCGCATCTTCGCCACCGCCGACGGCCGCGCCAAACTGCAAATCGCCACGCTGCCGAACCTGGATCAACGCTCGCCCACAACGCTGCGATCTCTTGCCATCACCGCCAGCTACAAAGACGCCAAGCTCGACTACAATCGCGCGACGGAGTCGTGGTACGTGCTGTCGGGCACCCGCGGGGCCGAAACCTTTTATGAGCGCGTCCACTTCAGTTGCAGCGGACGGCGGCTGGACGTCTGGACGGTGACCTATCCTACCGCCGAGGCAAAAGCCTTTGATGCCATGGTCGACGAGATGGCGCGCCGTTTCCGCGCAACACTGCCCAATGTCCGCTGCGGTTAAGCGAGCAATGCGCGCAACGCTCCGAGGTCGGCGATGGTTTCGTGCGGCTCGCCACCGGGTGGGGCCATCACATGCTTGTGGATGCGGTGATGGCGGTGCGCAGGCCGGTCGATGCGGATCGTTGTCCAGCCAAGCGCGTTTGGCGCCTGGAAATCCTTGGCGAGATTGTCACCTACATAGATGAAGCGGTCGCCCGGCACACCCAACGCTGCCTGCATCATCTCGAAGGACCGCGGGTGCGGCTTGTGATAGGCACGGTCCGGTCCCAGCGCGCCTGTCGCGATGATTTCTGCAAAACGCGGGACCAAAGCAAGCGCACCGATCTTGGCGTGCTGGGTTGCCGCATGGCCATCGGTTATCAGGCCAAGCTTGGCCCGTGGCTGCCAGAAATCGAGCGCGTCCGCAGCATCGTCGAAGAGCGCGAGCGTGGGGGTGTGCTGGCCGTAGGTCCGGACAAACGCCTTGAGATCGTCGGCCGTGTGATCCGGCTTGGCTGCCGCCAGCACCTGCGGGAACAATTGGCCGAGGTGCCCCGCATCCAGCAACGCCGCCATGTCATCGACACGGACCTCGATACTGAGTTCAGACTGTGCCCATGCCGCGGCCGCACGAAAGCCGCCGAGCGCGTAGTCACGCTCTGGATAGAGAGTATCGTCGAGATCGAAGATGATATGTGTTGTTGGCATGGAACAGGATCAACATAGCCGCCAAGCCAACGCAAGATGGCGTGCCGTCAGAACCGCGTTGTCAGGGTCGTCAGCCAATCCGGCATGGCGTTGACGAGAGCTGCTTCGGCTGTCTTGTCGAGGCCGGACAGCACGAGAAAGCCGATCACCAGCAACACCAGTCCCATCGCTGTTTTGGCGCCCGCGCCCGCTGACATCATCGTGCCGCGCATCTTCAGCATGGCCTCGCGCGACAGCATGCCGAGGAGCAACAATGGCAAGGCTGCGCCGATGCCGAACATCAGCATGGTGAGGCCCACCTGCACAAGGTCTTTGCCTTGGGACGCCAGCACTGATGCAGCGCCCAAGGTCGGCCCGACACAGGGGCTCCATACCGCGCCGAGCAGCAGTCCCACGCTGGCCTGCCCCCACAGACCTTTCCCAGTGCCGCCGCCGAACCGTGCGTCTGCCCAATTCGCCAGCGGTGACGCCGCACCCGCCACTTTCTCTTGCAGAAACGACGACAGCAGTACGATCCCAATGCCGATCAGCAGCACTGCCGAGAGCATCCGGAACACAGCAGCATCGAGCCCGATCGCAAATCCAATCGTTGCAACGAACAATCCAATGGAGACGAAACTGACCGCCAAGCCGCCGGCCAGCGCCGCCGGGCCATAGCGGTGCTGCGTCGCCGCCGTACCGACCACGATCGGCAGGATCGGCAGCACGCACGGCGACAGCGTGGAGAGCACGCCGGCCATGAGTGCCAGGCCCTGGGTAGCAAGCGACATCGTGAATGGGCTCCGACACAGCAGTGGCCGCACAAGTTGCGCGGCCACCCTCATGTCACTGGCTAATCGATGCGATTACAGCGCTTTTGCCAGCAGCGCTTCGATAGAGGCTGGATTGGTATCGCCGGTCGAGCGGCCCACTTCTTTGTCGCCCTTGTAGACGATCAAAGTGCTCTGCTGCTGAACATTGAGCGCTTTGAGATCGGCCTTCTGGCTGTCAAAATCGATGTCGAATTTGACGAACGACTTGAACTTGGCAGTGTCGAGCAGCTTACCCAAGATTGGGGCCTGCGCTTTGCACGTCGGGCACCAGGGCGCGCCGACTTCGACGAGAACCGCCTTGCCGGCTTTCTGGGCATCGGCGAGGCCGCCCGCTGAAAACTTAGTGCCCTGGAGAGCCAAGGCTGGAAGTGCCACGAGGGCACCCAAGCCGAGCGCAACAGTCACAGCACCACGGCGTGAAATCATAGACATGCTTCTCTCCCAAGAGCCGGTTTTAATTGCGCCGCAATGATGCCGGGCCTCAATGGCGACGATGGCTCGTGTAATAATCCGCAACCATCCCGAATGCCAATCAATCGCAATCAACCGTTTGTGATCGGGGCACGCGCACCGTGCAGCGCAGTCGACCGCGCTGATTTAACCATGCCGCAGCCGCGCTTTGAGTTCATCGGGAAACCGGCCGAGGCGGTCTTCGCAGAGGACGGTATCCATGTACTCTTTCATTTCGATAATTTTGCCGTCGGCGATCCGGTAGTGCAGGCAGTAGTCGTTCTGGTAGGGGCGTCCGTCGACGGCAATCATGTCGCCCTTGGCCTCGACCACAACCCAATCGTCATCGGCGAGGAAGCGGAACGGTTTGGTCGGATTGCGGGCGCTCAACCTTGATTGCACATGGCCGAAGAACACATCGAGCACCTTGGCTTTTCCGCGTACAGTCTGTGACCAGGAGCTGGCGCCCATCACCTGCATCACCAGATCGTCGTGGAGCGCATCGGTATAGGCCTTGCGGTCGCCGCGCCCGATGGCCTCGAAAATACTTTGCATCATGAGTTTGTTGCTGTTGGCGTTCATGTCGATTGTCTCCAAGTTACTCCGCCGCTTCCTTGGCCAGGAACCCGCCG
Source organism: uncultured Alphaproteobacteria bacterium (assembly GCA_963847145.1). Taxonomy (GTDB): domain Bacteria; phylum Pseudomonadota; class Alphaproteobacteria; order Rhizobiales; family Hyphomicrobiaceae; genus JABFRJ01. Next base: position 408,746 of record CAWJYN010000003.1, read on the forward strand.
CTCTGCCGGGCCCACAGATCGGCATAGAGCCCACCGCGCCGCAGCAATTCATCGTGGCTGCCGGTTTCGACGACGCGGCCCTTGTCCATGATGATCAAGCGGTCCATGGCTGCGATCGTCGACAAGCGGTGGGCGATGGCGATCACCGTTTTGCCCTTCATGAGATTGTCGAGCTGATCCTGGATCGCGGCTTCCACCTCGCTATCCAAAGCGCTGGTTGCTTCGTCTAGAATGAGGATCGGCGCGTCTTTCAAGAGCACCCGCGCGATCGCTATGCGCTGCCGCTGGCCGCCTGACAGCTTGACACCGCGCTCGCCCACGTGCGCTGCGTAGCCCTTACGGCCCTTGCCGTCTTCGAGGCCGTGCACGAACTCGTCCGCTTGCGCACGCTTGGCTGCGGCAATCATCGCCGCCTCGCCCGCATCAGGGCGACCATAGAGAATGTTGTCGGACACGGAGCGATGCAGCAGCGAGGTATCCTGCGTCACCATGCCGATGGCCGAGCGCAGACTATCTTGCCGGACCACTGCGATGTTCTGGCCGTCGATCAGAATGCGGCCGCCTTCCAGGTCGTAAAACCGCAGCAGCAGATTGACAAGTGTCGACTTGCCCGCGCCCGAACGCCCAACCAGCCCGACTTTCTCGCCAGGTTTAATGGTGAGCGAGAGATCGTTGATCACCCGGAATGGATCAGCGCCCGGCACGCCCCGCACTTTACCATAATCGAAGCGGATGGCGTCGAAACGGATTTCGCCCTTGGAAGCCACAAGCGGCTTGGCATCCGGCACATCGAGTACCGACTGCGCGCGGCTGATCGTCTCCATGCCTTCTTGCACGGTGCCGACGTTTTCGAAAATGCCAGCCACCACCCAGAAGATCCACCCTGACATGGCGACCAGCCGCAGGATCAACCCGGTTACCACGGCGATAGCACCCAACGAGACTTCGCCGCGCGTCCACAACCAAATTGCCAGGCCTGTTGCTGTCACCATCAACACGCCGTTGAGCGCGAAGATGACCAGCTCCATCGTAGTCAGATTGCGGCTTGAGGCGGCCCACTTGGTCATCTGCTCCTGCAGCGCCGCCTGCGCGTAGGCATCCTCGCGGCTGGTGTGGGAGAACAACTTGACGGTTGAGATGTTGGTGTAGCTATCGACGATGCGCCCGACCAGCATCGAGCGCGCTTCGGCCGCTTCCGTCGACAATGTCTGAATGCGCGGCACGAAGTGGCGGAGCGCGATCACGTACGCCGCCATCCAGGCTAGCAACGGCAGCGTCAGCCGCCAGTCGGCCGCGGCAAACAAAAACAACGTGCCGAGAAAATGCACGGCCGCGTACCAAAGACTGTCGATGAGGTTGAGCGCGCTCTCGCGCATGGCCTGGGCGTTCTGCATGATCTTGTTGGCGACGCGGCCGGCAAAATCGTTCTGGAAGAAGCCGAGGCTTTGGCGCAGCACGTAGCGATGCGTATCCCAGCGGATCCGTGTCGTCAGTGGCGGGCTGATCATCTGGTTCTTGATCAGGTCATGCACCGTCGAGACCACAGGGCGGATCAGCAAGGCGACAACGGCCATGCCGATCAGCTGCCACTTGTGATCCGACAGAAACGTTTCCGGCGTCGTGGCCGTGCGCATCTGATCTACGAGGCTGCCGACGTAGGCGCCAAGCCAGACTTCGATCAGGGACCCTGCGCCGCCGACCACCAACAGCAGCGCAAACACCGGCCACACCGGCTCCAGAAAGTGCCGGTAGTAGGCCAGCAATGTGCCGGGCGGCTTTGATGGCTCCGCGTCGCGGAAGACCGGGATCCGCGTCTCAAACCAGCGGTAGATGTCCGTCAACATGCAACAATGCCCAAACTGAAATGCGCGGCCGAGCGATCCCTGAGACCGCTGCCGCGCTGAGTGTCTAAAGGTACGACGCCAGCGTGCCCCGGTGCAACCAGGCGGGCGCAACCAGCCCGGCTGCGGTCTGCGCACAGGCAGAACCAGAATTCACCGCGGACGCAAACCCGCCACACTGTTACCGCCCCTTAGCGCACACGTCACCACATTCCGCCGTCATAGGAGAGCAGCATGAAACGCTTGAATGCAGTGGCCAGCGCGTTCTCGATCATCGCAGCCGTCGCAACCGTCACCACAGCTGCCGAAGCAAAGGTCACCGTTGGCACGCTCAACTGCACCAGTCCCGGCGGCATCGGCCTGATTCTCGGATCGAAGAAATCCTACGCTTGCCGGTTTACGCCCAACGATGGCCGCGCCTCTGAATACTATCGCGGCTCGATCACCAACATTGGTCTCGACGTCGGCATCACCGGCAAAACAATTCTGGTCTGGGCGGTTGCTGCCTCGTCGAGCGATGCGCGCCGGCCGGGCGTGCTCTCGGGCAACTACGCGGGCGTCGCTGTCGATGGATCGATCGGCATCGGCGGCGGTGGCAAAGCGCTGGTTGGTGGCTGGCGCAATTCCGTCACGCTGCAACCGCTCAGTGCCCAGGCGCAGTCGGGCCTCAATCTTGCTATTGGCGTGTCTGGATTGAAGTTGAGGCAATAGAAACTCGACTGGCACTGTCATGCCGTGCGCGCTCGGGAGGACAGCTAACCGGTGGCGGCCAACGCCTCACCTATGGCGCGGCCTGGCAACGGCTCACCGAGGCGGATGATTTCCCATTCGAGGTGGACGCCCGACTGCGCTTTGACGCGTAAGCGCACGGTCTCGCCGAGCCGTTCGATGTCTTCGCCGGTCGCGCTTTGATCGTTGATCAGGAAGTTGCAGTGCATTTCGGAGACCTTGGCGCCGCCCACGCGGAACCCACGGCAGCCCGCCGCATCGATCAGCTTCCACGAGCTATTGCCCGGCGGGTTCTTGAACGTCGAGCCGCCGGTGCGTTCTTTGATGGGCTGGTTCGCCTCGCGATAGTCGGCCACTTCCTGCATCTGCTTCTGGATTTCCGAGGGATCGCCGGGTGTGCCTTGGTAGGTCGCCTCGGTGAAAATCCAATCAGCGGGAACGCCACAGTGGCGGTAGGTGAACTTCATATCGGCGAGCGACAGCACATGAATATTGCCGGCGCGATCCACCGCGCGCGCGCCAATCAGGCAATCCTTCGTCTCGGTTCCATGCGCGCCCGCGTTCATGCGCAGCGCACCGCCGATCGACCCGGGAATACCGCGATAAAACGCCAGCCCGGCGATGCCTGCATCGCCTGCCGCCCGCGCCACCTTCACATCCGGCACCATCGTGCCCGCCCGCACCTTGTGCCCTGGTTCAACAACAACCTCGCCAAAGCCACGTCCCAGCCGGATCACGATCCCCTTCACGCCACCATCCCGCACCAGCAGGTTCGAACCGAGCCCCACGACGAACACCGGCAACTCTTTAGGCGCCTGCCTAAGGAAATACGCGAGGTCCGCCTCATCCTGCGGCGTGAACAAGACCTGCGCCGGCCCACCCGCCCGAAACCACGTGATATCGGCCATTGACGCGTTGGGTATCAACCGTCCCCGCAACTCCGGCATGGCAGACTTCAGATCAGGCGTGATGTCAGCGAAGGTCATCTCGTTGTTCCCAAGGCATTCCAATTTTTTCGTCATCCCGGCGAAGGCCGGGCCCCATGGCTGGCATCTGTATATCTCAGATTTGTCGTGGGTGCCGGCCTACGCCGGCATGACGATGAGGGGAGATCGGGTCTTATAGCCGAAGCTCGAATTCGCCAAGGATTCGCAGAACTCACTTCGCAATCCCGGTCGTCAGCCAGTTGGGCAGCGCATGCGCCCAGTCGGTGCTGTGTCCGGCGCCGAAGCACAGCACCGTATCGCCTGACCGCGCGATCTCTTTCACGGCAGCAGCCAGCTGCTGGGGCACATCAACGGCGCGCACCTGGCGATGGCCCGTCCGAGCAATCGCCTGCGCCAATGCCTGATGCGAGATGCCCTCGATGGGCGCCTCGCCGGCTGTATAGAGCGGGCCGATGATCACCAAATCTGCATCTTTGAACGCGCCGGCAAACTCGTCGAACAAGTCGCGCAGGCGCGTGTAGCGGTGCGGTTCGCAGATCGCGATCACTTTCGTCCGCGGCCGCGCGCCAGCCTTCGCTGCCGCCAGCACCGCGCGGATCTCAACCGGATGATGCCCATAGTCGTCGAAGAACTCGACATCGTTCCAAATGCCCGTCGGTTGATAGCGGCGCTTCACACCGGCAAACGCGGCGAGCCCCGCTTTGATCTGCGCGTCGCTCAACCCGATTTCGCTCGCGACAGCAAACGCCGCCAGCGCATTCAGCGCGTTGTGCTCGCCCGGCACCGGCACTTCGAAGCGCTCAATACGCCGCGCCCCACCCGTCACGCGGGGCCCAAGTTCCGCGTCAAACATCGTCATGCGGCCAGCCACCTTCGCCGAGAGCAAGCGTAAATCCGCATCCTCGCTGCGGCCATACGTCAGCAAGCGGCGGCCATCCGTCCGCAAGCCCATTTTGTCGATCATCGCGCGCGCCACCGGATGGTCGACGCACGCCACCGCCAGCCCATAGAACGGAATCTGCCTGAAGAACCGCTCGAACTCGCGATGCATGTTCTCGACCGTGCCGAAGTAATCGAGATGCTCCGGATCGATGTTGGTCACCACGCCGATCTCGGTCGGCAACGCGACGAACGTGCCATCGCTTTCGTCAGCTTCCACCACCATCCAGCGGCCTTTGCCCAACCGCGCATTGGTGCCCCAATTGAGTACGATGCCGCCGGTGATCACCGTCGGATCCGTTCCGCCGTGTGTTAGCAGATGCGCGATCAGCGATGTGGTCGTTGTCTTGCCGTGCGTGCCGGTTACCGACACCGTCGAATAGAGCCGCATGGTCTCGGATAGAATTTCCGCGCGCCGCAGGATGCGCAGGCCTTTGGCGCGCGCCGCATCCAGTTCAGGATTGCCCGCCTTCACTGCGGTTGAAATCACCACGAGCTCAGCGCCGATCAGGTTCACCGCCGCGTGCCCGATATACACGCGCATGCCCAGCCCACGCAGGCGCTGCACATTGGCGCCATCGCTCTTGTCGCTACCCTGCACGGTATAGCCGCGCGCATGCAGCACCTCCGCAATCGCACTCATCCCAATCCCGCCGATCCCGACGATATGAATGGGTCCCAACTGTTCCGGCATGCGCATGGGAAAGATCCGAAGGAATCCCCTCTCCCCATGCGTCTTCACGCATGGGGAGAGGGTTAGGTGAAGGGCAGCAACAGACACAAACACCGTAGGTTGAGTTGGACGCGTTTCAGCGTCGCAACCCAACATCGTCTTGCGACGAAGTGTTGGGTTACGCAGCAGAAGTGCTGCTAACCCAACCTACACTTTCTTCCCGTGTGCGCAGAACGGGGAGGGGACTCGCTAGACCGACGCCGGCGTCCAGCGGCCCATGAGTTCCTCCACAAGATTGGCCAGCAGCACAACCGCGTTCGGACGCCCGGAGACACGTGCCGCCGAAGCCATTACCGACAACCGGTTCGGATCATCGAGTAGTTGCCCGATCTCCGTCGCCATCCGGTCGACGGTCAAATCCTGTTGCTCAATGGCCAGCGCGCCGCCTGCGGACGCGAGCCGCTGCGCGTTGTTGAGCTGGTCGTTATCGAGCGCGTGTGGCAACGGCACCAGAATGGCTGGGCGCCCCATGACTGTCAGCTCCGACACGGTCGAGGCGCCTGCGCGGCCTATGACCAGGTGTGCCTTCGCCATCGCTTCCGGGAGGTTCAGGAAAAACGGTGCGACCGTCGCCTCGATGCCGCTGACTGCGTACGCCGCGCTCACCCGCGCCACGTCTTCGTCGCGCGCTTGCTGGACCACACGCAGCGCAGCCCGCGCCTCTGCCGGATAGGTCGCTAGCGCTGCTGGAATAGTGTCTGAGAAAAACCGCGCGCCCTGGCTGCCACCAAACACCAGCAACTGAAACGGACCCGCTGTCCCTGGCGCCACATAAGGCTGACGCGCCCATTCGAGCACCACATCGCGTACCGGATTGCCGGTAAACCGCGTCTTCGCCGCCGTGCCGACATCGATGCCTTTGACACCGTGGAAAGACGTGGCAATTGCCGTCACCCGCCGCGACAGGAATTTGTTGGCGCGTCCCAGAACTGCGTTTTGCTCATGGATCGCTGTCGGAATGCCCTTCATGCGCGCGGCCAGCATCGGTGGCAGGCTCGGGTAGCCACCAAATCCGATCACCGCTTTCGGTGCCACTTCCGCCATCACCTGCCGGGCTTTGGCCACGCCGCGTGCGAGTGCTGTGCCGGTGCGCGCCATGGCAATCGGCGACCGCCCACGGATCGTATCGGACGGCACCTGGAACACATTGCGCGCCGGGAAATCGCTGCCATAGCGATCACCACGCATGTCGGTGATCAGATCGACGATGATGTCGCGCCGCTTTAATTCCTGCGCCAGCGCCAGCGCCGGGAACAGATGTCCGCCCGTGCCGCCCGCCGCCAGCATCACACCGCCCGTCGCTTTGTCCGCAGCCCCGCTCACGCAATCCTCTTTTTCTGGAAGCCGGGCAGCGCTTCCGCCAGCGCCCGGAAATGATCACCGCGATGTTCGAAACTCTTATACTGGTCGTAAGACGCACACGCTGGCGATAGCAAGATCACCGGCTCGTCGGCTGTGGACAGCGCTGCGTCGCGTACTGCTGCGGAAAGCGCCGCTTCCAACGTGCCAGACACTTCATACGCTACTTTGCCGTCCAGCGTCCGCGCGAATTCAGGCGCGCACTGGCCGACAAGATACGCCTTTGCGACACGGCCGAAGTAGGGCGTAAGGCCTTCAATGCCGCCTTCTTTAGGCACGCCACCTGCAATCCAGTAGATCGCTTCGTCAATACTCGCCAGCGCCTTTTCGGTACTGTCCGCGTTCGTGCCCTTGCTGTCGTTGATGACCGTCGTTCGCCCCACTTGCCCCAACGGCTCCATGCGATGCGCAAGCCCGGGAAACGATGCGAAGCCTTTGAATATCGTCGCTTGGTCAAAACCGAGCGAGAGGCAAACACCCAATGCCGCAGCTGCATTCTGACCGTTGTGCGCGCCTCGCAACGACGCCATTGCCGAAAAATCAAACAACGGTTCCTCCTGTTCGCTGAGGTACAGTGCACCGTTCCGGAAAACGAAGTCGGCCCAATTTGCGCCCGCCGCCGAGATCAATACGGTCGTTTGGAGTGTACCGTGTGTGGAGACGTAGTCACGGCCGAGGACATTCTCGAAGACGCTGTGGCTTGCCTCGTCGTCGACGCCAATGACGGCTATATGGGCACCGGCAATAAGTTTCTCTTTCACCGCCGCATACTCCGCCATCGTTCCATGCCGGTCCAGATGATCGGGTGTGATGTTGAGCAACACACCCACCGTCGGCTTCAGACTTGGCGTCAGATCAATCTGAAACGAACTCATCTCGATGACGAAATACCGGTCAGCCGCCGGCGGCTCCAGCGCCAGCACGCCGACGCCAATGTTGCCGCCCATCTGCACGTCTTTGCCGGCAGACTTCAGCACATGCGCAATCAACGCCGTCGTCGTCGACTTGCCGTTGGTGCCGGTAATGGCGACCACCGGGCACGAAGGGCACGACTTCGCGCGTTCGCGGAAAAACAACTCGATATCGCCGATGATCTCGACGCCGTTTGGCCGCTGCGCGGAGCTGGCACCTTTCGCCCGCTCCACTGTCCAGTGCGGCACGGGATGCGTTAGCGGCACGCCCGGCGCCAGCACCAGCGCGGCAAACTGAGACCAATCAACAGTCTTCAAATCCACCAGTGGCAACCCGGCATCAACCGCAGCCGCACGCCCTGCCTCGCCATCGTCCCAACACGCCACCTCCGCGCCGCCAGCCAGCAATGCCTGCGCCGACACGATCCCCGATCGCGCCAGCCCAAACACAGCGACTTTTCTGCCAGCAAATGTGGTGATCGGGATCATGGTGCTGCCCAGAGCGTGCGTAGGGGCGTGCGTGGGGACAGGCACCTCAACGGCGCACGCCGACGGCAGTTCGTTGGCGGCAATTCAGCGCGCCGTTCAGGTGCCTGTCCCCATCTCAACCTCATCATTCACCTGAGCTTCAGCGTCGACAGTGAGATCATGGCGAGGATCACGGAGATGATCCAGAAGCGCACCACGACCGTGCTTTCGGCCCAGCCTTTCTGCTCGAAGTGGTGATGCAGCGGCGCCATGCGGAACACGCGCTTGCCGGTCAGCTTGAATGACGCGACCTGGATGATCACGCTCATCGCTTCGAGCACGAACAGCCCGCCGCAGATCGCCAGCACGATCTCATGTTTGGTTGCGACCGCAATAGCACCCAGCGCGCCACCCAGGGCCAGCGAGCCCGTATCGCCCATGAAAATCATCGCCGGCGGCGCATTGAACCACAAGAACCCAAGCCCCGCCCCGATCAACGCACCGCAGATGATCGCAAGCTCGCCAACACCAGACACGTGCGTGACCTGCAGGTAGCGGGCGAAGTCGATACGGCCGATGGCATAGGCAATGAACCCGAAGGTGGCGGCGGCGATCATCACGGGGACAATGGCCAAGCCGTCGAGGCCGTCGGTCAAGTTCACAGCGTTGCCCGAGCCGACAATCACCACCATGCCGAACAGCACGAAAAAGTAGCCAAGATCGATAAACACGGTCTTGAAGAAGGGCACGGCCAGCTTGCCGGCCAGCAGTGATGGCGACAGCTGCATGAGTGTGAAGGTCGCAATCGCCGCGACGACGAATTCAAGCCCCAAGCGCGCGCGGCCACCGAACCCGGATGTCGTCTGCTTGGTCACCTTCAAGTAGTCGTCGTAAAAACCGATTGCGCCGTAGGCTAGTGTCACCGCCAGCACGACCCACACGTAGCGGTTGGACCAGTTGGCCCACAGCAAAGTCGAGACGGTGACGCCGGCGAGGATCATCAATCCGCCCATGGTCGGCGTGCCGCGCTTGGCGAAGTGCGACTTGGGTCCATCCTCGCGGATCGGCTGGCCTTTGCCCTGTTTGATGCGCAGCAGATCGATGATCGCTGGCCCGAACAGAAACACGAACAGGCCGGCTGTCATCAGCGCGCCCATGGTCCGGAACGTGATGTACCGGAAAACGTTGAGTGGCCCGAATTGATCGGCAAAGGCCACGAGTTCATAGAGCATGCATAGTCCCCCGTCCGCCCTTAGGACAACCCTGGCACTGTGCGCCGGGCCGCATGGCGGAATTAAGCTGCAGTTTTCCCGATTTCACGAACGGCTTTTACGATAGGTGCCATATTCGTGCCGAGCGATCCCTTGATCATGACTACGTCGCCTGCAGCAATGTGCTGCGTGATCTGGCCGGCCAGTTCCTGCGATGTCTGCGCGTACTCACCGCGCTGGCCAACCGGAACCGCGTCGAAGAGCGCTTTCATGTGCTCGCCGCAGGCAAAGACTTGATCGATTTCCGCGGCCGCGACGGCGGCTGCGAGGTCGCGATGCAGGGTGGCAGCCGCTGCTCCGAGCTCCCGCATGTCTCCCAGCACGGCAATTCTGCGGCCATACTGTGCCCGCGGCACCGCCCCGACATTGGCCAGCGCCGCGGCCATCGAAGCCGGGTTGGCATTGTAGCTCTCGTCGATCAGCAGCAGTTTGCCGGCGCCATGTACGATCTCTGTCCGCGCACCGCGGCCTTCGGGAGCGGTGATCGTCGCCAGCGCAGCCAGACACGTTCCCACATCAGCGCCCAACGCGTCGATTGCCGCGAGAACCGCCAGTGCGTTCATGGCATAGTGCCGCCCCGGCGCGCCTAACCGGAAAGTGACCGGACGGCCATGAATGCGAGCCGTCACCAGCGAGGTGTCCCCGTCCGTCGCAAGGTCTAAGAGTAGGACGTCAGCATCGGTGTGCGCGCCGAACGCGACGATCCGCAGCGAACGCTCCTCGGCGCGCTGGCTCAGCAGCTCAAAGAACTTATTGTCTCTGTTGAGGATGGCGATGCCGCCTGAGGGCAAGCCCAGTAAAATCTCGGCTTTCGCTTCAGCGATCTCCTCCACGGACTTGAAGTGGGCTAGATGCACCGGCTCAACGGTTGTGATGATTGCGACATCCGGCGCCACCATCCGGGTCAGCGGCGCGATCTCGCCGGCGTGGTTCATGCCGATCTCGAACACACCAAAATGCGTCTCTGCTGGCATGCGTGCCAGGGTCAGCGGTACGCCCCAGTGATTGTTGTAGGATTTCTCGGACGCATGGGTTGCCCCGGCACGGGTCAGGCACTGGCGCAGCATCTCTTTAGTGCCGGTTTTGCCGACGCTGCCGGTGACGGCGACGACTTTGGCATCGGTCCGAAAGCGCGCGATCCGCCCGACACCTTCCAACGCCCGCAACGGATCGGCGACGCGGATCAGCACACCCTCGCCGGATTGGCGCTGATACGTCTGCGCAACCAGCGCTGCCACAGCGCCTGCTTTGAAGGCAGCGCCGACGAATTCATGGCCGTCGCGCTGATCGGTCAGCGCGACAAACAGGTTACCTTCCGCAATCGTTCGGGTATCGATCGAAATGCCGGAGATCAATCCAGCTGCCGTGCCGTCCACCTTGCCATCGCAGACGCCAGTGAGCGCTGGAATGGACCACAAGGCCGTTCGCGGATGTTGATCATGTTCGCTCATCACTGATGCCTGCCCGTTGTCATGCGTTTGCCAGCGCAGACCGCGCCGCCGCTTGATCTGAAAATGGCAGGGTCTCGCTGCCGACGATCTGTCCGGTCTCGTGGCCTTTGCCGGCAATAAGCACGACGTCGCCGCTGCGCATCCGGTTGATGGCGACGCTGATCGCGGACGCGCGATCGCCGATTTCGAGAACCTCGGCGATGCCCGGTGGGATACCGGCGAGAATTGCAGCGCGAATGGCCGCCGGTGTTTCGTTGCGCGGATTATCGTCGGTGACGATCACGATGTCGGACGCCTCCGCAGCGATTTTACCCATGATCGGACGCTTGCCGGCGTCGCGATTGCCGCCGCAACCGATCACTGCAATCAACCGCCCGGTCGCGAACGGCCGCAGCGCGCCCAACGCCGCGCTCAGGGCCTCGGGCTTGTGGGCGTAGTCAACAACAACGAGCCCGCCGCGCTTTTCGCCGACGACTTCAAGGCGGCCAGATACACCTTCCAATGTTTCCAAAGCGCGGATCGCCAGGCTCGGATCTTCGCCGAGCGCGATGGCGAACGCCGCTGCGACCAGTGCGTTGCCGGCCTGATAGGTGCCGATCAGGCCCAACGGTACTTTGTAGCGGTGCCCAGCATGTTCGATTTCGAGGCGCTGCTTGAAGCCATCGCGCTGCACGTCGACGAGGCGCAGCGTATTGCCGGCCGCGCCAACGGACATCACTTGAAGCCCGCGGGTGCGCGCCGCCGCTACCGCTTCATCGGCGAATGGCGCGTCCACGTTGACAATGGCTGGCTGACCGGGTGCGAGCAATCGCGTGAAAAGCCCCAACTTCGCTGCGAGATAATGCGCGATGCCGGGGTGATAATCGAGATGATCGCGGCCAAGATTTAGGAACGCACCCGCTGCGAGTTTGACACCATCCAGCCGGTATTGATCGAGCCCATGCGACGATGCTTCCAAGGCCAAATGCGTGATAGCCTCGCCGGCGAGTTCATCCAGCGTCTGGTGCAACGTCACTGGATCGGGCGTCGTCAGCGATCCATAGACCGCACCGCCCGGTTTGACGAGGCCGATGGTCCCCAATGACGCCGCCTCGCGCCCCAGCGCTGTGAGCAACTGGCGCGTGAAATCGGCGACCGACGTTTTGCCGTTGGTACCGGTGACAGCCACGATGTGGGCCGGTTGCCGGGGATAAAATCGGGCGGCTAGATGGGCCAGTGCGCGCCTGGGCTCAGGTGCGGTCAAGATGGCAACACCAGGAGGCGCATCAACGCTGGTGCCGGTCTGGGTCAGGATGGCCGACGCTCCGCGGGCGATGGCATCACCAATGAACTTTGCGCCGTCGGCATTGCTGCCGGCCAGAGCGGCGAAGAGACGTCCCGGGCGGGCCTGACGGCTGTCGGAAGACAGGCCGGTCACTGCCAGCGACGGATCACCCGCCACCAGTCTCACTTCACCGCCGACCAGGTCTTTGATCTGCATCACGTCTTGTCCCAGGGCTCGACCATGACTGAAACGCCAAGCCTCGGTCAGGCCACGGCAGGTTTCGGTCTCGCGGAACTCTTTGACACCGACACGGGCAGACTTTGGGAACCTTAGCCCAACGTAAAAGCGCTTGTATTGCGCGTCGCGCAGGGCGTCAAACCCGCAATCACGGCCGGATGTCTGGAAATGGTTGTTGCCAGGGGGCCGCCGCGTTACGCACTGCCCACCGGAGCCGTGCTGACCGCGCGCGTGGGTTTGCTGCCGTCTCGGCATCGCCGGGGGCGACTGCGCGGGCAACCTGGAGCTCGAAGGTTGGCTCGGGTGCCGTGGACACCGTCGCGGGGCCATGCCGGGAGCCTTGCGGGACGCGGCCAGAGCGTGTCCGCATAAAGTCCTTCACGATGCGATCCTCGAGAGAGTGGAAGGTGACCACGACCAGCCGTCCGCCCGGCTTCAAGAGCGCTTCGGCTGCAGCGAGCCCACGCTTCAATTCACCCAGCTCGTCGTTTACATGGATGCGCAGCGCCTGGAATGTTCGCGTCGCCGCATGCCGGCCGTCGATCTTGGGCGTCTTGAGGACACGGCAGACGAGATCAGCGAGTTGCTTGGTTCTGGTGAACGGCGTTTTGATCCGATCCATTACGATTGCTTTGGCGATTGGACGGGACCGCCGCTCGTCGCCGAGCTGAAACAATATGTCAGCCAGCGGCTCCGCCTCCAGCGTATTGACCACATCGGCCGCAGAGAGTCCGGCGTGCGGGCCAGTCTGTGTCATGCGCATGTCGAGCGGACCGTCGGTCTGGAACGAAAAACCGCGCTCTGGTTGGTCGATCTGCATCGATGATACGCCGATATCCAGCACGACACCATCCACCAGCGGCCCGGCTCGCAGCGGCTCGCCGTTGGGCGTTTCCTCAATGCGAACGAATTGGTCCATGTCGCCGAACGGCACGCCGAGAACCCGCAGGCGGTTCGGGTAGCGTTGCGTTATAGGTGCTGCGGCGTCGATCGCTGTGGGGTCGCGATCAAACGCAAGGACTTGGCACTGGGCAGCGTCAAGAATAGCGGCGCTGTAGCCGCCCGCGCCGAACGTGCCGTCAACGATCAGCTGACCGTCTTGAGGCGCAAGCGCGGCCAGAACTTCGGCCAACATGACCGGCACGTGAGACCGCTGCACGCGCGCAGAAGTGATTCGCTCATCGTCGGCGGGTCTTGTCATGCGCTGGACGGTGCCTTATCGGGGCCACCGTCGCCAGAGGGCAATTGTGCGGGCTGCATAACCTCCGCCGTCACCCCGAACAGCTTGCGGTGCTCTTTGACTTTTTCGCGCGCGCGCTGGCGGCGCTCTTCGAAGCGCTCCGGCGTCCAGATTTGAAACTTTTGACCAAGGCCGACGAAAGTGACGTGGGTATCGAGCCCCGCATGGCGTCGTAGCCCTTCAGGAAGGACGATGCGTCCGTCCCCGTCGAGGGCGAGCAACTGGACATCACCATAGAGCGCGACAGAGAGTTCATCCCGCTCATCTGAATAATCTGGCAGGCCTGCGAGAAGCCCATCGATCGTCTGCGCAAGTCTTTCGCCGCCAGCATCGAGGGCCGGAGCATCAAGCGCGGGGTAGCAGTAGAGGGTCGGTTCGCCGCCTCCAGATTGCCGCTCGAGGACGGCCCTGAAGGGTGCAGGAACAGAAACACGGCCTTTGGCATCGAGCCTATTCGTGAATGTCGAGACAAAGCGGTCCATCTCCGTTGCAGCCTTTCACAACGCGACAGACCCATCTCGAACACAATCGAACTAGCACAAATCAGTTGGGTGGCAACGGGATCGCATGGGATTTTATGGAACTCAATGGGTTGATAGTTGTTTTCCGGTGCTTTGTGGGCTTATGCGTGGGTCACCGCCTTGCTGTGGCCCATGCGCCACGATTGGCAGTTCGGAAGCATGAGGGCGCGATCCCGACGGAATCGTCGAAGCCGGCAGTGAAAATTTGGGATTGTGCCGATGCGGCCCACTCAGCCGCGTCGATAGGCTTCGATAGCTTGGCTCGTTACGGCCACCTGGCCCGGGCGCGACTAAAGCTCAGGGCGCGTTCAATTTGGTTGATGCGACCGCTTCGGCGATCGCCTTGCGGCGCTTGATATGGAACAACTTGCGCGCTGCTTCGCCCGTTGCACGCATCAATCCGTAGGCATTGCGGGGTTCGGCAAAGCTCTCCCAGCCCGTCCCGGCGAGGCTGGCCACGTAGTATGCGTGGAACCGGCGGTGCCACAGAAGGCGCCGCGACATCCACGGCTTCTCACTCGCCGTGAAATGATAGATTGCGGGATCAACCACGCCGCCCTGCTGGATGAGCCCGGTGACATTCCATTGGTAGTCAAGCGGCTGCCATTGCTGCCGCAGCGCCCTATTGAGTGCGTCCTGGTCGAGCGCCCGCCAGCGTGGCCGCTCCGCCAGCACGGCGCGCGCGCGACCGAGCGCATCGCTGTTCAGGACCGCTTGCCAGTCGAACAAAAGTACTCCGGCGTTGAAGTATAACTCAGCGTCCGCAAGTCCGAGTTCCGCACGGTGTGCTGCAACCTTTTCGCGCACACGCGTCACAATCCCCAGATCGGGCACCGCGCCAAGCGTCATGCCGCGGAGATCAACGGCAAGCAGCGGCCGCAGGTCTTTGACCGCGAGCACATCCGCGTCCAGATACAGAACGCGCGCATAGGTGTGTTCAAGGTATCGGTCCAGCGCCAAGCGCAGCAGCGTCCCGATGCCGAAACGGCCGAGGTCGGTTCGATCCTGCCCAACGCTGTCGACGGTGACGAGCTTGATCGCGAGCCCGTGCTTCTCGTTGAAGCGCGCGTGTGCGGCGAGATCGCTCGCTGCGGCCTCGTCGGTGCAGATGATCAGATCCGCATCCGCAATCCGCCCAGCATCCCGACACGACAATAGGGTCACCGACGCCGCCGGCATCCAGTTTCGCGTCACGCAACACACAACGGCTTGTCGTGACGTGGACACCAGCGGTATTCCATCAGTGGCAAAAGTTGCAGCAGTCGTTTCAATGCACTTTTCGTTCGCGTGCCATCACGGGCGCCATCGCCATGGCCAGCGCCCAGCCAATCACCAGCCACAAAGGCATCGAGAACCATGAGCGCGTCAGGCTGGTAGCGGTACTCGCCGGAAACAGCCGCAACGCGGCCGTCACCACCAACGCTATGAACACGAAGTCGTAACGCAGGACCGGCCACGCGCTCAACAATCGCCGCCCTATCAACGCCATGGCCGCAACGAAGCCAGCGAGCGCCAACACGCCGCCTTCGACCAACCATTCCAGATAGACATTGTGCGGGTGCGCTGCGCACGCCGGATGTCCATTGTTGGACAGTACGATGGCCCCATAAGCTGCATCTGGACACACATCGCGATAGCGATTCATGCCGACACCGACCACCGGATGCGCCCGCGCCATCGTCAACGCCCGACTCCAAATAACGCCATAGTGCGTCTGATCTAACGTGCGCGCGGCCTCGATCGTCGAGCGCACCTGGCGATCATAGATATCAGGCCGCAAAGCCAGTAAACCGGTCACGAAGACTACTGCGACGAGCAGATACACCCAGACACCGCGGCTGGCAGATGCGATCGCCGCGAGGCATATACCGAAACCAACCAGCACAAACAAAAACGCCATCCGATCGCCACTGAGAACAATGGCGGCCAGGCAAGACAGCGCTAGCGCCGCCGCTGCTTTCACCCATTTGGCCTGCCAGAGGCCAAACACAGCAGGCAGGCACAGCCAGGCTAAGGTGATGCCCAGCCTGGGCCGCGACATGGTTGCGGTCAGCCGTCCGCCGTAGAGCGGGCGCCCGATCACGTCGAACCCTACCGCTGCCTGAAACAACGCATCGAGCGACAGAAATCCGCAGACGGCAGCGGTTGAGATCAGCAGACGATCACGCCACAGTTGCTCGCGCAAAACCCACGTTGCCAGTGCAGCCGCCAGCAGTGGATAGCGAACCCAAGCCACCGCCAGCCCGAGATGGTCCATTGATGGCCCAACGGCGGCCGCCCGCACGATTGTAAAAAGCCAAACGGCGCCAATGACTCGAACCCACGGTTCCTTGAGCCACTCCGTTTCTCGCTCGGCGATCGCATGATACAAAAACACCGCGACAATCAGGCTCGCGACGATATCGATCAGGGCCGGGCCGAACGCCACGGTCAGTGGCAGCGCGACGGTTAGCCAGCCGGCAACCGCAAGCGTATCCGGACGAGGCGTAACGGCTGTCGAAGTCAAAACGCCCCGCGCTCCCTGTAGTAACGTGCAGATGCGGCGGGCGGGACACGGTGTCCATGTCCTGCCGGCACTATCGGCTCTACGGCGGCGATAGCGAGCCCGCCGCATCGAGTCAAGGCAACGGAACTCGGCAGATATCACCAGATCTCAACAGATCTGGTGGGGCCGTGGAGCCGCTTGGAATTCGAGCCAACACTTGCCGGCTTTCCTGCCCGCACAAGCGGGAGAGTGGACACTGCGTGATCACAATTGCGATTTCAAACTGGCCTGCGACCAATCTGGGCTGCCGGCAGCCTCGGTCACCGTCAACGTCTCGTCCTACGCGTCGAGGGCTGCGCTCGTCACGATGACGTCGTCGCTGGCGTGCGTGCGTGCCGTCCGCGCAGCGATGACGCAGCTGACCGCGTCAAAAGGCACCCCGCCAGTCGTTGATGGCGGCCGCCATTTGTGATCGCGCGGAAGACCTCAGCTGAATGTGCCGCGCTCGACGGCCGAGAACCAAACACCCAGCACAATCAATGATTGTTGGGTCTTATGCCCAATCGACGCTTGCGCGCCGGGGCGCATGCCGCTATCAGACACGCGCGTCATGGGCTGACCCATGAAACAGCAACGCTAAAGTGATTTTTGGCGGTGGATGCGATACAAGCCAATGGGCGTGAGCCACTATTGGCCTTGATGCCTTCGTTCCACATCAGTGTTGACCTTGGTTCGCCGCAATAGCTCAGTTGGTAGAGCGCGTCATTCGTAATGATGAGGTCGGGGGTTCAATTCCCTCTTGCGGCACCATAAACTCGGTCGTACGACCGGGCTAACTTGGCGGCAAAACGTACCCAAGCCATGGGTTACACAGTGGCGCCAGTTGCGCTTCTCCTGCCCCGCGTCCCCGCAAAACCCCGTTGCACGCTGCCTAGAACGCCCGTGTCGTTACCCCCTCAATTCTCATCCATCTTCAGCGCCGCGATGAACGCTTCTTGCGGGATTTCGACTTTGCCGAATTCGCGCATCTTTTTCTTGCCGGCTTTTTGTTTGTCGAGGAGTTTGCGTTTGCGGCTGATATCGCCGCCGTAGCATTTGGCGATCACGTCTTTGCGCAAGGCGCGGATGGTTTCGCGCGCGATCACCTTGCCGCCAAGCGCTGCCTGCACGGGGATCTGGAACATGTGCGGCGGGATCAGCTCTTTCAGCTTCTCGCACATCGAGCGCCCACGGCTTTCCGCCCGCGTGCGATGCACGATCATCGACAGCGCATCCACCGGCTCGGAATTCACCAGCACCGACAGCTTAACGAGATCGTTCTCCTCATACCCCGTGATCTTGTAGTCGAACGAGGCATAGCCGCGCGAGATGCTCTTCAGCCGGTCGTAGAAGTCGAACACCACTTCATTGAGCGGCAAGTCATAGACCACCATTGCGCGCGAACCGGCATAGGTAAGCTGCGTCTGGCGTCCGCGGCGGTCTTGGCAGAGTTTCAGAACGGCGCCGAGGTATTCATCTGGCACCAGAATAGTCGCTGATATCCAAGGCTCTTTCAGGTGGTCGATCTTGACCACATCCGGCATGTCGGCCGGATTGTGCATGTCGATCTCGGTGCCGTCCTTCATCGCCAGCTTGTAAATGACGCTCGGCGCCGTGGTAATCAAATCCATATTGAATTCGCGCTCGAGCCGTTCGGTGATGATCTCGAGATGCAGAAGCCCGAGAAACCCGCAGCGGAAGCCAAAGCCCAACGCGGCGGATGTTTCCATTTCGAACGAGAAGCTCGCGTCGTTCAGGCGCAACTTGCCCATGGCCTCGCGCAAGTCTTCGAAGTCAGCCGCGTCCACTGGGAACAAGCCGCAGAACACGACAGGCTGTACCGGCTTGAAGCCGGGCAGTGCGACGGTGAGGCCGCCTTTTTCGTCGGTGATCGTGTCGCCGACGCGGGTGTCGGCCACCTGTTTGATGCCGGCTGTGAAGAAGCCCACTTCGCCGGGGCCGAGTTCTTGCAGCATTTCCTGTTTGGGGCGGAAGATGCCGACCCGTTCGATGCCGTAGACCGCGTCGGCGTTCATCAGGCGGACGCGGGCGCCCTTCTTCAGCACGCCATCCCGGACGCGCACCAGCACGACGACGCCCAGGTAGGCATCATACCAGCTGTCGATAAGCGAGGCTTTCAGCGGCGCGTTGCGGTTGCCGATGGGTGCCGGCAGACGTTCGACTATGGCTTCCAGCACGGCGGCCACGTTGAGCCCCGTCTTGGCCGACACGCCCACCGCGTTCGACGCATCGAGCCCGATCACATCCTCAATTTGCAACTTGACGCGGTCCACGTCGGCTGCTGGCAGGTCGACCTTGTTGAGAACCGGGAGAATTTCGAGGTTGTTGTCGAGCGCCTGATACACGTTGGCCAAGGTCTGTGCTTCGACGCCTTGCGAAGCATCCACCACCAGGATCGCGCCCTCACACGCCGCCAGCGAGCGCGACACCTCGTAGGCAAAATCGACGTGCCCGGGGGTGTCCATCAGGTTCAGCTGATAGGTCTTGCCGTCCTTGTATTTGTAGTCAAGCCGCACGGTCTGCGCCTTGATGGTGATGCCGCGCTCCTTCTCGATGTCCATACTATCGAGGATCTGGTCGCTCATATCACGGTCGGCGACATTGCCGCACAGCTGGATGAGCCGGTCGGACAGGGTGGATTTCCCATGGTCGATGTGGGCGATGATGGAGAAATTGCGGATCAGGGATGTTTCGGTCATGGAGCGGGAGATAGCAGGTTGTTGTGGCGGCAGAAAGAGCGGTGAGGTGCGGCGTGAGGGCCGCACGAAGGCACAAGCGGTGGACCAGCCGTAAACGGCCGTGAGTCCGCTGCGGTTCAATGCGCCGGAGCCGTCACCGCACCTCAATCAACCTCTCACCCGCGTCCAATGCCGCGACAAGCTTCGGCATGTCGCTTACGATGCGGTCGATCAGGATTGGTTTGCGGACATTGCCGAGCCGCAGCCAAATGACGGGTGGTCCGTCGGCGCTACCCACTGCGAGATCCGCAAAGTTTCTGTCTCTGCTGATCACAACCTGACCGCTAGCCTGTGCAAGGTGCCAGATGTCGCGATCCGGCGTGCGCTCATCGCTGACCTGGAAAACGTGCACAGCTTTGTAACCTGCGCCTTCGATTGCCGCCACCAATGCGATCGGCAAGTTGGCGTCGATCAGAAAGCTCCAGCTCATTCAGCCGCCAACACCGGATGGTCTATCGCCCGTGCGGCGTACTGCAGGCAGGCTGAAATGTCAGCGTCTTCGAGATAGGGGTAGTCTTCGAGGATTTCATCGCGCGTGGCGCCGGCCGCCAACAGATCCAGAACATCCTGCACGCGCATCCGCAGGCCACGGATCGTCGGCCGGCCGCCGCACAGGCCGGGAATGAGAGTGATGCGGTCGAGGTGGTTGGTCGGGTCCATGCGTCGTATCCCGGGTTTAGTTCCGGCGGGTTGGCACGCGGAAAATACCACGACATTCGGCCCATGGGTAGCGCGTCGCGGCCTTAGCCGCCCGTAGCCTTTCCCGGGCATATCTCAAACGTGGCAGCCCCCCCTTGGTGGACGCACAAGAGCCCGCACGCTAAGGACCCCCTGTATTCTGTGCCCTTCCCGGCGCAAACCGCGCCAAGCCCGCGCCCGCCTCTCGGAGCCTCCCGATGCCCAACGCCCCCGCCGTCCCCGAGCGCGATCTCGCGAACGTCATCCGCGCCCTCGCCATGGACGGCGTGCAGGCGGCGAATTCCGGCCACCCCGGCATGCCGATGGGCATGGCGGATGTGGCCACCGTGCTGTTCCGCGAGTTTTTGAAGTTCGACGCGGGCGCCCCTCAGTGGCCAGACCGGGACCGGTTCGTCCTGTCCGCCGGCCACGGCTCGATGCTGCTCTACGCGCTGCTGTATCTGAACGGCTACCCAGGCATGGAGCTGGCAGACCTCAAAGCCTTCCGCCAGCTCGGGTAGCAAGACGGCGGGGCATCCGGAGTTCGGCCACGCCGACGGCATCGAGACCACGACCGGGCCGCTCGGCCAGGGTATCGCCAATGCCGTCGGCTTCGCGCTTGCCGAGCGTTTACAGGCGGCCCGCTTTGGCGCCGATCTGGTCGATCACAAAACATACGTCATCGCCGGCGACGGCTGTCTGATGGAGGGCATCAGCCACGAGGCGATTTCGCTGGCGGGGCACCTCAAGCTCTCCAAGCTGATCGTGCTGTGGGACGACAATTCGATTTCGATCGATGGCGCCACCTCGCTCGCCGTTTCGGATGATCAGCACAAGCGCTTCCAAGCCTCCGGCTGGCACACGCTGGCCTGCGACGGCCACAACCCGGCTGAAATCCGCGCCGCGCTGGCTGCCGCGCAAAAATCCGATAAACCGACCATGATCGCCTGCAAGACCATCATCGGCTTCGGCGCGCCAACGAAAGCGGGCAAAGCCTCATCGCATGGCTCACCGCTGGGCCCCGACGAAATCAAAGGCGCACGGGAGAAACTCGGCTGGCCGCATGGGCCGTTCGAAGTGCCAGCGCCAGTTCTTGCTGCGTGGCGTGCATCGGGGGCGCGTGGTGGCGCACTGCGCAAAGCCTGGGAAACGCGGGCGGCCAAGACGCCGAAGTCTGCGTTTGCTGATCCGATCACGAAGGACGTCGCAGCCGCCATCACCAAGGCCGCGCGTGCGGCTGGTGCGCAATTCATCGCCGACAAAGCCAAGCTCGCCACCCGCGTCTCGTCACAGAAAACCATTGAAGCGCTGCTGCCGGCGTTGCCCGCCCTCATCGGCGGCTCGGCGGATCTGACCGGCTCCAACGGCACGCTTACCAAGTTGCACAGCCCCGTCTCGGCGGAAAATTTTGGGGCGAACTACTTGCACTATGGCGTGCGTGAGCATGGCATGGCGGCGGCCATGAACGGCCTGGCGCTGCACGGCGGCATCGTGCCGTACGGCGCGACGTTCCTCGTGTTCACCGACTATTGCCGCCCCGCCATCCGCCTGTCGGCGCTGATGGAGCAGCGCGTGATCTACGTCATGACGCACGACAGCATCGGGCTTGGCGAAGACGGGCCGACGCATCAGCCCGTTGAACATCTGGCGGCGTTGCGCGCGATGCCGAACCTCAACGTGTTCCGGCCGTGTGATGCGGTGGAGGTGGCGGAGTGCTGGGAGCTGGCGCTGCTGTCATCGACGACGCCGTCGATCCTGGCGCTCACCCGCGATGCGTTGGCGACGGTGCGCACGTCGGCCACGGAGAATTTATCGACACGCGGCGCCTACGTGCTGGCCGAGGCCGACGGCAAGCGCGCGCTGACGATCGATTGCCACCGGCTCCGAAGTGGAGATCGCCCTCGCCGCCCGCGCGAGCCTGGCGAAGGACGGGATTGGCGCGGCTGTCGTCTCGATGCCGAGCATGGAACGCTTCGCCGCCCAGGACGCCGCCTATCAAGCCAAAGTCCTCGGCACAGGGCCGCGCATTGCGATCGAGGCCGGTGTGCAGCAGGGCTGGGACCGCTGGCTCTCCCCCACCGACACCTTCATCGGCATGTCCACCTTCGGCGCCTCAGGGCCGGCGCCGAAGCTTTATGAGCATTTTGGGATTACGGCCGCTAAAGTTGTTGAAGCCGGGAAGAAGTTGGCCGCAGGCAACAAACGCTGATCCACGCGACGCCCAAGTCCCCACTCCCCAGCGCCCCTTTGGCGCGTACGGGGAGAGGGTTAGGGTTAGGGGCGGGGGCAGGCGAAACACCGGCAGAGCAAGTCCGCTCATCGCTTGCTCACGTCAATGGCGACCAAAGTTTCGCGACCAGCGCTATGGGCCAGGAGGAGACATTCGGCACTCCCTCTATTTGTCATCCTCGGGCTTGTCCCGAGGACCCATTTCTCAGCATGAGACGTCGGTTGAGAGGCGCGCGAAAGCACCACATCACGCTGTTCTCATGCGCCGCCGCGTGTTGCACTCTGGGTCCTCGGGACAGGCCCGAGGATGACAAGTTGAGAGCAGATGCAGGCGGCGAAGATGTCAGAGATGGGGCATTTTCTACCGTCGACTTTGCTGGCAAATGACCCGCTACCACGGCAGCTTTGGCACCAATCGCGTCGGTCGCAAGAAAAGGCCGCGCTTGCCGCTGCCCCACCCTAACCCTCTCCCCGTGAAGGACGGGGAGAGGGGATTCCATCGCGCTCTGAAGTGGCGTCCTTTTGCGCGGGCCTGCGTTGCTTGTGCGGGATATGCCGTCGACCTGCGCCCCACCACCCCCTCACAAAAACTCCAGTCCCAAATCTACCGTGCTGCGCGCGCCTACGTCCGCGGCCTCGTGCGCCAGCCACGCGCGCGCCCTTTCCCGGCCTGCGTCGCGCAACTGGCACAGAAACCCCCAGCTTGGGTCGAGCTTGCTGCCATGATCCAATCCCGCCATATGCGCGTCGTCGCGGATGGCGTGGATGCGGAGGCGGGCGTAGCTGGCGGCGTCGAGCACGCCGTCATCGATCAGGCGGGTGACGAAGGCTACCGCGCGCATCTCGCGCATGAGGGACGAATTGAAACTGATCTCGTTCATGCGGTCGAGGATCTCGGACGCTGAGCGCGGAATGGTGTCGCGCTCGATCGGGTTGACGTGCACGATCAGCACATCGCGCGGCGCGTCCGCGTAGATGAGCGGGAAGATGGCCGGGTTACCCATGTAGCCGCCGTCCCAATAGGGCTCGCCGTCGACGATCACGGTTTGGAACACGGTCGGGAGACAAGCAGACGCCATCACCACGTCGGGGGTGAGGGCCGCGTTCTCGAACACCTTGATCTTGCCGGTGCGCACGTTGGTTGCTGAAATGAACAGCTTGGCGCGCACTTCTGCTGGCGGCCAGCCGCGGGAAATCAACAACGCGGCCGAGGATGTCACGCAGCGGATTGATGTTGAGCGGGTTGAGCTGATAGGGCGACCAGACCTGCGCCATGGTCTGCAGCATGCGCTGGCCGAACACGCCCATCATCGAGGACCCGCCCGGTGCCATCCAGCCGTTCCACGGAAACGCGCGCAGCGGGTTCATCGCCTGCGAGGCGCCGGCCACTTCGCGCCAGAACTGTTCGAGTTTTTCGCGGGCTTTGTCTGCGCCACCGGTGACGAACCCATCTGCCATCACGACGGCATTCATCGCGCCCGCGCTGGTCGCGCTGATCGCTTCAAGCGACAGCCGCCCGTCCTCGAGCAACGCGTCGAGCACGCCCCAGGTGAACGCGCCATGCGCGCCGCCGCCCTGCAACGCCAGGGAGACGGGGCGCGTATCGGGCGACGTGCGTGCGGTGGACGCGCTATCGGTTTTGGTCATGGGCGGGTTGCGACCGATCTGGTGGGTCCACCGCAGCCTAGAGTGCTTCCGGGAAAAGTGTGAGCGGTTTTCCCGAAAGACGGACGACCAAACGATGGGCGCTGCGCAATGCGATCGTGCGAGCGCCCTTAACCTCGATCTGCAAAAATCTATCCCCGCGCAATGCTCGCTGCGTTCAGCGGGCGCATACTCGGAGGTTCGCCCTGGAGGGGGCAACACAGGCTCGACCGACCCATGCCCATTCGTGATTTCCTGATTCGCCTGCTCAGCATCACCAAGCTGCTGCAAACCTGGCATACCGCCCTGCTCGCCCTCGACGACGGCCGCCGCGCCAAGGTGGCCGACTATGCCGACGAAATTGCCGCCACGTTCGCCCGCGCGGCGCAGGCGTTTACCATTCTCGAACGCACACCGGCCGACGCGCGCGCGCGCCGCGACGCGGTGCGGGAGCTGGGCCGCATTTCCGGCTATCTCGATGACCTGGTCGCGATCCTCGAAACGGTGCTCGATGGGCGTAAACTGGCCGGGTTTCGACGGCGCTTGGCCAGTCTTGCGCCGCCGTCGCCGACCAGCCTTGGCCCATCGCTGCGCTCGAACCCGAAGCTCGACGCGCTGATTGATGCGGAAGGGTATTTCCGGGCGCTGGCCGATGGGCTCCGGGCATGAGCCCCGCCCAGCTTAGCCACGCGCCTGGAGATCGCGGATAGCGCCCTCGAGATAGCCGCGGACGGCCGAATTGTGCGTCAGCGTCCGCGCGCGCTCAAACGCGGTGATGGCTTCGGCGGCACGGCCTGCTGCCGCCAGCAAGTGCCCACGCGCGGCGATGGCTGGCTGGTAGGCATCGCGAATGGTTGCGTCGATGCGATCAAGGCAGGCAAGGCCGGCAGCGGCGCCCTGCGCGTGGCCGACGGCGACGGCGCGCCCGACGGCGGCGCCGATGCCCGGCGCGGTCTGCACCAGCCCCTCGTAGAGCAGGGCGAGGGCCGGCCAATCGGTGCGCCCAGTGCTGGCGCGGTCAGCGTGCACGGACTGGATCGCGGCTTCGAGCTGGAAGCGGCCGATACAGCCGAGAGTTTTTGCCTGATGCAGCAGACGTTCAGCGACACCGTTCAGCGCGCGGTCCCAGCGTGCCATGTCCTGCTGGTCGAGCGGCACATAGCGGCCGCCGGCACCGTAACGGGCAGGGCGGCGCGACTCGGCAAAAGCGATCAGCGCGGCCAGCCCCAACGCTTCGGGCTCATCGGGCAGCAGCTCCGCAAGCAGCAGGGCGAGGAACAGTGCCTCGTGGCCAAGATCCTCGACGCCCGCCGCGGCATTGTCGATCACGCCGTCCCAGCCGAGCGCGTAGGCGCCATAGATGGCCTCCAGCACGGCGTCCAAGCGCTCTGGCATGCTCGATCTGTCGGGCACCGCGAACGGGATCCGGGCGTCCTTGATCTTGCGTTTCACGCGCACAAGCCGCTGCGCCATGGCCGCGGCCGGGATCAGAAACGCGCGCCCGATCCCGGCCGCTTCAAGCCCCAGCACCGTCTGCAGCATCAATGGCGTGCGCATGGCGGCGTCGATGGCCGGATGCGCGCAAACGAACAGCAGCTTCAGCCGCTCGTCCGGGATCTGTTCGGGATCGGCGCCGGGCACCGCGCGTTCGGCGGCGCCGGATGCCTCCAGCGGCATGCTGGTGCGGACAGCCGCACTTTTGCGCACATCCAGGACGCGGTTTCGTGCAACGCTGAGCAGCCACGCCTCGGGATTGTGCGGCACGCCCTGCTGCGGCCAGCGATCGAGCGCGCTGCGGAAGGCATCGGCGAGCGCATCCTCCGCCGACACCAGGTCGCCCGAGCGCGCAGCCACCAGCGCCAACAGGCGGCCGTACGAGGCGCGCGCCACGCGTTCGGCGTGCGTCCTCGCGTCGATGTCAGGGCCGGTGTGCACGGCTCACCCCATATTCGAGGGGCGCACTTCAACGATGCCGAAGCGCGCTGCGGGACATTTTTCCGCCCAGGCCAGCGCCGCATCGAGATTGGGCACGTCGATGACGAAGAAGCCGCCCAACTGCTCTTTGGTGGCGGCATAGGGGCCGTCCTGCACGCGGCGCGCGCCGTCGCGGAGCGTGATGGTGGTCGCGGTTTAACTCGGCTTCAGCCAGTCGGTGGCCACGAACACGCCGGCTTTCTGCAATGCCTCGATGTAGGCGGTGTAGGCCGCCAGCATGCCTTGCGCAGCCTCGGCGGGCATTTTGGCAAGCTGGGCTTCGTCGCCATAGAGAAACAGAGAATATTTCATGGGGCGCTCCTTTGGGCCGTCAGGTTAGGTGGGCCGCGGCGCGTGCTGCAAGATGCAACCCGATCGCGTTCCAACTCCATGACGATCGAGCAGGGCGCCAATCGACATTTTTGGAAGAAACTGTTCGCGGCAGCCGCGGGCTCAGCACTTCTTGAAGTATCTGTAGGTGTCCGGCGCGCGCATCCAGATGAATTTCTCGGTCAGGCCGCCGTGCGCCTAAATCCAGCCCTTGATGTCGGAGGCATAGGCATTGCGAAGAATAGTCGTCGCCTCGAGCGTCTTTGCCAGATGGAAACCGAAGCTCGCGTTCGGGGTCACACAGATCTGGCTGCGCGGGATGTGGCCGAGCAGAACCGTACAGGCCGATTGGCAGGGCCCGACGATGCGCACGCTATCGCCGCGCGCCGCCGCCGCCGCCCAGCGCGCATCATAGGCTTTCACCCTACCACCGTGATTGTCGTCGACATCAATGGTCGCAGCGATGGCGACAGAGGAAACAGCTATGGCGCTGAGTGCCGCGGTCAGAGCACAGGCGGCATACCGTCGATATGTGTCAACAGTCCGAACCCTCATGCACGCCGCCAAGAATTGGCCCCCCGAAGCCAGCGAAAAAAGAAGTGCCCCGTCGTGCAGCCACGCATTGCGCCGCCGCTCTCAGAGCACTGTCCCCATCCATGCCGGCTGAAACTGCCGTCCGGGGACGGCGCCATGTTGCCATTTGCCATCCGGATTGGCCAATGCTTTATCACAATGCCCCAATTCAGCGGCCTATGCTGCCATCACTTCAACGACGGCCTGGCGGATGAACGCTTCGTCTGCGGGGTTGCCGAGTGGGTTGCCGGCGCGATGGCCCCAGATGGACTTGATCGGGCGGAATTCGGCGTTGGGCATCTGCCGCGTTTCGATTTCGCTGTCCTCGGCGGTGAAGTAGAGATCCGTGGTCGAGGGCATGATGATGGACCGCGCGCTGATTGCGCCGAGGGCTGCTTTGATATTGCCATTGTAAATCGTGTTGCCGGAGATGTCCGACTGGGTCCAGGTCTCCAGCATGGAGAGCAGGTCATGGGCGTCGCGGCGCAGGAAGTTGGCCTCCCAATTGCGGATCAGATAATCCTCCACCGAGGAATAACCGACGCTGCGCCAGAGTTCTTCGCGATAGAACGCCTGGCTCATGGCCCAGCCGGCATAGCACCGTGCAAAGGCGCGCAAGCCACGGACGGGATGGGTGGTGAAGGTGCCGTTCGACCAGGCGGAATCGGTGGTCAGCGTGGCGCGGATGCCCTCGATGAACACCTTGTTGTGTGGCGACGTCCGCGCCGACGTGCACAGCGCCACGATACGCTCGACCTTGGCGGGAAAAATCGCACCCCAGTGCAGCGCCTGCTGGCCACCCATCGACCAGCCGTAAATCAGCGGCAATTTCTCGATGCCGAACACCTCTTCGATCAACCGCTGTTGGGCGTGCACGTTGTCCCAATGCGTAAAGACCGGGGCGCGACCGCGGTCATGGGGGGCGGGCAGAGTACTTGGCGAGGTCGACAGTCCGTTGCCGAATTGGTTGGGGATGATGATGAAGTACTTCGCTGGGTCAAGAATGCGGCCCGGCCCGATCAGCCAATCGATATCGGTGTGCTGGGCGCCATAAGAGGTTGGATAGAGAACGGCGTTGCGTTTGTCCGGCGCGAGTGTGCCGTAGGTCTGATAGGCGAGGTGCAACGCTGGCACCGTGAGGCCACGCTGCAGGATAGTGGTGCCAAGGTTGAAGATGTGGGGGGTGGACATAGGGACTCCGAACGACGTGTGCACCGCGTGCACTCTCACTTGTCACCGGCGATGGGCCGCCGACAATGCGATCCCTCCAGCGAAGCCATTTTTGGGCTCAATACGTTGCCCGCCCGCCGGAGATATCGAGCACCTGGCCGGTGGTAAACGAACAGTCGGCCGACGACGCGAAGGCCACCAACGCGGCAATCTCTTCGACGCGGACAAAGCGGGCACGCGGGATTTTCGAGAGCATGAAGTCGATATGCGATTGCGTCATCTGATCGAAGATGGCGGTTTTGGCGGCGGCGGGGGCGACGGCGTTGACCGAAATGTCGAAGCTAGCCAATTCCTTGCCGAGCGACTTGGTGAGCCCGATCACGGCCGCCTTGGATGCCGAATAGGCCGAGGCATTGGGATTGCCCTCCTTGCCGGCAACAGACGCGATGTTGACGATGCGGCCGTAGTTCTGCGCAATCATGCCCGGCACCACCGCGCCGCAACAGTTGAACGGACCTTCGACGTTGATGGCGAACACGCGCTGCCAATCGGCAAGTTTGAGCTCCCACAGTCGGGCCGTTCGGTCCGGTGATGCCGGCATTGTTGACGAGAATATCGACGCGGCTAAATTTTTTGAGCACGGCATCACGCGCGGCAGCGACGGACTTGGTGTCGGTGACGTCGCAGGCGACGGCGAAAACGTTTTCGCCCAGAGCCTTGGCGGTTTTCTCGGCCAGCGCTTGTCTTGTCCCAGATCGCTACCTTGGCGCCGGATGCGAGAAAACGTTCCGTTACTGCCCGGCCGATGCCCTGCGCGCCACCGGTGACAACGGCGATGCGGTTGGCGAGATCGATTGTGTTAGTCATGGGAACGGGCCTTGGTCAGTGCTTCAAACAGGAAACCGCCGCCGCACTTCGGCGACTTGGGCGGGGCTGAGCGGTGTGATCGCAGAACCGCGCAACAACAAATGAAGCCGTGCGGTTTCTTCGAGTTCTTCGATGGCATCGGTAGCGGCAGCCAAGGTGCGGCCGGCGACGACAGGGCCGTGATTGGCGAGCAGGATTGCGTGGTGTTTGGAGGCGAGCGCGGCGACGGCATCGGCGAGTGCAGCGTCGCCGGGCGGGAAGTACGGCGCGAGTGCGAGCGCGCCGATGCGCATGACGGAATAAGCGGTGATGGGTGGCAGCACGTTGGCTGGGTCGAGGCCGTGCAGGCAGCTGACGGCGACAGCGTACGTCGAATGCAGATGCACGACCGCGCCCGTCCCTGGGCGCTTATCGTACATGACGGTGTGCAGCACCGATTCCTTGGTGGGTGCGTCGCCACCGATGTGATGGCCACTGGCATCGAGCCGCGACAGCCGCGCAGGATCGAGTGTGCCGAGCGAACTGCCCGTCGGCGTCATCAGCCAGCCGCCGTCGGCAAGGCGTTGCGAAATGTTGCCTGTCGAGCCATGCGTCAGGCCGCGACCGAACAGCGATGCGCCGACGCTGACAATGGCTTCGCGCGCGCGGGTTTCATCTCTGGATACGCCTGGGCCGCTCATGACAGCTTGTCCCAGGCTTTGGTAAAGAATGTGGGTGCGCCGAAGTTGCCGCTTTTCAGCGCAAGGACGAGATCGCGGCCGACGGCGCGCGTCCACGGCACGCCCGGATCGATCTCGGGGCCGATTTCCAGACTGGCGATGCCAAGGCCTTGCACAACTGCACCCGAGGTTTCGCCACCAGCGACGATGAGGCGGGTGAAGCCGTGAGCGACGAGGCCCTTCGCGATGGCTGCCATGGCGTGTTCGACGAACTGGCCGGCGCGGTCGCGGCCCAATTCGGCCTGGGCGGCGCGAACGGTGGCGGGTTCGGCGCTCGAGTAGATCAGCACGGGTTTGCCGGCAGGCGCAGAAACCGCTGCAGCGATGATCTTTTCGGCGCTGGTTTGGCCGCCGATGAGTTCGAGTGGATCGAGGTTAAAAGCGGGCATGCCGGCGGCGATGGCGGCTTTGACTTGTCCGCGCGTGGCTTCGCTGCACGACCCAGCGAGGATGGCGGCGCGGCCCATTGGCGCTTGCATGGACTGCGGCGCGGGGACGGCCGTCATCAGCCCTTGCTTGACGAAGTTGCCGGGCAGCCCAAGGGCGATGCCGGAGCCACCGGTGATCAGCTTCATGTCCGCTGCCGCGCGGCCGATGTCATAGAGATGCAGGTCTGTGATGGCATCGACGACGGTGTAGCGCTCGCCACGGGCGCGGGCGGCCATGAAGGATTCGCTGATGGCTTCCGCACCTTTGGCCACGGTGGCGAAGGGCGTGAGGCCCACCTTGTGTTTGGTCTGCCGCTGCAGCACGGCGACGAGATTGCTGTCGCGCATCGGCGTCAGCGGATGATCTTTCATCGGGCTCTCAGACAGCAACTGATCACCGACAAAAAGATGGCCGTTGTAAATGGTGCGCTTGTTGGCTGGGAACGCCGGACAGGCCAGCGTGAAATCGGTTTTTAGATGCGCCATCAGCGCATCCGCAACAGGGCCGATATTGCCGGCGTCCGTGCTGTCGAACGTCGAGCAGTATTTGAAGAGAATTTGTTTGGCGCCAAGATTAGTGAGCGCATCGGCACTGCGCACCGACAGATCGATCGCCTCGGCCACCGGGCACGTGCGTGTTTTGAGGGCGACGACGACGGCGTCAAAGCCGTCGAGGTTGGCGACCGGCCCCGGCACATCCATGACCTGAACCGTGCGCATGCCGGCACGCGTCAGCATCAGCGCGAGGTCTGTCGCACCCGTCAGGTCGTCGGCAATGCATCCGAGCAGCATGAAAATTCCTGTCTCACCGTTTTGGCCGTGGGCACGTACTGTCAATTTCCGTCATGGCCGCGGAGGCGGCCACCCAAGCATGCCAATAGCTGGGCTCGCTACTTGCCACAAACAACACCCTATCGGTCCTCACTCTTGGACGAGAAGCTTAACCAAAACGTGGGCTTGCTTGGGTGGCCGCCTGCGCGGCCATGACGTGGGGTGGGTGATGTGCTCCGAGAACAGTTGGTTTTGAGTGCGCCCCATTTCACAAAGCCGTAAACACCGTCACCGTTTCCTTCTGCGACGTTGCGATGACACGTTTGCCGGGCGTGGCGTTATCGTCGGGGTTGGCGAGGCGGCCGGTGATTTGGCAGCCGGCATCGAGTTTGACGAGAGCGACGGCGTAGGCGCCCTCGGCGCGGAAAGCCTGTGGCGGGCGGCGAATCATGGTCCAGGAGACGAGCGTACCGGCACCGCCGACGCTGTGCGGCTTCAAGCTGCCGAAGCACTTCGGGCACAGATCGCGCGGGCCACTATCGAGCGTGCCACAGTCAGCACAGCGGAGAACGGCGACGTCTTGGGATTTGGTGTCGGTCATATCAAGCGTCGCTGCGTTCGAGGATAGAGACGGTGACGGCGACGCCGGCGCCGCCGACGTTCTGTGCCATGCCGACGCTGGCGTTTTTGACCTGGTTGGCGTGCGTGCCGCGCAGCTGCGTGACGATCTCGAACAACTGTCCGACGCCGGTTGCGCCGACGGGATGGCCCTTACTGAGCAAGCCACCTGACGCATTGATGGGGATGGTGCCGCCAACCAGCGTTCGCCCTTCGGCTGCCCACTTGGCGCCCATGCCGCGCGGGACAAGCTGCAAATCTTCGCTGTGCACGACCTCGGCCATGGAGAAGCAATCGTGCAGTTCGGCGAGGTGGATGTTGCTCGCGTTGATGCCGGCGGTTTTGTAGGCGAGTTCGGCGGCGCGGCGGGTGGCGGGATACGACACGAGGTCATCATTGCTGGCGAGGCGGGCGGGGCCGCGCGTCTGGATCGCGGCGCGTACGCGGATGGGCAGATCGCTGGCGCCCTTGGCGCGATCGGCGGCGACGATCACCAGCGCCGCGGCGCCATCGCTGACGGGGCAGCAATCATAAAGCTGCAGCGGATCGGCGATCGGCGCTGACTGACGGATGATGTCGTTGGTGAGGTCCGCGCCCATCTGCGCCAGCGGGTTTTTGAGGCCGTTGGCCTTGTTCTTGATGACAATCGATGAGACCTCATCGCGCGTGGTGCCGTACTTGGCGGCGTGCACGCGCCAGGTCAGGCCGAACAGGCCGGGGAATGTCAGCCCTGAGGGGCCGTCAGCCCGATTGTCCATGGCGCAATTGAGAGCGCTAGTGACGGCAGCGCCGGAAGCGTGCGTCATCTTCTCGGCACCGATGACCAGTGCCGCGTCGCATTGGCCGGTCGCAACAGCGAGCACAGCATGGCGGAAGGCGATGCCGCCTGAGGCGCAGGCGCCTTCAACTTTGGTACACGGGATCGGCCCGAGGCCGAGTTCATCGGCGACGATGCCGGCGAGAACTTCCTGGCCGAGCAGCGGTCCGGCGACGAAGTTGCCGAGATAGACCGCGCCGATCTCGTGGCGCTCCAGCCCCGCGCGCTTGATGGCGGCATTGCCCGCTTCAACGGCGAGGCTCTCGATGGAACGGCCCTCGTGCTTGGCGAAAGCGGTCGAGCCGATGCCGGTGATCATCACGTCGCGCATGGGGGTGTCCTCAGCAAAAGGGATATAAGACACCATCACAGCTCCCCGCGGCCGTAAAGGCACGCCGTCGACGGCGCATGGCTCGCGTGCGTCAGTCGCGCCGGGCCTTGGCGCCGGCAATGCGGGCAGTTGCGGCGGCTTTTTCGTTGCTGCCGCGCGCCAGGGCGAGCACGGCTTCGAGTTCACCGATGAGCGCTTCAAGTTCGACACGGAGCGCAGGCTCGAGCACGGGCCGTTTGACGGCTGCGCGTTTGCCGGGACGCTTTTGGGGGATCGCTGGTTGGGGTGTTGGTCCGGTCTGTGCTGCGCCTTGCAAGGCGGCCTTGACGGCTTCAACACCCTGTTCGCGCAGGATGCGCTGGACACCCTTTATCGTATAACCGGCGGAGTGCAGGAGCTGATGGATGCCACGCAGCAAGGTGACATCTTCCGGCCGGTAAAACCGCCGGCCGCCGCCGCGCTTCATGGGCTTGAGCTGGGGGAACTTGCCTTCCCAGAACCGGAGGACGTGCTTGGGCACGTCAAGCTCGTCGGAGACTTCGCCGATGGTCCGGAAAGCATCGCTGGATTTGGCCATGTGTCGCCTCCGCGGGAGCAACTACGTGCTCTGCAACGCTGCACATCAACGCAAAACGCACACTTTTACTTCAACGCACAGGATCATATCCGTCCGTCGCAATCGCCGCTCAAGGGCTGCCATTGCCGGCTGCACGCGACTTCTTGCCGAGCGACGCGTTGATCGCGTCTTTCATGATGTTCGACGGCTTGAACACCAGCACCCGGCGCGGCGTGATCGGCACTTCCTGGCCGGTTTTCGGATTGCGGCCGATGCGCTCG
Organism: uncultured Alphaproteobacteria bacterium; assembly: GCA_963847145.1. GTDB lineage: Bacteria > Pseudomonadota > Alphaproteobacteria > Rhizobiales > Hyphomicrobiaceae > JABFRJ01. The sequence continues at coordinate 441,926 of CAWJYN010000003.1, forward strand.
CCTTTGGAACGAATACCGAACGAGCCGAACGACGACAGCTTGACCTGCTCGCCACGGGCGAGACTGTCAGAGATCTCCTTAAGGATGATCTCGACCATTTCCTGTAATTCGTTGCGCGGCAGGCCAACCTTGTCGACCAGCGCTTCGGCCAAATCGGCGCGCGTCAATGTCTTACCGCCCAATGTCTTGCCGGCCATGTGTGCCCACTCCCTCGAAACTGCCGCACGCTAACGTCAGGTCTCCGTCAGGTCAACCACTCTTAAGTCCAAGCACATGAAATCGCATGCGAATTGCCAGACGGTGTGTTTGCAGGCCAGACCGGCTTCGGAGAGCCGTTGTTGTCGGCGCAGGTGGTGTTAAGGTTCAATGCTGGAGCGGAACGGCGGCGCCGTCTGCCCAAGCGCCAAAAAGGGCGAAAAACCGGCGAGCGCGGAACCGCGCCGCTCACGAGGAGACGAGAGACATGGCCAGCAAGGTTGCCGTCATTACGGGCGGCGGAACGGGGATTGGGCGCGAATCCGCACTGGCTTTGCAGGGTGATGGCTGGAACGTCGTGGTGACGGGGCGCCGGAAAGAGGAACTCGAAAAGACGGTCAGCATGGCCAAGGCTGGCGGCGGCAAGATGCTGGCGGTCGCCGGTGACGTCACCAAAGACGCGGATGTGAAACGGGTGTTTGCCGAAACGGTAAAAACCTTCGGCAGAGTTGATTTTCTGTTCAACAACGCCGGTATGGGTGCGCCGCCAGTGCCGCTGGAGGACTTGCCGGTCGAGACGTGGAAGGCGGTGGTCGATTTGAACCTCACCGCCTCGTTCCTGTGCGCGACCGAGGCGATCCGCCACTTCAAGGCGCAAAAGCCGCAAGGTGGACGCATCGTCAACAATGGCTCCATCTCAGCGCATACGCCGCGGCCGCACTCGACCGCTTACACGGCGACTAAACATGCCATTACTGGGCTGACCAAGTGCATTGCGCTGGACGGGCGGCCGTTCAACATTGCGTGCGGCCAGCTCGACGTGGGCAATGCCGACACCAACATGGGCGGCCGCATGAAAGCCGGGGTGCCGCAGGCGAACGGTCAGATCGCGCCGGAGCCGGTGATGGATGCGGTTCACTGCGGGACGGCGATCCGCTACATGGCCTCGCTGCCGCTGGATGCCAATGTACTGACGCTCACCATCAAGGCGACGGCCATGCCGTTCGAGGGGCGTGGGTGAGCCACCGATGGCGCCGAGGGCCAGCGAGATCATTCGCGCTTACAATGCCGGGCGCGAGCCAGAGCGGCTCGCGCTGAAAATGGCGGCGATGCGCGGCAATGTGTTCTCGTTCTACCGGGGCTCGGCGCATCTGTTCTGGCAGCGCGTGCAGGAGCTGGGCGTTGCGCATGCGGCGCCAGCTGCGTGGTGTTCTGGCGATCTGCATCTGCAGAACTTCGGCACTTATCTCGGCGACAACGGCCTGACTTATTTCGACGTCAACGACTTCGATGAAGCGGCGCTGGCGCCGTGCGACTGGGAACCCCTGCGGCTGGCCACCAGCATTCTCGTCGCGAGCCCGGCACTTGGCGTTTCCAAAACGGCTGCCAAGGGTTACGCCAAAGCGTCACTGGAGGCCTACAGGCACGAACTCGCCAGTGGAAAAATGCGATGGATCGAGCGCAAGACTGCGACTGGCGCGATTGGCGCCTTGATGACCGATCTCAAGAAGCGCAGCCGCGCACGGATGCTTGAGCGGCGGACTGTTTTGAAGAAGGGCCGCCGAATGCTTGCGCACGACGCTGAGCACAGCTTGCCGGCGCCGGCCAAAACGCGCGTGGCCCTTGAGCAGCTTATGCAGAGCGTCGGCAAGGCCGCCGGGCAGCCCACGTTCTACACATTGCTCGACGCTGGGCGCCGCGTCTCTGGCACTGCCAGCCTTGGCCTGCCGCGATTTGTGCTGCTGGTCGACGGTGACGGCGCGCCGGACGCGAACGTGCTGCTCGACCTCAAAGCCGCACCGCCCTCAACGCTGGCGGTGCTCTCGCCTGTGCGCCAGCCACCTTGGCCGGACCAGGCGCATCGCATCGTCACCGTGCAGCGGCGCTGCCAGGCGATTGCGCCGGCGCGGCTGAATGCGGTGACATTCGAGCGACTGCCGTTCGTGCTCAAAGAGTTGCAACCGAGTGCCGACCGGCTTGATCTTGCGCAGATCGCCATGGACGGTACAGCGATGCGCGATGCCATTGCGAGTATGGGCCGGTTGGCTGCTTGGGCGCAGCTCAGATCGGCGGGGCGGAGCGGATCGGCCAACGCTGATGCGCTGATGGCATTTGCCGCGACGGATGGCGCGTGGACCGCACGCCTGCTGGCACAGGCCAGCGATCTCGCGGCGATAATGGTGGACGATCACAACGACTTCTGCCGGGCGCCCGGATAACGCGCGGCCGGCACTTGTCCGGTGCCAGGCTTGATGTGATGGCACTGGTCGGCCGTGGCTTCCGACAGTGCCCCCTATGACACCCCGACCACCAGCTGCCCGCCGTCTACTGTGACGACGCTGCCAGTCATAAAGCGGCCGGCGTCGGAGGCGAGCAGCAGCAGCGGGCCATCGAGGTCGGGCAGGTTGCCGAAGCGGCGGAAGGGAATGCGCGCGACCATCGCCTTGCCGGCGTCGGTATCGAGGAAGCCGGCGTTGATTTCAGTTGAGAAGTACCCGGGCGCGATGGCGTTGACGCGGATCTGATAGCGGGCAAGTTCAAGCGCCATCGATTTGGTAAGGCTGACCACGGCGGCTTTTGAACTGCAATAGGGCGTCAGCGACTTGGCATTGGCGAAGCCGAGGATGGAGGCGATATTGACGATCGATCCACCTTTGCCGCTCTTGGCCATGCGCTCAGCAGCCTCGCGGCCAACGGCGAACACGCCATCGAGGTTGACGGCCATGGTCGCGCGCCATTCTTCCATGCCGACCTTCAGAAACGGCGACTGCGAGGTCATGCCGGCGTTGTTGATCAGCACCGAGACCGGGCCAAGGGCTTGCTCTGCAGCGTCGAAAGCGGCGACTACCGATTTGCCGTCGGTGACATCAAGTGCAACGGGTTGGGCGATGCCACCAGCAGCCTTGATCTCGGCGGCAAGGACCCCCAGACGATCAACGCGCCGCGCCGCCAGGACGACCTTCGCTCCCGCGGCGGCCAGAACACGCGCGAAATGGGCGCCCAGGCCGGATGATGCGCCGGTCACCAGGGCGGTCTGTCCGGCGAGAGAGAAGGGGGCTGCGGCGGCCATGAAAAGGTCTCCGGGGTCGAGGATCGTCTTGCCATTGGACAGGCGGCGCCGGGGATTGGCAACCCCATTGGCGCCCCATGGGTGCGTTGACCGCGATCTGTTGTTCTTGACCCAAGGTCGGGCACGACAGACATCAGGAGCGCAGGTAGGGTGTGACGGCCGGAGCGCGCCTCGGAGACCGCAGGACAGTTTTGCATGATCGATGGCGGGACACTGGTTGGGTTGGCGTTCGCCTATGTTGGCGTGCTGTTCCTGATCGCGTGGATCGGTGACCGGCTGCCGGCGCGGCGCGCGTCGCCGAAGGGCCGCCCGGTCATCTATGCGCTGTCGATCGCCGTCTACTGCACCTCGTGGACCTTCTTTGGCAGCGTCGGTCTGGCTGCATCTCAGGGCTATGACTTCCTGCCGGTCTATGTCGGCGCCATCGTCTGCTTCGTGTTCTGTCATCCGCTGATCCGCCGCATCGTGCGGCTGGCCAAGAACCACAACATCACCTCGGTGGCCGACTTTCTTGCAGCACGCCATGGCAAGAGCCAGTCGGTCGCGGCGGTCGTGGCGATCATCGCGGTGATCAGCGTGTTGCCGTACATCGCACTGCAGCTGAAGGCGGTGGCGCTGTCAGTCGATACGATGCTCGGCGTCTATGCCCTGTCGACCTTTGCCCTGCCGGTCGATACCGCGCTGGTGGTTGCGGCCGCGATGGCATTGTTCACCATTCTGTTTGGGACGCGGCATGCGGATGCGACGGAGCATCAGCACGGCTTGATGCTGGCCATCGCTGCCGAGTCGATCGTCAAACTGGCGGCCTTTCTGACAGTCGGTGCGTTCATCGTAACGCTAGCACTCGGGGATTTGTCCGGCGGCATCGGTCCAGCCGTCGCCAAGTTCATGACGCGTGCCCAGGACAACGCCCGGATCGAAGCGTTGTTCGCGCGCGGCCTGAATGGCTCGACGTGGTTGACGGTGTCGGTGCTGAGCTTTGTCGCCGTGCTGTTGCTGCCGCGGCAGTTCCACGTCGTCGTGGTCGAAAATACGTCTGAGGCCGAGATCCGGCGCGCGGCCTGGTTGTTTCCACTGTATCTGGTGCTGATCAACCTGTTCGTTGTGCCGATTGCGATCGCGGGTCTGCTGCTGCTGCCGCAAGGCGCGTTCACTCCCGACACATTTGTGCTCGCGCTGCCGCTGTCGGCGGGTGCCAGCACGATGACAATGATCGCTTTCGTCGGCGGTCTGTCGGCGGCGACGGCGATGGTCATCGTCGAGAGCGTGGCGCTGGCGATTATGGTCTGCAATGGACTGGTCGCGCCAATTCTGCTGCGCCGCGGCTTTGGTGCGGCGGATGCGCAACCGAACATGGTCGGCCGCCTGCTGGCGATCCGCCGCGTGGCGATTTTCGCAATCATTTTTCTGGCTTACGGCTTCTACCGGTTACTCGGCACGGGCTACGGGCTGGCGTCGATTGGTCTGGTCTCTTTCGCCGGCATTGCGCAATTGGCGCCGGCCTTCTTCATCGGACTCTGGTGGCGGAAGGCGACAGCGCGCGGCGCGATTGCCGGCATGCTGTCTGGTATTGTGGTGTGGGCCTACACGCTGGTGCTGCCGCTGTTTGCAGAGGCGGGGTTGCTCGACCCGCGTCTGCTCACCGAAGGACCGTGGGGGGCTGCGTTCCTTGCACCGCGCGCGCTCTTCTATTTGAAGTTTGATGCACTGACGCATGGCGTGCTGTGGAGCCTCGCGCTCAACACGTTCACCTATGCCGCTGTCTCGCTGCTGCGGGCGCCAGAACCCATTGAGCGGTTGCAGGCCAATCTGTTCATCGCCGATGACCCGCAACGAACGGCATTGACACCGTCGTTCAAGCTCTGGCGTACCTCGATTACGGCGGCCGACCTGCAAGCCACCGTCGGCCGCTATCTCGGCGTCGAACGCGCGGCGCGTTCGTTTGCCGACTATGCGGCAAGCCGCAACCTGGTTCTAAGGCCCGACGCTGAAGCCGATGTGCAGCTCGTGCGTTTCACCGAGCATCTGCTGACCAGCGCGATTGGCGCCGCATCCGCGCGGCTGGTGCTGACTTTGCTGCTGCAGCGCGGGACGGTGTCACCGAACGCGACGATGCGGCTGCTGGATGACGCATCGGAAGCATTGCAGTACAACCGTGATCTGTTGCAGTCGGCGCTTGATCAGGTGCGGCACGGCTTGTCGGTGTTCGACAAGAACATGCAGCTCGTCTGCTGGAACCGGCAGTTCCGGGAGTTGCTCGACCTGCCGGCTGATTTTGGCCGCGTCGGCGTGCCGCTTGATCGTATTCTGCGGCTGTGCGCCGAGCGGGGCGATCTTGGTGCCGGCCGCATCGATGCGCTGGTCTCGGACCGGCTGGTCAAGCTGGCAGTGCAGCAAGAAACGTTCGTCGAATATTTCCAGCAAGGCCGCCGCATTCTCGAGATCCGCACCGTCACCATGCCGCAAGGTGGCATTGTGACGACCTATGCCGATATCACTGAGCGCACGGCCGCTGCCGACGCGCTGGCGCGCGCCAACGAAACGCTGGAGCGGCGGGTGGCTGCCCGAACCAGTGAACTCAGCGACGCCAACACCGCGCTCGCCGCTGCCAAAGCGCAGGCCGAAACGGCCAATCACGACAAAACGCGCTTCCTTGCAGCCGCCAGCCACGACATTCTGCAACCACTGAATGCGGCGCGCCTCTATGCGTCGAGCTTGGTGGAGCATCAGACACCCAGCGCCGATCGCCATATCGCCAGCAAGATCGACCAGTCGCTCAATGCGGTCGAAGAAATTCTTGGCACGCTGATCGAGATTGCGCGACTTGATACAAGCCGGATGGATGCGGAGCTCTCGGATATTCCGGTGCAGGAGATCTTCGACCGGCTACGGGTCGAATTCGAACAGCAAGCGCGCGAGCGCGGGCTGACGTTCCAACTGGTGCCGTCGTCGATGTGGATCCGGTCCGACCGCCGGTTGCTGCCGCGGCTGATGCAGAACCTCGTTTCGAATGCCATCAAGTACACCACGGCCGGTGGTGTGGTCGTCGGTGCGCGGCGGTCGGCGCGTGGTGTCGAGTTGCAGGTGTGGGACACCGGCCCCGGCATCGCGGCCGATCAACAAGCGCTGATCTTCAAGGAATTTCAGCGTCTTGCAGCGACAGCCGCGAGTGTCCATGGCCTGGGCCTGGGGCTGTCGATTGTCGAGCGCATTGCGAAAGTGCTCGATCATCGCATCGATGTGACGTCGCGGGTCGGGCGCGGCTCGACGTTCTCGGTGATGCTGCCGCGGGCCGCAGTGGGTGTGCGCCGCGACCCGGTGGCGGAGACGGTGGCTGTGCAGACGATGCGTCTGGGACGCCTCAATGTCCTGTGCATCGACAATGACGCAGCCATTCTCGAAGGCATGCGGACGCTGTTGACGGCGTGGCGCTGCCAGGTGACGACGGCTGATGGCAGTGCTGAAGCGATTGCAGCCTTAAAGGCGATGGCGCGCGCGCCCGATATCATTCTCGCGGACTATCACCTCGATGGTGAGACCGGACTGACGGCGATCGCGGCAGTGCGTGCTGCGGTTGGTCACGCGGTTCCAGCGCTGGTGATTACGGCTGACAATTCGGTTGAGGTGCAGCGGCTGCTGCGTGAGGCAGGACATGTCCACCTGCGTAAGCCGGTGAAGATCGCTTCGCTGCGCGCGGCGCTGATGCAGATTGGTGTGCAGCAGAGAGCGGCCGCGGCGGCGGAGTGATGCGCTCGTGCCCAGCGCTCCCGATCACGCCTGCGCGGCGACACCCCAAGTACCGATGCCACATTTGTTGAGCGCGATAACGGCTTGCGTGCGGCTCTCAACACCGAGCTTCTGCAGAATCGCCGACACATGCGCCTTGATGGTTGCTTCGGAGACATTGAGTTTGAAGGCGATCTGTTTGTTGAGCAGCCCTTCGCCCAGCATGCCCAGGACGCGCAACTGCTGTGGCGTCAAAGTCGTCAGACGTGCCAGCACTTGCCGGGTTGCGTCGTCGGCGCTCACGGCGCTGTGTGCGTACCCGTCCGGCACGGAAATGCCGCCATCGAGCACCGTGCGCACGGCCTGACGGATCTTCTCGACCGGCTGCGACTTCGGGACATAACCCGAAGCGCCGCAATCAAGGGCGTGCTGGATGGTCACTGGGTCTTCGGTCGCTGACACGATGATGACGGGCAGCGTCGGAAACTCGGATTTCAGCGACATCAGACCGGCGAGACCCTGTACGCCAGGCATAGCGAGATCGAGGAGAACGATGTCGGGTTCGCTGGCACCTCCGAGCATAGGCAGCAGCGCTTCGTAGGAGCCGGCCTCGTCGATCGAGGCGCCACTGAAGGCAGTGGCCAGCACCTGCGCCAGCGCCCCGCGAAACAAGGGATGGTCGTCGACGATGATGAAGCGGTGTACCGCCTGCGATTGAGCCATGGCGTGAACCATTGTTGAAGACCGTGTACCGTTGTTGCCGTTGCGCCGGCGAATGCCCCGCACGCGCACTCGCCCGGAGTGCGACAGTGACGGCGTCAGCAACCTAGTCGCAATTTCGACGTTTGCCTATGATCACTGTTCAAAGTGTGATCGCTGTTCAAGCAGTTCATGAAGCGATGACGCTGCCAAGCTGGGAATTGTGCCGGAATATGTCTTGGCGCGACCATAAATCGGCGGCACAAGCGACCTAGCCCGCGGCGGCGGGGGGACGGGGGAACAGACCATGATCGACTGGACAGAGCGTAAGCGCTACTGGCGGGACACCAAGTGGCAGATGGTGGCGACACTTGCCCCGTTTCTGCTCGCCGTGCTGCTGGTCCCGCTGTATGCCGAAGCTCTGAACTCAAAGCGCATTCTAGGCATGCCACTCGGATACTTCGCGGTGTGTCACGGTCTGCTGGTCATTGCGGCCGTCGTCATCGCAAGTTTCGTCAACCGCCAGGACGCCATCGACCATTGGCACGGGGCCAACGAGGACCCCTAAGCCATGGCCATCCTGCATCCCGCCCGGCATCATCGCCGCCGCACCGGAGCGTATCTCGGGATCTTTGCGAGCGCGTTTGCGACACTGTTTCTTGGCGTGCTGCTGGCTGAGCAGTTGGGCGTCAACGCGTCCGCACTGAACTTCACGATGTTCGTGGTGCCGCTGATTGGATTTGTCGCGATCGGTCTGGCGTCAGGCGCTGATGACGGGCGCGAGTATTTCACCTCCGGAAGGACCGTGCCGGCCTATTACTCCGGATTGGCTCTGGCGCTGACAGCGCTTGGCGGTACAGGCATCATCTGTATTACGGGCGCGTTGTTCAAGATCGGCATCGATGCACTGGTGCTGGTGCTGGGATGGGTGACCGGGTTGGTCATTGCCGGTGTGATGTTGTTCCCGTTTCTGCGTAAGTGCGGTGCGTATTCGGTCCCGAGCTACCTGGGGCAGAGGCTCGACAGCCGTTTGGTGCGCATCGTGTCGGCGCTCGCTCTGCTGGTGCCATGCGTCCTCATTTTGGCGGCCGAAGTGCGGGTTGGCGCGTTCGTGGCGGCGTTCATGACGGGGTTCCCGGAGCCGCTGTGCGTTGGGATTGTGGTTGGCTCTGCGGCGGTTGCCGTGGTGGGCGGCGGCCTCCGCGGGCTCACCTGGGTCTCGGTGACCCAGTCGATCGCGGTCCTGGTGGCCGTGGCGGTGCCGGCGACCGTTGTTTCGCTCCTGATTTCCAACATGCCGCTGCCGCAGATGATGCACGGCAACCTGTTGCAAGGCTTCCGGCGCCTGGAGACGTCGCAGCCGTTCCCAGCGCTTGAGACGGGAGCCGCTTTCTTCCGGATGCCATCGGCTGCGCTTGAGGCCTTTACCGGCCCTTATCTTGAATCGTTCGGTCACGTTGGCCGTCTCAGCATGCCGTTTGCCATCCTGGTCATTGCGACCGGACTTGCTGTACTGCCGGCCCTTCTCAATCGCGCGGGCACGACGACGACGGTCTACGAGAGTCGTAAGTCGGTGGGTTGGGCGGTTCTGACCGCAGCGTTCTTGCTGCTCACACTCGCCTCCGTCGCAGGTTTTCTGCGCGGCTATGTGGTCGAGCAACTTGCCAATACGCCTGGCGACAGGCTGCCGCTGTGGTTCCAATCGCTGCAACAACTGGGGTGGGCTTCGGTCGCCAAGACCAAAGCGGCGATCACCATCGACGGCGTCATGATGAAGCGCGATGCGGCATTCCTGGCGCTGCCGATGGCGGCGGGACTGCCGCTGGCGGTAACGGCGCTGGCAGCAGCGGGTGCGTTGGCTGCGGTTTTGGCGGCGGCGGCGGCGCACATCAACGCCATAGCGGGGATAATCTCGGAGGACCTGCTGCATGGTGGGAGGCGAGAAGCGCCGGACGATCGCGTGCGGCTGGTTTCGGCGCGGCTAGCGACTGCGGCGGCGGCCGGTCTGGGGCTCATCGGAGCCATGGCTGTGACCGACCCGCTGGCGGTGGTGATTGCGGCGCTCGCGCTATCAGCCGCGACGGCCTTCCCGGTGCTGGTGTTGTCGATCTTGTGGCGCAAGGTGTCGCGCACTGCCGCCATCGCCGGCATGGCGGCCGGATTCGGTGTGACAGCAGTCCTGATGTTTGGGTCGCTGACGGGTGTCATCGGCTTACCCCCAGTGCTGGCTGCGGCGTTTGGCGGGCCGGCTAATTTTCTGCTGATCGTGCTTATCTCGGAGACGGCGCCGCTGAAGTCACGCCGTGCGATGGAGGTTGTGCGAGATCTGCGGTTGCCGGGCGGCGAGGCGACCTATGATCGTGAGTTGCGGCTGCAGCGGCGCAAGCGTGCGACGGCTGCGCTCTAATGCGGTGCGCTGGTGCTGGGCGGCGATCGGCGCGCTTGTCGCGGGTGACTGATCGTGCAAGGCAAGATTACCGCTATGCAACTGGAACGGTGGCGATAGCGTTTGCCCATGTGAAGGCTTTCGGGGACTGGAATGGCTGACAAGGAGCTTGCTGGTTTGTATGCGCCGATCGAGCCGTTCAGATCGGGCCGCCTCGACGTGCCGGGTGGTCACCAGATCTATTACGAACAGTGCGGAAACCCAGCAGGCAAGCCTGTACTGGTAGTCCACGGCGGGCCAGGTGGCGGCTCGAACCCGACGATGCGGCGCTTCCACGATCCGGCGCGCTATCACATCATCCTGTTTGATCAGCGCGGCTGCGGCCGCTCCATTCCCAACGCCTCACTCGAGAATAACACCACCTGGCATTTGGTGGATGATATGGAGCGGATCCGGAAGCACCTCGGTGTCGCCCGCTGGCAGCTCTTCGGGGGTTCGTGGGGCTCGACGTTGTCGATCGCCTATGCACAGGCGCATCCCGAGCGCGTGATCGATCTTATTCTCCGGGGTATCTTTCTGCTCCGGCCCGAGGAGATCCGCTGGTTCTACCAGGATGGCGTCAATTGGATATTTCCGGATGCCTTTGCTGAGTTCCAAAAGGTGATCCCGCCAGCCGAGCGGGGCAACATGGTGGCAGCCTATCACAAGCGCCTGACCCATCCGGATCGCAAGATCCAGATCGAGGCGGCGCGTGCATGGTCGATCTACGAGGGCTCGACGCTGTCGATCAAGATCGACCAGGAGCGGCTCCGGCTGTTTGCCGCTGACACCTACGCGATCGCATTTGCACGCATCGAGTGTCATTATTTCATGCACGGCGGATTTTTGGAGCGCGAAGATCAGCTGCTCGCCAATGCCAGCCGCATCCGGCGCATTCCAGGAACCATCGTGCATGGACGGTATGACGTCGTGACGCCGCTGAAGAATGCCTTCGACCTCAAGGCTGTTTGGCCTGAGGCCGATCTGCGCATCGTTGCGGACGCCGGCCACGCCATGACGGAACCCGGTATTCTCTGCGAACTGGTCGAGGCGACGCGCCGCTATAGTGCCCGCCGGGACTAAGACAGTTTCTTGTTCAACGGAGGTAACGCACATGAAGATCGCAGTCGTGGGCGCCGCTGGCCGCATGGGCCGTGAGTTAATCCGCGCCATTCATGCCACTGATGGCGCGACGCTGGCTGGCGCCATTGAGCAGAAGGGGTCCATCGCACTTGGCCAGGACGCCGGGCTGTTAGCCGGCCTCGGGAAGCTTGGAGCGGTGATCACCGACGATGCGCTAGAGGTGTTTGCGAAAGTGGACGCGGTGCTGGATTTCACCGCGCCGGCCGCGTCCGTGGCCTTCGCAGGCTTGGCCGCCAACGCCCGCATCGTGCACGTGTGCGGCACCACCGGCATGAGCGAGAAAGATGAGGATGCGATCCGTGCGGCGGCCCGCCATGCGACGATCATCCGGGCCGGCAATTTCAGCCTCGGGGTCAATCTGCTGGTTGCACTGACACGCAAGGTGGCTGCAGCCCTTGATCAGGACTTCGATATCGAGATCGTCGAGACCCATCACCGGATGAAGGTGGACGCGCCTTCGGGCACTGCGTTGATGCTGGGCGAGGCCGCGGCGCTCGGCCGCAAAGTCGACCTCGGCACGGTGTCAGATCGTGGCCGCGACGGACACACGGGCGCACGGACCCGCGGCGACATCGGCTTTGCATCCCTGCGTGGTGGCAGCGTCGTCGGCGATCATACGGTGTTGTTTGCGGCCGATGGCGAGCGGATCGAGATCACGCACCGGGCCGATGATCGCGGTATTTTCGCGCGCGGGGCCGTCAAAGCGGCGCTGTGGGGCAAAGGCAAACCGCCTGGCGTCTACAGCATGATGGATGTGCTGGGCATGTGAGCGGCGGCAATAATGACAGCACCATTTCCGATTGATAGTGCTCGACGTAGCGCTCATGGTTGGCGGACCTGATGACAGTCCCTATTTCCGCAGAAACGCTCGCATGTGCGCAGCCACGACTTTTGGCTTTTCGTGGATGACCCAATGGGTGCCTTCAGGTATCCGCCGCACGGTAAGGTCGGGCACATACGCCTCCAGCCCATCGAGATTGCTCGTCATCAGGTGTGGATCTTGCTCACCCCAGATCACTAGAGTTGGCACACGCACAGTTGGGTCCTTGATCCCTGTTTCGAAGCTGCGCGCGGTCTCGCCCGGCTTCATCGGCGGCCCCATGTTGGCGGCCCGGTAGTAGTTGAGCATACCCGTAACCGCGCCGGGCTGCGACCAGGCAGCAATGTAGTCTTGCTTGTCGGCTTCGGTGAAGACGCCGCTTTTCAGGCCCGCCGTCAGCAGCGTATCGACGAGCATCTTGTAGTCGTTGGCAATAAGCATCGCCTCGGTCTTCGGCGACTGAAAAACGCGAGTGTACATGCTCGCTTTTTGTTGCGCGGGGTTGGTGTTCAACTCGCGCTCAAACACCGTCGGATGCGGCGAGTTGATGATGATCAACTGCTCAAGCCACTCGGGATGCCGCATCGCCAACGACCACGCCACGCCCCCACCCCAGTCATGCGCGACGAGCGTGAAGGTCTTATGACCCAGCGACTGTGCCAGCGCACCCAGATCGTCAACCAGCGTCCCAATCGCATACTGCGCAACTTCTTGTGGCTTGGACGTGAGATTGTAACCGCGCAGATCCGGGGCCACGACGTGATAGTCGCGTGCGAACTCTGGCAACAAAGGTTTCCACGCCGCCCAGTATTCCGGGAAGCCGTGTGCGAACAGCATCAGCTTGCCGGAGCCCGCATGCGCATAGTGCATACGGATACCGTTCACGTCGGCGTAATCGTGCTTGATCATGCGCGTAGCTCCGAGACGGTCAATGGCAATGTCCGACAATGGCATCGATGATGCGCGGCCACGTGGGCCGTGGCAAGGTGTGGCCCATGCCGGGAATGATTTCGAGTTTTGCACCCGTGATGGCGTTGGCAGTCGCGCGCCCACCGGCGACACGGATCAGCGGGTCGGCATCGCCATGGATCACCAAGGTCGGCGTCTTGACGCGCGTCAGCGCTGGCGTGCGGTTACCCGACGCGATGATGGCCGCAAGCTGCCGCGACACGCCCGGCGGATTGAGCCCGCGCTCGAAGTTGCGCATCGCGCGTTCGCGATCCGTGATCACGTCCTCAGCAAAGTGCGGCCCGCGCAAGGTCTGCAGCACTTTGGCATGGTGCGCGAGATAGGCGTCGCGATCCTTGGGTGGCGAGGAGAGCAGGATCTTGAGGGCATCAGCCGTCGGCGGCGGCAGGCCAGGATCACCCGTCGACGACATGATCGAGGTGAGCGACAGAAGCCGTTCCGGCATATGGATCGCCATTTCTTGTGCGATCCCACCGCCCATGGAGGCACCCGCGACATGCGCACGCGGCAAGCCGAGCGCATCAATCAATCCCACCGTATCCAACGCCATGTCGCGCAGCGTGTAGGGTACTTTCGGCTTAAACCCGATGGCTGCCTTGGCCATCAACGCCATTGTGTTCGGCACACCCAGCGCCGTGAGATGAGTCGACTTACCGATGTCGCGATTGTCGAAACGCACAACATGAAGCCCGCGCTCGGCGAGCGCCGTGCAGAAGTCAGCGTCCCAGATTATCATCTGAGCACCCAAGCCCATGATCAACACCAGCGCCGGGTTTTGCGGATCTCCGAACGTGTCGCAGCACAGTGAAACGCCATTGCTGGCGATCATCCGTTCGTCGGTGCGTGGAACGCTATTCACATCTTTCCCCATGCAACCGCACCTACGCCAGATGCTTCATGGCCTGCTCAAGATCGCGAATGAGGTCGGCCGGGTCTTCGAGACCTGCGTGGAAGCGGACAATCGGTCCGCGCTTCGACCAATCAGTTACCGTGCGCATGAGAGGGACCTGGGTAAGATTGACGAGGCTCTCATAGCCGCCCCACGACGCGCCAATCTGGAAGCACACTAAGACTGTCGATGAACTTGTCGACCTTGGCCTGCGGCGCATTAAACTCCAGCGAGAACAACCCGCAGGCACCTTTGAAGTCGCGCTTCCAGATGTCATGGCCGGGATGTTTCGGCCACGCTGGCCACAGCACGTTGACGATCTCGGGCCGGCCGCTGGCCCACTCGCAGATTTTCATTGTCGTCGCCTGATGCACCGGCAAGCGCACCGCCATCGTGCGCACACCCCGCAGCGCGAGCGATGCATCATCTCCTGAGATGCAGATACCGAAAGCGTCGTGCGCGTCATGCACGGGCCCCCAGGCTTCTTTGGTGGTCGTCACAGTGCCGAGCAGCACGTCGGAGTGGCCGACAATATGCTTGGTGCCGGCGATCATCGACACGTCGGCACCCATCTTGAGCGGCTGATACAGATAGCCCGAGCCCCACGTGTTATCGACGGCCAGCGTGATGCCGCGCGGTTTGGTCTTGGCAGCGAGCGCTCTGAGATCGAGCATCTCGAAGGCTCCTGTACCCGGCACCTCGGCATAGACGAGCTTGGTGTTGGGCTTGAACCGCCGTTCGATATCGGAGCCATCAGCCTTGTAAATCTCGCAGGTGATGCCCCAGGGCTCGAGGAACGCCGCGGCGAACTTGCGCACCGGACCATAGGCCGCTTCCGTGATGAGGCAATGATCGCCAGGCTTGACGAACGGCATCAGCCCGAATGCGATCGCCGCCATTCCAGAGCCCGACAGGCGCGTGCGATAGCCCCCTTCGAGGTCGGCGACCATATCCTCCAGCGCGAACGTGGTCGGGTTGCCGTGTGTGCCGTAGCTGAACGTCCGCTCGCGTTGTGCCCGCTTGTCCCATGTTGCGCGCAACGCGGCCACGTCTTCATAGAGCACCGTCGACGCGCGATAGACCGGTGGATTGACTACGCGGCGTTGTCCACGCTCCGGACGGCTGCGCTGCACAAGGCGGGTGCGGATGGAATGGTCGTAATCAGTCATGATGTCTCCGGCGCGGATTGAACCGCGGTACGCTGACAAACCGGGGCATCGCCTCGGCTCAAACGGGATCGAACCGAAAGCTTAGGGCTCACCCGGAGGCGCGTAAAGCAATTCGGATTTGAGCAGCGCAGTACCGTCCGGAATTGTGACAAGCGCGCCGGGACGTATTTTTACGGGAGACGCAGTGCTGTCTCGGCAACGAATTATGCTCAAACTGAAAATATTAGCTGCTGATGACGAACGGCAATGCCCAGCAAAGCCCAAATTAAGCTTTGAGTAAGCAAATCAGCAGACCCCTCAATCAGGGTCGAGATTGTGCGTGTGCGACCCAAGGCACCGCTGGATCTTGATACATGACAACGGGTCAATTCGCAACTCTTGGTTGCAAAATTCTGTCTGCAACCCGCGCTTTTGCCGGTGCGCTGGTTTTGGCAGCCACAGGAACGCTGCTCGCTGCAACGCCCGCGCGCGCAGCCGTCGATCTGCAGTTCAAGAACTTCACCGACACCCCCGACCCGGTGCCGGGTGGTGGCCTGTTTTCCTACACGCTCGAGATCGAGAACTCCGGTTCCGACCCGTCACCCACATCCACCCTGACACTGCAGCTCGATACTGCGCTCGTCACCTTCGTTGCGACCGGCACTGACGGCCGCTGCAGCTACGCGGCCGGCACCGGCATCGTAACCTGCAACCTCGGCAACCTTGCCGGCACGCTTGTTGGCGGCGCGGGGACATCAGTTGTCATCAAGGCGCGCGCAACACCTGGTGCCACGGCACTGCCAGCCGCCGCCAACGTCACAGCCACGCTCGTCTCTAGCGATCTCACCGAAAACACCGGCAACAACGTCCAGACGCAGAACACCACCATCGTCAACGGTGCCAACCTGACGATCACGTCATTCAGCAGTTCAGCCTCGACCGTTGTCGCAGGCGCCACCGTGACGTACTCGACCGTTGTCCAAAACCTTGGACCATCCCCCGCCGCCGATGCACGGCTCACTTTTGTATTGGCCGCTGGGCTCGAATTCCAAACAGGCACCGTCAGCGGATCGTCGTGGTCGTGCGCAGCAACCGGCGCTGTCCTCACTGGCCAGACGCTCATCTGCAATTACGCAAGCTCCATCGACTTCACAGGCTCCGCAGGCACCGACAGCGCCGCAACGCTGTCTTGGAAAGTGCGCGTCGCCGGGCAGCAGACGGGCACGCTGACGACGAGCGCCGACGTCACCTCCAGCACGGCTGATGGCGACGGCAACAACAACCACGCTGATGCTGCAATTACTGTCACGGCCGGCACCGACCTCGCCATGGCGAAGTCCGTCAATGCCGATCCCGTTGTTGGCGATCTGCCGATGTTCTTCACGTTGCAGGTCACCAATCGCGGACCCTACGCAGCTGATACCATCGTCGTCAAAGACACCATTCCGCTTGGCTTTACGGACATCAACACCACCGGCACGAATCCAAGCTGGACCTGCTCGGTTGCCGGTCGCGACGTGACGTGTACGACGCCGACAATGGCGGTTGGCAACGCGCCGCCGATCACCGTCAACGCCACCGCTCCGCCCAGCGCTTCTATCGATCCGATCGCCGCGAACAATTCAAACTCGTCCAACAGCGCGACAGTGACATCCGGTACCCAGGAAGCCGATCCCTCCAACAACACAAGCACCGTCACCTACACGCTCAAGAAAAACGGCGTCGATCTGCTGCCGGTCAACCTGACGCGCGGCCCGAGCCCGGTTGCCGTCGGATCCAACGTCACCACTGCGTTCGCCGTGAAGAACAACGGCCCGCGCATCGCCATGGGTGCCGTCGGCAATCCCATCGTCGCGACCTTCCAGCTGCCTGTCGGTGAAAGCTATCTCAGCGCCGTCGGTACTGGCTGGACCTGCGGTGCCTCGTCGGCAACCGCAACTGTCGGCAGTCTCGTTACGTGCTCGATTGCCGGCCCGCTTGGCGTCAACGCAACAACGTCAACGATCTCTATTGTCAGCAAAGCAGTCACCCCTGACACAACCTTGAACGGTGTGGCATGCGTTGGTACGGGTGCCGGTGCGCCACCCAACGAAGTCGAACTCGACCCCAGCAACGATTGCTCGGCACCCTATGGCATCCGCTCGACAGGCGCCAAGGCCGACCTCATGCTCGCTAAAGCCGTCGCCTCGCCCACGCTCGCAGCCAACAGCGCCGACGTCATCACTTACACGCTCACCGTCACGAACAACGGCCCAGACGAAGCCCTCGCCGTCAATCTGACCGACACGATCCCCATGTGGCAGGCTGGCGGCACCACCGCGGGCCAAACCTTAGCACCAACCAGCATCACCGCCGTCGCATCCGGCGGCGGCGTCTGCCCCGCAACGACAAGCGCAACAGTTTCCTGCGATTGGGCCTCCATTCCAGCCACGGTCGGATCCAACACCCGCACGGTCACCATCACGGTCGGCCGCCCCGTTAGAGAAGGTAACTGGACCAACAGCGCCTATGTATTCGCGAACGGCACCGGCGACCCTGCTCTAGGCAACAATGGCGCGAGCGACACCGGCGTGACTGTCGCAGCCGTCGTCGATCTGTTCGTCGCCCAGAAGTCAGCATCACCGGCACCCGTGAAGGCCGGCGTCGATGTCACCTACACGATCCAGATCCGCAACCTCGGTCCGTCAACCGCCGACGCTGTGACGCTGAAAGATGTGTTCACCGACGCACCCGGTGGCTTCAAATTCATCAGCGCCAGCAACGAAGCCGGTGCCTGCGCTTACGATAACCCGACCATGACCGCGACGTGCGGCTGGACCAGCATCGAGCCGAATGGCGTCCGCACGGCGCAAGTCAAGGTGCGCCCCCTGCATGTCGCTGGCAGCGCGCCGCGTGCCTTCAAGAACACCGCAACCGTCTCGCTGACACCCGGCGTGAGCGCGGCTGTCGAACTGCGCACCACCAACAATACGTTCGACTACGTCCTCGATATTCTTCCGTCTGACATCGATCTGAAGATCGAAGAAACCGATCTGCGCGATCCTGTCGGCTTTGATCCGAGCGCCGCCGCACTGGCCAACCCCGACAAGAACCTGATCGTCTACCAGGTGACAGTCACCAACAACGGCCCGTCCTTTGCCACGTCCGTCAATTTCGATGATACCTGGGCGCCGCCATCGGCAACCGTCGGCCGCGCGCTGACCTACATGTGCGACCTCGACACCGCGACCAAAGACTCGATCTGTGGCGGCGCGCCACGCAAACAATGCTCTGTGTCTGGCGCAACCATCAATTGCCCCATGGGCGACATGGCGGCGAATACAACGAAATCGCTCTATCTTATCTACCGCATCACTGGCGAGCCCGTGCCGACAGGCGAAACCTACAAGAAAACGGCCGTCGTGCGCGCGACAGAAACCGAAACGCTGCTCGGCAACAACATCATCGTCGAGAACACCACAGTCCGCCTGTTGGCCGATTTGGAAGCCGTCAGCAAGTCTGCATCACTCCCACTCGCCGACGTGGACCAAGCCTTTGACTGGACGATTACCGTCCGCAACAATGGCCCATCAACCGGCAAAAACGTTGTCGTGACCGACACGCTGCCAGCCAGCATGGTGCTCGCCGGCGTGCCCACCGCCTCGTCAGGCTCGTGCAGTGTCGCTGGCTCTAAAATCACCTGCGCTTTGGGCGATGTGAACTACGACACGGTGACGCCCGCCAACAGCGTGCGGACCGTGACGATCCCGGTCCGCGTCACAGCACTGCCGCCTTACAACGCTGGCGCGGCTGCCAACACCATCGATAACGCTGCCACCGTATCAACCGACAGCGTCGATGTCGTTGCAGCCAACGACAAGATAACCGGCACCGCGAAAATCCAAGGCGCGTCAATCGCCGGTGTCGTCTTCGTTGATACCAAAGATACAGGCACCAAGCTCGCCAGCGACCCTGGCATCAGGAACGTCAATATCAAGCTGACTGGCATCGATAAATATACCGGTGCCACCATCACCCGCACAGCGACGACGGCCAACGATGGCAGCTACTCTTTCACTGGTCTTCCGCCGAGTGACGGTGCTGGCTACACCCTCATGGAAACACAACCCGCGGGCTACTTCGACGGCAAGGATGAGAAAGCCGGCGCAGTGATTGCAGGCTCAAAGGGAACCGCAACGACAACCGGCGTCGATGCACCAGCCACCGATACTATCGCCGGCATTGTTCTCAATGGTGGCCAAAACCTCACCGGCTACAACTTCGGTGAACTAGCGCCCGCCAGCATCGCCGGACGTGTGTGGCACGACAAAAGCAACGATGGTCTGATCAACAGCGGTGAGAGCACGTTCCTGTCTGGCATCAGCGTCACGCTGAGCGGAACTGACGACCTCGGCAACATCATCTCTGCCGCCAAGCCAACCGATGGCTCTGGAGCTTACAAGTTCTCAGACCTCCGCCCCGGCACCTACACGGTCACAGAGACCCCACCAGCGCCCGCATTGGGGTATCTGCCGGGCCTGTCGGCCGTCGGCACGGTGACCAACGTATCGAGTACGGCAGCAGCTGTCCCCGGGTCAGGTACTGCCTTCAACACCATCGCATCGCCCGACTACGGCAATAAAATTGAGACCATCGCGATCAAGAATGGCGACGCAGCCGTCGAGTACAACTTCGGTGAACTGCGCCCCGGCTCGATCGCTGGCTCGGTGTTCTACGACAGCGCCAACGCCGGCACGCAGGGACCACTGGATCCCGGCCTCGACCAGGTCACTCTTACGCTGACCGGCAAAGACTATCTCGGCGTCATGATCACGCCGGTCGTCGTGGCGACTGACCCAGCCGGCAAGTACATCTTCCCCACTGTCCCGCCAGGCACCTACTCCGTCACCGTCACACAGCCCACCGGTTACACACCGGGCGCGGTGAAGGTCGGCTCGCTGTCCGGCGTTGCTGGACCCACTGTGGTCACCGGCATTGTTTTGAAATCCGGCGATACCGGCACAGCCTATAACTTCCCCGAACTGAGCGGCGCGATCTCCGGTTACGTCTACGACGACGTCGGCGGGCTCAACATCCGCGGCGGCCAGCCTGGCATCGCGGGCGTCAAACTCACCTTGACCGGATGCGCACTGACGGCAGCACGCACAGCCACCACCGACAGCTCCGGTTACTACTTGTTCTCCGGGATCGATGCGTGCGCTGCGGGCTACACAGTCACCGAAACGCAACCCACTGGCTATACCGAAGCGACCACAACCGCTGGCTCCACCGGCGGTGTGGTGACGCTGAACACCATCAGCAGCCTGCCCGTTACTGGCACGCTGCAATCGATCAACAACAACTTCGGTGAGCACAACACCGGCAACACCAATCTCACGTGCACCACCGCCACACCTGGCACCAAGAACGTCCGCGAGCCCTTCAACTGGATCTTCACGGTCAAGAACACCACGACAGTCGGCGCGCCCAACAGCAAGTTCGCCAGCACATTGCCGGTCGGACTTGAGCTGTTCGGTGTCACACCCACCGCAACTCAAGGCACCTGCACCGGCACCGCCGGCGGCAACGCCGTCAACTGTGACCTCGGCTTCGTCAACGGCCTGCCCAGCGTGACCGCGACCATCACTGTTACCGTGCCTGTGCGCCTGACCAGTTACCCCGCTGGACCGACAGGCCCCGCAGGGGCCGCCAGTGCAGCCATCGGCAAGCTCACCGCCAGCGGCTCGGTCTCGACCGCTGGGACCGATACCACGGGCACCGACAACAGTTGCAGCATCGACGTGACGGGACGTCAGTCCACGCTCGCTGGTACCGTCTTCGAGGATCCCGACAACAATGGCCTCAAGGCGACGACCGAAGTCGGCATCAGCACTGTCACGCTGACGCTGACGGGCAAGGACATTTACAACAACCCCGTGTCCGCCACGACGATGACGCTTGCCGACGGCACCTACAAGTTCGCTGGCCTCGCGCCCGCTGACCCTGCTGGCTACATCGTCACCGAAACACAGCCACTGCTTTATGCCGACGGCAAGCATGTCGCTGGCAGCCTTGGTGGCGACGCTTCGGTCGCCAATGTCACCAGCGGCATCGTGCTCCCGCAGGGCACTGACGCAACCGGCTACGACTTCGCAGAAATCAGCCAGGGTCTCGCGGGTTCGGTCTACATCGACAGCAACGACAACGGCATCCGCGAGGGCACAGAGAAAGGCATCCCCAACGTCACGATCCGTGTCACGGGCCTGTCGAGCACGGGCGCGCCGGTCGATATAACTACGCAAACCGACGCCGACGGGAACTATCTGTTCGGCGCGATTCCACCCTCAAGTGCCGCCGGCTACACCGTCACCGAAACGCAGCCCACCCAGTTTGCCAATGGCAAAGTGACGGCTGGTACGCTCGGCGGCACCGCCGGTACTAACGACACGATCACGAAAGTCGTGCTGCCAGCGGGGCGTCTCGCGACCGTCTATAACTTCGGGGAAAAGGGCGCCAAGGTCTGTGGCTACGTCTACAATGATCTCAACAACAACGGCATCAAGAACGCCAATGAGATTGGCATCCCCAACGTCACGCTGACGCTGACAGGGACGGATGCAACCGCCAAACCCCTCACTCAGGTTGTGCAGACGCAAGGCCTGAGCACCGCCGCCACCGACGTCGGCCGCTACTGCTTTGTCGATCTGCCGCTACCGGGTCCCGGCGGTTACACGATCACTGAAACGCCACCGGCCGACACGACACCGGGCAAGATCACGCCTGGCACGCTCGGCGGCTCGGCTGGCACCTTCCTGATCTCGTCGATCCCAATCCCAGCCGCTGGCGGCACCGGTGACGCCTATAACTTCGGCCACAAATCGACGGCTGCCGCAGCACTCTCCGGCTTCGTCTGGCTCGACAGCAATCACGACCGCGCGCGCAATGAGATCACCAACGGCCGTGGCGGCTGGAAAGTTGAACTCGTGCGCGGCGATCTCGCAGGTGCCTACGCGGTTGAAGCCACGACAACGACCAATCCGGACGGCTCCTATCGGTTCGAAGGCCTCCCACCCGGCAGCGGCTATTCGGTGCTGTTCCGCAACCCGGTCGGAAACTACGTCTTCGGATATCTGACGAACCTCACCTTGACCGCGCTGACCGAATTGTCAGAGCAGAACCAACCAATCGATCCCTCCGGCGTCGTCTACGATGTCCTTACACGCAAGCCTGTCCCCGGTGCCACCGTCAGGCTCAATGGCCCGGCGGGATTCGATCCGAACCTCCACCTCATCGGTGGTGCGGGCAACGTCTCGCAGGTCACCGGCACAACAGGCGAATACCGCTATCTGTTGCTCCCCGGGGCGCCCCTCGGCACTTATAGTCTCGGCGTCACTGTTCCGTCCGGCTACGTCCAACGCGTCTCCACTGCACTGCCGCCGTGTACGGCAATACTCTCGGTCACAGCCGCTGCGCTCCCGTCGCTGGTCCAGAACAATGATCTGGCACCCGTGCTCGGTCAGCCCATCGCCAACCCGGCCACATGCCCAACGACAACCGGCGGCCTCCCTGCCGGTGCCAACACCACCCAGTACTACCTGACGTTTAGCTTCAACGCAGGTGCCGCAGGCTTCATCAACAACCACATCCCAATCGAAGCGACGCCAACCACGAACGCACTGATCGTCGCCAAGACAACGCCGAAAATGGACGTCATGCGCGGCGAGCTCGTGCCCTATACCATCACCGTCCGTAACGGCGACGATGTCCGGCACACCGATATCGCACTCGTTGATATGATCCCGCCCGGCTTCAAGTACCGCGCTGGTTCTGGGTCCATCAACGGCGTGATCCGCGAGCCGGTCATCAACGGCCGTCAGCTCACGTGGTCAGCACTCACCATCGAGCGCGGGCAAACCATCACGGCGAAACTGATGCTGATCGTCGGCACAGGCGTCGGCGAGGGCGAGTACATCAACCAGGCCTGGGCCAACAATGCGTTCGTCAATCAGGTGGTGTCGAATGTCGCGACCGCGGCCGTCCGCATTGTCCCCGATCCGAACTTCGATTGCTCGGACATCATCGGCAAAGTCTTCGACGACAAGAACCGCGATGGCTTGGCCAATGACGGCGAACCCGGCCTTGCAAACGTACGCCTGGCCACCGTCAACGGCCAGCTCATCACCACCGACAGCCAGGGCCGCTTCCACATCACCTGCGCTGACGTCCCGAACGCGCAGCGCGGTTCCAACTTCGTGCTGAAGATCGACGAACGCACCTTGCCGACCGGCTACCGCCTGACGACACCGAACCCTGGCGTTGTCGTGCTTACCCGCGGCAAGATGGCGAAGTTGAACTTCGGTGCCTCTGTCCACCGCGTCGTCCGTGTCGATGTGATGAACGAGGCCTTCGATCCCGGCACCACGACCTTGCGTGCGCAGTGGGCCGGCACATTCGATCAGGTCTTCCCCGCCATCCAGACCGAGCAAAGCGTGCTGCGCATCGGCTACGGACGGACGGGCGCCGAAGACAAGGCGCTCGCCGCCGAACGGCTGCGTGTTCTGGTGCAGTCCGTCAACGATGTCTGGCGCCGCAAGTACGGCACCTATCACCTCGTGATCGAGACGGAAGTCTACCCTGCGGGCGCCGGCAAGTAAGCCGACTCCCTGAACCTCCCCCCAGGTCTGTAGCCTGCGGATTGCGTCCCAGTTGTTCCATGCGTCGACCTTCTCGCAGCACCTGTTCTGGTGCGCGACTGACATTGGGGACTGAAATGGTGATCGTGACGACCCTGCGTGGACTGGCTTTGAGTACGGCTATAGCCGGCAGCGCTGTAGCCGTGTGGTTGAGCACCGTCTCACCGCTGGCCGCCGCTTGCGCGGCCGGTATGCCTTGCGAGAGCGAGCCTGCGCCATCAGGTTGGGGCACTGTCGTCCGCACGCAGCATAAGCATGTGCCGCCCAACACTGAGCGGATGATCCTTGGCGACAGCTCGGCCAACGGCACCTGCGGCCCGCGGCTCGCTCCCATGCAGCCCATCGCCATCTCTATCGACGGCGTCGCCATGCGCAACGGCAAAGTCGACAGTGTCGCCGACAGCCAGCGCTGCACCGATCTCGCACTCGCCCGCGCCGACATCCAAGTCCGCTACGACGCGCTCGCAGCCGAACCGCGCCTCAATGTGCTGGCCGCACCCGACGCCGCGCTGAAAGGCGGCCATATCAATTTCTCGACCTACACCAACTATCACGCCTGGATCGACCGCGGCGAAATCCGGCTCTTTGCCAAAGATAAAACCCATCGTCAGGACGCCATCGCTGTGATCCCGGTCGCCAAAGGCCGCGCCGCCTGGACCATTCCCACCGAAACGGCAGATGAGATCATCTACGTCCTTCGCGTCTATGACCAACACGGACGCTTTGACGAAACCGCGCCGAAAAGCTTCAAAGTCGCCGACATGCGCGGTGGCCGCACAACCCCCGGCGAGTTGTTGAAGGTCTATGACGGGAATTCCCGCGAGGTCCGCAACATCAAAATTTCTGGCGGCGCAATCCTGGTGTCAGGCACCAACATCCGCCCCGAACAACGCGTTTACATCATGGGCATCGAGACGCCTGTCGACACCAAGGGCGCCTTCGCAGCGCGCCACATCGTTGCTGCCGGCTCCCACCAGATCGACGTTTCAGTCGTCGACAAAGGCGGCCGTGTTAGCGAGTTTTCGCGCAGTGCGTTGATCCCCGACAATGACTGGTTCTATGTCGCCATGGCCGACTTCACAGCAGGTACCGGCAAGGTTACAGGGCCGGCCGCCGTCATTCATACCGACAGCAGCGACGGCTATGCCAAAGAGCACTATGTCAATGGTCGCGGCGCCTTTTATCTGAAAGGCAAGATCAAAGGCGAATACCTGCTGACCGCGGCCGCCGACACCAAAGACCAGCCCGTCGGCTCGCTGTTCTCGAACTTCGACAGCAAAGACCCGCGCTACCTGCTGCGCAAGCTCGACCCGAGCAAGTATTACCCTGTCTACGGCGACGACTCGACACTGACCGAAGACGCCCCCACGCGCGGCAAGTTCTACGTCCGCCTGGAAAAGGGTGACAGCAACATCATGTGGGGCAACTTCAAAACCTCGATCACCGGAACCGAGTTCGTCCGCTATGACCGCGGCCTCTACGGCGCGCGTGGCCAGTACGCCAGCGAGACATCGACACCGAGCGGCGAACGGACCACAAAGGTCGAAGTGTTCGCCGCGGAACCTGGCACGATCGCTGGCCGCGACATCTTCCGCGGCACGGGCGGCTCGCTCTACTACATGCGCCGCCAGAACATCACACTCGGCTCTGAACGCGTCAGCATCGAAGTGCGCGACCGCGACACCGGCTTGGCGCTCGCCAGTAAAGTGCTGGTGCCCACGCAAGACTACGAGATCAACTATCTCCAAGGCCGCATCACGTTGAAGTCCCCGCTCGCGTCCACCGCCATGAGCGATTTCATCGTGCAATCCGGCACGCTCTCCGGCCAGGAACAGTTCCTCGTCACCACCTACGAATACGCGCCAAGCCTCGAAGCCAACAAGGACAAGGCCACCGGCGGCCGCGCCACCCAGTGGGTTGGCGACCATGTCCAGGTCGGCGTCACCGGCTACGAACAAACCGGTGCCGGACGTGATCAGAAAATGATCGGCACCGACATGATGGTTCGCGCCACACCGGGCACCTATATCAAGGCCGAAATCGCACGCTCCAACGGCGCAGGCGATGGCGAAACGCTGTCTCTCGACGGCGGCTTCACGTTCGTCAGTCGCCAAAGCAATGGCAGCATTGCCTATGCCAAGCGCATCGAAGCCGCAGCCGACCTTGCTGAATTGAACACTGGCCTCGATGGCCGCCTCGCCGCGTTCTGGCAACACAAAGACCGCGACTTCTCGAGCCCCGGCCAGATCACGACCAATCGCGAGGCAAGCGAGGCCGGCGTCAAAGCCACAACCAGGCTCAACGCGCAGTGGGGACTACGCGCGCAATTGACCGACAAGCGCGACGAGTTCCGCTCCTATCAGTCGGCCGAAGGCAATGTTGTCTATAGCTTCAACGAGTATTGGAAGGGCACGGTTGGCCTGAAGGGTGATACGCAAACGTTGCGCACACTGTCCGCCAGCCCGACCCTCAATCAAGAGGGCCGCCGCATCGATAGCGCCATCCGGCTCGACTACGACTCGCATCGCGATTGGACCGCCTACGTCTTCGGCCAGAAAACACTCGACCGCACGGGAACCCGCAATCCCAATAACCGGATCGGCGTTGGCGGCACTGCCCGGGTCACTGAGAACCTTACCGGCCTCGCCGAAATCTCTGGCGGCGACGGCGGCCTCGGCGGTAAGCTCGGCACGGAATATAAGGTCAACGACGAGCAAACCGTCTACGTCAACTATACCCTCGATCCCGACCGGACCGACATCATCTCGACAGGCGCACAAGGCATGCTCGTCGGCGGCGCTCGCCGCCGCTACTCCGACAACTTCAGCGTATTTGGCGAGGAGCGTTATCGCTCAGGCATCGGTTACACCGGGCTGACCCACGCCTATGGTCTTGACTTTGTACCTTTGCAGCATTGGAAGACCGGCCTCGCCATCGAAACCGGCAAACTGCATGATCCCTTTGCTGGCGACCTGCAACGGCTCGCGGCGTCGGGGTCCATTGGCTACAGCCATGCCGGCCTGACCTACTCGGGCAAGATCGAGTACCGCCATGACGAAACGCCACTGCGCGAGCGCGAAACGTGGCTTGCGGCCAACACACTGTCGCTGAAGATGACGGATGACTGGCGTGCTGTCGGCAAGCTCAGCGGAGCGTTCAACACCAAGACCGTTGGCGACTTCGTGGATGGCAACTTCTTTGAAGCCACCACCGGCTTTGCCTATCGCCCTGTCACCAATGACCGGCTCAACATGCTTTTCAAGCACACCTACTTCCAGGACGCGCCGAGCCCAGGTCAAGTGCTGCCCGGCGGACTGTCGCTCGGTTACGCTCAGCGCAGTCAGATCCTCGCGATAGACGCCAGCTACGACCTGCTGCCTTGGCTGACTGTTGGTGGCAAGTATGCCTACCGCATCGGCGAATTGAAGGATCGTGTGCTCGACGGACCGTGGTTCGATGCTCGTGCGCAGCTGGCCATTCTGCGGCTCGACATCAAGGCGATCCGTGACTGGGACTTCCTCGCCGAGCTGCGCTCGCTCGATAGCTCGACAGCATCGGATCGCAAGACCGGCGCGCTGATCGGGGTCTACAAGCACATCAACGACAACTTCCGTGTCGGCGTCGGCTACAATTTCACCGACTACTCAGACAACCTGACGGATCTGTCCAACAAGAGCCGCGGCGTGTTCATCAACGGACTGGCGAAGTATTGATGCTCAAACGCAAACGCCGGCCTGAGGGATATCCTTAGGCCGGCGTGTGATAACTGCCATGAGTGCTCAGTCGGTCGCGTTACTTCTTCGCCGGCGGCTGCTTGGATTGGTTCGGTGCCGGGGCCGCGCCTGGTGCAGCAGCCGGAGCCGCACTTGCCGCAGCTTTCTCAGCCTCGATCGCTTTCTTGATGTCGGCGTCGATGTACTCGATCTTGGCGGCATTGCGGAGGTCAGCACCCACCGACTGGGCTTTCTTCTGCAGCAGCGAGTTGACGATACGCTCTTTTAGGCCGTCGAAGGGTGGCGGCTCGCGCAGGCGCTTGTCCTCAAGCTTGATGACGTGCCACCCGAAGTTGGATTTAACAGGCGCAGAGATCTTACCTTTTTCGAGTGCGAACGCGGCCGCCTCAAATTCCGGCACCATCTGGCCCTTAGAGAAGAAGCCTAGATCGCCGCCGTTTTCTTTGGAGCCAGGGTCTTTTGAGAACTCTTTCGCGAGGGCGGCAAAGTCGCCACCCTTGGTGAGCTTGTCAGCGATTTCTTTGGCCTTGGCCTCTTCCTCGACCAGGATATGGCGCGCCTTGACCTCTTCTTCCGGCTTAATGGCCTTGACCTGCTCGTCGTAGAACTTCTTCGCGTCCTCGTCCTTGACAGACGCCTTGATGGTTTTTTCGAAATAAAGATCGCGCAGCGCCCGGCGGCGCCAGTACTGCATGCGCGCGTCGTACTCGGCTCCAGCACCGAGCTTAGCGCCCTCGGCAGCATCGGAGAAAATCTGATTTTCTATCACATACTCCAGCAAAATACGGCGGCGCGACCCCTCCGGCAGCTGCGCAAGTTCAGGACCCAATTCGGCCTCGGCCAGCTTAAGGTCGCCATCGGTGACCGGCTTGCCGTTGACGGTGGCAATCGGCGTGCCTTGTGCCAGCGCGGCTGGCGTCGACAGGGCCAACGTGCCGCCGGCCAGGAGGGCCGCGAAGGTCAAAGCACCCGGCAGACGGATGGCGCGGATAGTCGCCACGTTCGATAAAAAGCGCATGTCACCTCAAGGGGTTAGGGGGTGTAAGCAAGATGCGATGCGAGACCAGAGGCACCCGCCGATCGCTAGATGTCTTGTGTAGGATTGAATTGTTTCGGATTTTTTGAAAGACGCCGAGCCGCCGCACCCGGCACGCGCCGAGAACAAACCAAGTGTGTTTCGGGTTAACCACTCCACGTCCCGCTGCCAAGGTAACTTTCCGTCACAGCAGAAAAATGGCGATCGTCTGTCAGCGGCGGGGACGGGTGGTCGCGGCCGCAACCTGGGGCTTGGCGGCCGGCGCCGGCAACGTTAGCCGCGCGCCCGGGAGCAGGGCCGTGTGGGCCTCCGGCTGCTCGCTGACGATCCAGGCGATGTCGGCCGCTGGCCGCGCAACGACGAGACTATGCAACATCGCTGTGCGCAGAGGGTGCGACCAAGCCCCGGCGTTCTCTTTGAATCGAAGCCCCCGTCCAACGAATTGAACGATGTATGGTCCAGCGGGGTCCGAAGGTGCTGCGATGCAGTTGAACTGCGACACGGACGCGATACCGGCAATCGGTGCCGATGGCACCACGGCCGCCCCCAGCTCATGGCCGCGGGCCAAAGAGCCGATGCCGAGCGGCGCCTTGGGCGGTGGCGGCACCTCGTAGGCCGTTGACCAC
Source organism: uncultured Alphaproteobacteria bacterium (assembly GCA_963847145.1). GTDB lineage: Bacteria > Pseudomonadota > Alphaproteobacteria > Rhizobiales > Hyphomicrobiaceae > JABFRJ01. The sequence continues at coordinate 471,078 of CAWJYN010000003.1, forward strand.
TGCCGGCCTTGATGCGCCCAACGGGCATCGCGCCAAGCCACGGCTGCGGCGATGGCACTGAGATGGCCGGGATCGAGGATGCGGGCGCAAGGCTGCGATGCGACCTGTGCTGCCGCCTGCCCCAAGCTCGGTGCGCCAACAGCCAGCGCAAGGCCGATTGCGGCCCGTAGCGCCCGAACTGGGGCCGCCGCCATCGATCGCCGTAAAGTGAGGTTCTCGAGCATGATGAACCACCAGCCACAATGGGCGCCTCCACGTCGACGGGAACGCGGCCTGTTGGTTAATGGCTGGCGGCGGCGCCAGTGCCTTTCTCGTCTGGCGGAAAGCTGCTAGACGGTGCGCGCGTGGCGGGCGCTTCCCTAGCGGGGCGCTGAGATCCGCGCTGTTTGCCTATTTCGACATGGGACCCATCGGGGCATGGCCAAAGACACGAAAGACAAGTCAGGCGCCGAGAGCGGCCTGATCCGCGAACTGGCGGAGCTGCTGAACGAGACAGGTTTGAGCGAGATCGAGATTGAGCGCGAGGGTCTGCGCGTGCGGGTGGCGCGGCAACTGACCATGGCCGCCATCGCCGCGCCTATGGCGACCGCTCATGCTGCACCCGCGCACGCGGCCGCTGCCACGCTTGGCGGCAAGCCTGCTGCCCCCCCGGCCAATCACCCCGGGACTGTGACGTCGCCGATGGTCGGCACCGCCTACCGAGCCGCAGAGCCGGGCGCTGCAGCGTTTGTCGATGTCGGCACGCGGGTGGCGCAAGGCCAGACGTTGCTGATCATCGAAGCCATGAAAACCATGAACCATATTCCAGCGCCACGTTCGGGTACGGTTGTGAGCGTGTTTGTCGATAACGGCCAGCCGGTCGAGTTCGGCGAACCGCTGGTTGTGATTGAATAAGAAAGGGGGGCAATCGGCAATCGGCAATCGGCAATCGAAGCTCAAATCTCCATTGCCCACTCCCCATTGCCCATTGCCCTAAAAACCATGTTCGACAAAATCCTGATCGCCAACCGAGGTGAAATTGCGCTGCGCGTGCTGCGCGCGTGCAAGGAACTTGGCATCGCTACAGTGGCCGTGCACTCGACCGCCGACGCTGACGCCATGCATGTCAAGCTTGCGGACGAAAGCGTTTGTATTGGCCCGCCGCCCGCCGCCGAGAGCTATCTGAATGTGCCGCGCCTGCTGGCCGCCTGCGAGATTACCGGCGCTGATGCGATCCATCCGGGCTACGGCTTCCTGTCGGAAAACGCGCGGTTCGCCGAGATTCTGGAAGAGCACAACATTACTTTCATCGGACCGACGTCCGAGCATATCCGCATCATGGGCGACAAGATCGCTGCCAAAGAAACAGCCAAGAAACTCGGGATCCCGGTGGTGCCGGGTTCAGATGGCGCCATTACCAACGAACTGCAGGCGATGAAAGTCGCCAAGGCGATGGGATTTCCGGTGCTGGTCAAGGCGGCCGCTGGTGGCGGCGGCCGTGGCATGAAGGTGGCGCGCACCGCCGAAGACCTCGACAGCGCCGTGAAGACTGCAAAAGCTGAGGCCAAAGCCGCGTTCGGTGACGATAGTGTGTATCTAGAAAAGTATTTGACCAAGCCACGTCATATCGAGATCCAGGTTTTCGGCGACGGCAAAGGCAATGCCATTCACCTCGGCGAGCGCGACTGCTCGTTGCAGCGACGCCACCAGAAAGTCTGGGAGGAGAGCCCCAGCCCGGCGCTGAATGCTGCCCAGCGCGCCGAGATTGGCGCCACTTGCGCGAAGGCGATGCAGAAGCTGAAGTACCGTGGTGCCGGCACCATCGAATTTCTCTACGAAGATGGACAGTTCTTCTTCATCGAGATGAATACGCGGCTGCAGGTCGAGCATCCGGTGACCGAGGCGGTGACTGGGCTTGATCTCGTACTCGAACAGATCCGCGTGGCCGCCGGCAATGGACTTAGCGTGAAGCAAGAAGAGGTCACTTTCTCCGGGCACGCCATTGAATGCCGCATCAATGCGGAGAACGCGCGCACCTTCCGTCCCTCACCAGGACTGATTACTTACTGGCATCCGCCGGGCGGGCTTGGCGTGCGGGTCGATAGCGGCATCTATCAGGGCTATCGGATTCCGCCTTACTACGACAGCTTGATCGGCAAGCTCATCGTGTCTGGAAAAACGCGCAACGAATGTCTGATGCGGCTCAAGCGCGGGCTCAATGAGTTTGTCATCGACGGCATCGAGACGACTATCCCCTTGTTCCAGGATCTCGTCACGCAGCCCGACATCCAGAACGGGCTCTATGACATTCACTGGTTGGAAAAATATCTGGCCGCGAAGACGGATTGAGTTCGCAGGGCGCAATAGGCTGCTTTTCAGCGCCGTATTGCGCCGGGTCCGGGCGGCTACTCAACTTCCTTGCCAATATCCTTGGCCAATATTTTTGCTCCAGCCAATGCGACGGCGTGGCGTGGCACGCGGCGCAATACGCCCCTGAAACGGGGCTATTGCGCCCTACCGATCTCAAAAAAAATCCCCGCGGCAGTTGCCTGCCGCGGGGTTACTTTGTGTCTGAAACCAACCGCTGTTAGCGGGTGTGCTCAATGTTCTTCTCGCCGGCGTCACGGACGAACAACAGTCCGATGACGACCGTCAGCAGTGCGAAGAAGATCGGGTACCAGAGACCGAAGTAGATGTCGCCCGTTGAGGCGGTCATCGCGAACGAGGTCGCTGGTAGCAGGCCGCCGAACCAGCCGTTGCCGATGTGATAGGGCAGCGACATGGCAGTGTAGCGGATGCGTGTCGGGAAGAACTCGACCAGCGCTGCAGCGATCGGACCGTAAACGGCCGTCACGTAAAGCACCATCAAGGTCAATAGCGCGATCGTAGCGATGCCACGGAAACTCGACCAGGCATCGAAGAAGCCGTTCAGCTTCAGGATGTTCTTGTCACCAACCGCTGGATAGCCCGCGGCAACCGCAGCCTTACCGATGTTGGCGCCGAAGTCTTTGTCGACCACAACGTCAGTACCACCGACTGAAACAACGGTCTTGGCACCTGCAGCAGCAGGGACCAGCGTGTATTTGAACGACGCGGCTGACAGCGTACGGCGAGCAACGTCGCAGCCGGCAGTGAACACGCGCACACCAACCGGATCGAACACGCTGCCGCATTCAGCCGGGTCGGCCTTGATCTCGATCTTCACCTTGTCGAGGGCGCTTTCGAGCTGCGGATTAACGAGGCTCGTCAGTGTCCAGAAGATCGGGAAGTAGGTGAGCGCCGCAATGAGGCAACCCGCCAGGATGACGATGCGACGCCCAATACGATCCGACAGCCAGCCGAAGAACAGGAAGAACGGCGTGCCAAGGATCAACGACCAGGCGATGAGCACGTTCGCCGTCAGCAGGTCCGCCTTGAGAACTGACTGCAGGAAGAACAGCGCGTAGAACTGACCCGTGTACCATACGACGGCTTGACCGACGACCAGACCGAAGAGCGCCAGCAGCACGATGCGTCCGTTACCGAACCGCGCCATGTTGCCAATGATCAACAGGATCATAGCCGGGATCGCCAGCAGGCCCCAGGCACCGTAGCCCTGCAGCGCAGCGTAGACGCCACCCACGGCAACCACGGCGAGCACAGAGAGCACCACCGAAAGCCAAGTCGGAAAACCACCAAACGCTTCTGCGAGCGGCGCCTTCGAGCGCGTGCCCTCTTCTTTCATCTTCTGGAACGCCGGGCTCTCATTCATGGAGAGACGAATGAACACCGAGATGACGAGCAAGATGATCGAGGCCAGGAATGGAATGCGCCAGCCGCCTCTCAAACCCCAGAACAACGGATAGCCTTGCGGGACGCCATTGACGACCGTGTCTTGGAAGGCTGCTTCGCCCATGCTGATACGCAGGCCGACAATCACCGCCAGCGACAGCAGCAGACCGAGCGTCGCGGTCGTCTGGATCCAAGCCGTGTAATAGCCACGGCGGCCAGGCGGCGCATGTTCGGCCACGTAGACTGCCGCACCTCCATATTCACCACCGAGCGCGAGGCCCTGAAGCATGCGCAGTGCGATCAGCAGCACCGGTGCAACCCAACCAATGGTCGCGTAATCGGGAAGAAGGCCGACGAGGAACGTCGACACGCCCATGATCAGAATGGTGATAAGGAACGTCGCCTTGCGGCCGATCAAGTCGCCGAGGCGGCCGAAGAATAGCGCGCCAAACGGGCGAACCAGGAAGCCGGCGGCAAACGCGAGCAGTGCGAAGATCGCACGTGTATTAGGATCAAACGCAGTGAAGAACTTGGCGCCGATCATGGCTGCCAGAGAACCGTACAGATAGAAATCGTACCATTCGAAAATCGTGCCGAGAGACGAGGCGACGATGACCTTGACCTCCTCCCCTGTCATGCCGCGCGGTTTGGCGGCCTCTGTTCCATAGGTCGTTGCCATTCAAAACTCTCCTTGTGTCCACCCCAACAAAAGCTCTGGTGATGCGCGCGCTCTTTGTTGTTTTTGCTGCGCACCCCGAACCTTGAGTCGGCAGACTAGTGAGTTCTGGCGGTCCCGTCGCCCCATGCCTGCGAATTAAGACTTTAGTCGTGTGCAAAAAATACAACACCCGCCTGCGCAGCGCGCGGCGGGTGTCAAACGGCTCTCTGTAAGCGGCTCTCTAAATGACTTCGCTTATTTTTCCATGTGTGGTGCGGGATCAACCGGCTTGGAGCCCTGGCGCAACTCGAAATGCACCTGCGGCTGATCGACCGTGCCGGTCGCGCCGGCTTTGGCAATCACTTGGCCGCGAGTGACGGTGTCGCCGCGCTTGACCAGAATTTGATCAGCGTGAGCATAAGCCGTCACCCAACCGCCCTCATGGCGTATGAGAACCAAGTTTCCGTAGGCTTTGATTTCGCTACCAGCATAGGCGACAGTACCGGCGTCGGCGGCGGCGATATCGGTGCCGGCGGGCACGGCGATGTTGATGCCGTCGTTGTGGGCGCCGTCAGGGCGCTTGCCGAAGCCGGCGAGCAGGGCCCCTTTGGCCGGCCAGCGGAATTTGCCGGCGCCGGCGGCAGGCAGCGTTACTGGCCCGACGCCGGCGATTTTGGTTGGTGCGACGACCGGCGATGCCGCTTGAGGGGCAGGTGCGTTCAAGAGCCGGGGCCCACCGGTTGCCGCGGCGCGCGGGACTTCCGCAACCGGAGCAGGCGCGGAGGCGGCTGCAACAGGTGGCGACAGCGGCGCAGGGGCAGGAGCGGAGGCGGCACTGGAGGCGCTGGCCGGACCCGAGGGCACTTTCAACGCCATACCAGGACGCATCTTGCCGGGGTCGGTGATGCCGTTCACACGTTGCAGCTCGGCAACATTGACCTTGTGGGCGCGCGCGATGCCGAACAGCGACTTACCGGCCTTGACAGTATAGCTGCCGTCCCAATCAGCCGGTGCGGGCGCGGCTGCGACTGCGGGGAGAGCGGCGGGGATCGCTGCTGGCGCCTGTCCGACAGCGGTGGCTGGGAGTGAAGCCGCTGGTTTGGCGATCGGACGGCGGGCGTTGGCTGGTAACACGATCTTCTGGCCGGGGCGCAGGGCAGCACTCTTGAGGCCGTTCAGATCCATCAGCGCGGCGATAGACACGCTGTGGCGCTTGGAGATCGCATAAAGCGAATCGCCCTGTTGGACTTCAATCGTCTGGCCGGCCACGATGGGTGCGGCGGTCGGGGTGGAGGTTGGCGCGGACGCGGGGGCGACCGCAGCCGGCGCGACCACTTTCGATTTCTTGGGGGCGTCGAATGGGACGGATGGGTTAAAGGCGGGATTGAGGGGCTGAACCGTATCAGGCAGCGCGGTCACGCGCTCAACGCTGGGTTTCAAGGGACCGGAATTGGGCCAGCCGCCGTTGTCGACCGACGGGGGCGCGCCGGCATTGCGACGGCCGATCGGTTCGGCAGGCAGCGGTGGTTTTTCACCGAGCGCGTAGGTCGGCTGCTCAAGGCGCCGAATGTCGGCGCTACAGCCGGCCATCAGGGCGGCTAAGGCCAGAACACACGCGGGCGCACCCGCGCCTAAGCGCACGGGGACAAACGTTACTGATGGGTGACGACGCAATACCATGTGAGACACCTCTGCTCCTGGCATCGTTAACGCGGCCACGGTTAATTTGCCGTTAACAGACACCGCCCCTGCGGCACTTTTCTGCGGCCTCTTGCGAGGACCGTTGGTGTCAATCGCTGGTTTGAGTGCTGGGCATTCCGCAATGCCAACTGCTCGACGCGATTCCCACCGTCCACTGAACGCCGTAAGGATCGATTGAAGCGGCCTCACGTTTGCCTGATGGCAAAATCGCGGCGTATCGACAGAATTGCAGAACTGTTCCAGCAGTAGATCAAACAGGGTGCTGTGCCCGAAGACACCGGAGCCTGTCGCAGGCCCCATCCGTTCAACACGCCTGCGGCCGCGCGATCGCGGCGCACGGGCATTGACTTGAGCGGCTGCAGCGGGGAGACGGGGGCAGTTTTTACCGCCCTGACATCCACGAAGTGAGAGCCACGCCCATGGCGCGCCCAACCCAACAGAAAGACAGTGCTGCAAGCGCCGTCGCCCAGCCTGTGACCCAGCTCGGCCAACCGACTGCGATGCCAACCAGCCCGGCGACTGCGGTGCTGGAGCGGGTGCCGAACCCACATCCCGATACACCATACGTGGCACGCTTTGCGTGTCCGGAGTTCACGTCGCTGTGCCCGGTGACCGGCCAGCCCGACTTCGGCCATCTGGTGATCGACTACGTGCCGGATGGGTGGCTGGTGGAAAGCAAGTCTCTCAAGCTGTTTTTGCAGGCGCACCGGAACCACGGCGCGTTTCATGAGGACTGCACGGTCGGCATCGGCAAGCGGCTGATCACGCTGCTCAAGCCGCATTTCCTGCGCATCGGCGGTTACTGGTATCCGCGCGGCGGCATCCCCATCGACGTGTTCTTCCAGCACGGCGCGCTGCCGCAAGGCGTCTGGCTGCCCGACCAAGGCGTCGCGCCCTATCGCGGGCGGGGTTGAACCAGGTGTCCACCGCCGTTCCCGTTAAGGTTTATGCGGGCATCGGAACGGTTGCTGGCCCTTCGTGCGGACAAATTCTGCTGCAACGGAGGACCGGCCCAAGGGCACCCAAATTGAACGCGCTGTGAACGCGCTATGAACGCGCAGCAGGGCGACTGCAGTGCGTCTAGCTACCGGGGTAGCCACTCACAAAAGCGCCCACCAAATCGCTCCTAAATGGCTCTGGTGCGATTAACTCTGGCGGCCGGAGATTAACCCAACGTGCATCGCAATGCCGTTGCTAGGTCGCGTGCCGATGGCACCGCGGCATAGCGGCACTCGCATCGGCACTTACGCCGCTGCGTTTATCAATCCGCCGGCATGGGCAAGAGCGCGCAGGTGATGATCGGTGTTGCCGTACGCCAGTTCGATCATGGTCAGCCGCTTGAAATAGTGGCCGGCTTTGTATTCCATCGTCATGCCGATGCCGCCGTGCAGCTGGATGGCCGTTTCGCCGACAAAGCGCGCCGACTTGCCGATCTGCACTTTGACGGCCGCCATCGCCTTTCGGCGTTCACTCGCATTGGTTTCTGACGCCATCATGGTGCCGAAGTAGGCCATCGATTTTGCCTGCTCGAGGGCCGTGAACATATCGACCGATTTGTGCTGCAGCACCTGGAACGAACCGATCGCCACGCCAAATTGTTTGCGTGTCTTGAGGTAGTCGACCGTCAGTTCATGCAGCGCGGCCATGGCGCCAACGGCCTCGGACGCCAGCGCGGCGATAGCTTCATCCACAACCAGCTCGAGTACGGCGAGCCCATCTCCGCCTGCGCCAACAATCACGTCCTCTGCGCCGACCTTCACGTCGGTAAACGTGATGTCGGCAGCCCGCCCGCCGTCTTGTGTGGCGTAGCCTGTGCGCTTGACGCCGGCTGACGTCCCACCCACCAGAAACAGACCGATGCCGGCACGGTCGCGCCGGTTGCCAGACATCCGCGCCACGACGACCAACGTGTCCGCGCTATCGCCGCCCAGCACAACCAGCTTCTCGCCGTCGAGAATGAAACCACCGGCGCCATCGCTGCGCGCCTTTGTCGTTACATCGGCGAGATCGTAACGCGCGTGCCGCTCCTGATGGGCGAGTGCGAGGCGTCGCTTTCCTTCGATGACGTCGCCGATCAGCGCAGCTTTCTGTGCAGCGGTGCCTGCATGCCGCAGCACGCCGCCGCCGAGGACGACGGTCGACAGATACGGCTCGATCGCCGCGTTCTTGCCGATGGCTTCCATCACGATCATCGTCTCGACCGGACCTGCGCCGAGCCCGCCGTCGGCTTCGGCGAATGGAATGCCGAGCAAGCCTTGTTCGGCATACTGCGCCCAGTTTGCGGTGCTAAATCCGGCAGGCTCCTTTTGCGCAGCAGCTTTGGTCTTTAGATCCGCGTACGCGGTGGCCAGCATGCGGTCCACGCTGTCCTTGATCTGGCGCTGGTCGTCTGAAAGGTCGAAGTCCATGGGGGTGCTCTTTTATCGGAATGGCGTGGCTGTAGTGGTGTCAGTTCAAGGCGACAGCGTCGAGTATTATCACTCAGGTGTCATCCTCGGGCTCGTCTCGAGGACCCAGCGTAAGGCAGGCGCGCCATCGAAATTTAGGCGACGTGGTTGCCGCGAGTTGCGAACGCGCTTGGTTCCGAGTGCGTTGGACCCTGGGTCCTCGGGACAAGCCCGAGGATGACAATGGTGCGTGCGTGACCACGCGGGCCACGCCGACCTCAAAACCCCAACACCGCCTTGGCGATGATGTTGCGTTGGATTTCGTTGGAGCCGCCGTAGATGGAGACCTTGCGGAAGTTGAAATACTGCGGCGCGGCCGGTGCGGCCCAATGGTCGCCGGTGCCGAAGTCGGCTTCATCCGGCAGATAGGGCACCGACAACGGGCCCGCCACTTCCAACAGCAGCTCGGTGGTTGATTGCTGGATCTCCGAGCCCCTGATCTTGAGGATCGATGACGCCGGGTTTGGCATGTTCGACTTGCGTTTGGCGTCTTCTGCCAACACGCGCAGCTGCGTCATCTCCAGTGCCTTCAACTCCACCTCGACCGCGGCAACCTTCTCGGCAAAACGCTCATCCTGCATCAACGGCTTGTCGCCGAGCATGACCTTTGATGCCAGCTGCTTGATGCGGCCGATGCGCTGCTTCGACAACCCGATGCGCGCAATGCCGACGCGCTCGTTGCCGAGCAGAAACTTCGCGCAATCCCAACCGCGGTTTTCCTGACCGACGAGATTTTCCAGCGGCACCTTCACGTCGTCGAAGAACACTTCGTTGACTTCATGTCCGCCATCAATCGTCTGGATCGGCCGCACAGTGATGCCTGGCGACTTCATGTCGACGAGGATGAACGAAATCCCCATCTGCTTTTTCGCTTCCATGTCGGTGCGCGCCAGCACGAAACACCAGTCGGCGTGCTGCGCCAGCGTCGTCCAGGTTTTCTGACCATTGATGACGTACATCCCGTCTTTCTTGACGGCCGTGGTTTTCAAGCCCGCGAGATCAGAACCTGCGCCGGGTTCGGAGAAGCCCTGGCACCACCAGTCATCGAGATTGTACATCTTCGGCAGGAACTTTTTCTTCTGCTCTTCGGTGCCGAATGCGATGATCACCGGCCCGCACATGGAGAAGTTGAACGGCAGCGGCTGCGGCACGGAATTGGCCTGCAGTTCCTCGGTGAAGATGTGATGCTGGATCGGCGTCCAGCCCGTTCCGCCGTAGGCTTTCGGCCAATGCGGCGCCGCCCAGCCCTTCTTCGCCAGCGCCTTGTGCGAGGCGACAATGTCAGCCTTCGAGAGCCCCTCACCCACTTCGGTTTTTTTGCGCACGTGCAACGGAATTTCCGTCGTCATGAAGGTGCGCACTTCCTGGCGGAAGGCATTTTCTTCGGGCGTAAAGCGGAGATCCATGGGGGCGTTCCTTCAGTCGATAACCAGGGTTATCCCCGGCTTGATCTGGATTTACCTGAATAGGCGGGGGTCGGAATGCTTGACCTTTGCGGCAACTTTAGCGGCGGTGAGGTGGGGGTGGCAATGGTGGAAATGGGCCGGCGCGGACTGAGTGCCAGTAGTTGACAGTGCCCGATTATGAACAACACTAGGCACCGCCAAAGCTACGCACCGGCCTGCCGCCACCATTCCTATCACGGCATCGCCACTGAATGCCGCAGTTAACCGAAAAGTGGGTACAGGGGCTCGCCCCTGCCGTCGGAGCGCGAGGGACGCGTCGTCCCTCGCATTTCGCGCGTGAGCGCGAAGTATGCTTGCCTGCTACTGCACGACTTCGAACAGCCCGGCTGCACCCATGCCGCCGCCGATGCACATGGTGACGACGACGTGCTTGGCTTTGCGGCGGCGGCCTTCGATCAGCGCATGGCCGACGAGGCGCGCGCCCGAGACACCATAGGGATGGCCGACGGCAATCGCGCCGCCGTTGACGTTGAGCTTGGCGTTGTCGATGCCCAACTTATCGCGGGAGTACATGACCTGGCAGGCGAACGCTTCGTTGAGTTCCCACAGGTCGATGTCGGAAACCTTCATGCCGGCGCGCTTCAGCAGCTTGGGCACAGCAAAAACAGGGCCGATGCCCATTTCGTCCGGCTCGCAACCAGCGACGGCAAAACCCTTGAAGATGCCGAGCGGCTTCAGGCCGCGCTTGGCCGCTTGTGCGCCGCTCATGATGATCGCAGCCGACGCGCCGTCTGAGAACTGGCTGGCGTTGCCAGCAGAAATCACACCGCCTTCAATAGCCGGCTTGATCTTGGCAATGCCGTCGAGCGTCGTGTCGGCGCGGATGCCTTCATCCTCGTTCAGCGTGACTTCTTCCTCCCAAGTGCGCACGACCTCTTTCTTGTCGTTCATTTCGGCTTTCAGCATCATCACTTTGATCGGCACGATCTCGTCGTTGAACTTGCCGCCTTGCTTGGCGGCTGCCGCGCGCAGCTGGCTCTCGACGCCGTACTGGTCCATCAGCTCACGCGGGATGTTGTAACGCTTGGCGACCATTTCGGCCGTCTGCAGCATGTTCCAGTACACTTCCGGCTTCTTGGCCTTGAGCATCTTGTCGACGCCGTTCTTGCGGTTCATCTCGTTCTGGACGAGAGAAATGCTCTCGACGCCGCCAGCGCAATAGATGTCACCTTCGCCAGCTTGGATGCGCTGTGCGGCGAGTGCGATGGTCTGCAGGCCGGAAGAGCAGAAGCGGTTGACCGTCATGCCGGAGACGCCGACCGGGCAGTCGGCCATCAGCGCGATCTGGCGGGCGATATTGCCGCCGGTCGCGCCTTCGGGGTTGGCGCAGCCCATGATCACATCTTCGACTTCGCCTGGCTCAATCTTGGCGCGCGCCATGGCGTGCTTGACAGCATGGCCGCCGATAGTCGCGCCGTGCGTGTTGTTGAGCGCGCCCTTCCAGGACTTGGCAAGGCCCGTACGGGCGGTCGAAACGATGACGGCGTCGGTCACGGCAGGTCTCCTTCGGGGGCGGGGCTCATGGTTCGAAACTGAGGGTAGGTTGTCGTATACGTCAATCAGCAGCGATATGAGCCGACTCCGGGGGAGGATGCAACGGCGAAATTTGCGGGTCGCAAATCATGTCGTTTTTCGTGACAGTTTTTTCCGTTTGTAGCCGGGATAATGCCCGAAGCCCAGCTTCGGTTGTGCGAATGAAACGGATGGATCGATGAGGACCGTGCCAGCCTGAAGTGCCTGCCGGCCGAGCAACATTCGGTAACTCATTTCGCGGCGGTCCGAGAGAGAGATTTCAATGGGCCAGCACCGTCCGGCAACGGCTATTTCAGCGGCAATCACGATGCGGTCTTCGGGAATACCATTGGAACTGGTGACGCTGCGCCGGTCGACAATCGGTGCGACGCAGGTGACCACGATATCGGGACGGCGCGGTGCAGGGCGGATGACAAAGCGCACCTTGGGCGACGATGCCGCGCCAAACGGTTCAATCGCCTCGGCATGCAGCGCACTCGTCTTGGCGCCGGTATCGATCTTGGCTTTAATGGCCGGCAAGCCAAGACCGGGAAGCGCGATCCACTCCTCCCAGCCGAGCACCAAGCGGTTGTCGCGGCCGGCCATCGACGGAACCCTTATCACGCGACGCCGTTCGCTTTCAGCCAATCCTGCAACCGTTGCCAACCATCCTTTGCAGCGGCTTCGCGATAGCTGGGGCGGTAGTCGGCGAAGAATGCGTGCGGGGCGTCGTCGTAGATCTGAAACTTTGATTTCGTATCGGGGCCGAGGGCGGCCTTGAGTTGGTCTAATGTTGCGACGGGAATGCCCTGGTCCTGCCCGCCGTAGAGGCCCAACACCGGCGTCTTGATTTTGGCGGCTACATCGAGCGGGTGGGCGGGCTGGCTCTCGGTCTTGTAACCGAGCACGCGGCCATACCACGCAACGCCCGCCTTGAGTTTCGGATTGTGCGCCGCATAGAGCCACGTGATGCGGCCTCCCCAGCAGAAGCCGGTGATCGCGACTTTGTTCTCATCGGCAATGCCGGACTTGGCGGCCCAGGCGACTGTCGCATCGAGATCGCTCATGACTTGTGCATCGGGCACCTTAGCGACGATGGGACGGATCTCATCGAACGACTTCAAATTCTTCACATCGCCTTGGCGTTTGTAGAGCGACGGCGCGATGGCACAGTAGCCGAGCTTGGCCAGGCGGCGGCAGACGTCGGTCATGTGCTCATGGACATCGAAGATTTCGTGCACAACCAGCACCAGCGGCTTCACTTTTGCGCCAGCAATGATGGCGCGGTAGGCGGGCACCACGCCATCGGCGGTTGGGATATCGATCCAACCCGCATCGAGGCCCGTCGCATCAGTTGCCACCATTGTCTGCGCCATGACGGGTTGGACGGACGCAGCATAACCCGCCACAAATCCGGTCGCCGCACCCGATGCAATCAAAGTGCGACGCGTGAGGTCGGCGGTTTCCCACAGGCGGTCGAACTGGGTCATGGCGGTCTCCAAATGGCAACGACGCAGGCCGCTGATGACTTAGCTTGGTATCGCGGGCCACTCCAGCCGTTTCCGAGCCTCTTTCGGAAGTGGGCAGCCATGCCGCATGGACGGTCCCTACCGATGGCACCAGGGACCTTTGGTCAACAAAAATTCGCGCGCCCGGCTGTGGGCGGCTGACACGCTACGGACAGACCCGCCACGGGGCCTTGCAAGTCGCGCACGGGCCGGTCAGGATGTGATTGGAGCAGGTGACGAAGGTCGAAGCTGGCACGCGGGGCCGATGCGGCCATTTGGGGGTCAGAGTATACCGCATGCACCGCAGTCCTCTCAGGCGCCGTTTTGCAGCAGCGGGTTTGATCGTTGTTTCCGCGTTGCTGTTGATCGCGGTTACACCTTTGTTTGTTGATTTGCGGGCCACTGACATCCGTCGCAGCCTGCTCGGCGTGCAGGCGCTGCCGGCCGATACTGTGGTGGTCGACCAGCCACTTAAACTTAATTTGACACCGAGTATCACCCTCACTGCCGGCGTCGTCTCGTTGATGCGTGGAACGCCAGACGCTGGCCGGGTCGTAGTATTGACCGCGCCGGTCTTGGATGTGGCCTTGGCAGACGAGCGGCCCATTGCCGCGTCCGGCGCAGATCCGTTCGATCTAAGCTTTTACCCGCTCATCGACTTCATCTCGACGTTGTCGCTCGAACGCGTGGCGATGCGCAACGGCACGGTGCGACTGCGATGGAAGAATGGCCATTCGCTGGCACTCACGGGCGTGGACGCCGAGCTGGTTGTGCGCAACAGACAGCCGGTCTCGTCGATTGGGACTTTCACGTATCTCAACGACACCTATAGTTTTGATGCGCGTATTGGGGGGAGCGTCGACCGCGTGGCCGATGCAGAGCCAGCCATTGCGATGCGGCGCCCCTTGCAAATATCTTTGAAATCCCGCTACGTCAGTGTCCATGTTGATGGACAGATCGACTTGGCGGATACGCTGAGCTTGCGGGGCGCCACCGAGGTGCGGACGCCAGACGCAAGCAAACTGGCCGCAGCGCTCGGTTACATATGGGCAGGCCAATCGAGCGGACCAGCCGTTCTCATTACCGGTCCGGCGCGATGGGCCAATGGCGCGATCAGCTTTGGACGATCGGACGTTTCCCTCAGCGACCAGACCGGCGTCGGTGCATTGAGCCTCAGCGAACGCGATGGCCGCCCGCGCGTTGAAGCAACGTTAGCATTTCCTGCCCTCGACGTGGCGCCGCTGCTGCAAAGCCAAACCTTTCCTGATTCAACTGCCACCGTTTCGCCTTGGCGAACGATCAGCACGGTCTTTCCGTGGATGTCGCGCCTTGATGCGGAACTCAGGCTGTCGGTGTCACGTCTGCAATGGAACGGGGCGCCCGTTGGACACGGTGCCGTGACCCTGACTGCCAGCAGTGGGCATCTTCATGGCGATCTTGCCGAGCTTGATCTTGGCAATCATACTGGCAGCCTCCAGTTCACGATGGACCATACTTTGGCGCGCGGCCCGGTTTCACTGCGCGGCCGATTTGAGTCCAAAGATATCGCGCCGCTGGCCGCCCAGCTGTTTGGCACAGCGCCACTCCGGGGCCGCGCTGCGAGCCAGTTTGACATTTCCGGACACGGCGCGACGCTTGGCGAGGTGCTGGACCGGGCGTCGGGGCGCGGCACGCTGGAGATGCGTGATGGCCAAATGCTGTTGGACTTGGCTGGACTGCAAAAGCTCGGCACGGCGCTCACTCTCAGCGAAAGGCGGAGTGAGCGGCCAGCCGGTTGGGGCTCGCTGGCGCAAATTTCATCACTGGATACCTTCGAAACGAAGTTTCTACTGCGCAATGGCGTGTTGGCGTTGGACACTCTCAGCGCCGTCAGCAAGGGACTGGTGGCCAACGTGACGGGGCGCGTCGGCCTCGCAGCCGCCGATCTTGATCTCATTGTTCGGATTGCGCCCGCCGCAACGCGTTTGGGCCCCGCGCGCACCCTCGGCCTTCCCGCCCGTACGCCAACCAGCCATGAGGCTTTTGCCGTCCGTGGCCCGTGGTCGGCGCCCCTGCTTTCACTGGCGGAAATAGAGCTCATGCCCTAGTGGCGCGTGGCTTAATCTCATCTCGCGCAAGTTTCTCGCCAACAAACGTACGTGTTCGGGCTTGACGCCCCGCTCTTGCAATGGCCGAATGTGGTCAAATAAAAACCTGGGAGGCGGGCATCATGTATAGATCCATTCATGCAGCAGTGGGCGCGAGCTTGGCGCTGACAGTGGGCTGGGCGTTGACGGAGCAGGGGACGGCAGTCGCGCAAACCGTCACAACGCTGACGATGTCGAGCTGGGTCCCGCCGACACACGCGCTCACCGCGGTAATGCTGCCCAACTGGGCGGCTGAGGTAGAGAAAGCAACCAAAGGTCGCGTCAAACTGCAGATGCTGCCGAAGGCACCGGCAGCGCCTCCAGGCACATTCGATGCCGTCAAAGACGGATTGGTCGACGTGTCCTACGTGACCGCCAGCTACACGCCCGCCCGTCACGTATTGCCTTTGATGGCAGAGCTACCCGGCGCGGGCGGCACAGCCGAGATCAACTCGGTCGCGTTCTCTCGAATCCATTGGAAATATTTCCAACAGGTCAATGAATACAAGGGCGTGAAGTTGCTGGGGGTGTTCACGCACGGCCCCGGGCAGATGTTCAACTCGAAGCGAGCGCTCACCAAACTTGAAGATTTGGCGGGCATGAAAATCCGCTCAGGTGGCGGCATTTCAGAAGAGATGGCGCGCGCTCTCGGGGCGTCCGCGTTCGTCAAGCCGGCACCCGAGTCCTACGAATTGCTCAGCTCCGGCGTCGCCGACGGCACGTTCTTCCCGCTTGAGAGCATCTCGTCCTTCAAGCTCGGTACGGTGGTCAAACACGCCACATTGTTCCCCGGCGGCTTCTATAGTTCCGCGTTTGGTTTCTTCATCAATGAAGACAAGTGGAACAAGCTGTCCAAGGAAGACCAAGACGCCATCATGTCGGTCTCCGGCGAAAACATCGCCCGCATCGCCGGTAAGGCCTGGGACGGCGCCGACAAAGTCGGCCTGGAGCTGCTGAAGAAAGAGGGCGTCCAGATTACTGAACCATCCGCCGACTTCGTCAAGGCCGTTGAAGAGAAGTCCAAGCCGATCATCGAGAAGTGGCTGGCGGCCGCTAAGGCCAAGGGCGTCGATGCGGACAAGGCCTACGCCGAGTTCAAACAAGAGCTGAAGAATGTCGCTGCCGGCAAGTGACGCTGAGGCGTCACCGGCTTCCGCGGGCGACT
This sequence comes from uncultured Alphaproteobacteria bacterium, assembly GCA_963847145.1. Classification (GTDB taxonomy): domain Bacteria; phylum Pseudomonadota; class Alphaproteobacteria; order Rhizobiales; family Hyphomicrobiaceae; genus JABFRJ01. The sequence continues at coordinate 487,411 of CAWJYN010000003.1, forward strand.
GGGGGACGGGGCTTGATCGCATCCTGGGACTACTGGCTGCGTTCCTGCTTTTTGCGCTTATGATGCTGACCGCGGTCGACGTGGTCAGCCGGTACGTTTTCAATTGGCCGCTGCGGGGAGGCTTCGAGCTGACCGAGCTCGGGCTTCTTGTGCTTATCTTTGCGGGGCTGCCGTTGGCGTCGCGCAAGGGTGAGCACGTCACGCTCGACTTCATCGACAAGGCGCTCGGTGAGCGGCTTGCCAACGTCTGGCGGCGGGGCATGGAAGTCATTGTCGGCCTGCTGTTCGCAGGCCTGACTTGGCAGGTGTGGATCAAAGCTGGCAAGATCTCGGGTGCCGGCGACTACACCGACGTTCTGAAGGTTCCGGTGGGGCCGTTCGTGTACGTCATGTGCGGTATGATCGGGATCACTGCGATCATTCACTTCATCAGGGCGGTGCTGCCGTCGCCGCAAGCCTCGCACATTCCCGAAATCACAGATAAGAGCGCGCAATGACCGAGACGATGATTGCGCTCGGCGTCATGCTGGCGCTCGCCTTCCTGCGCATGCCGATCGCGATCGCTATGGGGCTCATAGGCTTTCTCGGCATGGCCTACATGCGCGACTGGAATTTCGCGATCGCGCTGAACATGGTGCAGACCAAGGTCTATGAGACCGGCCGCAGCTATCATTTCTCGGTGGTGCCGCTGTTCATCCTGATGGGTAACTTCGTCACCCGCGCCGGCATGTCGCAAGAACTGTTCAGGGCAGCGAACGCATTCGTCGGGCATCTCAAGGGCGGTTTGGCGATGGCGGCCATCGTTGCCTGCGCGGGCTTCGGCGCCATCTGCGGCTCGTCGATCGCCACCGCCGCGACGATGGCCAAAGTCGCCTACCCCGCCATGCGCCGCATTGGATATTCGGATGGCCTTGCCGCCAGTTCTGTCTGCGCCGGTGGCACGCTCGGCATTCTCATTCCGCCATCGACCGTCATGGTCCTCTACGGCATCATGACGGAGACCAACATCGGCAAGTTGTTTGCTGCCGGCATCGTGCCGGGGATACTGGCGACACTGCTGCTCTGCCTTGCCGTCCAGTGGGTCGTCTGGCGGCGGCCGGAAGAAGGTCCGGCCGGTGAACGGGTGTCCTGGAGCGGGCGTCTCGCAGCGCTGCGCGGCGTGTGGGGCGTGGCGTTGCTGTTCGCAGTGGTGATGGGCGGCATCTATGGCGGCTTCTTCACAGCAACAGAAGGTGCCGGCGTGGGTGCTTTCGGCGCGCTCTGCTTTGCCCTCGCCCGCCGCGCACTGACATGGGCGAGCTTTCTTGATTGTCTGATCGAAAGCGCGCGTACCACGGCGATGCTGTTCGCCATCCTGACCGGCGCTTTCATGTTCACGGAGTTCATCAACTACACCACCATGCCCGACGACCTGAAGCGCATGGTGTCCGGCATGTCGCCGTTCATGGTAATCTTCATCATCTCCATCATCTACCTGATCCTTGGGATGGTGATGGAAGAACTGGCGATGGTGCTGCTGACGGTGCCGGTGCTATTCCCGCTGATCGTGCACCTCGGCTTCGATCCGATCTGGTTTGGCATTTACGTGGTGGTGATCGTCGAGATCGGCATGATCAGCCCGCCGGTCGGTATGAACCTGTTCGTGATCCTGGCGTTGCTCAAGAACGTGTCGACCGGCACGCTTTATCGCGGCATCATCCCGTTCTGTATTGCGGATGTGATCCGGCTGATCATCCTGATCGTGTTCCCAGCGCTGTCTCTCTGGCTACCCAGCTACATGAAGTGACGGTGCAGCATGAAATGGTGCAGCGGTCTGCATCGACGCGAGCCGTTGCAGGGCTAGTCCACCTCTCGTTGATCAGCTGAGATATTTGGGCCAGTGCGCAAGCCAACGCACTTGGCTGCGCTATACCGAGAGGCCGCGGCGCGCAGACGAACCTGCGACCGGTGCAGCTTTGCTCAACAACAACGCCAGGTGTCGACCTGGACAGCCACTTCTTTGAGCCAGCACTGTTGCGCAGCAGCCGTTATCAGGCGGTGTGCGAACGCAAACTGCCGCCGATCGGGGGATCGGCGGCAGTTTTGGGTATTTGTGGAGAAGGGATGTCTTGATGGTGTGTTATGCGCCTTGGCAGACCTGGCAACGACCTACTCTCCCGCGACTTAAGTCGGAGTACCATCGGCCCTGGAGCGTTTCACGGCCGAGTTCGGAATGGGATCGGGTGCAGCCACTCCGGTATAATCACCAGGTCGGCAAAAGCGCATGACATTTTTGCTTGTGCGCGCCGACACGCTTACTCGCGAGTTGGCCGCCGCACACGAAGTGCACGGCTCCAACCCGTGTACGGGTTGGGACACAAACTGAAAACTGGTCTCTATGCGTTCGCCACGCAGGCTTCGCGTTCGCCACGCAGGCTTCGGTCCGCGCTGTGCGCGGAGCTTCGCTTCGCGTGCGGCGGGATTTGTGCCTGTTGCGACGAACTCAGGTCTCGCCAAGCGCGCAGCGACCTGTCGCGTCAGGCCATCAACGATGGCCGAAAACGACTGATGGCCCGCGCTGGCGAAGCGCCTCAGAAAGAAAATGAGCATT
>CAWJYN010000003.1:497500-1561163 GCA_963847145.1 uncultured Alphaproteobacteria bacterium
CTGGTCGGTGCCGGACAAGATCGAACGGACCACCGTGCCAGAGCCCTTTTCAGCATGATAGCTGATCGGAAGTGTGATGGCACGCTCGAAGGCCAGCCCCATGGCGTTCATGCGGTGACGGTGCGCGAGGCGGTCAGCTGCAACCGCGGTGACGACGCTGGCGATAATGCCAAACATGCCCAGCGCTGCCCACATGCCGATGATGGGAAACGCGCCTTCGGATTTGGACAGCGCATCCACCACCCACCCAAAAAGCACCTGCTCGTACACCTGGACGGCGGCGATCGCCATGCCGGCGAGCACGAGGCCGATGGTCAGTGCCTTCTCGGATTCGAGCAGCTTGAGTGAGCGCTTGTAAACATCGAGGGTCGTGAGTTTTGGACGAATCACTGAGAAGCTCGGTCAGTAAGAGGGCAATCGGGAATGGGCATTGGGCGGTCGCGGCAACCCGATGACAAATGAGACGACCGATTGCCTAACTTCAAACCACCAGCACAATTTTTCCCACATGCGCGCTCGTTTCCATGCGGCGGTGGGCGTCGGCGGCGCCAGCGAGGGGGTAGGTGCTGTCGAGGACGACTTTGACTTTTCCGGCGGCGATGAGCGGCCAGACCTGGGTTTCGATGGCGCGCGCAAAACCAGCTTTGGTCTCGCGCGTGCGCGGGCGGAGCGTGGAGCCGGTGAGGGTAACGCGTTTGACCATCAGGCGGGCGACGTTGATTTTGACCTCGGCGCCACCCAGCGATGCGATCTGGACGATGCGGCCATCGTCGGCGGCGGCGATGATGTTGCGCTCGGTATAGTCGCCACCGACCATGTCGAGTGTTACATCAACACCCTTGCCGCCCGTAACTTCGCGGGCAATCGCGACGAAGTCCTCGGTTTTGTAGTCGATGGCGCGGTCGGCGCCGAGATCGAGGCAGGCTTTGCACTTTTCAGGTGAGCCGGCCGTGGCGATGACTTTGGCGCCGAAAGCTTTGGCGAGCTGGATGGCGGTCGTGCCGATGCCGCTGGTGCCGCCGTGCACCATGAACCACTCGCCAGCTTTGAGGCCACCGCGCTCGAAGACGTTGTTCCAAACGGTAAAAATGGTTTCCGGCAAGGCGGCGGCGTGAACTAGGTCGACGCCAGCCGGAATGGGCAACGCCACCACGTCTTCGGCGAGCGTGTAGGCTGCATAGCCGCCGCCGTTGACGAGCGCGCAGACGGCATCACCGACTTTCCAGCGGGTGACACCAGCGCCGATGGCCGCGACGTGACCGGCGACTTCGAGCCCAGGGAGCTTTGAATGGCCAGCGGGCGGCGGATAGGCGCCGATGCGCTGCTGGATATCGGGACGGTTGACGCCACAGGCGGCGTTACGGATCAGGATCTGGCCGCGTTCTGGTTGCGGGGTCTCGACGGTGCCGGCGACGAGCACTTCAGGGCCGCCTTTGCCGCGAATTTCGACTGCCGTCATGGCAGTGGGGACTGCAGGGCTCGATGGGGTCATCGCTGTTGCTTCCTGGAACGTGTTCTTCGGCACAGATGGTCTCGGGCGCAGTGATGCCCCACGCAAGCCGCAAGAACAAGCGGGCGCGCCTCTTGCTGCAGGATGGAGATGAACCAGGCTGGAACGGTGCTATGCTGCTGGTTCTGGCGCGAATGTGCCGCGAAACTGGCGATGGAGCGTAGGCGATGAACTGGGATGACGACCTGCCACGACCGAAACGGACGATCACGGTCGGGGACAAGTTGGATCAACTGTCACTGGAGGAGCTCGACGAGCGGGTCGAGGCGCTGGAGGCTGAGGTGGTGCGCGTGAAGGCCGAAAGCGTGGCCAAGCGAGCGCTGGTTTCGGCAGCGGCGGCGCTGTTTAAGGAGTGAGGCGCGGGGACATTAAGTCTGCCCACACGCATTCTTATCCGCGCTTGTAGGGGTAGCAGCGGGCCGCATCGAGGGGCATTTTGAGGTGCTTGGAGAGCGCCAGAATGGCCGCGCCATACTTGGGATAAGGATCGGCGTTCGAAGGGCCGACGATGACGGGGCGGAACACTTTGCTGTCAAGCCCGTTCGGCGGCAGCATGGCGGTGACGAGGGCCGTACCATCCTTGTCGCGCAGGGTGAGGAACATGGGCATTGCCTTTTGGATAAAGGCGGCGCGGCCGATGTTCTGTTCAATGGCGGCTAGGGACTTTGGCGGGACATAGGCCGACACTGCGTTATCGTAGGCATCCTGGAAATACTTGTCGACGGCGTGGTTCATCGCGCGAGCCTCTAGAACCGCTTCGCCGGCTGACTCGAAGCGGAACCAAGTGAATGCACCTGCGTCACACATATACTGCATGGTCGTCTCCAGGTGGCCGGTATCGAGGGCGGCACGTGCGTATCCTCCCACAGGGCCGGACGCACACATGCGAAAAGAGATGAGCGTTGTAAGAGGTACGAGTTTTTGCCGCCGTTGCAAGCCATCTTTAGCGATAAGTGATGGCAACAGATGGGCATGACGATTGTTGCCATCAATAACCGATGCGGTTGCGGACAGCTTCAGCGGGCCAGCCCTGCGCGCGCAACATGGCGAGACTGGTATCACCATGCGACTTTGCAAGCTTCCGGCCGGCTTTGTCGGTGATCAACGCGTGATGGGAATAGATCGGTTCGGGCAAACCGAGCAGCACTTGCAAAAGCCGATGCAGACACGTGGCGGCGAACAGGTCTTGGCCGCGAGTGACGTGGGTGATGCCCTGGCGCGCATCATCGACGACGACGGCCAGATGATAGCTCGCCGGTGTGTCTTTGCGCACGATCACCGCGTCTCCCCAGCGGGCGGGGTCGGCGCGAATGCGGCGAGAGCAGCCGTCACTGTCCAATTCAGTGAACGCCAACGGAGAACCGCCAAGCTTGATGGCTGCGACGCCCAGCGCGCGGGCCATGTCCAGCCGCAGACAATAGGGCTGGCCGCGCGCCATCCGTTCCGCAATGGCGGCGGCCGGCAGGGACTTGTGCAGCCCAGGATAGAGCAGCGCGCCCTCTGGATCTGTTGCGCTTGAAACCGCCGCTGCAGCGATCTCGCTTCGGGTTGCAAAGCAGGGGTAAAGAAGGCCGGCCGTGCGCAGCGGGATGGCTGCGTCGATATAGACGGGAAAGTGTTCGGACTGTCGCAAAACCGGGGTTTCCCAGGCGATGCCGAGCCAGGCGAGATCCTCGAAGATACTATCGACGAACTCCGGCCGCGCGCGGGCTGTATCGATGTCTTCAATGCGAACCAGAAAGCGGCCGCCGAGCCGCTCGGCCCATGCGGCACCGGTCAGCGCCGACAGCGCATGGCCAAGGTGCAACCGGCCATTGGGCGAGGGCGCAAAACGGAGGATGGACGGAAGCGGCATGTGTTGCTCGGAGTAGGCTTGGCCGTGCCAGCGTATCATTCTAGGGCAGGGTCAGGGGAGTGCACCCGCTTGCCGCGGCCGGGGGCGTCTGCCTAGTCTATTGTCAAGATCCGGGTTCGGGACGGTTGCGAGCAAACCCCATGACCAAACCTCCGATTGTCATCCTCGACAGCGTGACGCAGCTGAAGCCAGAGCATCGGGGAACGGCGGTTTATTGCGCGTCGCATGGCGGGGCCTATGCGGGGTACTATGCGGCGAAACACGGCGTCGGCGCGGTTATTCTGAATGATGCTGGGATCGGGCGGGAACAGGCGGGCGTCGCAGGGGTGGCTCTGCTGGCGGCCCTTGGGGTGCCGGCGGCGGCGATCTCGCACCTCTCGGCGCGGATTGGTGATGGCGCAGATGGCGGCAGCCGGGGCGTGCTGTCATTCGTCAATGAGCAGGCCCGGGCGGCAGGGCTGGAGACCGGTATGCCCTGTGCGGAAGCGCTGCGCGTGCTGGGCGGCTTGCTGCTTGTGCCCGCGCCAGCGCCGAAGGAGCTACAGGAATCACGCTTTGTGATCGAAAAGGCTGGCGCGCTGCGGGTGACCGGCATCGACAGCATCGCGCTGGTGACGGAGGCCGACAATGGCCAAATCGTGGTGTGCGGCAGCCATGGTGGGTTGCTGGGTGGCCGGCCTGAGACAGCGATCAAGGTGGCGGCCTATGCGGCGGTGTACAACGACGCCGGTGGGGGCGTGGATGGTGCGGGCTTTTCGCGCCTGCCGGCACTCGACGCGCGTGGCATTGCCGGGGCCTGCGTCGGCTGTTTTTCAGCCCGCATCGGGGATGCGCGGTCGACGTGGGAGGACGGCGTCATCTCAGCCGTCAATGCGGTGGCGACGCGGCGGGGTGGCAGGGCCGGGCAGTCGTGCCGGGACTTTGTCGGGGCGATGGTCAAAAGCGCTCAAGGTTGATCGCATCGGGGGCAAATCGCTTGTGAGGCCTTGACCAGGCTCCGCCAGTCCGGCCAGAAGCGGGGCAAGGGCGCTGGCGCGCAATGCGGCCAAGGCTTCCTGAATGTTTTAATCAAACCACGAGTGAGCCATGACGACGTCGACATCAGCCAAGAGCAAGCCCGCTAAAGCCAAGCGCGAGCCGAGCACCCGTGAAAAGAAAATAATCGCCGCGAAGGCCCGCAAGACAGCGCGCCATCGCCGCAATGCGCGGCATGGATGAGGCGGGGCAGAACCTGCGTTCTTCGTAGGGTGGATGAGCGTGAGCGAAATCCGCCGTTTCGGCCGCGGGTCAGCAATCGCTGTGGCGACATCGCGCCTGTGACGGCGGATTACGGACGCGAACGGCGTCCTCATCCGCCCGGACCGCCGCCTGCGGCTACCATTGCGGTGCGCCAAAGCCGCCGCTAAGCTTCTCCTCAAGACCTAAGAAAGATCGCGCGCTTGAGGGAGTGGTCTACGTGGACTTTGATTTCTCTGACGACCAGAAACTACTGCGCGAGACGGTGCGGCGCTACCTGACTGACAAGTCGTCGCTGACGGTAGCGCGACGCGTGCTCGAAGGCCCAGAGACGCACGCGAGCGAAGTGTGGAGCGGGCTGGCTGAACTCGGCGCGCTCGGTGTTGCCGTTCCAGACCAGTATGGCGGCATGGGGCTTGGCCCGCTCGAACTCTGTGTGATTGCAGAGGAAATAGGCCGCGCGTGCGCGCCGGTGCCGTTCCAATCGTCGGTGTGTCTGGCAACGAATGCCATTCTCCAATTTGGGACTGAGGCGCAGAAAGCGCTGTGGCTGCCGAAACTCGTGGCAGGTCATGCAATCGGCACGCTGGCGGTGAGCGAGACGCGCGGTGGTAAGCTGAGCCAACCCGCCGTCACGCTGTCGGGCGACAAGATTTCAGGCACGAAGCGACCGGTGCTGGATGGCGAGGCGGCGCATTTTGCCATCGTGCTGGCTGGCGGCGCGGGTGGGCTGTCGCTGGCGCTGGTGGATCTATCAGGGGCGGGCATCAGGCGCACGCGTGTCGAGACGTTGGATCCGACGCGCAAGGAAGCTGAGATCATCTTCGACGGCGCGCGTGCTGAAGTGCTCGGCGTACGGGGCCACGGGCTGATGGCGCTGGAAAAGTTGCATCAAGGCGCGGCAGTGTTGGCGGCGTTCGAGCAGATCGGGGGAGCGGAAGCGGCGCTTTACATGGCGCGGGACTTTGCGCTGGAGCGGCACGCCTTCGGCCGGCAGATCGGGTCCTATCAGGCGATCAAGCACAAGCTGGCGGATGCCTACATCAAAATCGAGATTGCACGGTCGAATGCCTACTATGGCGCGATGATGCTGGCGTCGGGTGGCGCTGATCTGCCGCTGGCGGCGGCGGCGGCGCGGGTGGCGGCGACGGATGCCTATGAGTACGCGTCGAAGGAAAACATCCAGACGCATGGCGGCATCGGCTTTACTTACGCAGCTGATCCGCATTTGCATTACCGGCGTTCGCGTTTGCATACACTGACGTTAGGCGGGCCAACCTTGTGGCGCGGGCGTCTGGTGTCGGCGCTTGAGAAGCGGAATGCGGTATAGACTGCATCCACGTCTCGAAAATTGTCTCCCCCTATTCTCTTCTTCGTCATGCCGGCGCAGGCCAGCACCCACGACAACAAGCCAATTTTGATGCTTGCCGTGGGTCCCGGCCTTCGCCGGGATGACGAAAATGAGAGGGACATCTGGACCACACCTGGATTGGACGGTCGCCATGAACATCAACGATACCATCGACGAAGCTGCATTCCGGGTTGAAGCACGGGCGTTTCTGGAGGCGAATGCGAAGCGGCGGACGCCGGGCGCACAGCCGAACCGCAATATCGATCGTGACGCGGAGATCATCAAGGCGGCCAAGGTGTGGCAGGCGAAGAAAGCGACGGCTGGCTTTTCGGCCATCACTTGGCCGAAGGCTGTGGGTGGCCGTGGCGGCACGCCGATCATGCAGATCATCTACGCGCAGGAAGAAGCGCAGTTCGTGACGCCGCCCGGCATCTTCGATATCGGCCTCGGCATGTGCATTCCGACCTTGATCAAGCATGGCAGCAAGGAGCATGCGGCGCGTCATGTAAAACCCGCGCTGCTGGGCGAAGAGATCTGGTGCCAGCTGTTCTCAGAACCCGGTGCGGGCTCTGACGTGGCCGGCATTCGCACGCGGGCGAAGCGCGATGGCGACGATTGGGTCGTCAATGGCCAGAAGGTGTGGACCACCGGCGCGCATTTCTCAGACTTCGGTTTACTGCTGGTGCGCACCGACCCGGATGTGCAGAAGCACAAGGGCCTGACCATGTTCTTCCTCGATATGAAATCGAAGGGCGTGGAGTGCCGGCCGATCAAGCAAGTGAGCGGCGGCGCGGAATTCAACGAAGTGTTCTTCACTGACGTGTGCATTCCGGACAGCCAGCGGCTGGGCAACGTGGGCGATGGCTGGACGGTGGCGCTGACGACGCTGATGAACGAGCGGCTGGCAGTGGGCATTGCGACCGGCATTCTCGGGACGGACGACTTTCTTGAGTTGGCGCGGTCGTCGGATATTGATGGCGAGGCCGCGATCCGGCATGGCGCGATCCGTGACCGGCTGGCGAATGCGTACATCGACGCCGAGGGCTTGAAGTACACGCGCTATCGCATGTGGACGGAACTGTCGCGCGGGCAAACGCCGGGACCACAATCGTCCATCAACAAGGTGGTGTCGGGGCGGCTGATGCAAGACCTCGGCAGCCTCGCCATGGAAGTGATGGGGGAAGGCGCGATGATCGCCGGCGAAGGGCCGGGCGGTGGCGCGTTCCAGCGGCAATGGCTGGGGGCTGCGGGTTTCCGCATCGCCGGTGGCACCGATGAGATCTTGCGCAACATCATCGCCGAGCGCGTGCTGGGGATGCCACCGGATGTGCGCGTGGATAAGGACGCGACGTTCAGTGAGATGGAAACGCAGCGGCGACGAAGCGCGCGAAGGGGCGGTGAGGGTGGTGGGGCGTGGGATGTAACTGGAGTCCGAGCGCGACAAGACTTAGTCTGAGCTTGCTCGGGCGAACAACGCTGGCCTATGATTGGTGATCCGAAGACAATTCTTGAACAAGTTGCGACGCCGCCAGATTTGGCACGTGCCCGTCGGACGGATTGATCGAACGAGTCAAGATAAAAAATGGCCATCGATAACTTTGATGATTGATTCTGGCGAACCACGCCTTCAAGTCTTTATCTCTTATTCGCGCAACGATCTTGCGTTTGCCGAACAGGTGACTGCTGCTCTTGATATGGCCGGGTTCCGTGCGCTGATTGATCGTGGCGGCATTGCAGGCGGCGAGGAGTGGCGAGGAAGACTTGAGACACTAATTCGGCAGGCGGACACCTTCGTGTTCGTGTTGTCCCCCGACTCGGCCAAATCTGAGATCTGTAGCTGGGAGGCCGAAGAAGCAGCACGACTGGGCAAACGGATCATCCCTATCGTTTGCCGTCCCATGGACAGCAGTGAGATTCCAAGCCGACTAATCTCCAGTCTCAACTACATCTACTTCTATGCTGACCCAAAAGTGCCTGGGTCAGGCTTTGGTGTTGGGCTATCGGCGCTCGCCCAAGCGCTTAGGACTGATATGGATTGGGTGCGTGAGCACACCCGACTCGCCGAAGCAGCGTCACGCTGGGCAGAAAATGGCCGAACCCAAGACTTGCTGTTGAAAGGACAGGCGGTCGGGGAAGCTAGGCAGTGGCTGCAGCGGCAGCCCCGGGATGGCCCACAACCCAGCGATTTACATCGCGCCTTCATTGCTGCGAGCGAGGACGCTGCGCACGAGCGGGAGTTGCAAGCACGCAGAGAGGTCGAGGTATCGGCCTCAGGCGAGCGAGGAATTTCGGAGCTAGCGGCAGCCCTTAATGCCCGAGAAGCCGAACTTAAGGCATGGGCCAAGGCGCTGGAGGCGAGAGAGGCATCGCTTGCGACTGAAAGTGCCGGTATCGGTCGATCTGTTCGACTATCGCGGCCGCCCCCTGCGCCTAGGGGCACCAAAATCTTCATCTCTTACCGCCGCTCGTCGTCTCTTCACATTGCAGGCCGTATGTGCGACCGTCTGGAGAAGGAGTTTACGCACGGCGAAGTATTTTTCGACGTTGACGCGATCCCTGTCGGAACAAACTTTAAAGAACATATTCGCGGCAGTCTGGAACGCAGTGCCGTTCTCTTGGCCGTGATCGGAGCAAATTGGTCGAGCCTCAATTGGTCCCGCACCCGATTGCGCAACCTGCTTTCCCTTGCACCCGAAGACCACGTGCAATCGGAAATAGAGCTCGCTTTTGAGCTCGGCGTGCCAATTACTCCAGTGCTGATTGATCAAACCACTATGCCAACCCGCAGTGTCCTACCTCGCTCGCTTGCGGACCTTTGCCATTTAAATGCTGCGTCCGTGCGAGGTGGTCGCGATTTTCACAGTGATATGGAAACCGTATGCAAAATGATTCGCGAGCTCCGGAGCCGAGTGGAGGCCGGTGTTCGCTTGTCTAGTTGAAGTCTTCCGTCCACGATCAAAGCGACAAGATCGAATGCCGGCTGCGCCATGACAGGACACACTTCACGTGTCGGCCGTGAAGTAGCGATCTGTCAGGCTGGCTGGGTTGTTGCGGTCATTGTGCGGTCCGGGCAACCGGCACCGAACCCGATCGCCAACAAGACGCACAAAAGCACCTTCAGCCATGCGGCGAGGCGGCGGAAGTTGTAGCCGACGGCGGCGAGCACGGCATTGGCCGCGTCGCCGTGGCTGCCGATCAGGAAGTTGCGATCCATGCGGTGCTCGCTCTTGAGATGGCCGATGACGGGCTCGACCGCCGCGCGCCGTCTCAGTTCACGCTTGATCGCCGGCGTCACACCGCGCTTCTGCTCGGAGACATAGACCCGCAAATCGTGCGGCGCCGGCAAGCCGTGGCCGCGGTAGCCTCTGTCGGCGATGATGCGCTTGATCTCGTTGCCGATCAGCGATTGCAGATGTGGAATGACGGTTGCCAATGTGTGGCCGTCGTAAGGATTGCCTGGTAGCGCCTTGGCCGCCAGCACGAACTGTCCGCCGCGCGAGGGCTGAACCGTCGTCGCAATCGAGACTTTCACGCCGAACTCGTAAGGCTTGTGCGCTTTGCCTTTGCCGATGCATTCCACTTCCGGGGCATGGATCGAATAAACCTTTGGGCCGCGTTGGCCGCGCTCCTGCGCGTGCACGCGTTGGGCCAGGAATAGCTTTGGCCGGAAGATCGTGTTGAGTGATGGCGATGATCGCACTTGGCGATCAATATCGCGGATGACGCGGCCGAGATACGTTTTCAGGCTTCGCAATTGGCGACGCGCGCGCTTGAACTGCTTGGCGTGGGCGTAGCGTTGATATTTCATGAGCGCTTGCTTGCCGACCTTTGGATAGCCCTGACGCAACTTGAGCCCGTGTTTCTTGGCTAACTTGACCAGCATCACGCGCGCACGGTTCAGCAGTTTGGCATCAGTCGGGAAGGTCACGGCCTTCTCCTGCACAGTCGTGTCGACGATCACCTTCGACAGATCTTTGACCTCGATCGCCTCGGTCTTGACCGCAATCGACAGGCTCTCCTGCAGCAGCACTTCGAGCCGCGCGTCACCCATCCGCTGTCGCCATCTGGTCATTGACGAACGGTCGAACGGCGCATCATGGCGGAAGTGCTCTTCGCCACAGAAGTGCTGGTAATACGGGTTCTCGATCCAGCGGGCGACCAGCTCTTCATCCGACAGATTGTGCATGTGCTTGAGGATCGCGAGGCCGGCCATAAGTCGCGTTGGCAACGGTGGTTGGCCGGGCGCGTCGGTGTACATATCGCCGAGCTTGGTCTCGAGCAGCGGCCAATCGATCAACCCGGCAAGGCGCGGCAGCTCGTGCCGCATGTTGATCATCTGATCGAGCCGCGACCGGAACAGATCGTCTTGCCCTCTCGACTGCGCGCGTGGCCGCATCGGTGCCTCCCTCGGATCGTTACGCCGAACAAAACATGGTTCGCGCAGCCGGGGAATCCACCATCGCGATTTGCAAGGAAATCGACATCAGACAGTGGAAAACTGGCAACTCAAGTCTGCTGATCAGTGCAGAAGATCACCGCAAAACAACAAGTTCAGAGTTCTTCACGGACGACTTCACGTGCGGTTCCGACTTCGGGATTCGGAGCTGATGTGGCCCCTCACGCCGCCTTCGCTGTCCCAGCGGCCAGCCGCACGATTTCGGTCATGATGGCGTTGAGGTCGAAATCCTTGGGGGTGTAGACGGCGGCGACGCCGGCGGCCTTCAAGAGCGCTGCGTCTTCGGGGGGGATGATGCCGCCGACGACGAGGGGGATATCGCCGACGCCTTCGGCGCGCAGGCGGGCGAGCACGTCGCTGCACCAGTGGCACGTGGCTGCCCGAGAGGATTGATAGGCCGACGACGTGGACGGCTTCATCGACGGCGGTGCGGGCGATCTGCGATGGCGTGAGGCGAATGCCTTCGTAGACGACATCCATGCCGCAATCGCGGGCGCGGACGGCGATCTGCTCGGCGCCGTTGGAGTGGCCGTCGAGGCCCGGCTTGCCGACGAGGAACTTGATGCGGCGGCCGAGATCGCGCGAGACGGCTTCGACGTAGGCGCGGATGGCGGCGATCTTGTCGGTTTTGGCGCCGATGTGATGCTGCCGCCGCCGACGCCGGTGGGTGCGCGATATTCGCCGAAGACTTCGCGCAGGGTGGTGCCCCATTCGCCGGTGGTGACGCCGGCTTTGGCGCAGTCGATGGAGACGGGCATGACGTTGGCGCCGTCTTTGGCGGCGGCGGTCGAGGGCGGCAAGGGCTTTGGCGGCCGCCTTGCTGTCGCGCTTGGTGCGCCAGGCTTGGAGGTGCGCGATCTGTTCGGCTTCCATGGCCGGATCGACGACTTCGATTGCGGCGGTGCCGGAGGCGAGCGGGGAGACTTCGTCTCGGTGAAGCGATTGACGCCGATCACCACGTGGTCGCCGGTTTCGATGCGGCGCGAGGCGGTCGGCGTTGCTTTCGACGAGGCGGCGTTTCATGTAGTCGATAGCGGCGACGGCGCCGCCCATGCGGTCGATCGTTGCGAGTTCGGCTTGGGCTTCTTCCTTGAGGCTCTGAACCTTGCGTTCGATCTCGGGCGAGCCGTCGAAGATATCGCCGTATTCGAGCAGATCGGTTTCGTAGGCGAGCACCTGCTGCATGCGCAGCGACCACTGCTGATCCCACGGGCGTGGCAGGCCGAGGGCTTCGTTCCAGGCGGGCAATTGCACGGCGCGAGCGCGGGCGCGCTTCGAGAGCGTGACGGCGAGCATTTCAAGTAAAATGCGCGAGACGTTGTTTTCGGGTTGCGGTTCAGTGAGGCCGAGCGAGTTGACCTGCACGCCGTAGCGAAACTGCAGGAACTTCGGATCGGTGACGCCATAGCGTGTGCGGCCGATCTCCTCCCAGAGCTCGGTGAAGGCGCGCATCTTGCAGATTTCGGTGATGAAGCGGAGACCGGCATTCACGAAGAACGAAATGCGGCCAAACATGGCGCCGAACTCAGCGGGCGAGACTTCACCGGAGGCTTTGACGGTGTCGAGCACGGCGATGGCGGTGGCGAGCGCAAAGGCCAGCTCTTGCACAGGCGTCGCACCGGCTTCCTGCAGATGATAGCTGCAGACGTTGGTCGGGTTCCAGCGCGGCAACTCTTGGCCGGAAAAGATGATGGTGTCTTTGATCAGCTTCAGCGACGGCGCGGGCGGGAAGATGTAGGTGCCGCGGGAGAGATATTCCTTGATGATGTCGTTCTGGATGGTGCCGGTGAGTTTGGTGCGGTCGGCGTTGGTGGCGTCGGCGGTCGCAACGTAGAGCGCGAGCAGCCAGGCGCCGGTCGCGTTGATGGTCATCGACGTGTTCATTTTGTCGAGCGGGATGCCATCGAGCAAGCGTGCGCATGTCGCCGAGATGGGAGACGGGGACGCCGACTTTGCCGACTTCGCCACGCGCCAGTTCGTGGTCGCTGTCGTAACCGGTCTGCGTCGGCAGATCGAAAGCGATGGAGAGGCCGGTTTGGCCCTTGGCCAGGTTGCCGCGGTAGAGTGCGTTGGATTTGGTGGCCGTGGAATGACCGGCATAGGTGCGGAAGATCCACGGTGCGTCCGGTTTGGGCGCCGCGGGTTTGTCCGTTGGGGCAGTGTTTCGGCCCATGGGTGGGGCTCCGGTCAAAGGCATATCTGTCGGCGCTATCCTATCGCAGCCATGGTGCGACGCACAATGGTGGTGACGCTTGGCCGGGAGCCGGTTTGGAGTTGCCGGTGCCCCGCAAATTTTTACCCTGCCCCTTTCAGAGACTACGAGGTTCACACTTCTGTCCCGCGGCAACATCTCGCCTTGGCCTGCCACTGGCGACCACTCTCCACCGCGTTCCCGGCCGGAGCGCCCCTTCGGCGCGCAGAGCCGGGATCTTTACGTGTCGACGATGAGGCACCGCACACAACATCAAAGCGGTAAAGGTCCCGGATATTTGACGCGCTGAAACGCGCTGCCCAAATTCCGGGAAAGCGGTGGAGGGAGGGTGGCCTTGTCAGTCAAGACGGCCTTGCAAAACTGGTAGACTGCGAGATTTCAAACCAGGACGCACCTGCGCGCATGCCGTAGCGCCTCACGGGGAGGAAGAAAGGGCAGCAGGTTTTGAAGGCTCAGATGCGGCCTTCGATGCTTTTGTTGGCTTGGATGTGCTCTTGCAGGCGGGCCAGCAGGGCCGCCAGGATCAAGGTGGCGATGATGCCGATGGTGGACGAGGTGATCGTGCAGATCAGCCATTGGTCGAAGCGGCCGAGATTGAAGGTTTCCATCTGCGAGAGGGCGTAGTTGGCCAGCACGGCGATAGCCACGGTGATGGGCCCGAGGACCACCACGAGCGCCGGCATCACCAGATGGTTGCGGACGAAATACATGCCGATGCCGGCCATCAGGCAGATCAAGGTCCAGGTGCCGGTGGAAATTTCGGTGGCCGTGATCAGGTGCTTGAGCAGCGTATCCATGGGGATTCCTTGCAGTTGCATGAGCGCGCGTTGGCGATCACACTACGAGCAAAGAGTTAACGCCTGTTTTCCCTGACCAGGATTGCGGCAGGATTTGCGGTTTGAAGCCAGGTTCCATAATTTTTTGCAGCGCACCACTTGATGTGGCAATGCAATATGGCATGATCAGCCATGCATTCAGAGTCGTGAGCCCTCAGCCACTCGGACCAGCCGCGACGCCTTCAGGAGATCCCCATGGCGCAGTCAACCAAAGCCCCAGCCTTGAAGGACCTTTATGAAATTGGCGAAATTCCGCCGCTCGGGCATGTGCCGAAAAACATGTACGCCTGGGCGATCCGCGCCGAGCGGCATGGGGAGCCGGACAAGGCGATGCAGGTGGAGGTGCTACCCACCTGGGAACTCGACAGCCACGATGTGCTCGTCCTCGTGATGGCCGCTGGCGTCAACTACAACGGCGTCTGGGCGGCGTTGGGCACGCCGATCTCGCCGATCAAGGACGTGCACAAGAACCCCTATCACATCGCGGGCTCTGACGCCTCGGGCATCGTGTGGAAGGTCGGCTCGAAGGTGAAGCGCTGGAAGGTGGGCGACGAGGTTGTCATCCACTGCAACCAAGACGACGGCGACGACGAAGAGTGCAACGGCGGCGATCCGATGTTCTCGCCGAGCCAGCGCATCTGGGGTTATGAAACGCCCGATGGCTCGTTCGCGCAGTTCTGCCGCGTGCAGGACCGGCAGTTGCTGGAGCGCCCCAAGCATCTGACCTGGGAAGAAAGTGCCTGCTATACGCTGGTGCTGGCGACCGCGTATCGCATGCTGTTCGGCCATCGGCCGCACGTGTTGCGGCCGGGGCATAACGTGCTGGTGTGGGGCGCGTCAGGAGGCCTCGGCTCGATGGCGACGCAGTTGATTGCGACGTCGGGCGCCAACGCGATCGGCGTGGTCAGCGAAGACGATAAGCGTGACTTCGTTATGCAGTTGGGCGCGAAGGGCGTGGTCAATCGCAAGAAATTCAATTGCTGGGGCCAGATGCCGACGGTGAACACGCCGGAGTATGCAAACTGGATGAAGGAGACACGCAAGTTCGGCGGCGCGATCTGGGAAATCACTGGCAAGGGCAACAACGTCGACTTCGTCTTCGAGCATCCGGGCGAGGGCACGTTCCCGGTGTCGGTGCTGGTGGTGAAGCGCGGCGGCATGGTGGTGATCTGCGCGGGCACGACGGGCTATAATCTGACGATGGATGCGCGCTATCTATGGATGCATCAGAAGCGCGTGCAGGGCAGCCATTTTGCCAACTATCTGCAGGCGAGCCAAGCCAACAAGCTGGTGGTTGAACGCCGCATCGAACCGTGCATGAGCGAAGTCTACACCTGGGACGAAATCCCGAAAGCCCACGTGCGCATGCGGAAGAATGAGCACAAGCCGGGGAACATGGCCGTGCTGGTCAGCGCACCGCGGACGGGGCTGAGGACGTATGAGGATGTGCTGGAGGCGAGCAAGGGGAAGTGAGGGGTGGGGGGCAGGTGTTGCGTCAGGGGGCTTTGAAGACGAACCAGTCGAGGTCTTCTGTAACGGGGTGGTTTTGGCCGTTGGGGGGCGTGTGGGCTTGGAGGGCGGCCATGCCGGTTTCGAAGTCCTGGTCGCTGAGGCTGGCGACGGTGCTGTAGCCGCGAAGTGCAATTTTGCCGACGAATGCGGGCCAAGTGGCGGCAACGACCTGGGTGACGATTTCATGAGCGACGGTTGAGAACCCCGCGGCGGCGAAGGTCGCGCTCAGGCTGTGACGCGTTGGGAATTCGGCCTCGTTGATCGGGAAGAAGTGGCGGTGAGGGAAATCGCCGTCGCGGGTGATTGTGCGCACGCAGACATGACCGCCAACACGGACGACGCGCCGGCACTCGCGGATGGCAGCGCTGGCGTCGTGGAAGTGATGAAAGACCATCGACAGGAACACTACTTCGGCGGTGGCGGGGGCGAGCGGCAGCGCCTCGGCAGCAGACTGATGGAAAGTAACGCGTTCGCACCGCGTTTTTTCGCGTGCGATAGTGAGCATGGATATAGAGGGGTCGACGGCCAGGACGCGGGCTGCGAAGCGCTCGGCTAGCGGCCCTGAAAAGCGGCCTGTGCCACAGCCAACATCGACGATCAGCGCGCCTGGTGCAGGGTTGACGTCTCTGGCGACCAGATCGAGCCAGCGCTCAAGAAGCTCTGGCGCCAGGCCGCGTGCGCTATCGTAAATCGTTGCGATGGCCGATGCGTCGTAGTCCATGGGTGACAATATCCTGAGAAGCGGGGGACAGGTTGCTGGACGCTTTGCAGGACAACACGACGCTCTCGCCGCGCCAAGGCTTAATGCCCAGTACTTATTGCCCTGTACCGGCCAGTACTGGCCAGTACAGGCGAGGGCGGTGACTTGGCCGCTGGCAAAGTTTGGCGACAATTGCTTGCGGCGTCGCTTGCTTGCGCGCCGCCCGGCTGGTACGCGCACCCTGCCCTTGCCTTTTCCTTGCTCGCGTTCTCAAATCGCTGCTTGTATCCGAGCGACTGCCCCGGGGGTGCCGATGCCGAGCAAGCCAGCAGCAAAGAAAGCTTCGGCGGTTGTGCCGAAATCCGACAGCAGTGGCCACAACCTCGCGCGCCTCACCGATCTTTATCGCATGATGGTGCGCATCCGCGCGTTCGAGGAGACGGCGTTGGAGGCACACAAGACGGGTGAGATCCCAGGGCCGCTGCATGTGTCGATCGGGCAGGAGGGGGTGGCGGCCGGCGTGTGCGCCAACCTCAGCCGCGAGGATCGCATCACGTCGAACCATCGCGGCCATGGCCATGCGCTGGCGAAAGGTGCCGGATCGGGCCGCATGTTCCTCGAATTGTTCGGGCGTGAGGGCGGCTATTGCGGTGGCAAGGGCGGGTCCATGCATATTGCGGATTTCTCGGTCGGCATGCTGGGGGCGAACGGCGTTGTGTCCGGTGGCATTCCGATTGCGGTGGGCGCGGCGCAGGGCTTGAAGATGCTGAAGTCAAAAGCGATTGCAGTTTGCTTCTTTGGCGATGGCGCGATCAATCGCGGGCCGTTCCTCGAAGGACTGAACTGGGCGGCCCTTTATAAGCTGCCGGTGTTGTTCGTCTGTGAAGACAATGGCGTGGCGGCGTTCACGGCGACGGAGACGGTGACGGCGGGTCCGGGTGTGCTGGCGCGGGCGGACAGTCTCGGGGTGGCTGGGATGACGGTGGATGGCAATGACGTGATCGCGGTGGATGAGGCTGCGGCGCAATTGGTGGCTGAGGTGCGTGGTGGTGGTGGCCCGCGGCTGCTGCATGCGAAGACGTATCGTTGGACGGGGCATACGTCGACGGACGTGGCAGCCTGGCGGGACCCTAAAGACGTTGCGGCTGGCAAGGCGACGTGTCCGATTGCGCGGTTGAAGGCGACGTTGGTGGAGCGCGGCGCAAAGGATGTGGATGCGATTGTGGCGCAGGCCGCCGCCGAGATGACGCAATGCCGCGCGGCTGCAAAGGCTGCGCCATGGCCACAACCATCCACCGCCTTCGATGACGTGCAGGACGTCGGCACAGTGAAGTTCGGGTAGTGATGTAGGTTGGGTTAGGCGCCCTTCGCGCCGTAACCCAACATGTCACGCGCGATGTTGGGTTACGCTGCTGAAGAGCAGCTAACCCAATCTACAGGCCACAGGTTGGAACACAAACACATGCCGAAATCCCCCACCATCGAAACCACGCTCAATGAAGCCGGCCGGCTCGCTGCTTTGCAGGAGATGCGGCGGGATCCACGTGTGTGGGTGCTCGGCGAGGATGTGGCGCGCGGCGGCTTGTGGGGCCAATACAAAGGCTTTCTCGAAGAGTTCGGGCCGGAACGCGTTGTCTCGACGCCGATCTCGGAGAGCACGATCATGGGTGCAGGCCTCGGCGCGGCGCTGGTTGGGACGCGGCCGATCATCGAGATGCGCATTTTCGATTTTGTGATGTGCGCCATGGACGAGTTGGTCAACCAAATCGCCAAGATCCGCTACATGTTCGGCGGGCAAGCGCGGCCAGCGGTGGTGGTGCGGATGCCGCACGGCATGTGGCGCAATTCGGCGGCGCAGCATAGCCAAATGCTGGAGAGCTGGTTTGTGCATCTGCCGGGCGTGATCGTGGTGGCGCCCAGTTCGTGCGAGGACGAAGCGGGGTTGTTGGTTTCGGCGATCCGGTCGGATGATCCGGTGCTGTTTTTTGATCCCAAGGATTTGTGGCCGCTGACTGGCACAATGCCGGCGGGTGAGATTGCGCCGATCCCGTTCGGCAAGGCGCGGCAGTTGCAGAGCGGCAAGGACCTGACGATCGTGACGTGGTCGGCGATCGTGCCGAAGGTGAGCGAGGCGGCGGCGCTCTTGGCCAAGCAAGGTGTGCAGGCGGATGTGCTGGATTTGCGGACGTTATGGCCGTGGGACGAGGCGGCGGTGGTTGCGTCGGTGCAGAAGACCAAGCGGCTGCTGGTGGTGCACGAGGCGGTGGAGGTTGGCGGGTTTGGCGCGGAGATCGTGGCGCGGGTGATCGATCAGCTTGGCCCTGCCAACGTGACAGTCGCCAAGCGGCTTGGCGCGCCGCGGCTGCCGATTCCGTTTTCGCCGCCGCTGGAAAACCAGATCCGGGTGACGACAGAGAAGATCGTGGCGGCGGGGCTGGTGGTGGCGCGGACCGGATAGAGCCGCGACGACTGGTAAGCCGGTTAATTCAGCTGCGCGCCGGAGGGAGAGCGAGAATGATCCCGCCAAATGCGCTGTGTACGCCTGTTGAACGTTCACCTGCGATTCAATTGTTTTGGGGTCACTCCGGGCCAACTGAAATTTTTTGGCTGCCAGTGGCGCTCCTAGAGCATTTTTATAGGCCACCCTTTGGCGCGCCATTAACCAGCTGCCGTTAACACTGAGCCCAAAAGTTCCAACTGCGCGGCCAGCTTGCGCTCGTCTTTGCTGAGCAGACCACGGGCCGCGGCGAGCAGACCGGCGAGCGCGGGGTCGCGGCCAATGCCGCGAACCAGAGCGCGAAAAAACACACTCTCGCGCTCCAGTTTGGCGGTGCCGAGCGCTTGGCGGACAGCGCCCTTGATCGTGGAGGCGCGGGACAAACCACTGGAGCCGGGTGTTGGTTGGGCATGGCTGGCGGCGTTGCGAAGTACAGTGAGGGCATAGGAGGCCGCGAGATGTTCGGCCAGAATGGGATGGCTGAAGTCGACCGCGCCGGCTCGCTTGCCGGCGCCGAAGAAGGCGAACTGGACGATCGACGTCAGCACGCGATCGCTTGCTTCGCCAGCGAGCGTGCCATCGACATAGGCGGGGCCGACGCTGTCGCGCAACTCAGAGATGTCGACATCGGCGGCACTCGCATGCCGGAACCGGCGATGGGCGATCAGCCCCAGCATCTCGTGCACGTTGTTGCGGCCGGCCTGGTCCAAAACCTGTTCGACGGCTTCAGGAGCATCGCCCTGTTCATCCAGCATGTCGAGATCGACGAAGTCGCGCCACTCGAAGACCTGCTTGCCGCCTTCGCGCGCGAGCATGCGATCGATGATGGTGTCGAGCACAGCCAGTGGGTCGGCCGGCAGTGCCGACGTCTTGCGGAACTCTTCGAGCAGAACGATACAGTAGAACGGCAGCGTCGCGAGCTGCGACAGCTCAGGCGACGCTGTGAGCGCATCGACGAAGGCGCTCACCCGCGGCGCGGCTTCGCGGCCGGTGATGCCGGACTCCAGTTCCATCCACGCCACCTTGCGCCAGGCGTCCGGTCCCCAGGGCGCCAGCTCATAGATTTCGATCGCCGTACCTTTGGTGAGCTGCGCCTGCACGAACGCGCTGAGTGCGGTGCTGGAGGTGAGCAGGCTGTCGCGGCTGCAGATCAGTACCTGCGCGCGGCTGTCCGGGTTGGCCAGCTCGGCGCCGAGGTAGTCGAAGAAGTTGTTGTCGTTGCCGAAGAACTCGTCGAGGCCGTCGAACAGCCACATGCCATACCCTTGGCTCAGCAGAAATCGCAACTGCTCGGCTTCGACGGGCTTGGCCGCTTCGGCCTCCATGGCTGCGTCGATGACGTTGTCGACATAGCCGGACAGCTTTTCGCCACGGATGTGGTCGGGCAGGAATACGATGGGCCGCGGCCGCGCGACCTGCCGCTTTTTGGCTTCGATAAATTCGTCATAGAGCAACGTCGCCAGCGTTTCGAAAGCGACCGTTTTGCCGCTCCCCGCCGGCCCGTCGATAAGCCGCAGCGTCGGCCGCGTGACGGGATCGCGAAACAACAAGTCGAGGTGCTCGACCAGATCCCCGTCCAACATGCGGCGGTCATCGGGGCCGGAGGCCGGTGCGGACCATGAAAGGTTGGGCTATGCGCTGGCGCGACCGCACCCGGTCAAACAGCCGGCCGAGCGCCGATGCCTTGGCGGCGCGGCCGGTGCGGGTATCCATCTTGTAGTCGGTATCGAAGAATTCGCTCGGTGTGCGGATGCCGCCGCGCTTGTCACGCCCGCCGCGCTGCAGTGTGTCGGTCGCTGTGCTGATGAAATCGGCGGACAGGCCTTGCCGGCTGGGTACGACGAAAAAGCCGACCGCGTCTTGCGCCGCCTGCATCTCGGCGATCATCTCGCGCAACACGTGGTCTTCGCGTTCAGAGCGTTCCTGCCGGGCGGCGGCGTCGAGCGCACGGGAGGCGGGCAGTGCTTCGTCGCCGACCCAGAGGAGAATACGTTGCGGGCGGTCGCGCAGGTCTTCGCCGGCATACTCCGCGATCGCAAAGCCAGGCGCCGCATCGTGGATGCGGTATTCCCCGCGCACGAGATAGCGGGTCGATTTTTCATACAACGGCAGCATGGTGCCCCCGGGGCCGATCTTGCCGCGCAGGATGCCGACTAGCGGTGTGGGGAGCAAGGTGTGAGTGCGTTGATGGCTGGGAGTGAAGCTTCCACGCACCTCAGAAGCTTTCTCGTCTCCGCGTTTCGGCAGGGAGAAAGTGGCCGCCCGGCGCGAAGGCGCAAAAAGATCGGGGCCGGATGGGGCAGCCGCTTGTTCGCCCCCCCCTTGGCGGTCCACGCGATCAGAGGCTAAGTCGCAGTCCGGGAGAGCTGGGATGCCTGATACGCGCCGTCGCGAGTGACCCATCTCTGACATCTTCGCCGCCTGCATCTGCTCTCAACTTGTCATCCTCGGGCTTGTCCCGAGGACCTATCGTGCAACACGCGGCGGCGCATGAGAAGAGCGTGATGTGGTGCTTCCGCGCGCCTTTCGACCGACGTCTCATGCTGAGAAATGGGTCCTCGGGACAAGCCCGAGGATGACAAATAGAGGGAGTGCCGAATGTCTCCTCCTGGCCCATCGCGTTGTTTGCACTGGTTCTGGCATAGGTAGCGCGCGCGAAGGTTCAGCGGACGTGTCCGACGGTGATGTCGCAAGCGGCTGCCCCTCATCCGGGCTTCGCTGACGTTTGGCGCCTGCGCGACGGGCACCTTCTCCCCTTCGTGAATACGAAGGGGAGAAGGGAAGTTCACACCGTCGGCCGCCCGCGGCGCATAGCTATCGGCGCCTCGCCCCCGCCCTCATACCTTCTGGAACGGCTTCAGGATGCGATCGGCTTCGGTCTGGGCATCTTTCATGGCCTGCGCGGGGGGCTTGGTGCCGGTGAGGCCGGCTTGCAGGCCGTCGTTGAAGGCTTTGGTGACGCGGGAGTTCTCGTGTGTCGAGAGTTCGGCGACGGCATGCGGGAGCTGATCGCGCGCGACGACGGCTGCGGGGAATTCTGCCGCGTATTTCTTGAGCGCGGGCGTTTCATAGGCATCGCTGCGGACGGCGACATAGCCGGTATCGACCGACCACTGCGCCGCGCGCTCTGCTGTGGTGACCCACTTGATGAACTTGAAAGCGGCTTCCTGTTCGGCGGGCTTGGCCTTCGAGGAGATGTAGAAATTGCCACCGCCAGTCGGGCTGCCGCGGCGTTTGCCGGCCGGCAGCATGGAGACGCCGAAGGGGAACTTGGCGTTATTCCGCACGTTGGTGAGGTTGCCGGTCGTGGTCCACATGATGGCGCACTTTTTTTCGAAGAAGTCCTTCGGCGTGGTGCCCCACTCGACGATGCCGGGCGCATGGACTTTGTGTTTTTGCGACAGATCGAGCCAGAACTGCAAGGCCTCGATCACGCCGGGTGCATCATAGGCGGTCTTGGTGCCGCCGGCGTTGGTGAGGATGGCGCCGGCTTGCGTGGACAGCCCTTGGAACAGCCAATAGGGGAAACCCGATGAGGGGATCTGGATGCCCCACTGCGTGGTATTGGCGCCATCCCGCTTGGTCAGCTTGGTCGCCATCGCGACCAGTTCGGTCCATGTCGCTGGCGCCTTCTCTGGGTCGAGGCCGGCCTCTTTGAAGAGGTCCTTGTTGTGATACTGCACGATGGTCGAGCGCTGGAACGGGATACCCCAGGTCTGGACGCCACCGGGGCCGCCGGTCTGGCTGTTGGCCATGAAGGCGGGGAAAAAGCTTGCAAGCCACGCCTTGTCTTCGGCTGACTTGATGAAGCTGTCGAAGGGCACCACGGCTTCTTCGTCGATCAAGGTGTACATGTCGGTCGACAGCAGCACTGAGATTGGCGGCGGCGAGCCGGCCTTGTGGGCGGTCAGTGCTTTGACCATCGTATCCTGGTAGCTGCCGGCGTAGATGGGCTTCAAGATGATGCCGGGATTGTCTTTCTGGAAGTCGGCCGCATAGGTATCGACCAACTTGGTGATAGGGCCACCAACGGCGACCGGATAGTAGAACGGCAGTTCGATCGCCGATTGGGCGATGGCGGGGGCGGCCAGTGGCCCGGTGCTGGCGGCGAGTGCTGCGGCACCTTTGAGAACGCTGCGGCGGTTGAGGTTCGTGACAGTCGTGCGGCGCATGTGATCCTCCCTGAGAGTGTCTTTTGACGCCGCTATGTCGCGGCAATGCGACGGCCCGATGACGCGTCGAACCAATGCAAATGAGCGCGGTCGAGCGACATGGAAATCTGGCTGTCTGGCCCGAAGTGCGTGCGGCCAGGGGTGCGGACCAACAACCGCGCGCCCTTCACGTCGCCTTCGACAAAGCTGTCGGCACCGAGATATTCGACGGACAGCACGTGGACCGCAAGATGGTCCGGCGCGGCATGATCGGCCACATGCAGATTTTCAGGCCGGATGCCGAGGGTCAGCGTTGCGGCTTTGCGCCCTGGCGGCAGCAGTGGTTCCAGTCCTGGCGCGTTGGCCAGCACGTCGGCGGCGGGGACCAGGTTCATCGGTGGGGTGCCAATAAATTTGGCGACGAAGGTGGTTGCTGGCGTGGCGTAGAGTTCTTCCGGTGTGCCCACCTGCTCGATGCGGCCCTTGTTCATCAACACGATGCGATCGGCCATCGTCATGGCCTCGACCTGATCGTGGGTGACATAGAGCATGGTGATGCCGAGCCGCTGCTGCAGCAGGCGGATCTCGCGCCGCATTTCGGCGCGGAGCTGGGCATCGAGATTGGAGAGCGGCTCGTCCATCAGGCAGACGGGTGTTTCAGCGACGATGGCGCGGCCGAGGGCGACGCGCTGCTGCTGACCGCCGGACAGTTGCGACGGGCGACGGTCGAGCAGGGCGGCGAGGCCAAGAATATCGGTGGCGCGATCGAGGCGCTTCGTGCGCTCGTCGGCCGGCACGCCGCGCACCTTCAAACCGAACACGATATTTTCGCGCACCGTCAGGTGCGGGAACAGCGCGTAGCTCTGGAAGACCATCGACACGCCGCGCTTGGCGGGGGCCACGCCAGTGACGTCGCGGCCAGCAATGCGGATGGTCCCCGAGGTGACGTCGTCGAGGCCGGCGATGAGCCGCAGGGTGGTGGACTTGCCGCATCCCGAGGGACCGAGCAGGGCGACCAGCTCCCCAAGCTCGGCCGCAAAACTCACGCCGTCGACAGCGGGGGGCGCTTCATGGCCAGGTGAGGTCCAGCGTTTGGAAACGCCGTCAAGTTCGACACTGGCCAAGGATCGGCGCTCCAGGCGGGGTAAATGCTTCGTCGAAGCTCGCACGGCAGCGCCACCGCCGCAATCAGCCCGTGGCGCTCAACTGCCGTGCTTTACGGCGCTGGTGCCTCAGGCCTTCGCGTTGCGGCGGGCGAGGTGGGCCTCCCAGGCGAGCGCGTGGCCGACAATTTCGTCGAGGTTGTCATGGGCGGGCTTCCAGCCAAGCGCCTGCTTGATCTTGTCGGATGAGGCAACGATAGCCGCCGGATCGCCGGGGCGGCGCGGCACCAGCTTGGCATCGAGCGACTTACCGGAGACTTTGCGCACCGCAGCGATCACCTGCAGCACGGAATAGCCTTTGCCGTAGCCGCAGTTGAAAATGTCGGACGTACCGCCCTTGGCGAGATGGCCAAGGGCCGCGACGTGGGCACGGGCAAGGTCGGTGACGTGGATATAGTCACGCAGGCAAGTGCCGTCGGGTGTGTCGTAGTCGGTGCCGAATACGTCCATGCTGGCCCGTTTGCCCAGCGCCGTTTCACACGCCACTTTGATCAGGTGGGTTGCGCCCTTCGTCGATTGGCCTGTGCGGCCCTTGGGGTCGGCGCCGGCGACGTTGAAATAGCGCAGCGCCACATAGCGAAAATCATGGGCGATCGAGGCATCGCGCAGCATGATCTCGGTCATCAGCTTGGACGATCCATACGGTGACATGGGCTCGACCAAGGTTGTCTCCCGCACCGGCATTTCCTTGGCCATGCCGTAGACAGCGGCGGTCGAGGAGAAAATGAACTGCTTGACGTTGTTTTTTACCGCTGCCGCGATAAGGGCGCGCGATTTGACGGTGTTGTTGAGGTAGTAGCCGAGCGGGTCGGCGACGGACTCCGGTACCACGATGGAACCGGCGAAATGGATGATGGCAGTCACGCCATGCTTGGCGACGATGCTAGCGATCAGCGCTTCGTCGCCGATATCGCCCACCACCAGCCGGGCGCTGTGCGGCAACGCCCACTTGAAGCCGGTTGTCAGGTTGTCGAGAACAACCACATCGTGGCCGCCGTCGGACAGTTCATGGACCATGTGGCTGCCGATGTAGCCGGCGCCGCCTGTGACCAACACGCTCATGTCGTCCTCGTTTTCGTAAGCAATTGCAGACCTTAAGCCTGGGTATGGATGTAGCTATGCCAGCCGCGTGCCGATTTGAAACATTCTTTGCTGGTTATCAACCGAGCAGTGGTCTCAGACATTTGGACTGTTCCACCGGGGCACGGGCAGCTGTAAAGGAAGACGCTTATGCCGTTTGGTGACCACCACAAAACAAGAACCGTGCCGCTTGCGTTCTATGCGTAGACCGGGCGGCACGCCTCGTCAGCCAGAGACCATCGCCATGACCCGTCCCGCCGCGCCGCCACAGCACCGCAAAATCCGCAAAGCCGTTTTCCCGGTGGCGGGGCTCGGCACGCGCTTTCTACCGGCTACCAAGGCCATGCCCAAGGAAATGTTGACGGTGGTCGACCGGCCAGTGATCCAACACGTGGTGGACGAGGCGCGCGCGGCGGGCATCGAGTTCTTCATCTTTGTGACCGGCCGCAACAAGGGCGTCATCGAGGATCATTTCGACAGCCAGTTCGAGCTAGAGAACACGCTCGAAATGCGCGGCAAGAAAAGTGAGCTGGAGCTGCTGAACCGCGATCTGCCGCAACCGGGTCAGGCGAGTTTTACCCGTCAGCAGGCGCCGCTGGGTCTCGGGCACGCTGTCTGGTGCGCGCGCGAGCTGGTTGGTAACGAGCCGTTCGCCTTGCTGCTGCCGGACATGCTGCATCATGGCGCCAAGTCGTGCCTCGCCGAGATGATGGACGCCTACGCCGCGCATGGCGGCAATCACATCGCCGTTAAGCCGGTGCCCGAAGACCAGACGCATCTCTACGGCATCTGCGGTGTCGACAACCCGGCGGCCAAAGTCTCGACGATCAGCAAGATGGTCGAAAAGCCGCCGCGCGGCACGGCGCCGTCGAACTTGCACATCACAGGGCGTTACATTCTGCAGCCGGAGATTTTTGGGCTGCTGGCGGACCAGGAACGAGGCGCGGGCGGCGAGATCCAGCTCACCGACGCGATGATCAAGCTCTCAACGCGTGCCGATCAGGCCTTCCATGCCGTTCGTTTTGACGGCGAACTGTTCGATTGCGGCTCGAAGATCGGCTGGCTGACGGCGAATGTCGCCTACGCGTTGAAGCGCGATGATCTGGCGCCAGCGTTCAGCGCGGAGTTGAAAAAGCTCATCTGAGCCTTTTGCCTAGTCGAAACGCCAGATGTCGCTGAAGCCCTTCGTCATGCGCGCGAGACGATCCTCGATCAGTGCCGGCGTCCAGTCCGCGACGCCCCGCAGTTCGGCGGTGAGAGAAGAGATTGGCTGTGCCTTCGGGCCGAAGTAGACCCCGTGCTTGACGGTAAAGTCGTGGTTGGAGGCCGCTTCGTTCACTTCTTTAGTGACGAGTGTCAGGTTGCCCAGGCAGGTTGCCAGGCGTCCACGCTCGTCGGCATCCCGAAACGCAGTTCTCCAGCTGGACTGAGCCGGGATTTTGAGCGGCAGAATGTGCTCGACCGTGAGCAGCTTTTCGCCCGCACGCAGCGGCCGGCCGCTGAGTTGCTCTTCGAGCCGCTGCAGCACCAGGCGGCAGATGTGCGGGCTGCGGCGGTGCAGATCGCGCAGGCCGAAATTGATATTGCGCAGTTCGTCGCGATTGAATTGCAGCTGCGGCCATGGTCCACGCACCGGCGCGCCGGTCGTGATCGCCTTGGTCACTGCCGCCATGCGCTGCGCCCTTTTGTCATTGCCGAGCGCCAGCAGACGGATGCCATAGGCGAAGCGGTCGAGGGCAACCATGAAGGCCTGCAGAGCCTCCGGATCGGCGCCGTGGCGCTTCCAGAACGCGAGCAGCGGCGGCACCCATTCCTGGCCCGGCAGCCAACCCAGATGCCGCAAAGTCTGGTTGATCGCGGCTGATTGCGGGGCACCGACATGCGCTGCCGACAGGATCGCATCGACAATGCGGCCGGCTGGCAGCAGCGCGTCGAAGACGAAGCCGGATGCGCCGCTGGGCGAGGCCGCAACCTGCGCACGAACCGCATCGAGAATTTGCAGCGAGCCGCGTCCAGCCTCGGTTGTGACGAAGCTGAAGAGCTGCTCGAAATCCTTGCCGAGCCGATCGGCGAGGCCGTCCCACTCTTGGGTAGCGCGGGACCGGTCGGCAGGAGACATCGCGCCGATCAATTCCGCTTTCAGGATGTCATTGCGCGTCAACGGCTTGCCGGCGTCGTTGAGCACGGTGAACATCTGATAGGCGCGATCGATTGTGTTGGTGACCACCGCGACCAGGGTGCAATTCTCCAAAACATAGAGCGCGAACCGCTCAAGCTCTGCCCGTTCCAGATCGTTCAACTCGCCCACGAAAAAATCCCGGATCGCAACCAAGCGTTCCTGGGGTTCTGAGATGATGGGCGTCAGCGGCGGCACCATGCAAGCGCCGGTTTCGCCAATGGCGTGATCGAGAAAGCTGCCGTCGGTGCCACGCAAGCGAACCCGCGTGGTGCGCGCACTGCTGGTTGTCATGGCTCGCTGCAGCCGCTCGTGCGTGGCGACGCCATCAGCTGATGCCGCTGACTGCCGGCTCAACAGATCTCGGAGGACGGCGAGCAGGATGGCCAGCGTCACAATGCGCTGCTGGCCATCAATGATTTCGAACGTCCGCTCGGGACCAGAGAAGATCGTGTCGGACAGTGAACTTGCGATCGTATCACCGGGCAATGGCATGCGGACCAACAGGATCGCGCCCAGAAAATAAACGTCATCTGGTGCATCCGCCGCTGCAGCAGACAGATCGTTCAACAACCGTTCGGCTTCGTCCGCAGTCCACGCGAACGAGCGCTGAAACGCCGGCGACGCGAACAAATACGGCGGAGCAAATAGATCTTCGACGGCAATGGATCGGGAGTTGAGCTGACGCTTCATGGGGGATCTTACGCAGAACACTTCTTCTTAGTAGGTGTCATATCCGTTGACCGGCGTGCAGTGCAATCCGCAGCTTCCGGAACATCACCTAGTGCGACGTGAACGCTTGTGCAGGAACCATCGCAGTCGTTGCCGCGCCGCGCACAATGTGGTTGATGCGCGGGTGACATTTTAACATTCAACTGCAAGTGCGCGCGATGCTGATCTACAAAATTTCTGACGGCGACAGCTGGGCTCAGGCAACCGAGCGCGGCCGCTTCGATGGCTCCGCCGACGACAAACGCGACGGTTTCATCCACCTGTCCACCGCTGCGCAAGTCCGCGAAACGGCGGCCAAGCATTTTGCAGGACGTGACGGTCTTGTGATCGTTGCTGTTGAAACGGATCGTCTGGGCGCCGCGCTCAAATGGGAGCCTTCGCGCGGTGGCGCGTTGTTTCCGCACTGCTATGGCGTGTTGCCGCTCCTGGCGGTGGCGTGGTCGCGCCTGTTGCCGTTAGATGCCAGCGGGCGCCACGTCATGCCCGATGAGGTCATCTGATGCTGTCGCTCGCCTTCTCACTCGCCCGTCCCATTCTCTTCGGCTTTGCGCCGGAGCAGGCCCATGAGCTGACTTTGCGGGCGCTCGAAAGCGGCGTTTATCCGCGCGCCTTTTTGCCGGACGACACCCGCCTGCGCACTGAAGCCTTCGGACTGACGTTCCCCAATCCGGTTGGCATCGCGGCAGGCTTCGACAAGGATGCGCGTGTCCCCGACGCCATCCTGGGACTTGGTTGCGGCTTTGCAGAGGCCGGCACGATTACGCCGAAGCCGCAGGCCGGCAATCCGCAGCCGCGAGTCTTCCGGCTGGTGTCCGACAACGCGATGATCAATCGCCTGGGGTTCAACAATGGGGGCCACGAGGCTGCCCTCAATCGTCTCCGTGCGCGGACGTCGCGTGGCGGCATTGTCGGCATCAACGTCGGCGCCAACAAGGACACGGACGACAAGACGGCTGATTTCGTGGCCGGGATCGAGACCTTCTACGATGTGGCCAGCTACTTCATGGTCAACATCTCGTCTCCCAACACGCCGGGCTTGCGCGATCTGCAGGCGCCGGCCGCGCTCGATGCGCTGTTGGGCCGTGTGATGGCCGTCCGTGCGCAGCGCATTGCCGGCGGTGCGCCATCGCGACCGATCCTGGTCAAAATAGCGCCCGATCTTGCCGAGGCTGACCTGCCAGCCATTGTCGCGCGGCTGGAGGCGAACGCGGTCGATGGTATTGCCATATCCAACACGACTTTAAGCCGCGCCGGCCTCAACGCGTCAGACCGGACCGAGGAAGCCGGTGGCCTGTCGGGCCGTCCGCTGTTTCATCGCTCAACTGTGGTGCTGGCGCGCGTCTTCGAAATGACCGGTGGCAGGGTGCCGTTGATCGGCATTGGTGGCGTGCACTCCGGTGAAACGGCGCTGCAAAAGGTCTTGGCCGGTGCCACGCTGATCCAGCTCTACACTGGCCTAGTGTACAATGGCCCAGCGCTGATCGGCGACATCAAGAGCGCACTCACCAAGGCCGCCGCGGGTGCAGGCACCACGCTTGCTGCCTTGCGCGGGCGCGATGCCAAAGCTTGGGCGGCACGCGGGCTTGACGGCTGATCGCCTCAAGAACGCTTGGCTGCCGCAGGCGGCTGGACCGATTGCGGACGATCGAGATCGGGAGTGGCGATCATGGTGCTGCGTTGCGTTTGGCGATGGCGATGGATCAACCAGGCTGGCACGACGATGGCGCCGCCAGCGAGAAGGCACGCACCGAGAATTTCACCGGTGCGCCACAATCCACCGCCGAGACTTTGCAAGCTCGGGCCGATGTCGGTGACCGCTCCCAGCAGTGAGCCCGGTGTAATATCGAGCGAGACCAGCATCAATCCGAGCACGAGCGAGACGGCGAGCAGCTGCACCATGGTCGAACGGGCCGATGCGGGCTTACGTGGCGCACTCGCTTGAGAGTGCGGGCGCCGCGCGGTACGGTCTGGGCTCAGAGAAGTCACACTGAATACTCGCTTTGCTCAAGGCCTGCGCAATGACTAACATAGGATGATGGTTTCAAAACCGCCGGCCGATCTCTTGGTGAATGCGCGCCGCGCCAGAGCCCAGCCGGTTCCGGCCAAGATCGTTAATGCAGACGGCGCGCCGTCTTTGCCGCTTCGGTTCCGGTCATGGTTTGCCGAACGACAGTGGCAACCCCGCGCGCATCAACTGGCACTCATCGAGAAGTTCCAGCAGCGGCAGTCAACCCTGCTGATTGCGCCAACGGGTGCGGGCAAGACGCTGGCCGGATTTCTGCCATCGCTCATCGACCTTGAGGCCGCGGCACCGGGCAAGCGGGGCGCGGCCCGGCGCTTGCATACGCTTTACATTTCCCCGCTCAAGGCACTTGCCGCCGACGTCAACCGCAACCTGCTGGCGCCGGTGTCGGAACTTGGCTTGAACATCAAGATCGAGACGCGCACCGGCGACACCTCTGCGGCCGTGCGCCAGCGCCAACGCGCGCGCCCGCCCGACATGCTGCTCACCACACCTGAACAAGTGGCGCTGATGCTGAGCCACGGCGACGCTGCGCATCTGTTCGGCAACCTTCGAACCGTCATTCTCGACGAATTGCACGCGCTGGCCGCCTCAAAACGCGGTGATCTGCTGGCGCTTGGATTGGCGCGGCTATCCCACCTTGCGCCGGGACACATTCGCATTGGGCTTTCGGCCACCGTCGAACGGCCATCCGAATTGCGGGCGTATCTGGCGACACAGGACGCTGGCGCTGATGTCACACAGTTGGCCGATCTGGTCGCCGTCACGGGTGGTGCGCCACCTGCGCTCTCGATACTGGAGACCGAAGAGAGGCTGCCATGGTCCGGACATAGCGCGCAATACGCCATTGGCGAGATCTACGCGGCCATCAAGGGCGCCCGCCTTGCGCTGGTGTTCGTCAATACGCGGAGCCAGGCGGAACTGATTTTTCGCGCCCTGTGGCAGGTCAACGACGACACATTGCCGATCGCGTTGCACCACGGCTCGCTGGATGCCGGCCAGCGGCGCAAGGTGGAGGCTGCGATGGTGGCCGGCAGCTTGCGCGCCGTGGTGGCAACGTCGACGCTGGATCTCGGTATCGATTGGGGCGACGTCGATCTCGTTATCAACGTGGGTGCTCCCAAGGGCGCGAGCCGGTTGATCCAGCGTGTCGGCCGCGCCAATCATCGCCTTGACGAACCGAGCCGCGCGCTGCTCGTGCCGGCCAATCGCTTCGAGGTGCTGGAATGCCGCGCGGCGCTCGATGCGGCGATGGCTGGCGCTCAGGATGCGAGCCAGTCGCGCACGGGCACGCTGGATGTTTTGGCGCAGCACGTCTGGGGGACTGCGTGCGCCGGGCCGTTCCATCCCGATGCGCTTTACGGCGAGGTCTGTGCGGCGGTGCCTTATGCCGGCCTCACGCGTGAAACCTTTGATCGCGTGTTGGAGTTCGTGGCGACCGGGGGCTACGCGCTCAAAGCCTACGAGCGGTTTGCGCGCCTGCGGCCGACCGGTGATGGCCAGCTGCGCCTTTCGCATCCGCGGCTCGCCCAGCAATACCGGCTGAATGTCGGCACCATTGTCGAAGCACCGATGATCAAGGTGCGCCTCGGCGGCCGCGCGCGCGCCAGCAAAGCGGGCGGGGCACGGGCGCTTTCGGGCGGGCGCGTCTTGGGCGAGCTTGAGGAATGGTTTCTCGAGCAGCTCTCGCCCGGCGATACGTTCATTTTTGCCGGCGAGATCCTGCGCTTCGAAGGCATGCGCGAGACCGAGGCGTTCGTTACGCGCGCGCCGTCGTCAGACCCGAAGATCCCGAGCTATGCCGGTGGCAGATTTCCTCTTTCAACGCACCTGGCAGCGCGCGTGCGTACCATGCTGGCGGACCGAAGCGCATGGTCGGGTTTGCCGACGGATGTCGCCGAGTGGCTGGGCCTGCAGGACGAGCGCTCGGTCATTCCGCAGCCGGGCGAAGTCCTGGTTGAAACATTCCCACGTGGCGACCGGCAGTTTCTCGTCGCCTATCCCTTCGAAGGCCGCCTGGCGCACCAGACGCTGGGCATGCTGCTGACCCGCCGGCTCGATCGCGTGGGCGCGGCGCCGCTGGGCTTCGTGGCCAGTGACTATGCGCTGGCCATCTGGGGGCTTGGCGACATGAGCCGGATGATCGCCGACGGCCGTCTCGATCTCGGACGCCTGTTCGACGAAGACATGCTCGGCGACGATCTCGATGCTTGGCTTGCCGAAAGCAGCTTGATGAAGCGCACTTTCCGCATGTGCGCGGTGATCTCGGGGCTGATCGAGCGCCGCCATCCGGGGCTGGAAAAGAACGGCCGGCAAGTCACGGTGTCGTCGGACCTGATCTACGATGTGCTGCGCAAGCACGAGCCTGGCCACATTCTGCTTGAAGCCGCCTGGGCGGATGCGGCGACGGGGCTGCTCGATGTCGGCCGGCTCGGCGCGTTCCTGGCCCGCATCCGAGGGCATATCCGCCATCAGCCACTCGATCGCGTGTCGCCGCTGGCAGTGCCGGTGCTACTCGATATCGGCAAGGAGATGGTCTACGGCGGCTCAGCGCGCGAGGATCTGCTGCGGATGAGTGTCGCCGATCTGATTGGGGAGGCGGGTGGGTAATGATGGCGGTGATCGCTAGGCGTGATCGCCCAGAAGGTCGGCAAGCCGGATGACGAGCGATGGCACGGCCGCAGGCGCGATTGTGTCAATGCCTGGAACTTCGCGGATGATCGAATAGGTCCCGTCACGTGGCTCACGATGAATGGTGGTCACCAACGACCGCGCGTCGATCACCCAATACTCCCGCACACCAAACGCCGCGTAGACCGGGGCCTTCACCTGCAAGTCATAACTGATGCTGCTGTCGGCGATCTCCACAACCAGCAACACCGTGGCGCCGTCGACGTCAGGAGCCACGAACGCAGCCGGATATAAGATAATGTCCGGTTCTGGGTTGGTTTCTGCAGCAAGTTGAAGCGGGACCTCCATCGTGAGTTTGACGTGCGCGGGCAAAGCGCGAAGCCACGCGAGCGCCAATTCGCTGCGCACAATCTCATGCCGCCGTCCCTTTGGTGACATCGCCACGACCTCCCCGTCGATCAGCTCGATACGTTCGCTCTCCGGTATGACACCGGCGGCGACCATGTGCTCAAGCTCCGCGAGGGTCCAGCGGCGGCGCGCAGGGGCATCCGGTGCGTTAGCGGCCGGTAGCAGGGCGGCAGGGCGTGCGTGCGTGTTCATGCTCAAAGACTAACACAAAAAACGGGGACGAGGGAACCAGTCGCTCAGGCCTAGCTCCCGACACTTACAAAGTATCCCTCGATAAAGTGCTGATAAATCTGCGTTAGCGCTTCGAGATCGGCAACAGGCGCGCGCTCGTCGATCTGGTGGGAGAGGGCATTGATCAAGCCGAACTCGACCACCGGGCAATGAGCCTGAATGAAGCGGGCGTCCGACGTGCCACCGTTGGTGGTGAGCCGCGGCACCCTGCCGGTCACCTGGGAGACGGCGCGCACCATCGTCTCGACGAGTGGACCGGGCTTGGTGAGGAACACATCGCCGGTGCCGGAGAACGTGATCTCGAACTGCGCCTGGAGCGGTTGGCCGGCGGCGGCGACTTGCGCGCGCACCCAGGCTTCCAGGCGCGGCCGGGTCCATTCAGTGTTGTAGCGAATGTTGAACTTGGCGCTCGCCTGGGCGGGAATGACGTTGGTCGCGGTATTGTTGACTTCAATGACGGTGACTTCGAGGTTCGAGGGCTGGAAGTCGGGCGTGCCCTGGTCGAGGGGTGTAGATGACAGGCGATCGAGAATGCGGATCAGCTTTGGTACGGGATTGTCGGCGATGGCTGGATAGGCGGCGTGGCCCTGCTTGCCGTGGACGACGATCTCGGCATTGAGCGAGCCGCGACGGCCGATCTTGATCTCTTCGCCAAGAACCTTGGGGTTCGACGGCTCGCCGACCACGGCCGCGTCCAGCTTTTCATGGCGCGCCGAAAGCCAGTCGAGCACTTTCATGGTGCCATTAATCGACGGGCCTTCCTCATCGCCGGTGATCAAAAAAGAGATCGAGCCGTGTGGCACCTTTTTGGCGGCGATGAGCCGGCCGGTAGCTGCGACGAAGCAGGCAATGCCGCTCTTCATGTCGACGGCACCGCGGCCGTAGAGTTCACCTTTGTCAATCACGGCCGCAAATGGGGGGTGCGTCCAGCGGTTCTCGTCGCCGGGTGGAACGACGTCAGTGTGACCTGCAAAGCAGAGGTTGGGGCTGCCGGTACCGAGGCGCGCATAGAGATTGTCCACATCGGGCGTGCCGGGCTCGGTCATCGTCATGCGGTGGCAGGCAAAGCCCGCGGCCCCGAGCACATCGGCAAGCAGGGTCAGCGCGCCGCCCTCTTCAGGCGTGATGCTGCGGCAGCGTATCAGCGCGGCGGTCAGCGCGACGGGATCAGTGATGTTGGGCTGCATGAAAGTCTCTTGAGGGGCGGTCACGTCGCGTCCCCGTTGTCGCGGAGGGACGTCGCTGCTTGGTAACTCCCGGGGCTGGCGTGCACCAGCATGATTTTTTGCCAGATCTTTTGCGAGAGGTTGGTTGTCAGCCGTTCGATGTCGCTGACCGCATCAACAATGACGGGATCTGGCTGGCTCTGCGCGTAGAGGACGGCAATCTTGGCGACGAGTGACAGCATCTCGGAACAGTAGTCGAGGTAGCGGCCCAGCTCAAACGGCGTCAGGGTGCGTTTGGGTGAATGCTCGGTGGGCAAGCCGCCGGACAAGATCGAAGCCGGCTCCTTGGTGAGCTGATGCATGTCGATGACATGGATGATGGACCGCAATTCATTGAGGGCCCGCAACGCGCGCCGCCGTTTCAGCCGATCCTCGGCGGTGACAAAGAAGAAGACCAAGCCACCGGTCACGAACACGAGGTGGATCAATGCGTCGATGCCCTGCACCAGGGTGTAAACACTGTCGGGGCTGGTTTTGGTGAAGTCGACGAGGCGGAGCAGCTGCACAAGACCTGCGGCACACAAGGCCAGCAAGGTGACAATGCCCGCCCACAGCCACCAGTCGCGCTTGCCGATAGCGGCGGCGCGTGACGAGTTCTCGCGTGCAATCGCCGTGAGGTCTTGGCAGACGCGCGCCAAGCCAGCATTTGGAAAGCGATCGCGGATGCGCGCGTCGAGTTGCGTCAGCGAAGACACGAGATGCGCCGCATCGAGACGGCGATAGGGGGTCTGTTCGGCCATGCGCTATGTGCCCCGAACCGGGCGGCGCTGTCGAGGCCTGGCCACGGTTCACGACCCACCCGGCTGGCTTGCCGGGTGGGTTTAAACGCGGAGCGTCCTATCGCGGCCTCGCCGCCGTCACTTGGCTCGCGCCAAGGCTGCCTTGGCCGCATCATCGCGCAGTTCGCGCCGCAGGATTTTGCCGACGTTGGTCTTTGGCAGATCAGCGCGGAACTCGATGTACTTGGGCTTCTTGTAACCGGTCAGCTGTGTTGCACAAAAAGCCTGCAGCGTTTTCTCGTCGAGGGCCGGGTCTTTCTTGACGATGAACAGCATCACGGCTTCGCCGGAGTTCTGGTCTGGCACACCGACGACGGCTGCTTCCAACACGCCCGGATGGCTGACCGCCACATCCTCGATCTCGTTGGGATAGACGTTGAAGCCCGAGACCAGCACCATGTCCTTCTTGCGGTCGACAATCTTGAACTGCCCCTTCTCGTCCATGATGCCGACATCGCCGGTCTTGAAGAAGCCGTCCGGCGTCATGACTTTCGCGGTCTCGTCGGGGCGCTGCCAATAACCGGCCATGATCTGTGGCCCACGAGCGGCGATCTCGCCAGGCTGTCCCGGCGCGGCGATCTTGCCGTCATCATCCAGCAACACCACTTCCGTCGAGGGGAGCGGATAACCGATGGTGCCGGTGAAGTTTGAGTTGTCGGTCGGATTGCAGGTCAGCGAGGGTGACGTTTCGGACAGGCCGTAACCTTCGACAATCGGGCACCCTGTCACCTTGAGCCACTTCTCGGCCACCGCGCGCTGCACCGCCATGCCGCCACCGTTGCAGGCCTTCAAGCCACTGAAATCCAGCTTGTCGAAGCCAGGTGTATTGAGCAGGCCGTTGTAGAGCGTGTTGACCGCCGGGATCACGTTGAACTTGTATTTACCGAGCTCTTTGACCAGTCCTGGCATGTCGCGCGGATTGGGCACCAACACACACAGCCCGCCGACGCGCATGCCGAGCAGGCCGCACACCGTCAGCGCGAAAATGTGATAAAGCGGGAGCGCCGTGAGGATCGTCAATTGCTCCACTGGCGCGCCGCGGGCCAAGCACGGCTGCATCCAGGCTTCGTTCTGCAGAACGTTGGCGAGAATGTTCCGGTGCAGCAGGGTGGCGCCTTTCGAGACGCCGGTTGTGCCGCCGGTGTATTGCAGGAACGCCACGTCTTCCAAGGTGAGCTTGACCGGTGCGAGCTTCATGCCCTTGCCGCTGCTGAGGGCGGTGTTGAACGGGATGGCACCGGGCAGAGTGAAGGCGGGCACCATCTTCTTCACTTTACGAACCATGATGTTGACGATGGGTCCTTTAGGGAAACCCAGCATGTCGCCCATGCTGCCGACGACCACGAGTTTAATGGCTGTTTTGGCGATCACTTTTTCAAGCGTGGTGGCGAAGTTCTCAAGGATAAAGATTGCCGTTGCGCCGGAGTTTTTTAATTGGTGCTCAAGTTCACGCGGTGTGTAGAGCGGGTTGACGTTCACCACCACCATGCCGGCGCGCAGGATTGCGGCCACACAGACCGGGTATTGTAGCACGTTCGGCATCATGATGGCCACGCGATCGCCAGCCTTCAGACCCTTGGCCTGCAGCCAGGCGCCAACGGCGGCGGAGTACGCATCGAGTTCCGCAAACGTCATGCGCTTGTCCATACAGGCATAGGCGTCACGTTTCGCGTACTTCTTGAAGGACTCCTCCAGCAGCTCGGTCAGCGACCCGTAGGTCATTGGTGGCATAGTCGCCGGCACACCGGCGGGGTATTGCTTGAGCCAGATCGGTTCCATGGGATGTCCTCCAGACGTTTTTGCAGGCTTGTTTGTTGGCTGCCGGGACTACAGCGCAAATGCGCCGCTGCCTCAAGGCCGAAATATAGCACTGCGCAGTCGCGAACGGCGCCGGCATTGAAAATACCGCTTGCTTATGGTGTTGTTGCCGGGGTCCGATCGCGATCCGGAGGCTGGGCGCCGATCTGATGCCACATCTGATTGTTGAATATTCCACAAATCTTGACGCCGATCTGTCCATGCCGTCTCTCGCGGCGGCGCTGCACGCTGCGGCGCTCGAAACCGGTGTGTTTCCCGTTGGCGGCTGCCGTACTCGATTGGTGCCCCGCGCCGTCTTTGTCATCGGGGACGGCCATCCGGACAATCGCTTCATCGCGGTCCAGGCCCGGATCGGCGCTGGACGTCCGCCGGAGGTGCGCCAGCGCGTGGCCGAGCACATCTTTGCCCGCCTCAAGGCTGAGACCGCCGAGGTCTTCGCGGCACAACCGCTGGGGCTGACTTTTGAAATTGTCGAAATTGACCCTATCGGATCGCTCAAACACAACAATCTGCATGACGCCATCGCTGCGCGGCGGGCGCCCGGAGCACAGTCATGACCGCCGCCGAGGTGCGCGAGCGTACCACCGCGCTCGATTTCGAGACCCTGTTGTCGCGCTACGAGCGGTTCGGCACGCTGCTGGCTGGCGCGGCGATCCAGGGCCACCCGCGCACGCCGGTCGGTCCGATTGCACCACTGGGCAGTGATGCCGGGACGTTCACACCGGTCTGGACGCAGCGCCGCCACGGACGGCGTACGCGGATCGTGACGGCCGGAACGGTGCTGCCGGGGGTGCCATCAGCTGCCGAACTTGAGCGCCTGATGGCGATCATCGGCCGCGACGGCGCGCCCGATGTGGCGCACATTTTCATTGATCTCGAGACGCCGCCGGCGGCAACGCCACAGCTCGCGTTTGAAGACTATGGCTGCTATGTGCGCCGCACGTCCTATCGATATGTGTTGCCGCTGGGTGATGACTACGAAGCCTTCGTGCAGGGGCTTGGCAAGCATACGCGCCGCAACATCCGCTTATATCAGCGCAACGCCGAGGCCGATGGGCTGTCGTTCACCTATCTGCCGCAAGCGCCGCGCAGCGCCGAGGCTGCTGCCGCTGAACGTTCCGAGCTTGGCCGGATGACGTTGCCGAAACCCAAGTCAGCGGGACGGCTGGCCGAACTCGACGCATTCCTGCGTCTGCGCCGCCGGCCGTTTCATAGCATTGTCCGCAGCCGGGAGGGCCGCTTGGTCAGCATCGCGACAGGCTTTCAAGCCGGCACGTCAGCCTATTTGGTCTATCAGGCCAATCACAAGGATTATCCGGACGCCAATCTGGCGTTGACGCACCGGTCTTATCTGATCGGCGCTTTAATTGCTGACGGCATTCGTGCGTTCGTATTTCCCAACGGTATTCACGACGTGCTGCGCAACGCGTGCCGGAGGGACCACGCACTGGAACTGCTGGCGCTGAAGGCGGGCGTGTTCTCCGAGCGGCGCATCGCCAAATGGCTAGCCCGGGAGCCTGGCCACCCGGCCGCACGCTTCCATTCGGCGGCCCACACGGCACCGGATGCCTCCGGAACGGATGACGATACCGCCGTTCTGGACGCAGCTGCGGCGTGACCCACCCTAGGTGACGAGACGATCCTGGAGGCGCAACAGGGCAATGCGTTCGATTTGACGGAGGGCTTCGTCGAACTCGGCGGTGGCATCGTGTTGCAGGCGCGTTTCAAACGCCGCAATGATTTCTGCTTTGCTGCGGCCTTTGACGGCGAAGATGAAGGGGAAACCGAAGCGCGCAAGGTAGGCGGTGTTCAGCTTCGTGAAGTGTACCAACTCGTCGGCCGTCAACCGGTCCAGGCCAGCTGAGCCTTGCTCGCGGATGGAGTCGCCGGTCATCTGTTTGGCGCGTGCGAGCCGGCCGGCGAGATCGGGATGCGCTTTGATAAGCGCTATTTTCTCATCGCGGCGCATGGCGTGCATGACTTTGACGAGTGCGCTGTGCAGTCCCTCGGCGGTATCGTCCACAGTTGCCAGTCCGGCGCGATGCGCCCGCTCGGCAATGTGTGGCGTGTGCTCGAAGATGTCGCCAAAGCGTTCGACGAACAGCGCGCGCGGCAGCTTGCTCGGTACATAACCGCCGGTTGGCGGGTGCGTCCTGATCCAGTGCCGGGCGATGTCGAGACGGGTTGCGACCCAGGCGTGTTGGTGGCCTTGCACGTAGTCGAGAAAGCGCATCAGCGCTGCGGCGCGTCCAGGCCGTCCCACCAGCCGGCAATGCAGGCCAATGGACAGCATCTTCGGGTGTGTCGCGCCTTCGGCGTAGAGCACGTCGAAGCTGTCTTTCAGATAGGCAAAGAACTGATCGCCGGCGTTGAAGCCTTGAGGGGTGGCAAAGCGCATGTCGTTGGCGTCGAGCGTGTAGGGCACCATCAATTGGGGGCCATGCGGGCCGTCGACCCAATAGGGCAGATCGTCGGCGTAGCTGTCGGCAGAATAGAGAAAGCCTTGCTCTTCCATCACGATGTTGAGCGTGTCAGCGGAACAGCGGCCTTGATAGAAGCCGAGGGGCCGCGTGCCGGCGATCTCGGTGTGCATGCGGACGGCTGCGTGGATCTGTGCGGCTTCGTCGGCCTTCTTGAAATCTTTGTATTCGATCCACTTGAGGCCGTGAGTGGCGATCTCCCACTTTGCCGCATTCATGGCAGCAACAACGTCCGGCGACCGCGCCATCGCGTGGGCCACGCCGAACACGGTGACCGGCATCTGGCGCTCGGTGAACATGCGATGCAGCCGCCAGAAGCCGGCCCGCGAGCCGTACTCGTAGATGCTCTCCATGTTCATGTGCCGCTGGCCGGGCCACGCCGCAGCACCCACGATCTCTGACAGAAACGCTTCCGAGGCTGCATCGCCGTGGAGGATGCAGTTCTCGCCGCCTTCTTCGTAGTTGACGACGAACTGGACGGCGATGCGCGCGCCGCCGGGCCACTGCGCGTGGGGCGGCGTCGCGCCGTAACCTTTGAGGTCGCGCGGATAGGGCTGGCCGGAGATCGGATCTGTCATGAGCGTTCAGCTTCCCCGGTAGGTTGAATAGCTCCATGGCGATACGAGCAGCGGCACGTGGTAGTGCCCGTCCGGCTCGGCGATGGAAAAGCGCAGCGGTACGATATCGAGGAAGGCCGGTTCGGCAAGCTTGGTGCCGCGGGCGCGGAAATAGTCGCCGGCATGGAAGGTCAGCATGTAGGTGCCAGGTTTGTAGGCGTCGCCTTGCAGCAGCGGCTCGGAGGTGCGGCCATCGGCGTTGGTCTCGGTTGTCTTGACGCCCTGCCAGGTGCCATCGGCCGCGAGCCGGTGCAGCTCGAGCTTGACGCCTTTGGCGGGGCAGCCGTGGGCGGTATCCAGAACATGGGTTGATAAGCGAGCCATCGGTCGTCTCCCTGCAATCCTGGTGACGCGTATCCACGCGCGAGACCTGAGTTGTCAATTGGATGCATGCCGCTTGACGGCGGCGTCCGGGCATCCGAAACGACGACGACAGGCTAATCCGGGGACCCGTATGGACGCGATACTGATGGAATGGGGCGGGCTGCTGCTCCGCTGGGTGCATATCATCACGGGTATCGCGTGGATCGGCTCGTCGTTTTACTTCATGCACATCGACGCGACGATCAAGTCGATCCCGGAGATCCCGACGGGCAAGGGTGGCGAGACGTGGGAGGTGCATGGCGGCGGCTTTTACCAGGTGCGCAAATATCTGATCGCGCCCGACAAGCTTCCAGCCGAACTGATCTGGCATAAGTGGGAGAGTTACGCGACGTGGATCTCCGGCTTCTTTCTGCTGGTGTGGGTCTATTATCTGGGTGCGGATCTCTATCTCATCGATCCGGCAGTGCGCGTGCTCTCGGCACCGGCGGCGGCCGCCATCGGCATCAGTTCGTTGGCGGTCGGTTGGGTGATCTATGATCGGCTGGTGAAGTCACCGCTGGCGCAGAACGAACTGGCGCTGGCTGCTGTCGGCTTCACGTTCATCGTCGCTGCTGCGTGGATGTTCCAACAGCTGTTCTCGGGCCGTGGCGCGCTAATCCACACCGGCGCGCTGATGGGAACGATCATGAGCGGCAACGTGGCGATGAACATTATCCCCAATCAACGCAAGGTGATTGCCGCGCTGATGGCGGGCGAGAAGCCCGATCCCGATCACGGCAAGCAGGCCAAGACGCGCTCGCGCCACAACAACTATCTGACGTTGCCCGTGCTGTTCTTGATGCTGTCCGGGCATTATCCGCTGACGTTCACGTCGCCTTATGCGTGGGTGATGGTGGGCTTTGTGCTGGTGGCTGGCGCGCTGGTGCGCCACTTCTACAACGAACGCCACGCCGGCCGCGGCAATCTATGGTGGGCGTGGGGCGTGGCTGCTGCGTGCATGGCCGTGGTGATCTGGCTCAGCATGTTGAACAACCCGGTGGGGCGGCAGGCATTGGGCCTGAAAGCGATCAAAGCAGCCGAAACCGGTGGTGACCGTTTCGATCCCTAAGGACGTCGATGGAATCATCACCAGCCGCTGCTCGATGTGTCATGCGGCGGAGCCGGTGTGGAATGGCATGGCGAGCCCGCCCAAAGGGGTGCGGCTCGACACGGCCGCCGAGATCGTGCGCCAGCGCGAGCACATCTACCTGCATTCCGTGCGCACCAACGCCATGCCGCCCAACAACATCACGCAGATGACAGGCGAAGAGCGGCGGACGCTGGCTGCGTGGCTGGCGCAGCGATAACTTTGGGGGCCGTGACACCCCATCTTAAAACTGCTTAAATATTTCATCCGTACTGAGTTGCAGCCGTTCCGGCTGGGAGACTATCATGCCTGCACCGCTCAATGTGCTGATCCTCGGCGCGTCCTATGGTTCGTTGCTGTCAACCAAGCTGCTGATGGCGGGTCATAACGCCCATCTGGTGTGCCGGCGGCAGACGGCGGACCTTATCAATTCAGCCGGCACGCGCGTGCGTATGCCGATCAAGGGCCGCGAGGGGTTGGTCGACATTGCAAGCACGGCGTTGGCTGGGCGCGTCACGGCGTCGCCACCTGCCGACGTCGATGTCGCGCGGTACGATCTCGTCGCGCTTGCCATGCAAGAACCGCAATACAGCGAAGGCGATGTGCGCGCGTTGCTTCAGCGCATCGGTATGGCGGGCGTGCCCTGCATGTCGCTGATGAATATGCCGCCGAAGCCTTACCTGGCGCGGTTACGCGGCGTGTTCGTGCACGGGCTGGCCGACTGCTACGCTGACCCGACAGCTTGGGCGCCGTTCAATCCTGAATTGATGACTTTGTGCAGTCCGGACCCGCAAGCCTTCCGCCCTGCGGATGAGCCAGCCAACGTGCTGCAAGTGCGGCTGCCGACAAACTTCAAGACGGCACGCTTCCATTCCGATGAGCATACTGACCTGCTGCGCCGGCTCGATGCCGATATCGAAGCGGCCCGGTTTGACGATGGCAACGGCGCGCCGCTGGAAGTCCCGGTCAAATTGAAGGTTTATGACTCGGTCTATGTGCCGCTGGCGAAGTGGGCGATGCTGGTGGCGGGCAATTACCGGTGCATCGGTGACGGGGGCATGCGGCCGATTATGGAGGCGGTGCACAGCA
Source organism: uncultured Alphaproteobacteria bacterium (assembly GCA_963847145.1). Taxonomy (GTDB): domain Bacteria; phylum Pseudomonadota; class Alphaproteobacteria; order Rhizobiales; family Hyphomicrobiaceae; genus JABFRJ01. Next base: position 539,720 of record CAWJYN010000003.1, read on the forward strand.
ACATCGATGATACGCGCTCGGTATACACCTGGGTGACCGATCTCTGCGTGGCGATGGGGGCCGATGCCGCTGACATGGTGCCGTTTGACAAGTATGCGGCGGCGGCGAAATCGCTGGGCAGTCCGTCGTCAGTGGCACGCGCGCTGGCGTCGGGTGCGACGCGGATCGAGCGCGTCGACCGGCTGGTGCAGCGGATTGCCCTGCAGAAGGGGCAACGCAACGCGGTTCTCGATGAGACCGTGGCGAGGGTCAACGGCTGGATTGCGAAGAACCAATCGCAGGCGGCATAACGCATCCGCCATTGCCGGGACGGGGTGCGGGGCGCAGTATCGGGACGTCGACGACGACATGAATCTGTGACTGCTCTCCGTCTCCCAATACTATCGCGATCAGTCCCGGTGGGCTAACGCTGTTGATCGGCGGCATGGGCGTAAAGTGCTAGAATTGGCGGCTGCTGAGCGGCCCGCTTGAGACGGTGAACACTATGTCCCTGATCCCCGACTTCACCAAGATCGCGCTCGACGGCAAGACTGCCGGCCCTGTGGCGGCTCCCGCGACCGCTGGCTTCGACACGCCGGAGGGCATCCGCATCAAGCCGCACTACACGGCGGCCGATAGCGCAGGGCTGGATTTTGTTGGTGGTTTGCCAGGCATCCCGCCGTTTCTGCGCGGGCCTTATCCGGCGATGTATGCGCTGCAGCCTTGGACTGTGCGCCAGTACGCCGGATTTTCTACCGCCGAGGACAGCAACGCATTCTATCGCCGCAACATCGCTGCGGGGCAGAAGGGCCTGTCAGTCGCGTTCGATCTGGCGACGCACCGCGGTTATGACAGCGATCACCCGCGCGTGAGCGGTGATGTCGGCATGGCCGGTGTGGCGATCGACAGCATCTACGACATGCGTACGCTGTTCGACCAGATCGACCTCGCCGAGATGAGCGTGTCGATGACCATGAACGGCGCCGTGCTGCCGATCCTGGCGCTGTTCATTGCAGCGGGCGAGGAGCAGGGCGTGGCGGCTGCGAAGCTGTCGGGCACCATTCAGAACGACATTCTGAAAGAGTTCATGGTGCGGAATACCTATATCTATCCGCCAGCGCCTTCGATGCGGATTATCTCCGACATATTCTCCTACACGTCCGCAAACATGCCGAAGTTCAATTCGATTTCGATTTCCGGCTATCATATGCAGGAAGCCGGGGCGACAGCGGACCTGGAACTGGCCTACACGCTGGCCGATGGCGTGGAATATGCGCGTGCGGGTGTGGCGGCCGGACTGCCGATCGATGTGTTTGCGCCGCGGCTGAGTTTCTTCTGGGCGATCGGCATGAACTTCTTCATGGAGGTTGCCAAGATGCGCGCCGCCCGCCTGCTGTGGGCGGGTCTGATCAAACGCGAGTTTGCGCCGAAGGACGAGCGGTCGCTGTCATTGCGCACGCACTCGCAGACTTCGGGCTGGTCGCTCACGGCGCAAGATGTGTTCAACAACGTCACGCGGACGGCGATTGAAGCGCTGGCGGCGACGCAGGGGCACACGCAATCGCTGCACACCAACGCGCTTGATGAGGCGATCGCGCTGCCGACGGATTTTTCGGCACGCATTGCGCGCAATACGCAGCTGTTCATCCAGCAAGAAACCGGCACGACGCGAACGGCCGACCTGTGGGGTGGCAGCCATTATGTCGAGCGGCTGACCTATGATCTGGCGATGCGTGCATCGGCACATATCGCCGAAGTGGAGAAACTCGGCGGGATGACCAAGGCGATTGCGGCTGGGATTCCGAAGCTGCGGATTGAGGAAGCAGCAGCCCGCACGCAAGCGCGCATCGACAGCGGGCGGCAAACGATTGTCGGCGTCAACAAGTTCCAGGTGACTGATCAGGCCAAGATCGACATTCTCAAGGTCGACAACAAGCGCGTGCGTGCAAGCCAAATCGCCAAGCTGGAGCGGCTCAAGGGCGAGCGGGATGCGGCGGCGGTGACGGCGGCGCTGACGGCGTTGACGGATGGCGCGCGGGGCGGTGGCAATCTGCTCGATCTGGCAGTGAAGGCGGCGCGGGCGAAGGCGACGGTTGGCGAGATGAGCGATGCGATGGAAGCCGTGTTCGGCCGGCACCGCGCGGAGATCCGTTCGGTGAGTGGTGTGTACCGCGCCGAGGCGATGAGCGGCAAAGGAGGCCAAGTGAACCAGGATGTCGATCGCGTGCGGCGGGCTGTGGAGCAGTTCGCCGAGGCCGATGGCCGGCGGCCGCGCATTCTGGTGGCGAAGATGGGACAGGATGGCCACGACCGCGGGCAAAAGGTGATTGCGACGGCGTTTGCGGATTTGGGTTTTGACGTCGATATCGGGCCGCTGTTCTCGACGCCCGGCGAAGTGGCGCGGCAGGCGGTGGAGAACGACGTGCATGTGATCGGCGCGTCGTCGTTGGCGGCAGGGCATTTGACGCTGGTGCCGGAATTGAAGGCGGCGCTGGAGAAGGAGGGCCGCGGCGACATCATGATCGTGGTCGGTGGTGTCATTCCACCGGGCGACTACGACGAGCTGTTTGCGGCGGGCGCCAAGGCGGTGTTCGGACCAGGCACGAACATCCCACTGGCGGCGGCGGATTTGATCGCCAAGCTCAACGCGGCGTTGGGATATGAGCCCAAGCAGGCGGCGGAGTAGGCGGCACCTACCCGGCTTCCGTGGTTTTGACTTCGAGGAACTTGATGCCGGGGTTCTGGTCGGCGGTGTATTTGAGGTCGAAGCTGGAATTGGCGAGGAAGACGTGATCGCCGTCGAGGTCGGTGGCGATCGATGAGCGCTTCTTGATCATGAACTGCGCCAGCTTTTCGGGATCGTCGGAGCGGATCCAGCGGACAAATTCGGCAGAGGCGGTTTCGAAGCCGATGGGCAGGTTGTATTCGTTTTTCAACCGGTCGCCGAGCACATCGAGCTGCAGCCCGCCGACGACGCCGACCAGCTGGGTGGCGCCATCAAGTGGGGTGAAAATCTGCACGACGCCTTCTTCGCTCATCTCCCGCAGCGCCTCCCACAGCTTGCGCGAGCGGATCGCATCTTCCATGCGCACGTAGCGGAGGATTTCCGGCGCGAAGCTGGGGATGCCGACGAAGGTGAGGTCTTCGCCCTCGCTGACCGTGTCGCCGATGCGAAGTACGCCCTTGTTGGGAATGCCGACGATATCGCCAGCGTAAGCCTCTTCGGCCAGCGAACGATCCTGGGCGAAAAAGAACTGCGGCGCTTGCAGAACCACGATGCGGCCGGAGCGCACGACTTTCATTTTCATGCCGCGGGTCAGCTTGCCGGAACAGACGCGCATGAAGGCGATGCGGTCGCGGTGGTTGGGGTCCATGTTGGCCTGGATTTTGAAGATCAACCCGGTCATGGCGGGTTCGCTGGCTTGCACGGTGCGGGTGGCGGCCTCGATCTTGCTCGGCGGCGGGGCGTACCGGATCAGCGCGTCGAGCAGATCGCGAACGCCAAAGTTGCGCAAGGCGCTGCCGAAATAGACGGGTGTCTGGGTGCCTTGCAGAAAGCGGGCGACGTCGAAGGGGTTGCACGCGCCGGCGGCAAGCGCGACCTCATCGCGCCAAGCCTTGGCGTCGTCGGCTTCAAGGGCGGCGTCGATGGCGGGGTCATCGGGGCCGGAGAGTTGCAGGCCCTCCGCATCGTGATCGATCTGGCGGAACGTGTGAGAGGCGAGATCGTAGGTGCCTTTGAATTGCTTGCCGCGGCCGATGGGCCAGACCATGGGCGCTGTTTCAAGTTGCAAGGTGGTTTCGATCTCATCGAGGAGTTCAAACGGCTCGCGGCCTTCGCGGTCGAGTTTGTTGACGAAGGTGATGATGGGAATGTCGCGCAGGCGGCAGATTTCAAAGAGTTTGCGTGTGCGGGCCTCGATACCGCGGGCGGCGTCGATGACCATGATGGCGGCGTCGACGGCGGTCAGCGTGCGATAGGTGTGGTCGGAGAAGTCTTCGTGGCCCGGTGTGTCGAGCAGGTTGAAGATGGCGCCGCCGTATTCAAACGTCATGACCGAGGTGGCGACCGAGATGCCGCGCGCGCGTTCGATGGCCATCCAGTCGGAACGGGTGTTGCGGCCGGCGGCCTTGGCTTTGACCTGGCCCGCGGCCTGGATCGCACCGCCGAACAGCAGCAGTTTTTCCGTCAGAGTCGTTTTACCGGCGTCGGGATGCGAGATGATTGCAAAGGTGCGGCGGCGCGCGACCTGATTGGCAGCAGCACTGCCGCGGGCCGGGGCGGCTGATGTTTCGTGTGGGGCATCGGACGTCATCACAGGTACTTTCATCGTCACGGCTGCGAGGAGGGATGTCGCGGAGTTGCTGCCCATGTAAGGCCGATGCCGTGGCGCGTCGAGATGCCTGCTGCAAAACCGGTATGGGCTCGACAGCCCGGGTGCTGCTGAGAGGCGTTTGAATTGCGCCGCGTCAAGGCGTCACGCTTGGGTTCCTGCCTTGGGTTCCTGCTGCGGCTTATGCTGCAGCGGCAGTGTGACGCTGGCGTCAAATTGCTTAGGGCTGACTTTGACGCAGACAACTTTACCGGACGCGTTGCGATGAGTTAAGTTGGCCGCTCATAGAGTTGGGCGGTATTAACCGACCCAGGCAGGAGGCAACATGGCTGACGGTAGCAAGTGCCCGTTTTCGGGTGGACACGTGGCGGCAGGAACCCGGTCGAACAGTGACTGGTGGCCCAATCAGCTGAACCTCAAGCTGCTGCACCAGCATTCACCGCAGTCCAATCCATTGGGTGCGGCCTTCAGCTACGCTGACGAAGTCAAAAAGCTCGACATCGTTGCCCTCCAAAAGGATCTCGTGGCGCTGGTGACGACGTCGCAGGACTGGTGGCCGGCCGACTATGGCAACTACGGGCCGTTTTTTGTCCGCATGGCGTGGCACAGCGCCGGTACCTACCGCATTGCCGACGGCCGCGGCGGGGCCGGGGCCGGCACGCAGCGCTTCGCACCGCTCAATAGCTGGCCCGACAACGGCAACCTGGACAAGGCGCGCCGGCTGCTTTGGCCGATCAAGCAGAAATACGGCAACACAATCTCGTGGGCCGACCTGATGATTATTGCCGCCGACGTCGGCATGGAGACAATGGGGTTCAAGACGTTCGGCTTCGGCTTTGGCCGCGCGGATGTGTGGGAGCCCGAGGAAGACATCTACTGGGGTTCTGAAGACAGCTGGCTCGGCGACAAGCGCTACACCGGCGACCGGCAGCTCGAAAATCCGCTGGGCGCGGTGCAGATGGGATTGATCTACGTTAACCCGGAAGGCCCGAACGGCAAGGCGGACCCGGTCGCATCGGCGCGGGATATCCGCGAAACGTTTGCACGCATGGCGATGAACGACGAGGAGACCGTCGCGCTCGTTGCTGGTGGGCACACGTTCGGCAAAGCACACGGTGCGGCCGATCCGGGCAAATACGTTGGCCCCGAGCCTGAGGGCGCGCACCATCGAAGAACAGGGCCTTGGCTGGAAGAACAGCTTTGGCAGCGGCAAAGGCGCCGCATACGATCACTAGCGGGCTGGAGGGCGCTTGGAAGCCGAACCCGACCAAATGGGACAACGGCTACTTCGACACGCTGTTCGGCTTCGAATGGGAGCTGACGAAGAGTCCGGCTGGGGCGCAACAATGGACGCCGAAGGGTGGCGCTGGTGCTGGCACGGTGGTGGATGCGCACGATCCATCGAAGCGTCATGCGCCGATGATGTCGACAGCGGATCTCGCGCTGCGGATGGACCCGGCGTACGAAAAGATTTCGCGCCACTACCACAAGAACCCGGCCGAGTTCGCGGACGCCTTCGCCCGGGCGTGGTTCAAGCTCACCCACCGCGACATGGGTCCTCGCTCGCGCTATCTCGGCAAACTCGTGCCGAAGGAAGTGCTGGTCTGGCAGGATCCTGTTCCAGCCGTCGATCACAAGCTGATCGATGCAAGCGATATCGCAGCCCTCAAGGGCAAGATCCTCGCATCCGGGCTGTCTGTCTCACAACTGGTCTCGACGGCCTGGGCGTCGGCGTCGACGTTCCGCGGTTCCGACAAGCGCGGCGGCGCGAATGGCGCGCGCATCCGCTTGAGCCCACAGAAGGATTGGGAGGCCAACCAGCCCGCGCTGCTGGCAAAAGTGCTGCAAGCGCTGGAGGCGATCCAGATGGACTTCAACGGCACGCAAGCTGGCGGCAAGAAGGTGTCGCTCGCCGACCTCATCGTGCTGGGTGGCTGCGCGGCTGTCGAGAAGGCCGCGTCAGCGGCGGGACACACCGTGTCGGTTCCCTTCACGCCGGGGCGCACGGATGCATCGCAGGAGCAGACCGATGCGGCATCGTTTGCGGTGCTGGAGCCGACGGCGGACGGCTTCCGCAACTACCTCAAGGGCGCGCACGTGCGTTCGGCAGAGGAATTGCTGCTGGATCGGGCGCAACTGCTGACCCTGTCGGCACCTGAGATGACCGTTCTGGTTGGGGGGCTTCGTGCCCTCAATGCGAATGCCGGCGGGGTCAAACATGGCGTCTTCACCAAGCGGCCGGAAACGCTGACCAACGACTTCTTTGCCAACCTGCTCGACATGAGCGTGGCGTGGAAGGCAGCACCGGGGGCGGCAGACGTGTTCGAAGGACGCGATCGGGCAACGGGCGAGCTCAAGTGGACCGGCACCCGCGCCGATCTAGTGTTCGGGTCGAACTCGCAACTGCGCGCGATTGCGGAGATCTACGGCAGTGCAGATTCATCGGCGCGCTTTGTCGGTGACTTTGTGGCTGCATGGACCAAGGTGATGAACTTGGACCGCTTCGAGCTTGCTTGAAGCCGGCAAAAGGGCGTCGACGATGGGCGCGATCCAATCCTGTAGGTTGGGTCAAGCTTTAGCGCGACCCAACAATTGTCAGCAATATGCTGAAGATGTTGGGTCGCGCTTAAACGCTTGACCCAACCTACATCGGTCTCTTTTTGTGAAGCTGTCAGTTGCAGCAGCGCTGGCTCGCTGGGCCCTATTCCGACTGCATCCATCGCGACGCGGCGCCGCCCAGACCAGCGCCGACGATGGGTGCGATCCAAAACAGCCATAAATCGCCGATGGCCTTGCCGCCGACGAACAGCGCAGGGGCGGTGGCGCGTGCGGGGTTGAGCGCGGTGTTGGTGATGGCGATCGACAGCAGATGGAATGCGGCGACGGCGGCGCCGATGGCGATGGGCGCGAAGCCCGGGGCGGTACGCTTCGACGTGGACCCCATGATGACCATGACGAGCAGCGCGGCCATGGCGGCCTCTACGACAAAGGCGGCGAGGAGCGCATACTCCTTTGGCCCGCCAAAGTGATTGACAGCGGCGGCCAAGCCGGGCGACCGGGCGGCGTTTGGGACGGCCGGACCACCAGCCAGGACCAGTGCCAGTACCGCTGCGCCGGCGATCCCGCCCACGACCTGAGCGGCAATGTAACTTGGCGCCTGGGCCACCGGGAACCGGCCGCCGGCCACCAGACCGACTGTCACGGCCGGGTTGAAGTGGCCGCCTGAGACATGCCCGATGGCGAATGCCATCGCCGCAACTATCAACCCGAACGCGAGTGATGTTGCCAGAATTCCGCCCGCTGGCGCGAAAATGGCAGTGCCACACCCGCACAAGACCAAGGCAAAAGTTCCGATGAATTCTGCCGAGAGGGCGCGCGCGTTCATGAACGAGGGTTCCTCGAAGGTTCCTGGCGCCGCAGACGTCCAACGGGCGAGTGGGCTGCGTTTCATCATGCGCGATGGGGGCTGGCAAGGGCCGCTAGTGTTCTGGCACATTCAATAAATTCCCATTTTTCGTCATACCGACCCCGGATCGCGTCCGGGGTAAACTGTGGCCGGTACCCACGACAAAGGGGTGATTTTCCGAATAGTTGCCGTGGGTCCCGGCCTTCGCCGGGATGACGAGTGGAAAGGGTATCAAATGTATGAGTCGCAACACTAGGATGCCAGGGCAGGCGTGAAGTGGGGCGCACCATCAGGATGAGCACCTTTTCGGCCCGTGACCTGAGGTGTCATGCTGGCGGACAAGAAAAGGTGGCTGTCCCCAATTTACGCGCGACAGAGGCGCGGGCCGCCGGTATACCCGGCGTTGATGAACGTGATCACGACCACCGCCGAGCTGGCCGCCTTGTGTGCCCGCCTCGCCCGCCATCCTTTTGTGGCGGTCGATACCGAATTCATGCGCGAGACGACGTTCTGGCCGAAGCTGTGCCTTGTGCAGCTGGCAGGGCCGGAAGATGAAGCCTGTGTTGATCCCCTCGCGCCGGGACTGGATCTGGCATCGTTCCTGGCGTTGATGGCCGACAAAAATGTCGTCAAAGTGTTTCATGCTGCGCGGCAGGACGTGGAAATTGTCTACGTCATGGGCCGCGTTATTCCCGAGCCATTGTTCGACACGCAAGTGGCGGCCATGGTGTGCGGCTTCGGCGAGAGTATTTCCTACGTCAACCTCGTCAAACAATTGACGGGCGCTGAGATCGACAAGACGTCGCGCTTTACCGACTGGGCGCGGCGGCCGCTGTCGACCAAGCAACTCGATTATGCGTTGGGTGACGTGACGCACCTGCGCGACGTGTATCTGAAGCTGAAAGCGGAACTGGAGGCGACGGGCCGCGCGCAGTGGCTGGCGGAAGAGGTGGCGGTGCTGGCCGATCCCACCAGTTATGAGACATTGCCGGAAGACAGCTGGCGCCGCCTCAAAGCGAAAGTGCGCGGCCGCAAAGGCTTGGCGGTGCTGATCGAACTGGCAGCGTGGCGCGAACGGCAGGCGCAGGCGCAAGACGTGCCGCGCAACAGAATTCTGCGCGACGAACAGCTTTACGATATCGCCAATCAGGCGCCGACAACGGTCGAACAGCTGGGCGACATGCGATCGCTGTCGTCGGGGTTTTCGCGCTCCGGCCGCGCCAAGGAGATCATCGAGTGCGTCAACGCCGGCTTGAAACGCGATTTCAAGTTGCTGCCATCGCCGGAGCAGGGCGTTGTCGTGCCGCCAGACAAGCTGGCGCTGGTCGAGCTACTGCGGGTGCTGCTGAAGGCGGCTGCGGCCCGCAACCGCGTGGCGCCGCGGCTGATTGCCGACAGCGAGGACATCGAGCGCATCGCGGTTGAGCGGGAGCCGGATGTGCCGGCGCTGCGCGGCTGGCGCCGGGAACTGTTCGGCGACGACGCGCTGCGGCTGAAGGCGGGCGAGTTGGCGCTGTCGGTCGAGAAGGGTGAGGTGGTGGTGGTGCCGGTGGCGGCGATGGCGCGGACCTGAGGCACACGACTGTGCTGCACACCTGGGCCGCACACCTGGGCACACCTGGGGCACACACTGGGCACACACCTGGGGCACACGACGGAAACCGGTTGTGCGTTGCGTTTGAGTGGACACCTGCGTGATGCGCGGACCAAGGGCCTTGATGGCAGGATGGTACGGCGGCACGCCCACAACACCGCCGACGCGAGGAAGATCATGAGTTTGTCATTTGTCCGCCATGGCGCCGCCATGGTGCTGCTGCCGGCCGCTGGCGCGCTGCTGGCTGGCATTGTATTCGCCAACAGCGTGTTCGCCGCTGAGCCGCAACGCGGCGCCATCACGGCGTGTGCGCCGGATCTTGCCAAATTCTGCCCTGGCATCGAGGCGGGCGGCGGCAAGAAGATGCGCTGCCTCATCGACAATCGCGCTAGCCTGTCGGCGGAGTGTGCGGGTGCGGTCACTGCGCGGCAGGCGCTGCGGCCGGGAGGGGCGGTTATGGCACAGGCGCCAGGCGCTGTGTCACCACCGCCGCCGGCTGGACAACCGTCCGGTCAGCCACCTGGGACGATGGCGCCACCCGTTGCCGCGCCGCCGGTGGTTGCGCCGCCGGCCGCATCGCTTCCGAAGGCCAGTCCGCTGCAGGCCAACATGCGCGCCTGCCGCACCGACATGGCGACATTCTGCGGGGCGGTTGAAAAAGGCGGTGGCCGCAGGGTCAAATGCCTTTTGGAGAACCAAGCGAAGCTCGGGCCGGACTGCGCGTCGGCGATCGCCAGCGCACACGCACAGAAGCAAGCGAGCAAGTCGGCTTGTGAGGGCGATGTCGCCAAGCTGTGTGCGGCCGCACGCGGTCCGGCGCGCCGCCAGTGTCTGGACGCCAACAGGGCGCAGCTGACGCCTGCGTGTGCCGATGTGCTGGCTGCGCGCGCGGCCAAGCAGGACAAGCGCGCGGCAGCGCCGCCGAAGCAATAACCGCGAAAGAGCCGTACCGCGGGGTGAAGATGACCTGGGCGATTCAGTTCTCCATTTTCCTTCTCCCCTTTGCCCTTCGCGAAGGGGAGAAGGTGCCCGAAGGGCGGATGAGGGGCAGCTACCGAGCGAGCCCTGCCCCTCACCCGGGCTTCGCCCACCCTCTCCCCCGATGTGAAGACATCGGGGGAGAGGGGAAGACGAGCGAGAACTGAACCGCCCAGGTCATCTTCACCCTGCGGCATGGCGGCTGCAGACCTGCGGATCAATGTGCGCTATGGGATTGGCACGAGAGCCGTGCAGCGATGCCCAGGCCCTACCGTCATGTGGTGGCCCCGGGTGTGGGCTAAGACCCATGATGCCTGTCGCCCGCGGCTAGCCTGCGGACCTGACGGGGGCCCTTGTGAGGGCATCGCGGACGCGGAGTGCCTGGACCACAGACGTGGCCGGGCCTATCGCGCATGACTTGAGCTGCTGATCTCCCATGACCTTTCCGACATCCCACCCCGCGCTCGCGCGCGCGCTTGTTGCCCGTGCCTACACCGAAGCCACGGCCGTCCAGTCTGCCGTTCTTGAAACCGGCACCACCGGCCGCGACCTGCTGGTCTCGGCGCAAACTGGCTCTGGCAAAACCGTGGCGTTCGGCCTGGCGCTGGCGTCGACCTTGCTTGGCGACGCCGAGCGTTTCGAGCGCGCTGCCGCACCACTTGCGCTGATCATCGCGCCGACGCGGGAACTCGCCATGCAGGTGCAGCGCGAGTTGGCGTGGCTGTATGCTGAAACCGGCGCGCGTCTTGCGTCATCGGTTGGCGGTATGGATGTGCGCGCGGAAGCCCGCACGCTGGCTGCGGGTTGCCACTTCGTGGTGGGGACGCCGGGCCGGATCCGCGATCACCTTGAGCGCGGCCGGCTGAACACCTCGGCCCTGCGTGCCGTGGTGCTCGACGAAGCCGACGAGATGCTCGATCTGGGCTTCCGTGAAGACTTGCAGTTTATTCTCGATAAGACGCCAACAGAGCGGCAGACATTGCTGTTCTCGGCAACGCTGCCGAAAGCCATTGAGACGCTGGCGCGAACCTATCAGCGCGATGCCTTGCGGATCGAGACCATTTCGCGCAACCAGCCGCACGCCGACATCGAGTACCGCGCCATCCGCACGGCACCGCGCGATGCCGCACTCGCGGTCGTCAACGTGCTGCGCTTCTTCGATCAAGGCGCGGCGCTGGTGTTCTGTGCCACGCGCGAGGCCGTGCGCCGCTTGCATTTGCAGCTTTCGGAGCGTGGGTTTTCCGCTGTCGCACTGTCTGGCGAGATGACGCAGAACGAGCGCAACACCGCACTGCAAGCCTTGCGCGACAATCGCGCGCGCGTGCTGGTGGCGACCGATGTGGCAGCCCGCGGGCTTGATCTGCCGGATCTGGCGCTGGTGGTGCACGCCGATTTGCCCAACGACAAGGAAACGCTGCTGCATCGCTCTGGCCGCACGGGGCGTGCGGGCCGTAAGGGGATCAGCATTCTCATTGTGCCGCAAATGCGCTTCCGCCGTGCACAAACCTTGCTGCAGGGTGCTGGTGTGAAGGCCACTTTCGGTCCCCCGCCGACGGCGGACGACATCCGCGCCCAGGACCAGCAGCGCTTGCTGTCGCATGCTGTTTTTGCCGAGCCGGCAACCGAAGAAGATCTGGCGCTCGGCCGCACACTGCTCGCTGGCCGCACGGCTGAAGAAATCGCCATGGCGCTGATGCGCTTTCATCGGGCGCAACTGCCGGCACCGGAAGATATTCAAGATCCAGGCCCGCAAGTGCGGACGCCCTTTGCGGCCAATGACCGTCAAGGCGCGGCGGGTGCCAAGCCTTGGCAAAGTGAACGGGGGCAGCGGGACCGCGAACGCGACAATCGCGCGGGCGCGGCGCGCCCCGACGGCGGGTTCAAGCGGCCAGATCGGCCGGAGAGTTCTGAACGCGGTCCGCGCCCAGAGCGCCCGGAACGTCAAGACATGGTGTGGTTCCGCATCTCAATTGGCCGCGAGCACAATGCCGATCCGCGCTGGCTTTTGCCTTTGATCTGCCGTGCGGGCAGCGTGACGAAAGCGGAGATTGGTGCGATCCGGATTTTTGACCGGGACAGCCGGTTCCAGATTGCGGAGTCATTTGCGGAGAGCTTCGCGGTGAGCGTGAAGGCCGCACCGCAGAAGCAGGGGCACATCTCACGCGTCAGCACCAAGCTTGGCGCTGACGACGCAGCAGCACCGGGAAGCGCGCCGCATGCGACCGCTCCGCGCGCATCGAAACCGCGCCCACCGAAACCCGCGCACTTCAAGCGGCCTGACGCGTCCAGAGACACAGCGCGACCAGACAGCGCGCGTCCTGAAGGCAAAAGATCCGAAGGCAAACCGGCACACGCCGCCAAGCCCTACAAGCCATTCCACAAGAAGAAGCAAGCGTCGTAAGTTGGTCCAAGGCTCAGCGCCGCACCATCCGCCGCCTTCGGTTCAGTGGTGCAACGGCACTTGCCAGATTGCGCGTGTGACAACGAATGGCGGATGGCGGCGCTGGCGTGCGCCGTATCCGCACATCGTTTTACCGCGAACAATGCCCCATTGCCCTGGCCCTGCGCATCAGATACCCCGCGGTCAGGAGAGGGCATGCGCTATTGGGTCTACATTGTCGCCTGCGTGGACGGCACCTACTACACGGGTGTCGCGACCGACGTCGCACGGCGGCTGGCTGAGCACAATGGCAAAACGGCCAAGGGCGCGCGTTACACGGCGGCGCGGCGGCCGGTTACACTGCAATACCAAGCGTGCTTTGCTGATCGATCATCGGCGCAGAAGGAAGAGGCGCGCATCAAGCAGCTGCCGCGTGCGGCCAAAGCGGCCTTGATTGCGGGCGCTGTGCCTGCAGTTGCGGGTGCTGCGTGATGGGTGGGCTCGGTTTGCATTTTCCGGGTGCGCTGTCAGCGCTACTGCTGCCAGTCAATCTGGTGGCATTGCTGGCCGGCATTCTGGCGGGTGTGCTCGCCGCGCGCTTGGTGACGCGGGCCGGTCTTGAATTGGCGGTTCTGTTCGCGCTGCTGTTTCCGATTGCAGCGCTGTTGGACCCGGCGACCGGGTTGATCCTTCTGGGTAGTGGCTGGGCGGCGGCGCTGGTGACGACCGCTCCGGCCGCGCGGATGTGGCACGTGCTGGTGGTTGCCATCGTGTTGCTTCTGGCTGCAGCGGTGTTTGCCGGACCGGCGGCGACGCTGCTTCCGAAATTGGTGCCGGTTGAGAAAGTGGCGCTGCTGGTGGTGGCTGGGGCGCTGGCGGTGCTGATGGCCGCCGGCAGCCGGACCGATGCGTGGCTGTTTGCGCTGGTGCTGGCTGTGCTTGGCGTTGCGCTGGAACTCAGTCCGCTGCAACCGCTCGATGGGGCCAAGGCCAGCCCACGTGCGCTCCTGCTAGGGCTTTTGGCGATGGGGCCGGCACTGGTTACGCTGCTGCGGCCGCACGTCTTGATTGCGATGGCGCCACCCGGTGAAGCTTTCGACAAAGCGGCGACCGTGCTGCCGTTGCTGGTGTTCGCCATGCCGGTGACACTGACGGCTTCGCTGTTCACGCTGGCGCTCGGCGAACATGGCCTGACGGCTGGTCATACGTTGATGACGCAACGGCCACGGCTGGCACTGAGCCTCGCGTTGGCCTTGGTGGTTGCGAGTGTGGCCGCAGGCTTGGTGCTCGTTGCATGGCGCGCGGCCGCGCAGCGCTTCTCGCGTCCGGCTTGGGTCTCACAGTGGGACGGCGCGCAGGGAACTCGTCTTTGCGCGGCCATCGTCATTGTGCTGGCGGGCGGGCTGTTGTTCAGGCTTGGCATCGAGCGTGGCGAAGGGGTCATCCTGCTGGTTGCCGCCTGCGCCGGCGGCGCACTGCATTGGCTGGGCCGCTCGCCGGCGCCGCTGATCATCGGCTTGACCATTGGCGAGGTCATGCGGCCGGCTTTGGCACCGGCCCTCAAAGCGGGTGTTGCTGACCAACGCGCGGCGGTCATTGTTGCACTGGCGGTGCTGGCCAGCTTGGCTGCGTTGACATGGCCGTGGCTGCGGCGCTCGCGACGTGCGACTGTCGGTTGATCTTCGTGTGTTTGCATCAACCTGGCGTGCCATGGCCGTTCGCGATTTCACATCTCAGCGCCTTTTCATTGATCATCCGCTGGTGGCGGGTACTGTTGTTGTGTGCACGCCAGAGCAAGCGAGTTATCTGCGGAGCGTGCTGCGCCTGCCGGCTGGCGCTGAACTTCTCGTCTTCAATGGCCGTGATGGGGAATGGCGCGCGCGTCTTGGTCACGATGGCAAACGCAGCGCGACGCTGGAAGCGGTGGCGCAGACGCGGGTGCAGGCGGCCGGGCCTGATCTGTGGTATCTGTTTGCGCCGTTGAAGCGCTCACGCCTCGATTACATGGTGCAGAAGGCGGTTGAGATGGGCGTGAGCCGCCTTGTGCCGGTGCTTACGCAGCATACGGTTGCTGAGCGCGTCAATCTCGACCGGATGCGCGCCAACGCGATCGAGGCGGCCGAGCAATGTGGCGTGCTCCAACTGCCGGAGATTGCGGAGCCAATGAAGCTGGCGAGCGTGCTGGCCACGTGGCCGGCTGGGCGGCAGTTGATTTTCTGTGACGAGGGCGCGGCTGCCGCAAACCCCATCGGCGCTTTGCGCGCGCTTTCCGCTGGCCCGCTCGCCGTTCTCATCGGTCCCGAAGGTGGATTCTCGGAAGCCGAGCGCACGCAGATCAACGGCAAGCCGTTCGCCCACGCGATCAGCCTCGGCCCGCGCATCATGCGTGCCGATACCGCCGCAGTGGCGGCCTTGGCCGTCGTGCAAGCAACATTGGGCGACTGGTGATAGCAGTCGTAGGTTGGGTTAGCGCGTCGCATCGTATAGGGTGTGTGCTCGGATGTTTGATCGCGCGTAACCCAACATCTCGCAACGGTCGGCAGTGTTGGGTTACGCGTCGGATCAATGGTGCGGACAATTTCGAAGACCTTGCGGCCGACGCTAACCCAACCTACGGGATGGCGCGCGGTGGGCGGGCGGTGGCTCTGGAAACTTTGGCAATGACAGCATCTCTCAAAATCGCCCTCGCGCAGTTGAACCCGACGGTGGGCGACATTGCTGGCAATGTTGCGAAAATGCGCGCGGCGCGTGAGCAATCCGCGGTACTCGGCGCTGACCTGGTGGTGCTGTCGGAATTGTTCGTTGCGGGCTATCCGCCGGAAGATCTGGTGCTCAAGCCAGCCTTTGGCGACGCGTGCCGCGCTGCTGCTGAAGCGTTCGCGCGCGAAACGAGCGATGGCGGACCGGCCGTGCTGTTCGGGTGCGTGTGGCCGGAGACGGAGAGCGGCGAACGCAAGGTCTATAATGCCGTGGTGATGGCAGAGGCTGGCCGGATCACCGGCGTGCGCTTCAAGGTCGATCTGCCGAACTATGGCGTGTTCGATGAAAAGCGCGTGTTTACTGAGGGACCACTGCCGGGGCCGCTGCTGTTTCGCGGCGTCAAGATCGGCGTGCCGATCTGCGAGGACATCTGGAAAGAAGACGTGGTTGAATGCCTCGCGGAGTGCGGCGCGGAGATACTGATCTCGCCGAACGGATCGCCGTTTGATTGGCCGAAGTACGACAGGCGCACGCACGTGGCCGTGGCGCGGGTGACGGAAAGCGGGCTGCCGCTGATCTATCTCAACCAGCTCGGTGGGCAGGACGAACTGGTGTTCGATGGCGCGTCGTTTGTGCTCAACGGCGACCGCAGCCTCGCCGTGCAGATGCCGGCGTGGGCGGAAGCAATCCAGCTGACGACGTGGACGCGGGATGCGAAAGGCTGGACGTGCGCGCGCGGCGAGCGGGCGCTGCTGCCGGAAGACGATGCAGCCGCCTATCACGCCTGCGTGCTGGGCTTGCGCGACTATGTGACGAAGAACGGATTTCCGAGTGTGGTACTTGGGCTCTCCGGCGGCGTTGATAGCGCGCTGGTGGCGGCGATGGCGGTGGATGCGTTGGGGCCGGACAAGGTTCACTGCGTGATGCTGCCGTATAAGTTCACTTCGTCAGACAGTCTCGACGATGCTGCGGCGTGCGCGAAAGCGCTTGGTTGCCGCTATGACACGGTCGACATCGCGCCTGCTGTCGAGGGCTTTTACAGCATGATGGCGCCGTTGTTTGAAGGCAGGCCACGCGATACTGCGGAGGAGAACGTGCAAAGCCGCGCGCGCGGCACTCTGCTGATGGCGATCTCCAACAAGTTCGGCTCGATGCTGCTGACGACTGGCAACAAAAGCGAGATGAGCGTCGGCTATTGTACGATCTACGGCGACATGAACGGCGGCTTCAACCCAATCAAGGATCTCTACAAGCTGGAGGTTTATCGCCTGTGCCGTTGGCGCAACGCGCATGTGCCGGCTGGTAGCAAAGGCCCCGGCGGCATCGTCATTCCAGAGCGTATCATCACCAAGGCACCGACAGCAGAGTTGCGCGAAAACCAGAAAGACCAGGACAGCTTGCCGGAGTATGACGCGCTCGACGATATGCTGCGATGCCTGGTCGAAGACGAGATGAGCCTGGGCGCCATCATCGCGCGGGGCCATGATCAGGCGACGGTGGAACGCGTCGCACGACTGCTGAACATTGCCGAATACAAACGCCGGCAGGCTGCGCCCGGTGTGAAGATCTCGGCGCGCAATTTCGGCCGCGATCGCCGGTATCCGATTACCAACCGCTTCCGGGAGGATGTGGCGGGGTACAAGGTCGATCCCGGATCGGCGCCGAAGATGTCGGCGAAAGCTGGCGACGGCATGGAGTGAGTGAGTGGGGCCGCCGGACACAACACCTCTGCCGGGTTGAGGGAATGCATGACAGCAGACGTTGAAACGATCGTGGTGGGGGCGGGTGTCGTCGGGCTGGCTGTTGCACAGAACCTCGCGCGTGGCGGCCGCGAGGTGATGGTGCTGGAGCAGCACGCGCTGATCGGCTCGGAAGTGTCGTCACGCAACAGCGAGGTGATCCATGCCGGGCTATATTATCCGCCAGGCTCCCTGCGGGCGACGCTGTGCGTGCGTGGCAAGCAGTTGATGTACGACTTCGCGCGCGAGAACGGCGTGGCGCACGAAGCGATCACCAAGCTGCTGGTGGCGACGAGCGAGGCGCAGCTGCCGAAGCTGAAAGCGATCCAGGAGACCGCGCGGAAGAACGGCGTCGATGATTTGCAGCCGCTGAGCGCGGCTGAGGCGCGCGCATTGGAGCCGGAGCTGGCGTGTGCGGCGGCGCTGTTGTCGCCGTCGACGGGGATCATCGACAGTCATGGCTTCATGGTGGCGCTGGAAGGACATTTGACGACGCACGGGGGGCAAGTGGTGCTGGAGACGCCCGTGTCAGCGATTGCGCGCGGCGGGAATGGGTTGTTCACGCTCTCACTCGGTGGCGCCGCGGGTGGCACGATCACGTGCGAGAGGCTGGTGCTATCGGCCGGGCTGCATGTGTCGAAGCTGGCGCGGACATTGAGCTTTGGCGCGCGGTACACAGTGCCGGAGACGTATTACGCCAAAGGGCAATACTACGCGCTGTCCGGCAAATCGCCGTTCAAGCGGCACATCTATCCGATGCCGGAGGGCGCGTGGCTGGGGCTGCATGCAACGGTCGATCTCGGCGGGCGCTGTAAGTTCGGGCCGGATATCGAATGGCAGCCGGAGATCGATTATTCGTTCGACGCGAGCAAGATTGAAAAGTTTCTGGATTTCATTCGCAGTTATTATCCGGGGCTTGATCCGTCGCAGTTGCATGCGGACTACACGGGCGTGCGGCCGAAGCTTTATCGCGAGGGCGAGCCGGTGCCGGATTTCCGCATCGACGGGCCAGCAGCCCATGGCCTCCCCGGCCTCGTCATCCTCGCCGGCATCGAAAGCCCGGGCCTGACGGCGAGCCTGGCGATTGCGGAGGTGGTAGGGGAGCTGGTACGCAATTGAGCGCGGACAACGTCTTTGCGCGACGACAAGCGCGGCGGCCGAGTAGTACATTTCAAGAATCAATTTTTTGAAGGAAATGGAAAATGGCGACGGTTCTCATCATTCATGCAGCATCGGACGGGCAGCTGTGCGAAGATATCATCGACGCATTGGAGACAAAACGCGTTGCCGACACGATCAAAACTCTTATTCCGGCACACTTGGGCTCCCTTGAAATGGCTGCACTCACGCATGAGTTCGACAGCGCCGCCAATGCCGACTGCGTTGTTCTCGTCTGGTCACGGGCACTCGCCAGGTCGGATGCCGTGCAGCAGGCGCTTAAGATCGCAATTCATGCATGGTCCGCCGACCGTTTAGCGATCGCTGTGCCAGATAAAGAACCGTTGCCGCCAGGGCTGCGCGACCTGGAGGCTTCATTGGTGCGCCAGGGGGTGCAGAAGGGCAGCATGCTGGAATCGATGCCCCGACCTGAGACCCGACCGGAGGACATCGACTTTCTGGTCAACATGATCGAGGGGCGGCTGCGCACGATAGGGTTGCGGGCCCGCGTTGCGAAGGCGACGCCACCAGACGTCGGCAGACCAAACGAGCCGCCAGCCGCTTCGCCGCGGTCGACCGAACCGCCGCCCGCAAGTGCGCGAAGCCTGCGCGTCGGCTGGTTTTCTATGGTATTTCTGGCGATTATAGTCGTCTTGGCTGCTGCAGGTTGGCTCGCTTCAGGCTTGTCGCGCCCAGAATCGAGCAGCCTTGGGACCCATCCAACGACGTCAGAGTTGCGCATGCTGATGTTTGCGGCTCTGGTTTTGGCCATCCTGACGTCCATATGGCTTGTGTGGCGGCGAACGGCAGCGCGCGGTCGGACTCAAGCTGCAGCACCGCCCGTGGCGGACGGGACAAGTTTACCTGTCACGGCAGCCTCAGGGTCGATACCCTCATCACATCAGGTTTTTATCTCCTACAGCCGCCATGATGCCACGCGCGTTCAATCGGTCGTCAAACAGATCGAAGCTGCTGGCTATCGGGTATGGATCGACACGAGCCAGACGGAAGGCGCGCAGCGGTATGGTGGGCAGATAGTTAGAGCGATACGGGCGTCGAAGGTTGTGGCGCTGATGTGCTCGAAGCACGCGTTCCAGAGCGATCATGTTGTGCGCGAAGTCTATGTGGCGGGCGATGAAAAGAAGTCGTTCGTCGCGGTGCAGCTCGACGAGACAGCAGTCCGGATGACCTTGTGTATTTTTTGAGCAGATTTCTACGGTTGGCGGCAGCACAGCTATCGCAGGAGCGATTGCGGACGGAGATCGCGCGGTTTGTGGCGACGTGAGTGGCAGCGCACCTCGGCATTGACCACTCCCTCCAATGTCATCCTCGGGACAAGCCCGAGGATGACATTTGTGGGGCGGCGGCCGCTGCGAACTCACTCAAGTTTGGTGCGCGCTCATTTCGGCGCACGGCGCTTTTACTCCATCCCGAACAGGCGTTTGAAGAGGCTGCGCTTGGACGGCGCAGGTTGCGAGAGAGCGGTGGCGGCGGCTGGCACCATTCCCCAGGTCGGAGACTTTGCTGGTGTGCCGCGGATGGCGGGGACGGAGGTTGCGGCGCGTATTGCCGCCGGCTGGCTGGGGTGCACGGCTTTCTTCAACGCGGCGACGACGGGGGTTGGATCGCCGGTCCAGGTCATGAAGTTCTTGGCTTTGATGAGTGGCAGCTTGGAGAGATCGGGCTTGCCGACAACGAGGGCGACGACGCGTTTCTTGCGTTCGACTTCAAACGCCAACGCGGTGTTGATCTCGGCCAGCGGCCAGTCTTTGGAGACGGAGTTCGACGACACGACGATCAGCACCGTGCGGGCGGCGCCGAGCGCGGTGTTGATCTTCTTGGTAAAGTTCTCGCCCCAGCCGATGTGGTCTTCGTCGAGGAAAGCTTTGAGGCCGGCCTTTTTGCAGGCTTCGAAAATGGGACGTGCGATGCCGGCTTTGTCTTCGGACGCGTGGCTGAGAAAAATTTCGTAGTCGTCGGCACCGAACACCATCTGCCGGATGAACTTGGATGGGTTGGGGTCGAGATCGAGGACGCGCGCGCACAGTTTCAGGAACACAGGGTCAGACGTGCCGCGTACCATTTTCACGAACGCGAGGTGGCCGTAGACGATGTTGCGGAAGGCGTTGCCAGGGTTGCGGGGGCGGTTGGTCATGTCGCGGCCGCGATACTTGCGGAAGTGTTCGTCGCCGGCGGCCTCGAGGCCGAACTTGCTCCAGGCGTGCAGCATGGCGCGGAGACGGCGAATGCGTTCGCGGGCGACGTTGACGCGTTCGTTTACGGCAAGGCCGGTGACGCTTTGGCGGACGCCGCGGCCCTGCAGGCGCACTTTGCGGGCGTTGATGCGAAAGCCGCAGGCCGCGATCGCTTTGGCGAGTTCGTCGCCGGCGGCGATGGTCTGGGCGCCGTCGGCGGCCTGCTCGCGCACGGCGAGGCTGGCGGGGAACTGCGCGTCGTCGGTGGAAAACGTGATGTCGTCGGCGTAGCGCGAGTAGGTGACGTGGGCTGCGCGCGGCGAGGCGCAGCAACGCGCGATCGAGCGGCACGGCGATCAGGTTCGAGAGGACAGGCGACGTCGGCGCGCCTTGCGGCAGGCCGTTCTTGTGGGTGACGATCTGGGCGCAGACGGTGGCGGCGGGTGGTGCCATTTCGAAAGGTGGCTTCATGAAAAGCCCGCGCACGCGGCCGAAATTCACTGTCGGAAAAAAGTCTTCGAGGTCGATGTTCAGCACCCAGCGCTTGCCGGCGTGGGACCGCGCGTTGGTGGTGATGCCTTTCGCGGCAATAAAGCCGTGCGCGTTGGGATGCGGCTCGTAGAGTTTGTCGAGGTCGGCCTTGAGCTTGTCCTGCAGTTCACGCACGAGGCCGTGCGGGGCATGGATGGGCCGCATGCCGCCGGTGCGCTTGGGGATCTCGAAGGCACGATAGCGGACGTTCTCCGGCGCCTTGTAGAGCGTCCACAGCATACGGCCGAGCGGCACGTCGAAGTACTCGGCAACATCGCGCGCGCTTTCGAGCGGCTTGCCGTCCAGCCGGAACGGCGGCGGCGTTGGTGCCAGCGCGGCCGTCAGGGCTTCGACTGCGCTTGCCTCAGGCATCCGGCCTCCGCGAGCGATCATCCAAGCAAATGTCGGAAAAAAGCATCCCGCCCCTCGTACCTTACGCACCCCTACGGGCGCGCCCGTAGGGGTGAAGATGGACATTTATTTTCCGCCGCAGGATCGACAGCAGACATAGAAGGGCGGGATGCCCTGGCGATCATCTTACCACGTCTCAGTGCGGCGAAAGTGGGGCGGCGTGGATGTGGGCTGCGTTGTGTGCAGCGTCCCAGCATCGGCGGGCATGTGGGTCATCGCGGCGGCACCGCGCGGAAGCATGGCTGCCCATGGGGGCTATCGCAGTGGGGTTCGCTCATCGTTCTCCGACCGTCGGCTATGCACAGTTGGAACGTCCGTGGCCGCGGTTCAGTGTGACTGACGAAAGTGACCCGTCTCAGACATCCTTGCCGCCTGCATCTGCTCTCTCTTTGTCATCCTCGGGCTTGTCCCGAGGACCCATCGTGCAACACGCGGCGGCGCATGAGAACCTCGTGATGTGGTGCTTTCGCGCGTCTTTCAACCGACGTCACTTGCTGAGAATTGGGTCCTCGGGACAAGCCCGAGGATGACAATGAGTGGGTGCGCTGCATGTCCCCTCCTGGCCCACACCGTTTTGTTCTTGTGCGCACGACCACGGACGGTGCTGAGGCAGCGGCGGACGTGGTTTGCACGCAGAGTTGAAGTGAGAGCATAAACCTTATTCACACCAATAAGTTGCTTTCTCAGCGGATTGTGAGATGCTGATCTCACTCGCGGACCCGGGTGGGTCTAGAACCGCTTTACTCCCGCGAGCGTGCTGAAAAGTGAAAGAAATCGTCTCGCGTGCGAGACGGCTGTGAGAGGCCCGCGACCACCGGTGTCGGAGAGCGGCCTTCGCCTCGCGGTGACACCTGATGCCCAGGTGACTGGCAAAGTTGAAATTCACCAGAGAAAAATAATCTCAGCACACAGAGCGCGGCTGCGGCCGTTGGGGTCGAATTTTGCGGCTGTGCGCAAAACGAGGCCTCGGGTTCACTCTCCCAGTTCGCTGGTCAAGAGTGAGCCCTCACAGGTGCGGTCGAAGCCGCGCTCTCCCCGGGATTTTCTTGGGGGCGAAAACTGAGAGTGAAACGGTAAGGCGGGAGCCTGGGCCGGCACGCGGTGCGTAATGCCGGGCGTCGATCTGGGGACACGTTGACCTGGGGACAGGCACCTGAACGGCGTGGCGCCTGCGGTTCCATGATCGCGCAAATCTTTCTGCGCCGTTCAGGTGCCTGTCCCCAGCCCGATCCCCAAACCCGACCAAGAAAAAAGTTTCGAACCGATGCGAACAGCAACGAAGCGTTTACTCCTCCAGGGCACAGTGCCCCGTATTGGGACAGTTCAGTTGAACCACCCCACCTGTGCCGCGGCGCCTGTACGGCCCCGCTTGTTGCGTCCTGTCGTGTAGAGTTCGAGTCGTCCTATGGCCAAGCGTGTCCTGATCGTCGATGACGATCCCATCCAGCGCCGCATTCTGGAAGAGCATATCAAGCGCCTCGGTTATGAAACCAAGACGGCGCAAGGCGGCGAACAGGCCCTCCAGATCCTGGAAGGCCCAGACCACAGCTCAATCTCCCTCGTGTTCCTCGACCTGGTCATGCCGGGCGTCGACGGCCACGCCGTGCTCGACCGAATCGGTCTGAAGGCCGGCATGCCGCCGATCATCGTGCAGACGGCACAGGGCTCCATTGAAGCCGCCATCAATGCGATGCGCGCTGGTGCGGTTGACTTCATCGTCAAGCCAGCAAGCCCCGAACGGCTTGATGTTTCGATCAAGAGCGCGCTGAAAATCGAAGCGCTGCAGGGCGAGATCACCCGCATCAAGAAAAAGGCCGAGGGCACCCTCACCTTCAACGACCTTGTGATGCGCGGCGAGGCTATGAACCGTGTTGTGGCGCTTGGCCGCCGTGCAGCTGCCTCCAACATTCCCGTGCTGATCGAAGGTGAAAGCGGCGTCGGCAAAGAGCTGATCGCCCGCGCTATCCAAGGCGAAAGCGAACGCCAGCAGAAGCCGTTCATCACCGTCAACTGCGGTGCGATCCCGGAAAATCTGGTGGAAAGCATTCTGTTCGGCCACGAGAAGGGCTCGTTCACGGGCGCTGTCGATCGCCGCATCGGCAAATTCCAGGAAGCAGACGGCGGCACGCTGTTCCTCGACGAAGTCGGCGAGCTGCCGCTGGATGTCCAGGTGAAGCTGCTGCGCGCGCTGCAGGAAGGCGAGATCGATCCGATCGGCTCCAAGAAGCCGATCAAGGTCAACTTCCGTCTCGTCTCGGCGACGAACCGCGATATGATCCAGCAGGTCCGCGACGGCAAGTTCCGTGAAGACCTGTACTACCGCCTCAACGTGTTCCCGATCTGGGTGCCGCCGCTGCGCGACCGCATCGGCGATGTGCCAGAACTGGCGCGCCACTTTCTGGCGCGGTTTGCCGCCGAGGAAGGCAAGCGGGTGAGCTCAATCGCCGACGACGCGATGCGACTTTTGACGAGCTACAGCTGGCCAGGCAACGTCCGTCAGCTTGAAAACGCAGTGTTCCGGGCTGTCGTGCTGTCGGACGGCTCTGATCTGGGCGTTGATGAGTTTCCGCAGATTGCGACGCATGTGGACGGCTTCAAGGCTACCATTCCGGCCGCACCCGCGGGCGTCACCAAACCTGCGCTCCATAGCGGTCCTGCGATGCTCGGTGCTGATCACCTGACGCCGCAAACCATGGCCATCCCCGGTGGCGGCGCCAAAAGCTCGCTCGGTATCCCAGCCGTCGACGAGGCGGGCGATATCCGCTCACTCGAAGCGGTTGAAGCGGACATGATCCGGCTGGCTCTCGGCCGCTATCGCGGCCACATGACGGAAGTCGCCAAGCGGCTCAACATTGGCCGCTCGACGCTCTATCGCAAGATGCGCGACTACGGTCTCGAAGAGCGCGCCGTCGAACCGGTTTGACTGGCGCAACGGTCCAAAAGCGCCGCCCGGTTCGCGCCAGATCCAGCGTGACCGGGAGGCGCGCACGCCACAGGCGGCCCGAAAAAGCCACAGATCGCGGCCATGCGTGCCGCGATCCGGCACCTTTTCTCTAGGCATCGCCCCAACTGCCGGTCTAGCGTCCGCTTGGTTACGGGGTAGGAGTTTGTCATGGTGCGTTTTCGCCATCTGCCGTTTGTGTTGCTGGTGCCGTTCGGTCTGTCCGCTGTCGCAGAGGCCAATAATCCGCCGACTGCGGATACACCGGCTGCAGTCCGGATCGAGATCCCGCGGCTTGATGGCATCATCGGTTCACCGACGCCGGACCTGTTGCCGCCGCCCACGGCCGAGCCGGCCAAACCAGCAGCGGCTGCCGCAACCGATCTCGCACAACCGCCGGCTTTCGCGCTGGCAGCCGAACTCGCCGAGCGCGTCGGCAAAGATAAATCCGCGGGCGTCGCCAAAGATGACCGCGAGGCTGCGCTTAAATTCTACGACGGGCGCCAGGGTGCGCCGCTGTGGGTCACTGCATCAGGGCTGACCTCCAAAGCACAGGCGCTGATCGCCGAGATCGGCAAAGCGGGCGACTGGGGCCTGGCTGCCGACGCGTTCAAGGTACCGGCTGCGCCAACCAATAGCGCATCACGCGCCGAACTGGCTGATGCGGATGCCACGCTCACGCTCGCGGCGCTGAAGTATGCCCGCCACGCGCGCGGCGGACGGGTAGACCCAATGGCCTTGAGCAAGGCCATTGATCGGAAGGCACAACTGCTGCCGCCGGCAAGAACGCTTGAAATACTGGCGAACGCGGCCGCACCTGACGTTGCTTTGCGTGGCTTCCATCCGCAGCATCCGCAGTTTGAAAAGCTGCGCCAGAAATTCGTCGCGGTACGATCGGGCGTGGCCGTCATCGACCCGCCACCAGCGCCGGCCGAACCACCCGCCGACACCACCAAGGCCAAGAAGGCCGTCGCGTCAGCGCCAAAGCCGCTCTCGCCTGCCGCGATTGAGCGCAAGCTGCTGGCGAATATGGAGATGTACCGTTGGCTGCCGGAGCTTGGCCGCTATTACATCCAGCCGAACATTCCTGAATTCATGGTCCGGGTCATTCGTGAAGGCAAAGTGATCCACGCCGAGCGCATCGTGACGGGCAAGCCCGAGACGATGACGCCGCAATTTTCCGACGCGATGAGCCTGGTCGTCTTCAAGCCGTTCTGGAACGTGCCGGAGAGCATCAAGTTCAAAGAGCTGCAACCGCAGCTGTTGCGCTCTGGTGCGTCGCTCGAGAAGGCCGGCCTCAAGGCAGAGATCAACGGCCGCGTCGTCGATCCGAGGGCTGTCGACTGGATTGATGTCGACATGCGGCAAGTCCATATCTATCAGCCGCCAGGCGATGCCAACGCGCTTGGCAAGGTGAAGTTCCGCTTCCCCAATAAGCACGACGTCTACCTGCACGATACGCCGTCCAAAAACCTGTTTGCGAACGCGTCGCGTGCTTACAGCCATGGCTGCGTGCGGGTGCGCGATCCGCTCAAGCTGGCCGAAGTTCTGCTCGCCAACGACAAGAATATGTCGCGCGCCGATGTGGACAGACTGGCGAACAATGGCCCCGAGAACAACGAACTCAAGCTGGCCACACCTGTGCCCATCCATCTGACGTACTTCACGGCCTGGGTCGATGACGACGGCAAGCTGCAGACCGCCTCCGACATCTATGGTCATGAGAACCGGGTGCACATGGGGCTCGAGGGCAAAGCGCACCTCATCGCGCAGCCAAAGGAAGAGAAGTTCACGCCGCCGTCCGCCGAGGATCGCCGTCGCTTCGCGGATGCCCGCCGCGAGCGGCAGCAGGTGACCGACCCGGTGGGTGGCTTCTTCAAGAGCATCTTCAATTTCTGAGGCCTGCGCTTTAAGGCCAGCGCTCTGTCGCTCGCGGTGGCTGCGAAGCCTGCCGCCAGCCGGCGCTGCTGGTGTGGTGCGCCGCGACCTTGTGACGTGGACCTTTCGTTGTGCCCCCGCCAGGGCGGCCTTGCACTTCAGTCGACCTCAACTATAGTCCGCCGCGTTCCATAAGACGGAGAGGTGGCCGAGTGGTTTAAGGCGCACGCCTGGAACGCGTGTGTACGTGAAAGCGTACCGTGGGTTCGAATCCCACTCTCTCCGCCAAAAAAAATACTCTGAAACAACAGTTTGAATGCACTTATTGGTTTTGCCCGCCGCTCCGACCGCCTTGGGCGGTCGCTTGTTTTGACTGGCGGTGACGCGCCGATCTATGGAGCAAAATCGGGCAATTGGTTGGGCGAAGGCCACTGAGGGGGTTCTTCGGCTTTTCGTCTCGCATTCGTCGTGACGCACACCAACGTTGCTGGCGCCGCGAATTGGCCCCGGGCTGACGACCGAAGGCTGGGGCCCGCGACGGTGACCGGCTGCTTGAAGTCCATCATCTCACCAGCGAAAGCCCGCGAACAGGGGCGTGCGGCCGCTGCTGCATGACGGTCAATGTCGATGTTTTCCGCCGGCATAGCGCCAAGACCGCGCCACGCTGGACTTTAACACGCTGAACACGCTCGGAGTTTGTCTGACGCTTGACAATGACTGCACGCTTGGCCGAAGTGCATGCAGAATGTAGAACGCTGCGAGCAGGTGGCGCGGGTGGGAGCGGGTGGCCTTGTGAAGTACCGTTTCGACTTCGAGTTTTTGGCTGAGGCGTGGCCCGAGTTCTTGTTCGGTGCGTTGCTGACGCTCAAACTTACAGCGGCGGCCATCGTGCTGGGGCTGCTGTTCGGCACGCTCTGTGCGGTGGCGCGAACCAGCGGCATCGTCTGGCTGCGCCGCCTGATAACGGCCTACGTGGAGATCATCCGCAACACGCCGCTGCTGGTACAAACGTTCTGGCTGTTCTTCGGGCTTGCGAGCCTCGGTCTAAAGATGTCGGCGTTTGTGGCGGCTCTGGTTGCGCTCACGGTGAACGTCACGGCTTATTCGTCGGAGATCATCCGTGCCGGCATCGAGTCGATCCGCAAAGGCCAGATCGAGGCAGCTCAAAGTCTTGGCCTGAGCCGGTTCGACATTCTGCGTGACGTGGTTCTGCCACCGGCCATCGAGCGCGTGTTTCCGGCGCTGACCAGCCAGTTCGTACTGATGATGCTGGCGTCCTCGATCATGTCGCAGATCTCAGCGGAGGAGTTGATGGCCGTTGCCGGGCGTGTGCAGTCCGAGACGTTTCGCGGTCTTGAGATCTATCTGATCGCCGCTGTTGTCTATCTGCTGCTCGCGCTGGCCTTGCGCTTGACCATGCGTGGCATCGGCAGACTTGCGTTTCCCCGCCGCCGCCGACTTGGTACGACGCTGTAAGGGAACGCGATGCTGACAACCAACCAATTGATCTTTCTCCTGCAAGGTACGCTCTGGACTATCGTGCTAGCGCTGTGCGGGTTTATCGGTGGCGGCATACTGGGCCTGATAGTCGCGCTGCTGCGCGTGTCAAAGCGGGCGTCCTTGCGCTGGCTCGGAGCTGGCTATGTACAGTGCGTTCAGGGTGTGCCGCTACCAGTGATGATGTTCATTGCCTATTTCGGCCTAGCGCTCACGGGATACAATATTCCGGCGCTGGTCGCCGCTGCCGTTTCGATCACGGTGTTCGCCGCCGCGTACCTCGGAGAGATCTGGCGCGGGTGCATAGAGGCTGTGCCCCGCACGCAATGGGAGGCTGCCGACAGCATCGCGCTGTCGCCGGTGCACAGATTAGTTGACGTGATCCTGCCGCAGGCGGTGCGCATTGCCGTGCCCCCAACCGTCGGCTTCATGGTGCAGATCATCAAGAACACGTCCTATGCGGTGGTAATCGGCTTTGTCGAGCTGACCCAGTCGGGCCGTATCATCAATAATTCGGTGTTCGAGCCGTTCGTGATCTTTTCTGTGGTCGGGGCGATCTACTTTGCGATGTGCTACCCGCTGTCGCGTCTCAGTCAGACACTGGAAGCGCGTCTGCGCGCACGGGGAGCGTGACCATGACAGAGATGCCGATCGTCGCCTTCCGCAATGTCCGCAAGAGTTTTGGCGCGCTCGACGTGCTCAAAGGCATCGATCTGGATGTTGCCAAGGGCGAAGTCGTCTGCATCATCGGCCGCAGCGGGTCCGGCAAGAGCACGGCGTTGCGCTGCATCACTGGCCTTGAGAAGATCCAAGGCGGCACGCTTGATGCGTGCGGCTATGCCATCCATGACCCGAAGACCGATCTCAGGCGCGTGCGGCAGGACATCGGCATCGTTTTTCAGAGCTTCAATCTGTTTCCGCATCTGACCGTTGAGCAGAACATCACACTCGCGCTGCGCCGCGTGAAAAAGATGGCGGTCGCCGACGCCCACACAATAGCGGCGGGCGTTCTGGCCCAGGTCGGCTTGAGCGACAAACTGCAAAACTATCCGGAGCAACTGTCGGGTGGCCAGCAGCAGCGCGTGGCGATTGCACGGGCGCTCGCGCTCGCGCCGAGGCTGATGCTGTTCGATGAAGTCACTTCTGCGCTTGACCCGGAGTTAAAAGGTGAAGTGCTGCTCGTCATCGAGGAACTCGCCCGCGGCGGCATGACCATGGTGCTGGTGACACACGAGATGCACTTCGCCCGGAGGATCGCAAAAAAGATCATTTTCATGCATCAGGGCCGTGTCCACGAGACGGGTGGGCCTGAAATTCTCATATCGCCAAAAACGCAGGAACTGCAACAGTTTGTGGGAACCGGTCTATAACAACACAAGGGAGAATACTATGAATTTGAGATCACTCGGACAGGCGCTCATCGCCGCCACAGCATTGGTCACTGGCGCACTTGCCGCACAGGCTGACACGCTGGCGGATATCAAAGCCCGCGGCAAGTTGTTGGTCGCCATCGACATCGGGTTGCCGCCGTTTGGCACTGTCGATGCCCAGATGCAACCGACCGGCTCCGACGTCGAGGCCGCGCGACTGCTGGCGGCCCACCTCGGTGTTCCTCTTGAGATCGTGCCGGCAACCGGGCCAAGCCGCATCCCGCTGCTGCTGACAGGCAAGGTCGACGCCGTCATGTCGTCGTTCTCGATCACCGAAGAGCGCAAGAAGGTCGTCGCGTTCTCGCTCCCCTACGGCATCATTCAGATCATCTGCGCGGCGCCGAAATCGTTCGATGTCAAGTCGGCCGCTGATCTGGCAGGCAAAACGGTTGCGGTCACGCGTGGCACCGGCTCGGACGCAGACGCGACCAAACTCGCGAAGGCCGATCCGAAGATTTCCATGGCGCGTTTCGAGGATGACGCGACGCTGATTACAGCACTGGCCACTGGCCAGCAGGACATCATGATCGCTGCACCAGCGCAGATGAACGAGGCCAACCGTAAATCTCCGGCTCGCCAGCTTGAGCCGAAATTTACAGTTCGTACGAACGGATACGCCGTTGGTTTGCGTAAAGACGACGACGCCTTCCGCAGTGCCGTGAACGCTTGGATCGTCCAGGATCTTGCCAACGCCAAATTGCGCCTTGTCTACACCAAGTACTTCAACACGGACCTGCCGGCAGAGATGCCCAAGGAATAGTCCCGATGGCTCCCGCTGCCGCAAACATGGCCCGACTGGTTCCCCGGCGCAGCCTGCACAGCGATGTGCTGGCGGCGCTGCGCGACATGATTATCGAGGGTGAACTACCAGCCGGCGAGCGCATCAACGAGACTGCGTTATATCCGCAGCTCGGCGTGTCCCGCACGCCATTGCGGGAGGCGCTGAAGGCGCTGGCGAGTGAGGGCCTCGTCGAGCTGGTGCCAAACCGTGGCGCTGTTGTCCGACGGTTTACACTCGATGATGTCACGCAGATGCTCGAGGCCGTCAAAGTGATCGAGACATTTGCGGCGCGCGCCGTCTGCACGCGGGCGACGGTTGAAGAAGTTTCGGCGCTCCAGCTGCTGCATAAACAGATGCGCGCATGCTACCGGACCAAAAATCGACTTGAGTACTTCAAACTCAATCAGGACATTCATACCGGCCTCGTTCGCGCCGGACACAATGAGCCGCTCTCGACGATGCACGCAGGCCTGCAAGCACGACTGAAGCGAATTCGCTACATCGGCAATGAGGCGCCGCAGAAATGGGCGGGTGCCATGGGTGAGCATGAAGAGATGCTGGCGGCATTGATCGTCCGCGATGGCGACGCGCTCGCCGAGGTCGTCGGCCGCCATATGGATGAAACACTGAGGCGCGTGGCCGATCAGATCGAAATCAGTCAGGCCTGACGGGCTCGCCAGCAGACAGAAAGAGTGTGCAATGACCGTGCAGAATACGCAGTCCCACAAAACAGGTTCACCCACCAAACCGGTGCTGGCGTTGGCGATGGGCGATCCGGCGGGGATCAGTTCGGAGCTGACCGCACGGCTGCTCGCGGATGATGAGGTACGCCGCTCAGCCGACATCATCGTCTTCGGCGACCGCCGGATGCTGGCACTCGGTGAGAAGCAAAGTGGCAAGACGGTTGATATCGAGGTTATCAAATCGCTGGATGCCCGACCGGCAGGAGTGCGCGCTGGCTCGCTGTTCGTCGATGGCGGCCATCTCGACCCCGCCACAGTCAAGCTTGGTGTGGTGACGAAGTCTGGCGGCGCCTATGCTCTAGCCAACTTCCGCAAAGCCATCGGACTCGGAGCCACCAGCGCGGTCGATGCCGTCTGCTTCACGCCCTTCAACAAGGCGGCCATGCGGCTCGCCTACCCGCGCTATGAAGACGAGATCGTGTTCCTGAATGACGTGCTCGGCTTTAAGGGCAAAGCGAGTGAGTTTAACATTCTCGACAAGCTCTGGAATGCGCGGGTCACTTCGCATGTGCCGATTTCAGCTGTTGCCGGACTTTTGACGACAGCCGGCATCCTCGAAAACCTGAAGCTGACGCATGCGTCGCTGGTCGCGTCGGGCCTTGCACGGCCGCGGATCGCCGTTGCCGGGCTCAATCCACATGCGGGCGATGGCGGCAACTTCGGCCACGAGGACGATGCCATCATCGCGCCGGCGATCGCGGCGGGCAAGGACTTTGGAATTGCGTGCGACGGTCCGTTCCCGCCCGACACGGTGTTTGTGCGGGCGTGGAAGGGCGGCCAGTTCGATGCTGTCCTGACGATGTATCACGACCAGGGCCAGATCGCGATGAAGCTGATCGGTTTTGACAGTGGCGTGACGTTGCTCGGCGGCTATCCGTTCCCGGTCTGCACACCGGCGCACGGCACCGCCTACGACATCGCTGGCAAGGGCATTGCCAACATCGGCGCGAGCAAAGCCGCTGTGCTGCTGGCGACGCGCATGGCACTCGCGGCGCGCAACAGCATCTCTTGAACGTGGGAGCGCGCACCATAGGTCCGATAGCACCGGTCACGGGCATCTTTCCGCACTGATCCCGCGTCGTGAGCACCGCAGCTGTGCGGCTGGCCCACGACTGAACACAAAGGCGGTCCGGCGCCTGCACGACTGCGGATTTGTGCGGCCGCTGCCTTACATGCGTTCCGCACATGCGACACCGTGGTGTCGGTGTGTGTGCGCGCTCCGCTTATGCGTGGCGCCGACACTTGGATTGAGGACGCTGGGCTATGTTGCAGCGATTGTCCAGCCGCCGTCGGCGACGATCTCAGCACCTTGAATATAACCGCTGTCCGCACTTGCCAGGAAGGCAGCGATGGCCGCGATCTCGGCGGGTTCGCCGAAGCGGGCGAGTGGCATGGTTGAGAGCCGTGCGGCCAGCGTTGCATCGTCGTATTGCGTTGTTGCGGCCGGCGTGCCGATCATGCCGGGGACGATGGTGTTGACGCGGATTTTATGGGCGCTGAGTTCCACGGCAGCAGCGCGGGTGAGACCAAGCACGCTGGCTTTCATCGCCGCGTAAGCCATCGATCCGGTGAGAGCGCGGCTGGCCGACGTTGAGCTGACATTGATGATCGAGCCACTGCCGCGCCGCTGCATCTGAGGAACGAACGCCTGCATCATCCAGATCGACGCTTTGAGGCCAACGGCGAGTGTGCGATCGAGCGTCTCGTCGTCGATCTCGGCGAGCGGCTGGAAGCGCGCCCACACGGCATTGTTGACAAGAACGCCAGTGGGTGCGCCGAAGTCGCGCTCGATCTTGGCGGCCACTTCGGCGACGGCTGCGCGGGCGCTGACATCGACGGTATAGCCCCGCGCTTCACCGGCTTTCGCCAAGGCTTCGACCGCTGGAGCGGTGCGCAATTGACTGGCGTCTAAGCACGCAACGCGACCGCCCTCGGCGAGAAACCTTTCGGCGATGGCATAGCCGATCCCGCGCGCTGCGCCGGTGACGACGCAAACAGTGCCCTGCAACCGTTGCGGCAGGACGGTGTTGCTCATGCGCCAGAAAACGCTTTGGCGCGCTCGCGGAGGGCGAACTTCTGGATCTTGCCGGAGGGGGTGCGCGGGAGGTTGGGCTCGATCTCGACCCGCTCAGGCCAGTACTGCTTGGCAACCTTGCTTTCGGCCATGAAGGCCTGCAACGCAGCCAGATCGAAGCTGGCGCCGGGCTTCAGCGATACGAACACGCAGCCGCGCTCTCCCAGCCGTTGGTCAGGGATGCCGACAAGGGCAGCGGCGGCAATCGCTGGATGTGCAAAGAGCAAGTTCTCGATCTCGGCAACCGGCACGTTCTCGCCGCCGCGGATCAAGACGTCTTTGGTGCGGCCATTGATGCGGATGTAGCCTTCGGTATCGGCATAGGCGAGATCGCCGGTGTCGAACCAGCCCTCGGCGTCAAACGTCGCAATGTCCGGCCGCTTGAAGTAGCCAATGAACATCTGTGCGCCGCGGACCAGGAGGCGGCCGGTTTCGCCGTGCGGCTGCGGCTTGCCGCTGGCATCGGCGATCATGCATTCGACGCCGGCTAACGGGCGGCCATCGGTCGACGATGATTTTTGGTGGGCGCGCTGTGGTTCCGTAAGTGTCCCGGCAAGTGCCTCGGTCATCCCCCAGAGGCTGGAGACGTTGAGACCGATTTCGCGTGCGGCGCGTTCGATCATGACGGGTGGTATCGGGGCGCCGCCGCAAAGGAATGTTTTGAGCCGTGGTTTCGGTCCACCTGCGGCGACAGCATCGCAGATATCGGTCAGAAATGGGGTTGCAGCCGCGGTGTGCGTGACATTCTCGGCGTCCATGATGGCGATGCCGGCTTTCGGGTCCCAGACGTCCTGCAGCACAACGGTGGCGCCGAGGCACATACCTTTCAGCAGCACGGCGGCATAGCCCGTCATGTGACCGAGCGGCGAACACCCGAGCATGACATCGTGCTGTGTGGTGCCGAGCCGACCGGCGAGACCATGGATGCAGGCGACAAGCGAGTTGGCAGAGTGCATGACACCTTTCGGCTCGCCGGTGGTCCCGGAGGTAAACATCAGCACTGCGACGTCGTCGGGTGAAAGTGCGGCGTCGTCAGCGCGTGCCGGCGGCGGCACGTCGACATCGCCGGCCAGCAGCATGCGGCTGAATTCGTTGCCGCCATGCCCATCGACGACGATGACATGTGCAAGATTTGGGAGTGTGGGCCGCAAGGCTGCAGCCATGACTTCGTGATCGAACCCACGAAAAACCTTCGGTATGATCAGCACCTTGGCTTCGGAGAAGCGGAGCATGAAGCCAAGCTCGCGCTCCCGGAAGATCGGCATCAGCGGATTAACGATGGCGCCGATCCGCCCGGCGGCGAGGGCCACGACGGCGAACTCCCACCAGTTCGGCAACTGCACGGCGACGATATCACCGGTGCCGACGCCGAGCGCCCGCAAGGCGCCAGCAGCGCGGGCCACATGCTTGCCAAGGGCGCCGTACGTCAGACGCTGCGGTGGCGTGCCGGGCGGCTGATCGGCCCGATAGGCAACGATGGCGTCCTTCGTTGCATGCTGAGCGACGGCGTTGGCGAAAAGACTATCGACAGTACGATCGGCCCACCAGCCACCGGCTCGCATCCGGGTAGCAAAGGCACTGCGGTCAAATGATGCTGTCGAGGTCATCGCACGGTCTCGTTGGTGAGCTTTGTGCGCGGCGTGGATCGATCAGGTGCGTTGGGTGGCCCCTCGGCCGATCCCGACGGTGATCCTCGAGCGCTGCGGAAGTGTACTGCCTTACAGTTAGGCCACGAACAGTCGACGATCGTCAACGTGCACGCCGGCGCACTGGGCAAGAAAATCCCCCCACTCAACAACCTGCCGTGACCGCTCTTGCCCGCCCCATTATCCGTGCGTAGGGTGGCCACATACGAACAGATTGTTCATATCTGAACTTCCAGTGCCCGACCACGCGGACCACGCCATGCTTGATCCCCATCTCGCACATCAGTCACTGAGCCGCGCCATCACAGAGCCGGAAGCGGCGCTTGCGCGGGCGTTGGAGGAGGTTTTCGCGACGGGCACGCATGCGTTTCCGGCAGTGGCGGCCGCGCTGCAAACCAAAGGCGTCGCGCGGCCCAGTGGGGCTGCCGGTGCCTGGACAGAAGCGGTGCTGGCCTCTGAGCTGGCGGCCCTCAATGCGTCGCTGGATGCGGCTTATGCGAAGGATGGCATCGGCGCATGACGGGGTCCGCGCGCGTCTCTGTTGCTGCAGCGATCACAACGCCGGCGCTGGCGTTTGATCGCGTGACGCGGTCGTTTCAAAGCAAGGCGGGCCAAAGCGACGCCGGGCGCGATGTGATTGCGATCAACGATGTCACGTTCGAGGTGCACCCGACGGAATTCGTCGCCATCGTCGGGCCATCGGGGTGTGGCAAGAGCACTATCCTCAATCTGACGGCAGGGCTTGATGCGCCGTCGAGCGGGCAGGTGGCTGTCGCTGGTGCCATTGTGAGAGGCCCAAGCGCACATGTCGGCTTCATGTTGCAGAAGGACCTGCTCTTGCCATGGCGCACGATCGTGCGGAATGTGGAATTCGGGCTGGAGGCGCGGGGTGTGGACAAGCGGGAGCGCCGCGAACGCGCAATGGCTGAGCTGGCGCGGTGCAAGCTGACGGGGTTTGAGCGGCACTATCCCTATCAGCTGTCCGGCGGCATGCGGCAGCGTGCGGCACTGGCGCGGACCTTGGCGATCAAACCGAAACTGGTGCTGCTGGACGAACCATTTTCGGCGCTGGACGCGCAAACCAAATTGCTGCTGCAGAAGAGTTTTGGCGATACGATTGCGTCGACGGGAACGACCACGCTGCTGATCACGCACGACCTGACAGAGGCCGTGGCGATGGCTGACCGCATTATCGTATTGTCGGAGCGGCCGGGGCGGGTGGTCGAAGAGATCACCATCGACATACCGGACCGCAACAATCCGATCGCCCGGCGCGCGCATCCGCGCGCTGGTGCCTACATCCAGCGCTTGTTTGAGCTGATGAAGCTCGAAGAGCGGACGGCATAAACCAGAAAAGCCGGCCAACGGCGAACCAATAAACGAGGGAGTGACGGGATGCTGAAACGATTGAAGATGCTGGCGCTGAGTGCTGCCATCGCGCTGACTGCAACAGCCGCCAGTGCGCAAGAGAAACTGACCTATCTTTTTCCAGCCCCTGACTTTCTGCCGGCGTTCGCGCCGTTCCAGATCGCCAAGGCGAAGGGCTACTACAAGGACGCCGGGCTGGAGGTAGACTTCCAGGTGGGCAAGGGCGGCGCGGACGTCGCCAAGCAAGTGGCCGTCGGCAATGCCGACCTCGGCGGCGGCATTGGTGACACGCCACTGATCGTGCGCGCCAACGGCCTGACAGTGAAAGGCGTTGCACTGCTTGGCGGCCAATCGCTGACCGCGCTCTATGTTCGCAAAGATACCGGCATCAAAGGCATTGCCGATCTCAAAGGCAAAAACGTGGGCGTGCTCTCGTTTCAAGACACGACTTATTACAATCTGCTGGCGATGCTGGCGAGCGGCGGGTTGAAAAAAGATGACCTCTCGGTGCAAGCCGTTGGTCCCGCGGGTGTCGTGCAGTTGATGATCAGCGGCGGCTTGCAGGCGATTTCCGGCGTGCCGGAGTGGGCAGCCGCGATTGAGGCAGCGGGCATTCCGTTGGATCGTTATGCGATCGATAAAATCTTCCCGGCCATGGCGCAGGCCATCCTCGCGTCGGACAAGGCCATCGCCGAGAAGCCCAAGGCGGTGCAGGGTTTTGTCACCGCGACACTGAAGGCGCTCGGTGAAATTGTTGCCGACCCCGAGAAGGCTGCGAAGGAATACGTCGCTGCTGTGCCGCAGCACGCGGGCAAGGAAAAAGTGATGGAAGCGATCATGCGCCGCTATGTGGAGCAGGTCTATGCGCCCGCTACCGGCTTCAAGATCGGCCAATTTGACAAGGCGCGGATGGAGAAGGTGCAGAAGTTCTACGTCGATAGCCAGATCGTCGAGAAGGCCGTGGCGATCGACGACACCTTCACCAACCAGTTCGTGAATTGAGTAAAATGAAAGTTGGGTTAGACCGTTTCAGACCGTAACCCACCAAGTATCTTGAGCTGAAGTGTTGGGTTATGCAACTGAAGGGCTGCTGACCCAACCTACAAATGAATGACCGCACAACAAAAGCAGGCCGGCACTCGTGAAGTCGAACACAACCACTTTGGCAAGTCTTGGCGTGTTCGGCCTGTTTTTATTGGCGTGGGAGTTCGTGCCGCCGTTGATGGGCGTGCCGCGCTACATCATTCCGACGGCTTCGCAGACGTGGAATGAACTTCTGTTGATGATTCCGCGGCACAACCTGCTCAAGCACTTCCTATCGACAGTGACGATGACGATGCTTGGCTTCGTGATCGGCTCGCTGTTCGGCGCGATCGCTGGCTATCTGCTCGGCATGTCGGTCTTCTGGGAGCGGGTGCTGTCGCCTTATCTGCTGGCCTTGCAGATCGCACCAAAAGTCGCATTCGCGCCGCTGTTTATCATGTGGTTTGGTTACACAGCGTGGCCGAAACTGCTGGTGACGGTGCTGATCGTGTTCTTCCCGATCCTGGTCAATGTGCTCCAGTCGATGCGCACCGTTGACCGGGATCAGATCAACCTGGCGCGCGCCTACTCGATGTCGCGGGCGCAGATCTTCTGGAAGATCGAGTTTCCGGCCTCGATGCCGGCGCTGATGGCTGGCCTGCGGATCGGAGCAACGCTCGCTGTGATCGGTGTGACGGTCGGCGAGTTGGTCGGTGGCAACACCGGGCTTGGCTTTCTGATCACCTACGGCGAAGGGCAGGCCAACGCCGCGATGGTGTTCAACGCCATCATCCTGCTGACGCTGATCGGCATCGTGTTGTACGCCGCCGTGGCGTGGCTGGAGCACCGCATTCTGCACTACATCCCGCGCGCCGTGCGCTGATTTTCGACAGGAGACATGACCATGCATGATGGACACTCAACCCCAGGCGTTCCGGAAACGCGCCCCGAGGACGTCAAGATCCCGGCTGGCAAGACGTTCGGCCAATGGATCGAGACCCGCGTCGCACGCTATCAAACGCGCGCGCCCGACTGGGACGCGCTGAAGTTCCAAGCTGACTTCGATCCGAAATATCGCCGCGCGCAACTGCGCTACATCGGCACCGGCGCGACCGGCGTCGCAGCGGACGATAACGCGATCCCCGCCGGAAACTTCACGCTGACAACCATGATCCTGCCGGCTGGTTGCGAGGGGCCATCGCATCTGCACACCGACGCCGAGGAAGTGTTCTTCATCCTCAAGGGCAATAAGGTGCGCATCTTCGTCGAGCATCAAGGCCAGCGGCATGAGACGGTGCTATCTGAGCGCGATTGCATCTCGGTGCCGCCAGGCGTTTATCGCGGCCTCGTCAACGAGGGCATCGAAGAGGCGCTGATGTGCGTGATGATCGGAAATCCGAAACCGGTGACACCCACGTATCCGCCTGACCATCCGATCGCCAAGATCAAACGGGCGAAAAAGTGACGTGTCTCCCACTCCCTGCACTTCAGCGGAGCTTCCGATGAACCCGAAACTCGACATGCGCGACCGCATCGAAGACCGCATCAACCAGGGCCTGCTGGGCCGTTGGTATGTGGCGG
The DNA here is from genome assembly GCA_963847145.1 of uncultured Alphaproteobacteria bacterium. Lineage (GTDB taxonomy): Bacteria > Pseudomonadota > Alphaproteobacteria > Rhizobiales > Hyphomicrobiaceae > JABFRJ01. The sequence goes on from CAWJYN010000003.1 coordinate 578,087, forward strand.
CAAAGTCTGTGCAGGTGAAGGCGAACGTGCCGTTCGGTACGCAGGTGCTGGGGCGCAAAATCGTGCTGTGGCGGGACACGGCCGGCAAAGCGAACGCGCTGGAGGATTTCTGTCCCCATCGCGGCGCGCCGTTGAGCCGTGGCGAAGTTCACGAGGGCAACATCGCATGCCGCTATCATGGCATCACGCTCGATGGGAGCGGGACCATTCTGCGCGTGCCAGCCATGCCGGAGTGCATTCTCGAAGGCCGCCACGCGACGGAGAGTTATGCGGTTACCGAAAGCTGCGACGCGGTCTTCGTCTATGTGCCAAGCGCCGAACAGCCGATCGCACCGCCATTGGTCTTGCCACCGGAGTTCACCGACCCGGCATGGACAGGCTTCAACTGTTCGTCCGCGTGGGACTGCAACTACCGCTATGCGCTCGACAACCTCGCAGATCCGATGCACGGCTGCTATCTGCACGCCAACTCGTTCACGCTGGCGTTCGGCGCGAAGCAGGACTTGATGAAGCTGTCCAAGCTCGACGAAGGGTTCCTCGTCAGCCGCGTCGCCCAGGCCGGTGAGAACTTCGATTGGACGGAAATGATCGTGCGCGACGACACGATCTATTGCCGTCTCGACATTCCTTATCCGCCAAGTGGCGGTCCGGGTGGGCCATTCCGCATCATTGGCTTCACAACGCCGGTCGATGAGCGCACTTGCCGGGTCTATTTCTGGCGGATGCGCAAGGTCGAGGGGATCGCGCGCGAGGCGTGGCGGTTCCTCTATCGGACGACGTTCGAGCCGCGCCACTGGCAGGTGTTGGAGCAGGATCGCGAGATGCTGGAGCATCTGCCCGACGACGCCCGCAAGCGGGAGATGCTGTATCAGCACGACGTCGGCGTATCGCGCCTGCGCGTCATGTTGAAACAATCGGCGCGGTCGCAGATCGAAGCCGAAGATGCGCAATCACAACGCGCGGCAGGATAAGCACATATGCCGCGGCTTGATGGACATACCATTGTTGTCACCGGTGCCGCGCGCGGGCTCGGACGTGTGCTGGCAGCTGATCTGGCTGCGCGCGGGGCGCGGCTGGTGCTGGCTGACTTTCTCAGCGACGAGGGCGAGGCGGTGGCGGCCGAGTTAGCGTCAACCGGCGCGACGGTCCGCTTCCACAAAGTCGATATCGCCGATCCGACGTCAATCGCGGCGCTGGCCGCCAGCATTGGCAAGCAGGAAGGCCGCCTCGATGGGCTGGTCAACAACGCGGCCATCGCGACGGGCATTGGCGGCAAGATGTTCGACGAGATCGACATCGACGTCTGGGACAAGGTGATGACCGTCAACGTGCGTGGCACATGGCTGGTGACGCGGGCGCTGGCGCCGCAGCTTGAAGCCAGCAAACGCGGGCGGATCGTCAACGTCGCGTCCGACACCGCACTCTGGGGCGCACCGAAGCTACTCGCCTATGTCGCAAGCAAGGGTGCGGTGATGGCGATGACGCGATCGCTGGCGCGCGAGTTGGGGCCCCGTGGCGTCGGCATCACATGCGTCGCCCCCGGAATTTTGAAGACGCAGTCGACCGAGTATGTGCCCGCCGAACGGCATGCACTGTATGAGGGCGGACGTGCAGTGCCGGGGCCACAGCAGCCGGACGATATCGCGGCAACGGTGGCGTTTTTGCTGTCGCCTGGCGCACTGACGCTGACCGGGCAAGTGCTGCCGGTGGACAACGGGTTCGTGTTCACATGAGCGCGAACACTGACATTGCAGAACTGGCGCGCGTGGTCGCCGCCGATACGCACGTGCTGGTGCGGCCGGGACGGGCGGAGCACACGGTCGTGCTGCTGCATGGGATCGGCAGCCGGGCGGGTTCGTTTTCAGAGATGATGCTCGCCTGGCCGCAAGGGCCGCGGCTAGTAGCGTGGGATGCGCCTGGATATGGCAACTCGAAGCCCTTGGCGGATGCGTGGCCGCGCGCTGACGAATACGCGATGCGGCTGGCAGCGGTGTGCGATTTTCTTGGCGCGCGACGTGTTCATGTGGCCGGCCATTCGCTGGGCTGTCTGATGGCGGGAGCGTTTGGACGTCACTACGCGGGGAACACCGGGCGCGTGGCGTTTCTGTCGCCGGCTCTCGGATACCAGGCCCCCGCCAACAGTGCACTGCCGGCCGCGCAGCAAGAGAGGATCACCGCGCTCGAAACGCTTGGTGGCGCGGCGTTTGCAAAGCTCCGGGCGGCGCGGTTGGTTGGCGATGCGGTGGGGCGGCCGGCGCTTGTGGAGCGTGTTGAAGCCAGCATGGCGACCGTCACACTGCCGGGCTATGCGCAGGCGGTTCGCATGCTGGCGAGCGGAGACTTGCTCAGGGATGCGCGGGAGATGCTTGCACCGGCCTGTGTTGTCTCTGGAACAAGAGACGTGATCACACCGCCTGGTAACGCAGAGACGCTGTTCGATGCCTTGCGCTCCCGCGAGGCTGGACGCGGTGCGGGGGACACGCTGCATATGCTTGCGAATGCCGGGCATGCGCTCACGCTCGAAGCAACGGCCGATGTTCTGCGGCAGCTCACCCTTTTCTTTGCGGAGGCGCCATGAAGACGCAGGCGCCTGACCGGGTCGCGCCCGATGCGGCGCTTGGGCCGACATATTCTGTCCCACCGGTTGCGCGGGCGTTCAAGCTGCTGCGCCATATCGCGAGTGGTGACGCGGTCGTCAACATCAGCGATGCGGCGCGGACGCTCGGTATCAGCCGGACCACTTTGATCCGGTTGATCGCGACGCTCGAAAGCGAGCAGATGATCGAGCGGACCGCGGACGGCCGCGGCTATAAGCTGGGCCTTGGTCTTGCAGGACTTGCGGGGCAGGCGCTGTTCACGAGCGATATTGTTCAGGTCGGCAACAGCATTCTGCAACAGCTGACGGACGCGCTTGCGCTCTCAAGCCACATCGGGGTGCTGAGCGGACGTGACGTGCTGTATGTAGCACGGCGAACGCCGAATGTGCATCTGGTCAGCAATGTCGGCATCGGCAGCCGACTGCCGGCGCATGCGACGACCCTGGGCCGTATCATTCTGGCGCATCTGCCGCGAGAGCAAGTCACGGGGCTGTTCCAAGGTGTCAAGCTTGCAGCAGCGACAGCCAAGACGCCAACGACGCTGCCGGCCCTGCTGCGCCAGTTAGACATTGATCATCGCGACGGCGTGGCACGCAGTGACTCGCACTTCGAGGCCGGCATTTCGTCGGCGGCGGCGGTCGTGTTTGAGCGCACGGGGGCGGTGGCTGGCGCCATCAATGTGACGGGACCAAGCGCGAGTTTTGCATCGCATCCGCGGCGGCGTGCCGAGATTGAGGACGCGGTGCGTGAGGCCGCGGCGCATATCTCGCAGCGGCTTGGGTATGTGGCGGCGAACGCTGCGGATAACAGACGGAGAACACGGTGATGACACAAACGGGATCAGCAGACCGGATCGGTGTCGATAGTCTGCGTGGCATCGTGATGCGCGCGCCCGGCGTGGCGGCAACGACAGCGTTTTATCTGGAGAACTGGGGGTTGTCGGTCGCCGCAGAAGCTGGCGGCACCGTGTATTTTCGCGGAACGGGGCCGGAGCCATTTATCTATGGGCTGCGCGAAGACAGCACGTTCGGCATCGACTACATCAACTTCGGCATGGCCAGCCGCGCACGCGTGGATGCGCTCTACGCGCAATTGGCAAAAGGCGGCGTGGCAGCGGGACAGGCGCCGCGCCAGTTGACGACACCGGGCGGTGGCTATGGCTTTATGGTGACTGATCCAGACAACCGGCAACTCAGGTTCGTGGCTGATGCAGCCATGAATGCCGACACGGCCGATACAGTAGCCAAGCCGCGCAAGGCGTCGCACGTGGTGCTGAACACGCCGCAGATGGAGAAAGTGCAGGCGTTCTATGAAACCCATCTCGGCTTTCGCGCCAGCGATTACTCAGCCAATCAGATGGTGTTCCTGCGCTGCTCGACCGATCATCACGCCATCGCCCTCAACCGCAGCCCCTATCCAAGCGTCAATCACGTGGCGTTCGAAATGCCGTCGATCGACAGCTTCATGCGCGGCATCGGGCGGATGCGCGTCAAAGGCCAATCACCGGCGTGGGGGCCGGGCCGGCATGGGCCGGGCAACAATCCGTTCGCCTATTTCGTCTCGCCATCGGGCTTCGTCATCGAGTTCACGTCCGAGGTGCAGCAGATCGACGAGGCGACGCACGAAGCCAAAGTGTGGCCGCGCGACCAACCGGAAGCGATGGATCAGTGGATGACCGCGGGGCCGCCAACACCAGCAATGCGCGCGGTGATGCAGGGACGGCCCGATCCAGGGTTTCCGATAGCGTGAGAGACACATGGACCTCGGATTGAAAGATCGCGTTGCTGTGGTCACCGGCGGGACGTCCGGCATCGGGTTGGCGACGGCGCGACTGCTGCTGGCCGAAGGCGCGTACGTCGCCATTTGTGGCCGCGATCAGGCTCGACTCGAGCGGGCTGTTGCCGGGTTGCAGGGCGGGGACCGGCTCTTCGCCCGGACCTGCGATGTGCTCGATGGCGCTGCCGTCGCCGCCTTTGCGACGGCGTTCGGGGATTGGATGGTGGAGCGCCGTGAGAACCGCGCGGGCGTCGATCTGCTGGTGAACAATGCCGGACAGGGGCGCGTTGCCACCTTCCTTGAGACGACCGATGACGCTTGGCGCGAAGAGCTGAACTTGAAATTCTTCTCCCAGGTGAACCCGATCCGCGCGTTCCAACCGCTGCTCGACACGAGCGGCAAGCCCGCGATCGTCATCGTCAATTCGCTGCTCGCGTTGCAGCCAGAGCTGCACATGGTCGCGACGTCGGCCGCGCGCGCGGGCATACAGAACCTCGCGAAATCACTCGCCGGTGAGTTCGCGCCGCACATCCGCGTCAACTCGATTCTGCTCGGCCTCGTCGACAGCGAACAATGGCAGCGCCGCTTCGAGGCGCGCGCCGACAAGGCGCTGTCGCGGGACGCGTGGTATCGCCGACCTCGCGACCAAGAAGGGCATCCCGCTCGGCCGGCTCGGCACACCTTCTGAGGCTGCGCGTGCGATCGTGTTCCTCGGTTCGCCGGCGGCAAGCTACATCACTGGCGCGAGCCTGGAAGTTTCCGGCGGCGTTTCGCGGCACATCTGAAAGACACGGACATGACGCACATCGCCCCACACGGCACCGACGACTGTTGCCGACATGATTGCGAGCGGACTCGCTGGCATGGGCGTCAAAGTCGTGTTCGGCGTCATCTCGATCCACAACATGCCGATCCTGGATGCGATCGCGCGGCAAGGGCAGATCCGGTTTGTCGTCAGCGCGCGGGGAAGCCGGTGCCTTCAACATGGCGGATGCCTATGCGCGGGTGTCGCAACATCTCGGCGTGGTGGTCACCAGCACCGGGACGGCGGCGGGCAACGCCGCGGGCGCATCAGTGGAAGCGTTGAGCGCGTGTTCGCCGATTCTGCACATCACATCGACGGTGGACCGAAAATTTGCCGATCGCGACCGCGCAGCGATCCATGACGTGCCGCGCCAGCCGGACATGCTGAAGGCCATCTCCAAAGCCTATTTTCGCATGTGGGACGGGGCGAGCGCGGTCGGCACCCTGAAGGCCGCAATCCGCACGGCTATGAGTGCGCCGGCCGGACCGGTGGCGTTGGAAATTCCCGTTGATGTGCAGCGGGACGCATGCCACCCGATGATGTCGTTCGGCCCGCCGACGATTGCGCAACTGGTGCCCGACCCGCGGCATCTCGATATGCTGGCGGAGATAATCGCTGGGTCGAAGACGGCCGATGCTGTGGCTCGGCGGCGGCGCTCGCGCCGGCGGCGGTGGCAGCGCGCGCGCTCGCTGAGCGCGGCGTCGGGATCGTGACGTCAACGAACGGCCGCGGCAATTGTGCCGGAGAGCGTTTGCTGGCACGCTCGGCGCATTCAATATGACGCCGGAAGCGTCGCAGATTTATGCGGCGTGCGATCTGATGATCGTGGTGGGCTCACGCCTGCGCGGCAACGAAACGCGCAACAACGACATGCCGCTGCCGCGGCCATTGCTGCAGGTCGATGCCGACGCCAGCCAGTCGGGCCGCAACTATGCGTCGGATTTCTTCGTGCATGGCGATGCGCAGCTGGTGCTGGAGGGCATCGTTGCGCGGTTGCCGAAAACGTGGCGGCCGGACCCGCAGCTTGCGCTACGACATTGCAGTGGCGCGCGCCAAGAGCGAGGGCGCGCTGCGGCAGACGCTTGGGCCCTATCAGATGATTGCCGATGACTCTGCTGGCGCGCGTGCCGGCGGGGCGGCATCCGTGGGTGCGGGACGTGACGATCTGCGAATTCCACGTTCGGCAACCGCTATGTGCAGATGGCGGCAGCCGCAGCTCGGCGTGCATGCGCTTGGCGGTGGGATCGGGCAGGGGATTGCGATGGCCATCGGCGCCGCGTGCGTCGCGGGGCAGGCCAAGACGATTGCCCTCGTCGGCGACGGCGGGGCGATGCTGTCACTCGGTGAATTAATAACGGCGGTGGATGAGAAATCGCCCATTGTGTTCGTGCTGATGAATGATCAGGCTTATGGCGTGATCCAGAACATCCAGGACGCGCAGTATGCGGGCCGGCGGCATTACTCGAAGCCGTTGACGCCGGACTTTGCAGCGCTGGCTGGGTCGATCAAGCTGGCGCACAACCGCGTTGCAAACGTCGAAAGCTTTGCGGCGGCGTTCGATGCAGCCGTGGCGGCTGATGGCCCTGTGCTGCTGGAAGTCGACATGTGCGCCATCGGGCCATTTGCGCAGGCGTTCGGTGGGCCGCCGGCGGGTGCTGCTGGCGGCGCGCGCTGAGGAGATGGAACGATGAGCGACGTAGCACTGCCGGACGGCCGTATTTTTGTGGCGGGGGAGTGGATCACCGGACACGGCGCTGAGATCACGTCTGTGTTCCCCGCTGACGGGACGACCAACCGCGTGCTGCGCGGCGCATCAGTGGAAGATCTGGATCGTGCCATCGACGGTGCGGTGACGGCGCAACGGGCGGCGAGCTGGCGGACGTTGAAAGCACACGAACGCGCAGCGTTTCTCCATCGCATCTCGGATGGCATTGCACACAGTATTGATCGTATCGCGTATATCCAGACGCACGACACCGGCAAGACACTCACGGAAACGCGGGCGCTGGCGGCGAGCGCGGCGGGCACGTTCCGCTATGTGGCGGCAGCGTTGGAGACCTTGGAGGACACGATCACGCCATCGCGTGGCGACGCTCTGACCATGTCGGTGCACGAGCCCATCGGCGTTGTTGCGGCGATCACCCCGTGGAATTCGCCGATTGCGAGCGATGCGCAGAAGGTTGCGCCGGCGCTGGCGGCGGGCAATGCGGTGATCCTGAAGCCGGCGTCGTGGAGCCCGCTGGTGTCGCTGGAGTTGGCACGCATCATTGAAGCGAGCGGCTTGCCGAAGGGATTGTTCTCGGTGGTGCCCGGCGCGGGCGCGCTGATCGGTGACCGGCTGGTGTCGCACCCGGCAATCGGCAAGGCCGCCTTTACCGGCGGCACGGAGGTGGGGCGCGGATTGGCCGTGGCGGCGGCGCGCAAGTTGATGCCGGTGTCGCTGGAGCTTGGCGGCAAATCGCCGACAATCGTGTGCGCGGATTGCGATGTGGAGCAGGCGCTGGCCGGTGTGCTGTTCGGGGTCTTCTCGTCATCGGGGCAATCGTGCATCGCGGGATCGCGGCTGTTTGTCGAGCGGTCGATCTATGAGCCGTTTGTCGCGCGGCTGGTGGCGGCGACACGAGCCTTGAAGGTCGGCCATCCGTTGGACGCAGGCACGCAAGTCGCGCCATTGATCCGGGCACCGCATCGCGCGGCCGTGGAAGCGCATGTGGCGCAAGCGCGGGCGGATGGTGGCACGGTGCTGGCCGGCGGCGCGCGACCGGAAGGACTGGATGCTGGCACATACTATCTGCCGACGATCATTGCGGGGCTTGGCAACGAGGCGCGGCTGTGCCGGGACGAAGTGTTCGGGCCGGTGCTGGCGGTGCTGCCGTTTGATGACGAGGAGACGTTGATTGCGGAAGCCAATGCGTCGGCCTATGGGCTGGCGGCCGGCATCTGGACGAAGGATTTCACAAAGGCGTGGCGGTTAGGGCGCGCGCTGGAGGCGGGCACGGTGTGGATCAACACCTACAAGCAGTTCTCGATTGCGACGCCGTTTGGCGGCTTGAAGGACAGCGGGCTTGGCCGCGAAAAGGGTCGTGAAGGGATACGCGCCTATCAGCAACAGAAGGCCATGTACGTTGATCTGTCGGGCCGGCCATTGCCGTGGGCTGCCGGCACGGTGGCGGCGACGCGCGGAGGCAACAGCTGATGACGGCGGCCGAGTTTCGTGCGGCGGTGACGGGCGTAACGCCAACGGGCACGTGCGTGCTGCTGGCCGGCGTGGTGCTCACTGAAGCGGTTGATCTGGCGGGCCAGTCAATCGGCAACGTCGATCTGAGCGGCGCCGTCTTTCACGCTCCGATGTCGTTCCTGCGGGCGCGGTTCAATGGCTTGTCGTGGTTCAAAGGCGCGACGTTTCATGCACAGGCGACGTTCGACGGCGCAACGTTTGCCAACGATGCGCGGTTTGATGGTGCGGCGTTTTGCGATGACATCAGCTTTGCCAAAGCGCACTTTCACGGCGTGGCAGGGTTTGATCGAGCTCATTTCAGAGCGCTTGCGGATTTCGGCGGCATCACCGCGTTCGGCAATGTTTCCTTCGCAACTGCACGATTTGAGGCAGCAGCGGTGTTTCGCAACGCAGAGTGTCTGGGCGGCTTGTGGTTGGATCAGACGCGTTTCGATGGGCGGATCGAGTTTGACAGCGCCGATGTGCACGGCCGGACGTGGCTCAAGCAGGTGCATGTCGGGCGGTCGACGGACGCGGCATCGGCAGAGATGCTGGCGCGGGCTGTGACGTCGTTTGGATATCAATGGGTGTGAGTGGGTTTTCCCCGTCGATCCGGCACTGGCATGACGCAGCAAGGCTCTTCGCAACTGCACAATAGATTGGCAGCAGGCTTGGCGGTGCACTCTTTTTGAGCGCCATGAGCCCACCCGACGAGCTGCGAAATAAGGCTTATAATGCTGTTTTTGCTTGATAATTATCAATTATGGAGTGATGGCATGGAACTTGCCACGGGTTAACCAATTGACGCTGCGCAGTCCGACTGCCGGCAACCCGAGGGCACGCATGCCAGAGACGATTCGAGTGAGCAGATTAAAGCTGTCTCGTCCACATATCCGCAGGGAGGACGCGGCATGAATGCGACAACCAGCAAGAAGTCAGCAGCTCGCGCGCCTCAGAAACCGAAGCAGAAGCTGGTCGTCATCGGCAACGGCATGGCGCCGGGCCGGGCACTGGAGAAACTGTTCGACCTCGCGCCGGACGCGTTTGAAGTCACGATCTTCAACGCGGAGCCGCGGGTCAACTACGACCGCATCATGCTGTCGCCGGTGCTGTCGGGCGAGAAGACGTTCGAGCAGATCGTAATTCATGGCGACGGCTGGTACGTGAAGCACGGTGTGACGCTGTACAAGGGCGCCACCGTCACCGCCATCGACCGCGCGGCGAAGACGGTGACGACGGCGCGCGGCATCACCGCTCCTTACGACAAGTTGCTGATTGCGACCGGCTCGTTACCGATCATTATTCCGGTGCCGGGGCATACGCTTGCGGGCGTGCTGAGCTATCGCGATCTCGATGACGTGCAGGCGATGCTGATCGCGGCGAAGTCGCGCGGGCAGGCCGTGGTGATCGGTGGCGGCTTGCTTGGCCTGGAAGCCGCTGTGGGCTTGAAAGAGCAGGGCATGGACGTCACCGTCGTGCATCTCGCACCGACGTTGATGGAACGGCAGCTTGATACGCCTGCCGGACATTTGCTGCAAAAGGCGATCGAAGCGCGCGGCATCAAGGTGATCACGAAGGCGAACACAAAAGCCATCCTCGGCGAGAAAAAGGTCGAGGCGTTGCTGCTCGAGGATGGCATGCGCCTGCCGGCGGACATGGTGATCATGGCCGTCGGCATCAAGCCGAATGCCGGCATTGCGAAAGCCGCAGGCTTTGATGTCGGGCGCGGGATCAAAGTCGATCCAGGCATGCGGACAAGTGATCCCGACGTGTTTGCGGTTGGTGAGTGCGCCGAGGCGCACGGCCAAGTGTTCGGTCTGGTGGCACCGCTTTACGAGATGGCCGGTGTCATCGCAGCGCAGCTGGCGGGCGACACTACGGCGGCGTTCTCACCAAGTGCGGTGGCGACGAAACTCAAAGTCACCGGGATAAACCTGTTCTCGGCCGGTGACTTCGCCGAAGCCAAAGACCGGGAAGAGATCGTGTTGCGGGACGCGTCGCGCGGGATCTACAAACGGCTGGTACTCAGAGACAATACTATCGTCGGCGCGGTTCTCTATGGCGACACGGCCGATGGTGCGTGGTTCTTTGATCACCTCAAGAAGGGGACCGATATCTCCGAACTGCGCGAGACGCTGATCTTTGGCCCCGCGTATGCTGGAGGGTCCCCGCTGGACCCTACGGCGGCCGTTGCAGCCTTGCCGGATGAGGCAGAAATTTGCGGCTGCAACGGCGTGTGCAAAAGCAAAATCACTGGCGCGATCACCAAGCTCGGCCTGAAGACCTTGGACGATGTACGCGCGCACACCAAGGCATCCGCCTCGTGCGGATCGTGCACGGGCCTGGTCGAACAGCTGATGAAGGTGACGCTGGGGGACACCTATAACCCAGCGGCCGTGCTGCCCATGTGCCCCTGCACGGCGCATGGCCACGACGACGTGCGGCGGCTGATCGTGGCAAAAGCGTTGAAGACCATCCCCGATGTGATGCATGCGCTGGAGTGGAAGACATCATGCGGCTGCGCCAAGTGCCGGCCGGCGTTGAACTACTATTTGATCGCGACCTGGCCGGGCACCTACAAGGATGACGGGCAGTCGCGTTATATCAACGAGCGCGTGCACGCCAACATTCAGAAGGACGGCACATACTCGGTTGTGCCGCGGATGTGGGGTGGGATGACGACGGCCAGCGAGCTGCGCGCCATCGCCGATGTGGTGGAGAAGTTCAACATCCCCGCGGTCAAGTGCACCGGCGGCCAACGCATCGACATGCTGGGCGTCAAGAAAGAAGATCTGCCGGCCGTGTGGGCGGATTTGAACAAGGCCGGCATGGTCTCGGGAGCGGCCTATGCCAAGGGACTGCGCACGGTGAAGACATGCGTGGGCACGGATTGGTGCCGGTTTGGCACGCAGGATTCAACAGGTCTCGGCATCAAGCTCGAGAAGTTTCTGTGGGGCTCGTGGACACCGGCCAAACTGAAGCTGGCGGTCTCCGGCTGCCCACGCAATTGCGCAGAGGCAACGTGCAAAGACATCGGCGTCATCTGCATCGAGAGCGGTTATGACATCCACTTTGCAGGCGCGGCGGGCCTCGACATTCAAGGTACTGTCGTGCTCGGCCATGCCGACACCGAGGACGAGACCATCGAGATCATCGGCGCGCTGACGCAGCTCTATCGCGAGCAGGGCCGTTACCTGGAGCGCGTCTACAAGTGGGCCAAGCGTGTCGGCATCGACACCGTGCGCAAGCAGATCATGGACGACACAGAGCGGCGCAAGGCTTTGTACGAGCGCTTTGTCTACAGCCAGACGTTCTCGCAGACCGACCCGTGGGCCGAGCGCGTAGCCGGCAAGGATGCCTTCGAATTCGGCGCGATGGCCGATCTGACATTGCAGGCCGCAGAATGAGCAAGACAACAGAGACGTGGATTGACATTGGGCGCGTCGAGGATGTGCCGCTGCGGGGTGCGCGCCTGTTGAAGACGGCAAACGGCTGTATCGCCGTGTTCCGGACAGCAGAGAACGACGTTTTCGCACTCGACGACAAATGCCCGCACAAAGGCGGGCCGCTATCACAGGGCATTGTGCACGGGACATCGGTTACTTGTCCGCTGCACAACTGGGTGATCGGGCTCGAGGATGGCGCCGCGCAAGGTGCCGACAAAGGCGCCGTCTGCACGTACGCAGTGAAAATCGATGGCGACCGTCTGCTGCTTAATCTGGCGAAGGCCAAGGCGAAGTCAGCGGCCTAGGGCCGTTCCGCTCTTGTTGGAATCGAGGAACGACCCCAGCTCTTTGTTTGGTCGTGCTTCTTTCGGGAGAACCGCTGCACACCCCCGGATCAAGTCCGAGGGCATGCTTTTCCCGGAAGCACTCTAAGTGGGACACGCGATGGCGCCGAAAACGGTGAAAACAGCCTGCCCCTATTGCGGCGTCGGTTGCGGGATCGTCGCAGAGCAGGGCGCGGACGGCGGCATATCGGTGCGAGGTGACGCAACGCATCCTGCCAACTTCGGGCGGCTGTGCTCGAAGGGAACGAGCCTTGCTGAGACGTTGTCGCTTGACGAGCGACTGCTGCATCCCACGATCGATGGCGTGCGCGTGCCTTGGGACAGTGCACTCGATCGCATTGCGCAGACATTTCAATCGACAGTCGCGCAACACGGCCCTGACTCAGTGGCATTTTATGTCTCCGGGCAGATTCTGACCGAGGACTACTACGTCGCCAACAAGCTGATGAAGGGGTTCATCGGCTCGGGCAACATTGATACAAACTCGCGGCTGTGCATGGCGTCGTCGGTGGCGGGCCATCGGCGCGCGTTCGGCACCGACACTGTTCCAGGCAGCTATGAAGACTTGGAGCAGGCCGACCTCGTCGTGCTGGTCGGCTCCAATCTGGCCTGGTGCCATCCGGTCTTGTTTCAGCGGCTGGAGGCGGCACGGACAGCGCGTGGCACTCACGTGATCGTTGTCGATCCGCGTGAGACAGCGACCTGTGCGATTGCGGACATGCATCTGCCGATCAAGCCGGGATCGGATGTGGCGCTGTTCAATGGATTGCTGGTGGCCCTTGCGGACAAGGGTATGCTGGCGCGCAGTTACATCGAGGCTTACACCAGTGGACTTGATGGGGCACTGGCGACCGCGCGCTTACTGTCACTGGCAGACATTGCGCAGGCGACCGGGCTAGAGCCTGCCACCCTGAGCGCATTCTACGCGTTGTTCGCGCGGACTGAAAAAGCGGTGACTGTCTATAGCCAAGGCGTCAATCAAGCGACGAGCGGGACAGACAAAGTCAACGCGATCATCAATTGCCATCTGGCGACGGGGCGCATCGGCAGGCCGGGCATGGGGCCGTTCTCGGTAACGGGACAACCGAACGCGATGGGCGGGCGCGAGACCGGTGGCTTAGCGACCATGCTGGCCGCCCACATGGACATCGAGAACGCCGCTCACCGCGCGCTTGTGCAGCGCTTCTGGAAGTCGCCGCGCATTGCCGACAAGCCGGGGGCCAAGGCGGTCGACCTGTTCCGTGCGGTTGCTGACGGCCGCATCAAAGCGCTGTGGATCATGGCGACCAATCCGGTCGACAGCATGCCGGAGGCGGACACAGTGCGCGCGGCGTTGCAGCGCTGTCCGTTCGTGGTGGTGTCGGACGTGGTGGCGAAGACCGATACGACGGCGTGGGCGCACGTGCTGCTGCCATCGCTGGCGTGGGGCGAGAAAAGCGGGACGGTGACGAACTCGGAGCGGCGGATTTCGCGCCAACGATCGTTCTTGACTGCACCGGGCGAGGCGCGCGCCGATTGGTGGCAGTTGGCAGAAGTGGGCAAACGCATGGGCTTTGCCGAGGCGTTTGACTATGCGGGCCCTCATGCAGTGTTCGCTGAATATGCACGGCTGACGGCCGAACAGAACGATGGCACGCGCGATCTCGATCTCGGCGGCGTGAGTGATCTCGACGACGCTGCCTATGACGCATTGGAACCCTTTCAGTGGCCACGCGCGCACACGGACGCTGTCGAGACGCGGTTCTTTGCCGAAGGTGGGTTTTACACACCGGACCGGCGCGGGCGCTTCGTTGCGACACGCTTTGCTGCGGACGCGGTGAAGGGGACCAAGACCTTTCCGTTGGTGCTCAACACCGGCCGCATCCGCGATCAGTGGCACACGATGACGCGGACAGCGATGACGCCGCGACTGATGAGCCATATCGGTGAGCCGTACGTAGAGATGCATCCGGATGATGCGCGGCAGTGCGGCGTGCACGCGGCAGAGTTGGCCGAGATCACCAGTCCGCACGGCACACTTGTCGCGCGCGTTATGACGACGGCGCGGCAGCAAGCGGGCAGCGTGTTTGTGCCGATGCATTGGACCGATCAGTTCGCGAGCTGTGCCCGCGTGGATGCGCTGGTGCGCGCGGATGTGGATCCGATCTCTGGGCAGCCCGGATTGAAGCAAAGCCTTGTCGCCGTGGCACCGTATCGAGTGGAGCGCTATGGCCTGGCAGTGATGCGAGCGCGGCCGCAGACGGAAGACCTCGACTATTGGGCGCTGGCGCGGGTGCCACAAGGCTGGCGGCTTGAGTTTGCTTTGACGTGCGCCGCTGACGATCCGGCGGCGCTGCTCGCAACGATGGGCGCGGACATCGCGGGCGGCGAAGTGCTGGCCTATGCTGACGCGCGATCCGGGCGGCATCGCGCAGCGGTGTTCACAGGCGCGTCGCTTGCAGCGGCCGTGTTTGTTGCACCCGAGCCGGTGGCCGTGTCGCGGGGATGGGCCGCCGAATTGCTGCAGCAGGATCATGACGACCGGTTGCAGGTGCTGGCGGGCCGCGGTGGTGCGGGTGTGGCCGACCGTGGACCCATTGTCTGTTCGTGCTTCGATGTGGGCCGCAAAACAATTGCCGATGCGGCGATGCGTGGGTGCCGCACGGTTGCGGCCATTGGCGAAATGCTCAGCGCGGGCACCAACTGCGGCTCGTGCCGCTCGGAAATTGCGACAATCCTGAAGGAGATCGCCCATGCTGCGCCTCTCAAGAAAGCCGGCTGAAGCGCCACCACAGCGCATGGGGACGCTGGCGAAGCTGCCAGTGTTTTATGACCTGGATGGGAAGCGCGCCATCGTTGCGGGGGGCGGCGCGGGCGCTGCCTGGAAGGCAGAACTGCTGGCGGCGGCGGGTGCGCACGTTGATGTCTATGCCGTCGAGCTGTCCGAAGACATGTTGCACCTGCTGGAGCGCGGCGCGGCGGCGGGAGCGCTTACTCACCGTGCGCGGCCGTGGGCGCTGGATGTGTTTGCCGGGGCGGCGATGGCACTGGCGGACGTGGAAACCGATAGCGAGGCGCAGGCGTTCTTTTGCGCGGCGCGGGCGGCCGGCGTGCCGGTCAATGTGGTGGACAAGCCAAGCTTCTGCGAATTCCAGTTTGGCGCCATCGTCAACCGCTCGCCGACGGTGGTGGCGATTTCGACGGATGGGGCAGCACCGATCCTGGGGCAGGCGATCCGCCGGCGGATCGAGGTGCTGCTGCCGCCAGCGCTGGCGGAGTGGACGGCACTGGCACGGGATGTGCGCGCGCGCGTCATGAGCCGCCTGCCGAAGGGCCCGGCGCGACGGCAATTCTGGGAAGCCTTTGCCGAGCGGGCTTTTGGTGCGGCACCGTCGCGTGCGGACGTTGCGGGCTTTGATGCGCTGATCGATGACATTGGGGCAGGGCGTGCAAAGAGTGGGGGCCGTGTGACGCTGGTGGGCGCGGGGCCGGGTGACGCGGAGCTGCTGACCTTAAAGGCCGTGCGCGCACTGCAATCGGCGGACGTGATTCTGTTCGACGATCTGGTGTCCGACGCGGTGCTGGAGCTGGCGCGGCGCGAAGCCAAGCGGATGGTGGTGGGCAAGCGCGGCAATCGCGAGAGCTGCAGCCAAAGCGACATCAATGCGCTGCTGCTGAAACTGGCGGCGCAGGGCAAGCATGTGGTGCGGTTGAAGTGCGGTGACCCGATGATCTTCGGGCGCGCGGGCGAGGAGATTGCAGCGCTGGAGGCGGCGGGCATCCCCGTGACGGTGGTACCGGGGATCAGCGCGGGTGTCGCACTGGCGTCATCTCTAGGCGTGTCGCTGACGCATCGGGATTTTGCGCAGTCGGTGCGGTTCGTGACCGGGCATTCGCGACATGGGGCACTGCCGGACCTCGATTGGCGCGGGCTGGCTGACCCGGCGACGACGCTGGTGTTCTACATGGGCGGGCGAACAGCACCGGCGATTGCGGAGCAGTTGATCGCGCATGGGCTGGACGCAGCGACGCCGGTGGTGGTGGCTGCAGGCGTGGGCTGCCCGGACGAGATACGTTGGTGCGGCACGCTGGCAGCGTTGCCAGAGGGCGCGGCATTCGGTGATGGCCGGCCGGTGATCATTGCGATCGGGCGGGCGCTGGCTGCTGTGGCTGCCAGCGCGCGAGCGGTCGAGGCTCCGATGAAAGCGATTGCGTAGTTCTTGCAACGCGCGCGCTGCTACTTTTGCCGACCACTCAACAGGCGCGCTGCAACCCGAGCTACAGTGGAGCTGCAGTTGCTCGCGGTACCGTTCCGCGGCATGGTCTGCGGTTCCGGAAGCCATCGCGCGAGCTTACATTCATGACCTGGTCGATTATTGCGAAGGACGCTGTCACGGGGCGCATCGGCATTGCCGTGGCAACAAAGTTTTTTGCCGTTGGCAGCGTGGTGCCGCATATCAAGACGGGTGTAGGCGCGGTGGCCAGCCAGGCCTTCATCAACCCTTACTACGGTGTGCGCGGGCTGGCGTTGATGACGGCCGGGGCCAGCGCCGAGGACTGTGTGAAACTGCTGACCGCCGCCGATGACGGGCGCGACAACCGGCAGGTCCACGCGATGGATAAAGCGGGACGCTTTGCGGCCTTCACCGGCACGAAGTGCATCGATTGGTGTGGGCATACGATGCGCGACGGATTTTCAGTGGCGGGCAATATGCTGGCCAGTGAAGCTGTGGTGCAGGCCACGGCGGATGCATTTGCGGCGCAGGCGGAGTTACCGTTTGCGCGGCGGCTGATGGCGGCGATGGCAGCGGGCGAGGCTGCAGGTGGCGACAAGCGCGGCAAACAATCGGCGGCGCTGCTGATCCATGATGGCGAAGACTATCCGCTGCTCGATGTCAGAGTGGATGATCACGCCGATCCGCTGACCGAGCTGGCGCGGCTGGAAGCGGTGGCGCGAGAGCGGTGGTTGCATTTCCGGCGGGCGATGCCGCGCGCGGCGGACCCGGCAGGGTTGGTGGATCGCACGGCGCTGGACACGATTATCGCGGCATCGATTGCGGAGAATTACCGAATGAGACCGCGTTGGTGTATGCGGTTGTGAATCCGAAGCTCCGTTCGCAGAGTTGGGCAGATCAAGACGCTCTTTGCGTCCTTCATCCGCCGCAGCAGGCCAGGTGGCGCAATAGCGGCGGTGAGTGCCCTGTGACATGGCGGATGACGGCGCTGAAACGCGCCTCTTCCGCCCTACAGTTGCGGGTTCCTTGTTGCAGCACTCCGCCCGCTGCGGCGGATGACGGCGCTGAAACGCGCTTCTTCCGCCCTACAGTTGCGGATTGCGCTTACGCATAGGTCCGGTCGTCAGCGATGATTTTGCCGTCGTTGGGAAGGGTGCCGGGGGATGAGAGAACGACGGCACCTTTGAGTTTTGAGATGGACTGCAAGGTGGTGCCAATGGCGGCGGCGAGCGCGTCGTTCGGCGTCGCTGTTTCGGCCTTGAGCGTCATCGTGTCTTGCTCGCCTTCGCGGGTGACGACGAGGCGGACGCGGCCCAACTCGGGATGGCGCTTGGCAACTTCGGCGATCTGTTCGGGGTGGACGAACATGCCTTTGACCTTGGTGGTCTGATCGGCACGGCCGAGCCAGCCGCGGATGCGGCGGTTGGTGCGGCCGCACGGTGAGAGACCCGGGAGGATGGCTGAGAGATCGCCGGTGGCGAAGCGGAGCATCGGATAGTCGCGATTGAAGGTGGTGACGACCAACTCGCCGACTTCGCCATCGGGCACGGGGTCACCGGTGCCCGGGCGCACAATTTCAACCAGCGCGCCTTCCTCGATGATCATGCCATCGATGGAGCCATCGGGTGCCGGGCTTTCGTAGGCGATGGTGCCGAGATCGGCGGTGGCGTAGCATTGCACAACTTGGACGCCGCGGGATTTGTATTCGGCGCGGAGTGAGGGGAAGAGGGCGCCACCGGAGACGAGAGCGCGCTTAAACGACGAGACATCCTTGCCGGCTTCATTGGCTTTATCGAGCAGGATTTTCAGGTAATCCGGCACGCCGACATAGACGGTGGGCTTGAGGTGGGAGATGGCTTCCAGCTGCTGCTCAGTGTTGCCGGGGCCGGCGGCGATGACGGCGCAGCCCAGCGCACGCGCCCCCGCATCCAACAGCCAGCCACCGGGCGTCAGGTGGTAGCTGAACGTGTTATGGACGATGTCGCCCTTGCGAATGCCAGCAGCGTACAGCGCACGGGCGGAGCGCCACCAGTCTTCGCTGCGGCCCTCGGGTTCAAAGATCGGGCCGGGCGACATCATGATGCGGCCCATGCTGCCTGGATCGCCGGTGGCGAGGCCGCCAAAGGGCGGGCGGGCGAGCTGCAGGTCTTTGAGGGTGGACTTTTTCAGCAGCGGCAATGTGGCAAGTGCTGCCGGTGAGGTGATGCCTGTGACGTCGATGCCCTTCAGGTGTTCGGCCCAGCCAGGCGCCATCGCGATGGCGCGGGCGAGCAAGCTTGGCAGCATGCCAAACAGGGACTGCGCCCGGGCCTCGGGCGAGCGGGTTTCGAGGTGATCGAAGTGGGGGCGGGGCGTGTCTGACATCGGGCGCGGTCCAGGTTGGGGAGCGGCTGTTATGAACGGCGAATGCGTGGGGTCAAGCGCGACGGAGGTAGGGAGGCGCGTTACCTGGCGACAAGCACCCTCGGGGCAAGCGGGCATCGCAACAACCAAAGTGTGGGGATAAGTGAGTTCTGTTTTGCTGCATAGTGGGGCGCAATGGCCCGTGCTTCGGGTTTTGCCTTGATTTGGGCGGGTGGTTGTGTCAGGCGAGAGCAGCGCAGGGGTTCGATCCTATTTTTTATGGTCTTTTCCCGAATTTATCTCCTTAGCCCCTTTGGCACTCCCCTGCGCTAGAACGATGATCGCCGGCCCCGCCCACGGATGATCCGGGGCGGCTGGCATCGGTGCTCTGCCGGACTTTCTCAGAGGCGCCCTACCCACGGCGTCCGATCGCGACCCTCTGTGCGAGGGCGCCCAATCACTCGGGAACAAGTCTGTCCAGACGCACCGTTCAACGCGGAGAGAGATTTTTTGGAACCGACGACGTTCGCTGAGCTTGGTCTCAGCGCAAAGCTGCTGGCTGCTGTGACTGCGGCTGGCTACACGACCCCAACCCCCATCCAGGCCCAGGCAATCCCCGTCGCTGTGACGGGGCGGGATATTCTCGGCATTGCGCAGACAGGCACCGGCAAAACCGCGGCATTCGTGATGCCGATGATCACGCGGCTTGAGACGGGGCGTGCACGTGCGCGCATGCCGCGCTCGCTTATTCTCGCGCCGACGCGAGAACTGGCAGCCCAGGTGGAGCAAAGCTTCATCAAATACGGCACCAATCACAAACTCGATGTGGCGCTGCTGATCGGCGGCGTGTCGATGGACGAGCAGGTGCGCAAGCTTGATCGCGGCGTGGACGTGCTGATCGCCACGCCGGGGCGCATGCTCGACCATTTCCAACGCGGGCGCCTGATGCTGATGGGCGTTGAGATCCTGGTGATCGACGAAGCCGATCGCATGCTCGACATGGGTTTCATCCCGGATATCGAAAAGATCTGCAAACTCTTGCCAGCGAAACGGCAAACGCTGTTCTTCTCGGCGACGATGCCGCCGGAGATCACGCGGCTGGTCAGCACGTTCCTGACCGATCCGCTGCGCGTTGAAGTGGCGCGGCCGGCGACGGCGGCGGCGACGATCACGCAACGGTTTGTCTACTGTGCGAACAACGAAGACTGGGCGAAGCGGGAAGCACTGCGCGAATTGATCCGCGGCGAAACCGTGCGCAACGCCATCATCTTCTGCAACCGCAAGCGGGATGTGGCGATCGTGCATAAATCGCTGGTGAAGCATGGCATCAATGCCGGGGCGCTGCATGGCGACATGGATCAATCAAGCCGCACGGCGACCTTGGACAAGTTCCGGTCGGGCGAGATTGCGTTTCTGGCGGCCAGCGATGTGGCGGCGCGCGGGCTCGACATTCCGGATGTGAGCCACGTGTTCAACTACGATGTGCCGTGGCAGGCAGACGATTATGTGCATCGCATCGGCCGCACGGGCCGGGCTGGCAAGGCGGGCTTTTCGGCCTCGCTGGTGTCGGCGGAAGATTTCAAGGCGCTGGCCGAAATCGAGAAGATTACCGGCGAGAAGGCCGTGTGGGTTGGCGAGGTGCCGACCGACGAAGAGATCGCCGAGGGTGCCAAGCGCAAGCGCGGACGCGGCGGACGCCCTGGAGCATCGCGCGGCGGGTCAGATCGGTCTGCTGCAGGGCCAGGGGCTGGACGAGGTGAGCGCTCCGGTGGCCGCGATGCGCGCGGTGGTGAGCGTGGTGGACGTGAGCGGCCGCCGCGCCGTGACAGTCAAAACCCGGGCCCGGTCGCCGCGGGCGACGCGCCGATCTCGGCCGGGTCGCATGATGCGCCACGGCGTCCACGGCTTGGACGCCGCCCAAGGCGCGAGGACCAGCCGGCGCAACCGGTCGCACAAGGCGGGGATGTGCAGGCACAGGTTCGCCCAGACCAGCCACGCCAAGAACTGCCCAGGCAAGACGACGTTGCAGCGCCTAGAGACGCGGCACGGGATGCACCGAGAGAGGGTGGACCAAGAGAAGGCGGGCGCGGTGGCCGTGATGGCCGCGGTGGACGCGACAATCGCGGCCGTGACGACCAACGGCGGCCACGGCGGGAGCCAGCGCCGGGGACTGAAGCACAGCCCGCTCAGCATACAGCAACTTCCGAGCCTCGCCGGGAACACAGCGGTGGGCGTGATCCGGCCCAACGCGTTCGTGACAATCAAGCTCGCACGCACGCACCCAGGCCGAGTAACGATGGCCCAAACACGGGGTTTGCGGACAACGTGCCGGCGTTCCTGCGCCGGCCGGTGAAGGCGAAGTAGACCGCTCCACACTGTTGCACGATGAACCGGCGCGCGGGACGAGATGTCCGGCGCGCCGTTTGCTTTTGGCGTCTACGCCCTTCGTCCAATCGAAGACCCAGACGTTGCAGACGTTTCTGGCAAGCTTCTTGGCAAGCTTCTTGGCAAGATTCTGCAAATTCCCATTGCAACCGGGACCGAGAGGTCGGATGCTTGCACATGATGGACCGCTGCCGGAGCAATGGTCTGTGTTGCACCGCCTTCCACCAGCCGCTTCAGTGCCCCGTTATCTTTCCCTGCGAGGAGCCTATCTCAGACGCCCGCGACCGACCTTGACGCCGCGCCGTTACACTGCCGAAACTCAAAAACAATCCATCCCCTGGGAGCCAACGTATGACGAAGGTGAGTATGACCGTGAACGGTCAATCGGTGACAGAGACGATCGAGCCGCGGACGCTGCTGGTCGAGTTCCTACGCGAACATCTGCTGCTGACCGGCACGCACGTGGGCTGTGACACAAGCCAGTGCGGCGCGTGCGTGGTGCATGTGGACGGGCGTGCGATCAAGTCGTGCACGGCGCTGGCGGTTTCGTGTGAGGGATCGACGGTTTTGACGATCGAAGGTCTTGGCCAGCCTGGCGATTTGCACCCAATGCAGGCGGCGTTTCATGAACACCATGCGCTGCAGTGCGGCTACTGCACGCCGGGCATGATCATGACCTCGGTCGATATCGTGAACCGCAAGGGCAACAAGCTCGACGAGCACACCATCCGCGAAGAGCTGGAAGGCAATATCTGCCGTTGCACGGGCTATCACAACATCGTCAAGGCGGTTGCTGCGGGCGCTGCTGCGATGGCGAAGCCGAGAGCTTGAACTAGGGCTTAAAGCAGTCGCCTATTCACTGGCTTTTTTGGGGGCCGCCTGCACGGACATATGACTCTCTCCCCCGTCATGCCGGCGAAGGCCGGCACCCACGACAAGGCCGAGAGTAGCGGATGGTAGCCGTGGGTCCCGGCCTTCGCCGGGATGACGAAAGTTTGAAAGACTTCGGCTTACTAACGCTACTCTGGAATACAACAGCTTGATTTCGCTTCGACCTATCGTGGTCAGTGCTTGAGAACTCGGAGCCCACTCCATGGCAAATCCTTCATCGAATCCTTCATCGAATCCTTCTGGCCTCGGTAAGTCCGTGCGCCGTCTTGAAGATGCGCGCTTTATCACCGGCAACGGCCGTTACACCGACGACATCAACCGCGACCGGCAGACGCACGCGGTGTTCGTGCGCTCGCCGCATGCGCATGCGACGATCAAGAGCATCGATCTGACGGCGGCCAAGAAGGCACCGGGCGTGCGCGCCATTCTGACCGGCAAAGAGCTGGCGGCCGACAAGATCGGCGGGCTGATCTGCGGCTGGGCGATTTTCAACAAAGACGGCTCGCCCATGAGCGCGGGCGCGCATCCGGCGTTGGCCGTTGAGAAGGTGCGCTATGTGGGCGACCACGTGGCGGTGGTGATTGCCGACACGATCAACCAGGCGAAGGACGCGGCCGAGCTGGTGATGGTCGACTACGACATTCACAAGGCGGCGATCAACGTCTCCGACACGCAGAAGGCCGGGCAACCGCAAGTGCATGCAGAAGCCGCCAACAACACCTGCTATCAATGGCATCTCGGCGACAAGGCGGCGACTGACGCGGCGTTCGCTGGTGCGGCGCATGTGACAAAAATCGATCTGGTCAACAACCGGCTGATCCCCAACGCCATGGAGCCGCGGGCGGCCATCGGCGAATATGACAAGGGCACGCAGAGTTACACGCTGCACACGACGAGCCAGAACCCCCATGTGGCGCGGCTGGTGATGAGCGCGTTCCTCGGCATTGCGCCGGAGCACAAACTGCGCGTTGTAGCGCCGGACGTCGGCGGCGGTTTCGGCTCGAAGATCTTCATCTATGCGGAAGAAGTGGTGTGCACCTGGGCGTCCAAGAAAGTGGGCCGCCCGGTGAAGTGGACATGCGACCGGACGGAAGCGTTCCTGTGCGACGCACACGGCCGCGACCACGTGACGACGGCAGAAGCGGCGATGGATGCGAACGGCAAGGTCGTTGCGGTCCGCGTCAAGACGATTGCGAACCTGGGCGCGTACCTGTCGACGTTTGCGTCGTCGGTTCCGACCTATCTTTATGCGCCGCTGCTGTCGGGCCAGTACAATATTCCGGCGATCTACTGCGAAGTGGATGGCGTTTACACCAACACGGCGCCAGTCGATGCGTATCGTGGTGCTGGCCGGCCGGAAGCGACGTTCGTTGTTGAACGGCTGATGGAAGTGGCCGCGCGGCAGTTGAAGAAAGATCCGGCGGCATTCCGGGTGCAGAACTTCATTACGACGTTCCCGCATCAGACGCCGGTGATCATGGCCTATGACGTCGGCGACTACCCGGCGAGCATGACCAAGGCGCTGGAGATGGCGGACTATGCCAACTTCGAAAAGCGCCGCGAGGCGAGTGCGAAGACCGGCAAGCTGCGCGGCATCGGGTTCTCGGCCTACATCGAAGCCTGCGGCATTGCGCCATCGAAGGCGGTGGGCTCGCTGGGTGCGGGCGTGGGGTTGTGGGAGTCGGCGGAAATCCGCGTGAACCCTGTGGGCACGGTGGAAGTGCTGACTGGGTCGCACAGCCATGGGCAGGGCCATGAGACGACGTTTGCGCAGCTGGTCTCGCACAAGCTGGGTGTGCCGATCGAGACGGTGTCGATCGTACATGGCGACACCGACAAGGTGCAGATGGGCATGGGCACCTATGGCTCGCGCTCGGGCGCGGTTGGCATGAGTGCGATATCTGTGGCGCTGGACCGGGTGATCGTGAAGGCGAAGACCGTGGCGGCGGCGTGCATGGAAGTGGCGGTCGATCAGGTGGACTTTGAGGACGGCAATTTCTCGGCGCGGGGTACCAACAAGAAGATGGCGTTCGGCGAGGTTGCGCTGCAGGCGTATGTGGCGCACAAGTTCGACAGTGCGGTGATCGAGCCGGGCCTGAAGGAGGGCGCGTTCTACGATCCGAAGAACTTCACGTTCCCGTCTGGTGTGCACATCGCAGAAGTGGAGATCGATCCGCAGACCGGCGTCACGAAAGTCGAACGCTGGACCGCCGTCGATGACTTCGGCACCATCGTCAATCCGATGATCGTGGAAGGTCAGGTGCACGGCGGCATTGCGCAGGGCATCGGCCAGGCGCTGCTGGAAGGCGCGTCGTACAACGAGGCCGGGCAGCTGGTGACGGCGAGCTTCATGGACTACTGCATGCCGCGCGCCGACGACCTGCCGTCGTTCGACGTCGGCATGACGACGACACCGTGCCCATCCAACCCGCTCGGCATCAAAGGCTGCGGCGAGGCGGGTGCGATTGCGGCGCCGCCGGCGCTGATCAACGCGATCACGCATGCATTGGGGCATGAAAACATTGCGATGCCGGCGACACCGCAAGCGGTGTGGCGGGCGGCGCAGTCGAGCCCGCGCAAGATGGCGGCTGAATAAGTTTGGGAACCGGGAGCAACGACCATGTACACATTCGACTATCGCCGTCCCCACTCGGTTGATGAAGCCGATCTTGCGCTCAAGGGTTTGCCGGGGGCGAAGCTGCTCGCCGGCGGGCAGACACTGATCCCGACGATGAAGCAGCGGCTCAACCGGCCGCCGACGCTGGTCGATCTTGGAGCCATTGCTGCGATGCGGGCGATCAGCAAAGGCGCCAATGGCGGGCTCGTCATCGGCGCGATGGCGACGCATGCGGCGGTTGCGACTTCGGCAGATGTGAAGGCTGTGCTGCCAGGGCTGGCGGCGCTGGCCGAGGGCATCGGCGATCCGCAGGTGCGCAACCGCGGCACGATCGGTGGCAGCCTCGCGAACAACGATCCGGCGGCGGACTATCCGGCGGCGGCGCTGGCGCTTGGCGCGAGCTTTAAAACCACCAAACGCACGCTGACGGCGGAGCAGTTCTTCCGTGGGCTGTTTGCGACGGCGCTCGAAGAAAACGAGATCCTGACGGAGATCCATTTCCCGGCGGCGAAGCGGTTTGGGTATGCGAAGTTTGCCAATCCGGCGTCGCGGTATGCGCTCGTCGGCGTGGCGATTGCGGAGACGGCGGCGGGTGTGCGCGTTGCCGTAACGGGCGCGGGTTCTGACGGCGTGTTCCGCGTCCCGGCGATGGAAGCGGAGCTGGCAAAGTCGTTTGCTGCCAATGCGATCGCCACCGTGAAGGTCGATCCGAAGCTGCTGTCGGGCGATATGCATGCGGCGGCGGACTACCGGGCGCATCTGGTTGGGGTGATGGCCCAGCGCGCGGTGGCGATGGCTGGGTAATTCTGCGGCGACCGACGTGTTGGGTCGCGCGTCGACGCTCCGCATCGAAGCTTGACCCAACCTACATCAGGCACGGCGGATGGCGGCGCTGAAGGACGCCCTCTCCTGGAACTTGACTTGATCACGCTGCTTTCCGGATGTCGACTTCGAAGCCGAGGGCGCGGATGCGATTGGCGAGGTTGCCTGCCGCCCGGGTGGGATTGTGTGGGCGTCTGTAGTCGGCTCCGAGGTCCTGGTAGAAGGTGCCGTCTTTGAGCATGTGGTAGACGACGCGCAGGAGCGCCGCGGCCACCGCTATCGCCGCTTTCTTCGGACCGCGACGGCTCTTGAGGCTCAGATAGCGGCTTTTGAAACTCGAGTTTTTCTTGCGGCCCGCCGCCATCGCCGCCTGCACAAGGACTGGCTTGAGCCACGGCGCCCCCTTGCGGATTCGCGTCGAGCGTCGTTTGCCCGCGCTTTCATCCAAACGCGGGCACAATCCCGCCCACGAGACGAGATGATCGGCACTTGGAAACTGTGTCATGTCGACACCGATCTCTGCGATGATGATTTCAGCCGCCTTCCGCCCGATGCCGGGAATGTCCGTCAATCGCTCGACGGCGCACCGAAAGGGGCCAAGCGCGGCCTCCAGCCGCGCATCAAACTGGGCAATCGTCGCCTCGATCTGTTCAATGGTGGCCAGGTGCTGGCCGATCAGGAACCGATGATGGTCACGGATGCGCCCCGTCAGTGCCGCGATCAGAGCATCGCGCGGGGCAGCCAACCGCGAACTGCCGAGGTCTGCGAGACGCGTCGCATCACCTTCACCG
Organism: uncultured Alphaproteobacteria bacterium; assembly: GCA_963847145.1. Taxonomy (GTDB): domain Bacteria; phylum Pseudomonadota; class Alphaproteobacteria; order Rhizobiales; family Hyphomicrobiaceae; genus JABFRJ01. The sequence goes on from CAWJYN010000003.1 coordinate 604,335, forward strand.
GCCACGATCGCGTTGAGGATGCGGCGGCCGCTCATGCCTAAAATATCGGTGATCACCGACGCCAGCTTAATATTGGCTTCTTCCAGGACCGCCTGGATGCGTTGGGTGTGGCGTGCGGCCTCACGCGTCAGTTCCGTCCGCGTCCGGGTGAGGTCTCGAAGATCCTGGATAGGCTGCGGCGGCACGAAACTGGCGCGGATCAGACCGTGCGCTAAAAGATCGGAAATCCACGTCGCATCGTTCGTGTCGCTCTTGCGGCCGGGCACATTGCGAATGTGGGCGGCGTTGGCAAGGATCAGCGCAAAACGCCCCTCCAGGATATGCCAAACCGGCTTCCAGTAGACGCCGGTCGCTTCCATCGCAACGTGGGTGACCTTCCCCTCTTCAAGCCAATCGGCAAGCGCGAACAAACCGGACGTCGTCGTTATAAACCGCCGCACCTCCTGCTCGACACGCTTGCCGCGCACGATCCGCCGGCAAGCCACGATCTCCTTCTGATGCACGTCCAAACCTGCACATCGTCTCTGCATTGTCTTCATCACGCACTCCTTGAAAAAGGGCGGCCGGCGTGATGCCTCAGCGAACTGTACTCTCTCCTACGTGCTCCGGGCGCAGCGATCCTTGGCAAGACCGCCCCACCGTGGCGACAATCCTAAGTGCGCCAGAGGCTTCGGGATCAAACTTATCCTCGGGTTCGTAACACCAAGGCGTAGACGACCTCTTTGCCGGCCGCTTGCACCATACCCGTTTCATCGATCAAGGTGTGCGAAGCAGATGGAAACTTATCCGCCCTACGGGTCTTGTGCGCCCGCCGGTCGGGGCCGGCCTCGCGCCTCTCTTAGTGGTCGCGCGACTGATCGGAAAACCGCAAACACTTTTCCGGTCGCGCTCTCTGGTAGGAGCGCGACTGATCGGAAAACCGCAAACACTTTTCCGGTCGCGCTCTCTGGTAGGAGCGCGACTGATCGGAAAACCGCAAACACTTTTCCGGTCGCGCTCTCTGGTAGGAGCGCGACTGATCGGAAAACCGCAAACACTTTTCCGGTCGCGCTCCGGACCGGCGTCCCGGTGGAGGCATGCGTCAGCTGGCCCCGGGGCGGCGCGCCTCCGGGTTGGGTCCAACAGTTCACGATGTCAAAGAGCGGCAGTGTTCTTGGGGCCCCGTCTGTGCGGGGCTTAAGGCTTGGAGTATGAGGCCGTGCGCATGAGGGGGCATTCGCGCGCAGCGGTTATTTGAGGACACGGTTAATTTGCGAGACGTGGCTTGGTCTGCGCTGTGGCCAGTTTGCCCTCGCGCCACGCGGCCTGGTCTGGCATATCCGGGCAGGGGCTTAGCGCGACGAGATTGCCAGAAGACTGCCGGGGAGGGCATGTTGACCATTCTGTTCGACGGCATTGCGTCTGGCATGGTGCTGTTCATCCTGGCCTCGGGGCTGGCGGTGACGCTCGGGTTGATGAATTTCGTCAACCTGGCGCATGGCGCGTTCGCGATGGCGGGCGGTTACGCAACCGTGCTGCTGACGACGCGGGCGGGTGTGCCATTCCTTGCCAGCCTGCCGCTGGCGTTTCTGTTTGCAGCGATAATCGGTGCGGTGCTGGAGCGGACGCTCTATGTGCACATGTATGCGCGGCCGCATCTGGACCAAGTGCTGTTCTCGATCGGCCTGGTGTTCATGGCGGTGACGGCGGTCGACTATGTGATGGGCGCGCAGCAGCGCTACGCCGAGGTGCCGGGCTATCTGAAGGGCCGCATTGATTTCTTCGGCGTCGGTGTCGGGCGCTACCGGTTGTTTATCATCGCGGTGTGCGGGGTGGTGGCGCTGGTGCTGCAGACGATCTTGGCGCGGTCCCGGTTCGGTGCGCAGCTGAGGGCGGCGGTGGATGATGCGCGGACGGCGCGGGGGCTCGGCATTCCAGTGAGCCGGATTTTTACGCTGACGTTTGCTGCGGGGTCCGGGTTGGCGGGATTGGGGGGCGCGCTCGGTGCGGAGATCCTGACACTGACGCCGACATTCCCGCTGAAGTACATGATTTCGTTTCTGATCGTGGTGACGGTGGGCGGTACGTCCAGCATGACGGGGCCATTTCTGGCTGCGCTGCTGCTCGGCATCGCGGATGTGGCTGGCAACTATTACCTGCCGGAGATCGGCGCGTTCATTACCTACGCGCTGATGCTCATGGTGCTGATGATAAGGCCGCAGGGCTTGTTTGCGCGGCCACGATGACGGAGAGGCGCACTGTGGCGGCAGTGGAAAAGAGCACGGTTGGGTGGTGGCGGCATCGGAGCACCGTGCTCGAAGTGCTGTTCTGGATGGCGGCGTTTGCAGCCATCGTGCTGCTGCCGCGGCGGCTGTTGCTGCTCAATGAGATTGCGATCCTCGGGTTGTTCGCGTTGTCGCTGGATTTGATCCTTGGCTATGCGGGGATCGTTTCGCTGGGGCACGCGGCGTTTTTCGGTGTCGGCGCTTATGCGGCGGGACTGACGCTGCTGCACATCCATACGGACCCGCTGCTGGCGCTTGTCGTGGCTGCGGTGGCGGCCGGTGCGCTTGGATTGATCACGGCGTTTCTGGTGATGCGCGGCACGGACCTGACGCGGTTGATGGTGACGCTGGGCGTTGCGCTGCTGCTCGGCGAAGCGGCCAACAAGGCGCGTGATCTGACCGGCGGCGCGGACGGCTTGCAGGGCATTACGGCCGCACCGGTGTTGGGGCTGTTCCGCTTCGATCTGGCGGGGCGGACGGCGTATGTGCTGAGTTTGTCGGTTCTGCTGGTGCTGTTTGTGGTGGCACGGCGGCTGGCGGCGTCGCCGTTCGGGATGACGTTGCGGACGATCCGTGACAACCCGCTGCGGGCGGCCGCGATTGGCGTGCCGGTCAACAGGCGTCTGCTGACGGTTTACACAATTGCGGCGATCTATGCGGGCATTGCCGGCGGGCTTGCTGGCGGTGACGACGCAGTTCGTGTCGCTGGATGTGTTCGAGTTCGCGCGTTCGGCGGATGTGATGCTGGTGCTCATTCTGGGTGGAACGGGTTATCTTTATGGCGGTATTCTCGGCGCGATCCTATTCAAGGTGCTGTCGGACGTGCTGTCGACGTTGACGCCGCAGTACTGGCATTTCTGGATCGGGCTGCTGCTGGTGGTGTTGATGGTCATCGGCCGTGACCGGATCGGCGGGCTGTTCCAGCGCAAGGGGGGGGCGTCGTGACACCGCCACGTCTTGGTCCCGCGCTGGAAACCCTGCATCTCGACAAGCATTTCGGCGGGCTGGTGGCCACGAAAGATGTAACGTTCGAGCTGCGCCAGGGCGCGCGGCATGCGTTGATCGGGCCGAATGGTGCGGGCAAGACGACGTTCGTCAATCTGCTGTCGGGCGTGTTGCCGCCGACGCGCGGGCAGATCAAGTTGAATGGTGAGGACATCACTCGGCTTAGGCCGGACCTGCGCGTCAAGAAGGGTTTGGCGCGCACGTTCCAGATCAACCAGTTGTTCAAGGATCTGACACCGCGGGAGACGCTCGGCATTGCGGTGGCACAGCGGCTCGGTGCGGGCGGGCGGATGTGGCGTGGATTTGCGCGCGATCAGGATATCGCTGCAGAGACGGAGGCGCTGCTGGCGCCGTTCAAGCTCGGTGATGTTGCGGATACGCGCACAGCGTCGCTGGCTTATGGCAAGCAACGCTTGCTGGAGATCGCCGTGGCAATTGCGGCAAAGCCCAAGGTGCTGCTGCTTGATGAGCCGGCCGCGGGCGTGCCGGAGGCCGAGCGGCATGACATTCTTGGCGTGGTGAGCGCGCTGCCTTCGGACGTGGCCATTCTGTTGATCGAGCACGATATGGATCTGGTGTTCGCGTTTGCTGATCGCATCACGGTGCTGGTCGAAGGCGCGCTGCTGGTCGATGGTACGCCCGCTGAAATCGCCGCTGACCCGCGTGTCAAAACCGTCTATCTCGGGAGCGGCGCGCATGGGCATTGAAAGAGTTCTTGCTGGTGTTGCGACCAGGCAAAATGTGCGATCGTGTCTGATTGCCTCTCTCACTCGCTCCTCCGTTTCCCCGGCCGCAGCGCGTTTCAGTGCGGAGAGCCGGGGCCTTTCGCGATTGCAGTTGAGGCTCCGAGTTCAAAATCGGAACGGTAAAGGTGCCGGATATTCGCCGCGCGAAAGGCGCGCCGAATTCCGGGAAAACGATGGAGGCGTGGAGGGCGCCGGAAAACGGCGGTTGGTCGAGGTCTGCAATCGGAGCGGCGATCATGGGTGAGACGGCCCCATTGTTGCGCGTTGACGATCTCGTCTCGGGGTATGGCGAGGCAGTTGTTGTCGATGGCGTCAGCCTTGATCTGGCGCCCGGACAGTCGATGGCGGTGCTGGGCCGCAATGGCGTTGGCAAGACAACGCTGCTCAATTCGATCATCGGGGTCACCCAGCGCCAGCGCGGACGCATTGTGCTGGCGGGCGCCGACATCACCGCGTTGCCGCCGGAGCGGCGGGCGCATGCCGGCATCGGCTGGGTGCCGCAGGAGCGCAACATCTTCCGCTCACTCACCGTCGAGGAAAATCTGACCGCTGTCGCGCGACCGGGACGATGGACTTTGGATCGTGCCTTTGCGCTGTTCCCGCGCATTAAAGAGCGGCGGCAAAATCTCGGTAGCCAGCTGTCGGGCGGTGAGCAGCAGATGCTGGCGATTGCACGCGGATTGATGCTCAACCCGACGGTGATGCTGCTGGACGAGCCAACCGAGGGGCTGGCGCCGATCATCGTTGAGGAATTGATGACGACCTTGACCCGGCTCGTTCGCGACGAGGGGCTGTCGATGCTGATCGTTGAGCAGCATGCGCAGCGGCTGCTGGGGCTCACGCATCAGGCGGTCATTCTGGAGCGTGGGCGGATTGTCTGGCGTGGGGCGAGCCAGGTGTTGGCTGCAGAGACAGCAACGCTGGAGCGTTATCTCGGCGTGACGCAGCGGGATTGACAGTGCGTGCTGGTTCGCCGACGCAAACCGCGCCGCTCAGAATTTGTGGCCTTCAACCGCCAAAGCCGCCACCGTCGAGAAATGCCTGCTCTTCGGCGCTGGAGCGGCGACCCAGAATGGCGTTGCGGTGAGGAAAGCGGCTAAAGCGGCGCACAATCTCGCGATGCTCTTCGGCATGCGCGATGCTTGGTTCGCCAAGGGGAGCCGTCAGTGCCACTGAGCGGTCCTGGTCCATCAAATTTTCGGAATGGGCGAACGGGAGATAGAAGAACAGGCGAAGGTCATGATCAAACGCCTGATCGTGCCCGGCAGCGATGGCAGCTGCTGCGATCGCGCGTGCGCTCGCATCAGTTACATACATGCGCGGCGTGCCACGGAACGCGTTGCGCGGAAACTGGTCGAGCAGAAGAACGAGCGCCAAAGCGCCGGTTGCCGTATCGGCCCAACGGGCCAGCCGTCCGTTTGCCGCGTCATCATGGACGGGCAGAAAGCGATCGTGGAATTCGCGATCGAACTCCGGGTTTTTGGCGAACCATTTTTCTGGGCCGGCGTGCTGCCAGAACGCGATAACGCCGGCGGGGTCTGATCGCTTGGCGGCATTCGACTCGGCCGCTGCTGCATCCGGTTCAGACATGACGAGGGCTCCGACGATGCTGATTGCCGCTCCCGATGGCGACGCGAGCAATTGGAGGCGGGCGGGGCGTATGAGGGCGCTATCTCTGTCGCGTGCTGCCGTGACCGATCGCAAGACAACGATGCGATGATGTTATTTCATGGTCGCAATGAGGCAGGAGCACCGGCTTCAGCGGTGCGCCAGCTCCGAGCGATGCCGCACTTTTGGTTTGTCCCGGGCAGTCTGGTTCAGAGAGCGCCGTGAACGCCATTGCGCTCGCGCCTTCGCGCTCAGTCAATGTACCAGCTCGTCGAGCCACCGCGGGTGGGGCGGAAGATGGTCATGCGGACGTCGATGTCCAGCGAGCGGCGCGGCGCTGAGACGCCGGAGACGCGACAGCCGCTTTCAGTGCCGCAGGTGATGCCGGCCCACTCCTGGCGGGCGAAGCGGGGCGCGTTGTCGGCGACGCCGTCGCTATCGTTCTCAACGCCGGCAACCGCGGGCTCGCCGGTCGAGCGTGGCTTCAGGCGCTGCACAACGACCGGCGGTGCCAGATCGCAGGCAGCCACGCAAATGACGCAAACGCGCCCTTCCTTACAGACCACTTCGCCTTTGGAATTGCGATCTTTGGCCTTGTGGGCGACGACGGATGCAGCGCGCTCCAGTACGGCGGGCGGTGGCGCGGGGGGCGGCGCCGATTTTGGCAACGTGGTTGAGGACGGCCAGCGGATCGTCTCGGCCTGTGCTGGGGCGCCGATGACCAAAGCCAGCAGCGCGCCGGCACCCAGAATACACCGTTGAATGTTCAACATACGCATAGCAGCCGCCACGAAAGGGATAGTCCCAGGAGTGCGAAGATCGCATAATAAAAGAGGTTTGCAAAAAGGCTTCGTATCAACTGGTGAATGGGGCACCAACGGGATGTTGAAAATTGACCAACAGACGTAGACACTTCCGCAACCCGTTCCACTTTGCATCTGCATTTGCCCAGCGCTGCAACCGCCCTTTGGAGGCTCCATGATCCGTTTCACCCCGATGTCTCGGGCAATCTTTGGGGCAATCTTTGGGGCAGTCTTTGGAAGCGCGTCTGGACGCCGCGTTCGGATGGTTCTGGCGGCGGCCATGGCAGCGAGCTTGGGGGCCAACCTGACCCCTCCGGCAGCGGCCAAGACGTTCAAAGAGATGTTTCCGGGCGCTGAGATCACCAATGAACAGGCGCGGGCCTTGGTCGAAGGCATGGACTTCCAACAGGGCGTAGTGCCGCTCGGCGCCGGCGGCGTTAAGCTCGATGTGCCGCCGAAGTACTATTTTCTGGGGCCTGCCGACGCGCGCAAAACCCTCACTGACATCTGGGGTAACCCGCCGACCTCGGCCAATGGCGTGCTCGGCATGATCCTGCCAGCGGCCAAGCTGCCGATCCAAGACACCTGGGGTGCCGTGGTGCGCTTTGACGACGACGGCTATGTGGCTGACGATGAGGCTGGCAAGATCGACTACGCTGAGCTTCTCAAAACCATGCAGGACGGAACGGCAGAGGCCAGCGCGGAGCGGGCAAAAGCAGGCTTTGGCACAATGAAGCTGATCGGCTGGGCGTCGCAGCCCTACTACGACAGCGCCACCAAGAAGCTGCATTGGGCCAAGGAGCTGGAGTTCAACGGCAAGAGCCCGCACACGCTGAACTACGATGTCCGCGCGCTCGGACGGAAAGGCGTGCTGAAGATCAATTTCGTTGCCGACATGGGCGATCTGGCGGTTATCCGCTCGGTTATTCCCGACGTGCTGGAGATGGCCCAGTTCGAGCCAGGCAGCCGCTATGCCGACTACGTGCCGGGGGCCGACAAAGTTGCTGCATACGGCATTGGCGGGCTAATCGCGGGTAAAGTTCTGGCCAAGGCGGGTTTGCTGGCCGCGATGCTGGTATTCTTGAAGAAGGGCTGGATCGTCGTGCTTTTTGCGCTCGGGGGCCTCTTGAAGGTGCTGGCGGGGCTGTTCCGGAGGAAGCAGTAACGGCTTATTGGGGCAGAGCAAAAGGCATTGACATCGGTGGGGGGATTTCCCCATAAGTCCGGCGCACGCCTTGCCGGGTCCGGTGGGGCGTGATCGCTTTCTGGGCGACAACCCGAGTAGGGCTGCAATCCCAGAAAGCGGGCAGACCGGATAACGCGTCGGGCGCGTTTACGGGTGGGTGCCCGAGTGGCTAAAGGGGGCAGACTGTAAATCTGCTGGCTCGCGCCTACGCTGGTTCGAACCCAGCCCCACCCACCATTTTTGTTGTCCGCGACGACACGCTAGCCCTTACGGGCACCCCACGTGGGGACCGCGTGCCGGCCGCCGCGGACATAAGACTGTGTTTGTTCGTGGCGACACCGCTGCGAACGAGGACGACTTGGAGATCGCTGCCGGCCCGCACGCGAAGGCGCGCAACGGGTCGAGCTCCGGATGACTGGAGTTGGAAGCGACCTCTGGAAAAGCGGGTGTAGCTCAATGGTAGAGCAACAGCCTTCCAAGCTGATGACGAGGGTTCGATTCCCTTCACCCGCTCCAACCGTTCAGCCTGCGGCGGCGAGCTTCGGCGGGACGGGACTGAGAGGCCGACCGTCAGAGTCCGAGATAGGCTTGGCGCACGCGATCATCGGTGAGGAGCGCAGCTGCGTTGCCTTGCAGCACGACCTCGCCGTTTTCGAGGACGTAGCCACGCGCGGCCAGGGCAAGCGACTCCGCGACATTCTGTTCGACCAGCAGAATGCTCATGCCTTGCCGGGCGAGCAGGGCGATGGTTTCGAGCATGGTTTCGACCATCACGGGCGCGAGGCCGAGCGAGGGTTCGTCGAGCATCATCAATTCAGGCTCGGCCATCAGCGCGCGACCGATGGCGACCATCTGCTGTTCACCGCCGGAGAGGGTGCCCGCGAGCTGGCCGCGCCGCTCCTTGAGGCGGGGGAAGATGTCGAAGGCGCGAGCGAGATTATCGATGGTGCGCGGGCGTGCCCGAAGCAGCATGGCGCCAAGCTTGAGATTGTCTTCGACGGTGAGGCCTGGGAATAACTGGCGGCCTTCGGGGACCTGCGCGATGCCGCGCTCACAGATCTGGTGTGTCGTAAGGTGTGTGATATCGGTGCCGTTGTAGCGCACGGTTCCGCTGGTTGTGCGCACCATGCCGGCGATGGTGCGGATGAGTGTCGTCTTGCCTGCGCCGTTGCCGCCGACGACGGCGACTGTTTCGCCAGCGCCAACGGTGAGCGATACGCCGGTGAGGACGGCAGCGCGGTTATAGCCGGCGACGAGGGATGTGACCTCCAGAAGGCCGCTCATTGGGGCCTCATCTGGGCTGCGGCCTTGGTGCCGAGATAACTCTCGATGACGTGGCGATCGGCAACAACGGCGGCGGGCGTGCCTTGGGCAATCTTCTTGCCGTAGTTCAGTACAATCACCGTTTCAGCGAGCGCCATGACGACGCGCATAACGTGCTCGATGAGCACGATGGTGAGCCCTTCGCCATTGAGCTGGCGGAGTACGGCGGTGATTTTGTCGGCCTCGGCTGAGCGGAGGCCGGCCATGACTTCATCGAGCAGCAGCAGGCGGGGCTTGGTGGCGAGCGCTTTGGCGAGTTCGAGCATTTTGCGGTCCGGCAAGGTGAGTGCCGAGGCGGGCATGGCAGACTTCGCGTCAAGGCCGACGCGCTTGAGAACAGCCAAGGCGTCACTGCGTGCTGACGCGACGTCGCGCGCCTGCGCCAGGGCACCCACGACAACGTTGTCGAGCACGCTCATGCCGGCCAGTGGCCGCACGATCTGGAAGGTACGGGCCAGCCCTTGGCGGCAGAGCGCTTCGGGTGCGTGGCCGACGATGTCATGGCCGGCGAACACGACTGTGCCGCTGGTGGGTTTCAGCGCGCCGGCGATCATGCTGAAGCAGGTCGTCTTGCCGGCACCATTGGGGCCGATCAATGCGGTGATGGAGCCGCGCGCCACGTCGAAGCTGACGTCATCGACGGCGACGAGGCCAGCGAAGCGCTTGGTCAGCCCGCGGACCTCCAGGATGGTCATGAGCGCTCCCTGCCGCTGTGTCCGGCGAGGCCGAGCTGCCGGGCGATGCCAGGGCCAGCAGCCGTGGGGCGCGATGATGACGACGGCGAGCAAGAGCACGCCGTAAATCAGCAGATTGAGCCCGTTGATGCTGGCTGACTGTGACAGTTCCCGTGACAGCTCGTTGAGCGGCACGATGATCAGTGCGCCGAGGATCGGCCCGAACAATGTGCCAAGGCCACCAACAATGGGCGCGACGATGAGATCGATACTGAGGCGCATGCCGAGGACGCTATCGGGAAACAGACTGCCGTTGATGAGGGCAAACCAGCCGCCGGCGATTCCGGTGATGCCAGCACTGATGGCGACGGCGATCAGTTTCATGCGGAACGCCTCGACGCCGATGGCGCGCGCGGCGTCTTCGTCTTCGCGGATGGCGCGCCAGGCGTAGCCAAGCCGGCTGTTGACGAGCAGCATGGAGGCGAGCCACGCCAAGGCCATAGTGATCAGCAGCGCATAGTAAAAGAACATAGCGCCGCCGCGTAGTGTGAGCAGTGGTTTGTTGGCCGGGGTAAGCGCGCCAAGGAAGAAGCCGCCGGTTTTGCCGACGGCGTCCCAGTGCTCGAACAGGATACGAGCAAACTCAGCGAAGGCGATTGTCAGCAAAGCGAAATAGACGCCTTTGACGGCGAAGCGAAAACCGAGGGCACCGACGGCAAGGCCGAGCAGGGCGGCGATGGCAAACGCGATGACCATGCCGACCCACGGGGTGACGCCGAAGCGCTCCGACAGTATGGCGACGACGTAGGCGCCGACGCCGAAATAGAGCGCATGGCCGAGCGAGAGCTGTCCCGCGTAGCCCATCATGAGGTTCCAGGCGATGCCGACAATGGCGTGCAGGAAAACGAGACCAAGGACGGACAGGTAGAAGTCGCCAACCAGCAGAGGCAGTGCAGCCAGCAGGGACAGAAAAATTGCGGCGGCACTGACCTGCCGCCTGATCAGCGTGTTGCTCATCCTTTGCCCTCTTGGCGACCCAGCAGGCCGGACGGGCGCAACAACAGAACGGCGACGAGCAGGCCGTAGCTCAACAGGCTCTTCGCAGAGGGTGCGATCAAGACGGCGGCGAGTGCCTCTGACAGGCCGATGACGAGACCGCCGAGAAGCGCGCCGGGCAGGCTGGCAAGGCCGCCAACGATCACGACGATGAAGGCGACGAGCGTGAACTCGGCGGCGAGGTAGGGCGTGACGTCATAGAGCGGCGCGATCAGCGCGCCGGCAGCGCCTGCGCACGCGACACCGATGCCAGAAGCGAGGGCGAAGATGTGATCGATCCGCAAGCCAATGGCGCGGCCACCGGTGAGGTTTTCTGCAGCAGCAAACAGCGCTTTGCCATTGAGGCTGTACTTCAGCCAAGCCCAGAGTGCGAACACGATGGCGAGGGCGGCGAGAGCGGCATGAAGGCGGACGGCATCGATGCGGACCGAGCCAACCTTGTAGACGGCGAAGCTGGCGGCGCTTTGGATGCCGCGCGGATCGGGGCCGAACACCACAGCCTGGATGCCGGTGATAATCAAAGCAAGGCCGATGTAGAGCACGAATTGTACATGCTGCGGACGGTCGACGAAGTCGTTGCCGAGTATGCGCTGGAAGCCGTAGCCGAGGGCGAACATGACGACCATGGCGAGCGGCACGGAGGCGAGCGGGGCCGAGGCCTGTGTACTTCCACAGGGCATAACCGATGTACATGCCGATGACGACGAGTTCGCCATGCGCGAAGTTGACCACGCGCATGACGCCGAAGATCAGATTGAGGCCGGTGGCGATCAGGGCGTAGATTGCCCCGATCATCAGGCCGTTGAGGATGACGTTGCTGTAAAGTTCAGGCACGCGTGCTCCACTTGGCCATCGGCAGAACGGCTTTGCCCTGCGCGATGGCGCTTGGTGCGACAACGATGGGTTCCTGATTCTGATTCTGCAGCAGCGGCACGCCGATGTTGACGTTCTGGCCCTTGGCGTCGAACGTGATCGGGACCGCCGTACATCGGATGATCGGCGATGTTGGTGGTCTTGAGGGCTGCGTGCAGGTCGGCGGAGGCTTGGTGGATTTTGCGCGCTTGAACGCGTCGGCGACGATCTGCAGGCTTTCCCAGCCGAAATCCGGAATTCAGCTCGAAGCGCTCGCTGGGGAACTCTTTCGCCCAGCGTTCGAGCACGCGCTTGGTGATCGCCTTGCTCGGATCGTACCAGGGCACGGACGTGAGATAGCCGTTGGCGTATTTGCCGAGTGCGTCGGTGAACGCCTTTTCGTAGGGGCCGGGCGAACTCGGACCGTAGATGGCCATCGGGTTCCAATCCTGCTTGATCATCTCGCGTACGATCAGGATGGCATCGTTGACGCGCGTGATGGGGCACAGCAAGTCGGCACCCGTGGCTTTGGCCTTGGCAACTTCGACCGAAAGGTCGCGCGCGCGCAGGTCATAGCTGATGGTATCGAGGATCTTGATGTCGATGCCGAGCTTTTCCCAGACACCCTTCACGGCGCCGCCGGTGGCGGTGCCGAAGGTATCGTTGACGTGCATGACGACGGCGGTCTTGGGGGCGAAGCCGCCGTCACGAGGCAGCTCCTTGAACAGCTGCATGCCCTTCTCGACGATGGCGGTGGAGGGCGGGAAGTTGCGGAACAGCTGGGTGAAGCCCTGCTCGGTGATTTGAGGGGCTGAACCGACATTGACGACGAGCGGTACTTTGGCTGCTTCGGCGGCCTGGGCTGCTGAAATCGTGGCGCCCGAGTCCCAAGCGCCGACTAAGATCGTGGCGCCGTCGCGGATCAGTTTCTCGGCGGCGATGCGGCCATTTTCAGGCTTCGATTCGGTATCGACGAAGGACACTTCGAGCTTGACGCCATCTTCGGCCGAACATCTTGACGGCGACTTCAGTGCCGCGCCGGGTTGCGATGCCTGGGAACGACAACACGCCAGACAGCGGCAGGATGACGCCAACCTTCAGTGCTGCGCCCTGCGCGCGCAGCATTGCGGGGAATGGCACCGACGCAGCAGCGGCGGTGGCGGCCGTGCTCGCGAGCACATGGCGGCGGGACAAGCTTTTCGTTGGCACTGTTTGACATGATCATTGCTCCCTGTGTGTTTTCGATTGCTTGCGCGTCTAGCGCTGCCAATACGCGCTCCGGCGTGATCGGCAATTCGGTGATACGGACGCCGACGGCGTCTTCGATAGCATTCGCGATGGCGCTAGCGATGGGCAGGATAGTGGCCTCGCCGGCACCCTTGGCGCCGAATGGGCCGGGGCCATGGCCCTGCTCCTGCGTGATGGTGACGAATTCGGGCGGCAGATCCTCGGCCAGCGGCACGCGGTAGACAGCGGATCGATGTTCAGCAGCTGGCCAGCATCGTCGTAGATCATGCGCTCGAACATGGCCTGTCCGTAGCCCATGATTGCTGCGCCATCTTCCTGGCCTTTACAGACCAGCGGATTGATCGAGCGGCCGGTATCGCCGCTGGCGACCAGCTTCAGCACGTTGACCGTCCGGTCTCAATGTCGACCTCCACTTCGGCGGCGCCCCAGCCCATTTCCCAGAAAGGGCATTGCAACTCGAGCGGGGCATTGTGATCGGTGGGCGCCATATAGAAGCCATCGGCTGTGAACTCGAAGCCGGGGCCGCCGTAGTGGGCCATGACCATGGGGCCGAGTGGGCGGCGCTGCGCGTTGGGGCCGGTCCCCTGCACGATGACGCCGTTGTCGAGCGTCAATTCGGTTTGCTCGCATTTGAGCTGACTGGCTGCGAACTCCAGGACGAGGCGCTTGGCGTTTTCGGCCGCACTGGCGACCGCGCGGCCGGTGACAGCGATGCCGGAACTGGCGTTGGTGCCTTCGCAGAACGGGGAGTGGTCGGTGTTGATTGGCGGCGCTGAGACGCGCTCCTGGCGGCAGGTTGAGAATTTCGGCGACGACCTGGGTCATGGCGGAGCGAAGGCCCTGGCCCATCTCGACGCCTGAGAAATTGAGCATGCGCATCACCGTTGGTGAGCACGCGCACGCGCGCCTGCGCGGCTTTCTTGATGCCGCCGCCATCTTTGAAGCCGATGGCGAAGCCCTTGCCGCGGCCGGGCTGGCGGCTGCCTTCCCGCGATAACCGATCTGCTTCGCAGACGAGATCAAGGCCAAGCTTCAGGTCGCTGTCCATGCCGGATTCGCCGGGCACGAATGGCTTCGCCAAGCGCCACCATGTTTTTGACGCGGATGTCATAAGGATCGAGACCGAGGCGGCGCGCGATCATGTCGATCTGGCTCTCGCTGGCCCAACTCGGCCTGCGTGCCGCCGAACCCGCGGAAGGGACCGGCTGGCGCGGTGTTGGTCATGACGCACAGGCAGCGCGTATCGATATGCTTCCAGCGATAGGGGCCGGGGATGCGATAGCCCGCTTTCTCGGCCACCAGCGGGCTCGCATCAGAATAGGCGCCGGCATCGAGCAGAATCTCGCTTTGACGGGCCACGAAGGTGCCGTCGCGCATCACCCCGCTGCGCAGCTTAAGGATGGCGGCGTGCTGCGTGTTGGTGAGGGCGCCTTCCTCCATGGTCAGGCAGAAGCGCACGGGGCGGCCGGCCAGCATCGACAGCATGACGGCAACCGGCTCGGTCTTGCAGTTGTTCTTTGAACCGAAGCCGCCGCCGAGGTTCGCGATGTGCACAGTGATCGCTGCTCTCGGACACCTTGAAGATGCGTGCGAGTTCCTTGCGCAAGCGGAAACGGGTTCTGGTTGGACGACCACACTTCGATGCGATCGGCGCGGGCGTTGGCGACTGTGATGAACGGCTCGAGATGGTAATGGTGCATGCGCGAGAAGCGGAACGTGTCCTCGAAGACATGATCGGCGCCGGCGAACACCGCGGCATCGCCGGTGGTGAAGTTGAACTGGTAGCAGACGTTCTTGCGCGGCCACAGCTCGCCGGAGGCACCGCGACCGTAACTCGGAGCCATTGCCAGAGGCGGTATGGGAAAGAGATCCGGTGCATCAGCTGCCAGCGCACGCTCGATAGACGCGAGCGTGGGCAGGTCCTCGTAGTCGACCTCGACCAGAGCGAGGGCTGCGGCGGCCTCGGCCTCCGTATCGGCGGCGATGGCGCAGACGATATCGCCCACGTAGCGCACTCGATCGACGGCGACGATTGGCTGGTCTTTGATGAAGTAGCCATAAACCGGCATGAAGTGCGCGGGAATGCCGGCATGCGTGAGCACAGCGCGCACGCCGGGTGCGCGCTTGGCTCGAGCGACATCGAGGCGCTTGATCAGAGCGTGCGCACGGGATGATCGCAACACTTTGGCATGCAACATACCCGGCAAGGAGACGTCAACGGCGTAGTGAGCACGCCCCGTGACTTTCTCGGCCGCGTCTTTGCGAGGACTGTTGGTGCCGACGATTTTCAGCGGAGGGCTCATGATGAGGCTGCCGCTTTGGCGTCGCGCAGGCGTTGAGCGGCATCTTCGACGGCGGCGATGATCTGCGCGTAGCCGGTGCAGCGGCAGACGTTGGAGCTCAACCAATCAACGATGGTCGCGCGATCTGGTGCGGGGTTGTCAGCGAGCAGCGCTTTGGTGAGGAGGATGAAGCCTGATGTGCAATAGCCGCATTGGAGCGCGGCGTTGTCGACAAAGGCTTGCTGGATCGGATCGAGTTTGGTGCCTTTGGCAAGGCCCTCGATCGTGGTTATTTTGGCGCCGTTGATCTGGAAGGCGAAGGCTGAGCAGGCGGCCACGGGGCGGCCGTCGATCAGCACTGTGCAAGCCCCGCAGACGCCGCGCGAACAGCCGATGCGCGCACCCTTGAGCGCCAGAACGTCGCGCAGGTAGTCGACCAGCACGACATTCGGCGCGACGATGTCGTAGCGGCTCTCGCCGTTGATTTCGAAATCGATGACGATGTCGCTCATGATGTTGCTCACTGCGGGCCAAGGCTCTTGATGTGACGCGCGGCGAGCACGGCGGCCAAGCGATTGAGGTAGGCATCGGACGTCACGGGGTCGCCGAAGGCAATTGGTGTACCGGCGGGAATGGGGCTGCCATTGCGGATCGGCACTATATGGGGCCGGACATGCTCGGTGGCGGTGACGAGACGGCCCTCGCCGGCGGCGTCGATGGCCGCGGCCTGTGTCGCAATCGGGCGCATGGACCGGTCGTAGCTCAAGCGCAAGCCTGGGCGCAGCGGGATGACAATGGCCGTCAGCAAAGCAGACGGCGGTGCGGCCTCCCAGATGTTTTCGACAGGCATTTCAAACTGTCCCGCCGCTTTCACAAAGCGCAACTGTGCGCCGAGTGCGGTGAGCAAAAGCGCGCCTTCATAGCGTGTGCGGCGCGCCATCACATTGCCGCCCAGCGTTGCGGACAGCCGGATGCGAACATTAGAGATGCGCGACCAAGCGGCGGCGAATGCAGGCAGGTGCTGGTGCAGGATTGCATCGGTTGCGCCGGCGGCGTGGGTGACTGCCGCGCCGATGATGATCGCGCCTGCCTGAATGGAAATCGTCCGCAGTGCTGCGATCCGCGAAATGTCGATCAACGCGCCCGGCTGGAAGCCTTCGTTGAATTGAGCCGGCAGATCGGTGCCGCCGGCGAGGATGGCCGGACGGTCCCATTCCGACAGGGCAGCGACGGTTTCAGACATTGTCGCCGCTGTGATGGCTTTGAAGCGCGGCAACGTCCGAAACGAGGTTGCGATCAAACCGCCCGCTTGAACCAACTGCACGGTTCACCCCACGTGACCAGGCCCCACGATACCGACGCGCAACTTTAGAGTTGATCAGCGCGCGGCTTGTTCAAATTTGAACACTGCGTTCACTATGGAACGTTACATCGCCGCTCTGTGCTGTCAACAATGCGGCAGCTGTGACAGTGTTTGACCGCCCTGAAACGCTTGACTGAATATCTGAGCGACAGGCTTAGACTTTTTTGTCCGGCCGCCGTTTGGCTGCGCGCGGTTTTGCATGCTGCCAGGCGGTTTCCAGCGCGGCTTTGAGTTCCGCGCGGCTCAATGCTGTCAGCGTGGCGGTGGTCCAACCCTGCTTGCCCCAGGCATTGGGCACGGCGGCAAAGGCATCAGGCGCGGTGAGACATTTCAATGCTTGCTCGCCGGGTGTGAATTTGAGGTTGGCGGTCTGGCCGTCGGCGGCGAGCGTGGCATAGATGCGCGCCACCTTGAAAGCCGCGCGATCGAAATGTGGAGCCTCGGCGGTGCCGTCGAGGGCGAGAGCAATGCGGCGGAGGTCGGTGGCAGTGGCCATCGGCATTGCTTTCAATTTGTCTGTCACCGGTTCGCGGCAGGGAAGAGATGAGGGCATGCATGGTTGCACGCCATCACCTAAATTTGGGGGCGCGCCGAGAGGGGACCGCGCGCTGAATTGGGCGCGCCGGTCGATTGCCGGACAATGAGCTGGGTGGGAAGAAGGCTCATGGCTGGTGCTGACTGCCCGCTGATGATGGCCAGCAAGCTAGCG
Organism: uncultured Alphaproteobacteria bacterium; assembly: GCA_963847145.1. Lineage (GTDB taxonomy): Bacteria > Pseudomonadota > Alphaproteobacteria > Rhizobiales > Hyphomicrobiaceae > JABFRJ01. Next base: position 621,454 of record CAWJYN010000003.1, read on the forward strand.
CCTGCAAGCGCGCCCATTTCACGATTGGGGACGCGGATCGTGGTCAGGCCGACATCAAGCTGGGACGCGAGATCGAGATCATCGAAACCGGTGATCGAGATATCCTCGGGAACGCGCGAGCCAATGGCGCGCGCGTCGAGCAATGCAATCCGGGCGAAGCCGCGCGCAAGCGAGCCTAGGGTCCCATAACGCGGCCCCATTGCGCGTCTGGCCGGGGCCGCTTACACGTTGGGGCTGTTCGTTCGCTCGTGCTCTGGATCGTTGCCCGCCATGTCGCCACGCTTGCCGCAAGATTGCACTGAACTCAGCCATGTGCGGACGGAAATAGACCGGCTCGATCAGGCGCTGGTTGATCTGATTGGTGAGCGGTTCGGGTATGTGGAGCGGGCGTGGCAGATCAAGCTGACGCAGAATGCCGAGGCCAATGTGCCGTGGCGCAACCAGCAGGTGATCGACCGGGTGCGGGCGCGGGCGACGGAGCGCGGCGTGCCACCAGAATTATGCGAGGCCCTGTGGCGGCAAATGATCGGCTGGTTCATCCAGTACGAGGAAGAAAAGCTGCGCCCGGATCTTGAGGCGCAGGCTGCACAAACCTCGCCCAAGACATCCTGATGCTGTTGCTGCAAGCCGTCGCGCAAGCCGTCGCGCAACCGCTGCCGCATGCTGAATTGCAGGCTAACGTCAGCTTGTGGGCGGTGCTGGCGTGGGCGGCGCTGAACCCGGCGATGATCGCGGTGGCGTTTTTGATGGGGCGGCGGGCAGATCAACCAGCAAAACTTGGCATTGCGGCATTTGCGGGCGCGATGGCGGGGGTGGCGCTGCTCTGGCTGGCGGCACGGCTGCAGCTGGGGTTGGCGACCGACGTGGCGCGCGGGGCGGTGGGCGTGTTGGTGACGTCGTTACCGTTCGGGGCGCTGTGGGCGTGGCTCGGCAAATCAAGAGGCTGAGGCTTCTTCGATCAGATCCAGTGCGGCGGCGATGGTTGCGAGGCGGACGGCGCTGCGGCCGACATCGCCGAAGCGACATTCGTTGTGCCGGGTCGCGCGGCCTGTGTGTGCGGCTGCCAGATGTACCAGGCCGACAGGCTTGCTCGCCGTGCCGCCGCCAGGCCCAGCGACACCGGTGACAGAGACGGCAATACCCGGCTGGCCGTGCTTGAGAGTGGCGAGTGCGCCTTCCGCCATAGCGATGGCTACCGCGCGGCTGACGGCGCCGTGACTGGTGATCAGCGCCATCGGCACGCCGAGCAGTTCCGCTTTCGCCTCGTTCGAGTAGGTGACGAAGCCACGATCGACGACATCAGATGCGCCGGCAATCTCCGTGAACAGTCCGGCGATCAAGCCTCCTGTGCAGCTCTCGGCGGTCGCCAGAGTCAGTTTTTGTGCGCGCAGCACATCCAGCAGACTGGTGGCGCGGTCCAAGAGCTGTTGCTCAAACATGCACTACTCCTCAAGAAAACACGCGTGAGTGTAGCGCCGGAGCACAAAAAAGCGCCAGAGCGGGAGCTCGGGCGCTTTTTCAAACGATTGCGGTGCGTCGCCGAATGTCTGAGACCGCCGCTCAGGCCGGACCGAGCCGCTCAGCCTGGGCGAGCAGATTGTCCAGTATGCCGCGGCTTTCGAGACCCATGACGCGCACGACGCGGGTTTGGGCTTCCTTCCAGACCGGATAGCCGCGATGGATAACATCCTGGCCCTTGGTGGTCAGATGCAAGCCGCGGCCACGGCGGCCGGCCGGCGGATCCATGGTCAGATGACCCAGCGCCAGCAAACGCTTGAGGTTGCGCGACAGGGTCGATTTTTCGATATCGAGGTCAGTGCCGATCTCGACAGCGGTGATGCCGTCCTGCTGGGCCAACTGGGTCAAGAGCGTGTATTGGCTCATGGTGATGCCGAGCGGCCGCATGGCGTCGTCGTAGACGCGCGTGATGATGCGGCTCAACTGGCGCACGCGGGTTGCGAGGCAGTTGGCCGCCGTGGCCTCGGCAACTTCGGCGATGTCGATACGGATCTGACCAGCGTGCTTGGCAGCGGCGGTCGGGGTCATAATATTCATGTCTCATTCTCCGATCAGCGGATCGAGACCGGACGCGAGACAAACGGCCCTGAGTTCACAGCATCTTTCTGCGCAAATTCGTGGCGGCCCGGCAACCCATCGCTCGGCAGCGGACCCCAATGGTTCCGACTATCGGCTTCATCAAAACCGAGGTGAGCCTTCAGGGCCACGCCGGTGTCGAGCGGCGTCGATGTGGGACGTGGCTGGGGGGCGCTACTGCAGCCGCAGCGTTAACTCTTATGATTTCGATATGATAAAATTTGAATGACGATTATTGACTTTTGTCATTTGTCGGGTTATCTTTTGGCTTCACTGCCCAGTTTCCGGGCGTTTGCCACTCAGCCCCACCCCTCGCGCCGCCGATCTTCCCCCGAAATGACCTGCGAGTTCCCACTATGCGCGCCCTCAATTCGTTAACGTCCCTCCCGCTTTTCAGAGCTGCATTGCCGTCCACCCTGCTGGCGCTGATGCTGGCTGGCTGCGGCGAAGACCCGGCCAAGGCCAAAAAGGCTGACGTGCCGGGCCGCCCCGTGCTGGTCCAGGCCGTCCACTTCGCACCGCTGGTCGCCAGCCGGACCTTCGTCGCCACCATCAAGCCACGGGTGGAAGCCGATCTTGGGTTCCGCGTCAACGGCAAGGTGCTGAAGCGTGCCGTCGATGTCGGCGACGCTGTCAAATCCGGCGAGGTGCTGGCCGTCCTGGATGAAACCGACCTGCGGCTGCAGTTCGAGCAGGCGCAGGCCGAGGTTCGCGCTGCCACGGTTGCGCAGACCAACGCTGAAACCGAGTATCAGCGGCGCCAGACGCTCAACAAACAAGGCTACTTGTCGGCGGCAAACCTCGACCAGCAGCGGACACTGACCGATGAAGCCCGTGGGCGGCTGACCAAAGGCGAGCGGGCTTTGCAGCTGGCACAAAACGCGCTCGGCTATACCAAGCTGCTGTCGGATGCCGATGGTGTCGTCACGGCCTCGCTAGTGGAGCCTGGCCAAGTGGTGGCGGCTGGCCAGACCGTGATGCGCGTCGCGCGCACTGCCGAACGCGAGGCGCTGGCGGCCATTCCCGAAACGCTGGTTGATCGCATTCGTGCCGGCACCGCTACGCTGACGCTGTGGTCGAGCCCGGACAAACCGACGCGCGCGACATTGCGCGAACTTTCACCGGCTGCCGACGCCTCGACACGCACGTACGCAGCCCGTTTCAGCCTGCCAGACGCAGGCGCTGAAATGGCGTGGGGCATGACGGCGACACTCACTGTTGCTGATGCCGGCGCTGCGACTGCCGCCCGCCTTCCGTTGTCTGCCCTGTTCAACGAGGGCAAAGGCCCGGCGCTGTGGGTTGTCGACAAAGCATCTGGTGCGCTGTCGCTCAAGCCGGTCGTGGTCGTCAAGTATGATGGCGCGTCGGTTTACGTCACCACCGGCGTTGCCGAGGGCGACGACGTCGTGACGCTCGGCGTGCAGAAACTCGATCAGGGCCAGAAGGTCCGCGTGGTGAGCGCGTTGGGTATGTGACGCGCGGCCCACCGAAGCCGGCGGATGGCGCTTCGCTTATCCGCCCTACAGTTCATCGCCAGCGGCCCGCGCCACGCTTGTGCGGATAAGGGCGCACTTCAGCGCCTGCCATCCGCCTTTTTCCTGTTATACTGAGGCTTCTTCCATGCGCAGCTTCAATCTCTCAGCTTGGGCCGTCCGGCACCCTGCGCTTGTCACGTTCTTTATTGTGGCGTTGGGCGTCGCCGGCCTGCAGAGTTTCTTCAAGCTCGGCCGCGCCGAAGATCCGAACTTCACCATCAAGAACGTGGTGATCACCGCCATCTGGCCGGGTGCGACGGCGGCTGAGATGCAGGCCCAGGTGGCCGACCGCATCGAGAAGAAGCTGCAGGAGCTGCCCTACTTCGACAAAGTCGAGACCTACACCAAGCCCGGATTCTCCGCCCTCAGCATGGGCTTTAAAGACTACACGCCGGCGCGTGAAGTCCCGCAGCTGTTCTATCAGCTGCGCAAGAAGCTGGGTGATATCAAGGGCGAGTTACCGGCCGATCTCATCGGCCCTGCCATCAACGATGAATATGGCGATGTGGACAGCATTCTTTACACGTTGACTGGCACCGGTGCCGACTTCGCCCAACTGAAGCGCGTTGCAGAAAGCATGCGCCAACGCATTCTGAAGCTCAACAACGTCACCAAGGTCAACATCTACGGCGCGCAGGACGAGCGCATCTTTGTCGAGTTCAATCATGCCAAGCTATCGACGCTCGGTATCAGCCCGCAAGCGATCTTCGCGTCGCTGGCAAAACAGAACGCGGTGGCGCCGTCCGGCGTGATCGAAACCAGTGCCCAGCGCATTGCGTTGCGCGTCACTGGCGCGCTGGAAGGCGAAAAGGCGGTCGCGGAAACGCCGGTCGAATCCGGCGGGCGCGTCTTTCGCCTTGGCGACATCGCGACCGTCAGCCGTGGCTTCGTTGATCCGCCGACCTTCCTGATCCGTCAGAAAACAAATTCCGCGCTCGCTGTCGGCGTCGTTATGGCCAAAGGCGGCAACCTGTTGGCGCTCGGCGAAGACGTCCGCAAGTCCATGCAGGACTTCATCGCCGAAACCCCGGCCGGCATAGATTTCGAGCAGATCGCCGATCAGCCGAAAGTGGTGGACGAAGCCATTTTCGAGTTCGAGCGCTCCTTCCTCGAAGCCCTCGCCATTGTGCTCGGGGTCAGCTTCCTGTCACTGGGCTGGCGGACCGGCATCGTCGTCGCACTGTCGATCCCGCTGGTGCTGACAATCGTGTTCGTGTGCATGAACGTCATGGGCATCGATCTCCATCGCATCACCCTTGGCGCGCTGATTATCGCGCTTGGGCTGCTGGTGGATGACGCGATCATCGCCGTCGAGATGATGGCCGTTAAAATGGAGGAAGGCTGGAGCCGCACCAGAGCTGCCGCCTATGCGTGGGAAAGCACAGCCTTCCCGATGCTCACCGGCACGCTCGTCACTGCTGCCGGTTTTCTGCCAGTCGGCTTTGCCAACTCCTCTGTCGGTGAATACACCGGATCGCTGTTCTGGGTCGTGGCCATCGCGTTGATCGCGTCGTGGGTCGTGGCCGTGGTGTTCACGCCCTTCCTCGGCGTCAAGCTGCTGCCGGACGTGAAGGCACACGCTGACGGCCGACACGATCATGGCGCCATGTATAAAACCGGCCCGTATCGTGCGCTGCGCTCGATAATCACGTGGTGCGTCAACCGCCGCTACACGGTTGTTGGCGCGACGCTGGGCGTGTTTGCGGTGTCCGTCGTCGCGTTCGGCTTTGTGCAGCAGCAGTTCTTCCCGCTCTCCGAACGCCCAGAATTGTTCTTCCAGTTGCGCCTGCCGGAAGGCACCGCCATCGGCCCGACGCTGGCTATCACCAAAGAAGCCGAGAAACTCATCGAGGGCGACACCGACGCCGCAACCTACACCGCCTACGTTGGCCAAGGCTCGCCGCGCTTTTGGCTCGGCCTCAATCCGCAACTGCCGAACGAGGCCTTTGCAGAGATCGTCATCGTCGCCAAGAACGTCGAGGCCCGAGAACGGTTGAAGTCCAAGATCGAAGCCGCCGTCGCCAAAGGCGCGCTGGCCGGTGCCCGCGTTCGCGTCGATCGTTTCAACTTCGGCCCGCCGGTTGGCTTTCCGGTTCAATTCCGCGTTGTCGGCGCTGAACCGGCCACAGTGCGCGCCATTGCTGCGGACGTCCGCGCTGTCATGCGGGCCGACACGAAGGTGGTCGATCCGCATCTGAACTGGAACGAGCAGACGCCGTCGCTGCGTCTTGAGGTCGACCAGGAGCGCGCGCGGGCGCTTGGGCTGACGCCGCAGGACATCTCGCAGAGCCTGGCAACGCTGATCTCGGGCTTTACGGTCACGCAAGTGCGCGAGGGCACCGAAAAGATCGACGTGGTGGCGCGGGCGGCGGCGTCCGAGCGCGCCGACCTCGGCCGCATCGCCGATCTCACCATCGTCTCGCGGGATGGCGTTGCGGTGCCACTCGGGCAAGTTGTCAAGATTCACTATGGCCACGAAGAACCCATTCTTTGGCGGCGCAACCGTGACATGTCGATCACTGTGCGTGCTGACGTCGTGGACGGCGTGCAGCCGCCCGACGCCACCAAGGCGATCTGGCCGAAGCTCGCCGACATCCGCGCCAAGCTGCCTGCTGGCTATCGCCTGGAAATTGGCGGTGCGGTAGAAGAATCGGAGAAAGGCAACGCCTCGCTGGCCGCTATGTTCCCGGTGATGGCGCTGGCCATGCTCACCTTGCTGATGCTGCAGCTGCAGAACTTCTCGCGTCTGATCCTGGTGTTTTTAACGGCTCCCCTCGGTATCATTGGCGCTGCCCTCGGCCTCAATCTGTTCAACAAGCCGTTCGGGTTCGTGGCGCTGCTGGGTCTGATCGCGCTGGCTGGCATGATCATGCGCAACACCATTATCCTCGTCGATCAGATCGAAGCGGATGTGGACGGCGGCGATCATACGCGCCGGCAGGCGATCATCGAGGCGACCGTGCGCCGCGCGCGGCCGGTGATCCTGACGGCGCTGGCGGCCATTCTGGCGATGATCCCGCTGTCGCGCTCGGCTTTCTGGGGGCCCATGGCGATCGTGATCATGGGCGGGTTGTTCGTGGCGACCTTTCTGACGCTGCTGTTCCTTCCGGCCCTCTATGCCGTCTGGTTCCGCAAGAGCCTCGACCAAGTCCCTGCACCAATCGAAGCGGATGGCTATGACCGCCGATCGGTCACGATGCTGCGTCCCGCCGCCGAATAGGCTCTGCGCTGCAACATGAACGGTCTCGTGGTACCCTGATGCAGCGCAAGGCTTGCCACGGACCGCCCGTGCACTAATACATGCCGGCAGGGGCGACTCACTGCACGCCCGCCGGGGCCCCGACTGCCAGCTTGAGAAGGACGTGACTCCCATGTCGGATGCGCCATCCCCGCGTGATGCCGCAACGTATCAGGTGATCGTTGCCACCGCTGAGCGCCTGTTCCGCACGCTCGGCTATCAGAAGACGACGGTCGGTGACATTGCCAAGGAACTCAATATGAGCCCGGCCAATGTCTACCGTTTCTTTGATAGCAAAGCCGCCCTGCGTGATGCCGTTGGCCGCCAGTTGATGGGTGAGGTTGAAAACGCGGTGTCCGTGATTGCGCGTTCATCCGGAGCGGCTGGTCCGCGCCTGCGCAATGCCGTGCTCTCGATGTGCGCCATGAATCATGCGCGCTACATGTCCGACCTGAAAATGCACGAGATGATCGCCGTCGCCCTCGACGAGTCGTGGGGCATGGTTATTAAGCATATCGACACGATCGAACAACTGATCACCAAAATCTGTGCCGACGGCATTGCCAGCGGTGAGTTCAAGGTCATGGACCCGGTGCTGGCCGCGCGCTGCGTCAAGTCGGCCATGATCTCGTTCTGCCATCCGCAACTGCTCGAAGAATGCGCCGACATTCCCGGCCCCACCGCCGAAGAGATGATAGACTTCTGCCTGGAGGCACTGAAGAAGCGCTGAGCACCGTTAACGTTCTGGTAACCGTTCTGGCAACTGTTCTGGCAACTGTTCTGGCAACTGCCCTCGACATCGCCGCATTCCAAGTCAATATTGTGGGCCAATCCGCGTGGTGGCCGTATCGATCAGATGCGCGCGGACGATTGTCACGATCGCTCACATCGATCGCACACACGGAGACCGCTATGTTCCGCATCGATACCAACGCGCGCTCGGGGCCGCGCCTCATTGCCGATACCAAGCTGACACCCGATGACTTTCGCGCGATCGGTGCGCAGTCTGGTGCGGTTGTTTTTGCCGCGCGCAAGTCCGGGTTGATCGCCGCGCGGACGGCTGAGCGAAAAGAGATGATTGAAACGCGCTGGAATGGCAAGGAGACCGCCAACACAGCGCGGCCTGGTGATCGCATCGCCACCAACCTGGATGCCAATGGCGTGCCGTTGGTTGATCGCGAGGGGCAGCAGAACACCTACGTCATCGCCGCCGACAAGTTTGTGGCTCTGTATGATCTCGCCGACACGATATCGCCGTTGGGTCGCACCTACCGTGCGCGTGGCACTGTGGAGGCGATCGAGTTCACCGGTGGCTTCGAGATCCTCGCGCCGTGGGGGGAAAAGCAGATTGCCGACAATGGCTTTCTCATTCTCAACAGCGGCGATGTGTACGGCAATCATGCCGAGACCTTCAACGCGGGGTACGAGCGGCTCTAGGAGCCATTGCCGTAGGTTGGGTCAGGCCGCTTCAGGCCGTAACCCAACGGTGTGTAGACAGGGCGTTGGGTTGCGCTGCCGAAGGGCTGCTCATCCAACCGACATTGGGGGAACTTCTGCCGATGCTGCGTCTTGCGCTCCAAGCGTTCCGCCAAGCCCGCCTTCACACCGTTGCGGTGCGCGCCATGCGAGTTCTTTTTCTGACCTGGATCGGCGTCTTTGCCGTCGTCTATGCGTTTCAGCGCAAATTGCTGTTCATGCCGGACCAGCATCGCACGGCGCCCGAAACTGCCGGGCTCGCTGCTGTAACAGAGGATTTCATTCAGACGCCTGACGGTGAGCAGCTGATCTGTTGGACCAGCAAGGCCAAGGCCGGCCAACCCACGATCCTCTATTTTCATGGCAATGCCGGCGCCCTCGCCGCGCGCGGTGACCGCATCGCGCGATTTCAAACGGCCGGCTATGGCGTCCGCATGGTGAGTTATCGCGGCTTCGGTGGTTCGACCGGCAGCCCCAGCGAGCGCGGCCTGATCATTGATGCGCTGGCCGCTTATGACCGCATGAGCGCCGAGGGACTTGCGGCGCACGACATCATCGTGTTTGGGGAAAGTCTTGGCAGCGGCGTCGCGGTTCAACTCGCGGCAAGCCGGCCGGTCGCCGCGGTGATCCTCGATAGTCCCTTTACGTCCACTGTCGATGCAGGGGCTTACCACTATCCCTATCTGCCGGTCCGATGGCTGATGTGGGACCGGTTCAATTCGCTGGCGCATATTGCGGCTATTCGTGCACCGTTGCTGGTAGTGCATGGAACGCGCGATGACGTTGTGCCCTATGCCCTCGGCCAGCAGCTGTTCGCGGCGGCGGTGGAGCCCAAGCAGTTTCTTTCGTTACCAGGAGAAGGGCATACGGCTCCGCTGGAGCGCGGCGCATGGGCGGCGATTGTGCCGTTCGTTGCGCGCGTCATGGTCGCCGGCAGAGCGGGCGCGCAGGGCAAAGCTGTAAGCGCCAGGACGAGCCACCGCTATTTCGCGGCGCTCACCGTCGGCTTCCAATCCGCTGCATGCATAGAGATGGAGACACGGCGGAAGCCCAATTGTTGCTGGGAATACCACGGAAGAGTGCGGTTGAACGTGATGGGCGCCGGATCACCGTGCTTGAAGATGCGATCGATGATCGACGTCGCGGGTGCTGCAGCCGTCGAGAGCTTGAGGGTGAAACGCAAAGGCCCGGCGTCGGTGATGATATGTGGACGCGTATTGCCTTGCGGATAAAAACGGATGGTCTCGGACGCACTGGCGCGGCCGGCGATGCCGATTGGCGCGAATGATTTCGCCACTTGGTCTGTTGTGCGCGGATGCTCGCCAACGAAAGCGCTGTAGAACAGCTTCTTCTTGGGCATGTCCTCTTTGGCGTTGGGATTTTCGACTTCCAGCTCCATGGACAGCACGGTGCCGGAGCGGGCGCCGTCATTGCTGATGGTAATCGGGATGGCGAATACTTCCGTGTCGCCGCCGCCGTCCTGGCCGTACTGGAGCACGGGCGGCACGAACACCGTCAGGTTGGGTTGCTTGATGACGGTTTCGTAGAAGCTGACGCCGGAGAAAGCGAAGGCGAAGGCCGATACCAGCGTGGCCATCCGATTGCCGCGGCTGGCGATGCGCGCAATGCTTGCGAAACCGCCGATGCCAGACAATCCTGCATTTTCCGGCAACGCCATAGCAACGACCCCCGCACACTGCAGAACAACACTTCCCCCGCGTAGCGGCGGTTTGCGGCCGTGTTGGGGCAGCGGGGACTTGCAGGTTCAGCGCACCACTTCGATGGCGACGCGCGCGAGGCCGGCGCTGGTCATAGCGATTTCAGTGGCGGCGGCTTCCGAGAGATCGATCACCCGCCCGGGCTTGAACGGCCCGCGATCGTTGATGCGGACGACGATGCTCCTGCCATTGGTGAGATTTGTAACGCGCACGCGGGTGCCGAACGGCAATGTCTTATGGGCGGCAGTTAAGCTATGCCGGTCGAAGCGCTCGCCGGACGATGTCATCTGATCTTGCCAGTAGTACGAAGCGATGCCGCCAAGCTCGTGGGCATAGCCGGTGAGTGGGCGCGGTGCGTTTGGCGCCGGTGCGACAGTGACTTGCATCGGGCTGGCTGGCGCCGGAATAACGATTGTGCGCCAGGGCGACAGCGCCGGCTTTGCGAGCTTGCCCGGCGGTGCAGATGCCGGAACATCTGGACGGAACATTGGCGACGCTGCGCGGTTCGGGCTGGTCGGCAAATACAGAAACCGCGTCCTGTGCCGAGGCCGACGACAGAGCTCCTCCGAGGGTGAACACCCCCAGCGCGGCAAGAGTTACTGGAAACCGGAGCACAGGCAGCCTCGAAGCGACGGCAGGGACGCCGCTTCGATGCGTTCGATCGTGGCCCGGCGCAAGACGTCAGGCGCGCGCCGCGGCCGAGTTATCCCCATCCGACATGCGGCTCAACAACCGCTCGAGGGCTTTTTCGGCCTGTCCAAGCTCGGCGGCCACACTCGCTGCCAATGTGTCGCAATCGGCTGCATCAGCACCGAGCCGCAACTTCATTTCGAGCGCCCGGCACTTCTCCGAGAGGCGCGTCGCGCCGACATTGGCACTGGAGGACTTGAGGCTATGGGCGACATTGCGCAGCAATTCGGGGTCGGATTGCGCCACCGCTGCGCGCAGCGACACGAACGTTTCCGGCACGGCGCTGAGGAAGGCACGCACGAGGCGGCCGAGGAAGGCGGGACGGCTCTTTAACAACACGGTGTGCAGCGCGACGTCGAGATGCACGCTGTCGCTGTTGCCAACGGTCGCTGGCGCGGCCGGCGCTGGCTGATGCGGTATGACTGGTGCTGCTGGTTTGCTTTGCGGGGCTGTGGCAACGCCGTCGCGCACCCCCCACTTTTCCAGCATACCGCGCAGCTGCATGTCTGAGAACGGTTTAGAGAGGAAGTCGTCCGAGCCGGCGTCGAGCGCCTGTGCGCGATCGCTTTCATAGGCGTTGGCGGTGACGGCGACGATCGGCACGCGCTTTTGTCCACGCAGGCGCTCGCTTTCGCGGATGCGGCGCGTGGCGGACAGGCCGTCGAGTTCCGGCATCTGCAAGTCCATCAAGATGATGTCGAAGCTCGAGCGGTCATAGGCGGCAATCGCTTCGATGCCGTTCATGGCCACTGTGACGCGGCAATCGAGTTCGTTGAGATATTCGCGGGCGACTTCGATATTGGTTTGGTTGTCTTCGACCAGCAGCACCCGCAGCTTGAGCGAGGGGGCGACGCTGCGATGCTGGCGGGCGAGGCTAAACACATCCGTGGCGAATGAGCTGATCTCGACGTCGGGGTCTTGCGTGCGCGCGACAGCCGCCAGCAAATCTGTGCGGCGGACGGGCTTGCTGAGAAGAATGGTGTTACCGAGGCCATGTTGATCCACCGGGTTGGCGTTCCAGTTGGCCGACATCAGTGCAACGACCGATGTTGCTGAGAACTTGGGTGTGTTGCGGATCGTGCGGCACAGATGCAAGCCACTGAGGCGCGGCCGCACGCGATCGATAATGACGACATGATACGGGATGCCGGCCTGAGCGGCCTCCGTCAACGTCGACAGTGCTTCGGTTTCGCTGGCGCCGCTGACGACGTCGGCGCCGCTGCCGGCGAGGTTGGCCATGAGCATCTCCCGCGTCGTGTCGCGATCATCGATGATGAGTGCGCGCACGCCGGCAAGCGAGACCTGGCTGAGGATCGAGGTGGTGTGTGCCGACGCCGTGACCTCAAACGGGATCACAAAGCGCACGGTGGTGCCGCGGCCCTTCTCGCTGGTCATTTCGACGGTGCCGCCGAGCAGTTCGACGAGATGCCGCGTGATCGAGAGGCCGAGGCCGGTGCCACCAAAGCGGCGGCTGATCGTTGAATCGGCCTGCGCGAACGGTTCGAACAGCCGCTTGATCGCTTCCTTGTCAATGCCGATGCCCGTGTCGGAGACTTCGAACATGACAGTCGATTTGTCGGCAACGCCGGGAACGGGCGACATGCGGACGACAACTTCGCCGGCCTCGGTGAACTTGATCGAATTGCCGATCAGATTAATCAGTACCTGGCGGAGGCGTACCGGGTCGCTTTTGACGCCGACCGGCGTATCCGGCGCGATGATCAGGCTGACTTCGAGCCCCTTGCGATAGCCCGATGTCGAGCACAGCTCCAGCGCGTCCTCGATGCAGTGGCGGAGATTGAAATCCTGCGGGTCGAGTTTGAAGTGCCCGGCTTCGATCCGTGACAGATCGAGCACGTCGTTAATGATGCCCAGCAGGCTTTTGGCGCTCTCGCACAAGGTCGTTGCGAGCCGCGTCTGACGCGGTGACAGATCGGTCTTCAGCAAGAGATCGCCCATGCCGAGCACGCCGTTCAGCGGCGTCCGCATTTCGTGGCTCATCTTGGCGAGGAAGGCCGATTTGGCCTGATTGGCGAGGCCAACCAAACGGTTCGCCGCCTTCAGGTTCTCTTCGGCTTCCTTGGTGCGCGACGCATCCAGGATAACGCCGGTCCACAGCACGGAGCCATCGGCCAAGGGCTCAGGCCGCGCGATGGCATGCGTGGTGCGCCGGCTGCCGTCGGGCAGATCGATCGCGGCTTCCACGTCCCATTTGGTCAAAGTCTTGGATGCTTCGACGAGCCGCTGACGGAAGGTCTGGCGGTAGTCTTCGGTGTAGGTTCTGAATAGCACATCAGGGTCGCGAATGACTTCGGCGGGATCGACCCCGAACAGCTCGCGCGCGCCTTCGCTGAGGAAGGTATAGCGGATGTCGCCATCCATTTTGACGATGCGCTGGTAGACGACGCCAGGGATGGTCTTGGCGAGCGAACTGAATTGGTTGGGTGCAACGGCGCTGATCTCTTTGCGGCGCGAATAGATCGATGCGGCCAGTGGCACACTGAGGTCGGTTTCGAATTGCGCGGCAATGGCTTCGAGCTTGGTTGCACGCGTGTAGCAGATCATCGCCGCAGCGATGGCCTTGCCCGTCGGCCCCATGATGGGAACGCAGCAGTAGTTCTTGATCCCGTGAGCGGCGAGCGCCTGCTCGGGGGCGTTGGGCTTCCGCTTGGCGCCCGGAGAGCCATAGGTCGCGCGTCCGCTGGCGAGGCATTCGGCCAACAGCGCATGGCCCTGGGATGTCATAATCTCGCGAAGCGCGGGGCTGGTGCACAGGATGTTTGGCACGTTGCCTTTGCTGGCGAGGGCCAGTGCAACACCGGCTGCACCCAGGGCTTCCTTGATCGCTTGTGCGCAGGCATCGCCGAAGGCCGCACTATCGGTCAGGGAAAACGCTGCCGCAAACAAAGTGCGTTCATAGACCGCGCGGACCTTGGCGCGTGCAACGGCAGCACTTTCGCTGCGACGAAGCGGACGCGCCGGCTTTTCTGCGGTGCCCGACTTCTTTGTGGTCTTTGACGTGCGTGTGGTGCGGTGTGTCATGGACGCTTAAATTCAACCATTGTGAGGGGGTAACAGGCAGTGGGTCAGCGATTGCGACTTTTGATCAAGGGCGCGCACAGGGGCGTGCCATCACTCGACGATGCCAAGGTTATCCAAGGCTACCGGTGCGACTGGTGCCGCTGCCGTCTCGCTCTCTCTCGACTTGGTGACGCGCCGCGAGACGCCCGTGGTCGAGCGGACGAGAACGCCATCATTGTCGTAGACGACCGTTGCGCCTTCAAAGAGCGGGAAGGGGATTTTGAGACCGATTTCGCGCGCCTTGCGGAAGCTGATTGCGACGTCGGGCGGCGAGACGATGCCAACCGGGTAGTCGCCGGGTGCGCGGACACCTTCCAGGATGCCAACAGCATAGAGTGCGGCTTGATAAGCATTACTTTCGAAACTGATCCCGACCGACAAGGCAGCGGTGTTGTCACCAGCCTGGACGACATCGGTAACGGTGCTCAATACCGGCACGCGGAACGAGTGGGCATTGATGGTGGCGATTTCGTTGAAGACAGTGGTGCTGCCGGTGATCCAGAACAAGCTGTTGGCGAGCTCCGGATCGTTCTTGCGCATCACCGTGACGGCGTCGCGCACCAGACGGCCCAATTCGTCTTTGACATTGGCTGTGGACTTTACGGCCAAGTCGAACACGCGAATGCCGCGGGCGCGGGCATAGTCGGCGGCGGGCTTGGACTGGGTCTGGACAGCACTGGTGTTGTTGCTGTCGACCAGGATCGCCAGGTTCTTGAGGTTTGGACGCAGTTGCATGACGTATGACATCTGCGCGTCGATGGGCATGTTGAGCGACGTGAAGGCAAAGTTGCTGCCCGACCCCTGGGTGTAGTTCTTCATCTGGCCAAGCAGGACCGGATCCTTCGAGCACACGGAGACGACCGGCAGGCGGCCGCCACGATAGTTGTCCCAGAGCCAAGCCGTGGCTTCCGATCCCATGCCGATCACCATGTCGTAATTGTTGGCTTCGGCGAGTTCGAGTGCAGCGCGGCCGCGCGCGGTGTCGACGCCGAACATATTGACGGTGATTTCCGCATCGACGCGCTTGTCTTCGAAGACGTTGACGATCTTGGTGATGGCGGTGTCATAGGCTGATGAGGCCCGCGGATAGAGCACCAGCACGCGCCGCAACGGGCGCGATGAAACCAGACGCTTAGGGCGGATCTGGAGGATCTGTGGATCTTTGTCCGGCTGAACGATGACCCACTCTTTGGTCGCGGACGCGCCGATCTTGAACCAGCTGCCGATGGCAATCATAGTGTTAGTGGCGTAAGCCTCACTGCCGCAGAGCGCCGTCAAAGCGACGGCGAGCACATACAGACACGCGCGGGTCACAGACTTGATTGTGCGCATCACGCGAACTCCTCTTTGCGGCTGTTGTTGTTTTCGGCCGGATTGAAAATCTGGAAGGCGACAGCAAGCACGACCATCGCACCGGCGAGCCAGGCGAAGGCCAAAGGCGTCGTGCCGAAGGCCAGGAACATCTGCCCGACGATCATCGGGCCAAGCACGTGACCGCACCGCTCAAGGAACCGGTAACCGGCAGCGGTGTGCGCATCACCGAGGCGCGCGGCGACCGCCGTCTCGGTGACGAACGTGACGACCGGCGCGTTGATGAGGCCATGAGCGCAGCCGATCATGGCGGTCCCGAGCACAAACAGCAGCGCTTTGGTGGCCATAGCGTGCGCTCCGGCCGTTACCACGTCGTGGCCCGCAGCAGCGAAGACCATGAGGCCGGCTGCCGTGAGCAATGACCCGGAAACCAGCATGGTTTTGCAGGTCTGCATGCGATCGGCCAGATGGCCGGCGACGGCACTCGCGAAGATCACACAGGCGGCATAGATCATGGTGATCTGGCCGATGTCTTCCTTGGCGAAGTCCATCGCATTGAGCATCAGCGGCAAGCCGAACAAGATGACGCCGGTCAGCACCGCTTTGGCAGGAATGCCGATCAGCAGGATCGCCTGCGCAAATTGCGGATCGCGCAGCAAGCGGAGCGAGCTCACCATAGCGGCGATCACGCCCTGCGGGCCGGCTTCGGTTTGCAGCGCCATTCGCGCCTTTGGTTCATCGACAGGCATCAGAAGCAAGCAATAGCCAATGGCCAGCGCAGCAATACATGCCGCCGCGAAGAAGACGCCGACCGCGCCGATTTCGCCGACCAGCAGTGAGCCGATGGCCATCCCGGAGATCATGCCGCCCTGGAACCCATAGACGATGATGCCGTTGGAGCGTGTGCGGTTGTCACTGCGCGCGTTGGCGAGGATGTAGGACTGCACGCCGATGAATAATATGCCCTGGCCTGCACCGGCGATGGCGCGTGCCACGACGGCGGCCGTGAGCAAATCGACCAGCGTCAAGCAGGCAAGACCGATGGCGACGAGGGCCAGGCCGCCGATCACGAGATTGCGCGATCCCGCTCTGGCGCAATAGTGCCCGGCCGGCATCAGTGCGAGCGCGAAGCATAGATAGTAGGCGATGAAGGGCGAGGCGGCGCCTGCAATGGTATCGCCGCTGCTGGTGAGCAGTGACGTGATAAACTGCGGCAAAAACGCATAACCCAGATGATCGACGAACACGGCGAGGAAGAAGACCGGCTTGACCAGTTCCAACGCGATGTCTGAACGCCAGTCCGATGCCTTAGTGTCGTTGGTTGCTCCGCCTTCAAGCAGTTTGGCTTCAACCGGTCTGGCTGCCTGCAACGCATGGGCGACCTGCAGGAACATGACCGCAA
Organism: uncultured Alphaproteobacteria bacterium; assembly: GCA_963847145.1. GTDB lineage: Bacteria > Pseudomonadota > Alphaproteobacteria > Rhizobiales > Hyphomicrobiaceae > JABFRJ01. The sequence goes on from CAWJYN010000003.1 coordinate 637,999, forward strand.
ACAAAGCAGAGGCTGCGAACAAGGCCGCGTAGTTCTTGACGTTGCGTGCGACTTGCCAAAACACATAGTTGCGCGGCACGGACAGGATCACCTGCGCCGCGCGCGGATGATTGGGGGGCGTCAAGGTCGTACGATACTCCGATTGCTCTGCGTTACTGGACCAGAGCGCGCCAAGCCGCGACCGGTCGGTATGAACGGCGACGCGCCCATTGACGGTGATGGCGATGGAGCTGATTTCAGGATTGAGCTGGCGGTAGCTGTCCAGGATCGCGTCAACGCCTTCGATCTGGTCGAGCTGAAGGCCGAGCTGGGGAATGTCGTCGAAGCGCTGGCCGAGTGAGGTGGCCAGGGCGCGGCCCTTCGATTCTGCACCGGCTGTGAAAAGGGTAACCATAGAGCCGATGACGGTGACGGCGACCGCTGAGAAGCAGAGCGTGAAGGCGAGCGCGATCATGCGGCGGTCCGCTGTGACGCCGCCGCGCGACGACCGGAACACGATGAAGCCAAACGCGGCGCACATCAAAAAGGCGACCAGCAGCGTGATCTGCGTTTGGGCAACGAGGTCCTTACGGATCGCGTCACGATCCATGGTCAGCACAATGTTGCCGACGCGTTCGAACTTGTTTTTCAATGGCAGGATAATCTGTACAAATCTGTCGGAGCGGCGGACTTCGCCGTCGTTGTGAACGGCGCTGCTGTCGGATGAGCGAGCCAGAGTGCGCATGGTGGCGTCACCGGCGCTGAACACCAATTCGCCATCCGCCAGCTCGACGATCATGGAGACCAGAGACTTGTCGCCATCAATTATCGACGATGTCTGCTGATTGAAGCCGGTGAACTGGCGGAGCGGCAAGCCTGGCCGCACGTAGGCTTCGATCGAGTTGCGCACGAGTTCGGCCTGCGCCGCGCTCTTGTCGATCATCAGCTGTTCGAACGTCCGCTTGATGGTGCCGTGCGCAATGAAGATCAGCAACAGAACGCTGAGCATTGACACGAGGACCATGGTCGACGCGTCGGCCATGCGGCGGCCGATGGAGTGGGCTTCGCGGGCGGATGGCGGGCTGGCGACGGATACGGTCATGAGCGGGCACCTCGGATCGGATAGTCGAACGACTGCAAGAATTCCGTGACTGATGCCGTGCGGCCTTCAAACAGCGTATTCAGGCGGTCGGCGAGCACGGAGAGGACTAGGTCGTCGTAAGTCATGCCGAGACGCGCCAGGCCAACGGTGATGAGGCTGGTGGAGGTTGCGCGCGGGGCTGCAAGATCGGGTTTGGGGTTGGCTTCGAGGACAAACAGCTGGCCGCGATCGTCAGCGCGCACGTCGAGGCGGACGAGGGTCTGCAACGGTGTGCCGACGTAGACCTGGCGCGCGAGGCTCTCGAGTTGATGGACTACATCGGCGTCTTTGCCTGGATCGAGGGCGCGGGTTCGCGCGGCGGTAATTGGCTTGACGTCCATGGAGGTGAAAATCCGCTCGCCGCGGCCTAGTTTGCGCTCCAGTGCTGAGAAGGCGAACGGCCCCGGCAACTGCCAGATCTTGCCGTTGCGCGCGATAGTCGGACCGGAGACGGCGACGCAATATTCGCGGCCGGGCAGGAAGGCTTCCACAAGCACACTGTTGTGCGTGACGTCGTGGACGTGACGGATGACTTCATTGAGGTCGCTGGCGCGTTCGACATAGTGCACGTGAAGGGACGCCCGGCCGGTGACGGGCTTGACGACGAAGCCGTTTGGCCATTTGGCGAACCGTGCTTTGAGACGGCGGTCGGTGAACGGTGGGTCGCGAGGTTCGTTGGGCGACCAGACAAAGAATGGGGCGGTTGGGATGCCGAGGGCCTGCAGCTGGCGCTTGAAGTGATGCTTGCTATCCAGCAGTCCGGCGGTCAGTGGGTCGTGACCGACATAGGGCAGGCCGAACATTTCGAGCATGGCTGGTGTATGGGAAATGGCGTTGCGGCCCTGGACGCCGCCGCTGTTCAACCAAGCGAAGGTTGCGCGGGCCTCCTTGAGACGTGTGGCGAGATGCATGTCATCGGGCATGACTGCAACAGAACTGAAGCCGATGCGCTCCAGGGCAGCGCCGATATCGCAGGCGACGCTTTCGTAGCTTTTCCAGGAGCGGGTGTTGAGAGCTGGCCGCAGGACGGCGCCGGCGGCGGACTTGTTGCCACCGTGGACAATCGCCAAATTCAGAGAGCGGGTGAGCTCGGCCAACAGGAGTTCGAGATGAGCGGCACGGGCCCCCATCGGATATTCGACCGCTTTGGCCTCACTGATGCGCGCTGTGCGCCGCTTCACATGCATTCCAAGTCACCTACATACAAACTGAACCGTGTGCGGAGACTAGGCCATGTTGGTAAACTAAATCAGAACAATTCACCTGCAACGCGATGATTTATCTCGTTAATTTAGTGTTTATTGAGCACGGTGCGTTACCGGCTGGTAAATGAAAATGGCGCGCGACCTGCTGATCGCGCGCCTCAATAGACCCCGCATGCGAACCTTCGATCAGCCCGCTTGTGCGCGGTATTCGCGGCCGGCCATCGACAAGAATAGAATGTGCTCGATGTGTGAGCTGAAGGCAGCCCAGTTGAGCGGCTTGATCATGAGCGAAGTGGCGCCGCATTGCAGCGCGCGCTCCAGTGAGGCTCGATCGTCGGCGGCGGTGAGTACGAGCACCGGCAGATGTTTGGTCTTCGGTGCACCACGGATACAGCTCAACAATTCGTGGCCATTCATGATCGGCATTTCGAGATCGATAATGGCGAGATCGACGGGCTCCTGACGCAGGAGGGCAAAGGCCTGCAAGCCGTCGGCTGCCTCGAGTGCAGTGGCGCGCATCTGTTGCACTTTCTTGACGACGGCTGAGCGTGAGAAGGCGTCGTCATCGACAACGAGAACGCGGGCGCCGCCGGTCTGGGGTTTCATGATCATGAAGGACTGCCTTGGTGGACGGGTGCGGACGTATCAGTGTTGGCGTTATTGCAATTTGGTGGCGAGATAGGTTTCAAGTGCCGATGGGTCTTGCAAAGGCTCCACAAGATGGTGCGTTGCGGCGATGTCAACGCGCAGTGCCAAGACGTCCGGTGTGAGGGCGAGCTGTTTCTTCTTGCCGCGTGAGTTCGATATCTTTGGCGAGGATTTGCAGACGGCGGGCGCCGATCATGCCGGAGGCGCCAGCGAGCTTGTGGCCCAGCGCCTGCAGGCCAGCAAGATCAGCGGCTGCAGCGCACTGGTCGAAACGGGCGACGCTGTCGGCGAGTAGTTTCACATACGATTCAATCAGGGATGGCGCGGTGTCGATGCCGAAGTCGTTGACGAATGCAGCGAAGATCGCGGCATCAAGCAGCGCTGCGCCGTCATTGGCCGGCGTTGCCATCGCATCTGTCGCTGTCGTCTCACCCATGAGTGCAGCACGCAGCTGCTCTGCTGAGTACGGCTTGGCGAGAAACCCATCGAAGCCGGCGCGGGCACATTCGGTTTTGGATTGGACGTCGTCGGCGGCGGTGACGGCGAGAATGGGCGTTGTTGCATTGGCATTGGCGGCGCCGAGGGCGCGAATGGCGCGCAAAGCCGCGAAGCCATCCATGACGGGCATTTGGCAGTCCATGAGGATGAAATCGAAGGCCTGACGTTCGGCAAGCGCAAGCGCTTCGGCACCGTTGACGGCGGAGGCCGAGACGCAACCGAGGTCTTCGAGATGGAAGCGGGCGACTTCGAGATTGACGAGGTTGTCTTCAGCGATGAGCACCTGCGCGCCCGCCAAAGACGTGCGGGGCGGGCGGGCGGCAGCGGACTGGAGTTGCTGTGGCACAGAGCAAGCACTCGCGAGATGGGGCGGCTGCGAGACACGGAATAACCGTGCAGCAGATTAAATCAATTCCGCAACATGATGACGGCAAACGATTAAGTTTCACTGTGCGCGTTTGGTTGCCAAGTTGTTAATTTAGGATTTTCTGCCGGCAAAATGAAAGGCCACTTCAAAAATTATGTCGCTGGAACCGCTATCAGCTCGCGCTGTGCTGCGGCAATTGACGTGGTGAGCGGGCGCACGGCGCCAGACCTAAGGGTCCGACGCCGTGGAGAGTGGCAATGCATGGGGCTCTCAGAAAAACGCCTGCAAACCGGTGATGGCGCGGCCGATGATGAGGGCGTGGACGTCGTGGGTGCCTTCGTAGGTATTGACGGTTTCGAGGTTCGCCGCGTGCCGCATGACGTGGTATTCAGCTGAGATGCCGTTGCCGCCGTGCATGTCACGCGCCATGCGAGCGATATCGAGCGCCTTGCCGCAGTTGTTGCGTTTGAGAATCGAGATAGCCTCGATGGCGAGTTTGCCCTCATCCATCAAGCGGCCGATGCGCAGTGAGCCTTGCAGGCCCAGCGCGATCTCGGTTTGCATGTCGGCGAGCTTCTTCTGCACAAGTTGCGTTTGTGCGAGCGGGCGGTTGAACTGCTTGCGATCGAGTGTGTACTGGCGGGCGCGGGTGAAGCAATCCTCGGCGGCGCCCATGGCGCCCCAGGAAATGCCGTAGCGGGCGCGATTGAGGCAGCCGAAGGGGCCTTTGAGACCTGAGACGTTCGGCAACAGCGCGCTTTCCGGCACGACGACACCGTCCATGACGATTTCGCCGGTGATCGACGCGCGCAGGCTCAGTTTGCCAGCGATCTTGGGTGCGCTGAGGCCCTTCATGCCTTTTTCAAGCACGAAGCCGCGGATCTCATTGCCGTGGGCGGCGCTCTTGGCCCAGACGACAAACACATCGGCGAAGGGCGCGTTGGAGATCCACATCTTGGAACCGGTGAGGCGATAGCCATCCGAGACCTTTTCCGCGCGCGTTTTCATGCCAGCGGGATCAGAGCCGGCGTCGGGCTCGGTCAACCCAAAACAACCGACCCACTCACCGCTCGCGAGCTTGGGCAAAAATTTCATGCGCTGCTCTTCGGAGCCGTAGGCGTAGATCGGATGCATGACCAGTGAGGACTGCACTGAGTTCATGGAGCGATAGCCGCTGTCGACACGTTCGATCTCGCGCGCAACAAGGCCATACGAAACGTAGCTTGCGCCGGCGCAGCCATACTTTTCTGGAATGGTGAGGCCGAGCAAGCCCAGCGCACCCATCTCGTTGAAGATGGCGCGATCCGTCGTTTCGGTCAGGTAGGCCTGTGTCACGCGTGGCAGGAGCTTTTCCTGGGCGTAGGCGCGTGCGGTGTCGCGGACGGCGCGCTCATCCTCGGTCAACTGATCATCGAGGTTGAGCGGATCGGTCCAATCGTAGGGAACGGTCTTGGACGCGCGGGGGGCTGAATCCTGCATGGGGCTGTATCCTCGGGAACAGACGGAACGTCGCGAATGGCCGAATGTGTGTTGGCATGGTGCCACACGGTGAAAGTGCTGCAAAGCACACGATCCAGGCGGCACTGAGTAGTGGCCTTCCCCTGCAACCCGTCCTGCGCATCCCCCCCACCGGGCGCAACGACTAACAAGGAAATCGTTTCATGTCTAAAGTATACTCTCTCGCACTCGCTGCCGCTGTCAGCCTCTCTGTTTTCGCTGCCGCCGGTACGGCTGAAGCGAAGTCGAGCGGCGGATCGAAGGGCAGCTTCTCGAGTGGTAAATCGTTCTCGAGCAGCAAGTCGTTCTCGAGTGGCAAAGTGATCCTCAGCAAGCACGTCCATCACGACAAGCATCGCCACTACCGCACTTTCGCGTACGCCGCCCCGCTGGTCTATGCGTCGTACTCCAGCTGCGGCTGGCTGAAGGCACGCGCCCTTGAAACGGGGTCGCCGCGCTGGTGGGCCCGCTACGAAGCCTGCCGCGACGAAAGCTGATGTTCTGAATGTTTAAGTAAGGCGGGTTGGGCGTGATGAACGTCTGGCCCGCCTCATGCTTTGCTGCAGACGATGAGTTTTGAGAGAAACGGCGTGGCGTGCTCGATTGGTTGCAAGTTAACGCTTGTGAACAGCGCGTCGAGATCGTCGATGGCGTAGTGGCGGAAGTAGGGTTCGTGGAAGCGGACGGGAAAGGCTTCGAGCAAGCCATCCCAGCCGGGCTTGTCGCCCATCTGCAGACTGTCCATGAACACGAGACGCCCGCCGGGTTTGAGCACGCGCGCCATTTCAGCAGCCACGCCGCGGCGTATGGCGGGTGGCAACTCGTGGAATAGGAAAATGCAACTGACAATATCTTGGCTGGCATCAGGAAGCGGGATGCCTTCGGCGTTGGCCGCGAGCCAAGTGGCGGCCTTCAGTTCTGAGAACTGCGCGCGGCCCTCATCGAGATAAGCTTGCGACAGATCGAGGCCGGCAAGCCTCAGGCGCGGGAAAGCCAAACGCACCTGACGGAGGAAGCGGCCGGTTCCGCATGCCACGTCGAGCAGTTGCAGGTGGCGCTGGTCGCGGCCTTGCACGGCGTCGGCAACGGCGCGCAACGCACGGCGGCGCATGGGGCCGGCAGCGCCCATGAACAGGGTCTCGACTTGCACATCATACAGGCGCGCGGATTCGGCGGTGAGGTAGCCGCCGGTTTGGAAATGGAAATCCTGAGTATAGTAGTCGGGCATGGCGCGATCGCGGGCAGCGGGCGCCGACGATACGCTGGTGGCATCTTCGGAGGCGCGGCGCGCCAGTGCTTCGGGCACGTCGGCGATCATGGCGCGGATGCGTCCGAGATGAGCGCCGAAGCTATCGCTGGCTTCCGGCATCGGCGGATAGCGGCCTTCGCCAACCGCCTTGGCATCGTCCATGAGCAACTGGCCGAGGTCTGCCAACAGCTCCCCGAAGGCCGGAACAGGCCGACGTGGCTGATAGGACGCGGCAAGGCCGGCACTCTTAGTCTGGCGTTCGATAAGCCGGCTCAAGCTCCAGTACCAGCCAAGCCGGACTGCCTGGGTCGCGAGATGTGCGGTCATGGCAGCGGGATCGCGCATTGGATGTCCCATTAAGACGCACAGCCTTGTGGTTTAATCGCATTTCATGCTTTGGGCCTGCGCCATTGCGGATTGTGCGCCGAAGACTGGCGTGACTGCAAAGGCCGGAGTGACGCAGGGAGCCAGGCATCGACGCTCCCGGACGGTAACGACCGTCCCAAGGACCAAGTTGCCCACGCTCACCCCGCCGCAGCGTTGTCCACAGAAATCGGACGAATTTTTGCACTGCGGAATTGAATCGGCATGGCGTGTGCGGAGCAATCGCTGCTATTGACATACCAACCGGCGTTTCGATCCCCCAAAAGCCTGACGCTGGGCTGCACCCTGGCCCCTTCAAGGGCCGGGGTTTTTTTATGCCCAAGGTCCGTGATGCGCGGATATGGATCGTTTCCGGACACCTGCGAACCGCGGATTAAACTTATACTTTTATCGAATTGAAACGCATTTAGCAGCACTTCAATCCGGGACAGGCTCGCCAAGAGGTCCGGACATGTTTTTTTCTCAGTTTACTGCCCAGGCTGCACGGCTGCTGCCGACTTTCCGGCGGGACAACCGCGGCAGTGTCGCAATCATTACTGCCATTGCACTCGTCTCGCTCATGGGCGTTGTGGGGCTGGCCATCGACTATAGCCGGATGAGTTCGACGCGGCAGGAGCTGCAGGGGTTCGCCGATACTGCGCTGGTGGCGGCGGCGACTTCGGCGAAGTCCAATACCGATCCGCAGAGTGCGGCCAACAGCAGTCTGGCAGCCAATTGGGCTGTCAAGAAGCGGCTAGGGACGGCCACGATCGCCATCTCGGATTTGGGCAACAATGAACTCGAAGGATTGGCGGCGACGACATTGCCGATGACTTTCATGAAAGTGCTCGGTAAGCACTCGGTTGATATCAGCGTCAAAGCATCGGTCGTTTACGGTCAGGGCTCGGTGGAACTGGCTTTGGTGCTCGACACGACCGGATCGATGAGCGGCCAACCGCTAAGTGACCTGCAGTCGGCAACCAAGACGTTGTTGGACACGGCGTATTCGCCGCCGGGTGCGACCGACAAGGTCAAAGTGGCGGTGGTGCCATTCGGGCAATATGTCAATGTCGGCGTCAGCAACCGCAGCAAGCCGTGGATGAGCGTGCCGGCGGACAGTACGGCAACACAGAACGTGTGCACGACCTACAATCCAGTGACCGGGACTTCGAATTGCCAAACCAAGACGGCGACCGGCTACAATGACGGCGTGCCCTACACCTACACCTACCAGGATTGCCAATATACCTATGGCCCGCCGGTGACGACATGCGGTCCGCAGACGGCAACTGTCACGTGGAATGGCTGTGCCGGCTCGCGCACCTATCCGCTCGAGAATGACGCCAACGTGGCTTCCGGCCAGCCGGTTCCTGGTGTGATGAACGTCTGGTGCGGGACAGAACTGTTGCGGCTGAGCAAAGACCGCTCCAAGATCGATGATACAATCGCGGCGTTAACGGCAGTCGGCGAAACCTATATTCCGGCCGGCCTGATCTGGGGCTGGCGGGCGATTTCGCCGGATTCGCCCTACTCGGATGCCACGCAGTACACGGGCACCAATGTGGCGCGCAAAGCCATCGTGCTGATGACGGACGGCGCTAACACGCGCTCGCCGAACTATCCTGATCACGAGGCATACGACGCCAACCAGGCGAACACGCTGATGGCTGAGACGTGCGCGGCCATCAAAGCCAAGAAGATCGCGCTTTACACCGTCGCTTTCAGCGTGACGGACCAAGCGACAAAAAACCGGCTGTCGGCGTGCGCCTCGTCGACATCGCACTTTTTCGACGCACCGAACGCCACCCAGCTGACGGCGTCGTTCCAAAAGATCGGGCAGACGCTGGCGGCGATGTATCTCAAAAAATAACTTGTTCGGTCAGCGCCACCGGCCATAGCGCCAGGGGGCAAGGCGATGGGTTCGTGTGCGGATGTCGGGGGCCGGATCGAAACCATCGGTGCCGCCTGGGCGGCAGCGCACGAAACGCGACAGTGTCAGCCAGCTGCCGCGCCAGGCGCCGTTGATCTCGATGGCTTTGAGGCCATACTCCGAGCAGGTCGGCAAATGGCGGCATTCGGCGCCGATCAGAGGCTTAAGGGTCCAACGGTAAACATGGATCGGCGCCTGGATCGCTCGTTTTGCGATGTTGCCCAACAAGCCGCTCACACGGGCACCGGGGGCCGGAGGGCTGCCGCCTGCTGCAGAGCGCTTTCCACGGCATCGAAGACGAGCAGGACGGAGGCGTGGCGGCCCTTGTGGGCGCGGACCGGTTCGAGGACACCGAGATCAGACCAGCGGCCTGCCGGCGGCGCCCCGCCCGTTTTGAGCATGGCGCGCATCTGGGCGCCAATGGCCTGCAGTTCGGCAGCGTCGGTGCCCGTGATTTCGCGTGCCATGACGGCGCAGGCGGCCTGGCCCAGCAAGCAGGCTTTGACGGTCTGGCCAAAAGCGGCAACGCGGCCATTTTCAACCGCCAGATCGACGGTGACGGTGGAGCCGCAGAGCTTGGAGTGGGCGGTGGCGGACACCTTGGGATCGGGCAAGCGGGTGGTATGCGAAATGCCGCCGGCCAGTGCCAGAATGCGGCCACTATAGATATCGTCGAGTTCGGCCACAGAGTTGTCCTTCGGGAACGTCGACCGCCAGCGCCGCAGAGGCCGGGCAGCATTTGATTTAGACGGCAGCCGTTCTTACGTTGCCAGCAGCCCTGTCTGGAGGATATCGGGATTGTGGCTGATTTTTCAATCCCGCTCGCGGCCGTCTGAGCTGCCGGGCGGCCGCGCCAGGACGCTTTTGTATGACCAATGATCTCGAGACGGGCACCACGTTCCGGCCCAAGTTCGACACGCAGGGTCTGATGGCGGCGATTGTGACGGATGCGGTGACCGGCGAAGTGCTGATGCTGGCTTGGATGAACCAAGCCGCGTTGGCGGCCAGCCTGGAGACGGGCGTTGCCCATTTCTGGTCGCGGTCGCGGCAGACGCTGTGGCGGAAGGGTGAGGAGAGCGGCAATGAGCTGGAGCTCGCCGGCATGACGACCGATTGTGACCAGGACGCCCTGGTTTTGCGGGTGCGTGTGCGCGGTGCTGGTGTTGCCTGTCATACGGGGGCTCGAAGCTGCTTTTACAGAACAGTGGTGCGGGAGCCCAAAACGGGGGCCATTTCGCTGCAACGCACAAGCGGCTGATCCAAACGGAAGGATGCTGTTAAGCCTTTGCTAGTCATGCCTTAAGCGCTCCATGACACCATGGGACAAGTGATCCGGTGATTTTGAGCTGGCAAGGCCCTGCGTAGGCGGTGTCTGGCGCAAAATGACTGGTGGAGACCATCCGGGTCCGGTTTCGGGAACACAGCATGGGCGATTTCAAGATCGGTCTGGCACTGGGCGGCGGCGTTGCGCGAGGCTGGGCGCACATTGGTGTGCTGCGCACGCTGGAAGCGGCCGGCATCGTGCCAGACATCGTGGTGGGCACATCGATCGGTTCGGTTGTCGGCGGCTGCTATGTGGCCAACGAACTCGACGAACTGGAAGATTTCGCGCGGACGCTGACGCGGCGCAAAGTGCTCGGCTATCTCGACTTCAACTTTACCGGGTCGGGTTTGATCACCGGGCAGCGGCTCAATGACCGGCTGGACCTCAAGCTGCGCGAAATCCAGATCGAGACGCTGCCGCGCAAGTATGTGGCGGTGGCGACCGAGATCGGCACGGGCCACGAGGTGTGGCTGGCGAAAGGCCGGCTGACGGATGCGATGCGCGCATCGTATGCGCTGCCGGGCATTTTCAGGCCGGTGGAAATCAACGGCCGCTGGCTGTTTGACGGGGCGCTGGTGAACCCCATTCCGGTGTCGGTCGCGCGCGCGCTTGGCGCACGCTATGTGATCGCGGTGAACATCAATGCGGATCTGAGCGGCCGTGGATCGATGGCGCCGATCTTCAGCGAGGGCAACGCAAGCCCGGCGCCAATGGCACTCGCCAGCACCGGGCCGGCCGACGAGGACGGCAGCAACGGCAGCAATATTTTGGCACGCAATGGCCGCGCGCTGAAAAAGATGCTGCAGCGGCAATTCTTCGGGCCGTCCGACGATACGCCGGGCATTTCGACGGTGATGACGGAAGCGTTCAACATCGTGCAGGACCGCATCGCGCGGTCGCGGATGGCGGGCGATCCGCCGGATGCGGTGATTGCGCCGCGGGTGGGCGACATGAGCCTGTTCGATTTCCACCGGGCCGATGAAATGATTGCGCGCGGCGAGAACGCGGCACGGCGGCAGGTCGATGAGATCCAACGCGAGATCGAGTTGATGCGGCGGTTTTCGCCACGGATGCCGGCAGCGGTGTGAGGGCATCGCCTACGCCTCGCCCATCGTATCCTTGACGCCGATGTGGGCGAAGTGCTCGCGCAGCCACGTATCCGTTTCGGCGCGGCCCTGGTCACGGAGGTGGCACAAGAGTTCCCAGCTGCTGTCGAGTTTCGAGGCCGCGGTCCATCCTTCCGAGATCGATCCACCACCGATGCGGTGGAGAAATATCTCCCGATAGCGCATGTCCTTCAAATGGCCGTTGCGCAGATGGCGGTTGATCAACTGGATCGCTTCGAGTTCGCGGACGAGCGAGGCATTGAAGGTGATTTCGTTCAAACGGTCGAGAATGGCGGGCGTCGCGCGTGGCGTGCCGGCGCGCTGATCTGGATTGATCTGGACGATCAGCAGATCGGTCGAGACATTGCGGGTCAGATACGGTGACAGCACGGGATTGCCCACATACCCACCATCCCAGTAGGGCACGCCATCAATTTCGACGGCCTTATAGAGCGTGGGCAGGCAGGCGGACGCCATCACGCTGTCGAGGGTGATGCGCTTGCCAGTGAAGACTTCAACGCGGCCGGTTATAACGTTGGTCGCGGCGATGAACAGCTTGATCGCATGGCACTGATGGACGCGGTCGAAATCAACTTCGCTGGCGACGATGTCGCGCAGTGGGTTGTAGTCGAGCGGGTTGAATTGATAAGGCGAGGTACTGTGCGCCATTGATTGCATGGCGGCGAAAGCGGGGTTGCCGTTGGTCAGCCAGGAGGGAAAAAAGCCGTTCCAGGCGCTGGCCGCCATGCGGCTGGAGGCCATGGAATCGCTGACGGCTTTCCAGAAATCGCGCAACTGAACGCGCGCGCGAGGTTTGCCGCCTTCGACAACTCCCTCGGCCATGACGACACCGTTCATGGCACCAGCGGACGTGCCGGAGATGGCCTCGATCTCGATGCGATCATCTTCCAACAGGCGATCAAGAACGCCCCAGGTGAAGGCGCCATGCGCGCCGCCGCCCTGCAGCGCGACGTTGAGGCGCTTGGGGGCGGCAGACTTTTGCGGAGATTCCGGCGGCCTAGCCATGGGTGCGATCATCCTGCCGTCCAGCCGCCGTCGATGGAGTAGTTGGAGCCGGTGACGGCGATGGCGGCGTCGGAGGCAAAGTATACAGCCAGCGCGCCGATCTGCTCGACGGTACCGAAGCGTTTGGAGGGCTGCTTGGCGAGCAGGTTGCGCTTGGCTTGCTCCTCGGTGATGTTGCCGGCTTTGGCGAGATCGGGGATCTGCTTTTCGACGAGCGGTGTCCAGACAAATCCTGGCGAGATGCAGTTGGCGGTGATCATCTGTTCGGCGCACTCCAGAGCGACGGCTTTGGTCAGGCCATCGAGGCCGTGTTTGGCCGCGACATAGGCCGACTTAAAGGGCGATGCGCGCAGCGAGTGGGCGGAGGCGACGTTGATGATGCGGCCGAAGTTGCGCGCCTTCATGCCGGGTATTGCGGCGCGGATGGAGTGGAAAGCGCTGGAGAGGTTGATCGCGATGATGGCGTCCCACTTCTCGATCGGAAAGCTTTCGATGGGCGACACATGCTGGATGCCGGCGTTGTTGACGAGGATATCGACGGACCCGCAGTCCTTTTCGGCTTTGGCGACCATGGCGGCGATTTCGTCGGGCTTCATCATGTTGGCACCGTCGAAGGCGACTTTCGTGCCGAACTTCGAGACCTGATCAAGAGCGGCCTTGTTGTCGGCTGCGGTGCCCAGACCGTTCATGGTGACGTTGACGCCTTCGGCGGCGAATGCCAGCGCAATGCCGAGGCCGATGCCAGATGTGGAGCCGGTGATGACGGCGTTCTTGCCCTTGAGAGATGGGGTGGCCATGGGGATCTCCGAGGTGGGGGATGGTTGGACGGGGTATGGCGCAGAAGGCGCGGGGAAGCAAAGGGGGAGGGGCGGGCTTGGGGACAGGCACCTGAACGGCGCTCGAAGACTGCGCGATCATGGAACCGCAGGCGCCACGCCGTTCAGGTGCCTGTCCCCAGATCAAGTGTCCCAGATCGACGTCCGGCATTACGCATCGCTGACGGCCCAGGCTCCCGCCTTACCGTTTCTCTCTCAGTCTTCGCCCCAATAAAATCCCGGGGAGAGCGCGACTTCAACCGCACCTGTGAGGGCTCACCTTTTAGAGTGAACCCGAGGCCTCGTTTTGCGCACAGCCGCAAAATTCGACCCCAACGGCCGCAGCCGCGCTCTGTGTGCTGAGATTCTTTTTCTCTGGTGAATTTCAACTTTGCCAGTCACCTGGGCATCAGGTGTCACCGCGAGGCGTGCGCCGCTTCTCCGACACCGGTGGACGCGACATGCACGCAGCCGTCTCGCAGGCGAGACGATTTCATTTCATTTCACAGCACGCTCGCGGGAGTAAAGCGGTTCTAGACCCACCCCGGGTCCGCGAGTGAAACCAGCATCTCACAATCCGCTGAGAAAGCAACTTATTGGTGTGAATAAGGTTTATGCTCGCGCTTCAACTCTGCGTGCAAACGACGTCCGCCGCTGCCTCAGCACCGTCCGTGGTCGACGCAGCAGGCGTAAAGCGGTTTGGGCCAGAATGGTCATGACGGGCGCTCGGGTTTCCGCTCCCCGTCCTTCACGGGGAGAGGGGAAAAAAGGGCGCGCGCTTCGACTGCTCTGGGCCAACAGCACGCCTAAACCTGGCTACGTTGCTCACGCACGGCCCACACCCGATCGCTGTCGGTTGTTTGGTTTCTGTTTCCTGGCGCGGCAAGCCCTCGGCTCGGCTGGCCGCGCTCAACCTGCCCGCTCCATCAACGCCATCACCGCAGCCCGCCACGGCAATCCGGCGCGGGAACCGAGGCGGGTGCATTTCTGGGCGGCGACTTCGGCGGCAACGGTGGCGCAGAGCTGGATGGGGTGGCCCTCTGCCAGCATGAGCGCGAAGGCGCCGTGGAAGGCGTCGCCGGCGCCGGTGGTGTCGATGACATCGACTTTGGGCGCGGGCACGTGGCCGGTCAGCAGGTTTCCAAGCGCGCCGCGTTCGTGCCAGCGATAGCCGAGCGCACCCATGGTCACGCCGGCGTGCAGTGGGCCGAAGGCCAGCACACGATCGAGGGCGGCGCCAAGGTCGGGATCGTCTGTGGCGTGGCCGGTGAACTCGCGAAGAGCGGGTTTAGAGAAGATGGCGTAGTCGGTCAGCGCCAAAAGTTCGGGCAGGACTTCGCGGGCGCCGAGATCGGCGTCGAGGATGGTCGGCACGCCTTCCTCGCGGGCACGGGCGAACACCGCGCGCAAGCCCTCAAGCCAGCGGACGTCGCCTAAGACGGCGTGCATTTCCCTGATGCGTTCCATGGGCAGCCAATCGGTGGACGACGGCATGCCGGTATCGCGCTGGCCGACGATGAGGCGTTCGCCCTGGTCATCAACGATGACGGCAGAGGTGGACGACCGGGCGTCGTCGAAAGCCTGCACGTAACGCACATCGACGCGTTCGGCCTTGAGGCCTGCCTTGATGGTGATGCCGGCGGCGTCGTCGCCGATGCGGCTCCACAGCTCGGATTTGCCGCCGAGCCGGGCAATGGCCACGGCCGCATTGGCCGCCATGCCGCCACCGGCTTCGACATGCTCCAGCGCACGCACCTTGGTCGGCTCCGGCGGGAACGCCTCGATGCGGTAGATGCGGTCGAGAGCTGCGTGGCCGATGCAGAGGATGCGGGCTGAAACGGCTTTCGGGACAAGCTTTGGGGCAGACATGAACGGGCACACTCGTGAAGCTTGACGGGGCCTGCGCACCGCAGGCCTCTGACGGCCGTCGATAGCAGATTTGCAACGGTCATTGGGAACGGACATTCTGCGGCGTTAACAAACAGCGCAACCACCGGGCTCGCCAGAAACCGGGGCAGAAGCCAGGGGCTTGCACTCTTAACGCTTAAGTGGCGGGATAACACGGCAATCGCATGGCAGAAGTGCACGCGCTGTGATGCCAGCGGTGCAAACCGATGCCGGACATTTCGCTTGGAGGGCGCCCATGGCCGATCAGACGAGCACTGCCGCTGCTGCAGTCCCCGCCAATGATCCGGGAAAGATTCCGCTGGTGCCGATCAGCCTGCCGAAGGCGGAGATGCACATCCATATCGGACTGGCGCTGAGCCACGAGGTGTTTTTGCGCCGCATCCAGAAAGGCCGCACACCCATCAAAGCCGATTTTCTGATCGACCGGTCGCTGCGCTACTACGACGACCTCGCGCAGCATCACGCGACCTACGAGCAGATGCGGCACATCACGAGCACGCCGGGCGAACTCGCGCAGGTGACACAGGACTATCTCGAGCGTATCGCGCGCGAGGGGGCGATCTACGCCGAACTCTCGTCGAGCTATCGCGATGCGAAGACGTTCGACCCGATGACGGATGCGATCGAGGAAGGCATCCGGTGCGCGCGCGCCAATACCGGCATCGAGGCGCGGATCGTGGTGACGGCCATCCGCAACTTTGGCGCCGCCCACGCCGAGGCGGCGGCCAAGCATCTGGCCAAACGCCCGCGCCCGCTGGTCACTGGCTTCGGGATGGCGGCGGAAGAAAACCTCGATCAGTTCGGCGACTATTCGAAGGCGCTGCATATTGCCTGGCACGAAGCCGGTTTAGGTCTCGCGCCGCATGTGGCGGAGCAGTACGTGCACAACGCGGTCGATTTCCTGGCGGCGATCCCGAAGGAGGCGCTGGACGCGCACGCGGATGACCATCGCCGGCTGCGCGCAGGGCATGCCACATTGCTCCATCTGTCGTCAGACCTGATGACGCAATTCGCCGAGCATCAGATCTGCATCGAGGCGTGCCTGTCGGCGAACAAGCGCATCAATTTGCCCGAGCTGACGCGCGGGCATCAGCCGGGCGAGACGATCACAACGGCGGCCGGGCGGCGGGCGACCCTCGACAGGCCATTGCGGACGTACTTCAAGAACCTGTGGCAGCATCCGCTGAAAGAGTATGTGGCGGCGGGTATTCCGGTGTGCCTGGGCTCAGACAATCCGCTGCTGCAGAACACCAACATCGGCAAGGAGAACTCGCTGGCGATGAAGGCGCGGCTGACGGATCTGCCGGGCGCGTTGCAAATGACAGAGAACGCCATCAAGTTCGCCAACGTCGATATGATGACGCGGCTGGCGCTGATGCAGAAAGTCGACCTCTACCGCACATCCGTGCGCGCCGGCAAAGCACCGGCCGCAACGGCATTCGGCTACAAGCGGGCGTTCGATACGATTTGAGGGTGGGGAGTACCCAATCGCGGTGCGCACACTATCAACGCAGTTGTCGCGTCAGAGACGACAAATCAACAAATCCGGTGGTCGTGAGAACGCCAGCCGTAAGCAGCCCTGCTACAACCAGAAACAAAGCGATGGGCCAGCGCGAGCGCGCCTTTTTCTTTGGAGCAGCGATAAAACCGACGACCGGCTGAGCAGGCACGTCGACCGCCGCTGGGGGCGCTACCGTGAAAAATGCGACGGGCTCCGAGATCGCTTTCGGTGGCGAATCCACTTGCCAAGCCGGAGCTGCAACCGGTGGGGCAGGCTTCGGAGGTTTCAATGGCGCTGAAGGCGACACCTCGATATCCGATTTCAGCAGCTCGAATAGCGCGAAAGGATCAAATTCTGGCTTACCCTTTCGGGCCTCCCGTTTTGCGTCTTCCTCGGCTTTTTCGGCCTCCTTCTTCGCAATCAGTGCGCGCAATGCGGGCTCGAAGTCGAACGGCTTGACCGACTTCGGGTCGAAGGGCGGCAACACCGGCTCTGCTGTTCCGAGCGTGCGGAGCACCTTGCGGCAGGCTTCCAAATCCCAGTGGTAGATATGAGGTGGCCCATCGGCCCAAGCCTTTTTGTAACCCTTCAACACGTGATGTAGGGCACGTTCCTTGTTGCCCAGCGCCAAGCATAGTTCGGCGAGCTCGACATGTGGCGGGTCTTCTGTGGCATTGAGACGGGTCGCAATTTCGGCGGCGTCGTCCGACGCTATCAGTTGCAAACAGTGAGAGGGCATACTTCGCTTCAACATCTTCGTAAGGCGCGTGAACTTCGCGCGCCATGGCAATCGCTAGCTCAAAGGCGTCGATCGCGCGTGAATGATTGATCTTGAGATTGGAGAAGAGACTCCATCGTATTGGTGAAGAAAACGCTCTTCGTATACGACTACGGTGTTGCGCGCACGACTTCGAAGGCTCTTTGGAAGTCGGAATGCAACAAGGCGCTTTTCTCTTGCAGAGGAGTTCAATTTCGACTCTCATAATGCTTGGCGAGCATTTCGACCTTCTACTTCGTTTGCAGCAACCTGTGCAATGAGCGGCGTCAGGCGCTGTCGCGCGTACTCCAGATCTCCTCTTTCAATATCTTTATGGACTTGGTGTGATTCGTGCCAATGCAACTCGTGATGAAGTCTCCGTGAAGGTTTACAGTGCTGGCTCTTGAAGTGCTATCAGTGCCGTTTCTTGCGCAGGGCGTTTCTCACCTGAGAAAGTAAGAGAGAGATTGCCAATCCGAATCGATGACGCTACCCAAATTGTCGTCTTCGATCTCTTGAGGAATTGAGATCTGATAGAGTTTGCGTGCTTGCACAACGTCACCAAGGCGGCGAAAGCAAATCGCTGCGTTACCTGCAAAAGTCGTCTTATTGGCGTCAGGTGCACGATCAGGGAGTGACGTCCCATCCGCCGACAAAAAACGGCTTTAATAGCGCCTGCCATTCAGAGAAGAGCTCAAGGCGAAAGAGAGCATTGTCCAATCCGTCTGTCAGCGCCTCGGCCGCATCATCAAAATGCCTTCCCAGGGTCAATGCCGTAACGATCTGAATGCCATCGGAAAGATCTGCAAGTGAGCTAGCCTGCTCATGCTGCTCAACTGACCTTGCACGCGCATAGTCGGCGACGGCCATTCCAGTGCTGGCACTATCGTGCGCCTCTGAGTGCGTCACGAACAAAGCCACGCACCAGCGGATGCAAGTCAAATTGGCCTTTGTTGCGTTCCGCGATGACGAAGCCGCGCTTTTGGAGGTCCTGAACAGCACGGCCAAGCCACGAGTTGGCGTCGCGTAGCTCATTTGATTTCCGCCAATGGTCTGCGGCAGTCAGATAATCTTGATAAGCACGCGTGGCTTGGTCGAACCGCTCTTGCAGCTCCGCACGGCGGGTAGCAATTCTTTTCACTGCCGCTGCATTCTCATCCGTGGATTGGCGCTCTTTTTGGCCTCATCGACCAGTCGTCGCAGTCCAAAATCGTTATCAAAATCGGGCGGCTCTCGGCTTCTCCACAGTCTCTGGTCTCGGGGGCTTAAGTGGATTGAGATCGACCAACACATTTCCGGCAACGCCCTGCGAAAAAAACGCTAACACGCCAAGCAACCGCTTTGCCTGGGGGTCCAACTGGTCGAACGCGCGCCGCAAAATATGCTCGCGCTTGGCAACAAGTCCTTCGAGGCGGGTCAGATCGACGGCGACTGCGCCCTGTGGATCCTCAAGCCATGCGTCGAAATCTCCTGAAACGGTCAGATGTGTTTTGACGAGGCCAGCGACCACGCCAACCATCAGCGGATGGCATTCGAAGTGTTTCTCCAGATAATCACGCAGGCGCCAGGATGTGCCTGTCACTCCGGCGTCGTTCATTAGGCGCTCGGCATCGTCGGGCTCCAGGCCCGTCAACGCATCATGGTCGACACCCGGGATTGGCTTTTTTGAGACGTTGATCAACGCCGTCGGCATGTTCCGCGTCGAGACGAGCAGCTTCGATGGCTTGGCAGCAGCCAACGCTCTCAACAAGTGTTCGTCTGCCGGCCGAACGCAATGGTTGGGGTCACGGCCCTGCTGGTTGGGGTCGTGGTCCACGTCCTCATCGCGCATTTGCGCCTTGTCGATGCGATGATAGGCTACAAGCACGCGTTCGAGCCCATCCATTACGAACAACCAAGGCTTCGCCTTGAGTTGCGTAAGCAGACGCGGCGTCAGCGCGGCCGTCTTCTGCCCCGAAAAGGCACTAATTGGCTGCTGCTCGATGTAGGCCAGAGCATGAACGCAGAAGTCGTTCATGCTCGCGCCATCTTCGTAGAAACTGTACCACATGCGCCCGGCCCAGACGGGACCAGCCGTGGGCGACAGCTGATCCATCCAGTGGTGGGTGACCATGCTCTTGCCCATGCCGCCGATCGCCTCGAACACCAGCAGTGGATCGGGGCCGTTAGCCCACCGATTGATGCGCGCCAGCTCCTTCACGCGGCCGACGAAGTCGTGACCCTGTGTGAACGGTTTGACGACATAGAATGCGGGCGGCGCAGGTGGTGGAAGGTCTTTCGGGCTTGCGGGGGGCGACTGAGCCGGGTTTGCGCTCGAAGCTGCGGCAGGAGTTCGCACGCTTGTCGATCGCGCTGCGTAGCTCCTGGACATACCTTGGCGCCTCCGTCAGAAAGCCTTCCCAGGACTTAAATCTGCCGACAACGCGATGAGGTTCGCCGGTTCGTTCCTTAAAGGCTTTGAGCTTGGCGCGCTTGTCCGGATCAAGATCGATCATTTCGATTGAAAGCTCGTCGTAGGCATCATCCATCGCCAGGACGGTTATCGGAATGCCTTTGGCGACGGCGTGGTCGAACTCTAATTCAGTGACCGACAAGTCATGCGGATTTCGCGTCTGGCATGCTCGTATCTGCCCATAACGCTGTCCAATGATGCAGACATAACCGGCCGCACTTTCGACCATCGCCAGCGAGGCATCGATCATGTCCATGTCCGACCACGTCGGATGGTCCTCCATCATCACCGCATGGAGAAAATGATCGCCGAGGACTGCCTCAAGGCGTTTGCGATGCTTTTCGAGATCCACAAAGGTGCTTGACAGCGTGACCTTGAACAGCGGCGCGTCGAGCATGCTTCCCCCGTGCCACAGGCAATGCGGCCTTCCTATAAAACAGCCTCTACTGAAACACGCCGCGCAAAGAATTGAAATAGTTCAGTTGCGGGTGTGGCGGTGTCGGCAAATGGAAGTCTGCCCGCCATGACACCGGGGCTTCATGCACTTGACTTTTTTTCTTCGCATCGCGCGGTATCGGCCTTGGTGGCCGGTGGGCACCCCCACGCCAGCCTTACCCACTACCCAAAAGGCAAGCCGGGCTGAAAATCAGGCGGGCTGCTGCACAAATTTTTTGCTTCGACCCGCAAATTCCGATGTTTCGGACGCCGCTCTTGGTCATAAGCTGGCGGAACAACAGGCAACAGTAACCGGACTGGCTGGACATGACCGCGCGGCCAACATTCTTCGACGAGATGCGCTCTGGTGATGGCGCGGTGCGGCCGGTCTACGAGGCGGTGGCCCGATGGCTCGCTGAAGCACCACCCGATGCGTTGGCGAACCGGAAGCTGGAAGCCGAGCACTTCTTCCGCCGGATCGGCATCACGTTCAACGTCTATGGCGATAGCGATGGAGCGGAACGCCTGATCCCGTTCGACATCGTGCCGCGCGTGCTGTCGGGGGCTGAATGGCAGCGGCTGGCGCTCGGCCTCGAGCAGCGCGTGAAGGCGCTGAACGCCTTCATTGCCGACGTCTACGGAGACCGTGAGATCGTGGCTGCCGGCCGCGTGCCGGAGGAACTGATCCTGCAGAACCCGGCCTTTCAGCCGGAAATGTGCGGCTTCGTGCCGCCTGGCGGCGTGCATGTGCAGATCGCCGGCATCGATATCGTCCGGGTGGATGGGGACATGTTCTATGTGCTCGAGGACAACGCGCGGACACCGTCCGGCGTCTCCTACATGCTGGAAAACCGGGAAGCGATGATGCGGCTGGTGCCGGAACTGTTTGGCAAGCTGAGGATCGCGCCGGTCGACAACTATCCGGATGCGCTGCTGCAAACGTTGCGATCGGTGGCGCCGCGGGCTGCGTCGTCAGAGCCGACAGTCGTGCTGCTGACGCCGGGGCCGTTCAACTCGGCCTACTACGAGCATTCGTTTCTGGCTGACAAGATGGGTGTCGAACTGGTCGAAGGCCATGATCTGCAAGTCAGAGACAACATCGTCTACATGCGCACGACGCGCGGCCTGCAGCGGGTCGATGTGATCTACCGGCGGATCGATGACGAGTACCTCGATCCGATCGCTTTCAATCCGGCGTCGGCGCTTGGCGTGCCGGGCCTGGTATCGGCCTACAAAGCCGGCAACGTCACCATCTCCAACGCGCTCGGCACCGGCATCAGCGACGACAAAGCCATCTACAGCTACATGCCCGACATCATCCGCTTCTATCTCGGCGCCGAGCCGATCCTGGCGAACGTGCCCACCTGGCGCTGCCGGGAGCCTGACGCCTTGCGGCACGTGCTTGCCAACCTGCACGAACTGGTCGTGAAGGAGGTCAGCGGCTCGGGCGGCTATGGGATGCTGGTCGGCCCGCATGCGACGAAGGCCGAGCGCGCCTCGTTTGCCGCCAAGCTCAAGGCGCGGCCGGACGACTTCATCGCGCAACCGACGCTCGCGTTGTCGACAGTGCCGTGCTTCGTCGAGCAAGGCATCGCACCGCGCCACGTCGATCTGCGCCCGTATGTGCTGTGCGGCGCCGATGGCATCCGGTGTGTGCCGGGCGGATTGACGCGGGTTGCCCTCAAGGAGGGGTCGCTGGTGGTCAACTCTTCACAGGGTGGCGGCACGAAAGACACCTGGGTGGTCGAGGGGTAAGGCACACGATGCTCTCACGCATGGCAGACAATCTCTACTGGCTTTCCCGCTACATCGAACGGGCGGAAAATCTGGCGCGCATTCTTGACGTGGCGCAGCGGCTGGCGGCGCTGCCATCGACGTATGCCGGTGCGTCGAACGAGTGGGAATCGGCGGTGGCAACGGCCGCCTGCAAAGACCTCTTCTACAAAAGCTACAGCGAGGCGACGCGGGAAAACGTCATTCACTTCATCGTCGAAAGCCCGGACAATCCATCCTCCATCAAAGCCTGCATCGAGATTGCCCGCAGCAATGCGCGCGCCGTCAGAACCGCCATCACGAGCGAGATGTGGGAGATCATCAACGACTGCTGGAACGACATGCACACCGCAAAGCTGGATGCGGCGTCGTCCGGGGAGCTGACGGAGTTCTTGCGCCGCATCAAGGAAGCATCGCTGCGCTTCGACGGCGCGGCCTACCGTACCATGCTGCGCTCCGATCAATATTGGTTTCAGCGGCTCGGCACGTTCACAGAACGGGCCGACAACATGGCGCGGCTGCTCGACGTCAAGTATCATGTGCTGCTGCCCGACCAGGAACCGGTTGGCGGCGGCCTCGACTATTTCCAGTGGACTTCGATCCTGCGCAGTGTCAACGGGCTGACGTCGTTTCATTGGGTCTACCGGGAGAACATCAAGCCCTGGCTGGTGGCGGATTTTCTCATTCTGCGGCCAGAGCAACCACGATCGCTGATTTCGTGCTACCGGGCGCTCAACGAGTATCTCGACGAGATTTCTGAGGCCTATGGGCGGCAGGGGCCGGCGCAGCACATTGTCAGGGCGACACGGGCGAAACTGCAAAACACCAGCATGGAGGAAATCTTCCAATCCGGCTTGCATGAGTTCCTGACTGCGTTCATCGACGACAACGCCCGCCTTGGCGCGGCGATCTCGAAGCAATATCTAGCTTAGTTGGTTCAATTTGATGCGCATCAAAGTGCAGCATACCACGACTTACCGTTACACCCAGCCGGCGACGAGCGCGCTGCAGTTGCTGCGGCTGACGCCGCGATCGCATGAGGGGCAGTTCGTGCGGAAATGGCGGGTTGGCGTCGACACAGACGCGCACCTCGACAAGAGTGCGGATGCCTTCGGCAATGTCACGCATCTGGTGTTCCTGGATGGTCCGCTCACTGAGGTGCGGATCATGATCGAGGGCGAAGTCGATACGCTCGACACGCATGGTGTGGTGCGCGCGGCGCTTGAGCGCCAACCGCATGGCCTGTTTCTGCGTGAGACCGCCCTCAGCCGGCCGGGGCCGGAGCTGCAGCAGTTTGCCCGCGAAACCATGGCCGCGCAGGACGGCACCGTGATCGCGACGCTGCATGCCTTGAACGCGCGCATCTACGGCGAATTCGCGTTTCAGATCGGCGCGACGACTGCCGAAACGACGGCGCAGCAGGCCTTTGCTGCGAAAGCCGGCGTCTGTCAGGACTTCGCGCATGTGCTGATCGCGGCGGCACGCTGCCTGCGTATTCCGGCCCGCTATGTCAGCGGCTATTATCTGCGCACCGACCGCACCGACCAAGAGGCCGGGCATGCCTGGATGGAAGCCTTTGTTCCTGATCTCGGCTGGGTTGGGTTCGACCCGGCGCAGGGCGTGTGCGTGTCCGACCGCTACGTGCGTGTCGCGATCGGCGCTGATGCCCGCGACGCAGCACCCGTGCGCGGCGCGCGGACCGGCGGCGGCCGGGAGGATCTCGACGTCACCATTCAAGTCGCCCAAGGCCGCGCCATGGCGCAGGAGTGATGGCATTGGCGGCGTCGCGGATTGCGACGGCCATCGCGCGACACAAATGTACTAGTGTCCTCTATTCGTCATCCCGGCGAAGGCCGGGACCCACGGCAACGCGCCCGTGGCCCGCGCGAGCAAGCGTGGACGATGTGAGAATGATAGCCAGCGCCGCTTTCGCTCGGGAATCCCATCGCCAATCAGCTTGCCGTGGGTCCCGGCCTTCGCCGGGATGACGAGGGGGTGGAGTGCGTCCGTCCTTTTTCCGAGCTGCCGTGCTGGGCTGCTGACGGCGGTTAGATTTGGCCACATCATTGAACCGGGTCACCGCCATCCCCCGGCGATCCCGCGGCGAGAGGTGCCAATTCCAAAACGTTGGTGTATGCCCGCACCGGTGTGAAATCGGGAGCGCGGCCTATCTATGACCTATGGCGTCGGAATTCTTGTCGAAGACGGCTTCGTGCTGATGGCCGATACCCGGACGAATGCGGGGCTCGACAATGTGTCAACGTTCCGCAAGCTGCACATCTTCGAGCGGCCCGGCGAGTTCGTTGCGGCGCTGGCGACGGCCGGCAATCTGTCGGTGACGCAGTCGATCCTGTCGCATTTGCGCGAGGGTGTTGCAGACCCGGCAACCGGGGAGCGCCACCGGCTGATCGATCAGACGAGCATGTTCCAAGCCGCGCAACTGGTGGGCCGCGCCATCCGGCTGGTGTTCGACATCGATGGTTCGGCGCTGGAACATCACGCAGCGGCGTTCGATGTGTCGATCCTGCTGGCGGGGCAGATGTCGGGCCGTGAGCCGCGGCTGTTCATGCTCTACAAGGCCGGCAACTTCATCGAGGCGAGCAGCGACAGTCCGTATCTGCAGATTGGTGAGCACAAGTACGGCAAGCCGATCCTGGATCGCGCGGTCACCCACAAGACCGATCTCTACGACGCGTTGAAGCTGGGTCTGATCTCCATGGACTTAACCATGCGGTCGAACCTGGGTGTCGGGCTGCCGGTCGATCTGGTGATGCTGCGCAGAGGCAAGCTGGCGTTCGAGGTCAATCGCCGCATCGAAGCGGGGGAGCCGTATTTTCACGATCTGCGCGAGCGCTGGTCGTCCGCCCTGCGCAAAGCCCACCAAGACATCCCGCGTCCGCCCTATGGGCCATGAGGGGCACCCCTCACTTCTTCCGGAACTGATCCAGGCTGACGACCTTGGCGCTGTCGTTGGCGGAGGTGTCGACGAGGCGGGGGCCGGGTTTGGGCATGGGTCCGGGGACAGTTGACGACGCGGCGCTGGCGGCGGCGGCATCGGCCTTGGACACTGCTGTGTCGGCCCTGGATGCGGCGTCGGCCTTGCTGGCAATCGCGGTTTTTGACGGTGGCTTCAGGCTTTCGTCCATCAGGGCGGCTTCGCCGGCGCCGCCTTCGACAGAGTCGATGCGTGTCTTGCGGGTCTTTTTGCGTTCGGCTGCGGCCTTGCTGCCGCGGGTGCCGTTGCGGGTGGGGGCGAAGCCCATGACTTCGCCGCCGCCACGGTCGGCGCCCGGCTCGTCGAACTGGAGGCCGTAAGGCACGCTCGGATCAAAGAACATGCGGACCGAGGAGAAAGGAATAACCAGCCGTTCGCGGATCGAATCAAATGTGAGCTTGACTTCGAACCGGTCGGCCTGGACGTGCAGGTCCCAGAAGCGGTGCTGCAAGACGATGGTCATCTCGCTTGGATACTTCTGCAGCAGCCGCGGAGCGATCGACACGCCCGGCGCCTGGGTATTGAAGGAGATGTAAAAGTGATGCTCGCCGGGCAGCCCCTGCTCGGCGACGCGGGTCATGATGGTGCGCATCACGCCGCGTTGCGCGTCGCGAAAAGCCTCATGCAAGAGCGCATCATAGTCGATCTGCCGCTCTTCGGTCATATGTCGCCAAGCCACTTGGATTGCATCGCAAGGGCCATACACCATGTTTCGCGTGGCCAGCAAGGGCGCGATCCGTATGCGTGACGGGGGGTCGCGGTGCGGCAGGATCGGCAGACGGGTGTTGCGCTGCGGCGCCAATGCGATTCGCGCCTTATTGATGGCAAGCAGGATTGCCCGCCCCCATGTCCTGGCGTAATCCTGTGGAATGACCAAAAAATCTCCCGCAGCCGTTTCTCCCGCAGCCGCCGCCAAGGCTTCCACGCCGATGGCCAAAGCGCAGGCGCCAGACACGGTGCTGATCATCGACTTCGGCAGCCAAGTGACGCAGCTGATCGCCCGCCGCGTGCGTGAGCACGGTGTGCACTCCGAGATCGTTCCGTTCAACAAGGCGGCGGATGCGCATGAGCGATTGCAGCCCAAGGCCGTGATCCTGTCCGGTGGCCCGGCCAGCGTGACGACGGCTGGCAGTCCGCGCGCGCCGGACTGGGTGTTTCAGTCGGGGCTGCCCGTGCTCTCGATCTGTTATGGCCAGCAGACCACGGCGGTGCAGCTTGGCGGCACCGTCGAAGGCGGGCACGCGGCTGAGTTCGGCCGCGCCGATATCGAGATTCGCGAGAAGAGCGCGCTGTTCGATGGCATCTGGAAAACCGGCCAGCGCTATCCCGTATGGATGAGCCATGGCGACCGCGTCACCAAATTGCCGGACGGGTTCACCGTCAAAGCGACCAGCGAGAACGCGCCGTTTGCAATTGCCTCCGACGAGAAGCGCCGCATCTTCACAACGATGTTTCACCCGGAGGTCGTCCACACACCGGATGGGGCCAAGCTGCTCGGCAACTTCGTGCGCAAGATCGCTGGCCTTCCTGGCGACTGGACGATGCAGCATTTCCGCTCGGCCGAGATCGCGCGCATCCGGGCGCAGGTCGGCAAGGGCAAGGTCATCTGCGGTCTCTCCGGCGGTGTGGATTCCACCGTCGCCGCTGTACTGATCCACGAAGCGATTGGGGAGCAGCTTACGTGCATCTACGTCGACCATGGCCTGATGCGCGCCAACGAGAGCGAGCAAGTCGTCAACCTGTTCCGCGGCCACTATAACATTCCGCTGGTGCACGTCGACGCGCGCAAGACGTTCATCGGCGCACTGGCCGGCGTTTCCGATCCTGAGCAGAAGCGCAAGACCATCGGCGGTTTGTTCATCGAAGTGTTCGAGGCGGAAGCCAAGAAGGTCGGCGGCGCAGAGTTCCTGGCGCAAGGCACGCTCTATCCTGACGTGATCGAGAGCGTCTCATTCTCAGGCGGGCCATCGGTCACCATCAAGTCGCACCACAACGTCGGCGGGCTGCCGGCACGCATGAAGCTGAAGCTCGTCGAGCCCCTGCGCGAACTCTTCAAAGACGAAGTGCGCGCGCTTGGCCGGGAACTTGGCCTGCCAAAAGCCTTCGTCGGCCGCCATCCGTTCCCCGGGCCGGGCCTCGCCATCCGCATTCCGGGCGCGATCACTGACGAGAAGCTCGACATCCTACGCAAGGCCGATGCCGTCTACCTCGATGAGATCCGCAAGGCAGGGCTATACGACACGATCTGGCAGGCATTCGCTGTGCTGCTGCCAGTGAAGACCGTGGGCGTGATGGGCGACGGCCGCACCTACGATCATGTCTGTGCCCTGCGTGCCGTCACCTCGACCGACGGCATGACGGCTGACTATTTTCAGTTCCCGCACGAGGTGCTGGGCCGCATGGCGACGCGCATCATCAATGAAGTCCCCGGCATTAACCGCGTCGTCTACGACATCACCTCCAAGCCACCCGGCACAATCGAGTGGGAATAAGTAGAAACGTTTCTACAAAACCTTGACTGCTGAATGCGTGGGTGATAATGATCTCGCATGGGAGATCGCCAGTGAGCACCACCACGATTTCGAGCCGTGAGTTCAATCAGGACGCCGGCGGCGCCAAGAAAGCAGCGGACAAGGGGCCCGTGATCATCACTGATCGCGGACGGCCGGCCCATGTGTTGCTCAGTTTCCAGGACTACCAGAAGCTCTTGAGCAAGGGTCCGAGCCTGCTCGAGGCGCTGGCGCAAAAGGAGGATGGCGACTTCGATTTCGATCCACCGCGCATGGGCGACGACATTTCGCGTCCCGTGGACTTTGACTGATGTTTCTCGTGGACACGAATGTCGTTTCGGAATTGCGCCGACCGGAGCGGGCTGATGCGAATGTTCGCTTGTGGGCCGGCAACACACCCGCGGAGTTGCATTGGATTTCCGTGGTGACTATCTTGGAACTAGAGCGGGGTACGCTGCTCATGGAGCGTCGCGACGCAATGCAAGGGGCTATATTGCGGCGGTGGCTCGAGCAAGAAGTCCTGCGGCAGCATGCCGTGCGGTTTTTGACAATCGACTCCGTCATCGCACGCGCATGCGCCAAGCTTCACGTTCCCAACCCGCGGCCAGAACGCGACGCGCTGATCGCGGCAACAGCGCTGGTGCACGGACTGACTATCGTCACGCGCAACACCGCCGATTTTGCGCCCATGGGCGTTGCATTGCTCAACCCGTGGCTGGCGCCAGGTCCATGAAGTCAAGTGGCGTCAAGTGACGATATCGACTTGCGGCACCCATACACGGCAATCGATATCGTAAGGCTGCGTGAGGTTCGTTGACCATCGAGTGGGCGTGAGCTGGCCCGGCGTCAACGCCAAGTCCGATGAGCATCGGCTACCACCGACCGAGAGGATCTGGCCGGAGAGCCCGGCGGCCTGTGGCCTTGCCAGCAAGACAGCGGCCTTCGCAAAGCCGGCCATTCTCGGCTGATTGGCGGCCTCATTTATTGAGGTGTCGACCTATGGTTGTGCGCATGACACTGTCATCATCGCCAACACGACCTCAGCACAAGACAGCGAGACCCTACCCATGACCAACACAGTTCCGGCTTCCGCCTTGCAGCTCTTGTCGCTCGTCAAGGACAGTGGCCAGCTTGAGATTTCTCTCGCCAGCGCGCCGGTGCCGGAGCCGCGCGACAACGAGGTCGTCGTGAAGGTCCTTGCCACGCCGATCAACCCGTCTGATCTCGGACTGTTGCTGGGTGCTGGCGATATGGCGACCCTTCGCACCTCGGAACGCAATGGCCTGCCTGTGGTCACCGCCGACATTCCTGCCGCTGGCATGCGGGCGATGGGCGGGCGCATCGGAGACGCCATGCCTGTCGGCAATGAAGGCGCGGGCGTGGTTGTCAAAACCGGTGGGTCACCCGAAGCCAAGGCCCTGCTGGGCAAGACGGTCGCGATGCTCGGCGGGGCGATGTATGCGCAATATCGGTGCCTGTTGGTGTCGCAATGCATGCTGCTGCCTGAGGGTACCGATCCGAAGGACGGGGCGTCCTGTTTCGTCAATCCGCTGACGTCACTGTGCATGACCGAGACGATGCGCCGGGAAGGCCATAGCGCGCTGGTGCACACGGCCGCCGCCTCCAACCTTGGCCAGATGCTGGTGAAGATCTGCGCCAAGGATGGAATCCCACTCGTCAACATCGTGCGCGGTGATGCCCAGGCAGCCACACTGCGCGGCATCGGCGCGAAGCACGTCTGCAACTCAACGGCGCCAACGTTCATGGACGACCTGACCGCAGCGCTTGTCGAAACCGGCGCGACGATCGCTTTCGATGCTATCGGCGGCGGAAAGCTAGCCAGTCAGATTCTGGGTTGCATGGAAAGCGCGGCCGTCAAGCGCATGAAAACCTACAGCCGCTACGGCTCCGACACCTTCAAACAGGTTTATGTCTACGGCGGCCTCGACATGGCGCCGACGACACTGAACCGCAGCTTCGGCTTCTCGTGGGCGCTGAGCGGCTGGCTGCTGACGCCGTTCCTGCAGAAGATCGGCCGCGAGGACACGCAGCGTTTACGCGCGCGCGTGGTGGCCGAACTGACCACGACCTTCGCCAGCCACTACAGCCACGAAATCTCGCTCGCCGACGTGCTGAAGCCGGCCGTGATCGCCGCCTACAACAAGCGTGCCACGGGTGAAAAGTATCTCATTCGCCCACAGATGGTGTGAGTTCACGGGTCCTGTTTGAAACAGTGATCGCCGTAATTCGCCTATGCCGACGCCTGCCGAGGTCGTGAGTTGCGTCATGCCGGTTTCGGTGAGAAGGTTTGACGCACGATGGTGATGGGTTGAGTGGTGTGAGCATGCCAACACGATATGACACGTCCACACGCGGGGCCGCAGCATGAGCAACGCCGCGAACCGCGTGCGCGTTGCAATCGACATTGGCGGCACCTTCACCGATCTTGAGTGTATCGATCCGGCAACCGGCGCCTGCCGATCTTTCAAAACCCCAACGACACCTGAAGATCCGGGCCTCAGCCTTGTCACCGCACTCAAGGGTGCGGCGGAGCGCTTCGGCTTTCGCGTGGACGACGTCGCCCTCTTGATGCACGGCACGACGATCGCCACTAACGCCGTGCTGACCCGCGACTTGCCCGACGGCGCGCTCATTACGACCACCGGCTTTGAAGACGTGCTGGAGATCGGGCGTCACGCGCGGCGCGACATTTACGGGTTGAAAGCGGAAGAGCGCGCTCTGCTGATCCCACGCCGCCGCCGGTTCGGTGCCGGCGGACGGATCGGCGCCAAGGGCACTGTGCTCGCGGCACTCGATCCCGCTGCAATCGACGCCGTCATTGACCGCGTCGCGGCCAGCGGCGCGCAGGTCGCCGCCATTTCGCTGCTCAATGCGTTTGCCAATCCCGCCCATGAATGCGCGATCCGCGACCGCCTGCGGCAGCGGTTTCCAGCGATGCCGTGCTCATGCTCGCACGAAGTTTCGCCGGAGATCCGCGAGTTTGAACGCACGTCGACGACGGTTCTGAACGCGCTGCTGATGCCGATCGTGCAAGGATACGTGCGCGGCCTTGAGGCGCGGGCGCGCGCCATTGGGTTTACGGCCCCGATTTATCTGATCCAGTCCAACGGCGGCGCCACCACGCCTGCGGCGGCGGGACTGACGCCGGTCAAATTGCTCTTGTCGGGACCTTCCGGCGGTGTGCTGGCGGCGCAACGCCTGGCTGGCGATCTTGGCTTCAAACATGCTGTCGCGGTCGATATGGGCGGCACCAGCTATGACATCTCGATCATTCAGAATGGAGACGTATCGGTCGTCACGCAGGGTGACGTCGACGGCTTGCCGGTGCGCGTGCCGATGGTCGATATGCGCACGATCGGCGCTGGTGGCGGCTCCATCGTTGCCCTGGATGCTTCCGGCCGCCTGATGGTCGGGCCGCGCAGTGCGGGCGCGCAACCGGGTCCGGTCTGCTACCGGCGCGGCGGCGCCGAGCCGACCGTCACCGATGTCAACGTCGTGCTAGGACGCTTGGGTGCCGAGAGTTTCATGGGTGGCCAACTGCCGCTGGACCGTGCGGGTGCGGCCCACGCCTTGGAGGCGCGCGTGGCGCAGCCGCTTGGCTTGAGCTTGGATGCTGCGGCATCGGGTGCGCTCGCGGTCGTGGTCGCGAAGCTCGCTGGCGCCATCAAGCTGTCGCTGTTTGAGAAGGGGCTCGATCCGCGCGACTTCGCATTGATTTCGTTTGGCGGGGCCGGTGGGCTGCACGCGGTTGAGGTGGCTGAGGAACTCGGCATCACCAGCGTCGTGTTTCCCCGCGAACCCTCGACATTCTCTGCCCATGGCATCCTGCAATCCGATGTCGTGCAAGACCTGGCGCGCACCAGCATTGTCC
The DNA here is from genome assembly GCA_963847145.1 of uncultured Alphaproteobacteria bacterium. Taxonomy (GTDB): domain Bacteria; phylum Pseudomonadota; class Alphaproteobacteria; order Rhizobiales; family Hyphomicrobiaceae; genus JABFRJ01. Next base: position 669,370 of record CAWJYN010000003.1, read on the forward strand.
CGCTGACGGCAAACGCGACAGCACAGGTTGCTGACCTTGCGGCGTCGCTGGCCGCCGAAGGCAGGCGCTTGCTCGCGGGCCAGGGTCTGCCGGCCGGCATGCACGCGTTGAAATTTTCGGCTGATCTGCGCTATCGCGGCCAAGCCTTCGAACTGATGGCGCCGCTGGCAGCTGGTCCGATTACCGCTGCGACGATTGCTGATCTGGTGACGCGCTTCCATGCTCTGCATCAGCAGCGCTTCTCGTTTGACGATCCGCTCGAAGAGGTCGAGCTGGTGACGCTGCGTCTCGCCGCGATCGGCCGTTTGCCGCGCGGCCACGCCGAGGCGCTTCAAAGTGCTGGTGTTGCGGCGGCGCGAACAACGCGTGCGGTTCATCTGGCGGATGGCTGGCAACAGGTTCCTGTGGTGCCGCAGCAATCACTTGAACCTGGCGATGTTCTCAAAGGACCCGCCATCATCGAGCATCCCTACACCACCCTCGTGCTCACCGCAGGATGGCGCTTGGAGACAATGCCGAGCGGCGATCTGTTTGCGCGGCGCAGGTCCGGAAACGCCCCATGAGCCGGATCGATCCCGTCCTCCTCGAGATTGTCTCCCACGCGCTGGTCTCGGCGGCGGAGGAAATGTCCGTCACCGTCTGGCGGACCAGCCGGTCCACCACGGTCCGCGAGCTGCTTGACTATTCGACCGCCGTCTTTGATCGCAATGGCCGCAACATCGCGCAAGCCGCGCGGATGCCCGTGCACCTCAATTCGATGGAACTCTGCCTGCAGGAGATCATCGCCCGGCATTTGCCTTTGGAGCATTGGCACGAGGGCGACGTGATCGTCACCAACGATCCCTATTGCGGTGGCCAGCACCTGCCCGACTTTCTGGCGTTCAAACCGGTGTTCGCCGGCTTGGAGCGCGTGGCGATCACATGCGTGCTGATCCACCATGTCGATGTCGGTGGGGGGGCGGCCGGCGGGTATAACGCGCGTGCCACCGAAGTGTTCCAAGAAGGCTTGCGGGTTCCACCGGTGCGCATTGTCCGGCGGGGCGAGATGCAGACCGACCTGTTTGCGACCATCCTGCAGAACGTGCGGGAAACCGAGACATTCCGCGGTGACTTTCTCAGCCAGATCGCGGCATTGGAAGTGGGCGCGCGATCGGTGCGTGCACTGGCTGCGCGGTATGGCGTTGGTACGCTGATCGACGCGGGCGACGCCCTGCTGGATCACTCCGAGCGCGCCATGCGGCAGGCGATTTCGGCGCTGCCAGACGGCGTCTACACCGCCGAGGACTGCGTGGATGGCGATGGGCTTGAGCCAGGACAAAAGCGCATTGCTGTCACGCTCACGATCAACGCCGACACACTTGTTGTCGATTTCACCGGCACCGCGGCCCAGGCGGCAGGGCCGATCAACGCAACGATGGCAACCACGAAATCCGCGGTCTACTACGCCGCGATCGCGGCCTCTGGCGTTACCACGTCGGCCAACTCAGGCTGTTACCGGCCGATCACGGTAACCGCACCGGTGGCGTCACTGGTCAACGCCGGATTTCCAGCACCCGTCTCGATGCGCATGCTGACGGGGCACCGCATTGCCACCGCTGTCCTCCGGGCTTTCGCTGCCGCCGTGCCCGATCGCATTCCCGCTGCCTACTATGGCGTCACGTTCAACCACGCGATCAACATCCTCCACGCTGACGGCCGCCGGCAGGTCTATTTCGACGCGGAAATCGGCGGCTGGGGCGCGCATCCTACGGCGGACGGCGGATCGGGCCTGGCGGCCGGATTTCACAACGGCCAGAACACGCCTATCGAGATGATCGAAGCAATCTTTCCGCTTGAGTTTATCCGCTACGGGTTGCTTGCCAACTCCGGCGGCGCTGGCCAATTCCGTGGCGGCCTCGGCCTGGTTCGCGAGTGGCGCTTCACTGCCAAGCGCGGCTTGCTGAACGCATCATTCGACGCCTTTGTGTCGCGTCCCTATGGCCTCGCGGGCGGCGAGCCGGGCCGAGGTGGCCGGCTTTGTGTGACACGCGACGGTGTGACGACTGAACTTGCCGCCAAGACCATCGGCCACGAGTTGCGTGCTGGCGACATTATCCGCATGGAAACACCTGGCGGCGGCGGCTTCGGCAAACCAGCACTGCGCGATCCGGCAGCGATCGCGGCTGATCTCGCGGACGGCTACGTCACGCGACACTATACTGAGGGAACGCCATGAGCGACGCCAACCGCCTGTTTCCCGATGAACCGTTGCCGCAACGGATTTCGCGCGTCCTCGCCTGGATCGCTGGCGGTATGGTCCTGTTTGGATGCAGCCTGTTGATCTCGATCGACGTGCTGACGCGGTTCTTCTTCAAGCGGGGGATGGTCGAAAGCTTCGAGATTTCAGGCTATGCGTTGGCCGCCTGCATCGGCCTCGGTCTGGCTTTCACTGTTACGTCGAAATCCAACATCCGCGTGGATATCCTGCTCGATGCGTTTCCCCGCCCGGTGCGCGTTGCGTGCGACATCCTGGCGGCTCTTTCGCTGGCTGTCATTGCGCTGACCCTGGCGTGGTTCACCTGGAAAACGCTGGCCCAGTCGCACGCCATGAGTGCCAAGTCGGTGTCAGTGCTGCAAACGCCGATGGTCATCCCGCAAGGTATTTGGTGGGTGGGGCTGTTCTGGTTCGCGGCAGTGGCGATCATCGTACCGCTGCAAGCCACCGGCCGGCTGATCAAAGGCGATGGCCCTGGCTTTGATCGGCTGATCGGCAGCCTTCGTGTCACCGAGGAAATCGAGCAGGCCGGCGCAGCGGTCACGGCCGATGCGGCCGAAGCGCTTGGCAAGACAAAGGACGTGCGATGATCGGCACCGCTGGCCTGCTCTTGATCGGCCTCATCGCGTTGAGCCTGCCAGTGGCGGCAGCACTCGGCATTATGGGCTACGCGCTGTCTACAAAGTATGCATTCTTCCCGCTCATCGGTGCGCTTGGCGAACTGGCCTGGAACTCGTCGAACGACTTCATCCTGATCGCTGCACCCATGTTCATCATGATGGGTGAGTTGATGCACCGGTCTGGCATGAGCGAGCGCCTGTTCACAGCGCTGACGCCCTGGTTCGCGCGCATTCCTGGACGGTTGATCCATACCAACATCGCGGCCAGTGCGATCTTTGCGGCCACATCGGGGTCATCGGTCGCGACGGCTGCCACTATCGGCACTGTCGCCATCCCGAACATGGACGCCGGCGGCTACAACCGCCCGCTGTTCCTCGGCTCGATTGCGGCAGGCGGCACGCTCGGCATTCTGATCCCACCGTCGATCAACATGATCATTTATGCCGTCATCACCGACACCTCGGTCGCTGACCTCTACGCGGCGGGTTTCATTCCGGGCTTCATGCTGGCGGGACTGTTTTCGCTGATGATCTACATGGTCGCCAGGCGGTGGCCATCCCTTGCCGGGCCGCCCGTCGAAACTACCAATCTGTGGGCGGCACGGCGGGCCGGGCTCCGCCATCTTGTACCGCCGCTCGGGCTGTTCCTGATCGTCGTCGGCTCGATCTATGCCGGCATCGCTACGCCAACCGAAGCGGCGGCGCTCGGGCTGATGGCGACCGTGGGTCTCGTGCTCGTCAACGGGCAGATGACCCTGGCGGTGCTGGTGCGTGCGTTCGAGGGCACGGCGCGCACGACGTGCATGGTGATGCTGATCGTGATTGCCGCGTTCTTCCTCAATTTTGTGATGGTCTCGATCGGGCTGGTGAAGGCGATCACGGATCAAGTGCTGTCGCTTGGGTGGCCACCGCTCGGCATGCTGATCGCAATCATCGTTTTCTATCTGATCCTCGGCTGCTTCATGGAAACGCTGTCGATGATGATCGCCACGACGCCCGTCGTCGTGCCGGTCATCACGGCACTGGGCTACAGCCCGGTGTGGTGGGGTATTGTGTTCGTCATTCTCATGGAGGCTGCACTCATCACGCCGCCGGTCGGGCTCAACCTTTATGTCGTGCAGGCGGTGCGCGGCAAAGGTCCTTTCTCGGACCTCTGCATTGGCTCTTTACCTTTCGTCATGATGATGATCATCATGATCGCGATCTTGATTATGTTTCCACAGCTGGCGCTGTGGCTTCCAACCATTCTCAACCCAAAATCTGCCACCTGAGACACGTGCTCCAGTCGACACGAAGCCTCAAAACTTAGGATTTCCAGCGATGACCGCGAGACACCTGCGCACACTGTTCGGCATCGCTGCCATGGTTATGGGTGGCGCGACCATGGGCGGCGCGCCGAGCGCCAGCGCTCAGCAGTTGCCCAGCACGTCTTTCAACGTGGTCGGCAGCATCGGGAATCTATCGATGTACCTCAACCGGGAAGTGCCGTTCTGGAACGAGATCGTGCCGCGCGAATCGGGCGGACAGATCAAGGCGACGGTTAAACCGTTTACAGAACTCGGGCTCAAGGGGCCGGAGATCTTCCGGCTTGTGTCGAGCGGCACGTTGCAGTTTGCGACGACTGTTCTGAACTACAATTCCGGCGAGGTCCCGATGAACGAAGCGGCCGATCTTGTCGGCCTCGTCGGCTCGGTCGAAGAACTCAGAAAGACACTGGACGCGGTGCGCGCCGAGTATGCCAAATTTCTTGAGACCAAGCATAACATCAAACTCCTGGGCTTTGGCACGTACCAGGCACAGGTGATTTATTGCCGCGATCCGTTCACGACGATTGCGGATTTGAAAGGCCGCAAGGTCCGCGCGTCCGGGGCCTCGCAGCAGACATTCGTCTCGCATCTCGGCGGCTCGCCGATCACCATTGCATTCGCGGAAGTTCAACCTGCTCTCGGCAGCGGCGTGATTGATTGCGCCATCACCGGAGCACTGTCCGGCTACCGCTCGAAATGGCACGAAAGCGCGAAGTTCATCTCGCCTATGCCGATCAACTTCGGGGTCGCTGCCCATCTCGTCAATCTGGCTTGGTGGAAGACACTCGACCCCAGCGTGCAAGCCTTCCTGGAAACACAGGTCCGCAAGCTCGAAGTCTCTATTTTCGAGCAGGCGAGCACGGAAACGCAGACCGGCATCAATTGCAACACCGGCGCCGGCGCCATGCTCGGAAGGCGCCGCCGCCAGCATGAAGCTGGTCGCTGTGACGCCCGCCGACGAGGCACTGCGCAAGGATGCGCTGATCAAGGCAATTCTGCCCGCCTTCGCGCAGCGCTGCGGCGCTGACTGCGTTACCATCTGGAACGCAACCGTCGGTCCTGCTGTCGGTGTCAAGATCGGCCAGTGACCGCCTGTTAACCTCGCCACGGCTTGCGTTCATTTGGCGGCTCACTCATAGTTTGCGCCTGCACTGTGAGCGGGGATGGGACTCCGCATGCATCTGGAGAGACGATCGCCATGGTGGATACTGCTGCGTCAAAGCGCCGGATCGAAACCGGCTCTCTCAATTCGCTGAATGTTCATAACCCCTACATCCAGGGCGTCTACGAGCCTGTGGCGAAGGAAACGACCGCACTCAATCTCCGTGTCGTCGGCGACCTGCCCAATGACCTGCACGGCTGCTTCTACCGCAACGGACCCAATCCACCGAAGGCGCCGGAAGGGTTGCATCACTGGTTCGACGGCGATGGGATGATCCACGCCATCCACTTCGAGAACGGCAAGGCCGAGTATCGCAACCGCTATATTCAGACAGCCGATCACGTGGCGGATCTCAACGGCGGATGCGGCGCGGGCGGCGTGCTGTATCCATCCTCGCGCGCGAACAAAAACTCGACGCGCGGCGACCGCGTCTACAAAGACACCGCGAATACCGATCTGGTCGTCCACAACGGTTCGGTGATGGCGTTGTGGTACATCTCCGGCCAACCCGTGCGCGTCAACGCGCGGACGCTGGAGACCATTCGCACCGAGAACTTCGGCGGCAAGCTGCCGCGGCATGTGTCAGCCCACTCCAAAGTCGATCCGAAAACCGGCGAATTCGTCTTCTTCGACTACTCGCTCTACGAGCCGTGGATGACGTTCGGCACAGTGAGCGCCAGCAATGAGCTGACGCATTTCGAACGGGTCGAACTACCCGGCCCACGCCTGCCGCACGATATGGGGCTGACCGAGAATTACGTTATCCTGCACGATCTGCCAGTTGTGTTCGCCGATCACGGCTTGCGTCGCAGCATGTGGAACATCAAGTTTGCTGACCAGCCGGCGCGTTTCGGTGTGGTGCCACGCAAGGGCCGTGGCGATCAGATCCGCTGGTTTGAAACCGACAGCTGCTACATCTATCACGTCATCAACAGCTGGGAGGATGGTGACGAGGTGGTGATGACCGCCTGCATGATGATCCCCAACGGCTTCCCGATGAACCCGTCCTATGGCGCCTATGCGCCCATGGTGAATGTGCTGGCGCTGCACGCGGTGCCCGTCGAGTGGCGCATGAACATGCGCACCGGCGAGGTCAAGAAGCGCCAACTCGATGACCGGATCGGCGAGTTCCCGGTGATCAATCTCGACTACACAGGCCAGCGCTCGCAGTGGTCTTATCATGTAGCGATGGCGCGAACCGAACTGCAGCGGATGGCTGGGATCTACAAATACGATCTCGAGACCGGGGCTGCGAAAACGTATCTTTATGAACCACAGATGTTCGGCTCGGAGCCGGCCTTTGCACCCCGCCTTGGTGCGAAAGGCGAAGACGACGGGTATGTCATCGCCTTCGTGACGGATGAGAATACCGGCAAGTCCGAAGTCCAGGTGCTGGATGCCAAGGCCGTGGAGAAGGGCCCCATTGCGCGCGTGATGCTGCCGGTGCGCGTCCCCGCGGGCTTCCACGGAACATGGGCACGCGGCGATCAGATCGCGGCGGCGTGATTTCTAACTTGGAGCTTGTCTCATGGCAGCCCAGTCCCGCGCGTCGACCGACCATCACGTAGCGCCGCACGGCATGGATCTGCCGATTGCGCGACTGAATGTGCGCCTGATGGCACCGGATGGCAAACTGCCGCCTGACGCGCCGGACTGGATCTGGAAGCTTGATCATCCCTATCTGCACGGCGTTTTCGCGCCAACCAACCGCGAGTACGACGCCGAGACCTTGGAGATCGAGGGCGAACTGCCGGCCGATCTCTATGGCGCTTACATCATGAACGGCCCCTCACAGCGCTTCGAGCCCGCCAACCGCTACCACTACTATGATGGCGATGCGATGCTGCGCGCCATCTACTTCCGCGACGGCCGCGCGTCATTCCGCCAGCGCTGGATCCGCAACGAAGTCGTTCGTGGTCGAAGACATTGCCAAGATGAACATCTGGCCCGGGCTGGCGGGGCCCTACAATTTCATGCTGCCGGGCTCGCCGATCAAAGACACCTCGAACACGGATATCGTCTATCTACGCGCGGCAAACTTCTCTCGCTGTTTTACATGGCCGGCAAACCTTACGATATCGATCCGCTGACGCTGGAGACGCGCGGCAAGGAGACGTTCGGTGGCAAGCTGAGCCATGATCTGTCCGCGCACAGCAAGGTCGATCCAGCGACGGGCGAGCTGTTCTTCTTCAGCTATGGAGATACGCCGCCCTACATGCGCTATGGTGTGGCAAGCCCAACCGGTGAACTGCTGCACGATGTGGCCATCGACATTCCGGGCCCACGCTCGCCCCACGATCTCGGACTGACGACGAACTACGCCATCCTGCACGATCTGCCGCTGTTCCACGACGTCGAACTGCTGAAGAAGACCAAGCATCGCATCTTGTCGTTTCATCGCGACATGCCGGCGCGCTTTGGCATCATTCCGCGCTATGGCCGCGCGGACCAGATCAAGTGGTTTGAGGCGGAGCCCTGCTACATTCTGCACGTGATCAATGCTTGGGAAGACGGCGACTGGGTGCATCAGGTCTGTTGCCGTCAGGCCAATCCCGACGCCAAGCGCGACAAAGCCGACGGCCCGTTGGCCTCCATGATGGCATACCGGCGCCGTGTGCACGAACTCTACAAGTGGTCGTTCAATATGGTGACGGGCGCGGTCCGGGAGGGCCGGCTGGATGATCTCAACACGGAATTCCCGCGCATCAATCCGCTGCGCACCGGCAAAAAATCAAGGCTTGCCTTCAATCAGTTTCTGCCTTTGCCGCAAGCCGGCGGCGGCATTTCCGGGCGCTGCCAGACGTTTGATGCGCTGATCCGCTACGACACCGACACCGGCGCCCGCCAGCGCTATGACTACGGCGACGGTGTTTTCGGCAACGAGGCGCCGATCGCACCCAAGCGCGGAGCGACAGCGCTCAGTGCCGAAGACGATGCCTATGCCGTCACCTTTGTCACCGACACGAACGACTGGTCATCGGCCTGTCTGGTGTTCGATGCCAAGGACATCTCGCGCGGTCCCATCGCGAAGGTCAAAATCCCGCACCGCATCAGCGCTGGCTTTCATACGACGTGGATTCCGGGCGACGAGATTTATGTATGAGGGCGGGCGATCCGGTTCTTTCACTTCCCTTCTGCCCTTCGCTCTTTGCAAAGAGGAGAAGGTGCCCGGAGGGCGGATGAGGGGCAGGCGCCGAGCGAGCCTTGCCCCTCTCCCGGCCTTCGGCCACCGATTCAGCCCCCCGACGCAACCAGGCACGGCACGCAAGAGCAGTATAGACCAATGCCCGCTGACCTCGCGCAGATTGTGCAGCTGATCGTCAACGGCGTGGCGATTGGGTCGATCTATGCGCTGGTCGCGGCTGGCCTGGTGATGACCTATAAGGCGACCGAAGTGCTGAACTTCGCGCATGGTGATCTGCTGATGGCGTCGGCATTCGTCTGCTGGGGCTTGATCACGCTGGCCGGTTGGCCGTTCTGGCTCGCGGCACCAGCGACGATTGCTTTGATCGCAGCGCTGGCGGCACTTATTGAGATGCTCGCAATGCGCCGCATCGTTGGCCAGCCGCAGTTCGCGGGCGTGATGCTGACCATTGCGATTGGCTTCATGCTGCGCGGCGCTGTTAGCCTGACGTTTGGGCCCGACGCCCGTAACCTGCCGACACCCTGGAGCGGCCAGACCACGCGCATCGGCGGCGTCGTACTGACCAACCTCAGCTTTGTCATCATCGTCGCGACGCTCTTGGTGACGCTCGCGCTCTTCACATTTCTCGGCCGCACGCGCGTTGGCATCTCTATTCAAGCGGCCTCGCAGAACCAGCTGGCGGCGTTCCTTGCGGGCATTCGGGTCAAATGGGTCAATTCCCTGGTGTGGGCGATTGCCGGAGCACTTGCGGCGCTGTGCGGCATCCTGCTGGCACCGACGGCACTTGTCGATATCTCACTCTGGCATGTGGTGCTGAAATCGCTGGCGGCGCTGGTGCTCGGCGGCTTCGGGTCGATCGCTGGTGCACTGGTCGGTGGTATCGGCATCGGCCTCATCGAGCAGTTCGCCGGAGTCTACATGCCGGACGGCGTCAAGGACATCGCGGCGTATGTCATTCTGATTGTGATGCTGATCGTGTGGCCGCGCGGGCTGCTGGGAGAGGCGCACGGGCGGCGGGTGTAGATTGCATACGAAGCGCAGGGGAAGCGGGTGCGGTTTCACTATGATACGGGATACGGCGACAGCCAGCGGCTGCTGCGTTACGCGAGTGACTGGCTCGCCTGGGGCGCGCTCGCAATGGCGCTGCTGATTGCGCCGTTCGTGCTGCCACGCTTCATGATTGGCGAACTCAGCTACATCTTTATTCTGTGCACGGCGAGCCTCGGGCTGATGGTGCTGATGGGCTATACGGGGCAGGTGTCGCTCGGCCCGGCGGCGTTTGTGGCGATCGGTGCGTATGTGCACGCCGTTGTGCTCAGCATGGGTGTGCCGCTGCCGTTGTCGCTGCTGGGTGGTGCACTGACCGCCGCTGTGGCCGGCGTGATCGTCGGCGTGCCGGCGATCCGTGTTTCCGGACTTTATCTGGCCATGGTGACGATGGCGTTCTCGATCATTGTCGAGCACATCATTGGCCGCTGGAAGTCGGTGACTGGCGGACACACGGGTTTGCCGGTGCCGGACGCGTCACTGTTTGGATACTCCCTCGCCGGGCCCAAAGGGTTCTACTATCTGTGCCTCGCCGTTCTCACGCTGGTGTTCGTCGGGCTCGTCAACGTCTTGCGCTCATCAATCGGCCGCGCATTCGCGGGCGTCAGGGACAGTGAGGCGGCGGCCTACAGTCTCGGCGTGTCGGTGCCGGCCTATAAGATCGGCGCGTTCGTGCTGTCGTCAGGCGTGCTCGGACTGGCCGGCGGATTGATGGCGCATCACGTGCAGCATTTGACGCCCGAAGGCTTCGGGCTGATCCTGTCGCTTGAATTGGTGTTGATGGTGGTGATCGGGGGGCTCGGCTCGCTGCGCGGGGCGATCCTCGGTGCCATTCTGATCGGCTTCCTGCCGCGCGTCATTTCGATGGTGAAGCCCTTACTGCCGGGGGCCAGCGGTCAACAGTTCGGCCTCGAGATTTTCGTCTATGGGCTGATTTTGCTGCTGTTTGTGCTGTTCGAACCGACGGGGCTCAATGGCCGATGGCTGAAGCTGAAGGCACTCGTCACGCATTTCCCGCTCTATCGGCGCGATACGTTCAAGCGCACCAAGACGTACATGAAATCGGAGCGCTACCGTTGAGCATGCTCCAAGTCGAGAACCTGGCGCTGCATTTCGGTGGCCTCAAAGCCATCGACGATCTGTCGTTTAGTGTCGAGAAAGGCGAGGTATTTGCGATCATCGGCCCAAACGGCGCGGGCAAGACGTCCGTGTTCAATGTCATCACGCGGATCTTCAGCCCGACATCGGGACGCATTCTGCTAGATGGCCGCGACATCACGCGATTGCCGCGACAAGCGATTGCAGGCGCGCGTATTGCCCGCACCTTTCAGAACATCGAACTGTTCGAGAAGGCCACCGTGCTCGACAATCTGCTGCTGGGGCGGCACCGCTTTGCGCGTGGCGGTTTCGTGGCCCAGATGCTGCGGTTACCACAGGTCGCAGCGGCCGAACGCGCCGACCGCGACGCGATCGAGACGATCATCGACGTGCTGGAACTGTCACCGTACCGTACCGTGCCAGTATCAGAGCTGCCGTACGGTGTGCGCAAGGTTGTCGAGATCGGCCGCGCGCTTGCCATCGATCCGGCGCTGATCCTGCTCGATGAGCCGGCCTCTGGCTTGAACCCTGAAGAGACGCGCGATCTGTCCTTCTGGATTGAGGATATTCGCGCCGATCTGGGGGTGACGGTCGTGATGGTGGAACACGATATGTCGCTGGTTGCTGACGTGGCCGACCGGGTGCTGTGCATGAACCTTGGCCGTGTGCTGGCGACTGGCACGGCTGCCGAGGTGCAGTCGCATCCCGACGTTATTGCCGCGTACTTGGGGGCGTGAGGGATGACGAACGCGCCACTCCTGTCTGTGCGTAACATCGAGACCTGGTATGGGCCGGTGGTGGCCATCAAGGGCGTGAGCTTGGACGTCGCCGAAGGCCGCATCGTTGCCGTGCTGGGCGCCAACGGCGCGGGCAAGACGACGTTGTTGAAGACGATTGCCGGCGTCATCGATCCGTTCAAAGGCGGCATAACGTTTGCCGGCGGCGCGATCACAGCGCTCGATCCGGATGTCGTTGCCCGGCAGGGGCTGGTGCTGGTACCCGAGGGGCGGCAGGTGTTTCCATTCCTCAGCGTGCTCGACAATCTGAGGATGGGCACATTTGCGCGCCGGGACAAGGCCGGAGTTCAAGAGGATATCGAGCAAGTGTTTGGCTGGTTTCCGCGGCTGCGCGAACGGTGCGAGACGCACGGCGGCCTGCTGTCAGGCGGCGAGCAACAAATGCTGGCCATTGGGCGCGCGCTGATGGGCCGCCCCCGCCTGCTGCTGCTGGATGAGCCTTCGCTGGGGCTGTCGCCGCTGCTCACCAAAGAGATCTTTGCAATCATCCGGCGCATCAATGCAGAGCGCGGTGTCACTGTGCTAGTGGTCGAACAGAACGCGGCGATTGCGCTCGCCAATGCGGACGATGCCTATGTGATGGAACTCGGCCGTATCGTGGCGACCGGCACGGCAGCCGAGCTGGCCAGCAACGCTGATGTGCGTGAGTTCTATCTCGGTGGCGCTGCGGTGGGTGATCGCGCCGAGGGCCAGCGGCAGCGTTGGAAGCGTCGCAAAACGTGGAGATGACAGTGACAGCGGCGGCGCAGATGCACATGGCCAGTTCTGGCGACGCGCTGATCGCAGCGGGTGCGGCGCCGTTGCAGGTCTTCCGCGCGCGCGTTGCGGAGTGGGGCCCGCTGCCAGCGCTGCGCCGCAAAGATCGCGGGATCTGGCACACCGTCTCATGGGCGCAGTATGGTGCGCACGTGCGCCATGCAGCGTTAGCGCTGGCGTCGCTCGGCTGCCAGCGGGGCGATGTCGTCAGCGTGCTAGCCGAGAACTGCCCGGAGTGGCTATTTGCCGACATGGGAACGCAATCGCTCGGTGCCATCGGCAACGGCATTTATCCCACATCGTCGCCGGAACAGCTGCGGCACGTCTTGGTCGATTCGCAAACACGCATCATTTTTGTCGAGAACCAGGAGCAATTGGATAAAGTACGGGCGATCCGTGCGGAGTGCCCGCGGCTCGAAACGATTGTCGTGTTTGATCTGAAGGGTTTGCGCGGCCTCGACGAGACAGGCGTGATGCCGTTTGACGCGTTCTTGCAGCGTGGCGCAGTTACTGACGCCGCCGCGCATGCGGCGATCGACGCGTCCATTGATGCTGCAACGTCTGACGATACGGCGTTTCTTGTCTATACGTCCGGCACCACGGGCGCGCCAAAGGGCGCCATGATCGCCAATCGCGCGCTCACCTATCAACTGCAAAGTGCACCAGCGTGGCAGCCAAAAGAACGTGGCCTGAAAACGCTGTCGTTCTTGCCGCTCTGCCATATCGCTGAGCGCATGGCGTCACCTTTCACGCAACTGTCGCTGGGCCAGATCATTCACTTTCCAGAGAATACTGGCACCGTTGTCAACGATATGCGCGAAGTCGCACCGCATCGCGTGTTCGCGCCGCCGCGCTTCTGGGAAAAGCTTTACGCGCAGGTCGACCTGTTCATGAAGGATGCCATCGCGCCGGCGCGTCTGGCGTATGCAACGGCGATGCGCGCAGACGCGGGCGCAGGGCGCGTGTCGCGCGCGTTGCACAGCACCGTGACGGCAAACGTGCAGCGATTTCTCGGGCTGCAGAACATCAAGCAGGCGCTGGTGGGTGCAGCGCCGGTCTCGCCGGATCTGATCCGCTGGTATGGGCAGATCGGGATCGAGCTGCAAGAAGCGTTCGGCATGACCGAGACATCCGGTGCCTGCACGGTGCCGCGCCCCGGCCGCGCGCGCATTGGCTGGGCTGGGCAGCCGCTGGCGGGTACGGAGATCAGGCTCGGCGCCGAGGACGAACTCCACGTGCGCGGGCCGAATGTGTTTGCCGGCTACTGGAACGCGCCGGAGAAAACGCGCGATGCCTTCACGACCGACGGCTGGTTCAAGACGGGCGACAGCGCAGATATCGACGCGGATGGCTATTTGCGCATCAAGGACCGGCTGAAGGACATCCTCATCACATCCGGCGGCAAGAACGTTACGCCCAGCCAGATCGAGAACGCGTTGAAGTTCAGCCCCTACATATCAGACGCGATGGTCGTGGGCGATGGCCGCAACTACCTGACGTGTCTCGTCATGCTCGATATCGACAGTGCCTCGAAGTTCGCGCAGGATGCGCAGGTTCCATTCACGGACTTTGTCAGCCTGACGCGGGCAAAAGAGGTGGTCGATCTGGTCGGGCGGGAGGTTGCAGCCGCAAATGCCAAACTTGCGCGTGTGGAACAGGTCAAAGATTTCCGTATCATTACACAACTGCTCACGGCCGAGGATGAAGAGCTGACTCCAACAATGAAACTCAAGCGGCGCGTGGTGCTGACCAAGTACGCCACACTCATCGATGAGATGTATCGCAGTTGAAATCGCACAACCCTGGATCACACGGGGACGGGACGACACAACAACACCGGAGGAAACCAAATGATACGCAAACTCTCACGCCGCACCGTGCTCGCTGCCGGAACCGCTGCCGTTGCCATGCCGTCGATTGCCCGCGCGCAGGTGCAGGGCGTCTCTGGAACGGAGATCGTCGTCGGGTCACACATCGATCTGTCAGGCCCGGTTGGTGCGGATATGCCGAAGCTGCGCGCAGGCATGCAGATGCGGCTCGACGAGGCTAACGACAAAGGCGGCAGCAACGGGCGCAAGTTCCGGCTGATTGTCGAGGACAATGGCAGCCAGCCGCAGATGGGTGTGCGCGCAGTGACGAAGCTGCTGCAGCAGGATCAGGTGTTCGCGATCGTCAACGCGTTCGGCTCCGGACCGATAGGGGCGACGGTGAAGCGCACGGTCGATGCGAATGTGCTGCTGTTTGCGCCTTGGGGTGCGTCGGCGATTTTCCAGAAGATTGCGGCTGGAAGCCCGCTGTGCATTACGACGGTGCCGAACTACGACGGTGCGATGGCGGCGGGGCTGACGTGGGCACTCGGGCAGTTCAAGCCCGCCAAGATCGGCTATATCTATCAGGAAGGGCCATTTGGCGATCTGATCGGCGCGGGCGTAAAGAAGGCGCTAGCCGACAAGGGCGCGACGCTGGCTGCCGAAGCGTCGTATAAGCCCGGCGACATCGATTTCTCGTCGCACGTTGCGCGGATGAAGGGTGCGGGCACGGATCTGATCGTGACGGCGACGCTGACGCGCGAAACGGTCGGCGTGATCACCGAGGCGAAAAAGCTTGGTTGGAACGACGTGAAGATCATGACCGCGACGCCAGGCCGGACAGCGAACGTCACCCGACTTGGTGGCGCAGCGGTCGAGGGGCTATATGGTGTCGGCTCGTGGAATGTGTTGGGAGCGGACACGCAAAATGCCGAGGCCAAGACGTTTTTTGCGAACCTCAAAGCCAAGCACAATTTCGACCCAGACGAAAACGCGCTGCTGGCCTATGCCTACACCGACATCTTCGTGCGGGCTGTCGAAGCGGCGGGCAAGGACCTGACGCCGCAATCGGTGGCGGCGGCGATCGGGACGATGAAGTCGGCAAGTCCGGTGTTCTACGACGAGAAGAGTTTTAAGGGTGGCCATATGGTGCCGGAGACCGTGCGCATCGAGCAGGTCAAAGGTGGGCTGTGGACGCCGGTCAGCGGGCTGTTGCAGTAGCGCCAGATGACAACACCGCTGCGATGGCCGCTACGTCTGCCCGTGTTTGCGGCGCCGATGTTTCTTGTCTCCGGGCCAGAGCTCGTGGTTGCGGCGTGCAAGGCCGGAATCATTGGCGCGTTCCCGACGACGAATGCGCGCCCGATCGAAGAGCTGGAGCGCTGGCTGGAGACAATCACCCGTGCGCTCGACAGCGCACTGCGTGAAGATCCGCAGGCGCTGATCGCGCCATGGTGTGCGAACCTGATCACGCACTCGTCGAACATGCGACTACCGCAAGATCTGGCGCTGATTGCACGCTACAAGCCGCCAATCGTCGTGACGGCACTCGGGTCGCCGAAGCCGGCGCTCGAGGTTGTGCATGCCTACGGCGGCATCGTCATTGCCGATGTCGTCACGCTGACATTGGCCAGGAAAGCCGTAGCTGCGGGCGCCGACGGCATTGCCTGTATCGCTGCGGGTGCGGGCGGGCATACGGGGCACATTGCGCCGTTTGCGTTCATTTCCGCGGTGCGCGAATTCTTCGATGGTTTGCTGGTGATTGGCGGTGGTATCTCGGATGGCGCTGCCATTGCGGGCGCCATCGCGGCAGGTGCCGATCTCGTCTATATGGGCACACGTTTCATCGGTGCGACCGAAAGCATGGCGGTTCCAGCCTACAAGCAGATGGTGGTGGATGCGACCATCGATAGCCTTGTCGTAACAGATGGCATCACCGGCACGTCCGCGAGCTGGCTCAAGCCATCACTGGCGGCCAACGGCTATGATCCGGACAACCTGCCGGCTGCGCCCGAGCGGCGCTATGGCGACGAGAATAACGCCAAGCGCTGGCGTGACGTGTGGGCCGCGGGGCAAGGTGTGGGCGCGACGCGCAGCATCGAGCCGGTCGCGGCCATCGTCGACGCGTTGGAGCGAGACTACAAGCGAGCGTTGGCACGTTTGATTGCGTTAGAGGTGAGACCATGAGCCGGCCTGTTTACATTCTCGGCGGTCATCAGACGGACTTTGCCAAGGCGTGGTCACGCAGCGGCCAGGACATCTCAGATATGATCCGCGAGGCGACGCTGGCGGCGTTGCAGGACAGCCGCCTGGATGCGAGCGCGATCCAGTCGATCCACGTCGGCAATGCCTTTGGTGAGCTGCAGCGGCAGCAGGCGCATCTCGGCGCCATGGTGGCGCAGGTCGTGCCGGAGTTGTGGGGCGTGCCGGCGATGCGGCATGAAGGGGCTTGTGCGTCGGCGTCGCTCGCCGTGCTGGCGGCGATGGCGGAGATCGAGGCCGGTCGCTACGAGACAGCACTGGTTGTCGGCGCGGAAGAATTCAAGAATTTGCCGGGCGATACATCGTCGCAGAACCAGAACGCCGCGGCGTGGCAGGGACGGGAAGACATCGCCTGTACGTTTATGTGGCCAGCGGCGTTTGGATTGCTCGCCACCGAGTATGAAGCGCGCTACGGCCTCGACCGGCGCCACCTTAACGCAATCGCGGAAATCAACTACGGCAACGCCAAGCGTAACCCGCTGGCGCAGACGCGCGCGTGGAAATTTGACGCGCAGAGCTTTACGGATGACGATGCGCTGAACCCAGTGATCGAGCCTGGCACGCGACGCAACGACTGCGGGCAGATCACGGATGGTGCGGCGTCACTGGTGCTGGCGTCTGAAGCATTCGCGATTGAGCACGCCAAGTGCATCGGCATTTCAATTGATGAGATCCCGCGCATCACGGGATGGGGCCATCGCAATGCGGGTCTTAAGTTCAAAGACAAGATCGCCCGCAGTAAAGGCCAGCCACTGGTGTTTCCGCATGTGCGGCAGACTGTGGACGATGCCATGCGCCGCGCCGGGCTTCAGGGCGTGCACGATCTGCACGTGATCGAGACGCATGATTGCTTTTCGGTTACCGAGTACATGGCCATCGATCACTTTGGCATCACTAAGCCGGGCGAGAGCTGGCGGGCGGTCGAAGATGGGACCATTGCAATGGGCGGCACGTTGCCGATCAACCCGAGTGGCGGGCTGATCGGTTGCGGGCATCCGGTGGGGGCGACGGGCGCGCGGATGCTGCTGGATTGCGCCAAGCAAGTGACCGGCGGAGCGGGCGCTATGCAGGTCGAGGGCGCCAAGCGGGCGGCCACGCTGAACATCGGCGGCTCGTGCGCAACGGTGGTCAGTTTTGTGGTCGGCGTGGGGTGATGGCGACGCGGGTCACGATATACGGCATCACGTCGTGCGACACGATGAAGAAGGCGCGGGCTTGGTTGGATGCTGCGGGCTGCAGGTACACGTTCCACGACTACAAGGTGGACGGGATTGCGCCGGTGATGCTGCAGACGTGGGTGCGGCAGGTGGGCTGGGAGACTTTGCTCAACCGGGCAGGGACGACGTTTCGCAAACTTCCGGAGACAGACAGGTGCGGCCTTGATGAAAGCAAAGCGATCGGGCTGATGCTGGCACAACCGTCGATGATCAAGCGCCCGGTGCTGGAATACGGCAAGACGCTGCTCGTCGGTTTCAAGGTGGACATCTACGAGCGCGCCCTTCGATCGTGAGTCAGCCTTGCGCGGCTCACTTTTTGCAGCCCGCGCGAGAATAACATGATCGGTCCGGTCGCCCTCTGTTCCTGATTTGGATCGCTTTATGCGTGGCCGGATAAATCGGTATGCGCTTTTTGCCTGTGATGCGAAACAGAACGAGGATGAAGAGGTATCGTGGAGTGAACATCCGGCGATGACACCGGCACTGCATTGCGCAAATAGCGAGGGCACGCGGATAAGATTCGTGTCATCATCCGCGCGTGTGCCGGGACTGGCTGCTCCGACGTTGGTCGGTTTGTCGCCTGGTCTAATCTGCTGCTTGGAGTGACCTGCGGGTGCCGCGCATCGAGCCGACCCGATCCATGGCGCCGCCAAGCGGGGCCCAGCGGCGCTCGCCATTGGTGGCCAGTTTGTTGCTGACATTTGCAGCTTTTGCCTGGGCCGGCAATCACGTGGTGGCGCGCGCGGTCAGTGCGATTATTCCAATCTGGAGCTTGAATGTCGCGCGCTGGCTGATTGTCGCGGCGCTGATGGTGCTGGTTGCTGCGCCGGCCCTTAAGCGTGACTGGCCACTGATGCGGCGGCACGCGGTTGTGCTGGGGTTCCTCGGCATTCTCGGTGGCGGTTTGTTCGGAGCGCTGCAATTTGTCGGCGTTCGCTATACCGGCGCGCTGACCCTGAGTGTGATGAATTCAGTGGCGCCAGCGTTGATTGCATTAGCGAGCTTCCTGATCTTCCGCGACGCGATCTCGCCGCTGCAGAGCCTGGGCATCGCCATCTCGCTGAGCGGCGTGCTGGCCATCGTCACCAAGCTCGATCTGGCCCTGCTGCAGGCGCTGTCGTTCAATCCCGGCGATCTGATCATCGTCTTCAACATGGGCGTCTGGGCGGTTTATTCGGCGTGCCTCCGCTTGCGCCCGCCGATTGCATCGACCAGCTTCCTGTTCGTTCTGGCCCTCTGGTCGGCGATCACGGCGATGCCGGGAGCGGCGCTGGAATTCCTGGATGGCGAGACGCTGCAGGCGGACTGGATCACGCTCGGCACGCTCGCCTACACAAGCGTGCTCTCGAGCGCGATCGCCTATATCTTCTGGGGCAGCGGGATCGAAGTGCTGGGCGTCAACAGAGCGGGCGCGTTCCTGCATCTGGTGCCGGTGTTCGGCACGCTACTGGCCACAACCTTGCTGGGCGAGCAATTGGGCCTGTACCACATTGCTGGCATTGCGCTGATCCTGGCGGGGGTGTCACTCGCGGTGCGAAAGCCGGCTACACGCAGAAAAAAGCGCGGTACGGTCAAACCAACCCAGCGCCCGCCAGCGTCGCCTGCAGCTCGGCGCGCGTGAACGGTTTGAGCAGTACGTCGTTAGCTCCGGCAGCGCGAGCACGCGCGATGTCCGCGGAATCGTTCTCGATGGGGCAATAAATGACGACGGGCGCCGCCCCGCCCGGCATGCGGCGAAGCGCCTGCAACGCATCGATGGCGCTGGTGCCCGGCATGGACCAATCGAGCAGGATCGCGTCCGGCATGGCCCGGTCGCAGGCCGCAATGGCATCGGCGCTGCTGGTTGCCTCGGTGACATCGAAGCGCAACGCGCCGAGCATGTGCTTGAGCACGCGGCGAATGACGTCGCTATCATCGACGATCAGGCAGTGGCGTTTGGCCATGGCGGGATGCTCGTGTGCTGGCCACCGTTCTGGCGGGTGGCTCGTTGTTGTGTGGATGGGCCGAGGGCCGCAGCCAACGTCCGTCCACCGCAACACTACCCAGCGCACCCTAAAATTGAGTTGATGGACTCAATTTATTCAACCAAAGGGTGTTTTTGTGTCATCAGACCGACTTGCGCGCCCGCAGAATGATGTCCGCGCCGTCCTTGTCGACGGTGATCGTCATGCCGACGTTTGAGGCGAGACGGGCGGTATAGTAGGCCTGGATGCTGAGGCTATCGAGCGGGGGCGGTGTGCCGCCGAGGAATTCCGCCAGATATTGCGGGCTGCGGGCGTTGGTCCCGCGGCAGGCGACCTCGAATGACGGGGCGTCCAGCGTTCCTGAATTGACCACCGTTATCTCGCCGCCGCGCGGCAGCGCTGTCATGGCGATGGCGATAAGATTGAGGACGAGTTTGACCCGGTCTTTGGTCATCATGCCGGCCGCACTGGGCCAGACCAGTTTGTGCTTGCCCTGACCGACGAAGCCGTGGCTGACCTGGGCGGCCATGCCAAGATCGATCATCGAGCCGGCGGAACCGGCGGCGCCGAAGGCATAACGGGCAAACTGCAAGCGGGCGGACGCCTGGGCCGTTACATTGCGGATCATTTCCAGCGCATAGCGCTGCGCATCCACGTTCTTGTCCTCGTCGAGAATTTCGAGGCCGTTGTTGATTGCACCGACGGGGTTGATCACGTCGTGGCAGATCTTGCTCGAAATGAGGGCAGCGAGTTCGAGATCGGTTGGCTGGATGCGTTGGTTCATAGTGTGCCCTTGGGAGTGTATCGGGTGCAGGACAGGTGCCTGAAGCGATCTTTTGCTGGAACCCGAATGCAGTTGAGGACGTGGGCAACGTCGCGTCATCAGCGTTTCGAACAAAACTGTGATAACTGCTTCGCGCCTGATCTGCCAAGCACGCATGTGCTGCGGCATTGGCAGTTCAACGATCTTTTCGCGGATTGATGCCGCCCATTGTTTTTTCGCCACAACCCATTAACACGGCGTCAAGATCGCTTTCGGAACGGTAAAATAATCTGCAACACAGCGGACTAGAGGGCGCGAGACATGGTGCAATCGATGCCGCCTGCAGCTTTGGCTGATGCATTGCTGCCTGCCGTGCTCGCCGCTGCGCGCGTGCAGATGCGTTACTTCCGGGCCGGCGCGAAGGTGGTGACCAAGGCCGACAGCTCGCCGGTCACGGCGGCCGATGAAGAGTCGGAGGCGGTGCTGTTGGCGGCACTGGCGCAGGTGGCACCGAACGTCCCTGTTGTTGCGGAGGAAGCCATGGCGTCCGGCCGCATGCCAGACGTTGGCGGAGGCGGTGTGGACTTCTTCCTCGTCGATCCACTTGACGGCACGCGGGAGTTCATTGCCGACCGGCCGGAATTCACGATCAACGTGGCCCTGGTGCGGGCCCGCGAGCCGCGCTTTGGCATCATCTACGCGCCAGCCCAAGGGGTGCTCTATGCAACCCTTGGCGACAGCCACGCCATCGAAGCGCACGTGCAGCCGGACAGCGCAGCCGCCCGCTTTGCTGATCTCGCGATCAAAGAAATCCGGTCGCGCACGGCGCCCAGTGATGGGCTGATTGCGGTCGCCAGCCGGTCGCACGGCACGCCGGGGACAGACGCGTTCCTCGGCCAGTACACGGTCGCGCGCCGCACTGCGGCCGGGTCGTCGCTGAAGTTCTGTCTCGTTGCCAAGGGCGAAGCGGACATCTATCCCCGCGTCGGGCGCACCAACGAGTGGGACACTGCTGCCGGCCAGGCGATCTTGAGGGCGGCCGGTGGTTCGGTAACGACGCTGGATGGCGCGCCGTTGCTCTATGGTAAGTCGGCCGACAATTTCCGCAATCCCGACTATGTCGCCTGGGGCCGCGGGCCGCTGCCGCCGCAACATTAGTCAGGTGGGTGTGCGCCGGTATGCGCGCACTTCGACATCGATGGTGATATCAAGGGTCGCGCAGGCGGCGAGGCGGGCGCGGCCGTCCGCAGTAGCGCGATGGGCGTGGGGCGTCATGGCCAGCAGATCGGCGATCGCCAGTGGCGTCGCCAAGTGGGTACGCGCTGTGACCACGTGCGCGGCAAGGGGCAGATACCCTGGTTGCGGCGCCAGCGCGGGACGGTCGCCGCGTTTGACCTCCGGATAAATAAGCGCCCGTAGTTCGTGCAGATGGTCCGGCCCTGGATCAATGAGAATGACCTCGCCGCCAGCCGGCTGCACAGACGCGAAGCCCTCCCAGACCGGGAAGCCGAACAGGCAGGCGATCAGGTCGATGCTGCCAGTGGCAAATGGTGGCCGCCGGTTGCTGGCAACGGACCAGGCCACGGGCACACCGGGCCGCTTGGCTGCGGCGCGAACGGCCCATTTGGAGATATCGATGCCGGCGAGGTGGATGGTCTCTGGCCGTGCCGCCAGCCGCTGGGCCAGGCGATCCAGATAGTAGCCCTCGCCGCAGCCGGCATCGAGAACGGTGATGGGCTGTTGTTTTGCATGCCGCCCGACGCTGGCAATCACCGCTGCGCTCAGCGCTTCAGCAATCGGCTCATAGGCCCCCGTCTCGAGGAACCGCCGCCGCGCTGCCACCATCTCCTTGCTGTCGCCCGGATCGCGCGAGGCTTTGTCCTGCACCGGCAGCAGATTGATGTAGCCGTCGCGCGCGCGATCAAAGGTGTGGCCGTGCGCGCATGCGAGGCTCGCGCCGGTGCCCGCCAGCGGCAGGCCGTCGAACGGGCAGACGAGGTTCAGGATGGGCGCCACAGGCATGGAGGTCTCGTTCGTTCACTCAATCAGTCACTCAATCAGTGCGCTCGCGCCCGCCTACAACCGTACCCATCGGGGCCGCCGGTCGTCTGGCTCACCTTACCGCATCCGTTATTTTTTGCTGGACGGCCCGACGCTGGCTGGCCATGGTCCCGCCCGATTAATCCTGCCTACAAGCCAAAGTCACTGTTCTTGAGTATGAAAGACCGCCGGCATGATTATGCGATCTGGCGGCCATCCGGCAACCACACCCGGCGAAGCTGACATTGCGCACGCGCGCCTCGCCGCCATGCGGGGGCAACGGGGTGTGCTCGGCGATAACCTGCATGCGATGGGCGTGCGGCTCGGCCTCGCCTACAACGGCTCGTTCTACTATCCGTCCGAAGACCGCAGCATTCTCGAGTGCGTGATTTTGCCTTACTATCAGTTGAGCCCGACGCACCAGAACCTCTTGTCAGTTGGTTGCGATTGGTATGCGCAAGGCTACGCGCGCATGTTCGCGCGCAAGACTTTCACGACAATAGAGCCGGACCCGAGCCGCGCGCGCTATGGCGCGGACCGGCATATTGTCGATGTGGTCGGTCAACTCGGTCGCTATTTCGCGCCGGGATCGCTGGACGTGATTTTGCTTAACGGGGTGATCGGTTGGGGGCTCGATACGCCTGCGGAGACTGAGATCGCGTTTGCCGCGTGCCACAAGGCCTTGCGCAGGAACGGCCATTTCATGATCGGCTGGAATGATCTGCCCGAGCACCGGCCATTTCGCCTTGAAACGATTGCCAGCCTGGGAAAGTTCCGGCCGCTGGTGTTTCCACCGCTGGAGACCAGCGAACATCTGGTTGCCAACGAATGGCGGCATACGTTCAGTTTTTTCAGGAGTTAGGGGTGGGGCGCGACGCGCTTACGCCCACCACTTCGTTGGTACGGGGAAATGGCCGGCGGCGTCTTCGATGACTTGGGCGGCGCGGAACAGCGTGGCTTCGTCGAAGGGCTTGCCGATCAGTTGAAGGCCGATGGGCGTGCCTTCGGAAGACAGCCCAGCGGGCACGGAGATACCTGGCAGTCCCGCCATGTTGACCGTCACGGTGAAGATGTCTTCGAGGTACATGGCCAGCGGATCGCCGCTCTTTTCGCCGAAACCGAAGGCCGGGTTCGGCGTGGTCGGTGTCAGCACGCAGTCGACCTTGTCCCAGGCGAGATCGAAATCGCGCTTGATGAGCGTGCGGACTTTCTGCGCCTTCAGATAGTACGCATCGTAGTAACCAGCCGAGAGAACATACGTGCCGATTAGTACGCGGCGTTTCACTTCCTTGCCAAAGCCTGCCGCGCGAGTGTTTTCATATAGCTCCGTCAGGTCTTTGCCGGGCACGCGCAGGCCGTAACGCACGCCGTCATAGCGGGCGAGGTTGGACGAACACTCAGCAGGCGCGACGATGTAATAGGCCGGCAGTGCGTACTTTGTGTGCGGCAAGGAAATGTCGTGGATGGTGGCACCGGCGGCCTTCAGCCAGGCGATACCTTGATCCCACGACGTCTGCGCTTCGTTGCTCATGCCGTCGACGCGGTACTCCTTCGGCACGCCGATGCGCAGGCCTCTGACGCCCTGTTTCAGTGCCGCTTCATAGTCGGGAACCGGGGTATCGACGGAGGTGGAGTCTTTCGGGTCGAAGCTCGCCATATGGCGCAGCATGATGGCGGCGTCGCGCACGTCGCGCGCAATGGGACCTGCCTGATCCAGCGATGACGCGAAAGCGACGATGCCCCAGCGCGAGCAGCGGCCGTAGGTGGGCTTGATGCCGACCGTGCCAGTCAGTGCGGCTGGCTGGCGGATGGAGCCGCCGGTGTCGGTGGCGGTGGCGGCGAGACAGAGATTGGCTGCGACGGCTGACGACGAGCCGCCCGAGGAACCGCCCGGCACCAGCTTGGTGTTGTCGAGCCTACCGTTGCGCTGGCGCCGCCAGGGGTTGGTCACCGGGCCAAAGCAGCTGGTCTCGTTTGACGAGCCCATGGCGAATTCATCGTTGTTGAGCTTGCCGAGCATGACGGCGCCGGCGTCCCAGAGGTTGCCGCCGACGGTTGACTCGTATGTGGGCTTAAAGTCGCCGAGCACGCGCGAGCAGGCCGTTGTGCGAATGCCCTTGGTGGCGAACAGATCCTTGTTGCCGAGCGGCAGGCCTTCGAGCGGGCGGGCTTTGCCCGCAGCAATGCGCGCGTCGCTGTCTTTGGCCTGCGCCAGCGCGTGCTCGGGCGTGGGCAGCACATACGCATTCAGCGCCGGGTTCGCCTTCTCAATCGCCTTGACGAAAGCTTGCGTCAGCTCGGTTGCCGAGAACTTTTTGGCCTTCAAGCCATCACGGGCCGCGGCGAGGGAGAGGGAGGTGAGTGAGGTCACAGGGAGGAGGCCTTTTTCAAGTTCGTAGTTTGTCGTTCGTAGGTTGGATTAGCGCGGCAATGGGCTTGCCACTTGCATATGTGTTCAACGCGCGCGACCACTTGGAAGTCCCGGTTGGGGGTAACCCAACACTGGCAAGCGCCGGTGCGCACCTAGCGATGGCTCCAGTCGTCGGCGTTGTCGGAGTTGCCGGGCGACAGCCCGAGAATATCACCATCGGTTGTGACACCGAGCCCGAGCACCGTTCGATTTGCATACGCGAAGTAGGCGACCACCTGATTGATCTCAAGGATCTGCCCGTCGTCGTAGCCAGCATTGCGCAACGCAGCGGCGTGGCTTGCGGCCATGGTCGCAGGAGTTTTGGTCAAAACCTCAGTATAAGCGAGCGCGGCCTGTTCCTGGGCACTGAAGATCCCATCGGTGGTGATTGTCGAGCCGGTAAGCGCCGCGCGCATACGCTCGGCCCTTGGATCGTCTTTAAGCAGCCGCTTCAAGCCTGCAAAGTGATGCTCGACACAATAGCCGCAGCCGTTGAGCAGACTGACATAGACACCGAGTGTCTCGAGAAACCACTTGGGGATCGTGTTGCTTGAATGATGGAGGACGTACTTGTAGAGGGCCATGTGACCCTCCATCGAATGCGGCCGGAGGCTGTGCGCCATCATGATGTTGTCGACGTTGTCGCCGGGTCCCTTGACCCGATCGTATAACGACTTTAAGCGGCCGGTGGCGTCGGAATAAGCAACGGTTTTGATCCAGGTCATGGGGTGCTTCCACGCTGTTGCTTGGTGCGATCCGTCACTCCACCACCTTCGGCACGACAAAGAAGCTGTCCTCCGACATGGGCGCGTTGAGCGTCACTTCGGCGGCTTTTTCGCCGTCGGTGACATTGTCTTCGCGCTGGCGGAGTTGCATGGCGACGACCGAGGTCAATGGTTCGATGCCCTTGGTGTCCACTTCGTCCAGCATCTTGACCCAATCAAGAATGCCCGACAGCTCGCCTTGCAGGCTCGTTGCCTCGGCGTCCGTCACCTTGATGCGCGCCAGCCGCGCGATGCGGCGGACGGTTTTTTCGTCGACTTGCATGGGGGGAATGTCCAGTCTGGCGGGATTTCCCGTTTCCATACCGGCGCCGGCCCGGAAGCGCAACTGATCGAGCCAGCCATTGCGGATGGCGAACGCTGAAACGCGTTCTTATCCGCCCTTGCTGTAGAAATTTCGCCTATAGTCGCTGGTATTCCGAAAGGAATGCTCCGCGGCGGGTGCATCCGCCGCGATACGGGCTGCGGCGATGAACACAGTCTCCCCCAATCGCCTGTTGATCCGCCCGCGTCTCACCATCATGCTGCCTTGATCGGGCGGCTTAAAGCGTCGCACCCCCGGAGGCGGCCGATGGCAACGCTCATGAAACCTGTTTTGGCACCCATGCTGGCGGTAGCAGGCTGGGCAGCGCTGTCGTCTGGCGCCGGCGCGCAGACCGCCCTGCGCGACAGCATCGCTGATCTCCTCAAGCGCTCCGAGGGCGGTGCGCAAATGGCGCAGGCGGCTCCTGCTGCTGCCGCCCCGTCCGACCCTCGCGCGGGTGATCCGGCGTTCGAGCAAGCGCAGAAGCTGATGAAGGCCGTCGATGCCATCCTGCAGGACACCGCGCGGAACCGTGGTGAGGCCAAGAAATTGCCGTCCAAGGACGACAGCCTGATCAACATGCCGTGGACTGAAACGCGAGAAGACCGCGAGCGCAAGATCCGTGACTTGATGGACAGCGTGCTCGGCGTCGTCACCGATGTCCCGGTCGTGGACGTGCAAAAGAAGATCGACGGGTTGCGCAAGAACATCCGCGAGCTTGATGATCGCATCGTCGCTCTGCGCGAAAAGCAGCTGACGGCACCCAAAGACGGCATGCTGCCCGGCATCCTCAACGATACCGTCGATAGCCTCGGCAAAGACATCGAGGACACCAAGAAGAAAATCGAACTCAACCGCACCGAGATTAAAACGCAAAAAGCCGAGATCGCCGGTGCGTTGCAGAAGTCGGGCATGCAGCTGGCACCCGAGCAGATCGATCTGCTGCTGGACGGCGTGCTGTCGGGCGATCTCGTCAAGCTGGTGGCTGTTTTCAACTCCGCCAAGCTGATCGACGGCCAGCTCGCCAAGCTGATGGCGCAATCCGGCGAGAACATCGGTGCGGCGCGGAAATATTTCGCCATGCATGCGGCGCTGTTCGCCATGCTAGTGCACGCCCAGGATATGGCGCTGCAGAAGATTGACGGGCAGTATCTGCCGAAACTGGAGGCGATCACCAAGGATGTCGCGGCTGCGCGCGCCAAAACTGCCGATCTGTTGCGTGCTGAAAACCGCCCCGATCAAAAGCGCGTGCTGGAAGCCAACCGCGAAAGCCAGCGCCTCGCCGATGAGGCGGCCAAGGGCTATCGCCGGTATCTGCTCCAGCAGCGTGAGCAGATCGCCCGCGCGCGCGCCAAAGCCACACATGATCTGCGCATCGCCGACAACACCTATGAAACCGTGGAAGCCAGCTTCCAGCTGCGCAATCTGATGAAGGATAGTTCGCAATCGTTCGAAGCGATCCAGAAGTTGGAAGCGCCGACATTCGAGCAGATCTTCAAAAACGAAGAACTGCGCCGCGAGTTCGAGAACCTGACCCGCAAGCTCGACGCGCCGACGTCGTAGTGCCGCCGCGGCGTTACTCCTAAGCCACATTACTTGTTTGGCAGCGCCAACGGCTTGGCGGCGGCGATCATCTTTGGCGGCTGGGCTTTGAGCTTGCCCTTGTCGGCAGGTTTGGCCAACGGCTTGAGCAGAGCGCGCACCGCCTTCGACGTTGCAACCACCCCTTCATTCTCAAAGGCTTCGTGGTTGGTTTCGATGGCCGCCAGATCATAAGCGTAGTTGACCATCAGCCCGTGAGCTTCGCGCAGGCCTTTCTCGGACACGTCGCCCAGCCAGTTGACGCGCTCCAGACGCGCGCCATTGCCAAGATGGAAGCGGGCCACTGGGTCGATGGGGTAGTGATCGGCTGACTTTGCGCGCACGAGGTAGTGGGCAACGGCAGACCGCAGCGCATACTTCAGGGGCGTATTAGCAGCTTCGGCCTCGCTCCAGCGCGGATCATGCAAGAGTTGGAGGGCCGCGCGGTCGGCATCCGGCAAGATGCCATCGCGATCATCCGCCGTGACACGATCAAGCCAGCGCGCGAACTGCGGCACGGGCGAGAGGGTCACGAAGGTTTTAAGGCTTGGCAGCTCTTTCGCCAGTTCCTCAACCACTTGCTTGATGAGGAAGTTGCCGAAGCTGATGCCGCGCAGGCCTTCCTGGCAATTGGAGATGGAATAGAAGATTGCCGTGGTGGGGGTGTGCGGTGCGTCTCCGGGCTTGAGGCGCTCGCCAAGCACAGTCTGGATGGAGCTGGCGGTTTCCGCCATGAGAGCGACTTCGACGAAGATCAAGGGCTCGTCGATCATGGAGGGATGGAAGAACGCGAACAGGCGGCGATCGGCCGGATCGAGCCGGCGGCGCAGATCATCCCAACCCTGGATCTGGTGGACCGCTTCGTAGGCGATGATCTTTTCGAGGATCGCCGCCGGGGTCTGCCAGTCGATGCGGCGCAGCACCAGAAAGCCGCGATTGAACCACGAGGCGAGCAAATGCTGCAAGTCGTGGTCGACAATGGCGATGGCGGCGTCGTCCTTGGGGAGCCGCAGCAGATCGCGGCGCAGCGCGACGATTTCGGCGGTGCCGCCCGGCGCAAGGTTGAGGCGGCGGAAGAATTCCTGACGTGGGCTTTCGACAGCGGCTTGCAGGGCCGTAAGCGTTGCTGCGCCGGGAGCTGCAATATAGCTGGTGGCGGCGCGGGTGATCGTCTCAGTGTCGGGCTGCATGGTTTCGGCGATGTGACGCACAAACGAACGGCGGTCATCGACGGACAGTGACTTGTACTTCGACAGCAGTTCGCGGGCTAACGCGACGCCGGATGCCTCGCCCTGGCCGCTGAGCAGCGCCGAGGCAAGGTCGTGAATGTGATCACGCTTGCCACCACCTAGCAGTGCCGCCGGGATGAGATTGCGGCCTTGGTCGGCAATAGTGGAGAGCAGTTCCTGGAGGAATGAGACGTTCACGGTGAGGCGCCGTTGCTGGGACACTGTGCGCGAGTGGTGGCACAGGTGACGTCACGCGACAATGCGGCCGGTTCGGGGCCGATGTAGGGCGGTTGACCTTCACGCTCCCACGGAGCGCGGTGCGATGAGGGCCGTGCGGGCGGCGAGGTGGAGAAAGAGGCCGGCGAGGCTCATGGTAACCAGCAGAAACATGGCGCCGAAGTCGAAGGCCGTTGCCGCTGTGCCAGTGGCCGCGGATGCGCGGCCAGCGATCCAGGGGCCGGCGGCCTGCATCACATAAAACATCGTGAAAAAGAGACCCATGCCGATGGCGCGGGTTTTGGGTTCGAGCACGCGTGATGGCAAGCTCATGATCGGCCCGGCAGCCAGACCACCGACGAGCCCGAGGGCGCAAAAGGTCAGCAAGGTCGCGTCTGAGCGGGTCGCCGCCAGCAAGGCTGCGGCGAAGGCGATGCAGCTGCCGATCAGGACGGTCATATGGCGGCCGCTGTGGTCGGCGATCACGCCGCCCAACGGCACCGAGATGACCGCCAGCCAGAGCACGACGCTGGTCATCGAGCTGGCATCGGCCAGTGTCCACCCGCGCTCCGTCAGCATCAGCGGGCCGAAGCCGAACACCACGCCGAGCGCGGCATTATAAAACCCCCAAGCGAGCCCCGCGGTCAGCACCGCCACTCTGGCCGTGCCGCGTGGTGGGCCACCGGCGACAGCCTTTGTGGCGGCCACTTGTAGCGGCGGCTGATAGAGCACGACGAGAGCGATGAAGGCCGCGGCCAATGCGAGGGCGACGGTTGCGTGGACTGCCAGCAAGCCGCCGTTGGCGACAATCATCGGGTAGGCGACGAGACCAACCGCAATGCCGAACGGCCAGGAGTTGACGAAAATCCCCATCGCCGTTGCCAGCTCTTTGCCGGCGAACCAGTCAGTGACCATTTTCGACATGAAGACATTCAGTCCCACTGCGCCGGTGCCGGCCAGCAGCCGTCCCGCGATCTGCATCGGCCATGTCTCGGACAGCGCCATCAGCAGCGTACCCACGAGCATCAAGGCCAGGCCGCCGGCGACGATAGCCGTGTCCTTGAAGCGCTGACCGAGCCGGCCGCTGGGCAACGCCAACGCAATGCCGGGCGCATGATAGAGCCCGATCAGCAGCCCGATGTCGGCCATGCCGACAGCGAAGGTTTTCAAAAAGAGCGGCGAGACGGCCGGCACGGACTGGAACTGAAAGCCCATGCACGAGCGCACCAAAAACAACAGCGCCAGGATCGTCCATCGATTGGTCATCGTCCGGATCCGCAAAACATATTGACATCAACGCACATGAGCGTTGCCATAGCGTGCCAGCCAATTCCCTCCTGGCAGCCGCCGCAACAGTATCGATTTCCGAGCACCTTTCCAGCCGTGTTTCGTCTGGTTCCGGGCGCGACGCCGAAGCCAGCCCCAGCCCCAGAGCCCACTATGTCCGAAGCCTATGAAATTCTCGCTATCAAGTACGCTGAGCGGGTCAACCGGATCCGTGGCGAGAGCTTCATCTTGGCGGATGATCATCTGTCGCCGCATCCGATGGACTACTTTGTGTGGGTGCTACGCAACGCGAAGCGGACGATCGTGGTAGATACCGGCTTTGATGCCGCTGAGGCTCAGAAGCGTGGACGGACGGTGCTGAGGTCGCCGGCTGAGGCGCTGGCGGAGATCGGGGTGGATGCGGCGAAAGTCGACGACGTGATCATCACGCATCTGCATTACGACCACGCCGGTACGATGGCGGATTTTCCGAAGGCGAAGTTTCACTTGCAGGCGGCCGAGATGGCGTTCGCGACGGGGCCGTGCATGTGCGAGCCGCATCTGCGCTGGCCGTTCACCGTTGGCCACGTGTGTGAGATGGTGCAAAACGTCTATTCGGGCCGGGTGGTTTTTGCCGACGGCGAGGCGGAGGTCGCGCCGGGCGTCACCGTACACAAAATCGGCGGGCACAGCCGTGGCCTGCAGGCGGTGCGTGTGATGACAGCGGTGGGTCCGGTGGTGCTGGCATCTGACGCTGCGCACTATTACGAGACGTTCGAGCAGGCCAAGCCGTTCGTTATCGTGGTGGACATGGACGACATGCTGAAGGGCTATAAGACAATCCAGAAGCTGGCGGGCGATCCCAAACGTGTTATTCCCGGTCATGATCCGCTGGTGCTGAAACGCTATCCGCCACTGACGGCCGCGAGTGCGGGTGTGGTGCACCGGCTGGATGTGCAGCGGCTGGGGTAGTTCCGCGCGCCTGCCGCCTACTGACAGGTCCGGCAAGCCATCGGGACCAAATCCATTGCGCTTAAGCCGCGCGTGACCTGCCCACCACTCCTATTAGGACAGCCGCTGATGCATCCATTTGATCATGCCCTGTTGCTGACACCGCTCGCTGATGGCCGCCTCGCTGGCCAGACGTCAGATCACTATTGGAATTTCGCGGGGCCCTTTGGCGGCTATGTTGCGGCGCTGTTGATGCAGGCTGTTTTATTGGACGAGCGCCGGCTCGGACCTCCTGTCGCGCAGACGGTCAATTACTGTGGTGCGATGAGTAAAGGCGCGTTCGAGATTGCCGTCTCCATGGACCGCGGCGGCAAGGCCACGCAGCATTGGTCGGTGCGGTTGACGCAAGGCGATCTGGTGATGGCGACGGCGACGATCGTCTGCGCCAACCGCCGCGAGACGTTTGCGCATACGGCTGTGGTGCTCCGCTTGTTCCGGCGCCGGAGGCCGTTGCTGCCGCGCTGGAGACTGACGGGCGCTTGCCATGGTTGGCCGCCTATGATTTCCGCTTCATCGAAGGCGGGCCGGACTTTGGCGCCAACCCCGCGCGCGCTGGTGATCTTGGCAGCTCCACGCACGATGTTGTGGCTGTCAGACTAGCCGGCACGGCCGTTCGATTTCGCCTCGCTCGCAGCGCTGTCGGATTGTTTCATTTTGCGCCTCGTGCAGATGCGCCGGACGATGGTGCCCATGGGCACGGTATCGATCACGACCTACTTCCATGCCACCGGCGAGGAGTTGGACCGCAAGGGTAGCGCGCCATTGCTCGGTATCGCTGACGCGAAACGCTTCAACGCCAACTTCCACGATCAGTCGATGGAACTGTGGGGCGCCGGCGGGAAGTTGCTGGCGAACGGCGTGCAGACGGTATGGTATAAGGAATGAGGGTGGCGTTGATTTCGTCAATCCAATAGTTGCATCTGGTATCCAATTTTTCGACTGGATTGGACAAAATCATTTGCAACCTTGACCACACACAGGTGTCATCCTCGGGCTTGTCCCGAGGACCCATTGTGCTTCGTGCGGGATGCAACAAGTGCGCATGAGGTCGTGCGACAGCATACGTCTCCAACGACAACGCGCGTTGAGGAATGGGTCCTCGGGACAAGCCCGAGGATGACAATTTTGTCGCTCACGCCATCCCCGCCGCGCTCATGCCGCCGTCGACGATGAGTTCGGTGCCGGTGATGTAGTGCCCTTCGTCGGAGACCAGATAGAGGACCGCGTGGGCGACGTCCCAGGCGGTGCCCATTTTACCGACGGGGACGGCGGCGTCGCGTTTGGCGATCAATGCGGCTACGTCGCCGCCGGTCAACGCCGCGGCGAGGCGGTGCTCCACCAGCGGCGTGTGCATCAGTCCCGGCACGACGGTGTTGCAGCGGATGCCAAGCTCTTGGCGAAAGACAGCGCGGTTGATTTCGAGAAAGCAATGATGCCCATCTTGGCAGTCGAGTAAGCGACGTGCGGCCGCTCGGCGCTCATGCGCAGCGCTGCAATGGAGGCGAGGTTGACGATGGCGCCAGACTTTTGTTGCTCCATGAACGGCAGCACGTGTTTGGTCGTCAGGAACAAGGTTTTGAGGTTGTGAGCCATCTGGGTGTCCCACAGCTCCTCGCTCATGGTCATGGCGTTGCCGGGTGCCGAGCCGCCGACGTTGTTGACGAGGATATCGATGCGGCCGAAGCGGGTGACGCAGTCGGCGACGGTTGCTTGCACATCGGCGCTCTGCGTCATGTCGCAGGTGCGGGTTTCGCAGGTGCCGCCCTCCTGGCGGATAATGCCGCGGGTCTCGGCAACGGCATCTTCCCGTAGGTCGGTGCCATAGATCTTGGCGCCCTGGCGGGCCAGCAGCACGGCGGTGGCCTTGCCGTTGCCCCAGCCGTCGCCCACCGAGCCCGCGCCCGAGACGAACGCGACCTTGCCATCAAGTCTGAGCATGAGGGCTGTTCCCCGGGTTTCAACCTGCTTCGTCCTGTCGTAGAGGATCGTTCACCGTTCTCAAAGGTCCGCGCCGCACTATCGCCGCGGTGTTGCCGTCAAAGACCGCAGGCAATTCCGTTTCAAGCCACCCTATCCCGCCCGGACCCCCGCATGCTCAAAGCCCGCCTCGATACCCTGCGCCGCGATCCGGCGCTGGCATCCCTCAAGCGCTCGCTCGATGTCTACTACGGGGACGCCCCTCGTGATGCCGCGATGGACGCTCTTTACGCGCAGTTTCTGAAACCGGGTATGCTGGCGTTCGACATCGGCAGCCATGTGGGTGACCGCATCGGCTCGTTCCGGCGCATGGGCGCGCGCGTGGTCGCGTTGGAGCCGCAGCCGCTGTGCGCGCGCGCCATTACTGCGATCTATGATGGCGATGGTGACGTGACGCTGGTGCAAAGCGCGTGCGGACCGAAGCCAGGAACGCTGCAGTTGCACATCAACTCCGCGAACCCGACGGTGACGACGGCAAGCACCGATTTTGTCAAAGCCGCGGACGGTGCCGGCGGCTGGGAGGGGCAGACATGGGATACGACCATCGACGTGCCCGTGACCACGCTCGACATGCTGATTGCCACCTATGGCGTGCCTGATTTCGTGAAGATTGACGTCGAAGGTTTCGAGGGCGATGTGCTGGCTGGGCTTTCCAGCCAGCTGCCGGCGCTGTCGTTTGAGTTCACCACCATCCAGCGTGATGTGGCGCACGTCTGCCTCGAGCTCCTATCGAAGCTCGGCCCGTATCGCTTCGATGTGGCGCTTGGTGAAAGCCAAAAGCTGGAACACCACGGCCATTGGATCACCGCCGCTGACATGCACGCCGCTGTCGACGCGCTCCCCCACAGCGCAAATTCGGGAGACGTTTATGCGGTTTTTCGTGGGTAAGTCGATATTTCGCTCGATGCTGAGCATGACGCGCGCAAAAATCTCCTCTCGTCATCCCGGCGAAGGCCGGGCCCTACGGCAAGACAGAGCCCGTTCGTTGTTGTCGTGGGTGCCGGCCTACGCCTGGATGACGAGAGTATTGCGTTTTGCAGGTGTTGCGAGTGTCGCTGCTCTTTCGTCGCTGCATGCCGCCACGCTGAACGGCATCGCGGTCGATGTTATCAATCAATCCGAGCCGGTGCTGTGCGCGGAGAAGGACAACGTCACGCTGGCGCTGACGTCTCCGAGCGTCAAAAGCTTCCGCATCGAAGCGGCGCATCCGGCCTACATCGGCGCGCTGCAGCGCGACAGTTTTGAAGCGGACTGGACAGCGTGCGATCTTTCAGGCGATCCGGCGCACAAGTCGGGGGTAGGTGTTACGACCCGCCGCACGCTGTACGAGGAGCCGGCACTTTGGGTGGTTGGCTGGACGTTCCCTACCTACTGGCGGCCGTCGACAGCGACGGTACGCATCGGCGACAGGATCGAAAAAGGGCTGCATATGCTGCAGATCTGGACGATCCGGCCGATGGGTGGCGAGGAAGTTCTGATCCTCTATCCGCAGGACGGCTACTGGCGCATCCGGCCGAAGGCACCGCAGGGCATCGCGCCGACGGCGTTTGGGTCGTCGTTTTTGATTGGTCCGGTCGAAGTGGAGGGCCGCCCGATTGTCAAGATCAGCGACGTAGCTATTGATCCGAAGACGCAGACATTGACAGTAACGTTTGCGCGTGGCGGCTCGGCGACTGTGAAGATTGCTGGTGTCGATCAGAATAGGCACACGCTCGAAGTGACGCTCGACAAGCCGGTTGCCGGTCTGCCCTTCGCGATGCTGCGCTCGATGTACGTGACGGAGTTCAACAACGACGTGGCGCGAGTTGCTGTGCGCGAAGCCGGCGCTGCGGGCTGGCGCGAAGACGGAATTATGACGTTCAAGGGTGCGAAAGCGACCGACGTGTGGGCCGGGCGCTCGACCATCTCGCGCCATAACTCGTCGTCTCCGGACATGGTGTTTGGCGGGTTCTCGGATAAGGTGAAGCCGTAGCGCGTCGGTTGCGTTCGCTGACCCAACCGACGCGCTACCACGCCAACCCCACCATCGTCGCTTTGGGCGTTACGCCACTCCGCGCCAGAAGCGCTGCCAGCCGCGGCGGGTCGACCTTGCCACCCACGATCACGTCATCGCGGTGCAGGCCTTGCGCGATGAAGAGTGCGTCGACGCCGGCGACGGCGGCGGACTTGAGATCGGTGCGGACGGCATCGCCGATGCCGAGGACGCGGGATTTGTTGACTGCCCCGCCGCGCAGTTTTTCGGCTACTTTCAGCCCCATGGCGTAGGCTGACGGATGAGGCTTGCCGCACCAGAACACGGTACCACCCATGGTCTCGTAAAGCGCGGCAATTGCGCCAGCGCAGGGCAGCAGGTCGGCGCCTACGTGGACCGCCAGATCGGGGTTCACGCACACGAACGGAAGTTTCCGCGCTAGCGCCTTCCCCAACAGCGCACGATAGTCTTCCGCGGTTTCGCTGCGTTCGTGCAGCAGACCAGTGCAGGCAATGGCGTCAGCGGCGCCGAGGTCATTGGTCAAACGAGGCACTTCATTGAAGAACGAGTCGTCGCGTGGCCGTGGTCCGATGCCATAGACTTGTGCATATTTCTTCTCCGCAATGTGCGCGAGCGCGATGTCGCCCGAGCCGACGATGGCGTCCCAACAGTCGCGCCGCACACCCTTGTCATCGAGCAGCTTGCCGATCGCCATGCCGGTCATGGGCGCGTTCGAGACAAGCACGACTGTGCCGCCGCGTGCCCGATAGCGCGGCAAACAGTCATTGGCACTGGGGTAAGCGTCGCGTCCATCGTGCACCACGCCCCACACGTCACACAGCAGCACGTCGTAGCCGGCGAGGAAGTCCGCGGCAGAGGTCAGGATCGTCGGTGTGGTCATGGATTGCGGTGGCCTTGTCTCTTTGCCGCTTGCGTCGAGGCGTGCGGACTGCCCATAAATCGCCGCGACGGTCGTTCAAATCTCCACCGCGTTTAAGCACAGCAGGACAGCCTATGCACCTCTCCTACGCCCAGAACCTTGAAGATTATCACCTGAATTGCATCTTCGGCGATACTGCCCAGGGCACCTACGTCGATGTCGGTGGCGGTCATCCGGTGGCTGATAATGTGTCGTTCTATTTCTATCTCAAAGGCTGGCGCGGGCTTGTCGTCGAACCCCAGACGGCGCTTGCCGCTGCCTACAAGGGCATCCGGCCGCGCGATCATGTCGTGTCCGATCTTGCAGGGCGCATGGACGGCACCCTTGATTTCCATATCGTTGAGGGGCTGCATGGCCTCTCCAGCGCCGTCAAAGCAAACGCCGACAGCGCGCAGCAGTATGGGGCTGGATATCGCACTGAGAAGCGCCCCGTCCGCCGGCTCTCGCGGCTGATTGACGAAGCTGGCCTTGAGACCATCGATTTCCTGAAGATTGACGTTGAGGGGGCCGAGGCTGACGTACTTGGTGGCCTTGATCTCGTGCGGCACCGTCCGCGTGTGATCCTCGTCGAGGCTGTCAATCCGAATGTGAAGGATGGCGACTGGGCCAAGTGGGAACCAGTGCTCACTGGCGCGCACTATAGCTTCGTGTTCTTCGACAATCTCAACCGCTTCTACATCGCCGACGAGCACGCAGCCTTGAAAGCGAAACTGCCTGCTCTGCCGACGCCTTGGCACGATGTCGGCCACCTGTGGGATGCGGGGCGCGTGCTCGAAACGCCTGGGCATCCTGATCGCGTGCTCGCCGATACGCTTGGCAAAGGGCTGATGGCGTTGCTGCCGACATTGCCGGAAGCGCTCATTGCACGGCTTCTCGAGGCCGGAGTGACTGCCGACAAAAAGTCTCTGACGCCCGAAATGGCAACAGCATTGATCGGCGCCGCCGAGTGGCCGGGCCGCACTGCGGCATTGGCCACAACACCACTCGATCTGGTGGCCACCGACCGCCTCAAAGCCGCGCTCGGCCGCATGGCGTGCATGTACGATGGTGGGCACCTGCTATCGTAAGGCCTGTGCCAAAACGTCTGCGACGTGCAAGGCGGCACGGCTGGTGCCGTCCGCGATCTGGTGGCGGCATGACGTGCCGTCGGCGACGATCAAGTCGTCGGCGCTTGCTATGCGCACCCCTGGCAGCAACGACAACTCTGCCATGGCGCGGGAGGCGATGATCGTCTCGGACTGATAGCCAAACGCACCGGCCATACCGCAGCAGCTGGATTGAATTGTCTCAACTGTGAGTTCGGGCACCAACCGCAGTGTTGCTTCGACTGCGCCCATCACGCCGAATGCCTTCTGGTGGCAGTGGCCGTGCAAGAAAGCGCGTTTTACAATGGGTTTCAGCTTGCCGCGCAGGGTGTCGCGCGCTGTGATATCGGCTACCAGAAACTCTTCCAGCAGCATCACCTGCTTCGCCAGCGCTGAGGTATCGACACCCGCCAGCAGTTTCGGGATCTCGTCGCGGAACGTCATGACGCAACTTGGTTCCAGTCCGATGATCGGCACGCCGCGCGTTGCATATGGCAGCAGCGCCGCGATGCTCCGGCGTGCTTCCGTGCGGGCCTGCTCCACCGCGCCGACTGCGAGAAACGTACGGCCGCAGCAGAGGCCGCGTGCGGTCCCGTCAACGGCTTGCACATGCTGCACTCGGCAGCCTGCAGCTGTCAAAACTGCAACCGCCGCTTCCAGCCGCTCGCGCTCGAAAGTGCGATTGAAGGTGTCGGCGAACAGCACGACCTCGCGGCCGTCTATGGGGCCTGCGTCCGCGCCCGGCACGAAGACGTCGCGCCGCCACACCGGCATGGAGCGTTGCGCGCTGAAGCCCAGTAGGCGCTCGCTCAGACGCGCCAACAGCGTGCTGCGATTGCGCAGATTGAGGAGCGGTGC
Organism: uncultured Alphaproteobacteria bacterium; assembly: GCA_963847145.1. Classification (GTDB taxonomy): domain Bacteria; phylum Pseudomonadota; class Alphaproteobacteria; order Rhizobiales; family Hyphomicrobiaceae; genus JABFRJ01. Next base: position 707,241 of record CAWJYN010000003.1, read on the forward strand.
CAGGCGCGCAGCGTAGCGCGCATACCGTGGCAGATACCCAACAAGCCGGTCCCGCAGTGAGAGGCCATGCACCTTCACCCGCGCCGCCAATGCTTCGATTTTCAGCGTGGCCATATCGACGCCAGTTGGGCATTCGCGCCTGCAGGCTTTGCAGGACACGCAGAGGGCGAGCGCCTCGTGGACGGCAGGGTTGGCCAATGTTGCATCACCGAGCTGCCCCGACAGCACCAGCCGCAACGTGTTGGCGCGCCCACGCGTGACGTGTGTTTCGTCGCGGGTGATGCGATAGCTTGGGCACATGCTGCCGCCGTCGAGCGCACGGCAAGCGCCGTTGTTGTTACACATTTCGACGGCGCCCTCGAGGCCACCGGCCGCGCCGGGATAGTCTGACCAGTCCAGCTCGGGCTGTGCTGTTGCTGGCTGGTGGTGTTGGCCAAACCGCAGTAACGCTGGATCATCAAACTTCGGGGCGCGGACGATGCGGCCCGGGTTGAACAGCCCTTGTGGATCGAACCGATCCTTCACCGATTCGAAGGCCCGCGTCAGGCGCGCGCCAAACATCGCTTCGTGGAATTCTGAGCGCACAATGCCATCGCCATGCTCACCCGAGTGGGAACCCTTGTAGGCACGCACCAGAGCGAAGGCTTCCTCGGCGATGGCGCGCATGGCTTTGCGATCGACATCGAGTTTCAAGTTTAACACGGGGCGCACATGCAGACAGCCTTCGGACGCGTGGGCGTACCAGGTGCCGCGGGTGCCGTGCCGCTCGAAAACTTCCGTCAGCCGCGCGGTGTAATCAGCCAGATGCGCCAGTGGCACTGCGCAATCCTCCACGAACGACACCGGCTTGCGCGCGTCTTTCATGGACATCATGATGTTAAGGCCGGACGTCCGCACATGTGTGATTGCGGTCTGCAGCGCAGGATCGTGCACCTCAACGACGCCGCCCTGATACTTTTTCTCGCGCTCCCAACCGAACCCGAGATCGCCCATCAGCTCCGCCAGCTGTTTGACCCGGCGGTGGTTCTCGGCGTCGTCGTCGGCGAATTCGACGAGCAGCAGGGCTTCTGGTTCGCCCTTCACGAAGGCGTCCAGGGTGGGGCGGAACATGGCGATGCCGCGTGCAAGCCCGAGCATCGTGCTGTCGACCAACTCCACCGCGATCGGCTTGAGGTGCACGATGTGTTGCGCTGCCTCCATCGCGGAATGAAACGAACCGAAGTGGCAAACCGCGAGCGACTTGGTTCTCATGACAGGCCATAACTTAAGTTCGATGGCACGGGTGAAGGCGAGTGTGCCTTCGGAGCCGACGAGGATATGCGATGCGTTCGGCGTGTTCTGCCCCGGCAGGAGCGCATCCAGATTGTAGCCACCAACGCGCCGCTGCACGGCCGGAAACCGCGCGCGCACTTCGTCGGCTTCACGTGTGCCCAAAGCGTAAAGATCGTGCAGCAAGGACTGATGCGCTGCATCGCCGTCGTTGAACGTTCCGAAATGAGCTGCGGTGCCGTCTGGCAAGGTCACATCCATCGACAGAACGTTGTCGCGCATGGTGCCATAGCGCAGTGAACGGCCGCCGCAGGAGTTATTACCGGCCATGCCGCCAATGGTTGCGCGTGACGCCGTGGACACATCGACAGGAAACCAGAGACCGTGCGGGTTCATCGCGCGATTGAGCGTATCGAGCACGATGCCAGGCTCCACGATGCAGCGGGCGCCCTTAGCGTCGATGTGAAGGATCGTATCGAGGTGCTTTGAGGTGTCGACGATCAAGCCCGTGTTGATCGTCTGGCCGCACTGCGAGGTGCCGCCGCCGCGCGCGGTGACAGGCACTTTGTGTTGACGGGCGACGTCAAGCGCGCGGAGCGCCGCGTCCATTGTCTGCGGCACGACAACGGCCTGCGGCATGACCTGATAGGAGGATGCATCCGTTGCATAGCGACCGCGCGCGGCAAGATCGGTCATCACCTCGGCGCTGCCGGTCAACTCGCGCCGCAGCTGCCGTTCGAAGGCCGGCGCTTGCGTCGAAACGCTGCGAACGGGCGGGTGGATGGCCATGAGTGCTCAATGATTGACGGCGTTGCAGAAATGAATTCATAATTCAAATCAGACGGGGCCGCAAATCATACGCGGTGGACTGATGACGGGAGACTTCTCCGATGGTCACACGCAATTCAACCCGCACAGCAGGCAGACACTTTCTGCAGATCCCCGGGCCATCGCCGGTGCCGGATCGTATCCAGCGGGCCATCGCGATGCCGATGATCGATCATCGCGGGCCGGAGTTCCAGACGCTGGGCCATCGCGTGCTGGAGGGCATGAAGGCGATTTTCCAGACCAAGTCGCCGGTGGTGATCTACCCAGCATCTGGTACGGGCGCGTGGGAAGCAGCACTCGTGAACACGCTGTCGCCGGGAGATCATGTGCTGATGTACGAATCCGGACACTTCGCAGCGCTTTGGAAAACGATGGCGACGAAACTTGGCTTGAACGCAGAGATCATCGCGTCGGACTGGCGGCGCGGGGTCGATGCCACTGCGATTGAGACGCGGCTGCGGGGCGACAGCTCGTGTGCCATCAAGGCTGTCTGTGTGGTTCACAACGAAACGTCCACGGGTGCCACGTCGCACATCGCGGACGTCCGGCGCGCCATCGATGCAGCCAAGCATCCCGCATTGCTGATGGTCGATACTATCTCCGGTCTCGGATCTGCCGACTACAAGCACGATGCCTGGGGCGTCGATGTCGGCATTGCTGGTTCGCAGAAGGGGCTGATGCTGCCGCCGGGGCTGTCATTCAACGCGCTGTCAGACAAGGCACTGGCGGCGGCGAAGCTCTCGAAAATGCCGAAGCTGTTCTGGTCGTGGGAGGAGCAGTTGCCGCACAATCGCAATGGTTTCTTTCACTACACGCCTGCCACCACGCTGCTTTATGGGCTCGCCGAAGCCATCGATATGTTTGCCGACGAAGGTCTCGCCAACGTCTTCGCGCGCCATCAGCGGCACGCCGAGGCGACGCGGCGCGCGGTAGCTGGCTGGGGGCTGGACAATTTCTGTGCCGACGCGTCGCAATTTTCGCCGGTGCTGACGACCGTGCTGCTGCCGGCTGGGCACGATGCGGATCGCTATCGCGCAATCGTGCTTGAAAACTTCGACATGTCGCTGGGCACTGGCTTGTCAAAAATTGCTGGCAAAGCATTCCGTATCGGCCACCTCGGCGACATCAACGATCTGACACTGCTGGGGGCACTGTCGGGTTGCGAGATGGGGTTGGAACTTGCCGGCATTCCACACAGCAAAGGTGGCGTCGCGGCCGCGATGGCACATTTGGCCGCGACCGCGCCGGCAAAGCGCGTTTGATTTAGCGAGCACATATATGTCCCGCATCGCGCCCATCGCCCGCCGCAGCCTGTCGGAGACACTTGCCGAGCGCCTCCGCGATCTGATCATCAGCGGCGATCTGGCTGCCGGTGACAAGATCGACGAGACGCAGTTGTGCCTGCTGTTTGGCGTCTCACGCACGCCGTTGCGCGAGGCGATCAAGATCGTTGCCACCGAGGGGCTTGTCACTTTGACGCCAAACCGCGGCGCGCGGGTTGCGACCATCACGGCTGCCGAGATCGCCGAATTGTTCCCGATCATGGGCGCGCTTGAGGGTTTGGCTGGGGAACTTGCTGTACCGCGGCTCACAGACAAATCATTGGCGCGGCTCGAGGCCTTGCACACGGAAATCTGCGCAAGCCGCGCGAGCAACACTTGGCTGGCCTATTCCAAGGCTAACCGCGCATTTCATGCGCACCTGTTCGTCATTGCGGGCAACGCCGCGCTTCAACTTGCTTATGATCATTTGATGGTGCGCATTCACGCCGTCCGCTTCATCGCGCGCCAACCTGCTGCGGCTTGGGATCAGGCGGTGGCCGACCATGAAGACATCATGGCTGCCTTGCGGGCCCGCAAAGCTAAGAACCTGGGCCAGCTGCTGCGCCGCCATCTCGACAACAAGGCGCGGTCTGTGATCGCGGCGATGGCGATCCCCGGTTAGGCGCGGGAGATACCCTCTACTTGGGTTGCCGGGCTCCGCGCCGCATGCCATCTCTGCTGTGCTCAGTCCCCACGTCTTTGACCGCTCGAGACAGCCCATCCATGGCAACGCCCCAAGCTCCATCTGCCGATGCCGAATGGCACGCCGGTATTTTTCGCGCGGTGAAGGCTGCCGATGTGCGGCAGATACCCTATGTGCCCGATGCGGGGCATACCGACCTCATCCGCCGCGCGGAGGCCGACCCGCTGATGAAAGCTTATCCGCTGACGACGGAGGAAGAGGGCATTGCGGCGGCCAGCGGCGCGTGGCTCGGCGGCGAGCGTGCGGTGCTGCTGATGCAATCCTCCGGCGTCGGCAATTGCATCAATATGCTGAGCCTGATCGCGAGCTGCCGGTTTCCTTTCGTGACGCTGGTGACAATGCGCGGCGAATGGGCGGAGTTCAATCCGTGGCAGGTGCCGATGGGCCGTGCCACGCAAGGCGTCCTTGAGCTGATGGGCGTGTCCGTGCGCCGCGTCACCGAAAAAGAGCAGGCGGAAGGTGAAGTCGCGGCCGCTCTGGACGATGCGTTTTTGTCCGAGCAGCCAGTCGCTGTGCTGTTCTCGCAAAGCCTGATCGGCCGCAAAACGTGGGTGAAGTGAAATGACGGCTGCCAAGAAATCTGCGCCCAACCCTAATGCGCTTGATCGCCGGGCGGTCGTGCGCTCGCTGCTGCAAGACCGCGGTGATTTGCTGGTGGTGACCGGGCTCGGCAGTTCGTCGTATGATGCGATGGCGGCCGGTGATCATCCACGTACGTTCTTTTTGTGGGGCGCCATGGGTGGCGCGGCGATGGTTGGAATGGGGCTGGCGCTGGCGCGGCCGGAGAGCCACGTGGCGGTCATCACGGGGGATGGCGAGCAGTTAATGGGCCTTGGCAGTTTGGCGACCATTGGCGCGCAGAAGGTCAAGAACCTGTCGATCGTGGTGCTCGACAACAGCCACTACGGCGAAACAGGGATGCAAGCGAGCCATACGGGGCTGGGGGTGGACTTGGTGGGAATTGCGCAGTCGTGTGGGTTTGCGTCCAGCGTTCGGGTGGCTGACATGCCGGGCGTCGAAGCCCTCCGCAAGCGCTTACACAACCCGCAAGGGCCCTTGTTTGCTAACGTACAAATCGCCGCCAATGACCCGCCGCGCGTTTTGCCGCCGCGCGACGGGGTGTTTCTGAAGAATCGCTTCCGCCAGAGCCTTGGACTCGCCCCGATTTAAGGGCAGGGTCCGGCCATCAACCTTAGGGGACTGCCAATGACCCACTTTATCTCTCGCCGTGACGCCTTAAAGTACGCCGGTATTCTGTCGGCTGCCGCCGCGATGGGCCCGTCTGCATTCGCGCAGGCGAAGTTCTTCCGCATCGGCACCGGTGGCACGGGCGGCACGTACTATCCCATCGGCGGGCTTATCGCCAACGCCATTTCGGGTGATGCGCTGAACGCCAGCGCCGTTGCCACCAACGGATCGGTTGCCAACGTCAATGGCATCGTCGGCGGCGCCATGGAGTCGGGCTTCTCGCAGGCCGACGTGGCCTCGTGGGCCTACACCGGCACGGGCATCTATGAAGGCAAGCCCAAGGTCGAGGAGCTGCGCGCGATTGCGAACTTGTATCCAGAGTCGGTACACATCGTCGTCAAGAAGGGCGGTGGCATCAAGTCCATTGCCGATCTGAAGGGCAAGCGCGTGTCGATCGATGAGCCTGGCTCGGGTACGCTGGTGAATGCCAAAGCGCTGATGGCGGCGTATGGCGTCACTGAAAAGGACATCAAGCCGGAGTATCTCAAGCAACAGCAGTCGTCGGAAAAGTTCAAGGACGGTTCACTCGATGCGTTCTTCCAGACTACAGGTTTTCCGCAAGGCACGCTGACGGAACTCGCGTCGACCAATGGGTTTGAGTTGCTGGCGATTGACGGTGCGGAGGCCGCCAAGCTGCGCGAGCAATTCAAGTTCTTCGCGGCCGATGAAATCCCGACGGAGACCTACAAGGGCGTGGCTGGCGTGAAGACGTTGTCGGTCGGCGCGCAGTGGGTGACGACGGCGAAGATGGACGCGGAGCTGGTCTACCAGGTGACCAAAGGGCTGTGGAGTGACAAGACCCGCGGCGTGCTGGACGGCGGCCATGCCAAGGGCAAGTCGATCACGAAGGCCACGGCGCTTTCTGGCCTCGGCATTCCGCTGCATCCGGGTGCAGAAAAGTTCTACAAGGAGGCTGGGTTGATCAAGTAAGAGCCAGCTGCAAGTTGCTTGCTTTACCAACGAGCCGTGCCGCAAGGTGCGGCTCGTTCTGATTTGTGCCTGCAGTGCCAATTTTTCATGACCCGCCGGAACCACCATGACCACGACCGACACTGGAAAATCTGCAGCGGAACTGGCCCAGCTCGAAGCGGAGCTTGATCCGGAAATGCAGTTCCGGGTGCTTGGGCTGCATGCGGGCTGGATCATCGCGGGGCTGCTCTTTGTTCTCTCGTGTTTTCATTACTACACGGCTGGTTTCGGGCTGCTGCCAGAGACGACGCATCGCGGCATCCATCTGGCGTTCGTGCTGGGTTTGATCTTTCTGGTGTTTCCGTTCCGGAAAACGAAAGAGCATGCGGCGCCGGCCGCCAGCTTCCTGGCGCCGCTTGGTGTGCCGTTGCTGGATTGGCTGTTTGCGATCGCCGCAACCATCTCGGCGCTTTACGTGCCGTGGGTGTTTCATGACCTGATGTTCCGTGTCGGCAATCCTGATCCGCTGGACTGGGTCATGGGCACGATCATGATCGTGCTGATGCTGGAGGCGACACGGCGGGCGGTGGGCGGCGCGTTGCCCATCATCGCTATCGTGCTGATGCTATATGCGCTCGCAGGACCGAGCCTGCCGGGCATTCTCGCGCATCCGGGGAACACCTGGAAAAGCATCGTCAATCATCTGTATCTGACCAGCCAAGGCATCTACGGCATCGCGCTTGGTGTGGTGGCGACGTATGTTTTTCACTACGTGCTGTTTGGTGTACTCGCCACGCGGATTGGGCTGGGGCGGCTGTTTATCGATCTGGCGACGGCGCTGGCTGGACGCTACTCAGGTGGGCCAGCGAAGGTGTCGATCTTCGCGTCGGGCCTGTTTGGCATGATCTCGGGATCGTCGATTGCGAACACCGTCACGGTCGGCTCGCTGACCATCCCGATGATGATCCGCATCGGCTATCCGCGGCACTTTGCGGCTGCGGTCGAGGCGACGGCGGCGACAGGTGGGCAGATCACGCCGCCGATCATGGGGGCGGCTGCCTTTCTCATGGTCGAGTATCTGGGGTTGCCTTATCAGACGATCATTCTGGCAGCGATCGTGCCGGCGTTCATGCATTTCTTCGGCGTGTTCTGCCAGGTGCATTTCGAGGCGAAAAAGCTCGGCATGCAGGGCATTCCGGTGGCGGAACTGCCGGATTGGCGCGGCGTGCTGCGTCGCGACTGGCCGGCGGCGGCGCCGTTGATTGTGCTGCTGATGGTGCTGTTCTCGGATTTCACGCCCTATCTCGCGGCGTTCTGGGGCATTACGGCGTGCCTTGTTGTGGGGCTGACGGATCGCAACCCATTTGTCTCGGTGGGACTGCTGGTCGGGCTGGCGCTGGCCATCGGTACTGGCACGTTGACAGAGTGGTCTGGGTTTGTGCCGCTGATGGGGGCGTGTGCACTGGCGGCTGGCTGGGGCACGTTGAAAGACCTTGCGGGCCGTGCGCGGGCGATCGATCTGGCGGATGCGTTTGTGCTGGGCGCGAAGTATGCCATCAGCGTTGGCGCGGCGGCAGCGACCGTTGGCGTGATTGTTGGTATCGTGACCTTGACCGGCATCGGCTTCAAACTGTCAGACATTATCACGAGTACGGCCGCGAGCATGGCGGGCGGGTTATCGGCATTTCTGCCGGCGTGGCTGTTCAGCGCGCCGGGTATGACGCTGTTTTTTACGCTCGTTTTGACGGCGATCGTTTGTCTGTTGCTGGGCTGCGGCGTGCCGACGACACCGACGTACATCATCATGGTGACGATTGCGGCACCGGCGCTGGCCAAGCTCAATGTGGAGCCGCTGGTGACGCACTTCTTCGTCTTTTACTACGGCGTGCTGGCCGACATCACGCCGCCGGTGGCGCTGGCTGCCTATGCGGGGGCCAGTATGGCGGGGGCTGACCCGTTCAAGACGGGCAACACGGCGTTCCGGCTAGCCATGGCGAAGGTTCTGGTGCCGTTCGTGTTCGTCTATTCGCCGGCCATGCTGTTGGTGACCAAGGGCTTTACGTGGGCGGCCTTCATCGAGACGACGACAGGGTGTCTCGTGGGTATTGTGATGCTGGCGGCGGCGCTGACCGGCTACGGGCTCGCGTTTATGAAAGCTTGGGAGCGGGCGCTGCTGTGTGTTGCCTCAGTCATGGTGATCAGCCCGAGCCGGACGGCGACACTCATTGGCTTGTTGCTGGCGGTGCCGGTGATTGTGCGGCAGGTGCTGCAATGGCGCGCAGGCCTGGGGCAAGCGGAGCCGATGGCGCGCGCGACTTGACAAATTCCGACGTGATTGCAGATTGGTAGCTATCTGCTTCGCGCGCCTCGCGCGGGGCACCGGATATCACCGAGCGGCGGGCATTTCGCATCATGCGTCCCGCGCCACGGCGGTCCTAAGGGTGAACCTGGGACGGGCCTCGGACAATGCGCGATCATCTGACATTTGTGCTCAACGGCGCAGTGCAGCGCGTTAGCGGCGTCTCACCGACGACGACCGTGCTGCAATGGTTGCGCCGATCGCGCCGGCTGACTGGCACCAAGGAAGGCTGCGCGGAAGGCGACTGCGGCGCGTGCACGGTGGTTGTGGGGACGTTGTCGGGCGAACGGATTCGCTATGAGGCGATCAACGCATGCATCACGTTTTTGCCGATGCTGGAGGGGACGTCCGTGACGACCGTTGAAGCGGTTGCCGGTTCGGATGGCACATTGCATCCGGTGCAGCGGGCGCTGGTTGACTGCCACGGCTCGCAGTGTGGGTTTTGTACGCCTGGTTTTGTGATGTCGTTGCTGGCGCTGTATCGGAATTGCGTGGCCGCACCGCCCGCTCACCAGATTGACGACGCGCTGGCGGGGAATTTGTGCCGCTGCACTGGATATGGCCCGATCGTTGCGGCGGCTGAACGGATGTTTGAACTACCGCGGCCGGCGCGAGACGCGGAGCTGCTGATGCGGGAGCGCAAACTGCTGCGATCAATCCAACACGACGAAGCCATCGAGATCTCCGGCGATGGCAGGCGCATGCTATTGCCGGTCAGCGAAGATGAGCTAGCAAGCTTATACTTGGCGCATCCCGACGCGACGCTGATTGCCGGCGCAACAGACGTCGGACTTTGGGTCACGAAGCAGGCGCGCCCGCTGCCCATGACGATTTACGTGGGGCGGGTTCAAGGGATTGCACTAATTACTGCTGCGCAAAGCATGCTGCGTCTGGGCGCTGGCGTGACGCACACATCTGCCGCCGAAAGCTTTGCTGTTTGTGCTCCGGCACTCGCAGAGCTCTGGCGGCGCTTTGCGGGCCAGCAGGTGCGAAACGCTGGTACCGTGGGCGGCAACATAGCGAATGGCTCACCGATTGGCGATCTGGCGCCGGCATTGATCGCGCTTGGTGCGACGCTGTCTTTGCGGCGCGGGGGCGAACGCCGCAGCTTGCCGCTGGACGAGTTTTTTGTGACTTATGGCAAGCAAGACCGGCGCCCGGGGGAATTTGTTGCGCGCATTGACGTGCCGAGTGACCGAGACGCATTGCGAGATTTGTTGATCTACAAAGTTTCCAAGCGGTTCGACGACGATATCTCGGCGGTTTGCGGTGCGTTCAACCTGCGCGTTGAAGACGGTAAGATTGCTGCTGCACGGATCGCGTTCGGTGGGATGGCGGCGGTGCCGAAGCGGGCCAAGGCTGTGGAGTTTGCACTCGCCGGCAAGCCCTGGACGCGAGCGACGATTGATGCGGCGCTGCCGGCGTTTGCCAAAGATTTTGCACCGATCAGCGATGTGCGCGCATCAGCCACGTACCGGTTGCAGGTGGCGCAGAACCTTTTGGTGCGTGCGTTTATCGAGCGCGCACTGCCGGAGACGCTCACTCAGATGGCTGGCGTTGCGGTGCTGGCGATTGAGGGCGTTTGATGATGCGCCGGGACACACCACGCGCACTGATCGACGGCGGCATTGCGGCGTCTCTGCCGCATGACAGCGCGACGAAGCACGTGACGGGGCAGGCGATCTATGTCGATGACATTGAGACACCGCCGGGAACGCTTGAAATCTATCTGGCGATGAGTACGCGGGCGCATGCGCGCGTGACGTCATTGGACGTGAGTGGTGTGCGCGCGGCGACGGGGGTGGTGGCCGTGTTGACAGCCGCCGACATTCCAGGCGCCAACGATATCGCGCCAACGCCGACGCATGATGATCCGTTGTTTGCGGATGGGCTTGTGCAGTATGTGGGGCAATCGCTGTTTGCGGTGGTGGCTGAGACGGTGCAGCAGGGGCGCGCGGCGGCGACGTTGGCGAAGGTTGCATACGAAGATTTGCCAGCGGTCGTTACTATCAGCCAGGCGTTGGCGGCGCGATCGTATCTGGAACCGCCTTATGTGATGAGCCGTGGCGATGTGGTGGCTGCGCTGGCGGCGTCGCCGCGCACGCTGCGCGGGCGGATCGACGTCGGCGGACAGGAGCATTTCTATCTCGAAGGGCAGGCGGCGCTGGCGGTCCCCGGCGAGGACGACGATGTCACCGTGCATTGCTCCTCGCAGCATCCCAGTGAGATCCAGCACACGGTAGCGCATGTGCTGGGTGTGGCGCGGCATTGCGTGACGGTTGAAGTGCGGCGCATGGGTGGTGGCTTTGGGGGCAAGGAGAGCCAGGGTAACTTGCCGGCGGCGGTGGCAGCGCTGGCGGCGCGTGTTACGAGGCGACCCGTGAAGTGCGTTTATGACCGCGACGATGATTTTATGCTGACCGGCAAGCGGCATGACGTGCGTATCGACTATGCCGTGGGCTTCGATGAGACAGGCCGCTTGCTGGCGATGGATGTGACGCAGGCGGTGCGCTGCGGGATGAGCTTTGATCTGTCGCAGCCGATCGCAGACCGGGCGATGTTTCACGCGGACAACTGCTACTCTCTGCCGACAGCGCGGATTACGTCACTGCGGCTGAAAACGCATACGCAATCGAATACGGCATTTCGCGGCTTTGGCGGCCCACAAGGCATGGTGGGCATGGAGCGCATCATTGACGAGGTGGCGCTGACGCTGGGACTTGATCCACTGGTGGTGCGGCGGCGTAATTTCTACCCGCACAAAGATCGCTGGGACGCCAAGCGTGCGATGACGCCGTTCCACATGGCGGTTGAAGATTGCGTCATTCAGGACATTGTGGATGAGCTTGCTGGCTCGTCGGACTATGACCAGCGCCGGGCTTCGATACGCGCGTGGAATGCGTCGAGCGCAATCCTCAAGCGCGGCATCGCGCTGACGCCGGTGCGGTTCGGGATTTCATTTACGAAGACGTTTCTCAATCAAGCCGGCGCGCTGGTGCATGTCTATGCTGACGGATCGATCCATCTCAACCACGGCGGCACGGAGATGGGGCAGGGGCTCAATACCAAGATTGCGCAGGTCGTCGCAGAGACTTTCCAGGTCGATGTGGGGCGTGTGAAAATCACGGCGACGCATACGGGCAAGGTGCCGAATACATCGGCGACGGCAGCATCGGCGGGGACTGATCTTAACGGTATGGCGGCGCGCAACGCGGCGGAGACGATCAAAGCGCGGCTGGTGGCGTTTCTTGCTCAGCGTGAGGGCGTGGCGGAACGGACGGTGACATGCTTGCCGGGGCAGATGCTGGCTGGGGCGCACGCCTTCTCTTTCGATGATGTGGTGCGGGATGCGTACATGGCGCGTGTGCCGCTGTCATCGACGGGGTTCTATGCGACGCCCAAGGTTGAGTGGGATCGTGAGAAAGGCCGTGGGCGGCCGTTTTTCTATTTTTCATACGGCGCGGCGGTGTCGGAGGTGGCGATTGACACGCTGACGGGGGAGAGCCGCATTTTGCGGACGGATATCTTGCACGACGTGGGACGCTCGCTGAACCCGGCGATTGACCGGGGGCAGATCGAGGGTGGGTTTGTGCAGGGTGCGGGATGGCTGACGACGGAGGAGCTGGTGTGGGACGAGACGGGACGGCTGCTGACGCATGCGCCATCGACGTACAAAATTCCGGCGTGCTCTGACCGGCCGCGGGTCTTGAAGCTGTCGCTGTTCGCGCGCGGCGAGAATACGGAAGAGACGATCTTTAAATCGAAGGCTGTCGGCGAGCCGCCATTGATGCTGGGTATTTCGGTGCTGGCGGCGCTGGCGGATGCGGTGGCGAGTGTGGGTCACTACAAAGTGCTGCCAAAGCTCGATGCGCCGGCGACGCCAGAGCGGGTGCTGATGGCAGTGATGCGGGTGCGCGCCGAGGCAGGCGGATGAGCACGCGCTGGATCGAGGCTGTGGTGCGGGCGGCGGCAGTCAGCCCGGTGGTGCGCGCAGTTGTGATCGAGGCCAAGGGCTCGACCCCGCGTGAGGTGGGCGCGTGGATGCTGATCACGGGCGAGGGGATTGAGGGCACGATAGGCGGCGGCGCGCTGGAGCACGCCTGTATTGAGCGGGCCCGGTCGATGCTGGATGCGAGCGATATTACGCCGTGGCTGCGCACGGTGGAGCGGTTTCATCTGGGGCCAGAGCTCAATCAATGCTGCGGCGGGGCGGTCGTTATTCTGCTGGAAGTGTTTGGGGCAATGGAGGCGGCGACGCTGGCGGCGACACCAGCGAACGAAGCCGCAGGGCGCCCGCTGCTGTCCGGTGTGCCGATCCGATTTGAGGCCCAGACCGAAGCAGGACTGCATGCTCGCATCGAGGAGGGCTGGTGGGCAGAGCCGGTTGCCGACCAACGCGTTCCACTGTTTGTCTACGGTGGTGGGCATGTCGGCCGTGCGGTTGTGCGGGCTCTGGATGCGCTGCCATTCGCCATCACATGGTATGATGGCGGGCGGGAGGGCGAGCCGGCGCGTCTGAAGCGGCTTACCATGGGTCCTGGCTTCCGCCGGGACGACGAAGGCAGTGATGTGCGTGGCGTTGCGCGCGAGGCGCCGCAGCAGGCCTTCCATTTGGTGATGACGCATTCGCATGCGCTGGACGAGGCCATCGTGGCGGCCATTCTGGAGACTGACTGGTTCGGCTACCTGGGGTTGATCGGGTCGGCAACGAAGCGGGCGCGGTTCAGGCACAGACTGATGCGGGCGGGGATGGCCGAGACGGCGGTCGAGCGGATCCATTGCCCGATCGGCTTGCCGGGGCTTGTGGGCAAGGCGCCGGCGGTCATTGCGGCTTCGGTGGCCGCTGACTTGCTGCTGCGGCGTCAAAAGCAGATTGACCAGGGTGCTGTGGTCCAGTAGATCACCGTCACTGCCGCCGGGGCTTCCCGGCTGGCTTTGCTTTTCCTACCCTCCATGGTCTTACCGTTCCCGTTTGCTGCGGGAGTGAGTTGCGGCTGAACCGGCCGAAAACGATGGATGTGTGAGGGTCTTAGACAGCTCCCGCCGTGAATTGTATTCGCGGCGGACCGATGGAGACAGTAGCATGACGCGCCGTTGTGAATTGACGGGCAAAGGCCCGATGTCCGGCAACATCCGCAGTCACGCGGAAAATGCCACCCGCCGCACTTTTCGGCCGAACCTCGTCAACGTGACGCTGATGAGCGAAGCGCTTGGCAAGAAAATCCGGGTTCGCGTGTGTGCAAACGGTCTGAAGACGGTGGAGCACCGTGGCGGGCTTGATGCGTTCCTGATGAAGGCGCACGACGAGGATCTGTCACAGAAGTGCCTGACGCTGAAGCGCGAACTGAAGAAGCACGTGGCCGAGAAGGCTGCGGCCTGATTTCTTCGTCTGGCGACTTTTATTCGACCCCGCGGGCTCTGGCTTGCGGGGTTTTCTTTTGCCACTTTGGCGTCGCCCAAAGCAAAAGTGCACTGCAATATTGCCGTCCCTAGGGCGTCCGTTTCAGTGGCTGAATGGGATCTGAACAGACGCTCTTGATTAGCTTAACAGCCTATAAATATCAATTTATTCATTGTATTGCATGCGGTTCACCGCGAACAACGCATAGCTGCTGCGCCGCGTGATCTCTTGTTCGCATGTGCGAAGAACACTATGTTCCATCGTGAGCACGGCGAATGCCGGCCACAACGACAATACCCAGAGTTCTGGGTTTGATCTTGAGCACGATGAAGGAGCCATCTCATGGCCAACAAGTTCGCAAACGACGCCGCTGAGTTCGACAGCACCACTGGCGTTGCCCCCCGCACAGATCAGGCAACCGGCCTTTCCGGCCTGTTTGCGGGTTTTTGGGACCGCCTGACACTCTCGCGCCAGCGCCGCGTGGACAGTGAAGTCGGCAAATTCCTTGAAGCGCACGGCGGGCATTTGACCGACGATCTCGAACGGCAGATCAGCCGCAAGTTCGGCAATCAGGCCGGCCAGTGGTAAGTGTTCAGCTTACAACCGGTTCGTTGACCGCAGGAAGGCGCCCCCAGGGGCGCCTTTTTGCGTGAGGGGCCGGCGAAGTCCGCGCTTGTGACTGCCGGCGGTTGATCCAATAGTCGTATCAAATCCAGGATCGCCAGACCGATGCCGCTTCTCCTTGTGCTTTGTACGGCGGCGTTCGTGTCGGCGTTCTCGATCCGAATTCTTGATCCGCTGGTGCCCTCCATCGCGCGTGATCTAGGCGTTGCAATTGGCGCGGCGGCGATGCTGGCGCCGGCCTATACCTTTCCGTACGCGCTGTCGCAGCCGGTTCTTGGCGGCCTTGGCGACCGGTTCGGCAAAGAGCGGATCATCAAGATCTGCACGGCCATTCTGACCTTAGCGCTGATCGCGGCGGTTTTTGCGCCGACTTATGTTCTGTTGTTCGCCGCGCGCTGCCTTGCAGGCGTCGGCGGTGGCGGCATGATCCCGATCGCGTTCGCGATCATTGGCGACCGGTTTCCGGTTGCTGAGCGGCAGGTGGCGCTGGCGCGGATGGTGATGGCGTCGCAGGTTGCGATCCTGCTGAGTGCGAGTTTGTCGGGGCTGATCGCTGCGCGGTTCGATTGGCGGTTGGTTTTTGCCATGGCGGCGGTGGTGGCGGGCGTGTCGTTTGTCTTGCTGATCCGGGGACTGCCGGCGGCACCAACTACGGCGCCTTCGCCGCTGGGACCGGCGTCGATGAAAGCCCAGTACCGGGCGGTTCTGAGCAGCCCGATGGCGCGTTATGTGCTGCCGGGCGCGCTGCTCGAGGGGATGACGCTGTTCGGGCTACTGCCGTTTGTGGCCTACCGGCTGGAAGTGCGCCAGTTGGGCGGGATGGAAGAGGCGGGCCTCGTGCTCGCTGCGATGAGCATCGGCGGCATTGCGTTTACGGCGCTGGTTGGGCCGCTGTTGCGGTGGCTGGGCCGCGCCGGATTGATCCGAGGGGGTGGACTGATTGCGTTTTTGGGCCTGCTGGCGCTCGCGAACTGCCAGTCGTGGCAGCAGGAAGCAGCGTGTTTTGCGGCGCTCGGCTTTGGGTTCTTCATGATCCACAATTCAATGCAGCTGCTGGCGACTGAGCTGGCGCCGGACGCACGCGCGTCATCGGTGGCGATGTTTGCGTTCTCGTTCTTTCTCGGCCAGGCGGTCGGACCGCTGGTCTATCACGCGGGTTTCGAGGCGCTCGGGTTGCAGGCGCCGCTGGTCGTGGCAGGCGGGTTGCTGCTGGGGCTGGCGCTGTGGCTGGGCGCCGTCCTGGACAGAAAAGCCGCCCGCAGCTGAGAGCGCGGGCGGCTGGATGCGATTGAACTTTGGCTGCGGTCTACGCGGCGAGGCGCACCAGCCGTACTGGCGCTTTGTTGGGCTGGGTGCGGGCGGAAATCCGGGGGATGCGGGCCAGTGTGACGACGTTGGAGGTGACTGGCCGAATGACGCGCGACTGGGCGCTGAGCCAAACATGGCGGCGCTTAGGCGCTTTCTTTTTGGCGGCGACTTTGGTGACCGGTTTGGCTTTGAGGGTCTGCTGGGCGCGCTGAGGACCGCCGGTGACGCGGCCTTTGCGCGTGAGTGCTGTACAGGCGCCGCGCTTGCGGCCCGCCGGTACATTGAAGGCGGCGGTGACCGCGAGCTGGGCGGCCAAGGGCCGGACGGTCTGCGCGGCGCTGGCAACGACAGGGGACGGCGCGCCGATTTCGGCAGCCAGCGCTGGCGTGAGCGCCAAGGCGAGCGCGTGGACCGACGTGAACTCGGCGGTGACAGGCATCGCCGCGGCATAGGCCAGATCGGCAAACGAGGACGGTGCAGCGGGTGCTGCAGGCACGGTAACGGCATGTGCTGATGCGAACCCGACGGCTTGCAGTGCCGCACGGACGCACCGCCGCACTAGACTTGGCTTTGACGCTGACATCAAGGATCCCCAACAACATACCTGAGTGTGCCGCAACAACGGCCTCCAGCGTTGAGGATGGCAGCCAAGGTTTGCCAGGACGTTAATGGGTGTGCGATTTTGACATAATAATCATCGTGTTGTGCGGCGATGTTGCGAAATTATCGAATGCGGAAGCAACCTAGGGGTGCTTAATCGAGCCGCGCACTGACGATCTGGACGGTGACTAAGCCTTCGGCGCGCTCGGCTTCGAGCAGGGCCGGGATCGGCCGTTCGTTGATGGTGATCGTCCAGCCAGCGTCTTCCATGACCGTGAACAGCGCAATGGTCTGCTGGCGGCTGGGATCGGTGAGGATCACTTCGCCGCCCGGCGCGAGGTTGGCGCGGAAGACCTTTTCGAGCAGGGCGTAGTCGGCGGTGTCGTAGATGATGTCGGCGCCGATGATGAGTGGGTAGCGCTGCGCGTGTTGCCAGTCGTGCCAATCGCCGACGAATTGCTCGATGCCGGAGACCTTGTTGAGCGCTGCATTGTAGCGGCACAGGGCCAGCGCCAGCGAGTTGTGATCGGTCTGTACGACTTTGGCGCCATGCTGCTGCGCGACGAGCCCCGGCAAACCGATGCCGCAGCCAAGCTCCAGGATCGGCAGACCGGTAAGGGCTGCGCCACGCTCAGCCATGACGCGGGAGAGCACAACGGCGGCTTCCCAGATCATCAGGCCGAAGGGATAGAGATCGCGGTCGGCGGTGATGCCCATCTGGGCTTTTTCGTCGCGCACGACGTCGACATCCCACGGAGTGCCGGCAATATCGAACGACATGCGGACGAGGGGCAGTTTGCCGAGGTCGGGATGGTCTGGCAGCGGTGGCAGCATGAAACTGGCTTTCTGAGAAGGGGCGCGACCGCCTACTCAGGCAATGGCGTGCGGAAGTTTGAAGAACTGGGCGGCTTGCACCGTGGTGCGTGAGCCGAAGGGCGTGGCGCAAGCGCCGCGCGCTTGCCGAGGCTCGCGCCCATCCTTATACGGGGCCAACCTATACAATGCCGCATCACCGAGCGCGAGCGCCAGCCCTATGCATCACTTCCACTATCGTCAAGGCCAACTGCATGCCGAGGAGGTCAGTGTCGCGGCGATCGCCGAGGCCGTGGGCACACCGGTCTATATCTATTCGACGGCTACCCTGACGCGGCACTATGAGCTTTTTGCGCGGGCGATCGGCGCGCCGCACAACCGCGTGTTCTACGCGATGAAGGCCAACAGCAATCAGGCGGTGGTCAAGACGCTGGGCGAGCTGGGGGCGGGCGCCGATACGGTGTCGGAGGGCGAAATCCGGCGCGCACTGGCGGCGGGTATTCCGGCCGACCGTATCGTTTTTTCAGGCGTCGGCAAAAGTGCGCAGGAACTTGCGTTTGCGGTTGATGCGGGGATTTATCAGGTCAACATCGAGACCGAGAGCGAGCTGGAGCTGCTGTCGGCGGTGGCGCATGACCGCGGCAAGCGGCAGAATGCGGTGGTGCGCGTGAACCCGGATGTGGGCGCCGGCGGGCATGCCAAGATCACCACCGGCTCGTCGGCCAACAAGTTCGGTGTGAGTTTCTCTGAGGCGGGGCGGATTTATGCGCGGGCGGCGAATATGCCGGGCGTGAAGATGCTTGGCTTGGCGACGCACATCGGCAGTCAGATTCTGGAGCTGGATGATCTCGAAGCGGCGTTCAAGCGGATGCGGGATTTGACGTTGCGGCTGCGCGGCGAGGGCTTAGGGGTGGAGCGGCTCGATCTCGGTGGCGGGCTTGGTATTCCGTATGCGATCCCCGAGACGTTTGATCATGGGCCGGAGCTGATCGAAGCGTATGCTGCCATGATCGAACGGGTGCTTGGCGGGTTAGAAGTGGAACGCGGGTTCGAGCCGGGGCGGTTGATCGCCGGCAATGCCGGCATTCTAGTGACGAAGGTGCTGCACACCAATCCGCGGCCGCACACGACGTTTTTGGTCGTCGATGCGGCGATGAACGATTTGATCCGGCCTGCCATGTATGAGGCGTATCACGAAATCTGGCCGGTGCGGCAGGCGGGCAAGGCGACGCCGCGGCATGTCTATGACGTGGCCGGGCCGATCTGCGAAAGTGGCGATACGTTCACGACGGCGCGCACGCTGCCGGAGACGGGTCTTGGCGACTTGATGGCGTTCATGACGGCGGGGGCTTACGGCGCCACCATGTCGTCGACGTACAACACACGGCTGCTGGTGCCGGAGGTGCTGGTCAAGGGTCATGAGTTTGCGGTGGTGCGACCACGCACGACGTTCGACGAGTTAATTGGGCTGGACCGGCTGCCGGGGTGGTTGCGCGCATAAACGGTGTTTGAGCCTGCCGCATGCGGGGACCTGCAAAACCTGTACGAGACTCGACAGTGCAGACATGCGCTCAGACGCCCGTAGAGGGCGCCTAGAGAGCGTTTACCAAATCGCTGAAGGGTGGGGTGCGCAAAAGGGTGAAAGCTCACAAAATCGCTTGAAAACGCGCCTGATGCGATTAACTCTGTTGGCGGACAAATTAACCACGCTGGCGGTCGACTCCGGGCGTGGCGCAGGTCGCCCATGCGCATGGCGATCACCCACTCGACAACATTGCCTCGACCAACATCTGCACCGACAGCGCCTCATCGAGCGTGGCGAGGGTGTGAGGTTCGCCGCGGGTGAGAGCGATCAACTTGTCGAGCTGGCGCATAAGGACGAGGGGGCGCATTTCCTCGTTGGAGCGCGGTTCTGCCGCCGCCGTCCAGACGCCGTCTGCACCGAGCCGCTCGGCGATGGCCCAATCGCGCAAGCGGATGGCGCCAGTGGAGCCGTGCAATGTCCAGGTGTTGTGATCGGGCTTATCGGTGGTGCCGATGGTGCCGCGCAGGGTGATGGGGATATCACCTGCAGCCAACTCCGCTGTGATAGCCGTTTCACAGCCATCGCCGGACGGATAGGTGACCAACGCGCTCTTGAGCGTGACCGGCCCGAGTTGCCGCAAGGTTAGGAACAGAAAGTGCGAAACGACTTCGCGCGTAAAGCCACCGTCAGCGCGTTTAGAGAGCCAGCTGGCGGCCGCCATCTGCCAGGGCCGCGGCCAGGTGGCGAAGGCCACGTCGATCTCAACACGCGCCGGTGTACCAACCCCACCCGATTTGCGCCACGCATCCAACTGGTCGACACCAAACGACGACGGAAACGGGAAGTTGACCGCGGCACGGCCGCCTTGAGCGTTCACGCGCGCCACTGTGGCCCGTGCGGCTGCCACATCGACGGCCAGCGGCTTTTCACAGAGCACAGCGGCTCCTGCATCAACGGCCGCCTCCAACTGCGCCAGATGCACCAACGGCGGCGACGCAATGTGCACGCAATCGCAAGCCGCAAGGAGCTCTTCGAGGCTTGCAAAACGCCTGACCTGCGGCAACTCGCCAGCCAATCGCGCCATCGCATCGGCCGCAGGGTCCCATGCGCCAGCGAGTGTCAGCGTTGCTGGATCGTGCGCGAGCGCCGCGCGTAGCAAACGCTCGCCCATGATGCCGAAGCCGATGGTGCCGAAATGGACGGGCCCAAAGCGAATGGAGGTGGCATGGGACATAAACGGCGCTCCACAGCTGACTATATGCAATTGTTATAGCGCACGTGTTGTCAGCTGACGAACTTTGGCGCTGCTCCACGATCTTCCGTCCGGGACAGTACCTGCCTACTGCCCCGCCAAATTCCGTGGCCCAAAGAAGGGTACGAAGCCTTGCTTGCGGATTTCCGAGCGGACGCTGTCGGCGCTACCGCCACTCAGATACTCGATCACAAAAATTGTTTTGCCAGCGGCTTGCGCGCGCTTCAGATCGCGCACCGAATAGCTGATGTCGCCGCTGCTGTTGCGCCGGCCGTCGTGATTGATGCCGTGGAACAGGTCTTCCTTGGCGATGGCGTCGATGGTGGCGACGTAGCTGCTGTCGGTGAGCAGTTCCTCAGCGTTCTGCACCATGATGGCGAAGTCACCTTTTTTGGCACGCGCGGCCGCAGCGACTTCCTTGATCAGCTTGATCATCTCGCCACGCGAATTGGCATTCTGGCCTTTCATGGTTTCCCACGTATCAGCGCGGTCGAGATAGACACCATCGAAGCCAGCAGCGATCAAGCTATTGAGACGCTGCATGACGATCGCTTTCCAACCCGGGTCCCAGAAGCGGACGGCGTAGTTGCCGGCCCAGCCTTGGGTGCGCGTGGTAAGCCAGCCCGGTGAGCCGCTGGCGCAGCAGCCCTTCCAGTAGCCGCGCCACTTTTCGGCTTCACCGATGGCGAGATAGCCGATGACAATGCGACGGCCACCGCCTGGTTTGCGCTTCAACTTTTCGACCATCGCAGCGCCAACGGTTTCATCAATGACGGCGACGTCGGCATCGGTGCCGGCGATAGCGCCCACGTTGCCTTGCAATTGGTAGGTCCAGCTCTTGGCCGGTTTCAGGAGGCTGCTCGCTTCGGCATTTGGCGGGAGAGCGAACAGTGCGGCCGCGATTGCTGCTAGGCAGCAGAGACCGTGCCGGATCATGCCTGTTCCGATCATGGAAAACTCCTCACTGCATTGGTTAACAACGCCTGCCTTAACCAAAAGGCGCGGTCCGGCCCATGTGGCAGTTTCGAATTTGGTTAATGAGGGGCAACGACAAGCTGCGTGCGCCAGGGTAGTTTGACCGCTCATCGATTGATCAAAGGTTTCCATCATGACCCTCCAGCTCTACCGCACCGATGCCTACATCAAGGAAACGCCAGCCAAGGTGCTCGACGTCAACGAGCGCGGCTGCATCGTGCTTGATCAGACGAACTTCTACGCGGCGGCCGGTGGCCAACCGGGCGACAAGGGTTTGCTGACGTTTGCTGGCGGCAGCTGCCCGATTGCCACGACCGTGTACGACACGACCGATAAGTCGCGCATCGTGCATGTTGCGGCGGAAGGCGCGCCTCGGCCAGCTGTGGGTGAGACCGTCACACTCGCCCTGGATTGGCCGGTGCGGCACAAACTGATGCGGATGCACAGCGCGCTGCATCTGCTGTGCAGTCTGGTGAAGTTCCCCGTCACTGGTGGCCAGATCGGCGCCGACGAGGGCCGGCTGGATTTCGACATCGAAGACGCAAGCTCTGTCGATAAAGACGCGCTGACGGCGCAGCTGCTGGCATTGGTGACGGCCGATCATCCGATCACCGAGCGCTGGATTACGGATGCTGAGATGGAAGCCAACCCCGGCCTCATTCGCACGATGGCGGTCAAGCCGCCAATGGGGTCCGGAAAGGTGCGTCTTGTCGTCATCGGTGCTGACGGCCATGTTGATCTGCAGCCATGCGGCGGCACGCACGTGCGGGCCACCGGCGAGATTGGCGCCGTTGCCGTCACCAAAATTGAAAAGAAGGGCAAGCTCAACCGCCGCATCCGCGTAGCGTTTGCTTGAGTTTCGAGGCCCGCCCTAGCGCAACCGCGAGATAACTGCTGTGCGAAGAGTGCATTCGGTGTTGACAAGTGCGGCCTTGAGGCGCACCTTCTAAATGTCGATGGACGTGCAAGAAACCGCTGTAAACACGCAACAACTGTGTGGTCTTATCGAGCTGCCTCAACAGAAACTCTGATTTGAGCCACAGCATCCGAACCGCAACAGACGCGATGTTTCAGGCGCAGCGAGAGAGCCGATGCCCGGCGCTTTCTTCCCGTTTACACCGACGCGAGAAGACGATGTTCAGCGCACGGCCGCGTGAGCGGATACGTGCGAAGGAGTTGAGCATGACGCCGCCGGATCACATTTGAGGATCTCTCAGACCGTCACGGTCAATGGGATCCAGCCGCGCCTGTGCGCTGCGATAGAGGTGCCGCTGTTGTTGACGTTGGGCGATGCGCCCGACAACAAAGCGATGCGGCAACGACACCAAGTCATCATGAGCGCGGATCAAAGGCACCGCGGCACGTGATGCGAGCTTCAGCCAATATGGCGATAGTTGCGGGCTGATGCCCCTCTCTTGCGGATGTTCGCTGAGCATTGGTTCGTCTCTCAATTCGGATGTGCAGACGGGTTTCACCGAAAAGCTGGAAACGTGAGCGAGCATTGGCTCGCAAATGACGCTCGGCGGTCGCGCTGAGCAATCGTGCAGTGCACGAATGAGCCCCGTCAGCCCATCAGTGGCGCGGGGCTCTGGTGTTTGTGGGCGTGCAAGGCTGGTGCGATGGCGGTCGCGAGATGATGACTGGATGATGATCCGATAATGACTGGATAATGACTGGCAAGAAATCAGGACTTTGCCTTCAGAGACGCTATTATCTGCTGGGTCAGGGCCGCGCGATGTTGATGGACCAATCGAGGCGCAGCGTTGACAGTCAAGCGTTCAGCGTAGTCCGGGATGGGCAGCACAAAACCCAAGCCTGGCAGTTCGACACCCCCGCGCTCAATCCAGAACGCGTCGTAGTTGCGACTGATGACGCTATTGCTGAAGGCCCATTCCGCAGCCAGCACATGCGTCTGATTGGCGACAGCCACAATCCGATCGATGCCAAGGGCGCGTGCGACCGCCTGCACGCCGACTAAAGCGGCATCTTTCGGCCGCAACCCCGACATCGCCCGCGTCGCTTTGACGATGATCGACTTATCCGCTCCAGCAGACAGTCCCTGCAATCCACCAATCAACACATCCGGGCAGTTATTTGCGCCGGGCGCTATCGACACCGCCATGCGCGCCAACACTGGCCCATCGCGCTCACGGACAAAGACGGTCCACTCGCCTTCCTGCTTTTGCTCTTAGCCGAGGGATGAGGCGAGACAAATGCTGAAGGATGTGCCGCGGCCTTGAAGGCGGGCGAGCTCGGCAACCTGCGAACCAAGCAGCTGCCGCTAGATGCTCGCTGGAACACGCCGTGCTGCGAATGTGTAGTGGGTCATCAGTGCGTCCACGCGCTCAGCAACCGGCCGGCCTAACAGGCCATAGTTCCGCTGCGGCTTCCGCAAAACGCGGGCATTGGGTATCTCGCCGGTGAACTTCAGATTGTGCCCGATGATGAAGTCGATCCAGACCGCGAGCGCGCGCGGATCTCGATTGGCTTTGCTCCAGAATGTCAGCGCCGAGGATAGCCCTTGCTGTCGCGCGACCGCGCCACCTGCGGCCGAAAGCTGCCGGAAGGTTTCAACCAATTTGAGGCGCGGCCGTGTGCGCGCAGGGCGATCCGGCTCCGGCAGGTCGTGCAGATCTCGAAAGGGATTTTCCAGTGACACCAACGCCCAACACACATCCCGTACCGACGCATACGTCGCGTTGACACGAATGCCAATCTTGCCCCGCAGCGGCTCAATTTTGCATGGCAGCTGCTGCATTATGAAATGCGTACGCTGAATTCCACAGTTTCGCGGCGGTTTCGAGAGGAATTATAGAGCGATGCTGAACAACACTGCGCGTTTTAGACATGTCCAACATGGGACCCGCATCGCTGTGACGGCCACCAGCGTCGCTCACGGCACGTCCAGCCGCAGCCTTAGGGCCGCCAAGGCGTCGGGGGTGTCGATGTCTGTGTGCACCGCAACATCGGCCGCGATCTCGACGATCGCATCGGCATGCAGACCAAGCAGGTGCTTGGCCCCCGTGTCGCCAGACACCTCGCCCATCTCACCAAAATAGGCACGCGCCCAGAGCACGGGATTGCCCCGTTTGCCGACCGCCACCGGCACGACGATGCTGCGCCCTTCGTTCGGCGCAAAGCCGGCGATCATCCGATCAAGCAGGTCCGGCGGGATCTCCGGCATATCGCCCAGCATGACTATTGCCCCGTCCACATCAGCGGGCAGCGCGTCCACACCAGCCTTCAGCGAAGCCGAAAGCCCCTCAGCGAAATGCGGATTCTCAACGAATGTGACCTCAAGCCCTGCCAAGGCCGCGCGGACCGCGCCCGCCTGATGGCCCAGCACCACAAGGACCGGCCGCGCTGCCGATGCGAGCGCGGTCGCCACCACCCGGCGCACGATGGCCACACCCCCCACCTCAGCCAGCAGCTTGTTCTCCGGCCCCATCCGCGTCGATCGGCCAGCCGCCAATACGAGCGCCGCGATCCGAGGCGCTTGCCGCATCGTCTCGGCCATGGGCGCGCTGCCGCCAAGTCGCGGCTGCGGACGGCTGTCGATTTCTTTGAGCAAGCCACCAAGCCCCATCTGCGCAAGGTCGGACGACGTGACCGGCACGCCAGCCGCAATCCGCTCCAGCACCCAGTCAAATCCATTCAACTTGAGAGATGCCGCGCAGCTCGGCAGGCCGATCACCGGCGTGTTGCCAAGCCGCCCCAGCAACAGCAGATTACCCGGATCGACGGGCATGCCGAGCCGCTCGATCTCCCCACCGGCAGCGACCAATCCCGCCGGAATAACGTCAGCCCGATCAACAATCGCTGACGTCGCAAAAATCAGGATCGGCGACAGGCCCTCTGCGGCAAGCTGCCTGATCGCGTCGCGCACCGCGACAGTCGTGTGCGCAACGGTCAGGGTCGTCGCGATGGTACTGCCCAGTGGCGCGAGGCGCTGCACCACAGCCTCCCGTCGCCGATCCAACACCTGCGCCTTGGTCCCCGCGAACGCCGTCAAAATGAGTCCGGCCCGATGCGCGACGAACGGCGCGACAGCGACCAATCCTTGCGCAATCTCACGCTTGGCACGCGCGATGATCTCCAGCGGCACCGCGAAGGGAATGATTTTCACGGTTGCAAGCATTTGCCCAGCAGCGACGCGCGTGTAACGCCCGACCGTGGCCAATGTGATGCGCTCGTCGATCGCGTTGAGGCGCGACAGCGGATCCGCATTGATCAACGCCAACCCGTCACACGCCGCAAAAATGTTGGCGCGGCCGGTGAAAGGCGCAGCAACCCGCGTCTGCGCGCCTGCCAAGAGCGCTGCAATCTGTTGCGCTGCAGCGTCCTCGGCCACATCGTCGGCGTCCAGGCGTGCGGCAATAACAGTCTGGTGTCCCGCCGCCTTCAGAGCCGCGAGATCAGCAGCTGTTAACGCGCGGCCCTTCTTGAGCATGCCGCCACCGGCCCGGAGCGAATGCGCCAGCACCATGCCAAGTGCATCTTCAAGGGCGAAATCGCCGAAAATCATATGGTGTGTTCCGTTCGTGCGAGACGTAGCTACCACAGTCTATACTAAGCGCCGGTGCGCCGCCGCCTCGTTCCTGGCCAACCAGCACTTGGGCAACCAGCACTTGGGCAACCAGCGATACATAGAGGAACCCGCCCCTTAACCAGGTGCCTTTGCTTCGCCTTAAGCTGGCAGTCTTATCCTGCAATGCGACGATCCCTCGGAGCGGCTAGAATGACCATGCATATTCGGCAACTTTTCCGCGTCCTATTGGACGGCCTGCGATCGCTTGTACTGCTGAAGCCACGGACCGATGCCTTCAGTGTCGGCCTTCCGGTTGCTGTGACCGTATGCCTGCTCTACATCGGCGCGCTGGCTGGCTTGGAATACGTTTTGGCCGCGCCGCCACGCCACTTCAATGCGGCTGGCGTTTCATCAGCCGGCGCTGGACTATGCGTTGTGCTGGCCGTGCTGTGCTGGCTGCCACTCCGCCGCTTCGGCGTCGATCGTGCGCGTCTTTTTGTCGGCACGACGGCCACCGGTTCGTTGATCTTGGCACTGTTCACGCCCCTCGCGGCCACGTGGATGTGGACCTTCGGCGCAACGCCCGAAGACGCGCCGGCGACATTGCTCATCGGCGCGTTCGCCGCGTTCGTGATGGGGCTGGTGCTTGGCACGTTGATCACCTTCCGGCTCACCTACGGATTGGCTGAGCGCCGTGGCATCATTCCCGCCCTGATGGTCGTGCTGGTGACGATACCAGCCGCGTTCCTGTTACCGTCCCGCCAAATGATTGCCGGCGCCGCCAGCACTCCAATTGACTACTCTCTGCTGCAAATGGCCGTCGATGCCTTGCGCTCGCCTCCTGCGGACGCCGTCGAAACGGCAACCGCCGATCAGCGCCCCGCCATCGATGGCGAAGCCACGATGATGCGCCAACACACGCTGATGGCGGCCGCAACAGGTGCTCTGCTGCCGGCCGGTGATGACCAGGCCGAGCTCTATTTCCTTGGCTTTGCGCCGTTTGGTAGCCAAGACGTCTTCAAACGTGAAATGGCCTCTGTCAAAGAGCTGTTCGATGCCCGCTTCGGCACCGCAGGACGTTCGCTCGCCCTTTCCAACAATCGCGACACAGTCGACACGCTGCCACTCGCCAGCGTTTCCAACTTGGAAACCGCGCTCGCAGAAATGGGCCGCCGCATGCGTACAGAGCGCGACGTGCTGGTGTTGTTCGTCACATCGCATGGCTCCAACCAGCTGATCTCGGTCGATTTCCGCGGCTTTCGCTTGAACGATTTGACGCCGGCCCGCCTGACCAAAGCGCTCGACGCCTCTGGTATCAAGAACCGCGTGCTGGTGCTGTCTGCCTGTCATTCCGGCAGCTTCGTCGAGGCCATGCGCAACGACGACACGCTGATCCTCACCGCAGCCCATGCTGACCGCACTTCATTCGGTTGCAGCAACGAACGCGAGTGGACCTATTTCGGCGACGCCTATTTCAATCACGCTCTGCGCGAGGAACGGTCGTTTATCACCGCCTTTGAGCGCGCCCGCGCGCTCATAGCAAAATGGGAAAAAGAACAGGGCTTGGCCCCGTCTGATCCGCAGATATCCGTCGGCAAGTCCATTCGCGCGAAAATCGATGCGCTTCTGGCGGCTCGCCTGGCATTGGCGCGCTGATCCAATCTCACGCCACCGCCCGCGCTATCTCTGCCTTCATCGCGCGCACCGCCTCCGCCATGCCGATCATGATGGCCTCCCCGACCAGGAAGTGGCCGATATTGAGCTCGACGACCTGTGGCAACGCCGCAATTGGCGCAACGTTGGACGTGGTCAACCCGTGCCCCGCATGGCACTCCAACCCCAGTGCACTGGCATGCGCAGCCGCCGCCTTAAGCCGCGCAAGTTCGTGCGGATCGCCAAGATGCTCCGCGTAAGCTCCGGTGTGCAATTCGACGACCGGCGCCCCCAGCGCCCGCGCCATATCGAGCTGCCCTGCATCTGGATCGACAAACAACGAAACGCGGATGCCCGCCTCCCGCAGTCGCGCAATGTACGGCTTGAGATGCGCTTGTCCGCCGATCAGATCGAGGCCGCCTTCCGTCGTCACTTCGGTGCGCTTTTCTGGCACCAGACAGACTGCGTGCGGCTCGATCCGCAACGCAATCGCCATCATCTCCTCCGTCGCTGCCATCTCGAAGTTCAGCGGCTTGGTGATGCGGTCTTTCAGCGCCTGCATGTCGGCATCGCGGATGTGCCGCCGGTCTTCACGCAGATGCGCAGTGATGCCATCTGCCCCCGCAGCAATCGCGATCCCGGCTGCACGCACCGGATCAGGATACGCGACACCGCGCGCATTCCGCACGGTGGCCACGTGATCGATATTTACGCCGAGGCGGATGATGCGCATGTGATCTTTGTCCTTCAGTGCCGCACACGCCGCTGTGCAAGGTCATGCGCCATGCGGATCGCGGCGATCAAGCTGCCGGGATGGGCGCTGCCGCGGCCGGCGATGTCGATGGCGGTGCCATGATCGGGTGAGGTGCGCACAATGTCGAGGCCGAGCGTCACATTGACGCCGCCGTCGACGTCGAGCGCCTTGAGCGGGATCAGCGCCTGGTCGTGATACATGCAAATAGCTACGTCGTAGGTCGGCCGCGCGCGGGGCGTGAACATGGTGTCTGGTGGCAGCGGGCCGATGACGGTCAGTCCGTCCGCACGTAAGGTATCGATGGCCGGCTGGATGATGCGCGCTTCCTCGTCGCCCATGGCACCGCCTTCGCCCGCATGGGGATTGAGACCGGCGACGGCGAGGCGTGGTCGCGCAAGGCCGAAGTCACGCTGCAGGGCTGTAGCGGTGAGGCGGGCCTGTTGGATGATGGCGTTTGCCGTGAGGCCGACGATGGCTGATTTCAGGGATTGATGGACGGTTACGGGCACGACCCGCAACTCGGGGCAGGCCAGCATCATGACGGGTGTGCGGCCGCCGCCGGCCAGCGCGCCGAGAAACTCAGTGTGGCCCGGGTAGGCGAAGCCTGCGTCATAGAGTGTTGATTTCTGGATGGGGTTGGTGACGACGCCGCTGGCGGTGCCGCTCTTTGCGAAACTGACGGCCATTTCGATGGAGCGGACCACGGCACCAGCGTGTGCCCCATCTAGGTGACCGGGTGTGGCGTCGACACGGCTGCCGACGGGCAGGATGGGGAGCGCATCGCGAAACACGCGGGCTGCCTGATCGGGTGATGCGATCTCGCGGAGTTTCCAGGTTTGGCCGAGACGCTGGGCCAGGTTTGCAAGCCGGGCGGGGTCGTCGATGACAAAAAAGGCGGGTCCGCTGATGCGTAGCTGTTCCCATGCCGCGCGCACGATCTCACCGCCAATGCCGGCGGGTTCGCCCATGGTCACGGCGAGGGGTGGAAGCGGGGTGGTCATGTCAGGATCCGAGACAATTCGTCAGCGCGAACGCTTACCGCTTCGGTAAGCATAACGCTCGCTACGCACTCTGGATCAAGAGAAAGTTTGGCTCCGCGGGCTGGGATCGAACCAGCGACCATCCGATTAACAGTCGGATGCTCTACCGCTGAGCTACCGCGGAATACCGGACGTGGCGATCCACAAGGGATCAGGTCCTATCATGGCTTAAAGGGCGCTGAGCGCTCCTGCGATCACCATGGATTTCGATTAGACCAATCGGGGGCGGGCTGCAACTGGTTTTGAGCCACGTGCAGGATCGCGCACATTTTCTCTTCTCCCCCGATGCTCTTCGCAGCAGGGGAGAAGGTGCCCGAAGGGCGGATGAGGGGCAGCCACAAGCTCCGAACCAGCCCTGCCCATCCGGGCTTCGCCCACCTTCTCCCCATCGCAGAAGTACGATGGGGAGAAGGGAACGGCCCCTACCGCTTCTTGAACGGGGCCATGCCGAGGCGGGCGAGCTCGTCGGCGCGCTCGTTTTCGGTGTGACCGGCGTGGCCTTTGATCCATTGCCAGTCGACTTTGTGGCCGGCGCGGGCGGCGTCGAGGCGCTGCCACAGTTCGGCGTTCTTGACCGGTTTTTTGTCAGCGGTCAGCCAGCCCTTTTTCTTCCAGCCGAAGATCCACTTCGAGATGCCGTCTTTGACGTAATTGCTGTCGGTGGTCAGCGTGACGTCGGACGATTGCTTGAGGGCTTCGAGGGCGGAGATGGCAGCGAGCAACTCCATGCGATTGTTGGTGGTGAGGGCCTCGCCGCCATGGAGTTCCTTGCGATGCGGGCCAGACATGAGGATGGCGCCCCAGCCGCCGGGGCCGGGATTGCCCGAACAGGCGCCGTCGGTGAACACGATGACTTTCGGGCGGGCGGAGGGAGGCGCTGCGTCATCGGCCATGGATCAACCCTCCAACCCGTAGGCACGGGCGCTCGTGACGGATTGGTGGAAGGCGAGTTTGGTCAGATATTCCTGCGGGTCTTTGCGAACGACTTTGGCACCCGGTGGCGTGTTGATCCAGTCGTAGGCGCGGGTCAGCAGGAAGCGGAGTGCGGCACCGCGCGCGAGAATGGGAAGGGCCGTTTGTTCGGTGGCTGAAAGCGGGCGGACGCGATGATAGCTGGTGACCAGTTGGCGCGCCATTTCGGCGGAGAATGCGTGACGATCGTCGAAAGCCCATGCATTGATGCAGACTGCCAGATCGTAGGCGAAGGCATCGTTGCAGGCGAAATAAAAGTCGAAGATGCCGGACAGTTTGTCGCCGATGAAGAAGGCGTTGTCGGGGAACAGGTCGGCGTGAATGACGCCTTCCGGCAAGGTGCGCGGCCAGTCGGCTTCGAGATAGGAGATCTCGCGGGCGATGGTGTCGCGCAGGCCCGGCGCGATGTCGTCAGCGTGTGACGCGAAGCGATTGAACAGCGGCCGCCAGCCGTTGATGCCGAGGGCGTTCTTCCGTGTGATTGGGAAGCCGGCTCCGTCGAGATGAAGTTCGGCGAGCGCCGCGCCGAGTGCGCCGCATTGAGCCGCATTTTGCGACTTCGGCCAAGCGCCTTCGAGCCAGGTGGCGAGTGCTGCTGGCCGGCCGGCCAGTTCACCGAGCACGACGCCATGGATGTTGCGCACCGGCAGGGGGCAGTTCAGCCCGCGCGCAGCCAAGTGCTCCATCAGGCCGAGAAAGAACGGCAGATCGGCTGTTTCCACGCGCTTTTCGTACAGCGTGAGTATGTAGCGGCCCTGGTCAGTGTCGACGCGGTAGTTGGTGTTTTCGACGCCCTGGGTAATGCCTTCGAAGGCGTGCAAGCGCCCGAGGCCGTAGCTTTCGACGAAGGCGGCAAGTGCGGCCTTGGAGACTTCTGTATAGACCGCCATGGTGTCTGTCTTACGGGCTCTCTGATGGGCTGTGCGGCTCGCGCAGGGCGCGCGGCACGTTGAAAGCGATCCGCTCGACGCGGGTAATGACGTCCTCGGTCGTCACCTGGAAACGGGCGCGGAACGCTTCGATCACCTCTTGCACCAACTCTTCGGGTGCGGATGCACCAGCAGTAATGCCGATGGTGCGCACGTTTTTGAACATGGCCCACGGGATGTCGGCGGCGCGTTGGACGAGCGCTGCATCGCCGCAGCCGGCGCGCTTGGCGACCTCGACGAGGCGGAGCGAGTTGGAGCTATTGGGTGCGCCGACCACTAGCATGCGCTCGGCGCGGCCAGCGATGGCCTTGACGGCATCCTGGCGGTTGGTGGTCGCGTAGCAGATGTCTTCTTTGTGGGGGCCGGCAATCTCGGGAAAGCGGGCTTTCAAGGCGGCGACCACTTCGGCGGTGTCGTCGACCGACAGCGTGGTCTGTGTCGCATAAGCGAGCCGCAGGGGATCGCGCGGCAGGAGACGGGCGACGTCCTCGACGGTTTCGACAAGTGTTACGGCATGGTCCGGCAACTGACCCATGGTGCCGATCACCTCGGGATGGCCAGCGTGGCCGATCAGCACAATGTCGCGGCCTTCGGCATGATGCCGTTCGGCTTCGACATGGACCTTGGAGACGAGGGGGCAGGTGGCGTCGAGGTAGATCATGTTCCGCGCGCGCGCGTCGGCGGGCACGGACTTTGGGACACCATGTGCTGAAAAGATCACAGGGCGATCACCAGGAGGTATTTCGTCCAGCTCTTCCACAAATATGGCGCCTCTTGCCTTAAGTTGGTCAACAACGTGCTTGTTATGGACAATCTCGTGACGGACGTAGACGGGCGCACCGTACTTTTCGAGCGCCAGTTCGACGATCTTGATCGCACGGTCGACGCCGGCGCAGAAACCGCGGGGGGCGGCCAGCAGAATATGCAATTGCGGTGCGGGGGCGCTGTGGGACGCGGAAGTTGGTGAGACAGGCGGCATGGCGGGTGGGTCTCAGTTGCGGGGCTGCCCGGTTTGCGACCGGGGCGGGATAGATCCTGATACGGGACGTCTGCTTGGCCTTCTGGGACTGCGAATGCTAAGAATAGGCGGGGGATTGCCGATTCGGGTTTGCGTGATGTGAGGCCAACTGAACTTTCGTCGAAGTGTTGCCGAGATTCCCAAGAAGTCTGGCACGCGTTGATGACAGGTCATTACCACGCTTCAAGACGGCATACCGGGCTTGTCAGAGCCCGGCAAGAGTTGGGACGGGACTTGTGACCATAGACATCTCAAACAACTCAAACGGCTGCGCGACAAAATGGCGTGCGCGCCGCAACCGGTTTGCCATTGCCGCTCCTGTTGCGCTGGCTGCAGGACTGCTCGGGGGCTGCGGAATGTCGTCGCTCACGTCGGGCATCGGCGGAGGCATGTTCGGTGGTGGCGCCGCAAAGACCGAAGCCGCGGGCGTTTCAACAGAAAGCTTGCTGACGGCCGCCAAGGCCGATCAACCGGATGCAGCAGTGACTGCTGACATCGCCGGTGGGTGCCCGAAGTTCACGGTCTGGAGCCGCGACGGGCAGGTGACGATTTACGAAGCCGGCCGCGTTGGCGATGAACTCGCGGTGATGCATCGTGGCGAGATCACCAAGACGGCGCGTGAATGCCGCCTCGAAAACGGCCGCGTGTTTATCAAGTACGGATTCTCCGGCAAGGTGCTGCTCGGGCCGCGCGGCAAGACCGGCAACGTGCAGCTGCCACTGACGGTGTTTGTCACCGACGCCAAACGCGAACGCGTGACGCAGGACGCCGTGAAGATCGATGTGCCGGTGGCGCTCGACAAGCCGATCGGCTATTTTTCGGCGGTGCGTGAAGTGAGCTTCCCGGTGCCAGAAGGCGCGCGGGCGGGAGAATTCGAAGTGCACGTCGGTTTTGACCGGAACATTCCCGGCGCCGGCTGATGCGGTGAGGGCGCAATGCGGCTGATTATAGCAAGCCCGAGCCCTTACGCGCGCAAGGCGCGGATTGCGTTGCATGAAAAGGGCTTGGCGTTCACCGAAGAGCTGACGGTGCCGTGGAACCCGGGGACCGTTGCGCCGGCGCACAATCCGCTCGGCAAGATTCCGATCTTGATCCTCGACGACGGCCAGACTGTCTATGACAGCAGCGTGATCCTCGAGTACCTGGACACAGTTGCCGGCACGACGGCGATGATCCCAGCGGCGGGGACTGATCGCGTCCAGGCCAAGCAATATGAGGCGCTGGCGGATGGCATTTCGGATGCTGTTGTGCTGATCGCGCTGGAAGCGCGCCGCAAACCTGAACTGCAAAGCCGCGACTGGGTGGCCCGGCAGCGTGCCAAGATCGACGCCGGGATGGCGGAGCTTGACCGGGTGCTTGGGGACCGGAAATGGCTGGTGGGTGAGGCGTTTGGGCTCGCGGATATCGCGGCCGGGTCGGCGCTTGGCTACACCGCGCTGCGGCTTGCTGATCATCCCTGGCGTGAGACGCATCCGCGCCTGGCGCGCTATTCTGATCGTCTCGAACAGCGGGCGTCGTTCCAGAAGTCCCGGCCGGCATCGCAGGCGATTGTGGAGATTGGGTAGTCGCGCAAAGCTGCGGCGCCCGCCATTCCCCGCAGCGCCGGACTGTGCGACAAAGCGGCCAAGATCGACGGCCCCACACTTTCCCCTTTCTGCGAGGACCCCACGCCATGGATATGTCTGGTGAACAGCGCATTGCCGCGCCGCGGGAGACGGTATGGGCCGCGCTGAACGATGCGGATGTGCTGCGTGCGTGCATTCCCGGGTGTACGGCGTTGACGAAAACGTCGGACACGGAAATGACGGCTGCGGCAACGCTGGCGGTTGGCCCGGTCAAGGCGAACTTTACCGGGAACGTCACGCTCACCGAGATCGATGCGCCGACGAGCTATGTCATCAGCGGCCAGGGCTCGGGCGGCGTTGCTGGGTTCGCGAAGGGATCGGCCAAGGTGGTGCTTGCCGATGACGGGCCTGACCACACATTTCTCACCTACACGGTCAAGGCGGATGTTGGCGGCAAGATCGCGCAGCTTGGCGGGCGCTTGATTGATCAGACAGCCAAGAAGCTCGCCGGCGAATTCTTCAAGACGTTCAGCGAGCTTGTTGGTCCCGAAGAGCATGGCGACGACACCGAGAAAACTGAAAAGAAAAAGGGGTTCTTCAAGCGGTTGTTGGGGAGCTAGTGTCACGTGGTTATCACTTAGTCCGTGGGCAGCTCACTTTTCCCGCATGATCTCCAACCCTCCGCCGCCTTCCCGGAATTTGGCGCGCGTTTCAGCGTGTCAAATATCCGGGATCCTTACCCCTCTGAGTTTGATTGCTACGCTTCATGATCGCCAGGGAAAGGTCCCGGCTCTGCGCGCTGAAACGCGCTCCGGCCGGGAACGCGGTGGAGAGAGGGTCGCGTTGCGAGGTCAAGCCGTCTCCGCTGCGGCGGGACAGATGTGTGAAGCCGGGCCACCTCAAGTGGACGGAGAAAAGCAGCCGAGTGCATACTCAAAACACGTTCACTTAGCGCCTGCGCACCATCACGCTTGTCAAAGCGCAAGACGCGCCGCTGACCTTAGGAAGCCTTGCCGATGACGACGCCTGATATGACCACGATGGCTGTGCCGAAATTGCCGCCCGACATCGCGACGCCGGCTTATGTGCTGGATGCAAAGGCACTGGCGCGCAACATGGCCGTTGCTGAGCGTGTGCGGCGGGAGGCCGGGTGCAAGGTTCTGCTGGCGACGAAGGCGTTCGCGTTTCCGGCGGCGTTTCCGCTGATGCGAGACCATCTCGATGGCACGACGGCCAGCGGCGAATACGAGGCGCGGCTGGGCCGCGAGGAATTCGGCAAGGAAGTGCATGTCTATGCGCCGGCCTATGCACCGGGCGAAGTGGAACGGCTGACCGCACTGGCCGATCATATCTATTTTAATTCGCCGGAGCAGCTGGCGCGCTATGGCGCGGCGGCGCGGGTGAAGCCGGGCGTGAAGATCGGCACGCGGATCAATCCAGGGTATTCGAACGCGACGCTGGGCGGGCCGCTCTACGATCCGTGCGCGCCGAACTCGCGCTTCGGCACGACGGCTGCCGAAATCGATCAGCTGCCGTGGGGTGAGATCGACATTTTTCACGCGCACTCGCTGTGCGAGAGCTTGCACGACGGCTCGGTGGGTTTGATCGAGCATGTCGCGAAGACCTTCGGCGCTTACGTGCGACGCGTGAAAACCGTCAACTTCGGCGGTGGGCATTTCATCAACAAGCCGGGCTATGACGTGGCAAAGCTGATCGCGGCGATCAAGGCGTTTCGGGCGACATTCAATGTCGAGGTGGTGCTGGAGCCGGGCGCGGGGCTGGTGGTGGATGCCGGTTATCTGGTGGCCTCCGTGATCGGGTTTCACAGCAACGGCGCGCGGATTGCCATTCTCGATGCGTCGGCGTCGACGCACATGCCGGACGTGCTGGAAGTGCCGTACACGCCGCCGTTGTTGGGCGCTGCACCAGCGGGTGTGCTGGGACACGACTACCTGCTGGGCGGCAAGACGTGCATGACCGGCGATATCATCGGCGACTATTCTTTCAAGGCGCCGCTGAAGGTGGGCGACCGGCTCGTGTTCGGCGACATGATGCAATATTCGTTCGTGAAGAACACCACCTTCAACGGCACGCCGCTGCCGGACATGGCGGTGCTGGAGGCGGATGGCACGTATCGGGTTGTGCGGCGGTATGGGTATGCGGCGTTCCGGGAGCGGTTGGGGTAGGGGTGGCGGTGCGATCCTCATTCCCCGTCCGTCACGGCAAAAAGAGCGGGGTGAGCGGCGGCAACGGGTGAGACGCTCGCTCAAGATGTCTGCTGTACCATCGTTTGCGTCAGCAAAGGCTGGACGAGCGCAATCGTGGCGATGGGCCCATTCGAGACATCCGGCGCACCCACTCAGTGTCATCCTCGGGCTTGTCCCGAGGACCCATCGTGCAACACGCGGTGGCGCATGAGAACAGCGTGATGTGGTGCTTTCGCGCGCCTTTCAACCGACGTCACATGCTGAGAAATGGGTCCTCGGGACAAGCCCGAGGATGACAACATGAGAGCAGATGCAGGCGGCGAGGATTTCATAGATGGGTCAAAAGTGACGAATGTGCGCACATTTGCAGAAGTGGCTTTTGCGACTGCTTCTAGTGTCGCTGCGTTGATTGGAAGACGGCCCGGAGCCTGCGGCTGCCCGTCACCGCTCGTTCGTTTGGCGCGTGCGCGCCGGGTGCGCTCCCCATTGCAGAAGTGCAAGGGGGAGTAGGGATTCGACTGCCATTGAGTCATTCCGCTGGGCGCGGCACTCGGCTATCGTGTTGCCGGATTTCTTCACTCTGCGAGCCCGCTGCCCATGGTTCCCAAGCCTGACGCTGTGACTGCTGATCAAGAGCTGCCGGCCAAGACCGATGTGGTGGTCATCGGTGGTGGGATCATTGGGGTGACGGCGGCGTTGTTTCTGGCGCGCAAGGGCTTGCAGGTGACGCTGTGCGAGAAGGGTGAGATTGCCGGTGAGCAGTCGGGGCGGAACTGGGGGTGGGTGCGGGTGATGGGGCGCGACAAGCGGGAGATCCCGCTGGCGCTGGAGAGCCAACGTTTGTGGGAGCAGCTGGGCAGCGAGCCTGGCGTGGAGAGCGGGTACCGCCGCTCGGGCATCGTGTATGTGTTCGACACGCCGCGGATGCGCGACAGCTACACGGCGTGGGCCGAGCATGGCCGCGACTATCAGGTGACGTCGCGTTTGCTGGACAAGGCCGACCTGCAGGCGATGGTTCCGGGGATCAATCCCAACATCGACGGTGGCCTCTATACGCCGAGCGATGCGCGTGCGGAGCCGCAGAAGGCGGCGCCAGCGTTTGCGGCGATGGCGCAACGGGCGGGCGCCAATATCATCACACACTGTGCGGTACGCGGGATCGAGATGGCGGGTGGCCGGGTGTGTGGTGTGGTGACCGAGCGCGGGCCGATCGCTGCGGATGCGGTGTTGCTGGCGGGCGGTGCGTGGTCGCGGCTGTTCTGCGGCAACTTCGGGCTCGACCTGCCGCAGCTGCTCATTCTGGGTTCGGTGTCGCGCATCGGGGCGGTGGCAGATGTGCCCGATGCGACAGTGGGCGGATCGCACTTTGCCTATCGCAAGCGGCTTGATGGCGGCTACACGGTGGCGCAGCGCAGCGCGAGCATTTCGGAACTGACGCCGGATAGCTTCCGGCTGTTTCTGGATTTTCTGCCGGCTTGGAAGTCAGAGTGGCGCGACCTGCGGGTGCGCGCCGGCAAGCGCTTTGGCCAGGAGTGGGTACGCAAGCGCCGGTGGTCGCTGGATGAGACAACGCCGTTTGAGGATGTCCGCGTGTTGAACCCGGCGCCCAGCGCGGCTGTGGTGCGCGGCGGGCTTGAGCACCTGCAGCGCGCGATGCCGGCATTCCGCACGGCGCGCATCACCGACAGCTGGGGCGGGATGATGGACGTGACGCCGGACGGCGTGCCGGTGATCAGCGCGGTGGAGCAGATTCCGGGGTTCTTTCTGGCCACGGGCTTCTCAGGCCATGGCTTCGGCATTGGGCCGGGTGCGGGAAAAATGGCGGCCGATCTGATTGCGGGGGATCCGCCGGCGGTTGATACGGCGCCGTACCGGTTCGACCGCTTCAGCCGCGCCTTGCGGTCGGCGGCGATGTTGCGCGTGTAAGGAGAGAATTGGGGATGGTCCCCAATTCGCGCCGTCTTGGGCCAGAGCGAAATGCGGCGCGAATTAGTGGCTGTCCCCAATTTGCCGCGGCATCCCGCCTGACTTGGCGGATTTCGCTACGCTCATCCGCCACAGGTTACGGGTTGTGTCACGGCACCAGGATAATTGAACCTGTCGTTTTGCGGCCTTCGAGATCGGCGTGGGCTTGTGCGGCATCTTTCAGCGCGTAGCTGCCGGTGACGTTGATCTTGACGGCGCCGGATTTGACGACATCGAACAATTCACCGGCGACTGCGTTCAGCATCGGCCGGGTGGCGACATAGGTGCCCATGGTCGGGCGCGTCATGTAGAGCGAGCCCTTTGTCGAAAGAATGCCGGCGTTGAACGCATCAATGGGGCCCGACGCGTTGCCGAAGGTGACGAACAGGCCGAGCGGCTTCAAGCAGTCGAGGGACGCTGGGAACGTATCCTTGCCGATGGAGTCATAGACGACGTCGCACATGCGGCCGCCGGTGATTTCTTTCACGCGGTCGACGAATTTCTCGGACTTGTAGTCGATGACGTGGGTGGCGCCGGCCGCTTTGGCGAGCGCGCATTTTTCAGGCCCGCCGGCAGTGCCGATGACGGTTGCGCCCAAGTGCTTGGCCCACTGCATGGCGATGAGGCCGACGCCGCCGGCTGCTGCGTGCCAGAGCAGGGTGGTGTCTTTGTTGACCTTGTAGGTGGAGCGCAGAAGATACTGCGCGGTCATGCCCTGCAGCATCATGGCGGCGGCGGTTTTGTCGGAGATGCCGTCGGGGATCTTGACGCAACGGTCGGCCGGGATCAGCCGTTCAGAGGCATAACCGCCGATGGGGCCCGCGTAAGCCACTTTGTCCCCTGCCTTGAGGTCGGTGACGCCGGCGCCGACAGCCATCACTTCGCCGGCGCCTTCGCTGCCGGGAATGAAGGGCATCGACGGTTGCTGATAGAGCCCCGTGCGATGGTAGACGTCGATATAATTCACGCCGATGGCGGTTTGTTTGAGTTTGACTTGGCCAGGCCCGGGGTCGCCCACTTGGATTTCGGCGAACTTGAGAACTTCCGGGCCGCCGTAGGCGTGGACTTGGATTGCTGTGGCCATGGGGACAGGCTCGCGCTTGGGGTTGGGGTTGGGGTGTCTTAGCGGGTGGGCCGATGAGGCGATAGGGGCCGCCGCACTGGTCGGTGTGCAACGATAAATTGTATCGCCCGCTTGGCCAATTGACAGCTCTGATGGCTTCCGGCACGCGAGCGGCATGGGGCAACAGGCGGACCGTGGTCATGCAGCTTGGAATGGTTGGGCTCGGCCGCATGGGCGGCAACATCGTGCGCCGGCTGATGCGCGCGGGGCATCCGTGCGCGGTGTTTGACCGTGACCCCGGTCCCGGCGCCGCACTGGCCAAGGAAGGTGCCGTAGCGGCCGGGTCGCTGGCCGGTCTCGTTGCAGCGCTCGGAGCGCCGCGGGCGGTGTGGGTGATGCTGCCAGCGGGGGCCGCGACGGAAGCGGCGATCGCGGAGTTGTCGGCGCTGCTGGCGCCGGGCGACACGATCATCGATGGCGGCAACACCAATTGGAAAGATGATATCCGGCGCGCGGCAAACCTGCGAGCGAAGGGCTTGCACTATGTCGATGTCGGCACATCGGGCGGTGTGTGGGGACTGGAGCGCGGCTATTGCCTGATGATCGGCGGCGACGCCGATGCCGTGACGCGGCTGGATCCGATTTTCAAAGCGCTGGCGCCGGGGCGTGGTGATATTCCGGCGACGCCGCACCGCACAGGCCGTGATCCGCGCGCCGAAGAGGGCTATCTGCATGCCGGTCCCAATGGTGCCGGGCATTTCGTCAAGATGATCCACAACGGCATCGAGTACGGCATGATGCAGGCGATGGCGGAAGGTTTTGACATACTGAAAAATGCCAACTCGCCGCGCTTGCCGGCACACGAGCGGCTGACGGTGGATGTGGCGGACGTTGCGGAAGTGTGGCGGCGGGGCAGCGTGGTGACGTCGTGGCTGTTGGATCTGACGGCATCGGCGCTGGCGGAAGATCGCGACCTGTCAGAGTTCTCGGGGCATGTGGATGACAGCGGCGAAGGCCGCTGGACGGTGGAAGCCGCGATCGCGGAAGCGGTGCCGGCAGAGGTGCTGACAAGCGCGCTGTATACGCGTTTCCGTTCGCGGCAGGATCATACGTTTGCCGAGAAAGTGCTGTCCGCCATGCGCAAGGGCTTTGGTGGGCATGTGGAGCCAGCTAAATCTGGAGGGTCAAAAGCATGACCCTCGGCGTTCGCAAACGGGGGGCGCGCCCGACGGTGCTGGTGTTGATGGGCGTTTCGGGCGTCGGCAAGACGACGACCGGGCAGCGGCTCGCCAAGAAGCTTGGCTGGGAGTTCCGCGATGCCGACGAATTCCATCCGCCTGCCAACATCGAGAAGATGTCATCGGGGGTGCCGCTGACCGACGAGGATCGCTGGCCGTGGCTGGATGCGATCGGGGTGTGGCTGGATGCGCGCCTTGC
Organism: uncultured Alphaproteobacteria bacterium; assembly: GCA_963847145.1. Classification (GTDB taxonomy): domain Bacteria; phylum Pseudomonadota; class Alphaproteobacteria; order Rhizobiales; family Hyphomicrobiaceae; genus JABFRJ01. The sequence continues at coordinate 747,508 of CAWJYN010000003.1, forward strand.
GCACGGCGGCAAGGCCATCGTCACATGCTCGGCGCTGCGCCGCACTTATCGCGAGCGGCTGCTGCATGGCCGGCCCGATGCGCGGCTGGTGTTTCTGAAAGGCTCGAAGGCGCTAATCGCTGACCGGCTGAGCCGGCGCGCCGGACATTTCATGCCACCGGGATTGCTGGAGAGTCAGTTTAGCACGCTGGAAGAACCGCGCCGCGACGAGCGCGCCATCGTCGTGGATGTCTCGAAATCGCCGACGCGCGTAGTGACGAGCATTTTGCGCTACGTCGAGCCGCGCATGCCATTGCCCGGCCAGCCGCCCCGCCCGGTCAAGCGCGAACCACGGCCACATCGGTGACTAGCGACGTGGTTAAAATCCGCGCTCATTCTGGGCGAACGCAGTTAATCCATTCTGAGCCTCAAATTTGCAATTCTGCGCGGATCAGTGAGTTTTGGCTACCCTCCTACAGGGATCGATCTCGAAGGGCTTTGGCGGCCATCCTGAGCGGTTCTAGAGGGTGTCTGAGGGTTTGGCCTCGGGGGTAGTGCCGAAAAGGGCGTGTGGCGCGTTCGATGCGCGGCGTGCCCCCAATTCGATGCTCGATAACCTTACCGCCTCAAACGCATCGCAAAGCGCGAAGCGTTAGAGCCACCCGGACCGGCGGAACCGCCAGAACAGAAAACTGCAGCTGGTGAGGATGATGCCGAGCACGATCGGGTAGCCGTAGGGCGACTCGAGTTCCGGCATATGTTTGAAGTTCATCCCATAGACGCCGGCGATGGCGGTCGGGATGGCGAGGATCGCGGCCCCGGCTGATAGTTTCCGGCTGATCAGTGTCTGCTGCGCCTGGCTGGTCATCAAGCTGGCCTCGAAGGCAAAGGCCAAGACCTCGCGCAATGCTTCGATTTCCTCTTGCACGCGGCGAACGTGGTCGGTGATGTCGCGAAAGCGATCGCGCATCGCCGCATCACATTTCAGCAGTTCGGAATGTTCCAAACGCCGGCAGATTTCGACCAACGGCACGGCCGCGTTGCGCAAGCGCAGAAGGTCGCGCCGCAGCATGTAGAGCCGCTCGATCTCGGCTTGGTTCAGCCCTTTGCCGAGCACGACGTCTTCGATCAACTCGACTTCTGCGTGAATAAATTCAAGCACGGGCACGTAGTTGTCGACGATGAAGTCGAGGATTGCGTAGAGAATGAATTCAGAGCCTTGGGCGAGCAACTTAGGGCTCGATTCGCAGCGCCCGCGTACCGGTGCGTACGACGCCGAAGCGCCATGGCGGACAGTGACGACGAACTTATCGCCGACGAAGATGTGCGTCTCACCAAAGACGATGCGGTGCTTGACGAGTTGGGTCGTGCGGGTCACGAGAAAAAGGGCATTGCCGTATTCCTCGAGCTTCGGCCGTTGGTGAGCTTTGCGCGCATCTTCAATGGCGAGATCGTGCAAACCGAGCTGCGTCTGCACACGGCGGAGCAAATCGCTGGATGGTTCATGCAGGCCGATCCAGACGACATGGTCCGGCTTGCTCGCCCACTCGCCGATCTCTTCAATGGCGATGTTAGCGACCCGGTGCCCACCGGCATAGACTGCGGCAGCGATGACGCCGGGCCCATCGTCGGGTTTCGAGAGCGAGGCAATGTGTGCGACGGTTTTGGACATGAACTCTCCCAAATTTGTGTCCAGGCGCAGGCAACTTCGAGCGCGCCGTTTCGGCTGCGGGCTGATGAAAACTAAGCCAATGGCGCCTTGATGCAAGCTTGATATGGACGCCTAAGTCGAGCGCCATCTCGTGCGATACACACAATCCGTCAGACTTTCCCCAACGCCTTCAAGACCCGCTCCGGCGTAAACGGCTGGGCGAGGACGCGGGCTTTCAATGGCCGGAGCGCATCGTTGATGGCGTTCATGATGGCGGCGGGGGCGCCCGCTGTCCCGGCTTCGCCTGCGCCCTTCGCGCCAAGGTCGCCTTCGCGGGTGGGCGTTTCGACATGGCCGACGTCGATGTCGGGCATTTCAGCGGCCATGGGCACCAGGTAGTCGGCCATGGAGCCGACCAGCAACTGGCCTTCGGGTGAGTAGGTGCAGTGCTCATAGAGCGCGCCGCCGATGCCTTGGACGACGCCGCCGCGCACCTGTTCGTCGACCAGCAGCGGGTTGATGATGCGGCCGCAGTCTTCGACGACCCAGTGCTTCAAGAGTTTGACCAAGCCAGTGTCGGTATCGACCTCGAGCCAAGAGGCCTGGATGCCGTTGGTGAAGGCGAAGGGGTATTGCTTGGTGATGAAGTGGCGCGTCTGCATGAGTTCACGCGGCAGATCCGGCGGCAGGGTGTCGCCACGGAAATAAACAATGCGGGTCAACTCAGCGAGCGGCATCCGGACAGCGCGGGTTGTGGCATCGACGATCTGGCCATCGACGATGTCGAGCGATTGCGAGCTGGCCTGCAGCATGGCGGAAGCGATCTTGAGTGTTGCTTCGCGGACAGCGCGGCCGGCCTGGAGTGCGGCTTCGCCGCCGATGCCGGCACCGCGGCAAGCCCACGTACCGCCTCCGTAAGGTGTCGTCTCGGTGTCGCCGGTAACGACGCGCACGGTGTGCAGCGGCACGCCGACGGACTCTGCGACGATCTGGCGGATGATGCCTTCGGTGCCCTGGCCCTGCTCGGTGACACCGGTGGCTGCGACGACGGAGCCATCGGGATCAATACGGACAGTGCAGCCATCTTGCGCGGAAATGCGCGCGCCGCCGATGCCATACATGAAGGGGCTGGGGTTGGTCAGCTCGATGAAGCTCGCAAAGCCGATGCCGCGATAGATGCCGCGGAGGCGCATCACCTCTTGTTCTGCGCGCAGCTTCGGGTAGTCGATCATCTCCATCAAGCGGCCGAGGGATTTGACGTGGCTGAGGCCTTCGAATTTCATGCCGGCCGGCGACGTGCACGGATAAGCATTGTCGCGCATCAGGTTCTTGAGGCGGAAGGCGATGGGATCCATGCCAAGAGCTTCGGCGGCGAGATCAACGAGCCCCTCGGTGACAGTCGTGGCGATAGGGTGGCCGACAGCGCGGTACTGGCAGGTGGGTGTTTTGTTCTGCAGCACCACTGTCGTTTTGGCGCGGTAGTTGGCAAAGTCGTAAGGGCCGCCGACGAGGTTGACGACCTGATTGCCTTCGACGGCGCTGGTGCGCGGATACACTGAATAGGGTCCGATACCGGTTAGATCATCGATCTCGATGGCGGTGATTTTTCCATCAGCGTTGACGGCCATCTTGCCGTGGATGCGGTGATCGCGGGCGTGGATGTCGCTGCCAAAGCTTTCGAGCCTGTCGGCGATGAACTTCACGGGGCGGCCCATCAGCTTGGCGATGGCGACGGCGGCGACTTCATCGGGATAGACGTGCACCTTGATGCCGTAGCTGCCGCCAACGTCGCCGCAGATGACACGCACGTCGCCTTCCGCCATGCGCAACTGCGTGGCGAAGACGGACTGCATCATGTGCGGCGCTTGGGTCGAGTGATAGACGACAAGTTTCTGCGAGGCCTTGTTGTAGTCGGCGAGAATGGAGCGGGGCTCCAAGGTGACGCCGGTGTGGCGGCCGGTGTGGAAGGTTGCTTCGACGATTTTGTGGGCGGACTTGAAAGCGGCGTTCACGTCACCGGTTTCGTTGACGCGCTGGAAGCAAAGGTTGTCGCCGAGCGACGCATGGATGATGGGCGTGGCCGGTGCGAGTGCGGTTTCCATGTCGCAGACGGCGGGCAACGGCGCATAGGTGACGAGCACTTTGGCCACGCCATCTTCGGCGGCTGCGCGTGTCTCGGCGACAACGGCAGCGACGGCTTCGCCGTGCCAGGTCGTGCGTTCAAGCGGCAGCGGATACTGCGGCGCGCTCTTCATACCCTTCAAGTGTGCGAGTACGGCGACCCAAGGGTCGCAAATCGCGGCAAGGTCTGGGCCGGTGAAGACGCGGAGAACGCCGGCAGTCTTCAGGGCTTCGCCGCCGTCGATGGACGTGATCGTCGCGTGGGCGTGCGGGCTGCGCACGAATGCGACATGCACCATGCGCGGCAGCACATGATCATCCACGTATTGCCCGCGCCCTTCGACGAGTTTGGGCAAGTTCGGCCGCGCAACGGACTTTCCGATGTAGGAATTCGGCCGGTCGAGAGAGGCGGGGTCGATGAAGTGGGTCATGAGCGATGGCCGGTGCAGTTGGCGTCGGTTGGGTCAAGCGTTTCAGCGCGACCCAACATCGTCGCCCGCGGACAGATGTTGGGTCGCGCGTCGACGCTGCGCATCGAAGCTTGACCCAACCTACGGCCGTTGTTCATGACAGCACTCCCGTTTTTGCGCGTGGCGGCTTCTTTTTGATTTCCTCAGCGATTGGCAAGCCGAGCGCCGAGCGCGTCTTTTTTGGCAGGCCTTCTGCAACCATGCGATGGGAGGCCTCGAGATATCCGCGCAGATCATCGACGCTCAGGCCCGCTTTGCCGTACCGCTGGATCCACGTCATGCCGCGCGACGCAAGATAAGGCGCGGGTCGGAGGCCCGGCTGATCCTTTAGTATTTCGTAGGCCACAGCAGAGACCTTGAATGTGATCCCGGCCAGGTTGCTCGCGTCCCAACTGCCGATGGCAAATACCTTGCCGCCGACCTTCCAGACGTCCGATCCGCCCCACTGCACGACATGCGTGGTGGCAGGCAGGCTTTTGCAGAACCGATTGAACTGGGCGCGGGTCATGGGCGTTCCGTGCGTCAGGCAGAAGCCTTCGCCGCGCGGCCCTTGGCTGTTGTCTCAATAGCGTCGACGACGGCTTGATAGCCGGTGCAGCGGCAATAATTGCCAGAGATGTGTTCGCGGATTTCGGTGCGGGTTGCGGATGGATTGGATTTGAGTAGGTCGGCGGCGGTCATCAGCATCCCCGGTGTGCAGTAGCCGCACTGGGCGGCGTTGCGGGCGATGAAGGCGTCTTGCAAATCGCGGATCTCGCCGGTGTCGGAAATGCCTTCGATAGTTTCGACTATGCGGCCATCAAGGCTGGCGGCGAGGACGAGGCAACCACGCACGATCTGGCCGTCGACGCGGACTGTGCAGGCACCGCAGACGCCATGCTCACAGCCGGCGTGGCTGCCCATGAGGCCGAGGTCGGTACGCAGAAAATCGATCAAATGCTGGCGCGATGCCACGCGTCGTTTGACGCGTTCGCCATTGACCGAGAGGGTGATGTCGTGGGCGGTCATGTGGCGCTCCGAGCGCTAGCGTGTGTGAGCTTGACGAGCGCGCGTCGCAGCACGACCTGGGCGAGATGCAGCTTGGTGGCGGGGCTGCCGTTGAGATCGCTGGGGGGATCAAGGTCACGTGTTAGGGCTTGGACGGCGCGGTCGATTTCGGTCTCGTCGAGCGGACGGCCGACGATGACGGCGGCGGCGTTGACGGCCACAACGGGCCGGTCGCCGACGGCGAAAAACACCAGGCGCGCGTCGTCGATCATCGCTGCACGCTGCGAGATGACAGCAGCGATGCCGGCCATGGCGTAGTCACCGGAACGGCGGGTCACTTCCTCGAGACTGTGGTGTTCGCCAGATTTCTGGAGCGGAATTTCGACGGCCGTCAGAAGTTCTGCGCCGGACAGCGCGGTCGCGTAGACGCCATGGAAAAAGTCGCGCGCGGCGACGCGGCGTTCGCCGGTGGCGCTTGCCAGCACGAAGGTTGCATCGAGGGCTACGCAGCAGGCGGGCAGTTCGGCGGCTGGGTCGGCAAAGGCGAGTGAGCCGCCGATGGTGCCCCGATTGCGGATGGCGGTGTGCGCAATGTGGGGGATGGCGCTGGCGATCAAGGGGGCGTGTTCGCGGATGAGTCCGGATGCGCCAAGCGCGGTATGCGTGGTGCCGGCACCGATACGGATTGAGCCGTCGCCAAGCGTGATGCCCTGCAGCGCAGAGATGGCTGAAATGTCGATTAAGGCCGTGGGCTCAGAGAGCCGGAATGCCAAGCTCGCCAACAAACTCTGTCCGCCTGCCAGCCATCGTGCATCTGCGCCACGCTGCGCCTTGAGGCGAAACGCTTCGTCCAAGGTTGCCGCGCGCGCGTACGCAAATTCAGGTGCCTTCATGCTGTCGTCACATCCCCCATCCATTTCCGGACTGGGAACCTGCCACGCGGGCCGCGCCCCTACAAGTCGGACCCAGGGTGAAACTTCAGACAGTGTGAGGGCTCACCGGCCTTTGAACTGGGGTTTGCGCTTTTCCATGAAGGCGGTGCGGCCTTCGATGAAGTCGGCGCTGGTGAAGCAGGCTTCGACCGCGCGCTTGCAACTGAAGAGGTCACGGGTGGATTCGGGCTTCAAGATTTCGGTGGTGATGTGTTTGACGGCCGCAACCGTAAGCGGCGCGTTGCCGGCGACGGTTTCGGCATACTTTGTGGTGACGGTTTCGAGATCAGCATCGGGGATGACCCGATTGATGAGGCCGATCTGCAAGGCTTCGGCCGCTTCCAACTGGCGGGCGGAGAAGAAAATATCCTTGGTCTGCGATGGGCCGATGGTGGATACGAACCGTTCAAGGCCGAGATAGCCATAGCCGATGCCGAGCTTGGCCGCCGGCAATGCAAACTTGGAGCCGGCGGTTGCAAAGCGCAGATCGCAGGCGATGGCGAGGCCCAGGCCGCCGCCGATACAGTAACCGCGGATCATCGCGATGGTCGGCTTGGGGAAGTTCGCGACGGCGGTGTAGATGCGTTCAGTTGTGGCATTGTATTTGTTTTGCGCTTCAAGCGTGCCGCGTTCGTCGCCGAACTTGGAGATGTCGGCACCCGAGACGAAGGCTTTGCCGCCCGCGCCGGTGAGGACAACGACGCGGATCTCTGGATCGGCGCGAAATTCCTCGAGGATGGTGCCGACTTTTTCCCACATCTCGAAAGACACGGCATTGTGCCGCTCGGGGTTGTTGAATGTCATGGTGCCGATATGACCGTCTTTGCGGGCCAGCATCTTGTCGGTCATGAAACGGTTCCGTTGGTCGCGAAGGAAGTCAGATGCTCGTAACGTCAGGCGCCGGCTTTGCCTGGCTGGGCAACCAGCCCGGCGGCCGCGATGCCAGCCAGCGCGGCGATCTCGTCGTTGTCGGAGTTGTCACCAGAAACGCCAACGGCACCGATGACGTCGCCGGATGCATTGCGGACCAGCACACCTGACGGCACTGGCACGAACTTGCCACCGGCAATCGCCGCCATGGCTGTCATGAAGACCGGTTGTTTCTGGCTCCGTTCGAACAATTCACGGCTGCCGAAACCAAAGCCGAGTGCGCCGTAGGCTTTGCCGGTGGCGATTTCGACGCGCAGAATGCCGGAGTTGTCTTCGCGCTTGAGTGCGACACAATGACCGCCCGCATCGAGGATCACCACGGTCAACGGCTCGAATTTCAGGGCGCGTCCCTTGGCGAGCGCGGCGTCCGTGATGGTGGTGGCGAGAGCAAGCGTCAGGCGGCTCATAGTCGATGGTCCCTTATGTTTCGCGCGTTGGACAGCATTTTTCCAGGCGAAGCAAGAGTTGGCCGACCGGTCGCGACTGAACGCCCGATATTTCAGGTTGGTGCCGCACTTGGTGCGGTATGTGCGACCGCACTATCACTTCTGCGCCAGCTTGGGTTGAGGCCTGTCGGCCGGAATGGTACACGGTTCGCACTTTGGCGCTTGCTTCTGCACACCGGGTAGGTTGCGAGCAGGGCGCGATCAGAAACTGCAGAACCTGGGGGGTATGCCCCATTGATGCCGCGATCTTTGCCGACTGATCAAAAGTACCGCGATCGATTGCCCCGGGGCGCATCCCGTCTCCTGGTGATGCCGTCTTAGAGCTTGAGCAGCAGACTTGTTGAGAGCTGCGCCGCAGATTTGGAATGCCGGTGTCCGCAACATAGCTGCGCGGTGTCCGGGTGGATCGACAGGACCCCGACGCATGGCTCGTGACACCTCAGCTTCCGGAAAGCGCGCATCAGCGGGCACCGACCCCGCGCGCCGGGCGCTGTTGCGCGGTTTGTCATCGGTGGCGCTGATGGCGTCTGCCGCTCCGGCACTGGCGCAGTCCAACACCAGCTGGGCGGATCAAATTTTCGGTGCGTCGGTGCGCCCTGTGGCTGATGAAAAGAAGAAGCCGGAGGTTCTGGACGATCTGCGTCCGAATACGGTGCCTTACCGCTCCGACGCCATGGTCGAGGCGCTGGAGGCGGCGATCAATCGCTATCAGGCGCTGGTAGAAAAGGGTGGCTGGCCGACAATCCCCGGCGTGAAGATGATCCGGCCGGAAGATGACGATGAACGCGTGCCGGTGTTGCGCCGCCGTTTGCAGGTGACGGGCGAGTTACGCGAGAGCGGCGGTGGTTCGTCGTTCAGCTTTGACGGTGCGCTTGGAGAGGCGGTCAAACTATTCCAGCGCAACCATGGCCTGCGTATTTCTGGCCGGGTCGACAAGCCGACGTTGCAGGCGATGAATGTGCCCGCCCAAGCACGGCTGCAGCAGATGCGGCTGAACCTCGGCCGTTTGCGCGAGTTGCTGCAGGGCCGCATCGAAGACCGCTACGTGCTGGTCAATCCGCCGGCATTTCAGCTGGAAGCGGTGGAGAAGTACGAAGTGCAACAACGCCATCGCGTAATCGCCGGCCGTGTTGAGCGGCAGACGCCGGTAGTGAAGGCGACCATCCGCGCGCTCAATTTTTTCCCGTATTGGCGCGTGCCGGACAGTGTGGCGACGCTCGATCTGATCCCCAAGATGCAGAAGGAGCCGGAGTACATCGCCAAGGAAAAAATCCGCGTGCTGACGCGCGACTTCAATGGTCCCGAGATCGATCAGGCCAACGTCGATTGGAAGACGGCGACTGCCACGCAGATCAAGTTCCGCCAGGATCCGGGCCCGCAGAACGCGCTCGGGCTGATGCGCATCGACATGCCCAATTCCGAGGGCGTCTATATGCACGACACGCCGATGAAGCAACTGTTCCAGCAGCGCGCGCGCGCGTTCAGCGCCGGCTGTGTGCGCGTGCAGGATGTGTTCAAGCTTGGCGAATGGATTGCCAAGAAGGAATTGGGCTGGGAACAACCGGGCCGCATCGAGGGCATCATCGAAGGTGGCCAGCCGCTCGATCTGACGCTGACGCACCAGGTGCCGGTGTATTTCACTTACATCACCGCGTGGGCCGAGCCGGGGCCTGGCGGCACAATCCAGTTCCGCCCGGATCTCTACGGTCGTGATGGCGTGCCGACCTTGGTCGCTGGCCGTGATCGCGACGAGAATGATCCGCCGCCGCCGCCGCAGTCGCTGGCGCCGTGAGGGGGGTGTGGGTGAGCGCGCGGACCTATTGGTCTGAGGCCAATTTGGCATCTATCAAATCCCAACGGTTGCGAAATTCGGCAACATCCCACCCACTGTAAGATTTGTAAGGCGGGAGATGCACCGTGCGGACATTGCTGTCCTTTCGAACATGTCCCTGCGAACCGGGTTCTGCGAGCCACTTCTGATGTGATTGCAGGACGTGAGCCGCCATCACTGCCGAAGGGATTATGTAGTATTCAAACAATTTTTCCGACTTTGGCTGCGGGATTCCGCCGAGAACCCAAAAGAAATTGTTCCCAAACGATTTCACTGCTTTCAGTCCGACGTTGCAAGTGCGATTGCCAGGAATAAAAGTCTTCACTTGGATGTGCACGAAACGCGTGCCAGCCAGATTGCTGCATAGGATGTCGGTGTTTGGCGTATTGCCGAGTGTCACTACGGCGGAGTAGCCACGACGACATAGTTCGCCCGCAACAAAAAACTGGCTGGCATTACCTCGCGTACTTTTGTCATTCGACGACGCGACGGTGTGCGTAAGGTTGCGGTTCGTGACTGCAATATTCATTATGGCACCCGCGGCTATCTCTTCCGACAAAGAGTGCTGATGATTCGGCAAACGAGCAAGCCGATTGGCGCCGACTGCCGTGCTTTGGTTTCGAATCTGTAAAGCGCGAAAGCGGCTACGCTTATGCGGCGGCCACTTGGATGATCTTTCGATTGTGCGGCTGTCGCGTCGCTCCGGCGCGATACGGCTTCGTCTATTGCGCCCGACGCGTTCGTCACCCCTCCACAAACACCGCCGGTGGTGCCTTCCCATCCCCCGCCAGCCACGCCGGCACGGGGAGGTTTTTGGAGCGGAGGAATTCGGGATTGAACAGCTTGGACTGATACCGCGTGCCGTAGTCGCAGAGGATGGTGACGATGGTTTTGCCGGGGCCGAGTTTGTTGGCCAGATGGATGGCGCCGGCGACGTTGACGCCGGACGATGAGCCGAGGCACAGGCCCTCTTCGGCGAGCAGTTTGAAGACGATGTCGACGGCTTCGGCATCGGGGATCTGGAAGGCGTGATCGACCTTGAAGCCTTCGAGGTTTTTGGTGATGCGGCCCTGGCCGATGCCTTCTGTGATGGAGCTGCCTTCGGATTTGAGTTCGCCCGTTGTGTAGTAGCTGTAGAGCGCTGCACCCGGCGGGTCGGCCAGCGCGATCTGGATGTTCGGGTTCTTAGCCTTCAACGCCATGCCGGTTCCGATCAAGGTGCCGCCGGAGCCGACGGCTGCGGCGAAACCATCGACTTTGCCGTCGGTGTCGGCCCAGATCTCGGGGCCGGTGGTTTCGATGTGCGCTTGCCGGTTGGCTGTGTTGTCGAACTGGTTGGCCCAAACGGCGCCGTTGGGTTCGGAGGCGTTGAGCGACGCTGCGAGGCGTTCGGAATACTTGATATAGTTGTTGGCGTTCTTGTAGGGGACGGCCGGCACTTCCACCAACGTCGCGCCGAGCAGCCGCAGCGTATCTTTCTTTTCCTGCGACTGAGTGTCGGGGATGACGATGACGCATTTGTAGCCGAGCGCGTTGCCGACAATGGTGAGGCCGATGCCGGTGTTGCCCGCAGTGCCTTCGACGATGGTGCCGCCGGGGCGCAGGGCCCCACGCTTTTCTGCATCGCGGATGATGTAGAGCGCGGCGCGGTCCTTAACCGACTGGCCGGGGTTCATGAACTCCGCTTTGCCGAGTATGGTACAGCCGGTTGCCTCGGACGCACGTCTGAGGCGGATCAAGGGAGTGCGGCCGATGGCCGAGACGACTGAAGACGCTGGATGCACGGTGGTGGCTCTCGAATTGCCGGGGATTGCGGCGACCCTACGCGCTGAGACGGCCAAGGCAAGTCTCGGTGTCGAATGGCGGGTGTCCGACACGCCTGTCGAGTACGCCGAGGCCGTAGCCACCATGGAAGCGCGCGCAACCGCCATTGCGGCGGGGGAGGCGCGCGAACTCGTCTGGTTGCTGGAGCATCGACCGCTCTACACGGCGGGAACCAGTGCGAAAAGCGTTGACCTGCTGACGCCGGATCGCTTTCCTGTGCACGCGACCGGGCGTGGCGGGCAATACACCTATCACGGGCCGGGGCAGCGGGTGGCCTATGTGATGCTGGATGTGAAGCGGCATGCGGGGCGGGTGACGACGGATGGCGAGGCGACCGGCGATGTCCGCAAGTTCGTGACGCTGCTGGAGCGGTGGCTGATCGCGACGCTTGGAGAGTTTGGCGTGACGGGCGAAACGCGGCCAGACCGCGTCGGCGTGTGGGTGCGGCGGCCTCAGATCAGCGAGGGGCGTGAGGACAAGATCGCGGCGATCGGCATTCGCTTGAAGAAGTGGGTGAGCCTGCACGGGGTTAGTTTGAATGTGGAGCCCGATCTCTCGCACTTCGACGGCATCGTGCCGTGTGGGATTGCGCAGCACGGCGTCACCAGCCTGGTCGATCTCGGGCTGCCGGTGTCGATGACGGACGCCGACATCGCGCTGAAACGTGCATTCGAGAGGACGTTTGGGATGGGGACGGTGGTGGTAACAAAGCCAAGGGGCTCTGCCCCTTGACCCCGCAAAAGGCCGCGGGCCTTTGGAAACCGCCTTTTCAGAGCGGCTACTGAGCACTGTCTCTCCTCATCCTCATGGCCGCGTCGTGCGGAGCACGCGGAGCGTGAAGGCGGCCATCCAAGCAATGCTGCATGTCGGCTGAGGCAGCGTGCAGGGCCACGCTCTTCTCTCTCAATTGTTTCCCCGGACGAAGTGCGTTTCAGCGCGGCGATCCGGGGCCTTTACCCGTTGCAGGTTAGGCGCGGTGTTTCACGTCGGAGGCGGAAGGGATACTTGACGCGCGAAAGGCGCGCCAAATTCCGGGAAAGCAAAAAAGAGATACAGCGCGTTTAGTGACTACACGATCACGCCGCCGAGTTCGTCTTCCACATGGATGCGGATGATCTCTTCGAAGGTGGCTTCGGCCTTGAAGCCAAGGGCAGTGGCGCGCTTGGCGTCGAACACGGTTGGCCAGCCGCCGACGATTTTCTGGATAAACGGATCGGGCTCGCGACGGATGCGCTTGACGACTTTTTCGCCGCCGACTTTGCGCAGCGCTTCGATCTGCTGGCCGATGGTGGCGGGCAGGCCGGGCATGGTGAGATTGCGGCGCGGGCCGACTTTTTCGCCATCAATGGTCGCTGCATGCTGCAGGAAGCCGACGGCGGCGCGCGGGCTCGCATGCCAATGGATCACGTCGTCGGAGACCGGCAGCACGGCTTCCTTGCCGGCCAGCGGTTCGCGGCAAATGTTGGAGAAGAAGCCGGATGCCGCTTTGTTCGGCGCCCCTGGCCGCACACAAATGGTGGGCAACCGGATGCCGATGCCATCGAGCATGCCTTTACGCGTGTAGTCGGCCAGCAGCAGCTCACCGATGGCCTTCTGGGTGCCGTAGCTGGTCAGCGGCGTGTGGTGGAACTCGTCGTAGATCTTGTCGGGGAACGGCGCACCAAACACGGCGATGGACGAGGTGAAAACAACGCGTGGCTTCTTGGCGTCTTTTTCATAGGCGTAGCGCACGCTTTCCAGCAGGTTCTGCGTGCCGGTGAGATTGATGCGGTAGCCCTTATCGAACTCCTGCTCGGCTTCGCCAGAGACGATGGCGGCGAGATGGAAAATCACGTCGGGCTTTGACGCGACCAGCTTGTCGGTTTCGCCCTTGGCCGGCAAATCGCCGGTGGCGATATTGACAGCAAATTTGGCGCCTTTGGGCGCGGTGGGGGCGACGACATCGTAGAGGCTCAACTCGGCAATGTCGCGATTGCCCAGACGGCCATCTTTAGCGAGGCGCTCCGCCAGCTTGCGGCCGACCATGCCGGCGCCACCGATGATGAGGACTTTCATGCCTGTCTCCCGCGTGTGGGTGGTGTTTGGACACCATCAAACACGGGAGCGGTGGGGATGTCACGCGCTCACCTTGGGTTCAGACCGATGGGTCTGAACCCTTACGCACTCATTCGAACGCTGGCCCGAACGAGTTGGACCGCGGAAAGCCCTTGGGCACGATCTTACCGGCCTGCGCGCGGGCACCTGACCAGTCTTTGAGGTCTGCCCAGGTCAGCGTGAAGGTGCGGTTGGCGGTGTCGAGCCAAGTGAGGCCCTCTTTCTTCGCAAAGACGCGGACGTCTGAGAGCCCGCCCTCGGCGAAGCGCTGCAGGATGACGCCTTTGCCGCGCGTCATCTCGTTCAATTCTTCGAGTTTGAAGACCAGCATTTTGCGGTTGTCGCCGACGCTGGCGATCATGTCTCCATCGACGGGCACGCAGACTTTTGCGACATCACCATCGCTGACGTTGAGCACCTGCTTGCCCTTGCGGGTGGAGGCGATGACTTCTTCTTCGGCGACGATGAAGCCGTTGCCATCGCGCGAGGCAACGAGCAGCCTGCGGGCCGGATCGTGCGCGAAGAGCTCCAGGAAATCTGCGTTCTCTTCGAGTTCAATCATCAAACGCAGCGGCTCGCCGTGGCCGCGGCCACCAGGAAGTTGGCTCGGCTCCAGGGTGAAGAACTTGCCGTTGGTGGCAAACAGCACGAGCTTATCGGTGGTTTGCGCACGCAGCGCACACTTCAGGCTGTCGCCCTGCTTGAATTCGAGCTTGGAGAGGTCGTCTGGATGGCCTTTCAAGGTACGCACCCAGCCCTTTTCGGACAAAATGACGGTGATCGGTTCTTTCTCGACCATCAACTCTTCAAGGGCTGCATCGATGACCGGTGCGTCAGCGAAGGTCGATCGGCGTTTGCCGAGAGCGGTCTTCTTGGAGTACGTCTCGCGCGTCGCTTTCACTTCTTCGGAGATTTTTTCCCACTGCAGCTCTTCCGAGGCGAGCAGGGTTTTGATGCCACGGCGCTCTTCGGTCAGCTTCTTGTGCTCGCTCTTGATCTCCTGCTCTTCAAGGCGCGACAAGGCACGCAAGCGCAGGTTCAATATGGCTTCAGTCTGTACATCTGTCAGCTTGAAGCGCGACATCAACTTGGCTTTGGGCTCCTCCTCAAAGCGGATGATGCGGATCACCTCATCGAGATTGAGATAGGCGATCAGATAGCCATCGAGCACTTCAAGGCGATGCTCGATCTTTTTCAGGCGGAAGTTGGTGCGGCGGACCAGCACTTCCTTGCGATGGTCGAGCCATTCCTTCAGCACGTCGCGGATGCTCAGCACGTTCGGTACCTGGCCGTGACTGAGGACGTTCATGTTGAGACCGAAGCGGAGCTCCAACTGCGAGATGCGGAATAGGCTTTCCATCATTGCCGCAGGGTCGATGTTCTTGGTCTTGGGCTCCAGTACGACGCGAATGTCTTCGGCGCTTTCGTCGCGTGCATCGCCGAGATAGGGCGCTTTCTTCTGTTCGATCAGGTCGGCGAGTTGGATGATGAGCTTAGATTTTTCGACCTGGTAAGGGATCTCAGTGATGACAATCTGGTAGCCGCCGCGCGGCAGCTCTTCCTTGTGCCACTTGGCGCGCAGGCGGAAGCCGCCGCGGCCGGTCTTGTAGGCTTCGAGGATCTGATCGCGTGGTTCGACGATGACGCCGCCGGTGGGGAAGTCTGGGCCTGGCACCATCTCGACGATCTTCTCGACGCTGGCGTTGGGATGTTTGATCAGGTGCAGGGCTGCAGCGCACAGCTCGTCGACATTGTGGGGTGGGATGTTCGTCGCCATGCCGACGGCGATGCCAGCGGAGCCATTGGCGAGAATGTTGGGGAACGAGGCCGGCAGGACAACGGGCTCTTGGACGCGGCCATCGTAGTTCGGCTTGAAATCGACAGTGTCTTCGTCGATGCCTTGCAGCAAGGCGGCGGCCACTTCCGTCAAGCGCGCTTCCGTGTATCGCGCAGCGGCGGGGTTATCGCCGTCAATGTTGCCAAAGTTGCCCTGGCCGTCGATCAGCGGGTAGCGGACCATAAAGTCTTGGGCGAGACGCGCGAGCGCGTCATAGATCGCCATGTCGCCATGCGGATGGTAGTCGCCCATCGTGTCGCCGACGATCTTGGCGCACTTCAGCGTTTTGCCATCCGGTGCGAGACGCAGTTGCTGCATCGCATACAGAATGCGCCGGTGCACGGGCTTCAGGCCGTCGCGCACATCGGGCAGCGCGCGCGACATGATGGTCGAGAGCGCATAGGCGAGATAGCGTTCTTCCAGTGCGTCTTTGAGATTGACGGACTGGCTTGGAGACGGGGTGCCCGCGTCAAAGGGGAGATTCGGTGTCTTGGCCATGGCGCAGCCCTTAGCCCAGGCGGAGCGCTATGCTCAAGCGCGGCGACGCCACAGGTGCACAGAAACGAACAGGTTTGCCGAAACGGCGTTCAGGTCGTTGCGTAAGGGTCAGCCCCATGGGTCTGACCCCCGCACCAGAGCAGAACTCAGATCACACGCGCTTCGCGTTCAGGCTCGGTGGAGGCGAGATCGGCCAGGACGGTTTCGCCGCCGATAGCACGCTGGCCGACGGCGACGAGACAGCCATGGCCCGGCGGCAGGAACACATCAACGCGACTGCCGAAGCGGATAAGGCCGAAGCGTTCGCCTTTGCCGACGGTGTCGCCTTCTTTGACGAAAGTGACAATCCGGCGAGCGATGAGACCGGCGATCTGCACGACAGCAATGTCATAGCCGTTAGAGTGGGTCGCACCGGCAGCCGGCTGGGTGGCGATGACGATCGAACGGCGTTCGTTCTCTTCGCTGGCTTTGTCGAGGGCTGCGTTCATGAAGGCGCCGGGGACGTAGATGGATTTGACCAGGCGACCGGCGACTGGCGCGCGGTTGATGTGAACGTCAAGCACCGAGAGAAAGATCGAGATGCGCAGCCGCTCCTCGGAGCCCAGGCCAAGTTCAGCAGGCGGCTTGATGCGCTCGATGGAGGACACGCGGCCGTCGGCAGGCGAGATAACGAGACCCTCGCGCAGCGGCGTCACGCGAGCCGGATCGCGGAAAAAGTAAGCGATATAGATGGCAACAAGCAGCGCCAGATAGGCAAGCAACGAGAACGGCAGCATGAACCAGAGGAACGCTGCGAGGATGGCCGCCGGGATGAGGAACTTGTAGCCGTCGGAGTGTACCGGCGCGAGGTTGTCGCGAATGGTGTCGATGAGCGAATGATTGTTGGACTGAGACATGCAAGGAAAACTCCTCGGCGGCGGGGTGCCTTTTGAGCGGCACGGCCCGTCATCGGAAACGTGAAAGCGTTCAAGGGGGTGGATCGCCCGGGTTCCTAGCGCATCCGAAGCGCGGCTGGAAGGGCCGACGATTGTTGCCCACTGTCATTGCAGCGCCGCTTGCCGCCCCCGCCCGGCGCGGCAACGCTGGAGACTGAACGTGCGGCTAGTCCTTTGCGAGAAAGGCGGCGAGCTGGTCCAGGGTGCCACCCCAGCCTTGGGTCATGCCGCTGTGACCGGCATCGAAGGCGGCATTTTCCTCAGGGGCTGGGTTCAGTGGCGCCCAGGCGAGCGTCAATTTTGATTTGCCACGGCCGGCTTTCGTAAATGTGTACGTCGCGTGTATGTGCAGTGGCCAGTGCGGTGCCATGGGATGGCGTATCACTGCAGCGTTCTCGTCGGAGAAGGACTGGACAAAGACAAGCCGCTCGGGCGCGGCGATCTCGCGATAGATGTGCTTACCCCACAGGTTGCCGCCATCGGGCGTGCGCAAGCAGTAGTGATAGATGCCGCCGGGCCGCAGATCCATTTTCGAGACGCCGACCGCCGAGCCCTTGTGGCCCCACCACTGTGCCATGAGAGCGGGATCGGTAAAGCACTCCCAGAGGCGCTCGCGTGACGCATTGAACGTCCGGGACATCGTGAAGGGTTTGCCAAGCTGCTCAGCGGTTTCGAGCGGCTTTTCACAGTTGATCATCCAGGGGGTGCCGAACTTGTCGGTCAGCATGCCGAAGCGCTGCGCCCAGAATGTTTCGGCGATCGGCATCGTCACGGTGCCGCCTTTGCCAAGATCACGGAAGATACGCTCCGCTTCGGCCGGCGTATCCACCATGAGGCTTACACAGAAGCCCTGCGGTTTGGAGAAAAACTGAGACGGCGCGTCGCCGCCCATCAGCAGGCGATCGCCAATCTGCATGCGCGCGTGCATGATGCGATTGGCGCCCTCCGGCGGCACGGGAACGCCTGGGGGCACGTCGGAGCCCTTCATCATCATCAGGATCTTGCCGCCGAGCACTCTCTCGTAGTGCTTGAAGGCGGTTTCGCATTGGCCATCAAAGGCGAGATAGGTCACGAGATCCATGCGAGTCTCCTGTCTTCTGAATGGGTGGGCCGCGTCAGACGCGGCAACGGTACCGCACGCCCGGGCTGGCGCGCGGCCCGTCGCATAGGCCGACACTAGTTGAGCTTCGCGTGGATGAGAATGGTGGGTCAGAGCTGCCGACGACGACTTCGCTGCCAATTGAAAGGCCCAACGGCAGCCTGTTTCAACGCGGCCGCGACTGAGCTAAGCTCTGATCGCCATACTTTAGGGCATACGATATGCGACGGCGCGATTTTGTTGCAACCATAGCTCAGCTTACCGCACTCCTCGCAGCTGCGCGCTGCGCGAATGCACAAGCATCAACAAAGCCTGTTATTGGCTTTCTCGACTGGGCATCGCCGCGTCCGAACTCGCTCGTTCTGGTTGCTTTTCGTCAAGGCCTCGGGGAGGCGGGATTTGTCGACGGACAGAACGTGACCCTCACTTACCGCTGGGCCGAGACGTATGTGGCGCGACTGCCCGCGCTGGCGAAAGAGCTCGTCGATCTCAAAGTTGCGTGCATCGTCGCCATTGGTTCAACCCTGGCGGCGCGTTCCGCCAAGAGCGCGACGGCTGATATCCCGATCATCTTCTCTTATGCCGGTGATCCCGTTCATGACGGTCTCGTCGCGAGCATGAATGCACCCAATGGCAATCTCACGGGTGTCGCCGATCTCAACACAGCGCTTGGCGGCAAGCGGCTCAGTTTGTTGCGCGACCTTGTTCCGGGTGCGAAACGGTTCGGCTTCCTCAGCGGCGCGCCGGTGTTTCATACCTACAAGCAGCAAAAGAGCGACATTCTTGCCGCCGCCGATGCCCTCGGGCTCGAAATCATCATCCAGGAAGTCCGCGGCGAAGGCGACTACGACACTGCAATGAATAGCCTAGTGCAACGCAAAGCCGAAGCGCTGCTGGTGGGGTCCTTCACGTTCAATAATCTACCGAAGCTGCTGGGACTGATTGCGAAACGCAAAATCCCGACGCTGTATCCGCGGCGCATTTTCGTCGATCTGGGCGGCTTGATGAGTTATGCGGCCAGCGACGCCGAAGTCTATCGTCAGGTCGGTGCCTATGCCGGCCGTATCCTCAAAGGCACCACGCCCGCCGACTTGCCAGTGGTCCAACCAACAAAGTTTACCCTGGCCATCAATCTGAGGACCGCTAAGACCCTGGCCTTGGAGGTCCCGCCAATTCTACTGAATATCGCCGATGAGGTGATCGAGTAGGGTTGCCATGCGCCAAGCGACCGCCCCTCAATTCCCCCGCAACGGAAAGCTGCGGCTCACCAGTTCTTCCTGGCGGCCCGTCTCGCGCAGACGCTTGAGCGCGGCGTTGAGTTGCGTCTTCAGCGCGGAGTCGTTCTTGTTCAGAGTGATGCCGACACCGTCGCCGAAGTAGCGCGGCTCGAAGAAAGGGCCGCCTTTGAAGTCGCAACAGGCCTTCGAGGCGGTGCCGAGCAGCCAGAACGAAAGTCCGATGCCGTCATCGAATAATAGGTCGGCGGTGCCGCCGATGACGGCGTCGCGGGCGAGCTCGGGGTTGTCGTAAGCCTGGATCGCGGAGAGCGTGAATAGGGCGCGAAGATAAGCTTCGTGGGCGGTTCCCTTGGCAACGGCGATTTTGAGGCCGTCGAGACCGGCGGGTGAGACGTCGGCGAAGGTGCGTCCGGTTTTGCCGGCGAAGCGTGCAGGGCTTTGGTAGTAGCGTTCGGAGACGTCGAACTCGGACAGCAAGCGGGGCGTGACGGCGTGGGAGGCGATGACGGCGTCGGCCTCGCCGCGACGGAGGGCTGGCAGCAAATCGGCCCACGGGCGGGTCTGGACGTCGCAGGCGGCGGCCAGTTCCAGGCAGATGGCGCGCGCCACTTCAACGTTGAAGCCGGTGAGTTGACCTTCCTGGTCGATGTAGTTGAACGGCGGATAATCGCTGTCGGTGAGAAAACGGAGGGCGGCGCGGCGGACCACATCCGGTTCGACGTCCGGCGGCTGAATGGCGCGGATTGTGGGTAAAGGTTCGGCGCGTTGGGCGTGGGCGGGCGCAAGTCCGGCGATGGCGACGAATGCGCAAGCAAGACCAGCCCGTATCCAGCGCTCCAGCACCCATTTCGCCTGCACGTGCCGCATGTTGCGTGTCCCGATCATAGTGCTGGCATTAACCAACTTCGATGACCGAAGCAAGGCCAAGACACGCAATCGACGGAGCGCGAGGTCACCCATACGTGAATAGCCAGTGATCCTGAAAACAACGATAGTATCAAGAGTTCGACTTCGATCTTTGAGTCTGCATTGGTTCGGTCGCAGGCACGCCCATTGTCAATTTTGCCATACGAGCGTTCTGCCGTGCCTGTGCCCTGCACACTGCCGTGAGATCTCCCATGCGACTGCGCACATTGACGACCCTGTTGTTGGCCGCTGCCAGTGCTGCGATTCCGATGACCGAGCCGGGTGCGCAGCAGAAGGCTACGGGACAAATCCCGTGCGTGCTGGAGTTATACACAAGTCAGGGCTGCTCATCGTGCCCGCCGGCGGATCAGCTGCTCAAGTCGTATCTCGGCAGGGATGACGTGCTGGCGTTGTCGTTCAACGTCGACATCTGGGACAACCTTGGTTGGAAGGACACGCTCGCCAAGCCGCAGTACACGCAACGTCAACGGACCTATGCCCGCACGCGCGGGGATGGAAAAGTCTATACGCCCCAGAGTGTTGTGAACGGCGTGGCGCATGCTGTCGGCAGCGACAAGAGCGGTATCGACAGCCTCATCAAGACAACCACTGTGGAGCGTGCATCGGTGCAGGTCGATCTCGCGGTGCGTGCCGATGGCGACGGGGTGTCGGTCGATGTGCCTGTGTGGCGCGCCGCACGATCGACGCCCGTCGACGCGACGCTATGGCTGGTCAAGTTCACGCCACGCGTCGAGGTGCAGATTGCCCGCGGCGAGAACGCGGGACGGACGATCGCCTATCACAATGTGGTGCGGGACTTCCGGCAGGTCGGCAGCTGGATGGGCGAAGCGAAGTCTACGCGTCTGACGCGCGAGGCGCTGGCTGGCTGCGCACCGGGGACTTGTGCCGTGCTTTTGCAGCAAGGCGGCACGGGCGGCATCCTCGGCGCGGCCTGGGTACCCGGCATCAGCGGAACGTGAGCGGCAATACTAGCGTCTCCAGGCAAAACTGTTCTCCCAAATTTTGCGGTGCGGCGGGCATGGTTGGCCAGTGCCGCCCTTGATTATTCGTAATCCAGTGAGACAGGATAGGGATGTCGGCGCGAGGTGCGCGACCAAACTCAAAACCCTGCTCTGGAGGACATTCGCATGCGTCATCTCATTTCGGCCGCCGTTACCGCCCTGACACTTGTCGCCGCTACATCGGCCTACGCTGCCGAGCCGTTTGGCACGTGGACGCGGCCGTCGACCGGCACGCAGGTCTCGTTTTACGACTGCGGCGGCAAGTTGTGCGGCAAGGTCGTCGGCGTGAAGGATCAAACCAAGAAAGACACCGTCGGCAAAGTCATCATGACCGGTGCAGCTAAGGACGGCGCTAACACCTGGAAGGGCGATCTGCTCAACCTCGAAGACGGCAAGACCTACTCTGGCGTTGTGACCTTGGAAGGCCCGAAGGCGCTCAACCTCAAGGGTTGCGCGCTTGGCGGCCTCGTCTGCAAGGGCGAGACCTGGACGCGCTGACCGCTGAGCTGGACGCTGGCACGATCATTTTTGCAATCAATTCTTGCGCGCGGCCATGAAATCCACGGCCGCGCGCAGGGCGTTTGCACGGCTGCCATAGGGGGCGAGTGCTTCAATGGCGCGGGCCTGGGTTTCCGCAAGGACGCGGCGGGCGCCATCGAGACCATATAGAGATAGCAGCGTGGCCTTGCCAGCGGCAGCGTCCTTGGCGACGGCTTTGCCGACTTCTGCGGCCGTTCCCGTGGCATCGAGGAGATCGTCTGAGATCTGGAAGGCGAAGCCGAGTGCTTCGCCATAGACGGTCAGCGCATCAAGATCGGCGCTGCTGCGGCCAGCCAACATCGGCCCGGCACGGCAGGCGCAGCGGATCAGCGCACCGGTTTTCATTTCCTGCAACGTTTTGACGTGGCCGAGCGTCGGTGCTTGCGGCTCGCCGCGCTTGTCAGCGTCGAGATCGATCATTTGGCCGCCGACCATGCCGACGGGGCCGGAGGCTTCGGCGAGTTCGGCGACGAGGCTCTGGACGGCGGCGGGTGGAATACCGGAACCGGACTCGGCGAGCCAAGTAAACGCGACCGTAAGCAACGCATCGCCGGCGAGAATGGCGGTCCACTCATCGTAGGCTTTCCAGACGGTGGGCTGGCCGCGGCGCAGTTCGTCATTGTCCATGGCGGGCAGATCGTCGTGGGCGAGACTGTAGCAATGGATGGCTTCGAGGGCGGCGGCGACGGTCACGGCCGCAGCATGGTCGGCACCGAATAGTGCGGCAGTCTCAAGGACCAGGAACGGCCGGAAACGCTTGCCGCCGCCGAGCACGGCGTGGCTCATAGCCTGCCGGAGGCGCGCTGGCGTGCGATCAGGCCGCGCAAGCCGGCGGCTCAGGTCGGCCTCGACCGTTTCGCGGGCCGCCAGCAACCGCTGTTCGAATGTCATCTGCACCTCAGTGTCGGCGATCTCGTCTTGAACCCTACCTTGCCGCAGGATGGCCGTGTTTCCAAGGGATCACCGTTTGCCTACCATGCTGGCGGTCTATTTTATGTCCGCTGCCATGCCTTCACCTCCTTCCCCCAAAGTGTCACTGCGTTTATGAGCCACTTCCGCGATCCCGGACCTGATGACGAGCCAACCGGGGTCGCGCGCGGTGTGTGGACCACGCGGCCGACGGCACGGGACCCCGCGACGGCGCGCACCGTTGCGCCAGCGCCACCCACGCTGGTGCCGTCGGGGGGCGCGGGGACAATGCAGCCGCGCCGCTGGTTGTCTGGCGCACGCCGCTTGGTCCGTATGCTGGTCTATCTTTCGCTTGCGTTTCTTGCGTCGACGCTGGCGCAGATCGCGGCTTATCGCTGGATCGCGCCGCCGACGTCGATGTTAATGCTGGTGCAGCGTGTGACCGGTACGCCGATCAACCGGGCCTGGCGCTCGATCGACAAGATTTCACCGCAACTCGCGCGTGCGGTGATCATGTCCGAGGATGCGGGTTTTTGCGGTCATCGGGGCGTCGACTGGAAAGAACTGGAGCGTGTCTACGAGCAGAGCCTCGAAGGCGGGTCGACGGGCGGTGGCAGCACGCTGTCCATGCAAGTGACCAAGAACCTGTTTTTATGGCCATCCAAGAGCTACGTGCGCAAGGCGATCGAAGTGCCGTTGACACTGCTGGCGGATCGCTGGTGGGGCAAGTCACGCATGCTCGAGATCTATCTCAATATCGCCGAGTGGGGGCCGGGTATTTTCGGCGCGGAAGCCGCGGCGCGCGCCTACTTCAAGAAGTCTGCTCTTGAGTTGACGGAGACCGAAGCTGCTTTGCTGGCGGTCGCGCTACCCAATCCGTTGCAGCGTAACTCTGCAAATCCAGCACCGCTGCAAAGGCGCCTCGCGAGTACTGTGCAGGGCCGCATGAAGATTGGCGCAAGCAACGTGCGATGTTTAGTGCGCTCCTCGTCATGACGATGCATGCGAAGATAAGAATTTTTTGATATGCAGCGCTATCGTCGCAAATCTGCCTAAGTCATAGTGCTTTCTTTCCGGCTGCCTCATGTTAGGCGGCCGCTTCCGCTGTTTTTGCGAAAGCCGCATCTGCGGGCTTATTTGGCCCAACTTCAAAGAGTGTTGCGCGCTAGCAGTATCCAACTCCACCGGACAGACGGCGGATCGAGGGATAGCCACTTTCTGCGGCAGTGCACCGCGACGGCGAACCAAGTGTTCGCCGCGCGCAATAATAAACCGTGCCCGCTCAAGCGGAGCCTGAGGGAGATGCATGTCGATGCCCCAAGATCATGAAGGCCCGCAATCATTAGAAGTAAACCCCGCACCCCCGGAAACTAACCCCACGGCACCGCTCTTGCGGATCGTCGCTCCTGATGACGCGACGCCGGAGGCCGCGGCGAAACCAACGCTGTATGAGCGTTCGGAAATACGCGACTTCGTTGGTGTAAATGCCCCCTCAGGCACGGCAATCGGCGCGCTCATGGCGTCGACTGTGCAATTGGAATCGCTGATGGCGTCGTTGGTGCCTGGCGAGCAACTGGTTGCCCATCTCGACTTTGCGACGCCCGGCTCGTCCGGTTTGTCGGTGGAGATCATCGCCGCCGGGAAGAGCCGGCGGGAGGTCAGCGAACGCGGCAGTATGCTGGGCGGAATACTCGATGCGGCCCTGGCCACCGGCTTGCCGTGCGTTGATATTGCTCCGATCACCGAGCGGCGCACGCCTGTGCGCTTGCCGCACAAGCGTTTGCTGGCGCCAGCCGGGACGACACTTCCGCTGGCGACCGAGACGTCAAAGCCGCGTCCGCAGGCGGCCAACAAGCTGGCGGGTGGCGGCGACGACCGCGAAGATCAGCGGCGCGACTCAGTCGTGTTCTCGCCATCAGCGACCGGCACCCATTTGGCAGGGCTCAGCGCCGCTATGAACGCCATTGCCACCAAACTGTCGATTGACGTGCGGATGTCGCGCACTTTGTTTGATGCACCATTGCTCAAGCAGATTACTGTGGTGCGTGCCCGCATCGGTGATCGGCTGCACGCCGATGCCAGCAAATATGTGCGCGACCCGCGTTATGCGGAAGCCGACAAGCAACTCGAACATCTGCAGCTCGCGGGCGCCGGGATCCACTTTGAGGTGTTGGTGCGCTCCAAACGTCCGCTGCATGATATGGAGGTCTCGGCCTTGTCGGCGGCACTTTTCGGCAGCCCGCACGATGACAATCAGCATGGCCATCTCTCAACGTTACGGTCGATCTATCCGCACGACGATGCGGTGGCGAGCTTCTTTGGCATTCTGGCCGCGGCGGTCGGACCGGCGATCGAGCGGCGTCATATCAATGCGCTGGACGCGCTGGATGGCAATGTCATCGGCACTGTGAAGTCGGGCCACAAGGTGCGCATGGCGGTGGCCAGTCCGCGCAGCCACACTTACGTCATCGGGCGGCCGGGCAGCGGCAAGTCCACGCTGCTGCTCAATCTCATCCATCAGGACATGCTGAACGGCGATAGCGTCGTGCTGATCGATCCGCATGGAGACCTGTGGGCCGACGTGCGCGACCGTGTGCCGGCCGCGCGCCGCAAAGACCTCATGCTGATCCATATGGGCGACCCCGCGCTACAGCCGCAGCTCAACCTATTCGATCTCGGGCCGGGCGATCCGGCCGAGGCGCGCGCCCGCGTTGTCGACACGTGCTACCAACTGGTGCGGCGTTTGATGTATTCTGGCCTTACCATCGATGCGACGGGGCCGCTGTTCAACAAGTACTTCCGTGCGGCGCTGATGCTGTTGTTGGAGGCCGAGGGATCGAACGCCACTATCGATCAATTCGAGACAGTGTTTGCCGATAGCGACTATCGCGACGAGCTGCGCATGCGCGACAGCGTATCCAAACAGACGTGCGAGCAATGGGAGCAGATCCTCGCGGTGCGGGGCAACGAGCACACGATCGAGGGCCTGACGCCGTGGATTACGTCGAAATTGGCCCACCTGACGCAGAGCGCGATTCTCAAGCCCATCCTCAATACGACCAAGACGAGCTTCACGTTCGACCAGGTGTTGGCGGAGAACAAGATCTGCCTGATCAACCTGGCCAACGGCAGCATCGGCACCGAGGCCGCCGGCTTGCTGGGGGGCATTCTCACGCACCGGCTGGAGCAAGCGGCCAAGCGGCAATCCTGCATGGTGCTGGAGGACCGGCGCAAGGCATCTGTATACTTCGATGAGTTCCATACCTTCGCGTCGGAGTTCCTGCGGCCGCTGATGGCGGAGACGCGCAAGTACGGCCTGCGTGTGACGCTGGCGAACCAGACACTCAGCCAGATGATCAACAACGACATCTCGGGCGGCGTGTTTCGGGAGGTGCTGGGCAACTGTGCCAACACGATCGTATTCGCGGTGGATGTGGAAGACGCGCGTTATCTGGCGCCACGGTTTGGCGGTAAGATCGACCCCGTGCAACTGGTGGCGCAGCCGAACTATCAGGCGATCTGTCAGTTCCAGACGAAAAGTGCGGCGCTTGGGCCATTCACGGTCAAGACACCGCCCCCGCCTGACGTTGAGAACGATCCTCCGTTCTGAGGGGGCGGTGGCATCTTACAACAGGTCGTGGCAGGGTTGGCGCGCGCTGAAACTGCTACGCTCAAGGCCACCTGATGCCATCACCGATTTATGTGTTCGATGCCTATGGCACGTTGTTCGACGTGCATGCGGCCGCCTCGCGTGAGCGGACAGCTATCGGTGATGGCTGGGACAAGCTTTCGCAGACTTGGCGGACGAAGCATCTTGAATATACCTGGATCCACGCGATGACGGGCACGCCGGCAACCTTTTGGGCGCTGGCCGAACGCAGCCTCGACTATGCAAGTGCTGCCGTTGGGGGCGTGCCCGGTGATGTGCGTGTGCGTTTGCTGGGCGCCTATCGCACGATGGCGGCGTTTCCAGAGGTGCCGATCACGCTCGGCCGATTGAAGGGTGACGGCGCGCAGCTGGCGATCCTGTCGAACGGCGATCCGGATATGCTAGCCGATGCGGTCGCAGCGGCAGGTCTTCGAGGGGGTGTTCGATGCGGTATTGTCGGTGGCCACTTTGCGGACGTTCAAGCCGCTGCCGGCGGTCTACCAGCTGGTGCTTGACCGTTTCGGCGGCGCGCCCGGCGATGTGACGTTCGTTTCATCGAACCGGTGGGATGTGGCTGGTGCAAAGGCGTTCGGGTTTCAGACCGTCTGGGTCAACCGCAGTGCTGCGCCGGACGAATACCCGGGTCTCGCTGCGGGGCGGGTGGTGCGCGATCTGACTGTGCTATGAGCATGGGACGCAATCTCCGGAGCCACCGATGACGACGATTGAATACTACTTCTCGCTCAACAGTCCGTGGACTTATCTTGGCGCGGCGCGGTTCGGTGAGATCGCCAAGGCGCATCAGGCGCAGGTCCTCGTGAGGCCAGCCCGGTTCGGCGCAATCTTTGAACAAACAGGGGGCTTGCCGCTGCCCAAGCGGGCGCCGGCCCGGCAGGCGTACCGGCTGCAGGAGCTCAAGCGCTGGCGCGACTACCGGGGGCTGCCGATCCACCTTCAGCCAAAGGGGTTTCCCTCCGACGAGGTGGCGGCGACGCGGCTGGTCATTGCAGCAGCACTGCAGGGCAAGAATGCCTTCGATTTCTCGATGGAACTGGGCCGAGCGCTGTGGGAGCGGGAGGAAACGTTCACTGATAGCGCGACGGTCGAAGCCGCGGCGCAACGCGCCGGTGTCGACCTCGCAGCCGTTAAAGCGGCGGCGCCGGATGCGGCGGCGCTTGACGCGATCTGGCAGAAGAACACTGACGACGCATTGGCACGTGGCGTGTTCGGCGCGCCGAGCTACGTGTTGCCGGACGGCGCGTTCTTCTGGGGTCAGGACCGGCTGGACTTTCTGGAGCGCGCGCTGGCAAAACGGGCTTGATCTTTGCGATGCAGCCAGCGGCTGCGCCCTACCTGACATTGGACACTTTTTCGAACGGACCTCCTCTCCATGACGCCACGCTTGTTTTCGCCTATCCGCCTCGGCAACCTCGATCTCGCCAACCGTCTCATCGTCGCGCCGATGTGCCAATATTCCGCAGATGATGGCTCGGCAACGGCGTGGCACACGATGCATCTCGGCACCCTCGCGAACTCCGGCGCGAGCCTACTCATTATCGAGGCCACGGCGGTGCAGCGTGCCGGCCGCATTACCCATGGCTGCCTGGGGCTCTATTCGGATGCCAACGAAACGGCGTTGCGCGCCGTCGTCGATGCCTGCCGCTTCTATGGCCAAGCCAAACTCGGCATTCAGCTCGGCCATGCCGGCCGCAAGGCGTCGTCGAAGCGGCCGTGGGAGGGCAAGACCATGCAGGACCCGCTGGAGACCGACACGTGGCGGACCTCCGCGCCGTCGGCCGTTGCCATGACGGGGCATCCTGTCCCGCATGCGATGACTACCGATGATCTTGTTGCGACGCGCACGGCGTTCGTCGATGCAGTGCGCCGCTCAGCGCAACTCGGCCTCGATCTCGTGGAGCTACATGGTGCGCACGGCTATCTGCTGCACGAATTTCTGTCGCCGCTGTCTAACACGCGCACCGATCAGTACGGTGGCACACTGGCCAACCGGATGCGGTATCCGCTTGAAGTGTTCGACGCCTGCCGCGCAGCCTGGCCCGCGGGCAAGCCGCTTGGCATGCGCGTGTCGGCGACCGATTGGATCGACGGCGGGCTGACGCTCGACGAAGTCATCGTGTTCGCGCAGGAACTCAAAAAACACGGCTGCGACTTTATCCACGTCTCGACCGGCGGCATCGATCCGGCAGCGAAGATTCCCATCGGCCCCGGCTATCAGGTGCCGCACGCCGAGCGCATCAAAAGCGAAAGCGGACTGGCGACCATGGCGGTTGGCATGATCACCGACGCGCGGCAGGCCGAGAGCATTCTGGTTGAAGGCAAGGCCGACATGATCGCCATTGCTCGTGCGTTTCTCGATGATCCGCATTGGGGCTGGCACGCGGCGTATACGCTTGGCGCCGAGCTTACATTGCCGCCGCAATACCGCCGCGCGGGACTTAAGGCCTGGGCGCCAGCGGAACGGCATGTGGCGAAAACATAGGCGATCAGGCGCCGGTCTCGGCCTGCCGGGCAATTCGACCCAGCGCGATCACTGCCGCGAGCGCGAGGCATGATGCAGCCGCGGTGACCGCCAGCGCCGCGCCGGCACTGACGCGGGAGATCAGCAGGGCAAAAACCAACGGCGATATTGCATTGCAGATGTTGAGCGGCAGCGACAACTGACCCATCGTGGTGCCATATGTTCTGAGTCCGAATAACTTCAGCGGCACAAGATTGCGCGCCACGGCGTGCAGGCCCTGGCCGGCTCCGGACGCAAGGGCCAGGACACCAGCCGCTGGCAATGATAACCCGGCGATCCATAGCACAGCAAAGCCGATGGGCATGGCCACCGCTGACAAAACGGCAAGCTTCATGATGCCGGTGCGGCCGCCACTGACCAGATCGCCGACGCGCACGATGGCCTGCGCCGGTCCGGCAAACGCCCAAATGAAGATCGCGTCGGCGTGGCTGAGGCCCAAACCCTCCAATATGTCGATCACCTGAACGTTGAAGCCCCACACCACGAAGCCTTGAAGCATCATCCAGAGCGCGACCAGCCAAAAGCAAAGCCGCCGCGCTCCGGGCGGCAGATCGCCGTTCCAAGAGAACGTTGTGTCAGCCTTTCCCGCGACTTCCCGTGACAGCCGCTGCCCTGGCAGCACAAGCACATGGATCGGCAGACAGATGACCAGGAACAGCAGCGAGAAGATAAACACCGTGATGCGCCAGCCATAGCGCATCTCCAGCCAGGCGGTGAGCGGCAGGAACACGGTGCTCGTCAGTCCTGTGATGATCGTAAATGCGCTCACGGCCCGTCGCGACTGGGGGCCCGCAATGTCAACCAACGCCGGCACCGCGGCGTTGGTCATCATCATCGCCACTGCGACGCCGAACATCGCCCAGCCGGCCCAATAGACGAGCGGCCCGTGCGCGCAGGCGATGACGAGCAGCGCCAAAGCGCCCACCAGCGTGCCCGGCACCATGACCGATCGCGCGCCGTCGCGGTCGATGCGGCGGCCGATGCTCGGCGCAAGTATGGCACTGATCAGCAGCATGATGCTGATGCCACCGAACACCGCCTCGCGCGGCAGCCCCAGCTCGCGCCCGATCGGCACGCCAAGAATCCCGAGTGCCGTGAACGTCGCGCCCCAGCCGATCAGTTGCGTTAGTCCAAGCCCCAAAATGGCGGCCCATAGGCGACGCCGCGCTTGGTCAGTGGTCTCGTCGGTGCTCGAAGACTTCGGTGATGGCACGGGGGCAAGCGGGTTGAGGCGTGACGGACTATGGTGTTGGATCATCTATTCAGCGCGGAATCGCCGCCTCGTTCAAGGTCACTGCCGCGCAACGCTGCTACCCGTTCAGTCAACCGGGCACGGCAAAGCCGCCCGCGGTCGCCGCGCGCGGTAGGGTGACGAGCGCAGGTTGGGCTTTTGGCGCCTGGATTGTGGGTGGCTCTGACGCCGGCTGTTCGCTTGGCGCCGCGCCGTTTTCGGCATGGGGGGGCAATGCCGTTGGTGCGCGCTGTGTCACCTCGAAAGCTGGCAACCCGGCATGGCGCCGGGCCAGTGCACTCCTTAGAGTACTTGCATCGTAGCCAGCGGCTTCCAACGCCGTGACGATCTGGTCTGGCGGCATAACCGGTGCTTTTGCCAGAGCCCAAACCGCAGAGGCTCGCCCGCCTGAATAGCAGAACGCATAGATCGGCCGCGGTAACGACGCCAGCGCTTCGGAAAAGTCCGCGATCTGCCGTTCGGAGGGCAACCGGCTCTCGATTGGCACATAGGCATAGGACAAGCCCGTTGTATCGGCGGCTGCCTTGGTTGCCGCGCTGTCGGCGAAACGCGCAACCTCGCCATCCGGCTGCACGTTGAGCAACGCACGAAATCCGGCTTTGTACAGGATCGAGATGTCCTCGATCCCTGGCATTTCACCCACGGCGATTTCGTCAGACAATGCAACTGGACGCATGAACTCTACCGCCCCCTCAGACGCCGCGAGCGGCGACAGGCGCCGCTGGCATTCCCCACTCCACCCTCGTATAGCCCACACGCAGGCTCGCTGACGATGCCGACCAACGGATGATTTTGCGTCAATCGCAAAAAATTCATTCGCCGTTTACCATACCGGCGGCACATTTGCGCGTCATTGCTTCGGGCCGAGTAGAGTGCTGTGCTGCTGCGATCGAAACGTGTGCTCCGCATACGGCAGTCCGAATTGGTGCCTCCAACTCGTCCTCCGCCAGCCCCGCCCCAACGGGTGGCGCCGAAAGCCAAAGTCCGCTCCATGACCGCACAACCGTCCGAAAAACCCGCCAAACGCATCCTTTTGGCCGAGGACGACGACAGCATGCGTGGCTTTCTTGAGCGCGCGCTCAAAAATGCCGGCTACGAGGTGGTTGCCTATGACAATGGCAAAGATGCGCTCGACAGGCTTCAACAGGAGCCGTTTACACTGTTGCTGACCGATATTGTGATGCCCTTGATGGACGGCATCGAGTTGGCCCGCCGGGCAGGCGAGATCGATCCGACGCTCAAGATCATGTTTATTACTGGGTTTGCGGCTGTGACACTCAATAACGGCGTTCAGACGCCGCAGGATGCGCGCGTGCTATCCAAGCCCTTCCACCTGAAGGACCTGGTCCGCGAGGTTGATACGCTCCTCGAAGCTGCCTGATCTTAAAACAATTCTTGATAGCAGTTTATGGGCCCTCACACGCCAAAGTTCTTTGGCGCTGTCGCGAGCCAACGACTGCGTTAATAAACTGATACTAGATCATTTTCTTGAATTTTTGACTTGACTGCTTGACAGCGGCGGGTGCGCCACCTAAGTCAACTTCAGCACGTTAGCACTCTTACTTGTTGAGTGCCAACACTGTGCTCCCATCCTTTTCATCGTTCGCCGGGCTGGTCCTGGCCCGATTTCCGGAGAAACACCCGCATGAAATTCCGCCCCCTCCATGACCGAGTGGTCGTCAAGCGCGCCGACGCCGAGACCAAGTCCGCTGGCGGCATCATCATTCCCGACACAGCCGGCGAGAAGCCGCAGCAGGGCGAAATCATCGCCGTCGGTCCCGGTGGCCGCGACGAAGCCGGTAAGCTGACCCCCCTCGATGTGAAGAAGGGCGACAAAGTCCTGTTCGGCAAGTGGAGCGGCACCGAAGTCAAGATCGACGGCAAAGACCTGCTGATCATGAAGGAAAGCGACATCATGGGCGTGCTGGACAAGTAGCGCGCACGGAGCGCGCCGGGAATGGGCAATGGGCATTAGTGACACCAGTCCCGAACCGCTCCGCCTACCATTCCCGATTGCCCATGCCCCATTGCCCCTTCTCTCCAATCTCAACTTTCAGGATCAATCCACATGTCAGCAAAAGACGTAAAATTTGCCGCCGACGTTCGCGAGCGCATGCTGCGCGGCGTCGATATCCTCGCCAACGCCGTCAAAGTGACGCTCGGTCCTAAGGGCCGTAACGTCATCATCGAAAAGAGCTTTGGCGCTCCCCGCACCACCAAGGACGGCGTTACAGTCGCCAAGGAAATCGAACTCGAAGACAAGTTCGAGAACATGGGCGCGCAGATGGTGCGCGAAGTTGCCCAGAAGACCAACGACGTGGCTGGCGACGGCACCACGACTGCGACGGTTCTCGCCCAGGCGATCGTCCGTGAAGGTCTGAAGTCGGTGGCTGCCGGCATGAACCCGATGGACCTGAAGCGCGGCATTGACAAGGCCGTCAAGCAGGCCGTCGAAGAAATCGGCAAGCGCTCCAAGAAGGTCAAGAACTCGGCTGAAATCGCCCAGGTCGGCACCATCTCCGCCAACGGCGAAGAAGTCATCGGCGAGAAGATCGCTGAAGCCATGCAGAAAGTCGGCAACGAGGGTGTCATCACCGTCGAAGAAGGCAAGAGCGCCGAGCAGATCGAACTCGATGTCGTCGAAGGCATGCAGTTCGACCGCGGCTACCTGTCACCCTACTTCATCACCAACGCCGAGAAGATGATCGCGGAACTTGAGGATTGCTACATCCTCATCCACGAGAAGAAGCTGTCGTCGCTGCAGCCGCTGCTGCCAGTGCTCGAGCAGGTCGTCCAGACCGGCAAGCCGCTGCTCATCATCGCCGAAGAAGTCGAAGGCGAAGCACTGGCGACCCTCGTCGTCAACAAACTCCGCGGCGGCCTCAAGATTGCAGCCGTCAAGGCACCGGGCTTCGGCGACCGCCGCAAGGCCATGCTGGAAGACATCGCTGTGCTGACCCACGGCCAGATGATCTCCGAAGACCTCGGCATCAAGCTCGAGAACGTCACGCTCGACATGCTCGGCAAAGCCAAGCGCGTCCGTGTGGAGAAAGAAAACACCACGATCGTCGACGGTTCGGGCAAGAAGAAAGAAATCGAAGCCCGCATCAACCAGATCAAGCAGCAGATCGAAGAAACCACTTCGGACTACGACAAAGAGAAGCTCCAGGAGCGTCTTGCCAAGCTTGCAGGCGGCGTGGCCGTCATCAAGGTCGGCGGTGCCACCGAGATCGAAGTCAAGGAGCGCAAGGACCGCGTCGACGACGCGCTCAATGCGACCCGTGCAGCGGTTGAAGAAGGTGTAGTCCCCGGCGGCGGCGTTGCCCTGCTGAAGGCCTCGCTCGCCATCACAGTCAAGGGTGACAACGACGACCAGGAAGCGGGCATCCAGATCATCCGCCGCGCCCTGCAGGCTCCGATCCGTCAGATCGCTGAGAACGCCGGCGTTGAAGGTTCGATCGTGGTCGGCAAGGTCTCGGAAGCCAAGTCGGCAACGTTCGGCTACGACGCGCAGAACGACGAGTACGGCGACATGATCGAAAAGGGCATCATCGACCCCGCCAAGGTCGTGCGCACCGCTCTCCAGGACGCAGCCTCCATCGCGTCCCTCATGATCACCACCGAAGCCGGCATCGCTGAAGCGCCAAAGCGCGGTTCGGCTGGCGGCCATGGCGGCGGCGGCATGGGCGGAATGGGTGGCATGGGCGGCATGGACGGCATGATGTAAGCGGTTTGACCGTCAGATTTGGCTTAGAATTGAACCGCCCCGGAGTGATCCGGGGCGGTTTGGCGTTTTTCGGACCAGCGATTATGGTATGCTCATGACGCGGTTATATAGTGGTTGACCGCCGACGAGGACCCTATGCCAACTGCCCTGCGCCAGCCAGACCGTGTCACGGTCGAAGAGTTCGACACCTTCGTCGCTGCGCAGGCGGATCTGAATGTCTATGAACTCGTGGACGGCGTCATCACCATGATGTCGAACCCGATCGAAACGCACGAGCAGATCGCCAGCAATATCGGTGCGCCTCTGAAGCTCGCCATGGACGGCCGCAACTGCCGCACCTATGTCGGCGGCATGCGGGTCCAGCGATCCGACAACCCGCGCGACGGCGACAAAACCAAGCCAGACATCGTCGTCCACTGCGGCCCGCGCGCAGCCGGCACATTCATCACCGATCCGCTGATCATCGTCGAAGTGCTCTCGCCGACGTCCATGGACATCGACCGCGGCCGCAACCTCGACTTCTACAAGTCGCTCCCCACCGTCCGCCACATCGTGCTCGCTTACCAAGACCAGATGCGCGTCGAACATTACCGCCGCAGCGATGAAGGCTTTGATCTCGACGTGCTCACAACGCCCACCAACACCCTCACCCTCGAAGCCGTCGATTTCCAGATCGACCTTGCGCGGATTTATTCTGATGCGGGGGTGTGAGGGAAAATCTGCAGCGAGCCAGGTCGGCGCTGGTTCAATATCTGCCCGGCGGACAGCACGGTAGCTGTGGCACACGCTCGCAATGGGCTACAGCACTGAATGTGTCTCGCTTCGCTCTTGTACGCGACACTCAATCGCGCTCATATCCGACTGGTTTGCAGGCGTCGCGCAAGAGAATGGGCCGGGACCAGGGCAAGACGATGATCGCGTCAAAACCTTGTTCGTGATCAGCGAAGGCGGGACGCTGTGCGATCCAGTGCCCGGCGGCCTTGTGCATCCGACGCATTTGCTGCGGCGTCAGAGCGGCCTCGCCATTTTCGCGTGTCCGCCGGTACTTCACTTCGATGAAGGCTATGCGTTGGCCGCGCCGGGCGATCAAATCAAGCTCGCCATAGGGCGTGCGGTGGCGCCGGCCGACGATGCGATATCCCTGCAGCAGAATGAATACCGCCGCGACATGTTCGGCCCAGCGACCCTCGCGTTCGCGTGCGACACGCCGCGGATCAGGCGGCTTGGCACTCACGGTTTGCCTTGCCGGCGCTTGAGTGCGAGCGCCAAATCGTAGACGCGGCCACGAGCAACGCCCAGCGCTTCAGCGACGGCTTGGGCCGCGTCTCGTGTGCTGGACTCGGCCATGGCAGTTTCGAGATGGGTTTCGATCATGGCATCCGTGACCACACCCGCTTTCGGTGGTGCGACGAGGACGACGAACTCGCCACGGGGGGAATCTTCCGCGAGCCGGATCGCGACTTCGCTGGCCGGACCCAGTACGATCGCTTCATGCAGTTTGGTCAGTTCCCGCGCCACCGCCACTTCACGATTGCCCAATCCGGCTACGATGTCGGCGACACAGTCCGCCACGCGCGACGGCGCTTCATAGAACACCAGAGTAGCGGGCACTTGGGCGAGTTCTTTGAGCCGCGCCATGCGCGCTGCCGACTTTGGCGGCAAAAAACCTGCAAACAGAAAGCAATCTGTCGGCAGGCCGCTCATGGTCAATGCGGTCAAGACCGCCGAGGCACCTGGCACGGCGGTTACCATGTGCCCCGCTTCCACAGCTGCGCGGACAAGTTTGTAGCCTGGATCCGAGATGAGCGGGGTACCGGCATCGGAGATCAACGCGATCCGCCGGCCCTGAGCGAGGCTCGCGAGGATCTGTGGCCGCGCCACGTCGCCATTGTGCTCATGATAGGGTTTCAGGGGCGCGGACAAGCCGAAATGCGCCGTTAGTGTGCGACTGTGGCGCGTATCCTCGCAGTAGATGATGTCAGCACCCGCAAGTGTTGCGATGGCGCGGAGCGTGATATCGCCAAGATTGCCGATGGGCGTCGCGACCAGATGAAGCCCGGGCGCGACCGGTTTGGCGAGCGCTGCGCGCAGCGCTTCCATCGTCCGCACCATGGTGCCGTCAGCGCGGGTGGCACTAGAGCTGCCGTCGGACGTGGCCACGGCGTACTCCCCGATCAGGCGACGGGTGTCGATGGATAGGCGAGCTGTTCGCGGGCGCGCCACTCATTGGTGACGAAGTTGATCACCAGCGACTTGCGGACGCCGTCGATCTGGCGGGATTCGAAGCCATGATAGGTGGTCCCGCTTGGGACAAAGATCATGGCGGCGTTGGAATTAAACGGCGAACGGCCGACATGCTTTTTGTCATGGTCATAAATGTCTGTGCCGAGATCGGTGTGTTGGGCGTCGGTCGAAAGATACAACAGAAAGGTGAAGGATTTGACGCCGAGGTCGGTGTGTGGCTCGAGCCAGAAACCGTTCGTATCCTGGGCAAATTCTACGCGCAGGTAGGTGCCACCGAGCTTGGTCGCGAACGTCTTCTCAATAGCGTCTGTCACTCGCTTGTCTTGCAGTGCGGCGTTGACAGCATTGCAGACCGGATGCCGGGCCATGTTCTCGGCGTCGAAGTATTTGCGGGTGGCATTGTGCACTTCGCGCTTCCCTGACACGCCGCCCAGCGCCGGGGCGGGGAACGGCAGGGCCAGCACTTCAGCCACCACATCCGCCGGCAGGCAGTTGCTCAGGATCCAATAGGGGTAAGGCTGTTCGCTTTTCTTGGCCGCTGCGAAGCTCTGCGTCAGCGTGGCCACGATCGCATCTTTGGAGCTCGGCATCGGTGTCGTCCTGATTGAGGGCCGCGCGGCGATCATGACAATCGCGTACGCGGTATGGGTTCGCTCTTTACGATAGCATTGGCACACGGCGGCGCGCCACCGACACGGCGTCGCGGCGGGCATCACCCTGCCTTTTGTCACGCAGTTTTGTGGGCAACGCTGTTGGGGAACACCGAGGCAAAGCCTTCCGGCCAGGTCCGCCGCTCCGCGAGGAGCCTACGTCTGGAGGTGGAGACAAAGCTTCTTCGGATGGGGGTGCAGCAATCTGAGATCGCGCACATGAACCGTTAAGCCTTGCCTCGGATCGTTTCATCGTCTGCCTTACCGGTGGCAAAACTGAGGCGATGGCCAATGCGGCAGGCTTTGGCACTTATAGGTACGCGACTTCTATCAGGGCTAGCAGAATAAGGCCGATCGACAGGATCCACGTGAAGATCGCACCGCGATGCGTCGGATGGTCGGGGCCAAGCATCAGCATCGAGATCAATACGAAGGCCATGGTGAGGTTGACGGCGATGTGCCCCGCGAGGCCGAAGCCGGCGCCGAGGCCGTCCCTGGTCCAATCGGCGAGCGTGGCAATAGTTGCAAGCGCGACGCCCGCAAGTGCCCCACCCAGAGTTCTTGGCCAGAACGAGGAACCGGCCTGCGGCCAACCAAGCAAACGGATCGAACTGCCCGGAAAAACGAGCAGCATCAGCGCGAAACCGCCAGAAATAAGGACTTCGATCGACAGTAATTTGGCTTGGGTCACGTCTTGAAAATCCGGAATGTGCGGCAGCGCCAGAAACTCGGATCAGCGCCAGACGGCCGGCCATGACACTGCTGACCAAGAAAACGCCCGCGCGAGGCGGGCGGCAATCTCAGGCAGATGATAAACGGCTTAGCGCTCACTCGCCAGCGCGTTGTGCGCTTTTGGATCCCTGTCGGCGTGCTTCCATATCGGCCCAGAAATTCTTCTGGTCGAACTGCTCTGGTGCCTTGTCGGTCTTTAGGAAGTCAAAGGCGCCACCGCTTGCGACCTTTTTCTCTTGCGCGGCGTTGAGTTGATAATTGCCCGCCAAGTGGCGCTGCAAGTCGGACTTGATCGATGCTGTCCGGCGCTCGGAGCAATAGCCCTCATCACCTTTCAAGTTGTTGGTGACGTTCATAAATGTGGCATCGTAGGTTTTGTCGAAAATGGCCAGTTGGGCCTGCTGGGCGCCATCCCGGGCTTCTGCTGCCAGATAATTAGATTTCAGCCTGGCGGCGTCGAAATTATAGCCGCATTTCTGCGCCCGCGCCGCAGTCCACGCGACCTGGACGGATTTGGCTGAGGGATCATCGGGCTTGATGTTGGCACCGTCGGCCGACCCGGCGCTGGATTTGCCGTCGAGCAGGCTGGCCGTGGAGATGCCCGATGCAGGGCTGTTACCATTGCAGCCACCCAAGAGGGCAGTTGCCAGGACAAACCCAGACATGGAAATTGTCAGAATGCGCATCAAAACAGAGCCTTCCCAGAGGGGGGTCTAATGCAGAATCTCTATTTTGCTGAACAAGGGTCAACCGTCAATGGCACGGGGTAAGGAAACTGTTCACGAGATATTGCAGAAGATGTTGAAGAACAGGCCCTTGAGCTGACACAGGCCTGCGTCCATGTGAGGTGGCGCGGTTTGGCAGGCCTTTGCTTGAAGGGGGGCGACCTTTCTGCAATAGTAACCTGTAAACAAGCGGCTGGCAGTGCCGTAAATCGGAGTGAAATCAAATGGGTGCGATGAGCGTCTGGCACTGGCTGATCCTGATTGTCGTCGGGATGGTGGCCTTCGGCGGCAAAGGCAAGATTTCGTCCATCATGGGCGATGTGGCCGATGGCATCAAAAGTTTCAAAAAAGGCATGGCTGACGACACTGTCGAGGCCAAAAAGGCTGAAGAACAGAAGGCGCTAGAAGCCCAGAAGGCGGGCCAGCCGACCTCCAGCAGCACCGGCACGAAGGTCTGACGGCGCGCAACAAAGCCGGAAGCACGATCAATTATGTTCGATTTGACGTCCAGTAAGTTGCTCATTCTCGGTGTCGTGGCC
Source organism: uncultured Alphaproteobacteria bacterium (assembly GCA_963847145.1). Classification (GTDB taxonomy): domain Bacteria; phylum Pseudomonadota; class Alphaproteobacteria; order Rhizobiales; family Hyphomicrobiaceae; genus JABFRJ01. The sequence goes on from CAWJYN010000003.1 coordinate 785,814, forward strand.
CTCATCGTCGTGGGCCCGAAGGAATTGCCGTTTCTTCTGCGCACCATTGGCAAGTACGTTGCCATGATGCGCCGGCAGGCCAACGAGTTCCGGTCCCAGTTCGACGAGGCGATGCGCGAAGCGGAGCTGGACGACATCCGTAAGGACGTCGAGAAAGTCGCCCGCGATGCCGAAGCGTCTTTGCGGGATGCTGGCTCCAGTGTCGATCGCGAGATCCACGCTAGCCAGCAGGCCGTCGACCAAACGATCAAGGCTGAACCGGCCAAGGCTGATAGCGGAGCAGTGGCCGAGCCCGTGCATACGTTTGACGCGCTGAATGGTTTGGATGCTGAACCTGAGACGAACCACGCCGCGGCATCGCCTGTGGCTCATGCCACCATCGTGACCGCCCCTATCGCAATACCGATCACCGCTCTGCCGGAACACGCCCCCGAACTTGCCAAGACGGGGACCTGAGCGATGCAGGACCTTGCAACCAAGCCCGCCGCTGCACCGCCGGCACCCGAGCGCCCCGGCCACGATGACATCGAGGCGTCGAAGGCGCCGCTGATGGAGCACTTGATCGAGCTGCGCCAGCGCTTGATCTACTCGCTGATCGCCTTCGTGATCATGTTCATCGGCTGCTACGCAATTGCGCGCCCGATCTATAACATTCTCGTCTGGCCGTTCGTCCGCGTGGTTGGCCCGGACAAAGCCAAGCTGATCGCCACGCACTTCCTCGAACAGCTGTACACCAACATCCGGCTGGCCATGTTTGGCGCGGCTTTCCTGTCATTTCCGTACGTTGCCTATCAGATCTACAAGTTCGTCGCGCCGGGCCTCTACAAGAACGAGCGCGACGCCTTCCGGCCATATCTGCTGGCGACTTTCCTGCTGTTCGGCCTCGGCGCGCTGGTCGTCTACTTCGTCGTCATGCCGCTGCTGATCCAATTCTCAGTTGATATCACCCCGCAGGCAGGTGGCGACGGCAAGGCAGCGATCGAGCTGCTGCCGAAAGTTTCAGAGTACCTGACCTTGATCATGACCTTGATCTTCGGCTTCGGCATCTGCTTCCAGCTACCGGTCGTGCTGACCTTGCTGGCGCGCGCTGGCGTGGTGACCGGCGACATGCTCATCCAATTCCGCCGCTACGCCATTGTCGCAATTGCAGCAGTCTCAGCGGTTCTGTCGCCGCCCGATCCGTTCTCCATGCTCGCCATGATGGCACCAACCATCGGACTGTATGAAGCCTCGATCTGGATCGTGAAGTATCTCGAACGCAGGTCCGAAACGACACCGCCGGCCAAGACCTGAAGCAAGACCTGATCGGCGCCCTCCCTGACTCAAGAGCGAGCCACTATGCCGTTGTCATCAGATGGCTCCGCCACTGCATGCATGCAATCCTCAGCAATGCTTGCTCCGCTTCTCAACGCCCACCCATCGCGGCCGTTCGTCGTTGCCCAACTTGGCCAGTCCCTTGACGGGCGCATCGCGACGCCGACCGGCGAGAGCCGCTGGATCAACAAAGATGCAGCGCTTGATCATGTGCACCGTATCCGCGCAAACGTAGACGCTGTGCTCGTTGGTGTCGGCACGGTGGTCGCTGACGATCCAATTCTCAATGTCCGTCGCGTTCACGGACGCAATCCAGCGCGCGTTGTGATCGATCCCAAAGGCCGCATGCCGGTCACCGCGCGCTGCCTCGATGGCAAAGATGGCTGCCGCCGCCTCGTGATCCGAGCAGAGGGGATCAGCGCGCCAGCGTTGCCCGATGGCGTCGAGATCATAACACTGCCACCGGACGCCGGCGGCAGGCTGGACCCTGGAGCGACAGTCGCGGCGCTGTTCGCGCGCGGGATCAAGACAATGCTGATCGAAGGCGGCGCATGGACCGTCTCTGAGTTCATCAATGCCGGCGCCGTCGACCGGCTGCATGTGCTGGTCGCGCCGGTGATCCTGGGTTCCGGCAAGACCGGCCTTAGCCTGACGCCCATCGATCGGCTGTCCGAAGCGCTCAGGCCCACGGCTCGTGTGTTCCCGCTTGCCGACGGTGACGTTCTGTTCGACTGTGATTTACGCGGGTAGCGAATCAGTTGCGCGATGGAGACCGAGACGATGGCCAACAAAGCGACAGACCGTCCGGGTACGACTGCGTCCCTCGTCTACAGTTTGACCGCTCGAAAGTTTCATTGGTGGACGGCGGCGCTCGTACTCTTCATGTTGCCGCTGGGCTTCGGCATGAGCTATCGGGCCAACGAGCTGAAAATTTTCGACGGCACGACGAACACGATGTACTCGGCGCACAAGTTCGTCGGGTTTATCATTCTGTGGCTGGTCGCGGCGCGCCTCTTTTATCGCATCAAGAACGGCGCGCCAGCGACCGAGCCGGGACTGGAGACGTGGCAGATCGCTGCCAGTCACGCGACGCACTGGTCACTTTATCTCCTGCTCTTGCTCGTTCCTCTTGGTGGTTGGCTCGGCGTCTCGCTTTATGGCGCTCGCGATATCTTCGGCATCTTCAGTCTGCCACCCATTGCTCCCGTGAACCAAGCGCTGTCGGAGACAGTGTTCAAGTTGCATGGGATCGGCGCGTTTCTAATCGCGCTGCTCGTCGCTGCTCACCTTGGTGCCGCAGCCTTCCACCATCTCATCCGAGGTGACGGCGTGCTCCGCCGCATGTGGCCCAGTCTCCGTCAGCCCAAGTAGGCGGACGCGGTGTGTCGCTGGGTTGGCCGGCGATGCCTGCAGCGCGATTGCGTGACCGGCCGTGACTGCCGATTGTTCAGCCCATCGAACGTGTTTGGCGCCGATGGCACTGCATCGCGCGTTATTCGCAAGCGATTTGAACAGGCCGTTATCGCCCACTGCTCGTGGTCCGCTGTTTCGTGCGAGATGGCGCTCCCTACGGGAGTTCGAACCCGTCTTACCAAATTGAAAATCTGGTGTCCTAACCGATAGACGAAGGGAGCGGACGGGCCGGTCTATAGACAGTTCAGACGGCAGGCGCAAGCCGTCTGAGTTGCGTCTGATTTACCGCCCACTGCAGCCGGCCGAGCGCCTCAAAGGCATGGCGTGTCCCAGCGGGCGTCGCCATGCCCTTGCAATGTGGTGCGCGTGAGCGGCTGGTGCGCAGTCCGGTGGACACCAAGTCAGAGCCGAACCAAGGGCAACGGCGCGGCTGGACCCAACCAAAAGCGCAGCCCCTGGCCTCCGACTGCGGGCGCCAAGCCGTTCGGCCGAGTGCAAGAAGCCTCAGAAGTTTACCTTGTCGCCGCCTTTGAGTTCGAGCATCTCGCGTGCATCTGCAGGCGTTGCGATTTCGAGGCCGAGGCCTTCGATGATCTTGCGAACGGTGCTGACCTGCGCGGCGTTGCTTTCGGCGAGCTTGCCCGGGCCGAGCCAGAGGCTGTCTTCGAGGCCGACGCGCACGTTGCCGCCGAGCGCTATGGCCTGCGCGGCGATAGTCATCTGGTTGCGGCCGGCACCCAGCACGCTCCACTGGTAGTCCTTGCCGAACAGGCGGTCAGCAGTGCGGCGCATGTGCTGCACGTCTTCGGGGTGTGGACCGATGCCGCCGAGCAGACCGAATACGGACTGAATGAAAAACGGCGGTTTGACGAGACCGCGATCAGCAAAGTGGCGCAAGGTGTAGAGGTGGCCGATGTCGTAGCACTCGATCTCAAAACGTGTGTTGTTGGCCGCACAGCGCGTAAGAATGTTCTCGATATCCTTGAAGGTGTTCTTGAAGATGCGATCGTCGGAGGCTTCAAGATAAGGTTTCTCCCAATCGTGCTTGAACTCCTTGAAGCGCTCCAACATGGGATAGAGACCGAAGTTCATTGACCCCATGTTGAGGGACGCCACTTCTGGCTTGAGCACAGCGCAGGGTAAGAGGCGCTCGTCGATGCTCATGGTGGGCGCGCCACCGGTAGTGATGTTGAGGACGGCGTCGGTGCGCTGCTTGATGACCTTGAGGAATGGGTGAAAGGCCTCGGGCGTGTGGATCGGCTTGCCGGTCTTTTCGTCGCGGGCGTGGAGGTGCACGAGGGCTGCGCCGGCCTCAGCGGCACCGATGGCGGCATCGGCGATCTGCTGGGCGGTGATGGGCAGATACGGCGACATTGACGGCGTGTGGATCGAGCCGGTGACGGCACAGGTGATCATGACCTTGCGGGCTTTGCCTTTGTGCACGGCAGGTGCCTGCGGCGTGGTTTGCTTTGACGGCGTGGCCATGGCGGAACCTTCGGAAGGAGCGTGTTGGTGAAGGCATGTTTGCCGATCACACACCCGTTTACAACCCGCGTACGGCGCGGAGGAGCCAGGACTTTCAAGGCCATGACGGGCGCGTGTTCGCAGCCTTGCCTCAGCCTTGGTCGCACGCCAAACTGCACGCCGTTGGGAAGATCGTTTGGTATGGAGGTCGTTGTGACAGGGCCAAAACGCAAACGACGGCCGCCTATTCTCGCGGCTATGACTTTCGCCGGGACTGTCCTTTTCGCTGGGGGGTTGGCCGTTACGGTCGAAGCGTGCGCCCAGTCATCGCCGCCTGGATCGTTCCAGGTCGCGAAGGTTGGCTCCTGTCAAAGCTGGTTTCGGACGTGTGCTGCGCGCTGCAAAGAGCGGGCACCGCTGGACAAGGCCTGTGTGTCCGAGCGATGCACTCCGAAGTTGTCGGACTGCCGGCTTTCGGGCTGCTGGGAGCAGGGCGAGCTCTACGGCGGCGCCAAGCAGTGCGGGCTGGCGAAGTGAGTCTTCGCGCTGGTGGGACCAGGTTGTCAGGACAGGCGCGTGTTTGGGCGGCATTCTGGCTGTTGCACGCCGCTGGTCCAGCCGCTATAGAACCGACTTCCGAACCGACCGGCAGGGCATGCCGTGGCGGTTTTGAATGCTAAAAACCCACACACGGGCCGAAGCACCCTCCAGAGGAGGGATCAGGCAAGCGTGCGCCACCTCGGTGCAGACGTGCTTGATCCTGGCCCGCAAGGGCCACGCGTTGACCATGGCCTAAAGAGGCCGGACTGCGGTTGATGCACGGCGTGAGCCACCCTCAGAAGGACCTGCCGAACGCGCCATGCGCGTTCTGTGGACGGCCCGCGAGCACAGGAGAGCAAAATGCCCAAGTTGAAGACCAAAAGTGGTGCCAAAAAGCGCTTCAAGATGACGGGAACCGGCAAGGTTCGCGCCGCTGCCCAGGGCAAACGTCATGGCATGATCAAGCGGACAGCCAAGTTCGTCAGGACCGCGCGCGGGACGATGACTTTGAGCGATTCCGACGCCAAGATCGTGAAGAAATACATGCCGTACGCGCGGTGATGGGACGGCAATAGGGAATAGGCAGTAGGCAATAGGACGCTTGAGATCGCGGCAGCTGTCGCGAATAAAAGCACTTAATCCGCTACTTGCTCGGTTCGACTATTGCCTACTGCCTATTGCCTATTCCCTCATTCTTTCGGAGTTCACACCATGGCACGCGTCAAACGCGGCGTCACAGCCCACGCCAAGCACAAGAAAGTTCTCAAGGCCGCCAAGGGCTATTATGGCCGCCGCAAGAATACGATCCGGGTCGCCAAGCAGGCCGTCGAAAAGGCGCTGCAGTACAACTATCGCGACCGCAAAGTGAAGAAGCGGAATTTCCGCGCTCTTTGGATTCAGCGCATCAACGCGGCTGTGCGTGAACATGGCTTGACCTACGGCCGCTTCATCAACGGCCTCAACAAGAGCGGCATCGAGATCGACCGTAAGGTTCTCGCCGACCTCGCCGTCAAAGACGCCGCCGGCTTCAAGGCCATTGTCGACAAGGCCAAGGCGCATGTCAGCCAGCCACACACGGCCAAGGCTGCCTGAGCGTCATCGCTGTTGCGCCCAATGCTATCTTCCTCGGGCTTGTCCCGAGGACATAGTACTCTGGACTCTCGATCGCTTGAGACTAGCGAAGACGGCACCTAACGAGTGCCAACTTCGCGCTTCGCGTCTGCTGCCCGATGGGTCCTCGGGACACGCCCGAGGATGACAATCGTGGGAGTGTTCTCGTCTGAGGGACACGCCATGTCGTCCGTTGATCTGAATGCCCTCGAAGCCAAGTTGGTGGCCGACGTCACGACCGCCGGCGATCTCGCAGCGCTCGACGCGGTGCGGGTCGCAGCCCTGGGCAAGAAGGGCACAGTTTCCGAACTCATGTCGGGCCTCGGCAAGATGCCGCCCGATGAGCGCAAGACATTTGGCGCCGCAGTCAACGCGCTCAAAGCCCGCGTGACGGAAGCGCTGGACGGCCGCAAGACGACGCTGGACACGGCAGCGCTGTCGGCGCGACTGGCTCACGAACGCGCAGACGTTACGCTGCCCGTCCGCCTGGGCGGGATGGCTGACGGCCGCATTCACCCCGTTTCCCAAGTTTTCGACGAGATCGCCGAGATCTTTGCCGATATGGGCTTCCGCATCGCCGAGGGTCCGGACATCGAAACCGATGATCTGAATTTCACCAAGCTGAACCTGCCGGCTGAGCATCCCGCGCGGCAGATGCATGACACGTTTTATCTGAACACGCCGAACACGGCGCATGGCACGGACAAGCCACCGTTGCTGCTGCGCACGCACACGTCGCCGGTGCAAATCCGCACGATGATGAGCCAGAAGCCGCCGATCCGCATCATCGCGCCGGGGCGCGTCTACCGCATGGATTCCGACGCCACGCACACGCCGATGTTCCATCAGATCGAGGGACTGGTGATCGACGAGAGCACGCACTTTGGTCACATGAAGTGGTGCCTAGAAGAATTCTGCAAAGCATTCTTTGAAGTCGAACACGTCAAGATGCGGTTTCGCGCATCGCATTTCCCGTTCACGGAACCCTCTGCCGAAGTTGACGTCGGCGCCGAAGCGATTGGCAAGCCGGGGCAATGGCTGGAAATTCTCGGCTGCGGCATGGTGCATCCAAAGGTGATCGCCAGCTGCGGGCTTGATCCGGAGAAGTATCAAGGCTGGGCGTTCGGCATGGGCCTCGATCGCATCACCATGCTCAAATACGGCATCCCCGATCTGCGCGATATGTTCGCCGCCGACCTGCGCTGGCTTAGGCACTACGGGTTCTCAGCCTTCGACGTACCGACATTGGCGGGTGGGATGACTGGGTGATCGCGGCCGACTCTGTTGATGGAGGCGCCGCGAAGCGGGAGGGTCGGACAGTGTCACTACTTACCGAGCCTTACCTTGACCAACAGGTGCGCTGGCCGCGCGAGGGCCGGCACATACTCGCCCATCACGATGCCGAGACGATCGTCGTCTATCAGGCGTTCCGGCCGTCAGTCCGTGACTATGTGATTGAACACGGCGCTTTCGGTGGCGACTTTTCTTATGCTCGGATGAGTTGGATCAAGCCGAATTTTCTTTGGATGATGTACCGTTCCGGTTGGGGCAGCAAAGACAATCAGGAAGCAACGCTGGGCCTTCGGCTGCGGCGGCAATTTTTTGATCACATCCTGGCCTTGGCTGTGGCATCGAGTTTTGAACAGTCGGATTGCGCCACCCACGCCGAGTGGAAGACAGCGCTGGAGAATTCCGACGTGCGGCTGCAATGGGACCCCGATCATGGGCCTGATGGCCGGCCGCTCGCCAGGCGCGCCATTCAGCTGGGCCTGAGAGGTGATGTTTTGGCTGACTACGGCAAGCGTAAGCTGGTCGAGGTCATCGATCTGACGGCCTTCGTTGCTGCGCAGCGTGAGTATGCTTTGCGCGGCGAGGTGCAGCATCTGCGGCTGCCGAGCGAATCGGTCTACAGGCCGAATGCTGCGCCGATCGCTATTCGGCTGAAGTTAGACTGAGCCGAAATTTTTAGTTGCTGCGACACGGTTAACGCGCGTGGCAGCCGGCGCGCGCATACGCGTGTCGGCGCGGGCAAACCATAAAGCACGGTGGCGCCGCCGCGGGTGGCTTCACCCGCATGGCTGGTCAGGCCTTGCACCTGCTGGCTCGTCGGCCCTTGCAGCCGCTTCAGGTTTTGGCCGCTTGCAAGCCGTGGGCTTGTCATCGTGTCTGGGGTCGACCGGTGCCTGTGCAGACGGTTTCCACCGCACTCCACGACCGACCCCCGGTTGCCCGGTCACTGATCCTGTCAGGCGCCGTAGCGCGCTCGAGACATCGCCGCCGGACCAATCTGTCGTCTTGACGACAACACAACTTCTGCGAAGGCAAATAATTTCCACACGTTAATGTTAAAGCGCGAAGCCCCCACCCGCATCGATGCAGAGCGGCGATGGCGCGGAGAAGAAATCCCGATCTGGACTGGCGGGTGACGCGATGCTGCTTACGGCGAAACAAACTTCAGCCCGGCAATGGACCCGATCAGCAAGGTTAGAAACACCAGCCGCATTGTCGTGGCCGGCTCGCCATAAACAACGATCCCGAGGACCGCCGTCCCAAGCGCCCCAATGCCGGTCCACACAGCATAGGCTGTGCCCAAAGGAATGGTCTGCGCTGCGCGCACCAGCAGATAAAAGCTGATCCCGCCGCAGACCATGAACACAGCAATCGGCCGCCAGCGCGTGATGCTGTCCACGTAGCGCAACGCGGTGGTGAACCCGATCTCGAACACACCGGCAAGCAATAGTGTTATCCAGGCCATCTGTGTTCAAACCTTCGGGTGACGTGCCAGGGCGCGTTTTCGCTGCGAGACGGTATGGCGCAAATCGCGGGGGCACGTGCGCCGCTCAACCGAAGACGCTTAACGGCTGCTGTCCAGGCTTTCGACAACCAGATTGCCGTTGGTGTACACACAAATCTCTGCCGCGATCGCCATCGCTTTGCGGGCGATCTGGTCGGCGGTCATGTCGGTGTCTAGCAGCGCGCGCGCGGCCGCCAGCGCATAGTTGCCGCCGGAGCCAATGCCGGCCACATCGCGTTCCGGTTCCAGTACGTCGCCATTGCCGGTAAGCACCAACGTGACGGAACTATCCGCCACCAGCATCATTGCCTCCAGCCGGCGCAGATAGCGATCCGTCCGCCAGTCTTTCGCCAACTCGACACACGCCCGCGTCAGCTGGTTGGGATACTTCTCAAGCTTGCCTTCCAGCCGCTCGAACAGCGTGAACGCATCCGCCGTCGCGCCGGCAAAGCCGCCGATCACGCCTCCTGTGCCCAGTGGCCGCACCTTGCGAGCATTGGACTTCATCACCGTCGCGCCGACGCTCACCTGCCCATCACCCGCGATGACCACACGGCGAGCTTTGCGGACCGTCAGAATGGTCGTGCCATGCCAGATGGGCATGCTCTCGGCAGCAGACATGACATACTCCTATCGGGTCATCTTGGGGGCAGACCCACGGGTCTGATCCCATGGCACGATGTTACGATTATCCAGCAGCGCCAGGTAGAATGAACGAACTGTAAATCACACCCGTTTATGGTCTCCAACGGTCCGGCTGGCCACCGGAGCATGGGACTGATATCCCGGCCAGATAGAGGCTCACCTTCAATACTGCAACCATTACTCTGTCTCGGACTTCACGCTCTCAGTCTTCGTCGTCATCCCGGCGGCGGCCGGGACCCACGACAAGCCGCCCAGAACCTCCAGGACCTGCCCCGTGAAACGCACCGCCACCATCGACCGCGCCACCAAGGAAACCCAGATCAAGGCGACCATCGATCTGGATGGCACCGGCGCGTACGACATCGAAACCGGCGTGGGCTTCCTCGATCACATGCTTGAACAGCTGGCCCGCCACGCCCTCATCGACATCAAGTTGCGCGCCAAAGGCGATCTGCACATCGACTTCCATCACACGACGGAAGACTGCGGCATCGTGCTGGGACAGGCGTTGGCGAAGGCGCTCGGCGACAAGCAAGGCATCACCCGCTACGCGTCGCTCGATCTCGCCATGGACGAGACGCTGACGCGCGTCGCCATCGACGTATCCGGCCGCCCCTACCTGATCTGGAACGTCAGCTTCTCGCAGCCCAAGGTCGGCGACATGGACACCGAGCTGTTCCGCGAGTGGTTCCAGGCGTTTGCGCAGAACGCCGGGGTCACGCTGCATGTGAGCAACCTGTACGGCACGAACAACCACCATATTGCCGAGACATGCTTCAAGGGGCTAGCGCGCGTGCTGCGCTCGGCGATCTCGCTGGATCCACGGCAGGCCGGTCGCGTGCCGTCAACCAAGGGGACGCTGAGCGTGTGAGGGCTGACCTTTGTTTCGGAATGTGATAATCTGGAACAAACGGAGTTCGCACCGCCATGACTCGCACCGAAGCACTTGCCAAAATCCAAGCGTCTTTGCCAGCATTGGCCGATGAGCAAGTCGATGCCCTTGCCCAGATGGCCGCAGCCTGGGCTGAGCCGAGCGCGCCGCTTGATCTGACACCGGAAGAGCTTGCCGGCATCGAACGCTCGAAGGAAGATTTCAAGCACGGCCGGACGTACACGTCAGCTGAAGCTCGCGCGCTAACTGACGCGTTCCTGGTCGAACTCGAAAGCGCCAAAACAAGCGCATGAGAACGGTCCGTTACTCCAAGACGTTCACCGACCAGCTTCATGTCCTATTGCGACAAGGACACTGGAAAGTTGGCGCACGACTTGTCTCGGAGAAACGAACGATCGTCTATGACACGGTCGATGACCATCTCATGCACTTCCCGGGCACGGGAATTGCGGACAAGCGGCTTCGGCTCTGGTCGTATGAGGTATCGAGAACGCCGTTTGTGGTGCTGTATGACTTTGATGATACGGAGCTGCGCGTTCACTTCGTTGTCCACAAGCGAGCAGACCGGCGGAAGATCGACCCAAACAGTGTCGAATGGTGATTGTGTGCAAATGCCGTTCCGTCCGATCTAACAGAAACTCGTGGACCGACACCCATGCTCCGCACTGAAGATCTTGATGCTGCTGTGAAGGCTGGGGTGATTACGCCGGAGCAGCGGGCGGCGCTGGCGCAGCAGGCGTCCGCGGCGACTTCGCAAGCTCCGCTGCCCGACGGCGAAACACCGAAGATCGCGCGCGGCTTCAACGATGTGATGCTGGCGCTCGGCACGGCCATCATTGCGATCGCGCTGATGTCGCAGTGGGGGGTGCCGGGGGCGACCATCGCCCCTGCCGTCTACGTCGCGTTTCCGGTGCTCTGGGTCATCTCGGAACTTCTCAACGTACGCCGTAAGGCGGTGCTGCCGGGTATCGTCGCAGTGATCGGCTTGTCGCTGGCAGCCGGCTATGTCGGCGCGCGCTATGGCATGCAACGATCGGATTTATCTGCCGGCGATGCCAGCATGCGGGATTGGGTCAAATTTCCAATTTGGGCCGTGATGTCAGCGGCCGCAGCGATCGCCATCACGAACGCGCTCTACTACGCGCGGTTCCGGCTGCCGTTTGCGCTGCTGCCGCTTGCCCTCAGCATCGGGGTTGCCGGTGTGCAGGCGCTTATTCTCGCATTCGGATGGGAGCGGACGGCGGCCGTTCCGCATTTTCTCGGGCTGCTGTTCGGCTTGCTGCTGTTTGCAGGGGCGATGTGGTACGACACCTCCGATCCGTTGCGGCGCACGCGCAATGCCGATTGCGGGTTCTGGCTGCATCTCGCCGCCGCGCCGCTCGTCGTCCATTCACTGTTGTCGATATTTGGCGGCTCGACGCTGGCCAAAACCGGCACTGGATCGGTGCTATCTGTGGGGCTGATCGCGGCAATGACCCTGGTTGCTCTGGCGATTGATCGCCGCGCGTTGATTGTCTCGTCGCTGAGTTATCTGCTTGCCGCGGTCGGCTATGTCGTATCGACGGCATCGCAGCTACTCGGCGGTTCCGCCTTCGCGAGCCTGGTCGTCTTGGGCGTTGTCGTACTCGTGATCGGCATGGGCTGGCACCCTGCGAGGCGCCTTGTGCTCGCTCCATTTCGTGGCCAAGAATGGCTTGGCAAACTCCCTCCGGTACAAAAAGCATGACCAACTTCTCGCCGCGCGAAATCGTCTCTGAGCTTGATCGCTACATCGTCGGCCAGGGGGACGCGAAGCGGGCTGTCGCCATTGCGCTGCGCAATCGCTGGCGGCGCCAGCAGTTGACCGGCGATCTGCGCGAAGAAGTGATGCCGAAAAACATTCTGATGATCGGGCCGACCGGTTGCGGGAAAACCGAAATCGCCCGCCGATTGGCCAAGCTCGCCGGCGCGCCGTTCCTCAAGGTCGAAGCAACCAAGTTCACCGAGGTTGGCTATGTCGGCCGCGATGTCGACAGCATCGTGCGCGATCTCGTGGAGGTGGGCATTGGTCTCGCCCGCAGCCAACGGCGCAAGGAAGTCAAAGCCAAAGCCGAAAAAGCCGCCGAAGAGCGGGTCCTTGACGCGCTTGTCGGCGGCACCGCGAAACCCGAAACCCGTGAAAGCTTCCGCCGCCGTCTGCGCGCCGGCGAGCTCGCGCACGCCGAAATCGAGGTCGAAATTGCCGACGGCAGTTCGCCGTTCCCGACCTTCGACGTGCCCGGTGGCCAGGTAGGTATGGTCAACATCCAAGACATGCTAGGCAAGGCGTTTGGTGGCCGCACAAAAAAGCGCAAGACCACTGTCGCCGACAGCTATGAGCTGCTGATGGCTGAAGAAAGTGACAAGCTCGTCGACACCGATCAGCTCACGCAGGAGGCCGTCAAATCCGTCGAAAACGCCGGCATCGTCTTCCTCGACGAGATCGACAAGATCTGCGCGCGCGGTGAAGGCCAGCGTGGCGGTGCCGATGTCAGCCGAGAGGGCGTCCAGCGCGACCTGCTACCGCTGATCGAAGGTACCACCGTTTCCACCAAGCACGGCCCTGTCAAAACCGATCATATTCTGTTTATCGCGTCTGGCGCTTTCCACGTCGCCAAGCCCTCAGACTTGTTGCCGGAGCTGCAAGGCCGCTTGCCGATCCGAGTCGAACTGAAGTCGCTCACGCGCGAAGACTTCGTCCGCATTCTCACTGAACCCGAAGCCAGTCTCGTCAAGCAGACCATCGCTCTCTTGGCAACCGAAGGTGTGACCGTCGATTTCACCGCCGATGCCGTGGCAGCACTGGCCGACGTCGCTGTCGACGTGAATGGCACCATCGAAAACATCGGTGCGCGCCGGCTCACAACCGTGATGGAGCGCGTCATCGATGAGATCTCGTTCGATGCCTCCGACCGCGCTGGCCAGACGCTGACCATTGATGCCGCCTATGTGAAAGCCCGCGTCGGCGAACTGGCCAAGAACCGCGATCTGTCAAAATTTATTTTGTAAGCGACGGACGGAGCACGTCTGCGTCGTTTCAGATTCGTTCATGTTCGACCTGATTGAACTGTTGCGGTGGGTGTAGTGGCCGACTGGGAATCAGTTGGCGTTCAGGCCGAACAGAAAAATAGCACACAAAAACACGATGAGGATCGCACCCATGACCTTGAAAGCCTTCGCCGCAGCGGCTGTTCTGGCCGCCGGAACTCTGTTGACAGCCTCCGCCGCGTCAGCCGGCCCGCTGCCAGCGCTCGACCTGTTGAAATCACAGGCCGCGGATCAAAGCGCCGTCGAGCACGTCGTCGGCCCCTATGGCCCCTGCGTCTGGGGTCGCGCGAGGGGCTGGCATCGCAACGGCCGTTATGGCACGTGGCGCTCTTGCTCGCCGGGCGCTGAGTGGCGCTATGAGCGGCGCTGCTGGGTCGGCCCGCGCGGTCAGCGCAACTGCCGCTTCTACGGCTGAGCGTTTTGGCCCTTCACTGCGGACCGGCTCGTCCTTTGGACGAGCCGGTTCTGTTTGAGCGTTCAATGGCACATCTTGTGCGTGGCGGCGTCAATGCCGATAGTATGCACGGTAGGCGTGTTCGGAGCGACGCATTGGATCAAGCCATCGACATTGATGTCTGGACCTGGACGCTGGAACCATTGCCGGCTGTTCTGGCGCGCCTTGCGCGGCATCTGAGCGCCGACGAAGAAGAACGTGCCGCCCGCTTTCTGAGCCCGGAGCATGGCGATCAGTATCGCGCTGGACGCGGGCGTCTCCGCGAGATCCTGTCACGCGCCGTGGGCGTTGCCCCAGCCGCGCTCCGCTTCATAATTGGCACGGCAGGTAAGCCAGCGTTGGCCGATCTTACCAGTGCCCCTACGTTCAATCTGTCCCATACAAGTGCGTTTGCGGCGCTAGCGGTGACGAGCGCGCCTGTTGCGGCCCTCGGTCTCGACATTGAGCGCATTCGACCCATCGAACGTGATATTGCAACCCGGTTTTTTTCCGCGGCAGAAGTCGCTGCACTGGACCGGCATCCGCCAGACGCGCGCATGGCGGCTTTCTACCGCTGCTGGACCCGCAAGGAGGCCTTCGTGAAGGCTCGCGGCGATGGCCTCGGTTTCCCGCTCGACGCCTTCGACGTCACCCTTGACGCGGACACGCCACCGGCGCTGTTGCGGATTGCGCCGCTCACACCAGCCGAAGTGGCGCGCTGGCGTCTTGTGCACCTCGCCGAACATCAGCTGTGGCCCGGGATCGTGGGTGCTATCGCGCTGGAAACAAGCCCGGCTGCGTCCCCAGTGAGGCTCACCTGGCACGCCAACACCGACGGCTGAAATGCCGCCTGTCAGCGCCCAAAGTTGCACATGACAGCCGGTGGATCGGCAAGTATTCTCGATGCTTAGCGTCTCTGCTTCACACCTGCAGTGACACCGCAGAGCGAACCGCGCGCAACCCGCGGATTTGCTCGCGGACGGCGGACACTGGCCCCGAATTTCGGGACAGGGCCGTGTCATGCCGCATGGCACACAATGTGAGTAATACTGCCTATGGATCAGGGAGCCTCAGCGGAGACCTTATTGTGGCCGGCGTTCGCAGCCACGGCGCAACGTCGCGCCGACGCTCAGGCGCTCGATTTTGGCACAACAACTGTTTCTTTCAGAGACTTGGCACACAGTGCGCGACGCGCTGCCGGCTACCTCGCCGCACTTGGCGTCTCGGCTGGTGACGTCGTTGCGTTGCAGCTGCCCAAACGGGCCAGCACCTACGCGATGCTCCTTGGCTGCCTGCGAATGGGTGCCATCTACGCGCCGCTCGATCCCAAGAACCCGCCAGCCCGCACCGAGCGCATGCTGGCCCGCCTGAAGCCGAAAGTGCTGTTCACCTCAGCTGCCGCTCACAACCCTTATGGCCAAACCGTCGCAACGCTCGCCGATGGCGCTCTCAACGATGCCGTATGGCCAGCCCCCCTTGACGATGCGCGGTGTTCCGCCCGTTCCCCGAGCGATCCTGCCTACATCATGCATACGTCCGGCTCGACTGGGGAAGCGAAGGGTGCCGTCATCCCGCAGCAGGGCGTGCTCAGCCTGATGCGGTGGTCCCGCAGCCTGCTCGGCAACCCCGACCAGCATCGCTTCACAGCCCTCAATCCCCTTCACTTCGACAACTCGGTGTTCGATATCTATTGCGGGCTCGCGGCCGGGGCCACCCTGATCCCCATCGAGACTGGCGATATGACCGACCCGATGGCGTGGGTGGCGCGCCTCAACGAAACACGCGCGAGCGTGATCTTTTCTGTGCCAACACTGTTGTTGTTGCTCGATAAGCTCGGTTCCCTAACACCCGAAGCGTTGCCACACCTGCGCGTCTTCGTGTTCGGCGGCGAAGGTTTCCCGATTGAAACGCTGCGTGCAGTCCACGCCCGCTTTCGTGGGGAAGCACGCTTCATCAACGTTTACGGCCCTACCGAAACCAGCTGCATTTGCTCCAGCCTCGAGCTCGACGCCGCGGCGCTTGCCGCAACAGACGGACCCTTTCCCTCGCTCGGCCGCATGCACGCCGACTTCTCGCACCGTGTGCTCAACGATGGAGGGCACCAAGTCCCGCACGGCACGACCGGCGAACTATGGATCGGCGGCCCCAATGTCGGCCTCGGTTACTTTGCCAATCCAGATGAAACAGCGCGCCGTTTCCGCCAAGATCCAGGGCAAGCTGACTATCGCAGCCTCTACTATCGCAGCGGTGACCTCGTGCGAGAGGACGCATCCGGTCAGCTTTGGTTCCGGGGCCGGCAGGATAACCAGATCAAAATTGCCGGTCACCGTGTGGAACTCGAAGAAATCGACGGCGCGATGGAAGGGCTGCCAGGCATCACCCGCGCACTGACCGTGCTGTCGAGCGCCACGGGGACTGCCGAACTGATCACCGCCTTCGAAGGTGATGCAAACCTTCCGATGTCTGCACTGACGACCGCACTTGCCGCCCGCCTGCCAACCTATATGCGTCCCGCACGCTTGATCGCTTTGTCTAAGCTGCCGCTGAACGCCAATGGTAAGGTTGATCGCCGCGCCATCCAAGCCCTCGCGGACGCAGAGATCGCGGTGGCATCTCCAACAGCGGCCGTGCGCACGGTTGACCACGTTCGCGCAGCCTGGGCCACCACCCTCGGTCATTCTTCGTTTACCGACACCGACAGTTTCTTCGATCTTGGCGGCACGTCTCTTGCGTTAACGCGTGTGCATGCGGCGCTCACTGCGCGCGCTCCAGAAAGCCTCTCGATGCTCGATCTGTTTGCCAATCCGACCGTGGCTCGCATTGTCCACTTCCTGGACCGTGGCGTTGCTGCGCCAGCGCTGCACACTGAAACGGCCGCTGCGCGCGCCCAACGCCAACAAGCCGCCTTGCAGCGTGCCCGTGCGCGCGGGCCCGGGTCACCGGCATGAGCAACACCTCTGCGCCAGAAGATCTTCATGTAGGTTCTATTGCCATTGTCGGCATGGCCATTCGTGTGCCTGACGCGGCGGATCTCACAACCTTCTGGCAGAACCTGCTGGCTGGCCGCGAGAGTATTCGTGATCTCTCGCCGGACGAGCTTGACGACGATTTCGACGCTGCAACGCGCGCTAGTGCGAGTTATGTCAGACGCCGGCCTGTGCTTGAGGGTATCGAGAATTTTGACGCTGCTTACTTCGGCATGGCGCCGCGCGAGGCCGCGCTGACCGATCCGCAACAGCGTGTTTTTCTTGAGTGTTCTGTCGCCGCACTGGAGGACGCCGCGATTGATCCTGCGCGCGCGAGCGGCCCCATCGGCGTGTTTGCCGGCAGCGCCTTGAACACATACTTCCTGCGGCACGTGGCACCCGATCAGGCCGCATTGCGTGACTTCACAAGTCAGTTTCAGGTTGGAAAATACCAAGAACTGCTCGGCGCGATGCAGGACTTTGTGGCCACCCGCGTCGCCTACAAGCTCAATCTCAAAGGCCCCGCGGTTACCGTACAAAGCGCCTGCTCCACGTCGTTGCTCGCTGTCGCGCAAGCCTGCCAGAGCCTGCAACTTTACCAATGTGATGCGGCGCTAGCGGGCGGCGTTTCCATTTCCGTTCCGCAAAGGCGCGGCTACGAAAGTCTCGAAGGCGGCATGGTCTCGCCTGATGGCCGCGTCCGGCCATTCGACAAGAACGCCAATGGCACGGTGTTCGGCAGCGGGTGCGGCGTGGTTGTTCTCAAGCGTCTCGAAGAGGCCATTGCAGCGGGCGACACCATCTACGCAGTGATCCGCGGCAGCGGCGTGAATAACGACGGCGCAGATAAAGTCGGTTTCACTGCGCCAAGCGTGGCCGGCCAGGCCGACTGTATCCGGCTAGCGCATGCCAACGCTGGTGTTGCTCCGGGCGACATCACCTATGTCGAAACACACGGCACGGCGACACCACTCGGAGATCCCATCGAGTTCCGCGCGCTTACCGAGGCGTTCGGCAACGCTGCGCCGCGCTCGTGCGCGCTTGGCAGTGTCAAAGCCAACGTCGGCCATCTCGATGCTGCTGCTGGCGTTACCGGCCTCATCAAAACTGCACTTGGACTCCATCACCACATGTTGCCGCCGCAGATCAACTTTGTCGCGGCTAGCCCTGCTATTAACCTCTCCGCTAGCCCCTTCCGCGTGGAGACCGCTGCAACCCCATGGCCACGCGGTGCCGCGCCTCGACGTGCCGGGGTCAGCGCCTTCGGCGTCGGTGGAACGAATGTGCACGTCGTCCTCGAAGAAGCGCCTGTGCGCGTCGCGGCGCCGGTGGCCGAGACCACCAAGGCACCGCTCGTGATTGCGTTGTCTGCGAAATCGCCAGCTGCTCTCGCTCGCAATGCGGGCCGCTTCGCCCGCGCGCTTGAGGCGAATGACGCACCAACCCTGGCTGACGCGGCCGAAACGCTGATTTCAGGCCGCAGCGCGCATCCCCATCGCCTCGCGGTAGCCGCCAGCACCCGAGCCGAAGCCATCGCAGCACTCGACGCTGCTACACGCACCATGTCATCGTCTCCGCCTGCGGCTGGTGCAAAGGCCATTTTCATGTTCCCCGGCCAGGGCGCGCAATATCCCGGCATGGCGGCACAGCTTTACGCAGCCGACACGATCGTGCGCGATTGGATTGATCGCGGGGCCGCCGCTGCTGTCCCCTTGCTTGGCTTTGATATCCGCACGCCGCTATTTGATCCCGCACCCGGCAATGACACGACACCGCACGCCCTCCGCGATACGACGCTGGCGCAGCCCGCGCTTTACATTGTCGAGTATGCGTTGGCTCAGGCCTTCATGGCGCGCGGCGCAACACCCGCTGCGATGCTTGGCCACAGTCTCGGTGAGTTCGTCGCGGCGGCGCTCGCTGGCGTCTTCAGTTTTCAGGACGGCCTCCGGCTTGTCGCCACGCGCGGCAGTGCGATGCAGGCGTTGCCGGGTGGTTCGATGCTCGCGGTGCGTGGTTCGCGTGCCGACGTCGAAGCACTGCTCATGCCGGGCGTCGAGATTGCTGCGATCAACGCCCTGCACTTGATCACTGTTGCCGGTGCGTTCAAGGCTGTTGCTGCCTTTGAAGCGCGCGCAGCATCGCGGGATCTCGCATGCCGCCGCTTGCACACGTCGCATGCTTTTCATTCCTCAATGATGGACCCCGCGGTCGCGATCCTCGGCGATCTCTGTCGAACGATCGCACTG
Organism: uncultured Alphaproteobacteria bacterium; assembly: GCA_963847145.1. Taxonomy (GTDB): domain Bacteria; phylum Pseudomonadota; class Alphaproteobacteria; order Rhizobiales; family Hyphomicrobiaceae; genus JABFRJ01. The sequence continues at coordinate 804,697 of CAWJYN010000003.1, forward strand.
TCAGCGCCCAAAATTCCGTTCGTCAGTTCCGTCACCGGCACCTGGATCACCGACGCTGAAGCAACGTCGCCAGATTATTGGGCGCGCCACGCGCGGGCTCCGGTGATGTTTGCGGCGGCGCTGGAGACTGCCGTTGCCACGTCTTCAGCAGTCCTGCTTGAGGTTGGCCCTGGCCGCACGCTCACAACGTTTGCGCGCCAATCTGCTGCCCGTTTTGAGCCACATCGGATCGTTGCCTCGCTGCCCGAGTTTGCTGATCACGCCGATGATGCTGCAACATTCACGCAGGCCATCGGACACCTTTGGTCGCAAGGGTTTGACGTCACACTTCCGCGTATCGCGGGCGCACGTCGCGTTCCGCTGCCTGGATATTCATTCGAACCAACGCGACATTGGATTGAGATCAGCACCGCTGCTGGCACTGCACCGCTCGTGGAGACCAAAGTGCCCGCTGCGTCCCTCCGGCCCCCAGCCCAGTTCACCAGAACCATGATTGAACACAAGGCTTCACTCACGCGCGATCTCCTGAAGATTCTTGAGGATCTTTCGGGCGCGGATATCGACGGCATTGCCAAGGATAGAACCTTCCTCGAACTCGGCTTTGACTCGCTGCTGCTTGGGCAGGTTGCTCAGCGCATTCAGAAGACGACCGGGGTTAAGATTGGCTTTCGGCAGCTGCTCGCAGACTTGCCTACGCTGCCGCAGCTGGTGGATCATCTGGCACCGCTGGTACCGCAGAAGGCTGCAATGCCAACGCCTGTCGTGCAGCAAGCCCCGGCGTTCGCTGCGACGGCTACGACAACGGCCGTAAATGGAACTTCTAGTACGCTTGACAGCCTGGTTCGTGAGCAGCTTGCCACCGTCGAGCGCATCATCGCACAGCAATTGCAGGCGTTGGCAGGCGGGCAGTCGATCGCCCGGGTGGCTCCAACCATCGGTGTTGCAGCGGCGACGCAGCCTGCCGCGCCCCTGCCAACCGCCACCGACGATGCTATCGGCGCCGAGCGCTTCCGCATGTTCGAGCAGAAGCCACGCTCGCTGCCCAGCGCGCCTGGACTCACGGGGCCCCAAAGGGAGCTCATCGCGTCACTGGTGACCCGCAGCGACGCGCAGTTCCGCGCTTCCAAATCCGACACACAGACCCATCGCCGCACGCAAGCTGATCCGCGCTCCGCTAGTGGCTTCCGCGCCGAGTGGAAGGACTTGGTCTATCCGCTCGTCGTCACCCGCTCACATGGCTCGAAACTCCACGACGCCGACGGCAACACGCTCGTCGATCTTGTCAACGGTTTTGGGCAGACGATGTTTGGCCACGCGCCGGACTTCGTGACCGATGCCATCAGAGCACAGTTGGATCTCGGCTTTGCCATCGGCCCGCAGACACCGCTCGCAGGTGAACTGGCGACTGATCTCGCCAACCATCTCGGGCACGAACGTGTGGCGTTCTGCAATACTGGCTCAGAGGCGGTCATGGCCGCCATGCGCATCGCGCGCGCCGTCACCGGCCGCAGCAAAATCGCATTCTTCGGCGGCGACTATCATGGCCAGTTCGATGAGGTCCTCGCCAAGGGCTTAAGCCGCCGCGCCGCTGTGCCGGGCGCGCAGCCCGCCGCCGCCGGCATCCCGCGTGAGAGCGTTTCCAATATGGTCGTGCTGCCGTACGACGAAGCGGAGAGCCTTGCCTATATCCGTGCCAATGCCGACGATCTAGCGGCCGTCATGGTCGAGCCGGTGCAGAGCCGCCATCCCGCGCTTTTCCCGGCGCAGTTTCTCCGCGATCTGCGCGATCTCACAACCGAAACAGGCACCGCGCTTATCTTCGATGAAGTCGTCACTGGCTTCCGCGTCCATCCACAAGGCGTGCAGGGCCTACTCGGCATTACTGCTGATATCGCTACCTACGGTAAGGTTCTCGGCGGCGGCATGCCGCTTGGCGTTATCGCTGGCACCGCGGACTTCCTCGACGCCCTCGATGGCGGCTACTGGCAGTTTGGCGACGCCTCGGTGCCAGAAGTTGCACCGACATTTTTTGCCGGCACGTTTGTGCGCCACCCGCTGACACTCGCTGCCGCCAAAGCCACGCTCGCCCACATGCGTGCCATTGGGCCGGCCTTGCAGACCGCCCTTTCCGGCAAGACCGCTGAGCTGGTCGAGCGCCTCAATGCCAACCTCGCGCGCCGTGGCATTAAAACCCGCGCAGAAGTTTTCTCTAGTTTTTTCTATTTCAACCTCGCCGCTGAGGATCCGCTGGCGAGCCTGCTCTATCCGCTGATGCGGCTTGAAGGCGTGCACATCGCTGAGAGCTTCCCTTGCTTCCTCACCACTGCGCACTCAGACGCCGATATCGCGCACATCCTGGCCGCGTTCGACAGCACGCTCGACGCACTGCAAGCAGCCGGTATTCTTGTTCCGACCGGGTGCACCGTGCCATCAGACGCACCGGCGGTTACCGTTGTAAGCTTACCTGACGCGATCGAGCCAACGCCTGCGCAACGCGAAGTCTACCTCGCTGCCCAACTCGACGACCGCGCCTCCTGTGCATTCAATGAGCAAGTGACACTGACATTTAATGGCGAGCTTGCACCGGTTCACCTCTCAGCTGCCCTGAATGATCTGGTTGCGCGCCACGACGCTCTCCGCGGCCGCTTCGGTGCCACTGGCGAGCAAATGATCGTCGTGCCACAGATGATGCTCAACGTGACTTTGTCAGATGTGAGCATGGCCAGGGATCCGCAAGCCGCCCTGGACACCGCGCTGACTGCCAGCGCCAGCACGCCGTTTGATATGGCGAACGGCCCTTTGCTGCGCGCCGCACTTTTTCGGCTCTCTGAGACAGAAAGCGTTCTGTCCCTCACCGCTCATCACATCGTTTGTGATGGCTGGTCGTTGAACACTCTCGTCGAGGAACTCGCCGCGCTCTACACAGCACGCGTGAGTGGAACAGCAGCTACACTGCCGCCAGCACTCCCGTTCCGAACGTTTGCATCGACTGAGGCGGGCGCGGAAACGTCCACGAACCGTTCATTCTGGACCGACATGTATCGCGCAGTGCCTGAGCCGCTTGAATTGCCATCGGATCGTCCACGGCCTGCCGAACGCACTTGGTCGGGCGCAACGGTGACCCAATCCATCGACGCGGAAACCACACGCAGCTTCAAGAAGGCCGCGGCCCAGCACGGCGCTACCCTGTTTTCGGCCTTGATTGCCAGCCTACAAATCGTCCTTGGCCGCCTCGCCGGGTCCGATGACGTCGTGCTGACAGTACCCATGGCCGCTCAGACGAAACTCGAGGGTCAGAGCCTCGTCGGTCACGCTGTCAATTTTCTGCCCCTGCGTGCGCGCTTTGACGCCCAACAGCCGTTCACGCGGCATCTTGCAACGGTCAACGCCACCGTGCGCGATGCGCTTGCCCATCAGGACTACACACTTGGATCCCTCGTTTCCGATCTTTCGCTCAAGCGCTCGGTCGGGCGCACGCCGCTCAGTGATGTGCAGTTTAATCTCGAGCGCCTGCCCGGCGCCATCGCTCTCCCCAATGCAGAACTGACGGTCGCGCCAGCTCCTAAAACCTCAGTCAACTTTGATCTTTTTTTCAACGTCATCGAAAGCCGGGACGGGCTTCGCATCGACGTCGACTACAGCACGGATTTGTACGATGCCGGAACCATCCGCCGTTGGATCGGACATCTGCGAGCCGCCATGCAGACGATTGCTGCTGCACCGGATACAGCAATTGCGATGATTAATCTTCTAAGCACGGCGGACCGAACGGCGCTGCTTGCTGACTTTAGTGCAACCACCCGCGCCTACCCCCGCGATGCTACTGTTCATGCGCTCATTGAGGCTCAGGCTGAGCGGACACCGGCAGCCCCCGCTGTCTCCTGCGCCGGCGTGACGATGACCTACGCTGACCTCGACGCCGCCGCCAACCGCCTCGCACATCTCATCGCGCAAACAGCGCCCGGAAAACCCAGCCGGATTGCCGTGGCCGTCGACCGCTCAGTTGACATGCTGGTCGCCCTGCTGGCTGTCATGAAATCTGGTCACGCCTATGTGCCGCTCGATCCGACCCATCCCATGGCCCGCCTCGCGCAAACCGTGGAAGCCGCCAATGTAGCCGCTGTCATTGTCGGTGGCACAGCAAGGCCCGCCTGGGTACCTGCCATACTCCCGGTCGTAGCGCTCGGCGCAAGCCGCGAGGCACTGCGCCGTATGCCTGCAACGTCGCCTGCATCCGTCAGCGATGGTGAAACACCGGCTTATGTCATCTTCACCTCCGGTTCGACCGGCACGCCGAAGGGCGTCGAGATCGGCCATCGCGCCGTCGTCAACTTCTTGCTGACAATGGCTGAGCGACCCGGCTTTACCGCCCATGATCACCTGCTTGCTGTCACGACCGTCTGTTTCGACATCGCCGGCCTCGAACTCTACTTGCCGCTGATCACCGGAGGGTCACTCACTATCGCCACTGCTGATGACGTCCAAGATGGATTTGCGCTCCTCAAACTGACTGAGACATCCGGCGCAACGGTCGTCCAGGCGACCCCGTCGCTCTGGCGCATGCTGCTTGAAGCTGGCTTCACGCCGCGTCCACGCGTCAGAATGCTCTGCGGTGGCGAACCACTCCCTCGCGATCTTGCCGATGACTTGGCGACCAATGACGCACGCTTGTGGAACCTGTACGGGCCGACAGAAACGACCATCTGGTCGGCTGTCACATCCGTCAGGCCGGGGCCCATTACGATTGGTGGTGCCATCGCCAACACACAGCTCGTCATTCTGGACGGTAACGATCAACTGGCCTTGCCTGGCGCCATCGGCGAGCTCAATATCGGTGGCGATGGCCTCGCGAACGGCTATTTCAACCGGCCGGACCTGACTGCCGCAGCGTTCCGGCACATCACCCTTGCCCCGGGGTGTACGCAACGCCTCTATCGCACCGGCGACCTCGCCCGCCGCCACACCGACGGCCGCATCGTTTTGCTTGGCCGACGTGATCAACAGATCAAGTTGCGCGGCTATCGCATCGAACTCGAAGACATCGAAACCACAGTGCGTGCGGCGCCCGGTATCGCGGCCGCCGCCGTTTGTGCACGCGATGACAGCACACTCGGGCCGCGGCTGGTTGCGTTCATCGTCCCGTCTCATGGCGCTGCCGTCGATAGCAAGGCGGTCACGGCACATGCCGCTGCGCGCCTGCCATCCTACATGGTGCCGGCCGTGTGGGCCTCGGTTACGGCCCTGCCGATGACGGCCAACGGCAAACTTGATCGCAAGGCCTTGGCAACCCTGCCACTTGTTGGCACGGCATCCGCCAGGGAAGCCCATGCAGACAGCTCCGCTGCCAAACTTGTAGCAAAGGCGATGGCGCCCGCGATATCAGATGTGGCCGTCGTCACGTCCGCATCCACAACACAAGATCGTATCAGCGCCGTTTGGCGCGAGGTGCTGGGCGCGGCCAACGTCTCAAGTGCGACGCCTATTCTTGACCTTGGCGCTGACAGCCTGCACTTTTTCCGCATAGCGGCACGCCTCCATGCCTTGGGCATACCTCTCCAGGCACGAGATTTGCTGAAGCATAATACGATCGCGCAGCAGGCCAAGCTGGCCGATGACCGGCTTGCTGCGCGATCTAGATCAGAAAACCGCTTCGCGCCCGACGCGCCGGCACGGACGGCAACCCCGTCACTCGCCGACTATCGCGCGGGCCTTAAGCGCAACCGGCACACCGCCACATGATCCGTGACGAGCCAACAACGACTGTTACTTCATCGCCAACCAACCCGGCGACGGGGCTGCCATGTGCGCTGGCACAGCAACGCTTTTGGTTTCTTGAACAGTTGGAGCCCGGCAATCCCGCCCTCAACGTTGCCGTTCGTTGGCAGATGAAGGGCGCAGTCTCGGATGCCGCCGTCGCCCATGCCTTCCAGGCGTTGCAGGCCCGCCATGAGATCTTGCGGACCCGCTTCGTCGATGTTGACGGCGAGCCACGCCAGGTCGCGATCCCGGACCTGCAGAGCAAGGTCACGCTCGTCGATCTCAGCCGCCTGACGCCGGAGCAACGCGCCCGCGAGACCGAGGCTATAGGCCTTCGCGAAGCGCAACGCCCCTTCGATCTGGAAACCGGACCACCGGTGCGCTTTGCCATGCTGCGGCTCGACGAGCGCAACATCGTGATCTTGCTGACCATGCATCACATCGCCACCGATGGCTGGACGATGGGTGTGCTATCGCGGGAGTTCGGCGCCTTGGTCAGCGAAGCGATGGCAGGGCCGTCTGCAGCCCTCGCACCACTCGACATGCAATACGCCGATTACGCTCTGTGGCAGGCCGATATGCTGGCGCAAGGCGCCTTCGATGAAGAAGCCACGTACTGGCGAGCGGCTCTCAAGGACCTGCCGCGGTTTGAAGTTTCTCCCGACAAGCAGCGCCCGGCCCGCCTCGGCACCGCTGGCGACTTCCGGCTGCGCAACCCTGCGCCTGCCTTGATGGACCGAGCCGAGGCGCTGGCCCGGCGCCAGGGGCAGACAATGTACACACTGGCCGCCTCGGCCCTCGCAATGGCACTCGCGGCCGAGACCGGCCGTAACGATGTCGTGGTGGGCACACAAGTCGCCGGCCGCGAAGACATGCTGCTAGAGCCCTTGGCCGGCCTTTTCATCAATACGCTCGTTCTTCGGTTTGATCTTGCCAAAGCCACGACCGGCCGCGCGGTCAACGAGGTTTGCCGGCACACCATTGATGGCGCGATGGCGTACCAGAGATATCCGTTCGAGAAGCTGGTGGAGACCCTGAATCCACCGCGCGATGCTTCGCGGACCCCACTTTATTCAGTCAATTTCACGCTGATCCGCCCCGTCATTCAATCCGATCGCTACGGCGACCTGGACCTGGTCTCGTTGCCGTCCCAACTCACCGGCGCGCAGTACGATCTGCTGTTCTTCATGGTCAAGCGCGACGACGGTTGGCGCATGGTCTGCGAATCCAGCAGCGCGCTTTATGACGTATCAACACCGGATCGCATTTTGAATCGCTGGGAAGCCGCATTTGCGCAACTTCTTGATGCGCCCGATGCCGACCTAGCCCGCTGGACCGGATTGGATCCAGCAGCGGCTGGAACGCCAGTGCCGCCGTCGCTCGATACCGCAACACCTGATCTTCACACCGCTGTCCAGGCGATCTGGCGCGAGTGCCTTGGCCGCGCCGATATCGGTCCGCATTCTAACTTCTTCGATAGCGGCGGCCATTCCCTGCTGGCGCTGCGCATGCTGGCGCGTGTGCGTGCCTTGACCGGCACACAGGTTCCCGTCGCCCGTTTGTTCGAAAACCCCGTACTCGAAGCTTTCACCGCTAGTTTGGCGCCTCGTGACGCGGCAAAGGTCGATCCGCAGATCGCGATCATTCAGCCGCAGGGCACACGCGCCCCCGTCATCGCTCTCAACGACGGCGCCGTGTATCGCGTTGTCGCCCAGCATGTGGGGCTGGACAGACCCTTCATCGACCTGCATTTGGCGACGACTAGAGACGGTACGCCTCGGCAATCGGCTGGTACGTTTGAGGACTTCGCGGCTTCTGCTGTTCGCCTTATAAAGCGCGCCCAGCCCAAGGGCCCCTATACGCTCATGGGCCATTGCGTCTTCGGTGCGGTTGCGCTCGAAGCGGCGCAACAGTTGCGCCGCGCAGGGGATGACGTTGCCCTTGTCGTCATGCTCGACACACTGGCGCCGGGATATGTCGAGGACATGCCGTGGTATGATCGTGCACTTCGGCGGTTGCAGTTGCTGCGTTCGTCAGGCCGATTTTTTGTCGAACTGTTTGGCAAACTCCATCGTGGCGAGTTGGCGTTGGCGTCAGTGCTCTTTCAATATGGCTTCATCCGCCGGAACGGCGTTCTGCGCTTTCTCGAAGGGACTGGGCTCGTCAAGCCCGTCGTCCACACACCTGAAGCTTACGCTGAGATCGTCTTCGGCAATCATCTGCTTGACGCGCGCCGTGCCTACCGCTTGAAGCCGTATGCGGGTGATGTGGTGCAGTTCCGCGCCGTAACTGCGCGTGACGGCCGACTCTTTGACAAAGGCTTTGGTTGGAGCCGCTGGGTGGCGGGAACCTACGATGTTATCGAAGTCCCAAGCGATCACTTCAACATGCTGCGCAACCAAGCCGCCGAAGTCATCGGCACCGAAGTGTCTCAGCGTCTCGATCGCTTTGATGCCAAATCTCTTGGCAAGTGATCTTGCAACGGAGTGCCCCACAGCGTGCGTGATCAAACGCAGGGACGAGCACACGTGACTTTGCGCTCACAGTTGGGCCCATCGCTCTCGATCGGCATTGTATTTGCCGCCCTCGCGATCATCTTGGGTGCTTGGCTGTCGCGACCGTTCGTGCGGCTGGGTTACGTCGCGGCCAGCATCCCGGAACCTCGCGGTGCCTATCCCGTCACCGTTCACGACATCGCAGTGCCCCTGCAGCGCCCCGATGGCCGCGGCACTGTCGATAGCGCCGTGCGGCTGTGGTTTCCCGCGCAGAGCACAGGCCGGTCCGCGGCCTTGGTCATCTATCTCCCGGTATGGGGCGCTAAACGAGGGGACAGCGCAGCCTTTGCGGCGAGCCTTGCCAGTCACGGTTTCATCGTCGCGGGGATCGATGACATTCACAATGACCCTGACACCCTCGACGCGACACCAGCCGACGCAACCATCCGCCACACGTCGCTGGAACTCTCCGGCGATGAGGGGCGCGCTCGCATGATCGCCGGCTTCGACCGCCGTTTAAGCTTGCAAGCCGCAAAAGTCTCAGCTGTCCTCGACGCTCTGATCGCGCATCCCGACCTTGTTCCGGTTGCGGCGCGGTTTGAGCCCACGCGCATCGGCATCGCCGGCGCTTCTTTTGGCGGCGGCGCTGCTGTCGAGACTGGCTTGCGCGACGTCAGGCTGCGGGCGGTTCTGAACTTCGACGGATGGCTTCGCGGCAAGGCGCTGACTGACACCCTCGCCGTCCCGTTCGCGAACTTCAACAGCACCCGCGGCGTGCCCGATCAGGCCGTTTTGGCCGCGCCGAACGCCAAGCCAAACTACAAATTCCTAGCCGCTCGCAATGCTGAGACAAATGCGTTTATCGACCGTCAACTCGCCACACGGCCGGACACGATTGATGTCACAATTGCCGGAGCAAACCACGGCGACTTCACAGATGAGATCTATCTGCCGAACCGCTGGATGCAATGGCGGCCCTGGCGGCGGACCATGATCGCACCGGCCCGCATGCACACAATCATGGATGCCTATGCCGTGGTTTTTTTTGGTGCCCATCTCAACGGCACCTCTTCGAAAGCACTTTCGCTGAACTTACCTCAATTCCCCGAAGCAACAATCCGACTGGGCCGCAGCCGCGCGCCGGGTTAAGTTCTTGGCAGCGCATCTTGGCCGCCGGAACCTCAGATCATGACCACGCTCACCACCCCCGCATCGTCCGAGTTGCTCTACACCGTCACCAATCGTGTCGGACACGCGGTCTTCAATCGTCCGCAGGCGCGCAACGCGCTCACATTTGCAATGTACGACCAGCTCGCCGATATCTGCGCGCACATCCCGGATGACGGCTCTGTCCGCGTCCTCGTCATCTCCGGCACCGGCGGCAAGGCCTTTGCGGCTGGCACGGACATCTCCCTGTTCCGTGCCTTCGAAGGCGCCGCCGACGGCCTCGCCTATGAGGCTGCGATGGAGAAGCGTCTTGCAGCCATTGAAGCGTGCCCGGTCCCCGTCATCGCAGCGATCACTGGCGCCTGCACTGGTGGCGGCGCAGCCATCGCTGCCTGCTGCGACCTCAGGATCGGCTCAGCCGACATGAAGTTCGGATTCCCCATCGCACGCACACTCGGCAATTGCCTGTCTGCGGCCAGTCTCGCCAAACTCGTCTCCCTGATCGGGCCTGCGAAAGTTACCGAGATGCTGCTCACTGCACGCCTGATCGAAGCAACAGAAGCTCTCACAGCGGGGTTATTGTCCGAAGTGCAGCCCAATCACGACGCGGTCGTCGCACGTTCCCTCTCGCTCGCCGGCGAGATTGCGGCGTTGGCGCCCTTGACGTTGCGGGTTACTAAGACACTGCTGCGGCGCATTCGTCTTGACGGCGCGAAGGCACAGGATCTCGACCAGCTCGCGATGGTCTATGGCAGCGATGATTTTCGCGAAGGGCTGACAAGCTTTCTCGCCAAGCGCCAGCCGGTGTGGACGGGCCGGTGATGGCCATCGCACTCAATTTGATATCGCTTGGACAGGGTGCGCCGGCATAGAAATGCGCCGCGTGGCGCGACTGGAACTCAGCAGTCGCAATCAGATCCGCAAGCAAGCGCCACCGGTCTGTTTCGCGTCGTTTCAGGGCCAGCCACGATCTCATTTTGTCGCAAGTGGCGTTACGCGGACATCACGCCTGTGCGGTGAGCCTGACCAGATAGATGACGGCCTGGGTCAGGCAGCGTTCGTCGCCAGCGGCTGCGTCAAGACCGCATAAAGGGACATCTGGTCCTTAGCGGAGCGGAGCTGCATCATGAGTTTCGGGTCGCGCATGAGGCGCGACAGACACGCCAGTGCTTTCAAATGATCAGCCCCAGCGTCTTCGGGCGCGAGCAGCAAAAACACCAGATCGACGGGCTCACCGTCCATGGCGTCATATGGAATGGCTGCGTCCAAGCGCGCGAAAATACAAGCGATGCGCTTGACGCCGGCAAGCCGGCAATGCGGAATCGCAATGCCCCGGCCGACGCCGGTCGAGCCAAGCCGTTCGCGCTGCAGCAGCGCCTCAAACAAATCACGCCCTGAAAGCTTTTCAAGCTTGGCCGCGCGATGAGAGAGATCTTCAAGGACCAACTTTTTGGATTTCGCCTTGAGCAAGGGAATAATTGCGTCTGGCGCGATCAGATCGGAGAGTGTCATCGGCACATTGCCGTCCTTGTTATCCTGCTCAGCACGCACTGGCCGCCCCCGCTTTCCGAAACTGTTCGCACCCGATGGAGAGACCACTTTTGAACGGTCCGGCTCAGTTTGGCAGGCCTTGGCTTGGCAGGTCTTGAGCACCGCATCTGCGACACCCCAACGTATCGTCTGCCGTGTATCCGGAAGGGACGCAACCCCGTTAGGTGAGCCGCCTCGCGAAGTCAATTCAATCTCGCGTTTGGGGCCGTATCAAGGGGCACTGATCGCTCTCAAGCTGTTGAACAGAAATAATTTTATAAATCACCTACGCCTCTGCACGCTGCCGCTCTTTGGGTGCAGACAATGCTTTCTCCCGCCGGCGCTGCACTGAAGAAGCGATGCGCATCCCTTCCCGGTATTTTGCCACGGTCCGCCGGGCAATATCGATCCCTTGCGTTTTCAACAACTCAACCAGCTTGTCGTCCGACAGGATGGCCAACGGCTTTTCATCGTCGATTAGTTGCTTGATCCGATAGCGCACAGATTCTGAAGAATGCGCTTCCCTATCTCCATCCGCAGACTGGATCGCCGAGGTGAAGAAGTATTTCAGCTCATAGATCCCGCGCGGCGTCGAAACGTATTTGTTCGAGGTGACACGGCTTACCGTGCTCTCGTGCATCTTGATCTGATCGGCCACTGTTTTGAGATTGATCGGCCGCAGATGCTGGACGCCGTGGGTCAGGAACGCATCTTGCTGCCGTACGATCTCTTCGGCAACGCGGAGAATGGTCCGGGCGCGTTGGTCGAGGCTTTTGACCAGCCAGTTCGCGCTTTGCAGGCAGTCGAGCAGATAGCCTTTGTCTTTTTCATTGCGCGCCGTTTTGCTGACCAGGGCGTAGTAGTTGCGGTTGACCAGCACGCGCGGCAGGGTGTCGGTGTTGAGCTCCACGTGCCAGCCGCCATCACGCGCGGGCCGCACATAGACATCAGGAACGACGGGTTGCACGAACACGCGGCCAAAGCGCAGCCCAGGCTTTGGTTCCAGAGCGCGCAACTCGCCGATCATTTCGGCCAGTTCTTCAGCATCGACGCCGACGATGCGCTTTAGCGCCGCCATATTGTGTTGACCCAGCAGCGCCAAGTTCTCTACTAGCCCGGCCATGATCGGATCGTAGCGATCTTTTTCGATCAGCTGTAGTTTGAGGCACTCGCCGAGGGAGCGCGCGCAGACACCGGTCGGCTCGCAGCCTTGCAGCACGCCGAGCACGCGTTCGAGATGAGCGAAGGTGATACCAATCTTCTCGGCCAAGGCGATCAAGTCGCCGTCGATATAGCCAGCCTCGTCGACCAGATCGACGATATGTATGCCGATCAGGTGATCAACGCGATCAGGCAGCAAGAATCCTGCCTGTGCCAGCAGATGGTCCTTGAGCGAGGTTTGCTCAGACACTTGGTCTTCGAGCGCGTTCCCGTCACCTTCGTGCGCGCCGTTGCGCGAGGTCATTGTCTCCCAGCCCGACGACTGCCCTCCAGGGGCGCCGCCCATATCGCCGTTGGCGAGATCGGTTGGCGTGGCGTCGGGGAAGAGCGACCCGGCATCACTGTCGACGGCATCTTCGGCAGCGGCTGTCGAGCCGCCAAACTCCATCACGTCGAGGCCGCTTTCGTCGCCATTGCTATCGGCAGCTTCGGCTGCGGGGTCAGCGGCCTGATCGCGCCGGTCGTCAGCAGCATCGTGCTCGAGCAAGGGATTGCGTTCGAGCTCGGTCTCCACAAAGGCGGCCAGCTCGATGTTGGAGTACTGCAACAGGCGAATCGCTTGCTGCAGCTGTGGTGTCATCACCAGCTGCTGGCCTGCCCGCATTTCCAATCTTGGCGAAAGTCCCATAACCGCCCACTTGGCCCAATCGGGCGTCTGACGCAAACAAAGTCGTCAGGGAGCTATACTTTACCGCCCTTAACCGAACATGTCGCCCAGATAGACCCGTCGAACGTCTTCGTTCTGTATGATTTCCTGAGGGTTACCGTGTGTCAGAACTTGACCGTCGGCGATCACATAGGCCCGATCTACGAGGCTTAACGTTTCGCGTACGTTGTGGTCGGTAATCAATACCCCGATGCCGCGCCGCGTCAAATGCCGCACCAGATCTTGGATATCGCCGACCGCCAGCGGGTCGATACCGGCAAACGGCTCGTCGAGGAGCATGAAATCAGGGTCAGATGCCAGTGCGCGGGCAATCTCGCAGCGCCGCCGCTCCCCCCCGACAACGCCATCGACGGGCTTTTGCGGAGCCGGGTGATCTTGAACTCCTCCAGCAACTCGTCGAGCTTTTCCTTCCGCTTCTTCTTCTTGGGCTCGACCAGCTCCAGCACCGCCATGATGTTTTGTTCGACCGAAAGCCCCCGAAAGATCGAGGCCTCCTGCGGCAGATACCCGATTCCGAGCCGCGCCCGGCGATACATCGGCAGCCGCGTCACATCGCGACCGTTGATGGTGATGCGGCCGTCATCAGCCGGCACCAGCCCCGTGATCATATAAAACGTGGTCGTCTTGCCGGCCCCGTTTGGTCCCAGAAGGCCGACGGATTCGCCCCGCGCCACGGCTAGGCTCACGCCTTTGACGACCTTTCGGTTCTTGTAGCTCTTCTGGACACCATACGCTGTCAGCCAGCCTTCCCCGCCATGATAGGCTGTCTCGGTGCCACCACCGGCGGCGACAGCGCGCGCCGCGCCATCATCGCCCAGCGCAAACGCAGGTGCATAGACTTCGTCGTCAGGCAGGTCGTGATCGGGCACCGGCGCGGTCTTGGAACGGAACAATTTCATGAGGTGCCCTGCGCGTCATAACGACTGAACAACATGACCCAGTTTGATTTGATAGCCTGCATCAAGGGCCCCGATAGATGGAGCTGGGGCTTGTCTGCGCCGGGGCGGCTGGCTTGGCATTGCGTTGGACGACAACCGGTGATGTGCCCGTCGGCGTGCCTGTCTGGGCCTTGCTTTCGGCGGCCTGCTTGAGCTGTTCGGGATAGAGGATCACGCAGGTTTGGCCGCCGCCTGCCGGGCACGTCGTCGGCTGAGTTGGTGGCGCGACACCAGGCTTGGCTGCGATGCTCAATTGGCCCGGTGTTGGCGGTGCTATGGCCGTTGCAGCACCGACGGCCGTGCTGTTCTCAACGAAGGCCTCGCCGGTTGTCAGGTCCATCTTGAGGCGTGCACCTTTGATTTCGTTATTGCCCTGCTTGAGCGTTACGCCCTGCGGTCCGGCCATGGTCACCCGATTTGCCTTCACATCGAAGCTCGCCGTTTGCCCTTCGGCTTCCTTGCCGTCCTTCGAGATGATCTTCGTGCCGCCGCGCGTATCAATCGTCGTCAGTTGCGCGCTGCCGGCAGCGCCTTTGGATGCCTCTGCGCCTGACGCCAGCAATCCCGTCTGCCCCGTATAGTTCGCCACCAGCTCTGCTGTGTGGATCGTATACTCGCCTTGCTTGGCAATGACGCGCCCGCGGAAGATTGCCTGCTTGGTCGTTTCATTCACTTCAAGCAAATCCGCTTCGATATCTGTTGGCGCACCGGGATCACCGCGCAGACCTCCCAACGGGGTTGCCGCATCACTCGGCAGCGGCTGTGCTTTCGCCCTCGCGGCAGCCCCCGGCTTTGGCACTTCACCGGCTTGCACCAGCGTCGCTGCAATGCGCCCAGGCGCCGCATTTGCCGTCGCGCCGGGGGTGTCAAGGCGGCTCTTGCCGGCCTTTCGATCGACCGCCAGCCGCCCGCCGCGGAACACGTTGCGTGCCTGCGTCAACTCCACCGAACCCACAAACAGCGCCGTGTCTGCTTTCACGTCGAAGTCGACAACATCCGCAACGATGCGGCGATCGGTGCCCGCCGTCAGCGTCACCCCTGTGCGCGCCACCAACCGAGACAGCTGCGCACCGGATCCATCCGCGGCAGCCGCAGCATCCAAGCCCGTCTGCTTGCTCGCTTGCCCCTCGTAGGTTACCCGCAACTCCTGCGCGCGGAGTTGCGTTTCGCCCTGCGTTGCCACCACTTGCCCTCTAAAGTCGGCTAGCGACTTCAAGTCGTCGATGTCAAATTCCTGCGACCGGATATCGACTGGCTGTTTGCCATCGCTTCCGAGCCCGATGCTTGGCCGTGCGCCCGTGCCGGCAGCCGGGGTCTGCACCAGACGCAGCGCTACATTGCCGCGGAACTTCCCAACCCGTGTCGCCGTCGAAAAATCCATGGAATTGGCGGTCAACGTGCCCGTCGGCATCTGCGCCCGGACAGGATCCTTCGACACGACCCGGTTTTCCTTGGTGTAGATCAGCGCCCGGTCGAGCTGCGCCCGCATGCCATTTGTCGCATCGACATCGACACCGTCGAAAAGTTCCAACTCGTTCTTTTTGTTGTCGAGCAACCCGCGCGTCGCCTTCAGTACGGTCTTCACGCCGTTGGCTTGTGTCAGATCGCCATCAATGCCTTCGAGCTTGACCGGGCCGGTCATTGCTAGATCGACCACCGCCTCGCGCGCGCGAACTTCGTACTTGCCGTTCTCTTTCGTCACACCGAAGTAGGAGGGGTTCTTCATCTTCAGATCATCGGCGGTTACCTCGATCTTGCCTGGCTTGAACGTCCCGCCGCCCACTGCAAAATTGGTCTTCAGCAGCATGCCATAGGCCGCGAAACTGAGGAGCACGCCGATTGGCAGAACAAAGCGCAGGAGTTTCACGAAAATCGTGTGGCGCCGCGCGGCCCTGAAAAGGCGCCCGCGACTGGCCGACACGGCATCGTTCGTGCCGGCCCGATGGCCGTCAGCGTGTCCCGTCGACAAGTGTCCGGCCGCTCGCCCCGCGGCCCCCGTGGACGTCATGATCGTTCGCACCAATCCTGGCTGCCCACGCCTCCCGAACGGATTCGCAGCGCTTATGTATTTTGCAGTTCAATTGGGGTTACAATGGGACCGGCTATGCCACCCCTTAGTGGGAGAAAATGTCCATATCGTCAAAGCCGGCCAGGTCAAGCGCGGCCCGCTCCGGCAGAAATTTGAAGCACGCCTCAGCCATTGCCCGCCGGCCCTCGCGTTCCAGCATCACATCCAGCTTGGCCTTCAGAGCGTGCAGATGCAGCACGTCGGAGGCGGCATAGGCCCGCTGCGCATCCGAAAGCGTCGTCGCCGCCCAGTCCGAGCTCTGCTGCTGCTTGCTCATTTCCAAGCCCAGCAGCTCGGCCGAGAGGTCTTTCAGTCCATGCCGGTCGGTGTACGTTCTGACCAACTTTGAAGCGATCTTGGTGCAATAAAGCGGCGCAACAGTCACCCCCAAGTACTTTCGCAAAACGGCCACATCGAACCGCGCAAAATGGAATATTTTCAATATCTTGGCATCTTCCAGCAGTGCCTTCAGCCGCGGCGCCGCATAGCTTGCACCGTCAAATTGCACCAAGTGGGCTACACCGTCGCCTCCCGACAGCTGCAGCACGCACAATCGGTCCCGGTGCGGCTTTAGTCCAAGCGTCTCGCTGTCCACGGCGACGCCCTTCGGGAACGCCAGTCCGTCGGGCAAATCGCCCCTGTGAACGTGGATCTTTACGTGGGCCATTTGCGCCATCTGGGGTGCAGCCGCCATGGATAAAGTCCTCAACAGTCGCAGTGAGCGGAAATGCGCAGAATCATAGCGGGACTGTGGCAGAACTCGGCAAGGTAGGCCATGGCGTGAATTGCCCCTGGCATCGCTCAGAGGTTGACGTCATCGCTGAACTGCCGTCGGCCGCGGCCCTGTGATCATGCCAGCGGCATTGCCCAGGGCTGCCGGGCCATGAGGGCAGCTTTGTAAGCGTCGATATCGGCGCGGTGGCGCAACGTGAGGTCGATGTCGTCCCAGCCGTTGAGCAGCTGCAGCCGGCGAACGGGATCGATGTCGAAAGTCAAACGCAAATTGCCGGCAGCGATAGCGCGCTGCTCAAGGTCGACACCCAGAGCGGGGAAGTCCGCCGCGGCCAGCTGCTCCAACAGCACATTCAAAGCGGGTTCGCCGACGATGGCTGTCAGCAGCCCATTCTTTGTCGCGTTTGACGCAAAAATATCGCCGAATGACGCGGCGATGACGCAGCGGATGCCGTAGTCCCAGAGGGCGTAGACGGCAGCCTCGCGCGACGAGCCGGTGCCGAAACTTCCCGGTGCGACGATGATCTTGGTGCCTGCGTAGCGCGGCAGGTCGAGCACGAAACCTCTGTTCTTTTCGCCAGCAGCAGAAAACCGCAGGTCGTGCAGCAAATAGCCGCCATAGCCCTCCGCGCGCGAGCGAACCATGAACCGCGCGGGGATGAGTTGGTCGGTGTCGACCGAGGCCTGGTTCAGAGGGCAGGCAATGCCATCGAGTGTGATAAAAGGCTGCATGGTTCAATCCCCCAGCGCCGAGAGAGTGCGGACATCGGTCAGGTGCCCAGTGACGGCGGCGGCCGCTGCCATGGCTGGTGACATCAGATGCGTGCGGCCACCGGGGCCCTGTCGGCCGCGGAAATTGCGATTCGTTGTCGATGCGCACCGTTCGCCCGGCGCCAAGCGGTCGCCATTCATGCCGACGCACATCGAACAGCCAGGCTCTGCCCATTCCAATCCCGCATCCTTGAAGACTTTATCGATCCCTTCCGCTTCTGCGGCCCGCTTGACGGCACTTGACCCGGGCGACACCAGCCCCGGCACGCGCGCGCGACGGCCACGCAACACAGCCGCCGCCGCCTGCAGATCCTCCAACCGCGCATTGGTGCATGAGCCGATAAACACGCGGTCAATCGTGATGTCGGTTAGCGCCATGCCAGGCGTCAGCCCCATGTAAGCGAGCGCCTCCGCAACGTCGGTGGCCCGGGCAGGCTCGGCGTCATCTGGCACTGGGACGCATCCGGTAATCGGCATAGCGTCCTCGGGGCTGACACCCCAAGTGACCATCGGCGCAATGGCTGATGCGTCGATCACCGCCTCGCGGTCGAAGACTGCGCCGGGATCGGTTGCAAGTGTGCGCCAAACAGCGATGGCCGCGTCAAGCGTGTCGCCCTTTGGCGCGTGGCGGCGGCCACGCACCCAGGCGAATGTTGTCTCATCCGGTGCGATGACGGCGCAGCGCGCGCCCGCTTCGATGGACATGTTGCACAGCGTCTGCCGCGCCTCCATGGACAGCGCAGCTATTGCGGAACCGGCGTACTCTACGACGTGGCCCTGCGCGCCGTTGACGCCGAGGGTGGCGATGACATGGAGAGCAAGGTCTTTGGCGGTGACGTGCGGGCCGAGTGCGCCCGTGACGGTGATGCGCATGCGCTTCGGTTTGCGCTGCCAAAGCGTCTGCGTCATCAGCACGTGGGCAACCTCGGACGCGCCGATACCAAACGCGTAGGCGCCGAACGCGCCATGCGTGGAAGTGTGACTGTCACCGCAGACCACCAGCAGGCCGGGCAGCGTCAACCCGAGTTCAGGTCCTACGACATGCACGATACCCTGCGCGGGGTCATCGAGACCGATCAGCCGGAAACCATGACGAACCGCGTTGGCCGACAAACGGTCAATCATGCCGGCGACGTCCGCGTCGGCAATGACGGGCCGACCGCGCGTCGGAACGTAGTGGTCGGCAATGCCGACTGTGAGCGCGGGCTCGGCAACCTTGGCGTTCCGTTCGTCAAGCTTGCGGAACGCATGGTGCGAACCCTCATGGACGAAATGGCGGTCCACCCACAACAACGTCTCACCATCGTCGCGCGTGGTGACGACGTGACTGTCCCACAATTTGTCGAAGAGCGTACGGGGTGCGCGGGTCATGCGGCCGCCACTTCAGCAATCATCTCAGCGACAGACGCGATCCGCGCGACAGGACGCAGGGCTTCAATGGCAGTTCTGTGCACCGCAGGCGAGAACGCCGCACAACCGTCTTCAAGTACCGTCACGTCGATATCGCGGACATGGGCGTCGCGGACGGTGGAGGCGACGCCACCGTTGGTAACGATGCCAGCGACCAGCAATCGCGTCATGCCGAGCTTGCGGATGACCCACTCCAGCCGCGACATGTAGAATGCCGAATAAGCCACCTTCTCGACCGCCGCGTCGACCGGCTGAAGTGCATCCACCGTCGCATTGCCCCAGGACCCTGGCGCAAAATCACCCGCCTTCAGAAAGGGGCGCAGCTGCTGGAGGTGGGGCGACATCAGCGGTTCACCGCTGCGGCCCGGCACGAGCGTGAACTGCGTTGCGATGACGAGACCGCCTTTGGCTCGCAGCGCGTCTCGGAGCGGCTTAAGACGCTGCGGCAGGGCTGCGATCTCCGGCGCGGATTGTCCGGCACGTCCGTAAGCACCGGCGGAATCGATAAAATCGTTCTGCAGATCGCCCAGCAACAGCGCGGTCGTGCGTGGGTCGAAGGCTTTCTGGGTCATCACTGCCTCGTGACGATGAGGTTGCCGAAGTTATCAACGCGTGCGGTCAGACCCGTATCGATGACAGACGTGGCATCGGGCTGCTCCAGGATCGCCGGCCCATCAATGGTGGCACCGACGGGCAACGCCAGTCTGTCCCAGACTGTGGTCTCATGCCATGCGCCATCGAACCAGACAGGGCGGGGCGGCCGCCGCGCCGCTTGCACGGTGGCACCGTTACCCGGAGCCAAAGCGATCAGATCGAACGGTGGCCGCCGCCCGATCGCAGCAGTCCGCACGTTGAGGATACGGACCGGTATGCCGGGCAGCAGCCGTGAGAAGGCACGCGCATAAGCAGCTTCGAACGCGTCATTGATGATCTGAGCGGTGATGCCGGTGCCGCCGGAAGCGAACGTCACCGGCACTGGCACAGCAACGGTATGGGTCTGACCCTGATAATGCATATCAAGTTCGTAAACGAGGTCGATACGGGTGACGTCGAGACCGGACGCAGCGACGACCGCGTGCGCTCTTTTGCCGGACGCGACCATGCGGTCATCGAGGGCTGCCGCATCGAGGTGTTCGAGCCGGAGGTTCACAGTCTCGACGATGTCGTGCCGGGTATCCGCGATAATGCAGCCAAGCGCCGACGTGATGCCCGGGTAGCGCGGCACCAGCGCGGATCGCAGCCCAACGTCTTTCAGTAACGCGCCCACATGCAGCGCGCCACCACCGCCGAACGGAACCGCCGCAAACCGGCTGGGATCGTGGCCGCGCTCGATCGACACCAAGCGGATCGCGCCAGCCATTTTCGCGTTCGCAACACGCACGATGGCCTCGGCTGCGGCTTCCGTCCCAATTCCGAGTGGGATGCCGACATGCTGCTCAATCGCACGGCGAGCTGCTGCCGTGTCGAGACGGGTCAACGCGCCGCCGATGGGTTTGTCAGCATTGATACGGCCCAGCACGATGTTGGCATCGGTGAGTGTCGGGCGCGTGTTGCCCTGCCCGTAAGCTACGGGGCCAGGTCGCGATCCAGCGCTCTCGGGGCCGACCGACAACAAGCCACCCGCATCGACCTGGGCGATGGAGCCTCCACCGGCCCCGATGGTAGTGATTTCGATCATCGGCGTTCGTATGACCAAGCCAAAGTCGATCGTCGTCTGTGCCGCCAGGGACGCAGCACTGCCAGCGACAACAGATACGTCAAATGATGTGCCGCCAAGATCGGCCGTGATGATGTCAGCAATTCCTGCAGCGCGGGCGATCTCGGCAGCGGCGATGACGCCAGCCGCGGGACCAGACAACGCTGTGCGCACGGGAAAGCGCCGCGCGGTCGCAGTCGACATCACGCCGCCATTGGACTGCACGATGTGAAATGAACCAGCAAATTGCGCCGCCGCCAGACGCCTCTTCGAGCTTGCTGAGATAGGTGGCGACGACGGGTTGCAGATAGGCATTGAGTGCCGTCGTTGAGGTCCGCTCGAATTCGCGGATCTCCGGCAGGATTTGCGCTGAGTGGACGACGTGCGGGTTCGGCCAGACCGCCACGGCTGCTTCATAGGCGGCTCGCTCGTTGGCAGGGTTGGCGTAGGCGTTGATGAAGACGATGGCCAGGGCTTCGGCGCCTTCGGCAAGCAGTGCGCGGGCCGCTGAATGGACTGCCGCGATATCTACCGGCCGTGCGGATCGTGCCGTCGGCCAGTGTGCGCTCGGGCACTTCGAGCCGCATCTCTCGCGTCGCGATGGGCGTGAAGTCGCCCCACAGACCCCACGTATTCGGCCGGTCGCGGCGGCGCATCTCGAGCGTATCGCGAAAGCCCGACGTCGTGATGATGCCGATTTTCGCGCCCTTGCGCTCCAGCAGCGCATTGGTGCCAACCGTGGTGCCATGCACGATGGCGCGCGAGCTCAGCGATGGCTCCCAGACGGTTCAAGTCCGTCAATGAAGCCGCTCGCTTCATCACCGCGGTTCGACGGCACCTTGGCGGTCTGGAATGTGCCTGTTGCTGCGTCGAAGAACGCGAGATCAGTGAACGTGCCACCGACATCGACACCGACGAGCGCGGATGGTCCGGCGCTCATCGTGTTTCTCCGCGTACGCTTGCGGACTTTCTCATGAGTAACAAAGCCGCGCTGCAAGATCGTGTTGCGATGTTTTGCACGACTGCGCTGACGCAGGGATCGCCCCAACCGCCGCCACCGGGCGTTTCAAGCCGCACCCGCTGGCCCTGCCGCAGCTTGACGCCTGTGATCTTCGAAGCCATCGGCGGATGTTGCCGGTCCGCTGTCGCTTTGCCAGGTGAAACGATTGCAGCGCTGCGGGCTCGCCACCGGCGACACCGAACGGCGCGAATTTCCCGCGCTCCCCAAGCAGCGACACCTCGGCGCCGCCGGGCGACAGGAACTCAATTTCGTAGATGGCACCGAGACCGCCACGATGGCGGCCTGCGCCGGCGCTGTCAGGCCGCAAGGCCCATTGCGTGAACATCACCGGATAAGACGCCTCAAGGATTTCGACGGGCGGCATGGTCGCGGTCGAAATCGGGTTATTGGCGTGGTTCAGCCCATCGGAGTGCGGATTGCCACCGAGCCCGCCGCCGAAGAACGAAAACATCACCCAGCGCTCTCCGTCGGCGCGATGCCCGCGCAATCGACAACGCGTTGATGGTGCCGAACGGAGCCGCCGTCGCGCGCGCCGGATCGGCCTTGGCAAGCGCACCGAACACGACGCCGATCATGCGCAGGATGGTCTCGGTGTAGCCAGCGACCGGACGCGGTGCCGTGACGCCGAGGAAGGTCGTGGCGGGGATGACAAAGCTGATCGGTCGCAAGACAGCCGGCATTGGCCGGAACGCTCGTAAAGACGTGCTTGAGCGCGACATAGCAGCACGCAACTGCGGTCGAGCGCGCGATGTTGACGGGCCCCTGGCATGGCGGCGACGAGCGCGAGAAATCGAGCGTCATCGCGTCGCCGGCGATCGTCAGATCGAGCGCGATCGTCAGCGGCTCATCGACGATGCCGTCATTGTCGAGATAGTCCTCGAAGCTGTAGATCGCCATCCGGCAAGGCGCGAATGTTCTCGCGCATCAGCGCCTCGGCGCGCGCCGACGCCGCTTCCAGCGCGGCGGTGACGACCGCATCGCCGTATTCGTCGATCAGCGCGTGGAAGCGGCGTTCGCCCAGATCAAGCGCATTGAGCTGGCCGTTGAGGTCGCCCCAGTTGGAGCGCGGCACGCGCGAATTGGCCTGCAGGATATCGACGATATCCTGCTGCAGCACGCCCGCGCGGAACAGCTTCACGGGCGGGATCAGCACGCCCTCCTGGTGGCACTCGGTCGCTGCGGGATTGTAGCCGCCCGGCGACGTTGCCGCCGATATCGAGCCAATGCCCGACGGAGGCGAGCCAGGCGAAAACGCGGCCCTCGCGCATCAGCGGGCGCACGAGGCGGAAATCGTTGAGATGCGTGCCGCCCGCGTAGGGGTCATTGAAGATGAAGGTGTCGCCGCTTCGACCAGGTCTGGCGCCGCCGCCACCTTGTCGATGACCGCTTTGACCGCAAATGCCATGGCGCCGACGAAGATCGGCAACCCTTTCGCGCCCTGCACCAGCGTGGCGCCGGTCTCGGCATGATAGAGCCCGTGGCAGGCATCCCGCGCCTCGGCGATGATCGGATTGAAGGCCGAGCGGTAGAGCGTCGCGTCCATCTCGTCGGCGATCTGCTCGAGCCGGCCGGTGAGAATTGCGAAGGTGACAGGATCGAGACTGGGTGGCGGCAGTCACTGTCAATCCCTCATAGCGTCTTGCCGAGCGCCAGCATCTCGGGCGTGCCGATGACGCTGTTCAGCGCATCGAAATCGAACATGCGGTTGCGGAAACGCATCGCGTGGTGCCGTCGCGCATGCAGCGTCGTGTAGAAGTCCTGCGGCGGCATCGCGCCATGGCGCGCACGATCGCCGCCAGGAAAGATCACCAGCGAATATCCCAACTGCTCCAGCGCCGCCGCACTTTCAACAGGCGTTTTGCCGCCCTCGACCATATTGGCCATCAGCGGTGGGCCGCCGCCGAGGCGGCGCGGTGATCGCCGCTAGTTGCTCGCGAGAACCCGGCGCTTCGACGAACAGCACGTCGGCCCCGGCTGCGGCGTAGAGATCAGCGCGCGCCGATCGCTGCCTCGAACCCTTCTACTGCGATGGCATCCGTGCGCGCGATAATCAGCGTTTCGGTTGAGCGCGGGCATCGGCGGCCGCCTTGATCTTGCCGGCCATTTCTTGCGCCGGGATCAGCCGCTTGCTCGGCCAGATGTCCGCAGCGCTTCGGGATAGCCTGGTCCTCGATCTGCAACGCATTGGCGCCGGCGCGCTCGAAGACGCGCACGGTGCGCTGCACGTTGAGCGCGTTGCCGTAGCCGTTGTCGGCATCGACGATCAACGGCGTTGGCACGCGATCGCGGATCAGAGCGATGGTGTCTGCAACCTCGCTCATCGAGACCAGGCCGATGTCGGGGCGGCCGAGGCGGGTGTAGGCGATGGCCGCTCCCGAGAGATAGAGCGCCTCGAAGCCGGCGGTTGTAGCAAGCAGTGCCGTCAGTGGATCGCAGACACCGGGAGCCAGAAGAATAGAACGGCTCGCGAGCCGCTGCCTGAGGGAACCGGTCATGCTGCCTCGCAGAGCTTGACGATCTCATCGACAGACGGCGCGCTTTCCAACGCAAGCGCGGCTGCGACTACGGACTGCGCGCGAGCCTCGCCTAGCACCGGACGCGCAACGTCGATGAATTTCTCCTGCACCTCTAACGCGCTGTAGGGGTCTTCGGTGTCACCTTTGTTAGTCGACACTTCGGCGGCCAGGACGCGCCCATCCTTGAGGGTCACGGTCACGCGCGCTGGCCGTTCGGCGGGCAAACGCTGAGTGAATGCGAGGGCCTCGTCAACGTGAATTCTGGCGGCCAGTGCGCGCGTTACCGGATCGTTGCGAGCGGCATCGCGGAAGGCGTCCAGAGTGGCGGCACCGTTGAACGATAGAAGTCGCGAGGCTGAATGGCATCGAGAACTTCGCGGCCAGCATGTTGGCGGGTGCGGGATGATCAAGCTGCGCCGCCCAGACATAGGTCTGGACGTCGATGCGCTCGATGGCATCCGGTGCGATACGGCCGCCGTCCGTTGCCACGATTTTCGCAAGCGCATCGAGCGCGCCGTGCGTGTAGCGGCAGGCGGCATGGCGCTTGAAATAGTTGCGCGCGATTTCCCAACGGTGCCCGAGCTCCGACGTCATCACGGCGGGCTGCCAATCGTCGGCTGCAATCCCGCCATAAACTGAGCCGACGCCGTCCGCTTCGCCGGTGAAGCCAGCCTGGACCAGTCCCAGGCCATCAGTCCGAGCATGTTGGAGAGCCCGGCATACGCGTTGCGCACCGTCGCCGCCTCGAGCATCGTGCGGCGGCTGGTGGTGAGCCCGAGCGACGACGCGACATTGACCGTCTGCACAGATCGGCCGCGGAGGCGCGGTGGAGCTTGGCCATGGCGACCGCCGCCCCGACCGTGCCCCAGGTGCCATGCGGGTGCATGGTGACGCGCAGCTTCGAGGCAATGCCAATGCGCGCGCCGATCTCGTAACCGAGCGCGATGGCGAGCGAGCGCATCGCGGCCGGCGACCGTGCGTGTCTGCGCGCGCAGCAAGAACAGCCGGCACCACATGGATGCCGGGATGACCGCGCGCATACTGGTTGCCCTCGTCGATCTCCAGCATGGTTCCTGCGGTGCCGTCAAGAAAGGCCGTCAGCAGCGGCGCCGCGCATGCGACTGCGATCCGGATTGCGACAGAAGCGCTTTTCTGCAGGGCCGCACCTCGGGCTCGCCGCGGCCCGCGATGATGGCGCCGAGGCAATCAAGGACAACAAGCTGTGTGCGCGAGCGACAACGGCGGGCGGCATATCCTCGAAGCGCAGCCCGTGCGCGAAGGTGCCCCATTGCGTCAGCCACGTCGGCGATTGCGCCAGTCACGAGCTTGGAGGCGGGCTCAACGCCGGTTGTGACGATCGCCATGTCACATTGTCCCAGATAGGTTTTCATGAGCCGCGGATCATGCTTCAAGTCGGCGGCCGCGCCGGCATAGCGCGACGGTGCCGTTTTCGAGCACATAGGCCGGCTGCGCCAGATCGAGCGACTGCACCACATTCTGCTCGACCAGCATCACCGCGAGGCCGTCGCGCGCGATGCGGACGATCAGTGTCGAACATTTCCTCGACCAGCAAGCGGCGACAGTCCGAGCGAGGGCTCATCGAGAATGAGCAGGCGCGGCTCTGCCATCAGGCCGCGGCCGATGGCGAGCATCTGCTGTTCGCCGCCCGAGAACGTGCCAGCCAACTGCCGCGTCCGTTCGCGCAGCCGCGGAAACGTTACGAAAACGCGTTCGAGATTTTCGGCTGCGGTTCGACTTTGCCCGCGCCGGTAGGAGCCAAGCTCCAGGTTTTCGCGGACGCTCATGTTGGGAAAAATCTTGCGGCCTTCGGGCACGTGGATCAAGCCCGGCAGCGACGATGGCCGCAGGCGCCAGTCCGTCGATGTTGTGGCCGTCGAAAGCAGATGCTGCCGGAGCCAGTGCGGGATCAGCCCGGAAATGGCGCGGTTTAAGCGTCGTCTTGCCGACGCCATTGGCGCCGAGCACCGCGACGATCTCACCGGCTCGCACCTCCAGCGATATGCCGCGCAGGATCTGGACACTGCCGTAGCCCGCGACGAGGTCGCGCACTTCAAGCATGCGGCACCGCTTCCGCTCGACCGGACAACGCTTGCATGCGTGCCGCTGCGCCATGGCCGAGATAGGCCTCGATGACGCGGGCGTCGCGGGCGATTTCGGCCGGCGTGCCGTGCGCGATGAGGCGGCCCTGGGCCAGCACGTGCACGTGATCGCAGAGGTTCATCACGGCTTGCATGACATGCTCGACGATGAGGATCGTGATGCCGCCGTCGCGGATGGCGCGGATCACCGGCAACATGTCGCGAATTTCGGATGGGTTGAGGCCGGCGAGCACTTCATCGAGCAGCAGCAACTTTGGCTCCGTGGCGAGCGCGCGCGCGAATTCGAGACGCTTGCGGCCCGCCACCGTCAGCGAGGCGGCTGGCCGATCCAGCATCGAGCCGAGGCCGACTGCTTGGGCGACCGTGGTGGCGGCGGCCGTAGCGGCGGCGCGCGTGCTGTGCCGGAGGAAAGCACCTACGCGGATGTTTTCGAGCACGCTCAAGCCAGCAAAGGGTTGCACGATCTGAAAAGTGCGGGCGATGCCAGTTATGGCGCGCTGGTGTGCTTCGGTTGGCGTGATGTCGCGGCCGTTGAAGTGGATGGTGCCATCGGTCGGCGTTTCGAAGCCAGCGATGACGGCAAACAAGGTCGTCTTGCCGGCACCGTTGGGGCCAATAAGACCGGTGATCGTGCCCGGTGCAACATCAAGGGACGCGCTATCCACGGCAGTGAGGCCGCCGAAGCGCTTGGTGATTGTCCTGACACCAAGGATGGGCACGCTCATGAAGTCACCCTCCGCTCGAGAAGTCCCATGACACCCCGCGGCGCAAACGCAACGCATGCAATCAGCAGCGCGCCGAAGACGACCAGATCGACACCTGGCACACTACTGCCGGTCATCGCCGCAAAAAACTGTTTCGATGCCTCACCGATACCGAGCAGCAGAAGCGTGCCGAGCAATGGACCGAGTACCGTGCCGATGCCACCCACAATGGGGGCCAGCAACGCTTCGACCGAGATCCAGGCGCCGTAAGCGATATTGGCATCGAGGTAGAGGAACTTCTGCATATAGAGGCAACCCGACGCGCCGGTCATGGCCGCTGACACGGTGATGGCTTGCAGTTTCACGGCGACTGCGTCGACACCGAGAGCCCGTGCGGCCTCCTCGTTTTCGCGCACGGCGACGAGATGCGCGCCGAAGCGCGAGCGGAGAAAAGCGAGTGTAACCATCAGGGCGGCACCAACGCACGCCAACGCTAACCAGTAGAATACGCGTTTGTCGGCAAACTGCATGCGCCATGGGTCAGGCGTGAGCGGCAGCAGAATTCCGGCGGCACCGCCCGTGAAACCCCACGCATTGGCCGAGACGCGCAAAACCTCGGCGAAAGCCAATGTGACAAGCGCAAAATAGGAGCCGCGTAGTTTGGCGCGAAAGCTCAGAAAACCGATCGCCAGACCGACCACGCCGGCCAACGCGACAGCGAGCGGGAACGCTAGCCACGCATTGACGCCAAACCGCGCTTGCAGCAGCGCCATGCCATAAGCGCCGGTGCCGAAGAAAGCTGCGTGACCGAATGAGAATTGCCCTCCGAGGCCGGCAAGGATGTTCCAGCCCTGGGCGGCCAGGGTGATGATCATCGCGAAAGACATAAACGCCAGCACCGTGTTTGACGGCACAACAAGCGGCAGCAGCGCCAACACGGCTAGTAGTGCCAGACTTGAGCGCACGCCTGGTCCGCTCATGCCTTGGCTCCAAACAGGCCAGTCGGTCGAACCAACAGCACGAGAATGAAGATCAGGAAAATTCCGATTTGGCCGAGGCTTTCGCCGAAGTAGAGCCCCGACAGGCTCTCAACAACGCCGACAATCAATCCGCCCAGCAGCGCGCCGGCGATGGAGCCCATACCGCCAAGCACGACGATGGTGAAGGCGACGAGCATGAAGGCGTTGCCAATTCGCGGATTGACCAGAAATGTTGGCATAAGCAGGCACGCGGCGATGGCGATACACGCAGCGCCAAGTCCAAACGTCATGGCGTAGATATGCTCCACATCGATGCCGGCCAGCGCCGCGCCGGTTTTTTCTTTGGCGACGGCGCGGATCGCCTTGCCGGTGTCTGTCTGCGTCAGAAGAAGACCAAGCAGCGCCGCCACGGCGAAGGCGGCTGTGAACGCGATCAGCCGTGGCAGCGACAGCAGCAGCCCGCCGACTTCGATCACTGAAAACCCATAGGGCACGTCGATGGACCGAGTGTCGGACCTAAAGGACGCGAGCAACAGGTTCTCGATCATGATCGACAGGCCAAGCGTCACCAGAAGAATGTTGCTGTCGTCACCATGACTGGACGGACCGATCACCCAGCGCTGCATGGCATAGCCCAGCGCGAAAAAGAGAGGCGTCAGGATCAGGATGGCGGCATAGGGATCAATGCGGAACACGCTGTGGGCCACAAACACGGCGTACATCGCCGCCGTCAGCATGGCCCCGCTGGCGAAGTTGATGATGTGGAGTACCCCGTACACCAGCGTCAGCCCAAGCGCGATGAGCGCGTAAACGGCCCCAGTCATGAGGCCGTTCGCAAGGGCTGACGCCAGGATTTCAAGTTTCAACATGGCATGCCGGTCGAAGACGATGGGCCGGTCGAAGACGATGGGCCGGTCTCAGGTGGCGGGGAACACCGGCTTTGCCTCGGCAAAATCAGACGGGAAGATGACTTTGAGATCGCCATTCTGCACTTGCGTGTTGACGGGCGCCGCGCCTTGGTTCTGGCCATTGACGAATTTGGTTGGACCATAGGGCATGATGTGGCCGGCGAACGTGGACGAGGCGAGTGCGTCGATGATCTTGGCGCGATCGGCTGAGCCAGCCCGTTCGATGGCATCGGCGAGGAGGCGGACGCAGGAGTAGTTGAGCGCGGTATTGTAAAGCCAGAAGCGGCCGCCTTGCTCGGCAAGTTTCCGCACCTCGGCCGTCTTCGGTTTGCGCGGGTCGGCCCAATGGTTGCAGTCCATCACCAGGTTGGCGGCCTCGCCAAATTCTTTGACGAAGCGATAGTTGGAGGCAGCGCCGTTGAGCACGGCATAGATGCCTTTGGGGCGGATGCGCTGTTGCTGGAGGGTGCGCGCCAACAGAACGAATTCGGCGTAGTAGCTCGACGGGATGACGAGGTCAGGGTTGAGGGCCTTAATGCGCAGTGCCACGTTCGACATGTCGCGCGAGGGTGTGGGATGTGCGATCGTTTCGAGAATCTCGAAGCCACGCGCCGGCAATTGCGCGCCGAGCAACTTGGCCATGCCCGAGCCAAACAAACCATCTTCGTGGACGACAACGACGGTCTTGGCAGGCTTGCCAGCAGCGTCGTTCAGTTTGACGAGGTTCTCCAAAGCTGCGGTGGTTACGGTTCCGAAACCGGGGCCGAAGCGGAAGGTGTTCTTCAAACCGCGATTGACGATCTGGTCAGAGACGCCGACGTCGACGATATAGGGAATGTTGTAGGCGGACGCTGCCTGCGACGCAGCGAGGACGATCGGCGATGCGAAACCGCCGACGATTGCGGCGACGCCCTCGCCTTGCATGCGTTCGACTTCCTGCGTGCCGCCCTCGGGGTTCGAACGGGAGTCACCGAACACCATCTCTAGTTTGGCACCACCGGCTGCTTTGATACCGCCTGCCGCGTTGATCTCATTGATCGCAATTTCGGCACCAAGACGGCCATACTCGCCGTCTTGAGCGAGCGCGCCAGTCGCCGGTTGCAGAATGCCGATCTTGATCGGTGCGGCTTGCGCGCGGACGAAACTTGGCGCGCCGAGTACAGCGGCACTACCGGCCATTGCTGCACTTTGAAGCACCTTGCGGCGATTGATCCTGGTCATGCGCGTCTTCTCCCTGATGTGGCCGATCTGCGGCCGATTGGCTTGACGTCGGTATCGATTGTCGGCCGCCAGTGCCGATCGCGGCCCTGCCCGGTGCGCAGCATCTCCATGCGAAACGCATGCATGTCCGGGCGATACAGGGCAGTCAGATGTTCAATGCCATTCCCGTCGCGGTCGAGGACGATGCGAACGAGCGACAACAGCGGCGATCCAATCGCGACGTTGAGTGCGGCAGCGGCTTCGGGACCAGCTAGCGTCGCAGATATGGTCTGGCAGGCGGTGCTGGCGACGACGCCGGAGCGCTCAAGGAGCTTGAGTAACGGCGTGACGGCAAGGTCTTTACGGGCGTACGTTCTGCCGATGGCCTGGGGAACGTGAGTGGCAAGATAGGAGAATGGCGTGCCGTCAAGGTAGCGGACACGCAGAGCGTGTTGGGTGGCTTCGCCTGGACCGAGCTTAAGCGCTTCTGCGATGGACGGTGGTGGCGCGCCATAGCTGAAGGCTAAGAGCTTGACGCGAGTTGCGCGGCCCATGGCTGCGAGATGGACGAGCATGTTGGAGAGGTCAGAGACGACTGCGGATGCAACGGCCGTGTCGCGAACGAATGTGCCGGTGCCCGGTTTGCGCGAAATCAAGCCGTCGCGCGCGAGGCCGTCAAGCGCGCGCCGGATCGTAATGCGCGACAGGCGGTGGGCGGCGGCAAGCCGCGGTTCACTCGGCAGCCGATGCCCGGGCTGCAATGCGCCGCTGGTGATCCGCTCCTTGAGGAGCAGATAGAATTGGTGGGTCTTGGATGTGCTGATCGCGTCCACGCGGATCCTGCTGACTGGCTGCTGCGGTTCTCATAGGTACTACATCTAAGACAACTGCTCTGCGTCAAGGCTTATTTTGAGAGCGCACATGGATTGGCATGCAGCGACAGGCTATGACGGTGTCTGTGTGTGTTGGTCGAGAGCGAGTTGAAACATGACGCGGGTAGTGCCGGCTGCAGGTGTTGTGTTCGATGCGATGTGCGGGGTGCTCATCGTGGGTGCGGGTGCCGCGGGTCTCATCGCGGCGCTGCGGGCAAAAGCTGCCGGCGCGAACGTGCTCGTGGTGGAACGGGATGCGTTGCCGCGTGGGTCGACGGCATTGTCGGCCGGACTAGTCCCGGCGGCCGGAACGCACTTTCAGGCGGCGGCCGGCGTCAACGACAACCCCGCACAATTTGCAGCTGATGTTCTGTCGAAAGCGCACGACCAGCCGGACCAGGACGCTGTGGCAACGGTCGTTGCGGCGGCCGGGCCGGCGCTCGAATGGCTTGCGCAGGCTCACGATTTTCCATTTTCGGTCATAACGAATTTTTCCTATCCCGGCCATAGCGCATTCCGCATGCATGGGCTGCCGAGCCGGTCCGGCGCGGAACTGATGGACCGACTTGGCGCGGCGGCAGCGGCAGCGTCAATCGACATCCTGACGTCTGCGTTGGCCACGGTGTTGTTCGCGGACGGCGATGGGAGCATCCGCGGCATCGAGATCGAGCGGCCGGATGGTACGCGCGAGCGCGTCGGCTGCAGCGCGCTGATCCTGGCGTGCAACGGTTATGGCGGCGCCAAGGCCCTGGTGGCCGCTGAAATACCTGAAATGACGGATGCACTTTATTTCGGTCACCCCGGCAATCAGGGTGATGCGGTTCTTTGGGCACGGGACCTGGGCGCTGCCGTGCGCCATATGTCCGGCTATCAAGGACATGGGTCGGTGGCGCACCCGCATGGCATTCTGATCACCTGGGCAACAATCACGGAAGGTGGGTTCCAGGTCAACAGTGCCGGCGCGCGCTTTGCCAACGAAGCGCACGGGTACTCGGAAGCGGCGGCCACCGTGCTGGCGCAGCCGGGACGCATTGCATGGACCATTTTCGATCAACGGATTGCTGGCATTGCCCGTCAGTTCGAGGATTTCCGGTCAGCAGAGGCAAGTGGTGCGATTATCAGCGCGACGAAAATCGACGCGCTGGCCGAGCGGATCGGACTACCAGCTGACGCGTTGCGCGCGACCTGTAGGGACGTCGATGCGGCGAAGCGCGCAGGTGCGACAGACCACTTCGGGCGCAATTGGTCGGGGGCGCCAGCTTTGGTCGCGCCCTATTGCGCGGTGCAGGTGACGGGAGCGCTGTTTCACACCCAAGGTGGCTTGGTCGTCGACCACGACGCACGCGTGCGGCGTGCAGATGGTTCGATTATGCCAAACCTGTTTGCCGCGGGCGGCGCGGCCTGCGGCGTGTCCGGCGCTCTGGCCTCCGGATATCTCTCAGGAAACGGGTTGCTGACGGCAGTGGCCTATGGGTTTCTGGCTGGCAGCGCGAGCGCGGCCCAGATCACGTCAATGCACGATTGAGCGGGCTCTTGTGGGCGATGGTGGCGCTGCTTCGCAAACGCTCCGGAGCCGTTTTGCTTCCGAGTTTGACGATATCAGCGCCGCCAACTTTGGCACGCGCAGTACAACCCTGAGCACGATTAAATTAGCACCGGGGCGGACAAACTTGTGGTCAAGCGCCGTGTCGAAAGTGGGTGGTGGCATCCGAGCAGCCGTGCGCTCAACCTGACCAGCCAAGATGGCTCAAAAACTCACGCGTCCGCGCCTCCCGAGGTGCTTCAAAGATCTGATCTGGCTTGCCTTCTTCCACGACGCGGCCTTTATCAAATACGATCACCCGGTTGCCGACCCGCCGAGCGAAACTCATCTCGTGCGTCACCACGATCATCGTCATCCCCTCTTCGGCCAGCTGTTTCATGGTGGAGAGCACTTCACCGACTGTCTCTGGATCGAGCGCCGACGTCGGTTCGTCGAAGAGCATTACCTCGGGGTCCATGGCGAGCGCCCGCGCAATGGCGACACGCTGCTGCTGCCCCCCCGACAAAGTACTAGGGTAGTTCTCAGCCTTGTCGCTTAGGCCGACCTTTTTGAGCAGTTCGCGGGCACGGTTCTCGGCCGCTGCGCGCGCCTCACCCAGCACGGTCTCGCGCCCGGTCGCCACATTGCGCAACGCCGTCATGTGCGGAAACAATTCGAAGCTCTGGAACACCATGCCCATACGCTGGCGCACGCGCCGCCGGCCAGCTTCGGTCCCAGGCAACGGCACTCCATCGAAGATCACACGTCCACCATCGACCGTCTCAAGTGCGTTCGTGCACCTGAGCAACGTCGACTTACCCGAGCCCGACGGGCCAATCAAGCACACCACTTCGCCGCGATCGACGTGAGCGGTCACACCGTCGAGCACCGTCAATGATCCAAAGCGCTTTACGACGCCGTCATAACGCACGATCGGGGACTTGCCGCCTGCCGCGGTCGCGGGTGGCGCCTCTGTCATTCCGTTACTCCGTACTTGCGGTCGATCCAATCGACCAGCTTGGCCTGCGGATAACCAAGACACCAGTAGATCGCTGCCATCACCGTCAGCATCTCGAGCACACGAAATGTCTGGCTGCGGATCTGCAATGCATTGTGCGCCAGATCGCCAACCGCAATGACCGACACCAGCGATGTATCCTTGAACAGCGCCACCCAGGTCGACGCCAGCACCGGCAGCACCCGCCGCAGTGCCTGCGGCAGTACCACTTGCCGCATCATTTGCCATCGGCTCATGCCAAGTGCGAGGGCGGCATCTTGTTGGCCTTTGCGGATCGAATTGACGCCCGCTCGGAAGGTCTCGGAGTTGTAGGCCGAAACGTTTAGACTGAGTGCTACCAAGCCCGTCGCGAACGCCGACAGACGCACGTCGACCATCATGGGCAGCACATAGAACGCCCAATAGACCAGCAGAATTAGCGGCAGATTGCGGAACAATTCGACGTAGGCGGTGCCGAGGCCGCGCAATATGACAAAGCGCGA
Organism: uncultured Alphaproteobacteria bacterium; assembly: GCA_963847145.1. Classification (GTDB taxonomy): domain Bacteria; phylum Pseudomonadota; class Alphaproteobacteria; order Rhizobiales; family Hyphomicrobiaceae; genus JABFRJ01. Next base: position 838,492 of record CAWJYN010000003.1, read on the forward strand.
CTGGCGCAGCAGCATGATGCCAATCCCGCCCGGAATAGAGATCGCCATCGTCAGGACAGTCAGCAGCACAGTGACGATCACTCCGTCGAGTAGCATGTGCCGGTATTGCCAGGCCACTGACCAATCAAACGTCATGAGCGCCCCCGGTGTGCAACGCGCCGATAGAGTGCATCGACACCGCGCGTTACCGGGAACAGCACCAAAAAGTAAACCAGCATGATCGTGGTGAAGACCTCAAGAGGCCGGAAACTCTGTGCCGCAATAGTCTCCGCCTGCCGCATGAGTTCAGGGACGGCAATGACGGTGGCGATGGCGGTGTCTTTGATTGTGATCGACAGAACCGAGCCGAACGCCGGCAGCATGCGTACGACTGCCTGTGGCAGAACGATCTTCCGCACGGCTTGGGCGTGCGACATGCCGATGGCGAGTGCGGCGCGCGTCTGGCCCGGTCTGACCGAAGCGAGACCTGCCCGCACGATCTCGGCCACGTAAGCGCCAATGTGCAGTGTCAGCGCTACCAGCGCAGCCCAAAAAGGCGGCAATGTCAGTCCGGTCAGGATGGGAAACGCAAAGAACGTCCACACCAGCACGACCAGTACCGGGATAGCGCGCATGCTATCGATATAGAAGGTCAGAGGAAACGTCAGCCAGCGCGGCCCGTAAACGCGCGCAAGCCCGGCGGCGAAACCAAGCGCCATAGAACAAACGACAACGGTGGCTGACAAAGCGAGCGTCATCAGCAAGCCCGACGCCAGAAAGCGCCAATTCATCAGTACGGGTGAGAAATCGAGATCCACGAGCACCTAAATCGCCACGTGCGGCGAGGCTTGACATGAAGGCGGCTCCCCCGGTTTTGGGCCAGGGGAGCGCGCACTCAATTCATTTTTTCTATAATGGCGCGCTCGCCGTCATCGAGTTTGGCTTGCATGCCTTTGGCCACTGCGCGCAACCAATCGAGGAATGGTCCTTGATTCTTGTCTATCGCGAGGCCGACGGGTGCCGCCTTCTCGTTGCTGCTCTGGCAGTTGTTTTCACGCGGCAGGGCTGCGAGGCCTTTCACCTTGCGCTGCATGGCGACCCACGGCACGCGATTGATCGGCGCCGCGTCGGCGCGCTTGGCAACCACTTCTTCGATCGGCGCCGCGCCGGAGCCGGTGACACCGCGCAGCTTGGCTTTTGGGAACCGTTCCTTCACCCAACCCTCTTCGCCACCACCGATGAAGTAGGCAATCGTCATGTCAGGATTGTTGAGATCATCGACGGTCTTCGCGCCGGCGAACTTCGGATTGGCGTCAAGCCCGAACAGGCATACGCTCGTCGTTGAATAGATGACGAAATCAACGACCTTCAGCCGATCAGCCGTCTCGGCCAGCGGCGTAATTGCCAAGTCCACCTGATTGGCTGCCAGCACAGGCACTTTCGTTTCGTGGCTGACCAACACCGGCTGCACCTTGACGCCGAGCAGACGCGCATATTCCTTTGTCAGCGTCCACGCTGGGCCGTCCCAGGCTTCGCCTTGGCCCGAGGTGTTCTCGGCGAGCCACGGCAAGTTGGCCAGCACCCCGACCTTCAGCACGCCCGCTTTGCGGATCGCATCGACACGTGCGCTGATGCCGGCGGCGGGCGGCTCCTGCGCATGCACGGACGAAAATCCGGCCATCGAAGCTAAGGCGACGACAGCCAAAGTGCGTGTCATTTTGCTTTTCATGTTGCTTCCTCCCAGGGTGATTGAACTACTGCTGCGCTGCTGATTTTCGGGGGCTACAAGGGATAGCCGTGGACGTGAGACAGCGCGATCATCACGCCGCGCAACTCGGCAAGACCTTTCAGTCGGCCAATGGCTGAGTACCCCGGAAAGCTGCCCTTGCCGATGTCATCAAGCATTTCATGACCGTGATCGGGACGGAACGGAATGCGCCAGTCGGCGTCTCCGCGTGCTTTGCGCTGCGCTTGCTCGCCGAGCAGAATGTCGATCACCGCGACCATGTCGGTGTCACCACTGAGATGATCGGCTTCCATGAACGATCCGTCCGGCTCTTTCGCGACATTGCGCAAGTGCGCGAAGTACGTGCGATCAGCGAACGCGTGCGCAATGGCTGGCACGTCGTTCTGCGCGCCTGCACCCAGCGATCCCGTGCACAGCGTCAGCCCATTCGCCGCTGACGGAACTGCCGCAAACAACGCTTCCAAGTCGGCGCGCACCGAAACGATCCGTGGCAAACCCATCAGCGGGCGCGGCGGATCATCGGGGTGAATGGCGAATTTCAGGCCAAGCTCTTCGGCGAGCGGCAAGATCTGCTTGAGGAACGTGACGAGGTTCGCGCGCAAATCCTCGGCGCCTAAATCGCCATACCGCGCCAGCATCGTACGCAGTGCCGGGATGTCATAGCGATCGAAGGCGCCTGGTAGACCGGCCATGATTGTTGCCAGCAATGCCTCACGCTCGCTTTCAGATGTTCGATCAAACCACGCTTTGCCCCTCCGCACGGCGTCCTGCGCGTGATCGGCTTCCGCGTTCGGCCGCTGCAGCATAAAGCAATCGAACGCCGCAAATCGAGCTGCATCAAAGCGCAATGCGCGACTGCCACCGGGCAGGCGGTAGCTGAGGTCTGTCCGCGTCCAATCGATCACCGGCATGAAATTATAGCAGATCGTGCGTACGCCACAGGCCGCCAGATTGCGCATTGACGTGCGGTAGTTGTCGATGATGGCCGTCAGATTGCCAACGCCTAGCTTCACGTTTTCGTGGATTGGCAGGCTTTCGACGACGGCCCAGTGCAGCCCGAGCTGCGGATCGGCTGCGATCTCGGATTGCCGTGCACGAATAGCGTCGACCGGCCATGCAACGCCGTATGGGATCTGATGCAGTGACGTCACCACCCCCGTAGCGCCGGCTTGCCTCATCGCCGAGAGCGGCACGACGTCGCCAGACCCAAACCAACGCCAGCTCTGCAACATTTCTGATCCTTAAACAGCGCCGAGTTCAGTGACCGCCGCGCGCGCACCCGATGTTGACAGAAGGCGATACGCGCCTGCCAGCTCCCGGCGAAACTCCGGGTCAGCCGCTAGCGAGCTTGGGAAGATTGATTGGATTGCCAGCAGCGCGTCGACGCAACGCGATGGATCATCACCAGCCGCGCGGAGTGCGTTGCGCAACACTTCGGCGATAGGATCGCGCACATCAATTGCAGCGCCGCGCTCATCGGCACCGCCGACATACCGCATCCACCCCGCCACGGCGAGCGTCAGACACGGCGATGGAAGGCCCACGGCCCGGCGCGCCGAAAGTGTTGGCAAGATGCGCACCGGCAGCTTTAACGAACCATCCATCGCGATCTGCCAAGTGCGATGCCGGATTGCTGGGTTTGCAAACCGTTCGGCCAGCGACGCCGCATATTGCGCCAGCACCGGCCTATCGATGCCGCCAAGCATGGGAATAATTTCGGTCTGCCACATCCGCTCGCAGTATGCCGAGAAAGGCTCGTCGGAAACCACGTCGCCAATCGTCTCGTGCCCGGCCAGATAACCGAGATACGCCAGCGCCGAATGAGCGGCATTGAGCATCCGCAACTTCATGCGTTCGTACGGTGCGACGTCGGTCACGAATTTGGCGCCACCGAGTTCCCAGCAGGGCCGCACGCTGCCGACAAAATCTTCCGCGATCACCCACTGCAAAAACGGTTCGTGAGCAATCGCCGCAGCATCATCAAGGCCGGTCAGTTGCGCTGCATCGCCGCGATCCACGGCGGTCGCCGATGGTACGATGCGGTCGACCATCGTGGACGGGAAGCGGCATTCGGATGCGATCCACCGTGCCAGCATCGGACAACGGTGCGCGGCCAACTCGCGGACGAGCCCCGCAATCACACTCCCGTTGTCGAGCAGATTGTCACACGAAACAACCGTAAAGGGAGCATGCCCCGCTGCGCGCCGCCGCGCGAGCGCTTCCACGATATAACCCACGGCCGAAGCCGGCCGATGCGGCGTGGCGAGGTCGGCGATGACGTCTGGATGCTCGAACTGCAACCGGCCCGTCGCAGTTTCATGGCAGTACCCTTTCTCGGTCACTGTCAACGAAACGATCCGCGTCGATGGTGCGGCCATGACGGCAAGCACCGCTTCTGGATCCTCAGGTGCTACTAGAACCCTTGTCAGCGCCCCGATCACGCGTGCATGTGGCCCGCGCGGGCCACGCGAGATCATCGTGTAGAGGTAATCTTGAGGCGCGAGCAGGTCGCGCTGTTCCGGCCGGCGCAGGCTGACACCAATGATGCCCCAATCCAGCGGCAGGCCGGCAGCGGCACGCTGTTCCAGCACTTCCTCTGTCACGGCTGCCAGATGACAGCGCGCGAATGCGCCAATACCCAGATGCACGATGCCCGCCGTTAATTGCGTGCGGTTATAGCTGGGACGCCGCGCCGCAGCCGCCACGGTGCGGAGCGTCTCATGGCACAGTCGTGAACGTGCGACCTCGCTCATGGTGGCACCGCTACAAGCACTCGATCATCCACAATCAGGTCCGGATTGGCCGCAGCGAGCTTGCGTGAGATCTTGAGGACCTCAGACATATGGGCCCGCATCGCAATCTCCGCTGCCGCTGTTTCCCGTCGTAGTACCGCACCCAGAATAGCCTCGTGCTGGCGGATCAACGTTGCCACCGGCGTTACGCGCGGCAGGCTGAGAAAACGGATGCGGTCGAACTGCGCCTTCTCTCGCTCGATCACCGACCAGAGCTGCGGCACGCCGCTTGCCTCTGCAAGCGCGCGATGAAAGTCGTCGTCGGCCCGGGTGAATTCCTCGGCATTGTCTGACGCGGTGCGCTGCTGTTTCATCGCCGCACGTGCGTCGCGAACGAAGGCGTCGGAAATTCCGTGCTCCGTCAAGTGCCGCACGATCGACAACTCAAGCGCCTCGCGCACGAAGCGCGCGCGCTCCATGGCCGCCAGCGAAATCCGTGTAACGAAGCTGCCACGCTGCGGACGCACTTCGATCAAGCCTTCTTCTGTCAGTCGGATCAACGCTTCCCGCGCCGGCGCGCGACTGGTACCGAAGCGCTGCGCGATCTCGTTCTCCGATAGCCGTACGCCGGGCTTCAGTCGCAGCGTCACGATCTCGTGCCGCAGCGCCGCATAGATATGTCCCTTGGTCGATAGCTGATCGTTTGCGTTCATTCCGCGCGCATCACTTGTAGAAGAGGTTCGGCAGCCACAGTGAAATCTGCGGCACATACGAGACGAGAAACAAGATGAAGATATTGCACACCAGGAACGGCCAGATCGCGCGGCTGATCTCGCCGAGTGAGATCTTTGCAATACCGGCTGCGACGAACAGGCAGACCCCGACAGGCGGCGTCGTCAGACCGATCATCAGGTTGAGAACCGCAAACGTCGCAAAGTGGATCGGATCGATTCCGACCTTGATTGCGACCGCCAGCAGGGGCGGGAACAGAATGATCAGCGCCGCGATCGTTTCCATGAAACAACCGACAATCAGCAGTAGGATGTTGATCAACAGGATAATCGCGTACTTGTTGGTCGTGACCGAGAGCATCCAGGCCGCAATCGCTTGAGGGATCTGCTCGCTGGTGAGGATCCAACCGAACACGTTGGCAAGCCCGACCAGCAGCAACAGCGAGCCCGAACCAATCGCACTCTCGATGAGTATCCCCGGCAAATCGGCAAGCTTGAAGCCCTTGTAGACGAACAGCCCGATCACGAACGCATAGAGCGCGGAAACGACCGAAGCCTCTGTCGGCGTGAAGTAGCCACCCACGATGCCGAATAAGATCACCGCTGTCATTAGCAGTGCCCAGAATGCGCCTTTGCTGGTTGAGAGCAGGTAACGGAAGCCCTGCCACGTACCACGCGGATAGTTGCGCTTCCGTGCGAGGATGTAACACGTGATCATCATGCCGACGCCGAGCAGCAGGCCAGGAACGGCCCCGGCGAGAAACATCTTGCCGACCGACAGTCCCGTCAGCGTGCCGACAATGATCATCGGCACGCTGGGCGGGATGATGGGGCCAACAGTCGATGCGGCCGCTGTTAACGCTGCGGCAAACGGCGCATCGTAGCCCGACTTGCGCATCGCCGGGATCATTACTGCGCCGATGGATGCCGTCTCAGCTACCGCGGTGCCGGAGATGCCTGCGAAAATCATCGAGCCTGTTACGTTGGCAAGGCCAAGCCCGCCGCGGATGTGTCCGACAAGCGCATTGCCGAAGCGTACGATCTGGTCGGTGATGCCGCCGCCATTCATAAGATTGCCGGCCAGCACGAAGCCAGGAATGCACAGCAGCACGAAGCTATCCATGCCCGCAAACATGTATTGGGGCACGACCGACAAATCGATTCCCGCTGCTAGCAGGTAGGCGACGGACGAGAGACCAAGCGCGATGCCCACCGGCACGCCCAACACTAGCGCGCCGATGAATACTGAAAAAAGAATACTGATAAGCATCAGCGCACCTCGCTATGAGTGGACGCCGCCAGCGGTGCTCGATAGCCAAGCAAGCGCGCCAAAGCAAACGACGCGAGACAGACCGGAATTATCAGTGTGACGACATAGACCGTAATCATTGGGATATCGATCGAACGCGCTCGCTCGCCGAGACTGCCGATTACGTAGCGCCAGCTGCCGGGAATGATGGCGAGCGAGAAGACGATCAGCAGCAAATCCACGAACCGCTCGATGAGCAGCCGTGCACGTGGCTGCAACAGCGCGACGAACATGTCGACGTTGACCAGCTCGGCGCGCAGCACTGCGATGCCACATGAGAACGCCACCATGTAGACCAACGCGAAGCGCGCAACTTCCTCTGTCCATGATGGCGATGGAAATCCCGGAATGCGCCCTAGAACTTGCAGCGTTACGACGACAATCAGCACCGCGAACGAGATCAACGTGCCGCCCCGGCAGACGGCAAGAAGGCCATTGAAGACGGTGGTGAGAGCAGGAGGCATACGGGTCTCTGAGTTGTGACGGGAGAAACTTGAATTACGTCCACATAATAAGAGGTAAAGTCAGATAGTGAGGCCGTTGGCAAAGGGCCACGCCCTCACCTCGTGTCACCCTTGGACTTGTCCCGAAGACCTGACCATCCGTGCGTACCCACTCTCGTTTGAAGCACGAACAGTGCAGCAAACGGACATTCTCGTGTGCTGCACCTTGGTTTCTCGGGACAAGCCCGAGGACGACATTTGTGGGTGGAGCCAGACTTGTGTTGCAGACCACGCGAAACAAGCGCCGTCGCCGCCTGCGCGACCTCGTCAGACACTTACTTCACCGCCAAGAGTTCTTCGTAAAGCGGCTTCACGTCGGCCGCGAGAACGGCCACAACGGCATCTTTGGCTTTCGCGGCGAAGGCAGCCTTGTCAACTTCGACGAATTTCATGCCTTTCGCTTTCAGTTCATCTTCCAGCTTGCGCTCGTCTTCGACGAAGATGCCGCGTTCGAAGTCTTGCGCAACTTTGGCTGCCTCCGCGATCGCCTTCTGGTGTTCAGGTTTTAAGGTCGCCATCTTCTTGGAGCTGCCAACCAGATAAATCCAGCTGAGGACGTGATCGGTGCGGTTGACGTACTTCTGCGCTTCAAAGAAGCTCGCTGACTTGATCAGTGCGAGCGGGTTTTCCTGCGCGTCAATTGTCCCGTTCTGCAGCGAGGTGAACACTTCGGAAAACGCCATCGGCGTCGGCTTGGCGCCAAGCTGCTCCCAGACTTTCACGAACAGTGGCACGTTCGGCACGCGCAGCTTCAGGCCGTTGAGATCGGCCGGCGACTTGATCTCGCGGTTCGAGGTCAACTGGCGTGCGCCGCGCGCAAAATACGCCAGCGGCACAAGGCCTGTCTTCTCATCGATCTGTTTTGCAATCTTTGTTCCGACAGAGCCTGACACCACGGCGTCGAGATGTTTGATGTCACGCAGCGCATAAGGCACTGCCAGTAGCGATGCCGCCGGCGCCCAGTTCTGAAGCGACTCGCCGGTTATCGTGAAGTCGACCGTGCCGAGCTGGATCCCTTTGATCAGATCGGTTTCCTTGCCGAGCTGCTCGTTCGGGAACACCTTGATTTCGATTTCACCATTCGTCCGCTTGGCGACTTCATCCGCGAACTTCGCGCTCGCCAGATGCCAAGGGTTCTGCTCGTTGGCGAGATGGCCTAGTTTCAGTGTAATTTTCCCCTGTGCCATCGCCGGCCCAGCGATGCATCCAGCGGCCAGCCCGGCGAGACCGGCGATCGCCCATCTTAGGTTGATCCGATTGCTTGACATGCGTTCCTCCTGATCGAGCCAGGTTGTTCCCAGCGTTCCGCTAACTTGTCGACTAGTCGACAAGTTAGTAACGGCTCAGCGGTGCGGCCGCAAGTGGCGCACCCATCACGGTTGAGATTTTCAAAGGCCGCGGCAGTACTGGTGGCGGGTTGGTCGAAGAACCTGACGGCTCACGTCATGATCCAAACGGAGCCGGCCAAGGCGCTTATCATCCCATTACAATCGCGCGGGATCTGGATTATTGCCCAACGAGCGCTCGCCCTCTTGGCCTCGACTGCAGATGAGGCCTGGCGAACAGCACGAGGTGTGGGAGGGCTCAGGTGCTCGTTGTATGGGGCCCAATTCATAGGGCACGGGCGCTACGGCACGGACCGGGCAATCGAATCGTAGAAACTTATCATAATCAATTAAATCAATAGTATATGGTGCCCAGTAGAGGACTCGAACCTCCACGCCTTGCGGCGCTGCTACCTGAAAGCAGTGCGTCTACCAATTCCGCCAACTGGGCATTCCATTGAACCCGCCGCGAGGGTGTTAGCCATGCCGCTGATCTGCGGGTTACATAACTGCCCGCCACGCATCATGCAAGGCAGATCACGCCGGCCCGTCAGGTTAAGCGTGGCACTTGGGTGTGCGGGCATGGAGTGCAACACCGTTAATAAACCTGGTGAACAAACCTGGTTAACGGTGGCGGCCGCTGAAAAAATACGGCGCGCCCCGGTTCGCTTTTTGGGCGCTGCGCACGCTCGGTTCGCTGCGTCGTCCACACGCCTCCGAAGAGGCGGGCGGGTGCCGCGTGGCTGATGCCCGGTCCGCTCATGGTTTCGGGTATACTGCGAGGGATATTTTCCGGCCGACGAAGGCCTCGAAATCGTCTCGCATTCACCTGGGGCCCAGACCGCCGGGTTTCCGCAGGCCCGTCCAACACCCTCTCGGGTGTCAACTGCCTCGGCGCTGTTGCCGGCGGGGAGACGTGTTGCCACGTCCAGGTGCCAGTGAAACAGCATGCTGCATGCGGCACGCCGCCCGTTATTCAGTGAGGACCATCCCGGTATCGACCGGCTACATCACGTCCGGCCGCGCGGCCTCCCATCGTGCGCGCGTCGACTTTCGTTCCCAGGGCCCGGATTATGGCAGGGCTCACATCGCCATAGCCCCATCACTGACGGCAGACCAGGGGAACCGGGGAAGCAACGCCCGGTGCGCTCCTCTTCGAGGCACGCGTATGGACCGCGTGCGCTGTGACCCCAACCGCCGGACTTGATACCAGCGCTCGGGGCAGGTCTGCATAAGTCAAAATATGCCACAAAATCAGCAGCTTGAATAGCTGGGTGAATACCTAGGTGGGACGGGCGTGAATAAGGGGGATAGCCGCCTTTACGGTTCTAGTGAGCGGCGCCGCTTGGCCGCGATTTTTGAACCAGTGACCGTGGCTGTCCCCGGTTTCCTCAGGCCTTGACGTCGGCTGCGACCTTGACCGACACCATCTTGTCGGGGCTCTGCACGGGCTCGCCGCGCTTGATCTTGTCGACGTTCTCCATGCCTTCGATGACGTGGCCCCAGGCGGTGTATTGCTTGTCGAGGAAGCCGGCGTCGGCGAAGCAGATGAAGAACTGGCTGTTGGCGCTATCCGGCATCGATGAACGCGCCATCGAACAGGTGCCTCGCACGTGCTTTTCGGCATTGAACTCGGCTTTCAGGTTCGGGTATTTCGAGCCGCCGGTGCCCTGGCCCTTGGGGCAGCCGGTCTGCGCCATGAAGCCTTCAATGACGCGGTGGAACACGATGCCGTCATAAAAGCCTTCGCGCACCAGCTTCTTGATGTGCGCCACATGGCCCGGTGCCAAGTCCGGCCGCATGGCAATGACGACATTGCCTTTGGTCGTTTCGATCAGCAGCGTGTTCTCTGGGTCTTTGAAAGCGGCCATGGCATCCTCGGGGGTTCAAAAAAGATGGCGTGCCTATCGCACACGAAAATAGGGACAGCCACCCTTTTCCGCCAACTCACCGTTAGGATCGCCATCACAGCCAGGCGAAAATGGTGGTTGTCCCCATTTTCCGGCCCCATTTTCCGGGACCATTTTCCGGGACCAGACCCCATGTCACGGCGTCACGGCGAGCCGCGGAAAACACCGTCCTTGAAGAACACGCGGTACGGCGTGGTGCCGCTAGCGCCGCCCTCGAAGGCCTTCCACTGGCCGTTCTGACACAGCGTGCCGCCTTGTGCGGGGACCGCCTCGAAGGTGATCAGGCTGGCGTAGACCTTGGGATTGGGCCCGCTTTCGACGGCCATGAAGGTCGTGATGCATTTGCCCTCGGTGATCACCGGGTCATAACCCTTGATCATCATGCCGCCGCCGCCCGTCGATGGGAACGTGCTTTTCAGCAATGGCCAGGCATCGAAGTTGTCCTGCGCAAACGCGGTGGTGGCGGACAAGGACATGGCCAAGGCCGCTATCGTTCGGGCAAGGAATTTCGGCATGGTTGGCTCCAGATGGGAAGGTGTCAGACGAGTTACGCTGGGGTGACCGCAAAGTTTCAACCGAGCCGTCATAGCTCCATGATCGGCAGATCTGTATCGCCCGGTTTGATGCCGGATTGCGTCAGCATGCAATGTACCTGTCCCCGATGGTGCGTTTGATGATTGAACAGATGCGTCAGCAGCAACCCACGCGGTCGCGCATAATCACGCCCCATTGACACCGAGTAGTAGCTCACGTCGCCGTCAAGCCAGCCACCGTCCAGTGCATCACACCAGCTGATCAGCGCTGTGTCCCACTCCGCACGCGCCGCCTTGAGCGTACCCCAGTTCGCTATGGCCGTTGTGGTGCCAGCAATCGAAGCCACCTTCGGCATCTCGAAGCGGTCCGGCTGAAAGCGGTGCAGCCACATTTGGTCTGTGATCAGCAGGTGGCACAGCGTCCCCTGGATTGATCCGAAGAACGCGCCCCTTTCGCGCTTCAATTCGCTGTCGGGAAGTCGGGCAGCCGCCCCATATAAGTTCTCGTTCTGCCAACGATTGTAGCGTGCCATGCGCTGGACGTAGGCGGTGGTGATCATGGGCGCGGACATGGGCAAGCTTTCCCTTGAGCGGATCTGCTGGTAGGCGATAATATAGACCCGCTATCACACCCCTGCCAAACGAGCCTCACCCATGTCCACGCCCTGCATCATCACCGTCGCCATCACCGGTTCGCTGCCGACCAAGAAAGACAACCCGGCCGTGCCGATCACTATCGCCGAGCAGGTAGAATCCACACACGCCGCGTTCGAAGCCGGCGCCACTCTGCTGCACGCCCATGTTCGCAACGACGATGGTACCCCGACCTCGAGCCCCGAGCGCTTCGGCCAGCTGATGGAAGGCGTCAAGAAGCATTGCCCCGGCATGATCATCCAGCTCTCTACTGGCGGACGTTCGGGCAATGGCCGCGAGCGCGGCGGCATGCTGCCGTTGAAGCCCGACATGGCCTCGCTCTCAACCGGTTCGTGCAACTTCCCCACGCGCGTTTATGAAAACGCGCCTGAGCTGGTCGATTGGCTCGCCTCCGAAATGATCGCCCACAACGTCAAGCCCGAAGTGGAAGCCTTCGATCTGTCGATGATCTTCAAGGCCGTTGAGATGCAGAAAAAGGGACAGATGAAGGGCCCGCTGCACGTGCAGTTCGTCATGGGCGTGAAAAACGCCATGCCGGTCGATCGCGAAACCTTCGAGTACTATATCAAGACGCTGAAGCGCCTTGCGCCCGACGCCACCTGGACCGGCGCAGGCATCGGCAAGGATCAGCTGACGCTCAACAATTGGGCAATTGAACTTGGCGGCCACTGCCGCACCGGCCTCGAAGACAACATCCGCTGGGACAAGACGACGCTGGCGCCATCGAACGCCGCCTTCGTCAAACGCGTCGCCGATCTCTGCACCAAATACGGCCGCCGCGCCGCGACGGCCAAAGAAGCGCGCGCATTGCTGGGCTTGGCTGCCTAGGCGACGTGCGCCAGTGGTTTGCCCGGATGGCGCATGACGCGCGGCGGTCCCTCTGTTTGTCTCAAAGCGTTGAGCGGCGGACGGTCAGGTCGGAGCGTTTGAAAATAGCGGGCAGCAATTCGACGCCGAGGCCGTGGCCGTCCATCGGATAGACGTAGCCGTCTTTGATGACGGGCATGTTCGTAACGAGCTCGTTGTACCAGCCTTTGTAGAAGGCGCGGACCGACTTTCTTGGATCAGTGTATTCGGCTGGCTGAACGACGCATGCACGCCGGCAATAAACCCGACCGGGCCAATGCAGTCGTGCGGCGCGAACGGGCGATGATAGGTCTCGGCCATGGCGGCGATCTTGCGGCCCTCGGTGAGGCCGCCACTCCAGCACAGATCCACCATGACGACGTGCATGGCGTCGCGATCGAGCATGTCTTTGTAAGGAAAGCGCGAGCCGAGGGTCTCACTGGCGCAGACCCAAACGTTAGTGGAGCGCGCGTATTCGGCTAGCGCTTGCGGCGAATTCATGCGGATGGGATCTTCGTACCAGGTCGGCTTGTACGGTTCGAGTGCACGCGCAAGCTTGATCGCCATCGGCAGGTTCCAGAGCGAGTGGAACTCGACCATGATCTCCATCTTGTCGCCGACGGCCTTGCGGATTTTTTCGAAGGGTTCGATGGCCTTCTTCATCTGCTCGACGGTGATATGCATGCCTTGGTTTTCGTTGGCGGCAGGATCGAACGGCCAGATCTTCATGGCGGTGATGCCCTCTTCGAGCAGGCTTTCAGCCAGGCGATCGGCACGGTTCATGAAGCCATCGAGGTCTTCGTAGGGGCCTTCGGCGTCACCGGCGTTCCAGTTGGCAACTGGTTTGATATTGTTGGAACGCACATAGCGGGTGCCCGCGCACGTATTGTAAATTCGCTGCTTGTCGCGGCACAGACCCCCGAGCATCTGATGGACCGGTTGCTTGCAGACCTTGCCGAAGATGTCCCAGAAGGCGATGTCGATAGCGGATGCCGCGCGGTATTCAACGCCGGTGGACGACTGCGCCATCGGCAGGTTCAACATCTCGCGATGCAGCGCTTCGATATGGAGCGGGTTTTTCCCGAGCAGGCGGACCGATAAGATATCGTGGATGTGCGCCTCAACAGCGCCGGCGCCGTAGAACGTCTCGCCGAGGCCGATGGGACCGGCGTCGGTATGGACACGGACCCAAAGGACGTTGGCGAACTCTTCGGTGCGCAGGGTTTCGATTGAGGTTATTTTCACGCTCGGTCTCCATGGGCACATCAGCTGCCGGCGGGGCACTTCGGGCGACGATATGCCGGCTTGTGAAATATCACAACATCATTGGCCACGCTATTGGCCGGGCAGTGTATGTTGGGTGCCCAGACGACTGCGAGGACCCCGCCATGACACGCCGCAAGACCCAGCTGAGGATCGTGCCGAAGTCCGAAGCCGCCAAGACGCCGCGGCGCAACCGGGTCAATCTGTTCGAGCTGGCCTATCAAGGCCTGGAAGACCTGTTGGTCAACTGCGCGTTGCGGCCGGGGCGGTTTCTGACCATGCAGGACCTGCAGGATCTGACGGGCTTGGGCCGGACGCCGATCCATCATGCAGTGAACCGCCTGGCGGCCGATACACTGATCATCATCAAGCCGCGGCATGGCTTGCAGATCGCGCCCATCGATCTGGCGCGGGAGCGCATGCTGCTGCAGTTGCGGCGGGACGTGGAGCGCTTTGTCGTGCGACTGGCGGCCGAGCGTTCAGGGCCGGCGCATCGCAATCAAATGCTGCACATGGAGCGTGTGCTGCGTGAGAAGCGCGCGACGCTGACACTCGCGCAGTTCAACGACATCGACCGCAAGATGGACAAGCTGATCCTGGCGGCGGCGAGCGAGCCGTTTTTAGAGAACACACTGCGGCCGCTGCACACCATCTTCCGGCGTATCGGCTATATCCATCATGCGCATATTCCGGGGCATGCTGATCTGGACGGCACCATCAGTCATCATCTGGCTTTGCTGACCGCGGTCGCCAACCGGCACGTCGAGAATGCAGTGGCTGCCTCGGACGCGCTGGTCAAGTTCATGGACGGGATGTTCGATGTGATGGAAGCAGAGATCGATCCGGGCTTGCTGGACTGCAGCCTGGAGCCGATGCTGGTTGGTGGCGTCTAGCGCGCGGCGCCGCGGACTTGGTCCAGAATTAATTGTGCCGATGTTGTTGACGCATCGCCGCGCCAAGAGACGTACTGATCGGGCCGGACAAGGGCGAAGCGGGCACCGTAGTGGGCGGCCATAAGGTCAGCTGGCACGGTTTGGACATGCAGCGGCATGGCGCGCTCAGCGGCTGCAGCGGAGAACTGGGCAGCGGTTGCGTGCGCGTTGTCTGACGGCTCGACCAACAGCGTGAAGCCGGAGCCCAGGCGATCGTAGAGCGATGTGTCGGCGTCAAGCCAGAGATGCGGCGCGCGGGCGCCGGGGCTCGCGGAGGGTGTGTACGTCATAGGATCATGGGCGGGTGGCGTGGTGCCGTCCGGCACGATCAAGGGCGAGAGGTGATAGGTCATGCCCAGCGCCATGCCGAGGCCGTGGAACTCGCGGGCTTTGGCAGCTTTGACCTGCTCGGCAAGCGTGGCCCGTTCGGCGCTGCCTTCGGGTGTCTCGTCTTCGAGTTTGCCGCCCTGCAAGTAGGGACCGAAGAACGCAAGATTCTCGACGGCTTCGTCGATGGTCCGGCGATGCAGTGGCCGACGCTCCGCTTCGTAACTGTCGAGCAGATTGGGGCCGCCCCAGCCTTGCAGAGTGGCTGCCAGTTTCCAGCCGACATCGACGGCGTCGGCGATGCCGAGGTTCATGCCATAGCCGCCAAAGGGTGGATGCAGGTGGCAGGCATCGCCGATCAGCAGCATGCGGCCCTTGGTGTAGCGGTCGGCGATCAGGCGATGGGCCGCCCAGGGGTCTTTGGTGACGACTTCGAAGGGGATCTCGCGGCCAAGAGAGCCGTGCACGCGGCGGGTGATCTCGGCATCATCAAGAACGGCGTCTTTGGCGACGGGCGAGCCCCAGAACCAGAGGTCGCCGGTATCCATGGGGCCCATCATGGCTGGTGAATCGGCGTTGATGGACCAGTACATCAGAGCGTCGCCCTGGGGGTGCATCTGGCCGAGGCCTGGGATGCGCAGAATGAGACCTTGGACGGAAACAAAGCCGTGCTCGCCTTCCAGGCGCGCGCCGATCTCGCGGCGGACAATGCTGCGGGCGCCATCAGCGCCGACGAGATATTTGGCACGCTGGCTCGTTTCCGCGCCGGATTGGACATCGACGAGTTGTGCGCTGATGCCAGCGGTATTTTGGGTAGCGCTGGCGAGCTTGGTGCCAAAGCGGAGTTCGACGGTGGGCAGCGTGGCGGCATGATCGCGCAAGACAGCTTCGAACTTGTATTGCGGGATCCACTGCGAGCCTTCGGCGAAGCGGTCGTCGCGAGCACGGCTCATGAACAACGCGTCTTCAAAGCGCGTGATCTGATGGCCGAACAGGCGGGTTGCGAAGACGACGTTCAGTCCATAGTCCGGCGGCAAGGGGCCAGCGGCGCGGACTTGGTCTGCAATGCCCCAACGGCGCATATGCTCCATGGACCGGATGTTGACAGTCTTGGCGCGCGGGTTCTGACCGACACGGTCGTTCTGCTCAACGACCAGCACGGACACGCCGCGGCGGCCGAGTTCGATCGCCAGTGCCAAGCCGGACGGACCAGCGCCGACCACAAGGACATCAAGTTCGGGAGCCGTTTTGGGGGCGGATTTAGCTGTGGTCATGGTTTTTTCGCCGGCGCTTTTCGGGGCCGGCGACAGGTGCCGGGCGCCCAATAACGCAGATCGCCGCCACGCGTGATAGGTTTTTTTGGTCAAGCCGGCAGGCTCGGCGCGGCACTTCAGGTTGCCAGAAGGCTGGAGCAGTGCGCGCGCGGTGTTGGTGAGCCCGGATGGGTTCGAACCATCGACATCCTCATTAAAAGTGAGGCGCTCTACCACTGAGCTACAGGCCCTACCGGAACGGGCTGATACAGGGGAATAGCGGGCTTGGCAAGCGCGTGGAAAACCCGGGGGTGGCTCAGTTTGGATTGGATCCTTTCACCAAACGTCGCAGTGACTTTCTTGCCTCCCCCCTCAAGGGGGAGACAGCAAAAGCAGCGAGTTTCTTTGTGAGGCAGTACTTACCACCCGGTGCAGCCTACTCAGCCTCGCTCCGCCCAGACGTCGTATTCATCTGAGTGGGTGACTTTGACTTTGATGAGATCGCCGGGAGTGAGGCCGGTGGCGTCTTCGAGGAAGACGCTGCCGTCGATTTCGGGGGCGTCCCATTGCGAGCGGCCGATGGCGCCGTCCTCGTCGACTTCATCGATCAGGATCTCGATGTTGCGGCCGACGCGGGCGGCCATGATCTCGGTCGACACCTTCTGCTGGGCGGCCATGAAGCGATGCCAGCGGTCTTCCTTGATGTCGTCGGGAACGTGGCCGTCGATGGCGTTGGCGGTGGCGCCAGCGACGGGCTCGTATTTGAAGCAGCCGGCGCGGGCGATTTTGGCTTCGCCGACGAAGTCGAGCAGTTGCTGGAAGTCGTCTTCTGTTTCGCCGGGGAAGCCAACGATGAAAGTGGAGCGCAAGGCAAGGTCGGGGCAGATGCTGCGCCAGTGGGCGATGCGTTTGAGGACTTTATCGTTGGAGGCGGGGCGCTTCATGGCCTTCAAGATGCGCGGCGAGGCGTGCTGGAATGGAATATCCAGATAGGGCAGAATTTTTCCTGCCGCCATCAACGGAATGACGTCGTCGACATGCGGATACGGATAGACGTAGTGCATGCGGACCCAGGCGCCGAGGTTGCCGAGTTCGGCGGCGAGATCGTAGAACTTCGCCTTGATGTCGCGGCCCTTCCAAGCGCTCGTCGCGTATTTGATATCGAGGCCGTAGGCGCTCGTATCTTGGCTGATGACCAGCAGTTCCTTTACGCCAGCGCGGACCAGACGTTCGGCTTCGGCGATCACCTGGTTCGCAGGCCGGCTGGCAAGATCGCCGCGAATGCTGGGAATGATGCAGAACGAGCAGCGGTTGTTGCAGCCTTCCGAAATTTTCAAATACGCGTAGTGGCGCGGCGTGAGGCGGAGGCCGGCATCGGGCAACAGATCGACGAACGGATCGTGCAGCGGTGGCACAGCGTCGTGGACGGCGGAGACGACGGCTTCGTATTGATGCGGGCCGGTGACGGCGAGGACGGCCGGATGGGCTTTGAGAATGCGCTCTTTCTCGACGCCGAGGCAGCCGGTGACGATGACACGACCGTTTTTCGCCACGGCCTCGCCGATGGCTTCGAGGCTTTCGGCTTTCGCTGAATCGAGGAAGCCGCAGGTATTGACGATGACGACATCGGCGCCGGCGTAGTCAGCGGACAGCTGATAGCCCTCGGAGCGCAGTTGCGTGACGATGCGCTCACTATCGACGAGGGCCTTCGGGCAGCCGAGCGAAACGAGGCCGATGCGGGGCGCGGCGGCCGATTTGGTGCCGCCTTTGGCCGCCGTGCGGCGGACCTTTGGAGCGGGACGCGCGGGCGTGGACTTGCGGGCGGCGAGGGGCGAATTGGACATGAGACACTGACGATCTTGCGCGCTGAGAAGCGCTCTCTCTATCGTCATGCCGACGAAGGCCGGCACCCACGACAAATTGGCGCTCACTCTGATGGTTGCCGTGGGTCCCGGCCTTCGCCGGGATGACGAAGGTGGCCGGCAGCGGATGGGTTCGCCCGACTAGTAGCTGCTGGCGGCTAGGAGCGCAAATGACTGGAACAAGATGCGGGGTCGCATTTCAAGCTGCGGCCCAGCCGCTAAAACAAGCGGCACGGGGTGGCGGTCATGGTGCAGGCCGTGGATTTGGGGGTCTGGCGGCATTCGACGGTTTTGGCGTCGGCGCGGGAGGGGAAATAGTACCGCAGGCCGTGCAAGGCGCGGACTTCCTTGCTCCACTTTGCCTCGGCGTTGGCGGTGGCGCGTTTAGTGCGGGCGGCTTCGTCGACTTTGATGGTCGAGCGCGAGGTGACCGTCAGCGGCTCTTTGCAGGTCTTGGCAGACGCCGGCGCACTGGCCAAAGCCCATACGGCGGCGGTTCCGAGGGTGCCACAGATGAGGCGGACGGTTGGGCGGCGCATGCGAAGTCTCCTGAAGACGTTTGGGTGGCGCCGGGCCGTAGCGCCGTATTTCACACGCTTTGCATGTGCCATTGCGCGCAATTTAATGCAAATCCCGGCGCAATCCTTGATAGGATATTAGTGCATCTCCACCATTGTTCCAGGAAACGGTTTAGGCACGCGCCGGTTTCGGTGTGCTGGAACGGTCTCAACGGGCCCCGAATGCCCAGAATTTAGGTGGTGGAGACTGCGCATGCGTGATCCCCTGCACGTCTGCAATGCCCGGCGAGCCTTAGGTCTCGTGCTGGTTGGCGCTGCCTTGATGGCGATAGCACCGGCACCGGCCACTGGCAAAATCCTGCGGCCGCAGGTTGCCGACCGGATCGACGATCCCGGCGTCGTGGAACGGCGGCCCGTCCAGACGCAGCCGGCGCCAGTGACCGAGACGAGCCAAGCGGCGGAGCCTGCTCCACAGGCTGCGCGTCCGGCGAAGGGCAAAGCCGATCCGAACGCGCCCGAGCCGCTGAGCGAGCGGGCAGCGGCGGCTGCCGACCGGGCCAAGCGCGCCCTGGAGGACGAAGACTTCGGCGAATTCGACGCTGGTCCGGCGCCAGCCAACGGCCAGCCGGCGGCGAGCAGCCAAGGCCGAAAATCGGCCGCAACGCTGAACAAGCCCGAAGCCAAGTGCCTGGCTGGCTGCTGAACCGGATGCACCGGTTTGCTTACTGAGGTGTGAACCAGCCACAGTGTTGCCGTGGTTCCCCGTATCTGTGCCTGATGGGCTGCGACGGGCGGCGGCATCCATGAGGTGGGGCGCAATGCGGCGGGACACGTTGAGACACGCGTGGCACGGGTCATGACCCTGGGCGGCCGGAGATTTCTGCTGGCGATTGCGATCGTCGGCGCCAGCGTGTGCCTGGCGCTCGGCGTCAGCACGCCCATCATTAAACTGACCAAGTTTCTATTTTTCACGACCGAGCATTCGCTGCTTTCGACGGTCAGCTCATTGTTGGGGAGTGGCCAGCTGTTCCTCGGCCTCACAGTGTTGGTGTTCTCGATCATTCTGCCGGTGCTGAAGCTGCTGTATCTACTGCTGCTGTCGACGTTGCCGCAGAAGGAGCTGGGGCGCATGTCGCGGCAGCTGCGGGCGCTGGAATGGCTCGGCAAATGGTCGATGCACGACGTGCTGGTGCTGTCGCTGATGATCTTCTTCATCAAGACACAGGGCGTCTATGATGCCTCCAGCCTCAATGGCGTCTACTATTTCACGGCCGCCATCGTGTTCATGATCCTCGGCTATTCATGGTTGCATGTCGATGCGCCTGGGTCGGTGACCAAAGAGCGGATCGCGCCGAAAACGATCTCGCCGCCGCGCTCGGCACCGTTCCGCAATTTCGTGCTTAGCTTTCTGATCATCGTCGCCACGGTGTTCTTTGCGCTCGGCATTATCCTGCCGGCGATCAAGTTCACGACGGTGTTTGTGTGGAAGAACGAGCACTCGATTTTGAGCATCATCTACGCGCTCTATACAAATGAGGAGTTCTTCCTTTGCGCGGTGATTATGACGTTCTCGGTGGTGTTCCCATTTCTGAAACTCCTCTACCTGTTAACCTTGGTCACCTCGCCGGACATGCCGCACGAGTTCCGCGTGCGTTCCATCGCAGCGATGGAATGGCTGGGCCGGTATTCGATGACGGACGTGATGGTGCTGGCGCTGATCATCTTTTACGTCAACTCGTCGGGGTATTCGGAGGCACAGGTGCAGCCAGGCATCTACTTCTTTGCGGCCAGCGCGCTGATCACGATGTTTGCTTATGGCTGGGCGCACACGGTTGCGCCGCGGCCCAAGGTGCGGACTGGCCCGGCCGAGATCGTCGAAGTTCCGGCGACGCGGGCGCAGTTGGTGGGGACGAGGAAGAGGTGAGTGGGCAATGGGCAATGGGCAATGGTAAGAGAACCTGTCGGCTTTGATTTGTAAGTGCCTGAGAGTTTTTGCGACCATTGCCGATTGCCCATTCCCCATTTGCCCCCTCTTTCCTGGACCAACACGCATGACCAAGCCAATCCGCGACCCGAGATCGACGCATGTGGCCGTGCTGATGGGCGGCTGGTCAGCGGAACGCGAGGTTTCGCTGTCGTCGGGCAACGAGTGCGCCAAAGCGCTCGAGGGCGAAGGCTTCAAGGTCACGCGGGTTGATGCGGACCGGGGGCTGGCAAAGACTTTGGCCGACCTGAAGCCGGACGTGGTGTTCAACGCGCTGCACGGGCGTTGGGGCGAAGACGGCTGCGTACAAGGCATCCTCGAAGTGCTGGGTCTTGCCTATACGCACTCCGGCGTGATGGCGTCGTCGGTGGCCATGCACAAAGAGCAGACCCGGCTGATTGTCGCCAAGGCTGGCGTGCCCATCGCTGAGGGCCGATTGGTCACGCATGATGAAGCCATGGCCGATCATGTGTTCGCGCCGCCCTATGTCGCCAAGCCAATCGTGGAAGGCTCCAGTGTTGGCGTGGTCATTGTGCGCGCTGGCGCCAATCGCCCTCCGGAGACGATCCGGCAGATCCCGGTGACCAGAGATGGTCACCTGCTGGTTGAGCGGTTCGTCGCCGGGCGAGAGCTGACCTGCTGCGTGATCGGCGACCGGGTGTCGGATGTGATCGACATTGTGGTCGCCGATCATCTGGAGTTCTACGACTACGAAGCCAAGTATGCGCCGGGTGGTTCGAAGCACATTCTGCCAGCGAGCATTCCAGAGGCCGTACGGCGCGAGGTGCAGCGCCACACGCAGACAGCCCATCGGGTGCTCGGTTGCCGCGGCGCGTCGCGGTCAGACTTCCGCTGGGACGAATCCAAAGACGAGCTGATCTTCCTCGAGACCAACACACAGCCCGGCATGACACCGACATCGCTGCTGCCCGAGGCTGCCGCGCACATGGGGCTGAGCTTCGGGCAGCTGTGTGCGTATCTGGTGCAGGATGCGAGCGTGGACCGTTAATGGGCGGGGGAAGTTCCACTTCGGCGCGTGCGTCGATGTGTGCTGCCAGGCGCAAGGAGGCGCACTGGTGTTGTAGCTTTGACTTCGTTCTCGTCGAATTCTGGATGGGTAGAGCGCCGCGTTGAGGTGGGTGCAGGCGAAGGCTGAGGCTTGATGCAAAATAGCTCGCCACCAACGAAATCATCGGTCATTTTGGCGTTCCATTGAAATCCACTGATTTGCAGACGGGCACTGTGGCTTTGCAGAAACGAGGGGTCGGGCAGTATCATTTGTTTCAAAGGAGATCGATCCATGCCAGCACCGACTATCGATGACGCCATCGACGCCCTGCGCAAGCTTCCGCCGGAACGGCCCCGAAGATTGGCGAGCTACATCGTCCGTTACCGAAGAGGTGAAGAAGTACCGGAGGATAGCGACCTTGCCGAGCTTGCCATCGGTCCGGTAACGAAGGACTTGCAACAGTCGCGCCGCTTAGGCAAACATCAGCGATGTAGGTTGGGTCAAGCGTTTCAGCGCGACCCAACGCGCTGCGGCGCGCGATCAGAAATTGCATTCTCCACGAGACGGTCCGGAAGGGGGCTCTCGTCTCAACCCAAAATGGGTTCGTAGACGCCGCGCTCAACCCAGCCGGAAAAGCTTGAATGCGGCCAGCTGGCGCCGCGGACACAAATCCATGTCGGACCGGATTGTAGTGAATATAATCTCATCGTCGCGTAGTCGGCTTCGTCCCGAATGACGTCTCCCAGAACCGGCGCATGCCAGACGGCCTGCTCACCTTTGCACAGCTGGCCGGTTCCATGGCCGATTGGTCGAAGACAGCGCGCAACGGGATTGCGCAAAATTGGCGTGGGTCGCTATCCCTACAACGTCTACTACAGCGTCGATGCGCAAGCGGACGAAATCGTCATCATTTCCGTACGCCACATGTCAATCGCGCCGCGCTTTTTTGATGCATGATACCGTTGTCTGTGTTGCGGGACGATGGCGGTCAGGCGCGACGGGGAGGCAACACGATGATCCTGGGCATTGGCAATGACATGATCGATATCCGGCGCATTGAGGCGTCGCTCACGCGGTTTGGGGACCGGTTCGTGGGCCGGGTGTTTACGGACACCGAGCGAGCGCGATCGGAACGGCGCACCACCGGCCGGCACAATCCGCGGGCGGCGTCCTATGCCAAGCGGTTCGCGGCCAAGGAGGCTTGTGCGAAGGCGCTCGGCACCGGGCTGCGCCGCGGCGTGTTTTGGCGCGATATGGGCGTCGTCAACCTGCCCTCGGGCCAGCCGACGCTTCAATTGCAGGGTGGCGCGCTCAAGCGGCTACAGGCCCTGACACCGCCAGGCTACTCGCCCCATATCGCGCTGACGATGACCGACGAGTATCCGATGGCCGAAGCAGTGGTGATCATTTCAGCCGTGCTGACCCGTTGAGCCTGCAACGTGCTGCGACGACACGCCAAAAAACGAACAAGGTCAGAACATTGCGGCCAGCCGGGCGAGGCTGTATAGCAGGTGCGCGCCGGTTGAGGCGTCGCCAATGGACGTGTGCCCGGGGATAGTTTGCCAATTGCGGCAAGGCATCGGTGCTGAGGAACAGCAATGAGCTTGAACCTAGGGTCCATGAAGGCCAAGGCGGCATCTGCAGCCAAGGCGGCCGTGGCCGGTACCACCAGTGCCAAGTCCAGTTCCCAGGCCGGCCCAAAGTCCGATGAAGGCGGCTGGGCTGAGACGGCGCGCATTGTCGTGCATGCGCTGTTGATCGCGTTTGTGGTCCGGGTGTTTTTCTATCAGCCGTTCAATATCCCCTCGGGGTCGATGAAATCGAACCTGCTGGTGGGCGATTTCCTGTTCGTGTCCAAGCTGTCCTACGGCTACAGCACGCACACCTTCCCGCAGTCGCTGGATATCCCGTGGACCAACATCTCGATCCCGCTGCGGCCGCAGAAGCTGTTCTCGGGCCGCGTGTTTGCGGCTGAGCCCAAGCGCGGGGACGTGGCGGTATTCAAGCAGCCGACCAACATTTCAATCGATTTCATTAAGCGCGTGATCGGCATGCCGGGCGACGAGATCCAGGTGATCCGCGGCGTGCTGCAGATCAATGGCCAGCCGATTCCGAAAAAGCGGATCGAGGACTTTGTGGCCGTCGATGAGGACGGGGTCGTTCGTGCGACGCCGCGCTTCGAAGAGACGCTGCCGAATGGGGTGCGATATACGGTGCTCGACGCCATCGATGAGGGGGCCGCCGACAACACGCGGGTATTCAAAGTGCCGGCGGGGCACTACTTCATGATGGGCGACAACCGGGATAATTCTACCGACAGCCGCTTCCCGTCCGTCGGCTACGTGCCGTTTGAGTATTTTGTCGGCCGTGCGGATCTGATCTTCTTCTCGGCGGCCATTGACGAGCCCGGCAACTGCCGCCGATTCGCTCCATGGACGTGGCCGACCTGCGTCCGCTTCCGCCGCATCATTTCGCTCGTCCGGTAGGCCCCAGGTGACGAACGCACGCCGCGCCAAAGGGTTCGAAGCCCGTCTCGGGTATCAATTCACAGATCGTACGCTACTGAAGCGGGCTCTGACCCACGCCAGTGTGCGCACCACATCGAAACGCGCGAGCGAGCAGGACAACGAGCGGCTGGAATTCCTTGGCGACCGGGTGCTCGGCTTGTCGATCGCCGAGCTGATCTCCGAGACGTTCACGAAAGCAAATGAAGGCGAGCTGGCGCGCATCTTCAATCATCTGGTGCGCGGGGAGACGTGTGCGGATGTGGCCCGTGCCATCGGCCTGGGCGAACAGTTGATCCTCTCCGACAGCGAGGCCGGCAGCGGCGGCCGCGAGAAAGTCACCATTCTGGCGGATGCCTGCGAGGCGGTGTTGGCGGCGATCTTTCTTGAAGGTGGCTTTGATGCAGCGCGGCGGATCGTGCGGTTGCATTGGGCAAAGCGTCTGGAAACCCTGCCGATCGAGGCGGCCGACGCCAAGAGTGCGCTGCAGGAGTGGGCGCAAGGCCAAGGCCTCGACCTGCCGAAGTACAAAGAAGTCAACCGTGAAGGACCGGACCATGCACCGCACTTCACGACAGAAGTGCGCGTCGGTGGCCGCAAGGCCCCTCTCGCGCGGGTTGCCACCGGCATCGGATCGAGCAAGCGCGCGGCCGAGCAATCCGCCGCCACCGCGCTCCTGCTGAAGGAGGGCGTATGGAAAAGCGCACCATGACGTCAAAGTCGAAGAAGCCTGCGCCCGCTAAAAAATCTGCGCCGCACGCAGTTAAGCCTCGCTCACCCAAGGCGAGCAGCGACAAGCCTGGTAAGGACAAGGGTCGGCCAGCCGCGGCGGCATCGGCACCGAGATCAAAGGCTGCCAAGGCACCAGCCGCAGCACCGCCGATGCTGGTGGCAGAAGCGCCAGAGGTGGCCAATCCGCGCTTCGGGTTTGTCGCGGTCATCGGCGCGACGAATGCCGGCAAGTCGACGCTGGTCAATCATCTCGTCGGCACCAAGGTGACCATCGTCAGCCACAAGGTGCAGACGACGCGGATGCAGATCCGCGGCATCGCCATCGATGGGTCGAGCCAACTGGTGTTTGTCGACACGCCCGGCATCTTCAAGCCGCGCCGCCGGCTCGACCGCGCGATGGTCAGGGCTGCATGGAGCGGTGCTGGCGAGGCCGACATCGTCGTGCTGCTGTTCGATTCCCAGCGCCACGTCGATGAAGAAACGCGCGCGCTAGTGGCACGTCTCTCAGACGTGCCGGTGCCAGTTTGCCTGGCGCTCAACAAAGTCGACACGATCGCCAAGGAGCGTTTGCTGGTGCTGGCGCAGGAGCTTAACAAGCTCGGCGCGTTCAAGGCGACGTTCATGATCTCAGCCCTGAAAGGTTCTGGTGTTGAGCACCTGAAGCGCTATCTCGCCGAGATGGTGCCGGAAGGCCGTTGGCACTATCCCGCCGACGACGTGACGGACGCGCCGATGCGAATTCTCGCCGCCGAGATCACGCGCGAGAAGCTTTACGCCAGGCTGCATCAAGAGCTGCCTTACGCGGCTACGGTCGAGACGACGTCGTGGAAGGAGATGGGCAAAAAAGGCGTTCGACTTGAACAGACGATCTTTGTTGAACGCGAAAGTCAGCGTTCGATTGTGCTCGGCGAAGGTGGCCGCGCCATCAAGAAGATTTCAACCGAGTCGCGCACGGAGTTGACTGATATTGTCGGACGCCCGGTGCATTTGTTTCTGCACGTCAAGGTGCGCGAAGGCTGGGAGCACGATCCGGAGCGCTACCGCGAGATGGGACTGGAGTTCCCAATCGAGTAAGGCGGAGGCGCGTGGTGGCAAGTCCCTCGACGAGCAACGACCGCGGTCTGATTGTTTTGCGCCTTGCGTCTGTGCGGTGCGCTGTCGCCTTTTTCCTAGCGATCGCGGCGCTCGCGACACACACACCGGCCACTGCAGCGGTGCGGCGGTGTGGTGACTTTATTGCGACGGCTGGTGAGGATCGTGTCTCCGAAAATGCAGCGAAACAGAAAGCGATGGCGCTTTGGATCGACGCTGCCGGCAAGCAGGGACCGGCCTTCACCGCGTGGCGCCTCGCTATCGACAAGAGCCTGTCGTGCTTGAAGTTGCCAGATGGCATGCATCGATGCCAGGTGCTGGCGCGGCCATGCGGTATCTCGCAGGTGCCGGAGGCGCTGCCACCTGGAACCACACCTGTCGCGCCGGCTGCACCCAAGCGTGAACAGAGAAGTTAACTGGTAGCAGTGGGGTCAAACCCCATGCCGCAAACCTCGAGCGGGAAAGCCTGTTATGCAATGGTCGGACGAAGCTATTGTCTTGAGCGTCCGGTCGCACGCGGAAACGGCCGCTGTGGTGGAGCTGCTGACGCGCGAACACGGCCGTCATCTCGGGCTCGTGCACGGCGGCCGCTCGCGTAAAGTCCGCCCGGTGCTGCAGCCTGGCAATCATGTCGACATTGTCTGGAAGGCGCGGCTCGCCGAACATCTTGGCGCCGTGTCGCTCGAACCCCGCCGTGGTTACGGCGTCGAGATCATGGAGGATGCTGCGGCACTCACAGCGCTAACTGCGCTGACCGCGCTGGCGCACGAACTGCCCGAGCGCGATCCGCATCCCAACCTGTTTGAAGTGACACTGTTCGTGCTGGGCTTCCTCGACGACCCAACGGTCTGGCCAGCGCTCTATGTGCGATGGGAGGTGGCGTTGCTGGACGAGTTGGGTTTCGGCCTTGATCTCGCAACTTGTGCGGCGACTGGGGCGACGACTGACTTGATCTACGTTTCACCGAAGACCGGCCGTGCGGTGTCGGCCGGTGCGGGCGAACCTTATAAAGACCGGCTGCTGGCACTCCCGCCGTTCTTGCGTGGCGAAACAGGTGGCGGTGTGATGCCGGCCGATATCGTTGCCGGATTGGCGCTGACTGCGCACTTCATCGAGCGGCGGATTTTTGCGCCCAATGGAGCGCCACTGCCTGATCCGCGGCGGCGGCTGCCGGCACTGATCAGCGGACTTCTGACGCGGCCTTGACCGGCACTGCTGGCCGCGGCGCGCGGGCGCTTTTCGATGCTTTGGCCGGCACAATCGCTGCGGCATGCTGCCGCTCGACCCGCGGTTTGCCATCAGGCCCGCGCGTGATGACGAATGTCCCCGCGCCGCTCGCTTCGAACTTCGACGTCACCTTGCCGAGATCGAACGAGATCTCGTGCGGCACGCACGCGGTGTGCGTCACATGCGTCTGATCGGGCACCATGTTGCGCTTGTCGCTGAGCATGAAGGGCACTGCCGCGCCCGAGCGGTTCTCGACATGGATCTCGTATTTGAAAGTATCGGGCCGCCCGAACAGCTGCACGGTGAGAAACTTCGGATCTGCATCTGGTGCCTGCGCAATGCCAACGCCAATTTCTGTCACATGCGCCTGCAGCATGGACGCGCGATGCGGCGGTGAGTTCTTCCAACCATCCACCATGCGCGTTGCCAGATCGCGCGCTTCGAACCCGCGGCTGCTTTGATTGAGCGCTAAGTTCTCCGCCACCATGCAGTAGCGATAGCCGGCCGACTGCGCGCGGTCGGAGGGTTGCCGTCCGTCGGCCGTGTGCGCGAACGTGCCGGTCCGCGCGAGGTAGTCTGCATAGGCCTGCGCGGTCGCTTTCAGCAGCGCATTCGGCACCACGCCGGCCAGCTGGTTTAAGCCCCGAAACGCGTTCGTCATCTCGATGATGACGGCTTCCGTTTGCGGCAGATCGGGCAGGGCAGTTGCCATGCGGCACCTCGTTTTTGGGCTTTTACCCGCCCAACTCCGTACTTTGCCTCCAGGTTCGCCGCTCTGGCAAGTCGCGCCGCGGCCACAGCCCGCCTCATTCAGCCCCAGACGCGGGTACGGCCCTCAACCCTCCGCATAAACCCGATGAATGCGGCGGCCGAGGCGCGTCAACAATTCGTAACCGATAGTGCCGGCGCGGTCGGTGAGGTCATCAATGGTCGTGCGGCTGCCGAGCACTTCGACCCAGGCGCCACGGTGCGCGAGAGTGCCGGGGACATTGGTGACATCGACCGTGATGAGGTCCATCGATACCCGCCCGATGATCGGCACCGGATGCGGGCCGATGAAGCCGACGGCGCCGGCCGTGCGATCCACGCGCGAGATAGCGCGCAGAAAGCCGTCCGCATAGCCGCACGCCAAGGTGGCTACCCGCGTTGGCGCGCTGCAGGTGTAGGCTGCGCCATAGCCGACACTCTCGCCTGCCGCCACGTCGCGCACTTGCAGGATGCGGGCGCGCAGCTCCACCACCCACTGCATTGGATTGGCTTCGCCGACGAACGCGCGGCCGCCGAACAGCGCAATGCCTGGCCGCACCAGGTCGTAGTGATAGTCCGGTCCGAGAAAGGTTCCGCCCGAATTGGCGAGGCTCGCCGGGGCTGGCGGTAACTTTGTGCGCAATGCCTCGAACAGCGCCCGTTGCGTTGCATTCTTTGGATGCGCCGGCTCGTCGGCGCAGGCGAGATGGCTCATCACCAGTGCGCAGTGAAACGTCTCCAATAGCTTCGGCGCGGCGGCCAGCAGCGCGACCTCATGCGGTGGCAGGCCGAGCCGGCTCATGCCGGTGTCGATATGCACCGCGGCCGAGAGCTGATCGTCGCGCGCCTCGCAAAACGCGGCCCACTCACGGATCTCCTCCAGGCTCGACAAGCAGGGCCGCAGATCGAAGCCCGCAAAGTGTGCCGCGGCGCCCGGCATCAAGCCGTCGAGCACGTAGATCGTCGCTGCCGGATCGATGGCGCGGACGCGGCGCGCTTCGGTCAACGTCGCGACGAAAAAGGTCTTGCAGCCCTCGTTGCGAAGCGCCGCGGCGATCTCTTCAAGGCCTAGACCGTAGGCGTCTGCTTTGATGACGCCTGCGCATTCCGCCGCGCCTGAATTACGATTGATCGTGGCCCAATTGGCGCGCAGCGCGGCGAGATTGATGGTCAGCACGGCGCGTGCGTCGGCGGGGATAATCGGGCGAGACTGAGGCGCAGCAGCTGGGGATATCATCGGGCGCTCCAGGCTCAAGGCGGATGGTTACAGCCGCAGTCTACCGCACGATTGACGCGAGTTGAATCGCTATATGCACAACGCAAAAGGCGGCGCCGGTCGCAACCGGTCGCCGCCTTCAGTCATGCGCAAATTGCGGCGATCAAGCGTCGGGCTGGTCGCCCATGCCGCGCGGCTCGAACAGCTCGTCGGCGTTGAAGGTTTCGAGTTCGACGCCTTCGTTCTTAACGATGGCGACGTTCTCGCCGCGCGCCTGCCGCTCGGCTTCTTCGGCGGAGCGTGCGACGTTGAGTTTGATCTTCGACGTCACCTCTGGATGCAACTGCACGCGCGCCATGTGCACACCGAGCGTCTTGATCGGATTGTCGATCGAAACCATGCGGCGGTCGATCGAGTAGCCGCCTTCGGAGACGAGATCGGCGAGATCGCGTGCGGAGACCGAACCATAGAGCTGGCCCGTATCGCCCGCGGTGCGGATGGCGGTGAAGCTCTTGCCGTCGAGCTTGGCATGGACGGCCTCGGCGTCCTTCTTAAGCTCGAGGTTACGCGCCTCAAGTTGCACTCGCTGCGTTTCGAACTGTTTGCGGTTGTCATCTGTCGCGCGCAGCGCCTTGCGTTGCGGCAGCAGGAAGTTGCGCGCAAAACCGTCCTTGACGGTGACGACATCGCCCATCTGGCCAAGGCGGCCGATGCGTTCGAGCAGGATCACTTGCATGGGAGTCTCCGTGAGTTTTGAAGGGGGTTAGACACTTCCGGGCGGCAGCGCCGCCGGCATGGGGACGACGCGCGCGCGAACACGCACAAGATTTTCGACAATGCCGGTCAACGCTGTCAGCGGCACCGCAATCGCGCCAGCCAGCGCCAGCGTTGCGTAGGTCGCATAGAGCAACCATGGCGCCTTGGCGCGACCGACCGCGTGAACGACCGACAAACCTTGCAGTAGATAGGCGACCAGAAACGCGCCTAGTGCGCCGATGCCGATCACACGCAGCGAACCACCGAGCATCACGCCGAGCAATGCGGCGGCGAACGCCAGTGCAAACACGCGCGGCATCGCCATCCAGTGCAGGTCCGGCCAGGGCCGTGCGAGCAGGCCGGACAGGCGTGCCACCCGCCCTGCCAGATACACGTTGACCGCGATGAAGAACGTCCAGTAGCTGGCCACCGCCGCTGGCATCATTTCGACCCAAAGGTCGACGAACGACCGCATCTGCGGCTCGCCCATGTTGCGAAAACTTGAGCCGATCGGGGCACTGGCGCTCATCTGCTTGAGAAAGCGGAGAAGATCTGGCTCAAGGATTTTGAAGCTGCCGCCGGACAGCGAAATAATGAGGATGGGCAGCGCCGCGCCATACAGCGCGAGGGCCATCACCACGCGGCCGATCGGATACCAGTCGTCCAGAGTGCCGTCTGGGTTGTAGCGGGCGAGGAACAGCAAGTGGGTGATGCCGGCGACCGGAATGCCGAGCGCGAGTAGGTACCCGATCGAAAACGTCGGCGCCACAGCAAATGCCATCACGACAACACCGGAGATGGCGGCAGACACCGCGGCCGCCACCCCCCAACCGAGCCCCGCGATAAGCGACGGTAATGGCGTGAAGATCAGCAACAGCATGCTGAGCCCGACCGAGCCACGCACCGCCGAATAGAACAGTGCAGCCGACGCCAATCCTGCGCCAAGGCCCATGGCCACGGCGCGCGCAGAAACCGGCGATGTCGGCGAGGATGTCGTCACGTCAGCTGTCCCGCACCAAGGCGGTTAGAGATGCGCGCGCGGCGTATCCCAACCAGGAATAATGGGGTCAGACCCATCGGTCTGCCCCCAAAGTGAGGTCGTCAAGCCGTCTTATCCGATCACAAACGGCAACAGGCCGAGAATGCGTGCACGCTTGATGGCGATCGAGAGTTCACGCTGCTTCTTGGCCGAAACGGCTGTAATGCGGCTGGGCACAATCTTGCCGCGCTCGGAGATGTAGCGGCCGAGAAGGCGCGCATCTTTGTAATCGATCTTTGGGGCTTGCGCGCCAAGGAACGGACAGGTCTTGCGGCGCCGATGGAAGGGACGGCGCGAGGGAAGTTGTTGGACGATATCTGCCATGGGGGGTTACTCCTGCGAGCCGGTGTCATCAGTGGCGGGTGTTGCGGGACGTGGACGGAAGCCACCACCCCGGTCACCACCACCTGCTCCTGCCGGACGGCCACCACCGCCGCCAGGGCGATCGCTCCGGAAACCGCCGCCGCCACCACCGCCGCCGCGCGGACCACGGTCACCACCGCCGCGGAATCCGCCGCCGCCGCCACGGCCGCCACGATCACCACGGTCGCCGAAGCCACCGCGTTCACTGCGTTCGTCGCGGTCGACCTTGCGCATTTGGATGCTGGGCTCGACTTCGTGGGTTTCGACCCGCACCGTCATGAAGCGGATGACGTCGGTCGACAGACCCATGCGACGCTCCATTTCGGCCACGGCCGCCGGCGGCGCGTCAAGGTTCATGAGCGCGTAGTGCGCCTTGCGGTTCTTCTTGATTTTGTAAGCGAGGTTCTTGAGACCCCAGTATTCGACCTTGCCAACCTTACCCTGACCTTCGGTAATAATGTCGGCGTATTCCTTGATCAGGCCCTCGACCTGGGACTGGGAAATGTCCTGGCGGGCCATAAAGACGTGCTCGTAGAGCGGCATGCGGATGCCTTTCGGTGCGCGACATGCCAAGTGCCCCTGACGCACTAAGGCGCGGTCTCACTTGGCCTGTCCTGAAACCCTCGGTGCGAAAAGGTGGCACGCATGCCACCCATTGCCCTTCACGCTCGATGCGGCTCCGGCGCGTAGCCCCTGTTGGGCCCGGGAAAGGCCCACCAAGTCAACCCAAAGAGCGGAGACACTGAGGAACGGCCAACGATTACAGCTGATTAACCAGCCATGTCCACTGCCCTGCCGCCAGGTTTCAAGCTTCCGCCCGACCCAACAGCCCCATTCAGCCTCCAACCGGAGCGGGTGCGACGCCGTTATGGCGGAAGGGCCGACCGAGGGCAAGCGTGATTTGGACGCGGGGCGCTGCCAGTCCCTGCCCACAGCCGCGGTTGATCTGATAGGCTCGTAGCCTGCACTCTTCCAAGGAAACACATCCATGGCTTTGAAAGCTGCCATCGTGCCGGTCACGCCGTTCCAGCAGAACTGCACGTTGCTGTTCGACGAGACGACCAAGTCCGGCGTCGTGGTTGATCCGGGCGGCGACGTGGCGGCGATCCAAGACGCCGTCAAACAGATCGGCATGACGGTCGAGGGCATTCTGCTAACGCACGGCCATCTGGACCATGCCGGCGGTGCGCAGGAGCTGCGTGACAAGCTCGGCATCAAAATCACCGGGCCGCATCTGGCCGACAAGTTCTTGCTCGACGGCATCGCGGCGCAGGCCAAGCAGTACGGTTTCGCCGATATGCAGAATGCCACGCCGGACCGCTGGCTGGTGGAAGGCGACACGGTGACGGTCGCTGGTGTTGTGTTCAATGTGTTGCATTGCCCTGGCCACTCGCCGGGCTCGGTCGTGTTCGTCAATGTCGAGGCCGGCATCGCGCTGGTCGGTGATGTGCTGTTCCAAGGCTCCATCGGACGTACCGATTTTCCCTACGGCAACACCGACCAGCTCGTCACCGCCGTGCGCACCAAACTGTTCCCCCTCGGCGACGACATCGTGTTCATCTGCGGCCATGGCCCGGCGAGCACGTTCGGTGATGAGCGGCGGACAAACCCGTTCGTCGGCGAGCGGGCGTGAGGGAGCCCCTGTGAACCAAATGGTTGCGCCAAACGTGCCACGCGATCGTTTTCTGGACTGCCTGAAGGGCTTCGCGATTGTGACGGTCGTACTTGGCCATACGTTTCAGGCCGCAACACCCCAATTCGACACCTCACTGCCGTTTCGCATCATCTACGCCTTCCATATGCCGATGTTCATGTTCATCTCGGGCATGACGGCCTCTCTCGCGGTGTCGCGGCGCCTAGGACAGGCGACCCAAGCCACGGTCTATGCTTCCGACATCCGATCAAAAGCCGTGCGATTGATCGTACCTTTTTTTACCTGGGCGATGATCAAGTACGCCATCTCCCACCCCGACGGTTACAGCGCTGCCGGTTGGCTGCGGCATGTGATCGCGCTGCCGGACGACGGTCTCTGGTTTCTATGGGTTTTGTTTCAGTGCAGCTGCGCTCTCGCCCTCATTGAGCTGGCAACGCAGGCGGCCGTTGGCGTTTTCACGCGCGTAAACGGTACAAAGGCACCACGTCGCGCCAGCCTGTATCTGATCTTCATTCTGACGGGCTTGATTGTCTCTCTGCTGATCCGTGCGCTGCCCGACGTGTCCGGTCTCAATCTGACGAAGGTCCAGTTCGTTTATTTCTTCGCTGGAGCCGTCTTTCACATGCTGCGGCCGGCTGGCCTTCCCGCTTCGACGCGATGGATCCCGTATGTGGCCTTCGCTGCGCTCGTCCCGTTCTGGTATCGCACAGGCGCCGCGCCGCCCCTGAATGCGCTGCCCTTTGCCAGCGGCTTGATTGCGTTGGCCGGTACGCTGGCCTTCGTTGATCTAGTGCGGCGTGTTGCGGAGACAGCGGCGCGCCCGCTGACCCAGGCGATCGCTTTTCTGGGTCAACGATCCCTCGACATCTACGCCATCCACTTCTATGTGCTGAGCATCTTTCCGCCGGTCTTCGCGCCCATTGCCCTCAGTCTTGTCATTTCGGCGCTGCTGCGGACCAACCCCATCTCTTCTTGGCTTTGCCTCGGCCAAAAGCCAGCACCGCTCTGGCGCGGCGGCATGATCAGCGGTTTTGGCGCGAAGTCCTGAGGCGCGCGGTCGGGACGCTAATGCACCAGCTTATCGGCGCGGAAGTGAACGGATTGGGGAATTGAGACGCCCAGCTTCTCGGCGGTCGAGAGGTTTACCAGCAGCTCAAACAGCATCGGCTGTTCGACGGGGATGTCGCTCGGCTTGGTGCCCTTCAAGATCTTGTCGACGTACCGCGCGGCGTCTTTGCCTTCGGCGCCGTAGCCAGGGCCATAGGCCAGCATGCAGCCGTTGCGCGCGTAATCTTCTCGCGCACAGATCGACGGCAGCCGATATTTGACGGCGAGTTCGGCGAGGATTTTCTGATTTGAATTGGCCAAGGGGTTCAAGGTCACCCAGATGGCGTCGCTGCCGGCTTTCGCTGCTTCCTGGAATGCCGTTTCATAGTCTTCGACGCGGCTGACGGACATCGAATATAGTTGCAGGCCGAGTGCATGTGCAGGTTGCTGGCTTTCATCCCACTGCGGTTTAGAGCCCGGCGCCTGCGGATCCCACAAGACGGCGACGCGGCGAACGCGCGGCATGATCTCTTTCAGCAGCTCCAGCCGTTTGCCGCTCAAGATCGCTGCCATATTGGTGATGCCGGTTCGGTTGCCACCAGGCTGCGCCAAACTATCGACCAATCCGGCGCCGACCGGATCGGTGACGCCCATAAAGACCATTGGGATGGTCCCGGCTGTTTTTTTGGCGGCCAGCGCGGCATTTGTGGTCACCGCGACCAGGAGCTGGGCTTTCTGGCGGACCAATTCGGCAGCGTGTTCGGACAATTTTGTGAAGTCGCCCGCCTCATGCCGGTAGTCGATAGTGATCGTCTCGCCTTCGATATAGCCAAGAGCACGCAAACCTTGGCGAAAGGCCTCCAGGCGTGGCGCATCCGCAGCCGCCGAGACGGCCGCAAGATATCCGATGTGCGGAATTTTGTTGGGCTGTTGGTTTGGTTGCTGAGCGCTCGCGCCCTCGCATGCCATCAACATCAAAACCGCAAAACCCGTCTTCAAAAATTTCTGAAACGTCATTGAAAATCGTCCCATGCGCTCCCGACACTCAAATTACCCAATAAAATGGCGGTTTTGTGTGAACAGCGTGCAGCTGAGGCGCGAGCGTTCGAATCCGCGCCTGCGCATCCACATCTGCAGCTCTATCGACACGCGATCTTTGGCCACACTGCTGACGGCAGCGACTACGCCGCCGCGTTCACCGGCGGACGATGCGTCAGCCGTGTCAGTTTGGGCCGTGCATAAAACATCCGCCCGTACACATCGCCCTTCAGGTCGGCGCGATAATCGAGATAGTCTAAAATCGGATCCCACGGGCATTCTTCGTCGACGAGTGCAACGAAGCCGTTCTTCAGCACGGCTTGCATTTCGAGGCGGTTCTTGCGGTTCTGGAATTCTGCCAATACGAGCTGCGTTTTGGAGAGATCGAGGTGGCTCAGAATGGCCGCTTCGGCACCTTCAACGTCGAGCTTGACGATGTCGGCGCTCGGCAAGGTCTCGGGCGAGACGACGGTAACATCGAACGCGCCCTTCACCGCCTCGCCGCGGAACGTATCGGTGGCATAGCTCACAAGGCCCGCTTCGCCATCGCCGTCATAGCGGGCGAAGAATGGTGCCTTGGCGCCGACGCCTGGATAGACAGCAGCGTTGGTTGCTTTGATATTGGCGCGGCCGGCGATGTTGCGGGCGAGGAACGCGAACGTGCCGGGGTTTGGCTCGAAACTATGGATCGTGCTGCCCGGCCAGCGGAGGTCCGCCCAGCGCGCGAACGAGCCGACGTTGGCGCCGATATCGAGAATGGTCAGCCCGCTGCCGTCGTGATGGCTTTCGTATTCGCCCTCGAACACGTAGCGCACGGCCGATTCCATGGCTGGCGGGCAATCGAGCGTCAGCGGCACGTGGGCTGTGAAACGGGTTTCGGTCATCGGGGCCGCCTTTATGCGAGGGTGTGGCGTTCGAAGGGATCGGGATAATCGCTGCCGCCTTGTAGCGGCGCCGGGCAGGGTCGGACAAGTGTATGATGGGCTGGGGTGTGATGGGGTGGGCCCTGCCGCTGCTGCCACCGATGGTCTATGCTGCCCGCCAATGTGTCCATTCCGGAGACCGCCCATGCCCATGAACGCCCACGACATCGAAAGTCTTATCAAAGCCAAGTTTCCTGACGCTCAGGTCGACATCCGCGATCTGGCCGGCGATGGCGATCACTTCTCGGCGCACGTCGTCGCGAGCGCCTTCAAAGGCAAAACCCGCGTGGCGCAGCACAAGATGGTTTATGATGCCCTGGAAGGACGGATGGGCGGTGTGTTGCATGCGCTGGCGCTGACAACGGGCGTGCCGAAGGAGTGACCGGCGTGCGGGCAGCGATTGATGGGAGCAGGGCGTCGCGTTCAAAATTCTCTGCTCGGCGCGCGCTGTTTTTCACGCACCACCAGCGGCCCAGGCGCTTGCGCCTTGCCGTTGCATCCCGTTCTGCGCCGCCAGCAAAAGCGCCGGGGAAGACGCGCGGCGTTGCCGCCGAAGGTGTTGTGCTCCGGGTGAGCGGAGCGGTGGACGGTGAGAGTTCTTGCGAACCCGGTGCCGTCCTGCGGCGTCGCCGCGCGTCTTGGCTGTGCACGGGGATCTTGGGGCGTGGAGGGGCGTTTACGCCACTTGCAGGCGAACCCTCCGTAGGGGTCTCCCAGTCCAGCCCAACCGTGACGCCGTGCCGTCAAACACAGCGTTCTAATCGGCCGTTACAGCAGCCCAACCCAGATTTCGACGGTCATGATCCGCCCCGGCTGGTCGGGATGACACCAGACTGACACACCTGCCGGATTTTGCAACCTATTGGTGTTGTTAAGGTTTATTGCGCGCTTTTGCAACGGGGTCAGGCGCATTGGTCTGACCCCGTGCGGACCGTTCGAGGCTCGATCGGGACAGCCACCTTTTTGCTGATGGCGTGCTGGTGGTATGGAAGCGTCGGTACGGGCGAAATGGTGGCTTTCCCCACTTGTGTCGCTCACACGCTTCCCGTAACGCGCCCCAACTCCACTGCGGCGCGTGCCACTAGCGCGTCCGCGACGCGCTCTTTGTCCATCTCAGGCCAGTCTTCGACGCCGGCCGCCGTCACGATATGCACGGTGTTGCGATTGCCGCCCATGATGCCGGTCTCGGGGGAGACGTCATTGGCGACGATCCAGTCGCAGCCTTTCGATTTGCGCTTCTTTTTGGCGTGCTCGAGCACGTTTTCGGTTTCAGCCGCGAAGCCGATGATCAGCGCGGGACGCTTGCCGGGTGCCAGGTGCGCGATCGTCTTCAGGATATCGGCGTTCTCGGCCAGCTGCAGGTTCGGCAGGTCCGCCTTGGCGCCCTTCTTGATCTTTTCGCCGGCTGCATTCGACACGCGCCAGTCGGCCACCGCCGCTGCAAAGATCGCCAGATCGGCGGGCAGCGCCGCTTCCGTTGCCGCCAGCATTTGAGCCGCCGTCTCCACGCGTACCACTGTGGCGCCGGCCGGATCGGCAAGCCCCACCGGCCCGCTGATCACTGTCACCCGCGCACCCAACGCCACCGCTGCGCGCGCAATCGCAAAGCCTTGCTTGCCCGACGACCGGTTGGCGATGTAGCGCACCGGATCGATCGGCTCGTGCGTCGGCCCCGCCGTCACCAGAACATGCCGTCCAGACAACGGCAGTGCCGGTCCGCCAACGGCCAGCCGTGCTTCGATGGCCGCTCGTATTTCTGCTGGTTCCGCCATACGGCCGACACCCGCTTCGCCCCGTTCCGCCATCTCGCCCGCGTTGGGGCCAAGCATCTGCACGCCATCGGCCATCAGCAGCGCCGCATTCCGTTGCGTTGCTGGGTGTGCCCACATGCGCGGGTTCATGGCTGGCACGATCAGTACCGGTTTGTCAGTCGCCATCAGCACGGCGGTGGCGAGATCGTCGGCGTGGCCGCCTGCCATTTTCGCCATCAGATCGGCGGTCGCTGGCGCAACGACAATGAGATCGGCTTCGCGCGACAAGCGGATGTGGCCGATCTCGCGTTCGTCGTTGAGATCGAAGAGATCGGTGAAGACGCGCTCGTTGGTGAGCGCGCCGACCGACAGCGGCGTCACGAACTGCTGGGCGGCCCGTGTCATGACGCAGCGCACGGCAATGTGCCGTTCGCGCAAGCGCCGGATCAGCTCGAGGCACTTATAGGCCGCGATGCCGCCGCCGATGATGAGAAGTACGCGCTGCTGCGACACGGATCACCGTTCAGGCTGGGTCAATGATGGCGGCGATGATAGCACATCGCCGCTCGCACGCATTGGCCGCGCAACCCGCGGGTTAACGGGAGC
This sequence comes from uncultured Alphaproteobacteria bacterium, assembly GCA_963847145.1. Lineage (GTDB taxonomy): Bacteria > Pseudomonadota > Alphaproteobacteria > Rhizobiales > Hyphomicrobiaceae > JABFRJ01. The sequence goes on from CAWJYN010000003.1 coordinate 876,604, forward strand.
CTCGGCGCAATACGCTGAAACGCTCTTGCGCCCCACAGTGTGTCGCCTTGACCGGCCCGCCCTTGCGTCTTAGGCACAGGGTCAGAACACCGTCGTGTTTGGATACAGACGTCTTGGCACTCGCTCTCATTCGTCGTCCCGGCGCAGGCCGGGACCCACGGCAACGAGAGCAAGATTTCCTGGCTTGTCGTGGGTGCCGGCCTTCGCCGGCATGACGAGAGTTGGGGTGCCAAAGGGCTGGGCCAGCACACTCTCCGCCGAAAGCACATCGACATGGCTGCAGCCGCTGCAAAATCCACGAACTATCTCAAGGGCGCCACCGGCGACTGGGAAATCGTCATCGGGTTGGAAGTGCATGCTCAGGTCGCTTCCAAAGCCAAGCTGTTCTCAGGGTCATCCACCGCCTTCGGCGCGGAACCCAACAGTCACGTCAGCCTCGTGGATGCCGCCATGCCGGGTATGCTGCCGGTTATTAACGCCGAGTGTGTCGCGCAGGCGGTGCGGACCGGGCTGGGCCTCAAGGCGCAGATCAACAACCGCAGCATTTTCGACCGCAAGAACTACTTCTACCCTGACCTGCCGCAGGGCTATCAGATCAGCCAGTTCAAGAATCCGATCGTCGGCGAAGGCCGGATCGAGATCGATGTGGATGGTGCCAGCAAAACCATCGGCGTCGAGCGGCTGCATCTGGAGCAGGACGCAGGAAAATCCATCCACGACATGTCAGCGGAATACACCTTCGTCGATCTCAACCGTTCGGGCGTCGCGTTGATGGAGATCGTGTCGCGGCCCGACCTGCGTTCGGCCAAAGAAGCGCAGGCCTACGTTACCAAGCTGCGCACCATCCTGCGCTATCTCGGCACCTGCGACGGCGACATGGAAAAAGGCAATCTCCGCGCCGACGTCAATGTCTCGGTCCGCAAGCCGGGTGCCGCGCTTGGCACGCGCTGTGAAATCAAGAACGTCAACTCCATCCGTTTCATCGGTCAGGCCGTCGAATACGAGGCGCGGCGCCAGATCGACATCATCGAGGACGGCGGCACGATCGCCCAGGAAACCCGCCTGTTCGACAGTGCCAAGGGTGAGACGCGCTCCATGCGCTCGAAGGAAGAAGCGCACGACTACCGCTATTTCCCCGATCCCGACCTGCTGCCGCTGGAGTTTTCGCAGAGCTTTGTGGATGGCCTGAAGCAAGGCCTGCCCGAACTGCCCGACGAAAAGCGCGCGCGCTTCGTCAAGGACTATGGCCTGTCCATCTACGACGCGTCCGTGCTCGTCGCCGAAAAAGAAAACGCCGACTACTTCGAAGCTGTCGCCGCGCCTGAAAAAGGTGCGGGCCGTGACGGCAAAATTTCCGCAAATTGGGTCATCAACGAGCTGTTCGGCCGTTTGAACAAAGAGGGCAAGACAGTCGAAACATCGCCCGTCTCAGCAGCCCAGCTGGGCGGCATCGTCGATCTCATCGGCGCCAGCACCATCTCCGGCAAGATCGCCAAGGACCTCTTCGAAATCGTCTGGACCGAAGGCGGCGATCCCGCGGCGATTGTTGATGCGCGCGGGATGAAGCAGGTCACCGACATGGGCGCCATCGAGACCGCCGTCGATGCCATCATCGCCGCCAATCCCGACAAGGTCGAGCAGGTCAAGCTCAAGCCCTCCATGCTCGGCTGGTTCGTCGGACAAGCGATGAAACAGTCCGGCGGCAAGGCGAACCCACAGGCGGTGAGCGATCTCTTGAAGACCAAACTTGGGATTTGAGCGTTAGGGGCGCGTGTACCGCGATGGCGTTGCTGGTCCGCGCTTACGATGACACGCGCGATCGCGCCGACATGATTGCGCTCTATCGTGGCGCCTGGCACGCCGCCTACGACGCTGTCGATGGCCCGGCTGCGATCGACGATCTCATCAGCGCCCTTCTGGACGGACCCGAACCGGAGATGTTTTCGCTCTCGGAGGGCGATATCGCGCTGGTCGCTGAGGGTGCCGGGCAGATTTGTGGTGGCGTGCGCAGCCACCCACACCGGGGCGTTGTCCATCTCTCCGGCTTCTATGTGCAGCCCGATGGATTGCGGCGGGGTACCGGGCGTGGGCTTTTGGCAGAACTCTTGCGCCATTACCCGCCCGGCAGCGTCATCCGTGCCGATGTGCGACCAACAAGTTTCGCGGCGCTGGCGTTCTACACCAGCGAAGGCTTCGAGCGTGTGGGGCAGGGCCGCAGTCTGGTGGGTGGCCGGTTGTGGAGCGACGTCATCGAGCTGCAGCGCACTTTGACGTGAGCACGACACGGCAACAAAAAAGCGAGAGTGCATCGCGCACGTCTCGCCTCTTTATTCAGAACCGCGGCGGCCGTTCAGGCGCGCTTCTTGGTCGGCTTGATCGCCTTGCGGGCCTTGGTCGCCTTCTTTGCAGGCGCCTTCTTGCCGGCCATCTTTTTCAGGCGCGTGCGGGCGCCGAGTGTGTTGCCGGCGATGCGCGTGGTCTTTTTGCGCGGTGCGGCGCGGCGCGCCTTCTTTTTCTTCGTCTCGACATTACGCGCTGAACGCGCACCAGCTGCCTTGCTTGCAGGCATGAAACGTCTCCTATTTCCGTTGATGATCGCCAGCGTGTAGGCAATTTCCGCTTGACGCACAAGATAAAGTTGCGCGCGCATTTGGTCGCGCACCGTGTGCGCCGCTCTGCGCGCGTTCTAAATTGGCACAGCGATGAAACACACACCGATGACGCGGCGTGCACGTTATGCCTATTCTATATGGTTTTCTTTCATGTCAGTGGACTGGTGCGCCGCGTGCCGCACGCTGGCTGCGTCTTGCATTCGATGCGCAAATGTTTTGCACACGATCGCTTTTAGGGTGCAGTTCTTGCCTGAACCTTGCGTCGATTAAGCGCCGTTGTGATGGCTGACGCTGAGGGCTGACGCTGGGGGATCGATGCCGTTCGCGATGGCGAAATTTTTCATCACGACGCATGACCGCGTCAGGGGCGGCCGAGAGACTTCATGCCCCAAGTGGCAAGTTCCCCGAGATTGCCGCCGACGGTCAGCAGAACGGCTGCCCAGAGAAAGGCACTGGTCCAGTTTGCAAACTGAAACAGCGCGAGCGGCATGCGGACTGCGCCAGCGACAATTGGAACCGACGCGCGCAGCGGGCCGGAAAAGCGACCGATCACGATGGCCCAAGCTCCCCAGCGTTCAAAGAACTGTCTTCCGCGCGGCAGCAAGTCGGGGTAGTTCCGCAGCGGCCACATGCGGGCGATTTCGGCATGATAGTGCCGGCCGAGCCAATAAGACAGCCAATCACCAAGCGCTGCGCCAACTGCAGCGGCCGTCAAAATGACCCAGAAATTGAGTGAGCCGGCGGCCCCAATCAGGGCACCAATAGCGATCAGAATCGTGAAAAAGGGCAGGACAAGGGAAATGAACGCCAAGCTCTCACCAAACGCGAGAACGCCAACAATCAGCGGCGCCCAACTCTGATGCATGCGGGCAAATTGGATGATCGCCTCGCCGGCGCCCTTGAACTCAAGATCCATTCGCTTCTCCCCCACGCGGCCGACGTGCGATCGCACCGCCGCGGTAGGTGCAAAGCAAGTATTTGGTGTTGCTGCGGCCGCTCGTCAAGTGCAACCGGTCATTGTGCGGATTTCGCAGCTGCGGCGAGGTTTCGTTGTAGCTTTGCCATGCCGCCGATCCATCGATCATAGTCGGCGGTCTTGGCTTTCCGGTATTCAGCGACTTGCGGATGCGGGAGGATACAGAAGCGCTCGGCTTCGATGCCAGCAAAGGCGGCATCGGCGCACTGCTGCGGTGTTATCACGCCATCGACATGGGCTGAATTCATGGGGCCGGCTTCGCGCAGCAAGGTGGTGTCGACGGCCTGCGGGCAGAGGATCGAAACGCGGATGCCCTGGTCGCGATGCGCAATGGCGATGTTCTCGGCGAAACCAACCGCGGCATGTTTGGTCGTCGCGTAGACCGCGCTGCGGATCTGGTTGAGCAAGCCGGCTGCCGAGACTGTGTTGAGGAAGTAGCCGTTGCCGCGCGCGATCATCAGCGGCAGCAGGTGCCGCGCCGCCCACACGTGGTGCATCACGTTGACGTTCCATGCGCGTTCCCACACGTCGTTGGCTAGCGCAGCGGCGTTGTCCGCCGGGCTCCTGCCGCCACCGATACCAGCGTTGGCGCAAAACAGTGCGATGGGGCCGATGTTCTTTTCGGTGTCTGCGATAAGCCTTTGAATGTCAGCTTCCTTGCTGACATCGCACGCCACGACGTGGCCGCCGATGGCTGTTGCTACGCGTTGTGCGCCGGCGACGTTCATATCGGCGACAACAACGGCTTTCGCGCCGCGGGCCTGCGCGCCGCGTGCGAGGGCTTCGCCAATGCCTTCTGCGCCGCCCGTCACGACGACGACTTTGCCCTTGATGTCCATGGCTGCTCTCTCCGCTGTGTATGGTCGCTGACGGAGTATGGCGGGACAAATGGGGGACAGCCACCTTTTTTGCGGGCCGCTTTTTTACGGGTCAGACGACGTGGACGGCGCCGGGCTGCAACGCGATGAAACGATCGGCCGGAATGTTCCGGGTGGCCAGCGCCGCCGCGAGATGCTGCTTTGGCTCGTCAATCGCCTCGTTGGTCAGCTGGAAAGTACCCCAGTGGTGTCCGACGGCCCGCTGCGCGCCACAGAATGCAAATGCCTGGACGGCATCGTCGGGGTTCATGTGTTGGTCCGCCATGAACCAACGCGGCGCGTAAGCCCCGATCGGAAGAAGAGCCAGATCGATGCCCGGAAAGCGCGCGCCGACCGCGCGAAAGATGCGGCCATCACCCAGCCCGCTGTCGCCCACGGCGTAGATGGTCTTAGCGCCGATCTTGAACACGAAGCTGGCCCACAGTGCGTGCATCCGGTCGCGTGCGCCGCGTGCAGACCAGTGTTGCGTCGGCACAGCGTGGATGTCGATACCATCGGCGAAGGTCACATGCTGATACCAATCAAGCGCTCGCATCGGCACGTCACCGAGGCGCGGCTTCATGATCGCGTCGTTGCCGAGCGGCGTGATGATCTGTGGTCGATCGCGCTTGGCCAGCCGCCTCAGCGCACCCATGTCCATGTGGTCGTAGTGATTGTGCGTCACAATCACTACGTCGATCTTCGGCAGCGCGTCGAATGCAATCCCCGGCGCGTTAACCCGCTGCGGCCCTAAGATATCGAACGGGCCGCAGCGCTGCGCATAGACTGGATCCATCAAGATGGCGCGACCGCGTGCCTGGATCAGATAGGACGCGTGCCCGATGAAGCTGATGCGCACACCATCGCCATCAACCCGCGAAGGTGGCACGTCGGCGTGCGGACTTGGATACGCCTTCGGCCATTTGGCTTTTGTCGTCCGCAACTGCCATCGCAGCAGATCGCGCACGCCCTTCGGCTTCGTGCCGGATGGGTTGAAGAACTCTGTTCCGTCGAAGTGGTCTGATTTCGGGCCGGTGTGGTAGCGATTTGAGGGCATCGGTTCTCGGTAGGGCTACTCAAAATTCGACGACAGTGCCGGGTTTGATGGTCGACAGAACTTGGGCAATCGCAGGGACGAGTGGTTTCAGGTCAATGATATCGTTAGACGGGGCACGTAGCACCACCACAGAAACCGGCCGTCCCGCTATCGTTTGCTGGTAGCGCATACTCTGATCGCTCGTCACCAACACATCGTAGCGACCTGTCATGGCCGTGAGCAGGGCACCATTCGATAGTTGATTAAAGCCAGCATATTTCGACGTCTCGACTAAGCCGACGTGCGCCAGATCATGCCTGAAGTCGACTGGCAGGCATTCATCACGCAGCACACGCATTCAGGCAGCCTTTGCCTTGGACGCTATTTCCATGCTTGCTTCGGCAAGAACGGCAATCGCGTGCTCTCTGCTGACGCCAGGGAACTGCCGGAGAAATTCGTCGAGCGCATGACCGTGCGCCAAGTAGTCAAACAGGTTCTTCACCGGCACGCGTGTGCCGTGGAAGCACGGCGTGCCGGACATCCAGTCGGGGCGGGAGGAGACGAGCGGATCGGGGAGGGTGGGCATTCGGGGTGCTCCTATCCACTCAATGTTAGCATGGTTGGCAGTTGCTGTCAGGTCGCGACCTTGCGAACAACCAGCCGCCCCCTCAAAGCTCCTGATTGAACTTGCCCACTTCCGGGAAGCCGGCGAGGCGCTTCTTAATGTCGGCGAACATGGCGTTGCGATTGGCCTCGCTGACGGGGCTTTCGACGACGACCACAAGCTCCGGCTTGTTTGATGACGCGCGCACGAGGCCCCACGTGCCATCAGCCAGCGTGCAGCGCACACCGTTGACGGTGACAAGATCGCGGATCTTTTGGCCGCAGATGCTGGCACCGGCTTTGGCTTCCGCCTCATATGCCGCGACGATTTTTTCGACGATGCCGTACTTCTTTTCGTCGTCGCAGTGGGGCGACATGGTCGGCGACTGCCACGTTTTCGGCAGCGCGCGCTTGAGATCGGCAACGGTCTTGTCTGGCGCGCGCTCCAGCATGTCACAGACGGCGATGGCAGCAACCAGACCGTCGTCGTAGCCGCGGCCGAGCGGTGGCTGGAAGAAGTAGTGGCCGCTTTTCTCGAAGCCAACGAGCGCTTTCTGTTCGTGCGTGTAGCGCTTCATGTAGCTGTGGCCGGTCTTCCAATAGAGCGCTTTCGCGCCGTTCTTCTGCAGCACCGGGTCGGTCATGAAGAGGCCGGTGGACTTTACGTCGGCAACGAACGTGGAATTCGGATACACAGCCGACAGATCGCGCGCGAGCATCACGCCGACGGTATCGGCGAAGATCTCGTGGCCTTCATTGTCGACGATGCCGCAACGGTCGCCGTCGCCATCAAACCCGAGCGCGACGTCGGCCTTGTGCTTGAGCACGGCCGCCGACATGGCATGCAGCATTTCCATGTCTTCGGGGTTCGGATTGTAGTTGGGGAACGAGTGATCCAGCTCGCAATCGACCGGCACCACTTCGAGGCCAAGTGCTTCCAAGATTTTCGGCGCAAATGCGCCCGCCGTACCATTGCCGCAGGCGGCGATGACCTTCATGTGCCGCTTGTACTTCGGGCGATTGGTCAGCGACTTGATGTAGCGCTCGGCAAGATCGGGCACGAAGATATAGCGCCCGCCTGGATGTGCCTTGGACTTGCCAGTGAGCACGATGTCTTTGAGCTCGCTCATTTCTTCGGGGCCGAAGGTGAGCGGCTTGTTGAGGCCCATCTTGATGCCAGTCCAGCCGTTGTCGTTGTGGCTGGCTGTCACCATCGCGACGCCTTCGACGTTGAGTTCGAACTGCGCGAAGTAGGCCATTTGGCTCATTGCGAGGCCGATGTCGTGGACTTCAAACCCGCCAGCGATCAGGCCGTTCATCAACGCCTGCTTGACGCTCGCAGAGTACCAGCGGAAGTCATGGCCGACGACGATGCGCTTCTTTACGCTGCGGCGATCGAAGACCTCGGCCATGCCGAGCCCGATGGCGTTCAAGCCCATCAAGTTGATTTCCTGCGGGAACAGCCAGCGCGCGTCGTACTCGCGGAAGCCGGTCGGCTTGACCAGCGGCAGCCGCTCGAAGTCGAGGGTGTTGGGCTTCAAGTCGGCGCGGGGGATGGGGAGCATGAGAATGGGCCTTGTGTCGAGGGCGCGGACAGCACGCGGAGTGCGTGGCGCATTTGAGGGGTGGAATGCCGCACTTTAGCTGGGCGGGCAAGCATCGATCTGGAAGCGATTTGGCCGTTATTTGGCGATCAGGACCATACGTCTATTGTTATCAACACCGGTTTTCTTCAGGCGTGACAGGAAGCTCCGGCCGACCATACCGGTCGACAACTCGTCGTCGCGGGCGATCAGGGCGTCCACGTTGTCGAGCTCGATGTCGCCGATTTTGACGGACTTCAGAACGACGCTGGCGGCTCGTCTGATCTTGGAGCCGAGGGCGACCTCCTGATCGAAGGTCAGCCTGTTCGGCTTGAGGTTGAGGTCGACGGCCTGATTCCAGGTGAGCACCACGTGGCTGACGTTGTGGGTAACGACAAGCTTCTGGCCGGCACCATTGATGCAGACGTTGGCGAAGTAGACGTCAGACGAGTAGAGGTCGATCGTCGCCTTCTTGCTGCGCTGGAGCGATCCCATCTCAGACCCACTGAGGCAGCCTGTGCTGCGTGAAGCCGTGGCATTGACGCCGCCGCGCTGATCCAAACTGGTCACCGCCGAGTAGGCAAACAGGCCACCGCCCACCATGAGATAGAGGGGCAGTGCAATCAGGGCGGCGAGGGCGATGAAGAGGGTGCGTAGTTTCATGGCTGGCTCAGACGGGGCGTCGCACTGTTGACCGGGGGAGGCGAGATTTGGCGCCGGGCACGACGCCTATTCTTCTAGCACCAACTTGCCGGATTTCATGGAGACGCTACCTACTTTGCTGAGATAGCTCATGCCGAGAAGGCTCGTATCCAGCTTGCCATCTTCCATCACGGCGGCGCGTACGTTGCGTACCTCGATGCCGCCAATGGACACGCGATCAATGTCGACGGGTGCGAACCGGGCGATGCCGTTGGCGGTGCTGGAACGGCCAGTAAAGTCGCTGTCACGAGGGTAGATGCCGGCGCGGCGGGCGTCGTCGTAAGTCAACGCGACCATGCTGGCACCCGTATCGACCATGACAGTGATGGTGCGGCCGTTCAGATCGGCCTCGGCAAAGAAGTGATTGTTGCCGCCGGCTGCCAGCTCAACCCGGCGGCGCGAGCTTTGAATTGTTGATTTGTCGGCGCGGGCGATACCGTCGGTGGCCGCGGCATCCGGCTTGGCGGGAGCGAGGCGCAACCCCGTCAACTGAGACAAGAACTGGCGCGTTTCCTTGCCGTGGGTCAGCACGTAAGCGCCCAAAACCAGGGCTGCCACACAACCAACGGCTTCCGCCATCAGCTTCCGGCCACTCCTCGACAACGCCATGACGCACCCCAAAACGCACAAACGCGCCGAGGGTTTGATCTCAGATTCTGAGCGTCAGGAAATCCCCGGAGAATTCATAAGACCGCAATCGGTTTAAGAAACTCATACCGAGCAGGCTGTCGCGCAGCGCACCGGGCTTTGCGACGAGGGCATCGACCTCAGAGAAAAATATCGGTCCGACGGCGACCCGCTTCAACTTTACGGCCGCTGCATAGGTCGTTCCGTTCGCCGTCTGTACCGGCACGGTGTAGCGCAGCTTATCGATATCGATGCCGATTTTCTGGGCGTCTGCCGGGCGGAGGACCACCGTCGAGGCGCCCGTATCCACCAGCATCGCCAAGGTCAGGCCGTTCAGATCGGTCCGCGCAATGAAATGGCCATCGGGGCGGCGGCGAATGCGGACCGCTTTCTCACCCTCAGTCTGCGTATCGGCGCGAATGACGGACCCGGGCGGTGCGATTTCGGCGGCAACGCGAAGGCCAAGCGCAAACAATTCTTCGCGATAGCTGTAGCCGGTGACCAGCGCTGCCATCAGCACTGACCAAACAGACAAATCGCGAACAGCCCGGAAAATACTTTGTCCGCTGCCTTGCACCAAAGTGGAGAACGTCAATCCCGCGATCAGCAGGCCGGCGACAAGATACAGCGCGTCTGGCACTGCCAACGCGCCACCGCCAACATCGGTTGCCAAAAACAGCGCGAGACACCCAAGTCCCAGCAGCACCATCGTGACTACGGCCGCCATCTACCCGCCCTCGAATGCTCTTGAATGCTCTAGAATGCATGGGCCCCCGCGGGGCGTTCCCGTTGTCCGCCGCAACTGCAGCGGAAACGAGGCAAAGGCATCAAAGCGATAACCTGCCGCCGAAGCAAGGCCAGCACGACAGGCCAGCACACGGGCCAGCACACGGGCGGTTTGTCGTAGCACGCGAGGCCGGCTTACTCAGGCGATGCTTTGCTCTGCGGCTAACGCCAGGTTCCGTGCCTGCCGCCGCTCGCGGCGGCTGCCACCTTCGGGCGGTGTTGCTGGGGCCGCCGGCGCCATGACGCGCTGCGCTGGAAAGCGTACCTCGGCGGTGGTGCCGCGGCGCAATTCGGACGTGAGGGCGAAACTGCCGCCGTGCAGCTCGATCAACCCTTTGACGATCGGCAAACCGAGGCCGGTGCCGCCCTCGGCGGTTTGCTGCGCCAACGAACCTTGGCCGAACGGCTGCATGACTTTGTGGATTTCAGACGGCAGAATCCCAGGGCCGTTGTCTTTCACGGCGAGGATGAGGCCACCGCCGGCATTGCTGGCAACCGATATGACAACCAGCCCGCCGCGCGGCGTGAACTTGAGCGCGTTGGACATCAGGTTGAGGCAGATTTGCCGGGTTGCGCGTGCGTCAGCCCATACGGCTGGCGCGTTTGGTGCGACCTCGAAGGTAACCGTCTGGCCCTTTGCGTCGGCGCGCAACTTCAAGAGCCGCCAGCAGTCGCCAATGATCGCATCAAGGTACACGGCTTCTTCGGAAAGCTCGTATTTGCCGGCCTCAATGCGCGACAGATCCAAGATTTCATTGATCAGGTTGAGCAGATGGCTGCCACTATCGTGGATGCTGCCGGCGTAGTCCTTGTAGGTCGCGTTCGATAGTGGCCCGAACAGTTCCGTATGCAGGACCTCGGAAAAGCCGAGGATGGCGTTGAGCGGCGTTCTGAGTTCATGGCTCATGGTTGCAAGAAACCGGGACTTGGCGACGTTGGCGGCCTCGGCTTGCGCGCGAGCGTTGTCCGAGATCGACTTTTCCTCCTCAAGTTCCGCAATCAGGGCGTCTTTCTCAGCTCGGAACTCCAGCATGGAACGGGCGGTGGTATTGAGCCGTTGCGCCATGATGACAAAGTAAACGTGCAGGCCTGCCGCCATCGTTGCCATGGCGAAGTAGAACGGGTGGTTCTGCAGGACCAAACGGCCAATCACAGCAACCGTCATCGGAATTGTGCCGGCGTAAAAGATCGGCATGACCGACGACGCATACGTCATGCGGACGGCGATCAGCACGACCAGCGAAACCAGAATGAACACCTGGCTTGAGGCGTCGACGACGCTGGCGCCCACGAACGCGAGGCCCGCCCAGGCCAGCCCGGATAAAAATTCCGCTCCAATGAACCGCCGCCGCCAATACTGCATGGGACGCGGCGGTGCCGTTGCGTCTTCAAAGCACCTGCCGACGTGGATCAGGATCAGCTTGGCGATGATGACACCGCTCAGCCACAGCGCGGCCTGCAGCATCGGTGCCCAGAACATAGACGCGAGCGAAAAAATGACGGCCAAAAGGGGAATGGTGGGCAGCGCATGCATCTCGTTGCGCACAAAGAGCTGCATCATCTCCGCGTCGAAATCAGGCTTGTCGTGCGCTGATTGTGACAGCCGGGTGCGGGCGTCGCGGACTTCGGGTTGTGGCTGCAGTTTTGGCGTTTTGGCAGCCGTCCCTTCGCCAGCCGCACGCGCCGTCGTACCCCGATTGATCACGCGCACGGCCGCCGGACGGCCGGTACCGCTGGCAGCCAACTCCTGTGCGCCGGGCTTTGGCGCAAGCATCTGGGCTGTGCGGCTGTTGCCAGTTTGGGCCAACACGGGGCGATCCTGCTCGTCGGAAGGTCCGCACTGGCGGACGATGTGTTGCGCAGTGTGCCGAAAATTCCTCAACGCTTGTTTACGATTGCCAACCTGGTGATTGACGGCTTTGTATTTGCCAGCTTTGTGATCGGTTGCGGCAGCAAAGCGCTGGCTGTTGCTTGCGCAACGGCAAACCGTTCGCTAGGTCTCACAATACGTTTTTGCGCCTGCGTTTCGGCGCGCGCTCCGGAGCTGTTTCGATGAAAATTTACCAGACCCGCACCGCCCCCAATCCAAGACGCGTGCGGATCTTCCTGGCCGAGAAAGGTGTGACGGTTGCCTATCAAGAAATCGATCTGATGAAGGGCGAGTTGCGGACGCCGGAGTTCACAAAATTGAACCGCTTCCAGCGCGTGCCGGTGCTGGTGCTGGACGACGGCACTGCCATTTCGGAGACGATGGCAATCTGCCGCTACTTCGAGGAACTCAATCCACTGCCAGCGTTGATGGGCACGAGCCCCCGCGAGAAGGCCACCATCGAGATGTGGAACCGCCACATGGAATTGGGCTTGATGTTTCACGTCGCTGGTGCGTTCCGCCACAGTCATCCAGCGATGGCGCATCTTGAGCAGCCGCAGATCAAGGAGTTTGCCGAGGCCTGTAAGCCGAAAGCCACAGCGATGCTGCATGCGCTCGATGACGAACTCTCTGGCCGCCGCTTTGTCGGTGGCGATAGTTTCTCCGTCGCAGACATAACGGCGTTGTGTGCCATCGATTTCATGCGTCCGGCGCGGTTGCCGCGGCCGGAAGGCCTGAAGAACCTCGATCGCTGGTATGCCGAGGTCAGCGGCCGTCCGAGCGCACAGGCGTAATGTGAGCATGTGCGCGATCAACTGCGGGAGCCTGTCTTGAAACTTACGATTATTGGCTCTGGCGATGCCTTCTGTTCTGGTGGCCGCTTGCAAGCGGCATTCTTGCTGGAGGCCGGCGCGGAACCCATTCTGGTGGATTGTGGTGCAACGACGCTGGTCGGGCTCGAACGGCTTGGGCTTGCGCTCGATCGCATTCCGCACATCGTGATCAGCCATCTGCATGGCGATCATTTCGGTGGACTGATCTGGTGCTTGATGCACGCCGCGCTGGTGACGCGCCGCACGTCGCCGCTCGATATCTACGGGCCGCCCGGGCTCGAAGCGCGGGTGACCGTCGCCTTGGAGGCTTTCTATCCGGGAATGGCCGCCAAGCTTACGGGCCTGGCGGTCCGCTATCATGTGTTCGAGGCTGCAAAACCTATTGATATCGGCGGCGTGCGGACCACGGCGATGGAGGTTGATCATCCGTCTGGTGCGCCGAGTTATGGATTGCGCTTTGAGCGGAGCGGCAAGGTCTTCGCGTATTCGGGCGATAGCCAGTGGACCGAAGCGCTTGTCGATATTGGGCGGCAGGCGGATCTGTATCTCATCGAGTGCTACATGTTTTCTGGCGCACCCTTCATGCATCTGAGCTGGGCGCAGATTAAGCAGAATCTGGATCGCCTGGGTGCGCGACGTTTCGTGCTGACGCATATGTCAAACGACATGTTGCGGCACCGCGCCGATGCCGATGATCCACGCGTCACGTTTGCCGACGACGGCGCGGTTTATGCGTTCTGAGACGATACTATCGCCAAACCTCCAGCATACGCTGGCCGGCATCCGAGCCTGCTGCATCTGCATCGAAAATCCACGTGGCCGGCCTTTGCCGCATGCGCCACGCCCGGTGTTGAGGGCCAGCTCGACCGCACGGATCGTGATCTGCGGACAGGCGCCCGGCACCCGCGTCCATGCATCGGGCACGCCCTTTACCGATCCATCGGGTGACCGGCTGCGGGCCTGGATGGGTGTGACTGGGGAGGAGTTTTACGACACTGCGCGCATCGCGATCGTGCCCATGGGGTTTTGCTTTCCGGGGCTCGATGCCAAAGGCGGTGACCGGCCACCGCGGCGGGAATGTGCGGACGCATGGCATGCGCAGCTGTTCGCGCTGATGCCGCAGCTCGAGTTGTTTTTGCTCGTCGGTTTGTCGGCGTTACGCTGGCACGTGCCGCTCCAGATGCGGCCAACGTTGACGGAGACGGTGGCTGACTGGCGCGTGTTCGCGCAGCCATCGCGGACACGGACGCACGCGCAGGCGCATGTATTTCCAATGCCGCATCCGTCCTGGCGCAACACCGCCTGGCTGAAGGCGCATCCCTGGTTTGACACGGAATTGCTGCCCGAACTCCGTGTCCAGGTGCGGGAGCGCTTATGACTTTACCGCCGCTTGGCCGCCCGCGCGCGCAACTCATCAGCGATGCCGGGAATCACAAAATCGGCGCTTTCCAGCGTCGCTATCACGGTCTCGACAGGCGCCACCTGCGACGCCGCTGCTGCCCAGGCGATCGCCGAACGCGTTCCTGACCGGCAAAACGCCAGGATTGGACCCGGCATGGCGTTCAAGGCAGCGCGCGTTGCATCGGCGGTTCCGGGCTCCAGCACATCGACCATGTGTAGAGGCAAAAACTGGAAGGCCATTCCGGCCATCTCGGCAAGTTCGCGTGACCGGCTGGCGGAGACCTGCGCTGGATCCTCGCCGTCGGGCCGGTTGGCCAGGATCGACCGGAAGCCCAGCGCCGCTAGCTCTGCAAAGTCAGCTTCCGCCAGTTGCCCGGCAACGGCGAAGCCGGGCGTCAGTTGGATGACACGAACCATGAGCGCAAAGCCTCAACGTGAAAAATTGTTACCGCGCATCGGGTTTACAATTGCCATTCAAGGCAAACAATACCAATTATGGGCTGGAAGGAAAAATTGATTTCGCTCTGCCCCACCGGAGACCCGCATGGCCCTCGACGAGATGGACATCAAGATTCTGCGCCAACTCCAAACTGATTCGACCAAGCCGGTCGCCGAGATCGGCAAGGAAGTTGGGCTTTCAACCACGCCCTGCTGGCGCCGCATCCAGAAGCTTGACGAAACCGGAGTTGTGCGCCGGCGCGTGGCGATCCTTGATCCCGTCAAGATCAACACCGCCGTAACCGTTTTCGTTTCCATCAAAACGGATCATCACAGCACGGCCTGGCTCGAGAAATTTCACGCCGCCGTGCAGGATTTCCCCGAGGTCGTCGAGTTCTACCGCATGAGCGGCGAAGTCGACTATCTGATGCGCGTCGTCGTGCCAGACATCGCGGCCTATGACGCCTTCTACAAAAAGCTCATCGGCCGGATTGAGATTTCCAAAGTCTCGTCGGCGTTCGCCATGGAGCAGATCAAGTATACAACCGAGCTGCCACTGTCGTTCGCCCTGAAGCGCGGCGGCGAGAAGGACTAGAAACGCTCAACATCGTTGGCATCGCGCCCGACAAGCTGCCGATAAACGTCTGGATCGGTCGCGCCTTCGGTGCCGTAGATGAGGACGCGCGAGGTGGCGTCTATGCCGAGTGCGGCGCGCGCATGGGCATCAAGGGCAAGCAAACCCGCAAGGCCCGCCGCGCCTGACTCGCCGACTGCCAGACCGAGCGTGGCTAGCTTTCGCATCGCGTTGGCCGCTGCATCGTCGGTGATGGCGGCAAAGGCATCGGCGCCCGGCCCCAGAATGTCCCACGCCAGGTGCGATGGCTCACCACAAGACAGCCCGGCCATAATCGTTTCGAGGTCGCCGCCAATTGTGGTGGCACGGCCGGTGCGGGCGCTGGCCAGCAGACACGCCGCGCGTTCTGGCTCCACCACAATCAGCTTGGCCCGCGCGGCCCCGCGCTGTTCCCACGCATGCGCCAACACGCTCGCGGCCAATCCACCAACGCCGCCGGGCACGAAGACATGCGTCGGCGCCAAACCCTGGTCTTCGATCTCCATCGGTAGAACTGAATACCCCTGCATCACGTCGCGCGGGATCTGATCATACCCAGGATAGGACGTATCGGAGACCAGCAGCCATCCGTTGACGCGCGCCGCCTCGTCGGCCGCTCGCACCGCGTCATCATACGTGCGGCCCTCGCGGCGGACTTCCGCGCCGAACGAAGCGATTGCTGCAGCGCGCCCGGCGCTGACCGTTTCGTGCACGTAGATGACGCACTTCGCGCCAACTCGGCGCGCGCCCCAGGCAACGGAGCGGCCGTGATTGCCATCGGTGGCGCAGGTGAACGTGGTCTGCGCAGGATCGGCGCTCGCAGCCGCCCAGAGTTCGACGACATATGCGCCGCCCAAAGCCTTGAAGCTTTGCAGTTCGAAGCGGTGACCTTCATGCTTGATGTGGAGCGACGCCAACCCGATCGTTGCGGCAAGCGATGGCAGCGCAACCAGCGGCGTCGGCGCGTAGCCGGGCCAGGCTGAAATTGCACGCATCGCTGCGCGCCCGCCGGCAAGGCTCTGGATCGCCTGCAATTGCGGTCCGTACGCCTGTGTGCGGTCGAGCCCAGGGTTGATCAAAAACTCCGCCAGCCCGCTCATGCCGCACTCTCGACGCCGTAGGCAAGTTCCAGCGCCGCCGCGAGCAAAACATTGCCGCCGGCGACGATGTCTTCTGGGTTGGTATGCTCTGCCGGATTGTGAGAAATGCCCTTCACCGACGGCACAAAGATCATTGCCGTCGGTACGACTGTGGCCATCATCTGCGCGTCGTGACCGGCACCAGACACCATGCGGCGCACGGGATACCCCAAGCTCTTGGCGGCGCGTTCGACAGACGCAATCAACGTTTCGTTGAACGGTTGCGCCGGAAAGTTCGCAAGTTCGCGCCGCGCGATGGTCACGCTGAGGTCACAGGCGAGTTCGGGTACGAACGCTGCCACGCGCCGCTCGGCCTCGGCCAATTTCGCATCATCGGGGTTGCGCAAATCCATGGTCATCGTCACGCGGCCGGGGACGACGTTGACATTGCCCGGCTCGAAAACGACGCGGCCGACGTTGGCGACGGTGTCGGGGATGGCACGTGTCAGCTCGTCAACAAACACCGTCAGCCGCGCCGCAGCGAGACCAGCGTTGCGGCGATACTTCATCGGTGTGGTGCCGGCGTGGTTGGGCTCGCCGGTGAATACATATTCGGCCCAGGAGATGGCTTGCACGCCGGTGACCGCGCCGATGCCGCCGCCTTCGGCGTCAAGGATCGGCCCTTGCTCGATGTGCAGCTCGAGATAGGCGTGTGGCTTGATGAAGCCCGGCTCGGCGCTGCCAAGGTAACCGATGCGCCGCAACTCATCGCCGACCGATTTACCGTCCGCATCCTGGATCGGATAGGTTTCGGCGAGCGTCATGTCGCCGGTCCAAACACACGAGCCCAGGATGTCCGGCTGAAAACGCGCGCCTTCCTCATTTGTGAAAGCAATCACGGCGAGCCCGCGCGGTGGCCGCACCCCGCTCTCCTTGATGGTCTCGATGACTTCCAGCGCGCCGAGCACGCCGAGCGCACCATCGTATTTGCCGCCCGAGCCGACCGTATCGATATGACTGCCCATCAGGATCGGCGCAGCATCCGTCGCCCCCGCCAGCACGCCGACGATATTGCCGATCTTGTCGACGTGGACGGCGAGGCCGATCTCTTTCAGCCACGCCACCAATTGATCGCGGCCCAACTTGTCTTCGTCTGACAGTGCCATCCGCCGCGCCCCGCCATCGCCGGTATCGCCAATGCGAGCGAGGGCTGCGAGGCGGGACAAGAGGCGGTCGCCGTTGATACGGGTGTTGGTCGGGAGCATGAGGTGGACCTGTTTTTGTTGCCTGCAAGGTATAGGGGGCGTCTCTCAGCGCTGACAACTGCTTGGCGCACCAACTGCCCTTGGCGCGGCCGCTTGAACCGGCTATGACACGGCCAACTCTGCCACAAGGTCTTACGCATCGATGATGCCGTCCGCGGGCGGGCGGCGCCATGCCGTTGAATTGTCAAAGAAATGTGACGGAGAACGACCGTGGTCAAGGTGATCGCCAGCGAAGTGCGCAAGGGCAACGTGCTCGATATCGACGGCACGCTGTGCACCGTCATGAAGGCCGAGAGCGTGCGGCCCGGCAAGGGCACGCCGACCACCCACATCGACATGCGCCGCATCGTGGATGGCGTGAAGATCGTCAAGAGCTACCGCACGACGGAAAACGTCGAGCGCGCGTTCCTGGATGAGAAGACCTACGAGTATCTCTACGAAGACGACATGGGCTACAACTTCATGGAGCCGGTGACGTTCGAGCAGATTTCCGTCTCCAAAGACTTGGTTGGCGACAGTGCCATCTGGCTGCAAGAGGGGATGAAGTGCTCGGTTTGTGCCTTTGAAGGCAACCCAGTTTCGATTGAGCTGCCGGCCAAGGTGACCTTGCAGATCGTGGAAGCTGAGCCGGTCGTGAAGGGGCAGACCGCCTCGTCGTCGTACAAGACTGCCAAGCTTTCGAACGGCGCCAAGATCATGGTGCCGCCGCATGTCGAAAGCGGCATCCGCGTGATCGTGATGACGGCTGATGGCTCTTACGTCGAGCGCGCAAAGGACTGAGGATGTGTGATCGGGGGCAGACCCATGGTCTGACCTAGGCAATGTCGCGGGAGGCTTCGCATGCTCAAAGACCCGCCGCTGCTGACGGTGCGCCGCACGTTCCCGCGGCCCGATCTTGCAACGATCAATAAACTCATCGGCGCCCAGACCGGCCACGTGATCGACGCCATGTTTGGGCGTGGCGGCCTGGATCACAGTATCAAGCCCGTCGATCCCGCGCAGGCGCAGTTTGCGGGCATTGCGTTCCCGGTCGAAACGTATCCAGACGATAACCTCGCGATCCTCGCGGCGTTGGCCTTCGTGAAGCCCGGCGATGTGATCGTGGTCGCGGCCGAGGCGTTCATGCGGTCTGCGTGCGTCGGCGACAACGTGGCGATGATGGCGAAAAATGCTGGTGTCCGTGCCATCGTCGTCGACGGCATGGTGCGCGATCTCGATGGCATCATCGGTGTGGGCTTGCCAGTGCACGCGCGTGGCGTCACCCCGAACAGCTGCGTGAAAAGCGGCCCTGGTAAAGTGGGGTTGCCGATTGTCGCGGGGGGCGTGGCGATTGCGCCGGGCGACGTCATCGTTGGTGATCGCGACGGTGCGGTGGTCATCCCGCAGGCATCGCTTGAGACGGTCGTGGGACAGCTCGACGAGATCCGCCGCCTGGAAGGCGACATCCAAGCCAAGATCAAGGCCGGCCTTGTTTGCCTAGATCCTATCAAGGCATTGCTTGCGTCCGACAAAGTTCATTACGTCGATTGACCCGCTGAAAGCCGTCCATGGCCGACATTCTCGAAAAGATCACTGCCACCAAGCGCGTCGAAGTCGCCGCCGCCCGCAAGGCGGTGCCTGAAGCGGAGCTCGTGCGCCGTGCCAAGGCCGCGCCGGCTGCCCGGCCGTTCGGGGGTGCGATTGCCATGAACCTCATCAATGGCAGGCCGGCACTCATCGCCGAAATCAAGAAGGCATCGCCCTCAAAAGGTTTAATCCGCGCTGACTTCGATCCGCCGGCGCTAGCGCGTGCGTATGCTGCGGGTGGCGCGGTGTGTCTCTCGGTGCTGACGGATCGTGATTATTTTCAGGGTTCGCCGGACTATCTCATGGCGGCACGCGCGGCCTGCACGCTGCCTGTGCTGCGCAAGGACTTTATGATCGATCCTTATCAGGTGATCGAGGCGCGGGCGTGGGGTGCTGACTGCATCTTGATTATTCTTGCCGAAGTGGACGATGCCACGGCGCGCGCACTCGCTGAGGCTGCCAAGACCTGGGGCATGGATGCCATTGCGGAAGTGCACGATGCGCCAGAGCTGGAACGCGCGCTGAAACTGGATTGCCGGATGATCGGCATCAACAACCGTAATCTCAAGACGTTTGAAGTTTCGCTGGAGACAACAGAACGGCTGGCGCCGCACGTACCCAAAAATCGCATTGTTGTGGGTGAGAGCGGGATATTCGGTCCCGTTGATTTGGCGCGGCTCAAGGCCGTGGGTGTTGAGGCTTTCCTGGTCGGCGAGAGCCTGATGCGGCAACCGGATGTGACGGCGGCGACGAAGGCATTGCTTGCGGCGCACATGTAGGTTGGGTCAGCCGCTCTTCGGCGGCGTAACCCAACACACTTTCCCGCGGCTTCCACACAGACTGTAGAGCAATGCAGCGACACGTGTCAGCATCTCGCCCGGAGCGGTTGGGTTACGGCGCGAAGGGCGCCTAACCCTACGCGAACCCCACCGTTTACTCGCTTTCGCTCGAGAGGACCTCGCCGAAGCGTTTGAACGCCTCGCCATCAAAGCGCGCGAGCTGGACTGCCTGGATTGGATAGAAATCCGTTGCACTGGTTCTGAGTTTGATGCCGGGCACCAGCATGGGCGCCTCATAGCCTTTCAGGCTCGCGGCTTGCTTCATGACGTTGTCGCGCGTCAGGTCATCGCCACATTGCTTGAGCACATGGATCAATGTGTTTGCGGTAGCCCAAGCGGTGACGTTGCTGCTGTCGGCCAGGTCGGCATTCGGCGCGTACTTCGTCATGAACGCTTTCCACTCGATGAAGTCGGGCGAACTGGCCCACTGCGGATCGGTTGGGTCCTTGAGGTAGGACGCGGTAATGATGCCTTTTGCGTTCTCCACACCGGCGGGCTTCATGACCGAGCCTACCGACGCCGCCACGTTGTTGATGTAATGGGCCGGCTTCCAACCGATCTCGGCGGCCTTCTTGATAGCTTGGGCCGCAAACTTCGGCGTTGCGATGTTGAAGAACACGTTGGCGCCGGAGTTCTTCAGCTGGATCATCTGGCTTTCGACCGTCGGGTCGGCGGGCTCATAGGTCGAGAACTGGACGATGAGCTTCTCGTTGTCTTTGCCGAGGCCGGCTTTGAAGCCGTTGAAGTAGTCTTTGCCGTAGTCGTCGTTCTGCATGAGGACGCCGATCTTGGCATCTTTCACGGTCGCCAGAATATGCTTGGCGTAGATGGCGCCCTCGGTCGCGTAGTCAGGCTGCCAGCCCATCGTCCAGGGGAAGTCTTTCGGATTGCCCCACTTCGACGCGCCCGTGGCGAGGAACAGGTGCGGCACCTTTTTGGTGTTCATGTACTTGTGGATGGCGGAGTTCGTCGGCGTGCCGAGCTGGTGGAACGTCAGCAGCACTTTGTCTTCTTCAACGAGCTTGCGCGTCATCTCAACGGCCTTCGGCGGCGAATAGCCGTCGTCGTAGGAGATGAAGGTGATCTTACGTCCGTTAATTCCGCCCTTCTCGTTGATCATCTGGAAGATGGCGGCTTCCGTGCGGCCGATGGTGCCATAGGCCGATAGGTTGCCCGAGTAGGGCATCGTCTGGCCGATTTTGATCTCGGTGTCGGTGGCACCCTCATCGTATTTCTTCTGAGCGAAGGCGGGGCTGGCAATGAGGCTTGCGCCAAGAAGTGCTGCAACGGCGTGACGTCGTGAGGGTCTCGACAGGGGCATCGGATGCGTCTCCTTCGGGTCCGGGTTTACGTTTCCTCTTGCCGCATTGGGCGGTCTTTTGGGCACCCGCGCTGCTCAACTGAGCTGCGCGGGTGCGGTGGTGAGTGTTGGAGAGTTCCGGTTTTACAGCGGAACGATCAGTTGCTGACAGCACCCGACAAGATGTCGCCGAAGAGCTCCATGCTCTCGCCCTTGATGCGTGCGAGGCGCACCGACGTGATGGGATAGAACTTGGTGGCGCTGGTGTTGATCTTGATGCCTGGCAGCAGCAGCGGCGGCGTAAAGTCTTTGAGGCTGGCCGCCTGCTTCATGATGTTCTCGCGCGTGAGGTCATCGCCGCACTGCTTGAGAACCTGGATGAGTGTGTGGGCCACCGAGTATCCGTAGTTGTGGCCGTCGTCCTTCAGGTTGGCGTTCGGCATGTACTTTTCCATGAACGCCTTGAAGGCTTTCACGTCGTCGCTGTTGGCCCACTGCGGATCGGTCGCGTCTTTGCGATAGAGCGCCAGGATGATGTCTTGCGAGGCGGCGATGCCGGCTGGCTTGAACACGGTCGCAAACGAGGACGATACGTTGTTGAGATAGTGGACCGGCTTCCAGCCGATTTCGGCGGCCTTCTTGATCGCCTGGGCTGCAAACTTCGGCGTGGTAATGTTGAAGAAGACGTTGGCGCCGGAGTTCTTCAGCTGGATCATCTGGCTGTCGACGGTGGGGTCGGTGACTTCGTAGGTCGAAAGCTGCACGATCAGCTTCTCGTTGTCCTTGCCGAGGCCAGCCTTGAAGCCGTTGAAGTAGTCCTTGCCGTAGTCGTCGTTCTGCATGAGGACGCCGATCTTAGCGTCTTTCACCGTGGCCAGGATGTGCTTGGCGTAGATGGCACCTTCGGTGACATAGTCAGGCTGCCAGCCCATGGTCCACGGGAACTCTTTGGGGTTGCCCCACTTGGATGCCCCGGTCGCGACGAACAGGTGCGGGACCTTTTTGGTGTTCATGTATTTGTGGATGGCCGAGTTGGTAGGCGTGCCGAGCTGATTGAACGTGAAGAGAACCTTGTCTTCTTCGACGAGTTTGCGCGTCATCTCCACCACTTTGGGCGGTGAGTAGCCGTCATCGAGCGAGATGAAGTTGATCTTGCGGCCGTTGATGCCGCCTTGATCGTTGATCATCTTAAAGACGGCTTCAGAGGTTTTGCCAATCACGCCATAGGCCGACGCGTTGCCCGAGTAGGGCATCGTCTGGCCGATCTTGATTTCGGTGTCGCTGGCGCCCTCGTCGTATTTCTTCTGGGCGAAAGCGGATGAGAGTCCGAGGCTCAGAGACAGCGCACCGGCGCTGATGCCGAGCAACGTGCGGCGATGAATGGTCATGGGGTCGGGTCTCCTTGGATGTTCAGACTGGGATTGTTTAAGCCTTGCGGCTTTCCTTGGGTACTACGGCATCCGCTTTGCCGTAACCGGGAAGCGCCTCGAACCGCTTCATCCAGGCCTGGATGTGCGGGTAGTCAGCGAGTGTGAAGCCGCCGTCGGGGGCGTAGGCGACGACGCCATAGGCGTCGATGTCGGCGATCGACGGGGCGGCACTGCCAACGACCCAGCTGTGCGTGGCAAGCTGATCGTCGAGCGCTTTCAGCGCGGCCTTGCCATCGGTGGCGTACATTTCGATGGTGGCTGGATCGAACTTGCGGAAGCCGAGTGCATTGGCGCGGCTACGGTACACCGGCGGTGCGAGGCGATCGGCGCTCCACAGCAACCACTCACGGATCTGCTGCTTCTCGTCATCGTTAGACCCGGCGAGCTTGCCGGTGGCCAGGGCCAGGTAGCCGAGGATGGCGGCCGATTGCGTCAGATGCTTGCCGCTGGCGTTGACGGTCAAGCAGGGCACCTGGCCCCAGCGGCTTTTCGCCTTGTACTCCGGCTTCTGGCCGGCGCCTTCACGCAGGTTGATCATCTCGTAGTCGAATTTCTGACCGGCCATCGACGAGCATCAGGCCGACTTTATAGGTCGGGCCGGAAAGCCAGATGCCGTGCAGTGTGTAGGGAGCGGACATAAACTGTCTCCTCAAGTGTTAAGTGGCTAGCCGGTGCGCTGACGTTTCCAACGTGCGGCAAGCTGGGCGAGGCCGCCCGCGATGCCGCCGGGCATCAGATACATGAGCGCGATGAGCAGAATGCCATAGATGGTCCACGGTTCAAGTTCGAGCGGCAGGTGGACAAGTTCGGTCAGCTTCTTAGTGGCCGCGTCCGCATACTTGTCGATGACCTGCACGAAGATGCCGCCGATCAGCGCGCCCGGCAAGGATGCGATGCCGCCAATGACGGCGCCGACCAGGAACGCCACCGAGAGATCGAAGCGGAAGCTGTCGGGCGACACGAACTCGAAGATGATCGCGTGCAGAGCGCCGGCAACGCCCACATAGAGTGCGCTGATGCCGAACGTCATGGCCTTGGTACGGGCAATATCGATGCCCATGGCGGTGGCGGCCAGAGGCTGATCGCGCACGGCCATCAGCGCGCGGCCGGGACGGCTCTGCAGCAGGTTGCGGGCAAGCCAGAACATCAGCGCGGCGGTTGCGAGCACAATCAGATACATCCACTGATCAGCCGAGATTGGCAGCTTGAAGGGTGGGTCCGGCTTGATCAGGTTGATACCCTGCACGCCGCCGGTCAGCCCTTCGATGTGGCGGTACTTCAGGATTTGCGGCACCGCCGTCGCCAGCGCGAAGGTGGCGAGAGCGAGATAGTGGCCTTCAAGTCTGAGTGCCGGCAGCCCGAACAGATAGCCGGCGATGAAGCAGGCCAGCGCTGCCAGCGGCAACGTCAGCAAATAGTTCATGTCGTAGCGGTCGATGAGGATGGCCGCCGTATACGCGCCGATGGCAAAAAACGCGCCGTGGCCAAGGCTGATCTGGCCGTTGAACCCGGTCAGCAGGTTCAAGCCCAGCACGGCGATGGCGTAAACCAGCACCAACGAAAGCTGGAGGAATGTGAAGTTCGAGATGAGGCCGCCTTTGCCGCCGAGGAAGACGAGCGATGCAGCGGCGAGGACGAGCAGGGTCGACCACAGCCAGCCGCGGCTCTGCGGAGCGGCAGCGGGGGCGGTGACCGGTGTGGCGTGTGCCGCTGCATCGGCGTTGAGGATGTCGCTGTTCGCCATCGCGCTCAAACCCGCTTCGTGATGACACGGCCGAACAGGCCGGCTGGCTTCAGGGTGAGGATCGTGATAACGATAATGAGCGCGACGCTGAGCTTCTCGCCATTGCCGACGATGTACCAGCCAAACGTCTTCTCCGTCAGATTGCCGAAGTAGGCGACCAGGTTCTCAAGCACGCCGACGAGAAAGCCGCCGAACACAGCGCCGCCGGGGCTAGAGATGCCGCCGACGAGCGCGCCAGCAAAGCCATAGAGCAGGATCGACGCCATCATGTTGGGCTCCAGGTAGACCACCGGCGCGACCATGGCACCGGCAACGGCACCGATGGCGGCGGCCAAGCCCCAGCCGAGCGCGAGCATCCAATCGACGCGCACGCCGACGAGACGGGCCGACACTGGGTTCTGTGCGGCGGCCCGCATGGCGAGGCCGAGGGACGTGAACCGGAAAAAGCAGAACAGGGCCGTCAGCATGACGAGCGTCACCCCGACCATGCCGATCTGATGGGGGCCGATGAGCCCTGAGCCGCCGATGGCGGTGGCGGGGAATGGCGATGGAAAGGTCTTGATCGTGTGGCTCCAGATGGCGCCGGCCAGCGAGTGGAAGATCGCGAGCAGGCCAATGAAGACGACGACGGACGAGAGGACCGAAGCGCCCGCGAGCGGCCGCAGAATGAACCGTTCGATCAGCACGCCGATGACAAACGACAGCGCCACCGTGATCGCGAGCGCGGTCCAGAAGCCGAAGCCGAATTAAATCAGCTGCCAGCAAAGATAGGTCGAGAACATCGCCATCTCGCCTTGGGCGAAATTGAGATGGTCGGTTGCAGTGAAGATCATCACCAGCGCCAGGGCCACGCAGGCATAAATCGCACCACTGGCGATCCCGGATGCGAACTGTTGGAGGAACTGTTCCATGCGCGCCCTCAAGAGCCGAGATAGGATTTGCGGATACCGGCATCGTTTTTGATGTCGATGGCTGGACCGCTCATGACCACGTTGCCGGTTTCAAGCACGTAGGCCTCTGTCGCGAGATTGAGCGCCAAGGCAGCGTTCTGTTCCACCAACAGGATGGACACGCCAGCCTCCGCATTGATGCGTCCCATGATGCGGAAGATTTCTTGCACGATCAACGGCGCGAGACCGAACGATGGTTCGTCCAGCAGCATCAGCCGTGGCCGCAGCATCAGTGCGCGGGCGATGGCCAGCATTTGCTGTTCGCCGCCGGAGAGCGTGCCGGCCTGTTGGGCCAAACGTTCCTTGAGGCGCGGAAAGTAAGTGAAGACCCGCTCCAAGTCTTCGCGGACGGCGGCCTTGTCGCGCCGGGTGTGGGCGGCGACGCGCAGGTTTTCGTCGACGGTGAGCCCGGTGAACGTGCCGCGGCCTTCGGGAACGTGCGCAACGCCCAGGCGGGCAATATCTTCGGTGGCCAACCGGTCGATCGGCTTGCCGTCGAGCAGCACGCGGCCTTCGCGCCGGACCATGCCAACGACGGCGCGCAAGGTGGTTGTTTTGCCGGCGCCGTTGGCACCCAGAATTGTGGTGATGCCGCCCGCGGCCAGCTTGAAGCTGATGCCATGCAGGGCTTCGGATGGCCCGTAGAAGGCCTTGAGCCCTTCGACTTCAAGGGATGCCGACATCAGTGCGCCTCCGTGCCGAGATAGGCGCGAACGACATCCGGGTTGCGCTGCACCTCGGCAGGTGTGCCCTCCGCCAGCTTCTTGCCGAAGTCGATGGCGACCACAGTGTCGGACACCGACATGACCAGGCTCATGTGATGTTCGACCAGCAGCACGGTGACGTGCTGGAGATCGCGGACGCGGCGGATTTGCGCTTTGAGAGTTTCCACCTCAGCGTGATTGAGGCCGGCCGCCGGTTCGTCAAGCAGCAGCAGCTTCGGGCCGGACGCGAGAGCGCGGGCAAGCTCGACGCGCTTGCGGATTGGAAATGGCAACGGGCCGGCCGGCATCTGCGTGTAGGGAGCGAGGTCCATGAAGGCGATCAGTTCATGGGCCCGAGCTGTGATGCGCGCTTCTTCGGTGGCAGTTCCGAGCCGGAAGGCACTGCGCACGAAGCCGGCGCGGCTGGCGCTCATACAGCCAACTTTGACGTTGTCGAGCACGCTCATGCGGTCGAACAGCGCGACGTTCTGGAAGGTGCGGCCCATGCCGAGGCCGGCGATGGCGTAGGCGGGTGCTATCAGGATCGACTTGCCTTGAAACAGGATGTCGCCCTCGGTCGGCTGATAGAGCCGGGACAGACAGTTGAAGAGTGTGGTTTTGCCGGCGCCGTTGGGGCCGATCAGCCCGACGATCTCGCCGCTGGTGATGTCGAATGAGACGCCATTGAGGGCGACGATGCCACCAAAGCGAACGGTGACGTCGCGGACCTGCAGCAGCGGCGCTTGTGGTGACGACCCTGGTGCCGCTGATGCCCAGGCATCCCGCGCGGCGGTTTGAACGCCGATCTCTTGACCCGTCGCAGCCATGTCCCTCCCCGTCCGCATTTGGCTCGTTGCACAACAACGGCAGCGGTTTTGGGAAGTTGGCCTGACAGATGTGGCTGGCGCAAGGTGAAAGTCGACTTGGAGAGAAAATTTGCCGGAACGCGGGTGCCTGGCATCACTGGGGGCATCACTGGGGGCATCACATCACTTCAACGCCCATGACTTTACGTTTCATTGACGGAGCGGGGACAATTCTGGTCAAAGTTTAACAATTTAGACAGATGTTCAGTGCACGAGCGTTCACCCGGCGCCGGGGACCACTGGGTATTCCTTTGGTTGCTGGTGCCGGCGCGCCTCGGTTCCACGGAGGGCGTGGGGGCCGTGCATTGGTATGTGTGCGTTGGGGTCTTGTATGCGTTTTGGCCAGGTTGTGGACGGCAACGCTGCCGGCCTCGGTCAGCGGCCCCAGTTGCGCCAATCCAGTGCTGATTGCGGCCGGATCGTCGACGACGTGCACAGTGACCTACGCGACACGAAGGGCAGATGTCGCGGCCAACAAATTTACCGTGGCGACGCAGTGGGATATCTGCGCGACCGGCGGTGCTTGTGCTGGTGGCATTTCGGACAGCCTTTCGAACACGCTGACGGCGCACTATCAGGGAACACCGATGATCACGGGGGCCGCGCTCATCGCGCCTTACAACAGCGCCGGCACGACGATTGATCTGGGGTCAAACGTCACGGGCGTGTGGACGTCGATGGGCGTCGGAATGGCGCCACGCCACGGCTCGGTCACGGTGAGCGGCAGTGTGTTCACGTCGGTGCCGACGCCGCGCTTTTATGGCCCTGACAGCTTCACGTTCACGGCGACGCATACCAATGGCACGTCGAGCGCTGCGACGGTGAGCGTGACGGTCGGCAATCCGCCACCACCGACTGCTACCAACGCAACGATGGCGGTGCCCTACAACAGCAGCGGCACTGCGCTCGCTCTCACGTCGAAAATCACCGGGGTTGCGACGTCGATGGCGATTACGAGCGGGCCGGGGCGCGGAACCGCAACGGCGAGCGGGTCTGTGGTGACGTATATTCCCAACGCAGGATACAGCGGCGCTGACAGCTTTGCTTATACCGCGACGGGACCTGGCGGCACTGGCGTTCTGCCGTGCTGCAGCGCCGGACTGTACATCGCCGGTCTGGGTGCAGAATGGCTGCGTGTCGTTGGCTATCGGCCGGGAGCGCGGCTTTGGCACCGGTTGGGGCGCAACGCGAGCGTCGGCCGAGCATGAGGCGTTGGGGGTGTGCGCCAGCAAGAGCCACGCGTGTGCTCTCAAGCGGACCGCCTGCGCCGCTGGGCTGCAACCAACTTTAACACGCGAATAGTGCCGTTGCACACGCGTAAGTTACATTTTTACTGGTTGTTGCGTTGACCATTGCTACCATGTCGTGCGCAATTTCTGCGTGTAGCAGGTGAACGGCAGTGTGCGCCCAATCCTGATGTTGCGTTGCGTTGGTGCGGGGGTGACGATGGCGAGCGGGGCCGTCGGACAATCGCTGAGCGGGATCGTGTGTGTCGCGGTCTGCGCTATAGGCTTCTCGTTGGTCCCTGGCCAGCGGGACTTGGCGCGTGCGCAAAGCGTCAGCGGCCAACCACCGGACGTGCCTAGCGAAAGCCAAATGGCAATGCCGGGTATTCTGCGCTTTTTCAGTGGGTGGGGCGGCGATGCGGGCTCCGAAGCGGAGGCGGCGCTTCCAACCGGGCTCGGTTCCTGGCACCGCAAAACGACCATCGATATCGAGCCATCGGCTGAGAGCTGGGCCGGGCTTGATGGCTACCGGCGTGTGGCTTCACTTTATGCAGGCGTGACGTGGTCGCCGTTCGGTAACCTCCGCCAGGATGGGCCGCGGGTGCGGATCTTAGGCGGGGAGAGTTTTTACAAATATGGTGGCCGGCGCTACGACAGCGAACTTGACGACTCGCAATGGGTGGCATTTACCGGCCGCGCCACCTTCATGGAGGCCTTGGCCGGTTGGCAGATCTCGCAGGGTGCGACGACGGTCAAGCTGTTCGGCGGCATGACTTGGACGAACCACCGCATCGCCCCTTACGATACGGCCACGGGTGTGCAGGGTGCGGCCAAGGGGGCCAAAGCCGCGCTGGAAGTGTGGCACAATTGGTCGCCGAAGTTGTGGACGTCACTCGATGTTTCGGCGGCGCAGGTGCACCGGACTTATGCTGCGCAACTGAGAGTGGGTTGGCGCTTCGACCCGTCGTGGTCCGCTGGACCGGAGGCAAGTTTGATCGGCCATACCGAAGCCGCGCTGCAGCGGGCTGGAGGTTTCTTGCGCTATGAAAGCCTGGGCGATGAGTTCACGATTTCCGGCGGGCACATGCGGGCCCGCGGTGACATTCCGTCGGCCTATGGCACGGTCCAATATCTGCGCCGGTTCTAGCTGCGGCCTTAGCGGTGCTAGGGCCAGTTAGGCACTGACAGCGACAGCAAAATCAGTTATGTTCCAGCTTGTTAACCTCAAAATGTGAGGCCGAGCGATGAAGACGATCCTGGTTCCAGTTGATCCGGCCGTAGCCGGTGCCTCGGCGACGACGTGCGCGCGGTTGCTGGCTGAACGGTTCGGCGCGAGTGTGGACGGGGTGGCGCTGCGGCCGGCCTTTGCCGAGGTGGTGGCCCCTGATCCGATCGTTGCGGTCACGTTGCCACCTGCCGACTGGGACGAAACAAAATACATCCGCGAGGCGCGCTCGATCTTTGAAGCGGGTGCAGCGGGAGCGAAGACGTTCCGCTGGCGCGGTGGTGCGGCGATCGACGATGGCGAACTCGGCAGTCTCGGCCGCGTCTACGACATTACCGTGCTGCCGCGCCCGGGCGCGCGGGGCGGCCGCGTCACGGCCTTTGAAGCCGCGTTGTTCGATAGTGGCCGTCCGGTACTGATGGCGCCGCCGACAGCGCCCACGACGCTCGGCGATAACATTCTGATCCACTGGAACCGATCGACGGAAACGGCGCGAACGATCGCTGTGGCGATGCCAGTGCTCGCCATGGCCAAACGTGTGCTGGTGTTGTTTGTCGAGGGTGGTGCGGTGGCCGGCCCAAGCGCCCGCGAGGTGGTCGCGCATCTGGCCGCGCACGGCATCACGGCAAGTGAGAAATCGTTGGATGCCAAGAGCCGCAACCCCGGTGACGTCATTTTGCAGGAGTGCAAGACGTTCGGTGCCGATCTGCTGCTGAAAGGTGCCTACACGCAGAGCCGCTTGAGGCAGATGATTTTTGGTGGTGCGACCAGCCATATTCTGGCGAAGGCGGAGTTACCGGTGCTGTTTGCGCACTGAGGGTGCGTTGCAGACTGACCGCTCGTCGAGGTCTTAAAGTTCTGGGCCCCGATGCAGGGAGCCATCCGGCGCGCGAACGTGGCCATCGGGTTCGAGATAGTTCGGGAGAATTGGCACTTTGGCGATGCCGCCGGGGATGTCGAGGACGTAGGTGGGTTGGGCGAGGCCGGATAGCTGTCCACGCAAGGTCTGCATGAGCGCCTGGCCTGCAGCGATGGTGGTGCGGAAATGGCTGGTGCCGGGAGCGGCGTCCATGTGGTGGAGATAGTAGGGGTGCACGCGGAGGGCGACGAGGGCGCGCATAAGTTCGGCCATGGCTTCCGGCGTGTCGTTAATGCCTTTGAGCAGCACGCTCTGGCTGAGCAGCGGGATGCCGGCATCAACGAGACGCGTGATGGCTGCGCGGGCCTCGGGCGTCAACTCGCGGGCGTGGTTGGTGTGCAGGCCGATGTAGACAGCCTTCCCCTCAACTTTAAGCGCGTCGACCAGCGCATCGGTTACGCGCTCAGGTGCCACGACAGGCACGCGCGTATGCCAGCGCAGCACCTGCACATGCGGGATGGCTGCGAGCGCGCGCGTGATCTCGGCGATGCGGCGCGGCGATAGAATGAGCGGATCGCCACCGGTGAGGATGACTTCGAAAATAGCGGGATTGGCTGCGATGTAGGCGAGCGCGTTGGCGAGTTTGTCGTCGTCCAGCATGGTCGCGCCGCCGGGGCCGACCATTTCGCGGCGGAAGCAGAAGCGGCAATAGACGGGGCAGGCGTGGGTGAGTTTGAGCAGCACACGATCCGGGTAGCGGTGGATTAGGCCGGGGACCTTTTCATGGCGGGCATCGCCGATAGGGTCGGCGCTTTCGCGAGGCTGGGCGATCAGCTCGGCGGCGGTGGGCAGGAACTGACGCGCGATGGGATCGTTGGCATCGCTGGCGTCGATCAACGCGGCCATAGCTGGCGTGACGGCGATGGCGTAGCGGGCGGCGACGGGGGCGAGTGCACCCGCGTCGTCTTGCGAGACAAAGCCAGCTGAAACGAGATCGTCGAGCGATTTGAGCGTGCGGGATGGAGGGATATCTTGCGCCATAGGCGGCGGTTTAGGCGTCACGGCCGCGCGAGGCAACCAGAAGAGAGGTCAATGCGCGTAGGGGCGATGGCGGCGGTAGGCTTGCAGCAGGGCGAGTTGGAGGGCTTGGGGCGGGTTGTCGCGCAGGGCAAGCGCCATGCGGGCCCGGGCCATTTCCTGGGCGGCGCTGGCGATCGTGCCGCGGCCACTCACACGGGGTTGGATGACACCAAGGACGCCGCTCATCGGATGCAGCGACGGACGGTCGCGATCACGGCTATTCATCGGGTGGCGCAGCATGGTGATCGCTTTCACAGGGGCAATGGATCTGATCGCAAGGACTGCAAGAGCCATGCAAGGTGCGCTGCGCGGCATCTGGCCGTGGACCTGTGCCGGAATGAAACGACTCAAGGGGGCCTGTGCCGCTCGTCGGTGCCGATCTGGGACGCCGGTTGAATAGAGCCAAGACAGTGCGAAGGTGCCGCTGGCAGCCCTGGGTGGAAAACGCCATCAAAGGGGCCGATTTCTGCCGCTCGCTGTGGCATAGAGTTGTGCATTGACGGTAAGCTCTGCCACGCTGCCCATGACGGGCGCACGGCGGCGGACTGCGCGGAACCCGGTTTTGCTGGACGTTCTGCCCATTCCGGCTGTTCGATCGCACTCAAACCAGTTGACCATGCGCTGACAATGACCGATCGCCGACCGCCCTCACTCGGGACTTACCGGCCCGCACCTGACGATGGCCCGGAGCGGAGCCGTTCCCGTGATGAGCGTGCGCCACGCCAGGCGGACACGCAGGCCTTGCAGCCCATGCGCGCTGATGTTCCGCCACCGCCGCCGATGGGTGAGAGTTTGCCGCGTATCATCACCTCGCGGGTGCGCGATGATGGTCTGCAAGATGCACAACCGCGGACGCGCGCAAAAGGGCGGAAACCGCCGCCGCCGCCGCCGCCGCAGGAAGGAATGAGCTGGCTCCGGCTGGTGACCTATAGCCTGCTCGGGCTGGTTGTGTTTGTGGTGGCGGCGGGTGCTGCGGCCTTCATGTTCGTGCCGACGGATGTCATTCGCAACCGGGTGGCGGCAGAAGTGAAAGCGCGGACCGGGCGCGATCTGGTGATCGCCGGTCGGCCAAGCCTCACGATTTGGCCGCGGCCGGCGGTGTCGTTGAAAGATGTGACGCTCTCGGGTCCGCCGGCGATGGGTGGTGGGCCGTTGATCCGCGTGGCCGAGATTGAAGTGGCAGTGCAAATCCTGCCGCTGCTGCTGCACGACGTGTCGATCGACCGGTTGATCCTGCGCAGGCCGGTGGTGGATCTGGTGGTCGATGCGCAAGGCCGCCGCAGCTGGGATTTTGCCGATGCAGGACTGGTGCGGCTCGCGCAGGCGACGACACCGGGTAAGGTGCTGCCAAAAGAGTTGCAAGATTTTGTGAAGGGCGCGACCGATGCCGCGGGGAGTGCGCCGGCTGCACCATCCGGCCGCTCGCGCATCAGCGATGTGACGCTCGGCAACGTTGGCGTGATGGACGGTACCGTGCGTTACCGTGATGCGCGTGCGGGTATCGATGAGACCGTGACGGCGCTGAACGCAACGTTTGCGCTGGCCAATATTGCGAGCCCGCTGGAGACCAAGGGCGACCTCGTGTGGCGCGGCGAGCCTGTCGCGATCACGGCGCAACTGTCGCCGTTCCGGGCGCTGATGGACGGACGGCCGATCCAAGCACAGGTGAAGGCTGTGGCAGCGCCGTTGTCGCTCAGCTACGACGGGGCAGCGGCGACGCAGCCCGATCTCGATCTTGATGGCCGCGTGTCGCTGAAAGCGGCGTCGCTGGAAAAACTGGCGCGATGGACTGGGCGGCCGGTGGTAGCGGGGCTCGCCGGTGGTATGTCAATCGAGGGCAAGTTCAAGCAAGCCGCGCAAGTGACGGCCTTCAACGACGCGCGGTTGTCGGTGGGGCCGCTTACCGGCAGCGGAACGGTCAGCGTCGATAGCCGCGGTGCGCGGCCGTTTGTGAAAGGCGCGATGCACTTTGCAGTGCTGGACTTCAATGCGCTGAAGATGCTTTCAGAGGTGGCACCGAGTGGTGCGGTGCCCGTGCAAGCAAAGCCGCAGTCGATTGAAGATCTGTTGAAGGCCGGACCGGAGAGTGCTGCGCCGGCTGCGAAGGCCGCGAAGCCGCAAGTGCGCGGCTATACGCGCCGCGAGGGCTGGAGCGACGACGTGATCGACGTTTCGGCGCTCGGGTTGCTGGACGCAGACGTGAAACTCGGCTTCGACAAGGTGATCTGGCAGGACCTGACGACGGGTGCTGGCCAGATGGGCGTGTCGCTGAAGGCGAAAATGGCTAAGCTGTCACTCGAAGACGTGCAGCTCTACAACGGACGCGCGCGCGGCATTGTCACCGTTGATGCGACGGCTGCGGAGCCGACGATTGGCGGCAATCTCGTCGCTGAGGGCGTGTCGGCGCTGCCGTTGCTGAAGGCACTGTCGGATTTTGATTGGATCTCCGGCAAGGCACGGATTGCGGTGGCCGTTGCAGGGCGAGGGGCGACAGAGCGCCAGCTCATCGCGACGCTGAACGGCAAGACGGATATCTCGATCACGGACGGCGCGCTGATCGGCTACAATTTCGGAAATTTGCTAAAGGGTATCGGCCAGGGACGGGCGCCGAGCTTTGATCGTGTAACAACAGAAAAGACCGAGTTCAGCGAGTTTGCGGCATCGGCGCAGATCACCAACGGGGTTGCCCGCAACAGCGATCTGCGCGTGAAGTCGCCGCAGCTCAATGCGACGGGCGCGGGCACGATCGACCTGCCGGCGCGGACGATGGACTATGTGCTGAAGCCGAAGATGCAGGCGGGACTGGAAGTGCCACTGAAGATCACCGGCTCGCTCGACAAGCCGACGGTGACACCGGACGTGGCCGGCCTGCTGCGCGACCCCAATGCAGCGCTGCAGGCGATCCAGGACGCAGCGAAAACCCCGCAGGGCCGCGAGGTGCAGGATACGGTGAAGGGACTTCTGAACGGCGATCCGGCTTCGCGTGAAAAGGCCAAGGGATTTCTAGATCAGTTCCTTAAAAAATAGCGGCGATGGCAAGAGTTGAGAGGGGCCGCGTGACAGCCGGTTTGCGCATTGGCCGTCTAAAGGCTTGCGCCCGGGCTGCGGACTGCGCACTCTAGGGATCGGATTTCTTCCAATCTCGGATGTCATACGGTGCCAGGAGCTTTGTTATGCGTTTTCATCCCCACACTTTGAGCGGCAAGTCTGCGCTGGCGGTCGAGCATGACGGCCACGCCATTGAGTTGGTGGCGCTGGACGAAAAATTTCCCCACGAGCTCGATGACGTCATCGCAGGCGGGCCGAAGCTGTTGGTAGAAATCGCGGCGCGGCTGAAAGTGCACAAGGGCAAGGGGCGCGCGATCGCCGAGCTGGTGCCGCGCTTTCCGTTGGCGCGGCCGGGCAATGTCTATTGCATGGGGCTCAATTATGCGGAGCACGCCAAAGAGGGCGGGCATGAAGTGCCGACCTACCCAGCCCTGTTCATGCGCACGCGCGAGAGCTTGATCGCTGCTGGAGAGCCGATCATGCGGCCGTTGCAATCTGAGCGGCTCGACTATGAAGCCGAATTGATGATCGTCATTGGCAAGGGCGGGCGGCGCATTTCTGAGGCGAAAGCACTGGAGCATGTTTTTGGTTACACGCTCTTCAACGATGTGTCGGTGCGCGACTATCAGCGCAAGACCAGCCAATGGACGCCGGGCAAGAATTTTGATCGCACGGGGCCGGTTGGGCCGGTGGTGGTGACGGCGGACGCGTTGCCAAAGGGCGCGGAGGGTTTGCGCATCATGACGCGGCTCAACGGCAAGACTGTGCAGGATGACAACACGCAGAACATGATCTTCCCCGTGGTGACGGCGATCGCGGCTATTTCAGAATTCGCCACGTTGAAGCCAGGCGATCTCATTGCGACCGGCACGCCACAAGGCGTTGGCCATGCGCGCAAGCCGCCGCTGTGGATGAGGGCTGGCGACACCGTGGAGATCGAAGTGGCGCAGGTGGGCATCCTGCGGAACACGGTTGTGAATGAGGCGGAGTGAGCAAGCGCCACAGATCATCTCAACAACAGTTGAACGGCACTTGCGTGGCACGACCTCTCCGCTCGTCATCCCGGCGAAGGCCGGCCCTCCCGGCAAGATGAAAATTGGCTTCGTCACCGCGACATTGAACCGTTCGAAATTGTGCGCAAGATCGAACTATCGAAGCAAAGTCGATGCTGCGAAAAATCAGATCAGCCGTGGGTCCCGGCCTTCGCCGGGATGAAGAGAAAAAAGTATTTGGCACGCCGGGTCCAGGCCCGACACAATAGACGGCGGGGCGCGTGATGTCGGGTCTCGCTGAAACGCGCTACCCGACGGAACTGGTTGCGTTGTGCGTGCATGCGAGTTGTGGGATCAAATCAATGCCTTCGGAACCTTTCACCATCATTGGCAATCATATTTCGCCGTATGTGCGGAAAGTTCTCGCTGTCTGTGAGACGAAAAGGCTGCCGTACCGGATCGATTCGATCGTGCCGTTTTTCGGCAATGAGCGGTTCGCGGCGTTGAGCCCGCTGCGCCGCATTCCGGTGCTGATCGATGGCGATGTGGTGTTATGCGATTCCACCGTCATCTGCGAATATCTGGAGGATAAGTGGCCAGAGGTGGCGGTGCTGCCACGGGCTCCCGCGGCGCGGGCGCAGGCCCGGTTTCTCGACGAGTATGCCGACACGCGTCTGACCGATGTGGTGCTGTGGAAGGTTTTCGGCCGCGCGTTGGTGGGGCCAGCGATTTTCGGACAACCCAGGGATATGGCGACGGTTCAGAAGACGGTGGCTGAGGAATTGCCGCCGGTCATGGACCAATTGGAGCAGTGGGCACCGCTGCAAGGTTTTACACTGGGCGCCCGTCCGGGGCTTGCGGACTTTTCGGTGGTCAGCCACTTCGCCAATTTTCGCTGGGCGCGGCAGACGGTGGACGCTGCGCGCTGGCCGCGGACAGCTGCGTGGATTGATCGCGTTGAGCAGCTTGAGCCGATGCAGCGGCTCAATGCCATTGGCGACAAGATCTTGCGCGCGCCGCCGGGCGGCCACCGGCCGGTGCTGGAGTCGTTCGGGGTTGTAATGGCTGCGGAAACGGTTGGCGGCGACACGCCAATGCGTGGTCCGATGACGGTCATCTGACCGACACGCGACGACGGCGCCCTGCGTCGTTACCGCATCGGCGAGAATGACGTCGCGAGCAGGATGCGGTTCTCCATGCGCTCGATGTAGGCCCTTGTCTTTGGAATGAAGGCGAGCCACTCGGCGTCCGCATAAAGGGCAGCGCGTTTGGTCTCGCGCTCGGCGTGGCTCGCATAGCGCCACATGTGCACCACCTGATTGAGCGTGCCGGTTTCGGTTGTAAACCAACCGACCGGATCGCCAAGGAACTTGCGATGGGGCGTGTAGCCTTCCCGCTCATAGAGGGCGAGATAGTCTTGAACCAAGCCGGTTTTGATCGTGTAGGTGCGCTCTTCCAGGATCATGATGGGGCTCACGTGGCTGGTGGGTGGGTGGCAAACGGGACCGCGCCATTGGAGTTCTGCAGGGCGGGTGAGCGGAGCGTAACCCGCTGGTCCAGGGTGGGATTTTTTGCCGCCGCCATCGTCGCTCTGCAGCGGTGGGTTACGGCGCTGATGGGCGCCTAACCCACCCTACGCATTCCACTTTGCATCGATGGGGTGGGCAAGGGTTCTCGGATTGGTGATTGCGTGCGCTTCAGGCCAAGCGTGGGGAAGCGGCACGGCCGGCTTCGCGCCAGGCCTCGAGGGGCTGCTTGTGATCGAACCAATGGTTGGGATGCACCTCGCGGAGCGTGGTGCGAAAGAGGTTTGCGACGATCTTGTCATGGCCGAAGGCGTGGGCATGGGCGGCGTAGCGGTTGGCGAGGGGTTGGCCGGGGAACCGTTGGTACCAGTCGGCGAAGCCACGCAGGAAGCGCTCGACGTCGATTTGGGTGTTCCCGGGATCTTCAAAACCAAGCACGTTGTCATAAATGCGCGTGTAAAGTAGATCGCCGAATTGGGCGGCGGTGCGATCAGCTGAGGCGCGGGCGAAGGCATCGACGGCACCGAGGCCACCCGCCCAGCGCGGCAAGAGATGAATGGCGCGATCGTCGTAGATGCCGAACTCGTGCGGATCGAGCGTTTGAACAGCGGCGAAGGACGGCAGCAGTCCATCTTCGTCTTCGATGCCGGCGTTCCAGGCGACAAAGGTGAGCACAAAGTCGGTCTGGCGCCAGAGCCAATGGCGGCGCCCGTTCGGTCCGGCATGGGCGAGGACGGCGCGGGCTTGGGTGCATGTGTCGCGCAGCTGCGCGAGTGCTGCGGGGGCGCCGGCGTTTGGAATGCTGCCACTGACAAGCGCGTAGCCGACCGTTGCAAGCGCGCGAGCATAAGCGCCGGCTGCAGCGGGGTTTGATTTGTCGCGCTGCCACCACTCTGCATAGGGCATGAGGCCGGCTTCGATGCGTGTTGCGTCGGCGGCCATGGCGGCTGTTTCGATGGTCGCCATCATGAGGCCCTGGACGATCCGGTAGGTGCGATAACCAGTGCCACAAAGCGTTTTGGCGGCGAAATGCTGGTCAAAGGCAGGGCAAAGATCTTCGGGATGGCCGGCGCGCGTGGTGGGGATGAGGTGCTGGGCGACCGCGTGTTGGATGGCATCAGGATCTGCTTCCCAGATCACGGGCAGGCCGGTTTCAGCGACGATACGGCGTTCGAGCGACGACAAGGGCGCGGTGGCTGCCGCGGCGAAGGCTTTGAGCTGTTCGAAGGCCGAGGTCATGGCAGCAGTGAGCCCATGGAAAGCGGTTCGCGAGCGGTGAAGCACCCTGGGCGCAAGACTAGGTTAAGATGTCTTAACGAAGTGTTAGCAGGGATTTCGATCCGTGAGGGCGAACGCGCTGATGGCGAAAGCGGCGCGAGGTTCTTCATGGCACCCTTTTAAGTTGTGTTTGTTTTTTGCGCACCCTTAGATTTTATTTTTGCACAGGTCCGCTGAGCTGCTTGATGGCTACACGATCCTCTGCGACCGTTGTGACACTCCGTTTGCTTGAGGATTGCCCCATGCATGGCCAGCGCCCGACGATCAGTTCACTCAACGGCGTTGTGGCGGCAGCGCATCCACATGCGGCGGCGGCCGGCGCGCTCATGCTGCAGACGGGCGGCAATGCGTTCGACGCAGCGGTGGCGGTGGCAGCGGCGCTGAATGTGGTTGAGCCGTACATGTCGAGCTTAGCCGGGGCGGGACTGGCAACGTGCTGGATTGCCAAAGAGCGCCGGGTGCGGACGCTGAATTTCACGCCGGCAGTTCCGAAAAGCCTTCCGGTTGAGCGGTACACCAAACGCGAGGACCTGCAGCGCGGTGCGGAGGCGGTGGGTGTGCCCGGCAACCTGGCCGGCTGGGCCGAGCTGATGGGCGCGCACGGCAAGCTGAGTTTCAAGGAGGCGTTCGCGCCGGCGATCCGGCTGGCGCGCGATGGCTATCCGGTGACGGCGTTCAATGTCGAAGAAACGAACATTACGTCGCCGGAGTTGATGGCGCTGCCGGGTGGGCGCGGCGCGGCGTGGGCGAAGAATTATACGGATGGGTCGGGGCGGATCGCGCCGGGATTTGTTCTGCGCCAGCCCGATCTTGCGGCGACACTGGAAAAGATTGCGGCGGAGGGCGCGGGCCATCTTTATGGCGGTGCCCTTGGGAGAGCGATGATTGCGCATCTCAAAGCCAGTGGCGGCGCCATGACGATGGCGGATCTCGAAGCGGTGAAGCCGGTGTGGGCGGATGCGGTGACGGCGCACTATCGGGGTGCGCTGGTGCATGTGCCGCCGCCGCCGTGCGAAGGGTTTCAGATGCTGCTGGCGCTACGGCTGCTGGACGGCATCGACCTTGGCACGCTGCCGCGGCTGGGTCTTGAGCATCTCGATCTGGTGTGGCGGGCAATCCGGTTGGCGGCCGGTGTGCGCATTGCGCACAACGATCCTTCACCAGGGAAGCTTACGGAATTGCTGGCCGACAAGGCGGTGGCTGCACTTCGCCGGCGGCTGACTGATGGCACGGCCATCGATGGGCCGACAGAGCAGTGGATGCCGCCTGTCACAGGCGGCGATCATCATACGACATCGTTCTCGATTGCGGACGGCGAGGGGAACCTGGTGTGCATCACACAGAGCATCGGCAGTCCGTTCGGGGCGGCGGTCATCGTGCCGGGCACCGGGCTGACGCTGAATAATTTCCTGTTCTGGGCCGACGTGCAGCCGGGCAGCCCGAACCGGACCAAGCCAGGGGCGGCACTGCCGATCTGCATGGCGCCGTCGATCACGACGCGCAACGGCAAGCCGGTGCTCGCGCTCGGGACACCAGGCAGTTACGGCATTCTGCAAACGCAGGTGCAGGCGATGGTGCAGCATCTCGACTATGGGCTGCCGATCCAGGCGGCGATCGAAGCGCCACGGGCGCGGTTGCTCGATGGGCGGCGGGTGGTGATCGAACCGCGGCTGGACGAGGCGGTTGTGTCGGAGCTGGTGGGCCGTGGGCATGCGATCGAGCGGGCCGCCCAATGGACGATGATGGTGGGCGGCATGCAGGCCGTGGCAATCGATCCGAAGACGGGCGCGAAGACGGCGGCGGCGGATCCGCGGCGGGATGGTTACGCTATTGCGGTGTAACGTTAACAGAGGCGTACTAGGGTTAAAGCGGTGCGAACGGATCGTTGCGGCCGGGTGCACCGCAGCGGCAGAAGATATCGGGTGAGACCTGCCCGCTAGAATAGCGCTTAAAACGCTCTGGAAGGCCCTTGGAGAGGCAAGAAAATATTCTGGCTAGGAGGGTAGCCAGGCCGTGGCGAAACGCACAGAATTGCAACTCTGCCCCGGGAAATGGATTAACTCTGTTGGCGGAGTTTTGGCGTGCATTTCCGACGATCAGTGCGCGCATGACCATGATCGGCCTTGCCGGTGCCGCACCGGTCGGTCGCTGTTCGAGCACGTAGGGTTAAAGCATTGAGCAGCGGAAGGAACCTGGGGTGTGACGCATTTTACTCGACACTTTCCGAACATCGCTGGACAGGCACTGCGCGCGGCGGTGCTGGGTTGCGGGCTTAGCGCCGGGCTCTCGGCGGGCATCGCCCAATCGTGCCCGCGGGTGCCGCCACCGGTCGTGAACCTGGCCGTGCCACGCTACTACGCGGACGCTGAAGGCACGATCGTTGATCCCAAGCTTTATGCGCAGCATGAGGCGGCCGTTGAACCGCTCACCGAATTTTTGCGCGAAGTGGTTTCAAATGCTGATCATGCATGGACGCGTACGTCGCCGAAGGGCAGGGCGGAGGCAAGTGAATGTGCGTTGCTGTGGCTGGGCACATGGGCGCGGGCTGGGGCCTGGCTCGGCACGATGTCGACCAAGCAGGCGGAATATCAGCGCAAGTGGGATCTGGCAGGTGTGGCGCTGACGTACCTGAAGGTGCGGCGGTTCGCTGGGGCAGAGCAGCAGCAGGTGATCGACGGCTGGCTGCTGCAGTTCGCCGACGTGGCGCGGGCGTACTTTGACGATCCCGAGCATAAGCGGAACAATCACTGGTATTGGCTGGGGCTTGGCGTGGGCGCCGTGGGACTGGCGACCGGCAGCACCAAGCACTGGGAGATGGCGCGCGGCATCATGCAGGACGGCGTGCGCGATATCTCGGCGGATGGCACGCTGGCAGCCGAAATGGTGCGCGGGCCGCGCGCGCTTTATTATCACGTCTTCTCGGTCATGCCGCTGGTCATCTTGGCCGAACTCGGCGCGGCGAAGGGTGAGGACTGGTACGCCTTCGAGAGTGGCGCACTGCACACGCTCGTGGCGACGACGACGAAGGGTCTGCAAGCGCCTGAGACCTTCGACACGCTGGTGGGTGAGCGCCAGGAGCGGCCGGTGAACACACGCGCGGGATGGCTGCAGGCTTATCAGCGCCGGTTTGCTGACAAGGTAAGCGCGCCGCTGCCCAAGGTCGGCGAAAGCCATCGGTGGATTGGCGGGAAAATTGCCGTACTGCTCGACGCGCTCAAGCGGTAGCTGCGGAGCGCCAGACTGCTGGCAGTTTTTGTGTCATTTTTTGTTGACATGAAAAACGTCACTTTGCATTCTTGCTGGTGAGACATCCCTCTCCATG
Organism: uncultured Alphaproteobacteria bacterium; assembly: GCA_963847145.1. GTDB lineage: Bacteria > Pseudomonadota > Alphaproteobacteria > Rhizobiales > Hyphomicrobiaceae > JABFRJ01. The sequence continues at coordinate 917,840 of CAWJYN010000003.1, forward strand.
GCAGGGCTGAGCCGGAGCGATGACCGGGACTGACGCACTCGTTCTTCTGTTTAAGGCGCTGATCGTCATCCACGTGGTCGCGGGTGCCACGGGGCTCGTCGCGTTCTGGGTGCCGGTGCTGGCGCGCAAAGGCGGCGCACGCCACCGTCTGTGGGGGCGCATTTTTGCCTATGCGCTGCTGGCAGCCGGTGGGCTGGCGATCCCGATGAGCCTGATCACGCTGACGATCCCGATCGAAACGCATCCCAAGATTGCCGACGTGGCGCTGATCCGCGGTCTGTTCGGGTGGCTGATGCTGTATCTCGGCATTCTCACGGTGGCGATGTCGTGGTTTGGCCTGCTGTGCATCAAGAACAAGCGCAATCACGCCGCCAACCGTCATTGGTTCAATGTCGCGCTGCAGTTTGCTGCGCTGATCGCGGCGCTCAACTGTGGCTATCAAGGGTGGCACATCGGCCAGTTTATCATGATGGCGGTGGCGCCGGTCGGGGTGCTGGCGTCGGCGCTCTATCTTTCGTTTGTTTTCAATTCAGCGCCGAGAGCCACGGACTATATCAATTTCCACTTTCGCGCGCTGATCGGCGCCGGCATCTCGGTCTACACAGCGTTTCTGGCATTCGGTGCGGTGCAGCTGATGCCCTCGCATGCGTTCAATCCGGCGATGTGGTCGGTGCCGAGCATCGTTGGGCTAAGTCTTGTTTTCTACCATGAAGCAAAGTCGGCTGCCGCGCGGCAGCGGCGCGCTCCTGCGGTTTGATAGTGGCAGGGGTGCTGGTGCGCCCGGTGGGGCAGCGCTGCTACCAGCTTAGCCCATGATAGGTGGACTGATCGGGCACGTCGGGAAACAGCCGCGCGAGATCGATGATGTGGAGGCCCGGACGGCGCGTGCGCACGGCCTGCCGGAACGCATCTGTCGCATGCGCGACGACAATGACGTCGCTGGTCTGCATGACGGCGGCGGTGCTTTGCAGCACGTGCCCGTTTTCCAAGGCATCCAAGGCTGGCGCCAGCGCAGGGTTTGAGCTGCGTATGGCGCCGATCTGGGCGCTGAGGCGCGGCCCCAGCGCGAGACTGGGATCAGCCACGCGGACGCTGCAGCCATCGGCTACCAGACGCGCCATCAAGTCGACCAAAGGGCTCTCGCGCAGATCATCGGTGCCGGGCTTGAATGCCAAGCCGAGCATGCCGACGTCGCGGCGCGACAAGCTTTTGATGAGGTCGTATGCTTCGACGATTTGGTGTTCATTGGAGGCGAGAAGGCTATCGATGAGCGGCAGACTGAGGCCATTGCGGGCGGCGATGTGCATGGCAGCACGCACTTCTTTGGGCAGGCATGAGCCGCCAAAGGCAAAGCCCGGCTTCAGGTAATAGGGCGACACATTCAACTTGGTGTCCTCGAGGAACAGCCGCATCACTTCGTGGCTGTCAACGTCCAGTGACTTGCAGAAACGACCGACCTCGTTGGCGAAGACGACCTTGGTCGCGTGCCAGACGTTGTCGACGTACTTCAACGTTTCAGCGGCGGCCATGGTGGTGGTCAGGACGCGCTGGCCGGGCAGTGACAAGACGCGACGGGCGACGGCTTCGGTGTGCTTGTCGCTGGCGGCGATGACAACCTTCGGCGGATCGGCGAAGTCAGCGACAGCGGACCCTTCACGCAAGAATTCCGGGCTGAAGCAGATGCCGAAGCCAGTCCCGAGTTTCTTGCCGGAGGCGGCCTCGATTTCAGGGACGGCCACATCGAGCGTAGTGCCGGGTGGCACGCTGCAGCGCAGAATGACGCAATGATAGCCGGGCTTGTTTTTCAACGCGAGGCCGATCGACCGGCTGGCTGAGCGCACGAAAGTGAGGTCACAGCCACCGTCAGTGCTGGTCGGCGTGCCGACGGACAGCAACGTCACGTCGCTTACTGCAACGGCGGCGACGACATCGACTGACGCGCGGATCCGGCCCTGTTGCACGCCCGCGGCCAGCAAGGCGTCCAGGCCGCACTCGACGATGGGTGAACGGCCCTCGGCAACGGCTGTCACTTTGGCGAGGTCGAGGTCGGCGCCGATGATCGTAAACCCGCGCGCCGACAGGCAGCCGACCGACACGACACCGACATAGCCCAGACCAATGATGCTGATGGCAGGCAGGGGTGGGGCAGGCTGCGCCGCAATGTGGGGTCTCAGCTCGTGTCTTGGGCGGGGAAGGCCGGCCTGCTCAGCGACGGTTGTGATGCGTATCGATTTCGGCGACGCCATGTCCCGCTGCTCTCTTGAAGATGCTGCGCCCGAAGACCATGCGTTCGGGGCTGTCGTCCGGCGTAGTTGTGGCCGGACGCTTGTGCGCTGAAAGTCGGAAATACTAGCTGCTGGAAGTACTCAGCGCGCTCTGTTCACGCCATAACTTAGAGTACAGTGTCAAGGCGATGTTCCGTGCGCGGCACATGCGCTCACGGCATAGGTCGATGCGTTGGCCTGGCGAACGAGCCGCAGCAGAGATGCGGCATGGCCTCTTCAGCACTGATGCTCAAGGCGGCGATGCCACCCGGAGAACTCTGAAATCGCTGCCATTTTCCGCCTGACCGACGCCCAAGCGTGCGAAGTATCACGCAGCCAAACGCCAGCGGGCCTTGCCACTCAAGACTTACGGCAGGTGCTTCTGCAGCGCGGCTAGCGGTAATCTCGTTTGCAAAGACGGCGCTGGTGGGGCGCGGCGCGTCTTGACCCGGCGGTGGTTCGGGTGCACGGCACAGTCTCGTTACTCCGCAGACGTCCGCCCCTGGCGGCGAAGCGCGTGAAATACTTGCGCTTTCTGGTTCTGCGGCACTCCACCGTCGAGACGCGTTCAGCTCGAATGGGGCCGGCCGGCGGCGCGTGGGACGCAGTGTGTGAGGTGTGCGTTGGCTTTGAAGATCACTCATGACCGTGCCGACATGCGGCGCCATTTATGGGTCCAGGCGCCCCTGGGGGTGACACTGGACGGCGCGGCTGTGCGCGCGATCGAATGGAGCCTTGGCGGCGTGGTGATTGCCGGCGCTGCGCACGTGGCCGGACAGCCCGTGGGCCTGCGCTTATCGCTGCCATTTCAAGGGTTCGATATCGGATTTGAAGCGGCGGGACTGATTGAAAGCAGCGATCCGCAGTCACAGCGCACGGTCGTCGCATTTCGCGACCTCGGCACGCGGGAACATGATCTGCTCTCGCATTTTATCGAGCAGCTCGTACGCGGCAACATGACGACTGTCGATGAGACGATCCAGCGTCTCGACCAGCCCATGGCGGCGGCAGCGCTGGCGGCGGTGCCGGCGGCGCCGTCACAGGTGGTGGCGCGTCGCAGCCGGTGGCCGATACGGACGGCTGCGATGACGGTGGCGTACGGGCTCGCTGGCGTCGCGGCGTTCGGTTACTTGGCGTCGCTGGTTTATACGAACCTGTTCTGGCTCGAAGCACAGACGTCGGCCATTTCAGCGCCGGTTGAGAATCTGGTGTCGCTGGGCGACGGCATGATTTCCTGGGGCACGTTCAAACCTGGGGATGCTGTCAAAGCCGGTGATGTTGTGTTGCGCTTGGCCGACAACACTCTCGAACGCGAGATCGAACAGGCCGAAATCGCCGTGCGCGAGCGCGAGAACAAGCTCGCATTCCTGGCGCGGCGATTTGAGAATGAGAAGGTTCGGCTTGGTGCGATTGCTGGACTTTCAAACCTCAAGACCGCGCGCACGAATGCTGAGTTCGAGGGACTGCAGGCGAAGCTCCGGTCTGCGGAACGGGAGTTGCGGCAATTGCCCAGCTCGGCTGCTGGGCCGCTGGCGCAAGTGCGGCAGCGGATTGTTGCGCTGAAGCAAGCGATTGCGGTGAAAGACCTGGAGATGAATGGGCGCGCCACGCTCGCGCGCGAGAACTCAGGTTCGCACGAAATTGTCGGTCAGTCCGTCATTGGGGACGTGGACAATCTGGCGGCGCAGATTGAGCTGGCCGAGGCTGATATTGCGATTGCGGCACGCCGGCATCAGTCGTATCTCAACCAGCGTGACCGGCTGGCCTTACGGGCGCCTTTTGACGGCATTCTTCGCCAGCTGCCGCATGCGGACAGCGCGACCGTGCGGAAGGGTGACGTGGCGGCCATTGTCGAGCGTTCGGCCGAGCGCGGCGTGACGGCGTATCTGCGGCAGGATCAAGTGGTGCGCGTGCAGCTTGGTGCGGCCGCGATTGTGCATGTGCCGGCCACGCGGCAAACGTTCCGGGCGACGGTCGCGGAAATTGATCCGGCGCGGGGGCCGAAAAGCGATGTGGCGCGACATGGTGGCTCCGCTGGTGCGGCGCCGCGCGGCGAGGAGGGCATGGCCGCAGTGCGGCTGGCGTTCACCGGGCCACCCACGGCCATCGATCTCAGTATCTATCGCGATGGTTTGCCAGCGGTGACGATGATCGGCCTGTCACGCGTCCACAAGCCCGTTGTGGCCGGTGGTGCTGCCAAACTCGGGGCGGCACAGCCGGCGGCGGGTTCCTTCCGGCTGACGTCGCAAGCAGCTGATTTGACGCGCACTGATACGCCATCGACCCTGTCGCTGTTCGGCGATACAGTCGGCCGCCGCCTGGATTCCTGGGTGAAGGCCAGCCGCCCCAGCGCATCGCGCGGCGACTGAGCCGATGGCCGTTTCGCCGCTCGCACATCAGGCACCACCCGGTCACTGGCCACGGAAGTGGACCCTGCGCGCGGTGGCGGGCATTGGGATCTATCTGGCGATTTGCGTGGCGGTTCTGGCTGCCCTGCCAACCGAGGCGTGGTGGCATCAGGGGCGCACCTTTCTGGGCGTGCTCGGACTGTTCGGGCTGTGGCGTTACGGCTGGTGGCTGACGCACGTGATCCGCGCTCGCATCTATGAGCATCGCGCTTATCCCCGACTCGCGGCCCGCGCTGCGGCGCAATGGCAGAATGGCTGGCGGCCGCGGCGGATGCATTTCCTCGTCACGGTCTATCGCGAGCGCGCGGAGACGATCGAGGCAGTGATGGCGGCGATCTGCAGCGAGGTTCGCGCGCTTGGGCAACCCGCCACTATCTGGATCGGCTCAAAGGAAGCGGCCGATGAGGAGACTGTCGCGCGCTGCCTGAAGCGCTGCGCCGCCGATCTCGAACTCCATCTGCGGTTTGTCCGGCAAACGGGATCAGGGAAACGCAATTCCATTGCCTTGATCCTGAGCGCCATGGCGCGCGAGGGGCTCGGTGACGATGATCTTGTGGCGTTTATGGACAGCGATTTTATTCTCAGTCCTGGTGCGCTTGAAAAATGCCTGCCGTTGTTTGCGATTGATCGTGAACTGGCTGCACTGACGACCGACGAGGACGTGATTGTGCATGGTCCGCGGTGGGTGCAGACGTGGCTCGATATGCGGTTCGCCCAGCGCCGTCTCGCGATGCAGAGCCATGCGCTGTCGGGGCGCGTGCTGACGTTGACGGGACGCTTCTCGGTCTTTCGAGGCAGTCATGCTGTGCAACCGGAGTTCATCGGGCTGGTTGCCAACGACATGTTGGACCACTGGCTGTGGGGCCAATTCCGCTTTCTGTCGGGCGACGACAAAAGCACGTGGTATGCGCTGCTGCGGACGGGCAAACGCATGCTGTATGTGCCGGATGCGCATGGTATCACAGTGGAAGTCTTCGAGGGTTCGTCGGTCGAGCGGATGGTCGAGAACCTGCGGCGCTGGTCGGGCAATATGCTGCGCAATGGCAGCCGCGCGATCGCGCTCGGTCCGCGCCGCATGCCAGTGTTCATTTGGTGGTGCCTGATCGATCAGCGGCTGGCGATGTGGACGATGCTGTTCGGGCCGCTGTGCGCGCTGGTCGGCGCGGTCAGGCTCGGATGGATGTTTCTTGTCGCGTATGCGGTGTACGTGGCGCTGACGCGGCTGGTGTCGGCGATGGTGCTGTTTGCTTACAGCCGGCAGGTCAACCTGCACTACACGTGGGCGCTCTATGCCAACCAGCTGCTCAACTCGGCGATTAAACTCTACATGATCTGGCGGCTGCCGAAGCAACGCTGGTTCAACCGCGGCAATCAGAAGGCGGGGGCAGGCGGGCACGCGATCGCGGCGGCGGCGCGCTCGACGATGGCGGGATATTTGACGGGGCTGTCGATGGCGGTTTTGCTGTTGGCGGCACTGGTGCTGACGAACACGCTACCGTTGGGCGACCTGACGCTGGCGCGGACGCTGATGGCGGATTTGCTCGGGTGGTGAGTTCAAGACGCCCAGACAAGCGTCCGTATTTCAAGGGAACACACAATGCGCATCATCGACGTTCGTGAGATCACAAAGCCGATTTCCTCGCCGATCCGCAATGCCTACATCGATTTTTCGAAGATGACGGCGAGCCTGGTAGCGGTGGTGACCGACGTGGTGCGCGAGGGCAAGCCGGTGGTCGGCTACGGCTTTAATTCGAACGGCCGCTATGGCCAAGGTGGCCTCATCCGAGAGCGGTTCCGTAACCGCATTCTCGAAGCAGCACCCGAAAGCGTGCTCAATGCGGCCGGCGACAATCTTGATCCACACAAGATCTGGGCTGCGATGATGACCAACGAAAAGCCCGGTGGGCATGGTGAACGCTCGGTGGCGGTCGGCACACTCGATATGGCGATCTGGGATGCGACGGCCAAGATTGCCGGTAAACCGCTGTTCCGCATGCTCGCCGAGAAAAAGGGCCACACGGCCAACCCGAAAGTCTTCGTTTATGCGGCCGGCGGCTACTATTATCCAGGCAAGGATGACACGGCCTTGCGCGCTGAAATGCGCAGCTACCTGGATCGCGGCTATACGGTCGTCAAGATGAAGATCGGCGGCGCGCCCCTCGCTGAGGATCGACGCCGTATCGAGGCGGTGTTGGCCGAGATTGGTTCTCAAGCCCGGCTTGCGGTCGATGCCAACGGGCGCTTCGATTTGGAAACCGGCGTCGCCTACGCCAAGATGCTGCGCGACTATCCGCTGTTCTGGTATGAAGAGGCGGGCGACCCGCTCGACTATGCGCTGCAGGCGACGCTGTCAGAGTTCTATCCGGGCCCGATGGCGACGGGCGAGAACCTGTTCTCGCACCAGGATGCGCGCAATCTGCTGCGCTACGGCGGGATGCGGCCGGATCGCGATTGGCTGCAATTCGATTGCGCGCTGTCCTACGGTCTGGTCGAGTACCTGCGGACACTTGACGTGCTGGCGCAATTCGGCTGGTCGCCGAGCCGCTGCATTCCGCATGGCGGGCACCAGATGTCGCTCAACATCGCGGCGGGGCTTGGCCTCGGCGGCAACGAAAGTTATCCCGACTTGTTCCAACCCTATGGCGGCTTCCCCGATGGCGTCAGGGTCGAGAACGGGCACATCGTCATGCCGGAGCTGCCGGGCATTGGCTTTGAAGGTAAGTCTGACCTGATCAAGGTGATGGGGGATTTGGCGTGATGCGGCCGGGCGCTTCTCATTCTTCTTGACACATAAAGATATCTTTATATGCTGCATGGACACCTAAGGGTCGCGTCCATGGTCTCAAGTCATACCCTCGTTACGGCACTGAAGGCGGCAGCGGAGCCGACACGGCTGCGTATTCTGGCGCTTTTGGCGGCGGAAGAGCTGAATGTGAAGGATCTGACGCGCATTCTTGGACAGAGCCAGCCGCGTCTCAGCCGTCACTTGAGGTTGCTGACTGAGGCTGGGCTAGTCGAACGCGCGCGGGAGGGCAGCTGGGTTTATTTCCGCCTGCCACATGTGGCTGGCAACCTGGCACATACGCTGCTGCGGGACCTCGACGGTTCCGATCCGACCCTGGCGCGCGATCGTCAGCGGGCCGACGGCGTGAAGCGCGAACGCGAGGCGATGGCGCAGGAGTATTTCGAGAAGCACGCGGCCAACTGGGATCAGATCCGGACGTTGCACGTCGCGGAGGCTGAGGTCGAGGCTGCGATGCGGGAGGCGCTTGGCGCCGTGCCGATCGATCTGCTGGTCGATATCGGCACGGGCACGGGGCGCATTCTGGAACTGTTCGCGGACCGCTATGACCGCGGCTTGGGCTTTGATCTGAGTACGGCGATGCTGGCCTATGCGCGGCCGAAGCTGGCAGCCGCTGGGATCGCGCACGCGCAAGTGCGGCAAGGCGACATCTACGATCTGCCCCTTGCCGATGGTGCGGCGGGGGCTGTCGTGATGCACCAGATCCTGCATTATCTGTCTGATCCGGCGCGGGCTGTGGCGGAGGCAGCACGGCTGGTGGCACCCGGTGGGCGGCTGCTGATCGTCGACTTCGCGCCGCACGACCATGATTTTCTGCGGGAGACGCAACGGCACGAGCGGCTCGGGTTTGAGACCGAGACGGTGGGCCATTGGCTTGCCGATGCCGGCCTTGCCGTTACCGCGACCCGAGCGCTGCCGCCGACGCTGGTCGACGGCGCAGCGCGGCTGACGGTGTCGCTGTGGCTTGCCACACGCAGCGCGGCGCTCTCCGGCAAAACCAATCTGTCGAAATCCTCGCCTCGAACAGCACTCGAAAGGACCGCGTGAGATGAACACCGCCACGCCACGCAAGAGCCGCCTGATCGGAGCCGGAGAAATCGACGTTTCGTTCGAATTCTTTCCGCCGAAGACAGAAAAGATGGAGGAGAGCCTGTGGGCGGCTATCCGCCGGCTCGAGCCGCTCGGGCCCGAGTTCGTGTCGGTGACCTATGGCGCCGGTGGTTCGACGCGCGAGCGGACGCACGCACAAGTGTCGCGTATTGTCCGCGAAACGACACTAGCGCCGGCGGCGCATTTGACGTGCGTAGGCGCGACACGCGAAGAGGTCGACGCCGTGGTGGGTGACTACTGGGCGGCGGGCGTGCGCCATATCGTGGCGCTGCGCGGCGATCCGAAAGAAGGCATCGGCGCGCGCTACACGCCGCATCCGAACGGCTATGCGACAACGATGGAGCTGATCGCTGGCATCAAGAAGGTCGGCAATTTTGAAATCTCAGTCGGCGGCTACCCGGAGATGCATCCGGAGAGCGGGTCGCTGCAGAAAGATCTCGATCACTTGAAAGCGAAAGTGGACGCGGGCGCAACGCGCATCATCACACAGTTCTTTTTTGACAATGCGCACTACCTCCGTTTCGTTGAGCGCTGCCGCGCGGCCGGCATTTGGTGCCCGATCCTGCCCGGCATTCAGCCGATCCATAATTTCAAGCAGATTGCCAGCTTTGCGGGTAAGGTCGGCACGACGTTTCCGTCCTGGTTTTCGCGGCGCTTCGAGGGTCTCGACGAAGATCCCGGGACGTCGCAGCTGGTTGGTGCGGCAGTGTGCGCGGAGCAGGTCGCGGGCCTGGTGGACGAGGGCGTGCGGCAATTCCATTTCTACACGCAGAACCGCGCCGATCTGTCGTTTGCGATCTGCCATTTGCTGGGCCTGCGCGCCCAAAGAGCTGAATTCAAGAAGGCGGTGGGCGCATGAGCACGCGAGCGGAACGCATCAAAGCGCTGCCGAAGGCGGCGGCCGAGCGTATTCTCATTATGGATGGTGCGATGGGCACCGAAATCCAGAACCACAAATTGGATGAGGATGGCTATCGCGGCGCGCGCTTCAAGTCGTGGAACCGCGACGTCAAGGGCAACAATGATCTGCTGGTGCTGTCGCAACCGGACATCATCCGTGGCATTCACGCAGCTTATATCGATGCGGGCGCTGATCTGATCGAGACGAACACCTTCAACTCGCAGGTCATCTCCATGGCCGATTACGGCATGGAAAGCCTGAGCGCGGAGATCAATCGCGAGGCGGCGATACTGGCGCGACAGGCGGCAGACGAGGCTGAGAAGCGCGACGGACAGGATTCGCTGGGTGGCGGGCGCTGTCGGGCCGACCAACCGCACGGCCTCGATCTCGCCGGATGTGAACAATCCTGGCTTTCGCAATACGAGTTTTGACGAGCTGCGTGGCGCCTATACCGAGCAGGTGATCGCGCTTATCGAGGGTGGCTCTGACGTCATCCTGATTGAGACGATTTTCGATACGTTGAATGCGAAGGCGGCGGGCGTCGCCACGTTCTGGAAGCATTCGACGCGACGGGCATCGTGTTTCCGATCATGATCTCGGGCACGATCACGGACCGCTCTGGGCGGACGCTATCCGGGCAAACGGCGACGGCATTCTGGTATTCGATGCGACATCTGAAGCCGTTCTCTGTCGGTCTCAACTGTGCGCTCGGTGCCGAGCTGATGCGCCCTTACATCGCCGAGATCGCTGGCGTCGCCGACACGCTGGTATCGGCATATCCCAACGCCGGCCTCCCCAACGCCATGGGTGAATACGACGAAACACCGCACGACATGGCCTGTGCCATCGAACCGTGGGCAAAAGATGGCCTCTCAACATCGTCGGCGGCTGCTGCGGCAGCACGCCAGCGCACATCGCGCACGTGCGCGACCACGTGAGCAAATATCCGCCACGGAAGTTGCCGCAGATCGCGCCGAAGATGCGGTTGTCAGGGCTCGAAGCGTTTGTGGCGGGTGGGCAGTGAAGTTTTCTCAATTCGAAGCTTTCGAAGCGGCACTGGCGGTCTATCACCACTACATTGATGTCATTTCTCGGATCGACACCAACACTTCAGAATGGAATATAGAAATTGTAGGGATGCCGTTCCTGCATGAGTATTCAGACCCAAGCGAGACAGATGAACTTGCCTCTGCCGCCCGTGCGCTCGCAAAGAGGCTGCTCAACGAGACCAAGGCCGAGCTTGAGAGTATCGGTGTTGAATTCGATCATTCCTATGGAGTACCCGAAGACATCTACCGCGAGTGGTTCGGCGACGAGGCTTGGCAAAAAGAGGCCGCACGACGGGCAGAATATAAACCCACGGAAGACGAGCGCCTGAAGCTAACTGGCGGGTCGTGAACTGGCAGCAACCCTGCCGAGGATTCGAACATGGACAAATCAATCCTAATCTCCGACGATCTCATCAAGGAGGCGCAGGAGGCGACTGGCGAGCCCGACGAGCGGGCGGCGATCGAAAAAACCTTGCGACGCGTTTTTGCGGGGCGGCGCAAGCACAAAGATCTTCTCGACCTCGTTGGTAAGATCGATTTCTACCCAGGCTACGATCCCAAGAAGTTGAGATCATAGGCACATGGTGATCATCGGACACGAGCGTCTTGATCGACGTGTTTCGCGAGCGCTCTGGTTCGGCGGCCGACTGGCTCTTCGCCGAGATCGGAGGCGAGGACATCGGGATTACTCGCCCCGTGCAGATGGAATTGCTAGGCGGGTGCCGAACAGCAATGCCGAATGGCGGCGACTTTCAGCAATTCATCGATGATCAAGTTTTACTCGAGCATCGACCTGACCATTGGGTTGCCGCTGCGCAGCTCTTCAATGATCTGCGTCGCAAGGGACACACCGTCCGCAAACTGCTCGACTGTTGCATCGCCGTTGTTGCGATTGAAAATGAAGCCTTGGTCGTGCATGGCGACCGGGATTTTGAGATGATTGCAGCGGGTAGCAAGCTGCAGCAAAAGCGTATTGACGTTACCAAGGCCACCCCATCTCCATGACAACCCCCTCCCCCTCCGGTTCCGCCTTCATCAACGTTGGTGAGCGCACCAACGTGACGGGCTCGGCGAAGTTCCGGAAATTGATCGAGGCCGAACGACTACTGCGGCGGCGCTGACGGTGGCGCGGCAGCAGGTCGAGAGCGGCGCGCAGATCATCGACATCAACATGGACGAGGGCTTGCTCGACAGCGAGAAAGCCATGGTCACGTTTTTGAACCTGATCGCGTCGGAGCCGGACATCAGCCGCGTGCCGGTGATGATCGACAGCTCCAAATGGGTGGTGATCGAGGCAGGCCTCAAGTGCGTACAGGGCAAGCCGATCGTCAATTCGATCTCCATGAAAGAGGGGGAAGCGCAGTTCCGCGAGCAGGCGACGAAGTGCTTACGCTATGGCGCGGCGGTCGTTGTGATGGCGTTCGACGAGAAGGGGCAGGCGGACACGAAAGATCGCAAAGTTGAGATCTGTTCGCGCGCCTACAAAATTCTCACCGAAGAAGTGGGCTTCCCGCCAGAAGATATCATCTTTGATCCGAACATTTTTGCGGTGGCGACAGGGATCGAGGAGCACAACAATTACGGCGTCGACTTCATCGAAGCGACGCGGGAGATCAAGCGGCGCATGCCGCTGGTGCACATCTCGGGTGGCGTTTCCAACCTGTCGTTCAGCTTCCGCGGCAACGAGCAGGTGCGCGAGGCGATGCACTCGGTGTTTCTCTACCATGCCATACAGGCGGGGATGGACATGGGCATCGTCAATGCGGGCCAGCTGGCGGTCTACGACAATATCCCGGCGGAGCTGCGCGAGCGGTGCGAAGACGTGGTGCTCAATCGCCGCGAAGATAGCACGGACCGACTGTTGGAGGCCGCCGAGCGCTACAAGGCTGGTGGCGGCAAGCGGAAGGAGGCCGATCTGCTGTGGCGCAATGGTGATGTCGGCTCGCGGCTCACGCATGCGCTGGTGCACGGCATTACGGACTTCATCGAGACGGATACCGAAGAAGCGCGCAAGCTGGCGAACAAGCCGCTGCATGTGATCGAGGGCCCTCTCATGGCGGGCATGAATGTGGTGGGCGATCTGTTCGGCGCGGGCAAGATGTTCCTGCCGCAAGTCGTCAAGAGCGCGCGCGTGATGAAGCAGGCGGTGGCCTATCTGCAGCCCTATCTGGAAGCGGAGAAGATCGCGTCGGGCGTGGCGAACAAGCCGGCAGCCGGCAAAATCGTGATGGCGACGGTGAAGGGCGATGTGCACGACATCGGCAAGAACATCGTCGGCGTTGTGCTTCAATGCAACAACTACGAGGTGATCGATCTCGGGGTGATGGTGCCGGCGCAGAAGATTTTGGAAGTGGCAAAGAAGGAGGGCGCAGACATCATCGGGCTGTCGGGCCTGATCACGCCGTCGCTCGACGAGATGTGCCATGTGGCCGCCGAGATGGAGCGGCAGGGCTTTGTTGTGCCGCTGCTGATCGGCGGGGCGACAACGAGCCGGGTGCATACGGCGGTTAAGATCGCGCCGAACTTCAAAAAGGGCCCGGCGATCTATGTGACGGACGCGAGTCGCGCGGTCGGTGTGGTGTCGAACCTGCTGTCGCCGACGGAAGCCAAGCCATACGTTGCGGGAATTGCCGCTGAGTACACGAAAATCCGCGAGAACCACCTCAAAGGTGAACAGAAAAAGGTGCGCCTGCCGCTTGCGACAGCCCGCGCCAATCGCTTCAAGATCGACTGGGCGCAGGGCGCGCCGCCGGCACCGACGTTCATAGGCACACGCGCGTTCCGGAACTACGATCTCTCTCTGCTCGTGGATGTGATCGACTGGACGCCGTTCTTCCAGACGTGGGAACTGAGCGGGCGCTACCCGCAGATCCTGAAGGACAAGGTTGTCGGCGTCGAAGCGACGAAGCTGTTCGCGGATGCCAAGACGCTGCTCAAACAGATGGTCGAGGGCCGATGGCTGACTGCCAATGCGGTGATCGGTTTCTGGCCAGCCAACAGTGTCGAGGACGACATCGTCGTGTTCAAGGATGGCACGCGCAAGACCGAGCTCGCGCGGCTGCATACATTGCGGCAGCAAATTGCGCGTGAGCACAAGGGGCCGGGCGGACGCGAGCGGGCGAACACGGCGCTGGCGGACTTCATCGCGCCGCGCGAGACCGGAGTTGCGGACCATATCGGCGGCTTTGCCGTTACGACTGGCATCGGCGAAGAAGCCGCGCTTGAAAAGCACTTCAAAAAGACAGACGACTACGGGCGGATCATGTTCAAGGCGCTGGCCGACCGGCTGGCCGAGGCCTTTGCTGAGCACATGCACGCACGCGTACGCCGCGAGTTCTGGGGCTACGCCCCCACTGAGGTCCTCTCTAATGACGATCTCATTGCAGAGGGTTATGACGGCATCCGGCCGGCACCGGGGTATCCGGCGCAGCCTGACCACACCGAGAAGGAGACGCTGTGGTCGCTGATGGATGTCAAGACGGCGGCCGGCATCGAGCTGACCGAGAGTTTTGCTATGTGGCCAGGATCGGCGGTGTCAGGCTGCTATTTTGCGAACCCAGCGAGCCACTACTTCGGCGTCGGCAAGGTTGAGCGCGATCAGGTCGAAGACTACGCGCGGCGCAAAGGCTGGACGATTGCGACTTGCGAGCGCTGGCTGGCACCTGTGTTGAACTATGATGTGACCAGTACTGCGGCGAAGGCGAAGGACGCCGCCTGATACGGCGCAATGCGTTCGTCAAGGCGCCGATGGGCGGATGATGCGCGCCAGTGACACACAGCGCATCTTCAACGTGGCTGAAATACTTGAAGATGAATTTTGACTTGCAGCGCCACATTGTGCTGCTACTGCCGACCCTAAGACGCGGGTTGGCCGGTGCGCGTGCACAAGGACAGTGCGTTGTGCACGCGGCGCAGACGGCCTAAGCTCTGATCGAGTGCGATCGAATCACTTGCGCGATCACTGGCGGCAGCGAAAGCTGCGCGAGTTTGCCAGTGCGCTGCAAGCGCAGGAGGGAAGCATGGCAAAATCACCCGGGCCGAAGCGCGCATCGAAGACGCGTGCGCGCGCGCCGCAGCGTGCCGAGAAGGCACCGAGCCGCACGATTGCGCTGGCGATTACCGGTCTTGAGGTGCCCGTCGAGGTGCGGCGCCACCGGTCGGCGCGGCGGCTGACGCTGCGGGTCAATCAGACGCGGCGGGTGGTGATCGTCACCGTTCCAGTGCGCTGCAAGATCGATGAGGCGGGCACATTTGTGAACCGGCATCTGGATTGGGTGCGGTCGCGACTGCACGATCTTCCATCGCCGATCCCGTTCGAAGACGGCGTCATTGTGCCCGTCAGAGGCAAGGATCACATTGTGCGCTTTGCGGGCGCACGGGGGCGCGGGGCTGTCGTGGAATTTGCCGAGCTTGGCTCCGGGATGCCGGTGCTGGCGGTCAAGGGTGCGGAAGAAAATGCGCCGCGCCGCCTGCGCGATTGGCTTTATGACCAGGCCCGGCATGATCTAGACGCGCGGGTGGCGTTTCATGCACGCCGGCTGGGACTGAAGGCGCGGCGCATTTCGGTGCGCGATCAGGGCAGCCGCTGGGGTTCATGCTCGACGTCGGGCGTGCTGTCGTTCTCGTGGCGGCTGATCCTGGCGCCGCCCATCGTGCTCGATTATGTGGCGGCCCATGAAGTGGCGCATTTGGGCGAAATGAACCATGGGCCCCGTTTCTGGGCACTGGTGCGCAAGACCATGCCGGACATGGATGTGGCGAAGGCCTGGCTGCTCAAGCATGGGCAGGAACTGCACCGTTACGACGGGATTGCCTGAAGATTGACGGGCTGGAGCCTCCGAAGTTGCGCGCACTGGGTATTGGCCCTAAAAAGCGCGCTTCGCACAGGAGAGCCCCCAATGTTCCGCGACCGGTTTACGTCCGATCTCAAAGACGCCATGCGCGCCGGAGAGAAACTGAAGGTTTCGACCATCCGGTTGATGACGGCGGCGATCAAATCGGCCGACATCGAGGCGCGACCCGCCGGTAAAGACCCCATCGACGACGCATCTATCCTCAACGTGCTGGCCAAGATGGTGAAGCAGCGGCGGGATTTTGCCGAGCAATTCGAGAAAGGTGGACGCCCGGAAATGGCAGCCAACGAATTGGCTGAAATCGTCATCATCGAGAGCTATCTGCCCAAGCAGATGGGCGAGGCGGATATGAAGGCTGCGGTTGCCAAGGCGATTGCGGAGACGGGCGCGACGACCGGCAAAGACATGGGCAAGGTGATGGGCGCGCTGAAAGCGGCCTATGCCGGGCAAATGGATTTCGGCAAGGTTGGCGGGATTGTGAAAGATTTGTTGAAGTAGGTCGCCCCAAACGAAGCCACTCTCATTCGTCGTGGCCGCGAAGGCGGCCACCCAAGCAAACCTCAAATTTGCCGCCAACGCCGATTTGAAGCTCGGTTTGCTGCATGCTTTTTCTGGTGAGCACACGCGAGTTGGCTTGCTTGGGTGGCCGCCTTCGCGGCCATGACGAAAGAAAAAAACGCGCAAGGTTAGTTATGTTC
Organism: uncultured Alphaproteobacteria bacterium; assembly: GCA_963847145.1. GTDB lineage: Bacteria > Pseudomonadota > Alphaproteobacteria > Rhizobiales > Hyphomicrobiaceae > JABFRJ01. The sequence goes on from CAWJYN010000003.1 coordinate 933,926, forward strand.
ACAGGCATCATCACGGATGTGGGCGAGGTGGTCGCGCGCGTGGGCGGCGTCTTCACCATTCGCTCTCACTACGATCCCGCGACGATTGCGCTCGGGGCGTCGATTGCGCATGACGGGTGCTGTTTGACGGTGACGGCGTTGATGCCAGAAGCGGGCGGATGCCAGTACACGCTCGACGTTTCAAATGAGACGCTGTCGAAAACGACGCTGGGTGACTGGCAGCCGGGCCAGGCGATCAACCTCGAGCGCGCGTTGAAGGTTGGCGACGAGTTGGGCGGACATATGGTCTCGGGGCACGTGGATGGCGTGGCGCGGATTGTCGATGTTCGCGCGGATGGTGACAGCCGGCGGTTTACCTTCGAAGTGCCCGGCGATCTGGCGCGCTTTATCGCACCGAAGGGGTCGGTGGCGCTGGACGGCACATCGCTGACGGTCAACGAGGTTGATGGGGTGCGCTTTGGGGTTAACCTGATCCCGCATACCTTGACGCATACGTCATGGGGGCGCAAAACGGCCGGAGACCGGATCAACCTGGAAATCGATCCGTTAGCGCGCTATGTGGCGCGCCTTCTGGAGCAAAAGCAGTGACCGCGAAAGAGCCGCTCAAGCGCGTGGAGTATGCCGAGGGCCGTGGGTTCGTCTCGTCGACCGAGGAAATCCTCGAAGACTTGCGCAACGGCCGTATGGTCGTTCTGGTGGACGCGGAAGACCGCGAGAACGAGGGCGATCTGGTGATCCCGGCGCAGATGGCGACGCCGGACGCGATCAACTTCATGGCGCGGTTTGGGCGCGGGCTGATCTGCCTGGCGCTGACGGAAGAGCGAGCAGATACTCTGCGGCTGGAAGCGATGGCGCGGACGAACCGCACGCGGATGGGCACGGCGTTTACGGTTTCGATCGAAGCGAAAGAGGGCATCTCGACCGGCATCTCGGCGGCGGACCGCTCGCATACAATCCGCACGGCCATCGATGCCAGCAAAGACCATCGCGATCTTGTCTCACCGGGGCACGTGTTTCCGCTGATCGCGCGGGATGGCGGTGTGCTGGTGCGGGCGGGTCATACGGAGGCGAGTGTCGATCTGGCGCGCATGGCGGGACTGACGCCGGCGGGCGTGATCTGCGAGATCATGAATGACGACGGGACAATGGCGCGGATGCCGGACCTGGTGGCGTTCGCACAGCGGCACGCGCTGAAGATCGGCACTATCGAAGACATGGTGGCGCATCGGCTGAAGAACGATCGGATCGTGACGCGAGTTGCGGAAACCGATGTGTCGAGCGCGTTCGGCGGTGTGTTCCGCATGGTGGCGTATGAGACCACCGTTGATGCCGTGCAACATCTGGCACTGGTGAAGGGCGACCTGTCCGCACCAGGGCCGGTGGCGGTGCGCGTGCACGCCGTCGATCCGGCGGCGGACCTGCTGGGTATTGGCGCGGCGGGTGTGCAGCCGACGTTGATTGCGCGGGCAATGGAGATGATTGCGGCCGAGGGCCGTGGCGTCGTTGTACTGATCCGCGATTTGCGGCCGAAGGCCGTGTCGCAGTGGATCGAGGCGCAGGGCGGTGTGCCGTCGGGCGTGGCGCGCATCCGGCCAGGGCGGGAGCGGCGGCAGGTGGAGATCGGCATCGGGTCGCAGATATTGCGCGACCTGGGCGTGCGGGACATGGTGCTGCTGAGTAATTCAGCGGTGCAATCCTATGTGGGTCTGGAAGGCTATGGCCTGAAGATCGTCGATGTGAAGAAGATCGGTTGAGACGTATGGCAGGCCCATCGCGCGCGGCGCAGACAACGGTCGAGATCAAGGCGCACGTCTTGATCATCGAGTCGCGGTATTATTCTGCGGTGGCGGATGCGCTGCTGGAAGGCGCGTTGGCGGAGCTTCAGGCGTCGGGGGCGACGTATGAGAAAGTGACGGTGCCGGGCGCGCTCGAAATCCCGCAGGCACTGGCGCAGGCGGTGGGTGCCGGGCTGATGGCGGATGAGGACGGGGACGCGCACTATGACGGGGCACTTGTGCTCGGATGCGTGATCCGCGGCGAGACTTCGCACTATGACATCGTGGTCAACAATGCGAACCATTGGCTGATGGAGATTGCGACGCAGGCGTGCGTGCCGTTGGGCAACGCGATCCTGACGGTTGACACGGAGGCGCAGGCGTTGGCGCGGGCGAGTGGTGGCCGCGCCGGCAAGGGCGGAGACGCTGTGCGTGCGTGTCTGTCGGTACTGCAGTTGGCGCGGGCGTTTGAGGCGGTGGGCGAATGAGCACGGCACCGGATCACAGCGCCGCGGGCGGGCTTGCGAAGCTCGCGTCGGCTTCTGACATCGCACGCAGCCAGGCGCGGCTGGCCGCCGTGCAGGCGCTCTATCAGATGGAGCTGGCGGCGACTGACTTGAACGATGTGATTGCGCAATTCGAGCAGCACCGGTTTGGTGCGGACGCCGAGGACCAGACGGTGGCGGATGCCAACCCGGCGTTGTTTTCTGAGATCGTGCGGGGCGTGGTGGCGCGACAGCTGGAGATCGACCCGCCGCTGGATGCGCAGCTGGCGGCTGGGTGGCGGCTGAACCGTATCGACGCCATCATCCGGGCGACGCTGCGGTCGGCGATGTTTGAGCTGGTGGCGCGGCCGAAGGTGCCGGCGCGGGGTGTGATCAACGAATACGTCGAAGTGGCAAAGGCGTTCTTCGAGGGCGATGAGCCGAAGGTCGTCAACGCAGTGCTCGATGCAGTGGCGCGCAAGGTGCGGCCGCAGGAGTTCGAGGGGCGGTAGATAGGGGTGTGCCGCGGGCGGAGGTTGCACGATCTCTTATGGAGCGGCGGATGGTGCAGCGCTTGACCGCCCTACAAGCCGTTGCATTTTTTCTACAGAAATAAGGATCCGTAGGGTGCAATAGCGAAGCGTATTGCACCGGGCGCAAGCGCGCGCTCCAACCACGTGGACTCCCGCGAGCCATGGCGCAATACGCTGAAACGCTGTTGCGCCCTACGGACTTCAATTTGGCCCCAACGCACGCGTTCAGAACTTCCCGATGGCGTTGACGAAGACGCCTTTGTTGTTAGAGCTGAGGTTGGTGAGGTCGTCGGTGAAGTTGGTGAAGTTGTAGCCGACGCCGAATTTGAAGTTGTCGCCCAGATGGCGGTAGACGGCGATGAGCGCGCCGGCCTGGCGATCTTTCGCGGTGAAGACATCGAGCGAACGGACTTCCAGCGTCAGATCCCATTCTTTGACGAGGTGCAGGTCGAGGCGGCCGATGAGCAGTTGCGTTTTGCTGTCCAGCCAGGGGCCGTGCAGCGTGTTGTCTTTGATCGAGCCGGTTTTGACGGCGTATTTGCCACCGAGGGTGACGAAGGTCGTCAGATCATAGGTGGCGTCCATGGAGAGGACGTGGCTTTGCTGCGAGTAGTCGCCGACGCCGCCGATGCCAGCGCGTTGGCCGGGCGAGGGGAGATCGTAGAAGTAGGTGTATTTGAAGAGCGCATTGAGGCGGTCGTTGTGGGCAGGGCGATAGGCGAAACCGGTGACGGCTTCGAGATAGTTGCCGCGATAGAAGTCGCCCTGGTTGGACGTTGAATAGGAGCCGTTGAGCTTGCCGATGGCGCGCCAATCGAGGTTGAGTTTGTTCACCAGGGTGTTGTTGGTGAGATAGGTGTCGCGGACGCTGTTGGAGGCAACGGTGGTGATGTCGTCGTGGCGGTATTCGTAGCGGCCGGCGTAGGTGAGGCCCTTGTGGCTGTAGCCGAGGCTGGGGCTGATGGCGGTGCGCTTGAGATCGCCCTGCAAAGGATCGCTGAGCTTGCCGGTTTCGAGCACGAGGCCGGCCTTCCAGTGTTCGACGGGGACGAAGTCGAGACCAAACGCATGAGTGAGGCCAGAGAAGCCGCCGCCGTGCTTCAAGCGCTCTTCGCCGAAGACAGAGAAACTGTCGGAGAAGCGTTCGCGGGTGCCCGAGGTGAGCACGCCCGTGCCGCCGCGGGTGATGATGTCGGTGCGGTCGGGGTCGAGGCCGTAGTTGAGATAGGATGTGCGGCGCTCATCGACCTTGTGCTCGATGCCGATTTTGCCGCCGACGCCGCCGTTGCCGTGGGAGAGTTCGGCCGTGCCCTTGGTGGTTTCGTTGAGGCGCACGTTACCACCCACTCCGATACGGTTGTTGGCGTTGCGGTCGCCGGAGCGATTGAGCGTTGCCTGGCCGAAAACGTAGGTGCCCCAGTCGCGGTTGCTGTCGTAGTGGAGGCGGACGGCGGCGTCGGTGCGGTGGCCCTGCTGATTGAGGATGGGGCTCTGCGTGAATTGGGCGACGTTGTTGTTGTCGAAGCGGGCGCCGACGGTGGCTTTCCAATACTGATTGAAGGAGTAGGAGACGTTCTGTTCGGCGGCGCTGTAGGTGCGATATTCGTCCTGGCGGCCGTCGACTTTGGTTTTCGAGGACCAGCGTTGATCGAGCTGGACGACGGACTTGGCGCCGTATTCGCGGCCACCGCGGCTCAGCGTTAGTTCACCGGGCCCCGAGAAGTCACGGTCCTTTTCTTTCCAATAGGCAGAGAGGCGGCCGTCGGCACCTTTGATGATTTCGGAGAGATCAGCCGCGGTTTCGACGCGGCGGGCCCAGGCGGGCGCGCCACCGGTCGAGCGTGAGGAAAATGTAAAGCCGCCATCGAGCGAGAGTTGCTCGCCACTGCCGGGGCCGTTGGAGCGGGCGCCTTCGAGTTTCACGTAAGTGCCAGGCGAGAGGCGGAGCGTGACGTCGGCACCACCGATGGCCAGTTTTTCGCCGGGGGTGGTTTGATTGTATCCCGTAACGCCGACTTCGACGTTGTCGGTGACCCAGGTGCTGGCGCGGCTGCCGACGGCTTTGTCGCTGGTGGCTTGCAGGCTCGGGGCGTATTCGTAGTTGACGACGATGTACTGATCGTTGCCGGAGAGCGAGCCGGACTGGACGATGAAATCGCTGCTGCCGGTGCTGGACAGCGGCGAACGCAACATGATGCGGCCTTGCAAATAGTTGACGTCGTAGTCCTGCGTGGCGACCAGCCCGCGCGTTTTGAGAACGAGGCCGGTGTTGGCGTCGCGCTGTTCGATGGTGACGCGTTCGGAGCCTTGCGTGATGTTCTGGCGGCTCATGTAGTAGAGCGTGCCGCCGGTGCCGCGGAAGACATCGCGGGCCCCGAGCGTGCCGGGTTCGGCGGCGAAGACTTCGACCTGGGCGCGGCGTTCGCCGAAGCGGGTGCTGCTCTCGGTTTTGGCCTGCGCGCGTGCGCCGTAGAGGCCGCGCTCGTAACGGACGAACTCCGTGCCGGTGATGGTGGTTTTGAAATTGCCCCAGACGATGTTGTTGTCGCCCTTTTCAAGGCGGACGTAGAACTTGCCGCGGGTGGGCGCGTCTTCAACGAGCGTGCTGTCGTCGCCGTAGATGGGATAGTAGCGGTTGGGATCGAGGTTGCGCAGCAGGTAGCGTGGGTCTTTGCTGTCGAAGTTCGAAAACATGTGCTGGATGGGCTGGTCGCGTGTATCGGCGGAGGCGGTGAGCAGGGTGTCGCCCTGGACTTTGCCCTTCAGATAGAAGGCGAGGCGGCCGTTGACGAAGACCTGGTCTTTGAATTCGTCAGCGCGATCGGGGTTGAGGATGGCCATGGGGCCGGTGGTGGCGTTGCGGCCGACCGTGAGATCAGCCAGCGCGACGTAGAAGAAGTCGTGATCGGGCACGATGGCGCTGCGTGAGAAGACTGAGGCCATGCCCTTCTTGTCGGCGATGGCAACTTCGATCTGGTGTTCGCCTGAGGCGACGATCTGGCGGATGGCGAAGTCGCCCTTGGCATCGACGGGGGCGGGGATGCCCATCACAGTGACGGTGTGACCAGCGGGGACATTGCGGCCGGAGACGAGCACGGCGCCGCCGCTGATGGGGATGTTACGGACCTCCAGCGCATTACCGTTATAGATGGCCATCACGTCGTCGGGCTTGTGCTTGCCGCCGCGAATTTGAGCCAAATCAAGACCTTTGGGCGCGGTTTCATCGAAGCGGCCGCTCGCGTCATAGACGCGGAGCACGTATGTGACGGTGTCGCCGGCTTCTTTGGGCGCGCGCCATTGGGCGCCGCCGCGGTCGAGCTGGAGGAGGGCGATGGGTGTCTGGCGGGTGGTTGAGCCTTGCTCGAAGATGCGGATTTCGGCGCGCTTGATGAGGAGCGCGTAGTTCGAATGAGTGCGGAAGGTGACGAGGTCGCCCTTCAGCGCGGCATCGGGTGTGGCGACGACGTTGAGACGCGGCTCGGTGTTGAGGCCATCGTAGCGGATCTGGACGTCCGCGCGGGCGAGGGCGAGATCGGTGCAGCGCTGGCTGTCGACGTTGGCGCGTTCGGGCGAGCCATCGACGTTTTTCCCGTCAACCGTGAAGGCGAAGGGCTCTGAGGGCGCGGACGTGTTGGCGGCGCAATCGCCGCGGGCACTGCTAGAGCCGAGCGTCGCGCGTTCGCTGCTGGGTGGCTTCGATGTGAGGCGCGCGTTAGCGGCCGGCTCGGCCGCGCGTGCGCCACTAGCGAGCGCGAAGAGCGCTGCAGCAGAAGCGGTTAGCATCAGCAGACGGACGCGGGTGAGATGCGCCTGTGTCATTGAACTCTCCAGATGGTGCACATGACGCGCCGCTGGCCAGCACTTGGTGCGACCGACGACGCGCTACCCCCGACGTGGGGGACTGACGCAACGCAACTGAGGAACCAAGACACTCGGTCTTGGATGGGTGAGGCGCGCAGTCTTTTACTTCTGCGCACTGCGGTCGGCGTAGATTTCGGTTTCGACGGGCAGTGATGTAGGGGGTGCCTTCACGCTTCCATTGCTCGCGGATGGCATCGGCGAGGGCTTTCACGCGGGCTTCGGCCAAGGCGTTGTCTTCCTGCAGACGGCGGCGGTAGCTGATGCGCAGCACGGAGCGCTCCTGCTTCAAGGCGTCGAAGATCTTGGGCAGACCTTCCTGCCATTTCGGCATGAGGCGCGTGCCACCGGGTTCGAAGGCGGCGTCGGCCAATTCAAGGCGGGCGACGCGGGTGATGGCGGCGCCGAAGTTGATCTTGGCCATCTTGCCGGCGGTGATGCGGATGACGCGCGGGTTTTCCGTTGTCATGCGATAGCCAGTCGGCAGGGTGCGCTCGTCCAACTTCAAGATGAAGTTGGTGCCGCGGTCGCTTTCGGGGATGTCGGCACAGGCGATGTGGAAGCGGCCTTCGGCATCTGTCGTGATGAGCTGGCCGCGGGCGGTGACGAGGCGGACGTTGGCGATCCCGCGCTTGCCGTCGGTGGCGTAGCCGCTGCGGTCGACGTCGTCGAAGACTTTGCCGATGATGTCGGTGCAGTCGAAGGTCGGGTCGCCGATCATGCGGACGGTGGCGCGGCCGACGTTGGAGAGTACAGTGCCGGTACCATCAGTGACCCAGGCTTCGTTGGTGAATTCGCCCATCCCGATGCCGGCGCCGGCAATGAGCACGAGCTTGAGGACCAGCGGCTTGGCGGTGGCAATGGTGACATTGGGCCAGGATAGCGTGCGGCCGTTGATGACCGGTTCGCGGGCGATGCCGTCGATTGACGCCGAGGTGACGCGGTATTTGAAGCCGGCCGGCATGACATCGATCAGCGTTACGCCGGTGCGGGTGACATCGCCGGCGTTGCGGACGGTAATGGTGTAGGGCACCAGTTCGCCGCGGGCGATATCGGTCTTTGGCGTGACTTTGGAGACGATCAGCGGCGCGTTGGCAACGAAGCCGAGCGGCGACGAGCTGGTGCGGGTCGCGGTTGTTGAGATGCCGGTGCCGTTGAAGGCGGTCTTGCCGACGACGGTATTGCCGAAACCGCCGCTGGACGGGTTGGGCCCCGGATCGAAGGTGATGTCGAGGCGGAAGGTGATGACTTCGCCGACGTCGAGTTTCTCACCGCTCCCAGTGAACAGGTTCGGTGACGTGGCCGTCGCCGTGAACAGCGGGTTGGTTGTGCCCAGTGCGCCGCGGCTGCTGGAGACAATTGATCTCAGCCTGGCGAGCTTAACGCTAGCGCCCTTCGGGAGTTGCGCGAGGTAGTCGTCGATCACCTGGACGTTGGTGAGATCGACATTGCCGTTGTTGGTGAGCTTGATTTCGAACGAACCCGTAAACGTGCCGTCACCGTTGTTGGTGGCGATGGCGTTCGGGTTTGTTGTGACTATCACGATCTTGAAGTCGGGTCTCTGGGTCGCATTGATCGTCAGGGAGACGACGGGCGAGGAAACAGTGCTGCTCTTGGCGGAGGCGGTATTCGTCACAGAGCCAGCGTCAAGATCGAGTTGCGTGACGGCGTAGGTGCCCGTGCACGTGATGACGGCGTTCGGCGCGAGGCCGCCAGATGGCAAGCCCGGGCAGCTGACCGACGGAATTTTGTTGTCAGTGACGGTGATCGCCGTCAGCAGCGAAACGTTGCCGGTGTTGGTGACTTGGTAGCTGTAGGGCAGCACTTCGCCGGCGATGACGAAGGTGGTGGCGGTTGACGATTTGACGATCGCCAGCGCCGGGCTCTGCGTGCCGACGATGGTGTAGGTGACGGGCGGCGAGACGAGCGTGCCGGACTTGGCGGAGGCGATGTTGGTGATGGAGCCCGCATCGAGATCGGCTTGCGTGACCATGTAGGAGCCCGTGCACGTGATAAAGCCGTTCGGCGCTAGGCCGGCAGGCAGCAAGCCGGGGCAGGTGATGGCGGCGATCTTGTCGTCGGTGACGGAGATCGGCGCGGTAATTGTGATGTTGCCAGTGTTGGTGACTTTGTAGTTGTAGGGAATGGACGCTCCGAGGACGGAGAACGTCGTGACCGATGATGACTTCTGGAGCGACAGAGCTGGCGATTGCGCAGCGATGACGGTGAAGTTGACGGTGGGCGAGAGCAGGGCGCCTGAGGCTGCGGTGGCGGTGTTGACGAGGCTGCCGGCGTCGAGATCGGCTTGTGTGGTGAGATAACCGCCAGTGCAGATGATGGAGGCGTTGGGGGCCAGTCCGCCAACAGGCAGCGCGGGGCAAATGATGCTGGAGATCTTGTTGTCGGTGACGGTGAGCGCCGCGGTGAGTGTGGTGTTGCCGAGGTTGGTGACGCGATAGCTATAAGGAATATAGGTGCCGACCTTGCCGAAGGTGAGTGTCACCGTAGACTTCGAGATGCCGAGCGCGGGCGCCTGGACGGCTGGCACAGTGACGTTTGAGGCGAGCGACGTGGTGCTGCCAGATTTGGCTGAGGCGATGTTGGTGACGCCGCCAGCGTCGAGGTCCGCTTGGGTGGTGGCGTAGGCGCCCGTGCAGGTGATGAACGCATTCGGCACCAAGCCGCCAGCCGGCAACGCGGGGCAGGTCACAACAGCAATCTTGTTGTCGAAGACGCTGACAGGTGCCGCGATGGTGGTGTTGCCGGAGTTGATGACTTTGTAGCTGTAGGTGATCGACGTGTTGGGCAGTGCGAAGCTGGTGGTGGTGGTGGACTTGGTGATGGACAGACCCGGGGCCTGAGCGGCATTGATCGTCAGGCCGCCGGTCGGGGAGATCGTGCTGCCAGACTTGGCGGAGGCGGTGTTGCTCACGGAGCCTGCATCAACGTCAGCTTGGCCCGTGGTGTAAGTGCCGGTGCAGGTGATCGATGCGTTCGGCGCGAGGCCGCCGGCTGGGAGTGCCGGGCAGGTGACGGACGCGATCTTATTGTCGGTGACCGAAATCGCGGATGTGAGTGTGACGTTACCGGCGTTGGTGACGAGATAGCTGTAGGGGATGACTGTGCCGGCGCTGGTGAAGACGGTGGACGGGGAAGACTTGACGATGGTCAGTGCCGGGGCCTGGGCGGCGTTGATGGAGAGGCTGGTAGTGGGCGACGTTGTGGCGCCGGAGCTGGCGGTGGCGGTGTTGGTGATGGTGCCGGCGTCGAGGTCGAGCTGGGTGACAGTATAGCTGCCGGTGCAGGTGATGAAGGCTTGTGGCGCAAGACCGCCAACGGGCAACGCGGGGCACGTCATCGCCGCGATCTTGTTGTCGGCGACGGTGATGGCCGCGGTGAGCGTGACGTTGCCGGCGTTGGTGACTTTGTAGCTGTAGGGGATCGACGCGCCGAGGGTTGTGAAGCTGGTGGTGGTTGACGCTTTGACGACGGACAGCGCCGGCGTTTGCGCGGCGTTGACGGTGACAGTAGCGTTTGACGACGTCGCCGTGCCGGACGATGCGCTCGCGATGTTGATCACTTTGCCGGCGTCGAGGTCGGCCTGGGTGATGGTGTAGTTGCCGAGACAGGTGAGTGAGGCACCTGGCACGAGGCCGCCAGCGGGCAGCGCGGGGCAGGCGACAGACGCGATCTTGTTATCGGCAATCGTGATCGCTGATGTGAGCGTGACGTTGCCAGAGTTGGTGACCTGGTAGGTGTAGGCAATGGAACCGCCTAGCGTCGCAAAGCTGGTAGCGGTGGTGGATTTGACGAGGGTGAGAGCTGGCAACTTGGTGGCGTTGACGGTGGCGGTGCCTGTTGGCGACGTGGTCCCGCCCGATGACGCCGCGGCGACGTTGGTGACTTTGCCGGCATCGAGATCGGCTTGGGTGGTGAGATAGCTGCCGGTGCAGATGATGAACTGCGTCGGCGCGAGGCCGCCAGCGGGGAGAGCCGGGCAGGTGACGGAGGCGATTTTGTCGTCGGTGACAGTGATTGCCGACGACAGCGTCACGTTGCCGGCGTTGATGACCTTGTAGCTGTAGGGGATCGACACGCCGGTGGCGGAAAATGCTGTGGTGGTGGTGGATTTCTGGATCGTCAGCGCGGGGGTTTGTGCGCCGTTGAGGGTGTGGGTGAAGGGTGGCGTCGACGTCGTCGTGGCGGACTTGGCGTAGGCGGTGTTGACGACAGAGCCAGCGTCGATGTCGGCCTGGGTGATGAGATAAGCGCCGGTGCAGGCGATGGACGCCGCGGGGGCGAGGCCAGCGGACGGCAGTGCGGGGCAACTGACGGACGCGATCTTGTTATCGGTGACGGTGACGGCAGCCGTCATGGTGACGTTGCCGGTGTTGGTGACAGCGAAGGTGTACGGGATCGACTGACCAACCGTCGAGAACGTGGTGGCGGTGGTGGCCTTGACCACGCCGAGCGACGGGTTCTGCACGGCGTTGACGGTGGCGCTGACGAGTGGCGAGGTGACGACGCCATCGGTGGCGGAAGCAACGTTGGTGATGGAGCCGGCGTCGAGGTCGGACTGCTTGGTGGCATAGGTGGCGGTGCAGGTGAGCGTCTGGGTGGGTGCGAGGCCGCCAGCAGGGATGGCAGGGCAGGAGAGCGCACCAAGTTTGTTGTCGGTGACGCTAATCGGGGATGCGGCTGGAATGGTGATGTTACCGGAATTGGTGACGACGTAGGTGTAGGTGATGGTGGTGTTGTTGGCTGCGAACGTGGTGGGCGAGCCAGACTTGGCGAGTGTCAGCGCGCGGTTCTGTGCGGCCGGCAACGAATGGCTGCTGATGGGGGAGGTGGTGGTGCCGGACTTAGCCGTGGCGACGTTGACGACGGACCCGGCGTCGAGATCGGCTTGGGTGGTGAGGTAGGAGCCATTGCAGGTGACGGACGCACCAGGAGCGAGGCCCGGGGCGATCGGCGGACAGGTGACGGCCGTGATCTTGGTGTCGGCGACAGTGATGGCGGCTGTCAGCGTGACGTTGCCGGTGTTGGTGACAACGAACGTGTAGGGGACCGACACGTTGACAGCGGTGAAGCTGGTGGTGGCCGTGTCTTTGGCGATTTTGAGCGCGGGTGCTTGCGTGGCGGTAACAGTGGCGGTGACTTGTGGTGACGTGGCGGTGCCGTCGGTGGCGGTGGCCATATTCACGACGGAACCGGCATCGAGGTCGGCCTGGGTGATGACGTAGGCGGCGGTGCAGGTGAGCGTGGCGTTGGGTGCCAGGCCGCCGGCGGGCAGGCCGGGGCAGGAAACGCTGGAGATTTTGTTGTCTGACACAGAGACGCTAGCGGACGCGGGGATGGTGACGTTGCCGGTGTTGCGGACGACATAGGTGTAGCTGATCGACGCGCCAACGGTTGCGTAAGTGCTGGTAGACGGCGTCTTGGTCAGTGTGAGGGCGTGCGTCTGCGTGCCGTTCTGGGTGTGGACGGTGGGTGGTGTGGACGTGGTGGTGCCGGACTTGGCGGTGGCAGTGTTGACGAGGATGCCGGCGTCGAGGTCAGCCTGCGTGATGGTGTAGGTGCCGGAGCATGCGTGTGTGGCGCCGACGAGGAGACCGCCAGCGGGGAGCGCGGGACAGGTGACGGAGGCAATCTTGTCGTCGGAAATGCTGATCGGCGTGGTGATAGTGACGTTGCCGGTGTTCTGGGCGGCGAACGTGTAAGTGATGGTCTGGCCGACGGTGGCGTAAGGCGCAGGCGGCGCGGTTTTGGCCAGAGTGAGTTGCGGCTTCTGGTCAACCGGGATGGTGAGGCCGACGGTGTTGGAGCCAACGGTGGTCGTGGCCGTGCCGGAGCTGGCGGTGGCGGTGTTGACAACGTTGCCGCTGTCGAAATCAGCCTGGGTCGCGTTGTAGGTGGCGGTGCAGGTGATGGTGGCGTTGACGGCGAGGCCAGCACCGACCGGGCAGGTGATCGTGCCGATCTTGCTGTCGGTGATGACGACGGGCTTGGTGAGCGTGACGTTGCCGGTGTTCTTGGCGTCGAAGCTGTAGGTGATGGACTGGTTGAGCGTGGTGACGAGGCTGGTCGCGGATGATTTGGTGATCGTCAGCTTCGGCGTTTGCGATCCTGTGAGCGTGACGGTGACGGTGGGCGAGGTGATGAGGCCGGAGATCGCAGAGGCGGTGTTGAGGACGTTGCCACCGTCGATGTCGGCTTGCGTGACGGTGTAGTTGGCAGAACAGGTGATCGACGCGCCGGGGATGAGGCCTGCGCCGATGGAGGGGCAAGAGACGGACGCGATCTTGCTATCGGAAACGGAGATGGCCGCTGTGAGCGTGGTGTTACCCGCATTGGTGACGACGAAGCTGTAGGGAATTACCTCGTTCAGCGTGGTGTAGGTTGTCGCGGTGGTCGATTTAGCAATCGAGAGCTTCGGCGTGCGCGTGGAATTGATGGTGAGGCTGGTGGCCGGCGAGGTAGTGAGGCCTGACTTGGCAGAGGCGGTGTTGGTGATGCCGCCCGCGTCGACGTCGGCTTGCGTGGTGAGATAGCTGCCGGTGCAGGTGATGGCGGCGCCGGGCGCGAGGCCGGGGGCGATGGACGGGCAGGAGATGGACGCGATTTTGTTATCGGCGACGGTGACCGCCGCCGTGAGCGTCGAGTTGCCGGTGTTGGTGACGAGGTAGCTGTAGGGGATTGTGATGTTGGCAGCGTTGAAGTTCGACGTCGTTGAAGACTTAATGACGGTGAGCGCGGGCGACTGCGCGGATGGAACGGTGAGGTTGACGGTGGGCGAGGTGGTCGTGGGGCCGGACTTCGCGAACGCGGCATTGGTGACGCCGCCGTTGTCGATGTCGGCTTGGGTGGTCATGTAGCTGCTGGTGCAGGTGATGAACGCCGCAGGCGCGAGGCCGCCAGCGGGCAATGCGGGGCAGGCGACCGACGCGATCTTGTTGTCGGTGACGGCGATCGCCGACGTGAGCGTGGTGTTGCCGGCGTTGGTGACCTTGTAGCTGTAGGGGATCGAGGCGCCGATTGTGGAGAACGATGCCGCCGATGACGTTTTGAGGACTGTGAGCGCCGGTGTCTGCGTGGCGTTGATGGTCAGCGATTTGAGGGGCGCGACGACGGAGCCAGACGCGGCGCTGGCGGTGTTGGTGATAGCGCCGGCGTCGACGTCGGCTTGCGTGGTGAGGTAGCTGCCGGTGCAGGTGATGAATGCCGCGGGTGCGAGGCCGCCAGCGGGAAGGGCAGGGCAGGTGACGGAGGCGATCTTGTCGTCGGTGACAGAGATGGCAGACGTGAGCGTGGTGTTGCCGCTGTTAGAGACCTTGTAGCTGTAGGAGATCGTCACGCCAGGTGCCGTGAACGCCGCGGTGGTGGATGATTTGATGAGGGTGAGTGCGGGCGCGAGCACGGCTGGCAGGGTGTGGCTGTCGGTTGGTGACGTCGTCGCCCCGGACTTCGCGGATGCTGTGTTGACGACGGAGCCAGCGTCGAGATCGGCTTGGGTGGTGAGATAGCTGCCGGTGCAGGTGATGAAAGCGCCAGGCGTCAGGCCTGTGCCAACGGACGGGCAAGTGATGGCTGCGATCTTGCTATCGGTGACGGTGACAGCTGAGGTGAGCGTGATGTTGCCGGTATTGGTGACCTTGAATGTGTAGGGCACGGACACGCCGGTGGCGCTGAAGTTGGCGGTGGTGGTGGCTTTGACGATGGAGAGCGCAGGCGTCTGCGTTGCCGTAACGGTGGCGGACACGGTGGGCGAGGTGGCGACACCATCGGTGGCGGACGCGCTATTGGTGATGGAGCCGGCATCCAGATCGGATTGCTTGGTGAGGTAGGTGGCCGTGCAGGTCAGCGTGGCATTCGGCGCGAGGCCGGTGGCGGGGAGCGCGGGGCAGGAAACGGTGGCGAGTTTGTTGTCGGAGACCGTGATGACGGTGGCTGGCGGCAGCGTGACGTTGCCGGTGTTCCTGACGACGTAGGTGTAGCTGATGGTGACGCCGGTGGCCGCGAATGACGTGGGCGAGGCCGCCTTGGTCATTGTCAAGCCGTGATTCTGGCTGGCGGGCAGGGTGTGGCTGCCGCCGGGTGAGGTGACGGTACCGGATTTGGCAACGGCGGTGTTGACGACGGAGCCAGCGTCGAGATCGGCCTGGGTGGTGGTGTAGCTGCCGGTGCAAGTGATGGACGCGTTGGGGGCGAGGCCGCCGGCGGGGAGCGCGGGGCAGGTGACGGTCGCGATCTTGTTGTCAGTGACGGTGACGGCGGCGGTGAGGGTGGTGTTGCCGGCGTTGGTGACGACGAATGTGTAGGGCACGGAGACGCCGACGGCGGAGATGCTGGCGGTGGTCGTGTCTTTGACGATTTTCAGCGCGGGTGTCTGCGTGGCAGTTGCTGTGGCGGTGGCGTTTGGCGAGGTGAGCGCGCCGGCCGTGGCGGAGGCGATATTGACGATGGAGCCGGCATCCACATCGGCCTGGGTGGTGATGGTGGACGCGGTGCAGGTGAGTGTGGCGTTGGGTGCGAGGCCGCCGACGGGAATGGACGGGCACGAGACGGACGCGATTTTGTTGTCGGCGACGGTGACGGCGTTGGATGCGGGGATGGTGGTGTTGCCGGTGTTCCTGACGACGTAGGTGTAGGCGATGGCGACGCCGGGGGCGGTGAAGGTGGTGGGCGACGCGGTCTTGGTGAGGCCGATGGACGGCGTCTGGGTGGCGGGGATGGGCAGGGTGACGGTGGGTGAAGTGGTGGTGCCCGACTTGGATGAGGCCGCGTTGGTGACGCCGCCGGCGTCGACGTCGGCTTGGGTGGTGAGATAGCTGCCGGTGCAGGTGATGAAGGCGCCGGGGGCAAGGCCCGCACCAATGGATGGGCAGGTGACCGAGGCGATCTTGTTGTCGGTGACGGTGACAGTGGACGTGAGCGTGACGTTGCCGGCGTTGGTGACCCTGTAGCTGTAGGGGATCGAGACGCCCGGTGCGCTGAAACTGCTGGTGGTGGAGGTTTTGAGGACGGTGAGCGCGGGGAACTGACTGGCGTTGATGGTGAAGATCGAGGTTGGCGAGGTGGTGAGGCCAGACTGAGCGGAGGCAGTGTTGCTGACGCCGCCGGCGTCAACGTCGGCTTGGGTGGTTGTGTAGCTGCCGGTGCAGGTGATGAAGGCAGCGGGTGCAAGGCCGCCGGCGGGGAGTGCCGGGCACGATACAGCTGGGACTTTGGGATCGGTGACGGTGATGGCCGACGTGAGGGTGACGTTGCCGGCGTTGGTGACTTTGAAGTTGTAGGGAATCGAAACGCCGGGTGCTGTGAAGCTGGTGGTGGCTGATGTTTTGAGAAGCGTCAGCGCGGACGATTGCATGGCGTTGAGGGTGACGCTGCTGGTGTTGGAGGCGAGTGCGCCGGACGCCGCAGAAGCGATGTTGGTGACGGAGCCCGCATCCATGTCGGCTTGCGAGATGGTGTAGACGCCAGAGCAGGTGATGGAATTGCCGAGCGTGAGGCCGCCGGCGGGGAGCGCGGGGCACGTCACGGAGGCGATCTTGTTGTCGGAGATGGTGACCGGCGTGGTGAGGGTAGTGTTGCCGGTGTTGGTGACTTGATAGGTGTAGGTGACGGTGGTGCCGGCGGCCGCGAAGCCGGTGGCGGCGGTGCCCTTCAAAAGCGAGATCGATGGCGTGCGGGTGGCGGGGACAGTGACGCTGTCGGACGGCGAGAGCGTGACGCCGGACTTGGCGGCGGCAGTGTTGGTGACGACGCCAGCGTCCACGTCAGCTTGCGTTGTGAGGTAGCTGGCGGTGCAGGTGATGAACGCGCCGGGGGCGAGGCCAGTGCCGGGCAGTGCCGGGCAGCTGATCGTGGGGATCTTGGTGTCGGCGACGGTGATGGCCGCAAACAACGTGACGGGGCCGCCGTTGGTGACCCTGTAGGAGAAGGGAATGCTGACGCCGGGGGCCGTGAAGCCCGTTGACGTCGTGGACTTGGCGAACGACAGGATCGGATCGGTGACGGCGATGTCGATAGAGGCGGTGTTGTTCGACGGATTGCCGTCGTTGGTGGCGCCGGTGGTACCGGGCACGGTGGTGCTGCCGTTGGCGGTGGGGGTGCCAGTGACGGTGCAGACGATGCTGGCGCCGGGGGCGACGGTGGTGGGCGTGGACGGCGCGCAGCTTGCCGAGAGGCCGGGTGGGAGTGCGCTGAGGGCGCAGGTGGCGGCGATGGCGCTGGCGGCCGCGGTGGCGGCGTTCGTGCAGGTGTAGGTGCCGGTGTAGGGCTGGCCGATGCCGACCAAGGTCGGCAAGCCGGACATGTCGATGCTCATGTCGGAGCCGCCGACGGCGATGGACGTGGTGGCCTGATTGTTGCCGCCGGTGGTGGTGCCGCCGTTGGTGTCGTTGGTTGCGCCAGTGGTGGCGGTGACGGTGTTCGAGCCCGTGGTGGTGGGTGTGCCGCTGACGGGGCAGGAGATGGTGCCGCCCGGTGCGACGCTGGCGGGTGTGGTGGGTGTGCAGGTGCCGACGGTGACGCCAGCGGGGAGGCCGGTGACAGAGCACGTGGCGTTGAGAGCGGTGGCCGTGGCTGCTGCGTTGTTGGTGCAGGTGACGGTGCCGGTATAGAGCGCGCCGACGGTGGCGGTTGCGGGCAGGCCGGAAAGGTCCGGCGTCATGTCGCTACCGTTGGTGGCGAGTGTGGTTGTGGCCGTGTTGTTGGCGATGTTGGGATCGTTCGCGGCACCGGTGGTGCCGTTGACGGTCGACGAGCCGGGCGTGGTGGGTGTGCCGGTGACCGCGCAGCTTATCTGTGCGCCGGGGGCGACGGTGGCCGGTGGTGTGGGCGTGCACGACGTGGTGAGGCCGGCAGGCAGGCCGCTGACGCCGCAAGCAGCGGCGGTGGCGGTGATAGCAGGAGACGCGGCGTTGGTGCAGGTGAAGGTGCCGGTGTAGGGCACGCCGACGTTCAAGGTGGTAGGCACGCCGCTGAGATCGATGCGCATGTCGGAGCCCGACACGGCGATGGATGCGGTGGTTTGGTTGTTGCCGCCGTTGGCGGCCTGTCCGTTGACGTCGTTGGTGGCGCCGGTGGTGACGGTGACGGTGGTTGAGCCTGATGCCGTGGGCGTGCCGGAGACGGGGCACGAAATGCTGGTGCCGGCGGCGACTGTGGCGGGCGGTGCGGGTGTGCAGGTGCCGACGGTGACGCCGGGTGGCAGGCCGGTGACGGCGCAGGTGGCGCTGGCGGCGCCGGCCGTTGCGGTGGCGTTGTTGGTGCACTTGATGGTGCCGGAATAGGCAGTGCCGACGGTGGCGGTCAGCGGTAGGCCGGAGATGTCCGGCTGCATATCGGAGCCGGTGGTGGTGAGGGTGGCGGTGGCGGTATTGTTGCCGGCGTTGCCATCGTTGCTGGCGCCGGTGGTGCCATTGACGGTGGAGGTGCCGGGTGTCGTTGGCGTGCCGGTGACGGTGCAGAGGATCTGCGCGCCGGGAGCGACGGAGGCGGGCAGAACCGGTGTGCACGACGTGGAGAGACCAGCTGGCAGGCCGGTGACGGCGCAGCTGGCAGCGGTGGCAGTGATGAGCGGCGAAGCGCCATTTTTGCAGACGAAAGTGCCGCTGTAAGGCGTGCCGACACTGAGCGTGGTGGGCAGACCGGTGAGGTCGATGCTCATGTCGGAAGCGTCGACAGCGACGGACTTGGTCAGCTGATTGTTGCCGCCGGTGGTGGTGCCGCCGTTGACGTCGTTGGTTGCGCCGGTGGTGGCGGTGACCGTGCTGGAACCTGGAGCCGTAGGTGTACCGGTGACGGGGCACGAGATGCTGGCACCAGCCGCGACAGTAGCAGGCGGCGCGGGAACGCAGGTGCCGACAGTGACGCCGGGTGGCAGGCCGGAGACCGAGCACGACGCATTGATAGCGCTGGCGGAGGCGGATGCGCTGTTGGTGCACTTGATGGTGCCTGCGTAGGCGGTGCCGACGGTGGCGGTGGCGGGCAGGCCAGACAGATCCGGCACCATGTCTGAACCGACGGCGCCGAGGGTGGTGGTGGCAGTGTTGTTCGCGCTGTTGCCGTCGTTGGTGGCACCGGTGGTGCCGGCGACGGTGGATGAGCCGGGCGTGGTCGGTGTGCCGGTGACAGAGCAGGTGATGGTGGCGCCGGGCGCAACAGACGTTGGCGTTGCGGGTGCGCAGGAGAATGTCAGCCCGGCCGGCAGGCCAGTGACGCTGCACGAGGCGGCGGTGGCGGTGATGGCCGGCGACGCGGCGTTCGAGCATGTGAACGAGCCGGTGTAGGGCACGCCGACGACAACGGTGGTGGGCAGGCCGCTGAGATTGATGCTCATGTCGGAAGCGTCAACGGCGACGGGCTTGGTGGCCGTATTGTTGCCGCCGCCGGTGGTGCCGCCATTGATGTCATTGGTGGCGCCGGTGGACGCAGTGACTGTGGCTGCGCCGGGTGCAGTGGGTGTGCCAGACACTGGGCACGAGATGCTGTCGCCAGCGGCGACGGTGGTGGGCGGTGCGGGCACGCAGGTGCCGACGGTGACGCCGGGTGGCAGGCCGGAGACGGAGCAGGTGGCGTTGGTTGCGCTGGCAGTGGCGGTGGCGCTGTTGGTGCACTTGATGGTGCCTGCGTAGGCGGTGCCGACGGTGGCCGTGGCGGGCAAGCCGGTCAGATCCGGCTGCATGTCGGAGCCGGTTGCCGTGATGCTGGTTGTGGCGGTGTTGTTGGCGATAACGGGGTCGTTGGTGGCGCCAGTGGTGCCGCTGAGGTTGGAGCTGCCGACGGTGGTTGGCGTGCCGGAGACGGTACAGGTGATGGCGGCGCTTGGTGCGACGGTGGTCGGCGGGGTCGGCGCGCAGGATGTGCTGAGGCCAGCGGGCAGGCCGGTGACGGCGCAGGTGGCGGATGTGGCGGCGATGGCCGGCGACGCGGCGTTGGTACAGGTGAAGGTGCCGGAGTAGGGCACGCCGACTGACGCGGTGGTGGGCAAGCCGGCGAGACTGATGCTCATGTCGGAAGCGGCAACGGCGACGGACTGGGTGGCGGTGTTGTTGCCGCCGGCGGTGGTGCCGCCATTCGTGTCGTTGGTCGCGCCGGTGGTGGCGCTGACAGTGGCTGAGCCGCTGGCGGTGGGTATGCCGGAGACGACGCATGAAACGCTCGCGCCAGCGGCGACGGTGGCGGGCGGCGTCGGTGTACACGTGCCGACGGCGACGCCTGCGGGCAGGCCGGTGATGGCGCAGGTGGCGTTCGTCGCGCTGGCGGTGGCGGCGGCATTGTTGGTGCATTTGACGGTGCCACTGTAGGGCACGCCAGCGGTGGCGGTTACGGGGAGGCCAGAGAGGTCCGGCGTCATGTCGGAGCCGGTGATGGCGAGCGTCGTGGTGGCGGCGTTGTTGGCGGCGTTGCCGTCGTTGCCAGCGTTGGTGGAGCCGGTGAGTGCTGAGCTGCCAACGGCAGTGGGCGTGCCGGAGACGGTGCAGGTGATGACGGCCGAAGGCGCAAGCGAGGCAGCAGGAACGGTGGGCGAGCACGTGGTTGTCAGGCCAGCGGGCAACCCTGCAAGAGCGCAGGTGGCGTTGGTGGCGGCGAGTGCGGGGGCTGCGGCGTTGGTGCAGGTGAAGGTGCCGGTGTAGGGCACGCCGATGCTGCCGGTGGTCGGCAGCCCCGACAGGCTGATACTCATGTCGGAGGCGGCCGTCGCCACAGCTTTGGTGGCCGTGTTGTTGCCGCCCGCAGTGGTGCCGCCGTTGCCGTCGTTGGTGGCGCCGGTGGTGGCGGTGACAGTGGCGGAGCCGGGTGCTGTTGGCGTGCCGGAAACGGCGCACGAAATGCTGGCACCGGCGGCAACAGTTGCTGGTGGAGTGGGTGTGCATACGCCAACGGTGACGCCGGGCGGCAGGCCGGAGACGGTGCAGGTGGCGGCCGTAGCGCTCGCGGTGGCGGTGGCGCTGTTGGTGCACTTGACGGTGCCCGAATAGAACGTGCCGACAGTGGCTGTGGCAGGCAAGCCGGTGAGATCCGGCTGCATATCGGACCCGACGGCCGTGATGGTGGTGGTGGCCGTGTTGTTGGCGGCGTTGGCGTCGTTGCTGGCACCGGTGGTGCCGGAGAGTGTGGATGCGCCGAGCGCGGTGGGTGTGCCGGAGACGGTACAGGTGATGCTGGCGCCGGGCGCGACCGCGACTGGCGGCGTTGGCGCGCATGACGTGGTGAGGCCGGCGGGCAAGCCCGAGACGGCGCACGTCGCGGCGGTGGCACCGAGCACGGGGGCTGCCGCATTCGAGCAGGTGAAGGTGCCTGAGTAGGGCGTGCCGACCGTTGCCGTTTTCGGCAGCGCGCTGAGGTCGATCGACATGTCGGCGGCGGAGTTGACGAACGTACAGGTGATGGTCTGGCCGCCGCCGCCGAGGGCTGCGGCAGCGAGAGTGAGTGTGCTGCCGGCCGTTGTGGAAGCGACGACGACATTTTTCTGATCGAGACACGATGTGGAGGTGAGGGTGTAGGGCGCGGTGACGGTCTCGGTGATGGTGACCGGCTGGGTGATGTTGGGAATGGTAGAGGCGGCTGAAGCGGCGGGGTTGGCAGTGCCGGTGTTCAGGCTGGCGGCGGCGACGCCGTTAGTGCCAGTGAAGGCGAAGGTGCTGGTGCCGCCAATGGATTGCTTACGGATGACAACCTTGGTGTCCGGCATGGACAGCAGGAAGTTGATACCGTCGCCGACGGTGCCGTTGGCAGTGCCCGCCCAGCTGACGGTGAAGGTCAGCCTGGTGATACCGGTGCCGGTGTACAAAACAGAACCGCAGCCCGCGGAGGTGTTGTCACCGGCGACGCAGGCACCGGTTGTCTGCGTGCCGGATGTGGCGCGCTGGAAGGTGTTGCCGGTGAGGATGAACTGGCTGTTGCCACCAAGCAGGGAGGGCGTTACCGAGCCACCGATGGCGGCAAAGCTGGAGAGATTCCACGTGGTGGTCGAGACGTTGGTACCGCTGGTGCCTGCTAAGCGGTCGACGTGGAGGACAGGGTTGTTGATCGGCTTTGAGAAAGTGATCGTTACGGTCTGCGTCGTGCCATAGGGCGAGGGATCGATGAAGATGGCGGGTGCGCCAGCGACAGTGCTGCCGTAAGGGTCGGCCCAAAAGTTCGTCGGGTTCATCGTTGCCGCAGAGGGCGGCAGGTTCTGCGTCGTCACGCCGGACATGGTGACGGTGACACCGGCCATCGTGGCAGTGCCCCCATTGGCAGTGGCCGTCCAGGTGCCGGTCGAAGCGGCTAAGGCCGGCTGCGCGAGGCCGAGCGCCAACAGGGCGATGGCGATCGCGGTGTTGCTCCAGCGCTTGAAGCGGCCCAGGGGTGCGGCGGGCGCGAGATTTTTGGCATGCGGCATCGGCAAGGTTCCGGAGGTGTCGGCATGGATCGTCCTGGCCAGCCGGTGGGGCGGGCCAAACTCACGCGACAAAACCGCAACGAACACCTCCAACACCTGCACCTGACCTCATGGCACCCGCCGTCCTGCGACGGCGGGGGACCCACTGTCGGGATGACTGCAGGTTCAATGTCCATGATACCTCAACCCCAGCATGCGGGAATTGACAGGCGCACGCACCGAACAGCAACTTTAAATTGTGGTTACTTTTGACTGATTTGAACGGTTTATTCAACTTTTAGTTGCATTGTTAGTCAGTGACCTTCGAATTTGCGCTTTTCTTGTGAATTAAAATTAATGTTTTTCAATACTTTATCTCAATTTTTCTTGGCTGCGGCAGCGGGACATATCGTGTCCGCACGTTGAGCGTGTGGTAGCTGGGAAAACGTTAACAAGATATTACCAGCGGTCCGCACGAGACGCGGGCTGGACCGGAAGCCTAAAGTTGTGACCTTGAAGGACCCTATTGCCAGCTATTTCGGCGATATTTTTGTGCCTAATGCCTCTGCAATTAATGGTATTACCCTGCTCCAAACGGATATTTCTTGAGCAATTGGTCACGAATGGCGCCTGATTTCCGCGCCGAAGCGAATCACTTCGCCGTGGCCGGGGCGTCGCGCACGCCCATGACTTCGAGCGTCGCAAGGACAGCAACGGCGACGGCCTGAGCGCTGACGAACGCGACACCGAGCGCATTCGGGCTGACGGCCCCTGCAATCAGCAACCACACGCTGGTCAGCACCCAACCGACGTTGCCGATGACGATCAGCCAGACGCCGAAGGGCCAGACGGGCGCGCGGGCGGCGACGAAGACGATGAAGGCAGCGATGGGGAACAGGCTGAGGCCGGCTGCCGACAAAAGCCCGGACGGGAGCTGCGTCAGGCTGGAGAGCGGTTGGGCGCCGAGGGCCATCAACAGGCCGGTGGCGATGCACGTGGCGGCATCGATGCGGAGGACGGTGCGGAGAAAGTTGGGATGGTGTTGGATCGACATGATGGGCTCCATGGTGGTTCGCGTTGCAGGTGAGCCGATGATGCGCATTGCGGTTGGTGTGTGCGATTAAGTGGGAGGTAATGGCGGTGCTGTTTCTTTCACGGCTGATTACCTGCGAGGTTATTGACCCGAGGCGTGATCCGCTTTCACTCTGAGCGCATGAGCCAAACAACGACATCCGTCGGCGCGCTGGTGCGATCGTGGCGCGAGCAAAGGCACGTGAGCCAGCTCGATCTGGCGAGCGACGCGGAGATTTCGCAGAAGCATCTGAGCTTCATCGAAAGCGGGCGCTCGGCGCCATCTCGCGAGATGGTGCTGCTGCTGGCGGACCATCTCGATGTGCCGCTGCGCGAGCGCAATGTGCTGCTGCTGGCGGCGGGGTATGCGCCGATTTTTCGCGACCGGCCGCTGAGCGATCCAGCACTGCAGCGGGCTTGTGCGGCGCTCGAGCTGGTGCTGAAGGCGCACGAGCCCTATCCGGCGTTTACGGTAGACCGGCAATGGACCATGATCGCCGCAAACGGTGCCGTTGCGCCGCTGCTCGGTGCGGTCGATGCCGCATTGCTGCAGCCGCCGGTCAACGTGATGCGGCTGAGCCTGCACCCGCATGGGCTGGCGCCGCAGATTGTCAATCTTGGCGAATGGCGCGCGCATCTGCTGGACCGCTTGCGCCGGCAGTGGCGGGTGACGCGTGATCCGATGATCGATGAACAGCTCAAAGAGTTGAGTGCCTATCCGGGCGGCGCTGCGAAAACGGCAGAGCGGAGCGCGCCCAGCTTGCCTGACGAGATCGCGGTACCGCTGCGGCTCAGAACTTCTGGCGGAGTGCTTTCGTTCCTCAGCACAATCACGGTGTTCGGCACGGCGGTGGAGATCACGCTCTCAGAGTTGTCGCTGGAGGCGTTCTACCCCGCCGATGAGGCAACGGCGCAGGCGATGCAAGGGATGCGAGCGGCGGCGAGGTGATGTCAGCAGCCTGGACTACGCCCGCCGTAATGCAGCCTGCCGTTATGGAGTCGGCGCGCTCCAGCGCTTCTGAACTTCTGAACTTCTGAACTTCTGCACTGGATGGCTTTACTCCTGCTCCATCAACAGCCGCACGTCTTCTCCGATGACTTTCATGCGCTCGTCGTAGATGCCGACGGTGCCGCGGAACATCACGAGCATGGCGGCACTGTCGCGGCCCTGGCGGCGGACGAGAACTTCGAGTTTTTCCATACGACCCTCGAGGGCGCTCATGCGGCCCTTCACTTCCGACATGTCGGACTTCATGTCCGTTATGTCGGATTGGATGCGCCTGAGGATATCAAACATTGCAGATTGGACACTATCAGGCATCAAAAGAACATAGCATAAACATTGATACTTGGCAAGCTTCTGAAACTGGAGATCGTTGCTTTCAATCTGCCCGCCAAGTTGCGCTGGCTTGCCGTGGGTGCCGGCCTGCGCCGGCATGACGAATTCCGCGAGTCCTCAATCCCCTGGCCGCCTTATTTTCTTGCGGCGGCCGCCGCTGCGGTCTTTGACGTGGCTGATTTCGACGTCGATGGTGCCGGCACTCTGTCACTTGATCATCCGATCATACTCGGCATGCGTGCCGATCCAGGTCCACAGGAGGCCGTCGTCAATTTCAGTTGCCAAAGCGCGATAGTGCAGCCCAACACGCACCGACCACCGATTTCCAATCTTCTTGGCACGCAGTGATGGATGGTGTGGGTTCTCCCTAAAAAGCGTGTAGTTTTTCTGGGCGAGTTTCCTGACGTCGCGCGGCAACTTGGCGTAGGCGGCCCAAAACTCGGGACTGGCGCGGTTGGTCATTGCTACGGTAATTTTTTCGACTTGCCGGCGGCGTGAGCGGCAAGAGCCGCGTCAAAGTGCTTATCGAGTTTTCCCGAATTGAGATCGGCCTCGATGCGAGCATCGAAAAGATCGGCCTGCAATTCCTCAAACCAGACGCGAAAGCGCGACATCTCTTCGGGCGAGAGTTGCTCGACGGCTTTTTCGATATCTTCGAGCTTGGTCATGGCTGTGCGTCGACAATCCTTGTGAGTTCACTGAACTTATGGCTACCAACGGTCATTTAGCAGGCACGGTCGTTGTGTCAAAGGCACCCGCGTAAAAGGCCCTCAATCCCCCGGACGTCCGGTTTTCTTCCTGCGGCCGCCGCTGCGGTCTTTGACGCGGCTGGTTTCGACGTCGATGGTGCGGGTTGGTGGGCGCGGCGCGAGCGGGTCGGGCTTCTTTCGGCGGCGGCTTGCCGAGCGGGACTTCGGTGCGGCCGACGGTCATTTCATCGAGCGTTGGTTTGCGTATGCGGCTGGCCGGCACACTTGTTGACTGTGCGTTGGTCGGCTGGACCGGTTCGTATTCGGTCGCGATTCGCGAGCCGGTTTTGGGGTCGCGCGGCGCTTTTGATTTCTGCGGCAGGTTCGCCGCGGCGCCATATTTCTTTTCGCCGCGATAGCCGCCGGTGCGGTCTTCGATCTCGGATTGGCGGGCGAGCGGATCATCGGCGATGGCGAGTTCGGTGGCGCGCAGGCGTTTGACTTCGTCGCGCAGGCGGGCGGCGGTCTCGAATTCGAGATCGGCGGCGGCGGCATGCATGCGCTTTTCCATGTCGGCGATGACGGCGCCGAGATTGTGCCCGACGGTTGGCGTGGCGCCGCCTTCGGCGAGACCGACGTCGACGGTGACGTGGTCCTGCTCGTAGACGGACGACATGGTGTCATGGATGGAGCGCTTGATGCTTTCCGGCGTGATGCCATTGCAGCGTGTTGTAGGCGGTCTGCTTTTCGCGGCGGCGGTTGGTTTCGGCAAGCGCGCGCTCCATGGAGCCGGTCATCTTGTCGGCATAGAGCAGCACGCGGCCTTCGAGGTTACGGGCGGCGCGGCCGATGGTCTGGATCAGCGAGGTTTCGGAGCGCAGGAAGCCTTCCTTGTCGGCGTCGAGAATGGCGACGAGGGCGCACTCGGGAATGTCCAGGCCTTCGCGCAGGAGGTTGATGCCGATCAGCACATCGAACGCGCCGAGGCGGAGATCGCGGAGGATTTCGATGCGTTCCAGCGTTTCCACGTCGGAGTGCATGTAGCGGACGCGGATGCCGCTTTCGTGCATGTACTCGGTGAGGTCTTCGGCCATGCGCTTTGTCAACGTCGTCACCAGTGTGCGAAATCCCTTCGCAGACACCTGACGTACTTCGTCGAGCAAGTCGTCTACCTGCGTCTTGGCGGGGCGTATTTCGCAAACGGGATCAATCAGGCCGGTGGGGCGGATGACCTGCTCGACGAAGCTGCCGCCGGTTTGTTCGAGTTCCCACGGGCCGGGCGTGGCCGAGACGTAGACCGTCTGCGGACGCATGGCGTTCCATTCTTCAAAGCGCATGGGGCGATTGTCCATGCACGAGGGCAGGCGGAAGCCGTATTCGGCGAGCGTGGCCTTGCGCCGGTAGTCGCCGCGGAACATGCCGCCGATCTGGGGCACGGTGACGTGGCTTTCGTCGGCAAAGACGAGGGCGTTGTCGGGCAGATATTCGAACAAGGTTGGCGGTGGCTCGCCGGGCTGACGGCCGGTGAGATAGCGCGAATAGTTCTCGATGCCGGCGCAGCTCCCTGTCGCTTCCATCATCTCCATGTCGAAGACAGTGCGTTGTTCCAGGCGCTGCGCTTCGAGCAATTTGCCGGTGGCATGCAGTTCGTCGAGCCGCTGCTTGAGTTCGGTCTTGATGGACTTGATGGCTTGTTGCAGCGTGGGCTTCGGCGTGACGTAGTGGGAGTTGGCGTAGATTTTGACGAGTTTGAGCTCGTCGGACTTTTGGCCGGTGAGCGGATCGAACTCGGTGATGCTCTCGATCTCGTCACCAAACAGCGAGAAGCGCCAGGCGCGATCTTCCAAGTGGGCTGGGAACAACTCAATCGTATCGCCGCGGACGCGGAAGCTGCCGCGCACGAAGTTGATGTCGTTGCGGCGATACTGCAGCGCGACGAGATCGGCGAGGAACTGCTTCTGCGAGAGACGATCGCCGGTTTTCACCGTGAACGTCATCGCCGTATAGGTTTCGACCGAGCCGATACCGTAGATGCAGGACACGGAGGCGACGATGATGACGTCGTCGCGCTCGAGCAGGGCGCGGGTGGCCGCGTGGCGCATGCGGTCGATCTGCTCGTTGATGGTCGCTTCTTTCTCGATGTAGGTGTCGGTGCGCGGCACGTAGGCTTCGGGCTGGTAGTAGTCGTAGTAGGAAACGAAATACTCGACGGCGTTGTTGGGGAAGAAGCTCTTGAACTCGCCATACAGCTGCGCCGCCAGCGTCTTGTTCGGCGCCAGCACCAGGGCGGGGCGTTGGGTCGCTGAAATAATGTGCGCGACGGTGAACGTCTTGCCGGAGCCGGTGACGCCGAGCAGCACCTGGTTGTTTTCTTTGGCGTTGACGCCCGCGACCAGTTCCTTGATGGCGGCTGGCTGATCGCCTTTCGGCGTGTACTCGGAGATCAGTTCGAAGCTGATGCCGCCTTCGCTTTTGGATGGCCGCATGGGCCGGTGCGGAATGTACTCCGGCAACGTACCAGCGACGAGCGGATGCGCCGCGATCATTGGCTGGCGGGCAAGGATGTCGCGCTCTTTGTCGCCGCGGTTTTCCGGCCGCGTGAGAATGGCCTCCAGCGAAGCGGTCTGGCTCTCGTCGGCGCGCGGGGGACGCGGGCCGGACTGACGCAGCGCGGGCAGCGTCGGCAAGCCGCGCTCGTCGATCTTGGGGCGGTCTAGCAAAGGTGTGGCGAGCAGCGGACCAGAGGCGGTGAAGTTGGCCTGCGGCGCTTCGCCGAAGCCAGGCGTGCCAGCGGCGGTCTCGCCGGGTGGCGGCGCGGGCTTGCCCGACTTGCCGCGCGACGGCCGCACGGCGGTTTTGGATGAGGGGGATTTGGCCATGATCATAGATAGGATCGGGCATGCGTTGCACGCAAGACCCAGCACTCAACGAATACAACTTTCGCGCTTCACAAGGAATTGCGCACGTGCATAGTTCGATGGCGGACGTGTATGTTGCGTGGGGCGGGTATGACTAAATTTTTCGAGCGCTACGGCGATTGGGTTCTGTTCATAGTCCTGTGCATCATTGTCTTAGCTGGCATTTATGGGTTGGTTCATTTTCTGGCGACGCTGCAAGTGCTCCCCGGTGCTCTGAACGTTGCGGTTATTGAGGGCCACGGCTCGATCAAAATTATCGTGTCGGGCTGGACCAACAAGCTGCAAGACAAGTGGCCCATGTTCGGTGCCATCATCCAAGCTGCCGCTTCCGCGTTCGCAATCATTCAAGGCATAAGCCTGATGCGCCGGTTTCTTCCGAAGCGTCTCCAATCGTTCATCGACCAGGAAATGAAGTTCGTTTATCCAGTTGGGGCAAATCTTCTGGCAGCGGAACAACTCGTCGGCACGACCGATCGCAGAGCTATGCTGCCTGCTCCCTCGCAGACATTGTTCCAAACGCGGCCTCTTGTGCGCGCACTCAAAAGCCTCGGGCGAACCGGCAGCAATGCCAACCGGAATCGCATCTGGAAGTACACACCGATCCGAATTCCTTCATTCGATGATGTTATAACAGAGAGCGATCGCGTGATCGAAGTCGCAGAGAAAAGACTTGCGGCACTCAAAGACATAAAGTTGCACGGGCACTTAGCTCGAGGTGCGCTGTACAGTGCAAAAGCGGCGGGAAAAACTGCTCAATCTGAAGCCGGCGCGCGCAACGAACGCGCTGAGCAAGACTTCACGGCCTTGGTGGATTCTAAGCACATGAACCTTGTTGGGCTCGAATTGCGCGGCCTACTCGCCAGTCGCGATGATAGTCGATTTATAATTGCAGACAATGACTTCAGGGCAATGGATGAAGCAGCAACCGGCGAGACACATTATCTGACCAGGGCTCGCGCCAAACGCTACCGCGCAGAACTCCTTGTCCGTCAAAGCAACGACAGGATCGCGTGGCTCACCAACGCCCAACCTATGTTGAACACCGCGCACAAGCTTATCCGGGAGCGTCAGAAATTGACACCTGAAGACATATTTGAGCTAGGCGAAAATCGCCTTGTCTACGGAAAAATGAAAACCGAGATGGATAAGCTGACTGGTCAAGGAAAGGATCTTGCGAGAGATGCCTTTGTGGCCGCGATCGGCCACTACGAGACAAGCAGATCGCCGAACCGATCACAACGCATCGCAGAAGCCGAAGGCTTTCTTCTGAACCTTGCCGTGTCAAACACCCCAGACCAAACCGGCAAAGCGCCCGGAAGCGAAAGCCAGCGGTCCGGCAGCAGCGCCAACAACTAGGCTGGTCAAAGTTTGTGCTGGAACCCACGAAGACTCTTCGGCCACCACGTCTTGATCGTGATCGACCCAAAAAAGATAGAGCGTCAAACTGCAAGCGCCGAAAAGCGCAGCCCACCAGGAGGCATGAAACAAGCCTGCCAGCGTGATGACGAGAACGATGAGGTAGAGCATGGAATTGTGCCGAATCAGACGCACGCACGCATTACCCTACTTCATGATCCTTGGACGCGAGGGCAAGTGACCCAGATGCCCCCTCCACACCCGATATCGGCCATCATCGGCGAGGGTTTCGACGGTGGCGAAGCTTGTGGCCAGCGCGGTGTCGAGGGCGATGCGGCGTTGGACGACGATGAGAAGTTGGCCGTGGGCGGTGAGGTGGGTGGGTGCTTCCTTGATGAGGCGGAGCAAGGGTTCCATAGTGTCGCGGAAACCGGCGTGGAGCGGCGGGTTGGAGATGATGCGATCGAATTTCTGAGTGCCTGCGGCGGACAGGCTGTTGCCGAGGACCTGCGTTGTGCCGGGCACATTCTCGCCGGCGGCGGCGAGGGCGACGCTGTCGTTGTCGAGCAGGGTGAGCGTGACTGAGGGTTCGGTGCGGCGGATCGCGGCGGCGATGGCGCCGGGGCCGCAGCCGTAGTCGAGAATGCGCGCTGGTAGTGCGATATTTGGCAGGTGCGTGAGCAGCAACGCCGTGCCGGGATCAGGGGCGCCACCGGCGAACAGTCCGGGATAGCTGATCCATGGCGTTGTTGTGCCGGGGGGGCGGTGTTCCTCGCGCCAATCGACGAGGCGCGGGCGGATGGGGGTGGTGACGTCTGCGCGTTTGAGTTGGAGGATGCGGCCGTGGCCGCGGGTGGCGATAGTTTCGACGGGGCCAAGTTCGGCGAGATTTTTCTGGAACGAGCGCACACCCTCGTCATTGCCGCCGTAGACGATCAGGCGGCCGCCCGGCGCAAGGACGCCCAGGCATTGGTGGACGGTCATGCGTTGTTCTTCGCGGGATTTGGGGAGGCGCAGCAGGGCGGCGTCGAAGGGGCCGGATGGCGGTTCAGGCGTGGCGGACTGCTCCGAGCCGGAGCGGCGGTGCCAGGCCTGCACGGCAATACCCTTTGGTGCCAGCAATCGCTGCAGCGCCGGCGCGGCCTCGGCCAGCAGCACACGCCTCATCAGCGCCAACTCATCCAGCGCGCTGGCGATCAACGCCTGCGCGGCCTGCTCCGGCTCATCTGCCCAACGGGTCATGACTTACGCCGTCGCCAGCGCCACACGCATCGTTTCAGCGTGCGCCGCCAGCACGTCCGGCTCTTCCATCTGCCCGGTATGCGGCTTCAGGCTGACACCGGTGTGCCGCGGCAGCACGTGATAGTGGAGATGGAATACGACTTGCCCCCCTGCGCTTTCGTTGAACTGCTGGATCGTCAGTCCATCCGCCGCAAATGCGACCATCGCTGCCCGGCCGATGGTCTGCACAGTCGCCAGACAAGCCGCCAATTGCGCTGGCGTCGCGTCCAACAGATTGCGCGCCGCCGACTTGGGGATCACCAGACAATGCCCATCGGCACGTGGCATGATATCCATGAATGCGAGCGTCTCCGCATCCTCATAGACCTTATGGCACGGCATCTCGCCGCGCAGGATCTTGGCGAAGATGTTGCTGGGGTCGTAGGCGGGACTTGAGGCTTGAGACACGGTAGGCACTCCACGGCCACACAGGCCTTGCTGGTGGGTCACAACGATATCGCTGGTGCGTAGGCCAGCGTGGCGGTCGGCGTCAATTGGCGGACACGCGGGACCACGGTCCGGGACGGCAATTAACGAAGGCCTAGCGATTGTCCGGTAGTCTGGCAGTCTCACCTCCGCTGTCCTGCGGTTTCTGGCATGCCGTTGCAGGCGTGCTGATGTCTGGTCTCGCGCATGTTCTGGCACAAACCGAATCCTTCGCTCCATAAGACCCGAGCCCCAGCGCTCGGGGCCCGCGAGATTACCCATTTCGACGGTGTCATTGCCAATGACAACGACGCCGAGGGCGCACCACCGAGCCGGCGCGGCTTCGAGCTGCCGGCGGTTGCCTTCTTTTCGGGACTTGGGGCCGCTGGCCTTGTCGCGATGGCCGAGCGGTTGCTGGGTCTGTGATCGCCGCCGTTGTTGGGGCCGTTGTCGGGGCCGCGCCGGGCCGTTAAGACGTGGAGCAGTCCCTGGCGGTTTCTGGCTGGGCCCGCCCGCACTGGAGAGACGATGCCCGAGGCGCCGACGACGGCTGACGATCTGGTGTTCGACCCGGCTGCGTTGCGCGCCGAATTGACCGCGTTGTTCCGGGGCGAGGACGAACAGGCAAGCGAAGCGCGGCCGGCGGTGCTGGCGCGGCTGACCGAGTTGGTGGCCATCGCGCGGGCTGATGCGGAGCGCCGGCTCAACGCCGATGGTCAGGGGCGCGCCTGCGCGGCGCGGCTCTCACGCTTCCAAGATGCGCTGATCCAGCTCGTCTATGACTACACGGTCGCGCACGTTTACCGGCCGCTCAACCCAGCCGATCTGGACAAGATCAGCGTCATCGCAACGGGCGGCTATGGCCGTGGCCTGCTGTCACGCGGCTCGGATATCGATCTGCTGTTCTTGTTGCCAGCCAAGCAGACAGCGTGGGGCGAGAGCGTGGTCGAGTACATGCTCTACATGCTGTGGGATCTGCGCTTCAAGGTCGGCCATGCGACCCGCACGATCGATCACTGTGTGAAGCTGGCGCTGTCCGACATGACCATCCGCACAGCGCTGCTCGACGCGCGGCTGATTTTCGGCGATGCGGCGTTGTTTGACGCGATGATGCAGCGATTTGCGGACGATGTCGTGCGCGGCACGGCCAAGTCTTTCATCGACGCCAAGCTGGCCGAGCGCGATGAGCGGCACAAGCGCACGGGCGAGAGCCGCTACAAGGTCGAGCCGAATGTGAAGGACGGCAAGGGCGGCCTGCGCGATCTGCACACGCTGCATTGGCTGGCCAAATACATCCACGGTGAGTTGCCGGGGCAGGACGGCGCCGAGAGCAAGATTTTCAGTGCCGTAGAAATGACGACGTTCCGGCACTCGGAGGATTTTCTGTGGACGGTGCGGTGCCACCTGCATTTTCTGACCGGGCGGGCCGAAGAGCGACTGACGTTCGATCTGCAGCCGCAACTGGCGAAGCGGCTCGGCTATCAGGACCGGCGCGGGCTCAAGGCGGTCGAGCGGTTCATGCGGCACTATTTTCTCGTCGCCAAGGATGTCGGCGATCTGACGGCGGCGCTGTGCTCCGGCCTTGAAGTGCAGCAGCTGAAGACGACGCCCGGCCTTGCGCAGATGTTGAACCCGCTGACGTGGCGCACCCGGCGCCGCGTGCGCACGCGCACCGAGTTCCGCATCGAGAACGGCCGGCTGACGGTGCCGGATGCGCAGGTGTTTGTGCGCGATCCGGTCAATCTCATACGCTATTTCCGGGAGCTTGAGGAAACGAAGGCCTTTCTGCATCCGGATGCCGCGCGGCTGATCCGCGCTTCGCTGCGGTTGATCGATGACGGCGTGCGCACGGATCCAGAGGCCAACCGGATTTTCCTCGAGCTGCTGACAAGCGAAAATGCGCCGGAGGATTCGCTGCGCCGCATGAACGAGGCGGGCGTGCTTGGCCGCTTCGTGCCAGAATTTGGCAAGGTCGTGTCGATGATGCAGTATAATATGTATCATCACTATACGGTCGACGAGCATCTGCTGCGGACAGTCGGCGAGCTCTCCAGCATTGAGCACGGCGGGGCGACGGATGCGCTGCCGTTATCGACGGTGCTGATCAAGCAAATCCAGAGCCGGCGCGTGCTTTATGTGGCGGCGTTTCTGCACGACATCGCGAAGGGCATGGAGGGCGACCATTCCATCCTGGGGGCCGCTGTTGCGCGGCGGTTGTGCCCCCGGTTCGGGTTGACGGCGGCGGAAACCGAAACGGTTGCTTGGCTCATCGAACAACATCTGACGATGTCGAACACGGCGCAGAGCCGCGATCTGAGTGATGCGAAGACCATCCGTGCCTTCGCCGACATCGTGCAGAGCCCGGAGCGGCTCAAGTTACTGCTGCTGCTGACGGCGGCAGACATAAGAGCCGTGGGGCCGGGAACGTGGAACGGCTGGAAGGGTCAGTTGCTGCGGACGCTTTATCGCGAGACCGAGCCACTGGTGGCGGGCGGACACACCATCATCGGCGCGCGCGAGCGGGCGCTTGGTGCGCAGGAAGAATTCCGTCGCGCGCTGGCGATCGCGGCCCCGCAGTTGTCGGCAGACGCGTTCGCGAACCGCGCTTATCCCGACTATTGGCTGCGGACCGAGCCGCGCAAACAGGTTGCCCATGCGCAGATGCTGGCGGCCATGGAAACGGCACATAAGACACTGGCGGTCGATGTGCAGCCGGATGCGTTCACGGCGGTGACGGAACTGACTGTGCTGGCCCCCAACCATCCGCGGCTGCTGGCGCTGTTTGCCGGCGCGTGTGCGGCGGCGGGTGCCAACATTGTCGGTGCGCACATTTCAACGACGCGCGACGGCACGGCGATTGATACGTTCCTGCTGCAACGCGCGTTCGAGCTCGATGAGGACGAAGTGCGGCGCGGCGAGCGGATCGGCGACATGATCGGCAAGTTGCTGAAAGGCGAGCAGTGGCCGGCGCGGCTGCTCTCGAAAACGCCAGCGGCGCGCGGCGGCGCAGGCGCCTTTGAAGTACCGCCCGATGTGGTCATCGACAACGCGTTGTCGGATCAGTTTACGGTGATTGAGGTGTCGGGGCTTGACCGGCCGGGGCTGCTCTATGAGCTGACGAGCGCGATTTCAGATCTGAACCTCGATATCACATCGGCGCACATTACGACCTTCGGCGAGAAGGCGGTTGATGTGTTCTATGTCACCGACTTGACGAACAAGAAGGTTACCAGCGCGGCACGGCACGGCAGCGTGCGCGAGCGTTTGGTGGCGGCGTTGGCCGGGGCCCCGGCAGCGCCACAAACTATGGTGGCCACAACAGCCATTGCGGGCAAGACATCGCTGTGAGCCAAAGTGGCGTACCGATGCCGCTTTGGATCAGCTGCGGTAATCCTGGATGCGCGTGGCGCGCAGGCCGGGAAGACCGTGGCGATCGATCGATCGTTTCCACGATAGGAATTCGTCAACTGTCAGCTTGTAGCGGTCACATGCTTCTTCAAGGCTGAGAAGGCCACCGCCGACAGCGGCGACAACTTCGGCCTTGCGCCGGATGACCCAGCGTTTGGTATTGGTGGGCGGGAGATCGGCCACGGTCAGCGGACTGCCGTCCGGACCAATGACATAACGCACGCGGGCTCTGAATTGTTGATCGGTCATGATACTCGTTACACTCTGAAGACCTGCCAAAACCCTAGTTGAACACCATTAAGAACGCGATAAACGAGACAGTAAACGGGCCGCTTACCAATGTGCCGAGTTTTATTTCTCGCATGGTTAACAACAACATCCGTTTACATGTTCGATGCCGCTAAGAGCTTCTAGTGTCTCGTTTTGTCCTCATTGGGGCGGGTTTGGAAGGTTTGGTTGAGTTGTCGCTGTGCGGAGGCTGTCCATCGACTTTTGCAAGCAAGTGCCGGGCCAGTTTTAAATGGGCGGGATAGCGAAAAATAATATTCCGGCCATCGCCGCCATTATCGTAAATGAGTTGCGACCGGGTTTGGGCGCCGGTAAGACCTGTGAAAGTTTCACCTGCAGCGGTGGTTTATTCGGCGCGCTCTAAGAACCGTGATGGCGAGCAAGTCCTCCGGACCGAATGCAGCGGACGCCGAGCGGCTGGGGGGCGGGGCGAGACCGTAGAACATATTAGGAACAACTGGCCAGCAATGACGGATATATCGACAGTTCTCGCGGCTGTACCGCAGCCAGTCCGGCCTTCGGCGACAGCGATGCCGACGCTGGACCATGCTGTTGGTGCGGTGCGGCGCGCTCTTGGACACCTGACGCTTGGTGCGCGAGTGGTGGCGGCGATGTCGGGCGGGGTGGATAGCTCAGTTGTGGCGGCGCTGCTTAAGCGCGCGGGCTACGACGTGATCGGCGTCACGATGCAGCTGTATGACCATGGCACAGCCGTCGGCAAGGCGGGCAGTTGCTGTGCGGGCCAGGACATTCACGACGCCAGGCAAGTGGCGGCGGCGCTGGATTTTCCGCACTATGTGCTCGATTATGAGAGCCGGTTCCGTGACCGGGTCATCTCGCCGTTCATCAACGCTTACGCGGCTGGTGAAACGCCGATCCCGTGCGTATCGTGCAATAGTGACCTCAAGTTCGGTGAATTGCTGGAGATGGCGACGTCGCTGGGGGCTGAGGCGCTGGCCACCGGCCACTACATCCAGCGGACCGAGGGCATCACAGGGCCGATACTGCGGCGAGCGCGCGACGAGGCCCGGGATCAGAGTTATTTCCTGTTCGCGACGACCCCTAGCCAGTTGACGCGGCTGGTGTTTCCACTCGGTGGCTTTTTGAAACCCGAAGTGCGGGCGCTGGCGGAGGCGCTCGGGGTGCCGGTGGCCGGCAAAGCCGACAGCCAGGACATCTGCTTTGTGCCGAAGGGCGGTTATGCCGACACGATCGAACGGCTGCGGCCGGGCGCGGGAGAGCCGGGCGAGATCGTGCATGTGGACGGCCGGGTGCTGGGCCGCCACGCGGGGATCATTCACTACACGATTGGGCAGCGGAAGGGGCTGGGGATTGCCGCCGCCGAGCCGCTGTTCGTGGTCAGGCTGGACGCCGCGCGACAGCGGGTGATCGTGGGGCCGCGCACACGGCTGGGGGTCGACCGTCTTGCGCTGCGCGGCATGAACTGGCTGGGCGAGCAGGCTGTGCCGCGTACGCAGGACGGTGCGCTGCACGTTTGGGTCCGGTTGCGCTCAAGCCAGGGGCTAAGGCGGGCCGGGCTGTGGGCCGAGGGGCTGGGCGCTCCCGGCGACGCGACGGTGTTGCTGGCGGAAACCGAGCATGGCATTTCCGGCGGTCAGGCCTGTGTGGTCTACGAAAGCGATGCTGCGGAAGCGCGCATTCTTGGCGGCGGGTGGATCGTGTCGGCGCGGCTCGATGCGGAAACAGGAAGCAATCCCGAACATAATTGAGCCATGCCGGCGCGCGACCACCAGCGTGGAACGCGGCCACTCCCGCATTCCGCGCGCGTTTTGCCGCAAGCCATCCGTCCGAGACGCGTGAGTAAACAGTTGAAAACAATCGACGTGTCAGTCACATGCTGCACAACTCTAGATGCGTGCCACGCCAGCACCACTGTCAAGCGCGCGACAGCGATGTTAACTACGTGTATCAGGCTGAGTTTTGCTGGTCGTTCGCTTTCCAGCTGGCAATGACATGTTCAACGTGAGGGAGAGTGGAGACGATGGGATCGATGTTGCGTTCACCGGAACCGAAAATGTCCCGCCCCCAGCGCGGCGGCGCCAGCGCCGCTGCCCAAATTGATGAAGAAGCGGTCAGAATTGCCTACCGCCGCTGGGCGCCTGTTTATGATCACACATTCGGCCGCGTGTCGGCTGAAGGCCGCAAACACGCCGTCGAAGTGCTTAACCAGAGTACCGGCCGTGTTCTCGAAGTTGGGGTCGGCTCAGGGTTGTCCTTGCCGCAGTACAAGCCGTCGCTGGATATCGTTGGCATCGACCTGTCACCGGACATGCTCGAAAAGGCCCGCGAACGGGTGGCCGAAGAAGCGCTCGACAACGTTACCGGCCTGCATGAGATGGACGCCAGCGCCCTGAAGTTTGCCGACAACAGCTTCGACACGGTCGTTGCGATGTATGTCATCACTGTTGTTCCCGATCCGGGACAAGTGATGCGCGAGCTGGCGCGGACCTGTAAGCCGGGTGGCGAGGTGATGCTGGTCAACCATTTCTCGACCGATGATGGCGTGCGTGGCTGGGTTGAGCGTCGCATGGCGCCGTTTGGCGACAAGCTCGGCTGGCATCCGGTGTTCGATGTCGATCGGGTGATGGTGTGCCCGGAGCTGCAGCTGTTCGAGCGGCGCTCGCTGCGTCCGTGGGGCATCTTCACAATGATGCGCTTCCGCAAGGCCGCTGGCCCGACGCGGAGCTAGTGCGACTGCGTGCGGCCAGCAAGAGACCTTGCTGGCTTTCGCCGGTATCGCGTCGTGATGTTGCCATCGGCCGGACTTATCGGTTCGTTTCGTGAATGCGTTTCCTCGTCATCGCTCGCCATGGAGCTCTTCCTTTGAAAAAGCTTGTTCTGATTGCCGCTTTGATTGCTGTGGCGCCCGCCTTGGCGGTTGCGCAGACCGCCGCACCGAAGGCTGATCCCGCCAATACGCTGGTCATCGAATTGAAGACCGGCCGCGTGCTGATCGGCCTGCGGCCTGACCTAGCGCCCAAACATGTGGAGCGCATCAAGGCGCTGACCAAAGAAGGGTTCTATAACAATATCAAGTTTCATCGCGTGATCACTGGCTTCATGGCACAGACCGGCGACCCGAAGGGCACCGGACAAGGCGGCTCGAAGTTGCCTGATCTGCCGGCCGAATTCACACCGGAACCGTTTGTGCGCGGCACGATCGGTGCGGCGCGGACGCAGAACCCGAACTCGGCCAACAGTCAGTTCTTCATCTGCTTCACGGATCAGGGCTGCAAGAGCCTGACCGGCCAATACACCGTCTGGGGCAAAGTGATCGAAGGCATGGAGCAGGTCGATCAGATCGCCCGCGGCGAGCCGCCGCCCACGCCCGACGTGATGCAGAAGGTTTATCTGCTGTCCGACAAGAAGTAAGCGCAAAGCGCCTCTGCAGCGCACGCCGAGCCCGCTCCGAACACATCGGGGCGGGTTTTTTGTTGGGCGCGGTGCTGGGTCAGTCCGTCGACAGAGCCATGAACTGATCCCACCGCAGCACTTCTTCGCCGTTGTGATTGCGAGGGATGTTATGCGCCATGGCGCGGCCGAGCCGGCCGACGTCAATGCCGCGATATTTGCGTGCGGGTCCGATCAGCAGCGCGCCGAAGATGGGCCAGACTGCGAGCACGATGGCCTGGCTGACGCCGTATCGATTGGTTGGCGTCAGGATCATGGAGGGCTCGAACAGGCTCAAACGTGCAAAGCCGAGCTGGCGCAAGCCATCTTCGAGTTCGCCTTTGGTGCGCAGATAGAAGTTCGACGATTTGGCTTTGGCGCCGACAGAGGCAAGCAGCGAGAAGTGCTGCACGCCGGCGGCTTTGCATGCGATTGCAAAGTCGAGGGCGGCGCGCTTGTCGATGCGGACGAACTCGTCACGCGTGACTTTCGAGGGCTCGCCGACGCCCAAGGTGCAGACGGCCGTGTCGAGGCCAGCCAAATGGGCGGCATAGTTTGCCGGGTCCAAGATATCGGCGGTGTGCTGTTCGATGTGGCGACCCGTCAGCCCGTCGACGGGCCGGCGGCCGATCAATACAAGCCGCGTGATCTCCGGCATGGTGGCGAGCGCGCGCGCTGCGTGCCCGCCGACGGCGCCGGTGGCGCCGAGCATGACGACCGCGTGACTTTGTTTCACCATGGTTGTGCCCAAGCCTGCGGTCATAGCGCGCTGTCGATTGACAGATTACAGTGCTGGATAGTCGCTAGCATACTTTCCATTCATTGACCGGGGGCGACGCCATGACGGCCGGAGAAACCCAGAAACTCAAGGTGTTCATTTCTTACTCGCGGGACGATCTCGAATTTGCCGACCAGTTGTGTGCGGCGCTTGAAGCGACGGGATTTGCGCCGACCCTCGACCGGATCGGCATCTCGGGGGCGGCGGACTGGCGCGAGACGCTCAAGGGTATGATCCTCAAGTCGGACACCGTCGTGTTCGTGCTGTCCCCGTCGTCGGCGCGCTCTGAAATGTGTGCTGAAGAAGTGGCGGTGGCGGACAGTCTCGCCAAACGCATTATTCCGGTGGTTTGTCAGCCGTTGCTGCAAGCGCCGGTGCCCAAGCGGCTACAGGATCTGAACTACATCTTTTTCTATCCGGAGCCAAAGTCACCTGGATCGGGGTTCGGCGCAGGGCTTGGCAAGCTCAAAGAGGCGCTGGAAACCGACATGGGTTGGATGCGCGAGCACACGCGCTATGAAGACCGCGCCACTGAATGGGACGCCGGTGGACGTGTGCCAGAGCGGCTGCTGCTCGGCGCAGACATTCTTCAGGCGCAGAAATGGACGACGGCGAAGCCAGCCTATGCGCCCGACCCGACAGCGCTGCAGGTGGCCTATATCGATGCAAGCGTGAAGGCGGACACCGAACGGCTGGCGGCGCAGACTGCCCGCGATGCCATCGCGCGGGATGGCGAGATCAAGCGCATTCGGGCCGAGCAAGAGGCGGATCGTTTGCGGCTCGATACTGCAAAGATCGCGGCGGAGCGTGCGGCCGCGCAAGCCGAGAGCCGGCAGCGGCGCTCACAGTTGTTGATTTCATTGCCGGCTGTTGTGCTGGCGCTCGGTGGTGCGGCGGGCTTCTACATTCAGAAGCAGCAAGCGCAACTCTCTGCGCAGATCCTGGAGATCGAAAAAAGCAAGGCCGAGAAAGAGGCCGCAGAAGCTGCGTTGCTACGGCTGCAGGTCAACCAACAGAAGTCGCTCAATTCGGTGCAGCAGTCAGTGCGGGTGTCCGGGCCAACCGGCAAGACCGAGGTAATTCAGGTGGCGGAAGCGCCAACTCCGGTGCCGCCACCGGCTGTGGCTTCGGCCCCGTCTCCAGCGCCTTCGCAACCTCCAGGTCGAGCTGGAGACAGTGGCGGGAGTGGAGGCGCTAGCACCAGCAGCAACCGCCAGCAGGCAACCAGCGCCAAGATTTCCGACGACGCGGCCGATTTGATGGCAGCGTTCGAGATCGGCGACAAGCTGACATATGAGCGGCGCCTGGGCCAACCGACGTGGCCCGGTGCGCAAAGCGGCGTGGTGATCGGGATCGGCTACGATCTCGGTTATGTGACGGCGGAGGAATGCGCGCGCAACTGGCAGCGCCGGCTAAAGCAAGTGGATTACGAGCGGCTCATGGCGACAGTGGGCGTGAAAGGTCCGGCGGCTAAAGAACTGGCGGACAAGCTGTCGGATATCTCCATTCCCTATGACGTCGCCAAGGATCAGTTCCAGACGCAGTCGCTGCCGCAGTATACGGCGCGAACAGTGGCGGCGTTTCCCAATGCGAGCGAGCTGCCGGCCGATGCGCTCGGGGCGCTGGTTTCGCTGGTTTACAATCGCGGCAGCAGTTTTGCGGGCGATGCGCGTGCCGAAATGCGCACCATTCGCGAGCTCATGGACAAGCGGGAGTTTGCAGGCGTGCCAGCGCAATTGCGCGCGATGAAGCGGCTGTGGCCAACGATCGATGGTCTGCAGCGACGCCGCGAAGCGGAGGCCGTGCTGTTCGAGAAGGGTCTCGCCGAACAGACGCTGCAGCAGAAGCAGGCCAAGTCGAAATCATGATCTGCGCTGTCAGGCCGGCTCGACCTTGGCGGCGCGGGGTCCCGCCTGCACGAGGATGACGGCGGCCATGATCAGCGTGGCGCCGGCCCAGGCTACGGGGGTGAGGCGCTCGCCCAGCAGGATAGCGCCGGCCAGTGCCGCGAACAGGCTTTCGGTGCTGACGATGACGGCGGCCTCGGAGGCGGGTGCGTACTTCAGGGCGAGCGTGAGAATTGTAAACGTCAGCGCACTCGACAACAGGCCGACGTAAATGATCTCGCCGCTCGCGGCATTGAGCGCGGCCAAGGTGACGCTTTCGGTGAGGGCGGCGCCAAGGCTGGCGAGGACTGCCACGACCACGAACTGCAGGCAGGTGAACAAGACCGGCCGGTCGAAGGTTGAACCGCGCTCGCTCAAGAGCACATGACCGGCCCAAAAGACCGCGCAGGCGGCGATCAGCCAGTCACCATAAGAGAGAGCCGCAAAGGTACCGCCGCCCAGCATCCAAGTGCCGGCGGCCGACAAGGCCACGGCCGGCACAAGGACCGGACCAGGCCGCGTGCCCCGCAGCAGCCAGGCCAAGGGTGGCGTCAAAACGACATAAAGGGCCGTGAGAAATCCGCCATTCGTGGCGGTTGCCGTCTTGAGACCGTATTGCTGGAGGGCGCCGGCGATGAAGAAAGCGAGGCCGGCCATAGCGGCGATGGGCAGGATGTTCTGGACCGGCCGCGGGACGGCGGCGCGGCGATGCTCAAAGAATGCCAGCGGTGCGAGCACCAGGGCGGCCAAGATCGCACGGGCGGCCAGAAACGCGCAGGGGTCGAGGACGTCCATGGCGGTTTTCTGGAAGACAAACGCCAGTCCCCAGATGGCGGCGGCAAACAGCAGCAGAAGATCAGCGCGCAGGCGGGTCATGGCGTGGGATCACGTTAAGGATTCTCGCCCGCCTCCGATATGGCGGGGGCACGAGATTCGTGCTTGTGTGGTGCCTCCTAGCATAGCTGGCAATGGTTGCGGGAGTGCCGCACCCGCAAACCACACACGCGCCTTGGATACGCACCTGGACCGACGAGGACTTGAGGGTTGAAACCCGGACCGACAGGGATGATGATCGGCGACGCGGCAGGCTGGCGCGCGCCCGGCACTGCCGTGTCTGGATTTTCGCCACAACCCAGCCTGCCACTGTTTGATACCGAACTCGGTCAGATCTTTCTGCGCATGCGCACCCTGCTGGGCATCAGCTTGTGGGACATGGCGCGGCTGGTGAGCGCCGAGCCAACGGTGATTGCCGACCTCGAGGCGGGTGCGTTGAGTGCGTTGCCGCCATGGCCAGAGCTGGCGCGGTTGGTGGACGCCTACGCCGCGCAGACGGGCATCAATCCGCAGCCCATCTATGCCCGCTTGATGCGGACGCTGGGGGGCACACCCCGTGCGCCGGCACAGCCGCACGCCGGCGCGCAACGCACGATCACGCTGCAGCCGATGGGGCGTTCCCCAACGTATGATGCGCAGGCTGCGCCGATCCCGGCGTCGGCCTTCGTGGCAGCGGCCGATGGGCCGCAGACTGAGGTGTCGCAGGTGCCGACAGGTGCGCGACGGGCCATGCCAGGCGGACGCTCGGTCCTGCAGGCGCCAGCGCTGGCGGCCCATGCCGAGATCGTGACGACGCGGCGTGGCGTGGGGCAGCGATTGAAGCGCGGTGCGCACTCGACGTGGCGTGGTCTTGGCCGCGCCCTGCGGCAGCGTCTGTTGGGCCTGATTGTGCTGGTGGGATTACCAGTTCTGGTCTTGCTTACTGCGCGACTGTTCCCGGCCGCGCTATATGGACTATTGAGCCCGCTGCCTGCCGTCTTAGCCGCGCCATTAAAGATGGGCGCCGATCAGCTCGTTGGCGTGCTGGCGCCCCAGCACGACGGACTGTCGTGGATCGACATTGGCGATCCACGGCTGCGCAAGGCCGACCGGCTGCCCGAGCGCGCCCGTTAGCGGGGCTCGATGCCCACTGTGCGCCGTTGCTGCACGCCACGCTTCCCGTTCCATCCTCTGACTTCGAGCCGCATCCCATGTCCGCTGTTCCTGCAGCCAAACTCGACCGCCTTGTCGAGCGCTGGCACACCATCCAGGCCGAGCTCAACGCCGGCATCGAACAAGCGCGTTTCGTTGCTTTGTCGAAAGAGTTCGCCGAGCTGCGGCCGGTGGTC
The DNA here is from genome assembly GCA_963847145.1 of uncultured Alphaproteobacteria bacterium. Classification (GTDB taxonomy): domain Bacteria; phylum Pseudomonadota; class Alphaproteobacteria; order Rhizobiales; family Hyphomicrobiaceae; genus JABFRJ01. The sequence continues at coordinate 976,960 of CAWJYN010000003.1, forward strand.
GAAACGATCACGCAGCTGCGGCGGGCTGAGACCGACCTGGGCGATACGCGGGCGCTGGCGCATGGCAAAGATGCCGAGCTAGCGGAACTGGCGGCGGCGGAACTCGGCGCACTCGAAGCCCAACACGCAGCGCTGGAACAGCGCTTACGGGTGCATCTGCTGCCCAAGGATGCGGCCGACGAGAAGAGCGCGATCGTTGAAGTGCGCGCCGGCACCGGCGGCGACGAGGCGGCGTTGTTCGCGGCAGATCTGTTCCGTATGTATGTGCGCTACGCCGATCTGCAGGGCTGGAAAACCGAGATCATCAGCGAGAGCGAAAACGCGCTCGGTGGCTACAAGGAAGTCGTCGCATCGATCACCGGCAAGGGTGTGTTCGCGAAACTCAAATTTGAATCCGGTGTGCACCGGGTGCAGCGTGTGCCCGCGACAGAAGCATCGGGGCGCATTCACACCTCGGCGGCGACAGTGGCGGTGCTGCCGGAAGCGGAGGAAGTCGATCTCGTGATCCGGCCGGAGGATCTTCGTATCGACACGATGCGGGCTGGTGGCGCCGGCGGGCAGCACGTCAACAAAACCAAGTCGGCGGTGCGGATCGTGCACGTGCCGACTGGGTTGATGGTGGTGTCGATGGAGAAGTCGCAGCATCAGAACCGGCGGCTGGCCATGCAGGTGCTGCGGTCGCGCCTCTACGAACTTGAGCGGCAGCGGGTGGCGGATACGCGCGCTGCGCAGCGCAAGGATCAAGTCGGCTCCGGCGACCGATCGCAGCGCATCCGGACGTATAGTTTTCCGCAGGGCCGCGTCACCGATCACCGCATCAATCTGACGCTGCACAAGCTGGCGCAGATTATTGAGGGCACCGGCCTTGGGGAACTTGTCGAGGCGCTGAGTGCGGACCATCAGGCGACGCTGCTGGCGCAGGTCAACGATCATGCGGGATGAGGCAATCCACATCGACGGCGCGACATGGCGTGAGGCGCTGGTCTTGGCCACGGGTATCTTGCGGCCGACAGAGGGTGAGAGTGCGGCGGGCGATGCACGGCGGCTGCTGGCGCATACGGTGGGGGTTTCGTGGCTTGAGCTGATCAAGGATCCGGCGCGGCGGTTGACGGAACCAGAGGCGTTGAAATTTGCGGCGCTGCTTGAACGGCGGGTCTGTGGCGAGCCGGTGTCGCGCATCATCGGCACGCGTGGCTTTTATGGGCGGGACTTTGTGGTGACGGCGGCAACGCTTGATCCGCGGCCGGAGAGCGAGACGCTGATCGATGCCGCACTCGCGCGGATCGAGCCGGTTTGGGGCACCGGTGCCGGGCTCACTATTCTCGATATCGGGACCGGCAGTGGCTGCCTGCTGCTGACCTTGCTGGCGGCGTTACCGGACGCGCGCGGCGTTGGGATTGATCCGTCGTCGGAAGCACTGACGGTGGCGCGCGCCAACGCCACGCGGCTCGGCATTGGGGAACGCGCCCGGTGGATGGAAGGGCGCTTTGAGACACTTGCCAGCACACTTGGCCAGACATTCCCGCTGATCGTCTCCAACCCGCCCTACATTCCAACGGCCGATATCGCCGGATTGGACCGGGATGTGCGTGATTTCGACCCACATTTAGCCCTCGATGGGGGCCCCGACGGGCTCGACATCTACCGCGGTATTGCCCACCAGCTTGGACCGGTGGCCGCGCAGGGGTGGCTTTTTCTGGAAGTTGGCTTTGATCAAGCCACTGAAGTAACGACGATATTTCGATCATCGCCGCTGCAGGGGCGGCTCGGCCAGTGCAGCACTGCGTTGGATATGGCCGGAACGCAACGCTGCGTGACTTTTGAGATACAAGCTTGACTCTGTCCAAAATGAAAGCTTGGAATTACGAACGCTTAGGTCTAAGGTGCGGGAAATGGTTGTTCGGATCAGTATCTGAGGCGCGCTTGTTCCCGCCTCGCCACGCGTACATCGATTTGATACGGCACGTGGATGACGATACCAGCGGATTGGCTCGAGTGCCGCCGCAACCGAAACATCTCTCGATCAAACGCCGCCGGTTACCAGCGGCATCGCGGATACTCGTTTCGCCAAGCAAAGGCCCGCACCATTACGCTATCGGCTTTAAAGCTCGCTCATCCTATCCGTGCGTTTGCAGCCGATATCGGCGCACCCGGACTTCGTGAGCTGTACTTTGCATGATGGGCGGTTGAGTTCGTGTACACAGCCGGGTGGGGTCTGTCAGCGGCGCGGCCGCTTCTATCAGCGGCGCGGCCACTTTTGTCAGCGGCGCGGCCGATGGGGTTCACGTGCCGGCACCGCAAGCGACGAGGGCAGGGTTCCAAGACGGTGACTGCGCAAACCGTGACTAGCGGATGCGGCGCACGGACCCTTTAGAGCAGCATTCAAACACTCGAAAATCAGGGCCGGATTTACAGCGGCGGCGCAAGACAACAACAGACCACGCAGCACGACAATCGGGACTTTCAAAAGCCATTGGGAGCTTACACGCCAGTGAGGCCAAGTCAGCATCAGCAGAACCGCCGTGGACGCGGTCGCAACAATAACAACGGTGGCGGTGGCGGCGGTGGTGGCAACACCCATGTCCGCAAAGGCCAAAACCCGCTCTCGCGCAGCTTCGAGTCAAATGGACCCGATGTGAAAGTGCGCGGAACGCCGGCGCACATTGCGGAGAAGTATCTGCAGCTGGCGCGCGATGCGCAGTCGGCTGGCGACCGCGTGCTGGCAGAAAACTATCTGCAGCATGCCGAGCACTACAACCGCATCATCATGGCCTATCGCGAGCAGTTCCAGACGCCCGGCGATCAGCAGAACCCGGCGCCGCGGCGCGAGGGCGTGGACGGTGACGATGCTGGCGACGACGAGTTCGGCGACGGCGGACAGGACGATTTCGGCGGCGGCCCACAACCGGGTGCGGCGCCTGCAGCGGCCACCCAAGGCGGCGGCGAGCCAGGCGTCAACGGCAACCAGCAGCAGCAACGGCCGCAGCATCAACCGCGCCAAGATCACCGTCCGGACAACCGGCAAGACAACCGCTATGACCGTCCACAAGGCGGCGGCCAGCAAGGCGGCCAGGGCGAGCGGCCATTCCGGCGCGACGGCCAGCAGCAGCAAAACCGTTTCCGCGATCGCAACGACCGGAATTTCCGGCCGAACGGCAATAGTCAAGGTGACCGGGGTGACCGGCCCTATGAGCAGCGCTACGACCGTGGCGACCGGCCGCAGCAGAATCGCCAAGATCAGAGGCCAGATCAACGGCCCGATCAACGGCCAGACCGGCAGGATTTCAGGCAAGATCGCGGCCAGGACCGGGGGCAGGACCGAGGGCAGGACCGGGGCCCGCGTCCAGAACGCTTCGAGCGCCAGGAGCGAACGGACACGCCTGACCGCGTGATGCCGCAGACAGATGTGCCGCGCGCAGCCCCCGTCGAGGCACCTGGATTCGTGCCGGCGCCGTTGAATGTTCCGCCGCCGATGGCTGTGGAACCTGTCGCGGCACCAGCTGCTGCGCCAGCGCCGCGGCGGCGCGAACGGTTGGCCGACCAGCCTTCCGAACAACCAGAGTTTCTGAAACGGCCGGTGCGCCGGACGCGTGCCGCAGTGGCCCCCGCCGGTGATGCAGCCGATACGCCCAAGGGCGGCGACGATCCGTCGTCGACCTCGTAAGGTCCAGCAGTCGTACAGGCATCGCCCGGCTCAGCAGAGCCGGGCGTTTTTGTTTTGGTCAGGTGCGCCGCGTCTTGCCTCCATGCCGCTGCCAGGCTGGTCTCCATGCGGGACTTATGCTTGTTGATCACATGGACCTTGATCACATGGACCGCCGCAGCCGTGGCGGCTGCCGCAGCACGTCTCTGGTGGGGCCGATGACAGAGATCAGGACAGCAGGCGATCCGCAAACCCGCCACGATACTCTGCATTTTCTGATGCTCAATCTCGGGCACTTTCTCGATCACCTGTTCACGCTGATCATTGCAACGGTGGCGGTCACCGCCCTGAAAACCGAGTGGGGCCTCAGCTACGATCAGATCCTGCTCTATGCGGCGCCCGGCTTTTTCGCGTTCGGCGTTTTTGCGCTGCCGGCCGGTTGGCTCGCTGACACGTGGAGCCGGGAGGGCATGATCGCGGTGTTCTTTGTGGGCATCGGCTGCGCGTCGATCCTGACGTCGATGGCGCGTTCGCCGCTGGAAATCGGTTTTGCACTGTTCGTGCTCGGCATCTTTGCCGCCATCTATCATCCGGTTGGGCTGGCCATCGTGACGGAGCGTTGGAAGAACACCGGCATGCGGTTGGCGGTGAATGGCGTCTGGGGTAATCTCGGCGTTGGCTGCGCGGCGCTCATCACCGGCTACTTCATCGACAATGGTGGGTGGCGGTGGGCGTTTGTGGCGCCGGGCCTTGTCTCGATTGCCATCGGCGCTGCCTACACCGCCTTGTTCTGGCCGGAAATCAGCCGGCGCGCTGTGACATCCGGCCAGGCGAAAGGCGTGCAAGCGCCGCTCGCGCCCGATACCAAGGCGCTGCTCTGGCGTATCTCCATCATCGTGTTCGTGACGACAGCCGTTTCGAGTGTCATCTTCCAATCGACGACGTTTGCGCTGCCAAAGGTGTTCGACGAACGGCTGAAGGGCCTCGCCTCGTCGGCCACGGGGCTTGGACAGCTCGCGTTTCTCGTTTTCGCGGTGGCGTCCATCGGCCAGTTGATTGTCGGGTTCTTGCTCGACCGGATCGGCCCGCGGATCGTGTTCATGGCCGCATCCGCCATGCAGCTGGTATTCTTTGCGCTGATGCCGGGGCTGACGGACGGCGCTGCATTTGCGTGCGCGCTGGCGTTCATGCTGGCTGCCTTCGGACAGATTCCGATCAACGACTACATGATCGGCCGCATGGCGCAGGGGGAATTCCGGGCCCGCGTTTATGGTGTCCGCTACGTCATCAGCTTCACCGCGCTGGCGGCAGCGCTGCCGCTGATCCAGTTCATCTATGCGACGTACGGGTTCGACATGCTGTTCCGCGTCCTGGCGTTGGCCGCGGCGGTAATTTTTGCGGTGGTTTCACAGTTGCCGAACAAATTGCCGCAGCCGGCGGCAGCGAAGGGCCCCTGAACGTTGCTCAAGCGTGCTTCGGCAGCAACGGCGCGGGTTGATCCGTATCGTGCCGCAGCCAGCGGACGCGGTCAGTGGTATCGCCAAGGCCACCGGACGTGCTACTGCGGCGCGGGAGACGACTGAGTCGCATCCGTGTGCTGCGCACCGGCGATGTGGGGGAAAGCCTTGCAGAAATACATTGCAGCTGCCGCGGATACACTGTCCGCTGGCGCAGATGAGCCCCGCGATGCGTTCAGCACCGCGGCCGACCGCCGCAAGGACGAGGTCCGCCGCTGGGCCCGCCATTGTGCCCGCTTTCGTGGCGCCGATCACCGCCGCGCCATCCTGCAAATCGTCAATACCGCGCTGCCGCTGCTGGTGTTGACGGTGCTGATGTTCTGGTCACTGAACGTCAGTTATCTGCTGACACTCTTGATGGCGATCCCTGCTGGTGGGTTGCTGGTCCGGCTTTTCATTATTCAACATGACTGCGGACACGGATCGTTCTTTGGGTCGTCGCGTCTCAATACCATTGTTGGCCATATCATGAGCGTGTTCACGCTGGCGCCCTACGGCCTGTGGCGCCGCGAACATGCGGTCCATCATAACGGATCGGGCAACCTTGATCGCCGCGGTATCGGCGACATCGAAACGATGACGGTTGCTGAGTATCTCGCATCAACACCGTTTGAACGGTTGCGCTACCGGCTTTACCGGCATCCGCTGTTTCTGTTCGGCGTTGGCGTTCCGGCGTACTTCCTCTTCATTCAACGGCTGCCGTGGTTTCACGGCCTCAAGGCATCGGAAGCCTGGCGCAGCGTGATGGGGCTCAATCTGGCGATTGCCGCAGTGTTCGGCCCGCTTGGCTGGTTGCTTGGTTATGGCGCGGTGGCGCTGGTGTTTCTGCCAATGCTCCATGTCGCCTCCGCGCTCGGCGGCTGGTTGTTCTTCGTGCAGCATCAGTTCGAAGAGACGCAGTGGGACACTTCCGAAACCTGGGATTTCCAGACTGCGGCGGTGCATGGCAGTTCATACTACGTGCTGCCGAAGCCGTTGCAGTGGGTGACGGGCAATATCGGCCTGCACCACATCCACCATCTCAACAGCATGGTGCCGAATTACCGTCTGCAGGAATGCCTGGATGCGCTGCCGGAGTTGCAGCAGGTCAACCGCCTGACGGTGACAGAGAGCTTCCGGTGTGTGCGGCTGGCGCTGTGGGACGACACGACACGGCGGCTGGTCAGCTATCGCGAGGCGATGCTTGGGGCGTCTGCTCCAGCGTGACACCGTTAATAAAGCTGGTGAACAAACCTGGTTAACGGTGGCGGCCGCTGAAAAAATACGGCGCGCCCCGGTTCGCTTTTTGGGGCGCTGCGCATGCTCGGTTCGCTGCGTCGTCCACACGCCTCCGAAGAGGCGGGCGGGTGCCGCGTGGCTGATGCCCGGTCCGCTCATGGTTTCGGGTATACTGCGAGGGATATTTTCCGGCCGACGAAGGCCTCGAAATCGTCTCGCATTCACCTGGGGCCCAGACCGCCGGGTTTCCGCAGGCCCGTCCAACACCCTCTCGGGTGTCAACTGCCTCGGCGCTGTTGCCGGCGGGGAGACGTGTTGCCACGTCCAGGTGCCAGTGAAACAGCATGCTGCATGCGGCACGCCGCCCGTTATTCAGTGAGGACCATCCCGGTATCGACCGGCTACATCACGTCCGGCCGCGCGGCCTCCCATCGTGCGCGCGTCGACTTTCGTTCCCAGGGCCCGGATTATGGCAGGGCTCACATCGCCATAGCCCCATCACTGACGGCAGACCAGGGGAACCGGGGAAGCAACGCCCGGTGCGCTCCTCTTCGAGGCACGCGTGTGGACCGCGTGCGCTGTGACCCCAACCGCCGGACTTGATACCAGCGCTCGGGGCAGGTCTGCATAAGTCAAAATCTGCCACAAAATCAGCAGCTTGAATAGCTGGGTGAATACCTAGGTGGGAACGGGCGTGAATAAGGGGGGCTGTCCCCGCTTTCGCCTATTTCCCCGCGATCAACTTCAGCGACCGCGAAAAGTAGTCGCGGCGGATCAGGGTCAGCAGCACCCACAGTGTCGCGATCAGAAACGCCACCGGGTGGAAGAACCAGGCGAGTGCTGCAAACGCGTAGTAGAAGGCGCGCAAGCCGCCGTTGGCGTGTTCGGCTGACAGCCCCGCCAGCGCGGCGGTGCGTTCGGCGTGCGCGTCGCACTCGCGCACATTGGCTGCTGTCATCAACGGCGTCGCGCCGATCATGATCTGGGTGTAGTGCGACAGACGGAAGGCCCATGCAAACTTGAAAAAGGCGAAGATGAAAATCGCCATGATCAGCAGCAGTTTGCATTCCCATAGAATGGCGCTGGTCCTGGCGACCAGGGGCAAGCGTTCGAGCAGCAATTGCGCGCGTTCGCCGGAGCCCAGCAGTGCTGCGACGCCGCCGATCGCGATGGCCGTTGTCGACGCAAAGAACGCGTTGCCCTGGCCAAGACTGCTGAGCAGGATCACATCCATCGTCCGATGATCACCGCGGCGGCTCATGTTGAGCATCCAGGCGACGCGCTGGCGTTGGATGGCGCCGATCAGGCTATTTTGGCTGGCGGCGCCAGCCCGGCCGGTGATGAGGCGGTAGCCGAGCATCGCCACCAGGAACACCACCAAGGCGGTGGCGTCCAATGGTGTCAGAATTGTTTGCAGTACCTCGACAAGGCCCATGCACAGTCCCCTCCCCCTCTGCTATGGCCGATGCGCTTACGGCAGCTGTTCGGCTGCGCGCGCCACGCGTCCCATCTCGCGCAGGCGCTCCAAGGCGCCCTGCAATATGATGACCGCGGCGACCTTGTCGATCACCTCTTTGCGGCGGCGGCGGCTGGTGTCGGCTTCGAGCAACGCCCGCTCGGCCGCCACTGTGGACAACCGCTCGTCCCAGAGCAGCATGGGCAGCTGCAGCCGCGGGCCGAGATTGGATGCGAAGGCGCGCGTCGACTGCACGCGCGGCCCTGCCGTGCCATCGAGACTGGTGGGCAAGCCGATGACGATGGCCGCGATGGCATGGGTCTTAACCAACCCGGCGAGATGGTCTGCATCAGCGCCGAATTTTGTGCGCATGACGGTTTCTAGGCCGCTGGCGACGAGCCGCGTTGTATCGGAGATCGCGACGCCGATGGTTTTGGTGCCGACATCAAGCGCCATAAGCCGCCCGTGTTGTGGAAGTCCGGCTGCAAAGTCTTCAAGCGTCAGAACAAACGAGGCGGCGGCCATAGCAGGCTTTCTGTGAGCTTGGACAAGTAAGCTTGGTCTATCGGCTTAGTCTATCGTCTTCCGCGCGTTGGAGTGCCGGCGCCAAGGTTGTACGATCGGACGGCATCCGGGCTATGCTGCTGGCAAGGCTCCACGCTTTGAGGAACACCGCATGAAGATCACTTGGTTCGGGCATTCCTGCATCCGCATCGACACGGGTGCCAGCGCACTGTTGATCGACCCCTTCCTGAAGGGCAATCCGACGTTTGACAAGTCAGGCGTCGCTTGGGCCGCGGCGACCAAGGGCGTGACCCACGTGGCGCTCACGCATGGGCATGCCGACCACATCGGCGATACGGTCGAAATTTGCAAAGCCACCGGCGCGCCGCTGCTGGCAACGTATGAACTGGCACTGCATCTCAACGGCAAAGGTTGCGAAAAAATCGAACCGATGAATACGGGTGGGACGATCTACGCCAAGGACTTTGATCTAACCCTGGTCAATGCCCTGCACTCGTCGTCCGGTGATGTGTATCTCGGCAATCCGAACGGCATAATCATGAAACCGAAATCCGGTCCGGTGGTTTATCACATGGGTGACACCGACATGCATGCGGAGATGGGGCTGATCGCCGAGTTCCACAAGCCGACCATTGGCATCGTGCCGATCGGCGATCGCTTCACGATGGGTGCCAAGGCCGCTGCGTTTGCCTGCAAGAAATTCTTCAAATTCGATGCGATCATTCCTGTGCACTACGGCACCTTCGCCGGCATGCTCGATCCGGACGCGGAAAAATTCAAGGCGGAAATGGCCGGGCACCGCATCGTCGTGCCGGCAGTCGGCGCGGCGGTGGATTTTTGAGCGGAAGCGAAAGACTTTCCGCGAATGTTCCCCATGGGCCCCAATGTAGAGAAATCGTCTTGAGATTAGCCCCCTTGTTGTTCCTCCCCCTCGAGGGGGGAGGGCCAAACGCCACTGGTTTAGACCGGCCTTCACAGCTCTTTCCGCGAGGACGAGGCCGGTCTAAGCCACTGGCGTTTGGGGTGGGGGTGACGAGTCGTCCGCGCCGCACCGAAGCTCACCCCCACCCGGCGCGGCAGACAATTTGTCGGAAGTCGAAAAATCGTGCCGACGCCGACCTCCCCCCTCAAGGGGGAGGAAAAAATGCAGGGTGATGGCGCAAAGAGCGATCTCATAGCGCCAGCGTTACAACACCAGACACAGTTCGGGACTTTGTGATGGCCGATGACATGACGACGGACGGCGCCGGGCGGAACCCGATGATCCCGGCCAACTTCGGGCTGCTGGTGGCGGTGTTCACGGCAACGACGTTCCTATCGGCGATCCTGCTGTTCTCGATCCAGCCGCTGTTTGCAAAGATGGTCCTGCCGGTGCTTGGCGGCGCACCGTCGGTGTGGGCGGTTGCCGTGTGCTTCTTCCAGATCGCGCTGCTGGCGGGGTATTGCTACGCGCATGTGCTGAAGACGTATGTGCCGGCGGGACAGTCGGGTTACATCCATCTCGCGCTGTGCCTGATGGCGTTTGCGGCGCTGCCGATTGCGTTGCCGGCGAGCTGGGGGGAGCCGCCGCCAGGCGAACCGTATCTGTGGCAGATGGGGTTGTTTGCTGTCGCGGTGGGGCTGCCGTTCGTGGCGGTGGCGGCGAATGCGCCGCTGCTGCAGGCGTGGTTTGCCGAGACACGGCATCCGGCGGCGCGCGATCCGTATTTCCTCTACGCCGCCAGCAACCTTGGCAGCTTTGCCGCGTTGCTCGGCTATCCTTTTCTGCTGGAGCCGGTGTGGGGTGTGACTGCGCTGAGCCGGTTCTGGACGCTGGGGTTTGTGGCTCTCGTGCTGTGCCTCGCGCTGGTGTTCCGCCTGTCGCGGTCTTATGCGGATGGTGATGCTGCACTGCCGGCCGATGTGCTGGCTGACGACACGGGCCTGAGCGCACCCACCTGGACGGCGCGCGCACAGTGGATCTTGCTGTCGGCGGTTCCATCGGCACTGTTGACAGCGTTCACAACGCACGTGACGACCGACGTGGCCTCCGCGCCGCTGCTGTGGGTGCTGCCGCTGGCGTTCTATCTGCTGACGTTTGTGATCGTGTTCCGTGCGCGTGCGCTGATCCCGCAGACGGTGTTGCTGCCGGTGCATCTGATTGCGGTGACGGCGGCGCTGCTGGTGCTGTCGCAGACCAAGAACGAAGGCTGGTTTCTGACCGCGCCCGTCGGCGCGCTCGCGTTCTTTTCGTCGGCACTGGTCGCGCATCGCACGCTGTATGAGGCGCGGCCTGCGGCCAAACATCTGACCGCGTTCTATCTTTGGATGTCATTTGGGGGCGCGCTCGGCGGGTTGGCGGCCGCACTGATCGCACCGCGGATTTTTTCAGAGGTGTTTGAATATCCACTGTTGCTGGCGCTGACGTTTGCGTGCCGGCCGCGTGCGTTTGATCTTGGGCCGAAGCCGCGTGAGGCTGGGCTGGCGCTGTGGCTGGTGGTGGCGCTCGGGCTGCTGGCGGCCTACTGGGTGCCGTGGGCGATCGGCCGCCTGCCGTCGGGCCGCCTGTCTGTGTTGGCGATCGAGTGGGGCTCGACGGCGTTCGTGGCCGCAATCCTGGCGGCTGTGGTGCTGGCCAGCTGGAACTTTCCACCCCGGCAACTGGCGGCGGCGCTGTGCATGTGCGTGGCGGTGACGACGCTGCCGTCGGCGGTGAAGAAGGGCGAAGCCAAACGCAGCTATTTCGGCGTTTACCGGGTGATGCAATCGGCCGATGGGCAATTCAACACGCTGGTGCACGGCTCGACGCTGCATGGCGCGCAGCGCATTCGCGATGCCGAGGGGAATGCCGTCGCTGATATCTCGCCGGCGACGTACTACTACGAGGGCAGTCCGATGGCGCGGACCGTGGCGGCGCGGCGGGAGGTGTTACGTGCGCAAGGCCGCATCGGCCGCTATGGCGTGATCGGTCTCGGTACGGGCTCGCTGGCGTGCCACGCCGAAAAGGACGAGACGTGGCGGATTTTCGAGATCGATCCGCTGATGGTCGAAATCGCCAGCGGTGACGAGAACTTCACGTTTCTCGAGAATTGCATGCCGGAGCCGGACATCCAGATCGGCGACGCGCGGTTGACCTTGGCCAAAGAAGACGACGCGTCGTTTGATCTGTTGATCGTGGATGCGTTTTCATCCGACGCAGTCCCGGTCCATCTGATGACGGCGGAGGCGCTGAAACTTTATCTTTCGAAGCTGACGCCGGATGGCGTGGCGCTGCTGCATATTTCGAACCGCTATCTCGATCTTGATGCGGTGCTGGGCGCAACCGCCAAGGTGGTGCCGGGCCTGTACGGGTATCTGCTGTCGGATGACGTGGCCGATGGCAGCTACGCGCAGTCGACGTCGACGGTGGCGCTGTTTGCCAAGTCAGAGTTGGCGCTGGAACCCTACAAGACATTGGCCGAGATGAAGCCGCTGGATGCGAGCAAGATGCGCGCCTGGACCGACGACTATTCCGATATCCTGCGGCCGTTCCTGTCGAAGTATAAGCGGCGGTTCGGAGAGTGAAGAAAGCGTTGATGTAGGTTGGGTCAAGGCGTTGGCCGCAACCCAACACTCACGAACGGAGCAAGCAATGTTGGGTCGCGCGAAGGCTTGACCCAACCTACGTCTGTGCACGGGATGACAACAAAACGTAGGTTGGGTTAGCTGCGCTTCAGCAGCGTAACCCAACAGGGCTAGCGAGATAGTCCGGCGGCAGGGTGCTGCACTGTTTCGCCTGGACCTGTTGGGTTACGCGCCAAGACATCGCTGCGCGACGCATTGGCACTAACCCAACCCACATTGGCGCGCAATCATCCAGGCATCGCCGTCTCAGCAAGCCGCGCCCAGAACGAAACGCCGTGGGTGATCGCTTCGTCGTTGAAGTCGTAGGCGGGGTGGTGGACGGAGGCGGTGTTGCCGTTGCCGAAGAAGACGAACGCGCCGGGGCGGCGTTCGAGCATGAAGGAGAAATCCTCGCCGCCCATCACCGGTGTCACATGATCGTTGACCATGTCCTTGCCGGAAATCTCGCGGGCGATGGAGGCGGCAAACGCGGCCTGTTTGGCGTGATTGCGGGTGACGGGATAGCCGCGCTCGTAGGTGGCCTTGGCGGTCGCGCCGAACAGTTTGGCGGTCCCCTCGGCGACTTCGACGATGCGTTTTTCAAGCAGATCGCGCACGTCCGGGGTGAGTGAGCGTGCGGTTCCCTTGATCTCGGCGGTTTGCGGGATGACGTTGCTGGCCGAACCGGCGTGGAACATGCACAGCGAGACGACGCCGCTTTCCAACGGATTGACGTTGCGCGAGACAATCGACTGCATGGCGATGACGATGTGCGACGCCACCAGCACGGTGTCGATGTTCATGTGCGGCTTGGCGGCGTGCCCGCCTTTGCCCTCGATGAGAATATGCACGCTATCGGAGGCGGCCATCATCGGGCCGGGGCACGTCGCGAAGCTGCCGATCGCCATGCCGGGCTGATTGTGCATGCCGTAGACTTCCTGAATGCCCCAGCGCTCCATCATGCCATCGTCGACCATGGCTTTGCCGCCGGCGCCGCCTTCTTCAGCGGGCTGGAAGATGAGCACCACAGTGCCGTCGAAGTTGCGCGTTTCGCAGAGATACTTCGCGGCGCCGAGCAACAGCGCGGTGTGGCCGTCGTGCCCGCAGGCGTGCATCTTGCCTTTGGACTTTGAGGCGTAGGGCAGGCCGGTGATTTCATCCATCGGCAAGGCGTCCATGTCGGCGCGCATGCCGATGACTTTGCCGGAGCGGTTGGACTTGCCTTTGATCACGGCGACAACGCCGGTGCGGCCGATCCCCGGCACGACTTCATCGCAGCCGAAAGCTTTCAACTTGTCGACGACGGAGGCTGCCGTGCGATGCACATCGTAGAGAATCTCCGGATGTTCATGGAAATCTCGGCGCCAGGCGGTGATTTCGTCTTTCATACCAGCAATGCGGTTGATGATGGGCATGGGGGAAGCCTCGTTGGGGGAAGGGGAAATTCGGGACAGGCACCAATTTCCCATGGATTTCGCCGTACCAGCGGCAGTGTTGCATGAAATTGGTGGCTGTCCCCAATTTCAATCGTTGTCGTGCAGCTTGTCGGTCAGGCGGCGATCGCGTTTGGTGGGGCGGCCGGACCCGGCGTCGCGGCCGGTGGCGTGGTCGCTATGGCTGGGGTCGCGTGGCGGTGGCGGTGGTGTGAGGTCCTTATACAGCGTTTGGGCTTCGGCGGCGGGGCCACGGCGGATGCCGGGCGCGACGACTTCCAGGATACGCACACGGCCGCCCATGCCAAGGGTCAGCACGTCGCCTGGTTTGACGAGTTGGCTCGGCTTTTCGGCACGGATGCGATTGATACGCACCTTGCCATCGCTGACGAGGTCTGCCGCTAAGGTGCGCGACTTGATCACGCGCGTGAACCACAACCATTTGTCGATGCGCTGACTGACAGTGGGGCTCAGGCTGGCCGGCGTGTCGCTCATGGTGTCCGTGTGGCGTGGAGGACTGGATGTCGATCGCCGCATGATGCGCACTCAATTTGCCGCACTTCAACGCACCTGAGGCTGAAAACAGATCTGCTTCGCGGCGGCGCAAGAGTCTGGCGGTGTCAGTATGCCGGAAAACCGACATCTCCACAGTTAGCCGCTTGGGTCATCCACAGGCTTCTGTGCAAGTCCATGATTTCGCTCAACGCCTGCCACCGGTCGGCCCTTTTGCACGTGGAGAAGGGTTTGGCTTGCTTGCGCCGGGAATCAGACAGCGGTTACGTCGCGAGCAAGAGATTCGGTGATTTGCAACGATGTGCAGGATCGCCGCGTGTCGCCGACCGGATCGTGCGCGGCCCAGCGTGCGAAAAGACGAGGATCAGCATGGCCATCGCCGATATCGGATACGAGCGCACCAATCCGGTCGATCTTGTCGAACGCATAGCGGCGGGGCACGACTGGGCCACCGACCGGACGGCAACCGACGAGCTCACTCTCGTCGTGGCAGGAAGTTGGGCCGACTATCATGTGTCGCTCAATTGGCGGGATGATCTCGAGACGCTGCACCTGGCGTGTGCGTTCGAGTTCAAGGTGCCGGATGCGCGGCTCGCCGAGGTCTACAAGCTGGTGGCGATGATCAACGAGCAGCTGTGGATCGGGCACTTCGATGTGTGGACCCACGAAGGGCTGATCATGTTCCGGCATGGGCTGATGCTGAACGGCTCACTGGCGACGCCGGGGCAGTGCGAAGCCATGCTGCGGGCGGCGTTGGAAGCGTGCGAGCGCTATTACCAATCGTACCAGTTCGTTGTTTGGGCCGGCAAAGACGCCAAAACCGCCATGGCGGCCGCGGCGTTTGATACCGAAGGGCGGGCTTGAACACGATGTAGGGTTAGCACGTAGGTTGGGTTAGCCGTGTTTCAGCGGCGTAACCCAACAATCCCTGAAGCTGTTGGGTTACGGCGCGAAGAGCGCCTAACCCAACCTACGTCATCGCTGTCACTGCAGCACCGCGGTCCGGTCGCGCCAGAGGGTGGCTGCTTGATCGGCTTTGAGGCGGTCAGGCTTACTCAGCTTGCCGAGCGCTTGTTCGAGGACCGCGTCGTCGATGCCATTGCCTTTGGCGATCAGATGCCACGTGGCGGCCTCGACGGGATTGGCTGGCACGCCGCGGCCGTGATGCTGGCAACGCGCGAAACGGTTCTGGGCGACGGCATTGCCCTTCGCTGCCGCCTGGCGGAACATGTCTGCACCGCGCTTTTCGTCGACTGGCACACCTTTGCCTTGAAACAGGATGATGCCGAAATCGAGTTGGGCCTCCGGCACACCTGCAGCGGCCGCGCGTTCAAGCCAGCGGGCGGCGTCGAAGGCGTTGGCGTCGGTGCCGGTGCCGGTGGCGTAGAGCGTGGCGAGATCGTACTGCGCTTGGGGCAAGCCTTTGTCGGCAGAGTACGTGAGGTGGGCCAGGGCGCGCCGCGGGTTCAGCGGCTTGCCTTCGCCCATCAGGAACAGCATGGCGAGATTGTAGTTGGCGACGATGTGGCCCTTGGCTGCCGCGCTCTCGAACATCTTGGCGGCACCGTCGCGATCTTTTTTGAGCGCGCCGCCTTCGGCCAGCATGACGCCGAAAGCGAACATGGCGTTGATGTCGCCCTGCTCGGCACCGCGACGGTACCAGGTGGCGGCCTGGACATCATCTCGGGGCACGCCAAGCCCTTCCTGGTAGAGTCGGCCGATCAGCGTGGCGGCTTGCGGCTCGCCTCGTTCGGAGGCGGCTTTGGCGAGTTCGAGCGCTGTCTGATAGCGGCCGAGGTCGAAGGCCTCGTAGGCGGGATCGCCGCCGGTGCCGGTTTTGGCGATGGAGCTGTCGCCGGTCAGCGGCGGTGACGAGGGGAGTTGCGGGATGCTGCCGGCCGGCGCAAGCGGCGCGCGCGTGGTGAAAACCGCTCCATTGGATGTCATGCCGCCTTGGCCGGGTGTGGGGGCTGGGGCCGATTTCAACAGTTTGGCGCCGCCGGCGCGATCGGTGGGCGCGACGACGCGGTCGCTGGTCCAGGCGCTGGAATCGGATTGTGCAAACGCTTGTTGCGCGACCGTTGGCGCGGCGAGCGCGGCGCCGACGAGGCTTGCCAACAGTGCGCGGCGTGCGGTGCTCATGCCCGGTCGTCTCCGGTTTCGCTGCCGGTGTTCAGGACGGCATCGACATCGCCGACGAGGACCATCACGGCTTCGAGTGAAGCTCTGGGCGGCACTGTGAGCGCAACGAAATCGGCGCCGTCGCTGTCGGCGGTGGCGGCTTCGTCAGCGGTGGTGACGTCGAGGGCGACGCAAGGAACCTCAAAGATGCTGGCCCACCAGCCGATCATGTCATCACGGGCTTCGCGCGCCACAGGTGTGCCCTCGGCGGCACCGAAGGCGACGTAGTCGGCGCCCGCCTCACCGGCTTCCATGGCGCGGTGGCGGGAAATGCCGGCATCGACGCCGATGTTGGCTGAGGCACCGAGGCTGGCGCGCGCGTCGGCCATCAGATCGCTCAAGGGACCATCGCCGCGGGCGGCGAAGTGGACGCCGTCGGCCTTGAGTGTGCGGGCGAGACGGACGTCCTCGAAGATGATGGCAGCGGCGCCGTAGTCCTGGGCGAGATCCACCAAAGGCTTCACCTCACCGGCGCCGAGATGGTGCTCGGCGGCTGGCCGGATCAATACGGCGGCCGGCTGGCAATGGCCGAAGGCGGCGCGCAAGGCTTCCACTGCGCCGGGTCCTGGCTGAACCGTCAGCATCAGCTGGCACGCCGGCCATTCGATGTCGGCCGCTGACGTGCTGGATTTCGATTTGGTGTTGGCCACGTCCGGTCCCCGGTTCACTGCGCAAAGGGTATTTGGAGCGAATGCGGCGGGATGGTGGCAGCGCGGATTGTCGCGGGGACGACCGATGGGAACCATAGAGGCGCCATGATAGAGCGCCATGATGCGGAAAAATTGAGCGTGATCGAGGGATAAATGCGTACTTTGTTGACGAAGGGGCTCGGCGGCCTGGCGATGGCGTCGAGTATTGTCATGGCGAGTATTGCCATGGCGGGATCATCGGCGATGGCACAGGCGGCAGCGCCGCAACCGGTGGCCGGGGCTGTGCCGGGTGCTGTTGTGGCCAAACCAGCGGCGAAACCGCGGGAGTGCACACGCCTGCCGCTGTCGGACATTCAGTTTGGCCGCGAGAAGACGATCGAGGTCGCGCGGCTCAGGCTTGATGAGTACATCGCCAGGGTTGGCAAAGAGCGCAAATGGAAATCATGGGACAAAAGCCTCGAGACGGTGTCATGCGAGGACTATCTGTTCGTGCCGCTCATGGGACAGGAGTACAAGTGTCTGGTGACAGCGACGTTCTGCAAGAAATCGTGACGGCTGCGCGCATGAACTGGACATTGGTCACGCACACGCCGCGGCGGTGGTGATAGGTTTGGTTCACCGAATCGCATAGGCTGCCGCGCAACCTATGGATTTGGTCGAGAGTTTACCCGTCGACGCCACAGCCCGCCTCCAGGAGACACTCATGCACTTAGCACATTTGGCCTTCGCCGCCGCACTCGTGGTGCCGGCGGTATCAGCGCGGGCGCAGGATCTCGGAATTGCGAGCTGTGACAGTTTCCTTAAGACGTATGAGCAGTGCGTGGCAGCGAAGGTGCCTGTAGAGCAGCGCGCGACGATGACCACAGTGCTGGAGCAGATCAAAGGCAACTGGAAAGCAGTGGCGGCGACTGCCGAAGGCAAGGCCTCGCTTGACGGCGTGTGCAAGCAGACCGCGGAAGCGATGAAGAAGCAGGTCGCGGCGCTCAATTGCGCGTGGTGATTGCGCTTGGGAATTGCGTCGGCGTCTGACGCATTACGCTAACAAAAGCCCTGGCTCACGCCGGGGCGTTTTTTATTTCGCGGCGGCTCAATGCTTGGTTGGGGCGCCGTCCAGCAAGCGCACTTCGCCAGACAGCCAGCAGCCGGCCGCGGTGTCGCTCGCATCGGCCAAGGTGACGGCCATGCGCGAGGGGCGGCCCATGGCGTCACCTTGGCGGACGCGGATGGTGCGGCGCGTGCCGATCAGGCCCCAGTGTTTGAGACCGAACAGCAAGGCGGTGGCGGCGACGCCGGTGGCGGCATCTTCGGGATAGCCGGAGGCAGCCGGGAACTGCCGCGCGTGATAGGTGCGCTCATCGTCCCAATCGCAAGCGAAGGGATAGAGCCCGGTGCAGCCGATGGCCTCGCACAGCGCCTTCATGCGCGAGAAGTCTGGTTTCAACCCGTTCAGCACCGATGGGCTGGCGAGCGGGACCAGCGTTTTCGTGCGCGACGTGGTGGCATTGAGGATGGGCAGGTCGAGCAGATCGCGCTCGCCGACGCCGAGCAGGTCAATAATTTCGGCGCGCTTGTCCGCGGCGACCACTTCCACTTTGGCGGCCGGCTGGGCGACGGCAACAGCGCCATTATCTGAAATGCGGCAACGGACGATACCGCTCCGCGTCTCAATCCGCACCTCGCCGGGCTTCAGGCGGCCCTTCTTGGCCAGCAGCCAGGTGGTCCCGAGGGTGCCGTGGCCGCACATATCCATCTCAGCGAGCGGTACGAAGAAACGATAGCGGAAATCGGCCTTCAGTGCGTCTGTCGGCGGCAAGACGAAGCCGGCCTCGTGGCCATAAGCAGCGGCGATGCTGCGCATCTCTTCGGCGGTCATACTCTCGGCGTCCAAGACGACGGGCGCAGGGTTGCCACCGCTCGATCCGACGCAGAAAACTTCGACGTGTTCAACAGGGGGCATGGGCAGCACCAGAGCCAAGTCGTTGGAGCCAAATCAGCGGCGGAGCGATCACGTTCCGGTGCAGGACTGCTAAAGTCATGTCGGTCAGGGTCATACCAGGGTCATACCAGGATCACGATCGCGACGATGTGCCGGAGGGTGCGGCTTGACGAAAACCGCAGGGCACGCCGATACCGTATGAGAGAACGATGGTTTCAGGAATGCAAGGAAAATTACGCATGGCGCAGTCAGTCCCTTCGTCAACACCGCCAACACTACCACCGGACGGCATGCTGCATCATGAAGATTTCGTCGTTGGGCAGGTGCTCCGGTATGGTGCGCTCACAGTGACGCGTGACGACATTATTGCCTTCGCGACGGCGTATGATCCGCAACCCATCCACCTCGATGACGAGATTGCGAAGACGTCGATTGTCGGCGGGCTGTGCGCGAGCGGGTTTCATACCTGTTCGGTGATGATGCGGCTGCTCTGTGACGGATTTTTACTGCGCTCATCGTCGCTTGGATCGCCGGGGCTCGACGAGGTGCGTTGGACCATCCCGCTCCGGCCGAACGATACGCTGGCCGTGCAGATCCACACGCTGGAGACACGCGACCTGCAATCGCGCGCCGATGTGGGCATTTCCAAAATGCGGTTTGAACTCGTCAATCAGCACGGCGATATAATTCTCTCCGCGTTGACCAACCAGATGATGCGGCGGCGGCGTCCGAGTGCGGTACCAATGGGCGAGCGCAAGCCGAAGCCGGCAGCAGTCCCGCAAGCGACCCTCTGGGACGAGGCCGTCGTCACCGAGATTTCGACACTCGGCAACTATTTCGAGGATATCGCCGTCGGCGAGGTTCGCGAGCTGGGCAGTCATACCTTTGGGCGCGAGGAGATCATCGCGTTCGCAAAGGCTTTTGACCCGCAGCCGTTTCATTTGAGCGAAGAGGCGGGGAAAGCGTCGCTGTTCGGCGGATTGGCGGCCAGCGGGTGGCACACGGCGTCAATTTTCATCCGGCAGGTGGTGCAATCACGGCATGTGCACGAAGCCGCGCTGCGTGCGGACGGGAAGCCGATTGCGGTGTGGGGGCCGTCGCCCGGGTTCCGCAATCTGGCGTGGTTGAAGCCGGTGCTGATGGGCGACACGATCGTGTACCGCAACAAGGTCATCGAGACGCGCGTGCTGAAGACACGGCCTGATCGCGGGTTTGTCGTCACGCTGGCCGAGGGCCGCAATCAGCACGGTGTGATCGTGTTCAGATATACCGGCCAGATGTTCGTCGAGCGGCGCACGCGGGCGACGGAATAACTAGCGGTTTTGCAGCTCGCGCATCCAGCTCGGATCACTCTTGGGCGCGACGGCCGTCTCGCTGACGGTGCGGGTGTGGCGCACGACCGGCCGCGGTTTAGCAACGACGACCGGCGCGGGCGCAGGCTCTGGCAATTTGAAGTCGAGCGGCGCGTCAGCCAGGGCACTGGTCGATTCGTGTGAGCGCTCGCCAGTTGGCTTTTCTGCCGCCACTGAATCCGCTGGTTTCTCGACCGGCTTCTGCGACGCGGTCGCGACGCTGAGCACAAAGCCGAGTTCCGGCGAGCGATAGAAAATGTGCGCGCCGAAAGTCACCAGCTCGTCAAGGCCGTGGCGCCAGACCGGCGTGACGCTGGTGGTGTGATAATGCGTGGCTTCGACCAGTTCACGCAGCCAGACGCGGCCGCGCACGGCGTCGATGGCGACTTCCTGCGCGCGCTCCCACATGGCACCGACGGGTTGTGCGCGTGCGGTTCGGCACATGTAAGAAAACTGACATTTCTCGCCGCGATCGATGCCTTGGCTGATCACTGCGCACAGTCCGTGCGGCCATTTGCCGGAGCGGGCGCGATTGAGCACCACCTGGGCGACGGCGACCTGCCCGATGTAGGGCTCGCCCCGCGCTTCATAGTAGACGGCTTCGGCGAGGCAGCGGACGTTGGTTGCGTCAGTGCGGCCGAACTCGGCGGCATAGATGCGGCTCACGGCGTCAGAACTGCTGGGGCGGGGCAGCGTTTCGATGCCATCGATGGGCGCGCTTTGCGACGCTGCATCAATGATTGCGGTGGTGGTGCCGTTGTTGGCTGACCCATTGCCGGCGGGCCAGGTGACGATAGCCCCGAGGCCGATCATGCAGGCCAGAAACGCCACGGCACTCAGCCAGCGAACACCACTGCGGGAGTGGTGCACAACCGGCGCGGCGGCGAGGGGTGCTGCGCGGCGAGGGGGCAAGTGTGCGGCGGGATCGCTCAAGCCTTTGTGCAGATCGGCAAGCGCGCGTTCGGCCGAGCCGATCATGACGGACGCGTCATCGTGGGACGCTTGCGCCGACAGGGCTCCCACGCGCGCATGCGCACTGCTCCTGGCGAACGCCTCGATGTCTTTATTCCCACTCACGGCGACCTGCTACGCAGACAGTTTGGCCAGCCTCATCCGCTTTCGCGGAATGCCAACGGGAAACCGTCGCACGGCCAGGAAACCCGGGCAAGAGATCCGCGGGCGGACAATTACGCGATGGCGCAATTCAACCAGACTGCGCTCTTGATGCAACACATTGCTGATTGGTTCGAGAATGACTTGTTGGCCTAGAGAATACCGTTGGCGCGCAGAGACTTTATCTCTTCTGGCGTAAATCCGAATTCCTTGAGGATCTGGGTGGAATGCTGGCCGCGCTCGGGCGGGGCGGCGGCTGTTTTGCTGGGGGTGCGGGACAGGCGGACGGGCTGGCGGACGACATTGACCATGCCGCGGCTGTCTTTGCTGTCGATGGCGTCGACCAAACCGAGATGCTGCACCTGCGGGTCGGCGAAGACCTGCTGCATATCGTTGATCGGGCCTGCTGGAACGCTGGCAGCATTGAGCGCCTCGACCCAGTGGGCACTCGATTTCTTCGCCAGCGGGATTTCCAGCTCGGCGTTGAGAGCGTGGCGGTTCTGGGAGCGGAGTTTGGCGGATTTGTAGGCGGCGTTGTCCAGCAGTTTCGGCGCGCCGATGGCGTGGCAGAGACGCTCCCACATGGGCTGGCCCGACGCGGCGATGTTGATGTGGCCATCCTTGGTTTTGAAGACGCCTGTGGGGATGCTGGTCGGGTGATTATTGCCGGCCTGCTTGGGCACGTCGCCTTCGTTGATCCAGCGGGCACCTTGGAAGTCGAGCATGAAGATCTGCGCCGCCAGCAACGACGTGTCGACCTGCTGGCCTTTGCCCGACTGCTCGCGCTCGAGCAGCGCGACCATAATGCCCATGGCGCAGAACAGTCCCGCGGAGAGATCGGCAATCGGTATGCCGACACGCATAGGGCCGCGGCCAGGCTCGCCGGTGATCGACATGAGGCCGCCCATGCCTTGCGCGATCTGATCGAAGCCGGGGCGGTCGCGATAGGGGCCATCGGGGCCGAAGCCGGAGATGGACGCGTAGATGAGCCGCGGGTTGAGTTTCTTGACGGCGGCGTAGTTGATGCCAAGGCGGTCCTTCACGTCGGGGCGAAAATTTTCGACGATGACATCGGCTTGCGCGGCGAGCCGCTTGAAGACGGCGACGCCTGCGGGCGACTTCAAATCGAGGGTGAGCGCGCGCTTGTTGCGATGCAAGTTCTGGAAATCGGAGCCGTGGCGCGGGCCGCCCATGGGATCACCACCGTCGAGCTTTTCTGGCATCTCGATCTTGACGACGTTGGCACCCCAGTCGGCGAGTTGGCGCACGCACGTCGGACCGGAGCGCACGCGGGTGAGATCGAGCACGGTGAAGCGGGCAAGGGCGGAGGAAGCTGGGCGGTGGGACATCGATGGGGCTCACGCGAGAAAACGGCGGTGCCGGTGAGTGACACAGAGCCCCGGCGCTGACTAGCGCGCTAAGCTTGGAAGCCACAACGTAATGCCGGGAACGTAGGTGACCAGCATGAGCACCACAAACATGACGATGTAGAAGGGCCAAATCGATCGGGTCACTTCTTCAATCGTGACCTTGCCGATGGCGCAGCCCACAAACAGCACAGACCCAACCGGTGGCGTCAGCAAGCCGATGCCCAGATTGACGATCATGATGATGCCGAAATGCACGGGATCGACGCCGAGCTTGGTGATGATGGGCAACAGGATCGGCGTGCAGATGAGGATCAGTGGCGCCATATCCATCAGGCAACCGAGCACCAGCAGCATGATGTTGATCATCATCAAGATGACGTACTTGTTGTCGGACAGCGTGAGAAAGAACGCCGTGACCTTGGCTGGCACCTGCATCAGCGCCACGATGTAGCCAAATGCCGATGCAAACGCGATCAGGATCATCACCATGGCGACAGTCTTGACGACGCGATGCAGCAGCAGCGGCAGATCGCTCCACTTGTAGTCCTTGTAGACGAGCATCGTTACCAGGAACGAGTAGAGGCAGGCGACGGCGGCCGACTCGGTCGCGGTGAACACGCCGGTGAGGATGCCCCCCAGAATGATGATCATAGTGCCGAGGCCCCACATGGCCTCAACGGTGATCTTTACGGCTTCCCTGAAGGCGATGGGTTTGCCCTTGGGATAGCCCTCGCGATGAGACACCACCAGCACATAGATGGCCAACGCAAGGCCGAGCAGAAGGCCGGGCAACACACCGCCCAGGAACAGGCTGGCGACAGAGATGCCGCCACCTGCGGCCATGGAGTAGATGACCATGTTGTGGCTGGGTGGGATGAGAATGGCCTGCAACGAGCCGGAGATCGTCACGTTGACGGCAAACAGCCGAGGGTAGCCTTCCTTCACCATCTGCGGGATCAGCACTGAACCAATCGACGACGTATCAGCCACCGACGAGCCCGAGATACCGGCAAAGAACGTCGACGCCACGATATTGACCAGCGCCAGGCCACCACGCACGAAACCGACGAGCACGTTGGCGAACGCCACGAGCCGCCGCGCCATGCCGCCTTCCGCCATGATGGCGCCGGCCAAGACGAAGAAGGGGATCGCCAACAGCGAGAATTTGGCGATGCCGTCGGAGACCTTGATCATCACAGCTTCGTAGGGGATGCCGATCCAGAACGCGCCGAACAGCGCGGCCATCCCCATGGCGTAGGCAATAGGCGCGCCAATCAGCACGAAAGCAAAAAATGCAACGATCAGAACCAGGGCATCCATGTCGCGCTCAATCTTCAGAAAAACCAGAGGAGATGCCGTATTGGGCGCAGACTATTCAGCGCTGATGGGCTCGCGATAGACAATGCTGTCCGGCGGCGGCGGGCCGATCCACAGCTTCTCGATGATGAAGAGCAGCGTGATCAAACCGCTGAGTGGGATCGGCAGGTAGGTGATGCCGACCGACAAGAACGGGAATTCGCCGACAACCTGGTACCAGACTTTTTGCGCGAGCCCGGCGCCATAAATCATCATGAAGAGGCAGATGCCGATCATACAGGCGTCGACCAGCCAGAGCAGCGCACGGCCCATAGCGGCCGGGACGGCGTCGGCCAGAAAGCGCACCGAGATGTGGCTGTTGGCGCGGTAGCAGGCGGCGCCGCCGAGGAAGGAAAACAGCACCATCAGCAAGACGGACAGTGGCTCTGGCCATGCTGCCGCGGAGTTCAAGACGTAGCGCGTAAAGACCCCGTACGGAATGACGAGCGTCATGATGACCATGGCGACCGCCGAAATCACGATGCAAGCGATGTAAATGACATCCATCGCACGGCGGTAACTGGTCTGCATGAGGGGGTGCGCCTGGAGATGTTTTGGGGGCGGCGAACGCGAACGCCCGCGGAGACACATCTGGACGCGAGCGCCAGACGTGCCATCCGCAGGTTTGATCGTGCCGTTACTTGACGTCCTGGATGCGCTTGACGAGCGCGGCATACTTGGCGCCGTACTTGTCCCACACCGGCTTTACAGCGTCCTGGAACGCCTTCTTGTCGGCGAATTTGACGATCTCGATACCGGCCGCCTTCATTTTGGCGAGGGACTCTTCTTCGGCCTTATACCAGAGCGCGCGCTGCTCGAGTTGCGCTTCACGACCGGCCTTCGCGACCAGCGCCTGATCTTCCTTCGACAGTGTGTCCCAGGTCTTTTTGGAGAACACGAGAATTTCAGGGATGATCAGATGCTCGGTTTGCGAGATGAACTTTGCCACCTGGAAGTGGTTCTGCGCGATATAGCTTGGGAAGTTGTTTTCAGCACCATCCACAACGCCTGTCTGCATGGCGTTGTAGACTTGGTCGAAGCCCATGGCGATGCCATTGCCACCAAGCGAATTCATGGTGTCGACGAACAACGGATTGCCCATCATGCGGATCTTCAAGCCCTTCAAATCATCAAGGCTCTTGATCGCACGCTTGCCGTTGTAGACGTTGCGCGTGCCGGCATTCATCCAGCAGAGTCCGATAAGGCCGGTCTTTTCGGCGGCGGTGATCTTGGCCAGCAGTTCACTACCGATCTCGCCGTCGATCACTTTTTCCATGTGCGCGCCGTCGCGGAACACGAACGGCAGATTGAAGACGTTGAGATCATCGACCACGGGACCAAGGGCACCGACGGACACACGCGCCATCTGCAGCGCGCCGACCTGGGCTTGCTCGATCATTTCCTTTTCACCGCCGAGCTGCATGGACGGGAACATCTGGATCGACATACGGCCGTTGGTGGCGGCTTCAAGCTTTTTGCCCATGGCTTCAACGGCGGCCACCGTCGGATAGCCGGTCGGGTGCACGTCGGAAGCCTTGAGGACCAACTTCGTTTGCGCGGTTGACGGCTGGATACCGAGAGCGCCAGCGGCACTCAACGTTGCAGCCGATGCACCGTACTTGAGAAAACTACGCCGTTTCATGGAGTCACCCGTTCCTTGTTGTTTCTGGCCTCTGCTGTTTCTGGCCCTGCTGTTTCCGGCCCTGCTGTTGCCGGTCCGCTGCCAATTTCATCACCCGTCACGCGGGTTTGGTGTGGCTTGTCTCATTGCAGGCCGAGCACTATGGAGTTGTACGATGACCTGATGTATCCATCGATTAGCATCAGTAGCTGAGGCAAGCAAGATGACACTCCTTTCGCCGCTGCGACCGGCGAGAACGCGCACCGCGGACATCATTGAACGCCTTGAGGCCGAGATCAACAGCGGCCGCATGCTGCCCGGCAATCGTTTGCCAACAGAGCAGCAGCTCATGGAAGCCATGGGCGTCAGCCGCACCGTCGTGCGTGAGGCGCTGGCGGCGCTGAAAGCCGACGGCCTGATCGTCATCCGCCAGGGTGCCGGCGCTTTCGTCGCCAATGATGGCACACGTGTGCCGTTCCGCATCGACCCCGATGGTCTCGGCTCGGTCAGCGATGTCGTCAGGCTGATGGAGTTGCGATTGGCCGTCGAAGTCGAGGCAGCGGGGCTCGCGGCTGAACGCAGCACGAGCGCCAACATCCGTGCCATTGACCGCGCGGTTGCCGCGATTGATCGGGCGATCAAGGCCGGCGGCGCGGCGATTGCCGAAGATTTCTCTTTTCATCAGGCCATTGCGGACGCCACAGGCAACAGCAATTTCAGAGAGTTCCTCGGCTTCCTCGGTCGCCATGTGATCCCGCGACAGAGTGTTCGACTGAGCCTGCCGGCAAGCACGTCGCAAGCCAGCTATCTTGCCAGCATTCAGGCGGAGCATCGCCAGATCTTCGATGCCATCGCCGATCATGATCCGAAGGCGGCGCGCGCGGCGATGCGATCGCACCTCAACAAAAGCCTGAAGCGTTATCGGCACATGGCGGATTTGGCGTCCGGCGCGGCGACAAAGCACGGCCGTTGAGCGCTCAAGGAACACTCAAGCCCGATGATAAGGATGCCCCGCTAAAATCGTTGTCGCGCGATACAGCTGTTCGGCCAGCACAATGCGCGCGAGGCCGTGCGGCAGCGTGAGCGTGCCGAGATTGAGGATGAGGGTCGCGCGGGCAAGCACGGCTGCGCCATGGCCATCAGCACCGCCAATCAGGAACGCGAGTTCGGACGCGCCGCTGTCGCGGAGTTTGCCGAGGTGGGCTGCGAAGCTTGCCGACGTGTGGGCGCGGCCGGTTTCGTCGAGCGCAACAATGCCGGTGGCGTCGCGGGCGACAGCGAGGAGGCGCGCGGCTTCGTCGGCCTTGCGCTCGGCGGCCGAGGCGGCGCGGCTTTCGGGAAGTTCGACATGGCGAATGTTCGTGATGCCGAGCTGGCGGCCGGAGGCCGCGAGACGGTCCCAGTACCGATCAAACAGCTCTCGGTCGGGACCGGCTTTGAGACGGCCGACGGCGGCGAGCATCAGGCGCATGATGCCCGATCGGCGCGCGGCGGTTCAGTGCGTCGCGCCACTTTCGTCGTCCTGCTCTGCGGGGCGTTCACTGGACCACATTTTTTCGAGATTGTAGTATTCGCGGACGTCGGGGCGGAACAGGTGGACGACGATGGCGCCGACATCGACCAGCACCCAGTCGCAGGTCTCCATGCCCTCGATGCGGACGTTGGAGACGCCATAGTTGCGCAGGTGATCTTTGAGCTGGTCGGCAATAGCGCCGACCTGACGGTCGGAGCGGCCGGTGGCGAGGATCATGCAATCGCCGATCGAGGTCTTGCCGCGGACATCGAGTGCAACGATCTCTTCGGCCTTGGCGTCATCGAGCCACGACAGGATGGCGGTTGCGAGTGCGCCGCCGGCGTTCTCCACCACCGGTTCAGCCGCTGCGGATTTCGCTGCCTTGGATTTGCTGCTGCCGGTTTTGCGCGGGCCGGCTTTTGCCGCGGATTTGGAGGGTGACGTGTCTGTCGATGGGCCCTTGCGGGCGGCCTCGGTGGTGCGTGGCATTGTTGGGCGGGTATCCTGGCTCGGACGCTGATCCATGTGGATCTTTGGGGGTGAACGGGGCCGGGCGCGCGCTGGCACGGCTTCGCGGGTGCCCGAAGGTGCGGGCTGGCTTCGTCTTAGCGAGGGAATAGAGCGAATTCAAGTTTTTGCGGGTGTGGCGGCGACGCGGCGGCGCAGTTCGGTCGAGGAGAGGGGCGACAGCGGGCCGGTCAACAGTGTCCAGGCGGGGGCGCGGCTGCCCGGCAGGGTTGCGCCGCAAGCCTCGGGGCGCCGGGAGCGGGCAAAGGTTAGGGCCGCTGGTGAGGCTGCGGCCTGCACGTGCCAGCCAGGCCGGTCAATGACGGCGATGGGGACGGTGGCAAAAATGCGCCGCCAAGCGCGCCAGTGATGAAAATTGGCCAGCCCATCGGCGCCCATGAGCCAAACGAAGTCGGCGGCCGGCGCGCGGAGGGCTAGGAAATCCAGGGTGGCGGCGGTGTAGGCAGTGGGCAGGTGGCGCTCGAAGGTGGTGACCTTGATGCGCGGGTCGCCGGCCAGGGCGCGGCAGGCCGCGGCGCGCACCTCGATGGGCGGCAGGGGGCGGCCCGCTTTCAGCGGGTTGCCAGGGGTGACAAGCCACCAGACTTGATCGAGTTGCAGACGCCGCAACGCGATGGCGCTGATTTGGAGGTGGCCAGCATGGGGCGGGTTGAAGCTGCCGCCGAGCAGGCCGATGCGGCGGCCGGGCATCGCTGCCGGCGGTTTGGCGGCGATGCATCCGAAACTGTTGTGGGGGCGGGCTGACATGCGGCTGCGGCGTTCCTGTGCCCGGACATGCGGGTTACCGTCGTGGCCAGATCCGGCACTGGCGTGCGTGGCTGTACGCCATGGCGGTCTGGCAACACACCTTGAGCGACCTGTTCACCCTAGTGCATTTGCAATTGCTGGACATAAGAGAATCACTCACCGTCTTTATACAGTTTCTTCTGGTGGGCCATTGCTATCGCGCGGTGCGACGTCGGTTAGTGCTCGCTGCAGACCGCATCCGTTCTCGCCGCCGAACCGTCCACGGCCGCGACACGCAGATTGGTGTTGAATACGGATACCGTCCGGAACGGCATCAACCAGAAGTTTCATGTTCCTCCCGCGTATAAACTTCAACCCGCCCGTGGCGACACGGACGGGTTTTTTCGTTGATCGCTGCTGGCTGTTTGACAGCGGTTGCGGCGCGTCGTTCAACTGCGCCAGAGTTGACGTTCGATTGATCCGAGACACTGGAGCTCATCGCATGCCGATCATCAATGCCGTTGCCGCGATGCATGAAGACGTGACCGCCTGGCGGCGCGATCTGCATGAAAACCCGGAGCTGCTGTATGACGTGCATCGAACCGCGGCGATGGTGGCGGAGAAGCTGAAAGCCTTTGGCTGCGAGGAGGTGGTGACGGGGATCGGCAAGACGGGCGTCGTGGGCGTGATCCGTGGTCGCGACACGGCGTCGGGGCGGGTGATCGGGTTGCGCGCGGACATGGATGCGCTGCCGATCGAAGAGATCACCGGGCTGAGCTATGCGTCGAAAGTGCCGGGCAAGATGCACGCGTGCGGGCATGACGGGCACACGGCGATGCTGCTGGGGGCGGCGAAGTATCTGGCCGAGACGCGCAACTTCAACGGCACTGCGATCGTGATTTTCCAGCCGGCGGAAGAGGGCGGTGCCGGCGGCAAGGCGATGGTGGACGATGGCATGATGGACCGTTTCGGCGTGCAGGAGGTGTATGGCATGCACAATGCGCCGGGACTGCCGGTGGGGCAGTTTGCGACGCGGACCGGCGCGCTGCTGGCGTCAGCGGACTTCTTCACCATCGATATCGAAGGCAAGGGGAGCCACGCAGCCGAACCGCACAAGGGCGTCGATACGCTGGTGGTGGGGGCGAACATCCTGCTGGCGCTGCAGTCGATCGTGGCGCGCAATCTCGATCCGCTGAAATCGGGCGTGGTGACGGTGGGGAGTTTCAAGGGCGGTGAAGCCTCAAATGTTATTCCGCAGACGGTGCGCATGCTCGGCACGGTGCGCACGCTGCTGCCGGACACACGGGATCTCTTGGAGAAACGCGTGATCGAGACGGCGGAGGGGATCGCGGCGGCGTATGGAGCCAAAGCGACGGTGACGTACAACCGCAGCTATCCGGTGACGGTGAACCACGGCCGCGAGACGGACTTCGCGGTGCGCGTGGCATCAGAGATCGCGGGCAAGGACAAGGTGGAGCCAAACGTCACGCCGATCATGGGCGGGGAAGACTTCTCGTTCATGCTCAATGCGCGGCCGGGCAATATGATCTGGGTCGGCAACGGCGACACGGCAGCGTGCCACCATCCCGCATATGATTTCAACGACGCGGCGATCCCGCATGGGGTCAGCTATTGGGTGCGGCTGGTGGAGACCGGGATGCCGGGGTGAGGGGGGATGCCGACGATGTGCGTCCGCTTGTCTGTTAATCACGTTCACTGGCGCTTGCCTTCGAGAAACGTCGAGATTGGCCAGAAGGGGACATTCGGCACACCCTCTATTTGTCATCCTCGGGCTTGTCCCGAGGACCCATTTCTCAGCATGAGACGTCGGTTGAGAGGCGCGCGAAAGCACCACATCACGCTGTTCTCATGCGCCGCCGCGTGTTGCACGATGGGTCCTCGGGACAAGCCCGAGGATGACAAGTTGAGAGCAGATGCAGGCGGCGAAGATGTCAGAGATGGTCAAAACCCGCTGTCGAGCGTAGCCTCATTGTGCATTTTTGACGTCGGCTTGTCCACCGATCGCGTCAGCGGCAACCGCGTGTCATCGCC
Source organism: uncultured Alphaproteobacteria bacterium (assembly GCA_963847145.1). GTDB lineage: Bacteria > Pseudomonadota > Alphaproteobacteria > Rhizobiales > Hyphomicrobiaceae > JABFRJ01. The sequence continues at coordinate 1,007,245 of CAWJYN010000003.1, forward strand.
TGTGGGCGCCGCTCGCCCTCTCGCCGTTGAAGAAGGGGAAGCGCGGATTCGCGGCACCGCTTTCCCGTCGCACTCTATGCGCCCTCAATCAGCTTCAACCATTCGTCTTCGCTGACAGCACCGTCACGCCGAGCTCCGTCGCTTTGTCGAGTTTGGAGCCGGCGTCGGTGCCGGCGATGACGTAGTCGGTTTTTTTGGAGACAGAGCCGGAGACTTTGGCGCCGAGGCGTTCGGCCTGGGCCTTGGCTTCATTGCGGCCGAGCTTGGAAAGCGTCCCCGTGAAGACCACGGTTTTGCCGGTGACGGGCGACTGCTGGATGGCGGCACGCGCGTAGTCGGAGATGGTGATCTGGGCGAGAAGTTCGTCAACGGCGGATGCGTTGTGCGGTTCGGCGAAGAAGTCGATCAGCGCATCGGTGGCGACTTCGCCGATGCCGTTGAGCGCCGAGAAACTCTTGTAGTCGTCGCCTGGGATTTCACGCGCGGCAGCACGGGCCACGTCGAGGAATTCGGCGGGGGATTTGAAGGCTTCGGCAAGGGCGGTGGCGGCGGTTGAACGCACGCCTTTGACGCCGGCGACGAGGGCGGCGAACGGCGGTGGTGCCGTACCAAACAAGTCTGCGCCGCGGGGTGCCTCGAGGGCTGCCTGCTGGATGAGGGCGAGCGCGGTTTTTTCGCCGAGGCCCTTGGTGTGAATGACACGGAGATAGTTCGGGCCAGGCTTTGCTTGCGCGGCGGCGTCGAGGGCGAATTTGAGGCTCGCATAACTGGTAAAGGCGCGGGCGAGATCGCGCGATGTGCCTTCGCCGACGTGACGGATGCCGAGGGCGAACAGAACACGTTCAAGTGAGATCGTGCGGCGTGCTTCGATGGAGCGGAACAGGTTTTCGACGGATTTTTCGCCCATGCCTTCGCGGTTCTTCAGGGGCGTGGCGCTGCGCGCGTCGCGAGCTTGCAGCGTGAAGATGTCGGCGGGGCGCATGATGCGGCCTTCATCGTAGAAGGCGGCGATTTTTTCTTCACCGAGACCTTCGATGTCGAAGGCGAGCCGCGAGACGAAGTGGCGGAGGCGTTCTTTGGCTTGCGCGGGGCAGACGAGGCCGCCGGTGCAGCGGCAGACCACATCGCGCTCGCCGGTGGCGGGATCGGTTTCGCGGACGGCGGCGCTGCCGCATTCGGGGCAGATAACGGGAAACGCGTAGGGTTTCGAGCCCGCAGGGCGCTTGTTGAGAACGACTTCGACGACTTGCGGGATGACGTCGCCGGCGCGTTGCACGACGACGGTGTCGCCGATGCGGATATCCTTGCGCTCGATCTCGTCGGCGTTGTGGAGGGTGGCGTTGGAGACGACGACGCCGCCGACAGTCACGGGCGCGAGCTTGGCGACGGGCGTCAAGGCACCGGTGCGGCCGACCTGGATTTCGATGTCGCGCAGTTCAGTGGTGGCTTGCTCGGCAGGAAATTTGTGAGCGATGGCCCAGCGCGGGCTGCGGGAGACAAAGCCCAAGCGTTGCTGCAGATCGAGGCGGTCGACTTTGTAGACGACGCCGTCGATGTCGTAGCCGAGTGATGCGCGCGCGTCGCCGATGTCGCGATAGAAGGCGAGCATCTCGTCGGCGTCGGCGCAGGTGCGCATGCGCGGATTTGTCGGCAGGCCCCAGCGATTATATGCGGCGATGACGCCGGTCTGGGTGTCAGCGGGCAGTGTCGATGCTGCGCCCCAGGTGTAGGCGAAGAAGCGCAGGGGGCGGGTGGCGGTGACGGATGCATCAAGTTGGCGGAGCGCGCCGGCGGCGGCGTTGCGCGGGTTGGCGAAGATCTTCTCGCCGCTGGTGGCCTGCGCTTCGTTCAAGCGGCGGAAGTCGTCGTGGCCGAGATAGATCTCGCCGCGGATGTCGATGCGGTCGGGGACGTCTTTGCCCGTCAGCGTGTGGGGGACTTCGCGGATGGTTTTGACGTTGCCGGTGACGTTCTCGCCTTCGGCACCATCGCCGCGGGTGGCCGCGTGTACGAGCTTGCCGTTCTCGTAGCGGATGGAGATGGAGAGGCCGTCGATCTTGGGTTCGGCGGTGAAGGCGAGGGGCGCTGCCGTGTCGAGCGAGAGGAAGCGGCGGACGCGGGCGGTGAAGTCTGCCACGTCGGCGTCTTCAAAGGCGTTGCCGAGGGACAGCATCGGGACTTCGTGAGCGATCTTGCCAAAGGCTTCGACCGGGGCTGCGCCGACGCGTTTGGACGGGCTTGCAGCTGTTGCAAGTTCGGGGTGGGCTGCTTCGAGTGCGAGCAGTTCTTTACGCAGGGCATCGTAGGCCGCGTCAGAGATTTCGGGCGCGTCGTCGCGATAATAGAGCGCGTCGTGGCGGGCGATCTCGGCAGCGAGTTGTCCGTGCCGACGCATGGCGATAGCGGGCGTACTTGCGGACGCAGCAGGATTGGTCGACTTCTTGGGCATGACATGGAACCGGCGCAACGTTGCTGGACGACTGCGCTTAGCAGAGTTCGATGCGGGTCACACGTGAGGCTAAGCGTACCAGCCAAAGCGCGACCGGAGCAATCAACGGCTCAATCGGATGGTGTCTCAGTTTGAAATGGCACCCTTCATCAGACGCGGCACGTCATCATTTTTTTCCTCCCCCTTGAGGGGGGAGGTCGGCGTCGGCACGATTTTTCGTTTTCAGAAAAATTGTCTGCCGCGACGGGTGGGGGTGATGGTGCCGCGTGTGATGCAGGTCACCCCCACCCCAAACGCCCCAATTATTTGCGCGCCGAGCGCGCCGTATTTCCAACTGGGACACTGCCATCAATCGCGGAGGCTATTGAACCGACTGCGTGCCGCTCGACGTGAGGCCGAGGCCGCCAAGGCCGAACTGCTTGGGTTTGGCGGTGCTGGCGGTGGGGATATTGCTGCCGGCAGGCGGGTTGGCTTTTGGCAACTGGTCAGGCGTGGGCAAGCCCTCGGGCACGGGCTGTGTCGGTGTAGCTGGCTTGGCGTTGGCGGGCTGGAAGGATTTCCAGGCGTTCGATAGCCAGCCGCCCGTGGATGACTGCGGTGCCACGCCGCCCGACGCCAACAGCGCGTACGAGTCTTTGTACCAGGACGAATTCGGGAAGTTGTGGCCGAGAAGGGCGGCGGCGCCCTGCGCCTCGGGGATGATGCCGAGCGACATGTTCGATTCGACGAGGCGGTAGAGCGCCTCTTCGACGTGCGCCGTCGTCTGGTATTCGGTGACGACCACTTTGAAGCGGTTGATGGCCGCAACAACGTTGCGTTCCTTGAGATAGAAACGGCCGACGTTCATTTCAGAGGCGGCGAGAATATCTTCTGCGATCAGAATGCGGTTCTCGGCCTGCTTCGTATAGGGGCTGTCTGGATAGCGCTGGCGGAGCGTGCGCAGCTCAGACAGCGCTTTGCGCGTGGCGGTCTGATCGCGCTGCGGATCGCGGATCTCGTCGAAGTGGGCCGAGGCAATGATGTGGTGGGCGAGGGCGGCTTCTTTGGTGCCCGGATGCATGGTTGTGTAGCGTTGCGCGGTGGCGATCGCTTCGGGGTATTTGCCGGCCTTGTAGTAGGAGAAAGCGGCCATGACGATGGCGCGGCGCGCTTCCGGTGCATACGGGTGATCGCGATCGAGATCTTCGAAGCGGCGGGCTGCGGACGACCAGCTGCCCTTCTGCAAGGCTGTGTCGGCGTCGGCGTACATCTTGCCGGGCGGGTCGGGGTTGAGGGCCTTAGCGGCGTCGTTCGACGCACATCCACCCGCGTGCAATGCCGCGAGGCAGGCGCAGAGGATTAGGGACTTCTTCAGCACCGGCGTATCCTAATTTCAGACCGCTGCCGCGCGACACAAGACCCATGTTCGAACAATGGACTACGGTGCGCGACTCGAATTAGGGAGAGTTTGGTCAAAACTGGTGCAACTGTCCAGTAAGCCTTCGCTTTTCCCCATTGTACGCTTGCAGGCCGATGGGCGCCGAATTGTGGCAAATGGTGCCGAGTTCGATGCTTAAGTGCGGCCGAACAGATATGCTATCAAGACCGATCGGCGGCGTAATTGACGGCCAAGATGCCGGCCGAGATGTCCATGGGGGCGGCTTCGCGCATGACACGTGGGGCCCGCTCCCAGCGCCAGGCCTGACCTTCGCCGCCAGCGAACAGCGCCTGCAGAACGTGGGCGTTCAAGCGATGGCCGCCGCGGACAGACTTGAAGGTGCCGAGAATGGGCGCGCCGGCCAAGGCCAAATCGCCCACCGCGTCCAGCATTTTGTGACGGACGAATTCCTGGGGGTGACGCAGGCCTTCGGGATTGATGATCTTGTCGTCGCCGAGAGCCACGGTGTTGTCGAGCGAGGCGCCGAGGGCGAGACCAGCTTTCCAGAGCTTCTCGACGTCGCGCATGAAGCCGAAGGTGCGGGCGCGGGAAAGTTCAGAACGGAAGCTAGCCGGGGTCAGTTCGAGGGCGAGGCGCTGACGGCCGATCAGCGCGGTTGGGAACTCAATTTCGACGTCGAGGTTGAAGCCGTTGCCGGGCGTCAGTTCGCCGTAACAATCGCCGTCCTGGACGCGAACAGGCTTGAGAACCTTGATAAATTTGCGCGGCTCGGACAATTCGCGGGTGCCGGCATCTTCGATGGCAGCGACGAAGGCCGCCGAACTACCGTCCATAATCGGCACTTCACGATTGTCGATCTCGATGTAGCAATTGTCGACACCGAGGCCGCGGAGGGCGGCAAGAAGATGCTCGACTGTGCCGACGGTAACGCCGGAGTCGTCACCAATAACGGTGCAGAGTGTAAGGTTCTTGACTGACCTGACGTCGGCAGCAATGTCCGCAACGATGCGGCCACGGCGGCTAACCAGGAAGCGGAACCCAACGTCGCTTTCTGCTGGATGCAGAATGATAGAGACCGGAGCGCCGCTGTGAACACCTGTTCCAGACAGCTCAATCTCTCGCGCCAGCGTCGTTTGGCGCGCCCCAATGAAGCGTTTCGACATGCGTAAGTCCCTCGATCCCCTACAGTTCGGGCCTCGGTTCAAACCAACGCGGTGAGCAACGAAACCCCAACTACCCCGAAAGGACGCTTCCTCATCTGGTTCTGCGTAAAGCCGGTCCGTTGATCGGGAGCCCTGCAGGTCGATTCGGTGCATCTCTTAACAGTGTACTTACGACGCGACACACGCGGGGACAAATCACGGATTCTTACACACTGTTACCGGCTGGCCGCATTTTCTTCATGGGCCTGCCGTATCGACCACCGGGCTGCTCAGCGTTTGTTGCGCGCGAGAAACCCTGGAAGCTCGTTATTCACCGGTGGCGCAACGGCGTCAGCGGCATTTGCCTTGCGGACCCGGCCTGCGCCTGTAAGGCGTTGAAGAAGGCCGGGCTTTTTGGTCGTCTGCGGTTCCAAGGCGAGCCCAGAAGGCGGGGCCGGCGGTAGCTTTGGCGGCTGGCCGTCAAGGCGGGCGCGGTACTCTTGCTGGACGTGCGGCGGGAAGTCCTGCAACTCGGCAGCCCGCGGCGCCCCGCGCGCGCCGTGCACAAGTGTTTCGCTTCTTTCTTGCCTGTCGCTTCCGGGCCCATAGCCTGATTCGGCGCTTCCAGCGCCGTTGGCGGGCCGGGCTGCGGCGATGTGGTCCAGGTAATGGGGTTCGCGTACCTCGATGGTGACGTCGGACTTGCGGGGCAAGCCATGGGTCGGCCCCTGAGTCCGGTCGGCCAGACGTGCCGCCGGCAGGGCCTCCCGGCGGGCGGTGTCTTGCGACAGAGCGCCCGCCAGCGAGGCGGCAGCCGGGCCCATCGGCCCGTCGAACTTGGTGGCATAGCCGGCGCCGGGCTCGATGGCATCGGCAAGGCGCCGTTCGAAGTCAGCGGGCGAGGTGGCGCGATGCGTTGAGGCGCCGGGTAGTGGTGGCGGCGTGGCGTGCGGCGGCGCGGCGCGGTCGCGGAACATGCCGGAGGCGACGATGGAGACGCGGACGCGATCGCCGAGTGTCTCGTCGAAGGTGGCGCCGACGATGATGTTGGCGTCGGGATCGACTTCCTGGCGGACGCGCGACGCCGCGGCGTCGACTTCGTACAGCGTGAGGTCGTGGCCGCCGATGATGGAGACCAGCAGCCCGCGTGCACCCTTCAGTGTCACGTCATCGAGCAACGGATTGTGGATCGCTTCCTCTGCGGCAAGGCGGGCACGGTCTTCGCCGGCGGCTTCACCGGTGCCCATCATGGCTGTGCCCATGCCGGAGAGCACGGTTTTGACGTCGGCGAGATCGAGGTTGATCAGGCCTTCCTTGACGATGAGATCGACGATGCAGGCGATGCCGGAATAGAGCACCTGGTCGGCCAGCACGAACGCTTCGGCGAACGTGGTGCGCTCGGTCGAGATGCGAAACAGGTTCTGGTTGGGAATGACGATCAGCGTGTCGACGGCGTTTTTGAGCTCGGCGATGCCGGCTTCAGCCACGCGCAGGCGGCGGGCGCCTTCGAACTGGAATGGCTTGGTGACGACGGCGACCGTCAGAATGCCGAGTTCGCGGGCAGTTCTGGCGATGACAGCAGCAGCGCCCGTACCGGTGCCGCCGCCCATGCCAGCGGCGACAAACAGCATGTGGCTGCCGGCGATCTGAGCGCGGATGTCATCGATGGCTTCTTCGGCGGCGGCTTCGCCGATCTCAGGTTTTGAGCCGGCGCCCATGCCTTCGGTCAGATTGGTGCCGAGCTGGATGCGATGTTCGGCGCTGGAGGCGGCAAGAGCTTGTGCATCGGTGTTGGCGACAACGAAGTCGACGCCGGCGAGCCCGGCGGCGATCATGTTGTTGACGGCGTTGCCGCCGGCGCCGCCGACACCGACAACGGTGATGCGTGGCTTCAGGTCCGTTACTTTCGGCAACTGTAAACGGATGCTCATCGGGGGTCCTGTCTCACGTCATCTGTCGGAGGCTGACGCTTGCTTCTCGGCGGGGTGCAGTCACTTACAGGCTTTGCCGTCGCCAAGTATCTGGCCAGGTGTCGGCGTGGGATCTTGCGGGTGCGGTTGCGACGGCCAAGCGGAGGCCGAGCGCCGGATTGCCAGCGATCTGTTGGAGGCCGGCGACGGTGGCGAAGGCGGGTTGCAGCAGGGCTTCCGGCCAGCCGCCAGGTTGCAGGATGGTGGCCACGCGGACCGGCCGGCCGAGCACGGCGGCGGCGCGTTCGGCGAGCAGGGGCAACAGGCTGCCGCCGCCGGTCAAAGCGACGCGGCTGATGGCGCGTTCGGGTACGCCGGCGCGCTGGAGGCGCTGCAGGATCTGGCCGAATAACGCGTCGAGGCGGGAAGTGAGAAGGGTGGTAATGGCTGCCCTCGTGACCGGCTGGGGTGACGTCTGGTCGCTGCTTCCGGGATCAGTGGCAGACGCATCGGATGATGCGGTCCGCTGGTCCGGCGCGGCGTGGGCAAATCCTTCCATAGCATAATTTTTTTTGATTCGCTCGGCTTCGTTGAGAGCGACGCCGAGGGCCCGCGTCAGATCGTAGGTGAGGTGGTTGCCGCCGACTTGGAGGACGTGAGCGCCGGCAAACGCGCCGCCCGCGAAAAGGGCGAGGCCGGTGGTGCCGGCGCCGCAGTCGATGACCATGATGCCTTCGGCCCGCTCCTCGCGGGTGGTGACAGCGATGCCGCTGGCGAACGGAGACGGTGCGAGGGCGGCGACGCGCAGATGGCAGCGTTCGGCGACGTGAATGAGGTGGCGGAGCGGCGCGCGGTCGGCAGCGACGAGATGGACGTCGAGTGCAAGCCGGTCGCCAGAGCGGCCGACGACGCGGCCGGCGACGGGATGGCCGTCGAGACGCACGCCGACGGGTTCGATGTGGAGGGCCGCGCGATCATCTTGGTCGGCGTGCGTGCGGCCGGCGTCGAGCAGGCGTTCGATATCGGCTGCCACGATAGCGCGGCCGGCGAGGTCGAGACCGGCTGCAAGATGGGTGGAGGCGAGGCGGCCGCAGGCGGCCGACATGACGACGTCTTCGAGGCGGACACCGGCCATCTGTTCGGCTTGCGAGACCGCAGCGCGGACCGCGTCTTCGGCGGCATCGGCGTCGATGATGACGCTGGCTTTCAGGCCGCGGGACCGTTGGTGGCCAAGGCCGATCATGCGCTGAGCCCCCGACGGATCGCGCGCGAGCATCACGCAGACGATCTTGGCAGTGCCCACATCGAGCAGGCCGATCACGTCAGGTGTGTGCGTCGGGACGGGGTGCATGAGCGCCGCTGGTTGAACCGAACGCGGCCGGCAAATCACGTGCCTCCGCAATCGTTAACAAGAGGCAAGATTGGTTAAGGTTTGGTGAAAGGAACTGTTTCAATTGTTTGGAGTTACGGGATAAATCATATACCGCGCGGACACTTCACCCCGCCGCAGGTTCATCGCGGAAATAGGGCACGACTTCGCCTTGGAGCTTGACCGTCATGGGGTTGCCCTTGCGGTCTTTGGTGGTGCCGGCGACGAGACGGACCCAGCCTTCGCTGACGCAGTACTCCTCGACGTTGGTCTTCTCGACGCCCTTGAAGCGGATGCCGACGCCACGGGCGAGGAGTTCCTCGTTGTAATAGGGGCTGCCGGGTGTCGTGCAGAGGCGGTCGGGGGGCGTGGTTGGAGCGGTGTCGGGTGTGTCGGACATGTCAGTCATGGGCGAAGGCTCGATTTGGGCTGTTGCGCGTTGCCGCGGGCTCGCAGCGGCCGCGTCATAGCATCCGATAGACGGGTCAGCCAGACTTTCGAGCATGCGGCTGCCCATCCAGGCTTCGCCCACCTTCTCCCCATCGCGAAAGCGATAGGGAGAAGGGAAGTGCGTCGGGTCAGCCCAGCAGCGCCACCAACTCGCGGACGCTCGGCAGCACCAGATCGGCATGTGGCGCGAGATCGGCCGCGGTGCCGGTGCCGGAGAGGACGGCGACTTTGAGGCCATAGCCGGCGGCTTTGGCCATTTCGAGATCATGGGTGGCGTCGCCGACGGCGGCGAGGGTTGCGGGTGGCAGGCCGGTGGCGCGGGCGAAGGCCAATGCCATGCCGGGCCCGGGTTTGGCGCCGTGGCCGCTATCGGCGGCGACCAGAAAGTCGAACGCTGCCAGCATGCCCACGCGGGTGAGCGACGCCTGCATGCCGCCGACGGTATCGTTGGTGGCAAGGCCGACCTTCAGGCCCTTGGTCTTCAGCGCCCGCACGGCTTCGTGCGCGCCGTCGATCAACGTGGCGGTTTCGCCGCCGCCCGTGGCGAACATCTCAGAGACTTTGGCGGCGAGACGTGGCGGCGTGCGCGGGCCGAGGACGGCGGCAAAGCAAGCCGCAATGTCGTCGTTGGTGCCGGCCGCCATGACCGAGCCGGGTGTGACGCGATTGGTCACCGGGTCGTGGCCGCCGGCGCGCAAGAGTTGGTCTGCAAGCCGCCGATCACCGCCGGCAGCGAACAAGGCGACCTTGTGATTGATCGGCAGCCAGGTTTTTTCATAATCCAGAATCGTGCCGTCTTTGTCGAACAACACACCGCGGATGTGGGACCAGGTCTTCTTGCCATCACGCATTCACGATTCCCGTTGTTCGATCTCAACCTCCGTCACCCCGGCGAAGGCCGGGGCCCACGACAGGCTGGTGCTTGATCTCGTTTTGCCCTGGGTCCCGGCCTGCGCCGGGATGACGAATGAGAGAGTTTTCGTTGTCAAATTGCGCGCGGTCACGGGGTTGCGACAGACTGTGCCGTCCTCCCGGGACTTGCATTGCGGCATGGCGTGTGGTCCTCCATGCTGGTGGCGCTTCCGGCATTCTCCGGCAGCGTGCGAACCGCCGTTATGAGACGCTATCATGGCCACTCCCATCGATCCGCACAATCCCGCCAACCGTCCCAACAGCTATCGCACGGGGCCGGACGAGAAGGGCTTTTTCGGCCTGTTCGGCGGGCGGTTCGTCGCCGAAACGCTGATGCCGCTGATCCTCGATCTAGAGAAGGCGTACAACGCCGCCAAGGCGGATCCGACGTTCGCGGCTGAGCTGGGGTATCTGCATACGCACTACTCGGGCCGGCCGAGCCCGCTATATTTTGCCGAGCGGATGACCAAGCACTACAGAGATGTTTCCGTGGCCGCTGGCCACGCGGGCGGCGCGAAAATCTATTTCAAGCGCGATGAGCTGAACCACACCGGCTCGCACAAGATCAACAATTGCCTGGGGCAGATTTTGCTCGCCAAGCGGATGGGCAAGACGCGCATCATTGCCGAGACGGGCGCGGGGCAACATGGCGTGGCGGTGGCCACCGTGTGTGCGAAGTTCGATCTGCCGTGTGAAATTTACATGGGCGCGACCGACATCGAGCGGCAGGCGCCGAACGTGGCGCGCATGAAGCTGCTGGGTGCGAAGCTCAACTCGGTGACGAGCGGTGCGGGCACGTTGAAAGATGCGATGAACGAAGCGCTGCGCGATTGGGTGACCAACGTCGGCGACACTTATTACATCATCGGCACGGCGGCTGGTCCGCATCCCTATCCGCAGCTGGTGCGTGATTTCCAGTCGATCATCGGCCAGGAAACGCGCGAGCAGATCATGAAGGCCGAGGGGCGGTTGCCGGACGCGCTGGTGGCGTGCATTGGCGGTGGGTCGAACGCGATCGGGTTGTTCCATCCGTTCCTCGACGACAAGGACGTGGCGATCTGGGGCGTGGAAGCGGGCGGGCACGGGCTCGAGGTTGAAAACGGCCACGCGGCGTCGATGAATGGCGGGCGGCCGGGCGTGCTGCATGGCAACCGCACCTATCTGCTGCAGGACGCGGACGGGCAGATCCTCGAAGGCCACTCGATCTCGGCGGGCCTGGATTATCCCGGTGTCGGGCCGGAGCACGCCTGGCTGCGCGATACGGGACGCGTGCAGTATGCGTCCATCACCGACAAGGAAGCGCTGGTGGCGCTGCAGCTGTGCACGCGGCTGGAGGGGATTATTCCGGCGCTCGAGCCCGCGCACGCGCTGTCGTACGTCGGCAAGCTCGCGCCGAAGATGGGCAAGGACCAGATTTTGGTGATGAACCTCTGCGGGCGCGGGGACAAGGATTTGTTCACGGTGGCGAAGGCGTTGGGGATGGAGATTTAGGGGGCGGGCCGGATTGCAACGTAGTCACATGAACGCAAGCGAGGGCACCATCATGCGTTTGGATTGCGAGAATTGCCGGTTCTGGCGTGTAAATAGTGATCGCAGCGAGAACAGAAAATTGGCAGGCCCGCAAATGGGAGAATGCAGGCGCCATGCGCCCTCACCTCGCATGTGGACGGAGATGTTGTTCTACGTCAGAGCGGCACTGTCGCATCGCGTTGAAGACGGTGCGGTGGATCCGACTACTAAGAAAAAACTTCCCGAGGGCTTCCCGGATTCAATTGACCGCGGTGTAAATTGGCCAACAACGTACGAGTTTGAATGGTGCGGGAAACACCAAAGGAATCACGAAAACGGTAGAGCCGCAATCATCTAGGCGAACCAGGTCGAGTTGGCGCGCGCTCCAAGTCTTCTACGTGCTCCGACGCCAAACGCGCGTAAACCAACTTTTGCGCGCGACGGCCTAGATCGAGAGCCGTCAGGTGGCAGTGAAATGTTGGGTTACGCGCGAGGCGGGTGCGGAGATCATTTGGCAAGAGTTGTAGCGCGCTAATCCAACCTACGAGTTGAGACTATTCTATTCGCAACCGACCAGGCGGAAAGTCGCGACATGCCATCGCTCTGCCACCAATGCTCATAGGCACCGCCCCCTCCCCTTGTCATCCTCGGGCTTGTCCCGAGGACCCATGGTGCAGCCTATGCCGACCTTGAGAGTCTGCGCGCTGCGGGGCCTACGCGAAAATTGCACGTCAGCGCGCGTGGATGAATGGGTCCTCGGGACAAGCCCGAGGATGACAATTGGGGGCTGTGCGCGGGCGGCGGATCGTACCGTTTTCGGGAGTGCGCTGTTATGGGGCTTGGGACTCGACCCCTCCCTTTGTCATCCTCTGGCTAGCTTGCCCTCGGCGAGCGCCGAGGGTCCCGAGGACCCATGGTGCAACCTGCCGCACCGGCACAATTTCAGTTCAAACCGGCAAACGCGGGATACATGTCTGACCAATGCGGATTGTCGCGTTCGATCAAGTTGATCTTCCAGGCGCGGACGTAGTGCTTCAACGTCTTTTCCTTCTGGATCGCGAGACTGATGTCGTTGAAGGCCTCGAACCAGACGAGACGATGAATGCGATATTTTCGCGTGAAGGCGCTGCCTTTTCCTTCGCGATGCTCGAGCACGCGGCCGACGAGATTATTGGTGACGCCGATGTAGAGCGTGCCCTGTGGTTTGCTCGCCAGCATGTAGACCCAGTATGTCCGCATTGGTCGGTTCGCCGCGTAATTGGAGAGCGTGAAGATTGCGGCGCAATGGGTCCTCGGGACAAGCCCGAGGATGACAATTGAGAGAGGGGCGCGAGTGGCGGGTACGGCCGAAACATAAGGCGCGAGCCAAATCGCTCCGCGCTTCACACCTTGACCAGTCTCGCTCTCACGGCCTACGAGCGGTGCTCACTATCTCGGATCGCTCGCCCCCATGACCTCCCCTACCTCCACCCGTATCGACCGGCGCTTTGCGGAGCTTAGGAAGGCCAAGCGCCCGGGCCTGGTGACGTTCTTGATGGCCGGTGATCCGGATTTTGAGACGGCGAGGCAGATTTTGCTCGGCCTCCCTAAGGCCGGCGCGGATCTGATTGAGATCGGGATGCCATTTTCGGACCCGATGGCGGATGGGCCGGCGATTCAGGCGGCGGGCTTGCGTGCGCTGAAAGCCGGGATGACGCTGCGCAAGACGCTGGCGCTGGTGGCCGAGTTCCGCAAGGCGGACAACGACACGCCTATTGTGCTGATGGGCTATTACAATCCCATCTATGTTTATCCGGTCGAGCCGTTTCTGGACGAGGCGAAGGCGGCGGGGGTGGATGGGCTGATCATCGTCGATTGTCCGCCGGAAGCGGATGACGAGTTGTGCGTGCCGGCGATGGCGCGGGAGCTGAATTTCATCCGACTGGCGGCACCGACAACGGACGCCAAGCGGCTTCCAGCCGTGCTGAAGAACACGTCTGGATTTGTGTATTACGTGTCGATTGCGGGCATCACAGGGGCGGCGACGCCGGACCCCAAGGCGGTACACGCCCAGGTAGCGTCAATCAAGAAATCAACAACTCTTCCTGTAGCAGTCGGTTTTGGTGTAAAGACCCCCGAGCAAGCCAAGGCCATTGGCCAAGGTGCGGATGGCGTGGTGGTGGGGTCGGCGCTGGTGTCGGCCATCGAAACTTCGCTGTCGGCTGACGGCAAAGCGACGGCAAAGACAGTGCCGGCCGTTCTTGATCTGGTGGCTCAGCTCGGTGGTGCCTTGCGCGGCGCTTAGCTTTGCTGTCGCTCCCGATACCCTATTTTCCGTCATGCCGGCGAAGGCCGGCACCCACGATAAACCGGAGATAGGCTTCTGACGTGCCGTGGGTCCCGGCCTTCGCCGGGATGACGAACAAAATTACTGATTTGTTCGCGGCAACACGAGCAAGGCCGCAGTGCCATATGGCAGCTAATCCACAGGCTGGGGCATTGGCACCAGCCAACTTTGTGCTTATCTGGCCCGCAGATATGCCGTTTTTTCTCTTCCTGGCGCCGACCTCGTTGGTGCCGCTTGGAGCGTGTGACGTGAACTGGATCAATAACGTCGTCCGGCCGAAGATTTCGAGCTTCCTGACCACGCGCCGGGAGCCGCCCGATAACTTCTGGCACAAGTGCGGCGGCTGCGGGCAGATGTGTGACAAGAAGGCGTTGGAGGACAACGCGTTCGTGTTCCCGTGCTGCAACTTTCATGAGCGCATGGACTCCGGCGCGCGGCTGAAGGGCCTGTTCGACGGCGGCAGCTTCAAAGTTGTGCCGGTGAAGGACGTGACAGTCGATCCGCTGAAGTTTCGCGACGGCCAGCGCTACACGGACCGTTTGAAGGCCGCCAAGGCGAAGACGTCGCTCACCGACGCCGTCGTGATCGGCGAGGGGCTGGTGGATGACGCGCTGGTGATCGCTGCGGCGCAGGACTTCCGTTTCATGGCCGGGTCGCTCGGCATGGCGGCGGGCGAGGCAATCGTCACCGGTATGCTGCATGCTGTCGAGAAGAAAGCGCCGTTTATTCTGTTCGCTGCGTCTGGTGGCGCGCGCATGCAGGAAGGTATTCTGTCGTTGATGCAGATGCCGCGCACGACGATTGCTGTGCAGCGGCTGCGGGATGCGCGGTTGCCTTACATTGTTGTACTCACCGATCCGACGACGGGTGGCGTGACGGCATCCTATGCAATGCTCGGCGATGTGCAGATCGCGGAGCCGGGCGCGTTGATCTGCTTTGCCGGTCCGCGCGTGATCCAACAGACGATCCGTGAGAATTTGCCGGAAGGGTTCCAGCGCGCGGAATATCTGCTCAGCCACGGCATGATCGACATGGTCGTGCATCGCCACAAGATGCGCGAGACGCTGTCGCGGCTGGTACGCGTGCTGATGGCAGGCGCTGCGTCGGGCAAGTCGGCGGCGGACGCCAAACGCAAGAAACCAGCGGGTTACATCCAGAGCATGAATGGCCATGCCGTGGACGGCAAACTCGTTGAGAACTTGGCGCGCGGCTCGGACATTTTAGAGCCGGTCGATGGCAGCAAGCGGTTCGACAGCGCGGCCGTAGAAGCGCGCGAGAAGGCAAAACGCGAAGCGGAAGCCTTGGCAAAGAGCCGGGCCCTACCGCGGGCGCCTTGATTGCTGGCGACACAAGCTTCTTCTCATTTCGTCATGGCCGCGTCGTGCGCAGCACGCGGAGCGTGACGGCGGCCACCCAAGCAAGCCGGTTTTCTTGCGACGGTCGACGAAACAGGTGAATACCTTTCGCTTTTGGATCAACGCCAGGTCAGACTGGCAGCTTGCTTGGGTGGCCGCCTTCGCGGCCATGACGTGATTTTTGACTCTCCGCGCGTGTGGCCGCCATCAGGCGCAGCTCCTGCACCTTTGGCGCAAATCGAGTGAATGCGAGACCATGCCCACAAGTGACCACCTCCTCGCAGAACTCAAGACGCTGCATCCGATTTTGATCGACTTGTCTCTTGGGCGGATTGCGGTTTTGTTGGAGAAGCTTGGGCATCCGCACAAGCGGTTGCCGCCGGTCGTGCATATTGCGGGTACCAACGGCAAGGGTTCGACGACGGCGTTTCTGCGCGCGATGTTTGAAGCAGCGGGCAAGCGTGTGCACGTTTATACATCGCCACATCTGGTGCAGTTTCATGAGCGGATTTCGCTTGCGGGCGCGGATGGCGTTTCACGGCCGATCAGCGAGGACGTACTGGTTGCGCTGTTGACACGGGTTGCGAAGATCAATGCTGGTGCGCCGGTGACATTCTTTGAGATCACCACAGCGGCGGCGTTTGTCGCGTTCTCGGAAACGCCGGCAGATGTGCTCATTCTGGAAGTCGGGCTTGGCGGGGACTACGACACGACCAATGTCGTTGAGCGACCGGCGCTGTGTGTCATCACGCCAGTTGCGATGGATCATGCAGAAAAGCTCGGCGGCACGTTGGAACGCATTGCAGCGACGAAGGCGGGTATTCTCAAACCGGATGTGCCGGCGGTGATTTCGCAGCAGGATACCGTGCCGCTCGATGTGATCCGCGCGCGGGCCAGGTTCACGCGCTCGCCACTGATCGTGTGGGGCGAGGATTATGAGGCGTTCGAGCAGCGCGGCCGCATGCTGTTTCAAAGCGAGAATGAGGTGCATGATCTGCCGCTGCCGGCGCTGCTCGGGCGGCATCAGATTGTCAATGCGGGTGCGGCAGTGGCGGCGGCGCTGCAACTGAAGCCGCTTGGCGTCACCGACGACGCCATTGAACGCGGGCTGTTGGACGTGCGCTGGCCGGGCCGCATGCAACGGCTGGATGGCGCGCTGTGGCTGCAAGGGCTGCCGGAGCGATCAGAGGTGTGGCTCGACGGCGGGCATAATCCCGCCGGCGGACAGGCGATTGCGCAGGCATTCGCAGATCTTGAAGAGAAAGCACCGAAGCCGTTGTGTCTGATCGTCGGCATGATGGGCTTGAAGGATACGGGCGGGTTTCTGACGCCCTTTCGCGGACTGGCGAAGCGGGTGGTGGCTGTGCCGATCCCGGGTGCGCATGAGGCACCGCATCCGCCGCAAGCGGTGGCGGCGGTGGCGAGCGGCCTCGGATTTTCGGCGGATGCGAGCGAGGGCGTGCGAGCTGCACTGGCGCGGATCGCGGCGGAGACGAAGACATCAGTGCGCGTGCTGATCTGCGGCTCGCTGTATCTGGCGGGGCATGTGTTGGCGCTGGATGCAGGCGTTACGCAGCAGTCGAATTGAGATGCCGCTCTCAGACGTACTTGATCACCGGCGCAATGCCGCTGGCGCCGGGAGCAAGAATTTCTGGCACGCGCGTGGCGGCGTCGGTGAAGGCAATCTCGTCGGCGACGAGGACATCGAGACGCGGGTCTTCCAAAAGCTTTAGCGCTGTGCCGAGCCGGCGCGCGTAGTTCCAGCGGATGCGGCGCGAGGGCGAAACTTTGCCGACTTGCGACGAGACGAGCTTCAGGCGGCGGCTGTGAAACGGGCCACCGAGGTCGACAGCGACTTTTTGCGCGCCATACCAGCTCATCTCGACGATGGTGGCTTCTTCGCCCGCGAGGGCGATGGCGGTGTTGAGGCCGGGTGCTGTGGCAGACGTATGGAAGACGACATCGCAGTCGCGCGGTGCATCGGCGGGTGTCGCGAATTTGCAGCCGAGATGCGTGGCGAGCGTGGCGCGCGACGCGTCCACATCGACGAGCGTGACATCCGCACCGGGCAAGCGCCCCGCGAGGTTCGCGACCAGAAGGCCAACAATGCCGCCGCCGACAACGGCGATGCGATCACCGGCGCCGGCGCCGGAATCCCAGAGCGCATTGAGTGCGGTTTCCATATTGGCGGTGAGCGTAGCCCGGCGCGGTGAGACGGCCTCGGGCACGACCGTGAGACGTTCGATGGCGACGTTGAACCAATCCTGGTGGGGATGCAGACAGAACACGTTTTTGCCGAGCAGATCATCGCTGCCGGCATGCACGCGGCCGACGGCGCAATAGCCGTATTTGACGGGGAAGGGGAAGTTGCCGGCTTGCATGGGCGCGCGCATGCGTTCCCATTCGCTCTCGCCGACTTGGCCCGCGAGGATAAGGCGTTCGGTGCCGCGGCTGATGCCGGTGTAGAGCGTCTGCACCTGCGCCTCGCCGGTGCGTGGCGGCGGCACGGTTTCGGGACGCAGTTCGGCTTTGCCTGCGCTGACATACCAGAGCGCCTTGGCGACTTGCGTGCGGCCGGTGGAGCGGCGGGTGGTCATGGGAATTCCGGGCTAAGATGATGGATCAAAGTTCGGCGTTCACTTACCATACGATTTCAACGCCGAAACTCTGAAGCGCAGGATCGACGGTGACCAATGGCATGTGTTCGATGAGCGATTGAGCCGCAAGAATACGGTCGAAAGGATCGCGGTGGGCACCGGGCAATAGACCCGCAAGCCGACCGTGTTCCAGTGAAATCGGCAAATGCAGAAATTCCTGCTCGGCAAGTCTCGCCGCGAACGTATGCGCCAACACGGCGGCTTCGGGCAACTTCCCAAGCCGCACCTTGGTCGCTAGTTCAACCGCAGACACAGCGCTGACGTAGATTTCAGCGCCGTCTTTTTCCATCGCGCTGCGCGCTTTTCTCGACAGCCTCGGATCGCCGTTCATCCACCACAGCAGCGCGTGGGTGTCCAAGAGGATCGCCATCGTATGCCTCGCCCTCCCAGGCCTTCAATTCGTCCTCCGGCAGCGGATCGAAGAAGCTATCGGGAACTGATAGCTGCCCTTTGTAAGCGCCGAATTTGCGCTTTGATGTGGAGCCGGCAATCGGTGATAGGCGCGCAACTGGGGTCTTGCCGTTGACGATAATGATTTCTTCGCCCGCCCGAGCCCGTGCAATGAGCTTCGACAAGTTAGATTTCGCGGCGTGGATCTTAAATTCGGCCATGCTAACAACTTAGCTAAATGTGCGGGCTAAGTCAAGATATCAGACGCACTACCACCACGTTTCGCCGGTCTAAACACCAATCCGCCCGCCTGAAATCCGCGCTGTTGCGCGTTCGAGTTCGAGGCTTTTGGCGAGTTCTTCGCGGGCTTTTTCGGCCTGGCGCTGGCGGTCCCAGAGGGAGGCGTAGAGGCCGTTCTGTTCCATCAACTCGGCATGCGTTCCGCTTTCGACGAGGGCGCCCTTGTCGAGTACAAGAATGCGATCGGCATGCACGATGGTGGAGAGACGGTGGGCGATGACGAGCGTGGTGCGGTCCTTGGAGACGCGGTCGAGGGCGTCCTGGATTTCTTTTTCGGTGTGGCTGTCGAGGGCGCTGGTGGCTTCATCCAGCATGAGGATGGGTGGGCCTTTGAGAATCGTGCGGGCGATGGCGACGCGCTGCTTTTCGCCACCGGAGAGTTTCAACCCGCGTTCGCCGACCATGGTTGAATAGCCATCGGGAAGCGTGGCGATGAAGCTGTCGATCTGGGCGAGTTTGGCGGCGGTTTTGACTTCATCGTCGGTGGCTTCGGGGCGGCCGTAGCGGATGTTGTAGAGGATGGTATCATTGAACAGCACGGTGTCTTGTGGGACGACGCCCATGGCCGCGCGGACCGAGGCTTGCGTGACCTCGCGGATGTCCTGGCCGTCGATGGTGACGCGGCCGCCGGCGACGTCATAGAAGCGCAGCAGAATGCGGCTGATCGTGGATTTGCCGGCGCCCGATGGGCCGACGATGGCGACCATTTTGCCGGCGGGAACTTCAAAAGATAGACCATCGAGAATGGTGCGTTCCGGATCGTAGCGGAACACGACGTTTTCGAAGCGGACGGTGCCGCCGGATACTTTCAACGCGGGGGCGCCGGGCTTGTCGGCGATCTCGGGGTTTTCGCCGAGGACGTCCATCATGCGTTCGATGTCGGTCAATGACTGGCGGATTTCGCGATAGACGGTGCCCATGAAGTTGAGCGGGATGAAGAGCTGCAGCATCAGCGCGTTGACCATGATGAACTGGCCGACGGTGTTGTTGCCGGCCATGACGTCGCGGGCGCTCATGATCATGCACAGCGCGAGGGCGATGGTGAAAATGACGGCTTGGCCGGCGTTGAGGAAGCCGAGCGAGGTGTAAGTTTTGATGCTAGCGGCTTCGAAGCGCTCCATGGATTTGTCGTAGCGGCTGGCCTCTCGGGCTTCGGCACCGAAGTATTTGACGGTTTCGTAGTTGAGCAGGCTATCGACGGCCTTGGTGTTGGCCTCGGTGTCGCTGTCGTTCATGGTTTTGCGGATGGCGACGCGCCATTCGGTGGCTTTGATGGTGAACCACAGATAGCCAATGATCATGCCGACGATGACGACGGCGTAGCGCCAATCGAATTCGAGCACGCACACGGCAAGCACGAGGATGAACTCGACGACGGTGGGGATCAGCACCATCAACAGCATGCGGGTGATCTGTTCGACGCCAGAGCGGCCGCGTTCGAGGACGCGGGTGAGGCCGCCGGTTTTCTTTTCGAGATGGAAGCGCAGCGAGAGGCGGTGCATGTGCTCGAAAGTGGAGAGCGCGAGCTTGCGGACGGCGTGCATGGCGACTTTGGCGAACATGCCTTCGCGGACCTGCTGCAAAATGCTCATAACGATGCGGACGAGGCCGTAGAGCAGCGTTGCGGCGATTGGCGCGCCGACCAGCCAGCCGGATGCGACCAGGGCGCCGACGCCGCCGGATTTGGCTACAAGCGCGTCGGTCGCCCATTTGAACGTGTAGGGCATCATGACGGTGACGAGCTTGGCGGCCAGCATCAGGCCGAGGCTGATCATCACCGTGCGTTGGAGATCGGGCCGATCCTTGGGCCAGACGAACGGCCAGAGGCCATCAATCACAAGGGCCTGTTTGGGAGATGGGCGCAAGCGCGCAGGCAGGCGCGCGACCCAGGCGGGTGCAGCGACGGGTGGCGCGGTTGCGATGGTGACCACGGCTTCAGATTTCGGTGTCGGTTGTGTGCGTTGTTGCATGCCTGCCTCATAGACCCGCACGCGCGCGGTTGTCGACGGCAAAGGCCAAAATTGCCGGGGGGAGAGCAGGGTCGCGACAGTTAGTCAGGCGGGTTCGGTGAGTTTGAGGGCGAGGCCGCGGCCGGCGGTTGGTGGGGCAGGTCTTTGCCGTCCTCTTTGTAGAGCTCGACTACTTCTTCAACGATCTCACACAGTTCTTCGAAGACCAGCTTTTCGTCGTCGCCGTGACAGCCGCCGTACATCAGGCCGGGTGCGGTTCCGACATAGCACTGGTCTTCCTCGGACCATTCGACGATCTTGGCGTAGCGCGCGCTGACTTTCATGGCTTTACCTGTTGGACGGCTCCAACACCCTCGATCCGATGACTTCACCCCTATTTCGTCACCCCGGCGAAGGCCGGGGCCTACGACAAACCAGATGTTGGCGCACTTTGCGGTGGTCTACCCATCGCATTTGCGGCCCCCTTTTTAAGGAAGCAGAGGCCAGCAGGCTGGTCGTGGGTCCCGGCCTTCGCCGGGATGACGGCGGAACGAGAACATGAACGCGGGCATCGCGCCTTCAAGAGGTCCAATGCTCACATCCCCAGCTTCCCCAGCAGCGCGGCAAGCTTCTCGTTGCCGCCGGCGGGGGGGACCATTGGACGTGGGTAACGGGCGTGCCGTGGGTGCTAAGCTCGGTGGCGAAGCCTTCGAGGCCAACGTTGATGACGTGGACGGGGGTGGTGAGTAGTTTTTGTGCGCCTGTGGGCGCTGCTGTCTCAGCCTTTGGCATGGTCGTAGACCTTGTAGGCGGCGTCGATGCCGGCGCCGGCGGGCGCGTTGTAGCCATGGCGGCGGAGGACGCTCTCGAACGAGGCAAGGCAGCGCAGAACGTTGGCCTTGCGGCAGACGTAACCCATGGTGCCGATGCGCCAGACCTTGCCGTGCAGGGGGCCGAACGAGGTGCCGATCTCGATGCCGAAGTCTTCGAGCATGGCGGTGCGGACGGCGTCAGCGTGCTTGATTTCCTTGGGGATGAATACGCCGGTGACGTTAGCCATGCGGTGCTTGGCGTCGCCGTAGAGTTTGAGGCCCATGGCTTCGAGGCCGGCGCGGAGGGCTTTCGATGTCAGCACATGGCGAGCGACACCGTTGTCGATGCCTTCTTCGAGCACGATGCGGGCGCACTCGCGTGCGGCATAGAGCATGGAGGCGGCCTCGGTGTGATGGTTGAGCGCGCGCGGGCTCCAGTAATCCATGATCATCGCGAGATCGAAGTAGTTGGACTGGATGATGGGGCCGTTGCCCTCGACGAGATCGGGCGGCTTGATGCCGGCTTCGACGTGCTTGCGATGTTTTAAGATCTCGACGACGCGGTCATTGAAGGTGATCGGTGCGATGCCGGGTGGGCCGGAGAGGCACTTCTGCAGGCCAGTGGCGACCATGTCGATCTGCCACTGATCAGTTTCGAAGGGGTTTCCGGCGAGCGAGGCGGTGGCATCAACAAAAAGGATCGCATCGTGCTTGCGGCACAGCGGGCCAATGTCGGCGAGGGGCTGGAGCATGGTGGTGGACGTATCGCCCTGGCAAACGGCGACCATCTTGGGTTTATGCTTTTTCAGTGCTGCTTCGATCTGGCCGGGGTCGAACACCGTGCCCCATTCGATCTCCAGCGGGATGACCTCGGCGCGGGCGCGCTTGGCGATCTCGGTTTTGAGATGGCCGAAGCGGCCGAAGATGGGGACCAGCACCTTTTCGCCGGGCTGGATGACGGAATGCATGCAGGCTTCCAGTCCGCCGCGGGCGGTACCGTCGACGAGCATGGTCTGCTCGTTCTTGGTGCGGAACACGTGGCGGTAGAGCGCCATGACCTGGGTCATGTAGCGGCGGAACTCGGGGTCGAACTGGCCCTGGATCGGCACGCTCATAGCGCGGAGGACGCGCGGGTACAAATCCACAGGGCCCGGGCCCATCAGCAGACGAGGCGAGGGCTCGAGTTCTTCGAAGAGATCGATTTTGGACGGCATGGTGGATCAGTTCCTTGCTCGGGGTCTCGCGTCATAGGGCGCGGACGAAACGAGGGCAACAGGCAGCGCGCGCCGGCTGGCGACGGATCCGCGGATACCTCTTTTTGACAGAGAGATACAATGCCGAGTTGAGACGGCGCCGCTGGACAAGTTGCACGTCGCACACTTAGCATTAACATCAACGCAACGCTGCGGGTTATCCATCCGGATCACATGCCGAACAGACTAGGGACAAAAACCATGCGCCAGAGCCGCCCCGAGTACGATGATGGACCCAAGGCTGAAGGAAAGCCGGGGACGGTCTCCAATCTCGTGTTCTTCGGCGACAGTCTCTCCGACAACGGGAATCTGTTCGCGGCGACCGGTGGTGCCATTCCGGCATCGCCGTGGTGGGCTGGCCGGTTCGCGAATGGGCCGACGTTTGCCGAGCAGCTGCCGGGGCAGCTGGGGGTTTCAGCCGGGAATGTGCAGAATTATGCCTATGGCGGCGCGCGTTCGGTGACAGGCAATCCGATCCCGATCGATCTTGATTTTCAAGTGCAAGCGTTTGTTGCGGGCCTGCAAGGCAAAGCGGCGCCAAAGGGCACTGAGGCGGTGCTTTATGTCGGCAATAACGACTACCTGAACTACACGCCGACGGCGGCTAATCCACCGGCAGCTGAAATCGCGGCAGTGGTCGGCAATATCCAGAAGTCTATTCTGACGCTGACTGCCAATGGCGTTGAGAAGATTGTGCTGTTCACGCTGCCGCATTTCTCGATCACGCCGGCCGGACAGGCATTGGCTGCATCGGGGCCGGAAGGTGCCGCGCGAGTGGCCGGCGCGGATGCCATTATTGATGCCAACAACGGCGCGTTGAAGCAGTTGGTGGCGGCCGACAAGGCGGCCGGGCTCGATATCAAGCTGGTCGATGCGAATGTGTTTGGTGACGCGGTGGCGGCGGACGGACATGCGTTCGGTTTCAAGGATCTGTCGATCCCGATTTTCTTTGGCGACAACAATACGCTGACCGGAATCACGTCAGTTTTTGCGCCGAACGAGATTGCGTTCACCAACGACATTCACCCGACTTATGCAGCGCACGGCGTGCAGGCGGCGTTTGCGTCGGCGACGTTGAAAGCAGACGTCGTGTCGCTTTACGCAACGGCTGGCAACACCTCGAACGGGACAGGCGGCGCGGACTTTATCTTCGCAGTGAAGGGCAACAACACATTCTTTGGCGGTGCCGGCGCCGATGTCATCTACACCGGCAACGGGGGCAGCACGGCCTCGGGCGGGGCCGGCAACGATCTAGTCTTCGCCGGTGGCACCAATAACTTCCTCTACGGCGACAAGGGAAATGATCTACTCGCGGTGAATGCGTCGTCCGGATTGAACGAACTCTATGGCGGCAAGGGCGACGATATCCTGGTGGCCAATCGCGCTGGCAACAACGTGCTCGATGGCGGCGGTGGCGACACGCTGTTTATCTTGAAAGAAGACGCGGGTGCGAGCTTCGGACACCAGACGATCATCGGTGGTGGTGAGTTTGTACTGCGTTTCATCATCAATGATCAGAACCCGCTGGCGGAGGCGGGCTTGATCGCTGAATTCCAGGCGGTGGCGGCGGCGTTCAAGGCATCGTTGTACAGCAATCACGCAGGGACGTTCTCGGTTGATGGATTGGATGTCTACAACATCAGTGGCGTGCAGTTGCAGATCGACAGCGTGAGCACCAATCCGGCGACACCTTATCTGATCGAGCACACCCTTGTGCAGTCGGTTGGAGAGGGGCCAGAATTGAATGCAACCGGCAACGCGCTGCTGGCGCAGGCGGGCTTGTGGGGGCTGCTGACGGCATAAGGCGCGGCGCTGTCTTGATCCGGCGCCGGGACGCGCGTCGGCCGCGGGCGAAGGGGTTAGCTCCCGGGTTGCGTACGTCTTTTGACGTAGCTTGAAATCCGAATTCTCTTTGCACTGCGGTGTTTGCGCTGAGACTTGGGTTTCGTCCTCCGTCTTTTTCGGTGGCTGATTGGTTGCTGGTACTCAGCTACGCAAGTCGGTGTGGTAGTCCGTGTCCCGATCCAACTTGTTCCGATACGGGCCGCCAAACCGTTTGCGTGAGACTATTCAGTGCTGACTGGTGCCGCCGGATTGTCCGACCTTTAGACGACTTCGGGATCCGCCACTTTTGTGAGACTGACCGGAGACATTCGTCCGGTCGATCGCTGCATGTCACGCTGTATGAGCCTGGTATCAAATGTCTAGCCGTCCTGGGTCGAAACACCGCTTGCCGCATGCAGCCGAAATCTACGCCTGCGCGATAGACTGCCGAAATTTAGTGGAGTGAAGCAGATGGAAACACACGTTGCACGGAAGCCCGGTCTCGGCTCGCGTGTTCGGATTGCCCCGGCTCCTGGGTCGTTCCGGCGCCCGGCACCACAACCGGCACGCATTCCGGTGGTTGGCCGGTTCGCGATGATCATCACGGCGTTTATTATGCTGTTCCTTGCGGGCCGCGTTGAAACCAACGCGACCCAGTTCAACGCTGACTACAAGCTCGGCGCCATGGACCAGGTGCGGTTGAAAGTGTTCGAGTGGCGCGCTGCGAAGGACGAAGTGTTCGAGTGGGCTGCGCTCAACTCCGAGTACGCGATCGGGCCGTCCGGCCGGGTGTCGCTGCCGTTGATCGGCGAAGTGGCGGCCGCGGGCCTTTCTGTGAATGAGTTGGCGAAGTCGATTGGTCAGCGTCTGCAGGCCCGCATGGGTCTGACGGAGGCGCCGGATATCGCTGTGGAAGTGTCCAAGTTCCGCCCGTTCTATCTGGTCGGTGCGGTGGATAAGCCGGGCGAATATGCCTACCGTCCCGGCATGACCGTGCTGCAGGCCATTGCTGTTGCTGGTGGTGTGTCGCGGACCGGCGAGAATGGTGGCCGCATCGAGCGCGAAGTGATCCAAGCCCGCGGTGATCTGGTCATGTTCAGCCATGAGTTCAACTCGCTGCTGGCCCGCCGTGCGCGGCTCGACGCCGAGGTGAAGGGCATGAACAGGCCGCAGTTCCCGGCTGCACTGACGCAGAAGTCTGAGGGTAACGAAGCTGTCGGCACGCTGGTGTCGCAGGAAGAGAACATCTTCCGCGCCCGCCGCGAACTGTTCGACAACCAGGTCGCAACCCTTGAGCAGCTGACCCGCAACCTGCAAGGTCAAGTCAAATCGTCGGAAGACCAGATCGTCACGCATGATAAACAGGCCGCGTTGTTCCGGCAAGAGCTGGATAGCATCGCTGACCTGGTCAAGAAGGGGTATTCGACCCTGACACGCAAACTGACACTCGAGCGGACAGTGGTGCAGATGCAGGGCGACCGCCTGCGCTTGCAAGATGGTCTGCTGCGGGTGAATGGCGAGTTGAGCCGCACGAACATCGCGCTGCTCGATCTGCACAGCAAGCGGGTGACGGAAGCAACGGCTGACCTGCGCGATGTGCAGGGCAAGCTCGAAGCGATCGCACATCGTTCGGACACGGCTGAGCGGCTGTTGTACGAATCGGAAGCGGTGGCGCCGATGCTGATCGCTGAACGCAGCCGTGGCGGCCGCCGCGAACCGGTTTACCGCATTGTGCGGTCAACGGGCGCGGAGATCAGCGCCACCGAAATGACGGCGATCGAGCCGGGCGACACCATCAAGGTTGAAGTGCCGCGTGGCGAACTGGGCGGGCTGAAGCAGATCCCTGTCAGCTATAGCGGTGATGGGGCGCCGCAGCCGCTGCGGCTCAACCCGGCGGTTGAGAGCGTACGCCCGATGGAGGGCATCAAGCGCCCGACCGGCCGCCGCGAAACGTCCAACCGTTCGCTGGTGCCGAGTTCAGCGCAGATGCGCTGAAGCTCAAACGACCCAAGTGAATAAGAGGCCGCCAGGGCAACCTGGCGGCCTTTTTTGTCGTGTGACAGCGCGCGTCGATGATCCTCGATCGCGGGCGTTCTCTGCAGGCCTACTGTTACCAGCGAGCAAATGGAAAGACCTGCAGAGACGTTGACCTATTGCCAATCGCTGGCATGTATGGGCGGCAATGCCGCAGGTCGAAGCAATCGCGTCGACGGTACGGGTTCACGCTTCTGCCCATTGCCGTAAAATTGGGCTTCAACACTTCACGCGTCCCTCTCTCCGCCGCGTTCGCGGCCAGAGCGCATTTCAGCGCGGAGAGCCGGGATCTTTATCCGTCGATTGTGCAGCGGAACGATCAAGCTCAGAGTGGTAAGTTGCCGGATATTTGACGCGCGGAAACGCGCGCCAAATATCCGGGAAAGCGATGATGGGGTGGCGCCAACGGCCTAGTGCTGCGGGATCGGGATACTGTTGACTTGTCGATTTTTCTGCGATCCGCGTCGCGCGCTTTTCACACGCCTTCGAAGTCGATCCAGTTAGAGAGCTGCATGCCGCCGTCAACAGGGATGGTGGCACCGGTGACGTAGGGCATCATCTCGTTGGAGAGGATGGCGAGGGCCGTGCGTGCCATGTCGTCGGGCGTACCGGTGCGGCCGAGTGGTATTTTCTCCGCCATAGCACCGGTCATGCTCGCCGCGCCGCCGCCGGGGACTGCGCCGGGAGCCAGGGCGTTGACGCGGACGCCATCGGGGCCGAAGGCGCGGGCAAGCTCCATCATGACCATGCGCATGCCGCCCTTGCTGGCGGAGTAGTGGGCGAGGTTGCGCGGACTCTCAGCGTGCAGCGACGTCAGGTACAAAAGCCGGCCGGGGATTTTGCCTTTCACCATGCCAAGGGCGATCTCTCGGCCGAGAAAGAAACCGGCGCGGGTGTTGGTCGTCGACCATGGCGTCCCAGGTCGCTTCAGAGACGGTACGAACGCCATCGTGTTCGTGGCGCGGGGGCGAGGCGGCATGCACGAACATGTGCAGCGGCAGGTCATTGGCGCAGGCGGCGAGGAGCGTGCGGTGGCCATCGGGTTGGGAGAGATCGGCTTCGATGGCGCGGGCAGAGCCGCCTGCGGTTTCGATCAGGCGCTTGGTTTCGGCGTTGCCGACGGCGTTGATGTCAGCGAGCAGGACGTGGGCACCTTCGCGGGCCAGCGCTATGGCGATGCCGCGGCCGATGCTGGCGGCCGCTCCGGTCACGAGTGCGCGTTCGCCTGCGAACATGGCCATAGGTGGTCTCCGGGACTGGGGTGCTAGCGGGTGGTGTACGTGGCGGCAGGGGGGATGTCACGCGGAGATGGGCGGTGGGGTCGGACATTCAATTCGCGCCTATTTCTTCCCCTCTCCCCCTTGCCCTTCGCAAGGGGGAGAGGGTGGCCGAAGGCCGGGAGAGGGGCAGGGCTCGCTCTGTTGCTGCCCATCATCCGCCCTCAATCTTGTGGCGCCTTCGCGCCGGGCGGGCACCTTCTCCCCTTCGCAGAATTGCGAAGGGGAGAAGGGAAGTGGATGACCTGCGCTGCCGTCGATTGCTGCAACAAAGAAGTCGCTGTTGCCGGCGCTTCCAAATAGGGAGGTGGGCCGATATGGAGGCGGGATGACGAAAGATGGACAGTTCGAGATCTTTCTGGTGGCGGCGCCGGGCTTGGAAGCGGCGTTGCATGCCGAGGTGCGCGGTAAAGGGTTCAAGCAGCCGCGGATCGTTCCGGGCGGGGTGACCGTTCAAGGCGGGTGGCCGGAGGTGTGGCGCGCCAACCTGTGGATCCGGGGCGCGGGACGGGTGATGGCGCCCATCGACCAATTCAAGGTGCTGCATCTGGCGCAGCTGGACGTGCGGGCGCGGCATGTGCCATGGGGCGAGGTGCTGCGTGCCGATGTGCCGTTCCGGGTCGAGGTGACGTGCAAGAAGTCGCGCATCTACCATTCGGACGCGGCCGCGCAGCGGATCGAGACGGCGATCAAAGAGACACTGGGCGCGCCGCAGTCGGACGACGCGGAGGTGCTGGTGCGGGCGCGGTTTGAGCACGACGTGTGCAGCATCGGCGTGGATACGTCGGGCGACCTGCTGCACAAGCGGGGCTACAAGGAAGCCGTCAACATGGCGCCGATGCGGGAGACGATGGCGTCGCTGTTTTTGCGGCAGTGCGGTTATGACGGGAGCGAGCCGGTGGTCGATCCGATGTGCGGGTCGGGTACGTTCGTGATCGAGGCGGCGGAGATTGCGGCGCGGCTTAATCCAGGGCGGGCGCGGCGGTTCGCGTTCGAGCAGTTGGCGACGTTTGATGCGGACGCGTGGGCGCGCATGCGGGACGTGAAAAGCGCGCGCGTGCCGGGTGTTCGGTTCTATGGGAGCGACCGGGATGCGACGGCGATCGCTATGAGCCAGGCGAATGCGGAACGCGCGGGGGTGGCGGCGTTTACGGAGTTCCAGCAGTGCGCGATCGGCGAGCTGGTGGCGCCGGACGGGCCGCCGGGGCTGGTGATCGTCAACCCGCCGTATGGCACGCGCATCAGCGATAAGAGCAAGCTGGTGCCGCTGTACCGGACGCTGGGGCAAACTTTGATGACGCGGTTTGCGGGCTGGCGCGTGGGGATTTTGACGACGGAGCCGATGCTGGCGGAAGCGACGGGGTTGCCATTTTTGCCAACGGACGCGCCGGTGGCGCATGGGGGGCTCAGGGTGGTGTTGTTTCGGACGGGGGTGTTGGCGGGGTAGGGGGGCCGATTTCACCGCCTTTGCATCTCCGGGAGCGCCGCATCACTTGATAGGCCACTGGGCCGAACCACTGGCCCCCTTTCGAAGGACCGCCAAGTTGTGTATCATTCTTCAACATCGAGCATCGCTTCAGCAGCTCGTATTTCATTTTTAGCTTCAAATTTCCGATGGCGACAAAAGAGGTGCAACAATGACCAGAGTTGCAACGGCGGCCGCGATGGCGGCGCTTACAAGCGTTTTTCTGACCCAACCGACGCTTGCCCAACCTGCGCCAAAACTTGGCAAGGTCAATTTCGATATCTCTTGCAAGCCGCTTGCTAAGCGACACTTTAATCGCGCGATGCTTTACCAGCACTCGTTTTTTTATCGCGCGTCCAACCAGTCATTTAACGACGCCCTAAAGGTCGACCCGGATTGCGCCATGGCCCACTGGGGCATTGCGTTGAGCCTCTTGTTCAATCCTCATGCCCCGCCGCCACCACCCAATCTGCCGCTCGGGTTGGCTGCGGTGCAGAAGGGCCAAGCCATGGCCGTCAAAACGCAGCGCGAACGAGAGTATCTGAATGCGCTGGCGGTCATGTATGTAGACTATGAAAAGATCGATCACCGCACACGGCTGCTGGCTTACGCCAAAGCGATGGAGACGTTGGCGCAGCGCTATCCCAAAGATGACGAGGCGCAAATCCACTACGCACTCGCACTCAACACTTCGGCCGAACCAACCGACAAGACCTACGCCAACCAGCTCAAGGGCGCGGAAATCCTGGCACCGATCATCAAGCGCCAACCACAACATCCAGGCGTGACGCACTACCAGATTTACCTGACGGACTACCCGCCGATTGCCGAAAAAGGTCTGCCTGCGGCTCGGCGCTATGCCAAGATCGCCCCCGCCGCACCACACGCCCAGCACATGCCCTCGCACATTTTTACCCGCGTCGGGCTGTGGCAAGATTTGATCGCGTCGAACCTCGCGTCGGCACGGTCGGCAAAAGCGGAAAAGGAGCCCGACGACCAGCTGCATGCGATGGATTATTTGGTCTATGCGTATCTGCAGACTGGTCAGGACAAGAAGGCTGCTGCGACGGTGGCGGAAATGAATGCGCTTGCCGGAGTCAATCAACGTCGTTTCGTCGGTCCGTATGCAATCGCCGCGAGTAACGCGCGCTACGTCATCGAACGCGCTGACTGGCAGGGTGCAGCAGACCTGCCGCTGCGACCCGGGCAGTTCGCGTATGCCGATGCCATGATCCATTTCGCCCGCGCTATCGGAGCGGCACGGGTGGGCAAACCGGATGCAGCAAAAGCGGACATTGCGATGCTTGCGACGCTGAGCGAAAAACTGCGCGACGCGAAGGATGTGTATTGGTCTGGTCAGGTCGATATTCAGCGCCAAGTTGCCGCCGCGTGGGTGCTGCATGCAGAGGGCAAATTCGACGATGCGCAGAAGGCCTTGAGTGCGGCTGCTGAGGCTGAAGACAAAACCGAGAAGCATCCGGTTACCCCGGGTGTGCCCAAACCGGCCCGCGAACTGTATGGCGACATGCTGCTCGAACGCGGCAAGGCTAAGGACGCACTTGTCGCGTTCGAGGCAACACTGAAAAAGGAACCTAACCGGCTGGGTGCTCTGGTTGGTGCCGCCAAAGCCGCTGAAAAAGCAGGTGATAGGTCCACGTCGATGAAGTATTCCAGAAAAATCGTCGGGATCACAGGCAGATCCGACAACGGGAAGCTCGAAGTGGCCGATGCGCGCTTAGCCGTCAAGAAACGCTGAGAAGCGCATATCGTTCGTCAAAGGAACTTGCCTTGAAAGTAGCACTGGCGCTGATCGTTGTGGCTCTGTCTACGCCGGCACTGGGCGAATTGCGGCAGGTCGTTGGGCAGGCTGGCTATCTTGGTGAGTGGGATCTTACCGCGACGGTCGCGGTGAATGAAACGGTCCGATCACAGAGCTATTCGGGGCCGCTGACATTGACGCATGTTGGAATGTGCACTCAGGACGGCCCTGAGAAGAAGACTGGCGAACTGCAGTTTCAGATATCGGGATGGACATCTCGCATGTCCGCAACACTGATGGTTGACGGCGTCGCTTGCACGTTCAACGGAAAATTTTCGGAGTCCTACACTGGCATGATGGTGTGCCCGGACCGGCGGCCCGTGCCATTGACCCTTTGGATCAAATAGGTCCGTGTCGGCATCATGCCGTCAGCAGGATGAGACACGCGACCCATTTTCCGCCCTTTACTTCACACCCAGCTTCTTCTGCAAACTCGACGAACTCGTTGTGTACTGGAAGGTGAGTTTCTTGCCGGGGTGGACGATTTTGTGGGCGGCTTGGGACATGAGCGCGGCTTCGTGGAAGCCGGAGAGGATGAGCTTGAGTTTGCCGGGGTAGGTGTTGATGTCGCCGATGGCGAAGATGCCGGGTTCGTTGGTCTCGAACTTTTCGGTGTCTACGTTGATCAGGTTTTCGTGCAGGTTCAGGCCCCAGTTGGCGACGGGGCCGAGCTTCATGGTGAGGCCGAAGAAGGGCAACAGGCGATTGCAGGCGATTTTCTCTTCGCCGGCAGCGGTTTTTACGGTGACCTGTTCGAGCTGGCCGTTGGCGCCGTGCAGATGCGTGGCCTGACCGATCAGCAGCTTCATCTTGCCGTCGCGGACGAGGGCGCGCATCTGCTCGACGGAATGGGGCGCGCCGCGGAAGTCGTCGCGGCGATGCATGAGGGTGAGCGAGCGGGCGATGGGCTGGAGGTTGAGCGTCCAATCGAGCGCGCTATCGCCGCCGCCGACGATCAGCACGTCTTTGTCGCGGAAGGCGTCCATCTTGCGGACGGCGTAGAACACGGATTGGTTTTCGTAGGCTTCGATGCCTTCGAGCGGCGGGCGCTTGGGTGTGAACGAGCCGCCGCCGGCAGCGATGACGACAACCTTGGCCAGGAACACTTTGCCGTCGTCGGAGGTGAGGCGGAAACGGCCGTCGGGTTCGCGCTTGAGGCTATCGACGCGTTCGCCGAGATGGAATTGCGCGCCGAACGGTTTGATCTGTTCGAGCAGGCGGTCGGTGAGTTCCTGGCCGGTGACGATGGGGAGCGCCGGGATGTCATAGATGGGTTTCTCGGGATAAAGTTCCGAGCACTGGCCGCCGGTTTTGTCGAGGATATCGATGAGGTGGCATTTGATGTCGAGCAGACCAAGCTCGAACACGGCGAACAGGCCGCAAGGGCCGGCACCGATGATGAGGGCGTCGGTTTCGATGGGTGTAGTTGCGGTTGCGGCGGTAGCGGACAGGGCGGACATGGGTGGTATCCTCGGGCGGGCGTGGTCAGCGTTAGGTGGCGGCGCAATGTATACGTTTCGAGATCTGCGGCACCGCCCTCTCCTCTCGTCATCCCGGTGCAGGCCGGGACCCACGGCAACCAACAATCTGGCTGCAAGCTTGTCGTGGTTTACCCCGCACGTCGATCCGGGGCCGGCATGACGAAAAAGGGACTGGTAGCGCATGGACCGGAACGGTCGGGACCGTGCCAGTCGTTTGCACACACATAACGCGTTGGTGGCGCTGCGCAATAGCCCGGGCGTCGCAGGGAATGAAGATGTCGCCTTGCTGGCGGCGACAGGAAGTAATGCTGTGAAAGCGGTCGATTGCGCAATCTATTGGTGGAGGTTTGGGTCAAACTCCGGGCGGGAGCGGACGAAGTCGCAGTCTTGTCCCCTCTCGCCGCTCGCACTTTGCGCGTGCGAGGCCAGAGTGAGGCGAGGGGCGGCAATGGCGTGATGTTCGGCAAGACTGTCCGCTGGAACCTGGTTCACTTCACCTGCTCACGTCACTTGCGACAAGAGTTTCGCTACCGGTGAGCTGAGCCCACAGCGCGAGGCGTGAGCCTCATTCTATTACGCGATCGGCCCGCGCCAGAATGGTGTCGGGAATAGAAATGCCGAGCGCTTTCGCCGTGTGGAAATTGATCACCATCTCGAACCGCATCGGTTGCTCGACTGGGAGGTCACTTGGCTTGGCACCCTTAAGAATGCGATCCACATAAAATGCGCCGCGCCGGTAGATCGCCGGCAGGCTTGGCCCGTAACAAATGAGGCCGCCGCCGTCCACGTACTCCGAATAAAGCGAGAAAATCGGCAATGCAAAGCGGGTGGCCAGTGATACAATCTCATTTTGATAGGAGGTAATCAGCGTATCGTCGATCAGCATGACGGCGGCGACGCCCGACCCGGCCGCGGATGTGACGGCGGACTTAAGCTCGCCGCGGGACGACACTCCGATGTCGTTCAACTCGACGCCAATCTGCTTGCTGGCCCGCCCCAA
This sequence comes from uncultured Alphaproteobacteria bacterium, assembly GCA_963847145.1. Lineage (GTDB taxonomy): Bacteria > Pseudomonadota > Alphaproteobacteria > Rhizobiales > Hyphomicrobiaceae > JABFRJ01. Next base: position 1,040,306 of record CAWJYN010000003.1, read on the forward strand.
CTCTCGAAACACAAGTGCTGAGGCCGTATTGGATCTATTCCACAGCACCGCGACGCTGGTTGCACGAGGCAACAGTTCCTTGAACAGCTGCAATCTTTTCGCGCTAAATTCCGGAAGCATGTTGCTCATGCCGGTCACATTGGCGCCTGGCCGGGCGAGGCTTGGGACGATCCCCAATGCGACTGGATCGGCGACCTGAATGAAGACGATTGGGATGGTGCTGGTCGCTGCCGCCGCAGCGAGCGCAGGCGGGGTCGCGATCGCCACAATCAGGTCCACCGGAAGATCGACAAGCTCGGTGGCGAGCCGGGGCAAACGATCGACCACGCCTTCCGAAAAGCGCGCCGCGACGGCAAGGTTCTGCCCTTCCACCCAGCCGAGCTCACGCAGGCCCTGCTGGAATGCCTGGTAGGGGTGTGTCGGGTAAGCGTGGACCGGATCCTGGGACAGAACCCCCAAGTGCCGCACCTTCGCCGGTTGCTGCGCACGGACCGCAATGGGCCAAGCGGTTGCACTCCAAAGAAAGGCGATCAACTCTCGCCGCTGCAATCCCTTCATGTGAGTTCTCTCACGGTTAGACGTAGCGATGAATACCACTTGGACCCACCGTTGTCCCACCCGGCCTTGCACAAAAGGATCCTCGCCCCGCTGGGATCGTTCCGCTCGTGATGGACTCTCGAAACGACCCTCGCTCTTTGCTTTGACGTGCTTCTTGTCGGGAAAACCGCGAACACCCTCGGATCAAGTCCAGGGGCATGCTTTTCCCGGAAGCACTCTAGGGTACGGCCTCCCGCGCGGGAGTCTACTCTGGCTCAAACGCGTCAAAAAATTCGCTGAGACTTGAGCATTGCGTTTGCGGCCGCTTTTGATCCGATCGCACGGGGAACACGAAGCGTTTGAGCGAGTGGCTGCCCCTCACGCATTTTGTTCTGGCGCCTGCGCGCCGGGCCCTCTCTTCATTACAGATGTGCAATGGGGAGAGCGGATATCCACGCCAACCGTGATCTCACACATCCCACTCGCCTGACTTGGCGAAGGCCCAGTAGGCGGCGCGAATTTTACGATAGATGGGTCCGGGTTGCAGCTCGACGGTTTCGAGCTTGGTGATGGGGGCGACTTTGGAATAGTTGCCGGACGTAAAGATCTCGTCGGCGGTGAGAAAGTCTTCGACGCGCAGGGTTGTTTCGCGAACTTCGTGGCCGTCTTTGCGGAGAAGATCGATGACGCGCTGGCGGGTGACACCGTTGAGGAACGCGCCGGTGGGATTGGGTGTCTGCACCACGCCGTCCTTGACCATAAAGATGTTGGATGTGGCGGTTTCGGCGACGTTGCCGAGCATGTCGAGCACGAGCGCATTGGCGTAGCCGCGGCTGCGGGCTTCGCGCACAGCGCGGGTATTGTTGGGATAGAGCGCGCCGGTTTTGACGTCGGTCGGCATCGTCTCCAGCGTTGGCCGGCGGAATTTCGAGACCGTCAGCGATGCCCCGGTGGGCGCAGGCAGCGGCGCGATGTACATGCTGAGACAGAAGCGGGTGGAGGCTGGGTCGGGCAGGAAGCCGTCGGGGCTGTCGGCTTCGGCCCAATACATAGGGCGAACATAAAGCTCGCTGTCACGCTTGAATTTGGCGGCACCGGTGCGCACGAGGGCGACGATGTCGGCCGGCTGCATGGTGGGTTCGAGGCCCAGCTTGATCGCCGACGCGTTCACGCGGGCGGCGTGTTTGTCCATATCGGGCATGGTGTTTTCAAAGATGCGGGCGCCGTCGAAGACGGATGAGGCGAGCCAGGCGGCGTGGGTGCGCGGCCCCATCATGGGCGGATTGCCCTCGTGCCAGGCGCCGTCGAGATAAGTCCAGGTTTGGGAATACCAGGGCATGGGAGAAGCTCCGGGTGTGGGGGGACAGAAGCGGCGTGCGCACGTGCGGTGAGGATGGGAGTTCTTTAGGAACCTTGCTAAACTTATCATTCAAACGATTAGGTTCCAAAGACTTGTCAATATGCGCTGGCACACAGGCGCGACCCGGACGCCCTGACCCGCCCCACGTGACAACTTGCGCTGGCTCCGCTATTCCCCGCCACCATGCTGCACATCAACGAGCTGACATACCGGATCGAGGGGCGACCGATCCTTGAGGGTGCCACCGTGGCGATCCCGACGGGGCACAAGGTGGGCCTGATCGGGCGCAATGGGACGGGCAAGACGACCCTGCTGCGGCTGATCATTGGCGAGATAGCGCCGGATGACGGCTCGATCACCATTGGGCGTAATTTCAAGATCGGGCATGTGGCGCAGGAAGCGCCGGGCGGCGACGACAGCCTGCTCAATTGGGTGCTGGCAGCCGACACCGAACGCGCGTCGCTGCTGGCAGAAGCTGAAACGGCGACGGACGCGCTGCGCATCTCCGACATCCAGATCCGCCTGAACGATATCGACGCGCATGCGGCGCCGTCGCGGGCGGCGGCTATTCTCGCAGGCTTGGGCTTCGATGCTGCGGCGCAGGCGCGGTCATGCCGGGAATTCTCTGGTGGCTGGCGGATGCGGGTGGCGCTGGCTGCTGTGCTGTTTTTAGAGCCGGAACTGCTGCTGCTGGACGAGCCGACCAACTATCTCGACCTTGAAGGCACGATGTGGCTGGAGAGCTATCTGAAGGCTTATCCGCACACGGTGGTGATGGTGAGCCATGACCGCGACCTGTTGAACCGCGCAGTGGGTTCGATTGTGCATCTCGATCGCGGCAAGTTGACGTTTTACACCGGCGGCTATGACGACTTCGAGGAAGCGCGGCGCGAAAAGCAGCGGCTCGAGTTGAAACTCAAGAAGAAGCAGGACGACGCCCGCAAGCACATGGAAGCGTTCATCAACCGCTTCAAGGCAAAAGCGTCGAAGGCCGCGCAAGCGCAGAGCCGCATGAAGGCACTGGCAAAGATGCAACCCATCGCCGATCAGGTGGAAGACCGCATCGCGCCGTTTCTGTTTCCGGCACCTAAGAAGTTGCTGGCGAGCCCGCTGATCCGCATCGAGGGGGCCGTGGCCGGGTATGATGCGCAGACGCCGATCTTGCGCAACCTCAACTTGCGCATCGACCAGGACGACCGCATCGCGCTGCTGGGCCAAAACGGCAACGGTAAATCGACGTTTGCGAAGCTGGTGGGCGGGAAGCTGCCGCCACTGACGGGCAAAGTGTTCGGCGTGAACAAAATCGACGTCGGCTATTTCGCGCAACATCAGCTGGATGAGTTGAACCCGCTCGACACGCCGATCGGCTACATGACGCGGCTGATGCCGGACGGCACGGAAGCGCAGCGGCGCGGCAAGCTCGGCGCCTATGGCTTCGGCGCCGACAAGGCGGAGACGAGGTGCGGCAATCTCTCGGGCGGGGAGAAAGCGCGGCTGTTGCTGCTTTTGACGGCGTTCAACGCGCCGCACCTGATCATTCTTGATGAGCCGACGAACCATCTGGATATCGACAGCCGCGAAATGCTGGTGCGGGCGCTGAACGAGTACGAAGGCGCGGTGATCTTGATCAGCCATGACCGGCATCTGGTGGATGCAGCGGCGGACCGGCTGTGGATCGTCAAGAATGGCACGGTCGCCAACTACGATGGCGACATGGACAGCTATCGCGCGGAGTTGCTGGCCGAGCGTGGCGGGAAAACGCAATCGCGCGGCGATAAGAGTTCTGCGGGTGCGAAATCCAACAGAGGCGACGAACGGCGGCAGGCAGCCGAGCGGCGCGCCGAAGTGGCACCGTTGCGCAAGGCGATGCAGACGGCAGAGACGCTGGTGACGAAATTTTCGGAGCAGATTGCGAAGCTGGATGCGGCGCTGGCTGATCCGGAACTGTACAACGACGCGGCGAAGGCGAAGAAGCTCGCGTTTGATCGCGGGCAGTTGGCGAAGTCGCTCGCCGAGGCAGAGGATGCGTGGCTGGCCGCGACAGAGCGTTACGAACAGGCATCGGCACCAATCGATGCGTGAAAGCAACAGCGCGGTGAAACTCCGCTGTGGGTTTCATCCTCGGCGTGGTGGACACCGAGCCGCCGCAGTTTAGAACGGCACTTAGAGAGCCGGTCGCGCAGCAGACAGCGGGGCTGTTCCCGAAGCATTGAGGGCTCCATGCTTCGGGGGCCGCGGCCGGTTCTCAATTTTGACGACGCATTGCTGGCAATCGCATATGCGCTTAGAATTTTTTCGAGGCGGTTGCGCGGACTACCGTTATCGACCCGCACAGCCGATCGCGAAATGGCGGCCGTGTCGCTATTTCGCCCGCATGCGATTGTTTTTGGCATTGTGCTCCAGCTCAGCGAGACCCAGCACTTCCAGCACCGGCGGCACATAGTTACCGACCCGGCCGCGCAAGCCTTTCTTCAAGCCGTACCAGCCGCCGGCCGGATTCTTAGGTGATCGACCCCATGCTTCGACCGTCCCGTCGGTCACCGGCTTCTGCTCGTCCGCGGCGCCAAGTGGCAGCCAGTCGCCGTGCCGCTTGAGCATCGCGTGCAGGTCGTCGATGCAGCGGAGGTGGTAGCGAAGCTCGGTCTTGCCGACCTGCACGACGAGTGCCGGCGGATCAAGCGTCTCGTCGCGATAGGCCGTGAACTCGGATGACAGGCTCGGCGTCCGGAGGACCCACGGCGACGCGCGCGTGCCATGCCCTTTGGTGCCAGCGGACGCTGCCGGAACCGGTGCTGCCTCGTCTTTTTTGGCACTTTTCGCGGGAGCCGTTTTTGCCATTTGAACCACCTTAGAAAGATCAGTTCCTGACTTCTGCGCGCCGCTTGAGATCGGCGGCAAATTGGTTGAACATTGGTTGCAGATCCGGGATAGACCGCTCGATCAGCGGCGCCAGCAGTCCCGAGAACTGCTCTACCATCCTGAACTCGACATCGCCTTCGGCGCGCGGTGTCAGTGTGAACGTCCGCGTGCCGGTGAAGAGGCCGAGCGGCATACCGCCCGACCAGACCATGCGATGATCCGACTCGAACTCGGTGACCGTGAGCGGAAATTTGCGCCCAGGACTGGCCTTTGTCGTAACGGTGACTTTTTCGCCCAGCGCGATCCGGCCGACGACCTCTGTGACGGTCGAGTTCCAGTCTGAATAGCGAGGCGCGTCCGTCAACAAGCCCCAAATCGCACTCGCGGGTGCGTTGATGACTGTCATCGCGGCAAAGGTCTTCATGGGCACATTCCCAAACAATGGGTGAAAAAGATCAGGGGCGCCATAAGTCGCAATATATGCCGACGCTTAGGCGTCTATCGGAAGTGCCGGTCTGTTGCCAGAAGATTTGACGCAACGACTTCGCGCCGCCCTTGCCAAGCAATGAGGCCCGCGCAAAAGTCGCTGCAGCCGCCACAATTTTCCGAAGGTCCACCCCATGAAACTGCTCTCCTCGCCCGCCTCGCCGTTCGGCCGCAAGGTCAAGATGACGATCTGGATGAAAAACCTCAAAGACAAGGTCGAGATCACGACCGTGGATGCGACCAAGGGGGATGCGGGCCTGAACGCCGCCAACCCGATGGGGCGCATTCCGGTGTTGATGACAAGCGACGGCGTGGCGATCCACGACAGTCATGTGATCTGCGAGTATCTCGACAGTGTGGGCACGGGACCGGCGCTGTTTCCAGCTTCGGGGGCGGCGCGGTGGGATACACTGACGCGGGCGTCGCTGGCGGACGGCATCACCGAAGCCGCGCTGTTGAAAGTTTACGAGGGCCGCTATCGGCCGGAGAATATGAAGGTGCAGAGCTGGCTCGACCGGCTGGATGCCAAGATCGACACGTCGCTGGCGATGCTGGAGGCGGCGCCGCCGAAGTGGGCTGCGGCACCCGACTATGGACATCTGACGTTGGCGGCGTCGCTCGGGTATCTGGATTTCCGGCATGGCGGAACGTGGCGGGCAACGCATCCGAAGATGGTGGCTTGGCTCGATGGGTTTGCGAAATTGGTGCCGGCCTACGAGGCGTCCAAGCCGCCGGTGGCGTGAAAACGGGTGGGGTCTGGCTGATGGGTGGGACCCGGTGCGAGGAATTCGCGTTAACCCTCTGGTTTGGTTAAGTTTTCAGAGATCTAGATTAATGCAAATGCCGGGGTTTTGAGGGGGTCTGGAGAGGCGTTTCTGATTCTGGCTAGGGAGGTAGCTGGGCACTGCGAAATGGCGCTGTGCGGCCATCCTGAGCGGTTCTAGGCACTATTGGGGTGGCACTTCTCGGTCCGATACCTTGAGAGTGCCGTGGTGGGGTCAAACCCATGGGTCTGACCCCTTGGCGACGCTGCTTAACCTTTACGCGCTTCTAGTTGCGCGTCGCCAACGCGACGCTCCGTTACTTGCGCGTCGCCAACGCGACGCTCCGTTACTTGCGCGTCGCCAACGCGACGCTCCGTTACTTGCGCGTCGCCAACGCGACGCTCCGTTACTTGCGCGTCGCCAACGCGACGCCGGCAACCGTTATCGCGATGCCGAGCCATTGGATGGGCCACAACTGCTCACCGAACAGCAGCCAGGCTTCCAGCGCGGTAGCGGCGGGCACCAGATAAATCAAACTGGCGGCACGCGAGACGGCACCATTCCGGATCAACCACAGGTACAGCATGATCGCGCCGAGCGAGATGGCGAGCACCGACCACAGCATGGTGGCAACCGACGTCCACGACACGGTCAGCCGCATGGCAGGTTCCAACAACCACGCAGCGAGCAACGTCGGCGGCACTGCGCCAACGTATTGCAGCAGCGCCGTCGTGCGAAGGTCGGCGGTCGGGATAAAGCGCTTCTGGTAGAACGTGCCCAACGTCACGGCGAGCATGCCGCCGAGGTTGACCGCGAGCGCGACGTTGAGCCGTGCAAAGTCTGCCCCCTGCGCTGCAGCCAAGCGCGGCCACAGCACAACGAGCACGCCGGCAAGGCCGAGCAGGATGCCAGCCCATTGCTGGCCGCTGATGCGCTCGCGGATCAGCATTGGCGCGAGCAGGGCCGTGAGGATCGGTTGCGTGGCGGCGATGACGCCGGAGATGCCAGCCGGCACGCCTTGACCGACGGCCCACCAGACGGCGCCGAGATAGATCGCGTGCAGCAATACGCCGCTGATCATGGCGTGCACGGCATCGAGGCCGCGTGCAGGCCAGGGTGCACGCATGACAATGGCGAGCGTTGCGAAAACCGTGAGTGCGAACGAGAAGCGCGCTGCCAGGAACGTCAATGGATCACTGTCGATGACAGCGGCGCGCGCTGAAATCCAACCGGTCGACCAGAGGAAGACAAACAACGCCGGCGCGCAGGCCAACGCAGCGTTGCGGACCGCGGGCCGCGCCAGAAACTCACGCATTGGCGCCGAGCGCCCGATCAAGATCGGCGATCAGATCGTCAACGTGTTCGAGACCAACGGAGAGGCGCAGCAGATCAGGCGGGCAGGGGCTGCCGGTGCCTTCAATAGACGCGCGATGCTCGATGAGACTTTCGACGCCACCCAGTGACGTGGCGCGTTTCCAGACGTGGACGTTGGCCGCTGTGCGGATCGCCGCATCGGTGCCGGCTTTGACGCGCACCGACAGCATGCCGGAGAAGCCACCGGTCATCTGGCGCGCCGCAATAGCATGGCCTGGATGCGCTTCGAGGCCAGAGTAAAGCACATGCGCGATGCGCGGATCGGCGGCGAAGTGTTTAGCAATGGCCATGGCGGCGCGGGACTGATGGGCGACGCGCACGTGCAAGGTCCGCATGCCGCGCATCAGCAGCATGGCTTCGAAGGGGCCGAGAATGCCACCGAGCATTTTGCGCACGCGTGCGGCGCGATCGAAATAAGCGTCTTGCTTGGCGAAGGTCAGAGAGCCCGCGACAACGTCGGAGTGGCCGTTGAGATATTTGGTGGCAGCGTGCATCACCACATCGGCGCCGAGTGCGAGGGGCTGCGTCAGTACCGGCGTGGCGACGGTGGAGTCGACGGCGAGCAACGCACCGGCGCTGCGGGCAAGGGCTGAAACGGATGCGATGCCGGAGATCGTCCACAGTGGGTTGGAGGGTGTTTCGAGCCAGATCAGTCTAGTGCGGCCGGGTTGGATGGCCGCTGCAATTGCTGTTGTGTCAGACGCATCGACGAACGTCACGTCGATGCCGTGGCTGCTGGCGTCTTCGCGCAGCCAGAGGTTCAGCGCCCAATACATCTCCCGTGGTGCAATAACGTGCGCTGGCCGTTCAAGGGCCAGAAACGCGGTTGTTGCCGCGGTCATGCCGGAGGCAGACAGCAGGGTTGCTGCGCCGCCCTCGAGGTTGGTCAGCACGGCTTCGGCTTGCCGGACTGTGAGATTGTCGGGGCGGCCGTAGACGTAGCCTTTGGAATAGGCGTTGTCGGGATCGCGAATGTAGGTTGTCGCCATGTGCAGCGGCGGCACGATCGCACCGGTCTCGGGCTCGATGACGCCGCCAGCCTGGGCGGCGAAGGTGGCGGGGTGCACGGGCGGGAGTTTGGTGGACATGGGTGCGTTCCTTCGATCGTTGACACCCTAACAAACCGCGCCACCGCCCGCGACCCGCTAATTTGCCGCTTCACGTGCGCATACGGAACGGGTAAGCGAGCGATGCCCGTGGGGCGTCCCTTCACTGTCATCCTCGGGCTTGTCCCGAGGACCCAGCGGGCACGCATGTTCCACATTCGACGGTTGCGTGTGTTGTTGCAGCCGCGGCCAACCCCATGCGTCGCACCTGTCGGACCCTGGGTCCTCGGGACAAGCCCGAGGATGACAACTGGGGACGGAAGCCCGTGTTGCGCTCACTGAAATGAGGCTCTTTCGACCCATGTCCCAACGCACTATTCTCATTTCCGGTTGCTCGTCCGGCATCGGGCTTGAAGCGGCGAAAACACTGAAGGCGCGGGGGTGGCGGGTGCTGGCGACGGCGCGGAAGGCGGAGGATCTGCAACGGCTCGAAAGCGAGCTTGGCGTCGAAGCGTTCGCGATGGAGTTGTCGGATTTGAAATCCATCAATGCGTGCGCCGATGCGGTGCTGGCGCGGACGGACGGCAAGATCGACGCGCTATACAACAACGCGGCCTATGGCGTGATCGGCGCGATGGAAGACATCACGGGCGAGGTGCTGCGCAAGCATCTCGATGTGAATGTGGTGGGCACGCACGAGCTGACGCGGCGCATCATTCCGGCGATGCGTGCGCAAGGGCGGGGGCGCATCGTCACGTGTTCTTCTGTGCTCGGGTTGGTGTCGGGTCCGTTCCGCGGGCCCTACTGCGCGTCGAAATTTGCGGTGGAAGCGATGACAGATGCGCTCCGGTATGAGCTGAAGGGCAGCGGCATTTCGGTATCGCTGTTGGAGCCAGGGCCGATCAGGACGCAGTTCCTGCCGAGCACTTTGGCAACCTTCAAAGCTACCATTGATGTCGCGCGTTCACCGCACAAGGCGGCCTATGCGAAACGCCTCGCAGCGATGGAGAATGACACGGCGAGCAAGTTGAAGCTGGGGCCGGAGGCGGTGGTGAAGAAGCTGGTTCTCGCGCTGGACAGCCCGAACCCCAAAGCACGCTATATGATTTCACCACACACGTATGTGGCGGCGACGTTGCGGCGCGTGTTGCCGGGGCGGGTGCTGGATATGGTTTTGGGGCGGAGTTGAGGAGGGCAGGTGGGTTACAGACGCTTTGACGCTTTGCGAACCTGACACTTCAACGGCGCCGGAACCCAAGCTATGTGCTGAAATGGAAAATAGCATGATGTCCGTTGAGCTAAAGCGCGAACTTGCCGACATTCAGCGAGCCGTTCCGCCCACAGAAGTACTTCTAGCGACAAAAAGCGAAGGGCCATTTATTGGTGCGTCCGTCGATCTGCTAATCGAGACCGGAAGTTATGTCTGCGTCGCTGCACATATTTATCCAGACGGAAAAGTTGGCTGGAGTAGAAATCAAGCGATCGTAGGTGGACACGTTGTCCGACTTTTCAAGCTCATCGACGCATTGCTTGACCAGACCTGCAAGCATAGGCGCGAGACGACGATGATTTTCGGTCGACTGGCTTTCGAAACAATTGTGATTGAAGCGATACTGGAACTCAGCGAAGTAGCGAGAGAGATAGCGCTTGGTGAACGATTTGAGGGTGCCGACGATGGCGGTTTTGAGATTGCCGAGGACGGTGATAACCCAGCGGAAGGATGGGAACTTTTCAGACCACCCGAGCTTCGCTGCGATCACCGGTTCGTGTGTGCAGCCGATGCGTGTGACCGCACGGAAGCAAGCCAGTCCGTCAGACACAACGCGTGCGGTTGGCGACAGATGGGTCCGCGCCATAGCTTCGATGGCTTCGCCGTCGTGAGTTTTGACGACGTGGAGCAGAAGACGCTGAGGGTGACCGCCGCCAGTGGTCTGGACGGCGACCACGAAAGAGGGACTTGTTCGGCCCCTTCCGCCCGCGTTTACCGCCTTCATCCTCGTGCTTTTGACCGCCGAGGACCGCGTCATCCATCTCGACACGGACATCGAGTTTGCGAGCGGTTTCACGCTCGGACATCACCGACATCAGCTTGTGTCGCATCAGCGACGCCGTGTCGGGTCGCACGCCGAGTTGGCGCGCCAATTCGAGGCCCGAGATCGAGTTCTTCGACTGTGTGAGCAGGTACATGCCCTGGAACCAAATAGTCAGCGGCAGCATCGTGTTCTCAAACAGCGTCCATGCCTTCAGCGATGTCTGTTTGTGGCAATCATGGCACTCATACACCGCCGCTTGCCGACAATGGCATGATCTTGGCAGCCACAGTGCGGGCAAACAAAGCACTCAGGCCAGCGCCACGCGCGGACAACCGCCTGAACCTTTCGTACTTGTGCCGGTACTGCAACGAAGACGTTTTTGTTTCCTACGTTCAGCATTCCATGCGTCATGAAAAGAAACTTCTCGACCGAATACAGACCAACATCACAGCACGTGGGGGCGAAGTGCTGCACATCGAACAGAGGATGATAAATTCAATCCAACAAAAAACGACAACGTCGGGAGTAGATATTGAAAATATAAACACCAGTACGCCCAAAAACTGGGCGGGGAAGAACCTTTTCGAGAAAGCGAAGGCTGTTGACATGGACCAAGCCTACTTGGCAGCGTTCGGCGGAGGATCGCATAATGTCCATGGTAATTGGATGGATCTTCTCGAATACCATCTTTATGTCGAAGATGGGCTGTTCCATCCGGACGGAGAGTGGTCTACGCCAAGGCCACAGATACTACTAGCGTTGGCAAAACTTACGGTAGAGGCGCTCGGCGCATATTTCGATTACTTGGGTCACTTGGAAGCGCGCGCCATAATGAAAGACCGTCTTTCAGATATTTGGCGACGCATCCGGGAGGTTGACCAGTTGCATGAGCAGTATCTGCAGCAGCACTGACCTAAGCAATTCGCGGCGGTGCATGGCATTCGAGCCGGTCAACGTGCATAAGCCCTCACCCTCCCCATTGTCGTCCCAGGCCTTGTGCCTGGGACCCAGCCATCTGCGCGCACCGGTCGTGGGATCACGCGCCACCGATCAACGTCGGATACAAATCCTGCCAGTGAGGATTGTCGCGTTCGATCAAGTTTTTCTTCCAATCGCGGGGCCAGCGTTTCAGTGATTTTTCGCGTTGGATGGCGGCGTTGATATCGCCGAAGTGTTCATGCCAGACAAGCCGGGTGACATGGTAGCGCCTGGTGAACGTACCGCCCCGACCGTCACGATGTTCGCCGATGCGCCGACGCAAGTCGTTGGTCACGCCGATGTAGAGCGTGCCATGCGGTTGGCTTGCGAGAATGTAGACAAAATAGACGTGATCGCTTTGCGTCATAGCGCTTCACTCCGACGCCTGGGAGTATCGGCACCCTGGGTCCTAGGCACAAGGCCTAGGATGACAATAGTGGAAGTGGCGCGCTTAGAACCAGAGCGCCGATGGGATCAAAAGTCGCGACGCTGGGTTAGCATTTTTGATCATGGCAATTGAGCGCTTGTCCTGCAACGGCGACCATCCGAGTCGCAACGCTGGGTTCGTTGCCGCCCCTCACCCCCTCACCCCATCGCCTGATAGACGAGCCCGCGTACGAGTTGCCGATATCGCAGCCGCATCAGGCCGGGGGCCATGGCCATGAAGACGACGGAGAGTTCAGTGGCGGGATCGACCCAGAAGTAGGTGCCGTAGACGCCGGACCAGTAGAAATCTCCGGTGCTGCCCATCATGGCGGCGCGGCCTTGCTGGCGCCTGACGGCGACGCCAAGACCGAAGCCGTAGCCGGCGGCGCCGGGGTCCATGGTGTCGGCGATGCGGTCTTCGATATGAGCCGGCAAATGATCTGACGTCATGTAGGCGACGGTGCGAGGCCCAAGAATGCGCGTGCCGTTGAGGCTGCCGCCTTGGCGGAGCATTTCGGCGAACTTCAAATAGTCGGATGCGGTTGAAACACAGCCACCACCGCCGGCGTGCCATTGGACGGGCGCGTCGATGGTGTGCATGACGGTGACTTGGCGGTCGCCGGAGATTGGATCTATTGGCAGCGCGGTTGCGTAGCGTGGGCGCTGCGCATCTTCGAGCGTGAAGCCGGTGTCGGCCATGGCCAGCGGCGTCCACAGACGTTCGAGCAGGAACGCGCCGAGGGATTGACCGGTGATGGCTTCAACGACGAAGCCGAGGACGTCTGTTGAGTAGCCGTAGTTCCACTGGGTGCCCGGATCGCACAGCAGCGGGCTGCCGGCGAGTAGTGCGATGGTTTCGGCCTTAGAGGACTTGAAGGGGCCGGCTACCGACGAGGCGGGATATTTCTTGTGCAGCTGTGTCGCGCCGCTTTCGCGGTAAGTGAAGCCAGATGTGTGGCGCAATAGGTCTTGGATGGTTGGGATGCGCAATGGGGCGCGCGTTTCGAGCGTGTTGGCGTTGAACGTGCTGGCCACTTGCAGTCGCGCGAAGTCGGGCAGGTAGGCCGAGACGGGATCGCCGAACAGAAGCTTGCCTTCCTCGTGCAGCATGAGGACGGCGACCGAGGTCATGACCTTGGTCATGGAGGCGATGGAGAACACGGCATCGGTTGTCATCGCTGCGCCGGACGATGGCTCGCGCACGCCGTGGGCTGCGAGATGCACTTGCTTGCCGCCGCGGGCGATCGCAATGACTGCGCCTGGTATGCGGCCGGCGGCGATCTCGTAGTCGAGGCTTGAGCCGAGACGCGCGAGCCGATCGGCCACGAAGCCGCCGGCGGCAGGAGAGGCGATGGGGAGTTGGGACATGATGTGATCCTTGTGCTGGGGCTGCGGGACTCAAACATCTTTCCTGCAAGAACGGAAACGGCTTTGATGCGTGACGCGACCCTCTCTCCACCGCGTTCCCGGCCGGAGCGCCCTTTCGGCGCACAGAGCCGGGGTCATTACGTGTCGATTGCGAAGCGCAGAGCTCGAACCCGGACGGGTAAGGATCCCGGATATTTGAGGCGCTGAAACGCGCGCCAAATTCCGGGAAAGCGCTGGAGGGAGGGTGGCCATTACGACATGCAAAAACGCTCGGACTCCTGACAATGCCAAAGGCGACTTGCGTGGATACCCGCCGCATGGACTTGGCGCGCCCCCCTTTGTTGCCGCGGCCAAACCGGACCTCGCGCAAATCGCCAAGCGTTGGGCGGCAGCGGCAGTCATGCGTTTGTGATCGCGGGGTGAATTGCGGTGGGTGGGCTGAAGGTGGGATAGTTCACGTGAGGCGGCAGGCCCATGGGTCTGACTGCAAGTGAGCTGGAGAGCTGCATGACGTATCACGATCGCTATGGCCTGCCGTTGTCGACGGCATCGGAGGTGGCGGCAAAGGCGTATGTGACTGGGCTCGACCTGCAGCTGGCGGCGTGGCCGGGGGCGGCGGAAGCGTTCGACCAAGCGATTGCGGCGGACCCTGAGTTTGCCCTGGCGCATGCGGCACGGGCGCGAGTGCATTTCACTTATGCCGAGGGCGCGGCGGCCAAGACGCGTGTGGCGGCGGCGCGCGAGGCGGTGGCGCGGCGTGGCACTGAGCGCGAAAAAAGCCACGTCGAAACGCTGGCGCTCGGCATGAGCGGGCAACCGGCGCAGTCGTTGACCAGCGCGCTGGCGCATCTGGAAACGTGGCCGCGGGACGCGATGATCCTCGGGTTGCCGCTTGGCGCGTTCGGGCTTTATGCGTTCTCGGGGATGGCGGATCACGATCAGGCGCGGGTGGATTTGTGCTTGAAACACGCACGCCACTATGGCGACGACTGGTGGTTTCTCACGTATCTTGGCTGGTCGCATACAGAGAACGGCGCCATTGCAGAAGGCCGCCGCATCTCGGAGCGGGCGTTTGATTTGAAGCGCGATAACGCCAACGCTGCGCACGCGCTGGCGCATGCACTGTTCGAAGACGGGTCGGTGGCGGATGCGGAGCGGTTCATTGCCGACTGGCTGCCCGGCTACGACCGCAGTGGGCTGCTGAACGGACACATAGCGTGGCACCAGGCTTTGCTGGCGCTGGAGCAAGATGATTGTGCGCGGGCCTTGGCGATTTATGCCGACCGCATTGCGCCGGATGTGACGAAGGCGGCGCCGCTGAATGCGGTGACGGACTGTGCGTCGCTGCTGTGGCGGGTGCGGCTGGCGGATGGCGACGTGCCGGCAGAGTTGTGGCGCACGTTGGAAACCGAGGCGGAGAGGCACTTTCCGAATGCCGGTGTGACGTTTGCGGATGTGCATCTGGCGATGATTGCGGCGGCGACGGGCAATCGTGCGGCGTTGGCGAGACGGCTGGCGGCGCTCGATCAGCGGTTGGCGGACGGCAAGTTGGCAGCGGGCGCGGCGGTGCCGGCATTGTGCCGCGCGGCTGGTGCGTTTGGTGTTGGTGATCATGCGGGGTGTGCCGCGCTGCTTGAGCCGGTCGCCGCTGAGGTGGTGCGAATCGGCGGCAGCCATGCGCAGCGCGAGATTGCCGAGGACATGCACGTGGTGGCGCTGATGAAGAGTGGGGCTGCGGACAAAGCGCGGGCGCTGCTGGATGCGCGGCTGCACCGCCGGCCGTCGCCGCGGGATGCGCGCTGGCGGGCGGGGGTTACGGCGTAGGACGGTTGAACGTCACGAAATCGGCCAAGACATCCGTGACGGTGCAACGGTAGTGGCTTGGTTGGCGCGAGCGGCAGCGGATGACGGCGCTGAAACGCGCCTTAGCCGCCCTACGGGATCGCCACTTCCTGCTTATCTTTCCGCCGGGCATCGAGCAGGCCGAGCGGCGCCATGTGTTTCGCGATGGCGTGGAAACGGATGGGTTCGGGTTCGGTGAAGGGAAGTGCCAGTTCGGCGCGGGGGACACCGAGGATGGCGCGGGCGAATTCGTGGCCGATCGACATGGCGAGGGCGACGCCGCGGCCGTTGCAGCCAACCCAGGCATAGCCGTCGGGGCCGAGGCGATGAACGCGCGGGAGACTGTCGGTGGTGATGCCAATGGGACCGTTCCAGACATAGTCGAAGCCGATGCCGCCAGGCACGCCGGCAAGGGCCGGAAACATCTCGACAAGGCGGCGCGCGATGAGCGGCTTTAGCCGTTGGCCGGCATCGCCGCCAAAAATGGCGCCGCCGGTGACGAGGCGGTGGCGCGCATCGTAGCGGGCGAAGCGCAGTTCGGCGTGGGTGTCGGACATCGCGCTGCGTTCGGGGAGAACCTGCGCGCGGATCACTTCTGGCAGCGGCTGTGTGGCCATCTGCCAGGACAGTACCGGCACCATTTCGCGGACCAGTACGGGCGCGAGGCGGCTTGAAAACGTACCTGACGTTGCGTTGGTGGCGAGGATGAGGGCGCGCGCATCGACGCGGCCATCGGTGGTGGTGACGACCCAGCGGGCACCCGTGCGGCTGAAGGCGATGGCCGGTGAATGGCCGTAGATGACGGCGCCGCGATCGACAACAGCGCGCGCCAAGCCGCGCGCCAGTGACAGCGGGTTGATGTGTCCGCCGCTCGGCGCCCACCAGCCGCCATGCCAGGCGGGGGAACCGATCTTCTTGGCCATGGCGGCGGCGTCGAGCAGACCGACTTTGGCGCCGGCGCGCGTCCATTGCGCGACGCGGCGTTCGGCGATGGCCATGCGGCCGGGCGAGTGCACCGGTTGGACCCAACCGGTCTGTTCGGCTTCAGCGTTGATCAGTTCTTCGCGCACGGTATCGAACAGGTGCTGCGCGCTGTCGCGAATAAGGCCGACGAAGCGCTCGCCGGCGACGCGATGACGGGCGATGATGGCGTCTGGATCGGCACGGGACAGCGTGGGGATCACCTGGCCGTTGTTGCGGCCGGAGGCGCCCCAGCCGGGTTCAGCCGCTTCGACGATGGTGGTTGCGATGCCGGCGCGCCGGAGATGGAGCGCTGCCGCGAGCCCGGTGAAGCCGGCGCCGATGATGACAACGTCAGCGCTGGTGGGGCCGCGCAATGGGGCATAGATGCCCGCTGGCTTGCTGACGGCTGACCACAACGATGGCGGCATTTTTGGATCTGGCTTCACGCGTTCGTGGCCCCGGTGCGTGCTGATGGGATGCACGCACCATGGCCGCTCGACTGCTGCGCCGCAAGCGGCACAGTGACTGCCTCAGGCGCTTGTTACGCGCCGGGGCCGGCGTCGATGCCGACCTTGTCGACGAGTTCGGAGGCCTTCTTGCGCAGCTTGGCGATGTCGGCGAGCGGGCGCGGATCGGGCTTCAACGTGCCCCAGGAGCGGACACGCTCGGAGGCTGGCACGCCAACGATGACCGGATACTCGTAGTTGGCTTCGGCATAGACGCTTTGCGCTTCCGGCGAGGCGAGGAATTCGAGCAACTTGGCAGCGTTGACGGCGTTCGGGGCATTCGCTGCGACGGCGCCGCCAGAGATGTTGACGTGCGTGCCGCGATCGGCGGCGTTCGGGAAGATCACGTTGACGGAGGCGGCCCACTTCTGCTGATCGGGCACCTTCGTGTTGGTCTGCATGGCGCCCATGTAGTAGGTGTTGCCGAGCGCCAGATCGCAGATGCCGGCGAACACGTCGCGCACCTGCTCACGGTCACCGCCGGCCGGCTTGTGAACCAGATTGGCTTTGAGCCCGCGCAGCCAGATCTCTGCTTTTTCCTCGCCATGGGTGGCGATCATGGAGGCGATCAAGGTCACATTGTAGGGGTGCTGGCCCGAGCGCATGCAGACCTTGCCCTTGTATTTCGGATCGGCAAGATCCTCGTAGGTGAGTGCCGTGGCCGGCACGCGGTCTTTGGAGGCATAAATCACGCGGGCACGCTGCGTGAGGCCGTACCAGTGGCCGTCTGGATCGCGCAGCGCTGCCGGGACGGCCGCTTCGAGCGCGGGCGATTTGAGCGCTCGGGTGACGCCGGCCTCGCGCGCCTGCAGCAGCAGGCTCGATTCATTGGTCAGCAGCACGTCAACGGGGCTGTTACGCCCTTCGGCTTGCATGCGTTCGATGAGGCCGTTGGGCGCGAAGACAACGTTCGGTGTGATGCCGGTTGCAGCCTTGAATTTGGCGAGCAAGGGTTCGATGAGCTGCGGCTCGCGGTAGGAGTAGATGTTGACGACCCCGTCAGCCGCCGCGGTGCTGGACGAGAAAGCGGCCGCGAGGCCGAGGGCAGCGAGTGTTGGCTTCAGGTGAGCGCAGATCATGATTGTCTCCGATGGCCGGAGGTCAAGGCTCCGGCATGGATGGATAGGATGGGCATTGCACGCGACAAAGGTCGTCAGGGGGCGCCAAAGTCAAACAGAAAACGCCTTGTTTGGAATTAGAAGATTTCTAATGTTTTCAGCTGTCTGGCCCGCGACGCCGATGGCATTGCCAACCGCCCCACGCGCATCAACGAACCGCTTGTCGAAGTGCTGGGTCCAGTGTTGGGCGCAGAGTTGTTGCGCTTTGGCCGGGAACAGCCTTTGATGCGGCCGCTGGTGTCCCGACGTTGGAGTTGCTCTCGCATGTTGGTCCGTTGTTGTGCCGTCATCGGTCTGTTGCTCGCCCTTGCTGCCCGTGCGGAGGCGGCCGAAGACCCGAAGACTTATGCGTGCACGTTTTCGACGGGGGCCGCCTTTGCCTACGATGGTGGTGCGTTCAAGCCAGAGAAGATGGGGCCGATCACGTTTGAGATCAGCGCAGTCAATCCGGAGCTGCAAAGCGCCGACCTGGTCACGCCGGCAGGTTCACGGCCGCTGCGGGTGGTGCGTGCGATGAATGCACTGCATTTCCTTGAAGTGGTCGGCGAGGGCTTTCTCAATATGACGACGGTCTATGAAAGCGATGACGCGAAAAGTGGGGCGCACCCGGCCGTACACTCTCGCCATTTCGGCGTACTCGGCCAACCGGTGATCGGGCAATATCAGGGCTTTTGCCAAGGGAAGTGACTATTGTTGTAGGGTTAGCGTGCTGTGGCTCGGTTGACGTTTTTCGGCGACGTTGCCCGCGCGTAACCCAACCTCCGCGCTTGCCTCCCCCGCAATTCCCCTCCAAAACTCAACCGAACCCCCAGCGGCGCACCTGTCACGCGTGCGCCAGCGCGAAACAGTGCGGAACTCTTTGAATGACCACCGTCTCCCTGACCGTCAACGCCGCGCCGCACACCGCGCATTGTCCGCCCAATACGCTGCTCTCCACGTTCCTGCGTGAAACCCTGCGGCTCACCGGCACGCACGTCGGCTGTGATACGAGCCAGTGTGGGGCGTGTACGGTGATTGTCGATGGGCGGTCGATCAAAAGCTGCACTATGCTGGCGCTCGAAGCGGAGGGCGCGCAGATCACCACCATCGAAGGCCTCGCTCAGCCAGACGGTACGTTGCATCCCATGCAAGAGGCCTTCCGCACGCATCACGCGCTGCAATGTGGCTATTGCACGCCCGGCATGGTGATGGCGTCGGTCGCCCTGCTGGCGCACACGCCGGCGCCGACTGAGCGCCAAGTCCGCCACGGCCTCGAAGGCAATCTTTGCCGCTGCACCGGCTACCAGAACATCGTCGACGCCGTGCTCGCCGCGTCGAAATCCATGAAGGGCGTATGACCATGGACGCCTTCACCTTCAAACGCGCCACATCCGTTGATGACGCGGTTGCCGCGGCGGCCGCAGGCGCTGACGCGAAATTCCTCGCGGGCGGGCAAACCTTGCTGCCCGTCATGAAGCAGCGCCTCGCCGCACCCTCGGATCTGATCTCGCTTGCGCGCGTTCCGCAGCTGAGTGGCATCACCGTTGCCAACGATGTGATTTCCATCGCTGCCATGTCGCGTCATGCCGATGTGGCTGCCCACGCCGGCATCTCGGCGGCGCTGCCAGCGCTCGCCGTGCTCGCCGGCGGCATCGCTGATCCGCACGTCCGCAACCGCGGCACCATCGGCGGCAGTGTCGCCAATAACGATCCTGCAGCGGATTATCCCGCTGCCGTGCTCGGACTTGGAGCAACGGTGGTCACCGACCGCCGCCGCATTGCGGCTGATGACTTTTTTCAGGGGATGTTCACCACGGCGCTCGAACCCAGCGAGCTGATCACGCATCTCGACTTTCCCATTCCCGAGAAGGCCGGCTACATCAAATTCCCGCATCCCGCCTCTCGTTATGCTCTTGTCGGCGTGATGGTCAGCCGTGACCGCAGCGGGGTGCGGATTGCCGTTACCGGTGCAGGTGCTTGCGTGTTCCGCGTGCCCGCGATGGAGCATGCACTGGCTCAGTCTTTCACGGTTGACGCGCTCACCGGCATCACGGTTCCGCATGATGACCTGACGTCGGATCGCGCCGGCAGCGCCGCCTATCGCGCGCATCTCATCACAGTTCTCGCCAAACGCGCTGTCGCCCGCGCGCTGGAGGCCCGCTCATGACAGCTCCCATTTCAGGCCTCGCCCGCTTCGGAAAATCACAGGTCCGCGTCGAGGATCAGCGCTTCCTCACTGGCCAAGGCCAATACATCGACGACATCAATTGGCCGAACCAGACGTTTGGTGCTTTTGTCCGGTCGCCACATGCGCATGCGCGTGTCACGTCGATGGACACGAGCGCGGCACATGCCATGCCCGGCGTGCATCTGATTGTCACCGGGGCGGAATGGGCCACACAAAAGTTTGGGCCGCTGCCCTGCCGCTCGCCATCCAAAGTCAATCGCGACGGCACGCCCTTTATCGAACCACCACGTCAGTGCCTCGCCCATGAAACGGTTCGCTACGTTGGCGAACCGATCGCCCTCGTGGTAGCTGCGACCGCCGCCGGAGCCCGCAACGCTGCTGATGCCGTGCAGGTTGAATACGAGGCGCTGGCTTCGGTTACCGACCGCGCGCTGGCGCTGGATAGCAAGGCGCCGCAGCTCTGGCCGGAAGCGCCGCACAATCTTTGCCTCGACTTTGAGCAAGGCAATCGCGCCGCCGTCGAAGCGGCGTTTGCTGCAGCCAAGCACGTCATCCGCCTCGACGTTGGCAACAACCGCCTGACGGCTGTCCCGATGGAGCCGCGTGGTGCGATTGCGGGATACGACAAGGCGACGGGCCAATATACGCTGCTCAACTGCTCGCAGAACATTCACGCCAATCGCGATCTCATGGCCGCGATGCTGAAGATCCCGAAAGACAAACTGCACCACCTCGCTCCCGACATCGGTGGCGGCTTCGGCGGCAAGAACAGCGTCTATTCAGAACCGCTGGTAATGCTGTACGCGGCGCAGAAACTTGGCCGGCCGATCAAGTGGGTCTGCGACCGCACCGAGGCCTTCCTGACGGATACACACGGCCGCGATCAGGAAAGCACCGTTGCGCTGGCGCTCGATGGGGATGGCACGTTCTTAGCCCTCCACGTCACCACTGTTGGTAACGTTGGTGCGGCCTGCGGGACCATGGGACCGTTCACGCCGACCGGCGGCTCGGCCCGCACACAAGGCGGCGTTTATGCCATCCCGGCCATCCTGTACTCATCCAAGGCCGTCTTCACCAACACGCCGCAGACCGACCCTTATCGCGGTGCTGGCCGGCCCGAGGCGGTCTTTCACATCGAGCGCATCGTCGAGTTTGCAGCCCGCATGTTGAAGATTGATCCTGTTGACTTGCGCCGCCGCAATCTCATCAAAGCAACGCAGATGCCCTACACATCGGGCATCGGTCTGGTGATTGACTGTGGGGACTTCCCGGCCGTGATGGAACGCGTGATTACGATGTCGGATCGTGCTGGTTATGCTGCCCGCGCCGCAGCGTCTCGCGCTCAAGGTCTGCGCCGCGGGTATGCCGTCACGCCCTATCTGGAATGCAGCGGTGGCGCACCACACGAAGAGGCGTCACTGGCATTCAAGGCTGATGGCAAAGTTGTGCTCTCTGTCGGCACACATTCCACCGGCATGGGCCACGAAACCGCGCTGGCGCAGATCGTCGCTGACCGCCTCGGTCTTGACCTGCACCGCATTACCTTTCGGCAGGCCGATACGGCCGCTACCAAGATCGGCGGTGGCCATGGCGGCTCGCGCGGTATCGAGGTGGGCGGCAGCGCTGCGCTGAAGGCGGCAGATGCGGTTATCGACAAGGCGCGCGCGCTGGCGGCTCATTTGCTCAACTCGCGAGCCGACGACATGGTATTTGAAGCGGGTGTGCTGAAAGATCAGAAGACCGGCCAAACCGTCACCATCGATGCTGTCATTGCCGCCGCGGGCGATCAGAGCCGCCTACCGGCTGGCACGAGTGCTGGCGCTCTCGACACAATGGTGCATTTCGAGCGCGAGAGCTTCACGGTGCCCAATGGCGCGCATGCATGCGAAGTGGAGGTCGATCCGGAAACCGGCGTTATCAAGGTCGATGGCTTCTGGTGCGTTGACGACTTCGGGTCAGTGATCAATCCGATGCTGGCTGACGGCCAAGTGATGGGTGGCATCGTGCAGGGCTTGGGCCAAGCGCTGATGGAGGAAATTGTCTATGACCCGGACACTGGCCAGCCGCTGACGGCATCGCTGCTGGAATATGCACTTCCGCGCGCTGATCATGTGCCGCGCATGCACATCGCGTTCTTCGAAGGTGCGCCGACCAAGCGTAATCCGCTTGGTGCCAAGGGCTCAGGTGAAGCCGGCTGCTGCGGTGCCACGCCCGTCATCGTCAACGCCGTTCTCGATGCGCTGAACGAATACGGCGTCCACCACATCGAGATGCCTTTGACGTCCGAGAAAGTGTGGGCGGCGATCCAGGCGCAGTAGCGTTTCAGTGCGGCAACAGCGCGTGGATCGCACCCGGCGCAATCATCCCCATCAGACTGAATACGATGCCGATCCCCATCAGTCCTGCCGCCATCCACAGCAGATAAACAATGTGCGTCAGCAGATACACCGACGCCATCACGATTGCGATCTGGAATGCCGCCGAGCCGATCTCGAAACAGTGGTACTGGTCGGTATAGACGTCCCGCTTCTTCTCCGATTCGATGGCGCGCGCCTGCAACTCTTTGCGCCCTTCACCGACGTTCTCTTTCTTGTCGTTGGTCTTCGGTTCCGACTGATAGCGTTCCACATCCGCTTTCCAGTCTGCCACCCGCTTGGCCAGACGCTCTTTCACAGCCGGGTCTTTCGCCAGCGCGACATCGATTTCCATCTGCTCCGCCGCCGTCTTAATCGACGTCTGCCGGATGGTCTTGGCCTGATAGAACGACCACAGGTTCGACGCCTGCACATTGCTGGCGATTGAGTTGGTCTGCGCGCCCTTCGCCATCGTCTCGGCAATGGCCAGGAACAACCCGATTACCGTGATGAAGATGGCGATGCGCTTGGAGCTGGTATCGTTTGCATCGTGAGCCGCGTGGTGGCCTGCGCCATGTGACATGTGTGACGTCCTCATATCCTGCAGTGCGCAAGGTCGATCCGCGCGCGACGCTCTGCTTGTCCCTAGTCCCTCGTGCCGTGCAAGAGCACAGCCGCAGATAATGTGAATCGCGGCTGGCTAACAACGGTTGCGAACACGGTTAAAGGCCCGCCTCACAGCGCGCCTGCGATCCGTGCCTCACACAACAGCGATGTGCAGATCGTCGAGGCCATCGACATGACCATGCAGCGTGTCACCTTTGACGACGGCGCCGACGCCGGCCGGCGTGCCGGTCATGATCAGATCACCCGCGCGCAGATCCCACCAGGTCGACAGGAACGCGATCTGGTTCGGGATGTCCCAGATCATCTGGTCGAGATCGCTGCTCTGGCGGCGCTTGCCGTTGACGTCGAGCCAGATGGCCCCTTTGCCAAGATGGCCGACTTTCGACACCGGGTGCAACGCTTTGCACGGCGCGGAGTCTTCGAACGCCTTGCCGATTTCCCACGGCCGGCCGGCCTTCTTCATATCGGCCTGCCGGTCACGACGGGTCATGTCGAGGCCGACTGCATAGCCGAACACGTGGTTGAGTGCATCTTTCACTGCGATATTTTTGCCGCCCGATTTCAGCGCCACCACCAGCTCGATTTCATAGTGGAAATCGCTGGTGTTGACCGGGTACGGCATCGTGGCGCCCAGCACGAGGCTGTTGGGGTTTTTCTGGAAGAAGAACGGTACTTCCTTTTTGGGATCATGCCCCATCTCCCGCGCATGCTCTTCATAGTTCCGGCCGACACAATAAATACGGTGCACCGGAAACAGCTGGTCAGTGCCGACAACCGGAAGCGTCGGGATCGGCTGAGGCGGGAAAACATAGGTCATCGGCGGGGATCCTGGAGTGGGAGTTTCCGATGTGCTTTAGCAGGGGGCACACGGATATGGCAAAAGCCTCGCAATTCGCCCCCAACCCCTCTTGAATTTGCCCCACCCCCGCGACACACTTAGCAACCAAGCCCGGAGGGTCCCATGGAGACTGCAGACCCGATAAAGCTCAGCGCCTATGCGCGGCGCGCAGCTGATCCAGCGGCCGCAAACCAGCCCATGCCCTACCAGTCGCCCAACGCCGTCACGGCCTTCACACGTGCTGAACTCTCAACCATCCTTGCCGTCTACGGCCGCCTGCAAACCGAGGGTGAGGCCCGCGACTACGCCATGGACTTCGGCCGCGAGACAGCCGTCTTCTCCATCTTCCGGCGCACCAGTGAAGTTCCCCTCTACCGCATTGAAAAGACCCCCAAACTGGCTCGTAAGCAAGGTGCTTATTCGGTCATCACCCCCACTGGCCTGATCCTCAAGCGGGGGCACGAACTGCCGCGCGTGCTGGAGGTGCTGACCAAGAAGGTGCGCATCGTCGATCGGTAGGCCACGCCTCCAATCTCCAGATCGCAAAAGAAGGCACTCCCTGCTTGCCGCCGTATAAAGGGAATGCCACTCTCTGCGAGCATTTTTTGAACTTTTCCGGAGTCGGGCGCCATGGCAGCAGTCGGCACCAGCACCTACCAGGGTCGCGCGCCCACGCGCAGCCCAGCCGGCGTGGTCTTTGGCGTGCTGGCCCTGCTGGCCGTGCTCGCCGCAACACTCTGGCTGATGGGCCGCACGCCGATCTGCAAATGCGGCACCATCAAGCTCTGGCACGGCGTCGTCGTCAGCGCCGAAAACTCTCAACACTTGATGGATTGGTACACACCCAGCCACGTCATCCACGGCTTCATCTTCTACGGCTTGCTCCACCTGCTCATGCCACGTGCCTCCTTCGGCACGAAGCTGATGCTGGCGCTCGGCATTGAAGCGGCTTGGGAGATCTTTGAAAATACCGCCTTCACCATCAACCGCTATCGCGCTGCTACGATCGCGCTCGACTATTACGGCGATTCGATCCTCAATTCGGTGTCCGACGCGATCGCCATGATCGTCGGGTTCATCGCCGCACGCATCCTGCCCGTATCGGTGACGGTCGTACTCGCCATCGCCTTCGAACTCTTCACCGGCTGGGTCATCCGCGACAATCTGTTCCTGAATGTGCTGATGCTCGTTCATCCCGTGGATGCCATCAAGGCCTGGCAAGGCGGGCGATAGCAGCTGTGGGATCAGCGGCAAACAGCTACTTCTTCGCCGACTTGCCGTCATAGCGGCGTTGCCATTCCAACAGAATGCGATCCCGGTTCTCGGCTGCCCAGTCGAGATCGTTCTTGATCATCGACGCAGCAACGCCCTCCGGATAGTTCGGGATCGGACTGGAGATGCCCTCGATTGCTACCTGCGAGACGAACCTGGCATAGATCTCGTTGGCCTTGCGGCTCGCCGCGAAGTCCATCAGCCGCTTGGCGGCGTCGAGCTTCTTCGTGCCTTTGAGGATCGCGGCCGTATCCATGTCCCAGCCGCCGCCTTCCTTCATCACCAGCACGTCGATGGGCGCACCTTTGGTCTTCAGCGTCGCGCCGGCCAGCTCGTAGGAAATGCCTACGGCGAATTCGCCCGTTCCTGCATCGCGGCATGGCTTGGTGCCCGAGTGCTGATACTGCGCCACGTTCTCGTGCAACCGGTCCATGTACTCCCAGCCCTTCGCCTCGCCGAACATCTGGAGCCAGCTCGACACGTGGAAGTAGCCCGTGCCGGACGACGCCGGATTGGAAATCACGACGCGGCCTTTGAAGCTCGGATCCAGCAAATCGTACCACGATGTCGGACGCTTCAAGCCATGCTTGGCAGCCTCGATGGTGTTGAAGCAAACCGCCGCAATCCAGGCTTCCATGCCGACCCACGAGGGCGGGTCCGCTTTGTCGCGAAAGTTGGGCTTGATCGCGCTCAGGTTCGCTGGCGCATATGGCACCAGCAGACCAAGCGACTTGATCTTGGCAATCGACGTCACCGCCAGTCCCCAGATCGCGTCGGCCTGCTGCCGCTCGCCTTCCGCCACGATCTTGGCGGTGAGGACACCGGTCGCGTCCCGGCTCCATAGAATTTCAATGTCCGGATTATCCGCCTCAAACGCCTGCTTGAAGACCGCAATATTGTCCGGCTCCAAGGTCGAATGCACGACAAGCTGCGTGCGTGGTGCTTGCGCTTCAGCGGGAATGGCGGCGAGAGCCGTCAACAGGCCACAGAGGGACAGCGCAATAGCCGCAATCCGGTCGCGTCGCATCGTCGGCGTCGGGGCATAGGTCAATCGGGACATTTTCGTTGCTCGTCTTAGTGTTACGTCAGGTGCTTTGTGTTTTTCACGCCGCCAGCGGACTGGTGCCCACCCTATCCCTCCAGTTCGCCCCGCAACACCTCGAGTTCCAACCACCGGTCTTCTTTTTCCGCTTGCTTGGCGCGCGCGGCCCCGATTTTCACGCTGGTCGCATCGAATAACGCGCGGTCACGTGTGTAGAGCGCGGGATCGGTCATGATCTTTTCCAGCCGCGCCAGCTCGACGCCCAACGACTCGATCTCTTTTGGCAGCGTCTCCAGTGCGTGCTTTTCCTTGAAGGTCATCTTGCGCTTGCCCGCTGAAGCGGTGCCCGCCGCTGACGCCGTGCTAGCCGTCAGGGCGCGTCCGCCGCGCTTCGACGTTTGCTTGTTGGGCGCGGCATTGCTGCGCTGCGCCGCCATATCACTATAGCCTCCGGCATACTCCATCCATGCACCATCGCCGTCGCTGGCCAGCACCGACGTCACCACCCGGTCGAGAAAATCACGGTCGTGGCTGACCAGCAGCAACGTACCCTCGAACGCCGCCAGCATTTCCTGCAGCAGGTCCAACGTTTCCAGGTCAAGATCGTTGGTCGGCTCATCGAGCACCAGCAGGTTGGCCGGCTTCGCCAATGCCCTCGCCAGCATCACCCGTGCCCGCTCGCCGCCCGACAGAACGCGCAGCGGCGTCCGCGCCTGGTCCGCATCAAACAGAAAATCCCGCATGTAGCTCACCACATGCCGCACGACGCCGTTGATCGTCACCTGGTCGCCACGCCCGCCGGTCAGCGCTTCAGCCAATGTCCAGTTCGGATCGAGCGAATCCCGGCCTTGATCCAGCGTCACCATCTCCAGATTGGTGCCGAGCTTCATCGTGCCGGTGTCCGGCGCCAACACACCCGTCAGCAATTTGATCAGGGTGGTCTTGCCGGCGCCGTTCGGCCCGACAATGCCGAGCCGGTCACCGCGCGCCACACGAACCGACAGCGGCTGCACGACGTCGCGGCCGTCAAAGGCTTTCGAAATGCCCTTGGCTTCGATCACGATCTTGCCGGTTGTCTCGGCATCGGCGGCTTGCAGCACCGCGTCGCCTTTCAGGTGCCGCGCCTCGGCCTTCTGTTGGCGCATGTCCGCCAGCTCGCGCACGCGCCGCATATTGCGCTTGCGCCGGCCGGTGACGCCGCCATGCATCCACTTCTGTTCGCGGGCAATCTTGCGATCCAACTTATGGCGGTCCGCCTCTTCCTGATCGAGCACATCGTCGCGCCACGCTTCAAAGGCGCCGAAACCCTGCTCCGTGCGCCGCGCCACGCCGCGATCGAGCCACACCGTGCTTCGCGACAGGTTTTCCAGAAACCGCCGGTCATGGCTGATCAGCACAACCGCCGCCTTGATGCTGGCGATCTCTTTTTCCAGCCACGCAATGGCTGGCAGGTCGAGGTGGTTGGTCGGTTCGTCCAGCAGCAACACCTCCGGCTCGCCAGCAAGCGCTCGCGCAATCGCCAGCCGCCGCGCCTCGCCGCCCGACAGGTGCGCCGGATCCTCGTAACCGCTCAGCCCCAACGCCTCCAACCGCCGCTTGGCCCGCTGGTGATCGTCCATCGGACCGAGCACCGCCTCAACAACATCGGCGCTCGTTGCAAACCCCGCAAAGTCCGCTTCCTGCGCAAGATACGACACCCGCGCCTGCGGATGCGCAAACCGCGTGCCCTTGTCCGGTTGCAGCAGCCCGGCCGCGATCTTCAGCAGGCTCGATTTCCCCGAGCCGTTGCGGCCCACCACGCACAAACGGTCACCCTCCGCCACGCTGACGCTGGCGCCCGCCAACAGCGGCTCGGCCGAAAAGCTCAGGTGAATGTCGTCAAGGGTCAGCAGCAGGCGGGACATGGATCAGCGACTTTTCTCAGAATGTTAACAAGCAGCCGCCTCCTACCAGCCCCTATCAGACAACGCCATGAGACACCTCGGACGCCCACCCTGGTAGCCAGCCCGGTCAGAAGCTCCCGTAAAGGGTACATCCACGTTACAATTGCGGCTGTCTGCCGCTCCCGCTATGGCCATCATGACAACACAAGCCCACGGGGCGCGGGGCGGTCGCATGCAGCTGATTTATATTATCGTCGCGGCGGCTATGCTCGGCTGGGGGCTGACCGGCTTGGTGCTGGCCGCGGCCGAACGCACCCAGCATCTCGCCCAGCCAACCGACCGTGGCCTCCACCAGTCCCCCACGGCCGTCGGCGGTGGCCTTGGCCTGATCGGCGGCGCGCTGATTATCTGGCTGCTGGTGTACCGTCTGATGCCACCCTTGGGCCTGCCGCTGCTGGCGGCGCTCGCCCTGTTGGCGGCGGTTTCCTGGGTCGACGATCGCAGTCCCGTGCCACCGGCGATGCGCTTTTTGGCGCAGGCCGTGGCGGTCACAATGCTCCTCTGGCATCTGCCGGCCGGCCTGCGTCTTATTCCTGCCCTGCCGCTGGAAATCGAACGACTGGGGCTGCTGATTGCCTGGATGTGGGTCATCAACCTGACCAACTTCATGGACGGCATCGACGGCATCGCCGGCATGGAAGCCATCGCCATCGGCGCCGGCTATGGGTTGCTCGCCCACATGCTGCCAGCCAGCGTGCAACTCACCGACCACTTGCCGGAACTCGCCATGATGCTGGCCGCCTCGGCCGCCGGCTACCTGCTCTGGAACTGGGCGCCTGCGCGCATCTTCATGGGCGATGTCGGCAGCATTCCACTCGGTCTGTTGTTTGGCCTGCTGATGCTCGACCTCGCCGTGCGTGGCCAGTGGGCCGCCGCTCTCATCTTGCCGCTCTACTTCCTCGCCGATACCACACTCACCTTGTTCGAGCGCCTGCGTCGCGGCTCTCAGCCGTGGCAAGCCCATCGTGAACATGCCTATCAGCGCGCCGTATTGGCCGGCATGTCGCACGCTGCGGTCACCCTGCATGTCGCAGCGCTCAATGCCGCCTTGATCGCCCTCGCGGTTCTTTCGATCCAGTACCCCTGGCCAGCCCTTGGCGTAGCGGCGGGACTGACCCTGGCGCTGCGCACCTGGTTCGGCACTCGGTCCATCCGCAGCCCTGCCAAGCCCACCCAAAAATCGGCTAAGCAAACCAGCAAGCGATGACGGCGCGGCGCTCAACATGCTAGCGTTGCCGCTCAATCAGTCACGGCGAGCTACCCCCGTATGGTCCCCATCCTCAACGGCATCCGCATCCTCGATCTGACGGCGGTGATCCTCGGCCCTTATGGCGCACAGATCCTCGGCGATCTCGGCGCCGAAGTGATCAAGATCGAAGGACCTGATGGCGACAGTATGCGCCCCATCGCACCGACGGCGGCGCCGGGCCTGTCTGCCATCTTCGCCAATAACAACCGCAACAAGCGCTCTGTCGTCCTCGACCTCAAATCCGCAGGCGGCAAGCACGCCCTCACCAAGCTTATCCCCACCGCCGACGTGCTGATCCACAATATGCGGCAGGACGCGCTCGACAAGCTGGGGTTCAGCTTCGACGCGACCCGTGCGCTGCATCCCAAACTCATCTATTGCGCGGCTGTCGGGTTCGGCCGTGATGGGCCTTATGCTGGCCGCCCCGCCTACGACGACGTCATCCAGGCAGCCTCCGGTTTCGCCGGCCTCTTCGAAGCGCGCGACGGCACACCGCTCTATGCCCCCTCCATCATCGCCGACAAGGTCACCGGGCTGCATCTTGTCTACGCAGTCCTCGCGGCCCTCTTGCATCGTGAGCGCTCCGGCCAGGTGCCCGGCTATGTCGAAATCCCGATGTTCGAAGCGATGGCGGCGTTCAACATGGTCGAACACCTCTCCGGCGCCACCTGGGAAGACAACGGTGCTACCGGCTACCAACGCATGCTCGCCCAGGATCGCAAACCCTATCGCACCAAGGACGGCTGGCTCGGCGCACTCCCTTATACCGCCGCCCACTGGTCCAAGTTCTTCGTCGAGATCGACCGCGCACATCTCTCCACCGAGGCCTGGTTCACCAACGCCACGGAGCGCAGCCGCAACTTCGAGCGCCTCTACGCCATCATGGCCGAGGTCATGCCGACACGCACCACGGCCGCCTGGCTCGACGTCTTCAAGCGCCTCGACATCCCCCATTCGGTGATCAATTCGCCCACTGATTTGCTGGCTGATCCGCATCTTTCTGCGGTCAAGTTTTTCACGCCAAACTTCGCCAGCGAAACGCCGGTCAAACGCACGCTGCGTCAGCCGATTTCATTCGATAATCTCGCCAAGTCCCCCGACCTGCCTCCCCCGATGCTCGGCGCCGACACCGAACGCATCCTTCGCTCAGCCGGCCTCTCTGACGCCGAGATCAAGGCGGCGCAGATATCATAATCCTTGCTTGCCGTCGTGCCGCCGCACGCCTACCCTTCCATCCTCGGCATGCTGCCGGCCCTGACAGGGAGACGTGCCATGACCAACAAAATACGCACCCCTGATGACGAAGCGCTCGACGAGCTCGCGCGCTTTTGAAGTCTCGAGCAAGCGCCGCAAGTCGTTCCCCTCCGAAACCCACGTCAAGCGTGGCGATCGCGTTGTTCATGGTGGCGTCGCGCTGATGGAGAAACTCGGCCGCAACGACCCCTGCCCCTGCGGCTCGGGCCGCCGGTTTCAAACGCTGCTGCCTCTCGGGCGGCAACTTTGATGGCGCCGAACGCAATCACTACTTTTAGGCCGAAAACCTGAAGCGAACCGGGTTAGCCCCTTGGGTCTGACCCGGCTCTGTCGGCCGGCAAGACCCATCCGTTCACGCCGTCGTGAGGCATCGTGTTCAGCTTTGTCGGTGCCGTGCGGCTATGCTCGCGCTGTCCACGTCCCAACTGACGCTGCCGGAGCCCTCATGCGCCTCATCACCACACTCGCCGTGCTCATCGGGCTTTCGCTGCCCTCGTCTGCTGCTGATGGTCTTGTCACAGTCCCCAGCAGCACCAACGCCAAGCAGACCATCGACAAGCTGGAGGCCGCCCTCAAAGCGGGCGGCGCTACGATCTTTGCGCGGGTCGATCACGCGGCTGGGGCGACCTCTGTTGGCGCACAATTGCGTCCGACCGAACTGTTGATCTTCGGCAATCCCAAGGGCGGCACGCCCTTGATGCAGTCGCAGCAATCCGCTGGGATTGATCTGCCCATGAAGGCGCTCGCCTGGGAAGACGCAGCGGGCAAGACTTGGCTGTCCTACAACGATCCGACGTGGATTGCGAAGCGTCACGAACTCGCGCCGGAAACCGCAAAAACCATCGAAGCGCTTTCAGCAGGCCTGAAAGGCGCAGCAGCCAAAGCCACCGCGCCGTAGCGCCGTAGGTTGGGTCAAGCTTCGATGCGGAGCATCGACGCGCGACCCAATTTGGCTTGCTCCGTGCCCGAGTGTTGGGTCGCGCTGAAACGCTTGACCCAACCTACGTGCGCCGATTGGCCTCAATGCTTCAAGCTTGCCGGCACCACGCCGCCGTTCTCGGCCAGCTTGGTCATCACCTGCTTGTGCAGCCACACGTTCATAGACGCACTGTCGCCCATGTCGCCGCTGTACTTGAGTTCGGTGGCCAACTCTTTGCGCGACTTCAAGCTGCTGTCGAGCTTGAGAAGTTTCATCAGATCGACGATCGACTTGCGCCAATCGAGCTCTTCATCCTGCTTGTCGCTGATGCCGTCGAGCACGGCAGCTACATCGACGGCTGGCTTGGCAGCAGCCGGAACAGCGGCCGCAGCCGTCACGATAGGAGCTGCGGCGGATGCCGCCATCGGGGCAGCTGCGGCCGGTGCATCAGTCGCCGCAATGCCAGTGGGCATCGCACTCACCAACCCAACCGGTGCAGCAGGCGCACTGCCAAAGATCGCTGACGCGATTTTTCCAAAGATACTCATGGGGATGTCTCCGAGACGTGCCACGGCGCAACAAGCCCGTGTGCATCGCAACATATTTGCACGATACGGACGGATCACCAACCACGCAGCCCCCGATGTGCGGCGCGCGAACTCAAACGCCCTTGTCATGCCGATCCTGGCCAGCTTAACGTGAACGGAGATTTTGGCCTGGGAGGGTATGTTCATGTCGGATGTTTTTATCTCCTACTCGCACGCGGACAGAACCGTTGCTGAAGCTCTCGCCAACGATCTGAAAGCGCGTGGCTTCCGCGTCTGGTGGGATGCCGAACTGGTCTCGTCCGACGATTTTTACGAAGTCATCCTGGAGGCTTTGCGTCAGGCCAAGGTCGCCATCGTCATCTGGACCAAGGCGTCCGCCAAATCGAACTTCGTCCGTGACGAAGCGCGCTTTGCCCTCCATCTCAAAAAGCTCATTGCGACGCGGGAAGGCACGCTCGATCCTCTCGAAATTCCCTTTGGCTTTCAGGGCCAGCACACCGACGATGTGACCAATCGCGATCACATCGTGCGCGCTATCGACAAGCTCGGCGTCAAGCCGGTGATGGGGCGCGATGCCGAAAACAGCATCGCGGACTGGGAGCATCTCAAGACCACCGCTGGCGTCGATCTCCTCATCGCCTATCTCGGCAACAATCCGCCGGCAGCACAACGGCAAGCCGCCTTGGCGCGCTTGAAAGAACTCTCCGCCAGCCCCGGCGCCACACAAGGTGTGAGCCCCATCGTCCGCTCACTCACCATGAGCAACTGGCGCGCGTTCTTTTCCGGCCTGACCTTCCAAATGCCCAAGTTCCAGCTCTCGAGCCAGGGAACCTGGGCGTCGCTGGGAGCGGCTTTGACGTATACGATTGGGTTGGTGATTGTCGGTTTTGGATTGCTTGGGGGCGCTGCCGCGTTCGTGGAAGGCGGCAGCAGTCTTGGCCGCAGCGTCGCCGCCGCATCGATCCTAACTGCCATTTTGGCGCTGCTGCAATTTGTGGCCTGGAAAAGGTTTTCGGGATTTCTCGCAAGCCGGAACTTCGTTGCTGCGACGATCATGGCGCTGCCTGTTGCAGTGCTCGCGTTCTTGCTTCCGGCACCCATCGGAATGGCGCTTGAAAAAGCTCAAGAAAGTGGTGCCCCGAAAACCGGCTCCGATGATAGCTCTTTGGGAGCGTTTATTGGGTTGACACTATTTGCCTCTTTCCTCTGGTTCATCTACCTCATCATCCGGAAATTCCGCGCGGCGCGGTGAGGCCAAACGCGAGCGGTCTACCAAACCAGCTTCACCCCGAACGCCTGAAACGCCGGATCGTTCGTCACCAGCGCCACATCCTCGATCAGTGCCTGTGCCGCCAGCATGCGGTCGAAGGGGTCTCGGTGGGCGCCGTGCAAACGGCCAGCCAATTGCGCATGGGCCATTGTAAGCGGCAGCGATTGCCACCCGTTTTCGACAACAATGTCGTCGAGGCTCTCGGCCAAACGTGCCGGCACAGGAAGTTTGCCCAACCGGTGTTTGGTCGCAATCTCATGGCCGGAAATGGCGCTGACGACGACCGCCGTGTCGCGATGACTGAGGATTTCTGACGCGGCTTTCGAAAGACGCGGATTGCCGAGTACCCACAACAATACGGCGTGCGTATCGAGCAGGACCTTCACGTGTCGCTCCGCCCCTCCCAGAGCTTGAGTTCCTCCTCCGGAAGTGGGTCAAAGAAGGAATCGGGCACCTCGAATTGCCCTTTCATGGAACCATAACCGCGCCGTTTCGCGGTTTCCGCGTCGAAGGCGGGCCCCGTCGGCTCAGGTGCCAGCCGAACGCGCTTGTCGGCCATTTCAATAACAATCTCCTCACCCGCCAGCGCGCGTTCGATGAGAGCGGGGAGATCGTCTTTGGCTTTGTCGAGGGTGATCGTCATAACATCGGCAACTTGCCAGAAATCTGCGTGGAATGAAATGCGTGCAAGTGGGCAAAACACGTGCATCCGCCGCGCCTTACTGCGCGCGGCGGTCGAAGTTCGGCTCTGACCGTATCCCAGCCTTACTTGTAATACCCAACCCCGCAGCCAAGATCGCCGACCTTGGTGACGAAGCTGATTTTGGCAGACGGCTCAGTCTGGCCCGGACGCGGGAACATGTAAGACACCTCGGTGACCTTGCCTTCTTGCGCGCCCTTGAACAGATCCTCGCCGAATGTCTTGCCGGTTGGGTCCTTGATGGTGCGCACGTCCTTGCCCATCACCGAAGCGGGTGCCGCCACGGTGACGCCATCGCCCATGTTGAAGCAGAACGGGTAGAGATCGCGATCCTTGAAGCCGCCGGTGCCGCCTACGAAGGAGGCCAGCGCTTTGGCCTTGTCGGCTTTCACCGCAGCCACCGCCTTGTCGAGCATGGCCTTGGCTTCGGCCGCAGTGCCGAACTGAGCTTGTGCAAACGCCGCACTCGATACGGTGAGAGCAGCAGCAGCAATTCCAAACATGACTGTGCGACGCATGTCATCCTCCAGTTTTGGTTAGCCCGGCCCAAAAAACGTGCGCCCCGATCATGGCCAACGCATGGCTTACCGCACGCGCGCATCGCCAACAGCATCGCAAAAGCGATCAATCAACGCCGCCGCCTCAACGGCATGCGTGCAAAGCAGCATATGGGCCGCATCGACCTGCGCAATTTTTGCGCCCGGCCGCACCCGGACAATCTCATCCAGGCAGCGACGCGGAATAAGGCGGTCGCGAAGGCCTTGCAGATAAAGGATCGGGCACTTGACCGCTGCAAGTTCTGCCAGCGTGTCGACGCGCGCCGCGTCAACGCCCCGCGCTTGCAAAGCGCGCCGGCCGAGCCGCGCCAGGATGCGGTGAAGCTGCGTTCGCTGATCCAGAGTGCCGGTCGACCCAAACAGCGCAGCGTTGATGACACTACGCGGCAGCCACCGTGGATCAAATAGCCGTGCATACGGCGCCACCGCCGCGACGACCGGCCGCCGAGCGAAACTGACCGCCAGGATGAGGCCCGCCACCTGCGGCAGCGTCGCCGCAAGTGCGATCGCAATCGGACCAGAAAACAACTCGCCGAGGATCACACACGGTCCGTCTGGCAATCGCTGACGAACCAGCGGGATCAGCGCCGCATAGCCAAGCGCCTCTTGCTCCGGATAGGTGATCACATGCACCGAGCGCCGTTGCTCGAGTTGGCCGACAAGGTCCGCCAGCAGCTCTCCAGTGCCATGCATGCCGGGCAGCAGCACAATCGGCAACATGCAGCCATCTAAGCCGTGCTGCTCCATCACCCCACCGTGCTCACCCGCCGCATCGTCAGATTGATCCGCCCGCCCTGCGGCAGCAGCAGCGACGTGTCTGCCAGCACCCGGTCGATGCCGTGAAACGCCAGCCGGCTTTCGCCTTCAAGAACCAGCACATCGCCCGAGCGCAGCGTCACCCGCACTTTGGGATCAGTCCGCGCCAACCCGCCGACGTGAAACACCGCATCGTCCCCCAGCGACACCGACAGCACCGGCGCTGTAAAGTCACTCTCGTCGCGGTCCTGGTGGGAACCCATCTTGGCCGCGCCGTCGTAGAGATTGATCAGACACGCCTCGGGCGGCGCCGAACACCGAGCCACGTCGCGCCAGAGCGCCAGCAACTGTTCGGGCATCGCCGGCCATGGCCGCCCGGTCACCGGATGGGTCGCCTGATACCGGTAGCCACCCAGTTTGTCGGAGACCCAGCCTAGCGACCCGCAGTTACTCATTCGCACCGAAAACGGCTTGCCCGTCCGTGGCATGGCCGGTTGAAATGGCGGCGCCGCCTGCAGCACCGCGTCGATCGCGTCGCGCAGCGCCACCTGCGCGGCGGGGTCCAGTGCATTTGGTAAATGCCGGAATGTCATAGGCTTGCGCTGGTTCGATGCCATGTCCTGCCCTTGGCTAGCCCTCACAATGGGCCGCGCTCTGTCCGATATAGCCCCGGCCTTAACCGCAGCCTTATCCTCGGCCTTGGCAAACTGTCGCGCCCCAAAAGCCTGTCAACTCCGTGAATTTCTGCCACACCCAGGCTCCCACGGCCATTGCCGAGCCTGGATAGCCCACCTATATCCCCCTCCAGAGTGAAGCGACGGCGACTGCTGCTCCGGCCCGCGTGATCCGTGGGTCTGCGGGGGAATAAGACTAGGATGCCGGCCAGCATGCCTTGAGTGGGGTTCCCAATTGTGGGCACCACGGGCATGAACGGGTCCCGGCGGTCGGCCACAGACAGAAGGATTGACGGCCATGGCAAAAGTAATCGGGATCGATCTCGGCACCACCAACAGCTGCGTGGCCGTCATGGACGGCGCCAAGCCCAAAGTGTTGGAAAACGCCGAGGGCGCCAACACCACTCCCTCCATCGTCGCCTTCACCGAAGGCGAACGCCTGATGGGCTTGCCCGCCAAGCGCCAGGGCGTCACCAACCCAACCAACACCCTGTTCGCCATCAAGCGCCTGATCGGCCGCCGCTATGACGATCCGATGGTGGAAAAAGATAAGAAGCTGGTCCCCTACAAGATCGTCAAAGGCCCTAATGGAGACGCCTGGGTCGAGGCCCACGGCAAGCAATATTCGCCTGCTGAGATCTCCGCTGCCATCCTTCAGAAGATGAAGGAAACCGCGGAAGCCAAGCTTGGGGAAACCATTACTCAAGCTGTCATCACCGTCCCCGCCTATTTCAACGACGCCCAACGTCAAGCCACCAAAGACGCTGGCCGCATCGCCGGCCTTGAAGTGCTGCGCATCATCAACGAGCCGACCGCGGCGGCCCTCGCTTACGGCCTCGACAAGAAAGGCAGCGCCAAGACCATCGCCGTCTACGACCTCGGCGGCGGCACCTTCGACGTGTCCATTCTCGAAATCGGCGACGGCGTCTTCGAGGTCAAATCGACCAACGGCGACACCTTCCTCGGTGGCGAAGACTTCGACATGCGCCTCGTCGAGTATCTCGCGACCGAGTTCAAGAAGGAGTACGGCATCGATCTGCGCGGCGACAAACTCGCGCTCCAGCGTCTGAAGGAAGCCGCCGAAAAGGCCAAGATCGAACTGTCCTCCGCCCAGGAGACTGAGATCAACCTGCCCTTCATTTCCATGAACATGCAGACGCAGTCGCCGCTGCATCTGACGCGGCGATCTGTCGCGCTCCAAGCTCGAAAGCCTGGTCGACGATCTGATCGAAAAGACCAAGGGGCCGTGCCAACAAGCGCTCAAGGATGCCAACCTCAAGGCGGCTGAGATCGACGAAGTCGTGCTCGTCGGCGGCATGACGCGCATGCCGAAGGTTCAGAAACTCGTCCGCGAGTTGTTCGGCAAGGAGCCCCATCAGGGCGTCAACCCCGATGAAGTCGTCGCCGTCGGCGCTGCCATTCAAGCTGGCGTGCTCAAGGGCGACGTGAAGGACGTGCTGCTGCTCGACGTGACACCACTTTCGCTCGGCATCGAAACCTTGGGCGGCGTTTTCACGCGCCTCATCGATCGCAACACGACCATCCCGACCAAAAAGAACCAGACGTTCTCAACCGCCGAAGATGGCCAGAACGCCGTCACCATCCGCGTGTTCCAAGGCGAACGCGAAATGGCGCAGGACAACAAGATGCTCGGCCAATTCAACCTGGAAGGCATTCCGCCAGCGCCCCGCGGCGTGCCGCAGATCGAAGTCACGTTCGACATCGACGCCAACGGTATCGTCAACGTCGGCGCCAAGGACAAGGCAACCAACAAAGAACAGTCGATCCGCATCCAGGCCTCAGGCGGCCTGACGGAAGCCGACATCAACAAGATGACCGAAGAGGCCGAGCGCTTCAAAGACGAAGACAAGAAAAAGAAGGAACTCGTCGAAAGCCGCAACCAGGCCGAAGCCTTCATCCACTCGACCGAGAAGACCATCAAGGACCTTGGTGACAAAGTCGCTGCCGCCGACAAGACCGCTATTGAAGCGGCCATCAAGGCGCTGCGTGAAGCCACCACCGGCGAAGATGCCGAGGCCATCAAGGAAAAGACCAACGCCTTGGCGCAAGCGTCAATGAAAATTGGCGAGGCCATGTACGCCAACCAGCCGGGCGCTGACGATCCGGCAGCACAAGCTGCGGCGAAAGCCGACGCCAAGAAGGCTGGCGAAAACGTCGTCGACGCCGAATACGAAGACGTCAAGGACGACAAGAAGAAGCACGGCTGAGGGCATGCCTTGCTAAGCGCCCCGGCAACACCGGCAATCTGGAAGCGGTCGTCACCAGCGGCCGCTTCCGTCGTTGCTGCGGTTGCTGCAATGATGGCGGCGACCATGGCGTATGCCGAGACCATACCGCAGCGCTCTGCCCGTCTCCTGCCACTGACGGTTGCTTTTGATCACCGTGCGGCCGATGCGTTCGGTGCCAAAGCCCTGCCGGCTCTGACTAAACTCTACGACGAACTTGGCACTCAGGCGTCCGCAATCGAGGCCGCGCGCAAGTCTGGCCAGGACGCCTGTGGTTGCGATGTCGCGCTCACCAATTTGCGCATCATCGTCGGCTTCGCGGTCAACAAACTCGATGGTGCTGGCCGCTACCAAGCCTGGATGCGCGCTGACAGCGTGCGATTGCTGGGCGAGTACGCGCGTTTCGTTGCTGACTGTGCGGCCGACGCCGGGGCATCCGCGAGCCCTGTGCGGCTTCAAGCTAAACTAGTGAAAGGCCTGTAACGACGATGGCCAACAAGCGCGACTATTACGAAGTCCTTGGCGTCGCTCGCACCGCCAACGAGAACGACCTCAAGTCGGCGTTCCGCAAGCTCGCCAAGGAGCATCACCCCGACAAGAACCCGGATGACAAATCCGCGGAAGCCAAATTCAAAGAAGCCGCCGAAGCCTATGAAGTCCTCCGCGACCCCCAGAAGCGCGGCGCTTACGACCAGTTCGGCCACGCCGCCTTCGAAGGCGGACGCGGCGGTGCGCAAGGCGGCTTCGGTCCCGACTTCGCGTCGTCCATGTCCGACATTTTCGATGACCTGTTCGGCGAGTTCATGGGTGGCCGCCGCGGCGGCGGGCGGCGCGCAGGCGGCCGCGAGCGCGGCGCCGACACACGGTGCAACGTCGAAATCACACTGCCCGAAGCCTTCTCTGGCAAAACCGCCCAGATCCGCGTCCCCGTCAGCGTCGGGTGCGAGCCGTGCAGCGGTTCCGGCGCCAAGACCGGCACCCAGCCTACGCCCTGCACCACCTGCGCAGGCGCCGGCAAAGTCCGCGCCAGCCAGGGCTTCTTTACTATCGAACGCACTTGCCCGGCCTGTCAGGGCCGCGGCGAAACCATCAAAGATCCGTGTCCGTCCTGCGGTGGCGCAGGCCGCATCAGCAAAGAGCGCACGCTGGAAACGCCCATTCCGGCCGGCGTCGAAGACGGCACGCGCATCCGCCTCGCCAGCCAGGGCGATGAAGGCTCGCGCGGCGGCCCACCCGGCGATCTTTACGTGTTCCTGTCCATCGCGCCGCACGATTTTTTCCAGCGTGATGGCGCCGACATCTTCTGCCGCGTGCCCATCGCAATGACCACGGCGGCGCTTGGCGGCCAGCTCGACGTGCCTACCATCGATGGCGCCAAGACGCGCGTCAAAATCCCTGAGGGTTGCGAGAGCGGCAAGCAGTTCCGCCTGAAAGCCAAAGGCATGCCGGTGCTCCGCTCTCGCACGGTCGGCGACATGTACATCCAGGTTGAAGTCGAAACACCCAAAAACCTCAGCGCCCGCCAGCGCGAACTGCTCTCCGAGTTCGAGCGCGAGAGCAACAAAGAAACCTCGCCCGCCTCAGATGGCTTCTTCTCCAAGGTTGCCAGCTTTTTCACCGATGGTAAGGGGTGACGTGGGCCAGTCAAAACGAGCGCGATCTGTAGGACAGAAGAGGTGCGCTTCAGCGCCGTCATTCGACGCAGCGTGCTCAGTCCGTTCGTGGGTTGGCGGAAGACGGGCGCAAAGGGCGCCCGCTTCCACCCTACCTCCGCTCACTGTGGCTCATCCACATCAGCCAGCCAGCGGACCTTGTCAACGCTGTAGTCTTGACGATTTGTTCATGCGAATCACAGTACCGCGCCCTTGTTCGTGGTGCCAAACGCCGGCCACCGGCGGCAACGAAAAGAGCGAGCCCCCATGCCTAAACCAGCTGCGCCGAAACCAGCTGCCATTCAGACGCACTGCGCCGCAGCACTTGCGATGGCTATTATGAGTGCCGGCTGTGCCACGTCTGCGCTGGCGCAGTCCACCTGGGTTGGCTTCGGCCAGGAGGCGCCGCCGACCTACCGTCCCGCGATCGACCAGAATTTCGTCCGGGAGTGGGAGGCGAGCCCGCCCAAGGGGTTCCCGACGCTCTCCAAGCAGAACCTTGCGGCCATGGCGTCCGCCATCAAGCGCTACGACGACGTCGTCGCCAATGGCGGCTTCCCCGCCGTCGCTGAAATACAAATGAGCATCGGACTTTTTTCCAAGGACGTCGCAACCCTCAAACAGCGGCTCGCGCTTTCCGGCGATCTCCGCGACACCGACAGCGACGTATCCAGCAACTTCGACTACGGGCTCGAGAAAGCCGTCAAACGCTTCCAGGCCTCCAACGGCTTGAGCCCCACCGGCGTCGTCGACAAGCGGACCATCGCCGCCTTGAACGTGCCGGCAGCGGTCCGTCTGCGCCAGCTCAAGGTCAACCTCCAGCGCCTCACTGAACTCGCCCGCACGGCGCCGAAGAAATACGTCGTCGTCAACATTCCTGCCGCCCAGATTGAAGCCGTGGACGGCGATCAGGTTGTTTCGCGCCACGCCGGCGTTGTGGGCAAGACCGATCGGCAAACACCGATCCTGCGGTCATCCATTCATCAGCTGAATTTCAATCCGGTCTGGCATCTGCCACCGACGGTGCTGTCTCAAGACCTCGTGCCCAAGGGCGCCGCCATGGCCGCCAAGGGCGAAGACGTACTCGCAAAATATGGTATCGACGCGCTCGATGCCTCGGGCCGCAAGGTCGATAGCTCCAAGATCAAGTGGTCGGCATCAACCGCCACGGCCTACACCTTCAGCCAGAAACCCGGCCCCGAAAATCCGCTCGGCTTTGTGAAGATCAACTTCGACAACAGCCATTCCGTCTACATGCACTCGACGCCGTCGGACACATTGTTCGGCCGTAACTTCCGCGCCGCCAGTTCCGGCTGCGTGCGCGTGTCGGGTATCGATCAGCTGGCCGCATGGCTGATGGCCGACCAAGGCGGCTGGAGCCACGAGCGCATTCTGCAGATGAAGAAATCCGGCGAGCGCTTGGACGTGAGTTTGAAAAAGCCGGTGCCGCTCTATTTTGCCTACATCACCGCCTGGGCCACCGAAGACGGCGTCATCCAGTTCCGCCGCGATCTCTATAACAAAGACAGCGTCGGGCAGGTCGCCGGTGCCTATTGAGGCTGCAGGGCCGGTAGGGCGCACTAGCGCGTTTCAACGTCCGTACTGCGCCGGTTCGCAAGCCGAGATGTTTATGGGGCGAGTAACGCGTCGGGCTCCGGCGCAATACGCCTGAAACGGCTCTTGCGCACTGCAGCCTGCGCCGATCAGCCTGCGCGGCGCAAACTACCGAACGCCGCTTCCAACTGCGCGAACTGCGCAACGACCACGTTTTCGGCCGGCTTGGGCGGTTCAACACTTGCCGTGATGGCATGATCAAGCCGCGTGATGCGGTCGTTCAGCGAGAAACTCTGGCTGACAAGATCGCGAAGCCCGCCGGGCAGGTCTTCAAACCCCTTCACATGCTCCGATCGGCCGATGGGCGTCAGCTTCACGCGCTGGCGCCGGAGCGCGGCCTGTTGCTGGTCGATCTCGCCGTCTTTGACGGCGCGGTGCAGCATCAGCCACGAAGCCAGTTCCAAAAGCCGCGTGGTGAGCCGCATGCTTTCGGTCGCATAGGTCAGCGTCATCGGCGCTTTCAACGCCTTGGCCTCTTTGCGGCCCGGTCCATCAAGGTAAGACGCCGTGCGCTCCACAAGCGCCATGCCTTCCTTGTAGATGGCATCAAATTGGTCGGACGCCGCAAAGCGCGATCCGAATGAAATCATCTCCGCCGAAGCCGGAGCGATTCTGGCCGAGCCGGCCGACATTTCCATCTCACTCATGACGAACTGACCCAACACTACTGACGCTGAAGAACGGTATTCCGCACTGTGACCATGACACGGTACGGTTAATGAGATCGTGCCAAAATGAGATGCTTTGATGACCTCGCTTTGCCAGATCATGCCTCTCTTCCGGCCGGTAACGCAAGATGCGTGCAACTTGATTGGTTCATGGTGTGAGGGCGCAGGCGCACCGCAAAAAAAGAGCCGCCAATCGGCGGCTCAAGAGTTGACAGGTAGGCGTCAAACGAATGGCAGGGAGCCACTCGGGGATCCGGCGAACCAGATACAAGAAAATCATAATTCGGTAAGGTTGATAAAGCGTTAACGCGCCTGCAACGCTGCAGCAGAACTGCTTCATGCTGCGGCAGTGGTAATCAACGTCTCGTCAATCCACGAATGTGCGACGGATGCTCGTCGTCCAGGCGGTGGAGGGCTGAACCCACACCCGCGCCTTGCCGCCGCTTGCCTCCGCAACCGGCATCTCTTCGAGCTTGGTGTCCTCCCGCGCCGCCTCCCGGGCGGTCATCGGCTCGGCGGTGACAACACTGGGTGCGCGTTCCGGTCCTGTTGTGCCGAAGAAGGGAACAAGCGCAGGCTTGGTCCGCGATTTGTCGCCGACAAGTTTAGTCACCTGCGGCTCGAATTGCGCGACCAGCTCGTGCTTCGGCGCCAGGGCCTTCTTGGGCACCATATGAACAACCTTGTAGCCCCGGTCGGCCAGCGCCCGCAGGATCTCCGGCAACGCCTTGGCCGTCACCGCTTTGATATCGTGGAACAGAACGATGCCGCCCTTGTTGGCGTCGATCTTCGCCAAAGTCTCGCGCACCAGCCGCCCCGGATCGTTGATGAAACTATCGTTGGAAACAACATCCACCGTCACCGACGCGACCTGCCGCCGCTTCAGATGCTCGACCATCGCTGGCGAGTCGCTCAATCCTGGGAACCGGAAGAACGGGGCAATCGGCTGTCCCGCCGCGGCAGCAACGGCTGCAAAGCCCCGCTCCATCTCAGCCACTGCCGCATCTGCGC
Organism: uncultured Alphaproteobacteria bacterium; assembly: GCA_963847145.1. Lineage (GTDB taxonomy): Bacteria > Pseudomonadota > Alphaproteobacteria > Rhizobiales > Hyphomicrobiaceae > JABFRJ01. The sequence continues at coordinate 1,083,327 of CAWJYN010000003.1, forward strand.
TCAGCCGCTTCAGATTGAGCGGATGCGACCACGTGTGCGTGCCAATCGTGTGGCCGCGCTCCATCACTTCGCGCAGCACGTTCGGATAGGCGACCGCCATCTTGCCCACGCTGAAGAACGTTGCACGCGTGCAGTGTTGTTCCAGCGTCGTCAGTATTGCCCTGGTGATCCACGGCATCGGGCCATCGTCAAAAGTCAGCACCACTTCGCCCGGCTGCAGGAATTGTGGCTCACGTGGGAGTTTGGTCATCGTGCCGAGCATGGGACCGCTCGATGTGTCGATTTCCACGACGCGCACGACACCCAGCCGTGAGGGGTGGGAGCCGATGTTCGCACAGGCTGCTTGCGCTGCCGATCCGGTAAACAGGAGGCTCAGCGCAAATACCGAGGCCAGGCGAGCAATGCGGAACAACTTTTGCGGCTTGTGCGCGCGTGCCGCTAGCGGCCGTCTGATCAAATGGCTGAACATGGTGTCCGGTCGATGCCCCAAAATCAGCCGTGCGAACAATCCGTCTTACATCCCGAACGGTTAACGCCCCAACGCTCAGCGCCAATCTCTAGCGGCTGAAAATCTTGTCACGCCAGTCTTCGCTTTGCGTCGGCCGCTGACGGGCAACCTTCGGAAACGGCTGCAGTGCCGGATCGCCGATGCCGCCGGCAGTCCCCGCACCAAGTGGCGGCAACGGCAATGCCGCCAGACCCGGACCCGCCGGTTGTGGCGGATATGGCGCTGGATACGGCCCGGGCAGACCTGCCGGCCGCTGTGCATATCCGCCCGGTGGATAAGCCCCACCGGCAGCCGCACCGCCCGGAATGCCTGTTGCACCAACAGGCGGCGCCGGCCGGCCAATCGCTGTCGGGCTGGCACTGCCCCAAGTCACCGCACGCGGCGCCAGCGGTTGCGACGCCGCAGCCATCTGCTTGCGTGCATTCGCATCCCGCGCCATCGCGTCGAACTCCGGCAGCGTCGCCACCATCGCCTTGGGCTTCAGGTGCACCACTTTATAACCCTTGGCCTTCAGCGCTTCCAGCAGCCCTGGCAGCGCCTGCGCGGTCGCCGGCTGGATGTCATGGAAGAGGATAATACCCTTGCCCTCGGCAGCAAGCTGGCTGAGGATTTCCTGATGCACCGCCGCCGCGCTCTTTGACTTGTAGTCGAGGCTATCCACTTCGATCGAGAAGACGCCCATCTGGCGCGTCTGGGCATAACCCACCATCGCCTTGGTATCGGCCAAGAACGGAAATCGAAAGAATGGCGAAATCGGCTGTCCGGCCGCCGCCGCAACGGCGCTGAACCCCAGCTCAATCTCTTGCCGCGCCTTGAGGGGTGTTGCCTTGCGCAGGTTCGCGTGGCTCCAGGTATGCGTGCCGACCGTATGTCCCTTGCGGATGATCTGCCGCACCATGTCGGGATCGGCGATCGCCTGCGAGCCGACCATAAAAAACGTTGCTTTGGTGCACTGCGCTTCCAGCGCATCCACGATCGGCTGCGTGTAGGGCCTGAGTGGGCCGTCATCGAACGTCAGCACGACCTCGCCCTTCGCGAGGAAGTCGAGGTCCTTGTATTGCTGGTGTCCAAACCTCGGACCGCTCGCGGTATCCACCTCGACAACACGCGAGACGCCGAGTGCGGAGGCTGGATTTTGGCACACCGCGCGCGGCGCCGCCTCAACGCGAGTGCCGCCTGCCGTCATCGCCGCCAAGCCGAAAGCCGCAACCGACCACCGCGATGTCGAACGCCGAACGGCTCGCAGAAGTCCCGCCATTGTGCTCTTTCTCCGGCTGCCGCGCCCCCGAATCGGCGCGCAGATTAATTTCGCTTGGCTTTTCGCATGCGACTATGGCCGCAGCAAGCCAAACGCCCGTATCGGCCGTCGCGGCCACGACCGAAAGTTGTTTAAAAACAACAGCCGTTCGCCGGCTAATCAGGTGTGTGCTTGCGGCTACGCAACAGCGGCTTTCACCGCTGCCCGCGCTTTTTCAAGCGCCAATGGCTTCGATAGCACCTGCACCACGTGCCCCTTGAGAGCGTCCGGCACCGTCATCTGGTCGATATAGGCCGACATCAGCAGGATTTTGAGCTTCGGCATCAGCACGGCGGCCTTGCTCGCCAATGTCAGCCCATCCAGGCTCGGCATCTGGATGTCCGTCAGCATGACGTCGAAGATCGCGCCCGGCGCGCCAATAATGTCGAGCGCCTCCTGGCCATCCTGGGCCGTCGTCACTGTATGCCCGTCGCCGGCCAAGGCATGCTTGACCATCTCGCGCACCGGCGCCTCGTCCTCAGCCAGCAGCACACGCGCCATATCCGACCTCCCGTAGCAGTGACGACATTGACCTGTGCTGGCCGCTCAGGCCGGCCGCACCAACCGCCCCACGAACGGTAACTCGCGGAACCGGTGTCCCGCATCCATCCCGTACCCAACCACAAACACATTCGGGCAGTCGAACGCCTTGAAATCAGCTGTTATCGTCACCGCCCGCTTGACCGGTTTGTCGAGCAACACACAGGTGAGCACTGATGCGGCGCCGCGCGCGGCCAGCAAGTCCTTGGCAAAAGCCAACGTCCGTCCGGACTCCAGAATGTCGTCCACCAGCAAAACGTTCCGGCCCTCGACGTCGCCTTCCAGATCACGCGCAATGGACACCTGCCCGCTCGAAATCTGACCCTTGCGGTAGCTCGACAGCGTCATGAACTCGACCTCCGGCGCCATCCCTGTGGCGTGCATCGCGCGGATCAGATCGGCGGCGAATACAAAGCTCCCTTTGAGCACCGCGACGACCAGCAGGTTCTCAAGATTTCTGGCGGCGATTTCCCGCGCCAGTGCGGTGACCCGCTCAGCGATCTGTCCGGGGCTGAAAATTGTCTCGATGGCATCTTTGCGTGGCATCGTCGGCTCGGTCATGCGTGGATCCTGGCGCTGTGTCCTGACAAAGATCGTCCAAACGGCCCTTTACGCCAGCATTAGCGCGTCCCGGCGGCGAACCCTAGTCCGAATTGCAAGCGATCCACCGCCGGTCCTCTCCCGGAAGCCCCCACACTCGCCACATTCCGGGCCGATTGCTGGGGCCAATTGCGTCGACGCGGCAACGCGGGCAAGTAACGGCCCAGGCTGCCGATTCGGGCGGCAATGGCCACCATTCAGAAGTCCGTTTTTCGATCGGGCACAAAAGGCGTGATCAAGCTCCAGCACATCGGTCTGAAGTACGAAAGCGGTGGCGAAATTCTGCGCGACGTGAACGTCCATCTGCGCCCGGGTTCCTTTCACTTTCTCACCGGGCCGTCTGGTGCCGGTAAAACATCGCTGCTGCGCATGCTGTTCATGTCGCTGCATCCGACGCGCGGCTCTATCCGGATGTTCGACCAGGACGTGACGCGCGTGACGCCAGCGGCCCGCGCCCAATTGCGCCGCCGCATCGGCATCGTGTTTCAAGATTTCCGACTACTCGATCATTTGACGACGTGGGAAAACGTGGCCCTGCCATTGCGCGTCGTCGGCAAAAAGATGGGGCATTACAAAGAGGACGTGACTGACCTGCTGCAATGGGTTGGCCTGGGTGATCGCATGCATGCGTTCCCGTCGGTGCTCTCGGGTGGTGAGAAGCAGCGTGCTGCGATTGCGCGCGCCGTGATTGCCAAGCCGGAGCTGCTGCTCGCCGATGAGCCGACTGGTAACGTCGACCCGCAGATGGCGCGCCGCCTTTTGCGCCTGTTCATTGAGCTCAACCGGCTCGGCACGTCGGTCGTCATTGCGACGCACGATCATCAGCTGATGCGTCAATTCAAAGCTCCGCGGCTCGAACTGGAGCAGGGTCATGTCAAGCTCGGCTGATGATCGCGGCGGCGGTCAGCGGCCAGTCCGCCCCGCAATCCCGCAAGTGCCGGCTCCCGAGACCCGCGCCGACCGCCGCTATGCGGTTCCAGCAGCCCGCGAACCGCATCCTGCCGACGGTTGGGCCGCCGCCGAAGATCCGCGCACTGGCCGATACGGTGATCCAACCGCCGATGAGGCCCGCCAACCGCAACCAGTCCTCGCGAGTTATCAGCGCGTCCAAACCGGCCGCCCAGGAATGCAACCGGCCATCCAACCGGCCTACGACGACGCCGACCCGCGCACTGGCCCCGCCACCTTCGAATTCCGGCCCAGCCCGCTGCAGCCACGGCCCGTCGCACAGGCATCCCATGGGCGTCTCCCGCAAAACCCGCACGAACTCGACGATGCCCTCGAGCCCGGCCCTGAAACCGGATACGGCACGCTGCAGGCCGAAGCCGCGCCGCGCCTGGAAGCACCCGATACGAGCCTGCACGCGCCCACCCGCTCGCGCCGCTCCAATCGCGAGATGGCGCACGCGCCCATCGTGCCAGCTGGCTCGGTCACCGGCCGCTCGCTGACGCTTGTTGTCGCCATCATGTGCTTCCTCGCCTGCCTGACGACCGGCGCCGTCTATCTCATGAACCAGTCGGCCTCTGCCTGGCTTCGCGACATCGCCAGCGAGATTACCGTCCAAGTTGAAGCACGCGACAAAGTCGACATCGAGCGCCAGCTGCGCGACGTCGTCGCCTTTCTCGGCAAACAGCCTGGCGTCGTTGCCGCCAAGCCGCTCTCGCTGGAAGCCTCCGCAAGCCTGCTCGAGCCCTGGATCGGCTCCACCGACGGCCTCAAAAGCCTGCCCGTGCCGCGCATGATCTCGGTCGAAGTCGACCGCTTCAATCCGCCGGACTTTGCCGCCCTGCGCAAAGGCCTCACGACCCAGTTCAAAGGCACTGCGCTGGACGATCATCGTCACTGGCAGCAACAGATCCGCACCGTCACTCGCTCGTTCGCCGTCGGTGGCCTCGCCATTCTCGCCCTCGTCGGCATCGCCACCATGGCCATTATCGTTTCCGCCACCCGCAGCGCGTTGGCGTCGAACCGCGAGATCGTCGAAGTGCTGCACTTCGTCGGCGCCACCGACAAGTTTATCGCGCGGCAGTTTCAGAAGCACTTTCTGTGGCTCGGCATCCGCGCTGGTGTCTTCGGCGCAGGCCTCGCGGCGCTGGCATTCTTCGGCATGCCTTTTGCGATGGAGTTGCTCGGCGGCGGCTCGGCCTCACTCGCCGAACTCCAGCACCTCGTCGGCACCGGCGCCCTCGATTGGCCCGGCTACGCCTGGCTCGGCGGCGTCGTCATCGTCATCGCGGCGCTGTGCATGCTGACGTCACGCGTTGGCGTGTACCGGATTTTGAATAGCCAGCATTGAGTGGGTGGGGGTGGCGGCATCCACTCATGCCGCGTATAGGCACATCGACTTTGGACCAAGCAGCACACGCTCCGCCCGTGGGTCGACTGCGGTGCCGTAAAGCAAAAGTGGTGATGGCCGTGAATACATGAAGCGCAACAGGTCGCGAAGCGGGATGCTGCGCCTTACTGCTCAGTTCACGACTCTCTTCCGCGCGGAAAATGTTGCGTCGCGCCATTGATTTCAACCCAATCGTGCTTGAACTGTTCCCATACAGACCTGACCGGTCCAGGAAAATGGGGATCACCAATTGCTCCGACCGCCACCCCGATCAACGCGGGATGCTTGTCGGTCTTCCAGTAAACAGACGATCCGCAATTCGGGCAAAAATAACTACGAAACACTGCTCCGCTGGCGGTGCCGCGAGCAAATTCCTTGGCCGTTCCAGAAACATGAACTTCGGTGGCTGGGAAGTACGCACCCACACCAAACGGAGACCCTGTGCGACGCTGACAGTCATCGCAATGGCAAGCAACGACGGCGGAAGGCACGTCACTTATCTTGAGCGTTATCGCGCCGCATCCGCATCTAGCCTCCCGCATGATTAGCTACCTCGCCGGAAGATGTTTCTTCGGGTTGGGTTACGCGCCCTTTGCGCCCTAACCCAACATACAGCTCATTACCACCCCACCATCGAACACAAAACCCCGGACACGGCGCGTTGCTCCGTATCCGGGGTTTGAATTCGCGGCGAGGGTTGCGCCTCAGTGAATGCTGGCGACTTCGAGCCGGTCGCTCATCGCGTGTCCAACGGCTGCTTGCCGGCTGTCGGTAAGCGCGAGGGGCGTGCCGTCTGCGCTGTGCAGCGCGAAGATGCTGGTGTCGTCCGGCAGGCCGTTGACGGTCGGGAACATACGCTGCGCCTCTTCGGAGGACATCATGCGGATGTAGGCGACTTTGCCATCCCCGAGTTTCGCGAGGTCGAGCCCGCTCAGCACGGGACCTGGTACGGCGGCCGATGCGCGGCGGCTGCGCTTGGCAGTGGTCTTTTCCATGATACTGCTCCTCCTGAAACCCAAGGGGGATACGTCGGCAGTCAGCGTGGCAACTTGTATCGACCTTTGCGGGGCCGAATGAAGCCGGCTTGCCTAATGAGTGTCTGCCGATTCGGATTAACTGTATGTTACCGGCGGAACGCTTTTGGATTTTATTTGTCAGCGTGGTTTCGCAATTGTTTGCGAAATAACGGTTCTGGATGCGACATTTTGGGACGAAGCGTTCGGTCCGGTCCCTATAGCGATACGGCGCACGACCCGTTCTGGTTCATGCCGCGCCAGATCGATCGCCAGCAGCCCGTTGGCCAGATCAGCCGATTTTACCTCGATCCCGTCCGCCAGCACGAAGGTGCGACTGAACTGCCGCGCTGCAATGCCACGGTGGATGTAGTCGCGCGACTTGTCGTCTTCCTGGCGCCCGCGGACGATCAGCTGGTTGTCCTCCAGCGTGATCTCGACCTGGTCGCGCAGGAAGCCCGCCACCGCCAGTGTGATGCGCAACAGTTCGACTTTGGGCTGCAGCTCGCCATTAGTCGCGTTAAGCCCGGCATCCAAAATGCGCTCGATGTTGTAGGGCGGATACCCATCGCCGCCGGCTTTGCCGACGCGATCGATCAGGCGTTCAATTTCATCGAAGCCCAGCAGCAACGGCGACGAGAGCAGCGGACGTGTCATGGCAAAGCCCTCCTGCGAAGCGACTTGCAGTCATGTCCGCCCTTGATTGGCTCGGACGCCCGGCCCCGCAGTTTCGACGGCCGACTGGTAGGGATATGGAAACGCCCCTGCCCATCGTCAAGAGCGAGCAGGGGCGCCGGTGTCACGCTTGTGTGACCCTCACGCCAGATCCGGCAGCTTGTAGTCGGCATATTTGGCGCGCAGATCGCGCTTGGACACCTTGCCTGTCGGTCCGATCGGCAGGGCATCAACAAACATCACGTCGTCCGGCAGCTGCCACTTGGCCAGTTTGGTATCCAGCAGCGCCAGAATTTCCTCCTTGGTTGCGCGGCTGTCTGGCGTCAGCACCGCCACCAGCACCGGCCGCTCAGTCCACTTCGGATGTGGAATGCCGATGACGGCACAGTTCGCCAGTCCCGGATGCGCCATCGCCGCGTTCTCGACGTCGATGGATGAAATCCATTCGCCACCCGACTTCACCAGATCCTTGGTGCGATCCACGATCGTCAGTACGCCGTTGGGCGCAATGCGTGCCACATCGCCGGTGGCGAACCATCCGTCCTTGTCGAGCGCACGCACGCTTGCACCCTCGTTTTTGAAGTAACCCGACACGATGGCATTACCGCGCACAAACAGTTCGCCCGCCGCCACGTCGTCCTTCGGCAGCAGCGTGCCCGCCTCGTCGACAATTTTGAGGTCGACGCCATAGACGCGGCGGCCCTGCTTGGCCTTCAGCTCCACGCGTTCCGCAAATCCAGATTTTCCTCGTCAGGCAAGAGATGGCCCACGGTGCCGAGCGGGCTCATCTCGGTCATGCCCCAGCCTTGAATGACGGTGACGCCATAGTCCTTCTCGAACACCTCGATCATCGGTTTCGGCGCCGCCGACCCGCCGATCAGCACATGCTTCAAGCCGACGGGCTTACGGCCGCGCTTTTTCATTTCGGCCAGCAATCCGAGCCACACCGTGGGCACGCCCCAGGAACCGGCGGCATGCTCTGCCTCCATGAGGTCGAACAGACTCGCGCCGTCCAGCTTGGGGCCGGGGAAGATCAGCGACGTGCCGGTGATCGCCGACGAATAGGGCAGACCCCACGCGTTGACGTGAAACAGCGGTACAACAGGCAAAATCGAGCGGCCGGCGCCGAAAGCGATATTGATCGAGGCGACTGAATAGAGCGCGTGCAACACCGTCGAGCGGTGCGAATAGAGCGCGCCCTTCGGATCACCCGTCGTGCCCGATGTGTAGCAGAGCGCCGACGCCGCATCTTCGGCGAACTCCGGCCACACGATCTGATCGGACGCTGGCGCAATCAGTGTTTCGTAGCAGAGCGTGCCGGCACTGTCCGGCATGTGCGCCGCGTCTGTCATGGCCACATAGTGCTTGACCGGCTTCCAATGTGCTTTGAACTTGTCGACGATCGGCGCAAATGAGGTGTCGAAGAACAGCGCGACATCTTCCGCATGATTGACGATGTAGATGAACTGCTCCGGTGACAGCCGCGGATTGATGGTGTGGCAGACCGCGCCGATACCAGAGATCGCATAGTAGAGCTCGAAGTGCCGGTAGCCGTTCCAGGCCAAGGTCGCGACGCGGTCACCGGGCTTGATGCCCATGGCAATCAGAGCGTTGGCCAGCTTGGCAATCCGCTTTTTGCTGTCGGCATAGGTGGTGCGGTGGATGCCGCCCTCCACCGTTTGCGATACCATCGGGATCGTTCCGTACACCTCGGCGGCAAAATCAATCAGCCCGGACACCAACAATGGCCGGTTCATCATCTTGCCTAACAGCATGCGTCATTCTCCCCAGGAGTAGGAGCGGCCAGTGGCGTCCCGGCTCGCCGAATTTGTAGTCCATACCGCATTGACGTAAGCGGCAACAATATCCCACACAAGGGGATCAGTCCAAATTGCTCTTTCGCCGTCCCCGGCAGCGTGGCGCGCCGACAATTCTAAAGCACAGCTTCCCCCGATCAGGAGACCACCATGAGTGCCCAAACCTACGGCCCTGTCTCAGCGATGCATGACGGCAATGTGGCCGTGATCCGCATCGACAACCCGCCGGTCAACGCGCTCAGCCAGCCCGTGCGCGCGGGGCTCGTGGAAGCCTTCGCTGCCGCCAACGCCGACGCGGGTGTGAAGGCCATCGTTCTCACTGGAACCGGCAAAGCCTTCTCCGCCGGCGCCGACATCACCGAGTTCGCCAAAGGCCGCACCGGGCCACCGCTGTACGAAGTGATCAACACCATTGAAGCATCGCCCAAGCCTGTCGTAGCCGCCATTAACGGCTTGTCGCTCGGCGGTGGGTTCGAGATCCCGCTCGGTTGCCACTATCGCGTGACGGCCAAAGCGGTGAAGCAATTCGGGCTGCCGGAGGTGAAAATCGGCATCATCCCCGGCGCGGGCGGCACGCAGCGGCTGCCGCGCATCATCGGTGTAGACGCGGCCTTGGACATGATCACAACCGGCGCGCCCATCGATGCAGGCAAGGCGCTGGCACTCGGTCTGGTGGATGCGGCCGTGGACGGCGACGTGGTCGCCGGCGCGGTGGCGTTTGCGAACGATCTCGTCGCCAAGGGCGCGGGCCCACGCCGCACGTCGGCGCTGACCATCGACATGAGTAAGGTCGCAGCAGATGTATTCGACAAACGCCGCGCCGCGCTGGCCCGCCATCCGAGCGGACCGGTCGCGGCTCGCGCCTGCATCGACGCAGTAGAGGCCGCCACCAAGATGAACTTCGCCGATGGCAACAAGCGCGAGCTTGAACTCATCATGGAAGCCATGGGCACGCCCTATGCCAAGGCGCTGCAGTACGCATTCTTTGCCGAGCGTCAGGCCGGCAACATCCCTGGCATCGGCGCTGACGTAAAGATCCGCGACATCAAAAGTGTCGGCGTGCTTGGCGCCGGCACCATGGGCACGGGCATCACGTTGGCGTTTCTACAAGCGGGCATTCCCGTCACCATCGTCGAAATGAAACAAGAGCCGCTCGACAAAGGAGTCGCCCGCATCCGCGAAACCATCGAAGCCAACGTCAAGCGCGGCCGCATGACCGCCGAGCAAGGCGCAGCCGTCGCCAATGCACTGACGCCGTCGCTCGATATCAACGCCTTCGCCACCGTCGACCTTGTCATCGAAGCCGTGTTCGAAAGCATGGCTGTCAAGAAAGACGTGTTCGGCAAGCTCGACGCGATTTGCAAACCGGGCGCCATCCTGGCGTCCAACACGTCCACGCTCGATGTCGACGAAATCGCCGCCGCAACCAAGCGCCCGCAGGATGTGCTCGGTTTGCACTTCTTCTCGCCAGCCAACATCATGCGCCTGCTCGAAATCGTGCGTGGCAAGGCCACCGCCAACGACGTGCTGGCCACGGCCATGGCGCTGTCGAAACGCATCAACAAGGTCGGCGTCGTCTCAGGCGTTTGCTTCGGCTTCATCGGCAACCGCATGCTGGAGAGCTACGGCGAAGAAGTGCAGGCCATGCTGCTCGAAGGCGCCAACGTCGTCGACGTCGACAAGGCACTTGAAGGCTGGGGCTGGGCCATGGGGCCGCTCGCCGTCATGGATCTCGCCGGCATCGACGTCGGCTGGCGCATCCGCAAGGAGCACGCCATCTCTGATGAGCGCCGACGCCTTTACCGCGTCACCGATGCCATCGCGGATGCCGGGCAAGTTCGGCCAGAAAACTGGCGCCGGCTATTACAAATATGGCGCCGATCGCAAACGCGTCGAGGACCCCGCCGTCACCGCCATGTTCCGCGCCGAGGCCGCCAAGCAAGGCATCGAGCCGCGCAACGGCATCCCCGCCGAAGAACTGATCGAGCGCACCTTGCTGCGCCTCGTCAACACCGGCGCAGAGGTGCTTGAAGAAGGCATCGCCGCCCGCTCAAGCGACATCGACACGATCTATCTCAACGGCTACGGCTTCCTCGCCGTGGCGCGGCGGCCCCATGTGGCAAGCCGATAACATGGGCCTCGACAAAGTCGCCGAGCGCATCAAGTTCTACGAGAAGAAATACGGCGAACGCTGGAAAATCGCTCCGCTCATCGAAAAACTCGCCAAAGATGGCGGCACATTTGCCGGGTTGGACAAAGCAAAAACACAGAAGTCGTAGAGGTTGTAGGTTGGGTTGGGTGCTCTTCAGCGCCGCAACCCAACGCCTCTGCACCGCTCTCGCGCACATGCCGAAACGTCGGCACACGATGTGTTGGGTTACGGCGGCAAAGGGCCGCCTAACCCAACCTACGAATTTTCGCCGGCCATCGAAGTTCATGCTGGACGCTCAGGAATGCCCACACACGTCAAAATCTGCGGCATCACATCGACCGACATCATGCGCGCCACCTTGGACGCTGGCGCGGATTACGTGGGCCTGGTGTTCTTTAACAAGAGCCCGCGCAACGTGAGCCTCGCGGACGCATCAGCGCTTGCCGACATGGCTCGTGGCCGCGCGCGCATTGTGGCGCTGACAGTGGATGCTGACAACGCGCTGCTCAACGCCATCGTCACCCAAGTGAAGCCCGACGTCTTGCAGCTGCAGGGCGCCGAAACACCGGCCCACTGCCGCGAGGTCAAATTCCGCTGGAAAACGCCGATTATGAAGGCCATCGGCGTCGCTTCCAAAGACGACGCCAAACGCGCCCTCGCTTACGACCGGCCCGCCGCAGACCTCATCCTCTTCGACGCGAAAGCCCCCAAGGACGCGACACTGCCCGGCGGCAACGGCCTCGCCTTCGATTGGGCGGTGCTTGAAGATATTGCCAACCGCGTTCCCTACATGCTCGCTGGCGGTCTCACGCCCCAAAACGTCGCAACCGCCATTGACGTGACCGGCTGCAGCGCGGTCGACGTGTCGTCGGGCGTTGAAAGCGCGCCGGGCGTGAAAGATGCAGCCCTCATCCGCGCGTTTATCGCGGCGGCCAAAGCAGCGTGACCCGCCAATGCGGCGCCACATCACCCATGCCCGCTTAAATCTGTTATCGTCGGTCTTGTCCCATTGAGCGGGTTGGCCGGGTTCCACGCATATTGGATTGTATCGAACCGCGCGGCCAGCCCATCATACATCAGCAATCGGCCAAGCAAGCTGTCGCCGATTTCCAGAATTTCTTTCAGAACTTCCGTCGCCTGCAACGTGCCAATCACACCAACGATCGCGCCCAGCACACCCACTTCCGAACAATTGGCAACGAGCCCCGCCGGCGGCGCTTCCGGAAACAGGCAGCGATAGCTCGGACGCGGCGTGCCATCCGCCTGCTTCAGATGCGGCTTGAACGTCGACACATAGCCATCGAACGGGCCGACCGCGCCATACACCAGCGTTTTCTGCGCCAGATAGCAGGCGTCCGAAACAAGATACCGCGTCGCAAAATTGTCCGACCCGTCGGCGACGATGTCATACCGCCCGATCAGCTCCAGCGCATTCTGAGCCGTCAGCCGCACCGCATGCGGCTCCACCGTCACATGCGGATTGATACGCTGAAGCGTTGCCGCAGCACTCACCACCTTCGCCACGCCCACACTGCCCGTATCGTGCACTACCTGCCGCTGCAGGTTTGAGAGCGACACCGCGTCGTCATCCACGACACCGATGGTGCCGACGCCTGCCGCCGCCAGATACATCAGCAGCGGCGCCCCGAGCCCGCCCGCACCAACCACCAACACACGCGCCGCTTTCAAGCGCTGCTGCCCGGCCCCGCCCACCTCCCGCAACACAAGGTGGCGCTTGTAGCGCTGCAGTTCGAGGGTCGTGAAGTGGGAAGGGGGCATGGTACCTGCTCTGCGCTGTGGTCGCTTAATCCTACTGCGCGCCAGCCACCAGGCCAACACTGCGTCCAGTGTTGTGACCCACTGAAAGCCCCACTCCCCGTCACAATCCGGCGATCCGCCCTTGCCTCCCGCCCGCCAACGTCTATAAGCACCAAAAAGGGCGCTGCCTCACACTCAGACGAGTGGAGCAGCCGCCCTTTTTTCGTGTCTGGCCCCGGCAAGACACCTCGATACGAGGACTGACATGGCAAACGTGGTGGTCGTAGGCGCCCAATGGGGCGATGAGGGCAAAGGCAAAATCGTCGACTGGCTCTCCGAGCGCGCCGACATCATTGTGCGTTTCCAAGGCGGCCACAATGCCGGACATACGCTCGTGATCAATGGCGTCACCTATAAGCTGTCGCTGCTGCCGTCCGGCGTGGTGCGGCCCGGCAAGCTCTCCATCATCGGCAACGGCGTGGTGGTAGATCCCTGGCATCTCGCTAAGGAAATCGAGGCGATCCGCAAACAAGGCGTCCATGTCGGCCCCGACAACCTTAAGGTGGCGGAGAACGCAACGTTGATCCTGCCGCTGCATCGCGAACTTGATCAGCTGCGCGAAAGCGCCGCCGGTGGCCAGAAGATCGGCACGACCGGCCGCGGCATCGGCCCCGCTTACGAGGACAAAGTCGGCCGCCGCGCCATCCGCGTGCAGGATCTGCGCAATCTGCAAAACCTCGGCCCCAAGATCGACCGCCTCCTGGTGCACCACAATGCGCTGCGCCGCGGCCTCGGCCAGCCGGAGGTTTCCAAGGAAACACTGACCGCCGAACTCACCGCCATTGCGCCGTCGATCATTCCTTACATCGCCACCGTCTGGGCGGTGCTGGATGACGCGCGCCAGCAAGGCAAGCGTATCTTATTCGAAGGCGCGCAAGGCGCATTGCTGGATATCGACCACGGTACATACCCGTATGTCACGTCATCAAACACGATCGCTGCGCAAGCCGCCACCGGCGCTGGCATCGGCCCGAGCGCACTTGGCACAGTGCTGGGTCTCGCCAAGGCCTACACCACCCGCGTTGGCTCTGGTCCGTTTCCGACAGAATTGCTGGAAGCCAACGGCGAACCGGACGCAATCGGCAAGCTCATTGGCGAACGCGGACGTGAATTCGGCACCGTAACGGGCCGTGCCCGCCGTTGCGGCTGGTTTGATGCAGTGCTGGTCCGGCAAGTGGTGAAAGTTGCCGGCATCGACGGCATCGCGCTGACCAAGCTCGACATCCTCGACCCGCTGAAAGAACTCAAAATCTGCGTCGGCTATGATCTCGATGGCCGCAAATATGATCGCTTGCCCGCCGGCATGAACGAGCAGGCGCGCGTCAAGCCCATCTACGAAACCTTGCCGGGCTGGCAATCCACGACGGCCGGCAAGCGCAGCTGGGGTGATCTCCCGGCTGCGGCGATCAAATACGTTAAGCGCATCGAAGAGTTGATTGGCTGCCCGGTGACGTTGCTCTCCACCAGCCCCGAGCGCGACGACACCATCCTGATGCGCGATCCGTTCAAGGATTGATGCGCCACTCCCTCAATTCCGATCCTCCGGCAGCACGGGGAGTGGCAAACAATCAATGCCTTCGTCGTGGAGGGCGCGGACGTCGTCCAAACTGGCCTCGCCGTAGATGCCGCGCTCAGGGGCTTCGTTGTAGTGCATCTTGCGCGCTTCTTCGGCAAAGTTGGTGCCGACATTTTCGGCTTTCGCTTCCACCTCGCTGCGGATCTTGCGCATCAGCTCAAGCATCTCGGGTGGCATGACACGCTCGGGCAACGCGGCGGCGGAAGGCACTGACGCGCTGTCGCTGCTGCGGTTGCCGCGCTTGGATTTCGGCGCAGCAACGGCACTGACGCCTTTCTTGCGTGTGCGTACCGAGACGTTCGGCGCCATCAGCGCCTTGGTGATTTTGACCGAGCCACAGTCCGGACACGCGACCAGCCCGCGCTTGGTCTGCGTATCGAACGCACCCGAGTTCTGGAACCAGGCTTCAAAGCCATGGCCCTTTTGACATTGGACGGAGTATTTGATCATCGGGCGTTCGCTGTTGGTAGTTCGCCGTTCATAGTTGGTAATTGGTAGTTGGTCGTTTGTTGCCGCAACTACGAACGACCAACGACAAACTTTCGATCGTGCTGCAGCGATGGCACCTGGCTTCTCGCTTCGGCAACTTTGGTTACGTCGATATCGGCAAACGTTACGCCGGTTTCAAGCCCGCCGGCTTCGGCAATGATGTCACCCCACGGTGCGACGACCAAGCTATGGCCAAACGTTTCGCGGCCATTCTCATGAGTACCCACCTGGGCTGCAGCGATGACAAAGCAGCCGGTTTCGATGGCGCGGGCACGCATCAGCGTGTGCCAATGGGCTTGACCCGTCGGCTTGGTGAAGGCTGACGGGATGGCGAGAATGTCGGCGCCGCCCTGGGCGAGCGCGCGATAGAGGCCGGGGAACCGCAGGTCGTAGCAGATGGTGACGCCAAGCTTGCCCCAGGGCAGATCGGCCACGACGGCTTCGGTACCAGGACGAAACACTTTGCTCTCGCGGTAACTCTCGCCATTCGGCAGCTGCACGTCGAACATATGGATCTTGTCGTAGCGAGCGGCGATGGCGCCCTGCGGATTGATCAGAATGGCGCGGTTGGCGAGTTGACCCTCTCCGACGGCCACAGCCATAGAGCCGATGTGCAGCCAAACTTTCAGTTCGCGCGCGAGCGAGCGGAAATGAGCGATGGCGGGATTGCCATCCTCGGGCCGAGTCTCGACCATCTGCTTGGCGCGGTCACGTTCCATCTGCGTTGTGACTTCGGGCGTTTGGATATAGTGCGCGCCGCCTTTGGCCGCTTGGCGGATCAGCACCGTCGCATCGCGCAGGTTGGTCTCGATGGTGCGGCCGGTGCACATCTGTACGAGGCCGGCGCGGAAGGTTTTGGCGGTCATGGTGAGGCCTTCAGCAATGGATCGAGTTTTCCGGCACGTTCGAGATCGTAGAGGTCGTCGCAGCCGCCAATGTGGCGATCGCCGATCCAGATCTGCGGCACCGTGTGGCGGCCGGATTTGACCATCATTGCTTCTCGCGCGCCGGCATCGCGGCTGACGTCGATTTCGGTGTAGGCCACAGCCTTGCGCTTCAGTAACTGCTTGGCGCTGAGGCAATAGGGGCAGATGGGGGTTGTATAGATCGTAACGACGGGCATGGATCGTGTCTCGCGCGCGCAAACCAGCGCAACGGCTTGCCGCGCTCAACTCCTGTGTTCCATATAAGTTCCGGGCGGTCAAAATCCAAGCGTCAAGCGACTGGCCTTTGTGGCGGGTAGAACCGGCTGAGCGTTCCCGGCGAGAGACCTGCGTAGTAACCAGCCACAATGAGCGCATTGCGGAGCTGGCCAGCAACGACGCCCCGCGACTTGTAGCGCCTTGCTGACGTCAGAACATGCTCCCTGAGCTTGACAAAGCCCCCGGCGCGCACCAGCCGAGCGCGTAGTTCCACGTCCTCCAAAAAAAGCTGATCGGGGACGCCGCCCAACGTCTGAAGTGTACTGCGTCTGACGAAGAACCCCTGATCACCAAAGGTGGTCAGCGGCGTCTCGAACCGCGTAAACCATGCAGACAGATCCAGCAGCCACGACCTCTCGTCGAACCGCAGACGGAAGCAGCCGCCAACAACCTCCCGGGATTGCAGTGCCCGGCGGATGTAAGCGACAGCATCGCGCGGCGGAACGGTATCGGCATGCAGAAGAAACAATACCGGAGCGGTTGACGCAGCCGTCGCAGCGCGCAGCTGCTTGCCTCTGCCGCGATGGCCTTCGATACAGGTGACGCCGGGAAAGCGGCGGACAATCGCAACCGTGTCGTCAGAACTGCCGCCGTCGGCGACGACGACCTCTGCGAATCCCATCGCGGCGAGCCCGGTCAACAGGCTCCCGATGCGTTCGGCTTCGTTGAGCGTCGGAATGAGAACCGCGATGGCCGTATCATCGGACATTTCGCGCCTCGGCTTCAGCCTGCAGAGCCTTCATGACCCGCGTCACATCCGTTTCGATGGCCGAGCGGACGAGCACGCCGGGCAACGGCACCCCCAGATCGACGACAGCGCTGTACTGCAATTGGGTAGCGCGTCCGCCGTCGCGTGCGCTCAACTGCCATTTGCCCTCAAGCGATTTGAGATCGCCGGAGATACGCGAAAAGCGGATGGAAATGGGCCGTTGATACTCGGAGCGGAAGACAGAGCGCACCGTCGGCAAAAGCGCTGACCAGGCAACGATGTGCTCACGGACGTCCCATAGGCCAGCCGGATCGCGCTGAATGACGCGGCAGGTCTTCAACCCACTGACGATGCGCAAGCTCACGCTGCAGTCCAGCATGCTTTGCCAAACCGTCTCGGCCGTTGCCTTGATGACGATCTGCGCTTCGATGCGGCCACCGGAACGATCGCCGTCTGCTACAACGCTGACGGTAGGCTCGCGCGCTGCCTGTTGGGCATGCGCGAGACCCATTGCAATTGTGACGTTCAGGAGCAGAACGACGATCAAGGCGCCGAGGCATGTCAAGCTGTGCTGCCGGAGGGTGCTGAACATCACAGACCTGCTGCCTCATCGGACGCCGGCGAACCGAGCATTTGCTGCCTTCGCTCACTCGACGACAGAAACCAGTCAGTCTGCAAATCAACGCCTCGTGACACGCCTGTGATCGCGCTGTCGTGATGCAGGCACCAGCGGCGGGCGTAACTGTCCGCTCACGGCACCATGGCCACATCGCCGGCGACCAAGCAGACGGCAAGGACGTCGACGCGGGCGGCGCCGGCGCGCTTCAAGGCGCGGGCGCAGGCATTGGCGGTGGCGCCGGTGGTGATGACGTCGTCGATGAGCAGAATGCTGGCGCCTTGGATCCGGGCGCGGCGGCGCTTCAGTACGGCAAATGCGCCGTCCATGTTGTCGCGGCGTTGAGCACGAGTGAGACCGACTTGCGGTTTGGTGGCGCGGCGGCGGCGGAGCGAGGTGGTATCGACTGCGACGCCGGTGCGACGGCCGAGTTCGTGGGCGAGGATCGCGGCTTGGTTGAACTTGCGCCAGAACAGGCGGCGGCGGCTCATGGGCACGGGCAGTATAAGGTGGGTGTCGGAGAGGAGTTCGCTACCGGCGGCGGTCAACCAGTTGCCAAGCAAAACGCGCACCTCCTGCCGGTCAGCGTACTTGAAGTCGTGGACCAGCTTGCGGGCAGTGCCGGCGTAGTGGGCTGCGGCACGGGCACGGTCATAGTCGGGCGGATCGGCGAGGGCGGCGGCGGAGACGCTCGGGCCGCCGGTATCGAAGGGGAGCGGGATGCCTATCCGCTCACATAGCGGCGTACGAATAAAGGCGATGTCGCGCCAGCAGACCGGACACAGCGCGTGATGATCGGCGAGTGCGGCGCGGCAGCCGAGGCAAACGGGCGGGACGACCAAGTTGGAAATTGCAAACACGCCGCTGCCAAACCAGGATCGAAGACCCGTTTGAGGACGCGACAGTGTCTTGGAGCTTGGCATCGAGACCGGCCGCTCAACCACGTGATCCAGTACATTCTCACGAGTTGCTGCTGCTGTCATCGGCGGCGCATGGTCAAGCGGCCTACAACGCGCAGACGGCCCATGCCTGCACCACAAATGCAAACAAGGCGTTACCATTCCAATCCGCCAGAAAGACGGCATTTACACTGTCCTTGCAGTATTTTTATCGCCGTCTTGAACGCCCACCGGCCGATGCCCACGTCTCAGACAGCGCGGTACGGTGATCCCGGAATTCGCCGCCGGTCACCGCAAGTTAATGCGATTTCAAGTGATTACGCCCACAGTGCCGCGCATCTGAGGCTCAGCTTCACAAAGGCACACCATGAGCGACGTTTCCCCTTCGGACCGTCCCACCCCAAAGAAGCCCGCCTGGGGCGGCGGCAGTTTCAAGCCACCTTTTGAGACACCGTCCGGGTTCAGTTTGCCACCGATTGGGAAAAGCCGGTTGATCGGTGTCGGCCTTGTGGCCGTGCTCGGGTATCTGGCCTCGCAGAGCTATTTCACGGTTGATCCAGCAGAGCGCGCGATGGTGCGCTTCCTCGGCAAGGTGACCAGCGACAAGCCACTTGGGCCGGGCCTGCATTTCCGGTCGCCATTCTTCACCCATGTCGACCGGGCACAGGTCAGCCTGACCAACCTGCACCTCCCGGTGTTCAGCGTGAACACCATCGACAATCAGAAGATCGATCTCGACATCAACGTGTCGTATCTGGTGCCGGAGAGCGCGGTCTTCCACCTGCTGTACGAGGTGGGCCGCAGCGGCAGTGCCGACATCCGCGACAACATCGTGCCCGTCGTGCAGGACCGCATCAGCCGCATATTCTCGATCAAGAATACCAACAACATCTCGGAACTCCGCGAAGGCATCCAAGCGGAGACGACGAACGCAGTACGCGTTGCACTGAAAGACCTCTTCAGAATCGACTTGCAGAGCTTACAAATCGCCAAAATCATCTACAGCCCTGCGTTTATCCAATCGAACGAGCGTTCGGTGCTGGCGAAGAACGAAGCAATTGCGGAAGAGAACCGCGTGAAGGTGGCCGAGTTCCAAGCCAAGCAAAAGGTGACCACCGCGGAAGGCGAAGCGCAGCAGGCGCGCGCGCGGGCCTCTGGCGATGCCGACGCGTTGCGGTTCCGCGCGCAGGCCGAGAAAGAAGCAGCAACGCTGCAGGGCCAAGGCGCGCAGGCGCGCTACAAGTCGGAGATCGATGGTGCCGGTGGCTTCGAGAATTACATCTCGGTGCTGAACGCGCAGGCGCGGCTTCGCTGGGATGGCGTCGCACCCCGCTTCGTGATGGGCGGGGATAAGGGTGCCCCGACCTTTTTGATGTCGCTACCCGAAACCGAGACGCGTGCGGCCGTGGCGGCGCAGCCGAAGCGGTGATGGGATTGCATTGCGGTGCAGCGTGGCGTACGGGCCGCCACCCTAGGCGCACGGCTCTGCTTTGCTGACATTGTTGGTAGTGATATCGTCGACGGTCTGTTGACAGAGCGCCGACACTTCTCCAACGCTCACGGCGTGACTGTCTTCAAGGAGATGACAATGCGCACCAAAATTGTTGCACTACTCATGATCTCATTGTTCGTGGCTGTGAACGTCATTGCCTCGACCTACGCGGAAGCGGCCGGCAATGGGAGCGGGAGCGGTGGCAATCCGTTTAACTGCAAGAACAAACCCGACCAGCCGAAGTGCAAGAAGAAGTAAACTTGCAAACCCTACCGAACGCGTCATCGCGATTGCCGCTTTTGAAATTTGGCTTTGTTTGCGGCGCGCTCACACGTGTGAGTGCGCCGTTTCCAATTCCTACACGCGAGGCCAGAGCACGAGCGCGCTGCCTTGCGCGAGATAGACGATCGCGATCGTCGTGACGATGCGGTTGGCCCAGCGGCGATACTGCGTGTCGGTGAGGCGGTCGAGGATGGGGCGGGCCGCCGTGGTGCCCACGACGGAGGCGGCGATGGCGGCGCTGGCCATGACCGGATCGAGCCCGGCGGCCTGATCGACCAGGCCGCCGAAGTAGACGAACTTGGCGCCATGATTGACGACCTGGCAAACGGCCTTGGTGGCGATGATCTGCCGGCGTTCCAGGCCGCCGCCGAGGAAGAAGCTATCGATCAGCGGCCCCGTCGCGCCCGACAGCAGCATCAACACGGTTGAGACCGCGCCACACAGAAAGCCATCCAGCCAGCGCCCAGGATCGGGCTTTATTCCGGCTGGAAGCACGCGCACCATGAACGGCGACAGCCCGAGCAGAATGAACACCAGCGGCTTGGGCGGAACGTAGCGCCATAAGCTCATAACGCAGAAGGCCGCCACACACCCGGAGACAAACCTCAGGGCAGCAGGCCAGTGGACATGCTTCCACCACAGCACGCCGCGCCAGCCGTTCGACGCCATCTGCGTGACGGCATGCAGCGCCATCGCTTCGGGCAGCGGCAATAGATAGAGCAGCACGCCGATCAGGATCAGCCCGCCGGCCATGCCGAAGATGCCCGACAGGAACGACGTGCCGACCATCAGCGCGAGCACGGCGAGCATGAGTTGTGGCGTCATATGGCAGGCTCTCCGGACGCCGCATTCGCTCTTGTCATCCTGCGCTTGCCAAAATCCCCGCACACGCGCTCGCAAACACCTGCGCGCCGGTGATGATGTCTTCGTCCGCCGTGTTCTCGGTCCAGTGGTGTGAGATGCCGCCGATGGAGGGGACAAACAGCATAGCTGAGGGCATAGCGGCTGATAGGACCTGCGCGTCGTGACCGGCGCCACTCGGTATCCGGACAGACTTGCCGCTGGCGTGGATTATGGCGGCCTTCTCGATGGCGGACTGGAAGGCCTGGTCCATGAGTGCCGGCGTGCTGCCGCGCAGCTTGATCACTTCGATGGGGCAGGGGCCGGCTTTATCGTGCGCGGCGGCGATCTCGCGCAGCATGGCTTCGAGGCGGGCGAGCAAGACCGGATCATCGTCGCGGAACTGGAAGAGCACTTCGGCGCGGCCGGGGATAATGCTCGGTGCGCCGGGTTCGAGCGCAATGCGGCCGGTAGTGCGGACGGTTCGCGGGCCGCCGTTTTGCTCGAAGGCCTCGTCGAGCGCCATCAGCAGCTTCACGGCTGCGAGGCCAGCGTCGCGGCGGATGGCCATGCGGGTGGTGCCAGCGTGATTCTGGGTGCCGGTGATGATGATCTTGAACTGCCAGATGCCAACGATCGACGTGACGACGCCGATTTTGAGGTTATGGGCCTCAAGCCAATCGCCTTGTTCGATGTGCGCTTCGAAGTAACCGATGTGGCGGCCCTTCTCGACTGTAACGCGGGGGCGGCCGGCGTAGCCTGCTTCGGCAAGGGCGCCACGCAACGTCCGGCCCAATGTGCGGTCAACCGCTTTGTCGAGTTCGGCGTCGCCAACGTCGCCGACGTAGCTGCCGGAGCCGAGGAAGTTGCCGAAGTGGCCTTCCTCATCGCACCAGGCGGCGACCTCGACGGCACCTGCGAAGCCCTGCGCGTTGTTGAGCACGCGGGCCGCTTCGAGGGCGTAGACAACGCCGAGCGGGCCATCGAGCCAGCCGGCTTCGTTTTGGCTTTCGAGATGCGAACCAGCGAGCAATTTGGGTCCGGACTTGCTGGAGACGCCGAACACGTTGGCGATGCCGTCGATGGTGGGGGTTAGGCCAGCCTTGGGCAGTTCGGCCGCTAGCCAATCAAGCGACTGGATATGCTCTTTCGACAGGGTCGGCCGATGCACGCCGGTTTTAAAGGCGCCCATCTGGCGCAATGTGGTGAGGTCGCCGATGACGCGGGCGGGATCGATCTTGTCGGCGATAGGAGATGGCATGCGTGTGCTCCACGGTGTTGATATGCGGCCACCTTATGGACAGTCGGCTGCGGGCGGCAACTCTCTTGCGCTTGGTCTTTGCTGCGCGTCGCACGGCCGCCCCAATTCGATCCTCTGCGCGCCGCAAAGAGTTGGCATCTAGACTGTCGAGTGCTTGATCCGGCCCGCCGATCTCTCCGATCCGGTCCCCCCAGCCCGGTTTCTTGTTCTGATTTTTCGAGGTCTCTCCTCGGTCCGGATCAAGCCTCTCTCCGATTTTGATGATGGTGAGCGCATTGGCTTCGCGCCGCATCAGACGTGTGCGTTTTGCAACACTTGAAGCGAAACAACAAAAACATTGCAATCCAATAGCTTGGATTATTCAACCGCGCACAACTGTTAACTCCGGGTTAACACTCTCGGGGCATGCGTTGTTATGTCAGCCGTTCCTGAATCGGACCCGGTCTGACGTATTGGGCAACCTGAAAGGAAAACTCCCATGGCGAAGACCGTTGTGAAGACCAAAGCCAAGAAAGTTTCTGCAAAGCGTAAGGTGAAGGCCGTTGCCAGCGTAAAGCGCGCCGGCGCTGCTCGCCGCTCGACCAAGAAGAAGGCTGTGCGCAAGCCGGCTGCTCGCAAGACTGTGCGTAAGGCTGCCAAGAAAGCCTGATATGCGCGCCCCGGTCTTTCCGGGGTGATGAGAGAGGGCGGGATTGGGCAAAAGCCCGCCAAGGATCACCCGGCCGGGGCCACGTGAAACGTGGTCGCCGGCCGAGCGCTTTTTTGGGATACCCATGACAGTGCTGCGACGCGTGTCGCGCTCCGCGCTTGTCTTGGCAGTGACGCCCCAGATATTAGCGTCGTCTCATGATGGCCGATTGATCAGCGTCACTTTCGTGCTGCGCCACAGGCATCAACGAGCACGGGCTCTGATAGCGCAGCGATTGACGCGCCTGTTCCAGACGATATCGCGATCACCACCGAACACTTTCGATCCACGCCGCTTGACGCGTGCTGTTGGAGCCATGGCGTTGGTTGATTGCCTGGGCGCAGCTCTGTGATGATTCGCATCCTCGGCGTGATTCGTTGCTGCTTTCAGCCTGAAAAACGGATTGATAGAGCAGTGAACTCATCGCGCACTTTACCTATCTCGATCTAAAACACTGGTTTCGCATGCGAAATTGTGGATTGAATGCAACACTTTCGCGCTCCAATCCAAAAACCAGCGTGCAAATCGCTTTTTGTTGTCAACATCGAAATAAAAAAAGTGCATAGTTGACTTGTTCGAAATCACTCGAACGTTTTTCAGAGAGGGATATCCCATGGCTAAGGCCGCTGCAAAGAAGAAAGTCGCCGCTAAGAAGGTTGCCAAGAAGGCTCCGGCCAAGAAGGCTGCTGCGAAGCGCCGTTGAACGGGTCGGGTTGAGCGCTTCCGCCCTTTGATCTCGGCTGGGCACCGGGGCCAGCGGGCAGAAGCGAACACCCAACCGAACGACGAAAGTTCGTGTTAGAACTATCGAGGCCGGAGATCGCGTAGAGCGATGCTCCGGTTTTCGATTCTTGGGGTTTTCAATTCTTGGGGTTTTCGATTCTTGGGGTTTTCGATTTTTTGGGTTTTCGATTGAAAATAGCGGGCCATTTACTTTTGATATTTTGTCGTCTGTTTGTGAGACTTGATATGGACATCGCGGCCTGTTTCGGTGACGTTCTCGGCACGGCTCCTTGGATACATCGCGATCACGGGCCATGATGGCCGGAGGCTCACGTTTGCCGAGTTTTGCCGTCCATGGCGCACCCTCCCGCGCACAGCGTCCCATGCGAGGCTGGCGCGAAGGCAGGTGGCAGCGTCGGAGGTGACGTCGGTCGCGCTCGCATTTTCCTCTCGTCATCCTGGCGAAGGCCGGGGCCCACGACCTTCGGCCCATCGTCGCCAAGCGAAATCCGCGCAGTACATCGATATTCGTTCGGTATAGCTGTTGCCTGAAACCGAGAGCTTTGCCAGCTTGTCGTGGGTGCTGGCGTTCGCCGGGATGACGAAAAACCGAGAGTGGCGGCTCCATGGTGGGGCGACACGCGCCGATGCAGTCGTCCATGGCATAGTTCCTGACTTGGAGTTCGCATGACCGCCGACAATATCTTGCTTGCCCAATGGACCACGCCGTTTGGGATGGCGCCGTTTGATCGCATTTCGGATGCGGACTTCGTGCCTGCGTTCGAGACGGCCATGGCGCGGCACCTGGGCGAGATCGAGACAATCGCGTCGGCCGCGGCACCGCCGACGTTTGCGAATACGATCGAAGCGTTGGAGCTGGCGGGCGCGGACCTCACGCAAGTCAGTGCGGTCTTTTGGAACATTGCCGGCGCCGACACTAACGATGCGCGGCAGGCCATCGAGCGCGCGATGGCGCCGCGGATGGCGCAGCACGGCACCGCGATCACGTCGAATGCCGCGTTGTTCAAGCGGGTGGATGATCTCTTCCAGCAGCGCGCGACATTGGGGCTGACGGCTGAGCAATTGCGCGTACTGGAGCGGACGCATCTGGGGTTTGTGCGCGCAGGCGCGACGCTGGCGCTGGCGCAGAAGGAGCGGATGGGCGCAATTACGCAACGGCTGGCGACGCTGGGTACGCAATTCTCGCAGAACGTGCTGGCTGACGAAAAGTCTTTCGAGTTGCCGTTGGCCACCGAAGCGGATCGCGCCGGTTTGCCGGCGTCTCTGGTGGCGGCGGCGGCGGAAGCGGCGCGGACGCGCAGCTCCAAGGCCAGTCATGTGATCACGCTGTCGCGCTCGTTGATCGAGCCGTTCCTCACGCTTTCGACGCGGCGGGATCTGCGGGAGACCGCCTTCAAGGCGTGGATGAAGCGCGGCGGGAACGGCGGCGCCACCGATAACCGCGCGATCGTCACGGAGATTTTGGCGCTCCGGCATGAACGGGCCCAGTTGCTCGGTTATGCGACGTTTGCCGACTACAAACTCGACGACACGATGGCGAAGACGGCGGTGCGGGTGCGGGAATTGCTGGAGACCGTGTGGGGACCAGCGAAGGCACAGGCCGAGCGGGAGCGGGCGCGGCTGGCGGCGTTGGCGCAAGCGGACGGTGCCAATATCGCGATCGAGCCTTGGGATTGGCGGCATTATGCGGAGCGTGTGCGGGCGCAAGACTACGGGATCGATGAAGCGGAGATCAAAGCGTATCTGCCGCTGGACCGCGTGATCGCTGCGGCGTTCGCGACAGCCACGCGGTTGTTTGGCCTGCAGTTTGCGGAGATCAAAACGCTCGCCTTGTATCATCCGGATGTGCGGGCGTTTGAGGTGACAGACAGAGATGGCCGCCACGCCGGCGTGTTCCTCGGTGACTATTTCCATCGCCCCTCGAAGCGCAGTGGCGCGTGGATGAGTGCGTTCCGGAGCCAGGAAAAGCTGGCCGGCGACGTCCGGCCGATCATCGTCAATGTGTGCAACTTTGCGAAGCCTGAGGCGGGCGCGCAGGCGTTGCTGTCGATGGATGATGCGCGAACGCTGTTTCATGAATTCGGACATGGACTGCATGGGTTGATGTCGAACGTGACGTATCCGTCGCTGGCGGGGACTGCGGTGGCACGAGACTTTGTGGAATTGCCGTCGCAGCTTTATGAGCACTGGCTGGGGACGCGCGAGGTGCTGGCGGAGTTTGCGCGGCATCATGAGACGGGCGCTGCGATGCCAGCGGCACTGATCGATAAATTGAAGGCGGCGCGGACGTTCAATCAAGGCTTCTCGACGGTGGAGTTTCTTGCATCCGCTATCGTCGACATTGATTTTCATGCGGCGACGGGTGCCGATGCTTTGCGTGATCCGATGGCGCGGCAGGCGGCGACGCTGGAGCGCATTGGCATGCCGCGCGAGATCGTGATGCGGCATGCGACGCCGCACTTTGCGCACGTGTTTTCCGGCGATGGTTATTCGTCGGGCTACTACAGCTATCTGTGGTCGGAAGTGCTGGATGCCGATGCGTTTGCGGCGTTCGAAGAGACGGGGAATGTGTTTGATGCGGCGACGGCTGCGAAGCTGGCGCAATTTGTTTATGCGGCCGGCGGGTTGCGCGAGGAAGAGGCGGCGTATCAAGCGTTCCGTGGCCGTGCACCGAAGGTTGAGGGGTTGTTGCGGAAGCGCGGGTTGGTGGGGTGAGGGTGGGGCGGCTTGGGGACAGGCACCTGAACGGCGCAGAAAGATTTGCGCGATCATGGAACCGCGGGCGCCACGCCGTTCAGGTGCCTGTCCCCAGATCGACGTCCGGCATTACGCATCGCTAACGGCCCAGGCTTGCGCCTTACCGTTTCTCTCTCAGTCTTCGCCCCAAGAAAATCCCGGGGAGAGCGCGACTTCAGCCGCACCTGTGAGGGCTCACCTTTTAGAGTGAACCCGAGGCCTCGTTTTGCGCACAGCCGCAAAATCCGACCCCAACGGCCGCAGCCGCGCTCTGTGTGCTGAGATTATTTTTCTCTGGTGAATTTCAACTTTGCCAGTCACCTGGGCATCAGGTGTCACCGCGAGGCGTGCGCCGCTTCTCCGACACCGGTGGACGCGACATGCACGCAGCCGTCTCGCAGGCGAGACGATTCATTTCATTTCACAGCACGCTCGCGGGAGTAAAGCGGTTC
Source organism: uncultured Alphaproteobacteria bacterium (assembly GCA_963847145.1). GTDB lineage: Bacteria > Pseudomonadota > Alphaproteobacteria > Rhizobiales > Hyphomicrobiaceae > JABFRJ01. The sequence goes on from CAWJYN010000003.1 coordinate 1,110,068, forward strand.
TAGACCCACCCCGGGTCCGCGAGTGAAACCAGCATCTCACACGTCGCTGAAAAATCAACTTATTGGTGTTGCGATGGTTTATGCGCGGATGACCGGTGCGGCGTGCAACAACGTCCGCTGTTGCCTCAACAGTGTCCAGAGTCTTGCGTGTAAGAACAAAACGGTCTGGGCCAGGAAGAGACGTGGTGACCCAAATAAAGTGCGGCAGTTGGGCCATCGATAACGGACCACCTGACTATAGACGAGCCAATGTATCCCCCACGATCCGGCCGTCCTCAAGTGTGATGATCCGGTCGGCCATTTCGATGATGCGGTTGTCGTGGGTGACCATCATCGTGGTGGTGCCGCGCTCCGCGCCAAGACGCTTCAGCATGCGCACGACGAGTCCGCCGCTGTCCTTGTCCAGGGCTGCAGTCGGCTCATCTGCGAAAACAATGTCGGGGTTGCCGACCAGCGCGCGCGCCACCGCGACACGCTGTTTCTGGCCGCCGGACAATTGCGCTGGCCAATAGTCGAGCCGATCGCCGAGGCCGAGCGCTGTCAGCAGATGGGCGGAAGCGTCGCGCCAGTCGGGCATTGTCTGCGCGCCATGCACTTCGAGGCCCATGCGTACGTTCTGCATCGCCGTGAGGCTTTCGTGGAGATTGTGCGCCTGGAAGATGAAGCCGAGCCGGCGGCGGCTGGCGACGAGCAGATCTTCTGTGGCGCCGTGCAACTCGGTGCCGAGCAATTCGATGCTGCCCTCCTCAACACGACGCAGACAGCCCATCAGGGTCAGCAGCGTCGTCTTCCCAGACCCAGATGCGCCGACGAGCACCGTCAGTTTACCGCGCTCGATGGCCAGAGCGATGTTGTACAAAACCTGCTTTCTCGCCTCGCCCTCGCCGAACCAATGGTTGAGGCCACGCACAACGATGGACGAAGTCGGTTCGGTCTGCGTTGCGTCTAGATCGTCCATCCCCGACCTCAAAACAGATCTGCGGGGTTCGCCTTGGCGAGACGGCGCGTCGCGATCGCGCCGGATAGCGAGCACATGGCGATCGTGCCGAGTAAAACAGCGACCGCACGCAACGCAGTCATATTCACCGGCAGACCTGTTGCGGCCGACACGAGCACGTAAAGGCCGAGGGCGACGATCAAGCCTGGAATGAAACCGAATACGGCGAGAATCAATGCTTCTTCGAAGACGATGCCAAGGAAGAAGCGCTGCGGATAGCCGATGGCTTTGAACGTTGCGTACTCACGGATGTGGTCGGCGACGTCGGTGGAGAGTACCTGGTAGACGATGATGCAGCCAACCATGATGCCGATGATAACGCCGAATCCGAACACGATACCGACAGGCTTCTGTGTTGTTTGGAACGCGGTATCCTTGGCCATGGTCTCATCAAGAGACTGAACGATCGTGTCGTAGGCCGGCAAACGCTGCCGCAGTTCCGCAGTGATTGCCTCACGGTCTGCGCCGGGTTCGGTGCGCAGCAGAATGTGGTTTGGCGCACCGGCGACACGTTGCGGAAATAGCTTCAGGAACGTCTGATCGGAAACGACCAGATAACCATCGGCCGCAAAGCCGCCACCAATCTCGAACGTGCCCGTGACTGTCAACGTTCGCCCTCGTGTTTCAAACACGAGAGGCTTGCCTGCAGCGATGTTCGAAAAAACTGGCTTGGGAACATTGCGGGTTTTGCTATCAATCAATGCGACATCGGGGAGCTTCAATTGGTCCAACGCGGCATTGATACCGGGTGTTTTGAACGTCGGTTGCGTCGGATCGATCCCAAACGTGTCGAGCGTGCGTATCGTGCCGTCGGGCTGCTTCCAGTCAATCTTCGCAAAATAGAGGGGCGTCGCAGCCTGGACGCCCGGCACGGCGAGCGCTTCGTACATTCTTTGGCGCGGCAGCGGGCTGCCGTCAGCCAGCGTATTCATGTCGGACGCCGATAGGAGGATTTCGGCGTTCATCTGCCGATAGGGGAACTTGATGGTCTCGATCATCGCGCCGAGAAACCCCAGCTGCATCAGGATAAGAATGTCGGCGAACGCGACGCCAGCCAGTGCCGCCGCAAGGCGAACTTTGTTGTGCACGAGTTGCAGCCAGCCTATCGGCAAGCGCCCCATCAGCCGTTCAAAAAAACTTTCCAGCAGCCGGGTCATGGCTGCTCCTTGATCGTGATGCGCCCGGTGACCTGAAGATTGGTAAACCGCTTGGCACGCGCCGAAGATGCCGGATCGAGGCGGACATCCACCTTTACAACGCGCGCGTCGGTGTTGGCGGCTGGAGACGGATCTACAACGGTCTGCCGGCTCACTTCCAGCCCGACCTTCGAGACTTCACCCTTGAGAGGCGCACCCAGAGCCTCGGCTGTCACGTCCACGGCATCGCCGACAGCAACGCGGCCGATCTGGGTTTGATAAACCTCGATCTCGGCCGTCATGTGTTCAATGTCACCCATATTGAGCACGCCCTTTGCGCCGGGCTTTTCGCCCGGACGCACATGAATGGTCAAAACAGTGCCTGCGCGGGACGCGCGGATGTAGGCTTTCTCCAGATCCTGTTCCGCACGCACGAGGTCGGCCTTGGCGGCGTCAAGATTTCGCGTGGCGACGATGACGTCTGGTTGCTCGTCGGGCTTGGCGTTGTCGTATCGTGACAGCGTAGCCGTGAGGCGTTCCACCTCGCGGGTGGCTTCATCGCGCGCGGTCCGCTTCTGATCAGACGCAACGGCCGTCGAGATGCCGCGCTTGTAAAGCGCATCGGTCCGCTCGAATTCGCGAACAGCATTGGCAAGCGTTGCGCGCGCACGGTCCAGCGCGGCCTTGCCCTCGTCGCGGCTCGCGCGGACGGAGGCGCGGGTCTGTGCAAGGGAGGCTTCGCGCGACCGAATGGTTGCGCGTGCGGCTTCGATCGCAGCTGTCATGGACGGTTCGTTGTCGAGCGTAGCGAGAATGGCGCCGGCCTCGACAACGTCGCCCTCGTTGGCCTTGATGGTTGCGATGCGGGCATCGTTGGCACCGAACGGCGGGGACACTGTCGTGATGTCGCCGAGCGGTATCAGCCTGCCCAGACCAACCACCTGGCGTGACAGACTTGCCTTAGCTATTGGCGCTGGCGTCGATCCAACGGGAACTGCAATCGGATGTTTTGTTCCGCCTCCCGGTTGGAGCTTGAGCAGTTCGAAAACCTTGCGAAGGCCTGGAGGCTGAAAATAGAGGCCGATGATGCCACCGAGCATGACAAGTCCGGCCATGAGCGGCACAAATCGCAACCGACGCAGCAAAGCCGACCAAGGTAAGGCCGCGACCGGCTGCGCTTGGTCGCGCGGGACGATCAGCTTAGGCAACGGCACGACATTGCCTACGTCGCTCTGAGTTCGTATCCTTTCGCGCCGATGTCATGGCGTTTCCCTTGGCTGCGGCTCTCCATCAGAACAGACATTGAGCCTGAAGCGAAATGGCCTTTGTCGCGGGTACCGCAATGCGACCCTTCTCAAATGTCGGCAGATTGGCCATGCCAAGTTTCGGGTTGTTGGTAAGCCCGATACCCGACTTCGGCGCACCGATAAGGTTTGTTTCCGGCTTGCCCAGGCGCATCTCGTCATGAAACATCGACACCGCATAAGCATCTGCTGGCAGTTCACCAAAGGACATCCTCGGGGCCGTCGCCTTTGCGTAAGCCGGTCACCGTAACATCAAGCGCATTTGCATGCAGGGCGGGTAGCGACACCAGTAAAGTTGCTGCGATGCTGAGATTGCGAGAGAAGCGGCCTGAGCGTCTCATGATCGATCTCCGAATGTAAGTAGCTGCGAAGCGGATCTTGGACATGCTGTGTGAAATGCGTATAATTTATGACCGCTTAGTCAATAAATAAATGAACGAGAGCGCGCTGCCCAATGGCTAAGACGAAAGCAGTCGTTAAGAAGCGGGGCCGCCCACGCAAGGACGAGAGGCCGGCGGAGATCTTAGAGGCGGGTTTTCGCGAGTTTGCTGACAAAGGCTTCTTGGCAACACGGCTCGATGACGTCGCCGCGCGCGCCGGCGTGGCCAAGGGCACGGTCTACCTCTACTACGAAAGCAAGGAGGCGCTGTTCGAAGCGGCCGTGCGGTCACGCGTGATGCCGGTTGTCGCTCAGGTGGGCACGTTGGCAGACGCACACGACGGGCCGACGATCGAATTGCTGCGGTTGATCGTGAGGACCATGTATGTCCGGCTTGCCGATCCCGAGGTGCGAACGCTGATGCGTATCCTCATCGCCGATGGCCAGAGGTTCCCGGGCCTCATCAAGTTCTATCATCGCGAGGTGTTGTCCAAACTGACGGCCGTTCTGAATGCCCTCATTCAGCGCGGCGTAAGCCGTGGCGAATATCGCAAGGGCGCACTCACCGATCTGCCCGAAGTTCTCGTAGCACCAGGCGTCATGGGCGCCATCTGGCAGATGACTTTCGCGAGTGAGGAAGAAATTTCGCTCGAACGTTTTCTCGAAGCTCATCTCGATTTGATCGAGCGTTGCTTAAGGAAATAGGGCAATCGCGTCCGGACTTCCATCGAAACCGGACCATGCATTAAGAACTCCCGTCGGTCGCTCAGGATCAGATTCAAGCGGCGGCGCTACCTCGTCGCCACGCTCGAACTACCTCCCGAAGCTGCCAAACCGGCCCGCTGTTGACAAGTCTGGCAGATGATCCCCCGATAGCGATCGGCGTTGCGGCGAGGCACGTTATGGCGGTCCGGGACAGAAAGAGACGCTGCGGGCTGTGACGTTCGTTTCAGCGCACCCCCCTCTCCCCCGTGTTCCCGGAATTCGGGCGGCGCGGTTCAGCGCTGACCAAATATCCTTTACCAAGCAGATTGGTCCGCTACACTCGCCGCATGGACGGTCGACTGTCTAAAGCATCTTCGTTTACATGACGGCGAGCGAGGCACGCGGCGTCATCTATGCAGGCATGAGCAGCGATCTCTCGGGCCGCGCGTGGCAACATCGAGATCGCATCCTCGACGGCTCTACAAAACGCACTTGGGCGGGCCGGCTCGTCTATTTCGAGCACCACCAAACGGCGGCGACGGCGGCGACGCGCGAGCGTTTGATGAAGCGCTGGCGCCGCGATTGGAAGATTGAACCGATCGAAAAAGCCAATCCGACGTGGCGGGATTTATATCCCAATGCGGTGCGCTTGTTCGGGCTCGCGCCTTGAGACGGCGCTCCAAGGGCGGCCGGCAAAGATGCCGGATATTTGGTCAGCGCCAAGAGCGCCGTCCAAATTCCGGGAACGCGGTGGAGGGGGTGGTGTTTTTCTAACCGCACCGGGTCAAAACCGCTCCAAAATTCTCTTTTCCATGCGCCGGATTTTACGGCGAACCAGTGGGCAGGACTGTGTGTTCGCACATAGTGCCTTGCCCCCGTTGCCGCCGTCACCTTCTCCCCGTTTCGATCGGCAACGGGGAGAAGGTGTGGCAGACGCTCACGCCTTCACGGCTGTGAACGCGTAGCCGTTACCGTCTTTCGACAGGGTGCCGACGTTAGGAAAGCCGAAGTGATAGCCGGCGATCATGCCCTTCTCGGCGATGACCCGATCGAAGAAGCGACGGCGGGTTTCCTCGGCCTGCGGGCCGTTGGCGTCGAACATGGAGAACCAGCCGGGGTTGGCCACGAACAGCTGGTGGATGCCGGTCACATCGCCTTGGATAAACAGTTGCTGGTCGCCGGAGCTGACGCGGAACGAGCAATGTCCGGGGGTGTGGCCCGGCGTCCAAAGCGCGCGAACGCCGGGCGCCACTTCGGCGCCGTCGGCATATTGCTTGATATTCTTCCACGTCGGGAACGTCGATTGAATGCGGCGCACGTGCGGCTTCAAGCCATCCGGCACTTTCTCGACGAGAGCCGCGTCGGTCCAGAATTTGTACTCGACTTCCGGCATGAGGATTTCAGCGTTGGGGAACATGGGCGCGCTGGTGTCTTTGGCCCACAGCCCCGAAATGTGATCGGGATGGAAGTGCGAGATGACGACGGTGTTGACGGTGGCTGGATCAAGGCCGGCAGCCTTCATGTTGTCGGCCAATTTGCCGACGGTGGGCGCGCCATTCTGGCCGAAGCCGGTGTCGAACAGGGTGACCTTGCCGCCGCTGCGAACGGCGGTGACGGTGAAGGGGTTCTGGAATTTGTCGGGCCCGATACCGGCTTTGGTGAGCGCGGCTTTGACATCATCAAGCGCGGCGTTCTTGACGAAGCCAGCATCCAGCGTGCGCTCGACGGCGCCTTCGTGCAGGCTGAAGACTTCGATATCGCCAACTTTGTATTTCAGGCTGTCGGCGGCGCGCTGCGCTTGTGCAGCGCCGATGAAGGCGACCGGGCCCTGCAGGCCGAAGACAAGGGCGGCGCCGGTGCTGCTCAGAACGAGGTCGCGGCGCGAGACTGTGAACATGATGGGCTCCTGTTTGGATGTCGTTTGATGCGCTGAAGATGGCCTGCATCCGGCCGGCCGATGTTCGGCCAACGACAGACTGCATACGCTTTGCTGTGACTGCAAGCGTGACCTGACATGCTGGATCACGGGAATGCTATTGACGCAAGTTCGCGCGCCATCGATGCGCGGGATCGCTCGCGCCATCGATGCAAAGAGCAATCCGTAGGGTGGGTTAGGCGCCCTTCGGCGCCGTAACCCACCACGTGCAGGGCGATGATGTTGCGGCGGGATGGCGCGCTGGAGCGGCGGATGACGCTACGCTTTTCCGCCCTACAGATCCCGATCTCCAGCAATGCAATGCGAGCGATGCTGCGCGTTGGACCGGCGGGCTACGCGTTCCATCGAGGCGCGGCTTGTCCACGCTACGCGCTGCGGCCGCCGTCGGCGTAGCGGAGGACGATATCGGCGGCGGCGCGGCTGGGGGTGAGGGTGGCGAGCTCAAGTTTTTCAGGGAGCTGCGCGAGGGCTGCAAGCTGGCGGGCGCGGGCTTCAGTGTCCTGCAAGAGCGGTGCAAGCGCTTCGGCGAGCCGCTCGCCGGTGCAATCCTCCTGCTTGAATTCGGGGACGGCGTTTTCTCCGAGGACGAGATTGGCGAGAACAATGGACGGCACTTTCAGCAGAAAGCGGAACTTGGCGGCGAGCGCATCGACCTTGTAGCCGATGACCATGGGGGTGCGGGCGAGGCCGAGCTCCAGCGTGACGGTGCCGGAGGCGGCGAGAGCGGCTGTTGCGAGCTTAAAAGCGCGGAAGCGATCTTCCTCGTCTTCGATCAAGTAGGGCGTGACCGGCCAGGATGCGAGTTGCTTCTCGATCAAATCGCGCACGTGGGGGACGGCTGGAATGATCACCACCGGGTTCAGGCCGCCTTCGCGCATGATCGTCAGCGCCTCGCCGAAGGGCTGCATCAGGCGTTCGACTTCGGAGCGGCGGCTGCCCGGCAGCACGACGAGAACCTGCTGGCCTTGGGCGATATTCAGCCGCTGGCGGAGGGGTTCTGGATCAATGCTGGCGATGAAGTCGCGCCGTTCGATGAGTGGATGACCAACGTAGGTGCAGGGCGGACCGCCGAGACGCTGGTGGGCGTCGGGCTCGAAGGGCAGCAGCGCCATGACGTGATCGACGTAGGCGCGCATGCGTTTGGCGCGGCCGGGGCGCCAGGCCCAAACGCTGGGGCTGACGTAGTCGATGATGGGCACGTCGGGCAATTTGCGGCGGATGCGTTTGGCAATGGGGTGGGTGAACTCCGGTGCGTCGATAATGACGACGGCGTCCGGCTCGGCGGCAATAGCGGCATCAACGGTGCGGTAGACGCGGCGCATGAGGCGCGGCAGCACTTTGAGGATGGCGGCCGGTCCCATGACGGCGACGTCGGAGAGCGGGAACTGAGAACTCAAACCCTGGGCGCGCATGTCGGGGCCGCCGACGCCGAGATAGCGGACACGGCCGCGCGACTGCGCGTTGAGGGCTGCCATCAGCCGACCTCCGAGCGCATCTCCCGAATGCTCACCGGCGACGACGAACAGGCGCAGCTCACGCTTGCTTGAGGAGATCGTGACGGTGGCGACCGGAGTATCGTTGGCGGCCATCGTTATGCCGCCTCACTGGACCGGGGCGGCGCTGCCATCACCAAGTCGACAATGAACAGGCCGTGCTGGTCTGCCATGGCGATCGCTGCGGTGGGGATCTGGTGCGGGCTATTGGGGGTCAGGATGGCGAGGCCGGCGATGCCACCAGCGGCGAGCAACTCGATGCAGCTGGCGAGTTCGGATGGATCATCGCGCGCGGGATCGAAGCGGACGGCGGCAGCGCCGGTGGTGCGTACGAAGCGCCCGCGGCCCCATTGGCGCAGTGCCGCCATGCGGCGGGCCATGGGCAGCACGCCCTCGGCGGCGGCAATGGCGAGCACATGATCGCGAATGACGACAGCCGCACGCCCGGCGCCGAAGGGTGCGAGACGGCGCGTGACTTCGGCGGCGGTGCGTGCGTCGCGGGCATCGGGCTCGCTGGGGGTGCAGCGGCCGAGCATGGTGCCGCGCAACGCATAGACCCCGTCGGGGCGCACGGCGAGCGGCTGGGCAGTGTCCACGCGTGCGTCGATAGTGATGCGGGCAGCCGCTGCCCGCTGGATCATCTGGTCACGCTCAAGCAGCAGTGTCTTGCCGGCGGCGACGACCAGCGTCGCGATGCGGGCCTCGGCGAGGCGCGCAACGGTCTGGGCGCCGACTGTGGGCATGTCGACGCGCAATTCCTGGCCGCGCTTGGGGCCCTTCACGAGAACAGCGGACGGGGCAGCGCGGTCCGGCAGGCTGGCCACGCGCGCCAGCATGCGGTCGGTCCCTTCGACACCCTCGATGGCGAGGATCTGGCCATGCTCAACGACGATGGCTTGTCCGACGTCGAGATCGGCGAGCGCGTCGAGAACGGCAAAGCCACGCGTGATGTCGGCTTCGACTGCGACGCCGGGGGCTTGGGCGGTTCCAAGCCGGCCTGGGGCGGCAAGCAATTCAGGCGCGATGTCGGCAACGCCTTTGACGGTCAGGCCCTGGCTTTCGAAGAAGCGGATCAGGCGGGTGAGCACGGCATCGTCGCCACCGCGCAGCATAGCGAGCACTTTGGGCAGGTGGCGGATGAGGCCAAGATCCGGCTTGAGGCGCATGAGATCAGGGCGGCTGACGCTGCCGGCGATCATCATGGTGCCGTCGCTCTCGTGCTTGAGGGTGCCGATGATCGCATTGACGGCACCCCAGGTGACCCACGTGTGCGGGTAGGCCTCGATCTGGGGGCCGGCCTCGCCGCGCACGGCGACAAGGTGGGCGCGGCCGCCTTGGCGCACGATGGTTTCTGCCAATACCAGCGGCAGACTGCCGCCGCCTGCGAGGATCGCGATCCGCTGCATCATGCCGCTCCCGCGCTCAATCTCAGCCGGCCTGACGCGGCAGGCAGAGCGAGCGCTCCGAGGGCGCTTTGATGAAGGTGAGAATCTCCTGCACGTAGGGATCTTTCGCGATCGGCTGGGATTCGATGTCGGCGATGCGCTCGGCCAAAGTGCCTTCATTGGAAAAGAGCAAGCGATAGGCCTGGCGCAGCGATTGGATCTGCTCGCGGCCGAACTGCAAGCGTTTCATGCCGACCACGTTGAGGCCGGCGAGCCCCGCGCGATTGCCAAGCGCCATGCCATAGGGAATGACATCGTTCTCGACACCGGCGAGGCCGCCGACAAAGGCGTGATGGCCGACGCGAGAGAACTGGTGGATGCCGGCGCCGCCGCCGATGATGACAAAGTCGCCGACGGTACAATGGCCGGCCAGCATGACGTTGTTGGAGAAGACGACGTTGTTGCCGACTTGGCAATCGTGGCCGACGTGGCTGTTGGCGAGAAAAGCGCAGCGGTCGCCGACCGTGGTGGTCGAGACGCCGCCGGCGGTGCCAGGGTTGATGGTGACACCTTCGCGGATGGTGCACTCTTTGCCGATGGAGAGCGTGACGTCTTCACCTTTGAACTTCAGGTCCTGCGGTTCGTGGCCGAGGGACGCGAAGGGGAAGACGCGGGTGCGGTCGCCGATGGTGGTTTTGCCGGCGACCACGACGTGGCTCAGCAGGTGTACACCGGCACCCAGGACGACATCGGCGCCGATATGACAGAACGGACCGATTTCGACGCCGGCCGCAAGCTTGGCACCCTTTTCCACGACGGCGGACGGGTGGACCTTCGGCGGAGCCAGCTTCGGCGCCGATCTGGCCACTGCTTTGGACGCTGCTTTGGACGCTGCTTTGAGCCCGGGCGCCGGCTTCGCACTAAGCTTTTTTTGCATCGTTCCGGTCCACGATCATGGCGCTGATTTCGGCCTCGGCAACAACGTGTCCGTTGACGCGGGCTTGGCCCGAGAAGCGCCAGACCGGACCGCGGCTGCGGGTCTTCTTGACGTGGAGATGAAGCTGGTCGCCCGGCACGACAGGCTTGCGGAATTTGGCATTGTCGATGCCCATGAAATAGACGACCTGCGGGATGTCGCGTTTGCCGGCATTGTGAATACACAGAGCGCCTGCCGTCTGCGCCAGCGCTTCGATGATGAGCACGCCCGGCATGACGGGATAGCCCGGGAAATGGCCCTGGAAATAGGGCTCGTTCATCGTGACATTTTTGATGCCGATGCCGCTCTCATCGCGATCCATCTCGATGATGCGATCAAGCAAAAGAAACGGATAGCGATGCGGCAGGAGCTTCATAATCAGCTCGATGTCGGCCGACGGCAGCGCTTTGGCGGCGGTCTTGTCGGTTGACGCTTTCTGGCTCGCGGACTTGACGTCGTCCATCACACTTTGGCTCCAGTATTTTTCAAAGATTTGCAGTCCAAACGGATCTGCGGTCTCATGCCTGCGATATTGTTTGACCCAAGCTCCCGTCTTGCGCGGATACTTGCTGGCCGGAATACTTCTCAGGCTACTTTTCAGGCTTCGTTTCAGGCGACGTCCGGTTCGGTACTAACTGCTGGCGGCCCGCTGCTGTCCTTCTCTGCCTGGCCAGAGGCCAAGCGTTTCAGGGCATTCTGTTCGCGCGCCCACTCACGCAAAGGTTTGGCTGGCGTGCCCACCATGCGCGCGCCGGCTGGCACACTGTCCTTGGCGTGGCTGGCCCCTGCGATCTGCGCGCCAGCGCCGACCGTGATGTGACCGGCGACGCCGCCTTGTCCGCCGACCACCACGAAGTCACCGAGAGTGGCCGAGCCGGCGATGCCGACTTGACCGACGATGACGCAATGACGTCCGACTACGGCGTTGTGCCCGATCTGGACGAGATTATCAATTTTCGTGCCTTCGCCGATGATAGTATCCTTAAGGGCGCCGCGATCGATGGCGGTATTGGCGCCGATCTCGACGTCGCTCTGGACGATAACCCGGCCGATCTGGGGTACTTTGAGGTGCCCAGTGGCCCCCATGGCGAAGCCGAAGCCATCCTGGCCGATGCGAACGCCGGAATGGATAACAACGCGGTCGCCGATCAAGGCATGGATGATGGACGCCGACGGCCCGATGTAGCTGTCGCGGCCGATGGTGACGCGGTACCCAATCACGGCGCCGGCGGCGATGGTGGTGCCGGACCCAATCCAGGCTTCGCGGCCGATGACGGCGCCGGGCTCGATGCGGACGCCAGCCTCGATGCGGGCGGAGGGATGCACCAAGGGATCGCTACGGTCGCTCATGGCCGTCATGGGGCGCATGGCTTCGGGATAGAACAGGGCGAGGGCCTGCGCGAAGCCGCGGTAGGGATTTTTCAGTTGCAGCGCGGCGATGCCGGACGGCACGCGGGTGGCGAAGGCGGGGGCGATGAGGATTGCCGAGGCCTTCGCTGCGGCCAGCTGCGGCAGATACTTGCGATTATCGAGAAACGTGAGGTGGCCGGGTCCCGCTTCATCGAGGGGGCGAATATCGGTGATGCGGTGATCGGCATCTGTTCCGGACGCCAGAGTGGCGCCCAGCCGCTCCGCAATCGCGGCCAATGACAATGGTCCTGCGCGTTCGAAAAAACCTGGATGTTCCATCACGGTCTCAGCACTCGCTGCTCGTTGGGCGCCAGTACGCTTGTATGATCACTTGTATGATCGCTTGCACGGATTGGGTCGCTCCAATGCAGCCGTTCTGAGGCGCCACCGTGCGCTGACGTGCGGCACCTGTAGGGCAGCGACGCGGCGATGGAAAGTGCAATCAGAGCTTGGCCGCTGAAACGCTTGAGCGATCACCAGAAAAAGTACGAGCGGCGCTCGTGAGTGCCGCTCGCAACGCTCCGTTTGTGGCAGGTCATCAGAATTTTGTGGTGGCACCGAAGCGGAAGATTTGCGTCTTGTCGTAGCCAGCCTTCGAAAGCGCCTTGGCAAGGTCGACGCGCAGTGGGCCAAGTGGCGAGTTCCAGAGCAAGCTCCAGCCAACAGCCGAGCGGATCTGGAAGTCATCGGCGAGGCACACGCCCGAGTTAGACCCGTCAGGCAGTTTCGGGGCACCGCACTTGGAGTTCAGGCTTTTCGCAAGTGCACCGGCGTTGAACAGGGACCCGGCGTCGGCGAAGACGGCTTGGCTCATACCCAATTCTTCAGGGATGAAGGGGATCGGAAAGCGCAACTCGGCCGTGGTGGTCCAATAGGTTCTGCCGCCCAGAGCGTCTTGGTTGAGCGACGACAAATCGCGCGGACCATAACCCAAGTTGGAGAAGCCTCGGATGGTTTCGCCGCCTTTGTAGAAGAGATCGAGCAGACGGACATCCTGACCGCCCCAGCCTTCGATATGACCACCGGCGGCGCGCGCCACAAATGTAACCTTCTCAGCGACGGGGTAGTAAGCGCGGCCTTCAGCATTCAGGCGGGCGTAGTGCACGTCGCCACCGAGGCCTGCAACATCGAGACCGGTCTGAAAGAATGTTCCGCTGGTCGGGTTCTTTGGATGGTTCCGTTTATCGATCGTGAAGCCGACGCTGCCCATGGAGACCCAGCGCGCTTTACCGTCGCAAGCGCCGGTATTGATGATCGTTGGGTTGCCACCGCTGTCGACAGACGCCTGATAATTGTCTTCGAAGCCGCATGCTTCTTTGATCGCGCGGGAGGCCGAACTTGCATAGTCGCTTGGGATCGTGAGCGTATCACGCGACAGCGAGTAGCCCGTATTTAACCAGACGCTCTCTGACAGCGGGAAGGCGAGGCGGACGCCGCCGCCGGTCCGCGTCGTGCTGTAAGGTGACGATGACGTGGCGGTTGTTGTGTTGCGGAACAAGTCGAAGCCGGCAGCAACATTCGAGCCGAGGAAGCGTGGTTCGGTGAAACCGAAGTTGAGGTTCAGACGCTCTTTCGAGCCCGAGGCACCGATACGCAGGAACTGACCATTGCCGAGCAGGTTGCGTTCCGTGAGGCTGACGTCACCGATGACGCCTTCAGATGTGGAATAGCCCGCACCAAAGGACAACTCGCCGGTAGGTTGCTCGACGACTTCGACGTCAAGAACGATACGGTCCTGGGCGCCGCCGGCGCGTCGCTTGATCTCGACGGTCTTGAAGAAGCCAATGTTCTGCAACCGCTTCTTTGCGTTTTCGACCAGCAATTGGTTGTAGGCATCGCCTTCGGCGACCTTGAACTCGCGACGGATTACGTAATCCTTGGTGCGCTCGTTGCCGATGACATTGATCCGCTCGATGTAGATGCGCGGACCTTCTTCGACGACATAGACGACGTTGATCGCATTGGCACCGGCAGCGCGTTCGACGCGTGGACGCACGCGTCCGAAAGCGAACCCTTGCTCAGCGACCCGCAAGGTCAGCGCTTCGACGGTCTTGTCCATCAGCGACGCGTTAAAGGTTGCACCAGACTTGGTCGTGACTTCGCCGTTCAAAGCTGCTGCGTTGACGCCAGCGAGCTTCGATTCAACTGTGACAGTCCCGAAATTGAAGAGCTGACCTTCTTCAATGACGAAGGTGATGAAGAAGCCTGAGCCATCGCGATCAAGTTCGGCGTTGGCCGAGACGACACGGGCGTCAGCGTAGCCATTCTTGAGATAATACTGGCGCAGCAGCTCTTTATCGAGATTGAGCCGGTCCGGATCGTAGATGTTCGTGCCCTTGAGGAAGTCGAACAGGCCGGACTGAATGGTCGTAATGATGTCGCGCAACTGGCTATCAGAGAACGCGCGGTTACCAACAAAGGCGATGCTTTTGACCTTGGTGGCTTTGCCTTCGTTGATTTCAAAGACAACGTTGACGCGGTTGTTGTCGAGCTCGATCAATTTCGGCTGCACGCTAGCGGCAAAACGGCCTTGGCGGCGATAGACATCGAGGATGCGCTGCACGTCAGCTTGCGCTTTGGCGCGCGTGAAGACGGCGCGTGGCTTGAGCTGCACTTCGGCTTCCAGCGCCGACTTCTCGACTTCGCTGTTTCCTTCGAAAACAACCTGGGCGATGACCGGATTCTCGACGACCGATACCACGACGCCGGTCGAGGTGCGGTTGATCTTCACGTCGGAGAAGAGGCCAGTCGAAAACAGCGCGCGGATTGTTTCGTCGGCTTTGGCATCGTCGTAGGGCTGCCCAACGGACAACTTCATGTACGAGCGAACGGTTTCCGGCTCAAGACGGCGATTGCCCTCCACCCGGATGTCGCGGATGACAGCGCTTTGCGCCCACGCCTGATCTACGGTTACGCTGATAGCTGGCAGAATGACTGCGCAGGCGGGCAAAACCGCCCCCAGCATAGCCCCAACCAGCGCCCTGCGCGCCCCCACAATTTTCTTCCGAATCAACCGCATGAGCGAGTGTTCGCTTTCATAGTGCCGTTCCCCCAGAACGTCGGGCGTCGTCGGCAGCAACGCCAAACTGCACAAGGCGCGTCGCGTGATTAATCACACATCCCCAAGGAAGCGGCCAACGGTTGTTCCGCCGGCCTCTCACGCACCTCAGCACATGCAAGCTTTAACGATTCATATACCAGTATGGAAGTGGCAAGATTACCCCACATCCCCAGATTCGACGCCGGGACTTTGCCCGATTTTCGCCCGAATCCTGGGGGCCGCGCGGCGGTTCGCGGTCAGCCACCGATCCAGCGGCGGACGATGCCCAGATCATTCCAGAAGGCGAAGACTGCAAGCATCAAAATAAGCGCCAATCCCATCCGGAAACCAACGCCCTGGGTGGTCTCGCTGAGCGGCCGGCGGCGGATCGCTTCGGCTCCGTAGTAGAGCAAGTGACCACCGTCCAGCGGCGGGATTGGGAACAGGTTGAACAAGCCAACACTGACCGAGATCATGGCCGCGAGGTGCAGGCAGGGTACGATACCGGCCGAGCAGACCTTGGACGACGCATCAGCAATTCGAACTGGCCCGCCAAGCTGGTCTGCGCTTTCGCGGCGCTGAAAGATCTCTTTTATGTACCAGAGGTTGCGCTCGACCAAAAAGTAGCTTTCTTTGGCGCCCATGGAGATTGCGTCCAGCGGACCGTACGTCTTGTAGACGTAGCTGGTTGCGGCGGCTGTACGGCGAATACCCAGCATGCCCTGACGCATCTTGCCGCCAAACCCGTCGTCGATCTCTTTGCGCTCCGGGGTCAGGTCGACGGTGCCGGCGGTGCCGCCGCGCAGATAGACTCAACTTCAGGCTGCGATCCGGGTTTGAAACAACGATACGCTGCAACTCACCGAAGCTCTCGATTTTGACGCCATCGATTTCAACGACCAAGTCGCCGGCTTTGAGGCCGGCACGCTCAGCGGCGCCGCCGGCGACGACTTCGTCGATCTGGGCCGGGGTGACCGGCACGCCGTAGGTCATGAAGATGCCGGCCAGCAGGCCGATGGCGAGGATGAAGTTGGCGATGGGGCCGGCTGCGATGACGGCGGCACGCTGCCAAAGGGGTTTGGCGTGGAACGATGTCGACCGCTCTTCGGCGCTCATCTTGCTAATAGCCTCGGCGTCGGGGATGCTGGCGCCGTTGGAGTCGTCCATGAATTTGACATAGCCGCCGAGGGGGATCCAGTTGATCCGCCAGCGGGTGCCCTTCTTGTCGTACCAGCCGAAGATTTCGCGGCCGAAGCCCAAGGCGAACTCATCGACCTTGACGCCGCACCAGCGCGCGACCTGGAAGTGTCCTAGCTCATGGATCACGACGACGATTGAAAGAACGAACAGGAACGCGGCGGCGGTGAACAGCCCACTGCCGAGACTGCCGAAAGCGGTGTTCAAGAACTGCATGGTGGCGTCCCTATCGGAGCATGTCACGAGTATCTGCCGGTTGCCGCTGCTCGCCGGGCCGGGCTTTCAACGTTGAAGCAACCTTTGTGCCGCCTGCCTGGGCGGACGCACTGCACGCCTTAAGCACGTAAGCGCCAGTTTACGTAAGCATGGGGGGCTCATCCGCCAAGGTGCTGCAAAACACCTTCTGCCTGGCGGCGGGCTCGTTGATCGAGCGCCATGACCGCCTCGAGCTCTTGGGGTTCGCCCAAGTCGCCGTTTTTCTCCAGCGATTCGAGCGTTCTCTCAACGGTCGCGGCGATGTGGCCGAATTTGCAGCGGTTGGCAAGGAAGGCCGCCACGGCGACCTCGTTGGCAGCGTTCAAAGCGGCAGTCGCACCGCCACCGTGCTGCATGGCTTCGCGCGCCACGCGGAGCGCGGGAAAGCGAACTTCGTCGGCGGCTTCAAAGGTTAACGTCGCGAGTTTGGCCAAATCGAGGGGCGGGGTCGGCGTTTCGCTGCGGGCGGGCCAGGTGAGGGCGAGCGCGATCGGCAGGCGCATATCAGGGCTGGCCAGCTGGGCGAGCATGGACCCGTCGCAATATTCAACCAGCGCGTGGACGATGGACTGGGCGTGGACGAGCACGCCGAGCTGCGCTGGTGCGAGTGCAAACAGGTGCTGCGCCTCGATCAGTTCCAAGCCCTTGTTCATCATGGTGGCGCTGTCGATGGTGATCTTCTGGCCCATCGTCCAGTTGGGATGCTTCAAGGCCTGATCGCGGGTGGCGGCGGCAATGGCATCGGCCGTCCAGGTGCGGAAGGGACCGCCTGACGCGGTAAGAATGACGCGAGCGATGGCGGATTTGTTGTGCGGTTCGAGTGTCTGCATGACGCCGGAATGCTCGCTGTCGACGGTCAGCAAATCGGCGCCGGAGCGGCGCACGGCATCCATGAACAGGCGGCCGGCGCTGACGAGGCATTCCTTGTTAGCAAGCGCGATGCGGCGGCCTTGCTCGACTGCTTTCAGTGTCGGTTGCAGGCCCGCGACGCCGACGATGGCGGCAACTGTGCAATCGGCCTCCATGCTCGCGGCTTCCTCGAGGCCGGCGGGGCCGGCGGCAGCAGCGATGCCACTGCCGGACAGTTCGTCCTTAAGCGCGGCGTAAGCGCTTGGTTCTGCGACAACGGCGAGCTTGGCGCCGGATGTGCGCGCCAGCTTGGCGAGGGCTGCGGCGTTGCCGTTGGCGGTGAGTGCCTGCACGCGGTAGCGCTCGGGAGCGCGCGCCAACAGATCAAGCGTACTGAGGCCGACGGAGCCGGTCGCACCCAGCACCGTGATGCGATGGGGCGCGGTCCCGGGGAGTGCGGGATGGGGCTGGTTCACCATGTCAGGAGCGCTCGCGCAGGGGCCGTCATGTCGAGCAGGGCTGCGCTGGCAGCGGCGATCATGGCTGCCGTCGACAGGCCATCCACGCGATCCATGAAACCACCGTGGCCAGGGATAAGGGCACTCGTATCTTTGGTGCCAAACCGGCGTTTGAGGGCCGACTCGGCCAGATCACCGGCCTGTGCTGCCGCAGCGAGGACGGCGCCGGCGGCCATTAAGTGCAGCAGCGCGGCCCCCGGAACCCAGCGCGCGACCATGGCGCCAACGAGGGCTGCAGCGGCCACGCCGCCCAGCAAGCCGGCCCAGGTCTTGTTGGGGGATACCCGCGGCCACAACTTTGGACCGCCGATCAGCCGGCCACAGAAGTAGGCGCCGACGTCGGTTGCAGCAACAGCGCCGACGACGAAGAAGACAGCTTGGGCACCCAGCGGCTCATCGCGCCGCAGCCAGAGCAATGCGATGCCGGGCAGAGCGGTGAACAGCACGCCGACGGCGGAGAGAAAACCGTGGCGGCCGAAACTCAACAGGCCGGTGAGAATGGTGCCGATCAATACGCCCAGGATGGCGGGGCCGGCGAGGCCTACGCTGGTCAGGACAATGCCGGCGATCACGGTGGCGACGTGCGCAGACATCGCCGCATCGGCCTGAGTGCCACGCACCATGCGGCCCCATTCCCAGGCCACGACGCTACCGACGGCGGCGAGCATCACGGCGAGCGGCGCGGGACCAGCCATGATCGTCGCAATCGCGATCGCCGCCAGGATGACGCCTGATAGAATGCGCGGGCCAAGGTCAGCCCCCACACGCGCGCCAAAGCCGCCGGATTGCAAAGATGTTTCGGACTTTTGACTTGCAGCCGACTTCTGCCCAATGGCTGCAGGACCACGCGACGCCGCCTCGGGACCTGGTGGATTGCTCATCAGCCGTTGCTTTGCCTTTTTGTGTCGTAACGCACCGCGGTTGTTTCCGATGCGCGGTAGCGCGTTACGCCGACGACCGGACGAGGCCACCGAACCGGCGATCCCTGGTTCGATATTCCTGCAGCGACCGCTCAAGATGCAGCCGATCGAAGTCCGGCCATAAAACATCTAGGAACAAGAATTCGGCGTAGGCAAGCTGCCAGAGCAGGAAATTCGACAAGCGCTCTTCGCCGCTGGTGCGGATCAGCAGGTCGGGGTCGGGCAAACCGTGGGTATCGAGGGCGGCCGAGACGGTGTCGGCATTGATTGCATTGATAGGCAGCGTTCCGTCAACGACCTGACCGGCGAGGCGCTGAACCGCTTTGGCGATCTCGTTGCGGCCGCCGTAGTTGAAGGCAATGACCAGGGTCAAGGCGGTGTTGCCACTGGTCAAATCAACTGCTTCGTCCATCAGCGCCAGTAGATCGTGGTCGACGCGCTCGCGTTCGCCAAGCATGCGGATGCGGACGCCGTTCTTGTGCAGTTCGGCGAGGTCCGAGCGGATAAAGCGGCGCATGAGGCCCATCAGAAACGCGACTTCGGTCTCCGGCCGTGACCAATTTTCAGTCGAGAAGCTGTAAATGGTGAGAAACTGGATGCCGAGCTCGATGGAGGCGCGCACGGTCCGGCGCACGGCCTCGACACCGGCGGTATGTCCAGCAAAGCGCGGCAAGCCGCGCGCCTCTGCCCAGCGCCCGTTGCCGTCCATGATGATCGCCACGTGGCGAGGAATTTTGGTGCCCATAGCGGTCAAGCTCGAGGGCGTCGTCAGGTGGGTCATGTCTGGTCTCGGCGCCGGTCTGAGCGCAGGGCGGGACTTCCGGTCGTGCAAATTGCCTCTGGTCAGACCTGCTTGATTTCGGCTTCCTTGCCGACCAGCAACTGGTCGACTTCTTTAATCAGTTTATCTGTCAGCTCCTGAACCTTAGTGCCGTTCTTGCGGCTCTCGTCTTCGCTCATGCCATCTTTTTCTGACTTTTTGAGCGCGTCCATGCCTTCACGGCGCACATTGCGGACGTTCACGCGACAGTGTTCCGCATATTTGTGGGCGAGTTTGGCCAGTTCGTTACGGCGCTCGGTGTTCAACGCGGGGATCGGGAGGCGAATTAAAGTGCCATCGATGACAGGGTTAAGGCCCAGGTTGGCTTCGCGAATGCCTTTTTCTACAGCCGCCACCTGGCTCTTGTCCCAGACCTGCACGGAGATTGTCTTGGCATCGGGCGTTGAGACGGTCGCGCATTGGACGAGCGGCATCCTCGCACCGTAGATGGATACCATCACCGGATCGAGCAGGTGCGAACTGGCCCGGCCGGTGCGAAGACCCGATAGTTCCTTTTTGAACTGATCAATTGAGCCGCGCATGCGCCGGTCAAGTTCGGCGATGTCGAATTTGGCAGCCATGGCACTATCCCGTTGTCCCGAATTGCTTTTTGCACCCGCACCCACTTTGTGCCCCGCCACGCCCTGCAGCGCGCGCGGGAGTATGCCACATTTGTGCGCTGTGCGCATTAACCGAGACGCCGCGGCGCACAATTCAGCCGGATTTTACCGCCCGATATGACGCCAGCAGTTATCCGGCCACGCGCGTGCATGTCGCTGTCCCTCGCAACACACGGGCCAAGTTGGCCGGATCGTCGATCGAGAAAACCACTACCGGAATATTGTTGTCGCGAGCAAGTGCGATCGCGGCACCATCCATGACCTTCAAGTCTTTGGCCAAAACTTCGGCATAGGTGACGGTCTCGTAGCGCTTGGCGGTTGGATCTTTGTTGGGGTCGGTGTTGTAGACGCCGTCGACCTGGGTGGCCTTCAGGATCACGTCGCAACTCATTTCGGCGGCGCGCAGGGCGGCGGTGGTGTCGGTGGTGAAGAACGGATTACCCGTCCCGGCGGCGAAAATAACCACGCGCCGCTCTTCCAGGTGATGCATCGCCTTGGAGCGCACGAACGCTTCGCAGACAGTCGGCATGGGGATGGCTGAGAGCACGCGGGCCTTCACGTTCAGCTCTTCGAGCGCATTCTGGAAGGCCAGCGCGTTCATGACGGTCGCCAGCATGCCCATGTAATCACCGGAGGCGCGATCCATGCCCTTGGCCGCACCCTGGAGGCCGCGGAAGATATTGCCGCCGCCAATCACCAAGCCCATTTCGAGGCCGCTGTGCATGGCGTCCTTGATAGCTTGGGCCAATCCCATCACGGTCGGCATATCGATGCCGTAGCCGGTCTTGCCCATCAGGGCTTCACCCGAGAGCTTGAGCAGCACGCGCCGGTACTTGAGGCCGGCTGCCAGCGGGTCAACGGGCTTGGGGGCTGACGACGGCGTGGACGACATTTCGAAACTCCAGGAAACGACTAGATTTAGGCACCTGCGGATCGCTCAATACTGCTTTTCCCGTGCGCTTGGGAGTGGCCAAACCCGCACATATCGGCGGCGGGCGACACTTCGGGTACCGTGACCGCGCCCGATACGCCCCGCTAGGGCCTTGGCGGCCGTTTTGGCGGGGCTCGCGGAACCTGATAGTGATGATTTTTCATGCGGCTCGATCTAACGAGTGAGACCATGGCCATTGCAACGCGACTGACCCAGCGCCTCGGTATTGTGCATCCCATCATTTCGGCGCCGATGGCGTTTGCCGCGGGTGGGGCGCTGGCTGCGGCGGTGTCGCATGCGGGTGCTCTTGGGTTGATCGGCGGCGGCTATGGCGACGGTGCGTGGCTTGAAACACAGTTCCGTGCAGCCGGAAATGCGCGGATCGGCTGCGGGTTCATCACCTGGTCGATGGCGAAGCAGCCGCACCTGCTCGACGCGGCGTTGGCGCATCGCCCGCGCGCGCTTTTTCTCTCGTTTGCCGATCCGACGCCCTATGTGGCAAAAATCAAGGCTGCGGGTGCACTTGCCATTCAGCAGGTGCAGACGCGGCGAGATGCGGAGATCGCGATCGACTGTGGCTGCGACGTGGTCGTTGCGCAGGGCGCGGAGGCAGGTGGTCATGGCGACAAGCGCGCGACGATGACACTGGTGCCGGAGATTGCTGATCTGATTGCCAAGCGCGCGCCGGCCACGCTGCTGTGTGCGGCGGGCGGCATTGCGGATGGGCGCGGGTTGGCGGCGGCGTTGATGCTGGGTGCCGATGGCGTGGTTGTCGGATCGCGCTTCTGGGCGAGTGCGGAGGCGCTGGTTAATCCGAACCAACACGCGGCAGCGCTGGCGGCCACGGGCGACGACACCGTGCGGCAGTCGGTGACCGATATCGCGCGCGGCTATGACTGGCCAGAGCGGTTCAACATCCGCGTGGTACGGAATGGGTTTGTGGAACAATGGCTCGGCCGTGAAAGCGAGATGCGTGCGGCTGGCGCGCCGGAGCGCGAACGCTACGCGGCAGCAGTGACTGCAGGAGATCCGGCTGTTGCTGCAGCGATCGCGGGCGAAGCGGCGGGGCTGATCCACAGCATCGAGCCGGCGGGCGCGATTGTAACGCGCATGGTGGCGGAGGCGGAGGCGCTGCTGGGCGGCGGCTGGCGGCGGGCCAAGGCGTGACATTGTCGACCATTTATGCTATCAGATATGATAGCATCGTTACTTTAAGCTCTTGGAGGGTGCTGTGGGACAGGTTCTGATCCGCAATCTGGATGACGATGTCATCGAGACCTATAAGCTTAAGGCGCGCTTGAAGGGCACATCTGTCGAGCAGTATCTTCGGGACTTGATCGTACAAGGTGCACCACTTACACGGGCCGAGCGAACCGCCCTCATCGACGAAAACATGGCGAAGTTTCCTGAACCTATCCCGTCCATGACAACAGAAGAGCGACGCGAAGGGTTAATGTAATGGCTGCGGCCATTGTGGACGCTTCGGTCGCCATCAAATGGTTTCTGAGGGAACCGGACTCTGATCGCGCGAGGGCTTTTGGGGCAAGCGCCACGTTGATGCTGGCACCAGATTTCTTGGTGCTTGAAGCGGCCAACGCATTCCGAAAGGCGGTCAAGGCAGGCCTTGTTGTGCCGCTCTATGCAGAGCAGTCGATCGCAAGCTTGCGCCGCATTTTTGATCCGCTGATCGACACGGCGGGGTTGATCGACAAGGCTTTCCTGGCATCGGTCGCATTGCGGCACCCCATTTATGACTGTCTCTATCTGGTCGCCAGCGAGCAGCAAAAATTGCCGCTCATCACGGCTGATGCGGCGTTCGTTGCGAAACTTGCCGGCACGGCTTATGCGCAGAACGTCGTGCTGCTCGCTGATTGGAAACCTTGAGAGCGGAATGAGAGTGTCGAACCCACGGAGATGGCTATGCCCGACCTGCTGATCCGCAACGTTCCAACGGAGCTGATCGAGACTTACGAACACAAGGCCAAGGAATCAGGCGCAGACCTCGACCGCTTGGTGATCGACGTCCTTGCAGGTAAGCAAATGGCTCCCGCTCAGATGCAGGTGCCTCATCATGCTGCGCTTGTGGAGCTGACACAAAGAAATCTGCGGCGCTTCAGCCAACCGCTGCGTCCAATGACACGGCATGAGATGCGCGAAGGCTTCGAAGAATGACCACTTTTGTCATCGACGCGTCGGTGGCGGTAAAGTGGTTCGTGCTGGAACCCGACTCCGATCGAGCACTTGACCTCTTGCGCAGTAATAGCGATCGCTACATCGCGCCGGATTTGTTGTTGGTGGAAGTTGCAACAGCGCTCTCCCGCCGCGAACGGCTTGGCGAAATACCAACCGGACAAGCCAGAGGTGATCTGGCAAACTTGCCGCGCTATCTGTTGGAGGTGGCTGCTGGCGCTGGATTGCTTGATCCGGCCATGGTGCTGTCGCTGGAATTGAAGCATCCGTTTTCCGATTGCCTCTATCTTGCGCTTGGCCTGCAGCGCAGTGCTCAACTGATCACCGCCGACGCAGCGTTCGTTGCCAAACTCGCCGGCACGGCTTATGCGCAGAATGTTGTGCTGTTGGCTGCCTGGAAACCTTGAGAGCGGACCCTGACGATGCATTTCGCGCTGACTGAAGACCAGGCCGCCATCCAAGATGTGGCGTTGAGTTTTGCTAAGGAGCGGTTGGCACCGCACGCGGCGGAGTGGGATGAGACAGCGCATTTCCCCGTCGATGTGATCCGCGAGACGGCGGCGCTTGGCATGGCGGCGATCTATGTGCCCGAAACAAACGGCGGCTCGGGGCTGTCGCGGCTCGATGGCGCGCTGATCATGGAGGCGCTGTCGTATGGTTGCCCGTCGATTTCGGCGTACATCTCGATCCACAACATGGTGGCGTGGATGGTGGGCAAGTATGGGACGCCGGAACAGATTTCCGCGTGGATGCCGAAGCTCGCGAGCATGGACTGGCTATCCTCGTATTGCCTGACCGAACCGGGTGCCGGTTCGGATGCGGCGGCGCTCAAGACGACGGCCAAGAAGGACGGCGATCACTACATTCTGAATGGCACCAAGCAGTTCATCTCTGGTGCCGGTGCGACGGACTTCTATTTCATTTTTGCACGCACGGGTGGCGAAGGCTCGGACGGCGTATCGGCGTTTGCCGTCATGAAAGATGCGCCTGGGCTATCGTTTGGCGTCGTCGAGCGCAAGATGGGTTGGAACGCGCAGCCGACACGGCAGGTCATCATGGACAACTGCCGGGTGCCGAAGTCAGCGCTGGTTGGTGGCGTCGAGGGCCGGGGCTTCAAGTTCGCGATGAGCGGGCTGGATGGCGGGCGCATCAACATCGGTGCGTGCTCGCTGGGCCCGGCGGCGTTCGCGATCGACAAGGCGCGCGACTACATGTTTGAGCGCAAGGCGTTCGGGAAGAACTTGGCCGAGTTCCAAGTGCTGCAGTTCAAGATCGCCGATATGGCGACCAACCTAGAAGCCGGGCGCATGATGATCTATCGCGCGGCGGATGCGCTCGACCGTGCGGACCCGCAAGCGTCGATGTATTCAGCGATGGGGAAGCGGTTCGCCACTGACTACGGTTTCGAGATCGTCAATGAAGCGCTGCAGATCCACGGCGGGTACGGCTATCTCAAAGACTACGGCATGGAGAAGCTGGTGCGCGACCTGCGTGTGCACCAGATCCTGGAAGGCACGAACGAGATCATGCGCGTGGTGATCTCGCGGAAGCTGCTGGCGGGGAATAGAGGGTGACGACTTGTAGGGCGGATAAGCGAAGCGCCATCCGCCGCAGCGCATGCGACTTGAGAGTACATTCTCGCACGACTGGGCCGCGGAATGGCGGATGGCGGCCCTGAAGTGGGCCTTATCCGCCCAGACGCACAAACGGCTTGATCCGATACCCTTCCTTCTCCAACCGCTTCCGCACAGCTTCGGCCATTTTAACAGCTGCAGGCGTGTCGCTGTGGACGCAGATGGTATCGATCTTGAGGGGGAACTTTTTGCCGCCATCGGTGATCACAGCACCTTCGGCGAGGGTGCGGACAACGCGCTCGGCGGCGGCCGCTGCATCGTGAATAACTGAGCCCTTGATCTTGCGTGACGTGAGCTGGCCGTTGTCGTCGTAGGTGCGGTCGGCGAAGAACTCGCGGGCGGGTGTGAGCTTCAATTCTGCCGCGACACGCTCGGTGTTGCGGCCGGGCATGGTGACGATCACCAGCTTGGGGTCGATCTTGCGGATGGCGTGGCCCAGCGCGTAGGCGAAGCCGTCTTCTTCGTTGGTGAGGTTGCCCAATGTGCCGTGCGCTTTGACGTGCGTGACCTGGTGGCCGGCCATGATGGCGAGGGCCTGCAGCGCGCCGATCTGATAGCCGATCATACGCTCGATCTCATCCATAGTGTCGCCGCGGATGATGCGGCGGCCGAAGCCTTCGCGATCATTGAAGCTCGGGTGCGCGCCGACGGCGACGCCGTTCTTTTTGGCGATCTCGCACGTTCGGAACATGACATTGTGATCGCCGGCGTGCCAGCCGCAGGCGACATTGGCGGATGAGACGATCGTCAGCATCGCCGCATCGTCGCCCAAGGACCACGCGCCGAAGCCTTCGCCCATGTCGGAGTTGAGATCGATGGTGGGCGACATAGGGAAGGTTCCGTTCGGGTTTCGTGTCGCGACCTTAACAGTGCGGGCGTTCTGTCTCAATCAGGTAAGGAGCAGCCAAGGCGGCGGCCTTGACGCGGGGTCGCCGCATCGCGTGATGGCAAAGTGCTGGATCGCCGAAAGCTGGCCAGAACCGCCTCTGCTCGCTAGTGTTGTGACTCATTCATGAGCTACCCTCCCTTTCGTCATCCCGGCGAAGGCCGGGACCCACGGCAACCATCTGGAAAATTTCCACTTTGTCGTGGGTGCCGGCCTGCGCCGGCATGACGAGGAAAGGGGAGCTTTTGAAAGTTACAGAACACTAGAAACGACGTTGGTATTTGGCCAATACCGGCCGGTTGTTTGAGGAGCCGCGACAGTGACCGACCGAGCCGACGTGCCAAAGCAAAAGCAGGACCTGCGCGTCATCAAGGATACTTTGTTGTCCGACAAGGAGGCGCGGGATCGCTGGATCGGCGTCTATATCGGCGTGCTGGCGGTGCTGCTGGCGATCTGCACGATGGCCGGCGGCAACGCCACCAAAGACGCGACGCGCTACAACATCGAGGCGGCGAACACGTGGGGCTTCTTCCAGGCGAAGAACCAGCGGCGGGTCACGGTGCGGCTGATGGCCGACAATCTCGAATTGCAGATGGCTGCCCAGCCGAACCTGCCCGATACGGTGCGCCAGACGTATATGGCGAAGCTGCAGAGCTACCGCGATCTCGACAAGGAGTTGACGTCGAACCCGAAAACCAACGAAGGGCTTGATGAGTTGTGGGTGCGCGCGAAGGCGTTGGAAAAAGACCGCGACGATGCGCTGCGGCGGGATCCGTATTTTGATTGGAGCCAAGCGGCGCTGCAAATTGCCATCGTGCTGGCGTCGGTGTGCTTGATCACGCCAAACATGTTGTTGCTGGCCATGAGTGGCACGCTGGCTGTTTCCGGCGCGCTACTACTGCTCAATGGGATGACGGTGGTGATGAAAGTGCCATTTATCGGGTAGTCGCCGCCTTGCGCCGCACCCGTTCGCGACCGGCACGACATTACAAATGCGCAATGCCGCCCTGACGGCGGACGGAAATGCGCGGGGCCTTGCGTTGTTCACTTTGTAGCCGACGCCGAATGAACGGCGCGGCAGAGGAGAACAGCCAGATGCGTCATTCTATTCGGTTCGCCATTCCCGCCGTTGCCGCCCTGATCGCAGCCTCCGGCATCGCTCACGCGCAGATGGCACAGGCGCCACAACAGCCCCACCAGCCGCCGCAAGCCCAGCGCCAGCCACTGTCTGCCGACGCCATGGGACGCATGCAGGATGGCCGCATCGCCATGATCAAGGGCGCGCTGAAGATGTCGGATGCGCAGCTCAAATTGTGGGCACCGGTTGAGGCGCAGATGCGCGCCCGCCACGAAGCCCACGCCAAAGCACAGCAGGATCGCGCCGCCAGCCAGCCGTCGGGCACGCGACCATCCATGACCGAGCGCATGGAACGCCGCGCCGCCATGCAGGCGCAGCGCGCGGAGCAGGACAAGACCTACACCGACGTCCTCAAGCCGTTCCTCGCAGCGCTGAGCGATGACCAGAAGGTGGTGGCGGAACGCCTGCTCGGTGACAAGGGGCATGGCCATCGTGGCTTCGCCGGTGGCGACCATGGGCGCGGCGGTATGCGCGGCCGCACGTTCTGAGCGATAAAAATGGCAGCAGCGGCGCGACCTGAGTGTCGTCGCCGCTGCTCAGTGCATTTTGTGCAATTTGCGCGCTCGGCACTTTGCCTGTCGCGGCCGAACGTGCCGACCTACGCCACCGCCTTGATGACGGTGCGCAGTTTGTCGGTGATTTCGGCGATGTCGCGGTCGGTGGAGATCAGCGGCGGAGCGACGATGATGGTGTCGCTGGTGACGCGCACATAAAGATCGTGCTCGTGGTACATGCTCTCAATCGCGTTGTAGCCACGCAGGCCGGGCTTGCCTGGGATCGGATCGAGATCGATACCGCACATCATGCCGATGGGACGAATGTCGGCGACGTTTGGTTCGCCTTTGAGGCCCATCATGGCGTTGCAGAACTTCGGCTCCATGCTCTGCGCGCGCTCGAACAGGCCCTCTTCCTTGTAGACTTCGAGCGTGGCGAGGCCGGCTGCGGCCGCTAACGGATGACCCGAGTAAGTGTAGCCGTGGAAGAGTTCGACCAGGTAATCTGGGCCAGACATGTGGGTTTCGTAGACGCCTTTGCGGACCATGACGCCAGACATCGGCACGGCGCCGTTGGTAATGCCTTTGGCGAAGGTGATCATGTCCGGCACCACGTCGTAGCGTTCGGCAGCGAATGTGACACCAAGACGGCCGAAGCCCGTGATCACTTCGTCAAAGATGAGCAGAATGCCGTGCTTCTCGGTGATTTCGCGGAGCTTTTTGAGATAGCCTTTGGGCGGCGGCAGACAGCCGGTGGAGCCGGCGACCGGCTCGACGATCACGGCGGCGATGGTGGATGCATCGTGCAGGCCGATCATGCGGGTCAATTCATCGAGCGTTTCAGTGCCCCACTCGGGCTCGCCGATGGTGAAGGCCTGCTTGGCCTTGTTATAGGTTGTCGGCAGATGGTCGACGCCCTGCAGCATGTTGCCGAAGGCTTTGCGATTGTTGACCATGCCGCCAACGGAAATGCCGCCGAAACCGACGCCGTTGTAGCCGCGTTCGCGGCCGATGAAGCGGGTGCGGCCGCCTTCGCCGCGGGCCTTGTGGTAGGCCAACGACACTTTGAGGGCGGTATCAACCGCTTCGGAGCCTGAGCTGGCAAACAGCGTGTGATCGAGATCGCCGGGCGCCATCAGCGCGAGCTTGGAGGACAGCTCGAACACCATCGGGTGCGCGTACTGGAAGGGCGGGGCGAAATCGAGGGTGCCGGCCATCTGCTGGATGGCTTTGGTGATGCGGTCGCGGCCGTGGCCGGCGTTGACGCAGAACAGGCCTGACGACGCATCGATGATCTTGCGGCCATCGGGGGTGAAGAAGTGCATATCCTTGGCGCCGGAGAACAGGCGCGGCTTTTTCTTGAAGCTGCGGTTGGGCGTGAACGGGAGCCAATAGGATTCAAGCTCGTTCGGCTTCATATCAAGCGGCGGGGCCATGGGTCACTCCAGGAGATTTTGGGCCCGGGATTGTGGGCCAGGGGATTATGGGCAAAGACGGAACGTCGGCGTTGCGGTGAGGGCGCTGCCGGCGGGGAAGGTTTGAGGTTCCAAATGACCATTTTTGGACTGCTCCTGACAAGCGCCAATCCCTTTTGGATCGTTGGTCCAGACCGGACCTGTGCCCTGGGACCGTGCGCTTGACACTCTGCTTGACACTCTGGCAGCACTTTTCCTATACGGACGCTGCATGGTATGGCGGGATAGCTCAGCTGGTTAGAGCGGCGGAATCATAATCCGTAGGTCCCCAGTTCAAGTCTGGGTCTCGCTACCATATTTATCAATTACTTAGTTGAAACTTTGTCTTTGCCTCCGACGCGCCGTGTCTATGCCGTGTCTATGAGAGTTGGTGGCGGCTCACGGCTAGCGCCGCATACCGCCGGGAGGGCCTCTCACCCTGCCCTGAGAACATTGGCACCGTTCATGCTTTGCGCGTGATGGGCAAAGTTGATGTGTCGATCCCAGTCGGCGTCTCGCCCTGCCAGTCGGGCCCAACCACCAGGCAGACTTCGGCGCTGTTACCTGCGGGACCGGACCCGATGTAGCCGAACAAATCGGCAAAGAAGCCCGCGAATTGAATGCCGACGTAGCGACTTCCGGCTTCTGGCGATGCAGCAACCATCGGTGCGCGCGATAGATCGAGCCAAGGGACAGAATAGATGGCATCCCGCATGGGGGAGCCGCCGAACTTGTCGTTGTGGTTCGAGAGGCGCCGCTTGTGAAAAAGTCCATTGACCTTGATGGCAACGCCATCGCGCGGCGCGTGCAAAATGGCGTAGCGCGCCTTTGCAAAGTGGATCGCGGGGTACCCGTAGATGTAGGCCTGCATACCCAAAAAATATGCGAAATCTTCCCGCCAATGGCTCGTGGCGGACAACGCCGCCGCCGCCGCACCTGATGTGTGATCAGCCGTCATGCAGGTCGTACCTACCGTACGATGCTGCCTAGTTGGCAGGTTTGCTGCCCGTTACGACGCGGCGGGGCTCGACAATTTCGAACATGCGCGCACTGGCATCGAGCAACCCAAACAGTTCGCCGATTTTTTCTGCGTTTCCAGATATCTTGATCTGTCCGGCTGCAAGCGCAGCAGGGATCGTTGTCAGGCCGGTTACCACGGCGTTGAGGGTCGCGCGTGACAGTTCGATGCCCGCGTCCGCATGTGCAGCGTGTCGCCCCATCACATGATTCAGTGTCGCATTTTCGAGCGTCATGGCTGCCACGTCACGCGTGTCGGTCAATGTCCAATCGATGGCGATCCGCCGTCCGAACGCCTTCGGACCGTTCAGGCGGATCGCAAGGCTGTCGAAAATCTGGCTGGTCCGCAATGCCGCCATCGTATCTGGCGAGACCGGTGTGCGCAGCGGCAGGTTTGGCATGCCGTTCCGCAATTCATGAGCGCCGAACAGATAGGCGTTGCGCCACGTCGACGATTCCGCGAGGTATCCCAGTTGCTCGAAGGTGTCCGCCAGCAAGGCGCGTGCTTTGCCGTGATCGGGATCGGCAAACACCGCTTGGCTCATCACCTGTGCGACCCAGCGAAACTCGCCGGCCGCAAAATCAGCTTCGGCACGCGCGACAGCCGCATCAATGCCGCCCATGTAGGCAATGGATTTCTTCGCCGTTTCGATTGCGGGCAATGGGTCGAGGTTCGCCGGGTTGGCGTCGTACCAGCCGAGATAATGCTGGTAGATGGCTTTTGCGTTATGTTTGACGGCGCCGTAGTAATCTCGCGTGTGCCACTGCTTGCTGATCTCGGGCGGCAACTCGATGGCCTCTGCAATTTCTGCGGCGGTCAGCCCATGGTTCATCAGTCGCACGGTTTGATCGTGAACATATTTGTAGAGATCGCGTTGCGTCGAAATGAAGGCTGTGACGCGCGCGTTGTCCCACACCGGCCAATGATGCTGCCCCACAAGAACTTCGGCTTCAGCGCCCCACATCTCCAGCGCTTCAGCGAGATAGCCCGACCACGCCAGCGCATTGCGCACCTGCGCGCCCCGGAACGGCAGCAGATTGTGGAAATTGTGCGTGGCGTTCTCAGCGAGGCACAGCACCTTGCTGGCGGGCAGGAAAAAATGCATCTCGGCCGGCGCTTCGCTGTCAGGTGCCATCTGGAATTCGAAATCCACTCCGTCGATGGTCCGCGTATCACCGGTCTTCATGATCAAGTCGGTTGGTGGAATCAGCGAGACGGTGCCGGCTGCCATGGATTTACCCAGCCCGCAGTCGACATGACCGCGCGGGCCCGGCGGCAGCAGGCGGCCGAACTGGTACATGGCACGCCGCAGCATCGCGTTGCCCGCGATGACGTTTTCGGAAACGGCATGTTCCATGAAACCGTCCGGCGCGATCACGGCGACGCGACCCGCAATTGACATCGTTGATATCGGCCACGCCTTTGCTGCCGCCCCAATGGTCGGTGTGCGTGTGGGTGTAGATGATGGCGGATACCGGCCGATCGCCACGCTGCGCGCGATAGAGCGCAAGCGCCGCTTTGGCGCCTTCGACGGATGTCAGCGTATCGACGACGATCACGCCGGTTTTGCCTTCGATCAATGTCATATTGGCGATGTCGAAGCCACGCACCTGATACACACCGGGTACGACCTCAAACAATCCGTGCCCGAGATTGAGCCGCGATTGCCGCCAAAGGCTCGGATGAACCGTCGCGGGCGCCGCTTCTTCGTTCTGGAAGGCATAAGGCGCCATGCTCCAGACCGTTCGACCGGAGAGCATGTATCACGGTGGCGTCGGGGATCGTCGAGATGAACCCGCGCTTCGCATCATCGAAATCTTGGGTGTCGGCAAAAGGCAAGGAGGCCAAGACATTCGCATGCGCCGCGCGCACGTGAGCGGTTGCTTCATTGCGCTGCAGCCACGTGAGGATGGGCTGGGGTGGTTGTGCTCATGATCGTGCGCGTCCTTGATTTGGAATTTTTTGCTCAGGTTGTCGAACTGATGAGAGGCGCAGTGCCCTTGATGAAATCCGCGGCGCTTCTCGGCGATCATGATGGTCGGCGCGTTGGTATTGCCGCCGACGAGTGTCGGCATGATCGAGGCGTCGACAACGCGCAGTCCAGTGACACCGCGCACGCGCAATTGCCCGTCAACCACTGCGGTCGCATCTGTCGGAGGTCCCATTTTGCAGGTGCCGACGGGATGATAGATGGACTCCGACCGGTTGCGGAGCCACGCCTCAATTTCTGGGTCGGTGCGCGTGTTGATGCCCGGCTCTAACTCGTCGCCGCGGCGGCTGTCGAATGCCTTCTGGGCAAATAATTCTCGCGCAATTTTGGTGCCGGCAATCAGCGTTTCGACATCGCGGCGTTCGCTGAGATAATTCGGATCGATAGCGGGATGGGCGAATGGGTCGCTTGATTTCAGTGTGATGCTGCCTCGGCTTTCGGGACGCAGTTGACAGACATGCAAGGTGAAGCCGTTCTTCTTCAGTTTCGTGCGACCGTGGTCGATGACGAAGGCCGGAATGAAATGCAGCTGCAGGTCTGGGGCGGACAATCCTGTCTCACTTCTCAAAAAACCACCGGTCTCCGCCACCGGTGAGGTGCCGGGCCCGGTCTTCGTCAGGAGATAGCGGCCAAGCGTGACCAGCTTGTTTGCTGTGTCGAATGTTTCGCGCGTGGTGCAATGGTACAGCGTGCTCGCGTCGAGATGGTCTTGCAGGTTTTTGCCGACGCCCGGCACGTCAGACACGACAGGTATACCCATGGCGGTCAGATGATCGGCCGGACCGATCCCGCTCAACAACAGCAGTTGCGGCGAGTTGACGGCGCCTCCAGCCAACAAGACTTCACGCTCTGCGCGAGCGAAGTTGCCTTGGCCATTGAGCCTGTAGTCAACACCAACGGCACGGCCCTGTTTCAGTCGGACACGCGCCACCTGCGCGCCGGTCAACACTGTGACATTGCCGCGTTCCAGTGCCGGACGCAGATAGGCCGATGCCGTCGACCAGCGTTGCGCGTTGCGTTGTGTGACTTGGTAGGTGCCGAGGCCTTCCTGCTCGGCACCGTTGAAGTCGGCGTTGACCGGATAACCTGCCTGCTTTCCGGCCTCCAGAAATGTCTGGCTGACGGTCGCCACAGAAACCTGATCGGCAACATTGAGCGGCCCACCGGCACCGTGTAACTCAGTTGCGCCGCGTTCCTGATTCTGTGATCGCCTGAAGTACGGCAGCACGTCGCGAAAACTCCAACCGTCATTGCCGAGTTGCCGCCAATGATCATAGTCCCAGGCGTTGCCGCGGATGTAGAGCATGGCGTTGATCGACGATGATCCGCCGAGCGTCTTGCCACGGGGCCAATACATTTGCCGGCCGTTGCAATGCGCCTGAGGTTCAGTCCGGTAATGCCAGTTGAAAGGCGACGCTTCGCCAAGCGCTGCAAAGCCGGCAGGCATCTTCAGGAAGAAACTTTTGTCAGGACCACCCGCCTCGAGAACGAGAATGCGTACGGCGCGGTCCGCGCCAAGCCGGTAAGCCAAAGCGCAACCGGCGCTGCCCGCGCCGACGATGATGTAGTCATAGGTTTTGTCGGTCATTTCGTGCCCCAGACATTGCAGCAAAACCGCATAAGTTGATCGGCTTCGACGCAGGACTACTGCCAGCTGAGCAGCGAACGCTCCAAACGGTTCATGAGGCTTGTGATACTCAAGCCGATTAACGCCAGCAGCAGCAGCAGGCCCATCACGCCATCCATGCTGAAAGTCGACTGCAGGTAGGCGAGCGTCTGGCCCAAGCCATGCTCAGCCGCAAGCAACTCGGCACCGACGACCCCAAGCAGCGCAAAAATCAATCCCAGCCGGAGGCCTGCGAAGATGACGGGCACGGCCGAAGGCAAAGTCACCTTGGCAAAGACTTGCAACGGCGTCGCGCCCAAGGCTTTCGACAGGGTCAAATGATCGCTGTTGACGCCGCGAATGCCGGCAACGGTGGCCGCGAGCACAATGAAGAACGTCAAGCTAAATCCCACCGCGATCTTCGAGCCGATGCCAAGCCCGAACCACAGCAGAAACAGCGGCGCTAGGGCGATGCGCGGCATGGCGTTCAGCAGTGTCAGGTAGGGTTCGGCGGCGCGATGAAAACGCGGAAAAAACATAAAGACGAGGCCTAATGTAACAGCCGCAATGCTG
This sequence comes from uncultured Alphaproteobacteria bacterium, assembly GCA_963847145.1. Classification (GTDB taxonomy): domain Bacteria; phylum Pseudomonadota; class Alphaproteobacteria; order Rhizobiales; family Hyphomicrobiaceae; genus JABFRJ01. The sequence goes on from CAWJYN010000003.1 coordinate 1,143,922, forward strand.
CCCGCCACGAAGGAGATCGCTGCACCAAGCAGCGTGTAGCTGAGCTCGAGCCAGAGCGAGCGATCGATGATAAAACCCTTGTACAGATATCGGCCGATGCCGGAAGGGCGGCCAAAGAAGGTGGGATCGAGCAAACCTGCCTGAGCGCTCCATTCCCAAAGCGACAGGAAAGCGACGACGAACGTCGCGTGGCCAAGGAGCCGTCGCTGTCCTTCAGTGAGCATCGTTACCCATTCCTTGTTCGAGCAAGGTCCACAAATGCGCATAAAGTTCGTGAAAGCGTGGGTCCTTTTGCAGCGCCCGAACGCTGCGGGGGCGCGGCAGTTCAATCGGCACGTCGGCCACAATCCGCCCGGGTCTCGCGCTCATGACGATGACGCGGTCTGACAGCGCGACGGCCTCCGCGAGGTCGTGCGTGACAAAAACGACCGTCTTCTGGTTTGCCGACCACAGATCCATCAAAACGTCTTCGAGTTGCAGCTTCGTCTGCGCGTCGAGGGCGCCAAACGGCTCGTCCATCAGAAAAACCGGACTGTCGAGCGCGAACGTACGTGCCAACGCACAGCGCTGCCGCATGCCGTGTGACAGGGCCTTTGGAAACTTGTCCGCAAATTCGCCGAGTCCGACCTGCTTGAGAAGCGACATGGCTTTCGCCTCGCGCTCAGGCTTGGCAACATTGCGGATCTCCATGCCGTAGGCAGCGTTGCCGAGCGCAGTCCGCCAAGGCAGCAGGCAATCACGTGCCAGCATGTAGGCGATGTCAGGATTGCCAGCCCGCGGAGGTTTGCCAAGCACGCGGGCGATCCCTTCGGGTGTTTCAGCGAGCAAACCTGTCAAAAGATTGAGGATCGTGGTCTTGCCGCAACCGCTGGGGCCGACGAGCGAGACAAACTCGCCGGCCTTCAGGTTGACGGAGACGTGGTCAACCGCCAGCACCGGATTGGCTGTGCCGACGCCGAACCGCATGACAAGATCGCTGAGTTCAATTGCTAAAGCCGACATGTCTCGTCCCGTCTATCCGCGGCTTTCAGAACTCAGCTCACGGCCAGTTTGCTCACGGCGCCTTGGCGTAGGGCAGAACCGACGTATCGAACGGCGCTTCCAGCTGTTTTGCCGCCAGCATGTTGTCTGCAATCTGTTTCAAGGCAGACCGGCTGATTGCGGTTTTGTAAGACGGGATCGCGCCCTTGAGTGATGCGCTCATGACCTCGTCACCTTTTGGCATGTCGAACTTGAAGTAGGTTTGGGCAATCTTAAGCGCTTCATCGAAGTTCTTCGGGTCTTGCAGAAATGCCTCAGCATCTTTGACCGCTGCAATCAAAGCGTCGACCACGTGCGGGCTGGTATCGATCAGCTCTTGCGTGACGACCAAGTTGCTCGACGCACCATTGGTGCCGGCGATTTCAGCTGGCTCTTTGGCCTCGTTCGCCCGGAAAACAGTGCGGCAGGCCTTCAGTACGTCACACATGGAGCCAGACGGCTCGAACGTCATGCTAGCGTCGATCTGCTTTGATGTCAGCGCGCCGAACGATGTATTGGGCGCGCCGACAGCAACAAATGTGTAGTCTTCAGCTTTCATGCCGGCCTTCGTTGCCAGGATCAAAAACTGCAATTCGGCGGCAGAACCGCGTGCTGGCACGCCGATCTTTTTGCCCTTGAGATCGGCCATGAGGCCTGGAAAGCCCTTTTCGGCATTCGGCGTTTCAACGCCATTGCCGACAACGACATGAAATACGTTCAAGCTTGCGGCGCCCGAAACAGCCTTCAACTTGCTGCCTTTGACCACCGCATTGATCTGGATCTCGGGCGCGATGAACGCGACTTCGATACTTTTGGCGAGAAGTGCCTGGGCCCCAAGCGGTCCGGACGGGATCATCTGCAATTGGCATTTGATCCCACGGGCCTCGCAGTAGCCTTTACTCGCCGCAACCCGCACCAGCATGTTGCCGATGCCGGGATAGTCTTGGACTTTGATGGTCTCACCCTTGCCTTGTGCTCCGGCAATCGATGCAAACCCTGACATTACTGCGACCGCCGTCGCGACGGCCAAACCACGCTTCCACATCTGCCAACCTCCCGTTTCAAGCTGCTGTGTTGCAGTCCTTTGCCGGCGCCTCATTGTCGATTGCTGTTCGGGCACCGTAAGACTAGAATGGTAGCTATGATTATGAAGCCTCGCAAGTCCCTTGCATGGCCAGAAACATGACACCTGCATCATGAAGATGGACGACCAATTGATCGAGGACTTGAGCGTTCAAGGGCTCAAGCCGGCACACCAGAAGCGCAGTCGCGACCTCGTTGCGAAACTGCTGACCGGTGGACTGGAACTTCTCAAGACGCACGATTTCGACACGCTCTCAATCGAACGGCTCTGCGCGCACACGGACGTGACGATTGGCTCGTTCTACGCACGCTTTGATTCAAAAGATGCTTTCGTGCAGGCCATGCAGCGGCTGGCTGTTGAGCAAGCGCGCGACTGGAGTAAACGGGTCCACGGAGCGGGGCAGGTGCCCAACGACAGCCTTGCCCACCTACTGGCGTGGTTCGTCAAAGGCATCGTCCACTGGTATCGAATGCACGAAGGACTGGTTCGCGCGTCCCTGCGGCGGTCTGCCAGCGATCCGGCGGCCTGGACGCCGATCCGTGAACTTGGTCAGATGCAGCTGGACCTCATGCTCCCCCGAATTCGAGCCGTGCATGGCGGCAAGCCGAATGCCGCGCGGGATAGTGCCATTCAGTTCGCGTTTCAGGTCATGAATGGCACGCTGAACAACATGGTCATGATCAATCCTGGGCCGTTTTCCATTCAAGATCCGAAGACGTCACGCATGCTGGCGCACACGATGGCGAGGTTGATCGAAGACCCGCCCAACTTGACTGCGCTTGAACGAGCGATAAGCCCTCGCGAGGGCAAGGCAGGCAAAGCCACAAAGAGACGATAACGGCATCGATCACACCTCGCAGTAAAGTGAATTGGTGCTGAAGTTCGCGTTGCGCCCCATCGTCGAGACGGGCGCGACGCCTGTTTAGCAATCGAACAACAGCGGCTCGGATGGTGCGCCGACAACGAAGAATGCGTCGAAATTCGCGGAGGTAGACCACCCGCACCTGACCGACTTCCCCGGCGATGATATCGACATCATGCCCGTCGTCACGGGACCGCCAGAGGACTAGCCGATATGAAGCAAACAACAGCCAAGGTCGCCGCCAACTGGCGCCGCCTCTATGCTTTGCCAGTCGCGAGCGTCTATCCCTATTATATTGCCAAGGCGGAGAAGAAGGGTCGCACCCGGGCCGAGGTCGATGAGATCTTCCGCTGGCTCACCGGCCACAGCCAAACCTCACTCGATGCCGAGCTTGCGAACAAGACGAGCTTTGAGGACTTCTTTGCGCAGGCGCCGACGATGAACCCGTCGCGCCTTCTCATCACCGGCGTCGTATGCGGCGCCCGCGTCGAGGAGATTCAGGAACCGCTGATGCGCGAGATCCGTTACCTGGATAAACTTATCGACGAACTCTCCAAGGGCAAGGCGATGGGAAAGATCCTCCGCAGATAGTTGAGCGCAGAATGAACCCGAGCACGACGCGCTACGCGTTCGTGTCGCGGGTGGCAGACCGGGGCGATCTCGCAAGTGCTTGATCTGTCAACTGCTTGGAGTCCAACCCGCGCGGACGCGGTCCATCCAGAAGCGGACATAGTTTCGGCCCATCGACCGGGCCGACTGCAACGAGGTCTCGACGTCTCTTAATGTGAAGGGATATCGCGTTGGCACTATTGAAATCAGCACAGGTTGCAGACCAGAGCGATGCGATATCGTCCGAAATAAGCAGGGGCTTGCGCTCCCGAACTTCTCCCAACTCGCGCACAGACTTGTATGTCTCGTGCCTGTGAACTCAATTGAAGTAAGCGGGGCAGCGCGTCGTGTCTGTCCGTACGTGTTGGACCAGCGCACGGTTTGCTAGGGCCGGTCGCCGAAGAGATGCTACCGGCGAACGTCGGCAAAGGATGCCTCGACGCGTGCGTTTCAGCTACCAATGCGGCTTTAAATTGCCTGACATCGGCCCGTCATACGAGCGCAAGTTCCGTTCTCCGGCCCCTGAGTTCGTCTCAATTCAAGTCTGTTCCTTGAACCCGTACTCGGGGATGCCTTGCTCATTGCCATAGTATTTGTAGGGCAGGAACTTGCCAGACATGATGATCTTGACCCGGTCGCCCTTCGGGTTAGCCTCGCGCTCGAAATCGAAGTTGAAATCAATGGCTGACATGATGCCGTCGCCAAACTCTTCTTCGATGAGCGCTTTCCAGGCGGGGCCGTTGACCATCACCATCTCATAAAAGCGTTACAGCAGCGGATCGGTGGGCGGCATCGGCGTGCCGGTGCCCCGATAGGGCACTTCGCTGAGCATCGCTGCTTCGGCGGCGGTCAATCCGAACAACGCCGCGGCCCTGGCGGTTTGCGGTTTGACGAGTTTCATCTGGCCCAGCAGCGCGCCCACCACCAAAGTCGGCGCCATACCGCCGATCTCGTCGCAGATGTGCTTCCAGGTCCAACCCTTCTCGCGCTTAATATCCAAGATCTTCTCGGTCAGTTGTTCGCGGCGCATCGGTTCGGCTCCAAGGTTGGCAAGATGTGGGGTGGTTGGATTTCGAAAGGATCGAAACGGTGGTGTGTCAGGCGGCGCTCGGCCGGCCGTCCGCGCTTGACCACTGGACACTTTGTCGGACGGTTACGGATCAGCGGCCGCCATCGCATTCGTAGTTCCTCCAAGTGCAGGCCGGACCAGGCGCGGATGTCGAAGATCCAGATGAGCGCCACCGTCGCCCGCCAAGTCGCGGGAGCGCGTCACCAAAAAATCGATCAGATGATTGCGCAAGGGATAATAGTTGACATGCTTGTGCAGGTCGGCGCGCGTGCGCCTCTTCGGCAGAGTGTTCTCGACAATCTCGGCGACGCGCGCCTCGGGTCCGTTGGTCATCAACAGGATCTTGTCGGCCAGCAGGATCGCTTCGTCCACGTCGTGGGTGATCATGAAGGTCGTCTGCGCGGTCCGTTCCCACATATCGAGCACTTCGTCCTGAAGGCTGCCGCGCGTGAGCGCGTCGAGCGCGCTGAACGGCTCGTCCATCAGCAGGATCTTCGGTTCGATCGAAAGCGCGCGGGCGATGCCGACGCGTTGGCGCATGCCACCCGACAATTGAGTTGGCTTCTTGTCCATCGCCGCGTCGAGATGTACGAGGCTCAAGTACTTCTCCGCGTGGTCGGTGACCTGATGTCTGCTCCAATCGGGATGACGCGACGATACCGCCAGTTCCACGTTCGCCCGTGCTGTCATCCACGGCATCAAGGCGTGGCTCTGGAATATGACCGCACGGTCCAGGCTTGGGCCGATCACGTGCTTGCCGTTGGCGACGATGATCCCGTCGGATGCAGTATCCAGCCCGGCCAGAATGTTGAGGATCGTCGATTTGCCGCAACCCGAATGCCCCACGACGCAGAAGAACTCGCCTTCCGCGACGTCGAACCAGAGATCGCGGAACACAGTCGTCGCGTCACCTCCCGTCGGGTTGGGAAAGCGCCGCGCGAGGCCTTGAACCGAAATGTAGGCTTTGCTCATTGATGGCTTGTCACTCCGCATAGGCCACGGCGCGCTGGATGCGGCCCATGATCTGATCCAGGATCATACCGACCACGCCGATCAGCAGAATGGAGTTGATCACGTTGGTAATCGACAGATTGTTCCACTCGTTCCAAACGAAGTAGCCGATGCCGGTGCCGCCGACGAGCATCTCCGCGGCCACGATCACCAACCAGGCGATGCCGATGGAAATGCGCATACCGGTGAGGATGGTCGGCGCAGCCGCCGGCAGGATCACCCGCCACGCCGTGCGGCCGGGGCTGAGTTCGAGCGTTTTCGCGACGTTGATCCAGTCCTTGCGCACGGTCGAGACGCCGAACGCAGTGTTGATCAGCATCGGCCACAGCGAACAAATAAAAATCACGAAGATGGCCGACAGGCTCGAGTCCTTGATGGTGTTGAGCGCCAACGGCATCCACGCGAGCGGCGAAATCGGTTTCAAAATCTGGATGATTGGGTCCAGCGCCCGGTTCATCAGTGGCGACATGCCGATCAGGAAGCCGAGCGGAACCGCCAGCAGCGCAGCCAACCCGTAGCCGGTCAGCACGCGGCCAATCGAGTAGGCGAGCTGGATGCCGATGCCCTTGTCGTTCGGACCCTTGTCGTGGAACGGATCGGACAGCAATTCCCAGAGCTTGGCGCCGACATCCAGTGGACCGGGCATGACAGACTTTCCCGTCGTCGCGCTCTGACCCATCAGCTTTGCGTAGGCCGGGTCCATCTTTTCGGTGGGCGTCGTGCCGCCCACGGCCAACTGCCACGCCAGCAGAAACGTCGCTAGCACCAGCAGCGACACGATCGTCGAACGGACGCCGAGCGGAACGGTCATCGATCAGCCCTTCTTGATCGCGAAGCTGGCGAGATAGGCTTCAGGCTGCGCGGGATCGAAAGGCTTGCCCATGACTGAAAATGTCTTGGTCGATGCCGTCGGCGGCGTGAAACCTGCTTCCTTCATCAGGCGCACCGCATCGGTTTGCAAGAACACCTGTTTGGCGATGCCCTGATAATCCACATCGCCCTTCAACTGCCCCCAGCGTTTCATCTGCGTGGGGATCCAGACGGCGAAGCTGTCCCACGGGAAGGGATCGAACGTGACGCGGTTGGGGTCAGTTTTTATGTTGCCGAGGCCGTCGGCGTAGGTGCCGGTCAGCACCTGTTCGAGCACCGTCACGGGCGCGTTGAGGTAGTTGGCGGGCGCGATGGCCTCCGCGATCTGCTTGCGGTTCTCGGGCTTCGCGGCGAAAGCCGCAGCTTCGATGATGGCGCGCAGCAGCGCACCGTAGGAATTCGGCGAATTGGTCACGAACTCGCGGCTGGCAGCGAAGGCGCAGCAGGGATGCCCAGCCCAGATTTCCTTCGACAGGATGTGATTGAAACCGACGCCGTCGAAGATGGCGCGCTGGCACACATTGTCGGGTGCCAGGAAGCCGTCGATGTTGTCCGCCCGCAGATTGGCCACCATTTCCGGCGGCGGCACGGATCGGATCCGCACGTCGACGTCGGGGTCCAGGCCGTTCTCCGCCAGATAATAGCGCAGCAGGTAGTTGTGCATCGAATAGTCGAATGGAATGGCCAGCTTGAAGCCCTTCCACATTTTTGGGTCGCGCTTGTCCTTGTGCTTCATCGACAGAGTGATGGCCTGCCCATTGATGTTCTCGATCGCCGGCACCGTGAACGGAACCGCGGTCGAGCCGAGGCCGAGCGTCATGGCGATCGGTATCGGCGTCAGCATGTGGGCCGCGTCGTATTCCTTGTTGACGGCCTTGTCGCGCACGACCGCCCAGCCCGCTGTTTTGACGACCTCTACGTCGATCTTCTGCTTGGCATAAAAGCCCATAGGGCTCGCCATAATGATCGGCGTCGCACATGTGATGGGGATGAAGCCGACCTTGAGGTTGGTCTTCTCCAACGGCCCACCCTGGGCCAGCACGTCCGTCGCGGTCGCCATCGGGAAGATGTACGCGAAGGCGGCTGCCGCCGTACTGGCGCCGACGGCTTTCAGGAAGGCCCGCCGCTGCGATGGGTTCGGCAGCACCGCGCGAACCACCGCGGCCTCGACCATCCGTTTCAGTCGCCCGCAACTGTCGCCGGCGCGCGTTGAGCGCGCACGTGCTCGGCCTCGCTGGCGTGTCCGCCGCATGAGCAATTGCGGCGACTGGAAACAGCGTCCGCGTCGCATGGATCATTCACGCTCATGGTGCACTCCAAGCTGATTGAGCAATTGATGTATCGTGTCACTCAGCAGGCGTCTGCCAACCGAACCGGCAGGGACTGCCCAAAAAAGATACCGCCAGAACAATCCAGTCGCATCGTGCGCCGACCGTCTCAGGCCTGCGTTATGCCGTTGACGATACGCAGGGTGACGGCGTCGAGTTCAGCGGCAAGATCTCTCAGTCCGGCGTACGGCTCGAATGCCTTGATGATCTGCGGGCCGCGGATCTCAGCGCGTGAAGCAATTGGCCAAGCGCATCATCGCTCCCGGCGCGACGGTCGTCACCGACGGGCTCGCCTGCTTTCGCGGGCTGGTGGACGCCGGTTGCGAGCACGTCGCGCTGCCCACGGGCTCGGGCCGCCGCGCGGTGCGTCATCCCACGTTTCAGTGGGTCAACACGGTGCTCGGCAACATCAAGACGGCCATCGTGGGCACCTACAAAAGCGTGCGCAAGAAGCACATGGTGCGGACGCTGGCCGAGTTCGAGTGCCGCTTCAATCACCGCGAAAATCTCGCGAGCACGATCTCTATTCTCGCCAACGCCGGAGCGCGCACAAACCCCAAGCCCTACACTGGTATCTCACGATGGCTGACTATGGTGCGTAATCAGGTGAGCGCTTGTGCAGCTTGGCGCGGCGTTCGAGCCACTCGTGAAAGAGCCCATCGAAGGTGAGCCCTTGCCGTCTATCATTCTTGGTGCGCGGGTCGGTGCCGTCGACTTGCAATGACAGCATCAGTTTGCGCGCCTGGGCCATGGCCTCGCCTAGTGAGACAGTGCACGCGTCGCCGATGGAGTGCCAGCGCTGCGCAGCACCGGGCCGAGGCTGGCAGCGCAGCCGCCACGATCCGCGACCGCCGCCGAGTTCTGGTCTTCAAAGTGCCGTCGCCAGCGCCTTCACTGCAAACTTGTCAACCTTGCCGACGGCCGTCTTCGGCACAGCGGTCAGAAAGCGAATTTCGGCCGGGAGTTTGTAGCGCACCAATCTTGCGCTGATGTGCTGAATGAGCGCCTCGGACGTGACCGTCGACGACGGCTTCAAGGCCACGAAAGCGATGAGGCATTCACCGCGCTGGTCATCCGGACGACCGACGACCGCCGCTTCGAGGATCGACGAGTGGGACAGGAGCGCATCCTCGACCTCGCGCGGATAGACGTTGAAGCCCGAGACGATGACCATCTCTTTCTTGCGGTCGCGAATGAACAGATAGCCATCGTCGTCCAGCGCACCGATATCGCCGGTGTAGAGCCAGCCATCACGCAGTGCCGCGGCCGTTTCGTCGGGTCGGTTGCGATAGCCATGCATGAGTTGCGGTCCCCGCACGCGGATCTCACCGGACTCGCCTTGCGCCAGAACGTGGGTTCCGGTTTCGACGTCCACGATCTGCAGGTCCGTCCAAGGTACGGGAATGCCGGCTGAACCTGCCTTCCGAATTCCTTGCGCCGGATTGAAAGTCAGCACCGGGCCAGCCTCGGTCATGCCATATCCTTCGCAGATGGCGCGCCCGGTCATGGCTTCCCATCGGCGTAGCGTGTCGGCTGAAAGCGGGGCTGCGCCCGAAAAGCACAGGCGCAACGACGACAAATCAGCGTTGGGCGTTGCGTCATGCGCAACGAGTGCGTTGAAGATCGTCGGCGCGCCGAGAAAAAGAGTGATCCGATGCCGCGTGATCGCATCGAGCGCCAGATCAGGCGTATAGCGAGGCAGAATGACCAGCGTGCCTTGGCAGTTCGCGGCGAGGTACAACCCCATCGCAGTCGCGTAGGCGTGATAAAGTGGCGTCAGTGCGAGGACACGCTCCGTGCCGATAGCCGTCGGCAGCAGAGCTTCGCGCTGCGCGACGTTGGCCGCCAGCGAACGGTGCGTGAGATTGACCCCCTTCGCTTTTCCCGACGTGCCGCCGGTATATTGCAGCATAGCAAAGCGATCCGGATCGAGCTTTGGCATGTATTGCTCATCGGCAGTGGCACTGTCTCGAAGTGGATTTCCTTCGCCGAGTTCGATGCTCAGGCAGTTCAATAACTCGGCGAGCAGTGGCTCGACCGTCGCGCGCGCGTCGGCAGCGTAAATGACTGCAAAGGGTGATGCGTCGTGCAGGATCGGCCGCAACTCGTGTCCGGTATAAAGCGGGTTCAGTGGCACGAGTTGATACCCAGCCGCCTGTACGCCAAAACTCGCGATGCAGAGATCCGAGCCGTTCGGCAACAACACCGCAACACGCCCGTCAGCGGGACCGACTGATCGCAGCCGCGCTGCCAGGGCAGCCACGCTGCGCCAATAGTCGCGATACGATAATCGCACGTCGCCATGCACCAAGGCCTCGGCATCGGGTGCCGACGTGGCGGCCAACTTGAGGAGATCGACGAGGCTGGTGTGCGCGCTGGCAGGGGCGGCAGCCGGGTTGGCAACAGTACTCATGGTGCGTCGCTCACCTTGATGATCACGGCCATGGCGGTGTCTCCCGCCGCGCAGCCGGTAAACAGCCCATACCCGCCGCCACGCAGCGCCAACTCTTCGATCAGCTCGATGATTGATCGCGTCCCGGTCGGCGCTTGCGGATGCCCCCACACCAGCGAACACCCGAAGTTGTTCATCGACTTTTCGGCATCGACACCGAAAGCCCGTGCGAAGACAATGTCGTTCACGACAAACGGATTGTGCGTCTTGATCGCTGCGATGCCGGAGATCGACAACCCCGCGCGTTCGAGCGCCTGCTTGGCGGCCGGTACCGGTGCTTCAGGCATCATGGCCTTGCCGACGCGCGCCTGCCCGAATGACATGATCTCAACGGCGATGCCGGCGTCCGTCGCAAAGTCGCTTGCGCGCGCAGCGTTCGTCACGATGATACCGGCTGTCCCATCCGCCGGATGCGTCTGAGCGGCGTGCGTGACCGTCCCGCTCTTGCGAATCGGCTGCAGTTTGCCAAGGCGATCCACGGTCGTCGCCTGAATACCTTCGTCGCCCGTCACCACGCGTGCCCCCCGGCCGTCAGGTATTTCAAGCGGCATCACCATGAAGCGCTTGTGAAAGGCACCGCCGTCGGCGCGCGCGCGGTCATACTGCTGATAGCGGACGAGTACGAGTTCGTGTTGTTCCGCCGTGCCGATGCCGTGTTTCAACGCCACGTTCTCGGCCGTGTCGATCATTGCGACGTTGCCCCACGGATCGCGCGCGAAATTGTCGAGCACCCAATTCTCGCTGGTCCCGCTGCCTCCTGGTCCGTGCGGGTCGGGATAGTAGAGCTGCGGGCCGTTCGAGATGCGATCCGTGGTGATCGACAGGATAGCCGCGGCTCCGTCCTCCACCTCGTGCGCCGCTGTCGCAAGGACACGGACGCCTGTGGCGCACGCTTGTGCAATCGTGGGCCCGGCGAGTTGCGGCGCTCCAAGCTCTGCGGCGAGCCACGGCAGTCCGTAGAAGCTACTTTTCTGCGGGACCGTTGTCCCAAGTACGCCAATCTCGACAGCACCAAGATCGATCTTGCGGCGCGCGAGTGCTGCCCGTGCCGTGACCTTCGCCAGCTCGAAAGCGTGCGTGTTCGCGAACGAGCCCTGCCATCTGCAAAACGGGCTCGACCAATACGCACCGTAAGGAATGCGTGCTTTCATTTCGCGTCCCGCTTCTTCCCGCTCCGGTCAGGATCAACGCCGGGGATGAGCAATGCCTCCGCAATGCGGCGCCGGCGCCCGATGTCCATATCAACCGCTCCGGACCGCGTCATGGCGTCGCCGATGACATAGGCCATGTGCGCATGCGCCCAATCGGCGGCTTCACGCTCACCCAGGCCCAGATCACGATACAGGCGTGCGACAATCGTCTCGCGGGCAGCGTCGACCTTTGACACGATACGGCGCACGCTTTGGTCTCGCCGCGCCCAATCCCGAAGCGACAGTTCGAACGGACCGCCAGGAACGTCAGATCGTGGTGACAACGCCATGGCGATCAGCTTGGACAGCCTCGCGCGGGGGTTCGGCGGCAGGCGATCCAGGATCCCCGACGTGTGCTCCGTCATGAGGTCGTACCACCAGTCGAGAACGGCATTGATGAGCGCTTCCCGGTTCTCAAAGTGCCAGTAGAAGCTGCCTTTTGTAACGCCCAGTCGGTCGGCAAGGTCATCGACGCGCAGCGCGTCGACACTGTCTTCGGTGAGTTTGGCGACGGCGGCATCGATCCAGGCTTGACGCGAGAGGCGGTTCGATCCGCCGTCCAGTACAGGGGCGGAACTTGCAGCTCTATTGGACGCCAGACGCAATTTCGGCGCGCCCGCCCGGCGATCACGTGTCGTATTTGCCATGCTCATGTGCCGCCCTGGCGTTGTGCCTTCAGTATCTCGATCAACCGCTCGTCGCGCCAGGACTCCCATTCGGGCAACGAGCGATCCCGCGTGAGAATGGCGGCGGCCGCAATCAGCTTGCTCTGCACGGCGGGCGTCAATTTTGGATCGCCCAAGGCGGCCCACCACAACTCGATGGCCGGCGCGAACCGGTCCATCACCGCTGGCATACCGTCAGTTCCACCGGCAAGCGTCAACGTCGTCAAGCTGCCCATAACAGACCACCGCGGCCCCAGACCATGCTGCACGGCATCTTCGATCGCCTGAGGGGAGGCAATCCCTTCCGAAATACAGTGAACCGCTTCACGCAGCAGCGCGAATTGCAGGCGATTGGTCAAGAAACCCGTGCTTTCCTTGTCGATGCGGATTGGGTGCTTTCCGATACTGCGGATATGGGCCACCGCGCGGTCGACGCACTCCGGCGACGTTAAGCGACCGCCAATCACTTCGACGAGCGGCACCAGATGTGCCGGATTGAACGGGTGTATGACTACGAAGCGGCCTGGCACGCCCATGTCTGCCTGCAGGTCGCTTGGCTGCAGGCCACCGGTACTAGACGCGATGATGGCATCATCCGACGCTGCGGCTTCAATGTCTTTGTAGAGTGCTCGCTTGATGTCGAGCCGTTCTGGCGCGTTCTCGTGTACCAGGGCGGCGCCAGCCGCGGCCTCGGCAATGTTCGAGACGACCGCGAACCTGTGCATCGGCGGCTGGTCTTCCGTCGCAATCCCCAGGCGCCGAAGCGCCGGCCATGCTCGCGCAATCAAGGCCCGACACTTTGGTTCGGCGTCAGTGTTCGCGTCAGTGCCGACGACGTCGAAGCCGTTCGCGAGATAAATCACGGCCCATCCCGAGCCGACCGTGCCAAGCCCGACAAGGCTGATGCGGTTGCCATCCAGAACGCGTGACGGTGTTGTCATGTCGCGTCACCTTTTGCGAAGATCTGCGCCGCGCAACGTCGAAAGCCGTCGACAACGCTCCATACTTAAAAGTACGCTTCTGCTTGACATCTGACAAGAGCAGAACCCAGACTTCAAAGTATGGTGCAAAAGACAACGTCCACCCGGGAGGCATCCTATTCGGCCGCCACGGCGCCTGTAGACGGAACGGCGAACGCCACGTCGAACACATGCGCGACTATGACTGCTTTGCCGCGCATCGCAGAGCTGGGGATATTGATCGGGTCTCTGTGGGCCGGGGTCGCGCAGCCGCAGTCCTGATTCGAGGGCACGACATGGATTCATTTCTGACAGCCGAAGAACTCAGCTTTCGCGACGGCCTGCGCCGCTGGGTCGAGCAGCGTCTAGCTCCGCGGGCGCGCGAACTCGACGAGAAGCGCGAGTTTGCCCGCGATCTGTTTCAGGACCTTGCGTCGCTCGGATACTTGGGGATCATGTACCCGGAAGCTTACGGCGGGATCGGGATCGCAAACCCCTACATCCATTACACCCTGCTCTGCGAAGAGCTGGCGCGTGGCAGTATGGGATTTGCAGCGACTGTCTGCATGCACGCGTCGACGGCGACACACACCATTTTCAAGTGGGGCACCGAAGGTCTGCGGCAGGCCTATCTCGTGCCGGCAATCCGTGGCGAAAAAGTCGGTGCGTTCGCAATCACAGAAGCGCATGCCGGCTCCGACGCGGCCGCGATCCGAACCCGGGCAACCAAGGTGGAGGGCGGATGGCGTCTTGATGGCAGCAAGGTCTTCACATCCAACGGCGTCATTGCGGATTTCATCACGATAGCTGCCAAGACAGAGGCGAGCGCCAGCGCCAAGAGCATCAATCTCTTCGTCGTCGACAAGGCGACGCCGGGGCTGACCGTAAGCCGACGCCTGGAAAAGTTCACGACCCACTGCTCAGACACGGCCGAGATCGGGATCGATGGCGTCTTCGTGCCCGATGAAAACCATCTCCAGGGTGGTGGCGGCGGCACGAAGGCATACGAATCGCTGACAGTTGATCGTATCTTCACCGCCGCGCTCGCACTTGGTGCTGGCCAAGCAGCCTACGCGTTGGCCGTTGCCTACGCCAAAGAGCGCCAGCAATTCGGGCAACCCATCGCAGCGTTCCAAGCCGTGCAGTTCAAGATCGTGGACATGCTGGCGGCCCTCGAACAGTCGCGTCTCTTCACTTACCATGCTGCCCGGCTTGCCGACCGCGGCGCGCCCATCACCAAGGAAGCGGCACTGGCCAAAATCATCGCAGCCGACGGCTGCAATGATCTGTGCCTCAAAGCGCTGAACATCTTCGGCGGTTGGGGTCTGATGACCGAATTCCCGATCGAACGGCACATGCGGGACTCGTTTTTTCCGATGATCGGCGGTGGCACCAGCGACATCATGCGACTGATCGTGGCCCGCCAAATTGGCCTGTAGAGGAGACGCCGATGAAAATCGCTGTTCTCGGCGCGGGCCCCGCGGGCCTCTACTTCGCGTATCGCTTCAAGCGTGCGCACCCGTCGGCGGCCGTCGACGTCTTCGAGCAGAACGAGGCTGGCGCGACCTGGGGCTTCGGCGTCGTTTTCTCCGATCGCGCGCTTGAGTTCCTGCGTGCCGACGATCCCGAAACGGTCGATCTCATCTCGGCCCGTATGGAGACATGGCGCGACATCACGGTCGTGCATCGCGGCGAAAGCATTCCGATCGACGGTGTCGGCTTTTCGGCCATCGGGCGCCTCGAACTCCTGCAGCTGATGCAGGCGCGGGCGCGATCCGTTGGCGTCGCACCGAAGTTCGGCCACATCGTGCGCTCGATCGACGAGCTGTCCAGCTATGATCTGATCGTGGCCGCCGACGGCGTGAACTCCCTCGTGCGCCGCACCTTCGAAGGCGACTTTAAGGTCTCGCAGTCCTATCTGGACAATAAGTTCGCGTGGTTTGGCACGACGAAGCGCTTTGAGACGCTCACCCAGTCTTTCGTCGAAACGCCGCGCGGAACTTTCAACGCGCACCACTACCGTTATCAGCCAGGGATGAGCACCTTCATCGTCGAGTGCGATCGCGCGACTTGGCTGCGCCACGGCTTCCACGAGATGCCGAGCGAGGATGCGCGCAAGACCTGCGAGGGGATATTTGCAGCGTCTCTCGATGGTCATGCGTTGGTGTCGAACCGCTCGGTGTGGCGGAACTTTCCCTGGATCTGGTGCGACCGCTGGCACTTCAGGAACATGGTGCTGGTCGGCGATGCACTGCGTACCGCGCACTTCTCGATCGGGTCGGGAACGCGCCTCGCGCTGGAAGACGTCATTGCATTGCTTGCCGCCCTCGAGGCGGAGCCAAAAGACCTGCAAGCCGCGTTGCAACGCTACGAGCGCGAGCGTCGCCCGTCTGTTGAACGGCTCGTGCGGGCCGCCAAGGCGAGTGCGGCTTGGTACGACACTTTCGCCGAGCACATGAAGCTGGCGCCGTTGCCGTTTGCGCTGTCCTACATCAACCGCGTCGGTCTCATGGACCGCGCCTCCCTGCAACGCATGGCCCCACTGTTCATGCAGAGGGTCGAGCGTGCTGGACTTTTGCCAGACGCTTAGTCGTCAACCTTGGAGCCGAACATGAGTACCAACAACAAAGTCATTGTCACCATCGCGCCGACCTCGAACTTTCACGGCAAAGAGGCGAACCCGGCTCTTCCCGAGCAGCCCCACGAGATCGCCGCGTCCGTCAACGAGTGCTACAATGCGGGCGCATCGCTGGCGCACATGCATGCGCGCGATGCACAGGGTATCCAGACCAACGACAGCGCCGTTTTTCGCGAAATCAACCGGCAAGTCCGTGCCAAGTGCCCGATCATCATCCAGAACTCGATCGCGCCCGCGCTCGCTTTCAAGATCAATAAGCTGAATTCGGCAGAAGACGGCCTCGCGACGCTCGATGCCTATCCTGAAATGGCCTCCCTCGACATGGGGATCGGCATCGTGTGTCCGCCGGGCGTTGAGCACTACATCGCCTGGACGCGGTCGTTCCTGTATCGCACCGCCGCCATGATGAACGAGCGCGGCATCCGGCCGGAGTTGGAAATCTTCAACAACTCGCAGATCGACGACGCAAAGCTGCTCATCGAGAAAGATCTGCTGAAGCCGCCCTATTCGTTCTCGTTCGTCATGGGCATGAACCGCGTCAACCAGACCGCCGTGTCGTGGCGGCCGCAGACCTTGATGGACTACGTCTCGCAGTTGCCAGCGGGCTCCTTGTTCTCGACGCTCGGCATCGGCACCGCACAACATCACGCGACACTGCAATCCTTGATCCTCGGCGGCGGCGCGCGCGTCGGCTT
This sequence comes from uncultured Alphaproteobacteria bacterium, assembly GCA_963847145.1. Lineage (GTDB taxonomy): Bacteria > Pseudomonadota > Alphaproteobacteria > Rhizobiales > Hyphomicrobiaceae > JABFRJ01. The sequence goes on from CAWJYN010000003.1 coordinate 1,160,374, forward strand.
CGAGGACAACATCTACATCCGTCGCGGGGAGTTGGCGAAGTCGAATGCCCAACTCGTCGAGCGAATCGTGACTGTGGTCCGCGATCTCGGTTTCGAGCCGGCAACACCGGCCGAGGCGCGGCAGATGCTCGGCATTCCGCAACTGGGCAGTGCGGACAGTGTCGAGACGCGCCACAAAAATGCATGAGAGGAAGAAGCTGACGGTCAACAGTCAACAGGGCAAGGCAACTGCCATGTGCTCACTAAATCGGAACCCTGTATCGGAATTACATCTGAGCCAGGTCCTTCAGGCGTTGGGGGGCATGGTGGTTCCCGGGTGTCATCCGCTGCTATCGCGCACGCCGGCAGCAGACCCGGGCGGCGCTGGCGCCGCGCTTGCGCGTGCTCTGGTCGATGACATCAGGGGCCATCGTCCGTCATCTCCCGGTCACCCGCAGGTGTCTGCACGAGGTCTGGGTTCGCGACCATCGCTCCCCACTAAGTCTCGATGATGCCGCGCAGGTGGCCGTTGGTTCTTGTCAGAGCGAGTGCTGCTGCGGCCGGCGTCATGCCGCGGGCGACGAGGATGGCTGGCTTCAGCTGGCCGTTGCTGGCGGCGAGTGCTGCCTTGGCGTGTGCGGCGTCGCAGCCGGCGAGGTCCATCACCATGCGTTCGGCGCGGGCGTCGAGCTTGGCGTTGCGGGCGGCCATGTCGACCATGCGGCCGCGATAGACGCGGCCGAGGCGGATCATAATGCCGGTCGAGAGCATGTTGAGCACGATTTTCTGTGCGGTGCCGGCCTTCATGCGGGTGGAGCCGGCGACGACTTCGCAGCCGGTGGCAGCGAGGATGGCGTGTTCGGCTGCGGCGAGCAGTGGCGTTGCCGGATTGTTGGCGATGGCGATGGTCAGTGCGTCGGCGGCGCGGGCCGCTCTAAGGGCGGCGATGGTGAAGGGCGTCGTTCCGCTGGCGGCGACGCCGATGACCACGTCTTGGCGTGTCAAGTGCGCCTCGGCCATGTGCAATTCGGCGGCGGCGGTATTGTCTTCGGCGCCTTCGATGCTGCGAAGGAGAGCTTCGGGGCCGCCGGCGATCGCGAACACCACACGCTCACTGGGCCAATTGAATGTCGGCTGCAGTTCGGCGCCGTCTTGGACGGCGATGCGGCCTGACGTACCGGCACCGACATAGACGAGGCGGCCGGATGCGCCGAGGCGGCTGGCTGCGGCATCGATGGCGGCGGCGATGGCTGAGACAGCGGGTTGGATGGCGGCGACGGCGGCAAACTGTGCTTCGAGCATCGCGGCGACAGTGTCGGCAGTGGGCCAGCGATCGATGTCTTCGTAGCGAGGGCTGACGGTTTCAGTTTCGAGATGTGTGGGCGCGGGCATGAGACGGTCCTGCGGGACGACAATGGGGATAGCCACTTTTCGGCTCTCTAGCCCTGGTCATCAATGCAAATCGTACGCCGCGACCGAAAAGATGGCTGCTCCCATTTGGCTCTCTTTGCCCTCACGGCACGAGGCATGGTTGGCGTTGCGATCATGTCAGATGGGCCTTTACGTTCGGTGCGGGCGCAAAACACCGGGTGATGATTTCTGGATCGGGATGGGGTTCGGGATCGAATTTGTACATGGCACTGCTGCGCACGAGGGGTGTGCCGTCAAGTTTCCGGATGATGGCTTGGGTGAAGAGGAACTGGCGCGTGACCTTGAGCAGGTCAGTGCGCATTTCCAGCCAGTCGCCGAGTTTGGCGGGCGCCATGAAATCGAGGGTGAAGTTGACGGTTGCGGCCATGCGGTCGGTACGGCCGGCGAGATAACTGCCGGGCAGGGACTGTAGATCGGAGAGGCCGGCGAGCACCGTTCCGTGGCAGAAGCCGCGCGGGCTGACGTGCAGTTGTTTGATGCGGACGCCGATGACGGGTTGGCCGTCCACCATGCGGGCGTAATACGGGCCGACGACGTTGGTGTATTCGTCGGTGAAATGCATCCGTTTGTAATCAGGGTGCGGAGGGGGCATGGCGTGGTCCGAAGGGCGAAAATGGGGACAGACACCTTTTCGCTTGCGAGATATCAACAGTAATGCACGCGCGGTGATGCCGAAAAGGTGGCTGTCCACGATTTCCGCGTCCCCATTTCCGCTCATGCCAATTTCTTCTGCACGCGTTCGTCGAAGCGGGCGACGTTGACGACGACGCGTTGGTGGGTGCCGCCGCCGATGACTTCGCGTTCGTCGCGGGCTTCGACTTTAAAGGTGAGCGTGCGGCCGTCGATTGCCGTGAGTTCAGCGGTGGCGGTAGCGCGCATGCCGACCGGGGTCGCTGCTGTATGGCGTACATCGAGATGGATGCCGAGGCTTTGGTGGCCAGCTGGAAGCAGCGCTTCGACGGCGTTGAGCGTGGCGGCTTCGATGAGGTTGATCATGACGGGCGTTGCGAGCACCGCAATCATGCCGCTGCCGACCTTGGGCGCGGTGTGCTCGGGCGCGACGATGAGCGCGGCCGTGCCGGTTAGGCCAGGGTGGAGTTTTGAGAAGTTCGAGCATGGGGAAGGTGCCTTGTGCAGAGTAGGCGCGGTTGTAAGCCGCCGCGCGTGCCCGCGCGATCCAACATATCCGCGCACCTTGCGATACGGTCGCACGCAGCCCACCCCTTCGTTTTCCCGGAATTTGGCGCGCCGTTCGCGCGTCAAATATCCGGGACATTTACCCACCGATATTGCGATGGTTGTTGAGACAATGAGTTCAAGTTTCGAGGGGTAAAGGTCCCGGATATGCGACGTCCGCGTACCGCGGGCGCCGCATTCCGGGAAAACGAAATTTGGGGTGGTGGTGGGCGAGCAATGCAAAGGGTGTGGCTGGGCCGTGCATCTCCCGGAAATCTTTGCTATGCGGGCGGCTTATCGGCGACTGGCTGGGCTGGCGCGTGGAATTGGCTGATTGGGACCCTCATGACCACCATCCTGCAGAGCCTGCCCAAGGGGCAGAAAGTTGGCATTGCGTTTTCGGGGGGGCTCGATACGAGTGCGGCGCTGATCTGGATGAAGCAGAAGGGCGCGAAGCCCTATGCGTACACGGCCAACCTCGGCCAGCCGGACGAGAGCGACTATGACGAGATCCCGCGCAAGGCGATGGCCTATGGGGCGGAGAAGGCGCGGCTGGTCGATTGCCGGGCGCAGCTGGCGCATGAGGGGCTGGCTGCCATCCAGGCGGGCGCGTTTCACATCAGCGACGGGTGGGATCACGTATTTCAACACGACGCCGCTGGGGCGCGCGGTGACCGGCACGATGCTGGTGGCTGCCATGAAGGAAGACGACGTCAACATCTGGGGCGATGGCTCGACCTTCAAGGGCAACGACATCGAGCGGTTCTATCGTTACGGGCTGCTGACGAATCCGAATTTGAAGATTTACAAGCCATGGCTGGACCAGCAGTTCATCGACGAGCTGGGTGGGCGCGCGGAAATGAGCGCGTTCATGACCGCGCATGGCCACGGCTACAAGATGAGCGCGGAGAAGGCGTACTCCACCGACAGCAATCTGCTGGGCGCGACGCACGAAGCGAAAGACCTTGAGAGCCTCGACAGTTCCATCCGCATCGTCAAGCCGATCATGGGCGTGCCGTTCTGGCGCGAAGATTGTGCGGTGAAGGCTGAGACGGTGCGCGTGCGGTTCGAGGAAGGCCGGCCGGTGGCGCTGAATGGGATCGTGATCAGCGATCTCGTGGCGCTATTCCTGGAGGCCAACGTGATCGGCGGCAGGCATGGGCTCGGCATGAGCGACCAGATCGAGAACCGCATCATCGAAGCGAAGAGCCGCGGCATCTATGAAGCGCCTGGCATGGCGCTGCTTCACATTGCTTACGAGCGTTTGGTGACTGGCATCCACAACGAAGATACCATCGAGCAATACCGCATGAGCGGGATGAAGCTTGGGCGGTTGTTGTATCAGGGGCGGTGGTTTGACAGTCAGGCGATCATGTTGCGCGAGACGGCGCAGCGGTGGGTGGCGCGTGCTGTCAGCGGCGAGGTGACGCTGGAGCTGCGGCGCGGCAACGATTACTCGATCCTCAACACCGAGAGTGCGAACCTGACCTACAAGCCCGAACGGCTGAGCATGGAGAAGGTGGAAGATGCGCCATTCTCGCCGGCTGATCGTATCGGCCAGCTGACGATGCGCAATCTCGACATCACCGATACGCGCGCGAAGCTTGGCATTTATGCGGATGCGGGGCTGTTGGCGGCGGATAAGGGCGCGGCGCTGTTCAAGCTGGAGAGTGACAAGGATTGAGGCAAGTTTGGGGACACAGATGAGATTGGGGACAGGCACCTGAACGGCGCCGAACGATACCTGTGATCGGGACAAGACGTTGCCGCGCCGTTCAGGTGCCTGTCCCCACCACTGTGCCTCACCGCAGCGGCGACCAGCGCTTGAGCGGGCCCAAGAGGGCGCCGTGGTAGAGTTGGGCGTGCAGGATCAGCAGCAGCAACACCATCAGCAGTGACGCGATCACCGTGTCGGACAGGAAGTGGCCGCCGGCGGCGATGCGGACGAATGAGATGATGATGGTGACGGCAAGTGCCAGCCAGAATGCGAACAGCCGCCAACGCGCTGGTACGACAAAGGCGAACACGAATAAGAAAGCACTGGCGGCGGCCTCGCCGGAGACGAAGGAGCAGCCCCAGTTGCACTGATTGGTGACGACCCAGGCGGGCGAGAAGTCGCGTGTGCCGCCGAATTCCGTTATCTGGCGCGGGCGGGCGCGGCCCCAGATGGGCTTGATGATGAGATTGACGAGCGTGCCCGGGCCCAATGCCATAGCCGCCGTGACGAACAGCCAATCGATCCACGGCCGTGGGCTTGGCCAGCGGGCGAGTGCTGCCGGGCTGAGGCGCCACCAGAGCGCCAGCACGGCGAGGCCGATGCAGACGACCCACGTCGTGCCAATGCCGGCATTGCGGATGCGGACGATGGGCGCGGTGTGGCCAAAGGCGAAGCCTTTGCCGGGCTCGTAGAAGAGGCGTGAGGCGGCGATATCGAGGCCGGGGTTCAGCAGAAAGATTGCGGACGCGACGACGAGCGCTGCAAGACAGAAGGCCATGGGCCGGTAGAGTGGCCCAACATCGGGGGTGAACATGTGCCTGCCGCCCAAATCCGATGATCGTGATTGTTGCATGGCTGCTGGGTCCCTCGGACGTGACTTTCGAGATTTCCGCACCAAGGCTATGGCCTGCCTCAGGCTGGCGCGTTCTTCGCCTTCACGCGCCGCTGTTGCAAGTGCGATCACTGTCTCACGATCGCTTTGTACAGCTTCGGGGGGCGCCTTTATTTGGCCGGAATGGGCGCGCTTTCTGAAGGACAGTTCATCGGAGTTCGCCAGCAGTGCGCATCAATGTCGGCTCACGTTCGTGCGGTGCGACCATGACCGACCCAACGGCATGTGATCTCACTGGGGCCTGAAAAAGTGTTGTGATCATTCGATGTGGCTTTACCGCCACAGTTGTGAACAACTATTCATCACGCGGCCGTGTTTTTGACCATCGTTCTGGTGTAGGTCTCCGCTGGGCATCAACCACTGGAGATGACTGCCGTGATGAAGAAAACCACTTGGGCCATGGGCGTGTCGGCAGCTGCCGGTGCGCTTGCAATTTTCACTGTCGCTGCGTCTGCGCAGACCACAGCACCGACGGCTCCGGCCGCGCCTGCCGTGACTGCACCGAAGGCTGCGGCGCCCGCTGCACCTGCTGCGGCGACCAAGGCTCCGGCGACGCCAGTTGCGCCGAAGGCTGCTGCTCCGGCTGCTGCCAAGGCTGCCGTCGTTGTCTGCAAAGGCAAAGACGAGGCGGCTTGCAAGACTGAAGCTGCCGCTTGCTCCTGGATCGTGCCAACGAAGGTCGACACCAAGTCAGGCAAAGTCGACAAGTCGTATTGCCGCCGTACGGCAGGCATTGCCAAAAAGGCGGCTGATGCCAAGAAGGCAACGACCGATGCGCTCGCGAAGGCTGGCTCGGCTGCCAAGGCTGCTGTGACACCGGCTCCGGCCGCTGGCGCTGCACCGACGGCACCTGCTGCGCCGGCGAAGAAGTAAGCGGGACGGCGCGTTTGGCGCTGGATCGTTGAGAAGCAAAAAGAAGCCTGCCCTGGGCAACCGGGGCAGGCTTTTTTGTATCTGCGGTAATGGCTTTAATCCGCTCAGTGCTTCTGCGGTGCCGCCGGACGGCCACCGGGGCCGGTCTTCTGCGTGTTCGAAGCGACGGGCGTCGCGGCACGTGCCGGCGTAACGGTGCCGCCGGGTGCCATGGCGGCCATGCGGCCGGAGAAGAGCCAGTAGACCAGGCCGCCAACGAAGCCGCTGGTGAGAAAGGCGATCAACGGGTAGTTGCTGGCGGCGATCGACCAAGTCTGCGACGGCGCTTCGCTCTGATACTGGGCGATGTAGCCGAGCAGTGCGATCGCCATGCCGGCGGCGGCGTAGTAGGCCCAATCGCGCCATCGGCGGGCTTCACCGAAGCCGATGCCGAGCAGCGCGAACGGCGCGGCGAAGATGGCAATCTGAGTGGCCACCGGCATAGCCAGCGCGAGCTTGTCGTTGGCGAGGTCGCCCTGCATGCCGGCAAGGTCCGACGGCGTCCAAGCGAACAGCACCGTGGTCAGACCGGCGGCGAGGCATGCCAGCAGGTAGCCAAGGAGTACGCGAAAGATCAGGCCCATGTTTTCAGTCCTCTTGCGGCGGCAACCCTCTGTTGCCCAAATAATTTTCAAGTTCTAAACCGCGCGGCGGCAAGACATCAATGCCAATCGCGAGCGAGGTTAATGGTGACGTGAACGGACAAAACGCCGTTCAATCAGTAGCAGAAGCGACGGTTTCTGGCGGCGGCGGCAGCAGCCGATCACGGGCGCGGAGCTTGGTGCTTTCGCTTTTGAGCTGGCCGCAGGCGGCGAGAATGTCGCGGCCGCGCGGCGTGCGGACGGGGCTCGCGTAACCGGCGGCGTTGACGTATTCGGCGAAGGCTTCGATCTGCCCCCAGTCGGAGCAGGCGTATTGGGAGCCGGGCCAGGGGTTAAACGGGATCAGATTGATTTTGGCGGGGATGCCTGACAGCAATTTCACGAGCGCCTTGGCGTCGGCGAGGCTATCGTTGATGCCTTTCAGCATGACGTATTCGAACGTGATGCGGCGGGCGTTCGACAGTCCCGGGTAGGCGCGGCAGGCAGCCATCAGCTCGGCGATGGGATAGCGCTTATTGATGGGCACAAGTTCGTCGCGCAGGTCGTTGCGGGTGGCGTGCAGCGAGATGGCCAGCATGGTGGCGGCTTCGGCGCCCCAACGGGGGATTTCCGGCACGACGCCGGATGTCGACAGTGTAATCCGCCGCTTGGAGACGGACAGGCCATCGCCATCGGCGGCGACGATCATGGCGCGGCGGACGTTGTCGAAGTTGTAGAGCGGCTCGCCCATGCCCATCAGGACGATGTTGGTGATCTTGCGATCAGAGAGCGGCAGCAAGCGGCCGTCGCCAGGCGGAGTGGCACCCCCTTTGGTGAACATGGGCCAGTCGCCGATACGGTCGCGCGCAAGCAGGATCTGGCCGACGATCTCTTCGGGCTCAAGGTTGCGGACGAGCTTCTGGGTCCCGGTATGGCAGAACGAGCAGGTCAATGTGCAACCGACCTGGCTGGAGATGCAGAGCGTGCCGCGATCCGCCTCTGGGATGTAGACCGTTTCGATTTCCGGCGCGAAGGCTTCGTGGCCACGCTTGGGCAAGCGCAGTAACCATTTGCGGGTGCCATCGACGGAGATCTGCTCGGAGACAATGGCGGGGCGGTCGAGCGTGTAGGACCCGGCGAGCTTGGCGCGCAGGTCTTTAGAGACATCGCTCATCTGCTCGAATGACGTGACACCGCGCACATAGAGCCAGCCCCAGAGCTGAGCTACGCGCATGCGCCGCTGCCGCTCCGGAACACCGACCGCGCCCAACGCGTCGGCCAACGCGTGGCGATCAAGACCGGCGATGGTGGGCGCGGCAACGGTGGCCGCCGCCACGTTAACGTCGAATTCTGATTTTGCGGCCGGAGCGGTGCCGATCACGAGGACCATGGAAAGCGTGCCAACTTTTCTTAACGAGGCATCTGAGAAGCCCAGTTTACAGGCTTTTGAGCGCGACAGGAAGTCTCAGCGCCGGACAAATGCGCGCGGAAGTACCGAGAGTTGCAACGAAATTCGATTCAAATTGAAGGAATGAAATCAGCAAATTCGCAAAGCAATTGGGGCAATCCTGAACGGGTCGTGAAGCCAAGTGAGCGCTTTCGAGCAAATTTCGAAGGGGACCAGTGTTCGGGCACTGGAGCAGACCACACGCAGCGACGGTCAAGGCATCAACACAATCTGGCAGGCGGAGTTTCTCACAATGGCATCTCTTCTCGGAACGAAAATGATCGACAGCCTCATCGGCGACGAACAGGACCCGAACCTGATCGACGCTAAGGCTGGCGACGACAAGGCCATCGGCGGCAAAGTCGATGACACGATCTTCATGGGTGCTGGCAACGACTATGCTTGGGGCGACCGTGGCGCTGACACCATCTGGGGTGGCTCTGGCAACGACGTGATCTACGGCAGCGTCGACAACGACACGCTGCATGGCGGCGTGGGCGACGACTGGGTTTCCGGCGGCAAGAACGACGACACCGTCACCGGTGGCAAGGGCGACGACACGCTGCACGGCAACACCGGCGACGACGTGGTGCGCGGCGGCTACGGCAACGACATCCTGATGGGCGATGCCGGCAACGACATCCTGTACGGTGGCCGTGGCGACGACGTGATCAAGGGCGGGTCGGGCAACGACTACATCCTGGTGAGCGCCGGCAACGACCAGGTTTCGGGCGGTTCAGGCTTCGACGTGCTCGACTACTCGATCATGAAGGGCAGCCTCGACATCAACCTTGGCAAGCACACCTACTCGGTGGGCAACGGTGATGCGCAACACACAGGCACGGTCTCGGGCTTCGAGCTGGTGGTTGGCACACAGCATGGCTATGACCACTTCACCGGCGACCGCAATGACAACACCTTCGTCGCTGGCGGCGGCGGCTCGGTGTTCCGCGGTGGTCTCGGCGCGGACCGTTTGATCGGCAACGACGGTGCTGACACGATGATCATCACCAAGAAAGACTTGGCTGATGGCACCAACGACACCTTCATGAACTTCCAGTTGGGCGTCGACAAAGTCGATCTGCGCGACATCGTGAAGGGTCATGCGGATCCAAGCGCTGACTTCCGCTTCATCACCGTGCCAGGCTTCGACGGCCAGAGCGACACGCAAGTGCAAGCCTTGGTGGGCAAGCAGTGGGTCAACCTGATCAACCTGGTTGGCGTGGATGGCAATAACGTCGGTGCCGACGGTCATCAGATCAGCATCCACGACTTCGGCATTCTGGCCTAAGTCAACGAGATGACACAACAGAGGCCAGTGCGTCTGCGGAGGCCGCATGCGCTGGTTTGAGTTGGCATCTTTTGGGGGGCACCTGGAAACGGGTGCTCCCCTTTGTGTTCTTCACCAGCCGTGCGTGGTGTTGACATGGGCTGCGCGTTGCCGTTCGACTGCGCGGCTTTCAACGGTCGGACGAGGTGCTGGCGTGCTCAAACTCTATGGTGTTCTCAGGTCGCGGGCGTCGCGGAACTACTGGCTGCTTGGTGAGTACGGCCAAGCGTTCGAGCATGTGCCGATCATGCAAGCGTACCGGTTGCCGAACCCGGATGCGGCGGGCGCGCCGGTGCACACACGATCGCCGTCGTTTCTGGCGGTTAATCCGAACGGACAGATTCCGTCGCTGGTGGATGGCGATCTCGTGCTGCACGAAAGCCTCGGCATCAATCTGTATCTAGCGCGCAAGCTCGGTGGATCACTGGGGCCGGCCAATGTCGCTGAAGAAGGGCAGATGATCCAATGGTCACTGTGGGCGGCGACGACCGCTGAGCCGCATACGATCAATGTTCTTTATCATCGCATTGGCAAGCCGCCTGCCGAGCGCGATCCGGCAATAGCAAATGCGGCAGTCGAAGCGCTGCGTGCGCCATTTGCTGTGCTTGACGGAGCGCTGGCCAAGACAGGTTACATTGTTGGCAGCCGCTTTACGGTGGCAGACGTCAACGTTGCCGAAGTGATGCGCTATGCGATCCCGGCACCGGAGTTGTTTGCTGATGCGCCCCACGTAAAGGCTTGGCTTGCGGCGTGTCATGCCCGGCCCGCGTACAAGGCGATGATGGCGAAGCGCGAGCTAGAGCCGGCGTGAGTTTGTAGGTTGGGTTAGGCGCACTTCGCGCCGTAACCCAACATGGCATGCGCGAACGTCGGAAAGTGTCGCATGAGATGTTGGGTTACACCGCTGAAACGCGGCTAACCCAACCTACGCGTTGAGCACGCAACAGTCACGTCACTCCGGCAAACCAGCCTTGAGCATGCCTTCGCGAATATGGGCGATGTGCTCGGGCAGGAGGTGCGGAACGGACGGTACGAAGTCTTTGCTAAACGTCCAATCCGGCTGCACTTGGCGGGCATGGTCGGCGTGCAACTTTGCCTCGTCCATCTGGCCAAGCTGGGCCAACGACGCGGCGAGGAAGCGGCGCGGAATAGGAAACTGGCGCGACACCTGGACGATTTCTGCATAGCCGGCAGCGGCGCGGTCGTAGCGGCCGAGGATGTAATTAGCCATCGACAAGAAGTGGAGTGAAATGCGTGGCGCGAATGGATCGGCGCGGCGCAGCATTTCACCTTCTTTGATTGCCTCTTCCGGCCGGCCGGCCGCTAGACAGATCGACGTAAAGCGCCAATCGGTGAAATGCGGGTTGCGTTTGCGGACCGTCCGATACTCGGCGTAGGCGCGCTCGCGGCGCTGCTGGAACGAGAGCACGTGCGCGTACTGGGCGCGCGCAATCTGATCCTCTGGCTCGATGCGCAGAGCAGTCTCAACGGACGTGAGGGCTTTTTCCAACGTGTCGGGATGCAGATACTCGCTGTCGAACTGCATCGCCCACTTTGTCGTGTAGGTGCCTGACAACAGTGCATGAGCGCGCGCGTAATCCGGGTCCAGGCTCAGGCACTCAGCGATCAAAGTGCGGCACTCGTCGAGGCGCTTGGCGGTAGGGATGGGATTGCGCAATTCGTCAGCAAATGCCTTGAAGCTTTCGACAGCGCGCAGGTAAATATCATGCGCCTGCCACTTCTCAGGCGGCTTGGAGCGGCTGCGTTCGCGCTCGGCGGCGCTGACCTGACAGGCGAGGATGGGCGTGATGGTTTGGACGAGTTCATCCTGGATCGAGAAGATGTCTTCGATCTTGCGGTCGTACTTGTCGGCCCAGATGTGGCTGCCATCTTCGGCGTTGATCAACTGCGCTGTCAGCCGGACGCGATCACCCGACCGGCGGACGCTGCCTTCGAGAACATAGCGCACGCCCAGTTCACGGCCGACGACACGCACGTCGACGGCGCGGCCCTTGTATTGGAACGTCGAGTTGCGGGCGATGACGATGAGGTCGTTGAAGCGGGATAGTTCGGTGATGAGATCTTCGGTGATCCCGTCGGCGAAATACTCCTGCTCTTTGTCGCCGCTCATGTTGTTGAATGGCAGCACGGCGATGGACGATACGTCGGGCAGATCAATGACGACGGTTTTTGAACCGGCGGTCCCGTTGGCACGACCCTCGGACACTTTGAACTCGGGCGCGTCCGGGGGCAGCGTGCCGCCCTTGTAGCGATAGACACGGACCGGCTGACGGATGTTCTTCAGGGTGTGCTGGCCGGCGTCTTCCCACTGAAGGTCCCAAAGGCCGGCGACCTCGTCGTAGACCTTGCCGGAGATGGCAATGCTGCCGGGTTCGCAGATGCCCTCAAGGCGGGCTGCTATGTTGACGCCATCGCCGTAGATCCGCGTTTCGTCGCTGACCACATCGGCCTGATTGATGCCGATGCGGAAGACCATGCGGCGCGACGGTTCAACATCGCGATTGCGTTCGGCCATCACCATCTGCAGCGCAACGGAGAAACGAACCGCTTTCTGCACACTCGGAAATTCTGCGAAGATACCATCGCCTGCGGTGTCGATAACACGGCCACCAGAGTTGCCGACCATCGGCAGCACGACGGTCTGATGTCCTTTGAGGTCATGGACGGTGCGCAACTCATCCTGTCCCATGAGCGCGCTGTAGCCGAAAATGTCGGCCGCAAGGATGACGGTCAGGCGGCGGCCTTCGTCGGGATATAGAATTTGAGGTGACGTCATTGCGGGGGGCCCACAGCATGAAGGAAGGACACGAGCCCGCTACCCCGGGGTGTCCATCAAAGAACTGTCATATAGTACTCGATCCGTCGATTTAAACACCTCGCGAAACTGTGACGGCTTGGACCTGCGGCCAAGTGCACAATCCCGATCTGGCAGCGGCGGTGCCCTACCCTCGCCTCAATCAATGACGGCCTCAATTCACGCCGAGGCACCACGCTAAAATTGCTTTTTGTGCATGCAAGCGGTTTTCGGCTTCGTCCCAGACCACCGACTGCGGGCCATCGATGACAGAGGCCGATACTTCGTGGCCGCGGTAGGCCGGCAGGCAATGCATGAAGATGGCGTCCTTCTTGGCGCGGGCCATCAGTTGGTCGTCGACGGCATAGGGGCCGAGCAACTGCTTGCGGCGTGGGGCATCGGCTTGGCCCATCGACACCCAGGTATCGGTCACGACGCAATCGGCACCGGCAACGGCTGCCGCGGCATCATCGGTGAGTTCGATCTTGCCACCCTCGGCTTTGGCCCAATCGAGGACGGCGCGCTCCGGATTGAGCTGCGGTGGGCAAGCGAGGCGCAGTGTGAAATCGAGCCGCGTGGCGGCATGCACCCACGACGCTGCGACGTTGTTGCCGTCGCCGGCCCAGGCCACGGTAGCCCCTTGGATGGGCCCGCGGTTTTCTTCAAACGTCATCAAGTCGGCGATGATCTGGCAGGGGTGGGAGAGATCGGACAAACCGTTGATGACTGGAATTGTCGCGTGGGTGGCCAGCTCGGTCAAAGTCTCGTGCGCATTGACGCGCAACATCATGGCGTCGCCATAACGTGAGAGGACTTTGGCGGTGTCGGAGAGCGGCTCGCCGCGGCCGAGCTGGGTATCGCGTTCGTTGAGGCCGATGGTCTGGCCGCCGAGCTGGCGCATGGCAACATCGAACGACACGCGGGTGCGCGTCGATGGCTTTTCGAAGATCATGATCAGGATCTTCTCGCTGATGTCGGCGGGCGCGAGCTCTGGTGGTGGGCGGCGGCCTGCGGCTTTCATAGCGTGGGCCATGTCAACCAGACGGCGCAAGGTGGCGCGGTCCATGTCCGAGAGATCGACGAAGTGACGCGGCTTGGCGGTGGAGGATGTTTTCAGCTGCATGGAGGAACTCATCGAAGCGGTGCCTGTAGGTCGGGTTAGCAGCACTTCGCTGCGTAACCCGACATTTCCGAGCAGATCATGTTGGGTTACGGCCTGAAGGGGCCTAACCCAACCTACAAACTACCTTGTCTCAGGCTTTGGTGGCGGTAACCGCGGCAGCCTTCGGCATGCGCTTCAGCGCTTTGGAAAGACGCGCGACGGACTCAGTGATCTCTGCTTCCGTCACATTGAGCGGCGGCATGACGCGCAAAACGTTGTCACCGGCGCTAACGGTGAGGAATTTTTCTGCGGTGCAGGCTTTCACGACGTCGCCGGACGGTACGGACACTTTGAATTTCACGCCCATCAGCAGGCCCGCGCCGCGCACTTCCTCGATCATGTCGGGGAATTCGTCCTTGAGGCCGGCGAGCTGTTGCTTGAAGCGCAATGCCATCTGCTGCACATGATCGAGAAAGCCCGGTGACAGCACTTCGTCGAGCACGGCGTTGCCGACGGCCATCGCCAGCGGATTGCCGCCGAACGTGGAGCCATGCGTGCCGGGCACCATGCCTTTGGCAGCTTCGGCACTGGCCATAAATGCGCCGACGGGGAAGCCGCCGCCGATGCCTTTGGCGATGGCCATGATGTCGGGCGTGATGCCGGCCCACTCGTGAGCGAACAGCTTGCCGGTGCGGCCGATGCCGCATTGGACTTCGTCGAAGATCAGCAGCAGGCCGTGCTTGTCGCAGAGTTCGCGCAGGCCTTTAAGGCACTGCACGGGGACGGGCCGGATGCCGCCTTCGCCCTGCACGGGCTCGATCATGATGGCGGCGGTTTCGGCGGTGATGGCTTTTTCCAGTGCGTCGTGATCGCCGAATGGCAGCACGTCAAAGCCGGGCGCGGGCTCGCCGAAGCCTTCGAGATATTTCTCGTTGCCGGCAGCGGCGATGGTGGCGAGCGTGCGGCCGTGGAAGGCGCCCTTGAAGGTGACAATGCGCGTGCGCTGCGGGTTGCCATTGACGAAGTGATAGCGGCGCGCGGTTTTGATGGCGCCTTCGCAGGCTTCCGCGCCGGAATTGCAGAAAAAGATCTTGTCGGCGAAGGGGGCGGCCTGACAGAGCTTTTCGGACAGCGTTTCCTGGCCGGCGACGCGATAGAGGTTAGAGGTATGCCACATCTTGGCGGCCTGCGCGGTCAATGCGGCGATCAGCTTGGGGTGCGCATGGCCGAGCGCGTTGACGGCAACACCGGACGCGAAATCGAGATAGCGGTCGCCGTTGGTGGCGATCAGCCAGGAGCCCTCGCCGCGCTCGAAGGTGACGTTCTGCCGCCCGTAGGTCGGCATGACGTGGGTTTCAGCGAGTGGAACCTGCTTTGCGGGCGCGGCGGTGGATTTTGCTGCTGCAGCTTGTGACTTGCTTGATTGTGACATGAACGTCGACCTTTTTTGGCCAATGAGGGTGCCAGAAAAAAATAATGCCGCGCTTTCGCACGGCATGCACGTTGAAACCTTCAAATACGAGGGTTCATCGTCGCTGCCGCGGGCGGGCTGGCGAACGTCGGCGTCGCAGAACGAGGGTTTGCGTAAGCGTCATGCCGATCGATATGCGGCGCAGCGCTGGTGCTGTCAATCGGCGGACGGCGCTTGAATTAGAGATTTTTGCCTGATGACGCCTGCGCTTAGGGTGGTTGGCCGGTGCACGTATCCACAACACGACTCAAAACCGCATTTAGGCGTGCGCAAGTCTCCAACGTCCAAGTTCCGGGACTTATCCGCAAGCGATTGTGGCCCTTGTGCCACGTTGCTCCGTCAACCCTTTGTTAAGATTCGGTCGAGGGTTGAGCCTGCTTGTCCAGGTGTAGTAGTTGTCGGCTAGTCGATCACGACATCTCGCGTGGTATCCGCGAGCCGAAGCTGACTTCGGATGTGTAAGCGTGATCGCACCTGTTCCTGCGCAAGAGTTTTTCGCGCAGCGTGTTCTGGACCGCGGCGTGTGCGCGTGTCTGTTGCGTCTCACAAAATCTGAGTTTGTCCACGGCCTCCGTGCGGCTTGACGCGTTGCTGCGCAGTGTTTCTGCGCGACCGCTGTTGAGCTGCTGTTTGAGCTGGAGGACCCAGCGTCTGCGCGCAAGCGGCGGACAGCGGAGAACCATGATGCAAGCTGATGCCCTGATCTCCTGGACCGACGAGCGGGTCGAGAGCCTCAAGAAACTCTGGCAGGAAGGCCTGTCGGCCAGCCAGATCGCCGGCCGTCTTGGCGGCGTGACGCGCAATGCGGTGATTGGCAAGGTGCACAGGCTCGGACTTTCGGGCCGGGCCACCACCAGCCGGATGAAGTCGATGCGGCCTCGCCGTCCGGCCGCCGCCACGCAGAAGCGCCCGCAACCCAAGGCGCGTTTTGCCCAGCAAGGCAGTTCGGCTCTGCGCGCGCTCTACCAAGGCGACGCCGAGCCCTATTCGCCGCCCGTCGAGGAGCTGGTGATCCCCGAGAACGAGCGTAAGTACATCACCACCCTCACCGAGAGCTGCTGCCGCTGGCCGATCGGCGATCCGCAGCATGCGGACTTCCACTTCTGCGGTAAGGGCAAGGCCAACGGCCTGCCGTACTGTGAATTCCACGCACGCCGCGCCTTCCAGCCGCCGCAGGCGCGCCGCCGCGACATGCCGCAACCGGCCCTGCCGCCGATCGTGGCATCGCCGGTGGTGCCCGAAACGCAAGACGCCTGAGACGAGCCGCGACAGCATTCCGCATCCGGCAGCACGGCGGGGGCCGGTTGGATGCGGCGCATGAGGGAAGCCAACCGGGAGCCCGCAAGGGTCTCCCGGTTTGTTTTTGTGCTGCGCCACTGACCAAGCCAGAAATATTTTCGGGTTTTTCTGCCGTTCCTGCGGGGTTTGCGTAAAAGCTGCGGGCAAAGATTGGCCGATGTTCTTGATCGGTTCCGTCAAAACGAGCGCGGTTTCCGTGGCCGGCAGACGCTAAAGCCCCATTTTCTGGCGTGCGGTCCCACCACAACGTGCTTAACGCACCCTAGGTAATCACCCAGTAATGCCCCCATCACCCTCGTGTGATAGATTTCAGCTACGGTCCGAGACGTGGGTAATTTGGGGGCGCGTTTGGCGGATCCGCTCAGTCGTAGCGCTTGTCGGTCCAGCCGAAGACGGTGCGGGCTTCGATTTCGGCAATGTTGGCAGGACGCGGGAATGGCTCGGGCGCGGGCTGGCCGGCGATGCGCTCGCGGCCGATTTCGGCAAAGAAGCGATCGAGCCCGCCGGGCAGCATGAGCCAGAGAAACGTCATCGGCGCATCGTGCGGGTTGAGAAAATGATGCTTGCGCCCACGGCCGACGTAGACCGTTGTGCCTTTGTGCATGGCGTTCTCGATGCCATCGATGCGAGCGACGCCGGTGCCTTCGAGCACGTGGATGATCTCTTCGTTATCGGGGTGGGTGTGCTCGCGGATGAAGCACTGCGGCGCCACGGTCTGGGTGCCGAGTGAGAAGTTCGCGGCGCCGCCTGTCATCGCGTGGTTGAGGATGGTGCGCACAAAGCCGTTGGCGGGCACTGGTTGCCAGAAACTCGGTGCGTCATCGGGGTGGATGACGAGGCAAGGGTTCGTTGAAGGCTCGGTGCGTTCGCTCACGGGAGGCCTCGCGCGGCGTTTGGGGGCAATGGGATCCGGCGACCGCAATCCTACACCACGCTTGCTAACGGGCCACTGCCGTGACGGATGCGGCGACGCAAGCTGAGGGAGCTACGCTCTCTGGGTGTTTCAATCCTACTCGTCCTTCCGTCGAGACCATATACCATTGTCATCCTACCCCTTGTGGGTAGGACCTAGCGTGCCACACATCGAGGTCCGGCCCGCTGCGCCCTGGGTCCCAGGCACAAGGCCTGGGATGACAAAAGACGGGTGGCGATAGCGGGTATTGAGCGGCCGGCAACCCTCTGTGTCGCACCCTCAAACCATTTGCGGGCCGAGGACGACGCGGTTATGGTCCCGCGCGTTCGGACTGAATGGTGGCCAAGGTCTACCCCATCCGAACCGTTGGGGCGTCGCCAAGTGGTAAGGCAGCGGATTTTGATTCCGCCATTCGGAGGTTCGAACCCTCCCGCCCCAGCCAGTGCCATCACCTTGGCCGCGCATACGTTTTGACGTTCCGCCCTGGGCGTCAGGCGGTAATGCCGTTCGCCTCAAGATCGACGATGCGGACGATCATGGCGCCGCGCGGATCGAGCGGCAGCTCCTGAAATCCCCAGCGCCGGTAGAAAGCCCGGACACTGTCATCGAGCGGGTGGGTGATAGCACCAAAGCTACCGATCTCGCGCGACGCCCGAACCGCCGTCTTGAGGGCGAACAACAAAAGTGATCGCGCGTGGCCTTGTCCCTGATGATCCTTGTGGATGGCCAGTTGCCCTAGCAGCGTGACGGGCACAGCGTCTGGCTTGTTGCGCTGGTGTGACTTTGGCAGAAACGCGCGCTCGATCTGGGCTGAGCTTAAGGTCACGTAGCCGACGATCTCGCCGGTGGCGCTGTCACAGATGACGTTGGTGCGCGACACCCCGCTCGCGTGATTGGCCCAGGCGCGCTGCCGGAACCAAGCGTTCAACGAGTCGCGGCCGCAATCAAATGTGCTGCGATCATCGGTCTCGGCCAGCGGACGCGGTGGCGTCACCGCTGCCATGTGGGGACCTTGGCGGCGAGGTCCTTGAGGCCGGGGATGTCCTGAGCTGGCTGCTGGCTCCAGGCTTCGAAGGCCTCCCAATCAATGGCCGGGATGGTGATGATGCGCCGCTCCAGCATTTCGCTTTCGGCGGCCTCGACCGCCGTCCGGCGGACGAACTCGCTCAGACTGGTGCGCGACTGCTCACTCGCCGCCTCAAGTATGGCGCGCTCTTCCTGGCTGACGCGGACGCTGAGGACGGTGGTGGACATGGGGAGTGATCCGTCGGAGTAGATGACTTGTATGACAATGGCATACGATCAATGCTTGATTTCAATGGTCAGTCCTTTGCCTCGGCAGCTTGCCCACCCCCCACCTTTGACACTCCCGCCGCCGCGTGCGATGGGGTGCGCTTCTCATTTGACCCCACATCGACACCGTAAAGGCTACCCCATGTCGACAGCGACCAAAGCGGCGCGAGGCACCAAACGGACGTGCCAAAATTCTGATTGCGGATCAAGATATTACGATCTGCAGCGACAGCCCGCCGAGTGCCCGATGTGCGGCACCGTGTACGTGCCGCCGGTGGCAGCCCCGGTTGGTGCGGCCCAGGCGGCGGCCGATAAACTGCGCGCCAAGCCGATTGTGAAGCCCGACTTCGAGCTGGCGGCGGATGCCGATGCCAAGGCCGACGATCTGGCGGATGGCGAAGAAGCGCTGGCCGACATCGAAGTGGCCGAAGAGGCGGGCGTTGCCGAGGGCGACGAGACGTTCCTCGAAGAAGAAGAAGATGCTGGCAGCGACGTTGCTGGCCTGGTCGAAGGCGGCGAAGAGCCGGAAGAGCAGTGATCACATCAGGGGCTGCTCCTAATTGGGCAGCCCCTTTTTCGTATGACTAAACCGCAACGAACTGCTGCGTGGCCTGATTCAGAACTTCCAGCGTGCCGGTGGCGATATCGAAATAGGCGCCATGCAGCGCCACGCGGCCCTTGCCCTCCAAAATCTGGATGCATGGGAACGTCCGCAAGTTGGTGAGCGACATCTTCACCGCCTCATGCTCCATCGCAACGCGCAACTGCGGCCCGGTCAACTCCGGCTTTGTCTTGCGCAAGTGTTCCAGTGGCTCATCGAGCATCGACATCCAGTTGCGAATGAACGCCGCTTCGGTCTGCCGCGTGGCCTCGTGATCGATGCAGGCGCGCACGCCGCCGCAACCGGAATGCCCCATCACCACGATGTGTTTGACGCGCAGGTTCAGCGCCGCAAATTCCAATGCGGCGGAGACGCCATGATACTTGCCACTGGTCTCGAAGGGCGGCACCAGATTGGCGACGTTGCGGACCACGAACAGTTCGCCGGGCATGGCTGAGAAAATCGTTTCGGGATCGACCCGGCTGTCGCAGCACGAGACCATCATCACGTCGGGGCTTTGGCCGTACTGCGCCAGGGTCTCGTAGTGGTCCTGGTTGGACACGAAGTGGCGGTATTTGAAGCGCCGGAACCGGTCGGTCAGGTGATCGGGGAAGAGCGACATCAGGGCAACCTTCATCAGCAATGGTGCGGCGCAGCGCGCCTTGTTTCTATCTAGGGCTTGCGACGGCCCAAAGCCAGTGCCGCCAAGGCGGGAATGAGCGCCATCTCTGGTTGTCCGGCGCTGGCTGTCAGAATGCGGTCGATCATGGCCACGGACTTGGACAAGCTTTCGGCCACGGATTCGTTGCGGCCAAGGCGGCCGGCCAAAAACAGCGCCGCCAAGAGATCGCCGGTGCCGTTCGGCGCATCTGTTCGTTGCATGACTGTGACCTGATCTGCAGCGGCCGGCGACACCGCCAGCGTTGCGAGCTTGCCAACGCCATCCGGGATCGACGTCGCGACGATGAGTGGGCGCGCCAGGGCATGGGCCGCAGCAATGGCGTCGGCCGGACTTGCCACACGCCGCTCTGCCAGCCACGCCAATTCAAAGCGGTTGGGCGTAACAATATCGGCTACGGGCACCAGCTCCGCCCGGATCGCCTCGGCGGCTGCGGCTTCGATGTAAATGCCCTTCGGATCGTCGCCGATGACAGGGTCGCAAAGGTACGTCAGCGCCGGTGACGCCGCCCTGCAGCGCGCCACCGTGTCCGCCACAACGCGCGCATGACCGGCGCTCGGCAGATAACCCGAGAGCATAGCATCGATGGCCGCCAGCCGACCGTTGCTGACCAGCGTCGCGACCATGCCAGCGAGCACGTCCGGCGCGACCCGCGTCCCGCTGGTCGGCTGGCGGCCCGGATGGTTCGCCAGCAGCACCGTTGGCAGCGCGATCACCTCATGGCCCAGCGCGTGCAACGCCGGCAGTATCGCCGACAGCCCCACATGCCCGCTCGCCACCTGTGAGGATATCGCCAGAATACGTGCCATCAGATCACATTCAGTTCGAACAATGGCCGCTGCTCGAGGATGCGCTCGCAGCCAAAACACGTCAGATCAATTGAGGTAAACCGCCCATGCAGAATGAGTTCGGCGATACCGCGCCCGGCGGCATAGGCCTGTTGCAAGCCATGGCCGGAAAAGCCGGTCACAACGAGCATGTTCTTGAGCGCTGGATGACGCCCGATGATCGCGTTCTGATCGAGCGTGTTGTAGTCGTAGTAACCGGCCCAGGCACTCAGGACCTTCAAACTTTCGAACACCGGCACGCGGGCGGCCAGCGCTGGCCAGACCACGTCTTCATAGAGCGCGTAGTCGATGTGTTCGAGATCCTCGGCAGGTGGCTCATCGGCCTCATCTGGCGAGATGCCGCAGATGAACGTGCGACCCTCGGGCCGGAACCAGACGCCGCCGGGATCAACCGTCAGTGGGCTCTTGCGAAGCGCTTCCGTCGCCTCGCGGCTGTCGACGACATAGACGTATCGCTTTCTCGGCTCGACCGGCAGCGCGATGCCGGCCAGCCGGCCAACTGCTCCGGACCAGGCGCCCGCTGCGTTCACGACGTCGCCCACAGCGATCCGCCGCCCGCTGGCGCACGTCACCGTTTCGATGCGTGGACCCGCCATTTCGAAGTTGGCTACCATGTCCTGAATCAGCTCAGCGCCCTTGGCCACGGCCGCTTTGCGGAGCAACGCAGAAAGGATCACCGGATCGAGCCAACCTTCGCCCTTGGCGCCGAAACTGCCCAGCGCGACGCCCTCGGTTGCCAGCCATGGAAACTGCCTGGACAACGCCGCCGGGTCGAGCAGATGCGTCACGCCACCGTGCGCCGTCTGTGTCGCTGCATTGAGACGCAGCACCGCTTCGCCCGCTGTCGACGCCAGAATAAGGTAGCCTCGCTCGCGGAAGCCGGGATCGGCGTCGTCACCAAAACGCTCTTTCAGCTCACCCAGCAATGTCAAGGTCGCTTGCGACAGCAGGATATTCTGCGGGGTCGAGAATTGATGGCGGATGCCGCCGGCCGAGCGCGGCGTGCTCGCCTCGCGGAACGATGTATCGCGCTCGATGATGACAACACGGCGCGGCGGGCTGGCTGCGTGCGTCAGGGCATAGGCCGTGGCGCTGCCCATGATGCCGCCGCCGATGATCACCACGTCTGCTGTTTCTGATGCCTGCATGAGTCGCCGCCTTCGATCCTCGCAGTGCACTGTTGCCTTGGCCGCCGCCGAATGCCAAGTGCTCGCCATCCTGCTCAACACCGGAGTGTTCCGATGACCTTTCGTCCGACCCGCAGTGCACTTTATATGCCCGGTTCAAATGCGCGTGCCCTTGAGAAGGCCAAGACGCTGGCCGCCGATGCTGTGATCCTCGATCTGGAGGACGCCGTCGCGCCGGATCAAAAAGACATTGCTCGCGCACAGGTTTGCGCTGCCGTGGCCGCCGGCGGTTTTGGTCCGCGCCAGGTTGTCATCCGGATCAATGCGCTGGACACGCCGTGGGGTACCGCCGACATCGCTGCGGCTGCTCAGGCTAAGCCGGATGCCATCCTGGTGCCCAAGCCCAACGATGCGGCCGACATCCAGCGCGCTGCCGATGCCTTGCGCCGCGCTGGCGCGGCCGATAGCACGAAGCTGTGGGCGATGGTCGAAACGCCGTTGGCGATCTTGAATATCCGGGAGTTGGCTGGTGCTGCGCGTCATGCCGGCTCGCCGCTGACCTGCCTTGTGCTCGGCACTAACGATCTGGTCAAAGAAACCCGCGCTGAACTGGACGGCCACCGCACGGCTGCGCTCTACTGGCTCTCAGCCACGGTCACTGCTGCCCGCGCGTATGGCCTGGTCGTGCTCGATGGTGTGTACAATAACTTCAAAGATCTCGCGGGCCTGCAGCAAGAAGCGATGCAGGGCCGCATGCTGGGTTTCGATGGCAAGACGCTGATCCATCCGGACCAGATTTCTGCGGCTAACAGCGTCTTTGCGCCGGGCGCTGACGAAGTGACCTGGGCCCGCAAGATTCTTGCTGCGTTCGACATGCCAGAGAACAAGGGCCGCGGCGTGATCACGCTGGAGGGCAAGATGGTCGAATTGCTGCATGCGGACATGGCGCGCCGGACGGTCGGTCTTGCCGACGCCATTGCCGCGCGGGCGTGAGCGCAAAAAACGCTGCGTGTGCACCCCGTTTTTGCCATGCCCCAGTTCTGCCCAGTGATGAGCGAACCCCAGCCTTAAAGTGCCCTTAAGCCTTTTGCGGCTGTATGGCGCGAGTGGCCGGCCGGGGTTGTGTGTATGCGTAGTCGAGGGTTCGCCGCAGCGAGTGTGGCCATGCTGCTTGTCAGCTGTGCGGCCAAGCCGCCGGTGCCGGGCGTGCGCGCCTTTCCACCCTGTGACACGATCGGCAGTACTGCGACGACCACCTCCCGTGGCGCCTCGCTGTTCTATGCCCAGCGCAGTCTCTCGCAGCTGTACCCCGATGCACGCGGCGACCTGCTGGGCGTTGGCTACCGGCGCATCCGCGTGGTCGGGCGCAATTCGTCGTGTGGACCCTACAGGATCGGTGGCATCGATACGGGCCTGATCACGTGTACCGTCAGGGCGCGCATTTGCGGCCGTTGAGCGGCATTGCCAAGACCCTTGGGTGCGGTGCAAAAACCGGATGAAGCCGTTTCATCCGCGAGGTTGCCATGCCCAGTTCGAAAGCGTCCACCAAGACCAACCGCGGCAACTTTTTCGAAGATTTCCGCGTCGGCCAGGAGATCATCCACGCCACGCCGCGCACGATCTCACCCGGTGACGTCGCGCTGTACACCGCGCTCTATGGCAACCGCTTCGCCGTGCAGTCGTCGGACGCGTTCGCCAAGGCGCTCGGCCTGCCGCAGTCACCAATCGACGATCTTATTGTTTTTCATATTGTTTTCGGCAAGACCGTGCCGGACATTTCGCTCAATGCGGTGGCCAATCTCGGCTACGCGGAGTGCCGCTTTCTGAAGCTGGTGTTTGCGGGTGATACGCTGTCGGCCCGATCCGAGGTGATCGGCCTCAAAGAGAACTCGAACGGTGAGACCGGCGTGGTTTATGTCCGCACGACCGGCCGCAATCAGCATGGCGAGATCGTGCTGACCTACGTCCGTTGGGTGATGGTCAGGAAGTCGCGCAAGGATGCACCGACACCTGCGGCCGTGGTGCCCAAACTCGAAGCTCTGGTTGCTTCCAACACGCTGGGCGACGCCCTGCCGAAGCTCGACGCTGCTGCCTACGACACCACCCTCAGCGGCTCACCGCATCGCTTTGGCGCCTATGTCCCCGGGGAGCGGATCGACCATGTTGACGGCGTCACCATTGAAGAGGCCGAGCACCAACTGGCGACCCGCCTCTACCAGAACACCGCCAAGGTGCACTTTGATGGATTTGCCGCCCGCGACACCCGCTTCGGCCGGCGGCTGATCTACGGCGGCGTTGCAATCTCGTTGGCCCGGGCGCTGACTTTCAACGGGCTCGGTAACGCCTTTAAAATCGCTGCCATCAATGGCGGCAAGCACGTTGCTCCCCTGTTTTCGGGCGATACAGTTTATGCCTGGAGCGAGGTTCTGGAGACCGCGGGGGTTGGAAGCCGAAAAGATGTGGGCGCCCTGCGGCTTAGGACAGTCGCCACTAAAGACAGGCCGTGTGGCGCTTTTCCCTATAATAATGCGGCCCAAGACCCTGCTGACGGCGTCATACTGGACCTCGATTACTGGGTGTTATTGCCTTGCTGAAGGCATCCCCGGTTGGAAGACTTGGTTGGCGGGAAATTAACTCTTTGCCACTAGTTCTGAGAGGTGACAAAGCACCCGGCCGATGGCTGGGACCAGTAGACCTCTCAAAGGTGCGGTACCGGCGTTATCCGGTATCGCGGATGCCAAGTGACGAAACGGGTGGCAGTCATAGGAGCGGGCCTGGCGGGGCTTTCGGCAGCGCGCGTCCTGCGCCGCTCCGGCTGCTATGTGGAAGTGTTCGAGCAGGACCGGATCATCGGCGGCCGCATGGCGACAATGCGCCTCGGTCTGGCGTCTTTCGATGCCGGTGCACAATACTTGACCGCTCGCAGCGCCACTTTTCAGAAATATATCGATGAGCTGGTCGGCTCTGGTTACGCGACCCCGTGGGCGCCACGTGGCCTGAATGGCGAAGCCACCCCCACCATGCAGCAGTGGTTCGTTGGTACGCCCGGCATGAGCTCCATTCTGCGTCCACTGGCCGAAAGCGTGCGCATTCACACCAGCCGCCGCGTTCATACGCTGAAGCGCACCGACAAGGGTTGGTATCTGTGGTTCGAAGATGAAACGGCCGCCGGGCCGTTCCATGCTGTGGTCTGTGCGGTGCCGGCGCGCGAAGCTTTGCTGCTGCTAGGCCGTATCGACCGGCTGGCCGAGCCGATCACGCGGGTGCGGATGTCGCCTTGCTGGGCCGTGATGGTCCGGCTCGATACACACCTGCTGCCTGAAAAAGAGGTTTACTCCGACATGAGCGAAGTCATTCGCTGGGTGTCGCGGAACAATGCCAAACCTGGCCGTACGGGCCGTGGCGATCAGGTCCTCATTCACGCGTCGCCGGCCTGGAGCCGCGAAACCGAGGACGCCGATCCGGAAGCGGTGGCCGAAGACCTGTGGGCCGAAGTGAGCCACGCGCTCGGCCTGGCGCCCACCCGGCCGGCTCAGATGTCAGCCTATCTGTGGAAACATGGCCTTGTGGACACGTCGCTGGGCGAGACGTTTTTGTTTTCAAGTGAAGACATGGTCGGCGTGACCGGTGACTGGTGCCTTGGGCGCCTTGCAGAACATGCCTTTGATAGCGGTGCGCGCCTCGGCCGGGTCGTGATGGATGCGCTCGATTGAGCGAAACGGGCTGCAGCAGCCGCAAATCCAAGTTCCTTCGCGGTACTTTCGACACCTGCGAGGTTGCCACCAAGATTGGCTTGCCAAGCCAATCGCCGTTGTGCATAAGAACCGAACCACGTTGGCGTCAGCCGACGATACCCATGGAAGCGGGTGTAGCTCAGCGGTAGAGCACGACCTTGCCAAGGTCGGGGTCGAGGGTTCGATCCCCTTCGCCCGCTCCAAAACATCTCCGAACTCGAATTCGATCGCGGCGGGAAACGCTTAGGCGTTTCCTGGGGCGTTTGGACGTCGGCATACTTTCTGACCGGCAAGGTCAACTGGCACCAACCGGTTATCCGTATCCCCCACGCTCGAACAGCCTAGAGAACTCTTTGGAGGGGCAGGAGTGGGTTGCCTACGTCTATTTCGGTGCTTTTTCGAGTAACGCCAAGACGTTAATGCTGAGCCTGCTGAGATCAACGGCGTACCAACTGGGTGCGGCCGCAGATCTGACATTGATCTGCCGGGGCCAACTCCAAGTCGTTCAGAGTATTTCGCGTGAGCGTTCAAAGTACATTTGTGCCGTCCAGCCGGCTTTGTAGTGCTGTGGCATGTGCAGGCCATGCCGTGGGATGGGGGGCGGCCCGTGGCTAACGTTGTTATCATCGCGCCGCACTTCTGGCCGGAAAAGATCGGCTCGGCGCCTTATTGCACGGACCTTGCGATCTGGCTCGCTGATCAAGGGCATGACGTGTCGGCGCTGTCTTTCCGCCCACACTACCCGTCGGTCACTGAATTCGCCGATTGGCAGGATGGCTCGCGCGATGGCGAGGCGCCGGGCGGCGTCACGATCGTTCGCGTGCCGAACCAAGGCCGCGGCAGCGGTGGCCTTCGCGCGCGGGCGATGAACGACCTGCGTTTTCTAGCGCGTCTGTCCCGCACCGTTTTTGACCGCAAGTTCTCAAAGGCCGACGCGATCTACGCGTTCGTTCCCAGCACCGTGAGCCTCTATGGCGCCAAGGCGCTGGCGCTGCGCTCCCGGGCGCGGTTAATCTGTGTCGTCCACGATATCGAAAGCGGGCTGGCGGGCTCACTTGGCTTTACGTCGGGCAATCTTGCTCTGTCGGCGATCCGGCAGGTCGAGAAGATCGGGCTAAACCTCGCCGATGAAATCATTGTGCTAACGCATGGCATGAAGCGGGAGCTCAGGCGCTTGAAGTGCCACCGTCCGATCCGAGTGTTGCCGCTGTGGTGCGGTATCCCGAGCACCGATGCGGCCGCGCCGGACGCCAACTTCACCGTCGCGTACAGTGGCAACTTCGGAAAAAAGCAGAACCTCGATCAACTGTTGCCGGTTTTCGAGATGCTGCAGCAGCAGTGTCCGGACGTTCAGATCCAGTTGCGCGGGGATGGCTCCGAACGCAGCAGGCTGGAGCGTTCGATTGGGGAGATGGGGCTCACAAACACGACGTTTCATGCTCTCGTCGATGCCGATCAATTGTCGCGGACCATCCAGGGTGCTCACCTGCATTTGGTCCCGCAAGCGCCCAACATCGGCGACTACGCGATCCCTTCCAAGGTTTACACCATTCTCGCGGCGGGGCGCCCATTTGTGTGCATCGCAGAACCGGACACCGAACTCGCGGCATTGGCGCGCGACTCGGGCGGCGGCTTGTGTGTGGAACCGAACAACTCAAACGCGCTGTTCACTGCCATCAGGCAGCTGGTCGATGATCGCACCCGGCTGGAGCGCATGGGCGCAGATGCCCGGCGCTATGCCGTCGCGCACCTGACGATGGCTGGCATTCTCGAGGAATACGAGCGGTCAATGGAGCGGGATCAAGTGTACCAGTTCGACAGTGATCCGCGACTGGAGACCGGCACCTGAGCGGCCGTTGCAGCCGGCTTCGTTCGGCCATTCCAACTCACACCCTGACGCCGCACAGATGTCCTTTTTGAAAAGTGCTGGGAACTTCGCGAATGCCGAGAGTGCTATGGATTACCGGGCGCTTGCCATTCCCACTGCACTCCGGCGATGCGCTCTATACGGCGGGCCTGTTGCAGGCGGCGCTGCACGCGGGCTGCGAGGTGACCACCATTGGCTTGCCGCGATCGCCAGCACCCGACTGCGCAAAACCGCCGGTTGCCACCGGTGTCGATTGGCAGCCGGTCATTGCTGAACCGCGCTCGCCGCTCGGCAGCTTACTATCGAGCCTGCCAAAGGACGCCTACAGTCTTTATCCAGACGGCTTTGATCGCGCGCTGACTGCGCTGCTGCAGCAGCGTTGGGATTGGATCGTGTTCGATCACGCTCGATCCGGCGCGGCGTTGCCGCATGCGGTTGCACACACCGCCAAGCATATCGGCAGCAAAATTGCCTATGTGGCGCACAACGTTGAACGCACGGTGCGGCGCGACGTGGCTTCCGGCATGTCAACGCGTGCCCTGCGGCCGGTCTATTGGATCGATGCGGAAAAATACGGACGCCTTGAGGACAGTCTGGTGCGCGCGTCTGCCGCCGTCATGACGATCTCAGAGGAGGACGCGGCCGTTTTTCGCGGCAACGGCGCGGTGGCCTATCATGTGCCGCCCGTCTTTATGGGGCAACGGGTTCGGGCGCGCACACTCGATCAAAGTGTTCCACGGCGCGCAATGCTGCTCGGGTCATTTGATTGGGTCGCCAAACAGAACAATCTCGTCCAGTTTCTTGAGC
Source organism: uncultured Alphaproteobacteria bacterium (assembly GCA_963847145.1). Classification (GTDB taxonomy): domain Bacteria; phylum Pseudomonadota; class Alphaproteobacteria; order Rhizobiales; family Hyphomicrobiaceae; genus JABFRJ01. The sequence continues at coordinate 1,188,395 of CAWJYN010000003.1, forward strand.
GGGTGGCGGCGCGCTTGGTCGCGGCAGGCATCGGTGTCGATGTCGTCGGCTCCATGCCAAAAGATCTGCAAAGCAAATTGCGCGCGAGTTTTCCCGCTGTCGACTTTCATGGCTCAGTCGCTGACATCGGCCCGATTGCCGCACGCGCGCGCTGTGGTGTGATCCCGGAAGAACTTGGCGGCGGGATGAAGATGAAGACGCTGGACTACGTGTTTTTGCGCGTTCCGGTCTTCAGCCTGGAGTCGGGCGCGGCAGGTCTGCCAGCAGAAGCCCGCGGCCAGGCGTTTGCCGCGCGCACGCTTGGCGAGCTCGGCAATTCCATCTTAGCGACGATCGACAATCTTGGCGAACTCGATGCGCGCCAGAAGCAGGCCTTTGACGCCTGCGAACGGCGATTTAGCGTCGAAGAAGCGGCGGCGGCGATGCGGCGTGCTTTTCGGATCTAAGCGGCCCACTCACATGCGGAGCATACGGGCGACGATGGACAGGGGCGTCCGCAAGATCTGGGACACCCGATCTCCGATTCCGACGCCGATCAAGATCGACTGCTCGTCGACGGCCATGTCACTGGCGTAGACCGTTGTTGGGGTCTCGCGCAGCAGTGAGAACTCGCGCGACAACACGGCAGACCCCATACCGGCCGCGTGAAACCGGAACCGGTAGACAAATCGCACGACAGTCGAGAGCCCTTGCAAGGGGTACACGCGTTTGTGGTCGAGAAACAGATTTCCGCCGCGCCAGAGCACCGATTTGGTGCCGCTCCAGAAGAACGGCTCCACCGCACGGCAATGGTAGACGAGGCGTTCCGCCGCGACGTCGAGTGAGTAGAATTCCTGCATGCCCGGCAGCCGCTCAAGATAAAGCTGGCCGTTGTCAGAGAAATAGACCCAATTTTTTTCAATAGGCGCCAGACGCGGCGCGAGTTCGAAATGCCGCAAGCCGGCATCTGTGGTGGTCGCGTCAATACCGGAGGCGCTGGCGACAACCGGATAAGTAAGCTTGCCTTCGGCGAAGTCGGGCCGCGTGCCCGTCACGTAGTAGCGATTGGCGAACGTGTAGAACCGCAGGTCTTCGATGCCATCGAAGACCGGCATCGGCGCGCGCTCGACGACTTGGAACTGGCTGCCCGTTCGCACGGCCCGATGCAGCCAGTTCACCGATTTCGCGAGTTGCGGCGGGCCAATCATCATGCCGCGCTTGTCGATATCGTAATAGTGCTGCCGGCAGACGAATGTGAGCACATCCTGCTGCCCGACCACCATGGGCGGGATCATGGACGGGCTAAACATGTTCTCGATAGGCTCAGCGAAAATAGGCTCAGTTGGCAGTGACTTCGGCAGCCATGGATAAACCCGGCGCGCCTTGGTCATCAGATGGGTCAGTTGCATCGCGGCCCTCGGGACTATCATGTCCCGGGCTGCATAGTCTGGCGGCTGCGGGCAATCAATATTTCACGGCTTCACTGCCGCGTTAGGCGGCCATGACTTGCGAATATGGTTGATTTGCGCGCCGCCTCTCAAACTTTGCGCATGAGTACAGTCCGGAAAATTGCGGCGATCCGGTCCACCACCTCAGGCGTCACGCGGCGCGAGGTCGGCAAGTTGACGCCGACTGATGACAGCGCTTTGCTGTGGGGGCAGTGGCGGGCATAGCGACGGTATGCCGGCATTGCCGACAGACTATGGAAGAATGGCCGCAAGTCGATGTTGGCCGCCTTGCAAGCATCGATCAACGCTTGACGTTTCGACGCTGGCACTGTTGCGCAGGTGAACCAGATCACGTCTTGGGACCGGAACCCGAGATCGTTTGGCATCGCGACACCGTCGATGCCCTGGAAGGCGGCTTGGTAGCTATTGTGTACCGCGCGCCGCATCGCCAAAAGTCCCGGCATTCGATCGAGCTGCGCACAGCCGATGGAGGCCTGGAGGTTGGTCATGCGGAAGTTGAACCCCACTTCCTCATGCCAGTACCGCCGGTCTGGACGCATGCCGTGGTCGCGCAACATGCGCATCCGCGCGGCCAGCTCCGGGTCGTTGGTGACACAGATGCCACCTTCACCGGTGGTGATGATCTTGTTGGCATAAAATGAGAAGCTGGCCACATCCGAGAACGATCCGACCGGGCGCCCATCATAGGAGGCACCATGCGCTTCGGCGCAATCCTCGATGATGAAAAGGCCCCGTGATCGGGCCAGCGCGGCGATTTCCGTCATGGGTGCGGGGCGGCCGAAGACGTGCACCGGCATGATCGCGCGCGTGCGCGGCGTGATGGCCGCCTCGATGCCTTCCGGCGAAATACACCAAGTGTGCGGATCAATATCAACGAGGACCGGACGCGCGCCGACATGCAACACGGTGTTGGCTGACGCTGCAAATGTTAAATCCGGTACAATAACCTCATCGCCTTCGCCGATGCCAAGTGCGGCCAGTGCGAGGTGCAACGACGTTGTGCCATTCGATGTTGCGACACCGTGTTCGACACCAGTGACGGCCGCGAACCGCTGCTCGAACGTGCGAATGTAGTCGCCGGTCGACGAGATCCAGGTCGACAGAAAGGCGTCCATCAGATTGCGGAATTCACGATGTGTCAGGTCTGGTTCGGCGACCGGCAGGAAGCTCTGGGCGTGATCGACCGCGACAGCGATGATTTTGCCCTTGGCATCGGTCACCGGTGTGACAGCGCCGACCCGTCCACCACCATCCAGTCGGCGCGCGACGTCGCTCATGCGCGTGTCCGCGAGATGCACACCTTTGGCGACTGCGGCGCGGAGATCCGCCATATCCGCGCGTCCGATCAGCGCACCGTCGGCCTTCGTGACAAACACGCAACCATGGCCATTATCGATGCATTTTTCGATGCCGGCCCAGATCACGTCGTCGTCCCGGCACACAAAAGGCGCGAGGTCCGGCGCCGTGCTGCGGGCATCGCCGGTGCTGGTGGGCGCTGACAGCCTGTCTTTGATCCCACTCATGAAACGCGCGCCTCTGCGTTCAGATAATTCGAAGTCAGGTCGGGATTGAACAGGACTACACTGGTCCCTTGGTTCTCGATGCGCAAGGGCACGTGCGCCAGGCCGCCGAGTGCGGCCTTGACTGCCGCTTGGCGATGCTCCGGTACGTACATCAGCAAAAATCCGCCGCCGCCGGCTCCGAGCAGTTTGCCGCCAATCGCACCGGCGCCGCGTGCTGCCGCATAGTACGTATCGATTGCCTCGTTCGAGACTGACTCGTCGAGTTGACGCTTTGTGGTCCATGCATGATGCAACAGATCGCCGAACTCGTTCATGGACCGGCGCTGATCGAGCAGGATCTCCTCGCCCTCGTCGACCATGGCATAGAGACTGCGCAGCTCTTTGGTGCGGTCGTCGAACTTGGCCACTTTCTTCTTTTCGATGCCGTCGGCCAGCCGAGTGAAGCCGGTGAAAAACATCATCAGACTTCCTTCAAGCTCAGCGCGGCGCGCCGGACTGATGTGTACGGGCTTGATACGGTGGTCACCGCCCGCATAGAAATCAATCCGGTTGAGGCCCCCGTGCGCTGCTGCGATCTGGTCCTGACAACCGACAGTCTCGTGGAGAAGCTGCTGCTCGAACCGGATCGCCTCGCGCGCAAGAAACGTCTTTGAGCACATGCGGCCGAGGTTGCCGAGATAGGCGTGTAGCAGAGACACAGTAAAGGCGGAACTTGAGCCGAGGCCGGTTTTTGAAGGCAGGTCGGCGTTGTAGATCACCTCATAGCCAGTGTCGACGGAGCCGGCGTATTGGTTGAGCAGGCAGCGAACCACGGGATGCTGGATCTCGTTGATGGACTGCACCTCTTCCAGCATGCCCCAAGCAATGCGGTAATTGAACTCGAACACTGCCGGCAAGTGGCGCAGTTGGACATAGACATACTTGTTGATCGTCGTTGAGAGCACCGCACCAGGCTCGGGCCGCTCGAACCAAGCCGGGTGATCGGTGCCGCCACCGAAAAATGAGACGCGAAGCGGGCTTCGTACGATGATCATGGCTACCATCCACTCACAGACCACATAGCGCGGTCCGGACACAGTGCTGCAACTTCAATGGACACTTATGCAGGCGCCTCGTCACACATTCGCGTAGCGGGAATTGCGCAACATCTTGTAGCCTTTGACGAGTTCATCGATGCCGTCTTCCAACGTCACGCGCGATTTCCATCCAGTCGCTTCCAGCTTATCGTTGGAAACGATATAGTCGCGCTTATCGGGATCTTCGCCGATCGGAGCTTCAAGGAAGACGAACCCTGGCACCTTCTCTTTGATCCGCTGGCACAGCTCCAACTTCGACAGGTTGGCTGCGGCCAAGCCGACGTTGTAGGGCTGGCCACGCATGGCGGCGAAATTGGCGAGCGCATGCTGGAATGTCTGGGCGACGTCGCGCACATGAATGTAGTTGCGCTTGAAGTGCCCCTCGAAGATGACGACGGTCCGATCGGTTACCGCGCGCCAGGTAAAATCGTTGACCAGCAGGTCGAGCCGCATCCGCGGCGACATTCCAAAGACAGTCGCGAGGCGTAGGGTAATGCCGTTGCCCTTCTCAAGGACGGCTTGCTCGGCCTCGACCTTGGTCGTGCCGTAGAGCGAAATGGGATTGAGCGGCGTTGTTTCGGTGCAGTGTTGCCCTGCAATGCCGATGCCATAGCCGGAGTTTGTTGTCGGATAGATGACCTTCTGCTGGGATGACGTCAGTTTGAGCAGAGACAGCACGGCGTCGCGGTTGAGCGTCGTCGCGCTGATGGGGTCTTGTTTGCAGAGCGGTGCACCGACCAGGGCAGCCAGCGGTATGAGGACGTCGGCCTTGGGCACCAATTCTTTGAGCACCCGTTCGTCTCGTGCGTCGGCACGCACGGGCTCAAAGTTCTTTGACCGGCAACAGGCGGCAAGTTCGGTACCGCCGCCGGGAAAAGTGTCGAGCACGGTGACGGCATGGCCGCTGGCGAGCAGTTCGGGCACCAAGACCGAGCCGATGTAGCCACCACCGCCTGTTACAAGAACCTTCATTGCACTGCGCCCCTCTTTTCGGTCGTCATTTTGCGGCTGCCTTGAGTGCCGCGTCTTTGATGCGCAGCACCTCGGTGAACGAGACCATTAGATGGTAGAGCGTCGAGGCTGGGATCCGATTGGATTTTGGAGCGCCGTCTTCGGACAACTGATCCATCCAAGCGCCTGCCGGTGTCACCGCCAAATGGTGGCGGAGCAGCCTGTTGCCGCTCTGGGCGAACACCGCCATGGGCGACTGACCATCCAGTTCAAACATCGCGACGGCCGCCTGCAAGCGTTCAGCCGCCGGCCACACGCGCTCACTGCGATCCGTACTCACACCGTCATTGCGTACCGCAGCGCGCACCGCGCCGGTCCGCTGATCGACGCCATAGCGCTCGGCAAAGCCGACCAAAGCACGTGCATAGGCGCGCAGATCCCGGCCGGTGATTTGCTGGTAACTCGACAGCAACCACGCCCATTCGAATTGATGACCTGGTTCGATCGTGCCATCCCCGCGTCGGCCGAGTGGGAGCAACTGATCATCAAAGTGCTCGGGGAGCGTCCCAGTGCGCTCATCAAAGAGACGGTCGCAGAAGAGCGTTATGATTTCATCGGCGGTTTTCAGATAGCGCTCGTGGCTGGTTGCTGCAAAGGCGCTCAGAGCGCCTTCCAGCAGGTGCATGTGCGGGTTCTGCAGACGCGGTCCGTGCGCGGGCAGCGTGTTGGCGTAGCCCAACCCCGAGGAATGCCGCAGATGCGCGTCGATGAACTCTGCCGTCGCATGGCACTTGTCGAGCACCTCGCGTTGGCCGGTGGCGCGGTACAGCCAGCCTAAAGCAAGCAGCACAAAAGCGTTGTCATAAAGGTCCGGTGTCGGATCAAGCACGCGGCCATCCAGGGTGAGCTTCCGTGCCCATCCACCGCGATCGCCTTGCCATGCCTTGCTCACCATAAAGCGATAGCCGTGCTCGGCCAATTCAGCTGCGCCGGAGACGCCTAGGACGTGGGCGTGGGCATACACGTAGATCTGGCGGGCCTGGACGCGCGTGCGCTTAAACTCGGACCCACGGTTTGAGCCATCAAGGTGCAGGTCTTCGGCGAAGCCCCCGTGTACTCTGTCGACGCCATGCGCCGCCCAGAACGGCAAGGCTTCGTCGAAGAGCCAGCGTGAGATGGCAGCAAACGGCGCGCCTTCCTCGGGACTGCCTTGGGACCGCGCCATGCGTTGCGCCACCGCTAGGGATTCCACCGATGACGGGTTGCCGATCCGTGCGGTCTTCGCAGACGCATAACTCATCTACACCTCCCTACACCGGCGCTTCGGCGGCGTGCCGCAACCGGCTGCCGTCACTGGCGGCGGCGCGGACAGCTGCATGCAGATTGCCGCCATCAAACAACACGCCACGAATACCGGCAGCACGCGCGGCGGCAATGTCGGTGTCGTGGTCGCCAATCAAGAAGCTTCTATCGACGTCAATCGGCCATTCGTGCAGCGCACGCAAAATCATTCCGGGCGCAGGCTTGCGATCGGGGTGCGCGGCGGCGCGATACTTGGGCGTCGCCGCATCGGGGTGGAACGGACAGTAGTAAAGCGCGTCGATGTAGGCGCCCGCTGCTGCGAGATCGCGCTGCATATGGTCGTGGAAAGCGTGGACGTCGGCCTCGCCGTAGAAGCCCTTGGCGACGCCCGCCTGATTGGTCACGACGAAAACGTAGTAACCGGCATCGTTGAGATGACGGACCGCTCGTTGCGCGCCCGGAATCCATTGCAGCTGATCGGGCCGATGCGCGTGGCCGACATCCCGGTTCAGCACACCATCGCGATCGAGAAATGCTGCAGCGCGGCGACGGCGGCCGGGAACCTCTCTCATTGCTTGGGCAAACGTCTCGGGAAGGCCCATGTCGAGGAAGTAGCCGTCAAAGACTTCCCCCGTGAGCTGTCCTTGCGCGGCCAGCCGCGGAAACAGATCGATCTCAAGCGATGATGCTGCGGCCAAAGCGCCGACGGCGTCGCGATGCAGTCGATAGATGCCCGTGCTGATCAGACCCGTTCTTTGGTTGCCTGCGCGCTTTTCACCGAACGCTGTGATACGGCCTTCGTCGAGTTCGACTGAGCCGTAGCGGGCGGGATCTACAATGCGCCGCAATGCAATTTTGCCAAGTGCCTGTTGCGGCGGCTGCGCCACAAAGGCTCGCAGGTTGATGTCAAAAAATGTGTCGCCATTGCAGAGAAGGAACCAGGGGTCGAGCCGTTCTTGAGCCAAGACCAGCGCGCCGCCGGTGCCTGCCGGGGACGGTTCACGCAGAACAGCAACGTGGGCGCCGCGGATTGTTTTGCCGTGATAGCGCGCCTCGATCTGGCCGCCGAGGTGCCCTGCAATCAAAAGCACCTTCGTAAAGCCCTGACGCGCAACGTTTTCGATTACAACGTCAAGGAACGGCAGGCCCGGAGCGACTTCGAGCAGGGGCTTCGGCGTTGCGCCGGTCAATTGGCCGAGGCGCGTCCCCTTGCCGCCCACGAGAATGACGGCCTGCCGGATGTGTTGGCGCTCCTCTGCCACTGGATTTTGCCTTCGCATTCGAAGAATGGGTGCTGTCCGGGAGTGCTTAGGTGAGTTTTTATTTTGGCTGGGCAAAACTGCATTCAAGCGGCAAACTCTCGACAAAAAACGATGATCTCCGGTGCACTCTCAATCGTCAGTTTCGACGACAGCTCATGGTTCGACGACAGCTCATGACCATGCGAGGCGCCCGGTCGGCTCGACACACTTTCCCATCGCCGCCGAGGGCTCAAAAGCCGCGCCGCGACCGTTGCCCTTAGTGACGTGTCGAACCGAACTGGTAGTCTGCCCACTTTACTAGCGCCGCTTCCGCGTTGATTAAGTGTGGACCTTCACTAGCGTCGCTGGTAGTTGGCTGATCGCATTCCGCTGCGGCCATTTTGACGATGACTTTTCGACTAACGAAACGTATGGTTAACAAAGGTGCGCCTGGGCCTCCGACCATTATCTGCTGACGGCTAACTTGCTACGCTAAAAGGCGTAGAAAAATCTTAAAAAAGCCGTCCGTACAATGCGAAATTTGACCTTTGAAGGTTACCCCGCCGAACGGGCAGTGGCTGCGGATCTCGCGCGTGGTCTCAACGCCAACTATTAACCGATAGGCCAACCTTGGGTCGGTCTTGATCTTCGGGTGGTGCTATGGCGTTCTCAGGTCAAGATACGTCTGAAGCTGCGGTCCGCTGCCCCGGTGGCATCCGTCCGGCACATTGGAATACAACATGCAAGGCATCGTCATGAAGAAGCGCGCGCTTATTACCGGCATCACCGGTCAGGATGGGGCTCATTTGGCCGAACTGCTGCTCGCGAAGGGCTACGACGTGCATGGCGTCAAGCGCCGCTCATCTTCGTTCAATACCGGCCGTGTCGATCACCTCTATCAGGATCCACACGAAGACGATGTCCGGTTTACGATGCACTATGGCGACATGACGGATTCGACCAATCTCATCCGGCTGGTGCAGCAAATCCGGCCGACCGAGATCTACAATCTTGCCGCCCAGAGCCATGTTGCCGTTTCGTTCGAAAGCCCGGAATACACCGCCAACGCCGATGCGATTGGCGTGCTGCGGCTGCTCGAAGCGATCCGCATTCTCGGCATGGAGAAAGAAACGCGCTTCTATCAGGCATCGACATCCGAACTTTACGGTCTCGTGCAGGAAGTGCCGCAGCGCGAAAGCACGCCGTTCTATCCACGGTCGCCGTACGCGGTGGCCAAGCTTTATGGCTACTGGATCACCATCAATTACCGCGAAGCCTACGGAATGTATGCGACGAACGGGATCCTCTTCAATCACGAAAGCCCGACGCGCGGCGAGACGTTCGTGACCCGAAAGATCACACGCGCTGTGGCCCGTATCGAAACAGGCCTTGAGAGCTGCCTGCATCTCGGCAATCTCGACACCAAACGTGACTGGGGGCATGCCCGCGACTACGTGGAGGGCATGTGGGCGATCATGCAGCAAGCGGAGCCCGATGATTATGTGCTGGCCACGGGCGAGACTCGTTCGGTGCGCGAGTTTGTCGAAGCGTCGTTTGCGCACGTCGGCCGGACAATTCAATGGCGCGGCACTGGTACTGAGGAAACCGGTGTTGATGCCCGCAGCGGGGCGACGCTGGTCCGCGTCGATCCGCGCTACTTCCGGCCGACCGAGGTGGACCTGCTCATTGGTGACGCGAGCAAGGCCCGTGAGAAGCTAGGTTGGGTGCCGAAAGTCACATTCAATGCACTGGTCAGCGAGATGATGGACAGCGATCTTGCACACGCACGGAAAGCAGCGGCCAATGGCCAATAATCCTTATTCACTTGCGTCAAAACGGGTTTTTGTTGCTGGCCATCGCGGCATGGTGGGCGGCGCCCTCGTGCGTAGGCTGGCCGCCGAGCGCTGCGAGATTTTGACCGCAGGGCGGGACACGCTCGATCTTCGCAATCAGGCGCAGACCGACGCCTGGATGGCAACCCACAAGCCTCATGCCGTGTTCATGGCGGCAGCCAAGGTTGGTGGGATCGTCGCCAACAACACGCTGAGAGCCGAGTTCCTCTATGACAATCTCGCGATTGCGATGAATGTCATTCACGCCGCGCATAGCCACGGCGTTGAGAAGCTTATGTTCTTTGGCTCGACCTGCATTTATCCGCGTCTGGCACCGCAGCCCATGAACGAGGCGTCACTCCTAACCGGAGCGCTTGAGCCGACGAATGAGCCCTACGCGATTGCCAAGATCGCGGGTGTGAAACTGGCGGAAACCTACCGCGACCGGTACGGCGACGATTTCGTTTCGGTCATGCCGACCAATCTTTATGGCCGCGGCGACAACTATCACCCAGAGCACAGCCACGTCGTCGCTGCCCTGATCCGGCGGTTCCATGAAGCGAAGGCGTCGCGCGCGCCGGAGGTGGTTGTGTGGGGTACGGGGGCGCCCAAGCGCGAGTTTCTCTACGTCGATGATCTTGCGGATGCCAGTGTCTACTTGATGCGGACCTATTCGGGCCGTGAGATCGTGAACATTGGCACCGGGGAAGACATTGCTATTGCCGAGTTTGCTCGGCTGGTCGCCAAGGTCGTCGGTTATCAAGGGCGCATTGCGTACGACACGTCGCGCCCCGACGGAACACCGCGCAAGCTGGTCGACGTGACACGGCTGACGGCACTCGGCTGGCGAGCATCCACACGGCTCGAAGACGGACTGACCCTCGCCTATGAGGACTTCCTCGCGAACGGCGGCAAGGCCGCGTGACCGGGGCAGCTAGATTAGGACCGACATCGTCATGACTGCCGCCGTTACGGATCTCAAATCGACCCGAGTGGCGACGCCCGACAGGCCCCCTAGCCTCGCACTGTTTTTGCTCAGCACGCTGGCGCAGCGGCTCGGGATCTGGGTGTCGGGTTTTCCGTTTCCAGTTGTGGCGCTGCTGTCGCCCCTCATTCTCGCCATCGGACTTCTCAAAGGACGGATCAAGTTCTCGGTTCTGCGCGGGCTGCTTTTTTCGGCACTGGCTATTTCAATTATGCTCAGCTTCGCGCTTGGGCGGCGCGAGTGGTCATCGCCGCAGTCGGCGTTACTGTTTGCTGGACTTTATGCGTTTTGGGCGTTCTGGGCGCCCACAGCTTCGCACACTTACCGGCAATACGTGGGCCGGATCGCATTCTGGGTGGGCGTGTTCAGCCTTCTTGCGGCGGTGCAATACGTCGGCCAGTTTGCTTACAAAAGCGAACTCTGGTTTTCATGGCGGAGCATTGTGCCTGAGGTGTTTCTTATCGAATACAATACCTTGAATGAAATCAGCTATGCCTCGCAGCATTACAAGGGCAACGGCTTTTTCCTGCTCGAACCGTCGACGCTGTCGGGCCTAATTGCGCGCGTTTTTCTGCTGACGGTGTTTGTGTTCGGAAGCCTGCGCTATGCGGTTCCGTTCGCGATCGGGCTCATCTTTGCGTTCTCAGGCACGGGAATACTTTTTACGCTTTTGTTTACGATGCCGTTTATCGCTCTGCTCGTTGCGCGCCGATTTGCACTAGCGCCGACCTTGGTTGTGACGGCGTTGGTTGCGTGCCTTATCTGGTTGCTGTGGTCGACCACGTTCCTCGGCGAATACTTCATCGGGCGGCTGGATGAGTTTTCCAATCCGCGATCGAGTGGGTTTGCGCGTTTTACGAGTACGCTGCTGATCTTCGAGCGGCACATGACGCACAGCGCCGGCGAGTTTCTGGTTGGCTACGGCCCCGGAAGTTTCATCCATCTGTCGGGCGGCTTGGCCGTGGAGACGTTCGGATCCGGCTGGATCAAACTTTTTGTCGAGTATGGACTGCTGGGGTTTACGACATTCTGCCTGTTCTTTTTGTATTGCGTCTATTCTTCGACGCGGTCGATGTATCTGGCGCTTGCGTTGCTGCTGCAGTATCTGGTTTTAGATGGTGCGCTGCTAGTGCCGCAGCTGGCGTTTGTCACGTATGCCATCTTTGTGCTTCCGGTTCGAAACCTGGAAGTCCAGCACGATTTGGATCGCGCCGCGCGCGATGACAGAGCCGCCACGGTATCTTAGGTTTTTCCGCCGCTTTGACGGCCGCGGCCACTGGCGGCGTCGTATACGAAGGCAAGCCCAAGGCCGAGCAATACGCTGCCGACCAGCGCCAGAGGCAGAATGATTTGCGGACGCGGGTGTGATCGTTCGAGCGGTGCGGTTGCACGCGCGATGACGCGGACGCCAGGAAAGAAGAACGATTGCTGGCTAACCGAGTTGAAATAGGCTTGGATATAACCTTCGTAGATTTTGCGGTAGGTTGCCGCCTTGATCTCGAGTTCTTCGAGCGTTTGATCGGCTGCCACGGGTGGCGTTGACTTATCTTCGGCGGCAGCAGGAATGCGATAGTCGCGGCGCGCACGCGCCGCTTGAACCGCCAAGGTTGATGCGTTCATCTTCTTGCGCAGTTCTTCAATGCGTTCTTCGAGCCATTGGCTGCCTTGGTTGGCCTGCAGATTGTGATGGGCGGCCTGATCGCGGATATAGCTATCGACAAACCCATTGGCCATCTCTGCGGCGCGGGTTGGGTTGCTGGACCGGTAGGACACGACAATAGCGGACGAGACGCCAATGCGGCGCGCGAGCAAGCGCCGCTGGACGGCGTCGATGATTTCCTTCTGCCGCCGGCCAAAGCTCTGCGCCTCCAGCTCTTTTGAAACTGGCGTGCTGGCCGATCCGGAGAAGCCAAGTTCGGTGTCGGTGGCGAGGCTGAGGTCTTTGGCGGCCAGAATGATAATGTGGTCGGAATTGAGCAGCGCGATCTGGTTTTCCAAAGGCAGAATTTCTGCGGTGGTGCCTTCGGCGGTCCCTTGCAAGCGAAAGAGATTGTTGGCGCGCGGCTCGACCAACAAGGTGGCCTGCGCGACGTAGGACACGGGGGTGATGAGAATGTAAAGCAGGGCGGCAGCCAGCGTCGATAACACGGTCGTCAAAATTAGCCTGGAATGCCGGGAGACCAGATCGATCAACTCGCCCAGCAGTTTCCGCTCACCCAAGGGGTCAAGCATGGCCCCACGATCGGAAATCGGCATGTCCTTGGGCATTCGAGTTCTCCGGCTATGCACTGCGGTGCTGGGCGATTATAGCACGAGCGGTGGTGTGGCCATCCCGGGAAACAGGACTGATGTTGGACACGGTTACTGGTTGATCGCCTACTGGTTGATCGATGGCACCACATCGCGCCCATGCGTCTGTGGCTCTTCGACAGCGAATGGCCAACTTAGTGGCTGGCCGACATCTACCTCTTTTGGCCAATTTGGAATCTCGGGTCGGCAGGTGAGAGTGCGCCTGGCCGCTCTCGCAGCCGCAATTGGGCAAGCAGTCTCGCCGGGCTGATCGGTTTAGTAGAATTGGCAAACCCACTTGGCAACCATCGTTCGCGCATCGAAAGTCGTATGCGCCTTAACCAAACTGTGCCGCGCGGCAGAATTATTGAACCTTTACCAGAAAAAGCATGCCATGCAGTGATCTAGTTCCGCGGGACCAGGGCCGAGTTTGGCTCCAACGCAACCATCGCTGGGCCGTACAAGCGTAGCTTGATACCCGGAACGGTGTGCGCGTGGATCGCGAAAGGACCAAGGTCACACTCATGTCAAAGCGGGAGGCCGGTGCGACACAGAACGCGACTATCGCCGATCATCACGGCGTTGAACTCGAGGCGGGCCACGCGGGGCTGCAGCGGAGGGCGTTGAGGGCCAGTCTCTGGTCACTCAGTCAGAACGCCGTTCCGAAGGTGGTCTCGTTTGTCGCCTTCATGGTCATTGCTCGTTTCCTGACGCCGGATCAAATCGGCATCGCGGCGGCCATTGGGGCCATTTTAGCGCTGGCAGAATTGGCCTGCGAGCAGGGCTTTGGCGATACGATCGTTCAACGCCGCGAAATGAGCAACGACGATCTGAATTTCGTGTTCTGGACAATATTCGGCACCGCCGTGATCACCGGCACCGCCATGTTTTTGGCCGCAACCCAGATTGCGCAGTTGTTCCGTTCACCGGATCTGGTGCCCTACATCCGGTTCGCCGCCATATACTTGCCCATCGCTGGCATTGGCGTTGTGCAGCAATCGATCTACCGGCGAAACTCGATTACCAATGGCTTGGCGTGCGCTCGGCGATCGCGGCGGTTGCAGCGGCAGTGATCGCGATCGCCACCGCCTGGCTGGGCGGCGGCTCGTGGGCGCTCGTGCTGCAGATCACTGCCTTCGGAATACTGAGCTCGACACTGCTGTGGTACCGGGCCCCCTTCGTGCCGGCCTTCAGTGTCGGCAAAGCCAACATGCGCAGCATTCTGAGCTTCAGCAATGTCATTGCTGGCTCCAAGCTGGTCGAGTTTGTAGCGTCACGCGCGATCGAGTTCATCATTCTGGGCCGGCTTGGCGCGGCGGCACTTGGTGCGTATTTTCTGGGTGCGAAGCTTGCCCAGACGGCGTTGCAGATCGTCAGCCCACCGTTCATTGATGTTGCGCATTCGGTATTTTCGCGCGCCTCACGGGGAACGGACCGGGTCACAGAACTTTACTTCCGTGGCATTGTGGTCTGCGGTCTGACGGTGGTCCCGATCATGGCCCAGTTGTCGGCGCTTTCAGGTGATGTGGCACGGTTGATTTATGGAGAGTTGGGTGCGCCGGCAGCGACGGTGCTTGGGTGCCTCAGCCTGCTCGGCGCGCTGACGTGCCTGCAGTATGTGAGCGCATCGTTTGCGAATGCGACCGGCCGGCCGGAATACAACTTGTACTTCACCATGGTGCGGGCCACGACAACGACGTCGCTGCTGTTGATGTGGCCAGTCAGGAACGTGACCGAGATTGTCGTCGTTTTCGCGCTGGCTGAAGCGATTTTGTTTCCGGTGAGCATCTGGCTGTCGGCGCGGCTGGCTGGCATTACAATCCAGCAGTGGTGCGGCCGGTTATGGCCCATCTTTGCAGCGGTGTTCGTCATGCACAGGGTTATGGCGTGGCTCAGCGGTGCGATTCTCCTCGAGCAGCCGCTGATCGCACGAATTGTGTGTATTGGTGCGATCGGCGCGGCACTGTTTCTGGCAGTCGTGTGGGTGCTCGATGGCAAGCGAATGCGGGCTGCACTGTTTGGGCTGAATGAGAAATAGCGAAGGGGCCGCAGGGCTCCGCCACCAAGACATGCGCATGAAAGCGGGCTTGCATGACAGACATTCCCATTCTGGTCATTTCACTGAGTGATAGCGAGGCGCGATTCCAGCGCGTGGCGCAAGAGCTCTCGCGGTTTGAGCTGGCACCGATCCGGATTCGCGCGCTGGACGGGCGGCGCAAAGCGTCGCTTCTGAAAGCCAGATTTCGCCGTGACTTCTACTGCGAAAAACTCAAGCGCCCAATGACACCGGGCGAGATCGGCTGCTTTGCGTCACATGTGAAGGCCTTGCGTTACGTGGTGCGGACCGGTGCGCCACGGGCCATCATCCTCGAAGACGACGCAGTGTTTGATGACGCGTTTGGTGCGTTCTATTGGTCAGACCTGCCGCGCATGCTTGAAGCAGCAGACGTGATCAAACTTGAGGGAACGCTTTACCCGCATTCGTCCCGAAATGGCCTGACAGTTCGCCGGGGCACTCATTGCCGGGCGATTGTGCCGCTTAGACCGTCGTCCTGTTCGGCTGCGTATGCGGTGACTGCGCACGGCGCGGAGAGCGTGGCGGCCGTGACGCTCGACTACACAGAGCCTTTCGATTTCATTTTGAATGGGTATGAGCGCTATTGGGCAAAGTACTGCGAGGTCCGGCCATTTATGGTGAATCAGTCGGGCGTGAGCAGCATCATTGCGGATGATGGCCGGAACTCCGATGAGCCGGCGGCGGGGCAGCGCCACCCGTTCCAAGAGCCGGTCACCTACGGGCGTAAGGTGGTCCGCCGCGTGGCAAGTGCGGGGCGGACATGGGTGACGGCCAACTTCACGCCGGCACATTGACACCGCGCAGCCGCCCAGTTGGGACGGCCTGGTGACTGCTTGCGGTTAGCGTGCCTCGAGCGCGCGCAGCAGACTTTTGAGATCCGGCTCACTCACCAGATCGGCGGCGGCGGCTGGGGCGAACCAGCCACGCTGGCGCTCGCTGGCCTCGGGCCAGGCTGTGGCTTCTTCGGTCACTTCGAGAAGGTAGACGAGCACGTTGAGCGACTGGAGCTTGTCGTTGCGCCGCTTGTCATAGGTGAACATGCCAATGCTTTCGGGTTGCGCTCTGCCGCGGACCCCTGCTTCTTCCCAGGCTTCACCAGCGGCGGCGTCGTGGTCGTCCAGGTTGCGCCAAGGCCAACCTTTCGGCACGACCCAACGCCGGGTTTCGCGGGAGGTGATCAACAGTACTTCGTATGCTCCGGAACTGGTGCGCCGAATCGGAATTGCTGCGACCTGATATGCTTTGGCCATGTGCAGCGTTTCTCACCTCTCTCTTACAGGCTTGATTGGGTACTCATGCGGTCCGTTTGAGGCGGATGGCTGTTCAGCGGGCCAAGGCGTTGGCGATCGAGGCTGCAATATAGGCGATGAAAGCGCACGCTGGAAACGTCGCGACCCACGCCATGATGATCTTTTTCAGAACGCCCCACCGAACGTCTGACGTCCTGCGGCTGGCGCTCACGCCGACAACTGCGCTGGTGATCGTGTGCGTGGTGGACAACGGTACACCATAGACGGACGCCACCGAAATTGTTGTCGATGCTGCCATGGTCGCTGCAAACCCCTGCCAGGTGGTCAACCGCGTCATCTTGGACCCAACGGTTTGGATGATCTTCCAGCCACCGAAGCTGGTGCCGATGCCCATGGTCAGCGCGCAGATGACAATCACCCACCCATCAATCTGGAATGTCGGAATGGCGCCGCCGGCGAGCAGCGTGAGCGCGAACACACCCATGAACTTCTGGCCGTCGTTGAGCCCATGATTGAAGGCCATGAACCCGGCGGACAGCATTTGCAGGCGATCGAATGTGCGTTTGGCGCGCGTGGGCGGCGCCTGAGCCACAAACTTGGTGATCAGGCGGCCGAGCAGAAAGGCGCCGCCAAAGCCAAACGCTAGTGACGCGACCATGCCGATGCCAACTTTTTGCCACCCAGCCCACTGCAACGCGGAGAACCCGCCACCGGCGAGTGCTGCGCCGGCCAAGCCCGCCAGCAGGGCGTGGGACTTGCTAACTGGAATGCCGAAACGCGCAGCCAGCCCACCCCAGACAATGATCGAGATCATCGTCGCGGTAATCGACGCAAGGGTCAGCGCGGACGGTGCCACAATGCCTTTGCCGACAGTTGCGGCCACGGCGGTTCCCGCCATGGCGCCAATGGTATTCATGATCACGGCCATGATGACCGCCTGCCGGGGCGTCATGACGCCGGTGGAGATGACGGTTGCGATGGCGTTGGGCGCGTCTGTCCAGCCGTTGACAAATTCGGCCGCCAGCACAGCGAACAGAGCGATGAGCAGGCCAAGCGTCAGGACCGTCATCTAAGCTTCCTTGCGCGCGAGCGAGAGGATGAGACTTGCGCAATGGTTGGCGTCGTCGGTGATTTGCTCGAGCAAGTGAAAAAGCTGATGCCAGGCAATGAAGCCAAGACCGACGGCGCCGGGCACGGAGAACTCTTCAACGAGTTTACGCTCGTGGACGGCAACAATCTTGTCGGCGTGCGATTCCATTTCGTCGATCCGATCGACGACTTCGCGGACGCGAGCCAATGACAACCGAGGCTCGGCCAACATGGCGACAAGGCTGTCGAGATGGACCAACATCTCGCCGCCCAGGCTCATCAGCTCAATCGCTTCCGGGCGCATCTGGCCGAGGAACTTCTGGTAGGCATCAATGTGGAGTGCGACTTTGCGCATGCCGTCGATCACATCATCGAGTTCATCGGTGAGGCGCATTGCGTCGGGGATGTCAAAGCGCATGATAAACGAGTTATCGAGGAGTTCGTGGACCTCATCGACGACGCGATCGGCTTTGTGTTCGAATTCAATCGTGCCGGCGACGTCTTTGCCTTGCGTTGCGCGGAAATGGACGGAGCATTCCAGCCCGATTTTTGAGATTTGCCGCAGGCTGGCAGCATAGCGGTCGTTACCGGAGACGCCAAACATGTTGGCCCAGGCGCTTTGCACAAATTTCAGCACAGTTCCCCCTCGGTGGGTTGCCCCCACCCCCGGTCAATTCGCGTCGTCCCGCCATATAGCCCGGCCTGCCTGGATGGCAACCGGGACATTGTGAGGCGGATGGGAAAGGTGTGGAGCGGTCGCAGGGTTATGCGCTGATATGGCGTGGGATGGCGGCCTGGGCTTTAACTAGCGACAGCCGCCACTTTGGGTTGCTCGGCCAGAGCGTTGGCCTCTTCGAGCCGCTGCAGGAGTTCCTGGGACACGGACTTGATGGCGGCGCCGACGGAGCCTGGATACTTACCGAGCCACGAGCGGCCTTCCGGGGAGAACTGGGTGATGTGCTGGAGCGCGATTGAGCGGTGGATAGGCTGGGTGAAGCAGCGGTTGTCGGCGCGTTCCCGGAGCCAGGCGTCGTAGTCGCGGTCCTGTGCGCCGTTGGGGTCCATGAGGTTGACGACGACGCCCAGGTTCTCGGCAAACCCCATCTCTGGGTTGAGTGCCTTGAACCGGCGGAAAACTTCCAACCCGCAAACGGAGATGTAGTCTGGCTTGGTCGGCGAGATGTGAAAGTCGGCTTCGCGCAGCCATGACTCAGTGAGCACCGAGAGACCCGGCGGGCAGTCGATCAGCACGACGTCGAAGGCCGAGCGGACACCGTTCAAGAGGCCCTGGATGGTCGACCGCAAGGCGCCATGCTGGGCCTCCTTGGAGACTTCCCGCTCGAACAGAGTCAATTGCATGTCGCTGGGGATCAAATAGAGGCCACTGGCGTCGTCGATATCGGAGCTGCCGCCGACCACGAATTTAGGCCAGTCGAGCGGTTGCTGCTGCAAAACGGTGTTGGCGAGGAGATCGACGATGGTGGTGGCTTCGGACTGCAGCTTGTGCAGCCGCATGGAGGTCATCAGCATCGAGCTGACGCTGGCTTGGGAATCGCTGTCGATCACCAGCACGGTTTTGTTGAAGAGCGCGGTGAGCGTTTCGGCAATAGCCAAAACAAGGGTCGACTTACCGACCCCGCCCTTGGTGTTCATGACCGCGATGGTCGTCCGCTTCATAACTGCAAGTTTCCTATAAAATCAACGCATTAGACGGGCTTCCGCGAAATGGCCGCCCGGTTACGTCAACACTGGCATCCCCGTACCTAGAACAAGATTATGCGGCGTCAATATGTGGGAGGCGCCGGACGTAAGGCGTGTCCGTATGCTTCCAATAGCACCATTTCAGGCCGTGCAAAGTCAATCCGATTCGGCGCGGCGCGTGCGGCTGCGCCAAGGCCGCTAAAACGGCACCGGGCGCATCTGAGAGATGCGCCCGGCCGACGTTGCGGATATGAGAAGTGGCGGGACGATGCCCTTGGACTTTAGTGGAACCAGCCGCGGCGGGCGGGCTGCCAGCTGGTCGTGCCCTTCTGGACGAGAACCTGCTGGTGGGTGACGGCGACTACGGGTGGGCGGGTCATGACATGTTCGGTGGCCGGCTTTACGACCACGGTGCGATCGACGTAGGCGTAGCTTGGCGGCGTGAAATTCTTGCGCACTGTGGCGGGCGCGACCTGCACCGTCTGACGGACGGTCTGATAGACGGCCGGCACGGCGTGCGCAACGCGAGTTGCTGGCGCGACTAGCACGGAGCGCTCGACGTGACGGGTTATGGCCGGGACTTCGACCTTGCACATGGTTTCGCGGCCGTGACGGTCCATCTGCCGCTCCCAGCGGTAGGATGCCGGCTGCACCACGACGATATCGCGCACAGTGCTGTATTGGGCGGGTGCGACGGAATAGGCAACGCTGGCCGGCTTGACCATAACGGTGCGCTCAACGGTGCCATATTGGGCTGGCACGTGCTCGGCTGACCAGCGGCCGGGGGATGTTTGGACCTTGTCGGTGCGCGTTGCGACCACGGCCGGTTCGCGCACGACTTCGGTGCGCGCAGGCGCGACGACGACGGGGCGGCTGACGGTCTTGTAGACGTCGGGTGCCGTGACTTTTTCGTAGCATTCCGCCGAACGGCGGCCGTCGCAGCCGAAGGCGAGGGCACCATCAACCGAAATGACTAGGAGGCCGGCGAGGGCGGCGGCGAAAGACAGCGTCAGGGACTGAGTAGGCGTGGGCATCGAAGACTCCGGAGTTGTGCTGGAACGACAGGCGGATTTGGCGGTAATTGGCGCGGCAGAGGGGCTGAAGCAGTGGCATGATCTCAGCGTCGGCTGTGCGTGTAACGTCTGAATAATACTTAGAAAAACGCGCGCGGCTGCAACAGACCGAAGTCAAGGTAAAGCAGCCGTGGGTTAATGATCGAGAGTTGGGCAGTTCCCATACTGGCCGACGGCGCGACGCGTTTTTGGTGACCCCGGTGGCGGCCCGGGCGGGGCAGCGTTAACGAAGGCGGCCGAATGGGCGGCGCGTACTGGCCAGCTGCCTTGCGCCGCCCCCGTGCAGCCCTTATCGATCCTGCATCGGTTTCCCCATGGTGGAGTGCATACAGATGGTTCGTTCCGTGATTTCCGTGTTCGGGCGGGTGCTGGCGCTTGGCGCGGTGCTGGCGTTGGCTGGCTGTGGGGTCAACAACATTCCGACCTATGAGCAGGAGGCCAAGGCCAAGTGGGCGGAGGTGCAGAACCAGTATAAGCGCCGTGCGGACCTCATTCCCAATCTACTGGAAACCGTGAAGGGCTTTGCCGAGCAGGAGCGTTCGGTGTTGATCGGTGTGACTGAGGCACGGTCAAAGGCCACCAGCGTGCAGATCCCGGCTGATATCGTGACCAACCCGGAAGCGATGAAGAAGTTCCAGGAAGCGCAAGCGACCTTGGGCGGGGCGCTGCGGCAGCTGCTGGTGGCATCCGAGCGCTACCCCGATATCAAGTCGGGCGAGAACTTCCGTCAGCTGCAGAGCCAGTTGGAAGGCACTGAGAACCGCATCTCGATTGCGCGCCGTGACTACATTGAGAGCGTCCGCGTTTTCAACACTGAGATCACGACGATCCCTGGCCGCTGGTGGCGCTCGTTCATGTACAAGAGCTCGAAAGAGATGGCGACGTTCGACATCCCGGTCGAGGAAAGCAAGGCCCCAAAGATCGACTTCGGCACCGGCGCGAAGAAGAATTGAGCTCGTATGGGCCCAGGCTTCGTGTGTTTAGCGGTACTGCCTAGTTTTCGTCATGGCCGCGCAGGCGGCCACCCAAGCAAGCATCGACGTTGATCTGGATCGATGTCGGGCAGACTGCCAAGGGTCGGGTGTGTCTTCAAGGATCGCTTCAACGCTGGTTTGCTTGGGTGGCCGCCTGCGCGGCCATGACGGGCGGTTGGATCTGGGCGCGCAAGTGCTAACGCGCAAAATCGGTTCGGTGTCGCTGGAGGGGCTTCTCGGTTCCTGGCTCATATTCGTGACCCTTTGCCTCGCACTCACGTCCGCCCATGCCGAGCCGAAATTTCCGGCGTTGACGGGGCGGATTGTTGATGAGGCGCGTATCCTTTCGGCGGCCGACAAGGCCGAGCTGGAAGCGACGCTGAAAGAGCTGGAAGGAAAATCCTCCGACCAGATCGTGATCTACACGGCACCGTCTCTGCAGGGCTACGAGATCGAGGATTTCGGGTACCGGCTCGGCCGCGCGTGGAAGATCGGGCAGGCCGGCGTCAACAATGGGATCGTGCTGATTATTGCGCCCAACGAGCGCAAGGTACGCATCGAAGTTGGCCGTGGCCTTGAGCCGTTGATGACCGACAGCATGTCCAGCACGATCATCCAGAATACAATTCTTCCCGGCTTCCGGCGTGGCGATTTCCCGGCCGGCATCAAGGCTGGTGTGCGCGACATCAAGGATGTGCTGCTGGGGGACGCGGAAGAGGTGAAGAAGCGGGCGCGGGCGCTCAAGCGACCGAGCAACGTCGACAGCGATATTGTGCCGCTGATCATCTTCGGAGTCATCCTGGCGATCTTTATCTGGAACTTTGTCGCGCAAGCACGCCAGCAACAGTTGGCGGCGAATGCCAACCCCAATGCGGCGCGGCGCCGGCGCTTGGGCGACGGACGCGTGATCGTACTTCCGGGTGGCTGGGGTGGTTCAGGCGGCTGGAGCGGCGGTGGTGGCTGGTCGTCAGGTGGCGGCTCGGGTGGCGGATTTTCCGGTGGCGGCGGTGATTTCGGCGGCGGCGGCTCATCGGGTAGTTGGTAGGACATGGCAGACAGGATTTGGGTATGACGACGCGCACCTTCACCCGCAACGCGCCCAAGGCGCATACGTTCATCCCGACGCCGGATGATCTGCGCATTTCGTCGGCCATCGCGCATGCAGAAGAGCGGACATCAGGCGAGATCGTTGCGGTGGTGGCGTCGGAGAGTGACAGCTATCTCTATGCGCCGTTCCTGTGGGCGGCGCTGGCCGCGCTGGCGATCGTCTGGCCGCTGATCTACTTGACGTGGATGAGCGTGCAGTGGATTGCGGTGATCCAGCTCGCAGTGTTCGCGGGGCTGTCGGCGATCCTCGCGTCACGTCCCTTGCGCTATAGGCTGGTGCCGCGGTCGGTGCTGGTGGGGCGTGCCCATGCCCGCGCGGTCGAGCAGTTTCTGGTGCAGAACCTGCACACGACAAGCGGACGAACGGGCGTGCTGATTTTCGTTTCTGTGGCCGAGCGCTATGCGGAAATTCTCGCCGATAGCGGCATTCACACCAAGGTACCGGAGGGTACGTGGCAGAAGATCGTTGACGAGCTGACGGGCGATATCGGCGCCGGACACACGACAAGCGGCTTCGTCGCCGCGATCGAGCATGTAGGCAAGCATCTGGCGAAACATTTTCCGCCTGGGTCGGCGCCGACGCGGACGCTGACGAACCATTTGATTGTGCTGAACTGAGGGGAAGCAACGAGCTCGATCCAAGGTCGGGGCTCGCTGAAACGCTCTACCCGATCTACAGTCGCCGACGATTGCCAGCTGTCAGGGCAACCCCTCATGTCCACCGCGCCGCACGTCCATATTGATCTCGCCGGCTTTTGGCATGATCCGTATCCGACGTATGCGCGGCTCAGGCGTGAGGCGCCGATTGCGTTTGTGCCGGAGTTGGCTGGCACGGTGTTGGCGCGGCGCGACGACATTTTTATCGCCGAGAAAATCGTCGACGTTTTCAGCTCCCATCAGCCGGCGGGCCTCATGAATACGCTGATGGGCCACAACATGATGCGCAAAGACGGCGATGCGCACATGGCCGAGCGGCAGGCGTTCTTCCCAGCGGTGTCGCCGAAGACGGTCAAAGCCGTTTGGAGCGCGAAGTTCCAAGCGCATGCGGATCGCATTCTGGAGCGCCTCGCGCCGCTGGGCGGCGGTGATCTCTGTAAGCTCTATGCGTTGCCGTTGTCGGCGGAGTGCTTGAAGGACATCACCGGGCTGACCAACATGCGGTTCCAGGACATGGATGCGTGGTCGCAGGGTATGATCGACGGCATCGCCAACTATGCCGGTGACAAGACAATCGAAGCCCGCTGCCATGCGGCGACGGCGGGGATTGATGCCTGCATCGACGATATGCTGCCGGTTGTTCGCAAGTCACCGAACCATAGTCTGCTGAGCGTGCTGCTGCAGGCCGGCATGCCGCTGGAGAGCGTGCGCGCCAACATCAAGCTCGCCATCAGCGGTGGGCAGAACGAACCGCGCGATGCGATAGCGGGTTGCATCTGGGCGCTGGCGTCGCATCCGGAGCAACTGGCGCTGGTACAGTCCTGGTGGCGCGCGCTGGCTGCAGGTGTTCGAAGAATATTGCCGCTGGATTGCGCCGATTGGCATGACGCCGCGGCGGGTGGCGAAACCGTGGTCCATCCACGGCATAGAGTTTGCGCCGGAAGACCGCGCTGTTCTTTCTCTACGGCTCGGCCAATCGGGATGAGGCGCATTTTACCAACGCCCGAAACTTTCGATGTCCGTCGCGACACCACGAAGAGCGTGTCGTTCGGCGCCGGTCCGCACTACTGCGCCGGCGCCTGGGCGTCGCGCGCGATGGTGGCGGACGTGGCACTGCCGAGCGTGTTTGGGAAACTCCCCAACCTCCGCCTCGACCCAAGCGACCCAGTTCGCATCGGCGGCTGGGCGTTCCGTGGCGTGTTGAATTTGCCGGGGGTGTGGGGGTGAGCAGGTGCGAGAGGCGCGATGGAATCCCCTCCCCGTCCTTCACGGGGAGGGTTAGGGTGAGGGGCAGCAACACGTCGGAAGCCTTCTTCCGTTTGCGCGCTTGTGACAGTTAAGCTGCCGTAAAATTCGACGCGCGGGAACGAGAAACGTAGTCGGCTTTTGACCCATAAGAAACATTCCATCATATCTGGGGTAGACTTCGTTTGCAGCGCCGTTGCATCGGATGGAGGCACTTCATGAAGTCTCATTTTGTGCAGTTTGCATCCTACAACAAGTGGGCCAATGCTCGGCTCTACGAGGCTGCAATCGCTCTGGATGAAGTGGACTACCGGCGTAATGTCGGGGCTTTCTTCAAGAGCCTAAGTGGAACGCTGAACCACCTCCTGCTGACTGATCGCATCTGGATGAAGCGGCTTACGGGCGAAGGCGATCACCCGAGCGGTATGGACGCCATTATTCACGAGGACCGTCTGCAGCTTGCATCGGCGCGGGCCGACGAGGACGAGCGTATCGTTCGCTTCGTCGGATCACTCGACGAGACGGCAATTGCCAGCGTGCTGGAATACTCGACTACGTCCGGGAAGCCGTTTGAGCAAACGCGATCAGACATCCTCGCGCACCTTTTCAATCACCAGACCCACCATCGTGGCCAGGCACATACCATTCTCTCGTTCTGTACTGGAAAAGAGCCGCCCTCATTGGATCTGCTTGGCATGCAACGGGGTTTGCCCGCGCCAGACTTGCGTTCGCTCACATTGCGCGCCAAGGGCTAGCGACCATCGTGTGCACTCGACCCACATCACTCGAACGCGCCGCCGCCTTTTAACGCTTGAAGCTGAGGCAGAAGCTGCCGGTCGCCAAGTTTTGGCAGTGACTGGCAGCTTTCTGTGTCGATCGTCTGGACGCCGCCGAGCAGCAATCATGGAGGTCGTGGCCCGCTGCAGTCATCCAATTCATTGAATGCCGCAACCAGCGAGGCAAGGCGGTCTGCTGACGCGAGGGGAATTCAGCGGAAATTGGCAAAAAAGAGCAACGTTCAAAACGCGCCATGTCGTTTCTCGGCGACATAGTGGCGTAATGGGCATAGACACTAAGCATTGATCCCGCAGCATCCCCGCCGGGTGATGCTAGGCGGACGCAGCCGGCAACGGGCTTGAGGCCACGCCATGAAGATGAAGCGGACGACTCTGCTGATCGGGCTGACGGCTGTTGTTATCGGCGTAAGCCTGCTCGCCATACTGACCTCGCAGACGCAGAGGGCTGCGGTGATCAAGCGCGTCGGCTGGCTGGAGGTCTGTGGCCCCGGTCCTCGGCGCCCCAATCTCGATATTTTCCGGGCTCGCCTAGAGAAACTAGGCTACGTCGAGGGGAAGAATATCATCATTGAGCAACGGTTCGCAGATTGCCAATACGACCGGATGCCGAAGCTTGCCGCCGAACTCACCCAAATTCCGGTCGACGTTCTTTTCACCATGGGGACGCGGGCGACACGAATCGTTTCTGCAGCGGTGAAGACTACGCCGATTGTGGCGTACTCGTGCGATCCCTTCGCGCATGTTGCGCAGCTCGCGCACCCGGGTGGAAATTTGACAGGCATCACATGTATGACGACGGAGATGATGCCGAAGCGCCTTCAGCTGCTCAAGGAGTTGCTTCCCAATGCCTCGCGTGTGACGTTTCTTCAAGACCCTCAGGCTGCTACCAACGCGTTCGATCTGCTCAAACAGGCTGCACCTAGTCAGGGCGTCCAGATGCAAGTGGCTCAAGTGGAAGCTGATGAAGATCTGCTACCGGAACTGACCAAAGTCGCGAAGGAGAAGCCCGACGCATTGTTGGTGTATCCGGACGTGGTCCTTAGCTCTTATCCTCGGCCGCAGCAACTCGCCGACTTCGCTCTCAAGGCCAAATTGCCGACGGTGCATGCTTTCCGATTTTATGTCGACGCGGGCGGTCTCATATCCTACGGCGCGACTACGTCCGAGATCTACACGAGCGCGGCTGAGCAGGTTGCAAAAATCCTGGGTGGCACTCCGCCGAGTGAGCTGCCGCTGCGACAGGCAACGCGGTTCGAGCTGGTAATCAATCTCAAGACCGCCAAAGCTCTGGGCCTTACCATTCCGCCAAGCCTGCTGTCGCGTGCCGATGAGGTTATCGAGTGAGCGGGATTTTGTGCAACTCACTTGCTGCAGATGCTCACGTCTCCTCCTGGCCCTGACCCACAATGTTCTCACTCACGCCGAAAACGTCGGGAAGCAAATCAGAAGCCGACGCACTTTGCCAGCATCTGACTCGTTGCTGCCCCTCCCCCGGATCAAGTCCGGGGTTGGCCCTCTCGCCGTGCGCGCCGAAGGGCAACGGGTAGCGGGGACGAATGCGGCTAAGGCCGGCGTTCGGTACGATGGGTCGCGGCTTCGCCTTGACCCAATCTTCGGGTTTGCGTTGACTGGTGGGGATGGCAACGCGCTTTCCCCAGGTCCCCATGCCCATCACCTCTGCCATCAATTACGACGACTTGCGCCGCCGCGCCAAACGCCGTGTGCCGCGCATTGCGTTTGATTTTCTCGAGGGTGGCGTCGACGACGAGCGGGGGCTTGAACGCAACGCCACGGCCTTCGAGCGGCAGGCGCTGGTACCGCGCTACATGGTGGATGCGTCGAAGCCCGATCAAACGACCAAGCTGTTCGGGCAGACATTTGCGCATCCGTTCGGTATCGCGCCCACAGGTGGCGCGTCGCTGTTCCGGCAGGGCGCGGATGTGATGCTGGCGCGAGCGGCGAAGGCTGCCAACGTGCCCTTCATCATCTCCGGCGCAGCGACCGCGACGATGGAAGCGATCGCGGCTGTTGCTGCCGATGTCAGCTGGTATCAACTCTATTTGGCACGAGACCGCGCGATTTCACGGGACATGGTGGCGCGGGCGAAGGCGTGCAAGTTCTCGACATTGGTGTTGAGCGTCGATGTGCCCGGGCAGGTGCGCCGCGAGCGCAATCTACGCAACGGGTTCGGGCGACCCATGAACCCGACCTTGTCGGCGAAGCTGGAGGCACTCACGCATCCGACGTGGATGGTTGAGTATTACACTGGCGAACCGCTCAACGCGTCCAACTGGGTTCAGTATGCGCCGAAGGGCGCGACGCCGCATGAGGTGCTGGAGTTTCTGGGGACGCAGTTCCCGTGTCCGTCGACGTGGGAGGATGTGGCGTGGATCCGCGAGCAGTGGCCGGGCAACTTCGTGATCAAAGGTATTCTCATTCCGGACGATGCGAAGCGCGCCATGAGCATGGGCGTAGATGGTGTGATGGTCTCCAATCATGGTGGGCGGCAGTTGGATCGTGGGCCGTCGCCGGTGGAAGTGCTGCCGGCCATTCGCGATGCGGTTGGTGATAAGATGACGGTGATGCTGGATAGTGGCATTCGACGGGGCTCGGATGTGGTGACGGCGTTGAGTTTGGGTGCACGCTTTTGTTTTGTCGGGCGGTGGACATTGTATGGCGTGACGGCTGGCGGAGAAGCGGGCGCGCGGCATGCGTTGACGCAGGCGGGCACTGAGGTGGCATCCGTGATGACGCAGATCGGTGCGCCGGACGTTGCGAGCCTTGGGCCGCAGTTTCTGATGTGGGACAGCGATGAGGATCTGAAGCGGAATCAGCGGCCGTAGGTGGCGCTGGTTCGCGGCTGCGAGGTTCGTGGCTGGCGCATGGGAGCGGGTCGTCTGATGCCAGCGCTCACAAAGAGTGACCCAACAGAACGACTGGTTTGTTTCGCGATGCGGTCGTCGCCTGTGACGGTTTGTGTGAGCCCCTGTGCAGTACCTACCCGCCAGCTCTAAGCTTCGTCCTGCTCACTGCCGCGCCGGACGCCGGGGCTGGACACCAGGCCGCGGACGGTTGCGACGCGTGGCACACGGCGCGCACCAGAACCGGCTTCGATAGGCGCGGTGATTTCTTTGCGCGCCTCGACGATGATGAGGCCGGCAAAGCGTGGCCAGAGCCGGGCGCCAAAACGTTCCATAGCCGGCGCCCAACGGATGCCGAACTTGTTGCGGACCGGCAAAGCATGCAACGCGGTCGACCAGTGCGTGGGGGTGAGCATGACGTCTTGCAGCAGGCGCTCCAGCTGGGTGCGGGTGTAAGGCTGGCCATGGCCGAAGGGTGTTGCTTCGCGGCGGCTCCAGACACCCAGGCGGTTCGGAACAATCAGCAGCAATTGGCCCTCCGGGGCGAGGACGCGCCACATTTCGCGCAGCAGAGGGCGGGCTTGCTCGGAGAGTTCCAGGCAGTGGACGGCGAGCAGCTTGTCAACCGAGTTGTCGGCGAGTGGGAGCCGTGCTTCCTCGACCAGCACGGTATTGACGGGTCCGGTGGCCGGCCAAACGAGCGCGCCCTGCGCGGCCGGCATGAAGGCGCCGATTCGCCGTGCCTCGCCGCGATAGGAGGTGAGATAAGGTGTGCCGAAGCCCAGCGCGATTACCGTTTCGCCTTCCGCGCGGCGCCAGTGGGCGCGTACTTTGTGCGCAATCAGCCGCCGCGCCAGACCGCCGAGGGGTGTCGCGTAAAAGGCCGTCAGATCGAGGATATCGAGGTGCATGGCGGCCTGGATAGGGACTGCATCGGTCTTGGCGGCTCGCGTTGCCGATGCGCCTGAAAGCCCATCGGACGCTGCCTTCCGGATAGGTGATGCATTCGGGGGAAATTGCAAGATGGAGGGGGGCGGAGGGCGTTTTAGCGTCTCGCGAGGGCACTCTATGGCATTTGACGTTTGTACCCGGATGGGCGCACTTGATTGGGCGCAAGACGCGACGGTTCTTGCACGCCACGGACACCCTCATGCCTCGCACGCCGCCACAGTTGATCCTCGCGTCTGGCAGCCGGTTCCGGCGGCAGATGATGGAGCAGGCGGGGCTGACGTTCGCGGTCGTACCGGCGACGGTGGACGAACCAGCAGCGCGGGCGGCGATGGCGCGTGGTGGGGACGCGTTCTCGCCGGGTGAAGTGGCGCTGCAGCTGGCGGCGCTGAAGGCGCTGGAGGTGAGCCAGAAGAACACGGCAGCGCTGGTGATCGGCTCCGACCAGGTGCTCGCACTTGGAGCGGGGATCTTCGGCAAGCCGGCGGACCAGATGGCGGCGCGGCGGCAGCTTGAGACGCTGGCTGGCGAAACGCACACACTGCCGACGGGTGTGGTGCTGGCGCAGGGCGGCAAGGTGGTGTGGGAGCATCTGGAGGTCGCGACGCTGACGATGCGCACGCTGAACCCGGCATTTCTCGATGACTATTTCGCGCGAGCGGGTTCAGTGGTGACGGAGACGGTGGGCGGATATGCACTGGAAGGGCTGGGCGTGCAGCTGTTCGAGCGTATCGAGGGCGATTATTTTACGATCATCGGGTTGCCGTTGTTGGCGCTGCTGGGAGAACTCCGTCGGCGCGGCGTGGTGATGGCGTGAGCGGATTGGAAAAGGACGGCGCCAGTTCGATCGCGGATGGGTACGCCCGCTCATCTGGAGCGCCCGAACGCGCGCGGTGGTTGCATCGTTAGAAACGATCCATGCGCCAATTGTCAGGCCCCAATTGTCATTGCCTGCACTCGGTAAAACTCCTACCATCTCGCTTTTGAAAGAGTACACGGGACACCGCGGCCAAGGGCTTTGTCAGCGCCCTCTCACTTTTTTGCTGCGGGCAAGTGCCGCCGCCTTGATTGTTAGTCAACAGGTATTGTCTCATGGCTCCGGGGCAGATCAAGTTCGACGCGTTTATTTCCTATCGCCGATCAGACGGTGCTGCGGTAGCGCATTGGCTCAGACGGGAATTGCAGTCGTTCCGCGTTCCCCGTGCCTTGCGAAAGGCGCATGAGCGCCCGCTCAAGATCTATCTCGACACCGCGTTCGAGCGCGGCACCGCCGACTTCTACGACGGCACGATCAGGCCGAACCTGCTGGCCTCGCGATGGCTTCTTGTCGTCGCGACACCGGACGCGCGTTTGCGTCCGCAGGGCACGGAGGATTGGATCCAGCGCGAGGTCCGCGATTTTGCGGCAGGTGTCAACGGACGCAACGTCATAGCCGTGCGGGGAGCTGGCGATTTCAACGATCCATTGCCGGCCGACCTCATCCAACGCTTTCCGCGCATCGAGATCGTTGATCTCAGAGGTGCCAGTCGGTTCTCATTCCTGAACCCGGTGCGCGCCGCCCGGCTGGCTTCAGAGAAGCTCAAACTGATCGCCCCACTCCTCGATCTGCCGGACGAGGAAATGCCGCGACTGCGGCAAGAGGAAGAGCGGCGGCAACAGGCCCGGCTAGGTGGCACCGCCGGTGCTGTCACAGGTGTTCTGGCGACGGTCGCTGGTCTTTCCTTCTGGGCGCTGCAGAGCCAGTACCGCTCGCTACGCACGCTCGACGACGGCCTGTTCGCCACCAGCAGCATGGTGGTGCAGTCAGCCCGTCTCAATGCGGGGCCGGACACACCGGTGGACAGAACGCGACGCATTCTCGTTGCGCAGGGCTGTGACCTTATGGACAAGATGCGGGGTGGGACAGAACGCGAGCCGCCAATCGATGGTCTGGTCACGTGTCTGGTTGAGCGCGCGATGGCGCGCGAGCGGGCAGGCGAGAATGATCAGGCCGTGCGTGCGTTTGCCGATGGCGTCGCCGGTGCCGAAGCGCGGCACAGGAAGTACCAGCGTAACGACGCGGCTCGCGCCCATCTCGAGGCCAGCGCCGGGCTCATTGCCTTTTACGATCGGCAGCAAGAGGTTCAGGCGGCCAACGCCGAGAGGGAACGTTTTTTGGAGCGCCTGTCCCGGTTGCAGGAGGTTCATCCGCAGGTCGAAAGCTACATTGACAGCGAAGCTCAGAACTCTCAGTGACCTTGGCGAGCACGCGTCCAAGGGGCAGGATTTCGTGTCTGCCACGAGAAGGTACGATCAAGCGGCCGACGCCATGCGGCGCATTGCAAAATTGCCTGCCGCCAACAATCCGGCCGACGCTCTCTATCGCCAGGCCCAGTATCATCGACGGGCGGCGATCATGGCCGATGCAATGAACGACGCTCAGGGCGCGCTTGATCGCTTCCGCTTGGCAACCGCGATGATCGCAGCCATCCCTCCGCGCGAGGCCTCCGCCGAGGCGCTACAGGAGGGAGCAGTAGCGTACGCCCAAATCTGGGATAAGGAACGGCGCGCGGGCAACACCGCTGCCGCCCAGCAAGCGCACCAGGCGGCGCTCGGCCTGACGGAACAGGCTCTGGCCAAAGCAAATGCACCAGCCTCGACACGAGCGCTGGCCGAGAAATTGAAGCAGCTGCTGACAAGCAATTGAAGGAACATGCGGGGAGCCATGGGATCGCAGTTCTTTATCGCCTTCCTGACCGCTTTGTGCCTCACGGTCGGCACGCTTGCAGGCGCTGGCTATGGCGTAACGCTACTGGCTGTCGCGCCGCCACGCGACATGTTTCGCACCGGGTTCTTCGAGTTCGAAGTGGCACCCGGATGGGAGTGCGATCTGGAAGGTAGTGAATACGTGTGCCAGGCGCGAGGCGAAAAGCAGAAAGGCGCGATTGCGATAATGGCAATGAAGGAGCGCAAGAAGGGCATGGATGGCCTCGAAGAATACGAGGCTCATTTAGGGAAGCCACAACAGCTCGGCGGCAATAAGGAAGCATCATCGCTATCGACGATTAAGAAGGCGCCGACGCGCATCAGACTAGGCCCGAACGAATGGGTCGAGAGCCTGCATTGTGGTTCGGAGATAAAGAATTTTTGCACATACTATCTCGGAACCGTCACGTCGCATCTTGGCATCCTCGTCACCATGTCCTACCGCGAGGGCGATGAAGGGAAATACATGACTGACCTGTCCGACATGATGAAGACGGTGCGCATGTATCAGCGCTGAGCAATTGACGAGCGGCTCTACGCTTGTTGGCGGCGACTAGGATTTGTTGGGGCTGGACGCTGACGGCCGTAGCAACTGCTCTGCCGTTATCTGCCCCGCACGTTGCCTGTCCCCAAGCCTCGGTTCCATCGCTTCGTCGGGCAGGGGAGTGCGAGGGTCTCGAAGGCGCAGTCGTCAGGCGCCGAGAAGCCGCGGCATCTCGCCTGCAAAGGCCAGATCGTGGTAGTCGTCGAAAATGACGCCAAGCGAGGCAACCACCCCATGCTGCTGATTGGACTGACGGGCTCGATCGGGATGGGTAAATCGGCGGCGGCGGCGACGTTCCGGGCACAAGGCTTGCCCGTATGTGATGCGGACGCGGAGGTGCACGCGCTGTATCGCACGACGGCGGTTGCGCCGATCGAGGCGGCGTTTCCCGGCACAACCAGTGCCGCCGGTGTCGACCGGCAAATGCTGGCGGCGCATCTGCTGGCGCATCCGGGTGATTTCAAAAAGCTGGAGGCGATTGTGCACCCACTGGTGCGGGCGGCGGAGCGAAATGCGCTGCTGGAGGCCAAGGCGAGTGGCGCGTGGGCGGCGGTGCTGGAAATTCCGCTGCTGTTCGAGACGGGCGGCGACCGCTTCGTCGATGCGACGTTTGTGGTCAGTGCGCCGGCCGAGATGCAGAAGGCGCGGGTGTTGGCACGGCCTGGAATGACGGAAGACAAGCTCAAGCAGATCCTGGCGCGGCAATGGCCGGATGCAAAAAAACGCGCGGCGGCGACGTTCGTTGTGGATACCGGTGGGACGATGGCGTCCACGGCCGCGCAGATCGAGGTAAGTTTAGCGCACCTGAAGGCTGACGTTGAGTCGGGCCGCCGACATGCCGAAGCGTTTGAGCGGCATTGGCTGGCGGAATCGAAAATCTAGCCAATCACACTTATTTTGTTCGTCATGCCCGGCGGAGGCTGGCCCCCACGACAAAGTTGAGGATTGTCTTGATGCGTGCCGTGGGTCCCGGCCTTCGCCGGGATGACGAGAGGGACCAACCATGATGCGCGAAATCATTCTGGATACGGAAACGACCGGGCTTGATCACGCCAAGGGCGACCGGCTGGTCGAGCTCGGCTGCATCGAGATCGTCAACCGGGTGCCGACGGGCAAAGAGTATCACGCGTTCATCAACCCCGAGACGCGCGAGGTGCATCCGGATGCGGAACGCATCCACGGCATCAAGACAGCGTTCTTGAAGGACAAGCCGGTGTTCAAGCTGGTGGCAGCCGATTTCCTGACCTTCATCGATGACGCACCGCTGGTCATTCACAATGCGCCGTTCGACATCGGCTTCATCAACATGGAGCTGGAGCGGTTGCGCCTGAAGCCGCTGGCGATGGACCGGGTAGTGGATACGCTGCCGATGGCGCGGCGCAAGTTTCCGGGTGCATCGAACACGCTTGACGCGTTGTGCAAGCGCTTTGGTATCGATACGCGCGAGCGGACCAAGCACGGGGCGATCGTCGACAGCCTGTTGCTGGCGCAGGTATACGTTGAGCTGCTGGGTGAGCGGCAGACAACGCTCGGGTTTGGCGGGCCGGCGGTGGGCGCGCCTGGTAAAACGGGCGGGACAGGGCGAGTGAAAAAAGCTGTGCAGCGGCCGGTGCCGTTGCCCACGCGGCTGACGGCGGCTGATGAAACGCAGCACGCCACGTACGTACAGACGCTGGGAGCGAGCCCGATCTGGTTGGGTCGCAAAAATTAACTATAAATCAGCCGGTTAAGCTCGTTTCGATGGCGATTTGGCCGTTGCGTCCGAAGAGGTCGAGGCGGTCGCTCTGGCGTGCCGATTAGACGGCTCTGGAGGGGTCGCAGACGCGCAAAAATAGTTTTCAGGTAGGGAGGTAGCCAAAAAATGAAAAGCTCACCAGAGCGCTTCTAAGTGCGCGGCGTGCGATTAACTCTATCCGGTTGATTCTTAACCCCATTTGCTGAGCGGGGATCATGCAACCGCGGTGCCACCGCTCTGTTGCTTTTGCATGTAGAGGCCGGCGAAATCGATGGGATCGAGCAGCAACGGCGGGAAGCCGCCCTCCCGCGTGATGTCCGCCACCAGCCGCCGCACGAACGGGAACGTCAGCGCCGGGCAGTTGATGAGCAGGAACGGCTCCAGCGATTGGTCGGGCACGTTCTCCAGCTGAAGCGCGGCGCCGTATTGGAGCTCGAGCTCGTAGAGCACGCCCGCTTTGACCGAGCAGTGGGCCGTCAGGCTGGTGACACTCTCGTAGACGTTCGGCCCCATGTTCTGGGCGTTTACGCTCACCTCGATGCGGATGTTGGGCTGCTCGTCCGCCGACACGTCGACCCGGCCGACGCTGGGGTTCTCAAACGAGAGGTCTTTGATGAACTGCCCCAGTACACGCACCTGCGACTGCGGGCTGGCGGCGGTTGCGCCGGCGGGGCGGGCACCGTTCTGCGGTTTACGGACATCGGTCATGGGCAGCGCTCCGGCGCGGGCGGATGGTGTTAAGCGCGGTCCCGCTAACACGCGCGGTGACCCACCGCAATTGCAGCCGAGCCATGCCACCAGAAAAGCCACTTAGGGCATGTTAACGTATTGGACAACCTTTTGCGGTGCGGTATGGCTGCGGCTTGCGCATGTTTCAGCCAGCGCACGAGGGCAGCCCCATGCATGCCAAGGTCGAAACCGAGATCAAGTATCTGTTCGAGGCGCCGCCGGAGCCCGGCACGACGCGCGCGCTGCTGCCAGGGCTAGCGTGGCTCCGCGTGCCGTTGCCGTTCGTGCTCGATCACGTCAACTGCTGGCTGCTGGATGACGCGGGCGGCGGAACGACGCTGATCGACACCGGTGCCGACAAGCCGGAGACGCGCGCGATGTGGGACGGGGTGCTTGGTGCGTTGCCCGCTGACCGCGCCGTCAACCGACTGATCTGTACACACGGTCACCCAGACCATGTGGGCCTGGCTGGGTGGCTGGTCGACAAGCTCGGTGTGCGGCTGCACATGACATTGGCCGAGTGGCTGGCGCCGCAGGTTTGGCGCGAGGAAGGTGCGAACCCGATGCGCCCTGCCACCCAGGCCTTCTTTCTGAGCCATGGGCTGAGCAACGGCGCCGTTGCCGCCATGGACAAGGCACGCGAGCAAGTGCCGTTCCGCAACTATCCACTGCCAGCGAATTTTGTACGCCTGCGCGATGGTGACAGACTTTCGTTCGGCGGCCGCAAGTGGCAGGTGCTGGTCAACGGCGGGCATGCCGACGAGCACGCCTCGTTTTACTGCAAGGCTGACGGCATTCTGATTGCGGGCGATCAGATCCTGTCCAAGATCACGCCGGTGGTTGGGGTGTTTCCGAGCCAGCCGCTGTCGGACCCGCTGGCCGACTATCTCGCTTCGCTGGCGCGGCTGCGCACGCTGCCGGCCGACACGATCGTGCTGCCCTCCCACGGACTGCCGTTCCGCGGCCTGCACACGCGCATCGACCAGCTGGCCAGCCACCACAAGGCGCGTTTGCAAGCGCTGTGGGAGCTGATGGACGAGCCTGCCAATGGTATCGAACTCGCGCACGGGCTGTTCGCCAAAGCGATGGCCGCCAAAGGCCAGACCGTCATGGCGCTGGCAGAGACGCTGGCGCACGCGCACTATTTGGTCACCACTAAGCGGGCCAAGCGGATTGACGCGGCGGATGGTGGCGTGACGTTCGTGCGGGTTTGAGTGACCCCATTTGACGGCGTGTCGGTTCTGCCGCACGATTTCGCATGACCCCTGTCAGCCACGGCCCAACCTCCCGCACCTTTTTCTCGCAACGCCTGCGGCTGCACTATGCCGACTGGGGCAATCCTGATGCGCCGCCGCTTTTGCTGGTGCACGGCGGCCGCGACCATTGCCGCAATTGGGACTGGATCGCCGATCGGCTGAAGAAGGACTGGCACATCATTGCGCCCGACCTGCGCGGCCACGGCGATAGTCAATGGTCGACGACCGGCACATACAGTATGGAGGGCTATCTCTGTGATCTGGCACAGTTAATAGATCAGCAGTCGCTGGCCCCGGTCACCGTGATTGCTCACTCGCTCGGGGGCAATATTTCGCTCCGCTACGCGGGGATATTTCCGGATAAGATCAAGAAGCTGATCGCCATCGAAGGGCTCGGCCTGTCTCCGAAGCTGCGGGCGGAGCGATTGGCAAAGCCCTTTGACGAGCGCATGCGCGCCTGGATCGCCGAGCAACGCGGCTTGTCGGGCCGGCTGCCGCGCCGCTACACGACCCTTGAAGATGCGTTCCAGCGCATGCGTGACGAGAACAAGCATCTGTCAGCGGACCAGGCACGCCACCTCACCCAGCATGGCGTCAACCAAAACGAGGACGGCACCTACAGTTGGAAATTCGACAACTATGTGCGCGTCTTTCCGCCCGTCGACATGGCGTCAGGCGATGTCGAGCAGTTGTGGTCACGCATCACGTGCCCAACTCTGTTGGTGTACGGAAAAGAGAGTTGGGCTTCCAATCCGGAACAAGATGGCCGCATCCAGCACTTCAAGACGGCACGCGTGACCCTGTTTGAAAACGCCGGCCACTGGGTGCACCACGACCAGCTCGAAAAGTTCCTGAGCATCACAATGGAATTTCTCAACGCGTAGGTTGGGTCAAGCTTTGGTGCGCAGCACCAATGCGCGACCCAACAGGGCTCGCTCTGCCGGTGGATGTTGGGTCGCGGCTTAACGCCTTGACCCAACCGACGTCCAAGCCGCCACCGGCGCCGACGTATCCCCTACCCGCGATCCTTGGCCAGCTTGTCGATCATCGCCTGCATGGCTTTTAGCTGCGCTTGCATGTCGGCCAGCTGCCCGCCATTCGCGTTGGCGCCGGGCTCGGGGGCCGGGCGCAACGGCGTCGCTGCGGGTGCTGAGGTTTTTGCTGGCGTCGGCACCGCGTGGGCAGCGGCGCCGGGCTGCACAAACCCGGGTTGGGCTGCGGCCTTCTGGGCGGCGTTGGTGCCGAAGGGAGAGAACATGGACATCGCCTGTTCGAACATGGCGAGGTTTTTGCGTGCTTGCTCTTGATAGGCTTCGAGCGCTCCGACCGGCGTCAAAACGGATGCGAACTGCTCGCGTACCCGGCTCTGCTCGCGCGTCAGGGTATCGAGCGAGACTTGCAGGTAGCTCGGCACCATCTTACCGATGCTATCGCCGTAGAAGCGGATCAGCTGCCTCAGGAACGGGATCGGCAGCATCGTTTGGCCGACGCCGCCGCGGCTTTCCTGCTCGACGATGATCTGCGTCAGCACAGAATGGGTGAGGTCGTCACCGCTCTTGGCGTCGTAGACAACGAAATCGCGCTCAGCCTTGACCATGGCAGCGAGGTCGTCGAGCGTTACGTAAGTGCTCGTCTCGGTGTTATAGAGCCGCCGGTTGGCGTACTTTTTGACCACCACCGGCTCTTTTTTGTCAGCCGGTTTCGAGGATAATTTTTCTGCAGGTTTGTCGAGCATGACGCCTCACTTCCGGCCACCGGCTCACACCGTTTCAAGGACGCCCGGAACCCAGGAAGGCCTCAGAAAACAGGGTGTCACGACGGCTTTACACTGATCTGTGTCTTGACGCCGCGTCAAAACGTCTCGCAGATTAGCACGCCTCTACCGCACTGCACCAGACTGATTTTTGCAAAGCATCAAAGAGGCGTGGTTGGCAGAGTGCCGATTGCGAATGGCCGTCTGCGCCTGCTAACGTCACGGAACGTGGATTTTCAGCGTCCTTCGGTTTCCGCAGGCGCAACTGTATCGTTTGATAGCCTGCCCCCACCGCAAAGGACCCCGCCATGAGCTCAGATGCCACTACCGTCGTTATCGCTTCAGCCGCGCGCACGCCAGTCGGCGCTTTCAACGGTGCCTTCGCGTCCATGCCGGCCCACGAACTCGGCAAGATCGCCATCCAGGCCGCGCTGGCGCGGGCCAAGGTCGATGCCAAGGACGTGTCCGAGGTGATCATGGGGCAGGTGCTGGATGCCGGCGCGGGCCAGAACCCGGCACGGCAGGCTTCGATCAACGCCGGCATTCCGAACGAAGCGCCGGCCTGGGGCTTGAACCAGTTGTGCGGTTCAGGTTTGCGCGCGGTCGCACTCGGCATGCAGCAAATTCTTGACGGTGCCAAGGTTGTCGTCGCCGGCGGCCAGGAGAGCATGAGCCAGGCACCCCACGTCATGCATCTGCGCGACGGCACCAAGATGGGCGACGCCAAGATGATCGACACAATGATCAAGGACGGCCTTTGGGACGCGTTCAATGGCTATCACATGGGCACAACGGCTGAGAACGTCGCCAAGCAGTTCCAAATCACGCGTGAGGATCAGGACAAGCTTGCCGTCGGCTCGCAGAACAAAGCCGAAGCCGCGCGCAAGGCCGGCAAGTTCAAAGATGAGATCTGTGCCGTCACCGTGAAGACGCGCAAAGGTGACGTGATCGTCTCCGATGACGAATACATCAAAGATGGCGTCACCCTTGAAGGCATTGCCAAGCTGAAGCCCGCCTTCGATAAAGCTGGCACTGTCACCGCCGCCAACGCTTCCGGCATCAATGACGGCGCGGCGGCGCTGGTGCTGATGAGCCTTGCTGAAGCCAAGAAGCGCGGCATCAAGCCGTTGGCCAAGATCGTGTCCTGGGCCAATGCCGGCGTCGATCCCGCGATCATGGGCACCGGCCCGATCCCGGCGTCGAAACTGGCACTGGAGCGCGCTGGCTGGAAAGTGGCCGATCTCGATCTGATCGAAGCCAACGAAGCTTTCGCAGCGCAGGCATGCGCGGTGAACAAGGGCCTCGGCCTCGATCCCGCCAAGGTCAACGTCAACGGCGGTGCTATCGCCATCGGCCATCCAATTGGTGCGTCGGGTGCCCGCGTGCTCACCACGCTGCTGTTTGAAATGCAGCGCCGCGACGCCAAGAAAGGTCTCGCTACCCTCTGCATCGGCGGCGGCATGGGCGTCGCGATGTGTGTCGAGCGGGTGTGAGGTATTGCGTAATTTACGTGAATTGAAGGCGCGCCGGAAGCGGTGCGCTTTTTTTGCATTCACGGGATTGCCCCATGGCTCTGCGAACATCTTGGCTGCAGCGATGACGGAAGAGAGACTTCCTCGCGACGGACCGCGCTCCCCTCGTGCCACCCTCCTCGGCCTTGGTGCCATTGCGCTGTGGTCTGCGCTCGCAGCCCTCACGGTGCTGTCCGGCAAGCTGCCACCCTTCCAGCTCACCGCCATGGCCTTTACCGTCGGCACTGTTGTCGGCCTCGCCTATGCGCGCGTCACCGGCCAATCGCTGATCGTGCTACGCAACGTCCCGCTCTCTGCCTGGGCCCTCGGGCTCGGCGGGCTGCTCGGGTACCACGTCTGCTACTTCATGGCGCTGGCGCGCGCGCCGGCGCTTGAAGCGTCGCTGATCAGCTACCTGTGGCCGCTGCTGATTGTCGTGTTCGCGGGACTGCTGCCGGCGCGCTTTGGCGGCAAGCCGCTGACAGGCCTGCATGTGCTTGGTGCCGTGATCGCGTTCGCTGGCTCCGCGCTAGTTCTTTTGCAAGGGCAGGCACGGCCGGATTTCAGCGCCGCGGCCGCAATTGGCTACGCACTCGCATTCGCATGTGCGCTGATCTGGTCGAGCTATTCCGTCGCCTCGCGATGGTTCCGCGATGTGCCGAGTACGGCGGTGATCGGGTTCTGCGGCGGCACTGCGGTGGGGTCTGCGCTCTTGCACCTGTTGCTGGAAAGTTGGGTCTCGCCAACCAGCACCGGCCAGTGGATCGCTATCGCCGCGCTCGGCCTTGGCCCACTCGGTCTTGCGTTCTATCTGTGGGATGAAGGCATGAAGCATGGCGACATGCTTCGGCTGGGCCTCGCCTCTTATGCGACGCCGCTGTTTTCCACCCTCGTGCTCGCTGCCCTCGGCCTCGGCACGCTGTCGCCGATGCTGGTGCTGGCTGCCGCGCTGGTGACAGTGGGTGCGGTGATCGCAGGGCGGGGGTGATGCGTAGGGCGCAATAGCAAAGTGTATTGCGCCGCCGAGCCACAGAAGCGATGCTGCCGTGACGGACTAATCTCGTGCCCCGGCGCAATACGGCTTCGCCTTTTGCGCCCTACGGCCCCATCCGAACGGAGCCATCCCATGATCGAAGTCCATCATCTGCAAGCGTCCCGCTCGCGCCGCATCACCTGGATGTTGGAGGAGCTTGGCCAACCCTACGAAGTAATCACCTACGCGCGCGATGCCACCACCAACCTCGCCCCGCCCGAGTTGAAAGCCATCCACCCGCTCGGCAAAGCGCCGATCCTGCGCGATGGCACCGTCACACTGATCGAATCCGGTGCCATCATCGACTATCTCGTGCGCACTTATGGCAAAGGCCACTTTGCGCCGGCGCTGACATCGCCTGACTACAATCGCTACAGCCAAATGCTGCACTATGCCGAGGGCTCGGCGATGCTGCCGCTGCTGCTGCGCCTTTACGTGAGCCGGCTTGGCGATGCCGGCAAACCGCTGCATCCGCGCATCGCCGGCGAAATGGAGAACCATCTCGGCTGGCTGAACAGCGCGCTTTCAGGCCGCCAGTGGTTTGTTGGCGACAATATTACCGGCGCTGACATCAATCTGTCGTTTGTCGCGCAGATGGCGCTGCGGTTTGCCGGGCGGGATGCGTACCCGAACCTGACGGCCTTTGTCGATCGCATCGAGGCGCGTCCGGCGTACATCCGCGCCATTACGCGCAGTGGGGCGTAGGGGGCGCTGGCGCAAAAAGCAAAACGCCCCGACGCTTGCGAGCCGGGGCGTTGCGATCAGTCGTGGGTTTCATTCATGCCCGGCGCGTCCGGACGATGCGGGGGAAGTCTTCGTCAGCACCGCCTGCAGAGACTGGCTCGGGCACCGGCTGACTACCACCCTGGGGCCACCAGCGCGC
This sequence comes from uncultured Alphaproteobacteria bacterium, assembly GCA_963847145.1. Lineage (GTDB taxonomy): Bacteria > Pseudomonadota > Alphaproteobacteria > Rhizobiales > Hyphomicrobiaceae > JABFRJ01. Next base: position 1,229,010 of record CAWJYN010000003.1, read on the forward strand.
GGGACCACGCGGCTCTTGTTCAGCCACCTGCTGCACGGACACGCGACCTTGCGGTGCCGCAATTGCGCCAGCGAACCAATTGTCGATCAGATCCAGCTCTTCGGCGCTGAGCGCGAGGCCCTGACCACGGCAGCGCGCGACGACGAAGTTGCGGAAGCGGCCACCGAACAACACAGCCGACGCACCCTGGTCGAACCAGGGATCGGCCTCGCTAACGACTTCCAAAATAAAGCGCGCATCATCACGCTTCAGATCGAAGCCGCGTGATTGGGCGCGCGCTAGAACGTTGCTGACAGTCTGGGTGCCAGACAAGCTGTTCTCGGTGATCTCCTCGGCGAGGATTTCAAACACGGCGCGATATTCGGCGGGCGCCAACGGTGGCGCCTGACAGGCTTCGTAAATGCGCGCGATGGAGTTCTGCATCTGCGACATCGCTTCGGATGCGCGAGCGGGAGCACGCGGCGCCGCTGGTGGCGGGGTGCTGGGGGTTGCGGCGCGTGGTGGCGGCGACTGCTGCACCGGTGGCGCGTACATTTCGAGCGGTTGAGCGCGCACTTGTGGCGGCGGGTCCTGGTAGGCTGGCTCGCGCATGATCTGCGGCGGTGGCTGGAGCATGCGTGGCTCCGACTGAACCTGCATTTGCGGCACGGCCGGCTCAGCCACGACCACGCGCGCTGCCGTTGTCACGTGCCGCTTTGGATCGTAGGCGAAGTATGGCGGCTGTTCTGTCAGTACGATCTCACCCGGCAAGCTCTGGCGGAGCAGCTCGCGGAAGCTGCCGGCGCCGGCCCAACTGGTGCTGACGGTCTTCTCGTGGCCGAGCACGCGCAACGCTCGATCGGCAAGTGCTTCCAACGGCACCGGGCCAGAAGCTGCGCGCACGCTGGTGATGACTTCGGCAATGATCTCTTGGCGCAAGTTCGGAACGGAGTGTCCGGAAATTTGCGGGCGAACTTGCGGACTTTCGGCAGACGCGCTCTGCTGGGCTGCCGGTTCCTGTGCCATCAACAGCGCGATCAGGTCGGCCTCACGCACTTCGCCATCGCAGATCGCGGTGTAGGGCTGTGCGGTGTATTCATTGCAATAGATCACGGTCCGGCGAGCATGCTGCCGCAGCCGTTGCAGCACCGGCGTGAAATCCGCGTCGCCGGAGAGGATCACGAACTCGTCGAAATAAGTGTCGTGGGTCAGGTAATCGCGGATATCCATCACCATGCGGATATCCGACGAGTTTTTAAGCTGGGCAGTCAGCGGCGGGCAATCGACAACCTCGCAACCGGCGCGCAGAAAATGGTGCCGGATGAACGGGAACGAGTTCATATCGGTGGCGTTATCGTGGCCGTTGCGGCGGGGGACCGGGTTGCCGTAGCAGCGGTTCATGACGATGCGGCGGGGCCGCGTGCCGAGCACGCCATTTGTTGCGGTGATCAGACCGCCGGTCTCGATGCCGCGGAGCCAGTCCTGGGAGAGCTTCGCGAACCGCTTGGCGGCGTCTTCATTCTTGCGCTTCAACGACATGTAAATATTGTCGTAGTCGACAAAAATGGCGCTGAGGACAGGTCCTTGCTCGTCACGCTTCATCTGGAACGCCCCGCTTTTGCTTTTCCGGCTCATACTGTGATTGGAAAGCTGTCAGTGAGTCGCGGCTCAGCCGCAAGGACCCGTGGGCCGCGCTCAAGCAGAAAATGTTAACGTCCTGTAACTCAATGGTTTGGATGTAAAAAGACCTGGGGATTCCTGGACACAGGAGGTCGTGATTTAAAAGTGGTCCCAGCCGGTGCGATCGAAGGGGATCGTCGCGCCGTCGGGACGAGTCACAACCACCTCGTTGCCAACAGTTAGAGTGCCGACGCACTGCATGCCTGCCGCATTGCTTCTCGCGTTTAGGCGAAAGGCCGCCTTGCCGCCGGACGGGAGGGCGGCCAGAATTTCGTAGTCATCGCCCGCCGCGACGATCGTCGGCAGCGCTTCGGGGCACCGCGCGAGAACCTTTGCGGCGGCGGCTGAAAACGGGAGCCTGGCACTCTCCACACGTGCCCCCACACCGGACGCCTTGCACATGCGCGCGAGATCTTTGATGAGGCCATCAGAGAGATCCATCGATGCCGAGGCGTGCTGCAGCAGCGTGCTGGCAAATCCAAGCCGAGGCGTTGGCCGCAAATATCGATCAATCAGAAAGCCGACTTCATCGCCGGTCAGCCCCCACTGTCGCCGCAAGTCATGACGACCTTCGCGCGCTTCGGAGTGAAGGCGCAGCCCCAGGCCTGAATCACCCAGCGTTCCTGAGACAAAGATCGCATCGCCCACCCGAGCAGTGCCACGCTGGACCATTTTCCCCGTAGGCACTTGGCCGATCACGGTCACCGCGATCGACAGCGGCCCCGGCGCGCGGTCCGTATCGCCGCCGATCAGCGTGCAGCCGAATGCTGCCTGCGCCTGCCGAAGCCCCACGACAAAACGCGCCATCCAGTCCCGCGTCGGTGGCTCGGGAAACGACAGCGCCATCAAATACGCAACCGGCTCGGCACCCTTGGCGGCCAGATCAGAGATATTGACCGCCAGCGCCTTCCACGCAATCGCATCCGGCGGATCATCGGCAAAGAAGTGCACACCAGCCCGCACGGGGTCGGTTTTCAGCACCAAGTCAAAACCCGGCGCCGGCGTCAGCTGCGCGCAATCGTCCTTGAGGCCGAACGCGCCGGGCGCGCCCGCCGTCAACGGGGCGAGCATGGCGATCAGATCGGCTTCCGAGGTCAGACGGTCGTGGGGCATCTGTGATGACGTCATGGGAATGGCGCCACGTGTCAAGAGACAGGTGTTTTCGACTGCTTAACCCTCTTTATCGACACCCGCATTGGATCGGCCATACCTAACCGAGGCTTAACCCGCCCTGTCTAGGGTCCGGAGCAGTCTTAGTCCGCACCAAAGAGCAGGAACTCCCATGGCCGCAGCTGATATGGCCGCGTGGCGTCGCAATAACAGCGATACCCACCCCGTTGAGATCCTGCTGGTGGACGGCACCACCTTGCGTGGTTCGCTCTTGATTTCGCGCGACAAGACGCTGCGCGAGTTCTTCAACATACAGACCGACCCGTTTTTCGATTTCGAGTGCAAGCGCGAAGGTGCCATTGTTCTCGCCAAGTCCTCGGTCCAACGCATTCTGCCCGAAGGCGCGCAGAAAAAAGATGATCAAGCCAAGATCGATGCGCTCGCGGCCCGCCATGCCGAGTTGGAACGGAGCGATCCCTACAAACTGCTCGGCGTTTCGATCGGCGTCGATACCGAAGCGCTGCGCAAGGCTTACATCGGCAAGGCGCGTCAGTATCACCCGGACCGCTTCGCGGATGCGGGTCTCCCGGCCGAAGTGCTCGACTATCTCAATGCGATGACACGCCGCGTGAACGCTGCCTATGAAGACATCGGTGAAGTCATCGCGGCGGCACACAAGCGTGCAGAACAGGCGGCTGCCAGCGCGGCGGCGGTGGTGAAGCCAAAGAAGTTCTGAACCGCATCAGCCGCCCATCGGGCTGCAAAGTTCAACGAGGCAACCGTTAAGGTCGCGCACATAGGCAACGGTCTGGCCCCAGGGCTTCTGGACCGGCGCCAACTGCGCCGCTGCACCTGACCTAAGTGCGACTTGGTAAGCCGCGCTGACATCGTCGCACACCAGTCCCACTTCGATCCCGGCGGGTGCGTTGGCCGGACGGCTGCGCGTGAAGGCAGGAATGCTGCCGCTGGCCAATGTCTCGTCGACGAACGCTAGCGCGGTCGCGCCGGTTTCCAGTTCGGCATATGTTAGCGTTTCATGCACGAAACGCCGCTTGAGGCCGAAAGCGCTCTCATAGAAAGCGACCGCGGCCGGCACATCTGGCACATAGAGAATGACGTAGCCGAGTTTCATGTTGGTGCCTTGCGTTCTGACTTGTCGGAAGCACTGGCGCGTTCCTGATCATAGAGGTCGCGCATCAGCGTGTCATGCGCATCGCTGCCGGGTCTAACGGCCGCTTGCAGGTCGATCTCGATGGCTTGACGCTTTCGCGCCCAATTGGCCGTGCCGGGGACGCGTAGACGGCGCGCCCCGGCCATCAGAATTGGCTGATCTGGTGCCTCGAGATCCAGTTCGTCCAAGAACCTGTCGCGCAAAGCATAAAAGGCCTCGAGCATGGTGTCGCGCGCCAACTTGCGTTGCTCGTGGGTGATGGGTCCCTTCTTTGGATCGAGTGTCTGCATCACGCGCCGCATGTCGTGCAGCGGCGCAAAGGGATAGAGCCCGATCAAACTGCGCGTCTCACCGACGTTCTTGTAGACGATCCGCATATTGTCGATCGCTTCAGACAGTTGTGTGAACGCACTGACGTACTCTTCATGCGTCGGCTGTGGCTTGTGCATGTAACTCAGCAACGCGCTTTTGGCGGCGATGATTTCGCGCCATTCGTCCTTCAGGTTTTCGAGGAACGCGTGACGCTTCTGGAACACGTTAGTGATGTAGGCCACGCCGCCCGTCGCAATCAGCAACGCCATATCTTTGAAGAACTCGTAGAAGTCCTTGAGCAGTCTTTCGATGCCCGTGCCCACCATGAACGGGACATGTTCGGCGAGCTTGGAAAACAGCGAAATCGTGAGGACAGCGATGATAAAGATATACAAGCGCCGCAGCGTGCGATGCAACGTTGAGCGCGTCATTCGTGTTCCCCGATCACATCTGCGTGCCGCTCGCGGCGTTCAAAGTTTCATGCACTTTCGGTCTCAATCCGGCCGCCAGTATGGCAACGATGCTTGGCGGCGTCAGAACATCGACGAGTTTGTCGGCGGGCGCATGCTGCGAGGGGCCATAACCATCGAACGACCACGGCCATAGCTGTCCACCCCAAGCGAGCGCGGTGCCGCCGGCCAACCGGACGAATGCACCATCAGCTAAGCTGCCGAGTGTTGCTCGTGAAACAATTTTGGCGTTATTGCCGTCAATCCGTTCGGACTGGAGTATGTCATCCATATCGGGTGCAGCGGCGCGGCCAGGCTTGCCGCGGACTTCGTTCCACAAGACTGCGAACCGCTCGGCGTCCGCGCGCCGGCACTCAAAGCAGGGGCGGTGGCCGGCGGCCATAGCGGTCGCTTCGTCGAGGAAAAAGAGCTCGGTGAAGAGGCCGGGCTGCAAGAGCTTGCGGCGGCGACCCTTGAACCGCAGCACGCAGCAGATCCACTGTTTGGACGCGAAGGGCCGGGACTTAAGGGACTGATCATCGCGATGAAAGCAGCCGCCGCGATTGCCATACATGCCGCCACGCGCAGTCACGGCGAGGATCTCACCTTCAGGCGTCACGCGGTTGCGCAGTGGCATGGGTGGGCTCAGTTTCGCCGCTGCCAGGGCGGATTGCTGGCGCCCTGGATAGCCATGAAGTTCTCGAAACCCAGCATCAAAGCCAGCACCAGCATCCAGGGCCCGCCGCCAATATTGAAATATGGAAACGTACCACCGAGGCCGACGTAGGCACACAACACAGCCAGACATAGACCGAGAACACCAACAACCAAGCGTGCTGCTGTGAAGGTCATGCCTTTGCCGAGCAACGCTTCGAAGGCCCTGCCGCCATCCAGAGGAAAGGCCGGCAGCATGTTGAAGACGAACATCCACCAGTTGGCCCAGGCGAGCGTGCTGGTCACATGGTAGACGAAGCGCTGACTTTTTGGATCAACAAAGCCCGTGAGAAAATCAAAGAGAAAGTAGAGCACCAAATTTGAAAACGGCCCGACCAATGCGATGGCAATGCGCCGCCAGGCCTCCGGCCGCATGGGTTGCGCCCAGAAGCAAAGGCCGCCAAGGCCGTTCAGTTCAATATGGCTTGGCGCGACGCCGAGATTGTGCCCGGCGATCGCATGCGCAAGCTCATGGATCAAGATCGACAACGCCAGACCGACGATCAGAAGAAAGCCCGTGGACATCATTTTGGTGTCGCCACCGACGAAGTACCGCTGCCCCCAAAGCACAATCAGGACGATGAATGTCGCATCGATGAAGACCGGCAATCCGCGAATGCGACCGATCTCGAATTTCCCACCCATGTGCAAGTCTCCGTGCCGTCGATCCTTGGTTGACCCCTACCATACTCTCGGGTGACTGCCATGGCTCAGACCACCCGGAGCGGGCGCGGCGGGCCGGCGGGCCGCTCGACAACGATCGTGTCACCCGGCGTCACTTCGCCGCCTGTCACGACCACCCCCATCACGCCCGCCTTTCGAATGATACCACCGGATGCGTCACGCTCGAGCGTCGCCGCCATCAGTCCACGCTGGAACTTGTCGATCTGGCTGCAGGGATTGCGCAGTCCTGCAATCCGCACGACGGCAGCCGGACCGATGTGGAGCAGTGTATTTTCACCGAATCCCAACAGGTCGATCCCGCGCGTGGTGATGTTCTCGCCCAGGTCGCCAGTTGCAACAGAAAAGCCCTTGCGGGCGAGTTCATCGAACAGTTCGGCCTGCATTAGGTGCACCTGCCGGAGGTTTGGCGCGGTGGGGTCTTTCACCACGCGCGACCGGTGCTTGACGGTGGCTCCCGCATGGGCGTCGCCCAGCACGCCGAGGCCGGCGATAAGAGTGATTTGTAGTGACAAAAGTTTGGAAAATCGATGCCGCGGACTGGCGGCGACAGCGATGACGCGGGGTTCCAAGATCTGTTCCTCTTTTGCGAATCAACGCATTCGAATCGCTATCTTTTTTGCCAGTGCACGCTTGGAAGCCTCGCAAAACTGCCGTTTTTTCGCACTTAGGCCGGGAAAAGCAGCAAAATCAGGACATTATGTGCTCTGAAATTCATAACTGATGCCAATGCGTTACAGTCAATTGCTTGCAAATCATTGTATCCGGACCTCGCCCTATTTCGGCAAAACGCTCTGCGCGCACCCCGCACTCCTCCCAACCACCTCACGAAGGAATTTCTCCCATGGCTAAGAAAGCTGCACCTGTGAAAATTGCCAAGGTACCTGCGAAGGCCGCCAAGACCTCGGCTAAAGCGACTGTCAAGGCTCCGACGGTCACGCTCCGTCATTTGAGTGCCGACCTCGCCGAAGCGCACAGCCTCCCCAAGAAGCAAGCCAACGCTGTGCTCATCGACCTCGTCGAGCGCATCACCAAGCACCTCAAGAAGGGCGAGCGCATCCGCATGGCCGGCCTTGGCATTCTGCAGGTTCGCAAGCGCCCGGCACGCATGGGCCGCAACCCAGCAACCGGCGAAGCGATCAAGATCAAGGCCTCCAAGAAGATCGCATTTCGTGCCGCCAAGGAACTGAAGCTGGCCGTCTAACGTTACGCTCCAGCAGGCGATGCAATGAACCCGGCCGGACCTCGCGAGAGGTCCGGCCGTTTTTCGTGTCGATGGAAATAGTCAACCGGTGCCTGGATAGTTCGGTGCCTCGCGCGTAATCGTCACGCCGTGCGTATGGCTCTCGCGCATCGCCGCCGGTGAAATGCGGACGAAGCGCGCACGCTCGCGGAGGTCGTCAAGTGTATGCGCTCCGACGTAACCCATGCCGGCGCGCAATCCACCCACCAGCTGATGCAGCACCGCGTCCACGGAACCCTTATAGGGCACCTGGCCCTCAATTCCTTCCGGCACCAGCTTCAGTTGATCGCGCACTTCGGCCTGGAAATAGCGATCGGCCGAGCCCCGCGCCATGGCTCCCACCGAGCCCATGCCGCGATACGATTTGTAGGTGCGGCCTTGGTAGAGATACGTCTCGCCCGGCGCTTCGTCAGTGCCGGCCAGCAAGGAACCGATCATCACGCAACTTGCGCCCGCCGCCAGCGCCTTAACCAAATCGCCCGAGTACTTAATGCCACCGTCGGCGATGATGGGGATCCCTTGCTTCTGCGCTTCTTCGGCTGCATCCAGAACTGCCGTCAGCTGAGGCACGCCGACGCCGGCGACAATCCGTGTCGTGCAAATGGACCCCGGCCCTATGCCGACTTTGACGCAGTCGGCGCCGGCATCGATCAGCGCCTTCGTGCCGTCCGCAGTCGCCACGTTGCCGGCAATCACTTGCACCCGGTTTGACAGGTTTTTGATGCGTGTCACGGCTTTCAGTACCCCTGCCGAATGTCCATGCGCCGTATCAACCACAACGACGTCGACGCCCGCCGCCACCAAACGCTCGGCCCGCTCGAAGCCATCCGGCCCCGTGCTGGTCGCCGCTGCGGCCCGAAGGCGCCCCTGATCATCCACGCAGGAATTGGGATGCTTGCTGGCCTTCTCAATGTCGGTCACCGTGATGAGGCCGATGCAGCGATACGTGTCATCGACCACCAGCAGTTTCTCAATTCTGTGCTGATGCAGCAAGCGCTTGGCTTCCTCGCGATCAACGCCTTCGCGCACGGTGACGAGTTTCTCCTTGGTCATAAGTTCTGAAACCGGCTGTTTTGGATTGCTAGCAAAGCGCACGTCGCGGTTAGTCAGAATGCCGACCAGCTTGCCGCTCTTGCCGCCCTCGACCACCGGAAAACCGGAGATCTTGTGCGCTGCCATCAGCGCGTGTGCGTCTGCCAGGGTCGCCGTCGGTGCGATCGTGATCGGGTTGATCACCATGCCGGATACAAACCGCTTTACGCGGCCCACCTCTTCAGCCTGTTTGGCGGGGTCGAGATTGCGGTGAATGACGCCGATGCCACCGGCCTGCGCCATGGCGATGGCGAGGCGCCCTTCCGTCACCGTGTCCATAGCGGACGACAGGATCGGAATGCGGAGCGATATCGTCTTGGTCAGCTGTGCTCCAACGTTCACTTGAGCCGGTAGAATGTCTGATGCCCGCGGCACCAGCAGCACGTCGTCAAACGTCAGACCAACGCTGCTCTCATCGAGAATGGGGCGTTTAGCCATGGGGGGCTCCTGAAAATTGGGGGGCGAATGGTCTGTTGCGCGTGAGCTGCCACGCTTTAGGCCCAGAGAAGGGCGCCAAGCGTGCGAGGGAATGCCGCAACCATGATGGATCATGGCGGTGTCTAACAGAGCGGGGCAATCTGGAAAAGCGGCAAGCGCACTCGTGCACCGGTCAAGATTGCTTGATCGCGTGCTGGCAAATGCCAATGGACCTCAGAGCAGCGCCCGCAACGCCGCCACGGCGCCCATGCCTGCCAGCAGGGCCAGCAGATCGTTAAAGCCAAATCGTACGGCCGCGACTGTCGCGACAAGCCCAACCAACTCCGGTACACCGCCTCTCACCATTGGCGGCCCCATGATCCCGATCATCACTGCCAGCGGGACGGCTTTGAGCCCGGCCTCCACGCGCGGCGTCAACGGCACGAACCGCATGAACCCATAGCCCGCTAACCGGCACAACGCGGCGGCAACAGTCATCACCAGGATAATGGTCAATGTCGTGCTGTTGAAATTCATGGCGCGGGCTCGGAGACTGTCGACTGCGCCGGATTTTGATGCAGCGCGGCCGCAACCACGGCTCCGGCCAGTCCTGCAGCAACCACGGTCCATGGACCCGGCGCGAAGCGCTCGCACACCGCCACTGCGGCGATCGCTGCCAGCGCCGGCCATACATCACTCCGGCTGCGCACCAGCAGTGCCGCCGACGCTGCGCAAAACGCAACGATGATGAAATCAAGTCCCCACACTTTGGGATTTGGGATGAGTTGCCCAGCGACCGTGCCAAAGCCCGTGCCAAACACCCAGCCGCTATAACTGATCATCGCGCTGCCAACCAGCAGCCCTGCATCGGTGTCGCCGCCCGCCCGTGCCCGGCTGGCCAGTGCGAAGCTGCCGTCGACCAGCGGCAGCAGCGCGAGGGACGCCTTGAGTGTGCCCAGCGGGGCCAGCCATGACCGCAGCGCTGCGCCCATCAGCACGTACCGCACGTTTGCAACCACCACCATGACGAACACTGCCAGCAGCGACGGTTGCCCGCCCCAAGTCTGAACGACCGCGACCTGCGCGCTACCCGAGAAAATCAATGCACTCATGGCGACCGCTTCTACGGTCGACAGGCCAACGCCGGCAGCCATCAACCCGAACGCCAAGCCGTAAACGATGGAACTCGCGCAGAATGGCAGCGCCATTGTCGCCCCACGCCCGACCCCGCCCAGTGTCATGATGTCATCACTCCTTGGTCAGCAAAAATACAGCCTGTTCACCGAGGAGATTGTGGGTGGTCAGTGGAAGCCAGGTCCCAAGCTGGCGGCCGGAAGCATTGAAGGCGACTTTGCGTTCAACGCGGGCATTGATCTGGCGGCAAAGACTCTGCAAAGTCAGTGATGGTGCAGAGGTGGCCGTTGGGGCTGTCGTACCAGGCGTCGGGCAGGTTTTCGGTGACCGGCATGCGGCCGTGCATGAGCAGTTGCTGGCGCACTTTCCAGTGACCGAAGTTGGGGAACGAGACAATCGCGTGGCGGCCGATGCGCAGCAAATGCTCAAGCACCTGGCGCGGCTGGCGTGTGGCCTGGATGGTGAGAGAGAGGATGGCATAGTCGAAGGCCTGATCCGGATAGTCGGCGAGATCGCGGTCGGCGTCACCCTGAATGACGGATAGTCCGCCGGCCACACACGCATTCACGCGTTCGGGCGCGACTTCGATGCCGCGGCCATCCACCTGCCGGCGTGCGGCCAGCAGGTGCAGAAGCGAGCCGTCGCCGCAGCCGACGTCGAGGACGCGGGCGCCGCCGCGGACCATTTCGGCGATCAGCAAGTGGTCGACGCGTGGCGTGGCGGATGTGGGTGCTGCCAATGATTTCTGCATCAGCGTGGTCCTCCGGCCTCGGTGATGCCACGGCGTTCGGCGGCCGATCGGATGAAGCCGGAAATAGTGGCAAATAGCTCCGGTTCATTCAGCAGGAATGCATCGTGGCCTTTAGAACTCTCGATCTCGACGAAGGACACATTGGCAGCAACGGCATTGAGCGCCTGGACGATCGCGCGGCTTTCTTTGGTGGGGTAAAGCCAGTCAGACGTGAACGAGACGACACAGAAGCGCGTTTTGGTTCCCCGGAAGGCGTTGGCCAAAATGCCACCGTGCTCGGCTTCCAGATCGAAATAGTCCAGCGCGCGGCTGATGTAGAGATAGCTGTTGGCGTCGAAGCGATCGACGAAGGTCGAGCCCTGATGGCGCAGATAACTCTCAACCTGGAAATCTGCGTCGAAGGAGAACGTCTTGGCGATGCGCGCTTGCAGATTGCGGCCGAACTTTTCTTGCAATGCATCTTCTGAGAGGTAGGTGATATGCGCGGCCATGCGCGCAACGGCGAGCCCGTTGCGCGGACTGGTGCCGAGTTCGGCATAGCGGCCGCCGCGCCATTCTGGATCGGCCATCACGGCCTGACGCCCAACTTCGTGGAAGGCTATGTTCTGCGCGGAGTGCCATGCAGCGGTGGCGATAGGCACGGCGGCGAAAACGCGGTCGCCATGGTGGGCTGCCCACTCGAGCACCTGCATGCCGCCCATTGAACCACCGATGACAGCGAAGAGTTGATCTATGCCGAGGCGATCGATCAAACGCACTTGGGCGTCAACCATGTCGCCAATGGTGATGACAGGGAAATCAAGTCCATAGGGCTTGTTGGTTTCAAGGTTGAGCGATGCAGGGCCAGTCGACCCGAGGCAGCCACCGAGCACGTTTGAGCAGATGACAAAGAAACGATCGGTGTCGATGGGCCGGCCAGGGCCGACCATGGTCACCCACCAACCCGGTTTACCGGTGATCGGATGGACATTGGCGACGTGCTGATCGCCCGTCAGAGCATGACAGATGAGGATCGCGTTCGTCTTGGTTGCGTTCAGCGTGCCATAGGTCTGGAAGGCTATATCGAACGGCGCGAGCGACTTGTCGCAATCCAGTTTGAGCGGTTCGGAGGGACCGAAATGGGCCATTTGGCTGGCCAGACCGACATGGGCCAGCGAAGCGCTGACTGCTCCAATCTGCTGGTCATCTTGCGCCATGAAACATCAACCCTTCGGACGCTCCGTCAAAACGGCGCGTCAGAAAACACCAGCCGGTCAAAAACGAGCAGACCGGAACACCGGAAGGGTGGAACGGCCCTTTAGCGAGTTATTTTACGTGGCTGCAAGCCGGCCGGCCAAATCACCACGACGCGGAGTAACGGTAGCGCCTGTCGGTGAGGGCCGTCAAGGCAAGTGGTTACGCGGTAGTGTCTCAGTTTCAATTTGGACTGCTCATCAAGCGCTCCATTTTTTCCTCCCCCCTCAAGGGGGAGGAAGAAAGTGCAAGCCAATTTTCAAACTTGGGGAGGTCGGCGTCTGCACGATTTTTCGACTTCCGAAAAATCGTCTGCCGCGCCGGGTGAGGGTGATGTTTCGTGCCGCGCGTGACGCTCGTCACCCCCACCCCAAACGCCAGCGGCTTAGACCGGCCGAACGTGTGTTGCGAGACCTGTGCTGGCCGGTCTAAACCGGTGGCGTTTGGCCCTCCCCCCTCGAGGGGGAGGAAAAAAGTAACGGCAAAGTTCAAACTGAGACACTGCCGGTTACGCAGGTTTTGCGTACGCCCTTGTGCGGACGCCAGCCAGAGCTGAAGTGTGCATCTTTTTGCCGTTGTCATCTGCCGACACTTCGACCCGCGCGGCGATTGCCAAGCACAACGCCGATACGAGAGCACCGCCGGCAATGTCCATAAGGTGGTGCCCACCGATGGGCAGCGTGGTCACAAGAACCGCACCGGTGAGTAGGACGTTGAACGGCCCGACCCAGCGCATGTGCCAGGTTGCCCAGGCGGCCATAACGGTCTGAACCGTGTGGTACGACGGGAACTGAATGATGCCCAATCGAGGAATATCAAGAGAGCGCAGCGTACCGGCACGAACCGCATCGAAGTCCGGCAGGTAATGCGCCGGGTCTGTGTAGAGACTGATCTGGCCAAGCGGATTGAACGACACCCCGTAGGTCCGATAGGCGCCGGCCGCGGGCAAAATTGCCGACAGTAGAATTGTTGCGATGGTAGCGAGCAAGAGCCCGGTCACGAATGTATTGAGACGATCACGCTGTCTCAGCACTGTCAGGACGACAATGGACGCGCCGACCTGCAGCACTGAGTAGCCATAGATCCACGTGAAGATGCGGGCGACCCATGGGCTTTCATCAGTGAAGCGCTGCAGTGAAACCCAATCGAAACCGATCGCCTGATCCATGCGGCTCAAAAGCCCATCAACCACCGGCGCATTGAAACCGGCGGCGACGTAACTGGCCGGCGACAGCACCGATAGCATAGCGAGCCAAAGAGCCGCCAAGGTGAAGGTTTCAGCCAATACCCCGCTTTTCAACGAAACCTTGGCGAGCCCGGCAATGCCCAACAGACCAACACAGACAGCGATGGTGAACTGGACGTGCACCATCGGCAATTCAAAGCCAAGGGCAGCACCTGTGCCGGTGGCCGCAACAGCGAAGATGGCGAGGACGAACCAAGCGAAAGGGCTGGGGGCGGCAGGGAGAATGTGCATGCCTTAGCCACCACTGCTCACGGGACCGGCTGGCGCCACGCGTTTGGAACGCTGCTTATCGCGCTAACAGAGCGGACATCGCAGGCTCGTAGATCCCATTGATCCACAAGCCTGCGGGGTTACCTGGCCGCCCTTAGTTCGAACCGGGCGTGCCCTTTTCGAAGCCGTTGCCTTCGGAGAACTTGATCTTCTCCTTGGCCGACTTAAGTGTCGAAGTCAGGAAGCCGATATCGTCACCAAGAGTGGCGGTTGGGTTGCATTGTGGCATGCAGGCGAAGGTTTGCCGGGCGGTGCCACGCGTTAAGTTGACGACGCCGACCTCGTCACGACGGACCGAGATGCGCTGATCCTGGATAACGTTGCGCTCGCCATCCAATGCGATAATGTTGGTGATGCCGTAACTCTTGCCGGTGATCACCAGTATGTTGCCCGACTGGATTGTAACATCGGCGATGCTTGGATTGCCGACGATGATTTCGGAAGCGGGACGCGTCAGCCGCAGTATCTGCGATTGATCGTATTTGACGATGAGATCATCGGCGCAAGCAATTGTCGTAACGCCAGCGAAAGCGGACGCGGCGACGAGCGTACGCACAGCGAGACGCGCAACAAGCTGCAGGCCGAGGAAGGAAGTCTGTTTGTGGGCGGGCATGGAGCGTTCACCTACCAGGAGCGGACAACGGAGCGCCCCGGATTAAGGCCGGGATCGCACGACGAACGCGGTACAACTGCCGTCACTCTCACCTGCAATCATGAAGAAAGTGCAAAATCTAGTTTCAAATCGGCTGTTCGACACGCAGAGTACCGCTGCGGGCTGGAGCATGGTTGATTCTTCTTTTCTTTAAACTGGATTTTCACCACTTTCCCTAACACTCGGCGCTCACGGTTGCGATTGAAGCGCTTGAGCCCCCAAATTAACTCAACTTTAAACCGCGGCCGGTAACTTCCACGTTAGTTCAGCCACACGGGGCGGGTGCCCTCGGTCGAACTGCCCGCGCATTCAGCGCTTCAGTCAAGAGTTGGGAGACTCACTATGCAGAACCTCATCGCACGTTTCGTCAAGGACGAGTCCGGCGCCACCGCCATCGAGTACGGCCTCATCGCCTCGCTCATCTCGGTTGCCATCATCTCGGCCGCTTCGACCCTCGGCAAGAACGTCGCCAACACGTTCACCGCCGTCTCGAGTCAGATGACTTCCACCAAGTAATGGTCTTAGCGTGAGGCTCGCAAGGGCCGCACGCCCAGCCGACTTTGGTAGATTATTCAAACGGGCCGGAAGCCAGTCGCTTCCGGCCCGTTTGAATTTTTGGGATCGCAAGCGAAACGCTGACAGTCTGTCCGGCAGCGCTGCGGGCTTAATGGCGCGTTAACTGCTGTCCCCTAGTCTCCGATGGAAGTGTCGTTTGACGCTCCAGCACCGGCTTTTCAACTGACGAGGCACGCGCGTGTATCAGATTGCAATCCTGACCGTGTTCCCCATCGCCGTCATTTTTGCCGCTGCGATGGACCTTTTCAGCATGACAATTCCCAACCGGATCTCGCTGGTTTTGGTGGGTGGCTTCTTTTGCTTGGCGCCCTTCGCCGGCCTCAGTATTCAAGACATCGGTATGCATGTGCTGGCTGGCCTGATGATGTTGGCCATAACGATTGTGCTGTTCGCCAGAAACTACATCGGTGGCGGGGACGCAAAGCTTGCGTCGGCCGTTGCACTTTGGCTCGGCTTCGGTGACCTTCTCGACTACGCGATCGGGGCCTCTTTGCTTGGCGGCTTGCTGACCATGGCGTTCCTCGTATTCCGCCAGATCCCGTTGCCTTATGCTTGGGCTCAGGCACCATGGATTGAGCGGCTGCATACGCCACGCGGTGGCATTCCTTACGGCATCGCGCTAGCAGCAGCTGGACTGATTGTTTACAATCAGTCGTTCTGGCTGCGCTCAGTCGCCGGGTGAGCCCGCGCAGCACAGACGACACTTGAGGTTTCACATTGAATTTGGAGGCGGGCGCCGCATGGCACTCGCCTTTTTCGTTGTTTGTTGACCATCGCGCACAATCGATTTTCGAAATGCCCAGTTTTGACACCGCCATTAACGCGCTGTTGAGGTTTGTCGCGCAGTGTAAGCCTACGCAGAGCAGCTGGCTCTTTTCAAAAACGGGGATTTCGAGCGTCATGCGGAAAGGGCAAATTATCGCGGCCGGCGTTGCGGCAGTGTTCGGCCTGGGCTCGGTTGGCCTGCTCGCCACCTATGCGTCGCGCAAGCCTGATACTCTGATTGTGCCCACGCAGGTCAATACGACCCAGGTGCTGGTCGCCAAGACGCAGATCGAGCTTGGGCAAATCGTCAACCGCGAGAACTTTCGCTGGCAGGAATGGCCGGCCGGCGCCGTGTCGGGTGGTTACATCAAGTCGAATCCGGGCGGCAAAGATCCAATGCAGCCGCTGATCGGCTCGGTTGCACGCGCACCCATTCTCAAGGACGAGCCAATCACGCCTGCCAAACTCGTCAAGCCAGGCGATGGTGGCGTGCTGGCCGCAATCCTGCCAGCTGGCATGCGCGCTATTTCGACGAAGATCAAAGAAGAGACTGCTGTCGGCAAATTGATCCTGCCCAACGACCATGTTGACGTCATTCTCATTCAGCGGCGGCGTGCGGCGCGCGGCGGCGGCGAAGAATTCGTCTCCGATACTCTGTTCCGCAACGTGCGCGTTCTCGCCATCGGGCAGCTGATCGCTGCCGCCGAAGGCAAGAAGGGCGCCGACGGCCTGACAGCGACCCTCGAACTGACCCCACGTCAGACCGAGCTCCTCGCACTTGCAAACTCAATGGGCGAAATTTCGCTCGCGCTTCGATCGGTGGCCGACATGTCGGCGGCCAATGGTCCCAGTGCCGGCAATGGTCTGAATGGCCAGCGCGGCAATTCCATTCGTGTCCTGCGTTACGGTGTTAAGTCGCGTGCTTATGGCGTGAACTGAACTCGCTCTTGCGAGCGTCCGAACGCAGTCCGAGGGGATTGGAACATGCAGGTATCACTTTGCCGGGCTTTGGGCGCGATGGCGCTCGCGCTCGCCATGGCCATTGGCGCGCCGCTGGGCGCGCAGATGCATCGCACTACTGAAGCAGCGCCTGACGGATCGGTCATGCAGATTCCGGCGCGCACAAATTTTCCGATCGCTAAAAAGATCACGCTCGGTGTTGGCCGGTCGATGATGCTGCAGTTTCCGATGGAACTGCGTGACGTGATGGTCGCCGATCCATCGAAGGTGGACGCCATCGTCCAGACCTCGGACCGAGTGTTCCTGGTGGCACGCGGTGCCGGCTCGACCAACGCGTTCTTCTTCGACGCGCAAGGCAACCAAATCATGTCACTTGAGATCGCGATTGGCAGCGATCTGAGCTCGCTTGACAATCTGCTAAAGCGGTTGTTGCCGAGTTCCCAGATCCGCACCGACCTGGCCGGTACGGCGATCGTGTTGATGGGCAGCGTGCGGACACCGGCGGACGCTGCACGCGCCGCTGACATCGCGACACAATTCGCATCGGCCAACAAGAACCTGACGGGTTCCGGCTACTCTTACCAGTCCCAGACGGTTGGTGGCGTTACCACGACGTCGGGCAACTTCAATTACGGCTCGGGCCGCGATGCCCAGTCTGAGAAGAAGATCATCAACCTGCTCAGCATCGAAGGCGAAGAGCAGGTGATGCTCAAGGTCACGGTGGCGGAAGTTCAACGTTCTGTGCTGAAGCAGTTCGGCGTGAACTTCGCCTCCAACTTCTCAGTCGGGCCGTTCAACTTCTCGCCTATGACCAACAACAGTTTTCCAGTCACGAGTACCGCGCTTGGTGGCCTCGCTAAGTCCGGTAACGTCACATCGAGCGCGATCGCTGCTGCGATAAAAGATGGAAGTTCGATTCCGGCGACGTGCGCAAGCATTTTGCCAGCAACTTCGAATGCCAACTACGTCAATAACCCAGGTATCGCTGGGGGATTCTCCGCGGGCGGCGCATGTCTCAGTTACGTCATCCAGGCACTTGAGCGGGAAGGCTTGGTGCGTACCTTGGCTGAACCCAATCTGACGGCGGTGTCGGGAGAATCTGCCAAGTTCCTTGCTGGTGGCGAGTATCCAGTGCCGGTTTCTGCTGACAATGGCGCCATCGGCATCCAGTTCAAAGAGTATGGTGTCGGCGTCGCGTTCACTCCGACAGTTCTGTCCGAAGGCCGCATCAGTCTGAAGATCGACACACAGGTGTCTGAACTCTCGAACGAAGGCGCCCTGGTGCTGTCCGGTACGCAGATCCCCTCGCTCAAGAAGCGCTCGGCCCTGTCGACTGTCGAGTTGCCTTCGGGCGGATCGATTGTGATGGCTGGCCTGCTGTCTGACAGTGTCCGGCAGAACATCGACGGCACGCCTGGCTTGAAGGATCTGCCAATTCTCGGGACCCTCTTCCGCAGCCGCGACTTCCAGCAGAGTGAGTCGGAACTGGTCATCATCGTTACGCCGCTGATGGTACGTCCGACGGCTGCACAGAATCTCGCAAAACCTGATGACGGTCTCGCCGCTGCCTCTGACTTGAAGGCCAACTTCCTCGGCCATTTGAACCGGGTTTACGGGAAGGGCCGCGCCCTGCCCGACGGCGGTCTCAAGGGCAACTACGGTTTCATCGTCGAATAACCATCGATCCCCGTCCCTTGGCGGACCATGGAGAGCATTATGACCAAAGTCTCGACGCACCGGCTGCTGCGCACACGCGCTAGTCTGCTGGCGATTGCGGTGGCCAGCGCGGGCCTGGCAGGCTGCGATTCCATGCTGGGCGACCGGCAGGAACATTTCGACGCCGGCCAGCAACTTCTGACACCGGCTGAGCGGCATCCGATCATCGTTTCACAACAGCCTCACAAGATGTCGGTCAAGGTTGCTCGCGGCGCTGCCGGACTGGCACCGGCCCAGAAGGCTGCAATGATCGACTTCCTGACGCGCTATCGCGCCGCAGATGCCGGCAACAGCAAACTCATAATCTCGGTTCCGAGTGGCTCGGCAAACGAGGTATCGGCGATGAATGCGGTCGCCGATATGCGGCCGCTGCTGGCCGACCAGGGTTTTTCTGAAAGTTCGATTTCAATCGAGCCCTATCATGCCGAAGGCGATCCGCAGCCGCCGGTGCGGATCTCTTACCTGCGCTATGCCGCCGAAGGTCCGACATGCGGCAAGTGGCCGAGTAACGTCGCGGAAACCACCCGCAATGTAAACTATGAGAACTTCGGCTGCGCCACGCAGAAGAACCTCGCCGCCATGGTCGCTAACCCGGCTGATCTGCTTGGCCCGCGGACCATGACGCCAGCCAGCGCCGACCGCCGCGACGTGACTTGGGGCGAATACGTGAAGGGCCGCCCGAGCGGTGCGTCCCGCAACGCGGATGAGCGGGTCACGAAGTAAGACGCTAAGGAGAGTTGCACATGAGCCGCCAAAACAGCACCGTTCAGCGCGAAGATCTGACCGACGAGGGTGCGCACGACATGGGCGGCGCCGACGCCGGACATGCGCAACGCGCGCGCCCCATTCCGCGCATCTCCATCCAGGCGTTCTGCGAAGATGCGGAAACGACAGAGGTGCTGCAGGTGGCTGCTGAGGACCGCCGTCTTTCGAAGACGCATGTCAGCATTCACATGGGCGGCATTGGTGCGGCGGTTGCTCACTATCAAGAAAATCCGACCCCGAATTTGATCGTCATCGAATTGAGCCTTGAGCGGAGCGCATTGCTGACACAGCTCGATCACTTGTCCGAGTTCTGCGATGCAGGCACGCGGGTGGTTGTCATTGGCCACGCCAACGACGTAGTTCTCTATCGCGAACTGCTGAAGCGCGGCGTCAGTGAATATCTGGTCGCGCCTATCACGCCGTTGCAGCTGATGGAAGGCCTGTCCAATCTCTACAACGATCCTGATTCCAAGCCCGTTGGCAGTGTTATCGCGTTTATCGGTGCCAAAGGTGGCGTCGGTTCATCGACGATCTGTCACAACGTGGCCTGGTCGCTGAGCGAGCAGCTCAAGACCAATGTCATCATCGCCGATCTTGATCTGGCGTTCGGTACGACCGGCCTCGACTTCAATCAGGACCCGGTGCAAGGCATTGCCGATGCGCTGCAGTCGCCCGAGCGACTTGATGAGATGCTGCTGGACCGGTTGCTGACCAAGTGCACAGATCGGCTCTCGATTTTCGCCGCGCCGGTGGTTCTCGATCGCGAGTATGACGTTACCGGTGACGCCTGTGACGTGGTCATCGACGTGACGCGCCAACACGTGCCGTTTGTCGCGGTTGATCTGCCGCATACTTGGAGCCCTTGGGTGCGCAGCGTGCTGCTGAAGGCGGACGAGATCGTCATAACGGCGACACCGGATCTTGCCAATCTGCGCAACGCCAAAAACCTGATGGATCTCATCAAGGCGAACCGCACGAATGATGTCCCGCCGCGGCTGGTCATCAACATGGCGGGGATGCCAAAGCGGCCGGAGATCCCGGTTAAGGAATTCGCGGCCAATCTCGGCATCGACCCCATTCAAGTGTTCGAATTCGACTGCGAAAATTTCGGTCAGGCGGCCAACAACGGGCAGATGGTTGAGGAGTTCTCCTCCAAAGCCAAGGCCGTCCCGCAGATCCGCGAACTGGCGATGACGCTGGCTGGCCGCAAAGACATGCGCGCCGAAGCCAAGGCCAAACCACAGAGCGGCGGCTTCCTGCAAAAACTCAAGTTGAAGCGCTGAAGGGCGGATTCCTATGTTTGGTAAACGGACGAATGATGGTGGCATGAAGCGGATTGCGCCGGCCTCGCCGTCGGCTGCATCTGCTGTGCCAATGAACCCGGCCGAACAGCAGCGCGCTGCAGCGCCGGCGCCGGAGCCAAAGGCCGCCCGCGCGCCGGAGGCTACCCCGGCCGCATCGGAGCGCCGGCATTCGGAAGAGTACTACGACGTCAAGACGACGGTCTTCAATGCGTTGATCGACACAATCGATCTGACGCAGCTTGCAAAACTCGACGCACCGGCGGCGCGCGAGGAAATCCGCGACATCGTGAGCGAGATCATCCAGCTCAAGAACGTGGTCATGTCGATCGCGGAGCAGGAAGAGCTGCTCGAAGACATCTGCAACGACGTGCTGGGTTACGGGCCGCTGGAGCCGTTGCTGGCACGAGATGATATCGCCGACATCATGGTCAACGGTGCCTCGGCGACGTTCATCGAAGTCGGCGGCAAAGTGCAGAAAACTTCTGTGCGCTTTGCTGACAATGCGCAGTTGATGAACATCTGCCAGCGCATTGTGAGCCAAGTTGGCCGACGCGTCGATGAATCAAGCCCGATTTGCGACGCACGTCTGCCGGACGGGAGCCGCGTCAACGTGATCGCGCCGCCGCTCGCCATCGACGGGCCTTGTCTCACAATTCGTAAGTTCAAGAAGGACCGTTTGAAGCTCGATAACCTGGTCAAATTCGGCTCACTTTCGCCGGCCGCCAAAGTGGTTCTCGAGATCATCGGCCGGGTGCGGTGTAACGTTTTGATCTCGGGCGGTACGGGCTCCGGTAAGACGACGCTGCTCAACTGTCTGACTGGTTGCGTCGACCACGACGAGCGGATCATCACGTGCGAAGATTCGGCCGAACTGCAGCTGCAGCAGCCGCACGTGGTTCGTCTTGAAACGCGCCCGCCGAACCTCGAAGGCGAAGGCGAGATCACCATGCGCGATCTCGTGAAGAACTGCCTGCGTATGCGGCCTGAACGTATCATCGTCGGCGAGGTCCGTGGGCCTGAGGCGTTCGATTTGCTGCAAGCGATGAACACGGGCCACGACGGCTCGATGGGCACGCTCCACTCCAACAGTCCACGCGAGGCCATCAGCCGTCTCGAAAGCATGATCATGATGGGCGGCTACGCGCTGCCGCCCAAGACCATTCGCGAGATGATCACGGGTTCTATCGATGTCATCGTGCAGGCATCCCGCCTGCGCGACGGCAGCCGTAAGATAACGCACATCACCGAAGTGGTCGGCATGGAAGGCGACGTCGTCACGCTGCAAGACATTATCGTCTACGAAATCACCGGTGAAGATGCCAACGGCAAACTCGTCGGACGCCATCGCTCGACTGGCATCGCGCGGCCGCGCTTCTGGGAGCGGGCGGAGTATTACGGCGATACACCGCGGCTCGCCGAGGCGTTGTCATCGGCGGAAGTTTCCGACTTCAACGGCAATCCGATGGGGAGCTGAGGGTCATGGATTCCGATGATCTGCTGTTTTTTGGCCTGATTGCTGTCGCCGCGCTCTGCGTGATCGTCGTGATCTACTTGCTGATCGCGCCGTTTACGACCGGCGAACGGCGGGCGGAAAAGCGGCTCGCCGGCGTCGCTGAGGGCGGCCGCAAAGTTAACGGCAAGATTCAGGAAGCCGCCAACAACCGCAAAAAGCAGGTTGCGGACACGCTCAAGGACCTAGAAGCGAAGCAAGCCGCCAGCAAAAAGGTTTCGCTCCGGCAGCTGCTGATGCAGGCCGGACTGCAGATCGATGTGAAGACCTTTTGGGTTGCCAGCCTGGTATCCGGCCTTGTGGTGACGCTTGTGCTATTTCTGTCAGCGCCGACGCTGCACCCGATTGTCGTCGTTGGAATTGGGATCGCCGGAGCACTTGGACTGCCGCGCTTTATTGTCGGCCGCATGATCCTGCGGCGGCACAAGAAGTTCCTCAACGAGTTCGCTAACTCGATTGACATCATTGTGCGCGGTGTGAAATCCGGTCTCCCGCTGAATGAATGCCTTAACATCATCGCGCGTGAGAGCCCCGAGCCGGTTTGCCTGGAGTTTCGCGAAGTTGTCGAACAACAGCGCGTGGGCGTGCCGTTGCAGCAGTGCTTCGATCGCATGATGGAGCGGGTGCCACTGGCTGAAGTGCGCTTCTTCAGCATCGTGATCGCCATTCAACAGACAGCTGGCGGCAACCTCTCTGAGGCGCTTGGCAACCTTTCGGGTGTGTTGCGCGACCGCAAGACGATGGCGGCAAAAGTGCAGGCGCTCTCGGCAGAAGCAAAGGCATCGGCTGCGGTGCTTGGCTCGCTACCATTTATCGTGATGATCCTCGTTTACATTACGACACCAGAGTACATCGCGCTTTTGTGGCAGAAGACTTACGGCAATTTCATGCTGCTCGGCTCGGGTGTGTGGATGAGCTGCGGTCTGTTGATGATGCGTAAGATGATCAACTTCAAGTTCTGATCCGCGTCCGCTTCGTTCTTGTGTTTCTCCAGGGTCCGCCCCGCCGCGCCTGACACCGCTTTAACCGACCAGGTTTCATCATGCAGGATTTCATCGAAGCGATCACGCGGCCAGAGGTTCTTTTGGCACTGTTCGCCGCTGTTGCGATCTTCGCGACGGCAATGATTGTCCTTTTGCCGACGATGTCGCGCGACCGGTTGCCGGCGCGCATGCGCGTCATGGCCGTCGAGCGTGACAAGATGCGCGCTTCGCGGCTTGCTGACCTGAACAAAAAAGACGGGACGTCACTGCGCCAGTCGCCGCAAGGCTTCATGCTGGAGATCGTCGATAAGCTCGATCTGCGATCGAGTTTCGACACCGAAGAGGTCCGCGACAAACTGAAGATGGCTGGTCTCCGGGGCCAGGCGCCGCTGGTCGCCTACATGTTTTTCCGCCTTGCGATGCCGGTGATTGTAACGATTGCGGCGTTGATCTATTTGTTCCTTATTGCACAGCTTGACCACCCGCCCATTGTCAAAATCGGCATCGCGCTGGTCGTGGGCTACGTGGGTTTCTATCTGCCCAACGTGTTCGTGCAGAACCAAATCACAAAGCGGCAACAATCGATTTCCGCGGGCTTCCCCGATGCGCTTGATATGCTGCTCATCTGCGTGCAATCGGGCATGTCCATCGAGGCGGCATTCGGGAAAGTTGCAGCAGAGATTGGTCCGCAGTCGCTTGAACTCGCTGAAGAGCTTTCGGTGACCACAGCCGAACTTTCATACCTGACGGAGCGGCGGCAGGCCTATGAGAACCTCGCCAAGCGTACAGGCTTGCCGGGTGTGAAAGGCGTTTCGACCGCGCTCATTCAGGCAGAGCGTTACGGCACGCCGGTTGGTACTGCGCTGCGCACGATGGCCAAGGAGAACCGTGACGCGCGCATGATGGAAGCGGAAAAAAAGGCAGCCGCGTTGCCGCCCAAGCTGACCGTGCCGATGATCGTGTTCTTCCTCCCGGTGTTGTTCGTTGTCATTATTGGCCCGGCGCTGATCCAAGTGTTCCAGTGGGATTGAGCCGGCGGGTGCAGATATTGAAACTGCAATCTAAAGGTGCGCCTGCAAATGGCGCATCATTGACTTATTCAGCCCTGTCGCCGATACACCGGCCCTTCGAGACTGCCCGTTGGCTAGTCTAGACACCTGACAGCGCGTTGCGCCCTCGGGTGCGCTTTGCGTTGGGCGCCCGACTGGGCGGTAGGATGTCGCATATGGTCAAGATCTGGGGCCGAAAAACGTCAGTCAACGTCCAGAAAGTGATGTGGGCGGTTGCCGAGCTCGGTCTGCCGCATGAGCGGATCGACGCGGGCGGTCCATTTGGCAAGACGGACACGCCGGAATACGGCGCGATGAACCCCAACCGGCTGGTGCCGGTGCTGGAGGACGACGGTCTTGTTCTCTGGGAAAGCAATGCCATCGTCCGGCATCTCGCGAGCCGTTACGGCAAGGCCAGCTTGATGCCAGCGGATTTCATGGGTGCGGCCAGGGCCGACCAATGGATGGATTGGATGTTGTCGTCGCTCTATCCAGACGTCATCACTACTTTATTCCAGCAGTTTGTGCGGGTGACGGCGGCGGATCGAAACGCTGCGCTGGTGGACGCCGCAAGTACGCGCGCGGGCGACAAGCTCGCTCTGCTCGACAAGCAGTTGGCTGGCAAGCCGTTCATTCTCGGGGACACGCTGACGATGGCGGATATCGCCGTCGGCGCGCTGCTCTATCGCTATTACACGATGCCGGTCTCGCGGCCGAGCCTGCAGAACGTTGAGGCCTACTATCAGCGGCTATCGAGCCGAAAAACCTTTCAGGACCACGTGATGGTCGATTGGGTAGCCATGAAAATCCCCGGGGCGTAAACTAGTCCCTCAAGTTTTTCGCGCCAATCCGGATCCACCTCATGTTTCAATCGCTGACAGATCGCCTTTCAGGCGTTTTCGACAAGCTGGCCCGCCGTGGCTCGCTGAGCGACAGCGATGTGAGTGAAGCGATGCGCGAGGTGCGCCGCGCACTGCTCGAAGCGGACGTGGCGCTGGATGTGGTGCGGGACTTTACCGACAAAGTGAAGGCCAAGGCCGTCGGGCAGAACGTCATCAAGTCTGTATCGCCTGGCCAGATGGTGATCAAGATCGTCAATGACGAGTTGGTCGCGATGCTGGGCTCGGACGCCGCACCGATTGACCTCGCCGCACAGCCACCCGTCGCCATTCTGATGGTTGGCTTGCAGGGGTCCGGCAAGACGACGACGACGGCGAAGATCGGCCACCGGCTGACGACGCGCGACAAGAAAAAAGTGCTGATGGCGTCGCTCGATACGCGGCGGCCGGCGGCGATGGAACAGCTGATTATTCTCGGCCATCAAATCAACGTCGATGTACTGCCGATCGTTGCCGGACAGACGCCGGTGCAGATCGCCCAGCGCGCACTCGATACGGCGCGGCTTGGCGGCTTTGATGTCGTCATGCTCGACACGGCAGGGCGCACCACCATAGACGACGAATTGATGGCGGAAGTGGCCGAGGTCAAGCGCATCACTCAGCCGCACGAGGTGCTGCTGGTGGCGGATGCGCTGACTGGTCAGGACGCCGTCAATACCGCGAAGGCCTTTGAGGCGCGCGTCGGCGTCACCGGCATCGTGCTGACCCGCGTGGACGGCGATGGCCGTGGCGGTGCGGCGCTGTCGATGCGGGCGGTGACCGGCCGGCCGATCAAACTGATTGGCGTTGGCGAGAAGTGGGACGCG
This sequence comes from uncultured Alphaproteobacteria bacterium, assembly GCA_963847145.1. GTDB lineage: Bacteria > Pseudomonadota > Alphaproteobacteria > Rhizobiales > Hyphomicrobiaceae > JABFRJ01. The sequence goes on from CAWJYN010000003.1 coordinate 1,254,477, forward strand.
CTGGAAGACTTCGATCCGAAGCGCATTGCTGGCCGCATTCTCGGCATGGGCGATATTGTCGGGTTGGTTGAAAAGGCAGCGCAGACGCTGGATGCCGGCAAGGCAATGGCGATTGCGGAGAAAATGCGCAAAGGCGCGTTCGATCTTGATGATCTCTCGGAGCAGCTCAGCCAAGTCGAGAAGCTGGGCGGCATGGGCTCAATCATGGGCATGATGCCCGGCATCGGCAAAATGAAGAAGCAGATCGATGCGGCCGGAGGCGTCGACGAGAAGGTGATCAAGCGGCAGCGCGCGATCATCTCGTCCATGACTCCGAACGAGAGACGCAACCCAAAAGTGCTTGATGGCAAGCGTAAGCGTCGTGTTGCAGCTGGCAGCGGCACGAAGCCTGAGGACATCAACAAGCTCCTCAAGATGCATCGTGACATGGCCGACATGATGAAGATGATGAAGAAGAGCCCCGGCATGATGGCCAAGATGGCTGGCGCCATGGGCCTCGGTGGCGGCGGTGGATTGGGTGGCATGATGGGTGGTGGCGGCGCACCAAGTGCGGCCGAGCTCGAAGCCATGCAGAAAGAACTCGCCGGGCTGGATCCGCGCGCGCTGGAGCAGCTGCCAAAAGAAGTGCGCGACGCTCTGGCGAACTTGCCGGACGCGGGCAAAACGGCTGCCAAGCCAACGTTGCCGGGACTTGGTGGGGGATTGCCAGGGCTGGGCGGCATGCGTCTGCCGGGACTTGGTGGTCCCAGCCTGCCCAAAGGTCCGTTCCCGTTCGGCGGGGGCAAGAAGAAATGAGCACGCGAGATTTAGCTCGGGCGGTAAGTTGGGTTAGCCGCACCTCGCGGCGTAACCCAACACTGTTTGCCGCCCGGAAATGTTGGGTTACGGCGCCGAAGTGGCGCCTAACCCAACCTACGATTGGTCCGTGCCCGCTCGACGGGGGAAAGAAGAGATGAGCGGAATCCCGACGCTGGAAACCGAGCGCCTCTGGCTACGGAGCTGGCGGGAGAGCGATCTTGATCGCTATTTCATGTTGCGTGGTGATGAGGCGGCCGCGCAGTTCATCGGTGGCGTCCTGTCACGCGACGATACTTGGCGCGGCATTGCGATGCTGCTGGGACATCAGCTCCTGCGCGGTTACAGCATTTTTGCGCTTGAAGAGAAAGCGACGGGCTTGCTGGTTGGCTATTGCGGACCGTGGTTTCCGCTCGGTTTTCCCGAACCGGAAATCGGGTGGGGGCTCATCCCAACTGAGCAAGGCAAGGGTTTCGCGACGGAAGCCGCCAAGCGCGCGCTGGCTTTCGCTTTCGGCCCGCTTGGCTGGACCACCGCCATTAGCCTCATTGCGCCAGAAAATTTGCCCTCAGCCCGGGTGGCCGAACGTCTCGGCGCCAAGCTCGAAGGCAGCACAGAGTTTCGCGGCAGAGTGTGCGGGATCTACCGCCATTCAGCTCCGATGCAGACCTAGAAAACCTGAAACCGAAACTGGAGACGAAGACATGTCAGTGAAAATGCGTTTGTCGCGTGGCGGCAGCAAGAAGCGTCCGTACTACTACGTTGTCATCGCGCACGCGCAGAGCCCGCGCGATGGCAAGTACATCGAGCAGATCGGCACGTTCAATCCGCTGCTGAAGAAGGACAATCCAGAGCGCTCCAAGCTCAATGCCGAGCGCGTTGCGCATTGGTTGAAGGTTGGCGCACAACCAACTGATCGTGTGATGCGGTTGTTGGACGCGGCGGGCCTCGCCAAGCGTGTAGCGCCGAACAACCCCGAGAAAGCCAAGCCGAAGAAGAAGGCGCAGGAGCGGACGGCGGCGGCTGCAGCTGCGGCTGCAAAGGCTGCTGGTGGCGACAAGCCGGCGGCGTAATCGGCTGTTGAGTTTGACCGCGCGGCCGCTGAGTTCAGTGGCTGCGCGGTTTGCGTTTCGCGGGGGGTGTGGGCAAGGGATTTTTCAACTCCGCGCAAAGACGCTCTAAAAAAATGTTCATCTGGTTTGCATTCGAAGCGCCGGACAAAGATTAAATTTACTGCGCTCGTACACTCTGCGCCCTGCGAGATGACAACAACGGCTGGCGGGTCCGTTGCTTGTCCTGGGGGGATCGATGAAAGACGGGCGATATGAGGCTGAGTTCGGCACGGCGTTAGGCATCGGCACGGCTCAACTTACATTGCGCGACGGCTTCTTCAGAGGGTCGACGGCGCGCGGCATTCCGCTTGAGGGCTGGTGCCGGCTCGATCCAGTCCGAAACCTGCTCGGATATGAACTCGCCGTATCAGTGCCCCCGCACACCAACACCCTGTCCGGCTTGTCGACCGGCGACGATGGCCGCCGGGTGCTCGTGCGGGGTGAACGGACCACGGGCGAAGCGGGCAACCGATTTTCCTTTGGCTTCGCCGGGCGCGCAGTTGACGTGGCGATCCGCTATGTCGGTCCGCTCGAAGAGTGAGGCCTTTGCTGAGGCTGCCCGCCTCGCTTGAGCACAGACGCCGAATTTGCAATAAGTTTAATGTGGGTGGGGGATTTCGCGGGGGATTTACGCAATGCGCGAGGGTTTGTATCGGCTCTGCTATGCAGGTGCGGCGTCCAGCGCGGTGGGCGTTTTCGCATTCCGCAATAACGAATTTTCTGGCGTCGGGGAAACGGGTGCCATCTACCACGGTGCGTGCGTCCGCGACCCGGCTCGCAACCTCTACAGATTTACCGGGTCGGTTACTTTTCGTGCCGACACGCCGACGGTCACCGGTTTCCAAGCGAGCCCGCAAGGATCGACAGTGCCGCTCTCGGGCGAGTTCTCCGAACCGGCGCCAAGCACTCGCTTTTCCATCGACTTCGCCGGCCGTGCTGTCGACGTGTCGATGGAGTATATCTGTCAACTGCCGGGTTGACAGGCAAGGCCACCGTTGTGTTCCGGTCCAGAAGCGCCATCCTGCGTTCTTCGTCGAGGCTCAACTTGCCCGCACAAAAGCCGCACCGCATCGTCATCGCCCATGTCACCAGTGCGCACGGCATCCGTGGCGACGTGGTCCTGAAGACGCATATGGACGATCCACATGACCTCACGAGTTATGGCCTGCTGACGGACGAAGCGGGGACGCGGCGGTTTGCGATCACGTCGCTGCGGGTGACGGCGAAGGGCGTTATCGTTCATGTTAAGGGCGTGGACGATCGTACAACCGCGGAGGGGCTGCGCGGGGTTGAGCTGTTTGTCGAGCGGGCGGCGCTGCCGGTGGCGGCGGCGGGTGCTTATTACCATGTCGATCTGATCGGGCTGGCGGCGGTGGATGCGGCCGGGGCAGCGGTCGGCAAGGTTGTGGCCGTGCAGAATTTTGGGGCAGGGACGATGCTGGAAATCAGCCGCCCAGGCGTGCGCGAGACTGAGTATGTTCCGTTCACGGATACGTTTGTGCCGGAGGTCGACATCGCAGGTGGGCGCGTGGTGGTGGTGATGCCAGTGATGGTGGGGGATCCGGAGCCGAAGGTCGACGGCGATGAGCCCGGATAACACCACTCTCGACTGCCGGCCTGCCGCGGCTGATGACCTGGAAGCGATCATCGCGCTCTTGGCGGATGACATTTACGGGCAGATGCGCAATCCGCTCTACGCGGATGCGACGGCTGCTTATGATGTGGCGTTCGCCGAAATGGTTGGAAATGCCGAAAATACAGTGATTATAGGGCGATTGGGTTCGCGTGTGGTTGGATGTTATCAGCTGACGTTCATTCGTGGTTTGAGCCATCGCGGGGCGCGGCGGGCGCAAATCGAGAGTGTGCGGATTGCCAGCGATTTACGTGGGCAGAGGTTTGGCGCGTTGCTGATGAGGGACGCGATCGAGAGAGCGCGGGTGGGGGGCGCGCACTTGGTGCAACTGACAACGGATGTTCGACGACCGCAGACCCGCGCGTTCTATGAACGCCTTGGGTTCACGGCCAGCCATCACGGGATGAAGTTGGTGCTGTAGTTGGACAGTCGAGACCACGGACTGGGGTCAGAGCCATGGGTCTGACCCCATAGGCTCGACTATTGCCCAGCGCCGTCGGCGGGTTCTTTTTCGCCCAGGCCTTTGAGGCTGGCGAGCATGCGGGCTTCTTCTTCGGCGGCGGTTTCTTCGGCGGTTTCAGCGACTTTCGGTTTCATGATTTCCATGGTCGGCTGGGGACCGAGGCCAGGGACCGACTGCTCGACGGGCAGCAGCGTGCCACCAGCGGCACCGGCAGGCAGGCGCTTGGCTGATTTGCGGACTTCGGCATCCAGGTCGGTCTGGGTGCAAAGGCCGAGCGTGACCGGGTCTTGAGGTACTAGGTTCTGAGTATTCCAGTGGGTGCGGTCGCGGATTTGGGAAATGGTCGGCTTGGTGGTGCCTACCAGACGCATGATCTGCGAATCGCGCAATTCGGAATGGCTTTTCAGCAGCCAGAGCACAGCGTTGGGCCGGTCGTGGCGGCGGGAGACCGGTGTGTAGCGCGGGCCGCGTTTGGTTTTGACCGGTGGGGCTGTGACGCGGCTCTCGGCAAGGCGGAGCGCGTGCTGGTCGTTCTTTTCGCCGCGGGCAATCTCTTCGCGGGTCAGCTGTGCATTGGTGACGGGGTCATGACCCTTGATGCCTTGCGCCACGTCGCCGTCGGCGATGCCCTTCACTTCGAGCGGGTGGAGGCCGCAAAAAGCCGCGATTTGGGCGAAGGACAATGAGGTATTTTCGACGAGCCAAACGGCGGTCGCCTTTGGCATCAGGGGCTTACGATCACTCATGGGGGCTCTCCTCGACCCGAGCGGCCATGCGGCACAAGCTCAAGCCCGACTGCGACAAGATGATTGGGATAATGGCCTTATAGCGCGGCCTCGCGTCGCTGTGCAACCGTTTCGACGCACCGCGACAGCAATGATTGCGGGTCTTGGTGCGGTGCGGTAGAAGGTGGCTCTGGGGATTGTCAGGGAGACGCGCGGCATGGCCGACGCAAGTGTTAAGCATGAGCGGCCGCTATCGCCGCACCTCGGCATTTATCGGATGTCGATCAGTATGTTGATGTCGATCGTGCATCGGATCACTGGAGCGGCGCTCTACTTCGGCACGATACTACTGGCAGCCTGGCTGATCGGCATCGCACAGGGACCGAAGGCCTTTGCGGCGGTGAATAGTTTCTTTGGGCACCCGGTCGGGCTGTTCATCATGTTCGGTTACACTTGGGCGCTGATGCACCACATGCTGGGGGGGCTGAAGCACTTTGTCTGGGATACGGGCCGCGGGTTCAATCTCGGGACGGTCAGTGTGATGAGCTGGCTGACGCCGATTTTATCGGTGGGACTGACGGCTGCAATCTGGCTGGTGGCGCTGTGGATGCGGGGGATGATTTGATGTCGACTACGCTGCGCCCAACTCCATCGCCCACACACGCCGCTATCCGGACGCCGCTTGCCAAGGTGCGCGGTCTTGGCTCGGCCAAGGAAGGCACAGATCATTTCTGGAAGCAGCGGGTGACGGCGCTGGCCAATGTGCCGCTGACGCTGTTTCTGGTTGGGTTGATCGCGATGCACGCGGGCTCGGACTATGCGACGGTCAAAAAAGTGATCCAACAGCCGGTTGTGGCCATTCTATTGTTACTCTTGGTGCTGTCCGGCATTCATCACATGCGGATGGGCATGCAGACCATCATCGAGGACTATGTTCCGTCGGAAGGCAAAAAGGTTCTGCTGGTGATGCTCAACTCGTTCTTTGCCTATTCAGTGGGCCTGACATGCATTTTTGCGGTGATGAAGCTCGCCTTCGGCGCCTGATCTCGAACTCGAAAATCTAGACATAACGGTCGATACCATGAGCGGAAAAGCCAACGGGGCAGCGGCGCCCAAGGTCAACGGGCAAGCCTACAAGATCACCGAGCACACGTATGATGTGGTAGTAGTTGGCGCTGGTGGCGCTGGTTTGCGGGCGACGCTGGGGTGCGCAGAAGCAGGGCTGAAAACAGCCTGCGTGACCAAGGTTTTTCCGACGCGATCACATACGGTGGCGGCGCAAGGCGGCGTCGCCGCGTCGCTTGGCAACATGCACCACGACGAGTGGCGCTGGCATATGTACGACACGGTGAAGGGCGCTGATTGGCTCGGCGACCAAGACGCCATCGAGTATCTTTGCCGCAATGCGCCGGCTGCAGTCTATGAGCTTGAGCACTACGGCGTTCCGTTCAGCCGCACCGAAGATGGCAAGATTTACCAGCGCCCGTTCGGCGGCATGACCAAAGAGATGGGCGAGGGTGGTCCGGCCCAGCGCACCTGCGCGGCGGCGGACCGCACAGGCCACGCCATGCTCCACTCGCTCTATGGACAGGCGCTCAAGAACTCGGCGGAGTTCTTTATCGAATACTTCGCCATCGATCTGATCATGGATCAGGATGGCGTGTGCCGCGGGATTGTTGCGCTGAATTTGGATGATGGCACGATCCATCGTTTCCGCGCCAAGAAGACTATTCTGGCGACGGGTGGATACGGCCGCGCATATTTCTCGTGCACGTCGGCGCATACCTGCACGGGTGACGGCAACGCTATGGTGCTGCGCGCCGGCTTACCGCTGCAGGACATGGAGTTCATCCAGTTCCACCCGACCGGCATTTACGGCGCCGGCGTGTTGATCACCGAGGGTTCGCGCGGCGAAGGCGGCTACCTGACGAACTCGAAGGGTGAGCGTTTCATGGAGCGGTATGCGCCGCACGTGAAGGATCTTGCGTCGCGCGATGTGGTGTCGCGCTCGATGACCGTGGAAATCCGTGAGGGCCGCGGCGTTGGCGCCGAGCACGATCACATCTATCTGCATCTCGACCATCTTGATCCGAAGACGCTGGCCGAGCGCCTGCCGGGCATCACCGAAAGCGCGAAGATTTTTGCCGGTGTCGACATTCGCCGCCAGCCGATCCCGGTCCTGCCGACCGTGCACTACAACATGGGCGGCATCCCTACGAACTATCACGGCGAAGTGCTGACGTTGAAGAACGGCAATCCTGATACCGTCGTACCGGGCCTGATGGCGATTGGCGAAGCGGCGTGTGTGTCGGTGCATGGTGCGAACCGGTTGGGTTCGAATTCGCTGATCGATCTCGTGGTGTTCGGCCGGGCGGCGGGCTTGAAGTGCGGGGAGACGGTGGAAGCCAGTGCGGCGCAGCCGGATCTGCCAAAGGATGCGGGCGATCTCGCGTTGTCGCGGCTCGATAGGTTCCGTCATGCCAAGGGCGGTTCGCCGACTGCGGCGTTGCGGCTGAAGATGCAGAAAGTCATGCAGACGAACTGTGCGGTGTTCCGCGACGGGGCGGTGCTGACGGAAGGTGTCGATAAAGTCGATGCGATCTGGAAAGAGTCGGGTGACATCAATGTCAATGATCGCTCGATGATCTGGAACTCGGATCTGATCGAGGCAATGGAATACGACAACCTGATTTCGCAGGCTGCTGTGACCATGCACTCAGCCGCGAACCGGAAAGAAAGCCGTGGTGCACACGCGCGTGAGGACTTCCCGGATCGCGATGACAAAGAGTGGATGAAGCATACGCTGGCGTTTGCTGATGATGCCAAGAAGCAGGTGATCTTGGATTACCGACCCGTGCACACCTACACGATGACGAACGAGACGGAGTACATCAAGCCGAAGGCAAGGGTGTATTGAGTGGTGCGGGGTTCGTTGGGTTAGGTCGCACTTCGCGGCCGTAACCCAGCGCTTCCCGGGGATGTTGGGTTACCCCGCAAGGGGACTTCCAAATGGTCGCGCGCCGAAGTGGCGCCAACCCAAACTACGGCGTCTTGGCTGACCACTCGGAGAGAATGCAATGCTGACCGACCGAACCTACACCATCATCCTGGAACCTGACGTGGACGGCGGCTTCGTCGTGCACGTCCCGGCTCTGCCGGAAGTCTGCACCCAAGGCGACACTGAGATGGACGCGCTAACAAACGCGCGCGAGGCCATTGCACTCGCTGTAGAGGAGCGGATCGCAACAGGCGAAGCTGTCCCTGCCGACCAGCTCCCGCAAATCCGCAAAGTGTCTGTCACTGTCGATTTTCCAACCGCTGCATGAACCCTAGACTTCGCCAGCTTCGCGGCAGCGATGCTGTCCGCGCGCTCGAACGCGGTGGCTTCGTTGTCACGCGCATCAGGGGCAGCCACCACATTTGTGTCCACCCAGGAGAATAGGTCCCGCCGCACGACGGTGCCAGTGCATGCCGGCCAGACCTTGAAGCTTGGCACAATGCGGTCGATCCTGGCGCAGGCGAAGCTCACCGAAGAGGAATTTCTGCGGCTCCTATAGACAAGAGTTAATTCAAACAATTGAGCAGAGCGCGGCCCATTTCACTTTCAAAGGTTCACCAACGACGACTTTGCTGTCAGCGATATCCTAGCGGAATTGCCGACCATCTTGTCCAAGGCAGCCGCACTCCGCGGGTCGGCAAACAGCTCGTCCCACTTGTGCTCCGAGCGGATCATTTCGAGCAAGTCGTGGGCGATAGCGTCCTGGGCGTCTTCGGGGAGCGCCTTGAGTTCTTCGATGGCTTGATCAAGAACTTTTGACATCGATGGGCTCCTGACTACTCCAATTCTAGCACAACACTCTGTGCAACGCCGGCGCGGAAATCGTGGATGTTGGCCTGCCAACGCAACCGGATTTGTGGCACAAGCTACGGCCGGGGCACTCTTCGTTCATCCGGCGCGCGGAACGCTGGATTTGGCCGGTACGATCACGAGACCAAGCAGACTATGGCCATCTTCCGCCGGACACCGCCGCCGTTGATCCCACCTGGAGCGCCGGAGACGGCTATTCCAGGGAAGCCGCAGGCGGGTGCTGGCGGCGTGAAGGCGGTTGATCCCGGCCGCGCGGCGCCGGAGCCGTTGTCGATTATTCTGCCGGCGGTGGCGGCGCTCGGCTCGGTGGCATCCATTGCGGCCGTGGCGTGGCTGGCGGAGGACCGTACGGCGGACCGGCCGAAGGTGAAGCGGCGGCTGGATGTCATTTTGCGGGACCTGGAGACGAGTTGTCTGGGGACGGCAGAAATTCTGCGGCGCGTGATCCGGCATAGCCCGATGTTCGGATTACTGGGCGCAACGAGCGCGGCGCCGCTTAAGTTTGGATTGCTCGGCTCGCGGGTGGATCATCAGCAGGGGCAGATCTATATTCACCTCGTCAATGACGTGGCGACGATGCTGGTACTGGCGACACAAGCGAGCTTTGACGCGACCAATGCGATTGAAGATGGCGATCTCGTTCCGCCAGAGGCGTTGATCTACAAGTTCGGGGACGCGCAGGCGAAGCTGACGGTGCTGCTGGCGAGCCGGGAGAGCTTGAAAACCACTGTCGAGACTGCGCTGGCGATTGCCGAGGGATTGGTGGTGTGCGTGCGGGAACTAAAGGCGCTGAGGCCTGGCGAGGCGAAGACTTAGGCCGCTGCGAACGCTGGCTGCGAGCCTAGTAACGTGCTTGCCGTGGGTCCCAGCCCGAGCCGGGATGTCGAAAAAATTGGTCGCCTCTCAAAAGAGACCAGGAACCGAGGGTGCACCGGACAGCTTGCCGCACCTGGGGAGTAACAGGGCTACCCGGCGTTGACTTGAAATGTGCTACTCATCAGAGTGCACCGCACAAAAACTGGTTTTCTCCGGAAGACGTTCTCCATGGTTCAGCTGTCACTCCCAAGCAATTCCAAGATCACCACCGGCAAGGTGTGGAACAAGCCCGAAAAAGCCAAAGGCGACTGGAAACAGTTCAAGATCTACCGCTGGAATCCGGATGATCCAGCCAACCCGCGCACCGATACGTACTGGGTGGATCGCAGCAGCTGCGGGCCCATGGTTCTCGACGCGTTGATCAAGATCAAGGGCGAGATCGACAGCACGCTGACGTTCCGCCGGTCATGCCGCGAGGGCATCTGCGGTTCGTGTGCGATGAACATCGACGGCACCAATACGCTGGCGTGCCTGAAGTCGATGGACGACGTTCGCGGCGCGGTGTCGATCTATCCGCTGCCACACATGAAGGTCATCAAGGACCTCGTGCCGGACATGACGAATTTCTATGCGCAGCATGCCTCGGTGGAGCCGTGGCTCAAGACTTCAACGCCGACGCCGCCAACCGAATGGAAGCAGGCGCATGGAGACCGTGAGAAGCTGGACGGGCTCTATGAGTGCATTCTTTGCGCTTGTTGCTCGACATCTTGCCCAAGCTATTGGTGGAATTCGGACCGTTATTTGGGCCCGGCGGCACTGCTGCAAGCCTATCGCTGGGTGATCGACAGCCGGGACGAGGCGACCGGCGACCGGCTCGATGATCTCGAGGACCCGTTCCGCCTCTATCGCTGCCACACCATTCTGAACTGCGCGAAAGCGTGCCCCAAAGGGTTGAATCCGGCCAAGGCGATTGCTGAGCTGAAGAAGCTGATGGTGGAGCGGCGGGTCTGAGCGTGGGCGGTACTATCGAGGCCATGTGGGCGCGCCGTTCAAGGACGGGGCGCCCTTTCTATTTCACGGCAGTGGCTTGCCGAGCAGGTATCGGCATGTAGGATGCCGCGCAAGACATGGGTTTCTTGCGGAGTACGTCATGCTCGATCACGTTGGCATACCGGTTTCGGACTATGAGCGATCCAAAGTGTTTTATTCGAAGGTTCTGAAGCCGCTCGGTTATGAGCTGGTGTTCGAGGTGTCCTCAGCAGAGACGGGGGGCAAGCGTCAGGCCGGATTCGGTGCCGGCGGGAGACCACAATTCTGGATCGGGACGGGAAAGCCACTGAAGGGCGGGCAGGCGCATTTCGCGTTCGTCGCAAAGACGCGCGATGCGGTGCGGGCGTTCTACGACGCGGCCATGAAAGCTGGCGGCAGTGACAACGGCGCGCCGGGCCTCAGGCCGCACTACCATGACAACTACTACGGGGCATTCGTGCTCGATCCGGATGGGCAGAACATCGAAGCGGTGTGCCGCGCAGCGGAGTAGGCGACCGGTGATTGGGGCGTTCACGTGGCCGCACAGGGGCCGTTGTGGTGCATCTGCGTGAACCTGGTTTGACGCAGTTGTTCACGCGTGCCTCAGGGCACAGACGGTATGGTCCGCCTACCCTGTACTTCCAAACTTCCCCGGCGTGATAGGGGCGCAGCGCGCAGGGTCGCTGCGCCTTCTTTTTTGCGTTTCGCTGCGGCGCGACGGACCGAACACTTACTTAGTGCTGGTCATCTGCGAGCCGACTTTGGTGAACGTGTTGGCGACGTTTTTACCAAGGGTCGAGGCGGCGGAAATGATGCCGATCGAGATCAGCGATGCAATGAGGCCGTACTCGATGGCCGTCGCGCCGCTCTCATCCTTGAGGAACTTCTTCATAAACGCTGCCATGGCGGCTCACTCCCGTATCGATTGTTGCTTGGCCTTGCACCCAGAATTATTGATATCGAAAAAATCTAATCAATTGGTTACCGCAGCGGGGGAATCGTGCGTGCCGCCGTTAACCTTTGGAATGGCGGCTACGAGAGCGGCGCGTTCGCTGCGCCGTCCTTTACCGGTGGGCGGCATGCAACAACTGACCCGAGCAAGGTTTACGGCAGCGCCACTTCAATCAATTTTCTCAGAGAGTTATGGGTACTGGATGAGGCTGACCAAGCCTCGCTAGGAGAGGATTGAGGCGCGGCTATCGTCCGGACTTTGGCACGCAGGGCCGAAACAGGCGCCGCGATCCGCCAAGTGCCCAGCATCACAGTGTTACCACATGCGCGCGATAGCTCTGGTGTGGTAGGCTATTGGATGCACATCGCCACTGATGATTTATTCGAGTTTGAGCATGCCGCAGTTGACGCTTTCACGGTTCCAAGTTGCGCTGGCGACTATGGCACTTATGTTGTCCGGCGCAGCCACGCCGGCCGCGGCGCAGGAATATTGCGTTGCCTGCACCGAGCCTGATACGCTTTATCGCTGCGTTATTGACGGTGCGCGGCCGGGTGCTGCGGCATCGCTGCAGGTGTTGTGCATTTCGGCACTGGCCAAGGACGGCCGGCATGGAACATGTGCCGTCAAACGCGGCGTTGGCGTGATTGACTGTAACGGCGCCATCAAGCGCGTTGCGGTACCGGCTGAGGGCGCCACACCGACCGTTGCAGCGCCAGCGATCGAACCCAAACCCGAGGGGCAGGGCGGCGAGCCGAAGACCGTGGCGGAGATGCTGCGGCGCGCAAAGGACCAGAACGACAAGAACTGGGATCAGGCCAACGCGCAGATCAAGTCAAACAACGAAAAGGCTGGATCGTTCTTTAAGAAGTCCTGGGACTGCGTCGCTTCGCTGTTCGCGAAATGCGGCGGGAACTGACCTACCTCATATTCTGGTGCCGAACACCTGGAATTGCGCTTGATCTGGGGCAATGCCTGCGCAAGTGTTTGAGGTGAGGCTTGAAACGCGGGCCTTGGCCGAACGTGCGTGCGTGCGGCCGCGCCACAAAAATTCGGAGGAATGCCACATGCTAGGGAAGCAACGCGTCGTGCTGGTAACTGGTGGCATGGGTGGACTGGGCGAAGCCATCTGCAAGAAGATGGCGGCGATGGGTAATGTCGTGGTGACGACCTATTCGCCATCGAACAAGACATCCGGTGACTGGCTGAAGGCGATGAAGGCGGAGGGGTTTACGTTTCACGCTTACCCAGTCGATGTGACCGACTTTGAGGCGTGCGCGACGCTGGTGCCGAAAATTCAAACGGACCTTGGACCTGTCGATGTGCTGGTCAACAATGCCGGCATCACGCGCGACACGACTTTCAAAAAGATGTCGAAGGTCGATTGGGATGCGGTGATGCACACCAATCTCGACAGCACGTTCAATATGACCAAGCCTGTCATGGACGGCATGGTCGAGCGTGGCTGGGGCCGGGTGATCAATATTTCATCGGTGAACGGACAGAAGGGCGCGTTCGGGCAGACGAACTACTCGGCGGCGAAGGCAGGTATGCACGGCTTTACAAAGGCGTTGGCGCTGGAAGTCGCGCGCCGAGGTGTGACCGTCAATACAATTTCGCCAGGGTACATCGGCACCAAGATGGTGATGGCGATCGACAAAGCGGTGTTGGATAGCAAGATCCTGCCGCAGATCCCGATGGGGCGGCTCGGCAAGCCGGACGAGGTTGCAGGGCTTGTGGCCTATCTCGCGTCCGATGAGGCGGCATTTTTGACCGGCGCCAACATCGCCATCAACGGCGGCCAGCATATGCAGTAGGTGTCCGGCCGGTGGTGCGTATGGCGGGTTGGCTGGGTCTGACCCGGCGCGTTGCACTTGGCCCGATGCGTCTCTGATACAGCTGCGACCGACGAGCGTCCGCCGGGGTGACCCGGGCGGCGCTCTTTTGTTTTTTCGCTGTTGGGGTTGCGGAACTGACGACCCGACATTGGGTCAGCGGTGCGAAAGTGCGCCGTCACCACTTTATCCACAGTCGTGTTGGTACGGCGAGCAGAACTCATATACGCGCGACCGGTGTTTTTATCGTAGCTACCGTGATGATCGTTCGTCAGACCGATGTGAGCTTGTCACAGCCAGACGTGTTTCATTTCAGCTTTTTGGGGGATAATTGATGAACTACGGCTTATTCAAAGCATCTTGGCGCGCGGCACTTGCGCTTGGCGCAACGGCGTTCTGCACAGTGGCGCACGCGCAATCATCGGATGGCGCACGGAGCTTTCAGGGCCCCTATATCGGGCTCTCACCGATCTATGGCTGGGCGAAATCGAGCGTGACGTTGTCGCGCCCTGGGTTTGCGGATGTCTCGGGCACAAAGGATAGCAATGGTCCGGCCATTGCCGTTTTCGCCGGCTATGATTTCCGAGTGGCTTCCAATACGGTGCTCGGCATTGTCGGTGACATCGGTTTTGCGAAGCTTGGTGACGCGAAGACGTCCGGCGCGGGCACTGTGCGTGGCCGGTTAGGGCAGGTCGTGGTGCCAAACGTTCTGCTCTACGGGACGGTGGGCGGGACGTTTGCGCAACAGTCGCTGGCTGGCACGCTGGGCGGTGTGGCCTATGACGTTTCAGAGCTGAAAAGTGGCTGGCTCTTTGGTGGGGGACTTGAGACGCAAACGGCGATTGGGGCCCAACCGGTGAGATTCGGGGTGGAAGTGCTGCGGCATCAGCTCGGTACGTTTGCCTTTGATGCCGGCACACGGCATGTCACCATCGACAACAAGGTTTGGACCTTGGGCCTGCGGGCAGCGCTGCCACTGTCGGGCGGACGCTGAGCCGAGGCCGCTTCGAGCGACCCAACCAAGAAGGCTTTCACCGCTCGGTGGGAGCCTTTTTTTATTTGGCCGGAGCGGCAGTGTGCCGGCAGGATACACGCTGGCTCGGCGGCCGCAGACCACCACCATGGTTGGACTTGCCTGCCAGGCAATTCTGCCCCACAAGCGGCGTCAAATTGCTGGAGCACACGCGCACACATGGCTATTCTCGTCGATCAGAGCACCAAGGTACTTTGCCAAGGCATTACCGGCAGCCAGGGCACGTTCCACACCAAACAGGCAAAAGCCTATGGAACTCAAGTTGTTGGCGGTGTGACACCGGGCAAAGGCGGCTCAATCCATCCGGATGCCGATCTGGCCGGCGTGCCGCTGTTCAACTCGGTGGCTGAGGCCAAAGCCAAGACGGGCGCGAATGCCACCTCGATCTATGTGCCGCCTCCGTTTGCAGCCGACGCTATTCTTGAAGCGATTGATGCAGAAATTCCGCTGATCATCTGCATCACCGAAGGTATTCCGGTGATGGACATGGTGCGGGTCAAGCGGGCGCTCGTGGGCTCCTGGTCGCGGCTGATCGGGCCGAACTGCCCGGGTGTGCTGACACCTAACCAGTGCAAGATCGGCATTATGCCTGGCAATATCTTCAAGAAGGGCCACGTCGGGATCGTTTCACGCTCCGGTACGTTGACGTATGAGGCGGTCAAGCAGACATCGGATGCCGGGCTCGGGCAGTCGACAGCGGTCGGCATCGGCGGCGACCCGGTGAAGGGGACCGAGTTCATCGATGTGCTGGAGATGTTCCTGGCGGACCCCGATACGCATTCGATCATCATGATCGGCGAGATCGGCGGGTCGGCTGAAGAAGACGCAGCGGCCTTCATCAAGCGCGAGCGGGCGAAGGGCCGATCCAAGCCGATGGCTGGGTTCATTGCCGGTTCGACGGCGCCGCCAGGACGCCGCATGGGTCATGCCGGTGCGATCATCTCGGGTGGCAAAGGCAAGGCCGAAGACAAGTTCGAAGCCATGCGGCAGGCGGGGATCGCTATTGCGGACAGCCCAGCGAGCTTGGGAACGACATTGGCGAAAGTGTTGAAGGGGTAAGCGCTTCAATCCGCCCGTTCTTAATTGCGTTTTGTGCACGTTGCCCTCAGCGGAACTCCTCAAAATGCGCGCAGCACGACTGCTTTTTTGCACCGGCCTTGCCGTAGCGACCATCGTTAAGAACCCAGCCATGACATGGGCTAGCGAGCCGTGCGTTGAGGGCGGCAAGGTTGCAACGATTGCGGCGTTCAGTGACGGCAGCACGTTGCGTGTTTTGGAGCGGACTGCCGATACCCTGCGCTATGAGGTAGCTGGTTCGAGGGCTGGCAAGTCGACTGTGGCGGTCAGGAATGGGTTTTTCGCCCTCTCGACGGAGACGGAGACTGGTGCCAACACATTTCAATGGCAGGGCGATGTTGATGGGATCGTCGATCTGAAAGAGGGCGCGAAGCATAGGGCCACGGCTGTCATCAAGCGGGGGGATGGCGCGGAGGCGACTGTGGACATGGAAATCTCTATCGGGCCGCCGGAAGTTATCACCGTCGAAGGCTGTGCGTTTCCGACGGTGCAGGTAACGGTGGTCAGCGAAGTCAAGGCTGGCTCCAAGGCGGTGCAAAAATCGATGGTTCTGCGCTCCTATCATGCAAAATCGATGCTGACGCTGCGGACGGTGGTGTTCCGGATGCAGGAAAACGGCGCGCCTGAGGTGGTTTCGACCTATAATGCGGTGTCTCTGAAGTAGGCCCTGTGGGGTCGCCCCCCCCTGCTTGAAACAATTGCGGTGCTGCGACGCTTATGTTGCTGCGACTCTGGCAGTGCTGCAACTCTGGGGACGGTCTTTGACCTTCGTCGGGCCTACCTGTGCGCTGCAGTATGGGTTAAAGACACGCCGAAACATCGGCCAGTCCTCCGCCCGGCAATCCCACATTGCGCTGCAGCGCCCCGAACGAGAGCCCCTGTATGTCCCGCGAGCCCAAGAATGCTGCTTTTGCTCAGTCGTCGTTCCTCGATGGGACGAACGCGGCCTACATTGAACAGATGCAGTCCATCTATGACCGCAACCCTGGGGCAGTGCCGGAGGAATGGCGGCGGTTTTTCGAGGGGATGCAAGACCCGGAAGCTGGGCATGGACCGTCGTGGGCGCAAAAGCCTAACGGGTCGGCGCATGACAAGGATCTGCTGGGCGCACTGACCGGCGACTATGGTCCAAATGAGGGCGAGTTGCGCGGGCGAATCGAGAGCCGAGCGCAGCAAGCGGGGTATGACCTGACGCCGGTGGCCAGTTTCCGGGCGACGCAAGACAGCATCCGCGCGCTGATGCTGATCCGCGCTTATCGCGTGATGGGGCATCTGATTGCCGATCTGGATCCGCTCGATCTGACGGAGCGGAAGGTTCACAAGGAACTGAAGCCGGAAACCTATGGTTTTACAGACGCTGATCTCGACCGGCCGATCTTCATCGACAAGGTGCTGGGGCTGGAGATGGCGACGGTGCGCCAGATCCTCAAAATTCTGAAGCGCACATACTGCCGGCATATCGGCGTTGAATTCATGCACATCACGTCGCCGGCGCAGAAGGCGTGGATTCAGGAGCGCATTGAAGGCGCGGACAAAGACGTTGTTTTCACGGCCGAGGGCAAAAAGGCGATCCTCAACAAACTGATCGAAGCAGAGGGCTTCGAGAAGTTTGCCGACGTCAAATACACCGGCACGAAGCGCTTCGGACTGGAAGGCGCGGAGTCGATGGTGCCGGCGCTGGAGCAGATTATCAAACGCGGCGGGCAGTTGGGCGTCAAAGAGATCGTGATCGGCATGGCCCATCGCGGGCGGCTGAATACGCTGGCCAACGTGATGTCGAAGCCGCTGCGTGCGATCTTCAATGAGTTCCGTGGCGGGTCGTTCAAGCCGGATGATGTCGAGGGCTCGGGCGATGTGAAGTATCATCTGGGTGCGTCGTCGGATCGTGAGTTTGACGGCAACAAGGTGCATCTGTCGTTGACAGCGAACCCGTCACATCTGGAGATTGTCGACCCGGTGGTGCTGGGCAAAGTGCGTGCGAAGCAGGATCAGCACGGCTGCCAGCCAAATGACCGGCGCGCGGTGCTGCCGCTGTTGATCCATGGCGATGCGGCGTTTGCGGGCCAAGGTGTGGTGCCGGAGTGCCTCGGACTGTCGGGCCTGCGCGGGCACCGCACCGGTGGGTCGATCCACTTCGTGATCAACAACCAGATCGGGTTCACGACGAACCCAAAGTTCTCGCGTTCGTCGCCGTATTGCACGGACGTCGCGAAGATGGTCGAAGCGCCGATTTTCCATGTCAACGGCGATGATCCGGAAGCAGTGGTGCATGTCGCGAAGATCGCGACGGAATTCCGCATGAAGTTCCAGAAGCCGGTGGTGATCGACCTGATCTGCTATCGCCGCCATGGCCACAACGAGGGCGACGAGCCGGCGTTCACGCAGCCGCGGATGTATCGCAAGATCAAGGCGCAACCGACGACGGTGACGCTGTATTCGAAGAAACTCGTTGATGAAGGCACGATGTCAGCGGCGGACGTCGAGGGCATGCAGGCGCGCTTCCGCGCGACGCTGGACGTGGAATTGGCGGCCTCGGAAGGTTATAAGCCGAACAAGGCGGATTGGATGGATGGCCGATGGTCGACGGTCGGCAAGGACGATGACGAGGAGCGGCGTGGCAACACAGGCGTTGCGATCGATGCGTTAAAGGAGGTTGGCCGCCGGCTGACGGCTATCCCCAACGACTTCAATGCACATAAGACGATCATGCGATTGATCGAGCGGCGCCGCGAAATGATTGAGACGGGCCAGGGTATTGATTGGGCGATGGCGGAGCATCTGGCGTTCGGCACGCTGGTGCGTGAAAAATTCCATGTGCGGCTGTCGGGGCAGGACAGCGAACGCGGCACATTCTCGCAGCGCCATTCGGTGCTGACGGACCAGGAAACAGAGCGGCAATACACGCCGCTGAAGCATGTGGCACCAGACCAGGCGCGCTTCGAGGTGATCAACTCGATGCTGTCGGAAGAAGCGGTATTGGGCTTCGAGTACGGCTACTCGCTGGCGGAGCCGATGTCGCTGGTGCTGTGGGAGGCGCAGTTCGGCGATTTTGCCAACGGCGCGCAGGTGATCTTCGATCAGTTCCTGTCGTCGGGTGAGCGGAAGTGGCTGCGCATGTCGGGATTGGTGTGCCTGCTGCCGCATGGCTATGAGGGCCAGGGGCCGGAACATTCGTCGGCGCGGCTTGAGCGATTTTTGCAGTTGTCTGCGGAAGACAACTGGCAGGTGGCGAACTGCACGACGCCGTCGAATTACTTCCACATTCTGCGCCGGCAGCTGCAGCGCAAAGTGCGCAAGCCGCTGATCTTGATGACGCCGAAGTCGCTGCTCAGGCACAAGCGCGTCACGTCGACGATTGGGGAGTTTGCGAGCGGCACCAGCTTCCATCGCCTGCTGTGGGACGATGCGCAGTCGCGGACAGCAGAGCAACGGGCGGGCGAGAAACTCACGCTGAAGCCGGATGCCGGTATGCGGCGCGTGGTGCTGTGCTCGGGCAAGGTTTACTACGATCTCTACGAGGCGCGCGAGGCGGCGGGGATGGACGATGTCTATCTGCTGCGGGTCGAGCAACTGTATCCATTCCCACTGAAGGCGCTGGTGGCAGAGCTGTCGCGGTTTCCAAACGCGGACATCGTGTGGTGCCAGGAAGAGCCGCAGAATATGGGTGCGTGGTCGTTCGTGGCGCCGCAGCTCGAGTGGGTTCTCGAGCGCGCGCCGACGCAATCGAAACGCGCGAGCTACGCCGGGCGGCATGCGTCCGCTTCCACGGCTACCGGCCAAGCCAGCCGCCATGCGGCGGAGCAAAAGGCGCTGATTGAACAGGCGTTGAAATGAAACCCGTAGTTGGGTCTAGCGTTTCAGCGCGACCCAACATCGTTCCAACAAGTGATGTTGGGTTACGGCCAAGTGGCCTAACCCAACCTACGCACTGAGCACTCTTTTCCCCGAGACATCCCCATGACCATCGAAATCAAAGTGCCGCCGCTGGGCGAGAGCGTAACCGAAGCCACCGTCGGCAAGTGGTTTAAGAAAGCCGGCGACGCCGTGAAGGTCGACGAGCCGCTATGCGAGCTGGAGACGGACAAGGTGACGGTGGAAGTGCCGGCGCCGGCGTCGGGCATGCTGGCGGCGATCAACGTGGAACAGGGTGCAACGGTTGGCGTTGGTGGCGTGCTGGGATCGATTCGTGAAGGCGCGAGCGGCGCTGCGAGCGCGGCTACGCCTGCTCTGGCAAAGGCCACGGCGCCCGCGGTTGCGAGTGTTGCGGCAACGTCTATGCCGCCAGCGCCTGCCGCGCGGCGGATGATGGAAGAGATCGGCGTGACGACGGCGGATGTTGCAGGCTCCGGACGCCGCGGGCAGGTGCTGAAGGAAGACGTGATGGCCGTTGCGCGGGGATCAGGTGCGGCAGGTGTTTCCGCACCGGCTGCTGCGATGCCGGTTGCCTACGCGCCGCCGCCGATGGTTGTTGCTGCGCCGGTGGCGCCGCGGATGCCCTCGGTCGGCTCTGACGGTGCGCGCGAAGAGCGGGTGAAAATGACCCGCTTGCGGCAGACCATCGCGCGGCGCTTGAAAGACGCGCAGAACAACGCGGCGATGCTGACGACGTTCAACGACGTCGATATGAGCAACGTGATGAAGCTGCGCGCCGACTACAAAGAGCTGTTTGAGAAGCGGCACGGCACGAAGCTGGGCTTCATGGGCTTCTTTGTGAAGGCTTGCATCCAGGCGCTGAAGGAAATCCCGGCAGTGAATGCCGAGATCGATGGCCAGGACATTATCTACAAGAACTACTACCACGTCGGCGTTGCGGTCGGCACGGACAAGGGCCTGGTGGTGCCGGTGGTGCGCGAGGCTGATCATCTCAACCTAGCCGAGATCGAGAAGACCATTGCGGGCTTCGGCAAACGGGCGCGAGACGGCAAGCTCACGATCGAGGAGATGCAGGGCGGGACATTCACGATCTCGAATGGCGGGACCTATGGTTCGATGATGTCGACGCCGATTTTGAATGCGCCGCAGTCGGGTATTCTGGGCATGCACCGGATCGAGGACCGGCCGGTGGTGCGCAATGGCCAGATCGTCATCCGGCCGATGATGTATCTGGCGTTGAGCTACGATCACCGTATCGTTGATGGCAAAGACGCCGTGACGTTCCTGGTGCGCGTCAAGGAATGCCTGGAAGATCCGCAGCGGTTCGTGCTGGAGCTGTGAGACATGCGCACTGCTGCTGTGGTGCTCGCGGTGCTGCTGGCTTCGGTGTTCAGCCTGTCGCAGAGGGGAGCCGCACAGCCGGGGTCCGTTAGCTCGGTGGCGGGGCAGTGGGGCCTCTATGGCACCTGGGCCATCGATTGCGGACAGCCGTCGAGCCTGGCCAATCCCTTCCGGACGTACTCTGCCGCCCCGAAGGGACTTGTGCGAGCCGGGGTCTTTGATGGCGACCTGGTGATGAACGATCTCAGGCGCGACAAAGATGCGCCGCGGCGCCAGGTGCTGACGGGTGCCCGTGCTGGGACCGACAACATGATCGAACTGCACACGATCATCGACAACGAAATCGTAGCCCTGGAAAAGCACCAGAAAGATGCGCGTGGGCGCATGCGGGTGTTTTACTCGATCGATCTGCGGAGCGGTCTGGTGTGGATCGAGAACGCGCTTGTCATCCGGCAAGGGCCGGAGCTGGCCGGTTCGCCAGAGGCGTTTCCTTGGCTGACGCGCTGCTCGGTGCCGACGACTTAAATAAAAAAACCCCTGGAGCAAGGGGGGTGGAGCTCCAGGGGCGACGCTGACAGGACCTTTGAGGCAACACTGTCAATTGGGGGAGACAGTGCGCAGATCGAGGTGCGTTGTGGACTTTCTACGATAGGCTCGAACTGATGAGAACCAGGCGCCAGGAATAGCTGTTCTATTGTAATGCAAACAATCTGCACCCTGATAGACATGCGCGGGAACAATGCCCGCTGACGTTGAAGACCATCGAGGACGACCATGACAGTGACGACATCTGGGACAACATCTGGGACGACGGCGGGCTTTGACTTGATTGTGATCGGCACCGGCCCCGGCGGCTACGTGTGTGCCATCCGCGCGGCGCAACTGGGCCTGAAGGTGGCCGTGGTGGAGAAGCGGCCGACGCATGGCGGGACGTGTCTCAACGTGGGCTGCATTCCGTCGAAGGCGCTGCTGCATGCGTCAGAGCTGTTCGACGAGGCGGGGCACGGCTTTGCCGCGATGGGCATCAACGTGAAGCCGGAACTCGATCTGGCAAAAATGCTGGCTTACAAAGACGAGGGCGTGAACGGCAATGTGGCCGGTGTCGCGTTTTTGCTGAAGAAGAACAAAGTGGACGTGTATTTCGGCACGGGCCGCGTGAAGGGCGCCGGTGCGGTTGAGGTGACAGCGGCAGGTGGCGAGACACAGGTGCTGGCGACCAAGAGCATTGTCATTGCGACAGGTTCAGACGTGGCGCGGCTGCCGGGCATTGATGTTGACGAGAAGCAAGTGGTTTCGTCGACGGGCGCGCTGACGATCGATCGGGTGCCGGCGAAGATGCTGGTGATCGGGGCCGGTGTGATCGGGCTGGAACTGGGGTCCGTGTGGCGGCGGCTTGGGGCTGAGGTGACGGTGGTTGAATATCTCGATCGCATTCTGCCGGGCATGGACAGCGACGTGGCCAAGAGCTTCCAGCGGATTCTTGCCAAGCAGGGGATGGCGTTCAAACTGGCTTCGAAGGTGACGGGGCTCACCAAGGATGCCAGTGGCTGCACGGTGAAAATCGAGCCGGCGGCGGGTGGTGCGGCGGAGACTGCGTTTGCTGATGTCGTACTCGTGTGCATCGGGCGGGTGCCGTACACAGAAGGGCTGGGGCTTGAGGCGGCGGGTGTGGCGGTCGATACCAAGAAGCGCGTGGTGGTTGATGCGCACTTCATGACGAATGTGCCGGGCATTTATGCGATCGGCGATGTGATTGCCGGGCCGATGCTGGCGCACAAGGCGGAGGACGAAGGCGTAGCGGTGGCCGAAATTCTGGCCGGACAGGCGGGGCATGTGAACTACGACGTGATCCCGAACGTGATCTACACTGCGCCGGAAGTTGCTTCTGTCGGCAAGAGCGAAGATGAGCTGAAGATGGCTGGGATTGCCTACAACGTCGGCAAGTTTCCGTTCATGGCGAATGGCCGCGCCAAAGTGAACCGGACAACGGATGGGTTTGTGAAGGTGCTGGCGGATGCGGCGACCGACCGCGTGCTGGGTGTGCACATCATCGGGCCGCATGCGGGTGAAATGATCGGCGAGTGCTCGGTCATTATGGAGTTTGGCGGGAGCGCAGAAGATCTGGCGCGGACGTGCCATGCGCATCCGACGCTGACGGAAGCGATCAAGGAAGCGGCGATGGCGGTGGATAAGCGGGCCGTGCATATGTGAGGTGCGCGGCCGGGTGCTCCTCGTTTTTTATCCAACGCTGCAGATCGGCCAAGCAGGCACTGCAAATGGGCGAGGCTGCGGAGCGGCGGATTGCACTGACGTTTCGATTGCGATGTCCGTTGTCGGAGGATATGGTGGCGAAGCTGCAGTCGAAACTATTTCGAAAAACACGGACGGCATTTGACCCATGCTAGCGTCAAGCCCCCGCTGCTTAAGCTGCCATGTGTTGAAAAATTTGATTGCGATCAGCGGGATAATTCAAGGTTGTCATTTGGGAGTATTGCCGTGAACGCTCGATCATCCGCTTTTATGTTCCTCGCAGCCAGCTCCGCACTTCTGCTTGGTGCCCTTCCCTGCGGGGCAGCGGACCGCATCTTGGTCAGCATGACCAGCAGCCAACACGGCGAGATCAAGGGGGAGATCGCCAGCAAGCACGGCTCGATGGAGGCACTCAGGTTCGCTGAAGAGTACACCCTGACCACGGGCGGCGCGGGCGGTGGTTCTGGCAAGCTTGAGCGGGCGCCAATCGTGTTCACCAAGCGCGTCGACAAGGCTACGCCGATCATTTTCCAGGCTTTTGTGAAGACTGAGATGCTTCCTTCGGTGGTGTTCAACTTCGTGAGGGAACCGGCCAAAGGCGATGAGGCGTATTACACGATCAAACTTGTCAATGCGCGTGTCGTAAAGCTTACGCACTCCGCCGCATCTGAGGGTCCAGCGGCCACACCACTTGTTGAGACTGTCTCGCTGCAGTTTGATCGCATTGAAAAGACCAGCAAGTCCGTTTCCGCCGATGGTAAAGTTTCCACCGACGTGAGCACCTTCAACTTTGTAGCCTCACGGTAGACAGCGAAGCCGTAGGTTGGGTTAGCGCGCGCTCCGCACTCGCCACTTGCTCCGCCGGTCCACGCGCGTAACCCAACATTTGCGAGCGCGACCAGCCAAATCGGGCAGCGGTGGCATGCCATCGCAGCCCCACCATGGGTCGTATGATCCGCGGTCCACCCATTGTGGGACTGTCGAATGCGGCCAGTCGCCGGGACGTTCAACAAGCCCATGTTTCACAGGGTTGATGTGGATGTAATCGACGTGAGATGGTTTTGCCGACGTGTTGGGTTACGCGCGGGTCGAGAGCGGATACCGGACCCCAACACCTGCGAGCGAGCTAACCCAACCTACGAATCTCTGCCAACCCAGAGTGCGAATTCGACGGTGCCCGTGCGGGAGATTCCGCTTGGTTCGACCGGGTTGTACTGCGGCTGCCCCTCCCCCGGATCAAGTGTCCGGGGCTAACCCTCTCCCCACTGCAGCAGAGCAATGGGGAGAGGGGACTAAAACTCTACTCCGCGGCGACGGCGAGTTTTGGGAGGCGTTCCTGTTCGCGCTTTTTTAGTTCGCGTTGCTGGTCGACCATGTAGTCGCGGCGCAGGGGGCTGGCATCGCGGCGGCGGGAGAGCTGCATGTGGAAGACTTCCTGGGCGCCGGTGCGGAACATCATTTCGGCGCTGATGAGATAGAACTCCCACATGCGGCAGAAGCGTTCGTCGTACAATTTGGCGATTTCGGCGCGGTGGCGGTCGAAGCGGGTGTGCCAGTGTTTCAGCGTCATGGCGTAGTGGACGCGGAGGAATTCGCAGTCGGTGACCCAGAGGCGATTGCGCTCGACGGCGGGGAAGACTTCGGAGAGAGCTGGCGAGTAAGCGCCGGGGAAGATGTATTTGCGCAGCCACGGGCTGGCGGTGGAGGGCGGGCTCATATGGCCGATGGAGTGGAGCAGCATGACGCCGTCGTCGGGCATCAGCTGGTTGACGTGTTCGAAGAACTCGTTGTAGCGCGGCACGCCGACGTGCTCGAACATGCCGACGGAGACGAGGCGGTCGAATTTGCGATCGAGCTGGCGGTAGTCGCGGAGTTCGAATTTGACGCGGTCTGAGACGCCGGCTTCCTGGGCGCGCTGCTGGGCGAGGGTGTGCTGTTCTTTGGACAAGGTGACGCCGAGGACTTCGACGTTCTCCATCTGCGCGAGATAGATCGCAAGGCCGCCCCAGCCGCTGCCGATGTCGAGGATTTTCTGGCCCGGCTTAAGGCCCAGTTTGGCGGCGATGAGCCGGCACTTGGCGCGTTGGGCGGCCTCGAGGGTGTCGCCGTCGTTTTCGAAATAAGCGCAGGAGTAGAAGAGCCCCTCATCGAGAAACAGGCGGTAGAGCGCGTTGCCGATATCGTAGTGGTGGGCGATGTTTTGCTGGGCTTTGCCGATGGGGTTGGATTGCTGGAAGCGCTTCAGCTTGCGGGAGACCATGCCGATGGTCTTGTGCAGCGCGTTGGGGGTGACGGTGGGGCGGTTCTGGTTGAGGGAGACCAATTCCAGAAAGGCGCGGAGGGACGACCCAGGGAAGGTGATGGTGCCGTCCATGTAGCCTTCTCCGGCGGCGAGTTCCGGGTTGAAGAAGAGCGTTTTGTAGAGCGCGGGGTTGGCGAGTTTGAGGGAAACGGCGGGGCCCGGCTGGGTGCCGCCGTAGATGTGGGTGCCGCCGGTGGCATCGGTGACGGTGAGGGTGCCGACCTGGATGAGGTGGGAGAGGAGTTTGGAGAGGGGAAACATCGGGGGCTCCGAATATGTGTTTGGTTCGGTTCGCTGCCTGGGGCGGGATATGGGGCGTGAGGTGTTGGGTTACGACGCTGAAATGCGTCTAACCCAACCTACGGCCGCGGTGAAATGGGCCAGATGCGCCATCGTGCGGCAAGTCTATGGTGGCGCGCAAATAGCCGAGGCGGATTGCGCTCGTTGAAACCGTCACCACGCTCGCACGGTTTGCCGCCGGCGCGCCGGCAATTAAAACTGCGCGAGGATTTTTTTGACGGTGGCGGCGTCGGCGGGGTCGGTGCTGGCGACGGCAAGGGCGGCGGGGATGATCTCTTCGACGGTGTCGACGGCGACGAATTTCACCTGGAAGCCCTGGCGGATAAAAGCTTCGTCGCGCATGTGGCCGAGCAGGCTCAGGAAAGGCTGCCAGAAACCGCCGATGTTGGCGAGCACGATCGGCTTTTTATGCTGGCCGAGCTGCGCCCAGGTCAGCTGTTCGACGAGTTCTTCGAGAGTGCCAATGCCGCCGGGCAGCGCGACGAAGGCATCGGAGCGCTCGAACATCAAACGTTTGCGCTGATGCATGTCATCGACCAGGATCAGCTCCTGGACTTCGTTGAGCATCTTCTCTTTGTTGGAAAGGAAGTGCGGGATGATGCCAGTGACGCGGCCGCCGCCGGCGAGGACGCCGCGCGCGACCTGGCCCATCAGGCCGAGACTGCCGCCGCCATAGACGAGACCGATGCCGCGGGCGGCGAGATCGCGGCCGAGCGTGTCGGCAGCTTTCATGTAGGCGGGGTCTTTGCCGTCGCCGGAGCCGCAGTAGACGCAGATGTTGGCAAGGCGAGGCGCGGGGACAGCGGGCGGCGCTGAAAATGACTGCGGTACCGGTGGAAGAGATTGGCGTGAAGAACTGTCTGCCATCGAGGGCCTCGAAATCAGGGACATTTTGGGGGAGGACGCGCCGCGCAGCGCCCGGTTGCGCCTGTCTACCGATTAACCACTTACGCGTCGAGAGCGCTTTGGATGGCTGTACGGGCTTTGCGATCGCCTCGGGTTCTGATTATGTTAGATGAGCACGATGCGGTTCTGCCGCAACGCGTTGCATCAACAGCCGGAAAATCCTGTATTTTCCGCAAACTGGCGACGCGACGTTGCATGGCAGATCAAGTGTCTGGAGCGTCAAGCGCGCTGCCCTGATCCAGTGTCCGCGGGACACAGCAGGGGGCGCAGGGTCAGAGGCAGGTTGTTCATGCTTGGTTCGCGTACGATTAACGTTTTGAGTGCCGGCCTCGGGGTCGCGATCGCTACTTCGATGGCGCCGGCGCTGGCTAAAGGTGGGTTGGGCGCCGACGCCACGCTGCCATCGCGGTTGAAGTCGAGCACGGCGCTGGCGGGTGCGGCTGGCGGGACGATGGTGCTTGCCAGTTTGGGCGAAAGCGCCGACGCGCAGCCGCGGTACACCCGCTTCGGGTTTGATGCCGATGCGCGCCCCGTGGTCGAAGGCCGGGCGGCGCCGGGGGCCACGATCACGCTGCTGTTGAATGGCACAATTGCCGGCCGCGCGATGGCCTCGGAAACGGGCACATGGGCGGCGACGCTCGATCGTGGGATGGATGCGGGCGTGCATCGCATCGGTGTGACGAGCCGGTCGATTGCGACGGGCCGCATGCAGGCGGGCGATGATCTGCAGATCGGCATTCCGGCCGGCTATGAGGGCCGCTCGGTGACGCTGTTTGGTACGGTGGCGCAGGCCGCTCCGGCGCCGCGCACCATGACCGATATGATGCCGATGCCGGTACAAATGGCACAGGCGACAGGCACGCCGCCAGCGGGCAGTCCAACGGGTGGCGCGACGCCGCGTCCGAGCGTGCCGGGGCCAGCGCCGGCGGCAAAAGCCGCAGCAGAAGAAGGCGTGTTCGACTGGTTCTTCCGGTTGACGGATGGCGCCCACAAAGACTTCCAAGGCGTTGTCGAGCGGATGTCTGGCGTCGGCGAAACCACAGCACCAAAGGGCCCGGGGCCAGTGGCGCCGGCAGCACCCAAGGCAACTACGCCGCCAGCCCCGTCGGTGGCGCAGGCGCCGGTAACGGTGCCGACCACGCCGCCGGCAGCACCCGCGGCGACAACTCCGGCGCAGCCGAAGTCGGCGACGGCACCAACGCCCACAGTGCCGGCACCCTCGGCTCCGGCAGCGAAAGCACCCGCACCGACGCCAGCGACCACACCAGCGGCACCGCCTGCTGCGGCGCCAACTGTTACGGCACAAGCCGAGACCGGCTTTATCGAGCAATCGTCGCGGTCGTTCCAGGACGTGATGAAACGGCTGACCGAGCCTGCCGGTTCGGTGACGCCAGCTTCGCCATCCGCGACGGCGGCGGCGGGTGCAGCAGCGACCATGGCGGCCGCTGAATTGGCCAGGAAAGCCGCGGAAGAGAAGGCGGCAGCAGAAAAGGCGGCGGCCGAGCTGGCTGCCAAGGCGACCACCGACAAGACAGCGGCGGACGCCAAAGTAGCGGCGGATCAGAAGCGCACCGATGAGGAGCGCAAGCTCGCTGAGACGCGCCGCGCCGACGCCCTGAAAGCCGAGGACGCCAAGAAGCAGGCCGATGCCAAGGCGGCGGCGGAAAAGACGGCCACCGACAAGTCGGTGGCGGACGCCAAGCGGCTTGCGGATGCCAAGGCAGCGACCGAGAAGGCGGCGGCCGACAAGGCGGCTGCCGACAAAGCGGTGACGGACAAGGCGGTTGCGGATGCCAAGGCGGCGGCTGAGAAGCTGGCGGCGGACAGCAAGGCCGCAAGTGATAAAGCAACGGCCGATAAGGCGGGTGCGGATGCGCTGCGCCTCGCCGAAGCCAAGGCGGCGGCCGACAAGGCAGCGGCTGAAACCAAGGCTGCCAACGACAAGGTTGCCGCCGAGAAGGCCGCAGCCGAGACCAAGCGCCTGGCCGATGCGAAGGCGGCGGCGGACAAGTCGGCGGCTGACAAGGCGGCGGCCGACAAGGTTGCGAGTGACAAGGCAGCCGCAGACAAAGCAGCCGCGGACAAGATTGCGGCTGATAAGGCGGCGGCGGAGACCAAGCGCTTGGCTGATGCCAAGGCGGCGGTGGACAAGGCGGCGGCGGAAAGGGTTGCTGCCGAGACCAAGCGGATAGCGGATGCCAAGGCCGCTGCCGACAAGATTGCTGCCGACAAGGCGGGTGCGGACAAGTCGGCGGCTGACAAAGCGGCGGCGGATGCCAAGCGGGTGGCTGACGCAAAGGCTGCTGCCGACAAGGCCAGCGCGGAGAAGGCAGCGACCGACAAGGCGGCGGCGGATGCCAAGCGGGTGGCTGACGCGAAGGCAACAGCGGACAAGGCGGCTGCCGACAAAGTTGTGGCTGACAAGGCGGCGGCAGATAAAGCCGCGCTGGACGCCAAGCGCACCGCCGATCTGAAGGCGGTGCAGGATAAGGCCGATGCTGATGCCAAGCGTGCACAGGCGCTGGCGCTGCAGGCCGTTGCCGACGCCAAGGCGGCGGCTGACGCGAAGACGGTTGCGGACACTGCGAAAGCAGCGATCCTGAAGTCGGCGGCAGAGGCGCGGGCGCAAATCGCGGCGGCGGTGACGGCTGACGATAAGCGGGCTGCGGAGCAGAGGCTGGCCGCCGAACGTGTGAAGGGTGACGACGCACAACGCGCAGCGGATGCTGCACGCAAGCTTGCCGACGCTAAGAAAGCCGCCGAGACCAAGGTGACGGCAGAAGCCAAGAAGGCCACCGACGCGCAGGCAGCGCTGGCGGTTGCGGCGGCGAGTGTGATTGCGGCGGTGACGCCGGAGCAGAAGCGCGTGGCGGAAGCGAAGGCGGTTGCCGAAGGCGCCAAGGCGCAGGCGGCAGTAAACCGTGCCGATGCGGCGGTGAAGACAGCGGCAGCGGCAGTGGCCCCTGCCGCGCCGACTGGTACGAAGCCACCGGCGGCAGCAGCACCGTCGAGTGGTGACAAGCCGGCAACGAGCGGGACCGGTCCGGCAACGGGTGGCGACAAAGTGGCTCGGGGTGGTGGCACCAAGGTTGCGAGCGCGGCCGGTGAGCGCCGTGCGCGTGATCGCTCGTGCAAGGCAGCCGGGCAGGCGATCTCGCTGCCGGGTTGGTACACAGTCAAGCGCGGCGACACACTGTCGAGGGTGGCCGACCGGTTCTACAACGACGCCGACCAGTACGCGCGGATTTATAAGACCAACCGCCGCGTCATCGCGGATGCCAACCTGATCTATCCGTGCCAGCGGATCTATCTGCCAAAGCGGTAATCAATCGACGCGCTTGTGAAATTCTGGCGGGCGTCCGGGTGTTCCGGGCGCCCGTTGTGTTTGTCGGGGTGGGGTGCAGGGTTTGGCCGCATTGGAAGGCAGCGGGGTGCGGGGTGTGGCGAGATCGCGCGCTGGACCGGCGGATGCCGCGCGCCATTGAGACAGAGAGATCGGTGTGTAGAGGCCACGGGCCGAGAATTGAATTGGACTGGAGTTGGGGCGTATTGGTTGGTGCGTTTGGGTGGCTCGGGGGGGACTGCGATGCTTGTGGTGGGGATGTTTGCGTATGTCCTGATGCAGTTTGCAATCGGGGTGTGGGTGTCGCGGCGGGTGGCGAGCGAGGCGGATTACATTCTCGCCGGGCGCTCGCTGGGGCCGGTGCTGGTGGCGTTTTCGGTGTTTGCGACGTGGTTTGGGGCGGAGGCGATCGTGGCCACGTCGGGCGAAGTTTATGAGAAGGGATTGGCGGGCGCGGCGGTCGATCCGTTCGCCTATGCGGCGGCGTTGATTTTCTCCGGGCTGGTGATGGCAGGCGCGCTGTGGCGGCGCGGGCTGACGACGTTTGCGGATCTGTTCCGGCAGCGGTTCTCGCGGCAGGTGGAAGTGCTGGTGGTGCTTATTCTGCTGCCGGGATCGATCTTCTGGGCGGCGGCGCAGATCCGGGCGTTCGGCACGGTGCTGGCGGTGGGCTCGGGCCAAAGCCTGACAACGATGATCCTGTTGGCGGCGGTGCTGGTGGCGGCGTACTCGGCGGTTGGCGGGTTGCTGGCGGATGCGGTGACGGATTTTGTGCAGGGCACGGTGGTGATCATCGGATTGATCGTGCTGGCGGTGGCGCTGGCGAACCTGAGCGGCGGCGTGGGGGCGGTGCTGGAGGCGAACGGGCCGGAGCGATTGTCGCTGTGGGGTGGATCGGAAGAGAGTTCGCTGAAGCGGATCGAGCAGATCGTGGTGGCGATTGGCGGGTCGGTGGTCGCGGTGGAGTTGATCTCGCGGTATCTCGGCGCGCGGTCGGCGGAGGTGGCGCGGTTGGGCACGGTGGCCGGCGGGCTGATGTATCTGGCGATGGGGTTCATTCCGATCTTTCTGGGGTTGGCGGCAGCGCACCTGGCGCGGAGCCAGCCGGCGTTGAAGGAAACGTTGGCAAGTCCGGAGCAGGTGGTGCCGGCGCTGGCGCAACTGGCGTTGCCGGCGTGGGGTTATGTGCTGTTTTCGGGGGCGCTGGTGTCGGCGATTTTGTCGACGGTGCATTCGGCACTGCATGCGCCGGCAGCGCAGGTGTCGCACAACATCGTCACGCGGTTGCGGCCGGAGATGACGCCGGCAGGGCGGCTCAGGTCGGTGCGGCTGACGGTGCTGGCGTTGAGCGGGGTGGCGCTGGTGCTGGCGCTGACTTCGGAGCGGATGAAGGACTTGGTGGAGATCGCGTCGGCGTTCGGCAGTGCGGGGGTGCTGGTGGCGGCGGCATTCGGATTGTTCACGCCGTTCGGGGGTGCGCGCAGTGCGATGGCCGCGATTTTGACGGGCGGGGTGGTGTGGGGGCTCGGGCGGTTCGCGCTGGACTGGACGGCGCCGTACATCGCAGCGCTGGTGGCATCGACGGTGGCGTATGGGGTGGTGGCGCAGGCGGAGCTGAGGGCAGGGGAGGGGTGAAGAGGGAGCAAGGAACGGCGCATCTCCCAGTTTTCGGACTGTAGCAGAACTCTAGCACATGAGGGTGATGGGGGAATTGCTGGGTGATTACCTAGGGGGCGTTAAGGATATGCGTGCGGGGCCGGGTGGCCGGACGCCGCGGATTTTGGGCGGTTGGGTTTAGGCGAGAGCGGGTGGGTGCTGTTTTGGCGTGAACGTGAGGAGAACATTGGGCTGATGGATTCGCGCGGTTGGCGTGTTGGTGGCGCGTGAGGCGTGATCATTTTGAGAAATAATTTTGGGTTTCCCTGGGGCTGCGGCGCTGGTGGCGCGACGTACATTGGATGGTTCATGAGGCTTGGATGGTGCATGAGGCGGGTGCGGCGCAACGTTGGGTCGCGCGCCGGCAGTGCGATGCCGAAGCTTGACCCAACCTACAGCGAACATTCACCGCTTTGTCGTGGGTACCGGCCTTCGCCGGTATGACGAAAATTGGGCGGGGGGTCAGACCCATGGGTCTGACCCTGTTGCTTTCACTTGCCGGCGATGCCTCACCTATTTGCCGGCGATGCCGCTTTCACTTGCCGA
This sequence comes from uncultured Alphaproteobacteria bacterium, assembly GCA_963847145.1. Classification (GTDB taxonomy): domain Bacteria; phylum Pseudomonadota; class Alphaproteobacteria; order Rhizobiales; family Hyphomicrobiaceae; genus JABFRJ01. The sequence goes on from CAWJYN010000003.1 coordinate 1,286,329, forward strand.
CGATGCCTTACTTATTTGCCGGCGATGCCGGTGGCGAGGGTGTATTCGTCGGAGCGGGCTTGGTAGGTGAGGCCTTTGCGCAGGGCCCAGGTGCGGACGGGGTGGTGGATGGGGATGATGGCGCCTTCGGCGATGGCGAGCACGCTGGCCTGGCCGAGCAGTTCGGCACGGGCCTTGGGTTCCATGGTGGCTTGGGCGGCCTCGATGAGGATATCGACGTCGGCGTTGGAGAAGCGGCCGCGGTTGGCGGCACCGGCGCCGGTGGCGGGGTTGTTGGTGCGGACGAGGGCATTGAGGCTATCGGAGACTTCGCCGGTGTCGGTGCTGCGGCCGGCGAGAATGATGGAGAACTCGGGCCGGCCTTTGTCGCCGGATGAGGCACGGGCGAAAAATTCGGCGGCGGGCAGCGAGACGAGTGTGGTCTCGATGCCGATGCGCTGGAACATCTGGGCGATGGCCTCGGCGATGCGGACGTCGTTGGTGTAGCGGCCGATGGTGCCATGCAGGGTGAGCTTGAAGCCTTGCGCAAGAGCTGCCTCGGCGAGCAGCTTCTTGGCGCCTTCGGGATCGTAGGCGGTCGGCTTCAAGGCGGATGCGGTGCCGCTGAAGCCGTCGGCGAGGAACTGGCTGGCGGGGATGGCGGCGCCGCCCATGACGCGGGCAACGATGGCGTCGCGGTTGATGGCTTTGGAGAGCGCGAGGCGCACGCGTTTGTCGCGCAGGGGATTGGGAATTGCTGCGCCATCGCGGGCGGTGATGTGGGGTGTCGTTTCGCGGAACTGGTCGAGGTGCAGATAGATGACGCGCTGTGTGACGGCTTGCACGAGCTCGGTCTTCGGATCGGCCTTGAGACGGGCGATGTCGGCGGTGGGCACGTCCTCGATCACATCGACGTCGCCGGCAGCGAGGGCGGCGACGCGCTGGACGCCGTCGGTGATGGGTTGCAGAAAGACCCGTTGCCAGGGGGATTTCTCACCCCAGTAGGCGTCGTTGCGGACCAGCACAAGCTGCGTTCCCGGAGTGAATTCGAGCAGTTTGAAGGGGCCGGTGCCGATGGCTGCGGGGCCGGCGTTGAAGTCTTCGGTCTTGATGGTGCGGGTTTTGGCGCGCGGCACCAGCATGAGGCGCGCGACCTGATGCAGCATGAGCGGGTCGGCGGCTGGTGTGGTGATTTCGACGGTTAGGTCATCGACCTTGCGGATGGTCTTGCCTTTGACGGCGGAGGCAAAGCTGGACGGGCTGCCGGGCACGTCGGCTGCGCGCGCGAAGCTGAAGACGACATCGTCGGCGGTGAAGGGGCGGCCGTCGTGCCACAAGACGCCGGCGCGCAGTTTGAAGACCCAAGTGAGGTCTTCGGCGCGGGTCCAACTTTCGGCGAGGCCGGGGGCCAGCTCGCCCTTGTGGTTGACCTGGATGAGGCGCTCGTAGATGTGAGACAGCGCGCTGTCGTTGGGCGTGAAGTTGTGGAAGTGCGGATCAAGGGTGGTCGGCTCGGCCATCAGGCCAATGCGCAGGTCGCGCTCGCTGGCGAGCGGCGCAGGACTGCCGGCGGTTGCCAACAGCACAGCGACGAAAGCGGCCAGCAGCTGTGCTGCCCACTGTCTCCACGGCTTGGCCAAATCCATGCGTGTCATGCGGGCGCTCCCAGCGCTCATGATGCGTTCTGGGAGCAGACTATCACAGACATGACGGCAAGAGCATGATCGGATTTCGGCGGTTGGCCGAGCGGCACCCTACCAACTGCGGCGGGGGCCAGTGTCGATGTGGAACAGGCCGCCGCCGTAGTGCTTGAGGCCGCCGACGCTGCCGTTGGAGGCAAGGTAGGCATAGACGGCGCCCGTGCTGCCGCCGCGAACGCGGAAGTCGACCGCCTCGCCGGTGAGGTGATAGCTCTGGCCAGCGCCGCCAGCCGTCCGGTTCTGAGTGCGGCCACGGCAGGTCGACGTCACGATGACCGGACCGAAGGTGCCGACCAGATCGGACAGGACGCCGCGTAAGGCGCCGGGGACGCAACTGGATGCCGCCTGCCAGGTGATGCCGCTGCCGGTCAGGCTGGCTAGGGCGGGATCGGTGGGCGCGGCATTGGCTGTTGCGGGCTGCGGGCGAGGGCGCTTGATACGTCCGGCGCGGCTGGTGCGTTCGCTGGTGCCGTCAGCGGCGGGTGGTGATGCTGCCTTCGAGGCGGCGATGATCTGATTGATCCACGCGCCGTCTTGCGCCTGGACTTGACCCGGGGTTGCGGCGACGAGAAGCGCCGCGATTGCCCACCCGCTGGCAAAGCGCGGGACTGCAGTGGACATCAAACTGATCATTGGATTGGCCTCGAACGAGGCGGCGCGCCGGGGCCCGAGCTGGGCTCGTCGGCAGCCAGCGCTGCGCCGCAATAGAATTCTTCAGAACACGTCTTGGCGGACCAATCACACGGCGACCGACACAGCACGATTTACCGATCGGTAAGCTTAACGCAGAACCGCCGGGCTTTGAGACCCGGCGGCGCAGACAAACGGAACGCTTTGAGTAAGGTGTCTTACCAGCTGCGGCGGTCGCCGGTATCGATGTGGAAGAGGCCGCCACCGTAGTGCTTGAGGCCACCCACACTGCCATTGCTGCGCAGCGACGCATAGGCCGCGGAAATGTTGGAGTGGATGCGGAAGTCGGCCGCATCGCCGCCAAGATGGAGTGACCGCGGTGCGCCGCCGACGCGCGCGTTATGCGACTTGCTGCGGCAGGTCGAGTTGACGGTCACCGGACCGAAGTTGGAGGCCAGTGACGCGATCACATTGCGCAGAGTGCCGTTCAAGCAGCCGCGGTCAGCGGTCCAGTTTACGGAGCCGCCCGACAGGCTGCGGCGTGGACGCTCGACGGGATCAGCGTCGGACTTGGTGGTGCCCAGGCTGGCGGTGCGGGTGCGGCGCGTTTGTGGCCGGTCTTCCTGGGCGGTCGACGGCGGGCTGACTTTAGCGCGCTGCGGACTGGCCGATACGTCCACGTCGGTGGCGCCAAGAGAGGCGACGCGCACGCTCGCGCGGGCGACCTGTTTTTCGGCCGACTTGGCATCTTCGATGATTTGCATGGCCCAGTTGTCGGCTGCATGTGCCGGGGCCAGGCTGATCGTCCCTACGGCGGCGATCGTCAAACCTTGAGTGAGGGCTTTCATAAAATAGTTCATACGCGAACTCCCGTCTGCCGATCCCACAGCGCAGCGCGCGGTGGCCTCTGACTTCGGCCTTGGTTAACCTTTACGACGGGGCTCCCTACAAGGGTTGCAGGTGGGAGGGCACGCGCCTTCCATGGACTTAGTTAACGCGGAAGCGACCAAAAGGGTGCTCGAAAGCTGCTGGCAAACGAGGCTGGCAAGCTAGGCTGGCAAGCTAGGCTGGCAAGCTAGGCTGGGCAGTTGGCCCTGCTGGTTCAGCGCGCCTGCACCTTGCCCAGCTGTTTGAGGAACCATCCGAACCGCATGGCGCCCTCGGGCCACGGGCCATGGCCGGAGGCCGAATTGAGATGCCCCACGTCGCCGGCATCGACCAGTGTCGATCCCCAAGCCAGCGCCATGTCGCCGGCCTGATCATAGGGGCAGACATCATCATTGCGGCTGGCCACCAGTAGCGACGGAAACGGCAACGGGTCGCGTGGGAAGGGGACGAACGACAGGTCTATGTCGGGGATTGCCGCCATCCCTGCCTCCGACGGTGGCGCCACCAGAAACGCACCCACGACCCGGTCATCGTGGAGCTTGGCCGCCGCATGGACCACCGTCGGCACACCGCACGAATGCGCCACCAACACCACCGGCTTCGTGCAGGCGGCTACGGCCCGCAAAACCTCGGACGTCCAGAGTTTTTTGTCTGGCCGCTGCCAGTCCGCCTGTTCGACACGACGCGCCGTCGTCAGGCGTGACTGCCACCGCGTCTGCCAGTGGTCGGGACCCGAATTGGTCCAGCCCGGCACGATCAAGATATCGACGTCAATTGTACGCATGACAGTCTCGCGGAATAGGTGAGCACGCGGTGTGGCAGGCAGTGCCGGACGCGTCAACGTGAAGGGCCATCGGGCGGACGCCCGGGAGCGAGGCCGGATGCGCGAGCGTCGCCTCAGGAGGTGGATGACGGACGCTGAACCGCGTCCTTTTCCGCCCTGAAGGACGCGCCTGCTTTTGGCGCGCCAGTCACAGGTGTTTGCGCATCAGCAGTTCATCGTCGCCATCGCGCATAAGACCCCCGAGAGTACCGGCCAGCTGATAGCCTTGCCGCTGGTAGAGCCGCTGGGCGTGGACATTGACGCCGGTCACACAGAGCCAGACATTGCGGGCGGCGGCGGCCCGGGCGGTGTGCTCGTACCAATCGAGAATGGCGGTGCCCGCGCCCTGCCCCTGGAGCGGCGGCAGCAGAGCCAGCATCTGCAGATAGGGGCCGGCCAACCAGGGCGACCGGATCAGCACGGCGCCTGCAATCGCCGCGTTGGCGAGTACCTGATAGCGGACGGCGCCATCGCTCGTTGCCGCCAGCTGCTCTGTCAGCCGGGCCGGCGAAAAGCCGTAGTGCGCCCATGGCCCGATGGCTGCGATCGCCGGACCGAGCACGCCTGCGGCCTGCGGTGTCATCGGTGCGAGTTCGAGTTTGGTCGCGTTGCGCAGGGCGCCGAGATGGTGCCTCGCCGGCGCAAACGGAGCTGATGCTGGTAATATCACGCGTGATCTGCTCGCTTCGGTTCAATCGCTCACGTGACGTGGCTGACACTAATGACGGTTGACTGTCAGACCGGACCAAGACGAATTTGCCGACAGAGCTTCGCGTGCCGTGCTGTAGCGGTTACCTTGGGGTGCGCCGCTGAGCCACTTTCGTCTCACTTCTTCAAGCGCTTTTCCTGCATGATTTCGAGTTGCATGCGTTGGATCTCGGCGAGGCGTTGCCATTGCTTGGAAATGAGGTGGTCGAGCTTTTCGTGCAGGTGGCGGATTTCGAGCTCGGCTTTGAGGTTGACGCGGTAGTCGTTCAGCGCGCGCAGGCGATCTTTTGCTTCCTGGCGCTTCTGGCTCATCATGATGATTGGGGCCTGGATGGCGGCGAGGCAGGATAGGATCAAATTGAGCAGGATAAATGGGTAGGTGTCGAAGGCTCGCTTGTCGCCCACCGCAAGATTGATGGCGATCCAAATAAAGAGGACACCCGCGAAGGCGATCAGGAAGGCCCAGCTGCCGCCGAAGGTTGCCAGGTGATCTGAGAGGCGCTGGCCGAAAGTGCGATCTTCCTGGAAGTCGTCTTCGACGTTTTCGGCGATGGTGTCGTGGTTGGCGATGCTTTCGGCGACTTGCCGTTCGAGTTCGGTAAATTCGCCGTGCTCGTTTTCGAGCAGCTCTTCGACGTATTGCATGCGATAGCGCGCCAAGGTGATCGTGCTGATCAATGACTCGCCCGGCAGGGTTGGGTGATCCTTGCGGATGTGGTCGGCGAGGCTTGGGCGGACGGCGTCCAGTGGCACCAGGTCGCGCTTGCGGGTTGGCAGGCCAGACACTGCGCAGACGTGCTTCGACGTTTCCTGCTCGTGGTGCGGCGCGGCCACAGGTGTGTCTTGAGCTATCGTGTCGTTCATGACGATGTTCCGGGGAAAAGCCTCCGCATCCGCGCGTAAAGCGGTGCCGGGTGTGTAGCTTTGCGGTGGACAGTGCGCAAAGTGCTGCGGCGCAACGATGACGTTTTTTCGCAACCCCGATAGTATCACAATTGGGCTAGATGCGCCGTGTCGCATCGTCGCCATGTTTTCGCCGCACAGCGACCAATGCCGCGCGATGCGCAGACGGGGACAGGAGTGATGTTTTTTCGCCGCAAGAAGTCAGACGGGTTCGACTGGCACACCTATGTGCGGACCACGATCAAATTGCGCCGGAATCAGCGCAAGGCCAAGATTGAAGAAATCGGCCGGGTTGCGGCGGTGCAAGCCAAGGCTGCGGGCGATGCTGCTGTGCAGGGCGTGGCGCAGGTGGCTGGCACCGGCTGGCGGGCGTCGGTGGCGGCGTGGCGCAACACGATTGCGCAGCCGGCCATATCGCTGCCGGTGACGCTGTGTGGGGCGGCGGCGCTGGCGTCGGGGGCCTATCGTTGGATCTCGACAGCGGGTGCTGACCGGGATGCGCTGGTGCCGTTGCTGATCGGCGCGGTGCTGCTGGCGGCAGTGGCGCCGCTGGCGCTGGCGCGATTTTTCACCGGATCGGCTTCGCTGCCGGCGCTCAAAGGCTTGGCGTTGCCGGCCAATCTGCTGCCCATGGCCGGCGTCGGATCGGTGGTGCTGGTGCTCGGCTGGTTGGCCTGGGGGCAGGCGTTGCCAGGGCTGACGGCGGCGGTGATTCCAACGCAGGGCCCGGCGGCGGTCACTGGCGTCGCCAATGTGCTGGAAGGCCGCGCGACGGTGCTGTCTGGCGAGATGATCCGGCTGCAGGGCCGTTTGCTGCATCTGGCAGGCATTGAGGCCCCGGACCGGCAGCAGACCTGCACGCGCGCGACCAAGCAGACTTGGAAATGCGGTGAGGTGGCGCTGCAGGCGCTGGAGCGGCTGGCGCGGGCCAAGACCTTCCGCTGTGTGACGCAGGGTGGGCCGGATGCGATGGGACGAATTGCGGCCAACTGCACGGTTGAAGGCCGCGATGTGGCGAGCGACTTGGTGAAAGACGGCCACGTGTTTTCGGCTGCTACCTTCTTTGGCGGCTATGGCCCGCAAGAGCAGGAGGCGCGCAAGTCCGGTGCGGGCGTCTGGTCGGGGGAAGTGGTGCGGCCCGCCGACTTCAGGTCTAAACTGTGGGACACCGCCAAGGCAACGGCGCCGAATGGCTGTCCGGTCAAAGGGCAAGTGTCAGGTTCGCGACGGACGTACTCTGATGCCGTGGGCGCCAGACTATGGGCGCGCAAACATCCGGACCGAACGGGGTGAGCGCTGGTTCTGCGACGAGAACGAGGCCGTGGCGGCAGGCTTCAAGCCGCCGCGCTCTGGCGCTCGCGTGGCGTCACGCTGATTTAGCCGCCGCGTTTGCAGGCTTGATAGCGTGCGCGCCAGACCTTGGTGCCGGTCTGTTCGGCGCGGCCTTTAGATAGCTGCACGGTTCCGCGCCGGTCTGCGAGGGGCCCTGCAGGGGAATGGAGAAGATGCCGGTGGTCGGCGCATAACTGCCGTTGTAGCGCTGATAACCGCTGTAGGTATTGTTGCCGCCGTAGCCGCCAAACGTTTCGTAGTAGCCGCCGAAACTGGACACGCCGTTGCGGTTGCCCTGATTGCCGAGTTCGCGGAGTTCCTGCGCGCCAGCTGATCCAGCGGCGGTGATTGTTGCCAAAGCGAGGGCTACGAGTGTGCCTGTGATGGGCGTCTTCATGGGCATGTCCCCTGGATGATGTGTCCTGATACAGCTATCAGGAGCCTATTCGCAAAGTGTTAGCAAATCACGCGCTGGTGACGCCGCTCATGACGGGCGAAGTCCGCTGGCAGTGGAGGCTGCCTTCCCGGACCATCATCTGAAAGCGCCCCGCAAGACGCAATGGCAAACTCGGCCCCCCGGCATTCGAGACTGAGCGCGGATGGCATTCTTGCCACGGCACAGCGTACCGCCGACGCTAGGGTCGTTCCGCTCATGACGACATCGAGGAACGACCCTCGATCGTTGTTTGGTCGTGCTTCTTTGGGGAAACCGCTACACAACTTTTCCCGGAAGCCCACTAAGCCGCGCGGCGTTTACGCCATGCAATTGTTTTGACGTCTTTTGCAACATGCTTCCCAGCGTGCCACAAGTCGTATTGAAGCTGGAGCGCCAACCAAAACCTAGCGCCATTGCCGAACGCCTTCCCAAGCTTTTGGGCCATCTCCAGGGATACGGCCTTCTTCTCATGCAGAAGATCGGACAGTGTGGGGCGCGCGACCTTCAGATGATCCGCCAAGTCGGTAATGGTCATCTTTAAGGCTGGCAGAATGTCCTCCCGAAGATAAGCACCAGGATGTGGAGGTGGGAAACCCAGCTCTTCCTGATCATCGGCCATGGTAATCCTCCAAGTTTACGTCGTAGGGGCCTGCGTCGTCCCATCGGTAGGTGATGCGCCAGTTCCTTGTAACCAAGACAGCGAAAGTACCCATTCGAGGCCCGCTGAGCTCGTGAAAGTCGAACCCGGGCATGTTGAGATCCTGGGGCGACGCCGCTGCATGTAGTGCCGCCAAGATGCGGCTTACTTTCGGAACCCATTTCGGGTTGATTTTGCTGGCGTCGCCACGCTTCGCATAGCGCCGCAACGCCGCGTGTTTGATCCGACGACTGTCTAGCATGACGCAGCATCTGTCACGTGACAGACGTCACCGTCAAGCGTCACGTTACGCGAGTCAAATTACCGCTTTCCTAATGCAAAGGCGAGAGTTCTTGTTTGCAACACAGCGCATGGCGGTTGTTCGAAATTCGGCCTGACTTGCTATAGAAACTCACGGGCTTTGTCCTACCGCGCAGTTGCGACTTTGCCGCCGGATTGGGTGCGGGCGAGGCCGGCTTCGGCGAGGTGGCCGGAGAGCTTTTCGTTGGGCAGGCCTTCGACGAGAACGTGGCGAATGGCGAGGAGCTTGGTGAGATCGATGCCGGTCGAGAGCCCCATTTCTTCCAGAATCCAGACGAGATCTTCGGTGCAGACATTGCCAGACGCACCGGGTGCGAACGGGCAGCCGCCGAGGCCGGCCAACGATGTGTCGAAACTGGTGACGCCGGCGTCGAGGGCGGCTAGCGCGTTGGCGATGCCCTGGCCGCGCGTATCATGGAAGTGAGACCCGCCGACTTTGTCTTTGCCAACGGCTTTGAACAGCGCGGCGTAGAGGCGTTTGACCTGGACAGGATTGCCGATGCCGATGGTGTCGCACGGCGTGACGTGGTCGGCACCGGCGGCGAGGCATTTTTCGGCCAGTTTCAAGACATCGGCATCGGGCACGGCGCCGGCGATCGAGCAGCCGAAGGCTGTTGAGAGGCCGATCTCGATCTTTGGTCGGTTCCCTGCCGGCTGGCTGTCGCGCATATCCGCGATGCGGCGCAGTTCGTCGATGGATTGCTCGTGCGTTTTGCGAATGTTGGCGAGGTTGTGGGCGACGCTGACGGAGATGGGCATCGAGACTTTGTGGGCGCCGGCGGCCATGACGGCCTCGGCGCCTTTGACGTTGGGCGCCAGCGCGATCACCGTCAGGCCGGCAATGGTGCGCGCGTGCCGCACGATCTCGTCGGCATCGGCCATGCCGGGCACGACATTAGCCGGGACAAACGAGCAGACCTCGATTTCGCGGATACCGGCGGCGGCGGCTTCGTTGATCCAACGCTTCTTGAGGTGCGTCGGAAGCATGGATTTGAGGATCTGCAGCCCGTCGCGCAGTCCCACTTCGACGATGGTGACATATGGCTTTCTGGCAGTTGCGGGCATGACGAAACCTCAGGGGTGACCGGCACGGGGTGCGCTTGCCGGGGACGATAAACTCGGGTCGGATAGCTGACCAGTTCTCTTTCAGGCGAGACCCATGACAGCAGCGCCGCTTCCACTCGCAGGCATCCGGGTTCTGGAATTCACCCACATGGTGGCCGGGCCGTCGGCGGGATTGATCTTGGCCGATCTGGGTGCCGACGTCATCAAGATCGAGCCGACGCCGCATGGCGATAAAACGCGGCTGTTAACAGGTGCGGGGATCGGCTTCTTCGCGGTGATGAACCGCAACAAGCGCAGCGTGATGCTGGACCTCAAGAGTGCGGACGGGCGCGCGGACGTGACTGCGCTGGTCCGCACGGCCGACGTGGTGATCGAGAACTTCCGGCCTGGCGCGATGGACGCGCTCGGATTTGGGGCGGATGCGCTGATCGAGATCAATCCGCGGCTGATCTATGCGTCGGTGAAGGGCTTTCTGTCGGGGCCTTATGAGCAACGTGCGGCGCTCGACGAGGTGGTGCAGATGATGGCGGGTCTCGCGTACATGACGGGACCGCCGGGCCGGCCGTTGCGAGCGGGCTCATCGGTGATCGACATCATGAGCGGGATGTTCGCAGTGATCGCAATTCAAGCGGCGTTGCACGCGCGAGGGCGCTCGGGGCAGGGCCAGCGCGTTGCGTGTGGTCTCTATGAGACGTGTACCATGCTGATGGCGCAACACATGATGCAGACGAGTATGACCGGCCAACCGGTGCCGCCGATGAGCGTGCGGCAGCCGGCGTGGGGCGTCTATGACATCTTCAAATGCAGTGACGGCCAGCTGTTCGTTGGCGTGGTGACTGACACACAGTGGCGGAGTTTCTGTGAAGGCTTCGGCTTGGCCGAGCTTGGCACTGATCCGCGGCTGGCGACCAACAACAACCGGCGCGATAGCCGGGACTGGCTCATTCCAGCCTTGGCCGAGGTGTTAGCGCCGATGACGCTGGCGGCGCTCGAAGACAAGGTTGCGCGGCTGGGTTTGCCCTATGCGCCAATCGCTAAGCCGGAAGACCTGTTCGACGATCCGCACCTGGTGCAGTCGGGTGGGTTGCTGGCGCTGACGCTGGCGGATGGCCGCGTTGCACCAACGCCGGGATTACCGCTGGAGATGGATGGCCGCCGCTTCGGCGTGCGGCAGGGGCTGCCGAAGCCCGGTGAGCATACCGACGCCGTGCTTGCCGAAATCCGCGACGCGAAGGTTCGCCGGAGACAGCTATGAAAAACATCACAGAGGTGCCGCGCAGCTCGATCACTGCGCGCAACGCAGCGCCCTTTCTGCTGTCAAAGCTGGGGCTCGGGACGGCGCCGCTGGGCAATATCTATCATGCCGTACCCGAGGCTGACGCGGATACGACGCTGGAGGCGGCGTGGACCTGCGGCATCCGCTTGTTCGATACGGCGCCCTACTATGGGCGAGGGTTGGCGGAGACGCGGCTCAACCGGTTTCTGCGCGGACGGCCGCGGGACGACTATGTGCTGTCGACCAAGGTTGGGCGCATTCTGAAGCGTGTGCCGCCGGCGGCGATGAGCGGACATACGCACTATTTCGACACGCCTGCGCGGGAGGTTGTTTACGACTACAGCCGTGACGGCATTCTGCGCTCTGTCGAGCACTCGCTGGAGCGGCTTGGCCTGGATCGGATCGATATTCTGCTGGTGCATGATATCGACCCGGTCACGCATGGGTCAGCGGAGGTCTCGGCGGCGCATGTGAGGGTGCTGCGCGATGGTGGATTAAAGGCGTTTGATGAGCTTCGCGCGGGCGGCGTAATCAGGGCGGTTGGCACGGGGATGAATGTGACGGAGACGACGGCCGAACTCGTTGGGGCGCTTGAGTTGGATTTTGTGCTGCTGGCTGGCCGTTATACGCTGCTGGAACAAGGCCCGCTGGAGACGTTGTTGCCGCTGTGTCTCAAGCGCGGCACGCACGTGCTGGCGGCTGGCGTGTTCAACTCGGGTCTGCTGGCCGGCGGGGCGACCTATAACTACAAAGCGGCGCCGCCCGAACTGATCGCCCGGGCGGCACGGATTGGCGATATCTGCCAAGCGCACGGCGTAAAGCTGCAGGAGGCCGCGTTGCAGTTTCCCGGCCGGCATCCTGCTGTGGCCGCGACTTTGTTCGGTGCGGTGAGTGCACGCGAAGTCCGCTGCAACGTGGCGAGCCGCACCAAACGTATTCCTGACGAGCTGTGGGAAGAGCTGAAGGCCGAGGGGCTGCTCGCGAAAGACGCACCGGTCTAAGGCTCAGGACTTCGCGCGCCATTCACAACGTGCCGCGTCGCGCTCGCACCGTCCTAAATGCTGGGTCGCGCTGAAATGTTTGACCCAACCTACATGACGGTCATTCGTTTCGCTCGACGCTATCAGACCGTCTCGCCGGCCTGGCGTTTTTTAAGGATGGTTGCGGCGAGGACGCCGAACAGGATGTGGCCGGTCCAGCTCATGAAAGAGATCCGGCCGCCAATGAACAGGTTGAGGCGTGAGCGCGTCGCGGCGGAGAGTACCAATGTTGCGACACATGCATTTGATACCCTCTCCACTCGTCGCCCTGGCGAAGACCGGGATGAGGAAAATGGGACTCTATTGAATGTGCCAGAACACTAGCCGCCCCAAAGGCTGCGGATGCCGGACCAGGCGCCGCGGACGATCTCGGCGGCGCGGCCGCTCATGATCATGGCGAGAATGCCGACGGCGATCAGATTGCCAAACAGCAGCACGCCGACCAGACCGCGGCGGCTGCGGCGGCGGGTGATGTCGATCTCGATGGTTTCTTCGCCGAAGGGAATTTCGGGGCTGATCCCCTCGCTGCCGACGATCCGCGTGGCGCCGGACAGGGTGAGTTTCAAGCGGCCGTTCTGGCATGGCGACACGCGCCAGCGCCAGGTGGCATCGTCGGCGCCCTGGTGGGCACGAGGTGGGCCGATCCACAGTGTTTCCGGGCTGGCCATCTCGACGTAGGCGCGATCGCCGGCGGCCTTCAATCGCAACGTGGCGACACGCAACGGTGGCCAGCGATGGCCGGGTGCGAAGGGGATTTCGAGCGCGCGGCGCGGCACGGTGATTTCGATGATGTCTGTCTGGCCGTTGCGCAAAACCTTTGGCATGGCGTTGACGAGCGCGCGCATGTCGACGGTGACGGGCGGGATGGGCGGAGGGTTCTGCTGGCGCGCCGCGTTTACGTTTGATGATGACGGGGATGCCAACGGCTTGGGCTGTAAGGCAGCCGTTACGTTCGGCGGTAGCGACGCAGCCAAGGGCATGAGGGGAGGCGGCATGCGATGCTGCACCGAAGGGACGTTGGGTGGGATCGGCGGGGGCAGTGCTTGCTTGAGCGCCGCAGTCGGTTTGGCTGGCAATAAATCGTCGGGTGTGCGGGGTCCGGTGGCAGCAATAGGCGCAACAGGGGGCGCAGCGAGCGCCGTCCCATGTGCGGGCAATTGGGGCGGCATCGGCGGTGGTGCGCGCTGCGGCTCCGGCTGATGGGATGGTTCGGCGGCCGCTGGCGGCGGGGCGGCGGCAGCAATTGGCAGGCTGGGCGGCTGCTCTGAAACCGGCGGCACCGGAGGCAGCAACGCTGCTGCCACGCCAGGGCTCGCTGGCGGTTTGGCGGCTTCCACTGTAGCGGGCGGCGTTGTGGATGGCGTTGTGGATGGCGTTGTGGATTCTGGGCGACGTATTACGACAGGCGGTGCCGCCTCTTGCAGGCGCGCACGCACGGACGCCAGGATTTCATCCGTCGAGGAGTTGTCGCGACGCGGCGGCGCGCCCGGTGCTGTTTCGACCGATGACTGTTGGTGCGCGGGTTTAGCCGGCTCTGGCACCGAGACCGGCGGCAGAGAGACTGGCGGCGCTTGACTAGACGCCTGCGGGGGCGGCACCGCGCTGCCTTTTTGGAGCACGCGGATGACTTCGCCGAACGTCAAGCCGTGGGCGCGCAGCAGGCCGGCCGACGGTGTGGTTGCGTCGCCGATGATGGCGGCCAGCACAATCGCGCCGTCGATCTGACGCCGCGAGGATTGCTGCGCGGCCATGGCGGCCAGCTTCAAGACTTTGAGCAGGTCGGCGGTTGGGAGCACCGGCTTGCCAGCCGCCGTCTCGTGCGGGAGTTGCGACAGGTGCGTCGTGATGTCGGCACGGAGGCGTTCGATACTGATCGTGCTGGCGCCGAGTACACCCAGCGCTTCCGGATCCTCGGTCAGGGTGAACAGCAGATGCTCTGAGGTGACGCCGGCATGATGCTGGCTGACCGCAAGTTTATGGGCCCTGTCGAGGCTGGCGTCGAGGTACGGCGACCGGGCGGCGACGGGCGTGTCGGCTGGCGGCGCGACGGTCTGAGTTGCTTGGCGGGCCATAGGTGTCCTGGGGCGAATCCCTCGAGAGTTGCGATTGATTACCGCAACCCTGCCGCCGGTGCACGATATAGCGGGGTGGAAACTGGTGGTAATTGCAGCCGTGCAAGGGCTTACCCACGGTCTTTGACAGGCAATTGCGCAGAAATTTCGTTGTCGGGGGCCTGACGGCCGCTATAACGGCGACAATTCCTGTTCCATTGCCGAGATGCGCCGATGCCTCAAAAACCCGCCGACGTCCCCGCGAAGAAGCCGCATCAGGCCGCGCCGGCCCGCCCAGCGCGCGACGAGGGCGCGCCCTCACCCCACCTGCAGGCCCGTATTCTGGCGGAAGCGCTGCCGCATCTGATCCGCTATGACGAGCAGACGGTGGTTATCAAATTCGGCGGCAATGCCATGGGCGACCAAGCGTTGGCCGACGCGTTCGCCAAGGATATTGTCTATCTGAAGCTGTCCGGAGTGAACCCGATTGTCGTCCATGGGGGCGGACCGCAGATCGCCAACATGCTGAAAAAGCTCGAGATAAAGTCTGATTTCGTGCAGGGTCTGAGGGTTACGGACAAACCGACAGTGGACATTGTCGAGATGGTGCTGTCGGGCGCGATCAATAAAGAGATCGTGGCGGCGATCAACCGGCAGGGTGGCAAGGCGGTGGGTATTTCCGGCAAGGACGCCAACCTGATGATTGCCAAGCGGATCACCGAGCTACCGGACCCGGAAAGCAACATCATGAAGGCGGTGGATATCGGCTATGTGGGCGATCCAGTGGAAGTAAACCCGTACATTGTCGACATCATCTCGAAATCCGATCTGATCCCGGTTATCGCGCCGATCGGCATGACGCGGGACGGACAGACCTTGAACATCAATGCGGACACGTTTGCTTCGGCGCTGGCGGCACGCTTGAAGGCAAAACGCCTGTTGCTGCTGACGGACGTGGCCGGTGTGCTGGACAAAGACAAAAAGCTGATCCCCGACCTGACCGTGGACGAGGCCCGCGCGCTGATCCGCGAAGGCACGATCTCGGGCGGCATGATCCCGAAAATCGAGGGCTGCATCGAGGTTGTCGAAGCGGGCGTCGAGGGCGTCGGTATCATCGATGGCCGGGTGCCGCACTGCGTGCTGCTGGAGTTGTTCACCGAACACGGCGTCGGCACGATCGTAAGGCAGAAGCGGGGACGGTAGGGCGGCAAAGCAGTCGCGCTCAATGTTTCGTCGGTGTTGACGGCGCGATGACGGTTTGGCCGGTGGCGGCGCCAGCGGTAATGCCGCCGTCGATGGCGGCGGCACGCAAGGCGCGTTCGGCGGCGTCTTGGGCGTAGAGCTGGCGATAGCGGCGCCAGCCGAGTGGGATCACAGCGAGATAGGTGAGCACGGCGACGGCCATGGTGGCGTGCGGGTAGGTGACGAGCAGGCCGATCAACAGTGCAATGCCGCCGAAGATGGCCGGTACCCAGTCGCGGCTGATCCGTTCGCCGAGCAACTTGCCGGAGAACGTGGGGATGGTGGAGACGAGCAGGAACGCCATGGCGAGCGTGTAAAGCGCGATGAGCTTGGGATAGGCGCGGACGTCGACAAGGCCAAGCGCGTCAACGTACAGCGGCAGCAGCACAACGATGGCTCCGGCAGGGGCCGGCACGCCAGTGAAATAGTTGCTCTGCCATTTGGGTTTATCGACGTCGAGCATGGAATTGAAGCGGGCCAGGCGGAGCCCCATGCAGCAGGCAAACACGAGCACAGCGATCCAGCCGAAGTCGCGCAGACCGCCCAAGCCCCACGTGTAGACGACGAGGGCTGGCGCGATGCCGAAATTGACGAAGTCGGCGAGGCTGTCGAGTTCAGCGCCAAGACGAGATTGCGCTTTCAGGGCGCGGGCGACGCGACCATCGATGCCGTCGATCAGCGCGGCTAAGACGATGAGCAGAAGCGCGATATCGTAGCGCTGTTCAATGGCCATGCGGATGCCGGTGACGCCCGCGCACAGGCTGAGCAGGGTAAAGAAGTTCGGCACCAGCATACGAATGGGAATTTTCGAATTGCGGAACAGACGGCGGCGCCTGAGACGCCGGCGGGGGCCGTGGTCGTCGGGGGTGTCGGTGGATGCCATGGCAGTGCTCCGGGGGACTTTTGCAAGCGGCGGCATTGGTGGCGGCCCGCCGGTTCGATCGACTTAACCATGAAACGTTGCGATGGGACGTTGCATTGAGACGCCGGCTGTTTTGGGGCGATCGGCAGCGTGGCGCAACTAAGACGCACCCCGTTGCAACAAACCAGACTGGCGAAGTATAGTATGGTCGTGGTAACCGCCGCGTCGTAGCACTGTGTGACCGAGACATAAATGCCGATTGTATCGCCCGCTGTCATTGCCCACCGTTTGCGCCATGCCGGACTCCGGCCGACGCGGCAACGGTGCTCGCTTGCAACGCTGTTGTTTGGGCAGGGCGACCGGCACGTGTCGGCGGAGGCACTGCACGAGGAAGCCGTGGCAACCGGTGTGCGTGTATCACTGGCGACGATCTACAATACTCTGCACCAGTTCCAGCAGGCGGGCCTGCTGCGGGAACTGGCGATTGATGGACAGCGCAGTTATTTCGACACCAATACGTCGAACCACAATCATTTCTATTTCGAGGGCCAGGGCCGGCTGATCGATATCCCCGGCGATGCGGTGCGCGTCGATGGCGTGCCAGAGCCGCCGCCCGGAATGCGCATCAGCCATATCGATGTGGTGGTGCGGCTGGTGAAGGCGTGAGGCAGCGCACTTTGCGCGTTACTTGACGGTTTCGCCGCTGCCGACACCCCACAGGTGGTCTTGATCGACAAATCCGCGCACGCCGGATGTGGTGATACGGCACGCGCGGCCGTCGCAGCCAACGACACCCACAACGACGCCTGGCTCGAGATACGCAAGGATTTCGGACGTGGAGCGGGGGGCGGCGCGCATGGCCCGGCTGACGTCTGTGGCGCCGGCGGGGGCTGGCAAGACGACGGCCGTGCGGCGCCGCGAGATCAGGTTGGCTGGCACCCATCCGCTGGTGCCTTCGGCATCTTGAACGCGGGCCCACTCGCTGCGTTCTTCCAGCACTTGCACCGGCATTCCTGCCCGTTTGAAGACGATCGTGATTGATTTACCGGGGCCTGGTGCGTCGCGGACTTCGACATGGTCGGACACCAGGCTCGCGAACCCGGGCGCTGATTGAGCCACGGCACCTAAGGTTTGCAGCGCCACCAACAGTGCGATGGCGACTATTGGCGCGGCTGCCAAACAGCGGCATGTCTGCGATTGCTGCCGTGTGGACATGTGCCGGGGGTGACGTGGGGGGAGGATTGAAGAACAAAGCTGCATAAGCAGATCACGATATGTTTGCTGGCGGCAAGGCCCTGGCGGGGTTGCCGGATACGGCGGACCGTCGCATGTGCGTAGTACCATTTTGTGTCCAGCCAACCATCTGTTATCACCCAGTTGATCTTGCCAGCGCCCACACTGTGGCGCGGCCCATCGACGCGAGGCAGCCTCCCCCCATGCCCCAAAGCTCCGCCCAAAAACAGCTGGTTATTGTCACCCGCAAGCTGCCGGACGCGGTCGAGACGCGGATGTGCGAGCTGTTTGCGACGCGGTTGAATACCGATGATATCCCGCTGGGTGCCGCGGGTCTGATCGAGGCGGTGAAGACGGCCACCGTGCTGGTTCCGACGGTGACCGACCGCATCGACCGGGCCGTGCTGGCGCAGGCCGGTCCGCAGTTGAAGCTGATCGCAAATTTCGGGACCGGCGTGGACAACGTCGATCTGGATACGGCGCGCAATCGCGGCATCGTGGTGACAAACACGCCGGGCGTGCTGACCGAAGATACTGCCGATATGACCATGGCGCTGATCCTCGCGGTGCCACGGCGGTTGGCGGAAGGCACGGCCATGATGAAGGACCCGAGCAAGACGTGGGCCGGATGGGCGCCGACGGCGATGCTGGGGCATCGCATCTGGGGCAAGCGGCTCGGCATCATCGGCATGGGCCGCATCGGGCAGGCGGTGGCGCGGCGGGCGCGCGCGTTCGGGCTGCAGATCCACTATCATAACCGGCGCCGGCTGGCTGAAGGGCTGGAGCAGGAGTTGGATGCGACATACTGGGATAGCCTGGACCAGATGCTGGTGCGGATGGACATCGTGTCGGTGAACTGCCCGCACACGCCAGCAACCTTTCATCTGCTCTCAGCGCGCCGTCTTAAACTTCTGAAACCGCATGCGTATTTGGTGAATACCGCACGCGGTGAAGTGATCGACGAAAGCGAGCTGGCGCGGCTGATCGAGGCGGGCGCGATTGCCGGCGCGGGGCTTGATGTGTTCGAACACGAGCCGGCGGTCAATCCGCGGCTGGTCAGCTCGCCGCGGGTTGTTGCCCTGCCACACATGGGCTCGGCGACCTTGGAAGGCCGGATCGACATGGGCGAGAAGGTGATTATCAACATCAAGACGTTTCTGGATGGCCATGCCCCGCCGGACCGCGTGCATGCGGCGATGTTCTGAGCGGGGCGTGCGATTGTGCGCCGCTTTGGGCGCTTTCATTTCCGGGCGTTCCCGGTTATAAGCCGCTCCGATCGGGTCCATGGGACTCGAACCCCACTTTAAATCAGCAACGGCTGGGCTCTCGGATGCGTGAAGTTATTCACGTGAGATCAAAGAGTTAATGCCGTGTCTAGGAGAGTACCGTGGCCGTTCCAAAGAAAAAAGTCTCGCGCATGAAGCGCGGTTTCCGCCGTTCAGCCGATGCGTTGAAGGCACCGACCTACACGACCGACAAAAAGTCGGGCGAGCTGCGCCGGCCGCACCATGTCGATCTCAAGAGCGGCATGTATCGCGGCATGCAGGTGCTGGAGCCCAAGTCGGACGTATGAGCGGCCGCTCACGGTTGAGCAGTCAGAAGCCCTTCGGCGGTCTCCGCGGAAGGGCTTTTTCGTGCCTGGCTCAATGTTCCGGTCAAGCGAGCGGCGAGACAGAGGTAGTTTATGGCTTATTAGCGAATACGCTCTAACTTGGCGCTAACTGGTGTGCCTGGCCCGGCACGCTGGACTTTTGCCGCCCCTGGCTGATCCTCTGCTGCCCATGGATATTCGCTCGTGACGTCCGCGCCACCCATGAGAGCCTTTGCCGAGATGCTGGCCCGTCCCGCCAGCCACAAGGCTCAATCGTTGATCGACATGCCCGTTGCGCCGGTGGCTGTCGAAGGCGAAGCTTTCGATTTGGTCGGCATTCTGTCGGGGGTCGATGAGACGGCTTATCTGTGGGACATACAGACCGACCTGATCTCCTGGGAAAGCAATGCGGTCAAAGTTTTGGGAGTGCGCAACGCGCACGCCATCGAGACGGGCGCTGAATTCAGATTTCACGTGGCTGCTGAGCATACCCGCCGGCGCGACGATGCGGTGCTTGGTGCTGGCGGCCGGGCCGGTGAAGCCAGCCCGACAACCGGGCTGCCGTATCGGGTCCAATACCGCTTCGTTCCGGAAAGCCGGCGCAGCGAACAATCGCTGTGGATCGAAGATCGCGGCCGGTTGTGGACCGATGAAGCCGGGCGGCCGCTGCGCGCGCGCGGCATCATTCGACTGATCGATAATGAACTCGACACCGAACGTGACCGCATTCACCGCTCTGATCATGACGAGCTGACCGGGCAACTGACGCGCGTCCGGCTGACGGAAGCGATCACTGCGGTCACGGCACGCAGCGTTGAAACGCAGCAGCCGGCAGCGTTCATGATGGTGGCGATCAACAATCTTGCCACGATCAACCACACCTTCGGCTTCGATATTGGCGACGAAGTTGTTGCGGCGGCGGCGCGCACCTTGCGGCGGCGGCTGCGCGGCGGCGACACGATCGGGCGGTACTCGTCGAACAAATTCGGCATTGTGCTGCAGGACTGCGGCGCGGGCGCCATGCGCATTGCGGCGGATCGTTTCCTCAAGGCGGTGCGTAATTCGGCGATTGAAACGTCTGCCTGCCAGCTTGCGGCGACCGTCTCGATTGGCGGCGTGTTGATCCCAGATCAAGCGACGTCGGTGCAGGATGTGATCAGTCACGCGCTGCAGGCGCTGGATAACGCCAAGACGCGCCGTTTTGATTGCTTTGCGCCCTACGAACCACGGCCTGGACAGGCAACGCAGCGGCAGAAGAATATCAAGATTGCCGACGAAGTGTCGTCGGCGCTCGAACAGCATCGGATGCGCCTGATGCTGCAACCGATTGTCGATAGCCATACCTTGGAGCCACGCCACCACGAGTGCCTGCTGCGCATGGAGCAGGCCGATGGTACGTTGATTTCGGCGGGTGAGTTCATTCCGGTGGCCGAACAGCTGGGCATGTCGCATCTCATCGACCGGCGCACACTGGAGCTGGCGGTTGACCTGTTGAAGCGGTACCCGGACCTGCGGCTGGCGCTCAACGTGTCAGGGCTGACACCGGGCAATCAGGAATGGCTGACGGCGCTCTATCAACTCACCGCCGGACGGCGTTCGCTCACTGAGCGGCTGCTGGTCGAAATTACGGAAACGGCCGTCATTTCTGAGGTTGATCAAACGATCCTGTTTGTCGATACGGTCAAGGAACTGGGTTGCAAAGTTGCGATCGATGACTTCGGCGCCGGCTACACTTCGTTCAAGAGCCTGAAGCTGCTCGATATCGATATGGTCAAGATCGACGGCGCCTTCATTCGAAACCTGGCGCAAGACCCGCAGGATCTGGTGTTCATCAAGGCGTTGCGCGATCTTGCGAAAAGCCTCGGCATGGAGACGGTGGCCGAGTGGGTGCAGGATCAGCAGACGGTCGATATCCTGCGCGAAGCCGGCATCGACCTGCTGCAAGGCTATTTCTGCGGCGAGCCCATTTCGCCGGAAGAGCTGGCGCGAAAAAACGCTCAGTGACCGTGCGGCTTGGTGGCCGCGAAGGCTGCCTGCTGGGCCGGGGACGCGTCTTTCTGGTGTTTGGCCTGCCAGTCTTTGTAGGGCATGCCGTAGACGTGCGCGCGCGCGGCATCCTTGGCGATGTCCAAGCCTTTTTCGGCGGCGGCTTCCTGATACCAGTTGGCAAGGCAGTTCCGGCAGAAGCCGGCGAGGTTCATCATGTCGATGTTCTGCACGTCGCTGCGGGTCCGCAGATGGGCGACGAGCTTGCGAAACGCCGCCGCCTCCAGTTCGGTTTGAGCCGCGGCATCGGGGGCGGCTTTGCTTGGCGTTGTCATGGTGGGCTCCTGCGCGGCAGACGGGTGCATTTCATCGAGTATGCGCTTTAAAATGACGGCGGTCCGCTCAGCCCATTGGCTTTGACCAGCCACGTCGGCCACCAAGTCTTGCCGGTATTCGATGACGGCGTTGGGTAGCCGGTGCGGGCGCGCATGCTGAAACAAGGTATCGCCTTCGAGCCCGCCGGCATAGGGCATGTTATCGCCGACGACGAGATTGGGGTCGGCGCGAAAGGCGCGCAACAGGGGCTGAGCGAGACCGAAATCGTCCTGCCACAAAATGGAAACATGCCACGGGCGGGAGACGCCCTTCCAGGCATGCGTCATCGAGTGGACAGAAAAGATGAGGGGCAGACGGCCAGTGCTGCGGCAGGCCGACACCACGCGGCCGATGGCTTGATGATAGGGGTGGTAATGGCGCCGGATGCGTTGGGCGCGTTCGGAGGCAGAGAGATCGCGATTGCCGGGGATCACGGCGCCATCGGACAGCTGCATGATCAGCGTGGGATCGTCGACGCCGCGATTGGGATCGATCAGCAGGCGCGAGACACGCGTGAGGACTGCCGGGGCGCCAATAGCATGTGCCAAACGCTCGGCAATGGCGGCAGCGCCAATGTCGTAGGCGATATGGCGCTCGAATTCGGATGGCCGCAGACCGAGGCTTGCATAGTGTTCCGGCAGAGCATTGCTGGCGTGGTCGCACAGGATGACGAGCCCGCACCCGGCCCGGCCGCCGATGATCCGATACCCTTCGGCACTTTCGTTCGAGATCATAGTCGGTGACCGGCGCATGGATGGCGGATGGCAGGTGTCAAATCATAGCCAAAATGAACACAAGTTCAATAAATGCTAACGGTTTCCCGCTAGGGTCTGCAGGCGTACAATCCGAGGATGAACTCGATGATGGTCTTTCGCCGACTGCTTGCTGCATGTGTCATGGCCGTTCTGCCAGCCGGACTGGCGACAGCACAAACGTCTACCCAGCGCGAGATCCAAGACTCCGTCGCATTTGCCTATGCCAACGCCAAAGTTGGGCCAGCGACACTGCCGCTCAACGGGATCGCCACACTGGACTTGCCGAAAGAGTTCGTTTTCGTCAACGCTGAGGCCAGCAAGCGGCTGTCGAACGGCGTTGGTCATGGAACCGGCGACTCGCTGTTGGGGCTTATACTGCCCGCCAACACTTTCAGCGGCTGGTATCTGGCCGTCAACGCGCTCGAGACCGGACATGTCACGCGCGAGGCGCTGGCCAAGCTCGATCTGGTGGACGTGCACGCTGCGATGCGCAGCTTGGTCCGCAAGGGCAATGCCGCGCGCGCGCAGCTTGGCTCGGGTCCGATCGACATTGGCACCTGGATCGAGCCGCCGCTGCAGGACGCGGCGAAACACCGGTTCACGACGGCGATCCGAATTTTTGAATCTGGCCCCAGCATGGGCGGCGATGACTCGGTGCATCTCAGCACCGCGCTGTTCGGGCGGACGTCTGCTATCGAGATTACGCTGGTAGTGCCGATGTCCGATCTCGGCCGGCACCGCGGTGCGCATGAGCGCATCCTCAATGCCGTGAGCTATATGCCGGGACAGCGGGCGCAAGATTTCGTCGAAGGCAAGGACAAGATTGCGCGGCATCTCATCGACGTCGTGTTTGGCGGACGCACGCAGTCCGAGATGGACGCTGAAGTCGCGGAAGAAGTGGCCGACGCGAAACGCCGGGCGGCCCTGCCGCAGCCCATGGACCGAGCGACGCAGATGAAGCTGCTGCTGGGCGGGCTGTTGGGTGTGGTGGCGCTGGCGCTGCTGGTGTTTGCCTTCCGTGGTGGCCGGGGCCAGCCCGCAAGTTCCAGCGCGACGAGCCGCACGATGCGGTCGGCGCCAAGGCGCTGATACCCGACGCTCTGCGACGATCCCTGTGCGACTCTGGGGCGCAGGCCGGGTGCGGCCAGCTGTGGCATAGCCGCGGCATGACGTTTCGATGGCTCATCGTTGTGGCGCTGGCCGGTACCTGCGCATCGCTGACGGCGGCAGCAGCCGGTCAAAGCGGGCTGCAGGCCCGTTGCTTTGCGGCGGAGACGCTGGTCGCACGGCCCAATGAAGCGGTCCCGCTCAAGTTGGAGCGACCGCAGACAATGCGCACACCGGCGGCGCTTGTGCAGCCCATGGCCGTGGGCGTTCCGCGCGGCGCCATCCGTCGGGTGGAGCTGCCGCGCGGGCGCAAGCTGATCGCGCTGACGCTCGATCTCTGTGAGCAGTGGAGCGAAGTGGCGGGCTATGACGGGGCGATTGTCGACTATCTCCGCGCCCACAAGGTCAAAGCCACTTTCTTCGTCAGCGGCAAGTGGATGGCGACGCATGCCGAGCGGACGCAGCAATTGCTGACCGACGATCTGTTCGAGATGGGCACGCACAACTGGGCCCACAAGAATGTGCGCGGCCTGGCTGGCGCCGAGCTGGTGCGCGAGATCACGGCGCCGGTCGCGGCCTATCGCCAGCACCGGCAAACGATTGCGTCGCATCAATGTGCTGCTGGACAAGCAGCCGCGCTGCAATCCATTCCGGAGCAGCCGACGCTGTACCGGTTCCCATATGGGGCGTGCAATGCGCCGGCACTGGATGCGGTGCAAGCGGCCGGGATGCGCGCAATCCAGTGGGATGTGTCGACGGGTGACCCGGCGCCAACACAATCCGCGCAGGCGATCGCCAATCAAATGATTGTGCACACGCGGCCTGGGTCAATCATCATCGCGCACGCCAATGGACGGGGCGTTCATACGGCGGCGGCGCTGCCGCTTGCGATACCGGCGTTGCGGGCCAAAGGCTTTCAGTTCGTCACGGTGTCGGAACTGCTGGCGGCCGGCCGGCCGGTCATTTCTGATAGCTGCTATGACAACAAGCCCGGTGATACAGACAAGTACGATATCTTCTTCATGCCGCCGCCAATCGCGATGCCGGCTGAGAGGCCAGCCGCTGGCGTGCCGTTGCCCGGGCTTCGCCCTTCAGCGGGGCGTTGACGGTTCCGCTTGTTCGCGCACGGAAGACCTCAGAATTGATTGACCGGGGCTGCGAACGGGCGTTATCAGCGGTTGCTTGATTTGGCGTGGCGCAGTCCGCGCTGTGTGCGCGTCCTTGGCACCTGGCAGGTCTGCCCTTGTCCACACACTCTATTCCCGGCCGTGCAGCCACATCCCGGATCGCCTGGATCTGTGAGGATCGCGACACACTGCGGTTGCTCCGGGAGCCGTTGCTGGCCGAACTGATTGCGGACCGGCACAAGGTGCTGGCGCTGGCGCCGGGTCTGACTGATGCGGACCGGTTAGCCCTGCTGGCGCGTGGCATCGATTGCCACACTTTCAAGCTCCCGCGCCTGAGCCTGCTGCCGCTGGCGCGATTCGCTGCGCGCCGCCACTTGGCTGATACGCTGCGCAGCTGGAACGCACGCGCGATGGTGGCCGACGGTGAGGCCGTGTTGGGCCTCGGATTGCGCGCGGCGCTGATGGCTGGCGTTCCACAGCTGTTTGCGGTGATGCCGCCAGCGGTTGGGTTGGCGCGCGGCGTCACCCTTGGCCACACGGGTCTGCTCAGAGATGCGACCCGCGTTTTTGTCAACAGCACCGAGGATGCGCGGCAAGTTGCCGAGCGGGGCGCGCTGCTCGGGCGGAGCTCGGTGCCAGACGCATTGACGGTGCTGCCGCTGTCCTGTTTCGACCGTACGTCGATGGCGCCCGCGCCACTGCCGCTGCTCGACGGCGGCTTCATCTTTCGCGGGATCGGTGGTCAAGCGCCGGGTACCTTTGAAGCGGCGGCGGCGCACCTCGATAAGCGCGCGGCGCGATGGCGTTTGCAGATTATCCGGCATGCTGAAGCAACGGAACGTACGGCTGGCGGGAGCATCGAAACGATCGCGTGTGACCTGGCGAATGAGGCGCAGCGCGCAGCAGCGCTCAGTGCGGCGCATGTGGTGGTGATCGATGGACACTCGGCACAGCACCGGTGTGCGCTGGCAACGGCGCTGATCGTCGGGCGGCCGGTGCTGGCTATCGACACAGCGTTGACGCGCGACCTCATCGATAGCGGCGCGAACGGTTGGCTCGTCGCGGACGATCCAACGGCCATGGCGGCGGCGATGCAGTCGATCCTCAGGCGGCCTGACTTGCTGCCAGGCATGGCGCGCGTGGCGCGGCAAAAGGCCGAGCGGCGATTTGAGAGGTCGCACGTCCGTTTGGCCGTGCTGGCCGGGCTCGAACTTGGTGGGCCAACAGCGCTAGTCGCTTAGTTCTGGTGTCGTCGCATCCGGCGCGTCAGCCCGCTCATGGGGGCCCCGGGGCCAGGCAGGGCGAGGCTGCCGAGCCGAGAAAAATGCGGGTTTTTCAATGCTTCGCCACATTTTCGGACATATTCACCTCAAGTCTTGATAAGTGGGGCAAGGCTGTTGTTGAGACTTGCGACGACGGCCGACGATACTTGGTAGTGGGCGTAATTTATTCCGCACGTCCCGGGCCGCGGACCCATGGGCGCAGCTGCGACGCCATTGGGAACTCACGTCATGTGGTGGATTGTTCTGACTGCCAGCGCCGCGCTCATTATCGCCGGCATCTGGCTGCTGTTTCGCGATTATCTGCGGCCGCGCAAACCGGCGGCTGACACTCCAGTTAAAGCATCGGAAACTGCGGCAATGGCGGTCGCCTATGCGCCGCCATTGGGACCGCAGCAGAGCATGGTGGCGCCGCTGTTTGCTGTGTCGCCTGCGGATTTGGCGCCAGAAATGGCGCCGCACACAGCAGCGCAGATGCGTCCCGCAGGCGCGAGTGCGGCTCCGTTGAGCGATCCCGCCCAGCCGGGGCGGCTGCCAGCTGTAGAGACGCATTGGCAGCGGCTTAAGTCCGAGGTCGATTTGGCGGTGGCGGCTGTCAACCAGAGCATGGCGCCGCTGTTTGTCAGTGTCGCGAAGCCTGGGGAGCCAACCTGGAGCCTGCACAATCGCGGCTTTGGTGACTACCGGCGGGTGCGGGTTGGCGGCGAAAGCGTTGCGTGGCTCAGGCTGGAACTGGCACCAGATATGAGCATATCCGCGCATCTTCGCAGCCATGAGGCGCGGCACGACATGCTGAACCGCGTCAGCACCATCACGCGGCCACTGACCGCGAGCCGGATCGGGCCAATGCTGGCCGAGTGCCTAGCGGCGCTGGCAGCGGCGGCGCCGCGGTTGATGCCACAGATGCCGAACTCACCGATTGCGGTGCCAGCCGCTTCACGATTGCCGGAAGCCAGCGCGGGTGCCCCTGCGCTTGATGGCGAGGCTTATGCCGGAGCCACTTCGCGCGATCGTGGACCCGCTTGGCCGCAGTGGCTCAGCCGGCCAAGGCCCGGTGACGTGGCGGCCGCGGCAGCGCCACCACCGCCGCCGCCCGGACCGAGCCGCACCATTACAACCGGATGGGGACGGGCACGACGGACTGCGCAACCGGCGACGGTGTTGATCGACACAGCGGTGACGCTGGTCAATTCGGCGTTTGCGGAGACGGGCGCGCGGCTGGTTCCGGCCAGCGACGCCATGCGGCGCGACCCGGTTGGCCCAGACAGCCGCGCGCTGTCTATCGACGTGGCGGGCACATCGGTCGGGTTGATGCTGATCGAGCCGTTGGCGGGCCGTATCGATATTGCCGTTGGTGTGGCCGATCTCGCCAATTTCGATACGGCGCGGCGGCGATCGCACGAGCTCGATGGACTGACGGTGCATCCACTGGCGGAGACCATTGCGACATGCGCCTGGCCAGCGATTGCGGCGGCGAAGTCTGGCGTTTGACGGGCACTATCGTTGCGTGACGTTGTGACAAAGGTGTTCAGCGTGACGGAGCGCGTAGACTAGCCTAACACACGGTCAGAGGCCGTGCGGGCTTCGCGAGGGCGAGTGTTGTAACGGCTTGTCACAGGCACCGAACATTTTTGATCCATTGGCAGTGCTGGCGGCGCGGTCACGGGCCTTCCGATTGCGCTCGGTGGGCCATGGTCAAGCGCCGGATTTTCTGCTGCAGCGCGTGGCAGAGGATTTTTCGGAGCGGCTCTCGGTCATACGGCGCAAGTTTGTGCAAGGGCTAGACCTTGGCTGCCATCATGGCGTGCTGGGCGCGCGTATCGGCCACGATCATGGTCTCGCGCACCTGACGACGGCGGACATGCTGGCGGTGGCGCGGCCAGACGTGACCCTCGATTTCGAGCGACTACCGTTTGCGAGAGAGAGTTTTGATCTTGTGGTCTCAGGGCTAGCGCTACAGACGGTGAATGATCTGCCGGGCGTGCTCGCGCAAATTCGGAGCTGCTTGAAACCGGATGGATTGCTGCTGGCGGCGATGATGGGCGGGCGGACGTTGCTGGAACTGCGGGTGGCGCTGCTGGAAGCAGAGACCGAAGTGACGGGCGGCGCGAGCCCCCGTGTGGCGCCGGCCATTGATGTGAAAGATCTGGGCCATCTCTTGCAGCGGGCGGGATTTGGGTTGCCGGTGGTCGATAGTGATGTGGTGGACGTCACGTACGCACATCCGCTGGCACTGATGCGGGAGCTGCGGGGGATGGGTGCGGTCAACGTGCTGGTCGAACGGCGGCGGACATTTCTGAGGCGGGATGTGCTGGCCCGCGCAATTGAGATTTATCAAAAGCGGTTCGCGGCCCCCGGCGGGCGTGTGCATGCGACGTTCGAAATTCTGACCGCCACAGCGTGGGCGCCGCATGCGAGCCAGCAGACGCCGCTGGCACCTGGGTCGGCGACGACGCGGCTGGCGGATGTATTGGGGGACAAAGGGCGGCTCGATTGATCGCACTGTGGTGTTCCGGCTCCCCCTTTCCCCTGGCGCAAAAACCCTATCAAGTGCGCAGCAAGCCCTCCCCCGGAGCTTGTCCAGCCATGCGCTTTATCGCTGTCTGCCGCGTGACCCTCATCATATTTGCGCTGCTTATCGCTCGCAGTATCCCCGTCCAAGCCCAAACCGACGTCGACCTCAAATTGGTTCTCGCGGTCGATATCTCCATGTCAATGGATCCCGAAGAGCAACGCCTTCAGCGCGAGGGCTATGTGCAGGCGTTCCGAGATCCGTTCGTGCAGAAGGCCATCGCCAGCGGCCAGCGTGGCCGCATCGCGGTGACCTACTTCGAATGGGCTGGTCCGTTGATCCAGCAGGTGTTGATGCCCTGGCGCCTGATCGACAGCCCAGAGAGCGCCAACGATTTCGCCGCCGAGCTGCTCGGCCATCCCTATACGCGCCGCTCGCGCACCTCGATCTCGGCAGCCCTGCTGTTCGGCCGCGGGCTGCTGCAAACCACCGAGTTCCGCAGCCCGCGCCTGGTCATCGATGTGTCCGGCGATGGTGTCAACAACTCCGGCCCGCTGATGTCCGCGGTGCGGCCGCAAATTCTCGCCGACGGCATTATCATCAACGGCCTGCCGGTGATGGTGAAAACCACGCAGTACTGGTCGCAATGGGATGCTCCCCATCTCGACATCTACTACGTGTCGTGCGTCATCGGCGGTGACAGCGCCTTCTCGATCCCCATCAAGACCTCGGAGGACTTCGCCACCGCCACCCGCCAGAAGCTCCTTCGCGAAATCGCAGCGATTGAGGCGCCTGCCCGCCTCATCCGCGCTCAAGCCGAGGCCCGCCCTTCCGGCTCCACTCACTGTGCCGAAGTCGAACGCCGCATCGAACAGCGCCCGCCGTGGGGAGACTGACCTGAGCGCGGTATGTGATCCATAAACTCAGGGTCCCGCATTTGTGATTGGTAATGTGACGCAATGGCAACATAGCATCGACCCCGGCATGCGTTGGCATGCTCACGCAAGTGTAACGACAGGGAGCAGTCCGATGACCAACCCGACCTTTCATGCGTACGCAGTTACCAAACGCAAGCCCAAAGCAAACGGCGACAATCATGATTTCTGGCTCGCCATAGGCGAAGCCACCCCACACGCAGACGGCCAGGGCTACAGCATCAAGCTGCAATCTCTACCCATCAACGGCAAGATCGTTCTCCGGCCCTACAAGAAGAGCCAAGAAGACCAGCGCAAGGTCATCAAGGCCGCGAAGATGCACAAGAAATAAGCGTTGCGTCAGCGATCCGATAAACGCCGATGTGCCGTCGGCACCCCCGACGGCGCGAAGGGCTCAATCGCCCTTTTTCAAGAAATTTGTTTGCACCGGCAGGAATCGTAAGTCGACAGGTGTGTCACCCCGCTACGATTTTCCGCCTCACAAACCACACTTATTTTTTAACGTCCCGGCCTTCGCCGGAATGACGAATGAGGAGAGCGCTGTTCTAGGCCTTCCGCACAACGGCACCGTTACCACTCCTCCTTGCCACCGCCCCACGCCTCCGCTAGCCACAGCCCATGAAACTCTACCGTGCCTTCTTCACCGTCGGTGGGCTGACGATGGTCAGCCGCGTGCTTGGCTTCGTCCGCGATATCCTGTTTGCCTGGGGTTTCGGCTCGGGTTGGGTTGCGGATGCGTTCAATGTTGGGTTTCGCTTTCCCAATCTGTTCCGGCGCCTGTTCGGCGAAGGTGCGTTCAACTCGGCCTTCATCCCGCTGTTCGCCAAGCGGCTGGAGGGCGAGGGCAAGGAGGCCGCCCGGCAGTTCGCCGAGGAAGCGCTTTCCGGCCTTGTGTTTGTGCTCACGATACTGACAATCGCGGCCATCGTATTTATGCCCTGGCTCATGTATCTGCTGGCCCCCGGCTTTGCGTCCAACCCGCAAAGTTCGATCTTGCGGTGCTGCTGACCCGCATCATGTTCCCCTACCTGATGTGCATGTCGCTGGTGGCGCTGATGTCCGGCGTTTTGAACTCATTCGGACGCTTTGCTGAGAGCGCGTCCGTCTCCATTGTGCTCAATCTCACGCTGACGGTGGCCATCTTCGTCGGCTTCGGGCTTGGCTTTCACAACGACCCACAGGGCGGCATCGTCCAAGCCATTGGCGTTTTCATTGCCGGGCTGTTGCAGCTGGCGGTGCTGGTTGATGGCCTGCGCCGCGCCGGTTTCCGTCTCAAACTCCGCCGCCCGCGCATGACCGACGGCATGCGCCGCTTGCTGTCGCTTGGCGTGCCCGGTGTGATCTCTGGCGGCGTCACGCAGATCAATATCATGATCGGTACGGTGATCGCATCGCTCGAAGCTGGTGCTGTCTCGCAACTGTACTACGCTGATCGCCTCTACGAATTGCCACTTGCCATCGTCGGTATCGCGATTGGCGTTGTGCTGCTGCCGGAAGTTGCACGCAACCTTCGCGCCGGCAACGAGGCCGCCGTGATGGATAGCCAGAACCGCAGCCTCGAACTCGCGATGCTGCTGACGGTGCCGGCGGCCGTCGCCCTTGCCATCATCCCTGCGGAAATCGTCCGCGTGCTGTTCGAACGCGGGGCGTTCACGCCCACCGACACGGCAGCCACTGCCGCAGCCCTTGCCATCTTTGCCTGGGGCCTGCCCTCGTTTGTGCTGATTAAGGTCTTCTCGAC
The DNA here is from genome assembly GCA_963847145.1 of uncultured Alphaproteobacteria bacterium. Taxonomy (GTDB): domain Bacteria; phylum Pseudomonadota; class Alphaproteobacteria; order Rhizobiales; family Hyphomicrobiaceae; genus JABFRJ01. The sequence continues at coordinate 1,316,864 of CAWJYN010000003.1, forward strand.
GTCCTACTTCGCCCGCGAAGACACCAAGACGCCGATGCGCTTTGCGACCATCAGTCTGTTCGCCAATACACTTGGCTCGATCGGCCTCTTCTTCCTGTTCCGGTCGATGGGCATGTTGCCACAGCTCGGCATCGCCCTCGCGACCGCGGTTGGGGGCTGGCTCAATGCGCTGCTGCTTTGGCGCACGCTGGCTGCGCGTGGACATTTCACCATCGACGCCCGTGCTCGCCGTGCCCTGCCACTGATCGTGCTCGCCAGTTTGCTGATGGGCCTCGCGCTGTGGTCCGGTGCGCGCCTGCTCGCACCTTGGCTCGTCTCAGGGCAGCCGCTGCTCATCAAGGCTGCGGCACTTGCTACACTGGTACTTGGCGCGCTCGCCATTTATGCCATCGCCACCTTCGCCACCGGCATCCTCCGCATGAGCCGGTTTCGCCGGCGGGCGGCTGCACCGTAGGGTGCAATAGGTCGTCGTTCACGGCCGTATTGCACCACCTAACGCGTGGCATCGGTCCAAGCCCCGGTGCAATACGCTGCGCTATTGCACCCTACAATTGTTCGCCAGTTGCACACCCTTCCGCACTGCGGCATGAAGCGGCCACATCATCCCAGACTTGGCTCACTGACCTGGACACGACACCCATGGCCTTCACACCCCGCGTCTTCTCCGGCATGCAGCCGACCGGCAATCTCCATCTCGGTAACTACCTGGGCGCGCTTGTCCGCTGGGTGGAAATGCAGTCCACCCACGACTGCATTTATTGTATCGTCGACTTGCACGCGATCACCGCCTCTTGGCAGGATCCCAAGGAGCTGCGCCAGGCTATCCGCGACGTCGCCGCAGCCTATATCGCCGCTGGTCTCGACCCGCAGAAGGCCATTCTCTTCAACCAATCCCAAGTCTCGGCCCACGCCGAACTCGCCTGGATTTTCAACTGCACGGCGCGGCTGGGCTGGTTGAACCGGATGACCCAGTTCAAGGAGAAAGCCGGCAAAGACAAGGAGAACGCGTCTGTGGGCCTCTACGACTATCCCGTGCTGATGGCGGCTGACATTCTCGCCTATCGCGCTACGCACGTGCCGGTCGGCGACGACCAGAAGCAACATCTGGAACTGACGCGTGACATCGCGCAGAAGTTCAACAACGACTATCGGGTGCAGATTTCCGAGACAGGCCGGTATGCTGACGGCGTTTTCTTCCCGCTGTGCGAGCCGGTCATCATGGGGCCTGCCACGCGCGTCATGAGCCTGCGGGACGGCACCAAGAAAATGTCGAAGTCCGATGCGTCTGATCTTTCGCGCATCAACATGACCGACGACGCCGACACCATCGGCAAGAAGATCCAGAAGGCGAAGACCGACGCGGATGGCATCCCGTCTGAAGAGGCTGGTCTCGTTGGCCGCCCAGAAGCCGACAACCTCGTCGGTATCTACGCGGCACTGCAGAACACAACGAAGTTTAACGTACTGACTGAATTTGGCGGCGCACAGTTCTCGACCTTCAAGAAGGCTCTCGCAGATCTTGCTGTCGCCAAACTCACCCCCGTGAATACCGAAATGCGCCGCTTGTCGGCTGACCCCGCCGAGATTGATCGCGTGCTCAAGAACGGCGCTGACCGTGCCGCGGCGGTTGCCGGGCCGATTTTGGCAGAGACCAAGCGGTTGGTGGGGTTTGGCGGTTGAGCGGCGTAGAATTGGCGGTAGAAGGCACTTTCCGGACATCACGATGCCCTCCAGTCTTTCCCCGTTAGACCGCGAAAGTATCGAACTCCGGCTCAGCGCTCAGCGCGCCTTGCTGGGGGCTGTGACGCAAAACTTGCGTCACGTAAGCTGCGATATAAAAGACGGCGATATTTCTGTGGTATTTGTTTTCGACGGCCCTATCTCGGATCAGGATCGGGAAACCGCGTCCATCGCCTGCGCTGAAATCGTTTCGGATTTTCCTGGCAGGATCAGCGAAGAGTGCGCGCGCATCGATGCGCCTGCATCCTATCGTGACAAAGCGCTACGGTTCTGGGTCTTCCAACGGCAGGAATAGTCGATCGCCTCTCGTCAACTGACGCGGTCTGGCAGGGTGATGCGGAAGTGGGCGCCGGTGCCGGCCATTGGCGGCAGGTACTCGATCGTACCGCCGTGCGCGGTGATGATTTCGCGCGCGATGACGAGGCCCAAACCGGTGCCGCCGCGACGGGTCGAGCCATAGAATGGCTCGAACAGGTGAGCCAGCGCTTGGGGCGGAAGACCGGGGCCGTTGTCAGAAATGTCGATGATGACACGAGCGGGGTCGCGACGGGCGGCGACGCGAATGACTGGTGATGCGCTGGCGGGCGATGCGCCGAGAACTTCGGTTGCGTTGCGGACGAGGTTTGACACCACGCGATAGAGCTGGTCGGGGTCGGCATCCACGATGAGCGCCGGGTCGACCGCGATCTGCCAGTCGACGGCGCCGCCAGGGACCAGGCCCAAACCTTCTCCGACGTCAGTCACGAGCGTGGCAAATGGCACCATCTCGCGGCGTGGCGCGGGCTCGGCGGCGCGGCCGAACTGCAGGGTTTCGTTGCAAAAGCGGATGGCGCGATCGAGGGAGGCGATGAGCTTCGGGGCGAAGCGCTGGACCTGCGGATCAGGCAGACTGGTTAGGCGGTCAGAGAGCAGCTGAGCGTTGGCGAGCAGGTTACGAAGGTCGTGGTTGATTTTGCTGACAGCCAGACCCAGCGCGGCCAGCCGGTTCTTTTGCGCCAGGGTCTGATGGAGGTCGGCCTGCATGCGGGCGAGTTCGCGCTCGGCGGTGCCGACTTCGTCGGTGCGCGACGACGGCTGGATGATGCAATGGGCGTCCTCGGGGTTGGCGCTGAAGCGCATCATCGCGCTGGTGAGATTCATCATCGGGGCGACGAGCAGCCGGTTCATGGTGAAGTAGACGGCGCTGGCGGTCAGCAGCGAGATGATGATCGAGAGCACGGCGACGTTGATGGCGTGCTGGATCATGGCCTGACGGAGCGGTTTTACCGGCATGACGATCTCAATCATGTCGCCAGCGCCCATGCCGGGTTCGCCAATGACCCGGACGTACGACCGTTCGTCGGCGACGAAGACGACCAGCGCTTCTTTGATCAGCTGGACGAGATGGGCCGGCGAGCGGCGGATACTGGTGGTGCGGCCGGCGCCGCGCAGGTCGAACGTCATTTCGACCGGCGTTTCCATATCTTCACTGAGGATCAGGCGCCGCTGGTCTTTGCGCTTCAAGGCAACCTGCTTGACCTCGGCGGAGCGGAGCAGTTCGTCGCGCAGCATCTCGGGGAGGCCGCCGTCAGGGGCCGCTTCGACGACGAGGGCTGCGACCTGGGCGAGATTGAGCCGGTCGATCAGCCAGTTCAGCCGGAAAAATGCGATCGAGGGGACAAAGATAAGGACTTCGGCCAGCATGACGAACAGGACAGTGTACAGCAGCAGTTTGGATGAAAGGCTGCCGGGCCAACGCTTGGCAGGCGGCGTCTCGGCGCTGTCAGGACGTGGGTTAGAGGTGTGTTGCAAGGCAGTCCCGCACGCGTTTCTCGCCGTCTCATTGCCGCCTCCCGCGCGGTGTTACCCGAAGCGGCGGAGAACAGACAACAGGCCGCGTACCATGCCATCTTTTGCCTTGGCCGCCAACGAGGTGACCGCCGCGCGCTTGGAGATCTCGCCGAGGGTCGGATAGGGCGCAATCCAGCTGGTCATGGCGCTTATTTTGAGGCGCTGCGCTATCGCGAGTGACCAGATGTGGATCAACTCGCCGGCGTGGGCGCCGACGATGCCGGCCCCGAGGATGCGGCCGCGGTGATCGCAGACGATTTTGACAAGACCTGCGGTTTCGCGTTCGGCCTGGGCGCGGTCGTTGTCGTGGAAAGGCCAGCGATAGATCGTCGGGATGAGGCCGCGGGACTTGGCCTGCGCTTCGGTGAGGCCGACCTGGGCTAATTCTGGATCGGTGAACGTGACCCACGGCACCTGGTCGCGATTGACCTTGGCGGGCACGCGGAAAAGTGCGCGGCGGATGACGATGCCGGCGTGGTAATTGGCCATATGGGTGAACTGGAGATCACCAACCACGTCGCCGATGGCGAAGACACGCGCGTTGGACGTGAGCAGGCTGTCATTGACGGCGATCGCGCCGTTGGCGGTTTTGATGCCGGCGGCGTCGAGGCCGAGACCGGTGATGTTGGCGCGGCGGCCGGTGGCGATCAGCAGATGGGTTGCGTGATGCTGGTGCTGGTGCTGGTACCATTCAGGGTGGCGGTGATTTCGATGGTGCCCGGCTTGCCGCCGACGTGTTCGACTTTAGCGCCCTCGTGGATATCGATGCCTTCGGCGCGAAGGGCTTTGAGGGTGACGGCTGTCAGCTCGGGGTCGTCCTTGCTGAGGGCGCGGTTGCTTTGGAAGACAGTGACGCGGGCCCCAAGGCGGCGATAGGCCTGGGCCATTTCCATACCGATGGGGCCACCGCCGATGATCGCCAGATGGCCGATGGCGGTCTGATTGTCGAAGAGCGTTTCGTTGGTGAAGTAGGGGACGGTGTCGAGACCGGGGATTGGCGGAATGGCGGCGGTGGAACCGGTTGCGACGACGAAGCGGCGGGCTTTAATGCGGGCGCCGCCAGCTTCGACGGTGGTTGGATCGATGAAGCGGCCGGCGGCTTGGATGACTGTTACGCCGAGGCCGGTGAAGCGCTCGACCGAGTCGAAGGGTGCTATGGCGGCGATGACGCCGTGGACGTGATCGTGGACTTTTTTGGCGTCGATCACGGGGGCCTGAGATGCGACGCCGAAGGGGGTGCTGGTGCGCATGACATAGGCCCGGCGGGCGGCGGCGATCAGCGCTTTGGATGGCACACAGCCGGTGTTGAGGCAGTCGCCGCCCATCTGAGCTTTCTCGATGAGCACGACGGAGACGCCGAGTGATGCGGCGGCGGCGGCGACAGACAATCCGCCTGAGCCGGCACCGATGATGCAGAGATCGGGTTTGAGCAGCCCGGACGCCGCGGTCAAACCCGCCGTCGTTTCTTGGGGTCCGACCACTCCCGAACGGTCAGGCGTTGGCGCGACCATGGCGGCGTCTCCATGATTTGAGGACAACCGGGATCAGGGCCAATAGGCCAAGCAAAACAAAGGCGATTTTGACTTCGTGGGTGATCAAGTTGGCCAACTCGATCTGCAAGGGGCAGGCACCTGCCGGGGTGGCGGCGCGGCAAGCGGTTTGGGCGGCCTTGGCACCCTCAACAACACTGTCGAGGCCCGCGCCGATGGACGCGAACGCGAGTGTGCCTGGCAGGATGCCGAAGAACGTTCCGATCACGTAGGTGCGGAACGGGATGCCGACGAGGGCTGGAACGATGTTGACGATGAAAAAGGGGAACGCCGGCACGAGGCGCAGGAAGAGCAGGTAGCTCAGTGCGTTTTCGCGGAACCCGGCCTGCATGCGGGCGACCGCGGGACCTGCCTGCTGGGCCAACGTCTCACCAAACGCGGAGCGCGCGATGGAGAAGACGACCGACGCCCCGATGGTGGCTGCGACAACAGCTGCGAGACCACCTGCGAGCCAGCCGAACATCAGGCCACCGGCCAAAGTACACACCGACGCGCCGGGCAACGACAGCGATACCAGCGTGCCGTAGGTTGCGATGAATGCGGCGAGGGCAAAGACGGGGCGCGCGTCGATCACAGACTTGAAGCGATCGCGGGCGTCGATGACGGCTTCCAGGGACAGGAGCTTATGGGCACCGGTCAGATAGACTGTCAGCATCAGGATCGCCAGCAGGACAAGCGGCAGCCAGCGACGCAGGTGCGCGGCCGGCCCGGCGGCGGCTTTGACCGGCGTCGTCTCTGGTGCGGGCATTGTCGGCACTCCCCAGCCTTCTGGCCTGCCTTCTGGGTGCGAACCCTAGCCCATGATCTCCTGACGTTGTGTGCACGAACGTGTGTGCTCGCCGGAACGTGTAGAGGCGTGATGGACGTCTGACCCGTCGGTCTGACTCTGTGCCGAAATCAGCCTTTATCACCTTTTTCGAGGTTGGCTTTGAGGGCCATGAGGGCGGCGAAGGGGCTGTCTGGATCGGGGCCCTTGGTCTTGGCTGGCGGGGCGGCGCGGAACGTCTGGGGAGGGCGGCCGCCGCCGTCGCGGTTGTCGCGGCGCGGCCCGCCGCGCTCGCCGTCCCGACGCCAGGGTTTGTCGCCGTCGCGGGACGGTGGTTTGCCGCCATCGGTGCGGGGTTTGCCGTCGCCGAATTTGCGGTCACCGTCAGGGCGGGCCCCTTCGGGCCGTGGGCTACGGTTGCGATCACGGCTCCATGGCCGGTCGCTGGCGGGGCGGGGCGGGGCTTGCGTGGTGCCATCGATGGCGGGCGCTGCGGCCGGCGTACCGTCGGCGTTGAGAACTGGGGCTGGCGTTGTTCCATCACGGCGGGGTGCGTTGTCGCCGTCGCGACGGGCTGCATTGTCGCTTTCGCGACGGGGACCACGGTGGCGATTGCGGCCTTCACCTCGTTGGTCGGGCCTGTTGTCAGGACGGTTGCCACGATTTCCTTCTGGACGCGGTTCGCGGGCTGGTGCGTCGCCGTAGCGGCGGCGGGGGCGCCAGACCTCGATCATGGGGATCTCGGAAGGCGGCAGTGCGGCTTGAGTTTCGAGTTGGGCCGCGTGAAGGGCCGCGGTCGCCGCTGCAACAGCCTCCGGTTCGGGGTCTGGCAGCATCAGTACCACTGGAGCTTCAGCCGTCAGGCGGACGGGCTGTGGTTTGGGCGTCGGCGCGGGACGGCTCTCTGAGCGGAAGCCCAGCGCGCGGAGCACGTTGCCAAGTTCGAGCTGCGAGCAGCCGAGGATCGACATCATGTCGGGCGTGACGATAAAGGCGCCGGTGCCGGTAGAGCCCTTGGGCGGGTTGGCCGAGGGATTAGAGTCAGGCGTGCGCCAGGCGATTAAAGGCCGGATCTGATCGGCCAAGCGTTCAAGCATGTCGATGCGAACGGCGCGCGGGCCGCAGGGGTGGAAGCCGAGCGTGCGGTAGTAGGCATCCGGCACGAGCGGATCGGCGGGGATGGAGGTGAGGCCGGGCTTGGGTGGTGCTTCGAGCAGCGCTGCCGGCAGATTGCTGGCCGCGCCGTGCTTGAGGTTCCAGAGCATCAATGCGGTTTCAGAGGACGCTGGCTTGAGCTGCAACGGCAGGAAGATATTGAAGGCACCAAAGCGAACGCCGTACTTGCGCAATTGGGCGCGGGACGGCTGATCGAGCGCCTTCATCTCGTCGTTGATTGTCTCCCGACGGACGACGCCGAAGTTCTCGACCATGCGGAAGGCAATGCCGCGGGCGAGGCCGGTGACATCTTCAGCCTTGGCGAGGTCGACCAATGGCTTCAAGCGTTCGGCGATGGTTTCGGTGGTCCAGGTGTTGAGACGCTCGAGAATGCGCTCTTTGTCACCGGCCGAAAGCTGTTCGTCGGCAAGCAGTGTCACGAGCGGCTTTAAAGGATCGTCGCCGGCGGAGAGGGTGGCGATGACGTCGCCGCGCCAGGAGATTTCACCCTTGCGATTGAGCTTGAGGGCGTCAGCTTTGACTGAGACAACGCGACGGGCGCGCATGCCGAGTTCTTTGCTGAGCACGTGGGCGGCGGCTGACCGCGTCGCTTTGCCCTGCAAGTCTTCAGCTTGGGTTTCGGGGATAAACTTGAAGCCCCTTAAGCGGCCGACGACGTGGTTTTCGACCTTGATCGTGCCGTCCTCGGCGATCTCGGCGTTCATTTCATCCTTGTCGCGCAGACCTTTGACGAGGGCGCTGGTGCGGCGATCAACGAAGCGCTCGGTCAAGCAAACGTGCAGCGCGTCGGACAGTTTGTCTTCGATCTCACGCGTGCGGGCCTGCCACTCGGCCGGGTTGGCAAGCCAGTCGGCACGGTTGGACACGAACGTCCAGGTGCGGATGTGGGCGAGGCGCGTCGAGAGTGTGTCGATGTCGCCATCGGTGCGGTCGGCTTGGGCGACCTGCTCGTGGAACCAATCTTCGGGGATGCGGCCGGACGGGCTGCGCAGGGCTTTGTAGAGTGTGCTGACAAGCTCGGCGTGGTTCTGGCTGGAAATTTTGCGATAGTCTGGAACTTGGCAAACGTCCCAGAGTTGAATGACTGCTTCGCGGTTCGACGCAAGGCGGGCCACGTCCGGGTCATTGGCCATGGCTTCGAGAGCGACGACATCATCGGACTCTCGGACGCGTTGAAGGCGGGTTTCGCGCGGCAGGCGGCGCAGGCTGGCGCGGAGGGCTTCGAGGGCGTTGAAGTCCAGGTCGCGGGCGCGCCATTGCAGGGTTTTGATGCTGTCGAAATTGTGGTTTTCGAGGCGTTCGATGAGGTCGGGTGTAAAGGCTTCGATGCCGTTGGTGACGCCGAAGGTGCCATCATTCATGTGGCGGCCGGCGCGGCCGGCGACTTGGGCCAGTTCGGCGGGGGTCAGTTCGCGGACGTTCTGGCCATCGAATTTGCGAGTGGCAGCGAGGGCCACGTGGTCGACGTTGAGGTTCAGCCCCATGCCAATGGCATCAGTCGCAACCAGGAAATCCACGTCGCCGGATTGGAACAATTCGACTTGGGCATTGCGCGTGCGGGGGCTCAGGGCACCGATAACGACGGCTGCCCCACCGCGCTGGCGGCGGAGGACCTCCGCGAGTTCATAGACTTCGGCGGCTGAAAACGTGACAACTGCAGAGCGCGGCGGCAGGCGCGTGAGCTTTTTTTCCCCAGAGTAGGTGAGACGTGACAGGCGCGGCCGCGAGATGAAGTTGGCGCCGGGGATGAGATCATCAATGGCGTCGCGCATGGTGCCGGCGCCGAGCATCAACGTTTCGAACTTACCGCGGGCGTTGAGCAGCCGGTCGGTGAAAACGTGGCCACGATCGGGGTCGGCGGCGAGCTGGATTTCATCGATTGCCAGGAAATCGACATCGATGGTCAGCGGCATCGCTTCGACAGTGCACACCCAATAGCGCGCGTTGTCTGGCTTGATCTTTTCTTCGCCAGTGATGAGGGCAACGTTGGCTACGCCGGCCTTGGCAACGACCCGATCATAGACTTCGCGGGCGAGGAGCCGCAGCGGCAGGCCGATCATGCCGGTGTTGTGGCCGAGCATGCGCTCGATGGCCAAATGCGTCTTGCCGGTATTGGTCGGTCCGAGCACCGCAGTCACGTTGCGGATACGGGTCGCGATGTCGATGCTCATGGAACTGTCTCGGTCGGCGCCCCAGGGTGAACGCGGGCAGAGCCATCGCATCGGGGGCGGCGAAGATCAAGCGGTTGCATGCACCAGATGAGGCGTCACGGCCGTGGCAAGAAAGTGGCCGCGGCTGTCTCGCTGCTGGCTGTCGACGGTGCGTGCTTTCAGTGCTGCATGCGACGCTCAGTCGTTGACGAGGGCGAACTGCTGGCGGCTGTTGGTGGTGACGTTGACGCGACGGGCAACAAGGGTTGCTGAACCGGCCATCGTCGGGATCGTCACCTGATGGGGGATGAAAATGTTGGTCCCCGCCATTGGGCGGAGAATAATTTCTATGTCATTGCTTTGCGACATGTATTTCGTGCTGTCATCGGCTTTGTGGCCGGCGATAGGCACGTAACGCACGCGGCAGACATAACCGACTGCTGGTGCGCCGCCGCGATCGGCGATTTGCACTTGGCCTTTGGCGGACAAGACGAGATCGAAGCGCTGATGACCATCATAAATAGGGATCCGCCGGCCGCAGGGGTTGCCGACTGCAGCGCGTGAAATAGCCAGGACCGCCGAGAGCGGGTCGAGCACACCTTTAAGGTGCTGTGCTTGCACCGGTATGACGTTTTCTTTGGTTTTGGGCGGTGGGGTATGGAGAACCTGGGTGACGGTGTCATCGGTAAACGCCATCTGGGTCGAACCGGTCTTGGATTGAGCCTGGAATTCGAACCCGAAGGCCTGCGGTTTGGCAGTTTCACCGGCGATTTTGCCACTGGCGTGGGTGACGCCGGTCCAACTTAAGGCGCCAAGCAGCAACGACAATTTGGCGTTGCTAGAGAGCTTGTAGGACTGTCCATCCTGGGCGGATTGGAACTGGTAGCTACCGACATTGATGCCGTTGAAATTCACATCGTAAGACGCTTGAACGCTGGCGGGCCAGCCATCTGCAGCTTGGGCCCCGATGGGCGACGCGAGGACGAACCCAGAGGCGAGCAGCGCGGCGGCGCGTGCCAGACGTACGATGGGACGCATAACGGGGACAAACGACATCAACGATCTTCCTACGCTACTCGATCCTACCCACCGTGACGCATGCCCCCTGAGGTCCGGTCGAACCGAACGTCCAAGATGGAACTGACGTCAGGTCCCCGAACCAGCGGGTACTGCTGCTTTGCGTCCACAGTTTGTTGGAGGCTAGGCTAGGTTGGTAAACAAAGTCCTGAACGGTGGTTCGAAATTGGCCGATTGGGCGTCACACTGCAGCGGCAATGTTATCGCAGGAAAGCGGTAGGCGGCGCGGGCATGCCGCGCTATATGTGCGGCCGTCAGGGGGTGCTTCGTGCGCCGCCCTCGTTTTGTTCTTCACTCGATCCTTCGGTTCGATCACACTCACTCGATTCTAGAACTTCCTGGAAAAGGTCGACATCATGGCAAGTCCTGCGGCACCCATTCTCCAACATGCGCATCCGGTCAAACGCCTGGAAGCTTTCGCCAGCATCGGCCTGGCCGTCTCGCTCGCCGTTGGTGCTGGCATATTCTTTTTCAAGTTTGGAGCCTGGGAGCCGGCGACCAATGTCTGGTACTACCTGCTGGCGTGGCTAGTCCTCGGCTATCTGGCCGCGCAGTTGATTGCCTTGCTGTCGACAGCGATTGATTCGCGCACGATCGGATTTGGTGACTCTGTCTGTTCGATTCTGCCGGCGATTGTCGGTGCCATCGTCGGTGTCGAGGCGCTGCAAGGGATTATCAAGCTGTCGACGTTTTCGCAGAACGCGTTGCTGCTGATGATCTGCACGAGCGCGCTGGAAGCATTGATTACGCTGTGGGTGCGCTTCACTGTGAACCGCAAGACGGTGTCGTTTGACACTGGGACCTAACGACACTGGGACCTAAGCTCAACATATACGTCAATTTTGCTACGGCCCCGGGCAAGCGTCCGGGGCCACTTGCGTCAGCCGTCTTCTGATGCCGGCGACTTGTCTTGTTGTGCGCCGTCGCGGGTGACGGCGGCGTCTTTGTCATGCAGCATTTTGATAATGGTGGCTGCGGTTTCTTCGATGGACCGGCGGGTCACATCGATAATGGGCCAACCGTGCTTGGCAAAGAGCTTGCGCGAATAGGCGATCTCGTTGGCAATTTGCGTCCGGTCAACATAGTCGTTGAGGTCACGGTCGGAGAGCAGTTGCACCCGGTTGCGGCGGATCTCGGCGATGCGCTCTGGACTGGCAACGAGGCCAACTACAAACGCGCTATGCGGCTGCGCCAAGGTGCTCGGCGGGTCGATTCCGGGAACCAAGGGCAGGTTCGTTGTCTTGTAGCCCTTCTGGGCCAGATAAATGCTGGTCGGCGTTTTTGACGTGCGGGAGATGCCGAGGAGGATGATGTCGGCTTGATTGAGATCGGCTGGCAGTCGCCCATCGTCGTGGTTCATGGTGAAGTTGAGTGCATCGATGCGCCGGAAATAGTCAGCGTCGACCACGTGCTGGCCGGCGACGATGGGCGTTTGCGGCGCGCCGAGGTAGCTTTCAAAGACTTTCATGATCGGCAGCAAGACGTGCAAACATGGCACTTTGACCTGCCGGCAGTGGCGCTCGATCTCAGCGCTGAGTTCAGGATTGACGATCGTATAGAGCACAATCCCCGGCGCTTGCTCGATCTCGGTCAGAACTCTCGCGAGCTGCCGTTTGGTGCGGATCAAGGGGTGGACATGTTCAATCGGCCGGACGTCGGCGTACTGGACCGAGGCTGCCTTGGCGATGGTGGTGAGGGTTTCGCCGGTTGAATCCGAGATCAAATGCAGGTGGAAGTAGGCCGGGAGGGTGTTGGTCATCTGTGGACAAAAGCCTCGGTTATCCAGAGCGTGCGGGCAGGGTTCAAAGGTGCTGTGGATGATACACCCCTTGTCCACAAACCTGTCCACGCTCAACGAAGCGGGGATAGGGTGGCAGCCTGATCAAGAAGCGTAGAGGCGTCGACATCTGATGCAGCAGTGGTGCAGCGGTTTTCCCCAGGTTGCGGGCTTGGTGTTGTTGTTTGAGTCGCATCTAAGGTCCTGACCCTAAGAGCCAATTTTGCATAGACGGTAGGGCGCCGAAAGTGCCTAGATGTGGTGGTGTGATCGATGGCCGCCAGCGAAGCTGTGCATTGACGAGGGAGAAACCGCAATCCCCGCAATCCACGGACTAAGAGTCATAGAAGTAAGAATCAGAAAAATGGTTCTATTTAAAAAAGGGACACATCGTGATGGCATCGACGGAGACCAACGATAACCGAGTAGGACAGAGCAAAAGGGCTCGGCGGATGCTGGCGGTGTTTGATGGTCATGCGCTTATGCCACCGCCGGTGTGGCTGATGCGACAGGCTGGACGCTATCTGCCGGAGTACAAGGCGACGCGGGCGAAGGCTGGCGGATTTCTCGATCTGTGCTACTCGCCGGCCATGGCGGCCGAGGTGACGCTGCAGCCGATCCGGCGCTACGGTTTTGATGCGTCGATCTTGTTCTCGGATATTCTGGTGGTTCCGGACGCGCTTGGGCAAGTCGTCCGGTTTGTCGAGGGTGAGGGTCCGCGGCTTGAACCACTGAAGAGTGGGGCTGAGATTGCCCGGTTGTCGATTGCGGGTGCGGCCAAGAAATTTGCGATCGTGGCGGAGACGGTGCAGCGGCTGCGGCAGGATTTGCCAAAGGAAACGGCGCTGATCGGGTTCTGCGGGGCGCCGTGGACGGTGGCGACGTACATGATCGGCGGCGAGGGCTCGAGCGACCAGGCGGCGGCGCGAGGCTTTGCGTATCGCGATCCGGCTGGGTTTCAGGCGCTGATGGATGTGCTGGTCGATGCGTCGGTGGTCTATCTGGATGGCCAGGTGAAGGCCGGCGCGGATCTCTTGCAGATTTTCGATAGCTGGGCGGGCAGTTTGCCGGAGGATCAGTTCGACCGGTGGGTGATCGCGCCGACCAAGCGGCTGGTGGCTGAAATGAAGGCGCTGCATCCGGGATTGCCAATTATCGGCTTTCCGCGCGGGGCCGGCGTTCACAGTGCGCGATTTGTGCTGGAAACCGGCGTTGATGGCGTCAGCTGTGACACGGCGATGCCGCTCAGTTACATCCGTTCGTCGTTGTCGGGGAAGACAGTGGTGCAGGGCAATCTTGATCCACTGTTGCTGGTTGCGGGTGGTGCGCCATTGGAACGCCGCGTGCGCGAGATTGTGCGGACGCTGGGGGTTAATCCGTTTATTTTCAATCTGGGGCATGGAATCGTGCCAGAGACGCCGCCGGAGCATGTGGCGCGGCTGGTTCAGCTGTTGCGGGATCCGGGCCTGCTCAGTTGAGCGGTGATGCACTTGGGAGATTGATGCGTGCTGCTTTGGCTGAAGGCCCTGCACATTGTGGCTATCATCTCGTGGATGGCGGGCCTGCTTTATCTGCCGCGGTTGTTTGTGTACCACTCAGGCGTTGAAGTGGGCTCGCCACAGAGCGAGCTGTTTAAGGTGATGGAGTACAGGCTCTACCGGTTCATTATGGGGCCGGCGATGATCGTGGCTTGGATCACGGGGCCGCTGCTGCTTGTTTGGATGGGGTATCACAAGGATATCTGGGCGATTGCCAAGCTGCTGCTGGTGGTTGGCCTGTCAGCGGTGCATGGCATGATGGGTGGGTGGGTCAAGGACTTCGCAGCGGACCGGAATACCCGAGACGGCCAATTCTTCAGGATTATCAACGAGGTGCCGACTGTTTTGATGATCATGATCGTGATACTGGTGGTGGTGAAGCCGTTTTGAGCGCCGCGACCGGCATTGCTGCTGGCTGATCGCGTGACGATTGTTGCCGTTGGGCATCAGCCAAAGCGGTTTTTTCCTTTTTTCTCAGAGTGAAGTCTGTTATTTGACTTTAGGACCGGATTGGCGACAGGCCATTCGCTTCTGTCAGCGCGCATCTTTCAGACTGCTGCCCAAGCAGTTTCGAGCGCGAAAACGATCAGCTTCGTCTCGGTCGTGACACAACCCCTCCTCATATTTCTGGCCCCGTCCGCCCTTCCTGTCCCCTCCTCAATGGGTCGCGCGCGCCACGATACTCGGACCCATGCCATGCAAGACGGCATCAAAGAAGTCAAAGAAGTCAAACTGCAGGATCTGAAGGCTAAAAAGCCGGCGGAATTGCTGGCGTTTGCGGAATTGGTCGGCGTTGAGAACGCCAGTGCCATGCGCAAGCAAGAGCAGATGTTCTCGATCCTGAAACAGCTCGCGGCTCAAGAAACCGAGATTATCGGTATGGGCGTTGTTGAGGTCCTCCCAGACGGGTTCGGCTTCATGCGGGCGCCAGATGCGAATTATCTTCCGGGACCTGACGATATCTACATTTCGCCGACCCAGATCCGGCGCTTTGCGCTGAGGACTGGTGATACGGTGGAAGGCCAGATCCGCGGGCCCAAAGAAGGCGAGCGCTATTTCGCCTTGCTCAAAGTCAACAAGATCAATTTTGACGATCCCGAGAAGCAAAAGCACAAAGTTCATTTCGACAACCTGACGCCGCTGTACCCGACGCAGTGGTTGAAGATGGAAATCGAAGATCCGACGATCAAGGATCTATCGGCGCGCGTCATCGACGTGGTGGTGCCGATCGGTAAAGGGCAGCGCGGGTTGATCGTGGCGCCGCCGCGGACGGGTAAAACCGTGCTGCTGCAGAACATTGCGCATTCGATCTCGATCAATCATCCGGAATGCTTTCTGATCGTGCTGTTGATCGATGAGCGGCCGGAAGAAGTAACGGACATGCAGCGGTCAGTGAAGGGCGAGGTTATCGCCTCGACGTTCGATGAACCGCCAAGCCGGCACGTCCAGGTCTCGGAAATGGTGATCGAGAAGGCCAAGCGCCTGGTCGAGCACAAGAAGGATGTGATCATTCTGCTCGACTCGATCACGCGGCTGGGCCGGGCTTACAACACGGTTGTGCCGTCCTCGGGTAAGGTTTTGACGGGTGGTGTGGACTCGAATGCGCTGCAGCGGCCGAAACGGTTCTTCGGTGCCGCGCGCAATATCGAAGAAGGCGGGTCGCTGACGATCATTGCGACGGCGCTGATCGATACGGGCTCGCGTATGGACGAAGTGATCTTTGAAGAGTTCAAGGGCACGGGTAACTCGGAAATTATTCTCGACCGCAAGGTTTCCGATAAGCGGGTGTTCCCGGCGATCGATGTGGCACGCTCGGGTACTCGCAAGGAAGACCTGCTGGTGCCGGGCGATCAGCTCAAGAAGGTGTATGTGCTGCGGCGCATTCTCAACCCGATGGGTGCGATGGAGTCGATCGAGTTCCTCATTGGCCGCTTGAAAGCGACCAAGACGAACGGCGAATTCTTCGATTCGATGAACAAGGCCGGCGGCGACAGGTAAGTTTGCGCGATCCAACTCCCCTAACGAGGAGCCGGTCGGCGCGTGCGTCTATCGAGATGAGTTGCGGCGGCACTTGCCAAAGGGCGGGGGCCGCCGCTTTTTGTTTGTCGAATGTCAGAGTCCAGCATGGGGTCACACCCATGGGTCTGACCCCATGCTGTAAAAGAGTGGAGTTTACGTCGATGGGCGGCGATGCGCCGACGATTTTTGCGCTGTCGAGCGGGCAAGAGCGGGCTGGTGTGGCCATTGTCCGGATCTCTGGCGCGCGCGCGCGGGAGGCTCTGAAAGCGCTGGCGCCCAAGGTTGTAGCGACTCCGAGGCTGGCTGCGCGGGCGTCGCTGGTTGATCCGGCGGATGGTGGTGCGCTGGACGAGGCACTGGTCCTTTGGTTTCCGGCCCCGCGCAGCTTCACGGGTGAAGATGTTGTCGAGCTGCACGTTCATGGCGGGCGGGCGGTGGTTGCTGGTGTGTTGGCGGCTTTGGGGCGGTTGGAAGGTCTTAGGTTGGCTGAGCCCGGTGAGTTCACGCGGCGGGCGTTCGAACACGGCAAGATTGATCTGACGGAAGCCGAGGGCCTGGCGGACCTCATCGAGGCTGAAACTGACGCCCAACGGCGGCTGGCGCTGCGCCAGATGGCTGGCGTTCTGCACCGGGCGGCAGAGGGTTGGCGGAGTGACCTCCTGGCGGCGCAGGCGTTGGTGGAAGCGGCCATCGACTTCTCGGATGAGGGTGATGTTTCGCTGCGGGCCTTCGATGACGCCGTCGTGGTTGTTCAGGGGGTGCACCGGGCGCTCTGCGCTGCGTTAGATGACGCCCATCGGGGTGAGATTCTTCGTGACGGCTTCCGGGTGGTGATTGCCGGGCCACCGAATGTGGGCAAGTCGTCGCTGATCAATGCGCTGGCGCGGCGCGAGGCGGCGATTGTGTCGCCCGAGGCGGGAACGACGCGGGATATCGTGGAGTTGCAGCTGAATCTCGGTGGGCTGGCGGTGGTGCTGGCGGACACGGCGGGGGTCCGAACAGCCGAAGGTGGGATTGAAAAAGAGGGCATACGGCGTGGGTTGGCGCGGGCGTCGGAAGCGGATCTCGTGTTGTGGGTGGTCGATGCGATGAACCCGGATTTGAATTTACCTCCTGAGTTGCATAGACTCTCAGGGGGAGGTTTTCAGGGGGAGGTGCTGGCTGTTTGGAATAAAAGCGATCTGCTTACAGACACAGCGGTGGTGGCCAGAGGTGATTATTCTCCGTTAGTTGTATCGACTCTGACTGGTACCGGGTTGGCCGTTCTGGAGACACGGATCGCCGCTGCGGCGCGCGACCGGACAAGGGGCGGGGAAGCTGCCCTCATCACGACAGCGCGCCATCGGCAGCAGATTGGCGCGGCCGCGACTGCGGTTGACGACTTTCTGGCCGGCCAGAAAAATGATCTTGAACTTCGCGCTGATGATCTCCGGCGGGCATCCCAAGCGATCGGGCGGCTGGTTGGGCGGGTTGATGCGGAGGAAATTCTTGGTGCTATTTTTGGCCGGTTCTGCATCGGCAAATGACTTGTACAGACTCCTTTGTGGAGAACTGCGTAACCGATTCAGTTTCAACGAATAAATCGATGGGGAGAGTTTCACGTGAAACGCTCCTTCAAAAGGACATAAATCGTACCGGACAGGACTCTGGTATTTTGCTCCGGTGACGGTCACGGAGTCTGCATTTTGGGTATCATTATTCTCCAGGAGGCTTGTTTGTGATCGCAGGACATTTGCGAGTCAGTCTCGTTTGGACGAATTTGGGCGATTTCGCTGGTTTTTCGGTCTATTTTCGTCGTTATCGGCAGCTGAGGATACGTTACCGGGCGTTTGTCGCGCGGGACCGTCAGGCTGGCCTGGAGCATCGCACGTGAGTTTTGACGTTATCGTTGTGGGTGGCGGACATGCCGGCACAGAGGCTGCGGCAGCGGCTGCGCGGCTTGGTGCGCGCACGGCGCTGGTGACGCATCGGTTCGATACGATCGGCGAAATGTCGTGCAACCCGGCGATCGGGGGGCTCGGCAAGGGCCACCTGGTGCGCGAGGTTGATGCCCTCGATGGGCTCATGGGGCGCGTCGCGGACAAGGCCGGGATCCAGTTCCGGTTGCTCAATCGCTCACGTGGACCGGCCGTTCAGGGCCCGCGGGCGCAAGCCGATCGCAAACTTTACCGGCTGGCGATGCAGGTAGAAATGCGGACGCAATCCAACCTCGAGGTCATCGAAGGCGGGATCGTCGACCTGCTGGTTCGACGGGACGGAGACATATTTCACGTCACCGGTGTCGTCCTTGCGGATGGTCGTTCGTACAACTCGGCTGCTGTCGTTCTCACCACCGGTACGTTTTTGAATGGGCTCATTCACATCGGTGATGTGCAGACGCCGGCTGGGCGGGTGGGGGAAGCGCCGTCGCTTGGCGTCTCTGAAAGGTTGTCTCAGATCGGATTGCAACTCGGCCGGTTGAAGACAGGAACTCCGGCGCGGCTTGATGGACGGACAATCGATTGGGCTGCTGTTGATATGCAACACGGTGATACGACGCCGGTCCCATTCTCGTTTCTGACGACGGCGATCACAACCCCGCAAGTGGCCTGTGGGGTCACCGAAACGACGGCGGTGACGCATGCGGTGATCCGAGGGAACCTCAAGCGCTCGGCGATGTACTCCGGTAACATCAGCAGCGTTGGGCCGCGTTATTGCCCGTCCATCGAGGATAAGGTGGTGCGGTTCGCAGACCGTGAGCGGCATCAGATTTTTCTCGAGCCGGAAGGGCTCGACGATCCAACGGTCTATCCAAATGGGGTTTCGACGTCGCTGCCGGCGGATGTTCAGGATCAATTCTTGCGGACCATCCGAGGGCTGGAAAAGGTAAGGATCATCCGTCCAGGCTACGCGATCGAATACGATCACGTGGATCCACGGGAGCTGTTGGCGACGCTGGAAGTTAAAAAGGCCCCCGGGCTTTACCTGGCAGGGCAGATTAACGGCACGACGGGGTACGAAGAAGCGGCGGCGCAGGGGCTGATGGCCGGGCTGAATGCGGCGTTGGCCGCTGGCGGTGCAGGCGCCGGTGCAAGGCGCGGGCGAACGTTCGTGCTTTCACGCGCTGATGCCTACATCGGCGTCATGATCGACGACCTCGTTTCTCGTGGTGTCAGCGAGCCCTACCGCATGTTCACGTCACGGGCCGAGTACCGGTTGCGGCTCAGGGCAGACAATGCGGACGCGCGGTTGACGCCGCTGGGAATCGACTTGGGCGCCGTCAGTTCGGTACGCGGAGAGACATACGCGATCAAAGCAGCGTCGTTGCTCTCAGCGCGGGCGCGGCTCGAGGCCTTGAATTTGACGCCCTCGGAGTCTGCGCGTGCTGGATTGGAGGTTAATCGTGATGGGAAGCGGCGTAGTGGGTTTGAGCTGCTGGCCCATCCCGGGATCGACTTCGCCGGCCTTGTGGGCGTCTGGCCAGAGCTGGGTGATATTCCCTCCGCGATCGTGGAGCAAATCTCGGTCGACGCGAAATATGCGACGTATGTCGAGAGGCAAGCCGCTGATATTGCATTGCTCAAGCGGGAAGAAGGGATTCAAATCCCGGTTGGCTTTGAGTTCGGTGCGGTTATCGGTCTTTCAAATGAGGTGCGGGCTAAACTGGCGAAGCATCAGCCTACAACTCTGGCCCAGGCTGGTCAGATTGATGGCATGACGCCGGCGGCGCTGATGCTGGTTTTGGCGCAGCTGCGTAAAGTTAGAACAGTGGCGCGGGTTGGATAAGCTCGAACCAGCGGTATCACCAACACGAAAGTCCGTATGAATCATATTGCAGGAGCTGCTGATTTTGCTCAGGCTTTCGGGGTTTCACGTGAAACGTCGAGGCGGCTCGAGACGTATGCCGAACTGTTACGGACTTGGCAGAAGTCGATCAATCTTGTGGCGCCAAGCACCGTTGATGATGTCTGGCACCGGCATTTTGCGGATTCAGCCCAATTGCTGGCCTTGGCACCAGTTGGCGCAATTCGATGGCTTGATTTGGGCTCGGGTGCTGGCTTTCCGGGCTTGGTCGTTGGGCTCTTGCTCGCCGAGCGGGGCGAATGCCGGTTAACCCTCATTGAGAGTGACGCCCGAAAGTGTGCTTTCTTGCGTGAAGTGATCCGGCAAACCGGACTTGGGCCGCTGGTGGCGGTGGATATCGTGGCGGAGAGGATCGAAACGGCGGCGAACACAACTAAGGTTGGTGTCACCGATGTGATTTCGGCGCGGGCGTTGGCGCCGTTGGATCGACTGCTTGGTTGGTGTCAGCCGTTTTTTGGGCCGACGACGGTGGCGTTGCTGCCAAAGGGGCGTGATGTAGCGGCAGAGTTTGTGGCGGCGCGACGTTTATGGGCGTTTGAGGCCGATCTTGTGGCCAGCCGAACGCTGAAGGATGGGCGTATCGTGGCGGTTCGCGCTTTGCGGCCGGCTTGATGGATCGATTGCCGGCCCGGGGCGATTTTGCTGCCGCAGCTGGTCGAGACAGGAGCAGTGACGATGGCTGAGATTGGGACAACGACGGCAGTGGGCGCGCTGACTGCGCCGCTGGTGCGGGTGCTGGCGATTTCCAACCAAAAGGGTGGCGTCGGAAAAACGACGACGGCCATTAATCTCGGCACGGCGCTGGCTGCGGCCGGGGAACGCGTGCTGATCCTCGATCTTGATCCGCAAGGCAATGCTTCGACGGGTGTTGGCGTTGGTCCCGAGGCGCGCAAGCTGACCATGTATGATGTGCTGGTGGGGCAGGCGAGTGTGCTGCAGGCGGCAGTGGCGACGAATGTTCCCGGTTTGTCAGTGGTCCCGGCCAATTCAGACCTCGTCAGCCTTGAATCGGATCTGATGGGGGATGCCGGGCGGCCTTACAAGTTACGAGATGCGCTGTCGGCCTTGGCGGTTGAGCAAGTTGCGGTGACGGGTGGGAAGCCGTTCAGTTACGTGCTGATCGACTGTCCGCCATCGCTGAGCTTGCTGACGTTGAACGCTTTGACGGCTGCTCATGCCGTTGTGGTGCCGATCCAATGTGAGTTCTTTGCGTTGGAAGGCATGTCGCAGCTCAAGGAAACCGTCGATCAGATCCGTGGGACACTCAACCCGCGGCTGGAGATCCAGGGTGTGGTGCTGACGATGCACGACCAACGGACGGCGTTCTCGCGGGAAATCGCGGACAACGTGCGGGCCTATTTCGGGGCGAAGGTCTACGAGACGGTGATTCCGCGGAACATCCGGGTGGCCGAAGCGCCGTCGCATGGGCAGCCGATCCTCATCTATGACCATGCGTGCATCGGCAGTCAGGCTTATATTCAGCTCGCCAGTGAAGTCTTGGCGCGTGAAAAGCTGATGCGGGTTGCGTAAGTCGTTGAAATATATAATATTCGTGCAGCGTTGGCTTCGGAGCCGCATCTGACATGACATCACCACTGCAAAAAGGCCGACTCGGACGCGGACTTGCGTCGCTGATCGGAGATACGGCGCTTGCCAATCCGCGGCTGCCGCAGGAAGGGGAACAGCGCGTTGTACCTCTTGAGCAGGTGCACGGGAGCCGGTTTAACCCGCGCAAAGACTTCCGAGAGACAGAGCTGTTGGAACTGGCGGGCTCAATCCAGCAGCACGGGCTGGTGCAGCCGATCGTCGTAAGGGCCGATCCGGCTGGTGGCTACGAAATCGTGGCTGGGGAACGGCGGTGGCGGGCAGCACAGGTTGCCGGGTTGCACCAGGTGCCGGTGATCGTGCGGGAGCTGGCTGATCGCGATGTGATCGAGATGGCGATCATCGAGAATGTGCAGCGTGAGGATCTCAACGCGATCGAAGAAGCCGGTGGTTACAATGAGTTGATCCAGCGTTTCAACTACACGCAGGAACAATTGGCTGAGCAGATCGGCAAGAGCCGGAGCCATTTGGCCAACACACTGCGGCTGCTGAAGTTGCCCGACAACGTGCAGGCGATGGTGGCCGAGGGGAAACTGACGGCGGGCCACGCGCGGGCGCTCGTCGGACGGGCGGATGCCGAGGCGCTGGCGCTGCGTATCGTTGAGCAGGAGCTTAATGTGCGCGCTGTCGAGGCATTGATGCAGCAGCTGGATAAAGGCGGGCCGGCTGTGCCGCCGAGCCGGCTGCGCGAGAAGGACGCCGATACGAAGGCGTTTGAGCAAGCCGTGGGCGAGTTGCTGGGGTTGAAGGTCGAGATCAAGCGCGGCTCGGGCGAGAGTGGGACCTTGTTGATCAAGTATGGTAATTTTGACCAGCTGGATTACATCCGGGCGCGGCTGGAGGGTGGCGGGGCCGGGCGTACAGATCATAAATAAGCTATTGATGTTTCATGTGAAACGTCCACAGTTCGAGCGTAGCGTTAATTGTCTTGCCGCGTTGTCTCGGACTTAAAGCCGGTATCTGGTGATAGATGCTGCTGGCGGTGCGCCGATTGCCAGTGCTGCAGCGGGATAGGGTTTTCTGATGCCTGATGACGTGATGGTGCGGTTGGCAGAGACGATTGCGGCGCGGCGAGCGGCGCCTGGCAATCGATCGTATACGCGTCAGCTGCTTGACGGTGGACCTGAAAAGTGCGCGCGCAAGTTCGGAGAAGAAGCGATCGAGACGGTGGTTGCCGGACTGGGCGCTGACCCGAAAGCCCTGGCAACCGAGGCCGCGGATGTTATATTTCATCTGCTTGTTCTGCTCGAGGCGCGCGGCCTGACGTGGCTGGATGTCGCCGCGGTTCTGGAGGCTCGGACCGGAACCTCCGGCCTGGATGAAAAATCAGCAAGAGGGATTAAAACAACCTGACGCATTGCGTTTTGGGTGTTCAATTCTGATCAACCGACTGAAGAACCTGATGGATATGCCCGGCCGCTCACATCTTCAATTCTCTCCCTACCGGACGTTCAACCGGGAGCAATGGGCCAAACTGCGGGCCGACACGCCAATGACGCTGGTTGAGCGCGATCTTGAAGAGGTGCGCGGCTTGATCGGGGAGTTGTCGCTTGACGAAGTGGAACAGATTTATCTTCCGCTATCCCGGTTGGTGAACCTATATGTCGCCGCGTCGCAAGAGCTGCATCTGGTGACCAACCGGTTTCTGGGCCGCAAGGACCTGCGGGTGCCGTTTGTGATCGGCATTGCCGGGTCGGTGGCGGTTGGGAAGAGCACGTCGGCCCGCGTGTTGCGGGCGCTGCTGGCACGATGGGCTGATCATCCGAAGGTCGATCTGATCACAACGGATGGTTTTTTGCATCCGAACGCCGTGCTGGAAGGGCGTGGGATCATGAACCGGAAAGGGTTTCCGGAAAGCTTCGACATCGGCCGGTTGCTGAATTTTATGAACGACGTGAAGGCAGGGAAGGAAAATGTTGCAGCACCGGTTTATTCGCACTTCCACTATGACATTGTGCCGGACCAGGAGATTATTGTCAGCCGCCCGGATATTCTGATTGTGGAGGGCTTGAACCTGTTGCAACCGGCGCGACTGCCCAAGGATGGGGAGGCGGTGCCGTTCGTATCGGATTTCCTCGATTTTTCGATCTATATCGATGCAGAAGAGGCGGTTGTCGAGCGTTGGTATGTGTCGCGCTTTATGAAGTTGAGGCAGACGGCCTTTCGGGATCCCGCGGCATATTTTCACCGATATGCAGCCTTGGATCACTCGCAGGCGGAGGCACGTGCGCTCGAGATCTGGCGGACGATCAATCTGAAAAACCTCCACGAGAATATTCTCCCTACGCGGCAGCGGGCGGGTCTTATTATTCGTAAAAATGAAGATCATCGCACCGAGACAGTGTCGCTGCGGCGGATATAAATCCGCTCAGGGCTTTGGTTTGCGCTGGGCGGCGATCTGAGCCGTCATGAGGCCTGAAAACCATTGGCTCAGCATGGCCTGGCTGCTGAGGGCGAGGCTGAGCGGGGATGTCTGCGTGGCGTGATTGATGCAGTGCAAATAGAGCTTTGACATGGCGCCAGCCGCATCGGCGGCGAGACGAAGGGCCTCAAGCTGCGGGTCGGGTGCTGGGAGGCGCGGCGCATCTGTGGGACTCGTTGGCTGAGCCGGTTGCGGAGCCTCGGCCGGTTGTGGTGCGACCGAGGTTGACGCCTGCTCGGCGGCGGGCTGAGCTGCCGAGGACTCTCTCGCTGCAGCATCCTGGAGGCGGGGAGGTTGCTTTGCAGGTGTCCTTGGGGGCTGGGTCAGGTTTGGACGCAGATCTGGACCAAGTTCTGGACTGGGGAACGGCGCCAAGCCTTTGCTGGGCGGTTTGCTGGCCAATGGCGCCACTGCCCGCCTGGCGGCCAAGGGCGGCAATGCGGATCGAGTGGGTGCTGCTGACGGGACGAGCTTCAGCTTCTCCCTCAGGCGGCGGACGACCGAAGGATCCGTTATGCCCGAGCGGCGGATGGCCGTTGTCGGCTTGAGGTCGGTGTTGTCTAACAGGAGAGAGGTTATGATGCGCAGCGTGGTGCTGTCGTCGATGCCGGTGCCTTTGGGCCGGCCGCGTCGTCGTGGCGTCTCGCTCATGATTGATGCCCATTGGCCAGTGGCACACGCGCCACAGGGACGCGTGTACGGCGCGGAGCATTATAGGGCATTCTCCCCGCGCGGGATTAATTTTCATCGATGCGGATGAAAATAGCGTCTTTGTGTTGTTTGTCAACGGGATAGGTATGGCCCGATGCGGGGGAGGTCAGGCGCGTTGCGCGATCGTCACGCCTTTGGCGCGGGCAAGTGTGGCGAGAGACGTGGCCGGACGGGCGCCGGTGTGGCTGATGATCTCGGCGGCGGCGATGCTGCCGAGGCGGCCGGCGGTCGCGAGATCGAGGCCCTGTGTGTGACCGTACAGGAAGCCGGCGGCGTACAGATCGCCAGCACCGGTGGTGTCGACAACCTGAGCGACTGGATCGCAGGGCACCGTCACAGATTGCCCGCCAACGAGAATGAGCGAGCCTTGGGCGCCGCGGGTGAGGACGGCCATTTTCATGTCGCGGGCAGCGTGTCGGGCGGCTGCGGCGAAGTCGTTGGTCTCATAAAGAGATGTTATTTCACCTTCGTTGGCGAAGACGATGTCGATGCCGTCGGCGATGAGTGCTTTAAACTCTGCGCGATGGCGGTCCACGCAGAAGCCGTCTGAAAGGGTGAGTGCGGTTCGGCGGCCGGCTTTTTTGGCCACTGCGACTGCTTTGCGGAAGGCGGCTTTGGCGGCTGGCGGATCGAACAGGTAGCCTTCCAGATAGAGTATCTGGGCTTGCTCGATAAGATTGAGGTCGAGGTCCGCTTCGCCGAGCTCAGTGGAGATGCCGAGCAGGGTGTTCATGGTGCGCTCGCCGTCGGGCGTGACGAGGATCAGGGAGCGCGATGTGGGCGCGCCTGCGGTGCCCGGCTGGTTGTTGAAGGCGACCTTCGCGGCCTTAATATCGTGAGCAAAAATCTTGCCGAATTCGTCAGCGGCAATTTTACCGATGAAGCCGGCGGTGCCGCCGAACGAGGCCACGCCAACGGCTGTGTTGGCGGCCGAGCCACCGGAAATCTCGGTGCCAGGACCCATGCCATCGTACAGGGCAGTGATGGTCGGCGGATCGACGAGCCGCATATGGCCCTTGGGGCAGTGGTGGCGGGCGAGAAAGGCGTCGTCGCAGCGGCCAATGATGTCGACAATGGCATTGCCAATGGCGACGACGTCGAGCGTTGGGTTGGGCATGGATTTTTATCTCTTTTGGGGATTTTTATCTTGATTTCGCAGGTCTGGGCGGGGCTTGCATGGCCGCGAGCCGGGCGAGATCGAGGATCAGCCGGTCGGCGGCGAGCGCGTCCTCGATCACACTGGAGCGGGCGGCGCGTTGTGCCACGGTAATGCGGTCCAGTGCACGCAGCAATTTAGCGCTGGGCCAAGAGTTTACGTGACGGGTGAAAACGTCGCGGATCTTGAAATGAAGCGGCGGGCGCAGAGCGCGAATGGCAGTGTCCATAGAGCCCGCGGCTTCAAAACTCGTGCGAACACGGTGGAGACGCTGGAAATAGCGCTGCGTGGCGATGATGAGCGCTTGTGGGCTTTCACCGGCGGCAAAGGCGCGTTCGGACGCAGCGAGTGCATGTGAGGCTTGTCCGGACGCGGCGGCGGCGATGACCATATCGATGGCGAGCTCGGAGGCGTCGCCGGTGGCGGCATCGACATCGGCGAGTTCAATGCGCGGCTTGCCATGGCAGTAAAGTGCAAGTTTTTCGATTTCGGCGCGGGATTGGGCGCGATCGGCGCCGAGACGGGCGGCCAGCGCTGGCCGGGCTTCGTTGCTGATTTCCAGTTTGAAGCTGGCCAAAACTGAGCGGATCAAGCCGTCGATGTCGCGGTCGTTGTCGGCGTAGCAGGCGATAGCGGCGGCGGTCGCGGTCTTTTCGAAGAGGCCGCGCAGCCCTTCGTCGGGCTTTAAGTTACCGGCTTCGATGACCAGCAAGCCTTCGAGCGGCGGACCTTCAAGGAGTGGCGCTATGGTGGCGCTTGTTACGCGGCGGCTGGCGTTGACGCGGATAATGCGGCGGCCGCCGAACATGGAGATGGTGGTCAGTTCGACGGTGATGCGATCGGGCTCTTTTTCGAGATCGAGGTCGTCGAGGCGCAGGATTTCGCCAGGTGGGTTCGATGCCTTGGCGGCGGCGGTCGCAGGTGAACTGTCCGCGCTCCGCGATGAGACCTTCGTCGCTGCCGAAGAACAGAAGTGCTGTTATCTTGGGTGAGAGGGCGCGTAAAAAAGCGTCGGCCTCATGTGCTTTGACGGCGACCATGGGGACCCGCGGGCCCCGGGTGGGGCGAAGGGACTTCGAGGACTCAGCTTTCGCGCGACAAATGAGCGAGAAGCCGCGTGCGGATATCTTCGGCGATCGATTTGGCGACACGGTTTTCGGCGTCTTCGCGGCCGCGAATGTTGGAATAAATCGACGCGAAGCGGTCGAAGCTGCCACGGCCCAAGCTGCGGCCATCAAGCACCGATTTTTTAGTTTTGGTGTCGACGAGCTGGTAGCGGGCTTCCAGCTGGTAGACTTGGCTGCTGGAGGTGCCCGTCGCGCTGACCAGCGTGGTCAAGACAAATTCGGTGAGGACGATATCGAGGCGGAGATCGCTGCCGGCGCTCTGATGGCCGGTCGACCGTTCAAACACGAGCTCGTTGCGGATGCGTTGTCCGACGCGGCCGGATACGGGCCCGATATCAACGCGCGCCAGCCGCTGATCGTAAGACTGGCCGCCCGTTGCGCCGTAAAGCGGCTTCAGGCCACCCCCGTCGCCGGCACAGGCGCCCAAGGCCAGGGTGGCCAACCCGACTACGAATGCCGCGCGGATGGCGCAGGCGCGGCGAGGCACTGGGCGGGATGCCGAGGGGCGACAGGGCCCCACTGCCTCAGACCCAATCTCAGACTCAATCTCTGGCCCAATCTCAGGCCCGATTTCGTCAGGCAACGACATTGACGATCCTCTGCGGCACGACGATGACTTTTTTCGGGGGCTTGCCTTCCAGGGCTTTGATGATCGCGTCAAGGGCAAGGGCGGCTGCCTCAAGCTCTTTCGACGTGATATCGCGCGGGACGGTGAGTTCATCCCGTCTCTTGCCATTGACCTGTACGGCAATGGTGACGGATCGTCAATTAGCAAGCCGTGTTCGGTAAGCGGCCAGGGCGCGTCTGCGATGAGGGTGTTGTATCCAAGCCTCTCCCAGCAGTGTTCCGCCAGGTGGGGCATCATCGGGGCTGTCAGCTGGACGAGGATGTTCAGTGGCTTCACGGATCGCCCACGGGAGGCCGGGGCTTGTTTTGGGCATTGCGGCGCTCGGGCGTTGGTCAGTTCGTAGAGCCTGGCGACGGCGACATTGAAGCGCAGGCCCTCGATATTGTGGCCAATGGCGTGCAGCGCCTTGTGGGCGGATTTGCGCAGGGCGATGGCGTCGGGAGAAAAATCTGCGGGTATTTTTTCTCCGGTTTTGGTCCCTTTGCCATCAGCGACCTCTTCGACAATGCGCCAGATGCGCTGGATGAACTTGCTGGCGCCTGTGACGCCGCCCTCGGTCCAGATGACGTCGCGCTCGGGCGGGCTGTCGGACAGAACGAACCAGCGGGCGCAGTCGGCACCGTAATGCGGCGATGATGTCGTCGGGATCGACCAAGTTTTTCTTCGACTTGGACATCTTTTCGATGGAGCCGATGTCGGCGGGTTTGCCGGTCGCGATCTCGGTGGCGCGGCGGCTGTCGCCTTCGCCTCGAAGCGGACTTCGGTTGGCAGCAGCCAGGCGCCGCGGCAGATTTGTAGGTTTCGTGGACGACCATGCCTTGCGTGAAGAGCGCGTCGAACGGTTCGGGATATGTTCTTCTGCAGGTGGCCGGTGGCGCCCATGGCGCGGGAGAAGAAGCGCGAATAGAGCAGGTGCAAAATCGCGTGTTCGATGCCGCCGATGTATTGATCGACGGGCATCCAATAGTTGGCGGCCGCGGCGTCGATCGGCGTCTTGGCGCTGGGTGCGGTGAAGCGGACGAAGTACCAGGAGCTATCGACGAAGGTGTCCATGGTGTCGGTTTCGCGCGACGGCAGGCTTGGCGCACTTTGGGCATTTGCCGTGCTTCCAAGTGGGATGACGGTCGAGTGGGTTGCCGGGGACGTCGAAGGTGGCGTCGTCGGGCAGGATAACGGGCAGATCTTTGGCCGGCACCGGGACAATGCCGCAGGCGTCGCAATGGACGACCGGGATCGGGCAACCCCAGTAGCGCTGGCGGGAGATGCCCCAATCGCGGAGCTTGAAGTTGACTTTGCGGGTCGGCGGTCGGTTGGCCTGCGAGTTTTTTCTCTTCAAGGCGCTTGCGCGACGGCGTCGAAGGCGGCTTTGGGTGTCATGCCATCGAGGTAGCGGGAATTGATCATCACGCCGTCGCCGTCGATAGGCAACACCTTCGTGTATTTTGGCCAGGGCTTCGACCACGGGCGGGCTCTCCTTGCGGGACGACAACAGGGATGATGGGGAGATTATATTTACGCGCAAACTCGATGTCGCGCTGGTCGCCCGAGGGGCAGCCGAAGATCGCGCCGGTGCCATAGTCCATGAGAACGAAGTTGGCGACGTAGACGGGGACTTGCCAGCTCGGATCAAGGGGATGGATGGCCTTGATGCCGGTATCGAAGCCTTTTTTCTCCGCTTTTTCGATGTCAGCTGCGGCGGTGCCCATGCGGCGGCATTCGTCGCAGAAGTCGGCGAGGGCGGGATTTTTCTCCGCGGCGGCTTTGGCCAGCGGGTGGTCGGGGGCGACGGCCATGAAGGACGCGCCGTACAGCGTGTCCGGGCGGGTGGTGAAGACTTCGAGCTCGGTGTGGCCCTTGGGCGCGGTTTTGGCGTCGAAGGCCCAGCGGACCATCAGGCCCTCGGAGCGGCCGATCCAGTTTTCCTGCATGAGGCGGACTTTGTCCGGCCATTTGTCGAGGGTTTTGAGGCTCTCGATCAGCTGCTCGGCATAGCCGGTGATTTTGAACGCCCACTGCATGCGTTCGCGCAGCTCGACCACGGCGCCGGAGCGCCAGCCGCTGCCGTCAATGACCTGTTCATTGGCCAGGACCGTTTGGTCGACCGGATCCCAATTGACCTTGGAGGATTTGCGGTAGGCCAAGCCCTTGGCCATCATGTCCAGGAACAGGCGTTGCTGGTGGACGTAGTAGGTCGGATCAGCAGGTGGCGATTTCGCGCGTCCAATCGAGCGAAAGGCCCATGGATTTCAGCTGCGCCTTCATGGCGGCGATATTTTCGTAGGTCCATTTGCGAGGATGCACCTTGCGCTCGATGGCGGCGTTTTCCGCCGGCATGCCAAACGCGTCCCATCCCATGGGGTGCAAGACGTTGAAACCCTTCGCTTTTTTGTAGCGCGCGAGCACGTCGCCCATGGTGTAGTTGCGGACGTGGCCCATATGGATGCGCCCCGACGGATAGGGGAACATTTCGAGCACATAAAACTTGGGCTTGCCGGGGGTTTCGCGGGTTAGAAAGATCTGCAGTTCATCCCACGTCTTCTGCCAGCGCTTCTCGGCGGCGGGGGCGTTGTAGCGTTCTTTTGGTTGATCAATAGGTGGCGTGGAGGCCATGGGACGGCGGTCTCTTGGTGTGTGGGGTGATTGAGGCGTAAAGAGCGCGAAAGGGTGGGGTGGGTCAAGCGACGGAGGTGCCTGCGGGCGTGATGTCGCTGCGCGAATGGGGCTGCCGCCCCAAGCCCCGCGTGAGGGGTGACCCCTCACACTCCCCTCTTTTTGGCAGTTTTTGAGCACGTGGCGGGACCAGAGCATGACGGGCACTAGCGGAGTAGTTGGGTCGGTGGCGGCGCTGGGTGAGGTGCGGGCGCGGATCGAGGTGGCGGCGCGGGAGGCGGGGCGCGTGGCTGGTGATGTGACGCTGGTTGCGGTGTCGAAGACGTTTGAGGCAGACGCGATCCGGCCGGTGCTGCTGGCCGGGCAGCGGGTGTTTGGTGAGAACCGGGTGCAGGAGGCGAAGGGAAAGTGGCCAGCGCTTGCGCGCGGAGTTTCCCGATGTGGTGTTGCATCTGATCGGGCCGCTGCAGTCGAACAAGGCGGCGGAGGCGGTGGCGTTGTTTGACGTGATCGAGACGATCGACCGGGCGAAGATTGCGACGGCGGTGAAGGCGGAGATGGACAAGCAGGGGCGGCAGCTGCAGCTTTATGTTCAGGTCAATACGGGGGAGGAGCCGCAGAAGGCGGGTGTGTTGCCGAAGGAGGCTGTTCACGTTCGTGCGCTGGTGCCGCGACGAGGTGGGGTTGGAGATTGCCGGGCTGATGTGCATCCCGCCGGCCGACGATATGCCGGCGCCGCATTTTGCTTTTTTGAAGAAGCTGGCGGGGGAGGCGGGGGTTGAGGGGCTGAGTATGGGGATGAGCGGGGATTTTGAGTGCGCGGTGGGGCTGGGGGCGACGTGTGTGCGGGTGGGGAGTGCGATTTTTGGGGGGCGGTGACAAGGTTCGATGTCCGTTTTCCTTCAAATCTCGTTGCGAGCAGAGCGCGTCGGAGTTGACGTCGCGATGGGCCAATCTCTGCCGCTGCAATTGCAGCGACCATCCGGCTTGCACCGCTCGTGCTCAACGAAGTACGATACGATACATGATGCACTTCATGCGCGCCAGGAGAGGTGACGAACAATGAGGAAGCTGCTTTACTCTAATGGATCGCCGTTCGCTCGGCGTGTCAGGATTGTCCTTTTTGAGAAACAATTGCCGTACGAAGCCGATGTAAACGACGCGCTCCGGCCAATCGACGAAATCAAAGCGCACAATCCCGCGCTGCAGGTGCCAGTTCTATATGATCAAGGGCACCAACTCTTCGATTCGAATCTCATTCTTCAATATCTTTTCGCGACGTATCCAACGCCTTTGCATGACGGTGTCGGCGTGCCCCTTGCCCCGACCGTTACCCGGGCAGATCAGCATTGGGGCGATAGCCTTACATTGAAGTCGATCGAGGCGGCTGCAGATGCATTGGTCAACGTGCGTCTGATGGACGGAGCCAATCGGGACAGTGTTCCCTTCATCGGCAGGCAGATAACACGGATTGAAACGTGCCTAGACTGGCTGGATCAGCGATGTACCAACGAGGGATTTTGGCCCGGTACATTTTCAGTGATGGACATCAATTTGATGTGTCCGTTGCTCTACGGCGAGCGTCGTGGAGTGTTCAATTTTCGAGGCGGACGTTGGCCAAGCGTGACGAATATGATTGACCATTGGCAGAGCCGACCATCTGTCGCAGCGACACCGCTCAACGATCTGCCTCGAGTTGTGTCGTAGCGCGCGGCCATTGGCCCTGGCGTCACAAACTCCTTTCA
This sequence comes from uncultured Alphaproteobacteria bacterium, assembly GCA_963847145.1. GTDB lineage: Bacteria > Pseudomonadota > Alphaproteobacteria > Rhizobiales > Hyphomicrobiaceae > JABFRJ01. Next base: position 1,348,334 of record CAWJYN010000003.1, read on the forward strand.
AGACTATGCCAACGAAGAGTGTGAGCACAGGGAACCAGGTCTGTGAAGGAACGCCCAGCGACGTATTCGACCGACTTCGCTGTTGAAAGGCATGCGCGGCCAATAGTGGGCTTCGCGCGTCGCAATTTGCGCGGGCCAGGGCGGATAAGCTGAGCGTAATCCGCAGCAACGGGTGGGGTTGTGCGATGGTTGTGGAGACGTTGGAGCTTGTGGGGGCGGATTACGGCGCGGAACGAGCGCCTAATCTGCCCGGGTCGCAGCCAATCCCCTCCAGCCGCCGATCGGCGGCTGAGAGCGGAGCACGGATGGCGCCGCCGCGGGGGCTTGCACCCGCTCAGCTGGTCAGGGCTTGCACCTGCTGGCTAGTCCGGACTTTCACCCGCGTGTTAGTCCGGGCTTTCACCGTCGGGCTCGTGACCGCTTTCAGGCCCTTAAGTTTGTCACCGCGTCTGGGATCGACCGGCGCATGGTACAGGCGGGTTCCACCCGTGCTCCTGTCTCATACGCCGGTTCACCATCCAGCGAGATAATGGTGAGACCTGCGGCCGGTTCAGAGCCTCCGCTGCACGAGGCCTCGGGCAGCATCCGCTCCGATCAGGATTGAGATGATAATGTGCAATCTGCGGTGCAATTTCAACACCTTGCTGCGGGAGTGGTGAACGGCGCCACCGCGATTGGATGTGCGACCTTCTGGGTCCTGCGGACGCGCTCGACACGGTCTCGGCGTGGTGGCGTGGCCTGTTTGATGGCCAAGCAAGCGTGTGGATTGGTGGCGCGGACAATCCCCAGGTTTCGTCGATGCGAGGGCTAATGAGGGTGGTGGGCAGTGCTAGCCTGGACGGAGTGATTCTGTTTGGCTGCACTTGTTTTGCGTTTCGGCAGTTTCGCCGGCGCGGCTCGTCAAGACAAGGATGCGAAAAATGGCAGACGGCAGCCAGGCGCGGCAGTTCGCGACTGATCAAGCGGCAGCGGACGCGGCGCGGGAAGCGCGCGGAGAAGCGCCGGCCAAAGCGATTGCTGCGGGCAAGACTGCAGCGGCGGAGGCCAAGGCGGCCAAAGGTTTGCCAGCGCACGCGAGCCGTCAGGTGAAGGCCGGCAAAGACTTTCACGAATTTAACGTCGATGTGTGGATCACGAATTTGAATTCGGTGGAGTTCGGATTCTGGAAACGGGACCGCAACAAAGGCAAGTCGCGCCAGTTCACGTCGGACATGGATATCTTCGCGGAAGTGACCGAGAACGGTGAGCGCACCGGCTTGCTCGGCTATCGCGAGGAGCTGTGGAAGCAGAAAACCGGCATGGACAAGCGGCTGGTGTTCAAGCTGTTCAACGAGAGCCTCGAACTGGCGCGCGACGATGGACCTGATGCTGGCGCGCTCGCTGCAGCTGACGTTCGGCGCGAAAGGTGAGCCGGTGATCGCGTTTTCGGCGAACCTCAATGACCATGAGTTCATGGTCTACATCGAGCGCAGTGCACACAAATATCCGCTGATACCGGAGAACTGGTCGTTCACGATCCTCGATGATGGTGTGCCGCAGTTCTACCGCTTGCGCCGCGATTTCTTTGATATCGCGGGCGACTACACGCTTTACAATCAGGCCAATGACAGGATTGGACGCGTGACGGGGCGCCTGCTGTCGTTTGGCAAATGGAATGGGCGGATCAAGCGCGAGTTTGCTGACAAACGGCTGGTGATGGTGCTGCAGCTGTTCTGCGGGATGATCGCGTTCAATCGCGGGCTGCGCAGCCATATCAAGACGCTGACGCGGGATATTCAGGACGGCAAGATCAAGCCGAAGATCGAGAAGCAGGAAGCGGATCTGTATATGAATCCGCGGCGGGTGCGGTGAATGACGTAGGTTGGGTCAAGCGTTTCAGCGCGACCCAACCTACGAATTCAGGCCCGTCAGGTAGACGTTGGTGACTTGGTGAGGTTGCGAGCGGGCTCGATTGGTTGATGGCCGACGAGCCCGTTTGGCGTTAGGTGGGTAAAGACGCCGGTCTTGAGGCCGGCGAGGGTGCGGACCATCTCGCGGCGGAAATAGGGGACGCGCGCCATGGGCGCAAACGCGGCGTCCCGGAGGGTGGCTGCGAGGCGGCTATCGGATTGGAAGAACGGCGTCAGCCAGCGGCTGGCGTAGGCGTAAAAGCGCGTGTGGTCGCGGCGGGCTTTGGCGTAGGCGGCCAGTGCATCGGCGATCACAGGATGCTCGGCAAGGCAGTCGGACAAGACGACGGCGTCGATGAGAGCGAGATTGGCACCTTGGCCCAATTGCGGGCTAGCGGCGCGGGCGCTGTCGCCGACGAAGGCGAGGCGTTCGGCGCAAGGGGCTTTGAGCCAGACGTCGGCGTAGCTGGCGGGCGCGAGGTCAGTGTGGGATTTGAATTGGCGCACAATGGGTTCGGCTGCCGGCCAGAGGGCTGCGACTTCGGCTTGCCAAGTGTCGAAGGACAGAGCGCGCCAGGTCGCGAGATCGGCGGTTTTCAGGCTCCAGAAGAAGGCGGCGAGCGGCTGCGGGTTGCCGGGCAAGCGGCCGATCGGCAGAATGCCGACCATTGTGTGAGCAGCCTCGTAGCGCTGGGCCAGCAGGTCGTCGTCGGGCCAAGCGGGCGGCAGCTCGACAACGCCCCAAACGGCACCGTATTTGTAAGGCCGGTTGAGTGTGATTTGGGCGTGATCGCGGCGGAGGGTTGAGTGCAAGCCCGTTGCGTCGACGACGAGATCGAAGGCGCCGCGGTCGTGGCCGTTGGCATCGGCGAGGACACGTTTGCGATCGGCGATGGTGCTGGTTGTGATGCCGGCGTTGGTGGTGACGGCGATCTGGCGGCGCTGGCGCTGCTGGTCGAGGATATGGAAGAGCGCGCCGCGGTGGATGCCAAGACCGAACGTGCCGTCGCCGATGACGCGGTAGTCGATGTCGAAGATGGTGCGGCCGGCGCGGGTTTTGCCTTGGATGCCGGAGAGCGGCTGGCCGAGTGCGAGCGCATCGGCGAGGAGGCCTACGCGTGCGAGAGCGGCCTGTCCGGTTGGCTGAAGCATGAGGCCGGAGCCGATGGCGCGCGGTGCTTCGACTTTTTCAAACAGCGAGACTTGATGGCCGCGTGCTTCCAGGGCGATGGCGGTGGCGAGGCCGCCAATTCCTGCACCACAGACGGCGATTGAATGCGTGCGCATGAGGGTTGGTGGCCCGGTTGACGATTATGTGCGTGGGCCGCTGTTCCCATTGGATGGAACAGCGCGAGGCGTGTGGGCTCCTGGTTTTTTGTTGCAAGGCACGTCAGAAACGGCTCCCAATCCCGTCAGGCGTTTGTTGGTTGGCAGGATAAAGATCGGGAGGTGCAGATGAAGATTGTTGCAGGCCTTTTGACGGCATTTGTTGCGCTGGAGCACTTCGGGTTCATGGTGCTGGAAATGTTCCTCTGGCGCACGCCGTACGCCATGAAAGCGTTTGGGACGACGCCAGCGACGGCGGAAACGACGGCGGTGCTGGCAGCGAACATCGGCCTCTACAATGGCTTTCTGGCGGCCGGTTTGGTGTGGTCGCTGATTGCGAAAAAGACAGACGTGGCGGTGTTTTTCCTTGGATGTGTGCTGGTTGCGGGCCTCTATGGTGGCGCGACAGCCAATCCGCGCATCTTTATGGTGCAGGCGCTGCCGGCGGGGTTGGCGTTGGCTGCGACGCTGGTCAGACGCCGGTAAAGGTTGAGCGATTGGTTGCAATGGGGTCAGACGCGGGTGTCTGACCCGACATCTGCTGTCCCGACGTTGCTAGGCCGGCGAGAGAATGTGGATCACGCGATTGGCGATCTGGTCTTTTACTTTGGCTGCATAGGCGGCCATGTGGGGCGCGGCGGCGTGGGCTGCGAGATCCGCCGGGGTGGTCCACTTTTCGACGACCATGAAGGTGTCGGGGCCGAGCTGGGTTTGCATTTTGCCCATGTTCGGTGTGTCGATCACGGGCACGTACTCGATGCAGCCCTTTTCGGCGTGGACGGCGGGTACGTTGGCGCGGAACGCTGCGAGGACCGCTTCGCGCTGGCCGGGCTTGGTGGTGATGATGGCGATGACGTGGATCATGGGTGGTGTCCCGTTGACGGTGAATGCTGATGGCGCGTGTCAGGCGGTGGGTGATGTGGCATAATCCGTGTCAGACACATGCTCAAGCCAGACGACGGCGGTGCCGTCGAGGGCTTCCTGCATTGCGAGGTGGACCATGCCGGTGCCAGGGGCGGCACCGTGCCAATGCTTCTCGCCCGGCGGGATCCAAATCGTATCGCCGGGGCGCAGGGTGCGGACGGGGCCCCCCCATGTCTGAGCGCGGCCGACGCCGGCCATGACGTAAAGCGTCTGGCCGAGCGGATGGGTGTGCCAGGCAGTGCGTGCGCCAGGTTCGAAGCTGACGCGATTGACGCGCAGCCGAGCCGGTGCCGGGGCCTCGACAACGGGGTCTTGCCAGACGGTGCCGGTGAACCATTCGGCCGGGCCGCGGCGGGTCGGCAATTTATCGGCTGGGTTGATGTCCATGTGCGCGGCTCCACAGGTTGTAAATCTCGGCTGTGCATGGAGACATACCTGTGCTGCCTTGTCGACCTGCGGCGGGTGCCGTTGAACACTGCGTGATGTGCAGTGGTTCGGCGTTGTCAGGTGAAGCGCGTGCGCCCTACAAGCGTGCAGCCTTAAATGCGAGAACCAAAGGACAACAGTGATGCTCAAGTTTTACTTCAACGGGTCACCGAACCCGACCAAGATTGCGCTGTTTCTGGAGGAGGCGGGATTGCCTTTTGAGGCGATGCCGGTGGATACGCGCAAAGGCGAGCAGTTCACACCGGCGTTCACGGCGATCAATCCGAACCAGAAAGTGCCGGTGATTGTCGATGGTGACGCGACGTTGACCGATAGCAACGCCATCTTGCTGTATCTGGGCGAGAAGACCGGCAAGTTCATGCCGGAGAATACGCCGGCGAAGCGCGCCGAGCTACTGTCGACGCTGATGTTCGTGGCGACCGGTGTGGGGCCTTATGCAGGTCAAGCGGTGCACTTCAAGCATTTCGCGCCGACGCCACAGCCTTATTCGCTGGAGCGTTATCAGTACGAGGCCAACCGGCATTTCGGCATTCTGGATGCGCGGCTGAAAACGCAGCCGTACATGGTGGGGAAAACCTATACGATTGCCGACATGTCGGTGTGGGGCTGGGCGCGGATGCTGCCGTTTGTGCTGGGTGATGACGGCTGGGCAAAGTATCCGAATTTGAAGCGTTTGCACGACGAGATCTCGGCACGGCCAGCGGCGCAGAAGGCTGTTACGCTGAAGGACCGGCATCCATTCAAGACGGAGATGGATGCAGAAGCACGGGCCAATATGTTCAAGCACATCAAGGCATAAATCGATGGCAAAGGTTCCCACGGATTTCGTTTTACACACGCGTTCGAGTGCGGTGACGAAGCCGTGGGAGCCAATCTATGCAGGCCAGCGCGAGGGATCGTTCAGGCTGGGACTGTTGATTGCCGAGGCGCACTGTAACTCGCGGCACTTCCTGCACGGCGGGGTGATCGCGGCGCTGAGCGACAACGCGATGGGCCTAACAATTGCGCAAGTGTCAGGGCGTGCCGGCAGCGTGGTGACGACGGCGCTGTCGCTTGATTATTTTGGGTCGGGCGCGATTGGCCAATGGCTCGAGATCGTGCCGCGCATGGTGAGTGCTGGGAAGAACTCTGGGATCGTCGATGCCTTGGTGATGGCGGACGGTGTGGCGATCGCGCGGGCGAACGCTTCGTTCCGGCTGTTAGCGCCGAAGTCGTAAGGTGTTTGACCTCCAGCGATATGTTGCTTAAGTGCCGGTCATGAAACAGAGATTGGTACGCTGGACACTTAAGCGCCGCGTGATGTTGGCTGCGCTTCGCGGGGTGGCTGTGCTTTCAGGGCTGCTGGTGGCCGGGATCGACGTGACGCCGCAGCTCGCGCGCGCGCAGACTTGCACACAAGAGCAAATTTCCGGCGCGATCAATACCGCTGGTGAGAAGCTGCGGCAAATGACGCAGCAAACGCAGCCCGTGCTGCAGGCGAAGCTGCTGAAGCTTAAAGATGTGCAAGGCTGGAGTGACAGCGACTACGAGGAAAAGGGCTACAATCTGCTCGAGGACGAGCGGACGGCGAAGCTCGACGCGACGGCGAATGAGTTGCTGGGCCGGCTCGATCAGATGGGCGGCGCGGCGTCGACGGGCGCGCCAGACTGTGGCCGGCTTGCGGAGATCGAGGCAACGGGCCTCGAATTGCAGGCGACGGTGCGGGCCAAGAGCCAGTATTTGCTGGCGCGGATCGATCAGCTGATCGGTGATGGAAAGGCAGCGGGCGGTATAGCGGCGCAAGCGCCTGTCGTCATGCCGCCTGTCGTCGCTCAACCGAAGGCGGCCAATCCGGTTGCGCCCAAAGCTGATGCAAACAAGTCTGATCCGAAATGGTCGACGGCGACCAAGGCGTTGCCGCCTGCTGCGGTTCCTGCACAACCACAGCCAACAGCGCCTGCAGTTGCCGCTGTGACGCAAGTGCCGGTTGCGCCGCAGCCGCAGTCTCAGTCGCAGTCTCCGGGACCGCAAGCGGCGATGCCGGATAGTGAAGGGTTCACGATCGATGAGATCGTGGCGGCTTCGCAGGGCGTGTTTGGAAAGGTGTCGTCTAACCTCGCGCGTGTTCTAGAGCACACGTTTTCCAAATCCGGCAAACCGTCCGGGTATATTCTCGGGCAAGAAACGGGCGGAGCGTTTATTGCTGGTCTCAGATATGGTTCGGGAACGTTGTATCTGAGAACGGGCCAATCGATGCCGGTTTACTGGCATGGTCCGTCGCTGGGTGCCGATATCGGGGCGCAGGGCGCGGCGACACTGTTTCTGGTTTATCGGGCGGAACAGACTGACGATGTGTTTTCAAGCTTCACGGGGCTCGAGGGTTCGGCGTTCGTGGTGGGTGGTGTCGGCGTCACGTTCATGAGCAACGGCCGCATTCAGATGGCGCCGATCCGATCGGGGCTTGGCCTGCGCGTTGGCGCGAGCATCGGTTATATCCGCTTCACGCCGAAGCCGACGTGGAACCCGTTCTGAGCGATGCTGTTACGATTTGGGCGTGGGTTTGTAGACGCCGCTTTTGGGGTCGAATTCGAGCGTGCCGAGATCGCGGGCGGCGGTGCCGTCACCAGTATTTTGCGCGCGTTTGAGCGCGGCCAGTTCTTCGGCACGGCGCAGTTCAGCGGTCATGGCTTCGGAGACGCGGGCGATGGCGCGATATCCGGCGTACAGCGCACCGCCAATTGCGGCCAATAAAATGACTTGCGGCATCGCAGGTCTCCAACGCATCAAAGGCCGAAGCGGGCCCAGAGGGCACGTGCTTCAATGGCAGACAGAGTATCGTCTGCCCAGCTGCCGGCCGCAAGCCACGATGGGAATGCGGCGGAACCGTGACTGATGTCGGAGCCACTGCCGCGGCGCAAGCGGGCGAGCAGTCCTGGTTTGCCGAGCGGTACGGCGCGGAGTTCGATCTTCGAGCCATAGAGCTCGCGCAGACGGCCGCGCATGTCACCGAGACCATCGATGAGGCCGAGGTCGCGGGCGCGGGCGGCGGACCAGAATGCGCCGGAGAAGAGATCGGGATCGGCGGTTTTGAGCTTGGCACCGCGGCTTTGGCTGACGATCGCCTTGAAGACGTCGTGGACGTCGGCTTGTAACGTCTTGAGGCGTGCGATGTCGTCGGGCTTTTCGGGGAGAAATGGATCAAGGGTGCCCTTGCTGACGCCGGACGTGTAGACGCGCCGCTCGATGCCAAAGCGCTCGATCGCCTTGTCGAGTCCGAAGCCTTGGGAAATGACGCCGATGGAGCCGATGATGGAGGATGGATCGGCATAGATCTCATCACCCGCGGCGGCGATGAAGTAGCCGCCGGACGCGGCGACATCTTCGCAGAAGACATGGACACGTTTGTTGTTCTCGGCGGCGAGCTGGCGGATGCGCTGAAAGATCAGATTGGACTGCACCGGTGAGCCGCCCGGCGAATTGATCGAGATGGCGACGGCGGGCATTTTGGAGAGTGTAAATGCTTTTTCCAGCGGACCGGCGAGCGTCGCCAGGCTCAAGCCGGGTCGCAGAGGTGTTGCCATGCCGATGGCGCCAGTGAGACGGAGCACGGGAATGACGTCGCGACGACGGCGAAAGAAGAAGCGCATAGGATGTGTGCCCGGACAGAAATGTGACTGGTATGTAAGGGTCAGTGGCGGGCGCGGCAAGAGTAGCGGCCGGGCTTGTTTATCAAGGCTGGTTTGTGGTGCATCATGGGTGGAAAGCGCTCTACAGAACGCAGGATGCGCAGTAGACGGTGGCTGAGTTAAACCTTCAGGAGGTCATCATGGGTGCCGACACCTTCAAGCGGAAGGCCGCAGAACAGGCGCTGACATATGTCGAGCCGGGTATGAGGCTGGGTCTGGGGACGGGTTCGACGGCTGCGCACTTTGTCGAGCTGTTGGGAGCGAGGGTTAAAGCGGGGCTTGATGTGATCTGCGTGCCGACGTCAGAGGCGACGGCTGCACAAGCGCGTGCGCTCGGCATCAGGCTGACGACGCTGGATGATATCACGGAGCTGGACCTCACGGTTGACGGGGCTGATGAACTCGACGCGGATTTGTGTCTGATCAAGGGCGGCGGCGGCGCGTTGCTGCGCGAGAAGATCGTCGCGGATGCCTCGAAAAAGTTCATCATTATTGCGGATCGGAGCAAGCTGGTGGAGACGCTGGGGGCATTTCCGTTGCCTCTAGAGGTGGTGAGGTATGGCCTGCGGACGACGATTGAGCGCGTTCAGTTTATGGCGTCGGGCGCTGAATGCGAAGGGCCGGTTGTGCAGCGATTGCGGGCCGATGGCACGCCGTTTGTCACAGACAATGGAAACTTCATACTCGATTGCCAATTCGGCGCGATTGAAGATCCGGACACACTGGACATGCTGCTCAAGGGTGTGCCGGGCGTCGTCGAGAACGGCATGTTCTTGAGTATGGCAGACATCGCTTTGGTCGCTGGGCCGGATGGTGTTGAGGTGATCGAGGCGCCAGTTTTCGATTTCGACGATATGGAGGACTATGACGAGATCGACGAAGCGGAAGCCGCGCGAATGGTCGAGGAGATTTTGAAGCCAAAGAAGAAGCGCTGACGGGTTGAGGCGGAGCTAACGCTGGTAAGTAGACGGGAACAGGTTCCATGAAGGCATTCGACTACGATCTGGTCGTGATCGGCGCTGGTTCTGGCGGCGTTCGAGCGGCGCGGGTGGCGGCTAGTCATGGCGCGCGTGTGGTGATTGCGGAAGAGTATCGCGTCGGTGGCACCTGCGTCATCCGCGGTTGCGTGCCGAAGAAGCTGCTGGTGTATGCGAGCCGGTTTCATGGCGAGTTCGAGGATGCGGCTGGGTTTGGCTGGACAATTGGGAGCGCGCGGTTTGATTGGCCAACGCTGATCGCCAACAAGGACAAAGAGATCGACCGATTAGAGGCGGCGTATCGCAGTACGCTGGCGCGCTGGAAGGTTGAGACAATCGAGAGTCGCGCAGAGGTGACGGGCGCGCATACGGTGCGTTTTGTGAGGACTGGGCGAGAGGTTTCCGCCCGGCATATTCTGATCGCGACAGGGGGGACGCCGAGTGCCGGCGATATGCCTGGCGCGGCGTTGGCGATCACGTCAAACGAGGCGTTTCACCTCCAAGCGCTGCCTAAGCGAATAGTGATTGCGGGTGGTGGTTATATCGCGGCGGAGTTTGCAGGCATTTTTGCTGGGCTTGGATCGTACACGACGCTGGTTTACCGCGGGGCGCAGATTCTGCGGGGCTTTGATCAGGATCTTCGAGACGACGTGACGGCGGCGATGGACAAGAGGGGCGTTCAGATCCGCAACAACGTGACGATCACGGCGCTGGAGGCGGTCAGCGGCGGGATTGCGGTTGCGTTATCGGACGGACTGCGCCTTGAGGCGGATGCGGTGATGCTGGCGATCGGGCGGGTACCGAACACGAAAGGCGTGGGGCTGGAGGCCGCCGGTGTCGTGTTGAAGCCGAACGGGGCGGTGGTTGTGGATGCGCAGTCGCGATCGAGTGTGCCGAGCATTTATGCAGTCGGTGACGTGACGGACCGGTTTGCGCTGACGCCGGTGGCGATCCGCGAGGGACATGCGTTTGCCGACAGCGTGTTTGGCGGCAAGCCTTGGGAGGCCGATCACGCGCTGATTCCCACGGCGGTGTTTTCAGAACCGGAGATCGGAACCGTTGGATTGAGCGAAGCTGACGCGCGGGCGAAGCATGGTGCGATTGATATTTACAAGACGCGCTTCCGGCCGATGAAGTATGTGTTGGCGGGCCGTGATGAGCGCATGCTGATGAAGCTGGTGGTCGATGGCGCGACGGATAAAGTGCTCGGTTGTCACGTGCTCGGGCCTGATGCGGCGGAAATCGTGCAGATGGCCGCGATTGCCATGAAGATGGGGGCGACCAAGCGGGACTTCGACGCGACGATGGCGCTGCATCCGAGTGCGGCAGAGGAGCTGGTGACGATGCGTGACAAGTGGGTGCCGCCAGCGGCGTGAGTGTTGTTGCTGTGCCACGCATGGCTGCCGATGACGGTGCTGCACGCAACTTTTCCTGTCACGGCGGGGGCCGAATCAGATTGTGCTCAGAGCATGTGTGAAGAGGTGGTGCATTTTTCGCGCGCCTCTAACCGGCGGAGACATATCTGATGCTTTCGATCCGAGCCCTTGGGGTTTTGAGGTTTTGTCTTTTGGCGATCGGTCTCGGGGTTGCTGCCTCGTCATCGGCCAGCGCGCAGAATTCCGAAGGTACCTATCAGGTGCGGGTCGGCGCGTTTCTTGATCTGGGTGGCACGCGCCTTTCCGAGACCAATCTTCTGGATGCCGGCGGCACGGCGAACACTGGCAAATTTGGCGTCGGCGGCACGGCGGGATTTGAAATGCTGCGCTCGGGCGCCTGGACGCTGGGCGTTGAAGCGGACCTTGGGGTCACCGGCGGTGGCGCACCGAACATCAACGGCGTGCGGTTCGGCGCAGACTACTTCGCGTCCCTGCGCGGCCGTGCCGGTTTCTATCTGCGGCCAGACTGGGTTGTTTACGGTACGGGCGGCGCGGCGTTCCGCGGCGTCTCAGTGGACGCGGGCGTCGCTGGCGCGGCCGGCAAAGTCGAAAAAACGCTGACGGGCGGCATCTTCGGTGGCGGCATGGAATGGCATAACGGCGGAACGATCCTGTTCGCGGAGTATCTGCACACCACGCTGGCCGGCGCAGAGTTTGCAGTTAACGGCAACACCTTCAGCGTGAAAGGCCAGAGCGACACGTTCCGGCTCGGGGTGAAGTTCAAGCTCGGCTATGACGGCTACTACGACTACGTGCGTGACGATCTGCGCAAATAACCGACGCGTCGATCTGCCAAGTCTTCAGTGGCGCCGGGCGTAACGTCCGGCGCCATTTTTGTCTTAGGCGTGACCGCGGGGAGGGTACATGCCAAACGATGACATGGAGCGGGCAAAGCTACGGGACGAGCTCGTGGCGCAGGCGCGCTATGGGCGCAGGGCCGATGGCGGCGTCGATTGGGGCCGTGCCGAACAGCGCTGGCGGGCGGCGAACAACCCTGTGACGATCCTGGTGCTGCTGTTCAACATCATTGTCTGGTATCTCGTGATCACCGTGCGCGGTGTCTCGAGCGCAGACCTCGATGGTTGGGGTTATGCGATGCTTGGGCTTTCGCTGGCGTCGATTGCGTGGCCGGTCATTCGCTCTATTCGTGGTCACCGCCCCGCCTTCATCGATATGCATGTTGCGCGCGGTATGTCCGCGGCAGACGCCGAGGCTCTTTACCAGAAGACGTTTCCGAGCGATTGAGGCGGACTTTACGGACTGTGAAGCAGGATTGAACAATGGCACGTTTGCAAGATCGGATTGCTCTGATCACCGGCAGCGGTAACGGTATCGGCAAAGCGACTGCAGACGTGTTCGCTGCTGAGGGCGCGCAGGTCATTGTTGCTGACGTCGATGGTGCGGCGGCAGAGGCTGTCGTGGCGAGAATTGTTGCCAATGGCGGGCGGGCTATTGCGCATGTGTGTGACGTGACGCGTGGGCAGGATGTGATCTCGCTGTTCCGGACAATCGCTGCCGCGCATGGGCGGCTTGATGTGCTGGTCAACAATGCAGGTCTCAATGTGCGCGAGGATTTCCGGCACATGACGGATGCAGACTGGGTCAAGATCCGTGAAGTCAATCTCGACGGTGTGGTGCGGATGGCGCGCGACGGGTTCGAGCTTTTGAAGGCCTCTGGCCGTGGCTCGCTGATCAATGTGGCGTCGATCATGGGTGGGCGCGGCATGCGGCAGATGGTGGGTTACTCGGCGACCAAAGGTGCGGTGACGGCGCTGACACGCGGGCTGGCGGTGGAGTATGCGCCGTTCGGCATTCGGGTGAATACGATCTCGCCGGGGTTCGTGCACACGGCGCTGACAGGCCGCGTTCTGCGGCATCCGGCGATCATGGCGGCGCTGGTCAATGAGACGGCGATGCGGCGGCTGGGCGAGCCAGCGGAGATTGCCAAGGCGGTGCTGTTCTTTGCGTCCGACGACAGCACCTATTGCACGGGATCTGAGCTGGTGGTCGATGGCGGGATGAGCGGCGAGCTTGTGAGCCTGCGCCCGGTCCCGCGCGCTTTTGTGCTTACTGCACTTGCACATCAACCCCCGCAGCGCGCAGGAGATCGGCGACGGCCTGGGTGCGGCGGGCGAATTCGGCGGCGGTATCTGCCTTGCCGATGAGGTCGGCGCAGACACCGTTTTCTAGGAGCGCGCGGGTGAGGTGGAAGATGTTGGCGCTGGAGTTCTGGCGCAGCGGCGTGGGCAGGTGCGATGCCAACACGACAACGCCGCCGGCGACGGTCGCGCCGGTGATCGGATCAACCAACACGAAGGCACCGGTCGATGGCTGATCGACGAATTCGTCAACCGCGGTGGCGCGGGCCAGCGTCAGGGTCGCAGAGGCGATGTCATTGACGGCGCAGGTTTCCGCGGGTGTGTGGGCGAGAGTTTCAAGATCGAGGAGATCGTTGATCGCCAATTTCGAGATGGGCACGAGATCGGTGGCGGTGCGCAGGAGATAGGGCGTTTTGGGGTCGAAGGGTGTTTCAGACAGCCAGATGAGGCGGGTTTCAAGTTGCCGGGCGGGCGTTGGTGCGGACTGACGCGACGAGAGGATTGACCCGCGTGACATGTCGATGTCGCGATCGAGTACAAGTGCGATGGCTTGGCTGCTGCGCGCGGTCTGAAGATCGCCGTCCATCGTCGCGATGCGGGCGACGCGGGCCGCAAGTCCACTGGTGATGTCGAGCACTTCATCGCCGACGGAGATTTGGCCGGATGCAATGGTTCCAGCGAGGCCGCGGAAATCCTGGCCGTCGCGGAGCACGGTCTGAATGGGCATACGAAAGGCGGTGCTGCCGCTGCCTGGTTCGGCGCGGTTGGTGCCAAGCTGTTCCAGCAAGGTCGGGCCCGTGTACCAGCGCATGGCTGCGGACCGGGTGGCGACGTTGTCACCGGTGACGGCGGCGACAGGAATGGCAACGGCATCGGCGAAGTGGAAGCGCCACGTCAACGCTCTAAGCTCTGCTTCGATTTCGCGGAAGCGGGCGGCGGAGAAGCCGACGAGGTCCATCTTGTTAACGGCGAGAATGACGCGGCGGACGCCGAAGAGATCGAGCAAGGCAGCGTGACGGCGGGTTTGTGATTTGATGCCGTGGCGGGCGTCGATCAACATGATGGCCACGTCGGCGTGGCTCGCGCCGCTGGCCATGTTGCGGGTGTATTGAGTGTGGCCGGGGCTGTCGATGATGACAAAGCGGCGGTCGGCGGTGTCGAAGTAGCGCCAGGCGATGTCGATGGTGATGCCTTGTTCGCGCTCGGCCAGCAGGCCGTCGACGAGCAGACTGTAGTCGAGATGGGTGCCGTCGAGCACGCGGCGCGGGGATTTGCGCAAGGTTTCGCGCTGGTCTTCGAAGAGATCGGAGGCATCCCACAGCAGGCGACCGATCAGGGTGGACTTGCCATCGTCGACGGAGCCACAAGTGAGGACACGCACGCTATCGCGGATGTCGGTTTCGGGTTTTACGATGGCGAGCGGCGGCCGTGCGGCGGTGGCGCGCGTGGCGACGCGGCGGTGGGGCGTGCTCATCAGAAGTATCCGTCCTGCTTTTTCTTTTCCATAGCGCCGGCCTGATCATGATCGATCAAGCGGCCGACGCGTTCAGAGGTTTTGGCAGCGAGTGTTTCGGCGACGACGGTGTCGATCGTCGTGGCATCCGAGGCGACGGCGGCTGTCAACGGATAGCAGCCGAGGGTGCGGAAACGAACGCGGCGCGACGTGATGACTTCGCCGGGCTTGGGTTGCAGGCGATCATCGTCGAGGACAAGCAACTGGCCGTTGCGTTCGATGGTGGGCCGGTCGGCGGCGAAATAGAGCGGCACGACGGCGAGTTTTTCGCGGGCGATATAGCGCCAGACGTCTTTCTCGGTCCAATTGGACAGCGGGAAGATGCGGGCCGTTTCACCGGCGCCGAGGCGGCCGTTCAAAAGGTTCCACATTTCGGGACGCTGGCGGCGTGGATCCCAACGATGGCCGGCGGCGCGGAAGGAGAAGACGCGTTCCTTGGCGCGACTGGCTTCTTCGTCACGGCGGGCGCCGCCGATAGCGGCATCGAAACCGTGCTGGTCGAGGGCCTGCTTGAGGCCCTGGGTTTTCATGACGTCGGTGTAGACGGAGGGGGAATGGCTGATGGGATCAATGCCGCGGGCGATGCCGTCGGCATTGGTGTGGACGATCAGGTCGAGGCCGAGGGTGCGGACGGTGTCGTCGCGGAATTGGATCATCTCGCGGAACTTCCACGTCGTATCGACATGGAGCAGCGGGAACGGTGGCTTGGATGGCCAAAAGGCTTTGCGCGCCAGATGAAGGAGGACGGTCGAGTCCTTGCCGATGGAATACATGAGCACGGGCTTGCGAAACTCGGCGGCGAGTTCGCGGAAGATGTGGATGCTTTCAGCTTCGAGGAGGTCGAGATGGGAGAGAGGCGCGGTCATGCGGGCACTCGCGTTTGTGTGGGTGCAGGGCGACGATGGAGGCCGCATTCCTTGCCGTCGGCTTGTTCCCACCACCAACGACCAGCACGGATGTCTTCGCCGGGCTGGATGGCGCGGGTGCAGGGTTGACAGCCGATGGAGGGGAAGCCGCGCGCGTGCAGCGGGTTCACGGGAATGTCGTGGGTGGCGATGTAGGCTTCGAGTTGGGCAAGCGACCAGTCGGCGAGCGGGTTGGTTTTGAGGAGGCCGAAGGCTGCGTCGACGCTCACGAAGGGGACTTCGGCACGGCCTGGGGCTTGCTCGCGGCGCAGGCCCGTGATCCAGCCGGTCGCGCCTTGCAGCGCGCGGCGGAGGGGCTGCACTTTGCGGATGTCGCAACAGGCTTTGCGGGCGTCGATGGAGGTGCGGAAGCCATTGATGCCGTCGCGGGCGATGAGCTGTTCGAGAGCGCTGGCTTCGGGGGCGATGACGCGGATGGGGCGGCGGTAGCGGCGGATGCTGTTCTCGATGGTGTCGAGCGTCTCGGGAAAGTGACGGCCGGTATCGAGCGTGAAGACGTCGATGGCGGCGCCCGTGATGGCGATGGCGTGGAGGATGACCTGGTCTTCGAGGCCGAGGCTGGTTGAGAAGCGGATATCGGGGCCGAGGGCTGCGGCGATGCGAGCTGATGCGCGCTTCGAGGGTCGGCGCGGCGGCGAGCGCAGCGTTGAGTGTGCCGACTGTGTCGGCGTCGATGGCTGGTGTTTTCTGAGGCAGTCCCATGGCTCGCTCCAGTAAGGGTGCGATGCACAATATAGGAAAATTGTTCTATTTGATGGGGTTCGCAGTGAATAAAACTGGAATTTCTGGGCGAGGAACTCCGATGTATGGGAATTTTCTGCCTGTGCCGCCCAGAAAGTGGGCTTGTTGCTTGCCGTTCCGGAGATGCGCAAACTGGTTTACGGGATCTGACGGGCGGTGCCGAGCTTATTGATGCTGTTGACGCCGTCGCGAAAATTGAAACTCCCGACAAAATCTGCTATTAGCTAATCCTGACTAAGTTTGGCTGGCGCGGGTTGGCGCTGCTCGAAAATGGTGTGCCGATGACAACCGTGAATATGCTCGAAGCCAAGACACAGCTTTCGCGTCTGGTTGAGGCCGTTGAGACCGGCGCCGAAAGCGAGATCATTATCGCGCGCAATGGCCGGCCCGTTGCGCGGCTTGTGCCTATTCGGGCGGCGGTGACTGGACCACGGATTGGCATCGCCAAGGGACATTTCGTCGTGCCGCAGAGCATCGATGAGGAAAACAATGCGATCGCCGATATGTTTGAAGGCAAAGCATCTTGAGGCTGCTTCTGGATACGCACATAGCGCTTTGGGCGATTACGGATGATGGGCGGCTCACGCCGCAGACACGCGCGCTGATTGGTGATCCATTGAATATGATCGCTGTCAGTGTTGCGTCGGTGTGGGAAATCACAATCAAACATGCACTCGGTCGTGGTAGCCAGAATGACATGCCGTTTTCCGGCGCCGGCGCGTTGGGTTACTTTCGCGGGGCGGGCTATGAGATTCTGGCGATCACGGCGGAACATATCGTGGCGGTTGGCAATTTACTGGCGCACCACAGAGACCCATTTGATCGCCTGCTCGTGGCGCAAGCGCATGTCGATACCCTGCAACTGGTGACGAGCGACCGGCAGATCGCGGCCTACGGCGGCATGGTGATGCTGGTGTGAGTGGGCGGGTACTGGACTCGGCCCCATACCCAACGATCTGCTGGCGCGCTACAAGCTTGGCGTCTTTCGGCCGCTTCAGGATCCTTCGATGATGACCGCAGCTTCTGCATCAACCGCACAATCGACCGGCCTCAACAAGCTGGCGGATGGCGCGATTTTGTCGCCGTTTACGCGGATCAACCGGCTGTTGGAGGGAATTGCGCCGGGGAACGCCAAGACGATCATCATGACGGCGGGTGACCCGACGGAGAAGATGCCCGGGTTTGTGATCGAGAAGATGAAGGAAGCGGAGGCGTCGCTGGGGAGCTATCCGAAGATCCGGGGGTCGGATGAGCTCCGGGCCGCAATCGCGGAGTGGATCGGGCGGCGATACGGCATGCCGGGACAGATCGATCCTATGCGGGAGGTTTGCCCCGTGAACGGCTCGCGGGAGGCTTTGTTTTTTGCGGCATTGCCGGCGGTTGGACGGAAGCGGGTGGCGACAGGCAATCCGGTGATCCTGATGCCGAACCCATTTTATCAGGCTTACATGGGTGCGGGGTACGGGACCAACGCGGAGATCGTGCTGTTGGCGGCGACGGAGGCGACAGGGCATTTGCCTGATCTGGATGCGCTGGAGTTGCAGGTCGATGTTCTGAAGCGAACGGCGGCGTTCTATCTGTGCTCGCCGGCTAATCCGCAGGGGGCGATTGCGCCGGCGGCGTATGTGGCGCGTGCGTTAGCGTTGGCGCGTCAGTACGACTTCATGCTGTTTTTCGACGAGTGCTACTCTGAGATCTATAACGGCGAGGCGCCGATCGGTGGCCTTGAAGTGGCAGTGAAGACGCCGAAGAAGTTTAAAAATATCATTGTTTTCAATTCGTTATCGAAGCGTTCAAATCTGCCGGGGTTGCGGTCGGGGTTCGTGGCGGGCGATGGTGACTTCATCGAGACGTTTGCGGAAATCCGCAATCTGACAGCGCCGCAGATGCCGGGGCCTGTGCAACACGCCTCGGCAGCGGTATGGGCCGAGGAGCAGCATGTGGTTTCGATCCGGCAGGCGTACCGGGCCAAGTATGCGATCTGTGACGCGGTGCTGGGTAGGCGGTTTGGTTATCAGAAGCCGGCCGGCGGATTCTTTTTGTGGCTCAATATGAAGCATTTGGGGGGCGGAACGAACGCTACGGTAACCCTATGGAAAGAAGCGGGTGTCAAGGTGACCCCTGGTGCCTTCCTGGCCCAGGACGATCCCAACGGGGTCAATCCGGGGCATGATTATATCCGCGTCGCGCTGGTGCACGACGTGGCCACGATCCGGGAGGCGCTGACGAGAATTGTTCAAGTCACCGCGTAACCCAGTCGTGCGTATATGTCCTACTATGGTCCTGGCGTAACTGATCCCACCGGCATGGCGCAGGTTCTGCGCGGCCCGAGCGGGCCTGTGCAGGCTCCTGCTGGCGCGACTTTGGCGCCGGCGCGGGTGGGTGTGCTCGTGCGGCGCGGCATCGGCGGCGTTCTCCTCGCTGTGTGGACAGCGTTCGCGTTCAGTCTGCTGACCTGGTCGGTAACGGACCCGAGTTTGACACACGCAGCCAGTGGCGGTGTACGCAATTGGATGGGCCCGGTGGGCGCCATTGTGTCCGATCTGCTTGTACAGATGCTCGGTCTGGCTTGTATCTTTGCGGTGCTGCCGCCGGCCTATTGGGCCATGCAGCTGCTTGGACAAGGCAACTTACCTCATTCCAAGACCAAGCTTGTTTGTGCGCCGCTGGCTGTTGTCGGGCTGGCGCTGGCGTGGTCGTCGTTGCCGCTGATGGCAAGCTGGCCGCTCAAGTACGGCTATGGCGGGATGGTTGGCGACCTCGTGTACGGGCGCGTGGTCGGACTGTTGTCGATAATCAACGGGACGCGCGCGGGTGCGGCGGCGGGGATCTTCGGATTTGCGGTCGGGCTTTTTGCGCTGCAGAAAAGCTTTGGGCTATCGAACGCTGATGTGCGCGCGCTGATGGCGCCGGGCGCGCGTTGGCGGGGAACGCATGGTGGCGCGGCGGCGCCGGAAGCGGCCAAGTTGGATGTCTTGCCGGCGGCTGGCGATGTGCGCGCGCCTTTAGCCGTGGCGCCTGCCGTTGTGCAACCGCATCACCAACAGCCGTCGATGACCCAGCCGCAGCAGCGGCCGATGGCGCCGGTGCCGATCCACCCGGCTTATGGCTGGCAGCCGGCTGCCGTGATGCCGCACCCCATGATGCAGATGCGTGCGCCAATGCCCGTCTATCAGGGTCTGGCGCCGCAGATGGTGCACGTCATGCCCCATAGCATGCCGCAGCCGCGTCCGCAGTGGACGCCGCCGGTTCAACACGCGATGGCGATGCCGCACCATCAGCCGATGCTGCAGCCGCAACCGGCGCTGGCTGCCGTGGCGCCTGTCGAGCGGCAGCGTGCGCAGGATATGCCGCAGCCGGCGACCGACCGGCATGGTGAGCCGGAGTTTGATCGCGATACCGATCAGCAGAGCCGCCGGATGGCTGAACGGTTCGCGCCGATGACACTGAGCATTGGCGATGCGCAGCCGGTGGGCAGCGATGTGACGCCAGCGCGCGCGCCGGAGATCGTGATGCCGCCCTTGAAGGCCGACGCGATGACGCGTGGCGTGATGGTTGCGCCGGGCGGGTTTTTTGAACGGTTGACTGGCGGAGTGCGCCGGCATGAGCCGCTGTCGCAGCACTACAAGCGGCCGTCGCTCAATCTGTTGACGCGGGTGGCACAGCCGGCGTCACGTGGAACCGAAACGACCGCTGACACGCTGCGTGAGCGGTCGCAATTGTTGCTGGAAACACTCAGCGATTTTGGCATCAAAGGCGAGATCACGGCGGTGCGGCCAGGGCCGGTGGTGACGTTGTTCGAGTTTGAACCGGCGCGCGGGACGAAGTCGGCGCGGGTGATCGGATTGGCCGATGATATTGCGCGATCGATGAGTGCGCGGGCGGTGCGGATTGCTGTGGTGCCGGGTGTGAATGCGATTGGCATCGAGCTGCCGAATGCAACGCGTGAGAACGTTGGGCTGCGCGATCTGCTGGAAACGGACGTCTTCCGCAAGACGGATGCGAAGCTGCCGTTGGCGCTGGGCAAAGGTATCGGTGGCGATCCGGTGGTAGCGGATTTGGCGCGGATGCCGCATCTGCTGGTGGCGGGCACGACGGGTGCTGGCAAATCGGTCGGCGTCAACGCGATGATCCTGTCGCTGTTGTATCAGTTGCCGCCGGAAGAGTGCCGCTTGATCATGATCGATCCGAAGATGCTGGAACTGTCGGTTTACAACGGCATTCCGCATCTGCTGACGCCGGTTGTGACGGATCCGAACAAGGCCGTGGCCGCGCTCAACTGGGCTGTTGGTGAGATGGAGAGCCGTTACAAGCGCATGGCGGCGCTGTCGGTCCGGAATATCGAAGTCTACAATAATCGCGTGAAGAACGCGAAGAAGCGTGACGAACTCCATGGTGGGCAAGGGACAACATTGCCGGCGGTGGACGGCGCGTTGCAGCCGATGGCGCACATCGTCATCGTCGTGGATGAGTTCGCGGATCTGATGGCGGTGGCGGGCAAGGAAATCGAGTTTGCCGTGCAGCGGCTGGCGCAGATGGCGCGGGCGGCGGGCATTCATTTGATCATGGCGACGCAGCGGCCGTCGGTGGATATCATCACGGGCACGATCAAGGCGAACTTCCCGACGCGGATCTCGTTCCGGGTGACGAGCCGCATCGATAGCCGGACGATCCTGAACGAACAGGGCGCGGAGCAGCTGTTGGGCCAAGGTGACATGCTCTATGCCGCCGGTACCGGGCAGATCATGCGGGTGCATGGGCCGTTCGTGTCGGACGAGGAAGTGGAAGCGATTGCGGCCTATCTCAGAACGCTCGGTGCGCCGGCGTATGTCGACGGGATTACCGACACGCCGGAGTTGGAAGCCGCCGAAAAGGCTGCCGAGGCTCTAGACGAGGATCATCTCTATGACCGCGCGGTGGCTTTGGTGCGGGCTGACCAGAAGGCTTCGACGAGTTATCTGCAGCGGCGGTTGGGGATCGGGTACAATCGAGCGGCCGATCTGATCGAGCGGATGGAACGCGATGGTCTGATCGGGGCGCCCAATGGGGCCGGCAAGCGCGAGTTGCTGGCGGACCGGCTGGCCGGCGATGGCGTGCCATCGGATACCGTGTAGTTCCATCCGGGTTTTTCCCCGGGTTTCGCTGTTCTGCCACCATGATGTCTCATTGTCCCGTCACGCGCATGGCGACAAGGTGCGCGTTGATCGCTACCAAACACTGGACGGCGGGGGGCCGCTTGCGCTGGCCCGCAGGCAGGGGACATGGACAGATGATGACGACTTTGCGGAGTACACTCGTTGGTGCGCGCGGCACTGCGGTGGCGTTCGTGGCAGCGGGACTGGTGGTCTTTGCTGCTGGCCGTGCAACGGCGCAAACGGCGGCGCCTTCGGCGCCCGCTCAGGCGCAAACACCGCCTTCGTGGAGCCCCACAGCGGTCAGCAAGACGCCGGGTTCGGCTGGGATTGTGCTGGACGAAAAACAGACGGCTGCGCTGAAGGATGTCAGTAAATATTTTAATGATCTCAAGCAGTTGAAGGGCGTTTTCAACCAGACGAACGCCGACGGCAAGCGCTTGCGTGGCAAGTTCCTGATCAAACAACCGGGCCGGTTCCGCTTCGATTATGCGAGCGGCAGCAAAATGATCATTGTGTCGGATGGCAAAATGCTGTCGATCCAGGATCTGGACTTGAATACCGATAGCAGCTGGGAGTTGGACCGGACACCGTTCCGGTTGCTGCTGCGCAAAGACGTGGATCTGATCCGGGATGCGGCAGTGCTGGAAGTGCAGGACGTGGACGACCTGATCATTGTCAGCCTGCAGGACAAGAACCCAGATACTGTGGGCCGCATCAAGCTGTTTTTGGGCCGGAAGCCGACGCTGGAACTGAAGGAGTGGGTGACCACTGATCCGCAGGGCCTCGACACGCGCATCGAGATTTCAGATCTCAACCGGACCGATGAGATTGCGGCTGATTTGTTCAAGCCGGTATCGCCTGAACTCTTGAAGCTTCAGCAAAAACAATGATTTGAGCGTTTGCTGGTGATGTTCGCCGTGGGCGAATCACAGGAGAATTAACGGTCAATGCCTGGCGGCTGTTATAATCAGTAACAAATCCGTGATGAGGCACGTTTTGGCCTTGCGCCGAGTGCACAAGTCGCTATTTTAACACTCATGGAAGGTGGTAGCGTTTTAATCCGGTTCCCCCACCGGTCGTTACCTCTTCGGTACTGGTTCCCTCCCAGTACCGTGCGCACAGCGCACACCCGCCCAGTCTCTTTCCCCCGAGGAGACTGGGCTTTTTCATGTCAAAACGCCAGAGAGACCTGATCCGAGGCGCTCGCGTCAGTGTGCCATGCCTTGGCCGTGGGCGGGTTGTTCCGCTTGCACCGGCACAGCCTCGCCGGTCATTGTGTCGTCGATGGCGCGCAGTTGGTCGGCAACGCGCGTAAGGCGCATGGCAATTTTGCTGGTAAGGTGCTGTGCAAGACTTGCATCCTGCAGTAGCAAGGCTTGCATCTCGGCGCGCGGCAGCCGCAGGCAACGGACCTGTGATTTGGCGACGATCGTGGCGCCATAGACGTGATCGATGAACATCGCCATTTCGCCAATGAGTGAGCCAATTTCAATGTCATCGGCGGAAGGACCGTCAAGCCATTCGGCGGCGCCGGAGACGATGAGGATCGCTGCATCAGCGTCATCGCCAGCGCGGGTGATCGTATCACCGGTTCGGTAGACCATACGCTCGGCGGCGCGGCCAATCTGTGTGAGCTGAGTGGCCTTGAGGCCCTGAAACAACTCCACGCGCAGCAAAGGTGCTGCGAGAGCATCAACAACCATGACGAACCCCAAGAAACGACCGTTCCATACGGACACGAACGCAACGGGACGGGGCTCGAACTTGCAACGAATGCGCAGCGCCGCCTGAACTTAACGCAGGACAAGGCAGGCTTATAAAGGGAGACGGCTTAGGCGTCGAGAGCGGGGTGGGATTGAGGTGTGGATGAGGCTTGAGGGGCTTGGGTGAGGCGGCGTCAGCTGCGGCTTGCGCTGGTGCTCAACGCGGGTAACCTGATGTTTAGTCGCTGCCGCCGCGTGGCCTTGTAACCAATGGATTTCACTTCATGCCCGAGCCAATCGCGACGATGCCTGACGTCGCGCCGATGTGGGCACCGCCGCTTGATAAGCCGGTTCATCGTTCGCTGTGCACGGATTGTGGGATTTCGCGAACTGCTGATGCCAAGCGCTGCGGGCGTGCGTGCCAGTTTGTTGCGCCGGACTACAGCGGTTTGGAAAAGCGTGTGCATGGACGTGCGCGTGATCCGTCGCGGCCAGATGAAGTGTTCTTCGGACCGTTTCGCCGGATGCTGCGCGCATCGCTGATCAATCCGCAACCCGGTGCGCAGTGGACCGGCATCACGACGCGGATCGGTGAGCGGCTGCTGGAAACGGGTGCCGTTGACGCGGTGCTGACGATGGCACCTGATCGGGAGGATCGCTGGCGGCCGGTGCCGGTGCTGGTGACGCGGGCCGAAGGGATGGCGCAGTGCCGCGGCATGCGGATGGGCTATGCGCCTTTGCTGGCGTTGCTGGAGCCGGCGCGGGCGCAGGGCTACAAGCGGCTCGCGGTGATCGGCATTCCCTGCCAAGTCTATGCCTTGCGGGCATTGGAGGCGGAACTCGGCTTTGAACGGCTGTATGTGATCGGCACGCCGTGTTCGGACAACACGACAACCGAGAACTTTCATACGTTCCTGGCGTTGCTGGCTGAGGATCCGGACACCATCACGTATCTCGAATTCCGCGCCGACTATTACGTGGAGCTGCGATTCACGGATGGGCGGGTGAAGGAAATCCCATTTCTACAGTTGCCGATCTCGAAGCTGCCGCCGGACTTTTTCCCGCTGACTTGCCGCACGTGTGTCGACTACACGAATGTGCTGGCTGATATCACCGTCGGGTACATGGGCGGCGAGGGCGAGCAATGGTTGACAGTGCGCAATGAGCGCGGCGAAGAGCTACTTGGTCTGATTGAGGATGAGGTGCGTGTTGCGACGCCCGGCAGCGCCGGGAAGCGGAAGAGTGCGGTTGCAGGTTTTAAGGCGAATGTGGAGCTTGCGGCCGGCGGACTGCCGGTGCGGTCGATGCCGAATTGGCTGCGGCCGATCATGGGTTGGCTGATGCCGCGGATCGGACCGCGGGGGTTGGAATTTGCGCGGGCGCGGCTGGAGATGAAGGCGGTCGAGACGGTTTTGCATCTGCGGCGCAAAGTGCCGCGGCGGTTGCGGACGATGGTGCCGCCGCATGTGTGGACGCTGGTTGCGCCCTATGGGCTGACGCCGCGCGAGGATGAGCTACGCCGTCCCGATGCGCCGGTGGTCACATTGCCCGACGCGCCTCAGGGGACGAGTTTGTAGCCGCCGGTTTCGGTGACGAGGAGTTCGGCGTTGGAGGGATCTTTTTCAATCTTCTGGCGCAGACGGTAGATGTGGGTTTCGAGCGTGTGGGTGGTGACGCCGGAATTGTAACCCCAGACTTCGGCGAGCAGTACATCGCGCGTGACGACTTTTTCACCGGCGCGATAGAGGTATTTGAGGATTGACGTTTCTTTTTCGGTGAGGCGAATTTTGCCGCCTTTGTCGTCGAGCAAAAGCTTGGCGGCGGGTTTGAAGGTGTACACCCCGATGGAGAAGACGGCGTCTTCGCTCTGGTCGTGCTGGCGAAGTTGGGCGCGGATGCGGGCGAGTAAGACGGCGAACTTGAAAGGCTTGGTGACGTAGTCGTTGGCGCCCGAGTCGAGGCCTAAGATCATGTCGGCGTCGGAGACGTTGCCGGTCAGCATGATGACGGGACTTTTGAAACCGTTTTTGCGTAGAAGTTTGCAGGCTTCGCGGCCGTCCATATCGGGCAGTTGCACGTCGAGGATGACCAGATCGATCTGGGCGCCTTTGGTTTTTTCCATGCCTTGCGACGCGGTGGCGGCGGTCAATACGTCAAATTCTTCGTAGAGACCGAGCTGCTCGCGCAGCTGCTCGCGGAGCTCGTCGTCATCGTCAACAAGCAGGATGGTGCGCGCGTTGCTCATGATTGACAATTTCCGATGTGGCAGAACCTGGATCGTAGCGTGCCGATAGGGCGCGGATTGTGTCGAATGCGGGTAGTTATCGTAGCGTTCGGGCGTCACCGCAAGGGTGTTGCGCCGAGCATTGAGTTTGGACGGCGGACGGATGAAACTGGTGGTGCGGACAGTGTCGGCGGCGGCAACGCGGGGCCATTTGGACTTGGGTGGCCGTGTGTTTCCCTGTGCACTGGGGCGGAGCGGGTGCCGGGCGGTGAAGCGGGAGGGCGATGGGGCGACGCCGATAGGCACATGGCGCTTGCTGCGGGTGCTGTACCGGCGCGATCGGGTGGTGCGGCCGCGGACAGGATTGCCGGTTCGGGAGATCGGCCGCGACGATGGCTGGTGTGATGCGGCCGGTGACCGGAACTACAATCGGCCGGTGCGGTTGCCTTATGCGGCAACTTGTGAGGCGATGTGGCGGGCGGACGGCTTGTATGACGTGGTGGTGGTGCTGTCGCACAACGAGCGGCCGCGCATGACGGGCTGCGGGAGCGCGATTTTCATGCATGTGGCGCGGCCGGGATATTCGCCGACGGAAGGATGCATTGCTCTGAGTGTGCGGGATTTGCGGTTGGTGCTGGCACTGTGCGAGCGTGGCGTGTGTGTGCAGATTGGGTGATTGCTTAGGCGCAATACGCTGAAACGCTATTGCGCCCTTGTTCAACAAAAACGGCCCGATGTTGAGCATCGGGCCGTTTGCGTGTGTCGAGATGGCGAGGCTCAGTAGTTGTAGGCGCGTTCGCCGTGATCGGCGATGTCGAGGCCTTCGCGTTCTTCGTCGATGGTGGGACGGAGGCCGACGATGCCGCCGATGATGACGTAGAGGATTGCTGAGCCGACACCAGACCAGACAAGGGTGAGAAGTACAGCTTTTGCCTGAATGAAGACGTGCTTGGCGATGTTGTAAGCTTCATCGACCTTGCCGGCTTCGTAGTCGAAGACGCCTTGTCCGCCGAAGGCGGGTGCTGCGAGGACGCCTGTGAGAAGTGCGCCGACGATGCCACCGATGCAATGGATGCCGAAGACGTCCAGCGCATCATCATAACCGACACGGTTCTTGATCGTGGAGCAGAAGACGAAGCAGACGATGCCGGCGATCAGGCCGAGCACGATTGAGCCTGCGGGACCAGCGTAGCCGGCAGCTGGTGTGACCGCGACAAGACCGGCGACGGCGCCGCTGACCACGCCGAGCAAGCTCGGACGGCCCTTTTCGATTTGCTCGGCGAGCATCCAGGCAAGTGCTGCGGCGGCAGTGGCAACGAAGGTGTTGATCATGGCCAGAGCGGCGGTGCCATTGGCTTCAAGGGCGGAGCCGGCGTTGAAGCCGAACCAGCCGACCCAAAGAAGGGCTGCGCCGATCATAGTCATGGTGAGGGAGTGCGGGGCCATGGATTCTTTGCCGTAGCCGACGCGTTTGCCGATCATCATGGCGCCTACGAGACCGGCGATGCCGGCGTTGATGTGGACGACGGTGCCACCGGCGAAGTCGAGAGCACCCCAGGTGAAGGCGAGGCCGGCGTTATTGTTGACGGCTGCAAGTGCGGCTTCGGCGGTGGCCTTTTTGGCAACGTCGGAGCCAGCGTCGGCAACGGCCTTGACGGCGGCGGCAATTTCATCCGGCCCGGCCCAGTACCAAACCATGTGTGCAATCGGGAAGTAGACGAAGGTGACCCACAGCGGAATGAAGAGGGCAATGGCGGAGAATTTCATGCGCTCGGCGAAGGCACCGATGATGAGAGCCGGCGTGATGCAAGCGAACGTCATCTGAAAGGCAATGTAGGCGTACTCGGGCAGGACGACGCCTTTGGAGAAGGTCGCAACCGTCGAGTCGATGGTGACGCCTTTGAGGAACGCCTTAGAAAAGCCGCCGATAAAATTGTTGAAGCTGGCGCCTTCGGTGAAGGTGACGCTGTAGCCGTAGAGGACCCAGATCACGGAGACGATGCAGACGCAGTAGAAGACCTGCATGAGGATCGACAGCATGTTCTTGGTGCGGACCAGGCCGCCGTAAAACAGGGCGAGGCCAGGGACCGTCATGAGCAACACGAGGGTGCTGGAGATCAGCATCCAGGCGGTGTCACCTTTGTTGGGGACGAGCGCGTCGGCGGCGGCCGCGGGTATGGTCGAGAGCGCGAGCGCGGCGGTGGCGCCGAGCGCGGGTAAGCGCCAGCGTGAGAAGGGTACGTCAGACATCAGGCGAGGCTCCATGTGATCTGGAAGGTGTGGAGGGAGATGGCGCGGGAGGCGCGCCGGATCGGAAGAAATGGTGCATGTGGCAGGTAGACGGTCAGTGGCTAGCTGGGCCGGACATGGGCACGTACAGCATCTCAGTGGGAAGGACTACAGCGCGGAATCGTCGGTTTCGCCGGTGCGGATACGAATGGTGTGTTCGACGGCGGTGACGAAGATCTTGCCGTCGCCGATCTGGCCGGTGCGGGCGGCGGCGACAATGGCGGCGACGACGCGGTCGACATCGGCCGTGGCGACGGCAGCTTCGATCTTAACTTTGGGAAGAAAGTTTACGGCATATTCGGCGCCGCGGTAGATCTCGGTGTGGCCCTTCTGGCGGCCATAGCCTTTGACTTCGGAAACGGTCATGCCCTGGATACCGAGGTCGGTCAGCGCTTGCCGGACCTCCTCGAGCTTGAAGGGCTTGATGATGGCTGTGACTAGACGCATGCGTGGGCCCCTTCAGTCTGCAGGCGGCAAAAAGCGCACCCTATACGCATTGTTAAACAAGTATCGTGCCAGTCTCAGAAGCTTCGATATATCTATTGATTATCAGCATGTTATATACTTCTGCAGGTGGGCCGAGTGTTTCCACGCATGCGGAATGATCAAATAATGTGCACGCTGCTTATTATTTGATCTTTCTTGGTGTGTGGCGTGGCGTGCAGCGTGGCGGCGGGCGGCGAAATAAAAAACCCCGCGCTTTTGGCGCGAGGGATAATTTGCCGTAGACCGCGACGCTTTTGATCCGCGTCAGAATGTGACTTTCAACGCGCCAACAACAGTCGACGTGCACTGGAACGCTTGGCCGCGGCAGTATGATGAACCGCCAGAGTTTCTTGATAGATTTGAGTCCCAGTAGCGCAGGTCAATCGAATACTTTTCAAGAAAACCAAAATTTATGCCGGCGTTCCAATAGGCGTAACTTGTGTCGGCGTTACCGAAATTGGCGAGATAGCTGCCGGTGCTATTGCCCTTCTGATAGCCGACAAGGCCGCTGATCGTCGGGGTGATGCCGTTGATTTCGGCGAATGCGTGGGCAAGATTGCCTTCGAATGTCGCGACTGAGCCGGAGGCGGCTTGATAGGTGGGTGAGTAGTAGGCTGTGGCCGAGAGCGTGCCACCCTTCCAAATGTCGCCGCTGGCGCCGAGTTTACCCTCAACATAGTTGAGGTTCTGGAAGGAGCGCGTATCGCCGGAGACTTGTCCTGGGTACGCATACACGATCGCGCCAATGTCGAAAGTGACAGGACCGACGACGGGCTTGTACCCCGCGTAGAGATCGATTTCGGCAGCGGCGATATTCGAATTGTCGAGGATGTCGCGGCCAAAGTGAACGGATGAGGCGAGCGCACCCGCATAAAACTTGCCGTAGGTGATATCGACGCCACCGGATGCAGATCCACGCCGGGCTGTTTGAGAATAACCGCGGAATACATAGTCTGATGCAAAACCCAGATTGAATGTGTATTTGAATTCTGGAGCGGAGGTGCTACTGGTTTGGGCTTGAACGGTGTTTGTCAAGCCGATTGATGCCAGCAAGGCGGTTACGCCAAGTCGAAGCGAATGTGTTGAAAGGATTGACATTGATTGCCCCGTCCAAGCGCTTATTGAGAATTTCATCTGTTGTAATTTGCGTCGCACAGGATGAGCAACACAACAGATAGATTTTTTGAAAGAAGACGGAAGCTTGTTGTATAAATACAATAAGCAAGGAGAAATGTTTAAAAAATTGGCATTCTGCTACTTATTTCACCCGATAAGCATTCGGTCTTTCGCGGATGAGGCCTTCCTGGGCGACGGAGGCGACGAGGAGGCCGTCGCGGGTGAAGACCGAGCCGCGGCAGAAGCCGCGAGCGGCTTGGGAGGACGGGCTTTCCTGCACGTAGAGCAACCATTCGTCGGCGCGGAACGGCCGGTGCAGCCACAGGGCATGGTCGAGACTGGCCATTTGCATGTCATGATCGAACATCAGCTTGCCGTGTGCGATCAACGCGGTGTCGAGCAGGGTGAAGTCTGACGCGTAGGCGAGGACGCATTGATGGAGCGGCAGGTCGTCGGGCAGGCGGCCGGTGGCACGCATCCAGAAGGATTGCTCGGGCGCGTGCTTGCCGCGATCGAGATAACGAGAGACATCGACGGGGCGCATCTCGATGGGGCGTTCGCGTTGCCAGTATTTGCGTATGTCGTCTGGCACGTCGCCAGCAAACTTTTCGACGAGTTGTTTTTCGTTGGGCAGGTCCTCGGGCATGGGAACCCGCGGCATGGTTGCCTGATGGGCGATACCGGCTTCTGATTTTTGCAGCGAGACGCTCATGGCGAACATGGTCTTGCCGTGCTGGATGCCTTTGACGCGGCGGGTGGTGAAGGAGCCGCCATCGCGCGTGCGCTCGACATCGTAGATGATGGGGACGGTGGGGTCGCCGGGCAGCAGGAAGTAGGCGTGCAGCGAGTGCGCGACGCGTTCTGGTGGCACGGTGCGCACGGCGGCGACCAGTGCCTGGCCGAGGACCTGGCCGCCGAAGACGCGCTGCCAGCCGTCTTTGGGAGAGACGCCGCGAAAGAGGTTTTGCTCCAGCTGCTCGAGGTCGAGGATGGAGAGGAGGGTCTGGACGGCAGTGGGGGCTGAGGCAGGCGATTTTTTGGGCATAGGGGGCCGTGGTGAGACGTGGCGGGCGATGTCAGATTTCGGCGTAGATTTCGATGAGGTTGCCCTCGGGATCGCGAAAGAAAAGCGTGCGGTGGCGCCAGCTCGGCAGATCTTTAGGCGGGCTGAGGATTTCGATGCCGAGGGCAAGCAGTTGCTGGTGGCAGGTGTCGACCGCGGGTGGTGGGACGCGGAAAGCGAGTTGGACGGATGCCGAGCCGGCGACGGCTGGACCGTCGTGCCAGGACGCAAATGGACCGCGTGGCCGCAACGTGAGCAATCCTGAGCCGATCCGAAAGCTGACCCAATTGGGTTGATCCATTGCCAGTGGGAACTGCATGACGTCGCAATAGAACGCGCGGGTCTTTGTGAGGTGCTCGCACAGAAGGACGACGTAATCGAGATTGCTGATCGAGCCGAGGGGCATAGGGCGTTTCGCGGAGGTGATTGCTTGCACGGTGGTGCCTGTGATGTTGGGTTAGGCTGCTGAAGGGCCGCCATCCCAACCTACGATTCTGAGCACGGCGCGGCGGTGCTCCGCATTTTCATGTGCGCGCGGGGATGGGGATCGGGCGTGTTTTGGGGGTGGGTTCGGGCGACGGGCGCGATGCCGTCGCCTGAGGGGAGATGATTTCGTCGTACTCGCTGTCGGCGGGGACGGTGCGGATGGTGGTTTCAATGTCGATGATGTCGTCGGCGACTTTGGTGGGCTTGGTTTGCGGCCGTGGGGCACCGAGGGCGACGAGACGTTCGGTGCGTTCGGCGACGAGCGATGGATCGGTGGCCGACATTTCGGAGACGGGCACGCGCCACTGGAAGGCGTCGATCTGGCCGGTGACCGGAGAGATGGGGGCCCAGGTTTCTGAGACAACGCCATCGGCGGTCCAGGCGGGATCGCGGGGGGCGTGGACGGCGCGGGCGAACCACTCGCGGACGCGGCCGCTGTCACCCTGATCACCGCCTTCGATACGGGCCATAAGGGTGGCGATGCGTTGCGTGAGGCGGGACGGATCGAGGTAGGGCGTTAGCGCTTCGCGGGCGGTTTGCCAGTCGCGGGCGTCGATGGCGGCGGTGGCGAGGGCAATGGCGCCTTCACTGGCGTTGGGGTCGAGCTTGGCCAACTGGCGGACGCGTTCGATGCGGTCGGACGGGCTGTCACCGACGCGTGCGTAGGCATAAGCGGTGGCGAGGTCAGGGTGGGGGCTGAGTTTCCAGGTGCGCTGGATGACTTTGGCGGCTTGGGCGGTTTGGCCCTTGCCGGCAAGGACGCGGCCGGCGACGGCGGCGGCGGGGACCAGATCTGGCGCAAGCTTATGGGCGTCGAGGGCGAAGGCGAGCGCTTCGTCGCCGCTGTCGTGTTCGAGGTCTTGGGCTTTGCCGGCGAGGAGCACGGCGCGGCGACGGTCGGCGACTTTGCGGTCGATGTGGTTGTGACGGCGGCCGGTGGCGAGCGTTTCAAGTGCGGCGTCCCAATCTTGCGCGCGGCACTGGAGATCGAACAGCGCGTCGATGGGCCAGCCGAGGGCGGGGTTGGCTTTCAGCGCGCGTTCGGCGAACTGGCGGGCGGGTTCGGCTTCGCCTTCGCGCTGGGCTTCGAGGAAGAGGCCGCGCAAGCCGAGCTGTTCGGTGTCGGGACTGGCGAGCATGGCTTCGAAGATGCGGCGCGAGGTGGCGGTGTCGCCTGACAGCTGCGCGGTCTGAGCGCGCAGCAGGTGTGTGAGCGGCTCGTTGGGGAGCGATTTGCGGGCTTGGAGGGCGGCGCGCGTGGCGAGGCTGCGATCGCCGGAGCCGATGGCGATCATGCCTTCAGATAGTGCATCGAGGCCGCGGCGTTCGCGGCGACGGGTGATCAGCTGACCGACGGTGGCCGGACTTTTCCAAAGGCTGCGCGCAAGGTTCCAGAGGAAGACGCCGAGGGCGATGGTGAGGACGAGCAACACCAACGCCTGGAAGACGGAGGTTTCGATCTGATAGCCCTGCCAATCGATGGACAGCACGCCGGGACGATCAGCAAGCCAATGGAGGCCGACGGCTGCAGCGGCACACGACAACAGGAAAGCAACGAGACGCAGCATCAGTTGGCGCCTTTCTTGACATCGGCAGCGCCGGCGAGCGCGTTCTTGAGGGTCTGCTCGAGATCGGCGAGCGCGGTTTCGATGGTGAAGCGGGCCTTGATCTTGTCGAGCCAGACGCTGGCGGTGGCGCGCGGCTTGTCGGGCAGCTTTTTGCCTTCGTCGAGCAGTTCGGCGAGGCGGCCGTCTTTCAGGTGCGCTTCCATGCGGCCGATGACGGCTTCGGTGCTGGTGTCGTCGGCGCCGTGGACGACCTTGCGGACGCGGACGACGGATTTGGCACCGGCGAGCATGCGATCCAGCACGCTGCCGTCGGCGGGCTGCGTTTCGGCGTCGAGCATGGTGTAGGCGAGACTGCGGAATTCGGTGGTGAGGTTGGCGAGGCTCGGAACGCCCGTTGTTTGAGCGGTTTCGAGGACGGCGAGGTTGAGCTTGTCGCCGCCGACTTTTTTCACGGCCGCGAGTTCGGAGGTGTATTTGCCGCCGCGGTCGAGGGCGCGCTTCAGGTTGGTGAGCTCGATGGAGAGCAGGATGTTGCCAGCGGTGGCGTTGCGGTCCTGCTCGGAGCGGACGACGCCGGCGAGGTTTTTTTCGAGTCCAGTGATCTTGGTGGCGACGGGTTCGATGGCGGCGGCAACGTCGGCGGGTTTGGCGGTGGCTTTGAAGCGGGCTTCGAGATCGCCTTTCAGGCCGTCGACGGTGGTGCGCAACGCGGTGGTGTCGTCGCCGACGGATTTGAGTGTTGTTTCGAGGGCTTGCGTGCGTTGCGCCAAGCGCGCGCGGGCGGTTTCGGCGGTTTCGGCGGAGGCGGACAGGCGCTTTTCGAGCTCCTGGCCGAGTTCTGCCTTGAGGGTGGCGGAGCGGGTGGTCAGCTGCGTATCCAAGCTGCCGAGGCGGGTGGTGATGTCGGCGAGGGCCGGGATGCGGCCGCGCTGGGGGTCGGTGGCGGCGGCGGCGGCGAGGTCGGAGAGCTGCTGCTCGAGCTTTTGGATGCGGTCGGCGGCGGCTGATGCGGCGGGTGCTTGGGTTGCGGCGCGGGCCTCCAGCGCCTTGGCGTCGGCGATCAAAGTGGCCTGCGCGGCGGCGAGGTCTTTGGCGGTAGTTTCGATGGTAGCGAGACGCGCATCGGTGGCGGCCAGTTGTTTGGCATTGTCGGCGGCGGGTTTGGCCGCAAGAGACTTTTCAAGGACGGCGAGACGATCGGCCATGGCGGCGGAATTCGGGTCGCCACCGATCAGGCCCAGCGAGCCGAGGCCGAAGAGGGCGAGGATGGCGCCAGCGGCACCGGAAATGAGGCTGGGGAGCCAAGCGGCAATCCCGGTGGCCTGCGCCGGCGCCTTAGGCGGGATGGCCGTGGACGCTGGTTGGCTGTTCGTGGCTCTGGCCGTGGCGCCGGTGGCGGGGCCAGGCTTGGCGGGACTGGCTGGCGTTGGCGGTGTGGTGGCAGGTTTGGCTGCGGCGGCGGCTGGGGCGGCGCTCGATGCGGCATTTACCGTGGCCGTGACCGATGGTTTGGTTCCGGCGCTCGAAACAGCGGGAATTTCGGTGGCCTTGCCATCAATGGTGGCATAGGGGCGCTTGCTGGGATCGCTGGGTATTGTGCCGTCCGGCTTTCCGGAAGCTTTTGATTTATCGTCTTTTTCTTGGCTCATAACGCGCGAACCTCAGGCTAGGGGACTGGCTGTGGCAGGGACGGTTCCCCGGACGAGAACCCGTATATTACACCCGCGCGGGAGAGCGGGGATTCGTTTGATCGTCGCTTTTTTGGACAAGAGTTAATGCGGCCAAGGTGGCCGTCAACGGGTGCCCAACAGAGGCTGAATTACCACAGCTTTTGCCAGCGTGCGAGGCGGTGCCGCCGATTATTGAAGGAGATCGAGCATGCCGTCGACGGTGGGCGCGGTGGCGATTTCGGTTGGCAGCGCGCCAAGCGGGGCGAGACGGCGGGCGACGGCTGGTGAGAGGCAGTAATGGGCGAGGCGCATGGCTGCGGCGGTGAGGCCATGGCTGGAGATGAGGTTGGCGTAGATGGCTGCGGTACGGGGGGAGAACAGCAGCACGCCGTCGATCTCGCCCGTTTCGATCTGCTCGGCGGTGTCGGCGTCGAAGGCGGTGGCAGGGACCATGCGGTAGACGACGGGTTGCAGCAGGCGGAAGCCATGGTGTTCGAGGTCGTCAGCCAGGCTGCCGGCCAGTTCGTCGCCGGCGAGGTGGAGGAGGACGCCGGTCTGGGGGTCGGCATGGGCGACGATTTCGGGGACCAGAGTGGCGACGGTGCCGCCGCCAGTGACGATTTCGGTGAAGCCGAGGCTGGCTGCGTCTTTAGCGGTGGCGTTGCCGACGCAGTAGATGGGCAAGAGGGCCGCGATTTTGTGGGCGTTCTGGGCTTTCAGGGCGCGGAGGCCGTTGCGGCTGGTGGCGATGAGGGCCTGCACTTCGGAGAGATCAAATTCCTCGGCGTTGTCGAAGGAAACGGAGAGCAGCGGCGCGACGGTGGCTTCGTGGCCGAGGTTTTCGAGGCGGGCTTTGAGAAGGAGCGCGTCGGGTTCCGGGCGGGTGACGAGCAGGCGCATCAGGCGCGGGCTCCGAGCAGGTCGGGGCCGGCTTTGGCGAGGACTTCGGCGCCGGCGTCAGCACCCATGCGGGCGGCTTCCTGGGGCAGCGCGTTGCGGGCGACTGAGACGTGGCGCGTGCCGTCCGGGCTGATGACTTCGCCGCGGAAGGCAAGGCGGCCGCCAGCGAGAATGGCGAGTGCGGCAATTGGTGTGCGGCAGGAGCCATCGAGGGTGCCGAGGAAGGCGCGTTCGGCGAGGACGGCAATGTGGGTTTGTTGATGATCGAGAGGCGCGAGTGCTTGGGCGGTGGCGGTGTCGCCAGCGCGGATCTCGATGCCGATGGCGCCCTGGGCGGCGGCGGGGAGCATGGTGTCGGTTTCGATAACTTCGGTGATGCGGGCGGCCATATCCATGCGGCGAAGGCCGGCGGCGGCGAGGATGGTGGCGGCAGCGACGCCATCGGCCAGCTTGGCGAGGCGGGTCTGCACGTTGCCGCGGAATTGCACGATTTTCAGGTCGGGGCGGAGGCGCAGCAATTGCGCCTGGCGGCGGAGCGACGAGGTGCCGAAGATGGAACCATGGGGCAGATCGGCGAGGCATGTTGTGCTGCAAACTGATGAAGGCGTCACGGACGTCTTCGCGGGGGAGGACTGTCGAGAGCGTCAAGCCATCCGGCAGGCGGGTGGCCATGTCTTTCATGGAGTGGACGGCGGCGTCGATCTGGTTGGTGAGCAGCGCTTCCTCGAGTTCCTTCGTAAAGAGCCCCTTGCCACCGACTTCAGACAGCGGACGGTCCTGGATGATGTCGCCAGAGGTTTTGAAGACGTGGATGGAAATGGCGTCGGCAGCGATGCCCGACGTAATCAGCCGGTCGCGCACCTCATGGGCTTGCGCCATGGCGAGAGGGGAGCCGCGGGTGCCGAGGCGGATGGTGGTCATAGGGGAGGGGCTTCGGGTGCGGTTGGAGGTGCCGGCAGTGTAGCAGGGGCGCGACCGCAAGTGCAAAGCTTACAGCTCAGCGGAGAGATCATCCCGGCACTTGCAGGGATGATGCCGGCAGCGGTCTGCTATGCAAAGTCGCACGTGGTGCGTGCGGATCCATTCCAATTTGTCCATATCGGTTTCAATAATATTATACTAAGGTATTATTCGCGAGGCTTTCAAATCAAGACGGCAAACGACTTCGTTGGAGGAATGTTATGCGTGTCTATGATCAGGACTCCACCAACCGCTCGATGGAAGATTGGGCCTTGGTCGCGTTGGGAGTCGGCGCGGCAGTTGCCGCATGGTTGTTGGGGCCCTCCATCGGTTCGGCGATCACGCTCAATGCCACGATCGCCGGGTTTGCGATTGTTGCGCTCGCGTTGCTCGATCTTTCTTTTCTCACCCGCTGGGAAGAGCCATTCGAAATGATCGGTGGTGCTTGGTTGATGTTGTCGCCGGCGTGGCTCAACTACGGCGGAGTTCTCATGGCGATCCATGTCGCAGTCGGCGCCATCGTTTTCACACTCGCGGTGCTCGAATTCTGGCAGGATATGAACAGGTAGGGATTTCGAAGCCGGGGCGGCACAATTTCTGGCTTGCAGCCCGTTCGATCGAGGCGCAGCCGCCGCCCTTTTTTACAGTCACTCTCGGTTATTCTGTGATCGCGTCGCCGAAGAGGCCCCATTTCTGGCCGTCGAAGCGCATCATGTAGAGGGTTTTGTAGGTGCGGTAATCGGAGGGGCTGTAGGTCACTTCGATGCCGGGCAGCAGCATATCGAGTTTCATGTTCTTGATGGTGGTCATCTGCTTGATGAGGTTGTCGCGCGAGAGGTCGTTGCCGCAGCGCTTCAAGATCTCGGCCATCAGGATCGCCGAATTGTAGCCGGTGACCATGCTGGAATCGCTGGGGTCGGCGGTGGGCATGTATTGCTTGAGGAATGCGAAGTAGGTCTGCATCCCGGGGTCTTTGTCCCACTGCGGATCGGAGACGCTTTTGGTCGACGAGGCGGTGACGAGGCCGTTGGTGTTTTCCAGCCCGGCGGGGGCGAGGATGCCTTTGATCGATGTGCTGGAGGTGGGCACGATGAAGTCGGTCAGTTGCCAATTGATTTCTTTGACGCGGCGGATCGCCTGGGTGGCAAATTTGCCGAGGGCGATAGAAAAGAACGTGTCGGCACCGCTCGCCTTCAAGGCAGAGATTTGGGATTCGATGGTCGGGTCGGTGAGTTCATAGGTCTGCGTGGCGACGATCATTTTGGCGGCGTTGGCGCCGAGACCCTGCTTGAAGCCTTCGAGGTAGTCGCGGCCGAAGTCGTCGTTCTGCATGAGAATGGCGATCTTGGCGTTCGGGTTCTTCTGCAGCAAGATAGCGCGCGTAGATGCTGCCTTCGGTTTGGTAGGAGGCGAGGCCGGGCGTGGTGTAGGGGAAGTTCTTCGGGTCGGCCCATTTGGTGGCGCCGGTGGTCACCAGCAGGTGCGGCACCTTCTTGGTATTGAGATAGCGATGGACGGCGGTGTTGGGGGCCGTGCCGAGGGTGCCGAAGATCGCGAGAACGTCATCTTGCTCGACCAGCTTGCGAGTGGCTTCGACGGTCTTGGGTGGTGAGAAAGCGTCGTCGAGGCTGATCAGTTTGATCTGGCGGCCGCCGATGCCGCCTTGCTCTTTGTTGAGCTTGTCAAAGTAGGCGACCATGGCCTTGCCGACGGACGCGTAGGCCGACCCGTTGCCGCTGTAGGGCATCGACTGGCCGAGCCGGATTTCAGTGGGTGAGACGCCGGGGGTTTCGGCGGGCGCTTGCGCGAGGGCGGGGGTGGCGACGAGCGTGAGGGCGGCTGTCAGGCGTTTGAAGATGGGATACATGGTGTGGCCCCCGCGCGAGAATTCATGGCGACAGGTATGGGCTGCTGACGCGGGGATGGGCAAGGGGGCTGAGGCTGAACCGGTGTTCTCGGCTGAGCGACAGGCCGCTTTGTATTGCGGCATTTTGCGTTGACGGTGATGGGCTCGCGTGTTGAACT
Organism: uncultured Alphaproteobacteria bacterium; assembly: GCA_963847145.1. Classification (GTDB taxonomy): domain Bacteria; phylum Pseudomonadota; class Alphaproteobacteria; order Rhizobiales; family Hyphomicrobiaceae; genus JABFRJ01. The sequence continues at coordinate 1,385,902 of CAWJYN010000003.1, forward strand.
TAAGGCGTTTTTTATGCAGGCAACATTGAAGAGGCACGCCATGAGTTCTCCAAAGGTCGACCGTTTATTCAAATTGGACACGGTCAAGACTGTTCCAAAACCCAAACGAAACTTGTTTCAACGTATGATGACGCGCCGTGAGCCGTCCATGACGCAAGAGGAAGCGTTTGTCGCGCTTCTGATCGGGTGCTCCCGTGCCGATGGGTCGGTCAGCCCGGAGGAAACGCAGGAGATCGCGGCGCTTTGCAGCCGTACCCAGACACTATCGTCGCTCAGTCAAGGGCAGATCTCAGAAATCCAGAGGCGCATCGATGACCGCTTCAATAAAGAAGGGCAGGACAAAGTGCTTGGTGCGGCGTGCCAAACGATTTTGCACGAAAGCGACAGCAAGCCCGACATAACCAGAGCCAAGGCGGAAAGCATTTTCGCTCACGTCGTCGATGTGGCGTTTGCGGATCGGGAATTGCACGAGGACGAGCAGCTTTACATCGAGCAGCTTTCTGAACTGCTGGAGATTCCGGAGCCGCGCGTGCGTGCGATCGCCGAGGTCATCGAACTCAAGAATATGTTCTAACACTGGCCTCAACAGCGGCGGCAGGTGCTCGCTGCCTCTCGACGGCATGGGCCGCAGCGGCTAGACCCCGCGCATGAACATTCTTCTAATTGGATCGGGCGGGCGGGAGCACGCGTTGGCCTGGGCGTTGGCGGCTAGTCCGTTGACGACGTCGCTGGTGTGCGCGCCGGGCAACGGCGGCATTCAGGCGGTGGCGCGGTGTGTGCCCGTTGATGTGCTCGACGTCGCCGCGGTGGTGGCACTTGCGAAGGCTGAGAAGAGCGACTTCGTGGTGATCGGTCCGGAAGGCCCGCTGGTGGCGGGACTGAGCGATGCGCTGGCCGCCGTCGGCATCAAGCATTTCGGGCCGTCGAAGCTGGCGGCGCAGTTGGAGGGCTCGAAGGGGTTTACCAAGGATCTGTGCCGGGAGTTCGGCATCCCGACGGGGGCCTACGGGCGGTTCAAGGATAAGGCGTCGGCAAAGGCGTATCTGGCGGCGCAGAGCGGCCGGGTTGTTGTGAAGGCCGACGGGCTGGCGGCGGGCAAGGGTGTGATCATCCCCGAGACGCGGGCGGAAGCCGAGGCGGCGATTGATGCTTGCTTTGACGGTGCGTTCGGCGCGGCCGGCGCGGAGGTGGTGATCGAAGAATTTCTGGAGGGCGAGGAAGCGAGCTTCTTTGCGCTGTCGGATGGTGTGCATGCGGTAGCGTTGGCGGCGGCGCAGGATCACAAGCGGGTCGGTGATGGTGACACGGGGCCGAACACGGGCGGCATGGGCGCTTATTCGCCGGCGCCGGTGATGACGCCGCAGATGGTCGAGCGGACGATGGCGGAGATTATCCGGCCGACGGTGGCGGCGATGGCCAAGCGGGGGACACCCTTCAAGGGCGTGCTGTTTGCTGGTTTGATGATCGGTGCAGATGGGCCGCAGCTGATCGAGTTCAACACGCGGTTCGGTGATCCGGAGACGCAGGTGCTGATGCTACGGTTGCGCTCGGATCTGCTGACGGCGTTGATCGCTGCGGCGGATGGGGCGCTGAAGGATTTTGATTTGCGCTGGTCGGATGAGGTGGCGCTGACGGTGGTGATGGCGGCGAAGGGTTATCCAGGCGAATATGCCAAGGGGAGTGTGATCGAGGGCCTGGAGGCTGCGGCGGCGATCGAGGGTGTGGAGATTTTTCATGCGGGCACGCGGATTGCGGGTGGCAAGGTGCTGGCGAACGGTGGACGCGTGTTGACTGTGTCGGCGCGGGGAAAAACGGTGGCTGAGGCACGCGCGCGGGCGTACACGGCGGTTGATCTGATCCAATGGCCCGAAGGGTTCTGCCGGCGCGATATCGCGTGGCGGGCGCTGGCGCGTGATGCAAAGTCGCAGGGATGACGGGCGCTGAGACAGCAGCAGCGACGCTGAAGCGCGCGATTTTGTTGGCGGCCGGGGCGGAGGGGTTTCTCGCGCTGCTGGATGCGATCATCAAGATGCAGTCGGTGCAATTTGCGGTGCCGCAGTTGTCGTTCATGCGGTTTGCGATGGGCAGCGTGTTTGCGGCGGCGTGGTTTGCGTACCGCCCGGCGTGGCCGACGCGGGATGCTGTGCGATTCAATGTGCTGCGGTCGCTGATCGGTGTCGGTGCGTCGTGGTCGTTCTTTACGGGCTTGTCGTTGCTGCCGCTGGCGGAGGCGATGGCGATTTCGTTTGCAGCGCCGTTGATGCTCGCTGTGATGGGTGTATTTTTTCTCGGTGAGCGGGTGGGGCCGCGGCTGGTGCTGGCGTTGCTGGCGGGGTTTGCCGGCATGCTCGTGATCGTCGGTGGGCAAATGGGGTCGGCGGATTACACGCCGGGGACGCTGAAGGGGGCGCTGGCGGTGCTGCTGGCGACGGTGTTTTATGCGTCGTTTCTGATCCTGCTGCGGGTGCGGGCCAACCAGGACCCGCTGCCGACGATGCTGCTGTTCCAGAACCTGGGGCCGGCGATCATCATGGCGATTCCGGCGGCAGCCGTGTGGCAGCCGATGACGCTGCGGGATTGGGGCCTGTTTGTATTGGCCGGTGCGCTGGGGATCACCGGGCACGCGTTCATGATCATGGCTTTTGCGAAGGCCGAGGCGGCGCGACTGGCGCCCGTTCACTATGTGGCGCTGCTGTGGGGAACGCTGTATGGCTGGTTGTTTTTTGGCCACTTGCCAGGGGTAGCGACCCTGATCGGGGCGGCGCTGGTGGTGGGCGCAACTTTGCTGGCGCGAAAGCATTGATCCGTTCGCGGCAAGAGATTTGCAAGGCAGGCTGAGCTGTCCGCATACAGCCATGTGGCGATATGAGCGCTAACGCTATCGTCTTGGTCTAGTTGTGTTATCGGCTCAGAGCCGCTAGCCAACGGCTGCAATTCTGAGAAAGTTCTGGTTCACCGTCATGCTGAGGAATATCGGCTCGAATTGGTTTCTGATGGCTGTGACGGGCCTCGCGACCTTTTTTCTGATGCCGTTCAATCTGGCGCAGATCGGGAACACGCAATACGGCATCTGGCTGGTGATCTCGGCGCTGACGGCCTATCTGTCGCTGCTGCATCTCGGTGTGCCGATGGCGTCGGTCCGGCACATGACGCAGGCGATTGCGTCGCATGATACGCGGCGGCTCAACCAGTTGGTGGCGAGCTGCGCGGTGCTTTATCTGTTGCTCGGCATTGTAGTGGCGCTGCTGGGGTTGCCGCTGCTGGCATTTTTCGAGCGTGACTATGCGATGCCGGCCGATATCAAGGATGCGGCGCGGCTGGCGTTCCAGTTGTCGTTGCTGCAGACGGGGCTCGGTTTCATCGCCTTCATGCCTTATGCGATTTTATCGGCTTATCAGGCGTTCGTGCCAAAAAATGCATTGATGGCGGCGGCGATCCTGGTGCGCATTGTGATCAATGTCGGTCTGGTGCTGCTGGCCCCGAACCTGGTGACGCTCGGTATTGTGATCGTGGCGGTTACGGTATTCGAGATGGTGGCGTCGTGGGGCTATGTGCTTAAGACGTATCCAGAGATCCGGCCGCGGCTCAGTGACGTCAATTGGGGCACCATTGGGGACATCATGGGCTTCTCGGCCTACGTATTCCTGATGGCGTTGGGATCGCAGTTAGCGTTTCAGACGAGCGCGCTGGTGATTGGCCATGAGATGACAGCATCGGACGTCGTGAGCTTTGCGATACCGAACAGTTTGATGCTGATCCTGATGCAGTTTGTCACCGGCATCGCGAGCGTGATCATGCCGTTGGCGACCAGCCTGCAGACCAAAGGCGACAAGGCGGCGCTGCGCGTCATTCTGTTCAAATGGACCAAGATCGCGCTGGCGCTCAGCTGGTGCGCGGGGCTGTTTTTACTGGTGTTCGGGCCAGCGTTTCTCGAGTTTTGGATCAAGGGCGCCTATACGCCGGAAGCGGGTAACGTGCTGCGCATTCTGATGGCGTCATATCTGCTGACGTTGCCGATCCGCGGTGTCGCAACGCCGATGCTGATGGGGCTCGGGCGGCCGAAATGGCCGACGATTGCGACGCTGGCGGCGGGGGCACTGAATATCGTGCTGAGCCTGTGGTGGGTGGGGCCGTATGGCGTCGAAGGGGTGGCATGGGGCGTGTTCGTGCCGAACCTGCTGCTGGCCGGAGCGATGGTCTACCTGGTGTGCAGGGCTCTGAAGATTTCGATCCGCACGTATCTGGGGACGACGCTGCCGTTGTCGATGATCGCCGGTTTCGCTGGCTTGGCGTTGCTTGGCTGGTGGGAGTTCCTTTGGCATCCGACGGGATTTTTCGGCCTCGCTGTCGCCGGCGTGCTGACGGTTTTGGTTTCGGCAGCGCTATGGGGCGGGCTGGTGTTGCGGCATGATCCGCATCTGGCGGTGCCGCGCGTGGGAGACCTCGTGCGGGGTAAGTTTGCGTGAGCAGTATGATGGTATTGATCCTGTGGATGCTCGGCGGATTGGCGGCGGCAATTGCGGCGGCAGAGCTGGGCGCACGGTTGTGGCTGCGGCTCGTCGCGCGGACGTATCCGTGGAAGCCTTTCACGCACTTCGACATCACGCCTGATCTGACGGTTCTGCCGCAATTGTCGGCGCGCACGACATTCAAGGCTAACAGCCTTGGTCTGCGTGGCGCTGAGGCGCCGGGCGGAGAGCGCGTTTTTCGCGTGGTGACATGCGGGGGCAGTGCGGTGGAGTGTTTCTCGCTGGACGAGAGCGAAGCGTGGCCGGCGCTGCTTGAACAGCATCTGTCGGAGCCAGACGCGAAGGCGCGGCTTGGCGTGGATGCTGTGCATGTCCTGAACCTTGCGAAGTCAGGATTTACCAACGAGGCGCTGGGTTATCTGGTGCCGCGCGTGCTTGATCGCGCGGGGCCGATCGATGTGCTGACGATCACGACGGGGACATCGGCGGTCAATGCGTGGACCAAGGCGGGCACGCCGCCGTTTGCACATGCGCCCGGGCGGGCATGGGACGATGTGCACTGGCATGGCGAGGCGCAGTGGGGACTGACGCCGTCGGCGTGTGCGGTGACCGAATTGGTGCGGCGGGTGCAGCATTGGCGCAAGCGGCCGGTGATTGCCCTCAAGAACACAGGCGGCGCGCTGGCGGCAGGACGGCGCGCGCGCGCGAACGCAGCGGAAATGCGGGACACAACGCCTGATCCGCAGGCGTGGATTGCCGACTATGAAGCGTCGCTGGGCGCACTTATTCAGTCGGCGTCACGGTATGCCAAGCGCGTGGTATTGCTGCGGCAATCCTGGTTCGATGCGCCCAATCCAACAGCGGACGAACTTTCGCAGTTCTGGCACGGCTTTGCCGGCGACGATGCGCCCGCGGATCGTAAGATCTTCTACAGCTACGAGACGTTCTCGAAATTGATGGCCGCGACAGATGCGGCGAATATCCGCGTGGCGCGGCGGTATGGGATCGAGACTGTGTATCTGGCGGATGCGGTCAAGCCGACACTGGAAAACTACTACGATCAAATTCACTACACGCCGGCTGGCGCGCGGCGGGTTGCCGCGTTCGTGGCGGCGATGGTGCTTAAGTCGGAGGCGCGAGCGGGTGGCGTGGCGGCAGAGCGCCTGCCTGACCGCCGGCCGGCCGCGTGAAGCGAGCCGCCGGCCTTTGAATGTCTCCGGCCGGCACCTATTTTGGTCGAATTGCTTTTGCGAAACCCGCCGCGAATGGGTTCGCGATGCGCATGCCGAATACCTCGCGGCCGTCTTGCAGGTCTTCGGATATGAACAGGCGGCACTCCGCCAATAGAGCGGCCGCCAGCAAGAGGCTATCCCACCAGCTCGCGCTGGTTGCGTCCTGCACGGCGAAGGCACGCTCAGTGGTGCGGGCGTCGAGCGGTGCGATGGCCCATGGCGCGAGAGTACGAATATATCCTCGCGCCATTGCAAGTTGCGCGAGGCGACTCCCCTGCGGGGAGCCGGCCGCCACGCGCTTCAAGTGCTGATAGCACTCATTCAGGCTTTGTGGGCTCAGCGTGAGTGATCGGTTGCTGATCGTCTGCCTCAGCAAATCCGCCGATACTTGCCGCTTGTGCGGATTGTCCGGATCGAGCGCGTAGATCAGAATGTTGGTGTCGACGAAGAGCCGGCCGGTCATAGAGGTCGTCTCGCTTGGGGAGGTTGGCTGCTATGCCCGCAAATCCGGCACCGCCCAGAAACACTTCCAGGGCGGCAAGTTGATCTTTGCCGCGGCCCATGCGCGCCTCAAGCATTTCAGCAACAAACGCCGACATGCTGAGGTCTGCCTTGGCGGCCTCGACGCGGAGCCAATCGGCGATTTCTTCGCGCAGAGTGATTGTAATATTTTTCATGACACCACCACTGGCTGTCAAGATTGTTCGAGGCCACATAAATACTGCAACACGAAAATCGTGTCAATCATTCTTTGTTCTTCGCGCCGCCATCCATTTGCGCAAATTCTCAGCGATGGCGTTCTGTTGCTTGTTGCCGCGTTCGCCGGCGGGATGGCGCGGGGTGGGCTTGGTTTCGGCGGGCGTTGCCACTTGGGGCTTGGCTGGCTTCTCGGGGCGAAGTCGGGCGAATGTCTGGGCGACGTCGGTTTGGAAGCGCTCGTATTGACCGTCGGCGAGGCGCGGCGCGGCTCGAGCGATGGCGTCGAGCATGTCGGCGAGCCACGCCTGATCGGCTTTCGCGAAGTTGCCGAGCACCCAATTGTGGACCAACGGCTTGGAACCCGGATGGCCGATGCCGAGGCGGACACGGACATATTCGTTGCCGAGATGGGCAGTGATGGAGCGTAGGCCGTTGTGGCCGGCATTGCCGCCGCCGGCCTTCACGCGCAATTTGCATGGTGCCAGGTCGAGCTCGTCGTGCAGCACGATGATGTCGTCGAGGCCGAGCTTGTGGAAGTGGGCGGCTTCCTGCACGGCGCGGCCACTATCGTTCATATAAGTTTGCGGCTTGAGGAGAAGCGCACGAGCTCCGCCAACATCACCTTCGGTGATCAGGCCTGAGAACTTCTTGCGCCAGGGCGGCAGGCGATGTTGATCGGCGATGCGATCGAGCGCCATGAAGCCGATGTTGTGGCGATGGTGTGCGTAGTCCGCACCGGGATTGCCGAGGCCGACAATGAGTTTCATCGGAGGCGGGCCTTAGAAAACGGCAGTCGGCAGTCGGCAGTCAGGTTGCGGCAGTCGGCGCAATACGAATGCCGATTGCCAATTTCCCGACTGCCGCGCTGATTACTTCTTGGCAGCCGGTTTGGCGGCAGCCTTCGCAGCCGGAGCGGCAGCTTTGCCACCAGCGGCTGGTGCTGCAGCCTTGCCACCGGCAGGGGCTGCTGCGGCTGCTTTGGCATCGCCAGCGGCTGCTGTAACAGCGGCGGCTTCGGCACCGGCTGTCGGCTTGACTTCCTCTTCCTGCGCTTTGGCGCCGGCGATGGTCGCAACCGTGAAGTCGCGGTCACGTATGATGGTGGTGACGCCGTCTGGAAGCTTGGTCGCCGAGATATGGATCGAGCGGCCGATTTCCAGACCGGTCAGATCGAACTCGAAGAAGGACGGAATGGCATCAGCCGAACAGATCACTTCCACATCGTGACGCACGATGTTGAGAGCACCGCCGCGCTTCAAACCAGGAGAGGCACCTTCATTCACGAATTTGCAGGGAACGTTGACGCGGATCTTACCACCGGGCCCAACGCGCTGAAAATCGACGTGAATGGCAAAATCCTTGACCGGATCGAGCTGGACGTCGCGCGGAATAACCCGCGACTTGGTGCCGTCCACGTCGAGCGTGAACAGAGTGGTCAGGAACTTTCCCTTGCCGATGACTTTGGCGAGGTCTCTGCTGTCGAGCGCGACGATCACCGCCGGCTGCTTGTCTCCGTAGATCACTCCCGGGACTTTTCCTTCACGACGGACTAGGCGAGCGGCCCCCTTGCCAGCTTGCGGACGCGCCGTGGCCTTGATTTCAGTCAGTGCCATGGTGTTGTTTCTCCAAACGAATATAGGCCTGGCGGCGGGCACGGCGGGTTGCCCCAATACGCTGCGTCCGGACCATCACATCCCCCGCGCGGCCTCCAAGGGTGCGCACTACGCGAGAGTTCTCATGTCTGAGATGGCGGGCTTATAGCGGGGGCCGAGGCGGCGGGCAAGGATTGTGGGTGTCGCGCTCGGCAGGGGAGCACTGCAATGCCCGCTGACGATCCTGAAATTCGCTGGTTTGCCACACGGCGAACCCCAGCCAGCCAAAGACACAGCGCACGCCGCGGTTGAACCAAGTCGACCGGCCAGCGGGTTGCAGACCTGCCGACAGGGCGCCGAAACGCAACATTACCGAGGTGTAAAGAGTTATGGCGAAGTTGGCATCGAGTAACTTGGAATAGCCAAACTGTTGTTCCGCGACATGCACGGCCATCGCCAGTGCAATCGAGACACCGAAGATCCATCGGCATTGCCGTTGCAAGCGGTCTCGCGTTGCCTGATCGGGCACAATCACGCCCCGGCCCCAGTAGCTAAAGGGTGCGAAGACCTGTTGGCCATCGGCGCCAGTTCTGAAAAGGCGGTCGACCAGCAGGTCGAGGCCCATTGTGAGCAGCGAAATGGGGACCATGACAACGCTCCAGCTTGTTTGTGGTGATAATGCAGGCCGGCCGCTATCGCCGCAGTTCCCCTCGGATCAGCCCATGCGCATTTGGTGAGCGTCGGCGGGGTGGTCTAGATTGGGCGTGCGGGCGATCATCCGCTCAAACTTCGGAGAGACATGAATGCCCGACGACGCAGATGTGATCATTGTCGGTGGCGGTTTGGCCGGGCTGGTTGCGGCCTGCGAACTCGCCGAGGCCAAGAAGCGGGTCATCATCGTGGATCAGGAGCCCGAGCAGGCGCTGGGCGGGCAGGCGTTCTGGTCGTTTGGTGGGCTGCTGCTGATCGATAGTCCCGAGCAGCGGCGCATGGGCATCAAGGACAGCCGCGCGCTGGCGTGGTCAGACTGGCAAGGGATCGGCGGGGTTTGATCGGGCGGAGGATCATTGGCCGCGGCTAATGGGCGGAGGCTTATGTCGAATTTCGCGGCCGGCGAGAAACGCGGCTGGTTGCGCGCGCGCGGCATGCGGTTTTTTCCCATCGTCGGCTGGGCTGAGCGGGGCGGGCATGAGGCGACGGGGCACGGCAATTCGGTACCGCGATTTCATGTGACCTGGGGGACCGGACCGGGCGTGATCGAGCCGTTCGTGTTGCGTGCGCGGGCGGCAGCAAAGGCTGGGTTGCTCACGTTCAAATTCCGGCACCGCGTCAATGCGCTGACCCGCAGCGGGGGTGCGGTCGACGGTGTCGAGGGCGAGGTGCTGGAAGCGAGCGCGGTTTCGCGCAGTGCGAAGAGCTCGCGCACGGTGGTTGGTTCGTTTGCGCTGAAGGCGCAGGCGGTGATCGTCACGGCGGGCGGCATTGGTGGCAATCACGATCTGGTGCGGGCGAACTGGCCGGCACGGCTTGGCACGCCGCCGGTGAAGATGATCGCTGGCGTGCCCGATCATGTCGACGGGCGGATGCTGGGCATTACCGAGCAGGCGGGCGGCACGATCATCAATCGTGATCGCATGTGGCACTACGTGGAGGGCGTGACGAATTATGCGCCGGTGTGGACAGCGCACGGTATCCGCATTCTGCCGGGGCCATCATCGCTGTGGCTGGATGCGCGCGGCAACCGGCTGCCGGCGCCGTTGTTCCCGGGGTTCGATACGCTCGGGACGCTGAAACATCTGCGTTTGACGGGGTTTGACTACAGCTGGTTTGTGCTGTCGCAGAAGATTATCGCGAAGGAGTTTGCTTTATCGGGATCGGAGCAGAACCCAGACTTGACCAACAAGAGCTGGTTGCAGGTTATCGGGCGGGCGCGGAGCGGCATTCCGGGGCCGGTGCGCGCGTTCATGGAGAAGGGCGAAGATTTCATTGTCGAGAGGGGCGTTGCGAAGCTGGCTGAGCGGATGAATGCGCTGGTGGGTGGTGCGCCGTTGATCGACGCGGCGAAGCTTGAGGCTGAGATCCGGGCGCGTGACCTGCAGCTCGACAATCCGTTCTCCAAGGACATGCAGATCACGGCGGTGCGTGGTGCGCGCGCCTATCGCGGCGACAAGCTCATTCGTACGGCGCCACCGCACAAGTTGCTTGATCCGGAAGCGGGGCCGTTGATCGCGGTGAGGTTGAACATTCTGACGCGGAAGACGTTGGGTGGGCTGCAGACGGATTTGCAGTCACGGGTAATTGGCGCGGATGGCAAAGCTGTGGGCGGGCTTTATGCGGCTGGCGAATGCGCCGGTTTCGGTGGCGGTGGCATGCACGGTTACAACTCGCTGGAGGGGACGTTTCTGGGCGGATGTATTTTCTCTGGGCGCGCGGCGGGGCGTGATGCGGCAAGAGGGGTGGGGTGACGGCGTCGTGCTGCTAGACGATCACCAGCTGATGCTGCTTGGCGCCGCGGGCTGCTTGGAGCGCGATGCCGGTGTCGAGGGTGACGAGGCGGCCGCCGTGCTTCACGGCGAGGGCGAGCAGGTAGATATCGGTGAGGTGGCGCGGGCTCAAGACGCGAGAGTGATTGATCAGTGTGGTGTCGAGCAGGGAGAGATCATCGGGCCAGAACTGATGGTCGGGGCGGGTGGTCGCGTGCTGCAACATGCCAAAGGCTTCGATAATGGGCTTTGGGTGCTGGTATGCTTTCTGCGAGATGATGCGGACGAAACCATTTTGCGAGAGTGGGCAACTGGCCCAACCGTGATGGCGCTGGGTTGCCCACCAGGCGCGCGTACGCTCATGATGGATGTGGTCCTGGTCCAGGAGCGCGAGCAAAATGCTAATGTCGAAGAGGGCCCGCATGCTGGAGATCCTCTATGATTTCTCAGGAAACACGCGCGGCTTGCCAGTTTCGAAATCGAATGGAACGGCGTCTTCCATATCGATTTCATCCTGGATGCGGCGGATGAGTTCATTGGTGGCTGGCGGGCCACCGCGCTTCGGGAACCTCGGGAACAGATCGTCGGTAAAGTCAGCTTGAGACTCGGCGAAGCCAGGCGCGACGAGGGCCGGTTGGGTCAGGGCGCGGCGCGCCAGATCTGAGATTACTTCGCCCATGGTTCGGCCCTCCGCCTTGGCGAGTTCCTTCGCCGCGCTCAGAATATCGTCGTCGATGTCCAAAGTTGTACGCATGCACGGATAGGTAGCGCATCTGATGCGGCGATGTCAAGATGTGGGGTTGAAAACGCCGTCACAATGGTATCTACTAATGATAGATACCAATTGGTGGTTACAATGGCCCGAGACATCGCCAAGATCTTTATGCATGGGCGCAGCCAGGCTGTCCGCCTGCCGAAGGCGTTTCGCTTGCCGGGTACGCAGGTGAGGGTGCGCCGAGAGGGCAAGGCGGTGATCCTGGAGCCAATCGAGCCGCTAGATGTGGATACGTGGTTCGCGGAGCTGGATCGGCTTCGCGAGTTGGCAGGTGGCGAATTTTTGCCGGAGGGCATTCCGCCCGATGCCCCGGTCCAACCGGAAGACTTCGGTTGGGAGGATGAGACAGCCGAAGCTGAAGACCCAGTCGGGGGCAAGTCTTGATCCTGCTCGATACCAGTGCGGTTATCGGGCTGATCCACAGCGCGTCGTTGCAAACTCGGCGGCACTATGCGGACGCCATTGCGCGCGGTGAGACGATAGGCGTTTCGTCAGTCGTCGTTTTCGAGTTGCGCTATGGCGTCGCGAAGAGCCGTTTGCGGCGGCTCAACGCTTCGGTGCTTGATGGATTTCTGTCTGGTGGGCCGACCGTGATCCCGTTTGACGCGGACGATGCAGCAACCGCTGGCGATATTCGCGCGACCCTCGAACGAGCGGGCACGCCGATCGGGCACTATGATCTGCTGATCGCGGGGCAAGCGCTGCGGCATGGTGCAACGCTGGTGACGGCGAACGTGCGGGAGTTTGAGAGAGTGGCGGGGTTGAAGGTGGAGGATTGGACGCGAGAGTGACGGGGTCCACTTCCCCTCTCTAGCCTTGCCACTGCCGAACAATTGCCGTGTCAAAAGTCGATCGACACCGAGAGCGGGCAATGATCGCTGAATTTCCGACGGACCGTCGTTGGATCGCTCCCAAATTCGATTGTAGGCTGCAAAACCTTGAAATCGGCTGCCGTCACGCCCTTTGATACAAGGAAATAGTCAACTCCCTCGACCTCACGTTCGCCTCCGCAATCCGTCTGCTTCCCTGATGGGACTCTGGTGGGCCCAATGTGATCTTCCGCGTTCTTCCTTGCAGAAAAAATGCGTTTCCAGAGGTCGCCTCGATAGCGGATCACTCGGTTGAAATCGCCTGCCACAACAAATGGCAAACCCAACTCAGCAATGGTCTCTCGCAATGGTTTAAATTGCCGGAACAGCGTGTCGCAGTCTGCGGCGTTGTCTTGATGTTTGGCCGCGCGCTGTGGGGTGCCTGACCGGCAACGGCTCTTGAGATGAAGATTGAGAATTCTCAACGATTGGCCGCTACGTTCAAACTCTGCCACCAAGCCCCAGCGAACAGCGCGCTTTGACCCGTCTTTCGGGTCTTCGTGGTCAATCCCTAACGATGGCACGTCGGTTACGGAGAGATCGATACCCGCGGATCGACGAACCGCGAACGCAACGTATTGCTTCGCAAATGTCTCCCTCTCTGGCGTATCTGGCAGAGGCCCGGTGTCGAAGCAAGTTGCGCCGCGTGTGCCGAAATCATCCTTGTTGTCGGCGAAGAATTGACCTGAAATACAAACTCTCCATTCTGACAACGGAAACAATTGAGCAATCGCTGCAGGGCTTGCCATTTCCTGAAGCGCAATCACATCAGCCGGAACTGACTTAACAAAGTTCCGTAGCAGCTCGATATCGCCCGGCGACCTCGTCGAGGCATCAGGAAAAACCAGCTTTCCTGTCGTTAGTGTCTCAATGTTCCAGGTCGCCAACCGGATCTTGCCGCCTGCGAGCGCTGCGGCTTGGGGGTGAGAAAGCGCGATTGCGATGCTCGCCCAAGCGACAAGCACTTTAAGACCACACATTTTTGTCACCCATCACAACGGAATATTATCGTGTTTCTTCCAGGGATTTTCGGCTTTTTTGTTGGCGAGCATGTTGAGGCCGCGGCAGAGCCTGCGGCGGGTGGCGCTGGGGGTGATGACTTCGTCGATGTAGCCGCGTTCGGCGGCGACGAAGGGGTTGGCGAAACGTGTCTGGTATTCTTCGATGCGGGCTTTGATTTTCTCGGGATCGCCTAACTCGGCGCGATAGATGATTTCGGTGGCGCCTTTGGCGCCCATCACGGCAATTTCTGCAGTCGGCCAGGCGTAGTTGACGTCGCCGCGGATGTGCTTGGAACTCATGACGTCGTAGGCGCCGCCGTAGGCTTTGCGGGTGATGACGGTCAGCTTCGGCACGGTGGCTTCGGCGTAAGCGAACAGCAGCTTGGCGCCGTGCTTGATGAGGCCGCCGTATTCCTGCGCGGTGCCCGGTAGAAAGCCCGGCACGTCGACAAAGGTGATGATCGGAATATCGAAGCAATCGCAGAAGCGCACAAAGCGGGCGGCTTTGCGCGAGGCGTCGCTGTCGAGCACGCCAGCCAGCACCATGGGCTGGTTGGCGACGATGCCAACGGTTTTGCCTTCCATGCGGGCGAAACCGGTGACGATGTTACGAGCGAAGGCTTCCTGGATTTCGAAGAAGTCGGCTTCGTCGACGACTTTGGTGATGAGTTCCTTGATGTCGTAAGGCTTGTTCGGATTGTCGGGGATGAGGGTGTCGAGGGAGGGCTCGAGGCGATCGGGGTTGTCGCGGGTCGGCATGAAGGGCACGCCGGCCTTGTTGTGGGCGGGCAGGAAGTCCATCAGACGGCGCATCTGGAGCAGTGCTTCGACATCGTTCTCGTAGGCGCGGTCGGCGATGGAGGTTTTGGTGGTGTGGACTTTGGCGCCGCCGAGTTCTTCGGCGGTGACGGTTTCGTTGGTGACGGTTTTGACGACATCAGGGCCAGTGACGAACATGTAACTGGTGTCACGCACCATGAAGATGAAGTCGGTCATGGCCGGTGAATAGACGTCACCGCCGGCGCAGGGGCCCATGATGACGCTGATCTGGGGCACGACGCCGGACGCCAGTACGTTGCGCAAGAACACATCGCCGTAGCCGCCAAGCGCCGCGACGCCTTCCTGGATGCGCGCGCCGCCGGCGTCGAACAGGCCGATGATGGGCGCGCGGTTCTGCAGCGCCATGTCCTGGATCTTGGTGATTTTCTTGGCGTGCGATTCTGATAGCGATCCACCGAAGACGGTGAAGTCTTTGGCGAACACGTAGACGACGCGGCCGTTGATAGTGCCCCAGCCGGTGACGACGCCGTCGCCGGGGATTTTGGTTTTCTCCATGCCGAAGTCGGTCGAGCGGTGTTCGACGAACATGTCGAACTCTTCGAAGGAGCCGTCGTCCATCAGCAGATCGATGCGCTCGCGGGCGGTCAGCTTGCCGCGCTTATGCTGGGCGTCGATGCGCGGCTGACCGCCGCCGAGACGGGCGGTGTCGCGGCGGTGCTGCAACTCGGCGATGATGTCTTTCATGAGGGCCTCGATGCTGAAATCCAGAGGGCTGGATAGCATCTCGACCCACAGGTGCAATCCCACCTTTGGAGATTTGCTCAACAGTGCGTTTGGGACGCCTGCCAGCTCAAGCGACGCGGCGGATGGGAGTATGGCCGGAGAGTAGGGCCTTCATGTCCCAGGGCGGCAGCTCGACGAGGCCGGGGCCGGGGACATAGGCGGGGGCGATGCGCCGGCGGGTTTCGATGCACCAGATCAGTGTCTTCTGCAGGAAGTCGCCGATGGGCACGCGCGTGGCGACGGTGTGGGCCCATGGACCGTCGATAGCTTTCTCGGCGCACTGGCGGTCGGCAAAGACAGGGAGCGCTTCACCGCCGGCCGGGTGGCGGGTCAGTAGCGTGGCGGGGACCTCGCCGGTCTTCAACAGCCAAACCTGGCGGGTTTTAGCGGCTGTGCTGACAAGCTTGTCGAGCAGAGCGCGGCGCAAGTGCTGGTCGAGATCGGCGGCGGCCAGTTCGGGTTCAGCGGGGCGGTCGGACCAGTCAGTGCCGACGAGATGGTTGTCAGCTGCCAGCTTCGGCAGATGACGCGTCAACAGTGTTTCCATCGGCAGGGTGATGATGCGCGGCGCTGACGCAAGCACATCGGCCCAGCGGGCTGCCTCGGCGTGGCTTGACCACATGAGTTCGACCATTGGCCGCTTGCGGCGGGGCGACTGCACGCGGGCCAGACCTTCGGTGCCTTCAACGGCGTAGGCCTGTCCCTGGACTGCGACTTCACGCACGAACGCGGTGCGAGTTCTGCAGCTCCTCGAGATTGACGACGGACATGGGGGATCCCGAAACCGGTCCAGCCGGGTGCGATCAGCATCGCAGCACCGGTTAAATTCAACGCTTGCGTAACTGTTGTGACAGCAAATGGTTAAGAGAACTTTTCCGGACTGTGTTGAAATGGTACAGTCGAACGTTACGGCTTTAGGTGCAATTGCGGACCTTGGATCTGGTAGAGCGTGAGTGCGGTTGCGACGGCTAAGTTGAGGCTGTCGAGGCGGCCGGCCATGGGGATTTTGACGCGACGCTTGCAGGCGGCGGTGGTTTTGGACGACAGGCCGGGGCCTTCGCCGCCCATAACGAGCAGGACCGGTGCGCGATAAGAGATCGTGCGAAAATCATCGCTGGCGGAGAGGTGCGTGCCGACCGTGTCGCCGCGCCAGGCGGCCATCAGTGTGTGGAGGGCGGCGAGTTCGAGCCGCACCAGCGGGATTGCGAAAATCGAGCCCATGGTGGCGCGGACGCACTCGCGGCTCCAGGGATCGCAACAGGTGCCTGCCAGAATGATGCCGGCGCAGCCGACAGCGTCAGCGGTGCGGATGATGGTGCCAAGATTGCCGGGGTCGCGGATCTCTTCAAGGGCGAGCCAGGTTGCATCGGCGGCAATCGCTTTCGGATCGGGTGGCTCGGCCCAGGTCTGGCGGAACACGCCGAGCATGGTTTGGGGGTTATCTTTGGCGGACAGCTTTTCGAGGATGGCGGGGGTGACCTCGAGGACTTCGGTGCCGCGCGTTACGGCGTCGTCGACCAGATCGCGTGGTGCGCCGGTGACGGCGCTGCCGGCACGGACGACGAGCGTTTCCGGGTGGATGCCGTATTCAGCGGCGGTGATGAGGATCGACGCGCCTTCGGCAACGAACAGACCGGTTTCTTTGCGCGCTTTGCGGAGTTCCAAGCTCCGGATGCGCTTGATGCTGTCATTGGTGAGCGAGGTGATTGGCCGGACACTCACAAGGCGCTCCAACGTGTGAACAGCGATGTCGGCAAGATGCGCTGGGCGCCGGTTTCGACAAGGGCGAGTTCGCCGGTTTCGTAGGTGCCTGGGCGGCCTTCGAGGCATTCGCGGACGAGGCCGTCGATGGCGAGAGCGGAGGCGCGGATGGCGTAGGAGGTGACGATGAGCGCGGAATATTTGGGTGCGAGCAGTTTTTCGCAGTCGCGCAACAGCGCCGGCATGTGGGTGAAGAAGTCCCAGACTTCGCCATCGGGCCCGCGGCCGAACTTCGGCGGATCGACCAAGATGACATGATAGGTTTTGCCGCGGCGGACTTCGCGGGCGACGAACTTGCGCGCATCCTCGAGGATCCAGCGCAGCGGTTTTTCGCCAAGCTTGGAGGCGCCCTGGTTTTCTTTGGCCCAACCGATGGCCTTCTTCGACGCGTCAACGTGGGTGACGTCGGCACCGGCGCGGGCGGCGATAAGGGATGCGGCACCGGTGTAGGCGAACAGGTTCAGGACGCGGGGCTGTTCGCCGCGGATGGTCTGGAGGTGCTCCAGCATCCAGGCCCAGTGCGGTGCCTGCTCGGGGAAGAGGCCGAGGTGGCGGAAGCTCATGAGGCGGCATTGCAGGGTGACGCCCATGACCTCGACAGGCCAGGCGGCAGGCAGGGGCTTGGCGAAGCGCCAGCGGCCGCCTTCGCCATCGTCATCGTCGCCAGTGTTTGGGCTGTCCTTGGCCGACCCGGCTTTGAAGGTTGCGTCGGCGCGAAGCCAGGCACCCGGCACGAGGTGCTGCTTCCACATCGCCTGTGGTTCCGGCCGGTCGAAGGTATAAGTGCCGAAGCGCTCCAGTTTGCGGCCGTGACCGCTGTCGAGCAGCGCATAGTCCGGCAAACCTGCCATGGTCACCAGAGACAGCGCCGGCGGCGTATGCGCCCGCGGACGGACGATCGACGGATGCATGGACATAGGGGCTCGAGCGGTTTCCGGGGTGTGACCTTGGCGGCTGGAGGGTGCCGAGGTGCGAGCGGGCAAGTTGCCTGATCGTCGCCCTTGGGGCAACCGTCGGTCCAAGGCGGACGCTGCTGGTTATCACACTGGCCGCTACTCGGCGGCTGTTGCGGCGGCCAAGCTCATGGGGCAGGCGGCGAAGAGGGTGTTGAGTGCGGCGACGAGTTTGTCCATGTCGGCGTCGGTGTGGAGCGGCGTGGGCGTGAAGCGCAGGCGCTCGGTGCCGCGGGGCACGGTCGGGTAATTGATTGGCTGGACGTAGATGCCGTAGGTGTCGAACAGGGCGTCGGAGATTTGCTTGGTGTGGACGGGATCGCCGATCATGACGGGCACAATGTGGCTCGGGTTGTCGAGCACGGGGAGGCCGGCGTTCTTGAGTTTGCGCTTCAAGACGCGGGCGCGCTCCTGATGGGCGGTGCGTTCGGAGTGCGAGGTTTTGAGATGACGAATGCTGGCGAGAGCGCCGGCGGCGACGGCGGGCGCGACTGAGGTGGTGAAGATGAAGCCTGGGGCGAATGAGCGGATGGCGTCGCAGATGTCGCGGGTGGCGGCGATGTAGCCGCCCATGACGCCAAAGCCTTTAGCGAGGGTGCCGTTGATGATGTTGATGTGGTGCATGACACCGTCGCGCTCGGCGATGCCGCCACCGCGCGGGCCGTACATGCCGACGGCGTGGACTTCGTCGAGATAGGTCAGCGCGTTGTACTTCTTGGCGAGGTCGGCAATGGCGGCAATCGGCGCGATGGCGCCATCCATGGAGTAGACGCTCTCGAAGGCGATGATCTTCGGGCGGTTGATATCGACGGAGGCGAGCAGACGTTCGAGATCAGCGACGTCGTTGTGCTGGAAGATGCGCTTTTCTTTGCCACCATTGCGGATGCCGGCGATCATCGACGCGTGGTTTTTGGCGTCGGAGAAAATGACCACGTCCGGCATGAGGCTTTGCAGGGTGGCCAAGGTGGTGTCGTTGGCGACGAAGGCGGATGTAAAGAGCAGCGCGCTTTGCTTGCCGTGCAGGTCAGCGATCTCGGCTTCGAGTTCGACGTGGTAGTGTGTGGTGCCGGAGATATTGCGGGTGCCACCGGAGCCGGCGCCGACAGTGTCGAGCGCTTGGTGCATGGCGGCGAGGACGTCTGGGTGCTGCCCCATGCCGAGATAGTCGTTGGAGCACCAGACGGTGATCGGTCGGCTTGAGCCGTCGCGGCCATAGGCGTCGGCGGAGGGGAACGCCCCGCGCCGGCGGCGCAAGTCGGCGAAGACGCGGTAGCGGCCCTCGGCCTTGATGGCGGCGATGGCGTCGGAAAAGATGGTGTCGTAGCTCACGCGGGACCCTGATGGCTGTGCTGCTGGCCGGCTGACAGTGTCGGCTTGGAACCGTTCCAAAATGTGATAGCTGAAGCTTGCCGCTTTCGCCCAGGCGCGATTGTCGCAGGTTCGAACTTTTGCCGGCTGTACGGAGCCGCAGGGGCTGCCGTAAGCTTGGGTTGACACCTGCCGCTGCGAGGACCTGATTTCATGGCTGACGCCGTCTCCATTGATGCCCACAAAGCCAAGGCGCGTGCCTGGTTCGAAACGCTGCGTGACGACATTTGCGCCTCGCTGGAAGCGCTTGAAAATGAATTGCCCGATGGGGCGCCGCATGGGAGCAGCGGGGCCGGCCGATTTACACGCAAGCCCTGGTCGCGCGAGGTGGCGAACGGCGGCGGAGGTGTGATGAGCCTGATGAGCGGGCGCGTCTTCGAAAAGGTCGGCGTGCATACGTCCACCGTGCACGGCGAGTTCGCGCCGGAGTTCCGCAAGCAGATCCAGGGTGCGGACGAGGATCCGCGGTTCTGGGCGTCGGGCATTTCGCTGATTGCGCATCCGCAGAACCCGAACGTGCCAGCGGTCCACATGAACACCCGCATGGTCGTCACCACCAAGTGGTGGTTCGGCGGTGGTGCCGATCTGACGCCCGTGCTGGATCGCCGCCGCACACAGACCGACCCGGATACGAAGGCGTTTCACGCGGCCATGAAAATTGCGTGCAAGGGGCACGCGATTGCCGACTACCCGCACTACAAAAAATGGTGCGATGAGTATTTCTATCTGCCCCATCGCAAGGAAATGCGTGGCATCGGCGGAATTTTTTACGATCACCTCACGCCCGAGCCGGCGGCCGGTGGCTGGGACGCGGCGCTAGCGCTGACGCAAAGTGTTGGCCGCGGCTTCCGCGATATTTATCCGCAGCTCGTGCGCGCCAACTGGGACACGCCCTTCACTGACGCCGACCGGCACGAACAGCTGGTGCGCCGCGGACGCTACGTGGAGTTCAATCTGCTCTATGACCGCGGCACCACCTTCGGCCTCAAGACCGGTGGCAACGTCGAGAGCATTCTCTCATCGCTGCCGCCGATGGTGCTTTGGCCTTAACTGCCTCGCATCGGAGGCGAGTGTTAGCCATAGGAACGACGCAGACGCTGGAGGAACGGATGCCGCTATCCAGATTTGCATTTATCGTGAAAGCCGCCGGTTACGATCCAACGGTCCAAAAAGCCGTTCTTGATGCGCCGCTATTTCAGACAATAGTTGTGGGTGTCTCGCAGACAGATGAGGCGAGCGCTGTTGCAAGCTCACTGGCAGAGAGCGGTACACAGCTAATAGAGCTGTGTGGCGGCTTCACTGCTATCGAGGCCGCACTTGTGCAGGAAAAAGTTGGCCCCAATGTTCCTGTCGGCGTCGTGACCTATACTCCTGAACAAGAAGCACGGTTCGCAACGCTTTTTGGATAGCCTGCCCGAGCCTCACCACAATGCGAGCACGAGCGTTCGCACGCTGAGCGCAATCACGACAACCCTAACCAGGACCATGATCGGCCGCGGCGGAATGTGTTTGGCGCGTAGGCAGCGAGCGGCGCAGCCAAAGCCCCGCCAATGACCAGGCCAGTGATGATCGGCCAGAGCGATAACCTATCGTCACGATGAACGTGGCTGTAATGACCGCCGTCACAAAAAACTCGGCAGCATTGGCAGAACCGATAGCCAGCCGTGGATTGACGCTGCCGCCGATCAGGGTGGTGGTCACCATCGCGCCCCAACCGCCGCCGCCGATAGCATCGAGAAACCCACCGGTCAAGCCCAAGCGCCGCGAGCCGGCTCGGCGGCTTTTGCTCCAATGCGTGGCGCGCGCAGTGCACGCACCAGGATGCAGGCAGCCATCACCAGCAGATAGGCGCTTACAATGGGCCGGATCGTACTGGCGGAGATGTTCGACAACACATACGCGCCGAGCGCTCCGCCGATACAGCCCGGCACAGCGAGGCGCCATACCATGTCACGGTCGATGTTGCCGAGCCGCCAGTGGGATGCACCGGAGGCGGCCGTCGTAAAGACCTCGGCAGCGTGCACCGATGCGCTCGCGGTTACTGGCGGCACCCGAGGCTGGTCAGGATCGAGGTCGAGACGAGGCCATAGGCCATGCCGATGGAGCCATCGACCAGTTGGGCGGCAAAACCAATCGCGATGAAAAGCAGGATGTCGTTCAGCACGCGGCTCCCCACTCAACGGCAAACGTCATGGGAATGTAATCAGTATCCTCATTTTTACGAGGGCGGGCAGGTACATCTGCGCAAGCGTGCCCAGACCCCAGAGGATGGCACCCAGCAGCAGGATGGCGGGAATAGCGGCCAGCACGGCCTTCAGAAAAAAGCCGACGAGATGGAAGAACGGCACTTGAAGCCGCGTCACAGTCGCCGGTGGGAACTCACCGGGCGGCAGACGTGCCGGTTGCGCGTATTCCTGGCTGCGGGAATAATCGGTGGCGAGTGATGACACGGTTGCTCCGGTAGCGGCTGGCGGTGGCGCGGCGGCGACCTGCTGCGCGGCCCGTTGGCTCGCCTGGGCCTGTTGTGCATAGGCCGGCTTCGGCGCGTTGAGAATCTCGCGCGCCATCTGATCGCGGGCGCGCGCTTCCTTCTGCTGCTGGCGCACCGTGCGCGGCAGATCGTTGCCGTCTTCGGACGGATAGGGGTCCGCCATCTCTGAGATGCCTCCGGCGGCGCTCACGGGTTCTGGAGTGCAGGGGCCCGAATCACGCGTGTCTTTGACTGACGTTGCCACTTACCTTGTTCCGAAAGGTTGTGCCTTGCCAATTTGACCGGAATAGGAAGCTCAGCGCGCGCTTGTGCACAGGCGGGGTGGCGGGCCATGATCTGCCGGCCTTCGTGCGCCGCAATTTCGCCACCACCGGAACCGTCATGGATCAGATGTCCGCAGCCCCTCTCCGCACGCCCGCACGTTTCAGTGCGGCCGAGGCCACGCGTGTTGCTGAGACGTTTGATCTCAGGCATTTGCCGCCCGCGTTTTATGACAATCCCTATCCGACGTTCCATGCGCTGCGCGAGGCGACGCCGATCCGGCCGATGGCGGGTGGCTACCTGCTCACACGCCACGCTGACCTGATGGCTGTCTACAAGGACGCCAAGCTCTATTCGTCCGACAAGAAGGCGGAGTTTTTGCCGAAGTTCGGCGAGGGCCTGCTCTACCAGCACCATACCACCAGTCTTATTTTCAATGATCCGCCGTTACACACGCGGGTGCGGCGCATCATTGCGGGTGCGTTGAACCCGCGCGCGGTGGCCGATCTTGAGCCGCCGATGATCGCTATGGTCGATGGCCTGCTGGATCGGATGGCCGAGAAGGGTGAGGCGGATATCATTGCCGATCTGGCCGCGTCGGTGCCGATCGAGGTAATCGGCAATCTGCTGGCCATTCCGCATGAGCGGCGTGGGCCGTTGCGCGATTGGTCGCTGGCGATCTTGGGCGCGTTGGAGCCACAGCCGACGGCTGACATGCTTGAGGCAGGCGAGATCGCTGTGCGCGATTTCCTGGACTATCTGCGCGAGCTGGTGGCCGAGCGGCGCAAGGCACCGGGCAATCCGGAGCGCGATGTGCTGACACGGCTGATCCAGGGCGAGAAGAGTGGTGAGACGCTGTCTGAGATCGAGCTGTTGCAGAACTGCATTTTCATTCTCAATGCCGGGCACGAGACGACCACCAACCTGATCGGCAATGGGCTGTATAATTTACTTGAGTGGCCGGAAGAGAAGGCGCGGCTGATGGCTGATCCGGCGCTGATCGATACGGCGGTGGAGGAATTTCTGCGCTTCGATAGTCCGGTGCAGCTGGGTAACCGCATAACCACGGCGCCTGCGCGGATCGGTGATGTCGAGATGCCGGCGGGTACGTTTGTGACGTTGGCTATTGCGGCGGCTAATCGCGATCCGGCGGCGTTTGCCGACCCGGACAGGTTGGATATCGGGCGTACGGCGAACCGGCACGTGGCGTTTGCCTCTGGTGTGCACGTGTGTGTCGGGCTGTCGATTGCGCGGATGGAGGGGCGGGTGGCGGTGCAGCGATTTTTGCGGCGGTTTCCGAACTACCAGCTGGCGGGCACGCCGGTGCGCGGCAACCGTGCGCGGTTTCGCGGGTTTCTGACGATCCCGGTGCGGTTGGGGGCTGGTTAACCAACTGATTTGGTTAACAAAATGTGGATTATGTTTAATCGCAGCTAGGGCCATTTGCAGGCGATTCTGGAGGCCTCGGGTCGTTTTGGCTACCCTCCTAGCGGCCTTCCCAGCGAAGGCTTCTGGCGGCCTCCTGGAGCGGCCCTAGAGCCTATCAGCGAACCACCGGCGACCCCGTTTCGATTTATCTGCCAACACGCCCCATTGGAAGGCCGCAAACCCATGACGACACATCACCCGGCAGCCGCGGTCCCGATCAAAGGTGGGCGGTTTACGATCATCGGCGGCGCGAGCCTGGTGGGGTCGGCGACGGCAGAGGCTTTGCTGGCGCGGGGCGCTGCAGAGGTGCGGTTATTCGACAATTTTTCGTTCGGCTCGCAGGACGCCATTGCGCATGTGAAGGACGACCGCCGGGTTACGGTCATCAACGGCGACGTTATGCGGCCGCATCAGGTGGCGGCGGCGTGCGAAGGCATCGACGGCATTGTGCAGCTCGCCGCGTTCATGACGTTGTCGATGGATCGCGATCCGTGGGCGGGGCTGGATGTGAATGTGCGCGGGGTGCAGCATGTGCTGGAAGCGGCGCGGGCGATGGGCGTGAAGAAAGTGATCTTTGCGTCGTCGAATGCGGTTTATGGCTATGGCCCGGGTGTGAAAGGCGCGCTCGTTGAGGCGACGCCGTTCCATAGTGTTGGGGCGCCGCCGGCGGCGATATTGTATGGCGCGAGCAAGATCATCGGCGAGCAATTGTGCCGCGATGCGTTCAAGCGGCATGGGCAGAATTATGTGGTGCTGCGCTACTCGACGGTTTACGGCGAGCGGCAGCATTACCGGGCGGCGAATGCGCTCTACATCATCGAGACGTATGATGCGATCAAGCGCGGCGAGCGGCCGACGGTGATTGGTGATGGGTCGGAGACGAAGCATTTTGTTTATGTCGGCGATTTGGCGCGGGCGAACTGCATGGCGTTTGAATCAACGGCGACCGATGTGGCGTTGAATACGTCCGGCCCGGCGCCGATCACGACGCTGGAGCTGGTCACTTTGGTTGCCGAGTTGGCAGGACGGCCGGATCTCAAGCCGGAGTTTGCCGCACCTGATCCAAATAAGGTTCGCCTCACCTCCGGCGGTGCGTTCGACATCGACCATGCGGCGGCAAAGGTCGCGATCGGGTGGGCGCCGGAAGTGGATATGCGGGAGGGGTTGGGGCGGTTGCTGCGGTGGTTGGGGGAGCGGGAGTAGTCCGGCTTGCAGGGCGGATACGTCATCTGGGAAACCCGCGATTGTGATGGCGGATGGCGGACGCAAAGGGCGTCCCTATCCGCCCTACAGTTCACCCCTTCTTCGCCAAATCCGGCCGTCTTGCCCGCGTGATCGCTTCGGCTTCAGCGCGGCGCCAGGCGGCGATTTTTTTGTGATCGCCGTTGAGGAGGACTTCCGGGATACTGTGGCCTTCCCAGTCGCGGGGGCGGGTGTATTGCGGATACTCCAGCAGGCCGCTTTCGAAGCTTTCTTCGTTGAGGCTGTCGGCGGCGCCGAGCACGCCGGGCAGCAGGCGCACGCAGGCGTCGAGCAGCACCATGGCGGCGAGTTCGCCGCCGGAGAGGACGTAGTCGCCGATGGAGATTTCCTCCAGGCCGCGTGCATCGATGACGCGCTGATCGACACCTTCGAAACGGCCGGCGAGCAACAGCAGGCCAGGGCCATCGGCCAGCGCGCGGACGCGGGCTTGCGTCAGCGGTGCGCCGCGTGGCGTGAGATAGATGGCTGGCCCATCTGGTGATGTCGCGCGTGCGGCATCGATCGAGGCGGCGATGACGTCGGCGCGCATGACCATGCCGGCACCGCCGCCGGCGGGGCTGTCATCGACGGTGCGATGCTTACCGATGCCATGTGCGCGGATCTGATGGGCTTGAAGCGTCCAGACGCCGCTCGACAGTGCCGTGCCAACCAGTGACACGCCGAGTGGGCCCGGAAACATTTCCGGAAACAGCGTGAGCACGTGCGCGGACCAGGGCGGGCGCGATGAGATTGGAAGATCGACGGGCGGGCTCACACGAATGTCCGGGATGACAGGCTCGGTTGCGCGGCGGTCGGGCCGCCGCGCCTCGCAGTTTGGATCGCTGCGCTTTACGCGCCCTCGACGACCACAATGTTGATATAGCCGGCGCCTTCGCGGAGTTTGCGGGCGGCGGCGTATTCGGGCGAATGGGCGTAGGTTTTGGCAGCCTCGTAGCTCTCGAACTCGAGGACGACGTTGCGGGCGCGGCCTTCGCCTTCGGCTACCGTCATTTGCCCGCCGCGCGCGAGCGGCTTGCCGCCGTATTTCTTGATCGCTTCACCGGCAGCAGCGGCATAGACCGCCCACTGGGTGGCGTTGGTGACGACGGCTTGGGCGACGACATAACCTTTGGGCATGTGAAACTCCGATGCGAGAAGGATTTGACGGGGTGGACGTTAGCAGGGATTTTCGGTTGTGGTATACGCAGGGAGGACTTGGCGGTGATGGCGATTGAGGTCACACCCTTGGGTCTGACCTCACGTGGTTTGTTGCATCCGGCACGGTCAACTGGCAGCGGTTTCGAAGCTTGAGAGGAAGGCTGTGAGATTGGCCGGCAGGACTTCGCAGAGATAGCCGCCTTCCTGGACGAACACAGTTGGCAGACGCGCTTGCGCAATGAGAGCGGCGGCTCTGGCGAAGCCAGCGGTGGTGATTTTGAAGGCGCCGATGGGATCGTGCTCGGAGGCGTCGAAGCCGAGAGCGACGACGAGGGCTTCGGGTTTGTGCGCGTCAATGCGGTCGAGGGCGGTGGCGATGGCTGCGAGCCACGCATCGTCTGGCGTGCCTTCGGGGAGCACCAGGTTGACATTGTAGCCGGTGCCGAAACCGGTTCCGGTTTCGTCGGCGTAGCCGGTGTAGAACGGGAAATAGTTCGACGGATCGGCGTGGATGGACATCGTCAGCACATCGTCACGGGCGTAGAAGATGCCTTGGGTGCCGTTGCCGTGGTGGACGTCGATGTCGAGGATGGCGACGTGGCCATCGAGTTGTTTGGCCAGGACACCGGCGGCGACGGCGGTGTTGTTGAGAAAGCAGAAGCCGCCGGCGCTGTCGGCGTAGGCGTGATGACCCGGCGGACGGCAGAGGGCGTAGGTGACGCGCGTTTCCCCATCAGCAACAGCAGTGGCTGCGCTGATAGCGGCTTGTGCGGAGCCGTGCACGGCGTCCCAGGTGCCGGCCTGGATCGGGGTTGAGGTGTCGGCCATGTGATAGCCGATCTGGCCGAGCAGGCCGGACGGATACCGTGACATATGCGGCCGAGCGAACTGCGACGAGCCGATTTCTGTGTCGATGCCGGGGATTTCAGCGCGGCGCGACCACGCGGTCGACAGGAAGGCGATGTAGTCGGCGGTATGGATGGCCTGCAGGGCGGCGAGGCCGTGATCGGCGGCGGCGATGAGCGTATGCTCCGCAGCCACCGCGGCATCGCGCAGGATAGCGTACCGCGACGCCTGCTCTGGATGCGAAACGAGTGCGCCGCGCCGGTAGTAGAGCGCGGGTGAATGCGCCGGGCTCAGGTCTGAATGATAGACGCGCATGCTGCACTTCCCGTGTCGATCTCAATCCCGCAGCAGCTCGTTGATGGCGGTTTTGCTGCGGGTTTGGGCGTCGACGGTTTTGACGATGACGGCGCAGTAAAGCGACGGGCCCCAGTTCTCGCCAGGCAGGTTTTTGCCGGGCAGCGAGCCTGAGACGACCACCGAATACGGCGGCACTTTGCCGACGTGGATTTGGCCGGTCTGGCGATCGACAATCTTGGTTGAGGCACTGATGAACACGCCCATCGCCAGCACCGAGCCTTCGCCGACGATGACACCTTCGACGACTTCAGAACGGGCGCCGATGAAGCAGTTGTCTTCGATGATGGTGGGGTTGGCCTGCAGCGGCTCCAGCACGCCGCCGATGCCGACGCCGCCAGAGAGATGCACGTTCTTGCCGATCTGCGCGCAGGAGCCAACGGTGGCCCAAGTGTCGACCATCGTGCCGCTGTCGACGTAGGCGCCGACGTTCACGAACGACGGCATCAGCACGACGTTTTTGGCGATGTAGGCCGACCTGCGGACGACGGCGCCAGGGACAGCACGAAAGCCATCCGCGCGGAACTGATCGGCGGACCATTGATCGTATTTCAGTGGCACCTTGTCCCAGCCATGGGCGTGGGCGCCTGGGCCGAACGGGATAATGCCATTGTCATTGAGCCGGAACGACAGCAGCACGGCTTTCTTGAGCCATTGATGGACGACCCATTGGCCGCCCGATTTTTCGGCTACGCGCAACTTGCCGCTGTCGAGCAGGCCGAGGGAAGCTTCGACTGCGTCGCGCACTTCGCCTTTGGTGGCGGGTGTCAGGCCGTCGCGGGCCTCCCAGGCGGCTTCGATGACGGTTTTGAGCTGGGTGGTGTTCATCGGGGCGTCCTTATCCAAGGCAGCGTGTGGCGGTGGTTAATGCCGTGCGTGTTCGGCAGGCGTTCTTTTACGTTCTCTGGCGCGGGGGGGGGCGGGATGTCAACGGCACAGTTTAAAAGGTTAAGAGTGCTGCGAGAAAGTTGCGAATTTTCGCTGATTGCGGCCTCTACGGACCTTCCGCGTTGCTGGGAAGTATGCTCATTTGCCTACTTGTTTCGGTGTCGGGCGGATCTGTTTCCATGAAGCGATACGTAGCTGGGGCCCTGGGGGGGCTTCTTGTGGCGTGTGCGATGACGCATTCAGGCGGCCCAGTGCTGGCCCAGGATGGTGGCCGCGCTGTGCGCGTGCAAGCTGCCGCACGTGGTCCGGTGCTGCGACTGGCCGCGGCGCCAGTGGTGCCCGCTACACCTCCGCAGCTATCGATGGATTGCCGTACGAAGCTGGTCGCTGGCGACCGTTACAGGCGGCCTTTGCGGGGTCTGCGACGGGCGGTTCGCGAGGCGCGCAATCCGCGGGTGCTGGCGATCGGTTCATCGTCGACGGTCGGTGCCGGTGCGTCGCGCGCGACGAACACGTACGTCGCCAAGCTGGAAGGCGATCTGGAGAGCGCGTTCAAGGGTGTCGATTTCGACGTGTTCGGCAGTGGCATCGGCGGCGAGATCGCGGAAGGCCAATCGGCGCGCATGAAGCAGACGGTCGAGGACGTGAGGCCCGATCTGGTGCTCTGGCAGGTCGGTACCAACGATGCACTGCGGCATGTCGATATCGATGCGTTCAAGTCGTGCCTGCGCCGCACGCTGACGTGGCTGTCCGAGAACAAGTTCGACGTGATGCTGGTCGACCCGCAATACAGCGATCACCTGACGAAGGATGCTTTCTACGAGCAAGTGGTTGCGGCGATTGGCGACGTGGCCCGTGAGCAGCGGGTGCTGCTGGTCGATCGTTTTGAAGCCATGAAGCAGCTGTCGCGGGAGCGCGGTGACGCGTTCTATCTGGCGTCCGATCAGCTGCATCTCAACGATGCAGGCCATCGCTGCATGGCCGAGCAGCTGGCGCGGGCGATCGTTGCCGGTGTGCTGCAGGCGGATCTTGATGCTGTCCCAGGTGACGCAAAGACCGATGCTTCGGCAAATTGAGCGCTTCGCCTCGCTTAGCGCTTTCTGAGCCCTTTCTGGAGCTACTGCCACTTGACGCCGAAGGCGACGTTGCGGCCGGCGATTTCGCTTTCCGAGATACGCGCGAAGCCGAAGCCAAGCGCAAACGACAGCTGCTCGGTGAGCTTGGCGCGGGTGACCAGATCGACGCCCTGGCCAAAGTAGATGCGCACCCGGATGTTGCCGACGATGACGGCGCGGACGCGGCGGATAGCGCCACCACCAAGACCGGTGGGCAGAAAGCAACCCTGGCTGGCACGGGTGTTGAGATCGGCCAGCGTGGGGGCGGTGGGCTCGTAGCTGCGGACATTCGAAACGTCGATGCGCACATCACTGACGCCGGCGAGCGAGGCGGCACCGAAGCCGGCGCGTTTGTCGAGCCAGGCTTTGGCGTCGATGCCGGCGCCTGCGCGGTAGTGATAGGCGCGGCGTTGCCAGTAGCGGAGCGACTGCAGCGAAACGCCGGGATCGCAGCGCAAATCAGTGGTGGCGAGCCAGGTCCGTTGATCGGCTTCGCCAGTGACAGCGAGGGCCGGCAGAATGGTGCCAGGAGTGTAGGGAAATGATGTACCGTTGCGGCCGGGCGAAAGCTTGGGTGAGAGTTCTTCGTAGCCCTGGTAGTTGCGCTCCAGGGCGTCGATCAAGCCAGCGGTTGGCGCACAGGCGGCGACCATGCTTGCGCAGAGGGCGAGCGCTGCAACGCGCACACCTGACCTTGCGAAACCTGGAAACCCCTGCAGCATCAGCGACGCACACACCCAAATGCATACTTACGTGATTAGTTATTTCCAGCGACGCGGCGCGCGCGCGGCGCTTGTTGCCGGCCGAGAATTTCGGAGATGGGGCGGAAGCGGGCGGCGAAGACACGCGCTTCGCTCTCGAACTCGAGTGAATTGGGATCGGCTTCGCTGCCGCCATTCTGGACGACCGCGGCGAGGCCGAGCGCGAAGTTCAGGTTGGCGCTGATGTCGGCCTTGATGCCCGCTTCGGCGCCGGCTTCGAAGTAGTAGGTGGCGACGATCTTGCCTTCGTAGACTTTGGTCAGTGCCTGCTTGAAGTTTGCGCAGGCCGGGTCAGCTGAGACCTGAGCGACGCGTTCGCGCAGGGTGCGGAAATCGAGCGTGTATTCCTTGAGGTCGCTGATGGTGACTTTCACGCGCCGGAGTACGCGGGCGTTCAGCGCGGTCATGTTGAAGGCGCGATCGCCGGCGGCGCCACCGCGGAAGGTCAGCTCGCCGCCCTTTAATTCGAACTTGAAAAACGTCTGGTTGACGAACTTCTGCAGGCCTTTCTGGCCGGCGGGGAAGGCGAAACTATCGGGGTTGCATTTGTCTTCGGTGGAGGCGCGGTAGTAGAGCGCGCCATCGCTGCCGAGCGGGAAAGCAATTTGTGGGTTGGCGACCGAGCCAAGATAGCCGAACGCCTGCGCGCGGCCATTGAGACCGGCGTCTTCGACGGTGGGGCGCTCGATGAATGGGATAATCGCCGGGGTGCCCTTGGTGGCGTTGGAGATGTTCTGGGTCAGTTCACCGAAGCCCAGGTCTTTGGCGTTGGCGGGCGTAATGCCGGCGCATACGCTCAGTACAGTTGCAGCAAATATGGCCGCACGCATGGCACACCTCTGAAGTAACGAATGTCCTCCTCACTCACCAGATTGCGCGTTGCAGCGTCAAGCTGCGGCAGGGGTTGTCCCCGGGAGTCATCGACAGCCGGTGGCATTTGGGCAACAAGGCGAGTCCGTACCCGCTGCGCGAACGCTGGCTCTCAATGCACATGCTCACAATGCACCCTCTCTCCACCGCGTTCCCGGCCGAAGCGCCACTTTGGTGCGCAGAGCCGGGATCTTTGTGCGGTGCCTATGAGGCACCGGTGCACGTCAGCGTTTGGGAAAGATCCCGGACAAGGGCGTTGAAGTGCGCCTTTTCCGGGAACGCGGTTGAGGGATGTGGGGTAGCCTTCCAACAGCGCCGAGAGGCGAACACGCTATGACCGTTGGTTTCGAAAAGGTGCCGTTGAAAGATCTTGGCCCCAATTTCGGCGTTTACATTCATTGGCCGTTTTGCGCGGCGAAGTGTCCGTACTGTGATTTCAATTCTCATGTGCGGCATGGGGGTTGGGACGAAGCGGCGTTTCTGGCCGGGTACCTGGCAGAGATGGCGGAGACGCGGGCGCGGATCGGCGCGCGCACGGTTGCGAGCATCTTCTTCGGCGGCGGCACGCCATCTCTCATGCAACCGGCAACGGTGGCGGCGCTGATCGATGCGGTGGCGCGGCTATGGGGGATTGCGCCGGGGGCGGAGATTACGCTGGAGGCCAATCCGGGGAGTGTGGAGGCAGACCGGTTTGCGGGCTACCGGACGGCGGGGGTGAACCGGGTGTCGATCGGCGTGCAGGCGCTGAATGATGTGGACCTGAAAGCGCTGGGCCGCATACATTCCGTGGTGGAAGCGCGCCGCGCCATCGAGATCGGACAGCGGACGTTTGATCGCCTGTCGTTTGATCTGATCTATGCGCGGCCGCGGCAGACTGAGGTGCTGTGGCGGGCGGAGCTTGCCGAGGCGCTGGCGATGGGTGTCGATCACCTGTCGCTGTATCAGCTGACCATCGAGCCAGCGACGGCGTTCGAGCAGCTGTTCAAGGCCGGCAAGTTGACGATCCCGGAGGATGAGGTCGCCGATGCGCTCTATTCGGCAACGCAGGAGCTGACGGCTCAGGCCGGGTTGCCGGTCTACGAAATTTCCAACCACGCGCGGCCAGGCCAGGAGAGCCAGCATAACCTGCTGTATTGGCGGTATGGCGAGTATGCTGGCATCGGGCCGGGCGCACACGGGCGGCTGATCGTCGACGGCGTGCGGCGTGCGACGTCGACAGAGCGTGGGCCGGAGCAATGGCTGGCGCGCGTGCAGGCGGATGGACATGGCCGCGTTGAGGATGAGGCGCTGACGCTGGCCGAGTGCGCGGATGAAGCCCTGCTGATGGGGCTGCGTTTGACGGAAGGTCTTGATTTGGAGCGGCTGGCTGGCTTGGCGGGTACACGGCCGAGCGCGGCGAGCATCGATGCGCTGGTGGCACAAGGGATGCTGGAGCGGGTTGGGCCGTCGCGCGTGCGCGCAACGGCTGAAGGGCGGATGGTGTTGAACCGCATTGTGCTGGAGCTGGCGACGGCGATGGGGTGATGAAGATAGCAGCCCGGACAATCGCGCGCAGCAAGACCGCGCTGGCGAGTTTTGATTTCAAACGTGAGAGCGCACCATGACCATGCCAGCCAACGCAGTTTACGCGAAGTTGTTCGATCTCTCCGGGCGGACGGCGCTGGTAGTCGGCGGCGGATCGGGGATTGGTGAGGCTGCGTGTCTCGGCCTTGCGGCGCATGGCGCAACATGTGCCGTGGCGGACCTGGATAGCGCGAGTGCAGCGCGGACGGCCGATACTATTGTTGCGGGCGGCGGCAAAGCGAAAGGCTATGCGCTCGACGTTCGCGATGGGGCCGCAGTCGACGCTGTTGTTGGGCAAGCCATCGCAGAGTTCGGGGCTATCGATGTTCTGCTGGCGACACCGGCGATCAACATTCGCAAGCGGTTTCTGGACTACACGGACGACGAGATCGACCGCGTTCTGGACCTCAACCTCAAGGGGACCTTCCGGCTGGCGCGGGCCGTGGGCCGCCACATGGTAGCGCGGCAGCGGGGCAGCATTATTCTCATGTCGTCGATGCGGGCGGTGAATGTGGAGCCTGGGCAGAGCGTCTACGCCGCAAGCAAAGCCGGCCTGTCGCAGTTCACGCGCGGCCTCGCCGTCGAGTTCGGCGAAGCGGGCGTGCGGGTCAATGCGCTGGCGCCGGGCATCATCGCGACGCCGTTGACGGCGCCGATCACGTCGAAGCCGGAGTGGAAGGACGCCTATGCGGCGCGGTGTGCTCTCAACCGATGGGCCGAGCCGTCGGAAATGGCCGGCCCCGTTGTGTTTCTCGCGTCTGACGCGTCAAGCTATGTGACGGGCACGACGCTGTTTGCCGATGCTGGTTGGACCGCGATCGACGGCAGGTTCAAACCGCCGGTGTGAGACTTGCTGCGTAGGGCGAAATAGGCGGTGGCCGTATTGCGCCGGGGCTGGCTCATACTCTCGCGGCATTGCGTCTGTGGCCGGTGCAATATGCTGCGCACCTGCACCCTACGGACTTTGTTGCCCCCTCACTTAATCCCCGCCCGCATAAAGCTCTGCACGAACTGGCGTTGGAAGAGGAGGAAGCCGCCGAGAAGGGGTGCGGTTGTCAGCAGCGTGGCGGCGCAGATGATGGACCAGTCGATGCCTTGGTCGCTTTGGGAGAAAACTTGTAGGCCGACGGTGAGGGGGCGGGCCTGCACAGTGTTGGTGACGATCAGTGGCCAAAGAAAGTTGTTCCAGTGGGTGGAGACGGACACCAGCCCGTAGGCGAGGTAGATGGGTTTGGCCAACGGCACATAGACTTTCAGCAATGTCTGCAGGCCGCTGGCGCCTTCGACGCGGGCGGCGTCGTCGAGCTCCTTGGGGATGGATTTGAACGTCTGCCGCAGCAGGAAAATGCCGAACGCTGAGGCCACGTAGGGCAAGGCGACGGCGGGGATGGTGTCGATGAGGCCGAGCTTGCCCATGGTTTTGTAGTTCTCGACGAGCAGGGCGTCGGGCATGATCATCAACTGGGCGAGGACGAGCGCGAAGGCGATGTCGCGGCCGGGGAAATTGTAGCGCGCGAAGGCGTAAGCGGCGAGCGTGCCGAGGAAAAGCTGGCAGCCGAGGATGAAGGCAACGAGGATGGTGGTGTTGAGGAAGTAGCGCGGGAATGGCGCAGCGATCCAGGCGCGGACGAAGTTGTCGAGGGTGAGCGGTGCGGTCAGCACGAAGTGAGCGGCGTATTCGGGCGGGTGGAAGGCGGTCCAAACGGCGTAGGCGAGCGGCAGCACCCAGAGCGCGGCGAGCAGCCACGCGGCGGCGGTTTCCGCGGTGCGGGCAAAACCGGTCGGGACGTAAGGGTTGGGCCGCTGCATTGCTGCTCTTTCGTTTGATACTCCACCAACTCTCTCCACTCGTCGTCTCCACGACAAGCGTAGGAAAATTGGCTTCTGGTCGTGGGTGCCGGCCTTCGCCGGCATGACGAAAAATGACACGCGTGTGAAAGTGTGGGAATGCTATCGATAGTGTATGCGGCGTTCGAGGACGCCGTATTGGATGGCGGCAATGGTGGCGAGGGTGGCGAGCAGAACGACGGTGAGCGCCGCGGCGTAGCCGGTGTCCCAGTAGGCAAAGCCGACTTGATAGATGTGGTAGAGCAACAAGGTGGACGCGTTGTCGGGGCCGCCCTTGGTGAGCACGACGATGTGGTCGATCATGCGCACGGCATTGATGACGGCGTTGACGAGGACGAACAGAGTCGTCGGCATCAATAGCGGGAGCTGCACGCGGCGGAAGTAGGTCCAGCGTGAGGCGCCTTCCAGCGCTGCGGCTTCGGCGAGGTGCGGTGGCAACTGCTGCAGGGCCGCCAGATAGAAAATCATAAAGAAGCCGGCTTCCTTCCAGACGGCGACGGCAGTGACGCAGGCGAGTGCCGTGCTCTGGGAACCGAGCCAGTTATGATCAGGCACGCCGAACAGCGAGAGCAGCTGTGCCAGCAGGCCATATTGCGGCGTGTAGAAAAACAGCCAGATGTTGGCGACGGCGATCAGCGGCAGCACGGTCGGCGTGAAGAACGCCATGCGGAGCCAAGTCTGGCCGCGCAGGCGGTCGTTGACCAAAATCGCCATTAAAAGCGCGAGCCCGATGGCTAGGGGGATGGTGCCCATGGCGAACCAGAAATTGTTGATCAGCGATTTCCAGAAGACCGGGTCGGAGATCATCAGCTCATAGTTGTCGAGGCCGACAAAGCGGCTGGGGCGGCGGGCTTTGGGCGTCGAATAGAAGCTGTCGATGATGGTGGCGATAACGGGCCAGTGGGTGAATGCGGCGAGGAATACCATCGCCGGCAGCAGCAATAGCCAGCCTTCGACCGTCTCCCGCCTGAAGATCCGCTGCACGTAGACACGCATCGCTGGCTTGCATCCCCAAGGGCCATCCCGGTGTATGGGTGGCACAAACGGTGGCGGGTTGACACATTTCCCTGACTTTGTGAGCACTCGGCGGGCGGGGGGCCGTTGCGTGCGATGTAAATTTACCACTCGTAGGGTAGTCTGGGCGCACTCTGGCGTATATGTGCCGCGCAGATGGGATTCGGCAGGCAGACGGGGTGACCGGCCATACGGCGGTTGCAATGCCATGCCATCCCGCGCAACGGCTTGATTGAGGGTTACTATGGCGCGCAAACTCTTCGGCACCGACGGGATCCGTGGGCTGGCCAACACCTATCCGATGACCAGCGAAATCGCGCTGAAGGCGGGGATGGCGGCGGGCAAACTGTTCTCGCGGAATGGCTCGCACCGGCACCGGGTGGTGATCGGTAAGGATACGCGGCTGTCCGGCTACATGATCGAGACGGCACTGACGTCGGGCTTCACGGCGGCTGGTATGGACGTGTTTTTGCTCGGTCCGGTGCCGACGCCGGGTGTGGCGATGCTGACGCGCAGCATGCGCGCCGATCTCGGGGTGATGATCTCGGCGTCGCACAACGAGAGCCGGGACAACGGAATCAAGTTCTTCGATCCGGATGGCTACAAGCTGTCTGACGAGATGGAAGCGAAGATGGAAGCGATGATCGCCGGTCCGTCGGACAAACTCATGGTTCCGGCGGAGCAGATCGGCCGCGCCAAGCGGATTGAAAGCGCGCAGGAGCGCTATGTGGAATTTGCCAAGCGGACGCTGCCGAAAGACGTGCGGCTCGATGGATTGCGAATTGTGATCGATTGCGCGAACGGGGCTGGCTATCAGGTGGCGCCCAACGCGCTGTGGGAGCTGGGCGCGGAAGTCATCAAGATCGGCGTGGAGCCGAATGGCACCAATATTAATCTGAAGTGCGGGTCCACGGCGCCGCAGAGCTTGTGTGACAAGGTCAAAGAAGTGCGCGCCGATATCGGCATCGCGCTCGATGGCGACGCCGACCGGGTCGTGATCGTCGATGAAAAAGGCGAGATTGTTGATGGCGACCAGATCATGGCCGTGATCGCGGAGAGCTGGCACAAAAGCGGCACGTTGCATGCCGGCGGTGTGGTGGCGACTGTCATGTCGAACCTCGGGCTCGAGCACTATTTGAATGACCTGGGCTTGACGCTGGCGCGGACGGCGGTGGGTGACCGGTATGTGACCGAGCATATGCGCAAGCATGGGTTCAACCTGGGCGGCGAACAGTCTGGCCACATCGTGCTGTCGGATTTCACGACGACGGGCGATGGTCTGGTTTCGGCGTTGCAGGTGCTGGCGGTGGCGGTGACGACGGGCAAGCCAGTGAGTGAAGTGTGCCGGCGCTTTGTGCGGTTGCCGCAAGTGTTGAAGAACGTGCGCTATGCGAACGGTGCGCCGCTGGAGAAAGATGCGGTCATCAAGGCGATCGACAGCGGCAAGGCGCGGCTCGGCACCCGGGGCCGGGTGGTGATCCGGCCCTCGGGCACGGAGCCAGTGATCCGGGTGATGGCGGAAGGCGACGATCAGCATCTCGTCAATCAAGTGGTCGATGATATTGTAGGCGCCGTACAGAAGGCAGCGGCGGCGGGATAGTTTGCGGTTTTCCGCTTGGTGCGTTGAACGCATGCGCCCCGGACCCTGACGGTTCCGGGGCGCTTTGCGTTTCGGGTGCGCGCCCGCGTCTAAATATGGTGCGGTGATTAAAGGGTTCTCAACCTTTGCCCGGCATTCTCACACTCGAACAGCAGCGGAAGGCTCGTGCTTCTACTGCCCATAGAGTTGATGGCGCGTGACGCCACAAGGGGATCGCTTATGACGTTTGTCTCTCGTTGCCTGGTTGCTGGATTGGTCTCGCTCGCTGGCGCGACTGCCGTATCGGCGGCTGATCTTGGCCGCGGCAGCATCAAGGATAGCGGCTTTGAAGCGGCGCCCGCATCGCGCCCGGCGCTGTTTTATGCACGCGGCGACTTCACCTATAGCGCTAACGATCATGGCGGAATCACCGAGCTGCCGAACTACGCAGCGACACACGCCAGCGTCGGGCCGAGCCGCGGCTTCGGCGGCGGCTTCGGGATGTATTTTTCGCCCAACATTCGCGGCGACCTGACGCTTGACTGGATGGGCAAGAGCTCAGTGCGCGGCACGATCAGTGACGGCGCAGCGACAGTTCAAGGTGAGCGCCAGTTCGGCCTCCGGAATCTGGTCGGCTTGGCAAACCTCTACTACGATTTCGATACGCGCAGCCGCTTCACGCCGTATCTCGGTGTCGGCCTGGGCTTCTCGCGCAACACGACGACGGCTGGTGTGATCGACATTCAGGGTTGCGATGCTGCTTCTGGCGGCGCTGCGGCCAACTGCGGCGCAGCGATCGAAGGCTCTGGGAAAACAAGCGCTGCAGGCGCGCTGATGGCTGGCTTCTCGGCCAAGCTCGGTGACCGCTGGAGCCTGGATGCCGGCTATCGCTTCCTCTACCTCGGCGACGCGCAGACCGGCGACGTGAAAATCACGCGTACGGTTCCCGCACCTGGCGCACCGTCGTCAATCGCGCCGATTTCGATCCATGACATGTACGCCCACCAGTTCCGCGTCGGTATGCGCATGGACGTGCGCTGAGCTGCCGTAATTTTCGACGACGCATGCCAAGAGCCGGGCGCCTTTCATAGCCCGGCTGATTTCCGAACTCCGGCCGTGACGCCGGGTCCGGTGACTTCGACGGCGGCTCCTGGTGTTGGGGCGTGCCGGTATCCTGGTTGTCTCTCGTGTGCGTAAGGCAAGCCGTTCTCGGCCGGCCAGGGATGCGCAACGAAGGCACTCGATCCTCTGACGCGGTTGGCACTGCCGACGGGCGGGCCAGGCCTACGGGCTTGGCACTGCTGCCAATCGAGGGATTGAGACCGATGAGACTGTCTTCTGCTTGCCGCGCTGTAACCCAAGTGCTGTCCGGAGGCCTGAGCGCCGCCGTGCTGCTCGGAGCGAGCCTGCCGGCGCTGGCCGGCGATATGCACAACGGTGCGGCCGGTGGCCTCAAGGGTTATGGAGCGGGCGGCGTGCCGGTTCCGGCGCCGATGCCCTACAACGAAACGTTCAAGTGGTATGTGCGCGGCGACATCGGCACCGGGTTCAAGCACGCCGGCACGATCGGCATTGAGGGCTTGCCGGCGTCGGTGCTGCAACCCAAAGACTGGCACGAGCTGAGCATTCTGTCGTTCGGTTTTGGCCGCTACATCACACCGTCGCTCAGGACCGAGTTCACGTTAGACTATCGAACACCGCGCAACTTGGCGTCGGGGTCGAAAGCACTCTCGGATATTTCTCGCACGGGGCGGCTGGCCGATACCTCGAACGCTCTCGGACCCATTATCAACGTACAGACAAACCTGTACCATGGTGCCCAGAACGAAAATACCGACTATCAGAATACGACGTTGCTGATGAGTGCGTTCTACGATTTCAATCGTGAGGGCAGGCTCAAGCCTTATGTGGGCGGTGGTATCGGCTTGGCGCGGCACGAGCTGCACCGGGCAGGCACGATTACTTATACGTGCTATGATGGCTCTCAGACTGCGACGGAGACGGGCGGCGGCACAACCGTCACGCCAACGGGTTGCACGGCGACGACCGGCGCGAACGCGCTCGAGACGCAGTATGTGACCAACACGCGCAAGACAGCGACGGGCTGGGGCTTGGCGGCGCAACTCTCGGCGGGCCTGTCGTATGCGCTGACGCCGCGCACTCACTGGGACACGGGCTATCGCATGCTGTGGCAGAGCGGCCGTTTGGGCGTGGCCAGCAGCGATGGCGCCAGCACAATCCGCATCGACGACCGCTTCGACCATGAAGTCCGCACCGGCATCCGCTGGGACATCTGGTAAGCACAAGCGACTCTATTTTGAGGTCAACGAGAGCGCGCTTCCCAACGGAGGCGCGCTTTTTTGTTTGTCGCTTCCTACTCCGGCCAGCTGGGGCTTGCCGGAAGCGATGGCGCTGTTTTGCGGTGAGGCAGACGGCAAATGGGCGCGGACACCATGGACAGCGGTGAAAGTTTCTTTCACTCTAGGATAGCTGATTGCTGTGTGGAGCTTACCCAATGGACTCTAGTCTTCGCCGCCAAACGCTGGCTGATTTGCTGCGCCGGAGTGCGAAGCGGCATCCGCGCAAAATTGCGATCATCTGTGGCGCGACGGAGTGGAGCTATGCGCAGTTCGACGCCGTGTGCGACCGGCTCGCCGCCGGGCTTGCGGCGGAGGGCGTCGGCAAGGGCAGCCGTATTGCGGTGCTGGCGCGGAATAGCCACGGCTTTGCGGCCATCCGGTTTGCGCTGGCGCGGCTGGGAGCGGTGCTGGTGCCGATCAACTTCATGCTGAAGGCGGACGAGGTTGCCTATATCCTGCGGCATGCCGGTGCGGAGATGCTGGCGACGGACAGCGGGCTCGCCGATTTGGCGCGGGCCGCCGCGGCGCTGGATACGAAGGTGAAGAGCTTTGTGTGGCTGCCCTCAGAAGATCCGAGCACGGCGCCGGCGGGGATGATCACTTTTGATGCGCTGACTGCTTCGAAAGCTGCGTTGCCAGTTGTGAATGTGCACGGGCACGACCTGCTGCAGATTGTCTATACCAGCGGCACGGAATCGATGCCGAAGGGCGCCATGCTGACGCACGACGCCGTTATGTGGCAATATGTGAGCTGCATCTCAGATGCAGAGATTTCCGGCAACGATCTCGCACTGCATGCGCTGCCGCTCTATCACTGCGCGCAGCTGGATGCGTTTTTCGGTCCGGCTATCTACACCGGCAGCGTCAACATCATCACCGCGAAACCGACGCCGGACAACCTGTTGCCGCTGATCCAGCGCTACGGCGTGACGTCGTTCTTCGCGCCGCCGACGGTGTGGATCTCGCTGCTGCGGTCGCCGTTGTTTGAGACGACGGATCTGTCGAGCCTGGCGAAGGGTTATTACGGCGCATCCATCATGCCAGTGGAAGTGTTGCGCGAGATGGCGCGGCGGCTGCCGAATGTGCGGCTGTGGAACCTCTATGGGCAGACCGAGATTGCGCCACTGGCGACGATGCTCGGGCCGGACGAGCAGCTGACCAAGCCCGGCAGTTGCGGGCGGGCTGTTTTGAACGTCGAGACGCGCGTGGTGGATGATGACTTGCGCGATGTGGCGCCGGGCGAGGTGGGCGAGATCGTGCATCGTTCGCCGCATCTGATGCTTGGGTATTTCCATGATGACGAGCGCACCAAGGCTGCGTTCGAGGGCGGGTGGTTCCATTCCGGTGATCTGGCGACGATCGACGCGGAGGGCTACATCACCGTTGTTGATCGCAAGAAGGATATGATCAAGACGGGAGGCGAGAACGTGGCGAGCCGTGAAGTCGAGGAGATGATCTACCGGCTGGATGGTGTGTCGGAAGTGGCGGTTGTGGGTGTGCCGCATCCCCGATGGGTGGAAGCGGTGATTGCCGTCGTGGTGCCGAAGGCGGGCGCGGCGATCACGCCGGAGACGGTGATGGCGCATTGCGCCGAAAA
The DNA here is from genome assembly GCA_963847145.1 of uncultured Alphaproteobacteria bacterium. Lineage (GTDB taxonomy): Bacteria > Pseudomonadota > Alphaproteobacteria > Rhizobiales > Hyphomicrobiaceae > JABFRJ01. Next base: position 1,426,042 of record CAWJYN010000003.1, read on the forward strand.
GCTGGCCGGCTTCAAAGCGCCGAAGTCGGTAGTGTTTGTTGAAACGCTGCCGAAGAACCCGAGTGGGAAGTTGTTGAAGCGGGAGTTGCGGGTGAAGCATGCGGGGGTGTTTGGGTAAGGCGCACATCAACTCCATCGTCATCCCGGCGAAGGCCGGGACCCACGGCTAAGAGAGGTAAATTGGCAATTCGTCGTGGGTGCCGGCCTCCGCCAGCATGACGAAAAAAAGAGACGCCGTCTGGGCGGCATGGCCAAAATTGGAGAGTGTAGCGGGCGGCATACGTCTGGCACGGGAAGCTAACCGGTCGACAGCCGTTTGAAGATTAATTGCCACGGTACTATCCGCCGAATAGCTGCGCTTTGGGCGCTCATATTGTCGCCAGCTTGAAGAGCGGCGGCAGCGGCGGCTTCGACTGTTGAATTCGGTACGCCAGCCGCCTCGCCGAGCCACATTACCATCGACGGATTCACGACCCGATTATAGACAATCTCAGCAGTGACATCCCATGTCTGCCGATCATAGTAACCTGGTCCATCGTATTCTGCCAACCAGCCAAGCCAGTGTTCTTTCTGCGAGCTGTACCAAGGGTCTTTGCGGCGTGACAGCCGTGCCGCGATTGCGGCTTCAAATGATGTCGTTATTGGTTGTTGTGCTTCCAGCGTTGATATTTTCTGGCGAAGTTGTTTTGGGTTCATAGGGTCAACCTGTGTTTCACAGCCGAATCAAAGAACTCGTAGGTTGGGTCAAGCGTTTCAGCGCGACCCAACATGGCTTGCACCGTCTGCAAATGTTGGGTCGCGCGTCGGCGCTGCTGCGCCGAGGCTTGACCCAACCTACATCGCATCCCCGCGCTATTCGTACTTGCGCATCTTCCACCACGGCACGGTCTTTGGCATGTCTGTAGAAACTTTGCCGGGGAACTTCGCTGGCCGCTTTTCGAGAAACGCCATCACACCCTCCTTCGTATCGGCGCTGCGGCCGCGTTCGAAGATGAGGCGGCTGTCGATCTTGTGGGCCTCCATGGGATGATCGGCGCCGAGCATTTTCCAGATGAGCTGGCGGTTGAGCGCGACGGAGATGCCAGCCGTGTTGTCGGCGATTTCGCGGGCTAGCGCGATGACGGTTGGCATCAGGTCGGCGGGTTCGACGACTTTGCTGACGAGTCTTCCGGCGAGCGCCTCACTCGCTGGGAACACGCGGCCGGACATGGCCCATTCGAGTGCCTGCGAGACGCCGACGACGCGCGGCAGGAACCAGCTGGAGCAGGCTTCCATCACAATGCCGCGGCGGGTGAAGACGAAGCCGAAGCGAGCCTCGGTGGAGGCGATGCGGATGTCCATCGGCAGCAGCATGGTGGCGCCGATGCCGACGGCGGGGCCGTTGATGGCGGCTATCACCGGCTTGAGGCAATCGAAGATGCGCAGCGTGACGCGGCCACCGCCATCGCGGGCGCTGTCGTCGGAGAGATCGGGCAGCGTGCCCGCCGCACCGGGTTTGACGCTGCCGCGCTTTTCATAGTCGAAGGTTTGTGCCCCGGCCGATAGATCGGCGCCAGCGCAGAAGCCACGGCCGGCGCCAGTGACGATGACGGCGCGGACGGCATCGTCTTTGTCGATTTCATCGAAGGCGGCGATCAGCTCGTCCATCATCGTGCGATTGAACGCGTTGAGCTTGTCCGGGCGATTGAGCGTGATGGTCGCAATGCCGGCGTCGACGGCGTAGGTGATGGTGGTGGGGGACATGGGGTGGCTCCGTCTGCAAGCGGGATAAGGAGCCGACGATCGATAGGCACGGCGCGGCTCGCGTCGACATGATCTTGCTGCGGCGTGGGAGCCGAGACAAGGGGCGCTGCCCCTTGACCCCACCAAAGGCCTGAGGCCTTTGGAAACCCATCTGTTGTTTGCGCATTGGCTGGCGATCTGTAGAGCGTGCTCAGTCACAAAAATTGGACCTTCCCTATGCTCAAACTCTCCGTCCTCGACCAATCGATTGCGACAGCTGGGCGGCCGCAGGCGCAGGCGATCACCAACACGGTGGCGCTGGCGAAGGCGACCGAGGCGATGGGCTATGAGCGCTTCTGGGTGTCGGAGCATCACAACAACGCAACCATCGTCGGCACGGCGCCGGAGATTTTGATTGCGGCGATTGCGGCGACGACGACGCGCATTCGCGTCGGTTCGGCGGGTGTGATGCTGCCGCACTATGCGCCTTACAAAGTGGCCGAGCAGTTCCGCGTGCTGGACGCGCTGGCGCCGGGGCGGATTGATCTGGGTCTGGGGCGCGCGCCGGGGTCTGACGGGCGGACGGCGTATGCGCTGAACCCGATGGCCAACGAGCGCCCGGCGCAGTTTCCCAATGACATTCGCGATCTGCAGGCGTGGCTGGCGGGGACGCCGTTGCGCGATGGGCATCCTTTTCAGGGCGTACAGGCGTTTCCGGCGGGAGAGACATCGCCGGAGATCTGGGTGCTGGGCAGTTCGGACTACGGCGCGCAAGTGGCGGCGCATTTCGGGCTGCCGTATGCGTTCGCGTGGTTCTTCACCGATGGCGCGGGCGGCGACATGGCGATGAAGCTTTATTTCGACAATTACAAACCGAGTGCGCGGCATCCCGAGCCGCGGGCGGCGCTGTGTGTGTGGGCGCTGGCGGCGGACACCGAAGAAGAGGCTGCCCACCTGTTCGCATCCCGCGCGCGATTCAGGCTGATGCGGGATCGCGGTACGTTCTTGCCGTTGGAATTGCCGGAAGCGGCACTGGCGTATGACTACACGGACGCTGAGCGGGCGCGGATGGATGGCTATCGGCGGGCGGCGTTTATCGGCACGGGTGCGGTGGTGCGCGAGCGGATTGCGGAGTTGGCCAAGCGAACAAGCGCAAGCGAGATGGCGATCGTGACGTGGACGTACGACGAGGCGGCGCGGGTGAGGAGTTATGAGCTGATCGCCGGGGCCGCACGATAAAGCCGTGGCGTGACGAGGCTCGTGTCTTTCACTCCGTGCAGCAATTTTGCTGCGGCCAACAGCGCCAGATCGGCAAGCGGCTCGACGAAGATGACGACCATGTAGGCCATGCCGAAGCTGGCGACTGAAGCGAGGTTCTCGGCGCCGAAGCCGGCGCCGTAGATGGCCCAAAAGGCGACCCAGGCGACGACGCCGCCTTGGTAGGCGACGGAAAGTGCCAGGGCCTGGCGATACTTCAGGTCGACGTAGGCGGTGGCGGGCGCGATGATGCGTTGGGCGAGTGCTTGGAGCGCAAAGAGCGGGACCAGCAGCGTGGTGACGTTCATGCCGTATTGCGGCAGGTCCTTGGGCTCGAACAGCAGGCCTTGCAGAAGCAGCGCGAGGGCGAGGCCGATGGCGGCGGGAGCGGCGCCGAGGATCAGGAACAGGCTAGTGCCGAGAATAAAATGAACCTCGGAGACGCCGACCGGATAGTGCGGGAGGACCTGGAAAAAACAGAACACCGCGACGGTAGCGATGAGGCCGCGCGCGGCGAGAGGGACCAGTCCATTGTCGCGCAGGTCGTCCCAAGCCGCTTTGGCGGCATAACCGCCGGCAGCCACGGCGGTCGCATAGCTGAGCACGATCTTGGTGCTGTCGACGAGGCCGGGTTCGATATGCATGGGGTGCTCCGTGGCGTGATCGCGGTGAGCCCGGTTTTTGGCCGGCGGCTTGCCACAGGCTATCCCGGGGCGAGGCGTCTTGCCAACGGCGATTGACTGCTGATTTCAGAACGCTCTGCATGAACTGCGGTCCTGTCATTCGCTCCATGTCATTCGGGCCATTGCCCCGACGGCCGCGATGGCGCACACTTGCTGATGCGAAACAACGCGCGCCACACGCATGACACGTAACTTGCCTGATGGACGGCCTGCCGCCAGTGCGGCGGTTGGCACACCTGTCGCCGCCAAGCCTGCGGCGCAGTCGGCGTTGATCCTGGCGAAGGGCCAAGGCCTGGAGACGCTCGATGACCGGACGCGCACGGTTTTCAAGCTGATCGTCGAAAGCTACCTATCGACGGGCGATCCGGTGGGGTCGCGCAATCTGGCGCGCGGGCTGCCCATGTCGCTGTCGCCGGCGTCGGTGCGCAACGTGATGAGTGATCTCGAGCATCTCGGGCTGATTTATGCGCCGCATACGTCGGCGGGCCGCCTGCCGACGGAAACCGGGCTCCGGATGTTCGTCGATGGCATTCTGGAAGTCGGCAAGCTGGGGCAGAGCGAGCGGGCGGTGCTGGATACGCAGCTGCGCACGCGGAACGAGACGTCGACCGAGGGCGTGCTGGCGGACGCATCCGAGATGATTTCGGGGCTGTCGCGGTGCGCGGGGGTGGTTTTGACGGGCAGCCAAGTTGGGCGGCTCAAGCACATCGAGTTTGTGGCGCTGGAGCCGGGCAAGGCGCTGGTGGTGCTGGTGGGCGAAGATAACCGGGTTGAGAACCGCATCATTGTGACACCGGCCGGGTTGCCGCCATCGGCGCTGGTGGAGGCGGCGAACTACCTTAACTCGAAGCTGCGCGGCTCGACCCTGGCCGAAGCGCGGGTGCGGGTCGAGACGGACGTGGCGTCAGCCAGGCTCGAGTTGGACGATCTGACGCAGAAGGTGGTGCAGGCTGGGCTGGCGACGTGGTCGGGTGCGCTGGATGGCAAAAAGAGCCTGATTGTGCGCGGGCAGTCGAACCTGCTGCAGGACGTCGGCGCGGTTGCCGATCTTGACCGTATCCGCCAGCTGTTCGAGCATCTGGAGACCAAGAACGAGCTGATCCGGCTGTTGGGATCAGCGGAGAAGGGCGACGGCGTTTCGATCTTTATCGGGTCAGAAACGAAGCTGTTTTCGCTCTCCGGGTCATCGCTGATTGTGGCGCCGTTCAAGGATGCGGAGCACAAGATCGTCGGCGTGCTCGGGGTTATCGGCCCGACCCGGCTCAACTACGCCCGCATCATTCCGGTGGTTGACTACACGGCCCAGCTGGTCGGCCGCATGTTGACTTGATTTTTGAGCGCGCACGGCCGATATGCACCCTCTGGCGCGACCCATCGGATGGTGGGCGGGCGTGTAGTAAAAAACAGCGTTTAAGAATCAGACCGGCAAAAACCAGACCGTGAGAGACCGCATGAGCACCGAGCCCACCCCTGGCTCCCAAAGCCAAAGCGCTGGGGCCCCGACGGCGGCTGACCAGAAGCCTAACGCAGACACGCTTTCGCCGGCCGATGCACCCTCGGCGGAGGCAGAAGCTGAGGCAGGCGCGCCGCGGCATCATGACGATCTCATCGGTGACTTGCGGCGCGAGTTGGCTGATCTGCGCGACAAGAATTTGCGCCTGCTGGCCGACATGGAGAACCTGCGGCGGCGGACCGAAGATGAAAAAGTGAGTGCGGCAAAGTATGCGATTACGCGTTTCGCAACCGACGTCATCACGGTTGGTGACAATTTCCAGCGGGCGATGAGTGCCGTTCCTGCCGGCGCAGCGGACGCAGACCCGGCGCTGCAGAGCCTGGTTGAGGGCGTGCAGATGATTGAGCGGGAGTATCTCAACGTGCTCGACCGGCATGGGGTCAAACGGATTGCGTCGAAGGGCGAGATTTTCAGCCCGCATCTGCATCAGCCGATGATGCAGGTGCCGAACACGAACGTTCCGGCGGGAACGATCCTACAGGTCTACCAAGACGGCTACACGATCGGCGACCGGCTGTTACGGGCGGCGGTGGTGACGGTTGCCGAAGGCGGGCCGAAGCCGGGGGCGAAAGCTGATGAGGCGGCGGCCGCGGATCCCGCCGGTGGTGGGGTGTCCGCTGCGGTTGATACGCCCGCGAAGCCTGACGATCCGGCGCCTGCCGCCTGAAGCCAGCCCCCTAGGTAATCACCCAGCTAGACGAGGGTGACCCTTGTGTGATAGCTTTTTGCTAGATTGCACATAGCGTTGCCACAAAATAGGCCCGATCCATGGATCGGGCCTTTTGCATGTGCGGAGGGCGCCGATGCTGCGGTTTCAGGTGTGGCAGCGGGCGCCGAGATATTGGTTGAGAAGACCGTTATAGCGATCGGCGACGGCTTTGGTTGCGGCGCTGGCATTCGACGATTTCGCTTGCTCGACTTTCGACTGGGCGCCCTGCCGGTCCATGTTGTTGAGCTCGGCGCGCACAGACTGACAGCTTTGGCCAGCGGGGAGCGCACGTGCGCCCGGGTCGCCGCCCATGCCGCCGCTGCCGCCACCTTCACAGCCAGCCATGGCCAGGGCGCTGGCCAGCACGAGGACGATCGAGGTTTTGCGTGTCATAACCAATTCCTTGATTGAGAGCTCTTGCGGCTGTTTTTTGAGCACCGGTTGACCGAGCTGTGATGGAACGGGATGCGGGCGGCTCGCAAGCCGCCCGTCAGTCTATGCAATCGGTATGGGCAGTGCTGCCGGTATTGCTGGGCCGGTTACTGCGGTGCGGCGGCCTTTGCGGCTGCTGCCGCTGCTTGCGGTGCAACGGTGACGCCGAGGTCGGCTGCAGCTGGGGTTTTGGCCTTGATAACTGCTGCTGCGGCCTTGGCTGGTGCGGTTGCTGCGGTGGCGGCAGCGACGGGTGCTGCAACAGCAGCCGGAGCGGCGACTGATGCCATCGTTGCCTTTGGCAGATTGGGGCCGCACTTGGCGATGAAGTCGGCATTGGCTTTGTTCAGCTGCGCTTGCTTGTTCAGCGAGGCACGTTGAACGCTGACTGTGGCCGATTTGCCGTCGGCGGCCTTCTCGAGCCGGTCAACGGTGCCTTCTTTGCGCAGGCCGTCAATTTGCGACGCCAGGGTGGTGCACGCAGAATCAACCGAGGCGGTCTTGGTGAGGGCGGCCGGCTCAGACACCGAGCCGGTGGTGAAGAGACCGCCACCATCACTGGCGCAGCCACCCGCCACGGCGGCGAATGCCAAAGCCACCAGCAGAGCCGGGCGGCGGATATTCAATGACGGGATCGCGATCATAGTGGCCTCTTGGAGAGATGGTTGGACGGGCGATTGCAACCAACTCACAATCATTCGAATCAGCGTTACAAGTCCCACCCCGAACCCGCAACCGAGGAGCACTGTTTGACAGGCCAAGCGCGCGGCATCCAGTTAGGAAAGTGTGGAAAGTGCCTCTCCGTGGCCCGGAGTCCACAGGCTGGAGCCACCGTGTTTGGGCGCGATGCCTAGGGGCCACAGACTGTATCTGTGTCGGGCCTTAGCGGTATTTGCCATCCCAAACGGCGGGGGCCGTCGTGACCTTGCCATCGGCATCGACGTCGGGGCGATTGATGGAGAACATGGTCTCTGGTGTGACCACTGCGTAGTCCATGTAGCCGAGGCGAGCGATGGGTTTCATAGCGGCAGTGTCAATGATGCCGTCCTTGATGAAGCGGTCATCGATGTGGATGCCGACGACGAGGCCGATGACGAGATGGTAGGCTTGCCGGTATTTGCCAGCGCCGGGCAGCGGGATCACCTGATGCAGACGGCATTCAAAAGCGGCGGCGGCTTCCTTCACCCGTGGGGCCGCGACAAGGTTCGATTTGACGGCCGTGAGCCCGGACAACGGGAATTCATCGACGCCGCGCGGCACGGCGGCGGACGACATGTTCATGTGTTCGCGCAGATCATAGGTGGCGATGTTGCAGACAAACTCCTTCGTCTCCTGGATGTTGGCGAGGCTGTCTTTAATGCCGGCCGAGCCGAAGACAACATAGTGGGGTTTTTCAGCGACGGCATTGAAGAAACTATAGGGAGCGAGGTTGGCGGTGCCATTCGTGCTGACGGATGAGATCCAGCCGATGGGGCGCGGGACGATCAGCGCTTTGAAGGGATCGTGCGCCAAGCCGTGCTGGTTTTCGAGGGCGTCATAGAACATGGGCGATCTCCGTTCGGGCGGGCTGGTTCAGGCGCCATAATGTGTAACGATCGAGGTGAGCGCGGGACGCTCGCGATCCTCGGGACGTTCGGTGGCGGTGCCGATGTAGATGAAGCCGGCGACGCGCTCGTTGTTAGCCAACCCAAGCCGGGATTTGACCATGGGGCTGTAGGCGTACCAGCCCGTCAACCAGTTGCTGGCATAGCCGAGGGCGTTGGCGGCGAGCGATAGGTTGAAGCAGGCGGCACCGGCCGACAACAGTTGCTCCCATTCAGGCGCGCCGACATGCGGGACAACGCGGCTGATCACGCCGACTACGAGCGGAGCATCGAGGAACCGCTTGCGCTCGGTTTCAAGGCGCATGGCGGTGGGTGGCTCTTTCTCCTCGGCGGCACAAGCTTCGGCCAGCACATCACCGAAGCGGGCGCGGGCGTCGCCTTGGAACACGATAAAGCGCCAGGGGACCATCTTTTTGTGGTCGGGGACGCGGGCGGCGGCGGTGAGAATGCGTTCAAGTTCGGCGGCCGATGGACCTGGCGCCGACATGGCCATCGGCTTGACGGAGCGGCGGGTGAGTAGAAAATCCAGAACTTGGTTGGTCATCGGGTCCAGCTGGTTGCGGCTTTTGGCGTGGCGGTCGGGGAGGCGCTCGCGGGCAGCGGTCGAGGCGGTCCAGGAGACAGGTCTCGCTAAACCAACCGTATATGGAATACAATGGAGACGCGGTTTTTGGGGGTCGCTGCGGCACAATGCACATGCGGCCGCTGGATGGCCGACTTTGGGGCGCTTGCATCATGGTCTTTTGGCGTCGCGCATTGACCGGATTGTTCTGTCTTGGCTGCGTGTTGCTGCCGGGTTGGATCACAGTCGGCGTTGCACAACCGGCTGAGGATCCCAAAGCAACGCCGTCGACGCTGGTGATCTTCGACGGTTCTGGCTCGATGTGGGGCAAGCTCGAAGGCGAGAAGCCGACCAAGTTTGTGCAGGCGCGAGACGCGATCCGGGTGGCACTTGGCAAGGTGGCACCGCAGTCAACACACGTCGGGCTGATGTCGTATGGGCACCGGCGGCAGGGGGATTGCACCGATGTGCAGGTCATCGCACAGGCGGAGGCGGCCGCCGCGCCGGCTTTTACCGACCGCATCGTGAACCCGCTGGAAAAAATAAATCCCAAGGGCAAAGGCCCACTGACGGCGGCGCTGCGGGAGGCGGCCAAGGTGCTGGGCAAAGCGCCGGGGCCGCGTAGCATTGTGCTGATCCATGACGACCCCGACAATTGCCAGCAGGATGCGTGTGCGGCGCTCGCGGAGCTGCAACAAAGTGCGCCTGGCGTGGTTGTGCACGTGGTCGGACTGGGGCTGAGGCCCGATGACGTGTCGCGGTATCAGTGCCTTACCCGGGCGACGGGCGGGCGCCACATCGATGCACAAGATGGTGGGCAAGTGGCTGCCGGGGTTGATGGCGTGTTGGCGCTTGCCTTACAGGGCGCGCGTGGTGCCGATCAGATCGCGACGCTGGCCAAAGTGGCAGTCGCTGAACCGGTCAAGCCGCTTGTCATCGCAGCCGACAAACCGGCGGCGATCACGCTTGCCCTGACGGGGCCGCCAGCATTGCGGCTGCGGGCGTTGCTGGCGAAAGATGTGGCCTTGGCGGGGCACCGCGTGCGGTGGTCGGTGTGGCCCGACACAGCAGCGGCCGGCGTGGCGCCAATTGCAACAGCGGACGGCATCGACACGATTGTTCCTTTGGCGCTGGGCACGTACCGGGTGCGCGCAGAGGCGGGGTTGATGGCAGTTGAGCGCACAGTCACGGCGGGTGCGCAGGGAGAAACGCTGGCTGAAGCGGTCTTTGAGGCGGCCGAAATCCGGTTGAAGGGCGTGCTGGCAGGGGATGCAACCCTGCTGGTCAGTCATCGTGCCGCCACCAGCGATCCAAAGGCTCCGGCGCGGCGCATTGGCATCTGGCCGCATGGACAAACGGCGCTGCTGGTACCGCCCGGCGCGGTGACTTTGCATCTCGAGCAAGCCGAGCTGCGCGCGGACCGTCAGATCGAGGTGGCCGCTGGACAGGCGCGGGAAGTCGAGATGGCGCAGGCAGGGGGCCGTGTGCTGCTCGATCTGATGCCGCCGGTCGGACCCGTTGTGACACCTGCTAGCGGACCAGCCGGTGCACCCGGTGGGGCGGCACCCGTAACGATTTTTGCCATTTCGGAGGACGATCCGGACGCGCCGCGTGGGCGCAAGGAACTCGCACGGTCGGCTGCGACGACCGCTGAATTTGTCGTCGCGCCCGGAAGTTACATCGTGTCGGCAATGCGCGGCGCGCTGGAAACGCGCGAGCGTGTTACGGTCGCTGCAGGGGATGCAGTGCGGCGGTCGTTGCCGCTGGTGGCGGCACGGCTGATAATTGCTGCACGGCTTGAACGGAACGCTGATGGCGCCGCCGTGGGATCGGCTGCCGATACATTCCGGCTTTCGCGCCTCGATAGCCCGGATATGCCGCCGTTGCTGCTGGCTGGGCCGGCTGCCATTGTGGACCTGCCACCAGGGCGTTACCGGGTCACGGCCCGACGCAATGCCGCCGCGATCAACGCGCAACAGGACATCGAGCTCAAAGCGGGCGACTACAAGACGGTGACCTTGGAGTATCAGGCGGGTGGGTTGCGCCTGGAAGCTGTTGTCAAGGGTGAGGCCGGTCCGCTAGGGATCGCCTGGCTCATTGCCGACGAGACGGGACGCTTGGTGTGGAGCAGTGCAGAGGCGGCGCCAACAGCTTTACTCGGGGTCGGACGGTACACAGTCCGCATGGCGCTGCGGGGAGCACGTTATGAAGTGGCGGTCGATATCCGGCATGGGGAAATCACATCAGTACGGCTTGGACAGCCATGAGCATTGACACAAAATTGCGCAGGAAACATCGCGGTGGTCAGGTCGCGATAGCCAGCGCTGTTGGCTTTTTCACGCTTGTCACGACGTTCTGCGCAGCTTCCGCGCAGGCGCCTGCCGCGCCTGGTGGTTCGGCGCCGGTTAGTGGCAACTCAAGCGCTGTGTCGCGCACTGCTGAAAACACAACCGGCCAGGTTGCGGTCTTACTTTCGGCGGTGCTGAGCGAAGATGGTCAGCCCATCGATCAAGGCCTCGTGTGGCACATCTTCCGGGATCGTGCGGGGTCGGATGGCAAGATGCCGTTGGTGCGGCAGGTCCGGGAGGCTACTCCCAGCCTCAAACTCGAACCGGGCGATTACATGATCAATGCCGCGTTCGGCCGCGCCACGCTGACACGCAAGATCACTGTCGTCGCCGGGAAGCCGGCCACCGAGAAGTTCAATCTCAATGCGGGCGGGCTTCGGCTCAAGGCGCTGTTGGTCAGCGGTGAGGTGGTGCCGGATCGTTCCATCTCATACGACATTCTCAACGAGGAGCGCGATCAGTCCGGCAACCGGGTCAAGGTCATTACCGGCGCCAAGCCGGGGCTGATTATTCGCCTCAATGCGGGCGTCTATCAGGTGGTGTCGACCTACGGCGATGCCAATGCACGGGTGCGTGCCGAGGTCGCGGTGGAGCCCGGCAAGCTTTCGGAGGTGGCGTTGAGCCACACGGGCACCAAGGTCACGTTCAAGCTAGTTGGCCGCGAAGGTGGAGAAGCGCTGGCCGACGTGTCCTGGAGCATTGTGGACACCAAGGCCGAGATTGTGAAAGAGACCGTCGGCGCGTTGCCGACCCACATTCTTGCCGCCGGGCGGTATGCCGTGCTGGCCAAACATCAAGGCAAGACCTACCGCGCCGAATTCACCGCGAAACCCGGTGAGCAAGCCGTGGTTGAGGTCGTTGCCCGCTAACGCGGCCGAAGCTTTTCCGCCATGTTGACAAAGCGGGAAGCGGATGCGCTTTTCCCGTTCAATTCGATATCCCCCATTGCAAGGACTCCCGCCATGGCTGCGGCCCCAACACCCATGCACCGCTATCGCTCACACACGTGCGGCGCGCTCCGTGACGGCAACGTCGGCACGCATGTGCGGCTGTCCGGCTGGGTCCACAACATCCGCGACCTTGGTGGACTGCTGTTCATCGATTTGCGCGACCACTACGGTCTGACCCAGATCGTCGCTGAGCCCGGCAGCGCCGCATTCAAAGAGCTGGAGCGCTGCCGCAAGGAGTGGGTCGTCCGCATCGATGGCGACGTAAAGAAGCGCACGCCGGAAACGGCCAACGACAAGATCGCCACGGGTCACATCGAAGTGTACGTGCGCGCCATCGAGGTGCTGTCGGAAGCCAAGGATTTGCCGGTCCCGGTGCTCGGCGAGCCGGAGTATCCGGAAGACATTCGTCTGCAATACCGTTTTCTCGATCTCAGGCGCGAAACACTGCATAGGAACATCATGCAGAGGCTCGCGGTGATCAAGTCGGTCCGCACGCGCATGGAAGCGGCGGGCTTCAACGAATTCGACACGCCGATCATGACGGCGTCGTCTCCTGAAGGGGCGCGCGACTTTCTCGTGCCGTCGCGTATTCATCCCGGCAAGTTCTTCGCGTTGCCGCAGGCGCCACAACAGTACAAGCAATTGCTGATGGTCTCCGGCTTTGACCGTTACTATCAGATCGCGCCCTGTTTCCGCGACGAAGATCCGCGCGCTGATCGCACCACCGAGTTCTACCAGCTCGATGTCGAGATGAGCTTCGTCGAGCAGGAAGACGTGTTCCAAACGATGGAACCCATCATCACCGGCATTTTCGAAGAGTTTGCCAACGGCAAGGCCGTCACACGCAGCTCCGCTGCCACTGGTGAGCGCTGGCCGCGCATTCCCTATGATGAGGCGATCAGCAAGTACGGGTCCGATAAGCCGGACTTGCGCAACCCGATCGAAATCCAAGATGTGACCGAGCACTTTAAAGGCTCCGGCTTCAAAGTCTTTGCGGGCATGATCGAGAAAGACCCGAAGGTGCGGGTGTGGGCTATTCCGGGCCCCACCGGCGGTAGCCGCGCCTTTTGCGACCGCATGAACGGCTGGGCGCAGAAGGAAGGCCAGCCGGGGCTTGGCTATATCTTCTATCGTGACGAAGAAGGTGCGGCGGGCGCCGGTCCAGTCGCCAAAAACGTCGGTGCGGAGCGCGCGGCCGCGATCCAAAAACAACTCGGTCTCAAAACCGGCGACGCTGTGTTCTTTACCGCCGGTGACCCCGCAAAATTCTACAAGTTTGCCGGCCTCGCGCGCGATCAGGTCGGCCGTGAACTGAAGCTGATCGACGAGAACAAGTTCGCGCTGTGTTGGATCGTCGACTTCCCGTTCTACGAATGGAGCGAGGAAGAGAAGAAACTCGACTTCGCGCACAACCCGTTCTCGATGCCGAAGGGCGGCCTTGAAGCGCTGGACGCTGCGACCACGACCGAACAACGCCTCGCGTTGAAAGCCAATCAATATGACATCGTCTGTAACGGTTACGAGATCACCTCGGGCAGCATCCGCAATCACAAACCGGATACGATGGTGAAGGCCTTTGAGATCACCGGCCTCACCCGCGCCGACGTCGAAGAGCGGTTCGGTGGTCTCTATCGGGCGTTCCAGTATGGGGCGCCGCCGCATGGTGGCTTGGCGGCCGGCATCGACCGCATTGTCATGCTGCTGGTCGGCGCCAAGAACCTGCGCGAGGTGAACATTTTCCCCATGAACCAGCAGAACATGGATCTGTTGATGGGTGCCCCTGGCAACGTCACCAACAAGCAGCTGCGCGAGCTCTCCATCCGCGTGAACATCGTGGATGATAAGAAGGGTGCGTAGCTTCGTAGGTTGGGTTAGGCGCCCTTCGCGCCGTAACCCAACAGTTCGCCCGAGATGTTGGGTTACGCTGCTGAATCGCAGCTAACCCAACCTACGGCTCTTCACTTTTCTGGATGGTTCCAAAGCATCTCACCATCGAAACGGAACGCGAAACGGACGGCCGCTGGATCGCCGAGGTGCCGGAGCTTCCGGGCGTCATGGCCTATGGCGCGTCGGAAGGCGAAGCGGCCGCAAAGGTGGAGGCTCTTGCATTGCGCGTGCTCGCGGATCGCCTAGAACACGGCGAGAGCAAAGCGGTTGATGTGACCATCCGAGTACAGGCCGCCGAATGAAAAATTCCCCGAAACATTCTTTGCAGACAGACCCATGACGTCACCGAATTCGTAGGTTGGGTTAGCTGCGGTTCAGCAGCGTAACCCAACACTTCGGTGCAAGACCCTGTTGGGTTACGGCCTGAAGCGGCCTAACCCAACCTACAGGCCGTCTCCGCAGACCGTCGACATTGCGGTGTGCTGGCTTCACGTTGGAAGGTTGGTGATTGCCGCCACCAGTGCCACCAGTAACACGCTCTCCATCACTTCAATACTTGCGCCGAGGCCGTCGCCGGTGATGCCGCCGAGGCGCCAGTGCCAGAAGGCGGCGCCGAGCGCGACAAGAACGAACGATACCAGCAGCACCGGCGCCAGCCACAGACTAAGCGCGCTCAAGGCAACCGCCCACACTGCAATTGGTGTCCAGCCGATGTCCCAGGCGAAGCGTTCGGCCATGCCGGATTTGAGGGTGGGGATTGTCAGGCTCCACACCATGCTGCCCCATCGGGCCCAGGCGGGGACGAGTGCCAAGCCCCAGCCGATGCCGCCGCCGACCAATTCCGACAACAGCACGAACTTGGCGATCAGTTGCAGGACGATGACTATCACAGCGAAGCTGCCGGTGTGGGGGTCCTTGAGCACGTCGTGAAAGCGTTCGGGCTTGGAATGCGCGGCGCCGAGGGCATCCGCCATGTCGCCGAGGCCGTCGAGATGCAGACCGCCGGTGATCCAGACCCAGGTGATGAGCGCGAACAACGTGCCGATGTTCAAGGTGATCACCGATCCAGCCATGGTGGCCAGCACAAGTGCGGCGCCGATCAAGAGACCGACGGCTGGGAAATAGAGGGCACTGCGGCTCAAGTCGCGTGGATTGAAGTCGGCAATCTGGGGTGTTGGAATGCGGGTGAGGAACTGTACAGCGAGGATGAATTCGCGCACCGGTTTGGAAAATGTCATGCGCTCAGCGTCCCGCCACAGAGGGTTGCACGAGTTCCAGGATCTCGGCCCACAGCGCGCCATCCGGCGCGCGGCCGATATTAAGCCGTAAGCGGGTGCCGTAGCCGATGCGGAGGGCCCAGGTGTTCGTGTGCGCCATTCCGGTGGCTAGCGCGAGCGTCTGGCGGATGGGGCCCGCATGCGTCACTACGAGAACGGGACCGCTGCCGCAGTCGACTGCGCGCTGGAGTGCTGCGGAGACGCGTGCCGCGAAGGCGGGCCAGGGCTCGGCGCCTGGAGGCGGATGTGCTGCGGGATCGGCGTAGAAGTTTGCCAGTGCCGCGCGTCCTACGGCATCGTGCTCGATCTCGCAGCGGGCGCGGCCGTCCCAATCGCCGAAGTTATATTCGGCCCAACCGTCGTCGATGGTGAGCGGGCACTTGGTGGCGCCGGCCAGTTTTGTTGCGGCGGCGTGCGCGCGCTGCCGTGGTGACGTGATGATATGTGACCATTGATGTCCGCGCGTTTGTGTTTCGAAGGCGGCCCAACCCTCGGCGATGAGTTCGGTATCGGTCAGGCCGTCGAGAAAGCCGCTGCGGCCGGTGCTGCCATGCCGGATGAGATCGATCAGCATCAGGATTGCCGCTCCGAAACGGCGGCTTCAGCGAACGTGGCCATGTCATTATGCAGATCACAGGCGAGCCGCAGCAGCGGCAGCGCGATGGCGGCGCCGGATGCTTCGCCAAGGCGCAGGTCGAGACTGAGCAGGGGCTCTGCGCCGAGTGTTTCAAGGACCAGCGTGTGGCCACGTTCGGCGGAGCGATGAGCGAAGATGAGCCACGGGCGGCAGGAAGGATTGATGCGGCATGCCGCGAGGGCTGCGACCGAAACAATAAAGCCATCCACGAGGATGGGGATGCGTGCTTGCGATGCGGCAATGAGTGCGCCAACCAAAGCGGCAATCTCCAGCCCGCCAACTCTTTCCAGCACTGAGATCGGAGCAGATGCCGTTGTGAGTTTGTGCGTTGCCAGCGCTGCCGTGATGACTTCGGCTTTGTGTTGCTGTCCGGCTTTATCAAGACCTGTACCGGCGCCAACCAAAGTGGTGGCTGCTTCACCCATCAGGGCTGCCGCGATGGCCGCAGCGGACGTGGTGTTGCCGATGCCCATTTCGCCAAGGATGACGAGATCGGCATTGGCAGTTGTGTGCTTGATCGTGCGCTGACCGCAAGACAATGCGTGGGCCAACTCAGCCTGCGTCATCGCTGGCTCAATGCTGAAGTCGCGGGTGCCAAGGCGCGGTTTGTCGCTTATGACTCCGGGAATGGCCACTGGCGCCAAAGTTCCTGCATCGACCACTGACAACGCGACGCCGAGTGTGCGCGCGAGCACAGCGATGGCTGCACCGCCGGTCGCGAAATTGTGCAACATCTGGACGGTGACGCTGCTTGGGAACGCCGATACGCCTTGCGCGGTGACGCCATGATCGCCGGCAAAGATGATGATGGGGGCGTTGTGCGCTCGCGGTTGATCGGTGGCTTGGAGTGCGGCGAGCTTGACCGCCACCGTTTCCAGGCGCCCAAGCGCGCCTTGTGGCTTGGTCAGTTGGTTCTGGCGATCGCGTGCGCGCGCTTCGTGCACGGCCGACGGCTGCGGGCAGGGCGCCTGCAACCACTTGAGGTCTGGCCATAGAGTTTGTCCGGATGGCATAGCTGATCTGTTGCCCTGACGAGTTTGAACGCATTGTGCCGCGCATGAGCTTGGCGCACCCTAGTCTACCACTTTTTGCACCGGAGATGCCTCATGCCCAAAGGTTACTGGATCGCCCATGTCGATGTCTCTGACCCTGAGAAATACAAGGAGTATGTGCGGCTCAACGGCATCGCCTTCGCCAAGTTCGGAGCGAAATTCCTGGTGCGCGGCGGGACGAGTGAAGTGCGGGCCGGTGCGCTGAAGTCCCGCCATGTGGTGATCGAGTTCCCGAGCTATCAGGCGGCCAAGAATTGCTACGACAGCCCGGAATACAAAGCTGCGACGGTGGTGCGTGTCACCGCGTCTACCGCCGATCTGGTGATCATTGAGGGTTATGATGGGTGAGCGGTTTGGCGCTCTGCCGCGTCGAGGGTATTCTGCAATAGACAGGCAATGGTCATCGGGCCGACGCCGCCGGGCACCGGCGTGATGGCGCCGGCCACGGCGAGCGCTTCGTCAAAGGCGACGTCGCCGACAAGACGTGTTTTGCCCTCACCGGCCGGCACACGATTGATACCAACGTCGATGACAATGGCGCCGGGCTTGATCCAACTGCCGCGGACCATCTGCGGGCGGCCTACTGCGGCGATGAGCAAATCGGCGCGGCGCACGACGCTTTCGAGATCGCGGGTGCGGGAGTGGGCAATCGTCACGGTGCAATCCTCGCGCAGTAGCAGTTGGGCCACGGGTTTGCCGACGATGTTTGAGCGTCCGATGACGACGACTTCCAGGCCGGCGAGTTTTGGCCGTACAGACTTTGCGAGCATCACCGACCCGGTCGGCGTGCACGGTGCGAGGCATGGTTCGCCGATCGAGAGACGGCCGACATTGACCGGGTGGAACCCATCGACGTCCTTGCCGGGATCAATGGCGCGGAGCACGGCTTCGGCGTCGATCTGTTTGGGCAGCGGCAATTGCACGAGGATGCCGTGCACATCGCGCCGCGCGTTCAAGGTGGCGACAATTGCCAGCAGTTCGGCCTGCGTGGCGGTCGCTGGCAGCTTGTGCTCGAACGAGGCCATGCCTGCTTCGATGGTCTGGGCGTGTTTGTTGCGGACGTAGACTTGGCTCGCTGGGTCTTCACCGACGAGCACAACAGCGAGGCCCGGCGTGATGCCACGTTGTGCTCTGAGTGCGATCACACGCCCGGCAATTTCAGCGCGGAGGTTTTGTGCAATCGTTTTGCCGTCGATGATCTGTGCCGGCATGGGTCGAGCCTTATTTGTCGCTTAGGGCGGCGATCAAGTCTTCGATTGCCGGTGCCAGTTCCAGTGGCTCGCCCGAAACGGCCACTGTTTTCAATCGTGCCGTATGGCCCGATATCAGGCTGACCCGGCCGCGCGCAACACCGATCCAGTCGGCGATCAATCGTTCCAAGGCAGTGTTGGCCTTGCCGCCGTCCGGCACCGCGCGGACGCGAACCTTGAGGAACGGCTCATCGCCGCGGGTCTCGATGCCATCGATCGTGTCTTCGACGGACTTCGGGGTGAGGCGGACGCGAAGTTCGACGCCGTCCTTGGTCGCGCGCACGATGCCGGAGGTGCTCACCGGATTTGGTCTGCGATGGTGGCAATGACGACTGAACGGAGGAACACACATGCCAGCAATAGAACGAGCGGCGCGAAGTCGAGACCACCGGTATTGGGGAGCATCCGCCGGATCGGGCGCAGTAGCGGCTCGGTGACGGCACGGAGCCCTTCGTTGATCGAGCGCACCAGCGGCATCGAGCCGTTGACCACTCCGAACTGAATCAGCATGCCGAGAACAATGGCGATAATCACGATCCATTCGTAGAGGGAGACCAGATAGTCGAGAAATCCGAGAAGTCTGATCATTGTTGATTCCGTCGTGTCTACGTCTGCGATATGGCGCGGTTGGGCGGCTAAAGTCCCTGTAGTCGGCTGCCCGGCTTGGGGCAAGATGTTTCAACCGGCGTCCCGTCAGGGTGCATTCAAATCCCGCCGATAAGCAACGTAGACTTGGTCGCAGGCGACTGCTGAGGCTTCGGTGGTGGCGTTGCCGGCGCGGATGCGGCGCCGCATGGACCAGGACTGTTCTGGCGCCAGATCAACAACCAATTCGCGGACCAACTCGCTGCCGGTGGCTTGCGCGCGCCAACGGCGCAGCAGAACGCGGCCCTCGGTGACCGCACGCAACATCGGCAGGAACAATCCGAGATCGGTGATTGGCTGATTTTCCGCACTCTCCGGACCGATATCGCAATCGAACACTTGCTCACGCGAAAGCATGAGTTCGACCGGGCAGGCGTTGGGCTGATGGGGTGTCAGCCGCACACGCCAATAGCGTTCCGCTTGCTCGCGCTCGATTGCGGCGTGCGCTGCCATTGACGGCAGCCATGCGTCGATCGCGGCCGTCGCGTCGGCAAAGCCGCGATTGAAAACGTCTTGCGGTTGCATTTCCCCCCCGCCGGCCAGGATGTGGCCAAGGTCTCGCGACGCGCACTGGGACCGGCGTTACCGCACTCTGCGTGGCACATCAAGGTCTGGCACATCAAGCCTGGGTCGCGGCGAGTTCCTGGTCTTTTGCCATGGCTCTGGCCTGCGCCGGACGTCCGGCAATCCGTGCGAGGTAGGCCGTCACCGCCGGATGCTCGGGAAGGATCTTCCATATCGTCATCCACCGGAGCGCGCTGCCCCACAACACATCGGCGGCCGAGAACTTGTCACCGAGGAAATAGTGGCCGGCGCCGAGTTGATCCGTCACCATTTTGAAGAGTGATTCGAAGTCGCCGTACGGCGACATGGCGCGACCGCCTGGATCGCGCTTCATGGCGCGGTCGACGACGGCCGGCTCCAAGGCGGCCGCATACATCGTCATCCAGCGCAGATACGGGCCGCGCAAGGGATCGCCAATCGCCGGTGCCAGCTTGGCAGCCGGGAACGCGTCGGCCAGATAAAGCAGAATTGCGACGGTTTCGGTGATGACCGCGTCACCATGCTTGAGCGCCGGTATTTTGCCGAGGGGATTGATCGCGAGATAAGCGGGTGCGTGGTTCTCATTGTTCCTTGTGTTGAGCACATGCAGTTGATACGGCGCACCAAGCTCTTCGAGCATCCATAGTGCGGTGGAGGAACGGGTGTTGGGTGCGTGGTAAAGCGTGACGGGGGTTTGGGTCATAGGGGACTCCAGGGTAGACATGACTAGTAGCCAACCGTGCGATCAATGACGTTCTTAAGCGGCTCGCCGCGTTCGTAGGCAAGAATTTGGGCCGCAACAGCGGCAGCAATTTCGTCGGCATCACTGTCAGCGGCGTTGTGCGGCGTGACGATCACGTTGGGATGCGACCACAGCGGTGATGCCGATGACAACGGTTCGCTTTCGAACACGTCAAGTGTCGCAGCGCCCAGTGTACCATCGTCGAGGCAGGTGAGGATGTCGGTCTCACTCTGCAGGCCGCCACGGCCGGCGTTGATCAACACGGGTGCGCTGAGCACACCATCGCGGGCGAGTTGGCGGAACAGTTTGCGGTTCAAGATGCCGCGGGTTTCTGGCGTCAGCGGTATCAACGCGACCAGGATGTCGGTTGCATTCAGGAATGCAGGAAGCTCGGCCTGTCCGCTATAGGTTGTCACGCCGGTGACGTGCTTTGTACTGCGGCTCCAACCGGAGACGCGAAAGCCGAGGCGCACCAGGACTTCGGCCGCGTCGCGACCGAGTTCACCCATGCCCATGATGCCGACACGCACCGCTTTGGCCGCCCATTGATCTTCCGCGCGCCAGGCCTTGTCGCGTTGTGCCAAAAGCAGCATGGGCAGGCGGCGATGATGCAGCAGCACGTGGAGCGTGACGTACTCGGTCATGCGTTTGGTCAGGTCGGTGTTGACAATGCGGACCAGCGGCACGGGCGGCATACTCTCGTCAGTGAGCACCGCGTCGACACCAGCGCCCAAATTGAAGATGACTTCGAGTTTCGGCAGCGTTGCGAGCAATCCAGGTGTCGGCTTCCAGACAGCGGCGTAGCGGACCGCTTCAGGGGCGATGGTCCCGGCGCCATGGCGTACGATGGCGTGTTTGGGGAGCGCGGCGGCGAACCGTGCCTGCCACCGCTCCGGCGACCAATTGCCGTCGGCGCTGTTGATGGCCAACAGCAGCGTCATGATGCGACGGCCTCCCGGCCGGCGACTGCGAGATTGAAGGCGGCAGCCAGCAGCGCCTTGGTGTAGGGCTCGCGTGGTGCATCGAAGATGGCTTGTGACGGGCCTTCCTCGACAATGCGGCCGTTCTTCATGACGATGACGTAGTTGGCGAGGGCGCGGACAACGCGCAGGTCGTGGCTGATGAAGAGATACGAAAGATCGCGCGTGCGTTGCAGGTCGCGCAGCAAGTCGACGATTTGCGCCTGCACGCTCATGTCGAGGGCGCTGGTCGGTTCGTCCAGCATGACGAATTTCGGTTCGAGCACCATGGCCCGCGCGATGGCGATGCGCTGGCGCTGGCCGCCAGAGAACTCGTGCGGGTAGCGATCCTGCATATCGCCAACTAGGCCCACGGTTTCCAACGCGGTCGAGACGCGGCGGCGCCGCTCGTCAGCGTCGAGATCGGGAAGCTGGATGGTGAGGCCCTCTTCGATGATCTGGCCGACCGATAGGCGGGGTGAGAGTGAGCCGTAGGGGTCCTGAAAGACAATCTGCATTTCGCGGCGCAGCGGGCGCATCGCGGCACTGTCGTGGCCATCGATGCGGTTGCCCATGTAAACGATGGGGCCTTGTGAGGACGCGAGCCGCAGGATGGCAAGTCCGAGTGTCGTTTTGCCGGATCCCAACTCACCGACGACGCCGATGGTTTCGCCCTGCCGGAGTTTGAGTGACACCCCGTCGACGGCTTTGATGTGATCGACGGTCCGGCGGAGCAGGCCGCGCTTGATAGGGAACCAGACTTTCAGATTGTCGGTTTCGACGACCGTTGGAGCATCGGGCCGGGCTTCCGGCGCGCGGCCCTTAGGCTCAGCCGAGATCAACATGCGGGTATAAGGGTGCTGTGGCTTAGAAAAGATCTGTGTGGCCGGGCCTTCTTCGACGATCTTGCCGTGCTGCATGACATAGACGCGCTCAGCCATTTTGCGAACGATGCCAAGATCGTGTGTGATGAGCAGCATCGCCATGCCCATTTCTTGCTTGAGTTCGATGAGCAGCTCGAGGATTTGTGCCTGGATCGTGACATCGAGGGCAGTGGTCGGTTCGTCAGCGATCAAAAGATCGGGCTCGTTGGCGAGTGCCATGGCAATCATGACGCGCTGACGCTGGCCACCCGAGAGCTGATGGGGATAGGCGCTCAGTCTCTTTTCGGGGTCCGGGATGCCGACGCGCCGCAGCAACTCGAGCATGCGGACGCGCGCTGCTGCATCGCCCATGCCCCGATGGATTTTCAGCACTTCCGTCACTTGCCGCTCGATGGTGTGCAGCGGGTTCAGCGAGGTCATCGGCTCTTGGAAAATGATGGATATGCGCCGGCCGCGGATGCTGCGCATATCGGCTTCGCTGGCCGTCAGCATGTCGCGGCCTTCGAAGAAGATTTCACCGCCTGGATGGGATGCAGCGGGGTACTGGAGGAGCTTCAGAATTGACAACGCCGAGACGGATTTTCCGGAGCCGCTCTCGCCTACCAGCGCGACGGTCTCACCGCGGCGTATATTAAAAGACACGCCTTTGACGGCGAGTGTCTGGCGTTCGCCGTGGCCGAACGCGACTTGAAGATCGCGGACGCGAACGAGGGTGTCGGACGTATTGGCGGCGTCGCTCATCGGAACGTCTTTCTGGGATCGAGCGCGTCGCGGACGCCTTCACCGATAAAGATCAAAAGGCTGAGTAACCCAGCGATCGAGAAGAAGGCGGCGAGCGCGATCCACGGCGCTTGAAGGTTGGCGGTCGCCTGGGTCAAGAGTTCGCCAAGCGAGGGCGAGCCCGGCGGCAGCCCGAGGCCGAGGAAGTCGAGGGCGGTGAGGGATGTGATTGCGCCGGTCAGCTTGAAGGGCAGGAACGTCAAGGTCGCGACCATGGCGTTCGGCAGGATGTGTTTGAACATGATCTTGGCATCGGACAGTCCGAGCGCGCGGGCTGCTGTGACGTACTCGAGATTACGGCCGCGTAGGAATTCGGCGCGGACGACGCCGACGAGGCCGACCCACTCGAACAGCAGCAGAATGCCAAGCAGTGTCCAGAAGCCCGGCACGAGGACGGACGAGATGATGATGAGGACGAACAGCACGGGGATCGAAGACCAGATTTCCAGGAAGCGCTGAAAGATCAGATCGACTTTACCGCCAAAGTAGCCTTGGACAGCGCCAGCGGCGATGCCGATGATTGATCCGATCGTGGTGAGCAGCAGGCCAAACAGAACCGAGATCCGCAGTCCATAAAGGAGGCGCGCGAAGATATCGCGGCCCTGGTCGTCGGTGCCAAGCCAATTGCGATTGCCGAGTGCTTCATAGCGCTGCACTTGGTCGGTTGGTGCTTCGCAATAAGGCTTCTTGGTGGCCCAAGGTGGCGGCGCGGGAAAACCAAGACACAAGCCGCTCTCATTCTTCAGGCGCGGGTAGTCCTTGTTGATGGATGAATAGGAGTAGCGGATCGGCGGCCAGAGCATCCAGCCGTGGGCTTTGATCTCATCCAAGATAACAGGGTCTTTGTAGTCAGTAACGGCGAGGAAGCCGCCGAATTTTTCTTCCGGATAGTTCACCAGAACGGGCATTAGCCACTCGCCCTTGTAGCGCATCAGCACCGGCTTATCATTGGCGATGAATTCGGAAAAAAGGGAGAGACCGAACACGCTGAGAAACAGCCACAGGCTCAGATACGCGCGGCGGTTGGCCTTGAAGTTGGCCCAGCGGCGGCGATTGATGGGGTTGAATGTTAGGCGTTGTGTGAGCCACGTGCGCAGTGGCGACGGCGCCGCTGCACGTGCCGTTGGTTCGCTGATAGGCGCTGTGCCGGATGCGTCCATGGCTCAGACCTCCCGGCTTTCGAAATCAATGCGGGGATCAACGAGCGTGTAGACGAAATCGGTCAGCAGGTGGATCAACAAACCCATGACGGCGAAGATGTAGAGCGTTGCGAAGATGACCGGATAGTCGCGATTGATCACGCTTTCCCAGCCGAGGAGGCCAAGTCCATCGAGCGAAAAGATCTTCTCGATGAGCAACGAGCCGGAAAAGAAGGCGTGAATAAACGCGCTCGGAAAGCCGGCGACGACCAGCAACATCGCATTGCGAAAAACGTGGCCGTACAGAACGCGCGCCTCGCCCAGACCCTTGGCGCGGGCGGTTGTTACGTATTGTTTGCGGATCTCGTCGAGGAAGGAGTTTTTGGTGAGGAACGTCATGGTGGTGAAGGCGCCCACCGACATGGCGATCAGCGGCAATGTGAGATGCCAGAAGTAGTCGGTGATTTTACCGAACCACGACAGGCTTTGCCAATTCTCGGAGGTGATCCCGCGCAGCGGAAACCACTGGAAGAACGAGCCACCGGCGAACACGACCAGCAGCAGCACAGCCAACAGGAAGCCTGGGATGGCGTAGCCGACAACCAGCACGGTCGACGTCCAGGTGTCGAATTTCTCGCCGTCATGCACGGCCTTGCGGATGCCGAGCGGAATGGAGATGAGATAGGTGATGAGGGTGATCCAGATCCCGAGAGAGATCGAGACAGGCATCTTTTCCTTGATCAGCTGCAGCACCGAAACATCACGGAAATAGCTCTTGCCGAAGTCGAGGGTGAGATAGTTCTTGATCATCAGCAGGAAGCGCTCGTGGGCGGGCTTGTCGAAGCCGAACTGCTTTTCGAGGCTTTTGATGAAGGCTGGATCGAGGCCCTGGGCGCCGCGATATTTAGAGCTTTCACCGCCAACCGCACCCGCTGGGCCGCGCGCCAACCCATCACCAGAGCCGCCGCCGACGCGTTCTGCCGCCGAGACTTCCGTGCCCGAGACTTGGGCGATGATGCGCTCAATGGGTCCACCGGGGGCGAATTGGATAATGGTGAAGCTGATCAGCATGATCCCGAGCATCGTTGGGAAGATGAGCAGCAGACGTTTCAACAGGTAGGCGGCCATCAGCGCAGCGCTCGCGAGGGTTTCAGCATCATTCGGGTTTCAGCTTGGCAGCCTTGGCCGCATCAAACCACCACGTATCGAGGATCGCGCGGTCGTAGGGCGGTTTTGTTTCAGGCCAGCCGAATTTATCCCAGAATGCGACGGTGTGCGCAGCTTTATACCAGTTCGACACCCAATAGTGGCCGGAGCGCAGGACACGGTCGAGCGCGCGGGCGGCGGTGTTCAGCTCTTCGCGGTTTTTTGCGGCGACGACGCGCTCGATCAGAGCGTCGATGACCGGGTCTTTGATGCCGGCCTTATTGTAGCTGCCCTCGGCGCCGGCGGCTTCACTGCCGAAAAAGTTCTTGAGCTCGAGGCCGGGGGTGAGTTGCATGACAAAGCGGCCGCCGACGATGTCGTACTCGAAAGACTTGATGCGGCGCTGGTACTGCGCTTCGTCGATCTTGCGTTGCGTAACAGTGACGCCCAGCCGCTGGAGGTTCTGCACATAGTTGCCGAGGAAGCGTTCACTGGAGGGATCGGTGATCAGGAATTCGATTTCGAACGGCACGCCGGCGGGTGTCATCCGTTTGCTGTCTTTCACCACATAACCTGCTTCAGTCAGCAGCCTGGCGGCTTCGGCCAAGAGTTTTCTGTCCTGACCGCTGGCGTCGGAAATGGGCGGTACATAGGGCTCGCCGAATACGGTGGCCGGCAGCTTGTCGCGGAAGGGTTCGAGGAGGACGCGTTCGGCAACAGTGGGCGCGCCGTGCGCTTTGAGCGGCGAGTTCTCGAAGTAGCTCGCGGTGCGTTTGTAGGCGTTGAAAAACAGGTTGCGGTTGGTCCATTCGTAGTCAAAGGCCAGATCAAGCGCGCGGCGCACGCGGGGATCGGCAAATTTCGGCAGCCGGGTGTTGATCCAGAAACCTTGTGTGCCGGAGGGGTTTTCGTCTGGCAGGGTTCTCAGCAGCAAGCGCTTTTCGCGAGCCGCCGGGATGTCGTAGCCGGTTGCCCATTCCTTGGAGGTGAACTCTTCGCGCAGGTCGAGCGTGCCACCTTTGAGAGCCTGAAGGCTGGCGGTGCGCTCGCGGAAGTACTCGTAGCGTATCTCGTCAAAGTTCCGGCGGCCGATATTGACGTTGAGATCGCGCGCCCAATAGTCCGGCCGGCGGACATACTGTACGAATGCACCTTGGGAGAAACTGCCGACCGCATACGGCCCAGAGCCAAGCGGCTTTTCAAGCCAGGTCTCGTCGAACTTCTGTTTGTCATAGAAGGCTTTTGGCAGCACAGGCAGGCTGGCCACAATGTTTGGCAGATCGCGGATCTGATCGCCTTCGAACGTGTAGCGGATGGTTTGTGGATCGAGGGCCACTGCCGAGGTCACATTGCGCAACACGGAGCTGTAGAGTGGGTGGCCTTTTTCCTTCAAGGCGGCGAAGGAAAAGGCGCAGTCGGCGGCGGTCACCGGCGTGCCGTCGGCGAATTTGGCGGCAGGACGAAGTTTGAACGTCACCGAGCGGCGATCTGCAGCGAGGTCAACGCTTTCGGCGACAAGACCGTAAAGTGCGTCCGGTTCGTCCATGGCACGCACCATCAGCGTATCGTAGACGTGTTCGAGGAGGCCTTGGGCGGCGTCGCCCTTGAGGATGACGGCGTTGAAGCTGTCGAAGGTATCGAGTGCGCTGGTGCCCATGGTGACGATGCGGCCACCCTTGGGGGCTGCCGGATTGACGTAGTCGAAGTGCTTGAAGCCAGCGGGGTACTTGAGATCGCCAAAGGTCGAGAGGCCATGGCGCGGCTCAGCGCTGGCGGAGCCGAACGCCAAGAGGGTGACTGCCAAAGCGGTGCGGATCGTCCGGTTTAGCATTTTGCTCGGTCCCTGTGCGTCCCCGGCGGTCGATGTCAGGTGCCGCATCATTTTGCGCGCTCGGCGGCAAGCGCTTTGTCTTTGGCTGCGTCGAGCCACCAGATGCGGAGGAAGTCGACGCCACGTGAGGGCAGGGTTTCGGGGCGGCCGAACTTGTCCCAGTAGGCGATGCGCTGGGCTGGGAGATGCCAATTGGGCACGATATAGAAGTTCCACAGCAGGGCGCGGTCCAACGCGCGGGTGGCGGCGATGAGATCTGTGCGATCCTTGGCAAAGACGACTTTCTCGATCAATGCGTCGATCGCTTTGTCGGCAATGCCGGCAGCGTTGCGGCCGCCTTGCTTGGTGAGTTCGGCAGAGCCGAAGAAATTACGCTGCTCGTTGCCGGGGCTTTCAGACTGCGCGAATTGGCCGACGATGATGTCGTAATCGTAGTCGCCGGTGCGGCGCTCGTACTGAGCGCTATCGACTTGCCGGATGGTGACTTTGATGCCGAGTTTCTCGAGTGCACCCTTGTAAGGCTGCACGACGCGATCAAACGCCGGATCGTCGAGCAGAATCTCAAACGCCAACGGCTGTCCCTTCGCGTCGATCAGAGTGCCGGCTTTGTTTGTGTAACCGGCTTCAGCCAGCAGCTTGGCTGCGGCCGCGAGGTTGCGGCGTGCATCCTCGGGCGTGGCGTTGAATGGGTTCTTCCACTCCGTGGTGAAGACCTCTGGCGGCAGGCCGGCTTTGACTTCGTTGAGCAGCTCAAGTTCGCGACCTTCGGGCAGTCCGCGGCTGGCGAGTTCGGAATTGTCGAAATAGCTCTTGAGGCGGATGTACTGGTCATAGAACAGGTTCTTGTTGGCCCATTCGAAATCGAAGGCGAGCCAGACGGCCTTGCGGATGCGCACATCCTGAAACGTTTTGCGGCGCGTGTTCATGACAAAGCCAGTCATGGGGGCGACGCGAACGATGGGCAGTTGCACTTTTTTGACGAGGCCGCGCTTGAGAGCATCGAACTCATATTCAGTCGCCCAGGACTTAGCTGAAGACTCTGACCGGTAGTCGAGATCGCCTTTCTTGAAGGCTTCGAATGGCGCGACGCGATCGCGGTAATAGGTGATTTCGATCTCGTCGAAGTTCCATTGCCCTTTTGAAACTGGGAGGTTGGCCGCCCACCAGTCTTTGACGCGTTCGTAGATAATTGTGCGCCCGGGCTCGAACGATTTGACTTTGTAGGGGCCCGACCCAAGCGGTAATTCCAGCGACGTCTTTGTAATGTCTCGCGGTTCGCCGTTGGCGGCCTTGGCGGTCCACCAGTGTTTGGGCAAGATCGGCAACTGGGTGACAATCTGCGGCAACTCGCGATTGTCTTTGACGTCGAAGGTAAACCTGACTTCGTTCGGTGCGGTCTTTTCAGCTTTGACGACGTGCTGGTAGTAGGTCGAATAAAGCGGCGATGCGGCCTTCAGGGTCTCGAAGGAAAAGATGACGTCTTCGGGCGTAACCGGTTTGCCGTCATGGAAGCGTGCGGCGGGGCGGAGGCCGAACGTCGCGGAGCCGAAATCGGCTGGATAAGAAATCCACTCGGCAATCAGGCCATATTCGGTCGATGCTTCATCGGGGCTGCCCGCGAAGAGGTGGTCAAAGACAAGCGCCAAGCCGCCGGCTGGTTGGCCTTGAGCTGGAAACTGATTGAGGCTGTCGAAGGAGCCTTGGGCTGCCTGGCGGATGCGGCCGCCTTTGGGGGCGTCCGGATTAACCCATTTGAAGTGCTTGAAATCAGACGGGTATTTGGGATCGCCCACCAGCGACACGGCGTGGCGTTTGAGGTCCTGGGCGATGGCGGGTGCGACCAGCATGGCGCCAAGAAGGCTGGCACTAACTACTCTGGTGACTTGCCGCCGTAACCAACCGCCCATGCCACGCTCCCGTGCTGCCGACCCAACGCATTTGCAAGAGCTTCGGGCGCTTCGGCGCCGCAGGCTCAACCGTACTGTAGATTAGCATGCCGCCCGAGAAGACGGCTTTCCAAGTTACAAGTTCTTCACACAGCGGTAGGGCGGAAATCGGTACGAAAAAGGCCTCGCAGTGCGGGGTGCGAGGCCTTCTCTCGTCAAAAGTCTACCGATGCAATCACTTGGATGGCAAATCTGCCGGTTTGTCGCCGAGTTTGCGCAAATAGGCGAGCATTTCCGCCAGATCTGTTGGGTCCGTCAGGCCGGCGAATGCCATCTTATTGCCTGGAATGTTGCCGCGCGGGTCGTTCAAGTAGGCGGCCAACGCTTCCCAGGTCCAGTTGCCACCTTTAGCCTTGATGGCGTCGGAATAGGCAAATCCGGCCACTTGGCCGATAGGGCGGCCGATGATGTTCCACAAATTCGGCCCGACTTTATTTTCACCGCCTTTGGCGTTCGTATGGCAGGCCGCGCACTTTTTGAAGCCGTCTTCACCCGCTTCGGCGCTGGCTTTGGGCAGCAAGTCCGCTACCTTCGCGAAACTGAAGCCTGCGGGTGCGGCAGTGCCGCCACCGGCCGGAGCCTTGGCAACCGGAAGCACGTAGCCGGGCTTGGCGGCGTGTTGCTCTTTCGACATCACTTCGATCAGCGTTTTACCGCCAAACGCGAACAAGGCAGCGGACAGCACGCCCATGGCGATGGTGTTGATTTGGCTGGATCCGCTCATTCATTTCCCCGGCTTTTGCAGTCTGGCGCTGGGTGTTTAGTGGAGCTGCGGTGCACGGCCAATCAGCCTGCGCACGGCAGCCCCTGTAGGCCCGGTGCCGCTCTTCTACATTTGGCGGCAATATACGGGTCCGCCCTTGGCTTGCAACAGCGGACGGGTCCGTTCTAACACCGCAAGGCGAGACGAATTGTCACCCATTGTGGTGGCCTAGAGGTCCAGACTGCGGGGAATGGCTGTGCAGGATACTTTGGTCGCGATACCGGCCCGGCTCAAAGCCACCCGGCTGCCCGACAAGCCGCTGGCTGATATCCACGGTGTGCCGATGATCGTCCACGTGTGGCGCCGTGCCGTGGAGGCTCAAATTGGCCGGGTGATCGTGGCGACGGACAGCGGTACCATCGCAGATGCGATTAGGCAGGCCGGCGGCGAGGCCGTCATGACACGGGATACGCATACGACCGGGTCGGATCGGATTCACGAAGCATTGAGCCGGATCGATCCGGGGGGGGTGATCAAGTTCGTGGTCAACCTGCAGGGCGATCTGCCAACTTTGGAGCCGCGACTGGTGCGGGACTGCATGGTGCCGCTGGCGACTGATGGTGTTGATATTGCGACGCTGGTCGCGGAAATCCATGAGCCGATGGAACGCACTAATCCGAATGTCGTCAAGGCGGTTGGGACACCGGTCGATCTTGCGAGTGGCGCAGTGGCGGATCATGGGGCGACGCCGCGACGCCTGAGGGCGCTGTATTTCACGCGGGCGACGGCGCCGACCGGCGATGGGCCGCTTTACCATCACATCGGCATCTATGCTTATCGCAGGGCGGCGCTGGACCGCTTTGTCAGCCTGCCGCCGGCGCCGCTGGAGAAACGCGAACGGCTGGAGCAGCTGCGGGCGCTGGAAAATGGCATGCGGATTGATGCGATGGTGGTCAAGACAGTGCCGCTGGGCGTTGACACGCCAGACGATCTGGAGCGCGCACGGCAGATGCTGGCGCCGATGGCGTGAGGCCGCGCTGGCGCAGGACGGCCGTGCGTGCGCAAATATTGATCAAGTCTCGTTCTGGGTGCCATATCTGCGGCGCACGCTCCCCACGTTGTTCTCTGGAGATAAGATTCTATGGCAAAAATTGCGTTCATAGGCCTCGGCAATATGGGTGGCCCGATGGCCGGCAATCTGGTCAAAAAGGGCCATGTGGTGCTGGGTGTCGATCTCGTGACGGCCAATCTGGAAGCGGCGTCGAAGCGTGGCGTCAAATCAGCGGTGTCGGCGGCTGACGCGGTTAAGGGTTGCGACGCGGTGATCACCATGCTGCCAGCCGGCAAGGATACGATCGCGGTCTATGCCAAGAGCGGTATTCTGGACGCCGCGCCCAAGGGCTGCGTCTTTATCGATTGTTCGACGATTGATGTGGCAAGCGCACGGGTGGCGCACGAGGTGGCTGCGAAGGCCGGCATGTTGAGCCTGGACTGTCCGGTTTCGGGTGGTGTGGGTGGTGCGGAGGCTGCGACGCTGACGCTGATGGCGGGGGGCAGCAAGGCGGCGTTCGACAAGGCGCGGCCGTTGTTGGAAGGCATCAGCAAGAAGCTGGTGCATTGCGGTGATGCGGGTGCGGGGCAGGCTGCGAAAATCTGCAACAACATGGTGCTTGGAATTTCGATGATTGCGGTCGCGGAAGCGTTCGTGCTGGCCGAGAAACTTGGACTTTCCAAAGAGGCACTGTTTGAAGTTGCTTCGACGTCGTCTGGACAGTGCTGGGCACTGACGAGCTATTGCCCGGTGGCAGGGCCGGTGCCCGGATCGCCGGCGAACAATAGCTACAAGCCAGGATTTGCGACCGCCTTGATGATGAAAGATATGAAGCTGTCACAGGAAGCTGCGGCGGCGAGTGGTGCGGCCACACCGCTCGGGGCGGCGGCAGCCCAACTCTACGCGATGCACGCAGCCCATGGTGATGGCGGGCTGGATTTTTCCAGCATCATTCAGTTGATCCGCGGGTCGTGAGGCGGGCCCATGGGGCTTGCGTTGATCGCGGGGGCATTTCGGCCTAAGTACGCGGAACACCGGCTTTTGGTTCGAAGCGCGCACCGTCCGCACTTTCTTAGGATACTCTTTGCATGTCGACACTTGGATTGGCGCGGCCAGGACATGCGGACGTGGCGGTGCGGCTCTATGGGGCTGATGCGTTCGCGGGGATGCATCGTGCCGGCAAGCTGGCGGCCGAGGCGCTCGATATGCTGGTCGGGTACGTGCGGCCAGGGGTGACGACAGAGCGTCTGGATGCGCTCGCCTACCAGTTCGCGATGGATCATCATGCCTATCCGGCGCCGCTCTATTACAAAGGCTTCCCCAAATCCATCTGCACGTCGATCAACCACGTGGTCTGTCATGGTATTCCAGGGCCAAAGCCCTTGCGCGAGGGAGATATTCTGAACATCGACGTGACGCTGATTTTGGATGGCTGGCATGGCGACACGAGCCGGATGTACGCGGTCGGCGCGATCCCACGGAAGGCAGAGCGGTTGATCGATGTGACTTTTGAGGCGTTGCGGCGCGGCGTTGCGGCGGTGAAGCCCGGTGCGATGACTGGCGATATTGGCAAAGCCATCGAAGCTTATGCGCGCAGCGAGCGCTGCTCTGTCGTTGAGGATTTTTGCGGCCACGGGCTTGGGTCAGTCTTTCATGACCGGCCGAACATCCTGCACTACCGGGTCAACACGAAGGGCGAGGACCAGGGGCCGGGTGTGCGAATGGAGCCGGGGATGATCTTCACGATCGAGCCGATGATCAATCTGGGCAAGGCCTTCGTGAAGATTTTGCCGGATGGCTGGACGGCGGTGACGCGTGATCGCGAGCTGTCGGCACAGTTTGAGCACACCGTCGGTGTCACCAAGGACGGATGTGACGTTTTCACCTATTCGCCGGTGGGACTCGACAAGCCGCCGTATGCGGCGAAATAATCACCACGGCAGGCGTGCGGGTGCGTCTGATGTTATGAGGCGTCGCGGCGGATGGCGGGGTCGAAGCGGACAAGCGGAAAAACGGCCCCTGGCGCTGCTGTTGCAGGCGGCATGCAATCGGCCGACGGCACCTTGGGCGAGGGTGGGCTGTTCGAACATGCGCGGATCAGCGTGGCGGACAGCACCCCTGCCGGAGACACGATAGTCGATCACCGGCTCGGCCATCGCGAGCGATTGCGGGACCGGTTTCGGGCGGGCGGCGGGGATGCAGTGCCGGACTACGAATTGCTCGAGATGGTGCTGTTTCGCGCGGTGCCGCGTGGCGATACCAAGCCGTTGGCGAAAGCACTGCTCGCGAAATTCAAGACGTTCAACGAAGTGATCAATGCGCCGCCGGAGCGGCTGAAAGAAGTGGCTGGCATCGGCCAACGCGCGGTCGACGAGATCAAAATCGTGCGGGCGGCGGCCCTGCGCATGATGAAAAGCCAGGTGATGGGGCGGCCCATGCTGGCGACATGGGCTGCGGTGCTCGACTACTGCAAAGCTGCGCAGGGCTGGGATGATGTCGAGCGGTTTCGGATCTTGTTTCTTGATAAGCGCAATCAGTTGATCGCTGACGAGGTGCAGCAGACAGGGACGGTGGATCACACACCCGTCTATGTGCGTGAGGTCGTCAAGCGCGCGCTCGAACTGGGCGCGACGGCCTTGGTGCTAGTGCACAATCATCCGTCGGGTGATCCATCCCCCTCGCGCGCTGATATCGACATGACCAAGATGATCGTCGACGCGGCGCGGCCACTGGGGATCACGATCCACGATCACGTCATCGTCGGCCGTCAGGGACACCGGAGCTTGAAGAGTGAGCGGTTGATGTGAACCCGGCTCAGACCGGCTGCGCGATCCCGCGCTGTGTGTCGTACTGATAGCGACGTCCGAGTGCAAGGAATGGCCGCTCAAGTATTGCCGCGGAAAGGTGCGCAAGACCGATCGTCAGCGCCAAGGCAATGATGGCAATACCCAAATGCCCGCCATGGCCCATCACTGCGTGGGGTTCACCAGCGGCCGCGACGAGCAGCCCGTGCACCGGTTCGTGCAATAAGTAGGCTGCGTATGAAATCCCGCCGAGCGCAATGAGGCGCGGGTTGCGCAAGACAACGCGGCAGAACCAGCCTTCAGTGAAGAGCGCAACGAAGATGATGTTGAGGCCGAAGGCGGCCAACACAGTATGGCCGAAAGTGGCGATGGCCCAATGCTTGAGGGATAAATCGGCAACGTTGATGGCCAGCACGAGCACGCCGGTCAACCACAGACATCCGATTAGCACGTCCGTCCGCCGCGCAACTATCTCGCGCAATTTCTGGTTTGCTAAGATGAGTGCGCCGGCCATGCCGACCAGCAGCGCGTCGGCTCGGCACTGCAGCACCACATAACTCGGGAGCCAATGGTCGTGCGCCATAAAGTTCCAAGTGCGGCAGACGAAAGCTGCAGCGATCAAGGCGCCGATGCAAATCGCGAGACGCGGACGTGGCACGATGATAACGAGTAACGGTGCGATCAGATAGAATTGCTCTTCCACGGCCAGCGACCAGGTCGGGGCCAACCAAACGCTGCCCCAAGAACTCCAAGAGCCTTGAAAAAGGTTCTGCACGTAGAGCAGATAGCTCCACCAGGGTAGCGGCGCTGGACCTTCGAGAAAAGTTATGGCCGAAGCGGAACCATAATTTGTCACCAGTACTTTAGCCAGCAGGTAGAGCAAGACGACCAGAAGATAGAGCGGCAGTAACCGCGCGGCGCGGCGGATATAGAACGCCTTGAAGAAGTTCGGCGCGGTCGCGTGTTCGATCAGGATCGAGCCGATCAGAAAGCCGGATAGAACAAAGAAGAGATCAACCCCGACCCAGCCCACGCGAAACAGTGGTGTGAGTAAACTCACGATCAAGGTCTGCTCAACGGCGGCGCGGACGGAAATATAGTGATAAGCGATGACTAGTGCTACCGCG
The DNA here is from genome assembly GCA_963847145.1 of uncultured Alphaproteobacteria bacterium. GTDB lineage: Bacteria > Pseudomonadota > Alphaproteobacteria > Rhizobiales > Hyphomicrobiaceae > JABFRJ01. The sequence continues at coordinate 1,460,225 of CAWJYN010000003.1, forward strand.
ATGCCGCGCAACGCATCGAGTTCCAGCACACGCGTGTGGCCTGCGGGCAAGCGTCCGGTGTTGGCGTAAAACGCTCTGGCTGCAGCTTGAGACTGTGTTGGCCCGCCAGGAACTCGCCCCTGCGCTGTCGATGGATCGATAAAGGAAGCGGTCAACGACATGGGACGCAAAGCCTACAAAACAGGACTGTAGGCGGGAAGCAAAGCAGAGCAGAGTTACGAAACAATTGCGCGCCGGTCTAGCGCATTAAAAATCCCGCCCTGGCAGGTTGAGCACGCCCAGGCTCCTGGGTGCGATGTAGGGGATATAGCCTTGCTCGCGGATGCGGCGGACGCTGGTGTCGGCGCGCGCGCGGTTGCTCGGGTAGTCCACAACGAAGACAGGGCGGCCGGCTTTTTTCATCAGCCCCATGCGGTCGGTGGACCATTTGATGCTGTCGGCGGAGTTGGTGGACGCGGTGTTAGAGCCGTCGCCGCCGCCCCAGCCATGGAACAGCGATTCCTTGGCGACGGCGTCGAGGGCTTTGACCAGGCGGGGGTGTTTCAAGAGGTCTTCGGCATTCTGCAAGATCACCAGAAAGTGCGGGTTACGCTTGCGGGCATGGGCGGCGAGCTTGACGACGAAATCGACCATACGCTCTTCAGCGTTCGGGCATTGTTTGCCGACTTCCTCGTAGACATCGACGCGATCAAGATAGATGCCGTCGAAACCGAGATCCATGAGGCGGTACAGCGGCGATGAGTTGATACTGTTGTAGACGCTCTTGCCGTTTTCGTCGCCGAGGATGGTTTTTTGCCAGCCGTCGGAGCAAAATTTAATGATGCGGTTGCCCTTCCAATCTTTGTTCTCGCCCATCAGCCAGTCGGGGGCGTCTTCCTCCATGTATTCCTTGGAGAAGTATTCTGGGCGGTAGTCTTCGGATTCGCCCACCGAGAGATACGAAACGACCAGGCGTGGGCTGCCGTCAGACTTCTTCTTGAGGCTTGCTGTTTCGGCGCGTGTGAATGGGCGCTGGGAGGCGAGGCCGGTGGTGGCATCGACGACAAGCAGGTCGTAGGGCGCGCGCTGGAGTTCTTCCAGCTTAATGCCGTTGAGCTGGTAGCCCCAGCTTTGGGCGGTGTTGATGCGGCGCAAGCGCTCGGCTTCGGCCGCTTCCGGGGCGATACGGGGCGTCGCTGTGGCAGCAGTGGCTGGTGCCGGGCGCACGCCTGGCGGCTGTTGGACGGGTAGCGGGGCCCCTGGCGGTGGCAACGGCGCGACAACTGGTTCCGTGTTGCGGGCCGCCATGACATCTGGTGCGGCGACCAAGCAGCTGGAAGCTGCGAGCACGACGACGATGACCGATCTCAGGCAGGACAAAGGTTGGTGTGTCGCAAGAGGCATTCGTTCTCGCGGATGGCGGTGGCGCGGCTTGGCGAAACATTGTGTCGATACAGGGCTGCCTCTTAGGCCAGTATGCATCTGGTTAACGGGCAGCTGGGGCACGAGTGTGGCGTGATTTGCTGGGTGCCTGCGTCATTCGGACTGCGATTGTTCCGCAATTGTGGCGCCATCGGGTTCAATGCTGGCGTGGAGCAGCCAAGCACCGCTGAGCATGAAAACGGAGAGGGCGACCAAGCCAATCAGTGTCCGGCGGACAAACCAGCCAGCGGACCGCAATTCAGCAGCAGGGCGGGCGAGTGGCGCAAGGTCTTGGTCGTTCAGGCTCACTCTCGGCACCTTTTCTGAGGTCTGGGCCACGACTAGGCGGCCGGCAAGGCGGACTGATGACGGAAACGCGGCCGATCGCTGACATGACGTCATGGGCTATCGCGGATTTCCGGACGTTATCATCGTGGCGTTAACCAACGATGACTCCCAAGCGTGGTCTTGGCCACGGTCTTGGCCACTTAGGTCTTGGCCACCTAGGTCTGGGCCGTTTGGGTTGCCACACCGTGTTGCCCATCTTAAACGGCAGTGAACTGGTTGGAGTTCGTTACAGATGTCCCGAACGGTGCCTGCAACGCGTGCCGAACTGTTGGCGACGCTCGATCAGCTTGGCATTGGCACGAAAACTGTTGAACATCAGGCCGTGTTTACGGTGGCTGAAAGCGATGCTGTTTCGCGGTCTATCCCGGGAGGACATACGAAGAACTTGTTTCTGAAGGATGCGAAAGGTGCCCTGTTCCTGGTGATTGCCGAGGCGCATACGCCGGTTAATCTCAAAGGGCTGCATAAGGTGCTGGGGTGTGCCCGCTTTTCATTCGGCAAGGCGGATTTGTTGATGGAGGTTCTGGGCGTGCCGCCGGGGTCGGTGACGGCATTCGCGCTGATCAACGACCCAGACCGGCGGGTTTCCGTGGTGTTGGACGCGGCGTTGATGATGTTCGACGCGATTAACTGCCACCCGTTGGTGAATACGGCGACCACAACGATCGGCCGAGAGGACCTGCTATTGTTCATTCGCGCGACGGGCCATGACCCTAGGATCGAACAGCTGGCGGCCAGTTGACCGGCACTATGATGAGCCCCGAGCCAGATGACAAAGTCCCCTCAGGGGCTTGACCGACCCGGCGCGGCATCTCATCTGTTAGGGGGTCAATTCAGGCCAATCCGGCCTCAAATCTTCGTCTTCCCGATATCGGGCGCCCGAGCGCGATGCTAAGGCGGCAGCCCCTAGCCAACCCCAGGATGCAGTAGAATGGCACTGAACCCTTTGAGCAGTGGTCAGATGGCGCCGAGCACTTCGAGCGCGGTGGCCGGAGACGTTATCAAGGACACAACGACGGCATTGTTTGCCAAGGATGTGCTGGAGGCTTCAAAGGCGGGCCTGGTGCTGGTCGATTTTTGGGCGCCGTGGTGCGGGCCGTGTAAGCAGCTGACGCCGGTGCTTGAAAAAGTCGTGCGCAGCTATGGTGGCAAGGTCCGTCTGGTGAAGATGAATACGGACGAGCATCCAGCCATAGCGCAGCAACTGCGCGTGCAGTCGTTACCGACCGTCTATGCTTTCCGGGATGGACGTCCGCTTGACGGCTTCATGGGCGCGCAGCCGGAAAGCACGATCAAGCAGTTTATTGATCGTAATCTGGGGGGAGAAGCTGGCAACGAAATCGAGGCGGCTCTGGAAGCAGCCCATGCGGCCCTTGAGGCCAATGACCTGCAGGGTGCAGCAGAGATTTTTGCAAGCGTTCTGCAGGAAGAGCCGCAGAATCCGTTAGCGCTGGCGGGGCTCGCCAAATGTTATCTGAAGAGCAACGATCTAGAGCGCGCCGAGCAAACGCTCGGGTTGGTGCCACCAGACAAGCGTTCGTTGGCGGCAGTTACAGGCATTCAGGCAGCCATCGACCTTGCCAAGCAGGCGGCGAATGCCGGTGACACAGGCGCGTTGGAAGCGGCCATTGCGGCTGATCCAAAGAACCATCAGGCGCGTATCGATTTGGCGATTGCGCTCGCTGCGCATGGCCGCAAGGAAGACGCAGCGACGCAGCTTCTTGAGTCTATCCGTCTTGATCGCAAATGGAACGAGGACGCTGCGCGCAAACAGCTCGTTCAGTTCTTCGAAGCCTGGGGACCGAAAGATCCGGCCACGTTGGACGGGCGCCGGCGGTTGTCGGGTGTGCTATTTTCCTGATGGCGACGACAGGTCAATGGTCTCAGCCCTGAGCCCGGAGTTACCAGGCGATGAAACTCACCGAACGCTACCAGCGGGTGGAGCAATTGCCGGCCACGTTGCCGATGTTTCCGCTGCGGGGCTGCATTTTGCTGCCGCGGGCGGGGTTGCCGCTCAATATCTTTGAGCCACGTTACCTGGCGATGTTTGACGCGGCACTGGCGGGGAACCGGTTGATCGGCATCGTGCAGCCGGCGCGGGCTGGGATGCCTGAGAGCGACGATGACGGCGAGGCGGAAACGGAAAGTCCGCAAGGGTCGGCGGTCGCACTGCGAGCGGTTGCCGGTATCGGGCGCGTGATGGCATTCCAAGAACTGGAAGACGGCCGATTGATCGTGTCGCTCACGGGTATTGCGCGGTGCCGGCTGGGTGACGAACTGCCGGATGATAAACTTTACAGGACGTTTCGTGTGCATCCGGAGGGATTTGCGGGCGATCTTGTCGAAGGCCAGGGAGAGGACGTCGTTCCGCGCGAGGCACTTCTGGCAACTTTGAAACGCTTTCTGGAAGCGCGGAACCTCAAGGCCGACTGGGCGTCTATCGGACGATCCAAAAACGAGCAGTTGGTCAACTCGCTGTCTGTGATGAGCCCGTACGGCCCTGAGGAGAAGCAGGCGCTGCTGGAAGCGGTTACGCTGAAGGATCGTGCCGATATGTTAATTGCGCTCGCGGAAATGGAGCTGGCCGCGCGGGGCGGTGGTTCAGGCTCGACGTTGCAGTAATGAGTGGCACGATGGCCGATTTAGCTGATGCCGGGTCGAGTGCCTCGCTGCCAGATGGCCGTTTGCTGGAATTTTTGGTGTGCCCGGTGACACGCGGGCCATTGCAGTACGATGCAATGCGGCAAGAGTTAATCAGCCGTGCGGCGCGGCTGGCCTATCCGATCCGCGATGGAATTCCGATCATGGTTCCGGAAGAGGCGCGGAGCCTTGACGATGACGGTTTCGCTCCGCGACGGCGCGTGGACGATTGAGGATTGCGCAGGCCTTCAGCGACGCTCTGGTTCGCGCACCAGGCGGAGCGCCGCGCGAAGGGCAGGGGCGAAGCTACGGCGCTCGTCGCTGTGCAGGTCGCGGGCAACGAGGTAGCGGTTGCCTTGCTGCGCCAGGCAGAGCGTAAACGAGCCTTCGAGCCCCTCGGTTTCTTCAAGACGGACCCACGTCGAACTCAACCGCGTGGTGGCTCGGCGGCGGCCGCTGGCGTTCCGTCTGGTGATTGTCAGTTCGTCGCGGGTCACCTCGACGGTCTCTGTTGCTCGCGCGGCGCGATAATTGCACTTGAATGCCAAGTAAACGATGGCGACGTCGAGGCCGAAAAAACCAAGTACGGGCCAGGCGCCGATCCAGGCAAATGCCAAGCCCATCGCAAAGCTGACAGCGCCGAGAATGGTCATCACGATCAGGAAGCCATTGGGCGTTAAAGAGCGATGGGGCACAAGCACGGCTCGAAAGGGTAGGGATGACGGGATGGCCGTGGCTTGCGCAGGTGGCTGATTGCCGTCAATCACTGGTGGACCCTTCTCGACGTGATCTGGAGCTTTCATGTCTCGCATCCTCAAAACCACACGCTCTTCTGTCGCTGAGGCTAAGGCCAAACCCGTGCATAAGGCGAGTGCAAAAGTTGCGACAAAAGCTGCTGCCGGAAAATCTGCGAAATCAAAGGCGAAGGTTCCTCAAGCAAAGACAGCGCAGGCGCCGCGTGTGCGCGAAATATTTGCGCGTTTTGCCACTCAGGAGCCGGAGCCGAAAGGCGAACTCGAGCATGTGAATGCCTATACGCTGCTGGTGGCTGTGGTGCTGTCGGCACAGGCGACTGACGCGGGTGTCAACAAGGCGACGCGCGCGCTATTTGCGCGTGCCGATACGCCAAAAAAAATGCTGGCGCTGGGCGAGGATGTTGTGCGCGAACACGTGAAGACAATCGGTTTGTTCCGTAACAAGGCGAAAAACGTGATTCTGCTGTCAGAGATGTTGATCCGTGATCACGGCGGCGACGTGCCGGCGGACCGGGAGGCTCTGGTTGCGCTGCCGGGTGTGGGGCGGAAGACGGCAAACGTGGTGCTCAACATGGCTTTCGGCCAGAAGACGATGGCGGTCGATACGCATGTGTTTCGCGTCTCGCACCGATTGGGGTTGTCGCGCGGCAAGACACCGGAGGCAGTGGAAGAAGATCTGATGTGCATCGTGCCGGACGAGTTCCTTTTTTATGCTCATCATTGGCTTATATTGCATGGCCGCTATACATGCCTTGCGCGGCGGCCAAAGTGTGGGGACTGTAGCGTTGCATCGTTTTGCACATCTCCCGACAAAGTTGTCGCGTCATAACGGCGCTTTATAGTGCAACGCCTGAGAACGCGCTTGCCGATTGACTGTGACCTTGCAAGCGTTGTGGGCTGTACTACTGCACCCTCATCTGCTGCGAGACCGCTTTCATGACCGTTGCGAATGGCCGCCAATTTCTGTCGATCCCCGGTCCGACCAATATTCCGGATGCCGTGCTGCAAGCAATGATGCGGCCAGCGGTCGACATCTACACGGGACCGTTGGTGGCGCTGACGGATCAGTTGCTGCTGGATCTCAAGAGGGTGTTCCGCACCAAAGGCCAGACCTTCATTTATGCTGCCAATGGCCATGGCGGTTGGGAGGCGGCGCTGACGAATGTGCTGTCGCGCGGCGATGATGTGCTGGTGCTGGAGAGTGGACGCTTTGCGCTCGGGTGGGGCGAGATGGCCGGTATCATGGGGGCGAAGGTCGAAGTGCTGGCCGGTGAGTGGCACCGCGCAGTTGATCCGCAAGCGGTGCAGGCGCGGCTCGCGAAAGACAAGCAACACACGATCAAAGCGGTTCTGGTGGTGCAGATCGACACTGCCTCCGGCGTCGTCAACGATATCGCGGCGATCCGCAAGGCCATGGACGCGGCCAAGCATCCGGCACTGTTGATGGTGGATTGCGTGGCGTCGCTCGGCTGCATGCCGTTTGAGATGGATGCGTGGGGTGTTGATGTGGCGATGGCGGGTTCGCAGAAGGGGCTGATGACGCCGCCGGGGCTGGCTTTTGTCGCGGCCAATGCGCGGGCGCTGGAAACTCACAAGTCCGCTAACATGAAGACGCATTATTGGGATTGGACGTTCCGGCAAGGACCAGAGCATTACCAAAAGTATTGCGGTACGCCGCCGGAGCACCTGCTTTATGCGCAGCGGGCCGCACTGGATCTGTTGTTCGACGAGGGTTTGGAGGCCGCTTGGACGCGGCATTCGTTGCTGGCGCGGGCGACACATGCGGCGGTTGGCAAGTGGTCTGAGGGGCAGGTGATGTCGTTCAACATTGCTGAAGCAGCGCAGCGGGCGCCATCGATTACCAATGTGCGGATGGCGGGCACCGATACAGCGCGTATAACCGACTACACGCGTGAGAAATGCGGTGTGACGCTGGGACTCGGCATTGGTGGCTATCAAGGCAAGGCATTTCGCATCGCGCATATGGGCCACACGAATGCGCCGATGGTGCTTGGAACGCTGGGTGCGATCGAGATGGCCTTGCGGGCGCTGAAGATCCCACACGGATCGGGCGGCGTGAGCGCGGCAATCGAGAGCCTCGCGGCGGCCGTGCCAGCATGACAAAGACTGTGGTGGCGCCGCTTGAAAAAGTCGCCAAGAAGACGCTGCTGGCGCTTTCTGCCGGGAACTTTGTGGTTGGGATCGCGGCCTTCGTGGTGCTCGGATTGATGAGCACGATCACGCGCGATTTAGCGATCGACCCGGCCGAGGGGGCGCGGCTGATGACCTTCTACGCGGTGGCCTATGCCATCGGGTCGCCGCTGCTGATTGCTGGCACAGGCAAGCTGCCGCGGCGGTTGGTCATTACCGGTGCGATGCTGCTGGTGGGGCTCGGCTCGCTTGCGTGTGCGCTGTCGCCGACGATTGGTGGCATGGAGGCGGCGCGTGTTCTGACAGCGCTGGGTGCGGGACTTTACACTCCGGCGACGTCCGCGGTGGCAGTGTCGCTCGTGCCGCCGGAGCGGCGGGGGTGGGCGCTAAGCCAGGTGTTCATCGGGTTTACGGCGGCGCAAGGCATCGGCAATCCGATCGGCGCCTGGCTGGGCTATTCCTTTGGCTGGCGTTCCGCGTTCTTGGTGGTGGGCGCGTTGGCTTTGGCAATGACGGTGGTGGTGTGGCGCTGCGTACCCGCTGCAACCGCTTTCCGGCCGACGTCGCTGGCCGAGCTGGGGCGCGTGCTGAGGACGCCACATTTGCTGGTGGCGCTGCTGTTTACGGTCAGCTTTGTCGGGGCGACGTATACGACGCTGACGTTTCTGACGTTGATCCTGGAGACACGGCTCGGCCTTGGTGGCACGGGCATCGCGATTGTGCTGGCGATCTATGGGTGCATGGCATTTGCTGCGGCAGTGCTGTCGGGGCCGGCGACGGATAAATTTGGGCCATCCGCTGTGCTGGTGACGCTTTGTGTTTTGCTGGCGGTGCTGATGCCGCTGGTAACGCAAGGACCGTCGACACCCATCGCGCTCACATTGATCGTTGGGGCGTGGTCGCTGTGCAGCTGGTTTCATTTCACAGCGCAGCAATCGCGGCTGGTGGCGATCGCGCCGCCGCTGGCGCAGCTGCTGCTCGCGCTCAATGCGTCGATGCTCTACGTCGGCATTTCGAATGGCTCGCTGTTGGCGGCGCGGTTGCTGCCGATTGAGGATTTCAAAGGTTTAGCGGTGGGCGCCGTCATTCAATTGGTGTTGGCAATGATCCTTCTGATCGTGGGCGACCGGCTGGTGGCGCGGCGCCGCGGCACAGAGGCTGAGCATGAGGCTTGAGCATTGCCGCCGCTGTGGTGACGGGCGATAGTGGGCGGAGATCACTTGGTAAGTGGGACCGCCATGACGATGACACGCGAAGACTGCGCACGGCTTGATGCTGGCGATGCACTGCGCCATGCGCGCAGCCGCTTTATGCTGCCTGACGGTGTGAACTACCTGGATGGCAATTCACTTGGCGCGGTGCCGAAGGGTGTGGCGGAGCGGGTTGCGCACGTTATCCGAGAGGAGTGGGGCGTCGGGCTGATCCGCTCATGGAACGGGGCGGGATGGTTCGAGGCGCCCGGCCGGATCGGCACGAAGATGGCACCGTTGCTCGGCGCGGCGCCGCATCAGGTCACCATCACCGATACGATCTCGATCAATCTGTTCAAGGCGCTTGCAGCGGCTATTCGATTGCGGCCGGGGCGGGAGACGATTGTTGCAGAGTTGGGTAACTTTCCCTCAGACAATCACATCATCGACAGTGTCGCCCGCATGTTTGGGCTCAGAGTGCGTTATGTGCCGACCAGCGAGTTGGCCGTATCGATCGATCGGGACACGGCGGTGGTTGAGCTGAGCCACGTCAACTATCGGACGGCCGAGATTCAAGACATGCGGCGTGTGACGGCTGCAGCGCACGCCAACGGGTCGCTTATCGTGTGGGATTTGGCGCATTCGACGGGCGCGGTGGAGCTGCAGCTGGATCGCGATTGTGCCGACTTTGCGGTGGGCTGTGGTTACAAGTTCCTCAATGGCGGCCCGGGCGCGCCGTCACACATCTATGTGGCGGAGCGGCATATGAGGGAGATTGATCAACCGCTGCAGGGCTGGTGGAGCCACAAGGCGCCGTTTGCCTTCAAGCACGACTTCGAGCGGGCGGATGACATTAAATCGATGCTTTGCTCGACGGCGCCGATGTTGTCGATGCTGGCGTTTGAGACGGCGCTCGATGCGTTCGAGGGGATCAAGATGGCGGATGTGCACGCGAAGGGGCGCGCGCTCGGCGACCTGATGATCACGCTCTATGATGAGAGACTGGCTAAGCTGGGCTTCGGGTTATCGGCGTCGCGGGATGGGGCGCGGCGCGGCAATCATGTGTCGATCACACATGCGGAGAGCTATCGGATGATGCAGGCGCTGATCGCGCGCGGGGTTATTGGCGATTTCCGCGCGCCGGATGTGATGCGGTTCGGATTCGGGCCGCTGTATGTGCGATTTGTTGATGTGTTTGATGCCGTGGTGGCGATCGAAGAGACGTTTGTGGCGGGTGCCTGGAAGCAGTTTGAGGCGCCGAGGACGGGAGCCGTGACCTGAGCCGTAGGCTCGGTTAGGTGCGTTTCAGCGCCGTATCCCAGCATCTCGCGCGCCATGCTGGGTTACGCTGGTGTAACGCAATTCAACCAACCTGCGAAGCGATTGGCATCATCACCGATGGCGCCGCCCCAATTCGCAAATCCAACTATCCCGAAATCTACCAGCGCTTAACCGCGTTTTAATCCTCATGGCTCATTTTGGGCGGACATCACTGAGGTCCGCAGGCCGCTCTGTCCGAGTGCCTGGCAACGAGGGTTTGCTTTCCATGAAGATGATCAACATCGCGGGGCTGATCGCTGCCGCTGTCGCCGTCGCGGTGTCTGGTGCGCCCGTCAACGCTGCCGATCTGGGTGGCTCGCGCGGCGGCTCCATCAAAGACGGTGGGTATGATGCGCCCATGATGACGCGCAGTCCGGCTGGGCCGTGCTACGTTCGCGGCGATCTTGGCTACTCGATTTCCCGGCGTCCAAATGCGACGTGGCCAGTGACGGTGTTTGATCGTGCTTATGCGGGCGCTGACCGGAACTCAGCGTTTGTGGACAGCAATTTCAACTACATTGGCGAAGGGGTGAGCGAAACATCGCTCAACAATGCTTTCTTCGGTGGTGTTGGCCTTGGCTGCAGCTCGGGTTCGCGCGGCGTCCGCGGCGAAGTCATGCTCAACCATACGGCTAATCGGAAGTTCCAGGGCACGCCGAATAATTTTGTGATCAATGAGTTGTTTGGCGGCGGCGCGTCGACGCCGACGCCGTTCATTGACCCCATGCACACCAGCATCAAATCCACCACCCTGATGTTCAACGGTTACAAGGATCTTGGCAGCTTCGGTGGCATCACGCCCTACGTCGGCGCCGGTGTGGGCGTCGCTTACAACAAAATGAGCGAAGTTTACTTCACAGACAATCCGTACCTGCTGAACCGGATCGAGGGCAACTCGCGGCTGTCGCTGGCGTGGTCGCTGATGGCTGGTATCGGCTATCAAGTCAGTGAGCGCGCTATCCTCGACGTCGGTTATCGCTACATGGACTATGGCAAGGCTGTTTCAGGTAAGGTCGACAATACAAACTCGATCAACCCAGCTGTGCGGATCAACGACATTACAGCGCATGAAGTGAAGATCGGCCTGCGCTACCACTTCGGTGCAACGGACGCGATGCCGGCTTACCAGCCGATGAAGTAACGCCGGGGTTGGCGTTCATTCAGACATAGAAAAAGCCGGGCGCGATGCCCGGCTTTTTTGTTGGTTGCGCCAGCGATGTCGGGTCGCGCAGAAACGCTTGACCTAACCTACAGGCGGGTTTGCAGTTAAGCGGCGCGGCCTTCAAGAGATTTGAGATTGGCGATCGCGGTGTTGGCGGCGAGGCGCATGTCATCGTCGGCGTCGCCGGAGAGGATGGCCTCGGCGGTTGCGAGATGTGACGCGATGGTGGCAGCGTCAAGCGTTGCGACGTCGTGGGCCTTCTCGGCCAGGACAGTCAGGCTGTTGGGTGCGACTTCGCAGAAGCCACCGGCAACATAGAAGCGTGACGATCCGCCATCGGCCTTCTTGGCCTCGAGAATGCCGGGGCGCAGGGTGGAGATGACGGGCGCATGGCCAGCGAACACGGTGAAGTCGCCGTCGGCGCCGGGCACGAGTACCTCGGTTACGTCAGTCGCAACGAGTACGCGCTCGGGGCTTACGAGTTCGAACTTAAAATTGCCGGCCATGGTCCACATCTTTCCAGGTTCGAACTCCGCTGAGGGCGAGCCCGCTCAGTGCGTCGCTTCTTCGCCGCCGCCCTTGGCGTCGACTTCTTCAGGTGTTTGTACTTTGGTGCCGCAGAACGGGCAGAAAAAGAGCGGGTGATCGATCATCCCCGGCTCCTTATCGTCCATTTCGGCGATGCCGACGGACATATAGAGGATGCCTTCTTCGCTTTCGGCGATGAGCGGCTCGAAATCGTCGCCTGCCATCGCTTCCTTCAGGCTCTCGCAGCAGGAGCCGAACTTGCTTCCGTCAGCAGCCATAGCGTGAACCTTTCAGGGCAATGGGGAATGGGCATTCGGGATCGGTGCGCAGAAAATCTAGAGCAATTCGACCTGATTGCCCATTGCCGATTTGCCCATTTCCACCTGTTAGGCGGCTTCGGCCAATTTTTCGGCTTTGGCGATGGCTTCCTCGATGGTGCCAACCATGTAGAAGGCCGGTTCCGGCAGGTGGTCGTAGTCGCCGTTGCAGATGCCCTTGAAGCCTTTGATGGTGTCTTTGAGTGGCACCTGGACCCCGTCGGAGCCGGTGAAGACCTTAGCGACGTCGAACGGCTGGGACATGAAGCGCTCGATTTTGCGGGCACGCGCGACGGTCATTTTATCGTCTTCGCTGAGTTCATCCATGCCGAGGATGGCGATGATGTCTTGGAGCGACTTGTACTTCTGCAGCACGGCCTGGACCTGACGGGCAACCGCATAGTGCTCTTCGCCGACAACGCGCGGATCGAGCATGCGCGAAGTGCTGTCGAGGGGGTCGACGGCCGGGTAGATGCCTTTTTCAGCGATCGAGCGGGAGAGCACGGTGGTTGCATCCAAGTGGGCAAACGACGTTGCCGGCGCGGGGTCGGTCAAGTCGTCGGCGGGCACGTAAATGGCTTGAACCGAGGTGATCGAGCCCTTCTGGGTCGAGGTGATGCGCTCTTGCAGGGCGCCCATGTCGGTGGCCAAGGTCGGCTGATAGCCCACGGCGGACGGGATACGGCCGAGCAGAGCAGACACTTCGGAGCCGGCCTGGGTGAAGCGGAAGATGTTGTCGACGAAGAACAACACGTCCTGGCCCTTATCGCGGAAGTCTTCGGCAATGGTAAGGCCCGAGAGGGCGACGCGCATGCGGGCGCCCGGAGGCTCGTTCATCTGACCATAAACCAGGGCGCACTTGGACCCTTTTGAAGACCCGCCATTTTCCTTGGGATCAACGTTGACCTTCGAACTCGATCATTTCGTGATAGAGATCGTTGCCTTCGCGCGTGCGCTCGCCAACGCCGGCGAACACCGAGTAGCCGCCGTGCACCTTGGCGATGTTGTTGATCAATTCCATGATGAGAACGGTCTTGCCGACACCGGCGCCGCCGAACAGGCCGATCTTGCCGCCTTTGGCATAGGGCGCCAGCAGATCGACGACCTTGATGCCGGTGACGAGCACTTCGGCGGCTGTCGACTGATCGGCAAATGACGGCGCTTGTTGATGGATGGCGCGCGTGTGGGTGGTTTTGATCGGGCCAAGTTCGTCGACTGGTTCGCCGATCACGTTCATGATGCGGCCGAGGGTTTCGTCGCCGACGGGGACCGAAATGGGTTTGCCGGTGTCGGTGACGTTCTGGCCACGAACGAGACCTTCGGAACTATCCATGGCGATGGTGCGGACGGTGTTCTCGCCCAGATGCTGGGCGACCTCGAGCACGAGGCGATTGCCGTGGTTTTGGGTTTCAAGGGCGTTCAGAATGGCTGGCAGAACGCCACCTTCGAATTGCACGTCGACGACGGCGCCCATCACTTGGCGGATTTGTCCGATATTGTTCGTTGCCATCGTCGATGTGGTCCTTTGCCCGTCTTTAGGTGAGGTCGGAGGTGAGAAATCTGGCAGTGTGCGCCCGTTGAAAAACCGGGGCCCACGCGCAAAAAGCCGTGTCGGAATACCTCGCTTCTTCCGCCATCAAAGCCCGCGGTAGTCAAGCGCCGAGATGTCGCGATTGTGTTCTTTAAAGGCAAATGTTATCGAACCCAAGCTGGGTGAGTTTGCAGGTCACGTCGACTGCATCGCAAGAGCCAGAGAATTGGGCCTAAATCGAGAGCCGCAGCCGCCTCGCGACATTGCTGCCCGACGGGCATCGCAGATGCCGTATCAAGCAAAAAAGTATCGACGGCCTATCCGACTGTCACCGCTTAATGCTCGCGGTCAGGTCAGACCAATCTTCAACCTTGAAGCCACGCACGTCACGCGCGCAGAGCGGAAACCAAGGCAGCGCCTTGAGCGCTGTTATCGCATCAAACAGACCAGCCAGATTGGCACGGCTCCCGATATAAACGCTGCCCTGGATGCGCTCGAACCCGAGCGGCGCCAAAGTCTTGGCAATTTCTGAATATGCTGCCGAAATACCTCTTGGGCAGTGCTTGCGAAGATCCGCAATCGTCATTTCGAAGGCGATGGCGAACATAGCGCAAACCCGGTCAAGGCACTGTTATGGCGAGGGGATCGGCAAGAAAATCGGCGAGCGGATAGATCACGCGCTCGCCTGACTGGGCGACCTCGATCTCAAGATCGCCGGTGCGCTGCACTGCGACGACCTCGTAGGCCGGCCCATGCGGACCAAAGCGCCGGACCTGTCCGGCGTATCCAGCAGCGTCAAGGTTCAGAAACGACGTCTGTGCTTCTTCGAAACCCTGCATGACGCGTGCTCCGTGTTCGCTCACGTGAACAAACCAAATACGAAGGAGGGCGGATTGTCAAGGGAGTCGCAGGTTTCTGCACGCAGAGCGCGCAAAATAACCCATCGGCGTGGCTCAGAGCGCCTCGGCGCCGGAAATGATTTCGATAAGTTCTTTGGTGATGTTGGCTTGGCGCTGACGGTTGTACTTGATCGTCAGCTTGTTGATCATATCGCCAGCGTTGCGGGTGGCATTGTCCATGGCCGACATGCGGGCGCCTTGCTCAGACGCGGCATTTTCGAGCAGGCCGCGGAACAGCTGGGTGTTGATGTTGCGCTTCAAGAGGAAGCCGAGAATGGCTTCTTCGCTGGGCTCGTATTCGTTGACGGATTCGGTTTTTGTGGCCGTGGTGCCGGTGGCTTTTTCCTCCGGCAGTTTGGCCGGGATGAGCTGCAGGGCGGTCGGCTTCTGGGCGATGACCGACTTGAATTCAGAGAAGTACATGGTGGCAATGTCGAATTCGCCGGCCGCGAACATCGCGAGCATCTTGTTGCCGATGCTTTCGGCATTCGCGAAGCCGAGGTTTTTCACAGCCTTGAGATCGACGCGGTCGACGATGTTGCGAGCGAAGTCGCGGCGCAGGTTGTCGGCGCCCTTTTTGCCAACGGCGATAATCTTGACCGTTTTGCCTTCGCGGGTGAGGCGGAGGGCGTCGGCGCGCGCGAGCTTGGCGATATTGCCGTTGAAGCCACCGCAGAGCCCGCGCTCGGCCGTCATGACGACGAGCAGGTGCGTTTGATCCTTGCCGGTGCCGACGAGGAGGGGGGAGGCGCCGTCCTTGGTGGTTATGCTTTTGTTGAGGTTGGCGAGCACGCCGTCCATTCGCTCGGCGTAGGGGCGCGCGGCCTGGGCTGCGTCTTGCGCGCGGCGCAGCTTGGCGGCCGCAACCATCTGCATGGCCTTGGTGATTTTGCGCGTTGCCTTCACCGAGGCGATACGCGTCCGCATTTCTTTCAAGGAGGCCATGTCTTCAATCCGTAGGTTGGGTTCGGCCGCAATTCGCGGCCGTAACCCAACGGGTCTGGCGCCAGCGTCTGTTGGGTTACGCCGCTGAAACGCGGCTAACCCAACCTACGAAAGACTTACATAAACTGCTTCTGGACGGTCTCGACGACGGCCTTGAGCTTGGCGGCGGTGGCGTCGGTGAGGTCGGTGGTGATGCGGATATCGTCGAGGATGGCGATGTTGGGGCCGCGCAGACTGGCGAGCAGGGCGTCTTCGAACGGCTTGATCTTGTTGACCGGTAAAGGATCGAGGAAGCCGTTGACACCGCAATAGATTGAGCAGACCTGCTCCTCCATCTTGAGCGGGGAGAACTGCGCTTGTTTCAGAAGCTCCGTGAGGCGTGCGCCGCGGTTCAGCAGGCGCTGCGTTGCGGCATCGAGATCGGAGCCAAACTGCGCGAAGGCGGCCATTTCGCGATACTGGGCGAGTTCGCCTTTGATCTTGCCGGCGACTTTCTTCATCGCCTTGGTCTGCGCCGACGAACCCACGCGGCTCACCGAGAGACCGACGTTCACGGCCGGACGGATGCCCTGATAGAATAGGTCGGTTTCCAAGAAGATCTGGCCGTCGGTGATGGAGATCACGTTGGTTGGAATGAAGGCCGAGACGTCGTTGCCCTGCGTTTCGATGACCGGCAGGGCGGTCAGCGAGCCTTTGCCGGCGCCATCGCCGAGCTTGGCGGCGCGCTCGAGCAGGCGCGAGTGGAGATAGAAGACGTCGCCGGGATAGGCTTCACGACCCGGAGGACGGCGGAGCAGCAGCGACATCTGACGGTAGGCGACGGCCTGCTTGGAGAGATCGTCATAGACGATCACGGCGTGCATGCCGTTGTCGCGGAAGAATTCGCCCATGGCGCAACCGGTGAACGGGGCGAGGAACTGCATGGGGGCCGGGTCGGACGCGGTGGCGGCGACGACGATGGAATATTCCAGCGCGCCGTTCTCTTCGAGCGCTTTTACGAACTGGGCGACGGTGGAGCGCTTCTGGCCGATGGCGACGTAGACGCAATAGAGCTTTTTGCTCTCGTCGGTGCCTTTGTTGAGGGCCTTCTGGTTGAGGATGGTGTCGAGAGCCACGGCGGTTTTGCCGGTCTGACGGTCGCCGATGATCAGCTCGCGTTGGCCGCGGCCAACGGGGATGAGCGCGTCGATGGCCTTGAGGCCGGTGGCCATCGGCTCATGCACGGACTTGCGTGGGATGATGCCGGGCGCCTTGACGTCGACGCGGGATTTTTTGTCGGCCTTGATGGGGCCTTTGCCGTCGATGGGGTTGCCGAGACCGTCGACCACACGGCCGAGCAGGCCCTTGCCGACCGGGACTTCCACGATGGCGCCGGTGCGCTTGACGGTATCGCCTTCCTTGATCGAACGGTCGTCGCCGAAGATCACGACGCCGACGTTGTCGGTTTCGAGGTTGAGGGCCATGCCGCGGATGTTGCCGGGGAATTCAACCATTTCGCCGGCCTGGACTTTGTCGAGGCCATAGACGCGGGCGATGCCGTCGCCGACGGAGAGAACCTGACCGATTTCGGAGACTTTGGCCTCCTGGCCGAAATTCTTGATCTGATCCTTGAGGATCGAGGTAATTTCAGCGGCGCGGATATCCATCAGCCGGTCCCTTTCATAGCAACTTTGAGCTGGTCGAGTTTTGTTCTGAGTGAGCTGTCGATCATTTTGCTGCCGACCTTGACGACAAGGCCCCCAAGCAAGTTCGGATCGACCTTCGCGGTGACGGTGACGTCTTTGCCGACAGTGCCTTTTAGCTGTTCTTTCAACGCCTGCAGTTGTGCATCCGTGAGCGGTTGTGCCGACGTAACTTCAGCGGAGACTTCACCGCGGTGGCGGGCGGCGATGGCGCGATAGGCCGTGACCATGCCGCTGGCAGCAAAAAGCCGGCGGTTGGATGCCAGGACTTTCAAGAAGTTAGCGGTCAAGCCACCGATGCCGGCTTTCTGCGCAACGGCGGCAATGGCTTTGCCTTGCGCGTCTGACGAGAAGACGGGGCTCGTCACGAGGTGGCGAAGGTCTTCGCTTTGATCGAGCAGAACTTGAAATTTGACGAGATCCTGTTCGACCTGAGCTTGGCTGCCCTGGTCTTTGGCGAGTTCGAAAAGGGCAGACGCATAGCGTTCCGCCACGCCGGTAGTTGTTTGATCGCTGGCCACGTGGGATCGTCTCGACCGGAAATTGGGGTGCCACGCGCCGCTTTGAAACGGTGCCGCGCCTCACCACGAGGTGGGAAGCCAAGCCATGCCGGAGAACTCGCCGCGAGGCCTGGAAGAAAGCCGCAGACGATGATTGCGCGCAAGCAAGCTCGCTGCACCCCGCCCTGTAACTTGCGCGTGCCTTACCATGCTCATGAGGGCCGTTCAACGGGCACGCAGTGCACGATTTGCCGCATGACGCGGGTGCTGCGGCGGCAGGTGCCGATGACAATGTTGCGGAACATCAATCGACTTCACAGACTGGATATTGTGGCCCAATATGAATGAGAGTTATACGGCCGGTTCAAGACGGCTTCAGATCGCAAACGCTACAGCAGGCATAAGTTGTTGATTTCGGGTGGTGCGTGATGGATCCGTGTTGCCCGGCAGATATCTTCAAGGCCCCGCACGGGGGTAGGCGCGTGACAGAAGACGCGTAACAAAAAGGGTGGGGCCCCATGACAAATGTGCGTCGTTATAAAATAGTGCGGGGCATCGCAGCGCAGCTAACGTCGATTGTGATGGCGGCTGGCTTGGCCGCCGGACAATTGATTTCGGTGGCGAATGCTGCCGGTCCGGATGATCAACGCCAGAAGGGCCAGCGCAACGGACAGCCGAGACAGGCCGCGCCGACGCCACAGCCACAAGCTCGCCCGACGCCGCCACCGCAGGCTGCGCGGCCGTCGCCGCCGCCGGTGTTTTCACGCTCTGCGCCGCCCGTGGTTTCAGGTCCGTCGCCTGGGTTCCGCGTGGCCCCGCCGCGGCAGCAGGTCTTTAGTGGCCCGCCGCCACGTCCGCATCATGATCGCAACCGCCGTTATGACCGTGGGATCGCGATTGGCGTTGGCGCGGCGATCATCGGTGCAACGCTGGGTTATCGCTACTATCGCGGACCGAACCGGGATTCGGTTTATGAGCGCTGCGACCGGAACTTTCCCGAGTTCGACTATGACTCGGGGACGTTTACGAACGAAGATGGCGACCGCGAGCTGTGCCCGTATCTGAGCCGCTATCTGGATTGAAAAGACGGTTGGGTTGTGACCCTGGAGGGCAGCTAGCCTAACCACCGCGAGACCGTTTGGCGGCCGGACCCTGGGCAAGGGTTCGGCCGTTGGCCTTTGGGGTGGATGGACGACACGGTTGCGGTTGGCGCGTGGGACGGCCAAAACAAGGTGTGCAGTTCCCCTGATGCGATCTGGTTGACCCATGCAGCGCCGTTCGAAGACAGCCGCCGAAACAGATGAGGCGGCGCCTGAGGCGCCGGCGCCGGGGTTTGCGGCTGGCGCTGGCGTGACGCCGTCGATGGCGCAGTTTCTGGAGATCAAGGCGGCCAATCCGGATTGCATTCTCTGGTACCGGATGGGCGATTTTTACGAGCTGTTCTTTGAGGATGCGGTAACGGCGTCGGCGGTGCTGGGGATTGTGCTGACGAAGCGCGGCAAGCATCTGGGCGAGGACATCCCGATGTGCGGGGTGCCGATCCACCGGGCTGACGAGTATCTGCAGCGGTTGATCCGTAAGGGTTTCCGGGTGGCGGTGTGCGAGCAGCTGGAAGATCCGGCGGAGGCGCGCAAGCGGGGTGCGAAGTCTATCGTGCGGCGGGATGTGGTGCGGCTGGTGACGCCGGGCACGCTGACAGAAGACAGTCTGCTGGAAGCGAATACGCGTAATTTTCTGACGGCGATGTTTCGGGCGCCGCCCGTGCAGGGGGCGGTGCCGGGGTTTGCGCTGGCGTCGTTGGATATCTCGACGGGCGAGTTCGAGATCGGCGAGATCGCAGCGCCGGATTTATCTGGCGAGTTGGCGCGGCTGGCACCGGGCGAGGTGCTGGCAGCCGATACGCTGCTGGGTGATCCGGTGGTGAAGTTGGTGCTGGCGGAGGCGAAAAGAGCGGTGACGCCGGTGCCGTCGCCATCGTTCGACAGCTTTGCCGGCGAGCGGTTGTTGAAGTCGCATCTGGGGGTGACGGACCTGGCAGGCCATGGCGCTTTTTCGCGGGCGGAGCTGGCAGCGGTGGGGGCGCTGCTGAAGTACGTGGAGCTGACGCAGCTGGGGCGACGGCCGGTGGTGTTGCCGCCCAGGCGGGGAGGCAGCGGCGAGATCATGGTGATCGACGCGGCGACGCGGTCGTCGCTGGAGTTGGTGCGCTCGGTGTCGGGGGAGCGCGGCGGGAGCCTGCTGGCGTCGATTGACCGTACAGTGACGGGGCCCGGGGCGCGGCAACTGGCGGAACGATTGGCGAGCCCGTCGCGGGACATGGCGCTGATAGCGCGGCGGCTGGACGCGGTTGGCTACTTCACCGGAGAAGAGCGGTTGCGCGAAGATCTGCGCGAGGCGTTGCGGCGGGCGCCGGACATGGCGCGGTCGGTGGCGCGGCTGGCGTTTCAACGGGGTGGGCCGCGTGATCTGGCGGCGGTGCGGGACGCGCTGGCGGCGGCAGCGGCTGCGGCGCAGTTGCTGAAGCGCAAGGCGGCGCCGATCGGGCTACCGGCTGAGATCGAGGCGATTGCTGCCAAGCTGGCGCCGGACGGATTTGACCTTCAACTGAGGTTGGCGGCGGCGCTGGTGGAGGAGCCGCCGCCGTTCCGGCGTGATGGCGGGTTCGTGCAGACGGGCTATTCTGCCGATATCGATCTGGCGCGGAGTTTGCGCGAGGACAGCCGCAAGGTGATGGCGGCGCTGGAGGCGCGTTACGTAGAGCAGACGGGTGTGAAGTCGCTGAAGATCCGGCACAATAATATTCTGGGCTATTACATCGAGGTGTCGGCGGGGAACGCCAAGCCGCTGACGGAAGCGCCGCTGGTGGAGACGTTCAAGCATCGCCAGACGATGGCGAGTGCGATGCGGTTCACGACGCCGGAGCTGGTGGACATCGAGGGGCGGATCGCGTCGGCCGGTGAGCGGGCGCTGGGGCTCGAGCAGGACGTGTTCAACGCGCTGGCCGATGAGATCGCGAAGCATGAGCGGACCTTGGGCGAGGTGGCGGCGCGCCTCGCCGCGCTCGATTGCCATTTGAGTTTGGCCGAGATTGCAGTGGAGCAGGGGTATGTGCGGCCGGTGCTGGGCGCGCATACGGATCTGGCGATCATCGGCGGGCGGCATCCGGTGGTGGAGCAGGCGCTGAAGGCGCAGCATGCGGGGCCGTTTGTGGAGAACGACTGCGTACTGGGGCGGCCGCCGCTGCATGCTGATGCTGTGGACATGAAGCAGGTGGGCAAGGCGCCTGGATTTCCAGGGTTTGACGACACGGGGGATGGGCGCATCTGGCTTGTCACAGGGCCGAATATGGCCGGCAAGTCGACGTTCCTCCGGCAGAACGCGTTGATCGTCGTGCTGGCGCAGATGGGCTCGTTCGTGCCGGCCCGGAGTGCGCTGATCGGGCTGTGCGACCGGCTGTTTTCGCGGGTGGGTGCGTCGGACGATCTGGCGCGCGGGCGCTCGACGTTCATGGTCGAGATGGTGGAGACGGCGGGCATTCTCAATCAGGCGACGGCGCAGAGCCTGGTGATCCTGGATGAGATCGGGCGCGGCACGGCGACGTTCGATGGGCTGTCGATCGCGTGGGCGACGGTGGAATATCTGCACGAAGTTTCGAAGTGCCGGGCGCTGTTTGCGACGCATTATCACGAGATGACGGCGCTGGCGGGACGTTTGAAAGACGTGTCGAACGTGACCATCGATGTGAAGGAGTGGCAGGACGAGATCGTGTTTCTGCACAAGCTGAAAAAGGGCGCGGCGGACCGGTCGTATGGGATTCAGGTGGCGAAGCTGGCGGGGTTGCCGGCGGCGGTGATCAAGCGGGCGGGTGAGGTGTTGAAGACGCTGGAAGCCGGCGACCGCAAGGGCAAAGGCGCGAAGGCGAGCGGGCCGGCGATGCTGGACGATCTGCCGTTGTTTGCGGCGGTGCGGCCGACGGGCCACGTGCCGGGGGCGGTGGCTGAGGCGCGCGCAAGTGTTGTGAAGTCAGAGATCGAAGCGGCGCTGGCGGCGATCAATCCGGACGAGCTGACGCCGAAAGCGGCGCTGGAGGCGGTGTACCGGTTGAAGGGGTTGGTGGGGAAGTAGGGGGGTGGGTGGCCGAAGGACGAGCGGAGTCCGACTGGCATCGCGCCCATTTGCAATTTGTGCGCAGCGCTATAGTTGACCCAATGCTGCAGTTTAGACCGTCGTTCGAGTACCCTTGGCTTGTCCGACTTCAGGCTCATTTGGCTTGAGCAAACCGTGGGCGTCCGTGAGGGTCGGGCGCTTGTCGGTACGAGGCATGTATCTCCCGGAGTCTGGCCCCCAGTCGTAAGTCAATCCTACGCCTGCTTCTTGAAGGGCTATCGCGTGCTCGCGCGAAATCTCAAGTGATTGAGATAGTAGGCACTTGGTCGTGTCATCGCCGAGCAACTTTGCGTGCACTTCAAGTGTATATTTTCCGTGAGTGAAGCGATATTCGTTGTCATCTTCTGGCATAAGAAAATGATGATTGGCAGACACTCCCGTTTCAGCGACAAAGAGCCCGCTGCCTCGGACAAGTTTATCGTCACCGTGAACCCAAATGTTGAAGTTTTGCCGCATTTCGTTGCGAGCAAGGCTCACATGCATACTTTCGATAATCCTCCCTCGTTTTGAAGACGAATATAGGAGTGTTCTGATGAAGACTTTTGGATGAGGTGTCGCCGTTGGCGCGCGCGTCCCGTCTGGCCCAAAGAAGATCACAGTGGGCTGCGTCATACCTACTGTGCCTCGCCGAAAAAGCGTCAACCATGCGGTCACAGATGAAACAGCGAGGGCAATGACGGAGATTGTCGTAGCAACGGGATCGGCCATGCGCGGAGACTTTCTAAGAGGCCCAATACTGGTAGATCAGTACCATGCTGGATCAAGGGTTTCGATTTGCGCCCTGGGACAAATCTACATTGATTCGTGGGCATCATCTCTGCTGGTTCGACCGGGCTGATCCCTGCTGCTGCCCCTGACCCCGCACCCGCTCCCCGTGAAGGACCTACGGGGTTCACACAAGGCGCTCGCAGCTACAATTCGGACGACTTAGCCAAGCGATCCGACCAATTTTTCGGCCATCTTGGTCACCCACCCCCCCCCACCGCCTTCCCGGAATTTGGCGCGCGTTTCAGCGCGGCAAATATCCGGGACCCTTACCGTTCCGAGTTTGGCGCTTGCGCTGCACAATCGAAGGGTAAAGATCCCGGCTCTGCGCGCTGAAACGCGCTCCGGCCGGGAACGCGGTGGGGAGTGGGGCGCATAACCAGTCGAAGCTGTAACGGCTACCAAGAAAAGATGTGTGAATCCCGCAGGAGAAGGACGGTGAGAGGCAAAACTGGGGACTGGCACCAATTTGTGGAGATCGCGTTGCGCAACGGGTTGCTCGGATCAATTGGTGATTGTTCTCAGTTTTGGCCCCAGTTTCGCGCCCCGGTTTCGCGCCGTTGCGGGTCGACGGGTTTTCGGCGAGGCTGTGGGTGTGCGTTCCTTGCTGGGTGTTGATGTCGGAGTTTCCCTCATGCCGCGCGCTGTGTTGTTGGACCGGGTGATCGGGGACGCGTTTCCGAGTTTGGTGACGGCTGAGGATCTCGCGGCGTTTGAGCGGGTGCCTTATGGCGGAGCGGATCGCGGCGGCGAGTACGTACGAGGCGATCAAGCTCGGTGCGGCGCATGATCCGGATGCGGCGGCAATCAAGTTTCTGCCGACGGCGAGTGCGGACGAGACGCCGATTGTCGTGACGTATGGGCAGCTGGTCGCGCGCATGACGCAGGCGGCGAATATGTTTCATGGACTGGGTGTTGGCGCGGGCGATGTGGTGAGCTTTCTGCTGCCGTTGCTGCCGCAGAGTTTTGTGACGCTGTTCGGGGCGGAGGCGGCGGGCATCGCCAATCCGGTCAACCCGTTGCTGGAAGCGCACCAGATAGCGGAAATTTTGGAGGCAGCGGGCACGAAAGTACTCGTGGCGCTGGGGCCGACCGAGGGCAGCGACATCTGGCAGAAGGTGCTCAAGGTTCGTGGGCAATTGAAGCAGTTGACGGCGATTGTGCAGGTCGGTGGCACGCCGCCGGCGCCGGAGGACGCGGCGGATGGCATTCACGCGTTCGATGCGTTGATGAGCCAACAGCCAGCGGATCATTTGGTCAGCGGGCGGCAGATCATGCCGGGGCAGATCGCGGCGTATTTTCATACGGGCGGTACGACGGGCACGCCGAAGCTGGTGCGGCACAGCCATGGCAATCAAGTGTATCAAGCGTGGGCGTGCAATCTGATGCTGAAGTCGGTGCCCGGGCGGCATCTGCTGTTCGGGATGCCGTTGTTTCATGTGGGTGGATCGCTGACGCAGGCGCTGACGGTGTTTTCGGCGGGGGGGCTGTCTGGTGGTGCTGTCGCCGACGGGCTGGCGCAATCCGGCGGCGCTGAAAAATTTGTGGCGGCTGGTTGATCGCTACAAGCCGGAGTTTCTGAGCAGCGTGCCGACGGTGCTGGCGGCGTCGCTGGCGGTGCCGGTGGGGGACGCCGACATTTCATCGCTGCGGTATGTGGCGGGTGGCGGCTCGGCAATTCCGGTCGCGGTGGGCAAGGCGCTGCAGGACACATTCAAGACGCCGGTGATCGAAGTGTACGGCATGACCGAGACCTCGAGCGTGCATACGCTGGCGTATCTGGACCGGCCAATACGGCTCGGGTCGGTGGGGCATGCGGTACCCTACAGCCGGGTGCGGATCGTCAAGATCGATGCGGATGGGCGCTATCACGGCGATTGCGCTGCCGATGACATCGGCGTGGTTGCGATGGCGGGGCCGGGCGTGTTCAGCGGCTATCTGTCGGAGGCGCACAACCGGGGTGCGTTTGTCGAGCCGGGTTGGGTGAACTCTGGTGATCTCGGGCGGCTCGATGCGGACGGCTATTTGTGGATCACGGGGCGGGCGAAGGATCTGGTGATCCGTGGCGGGCACAATATCGATCCGGCGCCGATCGAGGAGCTGTTCTTTCAGCATCCGGCGGTGTTGCTGGCGGCGGTGATCGGGCAGCCGGATGCCTATGCGGGCGAGGTGCCGCTGGCCTATGTGCAGTTGAAGCCGGGCGCGACGGTGGCAGCGGGTGAGCTTGAAGCGTGGGTGCGGGAGCGGACACCAGAGCGGGCGGCGGTGCCGGTCGAGATTGTGGTGATCGATCCGATGCCGCTGACGGGGGTGGGCAAGGTGTTCAAGCCGCAACTCCGGTGGGACGCGACGCGGCGGGTGTTCGAGCGGATGCTGGCGCCGCTGGCGAAGCAGGGTGCGCGCTTCGAGGTGCATGTTGGTGCACATGGGACGCACGGGAGTTTGGCGACGGTGACGGTGCGTGATGTCGCGGGTGCGGCACGGGAGGACGTGGCGCGCCAGGTGAGCACGCGGCTCGATCCGTTTGTGATTCGGCACGTGGTGGTCTGGGAGTAAGGTTA
This sequence comes from uncultured Alphaproteobacteria bacterium, assembly GCA_963847145.1. GTDB lineage: Bacteria > Pseudomonadota > Alphaproteobacteria > Rhizobiales > Hyphomicrobiaceae > JABFRJ01. The sequence continues at coordinate 1,485,087 of CAWJYN010000003.1, forward strand.
AGTTTCAGTGGGTTGACGTGGCGCGCGGCGGTGCAGGGTGAGGTTTGGATAAGTTTCGGGAAGGGGGCGAGACTGACCCTTTGGAAGGGGTCATAATCGCGTTTTAAAGGGTGCTGGAGGGCTTTGCGGGGTGGGCCGCTAGGGTGGGTGCGGGATCGGCCTGAAACGCGCCAAATCGCTCGCCAGGGGCCCTAGCGTCGATTAACTGTGATCGGTATTTATTTAACCAAAACAATTGGTTAAGCGGCGCGGCGGCGTTTTTCGATGGCGTCCCAAATGAGGGAAGCGATGTCGGTGCCGCCGAAGGCTTTGACCTGGCGGATGCCGGTGGGCGAGGTGACGTTGATCTCGGTGAGGTAGGGCCCGATGACGTCAATGCCGGTGAAGATCAGGCCGCGGCGCTTGAGTTCGGGACCGAGGCGAGCGCAGATCTCTCTGTCGCGTGCGGTGAGTTCAGTGGGTACGGGGGTGCCGCCGACATGCATGTTGGAGCGTGTTTCGCCCTCGGCCGGAACGCGGTTGATGGCGCCGGCGACTTCGCCGTCGACGAGGATGATGCGTTTGTCACCGGCACGGACCTCGGGGCGGTACTGCTGGACCATGAACGGCTCGCGGCTGAGCAGATGGAACATCTCGATCAGCGCATTGAGATTGCTATCGCCGTCCTTGATGCGAAACACCGACGTACCGCCGTTGCCGTAGAGCGGCTTGATGATGATGTCTTTGTGGCGGGCGCGGAATTCGGCAACATCTTCCGGATTGCGGGTCACGAGGGTGGGCGGCATCAGGTCTTGGAAATCCAAGACCCAGATTTTTTCCGGGGCATTGCGAACGTGGGCGGGGTCGTTGACGACCAGCGTTTTGGGATGAATGCGTTCAAGGAGGTGGGTGGTGGTGATGTAGTTCATGTCGAAGGGCGGGTCTTGGCGGAGCAGGACAACGTCTTGGCTGGCCAGATCGATCTTGCGCGGGTTGGAAAGCTTGAAATGGCTGCCGAGCGTGTCTTCGACGGTCAGCGTGGCCCCGCGGGCGATGAGGGTCGCGCCATCGAGGGTCAAGGCATTGGGAACATAATAGAAAAGCTCATGGCCACGGCGCTGGGCTTCGAGCAGCATCGCGAAGCTGCTGTCGCCGCGAATATCGATCTTGTCGATGGGGTCCATCTGGCAGGCGATTTTCAAGGCCATCGTAAAGGTCCTGTGCCGGGTCGAGGCAGGCATGGAAACGATGGGGCGGGATTTGTGTCAATGCTTTGCGGTGCTGGTGCGCGGGCGTGTAACGTGTGGCGGTTTTGCCCCACTGTTGCCACGAGGGGCCGATACGGCTGCAACGGACCGGGGTTCGCTTGCAGTCGAGCGACAATCGCCGCCATGGTGGGGGGATGTGGATTGCTCCGCACCCGTTGGTATTGAAAGTTTGAGAGTTCGTTCGCGATTATGACGGTACAGGAGACAGGATCGGCGGCGGGGGGTGCGTCACAGGCGCCGGCGATCGCGTGGTATGTAGGTCGCGATGGCCAGCAGTATGGGCCGGTGGGCGATCCAGAGTTCCGGGCGATGTTGGAGTTGGGGCAAATTTTGCCGACCGATCTGGTGTGGCGCGACGGGTTTGCGGAATGGAAGCCGGCGGCTTCGCTCAGACCTGCGGCACCCGTTGGAGCGCCTACGCCGGAAACGCCGTCACAGCCGGTCGCTCCGCCAGTCCATGCCACCCATCAGCGTCAGGCTGTTGGCTCGCACGCAACGCCGCAGCCGCAAGGTGATGCCGCACGAGAACGTGCGGAGCGCAAATCGTCTGCCAAACCCGAAGCTACAGCGGGCAAAAGCAAACGTGCCGCTGGCGAGGAAAGCACGCTCAAACGCCGGACCAAGAAAGTGGGCCGTGGCATTGCGTGGGCGGCGATCCTGCTGTTCTTCACGCTGACGCTGAGTGCGGCGTACCTGGCCTTTTCCAGCGACAAGACTTTGATGCGGATGGCGAGTGCGCTGATCCCACAGTTCGGTGAGCGGATACCGTCGACGGCGCCGATTGCAGGTTTTGCAACGACGACGGTGGCGACCGATGAGGCGCTGCAAAAGAGCCGCCTGTGGCAGGTGCTCAGGAAATATCATCCGGATTGGTATGCGGACCGGGTGAAAGAAGCGACCGACAGTGCGCGGGGCGGCAAATCCGAGACAGAAATCCTCACCGGATTGATGCAGGCGGTGGTGAAGCTGCGTCGGCAGTATGCGGGTGATGCAGTGTCGGCGCCGATAACGCGGTTGAAGTCGATCGCGACGTTGTTTGCGGGCAATCTGGTGCGGCTGAAAGGGCAAAGCGTCGATGCGTGCTTCCAGTACGTGTCGGCCGGCGAAAGTGCACCGGTGATCGTGGCGTTGCTGCAGAACCCGGAGCACACGAGTGCGCTGCAGGCGCAGCTGGTGGCAACGTTCGAAGGCATCGACGAGGGCCGCAAGACGCCGCGTGTCTATCCGCAACCAAAGGCAACGGACTACGATGTGCTGGTCGCGGCGCTGGAGGCGCGCGGCTGGAAGAAAGACGATCTGACATTGTTCGCCGACAGCCAGAAGCTCGCGCAGGCGGCGCCGGAGACGGTGTGCCGGCTGGTAACTGAGTGGTTCGAGGCGCAGATCGGGATCAAGGAATCGGATGTGCAGCTGCGGCTGATCGCGGACAGCCTGCGGCCGGTGGTGGCGGGGTAGGCTGACAGCCGAATGCCTTGCGGTTTCCAACATGAACGTTTCCTTGCTCTGGGACCGCAATCTGGTACGAATTCCGAGCTAGTTTTCTGCTGTACCACTGGAACCACCGGGGAGTTCCCTTCATGACCACACGTCTCACGATCGCGCGCCGTTCGATTGTTTCTGCCGGGGCTGCGCTTGCGGTGCTTGGCGTTGTTGCTGCGCCTTCGGCGTTTGCGCAGCCGGCACCCGTCAAGGTCGGCGAGCTCAATAGCTATGGCCGGATGGCGGCGTTTGCGGTGCCGTATCGCAACGGGCTGAACTTGGCGTTGGACGAGATCAACGCCAAAGGTGGCGTGCTGGGCGGACGGAAGCTGGAGTTCATCATCCGCGATGACGGCGCGACGCCGGGCGATGCGGTGCGTGTGGCCGAGGAGCTGGTGTCGCGCGAGAATGTGTCGATGCTGGTCGGTACGTTCCTGTCGAACATCGGTCTTGCCGTGTCGGATTTCGCCAACCAGAAGAAGACGCTGTTTATTGCGTCGGAGCCGTTGACGGACGCGATCACGATGGGTTCGGGCAATCCGTACACTTATCGCGTGCGGCCGGGCACGTTCATGCAGACGCGCATGCTGGTGGATGCCGTGAAGGCCAAAGGCGTCAAGAAGTGGGCGATCATTGCGCCGAACTATGAGTATGGACAGTCGGCAGCGGCGAGCTTCAAGCGGCTGATCAAGGAAGCGACACCGGACGCGGAGATCGTCGTCGAGCAGTATCCGGCGCTGGGCAAGTTTGCCGAAGGCGCAGGCGCGACGATCACAGCGATGGATGCCGCCAAGCCCGACGGCGTCTTCAACGTGCTGTTCGGTGCTGATCTGACGGCGTTCGTGCGCGAAGGCGCAACGCGCGGATTGTTCAAGGACCGGACTGTGGTGAGCTTGTTGACGGGCGAGCCGGAGTACATGTTGCCGCTCAAAGACGAGACGCCGGAAGGTTGGATCGTGACGGGCTATCCTTGGGAGCAGATCACGGAAGCCGCGCACAAGACGTTTGTCGCTGCTTACATGGCGAAGTTCAACGATACGCCGCGGCTCGGCTCAATGCTCGGTTACGTCGTGGTCTACATGGTGCGCGATCTGATCAACAAGGCAGGCGGCACCGAGACGGATAAGCTGATCGCGGCGTTCAACGACATGAAGTTCGAGACGATCGTCGGGCCCGTGACGATGCGCGGTCTCGACCGGCAGTCGAGCCTTGGTGGCTGGGTGGGTGTGACCACGCAGAAGGGTGGCCAGGGTGTGATGAAAGACTGGAAGTTCGTCGATGGTGCGAGTGTGATGTTCTCTGAGAGCGACGTGAAGGCGGCGCAGAAGAAATGATCGCGCAGCGACGCCCGCGTTCGTAGGTTGGGTTAGGCGCGCTTCAGCGCCGTAACCCCACTGCCGCAGGCGATATCGTCGCGATTGATCTGCAACATCGGCAGGTTCCACGTTGGGTTGCGCGGCCGGAGGGCCGCTAACCCAACCTACATGCTTCCGAGCACCATCCACTATGTCCCTCGCCTTTTTCGCGACGCAGTTTTTGAACGGGCTCGCCAGCGCGGCGTCGCTGTTCATTATCGCGTCGGGGTTGACGATCGTGTTTGGCGTGACGCGCATTGTGAACTTTGCGCATGGCTCGCTGTACATGCTCGGGGCCTACGTGGCGGTGACGTTGCTGGGGCCGCTGCTCGGCATTTCGCGATCGTTTCCGATGTTTGCTGTGGCGCTGCTGATCGCGGCACTGGCGACTGGACTGATGGGCATCGCCATCGAAATCGGTTTGCTGCGGCGGGTCTATAAGGCTCCGGAGTTACTGCAACTGCTGGTGACGTTCGGTCTGGTGCTGATCGTGCAGGACCTTGTCATTCGCGTTTGGGGTCCGCTCGAAATACTCGGGCCACGGGCGCCTGGGTTGCGTGGGGCGGTCTCGATCTTCGGCACGCCGTTTCCGGAGTATGATCTGTTTCTGATCGCGATGGGACCGTTGGTGTTCGGCGGCGTGTGGCTGCTGCTCAACCGCACGCGCTTTGGCGTGCTGGTGCGGGCGGCGACGCAGGATCGCGAGATGGTCGCGGCGCTGGGTGTGAACCAATCGTTGTTGTTCACCGGCGCGCTGTTTCTTGGTGGAGTACTCGCGGGTCTGGGTGGCGCACTGCAGGTGCCGCGGGCGGCGGCGAGCCCGCAGATGGATATCGCGGTGCTGACGGACGCGTTCGTGGTGACGGTGATTGGCGGCATGGGTTCGGTGCCGGGTGCGGCGCTGGCGGCGCTGCTGATTGGGCAACTCAATGCGTTCGGCATTGTAATTTTGCCGAAGAGCACGCTGGTGCTGGTGTTTTTGTTGATGGCGGCGGTGCTGATTGTGCGGCCGCAGGGGCTGCTTGGACGGCCGGAGCCGCTGGCGCTGCGCGTGATCATGCCGGAGGGCTTCACTGGTCTGCAGGTTCCGACGCGCCGTGGTTGGCAGGTGGCGCTGGCAGCGCTTGCCGGATTGGTGTTGCTGCCGTTGGTGGCGGATGCCTATCTGCTGAGGGTGGCGATTGAGATTTTGATTTTCGCGCTGGCCGCGTTTGCGCTGGCGTTTCTGATCGGCAATGGCGGGCTCGTGTCGTTCGGGCATGCGGCGTACTTCGGGATCGGTGCCTACGGGGCGGGACTGGCTGTCAAGAAACTTGGGCTTGGCATGGAACCTGCGTTGGTGATGGCGCCGTTGGCGGGCGCGCTGGCGGCGGCGATGTTCGGCTATTTCATTGTGCGGTTGAGCGGCATCTATCTGGCGATGCTGACGTTGGCGGTCGCGCAGATTGTCTATGCAGTTGGGGTGCAATGGGTTGAAGTGACAGGTGGCGACAATGGCGTGGTCGGCGTTTGGCCCTCGGCGTGGGCGTCCGGCCGGATCACATACTACTATCTCACGCTGATTGTTTCGGTTGCCGGGATCGCGTTCTTGAGCGCGGTGCTGTACGCGCCATTTGGCTATGCGTTGCGCGCGGCCCGTGACAGTGCGGTACGGGCTGATGCCATCGGCCTTGATGTGACGAGGCTCCGTTGGTTGGCCTTTGTTGTGGCTGGTGGCGTTGCTGGGCTGGCCGGTGGATTGTATGCGTTCTCGAAGGGGTCGATCGACCCGACATTGCTGTCCATTCCGCAATCGGTGGATTTTCTGGCGATGCTGCTGATGGGTGGTATCCAGCAAGTGGCGGGGGCACTGGTGGGTGCGGCGGCGCTGCACACGCTGAAAGATTTTACGCTGCCGCTGACGGATATGTGGCGAATGCTGCTGGGCGTTTTGATCATCGTCATTGCGCTGGTGTCGCCGAAAGGAATTGTCGGAGGCGTTAAAACGTGGATCGCTGACCGCCAAGGCGCTGAGGCGCGCTCATGACATTGCTGACGGTCACGGGGCTTTGCAAGTCGTTCGGCGGTGTGGTGGCGGCGAAGGATGTGTCGTTCACGGTCGCCGGTGGGGAACTGGTGGCGCTGATCGGGCCAAACGGTGCTGGCAAGTCGACGACGTTTAACATGGTCGGCGGTCAGTTGGCGCCTGATGCGGGGACGGTGGCTCTGGATGGCGTGATGATCACAGGCAAGCCGCCACGTGAAATCTGGCGGCTGGGTGTCGGGCGTACATTTCAGATTGCGCAGACGTTCGTGTCGATGACGGTGACTGAGTGCGTGCAGGTGACGTTGCAGAGTGCTGCGCGCATGAGCCTGCAGTTGTTTGGCAGTGCGCATCGTGCGGAGCGGGACACGGCGCTTGCGATTTTGTCCTCCGTGGGGTTGGCGGAGAGTGCGGATCGCGCGGTCAGCACGCTGGCTTACGGCGATGTGAAGCGCGTCGAGTTGGCGATGGCGCTGGCTGGCGCGCCCAAGCTGCTGCTGATGGACGAGCCGACGGCGGGTATGGCACGCCCGGAGCGCCACGCGCTGATGACGCTGGTTGCGACGCTGGCGCGGGAACGGGGAATGGGAGTGCTGTTTACCGAACATGACATGGACTCGGTGTTCGGGCATGCGACGCGCGTACTGGCGTTGGTGCGTGGCAGAATCATTGCGCAGGGTACACCGCAGTACGTGCAAGCAGATGCCCGTGTGCGCCAGCTCTATCTTGGAACGGTGGGCGCCGGCATTGCCGCGGCCGCCAACGATGCGCGGCGGCCGGCATGACAGCGCGTGCTACCGGCCACCTGATCGACGTGCGTGGACTGGATGCCTTTTATGGTGCGGCGCAAGTGCTGTTTGATGTTTCGTTCCAGATTGCGGCGGGAGAGGCGGTTGCGCTGGTGGGCCGTAACGGGGCTGGCAAATCGACAACGTTGAAGGCGATCATCGGTCTTGCCGAGCATCGCGCCCAGCACATGAGCTTTGATGGCACCGACATCGCCCGCCTGCCGACGCATGCGATTGCGCGACTGGGGCTTGGCTACGTGCCGGAGGAGCGGCGCATCTTTACCGACCTGTCGGTGGCGGAGAACCTGGAGGTCGGGCGTTTGCCGGTCCGTGACAGGCGAGCGCCTTGGACTGTTGAGCGGCTGTATGAGATTTTTCCCAATCTGGCGGAGATGGCCGGGCGTTCGGCCGGCCGCATGTCGGGTGGCGAGCAGCAGATGCTGTCGATCGCGCGGACGTTGATGGGGAACCCGCATGCGGTGCTGCTGGATGAACCATCTGAAGGGCTGTCGCCGCTGATCGTCGAACAGATGACGGGCGCGATCTTGCGCATGAAGAGCGAGGGGATCGCCGTGTTGCTGTCGGAGCAGAATTTGACGTTTGCAGCCGAGATCGCGAGCCGGGCGATCTTGCTGGAGACGGGAAGTGTGGTGTTTGATGGCGCAATTGTGGAACTGGCCGCACGCCAGAAGGCCGAGGATGTCAGCGTCCGCTGATGAGGCCTGAGTCGAGCAACTGACGGTGGAACGCGAGAACGGCGCCTTTGCGGCGGCAGTCGAACCAGCGGCCGTCGCAGGCGCTGATGAGGCTGGCGCGCGCTTTGTAGGCGTCGGACAACGGCAGACCGGCTGCCTGTAACAGAACCGTGCTTAGATAAGGCGCGTCGAGGGTTTGAGGCAGGGCAACGGCCGGCGTTGTGCTGTTGATGCTGTTGATGGCGAAGAATGTTTTGAAGCCGAGACTGTCGCGATCGAGCAGCACGTCCTCGGCCTCGGTGCCTTCCTTGAAGCCGAGCAGCATGCGCGTCGCCATTGGATGATGGTCGCCGTAGCGGACGATCAGGAATTGTTCTTGTGGGAAGCGCCGCGCCAGTTCGCGGCGCAGCACCTCGTAGTCGCCATGGGCGAGCCAGAGACGGCGCAAATATTCGTGCATTTCAGGATGAGTGCCGGCGCCGCCGCCGGGCACGTCGAGCTTGGGTTCGAAGGCAATGTCGTAGGGCCAGTGGGTGGCCATGGTTTCGATGAAGGTGAATAGCGGAGCTTTGGACGTGGCGAAGTGGCGTTCCATCTCGGCCATGGCGTTGGCGTAGTAGAAGCCGTCGCGTTCGTCGACCCGGGTGGCCTGCTGAGCTTTTAGGTCGAAGATCTCTGTGATGCCGACGCTCTTGAAGAACTTGTCGGCAAACACAAAGCTTTGCAGCATCGGATAGAAGAGCACGTTGCGATAGCCGCAATTGGCAAGCGTATGCGGCAGCGTTTCCTTGATTTTGCCGGCCATCATGTGTTGCACGAATTGCCGCATGCCGCCGAAGGCATAGGTCGACAAGCCGGTCAGAACGGAGAACTCGGTCATCGTCGAGTTGCCGCCGTAAGTCTCGACGCGCAGAGTGCGGCTGTGGCCATCGTCGGAGCGGAAGAAGCTGTCGAGGGCGTGGTTGTAGTCGAGCTTCGGGAGGATGCCGGGCGGGACGACGGATTCGTGGTGGATGAGGATGATGTGGGGCGGTTTGGCGCGTGGTTCGCAGACGCTGCCGACGCGCAGCAAGGGCACGGTGCCTTTGGGCGCGGCCTCGATGAGCTGCCCGCGCCAGAGGGTCTCGATCGTTTCTTGCCAGGAGAGATAGAACGACGAGATATACTGGCCCTCGTATTCGAACTGGGAGTGCCGGCGCTCACCGGTGAGGTTGGCGGCGCCCCAGGTGCTGGCACAGAGCGCGAGCGTTGCTGCGGCTGCATTGCGACGGCTCAGGCGCGTTGGGTCGAGATGCCAGGCGACGGTGATGATGGCGGCGGCGAGTGCCATGGCGGCCAAGGCCAGCAGCACGAGGCCGCGGTAGCTATTCCACAGGAAGCCGAGAGTTGCGGGTGAGGTTAGATAGAATGCGATGTCGTAGGCATGCAGGACAAGGTTGACGTACTGGAGCTTTAGCGCCGAGGCGATCGACAGGATCAGCATTTGAAGCGCGACGACGACGGCGGCGACCAGCAAACGGCGTGTGAGCAGCAGCACGATGGCGCCGAAAGCTGCGCACACGGTGGTTGCGAAGAGGATTGTCGCTGGCCCGCCCTCGGACCGGAAAAAGCGCGCAACGATCAACGCGGAAATGGCTGCGACGGCAACATAGGCCATCCGAAGTGGCAGTGCCTGCAATGCGACGCGCCGCACCCTGCCCGTTCCCGGGCCGGCAGAAGGCAGGTTAAAGGCTTGATCGGTCATGTGTCTTCAGGCGCCGCCACAGCTTGAACCCCGGCGAGACGGGGCTCGTCTGGGTGTCATTGAACTGTCACAAAAATGCGGCGCCTGCAGCAACGAATATTCATACTGACGGCCGGAGCGGGTTCGCTAGCCGACCGTTTCGGCGCTGCGGGTGGCGGCAGGGACTGGTGTGCGAAACTGGCGAACGCGGGCTGCGCTGGTGATGGCGCGCGCCATGAACATGGCATTGCCGATCAGATAGCGGCGGGCCATGCGGCGTGGTTCGAGCGCCAAGCGCCAGACCCATTCGCAGCCGATGATCCGGAACAGGTGCGGCGAACGCGAGACATTGCCGGCGAAGAAGTCGAACAGTCCGCCGACGCCGACACGGACGGGTGCTTTGAGCCGGTCGCCGATACGGGCGATCCACTCGTCCTGCATGGGCACGCCCATGCCGACCAGGACAATGTGGGCGCTGCTGGCGTTGGCTGCGGCAATTGCTGCGTCTTCATCGGCACTGCCGGGGGCGAAGTAGCCGTGATGGGCGCCGGCGATTGCGGCGCCGAGGCCGAAGCCGGTCATGCGGGTGCGTGCGGCTTCGGCGGTGCCGGGCCGACCACCGAGCAGGAAAATCGTTACGCCCGCTTTGGCGGCATCTGCCGTGAGGCGGGGGAATAGATCGGTTCCATTGACGTTGTCGGCCAAGGGCGTACCGGCGAGGCGGGCGGCGACGGCCAGCCCGCTGCCGTCGGCGTAGATTTGATCGGCGGTGGCGACGACGCGGCTGTATCCGGCCCGTGTGGCCATTTCGTTGACGACATGGGCATTGGCGAAAACGACCCGCGTCTTGCGGTCAGCGATGGCGGCTTTGATCAGTTCTGTGCTCGCGTCGGCGACGGTTGTATTGGCGATCTCGATGCCGAAGAGCCGTATAGCGCCATCCGTGCGCGGTTGAACGCCGGACCAGAGCAGCGTTGAACGCGCCGCCGGCACGAGCAGCCGCGCGGCAGCCGTCTGACCTCTGTCACTCATCGACGCAACCCACGCTCTGGCCCACGGAACGCACCCCCGTGCGGCCGTTGCAGCAGCATTGCATCGAATATGGAAATAACTCGTTATAGGACGTCACTAATGAATTCTAAAAAAGTGGCTTGGTTTGATTGTTTTTGGGCAATTTGAAACGGCATCGACATTAATGTTCACGCATATTTTGCACTATCTCCGGTATGCTTCATCGGATTGCGTGCACAACGGCACGCCCGCCATCCCGGGAGGGACGCCGCATCATGAAGAAACCGAGCTGTCCGCCTGCCGTCAGTGTCGTGGTTCCGTGCTTCAACGCATGCGAGACGCTGGCTGCGACGCTTGATAGTGCTGCGCGGCAGACGTTCGGCGACACAGAAATCATTGTCGTGGACGACGGTTCGACCGATGGGTCGCCGGCTATCGTTGCGGCGTTCGTTCAATCTGACCCGCGTTTCCGGCTGATAACGCAGGCTAATGGCGGTGTTTCGTCCGCACGCAATGCTGGCATCGGCGCTGCTAATGGACGATTGATCGCCCTGCTGGATTCCGATGATCTATGGGCACCAGACCACCTAGCAACGCATGTGCGGCGCATGAACAGTGAACCACGGCTCGGCGTGTCGTTTTCACCGGCACGGTTTGTGGATTTAACTGGCCGTGTCATTGGGCGCTCAAATCCCAAGTTGCGAGATATCTTGCCGGCTGATCTGCTGGTCTCCAATCCAACGACGACGTGCTCGACACTCGTCATCCGGCGCGGTGTATTCCGCGATGTCGGGCTGTTCCGCACCGCGATGCGACACAATGAGGATCAGGAGTGGCTTTTCCGGGTAACGCTGTCTGGCTGGTTGATGCTGGGTGATCGTGAGCCGCGCGTCGACTATCGGACGAGCCCAAAGGGCTTGGCATCGGATCTTGAAGGGATGCTAGGCGGGTTCGAAGTCATGATTTGCGAGGCGCGCAAGCTCGCGCCGGTGCTGGTTGCGCGTCACGAGGCCCGAGCGCGTGCTTCGATGCTGCATTATCTTGCCCGGCGTGCCATCCGGCTCGAATTACCGCCGGCGGTGGCCAAGGGTTACGTCATGCGGGCGCTGGCAACGGCGCCGAGCCTGGCACTTCGCCAGCCGCGCGCGACGTTGGCGACGCTTATTGCGGCGCTGCTGCCGCGCGCAGTTCTGCGCCCCCTCTTGCAGAGCCTGCGCTCGGCACCGGTAGAGGCCTAATCCTATGGGCAGCCCGCGCGTCAGTGTTGTGGTCCCGCTCTATCAGACAGAGCGCTATATCGCGGAGACGCTAGCGTCCGTCTTGGCGCAGTCGTTTGACGATTTTGAAGTGATCGTGGTCGATGATGGCAGCCGTGACACAGGACCCGAGATCGCGCGCGGGACAGGTGATGACCGCGTTCGCGTGGTGATGCAGAGCAATCGTGGGCTTGCGGGCGCGCGCAACACCGGCATTCGCGAGGCGCGTGGCGCCTACATTGCCTTGCTGGATGCGGATGACTGTTGGCATCGCGACAAACTTGCGCGCCACGTGGCTTTGTTGGATGCGCGACCGGACGTCGGTCTGAGCTATTCGGCATCCCGCCTGGTTGGTGACACCGGCGAGGATCTCGGAATGACGCAGTGGCCGCAACGGCGCACGGCTGGCTCCGCAGACGTGTTCTGCCGAAATCCGGTCGGCAATGGCTCGGCGCCCGTGCTGCGTCGCGCTGCCTTGGATGCGATTGCGTTCTGGGACGATGCCTTGCAGCGGACGTGCTGGTTTGATGAGAGCTTTCGCCAGTCGGAAGACATCGAGTGCTGGACACGCATCGCAGCAACGACGCATTGGCACCTCGCGCTGGTGCCGTTTGTGCTGACGGACTATCGGGTCAATACGGCCGGGCTTTCAGCCAATACCAGCAAGCAGCTTGAAACGTGGCGCCGCTTTCGCTCGAAGGTCAAAGGCTATGCGCCACACCTCGAGGCCAAGCATGGTGACCTGGCAGAAGCATTTCAGCTGCGCTACTTGGCGCGGCGGGCCGTAAAGAGCGGTGATGGCCGGAGGGCATTGCGCCTGATGCATGAGGGTCTGCGGCTGGGCCCGGCGATGCTCATCCATGAGCCAGTGCGCACTGCCGTGACTTATGGAGGAGCGCTCACGCGTGCGGCGCTTCCTAGTGCTGTCACAGAGCATCTCCTATCACTGTTGCAGCGTACGGCCTATCAACGCCAGCCGTTGACGGCATAGAGCGCGGCCATGACGAGCAATGCCTCATCGATTGAACGGCAGGCGACGCCGCGCGACGGATTGTGGCGCTCTATCGCCTATTACGGCTTGAGCGAGTTTGCGCAGCGGGCGACCCGTATTGCGACAACGGTAATGATTGCGCGGACTTTGACCCCGATTGATCTCGGTATCGCGGCAATTGCGATCACGGTTTTTGAGATTGTCCGCATCGTAGCGAATGCCGGTATCGGTCAGGCTGTTGTGCGCGCTTTCGATGAGCAGTTAGCCGGGACTTGCGTTGCTGCACACCGGCTCGGCTGGGCCATCTGCATCGGGCTTGCGGTGTTTCAAGCAGCTATTGCTGGGGCTGCATATGCATGGACTGGCCGCGCGGATGTGGGATTGATGATCCTAGCGCTGGCGGGTGTCTATCTGATGATGCCAGCGGGACTTATCCAGAATTATCTGCTGCAGCGGGAGGCTCGGCACGGTGCTATCGCAGCGGTGGCGACAGCGCAGGCAGTCGCAGACAATGTTTTGACGATTGCGCTGGCGTTGGCGGGATATGGACCGTGGGCCATCGTGCTGCCCAAGGTTCTCACCAGCCCGATCTGGTTGATTGGGATGCGGCGGGCACGGGCGTGGACGCCGGATCGAACCGCTGAACCGGTTGCGGCGTTGGGCATACTCCGTTTTGCATGGCCGGTTCTGTTGGCAGAGTTGATGTCCACGTCGCGCATGCAATTCGATCGAATTCTTGTCGGTGCGATGCTGGGCGTCGAGGCGCTTGGGATTTATTTCTTCATTTCGAATGCTGGGGCCGGTCTATCGCATGCGCTGACGACAGCACTGTCCAACTCGCTGTATCCATTTTTTGCGGCGGTTGGCGCGGCGCCACGCACATTGCTGGTCCGCCTCGACACGAGCCTGAAGCAGAAGGCTGTGCCGATCGCGGGCGTGGTGTTGCTGCAAGCCTGTTTTACGCCGGTGTATGTGCCACTGTTGTTTGGCGCGCGATGGACAAACGTGGCCTGGATGGCCGGCGTTCTGTGTATTGCGGCGGCGTGCAAGGTGTTCGCCGATGCTGGTGCGCAAGCGCTGCGGGCAGCCGGGGAGACGCGATTCGAATTCGGCGGAGTCGTTGTGATTACGGCGATCAGCCTGATGGCGCTGGGCATGGGGTTGCAGCTGGGGCTGGAAACCGGCGTGGCGGCTCTGGCGCTGGTCAATGGGTTGTCGCAACTGGCCTTTGCGGTTTTAGCGCGGCGCGCAATCAGACGCCTTGTTTAACGGGTTGCTAACGGCTCAGTGCCACGGTTGCTTGCCCGCTTCCTAGGATGTCTTCGATGCCTCAACTCTACGGCTTGCTGATTGCCCGCGATGAGGCTGATGTGATCGAGCAGTGCCTGACGCACGCGCTTGGACACTGTGACAAGATTATTCTCATGGACAACAATTCCACGGACGGCACGTGGGAGATCATGCAGGCCATGGCTGCGCGCCACCCCGGCCGTATCGTCGCCCATTGCAGGCTCACGGTGCCGTTTCACGACCGTCTCCGCGCGATTGCCTACAATGCGTTTCATGGCGAACTGACGGCTTCGGATTGGTGGCTGCGGCTGGATGCGGACGAGTTTTTGAACGAACATCCACAACCAGTGATGCAGGTTGCCAATGCGGAAGCCGCCGATTTCGTGCGCGCTTATCAGATGACGTTCGAGCTGACCGATCTCGATGTGGCGGCCATTGAGCGCGGTGCGGACGACCGCGGCTTGCCGATCGAGCAGCGCCGCCGGCACTACCGGGTCAACTGGCGCGAATACCGGTTGTTCCGCAACGATCCGGCAACGCTATGGGATGTTGAGCTCAATCCGCAGTTTCCTCAGAACCTTTCGAAGGGGCGCGTGGCTTCGCGGACGATCTTTAACCGGCACTATCAGAATCGGGATATCCAACAGGTGAATGCGCGCATTGCGATCCGCGCCGCCAATGCGTCGTTTGCACATGTGGGCAGTGCAGATTGGCGGCAATACGTTACACCGGTCCGCAATTGCCATGTCTACGCAGCGGGGACCCCTGTCAAATTTTCGCCGCTGGGGGATTTCTGGTGGCCGCGCTTCAAATTGGAACTGGGCCAGCGCCTGGGCCGCCTGGCCCGGCCAGCGTAGCGGTCTGTGGGATGGCCTTGGGGCATTGCACAACCATGACGGCAACGGCCGGTGGGCCAAACTTCGCGCGTCGGAGGTAAATCATTTGTGCCGCCACCACCGCCAGTGGCGAGCCGTTTTGGCACCAAACGTAATAGAAAATAAGGAGACATGGGCGATGGTCAACCGTCAGATTTTGTATGTAGCAATAGGTTGCACATCGCTCGATGGCCGAGGCCAGTGACATCCATTTGAACATGCGCGCTTCCAATGCGGACGCGGCGGCGCCGCCACGTCTGCGGCGTAAGAGCGATGTCGCGTGGCCCTATATCCGCGGCGCGGTGTTGTCGGTGGTCTGCATCTGGGTGTTTGTGCTGACCTACCTTGCTTTTACGCCGCGGACCTACGTCAGCCGCTGGACGCTCAACTTGCCCGGCGCGACGAGTAGCGTCAGCGTTTCGCTCGAAAGTATCGGCCAAACAAACTCGACGCCAAGTTCGCCGTTCTCAAGCGCGGCGCTGTCACCGAAGGTCGTCTACAAGGAAATTGCGGACGGTGAAAAGGTGCGGTCAGCGGCGGCGCAATCGCTTGGGTTGACGCTGCTTGAATACGGTCGCCCTCGCGTCAAGCTGGTCGATGAAACCGCGCTGATGCTGTTTGAAATGACGGCGCGTTCACCAGACGAGGCCAAGCGGCGCAGTGATGCGCTGATCGCGGCTTTTCACAGCGAGCTCGAGCGGCTGCGGAACGACGAACTCGACAAGCGTACGGCCGCGATCCGGCACAACCTTATCGACCACCAGCAACGCTCAAAAGTCACCCGTGAGAACATCGTCCACGCGCAGGTCGATGCCGGATTGATATCGGCTAATCAGTTCGCGGAGATGGTGACGGGTTTGACCAGTTTGCGCCGCCGCATTCTTGATCTTGGGAGCGAGGTCGACAAAGCGGCCGACGAGCAGGCGCGGCTGGCGTCGCAACTCGGGACAACGGCCGTCGAGGCGGGGCAGGCCTTGCGTTTGGCTGGTGATCCTGGATTGCAGAAGGTTCTGCAAGAGTACGCCGATGCGGCGACGCTGTTTGCGGCTGACGATGAAAGGTTCGGCGAGCGGCATCCGCAGCAACTCGCCACACTCAACCGCCGTGATGCGGCTCTTTTGCGTTTGAGGGCCGTCGTTGCAGGACTTGCCCCGGGCGATCGCGCACCGATTCACGCCGAGCGGCTGGCGACGGTAGTGAACAACTCGGCACGCTCAGATCTCTTCGCAACACTTGTGCGCAATGATTCGGTGCTTGAAGGGCGGCGGCGGGAGCTATCGTCGCTGAACGCTGAGCGACTGAAAATTGAGGCGGACGTCGCACGGCTGAGCCCGATTGCAGCGCGGTTGGAAGAATTGAAAAAGGAGCAGCTGGTTGCCGATGCTGTCTTGAGCTCAGCGATGGCGCGGCTCGACAGCTCCAAGTCCGACATTTACGGCAGCTATCCGATCGTGCAGGTCGTTGCTCCTCCGGATATCGCCGATGCCGCTGCCCAACCGCGACCGCTCTATGCGGCGCTCGGTGGGATCAGCGGAAGCTTTTTTGCCTGTCTCGCCTGGATGCTCGCATGGTTGCAGTCACACCATCGCTCGACACGCCGGAAGAACGACTCGTTTTCTGGATGATTGTCGGCACCTGGGGGCTATGGCTCATCGGGGGACTCTATCACCTTTTCCCGATCCTCGGGTGGGTGCTGGTTGGCATCGCTGTGGGGCGACGCGTCGGGCTGCTTGCTGATGGCGGACATGAGCCGCAGCCGCTGCCATGGGGGGTCATGGCGTGGCTGATCGGCATGTTTGCGATGCTGGTCGCACTCGTCGCTGCGCACATCGACTTCGATCACGAGGCGGGCCAGTTCATCAAGTCGTTATTTGGCTGGATCAAAGGCTGGGGGCTGATGGCCGCTTTTGTCTTTGCGGGGGCGGAACTGCGGATCAAGCCAATTGTGATCTTTCGCGCCAACAACATCCTTGCGGCGCAGTGCCTGCTCTTAACGCCTGTGTTCGTGGTCTGCGCGCTCGCGGGTGTGCCCGATACGCTTTACGTGTCGCCGTTGGCTTATCTTGGCGGCCCGGGGCCCGCGTTCTTTTCGGTTATCACGCATGCCTGGGATCCAGGCGCGTTGGGCTTTCGCTTGTTCTATTTCGCGCCGTGGTCGCCGGCAGCCGCATTCTGCGCGCACATTGGGCTGGTCTGCGGGATCTTTGATACGCGTTGGCGGTGGCGCATTATCGGCGTCGCATCGGCGCTCGTTGTTTGTGGGTTTTCGCAGTCACGCCTATCGCTGATCGCGGTGCCGTTGCTGCTGATCGGACTGCCATTGGCGTCTAGCCTGCTGCGCGCATGGCCGGCAGCAATTGCTGCATGTCTTGCAACCGTCGGGTTGCTGCTGCTGACCCAGGTCAAAGACGCCATCGATGATGCGATCCAGGCTTTCATGGGTGCGCGGGCGGATTCTTCACGGGTGCGTTCTGCGTTGGCGCGCATTGCCTACCGCCGCTGGGAGACCGAAGCGCCGATTTTTGGCCATGGTATTGTGGAGCGCGGTTCGCATTTGGTGGAATTCATGCCGATCGGGTCGCATCACACCTGGCACGGATTGCTGTTCGTGAAGGGTGCGGTCGGGTTTGCGGCGCTGGCGTTGCCGCTGGCGTGGAGCTTCTTTGAGATGCTGGCGAAGGCGCAGCGTGACGCCGTTGCGCGTGCGGCTTTAGGTATGGTGCTGGTGCTGTTGTTCAACTCGTTTGGCGAAAATCTGGAGATTCTCGCCTATCTGGCTTGGCCGGGCTTGCTGGTCATTGGGATCGCTGCGAAGCGCAAGCTGCTGGTGCCAGAAGTATGGGCTGGTCAGTTGCGGCCAGCCTTCAAGGTGCATCCGGAGCTAGCGACCTGATCGCGTTCAGAGGTTGGGGATCACTCGCGTCAGTTTCCAATCGCCGCCGGTGAACGACATCGCGACAGTGCCATCGGCCTTGGGTTGGGCCGCATCTCTTGCGACAGACGCATAGAAGCTCAGCGGGCCATCGAAGCCGAAGGCTTTTAGGTTGCCCAGGCCGAAGCTGCGATTGGCAGGCGCGGGGCCGGATTTGGTGTCCGGTGCGCTGGGTGCTGCTTCGCCAGATTTCTTTATGCCGCCGAGGGCCTTGCCAAGGACTCCGGCGAGGTCCGGGCCAGCGCCCGACGTGGCACCACCGGTGGCGCTACCAAGAACCTGACCCAGAATGCCGCCCATGCCGCCGCCACCGCTACCAGCCCCTGCAGGGTTCCCAGCCCCGCCACTGCCTGTCATTGCGCCGATCTGGCCGGCAGCTTCGCCGAGAATTTTTTCAACGGCGGCTGATACATTGCCGCCCTCGTGCGCAATGCGAATGACGTTGCTCGGGGTGACCACAGCGGCAAGGATTTGATCAACAAGTTTGCCCTGCATCTGTGCTTTCACGTCGCTGCCCATGGTTTGTGCGAGCGGACCCAGGCCGCGCAGCTCTTGATCAATGCGCTTGCCCATTTCAGCACTCACGACCGGCCGCAAGCTCTCGCGAACCGACGGAAAATCGATCTTGCCGTCGAGGGCAGCGGCATCCTTAGCGCTCAGTGCCTGGGCGATGCGATATCCGGACCATGCGGGCCACGCGACGTAGAAGCCGAGAGCAGCAAGGATCAGCAAACCGATCAATCGTCGCATGGGACACCCTTTATTGGAACAGGCATTGTGCCGGGTACGTAACCAGAGCGCCGTCCATTTTCGAACTGCCGCTCCTTCGTCTCGCCTCTACGCATACACCGCGTACGGCTTTATGGCCACTGCGTGGTCGGGTGCCGGCGCGACGGCCTGACTGACGATGGCCTGGGGATGAGATCGCGCCAAACGTGCCGGTGGGTGTCGAATCGATCTATGGGTTGAGGCTTGTCAATCAACGCTGCTCGATGGACGTGGGGCGCGAAAAGGGTCACGATGCAATCGCACCTGGCAGTGAAGAGCCAGCCGGACACGCTTGAGGGAGCGGGGCCAACGATGGACGATGCACAGGCGGTTCTGGAAAAAACGTTCGGTTACAAGTCGTTCCGTTTACATCAGCAGGCTATTATCAGTGCACTGATCGACGGCCGAGACGTGCTGGCGCTGATGCCGACGGGCGGTGGCAAGTCACTGTGCTACCAGATCCCGGCGCTGGTGCGCCGCGGTACGGGCGTTGTCGTATCACCGCTGATTGCGCTGATGCAGGACCAGGTCAACGCGCTGAAGGAGGCCGGTGTTCGCGCGGCCTTTCTCAATTCGACGCTGTCGTGGGGTGAGGTGCAGGAGGTTGAGGCGGCACTGACGAACGGCAAACTGGACGTGCTGTATGTGGCGCCTGAGCGTTTGGTGCAGGAACGCACGTTGTTGCTGCTGGAGCGCGCCGATCTCTCGGTGTTTGCTATCGACGAGGCGCACTGCGTGGCCCAATGGGGGCATGATTTCCGGCCAGAGTATCGCCAACTGCGTATTCTGCCGGAGCGGTTTCCATCGGTGCCGCGCATTGCATTGACGGCGACAGCCGATCAACGGACGCGTGAAGAGATAGTTGCTGAGTTGCGGCTGGAAAATGCCGAGCGGTTCGTGGCCTCGTTTGACCGGCCCAACATTCGCTACACGATCAGCGAGCAGGGTTCGCTGGCCGGGCGAGAGCGGTTACTGCACTTTATCGAGGCGGAGCACAAAGACGAGGCGGGGATCGTCTACTGCCTGTCGCGCAAAAACGTCGAGGAGACGGCGGCGTGGCTGACGTCGAAGGGCCGCCGTGCGCTGGCATATCACGCAGGGTTGCCGCCAGAGACGCGCCGGTCAACGCAAGAGAAGTTTCTCAAGGACGACGGGCTGGTCATCTGCGCGACGATCGCGTTTGGCATGGGGATCGACAAGCCCGATGTGCGGTTTGTTGCACATCTCAATCTGCCGAAGTCGATTGAGAGCTACTACCAAGAGACCGGCCGCGCTGGCCGCGATGGCGAGCCGGCGAATGCATGGATGTGTTATGGCATTCAGGATATCATCACGCAGCGGCAATGGATTGCGCAGGGTGAGGGCTCTGACGCGCACAAGCAGATGCAACGGCAAAAGCTCGATGCGTTGATTGGCCTTACAGAGACACCGAGCTGCCGGCGGCAGCGGTTGCTGGCGTATTTCGACGAAACGCACGCTGGCGGCTGCGGCAATTGCGATACCTGTCTGACGCCACCGCGGACGTTTGATGGGACAATTGCTGCGCAAAAGGCATTGTCTGCCATCTATAGGACCGGGCAGCGATTCGGGGTCGGCTATCTGGTCGATGTACTGGCGGGCAAGGCCGATCCGCGCATTCTGAAAAATGCACATGACAAGTTGAATGTTTTTGGCACCGGCAAGGATTTGAAGCCTGACACCTGGCGCGGATTATTCAGGCAACTGATGGCGTCCGGTTATGTGGCGACAGATGAAGAGGGCCATGGGTCGCTGACGCTGACCGACCGGGCGCGGCCGCTGTTGCGTGGTGAAGAGCAATTCCTCATGCGCGAAGTTGTGGCAACGGCGAAGGCCGAGCGCGGGAAGGCGGCGCGCGACAAGGCATCTGGTGCGTCGTCGTTGTCAGAAGGTAGTGAGGGTCTCTATGCGGCGCTGAAAGTGTTGCGCCAGAAGCTGGCAGCCGATGCTGGCTTGCCGCCTTATGTGATCTGCCATGATCGGACGCTGGTGGAACTTGCGCAGAAACGACCGGCGAGCGAGACGGAGTTGCACGATATCTCTGGTCTGGGTGATCGGAAGATTGCGCGGTATGGCGCTGCCCTGTTGGAGGTCATCGGGCAATTCAAGGCACATCCCATCCTGATTAACCGGCTGTCGGCGACGGTGAATGTTACGTTGGCGCAGCATCTGGCCGGTAAAAGCGCGGACGAGATCGCGGCGGCGCGTGGATTGGAGTTAAGCACCGTTTATGGGCATTTTGCCGACGCTATTGCGGCGAGCCTGGTTGATGCCAAAGACGTGCTGCTGCTGGATGCCGCCGATATCGATGAAATCACCGCGGCGTTTGAGCAGTGTCAGACCCTGGAAACTGGGAAGCTTGGCCCTGCGCACGCCGCGCTTGAGGGCAAGTATGACTACGGCATCTTGAAGTGCCTGCTGGCAGAGCTGGGGTAGGGTTGGCGCTGTCAGGCCGCGCGGGGCCGCCTTGCCCCCCTGTTGCGCCCCTGCTAAGAGCGCGCAACTTCAGACACCGACAACCATCCGGAGAGCCACCCATGGCGATCGAGCACACGTTTTCCATTATCAAGCCTGACGCTACACGCCGCAATATGACGGGCGCGATCAATGCCGTCATCGAGAAGGCAGGTCTTTCAATCATCGCGCAGAAGCGAGTGCGCTGGACCCGTGCGCAGGCCGAGAAGTTCTACGAAGAGCACAAGGCGCGGCCGTTCTTTGGCGAGCTTTGCACGTTCATGACGTCGGGTCCGATTGTGCTGCAGGTATTGTCTGGTGAAGGGGCGATCGCCAAGTATCGCGATGTGATGGGCGCGACGGATCCGAAGGAAGCCAAAGACGGGACCATCCGGAAGCTGTTTGCGGTATCGAAAGGCGAGAACTCTTCGCACGGCTCTGACAGCCCCGCTGCCGCCGAGCGTGAGATTGCGTTGAACTTCCGCCTCGACGAAATCGTTGGCTGATGGAGCGGACCTGCCTTTTCGGGCGGTTATCCTGACATGAGCTCCGCTGGCGATCTGACTGTTTTGGGGATCGAGACGAGCTGTGATGAAACAGCTGCGGCCGTGGTTGTGCGCGATAGCGCTGGCCGCGGCCGTATCGTTTCCAATGTCGTGCGTGCTCAGTGGGAGCAGCACCGGCCGTTCGGTGGCGTCGTGCCGGAACTCGCAGCCCGCGCGCACGTCGAATGCCTGGACGAGATTATTGCCGGCGCGATGAACGGCGCCGGTGCCGGCTTCGCGGACCTTGATGGGATTGCGGTTACAGCTGGACCTGGTTTGATTGGTGGGTTGATGGTGGGTGTCATCACGGCTGAGACCATCGCGCGCGTACATGGCTTGCCGCTAGTGGCGGTCAATCATCTGGAGGCGCACGCGCTGACGGTGGGGCTGACGGAGGGACTGTCGCCGCCGTATCTTTTGCTGCTGGTGTCGGGCGGGCATACACAGCTGCTCGCGGTGAAGGACGTGGGCCACTATGTGCGGCTCGGTTCGACGATTGATGATGCGCTGGGCGAGGCGTTCGACAAAACAGCAAAGTTGCTGGGCCTTGGTGCGCCGGGCGGGCCTGCCGTTGAACAAGCTGCGGCGCGTGGCAAGCCAGGCCGGTTCGATCTGCCGCGGCCGATGTATGGGCGGCCAGAGCCGAACTTTTCGTTTTCCGGTTTGAAGAACGCGATCCGGCTGGCGGCTGAAGCAGCGGCGCCGGTTAGTGAGCAGGACATTGCTGATTTGTGTGCTGACTTCCAGCTGGCAGTGGCGGCAAGCGTCGAGAACCGGATTGAGACAGCGTTGGCGATTTCGGAAGCGGCGCTGGGTGCAGGTGCGCCGCGACGGCTGGTGGTGGCTGGCGGTGTGGCGGCGAACCAGGCGTTGCGCATCCGGTTGGATGGGCTGACTAAGCGCGCTGGGTATTCATTGCACGTGCCGCCGATTGCGTTGTGCGGCGACAACGGCGCGATGATTGCGTGGACTGGTGCGGAACGGCTGGCGCGTCGCATGATCGACAAACCCGGCATAGTGCCGCGGGCGCGGTGGCCGCTGGATGCGGCTGCTGTTGCGGTTTTGGGTGCGGGGCGTCTGGGGGCGAAGGCTTGATGATCGTGCCGTTGGAGATCCCGCAGTTTGCGACCAAGGTCGTTTTGTTTGTGACACATGAGGATAAGGTGCTGGTTTTTCTGGAACCGGCCTACCCGCACATTAAGCTGCAAGTGCCGGGCGGCACGGTGGAGGATGGTGAGAGTATTGAGGCCGCTGCACGACGGGAATTGGCAGAGGAAACCGGCCTCGAAGACGTTGCGACAATGAGGCTGTTGGCCACGCGCGACTATGTGTTTGAGCACAACGACATGGCGCACAAGCACATCCGGCATTTCTTTCATATCACGCTGGCGGGCACGCCGCGGGAGCGCTGGTCGCATTGGGAGACTTCGTCGTCGCTGGGTTTTGGGCCCATCGAGTTCGCGTTGTTCTGGATGGAATTTGGGCAAGCGGCCGATGATCTGGGCTACGGCTTTGGGCCGCCGCTCGCAGAGTTTGCGCCGGCCCTCCTGCGCGGTTGAGTCAGCCACCGAGCAGGCGGCGGGCATTGCCGTTGGCGATCTTCTGCGCGGTCGCAGGTGGGAGCTGCGCAAGCCAGCTGCGATATTGAGTGATGATCTCGCCATAGCTGGCCCACCGCTCGTTGATCCAGGTGTCGGAGCCAAGGAGGAAGCGGTCCGCATGACGCAGGAACAGAGTGCGCCAGATGTCCGTCAATTTGCCGCCGCCGTCTGTGATGCCGCCGCGATAAGACAGTTCGCCCCACAGTTCCGCGTATTTTTCCAGCAACGTGCCAACGCGCTCGGGTTCGAGCGAGAAGCCGGTATGGGCCCAGATGATGCGCGCGCGGCTATTGTGCGTGAACAAGATTTCGAGGGCTTCGGCATCGCAGTGACAATGCAGAAACAAGCCTTTGTCGACAGCAAAGTCGACCGTGCGTTTGACCCACTCGTTGGCGGCTGCGCGACCGGCGAGATGGAACTCGCCGATGCCCTTGTAACCGCCGCGGGCGTATTCTTCTTGCACGAGGTCAAAGATCTTTGGGTCGCCCATCCAACTGGCGATATCGGCGCGCACGCGATAGGGACGAATGAAGGGGACAACCCAGAGGTCGTTGGCTTTGGCATCAATCAGCGCCTGGGTGCCAATGTTGGGGCGGCTGGTGGCGAGAATACCGGTGACACGATGACGCTTGAAGAGGGCCAAAACCTCGTCCATTTGATAGTAGGGTTTCGGCTCCCAGTTATAGTGCAAATGGGCGTCGAAGATTTCCATTGGCGTCTCCTGCCCGTGCGTCAAGTGCGGATGGAGAACAGCCGCCGATAGTGCCACAAGCAGGCAAGCGGCGGCACGGGCGCGACGGATAGGCATCACGAAAAGCTCCAACAAGCGTTGCGTTTTCCGTATCATCCGCGCACGCAAGGATGCAATGGCAGGTCTACACAAGGCAGGCCTACACTTGGGCGCAATCGACTTTGGTGATGCAGGATGAATGAATTGAGCAGGCGTGTGTCATTCGCGCGCATTGGCGTGATCGGCGGCGGCGCGTGGGGTACGGCGCTGGCGCAGACACTGCGGTTGGCGGGGCGTGACGTGACGCTGTGGGCCCGGGATGCGGCGGTGGTTGCTGACATTGCCAACCACCGCGAGAACCGCGTGTACCTGCCGGGTGTGCCGCTGGATGCAGCTTTGGAGGCGACGACAGACCTGGCGCGGGCGGCCAGTGCTGATCTGGTGCTGCTGGTGACGCCGGCGCAGGTGACGGCGACGATAGCGTGGGCACTGAAGCTGCATCTGCGCGCTGGCGTACCGGTGGTGATCTGCGCCAAGGGCATAGAGCAGGCGACCGGGCGGCGGCTGAGTGCGGTGCTGGAGGCGGCGTTGCCGGGTACGACGTTGGCGGTCCTGTCGGGGCCTGGGTTTGCCGGCGACGTAGTGCGCGGGTTGCCGACAGCAGTGACGCTGGCGTGTGCGGACGAGGCGCTGGGTGCGGCTTTGGCGGCGACCATCGGGTATCGCAATTTCCGCATCTATTGGACGGACGATGTGGCCGGTGTCGAACTCGGCGGGTCGGTAAAAAATGTGCTGGCGATTGCGGCAGGGATCGCCGACGGAAAAAAACTGGGTGCGAGCGCGCATGCCGCCCTGGTGACGCGTGGGTTTGCTGAGCTGCGCCGGTTCGGGGCTGCATTGGGCGCGAAGCCGGCGACGCTGCTGGGCCTGTCGGGGCTCGGTGATCTGCTGCTGACGTGCGGGAGCGCGCAATCGCGTAACATGAGCCTGGGGCGTGGGCTCGGCGAAGGGCGGACGCTGACGGAGATACTGGGAGCGCGACGCAGCGTGTCGGAAGGTGTGGCGACGGCTGCAGCGGTGGTGGCGCTGGCGCGGAGCCACGCGTTGGAGATGCCGATTGCAGAGGCGGTGCATGCGATCTGCATAGGCGCCACGACCGTTGATGCGGCGATGGCTGGGTTGCTGGCGCGGCCATTCCGGGCCGAGGACTGAGAGCGGCGCGGATGCCATGGGCCCTGCGGTTCTGAGCGCACTTCCGCAACCGTTGCAAATGGCCTAAGGGCGGCGCAACTCTTCCCGAGGCGCAAGTATAAATGATTCATCTCGATAACATCAGCAAGCAGAATGGGCATCAGATACTCTTCATTGAGGCGTCTGCCGCGCTCAACAAAGGCGAGAAGGTCGGCCTTGTCGGCCCCAACGGGTCGGGCAAGACGACACTGTTCCGCATGATCATCGGCGAGGAGCAGCCCGACGAAGGCCAAGTGGCCGTCGACCGGCGGCTGACTATTGGCTACTTCAGCCAGGATGTGGGCGAGATGGCGGGCCGCAGTGCTGTTGCCGAAACAATGGATGGTGTCGGTCCGGTCAGCGCGATGGCGGCGGAACTGAAGAACTTGGAAACCGCGATGGCAGATCCGGCGCGCGCCGACGATATGGATGAGATTGTTGCGCGGTACGGCGAGGTGCAGGGGCGCTTTGAAGAGCTTGACGGTTATGCGTTGGAAGGCCGCGCGCGGGAAGTGCTGGCGGGGCTTGGGTTCAGCCAGGAGATGATGGACGGCGATGTGGGCGAGCTGTCGGGCGGTTGGAAAATGCGGGTGGCGTTGGCGCGTGTTCTGCTGATGCGGCCGGATGCGATGCTGCTCGACGAGCCGAGCAACCATTTGGATCTGGAGAGCCTCATCTGGCTGGAGTCGTTCCTCAAGGGCTATGAGGGCGCGCTGCTGATGACCAGCCACGACCGCGCTTTCATGAACCGCATCGTCACTAAGGTGGTGGAGATCGATAGCGGCGCGCTGACGGCCTACTCCGGTGACTACGAATTCTATGAGCAACAGCGGGCGCTGGCGGAAAAACAGCAGCAGGCGCAGTTTGAGCGGCAGCAGGCGATGCTGGCCAAGGAAATCAAATTCATCGAGCGCTTCAAAGCCCGAGCTTCGCACGCGGCGCAGGTGCAGAGCCGCGTGAAAAAGTTGGAGAAAATCGAAAAGGTCGAGCCGCCGAAGCGACGGCAGACGGTGCAGTTCAAGTTCACGCCGCCGCCGCGCTCGGGCGAAGATGTTGTGAGTTTGAAGCGGGTGCACAAAGGCTACGGCAGCCGGCGCATCTATGAGGGGTTTGACTTCGTCGTGCGGCGCCGCGAGCGCTGGTGCATCATGGGCATCAATGGGGCGGGCAAATCGACGTTGTTGAAACTGGTGGCGGGCGCGACGCCGCCGGACGATGGTTCGGTGGCGGTGGGTGGCAGTGTGAAAATGGGTTACTTCGCGCAACATGCGATGGATCTGTTGGAGGGCGAACGGACGGTTTTTCAGTCGCTGGAGGACAACTTTCCGCAAGCCGGACAAGGCTCGCTGCGGTCGTTGGCCGGGTGCTTCGGCTTCTCTGGTGACGAGGTGGATAAGAAATGCCGCGTGCTGTCGGGCGGTGAAAAGGCACGGTTGGTGATGGCGCAAATGCTATACGATCCGCCGAACTTTCTGGTGCTCGACGAGCCGACCAACCACTTAGATCTGGCGACCAAGGAAATGCTGATCGAAGCGTTGTCGCAGTTTGAAGGTACGATGCTTTTTGTCAGCCACGATCGGCATTTTTTGGCCGCGCTGTCGAACCGCGTGCTGGAGCTGACGCCGGACGGTATTCACCAGTATGGTGGTGGCTATACTGAGTATGTCGCGCGCACGGGACAGGAAGCGCCGGGGCTGAGAGGATAGAGATAGGCCCTGTATCGAGCGATCCTGCCTTGCCGCGCCGTGCCGCGGTCCATCTTTGTGCCCAGATCAATCTACCGGGCTCTTAGCGCGGCTTTGCTGCCTGGTTATGGCGCGGCAGCGTTTCGCTGGTTCGTCTCGCTGCACCTTTGCGCGCCGATACATTGAACATGATCGACGCAAACAGTCTTGACTTGGTCTAGGCGGAAACGTCGGTACAGCGGCAGTCTTCCAGTCAGATGGAGTGGCCTCATGCCATTTTGGTTTGCGCGGTCCTTGCTGCTTGTTGCGGCCTTGGGCGTGACAGCAATTCATGCAGCTCAGGCCCAGACACCGCCGAGTACGGCTGAGATCGCAGCTTATCGCGGTGTGCATGTGGCGGCGTCGGAGGGTAACCTCGCCGCACTACGAGATCTCGTTGGGCAGCGCGTCGATCTCAATGCACGTGATGGTCACGGCCGTACCGCGGTGCACATTGCTGCGCACGGCGGCCACTTTGAGTTCATCCGTGCGCTGGCCCATGCCGGTGCGGACATGACGGCGCTGGACAGCCAACGCTATGACATAATCACGATCGCAGCCGTGAAGGACGATGCCGTGATGGTCGCGCTTGCCATCTCGCTCGGTGCCAATCCGCGCGCGATCACGTCACCTTACCAGGGCACCGCGCTGATTGCCGCAGCACATTTGGGTCATGCCGATGTTGTGCGCGCGCTGATTGCTGCCAAGGCCCCGCTCGATCACGTCAACAATTTGGGATGGACCGCGGCCATTGAGGCGGTGATCCTCGGTGACGGCGGTGCGCGCCACCAGGCGACGCTGAAGGCGCTGGTCGATGGCGGAGCCAATATCAGTCTTCCCGATCGCGAAGGCCGCACGCCGCTCGATCACGCCAAACAGCGCGGGTTCCGAGAGATGGAAAGAATTCTTGCGGCAATTGTGCGGCGGTAAGGAAAATGCCGACAGCCGTCATTGCTGTTCCAATGATTGGCTCAAGGGGGGACCGCCATTGAGATCCGTAATGGTGCCCCATTTTTACTCACAAAAAGTTATAGGGATCGATATCGACGCTGAGCATCACGTCACTAGGCAGCTTTGGTAACGTGCTGAGCCATTGGCGGATGTAGCTTTGGAGATCGACTTCCCTTGGGGCTTTCGCCAGCAGGCGCCAGCGGAAGCGGCCGCGCACGACGGCAATCGGGGCTTCGGCGGGGCCAAGGACGGAGATGCGTTCGGCGGCCGGCGCGCGATTGGCAATATCGCGGGCGACGAGTTCGGCCACTTCCTTATCGCGTGCCGACACAACAAGTGCGGCGAGACGGCCATAGGGCGGCAGCAACCCTGCCTGGCGGATGTGGATTTCGCGCTCGAGGAATGTCTCGCGGTCACCCTTGATGATGGCGTCCATCACGGGGTGTTCGGGATTGTAGGTTTGGACGAAGCCGCGGCCATTGGCAAAACTGCGCCCTGCGCGGCCGGTGACTTGATGCAAGAGCTGGAACGTGCGTTCGCCGGAGCGCGGGTCGGCGCC
This sequence comes from uncultured Alphaproteobacteria bacterium, assembly GCA_963847145.1. GTDB lineage: Bacteria > Pseudomonadota > Alphaproteobacteria > Rhizobiales > Hyphomicrobiaceae > JABFRJ01. Next base: position 1,513,332 of record CAWJYN010000003.1, read on the forward strand.
CTGGGCGAGGCCAAGATCGCCGTCGACAATGCCGACGGTCGAGAGATCGGGGAAGTGGTGGCCCTTGGCGACGATCTGGGTGCCGATGATGATCTGGATTTCGCCGCGCTCGATCTGATGGATCATCTCGCGCATTTCGACGAGGCCGGGGATTAGGTCCGATGACATGAGTGCGCGCTTGGCGTCTGGAAAGCGCTCGGCAACTTCTTCCGCGATGCGCTCGACGCCTGGACCGCACGCGGTCATGGACTTTTCTTCCTGACAGTGCGGGCAACGTTCCGGGATGGGCAGGGAGAACCCGCAGTGATGGCAGTTGAGGCGGTTGCGGAAGCGGTGCTCAACGAGCCATGCGGTGCACTGCGGGCAATCGAACTTGTGGCCGCATTTGCGGCAGAGTGTGAGGGGCGCATAGCCACGGCGGTTGAGAAAGAGCAAGGTTTGTTGCCCCTTTTGCAGGGTCTCAGCAATAGCTTCAACCATCTGCGGCGCGAGCCAACGGCCTTTGTCGGGTTGCTGGGTCCGCAGATCGATGGCTGTGATCTCCGGCAACTCTGTCCCTGAGAACCGGCTGGGAAGATGCACGTGACGATAGCGGCCGGTGCGGGCGTTGACATGACTTTCAATTGAGGGCGTCGCCGACGCCAGCACGATCGGTATTTTCCCAAGAGCCGCGCGCACCACCGCCATGTCGCGTCCTTGATAGTGGACGCGGTCATCTTGCTTGAAACCCTGGTCGTGTTCTTCGTCGACGACGATTAAGCCAAGGTCAGCGTAGGGCAGGAACAGGACCGAGCGGGCACCGACAACGACTTGCACTTCGCCGGAGGCGGCGGCGCGCCAGACGCGGGCGCGCTCAGTGGGCGAGAGGGCGGAATGCCACTCCGCCGGTGGTGCGCCGAAGCGCTTGGTAAAGCGATCCATGAACTGTGAGGTGAGCGCGATTTCCGGCAACATGATCGCGCACTGGCGGCCTTCGGCTAACGTGCGGGCGACGGCTTCGAAATAGACTTCGGTTTTGCCGGATCCGGTGACGCCATCGAGCAGTGAAGCGGAGAATGTCGCGCCATCGACGCTGGCGCGTAATGTGTCGACGGCTTGGGCTTGTGCGCCGTCGAAGGCGACTGTCATGTAGTCATGGGTGAGAGCGCGAAAGCGCTTCTCGGGGATGGCGACTTCGACAAGTGCGCCTGCCGCGACGAGGCCGTCAATGACGCCGCTGGTGCAGCCAGCCGCTTCGGCGAGCGCTGACTTTGCCCGGATAAGCCCATCGCTTGCGACCTCCAGCGCCTTCAGACGCGCCGGAGTCATGCGCGGCGGGAGATGGCCGTCCTGGACCATCTGGACGCCGTAGCGCGGTTTGCTCGGTTCGAACACCGCCTGCGCCGCCATCATCATACGAGCGACCATGCCAAGCGGGGCAAGCGTGTAGCGCGCGATCCACTCAGCGAATTCGAGGGAGAGCGCCGGCAGAGTTGGCACATCGAGCACGCTATCGATGGTCTTCATTTTCTTGGGGTCGATGGCCTTGGCCACACCCATGGCCTTGCGCCACACGATGCCGATGCGGCTTTGTGCGCCAAACGGCACCATGACGAACTGACCAGACAGTGCCTCAGTGCCTGGCGGCAGCAGGTAGTCATAAGTCTGGTCGAGGGCGACGGGCATTAGAATAGGCACGCGCGGACGCAGGTCGGCCGGTGCAGGCACGGTCGCCGCAGGCTTCTCAACGTCGCCAAAGAGATTTCCTAGTGACATTAAATCCCGTTCCAAGACCCGAGTCGGAGTGGTTACTGTAAGCGTTGTGATGCGGCAATCCAGCGGCAGACGAGACCGGCGGTTCAGCGGATAGATGACGGCCTCGCGCCGGTTGCGAATTTGGGGGCTATGTGTCAACGATTTTTTGAAGGATGCGCATGTGGATTATCGATGGAGCAGCCATATGCGATCGGGTCTAGTCCTTTGGCTGGTCCTTTGCGCGCTTGTCCCATCACAAGAGCCGGCACAGGCGCAGGGCAACGACGCCAGCCCAGGACCATTGGCTTGGGCTGCGCCTGCACGGGGGTTCGAGGTCGCCGAACAAGCGGTGTTGGCCGGCGGCACCGAGGTCGATAAAGTTCTTGTTGCGCGGATTGATCCGGCGCGGTTCAAGTTCGAGGTGCATGCAGCGCCAGACGCGGCGCGTGAGCTTGGCGACTGGATGACGGTCACGGGTGCAGTGCTGATCATCAACGGCAGTTATTTCGCGCGCGATGGGCAGCCGGCTACGCCAGTTGTGTCCCGGGGCCAGCCAATGGGGCCGAAGGCTTACGGCACGAAGCACGGGGCGTTTGTCGTTGGGTCCAGCGGGTCGCAAGTGCTCGATCTTGGTAAGCGGCGCTGGCAAGACGCGTTCAAGGGCGCGACCGAAGCGATGGTCAGCTTTCCAATTCTTATCGGCGCTGACGGCAAAAGCCGCGCGCAGAACTCGGATCCGACACGCCTCGCGAACCGCAGCTTCATTGGGCAGGATAGCAATGGGCGGATCATTGTGGGGACGACCAAAACAGGAAGCTTTTCGTTGGATCGGTTTGCGACGTTCTTGGCTGGCTCTGGATTAGGTCTAACGCGGGCGTTGAACCTCGATGGCGGTCCGCCGGCCTGTCAGGCGGCCAAGATCGGAACCTTTGCCCGAACGGTATGCAGTAACTCCGAGACGTCGTCAGATGCGGGGCAATTGCGCGCACTTGGCCAGCTTTTTGGGCAACGACCCTGGGGATTGCCGATTGTGCTGGCGGTTTTCCCGAAATAGAAGATGGCGTTCGTTGAGGGGATTGCCGCGGGATCGCCACGATCCGGGTGTTGGTCCGCCACATCACACATCGAAACGCAACAATTTCGTGCGATCGCGTCGCGCGCCTTCACTCACACGCTTGCGGAGTCTGCCCATGTTCGCTGTTGAAGTACGCGACCGGATCATGATCGGTCATTCGCTGCCTGATCCTTTCTTTGGACCCGCGCAAGGTATGCACGGGGCCACCTTCATTGTGGATGTTGCGTTTTTCCGCGAGCAGTTGACCAAGCAGAATGTCGTTGTCGATATCGGCGCAGCACTTGATGTGCTTGGCGAAACGCTAAAGTCGCTCAAATACAAGAACCTCGATGTGCTACCGGAATTTAAGGGTAAGCTGACAACCACAGAATTCCTGGCTCGGCATATCTTTGACGCGATGGTGAAAGCCGCCAAAGGCGGCGCGTTGGGCGCTGATGGTAAGGGCTTATCCAAAATCCGCGTGATGCTGCACGAGACCGATCTTGCACGCGCCTGGTTCGAAGGTCCCGTCGGTGCGTGACGGCGGAGAAATAAGGATGCCAGAGGCTACGGCAACTCCAGTGCAGTTTCGCGTCGCCTTTTTGATCCCCGGCGACCTATCATTGCCGACAGGGGGGTATGGCTATGACCGCCGCATTCTGGCACGGCTGCCGGCCTACGGCATTGACGTGCAGCATGTGCATGTGCCGGGCAGCTATCCGTCACCAACGCCGGATGATCTCGCCGCGACCGAGGCGGTTATTGCGGCGTTACCCAACAATCAAGTGCTCTTCATTGATGGTCTCGCTTACGGGGCGATGGGGTTCGATCTGGTCAACCGCATTCGCCAACCCATCGTGGCGCTGTGTCATCATCCGCTAGGGCTTGAAGCGGGGCTCGACGAGGCGCGGCAGGCGCAGCTGTTGTTGAGCGAACGTAACGCGCTGTCGCGGGCGCGGCATGTGGTGGTGACGAGCCGCATGACGGCGCGCATTCTGGCCGAAGATTTCGGTGTTCATGCCGACAGTATCCTTGTTGCTGAACCGGGTACCGATCGTGCGCTACGCGCCAAAGGTTCGATCAATGGGCACAACGGCCCACCGCACCTACTGGCTGTCGGTTCCGTTGTCCCGCGCAAGGGCTATGACGTGCTGGTGCGGGCGCTGGAACCGCTGGCGGAGCGGCCGTGGACGTTGTCGATCGTCGGCGCGGCCCGTGATGGGCAGCTGCTGTCAACGCTGGAGACGCAGATTGCCGCGGCTGGTCTTGGTGAGCGCATTCGCCTGCTCGGTGCGCGCTCTGAAAGCGAACTCGACGAGATTTATGCGTCAGCCGATATATTCGTGATGCCGTCACTGTTCGAGGGCTACGGGATGGTGCTTGGTGAGGCGATGGCGCGCGGTCTGCCGATCGTGTGTACTACCGGCGGCGCTGCAGCTGAGACGGCGCCCAACGCGGCTGCATTGAAAGTGCCGCCTGGCGATGCGGCCGCGTTCAGCGCTGCGCTGGCACGTGTGCTCGATGATGCCAAGTTGCGGTGTGCCATGTCTGATGCTGCGTGGTCTGCGGGTCTTATGCTGCCAACCTGGGATGATGCCGCCAAACGCATTGCAGCGGTGCTGAAGGCCGTCGGCCGAAGGATTGCGTCATGAGTGGATTTTCGCCGGAATGGCTGGCGCTGCGTGAAGCTTCCGATCATCGTTCACGGGATGGTTTTCTGGCAATGGCGCTGGCGGACAGACTGCAAGCTAAGCCGCTGATCCGGGTTGTTGATCTTGGCTGCGGGACCGGCTCAAACATCCGCGCGACCTACGCGGCGCTGGGGCGGGAGCAGCACTGGACGCTTGTCGACTATGATGCACGATTGCTGGCCGCGGCGCGGACTACGCTAACGGCCTGGGCTGACAGCGTGGCGCCGGACGGTGAACGGCTGGTTCTTAAGAAATCTGGCAAAACACTGGTCGTCGGTTTCCGGCAGGCCAATCTTGTGACTGATCTCGACTTGGCGCTGGGCCGCGAGGCGGATCTGATCACGGCGTCGGCGTTGTTTGATCTGTGTTCGGCGGAGTTCATCACCCGCTTTGCCATTGCTGTCTCTGCGCGGCGGGCAGTTTTCTACACCGTGCTGACCTACAACGGCATCCAGAAGTGGGCACCAGCGCATGAAGCCGATGCGGTCATGGCCGACGCCTTTCATGCCCATCAGATGACGGACAAAGGTTTCGGCTTGTCTGCTGGGCCAGATGCGCCAAAAGCGTTGGCCAAGGCCTTTGGGGTATGTGGCTATTCGGTTGTGGAAGGTGATAGTCCGTGGCTGCTCGGGCGGTCCGATCAGGCGCTGTTAGACGCGTTGGTACCAGGTTTCGCGGGTGCCGTGCGGGAGACCGGCCGCGTATCGGCGACGACGATCGATGCTTGGCTGGCGGTCGCGCGACGTGGCTCGGAAGTTGGCCACACCGATACGTTGGCGCTGCCGCCGGGCTGATCGGCAGCTATCGACACAACTCCTGAACCGCGTTGACGAACGCCTCTGGCTGCTCATAAGCGACCCAGTGGCCAGCGCCGGGAATGGTACGCGTTTCAAGTTCGGGGTGATCGCGGCGCAGAATCGCATAGCGGGCTTCGACACTGGGCGTGGCGATGACGTCCTGGGCGCCCCAGATGGCACGCAGCTGTGCCTTCACGCGTGGCAAGTTTTCGGGGATCTCGTTGGTACTGGCGAAGGCGCGGGACTTGAAGCGCGCGCGGCGGATGTTGGCGGCGTGGGTGTGGATGGCGAGCGCATCGATGCGCGCAGGGTCAGTGAACATCAAGCGTTCGAGGTTGATGCGACGGACCGCGTTGCTTTCGGCTTCGGTCATGGTTGAGCGCTCGCGGTCGAAGTCCAGCCGGTTGTGCGGCAGGCCGAGGGCCGCGCAGCCGCAAAGCGTAAAAGTCGCGAGTTGAGTGCCCAGCTTTGCGGCAGTGAAGGTGCCGACGTGGGCGCCGAACGAAAAGCCGAGGAGATGAAGTCTTTGAGGGGGCGGTATGAGCCGCTGGATTCCGTCTGCGACAGCCATGCTGGCGGTTTCGGGTGTGTGGGGCGCGTGCGGCATGGCGCTATCGCCAAGCCCTGGCAAGTCGGGCGTCCAAACCTGGGTCCTGGCAGCCAAGCCCTGAATGACTTTGATCCAGTGGGTCCAAGAACCGGAACCGCCATGAAGCAGCACGAGCGGCAGTGTGCCGGGGCGTGATTCACCCCAGCATCGCCAGACCATGACGCCGTCACCGCAAGGCGTCTCGAAGCGCCGGCTGATGGCTTCGAACGAGCCAACGATGCTGTCGGATGTTGCAGCCCAATCGATCATGTCCAGGCGCGGCTGCATGGTGGCTCCATTGTTTTGTGCGCCGCAGTACCTGAAGCGATGTGGCCAGGCCAGTCCACGAAGACAGAGCTTCGTTGCATTTCCCTCTTGCCGCGGCGGCTATGGTATGCGGTTATCCTGCGGCAAGTTCACTCATCGAGGGACCGCCTGCCGACCGGAAACGTTTCTGGTGGCGAAAGGTTCGGGCCCGAAGGAGACAAATGGCGTCGGTTGATATCCGCGAGGTCCGTAAATCTTACGGGCCCGTAGAAGTCTTGCATGGTGTTTCGGTCCCGATCACGAATGGGGAATTCGTTGTTCTCGTCGGGCCATCTGGTTGCGGGAAGTCCACACTGCTGCGGATGATCGCTGGACTGGAGAACATCACAGGGGGCACCGTGTCGATCGGCGACCGGGTGGTGAACAACATCCATCCGAAAGAGCGCGACATCGCGATGGTGTTTCAGAACTATGCGCTCTATCCGCACATGACAGTGGCGGACAATATGGCGTTCTCCCTGAAGCTGAAGGGGACAGACAAAGCTACTATCAAAGCGCAAGTCGACAAGGCGGCCGGAATTCTGGGGTTGGGCAGTTTGCTCGACCGGTACCCGCGTCAGCTGTCGGGAGGCCAACGGCAACGAGTGGCCATGGGCCGCGCCATCGTTCGCGATCCGCAAGTGTTTTTGTTCGATGAGCCATTGTCGAACCTGGACGCGAAGCTGCGGGTGGCGATGCGTGCCGAAATTAAGGAGCTTCATCAACGCCTTAAGACAACAACGATCTACGTTACGCATGACCAGATCGAGGCTATGACGATGGCCGACAAGATCGTCGTAATGCACGATGGGTACATCGAGCAGGTCGGGGCGCCTTTGGACCTTTACGATAATCCGCAAAATCAGTTCGTGGCGGGCTTTATTGGTTCGCCATCGATGAATTTTCTGTCGGGCACACTGCGCGGTGGGGTGGTCGAAACGGCAACGGGTGCCAAACTCCCAGTCGGTAAGGTGCCAGCGACCGGAGATGGCCGGGCTGTTGTCTACGGCGTCAGGCCAGAGCATTTTACGATTGCGGATGACGGCGTCGATGCCGAGGTCATCGTGATTGAGCCGACCGGTTCAGAGACTCAAGTGGTCGCCAAGATGGCTGGCCATGATGTCGTCGCCATTTTCCGCGAGCGTTACGACTTCCAGCCGGGCCAGAGGGTTAAGTTGAAACCACAAGCCAATGTGGTGCATCTGTTCGATAAGGAGACAGGTAAGCGCATCTGAGTGTCGCAGGCATGATGTGTCAGAACAAGCAGCCGAGAGAGCTGGCTGGCGCACAAGGAAAGTTGGATTGCGTAAATCAACCATGCTTCATGGGAGGAGCGAATATGACAAAAGTGACGCAAACAAAAGCAACGCGCCGTAAGTTCTTGAAGGCAACGGGCGGCATGGCGGCCATACTGGCGACCGGCAAGATGCCGGCCATCGCGCAGGGCACCACAGAGGTACACATCCTGCGTTGGAATGACTTCGTTCCGGCCTGCGATGCGCTCCTCAAAACCAAGCTGTTTCCCGAGGCTGAAAAAGCGCTGGGCATCAAGGTCAAGTTCGAAACCGTCAACGCCAACGATCTGCAGGCGCGCATCACGTCGGGCATTCAGGCCGGCGCAGGCCCCGACGTCGTCATGCTCTCCAACAACCATCCGCAGTTGTACAAGGCGAGCCTTGTCGATGTCTCCGACATCGCAGCTGAAGTCGCCAAGGAGCAGGGCGAGTGGTACAAAGCGACGCTCGCCAACTGTTCGTCGAAAGGCAAGTTCTTCGCGGTGCCGATGGACTTCGTCGGTGGTTTGAACGCGTGGCGCGTGTCGATGTTCAAGGACATCGGCCTGACCGAATTCCCCAAGACCTGGGACGCCTACCGCGATGCGGGCAAGAAGCTGAAAGCCAAGGGCTACCCAATTGGCCAGTCGCTCGGCCAGTCGTTCGGCGACCCCGTGGGCTTTGCCTATCCGTTCCTTTGGTCGATGGGGGGCGCCGAAGTCGACGACAAAGGCAAGGTCGCCATCAACTCCAAAGAGACCGTCGAGGCTGTCAAGTACATGACCGCTTTCTGGAAGGACTCGATGGATGAAGGTGGTTTGGCCTGGGATGACTCGTCCAACAACCGCGCCTTCCTCGCCGGCACCATCTCGTCGACGCTGAACGGCGCCTCAATCTACATCGAGACCGTGCGCAAGCCGGACCAGTACAAGTCGGCCGACGGCAAGCCACTCAAAGACGATATCCGGCACGCGTTCCTGCCGGCTGGTCCGAAGGGTGTATTCGGTCTGCACCTCGTGCAGTCGCACGTCATTCCAACCTACTCGAAAAACCAGAAGGCGGCCAAGGATCTGCTGCGCTTCATGCACACGAAGGCCAACTATGAGCAGTGGTTCGAGACGGGCCAGGGCTTCTACACGCCGCCCACCAATGGCTGGGAGACGCACAAGGTCTGGACGCAGAACCCCGTCATGGCGCCGTTCGGCTTGATCGGTAAAACCAGCCTGGCGGCTGGCCATCCCGGCGAGTCAAATGCCATGGCCGCCGAAGTGCTGTCGAAGTACCTGATCGGCAATATGTTCGCCTCAGCGATCAAAGGCCAGTCGGCCGAAGATGCCGTCAAGGCGTGCGAAGCGCAGCTGAAGTCCATCTACGGCGCGTGATTTGTGCCGTGCCCCCGTTGCCTTGCAGGGCAGCGGGGGCTCATTCGACTGGGCATGATATGCTGTGCGCCGTCCGTCGGAAACGATGGACGAAGCGTCATGGGTCTGTGTTTGGATTGAACCTGATGGCGACGACAATTGTACCCAGTGCCGACAGCGGCATCATTATTGGGAAGCCGAAATGGCGACCATTGGAGAACGAGGGTAACCTCGCGATGCTTCTGCTGTTGCCGACCATCGCGCTGCTGCTGATGTTCATCGCCTACCCGTTCATGCGTGGAGTCTTACTGGCCGTTACCAATTCAAAGGTCGGCGTCCCTGGCGACTTCGTTGGCTTTGAGAACTTCGCACGTTTGTTGAAGGATCCGATTTTCCACTCCGTCGTCTACAATACGTTCCTCTATACGTTTGTGACGACGGTGTTCAAACTGATCCTGGGTCTTTGGCTCGCGCTGTTGCTCAACCGGGACTTCAAATTCAAGCGGTTCGTTCGCGCGTTCATTCTGCTGCCTTTCATCGTACCGACGGTGCTCGCGTGCTTTGCCTGGAAATGGATGTTCGATCCAACCTTCTCGGTGCTGAACTGGATGTTGTTCAAGCTGGGGGTTATCGCATCCGGGCAAGGGATCAACTGGCTCGGCGATGGCGATCTGGCCATGCTGTCGATCATGATCGTCAACATCTGGCGCGGGGTGCCGTTCTTTGCCATTTCGCTGATGGCGGGCCTGCAGACCATCAGTCCCGACCTTGGGGAGGCCGCCGCGATAGATGGTGCTAAACCATTGCAGCGCTTTTGGTACATCACTTGGCCGCTGCTGCTGCCGGTGACCATGGTGATTGTGCTGTTCTCGGTGATCCAGACCTTCGCCGATTTCCAGATCGTTTACGTGATGACCGGTGGTGGTCCAGCGAACGCGACGCATCTGTTTGCCACTTACGCCTACCAGCTCGGCGTCGGCACGGGCCTGCTGAGCCAGGGCGCAGCCGTGTCGCTCGCCATGTTCCCACTGCTGTTCGGCATCGTCATCTTTCAGCTGATGTACATTCGCAAGGTGGAGACACGCTGATGATCGAAGGTGCAGCCTGGCGCCGCTGGGTCTTCTTTCGCCTGCCGACGGCGATTTTCTTGATCTTTCTGCTGTTCCCATTTTACTGGATGATCATCACGACATTCCGCCCAGATGGTGAACTCTACATCCCGTGGTACCGAGCGAACTATAAACCGCTTTGGACGTGGAATCCGACAACTGCGCATCTCAAATATCTGTTCGGTGAAACGACGTTTGCGGTATGGCTGTGGAACACCACATTCATTGCCGTGGTCGCGACGGCCATTTCACTCGTCTGTGGCGTGCTTGCCGGTTACGCGCTGTCGCGCTTGAACTTCAGGGGCGCGGCGCTGCTGGGGACGACGATTTTCGTCACCTACCTCGTGCCGCAGACGCTTCTCTTCATCCCACTGTCAGAGATTATCCGTACCTACAGCCTGGGAGACACGCCGTGGTCACTGATCCTGACCTACCCAACGTTCCTGATTCCGTTCTGCACGTGGCTGATGATGGGCTTTTTCAAGTCTGTGCCGAAGGAGCTCGAGGAGTGCGCCCGAATTGACGGCGCGACCCGCTGGCGGGCGATGCTCTATATTATCATCCCCGTGGCTGTGCCGGGAATTCTATCGGCAATGATCTTTGCCTTTACGCTGAGTTGGAACGAGTTCATCTACGCGCTCGTGTTCCTGTCCAGCCCCGAGCAAAAGACCGTGCCTGTCGGTGTGATCTCCGAGTTGGTGCGCGGCGACGTGTTCTTCTGGGGACCGCTGATGGCCGGCGCACTGCTGGGTTCTATTCCCGTTGCGATCGCCTATTCGTTCTTTGTCGAGCAGTACGTCTCTGGAATGACGGGGGCGGTCAAAGGTTGAGCGAAGTCTTGAAGTCGCGGTTCTGCCTGTCTCACATCCTGAAAAACTCTCAATGTCCAGCGTCACCATCAAACAAGTCCACAAGCGCTACGACGACTTTCACGCTGTGAAAGGCGTTTCGCTCGAAATCAAAGATAAGGAATTCGTTGTGCTCGTCGGGCCGTCGGGTTGCGGCAAGACAACGACCTTGCGGATGGTCGCTGGGCTCGAGACGATCACGGAAGGGCAGATCATGATCGGCCCGCAGGTCGTCAACGATCTGCCACCGATGGACAGGGACATCGCGATGGTGTTCCAGAACTACGCGCTCTATCCGCATATGTCGGTCTACGACAACATGGCGTTCGGGCTGAAGATGCGGAAGTTCGACAAGGCCGAGATTAAGAAGCGGGTCGACAATGCGGCGAGCATTCTCGGCATCACCGATCATCTCAACCGTAAACCGCGCATGCTTTCGGGCGGGCAGCGGCAGCGCGTGGCGCTCGGCCGCGCCATCGTGCGCAATCCGCAAGTTTTCCTGTTCGACGAGCCATTGTCTAACCTGGACGCCAAATTGCGTGTGCAGATGCGGATCGAGATCAAGAAGCTGCATCAACGGCTGTCGACGACGTCGATCTATGTCACGCACGACCAGGTCGAGGCGATGACCTTGGGCGACCGTGTGGTGGTCATGAAGGATGGCTTGATCCAGCAGGTGGGTGAGCCGTTGGAACTCTACAACACTCCGGCCAACAAGTACGTGGCCGGCTTCATCGGGTCGCCGGCGATGAACTTCACGACGGTGCAGGTGGTGAACGATGGTGGCGTGCTCTACGCGGTGAACCCCGCGATGCGCATTCGGGTGCCGGATGCGGTGGCAGCGCGGCTTGGCGCCCACGCGGGCAAGGAGGCGACGCTGGGGATCCGGCCGGAGAGCCTGCATATGGCGACAGGTGCCGACAACGCCGACAATATGTTGTCTGCGGTCGTCGAAGTGTCCGAGCAGCTGGGGTCCGAGGTGATCCTGGATGTCAAGGTGGCCGACGGGGCAATGGTGGCCAGCGTGGAGCCGACGGTGCGGGTGAAGCCCGGCGAGCCGGTGAAACTGGCGCTCGATCCGCCGGGCCTCCGCTTCTTCGACGCGACGACGGAAAAAGCTATTTGACAGCTTGCGTGTTGGCTCAACTCGCCGTTTTTGGTTTCTGCAATTGCTTACGCGCGGGAAGCGCGCTCTTATGCGTGCAAACTGCGGCTTGTCGCCGTGGTGTGCCGATGTGACTTGGAGGACAGCATGAAACGAACACTTGGACGCCTGGCCGGCGTTGCACTCGCTATGGCCTTGGCTACGGCCTCGCCACTTGCTGCTAAAACTCTTGTCTATTGCTCGGAGGGTTCGCCGGAGAACTTCACGCCGGCCATCAACACGACGGGCACAAGCTTCGATGCGGCGCGGCCGATCTTCGACCAACTCGTGCATTTCAAGCGCGGCACGTTGGAGCTGGAGCCAGGTCTCGCTGAGAGCTGGACGGTGTCTGCTGACGGCTTGGCCTACACGTTCAAGCTCCGTAAGGGCGTGAAGTTCCATGCCGGCGTCAACACCTTCAAGCCGACGCGTGACCTTACCGCCGACGACGTGATCTGGTCGTTCGAGCGGCAGGGTAAAGCCGATCACCCTTATGCCAAGGTGTCTGGCGGCAAGTACGACTATTATGCCGACATGGACATGGGCAAAATCGTCAAGAGTTACACCAAGACCGACGACAGTACGTTCGTGATGACGCTCAACGAGCCGAACGCTCCGATCCTGGCTAACCTTGCGATGGATTTTGCGTCCATCCATTCTGCCGAGTACGCAGATTTTCTGCAGAAGGCTGGCAAACTCGAGCAGATGGACCAGCTTCCCGTCGGCACTGGACCCTTCAGTTTCGTGGCATACCAAAAAGATGCGGTCATCCGCTTTAAGAAGAACCCAGACTACTGGGGCGCGGACAAGCCGATGGTTGATGATCTCGTCTATGCCATTACGCCGGATGCGACGTCGCGCTTCTCGAAGCTCAAGGCGGGCGAGTGCCACTACGCGTTCTTGCCGCGCGCAGCCGACATCAAGGAAATCGAAAACGATCCAGCACTGAAAACCACCAAGCAGTCGGGTCTCAATATCGCCTATTGGGCGTTCAACACGCAGAGGAAGCCGTTCGACGACAAGCGCGTGCGGCAAGCGTTGAGCATGGCCATCGATAAGGCAGCCATCATCCGCGACGTCTATCTCGGCGCTGGGACCGCAGCCAAAAACCTGATCCCGCCGACGCTGTGGGGCTACAATGATGCCGTGCAGGATTATCCGTTCGATGCGGCGAAGGCGGCGGCTTTGCTGAAGGAAGCCGGCGTCACGCTGCCACTCGACATCGATCTCTGGTACATGCCCGTGCAGCGTCCGTATAACCCGAACGCAAAGCGCATCGCCGAGATGATGCAGGCGGATCTGGACAAGATCGGCATCAAAGCCAAGCTCGTCACTTTTGAGTGGGGCGAATACCGCAAGCGTGCGCAGCAGGGCGAACACATGACGGCGCAGCTCGGCTGGACCGGCGACAACGGCGATCCCGACAACTTCTTCTTTCTGCGTGGTTGCTCCGGTGCTCGCGCTGGCGGACAGAACATCACCAAGTGGTGCAACAAGGATTACGACGAGCTGTTGAACCAAGCCAAGAAGCTGACCGATCCAGCTGCTCGCGCCGAGATCTACAAGAAGATGCAGGTCATCGAGAGGGATGAGGCGCCGGATTTCAAGATCGCGCACTCGGTGGTCGTCGAGGCGATGCGCAAAGAGGTCGACGGCTACAAGCAAAGCCCGCTTGGCGGCCATCACTTCAAGGGTGTCGATCTCAAATAAGACTTTGAATTGTTCCAACGGCCAGGCGCCACAAGGGCTTGGCCGTTGGTGTATCTGTTGGGCTCTGAAGCCAATTGCGCTGTGCGCGCGTGTATGAGTTGAGCGCCACCCCAAATGCTGCCCTACCTGTTGAAACGCTTGGCGTTGACGGTGCCGACGTTCGTCGCGCTGATGTTTCTGACGTTCGTGGCGATCCGTCTGGTGCCCGGCGATCCCGTCGAAGTGCGCACGGGCGAGCGCGGCATCAGCGCCGAGCGGCTCGCCCAATTCCGCCATGAATTGGGTCTCGATCAGCCCGTCTGGAAGCAGTTCGCGGACTACGTGTGGGCGCTGCTGCACGGCGACTTTGGGACGTCTGTCGTCACAAATGAAAAAGTGCTGACAGAGTTTGCCGCTTTGTTTCCGGCGACGGTCGAGTTGTCGTTGTGCGCGATGTTGTTTGCAATACTGCTCGGTGTACCCGCCGGCACGTTCGCAGCCGTCAAGCGTGGCAGCTGGTATGATCAAACCTTGATGGGCCTGTCGGTAACCGGCTTTTCGATGCCGATTTTCTGGTGGGGCCTGCTGCTGCAGATGTACATAGGCGCACGGCTCGGCTGGACACCAACGAGTGCTCGCATCGACCCCATCAAGTATTACTTCGAGGCCAAGACGGGCTTCATGTTGATTGACAGCGTCTGGTCGGGCCAGGCCGGTGCATTCAGGGATGCGGTGCGGCATCTGATTTTGCCGACCATCGTACTCGGCACGATCCCGCTCGCCATCATTGCGCGTATGACCCGATCGTCGATGCTGGAAGTGCTCAGTGAAGACTATGTGCGGACAGCGCGCGCCAAGGGCCTTTCGCCATCGCGTGTGTTCGGACTGCACGCCTTGCGCAATGCCCTGATCCCGGTGATTACGGTGATCGGGCTGTCGGTCGGAGGATTGATGGCCGGTGCCGTACTGACAGAAACGATTTTTTCGTGGCCCGGCGTCGGCAAATGGCTGATCGAGAGCATCGGGCGGCGTGACTATCCGGCGCTGCAAGGCGGCGTGCTGTTGATCTCGGCGATTGTGATTTTCGTCAACGTCGCGGTTGATGTTCTCTATGGAGTCATCAATCCGAGGATCCGCCATGGACAGTGAAAATTGGATTGGTGAAGGCGCTGCCCCAATCGTTACAGCGGGCACACCGGTGCACATGCCGCCAGGCGCGCTTGCATCTTTCTGGGCCTCGTTCTCGGAGAACAAGGGCGCAGTGCTCGGTCTTGGGGTGCTCACAGTCATCGCGCTGTTGGCAATTTTTGCCGACTTTGTGGCACCGCATCCGCCGCTCGAGCAATACCGCGACTTTGTGAAGGTGCCGCCGGTCTGGGATACTGACGGGAGCTGGCGCTTTGTCCTTGGCACCGATGGGCTCGGTCGCGATATGCTATCGCGCTTGATCCATGGTGCCCGCGTCTCGCTCTTTATTGGTCTGACGGTGATGTCCATCTCGTTCGTGCTTGGCGCAGTGCTCGGGTTGGTATCCGCGTTCTCAAATCCGGTCATCGATACGGTCATCTCCCGCGTCATGGACCTGTTGATGTCGGTGCCTGGCCTGGTGCTCGCCATCCTCATTGTCGCCGTGCTCGGACCCAGCCAGACCAACACGATTATCGCTGTCACAGTGGTGTTCCTGCCGCGCTACGTCCGTCTCGTGCGCGCGTCTGCCTTTGCCGAAATGAGCAAAGACTATGTGACAAGCGCGCGCGTGATTGGCGTGTCGAAGCCTTATCTGATGTTCGTCACGGTGCTGCCCAACTGCCTCGCTCCGCTGATTGTTCAATCCGCGCTCGGCGTCTCCGAAGCCATCCTCGAAGCCGCTGCCCTCGGTTTTCTCGGCCTCGGTGCGCAACCGCCCACGCCCGAATGGGGCACGATGCTCGCCGACGCCCGCGAGTTCATCCGCTCCAACCCTTGGATTGTGACGCTGCCCGGCCTCGCGATCCTGATCACGGTCGTTTCCATCAATCTCATGGGCGATGGCCTGCGCGACGCGCTCGATCCCAAGATGCAGAGGTCGTGAGCTGTGCCAGAACTTTTGACGGAACCTCTGCTCGACATCCGCAACTTGACCGTCTCGTTCGCAACGCGCGGCGGTGCATTTCGCGCGGTTGACCGCGTCAGCTTTTCGGTTGCCACCAACGAAGTGCTGGCGATTGTCGGGGAATCTGGTTCCGGCAAATCCGTTGCCATGCTCGCCGTGATGGGTCTGCTGCCCTGGACTGCCACTATTGAAGCGGACGCGTTGAACTTCATGGGCCAAGATCTGCGGACACTTAGTCCACGGGCGCGCCGCGCGATCATCGGCAAGGATATCGCGATGATCTTCCAAGAACCGATGTCGTCGCTCAATCCATGCTTCACCGTCGGTTTCCAGATCAGCGAAGCACTCAAGTCGCATACGGACCTCGACAAGGTCGCCCGCAAGGCGCGTTGCATGGAGCTGTTGGAGCAAGTCGGCATAACTGATGCCGAGCGCCGGCTGCGCGCGTTCCCCCACCAACTGTCCGGCGGCATGTGTCAGCGCGTCATGATCGCGATGGCGCTCGCCTGCCGTCCCAAACTGCTGATCGCCGACGAGCCGTCGACGGCACTCGACGTCACCATTCAAGCACAGATCCTCGATCTGCTGGTGCGCTTGCGCCAGGAAACCGGTCTCGGCCTCGTGCTCATCACGCACGACATGGGCGTTGTGGCGGAGACGGCTGATCGCGTCAGTGTGCAATATGCCGGGCAGCAAGTGGAAGTAGACAGCGCTACGGCGCTGTTCAGCGACCCGCGCCATCCCTACACGCACGCGCTGCTTGCCGCCTTGCCTGAGCGTGCGACAGCGCGGCGCTTGCCGGCCATTCCAGGTGTTGTGCCCGGACAGTTTGATCGGCCGGGCGGTTGTCTGTTCGCGCCTCGGTGCATGTTTGCCAAGGACGTCTGTCACATCCAGGAACCTCCGCGCGCAGCCGCCCATCTCGGGCGTGCCAAGTGTTTCACGCCGCTCTCGCATGGCGTGCCGCTCATAGCTGCGGAGGTCATCACATGACGGTCGTTCTCGAAGGCCGTAACTTGGCACGCACATACGATGTCGCGCGCGGGCTGTTCGCCAAGACCAGTGCCGTCCACGCGCTTGCTGGCGTGTCGTTCCAGCTGGAGGCCGGCAAGACACTCGCCGTTGTCGGCGAATCCGGTTCCGGCAAGTCGACGTTGGCGCGGCTGGTGACGCTCATCGAACCACCGACATCCGGCACCCTGTTGATTGATGGCAAGGACGTCACAGAGGCAACGCGCGAAGAAGCGCATGCCATGCGCCGGCGCATCCAGATGGTGTTCCAGAACCCCTATGGCTCGCTCAATCCCAGACAGAAGATTGGCGTCGCGCTTGAAGAGCCGCTGCGCGTGCACACCAAGTTGAGTCCGTCCGAACGTACGGACGCTGCCCGTGTGATGATGGCGCGCGTTGGTTTGCGGCCGGAGTTCTATGATCGTTACCCGCACATGTTCTCTGGTGGTCAGCGCCAGCGCATCGCCATCGCACGCGCGCTCATGCTGAAGCCGCCAATCCTCGTGCTGGACGAACCCGTTTCCGCACTCGACGTGTCGATCCGCGCGCAAGTGCTGAATTTGCTCGCCGAACTGCAGGAAGAGTTCGGCACCGCGTATCTCTTCATCAGCCACGATCTGTCGGTCGTGCGCCACATCGCGGACCGGGTGATGGTGATGTATCTCGGCCGCGCCACCGAGCTTGGTGAACGCGATACGATCTTCAATCGTCCGCGGCATCCTTATACGCGCGCCCTCCTATCGGCGACGCCGCGCGCCGACCCATCGACCAAAGCACGCAAGGATCGAATCATCCTGCAAGGCGAATTGCCATCGCCGTTCAATCCGCCAAGTGGCTGCACCTTCAATCCGCGCTGCCCCAATGTTGTCGACAGATGTCGAAATGAGCGTCCCGAAATGGTCGCCGTTGCAGCGCACGAAGTGTCCTGTTGGCGGGCGTGAGATCCCGCCATGGCCGCCACGTGACGCGTACTCTCACAAGTGCATCAGCCAAATACATGTCATCTGCTTCAGTTCCGAGCCGATTGTGGATCGACATGTCGCCTAGAAACCCATCGCTGCGCCGTCGCTGCGTGGGTCAGTTGCACCTTCGAAGATGCCCTCAGCATGCCGTACTACAGCGCCGGCGTGTCCCATGGACACCGAGAAATCGGGTAAAACCTCCACGTTGTGGCCCGCCTTGGCGAGCTTTTTGATCAGCTTGGGATCGAACCGGCCTTCGAGTTTGAGCGATGTTGTTTCTTCGCCCCACATTTTGCCGAGCAGCCAACGCGGCCGCGTGATCGCGTCTTGCAGTGGCACGCCGAGCATCGCGTAGCGCGAGAAGATGGCTGACTGGGTCTGTGGTTGCCCTTCGCCGCCCATGGTGCCGTAGACCATGACGCGGCCGTCAGACAGACGCGCAAGCGCGGGGTTCAGTGTGTGAAACGGCTTGCGTCCCGGCGCGAGTTGGCGCGGACCAGTTTTGTTCAAAAGGAAACTTGCGCCGCGGTTTTGCCAGACGATGCCCGTCTGCGGCAATACGCAGCCAGAGCCGTATTCAAAGTAAATCGACTGGATGAAGCTGACTGCGATCCCGTTCTGATCAATGGCACCGAGCCAGATCGTATCGCCCTTGTCGATCGGTGCTGGCCACGGCAGTGCCGCTTTCTGATCAATGTGCGCGGCCAGCGCATCAAGCGCATCTTTGGTCAAATAGTCAGCGGGGTTTTCCGTCATCGATCCCGGATCGCCGACGATGCGATCACGCACAATGAACGCCTGCTTCGTCGCTTCAATGATGCGATGCAGATAGTTGAAATCGTCGGCCTGCTTGACTTTCATCCGGTCAAACAGCGCGAGGATCATCAACGACGCGAGGCCCTGCGTCGGTGGTGGAAAGTTGAAGAGCTGGCCTGCCCGCACTTTGACCGTCAGCGGCGCGCGGCGTTCTGCCTTGTGGCGTTCAAGGTCAGCTGCGGTTACCGGCGCGCCGATCTTTGCCAACTCAGCCGCCAGATCACGGGCGATCCCGCCGCGATAGAAATCCTCGGTGCCATGCGTACCCAAGCGATAGAGCGTCCGTGCCAACGCCGGAAATTTCATCAACTGCCCTTCGCGCGGTGCATCGCCGTCGACGAGATATTGTGCAGCGAATCCGGGCATATCTTTGAGTTCGCCGCGCTTGGCGGCGGTCAGTTCAGCCTGGCTCTTGGTCACTACAAAGCCATGTTCCGCATGCCATGCCGCATCTTCGATGAGGCGCGATAACGGCAGTTGTCCGCCTAGCTCTGCGTTGAGTTTCAACGCTTCGCCCCAGCCGGAGATGGTGCCGGCGACGGTGTTGGCCGCAAGCGGTCCCCGCCAGGGAATGCTGTTGTGGCCGGCCTTGGCGTAGAGCTCAGGCGTTGCCGTTGCGGCGGCGGCGCCGCAGGCGTCAATCGCCACGACGTCTTTACCCGGCGCGGCGATCAACCAAAAGCCATCACCGCCGATCGAGGTCATGTGTGGATAGACAACAGGCAACGCCGCAGCCATGGCGATAGCGGCTTCGATGGCGGTGCCGCCCTCGCGGAGAACACGCAGACCGGCTTCGCTGGCGAGGTGATGGGGGGAGGTGACCATTCCACGGCGGGAGCGAGGCGTGTGCAGCATCTGAGATCTGATCCAGGCTGATGATGTTAACGTGTGGTGGCGTCTATCGCACGGACGACTTTGGCTGGCCATCGGCGGCGGTGTGGTTGAACATTGCTGGCGGCCCGGGCCTCAGCGGCCTTACCGTTTTAGCACCCATCACCCCCAAAAATCCCGGGCAAAAATCCCGGGGAGAGCGCGGCTTCGTCCGCATCGACGTGGTTCGCTGATCGGGCGAACCGGAAGGCCAACGATACGCGTCGCCGCATCCTTGACCCCAACGGCCGCAGCCGCGCTCTGTGTGCTGAGATTATTTTTCTCTGGTGAATTTCAACTTTGCCAGTCACCTGGGCATCAGGTGTCACCGCGAGGCGTGCGCCGCTTCTCCGACACCGGTGGACGCGACATGCACGCAGCCGTCTCGCAGGCGAGACGATTCATTTCATTTCACAGCACGCTCGCGGGAGTAAAGCGGTTCTAGACCCACCCCGGGTCCGCGAGTGAAACCAGCATCTCACAATCTGCTGAGAACGCAACCTATTGGTGCTGTTAAGGTTTATTGCGCGTCAGGCGGGCTTTGTAAACGCGCCCGCGATTTTATCGTTCGTCGCTGTATCAGTGAGGTTCATCGAAAGCGCGGTCACTGAAATGTAGCCGTTGTAGATGGCCCACAGGTCGCTGCCGGGGGTCGTGATAGAGCGGCGCTGCTCGAACGACAGCCAGTAGTATGGTGTCGTCCATGGGTCGTGACGGGCATCGACGCTGAGCAGCCCCAGATCGCGCTTGCCCTGGCGCGTCGCCATGATGCCTTTCACGTCGCCGGGCGCTTGATCGGGAAAGTTGACATTCATCAGCACGCCGGGCGGCCATTCGAGATCGAGCAACGTTTTGACGATCTCTGCGCCGTGTGTGGCGGCGGTTTCCCATTGCAGATTGTTGCGCGACTGCGTGCCGAACGCTTGCGACATCGCGATCGAGCGAATGCCGATGACGGTGCCTTCAAAGGCGCCGGCGATGGTGCCGGAGTAAGTCACATCTTCGGCGAGATTGCCGCCGCGATTGACACCGGAGAGAATGAGATCGGGTTTGCCGATATCCTTGAGGATATGCCGCACGCCCATGATGACGCTATCAGTTGGCGTGCCACGCACAGCGAACGACCGCTCGCTAACCTGCCGCATGCGCAACGGCTCGTTGAGCGACAGCGAATGCCCTGCCCCCGACTTGTTGGTTTCCGGCGCGGAGATCCAGATGTCGTCAGACAATTGCTTGGCGATGCCGTGCAGCACCTCGAGCCCCGGCGCGTCGATGCCATCATCGTTGGTCAGTAGAATGCGCATGAGAACACTCCATCGCTATCACTTGGCAACTACCTGAACCATCCCCGTTCGTCATGCCGGCGCAGGCCGGCACCCACGACACGTCGGAGAGTTTTCTGATGGTTGCCGTGGGTCCCGGCCTTCGCCGGGATGACGAACAACTGGCAACATTTTCTTTCGCTAGAACATTTGACATAGTGCTGCGCGTCGGTCGAACGAGGGTCAACTACGCGCAATCGTCGTCAGGCCGCCCATGTAGGGGCGCAACACGTCGGGGATTGTGACGAAGCCGTCGGCCTGTTGATAGTTTTCGAGCACCGCCACCAGAGTGCGGCCGACAGCCAGGCCGGATCCGTTGAGCGTGTGCACAAAATGCGGTTTGCCGTCAGCTTTACTGCGATAACGGGCGTCCATGCGGCGGGCCTGGAAGTCACCGCACACCGAGCATGATGAGATTTCGCGATAGGCGTCCTGGCCGGGCAGCCAGACTTCGATGTCGTAAGTCTTCTGGCTCGAAAAGCCCATGTCGCCGGTGCAGAGCAGCATGGTGCGATAGGGCAGCTTGAGCTTTTGCAGTATATTTTCGGCGGCTTGCGTCATGCGCTCGTGTTCGGCGAGCGACGTCTCCGGTGTGGTGATCGAAACTAGTTCGACTTTCGTGAACTGATGCTGGCGGATCATGCCGCGGGTGTCGCGGCCTGCGCTGCCGGCTTCCGAGCGGAAGCAGGGCGTGCAGGCCGTATAGCGCTGCGGGAGTTTGTCCTCGTCGACGATCTGCTCGCGGGCGAGGTTGGTGAGGGGGACTTCGGCGGTGGGGATGAGCCAAAAATCTTCCTTGGCGGGTGCGCGCTCCAGCACGCGCGTGATCATCTCTGGCAGCGTAATTGTCTTGCTGTGCAAATCCTCGAAGTCCCGCGGCTGCGCAAATTCCAGTGCATCATGGAGCAGCTTGTCGCGTGCTGACGTGCGCGTCGGCATGAACTGATCATCGCGGAATTTCGGTAGCTGGCCGGTGCCGAACATAGTCCGGTCGTTGACCAGCATCGGCGGGTTGACCTCCAGATAGCCGAACTCTGTCGTCTGGGTATCCAGCATGAATTGCGCCAATGCGCGTTCCAGCCGCGCCAACGGTCCTTTGAGAAAGACGAACCGCGCGCCGGAGACCTTCGCGGCACTTTCGAAATCCATCATGCCAAGCGCTTCGCCGATCTCGAAATGCTGTTTGGGCTTGTTGGTGAAAGCGAACTTGGTGGGCTCGCCCCACGTGCGGATTTCTTTGTTGCCGTGTTCGTCGGCGCCGTCGGGCACGTCGGCGAGCGGCATATTGGGAATGCCGGACAGCAGGTCATGAAGCTGCTTATCGACGGCGGTTTGCTCGAGCTCGCCTTGCGCCATGGCGTCCTTGAGGCTGGCGACTTCGGCCATCAGTTTGGTGGCTGTCGCCTCGTCTTTCGCCGCTTTGGCTTTGCCGATGTCCTTGGAGGCGGCATTGCGGCGCGCCTGGGCGTCGTTAAGTTTGGTGACGATGGCGCGGCGCTGGTCGTCCAGCGCGATGAGGGCTGTGGCCGAATACTGGTCTGCGATCCCGCGCCGCTTCAAGCCGGCGTCGAAAGTCTGCGGGTTGTCTCGAATGGCTTTGATGTCGTGCACAGTGTGTCTCGTTCGGCGTCAATTGTGAGTTGTCCCCTACATAAGGCATTCGCCGGTGGAGGCAAACTCCAAGCTTTGCACCACGCGTCAGCTCGGCATCGGCCGGGATGACGGCGGCGAAAGAGCATCATTTGGCGGCGCGTTAGCGTCCCAGTCCAAGTGCTTCGGTGATATAGCGGAAGACGCGCGTGTTCTCGAGGTGGCCGCGGAAGCGTTCGGCGCCGGGACCCATGGCCGTCAAGATGCCGTCGTCACCGGCGTGGATGCCGGAGCGTGCGGTCGCTGGGAGGTTGCCGAGCGTGCGCGCAGTTCCAGGCGCGCAATAGAGTTCGTTGGCGATGGCGGTTTTGCCATCAGGGCTGACATTGGTGGGTTTGTGCTCGCCATCCATGAACGGTTTGCCGGTGGCGCAGTGGTCCGGGAAGGCGCCGAAGGAGAAGGCAAGGCGCTTGGAGACATCGACCTTGGATGGATACCCGTCGGCGTCGGGCGCTGGATAGTTCGGGAAACCGGCTTCGGTGTAGATGCCGAGCTTGTCGCGCAGGCGATCGCCGGGGCGGCTGTCGTCATAGGTGCCGATGATTGACACGGGATGTGTGTGGTCCGGCACGACGATGATCAAGGTGTCATTCTTGCGCTTTTTGGCCCAATCCTTGGCGGCTTTGACGGCGTTGTCGAGCATGATGGTGTCAAAGACGGCGCGCTCCCAATCAAGTGAGTGGCTGTATTTGTCGATGCGGCCGCTTTCGACCAGCAGCACGAAGCCCTCCGGCTTTTTCGAGAGCACGTTGAGGGAGACTTTCATCATGTCGACCAGATCGGGCTGGTCCTGATAGCGGGTGACGGTACCTTTTTTCAAAATGCGGCGGTCGAGCGCACCATCGATATGGCTGTTGTTGAACAACCCAAGGATCTTGCGGGTATCGGGATTGGCGCCGGCTGCTTTCATATCCGTGTCTTGGGTGACGAAGGTATAGCCGAGATCTTTGAATTTCTGGATGTAGTCGATCTCGTCGTCGCGGCGCGAGCCTTCGGCGGACTTGGGCAGGAACCAGGGTGTGCCGCCACCCATGATGATATCGGGTTGCTGCTCGGAGAACATGCGGACGATATGGCCATAGTCGAGCCGGCGGCGCGTGTTGGCGACCATGCTGGCCGGCGTGGCGTCTTCGACCTCGGTGTTGGTAACGATCCCGACGGCGAGGTTCAGCTTGCGCTTGGCAATCGACGTCAGTGTTTCGACGCGTGGATGGGCGAGATTGTCTTTGTTGTTTGCGCAATAGGTGCCAAGCGCGTTGTTGCAGGATTTGTGGCCGGTGGTGTAGGCGGCGGCCGAGTTGGCGCTGTCGGTGACGATGGTGTCGGTGCCGGCGGTGGAGATCAGCGCCATGTGGGGCATATCATCCATAGCGAGTTCGCCGCCGTAGTGGCCTTGCTTGATGCCTTTGGAGAGGATGCGTGCCGCCGTGCGATGGGCGACGGACATGCCATCGCCGACGAACAGGATCACGTTCTTGGCGCGGCGTTTGGTGGGCGCGGCGAAGACCTGCCATGTGACGCTTGCCGTCGTGTCGCCAGCCTTGGCTTCGATGACGTATCTGCCGGGTTTTTTGAGTTCGGCGTCTTTGATCCACAGGGCGTTGTGGGGTTGGCCCTCTTCGCCGATGAGGTAAGTGGCTGGTTTGCCAATCACCGTGGCGGCAGGCTGGCCATTGATGGTGACTTTGGCCGCTGTCTCGTCGATGGCCGTTGGGAACTCGACCTTCAGATCAAAGCGCGATCCGGCCAAAATTTCTGCACGATCAAGGGGGTAAATGGTCTGCGCCAAGGCGGCTGACAAAGTGGCTGTCAGGGCGGCGAGGGTGATTGCGGCGCTGATTACGGCTGTTCGCATTGTCATCTTTTGCCCCATCTGTGCCCCGATGCTTGTGACCTTACGGTCGCGCTTGCGCACTACACACGGATGACAGGGCCGTGTCATCCGAGCCGAGACGATGCAGGCGACGCGCCGGCGCTATCAGATCCCGCGAAAGATTTGTTGATATACCACTTCGGGTTGATTTAACCTGGGGTTGTGTGTGGGTGGGTGCGGGGCAAGCTGTGCGTGAGCGGGACTTTGTGGACCCCTGGCGGGGACCGTCGGCGGCGTGGCTTGCCGATTATGCCTTTTTGGGCGACGCGCCGGCGGATATTGAGGCGCTGCTCGACGCTGAACTGCTGGCGCTGCAATGGGGCGTCCCGTTGGTTGAGGCACTGCTGACGGGGGAGAGATTTTCGGAGGAACACTATACCCGTGCATGCGCCGCGTTCTGCAACGTGCCGTATGCCGATGCTGCGATGGCAATCGAGCTGAGTGACGCTGCGCGCGGGGCCGAGGGGACGCGTGCCGGGCAGGTACGATTGCTCGCGGTCCAATGGCGCGGCGCGTTAAGTTGGCTGATTGTTGCAACGGACGCTGAGCCCGGGGCTGTGTATCGGGAAATCGCCCGCGCGCGGGATGCTGGCGTCATTGCGATGTTGATCAGTGGCCGTGCGTTTGATCGGGTCATTGAGCGGGCGCGCGCGCCGTCGCTGGTCAAGGCAGCGGCTTTCGGTCTCAAGCGCCGGCTGCCGGGTTTTTCAGCCGCGCTGGCGGGGCCGCCGTGGCAGCGCAATGCGAGCGCGGTGGTTCTCGGATTTATTGTTGGCGGGTTGGTGGCCTATCCACCTGGCATGCTGGCGGTCGTGGTTGTGCTGTTGACACTGCCGTTTGCCGGAACGGTTTTTGTCCGCGCCGTTGCGCTTGCTGGCTTATTTCGCGCACCTCAGAACCGCGTTGCGCCACGCCTGGAGCGTCATGATCGTGATCTGCCGGTTTATACAATTCTCGTGGCGTTGTTTGACGAGGCGCGGGTGCTTCCCGATCTGATCGTATCGCTGTCCCGTCTTGATTATCCGCTGGCCAAACTTGATTGCCTGTTGGTGATCGAGGATGTCGATAGCGCGACCAAGGCAGCCCTGCTCGATCTCGCGCTGCCCAGCTTCATGCGCGTGGTGATTGTTCCAGAAGGCGCGCCGCAAACCAAGCCGCGGGCGCTGAACTATGCATTGTCGTTAGCGCGCGGGGCCTATGTCGTGGTGTACGACGCCGAAGACCGGCCGGAGCCTGATCAACTCAGGCGCGCGTTGGATGCGTTTCAACGGTACGGCGCGAATTTGGCCTGCGTGCAAGCGTGCCTCAACATTTTCAATGCCCGTCAAAGCTGGCTGACGCGGCAGTTCACAGTTGAATACACAGCGTTGTTTGATTCAGTGTTGCCGGCGCTGCAGTGGATGCGCTTGCCGATGCCGCTGGGGGGCACATCGAACCACTTTCCGCGACACGTACTGGAAGAATTGCACGGCTGGGATCCCTATAACGTTACTGAGGACGCCGACCTTGGGATCAGGATCGCGCGGCTTGGGTACGATGTCGCAGCCATCCCATCGACGACGTGGGAGGAAGCACCGGCCACTTTCGTGCAGTGGCGGAATCAGCGCACGCGCTGGATCAAAGGTTGGATACAGACTTATCTCGTTCACACGCGGCGGCCGTTGGCGCTGTGGGGTGACCTCGGTTTCTTCCGCATGGTGGGTTTTCACGTCTATATGGGCGGGCTGATCCTGTCGGCCCTGGTCCATCCGCTGTTCTATGCGGCGGTTCTGCTGGACCTCTCGCTCGGTCTTGGGTCGGTGGACTTCGACGCGTCGCTGGGGCCGCTGTTGTGGGGCATTGCCATCGGCAATCTCGTTGCGGGCTATGCCACGTCGATTGTGCTCGGCGTCGTTTCGGCACGGCGGCGCGGGCATCGATTGTCGCTGTCTGCGCTTGCGATGCCGGTCTACTGGCTGTTGATCTCGTTCGCGGCTTATCGCGCGCTGTGGCAGCTCTACTGGGATCCCTACCGGTGGGAAAAAACACCGCATGGGCTGGCTGAAGAGGATGACCCTGCGGGGTAAGACTACTTCTTTTCCAGCGACCACATCTCCTCGGCGATGCGGATCTCCGCGACCATGCGATCGATCAACAGGCAGGTTTGTTTGAACAGCGCCGACGTCGTCCGATAGTCGGCATTGGCGAAGAAATCGCAGCGGCCGGCGCGGAACAGATCAACGCAGCGGCCCTTGCCTGCCGTGTCACCACCATGAACGGCGATGGCGCTGCCGCCATTCTTGCGGACGACAGCCATGGACGGCACGTCGGTGTCGCCATCGCCGAAGTAGATCATGTTGGAAAAGGGGATCGGGCGCTCGGTCTCGGGCATGTGGTGGTTGATACTTTCACCGAGATTCTCGATGCCCTTGTTGATGCGGAACAGATACTGGGTCTTGCCGGTATCGGTGATGACCCGCTTGGGGAACGGCACCTCATAGGCATCGAACCAATACTCGGACGCAAAGACATTGTGGAACTTGTGGAAGATCGGCGTGCCTTCGACGATCTCGGTGAGGCCGGATGAGATGAGATAGTGGCGCAAGGTGACGCCCTGATCACCGGCCATTTGTCGGGCGTAGGTGGCGGTGGCGTCAAACCAATCGGCGACGCCGGGGTAGAATTCAACCGCGGCGCCTTGGGCGACGAGATCGCGGCGGTCGATGCGGACGCCGGCTGCCTTCGCCTTCTTGTACAGCAGATGCATGTAGGTGATGAGCGGATCGGCGCCCTGCTCGCGGGCGATGCGATTGCTTTCGGCCCAAAAGGCTTCCGGGTTGGCGCCGATCTTGGGCAGGAACGCATATTCCTGCATGGGCCGCGGGCAGAGTGTGCCGTCGAAGTCATAGATGAGGGCGATGGTCTTTTTGGTGTAGCCCTTGGCCGGAGCTTTCGCTGGCGGTGGTGTTGGGCGAACCGCTGGCGCAGATTTGGCGGACTTTTTGGCCACCGCACGCCCCGATGCCTCAGCCTTGGTTGCTGCTTTCGGCAGGGGCTGCTTCCGGTCGCTCGTTCCGCGTGGCCGCGTCATGGCTTTCCCCTGCAACAGACTTGTCCGTTCGATTTATTCGCGTGCAGTGATTCGGGTGACATAACAAAGGCGCGTTGGGGCCGGTTTGAGTGTTGCGCACAACTCGTGTGTTTGACATCGCCCACGCAGACGGGCGAAACGTGGGGCTATGACGCAGGTCCAGCACCAGAACCAGGGCATTTTCATCACCTTCGAGGGTGGCGAAGGCGTGGGGAAATCAACGCAGATCAAGCATCTGGCGGCACAACTGACCAAGGCGGGGATTGCGCCGTTGCTGACACGCGAACCGGGAGGGTCACCGTTTGCTGAAATGGCGCGCGGCCTTCTGCTCGACCCGAAAACAGCGCCGCAATCAACCCTGGCGCAAGCGCTGCTCTTTTACGCGGCACGTGCTGATCATCTCGCTGTAACAATCCGGCCGGCTTTGTCGGGCGGGCGCTGGGTGCTGTGTGACCGGTTCGCTGACTCAACACGCGCTTATCAGGGCGCCGCCAGTGGGGTCGATGCAGCCGCGATTGCGGCGTTGGACGGCTTGGTTGTTGGAAGCGACCGGCCTGCGTTGACCATTCTGCTCGATCTCGATCCGAAAATTGGTTTGGCGCGGGCGGATAGACGGCGGACAGCGGCGCCGGGAGCATTCATCGCGGCGGACACGTACGAAAGCCGGCGGCTTGATTTCCACCAGCGGCTGCGTGCCGGCTTCCTGGAGATTGCCAAGCATGAGCCGGACCGGGTTGCGGTGATCGACGCGTTTCAAAACGAGTTGGTCATTGCCGATCAGGTTTGGAGCCATGTGACCCGGCGGTTCGCGGCGCTATTGCCTGTGCGACCGGTGGATCGGTAATGGCGCGCGCCCCTGCCCTGCAGTCGCTCGAAGCGCCACCGGAGGCTGACAAGCTCGAGGGTTTCCCGCATCCGCGGCACACACGATCGGTCATCGGTCACGATGCGGTGCAGGCAATGCTTGCTGCGGCGGTGCGCGACGGCCGCATGCACCACGGCTGGCTGATCACGGGGCCGGAAGGCATCGGCAAGGCGACGCTGGGGTATGCGCTGGCGCGATTTCTGTTGGCGCGTGCCGATGAGCGTGGGCACGTGCCCGGCCGGCTGATTGTTCCGGAGACATCGGTCGCCCAGCGTCAGGTGGCTGCGTTGTCGCATCCAGATCTGCTGGTGCTGCGGCGGCCATGGGACGCGAAGGCCAAGCGACACGCAACCCAGATCGTTATCGACGAAGTCAGGCGCCTGCGCATGTTTCTGGCGCACAAGGCGGACGCTGAGCAGTGGCGGGTGGTGGTGGTCGACAGTGCCGACGACCTCAACGTGGCGGCGGCGAACGCGATTTTGAAATCGCTGGAGGAGCCGCCGCCGCGCACGGTCTTCATGCTGCTGTCCTCGGAGCCAGGCCGTCTGCTGCCGACGATCCGCTCGCGCTGCCGGCAGCTGGCGCTGCAGCCATTGCAGGCCGATGCCTTGAAGGCTGCGGTGGATCAAGCCATCACGGCCAGTGAGAATGGTAAATCGCCGGGGCCAAGCGAATGGCCGCGGCTGATCGAGCTTTCCAAGGGCAGCGTGCGGCGGGCGCTAAACATCAGTTCGACGGGTGGACTTAAGATCTACGAGCGCGTTCTAGGCAGCTTCAGCGCGTTGCCGCGGATCGACTGGACGCAGGTGCACGCGCTTTCGGATGAGCTGGCCGGCGCGGCGGTTGAACAGAAGTTCGAGCAATTCTACGAATTTCTGCTCGATCTGCTGGCGCGGCTGATCCACGCGCGCGCGACAGGCGTTGGATCTCAGGCTGATATGGTGCTGGCGAAGCAACTGATCGCGCCGGAGAGGCTCGCGGCGTTTGCTGCGGCTTGGTCGGACATCGGCGCGGCCAAGTCGGAAACGATGGCGCTCAATCTTGATCGCAAAGCGCTGATTATGGACACGATGGGCAAACTTGCGGCGGCAACTGCCGGCTAAAGGGAGCAGGACGCATGGCCAACACACCCGAGCCGACGGAGCCTGCCGCGGCCGAGCCGCGGCCGCTGTCGCCGGAAGCCCAACGCGCGCTGGCGGAAGCTGCTGTGCGGCGGCGGCTGGCTGATGAGCAGCAAGGTGCGGCGGAAAAAGAACTGGGCGGCCAGAAGGGTCCCGATCCGGTTCGCTATGGTGATTGGGAAAAGGGTGGGATCGCCTCGGACTTTTAGTTGTCCCACTTTGTGACACAGCGCGCAGTCGCCCGCCTCGTTCTGTCTGCGGTGCGCGAATTGAAACACTCGACCGGTCACAGCATGGCTGTGCTGCGCGCGCCGCTTTGCCTGCTTGACCAGCCAATCGTCTGGCAGCGCACCCTGGTGCCGCGGGTTTTGTACCAGTTCGAAACGGGCGCTAACGCCCCCTCAACACTTGCGCTGACGATTGGGCATTTTCTCACGTCAGCCAGTTCAGCGGTGTCGTCCGGCATCGCGATTGCAGCTCTCCTGACAACGGCACAGCCATTGTCCCACGGAGAGACACATGCTCCTCGCTTCGCGCACCACCCTGAACCGCTTCGCAGATGATCAGCGCGGCGCGGTCGCCATGATGTTCTCGCTGGCGCTGTTCGGCGTTCTGATGTTCATGGCTTGCTCCATCGATATCGGCCGCGCCTCGCTGGTGCGCATGAAACTGGCGGCGGCTGTTGACGCAGCGACGATCTTTGCTGCCAAGAGCCTCAAAGAAGGCAAGTCGCTTGGCGACATCAAGGTCGCTGCCCGGGCGCTGTTTGACGAGAACATGAAGACCGCGTTGCGGATGTCGGTCGTGACCACTTTTGATCTGGACACAACGGCGGATGGTGCCGGTGTCAAGCTCGATGCCAAGGCGCAATTGCCGACGACGTTTGCGCGCGTGGCTGGTATCAAAACGATGGATGTTGCCGGCTCGGCAACGGCCATCTTCAACCAACAGGACATCGAAGTCGGCCTGCAGCTCGACGTGACCGGGTCGATGGATCAGTCGATTGCGGGCAAGAAGAAGATCGACAGCCTCAAAGTCGCTTCGGCCAATCTTGTCGACATTCTGCTGCCGGCAAGCGGTACCGGCACCACCAAGGTTCGCGTCGGCATCGCGCCGTTCGCTGCCGGTGTGAATGCAGGCAGCTACGCCAGCCTCGTCGCCGGTGTTTCGGCGCCTGGCAACTGTGTCTATGAGCGCCGCACCAGCTACGCCGATGCGACCGACGACGCGCCGGTTGGCTCTGACAGCCTCAAGACCCAGAACGATCTCGTCAAAGGCGCGCAGGCTTGCTCTTCGTCTGCAAAGGTTGCCGCGCTGACGGATGACCGTGCAACGCTCAAGACTGTGATCAGCGCCCTGAAGACAAGTGGCAGCACCGCCGGCCATCTTGGCACCAGCTGGGCCTGGTATCTGCTGTCGCCGAACTGGTCGAGCGTCTGGCCGTCGGCGAGCAAG
Organism: uncultured Alphaproteobacteria bacterium; assembly: GCA_963847145.1. GTDB lineage: Bacteria > Pseudomonadota > Alphaproteobacteria > Rhizobiales > Hyphomicrobiaceae > JABFRJ01. The sequence goes on from CAWJYN010000003.1 coordinate 1,544,035, forward strand.
CCTGGCAACTACAATGACGGCAAGACGTTGAAGTTCGCCATCCTGATGACCGATGGAATTTACAATACGGTGGGCGGCATGAACGGCGGTGACTACAGCGCTCTCGCTACCGATGCCCAGAAGCGCGCAAAGAACCTTTGCGACAGCATGAAGTCCAAGGGCATCACCGTCTACTCGGTCGGCTTCATCGCTGCCAGCGACCCGGCCGCTGCTGCCGACACGCTCAAGTATTGCGCAAGCGGCGCTGGCAACTTCTACAAGGCGGAAGATGGTGATCAGCTCAACGCCGCCTTCGCTAACATCGCCAAGGATATCTCGCGCCTGCGTCTGTCGAAGTAAGTTTTGCCTGCCTGACCCTCTGCCTATTGGGGTGCGGTGAAAACCGCACCCCTTTTTCTTTGGATTGTTGACATCGCGCGCTGGGGTGCGCACTGACCTGCTGGACCAAAATTCAGAGATCAGCGATGTCTCAAGATCAGAACCCTTCCGTCGAAGTCAAAATTCTGGATCAACGGCTCACTACTTGGGGGGTGCCGCAGCATGAAAGCGCGATGGCCGCGGCGATCGACTTGCGTGCCTGCATCGATGCGGCGCTGACGATTGAGCCGGGAACCCCCGCGCACCTCGTGTCATCGGGGATCGCCATCCATCTCGCCGATCCGAACCTGGCGGCCATCGTCGTGCCGCGCTCAGGGCTTGGGCATAAGAAGGGTCTGGTGCTTGGCAATCTCACCGGCGTGATCGATGCGGACTATACGGGTCCGGTGATGATCAGCGTATGGAACCGCAACGCCGCTGGTACGCCGCCAATCGTCATCGAGCCGGGTGAGCGGATCGCCCAGATGCTGTTTGTGCCGGTTGTGCGGCCGCGCTTTGAGATCGTGTCGGAGTTTTCACAGGCCAGTCAGCGCGGCGCAGGTGGTTTCGGATCAACGGGCAGCTAACGAAACAATTGCGTGCAAGGCGCGGCTGGGTTTTGATGCGAGCGTCCGCTTCTGCTCTTTCAGGTCCGATCCATGCCCCTTCGTATTGCCATCGGTGGCTTTCTTCACGAAAGCCACTCCTTCGCGCCTCGGCCGACCACATATCGGGATTTCCAGAGCCCTGGCGGCTGGCTCGGCCTTGTGGAAGGTGAGCCGATGCTGGCCGGCATTCGAGGCACGTCCGTGCCGTCGGCGGGTGCGCTCGCAGTGGCGGAAGAGGCCGGCGCCGAGATCGTGCCTCTCGCCTGGTGCTTTGCGAACCCCGCAGGGCCCGTGCAAGACGAAGCATTCGAGCGCATCTCGGCGCTGATCTGTGCGCGCCTGTCGCGCGCGCTTGATGCGGGTTCACTCGATGGCGTCTATCTCGATCTGCATGGTGCAGGCGTGTCGGATAGCTTCCCCGATATGGAAGGCGAGCTGTTGCGCCGTGTGCGTGCTGTCATTGGCGCCGTGCCGCTGACGATCAGCCTCGATCCGCACTGCAATCTGACCACTGCGATGGTTGAGCGATCCGACGCCATTGCGCCGTTCCGTACCTATCCACACATCGACATGCCGGCCGCCGGCGGCCGCGCAATGACGCTGTTGCTGGCGCGGATCAAGCGCGGCAAGCCGTGGGCGCGGGCTTTCCAGCAGATCGACTTCTGGTTGCCGATCACCAGCCAGTGCACGATGATGGCGCCGATGGCGCCGGTGTTCGATGAGCGGGCGAACGATCGCGAGCGAGACGGACGTCGCTGAGCTAGCCTTCTGCTTCGGGTTTCCCTACGCAGACTTTGCCGATTGCGGTGCAGCGGTCGCAGCCTATGCCGACACGACCATCGAGGCCGAAAAGGCTGTCGCTGCCCTTTGCCGAGACATCAATGCGCGCGAAACGACATTTGCGCTCGACGTGGTGCCGGCAAAGGCTGCGGTGGGCGAGGCGATCCGGCTGTCGAATGCGGCCAAGAAGCCTGTCGTGATTGCTGATACGCAGGATAATCCGGGTGGCGGTGGCCATGGCGATACCACCGGCATTCTCGCGGAGCTGATTGCGCAGGGCGCGCGCGGCGCGGTGCTGGCGCTGATCAACGATGCCGAAAGTGCGGCAGTGTTTCATCGCGCCGGTGTTGGCGCGACTGTCAAGCTGGCGCTGGGTGGCAAGTCGGATGGGGCGCCGCTCGACGTGTCTGCAAAAGTCTTGAAGCTGACGGATGGCAATTTCATTTGTACTGGACCGATGGCGAAGGGCAATCCGGCCAACCATGGGCCGACGGCTTTGATCGAAGTGGCGCCCGGTGTGTCCGTCATCGTCGTCAGTCAGAAGTCGCAGGCATACGATCAAGCGCTGTTCCGGCATGTCGGTCTCGAGCCGGCGGATTGCAAAATTCTCGTTCTAAAATCAAGCGTGCACTTCCGGGCCGATTTTCAGCCGATTGCCGAAACGGTGATTGTTGCGACGTCGCCGGGCCCCGTTGTCGTCGATCCGTCGGTGTTTCCGTTCAAGTATGTGCGGCCGGGTGTGCGGATGAAGCCGAGAAGCATGTAGGTTGGGTTAGGCGCCCTTCGCGCCGTAACCCAACACTTCGGTGCAAGGTCATGTTGGGTTACGGCCTACGGGCCTAACCCAACTTACGCCGACCCGCACGCTTTGCGGATTGCAGCGATGTTTGCCGCATACTGTCCGCCCTTGAAAACGGCGGAGCCTGCAACCAGCACGTCGACGCCAGCTTGCGTGCAGAGTGGGGCGGTGTCTGGTGTGACGCCACCGTCAACCTCGAGGTGGATCGGCCGCGCGCCGATCATCTTTTTGATGCGCTTCATCTTCTCGACCATGGCGGGAATGAAGACTTGGCCACCGAAGCCAGGGTTGACCGTCATCACCAAAATGAGATCGAGCTGATCGAGAACATATTCGATGGCGCTTTCAGGCGTTTGCGGCGTCAGCGAAACGCCAGCCTTTTTGCCGAGCGCGCGTATCGTCTGCAGCGAGCGGTGCAGATGCGGACCTGCCTCCGCATGTACCGTGATGATGTCTGAGCCAGCTTTTGCAAACGCCTCCAGATAGGGGTCTGCCGGCGCAATCATCAGATGCACGTCGATGATTTTCTTGGTGTGCGGGCGCAGCGCTTTGACGACGTCCGGGCCGATCGTGATGTTGGGCACGAAATGGCCATCCATCACGTCCACATGCACCCAGTCGCAACCGGCCGCGTCGATGGCGCGGACTTCCTCACCCAACCGCGCAAAGTCAGCGGACAAGATGGAGGGGGCGATGAGAAGCGGCGAGGGCATGAAAAACCTCAATTCTGTACGGTCGTGGGTGCGTCGTCTTCGGCCATTGGTCGACGGCGAGATCACACCTATCTTCTGAGTATAAGACGTGGCGTTATCGGTTCGTGCCGACGGTCGTCATTTTTGCCTCCGTCAGCGTTCGCGTCGGGAGTGCTTCGATATGACCAATTCAATCCTGGCTGACAAGTCAGTTGGAACAACCGATCGCGCCGGCGACGCGCTTACGGTGCACCACGCGCCTAAAGATTGGCGTGACCGGTTCGCGCTCCGCTTTACCAAATTGCTGCGCTTCTGCGCGGATACGTTTTTCGCCAAGCGCTATGGCCATCGGGCGATCGTGCTTGAGACAGTGGCGGCTGTGCCGGGCATGGTCGGCGCGATGCTGACGCATTTCAGATGTCTGCGGCGTATGATCGATGATGAGGGCTGGATCCGCACGTTGCTGGAGGAAGCCGAGAACGAGCGCATGCATCTGATGACGTTCATCGAGATCGCCAAACCGACGTGGTTCGAGCGAATGGTCATTCTGTTGGTGCAGTGGTTCTTCTTCGTCGGGTTCTTCTTCCTCTACCTCCTGTCAGCCCGCACGGCGCACCGTGTCGTCGGCTATTTCGAGGAGGAAGCGGTGATCAGCTACACGGCCTACCTCAAGGATATCGATGAGGGGCGCTCGCCGAACGTTCCAGCACCGGCGATTGCGAAGCATTACTGGAAGCTGCCCGACACGGCCACGCTGCGCGACGTCGTCCTCGTCGTCCGCGCCGACGAAGCGCATCACCGCGATGTGAATCACGGGTTCGCCAATGAGCTCGGTGGTGGGACTTTTGATCATGTGGCAGTGGCACCGTATCCGAAGCACGCGGAAACGTTGCGGGCGGAGGAGAGGTAGAGGGCGTGTTCACACGTCGCTTGGCAGCGTGACGAAGGGATCGAGCGCGGCGACATCGAGCCTGCTGATGTCGCGCAGGTTTCTCGTGAGTACAATGAGACCGTGTCTTGCGGCGGTGGCTGCAATGATGAGGTCAGGTAGTGCTACTGGCTGTTGGTAAGTTGCGGCACTGAGGCGTGCCAAATGCCGCGCCGCTTCGACATCGAGCGGCAGCACGCGATCGGCGAAGTCCGTCAGGATTGCTGCGATGAGTGTTCGCGATTTCGTCGGCGCGTCCGGCCTTGTTGTCGCGGCGCAGTTTCAAGACGCCGGCGTCCAACTCGGTGATCGTCATGACTGACAGATAGAGGCTTGCGCCGTTGCGCTCGAGCCATGAGATCAGCTCCGGTGCTTGTGGGTGGCGACGCGGATCGAGCATGGACACAATGTTGGTGTCGAGCAGGTACATGGCGTTCCCGATCGAAAGGTTTCAGTCGACGGTGACGCCGAGCGGTCGGTCCAGCCAAGGGCGGTCCGTCGTGGGACCATCGCTAACGTCGGGAACTGCGACAGGAACCGCTCGCGCGTACTGTGCCAGCAGCGCACCGAGCGTAGGCGCGGATTTCGCGTGGGCGCGCCACGCCTCCTCGGAGACGATGACGACGGCTTCCTTGCCATACCGCGTGATGCGCGACGGCTCGCCCGCTAAGGCTCTGTCGATCAGCTTGGAGAAGTCAGCGCGGGCTTCGTTGATCGGGTACGTTTTCATGGCGGGGCTCCGGAAGCAGCATATGTACAACAAATGCGCATGTTGTGCAATATTGAAATGAAGCGTTGGCGCATCATCGTCCCATTAGCGGCAATGGTGAATCGCTCGCGCGGTGGGGAAATGGACGCGTTCTGGAGTCCCCACAAACAACGACAAGCGATGCTGGGTCGCGTGAAGGCTTGACCTAACCTACAAGCTGGATGTGTCGGGGGGCGGAATTGAGGACCGTGCCCTGGCTACCGGTGCGTGCGGCGCCTGAATGGGCCTCGGCGTGGACAAAGTTGCGGGTGGGCGATCTGGCATTCTCGCTGGCCGTGTGGTACGCATGATTATGGACAAAACGCTCGACAAAGCCCTCGATCGTATTCGCTCCTGGCCGCCTGATCGGCAGGAGGACTTGGTGCGGATGCTCGACGAGATCGAATTATCCGGCGTCGGGGTGTACGACATGTCGGACGAGGAGGAGCGTCTCGTCCGCGTCGGCCTCGATCAAGCCGAGCGCGGCGAGTTTGTTTCCGATAGCGATATGGAAGCGTTCTGGCGGCGAAATCGATTGCCATGAAGGTCCGCTTCACGCCTCAGGCGCGCGTGGATATCGACACCGTTTATCGCAATATCGCGCGTTCAAATCCCGACGCGGCGCAGCGTGTCGAAGACCTGATCCGTTCGAAGATCGAGCGATTAGGACGCCGCCTAGACTATGCGCTCCATAATCATACAACGGAACACCACTCCCTCGTTCGTCATGGCCGCGAAGGCGGCCACCCAAGCAAACCAATTGTTCGGCTCAGTCGTCCGCAAAACCTACTTCTGCATCTCTGAGTCTGAGTTGATTTTTGAGCTCAATCGGTCAGCTTGCTTGGGTGGCCGCCTTCGCGGCCATGACGGAGATTCAAGAGGAAGTGCCGAGGGACTGAACAGCGCGTGTTGTCCTGTTGAGCCAGCCATGGTGATTGCGACTTGTCGGCCTTTTCCGACGCACCGGACCGCTGACCTCCGAAAGCGAACGCCATGAAGACCGTCACGCCATCCATAGAACTCATCCACGAAGGCCGCTATGTCGCGGAGGTTCCGGTCGACCTGATCGAGACCGCTGGCGACTGGTCGCCCTACCTATCGCTCGATGACGCTGAGAAACTCGACAAAGTGCGGCTCGTGCTGCGGGCTGGTGATTTGAGGGCGGCGAGCGCATTAGCGCGCGGTACGAATTGACGCCGGTGGGGTGGGTAGTGGGGCGCGAGCCTGGGCACCAGGCCATCCAAATACTTGAGCCAACGGCTTTATTCATTCCCTTGCGGAGTTGTGACAGCCAAACGTAAGGGCCACTACCGGTTACGCCAAGTGATGCACTGGCGGCGGTGCGTTTTCTTTGCTATTGCAACGCGCTAGCAAAGAAGCTTGTGCCCAGATGGCACTACAAATCGCGAGCCACTATGGCAAAAGCAAAGAGCAAGCGGCTTAAGAAAGGGCGGGCAACAAAAATACAAATCCCAAGCAAGACGGGTTCCGCAAAAGGCGCGCCATGGACGTTTCCAAAACTGCCCCTTGAGAGGGCGTTAGAAGTAGCGAAGGCCATTGAAGAGAAGAATGCTGGCAAGGAAATGCCGTCGTTAGATATTTGCCGCGCTTTGGGGTTTAATCAGCCTGACTGGAGGTATCTGGACCTTCTTCGCTCGGCAAATCTTTATGGATTGGTGACAGGTAGCGGTGCGGCAAGCTCTGTAGGGCTTACCGCCATCGGAAGCGACATTGTTGCCCCCAGTTCAGCAAAACAGCGCGCGGATGCGCTCCGAAAGGCATTCGAAAGCGTCAAAGAGTTTAAAGTCGTGGAAGCCCACTATGGTGGCAAACGACTTCCAGAAGATGATTTTTTCCTTAACACACTTACGAGGCAGTTTGAAATTCCGCGAGATCGCGTAAACGCATTTGCTGACGTCTTTAGAGCGAACCTAAAATTTTTGGCTGATTTTATTCCGGCTGGTAGCCCTATTGAACCTGGATTTGATCAGAAAAGCCCAATTGTAGATCGTCCACCAGTGGCATCCGCAGGCGCCACTCGATCCAGAGAGCATCTGAACACTTGTTTCGTGATGATGCCTTTTGGGGCATGGTTCGACACGTACTACGAAAAAATTTATGTTCCAGCTATCAAGGAGGCTGGTCTTGAGCCTATCCGAGCCGACGAGCTATACTCCAGTGGAAGTGTTGTCGACCAAATCTGGGAGCAAATCCAAAGATCTAAGGTGCTTCTGGCTGACCTCACCGGTCGTAATGCGAATGTATTTTACGAACTTGGCCTTGCTCACGCCGCAGGTAAACCAGTCGTATTTTCCGCCTCGAAAATTGAAGACGTACCATTTGACCTGAGACATCTCCGCGTAATTTCCTACGAGGTCCGCGATCCGGATTGGTCCGTAAGATTAAGGAGAAGCGTCACGGAACACCTCCGGGATGCTATCCGCTACCCGAACAAGAGCATCCCAGCCCCTTTCCGCAGTGAGTTTGACCTTCGCGAGAAAGAACAACTTTCAAACGAAGAAGACGGGCTGGCGGCATAGTCGCGCGCAGCCCGCCCCCATTTTCACCCCATATAGGTAATGCACAATTTCTGGCAAATTCCTTATAAAATGCCTGTTTCAGCCGTTTAAAGTGTGTACGGACGTTTAGTCATCGCACGATTATAGCACAAGATCGACCGCAAACCCCTGCAACTCGACATGCCCGCGCGCTTGCCCGACGCCCCCAAATCACTGCACCGTCCGCCCATGTGCTTGCGTTTGCCGAACGATCCCGACCATGGCCACAGCAAAGCACGTTCCCAAAGGCGAACACGTCACCGGCCCTGTGCTCAACATCGGCGCGGCCCCTGTGCTGCTGACAGCCAAACAAGCCGAAGCCATCGCCAAAAGAGTACGGCCAACCCATCGCGGACTTGCTCTTGGCCAACGTCAGGGCAATGCAGGCGGACCATTACGCCAAGATCGGTGCGGTCATACAGCAAGCCTTGGAAGCCACCGCACCAGACGAGCCCGCGAAGCAACCGCTGCTCATGAGCCACCCCGAAGCAGCCGCGGCGCTGGGGATAAGCGAAAGCACGGTCAAGCGCTTGGTGCAGGACGGCAGGTTGCCTCAGCCAGTGAAGATCAGCGCGCATCGCATCGGCCACCGTTGGGCAGAATCAAAGCGTTCGCAGACGGCATCGGCAAGGGCGATAAGCTCACTCGATAATTCACGGTTCACGTAAAAGTTTAACGCCGCTCACAACCTAAATGCAGTTCACTGTCCCACTGCAAGGTAGCGCCCCAGCCGTAGCCCCTTTCCATGCGGGTGGACACCAACCTTGCTAGGGTTGTGGCCGTGCCGTTGGTTGTGCTCCCCACTTGCCGTGCAATCTACATTGACACTCTCTCACGTTGATCCGGCCGCACCAGCGCGCCCACCGTGGCAAGCTTGCACCGACCCTAAGCGCCGTGGTTCTTCGCGCCAGCGGTGATATTGCCCGTCAAGTCCGCGCATGCAACCCCGGACCAATCGACAACGGCGGATGCGAGAACAGCCAACGCGCGCACCAGATGGTCCACGACACCCGCAACCACGATCCGGCAGTCGTCCAAAGAGCGCTTCGCCTTGCCCGATCCTGGTGCACGCCAGATGGCATAGGCGATGGCTTCGGGGTGCCGGGTCTGCGGTGGTGCTAATCGTTGGAGCGCTGCGCTCGCCATCGGTCGTGGTCATGCTGGTGGACTATCACGAAAGGAACATAGAAAGAACAAACTGCTGCATCTAGTGGGCGGGCCGTTTGGTTGGGAAGCGTGCAAAAAACTCCCGGAGCAAGAAAAAATCCAGATGCCGGTCGACGGAGGTGGGGTTAAGTTGGCCGATGAAGTTTACATTTATGCGGACGCACGCGGCTATTCCCCTCACTTCCAGAGAGTTCGTGTTGTGCCTGCCACTCAACACGCCCGGCCTTTGCCAGCGAACCGGGGTGGGTGTCCGCGCCGATTTTTTTTCCGCCACCAATTTTCCGATGCAATAAAGACGCTTACGGACAATGCGAAGCGAATGCAAACGCCGTTCGGGTCTGCCCCTGACCAGATCGTCACGCGACAGACGAGCGGCAAACCTAGAACTGCTGTAAACGCGCACCACTTGCCCAATCACACTGCACCTTCGCGTAGCAATATCGTTGCCTGTCCGTCCGCCTGCGTTGCAGTGTGCGGCTATCCTCGTATTGCGTAAAGGGCTGTAGCTGTGGGTGAGCCGTCCGTTTTCACTTGGTGGGAAATAGCGTTGCTAGTGTGGGGTTTCGTCCACGAGTACCGCCACACCATCTTGCCAGCGATAGTCCTTGGTGGCGTTCTGTTCATGATCAGACGCCAGACGACCGCACTCAAAACTGTTGTTGCCAATCTCGGAACACAAAATTCAATCCCTGCAAGACCAAAACGAGTTAGTGACCGAAGGCATCGGCACCCTGCGCCAAGAGTTTTCTGCCGTCCGAGAGGAAGTTGAGCAGAATTCCGGCCGCGTCGCTCGAATCGCAAACACTCGCGACCGGCCCGCACCAAAATTTTGAGCAGATCAGTTCGGCATGGGCTGTGACAAAGCTGGCAATTCAGCGGGCAATAGACGCTATACCCAATGGCCAGAGGCGGAAAAAGTATTCGAACATGTCCCGCAAGAACTACGCACCGATAATCGAAGCGCTACGTCGGGACAAAGTGGTCAGCGACAAGTCCGCCGATAGCCTCCTAAGCATGAGCACAAGGCACACCGCCTTAAAGTTTCGCAAATCGGAAACAACCCCAGAAGATGTGATTCTGTTCCGTCGCTGGATGACCGCGGCAAGCGCTGATCTTCCTCCCGAAACAATCGTGGATTCTCCCGGCCAATGAGTTGATCGCCTGGGCAAACTGGACTAGCTGCAATCCAGTTGTGATCCGCGTTCTGTACTGTCGGAAGGGATGCCGTCGTGACAATCACGCTAGATCAAGCACTTGAAGAACTGAGCACTGCCGAGGTCGCGGCTTTAGAGCGTTCCCGCGGCTTGATTGCGGAGAGCCAAGCGAAAGTGCTGCTACTGGCTAGCCGGTGTTCCGCTTCAGACTTTGCCAAGCGAAATGGATTTCGGTTTGAACTGACTGACGGTGGGTTGGCAGTATCGAGTGCATGCGTCGTTGTTGCGACTTGGCGAGCGGACAACTCTGAAATCCAACTGCGCCGCGCCGGGTCCGAAACGGTCAGCTATTCAACCGGCGATGTTGATGACGCTATTAGGAAAACCGCTGAAATCTTGAGGGCAGAAGTGAGGAAGTCTCTGGAAGGTGACGCAGATCAAACCCGGCCCTTCGCCCGCACGCCTAATTCGGTCATTCGGTCTTCTTGCCGTCACCTGTGAACTCGCGCACTGTCGGTCATCGTATGCCTTCTGCTCAATCGTTTGCGCGCCAGCCGGTCGCAATCCCTTGCCGCCGTCTTCCCAACGCTTGATGCAGAACGCTTGTAGGTTCTGCCGCCGCACTTCCTCGGGATCGACGGCAATCTGTACCGCCTTCGCCACGGTCGGCTTTGCGGTCGTCGGATTCGCTTGTGCTGTTGTGCTTGCCGTGCCCGTGCTGGCGGTTTCCGGCGGCGGCGTGACAATCGATTGAGTGCTCAACTCGGCGGCCGACTGCTGTTCGGCGCACCCCGCCAAGGCGAGCACACCGCAGCACCCGCGGCCATTCTTAACGTCTTCATTGCTCTGATCTCGCGAATGAACATCCTCGCGACGCCAACTGAATACGCGTTGTGCGCCCGTGCCCTGTGGATAGGTGATTTGGGGTGGTCCAGACGATCGGAGTTTCGTTAATATCGCAGCCGACAAGCTCCCAGTACGCAGTTCAGCCGCGAGGCCGATACGCATCTCTGCTATGCTTTTGATCCAGGCTGGCGGCGCCAAGTGAGAAAAGTGAAAAATGCGCTGATGATGGTTGCTACGTAGGCTCCCCATTCAAGGACTGCTGCAAGATAGATTTCCATCTCCACTCCGATCAAGTCTGTGCCAGGCCTTTACGTTACAAGTGACTGTCGGCTGCTTCGATTTTTATGTGGAGCAATTGGTAGGCGAGTTGGGAGGGATGGAAGCCCCCATTTAAAAAAGCAGCACCCAAGATGAACTGTTGCGCGGAAAGCCGACGTGAAACTGCCGCGCGATACCGGACGGACATCGAGGTCACTCTCCGCGGACTTGAGTGATGAGGTGCGGCGATCCGCAATGTGGTGCGGTAGTGTTTGGCTTTCGGAATAGAATGACCTCCCTGCGATCAGATGTTTCCTTGTGGGGCGGGGCATGACAGCGGGATGGGCGCGTTAGGACGTACAGCTTAGGCTGTGGTACTAAAAACTCACATCGTTCAGCTACGAAGGTTAGCACCGGATGCTCGATAAAGACTTGATGGCAAAGTTTCGATGGCCGATCCCACGTACCGCGGTGGTCCCATTGAACGCATTGCTCGGTCTGGCCGCGGTGTTCGCGGTACCTCTGTCCCTGGCAATGTGGCTGGGAACGTTACCAGCCAACTTCGTCCTCGGGTGGGCCATGCTCATGCTGACCGGCATCGGAGTTTATTTTCTATATGCACACCACCATTACATGACAACAAACCCGGAGTATCTCCAGTCTGAAGCGTTCCGCGCGCAACTCCTGAGAGATAACCGCAAGCAAGGGGCGGTGATCGATTTGAAGGCTGAAACTCTAGTTGGGAATACAGTGCACCAGAACACGGTCGTTACCAGTACTCTGTCACCTCCTGCTTCTTCCGTGTTTACTGTAAAAACCGATGAGGGTGGCAAGTCATGAATGGCGATATTCGAACTCTACGTATGACTTTCGTCGCCTACCCCCAACTCGGCATCATTGAGGTGTAAATATGTTCGTGCGCGATGATCCTTCGGTGCGGCGTACTGGAATACATCCCTCTGGTTTACTGCGTGAAGTCGCGGGAGACATCGCTTGATTTGGCTGTGCGTCTACGCAATGGGATCATTTTCGAACACTTCATGGTGTGCGAGATAAACCTCTCGAACATTGACGGGACTTTGCCGAAGGATGCTTGGGATTGGTTTACGCTAAACCGCCGAATAGAAACGCGCTGTATCCATCGGACATGCTGGGCGGACAACAGTTCAAACCACAGTTACCGACGCCGCCGGTTAATCGTTATTCAAGAGTTAGCCGCTGCCCGCATGGCACCAAGCACCTGATTGACCCTCGCACCCCCGCCGACGCGGTCGTAAAACGGGCCTCGGCAGAAAATCTAGCCTTTCCCGCTGACAGTTTCACTGCCTCCACAAATTCCTTTACGTACGGCGGGAGATTGTTTCGCTTCGGCTTTTGCGGTTGCCGTAAAGAGCGCACGTATCACGGCCAACAGCCCGGTCAAGATCGAGCCAAATGTTGCCACGATGAAGGCGCCAACCAAATAAATGTGGTCGCTTGGTACAGCCTTCAGCCGCTCAAAGTTATCGTTTGCTTCGACATAGTAGTTCACTATAACACCGGTAGTGAGCGCGACGCCAACAAAACAACGAGACGCCTGGTAAATTTCTTAGCGTCCGAGTATGGTCACGCTTTTCGCGGTAGAACTCGCGCATCTCCGTGCGCCAAGCCGTCCGCCGCCGACGGCTGCCCGCTGCCAAATCAATAGCGTCAACCTTTTCGCGTAGCTCATCAAGCTCGTGTCGCAGCAGATCAACGTCATCAGCATGTGCCGGAGCGGTCCGGGAACCTCGACCTTGCGTGCGACCGATAAACATCATCTTGGCTGTTATCGTCGAGGGCCGCATTGGACATGAGTTATTTTTTTCGCGCCACTTCTCGGAAAATTTTCTAATGCGCTTCGTGCCGATTGGACGCCCTGCGCCTTCGCTTGCAATCGTCTCGGACTAAGGCGTTCCAGGCTCGTGAGTTATGTCGGCAATAGTAGCGTAGGCGTGCAACTTCCCATAGGAGGCCACGACCTTTTGCATAATATGTGATTTTGCCGCGTTGAATTTCGATGCGAACGGAACGCCAAACTTATCCACGGCTTTCCCGTCGATAGACTGACGGCCAAACCGATTGAACGCATAGTAGATTTCAGGGATCACCGGACCGTGCGTCCACGCCTTGAACTCGTCCTGACCAGCGAACGGTCATGTAGTCCAGAGCGTCCAGCCATGCGCAAAGAAGACCAGCTTCTGAAGCTGCATCGGCGTGACCGGAATTCCCCAGATCGTGCGCGATTTTCAACATTTCGTTGGCTACTGCGCGCGCGTCGTGCTGTCCGTGGTTCATAATCGGCGTGCCCCAGTTCGACATCAGCCTGTATATGGTTCGCGATTTCGACGCCAGCAACATGGTAACACAACCTGTGCATTTTCCGTAAAGATGTTGCAAGTCAACAACTCTGAGCAACCATCTTTCGCGCCGTGGAGTATGCCTTAGGATTTAAACTACGAACATTTAACGGCACGATCTGCGCAGGCAAAGTTCGGCGCGCGCGGGCAGATACCGCGATTGGATCATTTGTTTACCTGGGCCTGTGGTTTTCGTGAACGGTCGTCTGGAAATGGAAAGGGCCAGAGCGCGGCGCCCCAGCCCTTTCGGTTGGATGTGGCGTGCTATTCCGCACGTGTTGCGTTTAACGGCTCATCTGCAAAACCGTCCCGTGTCCGGGCCCGTACCTTGACCAAATCTTCTGGCCGACAAGTCCCCCAGAACGTCATTCAGCCGTGAAGCCGAAACGCCGATCTGTACGGCCAAGCCCCGCTGTGAGCCCCGGACAGTGCCACCAGCCTTAGCTATCAACGCCAGCACCTTCGTTCGGGCCGTGGCATTCGGTTCGTTCGGGGTGCGGACAGCCTGAATTGACGGGGCCACGCTGGGTGCTGGTGCTGGCCGTGTGTTCGGGGCGTTCACCGTGTCCGATCCCGAACCGTGCGCCCCAAAAGCCACAAGCGCGGCACCCAAACCATTCGCGGCCTACAGACAGATCCTCGGCAACGATCAAGTCCAAAACCCACGGTGCCCATCCGAGCCGATCCGCCAGCGCCGAACCTGAAACAACAGTCTTGGGGTTCGCCTCAGCCCGTTGCCTTGGCCACCGCCAGATCATGCCCAGCGGTAGCAACTGAACCATCCAGCATCGCGGCGCACACTGCCTTGCACCCCGGCTTGGCTGCCTCGCTCAGCTTCGCCCGCGTCGGCGTCGTCGTACGGGAACCTGTGGGCTTTGGCATGCTCTGGTCGAAGCGTACTCATACGCAGCAGTCCTTCACCTTGACCGCGGCCTGGAACCTCCCGCTCTGTGACTTGATCTGGTCCGTGTGGAACCAAGTTAAAGGCCTCCCCGGCCAGCAGCGAACTGATCGATCACGGAGCCAGTCCGAACCGCGCCCACGCAAACACGCTGCCGATGAATCCGCTGAATTTAGCTAATCCACGCCAACCGTCAGCGCCGATGTGAGCAAACCGATGCGGGCAAGTCTTGGTGGCCGGTGGCAACAAGCAAAGGCCGAAGCCCAACGATGCGAACGCCGTCAAGCCTGCGACGATGCGAGCGGGAACCGTCTTTCCGTGGGCAGAATATTTTCTTCGTGAAAGTTTGAGTTCCTGCAACTTGATAGCGTGCTGGGCTGGTGCGGCGTGGGCAGAGTTAGTCAGTGACCAGCTCTGTCTGATTTGCGCGAAGAAAGTTCAGTAGTTCTTTCATTGGGTTTCTTCCGGATGAGGTAGGTTGAGACGAAGTCTCCGTGGCTCTCGCTGCTTAAACAGTGGGGCCTGACGCATTTCTGACGCACTGTGATGGAGACGCTTTCCAAATGTCTGAGGGCAGTCTCCCCATATCTATTATGTGGCGCCGGTAGCCGGAGCCGGAGAGTCCGTGCGCCGGATCGATCTTCTGCGTGACTTGAAAGACTTAAACCGGAAAAGGCTTACTCTGCGCTCGGGACTGCGCTTGGGACTGCTATCCTTCGTAGGCATCTGAGCACTCGGGATTCGCCAGACACGCGATTATATTCCGGCGCGCGTCGAAACCGCCAGCGGCTGTAAGCCGAACAGTAGCGTGCCTCTTGCCTTCTGTTGTCCTTTTTTCGCGCGCGCTTCTCTTCGAGGTACGCCATTCCGCGCTAACTTCTCTGCGTTGGTTTTTCGCTGCTCCGGTCCTGGGCTCATAAGGCTCTTACGCGTCGCCCGCCGCCAACCGTTCCCGACCGGCCTTTTTGTCCGCGGCCAATCGTTTCCGTTTCGCCGGCCAAGGCAGGATCGCTGACCTCGCCGCCTTGACCGAGCCGCGACCTGCTCGCCTGTTGCTTCAACCGCGCCTGCGAACACTTACAGAGTAATCGGGCGGAGACGCCCCGGCTCGTTTCTGCTCACAGCATGGGAAGGCAACTGATCGGGCATCAAGGCTGGCCTTCGCGGCCGCAATGTTGACGTCATGGGCACTCGGTGACGCGGTACGCCTCTTTCCGGCGGCCTCTTGGAAGCTTCTATGTACGGGCCCGCGATGCACGATCGCGTCGACAACCTGCTGGTCTTGGGCGCGACGATCGTGCGCTCTTGCCTCCCCGCTTTTTCCGTCGGACAGATCTTAACGACCGTCAACGTTCCCTGACACCATCTGTCATGTGGTTACGATGTCAGCGATCTGTTCAATGAAAGAGCACTCTGCGGAAAGTACGGGAACGACCAGCCCGTCGTGTTGAACGTAATAGGGGGCCTTTGACGCTCGGGCTCCGTGCCGACGTCCAAAAATCTGCCCTCGAAAAAGCGAAGTAATGTCCGTGTGGTAATAAGCAATTGACTCCGACCGCCATGCAGTATGTCTTCTGCCCTTAAAATTTGCCCCGCGTGCTGGCATCCATTTTTCCGAATGCCTCGCGTCGGCAAAATCGGGAAGTGGCTCTCTGACGTTGCGCTGGAAAAGATATTCCGTCGTGTCTGTGTTCAACATTGTAAACGTTGCATGACTTCAACCAGATGGCCTGATATGTTGTTATCATGATCTCTGCCGCCTCTGTTGCGTGTGAAATAATCGAGGAACTCGGCAAACTACTTTTTGCGTACGTCATCTTAGATGAATCGTTCTGTAATTCGTTTGATTGAAAAAATCGTTTAGGCGAGGCGCAGCGCCTCCGTAGGCATCTAAGAGACCTTCCGCAAAGCCGCCGTGCGCCCGGTACTTGAACCATGCAGATACCGGCATCTGAACAAATCCGGGTGCAGTCGATTGCAGGCTTCGCGGTCATGTGTTTGTGTCTTTATCGACGGCGTATGATGTTTGCCGAACTGCGAAAGCAGGGGTGGTCGTCTGCCGTCGCCATCACATCAGCACGGGCTGCGACGCATAACCGTCCGGCGCCGCGTGCCAAGCCGGTCAATGCAGCTTCGAAGTTGCGCGGAAGGCGGAAGAACCCGCCCGCTCCTGTCCTCGCGTGCCGTCCATCATCTGTTGCAAGAATGGTGCGCGCCACGTCGGAAGAACGCTGCGACGTGAAACTGATCGTTCTTCGGACTGTCCTGCCGCGAAATTCCACCTTCAGCTTTTGCCCGATTCGAACGTCGTCGACATTCTTCATCAGCGCCAGTCCGATAGGCGTGTCGATCATGAACGCGATAAGTCCGTGCTGCGTGTCGTCGTTGTGTCACGGTCGGGGTGGTCGTGAACGCGGAAGCAGTTGAAGCGGTACGCCCGTACCTTTTATCGCCGCGACCATCAGGTCAACGAAATGCTGAACTCCTGCGGATGCGTCGGCGGATCGTTCGTGACTGGTGCCGGCGTCGGGCGTAATTTTTCACCTGGACGCTGTTTGTCTGCGTTCTCGATAATCAAATGCCGTGTCTCCATTTCTTGTTCTGCCTTCGGTCCCAACAGCCCTCCAATCGCTGCGGGACCTTCTGCCGATCCCTGCATCACTACATTCGCCGTGTTCATCCTTGCCGGATACGATGGCGCTTACCTGTTTAGCCGGGTCCGCCGGATCAAACGCATACGCAAAAACATTGGAATCAACTGCGTTCATACAACTCCTCGCGAAAACTTGCCGGCGAGGCCGACGATCGGCTTCCTCCTCGATGAGCCGCAGCCGCTTCCAGGCGGCCAAAGAAGGATTTGCCGCTTCAACCGGCTCGACGGTCAGCTTCACGCGTGTGTGGTCGGGAACGGCAAGGCTTGATCGAGTTTCAAAGTGCCATTTTCCACTGTGCCCG
>CAWJYN010000004.1:0-787752 GCA_963847145.1 uncultured Alphaproteobacteria bacterium
CCCATTAAGCTGACGATGACCTCGAATGGATACTCGGTGGCAGCGGTGTCGGATGCCGATTTGCCAGCCTTCAAAGACATCGAGTTTTCGCTCGATTATCCCACCAAGGCTGAACAGGATGACCAGCGTGGCGCGGGCAACTGGGACCTGTTGCACGAGCAGGCGGCGCGCTGCCAGCGGCTCGGTGTGCCAGTGACGTTCATCGCTGTGATGATGCAGGCGAATTACGACCGCTTGGCCGATATCGCGACGATTGCCAAAACCTTCGGTGCCGCGCTGCGCATCAACGTCTATCAGTCCGTGCGCTCGGACAAGTACGCGCTGACTTACGATCAATATTGGGATGGGTTCGAGGCGCTGTTCGCCAAGACCGACGTCATCGCCATCGGCGAGCCGCTGGTGCGCGCCATGGCCGGCTTGCCACCGCGAACGGGTGGATGTGGCGTTGGGACCGTGCGCGTCACGCCGCGCGCGACGGTCCAGCCGTGTGTCTATTGGCCAGGAGCCGGCGCACCGCTTGATGTGCTGCTCGATGCCGGGCCGGACGTCGTCGCCACACCATCATTTGTCGATGCGCGTTCGGTGCCGGACGCCTGCCGTGGGTGCGACTACCTCGCCGCCTGTCGGGGTGGCTGCAGCGGGCGGCGGCGGCTGATGGGCGCCTTGGCGGAGCCAGATCCCTATTGCCCGATCGTGCGCGGCAAGACCCGTCCGTTGTCGATCCGCATGGCAGAAACGCGTGAGATGCCAAAGCTGGAAAGTGCGTGCACGACAATCGTAACGGCGCGCTAGCGATTGGCCTGACGGAACGCCATATCGTTGCACTTGCGCGGCGTCTGCTGTGTCACCGATAGCAATTGCTCGATCGTTCAGTCAGCGCTGCGGGATGTCGGCACGGACGCGCGCGAGCTCAAAAGCGATGATCCTGACGAGGCAGTCGCAATCGGCAGGCCTCAAAGGACAGAGGGATTCGCACGTCGCATAGCCGATCGAGAATAAGCGCGGTGTTGGCCGGGGTGTGTGGATCAGCGATGAAGGCCCAGGAGCGCGATTGACTGGTGAAGCCTGCCGGTTCCCGGGCACCAAACCACTTGATGAAAACACCCTTGGCTTTGCAGCGCTCAAGAAATGTCGTGAACGCACCGTCATCGAGCGCCGCCACCGAAAATTGGATCGAGCTCTGCACATAGCCTTCTGCTTGCAGGCGCTTTGGAAGCCTGAGACCGGCAACACGGCTCAGCCCCGCGGCAATACGGTCATGACTATCGTTCCAGCGCCGCGCGCGCTCAGCGAGCAGCGGCAACTGGGCCCGCGCAAGCGCTGCAACGATGTTCGACATGCGCAGGCTGAAATTCGGGGTCGACAATTTCCAGCGCTCGAAAGCGGCATCAGGCGGTCGTGCCCGATGCTGGCCGTACAGCATGTAGCTGCCCGAATAGAGGATCGCGCGCGCCGCAATATCGTCGTCGTCGGTCGCCAGCATGCCGCCCTCGCCGGTATTGACGTGCTTGTAACTCTGAAACGAAAAACAGCCCGTCGCCCCGAATGTGCCGGTCGGGCGGCCAGCCCAGGTGGCGCCTAGTGTATGCGCACAGTCCTCGATCAGGGTAATCTCATGGCGTCGGCAGACCTCGGTCACCGCGTCCATGTCGGCGATGTGGCCGCGCATGTGCGACAGCAGCAGGTGCTTTGCGCCACTCGCACGTGCCTTGCGATCGAGGTCGTCGAGATCAATCACCAGATCATCGGTGATCTCGACCAGCACGTGCTCGCCGCCGGCATGCGCGACAGCCCCAGGCACCGGCGCGAGCGTAAAGCTGTTCATCAGTACGCGTGTGCCAGGTTTCACGCCGGCCGCAAGCAGTGACAGAAACATCGTGCTGCCGCAGGAATTGAGACCGACGGCGTACTTGCGGCCAAGCGCTTGTGCGAACTCTTCCTCCAGCGCCGCCACATCCTCACCGACCGAACGTGCTTCGGCGTAGCGATGCAGCAGGCCAGTGCCGAGCAACTCCACAACGCGGCTGCGGCCGGCATCGGGAATGTCGGGCGGCGTCCCAAGATCAACACTGAGCGATGCGGGTTCGTCCATGCGTGCCTCCGACTGCAACGCAGATCGCAGATTATACGCGGCCTTTCCATGGCACAGCCCGGTGCTCGATCCAACGCATCAGCACCTCGAAAACATAGGCAACGATTCCGATAGCGAGGATGCCAAGAATAACGACGTCCGTGCGCAGGAAGTTCGAGGCATTGAACACCATCTTGCCGAGGCCGGCATCGGCAGCGACCATTTCAGCGGCGACCAGCGTCGTCCAGCCCACGCCCATGCCGATCCTCAAGCCAACCAGGATTTCCGGCAAGGCGCCTGGCACGATCACGTGGGCGATCACCTGTGTGTACGAAGCGCCCATGGAACGCGCAGCCTGAATTTGCTCCTGGCTGACCGATCGCACGCCGGCCCGGGCAGCCAAAGCAACCGGCGCAAAGATCGAGAGAAACAACAGGATAATCTTGGCCATCTCGCCGATGCCGAACCAGATGATCATCAGTGGCAGGTAGGCGAGCGGCGGCAGTGGCCGGTAGAACTCAATTGGCGGATCAAAGATGCCGCGAGCGATGCGCGACACGCCCATTGCGATGCCCACCGGAATGCCGATCACGACGGCGAGGGCAAACGCTGAGAAAACCCGGCCCATGCTGGCAATGAAATGGCCCCACAGAGTGTGGTTGTCGAGATCACCGTTCACGGCCTGCTTGAAGGCCAGCCAGATCGTCTCGGGCTTCGGCAAAAACAACGGCTTGATCCAACCGGCGTGTGTCGCGACCCACCAGAGGCCGAGCATCGCCGCAATACTGACGCCGTTGAGCGCAAGGCTCGAGCCCTCGCCGAGGATGCGATAGCGGCTGGTTTTGAGCTTTGCGCCGGATGGGCGTGGAGAGGGGCTCGGGGTCATCAGGTCAATCTCCCGCCATGCCGTGGCGCGGCCCGGCCGCGTCCGCCGGGCGGTTCTGGATATCGGCGAGCACCAATTCGCGCATGCGGATGAACTCAGGGTCAGACTTCACCGCGCGCGAGTCCCGGCTTTCGATGAACCGGCGGCCAAAGTTGAGATCGTAGGTCTTCTCGATCTTGCCAGGCCGGGGCGTCATTACCACCAGGCGAGTGGCGAGAAACAGCGCCTCTTCCACCGAATGCGTGATAAAGAAGATCATCTTGCCCGTGCGATGCCAGACGTCGAGGATTAACTCTTGCACCTGCTCGCGTGTGAGCGCGTCAAGCGCGCCCAGCGGCTCGTCCATGAGCAGCACGCCAGGGTCCGAGGCGAGCGCGCGCGCAATACCGACACGCTGCTGCATCCCGCCGGAAAGCTCGTAGATCATCTTGCTTTCGAAGTCAGCCAGGCCGACGAGCGCAAGCTTTTCGCGCGCAATTGTGTGGCGCTCGCTGGTCGCGAGCCCGCGCATCCTGAGGCCGAAGGCGACGTTGTCGATGACGTTGAGCCAGGGCATCAGAGCGTGCTTTTGGAACACAACACCACGGTCGGCACCGGGGCCCTCGACGGCATGACCGTTGAGCAGCACATCGCCCTCGGTCGCGGGCAGAAAGCCCGCAAGCACCGACAGCAACGTGGTCTTGCCGCAGCCGGATGCACCGATGGCAACGACGAAATCACCGTCCTTCATGGACAGATTGACGTTTGTGAGTGCGTCGACATAGCCATCCCGTGTCTCGTAACGGACCGAGAGGCCTTTGACATCAAGCGAGGAAGTCGGTGCCACGCTGGCCGTCGGCGACGTCTGTTCGCGATCCAGCAACGAGCTTACTCCAGCGCTCAGCGCACGTGTATGGCGGCCGGGTCGCTGGCGCAACCCGGGCCTCATTTGGATGCAATCTGGAATGCAAGAAGGACCCAAGCCTGAGCCGGATCCTTCCAATGCAGACTACTTGGCAGCTGCCGCCGCATACTCTGGGTTCACGAACTTGCCGAAGTCCGCTGGGATGTCCGTGATGCGGCCCTGCTCTTTGAGGAACGCAGCCGTGTTGGCCATGGCTTTGGCAACGCCCCCATCTTTACCGCCACCAAGCCACGCAATAGAGGCCTGATCGGCAGCCGTCGGATAGCCGTAGTCCTTGAGTGCGGCCGGCACGTCCTTTGGTTCTGCGCCCACCACCTTGGCAATCGTTTTCACGAGGTCGCTATCAGCGGTGTACTTGCCTTGATTGGCTTTGTATTCAGCGTCCGCCTTCGCGAACGCTTTGACGAGCGCGGTCACAAACTCTTTGTTTTTGTCGGCCCAGGCCTTGTTGACCATCAGCGCGTCAAAGGTCGGCGCGCCCTGTTTGGCGATGTCCGACGACGAGATCAGCTTGACGCCACCTGCTGTGCGAATCTTTGAAAGCACCGGGTCCCAAATGAAGGTACCGTCGAGGTCGCCGCGCTCCCATGCCGCTGCGATTTCCGGCGGTCGCATGTTGAGGATCTGCACTTCCTTCGGGTTCACGCCCGCTTTGGTGAGCGCAAACATCAATTGGTAGTGCGCAGTCGAAGCAAGCGGTGTCGCAATCTTCTTGCCCTTGAGATCGGCCAGCGTCTTGATGCCCGACTTTGGCGAGACGACCAACTGCTCCGCGTCGTTGATGTCATCAATGATCCAGACGACCTGCACGTCCAGGCCCTGGGCGGCTGCCGCCGTTGCCGGCGATGAGCCGACTTCGCCGATCGGCACTTCTCCTGATGCCATCGCTTTGATGACGTCGCCACCGCCGCCGAACAGCTTCCAGTTGATCTTGTAGCCTGTGGCCTTCTCGACCGCGCCGGCGGCCTGCTGGACCCGGAAGGGAACGATCATGTCCTGATGCGCAATCGTCACTTCTTTCGTCTGCGCCTGTGCAGTCCCGATGCTCACCATCAGCGCGACAGGTAACGTCAGCAGTGTTCTGCGGTTCATACAGTCCTCCCGGGTGCTTGTGTACAAACTGCTCTTGTTCTGCGCGGCGCACCGGAGCAGCGAATGACTGGCTCGGCGCCGTGTGCTTCCCTGCATGTACGAGAGAGCAGCCGACTAGCGCTTGCAGGTCACTCGACCAGACTGCCTATAACGCGTCAAGCCGTTTCACAATTGGACAGCCACTGGGCCAGGGCACATGCGGAAACGACCGCTGACGTCATCAATGCCGCTCATTTGCTTTGGTCATCTGCGGCGCCGTGTTGACCTGGGTCGCATGCATCACGGGTCCAGCTGTGCCGCGGACGACCAGTTCGATGGGTAGTTCAATCCGGTTTGATGTTGCTTCATTTTTAAGACGTTTCAACGTCAGTTCTGCGGCCAGGATGCCAAGCTGATGCGTCGGCAGATGCACGGTTGTCAGCGCCGGTACGACATGCCCCGCAAACTCAATATCGTCGATCCCGACAACAGAAAACGCCTGTGGCACTTGAAATCCGCGCGCCTGAAGTTCCAGCAGCGCGCCGATGGCCAACAGATCGTTGCCGCCAATAATTGCTGTCGGCGGCTCGGCTAGCGCAAGCAGGTTTGACATGCCAGCACGTCCGCCAGCCAAGCCAAACACATGCTCGCTCACCCGCGAAGCCGGCAAGTCCAGTTTAGCCTTCGCAAGCGCACTTCGAACACCGGCCAGCCGTGCCCTGGCACGATCATTGTTCTTGAGTTGACCGGAGATCATGCCGAACCGCTTGTGCCCCAGTGCCAGCAGGTGCTGCACCGCCAGCTGTCCAGCTTTCTCGTTGTCAAAGCCGATGCAGTCGAGACGGTCATGCAGAGACCAAGTTAGAATGACGGGCATAGCGGCGCTGTCGATCATCGCCCAGACGTCGCGGCTATGATCTGTGCCGACAAGGAGCAGAGCATCGACGCCACGCTCCATCAAAGATCGCATGGCTGCCGCCTCGGCCGTTGGGCTGTACTCGTGCGAGGCCACTAGGAGTTGGTAATCGGCTTCCGCAAGGCGCGTCTGTAAGGCTTGGATGGCGACCGCAAAGATCGAGTGACTAAGCGTCGGGACGATGACGCCGACGGTATGCGTCCGCCGCGACGCCAGTGCGCGGCCGAGCCCGTCGCGGAGATACTTCAACTCGACGACGGCCGCAGTGATCCGCTGCAGGGTCTTCGGCTTGACGAGCGATGGGTTTGATAGCGCACGCGAGACGGTGGCCGAAGAGACGCGGGCCTTCAAGGCGACATCGGAGAGACGTGGTCTGCGTGTGTGCTGCATGCGCGCAATGATGATCGCTCTGCAATGATCTTTCAAGAAGATTGCTGGCGGCGTCGGTAGCGGCAATCGCTTTAATCTGCAGCAATGCGCGAGTGCGCCCGCACGAGATGCTTGACATGTAGCGCAAGGCCCAGCTTAAATGAAAGCGCTTACATTTGCCCGCAAGAGGCAAAGCAGCTGGGACGGCAGCCTGGGAGATGCTTTCGCGTGACCGTGTCGCGTCGGTCCATAGTCGGTATGGCAACCTTGCTTGTCCTCGTGGCGGCCTGGACGGTCTTGACGTCGCTGACAGGCATCATCAATACCGGTCGCTTTCCAGCACCCGAACAGGTCTGGCAGTCCTTCCGGCAAGCGGCCATAGCGGGCTACGCAGACGCCACGCTGTTGCAGCACGCATTGCGCAGCTTACGGCTTGTCGCCATGGGCTTCGCCGTTGCCGTAAGCGTTGGCGTCCCGCTCGGTTTATTGATGGGCTGGAACCGCAAAGCCGAAGCGCTGATCAATCCCGTTTTCTCGTTGATCCGGCCTATTCCACCGCTAGCCTGGATACCACTGGCGATCCTTTGGCTTGGCCTCGGTGATGCTGCCAAGATCATGGTGATCTTCTTTGCCGCCTTCGTGCCCTCGGTTATCAATACATATACCGGCGTTCGCACCATCGAGCCATCAATCATCGAGGCGGCGCAGATGCTCGGCACCGGCCGCTGGACATTCATCTTCGAAGTGCTCGTGCCAGCTGCCCTGCCCATGATCTTCACCGGCCTGCGCCTCTCGCTGCAGGCCTCGTGGACCACGCTGGTGGCAGCTGAGTTGGTCGGTGCGCTTGCCGGCCTTGGGCGCGTGCTCAACTCAGCGCAGCAGGACATCTACCCCGCCATGATTATGGTCGGCATGATCGCGGTTGGTGCCCTCGGTTGGGCGACGACGCGGCTGCTGGGACTGGTCGAAAGCCGCGCAATGCCTTGGCAGGTGGTGCGGGCATGAGCCAGCAAGCCGCAATCTATCGTCCGGCGAATGTGCCGCTCCCGCGGGCGAGTGTCATCGGTTATGGACTGGTCGGCCTCGCGGCCTTCTTCGGTCTCTGGACCGCGCTGACAGTGTCCGGCGCCGTACCGCGACAGTTTCTGCCGACACCGTTGGAAGTGCTGGCACGGATAGCGCACCTGATGGCCCAGCCCTTCGCTGGAGCAACCCTCCCCCAGCATCTCGCTTCCAGTTTCCAGCGCTACGCCATGGGTGTGCTTCTGGCGATGAGCATCGGCGTTCCGCTCGGACTGCTGATGGGCTGGTTCCGCTGGCTCGATGATATCGTGACGCCGGTCTTCGACGGGTTGCGGTTCATCGCGCCGATCGCCTGGGTCCCGTTCGCCGCGCTGTGGTTCGGCACCGGCATCGGCGGGCCAATCATGATCATTTTTGCCGGTGCGTTCCCGCCGTGTCTCATCAATGCCTATCGCGGCGCACGTTTCGTCGACAAGCGCTTGATCGAGGCCGCCCAGATGCTCGGCACCGGCAACGTCAGGACGATCCTGGAAGTGCTGCTGCCAGCCTCCGTGCCCTCGATCGTGGCGGGATTGCGGGTTGGTGCTGGGCTCGGCTGGCAATCACTCGTCGGTGCCGAGTTGATCGTTGCTTCGGCAGGTGTCGGCTACATGATGGTGCAAGGTCAAAGCGCCGTGTCGACGCCAACAGTGGTCGCCGGCATGCTCGCGATCGGTGTCGTCGGCCTGGTGATTGATGTCACACTCCGCCAATTTGAGACGATGATCCGGCGCCGCAGGGGGCTTGCATGAGCGCGATCCGGTTCGACAGTGTCCGCCGTGTTTTCCAGCGCGATGGCCGTGATTTTGTCACGCTCGATGGCGTGGATCTGGACATCGCTGACAAGGAGTTCGTCGCGATTGTCGGTCCATCCGGCTGCGGCAAGACAACGTGCCTGCGCATGGCGGCCGGTTTTGAGGCGTGTTCCAGTGGAAACGTGCTTGTCGGCGGCCAAGCGATCACCGGCCCGGGGCCCGATCGCGCTGTGGTCTTCCAGCAATTTGCATTGTTTCCTTGGAAGAGTGTCGCAGCCAACATCGCAATGGGCTTGCGCAACAAAGGCGTTCGTGGACCGGCGCTCAAAGAGAAGGTCGCGGACGCTGTCAAGCTGATGGGGCTGCAAGGGTACGAGACGGCTTTCCCGCACCAATTGTCGGGCGGCATGCAGCAGCGCGTAGCCATCGCGCGCGCGTACGTCCTCGATCCTCAAGTACTTCTCATGGACGAGCCCTTCGGTGCCCTCGATGCGCAAACACGCGTTGTCATGCAGGAAGAATTGGTGCGGTTGGCGCGGATCAATCCCAGAACGGTTCTCTTCATCACGCATGCGGTCGACGAGGCCGTCTATCTCGCCGATCGCGTTGCGATCATGACCAAACGGCCCGGACGTATCAAAGAGATCATCGACATCAAGACGATCCGCCAGCGCGAGCAATGGGACAGCTATCCGCGTGTCGAGGACGTCATGGACCTTGCAAGCTTTGTCCGGTTCCGCACCCAGATTTGGAAGTCACTACGCGAGGAAAAAGGTGGCGACGATCACTGACAGGCCAGGCGCAATAAGACGCAAAAGGCGGACACACCTAAAACCCGCCCAACACGGAGGAATGACCATGAAGAAGACCATATATGCCGCGGTTGCAGCGGTTGGACTGACAGCCCTCGGCGGCATCGCGCCAGCGCGCGCGCAGGGGCAGGCTCTGGCGCCCATCAAGGTGAGCTATCAGCCGGCTCTCTATTGGGCGCTGCCGTTCTTCATCGCCACGGAGAAGAACTTCTGGGCGGACGCCGGGTTGAAGCCGGAGTTCTCCACGTTTCCCGCAGGTGCGCCACAAGTCGCAGCCGCCCAGGCAAAGTCGTGGGATGTCGGCGGCACTGGTTCGGTTCCAGCAGTGCTCGGGGCCGCGCGCTTTGGGTTGGTCACCATCGGCATCACCAACGACGAGTCGAAAGCCAATGCGCTGATGGTGCGCGCCGACAAGTACGATGCACTGAAAGCCAATCCCGCCAGCATCAAAGGGCAGAAGATCTTGATAACGACCAACTCCACGGTCGACTACGCCACGCAGAATTGCCTGCAGAAGTGGGGCGTGGCGAAAGCCGATGTGCAGTTCGTCAATCTCGGACAGGCGCAGATCATCTCGGCGATCACGTCGAACAATGGCGACCTCGCCGGAGTCTGGGCACCCAACACTTACACTCTCCTGGAAAAGGGCGGCGCCAAGTACTTGTGCTCTGGCCATGATGCCGGGGCTATCGTGCCAGGCGCACTGATTGCGCGCCCCGATTTTGCCAAGGAGAACCCGGAACTCGTCGCCAAGTTCCTCGCGGTTTATCTACGCGGCTGGGCATGGGCCAAAGCCAATCCCAAGGAAGCCCGCGAGATGACCAAGAAGTTCTATGCCCAGGGCGGGGTCGAAGTATCAGATGCAGCGATCGACGCTGAATTCAGCTTGCGGCCGGTATTCTCGCTCGATGAGCAGATCAAGATCATGGATCGCGCGAAAGGCAAGTCCGAGGTCGATGGCTGGCTCGGTAACATTGGCGACTTCATGAAGTCGACCGGCACGATCCCGGAGAACCCCGACCCCAAAACCTATATCGACGACAGCTTCATGAAGCGCATCGCCGCCGACGCAGTGTTGAAGGCGATGGCCATAAAGTCGAACTAACAACAAGGCTTGGGAGATGCGGGCACCCTCGCATCTCCACAGCCAGTGGATACCCATGGACGAGGACGTTACGTGACCCATTCCTATCTGAAGCGGGCGACAAAAACGCCGGCCAGTGAGACAGAAGCAGCGCGCGCTGTCGTCGCCCAGATGCTGGCCGATATCGAGCAGAACGGCGAACAGGCCGTGCGCGACTACGCGAGGAAACTCGATCAGTGGTCGAGCGACATTCTGGTAACGGCCGAAGAAGTCGAGCGGCGCACGAAAGCTATCCCTACACAGATCAAGCGCGACATCGAATGGGCTGCGTCGCAGGTGACCAAGTTCGCGGTGGCCCAACGCAACAGTGTCCAGGAATTCTCTGTCGAGGTCGCTCCTGGCCTGACGGCAGGGCAAAAACTCGTGCCGTGCAATGTCGCTGGCTGTTATGTGCCGACCGGCCGTTATGCGCACATTGCTTCGGCCTACATGTCGATTGCGACGGCCAAGGCGGCGGGCGTCAAGACGGTGATTGCCTGCTCGACGCCGTACAAGGGCGAGGGCATTCATCCGCAGGTGCTCTACGCTATGAAGGTGGCCGGTGCCGACATCATCATGACACTGGGCGGCGTGCAGGCGATCGCTGCCATGGCGCTTGGCCTGTTCACAGGCAAGCCAGCGGACATAATCGTGGGACCAGGCAACAAGTATGTCGCCGAAGCCAAGCGGATGCTGTTCGGCAAAGTGGGTATCGACGTCTTCGCCGGGCCATCGGAAGTGGCCATAATCGCTG
This sequence comes from uncultured Alphaproteobacteria bacterium, assembly GCA_963847145.1. Lineage (GTDB taxonomy): Bacteria > Pseudomonadota > Alphaproteobacteria > Rhizobiales > Hyphomicrobiaceae > JABFRJ01. The sequence goes on from CAWJYN010000004.1 coordinate 10,724, forward strand.
ATGAAACAGCGGACGCGGAGATCGTCGCCATCGACTTGGTCGGGCAAGCCGAACATGGCCACGAAAGCCCAGCCTGGCTCTTCACGACGAGCGCCGACCTTGCGGCCAAAGTCATGCACGCGGTCCCAAAACTCATCGATGCGCTGCCGCCAACCGCGCGTGATGCCGCCGGTGCCGCCTGGCGCGACTATGGCGAAGTCGTGGTGTGCTCGACGCGCGAAGAGGTGGTGGAAATTTCCGATCGCTATGCCGCCGAGCATCTAGAGGTGCATGCCCGGGATCTCGATTGGTGGCTCCACAGCCTCAGCAACTATGGCTCGTTGTTCCTCGGCGAGGAAACAACGGTGGCATTTGGGGACAAGACGTCGGGGCCCAATCACATCTTGCCGACCAAAGGGGCCGCACGATACTCAGGCGGGCTCTCGGTGCACAAGTTCCTGAAGCCGCTGACATGGCAGCGCATGACGCGCGAAGGCAACCGGCAGGTGGCGCAAGTGACCGCCCGTATATCGCGGCTTGAAGGCATGGAGGCCCATGCCCGCACAGGCGACGCACGGCTGGCCAAGTATTTCCCCGGTCAGCAGTTCGACACCGGCGAACCGGTGGACGCGTGATTGCATGAGCGCTTTCCTACAGGACCTGTTCTCGCTGCAAGGCCGCGTGGCGCTTGTCACCGGCGCGTCGAATGGCATCGGCCAGCAGATGGCGAAGACGCTCGCGCGCGCTGGTGCGCACGTCGTCGTTCTGGCGCGTCGCAAAGCGGCACTCGAGTCGACGGCCGAACATATTCGCAGCGCCGGTGGCGAGGCGTTCGCTCTGGCGGCCGACTTACTCGATTTGACGGCGATCGACGCCCTGTATGCGCGTGCCGCGGCGGCGTTTGGGCCACCGGACATTCTGGTCAATGCAGCAGGCGTCAATCTGCGTCTTCCCCCCGATAGTTATACCCCGGAACAGTGGAGCCAAACGCTCATCCTCAATCTGTCGGCTCCCTTTTTTCTGGCCCGCGCCTGTGTGCCGGCGATGACGGCAATGGGCAGCGGCAACATTATCAACATTGCCTCGTTGCAGTCTTTTCGCGCGTTTCCAAATGGCATGGCGTACGGCGCGTCCAAAGGCGGTGTCACCCAACTGACGCGCGCGATGGCAGAAGCCTGGTCACGGCACGGCATCGTCGCCAACGCCATTCAGCCGGGATTTTTTCCGACCGAACTGACCGCACCCGTCTTCTCGAACCCGTCGCTCGCTGCCTATCATGCGGGCATGACAGCCGTCGGGCGCAATGGCGAGCTGCGTGATCTCGACGGCGCAACGGTTTTTCTGGCGTCGCGCGCTGCGGGATTTGTGACCGGCCAGATCATCGGGGTCGACGGCGGCTACACAGCTAAGTAATGAACACAGACACACACAGCAGGAGATCGACGGTGGCAGGCAACATTCCCAACATCCCGCACTTCCTCGTGCACAGCCCGAAAGACAACGTCGGTGTGGTCGTAATCGAAGATCTCAAGGCCGGCACTGCGATGCACGGGGTCATTACCGAGACTGATACTGAAACAAAGGCGAAGGCCAATCATGACATTCCGATTGGGCACAAAGTGGCGCTCAAGGACCTCAAAAAGGGCGACACGGTGATCAAGTACGGTGAGGACGTCGGCCGCGTGCTGGCCGACGCTAAGGCCGGCGATCATGTCCACATCCACAACATGAAGACCAAGCGGTGGTGAGAGAGATGAGGTTCAAGGTTGAAGGGACAAGGTTTAAGGGCAGACCAAGCGCTGCCTGCACCACATCCCTCCCTTGTTCCCTTGTTCCCTTCAACCTTCAACCTTACCCCTTAAACCTTCTTCCTTCCCGAGTTCTCCCATGGCCAAAACCAAAACCAACCTCTCCTTCCACGGCTGGCGCCGCGAGAACAAGCGCGTCGGCGTGCGCAATCACGTTTTGATCCTGCCGCTCGACGATCTGTCGAACTCGGTGTGCGAGGCCGTCGCTCACAATATCAAGGGCACCATGGCGATCCCGCACGCCTATGGCCGTCTGCAATTCGGTGCCGATCTGGAGCTGCATTTCCGGACCCTGATCGGCACCGGCGCCAACCCCAACGTCGCCGCCGTCGTTGTTGTCGGCATCGAAGACGGATGGACCAAGATCGTCGTCGACGGCATCGCCAAAACGGGCAAGCCCGTCATTGGCTTTGGCATCGAAGGCCACGGCGATATCGCAACGATCGCCAAGGCGTCTTACAAGGCCAAGGAATTCGTGCAGTGGGCCTCGGAATTGAAGCGCGAAGAGTGCGGTATCGCCGATCTGTGGGTCTCCACCAAGTGCGGCGAAAGCGACACGACCACGGGGCTCTCGTCGTGCCCAACTGTCGGCAACATGTACGACAAGCTGATCCCGCAAGGTATCTACGGCGTGTTCGGCGAAACATCCGAAATCACCGGCGCCGAGCACATTTGCAAAAAACGCGCAGCCACCCCCGAGATCGGCGAGAAGTGGTACAAGATGTGGAAAGCCTACCAGGACGACGTGATCGAAGCGCACAAGACCAACGATCTCTCCGACAGCCAGCCAACCAAGGGCAACATCGCCGGCGGTTTGTCGTCCATCGAAGAGAAGGCGCTCGGCAATCTCGAAAAAATCGGCCACAAATGCCGCTACATCGATGCGCTGGACGCGGCAGAAGCGCCAGCCAAAGGTCCGGGCCTCTACTACATGGACACCTCGTCGGCAGCGGCGGAGTGCGTGACGTTGATGGCTGCCGGCGGTTACGTGGTGCACACGTTCCCGACGGGTCAAGGCAACGTGATCGGCAATCCAATTGTGCCGGTGATCAAGATCTCAGGTAACCCGAAGACCTTGCGCACCATGCCCGAACACATCGACGTGGACGTCACCGGCATTCTCCGCCGCGACCAGACGCTCGATACCGCCGGCGATGCACTGATCGACATGATCATCCGCACATCGAATGGCCGTCTCACGGCAGCCGAAGCCCTCGGCCATCGCGAGTTCTCCATGACCAAGCTTTATCGCAGCGCATAGGGGCGCCCGCATGAAAGCGCTCGTCTATACCGGGCCGCATACACTTGCATACCGTGAGGAGCCCGATCCTGTGCCGCAGGCGGGTGAGGTGGTTGTGCAAATCGAGGCCGTCGGCATCTGCGGCTCCGACATGCACGCCTATCACGGTCACGATGAGCGGCGGCCGGCGCCGCTCATTCTCGGCCATGAGGCTGCAGGCCGCGTGCTGACAGGTCCGAGGGCCGGCCAACGCGTGACGATCAACCCGCTTGTCACCTGCGGCGTCTGTCTCACCTGCCAGAGTGGCCGCTCGCATTTGTGCGCCGCGCGGCAGATCATCTCGATGATGCCACGACCGGGCGCATTTGCCGAGCAGGTGCGGATTCCGGAGACAAACATCGTCGAAGTGCCGGCTGACTTCGACATCGTCAAGTCGGCGCTGGCCGAGCCCGTGGCGGTATCCTATCACGCGGTCAACAATGGCGTGCGTGCGCTGGCGCGTCCGATCACGGCCGCCACGTGTGTGGTGCTCGGTGGTGGTGCCATCGGGCTGGCGGCGGCACTTGTGCTCGCCATGCGCGGTGCCAGATCGGTCCATGTCGCCGAGCCGAATGCGGCGCGCCGCAAGACCATCCAAGCAGCTGGTAATTTCGAGGCCTATACGCCGGGAACAACACGCGCACCAGCGGACGGCTCGGTTGACCTCGTAATCGACGCCGTCGGCGCTGATGCTACTCGCGCTGCTGCGTGCCGGATCGTTCGGCCGGGCGGCGTGATCGTACACATCGGGCTGCTGCCGGGCTCGGGCGGCATCGACGTGCGAAAACTCACGTTGCAGGAAATCACGCTGGTTGGCGCCTATTGCTACACGATGGTCGATTTCCGCGAGACCGTCACGGCGTTGGCCGGCGGGCAACTTGGCGATCTCAAATGGTTCGAAGAGCGGCCACTCAGCGACGGCGCCTCAGCCTTCGGCGATATCGACGCAGGACGGACAGCAGCAGCCAAGATCATTTTGCGTCCATGACCCCGCATGGGTCTTGGCGCGGACACCTGTGGCTCTGCGAACCGCCCCGGCTGGCGCCATGGAGCCAGTTCGCTCTGCCATGACCTTCATCAATCCGGAATGTTCGGCTCGACAAGCAGCGCCAGCTGCGCAAGCGATTGCTGCCAACCAAGATAACAAGCCTCGAGCGGAATGACCTGCGGAATGCCCGCTTGCTCGATATGCAGCTCGGTGCCGACTGAAACCGCCTTCAAGGTGACAGTCACATGCATCTCGCCCGGCAAGTTCGGATCATCGAACGTGTCCGTGTACCGGAGGCGCTCATGCGGGACGAGCTCCAGATACGTGCCGCCGAACGCATGGCTCTTGCCGGTCGTGAAGTTCGTGAACGACATCTTGAACGTGCCACCCACCCGGGCGTCCAGGTGATGGACGCGGCCGGTGAAGCCATAAGGAGGCAGCCATCGCGCCATGGCATCCGCATCGAGGAACGCCCGGTAGATCTTTTCAGGCTTTGCCGGCAGTACGCGATGCAGCCGCGCCGTGTGGGTCGCGACAGCGGTTTGCGTAATCTTTGACGCCTTTGCCATCTCTCGTCTCCGTTGCAAGGGCCTTCCGGTTTGTGGCGTTTAGCCTCCATGCCGATCAACGCACATCTCCCGGCGAAAGTGTAACGCGGACCAAGCTTGCACAATGCTCTCTCTCGCCGCAACCAAGGCTGGTCACGGCTACGCCTCAAACTAACCTCCACGACAAACGCATGTCGCTCGACGTCATTGGGGGTGGGACGACGCCATTGCGCTGTCCCTGATGCTCGGCGAACCAGCGGCGGGCTATTCCAACGGCACGATCTTGAGGCGCAGTGCCAACAGCACAGCCGCGAAGGCAACCGAGGCCACAATGGTCGTCAGGGCGGCGACGCGGCCCAGGCGCGGATTGATCGGAGCGCCAGCCGACGTGCCTTGGACAACCTCTCCGGTGTCGCTTTGCGTGCGCACCCCGAACGGCAGCACCACAAACAGGCTGACCCACCAAATAATGAAGTAAATCGCAAACGCCAGCACGCTGCCGATCGGCGCCACCCGGAGATATTGCAGCACGCAGGCCGCCACAAGTGAGCCGGCTGCAACGACCACCAGATCGCGCACTGAGCGCGCCATCAGACCTGCTCCAGTTCGACCAGCGTGCCGCAGAAGTCTTTCGGGCTGAGGAACAGCACAGGTTTCCCGTGCGCGCCGATGCGCGGCGTGCCGTCGCCCAGAACTTTCGCGCCTTGCGCCTTGAGTTTGTCGCGGGCGGCAACAATATCATCGACTTCGTAGCAGACATGATGGATGCCGCCGCCGGCATTTTTGTCCAGAAACTTTCCGATGGGCGAGCCAGCGCCCAGTGGTTCGAGCAACTCGATCTTGGTGTTTGGCAGCTCGACAAACACCACCGTCACACCATGCTCAGGCATGGCTTGCGGCGCCGAGACCTTGGCGCCCAACGTATCGCGATAGACGGCAATGCCAGCCGCCAGCGACGGCACTGCTATGGCAACATGGTTCAGACGTCCGATCATGCAGCAAGGCTCCGGGCACTCGATGGCGGGCTTAGCGTCACGCCACCATCTTCATGTTTTCGAGATGAGCAACGTTGGCCTGGTCGATGGTCGCGTAAAACTTCAGGTCGCCATCGTGCAGCACGGCGCCGAAGTTGCAATACTGCTTGAGCGTTTCGGGGGCATGGGAAATCATGATGACGTCGGCGTAGGCGAAGCGCTCGGTCAATGCAATCCTGCACTTTTCCTGAAAGCTGGCGTCGCCGACGGCGGTGACCTCGTCGACCAGGTAGACATCAAAGTCGATGGCCATTGAGACGCCGAACGCCAACCGCGATCGCATCCCACTCGAGTATGTGGCGACCGGCATGTCAAAATAGTCGCCGATCTCGGCGAAGTCCTCGGCGAAGTCCATGACGTATTGCGTGTGCGCGCCGTAGACGCGGGCCAGAAAAATGGCATTCTCACGCCCCGACAAACTGCCCGCAAAAGTACCCGAGAAACCAAGTGGGAATGACACGCGGCGGCTACGGCGGATGCGGCCGCTGTCGGGTTCCTCAGTGCCGGCGATGAGGCGCATCAGCGTCGACTTGCCCGCGCCGTTGACACCCAGGATACCCAGGTTGGTCCCTTGCGGGATGACGCACGAGAGCTGGTTAACGATAGGCTTGGTGCCGCCGCGCGTCCGGTAGGTCTTGGTCACATCTTCGATAGTGATCACGATGGGATAGTCCACATTGATCGGACGCCGGAGCCGCACGGTGACCGGGCGCGCACCGAACGGTGATCACCCGGGGATCGAGCGGCCGTCACGCCGCGCCCCGACCGTATCGCGGACACCCCGGACTGAGGAAGAACTTTCAGCCCGTCCAAGCCGTGGCCGATCGTGCGACAGACGTAACTTTACTTGGTCGATGTGCTCGAGGTGCCAGTGAAGTCTGACACAATGGACGATACGCCTTTGAGCAGGTTGAGCATTTTAAGGCCCTGAGCGGCCTCAGCGTTGGCGATCAACACCGTATCCTTGTCCCGCAGGCGGATCTGGCGGGCATAGAGAATGCCCCGGGCGGTCCGCCAGTCGATCTTGTAGACGGTCGGGTACACCTTATTGGGCTCGTTGCCGTAGCGCGGGTCCAGTTTGGCGAGCCGGCGCCCGGTTTCATAGCGAAACAACAGCACGCCGCTGAGATCGGCCTGATTGTCGACAAGCCCACCAGCCCTGGCCACGGCTTCGGTTAACAGCAGCTGATCGGCCTCAAACGGATAGTGCCCGGATTTGCCGGTCGCACCGAAAGCCGTGAACGTCCGTGGTTCGCGCACCAGATAGATGCTGTCGCCGCGCTGAACGTAAATGTTCTCGGACGGATCATCCAGGATGGCTTTGAGCGAGATGTCGGCGGTGTCCTGTTTCCGGCGGATGCGCACGACGGTTTCGTAGGCTGGGTATTTCGCACCACCGGCATTAGCGATGACGTCCAGCACACGGTCACCGCGCGCCGAGAGCGGCACGATACCAGCTTTCAGCACGTCGCCACCCACCACAGCGGAGTGGGAATGCTGCGATGCGATCGTCAGCATAACCTGCGGTTGAATTGCGTTAGCGCGGAGTTTGACTTCAATCCGCTCACGCGCCCGCTCGACGGTGACACCGGCCACTGGCACACGGCCAGCGAAGGGAATCGTAACAAAACCGTCCCGCTCAACGATCAGCGGCTGCAGCGTCGCCTGTCGGGCGCCGGCCTGTTGCGCCCCACCGGCGCTGGCGCCGGACCCGCCTGTCGGGCCGAACAAGCCAGACCCGCCCGGTTCCCAGATGGAAACCTGGAGAACATCGCCCGTTCCGATGACCGATTCTGGAGCACTTGAGCGGCGGGCGAAGGTATCAGTGAGGGTCTGATCACGGCTCTGCGCCAGGAAAGCTGCAACAGTATCATCGACTTCGAACAATTCGACATCGAGTTTGTCGCGTTCGCGATCCGTAAGCTTCAGCTCGCGAACCGTTGGGCTTCCGGCCGGCAGCGTGGAACACGCGCTCAAGGCCGCAAGCGATACCGCCGCAAGCAAGGTCTGCAAAAACCGCATCAAAAGTGTTCCCCCGGCACTTCAATATTCACGGCGGACCTCTTCAACCCTGAATGGTCCCTAGTAAACGTATGGCATAGGCCGGAAACGCGAACGAAGCGAAATCGGTGCCGGTGAGGCTACAACGGGCAATGAAGTTCCGTTGCGTGACATACCGGCAACGGCAGACCTGTGGCTGCAGTCGCCTGTGATCCTCATTTTTCACTGTTCGCCGTCTTGACGACGAATGGCATTAAGCATGTAAGTGCTGCTGTCTGTGCTTGGCGCAGGTGCGGCGACTGCGACTTCATCTGTGGAATTTCTGCACATCATCTGAGGCGATTCCAGCAAAAATCATTGCGGGTAGGGTTGTCATTGGCGTTGGGGAATGGGCGGGGCGTCGCGGGCGTATGGTGAGCCGATTCGGCAAAGTGACGGCAACGTTCTGGGCACGGCGCCAGGAAACAGCGGCGGTGCGCGCAGCGGCCCGTGGCGACCACATCGCGGCGCTGGGTGCCTACGAACGTCCGCCCGTGCAAGTTCAATCCGCGCTCGGGCTGCATGCGGCCGTGCTGCTGCAAAACGCCGGCGCCACGAATGATGAACGGGTCAGCACCGCGCTGGCGGCGGCCGAGTTGGGCGCGCCCGAGCGGGCCCTCGAAGCCGTCGGCAGCAACGCCGGCCGGTTGCCAGCCAGCGACCGCATGCGCTTGGCACTCGCCATTGGCCGCTGGACACCCAATGCTGCAATGTCGCTGTCGCCGCCCGGTGCGCGGTTGCTCAACAGCGCGCTTGCACTCAGGGCCGGCCAGACTGAATTGGCGGCCGAGTTGATCCCTTCTTCGAGCCGCACGTTTGCGGCCGACCACAAGCTGCTGGTCGCCAAGATTGCGGCCGCACGCGGCGATCACCGGGCCGCCCGACGGGCGGCCAACGCAGCGTTCCGTCATTTCGGGCTGAGCGAGCCTCTCGACGAGACCATTCCGGCGCCAATTTCGCTGTCGGCCTTTGGCGCTGCATCAGCTGGGCGTGGGTTGCCGCCGTCTCCAAGACCGCTGGTCTCCGTCATCATGCCGGCCCGCAATGCCGAACGGACGATTGGCGTGGCCATCCGGTCTGTGCTCAGCCAGTCCTGGCGCAATCTGGAACTCATTGTCGTTGATGATGCGAGCACTGATACCACGGCCGATGCCGTGCGCATCGCCATCGCGGCAGAGCCGCGGGCGCGGCTCATCCAGCGTTCTACGGCGGCGGGTGCCTATGCGGCACGGAACGACGGGTTGGCGGCCGCGAGTGGCCTATTTGCCACCTTCAACGATGCTGACGACTGGTCGCACCCAGACCGCATCGCACGCGGTGTCGCTCCACTGTTAGCCTCGCCGGCGCTGATGGCCACCCAATCGCGCCTCGTGCGCCTCGCCGCTGACGGTCAGTTTACTGCCCAACGAATCTTTCCGCTGGTGCGCGCCAATCCCTCGTCGCTGTTGTTCCGCCGCCCAGAAGTGCTCGCAGCGCTGGGCGGCTTCGAGGAAGTGCCGTTTGGCGCCGATGAAGAGTTCTCAGCCCGGCTCACCGCGTGCTTTGGCGCGGCAACTCTCCTGCGCCAGCGTTTGTTGCTCGCTGTCGCAAGCGAAAGCCCGGCATCCCTCACGGGCTCGACCGCGACGGGGCTGGCCTCCGTTGAGGGCGTCCGCGCACGGGTTGCCTATCGCGAGGCCTGGCACCAGCAGCATCTGGAAATTCATCGCCAGGAACCCCGCGCACGGCGAGGCCCCGCTTGGTTCATGCCCCTGCGCCGGCCGCCTGAACGTGGCGCTGACGATTGAACTGGCTATGCGGCGGTTCCGCCATAAGTTTTGCCAGTCGTCATACCAGCAGGCATAAATGAAGGTTCACCACGTGGGCGATAGTCCCCTTTACTCGGTCCCCGCATCAGCGCCTGCCGGCGACACTGCCGTCGTGCCTTTGGCCACAGCGCAGGCAATCGCCGTGCCGGCAGCTGGAGCGCGCGTCTGGCATCGTCCCACCGATATCACACCAGGCCTTCCTCTGGAGGTTGGCGAACAGCCGGATGCCGCAAAACCATCGTTCGTTCGCGCGCGGCCCATGGCGCCGTTGCCTGCGACGCCCCGCTTGAGCCCGGCGGCCTTTGTGCAGGCGCGCTTGGCGCCCGCGCCGCAGACGCCCGGCGAAATGCCCGGCCAAATGCCCGGCCAGACACATGCAGTCCCGCCCGCGCCAGCGCCCGTTGAAAGTGAAGCGATCCGTCCAGCCGGCGAACCGGCCGCCGCGCCCGATGCCGTGGGTGTCGCACGTTCACCGACAGAAATGCACGCGACGAGCGTGAAGCTTGCCGAGATCCGGACTGACAAGCTTGAACGAGACCTGGTTGTGCTCCGGCGCGAACTCAGCCGGCTGCAAACCGAAAAGCGCTCGTCCGATCTCGAACTGCTCGAAGCGCGTCGTGCCGCCCGCGCAGTCGAAGAGAAGATCGACAAGGTTAAATCGACCATCTCGTTCCAGCTGGGCAGCGCACTGGTCGAGTTCGAACCAGTCGCTGCGTGCCGCCTCGCAACTGCCAAAGCGGCTCTACTACGTGTTTCGCAGTTCCCGCCTCTTGCGGGAGCGGCACGAGCGCACGCGGCAGGGCACCACGGCCAACCTCGCCCAGTCGGCCGAGGCGGTGCATTTGACGGCGTCGGCTCTGGCGATGGCTTTGACCCACGGCAGTGAACAGGCCGCAGCTTGGGCGCGGACGCAGAGCGCCAAGCCGGCTGTTCTGGCCGCCACTCTGCTTGAACTCGCCAAAGCGGCGTTGCGTGACGCGCCCCTGGTGGCAAGCACCCTCGGCGCGGAGGCCATCGATCTCGATCCAGCCGAGCCGCGCGTCAAGACGCTGGCCTTTCAGATGGCCGACCTGGGTCACATTCGTCAGGCGGTGGCGCTGATCAACAAAGCCGTTGTCGCCGGCGCGCCTTTCAGCCACAGCGAAGCCCGAAAAACGGATCATTTGCGGTCACTGGCCAGGCTGCTTGAATCGCCACCCGTCGTGCCAGCGCCGGGCCATGGCAGCGGCGCAATCCCTGGCCGCCGCATTGCCCTTATCGGGCGGCAGGCAGTGCCGTTTCACGTGTCGTCGGCGGCCCTGCGGCTCGCCGGCCGTGCGCGCCAGATCGAGGCGCTGGGCTGGGACGTTACCATGCTGACGCCACCGGGCTATCCCTTCGATGGCCGCGACCGGTTGCTTGCAAACCAGCAGCCGGCTCCATCCAGTGCCGGCCCCCGTCACATCCGGCTGGAGCCCACCGAGCATTCCGAAGACGTCGTTGATCTCTATCTGCCCGCCGCCGCTGAACGGATTGCCGCGGCCGCTGTCGCAATGGGCGCCAGCATCATTCAGGCCGATGGCTACTTTATCAATGGCGTCGCGGCAGCACTTGCAGCGCGCCTAACGGGCAAACCTCTAGTGCTCGAATTCGACGCGTTCTGGGATCCGCACGCACCCTTCCCGCACGGCTATGAGCGGACCGAAAAGGGCCAGATGGAACTCTGGATGTCGCTGATTGCGGCGCGCGCGGCGGACGTCTGCGTGGTGTCCAGCCCGGCCCTGGTCGAGGTGCTTGCTGGCGCCGGCGTCGACCCCTCACGGATCACCATCGTGCCGCATCGGCCGCCGGTCGGGCATCCTGACCCGGCGGCGCGATCAAAGCTGGCGCGCGACTTGGGCCTCGACAATGGGCCAGTGATCGGTGTCGTGAGGGACCTGTGCGAAAGCTACGACACCACCGTTTTGGCTGATGTTATGGCCGGGCTCGTGGCCAGGCATCCGGCGCTCAAGCTATTGGTGGTCGGGTACGGGCGCATGGGCGCGGCCTTGCGCCATCATGTGGCCAAGCATCGGCTTGGTGACCGGCTGGTATTGATCGAACAGCCTGCCGCAGACCACATGGCTCTTTACCGCTCACTGCTGGACGTGGCGATCTTTACGCGCAACGAGACACTCAAGGCAGCGATGATCGCGCCCTACGAGGTATCGGCCGCCATGGCTGCAGGAACAGCGGTCGCCGCTTACGCAACCCCCGATGCAGCCGACGTGATCGAAGACGGCGTGACCGGGCTGTTGTGCAATCCCGCCAGCGTGGATGAACTCATAGCCAAGGTTCATGGGTTGCTGTCGGACGCCGCCTTGCGCGCCCGGCTCGGCGCGGCCGCCCAGCACGCCGCTTTGGGTGCCAGCGCCAACGTCGCCGATCAGGAACTGTCCGGCTTTTATGCACGTCTCCTCGCACCGGGCCAGCGCGCGCGCCAGCCCGCGGATGTGGCCGCCTCATAAGGGCCGCTCCGTGACCGCCGCGGTCCGGTAACTAATTTGGCAATCTGTGGCATCGGCGGCAGGCAGCGGACGGTTGTGCTGATAGGGTGGCGAGCCCTCCCAGCTCCCCCGGTCACTGATGCTTACCCTCCGCCAGATCGAAGTCGTTCGCGCCATCATGGTCACTGGAACTGTGGGCGGCGCGGCGCGCTTGCTGAACGTCTCATCGCCTGGGATCAGCCGCGTGATGAAACATGCCGAGGCGGTGCTGGGTCTGAAGCTGTTTCATCGCAAGTCGGGCCGCTTTGTGCCGACGCAGGAAGCCAACGACATCTTCAATCTGATCAACGGGGTCTATGACAAGGTCGAGGACCTGCAATTCGTCATTCGCCGCCTCAAGCAAGGTGCCGATGCCGAGCTGCGCGCCGGCTCGGTGCCAAGTATAGCGAACGTGATGGTGCCGCGCGCGGTGGCCGACGTGCGGCGCAAGTATCCAAGCCTGCAAATCGATCTCGATGTGCTCAAACTCGAAGACGTGATCGACTATCTGCTGCTCGGCAAGGGCGAGGTGGTCGCGATCAGCTACCGCATCGAACATCCGATGATCGAGTTTGCGCCGCTGGCGGAAGGCCGTCTCAAATGCGTGGTGCCGCGCGAACATGCCCTGGCCAAACGTGATGTGGTCTCGGTGCACGACATCTGCCGGCACCCGCTGATCGGGATCGACCCCAACGATCCCTATGGACGCATCATGGCGACTTTGTTTGCCAGTCATGATCTGGCCTACGATGTCTCGATCCGCGCGCGCTTCGGCACCACCGTGTGCGGACTGGTTGCCAACGGTCTGGGCATCGCTGTGCTCGACGAATTCACGCTGGCTGGCGAGGCATGGCCGAGCTTGAAGGTTCTGGACATTCGCGAGGCCACGCAGTTCCAGACGTACTATGCCCATCGCCGTGACGCGACCCTGTCGGCTTATGGGGCAGCGTTCATTGCAGGGCTCCGCCGGCAGATGGAGTTGGCGCGCGCACCGGCTGGCAAAAAATAACACCAAGTTAATTTTGGTGAAGCTCTTGGTCATTGACTGCGTTTGGACGCTACGACAGTAAATATCGCGCATGGGCGCGCGCCATTCAAAAGCCCGCGTCCCAACGAAAAAAGTGTCCGCACAGTTTGTGATGGGCCACTTCGTGCTCACGGGAGAAACAGAGAAATGACAATGAAAACAGTGCTTTTGGCTGCTGGCTTGGCTGCCGGTTTGACGGGCTCTGCGCTCGCGCAGGGCGGCGGCTCCATCAAGATCCCCAACATCATCGAGTTGTCGGGCGGCGGCGCGACCGTCGGCACCAACTGGAAGAACGGTGCCAGCATGGCGGTTGAAGAAATCAACGCGGCCGGCGGTATTCTCGGCAAGAAGATCGAGATGGAATTCATTGATACGGGCTCCGACCCTGGCAAAGCCCGTGCCGGCATCCAGCGCGCACTCGACGACAAGCCGGTCGCTATCTTCGGTCCGATCTACTCGGGCTCGGTCAGCGCCACACTCGGCATGACGAACGAAGCCGGTGTGCCGCAGATCATCGGTGGCGAGGCTGGCAACCTGACGGCTCAGGGCTCGAAGTACCTGTTCCGCACCTCGTTTGGCCAGAACGTCTCCATGCCGAAAATCGCCAACTATCTGCGCGACGGCGCCAAGATCAAGAATCTCGCCATCGTCTACGTCAACAACGATTTCGGCAAGGGTGGCCGCAACGCCATCATGAAGGAACTTGAAAGCCGCGGCATCAAGGTCGTCGCCGATCTGTCGACCGAAGCCGGCCAGGCCGACTTTGCCTCCGACGTCGTCAAGGTCAAGGGCGCCAATGCCGACGCCGTGTTCGTCTACACCAACGAAGAGGAAGCCGCCCGCTTCCTGATCGAAGCCAAAAAGCAAGGCCTCACCATTCCAATGATCGGTGAGACCACACTGCTCGGCCAGAAGGTCATCGATCTCGCCAAGGATGCCGCCAACGGCGTCAAGGGTCACGTTGGCTTGACCGCCGACGCTCCCAACCCACTGGTGCAGGCTTTCTCGAAGAAATTCGAAGAAAAGTACAAGTACCGCTCCGACCACAACGGCATGAAGGGCTACATCGCGCCTTACATGATCAAGGCGGCCGCTGAAAAAGCCGGCAAGCTCGAGCCCAAGGCCATTGCCGATGCGCTGCGCGGCATGACGATCTCGCCCGACAAAACACCCGGCATCCTGATCGAAGCCAGCTGGGACGACACCGGCGAAATCGACCGGATCTCGTATCTGGCTGAAGTGAAAGGCGGCAAGCAGGTCATCACCGAGACCCTGCCGAAGCTCAAGAAGTAAGGGCTTGCTCTCCCCTTCTCCCCTTCTCCCCTGCGCTTTTCGCGAAGGGGAGAAGGTGGTTCGAAGAACAGGGGCTACGATTTTCCCGTAGGTTGGGTCAAGCGTTTCAGCGCGACCCAACATTTACGCGCAGCGCCGCGACCGTTGGGTCGCGCGTCGATGCCGCAGCATCGAAACTTGACCCAACCTACAGATTTCCGACCGCTCGCGCACCGGACCTCCCGCCATGGATAATTTTCTCCAGCTCGTCATTGCTGGCCTTGCAACGGGTGCGATCTACGCGCTTGTGGCGGTCGGTTTCACATTGCTTTGGCAGGCCTCGCAGACGATCAATTTCGCCCAAGGTGAGTTCGTCATGCTGCCGGCGTTTTTCGCCCTCGCCGCGATGAACTTCGGCATTCCGTTCTGGCTGGCGGCCCTTGTCGCGATCGCCGTGTCACTGCTGATCCTCGGCCTCACTTTCAAGTTCGCCATCGTCGATCCCCTCATCAAGCACGGCACGATGCCGCTGGTCATTTCAACCATCGCCGTGGCCCTGCTGCTCAAGGACGGCGTCAAGGAATTCTATTCCGCTGAAGCACAACCGTTCCCATCGCTGCTGCCAACCGGTCAGTTCTCGCTGTTCGGTGTCAACATCGCCATTGCGCAGGTCGGCGTGCTGATCGTCGCCATCGGCACCATCGCGGCCCTGCAGTATTTCCTGTCTAGCACGCGCACTGGCCGCCAGATGCAGGCCACCGCGCAGAACCCGACCGTGGCACGCATTCTCGGCGTACCGGTTGAACGCATGACGCTCTATACGTTTCTGATCAATGCCGGGCTTGCAGCGGTCGCTTCGCTGCTTATTTCGCCGACGCTGTTCGCCAAATTCTCGACCGGCGAGTCGCTCGGTCTCGCGGCCTTCGTCGCCGCCATCGTCGGTGGCTTCAATCAGGTGCGCGGCGCCATCGTCGGCGGCTTGCTCGTGGGCGTGATCGACAACTTGGCTGCAGGCAACCTCGAGAAAATCGGCATTCCATCGTCGTACCGGCAGGCCATTCCGCTGCTGTTGCTCGTGCTGGTGATCCTGTTCCGTCCGCAAGGTCTGCTCGGCCGCAAAGAGGAGCGCTCGGTATGATGTTGTCGCGGTTTAAATGGCACGCCTTGGCGTTGGTCGTCGTTCTCCTCATTCTCGGTCCCGTTGATCTAACGGGCTTCGGCATTCCTTGGCCGGGCCTCAAGCCGTACGGCACGATCCTGCTGACGCGCTGGCTGGTGTTCGCGATCGCGGCGATGGGCGTCAACCTGATCGTCGGCTACGCCGGTCAGGAAACACTGGCGCAGGCGGCCTTTTTTGGCATCGGCGCCTATCTCACAGCCCTCACCACCAAGGCGGGCCTGCCGTTCGGGTTTGCCTTCCTGGCCTCTGGCGCCGTCACGTTTGTCATCGGCATCGTGCTCGGTTTCCCGGCCCTGCGCGTGCAGAAACACTATCTGGCCTTCATCACCTTGGCGTTCACGATCTTCGTCTGGCTGGTGTTCCGCAACGAAGAATGGCTGACCGGCGGTGTGTCGGGCATCTACGACATCAAGCGCCCCACGCTGCTCGGCATGAGCTTGCGTCCGGGTTTGTATTTCTACTGGTTCACCCTGGCGCTGACGGCGCTGCTCACGTTCGTCATGTGGTGGCTGCTGCGCAGTCCGTGGGGCCGCGCCTTCACCGCGCTGCGCGAGAACGCGATCCGCGCCGAGAGCCTGGGCATTGATGTGCGCGGCTACAAGCTGATGGCATTTGCGATCGGCTCGGCTTACGGCGGTTTTGCCGGCGCGCTCTTTGCGCCGCTCAATGGCTTCATCGATCCGACGCCGTTCGATCTGGCCAACTCGCTGTTGTTCATGCTGATGCTAGTCGTCGGCGGCGCCGGCACGATGGTCGGGCCGTTCATTGGTGCCGGTGTGTCCATCCTGCTGCCGCCCTGGCTCGAGGTGGCGACAGCCAAGATCACCAACCCGATGCTGACGCATCTGTTGAGCTATCTGCTCGTCTACGCGATCCTGGTCATCATCATGATGGCGTTCTGCCCGACCGGCATCGTCGGCTTGTTCAAAAAGCTGACCACGCGCGCACGCCGGCCGCACTCCGATGATAAAGGGCCCACCTTGGGACGTGCCCCCGGCAGCGCTTCGACAACCGTCGCGGGAGCCAACTCATGAGCCAAGCCATGGCCGCCCCTGCTACAAGCGGAACCGCCAACACGGTCCTCGAAGTGCGCAACATTTCGAAGTCATTCGGCGGCGTGCACGCCGTGCGGAATGTGACGTTCGACGTGCGCGACGGCGAGATCCTGGGCCTCATCGGCCCCAACGGATCGGGCAAGTCGACCTTGTTCAACTGCATTCTCGGCCAGCTCACGCCGACCACCGGCGACGTGCTCGTGGGTGGCAAGAGCGTTACAGGGCTGCGCCCGTCACAACTCAATCGCCTCGGCATCGGCCGCACGTTCCAGCTCTTGCAGGTGTTCCCGGAATTGACCGTGCGCGAGAACCTGATCCTGGCCGGCCAGGAGCATGAAGGCTCGCGGCTGCACGCGGCTGTTCGGCGCGCCAGACGCAGGCCTCTCCGGCCAAGCCACCAAGATGATCGACTTTTTCCGGCTCGGCCATCTCGCCGACGAAAAGGCCGGCGGCCTGTCGTACGGCCAGCAAAAGCTGCTCGATTGCGCCATGGCCTTCATGGCCGGGCCTAAGCTGGTGCTGCTTGACGAGCCAGCCGGCGGCGTCAACCTGACCATGCTCGGCAACCTCAAAGAGCGCCTGCAGGCAATCAACAAAGAAACCGGCGCGACCTTTGTCGTCATCGAGCACAACATGGAATTCGTCATGAGCCTGTGCACGCGCATCATCGTGCTCGCCGAAGGCCAGATCATCGCCGAAGGTCCGCCCGACACCATTCGCAAAGACCCTAAGGTCATCGAGGCGTATCTGGGACATTGAGCGATGTCGGAGGTGATACTGATTTTCTCGTCATCCCGGCGCAGGCCGGGACCCACGGCAAAGCTGGTATTGTTTGCGCCGCGCCAATTCGCAGAAACCGAGAAAAATGAAAAAAATTCCCCAGTTTCTTAGTAGCCGTGGGTCCCGGCCTTCGCCGGGATGACGAAAAGTTTCGAGCATGACGGTGCGCACATGACCACAAACGACAGCATGCTTACGCTTGAAGGCGTCGTCTCCGGCTACGGCAAGATGACGATCCTCAACGAGACCACCGCGCATATCCGCAAGGCCAAGATCACCACCGTGATCGGGCCCGAACGGCGCCGGCAAGTCGACGATGTTCAAAACTGTGTTCGGTCTGCTGCCCGTGCGCACGGGCAAGATTACATTCAACGGTCAGGACACCACCAACTGGTCGCCACGCCAGATGCTGGATGCCGGCATGTGCTACGTGCCGCAGGGCCGCAATATCTTCCCCGAGCTCTCCGTCAAACATAACCTGGAACTCGGCGGCGTCGCGCTGACGAACCAATCGGGTCTCTCGGGCCGCATCGAAGGCATGATGCAGCGGTTCCCGATGCTGCGCGAAAAAGCCGACGCGCAGGCCTCCACACTCTCTGGCGGCCAGCAGAAGCTGCTCGAAGTCGCCCGCGGTCTGCTGCTCGAACCTAAACTGATGCTGATCGACGAGCCATCGATCGGGCTGTCACCGCTCATGGTGCAGGAGGTCTTCTCGATCCTCAAAGGCCTGCGCGACAGCGGCGTCACCATCCTGCTGATCGAGCAGAACGCCAAGCAGGCGCTGCAGATGTCGGACTATGGCCTCGTCCTCGAACAGGGCCAGACGCGCATCGAAGACAGCGCGCCGAACATTTTGGCCGACCCGCGCATCGCTGAGCTGTTCCTCGGCGGCGGCTTGAAACCCGCGGTAACCTAAACGGACGCGCATCCACCCGATTGTGGCGCCCAATGGCACTTAGTGCGGAAGCGGGCCATGCCCCACTCCTCCGCATAGCGATTACAGCCCCAAATTTGGCCGCCTGATGGCCTCGCCGGCGCACCCGCTAGGGAGGTAGCTTGAAACAGCTCTCGGCCGCCAGTGCTCAAATTTGAGGCTAGAATCGCATTAACTGTCCTCGTCCCGATTTCTGAACAAAATCAAAGTTAAACGGTAAAGATCGGCATTATCTCCATGACCGATCGCATTCGGCCGCAGCGCTGACACCAGCGCCTCGTCGGCCACACCACGGCACAAGAAGAGACACAGGTCGCAAAATCGGCCTTCTCGCCATCAGGCAATCAGCAGTAAGACGAAAGCAGAAAAAGTGCGCGCGTAATCGGCAATGGTCAAAACAGCGATGACGCGATTGATGACGTTGAGACCGCCGCAGACGCAGCGCCGCAAAGCAGGCCTTGCAGCGCTCGTCCTGGGCGCCATCACACCAGCTGCCGCCTGGGCACAGACCACCAATCCAGACGCCAACGGCGTGCCCGCCAATTCGCTGACGTCAAATGGGCTCGTCAGTGCCGAGCGCAAGGCGCTGGCCGACAAAGGCGTGACCTACGGCGTCAACTATGAAAGCCAGTTTCAGAGCAATGTCACAGGCGGCCTCCGCCGCGGCAGCGTATATGTCGGCCGTCTTGAGGGCATCCTCGACATCGACTTGGAAAAGCGCGCGGGCCTGAAGGGGCTGAATTTTCACACCAACTTTTACAATATCCACGGCAACAGCCTGACACCGAACTATGTGGGCAGTCTGGCGCCGGTGAGCTTCATCGAGGCCAAGGCGACGACACGGCTGTTCGAGCTCTGGCTCGAGCAGAAGTTCTTCGGTGGTGTCGCCGCTCTCCGTGCCGGCCAGCTGGCTGCAGACACCGAGTTCTTCACCTCCGGCTATGCCAGCCAGATGATCAACGGCACCTTCGGGTGGGCGGTCCCTGCGGCATCAGGCCTGCCCAGCGGCGGGCCGGCTTATCCGCTGGCGACGCCGGGCGTGCGGCTCAAAATTGATCCCAATCCGAATGCATCATTGTTGGTCGGCGTGTTCAATGGCGATCCCGCCGGGCCCGGCACCAACGATCCGCAAATCCGCAATCGCTATGGGTTGAACTTCCGGCTCCAGGACCGGCCATTGGTCATGACCGAAGGCCAATTGCGGGTGAACCAGGAAAAGACCGACACGGGTCTTGCCGGCAGCTACAAGCTCGGCGCCTTTGGCCATTTCGGATCGTTCAACGATCAACGGTTCGGCACCGACGGGCTGTCGCTGGCGGACCCGACAAGCAATGGCCTTGCTGCCTCGAAGCGTGGCAACAGCGGCGTTTATGGCGTGATCGATCAGCAGCTCTGGCGGCCGAAGGGTGCCGAAGCCGACAAAGGCATCGGCGTCTTTGTCCGTGGCATGGTGATGCCATCGGACCGCAACCTCGTCGATGCCTACATCGACGGCGGCATCGTTCTCGCAGGCCTCTGGAAAGTTCGGCCCGATGACATTCTGAGCTTCGGCGCGGCCTATTCGAAGATATCCGGCGGGGCGCGTGGGCTTGATGCCGACACGGTGCGGTTCAACGGCACTGGTCTCGTGCGCAGCGCCGAACGGGTCTTCGAGATCAACTACCAGGCGCAGATTATGCCCGGCTGGCAGTTGGATCTCGATCTTCAACGCCTCATGAACCCAAGCGGCGGCGTTGCACATCCGGGCGACGCATCGGGCACATCGGCGATCCCAAGCGCAACCGTGCTGACGTTGAGCAACTCGTTTAAGTATTGACGGTAACGATTGAGCTGCCGACGGTGTGCTGGGGCATCGGGAACCCACGCCATGACGTCGCGGTCTGATTTTTTTCTTGGTATTGATGGTGGCGGCACGGGCACACGCGCGCGCGTGACCGATGCGGCTGGCCTCGTGCTTGGGGCGGGTGGTGCGGGCCCAGCCACACTTCGGTTGGGCGTTGCTGCGGCGTGGGCTGCGTTGATGGCAGCAGGCAACACAGCGCTCGCTGAGGCGGGCTTATCGGCCTCGTCGCGCTCGATCCATGCCGGCATCGGCGTCGCCGGCTTGAGCCGGCCGGGTGCCCGCGAGGGATTGCTGGCACGGCCGCACGCTTTTGCCACTCTCACGCTTGAAACCGATGCACACATGGCCTGCGTCGGTGCTCATCGCGGCAACGACGGTGGCATTGTCATTGCGGGCACCGGCTCGATTGCGTGGGGAGTGATTGGCCAGCGTGCCCTGCAGGTCGGCGGTCACGGCTTTCCGGTCTCAGACGGTGGCAGCGGCGCAGACATCGGTCTCGAAGCCGTGCGTCTCGCGCTGAGAGCTTCAGATGGACGGCAAGCCGCAACGCCGCTGACGGCCGCGCTGATGGTGGCGCTCGGCGGCGATCCGGATCATGCGGTCGCCTGGATGGATCGCGCAACGGCGACAGACTATGCAACGCTGGCCCCCTTGGTCGTACAGCACGCACGCGATGGTGATCCAAACGGCGTCCAATTAATGCGTGCCGCGGCCGTACAAATTGCAGACTTGATCGAGGCCCTGTTTGAACGCGGTGTGCCGCGCGTGGCGCTCGTCGGTGGGCTTGCCGCGCCGATCGCGGATTGGCTTCCGGCCGGCACCGCCAGCCGGCTGGTGCCCATCCTGGGCGACGCGGTCGATGGTGCACTGCTGTCGGCACAGCAGCGCTCCGCAGTGGCGCCACGAGCGAAGCAGTGATGGATCATTCCGTCTCCAGCATCAGCACCAATCCAGGACTGCAAGCAGCCCTGCTCGCGCTCAACAACGAAAGCGCCCAAGAGACATCGCTGCTGGATGCGCCGAAGTTTGCGTGGATGATCCGTACAGCGCGGGTCGCAACTGTCATGGCGCCGGCGCGTGCATTCTTGCTGGCCTTCGATCAAGGGAGCGCCTATGACGGCGCTCACTTTCAGTGGTTTCGCCAGCGCGTCCCGCGATTTCTATACATTGATCGCGTGGTTGTGGCCGCTGACGCACGCCGCGCTGGGTTTGGCCGGATGTTATACGCCGATCTATTTGCGCGCGCGGCGCAAAGCGGCCATGGCGTGGTCACCTGCGAAGTGAACCAACACCCAGCGAACCCGGTCTCTGACGCCTTCCACGCGCAGCTCGGCTTCACATCGGTTGGCACTGCGGCTGTTGCCGGCAGCGGGAAGATTGTGCGCTATCTCCTCTGGCATGGTGAGGCCGCCGTGCCCTCCGGCTTATAGAGGCGGCACGTATTCGGTCGTGATCCAGGCGAACCGGCCCGCTCAGTTCGCGTTGCGCGGTTGCCAAAACACCATGACCTCAGGCTGCCACAGCCCCGAGATCAGATACTTGCCGCCGGCCGCCGGGACCGCTTCGATCTCCAGCGGGAACTTTTGCGTGATCGTCCCACCCGTCTTGTCGGTCACATCGCAAATGCAGGAAACTTTGGCGCGGAACCCGTTCGGCGCATTGTTGGGCGGCACGAGCACCGGGGCCGTGCCATCGGAGCGGCATTTGATGGCGGCCACCTTGTCCTTGAGCTTGCGGAGTTCGCTCGTCGCCTCGGCTTGGCTCATCAGCCCACGGCGGCCCAGCCGCACATCGGACGCAAACAGGCTCGAGTCACCCAGTCCGGCGCTGATCTGAGCCAAGAACTGATCGGAAACGCGTTTGGCTTCACCGGTCAGATCGACCGGTTTCGGCGGCACGCGAGACGCGCCAAGGCCAATCCAGGCGCCACCGGCCAGCGCCAATGCCAACGGACCGGCCGACAACGCGATTTTGCCGCGCCGGGTCGCAAAAAACGACGGCTGGGCGTTCTGATACAGCGGCAAGACCTTGCCCGACGGCGCCACATAGTCCTTGAGCAGACCAAGCCGGGCCAGCGCGCCAAAAATGGCCGGGCGGTCATCGATCAGCGCGACGTGGCTGGTATCGAACGGCGTCGGCAAATCGGCTGGTTCCACATCGGGCGTGCGCAGCTGGATGAGCTTGCCGGCGACCCGCGCCCGTTCTGCCTCCGACAGCACGTAATCCGAACCCAGCGACTGTGGCGTCCAGATAACAATGGCCGCCTTGCACTCTTTGAGCTCCGTTTGGATCTGCTGCCGGAACGATCCGCCAGCGATCATCTCCGCATCCCACCAGACCGAAAGGCCTTTATCTTCAAGCTCTTTGGCAAGGGCTTGGGTCAGGTCGGCACGGGATTTCGAATAGCTAATAAAAACATCGGCCATAGGTCCGGCTCACATTAGAAATTGTGACGGCAGCTAGGGCTTTTGGCGTAGCATTGGCGCTTCCGGGCGGTCCAATTAGGAAAGCTCATACAAAGATTGTCCGATCGCCAGCGGCGGACGCAAAGCCGCTTCCAGTTCAGCGCAACGCCGACTACTCTCGGGTCGTCATACCCAATGAAAAGCGCCAGCCATTTAACCGTTTTGGCTCAGTGCATAGGGCGAGGAAAAGCCATGTTGAAGACCATCGATCCAACCTCGGCCTATCTCGATGCTCATGCCGCCCTGTCGGCCAACCCCGATGCGGCGGCGCGCAACATGCTCAAGCTGCTGGAGCAGTCGAGCGCGGTGCTGGGGCAGATGCTCGAGAAGGGCATGGTCACACAAGCCATGAAACCGCCCGCCGGCGGCGAGATGACAGGGGCCGCCAAGGTATGGGCCGAGGTCGGCCAGCACTGGATGAGCGATCCGATGAAGCTCGCCGAGATGCAGGCAGAGCTGACAAAAAGCTACTTCCAGCTTTGGCAGCACACCACGCAGCGCCTGCTTGGCCAGGACGCCCCCGACGTTGCCAAAGCCGAACCCGGCGACAACCGCTTCAAAGATCCCGACTGGCAGGCCAACCCCTACTTCGATTTCTGGAAGCAGGCCTATCTCGTCACCTCACAATGGGCGACGGCAACGCTCGACAAAACGCAAGGCCTCGACGAGCGCACACGCGCCTATGCAGAGTTCGCGCTCAAGCAATTGGTGTCCGCCATGTCACCGTCAAACTATCCCGGCACCAATCCGGAAGTCGTGCGCGCCACGATTCAGACGCAAGGCGCCAACCTTGTGGCGGGCATGGATAACTTCGCGCGCGATCTGGCGCAAAGCGGGTCCATGCTCAAAATCAGCCAGACCGATACCAGCGCGTTCGAGGTCGGGCGCAATGTGGCGACAACACCAGGCAAGGTCATCTTCCAGAACGAGATTTTCCAGCTCATCCAGTACGCCCCGACAACCGAGACCGTCCATGCCGTGCCGTTCGTCATCGTGCCGCCCTGGATCAATAAATTCTACATTCTCGATCTGACGGCCGAGAAAAGCTTCATCAAATACGTCGTCGGTCAGGGCTACACCGTGTTTGTCGTCAGTTGGGTGAACCCGGATGGCCGGCTCGCCAACAAAACGTTCGAAGACTACATGAACGAAGGTTTGTTGATGGCCGCTGACGTGGCCAAGCGCGAGTGCAAATCCAAGAAAGTCAACATGCTCGGCTATTGCATCGGCGGCACCTTGCTGGCGACGACGCTCGGCGTGATGGCGGCCAAGGGCCAGGAATTGTTCGAGTCTGCCACCTTCCTTGTCGCGCAAAAAGACTTCACCAAAGCCGGCGATCTCAAACTCTTCATCGATGAGAATCAGCTGCAGTCGATCGCCAAAATGATGGAGGAGAAGGGCTATCTGGACGGCGGTCGGATGGCGACGGTGTTCAACATGCTGCGCTCAAAGGATCTGATCTGGCCCTACATCGTCAACAACTACATGATGGGCAAAAAGCCGGTGGCGTTTGATCTGCTCTATTGGAACCAGGATTCAACGCGGCTGCCAGCCGCCAATCACAACTTCTACCTGCGTGAGTTCTATCACGAGAACAAACTTGCGTTGGGCAAGATGGTGATGGACAACGTGCGGATCGAGCTCGGCAAGATCAAAACGCCGGTCTTCGAACTCGCCACGCGCGAGGATCACATCTCACCGCCTAAGTCGGTGTTCACCGGCGCCAAGATGTTCGGTGGACCCGTGGAGTTCGTGCTGGCAGGCTCGGGGCATATTGCCGGCGTGGTCTCACCACCCGGCAAGACCAAGTACCCCTATTGGGTGAACAAACGGCCATTGTCGCATCCCGAGTGTGCAACACTCGACCAGTGGATTGCCGGCGCCGATGAGGTCAAAGGCAGCTGGTGGCCGCACTGGAGCAAGTGGCTGTCGCAATACTCCGGCAAGCAGGTCAAAGCCCGCGTGCCCGGCGCCGTTCTCGGCGTCATCGAGGACGCCCCCGGCAGCTACGTGCGCGCGAAAGGGTAAATGGCCTGCGGTGCGGCGCGACCCTCTACATCGGCAGCCGCGAGCCGTGGTAAGAGAAGTAGTTGTCGACCGCCGTCAGGATCGAGCCCGAAACCTTGTCGCGCCACGCATCGGACTTGAGATTGGCCGCGTCGGCGCGGTTGGTCACGTACGCCAATTCAATCAGCACCGACGGCATTTTCGCGCTTTTGAGCACGCGGAAGCCAGCCTCGCGGTCCGGATTGTTCATCATGCTGGTGGTCGCGCCCATGGTCTCCACGACAGCGCCGGCGAAGCTCTTCGTGCGCTCTTTGTTGACGGCCAACTCCTTCAGCGCCAGATCGGTGAGGAAGCCTTTGACGGCGCCGACATCGCTTTCGGCGGCGGTTTTGACGGTTTCCAGTTCCTTGTTTGACAGCACCTCAGCACTGACATGGCCGCGGGCGGCGCGCTGCAACTCGTTGGCAACATTGTCGCGCAGTGAATAGATAGTGGCGCCGCGGGCGTCCGAGCCCGCATAGTCGGCATGCACAGCAATGAACAGTGCAGCCTTCGAGCGATCGGCAAAATCGCGCCGCGCGTCCAGATCGACAAAGCTGTCGCTCTCGCGCGTCATCAGCACTTTATAGCGGCCGGTCGCGTTGAGTTTGTCGCGGAGCTTCAGCGAGAAGGCAAGAACCACGTCCTTTTCAACCGCGCCATGGCGTTGCGCGCCGCTGTCGTGGCCGCCGTGACCCGGATCAATCACAATAATCGGCTTGTAGATATTGGTGGCCTGATCGTTGGGCCGCTGCGCCGGTCGCGGCACCGGCGGCTGCAAGCCGGCCGCGCCGAGGCCCGACGCACCGCTCACGATGGCCTTTTTGACAGACCCTTGGGCGGTTTTGGCAGCGGCGTCGACTGGCACGATCTCCAGCACCAGACGCGCACTATGGCTGGCGTCTTTGGCCTTTTCGATCGTGGCCTTTTCGACCACCACGGGGCCGGTCACGTCGATGACGATACGCATCTTACCGGGCGCGGAAAGCCCGCCACGGAACGACTGCACAAGGCCGACCGGCGCCGTGCCCGAAATCTGCGGCAGCTGCAGCTTGAGATCGGGCAGCTCCACAATCACGCGATTGGGGTTGGAGAGCGAAAAGACCTGGAATTGCGCCGACTTTTCGAGGCCGATCACAAAGCGGGTACGGGTTGTGTCGCCGGCGAGCGCTGTGACTGTCTCCGCAGCGGCAGCTTTCGTCTTGGCGCCAAGCATAGCGGGGCCGTCAAGGACGGCATCTTCAACTGGCGCGGCAGCCCCAGGCGCGCTCATGAACGGCCACTGCTGCGCTTCGAGCGTTGTGGCGGACAGCAGCAACGCCAGCCCCGCAATGGCAGGAGCATGCCGTGAACGCGCATTCCATGCCTCGAACCGCGCGAACGCGCGCGGCACATACTCAAACGCCATTCCTCAGACCCCCGTGCATACGCTTACAAAAGCGGGCAAGTCTTGTTGTCCTGCCGGATAAAGGTGGCTTTTTCCGGCTGGCACTGAGGCGTTGTTATGGAGCACGGCTGTTGAGGATTGGTTAATGCTAACGAGACGTGAAGGTGGCCGCGGCGCGACTTCAACGCAAAACGGCGCTGCCCAGGGGCAGCGCCGTCTCACTGAACTCTGCTGAATGGCTTACAGCTGGTTCGCGTTGCGATAACGGATCATGTACTGATCCATGGTGTTGTCGGCGACGCTGGTCCACAGCACCGAGTCGGCGCGGAAGGCCACATAGCTGTCGTAGATCTTCTTGAAGTTGGCGTTCTTCTCGCCAATTTCCTTATAGAGTTCGTTGGCCGCCTTCCAGCATGCATCCATGACTTCCGGCGGGAACGGCTTCAAGACGGCGCCGGCACCGACGAGGCGCTTCAACGCCTGCGGGTTGACGCTGTCGTACTTGGCCGGCATCCAGTTGTTGGCTTCGGCACACGCGGCCGTGAGCACTTCCTTGTAGAGCTTCGGCAGTGCAGCGTACTTCTCGTTGTTGACGATGAAGCCCGTCGTCGACGAAGGCTCCCACCAGCCCGGATAGTGATAGAACTTGGCGACCTTCACGAAGCCGAGTTTTTCGTCGTCGTACGGGCCGACCCACTCGGCACCGTCGATAGTGCCTTTCTCAAGCGCTGGATAGATATCGCCCGCTGCGATCTGCTGGGGCACAACGCCGAGGCGCTGCATGATCTTACCAGCGAAGCCGCCCATGCGGAACTTCAAGCCCTTGAGATCGTCAGGTGTCTTGATTTCCTTGTTGAACCAGCCGCCCATCTGGCAGTTGGTGTTGCCGCCCGCGAACATGGTGACGTTGTAGGTCTTCAAGAAGTCGTTGATCAACGTCAGGCCGTTGCCGTGCTGCAGCCACGCATTCTGTTGGCGCGGGTTCATGCCGAACGGCAACGCCGACATGAACACGAACGTGTCGTCCTTGCCGAAGTAGTAGTACATCGCCGTATGGCCGCATTCGACCGTGCCGTTCTGGACGGCGTCGAGCACCTGCAGGCCGGGCACGATTTCGCCGCCGGCGAACACCTGAATTTGGAACTTCCCGTCGGTCAGGTCGGATACGCGCTTAGCGATCAGTTCTGCGCCACCGTGGATGGTGTCGAGCGACTTCGGCCAGCTGGTCGTCTGGCGCCATTTAACTTCCGGCATGCGCTTGCGCGATCGCTGGCGCTGCGACGGCTGTCGCGCCGATGCCGCCCGCGGCAGCGCCCTTGATAAACTTACGGCGATTGAACCCTGTCATGCGTACTTCCTCCCTTGGGAATGACGGAATTGAATCCGCTTGTGGCACTTCATGTCATTTCGGCGGCTCGGCCGCAACTGTAAGCATGCGGGCATAACCCTGCTCGACCGTTTCGCGTAAAAGTTGGTGATAGGTGCTGTAGGCCCCGTGCGACGGCCTGATTTCGCCAAGATCGACCCCGGCAAACTCCGGCCGTAACGCGTATACGATAGGGGCTGAAACAGGCACAAGCGTGGCGCCAGATTTATGTTGCGTGGTCATGATGCCGCGCATCGCACCAAAGCGGTCCGGTTGCGACGCCATGACCATCCGCATGGCGCCTTTTGTGAGTGAAACCAGATGGATATAAGCCGCTGAGGCCGGAATGTAGACCCTGCCGCGATGCGCATACCCAGCGTCAGGGCGATCGCGCTCTTCGAAAGCCAGGCTCGGCCAGCCCGGATCCCAGACGATGTCCGTCCGATAGGCCATGATGTGGCGGGGCTCGGAGAAGTGCGGCCGCAGCGTGAGATAAGAACCGATATAGTGGTCGACGCCAGCGCGCGTATAGGCACCCATGTAGACCGGCGCGATATCTCCGCCCATCCCGGCTTGTGTGGGATTGTGGACGCCGGCCGCAGCCGTTGGTCCGGCCGGCTCACTGGCAACGGCGACGCCGCCCGGCGCTTCCCCCGCCCAGGTGGCGCGAACCAATTCGTAGTCGAGGCCAAGCACCATGCAGACATCAAATAATGTCTGCTGGCGGACGGACTTGCCGGCCATCAGGTTCTGGATTGTCTTTTCGTGGCAATCGGCGGCGTCGGCCAGTTCGGTCTGGGTGATCTTTTTCTCGATCATCGCCGTGCGGATCAGTCCGAGGGCATGGTCCTGGTGGGGTCTATCCAGAGACGCGCGCGCCCCGCCTTTCCCGCCCGTTGACATGCGATGCGACCCTCCTGTGCCCAACCTTTACCGCTGTGCGTCAACTTACCTGAAATTGCCGGTCCGGTGCAATTGGCGATCCCTCTGATTACCATCATTTCGGGCCGTTGCGGGCTGTTAGGCTGCTCATTCCAGTGGCGCACCGCCACTATGGGGGCAGTCGTCAACGGAGAAAGCCCTATGCGCAAGATCTTTAAGGTCGCCCAGCACATGACCATGGCCGCCAGCGCCCTCGCGCTCGCCACCAGCGCCGCCACCGCACCCGCATCGGCCTACGACACCATCGATTGCCAGCGCGACACCAGTGCGGCCGAGCGGGCGATTTGCGCCAGCCAGCGCCTGCAAACGCTCGACGCGCAGATCACCGAAAAGTACACCGACATCATGCTCGACAGCCACATCAAGGGTGACGTGAAACGAGCGGTGCACGAGAGTCAGGTGGACTTCCTCAAGCGGCGCGAGCAATGCGGCCGCGATACCGAGTGCCTGGCCGCTGAGATGGAACGGCGGACGGCGCGGATCACTCACAATTGGTGACGCAGCCGAAGTCCCGGCGCTCCCCCAGCGTTTCATCACGTAAGGTGTTTCCGAACGGCTCATATACACACACAATCCGGTCGCCGGTGCGGCAACATCCGCATCGGTGGCCAATTCATGCGTGCATCGATCCAGCGAGCATAACGAGCGCCGCAATCAACAACAGCACGTCCATCATCAGCTGGAAGCTGCCTGTCTCAATCTTCGACATCAGACGCTTGGACACCCACGAGCCGGCGGTCACTGCGCTGCCAACCAGCAGGCCTTTAAGCAACGTCTCGGCAGGTAGCGCGCCAAAGGTGCGGAACACCCCGGCCTTAGTCAGCCCCATCAGGGCCGAGGCCATGGCTTCGGTGGAAACGAACGGACCCTTCACCAGCCCATAAGCCAAGAAGAACGGCGTATTGATCGGGCCCACCGTGGCGACAAGGCCCGACAGATAACCGATCACCACGCCCACCAGTGCCATTCCCGGCAAGCCAATGCGGAAACCACTGCCCATCAGCCAGCGGCGCACCGGGATCATGGCGAGAAAAAACAGCCCAAGCGCCAGCTAAATCTTTTGTGCATCAAGCGCGACGAGGGTGCGGGCGCCGAGCGCGGACGTCGGGATGGCGGTGACAGAAAACGCCGCCGCCACGCGCCAATCGACAACGCGCCACCACACCGCAACACGCGAGAGGTTGGCCATCAATCCGGCAATCGCAATAATCGGCACTGCCTCGCGCGCACCGACGGCAAGTACCAGCGCCGGCATCAAAATGATCGACGATCCAAAACCGATCAGCCCGCCGATAGTCCCGGCGGCAAGGGCCAAAACAAGAACGGCAAGCCAGATCATGGGGGTGGTCCGGCTTTCACGGTCTATTCATGGTTTTTGGCCGTATTTCCATGCTGCGACGGATCAAGTGGCGGACTGGCGTTGTGATGTTTGTGGGCCATGCGCGCCGCACTGCGCCGCTTGCGATCAGCAGTACCGATGGAGACGCTCGATGTCGACCCGCATGGCCATGATCGCGCTCCGCCGGTTTGGCCTTGGCGCGCGGCCGGGCGATATCACCAAAGTCGGCGCCGACCCGCGCGGCTTCGTACTGGCACAGTTCGACCGCCGTGCCGAAATCCTGCTGGACGACCCTGATCTCGAACCCAGTCATGTGACGATCGCGGCCGCACAAGTGGCCCAGCAGCAGCAGCGGCTTGCGCGCCAGATCCCGCGCGAAAGCGTGCTGGACACCGCCCAGCAGGCCATCGCAATGAACTCCAAGACTGCCAACACTGAGCAACGGCAGGCAGCGCGCGCACAGCGTCCTATCACCGAGATGGAAAAGCGAGCCGCCGTCCAGCCACCCATGCAGAAGGCCAACCGTATCCGGGTCGAAAACTTTGTCGATGAGGCCACCGTTCGCTTTCGTCATCAGGCCTCAACGGACGCAGCGTTCCCTGAGCGGCTGGTTATGTTCTGGTCGAACCACTTCTGCGTCATGGCACGCGGACCCGTGCGCGGCATTGCTGGCGCCTACGAGCGCGAGGCCATCCGGCCGCATGTCCTGGGGCGTTTCGCCGGCATGTTGAAGGCCGTCGAGCAGCATCCCGCCATGCTGATCTACCTCGACAATCAACTGTCTTTTGGCCCCAATAGCCAGGCCGGCAAGAACCAGAAGAAAGGTCTCAACGAGAACCTCGCCCGCGAAATCCTGGAGCTTCATACACTCGGTGTCGATGGCGGCTACACGCAAACTGATGTCACGAACGTCGCGCGTATTCTCACCGGCTGGACGGTTGCTGGCCCAAACACGCCAGTCGTTGCAGCGGGCAAGTTCTTCTATCATGCGCAACGGCACGAGCCTGGCGAGTGGACCGTGCTCGGCAAAACGTATCCAGATCGCGGTATGCAGACCGGGCTTGATTGCCTTGAAGACTTCGCGCGGCATCCCGGCACGGCACGCCATGTCGCGCGCAAACTCGCACGCCACTTCGTTGCCGACGATCCGCCCGCGAGCCTGATCGCCAAGCTCGAGAAAAGTTTCCGCGACACCGACGGCAATCTTGCCGAGGTGTCGCGGGTACTGGTGTCGTCTGACGAAGCGTGGGTGCCGGAAGCGAAAAAACTCCTGCCGCCCATCGATCTGGTGGTGGCCCTCTCACGCAGTCTCGTGCACCGGGTCAGCGCAGGCGAAATGCTGCGGTTGGCCAATCAGCTCGGCCAGCCCTTATGGCAACCGGGCAGTCCGAAAGGCTTCCCTGACGATGACAATGGCTGGACCAATCCCTCCGCGCTGAACGAGCGGCTGCGCATTGCTGAACAAGTGGCCCGCGTGCTCGACAAGTCCGCCGATCCGCGCCAGCTCGCCGAAGCAGTGCTTGGCCCTGATATGCATCCGGAAACGCGGCAGGCCATCGCCCGCGCCGAAACCCGCGAGCAAGGCCTCGAACTGCTCGTCATGAGCCCAGATTTTCAGCGGCGGTGATCAATCGCAATGAATAGACTAGTCTACAACATTCGTCATCCCGGCGAAGGCCGGGACCCACGGCAACCATCAGCAAAATGGCTGCCTAGTCGTGGGTGCCGGCCTTCGCCGGCATGACGAGAATTAGAGCGGACCGGCAAGTGGCCCCACACCAGGATCAGCAGATGTCAACCACTCAACATTCCTGCCCTGTCTCGTGTGGTGAAGACCAATTGCTCAATCGCCGCACGCTGCTGGGCAGCGCCGCCGCATCGCTGGCGCTGTGGGGTTTCATGCCCCGCGCAGCGATCGCCGGCACGCGCGATCCGCGGTTGCTGACGGTCATTCTGCGCGGCGGGCTTGATGGTGTTTCACTGGCCGCACCGGTTGGCGATCCAGACTATGTGCGGCTCCGTCAGGCGATCGCCATGGCGAA
This sequence comes from uncultured Alphaproteobacteria bacterium, assembly GCA_963847145.1. Classification (GTDB taxonomy): domain Bacteria; phylum Pseudomonadota; class Alphaproteobacteria; order Rhizobiales; family Hyphomicrobiaceae; genus JABFRJ01. Next base: position 42,390 of record CAWJYN010000004.1, read on the forward strand.
GCCCGGCGAGACCGGCGGCGGGCTGCCATTGACAGACCTGTTCGCGCTGAACCCGCACATGCCGTTCCTGCACACGCTGTACACGAAGAAAGAAGCGCTGATCGTCCACGCAGTACACACGCCCTATCGCGAACGTTCGCACTTCGACGGGCAGGATGTGCTGGAAAGCGGCATGCCCGGCGTTTCGAAAGCGCGCGACGGCTGGCTCAATCGCGCCCTGGCCGGTCTTCCCAATCAGGGCAAAGTGAGCCGCAAAGGCTTGTCGCTCGGTCCCGTTGTGCCGCTGGTGATGCAGGGCAAGGCGGAAGTGCTGTCGTGGATACCGAAGGTCTATAATCTGCCACTTCGCGAGAGCACTGTGGCGCGGTTGATGGATCTGTATTCGCACACCGATCCGGGTTTAGCGAAGGCGCTGACCAACGGCCTCGAGATGGTGCGCGTCGCAGATGCGAGTGCGGTGGTGGCCGCTGGCGCGGTAGCCCAACCGGCGCCGGCACCGCTCGCAGCACGCGGCAGCCTCAACCCCAATCAGTTCCGCGAGTTCACCGAGGCTGCGGAAACCGCGGCGAAGTTCATGAAGCCAGCAGACGGGCCACGCATCGGCGCGCTGTCCTACAACGGTTGGGATACGCACGCCAACGAAGGCGTCGTGCAAGGCACCCTCGGCAATCGGCTCGGTGGCTTGGATGCCGCCATTCAGGCGCTGCACGATGGCCTCGGGCCGGAGGTCTGGAAAGACACCGTGGTGATGATTGTCACCGAGTTCGGCCGCACCGCGCGCGTCAACGGCACGTCGGGCACCGATCATGGTTCGGCGACATGTGCGCTGTTCGTCGGTGGCGCCATCAAAGGCGGCCGCGTGCTCGCCGACTGGCCAGGCTTGGCCGATGCCCATCTCCACGAGAACCGCGATCTCAAACCCACCACCGATCTCCGCGCTCTCTTCAAAGGCATCCTCCGCGATCACCTCGGCATCCCCGACGGCGCGCTGGCCAACGCCGTGTTCCCCGAAAGCGCGAGCGTGAAGGGTCTGGATGGATTGGTGGGTTGAGTTGAGTGAATTTGTAGGTTGGGTTAGGCGCCCTTCGCGCCGTAACCCAACGCTTATCCCACCGAATTGGCCTGCAGCTGATGGGTTACGCTGCTGAAACGCAGCTAATCCAACCTACGACACAACCCGTACCAGAACCCTTCCTCAATTCGCACTTCAATCGAAAAACCCATCCGTCGGCCGGTCGCCGTTGATGGTGCAGCGGCGCATCTTGCGGCGGTCGTTGACCACGTCGAACGGCGTGGCACGATGCAGCGTGCAGCGGTTGTCCCAGACAATGCACTCGCCCGGCGTCCACGCGTGCGTGTAGACGAGATGCGCTGGCGTCGCAGCCACGTTCAACTCTTCGATCATCATGCGGCCCGCTTCATACGGCATGCCCTCGATGCTCTCGGCATGATCACCGAGAAACAACCCCAGCCGCTTCGTCTCGGGGTGCTGGCGCACGATCGGGTGCGCCACCGGCGGCACCTTGGCCTTCTGTTCCGGCGTCATCGGATCGTGACCGTGGCGGCGCGTGCGCGAGAAATCCAGATTGTGGATCGCCTTCAGGCCCTTGATGCGCGCCTTCCACTCCGGGCTGAGATTTTCGAACGCCGCATACATATCGCAGAATTCTGTTTCACCGCCGGTCTTAGGGCAGATCTCTGAATACATCATCGTCGCGAGGCCCGTGCGCTCGCGCCAGGAACCATCGGTGTGCCAGTAGAGCGTGCCTTTGTCGGGATGCTTGCCGTTCGGTCGCTCGTGTTCGTCGAGGTTCGACAGCAGGTAGATCTCGGGATGGCCGTAGCCGTGGTACTGGTTCATCGGATGGATCTGCACTTCGCCGAATTGGCGCGCGAAGGCAACCTGCGTCGCTGGCGGCAATTCCACCTTGCGGAACACGATCACCTGATAATCAAGAAACGCCTCAAGCACAGAACCGAACACGTCTGGCTCCACCGCCTTTTCCAGCGGCAGCCCGACGATCTCGCAGCCAAACCGCTCATGCAGCGGTTTCACCTCAAACGGCCAGTTGCGTTGCCGGCTTGCTGCAGTGTGCGCCGCCATGACGGGGTCTCCGGGGCCATAGTGATGAATAAGCCGCGTTTCAGCGACGTAATCCAACACCAAGCGCGCGGAATGTCGAGACAAGTTTGTTGCAAGCCGGTGAGCGGGCGCCTGGCACGACAACCAAACGTCCGTCATGGCCGCGCAGGCGGCCACCCAAGCAAGCATCCAGTTGTCACCATAGGGCGCGACAGACCGCGCTCCTGACAACCATTGTCGTAAATTTTCGGGTTTGCTTGGGTGGCCGCCTGCGCGGCCATGACGAACAAGGTACCAATACCCGGCAGGGTGCAATAGGCGAAACCGTATTGCACCGGATGCAGGCTCCGAACGATCCGTCACGCCGCGGCGCAATACGCCTTGAAGCGGGCTATTGCGCCCGAAAGATTTTGCGCTCGTATGGTCCGATAAGGAGCTGTGGCAGCATGAGTCCGTAGGTTGAGTTAGTCGCGTTTCAGCAACGAAACCCGACATTGCATCCGGCGTATGTCGAGGCGAGATTGGCAGCCGCGAGGACCTGTTCGATTACGGCGCAAGGGCGCCTAACCCAACCTACAGGTTTTGGCCTCAACCCATCTTCCGCACGTCCACAAAATGTCCCGCCAGCGCCGCATGGGCGGCCATGATCGGCGAAACGAGATGCGTCCGCCCGCGGAAACCTTGACGGCCTTCGAAGTTGCGGTTGGAAGTGGAGGCTGCGCGCTGGCCGGGCTTGAGTTGGTCGGGGTTCATGCCGAGGCACATGGAGCAGCCTGGCTCGCGCCACTCAAAACCTGCCGCGAGGAAGATCTTATCCAAGCCTTCGGCTTCGGCTTGTTCTTTCACGAGGCCCGAGCCGGGTACGATCATCGCGTAGGCGAGCTTGGCCGAGATCTTCTTGCCTTCGACGACTTTCGCCACTTCGCGCAGATCTTCGATGCGGCCGTTGGTGCACGAACCAACCCACACCACATCCAACGGAATGTCGGTGATCTTGGTGTTGGCCTTCAGCCCCATGTAATCAAGCGCGCGGATCACGGCGGCTTTCTTGCCCTCGTCGGTCATCTTCTCGGGGTCGGGTGTCATGCCTTCGATTGTTGTCACCTGCTCGGGGCTGGTGCCCCAGGTGACGATGGGTGGCAGCTTGGCCGCGTCCAGCTTCACGATGCTATCGAAGTGCGCGCCGGCATCCGTGTGCAACGTTTCCCAGTACTTCAGTGCCTGATCCCAGTGCGCGCCCTTTGGCGACTTGGGGCGGTCTTTCAGATAGGCGAACGTCTTGGCGTCGGGCGCGATCATGCCGGCACGGGCGCCACCCTCGATCGACATGTTGCAGACCGTCATGCGGCCTTCCATCGACAGCGCTTCAATCGTATCGCCGGCATATTCGATGACGTGGCCGGTGCCACCCGCGGTGCCGATCTGGCCAATAATGGCGAGCACGACGTCTTTGCTGGTGACGCCTGCTGGCAGCGTGCCGGTGACTTCGACGCGCATGTTTTTGGCTTTGCGCTGCGTCAGGGTTTGCGTGGCGAGCACGTGCTCGACTTCTGATGTGCCGATGCCGTGGGCGAGCGCACCGAACGCGCCATGCGTGGATGTGTGGCTATCGCCGCAAACGATGGTCGTGCCGGGCAAAGTGAAACCCTGCTCAGGCCCGATGACGTGAACGATGCCCTGCCGCTTGTCGGTCTCGTTGAAATACTCGATGCCGAATTCCTTGGCATTCTTCGCCATGGTCTCGACCTGGATGCGGCTCTCTTCGTCCTTGATACCGCCAGCGCGGTTGGTGGTGGCGATGTTGTGGTCGACGACTGCAAGAGTTTTCTCCGGCGCGCGCACCTTGCGCTTGGCCATGCGGAGGCCTTCAAACGCCTGCGGGCTGGTGACTTCATGGACCAGGTGACGGTCGATATACAGCGTACACGTGCCATCCGCATCGCGCTCGACGATATGGTCGTCGAAGATCTTGTCATAGAGCGTTTTGAGAGTGGTTTTCGTGGGGCTAGACATCGGGCAGCTCGTTTCCAAGGGCAATGTTGAGGCTCTGATAGCGCGGGGCGGGGCGAAACGCTAGGGCGGCGACGGCCGATACGTGCAAGATGCATTGCAGGCGTACCATGTTGTTGTGAGAGAGCTGTCCCACAACCTGTCCCTTGACCGTGAAGGCGCATGGAGGGGTGGGGCAGCACTGTTGTGAATTTACGCAGCTGTCAGCAATCCGGCCCCGAGCATGGCCAGCCGGCACACCGTCGTGGCACCCAGCTCGCCAATGTCGATTTCGGGCACGAACTCGACAATGTTGAAGCCGATGATGGGTGCCCGTCCGGCCACGGCAAGCAGCAGTTCAACCACATCGCCATAGCTGAGCCCGCCGGGAGCCCGGCCGATCACGCCCGGCACGATGGACGGATCGAGCCCGTCGACATCGAGACACACCACGACGGGGTGGTCCAGAGATACGAATTCGGCAGCATACTGGGCGCCTTTTGCGCGCACTTGGCGCATGTCGATCAGGTGGGCACCCGAAGCCTTCGCGTCGGCCACATCGGACGCGCGCGCACTGCCGATGCCGCGGGCACCGACCTGCACGATGCCCTTCACGCCGTCCATTTCCGAGGCGCGCCGCATGGTGCTTGAGAGGCCGAGGCGCTCGTCCTGTACCTCATCGCGCCAGTCGATGTGCGCGTCGATCTGCAGGACGGTGATGTCGCGGTGGGCGGCGAAGGCTTTGAGCGCCGGGATCTGCACGCTGTCGTCGCCGCCGAGCAAGAGGGGCTTGGCACCGCGAGCAAGGATTGTTGCGATGTGCAATTCAATCCGCGCGCGGTTGGCGGCGAAAGCGGTGGCGTCGAAAGTAATGTCGCCGCAGTCGACCATTGCCCGCTCGGGCGACAAGAGCGGCCTACCAAGGTCGAAGTCGTAGTGCATGCGGTTCGCCGCATAGCGTGTACTCGCGGCCCGGATCGCTGCCGGTGCGGATGCGCAATAGGGTCCGACGGATTTGTATGGTGTGGCGCCGGGTGCACCGATCACGGCGACGGCGCCCCGCGGTGCGGCATCGGCCGTTGCGGCATCGCAGTCGAGAAAGGTGCCGCGACTGGAGGACTGGAACAGTGTTTCAAGACGCATGGGTTGGCTCGTCGGTGGTTGTTTGGGGCGCGTTAGACAAAGTGAAATAGGGTCATGTGCACGGTGTCAGCGCTTGGCGGCCGACAACTGCCGCAACGGTAACCGCGACGTGGCCTTGAGCCGGTCGAGGACGACCGAGGAGCGCACGTGTTCCACCGACGCATGCGCAAGAAACACGTCACTGAGCAAACGCGACAGTGCCCCCAGATCGGGAACCACGACTTTGACCAGATAGTCTGCATCGCCAGTCAGTGCGCAGGCCTCCTGTACGGCATCGAGGCCGTCGATCAGCGACTTGAAGCGCTTGGAGTTGGTAGGCGAGTGGGTCGAGAGCTTGATCTCGACGTAGGCCACGACGGCTAGTCCAAGTGCCGCGGCCGACAAGTGCGCATGATAGCTGGCAATGATGCCGGCCTCCTCCAGCGCAGCACGCCGCCGCGAGCATTGCGAGGCGGACAGACCGACGCGCTCGGCGAGGTCATTGTTGGTCAATCGGCCGTCGGACTGCAGCGCGTCGAGCAATTTGATGTCGAAGGCATCCATGCATGGTTCCCGCGCTATCTGTCCAGAATGCGACATTTTCATGCACGGCAAGCGCGAGCAAGCCCTACTTTGCCGCCACCGTGAGCGCGCGGTGCGGTAGTCTGATTGTCGTGATGCCTTCCAGGAGTATGCGCCATGGGTCCCTTTCCGCACGACACTGCGCCGGCGTCGATCAGTGCGCACAATCCAGCTGGAACTGATGGTTTCGAGTTCGTGGAATTTGCGCATCCGGAGCCGGAACTTTTGGCGGCACTGTTCGAGCGCATGGGCTACGTCGAAGTCGCCCGGCACAAAAGCAAAGACATTTCGCTCTGGCGGCAGGGTGACATTACCTACGTGCTCAACCGCGAGCCGAACTCGCATGCGGCGCGCTTTGTCGGCGAACATGGCCCGTGCGCACCGGCCATGGCGTGGCGGGTGGTGGATGCGCAGCATGCGTTGCAGCGCGCAGTAGCGTTGGGCGCGACCGAGTATACGGGCGATGACAAGTCGCTCGACGTGCCAGCTGTGATAGGCATCGGCGGGTCACTGTTGTATTTCGTCGACACATATGGGGCGAAGGGTAGCGTCTATAGCGCCGAATACAACTGGCTCAGCGCGTCCGATCCGAAGCCGGAAGGCGTCGGTTTCTACTATCTCGATCACCTGACCCACAACGTGATCCGCGGCAACATGAACACCTGGACCGCGTTCTACGAGAAGACGTTCAACTTCCGCGAAATCCGCTTCTTCAACATCGAAGGCAAGGTGACGGGGCTGCATAGCCGCGCGTTGACGAGCCCGTGCGGCAAGATCCGCATCCCGATCAACGAGAGCGCCGATGACAAGAGCCAGATCGAAGAGTATCTGCGCCAATACAAGGGTGAGGGCATCCAGCACATCGCCGTCGGCGCGCGCGATATCTACGCCGCGACAGAAGCTATTGCCGCGCGCGGGCTTGAGTTCATGCCGGGGCCGCCTGATACCTACTATCAAAAAAGCGGCGAGCGCGTGCACGGCCATCAGGAACCGCTGGCGGCGCTCAAGAAGCGCGGGATTCTCATTGACGGGGAGGGTGTCGTGGACGGCGGCACAACGCGCGTGCTGCTGCAGATCTTCTCCAAGACCGTCATCGGGCCGATTTTCTTTGAGTTCATTCAGCGCAAAGGCGACGACGGCTTCGGCGAAGGCAACTTCAAGGCGCTCTTTGAAAGTATCGAAGAGGATCAGATCCGCCGGGGCGTTCTGGCGGCGGAGTGAGTGCTCGCAAAACTCGCCGATTGTCATCCTCGGGCTTGTCCCGAGGACCCATTTCTCAGCATGAGACGTCGGTCGAAAGGCGCGCGGAAGCACCACATCACGCTGTTCTCATGCGCCGCCGCGTGTTGCACTCTGGGTCCTCAGAACATGTCCGAGGATGACATTTTGAGTGTGGCGGCAGATCGCGTCCACGGAAGGGCGTCGATTCCCACCCTACACATCTTCGCTGATCCCGAGCGCGTCGCTGACTTTTTTTAGCATCAGCGCAAGATCCTCAGGTGTCGACAGCCGGTGATCGCCCTCCGGCCGGGCTTCGACTTCGACGTGATCGCCAGTGAGGATGGAAACGAGATCGAGCGTGTGCTCCCACGGCACGTCTTCGTCCTGCAGGCCATGCAGCACGATGATGCGGCGGCCAGGATCGAAGCCCTGCGGGCCGATCAGGTGTTGCTTGCCGTCATCAAGGAAGCCGCGCGTGATGGCGTATGGTCCATCGCCATAATTGGACGGGCGCATATAGACGCCGGTCTCGGTGATGGCACGGCGGGCGCTATCTGGAAAACGATCCCACATGAGTGTGGTGGTAAGATCCCAGGCTGGCGCAATGAGGACGAGAGCACGGATTCTAGCGGCAGCCTCGACTGATGTGGCGAGATAGCGGCGCAGCAGCAGCAGCGCGAGGTAGCCACCGGTTGACGAGCCGACGAGTACCTGCGGGCCGTCGGTCAGTTGCGAGACGACGGCGTCGGTTTCGTCGAGCCAGTGAGAAATGCGGCCGTCCTCGAATGTGCCGGACGATTGGCCATGGCCGGAGTAATCAAAGCGTGTGCAGGCGATGCGTTCGCGCCCGGCCCACGCGGCGATGGCCGAGGCCTTGGTGCTGGTCATGTCGGACTTGAGCCCCGGCAGCCACACGACGCCGCCGGCCCGCGATGGTTTTGCCGGCCGGCCAAGGAGCGTGGCGATGCGGCGGCCGCCGACGTCAATGAAAGTGGGAGTGGTCATTCAGTTTCCGATGTTCGAGCTGTGCAGCGAAACCCAAGGGGCTCTGCCGCAGAGACGCGGGTTGAAAACGCTCTGTCCGTATCGTGGCATGCTATGCCAGTCGCTCTCCCTCAGCACTCCGCGGACCACGGGACGGGACAGCTCGGACGGTTGCCGCCAGAAGGATCGGGGCCTGTGGCCGTTTCGTGTCTGCGATGCACCGTTGCCGCCCGCCCGCACCGGCGTCTAGGCGGCCAGTCCACGCATGATAGTGTGCGTCACATGCCAGCAGTAGAGCAGCTCAACGCTTTCGCTCGCCCTGTCCTCACTCCCCCCGCGCCACGCCCTCCCGGCGGGCGTCGGCGCCGCCTTCAAGCAGGCCATCGGTGCGGCGCACGATGACATGCAATCCAGAGGCGACATCGACGTTCTGCACTTGATGGCCAAAGAGCGCGAGTTTCGCGCCCAGCAATTCACCGGCAATTTTATTCTCCAACTCGAACGGCCCCGCGTTGCGACTGCCGAAGTTGGGCAGGTCAACGGCTGTCTGCGCGTCCAGCCCCCAATCAACGATGCCAACAATCGTTTTGACCACGTGCAGAATAATGCGGCTGCCGCCCGCTGAGCCAATCACTGCTTTCAGCCGTCCATCTGGCGCAAATACCAACGTCGGTGACATCGACGAGCGCGGCCGCTTGCCCGGCCCAATTGCGTTGGCTATGGGTCGGCCTTCAGCATCGGTCGGCCTAAACGAAAAATCCGTCAACTGGTTGTTGAGCAGAAATCCCGCCGCCCAGCGGTGGGAGCCGAAGCCTTGCTCGACGGTGCTCGTCATCGCCACCGCGTTGCCCTGCGCGTCGATGATCGACAGATGGCTGGTGCCGGCCGCTTCGACTGTCGCATCAAGGCCTGCGCGCTTTTGAATATAGCCGCGGGGCTCGCCGGGCGCGGCCTTTGGCATGGCCGTCTCGCGTTTGATGAGCATGCGCCGCCGCCCAAGGTAGAACGCATCGAGCATGCCCGGCGATTGCACCGTGTAGCCCGGATCGGCGATATATTGATCGCGGTCGGCGAAGGCGAGTTTTTCGGCCTCGCCGATCAGATGCAGCGCGTGTGGCGCCATCGGCGTGCGGCCGAGATCATAGGCCTCCACCAGCCGCAACGTCGCGCCGACCGTCAGCGCGCCCGATGACGGCGGCCCCATCGAACAGACCCGGTGGCGGCGGTAGGATATGCAAAGCGGCGCGCGCTCCACTGAGCGGTAGGCGTCGAGATCGGCGAGCGTCATGCCGCTCGGATGCGTCGGTGCTTCGGCCGTCGCCTTCACCACGGCTTCAGCAATCGGCCCCATATAGAACCCGCCCGCACCCTGGGCCGCGAGTATGCGCAACGTTGCGGCGAACGCCGGATTTTTCTGCACATGCCCCGCTGGCCATGGCTTGCCCGTCTCGTCGAAGAAGTATGCGCGAGCGGCCGGATCGAACGTCTGTGCTCCGCCCGTCTCCGCGCTCGACAGCAAAGTGTTCAGCCGCTTGGAAACCGGAAAGCCGCTCTCTGCCAGTTTGATGGCCGGTTCGAACAGGCGCTCCCAAGGCAAACGGCCATGGGCTTTATACGCCGTCTCCAGCATGTGCATGAGCCCCGGCACGCCGACAGCCTTGCCGCCGATGGAGGCTTCCAGATAGGGCACAGGGCTTCCGTCTGCCTTCAGGAAATTGGCTTGTGTCGCCGCGGCCGGTGCCGTCTCGCGGCCGTCATACGACTTCATTTCGCCGCGCACCGGGTTCCAGTGCAGCAGAAACGCCCCGCCGCCGATGCCCGACGATTGCGGCTCGACCAAATTGAGCACCAACTGCGTGGCGATCATAGCGTCAACAGCGCTGCCGCCGGCGCTCAAGATTTCATGCCCGGCGTCCGCCGCCAGCGGATGTGCTGCCACCACCATTTGCTTGCGCGCCGTGACCAGGAGCTTAGCCTGCAGGCCCGATGTGCCCTCTGGAGCCGCAAACTGCGCGCGCGCTGTTGCCGTAGACAGTGCAACCAGAGCGATTGGAATGACAAAAAATTGCAAGTTCATAGCGTCCGATCACCAAGGACTATGCCGGAAACAATGCTTGGCATGGAACGAGAGCCGGGTCACTGTTCGGGTGTGATCGATGGTAAAGAGGAAAGAGTGTAACCGCGACAGTCTTGCTGATCATCTGCGACTCAATTCCACTGACCACTGACCACTGACCACTGACCACTGACCACTGACCACTGACCACTGACCACTCCGCGAGCCCTATGGATTTTCCAAGCCCCCTTCTGCGCGGCACGCTCATCCAGCGCTACAAGCGATTTCTCGCCGATGTGCGCCTCGATGATGGCACGCAGGTCACGGCGACGTGCCCCAACACTGGCTCGATGATGGGCCTCAAAAACCCGGGCCAAACCGTCTGGCTCTCGACGTCCGACAGTCCCACGCGCAAATACAAGCACACCTGGGAGATGGTCGAGCACGACCTCGGCAAAGGGCCCACGCTTGTCGGCGTCAATACGTCCCATCCGAACAAGATCGTTGCCGACGCCATCACTGCGGGCAAGCTTAAGCCGCTGTCCGGCTATGCAACACTCGAGCGCGAACGGAAGTACGGCAAGAACTCGCGCATCGACATTCTATTGTCCGACCCAGCGAAACCGCTGACGTATGTCGAAATCAAAAACGTACACATGTCGCGCGTTGCCGGCCGCGCCGAGTTTCCCGACAGCGTCACCGAGCGTGGTGCCAAGCACTTGGCTGAAATGTCCGACATGGTACGCGAAGGGCATCGATCCGTGATGATTTTCCTCATCCAGCGTGCTGACGTGACCGCCCTCTCGCTCGCCCGCGACGTGGACCGGACCTATGGCGAGGCGTTCGATCGTGCCGCCGCAGCCGGCGTCGAAATGCTGGCGGTCCGTTGCAAGCTCAGCGCTCAGTCCATCGTTGTGGACAAAATCGTGCCCATCAAGGCGGAATAGCCGTACAGGGGCTGACCCATGGGTCAGACCCCGACGCACGCGGCCAACCGGTGCATCTGCGCCACTCGATCTATGCAGCGCGGTCTGTTAGGAAGCTTCGTGCGTGCCTGCCAACGGCTCCCCCGCCAAAGGCTTCGACGTCATGGCTTCCAAAGACGACATCGCCCTGGAAATCACGCCGGAAGTGCTGCTGAAAGCCTATGCCTGCGGCATCTTCCCGATGGCCGAAGCGGCTGACGATCCCGCACTTTACTGGATTGAGCCCGAGCGGCGCGGCATCCTTCCACTCGATCAGCTGCACGTGCCGACCCGCCTCAAGCGCACCATCCGGCAAGGTGTGTTCGACGTACGCGTCGATACGTCCTTCGAGGCGGTGATCGGGGGCTGCGGCGCCGAACGGCCAGGCCGCCAGACGACTTGGATCAACGACAAGATCCGCGCGCTCTGCGGGCAGTTGTTTGCCATGGGCCACTGCCACACTGTCGAGACTTGGCGCGATGGCCAACTGGTCGGCGGGCTATACGGCGTTTCGCTCGGTGGCGCCTTCTTTGGCGAGAGCATGTTCTCGACCGAGCGCGACGCCAGCAAAGTGGCGCTGACCTATCTCACCGCACGGCTGATTTTTGGTGGCTATCGCCTGCTTGATTGCCAGTTTGTCACCGATCATTTGCGTCAGTTCGGCACGATCGAAATCAACCGTGCCGAATTCCACGAGCACCTCGAGCGCGCCCTGCAAGTCACCGGCGTTTTCAACCGCCTGCCGCCGGGCGCTTCCGGTGCCCAGATCCTCGATATCATTGCCGAGGCGCAGCGCGCGCCACCGGACACGCGTTGACAGAGATCGTACACCTGCTTACGAATTGCCGGCGATAGAGCTTGCGCTTGTGCAGCCGAGCGACCGGAGATCGTGCATGGACTTTCGTTTGCCTGCTGAGATCACGGCTAAATTGGCCGAGCTGGATCGCTTCATTGACGCTGAGATCAAGCCGTTGGAGCAGAAGAACATGCAGTTCTTCGACCATCGCCGCGAATATGCGCGCACGGATTGGGAGAACGATGGCCGGCCACACGCGAAATGGCGGGCGTTGATCGAAGAAATGGAGCGCCGCGCCGACACGGCCGGCCACCTACGCCTCGGCCTGCCAAAATCGTGCGGCGGACAGGCGGCGTCGAACCTCGCCATCGCCGCTGTGCGCGAGCATCTGGCCGGCAAGGGACTGGGTCTCCACAACGACTTGCAGGATGAGTCTTCGATTGTCGGGAACTTTCCGATCGTGCCGGTACTCGACGCCTACGGCACAACCGAACAAAAATCCTACATCGAAGGCATCATCACTGGCAAAAAGCACCTCTCTTTCGCGCTTACGGAACCTGGCCACGGCAGCGACGCGACCTGGCTCGACACCACCGCGCAGCGCGAAGGCGCCGCCTGGGTCATCAACGGCATGAAACGGTGGAACAGCCAGGTGTCACGCGCGCATGGCAACTTGGTGTTCGCCCGCACCTCCGGCAAGCCTGGCGATGGCCGCGGCATCACGGCTTTCATCGTGCCGACCGACACGCCCGGACATACTGTTCTCTACAATCACTGGACATTCAATATGCCGTCCGACCATTGCGAGGTCGAGTTGAAAAACGTCCGCGTGCCCGACAGTGCCATCCTCCACAAGGAAGGTGAAGGTCTGATGGTGGCGCAACGCTTTGTGCATGAGAACCGCATCCGGCAGGCCGCCGCCAGCGCTGGCGCTGCGCGCTATTGCATCGCCGAGGCCGCGAAGTACGCACGCTCCCGTATCGCTTTTGGCGAGCCGCTTTCGAAGAACCAGGCGATCCAGTTTCCGCTCGTCGAGCTGCACGCAGAATGCGAGATGGTGCGCAACTACATCTTCCGTACCGCCTGGCAGATGGACCAGAAGGACGCGCTGGAAATCAGCGACATGGTGTCGATTTGTAACTTTCGCGCCAATCGTCTGTGCTGCGAGGCTGCTGATCGTGCCATGCAGGTTCACGGTGGCATGGGCTACAGCCGCGCGCTGCCGTTCGAGCACATCTACCGCCATCACCGCCGTTATCGCATTACCGAGGGGTCCGAAGAAGTGCAGATCCGGCGCGTGGCTCAGTACCTTTTTGGCTACGGCGGAAAAAGTGCCAGCACATGACAATCCCGCCGCCAATCAATGCACGCGGTATCGACTTCGAGCCGGCCCAGCTCGACGCCTATCTGCGTGTGCTGCACGGCGGCACCGGCCCGCTCGAGCTTCAGCGCACAGAAGGCGGCATGTCCAACCCGACCTACTTTATCCGCCGCGGTGGCTGGCATGCTGTGCTGCGCAAGCAGCCAGCGCAAACCTTGATGCCGTCAGCGCACGCCATTGATCGCGAGTTTCGTGTGCTCCGCGCCTTACACGGCAGTGCGGTTCCCGTGCCAGAACCGCTGCACTATTGCGACGACGCAACGGTGCTCGGCACGCCGTTCTATCTGATGGAGCGGCTCACCGGCCGGGTCTTCCAAGACTATGCGATGGCCGGTCCCAGCCCTGAAGAACGCCGCGCGTTGTTCCGCGCGATGGCGGCCACGATGGCGGCGTTGCACCGTCTCGATCCTGCAGCGATAGGGCTCGCCGATTTTGGCCGGCCCGGCAACTTCTTCGCCCGTCAGATGAAGCGCTGGTCGCAGTTGTGGCAGACCTACCGGCGCGGCGACGACGACAACCCCGCCCTTGACCAACTTTTAGCCTGGCTGGTTGAGCGCATACCTGGCAGCGAACAGCAGACGCTCTGCCACGGCGATTTCCGCATCGGCAACTTGATGTTCCACCCGACCGAACCGCGCGTGATCGGTGTGCTCGACTGGGAGCTGTCGACGCTGGGGCATCCGCTGGCCGATGTCGCTTTCAATTGTCAGGCGTGGCACATGGCGCCCGACGAGAACGGCGGCATACTGGGTCTGCCGATCGCTGCTCTTGGCATCCCCACAGAGGCGGACTACCTGCAGCACTACTATAGCCTCGCCGGCACGACGGAGAGATTGACCCCTTTCCATCAGGCTTTTGCGATGTTTCGTGCTGCTGTCGGCAGTGCAGGCGTCGCAGTCCGCGGCGAAGCCGGCAACGCCTTCTTGCCGGACGCTGGCCGTGTTGGCCGCAAATTGTCTCTCGCCTATGCGACGCGCGGTTTGCAGTCGATCAGCGGCCAGTGAGCGAAAGCCGTTACTTCAATGTCCACGTCACGTGGACGGTCGTTTCAAGGTCGACATTGCCGGCTTCGACGGGAACGTCCTGCGCCGCTGCCATGGCGCGGACGCGGCTGGGGAATGGATTGGACTGGCTCATGCGGATATCCTCGGCAATCGAAAGCACCTGCCCAAGTGACGCGCCAGCCGCTGCCGCATACAACTCCGCCCGCCGCCGGGCATTGACCATCGCCGCCTTGCGCGCGTCGTCTTTCAAAGTTTCAGCGGTACTGACTTCGAAGCCGATGCCACCCATCTGGTTGGCACCCAGCGTCAACGCCGCGTCCAACACCTCACCGACTTTCTTGATATCAACCACCACGATGCGCACCTGATTGAGCGCGGTGTAGCCGTTGACGACGGGTGTCTTGCCATCACGCGGGTTGGTGTAGCGCGGGTTCACTTGGATGGTCGTCGTCTGGATATCTTTGGCCGCAATGCCGAGCGCTTTGAGGCCATCGATGAGTTTACTCATCGCCACCGTGTTGCGCGACATCGCCTCGCGCGCCGTCTCAGCTTCTGTCTGCACGCCGGTTGAGATGGAGGCCCGGTCCGGCGCGGCGCTGACACGGCCCTGGGCTGAAACGGAGACAGTGCGTTCGATCATGCGGGTGTTGTCCGGTGGCGAGAATTGAGCGGCGGCGGGGGCGAAGCCGGTAATGGCAAGCGCCGCGGCGGCGATGGTGGAGCGAGCAAAGACGTACATGACAGAAACTTTCATTGAACGGCGACGAGCTGTAACGTAACCGCATGTTTGCGGCGGAATGAGGCGCAACAGCGGACCGTTCCTTCGTCCGCTTGCGTCCCGCTGGTCTCAGGACCAGCGATCAGCTAGCGTCCCGTTAGGGACCGTTTCAGACCGAGTGGGGGGTATACATGTTGGGTCGAATTCTCTTGTTAGCTGCGGGCTTTCTCATCGGCGGGGCCGCCGCGCACTTGGCACCGTCTTATCTCTGGCCACCGCTACCGGCTGCGCGGATGCCCACCACCAAGCCCGAGGAGCTGCAGGCGCTGCGGCCGGGCTATGTGCAAGGATACCTGCCACGGCCCACCCTCGTTGATAGTCTCGCGCTCTTGCCGCCACCACCCGCGGCTGGATCACCCGAGCAGGCCGCCGATGACGCTGTCCGCCTGGCCGTGCTGCCGTTACGCGACATGCCGCGTTGGAAGCTGGCCGCCCACGATGCCGAATTGACGTTCCCGAAGGCGGCTGAGACGTTCGCCTGCAGTCTGGGGATCACGATCAGCGCGGAAGCGACGCCGCATCTGAACATGCTGTTGCGCCGCACGTTGGCTGATGCCGGGCTCGCCACTTACAAGGCTAAGGATAAATACACCCGGCCACGCCCGTTCGTCGCAGCCAACGATAATACCATCTGCGTGCCGAAGGACGAAGCATCGCTGCGCAAAGACGGCTCGTATCCTTCAGGCCACGCAGCGCTGGGCTGGGCGTGGGCGCTGGTGCTGATGGAACTCGCGCCGGAGCGCGCCGACGCGCTCGCACAGCGGGGTTTTGCTTTCGGGCAGAGCCGTGTCATTTGCGGTGTGCATTGGCAGAGCGACGTGGAGGCCGGCCGCCATGTGGGTGCAGCTGCCGTCGCGCAATTGCATGGCAATGCCGATTTCACGGCCCAACTCAGCGCTGCGCGCAAAGAACTCGCCGCCGCGCGGGCCAGCGGCAACAAGCCATCCGCTGATTGTGCGTTCGAGCAGCAGGCCTTGGCGCGATAAGCCATCGCGGCAGTGGACCTCAAGATTTGGAATTCTCATGAAGCAGTCGTCAAAGCTGGCACTCTTGGGCTTGAGTATCCAGATCGTTCTCGGCGGCCTGGCCGTCGGCTTGCTGCAGACCGTCGGTGCCGCATCACCCGAGACCGCACGGCGGATCTTCACGTCGGCTGGCTGGGCCATGGGCGGGCTAGGCGCGCTGTTCCTGGCATGGTGGTTTCTGGAGCGGCGAGCGGGCCGCTGAGCTGGCCGCTGTTCGCGGCGTGCCGCCTGTGGAACCCCGTTGCTCTTCCCCGCCGTTGCAGCATAAGTTGACCAAAAGGTCACCGGGGGAGAGACATGCCGAAGATCACCTACATCGAGCATTCCGGAAAATCGCACACCGTCGAGGTGCCGGTCGGGCACTCGGTCATGAACGGCGCGATCGAGAACAAAATCCCTGGCATTGACGCCGACTGTGGTGGGCAATGCGCTTGCGGCACGTGCCACGTTTATGTCCAGGCCCCATGGCTCGAGAAAGTGGGGGCGAGGAACGCGCAGGAGGCCGATATGCTGGAATTCGCCGCGGCCGCAGAGGCGAACTCGCGTCTGTCCTGCCAGATCGAAGTGACGGCGGCGCTCGATGGGCTCGTCGTCAAAATGCCCGAAGGTCAGCACTGATGCGCCGCGTCTAGTCCTGTAGGTTGGGTCAAGCCTTCGCGCGACCCAACATTGAGGGGCTCAACTCTAAAGGGACACGGCGTGGAATTGTTGGGTTGCGCTGTGCTTGACCCAACCTACGCAAGTGTCACGTATCGATTGGCTAGGAGTACTGTCCATGACCGCTGCCGCGACCATCGCCGCCAACCGTGACGCCGCCGAAAGCGTCCCGCTCGACACCCTCGACATGAGCCAAGCCAGCCGTTTCGAAAACGATACCATCGGGCCTTACTTCGCGCGTCTCCGGCGCGAGGCACCTGTCCACTACTGCGCCAACGGGACGTACGGCCCCTACTGGTCGATTACGAAATATCAAGACATCATGGCGGTCGACAGCAATCACAAGGTCTTCTCGTCACACGGCGGCATTACGCTGCTGGATCCGCCCAGCGACGACATTCGCATGCCGATGTTCATTGCCATGGACCCGCCAAAGCACGATGAGCAGCGCAAGGCCGTCAGCCCCATTGTCGCGCCGGCCAATCTCGCCAAGCTCGAGGGGCTGATCCGGTCGCGTGCCATCGCCATCATCGAGAGCTTGCCGGTCGGCGAAACGTTTGATTGGGTTGACCGTGTGTCGATCGAGTTGACCACGCAGATGCTGGCGACGTTGTTCGATTTTCCGTTCGAAGACCGGCGCCTGCTGACCCACTGGTCCGACGTGGCCACCAAGCTGCCGCAAACGCAGGCGGACTGGGATTATCGGGAAGCCGAGCTTCAGACGTGCCTGAAGTACTTCGTCGGCCTGTGGAACCAGCGCGTCAACGCCGCGCCCGGCAACGATCTGATCTCAATGCTGGCGCACAATCCAGCGACGCGGGACATGCAACCGCGCGAATTCCTCGGCAATCTCATTCTGCTCATCGTGGGCGGCAATGATACGACCCGCAATTCGATCTCCGGCGGGCTCTATTTCCTCAATCAGTTCCCCTGGGAATACGACAAACTCCGGCGTGATCCGTCGCTCATTCCCAACATGGTCTCAGAGATCATCCGCTTTCAAACGCCGCTCGCCTACATGCGCCGCCGCGCGCTTGTCGACCACGAGATCGGCGGCAAGACCATCAAGGCCGGCGACAAGGTCGCCATGTGGTATGTCTCCGGCAATCGCGACAGCAGCGCCATCGAGGCACCCGATCAGTTCTTGATCGATCGCGAGCGGGCGCGCCAGCATTTGTCGTTCGGTTTCGGCATCCATCGCTGCGTCGGTAACCGGCTTGCCGAGCTGCAACTGCGTATCCTGTGGGAAGAACTGCTGAAGCGCTATCCCCGCATCGACGTGACCGGCGAACCCAAGCGCGTGCCGTCCAGCTTCGTACGCGGTTACATGTCGATGCCGGTCAAGATCGCGGCGTGAAAGAGGGTCGTTCGAGAGCCAGAAATGTTTCCAATTTCGTCATCCCGGCGAAGGCCGGCATGACAAGTGAAGATTGAGTTCGAGAGCCAGGACATTCGTAAGCAACATGCATCATCCCTGCCATCACGCTGTGATATCGCCCGGCAAGCTCGCCGTCATCATGGCGCGCACGGGTGAGACGGTAACGTACGCTCAACTCGATGCGCGATCGAACCAGGGGGCGCAGCTCTTCCGGTCGCTTGGGCTCAAACGGGGTGACGCGATTGCGCTGATGCTGGAGAACTCGGCGCAATTCCACGCCATTTGCTTTGCGGCACAACGGAGCGGTCTATTTTATACGGCCATGAGTACGCGCCTGTCACCGGCAGAGGCGGCCTACATTGTCCAAGACTGCGGCGCGCAGGTTTTTATCGCATCGGCATCCCTGGCACCGCTCGCAGAAGCCACGCGGTCTGCCAACCCGCAACTGCAACACGCCTTCGCCGTTGGTAGCGCCATCCCTGGTTTTACGTCGTGGGAAGAGCACGCCAAGACGCACCCCTCAACGCCTATCGCCGACCAGAGCGCCGGCCGCGACATGCTCTATTCGTCGGGCACAACCGGCCGTCCAAAGGGCATCAAGGCGGCGCTGCTCGATGATGCCTTCGACGCGCCGACCCAACTACTCACGAGCACCGCCGCGCTCTACGGCTTCAACCCAGATAGCCGCTATCTCTCGCCCGCCCCGCTTTATCATGCAGCACCCTTGCGCTTCACCATGACGATGTTGCGCCTGGGCGGCACCGTAGTGATCATGGAGAAGTTCGACGAAGAGGCATCACTCGCCCACATCGAAGCCTACAAGATCACCCACAGCCAGTGGGTGCCGTCGATGTTCGTGCGCATGCTCAAGCTGCCAGCGAGCACGCGCGCGCGTCACGATCTGTCATCTCTGAAAGTGGCGATCCACGCAGCCGCGCCGTGCCCGGTCTCGGTCAAAGAGCAGATGATCGCGTGGTGGGGACCCGTGCTGTTCGAATACTACGCTGGTACCGAAGGCAACGGCTTCGTTGCGTGTAACTCTGCCGAGTGGCTCGCGCACAAGGGCACTGTCGGCCGCGCCATCACCGGTGAGCTGCGCATCGTTGGGGAAGATGGCAAGCTGCTGCCGCCAGGACCAGAGAACGCCGGCACCATCTATTTCGCTAACGCGCCCGCGTTCGAGTATCACAACGACCCAGAGAAAACGGCCGCATCGCGCTCGCCTGAAGGGTGGTCGACGCTCGGCGATGTCGGTTACGTCGATACCGACGGATTTCTGTATCTGACTGACCGCAAGGCGCACATGATCATCTCCGGCGGGGTCAACATCTACCCCCAGGAGGTCGAAGACCTGCTGATCACCCATCCACGCATTGCCGACGCCGCCGTCATCGGCGTGCCCAACGAAGACTTCGGCGAAGAGGTGAAAGCCGTGGTGCAGCCGCTCGATTGGGCTGACGCCACACCCGCCTTTGCAGCCGAGTTGATCGCCTTCTGCCGCGCCAACATCAGTCACGTAAAGGCACCGCGCTCCATCGACTTCGACCGCGAGCTGCCACGGCACCCAACCGGCAAACTCTACAAACGCCTCATCCGCGACCGCTACTGGCAAGGACGAACGAGCAAGTTGGTATAGAATGTCGTAGGTTGGCTTAGGCGCCCTTAGCGCCGTAACCCAACCTACGGTGATCGCTTTGGATAGCAAGGAACGATCCTCCATGAAAGCCGCCGTACTCACCGCGCTCAACGCACCGCTGGAAATTCTCGATGTGGAGCAGGAGGGCCCGAAGACCGGCGAGGTGCGCGTACGCGTGAAGGCGGCGGGCGTGTGCATGAGCGATCTGCACATCATGATCGGCGATTGGCCGACAAAATTGCCGATCGTGCCCGGCCACGAGGCTGCCGGCATCATCGATGAGGTTGGGCCAGGGGTGACACGCCTGAAGCGCGGCGATCATGTGATCTTTTCGTTCAAACCGAACTGCGGGCATTGCAGTTATTGCGCCCGCGGCCGCTCGGTGCTCTGCAGTGGCCACAACGATAGCCCCGGCTATCGGCTCTACGATGGCACCGCACGATTGAAACTCAACGGCGCGCCGGTCAACCAGTTCGCCCGCATCGGCACGTTCGCTGAAAGCGTCGTCTGTTCGGAAGAAAACGTCGTCGTCATTCGTCACGACATGCCGTGGGCGCAGGCGGCGCTGGTCGGCTGCTCGGTGGCCACCGGCATCGGCGCTGTCACGCGGCACGCGAAAGTGCCTGCGGGCTCGACGGTTCTCGTGATCGGCTGCGGTGGCGTCGGGCTCAACATCGTGCAGGGCGCCAAGCTCGCCGGCGCGCGCCGCATCATCGCCGCCGACCTGCTCGACAACAAGCTCGACTATGCCAAGGCCTTTGGCGCGACGGATACGATCAATGCCAAGACTGGCAACCTGGTCAAAGAGGTGCGCGCGCTGACCGGCGGGCTCGGCGTCGATTACGCCTTCGATGCCATCGGCAGCGAGATCACAGTGACGCAAATCGTCGATGCAGTGGCACCCGGTGGTCGCGCGGTGATGGTCGGCATTCCGGCGGTGACGGTGAAGGCTGGCATAGCTCCGGCGATGATGGTGTTTCAGGAAAAGTCGCTGACGGGCAGCTTCTATGGTTCCGTTGAACCAACGATCGACTTCCCCATCCTCTGCGATCTTTACATGGACAAAAAGATCAATCTGGATGGCCTCATCAGCCGCACCTACAAACTGAGCGAGATCAACGAGGGTTTCGCCCAGCTCCGCGCTGGTTCTGTCGCGCGCGGCGTGGTGATGTTTGATTGACGTCCCAACCGAGTGAGGATCCACCCATGACCCCTGAACAGAAACTCAACGCTCTTGGCCTCGCTCTACCGGAGCTGCCGAAACCGGTTGCGAACTATGTGTCGTTCAAGCGATCAGGTGACATGCTGTATCTGTCCGGGCAGGGCCCGCGCCGCAGCGACGGCACCTTTGCCACCGGCAAGGTCGGCAAGGATGTAACAGCCAAGCAGGCTTATGAGCATGCGAAGCTCGTCGGCCTGGGGCTGCTGGCTGCAATGAAGGCGGCAGCGGGCGATCTCTCCAAGGTCGAGGTGATCAAGGTGTTGGGTATGGTCAACGCGACGCCTGACTTCGGCGACCAGCCAGCCGTGATCAATGGTTGCTCGGATTTGTTCGTTGAAGTGCTTGGCGAACGTGGCCGGCACGCACGCTCAGCCGTCGGCATGGGCTCGCTGCCCAACAGCATCACCGTGGAAATTGAGGCCGTGTGCCGTATTCACCCGTGATCGCGCAGCTCATCGCCCGGACATTAACTGCGTTCGCAAAAACCAGGCCGCCGCCAATTCGCGCGCATCGGCACGGGCTTACAATCGATCCTCAATCCCCGCGCCAGATGGGGAGCCAAAAACACTGCCGCTCTTTGACATCGTGAATATGTTGGACCCAACCCCGGAGGCGTGCCGCCCCGGGGCCAGCTGACGCTTGACCGATCGGGGACGCCCGGCCTGGGCGCGGGGCTGGCCCCGAAGGTCGGGCTTCGGTCAGTTATACCTTGGCGCCTGCGAACGTCTTCTCCATCTCGCGGCGGAACTTCACTTCCGGTGCGTTGGCGTTGATCTCGACATCCGACCACTTCAGCCGCTGCCCCGTCTTGATCGCCGTCTTGAGCTTGACGTTGTGCGCAAGGCCCAACGGCAAGAACCCTTCCTTCAGGCTCATCTCGGCTGGTGTCTGCTTGCCCCAGACGCAGAAGCCGCCCTCGCCGTCCAGCATTTCGCCCGGCTTTAAGTCGCGCTTGGCTGTCGCCACCACGTCCGAGTTGAAGCAGTAGGCCGCCCCCGTCGGTTCCTTGCGGCACACAGCCGACGCCACCGACAATCCAAGCTCCAGCCCGATCATGTGCGTCGGCCGGTACAACGCCGCGTACTTGCCCGTCTTGTCCGACAACATCTGGTATTCCGCAAAACACTTCGACGCGTAATCGCTCTCGCTCTCGATCACCACATACGTGCCCATCAGCAAGCTGTGCGGCACATCTTTGCC
Organism: uncultured Alphaproteobacteria bacterium; assembly: GCA_963847145.1. GTDB lineage: Bacteria > Pseudomonadota > Alphaproteobacteria > Rhizobiales > Hyphomicrobiaceae > JABFRJ01. Next base: position 64,469 of record CAWJYN010000004.1, read on the forward strand.
ATCGCGATAGAGCGACGACGTCACTTCCGTCACGCCCTTCTTTTCCAGCACGCCGCCATCGGCTTTCGGTTTGCAGATATCCGCATGCTCAAAGCGCGTCGCTGGCGGGAAGATCAAACCATCCGTCTGCGGCACCAGGCCCGTGGCATTGCAAATCGCCGTCATCTCGATACCCGACTTGGTGCCATCGATAAATGAATTGAACATCTTCGGATTGATGTGCGAGCGATTGTGGATCACCAGATACTGATCAAGAATGTCCCACACGGTTTCCGGCGTCGATTGATGATACGTCGGGTGATAGCGCGTGCCCTTGCCGGCAGCCACCACCTGGAACCCGCACGCCCGCGCCCAGTCCACGTGCTCGCACACCAGCGCCGGTTGATCGCCCCAGGCGAGCGAATACACCACGCCTTTTTCACGCGCGCGTTTCGCCAGCAACGGCCCGGCCAGCGCATCCGCTTCAACGTTGACCATCACCACGTGCTTGCCGGCATCAATGGCTGCGCACGCCAGCTTGATGCCCGTCGCCGGATCGCCGGTGGCCTCGATAATCACTTCAATCTCCGGGCACTCGATCAGCGCCATGGCGTTGTCGGTGATGAACGTCTTGCCCGTCTTGATCGCATCGCCTGCGGACTTGGCGTTGATCTGCTCGGGAGCCCACTGCACGCTCTCCAGCCGCTCTTTCGCCCGCGAGACCATCAGGTCAGCGAGGCCCACGAGATGGAACCCGGTGGTCACCCGGCACTGGCTGAGAAACATGGTGCCGAACTTGCCGGCCCCCACTTGGCCGATGCGCACTGGCTTGCCCTTGGCGGCACGCTCGCGGAGCATGAAGGAGAGATTCATTGGGAGGTCCTGAGATGATCGGGAAATTGCAGCCGTTTAGGATAGCGAACCACGCGCCCGCAGCCGCTGCAAGCCGGAGCGTGCGGCTCGTCCCAGCGGCGGGGCGCCGCACCAGCGTGCAGTCTTCCGTCTATTTGCAAACTCTCGAGTAGAGCGGCACCGGTGTGGTGGTGGTGGTGCAACCGGTATTGGTGCAACGGGTATCGTAGGTATTGTAACTGCCAGTCTGGTAGTTCGTGCAGCCACCGGCGCCGCTGGACGGTCTGGCGCCGGAAATTGATCCGGCCGGGGCGGCCGCCGGTTCCGGTCTGAGCATGTCGAGCGTGAGGCTGAACGCTTCATCCCGAAGCTTCTGGATGTAAGTGAATGCATTGCGCACTCGCTGATCGTTGGATGCGACGGTCGCCGGGAACATCGTGAAGAAAATTTGCCGGCCGTCGTTGGTATCATAACCAATGACATTGACCGTCAGGTCTTGACCATTGCTTTCGTGGAAGCTGTCAAAACTCAGGGTCGCCTTGGCCGCCGGCCGCCAATTCAGCCGGACGACGCTACCGCGGCTGGAGGCCACGCCGAACACGCCGTCGGTCATGCGTGGTACTTCGGTGTTGAACCAGGTTGAAAAGTTAGTGCGAGTCTGGATCGCTGGCAGGACGATGATTGATACCCAATCGCTGTCCGCGCCGATATCCAGCCGATAGTGGTCCTCCAACTTCTGCTCGGTCCAACCGTCCGGGGGCGCGCGGAAGTAGCCCGCAGCGGCAAAGCTCGGGAGCGCTATTAACAAGGGGAGAAAAGCTAGCCAGTGAAAGCACGTGCGGCGCATGGGTAATATCCTTGAATATAAAACTGTCTTGAGTTTTGGCCAGAATTGCAATGCTCCTGGCAATCGGCTCGGTAAAATGATTGGCACCGCAATAACTTGGCGCCGCAATAAGGTGCGTCACCAGCACTATTGCGGTTCCGGCTACTGTTTACAGGCCATCCGATCAACAGCCCTCAGCTACGATCGTTGGTGCATATTTCTGCTTTACGCCACCTACACGACCACCTTGCGATAGAGATGCCACGTCGCGTGGCCCAATACCGGCATCACCGCGGCCAATCCGACCAGCAATGGCAAGGATCCAATGATCAGCAGCGCTGCTACTAATGCGGCCCATTCGAGCATAGTCCAGGGATTGGCCGCGATCGCGCGCAGCGAGGTCCCAATCGCTGTCACCACGTCCACATTCCGGTCGATCAGCAGTGGAAATGAGATGACCGAGATCGCAAATGCTATTGCCGCGAACACGGCGCCCACCAGATGTCCGACGATCAACAGTTCCGCGCCCAGCTTGGTCGCAAAGATTTCGTCGATAAACGCGCCGAGTGACTTTGGTTGGGCGTCGCCGAAGATGGCCGCATAAATGAGATGCGCCGCGCCCAGCCATGTGAGGAACAGCGCCATCAAGATGCCGCCCAGCAGTAAAATGGATTTAAATCCAGGCGCGTGCACCACTTCGAGCCCATTCCGCCAGGTTACGGCTTTGCCCTGCTCGCGCAACCGGCTGATCTCATAGAGACCGATGGCCGCAAACGGTCCCATGATCGCGAAGCCGGCCACCATAGGGAACACCAATGGCAACACGCTGTACTGAAAAGCCGCGCGACACAGCAGTAGTCCAAGCGCCGGATAGATAAGCGCCAAAAATATGACGTGGGTGGGAGCGGCGCTGAAGTCAGCGAGGCCTTTGCGCAGTGCGTCCTGCAGGTCGGCGCGCGTGATGGTGCGCACAGCGGGTACCGCGGTGCGTTCCGCGTGAGCATCGTCGAGGTGAACATTGACATGGGCCATGATGGTCCCTTTCGGTTGGCTCGCCCCCGTGTCGGTCCCCCATCTGCACGAAGAGTGTTGCACGGCATGTCGCATGCCGGAAGCGGCAGTGCGTTTGGTTCACTTCAAAGTTGTGTGAACGAAGCGCAGATGCGTTTCCCAGCAAACCCCGCGGTGGTGCAACCCCGCTGCGGTGTTGGCGCCACCGCCTTGGCTTACCGGTTACAGCGTCATGGATTAACCTTTTGCGGCAAAAGGTTGTGACCGCCAACGGGTGTCAACCGCCACGCACTTGGCACGTGCTGCCGATGTGCCATAAACCCTCGTGAAGCGTCCGCCGGGCTGCAGCCGGGATGCGCTATCACTTCAGGGCCGATGACAAGGAAGCGCCGCCAATGGATCCGATTTCACTTTTGATGCCGTTTTTCAGCGGCGCGGCCGGTGGCAACCTTGTCGGCGGTTTGTTGAAGAATTTCAATCTCGGCTCGCTGGGCAACTCGCTGGCCGGCATGATCGGCGGCGGCGTCGGCAGCCTGGTCCTCGGTAACATGCTCGGCTTGCCGATGCCGGCTGGCGGCATCGATCCCGACGGTTCAGCCCTGCTCGGCCAGATCCTCGGCGGCGGTGCCGGCGGCGGTGTGCTGACCATCCTCGTCGCAATCCTACAAAGGATGTTCAGCAAGACGGCTTGAGCCTCACTCCCGGCTGAGCCCCTTCGCTTTCAATTCGGCAAGGTACACAGCCCATCGTGTCTCACGTTCGCTGTGCAGCGTCTCAAGATAGCTCCAGGCGTACAGCCCAGTGTTGTGTCCGTCGTCAAACACCAGTCGCACGGCATAGTTGCCGACCGGCTGGATCTCCTTGATCTTGACGTTGCGCTTGCGGCCCACAGTCACTCGCTGGCTGGGCGAGTGGCCTTGCACTTCCGCCGATGGGCTCATGACGCGCAGCATCTCGGCCGGCAAGGTGTAGGCGACTGCACCTTTGACAGACACCCGAAGGTCGGCGCCACCACTCTCCATCGTTAAAACCGGTGGCTCAATACGGCGCAATTGACTTGCTTCCAGTTCGGCCCAGGTGCGTGCCGCAAGCGCCCGGTAAATCTGTCCATGGGGGCCATCCGGATCGGTCGCGGTGACCGGCTGCCCAGCGTCAGAGCGCACCCGGATGTCAAGGTGTAAGGGCACGCCGCCGAGGAATGGGACGCCCAGCTTATGTGCTTCGGCCTCAGCGCCGCCATGGCCAAAGATGTCGTGCTGTTCGCCGCACTTGGTGCAAATGAAGGTGCTCATGTTCTCGATGATGCCGAGCACCGGCACATCCACTTTCTGGAACATCGCCAGGCCTTTTCGTGCGTCGATTAGGGCGAGGTCTTGCGGCGTCGAGACGATGACGGCGCCCGACAACGGCACTTGCTGCGCCATCGATAGCTGCACGTCACCAGTGCCTGGCGGCATGTCGATCACGAGAACATCGAGGTCGTGGGCGGTGCCGTCGGTGGCGCGTCCCCAACCGACCTGCCGCAACATCTGGGTAAGCGCGGAGACCACCATCGGCGCGCGCAAGATAACCGGCGTCGCCTCGTCGACCAGAAAACCCATGGACATCACTTCGAGGCCGAACGCCTGCATGGGCCGCAGCGTCTTGTCCGGGAACTGCTGCGGCCGCCCCGTCAATCCCAAGAGGCGTGGCTGCGACGGCCCATAGACATCGGCATCCAGAATGCCGACCCGCAGGCCCAGGGCCTTGAAGCCGAGCGCCAGATTGACCGCAGTCGTCGACTTGCCCACGCCACCCTTGCCAGAAGCCACCGCGATCAGATGCTTGATGCCCGATACCGCGGCCTTGCTGGATGTTTGGCCAGCCGCTGGCGCGGGAGCGGCGTGAGTATGGCTGTGGCCATGGCTGTGACCTGCGCCACTTGTGCCAGCCCGCGCGGCCTGAACGCGTGCACCCTCGGGCACTTTCGCTCCGCCCCCGGCACGCTTGCCGCTCGCTTCCGCCGTCAACACGGCCGAGACGGTAGCCAGCCCCGGGATGTCGCGGACGACTTTTTCAGCAGCTTGGCGCAACGGCTCCAGCTCTGTTGCCCGCGCCGCAGGCACGGTGATGGAAAAATAGGCTTTGTCGCCCTTGATGAGCACTTCCGACACGAGCCCAAGTTCGACAATGTTGCCGTCGAGATCGGGACCTTTGACCCGTCGCAATTGCGCCAGGACTTGTTCCGTAGTGACGGCCATTGCACGGTCTCCAGTGGGGTTATCGCGGTGCCCGGGCATCGCCGATGCGCATCCGGGGGCACGATATCGTCAGGTATACCACAACGGCTGCGGAAATAGTGTCGCATTGTGGCAATCAGGACGCTGGCCGGCATCGCTGCAGGCGGGTAGAAGTGTGGCAGTAAAGTGGCACCGGCTCAACGAGTGCCGAAAACGAACGTCCGGGCCAGCTCCCGGGGGAGGAGCATAAGCATGGGTGGTTTGTTGCGGTTCAGCCGCGCGATCGACGCGATGAATACTTGGCTGGGGCGCACCGTCGCTTGGGCCATTTTGATTGCGGTGATCATCAGTGCGGTGAACGCCGTTGTAAGAAAAGCGTTCGGCGTCTCGTCAAACACCTGGCTGGAACTGCAGTGGATCCTATTCGGCGCGGTCTTTTTACTCTGCGCGCCATGGACGTTCCTTTCCAATGAGCACATTCGCATCGACGTCGTCTCGTCGATGCTCTCCAAGAAGGTGCGTAATTGGATCGACGTGATCGGCCACGCTTTCTTTCTTATCCCGATCTGCCTTGTGCTGATGTACACCGGCTGGCCATTCTTCTGGCGCTCGCTGATGCAGGGCGAGCAATCGAGCAACGCCGGCGGCTTGCCGCAGTATCCCTCGAAGCTTTTCGTGCCGTTGTGTTTCACCATTCTGCTGGTGCAGGGCGTTTCCGAGTTGATCAAGCGCGTTGCCATCATGCGCGGTGAACTTGCGGACGTCTCAGGTGGCGGACATCACGAAGCGGCGGAAGCCGAGGCCGCGCGTCTCCGCGACGCCCTGGCAGAGGAAGCGGAAGCCAAGGCTGCCGCCCAAGCTGCGCTGATATCCGGAAAAACCACGTGATGCCGCGCCCGCGGCTTCAATGATCTCATCTTGCGCGCTTTGGCGCTGCACTTCTCTCTCGCGGAGTTCTCATCATGGCTGCCTGGATCGCCCAGAATATGGCGCCGATCATGTTCGCCTCGCTCGTGCTGTTCTTGCTGCTCGGATACCCGGTAGCATTTTCGCTCGGTGCGTGCGGATTGATCTTCTTCGTTATCGGCGTTGAACTCGCGCCGCTCTCGAAAGGTGCGATCTCGCTCTCCTGGCCGTTACTGCAATCGCTCCCTGAACGCATATTCGGGGTCATGGCCAACGATACGCTGCTCGCCATTCCGTTCTTTACACTCATGGGGCTCGTACTCGAACGCTCCGGCATGGCGGAAGATCTGCTCGACACCATCGGGCAGTTGTTTGGCACCATTCGCGGCGGTCTCGCTTACGCGGTCGTGTTCGTCGGCGCATTGCTGGCAGCCACGACCGGCGTTGTTGCGGCATCTGTCATTTCGATGGGCCTCATCTCGCTGCCGATCATGCTGCGCTACGGCTATGACCGCCGTGTCGCCGCCGGCGTCATTGCCGCATCGGGTACGCTCGCGCAGATCATCCCGCCGTCGCTGGTGCTGATCGTCATGGCCGACCAGCTCGGCAAGTCTGTCGGTGATATGTACGAAGCTGCGTTCATTCCTGGCATGGTGCTGGCGTGCCTCTACGCTGGCTATATTTTCCTCGTGACGATGATCAAGCCGGAGTATGCGCCAGGACTTCCCGCGGCAGACGTCGCCTTCAAGGAAAAGGCCGGCAGCCCGATGGAAGGGTTCCTGGCGCGGTTCGGTGGTCTCGCCGTTGCTGCCGTTGCCGCTTACTTTGTCTATACGTCCTATGGCGACATCATCAATGGCATCGTCACCGGGAGCTTTGGTTCTAAGATTTGGGCTGCAATCCAGGTGATGTTCATCGCCTACCTGTTCAAGGTTGGCTTGACGTTTCTCGCCTCCGGTCGCGACGAACGCGGCCTTGCAACCCTGCTGGCATTGTCGCTGGTTTCGGCTGTCGTCGGCGTGACGTTCATGAGTGGTATGAATGCGAAAGCGCTCGCGGCCGGCGGCAAGGCTTACAGTGGTGCCGACTTCGTCGTGCTCTGCATGGGCGTCGGGATCATTCTGGCGTTCGCGCTGGCCTGCGTGAACTGGGCGCTGGGCAAAGCGACAGGATTCCGCTTCATCTCGCAACTGGCGCAGCAAGTCACCTTTGTCATGGTGCCGCCGCTGTTCCTTATCTTCCTGGTGCTCGGCACCATCTTCATCGGCGTCGCAACGCCGACGGAAGGCGGTGCCATGGGTGCCGTCGGTTCGATCCTGCTGGCGATATTCAAACGCTGGCTGGATGGCAATCCGAAGCGGTTTAACTTGTCACTTCTCAAGTCGGCCGTTGAAGCGACCGCCAAGCTCAGCGCGTTTGTGGTGTTCATTCTGGTCGGTGCGCGCATCTTCTCGCTCACCTTCTATGGTGTGAACGGCCACCTCTGGGTCGAGCATCTGTTGACGTCATTGCCCGGTGGCCCGACAGGCTTCCTCATTTTCGTCAACGTGATGATCTTCCTGCTCGCGTTCTTCCTCGACTTCTTCGAGCTGGCGTTCATCGTCGTCCCGCTGCTGGTCGCGCCGGCGACGACACTGGGGATCGATTTGATCTGGCTGGGCGTCATTCTCGGCGTGAACATGCAGACCTCGTTCATGCACCCGCCGTTCGGGTTTGCCCTGTTCTACCTGCGCTCGGTCGCGCCCACGCAGGCGTTCAAGGACAAGGTGACCGGCAAGATGACGGACGGCGTGACCACTGGGCAGATCTACTACGGTGCGATCCCGTTCGTGATCATCCAGTGCATCATGGTGGGTCTTGTCATCGCCTTCCCGAACATGGTGATGCACTACAAGAAGTCTTCGCCCGACGTTGATACATCGACGATCCAGATCACCGTTCCGAGCAGCGGCATTCCTGGATTGCCCGGAATTCCGGGTGGCCTGAGCCTCCCACCACCGCCTGCACTCGGTGGTTCAGCGCCAGCAATGCCGGGGCTGGGGAGTGGATTGCCGCCACCGCCGCCGTTATCGCCACCCAAGCAGTAACGCGACCGCTTTGGTTGCCGCTTCAGAATGAACTACAAGCCTCGCCGGCCGAACGCCGAGCGGGGCTTGTCTGTTTTTTAAGTCCTGGGGTCGGTCGCGGCAGACTGTTTGCAAAGATTGTAAAGCGTCTGGAAAGACAGTCGTGGCCAAGTTTAGGACCAATTGTGATCGAGTATTAACGATCTTGGCGCACAACCCTGTCTGACAGACAGGATCAGAAATCCCATGAAAGCCCTAGTTTTCGACGACCTCGGTCGGATGTGGTCCAGCGCAAACATGGCCTTCGAGGAGGCTTTTTCGGTTCCTAAGAACCAGGCAAGCGTCACGAAATATGCCGTCAAGCCGCTGGGCTTTGTCGCCATCGACCTGTTCGGGCAATCGGCCCAGATCCGCTGTGCGTTGCCGGTCGTCGCCGAGCCAGCGCTGGCTGCCGCTTTCGCCTGGCTCCGCCAGCGGCGCTTTGAACGCATCGCCATCGATTACTACGACGGCGACTGGAAGTTGGCCGTCGCGCGATCATCCGAAGCAGCCATTGCCTTGTTGTCGGAGCTGATGGCCAACACGCCGCGCTGTCCGTCGCCGCAGCTCATGCTGCGCCGCCTTCACGTGTCTGAGCTGCAGCGCGTGCCGTCTTTTGCGCGGCTGCATGCCGAATGGCAGGCCGGTCTCGCCGGGCTGATCCCTTTTGATGCGCTGAACCTGGCTCAGCGGCACCTCGGTGATCGCTACGTTGTCTATGAGTTGGCCGGGGACGGGCAGCTTTACTTCACGCAGATCGGCCGGGGTTTCAACCACTTCGGCTCTGACTGGACGGCGACGCGCCGCGGGTTGCCGATTACGGCCCAGCCCGATCCGGTCTATGCCGCGTGGATTGCCGGTCACTACCGCGAAGCGCTCGATGCGAATGCCGCCCGCTTCGACGACTTTGATGTCTTCGCATCCAATGCAACCGGCCGGCGCGTTCGCTTCCGCCTCAAGCGCATCATACTGCCCGTCATCGTCGCAGGACGTCCGCCGCAGCTGATCGGCGGCTCGGTTATCGACGAACGCATTGATCTGCGCCTGGACGCCCTAAACGCACTGCTCAAAACCAGCGTCGCGGGCGCAGTGCGAGCAGAGCACAGGGTGCCGGTGGATGGTCAGTTGCTGCCTGCCACGTCACCATCGGCAGATGTGTCACGCTTAGCGCAAGAAGAGGTGCCGGCGCGCTGATTGCGCAATCTTTCGTTGTAAAAATGTCACCTATTCTATATGATATATTTATAACAACTTCGCCGGATACATGAATTACAGGACGTTGCGTATGCTTCCTTTTGATATCGACAGAATGACATTGTCGGAACTTGTCGGACTTGACCGGCAGATCAAAGGTGCATTGAGCGTCAACCGGGACCGGGAGTGGGCCGCATTCAAGGCCCAGATGGACGTTGTCATCGCGCAGTTTGGCATGACGCGAGAGGATGTGGCGGCCGTTTACGGGTTTGCCGCCGCGCAGCGGTCCCGCAAAGGTGTTAAAGTCGCAGTGAAGTATCGGAACCCGCAAAACCCTCGCGAGACGTGGACGGGCCGCGGCCGCCAGCCACGCTGGCTGGTGGCGCTGCTGGCGGCCGGCCACCGGCTCGATGCGTTTCTGGTCACACCTCACGCCGCCACGCGCTGACACAACGACGGGCAGTCTTAAGTGGCCGGGGCTGACGGCACTCCCGCATTTGAGGGTTGCATCAGGCAAGATCGGCGGTCACTTTGGCCGTCTGTGAAGGGCCGCTCTCTGGCCGATCCTATGGACTGCCGATGACGGACATTGCTGCGCGCGTCTACAATCATACTTGGAAGATCGACCCGATCGTGCGCTCGATGCTCGATACTGATTTCTATAAGCTACTGATGGCGCAAACGATTTTCAGGCGTCATGCCGAAACGGCCGTCACCTTCGGCATTATCAATCGCTCAACGCACGTGCCGCTCGGCCGCCTTATCGACATCGGTGAGCTGCGTGAGCAGTTGGATCATATCCGCAGCCTCTCCCTCACGCGCGGCGAAAGCACCTGGCTGCGCGGCAACATGTTCTATGGCAAGCGGCAGATGTTCGCGCCGGAGTTCATCCAATGGCTGGAGGGGTTCCGGTTTCCGGCCTACGCGTTGGAGCGAACCGGTGATCAGTACGAGTTGGTTTTCGAGGGCCCCTGGCTCGAGACGACAATGTGGGAGATCCCGGCGCTGGCGGTGATCATGGAGCTGCATAGCCGTGCCGTTTTAAAAGACCTCGGCAAGTTCGAACTGCAAGTACTCTATGCCCGCTCGATGACGCGCGTGTGGGAGAAGATCCAGCGCCTCAAGTCGTTACAAAACCTCGGCATTGCTGATTTTGGCACCCGCCGCCGGCATGGCTTTCTCTGGCAGGACTGGTGCGTGCAGGCGATGCTGGAAGGGCTTGGCCCATCGTTTCTCGGCACGTCCAACTGCCTTATCGCCATGCGGCGCGAGGTGGAGGCCGTTGGCACCAACGCGCACGAGCTGCCGATGGTCTACGCGGCACTCGCGGAGACGCCGGCTGAACTGGCTGAAGCGCCTTATCGCGTTCTCGCCGACTGGCAGGAGGACTATGAAGGCAACCTGCGAATCATCCTGCCCGACACGTTCGGCAGCCAACGCTTCCTCGACAAGGCTCCAGGGTGGATCGAGCAGTGGACCGGCATCCGCATTGACAGCGGCGACCCCATCGAAGGTGGCGAGCGCGCCATCCGTTGGTGGAAAGCGCGTGGACAGGACCCCAAGGGCAAGCTGGCGATTTTTTCCGATGGCCTGGATGTCGAAGAGATCGAGCGGCTACATGCGCATTTCAAGGGACGTATCCGCACCGGCTTTGGCTGGGGGACACTCCTCACCAACGACTTCCGCGGGCTTGGCCCGGATGGCCGTCTCGACCCGTTCTCGATCGTCTGTAAGGTCTTGGCAGTGAATGACAAACCGGCGGTGAAACTGTCCGACAACCCGCTCAAAGCCATCGGCCCCCCCGGCGAGATCGCCCGCTACCGTCAGATTTTCGGCGTCGGCGAAACGGCAAGGACGCCAGTCCTGGTCTGAGGCCTGGTGTGAAGACTGGATAGCCGCTCATCAGTGGCCCTGCGCACATGTGGTCACTTGATGACCAACGGCTGCTGCGTTACGACACCGTTGAGACGAGTGTACCGCGTTCATCACTGAGCTTTTCCGCTTTGCGAGGCAGCATGACCATCGATACCAAGGGTGGCCACCCGGCCATGGACTACCCTGAGCATACGCGTACCTATTCCGGCTTCGTTCGCGGCGCGGTTATTCTGACCGTGTTCGTCGCATTGCTGCTGCTCGGCATGCTGGTGATGCTGGTCTGAACAAAGCTTGCCCCGGCGTCCAAGCGCGTTCACCTCAGTGACGCATTCCGATTGGCGCAGCCTTGTTTCGCATGTAACGATTGCACGCGTACACCGTCCCTCCCAAGCCGCCCGGCTTGGTGGTGTCGCGCAGACCGTCTCGAATGCCTGCTTACTTATCCCGTCCTGCCCACCTGTCCCCCCGAAGGCCAGCCGAGGTCGTCCATGACCATTATTGCCGTCACGTCCGAGCATCAATCCAAGTCACGGACCGCTGTGTCCCCGGAGACGGTCAAGAAGTTGACTGCGCTGGGCTGTCAGGTGCGCGTTGAAAGTGGTGCCGGCTTGCGGTCACGCTTTTCAGACGAGACGCTTGCTGGCGCTGGCGCACAGATCATGAAGACGGCCGCCGCAACGTTGTCTGGCGCCGACATCCTGTTGAAAGTGCGGCGCCCTTCGGCCGACGAACTGAAGGCGTTGAAGCCGGGCGCGCTCGTCGCTGCCATGATCAGTCCGCACGATGATCGGGCCGGTCTCGACGCGTTGGCCGGTGTTGGCGCCAATGTTTTCTCCATGGAGTTCATGCCACGTATTACACGTGCGCAATCGATGGACGTGCTGTCGTCGCAGGCCAACCTTGCGGGCTACAAAGCGGTGATCGACGCCGCCGCGATGTTTGAACAGGCCGTGCCGATGATGATGACGGCCGCCGGCACCGTGCCAGCTGCCAAGGTGTTTGTGATGGGTGCCGGCGTCGCTGGTTTGCAGGCGATTGCCACGGCGCGGCGGCTCGGCGCGATCGTCACGGCGACCGACGTGCGGCCAGCATCTAAGGAACAAGTCGCCTCGCTCGGCGGCAAGTTCATCGCCGTTGAAGACGACGAGTTCAAACAGGCGCAAACCGCCGCCGGCTATGCCAAGCCGATGAGCGCTGAGTATCAAAAAAAGCAGGCTGAGCTCGTCGCCAATCACATCAAGACACAAGACATTGTCATCACCACCGCGCTGATCCCTGGCCGCCCGGCGCCCAAGCTGATCACAACCGCAATGGTCGAAAGCATGAAATCTGGCGCAGTGATCGTCGATCTCGCAGCCGAGCGCGGTGGCAACTGCGAACTGACCCAGCCCGACAAAGTGGTCGAGCACAAAGGCGTCACCATCGCTGGTCCGCTCAATCTCGCCGGTGAGATTCCGGTCAACGCGTCGAGCCTCTACGCCAAGAACCTGTACGCGTTCCTGGAGACCATGTTCGACAAGAAGACGAAAGCCTTCGGCATCAACTGGGACGACGAGATCATCAAAGGCACGCTGGTTGCCAAGGATGGAAAAATCGTCCACCCGAGCCTCGCACCGCAGCCCGTGCCAGCAAGTGCGCCCAACGGCGCCATCAAGGGAGCTTGAGATGAAAACGCTCGCATTGACCTTGGCTCTCGCGTTGTTTGCGGCGCCTGCCTATGCGGCGGGTGGTGCTGGCATTGATCCCATTGTTTATGAGCTGATGGTGTTCGTGATTGCGATCTTCGTCGGCTATTTCGTGGTGTGGTCGGTGACGCCAGCGCTGCACACGCCGCTCATGAGCGTAACCAACGCCATTTCGTCGGTGATCGTAGTCGGCGCGCTGCTGTCCGTCGGCGTGCTCGCGATTACGTCGGGCAGCTACCTGGCCAAGTTCTTCGGATTTCTGGCGCTGATCATGGCGTCGGTAAACATCTTTGGCGGCTTTCTCGTCACGCAGCGCATGCTTGCGATGTACAAGAAGAAGGAACCGAAGAAGTGAAGTGAAGTGAGGCAATGGGGAATGGGCATTGGGCAATGGCACCGTCGAACCAAAGCCTAAGACCTGCGGCGCGCGGGCGTCGGAGAAGATGACCGCGCCACACCGTTTAACTATTGCCCATTCCCCATTCCCCCTATTGCCTCGTCCCCGGAGCACCGTCCCCCAATGACCGCCAACGTCGCAGCCCTGCTCTATCTCGTCTCCGGTGTGCTGTTCATCATGGCGTTGCGCGGGCTGTCGAGCCCGGTGACGTCGCGCATGGGCAACATCTTCGGCATGGTCGGCATGACGATTGCCATCCTGACAACGCTCACGCAGCTCGGCGACGTTGACGGCCTCATGACCTGGTTCCTGATCCTGGCCGGGCTCGCGATCGGCGGCGGCATCGGCGCCTACATGGCGCGCACCATCGCCATGACGATGATGCCGGAGTTGGTCGCCGCGTTCCACAGTCTCGTGGGTCTCGCAGCAGTGTTTACGGCGGCTGGCGCGCTTTATGCGCCAGAAGCGTTCGGCATTCTGGCCAATCCTGCGCGGGTGGCTGAGGGCATCAAGGGCGCGAGCCTCGTTGAGATGGCACTTGGCGTTGCCATTGGCGCAATTACGTTCACGGGTTCAGTGATCGCCTTTATGAAGCTGTCCGGCCGCATGTCAGGCAAGCCGATCATTCTTCCTGCGCGGCACATGGTGAACCTCGCGCTCGGCCTGTTCATTATCTTGCTGGTTTATTGGTTCGTGCAGTCGGGTGGATCGGCGTGGCTGTTCTGGATGATCACAATTGCCGCGCTGATTTTTGGTGCGCTCATCATCGTGCCCATCGGTGGCGCCGACATGCCGGTGGTGGTGTCGATGTTGAACTCCTATTCGGGCTGGGCTGCGGCCGGCATCGGATTCACGCTTGGCAACATCGCGTTGATCATCACAGGTGCGCTGGTGGGTTCATCTGGCGCGATCCTGTCCTACATCATGTGTAAGGGCATGAACCGGTCGTTTATCTCGGTGATTGCCGGCGGGTTCGGTGGCGAAGTGGCTGCCGCAACCGGTGAGAAGGGCGAGCAAAAGCCGGTTAAACTTGGCTCGGCGGAAGACGCAGCGTTCCTGCTCAAGAACGCCGGCAAGGTGATCATCGTGCCTGGTTACGGCATGGCGGTCGCGCAGGCCCAGCACGCGCTGCGCGAGATGGCCGACAATCTCAAGAAGGCCGGCGTCGAAGTGAAGTACGCGATCCACCCGGTTGCTGGCCGCATGCCCGGACACATGAATGTGCTGCTCGCCGAAGCGAACGTGCCGTATGACGAGGTGTTCGAGCTTGAGGACATCAACTCGGAGTTTTCGCAGGCTGACGCGGTGTATGTAATCGGCGCCAACGATGTCGTGAACCCAGCGGCGGAAGAAGACAAAACCTCGCCAATCTACGGCATGCCCGTCCTGCAGGTCTGGAAAGCCGGCACGGTGTTGTTCAACAAGCGCTCGCTGGCGTCAGGTTACGCCGGCATCGACAACGCCGTGTTCTACCGCGACAACACCGTCATGGTGCTCGGCGACGCCAAGAAAATGACCGAAGACATCGTCAAGGGCTTGGCGCACTGAGGCTGCACCCACTCACGCCAGCGGCCAGCTGTAATTGAAGCTGATGGACACGCGCTGCGTTTTGGCGCGGCTAGGTGGCACTTCGTGTCGCAGCCAGCTTTCCCAGAGCAGGATGGTGCCGGGCTTGGGTGCAATCTCGACGAAGTTTTTGTTGCGCCGGCCTGCATTGGTTTTGCGAGGCGGTGCCGCCATCATGTGCTGGAGCCGCGGGTCTTCGAACTTCAGGCCCGCCGCGCCCGCCGGCAGCGCCACATAGTAGGTGCCGCTGATCACGCTGCCCGGATGGATGTGGCCAGCATGCATGCCGCCGGGATCAAGAACGTTGACCCACAGGCTGTCGAGGGCCAGCTTCCGCCGTCCGAGGTCGAAATCCAGGCCGCGGGCAAAGCGCGCCACATGCCCGTTGAGGACTTCGACCAGGTCCGCAATCACCGGGTCGCGCCAAGCCAAATCGTTGAGCGAGGCATAAGACGTATAGCCCGCGTAGCCGTGATCCCGGCACCATGCCTGCCCCGCCCTGTCGCCTCCGGCAATCACATGGCAAGCCCGTTCAAGGTCGGCGTTGAGCCGCTTTGCCCGCGTGCCGAGCGGTCGCGCCTGGTAGATCTGCGTGGCGAACAGATGATCGACTGAAGGCATGTCTGGGGCTCTCATGGCGGTAATCTGCAGATCTACGCGGCGGCCGCAGCGACCTCAAGCGGCTGTTCAGAGGTTGGTGAGTGACGCCCTGCCCCGCGGCGTCCCGTCCCACCGGTAGCGCGGCTGTTTGCATGCCAGCGATTGCGTGGGATAGTGGACATCACCGTTGATCGATTTGCCGGACCCCGTGCGCCCTATGGCCCAACCGCCCACCAACAAAAAAAGTCCCCCGCCGAGCCGTTCAAGCGGGTTCTCGGCCTCGCCGTCCGCGCAATTGCTGGCGACAAGGAAGTGCAGGTGTCGTTCGGGCCCGGCAAGCCCGAGCTCGACGGCAAGCAAGTGTCACTGCCCGAACCAGCGCGGATACCCACAGCAAAAGAAATCGCCGTTATCCGCGGCTGGGCGGACAGCCTTGCGCTGACGGCTGCCGTGCACGACAAAAAAGTGCACCGCCGCCTCGCGCCGCCGGCCGGTCCCGCCCGCAATGTGTTCGAGGCGGCAGAGAAAGCGCGCATCGAAGCCGTCGGTGCCAATCGCATGCCCGGTATGGCGATGAACCTCACCGCCAAAGTCGACGACATCTACGGCCATGGCCGTTACGCCGAGATCAAGGATCGCGCCGAAGCACCCCTGGAAGATGCCATCGCCTTGTTGTTGCGCGAGAAGCTGACGGGCCTGCCGCCGCCGGAAACGGCACGCGCGATGGTTGATCTGTGGCGCCCCTTCATCGAAGAAAAGGGCGGCAAGACACTCGCCAAGCTGCAACAGAGCCAGCTCAATCAACGTGCATTCGGCCAGATCGCGCGCGATCTGCTGAAGGATCTGAACCTCGCGGAGAGCGCGTCGGAAGGCCAGCAGGACGACGGCGAGGACAAAGAACAAGATCAGCCGTCCGACAGCGGAGACTCTGAAGCGCAAGAGCAGCAGGAAGGTTCCGACAGCCAAGAGCAACAGTCCGACGAGCAGCGCGCCGAAGGCGAAGACGGCGAGCAGTCGGAAACGTCCGAGTCGGCTGAAGCAGATATGTTCGACGGCGAGGACGATGGCGACGACATGGCCGACACGCCAGAGCCCTGGCGGCCGAACCACAACGTGCTCGATAACCCGGAGGCGTTTGGCTACAAGATATACTCCCGCGCGTCCGACGAAGAAATTGACGCCGATAAACTCTCCACGCCTGACGAATTGGAGCGCCTGCGCAGCTTCCTCGACAAGGAACTGCGCAATCTCTCGAGCGCCGTCGCGCGGCTCGCCAATAAGCTGCAGCGCAAGCTGATGGCGCAGCAGAATCGCTCCTGGGACTTCGATCTCGAAGAGGGCGTGCTCGATCCTGCGCGCCTGACGCGCGTGATCATCGATCCGATGTCGGCGCTGTCCTTCAAGCGTGAACGCGACACCGACTTCAAGGACACCATCGTCACCCTGTTGCTCGACAATTCGGGCTCCATGCGTGGGCGGCCGATCATGGTCGCCGCCTGCTGCGCCGATATTCTGGCGCGCACGCTGGAGCGCTGCGGGGTGAAGGTTGAGATCCTCGGTTTCACGACCAAGGCTTGGAAAGGTGGGCTGGCACGCGAAGCCTGGCTGGCTGCTGGTAAGCCGCAGAACCCTGGCCGTCTCAACGATCTGCGCCACATCATATACAAACAGGCCGACGCGCCGTGGCGCCGCTCGAAACGTTCGCTCGCCTTGATGATGCGTGAAGGGCTGCTGAAGGAAAACATCGACGGCGAAGCCTTGGCGTGGGCGCACAAGCGGCTGTTGGGCCGGCAGGAGAACCGCCGTATCTTGATGATGATCTCAGACGGCGCACCGGTTGACGACAGCACCTTGTCGGTCAACTCCGGCAGCTACCTCGAAATGCATCTCCGGCAGGTGATCGACGAAATTGAAAACCGCTCGCCGGTCGAGCTGATCGCTATCGGCATCGGCCACGACGTGACACGCTACTATCGGCGCGCCGTCACGATTTCCGATCCGTCTGAACTTGCCGGCGCGATGACCGACAAGCTGGTCGAGCTGTTCGGTGAGACCAGCGGCCCGGCGGCTGCTGCGGGGCGTGGGCGCGGTGCTCCGGCGCCGCGGCGGAAGGCCGGCTGAACCCGAAAGGTTTATTGAGCCGGTCGGCTACTGAACCGGCGCGATGCGCGGCTGCAGCGAGACGCTGGGCTCAAGGCGCGGGACCACGCCAACGACGGGATCGGCCTGTGGCGGCTGTGCGGCTTCGATGATCCCTGGCGTGATGCGGCGGCGCGGCGCCAGAATGGGTTTTGCCGGTTCTTGCGGCGTGGCTCCGGACTTCGGCAGCGCGTTGGGTGTTGTCGCTGGTGGTGCGGCGGCGGGTGGCGCTGGTTGGGCGCGCGGTGCTGGCGGCGACAGTTGCGAGCGGGCGCGGGCGGCGCGGTCCGTTTCGAACGAGAATTGCGTCGGGCGCACGTCAAGCGAGCCGAGGCGATTGGGGATGCTGCGATCAATCCAACCCACGGGGTCGGGAAAGATGTCCTGGGGATGGCCGTCGACCGGCGCATAGTAGGCGTGGTCGTAGCGGCGATGGTCCCCGCGGGACGCGAAGCAACCGCCGAGCAACACGGCAGCAGCGCCGAGAATGCTGGCGGTCTTGATGCGGGACAGGTCCAGACGACGCACATTCGGCATGGGGCAAGAACTCACGGACGGTTGCTGGCTTGTCGCATCGATGCAACGGCAGCGGACACATTGGCGTGACTATCCGCCCAAATCCTGAAAAAAGCCGTAACGCCTGGCTCGAAACAAGGCACTGCGCCCGCCGCCCTGCCGCAGCTGAACACTGGAGAGACAATCGATGAGCTTGTTCACGCTTGCCGAACTCGAGGCCGCGTCTACGCTGGTCCACCAGACGGTCGCGCCAACGCCGCAATACGCGTGGCCGCTGCTCAATGCGCGGATCGGCACGGAAGTCTGGGTCAAGCACGAGAACCACACGCCGACCGGCGCCTTTAAGGTGCGCGGCGGGCTCGTCTACATGGATGGCCTTAAGCGATCGGGCGGTGTGGTGTCCGGCGTCATCTCGGCGACCCGTGGCAATCATGGCCAGTCGATCGCGCTGGCAGCGACCAAGGCCGGGCTGCGCAGCGTCATCTATGTGCCCCATGGCAACTCGGTCGAAAAGAACGCGGCGATGCGCGCCTGGGGCGCTGAACTTGTCGAGCACGGATCAGACTTCGATGCGGCCAAGTCCGAAGCCGCCCGCGCCGCCAAAGACCAGGGGCTGCACTTCGTTCCGTCGTTTCATCGCGATCTGGTGATGGGTGTTGCCACTTATGCGCTGGAACTGTTCCGTGGCGCGCCGAAGCTCGACCGTGTCTACGTTCCCATCGGGCTTGGATCCGGCATCTGCGCGGTTATTGCGGTGCGCGACCTGCTCGGGCTCGATACGGAAGTGGTCGGCGTCGTCAACGTCAATGCGCCAGCTTATGCCCTCTCGCTGGCCGCCGGACGGGTTGTTGCAACCAATCAGGCGCGCACCTTCGCCGATGGCATTGCCGTGCGCCAGCCGGATGCGTCCGCACTGGCCATCATCACCAAAGGCGTAGCCCGCATCGTCCAGGTCACCGATGACGGGATTGCAGCCGCAATTCGGGCCTACTATCAAGATACCCATAATCTGGCCGAGGGCGCGGGTGCAGCACCTTTGGCCGCCTTGATGCAGGATGGCGCAGAAGCGCTCGGTAAGCGGGTTGCCGTTGTCTTGTGCGGTGGCAACATCGACACGGCAGTGTTTCGCCGCATTCTGGCGGGACAAACGCCAGAAGCGTGAAGGCGCAGATCAGGGTTCCCCTGAACTCCGGAAAACAGTTCTGCAGTTGCCCGGTAAACCCATCGCGTCGGCAGCCGTTCTTTGCTAGCGTCTTGCCACAATGAGAATCAATCGTTTAAGCCGCCTGTCCGCCCGAACCGTCAGAGGCCGCATGTTTCGACACCGTGAGATCTGCACACGCGTCTCAGCACTGGCGGCCGTTCTTGGCGTCGGTCTGGCCGGCGGGGTGATCGCGTCGTTGTCGGCACGCGCCGCCCCCACCGACGATGTGCCGTCCGTTCGCAGTCAGCTCGGCGGCTACATGGCCGGCCGGCTGGCGCGGGGACAAAGCGATACGCAATCGGCTGCGGCATTTTACGGCCAGGCTCTCTCCAAAGATGCGAGCAATGAAGCGCTGATTGTCCAAACCTTCGACATGGAAGCCACCGAGGGCAACTGGCCGCGCGCGGAAGCCCTGGCGAGCGACCTACTGAAGCTCAAGTCAGAGCACCGGATGTCGCGTCTGCTGCTGGGCCTTGCGGAGTTCAAGAACGGCCGTTTCACCGAGGCCGACGAACATTTCAAATTGTCCGCTGTGAACCCGATCGGCGAACTGACCGGCCTGCTGGCCCGCGCCTGGACACGGCAGGCCGAGGGCCGCACCAAGGATGCACTCGACTTAATCGATACCACCAAGCAGCCGGACTGGGCACAAGCGCTGATCCGGTATCATCGCGCGCTGATTGCTGATGTGGGTAACCGCCGCCCGGAGGCACGTGCGACGTTCGAAAAGCTGTTCGCCGGTGATCAGAAGTCACTCCGCTCAACGCTGGCCTATGCGCAGAGCCTGTCCAGCGCCGGGGACAACAAGGCCGGCCAGAAGGCTTTGCAGGTTTATTTCGATCGCATCCGTGGCGAAGGGCACCCCTCAGCCGTCGCACTGCAAAAGAGCCTCGTTGCCGGCGAGCGCCAGCCGTTGCTGATCACCACCGCGTCACAGGGGCTGGCAGAAGCGCTTTTCGGCCTTGGCGAGGCCCTGGCCGGTGAAGGTGGCATCGGGCCGGGCGCCGTTTTCTTGCAGTATGCCCTCTATCTGGAGCCCCGGTTTCCGTTCGCGCTGGCAGCGCTTGCCAATGTTTATGAAGGCACCAAACGCTACGACCGCGCCATCGAGGTCTATGAACAAATCGTGCCCGGAACGCCGTTGGAACAGGCGATCGACATCCGCAAGGCTTACGACTTGAACTCTCTCGAACGTGTCGAGGAAGCCAAGATGCTGCTGGAGCAAGTCGCCGACCGCGATCCGCAGGATTTGAAGCCGCTTGATGCGTTGGGTTCGATCATGCGCGGCCACAAGCGCTATGAAGAAGCGATCGGCTACTACTCCCGTGCCATCGCCATCATTAAAAAGCCGGAGCAGAGGCATTGGTCCTACTTCTACGCGCGCGGCACTTCGTATGAACGCGTCCATAACTGGCCGCTGGCGGAGGCGGATCTGCAGCAGGCACTCAAGCTCAGCCCGGACGAGGCAATTGTTCTGAATTACCTGGGGTACTCCTGGGTCGATCAGAACAAAAATCTGAAAACGGGCATGCAGCTCATCGAAAAAGCGGTGAAGCTGAAGCCGGACGACGGTTACATCGTCGACAGTCTTGGCTGGGCGCACTACCGGACCGGCAATTTCAAGGAAGCTGTGAAGTGGCTTGAGCGCGCCGTCGAGCTGCGGCCAGAAGACCCCATCTTGAACGACCATCTGGGCGATGCCCTATGGCGCGTCGGCCGCGAGCGCGAAGCCGTGTTCCAGTGGAACCAGGCGTTGACCTTGAAGCCAGAGGCGGAAGACACTGAAAAAATTCAGAAAAAACTGAAGTCTGGCTTGCCTGCCCTCGCGAAGGCTGCACCAGCGAAGCGGATCCAGCAGGTTCAACGCTCTGATCAACCGCGCAAACGTGCCGAGAGCCGGACGGCACCATCTGGCGGCGTAGTCCCACAGTAACGGACCCGCGTCTGGTTGCAGAGGGCCAGCTGCAGAGGGCCAGTTGCAGAAGGGCTGGCAAACCGGCCTCAGTGCGCAAAATTGTGTGCTGCGGTGCACTGGCGCCATAGCGGCGCGCCCGCTGGCGTGGTTAATCCTGATCCTCACTGTGAAGACCTCAAGTCAAGAAGGTTGTGTCTTATGCGTACGACCCTACTGCGCGGCACCCTCGCCGCCCTCGCGCTTGCCGCTGCCGCTGGTGCAGCCGATGCCAAGTGCACACGCCTCGGCTTTTCAGTAAACGATTATGGCAAAGATGGTCCGACCAACGACGCTAAGGCGCTGTTGGACAAGTACATCGCCCAGTGGGCCGCCGAAAAAGGCATCAAGTCCTATCAGACCGGCAAAAAAGACGTCAAATGCGAGCTGTTTCTCGACGTCGGTCTGTTCGATGAGCACACCTGCCGCGCGGAAGCCAGCGTATGCTGGGGTGATCCAAAGCCTGCGGCACCTGCAGCCGCCGCGCCAGCCGCCAAGGTCGAGGCTCCGGCTGCTGCCAAGCCCAAGAGCTGAGTTTCAGCCTGGTGGAATGTTCGCCGCGGCGGCTATTTCCTTGATAAGCTTTGTGCGCAAGGCTTGACCAAACGTTTCGAAGTTTTCGGCGGCCAGGGCGAAGCTTCCCGGGCCGCCAATGACGTTGTTCTCATAATAGGCGAGCAGGCCACCCATCGGATGGGTGTGCGCCGGGTTGAACGGCAACGGGATCTTCGACAGGATCACCACACCGTTCACGACAACACCCGCAGCGATGGCTTGATCGCGCGCCTCGGTCACTTCGCGACCGGCATTGTTGGTGCCATCGCCCGAGATGTCGATGATCTTGCGATCGGACCGGAACGGGCTGGAGGCCAGTTGTGCGAGGCTGATCTCGATGGCACCGCCAATCGCCGTGCGGCCATAGAACGGTCGCGGTGCGGCGAGGAGACGGTCGGCGAAGGCACGCGCATCCTCGGGGTTGCCGACGCTTGTCCAATCGACAATGACTTTGGTTTCGCCCGCACCCGCCCACTCAATGAACATCAGCGCGATGCGTTTTTTGGGCCCGGCTGCTTGCATGGCGCGGACAATGGCAGGGTCGGTGATGGCTGCGGCGTAGCCCTCCCGTTGCAGCTTGAACTTGATCTCGTCGACACTGCGCGAGACGTCGGCAGCGAGCACCAGCAGCAGATCGACATCCTGGCTGCTGCCCACGGGTTGAGCGTGTGCCGGCCCGGTAGCCAGCGTCAGGACAGCCAGAGTTCCGATGGCTATCCAACGCAGCCAGGACCGCAAAATGTGCATCGCGCAACTCTCCACGTCCGCCCAGCCACACACCCACCGTCCAGAAACGACAGGAATGCGACCAAAACGTGCGCGCCGAGGACAGTGCTGGCAAGAGGCGAAATCGAAAGGGTGGCTGGATCGTGTCGTGTAGCGATCAGCGCCGGATGTTGTGGATGACGCCGTTGTCGAGCAATGGCTTCAGGTCTGCGACCGGCACGCGCATGGTCTTCTCGCTGAAGTAGTCTGTGCCGCTTTGCCGGGCGTCGCCGAGATCTTTCGTTGCGGCGGAGAGCTTGTTGTACGTGACCTTCGGCATGGCCAGTTCGACGCTGGTGCCTTGAACAGCATTGATGCGCATGATGCCGTATCTGAATTTGATATCGCCGTCGCGAAGCAACTTCGACATATCGACGACGTAGGTGTCGCCCGACCGCGGTGCCGCGATGAGTTCCGCATTGCGCGCCGAGCGGTCGCCGCTGGCCGCGAATCCAACCATGGCCATGGCGCCGATCAGCGCTGGAATGATGGCCCAGCTGTAGCGATGATAGGTTGGAATGGCGCTCTTGGCCTTCGCCATCAACGGTGATGCTTTTTCGACGGCGGTGCCGCGGCGGCACACCTCACAAAGCTGCAGATACTCCCTCTGAGAGACCCACTTGAACAGGTACCAGATGTGGTGCAGCCGATACTGAGCGATCAGGTGAAACGCCCGCTCTTTTTCGCAGGTCGGACAGGGTTTGGTCTCGACCGGCCCCATATCCTTGCTTTCAGTCCGTGAGCCCCAGATCAGCATGCGTGCCTCCATGAATGCCGGTATCGTAACTACAAACTAGACGAAGATGTGGTGGTCTCAGCCGTTGCCGTCGAATGCAACAGGCCGCTGGTGCCGTCAACTGCCGGCGCGAAACGTCGTATACGGGCGATGTGCGCGTTAAATACTTAATTCTGCCCGCTCTTTATGCTGCTGTCAGCGCTTTGAATGGGCTATCAAATTAAGCCGCCCCAGAGCCCGGAGCCCCCGCGTGTTGCCCATTATTGCCATCCTCGTCCTGGCGTTCCTGCTCGTGGCGCTGCCCGGCATCTGGATTCAGCGGACGATGGACAAATATGCTTACGATCGACCGGACATCGCCGGGACCGGGGCGGAATTCGCGCGGCACGCGCTGGACGCGATGAAGCTCAATCACGTGAAAGTGGAAGTCACCGAGCAGGGCAGCCACTACGACCCCGAGGCCAAGGCCGTGCGGCTTGAGCCGCGCTTCATGACCGGGCGCTCGCTGTCGGCGATTGTTGTCGCCGCCCATGAAATCGGCCATGCGATGCAGGACGCGATGGACCTGCCGATTTACAAGCGGCGGCAGGCGGTCGCCAAACAAGCGCATGTCGTCAGCATGGTCGGGCAGGCCTTCATCTGGTCGGCACCGTTGCTGCTGCTGCTGGGCAAGAGCGGGGCGGCGCTGCTGCTCAATGTCATTGGGTTTGCCGCCACCGCGTTGCTGTCGTTTGCGCTGCAGATCGTGACTTTGCCTGTCGAATTCGACGCAAGCTTCAAACGTGCGTTGCCGTTGCTGGAGCGCGGCAAGTTCATTCACGCCGACGACATGAAGCCTGCGCGGCATTTGCTGAAGGCTGCGGCGTACACGTACGTCGCGGGCTTGCTTCGCACGATCTTGAGCATCCCGGGCCTGGGGCCGATTTTCCGCCGGTGAGGACGTCACGGTGCCCGCCTGTATTGCTTGAAGAACGCCCATGTGAGATCGGCCGCTTCCACATCGCGGCAGACAGGGCCGATGTAGCGGCGCACCAAAAAGCCGTCGGGAATTTTATGCTTGATGGATGGCATGGCGTGGCCGCCGCCTTGATTGGCGTAGAAGACGACCGGCGCGCCGCCTGGTTTTGCGGCGAACCTTTGGCGCTCGATGCGGCAAGTGTCTTTCGGGTCGAGATGCGGAAGCTGCACTGTCTCTGCTGGCACGGGACTGGCGCGATTTGCTGCGAGCCACCACGTCAGGTTTTCCGGTGCCGAGATGACTGAGCCGCGATTGCCGGCGATGACGCCGCCGTTCCACTGGACGAGCGGATCGACTGTGCCTGCCATGATCATCAACGGCGTGGGCCGTGGTGGCTTCGGAATGCGGCCGATGACGGCAGGCAATGCGGCGATGAAGGCGGCGCCAGCGGCAAACAGCTCGGGCGCTTCGATCAGCAGACGGTAGGTCATCATGCCGCCGTTGGAGGCGCCGGTGACGTAGGTGCGCGCGGGATCGGTATTGTAGGTCGTGTGCGCCCAGGTGAGCACGTCGCGGATGAAGGTGACGTCGTCAGCCGTCGTGGTGCGGATGGCGGCACCCTGCCGGAGATCGTTCCACAGCTGGGTGTCGCCCTTGGCGTCGCCGGTCGCGGCGTTGGTGCCATTGGGTGCGAGCAGCAGAATGTTGTTGGCTCGGGCAACGGCGAGCCATTCCAGCGTCGCCCCCGCAGTGGGGCTAAACATGCGACGCATGCTCTGGGTGCCGCCGTGCAGCAGCATGACGACGGGGGCGGTGACGGCGGGATTGACAGGCTCCTGGACCAGCAGGACCCGATCGCGGTTCCCAGATGTCAGAGTGACCTCTTTGAACCCAAGCGCCGTCATTGCCGCGGAAGTTGGCGGGGCAGATTTTCGAAGCTGAGCCTCGGCTGGTTTCGCAAGCCCGCATAGGGCGATGATGGTCAGCAGTATCCAGGTTTGCTGCGTAACCATAGTTCCCGTCCGCAAGCTTTTCGAGACTGGCGGTTTGCGGCCAACGGCTGATGTGCGGCCGATCCGTCGGAGGCACGCCGTCAGGCCTTCTTGTGCGCTCGAAGCCTGCGATGGACGGGCAGATAGAACAGCAGTCCCGCAATTTCGAGCGCGAGAAACGTTCCGAACGCTGCCGTGTAAGCGTCAGGCGGGAAGCCGCCGGACGCGGTGCGCGGAAACTGATCGATGATGGCACCCATCGACCATTGTGCGACGAACGCGGTGACGAAGATCATCAGGTTCATAGACGAATTGGCGCGGCCCGAGAGTTCCGCGCCGAAGTAGCTCGACAGCCAGGGGAAAGCGAGCACGGCGACCTGTCCCAGCATACCGAACACCAGCCAGGCCGGCAGCGCGACGATGTTAGCGATCACCAACGCTTGTGCCGCGAAGAACACCGTGAGGGACACCAGCATCACATCCAGCGTGCTGATGCCGCGGCGGTTCGCTCGATCGACGATGGCGCCGGTGCTGATGATTCCGACGAAAAATGCCGCCGCCATGAACAACAAACGCTGTGCGACGCCGGCTGGATCCTGACCGCCCATATCGCGCCACCACGGTCCAGCCCACAAGGTCTGGATGGCGATGTGCGTGCCGGCACTCAAGCCCAGCAGCGGTGCCAGCCGCACGAAGGCGGGATCACGCATGATGGTCCAGACACTTTTAAGTTGTGCCTTCAGCGGCGCGGGCGTCGCTGTCGCGTCAGGACGCGGCACGATCAGCAGCATCAATAGCGCGACGAGCCCGGTGACTGCTGCAAGGCCCATGAAGGCCACGCGCCAGCCGATCTGGGAGACGGCCCATTGCATCGGTGCGGTCGAGACCATCAGCCCGACGGCTCCGAGCGACATCACACAGGCGCTGGCGAGCGCGCGCCGCTGTTCGGGCACCCACACAACAACCGCTTTCAGACTACTCATGAGACCGCCGGCGAAGCCGAGACCAATAAGCGCGCGGGCCAAGGTCAGCGTGAGGGTGCTCTCGCCGATCGAGAACAGCAGCGCCCCCAAAGCGGCGAGGCCAAGCAACGCAGATTGCACGCGGCGCGGTCCATAGCGGTCCAACAGCACCCCGAGCGGCAGCTGGATCAGACAAAAGGCCAGCAGGTAGGCCGCAGTCAGAAAACCAAGCTGACCGGCATCGAGTTTCAGCTCTCGCACCAGGTCCGGCGCCACCACCGCGTTCACGGCGCGGAACAAATACGACATGAAGTAGCCGAGCCCGAACGGCAACAACGCCGTCAGCGCGACGCGGAGAGTGAGTGCCGCTGGCCCGGATGTCCCCGCGCGCATTATTCGGCTGCTTCCTGGCTCTTGGGAGCGGTTTTCTTTTTGGCGGGCGCTTTCTTGGCCGCGACCTTTTGGGCCGCAACCTTTTTGGCCGGCGTGACGTCGCTGGATGCAGACGCGGCTTTCTTGGCGGCAGGCTTCTTGCTCTTTTTGAACTTGCCACCACCTTTCGCAATACGCTCGTTGAGCAGCAAGACTGCCGCGCTGACACTCAATTCAGCTGGCTGCGTGCCCTTCGGGACGGTCGCGTTGACGCCGTTGTGGCTCACATAGGCGCCGTATTTGCCTTCCAGCACTTCGATTTTTCCACCGCCGTCGGGATGATCGCCAAGCGCGGCCAACACCGTCGGTTTCGAACGTTGGAAGCGGCTTTTCCCACCCCCCGCGCGCTTTTCGGCCAGCACCGTCACGGCACGGTTGATGCCGATGTCGAAGACTTCTTCGATGCTCTCGACGTTGGCATACGTACCGTCGTGTTTGATGTACGGCCCGAAGCGGCCGAGGGCTGCCGTGATCGGCGTCCTGGTTTCGGGATGCTCGCCGACAAGACGTGGCAAGCCGAGCAGCTTCAAGGCGCGCTCAAGATCCATCGACGCCGCTTCCCAACCCTTTGGCAGTGACGAGCGCTTGGGCTGGATCATCTTCGGTTTGGCAGGCTTGGCTTTGGCTTTCTTGGGCTTTTGTTCTTCGACGTTGAGTTCGAGCGTGGCGTCGAGTTCAGCCTCTCCCAGCTGCACATAGGGGCCGAAGCGGCCATTGCGCAGCGTGACATCCTTGCCGGTGACCGGATCGATGCCGAGCACCGTGCCATCCATGGCGGCGGCGTCGCCAGCATCGCCGGTCTGGGCGAGTTGGCGTGTGTAACTGCACTCCGGATAGGCCCCGCAGCCGACGAAGGCGCCGTTCTTGCCAGAGATCTTCAAGCTCAGCTGGCCTTTGCCGCATTTCGGGCACAGCCGCGGATCACCGCCGTCTTCCTTGGCGGGGAATACGTGTGGGCCGAGCAAGTCGTTGAGTGCGTCCAGCACCTGGGTGACGCGCAGTTCTTTGATCTCGGCCACCTGGCCCGTGAACTGCACCCAGAAGTCGCGCAGCACGTCTTTCCATTTGAGTTTGCCGTCGGAGATGAGGTCGAGCTTTTCCTCAAGACCGGCCGTGAAGTCATACTCCACGTAGCGCATGAAGAAGCTTTCGAGGAACGCGGTGACGAGACGGCCGCGATCCTCCGGCACGAGCTGCTTTTTCTCCATGCGCACGTAGTCGCGCTCGACCAGGACAGCGAGTGTCGAGGCGTAGGTGGACGGCCGGCCGATGCCGAGTTCCTCCATGCGCTTGACGAGGGTGGCTTCGGTGAAGCGTGGCGGCGGCTGGGTGAAGTGCTGGTCGGCGTCGATTTGAGCGGGCGAGAGTTTGTCGCCCGCGGCGAGCGGTGGCAGACGGTTGCTGTCGTCTTCACTCGCGTCGACGGCAGCGTCGTCCTTGCCTTTTTCAATAACGCGCACGCGCGCGTCGCGGCCTTCTTCGTAGACCTTGCGGTAGCCCTCAAAGATGACGACGGAGCCAGACGCGCGGAAGGCATAGGCCTTGCCGTCGCGGCCTTTGACGTCGATCTCGGCAGTGGTTTGCTCCAGTTCGGCGGCGGCCATCTGGCTGGCGATCGTGCGCTTCCAGATCAGGTCGTAGAGAGCAGCCTGATCCTTATCGAGCATCTTACGGACGCTGTCGGGTGTGCGTTTCGGATCGGTTGGACGGATGGCTTCGTGGGCTTCCTGGGCGTTCTTGGCCTTCGATTTATACTCGCGCGCGAAGGGCGTGTATTTGTCGCCAAACTCGGAGCGGATGACGTTGCGGATCTGGGCGACTGAATCCGGCGCAATCTGCACGCCGTCGGTTCGCATGTAGGTGATCAGGCCAACGGTCTCGCCGCCGATGTCGACACCTTCGTAGAGGCGTTGCGCGGTGCCCATGGTCTGCTTGGCGGAGAAGCCGAGCTTGCGCGAGGCGTCCATCTGCAAGGTTGAAGTTGTGAACGGCGGATAGGGGTTCCGCTTGGCGGCCTTCTTGTCGACGCTGGCGACTTTGAAATCACAGCCGATCACAGCCGTCTTGACGGCCTCAGCTGAGACACCGTCTTTGATCGACAGCTTGTCCAGTTTCTGCCCGGCGATGGCGGTCAATCGCGCGGAGACGGTGTCGTTTTTCGCGGTCTTGAGCAGCGCTTCGATGGTCCAGTATTCGTCGGTGCGGAAGATCTCGATTTCCGCTTCACGGTCGCAGACGAGGCGAAGGGCCACCGACTGCACGCGGCCTGCAGAGCGCGTGCCGGGCAGCTTGCGCCACAGCACCGGCGAGAGTGTGAAGCCCACGAGATAGTCGAGCGCGCGGCGGGCGAGATAGGCGTCCACAAGCGGACCATCGATTTGGCGGGGGTGCGCAATCGCATCGAGGACGGCCTGCTTGGTGATCGCGTTGAACGTTACACGCTCTACGGGTACTCCGGCCTTGATAGCCTTCCTTTGGCCAAGCATCTCCAGAAGATGCCAGGAGATGGCCTCGCCCTCGCGATCAGGGTCGGTGGCGAGGATTACCTTCTTGGCCCCCTTCACCGCATCAACGATGTCGCGCATGGCCTTCTTGGAGCGCTCGTCGTCCTGCGCCCAGTGCATCGCGAAGTCGTTGTCGGGCTCTACCGAGCCGTCTTTCGAGGGCAAATCGCGCACGTGCCCGTAGGACGCGATGACTTTGTAGCCTGCCCCCAGGTACTTGTTGATGGTCTTGGCCTTGGCCGGACTCTCCACGATGAGAACATTCATGACGTGCCATCACGGCCGGCCACCCCCGTCGAGGGCAGGCCTGCGCGTCCTTAGTTGGAGCGTGCCGGGCGCTGGATTGCGAGCCTCGGCGCTGGGAGAAAATCGGGCGGACCATGGTTTATGCCGTGACGGCTGTCAAACCGCGGAGTGCCGCGGGTTATCCACACCCACACCTTCAGGTTGATGAATCGCGCTTGGAAATTACACTTTATGATTGCATTTTTGTGTTCAGCACTCTATCACCGCATCCATAAGGTGCATTAAAGAAAAATAAAAGTCGGGGTTGCGAATGCCGGAAACCAGGCCGCCGGTCGAGGTCCAATCGACAATTACAACTATTGCTTCGGGGGGAAAGGAGGCATGGCGCGGCGGCGGCGGCCTTGCGCAGGCGCCGGAGCGCGATCTTTTGCTCTACATGCACGATCTGCTCGCGGAACTCGAAGCGATAGCAGTAGGCGCGGAATTGGAGGGCTTGGCTGATCTGCTGAGTTTTGCATGCCGTGAGACAGAGCGGAACCGCAAGAGGTTCAGTTGAGGGCTTACATGGGGCTGTGTTCGCCGTTGGCCGCAGGGGCTCCTGTCAGTGACACGAGATTTCGGCCATGCCTCGCGATCAGTCCGGCCAGGGACAGCTCGAGTATGGCCACTTGAATGGCGCGGGCGGACAAGCCCGTTACCCGCACCAGCTCGTCTATATTGACGGGCGCGGGCCCGAGCGCGGCGAGCACACGCGCCCGCTCACCTTCCGCGTCATGCGGCGGGGATGACGTTTCCGGCGTCATCTCCGCTGCCTTTGTTTCCGGTTTGCCGCTCCGGCTGACCGGCCGCGAACCGGGCTCTCTGGGGGGAGGGTCCGGTTCGCGAAAATGGAAGCGTGGTTTGAGGCTCGGTCCCAGAACCTCAAGAATATCGGCTGCCGACGTCACCATCGTGGCGCCGTTCTTGATCAGGTGGTTGGTCCCTTCTGCGCGCGGATCCAACGGGTGACCTGGAACGGCGAACACCTCGCGGCCCTGTTCGCCGGCCATGCGCGCCGTGATCAGCGTGCCGGACCGCTTGGCGGCTTCGATGACAACAACCGCGTTGGCGATGCCGGAAATAATACGGTTCCGCCGGGGAAAGTCCTGGCCACGCGGCATGAAACCTGGTGCCATCTCCGAGACGAGGCAGCCGATATCGCTGATCTCGGCATAAAGCCCGGCATTCTCGGGCGGGTAGACGATATCGACGCCGCCGGCGAGCACGGCTATGGTCCCGGTGTAGAGGGCTGCCTGATGCGCCTCTGCATCAATCCCACGGGCAAGCCCCGACACGATCACCAGACCAGCGGCCGCCAATCCGTGCGCCAGCGAGCGCGCCATCGTGCGGCCGGCAGCCGAAGCGTCGCGCGAGCCGACGATCGCGATGGCAGGGCGCGTCAACAGATCGAGGCGGCCTTTGGCATAAATCAGCGGTGGCGGCATCTCAAGATGGGCCAGCAGCGGCGGATAGTCGGGCTCGATGGTGAACAGCGGGCGCGCGCCGATCCGCGCAGCAGCGGCAAGTTCGGCTTCTGC
This sequence comes from uncultured Alphaproteobacteria bacterium, assembly GCA_963847145.1. Lineage (GTDB taxonomy): Bacteria > Pseudomonadota > Alphaproteobacteria > Rhizobiales > Hyphomicrobiaceae > JABFRJ01. The sequence continues at coordinate 95,221 of CAWJYN010000004.1, forward strand.
CAGGTCCGCGGGGCAGATGCGCAACGTTCGACCGCTCTTGCGCGACAGGTCCGGCAACGCATCCAGCGCGCGCTGAGCGCCACCGTAGCGGTTGATCAAGTCGCGGAAGGTGACGGGTCCGACATTTTCCGAGCGGATGAGGCGGAGGCAGGCGAGGCGCTGGGCGTCATCGAGGGCTGCTTGCGGCAGCGGCGCCGGCGTTTCCACCAGCGGCAAACTTGGCTGAGATGGATCAACCTTTTGCACCGATCTTCGGCTCCTTGCCTGCGCGCAAACGTTTGATGTTCTCATGATGTTTGTAAAAGACGAGAACTGACATGGCAGCCAGCAGAATACCAATCAGCCACTCCCCCAGGAGTAGCGGATAGAGCGGAGCCGCCACGCACGCCACCAGCGCCGACAGTGATGAAATGCGCGTTATCAGCGCGGTTGCAAGCCACAGGCCGCAGAACATCAATCCCGCTGGCCAGAAAATGCCGAACACCGCACCGATGTAGGTCGCAACACCCTTACCACCCTTGAAGCCAAGCCACACCGGATAGAGGTGGCCAAGAAAAGCGCCAAAGCCAGCAACGGCCGCGATCACAAACGCGCGATGCGCTTGTGTGAAATCCGGGATTGCCGCGCTGGCGTCGGAGCCAGGGACGTAACCAAGATCAACATTCCACTTCCGTGACAGATACCAGTGACAGAGCAGCACTGCCGCCGTAGCCTTGAGGCCGTCAAGCAGCAGAGTGGCTGCCGCCAAGCCCTTTCTGCCAGTCCTGAGAACGTTCGTTGCTCCGATATTGCCCGAGCCGATGTTGCGCACATCGCCAACGCCGGCCGCGCGCGTAAGCAGCACGCCAAACGGGATCGAGCCGAGCAGATAGCCGAACGCCAAAGGCAGCATAAGCACCGCTGCCGTGATCAGCAGGCCCGCGCCTGGGGAAATCGCACTCAGCGGCGTCAGCGCCAGTACGGTGGCAGCAATCGAGAGCAAGAAAGCCATGAAAAGTCCGGAAGGGGCGCATGCACGGCCACTGTCTGGCTACCGCACACTCTCACCGTATTGATAGACCGTCTCGCCCGCAACCAGCGTTCGCAAAACGCGGCCTTGCATCGTCCGTTCGTCGAAGGGCGAGTTCTTGGAGCGCGACCGGAGCTGCGCCTTGTCCACCACCCACGGCTGGCCCAGATCGACAACGATCAGGTCGGCGGGCGCGCCCTTCGCAAGACGGCCAGCCGGCAACCCGAGCAGCGTGGCGGGATTGATGGTCAATGGCTTGAGGAGGCCCAAGAGGCTGATCGTCTCGTCGTGGTGCAGCCGCAGCGCTGCCGCCAGCAGGGTCTCGAGCCCGATGGCCCCATCGGCGGCCTCAGCAAAGGGATGGCGCTTCACATCGACGTCCTGGGGATCATGGGACGACACGATGATGTCGATGTCGCCATCAACGAGACCTTGCACCATGGCCATCCGGTCGGCTTCCGAGCGCAACGGTGGACGCACCTTGAGGAAGGTCCGGTAGGGGCCGATGTCGTTCTCGTTCAACGTCAGATGATTGATCGACACGCCGCACGAAACTGGCAGCCCCTTGGCCTTCGCGGCCTTGATGACCGCCAGGCTCTCAGCGCATGTAATGGCAGCGGCGTGGTAACGTCCGCCGGTCATTTCAACGAGCCGCACGTCCCGTTCGACGACGATGGTTTCGGCCAGTTTGTGCACACCTGGTAAACCGAGCCGCGTCGAGACCTCGCCGGAGTTCATCGCCGCGTTCGCTGACAAATGCGGGTCTTCCGTATGGTGCACGATGAGGGCGCCAAAATCCTTGGCGTAGTTGAGGACCTGCCGCATGGTCCGCGCGTTCGAGATGGTTGACTTGCCATTGGTGAAAGCAATGGCACCGGCGCGCTTCAAGAGGCCAATTTCGGTCATGTCGTCGCCTTTGAGCTCACGCGTCATGGCGGCCATCACGTGAACATTGACCAGCGCATTATCGCGTGCACGCCGCTGGATGAAATCAACGAGTGCGACCTGATCGATGACCGGCGACGTATCGGGCATGACAACAATCGTTGTGACACCACCGGCCGCCGCGGCGTGGCTCGCTGTTTTCAGCGTCTCGCGGTGTTCCTGTCCAGGCTCGCCAGAGAAAACGCAAGCGTCGATCAAACCCGGGCATAGCACGTGATTTTTGCAATCGACGACGGCGGCGCCTTCCGGCGCGTTGCGCCGCAAGTGCGGGCCAAGGTCGGCAATGACGCCGTCATGGACCAGGAGCCCACCCGGCTCGTCGCGGCCAGACGCCGGATCAACGAGCCGCGCGTTGATGAAGACGGTGGTATCGCTTGGGACGGCGGGGATGAGTTTGCGCATGGTTGTCTCACTCGTTCCGCAACTGCCGCGCCAATGCTTCCAGCACTGCCATGCGCACAGCCACGCCCATCTCGACTTGATCGCGGATGACGCTGCGTGCGTGATCAGCAATCGTCGACGCGATCTCCACACCACGGTTCATCGGGCCGGGATGCATGATAAGCGCATCCGGCTTGGCGCGCGCGAGCTTCTCATGATCGAGCCCAAAGAAGTGGTAGTATTCGCGCGTGGACGGCACGAACGATCCAGACATGCGCTCGCGCTGCAACCGCAGCATCATGACGATATCGCAGTCCTCCAGCCCCTTGTTCATGTCGGTGAACACTTCGGCGCCGAGCCGGTCGGCATTCGACGGCAGCAAGGTGGAGGGCGCGATGATGCGCACACGGGCGCCCATGGTGTTGAGCACATCGATGTTGGAACGCGCCACACGGCTGTGCAGCACGTCGCCGCAGATGGCCACGGTCAGCCCCGCGATACGGCCCTTGGCGCGGCGGATGGTCAACGCGTCCAACAGCGCCTGTGTGGGATGTTGATGCGCCCCGTCGCCAGCGTTGATCACATGGCAATCGACCTTCTGTGCCAGCAGCTCCACCGCCCCGGCCGCGTGATGACGCACCACCAGAATATCCGGCCGCATGGCGTTCAAGGTCACCGCGGTGTCGACCAGCGTTTCGCCCTTCGAGACCGATGAGGTCGCAACGTTCATATTCATGACGTCGGCGCCGAGCCGCTTGCCCGCCAGCTCGAACGAACTCTGCGTGCGGGTCGACGCCTCGAAGAACAGGTTGATCAGCGTGCGCCCGGCCAGGACGTCGCGCTTTTTCTTAACTTGGCGGTTCTGATCGGCGGCCTTGTCGGCCAGATCGAGAAGTGCCGTGATTTCGCCTGCCTTCAGCCCCTCGCAGGTCAGCAGATGGCGGCGCGCGAATGTCGCGATTGGGTCAACGATGGTCATTAAAGTGGTGTCAGTAGCCCCATCGGCCGAGTCCTGCAAGGGCATCGCTGTGGATGACTGTTGTGCATTCGACGCGCCGCACTGATATTTGACAACCGGCGTTTGTCGTGGTCTCAACCGCTGATGGGGCCTCAGCGATTGCCCCGTGAGGCTCCGGCCCAAACATCGCGTCCCACACTCACCAGCCTTGGCAATTGATCCAAGCAGAGAGGACGCAACATGCCGTCTCCAACCGAAATCACTGTCCCGCAACTGGGCCGTCTCATTGGCGTGCCGGGCGCACCCGTCGTGATCGATGTCTGCATCGACGATGACTTCAACGCCGATCCGCGGCTGATCCCCGGGTCCCACCGCCGCGATTTCCGCAAGGTGGCCGATTGGGCGCCAAACTATCGCGGCAAGTCCGTTGTGGTTGCCTGCCAGAAGGGCCTCAAGCTCAGCCAGGGCGTCGCGGCATGGCTGCGCCATGAGGGCGTCGAAGCGCAGTCGCTGGAAGGCGGCGTGATGGCCTGGGCTGCCGCCGGCCAGATCATGGTGCCGGCCGCCAAATTGCCGCCGCGTGATGCGCAGGGCCGCACAGTGTGGGTGACGCGGGCGCGGCCGAAAATCGATCGCATCGCCTGTCCGTGGCTGATCCGCCGGTTTGTCGATCCGAACGCTGTGTTCCTGTTCGTCGCGCCAGCAGAAGTGCCAGCCGTAGCGGATCGCTTTCAAGCAACACCCTTCGACATCGACGACGTCTATTGGAGCCATCGCGGCGACACGTGCACGTTCGATACCATGATCACCGAGTTCGGCTTGTCTTCGCCACCATTGCTGCACCTCGCGCGCATTGTGCGCGGCGCCGATACTGCGCGGCACGACCTGGCGCCGGAAGCGGCGGGCCTTGTCGCCGTGTCGTTGGGTGCCTCGCGCATGTTCAAAGACGATCTCGCCCAGCTTGATGCGATGATGATGGTCTACGACGGCATCTACCGTTGGTGCCGTGACGCCACCGACGAGACGCACAACTGGCCGGCAACGGCGAAAAGCTGAAGGTATCCACGGCCAACGCGCGACCGGCCGGCTTGGGGGGCAGGCCCATGGGTCTGCCCCCCAAAACCGCCGCCACTCTGTAGGACATGCCGCATGAAAACGACGTCGCAAACCGCAACGGTTGCCGCATCAAGTTCGCCTCCCACTTATGCCGAGGTCTTTGCCGTCTGGCTGAAGATCGGCTTGCTGTCATTTGGCGGGCCAACCGGGCAGATCGCGCTGATGCACAAGATGCTGGTCGACGAGCGCAAATGGATCGACGACGCGCGGTTCCTCAACGCCTTGAACTTCTGCATGCTTTTGCCGGGGCCGGAGGCGATGCAGCTGGCCACCTACATCGGCTGGCGCATGCACGGCATCCGCGGCGGGCTCACGGCCGGCTTGTTGTTCGTGTTGCCCGGCGCACTGGTCATTCTCGCACTCTCTCTGATCTACGCGCTGTTCGGCCAGGTGCCTGCATTGCAGGCGATTTTCCTCGGCATCAAGGCGGCTGTGCTGATCGTGGTTGTCGAAGCCTTGCTGCGCATTTCCAAGCGCGCGCTGAAGGGGCCGGAACATTGGGTGCTGGCAGGGCTCTCGTTCGTTGCCATCTTTTTCCTTGGCGCACCGTATCCACTGATCGTCGCCGTGGCAGCCTTGGTTGGCTATCTGCTGGCCGTGCGTGAAGGCGCCAAGCCGGCAGTGACCGCGGCAGCGTTGCCAGGCATTCCCGTCACGCAAACGTTGGCAACCGCTGGGTTTTGGCTCGCGGTCTGGGTCACGCCACTGCTGGCCATCGCTGCGCTGCTCGGAACAGGCCACGTGCTCGCGCAGATCGGTTGGTTCTTCTCCAAGCTCGCCGTGGTCACGTTCGGGGGTGCCTATGCGGTGCTCGCCTACATGGGCCAAGACGTGGCGTCGCAATATGGCTGGATCACGCCGGGCGAAATGCTCGACGGCCTGGGGCTCGCCGAAACGACGCCCGGGCCACTCATTCTGGTGACCGAGTTCGTGGGCTTTCTGGCAGGCTACCGGCACAGCGGCGCGGGGCCATCGGTGCTCATGGGCGTACTCGGTGCCGCTATCACACTATGGGCGACGTTTGCGCCGTGCTTTTTGTGGGTCTTCACCGGTGCGCCATACGTCGAGTGGCTCAATGGCCAGCCGCGCATCAAAGGCGCGCTCAGCGGCATCACCGCCGCCGTCGTCGGCGTGATCTTGAACCTCACCGTCTGGTTCGCGCTGCATGTGTTCTTTGGCAAAGTGACGCCAAGCATGCTCGGGCCGCTAAAGCTCTGGATGCCGGACGTAACAACACTCGATCCCAAGATCGTAATTCTGGCAGCCATCAGCGGGTTTCTGCTGCTGTGGCGGCACTGGAACATTATTGCCGTGCTGGCCGTGGCCGCAATTGGGGGGCTGGTGCTGGTGAAGGCAGGGTTTTGAGCGCACGCGCACGGAGGCAGACCCATGGGTCTGCCTCCGTGGCAGGCTATCAAGGCTCCAGTTCGGTATCCCAATAGAGATAGTCCATCCAGCTCTCGTGCAGATAGTTGGGCGGGAACTGCCGGCCATTGCGGTGGAGTTCGAACACCGTCGGCCGTGTCGGATGCTGCGCCAGCCGCAGGCCGGATTGGGCCAGCGACTTCGCACCCTTGCTGAGGTTGCACGGCGAGCAGGCGGTGACGACGTTGTCCCAACGGGTCTCGCCACCGCGGGCGCGCGGCACCAGATGGTCGAACGTCAGTTCGTGCCGGCTGCCGCAGTACTGACAGACGAACCGGTCGCGCAGGAACACGTTGAAGCGCGTGAAGGCGGGATACAGCGCCGGCTTCACATACGTCTTGAGTGACACAACGCTGGGCAGCCGCATCTCGAAGTTTACACTGCGGACCTGGCGGTCATATTCAGAGACGATGTTCACGCGGTCCAGGAACACGGCTTTGACCGTGTCCTGCCAGCTCCATAGCGACAGTGGATAATAGCTCAGCGGGCGGAAGTCGGCGTTCAACACCAACGCCGGAAAATGTGCTGCGGTTGCGGCTCCAGTCACGTGCGTCTGTCCCCATGCCTAGCACCCTCCCGGAGAAGGGCGTTCGTTCGGAACTTCCTGGGCACGTCGCACGCGTGCGTCATAGTGGATATTACCCACCTATGTCAGGACTGTGAAGCCCAGCTGTAAACCCCATATTCCGGCGGTTTGCAGGAGTTAGTGGGTGCCCTGTGGCGCGCCAGCCACGACTCACACGGCCCGCCACCGCGTCAGCGGCAATCGATGGCAGGTTCGGCGGGCATCTCGTCGCGTATCCGAAGCACTGGTTTTAGAATTACTATAAGCAGTGTTCTCGTGTCTTCGCTTGTCAGGCGCCCGCCCTCCATGGTCCAGATTACCGCCGTCGACCGTTCGGCCGCAAAGCCCGTGCGCGAGGCTTACCTGCCCGAAGATCACCCCAAGGTGCCCTTCGGCAAGGTCGGCGTGCTGCTGCTCAATTTGGGCACGCCTGACGGCACCGGCTACTGGCCGATGCGGCGCTACCTCAAGCAGTTCCTGTCAGACCGGCGGGTGATCGAGGTGCCACGGTTCATCTGGTGGCCGATCCTCAATCTGGTGATCTTGAGTGTGCGGCCCGGCAAGAAGGGCAAAGACTACGCCAGCATCTGGAACACAGAACGCGATGAGGGGCCGCTCAAGACGATCACCCGCGATCAGGCGGCCGGGCTGGCCGAGGCGATGGCTGGCCACAGGAATGTCGTCGTCGATTGGGCCATGCGCTACGCCAATCCATCGACCGAGAGCCGCATTCAGGCGCTGCAAGCAGCGGGCTGCGAACGTATTCTGTTGGTCCCGCTCTATCCCCACTACGCGGCTGCCACGACCGGCACGGCCAATGACGAAGCGTTCCGGGCGCTGATGAAATTGCGCTGGCAGCCAGCGGTCAGAACGGCGCCAGCCTATGCCGATGATCCAACCTACATCGCGGCGCTGGCCCAATCAATCGAGGCGCATCTCGCCACGCTGAGCTGGGAGCCTGAGGTAGTGATCGCCACCTATCACGGCATGCCGCAAAAATATCTCGAGAAGGGCGACCCTTATCACTGTCACTGCCTGAAGACGTCGCGGCTGCTGCGTGATGCGCTCGGGTGGCCGAAAGAACGCTTGCTGACAACCTTTCAATCACGTTTCGGCGCCGATCCCTGGTTGCAGCCCTATACGGACAAAACTGTGCAGGCGTTGGCGCAGGCCGGCACCAAACGGCTGGCGCTGGTGGCGCCAGGTTTTTCAGCCGACTGCCTCGAAACACTGGAAGAACTCGACGTCGAAAATCGCGATATCTTCATCGAGCACGGTGGAACAGACTTCTCCTACGTCCCCGCATTGAACGCCTCGCCGCTTGGCATCAAAGTGATCGAGGCCGTGGTACGCCGGGAACTCAGCGGTTGGCTGTGAGGGTGCGCGCCAGGAACAGCACGTCGGTCGTGCCGCGCGGCGTATGCGCGCGTTCGGTAAAGCCAAGACGTGTGTAAAAGCTGACATTGCGATGATCACGCGCGGTCACGACGTGGATGCCAGCAATACGCTCCGCTGCGAGACGGCGGCACAGATCTTCAACCAAATGCGCGCCGATGCCCTGCCCGCGTGCCCGTGCATCAAGATTGATGTGCAGGTGAGCAGGAAACGCGGGCGTGTGTGCTGCGAAATCCTTGAAATAGCTGAGCGCATCAAAACGCGGTGACGTCGCCGGGTCGGTCCGGCAGCCGACGATATAGCCCAGCACATCGGCCTGAGTTGCCAGAACAGCGCGTGCCAATGCGACTGTCACCAGATCCCGTTCGTTCGCGAGATATTGATCGAGCCACAAGGTCTGGAAGGCTGCAGCGGCGGTTGGATCAGCGGGCCATCGCGCGGCCGTGGCGCGAAAGATGCGGGTGATGCCGGCGGCAAGGACATCGGCCACCACGCCAGCGGCTTCAAGATCTATGAGGCGGCGCAGAACCACACCAGCCGGCAGCGGCGCGATCAAGCGTTACCTCCCGCAATTCCGAGCGCTTTCTGGATCGTAGCCAGGGTGACGATCATATCGCCACCGGCAGCGATGAAGCCGTCGATGCCGGCTGCCTTGAGAGCGGCCTCCTGGTCCCTAGGACGGCCGGCCAGATACAGCGCTTTGGCACCTGCTGTCTTGAGCAACGACGCCGTTGCCTCGCCGAGTTCGCTGTAGGTGTCATCGGCGCCGCACAAGCATGCGATCGTTGCGCCACTGGCCCGGAATGCTTCGCCGGCGTCTTGGCTCTGCAGCAGCGGTGCGCTTTGGACGCTCTCGATGCCTCCAGCGGCGAGGAAATTACTGATCCAGGTGGCACGGGCGGCATGCGACGCGAGCGGGCCGAGGCAGGCGAGGAAGACGTGCGGCGCGGCGCCAGTTTTGGCAGTGTGCGCATCAGCGGCATCGCGCAAACGCTCGAACGGTGCGGCGGGGCGGAAGGCTGCTAGCGGCGCAACGCGGTGGCCCTTCGATGGTGCGCTGGTGGGCAGCGCTGGCCAGCCCACGACCTTGACGCCGTCGTCGCCCAAGCGCGGAAATGCACTGGTGCCTGTCAACGCGACCTTGCCAGTGGCGATGTCTTTGGCCCTGGCAATGGCCGTGGCGGCAATTTCGCTCTGGAACGTGCCAGCGGCGAGGACGGCTGCCAGCCCGCCAGCCGCTTCGATCTTCTGGAATTGAGTCCACGCCGCTCGGGCAAGATCGGCCGTCAAGGTCTCGACCGCAAAGCTACCCGCGGCCGGATCGGCGACGCGGCCGAGCGCGCTTTCCTCCATCAGCACAATCGAGGTATTCCGCGCCATCCGCCGGGCGAACGCGTCGGGCTGGCCGAGCGCCCAGGTGTAGGGCAGCACCGTGATGGCCTGCGCGCCACCCATGGCAGCCGTGGCGCAGGCCATGGTGGTGCGCAGCATGTTCACCCACGGATCGCGGCGGGTCATCATCGGCGTGGACGTTTCGGCGGCGAGTGTTATGGCAGTCGCAGCCTGAGGTGCCCCGCACGCCTCCGCGACCCGGGCAAAGAGACGCCGAGCAGCACGGAGCTTGGCGAGCCCCATCAATTGGTCAGCATCGACGGCAAGCGTGATCGCAATTTTGGGCAGCGCTTGTGCGGGCGAAATCCCCGCGGCCTCGGCACTGCGCAGATACGCGACGATGGTGGCCAGCACGGCTGCCAGCTCTTGGCCTTCGCTGGCACCGGCCGAGTGCCATACAGGGCCGTGGGCCGCGAGGGCCGTGACACCCGGCAGCGGCAACGTCTGCCGGAGCAGGCCGATTGAATTGCGCAAGGCAACATCCAGCGCGGTATCCAGGCCGCCTGTCGCTGCCAGCGTGCCGAGCGGGTCATCGTTGAATGCGCCACGCTGTTGGGTAGGCGCGAGGCCGCGTGACGCCCACAACGCCATCAAGCCCTGCGCGGCTACCCCGGTGTTTTCGCCTGCGCGCAGCGCGATCGGGCAGACATCCAGCAATACGGCGTCGAGCGCGCGGGCGATGTCGGCCGCGCGCGGGGCGAGGCCAGTCTGGCCAGGTGCCGAGAATTGCAGCGTGATCGATGACGCGCCGCCGGCCAGGTCTTCTAGGATGGCGGCGTTGATCGTTGCGGGATCGGCACCTGCATGCAGCTGCCGGATGTCCCATGCACGTCCATCGTCGCTGCGGGGCGGCATGCCAATGGCTGCGACGTCTGCCGGCCGGCTGGCGTACAACGGCTCGATCCGCACGCCATCCGCCGTGCGCGCCACCAGCCGCCGATCAAAGTCGGCGCCTTTTAACGCCTTATCGATCAGCCGGCGCCACAGCGCGTGATCGGCCGCGGGGAAATCAGCGGCAAGGGCCGTTAGGGCAGCGGGGGGGGCAGCAGGGTCAGCCATGGGGCAAGTCCAAACGGGAACGTAACGTGGTGCCTAACGCAACCCGGCGCAGGCGCAAAGCCCTGCGATGGTTCGACTGCGTGCCAACAGCAGTAACTCAAGCGTCATTTTGCGGCTCAAATTCCTCTGTAAACCCCTTGGCACGCGGGCTAGGATGGGGCATCCCCGTCGAAATGTGCTTTCTAGCTTGGGAGTTGCCCGTGCGCCTCGCTTCAGTCCTTCGATCTGCAATGGCCGTGGGCATAGCTGCGCTGTGGATGGGTGATGCGTCGGCCCAGGACCGTAACCGGCAGTCGGCCAGCCAGTTCGCCAAGGCGCCGCCTGCGCCGCCTCAAAGCAAAGTCGAGCTGGCGGCCACCAGCTTCCAGTTCCCGGTTGGTTCACTCGTCATCGTCAACAACGAACGCCGCCTTTACTACATCACCGGTCCGGGTCAGGCCGTGCGCTACCGCGTCGCCGTCGGCAAGAACGAAGAGCTGTGGATGGGTAAGACGTTCGTCGCAGCCAAAGTGGTCGATCCCAAGTGGATCCCCGTCAACGGCGACGACCCCGTCGAAGGCGGCGATCCCGCCAACCCGCTCGGCAAACGCGCGCTCTATCTGGATTGGTCGCTGCTGCGCATTCACGGCACGCCCTCACGCGGCAGCATCGGCAGCGCCACATCGAACGGCTGCATCCGCATGCTCAACGAAGACGTGCTCGACCTGTTCGAACGCGTCCACTTCGGCGCACCGGTGTTTGCGATTCGCTCGTGGAAAGAAGCCTCGCTATTCAACGAAGTGAAGGTCGGCGAGAAAGTCTATCACGACCCCGAAGCGCATCGTGATGCCGTGGAGAGCTTGCAAGAGCAACTCCGCGAACGCGCCGCCGAAGGCCGTGACCGTGACGCCAACGCCCGCAGCAGCCAGCGCCCCAAAACCACCATCGCCAGCACAGCACCGCGCCCGCGCGTCAACGGGCAGTTCGCCTCGGGGTATACGTCGAGCCGTTCAGCGTTAGGGCGTGGGCAGTATTGAAGGGGTACAGCGGAATTTTGTAAGTGGCCTGCCGACCGCCACAAGGCGTAGTCCGCTCGGCTATCGATTTCGACAAGAATAAGAGAGGAATGCCGTTGTCGGCTTTGGGCCAACAAGAAACTTAAAAACCTGCAAGTGCATCACCTGGAAGCGGTCGTAACGCTGCAGGAGGGGCAACACGACAAGGCCGTGAATGTCGCGCTTATTTTGAAGGTGCCTGGTCGCAGCTCCGGCATAGGCCCTGGACTTCCACCAGCACGCTCTCGGCGCTAAAGCCGCGACGGCTTGCTTGGCTCTTGATGCTTGCCAAAACACCTCGTCCATCAATTTCGGCAACATGCGCGCAGTTGCGGCAAACGAGCGCCACCTGCCGGCCAAGTGCATGATCGCCATGGCAGGCGTAGTAGGCTTGGCGGCTCTCGAGTTTGTGGACGACGCCGATGTCCATCAGGCTATCGATGATCCTGTAGACGGACACTGGTGCCAGCCGCCGGCCATCTTTCTTGGCAATCCGCTCCACAACTTCGTAGGCGCCGACCGCGTCATGTGACGAGGCAATTGTCGCGAGCACCTGACGTCTCAGCGGCGTCATCTTCATGCCGCGCGCTGCAAACCCAGCGTCAGCCCGCGCTTCGACGCCGGACATGCAGTTTTTGTGGTCGTGCTTATGTGCCATATTTAGCGCTTACCTGAATCGTCGCAATTTTTGTACCAATACAAGCATTGCTGCCAGGATAGATGCGAGCATGCACGCTGCGATATTGCACGCCATGGCCGTCGTCACAATCGCCGCGGCTGTGCATGACCCACGGTCATTTAAGAACGAGGGTCGGTGAGGCAGCGTTGACTTCGTATTGCTGTTGCGTGCCACCAACGATTGTCACTGTTAGTTTCTTGGCGCCGGGGAAGCTCTTGAAATAGGGGAATTGGATGGATTGGAGTTTTTCTGGAGACTTGCAGGTGAGCGCGTAGTCCGCGTCGAAATCGGCATGCTTCGGCTCCGCCGCTGCGGGCTTCTGGTCAGTAGCTCTTTTGGTAGGCTCATTCTTAGCCTCGCCAGTGTCGAACTTCACTTCGGCCGACTTGACGACACAGCCAGCTGCGGCGGGCACGACGAAAAGAGTGAGCGGGCGGGCGAGTTGCCTTTTCGCAGTCGCGACCGCTCGACGTTGATCGGCGGACTTCGGTTCGTGTTCAAAGCCGACAATGTCGTGGGCGGGCGCATTGAGTTCCATCGTCACCGTGCTGCCATCAATGGCGATATTCAACGTGCCGGCACCGTGGACATGCGGTGGCAGCTCGCGGCGCTGTTCTTGGGCATATGCCAGCGGCGAGGCCAAGGCGGCCGCGAGTGTAACACTCATCAACGTGCGCATAGTTTCAACTCCATTGTTTGCTGAGTCATTTTAAAGGTCGATCGGTGTCGGTATCCAGCAGGCTGTCTATCCCACGGTCTCGAGCGCAACAACCGCACTCTAGAACCGCATAACGCCGTACAGCTTCACGCCTCTTCCTGGTTGAAGCACCTCGTCCTTCTTGAACGAAACGTGGTTGCGTACGTCCTCGTTCAGCAGGTTCTCCCCTTTGAGGCCGATGGTCATCTCTGGGGTGATGCGCCCGATGGACGCGAGCTTCCAGGTGTAGCTGGCTTCGGCGCTCAAGAGGAAATAGCCGTTGGTGGGTGTTTCGCTTTCTGCAAGGTGGTTTTGGTCAAAGGCGCGCAAGCCTTTCACGCGCGCCAGCCAGTTAGCGTCGCGGTAGTAGACGCCGCCGCCGACCCGATGCGGCGGAATGCGCGGAACATAGCCGTCACCATCAAAGCGCGCATGGACGAAATCATACTGGCCCTCGATGCCCCAAACTCCGCGCCAAACCGGTGCAAGGTCGTATTGTGCGCCCAGTTCGACGCCATAGAATGTTGCCTTGCGCTGCTCGAACACGAGCTGCTTCAGCTCTGCGTCGACACCGCAACTATCAAGCGTCGCGCCGCACTCCACGCCAGTCAGCCGCTTGAAGATGAAGCCGTCATACTTGGTGTAGAAAGCGCTTGCGTCAAATCGGAGATCGCCCAAGGCACGGTTCAGACCAAACTCGATCGTCCTGGCCTTTTCTTTCTGTAGAAACGGATTGCCGATTTCGAACGTGCCCGTTGCTTCATGAGCGCCCTTGGAGAACAGCTCTCCAGCATCAGGCGCACGCTCCACGTACTGCCCCGTGATCCGCGCAACGACGCCAAGCGGCAACTGATAAAGTGCACCAAGGTTGGCGCTTGCCGGCTTGAATTGACGCTCGCCTACGAACAGTGTCGGAGCCGTCGGGTCGACCACATCCGCGAAGCCCGTGCCGCCGACAATCGTTTGCTCGATGCGCGCCGCTGCTTGCAGCCGCAGGTTTCTCGTTGCCTGCAATTCCTCAAAAATGAACGAGGCCAGCGACCGGGTCCGAGCAGGCTCAAGCAGGCTATCGCCTTCAAAGCTTAGGCCGGTCGTTGTCCGGTCACCGATCTGGACGCCGACTGCGCCGCGCAGTTCGCCGAAGGCCGTCTTCAAAGCCGCATGCTGAATTTCAACGCGGCCCTCCTTCTCCTTATTGGTAAACCGCGATCCAATGTCAGCCACACCGGCAAGTTCATTGTGCCGGTAATCTGTCGAGCCAAACCAATAGCGGATGGCTTCGATGCCGTGGTCACGCAACCTCCATTCGCCCTTTGAGGCGAACTTGTCTTGCGTCATGTCGATACGCTTGTTCTCAGCCACTGCTTGGGCACCTGGAATGCCATAGAGACTATTGAAGCGTGAAAACGAGACACCGACGAACCCGGCATTGCCGACGATAGACGTACCCACCGACAAGCCATCGCTGTCCACAAACGTGTTCGCTTGGCGGCCGTGCGGGGTATCGTAGTCCTTAGCACCGCGCGCGAATGCGTCGGCGTGCACGACAATGTTGCCTGCCCCGCCAGTGACGCTGAAGGCACCATCCTTGCCACGATCCACCGATGTCAGGCCTCCACTGACACTGCCCGTCCAACCATTGCGCGGAATGGTTTTTGGAATGCGGTCATTGCTCGAAGAGACAACGCCGCCGATAGCTTGCGATCCGTAGCGCAACGTGGCGGGGCCGCGAATAATCTCAACCTGCTGTGCGGCATTCGGATCGATCGTGACCGCGTGATCTTCTGACAGGTTCGAAACGTCGTGAGTGCCGATGCCGTTTTCCTGCACGCGTACTCGATAGTTATCGAGCCCACGCACAATCGGCCGGCTGGCACCAGCGGCAAACGTCGAACCAGCCACGCCCGGCTTTGTCTGCAGCGTGTCGGTAAGTGTGCCGCCTTGCTGGGAAACAATCTCTCTGGATGTGACAACGGTGACTGGCGCAAAGGCGTTGTCGATCACAATCAGCGTGCCGGGAAGCGGAGCGCTGATGACTGGCGTGGCGACAGGAGCCGCTGCTGGAGCAGGCGTAGGCTGCGACGCGACCTGCGGCGCAGCGGCTTTCTTGGCGGGAACTGGTGCTGATTTAGCCTGCGCTGAAGCTGGCGCGGCAGCCACGGGGTCTGGCTGCGGCGCTGACGCGACCGGGCTTGGCGTGGTGACGGTCACCGTTGGCAGCTGGGTCTGGGCGTATCCAGCACTGCAGATGCCGAAAAGTGCAGTCAGCGCCACGGCGAAACGGCTCGGCCATTGAAGATAGTCACGAGACATAAGAACCTCTTTCCAACGCAACAGTATTACATTACGTTAGAGGCGCGCAACCCTGATACTGCAAGTGGTCATCTCCGTGCCTCCTACCGTTTCCTTGAGCAATGTAACATTGTTGCATCATGTGCTTCCCGTCGAGCTTAGTTGCAACGGCGGTGGAGGTGAGGCTGCGACGGAAGTGGCACATGTGCGTGAGCGGCCGCAGCTGCCACGTACGGGTTGGACGGCGCTGTCATTTGCGATTGCCATATCCATCGTAGTCCACACAATTTTGCTGGCTGCGCTGGTGGATACCAGCAACCCAAAACCGAGTGCGGGTGGGACCAACCTGGAGGCGATCGCGATTTCGATCGTCAGCGACGACAGCTTGACCACGGCGACTTCACACAGTTCGTCGGCCCCGGTGGCGCCACCGCCAAGTTCCGGCCAAGACGGACCGGAGCAACCAAACGACAAGCCAGTTGAGGTGTTCCCGCCGTCGTTGGAGAAGAAGCCGGACACGCTCGCGACGTCGACCACTGACGATGCCGCCAAAGGGGTGAGCACGCCTCCGACACTGGAAAACCCACGCATCGCAACGGCTACCGCCGGCAGTGCGGAGCCAATGCAGACTGGGAATTGTATCAATTGGACCGACCAACGCATCCGGCGAGGGCGGCGCGAGCCAGGGCCAGATCGATGAGTTTGCCAAAAGCGTTGCAGTGGCACTCGCGCGTAGCCGGCCGAAAGGCGTTGGCCGACGGGGCCGCGTTGAGATCGAGTTCGTGCTGTCGGAGCAGTCTGGCGTGCTCGAAGTATCGCGGGTCGCAAACTCGAGCGGTCACGAGCGGTTGGATGCCATGGCCCTCGCCACCGTGAAGAAAGCGGTGTTTCCAACACCACCGCCACAGATGACACTGCGGCAGCTGACATTTCGCGTCCCATTTACGTTCGAGTGAGCTTATCTGAAGTTCATTGGTTGGTGTCCGTTGCGTCGGCTTTGGCGCAGGGGATGTTGGTCGGGAGTGGCTCACAAGCGGGTGTTTGCATCACCTATTCTCTGGCATTTTTTACGGCTTCCTCCGCCCGCACCCCGCCCCTACCCCGCATACCCGAGCGGCAGCCGCGTCGTCTCTTTCACGCGATCCATCACGAACAACGATGACACGTCGAACAGGGGGACTTTGGCGATCAGGGTTTTGTAGAGCCGGTCGTAGGCTTTGACGTCGGGCAGCACGGCGTGCAGCAAGTAGTCGACATCGCCGGTGGTGCGGTACGCGCCGATGATTTCGGGGATGCCGTGGATGGCGGCTTCGAACTTGGCCAGCCACTCTGGGTCGTGCTGGTTGGTGCGCACCGAGATGAACACGGTCAAGCCCACGTTGAGCTTGTCGGCGTCCAGCAGGGTCACCCGGCCGCGGATAACGCCGGCGTCTTCCAGCGCCTTGATGCGCCGCCAGCAGGCATTGCGCGACAGACTGACCCGCTCGCCGAGCGCATCCAGCGAGAGCGAGGAATCATTTTGGACAAGATCCAGTAAACGCTTGTCGATGTCGTCCATCGTTTCGATAAACCTTGAGATAGAGGGATCATGTCCACATACATGGCTATCATTGGATGATAAATGGGAATTATTTCGATTTGTTCCGGGTTAATATTCCGCGTTCGTGTCCTTGAACCGACCCCGAGGCCCCATGTCGAAACCGATTGCCCGCCTGTTCCTGGAGCACCCCCACTCCGTGAACGAGACTTACGGCCAGCATTTCGGCGTCGCCATGGGGTTCGGCCTCCGCCTCATCGGGGCGGGCCTCGCGGCCGTTATCCACGCGTTGATTCCCGCGCTTTTCAAGACGACTGCCAGCCAGGAGATACGGCGTCTTAACGCTGTTCTCGAAAGCCGCGGAAAAACGCACTGAGCGGCGTGCGCGCCGGCCGGCTCCCGGTTACGGGTGTCGTCGCGCACAAAAAAAAGAGTTCCTTGCGGTACATCGGGCGTTCACCCAGTGGGCCACACTCTGAGAACCATGGGCGATTCTTCCGCGAGCGCCCCAGGGGAATGAGTTTCGACGCAGGGGAGATGCCGCATGTGCCGCTGGGTGGCCTACCAGGGTGAGCCGGTCTTCTTGGAAGAATTCGTCTCCCGTCCCTGCCAGAGCTTAGTGGCGCAGAGCCGCCACTGCCGCGAAGCCAAAACAGAGGTGAATGCCGACGGCTTTGGCCTCGGCTGGTACGGAGAGCGCGCCCGCCCCGGCACTTTTCGTGATATTCGCCCCGCATGGAGCGACGAGAACCTGCTGTCGCTGGCCCATCAGATCCGCTCACGGCTCTTTTTTGCCCATGTCCGTGCCTCCACCGGCACCGCGACCACGCGCGCCAACTGCCATCCTTTTACGCACGGCCCCTGGCTGTTCATGCACAACGGCCAGATCGGCGGCTACGACCGCATTAAGCGCCGCGTCGATATGGCAATCCCCGATGAGCTGTTTACCGATCGCGCCGGCACGACCGATAGCGAGGCGATCTTTCTGCTCATGCTGGCCAACGGCCTCGAGGACAATGCGCAACGGGCGGTAACACGCACGCTGGCCATGATCGAAGCCGAGATGCACAAGGCCGGCATCTCAGAACCTTTGCGCTTCACGTCAGCCTTCACCGACGGCCGCACGCTCTATGCCGTGCGCTATGCGTCCGACCTGCAACCGCCGACGCTGTACACCCGCGCCGTTCCTGAAACCGGCGGGATGCTGGTGGTTTCTGAACCGCTCGATGACGGGCAAAAGAACTGGACCGCGGTGCCGCGGCAGAGTTTTGTCACCGTGGTGGATAGTGTGCTGGCAGTGGTCCCGCTGTCACTGCGCGCAGCGGCTGCCGAGCCGGCGCTGGTCTGATGCAACACCGCTGAGCCTTGTACCAGTTAGCCGAGCCAGGGTGCCACCTACGTGGGCGGTGATCCGTATTCGTCATGCGGACAGAACGTTGGGTTAGGCGTACGTCGCGCCGTAGCCAACAATTGCGGATGGCGCCAGCCATGTTGGGTTACGCCGCTGAAACGCAGCTAACCTAACCAAAAGCTGCGCCGGTGCCTCAAGCAGCCCCTGCATCGCGGCTACGCTCGAACCGCTTGCGCTCGTTCGGATCGAGGTAGCGCTTGCGCAGACGGATCGACTTCGGTGTGATTTCCACCAACTCATCGTCCTGGATATAGCTCATCGCTTTTTCGAGCGACATGCGGATCGGCGGGGTGAGTATCTCGTTCTCGTCCTTGCCGGCCGCACGCACGTTGGTTAGCTTCTTACCTTCGACGACGTTGACAACGAGGTCGTTGTCGCGGCTGTGCTGGCCGATGATCATGCCCTCATACACGCGCGTTTGCGGGTCTATCATCATGGCGCCGCGCTCTTGCAGCTTGAACATGGAGTAGACGGTCAATTCACCCATCGCGTTCGAGATCAGCACGCCGTTGACGCGGCGGGGTATGTCGCCCTTGTGCGGCGCATAAGCGTGGAACAGCCGGTTCATCACGGCGGTGCCGCGTGTGTCGGTGAGCAATTCGCCCTGGTAGCCGATCAGGCCACGGGTCGGCACATAGAACACCAGCCGGTTGCGGCCGCCGCCCGAGGGGCGCATCTCGTTGAGTTCGCCTTTGCGCTCAGAAAGCTTTTGCACGACGACGCCGGAGTGCTGCTCATCGACGTCGATGATCACTTCCTCGATGGGCTCCATCTTCTGCTTGGTGGTCTCATCGATTTTCATCACGACCTGCGGCCGTGAGACGGTGATCTCGAAACCTTCACGGCGCATGTTCTCGATGAGGATGCCCAACTGCAATTCACCGCGGCCGGCCACTTCGTAGCTGTCGCCGCCAGTGCTTTCGGTGATGCGGATTGCGACGTTGCGCTCGGCCTCCTTGAGCAGGCGATCGCGGATAACGCGGCTCTGAACCTTGTCGCCTTCCTGGCCGACGAACGGGCCGTCGTTGATGCGAAACATCATCGACAGCGTCGGCGGGTCAATCGGCTGCGCCTGGATCGGCGTGGTGATCGACGGGTCGCACAACGTGTCGGCAACAGTTGATTCCGTGATGCCGGCGATGGCGATGATGTCGCCGGCGAAAGCCTCTTCGATGGCGGTGCGCTCGAGGCCGCGGAAAGCAAGAACTTTAGTTACGCGCTGCGTTTCGATCAGCGTGCCGTCGCGGCGGAGCGCCTTAATGGTCTGCCCCGGCTTGACCGAGCCCGACCAGATGCGGCCCGTCAGAATGCGGCCGAGATACGGGTCTGCTTCCAGCGTGGTGGCCAGCATGAGGAACGCGCCATCGTGGGCAACGGGCGGCGGCACATGCTTGAACACAAGCTCGAACAGCGGCGTCAGGTCGCCCTTCGGGCCCGCAGGGTCGGTCGCCATCCAACCGTCGCGGCCGGAGCCATACAGCGTCGGGAAGTCGAGCTGCTCAGGGGTCGCATCGAGGCCATCGAACAGATCGAAGATTTCATTCAAGACGGCATCGTGACGCTCGTCGGGCCGGTCAATTTTGTTGATGACGACGATCGGGCGCAGGCCGAGCTTGAGGGCTTTCGAGAGCACGAACTTCGTCTGCGGCAGCGGGCCTTCCGACGCGTCGCAGAGCAGCACCACGCCGTCGACCATGTTCAGAATGCGCTCGACTTCGCCGCCGAAGTCGGCGTGCCCCGGAGTGTCGACGATATTGATGCGGCAATCATTCCATAAGATCGACGTGCACTTGGCCAGAATGGTGATGCCGCGCTCACGCTCCAGATCGTTGGTATCCATCGCCTGCTTCTCGACCTTCTGGTTTTCCCGGAAGGCACCAGACTGCTTGAGCAAAGCATCGACGAGCGTCGTTTTGCCGTGGTCGACGTGCGCGATAATCGCGATGTTGCGCATTTGCATGGGTATGAGACCTTAAGAACAAAAGGCAAACGGCGCGCCGCTCGATGGAAGCGGGCGTGGCACGAGTGGGTACGACCGGCCTGGATTGCGCGTGCCCCTAGCATAGAAGGGATGGCATGGCCAGCGGGGCCCCGGTCGCAGGTGTGGCGCCAGACGGGTGGTTCAAGACTGCGGGCTCGGCAGCTGGCCGGCTTGCACACTCCTTGCTCTTAGGTTGGCGGAGAGCAATTTTGTGTCCCGCTTCAGGACACCAGCCCAGGATACCGGCCCATGTTCGAACGCAATCGCCCCGAAGCTCACGAACAAGGCGCCGTTGCCGTCGAAATTGCACTCGATGATGGCACCGCTGATGCCGGCAAGCTGCTGATCCCCGCGTCGCGGTCGGTATTTGATGTGCTGAATGGTCCGGCATTGTTTCTTGAATTTGAGCCGTTCGATGGCGAACGGCGGTTTATTGCAAAATCGGCGCTGAAGGCGGTCAAGCTGCTGGCAGGTGCCAAACCACAGAACCTTGCGCAAAAGGTGCGCGACCTCGACAGCTTTGATCCGCATACGGTTCTTGGGGTCGTTGTCGGCGCCACGTGGGATGACATTCGCGCGGCCTATCTGGCGCGCGCCAAAACCTATCACCCGGATCGGTTCTCCGGCGTTGAGCTGCCGGCTGAGGTATCGGCCTATCTGTCGAGTATGCTGCGCCGGATCAATGCGGCCTACTCGGCGCTCGAAACGGCCGAGCAGTCACGCAAGGCGGTCGCTGGCCGCCGCCAGTCGCTGGTCTACTCATCGGGTGCACGCGCCGCACCGCAACCGGTCACGCCTTCAAGCGGAACCGCTGCAGTTTCCCCGTCGCTGTCTTCGGTAACGCGTCCACAAACTTGAGCGAGCGCGGATACTTGTAAGGCGCGATCGTCGCCTTCACATGCTCTTGCAGGGCTTTCGCGAGCGCATCGTCGCCCGTCATGCCGGGCCGCAAGACCACATGGGCCTCCACGATCTGGCCGCGCTCGTTGTCAGCCACTCCGATCACGCCGCACTCCAGCACGCTTGGGTGCGCCAGCAGTGCGGCCTCCACTTCCGGCCCAGCGATGTTGTAGCCAGCTGAGATGATCATATCGTCATTGCGCGCCGCGTAGTGAAAGCGTCCGTCGGCGTCACGCCAGAACGTGTCGCCCGTCAGGTTCCAGCCATCGCGCACATACGCCTTTTGCCGATCGTCCGCCAGATAGCGGCAGCCTGTCGGGCCGCGCACCGCGAGACGTCCCATCTCGCCCACCGGTGTGTCGCGCATATCGTCATCGACCACGCGCACCTCGTAGCCGCTGACCGCGCGGCCGACTGTGCCAGCGACATTGTCGTCGAGACGGTTGGAGCAGAAGATGTGCAGCATCTCGGTCGCGCCGATGCCGTCGAGAATGGGTTTTCCGGTCCTGGCCCGCCACTCATCGTGCACCGGCGTCGGGAGTGTTTCGCCAGCAGAGATAGCCACGCGTAGCGACGAGAGATCTGCACCTTTGGCCATTGCTGACAGCATCACGCGATAGGCCGTCGGCGCCGTACAGCAGAACGTGGCATTGTAGGTTTCGATGATCTCAATCATGTTCTGCGGCGATGCATTCTCAAGCAGCGTGGCTGTTGCGCCAAAGCGCAGCGGAAAGATCGCCAGCACACCGAGGCCAAACGTGAACGCCAGCGGCGGCGAGCCGACGAACACGTCATCGGCAGTAATCTTGAGCACTTCGCGCGCATAGCCGTCCGCAATGGCCAGCAGATCGCGATGAAAATGCATCGTCGCTTTCGGCTGCCCGGTCGTGCCTGATGTAAAGCCCAGCAACGCGACATCGTCGCGGCCCGTCTTAACCGCCTCGAACGTGACTGATTTGCTGAGGGCACTGCGGTCTAGTTCCGCATCGTGATTTGAAGAACCGTCGAAGCTCACAACTTTGCGCAGATAGGCGCTGTCTTTCGCGCATGCGACAAGCTCGTCCGTCATGCGGCTGTCAGTCAGCGCAAGGCTGATCTGCGCCTTGTCGACGATCTTGGCGAGTTCACTTGCACGCAGCATCGGCATCGTGTTGACGACCACGGCACCGGCCTTCGTTGCCGCCAGCCACGCAGCAACGAGTGCAGGATTGTTGCCTGACCGGATCAGCACGCGGTTGCCGGGCTTCACACCAAAGTCTTCGACGAGGGCATGGGCCAATCTGTTCGACCAGTCGGTCAGTTCTTTGTACGTGCGCCGCCGGCCGTTGCCGATCAGCGCGACGCGGTCACCGAAGCCGCGCGCGACCATTGCGTCGGTCAATTCGACGGCGGCGTTGAGCTGCTCTGGATATTGGAATTCGGGCCGCTCGAAGATCAGGTCGGGCCACTGGTCGGCGGGCGGCAAATGATCGCGCGCGAAGGTATCGACGTGCGCTGACGGGCCAAGCCCGGCCGCCCCCAAGCGCGGACGTGCGGGCGGCTGGGTCACCGCAGGCGCGCGCGCGATTGATCGTCCGCCAAACCATTTGCTGAGCATCGGCTGATCTCCACCCTGCGCTGTCCTGCCACCATCGATCGCAGTCAACCATAGCGGACGGGAAGTTCAATCGCGCCGTCGGCATGCCCGGTCGGCATGTATGTGCACAGCCGTTTACTTTTGGTTTGGCCAGACAACAGCGGCGACCGGCCGAGCGCAGATCTGGCTCGTTTGAATTGTGGCTGAAAAGCGCCAGTAACTGCGTGTTTTACGCGTGTTATCATAGCCTTGCGCAGACAGGGTCAAAGAATTCTTAACTTCTGTAGTCTACACCCTATGATTGTAACAAGAAAAAATACCCGCTCAATTTGAACTAAATCTCCCCCTCCCCCACGTCTCCCCTCCGCACCCCTTCTAGGACCCTGATCCCCATGGCCACGACGTCCAACACCGCCCCTTCCGTTGTCACGCTTGCCCAGTCCGCAGCGTCTGTGAAAGCGCCTGCAACTCCAACGGCATTCAAAGTCAATGTCGATCCGGCCAGCGTCGTGGGCACCCACCGGGAAGGTCAGGATCTCGTCATCAACCTGGAGAACGGCCAGAAGAAGCGGATCCAGAACTATTTCGCCAATGGTGTAACCTTCAACGAGGTGGAATTCACGGGTGCCGAAGCCGCGTCGGCACCGGGCGCACCATCGCTGTTTGGCGGGCTGTTTTCATCAGGCGAGGAAAGCGCCGGCAGCCTAGGCGGCACTGCCGGTCTTGCTGCTCTCGCGCTTGGCGGCGTGGTCGCTGCAGCAGCCGGTGGCGGAACGAAATCAAGTGCAGGCAGCAGCAGCTCCGCTGCGGCCACCGGCATCACGGCCAATGCAAACGGCACCGTCTCGGTAGCGGGCGCCGCAACGCCAGGTGCAAGCGTGAAGGTCACCTATCCAGACGGTACCACAAGCAACGCCGTTGCTGGTACCGACGGCACCTATTTCGCCACCTCCACCACGCCACAGACGTCGGGCGCGGTAACCGTCGCAATCAAGGAACCCAACAGCGCGACCACCAACACCAGCACGACCACCTTCAAAGATGCAACGGCACCGCATGCGCCCGCCGCCGCCTCCACCACATCCAATGCAAATGGCACTCTGACGGTCGCCGGCGCTGCCGAGCCGGGCTCCACCGTGAAAGTCACCTTCCCGGATGGCACCTCGGCAAGCGTCACAGCTGATGCCAACGGTGCTTACACCGCCACATCCGCCAAACCCCAACCCAGCGGCAGCGTCTCGGTATCCGCCACGGACGCCGCCGGCAACACGTCGCCCACAGCAACATCAACCTTCACCGACATGACCGCGCCGCTCACACCAGCCGGCACGACGGTCACGCCCAACGCCAACGGCACACTGACAGCAGCTGGCTCCGCTGAACCGGGCTCGATGGTGAAAGTCACTTTCCCAGACGGAACGATCGCTAGCGTCACCGCCAGCGCAGCTGGCACCTATTCCGCCACCTCGGCTGCGCCACAAACCTCCGGCGCAGTCTCTGTCAAAGCAGTGGATGCATCCGGTAATGCATCAAACGCTGCCATTGCAACCTTCACCGACACCGCTGCACCCGCCACGCCAGCTGCCACGGCCATTACACCCAACGCCAACGGCACGCTGACCGTTTCGGGCATCGCCGAGCCGGGCTCGACCGTGCAAGTCACGTTCCCAGATGGCACCATCGCCAACATCACCGCCGCTGCCAATGGCACCTATGCTGTAACGTCCACTGCGCCTCAAACGAGCGGAGCCGTCTCGATCAAAGCAACCGACGCTGCTGGCAACGCGTCGTCCGCCGTCAACACCACATTCGCCGACACGACGGCACCCGTCACACCAGCCAGCACCATCACGACCAATGCCAACGGTACGCTCATGGTCTCCGGCACAGCAGAGCCGGGCTCGACTGTGAAGGTCACCTTCCCGGACGGGACGTTTGCGAGCATCACGGCCGGTCCGTCTGGCGCTTATTCCGCGACGTCATCCGCACCGCAAACCACAGGCTCCATCTCTGTCAAGGCAACCGACTCCGCCGGAAACACATCGCCAGCCACGACAACTGCGTTCACCGACACCAAGGCGCCCGCCGCGCCCACTGGCACCACTGTCACACCGAACGCAGACGGCACCCTTAGCGTCGCAGGGTTTGCTGAACCAGGCTCGACCGTGAAAGTCACGTTCCCTGACGGCACTATTGCGATTGGTATCGCCGGCCCCACCGGCAGCTACAACGCCACGTCAGCCGCGCCGCAAGGGACCGGCCAAGTCAAAGTCGCAGCAACAGACACTGCCGGCAACACGTCAACCGCCGTTGGCCTTCCCTTCGTCGATACCGGCGCACCGGCAAAACCAGCGATCACCGCCGCTGGCAACGCCGACGGCACTGTCACCGTCTCCGGCACCGCCGAGCCCGGCAGCACGGTAAAAGTCACGTTCCCGGACGGCACGACCGCGAGCGTGATCACGCCAAACGGTGTGTTTGCTCTGACCTCCGCTGCCAGCCAGCCCTCGGGCCCGGTCTCTGTTATCGCCAAGGACGCGGCCGGCAACGTCTCGCCAGCTGCGACCAACGCTTTTGCCGACACGACGGCACCAACCAAGCCAAGCATGGCCACCACAGCCAATGCCGACGGTACACTCACCGTCTCCGGCAACACAGAGCCCGGTGCATCCGTGAAAGTCACGTTCCCGGATGGCACCAGTGCCAACATCATTGCCGGGCCAAGCGGTACCTACAGCGCCACGTCAGCCGACAGCCAACCGTCGGGCACGGTGTCGGTTGCCGTCAAAGATGCGGCCGGCAACGCCGCGCCTGTAGCCAGCACCGGCTTTGCAGACACCACCGCGCCGATAAAGCCTTCGCTTGCCGCCGCAGCCAATGCCGACGGCACGCTCACCGCATCCGGCACTGCCGAGCCCGGCAGCACCCTAAAGGTCACCTTCCCAGACGGCACAACCACCACCGTCACGGCAACGGCCGCTGGCACCTACGCCGCCAGTTCGACCGCACCGCAGCCGTCCGGCAGTGTGTCCGCCATCGCCAAAGATCCAGCTGGAAACGCCTCACCCGTCGCGTCGAGCGCCTATGCCGACACGACCGCGCCGGCCAAACCCACCGCCGGCGTCGCCGCCAACGCGGATGGCACGATCACGGTCTCTGGGTCTGCCGAACCCGGCAGCACGATCAAGATCACCTATCCCGATGGCAGCACGGCGACAGCCACCGCTGGCCCTGCTGGCACTTACGCCGTCACCTCGCCGAACAACCAACCGTCAGGCAACGTGTCCGTCGTCGCCAAAGATCCGGCCGGCAATACATCGTCGGCCGCCACGTCGGCCTATGCCGACAGCACCCCGCCCGGCGCACCGACGCTCGCCAGTGCCTCCAATGCCGACGGTACGCTGACAGTGTCTGGCACGTCTGAGCCCGGCTCGGTTGTGAAGGTCACCTTCCCGGATGGCAGCACCGCGAACGCCGTCGCTGGCGCCAACGGCCTCTACAGCGCCATGTCTGCTGCAGCACAGCCGTCGGGCAATGTCTCGGTCATCGCCAAGGATCTCGGCGGCAACGCGTCGCCGGCCGCCAGCGCGGCTTATGTTGATGTCACCCCGCCCGCCAAGCCAACGCTCGCGACCGCCGTCAACGCCGACGGCACCGTGACGGTGTCCGGCAGCGCTGAGTCCGGCACAGTTGTAAAAGTCACCTTCGCTGACGGCACCATCGCCAATGTCACCGCCTCGGCTGCCGGCACGTACACCGTCACCTCGGCCACCAACCAGCCCACCGGCACGATCTCGGCCATCGCCAAGGACACATCTGGCAACGCTTCGCCAATCGCCACCACCGCTTTCGCCGACGCCAGCGCGCCAGTGCAGCCAACGCTTGCCGCCGCAGCCAATGCCGACGGCACCGTCACCGTATCGGGCACCGCCGAACCGGGCAGCACCGTCAAAGTCACGTTCCCCGACGGCAGCGTCGGCACGGCCACTGCCATCCCTGCCGGGACCTACGCGATCACCTCCGCAACGCCACAGCCATCCGGTCCAGTGTTGGCGCTCGCCAAGGACGCAGTCGGTAACGCCTCGCCATCGGCCAGCACGAGCTACGCGGACGCCACCGCACCCACCAAACCTACGCTCAACCAGACCGCAAACGCTGACGGCACGCTCACCGTGTCCGGCAGCGCCGAACCGGGCGCCAGCGTGAAAGTCACGTTCCCGGACGGCACCACAGCGACCATCGTCGCCTCGCCGACCGGCGCCTTCGCCGCCACATCGAATGGCAACCAGCCATCCGGCACCGTTTCAGCCACGGCGAAAGACGCCGCAGGCAATGTGTCGCCTGCGATGACGTCCGCGTATGCCGACGCCACAGCTCCGTCCAAGCCAACCCTCACCACCGGCGCCAACCCCGATGGCACGGTTACGGTCTCCGGCAACGCCGAAGCAGGCAGCGCTGTCACCGTCACCTTCCCGGACGGTACGACAGCCAACGTCACGGCCAATGCCGCTGGCGCCTATGCAGCAACCTCGGCGGCCAACCAGCCGGCCGGCAACGCGACTGCCATTGCCAGAGACGCAGCCGGCAACAGTTCGCCGACGGCCGTTGGCACTTATGCCGACGCCACCGCGCCGTCCAAGCCCACGCTGGCGTCGGCCGCCAACGCTGACGGTACGCTCACTGTCTCCGGACTCGCTGAGCCGGGTGCAACGGTTATCGTCGGATATCCCGACGGCACGTTCGGCACCGTCACCGCCGGCCCAACCGGTGCTTACACCGCAACGTCGCCCGGTATTCAACCGACCGGTCCTGTTAGCGTCACCGCCAAAGATCCGGCCGGCAACGTGTCCGCACCCGGCAAAGGCATGTATGCCGACGGCACAGCACCAACCGCGCCCACGGTCGCTCTTGCGTCCAACGCTGACGGCACGGTTACAGCCTCCGGCTTCACCGAGCCGGGCGCCAGCGTGAAAGTCACGTTCCCCGACGGCACCACCACAACAGTCACTGCCGGCGCGAACGGCATCTACATGGCAACCTCGGCCACCATCCAGCCGTCCGGCGCAGTCACTGCCGTCGCCAAAGATTTGGCGGGCAACGCCTCTCCCGTTGGCAACGGTAGCTATGTCGACGCCACGGCACCGGCCAAGTTGACGCTCGCACCAACCGCCAACCCCGACGGCACGCTCACCGTCACGGGCGTCGGCGAACCGGGTGCGTCCGTGAAGGTCACCTTCCCCGACGGCACGACCAAAACTGTCGGCGCAGGTCCCGACGGCGCCTACACGGTTACATCGGCCGGCAACCAGCCTTCGGGCACGGTCAACGCCGTCGCCACTGATGCGGCCGGCAACAAGTCTCCGACGGCCAGCGCACCTTATGGTGACGCCACCGCGCCGAACGCACCAAGCCTGACCGCCACTGGCAACGCGGACGGCACGCTCAAAGTCACCGGTACGGCCGAAGCTGGCGCGCTGGTAAAGGTCACCTTCCCCGATGGGACCACCGCCAGCGTCACAGCCGGACCGGCCGGCACTTACAGCGCAACGTCATTGGCCAGCCAACCCTCTGGTCCGGTCTCTGCAACTGCAAAAGATGCTGCCGGAAACATCTCGCCGGCTGCCAACGGTACCTACGCCGACACGATCGCGCCGTCCGCGCCAACGTTGACCGCAACGCCCAACACCGACGGTACCATCACGGTTGCAGGCTTCGCTGAGCCTAATGCAATTGTGAAAGTTACGTTCCCCGATGGGACGATCGGCATTGCGACCGCCAGCGCTACTGGCAGCTATGCCGCAACGTCTGCCGGTAACCAGCCCTCTGGCTCAGTGTCGGTCAAAGCCACCGACGCCGCCGGTAATGTTTCGCCGGCCGCCAGCGGCACCTACGCCGACACCATCGCGCCATCGAAGCCGACGCTCAACTCGGCCACCAACGCCGATGGCACGCTGACTGTCTCGGGCCTCGCCGAGCCCAACAGCACCGTCGCGGTGACGTTCCCCGACGGCACGAAAGCAACCGTTACGACTGGCGCGAATGGCGCTTACGCCGCAACGTCTGCGGCAGCACAGCCGTCAGGTTCGATCACATCAGTCGCCACTGATGCGGCGGGCAACCACTCAACCGCGGCCACTGGCACCTACAGCGATGTAGGCGCGCCACCCGCGCCGGTCATTGCCCATCTTGCAGACGATGTTGCGTCTGTCCTCGGTGACATCGCGGCAGGCTCGGCCACCAACGACGCCAAGCCCACGCTCTCGGGCACGGCGGAAGCAGGTGCTACCGTCAAGGTCTATGACGGCGCAGCTCTCCTCGGGACCGCGCTCGCCGGCCCCACGGGCGCCTGGTCGTTCTCGCCATCTGCAAGCCTCGCTGATGGCGCACATCAGCTGACAGTCAAGGCCGTTGACTTCTCCGGTAACGTGTCCGATCCGACGTCGGCTGTCGCGTTCACGGTGGATACGACGGCACCGGTGGCTCCAATCGTCATGGCCGATGCCACCGCGGCCGGCGCCGGGGTATTTGTCGGCACGGCGGAAGCCGGCTCGACCGTCAATGTTTATCTCGCCGGGCACACGACCCCTGACTTCACAACGACGGCGGATGCCGGCGGCAACTGGTCGGTAACGGCCTTGTCGGGTGTTACTATCGGCAGCAGCGTGATTGCCAAGGCGACGGATCTCGCTGGCAACGCCTCGGCAGCTAGCACCGCCACCGTGGGGGCAGCGCCCACACTTGACCTCAACGCAGTTGGCCCGCAGCTCATCGCCAATGGCGCGACGCCCGGAGCAACCGGCTGGACCACGGTCGGTGGACATACCGGCAATGGCGGATACGTCTTCGACGCCGATAGCGCCACCGGTTCGCTCGGTCAGGCGGGCATCGTCGGTTGGGATCGCGGTTCGGCATCGTCGGGAGCAGCGCAGCTGACATTCAATCTCGGCTGGAACAATCGTAACCCTGAAAACAGCGTTGCCGAGACAATGTCGGTCACCATCGATGGCACCGAATATGCCCGCTTCACCTCCGGTGCCAACAGCACCACCGGCACCATGTCGTATTACAATGGTGCCTCCGGTGCCGTGGCGACCATCGCCGCGTCCAGCTACGGCAGTTGGACCAAGACAGCCGTGACCATCGACCTGCCGGCCAACGTCTCTGCGTCGGGCAAGCTTGCTATGAACTGGGGCTCGGGTGCCGGCGGCGGCGACGACATCTTCGTCGACGACGTCAGCGCCATCGTGCCGACCGGACCAAATTATACGGACACATTCACCGCCCGCGGCGCACCTGTGTTGATCGCCAACACCCTCGCCACGAAGGTGACTGATGCCGATACGGCCAACATGGCCTCAGCCAAGGTCGTGCTGACCAACAAGCTCACCGGAGATGTCTTGTCGATCGGCGGCACGGCGGTCGCCGATGGTGCCACCGGCATCTACAATGGGCTTTCCTACAAGGTCGTCGATGCGGGTGGTGCCGAGACGATCACCTTCACTGGGAGCGCTGCAAAGGTTGTCTACCAGGCAGCGATCGACAGCATCGCGTTCTCCAACACGTTGTCGGCTCCCGCGCTGACAGATCGCACCATCGACGTTTCGGTGAACGATGGGCTGATGGACTCGAATGTTGCCGTGGCGACAATCCACGTCGTCTCTTCAGCGTTCAAGGCACCCGCCACCGTCACGACAACCACGGCAGCAACGTCCTACGCCCAAGCCGGCTATTCGGTCTCCAGGATCGGCGACTTCAACGGCGACGGCATCGACGATTTTGTGGTCGGCGCGCCGGCGTCAGAAGCTGGTCATGTCACGGCCAAGACATCAGACCAGTACATCGTCTATGGCAACGCGGCGGGCGTACCGAATGTCAGCCTA
Organism: uncultured Alphaproteobacteria bacterium; assembly: GCA_963847145.1. GTDB lineage: Bacteria > Pseudomonadota > Alphaproteobacteria > Rhizobiales > Hyphomicrobiaceae > JABFRJ01. The sequence continues at coordinate 125,453 of CAWJYN010000004.1, forward strand.
GACAGCATCAACGCCTCGCAAGGGATCCATATCACCGCGACCACGTTCAAGCTGCCGAACTCCGACTACGGCCAGACCGGCCACACCGTCACCAATCTCGGTGATATCAACGGCGACGGCTTTGCCGATGTCGGCATCTCTTCGAACTACAACGACCGCGCCTATGTGGTGATGGGTCGCGGCGGCAACGCGACTTCTGCCATCGAGCTCGGTTCGATTGACGCGTCCAACAGTGGCCAAGCAACGGCTGACGGGTTCGCAATCGTCAACTGGGATACCGGCGCCTGGATGGGTTCATCCATGAGTGGCGGCGATATCAACGGTGACGGCTTTGGTGATATCATTGTCGGCTCGCTCGATGGCGGCGGCAATGGTGGAGGTCAGGCCACGGTCTACTACGGCCACGAAGGAAAAGGCGGCACCGCGGCCTGGGAAAATCTGTACGCCTCCCCCGACGGCCTGCATCAAATCAACGCCAACGCGGGCTATGGTGCTCGATTGAACAACACGCTGGCAAGCACGGTCAACACCAGCGAGAGCACGGCCGCAAACTACGCGATCGACAGCGATCTCGGCGCCCGCGTTGCCGTCATCGCCGACGTCAACGGCGACGGCTACAACGACTACATGGTGACCGCGCCACGGACTGATAAGAACGGCGTCTACGACACTGGCACGGCCTACTTGATGTTTGGTGGCGCGAAAGGTTTGGGCCAGTTCGACCTGGCCAACTTGACGCCGTCGCAAGGCGTCAAGCTCACCGGAAGCGAGGTTTACGAGCAACTCGGGGGCTCGTACCTTGGCTCGAACACTACGACGCAAGGCGTGAGCGCGCTCAACTCTGCCGGTCCGCAGTCGAACAACATCGCCAATATCGGTGACATCAACGGCGACGGCACTGCCGACTTCGCCATCGGCTCGCCGAGCTGGGGCAATCAGCAGTTCGTCAGCAGTGGCCCGGGCCGCGTCTACGTCGTTTTCGGCAAGGATGCGGGCGTCAATTGGGCCGGGCTCAATCTCGGCGCACTCGACGGCACCAATGGCTTTATCCTCCATAAGCCATCAGCGGGCGCGAGCTCCAACTCCAACACTTCCGTCAACCAGCTCGGCTGGTCGGTCGCGGGCGGCGTCGACATGAACGGTGACGGCATCGACGACATGGTCGTCTCAGCACCCGGCGAAAACGTCGGCGGCAAAGACGTCGGCGCGGTCTACATCGTGTACGGCAAGGCTGGCGGCACAACGGCTTTCCCCTCGCTCAACGATCTCGATGCGATGGTGACGGCGGGCACAGCAAAAAAGCTGACCGGTGCAGCTGCGAACGAGTACTTCGGTTCGTCAGTCACCACCGGTGACTTCAACGGCGACGGCATTGGTGATGTCGCCATCGGCGCAGCCGGCGTGGCAACCTCGGCCGGCGCCACCTACGTAACCTACGGCCAGACAAATGGCTTCACACAGGTCGGCTCGACCGACTCCGATGAGCTTCTGTCAGGCGCCACCACCGCCGGTCTCGCAGCCATCGTCGGCGGCGTCGATCGCATCGATGGCGGTAAAGGCAACGATGTCATCCACGGCATCGGGGCAGCCGCTGATGCCGGCAACGCAGGCCTCTTCGACGTCGCTTACGGCGCCGCCGGCAACGACACTATCGGCATCGAGGGCATGAATTTCACCCGCGTCGACGGTGGCCTCGGTAGTGACACGCTGAAAGTCGAGGGCGGCGCGCCGCTTTCGATCGACCTCAGCCAGCTTGCCACCAAGGTCCAGGGCTTCGAAACCTTCGATCTCGCCGGCACCGGCAGCTCGCTGACGGTCTTGGCCAACGACGTGCTGCATCAGAAGTCGGTGATCACCAGCAATTTCACCGTCATGGGCGGCGCGACAGATCATGTCGTGTTGACCAACGCGGCCAACGCGCAATGGAACGCCACGGGTGCGACCAAGACCGTGGGTGGCATCACTTACGACACCTATCACAGCACCGGGATCGACGCGTCCAATACCAACGCCGACGTGCTCATCCAGCAGGGTGTGCAGGTCGACCTGACGCCTGCGGCCCAGGTCATTCAGACAACCACCGCCACCAAGTCCTACGCCTACTCGGGACAAGAGGTCGCCAACATCGGCGACTTCAACGGCGACGGCATCGCCGACTACCTGGTGTCCGCACCTGCTAACGAGTATGGCCGCGAACAGGTCTATGGCTCCAAGCAGTTTGTTGTCTACGGCGACAAGAACGGCGTGCCCAAGGTCAATCTTGATGCCATGACTGCCACGCAGGGCATCGAGATCACCACGACGAACATGAAGTTCGGTTCCATCGATATCGGCACCACTGGCAACACTGTCGCCGCACTCGGCGACCTCAACGGAGACGGTTTTGCCGACTTCGCAATGTCATCCAACCGCGGCGATAGCGCCTTCGTGGTGTTCGGCCGTGGCGGTGACACGACACAATCGATCGATCTGGCAACCGTCTCGGCCAGCGGCAATGGCAACGCCACTGCCGATGGCTTCTACATCGGCAACACCAGTACCGGCGGTTGGTTCGGCACCGGCTTGGCAGGTGGCGACATCAACGGCGATGGGTACGGCGATTTGATCGTTGGCGCATCAGATGGTGGCGGCAACGGTAACGGCCAGTACATGACCCTTTATGGACATGCTGGCGCCGGTGGAACTGCATCCTGGCAGAACCTCTACGCCGCCTACGACGGCCTGCACACTGTTGGCAGCTTCGCTACGCTCGGAACTTTGCTTGCCACAACGGCCTCGCAGTCAGTCTCCACGACCGACTATACGACTGTAAACTACACCGCAGATGCTGATCTCGGCGACCGCATCGCGGTGGTCGGCGATGTCAACGGTGACGGCTTCAACGACTACATTGTGACGGCACCGCGTGTCGATCACAACGGAGTCAACGACACCGGCACTGCCTACCTGATGTTTGGGAGCAAGACCGGCCTCGGCAACTACGACCTCAAGAACCTGACGGCTGCGCAAGGCGTCAATCTCTATGGCTCGGAGGTCGGCGAATTGCTCGGCGGCACAACGCTTGCTACGGCTTCGTTGGGCGGAATTGTCAGCCAAGGCAACGTTGCCTACGGCCAATCGCACTCGGTCGCCGACATCGGCGATATCAACGGCGATGGCATCGACGACGTCGCCATCGGCTCGCCGGGCTGGGGCAACCAGAACTACTACAACTCGGGTGCCGGCCGCACCTACATCGTGTATGGCCAGCAGAAGGGCGTCACATGGTCAGACGCCAGCCTCGGCAGCCTGAGTGGCACGAGCGGGTTCGTACTTTCGAAATCGTCGGCGGGCACCTCGAGCGGTTCCAACACCAACAACAACCAGCTCGGCTGGTCCATTGCTGGTGGCGGCGACTTCAACGGCGACGGTGCCGACGACTTCGTGGTCTCGGCAGTCGGTGAGACGGTCAGCGGTAACCTGGCCGCTGGTGCCGCCTATGTGATCTACGGCCAGGCAGGTGCAAACGTGGCATCCACGTTTACATCGTCGACCGATCTCGATGCGCTTGTGACGAACGGCAAGGCGGTTAAGTTCACAGGCTCGGCCGCGCAGGATCACTTCGGTTCGTCCGTTGCCATGGGTGACTTCAATGGTGACGGCCTGGCCGACATCGCGGTCGGCGCTCCCGGCAACTCGGCCGGCGGCACAGATGCCGGTCAGACAACCTTTGTCTATGGCTCGGCGGCCAATCTCACCCAGGCCATGTCGGTCAACAGCGAGACGCTGGCAGCTGGCACGCACACGGCGGGCTACGCAGCCATCGTCGGCGGGGTCGATCGCATCAGCGGTGGTCTTGGCGATGACACGATCAGCGGTATCGGCTCAGCATCCGACACGGGCAACAACGGTAAGTTCGACGTCGCCTACGGCGCCGCCGGCAACGACACCATCGAGATTATCGGCACCAATTTCACTCGTGTCGACGGTGGGCTTGGCAATGACACGCTGACGTTCACAGGCTCCGGCATCAATCTCGACCTCGCCGCAACGGGATCGAAAGTGCAGGGCTTCGAAACCTTCGACATCGGCGGCACGGGCGCGAACACGCTCTCGTTGACGCTGGCAGATGTCCTCCAGCAGAAAGATAACGCCAGCCTGTCCTTCACGGTCCTCGGGGGTGTCGACGATAGCGTCGCGTTGACCAATGCCAACGGTGGAACTTGGGCTGCCACGGGCGTGTCCAAGACGATCGATGGCCACACCTTCGACGTGTATCACAATTCGGCGATGATCGCGGCCAACACCCAAGGTGACGTCTTGATTGAGCAAGGGATCGCCCTGATCGGGCAATCGGCACAGGCGAATGTCTTCTGATGCGGCAGCGATAGCTGGCTTCAAAAAGTGTAGACGGGGTCGCAAGCGGCTCCGTCTCATATAAATATCAATGGAGTACACGATAATTCTTCAGCGCCGAATACACCTGTGGCGGCATGGTCACGGCGTTCCTGCAACGCGAAGTAACGTGGAACAACTTGTGTATTAGAGGTTGTATGTTTTCTCAAAAACCCTCAAAGAGAGCGCTCGCGTAGGTTGTGGAGTTGTTGCGTGATGCGTTGTGCGTCTTCGATCGCCCCTAGAGCGGCGCTGCTGTTCGTCAGTGCCACCGTTGCAGGATGCAGTTCCGACATGATGTCTGCCACCCCAAAGATCGCCTTGGCGCGCGGCCCCACTGCGCCCTGGTCGGCCGCCGTCGAACCCGCCGTGCAGCCGCGCTTGCCGGTGAAGCTTGTCATCGCTCGCCCCGGTGGCGTCGATCTGGCCGCCACCGTATCGATGGCACTGGCCCGTCATCCCGACATCGGCCGGGCCGGCGCCGAGATTGCTCGCAGCGGCGGCGATCTGCAGGTGGCGGAAAGCGCCTGGTATCCAAAGGTCGGCTATACGTCTGCCTTCGGCAAATCCAGCATCACCACGGCCTCGTCGGCCGATAACGCGAACCTACGCGCCGGCCTTGAAGTCAATCAGCTGATCTACGACTTCGGCCGCGCCGATAGCCAGATCCAAGCCGCCCGCGCCACCCGCGCGCAACGCTCGGCTGAATTCGCCGACACCGAAGAGCGTGTCGCACTCGCCACCAGTGATGCCTATCTCGAACTCGCCCGCGCGCAGTCATTGCTTGGTGCGTCGTCGCGTTATCTCACCGCGCTGGTCAATCTGCGCACAACTATTTCCATCCGCGCCGATAGCGGTGCTGCGAACCGCGCCGACGTGCACGTGGCCGAGACGCGCGTGCAAAGCGCCAAGGCGGAACGCATCCGGTCGCAGACCCGTTATCTCACTGCCCAGGCGCGTCTCTTTCAGCTGACAGGGGCCGAGATCACCCAAGCTATAGCGCCCACGGCGGTCATCGCTCGCCTGATCAAGAAGATCGAAAGTGCGCCAACCGCACAGGGCACCGGCATCGCCGCCGCTGAACAAGCCACCGACGCTGCCCGCGCCCGCCTCATGATTGCCCAGGCCGCCTACTATCCCGCAATCGGCGCGCGCGCCGCCTACACGCGGCCCTTCAGCAATGACGCGACCACGGCAACGTCGACCATCGGCCTCACCGTCACCGGCGATCTCTTCAACGGTGGTGGCAGCGCGGGACGCGTACTCGCCGCTGCTGGCGATCTGGCTGCTGCCGAGCGATCCACGTCTCTGGCGCGTCTCACCAGCACCACCGAGGTCGCCGTTGCGCGGGCGGAAATTGCCGGTGCCCGCGATCGGACCGGCACCCACGAGCGCCAGCTCGAAAGCGCCCGCAGTGCTCGGGAAACCTCCCTCGCGGAATACAGCATCGGTAAACGCACGCTGACCGAGGTGCTCAATGCCGAGCAGGAAATCTTTCGCGCCGAAACCGATCGCATCAATGCGGACAGTGACGCCAACCTCGCGATCATCCGCGCCGCGGCTGCGCGGCAGGTGCTTATTGCGTGCCTGTCTCAGATGCGGGTCCAGTCGCCGGATCGCATGTGACGTAGCGTTACTGAGCTGTTTTACGCTTTTCCGTCGCCTGCGTCCCGGCACCCACTGAGGACACTGCACCGTGACGCAATCGCATGAAACAACCACGGCCGATGCCGCCGCGTGGGCCATCGCACTTGTCGCTGTCGCGCATACCTTCGAGATGTCACCCTCGCTTGAATCAACGCGGCTGCATCTGTTGGCGTCGCCTCAACTGTCCCTCACGTCGCGGGTTCTCGCAGCCGCAACGCTCGCCGGTCTCAACGGGCGCTTTGCGACCTTACGCAAGCACGGCAAGGCCTCGCTCACGCCATTCATCGCCGAACTCCAGGGCGGTGAACTCGTCATCGTCCGTCAACTCAGCGCTGATCGCGCCGTGGTGCTCACTTTCGCGGCCGATGGCATGTTGGAACGCGAAGTATCGCGCGCTTGGCTGCACGAGGCGATCGCCGGACCAGTCCTGCAACTGACTCGCCGCGGCCCCATCCGCGATACCCGCATCGATGCTTACCTCGCCCCCTACCGCCGTTCCTGGTTTCGCAGCCTCTTGCGCGGCCACATGCTGCGCTACGTCGAACTCGCAGGTGGCGCGCTCTGCGGTAACATCCTCGCGCTCGCCACGGCCATCTTCGCCATGCAGCTTTGGGACCGTGTCGTGCCAGCGCAGTCGCTGCCAACGTTGTGGGTGCTGACGCTCGGCGTCGCTCTCGCGCTCGGATTTGAACTCATCATCAAGATCATGCGCGTCGTCATCTCTGATGGATTTGGCAAGGAACTTGATCTCAAGATGTCGGCGTTGTTTTTCGCCCGCGCGCTTGATCTCCGCAATGACGCGCGACCCCGCTCGCCAGGCACGCTCATCGCCCAGCTGCGCGAACTCGATCAGATCCGCGATCTGCTCACCTCGACGACGCTCTCGGTGCTCTTTGAGCTGCCTTTCATCATCACCTTCATTATTGCCATCGCACTCATCGGTGGGCCGCTCGTCTACATCGTGCTCGCCGTCATTCCCATCGTGCTGCTGTTGTGTCTCATCATCCAATGGCCTATGGCGCGCCTGTCGCACGCCGGCATCCGCGAAAGCGCGCTGCGCAACGCGATGCTGGTCGAATCCATTGAGCGCATCGAGGACATCAAGTCGTTGCAGGCAGAAGCGCGCTTCGTCGCCGTCTGGGAGCAACTCAATGCCGAGAGCGCGCGTATTGCCAAGAAGAACCGGTTCCTCGCAGCCATGCTGACCAATGTGACGCTGACTTTGCAGCAGGCTGCCTATGTTGCCGTCCTCGTCGCCGGTGTCTATCTGGTGCTCGACAACGCCATGACCACTGGCGCGCTGATGGCGTGCTCCATGCTGACCAGCCGCGCCATTGCGCCGTTGGCGCAGATCGCCGGTGTGTTCGCACGCTGGCAAGGGGCCAAGGTGGCGCGCGAGGGGCTTGATAGTCTTCTGAAGCTTCCAGTCGATCACGGCACAGGCGCGCAGCGGTTCCACCGGCCGCTGCTGCAGCCGTCACTGGTGTTTGAAAACATCCGTCATGCCTATGACAAAGGCCAGCGGCCGGTCCTTACAATCCCAACGCTCACCATCAAACCCGGCGAACGCGTCGCCATCATCGGCCGCATCGGCTCGGGCAAATCCACTCTTCTCAAACTCGCCTCCGGCCTGATGCCGCCCGCCGAAGGCCGCGTGCTCGTGGATGCCACCGACATGGCGGCGATTGAGACCGCCGACATCCGCCGCGACATCGGCAGCTATCATCAAGACGCTGGGCTTTTCGTCGGGACCGTGCGCGCAAACCTGCAGCTGGGTGCCACCAGTGCTTCCGACGAAGACCTGCTCGCGGCCCTCTCCACCGTCGGCGCGGGTGCTCAAATCTTCACTGAAGGTCAAGGCCTCGACATGACCGTGCAGGAGGGCGGGCGGGGGCTCTCCAACGGCCAACGGCAGGCACTTCTCCTCGCGCGCACCCTCGTTCGCACACCTCGGGCGCTGCTGCTCGACGAGCCCACCGGTGCCATGGACGAAAGCACCGAACGGACTTTCGTCGCCAATCTGCGTCAATGGCTCGGCCCGCGCACGCTAATCGTAGCCACCCATCGCTATGCGCTTTTGGATATCGTCGATCGGGTCATTGTCATGGATCAAGGCCGCATTGTTCTCGACGGCCCGCGGGCTGAAGTCGTCCAGGAACTGTCTGCTGGTCCGTTGCCGGGCGCCAAGCCCGTCGCCCGCGCACCGTCCCTCGTCGCCACAGGAGCCGCTCATGGCGCATGACGCAACAAGCGCGGACGCTTTTGCCGACGCCCTGGCCGACGGGCCAGCCAAACGCCGCGCCTCGGCAACGCTGTGGGTGACCATGGCGTGTGTGGCCGCCTTCGTGACATGGGCCAGCGTGTTCGAAATCGATGAAGTGGCCGTCGGCCAGGGCAAAGTCACGCCCTCCAGCAAAGGTCAGCTGGTCCAGTCGCTTGAAGGCGGCATCCTCTCTGAATTGCTTGTGCACGAGGGCGATATTGTCGAAGCCGGACAGGTCATCGCCACGCTTGACCCCGCCCTTGCCCGCTCGGTTGCGGAAGAAACCGGCGCGCGCATTAAGGCGCTGTCTGCGACCGCCGCGCGTCTGACCGCCGAGACAGTCGGTGCAACAAGTATCCGTTTCCCGACCGGCCTCGATGCCGGAACGGAGCTCATCAATCGCGAACGCTCCCTGTTCGACACCCGCCGCACGGCCCTCTCGGAGAAGACCGTTGCAATCGAAAAGCAACTCATGCTCGCCGAGCGCGAGCTCAACATCACTGAGCCGCTGCAAAAGAGTGGCGCGGCCAGCGAAGTCGAAGTGCTGCGCCTGAGGCAAAAGGTGCTCGAACTCTCAGCCAAAGTTGCCCAGTATCAGAGCGAGTACACCGTCGCCGCCAAGGAGGAACTCTCCAAGGTGATGACCGATCTGGAGCCCTTGCGCAAAACCTGGGATGGCCGTGTCGACAAGCTCAAACGCACCACTTTGACCGCGCCCATGCGTGGCATCGTGAAGGACATCGCCGCGGGCACGATCGGCGGCGTCATTCAGCCAGGCGGTATCCTCTTGGAAATTGTGCCACTGGAAGATAAATTGCTGATCGAGGCGCAACTGAGCCCCCGGGACGTCGCCTTCATCCGCCCGGGCCAGGAGGCCATAGTCAAGCTCACCGCCTACGATCCAGCCATTTACGGCACGCTCCCAGCCGAGCTTGAGCGCGTCTCGCCCGACACCATCGAAGACAAGTCGCACCGCGGGCAATTTGCCTACCGCATCTATGTGCGGACCAAAAACGCCTACCTCGAAACCCGCGACGGCAAGCGGCACCCGATTATTCCAGGCATGATCGCGACCACTGAAATCCGCACCGGCCGCAAGACCGTGATGGATTATCTGGTCAAACCCTTCAATAAAGCTGCCGAAGCGTTGCGTGAGCGCTGAGCGGACTATGCGATGATGTCCGGGAACAGTTGATCCTCGACAGCAATCATCCGGTCTTTCAGCGCCAACTTGCGCTTCTTGAGCCGTTTGATGGTGAACACATCGGCACCGCCAGCGGCCTCTAGCGCCACGATCTCTGCGTCGAGGTCGCGGTGCTCGGCCTTCAGGCGGACCAGCAACTCGCGTAATTCGGTGTCATCGGTGCGCTGCATGGGGATGGGATGGCGCTTTCGCAGATCTCGGACGGAGTGCAACCGCAACTGCTGCGACGCGAGACATCTTCTGCCGTGCCACGACATTTTTGGCAATCGTTCAGTGACGTAGGTTTGATCCACGCCAGCGAAAGCCTCATCGCAGGGGCACACCGCCTTAACCAGTCTTGCAAGGGCTCCCGCGATGCCGTTATCGCCGCTTGCTGAGCGGCAAGCCGCTCGGGCAGACTGCCAACGTATACCCAGGTTTTGGAGTTCTTTCTATGCTGCAGTGTTTCACCGCTCGTCATGTTGCGCGCCTTGCGTATTACTGTCTGGGCGTGATGATGCTTTTCACGGCCATCGCCGATGCGCAAAGTGCGCTGTCGTTGACTGGCCAGCTCCGCTCCGCCTATCCCCAAAGCACTTTTGCCGAGCCAATTGCAGCCGTTGCTCGCAGCTGCTCGTCCATCTCCAGCCTATCGCGGCGGTGCCATTTCACCTTCGACAAAGACTGCAAAAAGCGCGGCGAAAGCAAAGACCATTGCACGCGCATGAGCGGGTTCTGCCACGGCTGCACCGACGCGTATGCAACTTGCAAAGGCGCGCAGAACTCAGCCAGCCGGCAAGCTGGCGCTTCCGGCACGGACTGCACGCGCTGCAATGTAGCCTACGGCCAATGCATCAGCCGCATGGTTCAGCAGTACGGTGGCAGACTTGAAAAAGTGAAATAGGGACTTCGGATCAAATCCTGCCCAGCAGCGATATGGCCCGCCTGTTCGCGTTCTCGCTCAGAACTTGAAGTTCACACCAAGCTTAAATGTATCAGCCTGCGGCTTCAGATCCACCGCATTGCCGATGAACTCGCCTGGTGCGGCTCGCACCGTCCCGAGACTGTAGTGCAAATACTCGGCTTTCAACGACCAATTCTTGTTGAGCAGGAATTCAGCACCGCCACCGAGCACATAACCAGTCGAGGTTTGCGAGAAGCTCGATGTTGCGCCGCCGCCGTTCGGCGTTGCCGTCCACTGCGTGTTGCCCCAGGCCAAGCCACCTGTGAAATAGAGCATAGCGGGCGGGGCGATGGCCCAACCCATCCGCGCCCGCAGCGAACCCAAACCTTTGGTGTCGCTCGCGCATGTCACGCCGCCGCCAGGACAATCCGTCGACCCCGTCAGGTTGGCGAACATGTAGTCGCCCTCGACACCGAGGATGATGCTTCCGGTTTGAAAGTTATAGCCGCCCTGCAGGCCGCCGAGCGCGCGGCCGCCCTTGGTTTCAAACGAACTAAAGTCAGCGCTGCTCCAGACTGTTTTGGCGGATCCCGTGCCGACGCTGGCGCCCAGATAGGGTCCAGTCCAAGGATTTGCCGAGGATTGAGCGAGGGCGTTAGGTGCGCCCATAGCGGCGAGCGCGGCGGCTGCGGTGAGGACGGCTGTCATGGGCCGGACGATCATGCGGATTGTCTCCAATTGAAAACGCTGGAGAAAAGCCCGGAATGCAGCGGATCTGCGACGCACCTGTGTCGGCCCCGCGGCGCAGACATGACATTTGATTGCGCCGCATTGCGCAGCTGGGGATGGTGACAGAAAAAATCCCCGATGGACAGGATCCACCGGGGCAAAGGTCAGGAGGGATGGCCGTCCCGTCGGGGGGACGGGACGGCCAGGCAAGCGACAATTACTTCTTAAGTTCGACAGGCTTCGTGTCAGCTGGCTTGGCTGCTGGCGCGGTCGTGGTGCCAGCAGCCGGTGCAACGGTCTTGCTGGCGTCAATCTTCGCAGCTTCCGGCTTCTTCTCGTCAACCTTGGGTGCACCAACAGCCATCGGCTTGGCATCAACCTTTGGTGCGTCGGCTTTCTTGTCCGTCATCGCCGGAAGCGTGCCGGTAGTAGCTGGCTGTGCGGTTTTGCCAGCATCCACTTTCCCGGCGTCAGCCTTCGGCGCAACCGGAGCAGCGGGCGTCGTGACCGGCGCCTGGACCTGCGTCGGCTTCACGTCGAGGGGCTGGCCAACCGGCGCGCCCATCACCTTGCCACTATCAACCATTGGCTGAGCAGGCTTGGCAGCTGGTGTTTGGGGGGCAGCTGCCGGAGCTGGCGTGCTGGCGCCGATAGCCGGCTTGGTGTCTTGCGCATACGCCGGCGCGACGACGAAGAGGGACAGGGCGGCGATTGAGATCATCTTTTTCATGGCATGTCCTTTGAATTGGTTCCCTACCCCCTTGCCGGGGCATGACGGGAGCTATGATGGGGTGATCTGTCCGGCATAGGGCGGTGCGCTGTCGGATGACTGAACGGCACTTGCAGCATCCGTTCATGTGGCGAAAACGGCCGCGCGACTGTTTTTTTTGGCGGCGCGCACAAATAGTCGGCGTTGCGGACTGCCCCCGGCCTTTACAGCGCCACCAAGGGCGGCTTTAACTCTCACTCTGCTTCGATGCTCGGGAACCAACCCGGCAGGGCAGATGTATCCGTTGGGATCGGGAGACCTTCGAATGACCTTGATGTGGAAATCCAGCCTATGGCGCGGCGTGCGCCAAAGCGCGCTGACGGCCGGCGCTATTGCCGTGTTGTCGGCTAGCGCCGGTATGGTTCAGGCTCAGGCGCCAAAGACGCTGCGCGTCGTCCTGCATTCGGATCTGAAGATTCTGGACCCTATTTGGACCACGGCCTACATCGTCCGCAATCACGGTTACATGGTCTACGATACGCTGTTCGCGCTGGATGCCGATGGCAAAGTCCAGCCGCAAATGGCCGAAAAGTATGACGTGTCCGCCGACCAGCTGACCCACACTATCACGCTGCGCGATGGCCTTGCTTGGCACGACGGCGCGCCAGTGACCGCCGAGGATTGTGCCGCATCGATCAAGCGCTGGGGCGCGCGCGACTCGGTTGGCCAAAAGCTGATGAGCTTTGTCGATACTATCTCTGCGGCGGATCCCAAGACGATCGTCATCAAACTGAAGTCGCCAACCGGCCTCGTTTCGATCGGCCTCAGCAAGCCATCGTCCAACGTGCCATTCATGATGCCCAAGCGGGTCGCAGAAACCGATCCAAATAAGCAGATCGAAGACTTCACCGGCTCTGGCCCCTTTATCTTCAAGAAAGAAGAATGGAAGCCCGGCGACAAAGCGGTCTATGTCAAGAACGACAAGTATAAGCCGCGCGCCGAGCCGGCATCGGGACTTGCCGGTGGCAAGGTCGTCAAGGTCGATCGCGTCGAATGGCGCGCAATTTCTGATCAGCAGCAGATTGCAAACGCTCTGCTTGCCGGCGAGATCGACTACGTCGAACAGCCCAAGCATGATCTCATTCCGCTCTACAAGAAAGACGCCAACATCGTTGTTCGGGATTACAATCCGCTCGGCAACCAATACGTGTTCCGCATGAATTGGACACAGAAGCCGTTCGACAATCCGAAGGTCCGGCAAGCCATCTTCTACGCGTTCAACCAGAAGGACTTCCTCGACGGCGTAATCGGCAATGCCGAGTACTACAAAGAGTGCAAGGCCATGTTCATCTGTGGCACTAGCCTCGCAACCGACAAGGGCATGGAAGACAAGTTCACATCGAACTTTGTCAAAGCTAAGGAGCTGTTGAAAGAGGGCGGTTACGACGGCACGCCGATCGTCCTGATGCAATCAACCGATCTCGACGTGCTGACCAACTTGGCACCGGTCGGCAAGAGCCTGCTCGAGAAGGCTGGCTTCAAAGTCGACATGCAGTCAATGGATTGGCAGACGCTTGTGGGCCGCCGCGTCAAGAAAGACCCCGCTGCGTCCGGCGGTTGGAACGCAGCATTCACCAGCTGGAATGCCGCCGACGTGACGAACCCCATCTCAGCCGCGTTCGTCAATGCAACGTGCGAGAAGGCCGCCTGGGGCTGGCCGTGCGACGAACCGATGGAAAAGCTGCGCGACGACTTCGCGCGCGAGACAGATCCAGCCAAGCAGAAGTCGATCGCTGAAGCTGTCCAGGTGCGTGTCAGCGAGATCGGGACCCACGTGTACCTTGGCCAGTGGTATCAACCGCAGGCGCATCGCAAAAACGTCAGTGGCATCCTTGTGTCACCAGCGCCTGTATTCTGGAACATCGAAGTGAAGTGACAGCCCTGCTCGGGGTCAGTCCTATGCGGCTGACCCCCATGCGCGGTTTTCAGTAGCGGCGATCCACCCAACAGAGGCGAAAGCCGCGTCATGGCGGACTTCTTCAAAGCGCTCACGGACGAGCACATCGGGTTCGTCAAGCGCCAGCCGGTGTTTTTCGTGGCTACCGCTGCGATGGACGCACGGATCAATCTGAGCCCCAAAGGTATGGATTGTTTTCGTGTGCTCTCCCCCGAACGCGTTGCCTATCTTGATGTTGGCGGCTCCGGCAATGAAACGCATGCGCATCTCACGGTTGACGGTCGGATCACGCTGATGTTCTGCGCCTTCGACCAGCCAGCCTTGATCTTCCGCATTTATGGCACGGGTCATGCCGTGTTGCCGCAAGACGCTGGCTTTGATGCGTTGTTGCCGAACTTCACCAAGCTTCCAGGTGCGCGGCAGATCTTTGTCGTCGATATCGAAAGCGTTCAGACCAGTTGTGGGTGGGGTGTGCCGTTCATGGCCTTCGACAAAGAGCGCACGACGTTGGCAAAGTATCACGCCAAGCAGGACCCGGTGGAGCGGCTGGCCACGATTGCCGGCCGCACGAAAAGCATCGACGGTCTGCCCGTTCGGGTGCAGACGCGGATGCTGGATTAGAAAATGCTCCCCTTCATCCTCCGCCGCCTTCTGTCGACCATCCCGGTGATGCTGGTGGTGGCGATATTTGTGTTCCTGATGCTGCGCCTAACACCGGCTGATCCAGCGGCCATCATTGCTGGCGACAATGCCAACGCCCAACAAGTCGCCGACATCCGTGCCAAGCTGGGTCTCGACGAGCCGATCATCACCCAGTTCTTCATTTGGATGAGCAAGATCCTGCAGGGCGATTTCGGCGAGAGTTTCTTCTTCAAAAAGACCGTAGCCGATCTGATTTCTGATCGCGTCGAAGCCACGCTGTCGCTGTCGTTTTTTACGATCGTGCTGGCAATTTCTATTGCTGTGCCGCTGGGCGTCCTTGCCGCTGCCAAACACGGCAGTTGGATCGACCGCATTGTGATGGGCTTTTCGGTGCTCGGATTTTCAGTGCCGGTATTCGTCGTCGGCTATCTGTTGATCTACGTGTTTGCCATCTACTTGAACTGGTTGCCAGTCCAGGGCTATCAGCGCATCGGGCTTGGCGTCGGTGGCTGGTTCCAGCGGCTGATTTTGCCCTCGCTCACGTTGTCCGTTGTCTACGTGGCGCTGATTGCGCGGATGACCCGCACGAGCATGCTTGAAGTGCTCTCCGAAGACTACGTGCGGACAGCGCGCGCCAAGGGCCAGATCGAGCGGAAGGTTCTGTTCCGCCATGCATTGCGGAACGCCGCCGTGCCCATCGTCACTGTGATTGGCCTCGGCATCGCATTGTTGATCGGCGGCGTAGTGGTCACCGAGAGCGTCTATACAATTCCGGGGCTTGGCCGTTTGACGGTCGATGCCGTGCTGGCGCGGGACTTTCCAGTCATCCAGGCCGTCATCCTGCTGTTCTCGTTCGTCTACGTGATCGTCAATCTCTTGGTCGACATCATTTACACGATCCTTGATCCGCGCATTCGTTATTGAGGACACCTGGTGGCGGAAGAGATGAGATTCACTGTGCCAAGTTCTCCGCTGACGGCGGCGCTGCCCGCAGTCGCGCGGCGGTCACAGACGGGCCTCGGGCGGGCGTTCCGCAATCCGGGTGTTCTGATTGGCGGTTTGGTCGTGTTGTTGATGATGACCATCGGCGCTCTGGCACCCTTTCTGGGCACGATGAACCCGACCGACATCAATCCCTCCGCGCGCAACAAGTTGCCCGGCAGCGAGCGGACCGCTCGCGACGATAACGGCAATCAAATCCAGATCGTACACCGCCTTGGCACGGATAGCCTCGGCCGCGACGTTTACAGCCGCGTCCTCTACGGCGCACGTGTTTCCATATTCGTTGGCGTGACAGTCGCAATTCTGTCGATCACCATCGGGCTCATCATCGGTCTCGTCTCCGGCTATGTGCGCTGGCTTGACCCTATCGTAATGCGGATCATGGATGGGCTCATGGCCATTCCAGCAATCTTGCTGGCGATTGCACTGGTTTCGCTGTTTCGCGCTGGCCTTGGAGCCGTAATTGTTGCGATCACCGTGCCGGAGATCCCGCGTGTCGTGCGGCTGGTGCGATCAGTTGTTCTGTCGGTGCGCGAAGAGCCTTACGTGGAAGCGGCTATCACGGTCGGCACGCCGACGCCAAAACTCATCTGGCGGCACATCCTGCCCAATACCATCGCGCCCATGATTGTGCAGGGTACGTTTATCTGCGCGTCCGCCATCCTAGTCGAAGCTATCCTGTCGTTCCTTGGCATCGGCATTCCGCCGGAGGTGCCGACCTGGGGTAATGTGATGGCGGAGGGCCGGCAAGTATTTCGCCTCTATCAGCACAACATTCTTTATCCCGGCATCATGTTGGCGATGACGGTGCTGGCCGTCAACATGCTTGGCGACGGCCTGCGCGATACCCTCGATCCGAAACTGGCGAAGCGGGTATGAGCGTGAAGGCTGTCCTTGAAATCTCAAATCTCACCGTCTCAATTCCCGGCGGCGGGGATCGTGCGAACGCGATCGAGGATATCTCGATCACGGTCAACCAGGGCGAGATCGTCTGCGTCGTTGGTGAATCGGGTTCTGGTAAATCCGTCACAGCGCAAGCCGTGATGGCCCTACTGGCCAAAGGCCAGCTGAAAATAACCCAGGGCTCGATCAAGCTCGAAGGCGATGAGCTGACGACCAAGTCGCAGCCAGAAATGCGCGCCGTGCGCGGCAAACGCACCGCCATGGTGTTCCAGGAGCCGATGACGGCGCTGAACCCGGTCGAGCGTTGCGGCGACCAGATCGGTGAAGTGCTGGAGATCCACACCGATCTCGATGCGAGCAGCCGCCGCAAGCGCGTCATTGAAGTGATGGAAAGTGTCCATCTGCCAGACCCGGAGCAGATGGCAGATGCGTACCCACACCAGCTCTCCGGCGGCCAGCGCCAGCGCGTCATGATCGCGATGGCACTGGTACTTGATCCCGCGCTGTTGATTGCTGACGAGCCGACCACCGCGCTCGACGTCACAACGCAGGCGCAAATCCTCAAACTGATCAAAGAAATGCAAGTGCGCCGGAACACGGGCGTGCTGTTCATCACTCATGACTTCGGTGTGGTGTCCGAAATTGCCGACCGCGTCGTCGTCATGCAAAAGGGCCGCATCGTCGAGCAGGGCCCCAAGGCGGACATTCTCTCCGCGCCAAAGCAAGACTACACCAAAATGCTCATCTCAGCTGTGCCGAGCCTTGTGCCGCCGGTTCGTATACCTGTGACGGGTCCCGTCACACTCGCGACGACATTGCTCAACAAAACCTACGGCCGAACCAGTTTCTTCAGTCGAACGGGCCGCGTCGTGAAAGCCGTAACCGACACATCTATCGAGGTGCGCCGCGGCGAGACGTTGGGCATCGTCGGCGAATCCGGCTCTGGCAAATCAACCGTTGCGCGGTGTATCGCGCGTCTCGTCGATCCGACATCTGGCCGCATCGATATTGACGGCGTCGACATTGCGCGCATGTCCGAGCGTACCCTGCGCCCCTATCGCCGGCGCGTGCAGATCGTCTTCCAGGACCCCTATCGCTCGCTCAACCCGCGCCGCACCGTGGGGCAGTCCATTGTCGAAGGCCCCATGAATTTCGGACTTGATGCACCCGCCGCGATTGCACGCGCGCGGGATCTGATGGGTCTCGTCGGCTTGTCGCCGGATGCCCTTGACCGCTTTCCGCATCAATTCTCGGGCGGCCAGCGGCAGCGGATCGCCATTGCGCGTGCGCTTGCCATGGAGCCGGTGCTACTGATCGGAGACGAGCCGGTGTCAGCCCTCGACGTGTCAGTACAGGCGCAGGTGCTGCAGTTGCTCGACGCCGTGCGCAAGAAATTTGATCTTGCAGTGCTGTTCATAACGCATGACTTGCGCGTGGCGGCGCAGATCTGCGACCGCATTGCGGTCATGCAACGCGGCGTCGTAGTTGAGACGGGGCCGACCGCGCGCGTGTTCGCTGAACCCCAGCACGCCTATACCAAAAGTCTCTTCGCCGCTGCACCTGGCCAGGGCTTCGGCAGCCGGATCGGTTCTGGCGAACTGCTCAAGGCCTAAGACAGTGGTCGGTTTGGCGGTCTTTGCCTGGTTGGGCTAGATTGTGAGCGTTAACAGCCACGGGAGCCGCAAGCGATGCCCACGGAATTCACGCCGTTTCAATCTCTCTCCGGTGGGATGCTGATCGGGCTCGCAGCCACGCTCCTCATGCTGCTGCACGGCCGCGTCGCTGGCGTAACGGGTATCCTGGCTGGCCTCTTGCCGCCGTATAGTCGCAGCCAGGCGAGCGATTTCGGCTGGCGCGCTGCATTCATCGTCGGACTTGTCGCGTCGCCAATGCTGTATGGCCTGTTCATCAGGCCACCGATTGCTGTGCAAGTCGCCGCGTCGTCAAGTCTGTTGCTCGTATCCGGGGCTATCGTTGGCATCGGCGTGACATTTGGCTCAGGCTGCCCCAGTGGTCACGGCGTGTGCGGTATGGCGCGATTGTCTCAACGGTCGTTTTCGGCCGTAGGAATCTTTATGGCAACCGCCGCTGCGACCGTTTTCGTAGTCCGTCACATGCTGGGAGCGTGAGCGATGGCGATCTTTTCAGCGCTTCTACTTGGCCTGCTCTTCGGCGTCGGAATTTTGCTGTCCGGCATGGGCAATCCAGCCAAAGTACTCAACTTTTTCGACGTCGCCGGTGCCTGGGACCCAAGTCTGGCGTTCGTGATGGGCGGCGCGCTGCTCGTCAATACGATCGGGACGCGTGTTGCGCTCGCTCGCGGTAAACCACTGCTTGATAGCGTTTTCCACATGCCGCAACGGACGCAGATTGATGCTCCGTTGCTGGGTGGCGCCGCCGTGTTCGGCCTCGGCTGGGGCATGTCTGGATTTTGCCCCGGCGGATTGTTGCCCGTGCTCGGACTTGGCCGCGTGGAGCCGTTGCTGTTCTTCGCTGGACTGATCTTCGGCATGCTCGCAGCCCGCTTCGCACAGGCCCGCGGCGTGGCGTCCGCACCTCAGCGATAGTCGGCCGCAATCTGACACAGCCGGTCGAGCGGCGCGGTGTTCCGGATCAGTGACGCCGGGACAGAGAAATGCCCACGATCCCAGATGAAGGCGCTGCGCTCAGGCACACCCCAGCGGGCCACAAGCTGCCGCCCGCTCTCAAATGGCAAAATCACGTCACGGCGGCCAAGGATCGAGACAATGTTCTCAGGCCTCATCGGCATGCTGTTCACCGGGTTAACAAGCGACAGATAGCGGCGTGCAAGTTCCGGGGTCCATCCAAACGATTTAACGACCTCAGGGCTCGCCCACAGGTTGGCAAGTGCGCCATCCGTGATAGCCGCACCCATGTCGCCAGTGTGCGTGACCAGGAACAGCGCGTCGGGACGAAGCGCCGCCGGCCATGTGTGCGAGCGATCAGCGGCCAGCTGGCTGGTCATCGCACCGAGGCTCGATCCGCCGAACACCAGCGCGCCTTTGGAGCGTTTGCGCGCCCAGTCAGAAAACACCGCCCACTCCTGCAGCGCGCCGGAAAAGCTATCGAGCAAACCCATGGGGAACGCGCCGATAGAGCGTTCGCCGCCGAACCGGCCCAACGGCGCACGACGGCCGTGCCAGGGTGCTTCGGGCCGTATGATGCGGAAGCCGCGCGCCGCCAGCGCCTGGCTTTCGTCGATGAGTCCTTTCCAGTGGTCGAAGTCGACGCAGACGCCGTGGCCGAAGATCAGTGTCGGCGCGTTCACTGTGTCATGCGGTTCGTGGACGCGCGCATAGACAGTATCGCCGAGCCGCGCCGACGGGCTTTCAAAGCGCAGCCAGAATTCTGTACCGGCTGGCGTCGAAATGCTGCGCGATGTCTCAATCGCCGGCATGATAGTCGGTGGTGTTGAGCGAGCATCAAACGCTGCGAGGCCACCGCCGTGAACGGCCTCGACTGAGGCTGGCGTTTCAATGGCAAGTTTGGCGCGTGGCAGGCGAAGCGGAAGTCGAAGCCGCAAGCCCCACCGGGTCGCGTTGTACGCATGCCGATGTGTGAGGCGGGCAGCTTCGATGGCGCGCAGTTCGGCGGGATCGCGCGTCTCTGTGCCAAAAAACGCTTGTTCCCAGGCGGCCTCCACCGCAGTTGCTGTTGCGCGCGCCTCTGCGAGTTTGGCGAGTGAGGCCGTGATGGCGTCTCGCTTCTCGTGTCGCACCGGCATCGGCACGGCAGCGCAGAAGGCCGCGTAGTCGTCACCAGCCTCGGCTGCCGCTGCCCAGACGCGCGAACCGGGGAAAAACATGTGCTTCAGGCCGAACAGCGTCGCATGGTCAAACCAAGGTCGCGCCAACACGGTACCGGCGATGAAACGCTGGAGACTGTCGCCCATGGCGGACGGCGCTGCGCCCTGGCTGTGCGTGGCGTGGCCTGTCGCCCGGCCCTGGTGCGCGTCCTCGCGCGCGATTGATCCATCCATCATGCGTAGGCTCAGGTTCGAGGTGTTAAGGCAACCAGAGTATCTTCAAGACCGTGCCATACCATGGACCGTGCGACCAAATCGTTGCCGTCGCACGCGCAGTTGATCCGTAGCCCCCGGGCGCGGCTAGTCGTTGATCTGATGCTTATCTGGCACTTTCCAAAAACGGTGCTGTCGGCCACCATGTGGCAACGATGGGCTGAATGCAAACCTGGGGGCGGCGCGTGGGTGAGTTCTGGGCGGCGCTGGGGGCCGAGACTGCACTGCCATTCTGGGCGGTCGTCCTCCTCGGTGCGCTGTCGGCGCTCGCGATCTTGGACCGGCTCCTGATGCCGTCTGTACGCTGGGCTATCCAACGCCAGGCGAACCGCGCTATCGACAAGCTGAATACGCAACTGAGGCTGCAGATCCAGCCCTTTAAGATGACCAAGCGCAGTCAGTTGATCGATCAACTGCTGCATGATCCGGATGTGCTGACGGCCGTCGAGGCCAACGCGCGCGAGACCGGGCGGCCCAATGCAGTCGTGATGGCGCAAGTACGCAGCTATGCGCGCGAAATGGTGCCGTCGTTCTCGGCCTATGCCTATTTCAAGATTGGCACGCGATTGGCGCGTCGAATTTCCAAGTCACTCTATCGGGTGCGGTTGGGTGCTGTGCATAGCCATGCGCTTGAGCGCATCCCACCAGACGCGACGGTCATCTTCGTCATGAACCACCGGTCCAACATGGACTATGTGCTGGTGACATATGTGGCGGCAACGGCTTCGGCTCTCAGTTATGCAGTCGGCGAGTGGGCACAAGTGTGGGGCCTGCGTCAGCTGATCAGTTCCATGGGTGGTTACTTCATCCGCCGCAACTCGCGTGACCCGCTCTATCGCAAGGTGCTCGCCCGCTACGTGGACATGGCGACCAAGGCCGGCGTGGTCCAAGCCGTTTTTCCCGAGGGCGGCCTGACGCGTACCGGTGTACTGCAGCCGGCCAAGCTTGGGCTGCTTTCCTACATGGTTTCCAATTTCGATCCGCACGGCCAGCGCGACATCGTGTTTATTCCCGTCGGGATCAACTACGACCGTGTACTTGAGGATCGTATACAGCTTGCCGCGGGAAAAACCGCCTCCGGTGAGCCGGTCCGCTTCAAATTCAGTTTCGGTGTGTTCGTGCGTTACAACTTGCGCCGTCTCTGGCAGCGGATCAACGGCACTTGGCATCGCTACGGCTATGCTTGTGTGTCATTCGGCAAGCCCATTTCGATGAAGTCGCTGCTCGCGCCGCGCGCGCTTGATCTGCGCAGCCTGCCGCCGGACGAGAGGCACGCCGAGATCGAGGCGATCGGCCAGCGGCTGATGGGGGCGGTTGGCGATGTTGTGCCAGTCGTGCCTGTGCCGTTGGTGGCGACAGCGATTCTAGAGGCGCAGGGTCAGCCGCTGACGCTCTTTGAACTGAAAGGCCGCGTGTTCGACCTGATCAATTCCTTTGAACGAGTTGGTGCCTACGTGCATGTGCCGCGCAAGGACCGCGACTATGCCATCGATACCGGTTTGCGAATGCTGGTGGAGCGGCAGCTTGTCGTCGCGAAAGACGATACCTTCGCGGCTCATTCTGACGGCCTGGAGCTCTTGCGATACTACGCCAACTCGCTGGTTCACCTGCGCAAAATTACGTCGCCGGTTCACTTGTCTGCCGCCGAATAGCGCATAGTCACATGACACCGAACGTGGCAAACGCTTCTACCGTCGACATACCCTTACGGATGGCGACGGCGACCTCGTTCTCCGTTTCGGCTTTTTCAAGCGCGCGCCGGATCGCTTCTTCCTCGGCGTGCCGAGGGATCACCAGCACGCCCTCACGGTCGCCGTAGATGAGGTCGCCGGGTTCAATCCGTACGCCGCCGATTTCGATGGCGCAGCGATAGTCGACCACCTTACCCCGCGGACCTTGGTCCTGCGCGTACAGTCCCCGGCTAAACACCGGCAAGCCCAACGGTTCAATTTCGCTGGCGTCGCGGATAAATCCGTCAATCACCGCACCGGCGGCTTTGAGATGAAGCGCGCGCGTCGTCATCAGACCACCCCAGAGCGCATAGCGCGGCACGGGTGTGTGGGCGACGTAGACTTCGCCGGGCTTGAGACTGTCGAGGGCCTCGAACAGCAGGCCAAATCGCTTTGCCGCGAGTGGCCCGGCCCCGGTCCCCGCTTCCTCGAAGACGTCTGCTTCAAGAACGGGCATGGCCCGGCCCGCGATTTTCTGATCCGGCCTTAACGGTGCAAGGCCCGGCGGCAGGAATTGGCGCTTGAGCCCCATCTGGTCGAGCACGTCGCCCACGACGGCGGTAAACAGCCGTGATTTGAGAAGTTCGAAACGGCCGGTATCGTCGGTCGGCAACGGGGGGGGAGTGGACATGGTCGGCTCTCTCGGATCGTGCAGCGCAGTAGTCAACACGATGGCACCGTGAGGCACCATCCCTGGTCTGTCCTATGATCCCCGAAAATACTTCCATTTGTCGAGCAGCCCAAGTGCGATCTCGATCGCGATCAAGCCGATGATGTACCATTCGAGGCGATGGCTCGTCCGGGTGGCTACGAGGTCAGTAATGGTATCGGCGCTGCCGCGGATGACGTCCAGCTTGCGGCCGACGGCGCGGGCTCGGGCGGGGAGATCGTACTCGTCGACAAGTTTTGCCCAGAAGCGCTCAAGCTCAGGGCGATCCCACAAGACGTCCGGCTTGTCGTCGAGGTCGGCGCGGCTGGCGAGGCGGTGCTGCACAAGCAGGGCTTCGCCGATTTCCTCATAGATCTGGGGTTGAAGCGCGCCAGACAATTGCCGCTTGATTAGGTTGGTAGCGATCGGCTCCACGCGTTCAAAAGCCGAGGCGACCCGCCGCTCGTCGTAAGCGAGCGCCACAGACATGGCGAGCGCTTCGGCAATGAGCAGCAGCCGCGTGGGATCAGCCGCCTTTATCTGAATGACGCCACTGGTCGAAACGCTGTCATCTTCAGACGGTTTGACGTCGATCGTCGCAGTTTCAATCTCGCGTGCTTCCAATGGCGCCTTGATCCTTTCCCCAAGACCACGGACCAAATCCTCTTCTTCGACAGGCGTCAGGTTGACGAAAGCGATGCTGCCCGTTTTGAAGATGACGACAACGCCGTCAGAGTTAGTCCGGAACCCCAGTGGGGTCTTGGAAAACGCGTCTTCCCGCTCAAGACCTTTGCTATCAATGCTTTCGCCGAGATGAAGGGCGCGAATAGTCAGGCGTTCGGACGGCATACAAGGTCCCTGACATGGTCGGCGCGAGACCGTCGGCAACCAGCAACAACAATTTGCAGTAAAGGTTCTGCCTCAGGCATCGCATGCGCTTGTGCGGTAGGGCAACCATTGCAAAATTTCAAACGTTCAGCCCGACCGCGGGATTGACAATACAGGCCCTCACACAGGCGCTGCCCGATCAAACGGACTTGACCAAACGGAACTTAGCCGCGACGAACCGCCGAAGGGGGCATCGCGGCCAAAACACAACAATTCAGGCCCAACGGGTCACCCACCGCAGACCTTGCAACCGCCAGCCTTGCGCACGTCGTTGACCTTGGTGCTCAGCTCTTCCGCAAGATTTTCTGGCGCGCCCGCGACCACCTTGTCGCCAACCAGGAAGTGCGGCGTGCCGCTGATGCCCATTCTTTGGGCGAGCGCGCGGGTGTCGTCGATTTCCTTTTTGACCTCGGCAGAACCGATGTCCCTTTTCAGGCGTGCAATATCGAGGCCGACCTTCTCCGCAACCTTGAGGGCTGTGGCTTCGTTGGCTTGGCCTGGTGTGTTGAGCATTGCCAGATGGAAGTCCCAGTATTTGCCCTGCATCTTAGCGGCGAGGGCCACCTTGGCAGTTTCCTCAGAGCCCTTCGAAAGAATTGGGAATTCTTTTAGGACAACGCGGACGTTTTTGTCGGCCTGCATAACGCTGGCTAGATCGGGCAGCGCCTTTTTGCAGTAGCCGCAGTTGTAGTCGAAGAATTCGACAATGGTGACGTCGCCTTTCGGATTGCCTGCAACCGGAGCGGTCGGTGACTGGAAGATCTCTTTGGCGTTCTCCTTGAGTGAGACGGCCATCTTCTCCGCGTTGATTTTTTCCATCTTGGTTTCGAGTGCGGTTTGAACTTCGATCATAACCTCGGGGTTGCGCACGAGGTAGTCTTTGATCAAGGCCTCAAACTCTCGCCGCTGCTCAACAGTGAAGGATGATGCCACAGGTGCAGCTGCGGATGCGGCCGCTGCGTTTGCAGGCGGGGGTGTGGATGCCGTTTCGGAGATGACTGCGCGATCCGAGGGCAGCGTAACTGCGAGCGGTCCTTGCTGCGTGGCGCGCATCACCAAGGCCCCAATCAAGGCCAAGCCGGCGAGAGCGATAAGCGGCACCCGGCTCGGCGCCGGAGGCGCAACCGGCGCTGGCGTATGGTTCTCTGTCATTGGCGTAGTGGCCGTGTGCTTCTGGGTGTCCATGGATGGTCCTGGGTGTGTGGAGCTGAGGTTTTGCAGCCAGTGTAGGCGGGCATGGTTGAGCGTCGTACTCAGCTCAGCCTTCTTGCGGAATCTTGAAAGTGATGATGTCCTCGGCTTTGATCCACTCCGGGGTGCCCTGCTTAAGCCCGGCTTGGGCGCGCTTGGCAAAGATTTTGGCCTGTTTGTAGTTTCCGTCGGCGAAGTGGCCTTGCGCGGCGGCTAAGGTCGCTTGCGGCTGCAGGTTCTTCTTGTAGTACGCCGTCGCCAGCAAATGAAATGCTTGTGAGTTGTCCTCGTCTGCAATACTGGCCTTGCGCAGCAAATTGATGGCCTCTTCCATAGCGGCCGCATCCTGCGTTCCGAGCAGCGCTTGCGCCAGATTGACCTCCATCATCGGGGCCGGGCCCCCAACCAGCTGGAGTCCCTTGCGCATATGGGGTATCGCATCGCGCGCTTTGCCGGCGGCGAACAGTATATCACCCTTGAGTTCATGGAAGTAGGGGTTCTGCGGCATCTCCGCAATCAGGGCATCGATCTGGCCCATCGCGGTGTCACATTTGCCAGAGCAGTTGGCGGCTATGGCGCGGGCGTATCTGGCGGGCAGGCTGCGGTCCGCTGCGGGGTATGCGTTGGCGACCGACTGCGGTCGATCTAGGAACCCAGAAATCTTGGCGCGCATCATGTCGTGGCGCAGCTGCAGGGCGGGATCATCCTTTTGGTTGACATAGGGGCTTTTGGCGACTTTCTCGCGCAATTGAGCAATGCGTGTGGCAGCGACCGGATGGCTGCGCACGAACGGGTCCATCTGCTGCTCGGAGATGTATTCCTGTTGGGCAAAGCGCTCAAACGTAATTTGCATGCCGACGCCGGATTGTTTTGTGGCCTGCAGAAAGTTCAGGCCTGCCTGGTCGGCCGCGCCTTCCTGCGAGCGGCGTTCCGACAGAATGCTCCGAGTAATCACCTCGCCGCCACCGAACAGGACACCTTGGCCCAAGCTGCCGACCTCGCGGCCACTGTCGCTCTTCGATGTGGCTCCAGCGATCATGGCGCCGATGCCGAGCACGCCGATCAGCAGTGCTTTGGTCTGATCGCGGGCGATGCGTGCCCGCAAGGCGGCAAGGTGGCCTCCGGTGATATGGCCGGTCTCATGGGCGATGACACCGATAATTTCGTTGGGCGTCTTGGCGAGTAGGAGCGCGCCTGTATTGAGGAACACGTTGTGCCCGTCTGCCACAAACGCATTGAAACTGTCGTGGCGTACAATACGCATGGTAATGTTTTGGGAGCTGAGTCCGGCGACCCTGAAGATTGGCCGCGCATAGTCTTTCAGCAAGTTTTCAATCTCAGTGTCACGGATCAGCGGCAGACCCTGGGCCGCGGCCGGCGTTGGCGCCTGTGAGAGCAGGAAACCAATCAGGATGCCTAAGGTGCCGGCACCTTTGGTCAAGCGTGCGAGCTTGCGATGCATCGTCTTGCTGTCCTCCATGGCGCGCTATTGCCGCGCACAAGGTCATCTTTCACTTCGGTCACACGCTTCAAGTCACACGCTGGCCAACGCTAACGGCTGCGCTTATAGATGCCATAGCCTCAGGACATCGTCACGCGTCTGCTTGGGCGGCGCCGAATTCGTCCAAGTTATTTGACATGCAAACACGCATGGATTGCGGCAGCACGGTGTCAATGCCGGGATGTGCGCGAGGTTCGATCCCGGACCACCAGGAACAGACCATGGACATTGCTTCTGCCGGTGTGCCTGCGCACCGTGATGTCAGTCAAGCGCTGGCGGTTGCGTCGCGCGCCGAGATTGCGCCCTTTATCGTAATGGACGTTATGCAGGCGGCGGCCGCACGGGAAGCCGCAGGCCAGTGGGTCATCCACATGGAAGTCGGCCAACCGGCCACGCCAGCGCCCAAAGCGGCGCGTGCACGTGTTGTCGCGGAAATGGAGCGCGCCAATCTCGGTTACACTGTTGCGCTCGGGCTGCCGGAACTGCGCGCGCGTATCTCGGGGCTCTACAAGTCCTGGTATGGCCTCGAAATCGATCCTGGCCGCATCGTGATCACGTCTGGGTCGTCGGCAGCTTTTGTGCTGACGTTCCTGTCGCTGTTCGATGTGGGTGCGACGGTCGGCCTGCCGTCGCCCGGCTATCCCTGCTACCGCCATATTCTGACGGCGCTGGGCGTTAAGTCCCACCTGATTGAAACGACGGCCGCGGATCGTTGGATGCCGACGGCCGCGCAAATTCAAACAGCCGCGGCGCGGCATGATCTTGCAGGTCTTTTGCTTGCCAGTCCCAACAATCCGACTGGGACAATGCTGACGCCTGAGCGGCTGGCGGAGGTTGCGGGTGTTTGCCGGTCCAATGGCCTGTGGTTCATCTCGGACGAAATTTACCATGGATTGACCTGGGGTGTTCCGCAGGACACCGCGCTGCGATACGCGCCCGAAGCGATCGTCATCAACAGTTTCTCGAAGTATTTTTCCATGACCGGCTGGCGCGTCGGTTGGATGGTGGTTCCGGAGCGCTTGGTGCGGACTGTCGAGAGGCTCGCGCAGAATCTCGTATATCTGCCCGCCGGCGGTCGCCCAAGTCGCGGCCTTGGGAGCCTTTGACGGGCTGGAAGAACTCGATGCCAATCGGCGGGTCTATGAGGCCAATCGCGGCCTGTTACTCGCCGAGTTGCCCAAGGCCGGCCTTGGCAAACTCGTGCCGGCTGACGGTGCCTTTTACCTTTATGCCGACGTCGGAGACTTTACCAACGATAGCCTCGCATTTACCAAGCTGATGCTGGAAGAAACTGGCGTCGCCGCGACGCCAGGAACTCGACTTTGATCCGTCGCGGGGTGCGCAATTTGTGCGCTTTTCGTACGCTGGTGCGACCTGTGAGATGGCTGAAGCGGCGCGGCGCTTGCAGCAGTGGCGGCGGCTCAGCGGCGCATAAGGTGTTAACGCCGGGATGCTTCTGGCACGCGCCCTGCATCTGCGACTTCGATGTGGTGATCCCAACCCGGAGTCCGATTTATGGGCAACCAGCGCCTACCCCGTTATGCTTCGCCACCCTTGCGGCGCAGCCCGCCAACTATGATCGAAGGGGCGCCAGCGATGGTGGTGCCGGCAGCATTGCGCGGGCTCCGGTGGCCCTGGGCCGACAGCCCGCGGCTCGCCGACATCATGGCGCCGGCGCACAACAGCTTTAGCGTGTTGCGTGTGCTGCTGGCCCTGACGGTGCTGGTTTCGCATACCGTCTTTCTGGCGACTGCCGAGCACCTGGCAGAACCGTTGAAGGCTTTGACGGGCTACAGTCTCGGCCAATACGCGGTGCAGGGATTTTTCATCCTTTCGGGAATTCTCGTCACGCAGAGCCTCGTCAGTCGCGGCGACTTGGCGGACTATGCGCGCGCCCGCGCGTTGCGCATCTTTCCGGCACTGATCGTGTGCGTGCTGCTGACCGCGTTGGTTGCCGGACCACTCTTGTCGTTTTTCGGCCTACAGGGGTACTTTCTGTCGACGGGGGTTCCGAACTATGTATTCGAAACGCTATCGCTGAAGACCGGATCGGCCATGTTGCCAGGCGTCTTCGCGCTGAACCCAGTCGGTGGCGCGATCAACCAGTCGCTCTGGACGCTTAAATACGAAGTCGCCTGCTATTTGGTGCTGGGTAGCTTGGCAGCGCTCGCATGGCGCCTGAACGCAAAGCCGCCGGTTATCGGCATCGGCCTTGCTGTGTGGGCAGCAATCATTTTGGTCATGCGACCGAGCCTGTTGCAGTCCGGGTCCTTCCCGGAGCTTCTGGCTTACTTCTCGCTGTTCTTTGGCACTGGCGTGGCTGCCTATCTGCTGCGCGCGTACGTTCGCATAACGTGGCAGCCACTGCTGGCCCTCGCGGCGCTGTTCGTTGTGGCCTGGGGCACCGACATGGCCGAAATCACCTCGGCGATCTTCTTGGGTTACGGGTTGCTGTGGTTGGCCACGCTCCAATTCGGCAAGCTGCGCGCGTTCGCGAATAGCAATGACTATTCCTATGGTGTCTACATCTATTCGTTTCCGGTAACGCAGGGCATTCTGCAAATGTGGCCGGGCATCAACATGGTATCACTGCTGGCTGCGACTGTCGGGATCACAATCCTGTTGGCCTTCCTGTCGTGGGAGTTGATCGAGCGGCCGGCCTTGTGGTTGGCGCGGAGCTGGCGCCGCGGCGCGTTTGCAAAACCGGAAGTGCCTGTGCGGGACGTACCGGGTGTTGTCGCCGCCGCCGCGCCGGATCTGGCAACAACAAGCGTTCCAGTCGCGTCGGCCGCCATGCCACACGGCCAGGTACAACACGATCGCCTTGATGTTCTGGAAAGTATCGCCGCCGCGGCCAAGGCAAGGCCGCCGATCCGGCGGAAACCAATCAGCGAGAGCAGCCTAGAGGCAGGGGTTGCGCCCTCGGCAGATCGTAGTCTCTTGCAAACACGCATGGCCAAGATCGCCGCTCGCGGCCAACCGGGGCACGCCTAAACGAGAGTTTATAGCCCCCTTGCAAGTCAGTCTGCGGTCATGGTTTGAGTGCCCCGCTGATTGGTACGTGAGGGGACAAGTCTGACAATGCATTCGACCGGCCGTATCGACATCTCGTGGGGTGCGGCCTGTCCGCCTTGCGGCGCTGGCAGCGTAAAGCGAGCTTCTTCGCGCGCTCTTGCCGGATCCCCATGATGCAGCCGCGTCTCGCATCCGATCTAAGTACGATCAAGTCGCGCTACGATGTTGTTGTCGTCGGCTCGGGCTACGGTGGCGGTGTCGCCGCAGCTCGCTTTTCGCGCGCAGGAAAGTCTGTTTGCGTTCTCGAACGTGGGCGCGAGTTTCTCGCGGGTGAGTTTCCGGGACGTTTTCCCGATCTCCGCAAAGAGATGCAGGTGCGCGGTACGCGCATCAATCTCGGAAGCCCTTCCGCGCTCTACGATGTCCGCCTCGGCGATGACATGCACGTGCTTGCCGGCTGCGGCCTGGGCGGCGGTTCGCTCATCAATGCGGGCGTCGCACTGCGACCCGACGTAAGGGTGTTCACCGACGACGCTTGGCCTGGGCAGATCCGGCAAGACGGCTTGTTAGACGTGGGTTTTGCGCGGGCACGGCGCTGGTTACGGCCCATGGTGGGGCCACGGGCGCGTCAGATGACGAAGTTCAAGGCGCTGGAAGCGGCAGGTGTGGCGCTGGGCGTGCCGCCGGTTACCCCCGAGGTAACGGTTAGTTTCGAGGACACGGTCAATCCCGCGGGGGTCTCGCAAGCCGCCTGTACAAACTGCGGCGACTGCTGTGGTGGCTGCAATGTCGGCGCGAAGAATACAGTGGCGACGACCTATCTGCCCGAGGCAAAACGGCATGGCGCAGAAATCTTCACACGGGCGCAGGTCCGTCATGTTGCGAAACGTCTGGGCGGTGGTTGGACGGTTGTTCTGGTCAACACCGGTGATGGACATGACAATGCGGCGGAGGTGGCGGTCGCCGCAGACATTGTAGTTCTGGCTGCTGGTTCGTTGGGTTCAACAGAAATCCTGTTGCGGTCGCGCGAGCGCGGGCTGCAGTTGTCAGACCAGCTCGGCCACCGGTTTTCAGCCAATGGAGATATCATCGCCTTTGGCTACGGTGCCAAAATTCCGGTAGGCAGCGTTGCAGTCGGTCACCCATCCAAGGTGCCAGGGTTGGAAATCGGCGCAGCGGTATCAGGCCAGATTGAAATCCGCGACGCCAGCGATTTATCGCGAGAACTCATCATACAGGAAGGCGTCGTACCGTCGGCGCTCGCACCAATGCTGCCTGTGCTCTTCGTGCCAAATGGCCGCTTGTTCGGCGCGCTGCAATCGCTCGTTTCGGGTATCTACAACGGCCCATTTGCGAGCCTGCAAACGTTTTTTGCGGTTTCCCATGATGACGCATCGGGCCGGTTTTCCTTGGAGGATGATGTGCTGCGATTGGTTTGGCCAGGTGCTAAGGATCAACCAGTCTACCAACGTCTCGATGCGACACTGCAAAAACTGGTCTCCTCGGTTGGCGGCTCGTATGTGAAAAACCCGCTGGCCGGGACAGTGATGGGACACCAGCCAGCAACCGCGCATCCTCTCGGTGGAGCCTCAATGGCTTCAGATCGCCGCGCCGGCGTCGTTGATCACAAGTCGCGCGTGTTCGATGCAACGCCAGGCCTTGGAAGTACGGCCGTGTTCACCGGCTTGTATGTGATCGACGGCGCCACTATTCCGCGATCGCTTGGTTGCAATCCGTTGCTCACGATTACTGCGCTTGCGGAGCGAACGATGTTACATGCCGGTCAAGATCTTGGTCTAGAGGTGCATGACGTGGCAGCATGACGAGGCGGTAGAACATAAGTTCAATCGTGGTTGGGTACAGTGGCCACCTTATCGCCCGTAGAACTTGACCAGTGTCGCCGGAGACACGCCGGCGAAGTAGAGGCCAAGGCAAATCAGATTGCGGGCGCTGCGCCAGAGCCAACCAGACTGCTGCCAGCGCACCGCGGACGTAGTGGCGCGCGCGTCAAGCACGGTTAGCCGCCGCTTTCCGATGCGGCGGACGATGTCGACGTCCTCCATCAGCGGGATATCTGTGTAGCCGCCAATCTGGTCGTACAAGGCGCGATGAATGAGAAGTCCCTGATCCCCATATGGAAGCCCTAGGGCACGGCCGCGCAATGCCACGAGCCGTTCGAGCCGCCGGGCGGCCGGCGACGGGTGGTCGAGTGCAAATTGAAACACGGCAGCCGTTTCCGCGAGACCGCGCCGCATGTGAGCGTTCACTTCGTCGCGCCAGCTCGCATCGAGGATCGTGTCGGCATGGAGAAAAAGCATCCAATCCGTGCGAGCGGCGGCAGCCCCGGCGCGCAATTGAGTGCCGCGGCCGCGCGACGCTGAAATCACGGTTGCGCCGAAGGTCGCGGCACGTGCGCAGGTGGCGTCAGTCGAACCGCCATCGGCAATCAGCAGGTCGGCGTGACCCGCAACAGCCTTCAAGCAGCGGTCAAGTTCCGTTGCGGCGTTCAGCGTCGGAATGATGATGGTGAAGTTCACAGCGCGTGGCTCAAGTGCCGTTCAGCGCTCTTATGTCGTGCTCTTGATGCACTTGCCAGCCGCGTCATCGTGTTTTGAGCAGTGCTGCTTGCGGCATCGCCGGCACGAGCATGCCGGTGGACGTGGCCTGCGCTGCAAGCTTGCCTTCGGCGTTGAAGAGATCGCCCTCCATGAAGGCCACGCGCTTGCCACGGCGGATCACGCGGCCGACGGCAATACCATCGCCCGGGCCGACGCGCTCAAGAAAACTGACTTTGATCTCCAGGCTGGCGACGTTGAGGGTATGATCGCTGTCGTGGAGCACGGCATGCGCCATGGCGGCGTCGAGCCAGGCGGTGATGAAACCACCTTGGGCGATGGTGCCGTTGGTGTGGCAGTACTCGCGGCGAACCGTGAAGGCAGACGTCACTTCTTTCCTCGCGGCATCCCACCCAGTGACATGATAGCCACCCATGGATTCAAACAGCGCTTTGCCAGACCTGATGCGGGCTTCCTGATCATCATCCATCATCATCGTCCGCCTTACTCGTTGTGCACTCAGACGATTGTCACGCCACCGTCGGCGACGATGACTTGGCCGGTGACGTAGGCTGAGGCGCGCGAAGCGAGGAACGCGGCACAGCCGGCGATGTCTTCGACGTTGCCGAGCCGGCGCAAGGGCGTGGTGGCTTCGACGGCTTTTCGGCGTTTGTCGTCTTCCCAAAGTGCACGGGCCATATCGGTTTTGACGAGTCCTGGCGCGATGCAATTGACGCGGATGTTGTCGGGCCCCCATTCGGCGGCGAGCGAGCGCGCAAGGCTGAAATCGGCGGCTTTGGAGATTCCGTACATGCCGATGTTGGCACCATGGCGGAGGCCGGCGATGGACGAGACAATGATAACGGAGCCTGCACCCTGTTTCTTCATGTGCGGATGTGCCAAGCGCGCGAGCCACAAGGCCGAGCGGACGTTGGTGTTGATGGTCTTGTCGAAGGCCTCGTCATCCAGCCCCATCATTGGCCCAAAGTAGGGCGAGACGGCCGCATTGGCCACCATGATGTCGAGTCGGCCATACGTCTCCACGGCTTTGGCAACCAGCGCCTCGACATCGGCCTTCTTAGAAACGTTGGCTGGGATGACGGTTGCCTCGCCACCGGCCTTTCGTATGCCCGTCGCAACGTCTTCGCACGCCTCCGCTTTGCGGCTTGAGACGACCACTTTGGCTCCCATCTGCGCGATGGTCTCCGCGATCGAGCGGCCGATCCCGCGGGATGATCCCGTGACCACGGCGACTTGGCCGGTGAGGTCAAAAGGCGTGTGCTGAGCCATTGGAAAGGGTTCCTCGTGCCGGATCCGCGGCCGACGCGCGCGCGCGTGCCGAAAAGGTGCTTGCGCCGACCCTGGCGCACAGCCTAGCTTTCCCGGAAACGCGGGCGAATACAAGCCTGCGATCCAATTCCGGGAGAGTGTGCATGATGCATCACGCCGCGCCGAAGCATCCAACGATGACCCGGCCGTATCCTTGGGAAAAAAGTTACCCACCCGGTGTGACATGGGATGCGCCACTTCGGGTCGGAACGTTGAGCACACTGCTGACGGATGCGATCGCGACCTACGGGCCTCGGCCGATGCTGACGTATGGGACGCGAACGCTGACATATACCGCTTTCGGCGCGCTGGTCGACCGGGCCGCGGCTGGCTTGCGGGCACTCGGTGTCGGTCCTGGCAAACCGTTGGCGCTATTTTTGCCGAACACTCCTTGGCATCCCTTATTGTTCTTTGCGGGCCTGAAGTTGGGCGCGCGCATAGTGCACATCTCGCCGCTCGATGCAGAGCGCGAGATTGTTCACAAACTCAAGGATACAGGCGCGCGCACAGTGGTGACGACGGATGTGGGTGCTATGGCTGGTGCCGGCCAGAAGTTGGCCGCCGGGCTCGGCGCTGCGGGGCTGATTGATAAAGTGATTGTCGGTGAGGATGCTTACTGGCGCGTCGGCGAAACCGCGCCGCGGATGCTGGCCGGCGATCGACTGGTATCGGCGGCGGGTTTGCTCGATGCGACGCCGCTCGCGGCAGCAGACTACCCGGCCATCAACGCCGACGACGTGGCGCTGTTGCAATACACCGGCGGCACGACGGGCCTTCCCAAGGCGGCACTGCTAACACACGGCAATCTCTATGCGGCAACCGAGATCTATCGCGTCTGGGGCACCCCCCAGGGGCATTTTGAGGCGGAGAATGGCAAATCGATCGTAGTGCTGCCGTTGTTCCATATTTATGCACTGTCTGCGGTCGTGCTGACCATGATCACGGCGGGATACGAGCTGATCTTGCACCCGCGCTTCGAAACGGAAGCGGTCGTTTCCGACATTGAAAGGTACCGGGCCACGATGTTCCCGGGCGTGCCGACCATGTGGATCGCCATTGCCAATCATCCAGGCATCGAGACCCGCGATCTGTCGTCGCTGAAGCGTATTGCGTCAGGCGGTGCGCCATGCCCCGTCGAGATTGAACAAAAGATCAAGAAGCTGACGGGCCTGCCGCTCGGCGGCGGCTGGGGGATGACGGAGACCGCGCCGGCCGGAACCAACATTCCGACCCATGGGACTCTGCGGTTCGGCACCATCGGCGTCCCAATGCCAGGCATCCTCTTGGACATCGTCGCGCTGGACGATCCGACGAAGATACTCAGCGTCGGCGAGGTTGGAGAAATTCGTATCAAAGGGCCAAACGTCATCGCCGGCTATCACAACCGGCCCGAAGAAAACGCGAAGGCCTTTGCCGACGGCTATCTACTGACCGGCGACATGGGCAAGATGGATGCGGACGGATTTTTCGAAATCGTCGACCGCAAGAAGGACATGATCATTTCCGGCGGATTCAATGTCTATCCGCGCCATATTGAGGAAGCTATGTACGAACATCCAGCGGTCGGTGAAGTGATCGTGATTGGCGTAGCCGATGTGTACCGCGGCGAGGCGGCGAAGGCGTTCGTCATGCTCAAGCCCGGCGCGGCGGAGTTCACACTGGACGAACTGAAGGTTTTCCTCGCCGACAAGATCTCAAAGTACGAGCAGCCAGCGCACCTTGAGTTCCGTGCAGTGTTGCCGCGCACGGCGGTCGGCAAGCTGTCGAAGAAAGAACTTGTTGCTGAAGAGCGCGCAAAGGTGGCGAAGGGTTGATGACCAGGGCTCACCCACGCCTCGTCGCTGGTGCCGCACGATGAGCGATACAGTCAACACGGTCGCGTCTGCTGCAGACGCCACAACTGAGCCGAATAAGCCGAAGAAAGTCTACACATTTGCGCGCCACTATTGGGCGTTTGCGCTGCCGGGAACGGCGTTGATCGGTTCAGTGATTGTATTTCCGTGGCTGTTCACGCTGTGGATGAGTTTGCACGATTGGAAGGTCGGCGGCGACCATAAGTTCGTCGGCCTTGCCAACTACATCAAGCTCGCGACGGATGACAGGTTCCTCGAGTCGCTCGTGCGAACGTTCTGGTTCACGGCGCTGGCGGTGATTATTCCGATCGTCCTGGGCATTTGGGCGGCGCTGATGTTTCATCGCAACTTTCCGTTCCGAGGCGTGCTGAGAACGATCTTTGTGATGCCGATGATGGCGACGCCGGTAGCGGTCGCGCTGGTGTGGACGATGATGTTCCACCCACAGCTGGGTGTACTGAACTACCTCTTGTCACTGGTCGGGATCCCACCGCAATTGTGGGTTTACCATCCGAATACGGTTATCCCCACGCTGGTCATGGTCGAGGTCTGGCACTGGACGCCGCTGGTGATGCTGATCGTGCTGGGCGGGCTCGCAGCCTTACCGACCGACCCCTATGACAGCGCGCTCATCGATGGTGCAACAAACTGGCAGATGTTCCGCTTCATCACGTGGCCGCTGATCCTGCCTTATGTGATGATCGCGCTGGTGATCCGCACCATCGATAGTCTGAAGGTGTTCGATACGATTGCGGTGATCAGCCAGGGTGGCCCGGGCACGGCGTCTGAAACGCTTAACTATTTTCTCTATCTGCAAGCGTTTCAGTTTTACAACATCGGCTATGCGTCGGCCGTTGTTGTGATTTTCTTTGTGATCATCATCGCGCTGTCATTGCTGCTGCTATATGTCAGGCAGAAATCGAAGTGGTTGACGTGACCCATGGCTGATCCCCTCGTTTCCCAATCGATGTTTGGCGCCACTGTCGGGGGGCGGACTCTCGGCGCGCGGATCGGCCTCTGGATTTCGGTTGTCTTCCTGGTGTCGCCGGCAATCCTGGTGTTCCTGTGGATGCTGTCGCTGTCGCTCAAGAACGACATCGATAACATCGCGTTTCCGCCGGTGTTTATTCCCAAGCCGCCGACACTCGAGAACTACATCGATGTGTTCGACAGAAACAAGATGATGCAGTACTTCTGGAACTCTGTGCTGGTAACGGGCGGCGCGGTACTCGTGGGGCTGCTGGTCGGCGTTCCAGCTGGCTATGGCATCGCGCGAGCCAAGGCGCACCGCACAGCAATCCTGATTCTAATCGCGCGCATGACACCGGCTCTGTCGTATCTGATCCCGTTGTTTCTGCTGTTTCAGGTGCTGGGGCTGGTCGGCACAATCTGGGCGCTGATTATCACCCATCTCGTGATCACCATCCCCATCATCGTGTGGATCATGATCGGCTACTTCGAGGGTGTGCCGCAGGAGCTGGAGGACGCCGCGCTGGTCGATGGTGCAACGAGCTGGCAGAGCTTTCGCTACATCGCGTTGCCGCTGGCGCGGCCTGGCATCGTCGTTGGCGGAATTTTGGCTTTCATTTTCTCGTGGAACAACTTCATTTTCTCGGTAGTGCTCGGTGGCAAAAATACGCGTACACTGCCGTCAGCCGTGTATAACATGCTGACGTTCGAACAACTGTCATGGGGGCCGCTCGCAGCGGCTGCGCTGCTTGTCACGCTGCCGGTGCTGTTGGTGACAGTGATCGCCCAACGCGAGATTGTCGCCGGCCTTTCTGCTGGTGGTTTGAAGGACGGGTAAAAAGTACCGAGCGCTCAACTGTGACGTCGCAATTGCAACTGATGAGACCACTATGTCCAAAGCCCGTTTCGGCCTGAGCTGTGCCATCTCCACGCCTTTCGATGACTTGGGTGCGATCGATATACAGCGCCTCGTTGCGCATGCGCGGCGTGTGCGAACGGACGGCTGCGATAGCGTCACCGTGTTCGGCACAACGGGCGAAGGTTTTTCTGTCAGCTTTGAAGAGCGCGTAAAGACGCTTGCAGCGTTCAAGTCGGCCGGCTTCGACATGGGGCGCGAGGTCGGCGTCGGCATCATGGCCTCGTCCGTTGGCGATGCGGCACAACAGTGCCGTCAAGCATTGAAGGCTGGCGCCCGGCATCTGCTGTTGGCACCACCCTTCTTTTTCAAGAACCTGAGCGACGAGGGGCTGTTCGCGTGGCACGCTGAGCTGTTCGCGAGCTTGGGCGACGCGGCGCGTGACGTAATTCTCTATCATTTGCCCGGCCAGACAGCCGTGCCGTTGTCACTCGATCTGATCGGACGTCTCAAAATCGCGTTCCCGAAGGTGGTGCGCGGCGTCAAGGATTCGTCG
Organism: uncultured Alphaproteobacteria bacterium; assembly: GCA_963847145.1. Classification (GTDB taxonomy): domain Bacteria; phylum Pseudomonadota; class Alphaproteobacteria; order Rhizobiales; family Hyphomicrobiaceae; genus JABFRJ01. Next base: position 162,897 of record CAWJYN010000004.1, read on the forward strand.
GGTGATCGGGCACATTCGGAAGCCTTGGTGGCCAAGCACGGCGATCTCGCCATCTTGATTGGCGATGAACGCGATCTGGCGCACATCGTGCGCAAAGGCGGTCAGGGTGCGATTTGCGGCTTGGCCAACATAGAAGCCAAGCGCTTGCGTCCGCTGGTTTATGAAGGCAAGGACGATCCGGTCATTAAGGCCATGGTCGATGTCATTGTTAGCTATCCGGTGTTGCCAGCCATCAAGGCGATGATCGCGCATCGCACCAAGGATCGCGGCTGGATGCGCATGCGTCCGCCGCTCGACCGTCTCGATGATGACCGCACCGCACGCTTGACCGCAAAATGCGACGCTGCCGTCGCGGGGTGACACTGTGCGTGACAAGATTGTCATCGCCGGGGCAGGCAGCATCGGCTGTTACGTTGGCGCCGTGTTGGCAGACGCAGGCCGCTCGGTCGCTTGGCTGGTGCGTCCAGCGCGCGCTGCACACCTTGGGGCCTACGGCATTCGCGTCAGTGATCTGGACAGCAGAAATCGTGTAGTCGCGCCAGCGCGCCTGCGGCTAGAGACGGACGCGGCGGCTGCGCTAGCGGACGCAGGCCTTGTGCTCGTCTGTGTGAAGCGCGGCGACACCGAGGGTATGGGCCGCGAGATTGCCGCGCACGCGCCGTCTTCGGCCATCGTTCTCAGTTTGCAGAACGGGATCGGCAACGAGGAGGTGCTCGGACCGATCGTGGCGCCCAGGCCCGCGCTGCCTGGTGTCGTGATGTTCAACACGGTGCTTGATGACGCAGATCAGCAGAAGCCACTGATTGTGCATCGGGCGACCAGCGGCGGCGTCTACATGCCGGAAGGATATGATGCCCTCCGCGTTCAGCTCGATGTTCCGGGTCTCGAAGTTGCCGCCAAGGCCGATATGCGCGCCGTCGCTTGGGGAAAGCTGCTGCTCAATCTCAACAATGCGTTGAATGCGCTGTCAGGCTTGCCGCTGCAGCAGCAGTTGGCGAGCCGGCCGTGGCGATTGCTGTTGGCCGATCAGATTGCTGAGGCGCTTGCAGTTCTCAAGCTTGCGAGCATCTCGCCAGCACAAGTCGGCGCCGTGCGGCCAAATGTGATCCCGCACGTACTGCGGCTGCCAGATTGGATCTTCAAAATCGTTGCAGCGCGGATGCTGGCCATCGATCCGGGCGCGCGCTCATCGATGTGGGAAGACCTTGAACGGCACCGCACCACCGAGATCGATCATCTCCAAGGCGCTATTCTGGCGCTGGCAACGCCGCACGCCGTCGGCACGCCGATAACAACGCGATTGATGGGATTGATCAAGACCGCCGAAGCCGAACGCAGAGGCTCACCCCGATTGACCGCAACAGCAGTGCGCGGCGCAGCAGGGTAATGCGATCCTGCCGCGCCTATTTCGGCGCGCGCTTGGCGAGAATGCGCTGCAGCGTGCGGCGATGCATATTCAGACGGCGCGCTGTTTCACTGACGTTACGGTCGCACAGTTCGTAGACGCGCTGGATGTGTTCCCAACGGACGCGATCGGCACTCATCGGATTTTCCGGTGGCGGCGCGCGTTCGTCGGATGGTGCGAGCAACGCATCGGTGACTTCATCGGCATCGGCTGGCTTGGCGAGATAGTCAACGGCACCAAGTTTTACGGCAGACACTGCAGTGGCGAAGTTCCCGTAGCCCGTCAGGACGATCGAGCGCGCATCTGGCTTCAACCGCGCCAGCTCCGCTAGCACATCAAGGCCCGAACCATCATCAAGTCTCAGATCGACCACCGCGAAGGCCGGTGGCTTCTGCCGCATCAATTCGATGCCTTCGGCGACCGATGCCCCCATGCGCACCTCGAAGCCGCGTTGCTCCATGGCGCGGCCGAGGCGCTGCAAGAAGGCCTTGTCGTCGTCAACGATGACCAGCGACCGGTCGGCCGGCAGCTCATCGGGCTTGAAGGTCAGATCCTCGGACATCGGTCGCATCTCCTATTTGATCACCACCATAGACCAAAAAATGCGGTCTGCCATCACATCGCAGACATCACGCCGGGGGTGGGGGCAGGCCCGCCGGCGTCGGCTTTTTAATGCGCCATCCAGCCGCCGGTGCCTCGAAAGCGGTGCGCGGCCAGACAATGGTCACAACAGCCCCCGTTTCTGGCTTTTCACGATTGTCGAGAGCGAGGCGTGCGCCGGAGCGTTCCAGCAGCGTCTTGGCAATGAAGAAGCCAAGGCCGAGGCCGGCCGCAGCACCCGCCTCCTTGGCCGCCCGTGACCGCGACGACCGCGTCGTGACGAAGGGATCGCCCAGCGTGTCCATGACTTCCGGCCGGAAGCCGGGGCCGTCGTCCGAGACCGTAACGACCACCTCGCGCTCGTTCCAGCGCCCGGTCACCTGGACCTCAGACTTGGCAAAATCGATCGCGTTCTCGATCAAATTGCCGATCCCGTAGATGACGCCCGGCCGCCGCTCGCCGAGTGGCTCGGACAGACCAACGGCATCGGCTGTATCGTCCTGCGTTCCTGGTAGCTGCGCGGCGATGACAACCCGGCTCTTAAGATTGAGATAAGGCTGAGCTGCCTCTTCGACCATCTGCATGACGGTGACGTGACCGTGAAAGGGATCCTTTTCGCTCGGGCTGCGCGTGAGCTTTTGTAGAATTTCGCGGCAGCGGACAGCCTGCGACTGCAGCAGCGCAAAGTCTTCGGCCATTGCACTGTCGGCCGGCACGGTGCGGCCCAGTTCCTTGGCGATCACGGTGATGGTCGCGAGCGGCGTGCCAAGCTCGTGGGCTGCCGCAGCAGCCAAACCGTCGAGCGCGTGCAACTGCTGTTCGCGCGCCAAAATGCTCTCGGTTGCCGCCAGGGCGGCCGACATCTGGCGGGACTCCTTTGCAAGCCGGAACGCGTAAAGCGCCAAAAAAACCATGCTTGCGAGCACACTTACGACGATGCCCCAACGATAAACGCGCGGCAGTTCGAACGGCATGCCAAGTAGCCAAGGCAGAGGCAAATGGAGCTGTGTCAGGGCCAAGCACGCTGTGCCCGCCAGCGTACCGAGCAAGACAGTCGAGAACGGCGGCAGTGTCGCTGCTGACACTGTCACTGGCGCCACCAGCAAGAAGACAAACGGATTGTCGATGCCGCCGGTTAGATAGAGCAGCGCGGCCAGTTGGAGCGCGTCGTAGGCCAGCAGTGTTGTCGCGAGCCGGGTCGGCAGACGATAGGGCGTCGGGTAGGCGAGACGCAGGAAAATGTTGACCCAGGTTGATAGCGCGATCGCGGCGATGCAGGCGCTCAATGGCACGGGGAAGCCAAGGCCGAAGTGCACCAAAGTGACCGCCAGCAACTGCCCGGCGACGGCAAACCACCGCAGTCTGACAGACGTTTGTAAACGCAAGCCGCCGTCGCCGAGTGTGGTGCGGTGCTCGTCGCTCTGCGCGCGGGTCGTTGCTTTTGTCGAAGCGTAGGACACGGTTTTTGCCTTCGGCGCGCCATGCCCGACAACCGCCTGCGCCGAAATCGCGGGTGTCCCGAGCACAGTCATATAGAATCGGCCGCTGTGGCGGCAAAAATGTTGCAGCTGTTTTGTGCGCGCTGAACGGCAACCGTGTCCGGCGTGCGCAGGTCGAACCGTTCTGTTTGCTTCTGAGTTGTCGGCAGACCCGAGCCGTTTGAGGGCACGCCGTTGCAGCCGCAGTCGGCGTGTATTGGGAACAACAATTTCACCCAAGGCGCGCAATTGCGGATTCTCCAGGTATTTCAAAGCAGCCGAATTTGGGTCCGGCAACGGCGTGCCTTCATTTCAACACCGCCGTTGTCGAAATATCACATACGGACCTGCTGCAGTGCGGTAGCGTTAGGTGCATGAAATTCATGTGCAAAACACAGTCTGGCATCTTGCGTGACTGTTTTTGGGGGAAGGATGGCGACGGGGTGCCATCTTGAAAACTTGCATTAACCACTTCTGATGATACGCGAATCACGCCACTCTTAGTGAACCCTCTTCGTGAGGACTGTCTGCTAGAGTTGTGAACGTGACGCCGGATAGCATGCTGCCCTGCACAAAACGGGCGGGCGCTGCTATCGGGACTGTCATCGGACCGATGAACCGGGATCCAAGGAGTTCTGCCTTGCTTTATCACTGGTATGTCGCAGGCCATGCAGCTGTAAAGCCGGCCCGCGCCGCCGCCGACGGCTATCGCATGTTTTTTCGAAATCCACTCAATCCGTTGACCCACACGCCGGTCGGCCGCAGTGCAGCGGCCTATTGCGAAGTGTTCGAACGGACCACGCGCCGGTATGACAAGCCGTTGTTTGATCTCCCGTCCATTGAAGTCGAGGGTGGCCACGCAACGGTGACCGAGGAGGTCGTTTGGCAGCGTCCGTTCTGCAAGCTGGTCCACTTCCGCAAATCGGAGCCCGCCAACGGCCCGGCGCGCGATCAACCAAAATTGCTGCTGGTGGCGCCCATGTCCGGCCACTACGCAACCCTGCTGCGCGGCACGGTCGAAACGTTTTTGCCCGACCATGACGTTTATATCACCGACTGGCAGAACGCGAGCGACGTGCCGGTCACCGCTGGCGCTTTTGATCTCGACGACTACATCGATACGATCTGCGATATCTTCCGTCATTTCCGCGGCGACGTCAGTGTGTTTGCCGTCTGCCAGCCATCGGTGCCTGTCTTGGCGGCGATCGCAGCCATGGAAGCTGCTGGCGATCCCAACGTCCCCCATGCGCTCATGCTTGCGGGCGGCCCGGTCGACACACGCCGCAGCCCGACGGCTGTCAATCGCCTGGCCGAGGAAAAAGGCACCGAGTGGTTCCGCAATAACGTCATCTCGACGGTGCCGTGGCCGGCGCAGGGTTATGGCCGCAAGGTCTATCCGGGTTTCCTGCAGCTGACCGGGTTCATGACCATGAACCTCGACCGTCATGTCAATGCGCACAAGGATCTGTTCCTGCACCTCGTGCATGGCGATGGCGACGGCGCCGAGAAGCACCGTGAGTTCTATGACGAATATCTGGCCGTGATGGACCTGACGGAAGAATTTTATATGCAGACCATCGAGACCGTGTTCGTCGAGCATCATTTGCCCAAAGGCGAGATGCGCTATCGCGGCCGCCGGATCGACCTCACGGCCATCAAACGCGTCGCGTTGATGACCGTTGAAGGACAGAATGACGATATCACGGGCAAAGGCCAGTGCAGCGCGGCCATCGATTTGTGTTCGTCGATCCCAGCAGCCAACAAGGTGCACTACGAGTGTCCGAAAGTGGGCCACTACGGTGTCTTCAACGGCACCCGCTTCCGCACCGAGATCGCGCCGCGGATGGCGACGTTTCTCCGCCGCTTCGATCCACGCACGAAGGGTAAGCCCATCGTCGCTCGGATCATGCAATCGCGGCCGTCTTCGTCCGCGTCCATGGCCGATGTCGTCGACAACGGCGATTGGATTGGCGGCGAAGAGCCAGCCTTCGCAACGGTGACGGTGCCGAATGTGACGCCGGTCGAGTTCGCCACCCGTCTGGCGGAGCACGGTCTTGATGTCATCGAGCGCACTTTGCCCGCCGTTATCCCCGTTACCGGCGAAGGACTGGAGTCGGTGCCCATGCAGGCTCACACGCAAAACAACGATCATTTCAAAGCCGCCGCGACAGCGCCTTGGCGCATGATGTCGGTGATGAACAACGCGACGCTCGATTTCTGGGCGCGCTTCGGTGTTGGCCGCGGAACCGGCACCTGAGGTCCATAGTCCTGAACGCCATGAGCGTCTGATCATCCAAGCCGCGTGCAGCCCTGCACGCGGCTTTTCTGTATGCGCGCTAGAGTGCTTCCGGGGAAAGTGTGCAGCGGTTTTCCCGAAAGAAGCACGACAAAACAAAGAGCTAGGGTCGTTCCTCGGTTCTAACGAGAGCGGAACGACCCTAGTGGCTGCCGGTGACACGTCAACGTCCAGCCTCTGCCAGCCAGGGTCTGAGATTGACGCCGCCCAGACGCCACACGCCTGACCCTGGCTTCGTTGTGTCCCGCAAATGCTCAATGATTGAAATTGAGCAGTTATCGATGGTGAACGCGTGCGCGACCGTCGGCGGCCCACCGAGCGCGTGGCCAAGCGCCGCCCGGATCGTGCCACCGTGCGTCACGGTGACGATATCGCGACCCGCATGGGCCGAATTGAGATCGTTGATCACCGGCACGACGCGATTGAACAGGTCGGGAAAACTCTCGCCGCCCGGAGCCTTGGCGTCCCCCTTCGTCAACCAGAAGTCCATCGCCGTAATGCCCTGCGTCTTGCGAAAGGCGTTGCGGTCCTGACCTTGCCACTCACCCAGATGCTGTTCGTTGAAGGTCGCATGCGCAGGCACCTCCGCTGGCGCATGCTTGCCGGCAGATGCAGCATGGATCGCCGCCGCCGTCTGCTTCGCGCGCTTGAGCGCACTCGTCACCCACACCGCATTGGCAGGCAAACGCGCCGCAACCGCTCGAAAAACTTTATCGTCGGAGCAATCGCAATCGAGATCGCGCTGGCCATAGATGCGACCGCCATCCGGCACCGGCGCATGCCGTACCCACCACCAACGGGTTTCGACAATCGAGGGCGAAGCAGGTGTCATCTGTGGCGCTGTCCTTTGAGTTTCGTCCCGCGACTGTGTCGGCCAGCTCACTCTGGCGCGAGCTTGGATTTCCAATCGGCGGCTTGCTCCGGCGGCATGCGCGGCAGCAGCACGCGCAACGTCTGCGCGCCATGAATTTTGTCGTTGCGGAAGAACATCCAGTCGGTGACCCGATCAAGCGGCACAGTCACGCGCTGGCCCTTCTTGAGGTTGGGAATGTCGCGTGGTGTGTTGGAGATCGTTGCCGTAACGTTGGCGCCTGCGCGCTGCACGTCGTTGGCCCAGATGTGTTCGCCCGTTTTCGCGCCAGTCGCATACTTGATTTTGACCGCAAACCGGTCGTCGCCCGGTTGTGGCTTCGCGATCGTATCCCAGAACACCGGCAGACTGGCCTGCGCTTTGGCAATGGCCGCTTCCATGGCTGCGTCGTCGTTGGGCACGCTGATGATCTGGCCTGCAGCAGGCGCGATCGCCATCGTGACGGCCAAGCAAAGTGACGCCAAAACTGCGCGCATGAGAGTGCCTCGTGATCGGTCCTGGACGGTGTGTTCGCCCATCATGCTTTCCCCTGCGCGAGGGACGCAAAGCCCTTGCCCTCAGCTGCCAGCTTGACGAGCAGCGGTGCCGGTTCCAGCGTCGGATCATTGGTGCGCTTGGCATAGGCGGCCAGATCGTCGCGGATTTTTGCGAGACCGACCGTGTCGGCCCAATGCATGGGGCCGCCCTTGGCGATGGGGAAACCGTAGCCATTAATCCATACGATATCGATGTCGCCCGGGCGCGCCGCGATGCCTTCGTCAAGAATGCGCGCCCCTTCGTTGATCATCGGATAGATCATGCGGCCGAGGATTTCGTCGCTTGAGATGTGCCGGCGCGTAACGCCAAGCTTCTTCGATGCCGCAACGATAATCGCTTCGACTTCGGGATCGCGGATCGGCGCCCGGCGCCCGTCTTCATAGCGATAAAAGCCCTTCTGCGTCTTTTGTCCGTAGCGGCCGGCTTCGGCGATGGTGTCGGCGATCTCGGCGCGCACGCCGCGATCCTTGCGCGAGCGCCAGCCGACATCGAGACCCGCCAAATCGCCCATCGCGAATGGCCCCATGGGGAAGCCGAAGCCGGTGACAACGGCGTCCACTTCATGGGGGAGCGCGCCTTCGAGCAGCAGCAATTCACCTTGCTTGGAACGCTGCGACAGCATGCGATTGCCAACGAAGCCGTGGCAAACGCCAACGACCACCGGCACTTTGCTGATCTTGCGCCCAACCGCCATGGCCGTCGCCAGTGCGTCAGGCGCGGTAGCCTTGGCACGCACGATCTCCAGGAGCTTCATCACATTGGCAGGCGAGAAGAAGTGCATACCCAGCACATCGCCAGGGCGTTTGGTGACGGCAGCCATCGCATCGATGTCGAGATACGATGTGTTGGACGCGATCACCGCGCCGGGTTTGCAGACTTTATCGAGGGTCGCAAAAATCGTCTTCTTCAGCGCCATTTCTTCGAACACCGCTTCGATGACGATGTCGGCGTCCTTGGCATGGTCCAGCCCGACCTTCGGCGTGATCAGCGCCATGATCTTATCGACGCCCAATGCTACACTGGCCGCATCGCCGCCGCTGCGGCGTGCACTCGCCTCATAGTTCTTGCGAATAACGCTAAGGCCGCGTTGGAGGTTCTCGTCGGTCTGCTCGATGAGCGTGACAGGAATGCCCGCACTCGCAAAGCACATGGCAATGCCACCGCCCATCGTGCCGGCGCCAAGCACGGCTGCCGATGCAATCTTACGGGGCTTCACGTCGGAACCAACGCCCGGCACGCGGCCTGCTTCGCGTTCGGCAAAAAACAGATGCCGCTGTGCTTTTGACTGCTCGCCAGCAACAAGTTTCATAAAGAGTGCGCGTTCTTTCGTCAGTGCTTCGTCGAGCGGCGTATCGAGCGACATCCGCACCGCTTCGGCGCAGACGGCCGGCGCTTCGAGCCCGCGCGACTTGGCGAGGAGCTCGGCGACGGTCGCGTCAAACGCCGTCTGGTCGGCGCGTGCTGCGGCGAGCTTCGACGTGTCGTCGCGCAGGCGTGGATGTGCGCCACCTTTCGCGGCCATCTTTTCGGCGAACGCGATCGCGCCGGCCTTCAGGTCGCCGCTGATGATCTCGGCGATCAATCCTGTCTCGTGGCCGAGCTTGGCTGATTGATGAGCGCCAGTGACGATCACCCTCAACGCCAGCTCGGGGCCGATCGCGCGCGGCAGCCGCTGCGTGCCGCCAGCGCCCGGCAAGAGGCCGAGTTTGACTTCCGGCAATCCCCATTTTGCGTCCGGTGCCGCCACGCGATAGTGACAGCCCAACGCGAGTTCGAGACCGCCGCCCAGGGCCGTCCCATGCAGCGCCGCCACAACGGGAATCGGCATATCTTCAATGGCTTTGATCACCTCTGGCAGGATCGCCGCCACAGGCGCCTTGCCGAATTCGGTAATGTCGGCGCCAGCAACAAACGTGCGGCCGTCGCACCACAGCACCACGGCTTTGGCCGTGCCCTCAGCCCGGATTTCGGCGAGCGCCTTGCCGACGCCGCCACGGACCGCATTGCTGAGGGCGTTGACCGGCGGCGAGTTGATCGAGATGACCGCGACTGCGCCGTGGCGCGCATGGGTGACGACGTCTGACATGGGGGAGGCTCCGGCGTGGGGTCGTTGCGGTGACGATAGCGGCGGGGCCATGAAATGCAAACACTACGCACAGCGAACGGCCCAGGCGTGCGCCTTACCGTTTCACTGCCAGTCTTCACCCCAAAATCCCGGGCCAAAAATCCCGGGGAGAGCGCGACTTCAGCCGCACCTGTGAGGGCTCACCTTTTAGAGTGAACCCGAGGCCTCGTTTTGCGCACAGCCGCAAAATCCGACCCCAACGGCCGCAGCCGCGCTCTGTGTGCTGAGATTATTTTTCTCTGGTGAATTTCAACTTTGCCAGTCACCTGGGCATCAGGTGTCACCGCGAGGCGTGCGCCGCTTCTCCGACACCGGTGGACGCGACATGCACGCAGCCGTCTCGCAGGCGAGACGATTTATTTCATTTCACAGCACGCTCGCGGGAGTAAAGCGGTTCTAGACCCACCCCGGGTCCGCGAGTGAAACCAGCATCTCACACGTCGCTGAGAAAGCAACTTATTGGTGTGAATAAGGTTTATTGCGCGCGCTTCAACTCTGCGTGCAAACCACGTCCGCCGCTGCCTCAGCACCGTCCGCGGTCGACGCAGCAGGCGTAAAGCGGTTTGGGCCAGGAGGAGATATTCGGCACACCCTCTATTTGTCATCCTCGGGCTTGTCCCGAGGATGACAACATGAGAGCAGATGCAGGTGGCGAAGATTTCAGAGATGGCTCAAAACCGTCAGATCTGCCCACTGTCCCGCACCAAAATCCACGGCAGCTTCAGCCTCTACTTCGCGCTTTCGCAACACACCCCCCCTTTTGTGCCCGGCTCCATCCCGCTTAGGTCGCCCTGGGGTCGCCCCTGCCTTGCCTGTGCCGCGAACGCGTGGCATCGGTCGCGGCATGATCGGGGTTTTTGATTCAGGCCATGGCGGATTGACAGTGTTCCGTGCGCTGGTCGCGCGGTTCCCGTCGATCGATTTCGTGTATCTCGGCGACCACGCCAAAGCACCCTATGGCAACCGCCCGTCCGACGAGGTGGTGGATCTGACGCGCGCAGGCGTCGAAACGCTGTTTCGCGCTGGCGCGCGGCTGGTGCTGCTGGCCTGCAACACCGCCACCTGTGTCGCCGCCCGCGCCTTGCAGCAGGAGTGGCTGCCGCACTCCGAGTGGCGCGGACACAATGTCCTGGGCATCGTGGCACCCACCGTGGAAGCGGCGACGCAGACGCCATGGGCGGTCAACGCCCCCCAGTACCCGCAGAAATATAATACCGATGTCATCGCTGTTTTTGGCACCACCCGCACCATTTCCTCCTTTGTCTATCCAGAGGAAATCCGGAAACGGTGTCCTCGGGCGACCGTTGTGCAGCAGGCCTGCCCAGAGCTGGCCGGCGCCATCGAAGCGGCGCGCCCTGAAGCCGAACTGGAGGCACTGGTGCAGCAGGCCGTCGCTGGCCTGATGGCGCAAACGGGCGGCACGCCGCCCCACCGCGCAATACTCGGTTGCACCCACTATCCTCTCGTCGAACCACTGTTCCGCCGGCATCTTGCACCGTTCACCCGGTTGCTATCGCAACCTGAAGTTGTGTCGGACAGCTTCGAAGATTATCTGAGCCGCCGGCCGCACTATGCGGGTGCGCAAGGCAGAACCGCGCCACCGCGGTTACTGACCACCGGCGATCCGGCTGCCGTGACGGCCGCCGGCCGCATGTTCTGGCCCGCCGCGCCGGCCTTCGCATCTGCGGCATAGCTACGCGCCGGCTGCCGAAAAATCGGGCAGTTCACCAACCGTTCAGGCGCCAGAGAATGTCATTTAAGTGAAATAATTTCATATGCTTATTTCTTATGCGGCTGTGACGCCGTGGACCTATTGTGCAGCGCAGCGTGATCACTTACATTCCGCATAATCCATTGCAGAGCTCGTCTCAACGAGCCCAAGCGGAGAATGAGCATGACCGACCATACGCCCCTGCCGGGCACCATCCGCAAGCTGCAGCCCAACGAAACGGCGGCCTTTCGCGACCATCTTCTGCGGCTCGACAAAGAGAGCCGGAGGTTGCGCTTTGCGCACTCCGTCGCCGATGGCTTCATCGAAGACTATGCCGCCCGCATGCATGATATGGGCAGCATTGTCTTTGCCTACGTTGAGGATGGAGAGGTGCGCGCCGCCGCCGAACTCCGTAAACTTGGCGACCGCTGGGGCACCGACGCCGAAGCCGCATTCTCCGTCGAGAAGGGCCACCAGGATCATGGTCTCGGCACCGAGCTCATGGGCCGGGTGATCAGGTCCGCGCGCAACCGCGGCATCCACAAGCTCTACATGAGCTGCCTGGCCGAAAACTCCAAGATGCAGGCCATCGCCCGCAAGCACGAGGCCGATCTCAAGTTCGAATACGGCGAGGTGGTCGGCGAGATCCTGCCCGAAACGCCGAACTACTTCTCAATTCTCGCCGAAGCGGTCGAGGATCGGGTCGGTTACATGATGGCTGTGTTCGATCTGCAAAAGCGCCTCGCCAAGGCGGCGTAACGCTCGACAACGGTCCCGATTTGCCGTGACCGGCGCCGCCGCCGTGACTATACTGCGGCTGGTTGACACAACAGCGCCGGAACGTCTGACGATGCGCATGATCGGCCTGACGCTCCGGGGCCCGCCCTGGCGAACGCGAGAAGCTTGGGCACGCACTGTGCTGCTGTCCGCGCTATGGTCGCTTGGTACAGCGGTCGTGGCAGTCGCGTCTGAACCAGCGGCCGAACTGCCTGCCGGCGGCCTCACGTATATCGGTCCGCCGCAGCTGGTGACGGAACGGGAAGACATCGTCATCGCACCCAATCGCGTGCGGGCAACGTCGATCGTGCGCAACCCAGGTGACGACGCACGCACCGCCACAGTGGCGTTCGCGCTTCCAGATATCGATATCCTGGCGCTGGATGGCGCGGCGATCGATAACCCAGCCTATGATCCGCAGAACCCCAGCAACTATGTGGGCTTCGCGGCGACCGTGGACGGGCAAACCGTCGAGATGTTCGTGCAAGTATCGGCGCAGGCGCTGGGTCTGATTGACCAGACGGCCCTGCTCAAGAGCCACAATCTGCCGCTCTACCCACTGCATCCTGATCTTGGCGAGCGGCTTGCCGCACTGCCAGAGGCTGCCAGGGCCGAATTGTCTGCCCGCAGCCTGATGCGGCCGGCCGATGACCAGTTCGAGGCGGTTTGGACACTGAAATCAACGCTGTTTTGGCAACAGGCCTTCGCCGCCCGCCAAGTGCGCACCATGACCATCAGTTACCAGCCCATCGCCGGGTCTGCGCCGTGGACAGCCGAGGCGGCAGCCACATTCCAGCAGCGCTATTGTGTCAGCGACGCCGCTGCGCGAGACCTTTCAGCGCGCGCAACGCAGGCTGAACCGGTCACCGTGCGTTGGGTCCACTACCTCCTATATGCGGGTGCGGCCGCACGCGGCACAATCGGTCAGCATCGCGTAGCGATCGAGGTACCAGCCGGGGTCAAGGCCTTCACCTGCCACAGCGGACTGAACAGCACGTTCGGTGCCGCACGCGAGACAACACTTACCAATCACGTTGCTGATGGTGAGGTGCAAGTGCTGTTTATCGAGTAGACGATGGCCAACCGCGCTGTCAGTTCAACGCGATCAGTTTGGCTTTGTCAGTCAGGATGAACATGCGGCTGCCGGCGATGATCGGCGCAATGTAGATGGGTTGTCCCAGATCCTGCGTGCTGGCCACCTTACCGGTGGTGGCTTCGACAGACACCAGTTGCCCGGCCGCAGACGTCAGCCAGAGTTTGCCGCCGCCCAGCACCGGGCCCGACCAGATGTTGCTGCCGCTGAGCTTCATGGTCCACTGGATTTTGCCGTCACGGCGTGTAATCGCCATCAACTGCCCCTGCGTATCGACCACGAAGACGCTGTCGCCAGAGACGACCGGCTGCTGCACGCCCGGCACCGAAATCTGCCACAGGCGCTGGCCCTTGAGCGAGGACGCGATCATGCGTCCCGCATGGCCGACCGCGAACACCGTGCCATTGTCGATCACCGGCCGGCCGGCGTCTGTCATCGAGGTGAGCGACGACGCCGAGCGGGTCTTCGACAGGCTTTCGGTCCACACCGGCTGGCCCGTCGCTAAATTCAAGCCAACCACTTCGCCGGAGGTGAACGGTACGATGGCCAAGCTGCCCTCGATGGCCGGGCTGGCGTTGGAGATGATGCTCGCCTTCTCATCGAGCCCGCGATAGCGCCAGTTCTCCGAGCCATCTTCCGTCGAGAGGCACACCACTTCGCCTTCGATGGTGACCGCGAGGATGCGGCCGCCCGCCGCTGTCGGCGAAGTGCGGATCGGCACGCCGATGCTTTTCGTCCACAACTGCTTGCCGCTGCCTGGATCAAGCGCGACGATGGTGCCATAGCCGGTTGCAGCAAACAGCTTGCCGGCATCCGCCGCCAGGCCGCCACCATAGCCTTTTTCAGCAACCTTTTCGCCTTCGGGCTTCAACGACGCGCGCCAGGCTTGGCCTCCGCCGGACGTCGAAAAGGCCGTCACCGTGCCGGCTGCATCGAGCGTGTAGACTTTGCCGCCGAAGGCGATCGGGCTGGCGCTGATCTTGCCGTATTTGCTGGACCCGGTGCCGGCATCCGCCGTCCACACGGTTTTGATCGACGCGGCGATCGCGAGATGGCCCGGGGAGTTATTCGCCGTGCCGCCGGGCTGCGTCCACTGTTCGTTGCCGGAATAGGGAGAGATGATGATCGGCTTGTCGGCGGGCGCAAGATCGGCGCCAACGGCGCTGGCATCCGGGATCACCGCGATGCGCTTACCGGGCAGGGCCTGCTGCTTTTCAGCAAACGGGTTCAAATCATTGAGTTTTGGCAGGCTCGGCAGGCTGTCCGAGCAGCCGGCGATCAACAGTGTCGCGCTCGCCAGTGCAAGCCGGGAAATACGCCCCCGCGCCATTGCCCCCGCCTGTCGTTTGTCATCGGTCCGCATGATCGATCCTGATGCCTTCCCACGAGCACCTGTTGGCTCGCGGCCTTATTTCTTCTTTGCCGGCGGCCCTCCCGCTGGTGCGGGTGTGGCCGGTGTGGCGTCCGGCGCCGGAGCCTTCGGAGTTTCCCCTTTCGGAGCCTCTCCTTTCGGTGCCTCTGGCGCCACCGGTGCTTTCTCGGCAAGCTCAGCCGCAGTGAGTGACCCCATCACGATTTGGGCCCGCTCAGCCATGCCTGCCGGTGCCCCGGCGTCACTGATCAACGTCTCAAATTGCTTGCGCGCTTCGGCCCGGTTGTTGGCCTTCAACGCTGCCATCCCCAACAGCTCGCGGGCCCCATACCGCCATGGATTGTTGTCCGCGGTGAGGGTCGAGACCCGCGCCTGAATGTCGCCCCAGGATGCTGTATCCAGCTGCAACATGGCGGATTGCAGGCGCGCGAAGTCCGCCAGCAGGGGATCGACGCCGCCAAGCCGGGTCACAGCGTCGAATTTGGCGACCGCATCGGCGGGCTTGCCGGCCGCCACGTCGGCGCCAGCCAACCGCAGCTGGGCGAGGGCCGCAAAGCCACCGCCGCTGTTGGCAACCGCTTGCAGGCTGGGGGTAGCGGCGTCGGCCTTGCCTTCAACCAGTTGCCGCACCGCTGCCGTGTAGCGCGCGCCTTCGGCCTCCTGGGCTGCCAAGCGCCTGGATTCCATGAATTTATAGCCGCCCACGCCGAGCACGATCGCCACCGCGCCAGCCAGAATGTAGCCGGAATACTTTTCCCACAGTTGGCCGATCTGCTCCCGCTGCAGCTCCTCGTCGACCTCCTTGTCGAACGCCTCGGTCGTTTGCGCGCGTTTCGGCGTCGGCGGCGGTGTGACCCCAGTGGATTTCGTAACTCTGTTATTCGGCGCTTGCGTCATTGCGGACAGGTTCCGTGCTTGGCATACGGTTGCGGCCCCGGAAACGTATGCGTCCCGGTCCCTTTCGGCTCTTCATAGCCTGGACTGCGGATTGGCAACAGCCACCCCGTCCATCGCCGTCTGCGGCAGAAGCTCCAAAATGACGGATAAGTGCCTGCGTGACCCAGTATCCCAGTTGGGCGATCGCATGCAAACCGCTACGGACATCGGGCCCGGTTACGCCGCACCCTGGTGAGCATGCCGTGCGAGGTCCGTAATGCCGGCCCAATTGCCAGCGTCGATCAGTGCTTGCGGCGCCACCCATGAGCCACCGACGCAGACGACATTGGGCGTTGCAAGATAAGCTGCGAGATTGGCCGGGCCGACACCACCGGTAGGGCAGAACACGAGATCGGCGAGCGGCGCGCCAAGGCCCTTGAGCGCAGCGATGCCGCCGGATTGCTCGGCAGGGAAAAACTTGGCGAACCGGTAGCCGCGTTCCAGCAGCGCCATGGCCTCGGATGCGGTGGCGATGCCCGGCAGCAGCGCAATGGGCCAGCTCTCGGCCTCGTCGAGTAGCCGTGGTGTTGCACCGGGTGAAACGAGAAAACGTGCCCCCGCTGTCCGAGCGGCGTCCGCCTGCGCCGCCGTCAGCACAGTGCCAGCGCCGACGTCCGCATCGGGACCATGCTCAGCAATCAGCCGGATGGCTTCCAGCGCGGCCGCTGTGCGCAACGTAATTTCGAGAACTGTCAGACCGCCGGCGAACAGCGCGTGCGCCAGCGGCACCGCGTGCTTGGCATCCGTGATCGTCAGCACCGGGATCACGCGCGCGGATTTGCAGCGGGCAATCAGGCCGGGATTGAGATTGGCTTGCATGGGTCGTCTCTCAAAGCAGCGCTCCGGCCGTCTCGGCCATGATCCAAGCGAGGTAATCGGCCGAACCGCCGTCAGGCGCAAGTGCCAGCAGGGCAGGGACGGCGTAGGGATGGTGCGCACGGACATCGGCCATCACACTTTCGGCAAGTGCCACCCGGGTTTTGAGGATCGCCACCACCTCCGTGCTCCGCTCGGTTTTGCCCTGCCATTGGTAAATGGCAATCATGCCCGGCAGGATGTTGGCGCAGGCGATCAGACGCGCTTCTACAAGTCGAGTGGCTGCGCTTTCGGCAGCGGCGAGATCAGGAAACGTGGTGTAGACGAGAATAGGCTTGTCGGGCGCGGCGTGATCGGGCTTGTGTGGTGTCATCTCCTGCCTCCTGAACGGGCTTGCCGCATGCCGGGTATCAACACCTACGAGAAGATCGCGCTGGTCGCCAGTGAGGGCGCCGAGGCGCAGGCCGCGCTGTCCCGGCTGGCCAAAGTCTACGGCAACGTACCGGCCAAAACAGCCGATGCGATCGTCGCGCTGGGCGGCGACGGGTTCATGCTGGAAACGCTGCATAAGCACATGAATGATCGCATTCCGATCTACGGCATGAACCGCGGTTCGGTCGGCTTCCTGATGAACGAGTACAGCGAAGCCGACTTGCCGGAACGGATTGCGCGCGCCGAAGTCAGCCGCATTCATCCCTTGAAGATGGTGGCCCACACGAGCTCGGGCGGGCGCAGTGAAAGTCTGGCCATCAACGAGGTATCGCTGTTCCGGCAAACCTATCAGGCGGCAAAGCTGCGCATCTCGGTGGATGGCAAAGTGCGGCTCGAAGAATTGGTGTGCGACGGCGTACTGGTGGCCACACCGGCCGGATCAACCGCGTACAATCTCTCAGCGTATGGACCCATCCTGCCCATCGACGCGCCACTGCTGGCCTTGACGCCGATCAGTCCGTTCCGGCCCCGGCGCTGGCGCGGCGCGCTGCTGCCAAACGCGGCCACCATCGCGTTTGAGGTGATCGAACCGGGCAAGCGCCCCGTGTCGGCGGTGGCTGACAACAACGAAACCCGCTTTGTCGAGCGCGTCGAGATCGCGCAAGCCTCGGCCATCGATCTCTTCATGATGTTCGATCCCGGCCATAGCCTGGACGAACGCATCCTGTCGGAACAGTTCCGCTATTGAGGCGCTCAGCGTCGATCACTGGGCAGCTATTGCTCGTTGCGCGGTCAGCACCTTCATGGCTGCGAGTGCTGCAACGGTGATCGGCACGACGGAATGCACACCCAGGAATAACCCATCGCTGAAGAGAGCCAGCAGCGCCGATGCGCAGCAAATGAGCGCCACAGCCGCAATGGCGGGCGCCAGTCGGGCGAGCGAGACCGGATCATCGGCGTGCGCGTTGAAGCGCACCGCGCGTAACGCGCCGACCGCCGCCACGCACAGCGGGAAGCCGATCACAAAGATCCAGCCGCCAGGCGCGAACGGGCCATAGGCCGCGGCAAAACCAGCACTATCGTCGGAGGCCCACAAGAGCTGCATGCCCGTCAACCACGTCACGTAGAGCGAAAATCCCATCAGCGGCAGCCAGGGATCAACGGCCAGCGCGTGCCCTTGGCTGTCCTGCGCGCGATCGACGGCGGCCAACAGGGCAGTCGCACCACCAAAGAAACCAAGCAACAGCAGCATCGGCAGCGGTGCAATCGCGCCGGTGCGGTAAAGTTCGTAAAGCTGCGCGGCATTGAGCAGCAGTTGATGCACGGTGAGCGAGGCAAACAGGATCCACAGTCCACTGCCAACGCCATGCCGCGTGATCACCGACATCAGCCACGCCATGACGGCCGTCGCACCCACAAAGGTCGCGACCGTTGACAAGCGGAACGCGAGCCCGGGTTGCAGCACAAGTTGTCCGCTCGCAGGCGGCCTGATCTGCTCCAGCGCTTGGGCAACACCCCAGGCCTGGAACGCCGCCATCACCAAGGCGCCGAAGACGATCCAGCGCACCACGCGCGGCTGGCTCGGTCCCGCCAGATCGCCGCCGTAGGCCTGGCCGGACACTGTGCGCCAAAGTTCGAAAAGAAAAAATGCCGACAACAAAGGCCAGACATTCAGCGCGCCGATCGATAGGCGTGCCCAGGCCGGGTCCGCAGCAAGCGAACCGAACACGCGGCCCCGCGCACCGTCTGTCGGCAGCAAGGCTTCGAGATTGATCCCCGGCAGTGGTATTTGCGACATCACGTCGACGACAAGCAGCGCCGCAACCGTGAAGCCAATCCGGCGCCATAGATCGGATGAAATGGCGCGTCCCAGTACTTCGCTCATCCTGCAGGCCCCCCCGTCTCAAAAAGCTATTAGCGTCCCGCAGCGTAGGCCTGCATGCCGCGCGGGTTGGCTGCTGCGCGCCGGCGCACACCATCTTGCGACGCAGCCGTCAAGCGTCCCTCCGACCAGTCGCCGCCGACTTCGACGGTGTGGCCGCGCCGCTGCAACTCGTTGACTGTTGCTTTCGGCACGCGGCCCTCGACGACCACGACACCAGGGCGTGCGGCACGCGGCCAGAACGAGGCCGGGAAGTGCTCGATGTGCCAGGCCGGCGCGTCGATGGCTTCCTGCAGGTTCATCTTGGAATGCACATGGCGCAGGAACAACTGGCAACTCCATTGGTCTTGCTGGTCGCCACCCGGCGTGCCCCAGCTCAGGTAGGGTTTGCCATCGCGCAGCGCCATGCCCACAGATAGGGTGGAGCGTGGCCGCTTGCCCGGCGCGAGGCTGCCAGGCAGTCCTTCTTCCAGCCAGAACATTTGCGCGCGGGTGCCGAGCGGAAAACCAAGTGACGGTATGACCGGCGATGATTGCAGCCAACCGCCCGATGGCGTGGCGGTGAACATGTTCCCGGCTTGGTCGATGATGTCGATGTGGACCGTGTCGCCGCGGCTCTCGCCCATCCGGCCCACGGTTGGTTCGCCCGCGCCAGAGCTTGAGACAGACATGCGGCCATCGGCGATCCCTTTGACGATCACCTCACCGCCGAAGCCTTTGATGCTGCCCGGGCGTTGATCCAGCGACGCCGTCTTGCCGATGAGTGTGCGCCGCTCGGCGTTATAAGCTTCCGACAGCAGCGTCTCCATCGGCACCGGCGCGAACTTCGGATCGCCATAGAACGCCTCACGATCGGCGTAGGCGAGTTTCGCACACTCGATCCACAGATGCAGCAACTCGGGATCTGTCGGGGAGAGCGTGTCGAGATCATAGCCCTTCAGCAGCGCCAGCATCTGCAACATCACTGGGCCTTGCGTCCATGCGCCAGGCTTCATCACGCGATAGTTTTTGTAGTCGAGGCAGACGGGATCCTCCACTGTCGGCAACCACGTCGCCATATCGTGTGCTGTCAGCACGCCGCGATGGGGTCGGCCGGAGACGTCCATGACCTCATTGTTTCTGCAAAAATGATCTATCGCCTCTGCCACAAACCCCTGGCTCCAAGCGCGGCGGACGCGCTCGATCTCTTTCTCACGTCCCCCGCCACCCGCTTCGGCTTCGGCCAGAATGCGCGTGTAGGTCGCCGCGTGCTGCAGATTGCGAAACAGGCTGGCCACCTCCGGTAATTGGCCACCGGGCAGGTACACTGCCGCCGACGTCGGCCAATGCTCGCGGAACAAATCCTGCACGGTCTCGATTGTTGCGACCGCGCGTTCAACAAGTGGGTGGCCGTGCGTCGCATAGCTGATGGCGGGTGCCAGCACATCGCGCAATCGCATGGTGCCGTAGTCGCGCAACACCATCATGTAGGTTTCAAACGTGCCGGGAATGCAGGCCGCCAGCAGCCCGGTGCCCGGCACGATGTCGAGACCAAGCGTGCCGCGATAGTGCGCAATCGTCGCCCCCGCCGGCGCCGGGCCCTGGCCGCAGATGACTTTGGGCATGTCAGCGCCCGCGCGGTGCACCATCACCGGCACGTCGCCGCCGGGCCCGCACAGATGCGGCTCCACCACCTGCAACGTGAAAGCCGCGGCCACGCCCGCATCGAACGCATTGCCGCCCCGCTCCAAGATCGACATGCCAACAGCCGTCGCGATCCAGTGGGTGGACGTGCACACGCCGAAGGTGCCGTCGATCTCGACGCGGGTGGTGAACCGGGCGGGCTTGATGGCGGACATAGGGGCTTCCAAGAATTTGCCGATCGTGTGACAGACCATAGCTGCCGGCTCCAGCGGTTGAAACACCATTTGCAGCGCTCACTCCGTTATCCGTTTCCTCGGCCGCAGCGCCCTTTCGGCGCGGAGAGCCGGGGCCTTTACCCATTGCAGTTGAGGCAGTACGCACAAGCTCGAACGGGTAAGTGGCCGGATATTCGGCCAGCGCTGGAAGGCGCTGACCGAATTCCGGGAAAACGAATTGAAGAGAGTTGAGCCACAGGTCCGTTTTAGATGCCCGCAGTTCTACTCGCCTCCATCCGCTTTCTCGATGCCGGGGATAGCGCCGTCGTCGTTGAATTCGGCGAGGGCATCGATGCGGCGATCAGCACGCGGTTGCTAGCGCTGGACGCCAAACTGCAAGCGGCAGCGCTGCCGGGTGTGGTTGAAACGGTGCCGACCTACCGCTCGCTGATGGTGCAGGTCGATCCCTTCGCCTTCGACCGCGACGCGTTCGAGGCCTGGGTGCTGGCGGCGCTCCCATCGCTTGAGGGGGCCACGCTCAACGGCCGCCGCTGGCGCGTGCCCGTCGTCTACGGCGGTCAATTCGGCATTGATCTCGAAGATGTCGCCGCGCGCCACAAGCTGACACCGAACCAAGTCATCGACCGTCACGCCGCTGCAATCTATCGCGTCTATATGATCGGCTTCATGCCCGGCTACACCTACCTCGGCGGCCTTGATCCCAGCATCGCGACGCCCCGGCGGCTCGATCCGCGACCGATGACGCCGGCTGGAACAATTTCCATCGGCGGCATTCAAGCGCTGGTTGCTGGCGCTGCCATGCCGTCGGGCTGGCATCTGCTGGGCCGCACGCCGGCCATAACATTTATGCCGCGCCGCGATCCGGCAGTGCTGTTCGCGCCCGGCGACGAAGTCCAGTTCCAGCCCATCGCAGCCACGCGCTGGACCGCACTCGAAGCGGCGGCACACGCCGGTGACACAATCGCAGAAGTGATCGCCGCATGACGCACCTGATCGTCGACCGCTGCGGGCCGGGCACCACGTTGCAGGATCATGGCCGGTTTGGCTGGCAACGCTTTGGTCTTGGCCCGGCTGGTGCGATGGATCGCGTCGCGATGGCCGAAGCTAACCTGCTGGTTGGAAATCCACCGGGCATGGCGGCCATCGAATGCGCGCTCGCTGGCGGCCGGTTCCGGGTTGATGGCGGACGCGTGCGCGTCGCGTTGGCAGGTGCTGTGGCCGACTTGAAGATCGATGGGCGCAGCGTTCCAGCCGGCACATCCGCGACGGCAGCAGACGGAGCCGTGATCGACATTGCCACCGCGCGCTCTGGATTATTCATGTACCTCGCGCTGCATGGCGGCTTCGCGGTGCCGGCTGATCTCGGCGCGATTGCGACCCACGTCCGTGCCGGTGTCGGTGGTCTCGGTGGCCGTGCATTGAGAGCGGGGGATCACTTGCCTTGCGCGGTGTCCGAACCGTCCGGTGACGATTCTGCGCTCGATGCAAGCTTCAAACGGGCCAATGAAACCGGGCCGATCCGTGTGATGCTTGGTCCGCAGGCCGACTACTTCACCGATGCTGGCCGCGCCACATTTCTCAGCGCCACTTACACGGTCACCCCGCAGGCTGATCGCATGGGCATTCGCCTCACCGGCCCCAAGATCGAACACGGCCCGAAAGGCTACAACATCGTTTCCGACGGCATCGCGACCGGCTCTATTCAAGTGCCGGGCATGGGCGAACCGCTAGTGCTGCTCGCTGACCGTCAGACCACCGGCGGCTATCCCAAGATCGCCACCGTCATCACCGCCGACCTCGGCCGCTTGGCGCAGATGCGGCCGGGCAATGAGCTGACGTTTCAAGCCGTCAGCCGCATCGAAGCTCTCGCAAGTCTTGCAGCGCAGTATGCAGCGCTCGACGCGTTCCGCGCGCATCTCCGGCCAGCGAGCGCCATCGCCGACCTGAGCAGCGAACGGCTGTTGTCGCTCAATCTCGTCGACGGCTGGACCAGCGACAGGTCCTAGGCGTGCCGCCTTCACGGATTTGTGAGGGACTGTGCGCATACCGCAGTGCTAGCCTGCTTCCACCAATCGGCCCTGTTCCACGCTCGCTTCAGAGGTTTCCCATGCGTCTTTCATTGCACCGTATTGCGCCCCTGATCGTCGCCGCAACAGTGATCGGGGGCGCCACCAGCGCCATCGCCCAGCAAGCTGCGATGACCTTCTTCGTCACCAGCGCTGGCAAGGGCGATGGTGCCAACCTCGGCGGTCTCGAAGGTGCAGATGCCCATTGCGCCGCGCTCGCCAAAGCAGCCGGTGCGTCGGCCTCCAACTGGAAGGCCTATTTGTCGACGACAATGCCCGGTGGCGACGCCGGCGTGAATGCGCGTGATCGCATCGGCAAAGGGCCCTGGCAGAACGCCAAAGGCACTGTCGTCGCCACCAGCATCGACAATCTGCACAGTGACGCCGCCAAGCTGACCAAGGAATCGGCCATCTCTGAGAAGGGCGAAATCCTTACTGGGCGCGGCGATCCCGTGAACGTGCATGACATCCTCACCGGCTCCGATCCTACCGGCAATTACTCGACGGCCGGTGGCGACACCACGTGCGGCAACTGGACCAAGAACGGCGATGGCTCCGCCATCGTCGGCCATCACGACCGCCAGGGCTTGAAAGTTTCCCGCCACATGACGTCGTGGAACTCGTCACACGGCTCGCGCGGCTGCAGCGGCGAACAGCTGAAAAGCTCCGGCGGTGCTGGTTTGTTTTATTGCTTCGTCGCCAATTGAGCTGCAACAGGATCGCGCTGGGGCCAGACCCATGGGGCTGGCGCCTATTGACGACGGTGGCGGGCGCCAAACCCGCCAGGGATTGGTTAAATGCTCCGCCATCAGAGTTAGCGCGTTTGCCGCGACGGAGAAGCGATTCGGTGCGCTTTTGTCTATTTGCGCACCCCACCCTGCAGCGGGTTGGCAAACGCGCTCTACGGGGCCTCTAAAGCCCGGCGCGAGCCCTTCCAAGAGGCTGGCCTCTCCCTCCTTTCGCTACTCGCTCCGCCGCGACGATATCACGATCGGCTTTTCGATGAGCCGCACGTCGATGTGGCCCGAAGCGACAAAGCGTGGCGCATGCGGCGCCACCGGTGCTGCCGGTGCAGGCGCCCGCCAGAAGCGCCGGCGCGGGACCTTATCGACGCCGATCGGATAGATCGTCAGCGTGTCACGATCAAACCGCATGCGCAGAAAGTTCTTGTAGTCCTTGATCCGCAGTGCGGCGAACGCCTCGGCCGCGTGCATGCGCATGGCAATCGACGTAATCACCCAATAGAGCCCGAACACGAACCCACCGATGATCCCGCCAATGATGATGGCCTGGAACGGGTACAGCACAAACCCCAGGATCTGCCGCACGTTCTTGGTCACCAACGGATCACCACCGGTCGCCGCTGCAACCTTCGCCTCAGCTTTGGCCTCTGGCATTGCGGCTGCCGGCGGCGCCGCACGCCGCGGCTGGCCCGGCGCGGTTGCCTTGTCGCCGAAGGCTTCGCGCTGGCCGGCCCGCGACGACGACAGCGGTTCGAGCACTTCCTTCACCGCCCGGCCCGCCGCCGATGGCGCCGTCTGGCTCTGCTGCCAGATGGCGTTCACCTCGCGCTCGATATAGGGCGATGTCCAGTTGTTGATCATCACAAAGAAAAAGCCGAGCGCGAACATGGCGGTCAAGTGCGCCGCAAAATGCGTGCCGCCGATGACGATCTTGGAGAACCAATGCCGCCAGCGTGGATACTCGATGGCGTCCACATACCAGATCAGCGTCGCCAGTAGCACAGCCAGCATTGCCGCCAGCGGGATGGACACCAGGCACGCCTGCAACAGATAGAGCGGGAAATACCCGAACGTTTCGAAGTAGCCGCTGTGCAGTCCCACCGCATCGATCTTGCCGGCAGAAATGTCGTGCCGCTC
This sequence comes from uncultured Alphaproteobacteria bacterium, assembly GCA_963847145.1. Lineage (GTDB taxonomy): Bacteria > Pseudomonadota > Alphaproteobacteria > Rhizobiales > Hyphomicrobiaceae > JABFRJ01. The sequence continues at coordinate 187,033 of CAWJYN010000004.1, forward strand.
GACGACTGAGTAGAACTGCCACGTGACCAGCCAATAGATTGCGCCAATGCCGAGCGAGAACGGCAAATTATAGATCGGGAAGAACAGGTTCCGCAGCCCCAGCATGCGGCTCAGCCCCTTGCTCGGATAGCACACCGGCGCTTCCTGCTTGATCAGCCGCACCGGCTTCACCCGGTCGCGCCCGCGGATCGCCTCGTCGATGGGCTCGAGCACTTCCTTGACGGCCTCGCCGACCTCGCGCGCGACTTCCTCGTCTGGGCGGCTCTGTTTGCCTTTGCGCAGCTTGATGTCGACATCTCGCGCCCGCCAAACACCATCGGGCACCAGCGCATCGGCTTCGGGTCCGGAGGCCGGCTCGGATTGCTGTGGCCAGCGGACTGAAATGTTTTCCTTCAGCACGTGCGTCGGATGCAGGAACGCGCCGCCACCACCCGCCGTGATGAAATGCACGCCGATATCGCTCGCCGCATAGCGGTTGTAGTGATGCCAATCGCCGGCCAGCACTGCACACACCCGCGCGCCGCGCTTGCGCGCAATCGTCGTTATCTTGAGGAAGTTCTCCTCCTCGTCGTCTTCGCCTTTGATATCCGAAATCAGCCAATCCGGTTCCGCGATGCAGATGACGAGATTGTCGCCCTCGCTCATCTGGCTGGCGATCAGCTCGAAGTAGTTGATCTGCGCGGCATCCAGAAATTTGGAGAACTGGATATCCGGCCCCCAGATCCACCAGTTGTACGGCAGCCGCATGGCCCAATAACTGCGGTGCTGCTGGCACTGCCAGCCGCCGATGGTGTTGCCCTTCGTCTCCGACAATTTGTCACGCGACGAGCAGAACAAACTGTCGAAGGCGTTGAGCCCATCGTACCAATCGTGATTGCCGGGAATGGCGAACAGCTTGCGCATCGGCTTGGGCACATCAAACGCCCAGGTGAAGGGATTGATCAGCCGGTGCTTGTAGCCCTCGCGCGTCGCCTGCGGATAACACTGGTCGCCGCCCATGATCAGCGTATCGCCGGCCGGCAATGGCTGTTCGAGGCCCGGCACTTTCAGCGTATCGATGGCCAGCAGATAGGCCATCGTATAGGTGCTCTCGAAGCCGTCGCCGGTGTCGGCGAGGTAATCAATCCAGAACGCGCCTTTCTCGTCGAGCGCCACGCGCTGCATCGGATCGTCCGGCGTCGGATCGCGAAAATCATAGCGCGCCTTCAGCGCTGTGCTGTCGGCCTGATCGGTCGCCGCCTGGATCAGCCGCTGGTCGGCATACTGGCCGAACACGTTCGACACGATGGTGCGCACACCGATCCGCGCCAGCAGCCGTGGATCATACCACGACACCATTTTGGGCAGCCGGTTCTTGCGGAGGTCATCCAGAGCATCAATCGGCATGCAGTCCCTCACCCGCGGGTCTCGATAGGGCCATGGTGCTGACAAAGTAGGGCGGACGCAAGGCCAGCGGTCGGGCCAGCCGTCGGGGGTGGGTGAGGCTTTCGGGGAATTTCCCTCGTTCAAGCGAAATCCCGATGGCAGTTTCCAGGTTATGGTCGTGTTGGCTTCGCGGATCAGTGCCCAGGATAACCAGCGAGCTGTTCTGGTGGGGAACTTCCGTTAATGCGAGATCGGCAGGCCGGCGGCCTTCCACTCCGGCAGTCCGTCTTCAAGCCGGCGCACCTTAAATCCTTTCTTGCGCAGGAGTGCAACCGTCTCGAACGACAACACGCAGTAGGGCCCACGGCAATACGCCACGAACTCGACTTCTGGATCGAGCATCGACAACCGCTTTCGCAGTCGATCGATTGGGATGTTGATGGCGCCGGTTATGTGGCCGAGAGCGAACTCGTCTTCGGGCCGGACGTCGAGAACCTGCACGTGCCCCTTCTTCATCAGTGCCAGCAACTGTGGTCGTGTCACGGGCTGCATTCCGTCACGATCGTCGAAAAAACTGCGCACGATCTGGCCGACCTCGGCGATGTGCCGCTCGCCGATGCGTGTGAGTGCTGCGGTGAGCTCCAACACCGCGGTGTCTGATAACCTGTAGTAGACGAACTTGCCATCCCGGCGGGGCGCGATGAGCCCCGCGCGCCGCATCTGCTGCAAGTGCTGTGATGCATTGGCGACCGAGATGCCGGTGCGCTGTGCCAGGATCTCGACGCTCCGCTCGCCCTGCGCCAGCGCTTCAAGGAGTTCGAGGCGGTGCTCATGTGCGACCGCCTTCGCCACTGCCGCGAATTGCTTGAACAGCAGGCGTTTCGGACTCTCGCTTGACGACATCTTCGGTCTCCAATATAACATTCAATGAATTAATTGAATGTTTTTTGTGCGTCAATAGCGGCACGGACAGTGGAGCAACGGCATGAGCCTGTCACTGTCAATCCACGAGCCGGTTATACGTCTCGCGGCTTTCGCGATGGTGTTCACGGTGATGGCCGTTTGGGAAATCATCGCTCCGCGCCGTCGCCAAGTGATCGGCCGGGCGCTCCGATGGCCGAGTAATCTCGGCGTCGTCCTGCTGGATGTCGCGCTCGTGCGTGTCGTATTCCCAACCGGCGCGGTAGCGCTGGCGGTCCTTGCCGAAGCTAAGGGATGGGGATTGCTCAATGTCTGGGGCATGCCTGGATGGGTCGCGGTGTTGATCGGCGTCATCGTGCTCGACTTCGTCATCTACCTCCAGCATGTGCTATTCCATGCCGTTCCGGCATTGTGGAAGCTGCATCGCATGCATCACGCCGACCTTGAGTTCGACGTGACAACGGGTACCCGCTTCCACCCGATCGAGATCATCCTCTCCATGGTCATCAAGCTCACAATTGTGGTAGCGATCGGTGCGCCTGCTGTCGCAGTGCTTATTTTTGAGGTGTTGCTCAATGCGACTGCGATGTTCAACCACGCGAATGTGCGATTGCCGGAGAGCTTCGATCGTATTGCAAGGCTGTTCGTGGTAACGCCAGATATGCACCGCGTGCACCACTCGATCGTCGTTCTCGAAACCAACTCGAACTTCGGCTTCAATTTGCCCTGGTGGGATCGTCTGTTCGGAACCTATCGGCATCAGCCAGCCAGCGGCATGAGCACATGACGATTGGCGTTGAACAGTTCCGCGATCCAAGCGAGCAGCGGCTCGATCGCATGCTGTCACAGCCATTCCGTGGCGGCGCGGATGCAACTGCGGTCGCACGACGCATGCCGGCTGATCCGCAAGAGACCGACGCATGACCAAATCCGCAATACCGCCGATCTTACTGGATAAGCACTATGAACACGTATCGGCCTTCGCGCCCGAGAACCTGTTGCGCGAGGCGCGCCGGCAGAAAGGGCTAGAGGACGGTCAGGTTCCAGAGGTTTGCGTCCTCGACCCGGACGGCGACATCGCGCGACAGGCCAAGACCGCCGGCCGCGCCATTCGTGATGCCAATTGGGCTTGCTACCACACCGAACTCTATCGCGTCGACCACGACGGCCTCGCGCTCGGAATTGTGCCGTGCGCCGTCGGTGCCTCGTTCGCAGTGCTTGTTGCCGAGCAGTTGTTCGCCGCAGGCTGCCGATTGCTGGTGAGCGTCACATCGTCGGGACAACTCGTTCAGCTCCGGCCACCGCCGTATTTCATCCTCATCGACCGTTCCTTGCGAGACGAAGGCACCAGTTATCATTATCTGCCCGCGTCCGAGTTTAGCAACGCCGCTCCGGCCCTCCTCAAGGCGATGGACGGTGCCTTCGACGGCCTTGGCGTTGCCGTCGAGCGTGGCGCTACCTGGACAACAGATGCCCCGTTCCGCGAGACCCTGGCCGCTATTGCCGCCATGAAGGCCAGAGGGCTGCTTGCGGTCGAGATGGAAGCCGCCGCCCTCTACGCGTTCGCTGAAGCGCGTGACAAGCCGCTGATCTGTTTCGCTCACGTGACCAATCAGATGGCGCGGATCGAAGGCGACTTCGAGAAAGGCGAGGCAGACGGTTCGGTCGATGCATTGACGGTCATTGCCGCTGCAGCCAAGGCGTGGATGAGATCGCGCACATGAATAAGACGCCTCTTTGAGGTCAACCTGGACCGACCCTGGCTGTCTTTGCCTGGCTGTCTTTTAATTGTCTGCGCTTCTTCCGGCTAGCTGCCGGGGCGTAGGGTCTGACCTGCAACTCTCGCCCCGCTCACGAATGGCCCAACGCACAATGCACTCTCTCACGCCGGAACCGCTGTGATGAAAAGATTGGCGGTCGTACTTGGGCGAGCATCCAACGTCGCGGTCCGCCCCTCACCTCGTTACTGGGTGCAATAGGGAGATGGAGGCTGCGCGCTAACGCTAGCTGAGGGCCATTGAGGACACCTAAGCGGCGGGCCACCGCACCCCACCTACGCCTTGCTCAAACTCGAAATCCTGTCAGCCAACCGCCCACTCGGCTTGCCGTCGGACTTGCCATCCGCCTTGCCAGCCGCAACCGTCGTTGTCGGATCGTCGCCGTCGGCGTTGGCAGCCTCAGCGGGCGCCGCACTTGGACCCCGGGCATTGGTGACACGCTCGGCCAGTGACGGCCGTGACGGCGGCACGGTTTCGACCCGGCGCGCCGCACCCGCCGCCGGCAACGAGCCAGCGCCCAGCCGCCGCATCTGCTCCATGAAGTGCGCGCCTTGCAGTGCGAGGCGTTCGTTGGCGGCAGCCAGCTCGGCGCGCAGCTTGCGCACCTGCTCGCCCTGCTGATCCGACTGCACTTGCAAACCCGTCAGCCGCGCCCGCAGCGCCACTTTGCTGTCTGGCGTGTTGGCCGCTTCCGCACTGCGCAGCGCCGTCAATTCTGCCGACAAAGTTTTGATTTCCGTCGCTTGATCGTCCGACCTCGATTTCAGCGCGCGCAGATCCCGTTCCAGGCCCGAGCGCACTTCGTCAGGCGGCAGCACGGCAACCAGATTGGGCCCGCTCGCGTCGCCGCTGGCCCGGCCATTGATCGACGCGCCGACGCCCGAGACAGCCAAGGCTGGTTGCTCGACAATGCGTTGCGCGGCCGTTTGCTGCAGCCGGGCAATCAAGCTCGCCTGATCGCGCGACTTGGCGCGCAGGCCCTCGATCTCGGCGCGCAAGGCCACCTCGCCACTGAAGTTCGCGTCCGCCAGGCTCTCCTGGTTGCGTCCGCCGCGCACGGTCAACGATGTCTTGAGCCGTTCGATTTCGGCCGATTGTTGCGCATTGATGGCACGCGCTTCTTCGAGCGCGTCCTGCTGCCGGCGCGTGGAACCGGCCAGATCGTTGATTTCCACATCGCGCGTCGCCAGCAACGTGCGCGCTTCGCCCAGCCGCGATTCAACGCGCGGCAGTTGATCGCTCACCGTGTGCTCCAGAACGCGGCGCGCATTCTCGTGCTCATCGATCGTCGACCGCAGCGTGGTGACATCGCCTTCAAGTCGGGTGATGGCCGCGTCTCGGCGGTTGAGATCGATCAGGTGGCGGGCGCGTTTCTCGTCCGCCTGTTCGATCTTGGCTTCGAGCCGATGCACGGTCATGGCGAACTCCGCGCGCAGCCGATCCTTGTCGGCCCGCACCTCGGCCTCCGTGACCGGCAGCCGTTCTTTGATTCGCTGCGTCGTCAGCCGCACCGCGCGCGACCAGAATGCCGGAGCCAGTGTCAACGCGAGCAGGGCCGCGGACAGAAATCCGAGCGCCACCAGCATGATCGATTGGATTGAAAGCACTGTCCCGCCCTCGTGGTACGCACCGCTCTGGTGCGCGGCCATCGCTCCCTGCCGTCACGCGTGCGAAGCACGCTTGTCACCCTGATAACACCTGCCTGGGTGCCACGGCATCTGGAAAGTCGCCGTCATCCCCGTGAAATCGATGGAACAGTTGATTGTGGCAGATTGGAGCGACGCCCAATCAGAATGGGTTCCACGTGGCCCGCGGTGTGAATTTCAGATAGCCGACGTTGGCGCCGAGCCGCAGGCCGACGCCCGTCCGGATAGGCGCCAAGGTGATGTGATCACGGGTGAGCACGGTCATGCCGACGCCGCCGACGAAATAGGCCGAGCCGTCGATGCCGCCGAAACGCTCGTAGATCTCGTCCGGGCTGCGCAGATTGTAGACCAGCACCATGGTCTTGGAGCCGGCGCCGCCAATGTCCCAGCCCAGCGATGGGCCCTGCCAGAACACACGGTGCGTGCCCGCATCACGTGTGTACAACACGCCCTCGCCATAGCGCAGACCGGCCACGAACGCCCCGCCGGCTTCTTCGCCAAGAATGTAGCCGTTCGGCCGCCCTTGCCGCTTGAAGGCATTTTCAACAACACTGGCAAGCCCTTGGCTGACCGAGCCAAAGAACTTGTGGCCCGCACCGAGGATCTCGTTGGACGAATAAGTCCCCTCCGCCCGGTCATCGACGCGCGGGCCGGGGCGCCGGTAGTCGTCGTCATCGGGCCCGCGATCGCGCGCGCCATCGGGTGGTGGGCTGTAGGGCTGTCCGTAACCTGGCGACTGGCCATAGCCTTGCGCGCCGCCTCCACCCTGATTGCCGTAGGCGCCGGAGCCGGGCTGTTGCTGGCTGTAGGCTTGCGGCTGCCCATAACCGGGGCTTTGCCCATAGGCTGGGCCCGGACCAGAATATTGGCCGGTGCTGCTCTGTGCCGATTGGCCATAGCTGTTTGGTGCAGGTGACGGCCGGTACGTATCACTGCCCTGCGCGGCCGAGCTTTGCGCGCCATATGCTGGGGCTGGCCCGCGTTGTGTCCCAGTGGGTTGGCTGTTGCCGCTGTCTCCGCCTGACATGTAGGGCCGCGCCGGTTCGCCATAGCGGGGCTCGTAGCTGCCGTAGGCGCCAGGGCTTTGCGAGCTTTGCGGGCTTTGCGACGCAGGGCCAGGATCATTGCCATAAGCGCCAGCCCGGCTGGCCGCAGCCGGCGGCGCCTGACCATAGCTTTGGCTGTAGCCCGGCCCGGCGGGCGCATTGAAAGGCGCTGGCCCCTCCGCTGGTGTCGTCAACGTGCCCAAGCCTGGGCCCGTGTCAGCCGGCCGGTATGAGTTCATTGCGTCGCGACGTGGACCGTTTCGAAGTTTGCGGTTCATAGCCTTGCGTGCTGCCCCCATCAGCCTGAGCGGAGGCTGGCTGGAGACCCGCGCCCATCCAAAGCGATGCCGTGAGCGCGGCCGCCAGCAGCGTCCCGGGACGCGAACTGCGGCCAACGGTCAGCCATTCGGCCGGAAGTGACGCCTGTTGGGCTTTGAACATTGTTTTTTCCAGCGATCCGGGAACGTTGCGTGCGCGCACGGCCGATGCCGTCCCACCCCAGTGCTACGCTCAATCTTTCGCGGAAGTGTTACCAAAGTGTGGCCATATCAAGGGCTTTGCCCCGTTTTGGGCCGGCAATCCCCCTCAATGAGCGGCACAGAGCCGCGCCGGCCATTGGTTGGCCCCGCCCCGGCCGGCCCTCGCGGCAACACAAGCCACCGCCTGCTCGATCGACCGGCCGGCGAGCGGCGGGCTGGTCCACGTATTGCGATAGATCGGATCAGGCACCGTTCCCGGGGCGTTGTCAGCGATCAGCTCGCGCGCTGTCGTCAGGTTGTCGGCCAGGCGAATCGCACCCGGCACATCCTCCGGCATGCGAGCGGCACCTGGCGACGTGGTCGTCCACGCGGCCGACGGGTGCGCGTTGCGGCCGACCGACACGTAAACGTTGCGCTCGATCAAGGCCCGCGCCCCATTTGTGACCAGCGTCCCATACCCGGCACCAAACGCCGGCTTGGCGTCCGTGTCGGCGCTTTTGCGCTGCTGTTCAAACACGATGACGTTGTTGGCAATGTGGGCCATGACCCGCCCGTAGACGCGCGGATGCCGCTGCCCGGTGCGCAAAAACACATTGCCCTCCAGTGACAGGTAAAGCGCTGGCAGTGCAGCCGGTCCATCGCTCTGCGGCGGCACGCACCCTTGCGCAAATTTTTCACTGCCCTCGACACAGCCGAAAGTCCCGAACAGCATCGTCTTGTCGTGATCGCGCACAAAATTATAGGCCACTGTCACCCGCGCTGCACCCGGGATCGGCATTTTCGGACTGATCGTGCTGTCGATCACACCATCACCGCACCGTTCCAGGTCGTTATGGAGGATCGCAATTGCATCGAACCCTGCATTCAGCCGGATGCAGCTTTCGATCGCGTCATCGGGGAGGCCCGCTGCATAGTCGCTCTTCCGGAACGCCAGATGAGCGACAATAATGTTCCGCTTTCCAAAAATGTAAATCAATCCGATCTTCGACTTGGCCTCGACGGTCACGTCGGCGCAGCGTCCGTCGAGAGCCACGTTGTCCGGCAGTCGCAAGGGCGCTGTGAGCGTAATTTTTGTACCAGCGCCCAGCTCTGGCCCAAACACCACCCAGCCCGGCGCCTTCGTCTTGGCAAGCTCCTCGATCGTCGCGCGCAAGCTTCCGGGGATCGGTGGTTGTTTGCCGTCGGGAAGATAGTCAGCCGCGCTTGTGACGACTTTCAGCGCGCCCCCAAGTCCGCCCGTTACGCCTGCTGATTTGGCAAAGCCACCAATTTCGCTCAGGATATCTGCGCCAGTGACGGTGCCCGCCGTCAGCGTCAGACCAGGCCAGGGCACACCTGCGGTCCGGCCGCACTCCATCACCTTGCGCGCGCCCGGGCGCGACTGTGCAAACTGCAAGCCGCGCTCGATGGCCGCGAGCGCGTCGGCGTCATGCGTGGCCAGCTCAGCGGCGGTCAGATCTTTTGCCTGCAGCGCCTGCTGGCCGCTGCAGGCAATCGCTATGAGCGCAGTAAGAGCGGTCAGGGTGGCATGCAACATCATGATGGCGTCCAAACAAGGTTCAATGCGCGATGAGTGCCGGCAGATGTCGGTGGCAGGCACAGGTCAAGCCCGCGTCAGCTGAGCCGTTGTCCGCTCGCCGCGGCCCTAAGTGCCACCTGATAGACATCGTCCATCGCCGTGGTATCGACCAAGCTCAGGTAATGACGCCGCGCCGCATCGCCAAGGTTTTGCCGCTCGGTCGCAGCATCCAATAAGGCCTGAACCTTGTGCTTCAGTTCGCCGAAGTCGCCGGGCGTGGACAACACACCGGTGACGCCGTCGTCGATGATGTCTGCGGCGTCGGCCGTGCGAGAGGCGACGATGGCACGCCCCGCGGCCAAGGCTGCCTGAACTTCATAAGCCGACAAGACGGCGGCGCGGGGCGTGTCGTGGCGGGTAAAAATCGTGACATCGATCATCGCACGGTAGTGGTTCATCAGCGCCGCATCGGGCTTGTCCACCAACACCAGCGCCGCCTTGAGACCCAGCTCCCCGGCGCGTTTGCGCAAACCGGCGTCGGCGCGGCCTTGCCCCACAACGAGCAGTTTAAGGCCGGGCACCACCGGCGCCAAGGCTGCCAGCAGATCAGCCAGCACCAGCGTATCGTAGCTTTCGCAGAGATCACGCACCACGCCGATGACCGGCCCGCCAGCCAGCCCCAGCTGCCGCGCAAGGGCCGCAACAGCCTCCCGGTCCGGGAGCGCCTCCGGAAACCTGTACGGCGCCATGACGATGCGATCACGCGCAACGCCAGCGCCCTCGAGAAAACGCTGAACATTCCGATGATGCACAATGCACGCGTCGGCGGCGCGCGCGGCGATCATCGAAAGCCCCAACTGCAGTTGTCCGCGCTCCGAGCGTTCGATGCCGGCGGCAAATGCGTCATGCGGGTTGAGCAGGTCGTCATAATCGAGCAGCAGCGGACACCCTGCCGATTGGGCAGCCAACGCAGCAGCGACGCCGTGCACATAAGTCCCGTCGGCTTGCACGGCGCACGCGCCGCTGGTGACGATCGCTTCGGCATAACTGGCGGCGGCCGCCGACAGATACATGTCGGCGACGTCCTCTGGTTGCTCGATCCGCTTCAGGCGCAGGTATGTCACGCCGGATATGGTGGTCTGTTGGTCGCCGCCCGGCAATGAACTGCGGCCACGGATGTCGAGCGGATAGCCAGGTGGCGTGATAACATGCGCCTCCCATCCTGCCGCCAGTGCCTGGTGCGCGCGCTCTCGCACCAGCAACGCCAGGGTCGAGACATTGAACGGCAGGGTTTCGCGGCCAATGAGCGCGATCCGCTTGTGCGGAGCCTTAATCGCGACCCGTCGCCCCGGTAGAATGGCAGGTGGCACATCGAGCATCCGCGCCAGTGACCGAAGATTGTCCGCAGTCCGCGCCTCGCTGCTGCTGATCGTCGCGCCTGCAATCACCGCCTTGTCGAGCGTCGCCACGGCTTTGCGGATGTGGCCGTGCTCGCCCAGCAGGAGGGCAAGTGCTTTCACCCGCTGCTCCGCGGGATAGAGATCAAGGGCCTCTGATCCGAGAGTGGCTGAGAGTTGCGGGTCGTCGCGGCCCACCGCCCTGGCGATCTCCAGCAGCGCGTAGGCCAAGGCGGACGGTTTCGCATTTTGCGTTCGGGCCCAGGCCGCCGCTTGTTCGCCGCCGCCTGTCTCCGCAAGAGACAGTGCCGCTTTGACGAACGCGATGACTTCGGCCGACTGCGCAATGCTGGCCGGCACTTGGTCGCGCCCATCCGCTTGGCGCTTGCGGAGCCGGCGCGAGCTTCGGAAGACTTTCAGCAGGCGGCCCGGCAGCCTGATCGCCGCGCGCCAAGACTTTTTGGAGTCCACCAACGAGCTGCCGAGTTGGTAGGATATTGTAGTCTTCACCCGGTCGAGGCGGTGTTCGAATTCCTTGATGTCCCGGCGCGACGCCAGCAGTTCGGCGTCGGTCGCCTTTTTCGCTGTCTGCAGTCTGCTCAGCTCGCGGCGCAGAACATTGACTTCACCCTCGAGCTGCTGGCCCCGCATTTCGATGAGTTCCAAGTCGGCCGTCGGATCGTCAGGTGTCGCGACACCACCGGCGGCACCAAAGGGTGCCCCGCCGTCCAAGCGCGGCGCAGCAGCCCCCGGCAGCACCGCAGAACGCGCCCGTACTGGCAGTGGCAGAGGCGGAAGTGCGCGCACCAGCCAGGGCTTGGGCTGTGGCGGTGCCGCGGCGTCCGAGAGCTCCGCCGGCGGCTCCGCAGACGGACGCATCGGCCACGGTGTCGCCCGTGTCGCCGGCACCGCGATCTCAGTCCGCACACCTTGCCGGTCGCCAGCGCTCCCCGGAAGTTGTCCGGCGTCTCGCTCTGTGGCTTCCACAACAGTCTTGTCGACAGCACTGGTCTTGTCCACAATGGTGGCCTCTGGCGCTGAAATTCACGCCGCCATCCTCTACCATCAAACGCGCCACCAAGAGAAGCCGTGTGGACGGACAAATACGAGCGCGCAACCACGCCCGGCCGCTGTCAACGCCTCATCTCAAATGCCAACGACCCGCGCGGCATTCGTTGCCACCATCGTGTGGATCTCAGCGTCTGAGTATCCGAGGTCCATGCACATCTCCACGCCGCGCTGGAATCCCTCAAGTGGACTGAAAACGCCCACTTGCCCGAGATCTGAGCATAAAATTGTGTTCTCGACGCCGGCCGCGTCGATCTGCCGGCGCAGATCCTCTGCAGTGCGGCTTTGAAATTTGCAGCCATCCAAGAACATGCAGAGCGAGTGCTCGACGCCGGCCCCCATCGCGGCGATGCCCTTCACGTCATTGAGGCTGGCGTCGACGATGTCCTCAGGATGGGTGAAGATCAGGCGCTGAACACCGCGCCGCTTGGCCTCTTCGAACACGATCCAGGTTTCGCTGACGTGCAGATGGCCGCTGGCGAGGACCATGTCATTTTTCGCGATCACATCGAGCACCGCTTTGGTGTCGTCCCGCACCGTCTTGTCGGCATTGAGCACAGGCACCGCAGTCGCGGGCCGCATCTTGGTTGTTGACGCGGGATGTACCCACTTGGACGTCTTTTCCCAGTTCAAGTGATTTTCCGCGGCTAACGTCGGCATCCAGACGATTTTGCCACCCATCGCTGCGGTGTGCTCAACCGCATAAGGGTTCATGCCGCCGACAACGTTATTCAGCGCAATTCCAGAGAACACCTTCGCGCACAACTCAGGATGATGCTTTTGAATCAGCTGCGCCGTCGCGACGCCCGCATAGTCATGATCCTTGGTCACCACCGCCACAAAGCCGGCGTCCGACAACTGCCGCGCGAGATCGAGATGATCGAGTGCGCGTTGTGCGATCGACGGCCCACTGTGAACATGCGGGTCGATGGCGCCCTTTAGGATAGCCGCCACGCGCGCCGCCCGGTCGGCCCTCAGCGGCGGCGGCGCTTTGGTCGTAGTCATCGGAACCTCTCTTTGCGCCGCCGTTGCCCGGCGGCATAGGGCCATAACTTGTTTTGTCCATCAAAACAGCGTATTGAAAATTGATCATGATAACCCCGGCTGCCACCTGTCAAGCGCCGGCAGCCAAGAGTGCCCAGCCGTGCGGAAAGGACGTCTCAATGCCCACTGTAGGAGGTGCGAAAACGGACGGCGTGCAGGCGGTCGTCTTGACACTCCGCATACTTGAGCATCTCGGCAATGCGCGCAAACCGTTGGGCGTGACCGCAATTGCGGCCGAGCTTGATGTCAACAAGAGCCGGATATTCCGCCACCTGCGCACGTTGGTCAACGAGGGCTACCTGGCGCAGTGCCGTGATACGGAACGCTACGAGGTTGGCGGCAAATTCGTCCGTCTCGGCCGCGCCGTCGCCGACCATCTGCATGTCGGTGAAATTGCGCTCCCCCATCTGACAGCGCTCCGCAATGCACTGGGGCACTCGTCCGTGATTTCCGAAGTGGAAGCCGGTGGCGTCCGCATTCTGGCGACAGTATCGGGCAAATCAGCCATAGAAATCGGTGTCAAGCAGGGGTCTCTGCTGTCGTTTCACGCGTCTGCGCAAGGTAAGATCGCGCTTGCGTTCGGCGACGAAGCCGTACGCCGCACCGTGCTCCGCTCGCGCCTCGACCTGCACACGCCGAAGACAATTGTCAGCGCCACGGCGCTTGGCAAGGACCTGGACAAGGTGCGGCGGCAAGGTTGGGCTGTGGCGCCCAATGAAGCGCTGCTGGGCCTCAATGCGCTCGCCGCTCCGGTATTTGATGGCCAGGGCAAGTTGGTTGCGGCCGTCGCGATTGTTGATTCGATCCAGTTCATCGAAGCAGTGCCGTCATTCGAGCAAATCAGTCAGACCGTTGCCGCGGCCAAACGCATATCGGCAGCGCTCGGTTTTGAAGTGGTGTGAAACGGCAGTGCCCACCAACAACCCTGCTTGACGTGGCACAGTCGCTTCGTCATCATCCTAGATGAAACACTGTTTTGTTCTGTAAAACATGTAGCCAAGGCCATTGTGTCCCTTCAGGCACCACCAAGCACGCACCGCCAAGAGTGCACCCTTTAGCCCAACGATCAAACGGAGGAAGTGTTGATGTCTGCAGGATCGCTCTCTGGAGCCACAACGCGGCGCAGTGTGTCTATCGCCGGCCGTTTCGCGCTGCTTGCGATGGCGGTGGCGGCCGCTACGGTGCCCGCCATTGGCCAGACCACTGATCCGATCAAAATCGGCTCTTCCGTCGGGTTGACCGGTTATGCGGCCGTCACCGATCGCGGTTGGCGCGACGGTCTCTTGCTGGCAGCGGAAGCCTTGAACGCCAAAGGCGGCGTGCTCGGCCGCAAGATCGAGATCGTGGTCGAAGACAATAAGTCCGAGCCGCAGGAAGCCGTCGTCGTCTACAAGAAGATGCTGGCCAGCGACAAAGTCGGCTCGTTCAACAGCGGCTGTGTCTCAGCCGGCAATTTCGCCGCCGCCGCGTCCGTCATCGCCGCTGAAATACCGATGATCCTGTGCTCCATCCTGCCGCGCAAACCCGAAGAGCAGAAGTGGGCGTTCAGCTTCCTGCCACCCCCCAAGTTCGAGATCGAGACCCGCTACAAACACTTGAAAGAGAAAACCGACATTCGCAAAGTTGGCATCCTGCATGACCCGACGCCCTATGGCCTGCTGATGACCGACATCGGCACCAAGACCGCCGCCGACTTCGGCATCGAGGTGGTTGCCAAGGAATCCTACAAGCAGGACGATGCCGACATGAGTGTACAGATCGGCCGCATGAGCGCTGCCGGCGCTGGCGCGATCATGAAAATTGGAATCGGCGGTTCGACCGTCACGGCTGCCAAAAACATCAAGCAACTCGGGCTCGACAAACTTCTGCTACTCGGCAGCACCGACGACACTGCCATCTTCAAGCCGACAGCCGAATCCCTCGGCGAGCGGTTCTTGTTTGTCGCGCCGGGCGTACAAATGCCCGACGAAATTACGGACGCTGCTGCCAAAGCCAAAACCGCTGCCTTTCTCGCGCTTTGGAACGCCAAGTATCCCGGTCGCGACGGAACAATCGGAGCGCGCGCCTGGGACTCCGTCATGATGATGGCCGATGCAATGACCGCCTCCAAAGCAACCGGCGGCGCGGCCCTGCGCGATGCGTTCGAAAAGCTTCCACCAACGCAAGGGGCCGGCGCTGCCTACACCTTCTCCGCCGACCAGCACGTCGGCATCGTCACCAACCCCTTCACGATGGGCATGGTGAAGGGCGATAAGCTCGTCAGTGTGAAATAGCGCGATGGCTTCCGGCGATGCGCTACGGCTGCTCGACGTCGAGAACCTGGCCGCCAGCTATGGCCAGGTTGAAGCGTTGAAGCCAACCAGCTTCCACATCGGCAATGGTGAACTGGTGACGATGCTGGGCCCGAACGGCGCCGGCAAGACCACGCTGCTGCGCGCCGTAACCGGGCTCATCAAGGCGCAGGGCCGCGTCCGCTTCCAAGGCCACGATCTCTCCAGCGCGCCAACACACGAGTTCGCGCGTCACGGCGTCGTCATGGTGCAGGAGGGGCGCGGTCTCTTCGGCCAAATGACGGTGAAGGAAAACCTGCGGCTCGGCGCCTATTCGCTCGCCGCACAGGACGCGGCCACCCTCGACGCCCAGCTGACAACCGTCACCAAGCTCTTTCCGCGGCTGAAAGAGCGCTATCTGCAGGTCGCCGCCTCGCTATCGGGCGGCGAGCAGCAGATGCTGGCGATCGGCCGCGCGCTGATGGCACGCCCTAAACTGTTGCTGCTTGATGAACCATCCCTCGGCCTTGCGCCACGCGTCGCGGTCGAGATTCTTGAAACGCTCGGCAATCTCAATAAGGCGGGGCTCGGCATTCTGTTGGTTGAGCAGAAAGCGCCGCTCGCCCTGAAACTCGCCAAACGCGTCTACATCGTCTCGCTTGGACGCATCGTCGCAGAACTTCCGGCTTCCGAGATTAAGTCACACCATGACCTCGCCCAGTACTATCTCCATTGATGCTGGCATCGTCCAGCGCTGGCGTCTTGAAACCGCGTTGCCCATGCTCGCGGCAGCCTTGCTGCTTGGCTACGCCCTGCTCTCAAGCGGCTACCTGGTCACCGTTGTCGGCTTCGCGATGATCTATGCGGTGTTCTGCCTCGGGCTCAATTTCTTCATGGGCTACACAGGCCAAGCCTCGTTCGGACAGAACGCGTTTGCAGCGCTCGGCGGTTACGGCACGGCAATTCTAACCGCCGACTACGGATGGGAGCCGCTGGCAGCTCTCGTGGCAACGATGGCGTTTTCCGGCATCGTCGCCGCCGTGGTCGGTTTCCCAACGCTGCGGTTGCGCGGCCACACTTTGGCGATGGCCACCTTCGCCCTTGGGCTGATCACCTACGAGCTCTCCATCGAGCTTACCGGCCTCACCCAAGGCTACATGGGTTTTTCCGGCATCCCGCCGCTCGGCATCGGCAATCTGAAACTGGCAACTGAAAAGCAACAGCTGGTTGCCTTAGTTGGGTTCGTACTGCTCGGTGTATGGATTTCCGCCCGGCTCCGGCAGTCGCGGTTCGGCCGCGCCTTGCGCGCTATCGCCGGCAGCGAAAAGGCGGCCGGTGCGCTGGGGGTCGATGTGGCGCGCTATAAATTGGCGGCCTTCGTCATCGCCGCGCTCTATGCATCGGCGGCGGGATCGCTGTTCGCGCATTTTGTCGGCTTTATCAGCCCTGAAGTATTCGGTGCGGCGATGGTGGTACTGCCGTTCACGATGCTTTACCTCGGCGGCATCGGTACAACCTGGGGGCCCGTCGTCGGCGCCATCATCGTTTCGCTGTTGCCGGAAGCCTTGCGCAGCATGGGCCTCAAGGAGCTGCAGGATATCGTTTATAGCGTGCTGCTGATCGCCATGTTGATCTATGCGCCGCGGGGGCTCGCCATGTTGCCGTCGCTGTGGCGGCGGCGTGGCGCCGCACCAAGCGGAAAGGCCTAGAGGCAATGGCGCTGCTTTCCATTCGCGATGTGACGGTGAAATTCGGCGGGCTCGTGGCCAATGGCGAAATCAGTCTCGATGTACCCGAGGGTGCGCTGTTCGCCGTCATCGGTCCCAATGGCGCCGGCAAAACCACTTTGTTCAATGTCATTTCAGGGGCGTTTGCGCCAACCGAGGGGCGTATCGAATTCGGCGGCGAAGACATTACGGGCTTGCCACAGGCTGCGATCGCCGGCCGCGGGCTCATTCGCACCTATCAGCTGGTGCAGCTGTTCAAAGAACTGACGGTGGCTGAGAACGTCCAGGTCGGCGCACATCGGGTCACGCAGGGTGGCGTCTTTGCAGCCCTCGCACGGCCCGGGTGGGCGCGCCAACAAGAGCGTGACATCAATGACGAAGCGCTTCGCCTGCTGGCTTTCGTAGGCCTTGAGGGACGCGGGGCCGTGATGGCCGATCAGTTGCCCTATGGCCAGCAGCGGCTGCTCGAAGTCGCGCGTGCGATGGCCGCCAAGCCGCGCATCTTGCTACTCGACGAACCAGCCGCCGGTCTCAATACGCAGGAAACACAGGCACTCGCTGACGTCATTCGCCGCATCAATGCGACCGGCGTGACCGTTCTGCTCATCGAACACGACATGAGCCTGGTCATGCAGATCGCGCAGCGGATCGCCGTGCTCGATTTCGGACGCAAGATCGCCGAGGGCAGTCCCGCCGAGGTGCGCCAGCACCCCGACGTTCTGGCGGCCTATCTTGGCGGAACGGAGCACTCCCTTGATTGACATAACCCAGCTTCTGCAGAGCATCGTCACCGGCATCGGGGTCGGCCTGATCTACGGCCTCGTCGGCATCGGCTTTTGCGTCATCTACAATGCCAGCGGGATCGTGAACTTCGCGCAAGGTGTCTTTGTGATGCTGGGCGGCATGTTCTGTCATACCGCCATGACCCGCCTAGGTGTACCGCTGATCGTCGCCGCAATCATCGCAGTGCCGCTGGTCGCGCTCGTCGGAATGTTGATCGATACGCTTGTAGTGCGCCCCATGTGGAACCGCAACGCGACGCTTTTCGCGATCATTCTGGCCACCCTGGCGGCACAGATCATGATCGAGCGGATCACCATCCTCACACTCGGCGATCAGCCGCGAACGCTGCCGGAGTTTACAGCCGGCGGGCCGCTGAAGGTGGGCGGGATCGCCATCGGCTATCAGCTCTTCTGGATCCTCGGCTGTGGCTCGCTGATGGTCGGCGCCTTGTGGCTTTTCTTTTCACGCACTGTGACGGGGCAGGCACTGCGGGCCTGCGCGCAGAACCGCGAGGCCGCCGCGCTGTTGGGCATCCCCGTCCGCAAGATGCTGATGATTTCGTTTGCGCTGAGTGCGGCGCTCGGCGCGGTGGCCGGCATTCTGGTCACGCCCACCCAATACACCTCTTTCAATGTCGGCACGCCTTTCGGCGTCAATGGTTTTATCGCAGCGATTATCGGCGGTTTTGGCAATGCAGGCGGCGCGCTGGCTGGCGGCCTTTTGCTCGGCGTGGCGCAGGCAGTGGCCATCGTGGTGTTCGGCGCAGGCTTCAAGAACGTGGCGGCGTTATCGCTGTTGTTGCTCGTCCTATTGGTGTTCCCCGGCGGCCTGTTTGGGACCGATGATGCTGACGGCAAATAGTGCCAACGATCGATGACAATGGAGCATGGACATGTATGACAAGAGCGATCCACGCGCCGCGTTGGCGGCGCCGGGCGTGAGCGCCAAACCTGCGCCGAGCGAGTTCTCCGGGGCCGAGTACGCAAAATTCTACGAACAGCGGCCCCAGGTCGTCGATGCGAAGGCTTCGACGTGGCTCGCCCGCGGTCAGAATTTCATCATCGCCTACTCCGAAACAAAAGTGGGTGCGACCTTCGAGAGGGCGGCCCAGATCGATGAATACGTGGTACTGCTGCCAGACCAAGGCACCGGCGTGGTGATCAAGGCGGGCCAGGAAACCCGCAAGGTCGCCGGCCATTCGATTGCCTTTGTGCCAGCCGGCGCGAGCGTCGTCACCGTTGAAGGCGGTGGCCGCGTCATCCGCATGTTTTCAACACGGTCAGCCGATCTCGCCGCGCAATGCGCGAACGCAGCGTCTTATGCCAAGCCCCATCCCAACATCCCGCCGTTCGAAGCCTGGCCAGAGGCCAATTCCGGGCCGAAAATCCGTGCCTACTCGCTTGACGTGCCGGATGAACCGGGACGCTTTGGCCGCATCTGGCGGTGCTCGACGTTTATGGTCAACTTCCTGCCGCCACAGCACGGCCCGCGCGATATCAAAAAACTGTCGCCGCATTTCCACGATGATTTCGAGCAGTGTTCACTCGTGCTCAACGGCGCCTTTACCCATCATCTGCGGTGGCCGTGGACCGTCGATATGACGGCTTGGCGCCCCGACGATCACGAGTATTGCGGCGCGCCCTCAGTGACCGTTATCCCGCCACCGGCGATCCACACGTCGCGCGGCATGGATGCGGGGCTCAATCTGATGGTCGATATCTTCTCGCCGCCGCGGGTCGATTTCTCGCTCAAGCCAGGTTGGATCTTGAATGCTGGCGACTATCCAATGCCAGCGGCGAAAAAGTCCTAACCCGGAAGCGCCCAAATCAGCCAAAGCGCACGGTCCTGCCAGTACAAATGCCGCATTACGGCATCCAACACGTCACTAAAATATCACAAACCAACGACAACTCTGGCAAACGCCTCAACAGCACCGTCCGAACCATCGATGACGAGGTTGCAGGACGAGGTTGCAGTGTGTCATATTTTTTGTCATTAGGTTGTAGGCAGCCCATTTTGGGACAGCTCCAGTCGAAGCGGCTGGCGCCACAAAACTGCCGGGCATTGTGTTGACTGGAGTTGCGGGAGCCGCGTCGGGCTCCGCTTGTGCGCAAAATATAGTTCAATACTGCGATTATTCGAGGGGGGCCGGCGCTTGAGGGCGTGCCTGGCGTTGAGTGCATGACAAAGCTTTCTATATTCCGCCGTTTGGCAGGTCAGCGAACGGACCATCGCGCGGTATCCAGTGACGGGTCGTCTGCCGCGGCGACAGACATCACCCAGCAGGATGACGAGGTCACACTGGCGGTTGCGCGTGGGGTCGCCGCCGGGCATGGCGGCCGCGAGCCGTCTGCCGCTGTCTTGAGCAAGGCACAACGGCTGCCGCAAGCGGCAATCAATGGAACAGCAGAACAGGCCACAGGTCTTGCCGAATTGCTCAGTCTGATCGAGCAGCATCCCGGCAGTGAGCGTCTTCAGGTGCTCGCCGCCCGCATGATCGAGGCCGGCAAGGACAGCACCCGGGCCCCAGCAGTCTGGCGCAGCCTGTCCCAAAGGTTTCCGAATTCCACCGAAGGCCTTCGCATGAGCCTGCGGTGGACCGCCCGGCTGATCGACAAAGACGCCGCGCAACGCATCCTCGCAAGCCGTTTTCCGGATCATCCGTCGGCCTACGACGAACTTCTGCTGTACGCCCGCGGATGCGAGGAACTCAAAGACTTCGATGACGCCGACCGCGCCTTCGAGAAAGCCATCCAACTAGAGACCGGGCGGGACGAGCCGTATTTGGTATTTGCCCGCAGTCTGCAGGCGCGCGGCTTCCTCGATCAAGCGATCACTGTTCTTGAGCGCGCTGATGCGCGTGTCCAGACATCCGACGCGATGATGCGCCTCAAGGCGCGGATCAACTTGGATCGCTTTCAGCTTGGCGCTATCGAGCCATCGGCCCCCACATCCAGCCATGCCGGCAACGCCGCTTTGGCCACGCTGCTAAAATCGATCGCCGAGAAAAGAATTGTTCCGCAGTCAGAATACCGTAGCTTTGTCGGGTCCATCCTGATGCTCAATGGCACCCTTGGCTCGGGCGGTGCCGAGCGGCAATTGACGAACACAGCCATTGGCTTGCAACGGTGCATCGACGAAGGCCGCCGTCTTTGCGACCGTGATGTCATCGGTCCGGTTACCGTCTGCGTGCGGTCTTTGACCTCGCGCCCCGGTGCCGACTTTTTTCGTGCGCACTTGCAAAAAGCCAACGTCGCGACGATGGAGTATTCTGGACTGGAACTCTATGGCGGCAATCGGCGGCAATCGCTCGTGCGCGGCCTGGAGGATACGCTGCGTTTTCTGCCACCTCAAATGGTCGAAGGCACCGAACGGCTGACGGATGTTATCGCCGGCATCCGGCCCGAGGTTGTTCACATCTGGCAAGACGGGACGATTTTTGCGACTGCACTCGCGGCCCTGCTCGCCGGCGTTCCGCGCATCGTCTTGAGCGTCCGCACGGTGCCACCGATTGACCGGCCGTCCCGCATGAAGCCGCAATATGAGGTGCTCTATCCCGCGCTTCTTAAGATGCCGGGCGTTTTCTTGAGCGCCAACTCGTACTTCGCGGCCCGGCGCTATGCCCATTGGCTATCGGTTGATCCTGCGACCATTCCGGTCGTGCACAACGGTTTGAGCCGCTTGCCGGAGGACTGCAAATCGGAAGACTTGGAACTGCTGCGAAACTTCAATTCTATGACCACCGGACACGACTTTACCGTTGGCTCGGTGATGCGCTTCGATGAAAACAAGCGGCCCTATCAGTGGCTCGACTGCGCGGCGGCGTTGCTGACGGCGACGCCGCAAGCTCGGTTCATATTGGTCGGCGACGGGCCACTGCTGGCGACTGCCAAGCAATACGCAGATGTGCTTGGCATCACGTCGCGGGTTTTATTCGTCGGTCAGTCAAACTCCGTCGGCTATTGGCTCAAGCAGTTCGACGCATTTCTGCTGCTGTCTAAATTCGAAGGCCTGCCCAACGTTCTGATCGAGGCGCAATTGGCCGGTGTACCAGTCGTTTCGACGCCGGCCGGCGGGGCCGCAGAAACAGTCCAGCAGGGCCAGACCGGCCTCATTTTGGACTCTGGAGACAGTGTCGATCCCCGTGTCGTCGCCGATGCATTGCAGATGTTGCGTGCCAACAAAGACAAACGGCGCGAGTTCGAAGTGTTAGCCCAGCGATGGGTCGAGGATAGTTTCAGCGTCGAGCAGATGCTGGAATCGACCGTTCGGATTTACACGCAATAAAAACTCGGCCAGTGGCCCGGTGGCTACAGCGCGGCCGACAAGCGGCGGCGGAAGAGCCGCTCCAGCGAAAAGCCAAGCGCCACCGTCCCAAAGCTCCATGCGGCGAGATAGGAAACGTCAATCGAATACTGCCCATAACTTGGATAGAAGGCCGACCGGAACAATTCGATAGTGTGCAACACGGGGTTGTAGCGCAGGTAGCCACTGAACGGTTGCGGTATGCGCTCGACCATGAAGAATACGCCAGACAACAGGTAAAGCGGCCGCGTCGCCATTCTGTAGACCATATCCCAGGACTTGATCACCGCACTCATCACAGCGTTGATGGTGCCGATGCCCAGTCCAAGCAACCACGCCAACCCGATGGCCTGCGCCATGATGAGGGGCTGCAAAACCACATTGCTGTCGAGGTGTCCTAACGCGTAAAGGCCGGTCAGCAGCATGAGGAAAACGATGAGCACGGTGCCGAGTTCGAGCAGCGCGCGCCCCAAAACGACGTCGACGTTTTTGACCAGGGCCAGTTGCAGCAAGGCGCGGTTCGCACCGATGGCGCCAGATAGGCGTGTTGCCGTCTTGTCGAACACGAAATACGGAACAATGCCGGTGATAAAAAACAGCGCTAAGCTGGTGCCCGTCGGTGGGCGGCGCATCATCGCGATGTAGACGATATTCAACACCAGGACATGGACCATCGGCTCCGACAAAGCCCACAAATAACCCAGCCGTGACGTGCCAAAGCGCGTCCGCGTCTCCCGCAGAACCAGCGCGCCAATCACCCGCAGCTGCAAACGCGCCGCTTCCAGGAAGGCGGATCTCGTCTCGGACTGCCCAAGGGTCTGCGACATGCAGATGATCTTTCTATCCGCCGGCGACCGGCCCTAGACAGCGTGCTCGAATGCGCACTCTGCCAAGCCGGACACTCTCTCTGGTACGCAGCTGTGTCATAGTTTGATCCCCCAGCACAGGTCCGGCTACCGCTGGCGGCTCAGCCGCGATCGCAACCATCCGCCCGCACTTTTGCTGGAGCGCGCCTTAACAAACCGGGTCGCCGCAGCATACTGTATCGCTGGATTGAGGACATTGGCCGATAAAGCGCCTGGAGCCGCGGCCGGCACCGTGGCTGGCGTTGCGGCAACGGTCTTTTGCCCAAAGAAGGCAAAGCGTGAGCGAAGCGGCCTGAACGCCTGCCGCATATCGACCGTTGACCGGACACGGCTGGTAAGCAGTCTGTTGTAGACCTCGCTGGCGGTCTCAAATGAAACGTCCGCGCCCCCATCCGCACAGGCGTCGAACACTAACGACAGCATGTCGCGCGTTGCCGGAAACTCATGTGGAAAGCAGGCCGGCGCCGACCCGTCAAAATAAGCCGGATGCATACTGTGTGCGTGGGTCTTCACGTACAGAGTGCCGTCGTGCAGGTAACTCGTATCAATGAGTATCGCCGCAGCCGCTTCGACATTGTCTGACCGTCGCCGTACAAACCCGGAGTTATGGTCAATCGACGTCGCCGCGTGCTTGATGAGGGAACCCCAAACAAGAAACCGCTCTTCGCCGCGTGCAACGCCAGCACCAGCCGCCGGCTCTGGCTCCGCTTCGAGCGTATCATATCCCTTCGGGGCGCTTACTGGTCGGCACAGATAAGGGAGCTCGTGGCGCGAATCGACATGGGCCCGGCCCGCCGGAAATGTGAAGTCACCACGGCAGCCGTTGCGATATAGAATCTCGATTTCATCGACGATCCGGCAATCCTTGTCATCAGAGGCGTTCAGCGCCCAGTGGCCGTGCACAAAGAACCAGCGATCAAACGTCAGCCCGGTCTCGGCGGCCAGCAGCGCGAGATTGAGCCTCACGGCGAACTCGAAGCGGGCAGAATCTCTTGACGCGCCTTCTGCCGTGCACAGGTAGTGGCCGACCGGCGTATCGTACGTCGTGACGGTCGCGTTTGAGGTATAGTTCTCGTGATGCACGTGGAGCTGGATTTCCGCGTCTGTCTTGTCCAAGATAGGACGCATCATGGCCCGCGCGAGTGCCATATCAGCGTCGGTGCGGCGCACGAAGCCGAGCTTATCTGCCGGGCTCGCGAACATCATGTCGCTGCCGGTGCGCACGCCGAAATTCAGCTGCGGCTTATAGAACAATGTCAGCCGTCGTCCGAATTCGATACGCGCCATCGTTTCGGCAAAGCGTTCGGTATCTGCGATGTTGGCGTCACCAAAGATCGGCCGTCCGTCGAACTGCCGGCAAGGCTCGAAGTGATCGGTGTGGAAATAGACGACGCGCGTGATGCCACGCCTGCGGACGCGCTCGGTAAGGCGCATCTTCAGCGGAACAAGCGAACTTGCAGCGTTGCTTAGACCGGTCATTGACTATCGCCCGTCACGCTTTGTCGAAACGAACATAGCGCCCCGTGTTGCCGAGATTGAAGATTTCAACGGGCTTACCCAAACCAATGCCGGCAAGCTCGGCTGCCAGCGCATCTTCCTCGGCGGTCGAAGTGCGCCGCTCCAGGAACCTCTGCAGATCCAGGATCACAGTGGCATAGCTCTTAAGGCCCTCCAGGATAGTGCGGCGCTGCTCCGGCGTAATCGTGCTGGTGATGTTGGTGAAGAAGGCGAGGCTTTTCGATATGTCGCGCCCGGACGTCACCGCGGGGAATGTCCCTTGAATGAATTCACAGCCCGCAGCAAGGCGCCGCTTCTCGGATGCCAGCTTGCGGCTCACCTCCAGCAAGATCGACTGCGAGCCATCAATGCGTTTGCGGTCGCTGTCGATCCCCACACATGGTAATCCGTTGGCCGCAAGCAAGATCGGCAGCGCACCAAACCCACAGCCGATGTCATGATAAGCGTCATGCTTGGCGTTCGCCACCAGGTACTCGGCCAGCTTGAGCTCATAAGGCGTGAAGAAGTCAGCCGACTGGGAACGCTGCTTGTAATAGTTGCCCGCGCCAGAGCCGGCTTCACCCAGTGTGGCAATCCGGTCCAGCACTACGCTGCGCGCGACGCCGTTGATCGTCTCCACGTCTTGCAGGGCTTTGGCGACAGTCTGCTGGGCGGCATTGGCCAAGCTACCCGTTCCAGGCTTCGACGCCGGCCCTGCCTTCGGCTGCCCCTTGAGTTGCTTAATGGCCGTCTTCAGCGGGAAGCGACGCTCTGCGGGGATGCAACCTTCGATGACAGGCGGCTCGCCCGGTATGGTCAGCGGGAAACCGCCGGGTGGTTGATAGTCGGCATTAACGAGGAGGTCGTAGACCTCTGATGCTGTCAAAAACGATACCTCGGCGCCCGCACTTGCAGCAGCGTCGAACAGCACGGAAAACAAATTTTGTATCGGCGGATAGGCATGTGGGAACACCGCGAGCCGTGTATCCTCATAATACTGAGGATGCATGGAGTGTGCGTGGGACTTGATGAAGAGCGTGCCATCTACGAGGAAAGACTGCTCAATGATTTCGCGGGTGAGCTTGTCCAGTTCGTCGAGGCGCTTGCGAACCCATGGCGCGTAGTAGTCCAGTGACGCACCGCGATGCTTGATGACCGACGACCAGATCAGGAACTTGCCACGATCGTTGGCGGTCTTGTTGCCGTAAGCGAATTCTGGCTCGCCTTCCTGCAGGTCATAACCCTTCGGTGCATCGACCGGCGTTGTGAAGTAAGGGACTTCGAGGCGCGGATTGACCACCGGACGCCCTGACGGGACGGTAAAATCTCCAAGGCAACCATGGTCCATCATGATCGCAATCTCGCGCGTCAAATGGCAGACGGCAGGATCGGACGCATTGAGGCCCCAGTGGCCGTGCACGAAAAACCAGCGGTCAAGTTTTCTGCCGGTCTCTTGCTCGATCGTTTTCAAAGTCAATTGCAGCAACAGCGCAAAGCGCTGTTCTTCGAACCGGCGCGCGCGATCCGAGCCGATAAATGAAACGACCTCAGGCTTCTTGTGATCTGTATTGTATGTAATGTTCTCGTGATGGATGTGGACCTGGACGTCCATCTTCGATCTGGAGACGACGTGCGACATGGCATCCGCGGCAATCCGCTGCCACTTTTCTGGACGCGTGCCAAAGCGAATGCCGTCTTCAGGGCTGGCCTTTACGCCCTCGGTGGCGGAATTATCGTGGTCGTAGATATAGTTTATCGTGCACTTGTAAAATAACGTCTGCCTCGTCGCGAAGTCGATCCTGTTCGAGACGTCGATGAAGCGATGAACTTCGTCCCGATTAGCTTCGCATAGAGCATCGTGACCAGGCACGGCACGCCACGGCTCCCAGTGGTCGCAATGGAAATAAACAACGCGCCGCACGCCTCTTTTTTTATAGAGATCGCTTAACTCAGCCTTCAAATTGGTGAAGGTTCCCATGGATCGATCCCGCCTGAAATGATGCCGGCCGTCGCGCAGCTGCGTACGCTGGTCTTTTGCATCCGCCGCTGCGTTGCGCTTCAGGCGCCAGACCGCAGCAGAAAATAGCGACCGGCTTCACCAAGATCCAAGTAGGGCTCGACGTGGCCGAAGCCGGCTTCCTTGATCAGCGCAAGCGTCTGTTTGCGTCCCGCCTCATCCGTGCGACGGTCAAACAGGCGGTCGATATCGACCACACAGGCCTTGTAGCGCTTCATGGCGCCGAGGATCTTCAGCTGCGTTGCCCGGTCTGTCGTGAAGACGAGATTGGTCGCCAGCGCCAGCGCCTGTCCCGGTGCGAGCAGGCTGTCCGGCAATGGGAAGGCGCCAAACAACATCCTGCAACGGTTACCAACGTCAGGTTCGGCCGAAGCGATGGCGCCGAGCATCAGCGCGCCAGTTGCGTGACGGCGGCGATCAATTTCAATGCCCGTCGCGGCAAGTCCGCCGAACGCCAGCAGGAATGTGAGCTGACCGAACCCCGGTCCGATCTCGTGGACGCCACCAGCGCCAATGCCGGTCTCCAGAATGCGGCGCGCGATGGCCACTTCGTAGTCACCGATCATGTTCCGGCGCGCCAGCCGCTGGGCATAGAAGTTATAGGCGCCCGACTCCGTCTCGCCGAGTTTGGTAATCCGCTCCTGGAGGACCGGCAGCACCAAGGCATTGATGGTGTCCTCATGCTTTTTCGCGTTGGACGTGCCGCCCGTGAAGAGAGCTTGCGCCAATGCTTTCGCCGCTGAGAACATTGAAGGTGCAACCGGCGGAACGGCGGGCGCCGGCGCAGATGGTGCGGCTTGCAGCGATGGGATTGCTGACGCTTTTACGTCATCCGGGCCGAAGCCTTGCAAGGTCCATTGATCGCGGCTGGTCTTCCAAACGCTTTCAGGGATGGGTTCGATGAAGGCGACGCGTGGTGCTCCACCCTCGACCTTGAGAACCTCGCGCACCGTCAACGAGAGGCGGTTGATGAATTTCACAGCCGTCACTTTGTCGCCCGGCTGGAGCCGTTCAATCACGCGCAGACCCGCGCTATCGTTGTCGGAGTGGCTGCACGCTTCACCTTTCGGTGTGAAGTACATCGAGTGTGCAAATGTATACGGGACAAGTGGCTCCTGAGAGTGGTCGCGATCAGCGAGATAGTCGTCCTTGGGGTGATGGAATTGCCGCTTTGACAGATCCGTTTTCAGTGGGGTGTCGCGGCGGCGGCCGGTAATATAGATATTCTGGCCCAGTAGTTCTTCAAGCGTATACTTCGACCATTTTTTGCGAAGTTCCGAGGTCAGGCGCGGAAGGCCTTCCACGCTCACCTTCCACTCGACGATCTCAAAGTAGGTTTCGACCACATCCCGCAGATCAGCCATCCGCACGCGATTGAAGTTCCTGTTGCTGTAGTCGGGGTGGGCTGGTTCGAGATGCTGCCAATCAATGTGCTTGTTCTGCTCAGCATCGGTGCGGTTCCAAGTTGCGACGCTGCGCGGGTTCCGGTGATGGCCCGTCCAAGAATAGTAGTTGCAATGGCTGATCCACAGATGTCCGCTGGGTTCAAGCAACTCCCAAATGGCGCGGATAACGTCGTGCGGGCGTTCGAGGTGTTCGGTCACCGCCGCCATCATGGCGATATCGACCCGGTTGGCTTTGACCTGTGCCGCTACATCTTCTAGCAGCCCCGAGTACAAGTGAATGTTCGGGTAGACGCGCATGATATCGCGCGTCGAGTAGGGAAATGCATGATACGCTGGCAGCGATGGGTCCTTGAGATTGCGGAAGTCACGAACGTGATCGGACCCGACCAGCGGATCAACACCCACATAACTTGCCGCCCCACCCTCGATGAAGCCGATCGAGTGCGGTCCGGCGCCCATCCCGACGTCGAGAATACGGCGCCCATGCCACAAATCGAGGCGGCTCTTGATGGCGCCACCGGAATAGCCCCACTCGTGAGCTGCCTTTACGAGGAGTGACTTTTCGTCGGGGCTAATGCGCGTAACATCGGGTGCTTGATTAGCAAGTGATGGAAGTGCACTCACGGACTGGCTCCAAGATTTCTTGCGCAAATGAATCATGACTGAATGAAGTGCGACGTGGGTTCAATTTAATGGTGGCTATTGTGTGCAGGCAACGTGCGACTGCTGCATAACATGGCCTTCTGTCTGGTGCGCGATGGATCGTCTAATGACCGTCAGATCATGTCACGACAGAGGCGCCATTCCTCTATCGATCCCATCCCTCTATCGATCAGTAAGCCGACAGCGGCATGGACCGCTTGACGCCTTTCTCATGTTTTGTAGAACGTAGTCTGATTGAAGTCCAGGCGTTCGGCTAAGCGTTCGAAGAGTGGTGACGCTCGTTCCGCTGTGAAGGCATGTTGATCGGCTGTTGTGACCCAAAGGCCACCTGGCCAAGACTTGCCACCGCCTCCACGGACGCCCAATGTCGATGGGGAATACGCCGACGCAGGTCCCTGTCGTCTGAACATTCTTGCCTCTTCGATAGCGGTCGCACCAACAATGGCGTTCACAGTCCCTTTTCGCGATGCTGCGGCGACGCTTTCGCCCGCAATCCAAACCCCTCTGCCTCGGATCTTGACGCTGGGATCTTGCCGGGTTCACGACCCGATCAGAGCAGCCGCGCGCGCGGCTGGCCTGCCATTTGAGATCGACACATTGCGGCTGGCAAACACGCACTACTTCCATACTGTGCGCACGAATCTGCAGTTTCTGCAGATCCTATGCAGCACATCGGCGGTTAAGCCATCTGCCTATCCAATGATCTTTCTGGAGGGGAAATATACCGCTCCCCAACCAGCGTCTGGCGAGGCAGGCCGTCAACTGCTCAACGGCTATGACGCAATTTTGGTCGAAATCTGCGACCAAGTCGAGCTGACGGCTGGCGAAACCTATCTCCATTCGAACGAGCTCCATCGATTGGTCGTCGATGGCGGTGGTCCAGCCGTCCGGGCTTGGTGGACAGCAGTGAGCAGCTGCGGCAACGCTTCGGCCCTGTTCGATGAGGCCATCGCGGAAATCCAGCTGCGTGGAAAGTCCTTGCCGCCCGAAGTCACAGAAATGCTGAGAAAAGTCAGGGGGCAACCGGTAACCGCCGACGGTATCGGAGAAGCCTTGAGAGAGTTGCGTGCATATGCAGGCAAGCCTGTCTTCGCCGTCTCGCATATCGATTGCATTGGCAGCGATGGGCGGCCCATCGCCCGGCGCCGGGCGTTTATCGAGACCGTCCGGCAGGGCGCAACCTTGGCAGGTGTGCCTGCCTTCGAACCAGAAGGGCTCATTCACGAGTATGGACAGACGCGCGTTCTCGCTAAAGAGGGGCAAGATTCTTTTCACTATGACAAAGACTTTCTCCCGGTCGCTGGACAAAAAATGTTTGAGTTTGTGGCACGTCATCTGGGGTGGCCCGTCGCCGGCGCCAGTGCCCGTGTTCTTGAACCAGTAAGGCAGGCGCTACCAATCCAGCTCCCGCGCCGCCGGCTGGGTTGCCGCAAAGCGTGTCCGCGTCATTTGATATCGCTTTGCTCGAAACGCGGATGGTGTCGTTGCTTGCGGATCGCTTGGCCACACTTGGAGAGACCGGCAGCGGGCTTGGGGCCTACTACGCAGCGCGGATCCGCAGCGGCCAAGCCTTCGGCGATGGAGACCGCATGCTCGTCCGTTTACTGGAAAAGAGCTACAACGACTATGATGGGATTGTTGAAATTGGCGCAGGCTATGGGCAATTGGGCTTGGCACTCGGCGTACTGGGACGCCAGGTCATCTGCATCGAGGCAGATCGCAATCGCGTCGCCTGCATCGAAGCCCTCAAAGCCGGCTTAGCGGCGTACCATCCACAAGTGTCTCAAAATGTCATAGTGCGCTTGGGCTCCTGGCCGGCCGTTCTCAAAAACGAGGACCCGACGGGTGCGCTGCTGGTCGCCGTGGACTTTGTCTATACGGGCGCTGGCGACCTCGAAGCGGAGGCTGTAACCGAGCTTTTGCGCTATGGAGGGTCGATCGTCGACGCCAGTCATTTTGTCCATAGCCGGTTGACGGTAGAGGCCCGGGGTGGCTTTTACGCGACCCTTCGTCGTGCAGGTTTTGCTGAACCGGAGCCGCTCGCATCGCATACCAATACCCGCAAGAGTGAATTCGTATTCTTGAAGCGATCGTAATGCCCTGACCGACAGACATCGGCTCAGTCGCTTTATTGGCATGTAGTGTTTTAGCAACAGTAACAAAGAGCCTTGCGCATGATGGGTGGGCGCGGCCCTCCACGGTTTACACGTTGCGGAATATACGCATGATGTTGCACGGAAATGGGCGTCGTGAACGAGTGACACGGTCTGCCGGTTTGATTGAACCAATTGTGAAAATTTTGCGCGCGTGGGGGCTATAATGACGGCAGGTAAAGACGAAAATCTCGCGGCCGCACGTGTGGCCGCCACCGCTGGACAATGGGCTGAGACGCTGCGCCTTTGCGATATTGCGCTAGCTCACGAGACGCACCAACCAGTAGCACTTCGCTTGCGCGCGCGCGCGCTCGGCCACCTTGAGCGCGTCGATGATGCTCTTGCGGCTTGGGGGGCGGTGGCACGTGTCTCGCCAGATCTCGTCGAGGCGCCAGTCAATGTCGCGCGTTTAGAACGGCGGAGAGGGAGTTGGGAAAATGTGCTCCCTGCCTGTGAGCGAGCCTTGCAGTTGCAGCCCGAGCACCCGGAGGTACTGAAACTTGCTGCTTTGGCGATTGAACGGCATTCGCAAGTTGCGCCTGGCACACTGATCTGGCGATGCCTGGCGCAGAGCGATATCTCCGGCTATTTCGGCATTATTCTTGAGCTGGATAGCCAAGGCCGCCTTATTGATGCGGCGAACGCCGTCGCCGCAGGCTGCGACGTCCGGCCCGATGACAATGGCTTAAAGCAGGAACGTACACGCCTCACCCAAGACTTGTCCGAACGCGCCCGCTCGCTCGAAAATGCTGGTGACTTTGCGCGCGCCGCTGAACATTTGCGCGCCGTGGCAAATTTGGACAAGGCGAACGCGGAGGCCTACCGGGGCAAGCTTGCGCGTCTCGTCAAGCCACTTGTGACAGCCGGACGCGAAGCTTTACAGGCGAAAAATCATGATGCGGCGATCGAGATGTTCGGCGAGGCGCTGACCTATGATACCGCCAACCAGGCAGCGTTGATCGGCCTTGCCCGCTGCCGCGAACAGCGCGACGACTGGGGCCATGCGGTGGAGCTCTGGGCGCGTGTGACAGACCTCGATGCGTCGAACCAGTTGGCCTGGCTGCGGCTCGCGATCGGCAGTGACCGGATCGGAGACCCTGCCCGTGCCCGGGCGGCCTTTGCCCGTGTCACCGATGCGCAGTTTGCAGACAATGTGGCGCGCGGGGTGGAACGGTTGGCACATTCCGCATACAAAGCCGCACGCAAACATTACGTCAGTGGTGAGTTCGAAAAGGCCGCAGAAGCCTTGGATGTCGTCACCGATATGCAGGGTAGTTCCGAGGCGGTCAGCTCGCTGCAAGCACGGGTTGTTCGCGCCATGAAGCGGTCGCAACGCATGGCTTTCGGTGAACGCGACTACAGTGTCGCCGTTCGAGTGGGTGAACGTCTATTGAACTCAGAGCCTGACGATCCGGAGCCGTGGATCTTGCAGGCCCGCGCGCTTCATGCCCTCAAACGAAGTAGTGAAGCGCTAAAGATCTGGCGTCTGGCCGATGCGCGTGCACCAAATCGCGTAGATGTGTTTTTGGGGATCGCTCGGGCAGCGCAAGACATCGGCGCACTCGATGAAAGCCGCGCCGCCGTCACCAAAGCACTCAGTCTGGCGCCTGGAGACGCCAAATGCCAGGAGTTACTCGCAAAGTTGGACATCAAGGCCGCTGCGCGAAGTGTTCCGTCGCAGTAACGTGGTGCCTGTGTTGTGACGGCGGCACCAACCGCAGATTTGGAAGAGCCAGAAACCTCTTAGCAGGCGCACATCAGTGCTAGGATGGCGCATCGGCGCCACCCGCCATCTGTCGTTATTGCACAAAACAACGGATGGGAATGCGTGCGGCGTCTTCAGCCTGCGGCTGAGCCCGGCATGTCGGCCTTGGTGCCTTCCTTCGGATTCTCCGAACGGCGGGACTTGCCTTCGAAGTAGGCACCTTGCTCGATCGCGAGGGATTGATGAAACACGTCGCCTTCTACACGGCTATTTGCCTTCAGGGTAACGCGCATGCCGCGGATAGAGCCATGCACGGTACCTTGAACTTCGATGTCGTCAGCGACAATGCCGCCAGTGATTTTCGCATTTGGACCGACAACGACGCGCGCAGCCAATAGATCACCCTGGACTTGCCCCTCGATCTGGATCTCGCCCTTCGACTGCAGGTTGCCCGTTACCGACAAATCGGTTCCGATGACGGATACGGCGTTTGCTGAGGCGTTGTAGGTGGATCCGAGCACTGGAGGGCGCACCCCGTTTGTCGGCTGCGGTTGCGGCATGATCTTTGGCGCTTCCGCAGCAGGTGCATCCGGCTTTTTGGTGAACATGTTCAACTTCCCTCTCGTAAACGCGGAACACCATCTGTCGGCGTCTCACGGCTAGCCCCAAGTCCAAACTGCGATTGTGCTGTTTCCCAGGCTGGCTGCACTGACACGTCGGCAGCAAGGCGCCCAATATCAAATATCACTATATCTGTTTATCACAACCTGAGGACACCGTAAGCCGTCATCGTCATCCAAAATAGTATCGGTGCATCGCCGGAGTGCGTGGAAATCGCGCTCGGGCCATCGCCTGTTGCGGCTGGGGCGTCGCTAGCGGCTTAAGCCAAGAGCGGACAGCGGTTTGTAGAACCCGGGTGTCAGCCCCGCCTCGGAGCGTGCCTTGTCGTTGAACGGCGGCTTTATAGGGCCCTTGAAGTACTTGCGAACGAGGGCGTGAAAGGTTGGCTCCGGTGCGATTTCGGCGCGGGCACAGAAAAAGCGGAACCACTTCGCGCCGAACGCGACATGGCGTTTCTCGTCGCGATAGATGATCGCAAGTATCGCCGCTGATGCGCCATCGCCAGCCGCTTCAAGATTGATCTGCATGGCCGGCGTGACATCGAGCCCGCGAGCTTCAAGCACCAGTGGTACAATGGCGACACGTGCCAGGAGATCGTCTTTCGTGGCGTGGGCCGCCTGCCAGAGTCCGTCGTGTGCGGGATGATCGCCGTACATCGCGCCGAGCTCCACAAGCCGTCGTGACAGCAATTCGAAATGCTTGGCCTCTTCAAGCCCGACCTGCACCCAATCGTCGAAAAATGCCCGGGGGACGGGCTCATGGGCGGCGCGTCCAATCAAGTCCCAAGTCATATCGACAGCGTTCAATTCTATGTGGGCTAACGCGTGCAGCAGCGCAATGCGGCCCTTTAAGCCGCCCGTGGTGCGCCGCGGCATCTCGCGCGGCGGCAACAGGACCGGTCTCTCGGGCCGGCCAGGCCGTTCTGGCATGCTCAGGGGACTGGAGTGGGCGCCGAACGACAAACGGCCACCAAACCAGGCTTTGGCAGTGGTCTTCGCGAGCCGAACCTTCTCGGCCGTATCCGCGGCTGAGACGATGTCTCGCGACGCCTGAAACAGGGTGCGTGGACAAGCGATTGTGGGGTGTTCGATGTCAGTCGGCGCGGTCACAGAGCCTTCACCGCGGCCAGCACTTCGGCCGCATGCCCCGGGACTTTGACCTTGGGCCAGATGCGAGCAAGTTTTCCAGCTTTGTCGATCAAGAAGGTCGAGCGCTCAACCCCCATGTACGTCTTGCCATACATGGATTTCTCGACCCACACCCCGTAGGCCTCCACCGTTTTGCGTTCTTCATCAGCGGCCAATGCGACAGCAAGTTGATGTTTCTTGCGAAACTTCGCTTTACTGGCAATTGGATCAGGTGAAATGCCGATGACTTCAGCACCAGCGGCCTTGAACGCATCCATCAGGCCGCTGAAGTCCTTGGCTTCGGTCGTGCAGCCCGGCGTGTCGTCCTTGGGATAGAAATAGACCACAACCGGTTTTCCTTTGAGTTTCGTAAGTTTGAGCATCGCGCCGCTATCGGTCGGTAAGTTGAAATCTGGCGCTTTGTCACCTTCTTTGAGCATCGCGGGGCCTTTCGGGTTTGAGGGCGGCATCCGGCAGCGTGGGCATTGCAATCTTTTTTACGAGGCCGCGACATGCAACTCGAAAAGTGCATGTCATGGTTCGAACGCTTTTTCAGCGTGGTATACCTGCAGGTCAAGTGTTCGCAGCGCAAGGTCGACTGGGTACATGGATGGCCAACAGTTCGTTTTGCGCCAAGGCACAAGGCCAATGGAGCGAGGGGGTAAGGGGCTAGTTCGCCGTGGCACGGGCGGACCGGAATCAGGTTACGACGTGTCTTTCTGTGCGCAGCGGTTCTTGCCGGGGAAGTTGGGGCTTGCAGGAGCGTGATGGGGGGGCCGATACAGGCACCGGCCTGCCCCATTCCAAACTGAGGAACTGTGGAGAACAAGGACCGATCGCTCCGCCCTGGGCTCTCTGAGCCTCACGCCGTGTCAGGTACTGGCACGCAGCGACCGGCGGTGGCTGCACGAACGGGACGACGGATAGAGGGTTCGGCACGGCCAGTACCGCGCAGCCGCTTACGTTTGTCTTTTCGCATTGTGTTGGGCATCTGCCTCGTATTGAGCGGCTTCGCTGGCATTGCGGCGCTGCGGCTTTCACGCGGTCCGATATCACTAGGGTTTATCAAGCCACAGTTGGAAAACGTTATCGGCTCGGAGCTGGGCCCTAACGCATTTCACATGCGGGATGCGCAATTGGTGTGGGCCGATAGCGGCTTAGAGGTGGTCGTCGATGATTTGCGGATCACCGAGCCAAACGGCTCACAATTGATGCAGGCCCCGCGCGCCGTCGTTGGGCTTAGCGCGGCTGCGGCACTGCGTGGGCAATTGGCCTTGAACCGCATTTCTCTTGTCAATCCGCGGCTTCAGGCATTTTACGCCGAAGACGGCACGCTTTCAGTTCGATTTGCGCAGGCAACTGATAGTGCGCAGCCGTCGAGTGGCGAGGCCGCGGCTTCGCCTACAGTTGCCACCGGTTCTGCGATCTCGGCTGGGTCCGAAACGAGCGGTCCGATCGATTTTGTGAAGGCGATTACTAACATTTCAGCGCAAGCGCGCCGCCGCGAGCATGCGACGGCGTATCTCCACGAAATCGGCCTTCGGCATGCGACCCTCATCATCGACAATGGCCGTCGAAAGACGATTTGGAAGGTGCCTGACATCCGCATCGATCTGAGCCACAAGACAAAGCGCAGTCTCATCTCCGGCCGGGCCGTGGTCGATAGCTTGACGGGACCGTGGTCCTTGGACTTCCAATCTGTGGACGTCGATGCGTCGCAGCAATTGGCCATTCAAGCCAAGGTCTCTGGCCTTAACCCCCGCGGGCTTTCGCGTCAGGTGCCGGCGCTGGCGACTTTTGAGCACCTCGACGTGCCCTTAGATGGCGAGACGCGGATCGAGCTGAATTCCAAAGGTGGTGTGATGAGCGCCACATTCTCCCTCGCAGCACGGCCGGGCCGGTTCCTGACAGGAGCGTCGGGCCGATCGGTGGCTGCGGTCGATGCTGGGACCCTGCGCGGCAACTACGATCCCAAGGGCATTTTGACGATCGCGGAGGCGTCGCTCTCTGTCGATCGCAACCGGCTTGATGTCACCGGAGAACTGACGCGTGCGGCAGCGCTTTCGCAGGATGGGTTGTCGGTTTGGGGCTTCAATTTTCGTTCGACAGGTGGTGCGCTGGCACCTGCAACACCCGCTGGCCCGCCGGTTCCGATCGATGCATTCCACGTTCGCGGGCAGGTCGTGCCCGACGCCGGCCGGCTGCTTTTGCAGGAAATTTCGCTCAATGCGGGGGGCGCTGCTATCTCCGCGCAAGGCACCGTCAGCGACCTTGCTTCGAATGCCAGCCGCTCCGCCGGTCTTGAGGCGCGGATCGCACCGATGCCATTGTCACAGATGTTCGCCCTCTGGCCATCCACGATCGCGCCCGAAGCGCGCACGTGGCTCGCGACGCACATGACGCGTGGTCAATTGCACGGCGGCATACTCAAGTTTTCCACTGGCGGAGAAAGCCGCGTGTCACTGTCGCTCGATATTGCCGGGACGGAGATTGTGGCGGTGAAAGGGGGGCCGCCACTCGAAATTCCCAAAGGAAATCTGCGCGTTGAAGGCGGTGGACTTGAACTCAATGTCCCCGATGCGAGCCTGGGCGTGGAGGGCAAGCGGCTGCTTCTCAAGGGGCTGCGCTTTACAGCGGTTGAGACGTCCGAGGGCAACGTACCCACTGGTGAAATCGCTTTCCGCTTGCTGGGGCCGTTAGCCGCCGCTGTTGATATCGCAGATCGGGAGCCGTTTCGCTTTCTCAAATCGAAAGGGCTGGTGCTGCAGTCGCCCGAAGGTCGGCTGGATGGCCAGTTCAAATTAGTTTTCCCCTTGGCGGAGAATGTGCAGGTCGCTGATGTGCGCACCCAAGGCCGCTTACGGTTGACCGACGGCCGCATCCGCCAAGCCCTCGGTCCCTACGACGTAACCGGCGCCAAATTCGACGTCGAGATGAGTGAGAGTGCAATCGATGTGCGTGGCGACTTTCTTCTCAAGGGCATCCCCGTCAAATTTGTCGGTCAGCATTTTCTCAATACGACGCCGGATCGGCAGTCGCCGTTGCGTTTCAGTCTAAAGCTGGATGATGCGGATCGCGGGCAACTGGGTCTCGACATCAATGACATTGTGGCCGGCGAAGTTCCTGTCGAAATCACATTGGTCGCCGATGGCAAGGGCAGCTATCAAGCCAATTTGAGCGGTGATCTGACGCGGGCAGAGCTGATGCTCGACGCGGTTGCCTATCGCAAGCCGGCGGGTGTCCCCGCGCGCGTGCATTTCTCGCCAGCCAAGGCGGCCCAGGGGCGCACCGAGTTGCGTAACTTCAAGCTGGTGGGCGACACGATTGCAGCCGAAGGGATCATCATCCTTGGGCCGGACAACAAGGCGCGGGAGTTGGCCTTTCCGGACTTTGCCATCAACTTGGTCTCGCGTCTCGACGTTCAAGGCCGCTTGAGAGCCGACAACATCTGGGAAGTGCGCGCAAAGGGGGCGACTTTTGACGGACGCGAACTATTCCGTGATCTTTTCAACGTCCATAACCAGTCGAAATCAGTCCCTAAAGACAAGGCTGGTCTCGATTTGATTGCGGACATCGACACGGTCCTTGGTTTTTCCGACACGAGCCTAAAAGGGTTGCATCTGACCCTTCAGCGCCGCAGCGAAAATGGCACTGAAAAAACGACGGCGCTCAAGGTCACGGCGACCCACGAGAGTGGTAAACCCTTTGAGGCCACCATTCGCGGCGCCAATGAGCGCAAGCTCATAGCGTCATCTCAGGATGCTGGGCAGATATTCAAGGCCATCGGGTTTTATCCCAATGCTGTGGGTGGGAGGATGTCATTGGAGGTCGTGTTGGACGCGCAGGGTGCGATTGAGCGCAACGGTGTTTTGCGGGCTGAAAACTTCGCCATCCTCGGTGATCCAATCGTCAGCGAGGTCTTTCAGACGAGTGATGGCAGCAAGCCGGGCGGCAGTGGCCGCAAAAAAACGATACGGGAGCGGATCGATTTCAACTCGATGATCCTGCCATTCTCGGTCGGATGCGGCCAGTTCGTGATGAACGACATGGAGATCAAAGGGCCGCTGGTCGGCGCCTCGCTGCGCGGCAAAGCGGATTTCAAATCGCAACGTCTGCAGATGGGCGGAACCTACGTTCCGCTTTCAGGTCTCAACAGTGCGATTGGTGTGATCCCTGGTATTGGCCAGTTACTGACTGGCCCGAAAGGTGAGGGCATCTTTGGCATCACGTTCGCCGTTATGGGGCCAATGGCGAACCCCGAGGTGTTGATCAACCCGTTGTCTGGGATCATGCCAGGAATTCTCCGCGAGACGCAGCAGTTAACGCCCAACAGTTACCGGATCACGCCCTGCTCTGTCGCAGCGGCACCAGTGCAACGTCTTGATGCGTCGCGCGCCTCGAGTGCCGGGCCGACCACAGCGGGCCGCAGTCCGGCAGCTGCGACACCGCGCGCTCAGCCTGCCGACGTCTTGACCGATTGGTCCAGTGATCAGCGGCCCGACGCGCGGCCAAAGGCGCAGCCAACACGGTAAGGCTTGACCACGGGTGCATTTGTCGCCGTTGCTGCAGCGCGACGTTAAACGGCTTTCCTTCGGACCCCCCTATGTCTTTTGCGCCTCTCGTCGCGGCGGTGACGGCCGCCCTCGTCGGCTGCGGCGGGTCTGTAGCCATAGTGCTGGCAGCCGCCGAAAGTCTGCGTGCAACACCGGCAGAGACGGCCTCCTGGATCACGGCGGTTTGCCTAGCGATTGCCATATCAACGGCCATTCTGAGCGTACGCCATCGGCTGCCGATTATCACCGCGTGGTCGACGCCTGGTGCGGCATTGATTACCGCTTCAGCTACCGGCCTTGATATGCCGCTCGCCGTTGGGGCTTTTGTAACCGCGGCGATCCTTATCATGCTGGCGTCGGTTGCAACGCCGGTGCTGCGGCTGATTGAGCGCATACCGACAAGTGTTGCTGCGGGCATGCTTGCAGGCGTGCTGTTGCGCCTTGTTATGCTTCCCTTTGAGGCACTACCGACGGCACCTTGGCTGATCCTGCCGTTGTTGGCGATATTTCTCGTTGCGCGTCGCATCGCGCCCTCAATAGCGGTCATCGTTGTTTTGCTGGGCGGTGTTGCGTTGGCGTGGGCGCTTGGGCTGACCAAGCCGCTGCCGGACTTGCAATTGGCTGACCCGGTTTGGATTACGCCGCGCTTCGAGATCGGCGCTATGATCGGGTTGGGCGTGCCGCTGTTTCTGGTGACGATGGCATCGCAAAATCTCGCCGGGTTCGCCGTACTGCGGGCGGCCGGCTACAGCGAAGTGCCGAGCCGTTCGATCCTGAGCGTCACGGCGCTGTTATCGCTGGCGACAGCCCCGTTCGGCACCCACACGAGCAATCTTGCCGCCATCAGCGCGGCGATCTGTACTGGGCCCGACGCGCACAAGGATCCCGCCAAGCGCTGGCTGACAGGTCCGCCCTATGCGCTCTGCTATCTGGCGTTTGCGGCTATGGGTCCGTCGCTGGTGGCGTTGTTTGCGACGTTGCCGCCGGCGTTGATCAAAACGGTCGCCGGGGTGGCGTTGGCAGGACCACTGATCAACGCGTTGTCGAGCGCGTTTTCGGGCGCCGGCGACCGCTTCGCCCCTGGGTTGGCGTTCGCCGTGACTGCGACGGGGCTCACCATGTTTGGTATCGGCGCTGCGTTCTGGGGCTTGGTGGCAGGATTGATTATTGTTGGCCTCGAACGGCTGTTCCCGGCCAAATAGGTTATGATTTTGGCTTGGTGCGTTGCCTGACGTGCTCGCGGTGCAGGAGATAGAGCCCCGACGCGACGACGATAACTGCGCCCGCCAGAGTTTGGGTGTCAGGCGTTTGGGAAAACACCAGATAGCCAGCGCTCGAATGCGTCAACAGCCCCAGGTATGTGAAGGGCATCAGCGTTGATGCTGGCGCATAGCGGAAGGCAGCAATAAAAAGCGCATGCCCGATAGCCGCCCAAACACCGCAGGTGATCATGGCGATCCAGGTGCCAGTTGTTGCCGGCCAGACCCAGTCGCTGAGTGCGAACGGCGCGGCGAGGGCGACGCCGGCAAACATGGAATAGAACAGCGTGACTGGGACTCCGTCAAAAGGCGCCAGGTAGCGGGTGGTAATCGAGAAAGAAACGTAGGCCAGCATGCCCGTAAAAGACAGCAGGAACGCGGGTTCAAAAGCATCTGCGCCCGGCCTGACCGCGACAACAACGCCAGCGAATCCGACGAGGATTGCCAGCATCCGCCGCCACCCGACCCATTCTCCGAGCAGCGGACCGGCGAGCAAGGCGACAATGAGTGGCGTCAAGAACTGGATTGTCATCACCTGATCGAGCCGAAGGGTGCGCAGCGCTAGAAAATTGAAGAGTGTCGAAATCAGCAGAAAGCACGAACGGAGCAATTGCCAGCCGGGCTTGCGGGCCTGCAGCAGGCTCGGTACCGCAAACAGGCCCAATGCGACGATGATCGCTACGAATTGTCCCAGAAACCGGACCCAAACAACTTCCGCCATAGGGAGCTGGCCGGTCACGATCATGTACTTGCCGGCTGTATCGTTCCCGGTAAAGCAGATGAACGCGAGACAAATGATGCCGATCCCTTTGAGCGGTTGATGGGACATCACCGGGCCAGGTGGCAGCGAGGTCGTCCCGGCGGCGCTGGGCTCGGACACGGCACGTTGCATTTGTTTGAGGTCCCCAAGGGCCACACCAAGGTCCGGCGCAACACAACTCGCATAGCATCTGGCCACCAGTTGGCGCCACGTCGAGTGGCACGCTGCATGGCAGGGTTGCCGCGAGGGAAGGCTATTGCGGTGTGGTCATCTTGAGTGCTGCGGTCGAGGCTGCACCACCGATCACGCACGGAATACCGATAGCTGCGCCGGCGCCAAGTGCGCTAGCGGCCACGCACCCCAGCGATAGTGCCATTTGCCCAGCCTGACCCCACCATTGCGCATTGCGTGTCTTAGCCGGGCCTTTGGCCTTGAGTTGTTCGATGGCGGAAAGCGCCTCTTTACGGATCTTCTGTATCTCGCCGGTCTCAGCAGCCAGGATTACATCGCCGAGTTGAGCCTGCACGTCTTTGGTTTCGAACGTTAGGGCGGACTTGAGGAAGCGCAGCAACTCCACGTCGCGGCTGGCATTTGTGGCCAGCGTCCACTTAACCATCGAGCCAATCGTCAGCCGCTCGACATCGTCAGCATCCTTGGCCCATTTCAGAACCGAGATGATGCGAAGCAGTGGTTCGGGCGCGCCCGTTGCAAAATAGTTGCCCCACAGAATGTCGAGCGGCATCGGACCAGCATCGAGTTGCAACCCGTCGAAAGCCGGCATGCGACCGGTTACAAGACGGTCGATAAGCACGACGCGCGATGGCATACGTTCCGAGTAGGCGCGCAGCAGATCTTGCCAACCGGTCAACCCTGAATAGGCAACCGCTTTAATGAGACTAGCGTGATGCTCGGGCGGCAGCGGGAACATCTTTGTCACGAGGTCGCGGGCCTTGCCCGGATTAGCTGTGAGCACGCCGCCGACGAAACCTATATACATGCCGGCTGTATCCTGGTCGGCGAGCAGGCCGAGGTCCGCCATGGCGCGGAACAGCTGCGGGAGTTTCTGCGGCTCGGGCTTGGCGCGATAGGTATTGATCCAACGGCCGATCGCATCGGCGGAGCGGAAAGGGCTATTGTTGGCGGCGGTGGGTTTGGCACGCTCAGATTTTGCAGCGACCGGCAACGGCGGAGACTGCGCGAAGGCGGGCGCCACAAACGCGAAGGCCAACAGGACGCAGCACAGACGGCGGACGCACGGCATCACGAGCCTCGGTTGGTAACGGCCGAATGTCATTTAACGCTGCCAAGCTGTCGTGGCGCGGTGACACGGCGGAAATCATTGGCCGTTACAAGCGTGGCGGACGAGAGGCGGAATTGGCGCGGCGTCGTGGCATGTTTGCGGCGGTGAGACGGCGAGGCGGCGAAACGAAACGGCCTGATGGAGGCCACCTCTACCCCGCCGCTAATTCCGCAACCAGCCGCGCGAACATCGTCGTCCGCGGCACGATCGACGAGACGACAATATGTTCCTCGTGCGTATGCGCGCCATGGCCCATGAGGCCGAGACCGTCCAGGGTCGGGATCCCTAGCGCACCGGTGAAATTGCCATCCGAGCCGCCGCCGTGCTGGCCGTGCGGCAACTCGAAACCGATATCAGCGGCGATGTGCCGGGCGCGGGCGTAGAGGTCCATCGTGCCGGGTGTAGCCGTCCAGAGTGGCCGCACAGGGCCGCGCCGCACTTCGATCCGTACGTCACTGCGAACGCCGGCCAACGCGTCCATCGTGCGGCCGATCTCGTGGAAGGTCTCCATTTCGCGGGCGACGCAGAGCGCCTGGGCGGTGCACGTCATGGGCACGCAGTTGACCCACTTGCCACCATTGATAACGCTGACGGCGTAGGTGGGACCGGTCTCGAAGTTCGAGCGGCTTTCCAGTTCCTCGACCAATTGCGCCATGATGCGGACCGCGGAGCG
Organism: uncultured Alphaproteobacteria bacterium; assembly: GCA_963847145.1. Lineage (GTDB taxonomy): Bacteria > Pseudomonadota > Alphaproteobacteria > Rhizobiales > Hyphomicrobiaceae > JABFRJ01. Next base: position 228,981 of record CAWJYN010000004.1, read on the forward strand.
GCCGTCGGCGTTGGTCCAGCCCGAATGTGCCGGGCGGCCATGGGTTGTGAGGAAGAAGCGCTGAAACGCATGGCGGCCAGTGGTGACTTCACCGGTCGGGCCTTTGGCTGGTTCGGGGATCAAGACGTACGCATGCTTCTTGGCTTCGGCTTCGATAAGCGCGCGCGAAGTGGGGCTGCCGATTTCCTCGTCGGGGTTAATGATAATGGTCAGCGGCGCGTCGAGTTTGCCGGTTGCAATGACGGCGCGGAGCGCGGTCAGCGCCATCACAGTGCCGCCCTTCATGTCGTAGATCGCCGGACCGAAGCACGTGTCGCCGTTTCGCCGTAAAGGAAGTGGACCTGCGAGCGTTCCAACGGGGTGGACAGTATCTACATGGGCAACAATGAGAATGCCTTTGCCTGTCTTCGTTCCGGGACGGCGGCCCACAAGCGTACCGCCAAGGCCGTCACGGCCACCGTGGCGCTCCATCGTGCAGCCGAGTGTGGCAATGCGGGGCGCGATAAAGTCGAGCATCTGCTCTACTCTTGACGCGTCATAAGTCGGGCTCTCGATCCGCACCCAGTCGCAGATTTCGGCGAGTATGGCCTCCGCGGAAAACATGCTGGCCGTTATCATGCTTGGTTCCCGAAGTGAACGTTGCGAGCTCGGCTCAGTCAATGCAAACGAGCAAGCAGTGCTCTTACCGCGCCTTGTTGATCGCAGGGATCAGCACGCTTTCGACGGCATCGGCCGTCAATGCACCGATATGTTTGTAAGCGATGCGCCCCCGAGCGTCGAGAATGAACGTTTCGGGCATGCCGTAGACTCCCCATTCGATTGCGGCGCGGCCGTTCGGATCTACTCCGACGGCATTGAAAGGATTGCCATAGCGGCCGAGGAAGCGCCGCGCGCCTGCCGCTTGATCTTTGTAGTTTACCCCGATGAGCGGGACGCCCGTTTTTTCTTTCAGGATGATGAGTAGCGGATGCTCGCCCACGCATGGCGCGCACCAGGAGGCCCAGAAATTGACGATGACGGGCGTACCGCTGGCGAGAGCGCTCGCGGCGATGCCCGGTACGGGGACGCCTTTGTCATTGAGGCCTTCGAGGGCGGCGAGTTCCAACTTCGGTGCCGCCTTGCCGATCAGCGTGGAGGGCAACTTCGACGGATCGCCCGTTCGCAAGGCGAAGAAAAACATCATCGCTAGCGCGCCGAATAGGGCCACCGGCAGCAGTGCAATCCAGCGTTTTCGCGAAGGGGGTTGGGAGACTTCGGTGGGCGCGCCGGTCATTCTGCCGACCGCCGCTTGATACCGCGAGCCTCAAGGTCGGCCAGCACTTTGGTCTGGCGCTGGCCATCACGAAGCAGCCAGCCGATCAAGCCCCCGATCACAAGTGCGGCGACCGCATAAGACGCCCAGATGTAGCCAGCAAAAGGTCCTAAATTCATGGCGCGTCACCCTCCTGCCTGACGGACAGCGGCGACTTGCAGTGCTTTCACGCGGCGGCGTTGCACTTCATTGCGCATGGCTTTGAGGTGGAGCGAAAGAAACAGCAAGGTAAATCCGAGCGCATTGACCAGCAGCGGTGTCCGAAAGCTCGGATCGAGTGTCGCCGTCAGCTTCGTGGACGGCTGATGCAACGTGTTCCACCATTCGACGGAGAATTTGATCACCGGCAGCAGTGACACACCGACCAGGGCGAGAATGGCAGTAAGCTTGGCAGCTGCAGTCTCGTCCTCGATTGATGCGCGCAACGCCATGAGGCCCAGATAGAGGAAGAATAACAACAAGACGGATGTCAGCCGTGCATCCCATACCCAATAGGTCCCCCACATCGGCTTGCCCCAGAGCGATCCAGTCACCAGCGCAAGAAACGTAAACGCCGCGCCAATGGGGGCAGCGGCGCGAGCAGAAACGTCGGCCAGGGGGTGACGCCAGACGAGCAGACCGAAGCTTGAAAGGGCGACGGTCAAGTAACCCGCCATCGCCAGCCATGCGCTCGGCACGTGCACGTACATGATCTTGACTGTGTGGCCCTGCTGATAGTCCGGCGGAGAGACCGCAAACGCGAGGTAAAGGCCATAGGCCATCACGAGGGTTGTGGCGCCCGCCAGCCATGGCAAAACGCGCGCCGAAAGCGCCATGAAGCGCGTCGGGTTGGCGAGGGACTGGATCAAGGTCGGCGAAACGGCCGTAGACTTCCGGATGATCATAAGATGAGAGTAACGACACAGAACCTAGGCGTCTATGCGGCACTTTTAGTGGCCCGGCCGACGCGCGTAACAACGGGTCGGCCGCCGCGGGCGAACTTCGTTGTTTTCGGCCGGCTCCCGATGACAGAAGTCGGAAGTGACAATCAAATGAGCGCGAGCGGTGAATACGACGGCCTGTCCAGGGCTTTCTGGTCCGGCGTTCGGCATCGATTTCTGGCCTGGAGGCTATGTGTGTGCGCTTTCCCATGGAGCATCAGCGAACTATGGGCGCCGGGCTTCGATGTCTGCAGCCAGACCAATCCGACCGCTCGCACAACTGTTCTACCGCAAAACGGCCGGCGATGCCTCCTAGGTGACTACCCAGCTTGACAGGGTTGCCGCGCAATACCCCTATAATGGTGAGGCTTCAAATTCCGCTCGTCAGAACATGCCGACAGCCAGCTTGGCTTCCTCGCTCATGCGGTTTTTATCCCACGGTGGATCGAACGTGAGATTGACCGTGCAGGACTGCACACCATCAACCGCAGAGACAGCGTTCTCCACCCAGATCGGCATCTCACCAGCCACCGGACAGCCGGGGGCCGTCAAAGTCATGTCAACCGTCACCGCGCGATCGTCGGCGATGTCGATGCGGTAGATCAGGCCCAACTCGTAGATGTCGGACGGGATTTCTGGATCGTACACCGTCTTCAACGCGCCGACGATATCGGCGGTCAGCTGTTCAAGCACTTCGGCTGACAGCGCAGAACCGGGAACCGGCGTGCCGCCATCAGCAACAGTCGGAGCAACAGAAGGCTTCAGATCGGCTGCGAGCGGATCGTAGTCGGCAACGCCTTCGGGTTTGCTTTTAATTTCGCCGTCCATCACTCACTCACTCTCATGACCGTCTCAGGTGAAGAACTTATGTGCCTTCACCAGGGCTTCCGCCAAGGCGTCGACTTCCGCGCGGGTATTATACATCGCAAACGAGGCCCGGCACGTGGCCGTGACGCCAAGCCGCTCCATCAATGGCTGCGCGCAGTGATGCCCGGCCCGGACCGCCACGCCCGACCGGTCAACGATGGTCGAGATGTCGTGCGGGTGCAAGCCGTCAATCGTGAACGTCAGAATTGCGCCCTTGCCCGGTGCGCGGCCGTGGATCTTGAGCCAGTTCAGTGGGCGCAACCGCTCCTCGGCATAGGCATAGAGATCGGCCTCGTGCGCGGCGATTTTCTCGCGGCCGATCTGCATCATGTAGCTGAGTGCCGCGCCGAGACCAATGGCGGGCACAATCGGTGGCGTGCCGGCTTCGAAGCGGTGTGGCGGATCGGCGTAGGTGACTTTGTCGACGTGGACAGACTGAATCATCTCGCCGCCACCCATGTACGGCGGCATGGCGTCGAGGTGTTTGCGCTTGGCGTAGAGCACGCCGATGCCGGACGGGCCATAGGTCTTGTGCCCGGTGAAGACGTAGAAATCGGCATCAAGATCTTGCACGTCAATGGTCATGTGCACAGCCGACTGGCTGCCATCCACCAGCACCGGAATGCCGCGCGCGTGGCACCGCTTGATGACCTCTTTCATCGGCACGATCGTGCCGAGCACGTTCGACATGTGCGTGAGCGCAACAATCTTAGTCTTTGGCGTCAGCAGGCGCTCGAATTCGTCGATCAGAAACTCGCCCGTGTCCGAAATGGGCGCCCACTTCAGCAGAGCGCCACGCCGCTCCCGATGGAAGTGCCAGGGCACGATATTGGAGTGGTGCTCCATGATTGAGAGCACGATTTCGTCACCCTCGCCGATTGTCATCCCGCCAAAGGATGCGGCAACGAGGTTGATCGCCTCCGTCGATGAGCGTGTGAAGATGATTTCATCGACGGTCGGCGCGTTGAGGAAACGCCGCACGATCTCCCGCGCGTCTTCAAAGCGCGCCGTCGCAGTGTTGGACAGATAGTGGAGGCCGCGATGCACGTTCGCGTATTCCATCTTGTAGGCGTGATCCATCGCATCAAGCACGGTGCGTGGCTTCTGCGCACTGGCACCGTTGTCGAGATAAACAAGTGGTTTGCCGTAGACCTCGCGAAACAAGATCGGGAAGTCGGAGCGGATGCTCGCCACGTCATAGGGCGCGCGGGCAGTCGGGGTGTGAGCGTTCATAGGTCAGGCCTCGTGGACCGAATTCAACACGTAGGTTGGGTTAGGCTGTTTCAGGCCGTAACCCAACAAAGTCTTACACCGAAGTGTTGGGTTACCCCGCGGAAGAGCGGCTAACCCAACCTACGATGCGCGTTTAGATGCAAACCAGGCCGTTGCCAGTGTGCCCAGAGCTTCGCGGATCGCCACGTCGTCGATTTTCTCGAGTGCGTCGGCGGCGAAACTTTCGATCAGCATGGCGCGGGACTGGTCCTCGGGGATGCCGCGGGAGCGCAGGTAGAACATCTGCGCGGGGTCTATCTCTGTAACGGTCGCGCCGTGGCCGCAGACCACATCGTCGGCATAAATTTCCAACTCTGGCTTGCTGTCGAATTCGCAGGCCTCCGAGAGCATCAGCGCGTTGGCCATCTGCTTGCCATCGGTTTTTTGCGCGTCCGGCCGCACGATGACTTTGCCTTGGAACACCGAACGCGCGGTGTCGTCGAGCACGGTTTTGAACAGTTCGCGGCTTTCGCAGCCGGGCACGGCGTGGTCGATCACCAGTGTTGTGTCGATGTGCTCGCGGCCGCGGCCGAGCATCAGGCCGGAGATGTCGAGCTTGGCACCCTCGCCGTCGAACCGCACGAAGGATTGGTTGCGCACAAGACCCGTGTCGGCGGTGAACTGATAGGACTTGAGTGTGGCCTCGCTGCCGAGTGTGGCGGCGATGGTTTCCAGATGCGTCGCGGCCACGCCGGGATGCGTGACCAAAATGTGCGTGAGCGCCGCGCCCGCGGCCGCATCGAGCGAGAGCGTCGCATTGCACTGTCCGGAGGCAGCGCCAGCGGCGCTTGCATGCACTTCCATGACGGTCCCAGTCGCGCCGATGCCAGCGGAAACGCGATTGCGCAGCGAGACCAGCTTTCCCACGGCACCCGCTGTGAGATTGACCAGCAACACAGGCTTTTCAAGCTTGGTATTGGCCTTGATCTCGACATTGGCACCGTCGGTCACGAGCGCTGAGTTCAGCGCGACAACGGCTTCGGCGTTCCCGAGCGTCATCGCATGCGCAACTTTGCCCGCGCGCAAGTTGGCGCCAAGTGTCGTGATCACCGCATGCGGCTTCGCTGTCGAAAGTTCGGCGCGATAGCTGCCGTTGACGAACACCACCCGGTCGGCATCGATCCCGGCCAGCGGCCCAAGCGCTGCATTCACGTCGGCGAGCGAAACGGCCGCGTCATCGTGCGTTGCAATCGGCGCAAACTTAACCAGCGCGTTGCGCAGGTCGGTATACTTCCACGTCTCAACGCGCCGATGTGGCAGGCCCTCCCTTTCAAACGACGCCATAGCCGCAGCGCGCGCAGATGCAACCTCTTTGCCGCCGGGCAGCTCCGCCCCACGCGCCTTGAAGTCGGCCGAAAGGCCCTGTTCGGCTGCTGTTCTTGTGATGACTGCGGTCATTGAAATCCCTGGGTGGGGCTGGGGACAGGCACCTGAACGGCGCCCGCCACTGCCCGAGTATGAAGTCTTATGATGGAGCGCCGTTCAGGTGCCTGCCCCAGACTCACGCTGCCTTGCCCTGAAAAGCCGCATATCCGCTCTTCTCAAGCTCCAGCGCGAGCTCCTTGCCGCCAGTCTTCTGGATCTTGCCGTGCGCCAACACATGCACCTTGTCGGGTGTGATGTAGTTGAGTAGACGCTGGTAGTGGGTGATCACCAGGAATGCTTTGTCCGGCCCGCGCAGTGCGTTGGCGCCTTCCGAGACGATGCGGATGGCGTCGATGTCGAGGCCTGAGTCTGTTTCGTCGAGCACGCACAGTGTCGGCTCAAGAAGTGCCATCTGCAGTACCTCCATGCGCTTCTTCTCGCCACCGGAGAAGCCGACGTTGAGCGCGCGCTTTAGCATGTCATCTTTGACACCAAGCTTGGCTGCTGCTGCGCGGCACACCTTCATGAACTCGGGCGTGGTGTATTCCGTCTGTCCGCGCTTTTTGCGTGTGGCGTTTACGGATGTGCGCAGGAACGTCATGGTCATGACGCCGGGGATTTCCATCGGGTATTGGAAGGCGAGGAACACGCCGGCTGCGGCGCGTTCGTCGGGGCTCATCGCGACGATGCTCTCGCCGTTCCACAAGATGTCGCCATCCGTGATCTCGTAGTCTTTGCGGCCGGCGAGCACGTAAGCGAGCGTCGACTTGCCCGACCCGTTCGGCCCCATGATTGCGTGCACCTCGCCCTTCGGCACATTAAGTGAGATCCCCTTCAGGATCTCAGCTCCGCCATCTGCGATGCGGGCGTGGAGGTTCTTAATTTCAAGCATGTCTCTGTCGGCTTTCGTAGGTAACTGTCAGGACAAGCGAGTAGCGAATTGCGAATAGTGAGTGAGTTTTCTGTGCCGGTCTTCCCTACTCGCTATTCGCAACTCACTATTCGCTTAAGTCACTCATTTCTTCGCGTGTACGTCTACAACTTCGATCTCGTTGAGCGTGAGAACACCCATCCAGTCGCAGCTGTCTTTTTTCGCTTTGCCGCTCTTAGTGAATTCCACCAGGAACGAGCTTCCCGCATCCAACGTATCCACGACAGTGACCATGTCGCCCACTTGCAGGTTGAAGCCGGGCTTGGTCGCCGAAAGGGCATTCCGGCGCCGGGTCTCGACTTCGTCCATGGCCCGCATCACTCGGGCGGTCATCACTTGACCAGTCACTGTTGCCGCATCACGCATTGTGTCCTCCTTCAGGACAAAGTCTTACGTCCAGGCCCCCACCTAGATCTTGGCTTCTAGTTTACTGCTTCATTTACTGCTTCAGGCTTCATGCTGCGCCGGGTTGGTCCCGTGGATGCTTGTCAAATTTTTTGGGAGGCGTTTTTAGCGCTTCCCAGGTGGATTTTGGGCCATGACGTCTAGGCCATTTTCATTGGTACCTGGCGCACGCTTCCACCGCCAGCGCCATTCGCCGTCAGTTCGGCGGCGCGCGAGCCGGTAAAAGCCAATAAAGATCGCTGCAGTTGCAACAAGCCAGATAACGAGTGGCGCCGCACTTGCTGAGCCTGCCGGCGCGCTTGCGCGTCCGCCCAACAGCAGCCAAGCGAGCACACCCGGCGCCAGAGTGGCAGCAGCCGTCGCGACCCAGCCTTCCCACGTGTTGGGCGAAGCGCCATAGCCATGGCTTTTCGGTTTGAACCAATATTGCGAGAGCGTTATCACCCGACACTCCCTTCCAGCGAGATCCCGATCAGCTTCTGCGTTTCGGCCATGAATTCCATGGGCAGCTGCTGGAGGACGTCGCGGACGAAACCGTTGACGATGAGAGCCACCGCTTCTTCCGAGGAGAGCCCGCGGCTCTGGCAATAGAACAGCTTGTCGTCGGAGATTTTCGATGTGGTGGCTTCGTGCTCAAAGTGGCTCGACGCGTTCTTGGCTTCGATGTACGGCACCGTATGCGCGCCGCACTTATCGCCGATCAGCAGTAAATCGCAATTCGTAAAATTCCGCGCGCCGGTCGCCTTGCGATGGGCAGAAACAAGCCCGCGATAGGTGTTCTGCGAATGCCCGGCCGCGATGCCTTTGGAGATGATGCGGCTCGACGTGTTCTTGCCGAGGTGGATCATCTTGGTGCCGCTGTCGACCTGCTGGCGGCCGTTTGACACTGCGATAGAATAGAACTCGCCGCGGCTGCCGTCGCCACGCAGGATGCAGCTTGGATATTTCCAGGTGATAGCCGATCCGGTTTCAACCTGTGTCCAGGAAATCTTTGAGTTTTTGCCGCGGCAATCGCCGCGCTTGGTAACGAAGTTATAGATGCCGCCCTTGCCGTTTTTGTCGCCTGGGTACCAGTTCTGTACCGTCGAATATTTGATCTCGGCTTCGTCGAGGCAAACGAGTTCAACGACGGCTGCATGCAGCTGGTTTTCGTCGCGCGTCGGCGCGGTGCAGCCTTCGAGATAACTCACGTAACTGCCGGCTTCAGCAATGATGAGCGTGCGCTCGAACTGGCCAGACTTTTTCTCGTTGATACGGAAGTAGGTCGACAGCTCCATGGGGCAGCGCACGCCCTTGGGGATGTAAACAAACGAGCCATCCGAGAACACAGCTGAGTTGAGCGCCGCGTAGTAGTTGTCCGACTGCGGGACGACGGTGCCGAGATACTGGCGGACGAGTTCGGGATGCTCTTTCAGCGCCTCCGAAATGGAGCAGAAGATAACACCGGCTTTGCGCAGTTCCTTCTTGAATGTGGTTACGACCGAGACGCTGTCGAACACTGCATCCACAGCGACTTTGCCAGCCATCTGTGCGTAACCATCTGCATCTTCGAGCATGCTCGGCTCGCCCTGCTTGCGCACGCCGGCAAGGATCTCTTGCTCTTTCAGCGGAATGCCAAGCTTGGCGTAGGTTTTCAGCAGTTCCGGGTCGACCTCGTCGATGGACTTCGGGCCCTCAGTGCCCTTGGGGGCTGCGTAGTAATACAGATCCTGGAAATCGATCTTGGGATAGCTGACCATTGCCCAAGTCGGCTCGGTCATCGTCAGCCAGCGGCGATAGGCTTCCAGGCGCCACTCCAGCATCCACGACGGTTCGTTTTTCTTGGCGGAGATAAAGCGGACGATATCCTCGCTCAGCCCCTTGGGCGCGAGGTCGCTTTCGATATCAGTTTCGAAACCGTATTTGTATTGATCGACATCGAGGCTTTTGACCTGATCGATCGTTCGTTGAACTGCTGCCATGTTACTGCCCTTCGCAGCGCCATTGCCGGCGCTGCATTGAATGTCCTATGCCGCGCATTGTTGCGTGGCTGTGATTGCTGTCCAGGCCGCGAGGAATGCGGCCACGTCGTTGGCTGTTGAGGCGTGTCCGAGGCTGACGCGGATCGCGGCGCGGGCTAGCGCCGGCTTGAGCCCCATGGCGGTCAGAGCTGCGCTGGCACCAACCTTACCCGATGAGCATGCGGCACCTGCGCTTATGGAAACGCCGGCCAGATCAAGCCGGATCACGGCGGTTTCAGCGGCGAGGCCGTCAAACGCGACGCAGGTCGTGTTGGCGAGGCGAGGAGCGTTGCGGCCGATAATCACGGCTTCCGGCGTGCTCGCGATAAGGCCGGTTTCGAGGTAGTCGCGCAGCGCGCGTAAGCGTTCGATTGTGTGCAAGTCTTCCAGGGCGCAGCGCGTGGCCGCACCGAAACCAGCAATGGCGGCGATATTCTCTGTCCCGGCGCGGCGGCCGCGCTCCTGTCCGCCGCCAGCAATCAGCGCTTTGAGTGGCGCGCCATCGACGATGACGAGGGCGCCTGCACCCTTGGGGCCGCCGAGTTTGTGGGCGGAGACGGTAAGGTAATCCACGCCGAGTGTGGCGCAATCAACTGGGATACGTCCCGGCGCCTGCACTGCATCGCAATGCAACCTAAATCCATGGGTGCGGGCGAATGCTGCGACTTCTGTTACTGGTTGAATGACGCCGGTTTCGTTATTGGCCAACTGCAGCGACACCAGCGCGTGGCCAAATCCGGCGACATCGGCGGCCAGCACGTGATCAGCTAACGCGGCCACGCTGAATACGCCATCGGCACAGACTGGAACTTCGACGATGCCAGCGCCGCTGGCCTTGGCTGCAGCCCGCACGCTGTCATGCTCCAGGGCCGACAGGAAAATGGTATTCCAACCGCCGGCCAGAACGTTTGCATTGGCTTCCGAGGCGCCACTGGTTAACACAACATCGGCCGTGCGTGCGCCAACAAGGGCTGCCACATCGTGGCGTGCTTGCTCGATCACCGCGCGCGCTTTGCGGCCTTCAGCGTGCACAGATGATGGATTGCCGACCAGCTCCAACGCCGACAGCATCGCGGTGCGGGCTTCCAACCGCAGCGGCGCGCTGGCGTTGTAGTCGAGATATGTGCGACGGGCGGACATCAGTGGGCGATCGATAAGGAAAGCGGATAGTGGAAGGAATGGTCAGGCGCGGGTGACGACGCCGCCTGTAAAAACCACCTGAGGCGCTGGTGGCGGAATTCCGACACCGGCCTTTTTGGCGCTGTGGCTGAAGCTGCCATCTACCACCTGCTGCAGCGTGATACTGGTCAAAAACTGGTCGATATGGTCGCCAAGCGCGTCCCACAGGCCATGCGTCAGGCAGCGCTTGCCAGCCAGGCACGGTTCGCCCGCCTCGATGCCGCAGCGGGTCATATCGGTCGTTTCAGCGACGGCAGCCATGATGTCGGCGACAGTGATCGCGGTCGATGCCCGTGCCAAGCCGGTACCCGCCAGCGCGGCCGCGCACGCTTTCGACGAGCCCCGCGCGGCGCAACTTCCCAAACAGCTGCTCCAGATAAGCCAACGAGATCATCTGCCGCTCGGCAATGCCGGACAGCGGTGCGGAAGGGGCATCGGCACAGGCGCGCGCCAGATCGGCCATCGCCATCACTGCGTACCGGCCTCGGGTGTTCAACTCCACGCGACGCTACTCCTGAGTTCGAACGCCGTTTCATACAAAAGCAGCCCCCGCACTGCCCGGCCGCGACGCAAAAGCCGCCCACCGCGCATGCCAAAAGCTTGCATTCGTTACCCCCTGTCATGCTAAGGGAATGCAGCACGACACCTTTGGGGCGTCCGGTTGGGGGAAACCGGCTTCGAAGCTGCAGCGGGAGCGGAGATTTGAACCGTTCCAAGCTGCCGAGTTTATGGAAATTCCGAGCGGCGAAGTCAAGTATCTTTCTGCGCCCTGTCTTCACCGTCGCGGTGCGCTGCAGCATCAACGCTGGCGCCAACCTGGAAGGCCGACTTTTATGCCCGAATTGATGATAAACGGCCCCGCCGGGCGACTTGAAGCGCGCTACCACCACGAGGGTCGGCCACACGCGCCGATTGCCATGGTGCTGCATCCACATCCCCAGCTCGGCGGCACGATGAACAATCAGATCGTGTATGCAATGTACTACGCCTTCGTCGATCGCGGTTTTTCGACCTTGCGCTTCAATTTCCGTGGCGTCGGCCGCAGCCAGGGTTACTTCGACAATGGTCCGGGCGAGTTGTCAGATGCGGCGTCAGCGCTGGATTGGCTGCAGCTGCAGAACCAAGACACCAGCTGCTGCTGGATCGTCGGCGTGTCGTTCGGCACCTGGATTGCCATGCAGCTGCTGATGCGCCGCCCCGAGGTCGATAGCTTCGTCTGCATCGCGCCACCGGCAAATCTCTATGACTTCTCGTTCCTGGCGCCGTGCCCGTCATCGGGCTTGCTGATCAATGGCGACAAGGACAAGGTCGTGCCGACGGCTTCAGTCGCCGACATGAGCGTGAAGACGAAAGTCCAGCGCGGCATCAAGCTGCATCACGAGATCGTCCCCGGCGCCAACCACTTCTTCGAAGGCAAAATCGAGGAGCTGGTTAAGGTCTGCGGCGCCTACATCGATACGCGAACCGCAGAAATATTGAAGGCCAAGCGCGAGGCCAAGGATTGAGGTGGGTTAATCCCCGCCTGAAGACCTACTTCACAAGCGCGCCGAACTCGACGCGCGGCTTTTCTGGAGTCACTTGTGCTGACGTCTGACCTTTGGCCGTGCTGATCTGGACGCCCACCCTCTGAGCTTTCGGGAAAGCCTTGAAGTAGCCAAAGTCGATCGATGCTGTCGTCCGTGAAGAACTCTGAACTTGTTGTTTTGCGGTGATCTTCTGCACTGATCAGCAGACTTGAGTTGCCAGTTTTCCACTGTCTGATGTCGATTTCCTTGCAAATCGCGATGGTGGATTCCCCGGCTGCGCGAACCATGTTTTGTTCGGCGTAACGATCCGAGGGAGGCACCGATGCGGCCACGCGCGCAGTCGAGAGGGCAAGACGATCTGTTCCGGTCGCGGCTCGATCAGATGATCAACATGCGGCACGAGCTGCCGCGCCTTGCCGGGTTGATCGATTGGCCGCTGCTCGAGACCAAGCTCGGCGATATGTACACCGACGCGCCCGGCCAACCACCGTTGCCAACGCGACTTATGGCCGGCCTCGCGATCCTCAGCACATGCACAATCTGTCGGATGAAGAGCTGGTCGCCCGCTGGATCGAGAACCCGTATTACCAGCACTTCTGTGGCGAAGAGCACTTCCGCCATGATGCGCCGTTCGACCGTTCGTCAATGACCAGATGGCGACAGCGGATGGGTGACGCGCGGCTCGAAGTGCTGCTGCAGGAGAGCCTGTCGATTGCGGTCAAGACCGAGGCGATCGAGGTCAAAGATCTGTCGAAGGTGATCGTCGACACGACTGTGCAGGAGAAGGCCGTGACCTTCCCGACTGATGCCAAACTGCTGAACCGTGCGCGCGTGATGCTGGTCAAGTTAGCCAAGAAACACGGGCTCAAGTTGCGTCAGGGCTATCCAAAGGTCGGCAAGCAAGCGCTCATGAAATATCAACGCTACGCCCACGCCAAGCAGTTCAAGCGCGCGCGTCGCCAATTGCGAAGCCTGAAAACGTATCTCGGCCGCGTCATCCGCGATATTGATCGCCAAGTGCGATCATCGCCATCACTCAACACGATCTTCCGGCCAAAGCTATTCCTGGCCCAACGCGTGCACGCGCAGGAGCGCGGCCAACGCGGCCCAAAGGTTTATTCGATCCATGCCCCGGAAGTGGAATGCATCGGCAAAGGCAAAGCGCACAAGCCTTACGAGTTCGGCGTGAAAGTCTCGATTGCGACGACGGTTCAGCCCTCGCGCGGCGGACAGTTCGTGCTGGCGGCCAAGGCGCTACCAGGCAATCCTTACGACGGCCACACATTGGCAACCGTCATTCCACATCTGCAATCGCTGATCGGCAACGAGATCAAGCGCATCATCGCCGACAGAGGCTACCGCGGCCACGGCTTGCCGGCGCCGCACGATTTGCGGGTCTATGTCTCCGAGCAGAAGCGCGGTGTGACGCCGGCGATCAAGCGTGAACTGAGACGGCGCGCGGCGGTCGAGCCCGTCATCGGCCATCTCAAGAGCGAGCACCGCATGGATCGCAACTTCCTGATCGGCAGCCACGGCGACGCGGCCAATGCCGTGCTCGCCGCCGTCGGCTACAACTTCCGCCGCCTCGCCGCATGGCTGAAGGTGCTTTTGTGCGTCTTGTTGGCGATCGGGTTCGGTGCCGGTTGCCCGGACCGCACAATGACCGCAACAACCCAGCCAGCCTGACAGATCGCTACTTCACGGCCGACGATGCTGCGAGCGCCGGCTGGGCGCAGGTTAGTTCGTACTCGGCGTGAAACTCTGAATGTTCATTCTTGGCATGGTCGTGCTTTGCGGCCGGTACTTTTGCGGTCGCGGTTTTTGCAGCTTCATGATCGTGATCACCATCGGCACCCAATTTCGCTTTTGCTGAAACAACCGTGCATTGTGCGGCGTCCGGCGTCACGAACAAGGTCAGCGGCTTTTCCAGCGTCACAATCGCGTTGGCCACCGCCATCTTTGCCTTAGCCGTTTTGGCTTTACCCTCGAAGCCGACGATGTCGTCGCCGGGCGCGCGGAACTCAAGCGTGACTTTGTTGCCTTAGATGGCAACATCGAGCGTGCCTTGGGCATGCACGTGTGCACCAAGCTCACGCCGCGGATCCTGCGCGGACGCGGGTGCGGCCAGAACCAGAGCCGCAAAAACGGCCATCCCGTGTGATGACTTGAACCGTAGGCGCATACGGAACTCCCAATGCGTGAAATCTGTTTCAATCAGCTTTGGCATCAACGGCTTCGGCGGCGAGACTGTAGCCAGTGTCTGCAAGACCGGTAAACTGTCCCTCAGTCGAAAGTGTGCCAGTCACGTAGACGGGATCGAATTGGCCCTTAATCGCCACGCCGCCGGGCGCTTTCACATAGACGATCTGATTGGCTGGCGGCGGCGGCACGTGGATGCAGGCGCCGACGAACGGCACTAGCAGAAACTCTGTCACCTTCGTTGCGTCGAAATCCAACGGCACCACGTAGCCGCCGAGTTTTACCCGTTTGCCGTTGAGTTCGGCAACCACGGGCGCCGGTACGTTCGTGTTTGGCGCCTTGCTCGCGCCCGACATCCATTTTGCATCGCCCTGTGTGGCAGCTGATGGATCATGGCCAAGCACGCTGGGCGGCGCAGCGCCGGGAACAGCGCCCGAAAAGAACGGCTTCGGTGCCTTGGTCTGCGGCTTGTCGGCCGGCACCAGCGAGGCCCAAGTGATGACTTTTGCTGGCTCGGCAGCGCGGGTAGGGGACACCACAAGCAGTATGATTGCGAGCACAGCAGGCACGCTGACAAGCGTACGCGAAAACATATGGCCGCTCGGGAATTGTTCCCTCTCTTTCGTCATGGCCGCGAAGGCGGCCACCCAAGCAGGCAAGCGTTTAGCGCCAGCGCCGGACATAGACACTTTGTCGCCGCTGCTGCGCTCAAGAAGTGGCGCAAAATCGATTGCAGCTTGCTTGGGTGGCCGCCTGCGCGGCCATGACGATTGTGGGAGCAGTGCCGACTGCCCGCGCGCACCGGCACCCGTGGCAAGAAACAGGCGAGATGCTGTTCGCTGTAAGTTTGATTGTACCATCATGTCCGCACCATCATGCCGTCGGCGAGGGAGAGTTTGTAGGCGCGCACAGCGGGTACCAATCCGGCGAACAGTCCCGCTGCCAGGATCGCTGCAAGAAGACCCAACTCATATGCCGACGGCGCCGTCACCGGAATATACAAGCCGAACCATCGATCGATAAGCGGTTGCAAGGCAAGCAAGGCGAGATAAAGGCCGGCGACACCCATGGCGATACCAGCCATGACGAGGACGCCCGCCTCGACCACCAGCAGCCCCAGGATCGTGCGCGGCCCGGCGCCCACCGACCGCAGGATCGCCATCTCGCGGCGGCGTTCGTTGAGGCTGGATAAAATCATCGTGATCAGCCCGAGCAGCGCGGTCACCACGACCATGATCGAGACAGCTGACAACGCCACTTCGGCTGTGCCGACGAGGCCCCACAACTCCTGCAGCGCTGCGCCAGGCAATATCGCGCTCAGCGGCTCAAGTCTGTACTCGTTGATGGCCCGCTGCAGTTTGAACGTCGCGATTTTTGACTTAAGCCCGATCAGCGCAGCCGTGACGGCCTTCGGTGCCAGATCGGCGCGGCGCGCTTCGTCGGCTGTCACTGTCTGGCCCGGCACGCGCCCGCCGGATTGCCAGTCGATGTGGATGGCCTCGATCGCCTCCAGGCTGACGTGCACCGTGCGATCAGCGGGCGTGCCGGTTTTGGCGAGAATACCAGCGACGCGAAATGGCTTGTCCTCGTGCTGCACGAAGCCGACGTTGCCGAGGCCGTGCGCAACAACCATGACGTCGCCGAGCTTGTAGTTCAGCGCTGTGGCGACGTCCGCGCCGATCACCGCATCGAACAGGTCAGCGAACGGCGCGCCGGATGCGAACGTCAGCGACTGTCCGCGCCGGTATTTGTAGTGCTTGAAGTAGTCTGCCGTCGTGCCAAGGACGCGGAAACCACGGTGCGTATCGCCGAGCGACAGCGGTACAACCCAGGCCACCTCTGGTGACTTTGCAATGTCCGCGAGTGATTGTGCTGTGATGTTGTTGGTTGCGTTGCCGATGCGGAACACGGAATAGAGCAGCAGGTTGAGGCTGCCCGAGCGTGCGCCGATGATGAGATCGGTGCCGGAGATGGTGTCGGCAAAACTCTGCCGTGCACCATTGCGCACACGTTCGACACCCAGTAGCAGCATGACGCTGAGCGCAATCGCCAGCGCCGTCAGAAACGCTGTGCCCGCGCGGTTTCTGAGCGATTGCAGAGCGAGCCTCTGGATGATCATGCCGTCACTCCCGTTTCGATGCGGGCGATTTCGTCGAGGCGCACGACGCGGCTGAAGTGGGAGGCCAGCGTTTCGTCGTGGCTGACCATGATCAACGAAGTGCCGGCGCGATCGAGATCGGTGAACAGCAGATCGAGGAATGCCAACTGGTGCGCCCGGTCAAGCGCCGAGGTTGGCTCGTCGGCGACAATCAATTCTGGCGCGCCGATCAGTGCCCGCGCGGCCGCTACGCGCTGCTGCTGGCCGACGCTGAGCGGCGACGCGCGGGCGCCATCGATCAGGCTTGCATCGAGATCCAAGCTGGTCGAGCAGGCGCTGTGCGGCTTTGTCTTGTGGTCCGTCTTTGCGCGCGCGTGCGCGGCTGCTGGCGCGAACGCCAACGGCAGCACCACATTGTCGAGCACCGACGCATACGGTAGTAGGTTGAACTGCTGGAAGATGATGCCGAAGTGCTCGGCGCGGAACCGGTCGCGCGCGCTGCTGGTCAATGTGCCGAGATCGGTGCCGAGCACGGACACTGTGCCCTGGTCTGGCACCACGATCCCGGCGAGCAGGCTCAGGAATGTTGATTTTCCGCTACCAGACGGGCCCAGTAGTAGCAGCCGCTCGCCGCGAGCCAGTCTGAACACATCAATCGTGAGCGCGAAGCGGCGACTGCCCGGCCAACCGAACCTGACAGAGTTCATTTCGATGACGGGCTCGGAAATAACGCGTCTCCGTGGTTCGATCTCAGACAACTGCTGCTTGCCGCATTCAGCCGTACACCGCAACAGGGCCGTTGCGGCAAGTGCCTATTGTCCATGCGAAGCCGGCACGGCGGATACCGGTTCGGGTGCGGCTAGTCGTTCATGGCGGAGCGTGGGGGCAAGCCAGAATGTCGCTAATCCAATGACTGACGCTACCGCAGCTATGATGAATGAGAGGCCATAACTGCCGGTGTAGGTATGCAGTGCTCCGGAGATAAGGCTGCCGGTGCCTGCGCCTAGCCCGAGCGCCAGCGAGAGTGTGCCGAAGATAGCGCCGACCGAGCCGCCAGCAAAAATCTTGGCGACGAGGGCGACCAGGATCGGTCCGCGCGCGCCCTGCATGAGACCGAAGCACAACACAAAGCCAGACACGAACACGAGGGACGGTATGGCTTCAACCGCCAGCAAGCTCAAAATCCCCATGATCGTGAGAATATAGGACAACGTCACAACCGGCAGCCGTCCGAAGCGATCCGAAAGCCAGCCGGTTGCAAGGATGCCAATGACAGAAAGCACACCCGTAGCACCAAATGCCCAGGCCGCAACCTGGGGAGCGAAGCCGCGCTCGACCAGAAAGGCGACCGAATGTGGTAGTACGCTGTAGGCGGCAACTGAGGTTGCGAAATAAGCGAGGAACAACATCCAGAAAGCGCGTGTACGGACAGCGGCCGAAACCGTCCATCTGGTCGCGCCGGAGGCCGCCAGGTTTGTTGCTGTCTTGATCTTGAGATCGCGCCAAGCGTCCGAACCGGCGTTGTAGCGGGTCATCGGCAACAGTAAGAGCAACGGCGTGATTGCAAGTACGAGCACGCCTTGCCACATCTGCACCGTGCGCCAATCATGGGTCGTCAACAGCCATTGGGTTAGCGGTGGAAACATCAGCATCCCAGCACCGACTGCCGCGTATGGCACCGCAGACATGGTGCCGAGGCGTGACGAGAACCAGCGGCTCAGAAGGCTTGCAGCGGCGACCATACTCAGGCCGGCCGCACCAAGTCCCCCGAGGACACCGACGCCGAGATAATAGTGCCAGATGTTGCCAGCCTGCGCGCCAACCATGTAGCCTATACCGAGTGTCAGCAGCCCAGTCGCGTAGCAGACGCGTGCACCCATTCGGTCGATAAGCTGGCCGACGAATGGCGCTGCAAAACCGTAAGCGACCATGTAAATCGAATAAGTGGCGGCGATCTGCGCACGATCGACGCCGAGCGCGGCTTCCACGGGCAGAAGATAAACCGCAAATGTCTCTGTTACGCCGCGGCCGATGGCATTCATCAAGAACGTGAGGGCGACGAGGCCCGCCAGAAAGCGCTGGTCTACTGTGGAGCTGGGTGTAGTTGCACTGAACGCGGTCACGGATGGCCTTGCGCAGACGATCGAGATACGCCAACCGTGCCATGCGGGCGCGCCACTGGCTATGCCCGTTCTTGGTGGCTTTTGGTCGGCCGGAGCACTGTTGCGGTGACCAGCGGACCAAGGTTGCATCTGAAAATCAGTTATGTTGCGCCTTGCCCAGGGTGCCTTAAGGTCAGTGACGAGAATGTCGGTGAAATCGCCGGATATCATGTGGGATCGCTTGCTTACGCTTGAAGCGGACAGCGCGACGAGCTTGCAGGACCAGATCCGCCAGCAGATGGTCGCAGCCATTGCCGCGCGTCATTTGCCGCTTGATGCACCGGTGCCGTCGGGCCGCGACTTGGCGGAGCGTCTTGGTGTCGCGAGGAACACCGTGGTGATCGCCTACCAGCACCTTGTGGACGACGGCTTCCTCATTGCCCGCAAGCGGCGCGGCTACTTTGTCAATCCAGCAATCCTGGCAGGCACTGCCAAGCGTCCAGCGGTTTTGGGTGCCTCGGCCCCCGAGCCGCTCGACTGGTCCGGGCGCTTCCGGTTCCGGCCCTCGGCGCAGCGCAACATTACCAAGGCCGCCAATTGGCAGAGTGTGAAGTATCCCTTCATTTATGGTCAGTTTGATCCGGCGCTGTTTCCGACCAATGAGTGGCGGGAGTGCTGTCAGAAGATGCTGAGTGTGATGGAGATCCGCGACTGGGCGCCTGATCAGTTCACACGTGATGACCCGCAGTTGATCGAGCAGATCCGGACGAAAGTGCTGCCGGTTCGCGGCGTGTTTGCGTCTGCCGACGAGATCATGATCACCAATGGTGCCCAGCATGCGCTCTATCTTTTGGCTGATCTGTTGATGACGGCGACAACCAAAGTTGGCATTGAAAATCCTGGTTATCCTGATGCCCGCAACATTTTTGGCTCGCGCACGACGGCGTTGAAGGCGTTGCCCATCGACGCCGAGGGTCTCAGGACAGGGGCTCACTTGCGTGGGCTCCAGTACGTGTATGCGACACCTAGCCATCAGGCACCGACCACAGTCACGATGCCGATGGAGCGGCGCAAAAAATTGCTGGAGCAGGCTGAATCCGACGATTTTTTGATCATCGAGGATGACTACGAGAGTGAAACGCGCTTTTCCCGTTTACCAAATCCGTCGCTCAAAAGCCTCGACCACGCGGGGCGCGTGATCTATATCGGCAGTCTCTCGAAATCGCTCGCACCGGGGCTAAGACTTGGCTATGTCGTCGCGCCAGAACCGTTGATCGAGGAGTTGCGAGCCTTGAGGCGGCTCATGATCCGGCATCCCACGGCCTTCATTCAGCGCAGCTTCGCGTTGTTTTTGTCCCTCGGTCACTACGCGGCACTGACACGGCGGTTGACGCAAACGCATGCCGCGCGCGCCGCGGCTTTGGCGGCAGCGCTGGGACAACATTTGCCGGACATGTCATTTGTGCCGGTTGATGGTGGGTCATCGTTTTGGCTCACCGGTCCCGCCTGGCTTGATGGGCGGCAATTGGCGGCCGACGCGATGACCAGTAGCGTGTTGATCGAGCCCGGCGACATTTACTTCATGAGCGACCGGCCGCCGCTCAATCACTTCCGGCTCGGGCTTTCGTCAATTGCAGCCGAACGGATCGGACCCGGCATCCGCGTGCTGGCTGACACCGTCGCCAAGCAACACAAGGGGCGGGCGACTTCGGTCGTTGCTTGATCAAGGCTTGCCATCGAGGATGGCATGTTAATGAGACAAGACCGTCCGTGACTGTGGGCGAGGCGGTGGCCTTAATTTGCGAAGGCGCGCCGTCAAGTGGTTGTTGTTGACTGTTCGCCGTAGCGGCTCCTTTTTTTATCATGGCAGGGTCATCGGCCAGCACCCAGCTGGCGCTTGGAGGAATGAGAGCATGGCAGGGCACTTCTTCGACGACCTCAAGGTCGGACAGCTCTTTAAACACGAGATCCGGCGGACAATTACCGAGGCAGACAACGTCTGGTTCAGCGCCATCACCCACAATCCGGCGTACCTGCATCTCGACGAGGAGTACTGCCGGACCGAGACCGAGTTCGGGCAGCGGCTGGTGAACAGCTGCTTCACGCTGGCTCTGATGGTCGGCATTTCAGTGGGCGAGACTACGCTCGGCACAGCCATCGCCAATTTGGGTTGGGACGAAGTTCGCTTTCCAAAACCGCTGTTCCACGGCGATACGGTGCGCGTTGAGACCGAGATCGCCGAGTTGCGGGACAGCAAATCACGGCCGGATGCGGGGATCGTGACGTTTCTGCATCGCGCATTCAATCAGAAGAATGAACTGGTCGCGCATTGCAAGCGATCCGGGCTGCAGCGCAAGCGGCCGAAAGCGTGAGGGCGATGCCATGACGTTGCGCTCATTTCTGTTTGTGCCCGGCGACAACGACAAGAAACTAGCAAAAGGCGACGCGTCGGGTGCTGACGCGTTGATCCTCGATCTGGAGGACTCTGTGGCGCCGTCGCGCAAAGTACTCGCACGTGACATGGTGCGTGATTATCTGGCGGCGCGGCCCGCGGGTCAACGATCGCCGGAGCTGTGGGTGCGCATAAATCCGATTGGTGCTAGCGGGCATGACGATCTGGTTGCAATTATCCGCGCTGCGCCAGATGGGATAGTTGTCCCGAAGGTCAATCATCCGTCGGAACTTGCGCACTTGTCGCATTTTATCGACGCGCTGGAACGGCGCGATAGTGTGACACGGCCGGTGCGTTTTCTGCCAGTGGCGACGGAAACGCCGCGCGCGCTGTTCGGACTTGCAGCCTATGCCGAGACGCCACTCACAAGGCTCTATGGGTTGACCTGGGGTGCCGAAGATCTCAGCACCGCAGTGGGCGCCAGCACGAATCGCGCGTTGGATGGACAATGGGCTTTTACCTACCGCATGGCGCGGTCGCACTGTCTGTTGGCCGCGAAAGCCGCCGGTGTTACAGCGATCGAAACGCTTTATGCGAATTTTCGGGATGACGAGGGGCTGCGCGCAGAGTGTGCCGTGGCGTATCGAGAAGGCTTTACTGGGCGCATTGCAATCCATCCCGATCAGGTCGCAAGCATCAACGCGGCGTTTTCGCCATCAACTGAGGATGTGGCCTTCGCCAAGCGCGTCGTGGCGGCGTTTTCGGCCGTACCGGAAATTGGCGTGGTCGGTCTCGATGGCAAGATGCTCGATATCCCGCATCTCAGACAGGCCGAACAAGTGCTTGAGCGGGCTGCTGTATTCTCCAAACGCAATGGCGCGAAAGGGTAAAGCTGTTCATGCAGCCCCACACACCGCAGAGCCTGAAGCGTGTTGCCGATGCCGCCGCCTTGGCGCGGCTGTTCGTCAAAGGCGAACGTGTGTTCATGCCGGGCTCGGCGGCAGAGGTGCCGTCGCTTGTTGACGCGCTGTGTGCCGGCGTGGCGGCGCCGGTGCAGCTGACGACGACCTTCATTCCTGGCATCAATCCTGCGCCGATCGATCGCTCGCCGGAGGGCACGACATGGGACAGCATCTTTGCCTATCCGTTGCCGCCCGGTACACAGGCGAATGGCAAATTGCGGCACCGGCCGGCACCCTATGGGAGTTATGCCTCGGTGCTGGCGCAGCAGACGTTTGAGACATGCATCGTGCATGTGTCACCGCCAGGGCCGGATGGGAAGTGCTCGCTGGGAGCCGCAGTTGAGTTGACGCCCACTGCACTGGCACGGTCAAAGCGTGTGTTTGCGGTCGTCAATCCGCAGATGCCGTACGTGCCGAAGTCTGCGCGATTTCAGCTGTCAGACGCAGCGGCGATCGCTGAGATTGATGCACCCCTTCGACCGTATGACGTGGGTGCGCCGAGTGAGCAGGCCAGCGCGATCGCTGAGCGGGTTGCCGCGCTGGTGGGCGATGGCGCTACCCTGCAGATCGGGCTGGGCAAAGTACCGGACGCGCTGCTTCGGCGACTAACTGACCGCAAGGGGCTTCGGCTTCATTCCGGCATGTTGTCAGATGGCGCACGTGCGCTGGTCGAAGCCGGTGCACTCGACGCTTCGTATGAGCACGTCTGCTGTGTTCAGGTCGGATCGAAAGCCTATCTCGATTGGCTCAACGGTAACTCGCAGTTCGCAGTGCGGGGTTGTGAATTTACGCACGCTGCACGCGTGCTGTCCGGCCTTGATCGGCTTGTGGCCGTGAACGGCGCGCTGACTGTCGATCTGTTCGGTCAGGCTAATCTGGAAATGCTGGAGGGCCGCATGATCAGCGCTGTCGGTGGCGCACCCGATTTTTCGCGTGCAGCAGCGGCGCGCGCCGACAGCATCAGCGTTGTTGCTTTGCCAGCTGTATCCGGTCGCAACGCGGTGTCTCGGATCATTCCTCGGCTTGATGGACCTTGCTCCATCCCGCGCCACGACATTGATGTCGTTGTGACCGAATTTGGCACCGCCGATCTGCGCGGTGCGTCAGTCATGGAGCGCGCCGAGCGGTTGATCGCAGTCGCCGCCGAACAGCATCGCGGCCACCTGCAAGATGTCTGGCGGGAGATCGCAGCGCGCCTGTGATCGCAACTCTGATCCTCTCAATGCCGAACGCGTTGCAAGTTTGCCGAAATCACATCAGCTCAGCGTCCCCGAGGAGCGCACATTCATGACCAAATCCGCTGATCCCTTTGGCCTGAAAGACAAAGTCGCGGTCGTCACGGGTGCGGCCAGCGGAATCGGCCGCGGCATCGCGGAGGCGCTTGCGAAAGAGGGTGCGCGCGTTGCGGTGCTTGATCGCAATCTGGCGGCTGCCAGTGAAACGCTGGCGATAATTTCGGCCGCTGGCGGAAACGCACTCGCACTCGGGTGCGACGTTGCCGATCCCGCCAGCATCGAAGCCGCCGAACGCACCATCACTGCCAAGCTTGGCGCGGCCGATATCCTCGTCAACAACGCCGGCATAATACGGCCTGGCACGCTGGATACGCTATCAGCCGCCGAATGGAACGGGCTGCTAGCGGTCAATCTGACGGGCTATCTGTTTTGCGCCCAGGTGTTCGGTCGCGCCATGCGTGCGCGCGGATCGGGTGCGCTGGTCCATGTCTCGTCCATCTCGGCGACCAATGCAACAGCGTCGGCTGGCGCCTATAGCGTGGCCAAGGCAGGGGTCACCATGCTCTCGCGGCAATTGGCAGTTGAATGGGGTCCGCACGGCGTGCGCTCCAATTCAGTCCACCCTGGCATGATTTACACCCCTCTGTCGCAAGCCATGTACGATCAGCCGGGTGTCAAAGAGCGGCGTACTACTGCGATCCCCGCTGGCCGCATTGGCACGCCAGACGACATCGCACAGACAGTCGTGTTTCTTGCCAGTTCGCGCGCGGCCTACGTCACCGGGACCGAGGTCGTCGTCGACGGCGGGTTTACCAGCAACCTGATGGCGCTTGTGCCGAGGGCCGGCTATTGAGCTGCCACCGTCTGTAAGCTACGAACGCAGCTTGACGCTGGGGCTCCGCATACGATACCCACGGGGTTCGGGAACGCCGGGCGCTTTCCGTTCGGACATGACATCCCGGCCGTCGGAGCGTGGCGCAGCCTGGTAGCGCATCTGCCTGGGGGGCAGAGGGTCGCAGGTTCAAATCCTGTCGCTCCGACCAACTATTAGATGCGGTCAAATGCTTTCGCGCGTCAGCACGCACCTCACGCTATGATCGTTCCCGACCGCAACGATATCTGGCTGCTTTTGCCGGCATGCATCCGAGACACGGCCGCACCTGGGCGCAAAAGCACAACCCGGCGGCAGATTGGCGAGATCGGGCGGGCTGCCGGGGATTGTTGGCAATCGGTTGCCCGCCAGCCGTCCGCCATGCGCGCGCGTTGACAAAAGTCCAATGGTGTAGGGATGCCGCGGCGTCCGCAGCACGTCACGCACCGGTCCAAGCTCGACGATGCGTCCCGCGTACATCACAGCCACCCGATCAGCCACTTCCACCGCCACGCCGATATCATGCGTGACAAAGATCATCGCTAGCCCGAGTTCACGCTGCAGGTCGCGCAGCAGCAACAGAATTTGGATCTGCACTGTGGCGTCGAGAGCCGTGGTTGGCTCATCAGCCAACAGGATTTGCGGCCCGCACGCCAATGACAGCGCGATCATCGCCCGCTGGCGCATGCCACCGGACATCTCATGGGGATAGGCGTCCAGCCGACGTTCTGGACTTGGAATGCGCACACGTTCGAACAATTGCAACGCGCGCGCCCGCGCCTCTTTCTCGCTCACCGGCTCATGCCGGCGTATTGCCTCGGTGATCTGCGCCCCGACGGTATAGACCGGATCCAGCGCCAGCATCGGTTCCTGAAACACCATGGAGACCGTCTTGCCGCGGAAGCCGGCCAAAGAATTGCCGGCAAGCGCCATCACATCTTGGCCAGCGGCCGTGATACGGCCACTGATGCGCGTCTTTGCTTCATTGTGCAGCCGCAGGATCGACCGCAAGGTCACGCTCTTGCCGGATCCGGACTCCCCAAGCAAGGCGACCACCTCGCCACGCCGCACGCTGAGATCGACGGCATCAACGGCGCGCACCGGTTTGGCGCCGCCGGTAAATGTTACGCTGAGATCGGAAATCTCAAGGATTGCCTGGCTCATCATGCCGCGGCCTCATGCGCCTTGGCATGCCCCGACGTTTGATCCGCCATGTGACAGGCGGCCACGTGGCCCGGGCTGACTGCTGCGAGTGCCGGTTCCCGTGCACTGCACACAGTCGCTGCGTGAGCACACCGGGTGTGGAACCGGCAGCCTGGCGGCGGGTTGATTGGGTTCGGCGGATCGCCGGCCAAAGGCGCCACAGTGCGGCGGTTGTCCGGGTCCATCGACAGCAGCGAGCCGAGCAATGCAGTCGTGTAAGGATGCCGGCTGCGAGTATACAGCTGCTCGGTTGGACCGACTTCGGCGACTTTGCCGAGATACATAACGAGGACACGCTGCGACATGAAGCGAACAACTTCCAAGTCATGGCTGATGAAAAGATAGGTCAGTCCCATCTCCTGCTTGAGGTCGAGCAGAAGATTGAGCACCTGCGCTTCCACAGACTTATCAAGCGCAGAGACGGCCTCATCCAAAATAAGCACGCGCGGTTCCACAGCAAGCGCGCGTGCGATGTTGACCCGCTGCCGCTGCCCGCCGGAGAGCTCATGCGGATAGCGCCCAGCGAACCGCGCTGGCTCCAATCCGACCCGATCAAGCAGTGCGCGTGTGCGCCGCACGGCCCCGTCGCGGCTCAGCCCGTGCACCATTGGCGCAAAGCAGATTGAATCTTCAATGGTCAGTCGCGGATTGAGTGAGGCGTAACTGTCCTGGAACACCATCTGCACTTGGCGCCGGAAGGTCTTGAGCGGTAACTCCCGTGTGCCGACAGTCATCCCGCAGAAGCGGATCGTGCCGGCTGTTGGAACAATCAGCTGCATCAAGAGCCGGGCGGTTGTCGACTTGCCGCAACCCGATTCGCCGACAATACCCAGCGTTTCGCCCTCAGCGACAGAAAACGAGATACCGTCGACGGCCTGCACGACGGATTTCGCCGCGCCGAAAAGTCCGGACTTGATCGGGAAATGTTTAACGAGAGTGCTGATCTCCAGCAGCGTCGGCATGGTTGCGTCCGCCCGATCAGTCATGACTTGATGTCCATGGCGGAGCGAAGACCATCGGTCAGCAGATTGAAGGCGATCGACGTCAGAAAGATCATCAACCCGGGCAGCGCGCACAACAGCGGTTGAGTATAGATGGCAGTGCGCAGCGAGTTGAGCATTAAGCCCCACTCCGGCTCAGGTGGCTTCACGCCGAGGCCCAGAAAAGATAAACCCGACGCCAGGATCATCGAGACGGCGATGAGGCTCATGGCGTATACGAAGATCGGGCCGAGCACGTTGCCGAGCACCTGGGTGCGGACAATTCGGAATGCACCGGCGCCACTGGCACGCGCGGCTTCCACATAGTCCCGCGTCCGCACGCTCGTTGTGACGCTTTCAGCCACCCGCGCAATTGGCGGAATGAACACGACTGTGAGCGAAATTAGGCCATTCGCAATACCGGCGCCGAGCGCGCCCGAAAGCGCGATGGCAAGGAGAACCGAGGGAAATGCGAAGAAAACGTCGATCACTCGCATCAAAACGGTGTTGATCCACCCGCCCGCATAGCCTGCCGTGATGCCAATGGCTGTGCCACCGATCAGGGCGAGAAACACAGGCGTGATCCCCATGAACAATGACAAGCGAGCACCATAAATTAGGCGTGAGAGCATATCGCGTCCAAGCTCGTCGGATCCAAGCGGATATCCTTCGGTGCCGGGCGGACGCAATCTCCGTAGCGCCATGCCCTTGTAGGGGTCTTGCGGCGCCAGATAGGGTGCAAAGATCGCCATAAGGATCAGCAGCAGAACAACGACGCCCGCAGCAATTGCTAACGGATCACGTTTGAAACGGCGCCAAACGGTGGCCCAGTAGCCCGGCGATCTCTCGACGCGCTCAAGTTGCCTTGTCTCTGCGATTTGCAGTTTCATTGTCAGGCCCGTTGAATGCGCGGGTCGAGTGCAGTTTGCAGCACGTCTACGGCAAGGTTGAGCAGCACGAAGAAGATCGCCAGCACAAGAATGGTGCCCTGCAGGACCGGCAGATCGCGCTGAAAAATGGCATCGTTCAGCAGCAGCCCGGTGCCGGGCCACGAGAACACCGTTTCGATCAGGATCGAACCGCCCAGCAGATAGCCAAGCTGAATACCCATCACCGCCAGCGCCGTTGGCGCCGCGTTCTTGACGACATGCCGGAACACGCCGAAGTCGGTGAGACCTTTAGCTCTGAGCCCGGCGATAAACTCTTGGCTCAGGATCTCGGCCACCAAGGCACGAACCGTGCGGGCAATGATGCCCATCGGAATAAACGACATCGTGAGCGATGGCAGGATCAGGTAGCGGACATGCTCCCAGTTCCAGATCCAGGCTTCCGAGCCGCCGGGACCGGCGCCGGTCGGCGGCAGCCAGCCCAAGGTTGCAGCAAAGATGATCACCATGACCATCCCGAGCCAATAGTGCGGGACGGAAACTCCAACGACCGAGACAAATGACGCCAGTTTGTCGAGCCAGGTATCGCGGAAGTACCCAGCGACAAAGCCGAAGAACGTGCCCAGCACAAAGCCGATGAGCGTCGCCAAGGCCGCCAGCGTGAGAGTATTCTTGACCGCTTTGGCAACCTCGAGAACAACCGGTCGGTTGGTGCGGATTGACGACCCGAGATCACCGGTCACAGCGCGGCCGAGCCACTTGAAGAACTGCTCATAATAGGGCCGGTCAAACCCATAGAGCACCATCATCTGTTGCTTGAGCGTTTCGGACGCATCGGGTGGGAGCACAGACACCAGTGGATCTCCGGGCGCCATGTGCACGAGCAAAAAGCACACGAATGCCACGCCAAGCATGATGGGCAATGTGTAGATGACGCGTTTGGCGATGTAGGTCAGCATGCTGGTCTGCGTGGCGCCCCGGGTGTTGCTGCGGTTCCGAAATCAAGCGTACACACCTGCAACGCGGACGCAACCCGGCGCACGGGGACGGCTGCACAGACGGATGGCGCCGAGGCTTAAATGTGCGGCGTTGGAAACGGTTGCTGGTCCCCAGGCGCATTCACTTTGTCGCGAGATGTCGATGCAAATCTTGATGATCAATCCAAACACCAGCCATAGCATAACCGAGCTGGTCGTCACGGCGGCGCGCCGGTTTGCGTCAGATGGTACCACCATCAACGGTGCCACAGGCCGATTTGGTGCAAGTTACATTGCATCGCGCGCCGCATCAGCCGTGGCCGCTCATGCCGCCCTGGATGCCTACGCCGAGCATGGTGCAGTGGCGGATGTGATTGCGCTTGCCTGTTTCGGCGATCCCGGGCTTGGCGCTCTGAAGGAACTGGCCCGGCAACCTGTCATCGGCATGGCAGAAGCAGCCTGCGCCGAGGCCGCCGGTGGCGGACGGAGGTTCGGCATTGTCACAGGCGGCGAACGGTGGGCGGAGATGCTGGAAGAGTTCGTTGCCGCGCAAGGCCTTTCGGCACAGTTGGCGTCGATCCAGACTGTAGCACCATCTGGCGCGGAGATTGCGCGCGACCCTGACGCCGCGTTGGTGCTGCTGGCAGAGGCGGTGTCGGCGTGTGTCGGCAATCACGGCGCCGATGTCGTGATCCTAGGTGGCGCGGGATTGGCGGGACTATCGGCTCGGCTGCAAGATCGCGCGCCGTGCGCGTTGATCGATAGTGTCGAAGCCATCGTCCGGGCCGCAGAAACATTGGGGCGGTCACCGCCACAGAAGCCTCTGGTCGGAACATTTGCGCAAACGCCGCAGGTTGCGAGCACCGGGCTTGGCGCGGCATTGGCGCGCTTGCTGGAAGGCCACGATGCGAGCGTGGGTTGATCCGCTCTCTAAACCCTGAACGCGAAAAAGGGCGGCCTGCGACGGCCGCCCTCGAATGTTGTTAGGATATTGAAGCGCCGTCGCGCTGGGTCAATTGATACTGACGGGCGCGATATCGATGAACCAGCTCTTCGGCTGGACCACGCCTTTCAGTTTGGCGCTCATCGCACGCGCGCCGACGTCGTGCGCCACCCACAGGAACGGCGCTTCTTCAACGATGCGTGCGTGCAACTTCGCCAGCGCTGCATCGCGGTCCTTGTCGGCGAACGACGTGCGGGCGTTGGCGATCAACTCGTCGAACTCCGGCGAGGTGAAGTAGCCCCAGTTGTTCGACGTGGGCGCTACCGTCTTGGACGATGTGAAGCGCACCATGGCGAAGAACGGATCCATGGCGGCATACGTCACGTTGGTCGCGTGCGCGCCACGCGACGTCGGATCCTTTGCGCCAGCCCGCCAGTTGGTGAACAGTGCGTTCCACTCAACCACATCCAGCTCAACGTCAAAGTAGCATTCCTTCAATGCTTGCTGCAGGTATTCGTTCATGGCGATCGGTTGCATCTGGCCGGATCCGGACGCCGACGTCAGGGTCTTCACCTTCAAGCGCTTGGAAGCGCTGAAGCCCGCCTCCTCCATCAGTTTCCTGGCCGCAGCCAGATCATACTTGATGTCGAACTTGGGGTTGCCCCACCATGGATGACCGGGCGGCACTGTGCCCTTCGGCACTTCCATCAAGCCGTTGAGAGCGCTCTTGAGCTCTTCGCGGTTGACGCACAGGTTGGCGGCATGGCGCACACGCTTGTCGAGCCACGGTGAGCCTTCTACAAACGAGAACTGCCAGGGCCAGACGTGCGGCTGGGCGTTTGCAGTGATCACAAAGCCCTTGTCTTTTATACTTTTTACGGCGTCGGGCGCGGGATTCTCGATCCAATCAACTTGCCCAGACAGCAGCGCCGCCGTCCGCGCATTGGCTTCCGGCATCGGCACCAGCACGACGCGGTCGAGCTTGGGTTTCCGCGCTGGATCCCAATAGTCCTTGTTGCCGATGTATTCGACGCGCTCACGCGGTTGGAACTTATCCATCTTGAACGGGCCGGACCCGGAAGCGTCCGATGCAAAGGCCGACCACGCCTGCTTGGCGCGCTCGGCCTTGTCGGCGACGCTGGCGAGCGCGTCATACTTCTTTTGCCAGTGCGCAGGCGATGCGATAAACAGGTTGGTCAGATTGAGCGGCAGGAAGCTGTCGGGCTCTTTGGTTGTCAATTCCACCGTCAGATCGTCAATAGCTTTGCCCGACACCAGCGTCGGCATGCGGCTGACTGTGACGCCGATCTGATCGGGTGCGAAGTGGGCCGCTTCCTTATCCAGCACCTTTTGAACATTCCAGACGATGGCGGCAGCGGTCAGCGGCGATCCATCATGAAACTTGATGCCGGGGCGGAGCTTGAAGGTCCATTTGGTTTTGTCGGCATCCGACACCTTCCATTCCGTCGCGAGCCCGGGAATGAGCGTGCTGGCTTTGTCGGCACTCGACAGGTCCCAATGCGTAAGGGCGTCGAACAACGGAATGCCGGTGAAGCGGTTCCCCTCGAAGCCTTGATCGGGCTGGCCGTTAGTTTTGGGGATGTCGGCGGCGGTCATGGCAATGCGCAAGACTTTGTCTTGGGCCGTTGCGGCGGTTGCCGTCAGCAGCATCGCGGCTGCAGCAGCCGAACTCCAATTTCGAACACGTCTGGCGTTTGGCATATGATTAGTTCCTCGGGGGTCGAAAGAGTGGTCCGCCGCATCGGGATCGCGATAGTTCGGACGCCGCAGGTGATCACGCTACAGGCGCGTGTGCAATACGGACTATGTCAGAAATCTGCGCAGCGCCGCCTCGCAGTGAGGCAAGGCCCGTGGAGGCTGGGTCCGGGCCGCCCCTCGTGCAATCCTCTAAAGCACCCGGCGCGTATGTTTTGGAACCAGCGCACGTATTGACGCTTTGAATACGTCCCGGAATGGCGAATAATTGCCGGGGGGCGCTTCACGGCCGGACTGCTGTGCGGAGCCCAATCACTCTCGAAAGGACCAACGATGCCGACACCTCTTGCGGGCAAAGTCGCACTCATTACGGGTGGCAACGGCGGCATCGGTCTCGGTATGGCGGAGGGGCTGGCACGGGCCGGCGCCAACATCATGATTGCCGGCCGCAACGTTGAAAAATCGCGCGGTGCTGCGGCGGAGCTCGCCAGGCACGGCGTCAAAACCGGCGTGACCGCCGTCAATGTGCAGGACGCCGCCTCCTGTGCAGCAATGGTCGACGAGACGATCAAGCAGTTGGGCCGCCTAGATATTCTGATCAACAATGCCGGCATGAATATCCGCGGTGCGCCCGAGGCGATGACCCCCGCCCAGTGGCGCGAAGTTCTGTCGATCAACCTGGACGGCGCGTTCTTCTCAAGCCAGGCGGCCTATCCCCACCTTAAGGCATCGGGCGGTGGCAAAATCATCAACACCGGGTCGATGTTTTCGATTTTCGGCGCCTCGTTCAACGCAGCCTATGCGGCATCCAAGGGCGGTATCGTCCAGATGACCAAAGCGCTCGCCACGGCGTGGGCTAAGGACAACATTCAAGTGAATGCCATCCTGCCGGGCTGGATCGATACCGACATGACACGTGCCGCCCGCGCCCAACTGGAAGGACTCCACGATCGCGTCCTGGCGCGGACACCCGCCGGGCGCTGGGGTGCGCCGGCTGACTTTGCTGGGATTGCGGTCTTCTTGGCGTCGCCGGCATCAGATTTCATTACCGGCGCCGCCATCGCAGTGGATGGCGGGTGGTCGATACAGGGTTGAACTGCACTTCCGCTGGACCCATTGAAACAAAACCACTTTCCAGATTGACACAACTCCAGCGTTGTGAACACATAGAGAACATTAATGATTGTGCTGCGTCTTCAAAGCGGCCCTTCGTGTCAGTTTTTTTAGAAAGACGTGGACAAGCAACTTGAAGCGGCGTGCGGCCGCGCGAAAGCGGTTAGGTTACGGTAAATGGATTCGAGCTCGCCAGATTTGGTGGTGGGCCTAGGGTCATGGTTGCGGAATGTTGCTGCAGAATGGTGCGCGCTGGCCTTTTAACGGAGCGCGCAAAAGGAGAGCAAAATGGCAGGATCGGTCAACAAGGTTATTCTCGTTGGAAATGTCGGGAAAGATCCGGAAATCCGGCGGACGCAGGATGGACGCGCCATTGCCAGCTTTTCGATCGCGACCAGCGAGACGTGGCGCGATAAGAGTTCAGGCGAAAAGAAGGAGCGGACCGAATGGCATCGGATTTCGGTCTTCAACGAGAATTTCGTCAAAGTCATCGAGCAATACGTCAAAAAAGGCTCTAAGCTCTACGTCGAGGGGCAGCTGCAAACCCGGAAATGGACTGATCAGTCGGGCGTGGAGAAGTTTACGACCGAGGTCGTTCTGCAGAATTTCCGTGGCGAGTTGACGATGCTTGATTCACGTAGCGGCGGCGGGCCCGGTGGCATGCAGGAAAGTGGCCAGGCCGACTACGCCCACGAGGGGGGCGGTTCTGGTAGTAGCGGCGGCGGTGGCTACGGCGGTCGCAGTAGCGGGAGCGGCTCCGGTGGTGGCGCCAAGAGTGGCGGCGCGAAACCGTTCGACAAGCAGATCGACGACGAAATACCGTTCTGATCGTTAGCAGAGCCGAGAGTAGTGCCAGTTGCTTGAACTTGTCGGCCCGTAACTTGGGTGTGGGCGAGAGTGCCGTTTGAAAACGCTGGCACTCTTTTTCAGTATCGGATTGCGTCCGCAATCGACGTGACTGTTATGACGACAGCGAGTAAGTGACAGCGAGCAAGCGTGCTCGATCAGCCAGTGCGACAGAAAGCGTTAAGACAAGCTTGCTACTAATAGGCGATCCCGCGCCATAGAGCTGCTCGCCCATGCCGTTGCCAACTGCATCCCTGGCTGTCGCCGAGGCAAGTGCCGGATCAGCCTCTGGGCTGAGCGCCGAACTTAGCTCCAGTGCCGAGATATCCTCGACCGTACAATCTGGAGCCGCCAACGCCAAGCGCGTGCTGTCAATGGCCGCTCTCGCGTTGCTAGCGTTGTATGTTTTTAGCTTGCCGGCGCTCTACGGTACAAGCGCTGGTTGGCTGATCGACAATACTGGCCAGCCGCGATCCAACGAATATGTCGGTGTGCGCGCCGCCGGCGAATTGACCTGGCAGGGGAAGCCTGCGGCAGCCTACGATTGGGGTGCGCACGAGGCGCAGTCGGCAGTGATCGTCCATCGGACCGGTGCGGCCTACTTCCCGTGGCCCTATCCGCCAACCTATTTGATGGTTGCTGCCATGCTGGCCAGTGTGCCGCTGGTTCCAAGCGCCCTTCTATGGATCGCAATCACTCTCGGCCTTTATGCATGGAGCGTCGGCCACATCGCGCGCGTGCGCGCGGCAACGCTGTGGGCTGCAGCATCTCCCGCCACCGCCTTCAACGCCTTCGTGGCCCACACCGGGTTCTGGACGGCCGCGGTCATCGGGCTCGCGCTCAATATTTTACCGAAGCGGCCAATCCTTGCGGGCGTTTTGTTCGCAGTGCTAACGCAGAAACCGCAACTCGGCATTTTGGTGCCGATTGCTCTCGTTGCGGGTGGGTATTTGCGTACGTGTCTAGCCGCCAGCGCTACGGCCGGCCTGCTGGGAGCCGCGTCGCTGGTTTTGTTCGGGATCGAACCCTGGCGGGCATTTCTTCGCCAGATGCCGATGATCTCGGATAGCGTTCGTTTCGGACATCCACGCCTCGGCGACGTAAACTTCGATCTGCTTGTTTCGGCCTATGGATTTCTGCGCGCCTGTGGTGTGGCTGATGGGATTGCCATCAGTGTGCAATCCGCTGCCGGCCTTTTGATGGTGGTGGCGGTGGCGCTGCTGTGGCGGTCCAACGCACCGTATGCGCTAAAAGCTGCTGGCCTCGTCTCGGCGAGCCTGCTGGCGACACCGTATCTCTTTATCTACGACCTGACGCACCTCAGCATCGCGATCGCTTTTCTCGTGCAGCACACCGGGTTGGCCGGGCTGAGCCGGAACGAAACCGTCATTCTCGCCTGCTCAGTCGCGATGATTCTACTGGCGGCTTTCGTGCCGCTGCCGGTCGGCTTTCTCGCCAATCTGTATGTTGGCTTGGTCATTGCCGGGCGCGCCTGGAGTGCAGCCGCGCCGCTGAACGGTGGCTTGGCATGGCGCACACACCCCGTTTCCCGCAGCTGACTTGAGCGCAGCGCATTGGTAACCAGGCCCCTACTTTCACCCTACTTGCCCGCGCGAGCCTCCGGCGTTAAACCCCGGCTCAACAGCAGCCGGGACCCAGTGTCGACGACAGCTGAGCCCCCACAAGCGTCGCGAACGAAGGGTAAA
Source organism: uncultured Alphaproteobacteria bacterium (assembly GCA_963847145.1). Taxonomy (GTDB): domain Bacteria; phylum Pseudomonadota; class Alphaproteobacteria; order Rhizobiales; family Hyphomicrobiaceae; genus JABFRJ01. The sequence continues at coordinate 262,988 of CAWJYN010000004.1, forward strand.
CACCCATGCAGAAAATCAAGGTCAAAGGCACGGTCGTCGAGATGGACGGCGATGAGATGACCCGTATCATCTGGAAGCTGATCAAAGACAAGCTGGTCCACCCCTATCTGGATCTGAACCTCGAATATTACGACCTCGGCATCGAATACCGCGACAAGACCAACGATCAGGTTACGATCGACAGCGCCAACGCCACCAAGAAGCACGGTGTCGCCGTCAAGTGCGCGACCATCACGCCGGACGAAGGCCGCGTCAAAGAATTCGGTCTGAAGGAGATGTGGAAGTCGCCCAACGGCACCATTCGCAACATCCTCGGCGGTTGCATTTTCCGCGAACCCATCATCTGCCAGAACGTGCCGCGTCTGGTGCCCGGCTGGACCAAGCCGATCATCATCGGCCGCCACGCGTTCGGCGATCAATACCGCGCCACCGATTTCAAGTTCCCGACCGCGGGCACCTTGTCGATGAAGTTCGTCGGCAGTGACGGTAAGGTCATCGAGCGCGAAGTGTTCAAGGCACCCGGTTCCGGCGTCGCCATGGCGATGTATAACCTCGATGACAGCATCTCTGAGTTTGCGCGCGCATCTATGAACTATGCACTCAGCCGCAAATATCCGCTCTATCTCTCGACCAAGAACACCATCCTGAAGCAGTACGACGGCCGCTTTATGGAGCTGTTCCAGCAGATCTTCGACGCCGAGTTCAAGGCCAAGTTCGACGCCGCTAAGATCACCTACGAGCACCGCCTCATCGACGATATGGTAGCGGCCGCGATGAAGTGGTCGGGTGGCTACGTGTGGGCGTGCAAGAACTACGACGGCGACGTGCAATCCGACACGGTTGCGCAGGGCTTCGGCTCGCTAGGTCTGATGACGTCGGTGCTGCTGACGCCCGATGGCAACACCGTTGAGGCGGAAGCCGCCCACGGCACGGTGACGCGCCATTACCGCGAGCATCAAAAAGGCAAGGAGACGTCGACCAACTCGATCGCTTCCATCTTTGCTTGGACGCGCGGCCTTGCCCATCGTGCCAAGCTCGACGGCAATGCGGACCTCACCAAGTTCGCCCACACTCTGGAGAAGGTCTGCGTCGACACCGTCGAAGCGGGTTTCATGACCAAAGACCTCGCTCTCCTTGTCTCCGCCGACCAGAAGTGGCTCTCCACCACCGGCTTCCTCGACAAGATCGACGAGAACTTGAAAAAGGCGATGTCGTAAACGCCACGGGCCTTGAGATTGGCCGTGCAGACCAAAGGTCACAGCCGGGCACCGACCCGGCTTTGATATTTTGACAGAAGGCGGCAATCCATGGACGTGTCACGTTACGTGGCCCCACGCTCGGCTTACGGGACTGCGGGTGCAACCCTGATGCTGGTGGCGCGCGTCGCGCTCGCCTGCATGCTCATGGTGCCGCGCTGTGCGCACGCTGAAATTCCAGACGATGTGCAGACCAAACTTGCAACGCTCCAGCCGGCGTTCCAGGTCATGTATGAGAAACACCAGGCGGCACGCACCTATCCGAGCTTTGCGAATATCGACGACGCCAAAGTGCTCACGCAGCTTTGGGACCGGGCGAATGTGCTGGGCGCACCGCCCTACACGCGCAACAGCATTTCGCCCGCGATTGAAATTCTGAAAATCCAGAACATGGTGCTGCGCAGTTTCCGCCTGCATGCCGAGCACGACAACGCCCAACAGCGGAGCGGCGCGGCAAACGAAGACATCAGCGTTTCGGCGCACGTGATGATTTTGCATTCAACGGCGGTGGTTGCGCAATCGGTGCGGGCTTTCATCGAAGCGACGTCGGAGGACACGCTCACCGAGCAGCAACGCGCCGGTCTCAGAACCATACGCATCGGCTTCACGTCGCTGCATGCGCAGCTCATTACTGGATTGCGTATGTATCAATTCACGCCGCAGAACGTGGATCGGTTGACGGTCGCTCTGGCGGACACCGCCCCGCATATTTTTCCCTTGATCCCGCTGGTCCAGCGCCCCGAGCTTGAGAACGGTCTGCAGCAGAGTAAGAGCAAAGTCGGCCCGGCCGCCGCAGGGCGGCTCGATGACATGCTGACAGCCATAAAATCGGCGGCCTGCACCAAAGTCTGCGCATTTCAGTAACCGCGCGCGCGTGTCTGTTAGTCGGACGTGGCATCTGCTGCCGCGCGCTCGCAACTCACTCCTTGCTGATGAGTTCAGTCTCGATTGTGATGTCGATCTCGTCGGACACCAATGGCGTGCCGCGGCTCATGCCCCAGGCGCTGCGGGAGACGTTGGTCTTGGCGGAAAACGCGGCGACTTTTTTACCGGCGTAGCTCGGGTTTGCCGCGCCCGATGGGTGGGCGCCGAACAGGTTCAGCGTCACGGCGAGTACAACGGGCACCGACTGGCCGCGAATGTTCAGGTCGCCCGAGACGTCGGCGGTAACTTCGCTAGTTCGTTTGACGCTGGTGCTCCGGAAAGTGATGGCGGGATAGGTCGTGGCGTCGAAATAGTCGGGGCCGCGCAGGATGCGGTCAAACGTGTCGATACCGGATTGCACGCTGGTGGTGCGGATGGCGATCTCGATCTTGCTAGCCTCGGGATCTTGCGGATCGATATCGATAACGCCTTCAATGCTGTTGAAGCGGGCTTGTTGACGCGTCAGCCCCAGGTGCGACCACGAGAAGATGATGGCGGTATAGCCCTTGTCGAGCACGAATGGCTCGGCGCACGAGGCATGTGGCGCGCTGAGGCCAGCGGCAACGGCTGTGAGCCCAAAAAGAGTTTGGCGAAACATGTGCGCCTCCTGCGGTCTGCCTATGCGGTCAACGGTGTCACTGTGGCCAATGCCAAGCCGGCATCGAGTGCCACTAGCGTAACGCCTTCGAGCGCCTCATAGGCCATTTTGTCCAACTGCACGATGACGCAGGGTTGCGCATAAAGATCGTGTGCGACAAGCGCTGCAAGCAGAAGGATTGCATCGCGTTCGCGCACGATAAAGCCAGCGGGCGCGGTGCCGGCGCGAATAGCCTCGGCCAGCACCGAACTGCCGGAAGACGAGCCGCGCGCGGCCGACATGCGGACAATGGCACTTGTCAGGCACTGGCCGAGATCGGGATGGCGGCGGTCGGTGACCAAGCCGGTGCGCGCATCGAACCCGCCCCAGAAGCTCAGTGGTTCAGCCAGTGAGATCAGCGGCGCGGTGACGCGGCCGGGATGGAGCGTTGTGCCGTGGAGAATGGCTGTCATAGGCGCACCACCTTGCCAGCAGCGGCAGAGGCCACGCACTCAGCGAGCGCCCCGAAGGCCACCTCGATCCCGAGATTGCCGGGTGCGTACCAGGCCCACTTGCCGGAGTTGGTCATGACGGCCCCGTCGATGGCACGCATGATGGCGGTCACATAGGTGCAGGTGTCGATCACCAACGTGACACCGAGCGTGGTGAGTTCCCGCTCCCAGCCGCGCCGCTGCAACGTGTTCAGCGTGTGACGGTTGGTGTTGATGTAGACGGGAATGCGTGGAAGCGCTCTGCGCAACAGCGGCATGAGGCGCTCGAACTCGGCCAGCGAGAAATGTGGCGTGCCGAGACTGACGGCTGCGAGCCGCGTGCTTTCAGCGACGGTCGACAGGCGCGCGATGGCGGCCGTGAGATCTGCGGCGGAGACCTTGATCGTGGCATCAGGCGTTTGGCCTTGTAATGCTGCTGCGAGCGTGGGGGCTTCGGGTGTGAGGCCGACGGCGTGAAACATAGCGACGCCGCCAGACGAGGCGGCGACGGCACCGAGGGCCTTGAGATCGTCCTCGGTTGTTGCCCGCGACAGACCCACAATGACGGGAATGTCGGAGCCAGCCCGCGTGCCGATGATGTCGCCGATGGCGATGGACGCACGTTCAGTGTCATGCCAACCGGGTGGTGTGCCGGTGATCTCGAACAGCAGCCGCGCGCGCCTGTTCTTTGTGAGATGCAACCCATAGGCAGGTGCCCTGCCGGTGACGGCGGCCGCGAGATCGAGAAAATCGCCGTAGCGGTTGGTGCGCGCGCCGATGACGGAGTTGGCGAATACAATAGCGTTGCTTTCGGCCCAGGCGATCTGATCGCCGAGCTTGGGCCGGAAGAGGGTCTGATAGGGCGCGCAGGTGAAGGTGGAAAGGCACCCCAGTTCCTCGTGCGCCCGCATGAGACGTGTGCCAGCGATCGCGAGATCGTCAGCCCCCTGGAACAGTTCCGGATGAATGAGATCCATGGAGCCGACGTTAAGGGTGGTCGGCACGGCGACTTTTGATTTTGACGCCACCAGCCGCTCGACGAAATCGAGGTTGACCTTCCCGTGATAAAGACAGCCGTCGATGTGAGCGGCGGAAATGGGCAGCAGCTTTTCCGCGCCCATGGCGGAGGCAAACGCCACCACCAGCCGCATCGCGAATGCCATGCCGTCCCCGCGCACGCCGGAGAGCATGGCCTGTTCGTCGATGGTCAGGGAAGGGACCATGCATGTATCCTAGGTGCGCTTGACAGCAGGTGCGGCGGCGATGCTGAAGAGGCGACCATCGATAACCAACAGCGAAGCAGCGATGATGCCCGCGCCGGCGATCTGGTTCAAGGTCAGCGCTTCGCCGAACCTCAGAGCGCCTAACGTGATGCCGCTGATTGGAATCAGCAACGTGACTAGCATGACGTTGTTGGAGCCAGCTTCGGCCATGATCCGGAAGAAAAGGATGTAGGCAAGCGCGGTTGAGAGGACGCCGAGGGCAAAGACGGCCGCGAGGGCCGGAGCCGGCGGCAGTGGTAACGTCCAGAATTGATCGGCAAGGCCAGCGATGGGGATCAGCAACAGCGTTGAGCAGATGAGTTGCGTGGTCGCGGATACTATTGGCGGTATATCCTTGAAGCGGCGGCCCCACAAACCTGAGAGACCGTAAGAGAGGGTACCGGCGACAACAAGCAGCATACCAAGCGCACTCACTTTGTCGCCAGCCAGCGCTGATGGTCCAACTAATACGCCGACGCCGCCGATGCCGAGCGCAATTCCAGCAAGCTTGTGGGGCGCAAGGCTTTCACCGGCAAGAACACGTGCGACCAGCAACGACATCAGCGGCGTTGTGGCATTCATGACGCTGGTCAAGCCGCTGCCGATCATGGTCTGACCCCAGAAGATGAGGCCAAAAGGAACGATGTTGTTGAGGATCGCCATGACGGCGAAGTCACGCCACTGCGTGGTGGTGCGGGGCAGCGTGTAGCCAAACATCAGCACGATTGGGAGCAGTACGACGGCTGCAATGGCCACGCGGGCGAAAGTCAACGTCAAGGGTGGAAGATAGGGCAGCGCCTCTTTGGCGAACACGAACGTGCCACCCCACAGGATCGAGAGGATAATCAGCAGAACCCAGTGGATAGGGCGCATGGTGGGCGGAACTCCAGCGGCGTGCACATCGCCAGCGTCTTACAAATCAGTTGCGTGGGTGTAGCTGGTCCAGCCCCAGGCGGCGACCCGTTTGTTGCTGGGACCGGTTGCGACGCATCCAAGCCGCGAGCACACAGCAATCTTGTGGTCATGCTGAGCGTTCAGTTGCGGTCCAAGGGATAGCTCTTGTTTTTGCGAAAATTGTAGGGCCGGTCGATCAGCTCGCGTAGGCCGTCAGGCGAACGCTGCGGTGATTTGGACGCACGCGAACCGATCTCTAAGCTGACCCCGGGATTGGCGATCAGATAGTTGCGAATACCGATCGCCAGCTGAAGCGAATAGTCGAGCGATTGTGTCCCAGGCGCTAAGCGGCCGCAGGGACCTTCCGGCGGCGACATCCCGAATGGCCGCGCTGGCGGCAGATTTCTAAACCAGCACTTTGCGTCGGCCCAATCGAGCAATTCCGATCCAGGGGCCATCTTGCTCGTCGAGCTTGGATATTGCGCTGTCGCATGGCACGACAGGCAAGCAGATTGCGGGTTATCGACTGGTCCGTTCAACCGCCCAGAACGGCCAAGCGCACGGTCCAGGCCACCAGTGTTAAGGACAACACTCTGGGCAGGTTTTGCACCAGCCAGAGCTGCCGCATCGGACAATTGCGGGTCGTTACCCCACATCAGCCCCACGGGAACGAGGCGGTCCCAGGGATCGATCGTTGGCCGCTTGCCATCGTAGATAAAGGTTCCATACACCCAACCGGTTGTTGCGTCGGCGCGTTCGTCCCGGATGGCGACGTCCATCTGCAGCAACCGCAGTGTCGCCGGGCGCCGTGGGTTAGTGGCGCTCTTTACGCAGCCGAAGTTATCAAGGTCCTGGCCGGTGTGAACGTTAGCTTCTGTTGTCGGAGCGCCGACAAGACCTGGAAAGTCCGCTTCGGTGGCTTCCGTGTACAGCAGCTTCGCAACCACCGTTCCCGGTCGAAATCGGGCCTTGGATGGATTTGGTACCGTGGTCCCTTGCCCCCAGACCTCACCGAGCGTGAGGCCGCCGATGGCGTTATAAAAGCCGATGGCCCAATTCTGACGGCAACTCGCTTGGGTGGTGCCCAGTTCGCGCGGCAAAGAATTGCGCTCGCGCGTCAGGCCGGAAATGAATTCGCGGCCGATAAATCCGGCATGCATCCATGGGACGTGAAACCATTTCCGCACCGGATTGTTTTGCAAACGCCACGTCGACGTATCAGCCCCTTCAAAGATGTAACTTTTGACAGCAGCCATGTATTCGGCTGGCTGGGACTTGTAGTCGACTGCCTTCCACGGGGCAGGTTCGCGCGGCGGCAGCGCTCTTGGAAAAACAAAACTCGGCTCAAAAATATGCCCATTCCAGCCGCCGGGAATCACGTCGTCGGAGACCGGGAAGGGCGCGGTCACCAGCGCTACGTTTGCGGCCACCTTTTCCGCCAGCGCCAGCTGAACTCGCCCCATGGATGCGATCAACGCTACGAGCGCGCAAAAAATTCGAACAGATCCGCGCATAGGTGCCCACTTCCACCGCCGAAAAGCGATTGCGTCGATCGCAGCCCGGCATAGCAGGACGCAGCGCGCTGCCGCTTAGCTGCACAGGCCGTGCGAGTTGCAAAGTACAGCAAATATCGGCTCGCCAGATCCGGCCACCTACCGCAGCGCCTCAATCCGCGTTTGTGCTTCAGCAATGCCGCCGCGCCGCGCCGCTTCATACAGGAAACGCGCGTAGGTGACGCTCGGTTCCACGTCGCCAGCCGACCACGAGGCGATCATATGGGGGTCGTAGGTTTCGGCGAGCGCGAATAAGGCGCGCGGTTCGCCGGAACCTGCACGCTCTTGTAGCATGGCTCGCGCGGCAAGCACATCACCCGTGGCGACAAAGCGCTCGGCGACAGCCAGGATCTGTGCGGTTGTAATCTGGTCTTGCGTAACGGGTGCGCTCGCTGGCCGAGGGGCTGCGGCGGGCGTCGTGACCGCAGGTCGCACTGGTGCGAGGCCCGATGCCAGCGCGGGGATTTGAATTTCAGTTCGGGGTGCAAGTGGCGTGGTGGGCGGGGCGCTCATGGTGCCGAGCCAGACAAGTAGCCCCGCGGCGGTCGTCAGGCATGCCGCCGCCGCGGCCCGAATGATCAAGCCATGATGTTCTGTTGTCAGGTGGCCGCCGATTTCAACCACTTCCTTCGGTTTGGCGTACCATGCGGCTGGCAAGCGCAGATCGGACACCCCTTGTTCGGCATCGGTGGCGGCCGACGCCAAGAGTAAAGGCGCTCGCGCCGTTGCCGGCACCGGCTGAGCCATTGACGCGGTCAATGCCGTCTGGGCCAGATGCACCTGCGCCGCAATGGGGGTTGCGCGTTGTGCTTGAGGCAAAACACCGGCATGGGCCGCAGTCTCAAAGCGGGCTGCCGCGACGTGCGCGGTTAGTCCATCAGCCCGTGCTGTGCGGTCGGCGACCGGCGCGCTGGACTGACTTTGAAGCCGGCGGCTCAATGGTCGAGTTGGTCCCGCGCTTCGGCTATTTGGTCCGTTGGTGTCACTCATACGCGTACAGGCCCCCGATAACGATGATGCCACAAGCGCCAGAGCGGTGGCATCGCGTCTCAAACACTTGAAGCCACACATGTCTTGGACGGCGTGCGATCCGACTATGTCCGCACTCGTCTCCCCAACTGGCGCCAGCTCCCAGCCACCACCAGATTTCCCCACACGTGAAAAACCGCCCAAAACATGCTGAAATTATGGCAGCGTCGCATAGACAATAAGGGGTTGCCTTTGGCAGGCTGCGTCGGGAATGGTTCACCGAGCCGACCAAGCACACGTCATGATGCAGCAGGATATGCAGGATATGGCAAAGGTTGGAGCTGACATGAGAGACGGCATGAAAGTTCCGCGATGAGGGATGTGGCATCTCTGGTGGACATCGAACGTGCCGGTATCGATGCCGAACTCACGCCGCCGGTCTTCGTTGCGCGACCGCGCCGCCAGACTACGCCAGTTGTGTTTTGCTCACCTCATTCGGGCCGAGTGTATCCAGCGCCGTTTCTGGCCATGAGCCGGCTCGGACCGCTTGCACTTCGCCGCAGTGAAGACGCTTATGTCGACCAGCTCTTCGAGACAGCGGTGCTTCATGGCGCGCCACTTGTCGCAGCCAGATTTCCGCGCGCTTATCTGGATGCGAACCGGGAGCCGCTGGAGCTTGATCCCAAGCTGCTCAACGGCGTGCTGCCGCCTGGCGCCAATACGTCTTCCGCGCGCGTCGCCGGCGGCCTTGGCACTGTCCCACGGCTGGTGGCTGACGGCGAAGACATCTACCCCGGCCGCCTGCCCGTCGAAGTCGCGATCTTGCGGATCGAACGGCTTTACCGGCCGTTTCATGCGAACTCTTGCAACAGTCATCGCTGAAACGCAGCAGCAATTTGGCATTGCGCTGCTGGTTGACTGTCACTCGATGCCGTCGGCCTCGGTCGGCACCCCGGCCTCGCAACGGCCGCACTTCGTAGTCGGCGACAGGTTCGGCACGTCCTGCGCGCCAGAAGTCGCGCGCACGATCACCCGCGTGCTGTCAGGCGCCGGCTATGATGTGCAGGCCAATCGACCCTATGCCGGCGGGTTCATAACCGAACACTATGGGCGGCCGCAGGCGCGCGTGCACGCAGTGCAGATTGAGATCAATCGCGCTCTGTATTTGGATGAGACAACTTTGGCCTTGCGAACAGATTTCCTACGCTTCAAGTCGGTGATTGAAGATTTGGTTGCCAGGATTGCGGCTATGGGTCAGGCATGGCTTGCGCCCCTGACACACCGCTTCGCCGCCGAATAGCTGCTTAACGCTCCGTTAAGCACGAGGTGCCCGACATGTCCGCTTTCACACTTTGTTTGCCGCTGGCCGCTAGGCTTTGAGCAACGTGCAACTCGAGTGGGTGATGGTTATGCGTAAGCCTCGCAACGAAGAACTTGATTTCGACTATGCGCCAAGTTCAGCGCGAACCGTCAAATTTATCGCCGCCGGACTAGCGTCGATTGTCGTCGTCGGCGGAGTTCTGGGCGGGATTGTTTATTTCATGCAACCACCCACCGGCCATGCACAAGAGGCCGGCTACAAGATGCCGTCGGTCACCGGATTGATGGTGTCTGCGGCGTCAGGCGGCAAAATGAGCCCTCAAAAGTGGGACGATGCCATGACCGGTGTATGCTCGCAGATGGCTGGCATATCGGTCATGATGAGCGGCGGAGAAATGGACAGCTCCCAGATGGCCGCGGTGAAACGTGCAAAGCGCGCCTGCCGCAATGGCCAGTTCTGATCCATCAAGCGGCTCGCGCGCCGCGGTCGGGGACGTGCGGTTGGATTTGACGTCGGCGCCAACTCCAACGCTAGTCCGCGAGTTCGCGCGCGACTTTGGTCGCTCTAAGGTCGGACCAGTGCCCGGCAATTTTCTCGTGCTCGGCTTGCGCACGAGCGCTGTGCCACCCAAGAACGAAGCCGATGCTGCAGCCGATGCCGGCGTCGTTCGCTGCTGCGCCGAGACGCGCCGGCAGTGATTGCGCTGTCACGACATCGTTGAGATATCCCAACGACGTTTGAATGCGGCGAAGTTGCGCATTAAAAGTGCTGGCGTGTGCGCTGTCCCAGAAGGGAGCAAAAGGCTCATAGGCATAGCGCAGGTTCTTCAGGGCCTTTCGATACTCGTGCAGGGTTGCTGGCGTGGCTGCTTCAAGATCGACGGCATGGGCTGCAATCTTGCGCCAACGGCGCCGAAGATCGCGTTTGGCGAGCTTGCCGATCTTTTCGTCACCACCGTGCTCATTCAATCGCGCGGCAAGCGCCGCAGGCAGGTTTGATAGCGACGCGCGAAGCATGCGCGCCGATTTTTTTCGCAAGCCTAAGTGCACCTTCGTCCGCACTTTGTCTCGATCCTGCGTGAGCAATTCGATGAGCCGTTCGCTTCCATCAGGAAGGCCGTTGCCAACGAGGGGGCGAATGAGATCGTCGATGAGCACGTCGATGTCGCGCAAGTGACCAACCAGACGGCTCGTGACAACAATCGAGCTGGTCAAGTCAGACGGCGGACTTTGCTGATTGTCACGGAAAGTTCGGAGCACGACACGCAACTTCCGCAAACCGATCCTCAGTTCATGAGGGCCTTCCGAAGCCGCTGACTGAAGTACCTTTTGCCAACTACGTTCGATGTGCTCACACACCAACCGTGCGATCGGTTCGGCGGCGTCCGCCACGCGCATGTGCGCAGGCAGGTTGTCTAGTCTCGGCAGCACGCGGGACATCGAGTTCACTCAGCCGCAAACGGGGCTTCATTTCAAATAACTACGACAAGATTCCGAGGCTGACGGCTGCCACGAGAAACGCGCCCATCGCCGCGCGGTAGATCACAAAGGGCCAGGCCGAAAAGCGTTCCATGATGCGCATAAGCCCCCATATGGCTGCAAAGGCTGAAATGCTAGCGACGAGCAAGCCCACGCCGAGCACCGACCACCCATAAGTGCCGAGATCGGCGTGGCGCAGTTCCCAGAGTTCTTTGAGGCCAGCCAGGGTAATGGCAGGCAATCCGAGCAGCATTGAGTAACGCGCTGCTTCCTCGCGCTTGAATCCAAGAAAAAGTGCGGCAGTCAAAGTTGAGCCCGAGCGCGATATACCAGGGATAAGCGCGCCCGCTTGCGCAAGGCCAACCAGAATAGCATCTTTCCAAGTCGCCTGTTCGACAGTGCGGAAATGGCGCGCACTGACTTCGGCCAACGCCATCATCAACGCCATGAAGATGCTCGCCCAGCCAATGACAACGAGACTGCGCAGCGGTGTACCGCACGCATTCAGAAGTGGGGCCAATGCCAATCCGAGCACACCAATAGGCACCGTCGCCAGCACGATCGTCATGCCGAACTTAAAGTCGCGATCGCTAAAATCACGACGCAAAAGCGCGCCGAACCCGCCGACCACCAATCGGCGGATATCGGCCCAGAAATAGCTGACAACCGCCGCGAGTGCGGCCAGCTGCATGACCGCCGAGAATGCCGATCCCGGATCCTTCCACCCAAAGAAGGCCGGCACGATCCGCATGTGCGCCGTCGATGAGATCGGCAAAAGCTCGGTGACGCCCTGCACCACACCAAGCACCGCAACCTTGGCATAACCGAGTTCAACGAAACCGATATCAAAACCGTTGCTGCAACCCCGTGCCATGCGGCGCCCCTTGATTCACCTAATCTCCCCTGGAGCTAGCATTGGCGGTGGTCATGGGGCAACTGCGGCCTCGAGAGCGAAGGAATCAAGCGCGTTAACGAGTGCTTCGGGACCTTGCAGTGCTCCGGGCGCCAGGAACTGCCCGATCGCCACGCGGCCCTTAGGCAAAAATTTAAGTGTCAACGTCTGATTATGCGCTGCCAGGAAGCGGCTCGACCCGTTCAGGATGACCGCCAGATTGGAAGCCGGCTTGCCGGGATCGAGGAGCATCTGCTTGAAGGCCGCCAGCGGATCGGCCTGCGCATCGCCGCCGAGCGCCGCGCGGACTAGTTTCACAAATCCCTTGTCCTGCAGCTGCAGTTGGAATGCGCCGATTTCAATATCCGGCAGGATGGCGTCGAACTGCCCTTGCCGGACCGAGAATGCGCTGCGGGGCACATTGCCCATGGTCGCGTTCACCGCGAGGGTGCCGAGCCTGGCCAGATCGAGCGAGGCAGCTTCGGTCAATGTGCGAGTGCCGGCATCCCAGCTGCTATCGCCTTCCAAGTTCATACTGATGGATTGCAGCCCGTTTTGGCGGAGCAAGGCGGTGTTCGGGTCCGCGGCAGCAAGTGGGACTGATCCTTTGAAGCTCAGCCGGATTTTTGATGGCAGATCGCCGGCATACTGACCCCAGTTGGCTTTCAGATGATCGATCTGCACGATTTGCCCAGTTTGCGGATGGGGCACCGCAACCTCGATGATCTCGAAGCCTTCAAGTCCGGAGAGCAACCGTACGATCTGTTCCGGCGCCGGTGGTTTGCCGGGTGTTGCCGCTGCGGCGTCCGTGGCGAATTTCATGATCTTGACAACGTCGAAGCCGTGCAGAGAAAAGCTGCCGAGTTTCATGGGCACGGCCGTGCCGCCAAGGGCACGCGCGCCGCCGCTGATGCTATCGATGCGAATTTCACCGAACTTGCCCCGACTGAAGCGGCTCATGCTCATGCCGCCGATCGTCAGGTTTACGGCGGTTGGTGCGTTCTTCGGGCCAGCGATGCTGATATTGCGGACGTCAATCGCGTCAAAGCGCATGCCCTCATACATCTTGGTGACGGCGCCGAGGAGTGCTTGCTGTTGCGCCGGTGTCGGCTGCGCCGGCACAGTGGTAAATGTCGCCATCATGTCGCGAAGCTGCAGATACGACAGTTTCGTTGGATCGATATCGAACCCTGATGCCGATAGGCCGCCGATGCCAAATTCGGCACCGTCAGGCATCCTGAAAGTGTAGGCACCCGTCGTCATCTTACCTTGCACTGCGTAGTACCCGTCACGCGCAGTGCGGTTCGCCAGGCCGATGCCGAAAATGGGCATCAGGTCGAGTTCGGCAATCGTCGTCCCTTCGATGGTTCCCGTGAACATCGCCGCGCCTTTGTCCGGCGCAATTGCGGCCCTGTCGAAGCTGGCGTGGCTGACACGTCCGTCGCGAAGCCCGTTGAGCTTTACGTTCGTGTAGGTTGTCACGATGTCAGTGGACACCACGTCCACTGTAGTCGGCTGGCTGCCGCGACCCGGACGTGTCGCCGGCATCGCCACCGTTGACGACACTGCAAGCGTTGGAGCCACAATAGTTGCAGCGTTGAGGGTGCTGTAAAGCAACATCGCCCGCTCAATCGGGTCTTGGTTGGCAGACGTGCCACCGGCTTGCAAAGCACGTGCGCTCCGCACGCCAGTCGCAGTCAGGCTCGGAATCTTGAGCGATGTGTGGCTACCCGGCGTCAGACCACCGAGGTTGCCGGTCGCCAGATCGGTTACCTCGAGACGGTCTGCGCCGAGATCAGCAGCGGTAAGCGTGATGCCATTGATTGCCAACTTGGCAATTGCCAGCTCTCCGCCTCCAGCTGCAGGTTTGACGACGATGTCAGCAATATCGATGCGCCGGTTCAACAGACTGACATTGATGGCTCCATGCGTCGCGATCATGCCATCGGACCGGAGGCCGGCGAAGACCGTCTCCACCTCCCGTATTGCCCGGCTGTCGAAATAAGACGAGGCGCCAGCGGCTACTGCCACGAGCCCGGCAAGCCCAAGGCCCGCGACCACATCTTTGCGCATGCAATGCTCCAGGCCACTTTTCTATCAGTAGCCGTAGTTTTAATGTGCGGCGGCACGTCCGCAAAGCTTTAATCCGAAACGTTGTCAGCGGCACGCCAATTGACGTACAGTTTGATTGACGTGCAGCGTGGGCACGCCCAAAAAAGTCGGTTGTCGCGACGAGGAAGCCGCGCCGCAGCGCTACTGCGCAGGAGCGCAACACTCTCAGGCCACGACGACTCGTAACCAAAGTGTACGCGCCACGGAAGGACATCCTTCCGCGACAACGATCTGGTCACCAACGACCCAACAGCGCCCTAATGCCGGGTGCCGTTCAACCGCGCGATCTCGTCTTTGAGTTTAAGTTTTTCGGATTTAAGACGTCGCAATCTGACGTCGTCGCGCGCTGGCCGCGCCATTTCTTGTTCTATTCTACGCTCCAGAAGCCGGTGCTTCTCAGATAACTCGGTCAGATGTGCGTTTAGCGACATCATGCCCTCCGTTGGCGTTGAAGAGGCATAAAAGGTTGCACGAATGCGGCGCCTTGTCCAACGCTAATCGATGCAGATTCCCCAGCAAACAGAAGATTTTTCGACCTATGAGACGCCAGCGTTAATCAACATGCATGAACGTTCAACGCCACTCAGCCGTATCGGTTCGCGCGACCCACGCTTCATCGCCCTGCTGCTCGCGCTCGAACGTGAGGAAGTCGTAGTAGCCGCAACGCTTCTGTGCTGGGTAGTCACGGCAGGTCGATGGCCGTGCGTGATAGACGGTGCAGCGTCGAGCCTTGGTATCGAAGAATTTACAAATCCTGCCGAAGTGCTCGTCCGTCTTGCGCCGCAGACAGAATTTGCGGCCGTGGGCCTCTTTGGTGAAGCGCACCTTCGCGGTCTCGAAGTCGACCTCGAAGTGCTTGGCCAGCCTTTCAACATCGCGCTTGGTAATCGGAATGACCGGATACGAGCAGCAAAAGCCCGGGCATTTCGTGCAGTCGTAGCTGGCCATACGTGTTTTCCATTCGCGGTTCCAGGGTCGCATACCAGAGGCTGCGGCCCGGTGCACCCCTCAAGCGGCAGAACCCGCCACTGGCGATCGCCGCCAGCACGCGGAGAGGCAAAGCGGCCCACTCACCGCGTCGATTGAACCGGCTTTTGTTCGCTGAGCCAAACCGCTACAAGACGCCGTGGGATAAAGGGGGCGATATCGCGTGCGGCGACGGGTGCAAGTATGGATCACGTTCGGTACTTTGGCGCTGATCGCAACGCCGTGGGCGCGGTTGTCGGCCCAAGTCACCTGTGACCGGACCGAATTCGAGACCGTTGTGAGCAGCGCGGCTGATGCGCTGCGCTCCATCACGCAGCAGAACTCGCCGCCCTTCCAGGGCAAGCTGCGCGCCCTCAAAGAGAAGCGCGGCTGGAGCCATGAGCAGTTCATGGCCGAAGGCGCCCGTTTCGTCCGGGACGATAAAATCGCAGCCTTTGACGAAAAATCCGGTGACTTGCTGGCCCGCATCAACGACGCTGGCAGCGGCGGCAACGGTGCGCCGGGCCAAGGCACTTGCGCCCAACTCGCCGATCTCAAGTCCAACATGGCGGCCCTCGTCGAGATCCAGACAGCCAAGTGGTCTTACATGTTTGCCAATATCGACGCTGAACTCGCGCGCTGATTGCTTACCCCAACAATTGCTTTTTGCCTGCGCGATACTCTGTTTCCAGTCGCGCCACCATATCGGCGACCGGCTCGATCTTGTGCACCGAGCCGATGCCCTGGCCGCAACCCCAGATTTCCTTCCACGCTTTGGGTGCGCGGTTCGAGCCGAAGTCCATCTTGGACGGATCACTGTCGGGCAAGTTTTCAGGGTCAAGACCCGCGCGAGTCACTGACGACTTCAGATAGTTGCCGTGCACGCCCGTGAACAGGTTGGTGTAGATGATGCCGTCGGCGGAGTTGGCGACAATGTCCTGCTTATAGGCTTCGACGGCGTTGGCCTCAGTCGCGGCGATGAACATGGAGCCCGCATAGGCAAAATCTGCGCCGAGTGCTTCGGCGGCGAGCACGCCACGGCCGGTGGCAATCGAGCCCGAGAGGCAGAGCGGTCCGTCGAAGAACGCGCGAATTTCGGAGATCAGCGCAAACGGCGACAGGCGGCCGGCATGCCCACCAGCACCGGCGCAAACTGCCACCAGCCCGCTCGCGCCCTTCTCGATGGCCTTGCGGGCGAACGTCACGTTGATGATGTCATGCAGCACGAGCGTGCCGATATCGCGGAACGCCTTATAGACATCTTCCCGTGCACCAAGCGATGTGATCGCTAACGGCACCTTATGCTTGATGCACATTTCCACGTCATGATCGAGCCGGTCGTTGGATTTGTGGACAATCTGGTTGACCGCGAAAGGCGCCGACGGCCGGTCTGGATGTTTGCGGTCGTGCGCTGCCAGCTCTTCCTTGATCTGATGCAGCCATTCGTCGAGTTGCGCCGCCGGCCGCGCATTCAGCGCCGGGAACGATCCCACAATCCCCGCTTTGCACTGAGCAATCACCAATGCCGGCCCCGACACGATGAATTGCGGCGCGCCGATCAGCGGGATCCGCATCTTGGCTTTCAACTGGGCGGCCGTCATCGGCAGGGGAGCGGCGGTGGTGGTCATGGAGGGCGGGCTCTCGGAAAAGGGGGCGCCGTGGTGCGGCGCATCAAGTTGGAGTATTCGAAACACTGACGTAAACGTCAATGTGTGGAATTCGGGACAGCACCTTTTTCCTGCGCCCAGATTTTTTGCATGCGCCCAGCATGCGCCCAGCATGCGCCCAAGTGTGTCGATTACAGACACGCTGCGGAAAGGTGACTGTCGTCATTTCCGTTCTCCACCACACGCGGCGTGATCGAGAAAGGCCTAAGATCGAGGCGTGGCGCGGCGCCGTCCGCAAGCGACCAGCCGTGTGATTTGCGGATTTGCACCCCACCCGCACACCGCACCCTCGCAAGCGCTGCCATGGTCTAGCTCGTGGTGCGCTGAGGCATCGTCTCCGTCAGTGGCTGTGCCACAAGTTTCAGTTCAGTCCCTTGATTTCGAAGTTGCGACGTCATGATCGTTCCAGTCGGTTGCGTTGATATAAAGCTACCATCAGATCGCGCAAAAATCTACCAAAGGTTATGTTTTTGGTAAATGCCCGCGCGAAAACTGGACATGTGCGCTGCTTGATCGTTGAGAGCCGAGGGCTCAGCAACTTTAAATGACGGTCACGTCACGTCCGCAATGTCGAACACCGCCGGATTGAGGCCGAGCAGTTTGGAGATGCGGATGATGGCAGCGCGCTCATTTTCATCGAACTGGCCGTCGGCTGCTGCAATGGCACAGCAGGTCTTCACCAGCAAAGCGGGGGTGCGTGCCGCGCCCCTTACTCGTGCCACTGCCTTGAGCGCCGATATTTCTCCACCCTTCGGGTCGGCGACAAACTGTGCGGTCATGGTTTCGAATGACACGATGACATCGTCGATGCCGAATGCGGCGATAGGCTCGAAGCCACGAATGAGGCTCACCATGCGGTCGTGCTCTTCGTCTGTGACCTGGCCGTCAGCGTAGGCGACGAGGGCGCAACCCGCGACGATCCCCTCCATCAAGTGTTCGTTTTCGGCTTGCTGGATCTCGTCGTTGAACTCGTTCCATGACTGCTTCGAGAAGCGCCCCAGGGCACTGCGATACGGCATGCATTCCCTCCAATTCTTGGTTTGCGATCGTGCGCACCGCGGCTGTTGTAGGTGCCGCAGCGCTGGCGCACCTGCGATCAATCGAAGATGTCAAAGATGCTGGAACGCTTCTTTTTGCGGTAGTGGTCGCCGTCGCGGTCGTCCCAGTCGCGTCGCTCTTGAGAACGCTGCGGCTGTTGCGGGATGAAGGTGGTCTGGCGCGGCACTTGGCTGTCGGTTGGTACGTCGCCGCCCATGTCCTGGCGAGCTGTTGCCAGCAGCTTTTCGAGTTCGCCACGATCAAGCCAGACACCGCGGCACGTCGGGCAAATGTCGAACTCGACGCCGGATCGCTGCACGGTTTGCATCGGACCGTTGTCGTTGGGACAGAGGAGCAAGGGCATCAGAAGTCTCCTTTCAGGCGGGTGTAAAAGAATACGCGACATCGCTATGCGCACAGGCCAAGCTGGCGGTGCGGATCGCGCACGTCAGTCAAGCGACTGGGCCGCAGAACACGACTTGAGGCAGGACAGTTCAGTGATGAAAAGCGTGCAGCCGTCGACACTTTGCGGCACGGCCAATGCCGGCTGAAGATTGCCGCGGCCGAACCCCAGGGTGGGGCAGACGGTCATCATCCGCGCGGGCTTGCGCAGCCATTCAACAGTGCGGGAATCCACGTGCCATCTCCGACCATGGAGTACGGCTCAATCCCGGCGGGTTACAGGCAAACGGACCCGGGCATCGAGCGTACTCGATGCGGTCCGACATCACGACCACAGTGGTCGCCAGAGGGGCCCGGCCCGCGCCATAGAATTGGGTGCACACCATCGCAACTTCAAGGGGGCGAGCTGCTGAGGGAAAAAAATGTGCCAAGCTCGTCAGATGCCGCAACCGGCCCTCAGTTGGCGCGCGATCTACAGCAGGAATTGAAGCGTGTCGGCTGTGATCCGGGCGCAGTTGACGGCACTTGGGGCGCGAAGGCGCGCAATGCGCTGAGCCGCTTTGCAGCAGCCATCAAGAAGGACCTGACTTTGGATAGCCTGACCGAGGTTGCCTTGCAGGCGCTCCGAAACAAAAGCGGGCGCGTCTGTCCGTTGCTATGCGAAGACGACGAGGTCGTGTCAGGGGATCGCTGCGTGCCGAAACAGAAGCCGGCTGGGCAGTCCTGCCAGTCCATGCGTGCCGAACTGAATAAGATCGACTCGCAAGCCGCGCAGATAGAGCGCGCGACACAAGGCAAAACGACTTCTGCAAGTAATGCACTTGCTGATCGTTACAAACAATTGCTCAGTCTTTGTCTCGGCGCGCGCTGCCACGGCTGAAGATTTCGGAGTTCACTACCGCTCCTCTCGGGGATCAAGTGATCGGACGACAGGAAACCTCTGCGTTTTGGGCACTCGCCGGCCGGTCGCGCGGCTCTTCTGCTACTATTGGTGCAAGACGAAGCGGATGCTCGGGTTAGTCACGCATCTCAAAAATCACACGTCTGATACACTGCCGGCTGGCAATAGGTGGGTGTCCCACCACTTCCCACCATATGCCGCACGCTGACGCATAGGTTGCGATAACCGCGTTAGAGAGGCAGTATCAGCTGCAGCACCAAGCAAGGGCGGGCCGACATGAAGATCGTTATCGAAGGATTACGTGTAGAGCCACTCACCCCAATGGCACTGGCCGCATGAGCGGCGTGCAAGCCGCCCGCCCGCATTGGTCAGCACGCCTGCCGTTCTATTACGGCTGGCTGATCATCGCTATCGCCTTCCTGACGATGGCCATTGGCGTCACCGCGCGCACGGCGTTCTCACTGTTGCTGCCGCCGCTGATCGATGAGTTCCGCTGGGATCGCGGCTTGGCGGCCGGAGCCTTCTCGTTCGGCTTTCTGTTCTCCGCGATCATGAGCCCCATCGTGGGCCGGATCATCGATATCCGCGGACCGCGCATCGTGATCCTCACCGGCGTGCTGTTCTTGTCCGCCGGCTCGTTTCTGGCGCCTTACATCGCCCAACCCTGGCAGCTGTATGCGACGCTCGGGCTACTTGTTGGCGGCGGCGCCAACATGATGACCTACACGGCACACTCGCAATTCCTGCCGAACTGGTTCGTGCGGCGGCGTGCCTTGGCGATCAGCATTGCCTTTGCCGGTGCCGGTGTCGGTGGGATCGTCATTCTGCCGTGGCTGCAATCGATCATCCTGGCCGAGGGCTGGCGCGCCGCCTGCATGGCCATGGGCCTGTTGGTGGTACTGGTGGTCATGCCGATCAACCTCTTGGTCTATAAGCGCCCGGAGGATATCGGCCTCAGGCCCGATGGCGCCGCTGCGTCACCGAAAGCGGCTGGAAAAAAGCACGCGGCTAACGTCGTCGATCCAGCGTGGGCATCGATCGAGTGGACGCTCGCGCGGGCGATGCGGACGGCGCGGTTCTGGTGGATCGTGATCGGTTATTTCTGCGCACTCGTTGCCTGGTACGCGGTGCAGGTCCACCAGACAAAGTACCTCACTGAAATTGGCTTCACCCCAGTCGTCGCCGCTTGGGCCCTTGGCGCGGTCAGCGTTATTGGCGTACCCGGCCAGATCATCCTGGGTGCATGGTCAGACCGGGTGGGCCGGGAGTGGATCTGGGCCATCGGTTGTGCCGGCTTCGTTGCCAGCTATGCCGCCCTCATCGTGCTTGAGCACGCCCCTTCGACGACGCTGCTGTACGTCATGGTTTTCGTGCAAGGATTCTTTGGCTACGCACTGACCTCGGTGCTTGGCCCGATCGTCGCTGAAATCTTCGAGGGCCCACACTATGGAACTATTTTTGGCGCGATCTCGGTGGCATTGCTCGGCGGCGGCGCTGCCGGCCCATGGATCGCGGGCCTTGTCCACGACGCCACTGGAAGTTACCGGCTCGCGTTCGGCCTGAACATTGGCTGCTGTATCCTATCGGCCGTCGCAATTTGGGCAGCAGCGCCGCGGAAGGTTCGGTTTGTTCCCGGCAAAATACCGAAAGTGTAACGCGAATGTCGTGACGGCAGTTTACACTCCCCACCTCGCCGCCCGCTTTTCAATAAACGCGCCGATCCCCTCGGCGGCATCGCGCTCCAGCATGTTGCGCACCATCGTTTCGGTGGCGCCGGCATAGGCTTCCGCCAGCGGCTGCTCGA
The DNA here is from genome assembly GCA_963847145.1 of uncultured Alphaproteobacteria bacterium. Classification (GTDB taxonomy): domain Bacteria; phylum Pseudomonadota; class Alphaproteobacteria; order Rhizobiales; family Hyphomicrobiaceae; genus JABFRJ01. The sequence goes on from CAWJYN010000004.1 coordinate 283,495, forward strand.
TCTGGGCGTAGAAGGCTTCCTTACCGATCCGCACCGTCACCGGCGACTTCGAGGCGATGACCTCCGCCATCGCCAAGGCCTCGCTGCGCACGCGCGCGTTTGGCACAGTGCGATTGACCAGCCCGTGGTCCACAGCACCCTGCGCATCGAGCATCTCGCCGAGCAGCAGCATCTCCATGGCCTTCTTGCGCGGCACGTTGCGTGACAGCGCCACCATCGGTGTCGAGCAGAACAACCCAATATTGACACCCGGTGTGGCAAACTTAGCGGCTGTTCCGGCAACCGCGAGATCGCACGTCGCAACCAGCTGACAGCCGGCGGCCGTCGCCACACCTTCAACGGCGGCAATGACCGGTTTCGGGCAACGGATGATCGCCTGCATGAGCGCCGCGCAGCGCGTCATGATCGCATGGAAATAAGCGCGCCCGCCATCAGCGTCAGCGCGCCGCGCCGTCAGTTGCTTGAGATCATGCCCCGCACAAAACGCCGGCCCATTCGCCTGCAAGATCACCGCCCGCACGGTCGCATCCACAGCGGCCTGATCGATCGCCGCCTGCAGCGCCGCCAGCATCGCCTCCGACAACGCATTGCGCGACGGCAAATGGTCAAGCGTTACAAGCGCGACCGCGTTGTGGCGCTCAACAAAAAGGGGCGGCGCCCCAGAACTTGAACTCACTGCAGAACCTTGTCGATCTCAACGCGATTTTTCTTCACAATCTCGACGTTTTCCGGAAACTGAACCGGCTGCGCCGATTTCAGCGCTTCCGTCAGTTCTTCCAGCATCTGCTTTTTGTCTTTTTCCTGCAGCGTCTTGTCGGCTGTTACCTCTTCGATCTCTTTTTTGATCGATGCGATGGGGTCGGTGTAGACGCCGGTTGCCGGATCGATACCCGCCATCACCATCGAGATGTTGGCCGCCACATCGTCATACTCGGCAAAATCCTTGAACCCGTTCTTGGTGGCGATCGTTTCCAGTTCCGCCTGGATCTTGGGGTCCGGCTTTTCGCTGGTCGTCGCCTGCATTTTCTCAGAGATCTTGGCCATATCGGCCTGCGCTGAGATGAAACCTTTGATATGCGTGTCGGTCAGCTTGACCTGTTTGATCATGTCCTGCGCCATGGCCACACCGCCAAGCGTCGCGGTTGCCAAGGCCAGCAGCATGCCCACGGCCCACGCTGTCACCTGATTTGTCTTCAAACGATGTCGCATCCCATAGGCTCCTTGTCTTCCGCGGTCGCTGCAACGATAACGTGTCGGGTTATCCATATCACGTGACAAAAGTGAGACGCAGCCACTCATGCACAGCCAACACGCACCAGATAACGTTTCAGCCACACCGTTTCCGCCGGGCGTGCTGACCGCCGCGGCGATTGATCGCCTACTTGAGGTTCATTTCCCGCAGATCCATCTGGGCGGACGTATCTTTTTCATCGAAGGCGCAGGCGTGAAGCGTGCGCGCATGCGGATGGCCGCGCACGAGAAGAACCTGCGGCCGGGCAATACATTGTCAGGCCCCAGCATGTTCCAACTGGCAGATGTGGCGCTTTATGTCGCCATTCTCGCTACTGTAGGCGAAGGCGCTCTGCAGGCCGTAACAACCAATCTGAACATCAATTTTCTGTCGCGCCCAAGCCCCGGCGACCTCATCGCCGAAGCGACGCTGGTCAAGGTCGGCAAGCGGCTGGTGGTCGGTGAAATCGAGATGTTTTCAGCCAACGGCGAAGCCATGGTCGCCCACGCCATCGCCACCTACGCCATGCCCAGCCGCTCGTGATCTTGGTGTGGTAAAATGATACCTCACAAGCAACTAATTGATTTCACGAAATAAACTAATTTCGACGTCGTGCATTTGGCTTTGACAGCCGCGCCGCTGGCCGCTATAGCCTGCGCATCTCTTGCTCCTGCCGGAGCCTGCTCAACGTTGCGCGCCTAGCGCCAGCGCCGCGGCAGGTTTCGGGCGCCTGAGATGCGGCAGGCGGAAACGCCGCCGCAATCGCCAATTTCTTCACCTGAGGATCGAGGTCATGAAGACCTATAACGCCAAGTCGGGCGAGATCGACAAGAAGTGGGTGCTGATCGACGCCAAAGGTTTGGTTGTCGGTCGCCTTGCATCGCTGATCGCGCTGCGCCTGAAGGGCAAACATCGCGCCACTTACACGCCGAACGTCGATACCGGCGACAACATCGTCGTCATCAACGCCGATAAAGTCGTCTTTACCGGCCGCAAGACCCAGAAGAAGGTCTACTACTGGCACACCGGTCATCCTGGCGGCATCAAAGAGCGCACTCCGCGCCAGATCCTCGAGGGCAAGTTCCCTGAGCGCGTGCTCGAAAAGGCTGTTGAGCGCATGATCGCTGGTGGTCCGCTCGGCCGCAAGCTGCTGCGCAATCTCAAAGTCTATGCGGGCGACAAGCATCCGCACGAGGCGCAGAGCCCCGTCGCCATCGACATCGCCGCGCTGAACCGCAAGAACGTGAGGGCCTGATCATCATGGCAACCGAAACGAAAACCCTGAGCGATCTGGCCGACCTCAAGTCGGAACTGCCCGCAGCCGTTGTCGCCACCGGCCCCGTCCACGTACAAAAGCTCGACAAGCTCGGCCGCGCCTACGCGACCGGCAAGCGCAAGAATGCAATCGCCCGCGTCTGGTTGAAGCGCGGCGGCGGCAAGATCATCGTCAACGGCAAAGACTATTCTAAGTACTTCGCCCGTCCGGTGCTCCAGATGCTTCTCCAGCAGCCAATCAAGGTGGCTGCCCGTGACGCGCAGTATGATGTGATGGCGACCGTTGTCGGCGGCGGCCTCTCGGGACAGGCTGGCGCCGTGCGTCACGGCATCTCGAAGGCGCTCACCTACTTCGAACCGGAACTGCGCGGCGTGCTCAAAAAGGGCGGCTTCCTAACGCGCGACAGCCGCGTCGTTGAGCGCAAGAAGTTCGGCAAGATGAAAGCCCGCCGCAGCTATCAGTTCTCCAAGCGCTGATCACCTCGGCAACAGCCTGCCAAATCATTACAACCCGCGCTTTCCGGCGCGGGTTTTTTTATGCTGCGTCTCGGTGCACCGCTGGACGCGCCCAGAGTGCTTCCAGGAAAAGTGTGCAGCGGTTTTCCCGGAAGAAGCACGACCAGACAAAGAGCAAGGGTCGTTCCTCGATTCCTTCAAGCGCGGAACGACCCTAGAACGCAAAGCTCGTCCGCAACAGCGGCACACCGATCAGCGCAGCATGCCCACCGAGCATCATCGCGGCATAGGCGGTCAGCCCTATCGCGATGGCGATCATGTCGCCACGCGCCGATCCCGGCGCAGTGCCCAACGGTCCAAGCGCGTTGCGCTTCTTGACCGAGATGCGATCGAAAACACCGTACGCCAGCATGCTGCCGAACAGCAGCACGCTCGCCAGATCGCCGCGCACCAGCAGATGTGCCAGCGCCCAGATCTTGATGGCGGCCAGCATCGGATGTTTCACCACGGTGCGAATGCGCGAGGGCACGTAGGCCGCTGCCAGCAGAATAAACGCCGGCAGCATCAACACATACGTCACATGCTTGAAAAACGCCGGCGCGACCCATAGCTGCGGATTGCCCCGCCCAAGCGTGCGCGCTTCGCCGTAGCCCTGTCCGATCAGGATCAGGCTGACCAGAGACAGGATCGAAAAAACCAGCAGATAGGCGCTCGGTCCCATACGGTCTCGCAACAGGCGACGCGTGGCCGGCGCTGCTGGTACGAGATGGGTTACGGTGAAGAGGGCAAGGCCCAGGATGAGCAAGAGCATCTGCGGCAGGTCTCCGGTCGCGTCATGCGATTCCGGAGACCCTGCCGTGCAGGGGCAGTTTTGTCATCAGGGCGGGGTGCGGCTCAGCGGCGCGCGCCGTCTGTCGGGGCTGCCATCGGCATAGCGAAGGATACGGTCTGTGTTTCCGGCCGTGCAGCCACAAACACCGCTGCCGCAAACGCGGCAATCGCCACCGATGCCAGAACGAAGTTGTTGATAGACATGGCGTTATCTGCGGTGTTGGAGGCGTTGGCCAAATAGCTGGCGCACAACGCGACGGCTTTATGTGCCACTGATGTGTGGTCGATTGGCGAACCGGATTGGGGGTTCGCCGTCCCGTCTCTTGGCGTCGTTCTAGGCGCCCGCAGGTGAGTGAATTCTGAAGCCCCGGTTCATCACACATTCATGCAGCAGCGCTGGCCGCCCGGGCCGAGGGCAATTCAATTCACGTGCTGTAGGTCGAGGCGAACTTTTCAATGAGAACGACAGGCGCGAGTTCCAGACTATGGCGCCGGGTCTCGTGCCTCAACTCAATCTACCGGCCTCGCGAGTTGATCAAATTGCCTCGACAGTGCGCCTTGGTCGCAACGGCAGGGCTGCCCTTGCGGATTTTTAGAACTCCGTCACCATGACGCTCTGCATTTCGCCCCCAGCCTAGTCACACAAAGGAGCCCCCCCATGGCCGCCCATACCATAAAGGCACTGGTCACCGCCGTCGCCCACTCAACGGGGGGCCGCAATGGCCACTCCGAAACCACTGACAAATCCGTCAGCGTCAATCTCTCGGTGCGCAAGGAAATGGGCGGCCCCGGTCTGCCCAACACCACCACGCCAGAGCACTTGTTTGCCGCCGGTTATGCCGCCTGCTTCGGCGGCGCACTCGAATTCGTCGGCAAGAGCCACAAGAAAGATACCAGCGGTGCCGTCGTTACCTGCGATACCGCGGTTGGCCCACGTGAAGGCGGCGGCTTCGGCATCGCTGTGAAGATGCACGTCAAGCTGCCCAATCTCACCAAGGCCGAGGCCGAAGCCATCGTCCACGAGACGCACGAAAAGGTCTGCCCCTACAGCCACGCCACCCGCGGCAACATCGACGTGCATGTGAGCGTCGAAGGGAAGTAGGCGCACGGTAACCGCTTGATCCAACTGACTTGGCCGGACGCTCGTGAAGGCGCGAGACACTGGATTTTCCTGCTGGCATGAGATCGGAGACCCAACGTGGCGACGCTGACACCATCCGAAATCGCGCACTACCGACGCGACGGCTACGTCGTGCCAAAATTCCGCTTGGCCGCTGACAAAATCGACACGCTGCGCGACACGCTCGACGGGCTTATCGCGGCCAACCCCGGCGTGCGGCCCGAGAAACTCGTCTCCGCCCACGTCGAGGGTGACAACGGCGAAGGCGTCAAAGGCTCCGCCGATTTCCTCGCGCTTGCGCGTGACCCCGAGATCGTCGATCTGGTCGCCGGCGTGCTTGGCGATGACGTCATCCTTTGGGGCTGCCATGTGTTCTGTAAGCCAGGCGGCGACGGCTTCGAAACACCCTGGCATCAGGACGGCCACTACTGGCCCATCCGCCCGCTCGCGACGTGTACTGTATGGGTCGCACTCGATCGCTCAGACACCAGCAACGGCTGCTTGCGCGTGGTGCCGCGCTCGCATGCCGACAAGCAACTGCACGATCACCTGCACGAAGACCGCAGCGATGTGGTTCTCAACCAGCGCATGGCGGAAGGCGTGTTCGAAGAGAAAGACGCCGTCGATCTGGTGCTGGAGCCGGGCCAGATGTCGCTGCACGACGTCTACATGATCCACGGTGCCGCGGCGAACCGGTCACCGCGCCGCCGCGCTGGCGTGGCCTTGCGCTACATGCCGGCGACGTCGCTGTTTGATCGCGCCATGAAACCGCACGACGGCAAAACCGGTATTCCCGTCGCCTTCGCAACGCGGCCTCTGTGGCTCGTCCGCGGCATCGACCGCACCGGCCAGAACGATCTGACCATCGGCCACAAGCGCTAAGTATTTTTCGCCAACGGATGATGCTCAAACACCAGCTGCTTTAAGCGTTCCTGCAGCACGTGGGTGTAGATTTCAGTGGTTGAAATATCGGCGTGGCCGAGCAGCTGTTGCACCACACGCAAGTCCGCCCCACGATCCAGCAGATGCGACGCGAACGCATGACGCAAGACATGCGGCGACACACGCTCGGGGTCGAAGCCCGCGTCCAGTGCCAGCGTCTTCAAGTCTTGGCCCAGGCGCTGGCGCGTGAGATGCCCCTCCGCACTTCGAGAGGGAAACAGATAGTGCCGGCTGGGCCCGGTCGAAACCGCGTCACCAGCCGCCGATGCAGCGAGAAAGCGCGATAGCGCCGCAATTGAAGGCCCGGTCAGCGGCACCAGCCGTTCGCGCCCACCTTTGCCCTTGATGGTCAGCACTTTGCCGTCGCCCGCCAGCACCGTCCGCGGCAATGTCACGAGCTCGCTGACCCGCAGGCCCGTCGCGTAGAGCACTTCGATGAGCGCATGTAACCTGAGTGCGCGTGGCAGGTCGGCGCCGGCAGCGGCGTTGGTCCGCGCTTCGGCGACAGTCAACAGTTTATCGACCTCAGCGATGGACAGCACCTTGGGCAATGCCCGGGCCCGCTTTGGCCCGCGCAGATACTCCATCGGGTCTTCATCAATGACATCACTGGCCAGCAGAAATTTCGCAAACTGCTTCAGCGCCGACAGTTTGCGGGCGCGCGATGTTGCAGCCAATCCAGCGCGTCCCAGGCCCTCCAGATAAGCTGCCACGTGCGCGCGCCGCACATCCTCGACAGCGAGCGTCTCCTGGTCGAGAAATCCGATAAACTCCACAATGTCCCGCCGGTAAGCATCGCGCGTATTGGCCGAGGCGCCGCGCTCAGCGGCCAGCATTTCGAGAAAGCCCGCCAGATGCGCCCAAGCTTCGCCAGCCACTGCATCTCCGGCGGCTTGCCTCTGCGCCGTCACGGCGCCGTCCCGCGCGGCCACTGAGCAATCAGCGCCTCGACACCGAACGCACGCGCATCGCGATCAAGGCCGGCGCGGCGCAATGCGCGGATGGTGTCGCCAAGCGCAATGATGTGCAATCCGTCGGCGCCGGTGGCGTTGGTGGCGCGCAGTGCCAGCAGCACTGTGCGCGCCGTCTCTTTCTTTTTTGCGGCCTCTTGCAGCTGCGGCAGCACGCCTGTTTCGGGTAACGCGCCGGTGGCCGGTTGTGGCGTGCGGCTGGCGGCTTCCCAGAGCGGGATCGGCACATTCACGTCGGTGGCGTCCAGCACCGTTGCGAGGCGATGCAGCAACGGCGCCGGGAAGCGATTGCGGCGCACCATGTCATCCAACGCGACAAGGTTCTGCGCGCGCTGGCTCTCAGTCGGGGTGGCCTCGGCAAGGTCGATCAGCGCCAGCCAATGACGCGCCTCCGGCGTTGATGCAAACGCGCGCGCCTTCGCGCTATCGCCGCCCGCCAGAAAAATCTCCGTCGCGGTCTCTCCGTGGGGCTCTAGTCCGGCCGCCGGCTGCACGTCTTTAAGTGTCAGCGCGAGCACCCGCGCCACCGGCTGCGCGAGGCCAGCCTTGCGAGCGTCCTCCAGCATCGACTTCGCCAGTTGTAGCTTGCGTGGCGCCTGGGCCTCTGCGGCAATCAGTCGGACCAGTTCACCGCGCCGCAGCGCCGGCATATCCGCGCCCGCCGGGGCCGCCGCATAAATGGCGAGCAACTGATCAGCAGCAAGGATGCTGAGCCGCGCCGCCACTTCGGCAGCTGCAACCCGCATGCCGGGATCAGCCTTGTCATCAAGCGCCAGCGCCGCCAGCAGCGGCGGCTCGGCCTTGTCGAGGATTTGCGCCGGATCGATCGGCCCCAGCAGCTCGAGCAAGCGATAGTCCAGCACGCGCACCAGCTTGGGGGGCACAAGGCCTGCCTTGCCGTTGCCAGCCAGTGCATCCAGTGCCGCCATGGCGACGGGCGCGTCCACCCCAGCCTCGCGCGCCAAGTCCGCCGCCAGCCCCGCGCCTGCTGCATTGCCCTCCGCCGCCGCACAATACCCAGCCAGCAAGTGCAACTCAGAAACGAGGCCCTTGGGCAGTTCCGCCCGCCGCGCCATTAGCCCCCTCGACGTAGTGCAGGCGGTGGCCTGATTGCCCATCGCCAGGGCATGGCGGATGCGGAACGCCTGTAAGATCGGATCGGTATCTGGGCCGGCGCCGAGCCGCTTGCCCATCGCGTCCAGGCGGCCCGCGCGATATAGCGCTTCCAGGCGCAGGGCGCCAAAATGGGCTGGCGAACGCGCGCCCTGCGGCGCGTCGATATCCGCCGCCAGCAGCCGCGACCAAAGCCCTGTCAGCGCCGCTGAGCGGGACGGCAACTGCAGCCCGGCCAAGGCTTCTTCGGTGGCTTTGATGTCCATGCCACGCCAGGCATCCTGGGGGAGGCCGCTGCCATCGGTTGCCAGCGACGGCTCAAGTTCCAGTCGCTCGACCTTGCCGATCGCCGAGGCTTGCTGAGGCGGGCCACCGGTAACCGGCGCCGCAAACGGGGGTGGCGCGGCAGCACCCGGATAAACCGATCCGAAGCCGGGCGCCGGCCCATCAGACCGCGGCGCTGCGCCCGGACTTGGGATGACGCCGCCCATCGGTGCTAAGGGCGGCGCCGCATCTGGCAACGCCGTCGCAGCCGCTCGCCGCGGCCGCGGCCCGTCCTGATCCTTGAACGGCTGCCAGTCGCTCTCGGCCCACACCGGCACCAGACCGGCCAGAACGAACACCGCGCCCAGGGCGCCCCGCAGTCTCATCCCGCATCATCCTTGGTGAGTACTCGACCCGGTGCGTATCAGCGCCGTACTTTCACACCCGAGACCGTCGACCGCGTTTCCCGCTGGTTTGGCTCGGCGTATTCCGACAAAGCATACAGACTGCCGGTAACCAGTCCCGCCCCGGCCGCGCACACCAACAGAAAGCGGATCAAGCTCGGCATGTGGCGTTCCGTGTCCCGAACCGTTATGTAACAGCGTCACCAGGGCGTGATTATGGCTTGCGGCACTGCTAGGCCCGTCTGCGCATCTGGTGAAACGGCGAAGAAAGTTCAACGCGATGCCCGTTAACTGTCAGAAATGCCAAAGAGAGCGTCCCCGACGCAGGCTTCCGTGACCACCCGTTCCACATTACCCAATTCGTCATCGAGACCGACCAGATCCATGCACGGCATGCTGCCCAACGAACCATCCAATCCGCGCCCCCAGTCCGGACCGCTGCGGACCGCGCTCGGCACGCGCAGTATCGTGATGGTTGGGCTGATGGGCTGTGGCAAGACATCGGTGGGCCGCCGCGTCGCCCACCATCTCGGCCTGCCGTTTATCGACGCCGACGCCGCCATCGAAGAAGCGGCCGGCAAGACCATCAAAGAAATCTTCGATGAGCATGGGGAAGCCTATTTCCGCGACGGCGAGCGCCGCGTGATCGCGCGTTTGCTGCGCACCGCGCCCCAGGTGCTCGCCACCGGCGGCGGTGCCTATCTGAACGCGGAAACCCGCGGGCGCATTGCCGAGACCGGCGTTGCTGTCTGGCTCAAGGCCGAGCTGCCCGTGCTCATGCGCCGCGTCATGAAGCGCCAGAACCGGCCGCTGCTGCGGTCGGCCGATCCGGAAGCGGTCATGCGCGGCCTCATGGAAGCGCGCTATCCGACCTATGCCGAAGCGCCGGTCATCGTCGAAAGTCGCGACATCAGCCACGATGCCATGGCCGGGATCGTCATCGAAGCGCTGGCCGCGCATCTGATGGCGCCATCGCAGGACCAACCGGCATGAACCCCACAACCGAAACGCGGCCGGTCGCCGTTGCCCTCGGCGATCGAAGCTATGAGGTGCTGATCGGCCGCGGTCTGCTGGCCGCCGCCGGCCAGACCATCGCCGACCGCTTCGGCGCGGCGCGGTGTGCGATCGTGACCGACGACAACGTTGCAGCGCGGCATCTTCCGGCGTTGCTCGCGAGCCTCGGCGACCGGGCGCGCGGCAGCATCGTGCTGACACCGGGCGAGCAAACCAAATCGTTCGCACGCCTCGGCGAGGTCTGCGACCGACTGCTGGCGCTCGGCGTCGAGCGCGGCGATCTGGTGATTGCGCTGGGCGGCGGCGTCATCGGCGATCTGACGGGCTTTGCCGCGGCGATCCTCCGGCGCGGTGTGCGTTTTGTACAGATCCCGACCAGTTTGCTGGCGCAAGTCGACAGCTCCGTCGGCGGCAAGACCGGCATCAACACCAGCCTCGGCAAGAACCTGGTCGGCGCGTTCCACCAGCCAAGCCTCGTGCTGGCCGATATCGACACTCTCTCAACGTTGCCCGTGCGCCAGCTGCGCGCCGGGTATGCCGAAGTCGTCAAGTATGGCCTGCTGGGCGACCGGCCATTCTTCGAGCGTTTGGAAAACGGCTGGCCGGCGCTCTTCGGCAACGATGCTCGTGCGCTGCTGGCCGCCGTTGAAACCAGCGTGGCAGCAAAGGCAGCCATTGTCGCCCGTGACGAGACCGAGCAGGGCGACCGCATGCTGCTCAATCTAGGCCATACGTTTGGTCACGCGCTCGAAGCCTGGGCCGGTTATTCAGACCGGCTGCTGCATGGCGAAGCCGTGGCGATCGGCCTGGCGCAGGCGTTCCGCTTTTCCGAGGCGCATGGGTTCTGCGCAGCCGGCACTGCGGCACGCGTCGTGCGGCATCTGAAAGCGGTCGGCCTGCCAACGGCCATCGCCGATATTCCAGGCGCCGGCCGGCCCGACACAGCAACGCTGCTGGCGCTGATGGCGCAGGACAAGAAGGTGCGCGAGGGGCGCATGACATTCATCCTCGTCCGTGCGATCGGCGATGCGTTCGTGTCGCGCGATGTCGAGCGCCGGGCGCTGGAAACGTTCCTCGGCAATGAACTCAACGGAGTGCAAGGTACACCATGACGATCGATATCGGCCTGACGCTGGGAGCGATCGTTTTTCTATTGCTGCTCTCCGCCTTTTTCAACGGTAGCGAGACAGCCCTCACGGCGGCGTCGAAGGCGCGCATGCATGGCCTCGCCGAAGACGGCAATCCCCGTGCAAAACTCGTCAACAAGCTGATGAGCGCGCCCGAACGGATGCTGGGCGCGGTTCTGCTCGGCAATACGCTGGTTGATACGCTGGCGGCGATGCTGGCGGCGAGCTTGGCCACCACGCTGCTCGGGCATCTGATCGGCGACGTCTATGCGACCGGTATTGCCACGGCCATTCTGACGGTGCTGATCGTGATTTTTTCGGCTGTGCTACCGAAGACGTTTGCGCTCGCTTGGGCCGACGAAACGGCTCTGAAATTGGCGCCGTTCATGCGCGGCGTGATCTGGTTTTTGACGCCGCTGACGGTGTCGGTCCAAGTGGTGGTGCGGGCGCTGTTGTCACTGACGCCGTCAACCAAGGACGATGCCGCCAACATTCTGGCTGCCCGCGAAGAAATCCGCGGCACCATCGAGCTGCAGACCAAGGAAGGCACCGTCGAACGCGGCGACGCCAATATGCTCGGCGGCGTGCTCGATCTTGGCGATCTCGATGTCGGCGACTTGATGGTCCACCGCACCAAAATGGAAAGCGTCGACATCGACGAACCCGCCTCGCAGATCGTCGCTGATGTCCTCAAGAGTCAGTACACACGCGTGCCGTTGTGGCGCGAGAACCCCGAGAACATCGTCGGCATCTTGAACACCAAGGATCTGCTCGCCGCCCTCGCGGCCAATGGCTTCAACCTTGAGGCGCTCAAGGTCTCCGAGCTCGCGCAGGCGCCCTGGTTTGTGCCGGAAACGACACGCGCGCGCGTCCAGCTCAATGCGTTCCTCAAGCGAAAAGCGCAGATGGCGCTTGTTGTGGATGAGTACGGCACCGTGCAAGGCCTCGTAACGCTGGAAGATATTCTGGAAGAAATCGTCGGCCAGATCAGTGACGAACACGATACTCTCGACGCAGCGATCCGCCCCCAGGTCGATGGCTCGGTCAACGTCGACGGCAGCGTGCCGGTGCGCGATTTGAACCGCCACATGAACTGGTCCCTGCCGGACGAAGAAGCAACGACAGTCGCCGGCCTGGTGATCCACGAAGCCGAAACCATCCCCGAGCCTGGTCAGGCCTTCACGTTCTACGGCTTCCGCTTCGAGATCCTGCGCAAGACACGCAACAAGATCACCGCCTTGCGCATCCGGCCGTTGCCGGCTGTCCCCGCCACCGCAGCTGCCGGCACCAAACCACTCGCCGACACCAAACCATCCGCCAGCGACACCGGCGCGATGGATGCGGGGTAGGCTAGCATGCTAGTCTTCCATGCCGGACATTTGGTGCCCGCTCGAAACCCAAACTTCCGTCATGACCACCCAAGCAAGGCATTAGGAAACGAGCACATGTAGGTTGGGTTAGCAGCACTTCTGCTGCGTAACCCAACACTTCAGAGCAAGACCATGTCGGGTTACGGCCTGAAGCGGCCTAACCCAACCTACGGAAGTCACGCGCAGAATTGATGAAAATTTGAGTTGGAGGCAATCGCATGTCCCAGGCAAACACCGACCGGGCCGCCGTCGAGGCTGTCGTGCAGACCTATCTCGATGGGCTGTACGAAGGCGACGCCACCAAGATCGCGTCGGTCTTTCATCCGACCAGTGCGTTGGCACAGGCGCATGAGGGACAGATCCAGGTAACCCCGCGCGACGTCTGGCTTGACGCCGTGCGCAAGCGTCCCTCGCCAAAAGCCAACGGGCTTGCGCGGCACGACGAAGTGCTGCAAATCGATATCGCCGGTCCGACGATGGCGTTCGTCAAACTCAAGTGCGCGATCCCGCCACGCTTCTTCACCGATCAGCTGTCACTGCTGAAAATCGACGGCCGCTGGCAGATCGCGCAAAAGATCTTTCAGACCGAAACGAGATAATTGGAGCGGACGTAAGGAACGGCCGTGGCGTAGTTTGGGTCGAGCGTTTCAGCGCGGCCCAACAATTTCGTCGTTTACCAGCGCAAAACATTACCGCCCCAGCAGCCGCCGTGCAGGACGCGCGCGCGCGTTGCAGTCTGTGTGCCCGGCCGTGCCCTCGCACTGCATCGTTTTGATGCTCGCCCGCAGCCATGAGGGGCTCAACCGCGGGCAGCGCAGCGAGGTCTTGGCCTGCCAGTCTTCAATAGCGCGCTTGCGGGCCAGATCGCGCGGCACCCGGCCCTGGTATTGAGTGTAGTCCGCACTGCCAGGTGCGGTGCTGTGGCGGCCCTTGCCCGTGATCATCGTGAGGCAGGTGGCTTGGGCTGATGCCGGCGCGGTCGCGGCCAACAGTCCCGCACCGACGACGGCAACGGCCAGCAAGGCGCGAGCGATGTGTCTTGGAACAGCGGCAATCTCAACAGTCAACATATCCAACTCCCTGGATCGGCGAAAACAAGCGCCACACTAGCCAGTTCCAGGCGGACCCGCTACGAGGGGCCGCATGACGGTAACGAACGCCATTACTGATTTGGAACAGCCGCGCGTGGTCACCCTTGGCTGCCGGCTGAATGCCCATGAAAGCGACGTCATTGCGCAGCACGCCGCCGCCGCCGGGCTCGGCGACTGCGTGATCGTCAACACCTGTGCCGTCACCAGCGAGGCGGTGCGCAACGCCCGCCGGACGATCCGTAAACTCAAACGCGAGCAGCCCGGCACGCGGGTCATCGTCACCGGCTGCGCCGCCCAGATCGAGCCGGATACTTTCGCCGCCATGGCCGAGGTCGATCACGTGATCGGCAATGCCGAAAAGCTGAGGGCGGCAACATTTGCCGGATTGTCGCTCGCCGGCAGCCTGCGCGTGCAGGTCAATGACATCATGAGCGTGCGCGAAACCGCCAGTCATCTCATCGACGGGTTTGGCGCGCGGACACGGGCCTACGTGCAGGTGCAGAACGGCTGCGACCATCGCTGCACCTTCTGCATCATTCCGTTCGGCCGCGGGCCGTCGCGCTCGGTGCCCGCTGGCGAGGTTGTGGCGGCCGCCCGCCGTGCGGTGGAAGCCGGTGCGCATGAAGTGGTGCTGACTGGTGTCGATATCACGTCCTACGGGCCCGATCTGCCAGGCGCCATGACGCTCGGCAAGTTGGTGCGTCAGATCTTGAAGCATGTGCCGGACTTAGCCCGCCTGCGCCTCTCCTCCATCGACCAGACGGAAGCCGACCCCGATCTCCTAGCCGCGCTCGCCGACGAGCAACGCTTGATGCCGCACTTGCATCTGTCCCTGCAATCCGGTGACGACCTGATCCTCAAGCGCATGAAGCGGCGCCACCTGCGCGGCGACGCGATCCGCTTCACCAACGAAGCGCGCCGGCTGCGCCCCGGCATCCAGTTCGGCGCCGACCTCATTGCCGGCTTCCCGACCGAAACCGAAGCCATGTTCCAGCAATCGCTGGCCATCGTCGACGATTGCGGCCTCACCTATCTGCACGTGTTTCCATATTCCGCCCGTCAGGGCACCCCGGCAGCCCGCATGCCACCGGTCCCCGGTGCCGAGATCAAATCTCGCGCTGAGCGGCTGCGGGCCAAGGGCCGGGCAGCGCTAGCGGCCAGTCTGGCCGCGCAAATCGGTAGTGAGACACACGTCCTCGTCGAACGCGACGGCATCGGCCGCACACCGGGTTTTGCCGAAGTGCGCCTGGATCGGCCAATGCCCGGCCATCTGCAGCGTGTGCAGATCACTGGCGCCAGCGCCACACAGCTTGCAGGCGAGGTTATGCAGTGAGCCAGGAGCCGGACAAGAAAAAAGGCCTGTTTGGGCGGTTCTTCGGTGGCGGCAAAACCGATGCGGCGCGCGCGCCGGCCGAAGCCGTAAACCTGCCGCCGGACGCCGCCGATGGGGCCGCAGCGCAGACTGACGCTGACGCTGTGGATGCAGCGCCATCCGCCACAGGCGGCTGGTTCCAGCGTCTCAAATCCGGCCTCGCCAAAACCAGCGCGAAGCTCTCCGACGGCATCACCAGCGTCTTCACCAAGCGTAAGCTCGACAACGAAACCCTCGAAGACCTTGAGGATCTGCTCATCCAGGCCGATCTGGGTCTGGAAACCACCGAGCGGATCACCGCCACGCTGCGCAAGACGCGCTACGACAAGTCGATCGCGCCGGAAGAGGTGCGCCAGGTCCTTGCCGAGGAAGTCGAGCGCGTGCTGACGCCCGTCGCCGTGCCGCTCGTGGTCGATGGCGCACACCGGCCGGAAGTGATCTTGTTCGTCGGCGTCAACGGCACCGGCAAGACCACCACCATCGGCAAGCTGGCTGCCCGCTTCAAGTCCGAAGGCAAAACCGTCATGCTGGCCGCCGGTGATACGTTCCGAGCCGCCGCCATCGAACAGCTCAAAGTCTGGGGTGAACGGACCGGCGCGCCGGTCGTGGCCGGCGATGTGGGCGCAGATGCCGCAGGCCTTGCCTTCGATGCCTTGACCGCCGCGCGCCGCGACAATGTCGACGTTTTGCTGGTGGATACCGCCGGCCGACTGCAGAACAAAAAGGGATTAATGGAAGAGCTGGAGAAGGTTGTCCGCGTCCTGAAAAAGGTCGATCCTCAAGCGCCACATCAGGTTTTACTGGTTCTGGACGCCACCACCGGCCAGAACGCCATGACCCAGGTGGAGGTTTTCCAGCAAGTGGCTGGTGTCACCGGTCTCGTCATGACCAAGCTCGACGGCACCGCGCGCGGCGGCATTCTGGTCGCAATTTCGGCCAAGTTTAAGCTTCCAGTCGTGGCAATTGGAATCGGTGAGCGTGTTGAGGATTTACAATCCTTCAATGCGCGTGAGTTTGCCCGCGCCATCGCAGACCCCGGTGGGGACCCCAGTGGGGACGCATAACGGCTGAGGCAGATGTGCCTTTCGAACAGTTGCACTTCCTTATTGCCTGCCCCATATTCCGTCGAAGCGCAGTGACGGAAACGTTAACTCCGCTGACGCAAGGTGCTGAGCGAGGGGATGCGCGCGGCACTTCAATAGGGGGCTAGGCCGGCCAGCGTTCCAGCGCAGAGCGGCGAGAATAGACAACCATGGCAATCCAGACGATCTCTACCCGTCGGCGGCTCTATCCGTTCAACGCCGAGCAAACCTTGAACATCACCAGCGAGATCGGCCCGATTTTCGCGATGTTCGTGGTGAACTTCATGTACGGGGTCGAGGCTGGCGTCTGGTCATTGATCGGTGCCACGGCGATCGCCCTGGTCGCCTCGATGATCGTCCTCAAACGCCCGCCGATCATGCCCTTTGTGGCTGGGGCGGTGTCGATTACGTTCGGCGCACTGACGCTTTACACGGGCGACGCCACCTGGGTTCAGATCAAGGTCACCATTTTCAATGCGCTCGTCGCCGTGCTGCTGTTCGTCGGCTTGATGCGCAAGAAGTACTTCTTCGAATTCATCTTCGGTAAAACATTCCACTACTCCCCGAGAGGGTGGGCCACGCTGACCCGCAATGCAGCCTTGTTCTTCCTGGTAACGGCGATCGCCAACGAAGCGGTCCGCCTTGGCTTCGCAACGGCCCACATCGAGTGCCCGCAATCCTGGTTGTGGCTGCTCAAGAAGCCGATCCTGTCGGGTCTTGACGTGTGGATGATCTTCAAGCTTTTCATTGTCATGCCACTGACCGGCATCTTCTTTGTTTGGCAGACGCGCGCCATGCGGCCCTATCAAATCCCCGCTCCCGCAGTAGCCCGCGTTGGCACCGCTGAACGGGCTCATTAAACCATGACACCGGCCAAGCCAGAGCCCTCTGACACACGGCCTGTAGTTGGGCAGCCCCAGGCGCAACACCCGGCACCGGTTGTGGAAAAAGCTGGCGAGGAAAAAGCCGGTCTCAAGCTGCTGATCGACCTCGCGCCGCTCGCTGTCTTCTTCATTGCCTACCGCTTCATGGGCATGCTGCCGGCCACCGCACTGCTGGTGGCCGCGACGCTGTTGTCAGTTGTTGCAGCGAAAGTGCTACTGGGCAAAATCAGCCCAATGTTGATCGTCTCGGCGGTGCTGGTCACGTTTTTCGGCGGGCTCACTTTGCTTCTCGATGACCCGCGTTTCATCAAAATCAAGCCGACGATCGTCAATGTGCTGTTTGCCGGCGTGCTGGCGTTCGGGCTGGTGTCTGGCCGCAATTTTTTAAAGTATGTTCTCGGCGAAGCGCTGCATCTGACAGCCGTGGGGTGGCGGCAACTGACGCTGCGCTGGATCGGGCTGTTCCTCGGGCTCGCCGTTTTGAACGAACTCGTCTGGCGGACACAAAGCGAAGAAACCTGGGTCAACTTCAAGTTCCCCGGCATGCTGGTGCTGACGATGATTTTTACTGCGCTCCAGATTCCCCTGCTGCGCCGCCATGCGGCAATCCCGGCCAAGTAACGCGGTTGCGGCTTTTGCGCCCCTGCGTCTTGTGATAGAACCCATCACCAGACTGTGACTATTGGAAAGAGCTATTTTCACTTATCCGGGAAATCATAAGCTTTTTTCACTGGACGAGATAAGTGTTTCTCGTATCTAATTCTCTGAAGCGAATGTTTCGCTGCGGCCGCGTGTAATGCCGTCTTTTTGCGTCTGTGGAGCGGTGATCTCTGCAGGCGCTATGCGCGGGTCAACATCGCTTAAGTCACGCGTCCCCCCCAAGACGTCCCCGACGAGACGTTCTTGTCAAAAACTAAGCTCACAGGTTGATGATTGATGGCAAAAGAGGACAAAACCGACCGCTTGGTCCGGTCGCCCTTGCACATGCTCCACCGCGCCAGCCAGTGTGCCGGCGATGTGTTCCATGGTGAGATCGGCGGCGATGATCTGACGCCTCGGCAATACGCAGTTCTGTTAACCGTGTCGCAGAACGAAGGTATCAGCCAGACGGGGCTGGTCGAGCGGACGGGCGTTGATCGCTCGACGCTCGCTGACATCGTCCGCCGGATGCTCAAAAAGGGTCTGCTGCAACGCCGCCGCACCAAAGAAGATGCCCGTGCCTATGCGGTCAAATTGACCGAGGAGGGCCGCCGTCATCTCAAGCTTGCCGATCCAGTCGCCCGTCGCGTCGATGATCGTATTCTCGATGCACTGCCGACCAAGCAACGCGAGCAATTCCTGGATGATCTCGCGGTGATCGTGGCAGCGCTCGCAAAAATGCCAGCCCGCGTCGAAGTCGACTGACATCGGCCGCCCCGCCCGCCAGTCTGCATTAACCTGCCGCGCGTGTGCGGCCGGTTTCCCAGCCAATGAGTGCACGCTTGCGTGTCAGGCCCCAGTGATAGCCACCGAGGTTGCCATCAAGGCGCAGCACGCGATGGCAGGGCACGACAAATGAAATGGGGTTGCGTCCTACCGCCGAGCCCACTGCGCGCGCCGCCGTCGGCTGACCAAGATGCTGTGCGATGTGCTGATAGCCAACGGCGCGGCCCATCGGGATATGCAGCAACGCTTCCCAGACCCTTACATCGAATTCAGATCCGATCAGCACCAGCCGCACCGGCTCCTGCGGGCTCGGCTGCCCGGTGCCGAACACCACCGCTGCCAGCACGGCCGTGAGCGTTGGTTGCTCACGATACGTCGCCTTCGGCCAGCGCCGCGTCATATCGGCCAGCGCTTCTGCGCGGCTTTCGTCGGCATCATCGTTGACGAAGGCCAAGCCGCACAGGCCGCGCGGCGTCGCCATCAGCAACGCGTCGCCGAACGGTGAGGCGTGAAAGCCATAGCTGATCTCAAGGCCCTCGCCGCGGCGCTTGTATTCCCCCGGCGACATCGCCTCGTGGGTCACGAACAGATCGTGCAAGCGGCCGCCACCGGACAGGCCCACCTCGTGCGCCGTTTCCAGAACGCTTGCGGCACCATCCAGCAGATGGCGGGCATGGTCGATGGCGATGGCCTGCACGAACTCCTTCGGCGACAAACCGCACCAGCGCTTGAACAGCTTCTGCGTTTGCGTCGCATTCAGCCCAATGGCTGTGGCGAGCGCATCGAGCGAGGGGTGCTCAGTCCAGTTGGCCACCAGAAAGCTGATTGCCCGGCGCACGTGCGCGTAGTCGCTCGTGGCGTTGGCTGGCGCGGCCGTCTGGGAACCCGAGGGCGTGGCAAGTGATTGATTGAGCATGACGAACCTCGTCGGTCTTGCGCCGCGCATCGGGCGGCTGGAACACAAGCATCAACTTAAGGCGCAATGCGGCCTGGACGCGACCCGAAACCTGTACTGGTAGGTGAATTTCCCACTGATCCGATTGTTGGCCACTGGCGTCTACGCTAGGCTCGTAAAGTGACGTACACGATTGTCTACCCGGCAAAGGAAGTTCCGCAATGCTCAAGCGCCTCGCAGTTGCAGTCAGTCTGTCGATCCTCGGGGGCGTGGCTGCCCAGGCGCAGGATTTCCGCTCACCCGCGCCGGCCGGCGCCAAGGTCTATTTCATCGAACCCAAGGATGGCGCTGAGGTCAGCGGTCCGGTCACTGTGAAAATGGGCCTGGTGGGCATGGGCGTCGCCCCCGCCGGCGTGGAAAAGAAAGACACTGGCCATCACCACATTCTCGTCAACCAGAAGGTTGCCGACCCGATGGCGCCGCTGCCCGCCGACGACAAGCATCGCCACTTCGGCGCTGGCCAGACCGAGACGACGCTCACGCTGCCCGCTGGCAAGCACACGCTGCAGCTGGTTCTCGGCGATCATAATCACATTCCCCACAACCCGCTGATCGCCAGCGACGTGATCACCATCACGGTGAAATAGGATCGGTCTGCGTAAAGCCGTGATCGCTCTGTAGGTTGTGTCGCGCTGAAACGCGTGACCCAACCGACAAAAATCAGCCCCCACACGCACCGGCTGAGGGCAGCGTTACTCTGGGCGCTCGTGCCTCGTGCTCCCCGCCGGCTGCGAAGGCATCAACGTGCGGTGCATGAGCAGCACCGGCGCCAAGCCGGCCATGACAATGGCCAGCGCGCCGAGACCGGCCGCCTCGAATTGCTCAAGTGCTGCCGCCGCATAAACCTGCGTCGACAGCGTCTCGAAATTAAATGGGCGCAGCAGTAAGGTTGCCGGCAGCTCTTTCAAACAGTCAACGAAAACGACGATAGCCGCCGCACCAATGGCCGGTTTCAGCAATGGCAGATGGACGCGCCGGATCGTGCGCAGTGCGTCAAAACCGAGCGTGCGTGACGCCGCGTCGAGGTTGGGTGACAGCCGCGCCCACCCGGCATCGAGCGCACCGAGCGCCGCAGCGAGCGTCCGGATCACATACGCCAGCACCAATATCAGCATGCTGCCCGAGATCAGCAGACCCGTCGAAAACCCGGTGAGGTGGCGCATCAGCGCGTCAAACCCATTGTCGAAGGCCGCCAGCGGGATCAGCAGCCCGAGTGCCAGCACCGTTCCCGGCAGCGCATAGCCAACCGCAATCACGGTCTGCGCCACCCCGACAAGCCGCGTGGGCCGGAACCGCCGCGCGTAAGCCATCAGCAATCCGATGACGACTGTCAGCAGAGCAGCAACGGCTGCCAGCAGCAGAGAATGCACCACCGCAGTCCAGAAGCCACTGGTCAGCGCCGCGTCGCTATGCCGGAAGGCATGGCTTGCCAACAGCAGCACCGGCACCCCAAACCCGAAGGCTACCGGCAGGCTGCAGCCGATCAGCGCGAGCATGGCTGGCGCGCCCGTCAGCTCCGTCACCGGCAGCGGCCGGAGCCGTGTCGATGCGGCATGAAACGACTGCCGCTGCCGTCCCAATCGCTCCAACAGCACCAGCGCAGCGACGGCCACGATGGCGCCAAGCGCCAACTGCGCGGCGCCGCCGAGCGAGCCGCGCTGCAGCCATGTCGCATAGATGGCGACAGTCAGCGTTTCGACGCCGAGGTACTGCATGGCGCCGAAGTCGCCCAGCACTTCCATCATGGCCAGTGCAGCGCCAGCCGCGAGGGCCGGCCGTGCCAGCGGCAGGGCAACGCGCACCATGGCGGCGATGGGGCCGCAGCCGAGCGTGCGCGCCACTTCGATGATGGCAGCGGATTGCTGCAACAAGCTCGCGCGGGCGGCGAGGTAAACGTAGGGATAGAGCACCGACGATGCGATCAGAATCGCGCCGGACGTCGAGCGCAGATCGGGCAGCAAGCTATCGCGCGGGGAGCGCCATCCGAATACCGCTGCGAACGCGTTCTGCACAGCGCCGGCTGGGGCCAGCACCTCGACCCAGGTATAAGCCGCGATGTACGCCGGGATCGCCAGCGGCAGGATCAGCGCGCGCTCAACCAGCGCACGGCCGGGAAACGTGTACAAGGTCACCGCCCAGGCGGTAAGCGTGCCGACGACCAACGTCAGCGCGCCGGTGCCAGCGAGCACCATGACCGTGGTGCCGAGCACCCGCGGCAGGATCGTTCCAGCGAGATGGCTCACCGCACCGGCCGGCGCAGTGAGCGCAAGCACAACAATCGCCCCGATCGGCAGCAGCAAGACCGCAATCAGCGCACCAAGGCCGATCTTGGCGAGCAACGCCATGCGTGCCATGCGCGCCATGGCCTGTTGGCGCTCGATTGCGGGTTTTGTCACAAGAGTTGAAGGCATTCAGAGTGCTGTTTTCTGCTGTGAGGTGGGCTGCCGCTGGAGGGCTCGTAGCATGCCCCGTCCGAATTGGGGACAGCGCCACACCGCGCCAAACACAGTGCAGCCCGCCCAGGGTGCGCCAAGGTCTGCCAAGGTATCATTGCTAAGGTTCGCGCCCGGGTGTTTCGTCACCAAGGTTAGAATTGAGCGCCCGTATCGATTGCCGCATCGATTGCAGTGGACATCGGCAGGCCAACCCATCACTCTTGGTAGCATAGGCGCTGGCAACAAGCGCCGGAGACTTGGCAGCCGGGAGGGGACTGCGTGCAGGGACACTCGACGGGGCCAGCCTCAGTGGCGGCGCTTGGGCAAGTGCTGGGTCAAGCGCCGGGTCAAGCGCTGGGCGCACGGCCGGGACCAGCCATTTCGGTCAACGACCTCTCGCTCACCTACGCTACCGGCGGCGGGGGCGTTCTAGCGCTCGACCGCATCGGCTTCGACATCGCCGATGGCGAGTTTGTTGCCATTGTCGGCCCGTCTGGCTGCGGCAAGTCCACACTTCTCAAAATTCTCGCTGGATTGCTGGCACCAAGCGCCGGTCAAGCGTCGTTGCGCGGCACGCCAATCAACGGCCCGCGCCGGGACATCGGCGTCGTGTTTCAGTCGCCGGTGCTGTTTCCGTGGCGCGATGTGCTGGCCAACGTGATGCTGCCGGGCGACGTCCAGCGGCTCGACAAGGCGACCATGCGCCAGCGCGCACTTGACCTGGTCAAGCTGGTGGGGCTGACCGGCTTCGAGCATCGCTACCCGCGGGAACTCTCCGGCGGCATGCAGCAGCGTGTCGGCATCATCCGCGCGCTGATCCACGATCCAGCGATGCTGCTGATGGACGAACCGTTCGGCGCCCTCGACGCCATGACGCGCGAAAACATGAATGTGGAACTGCAGCGCATCTGGATGGAGCGCAAGAAGACTGTCTTGTTTATCACCCACTCCACATCTGAAGCCGTGTTTCTCGCTGACCGCGTGATCGCTATGACACCGCGTCCGGGCCGCATTGCCGACGCGTTCGACGTCGACCTGCCGCGCCCGCGGCCGCTCGAAGTCATGAATACGGAAGCCTTCGGCGCTTATGTGAAGCGCGTGCGCGTGGCGCTCAACTCCGGCGGAGGCCTTGACTGATGGCTGGCTGGGGTTCGTTCTTTCTACGTCTGCTGTTGATTGCCGGCGTGCTCGCCATCTGGGAAGCGGGGGTGCGGTTTTTTGGCATCCGCATGTTCATCCTGCCACCGCCAAGCCAGGTTTTCCTCGCGCTATACACGGGCTTCGCGACTAACCTCTACCCTGAGCACATGGCGGTCACGCTGATCGAGACGTTGCTCGGGTTTATGCTGGGAACCGCGCTGGCGTTTGTGCTGGGCACCTGCGTGGCGCTGTCCCGCCGTGTGGAATATTTCCTGTATCCGTTCATCGTCATGTTCCAGGCGATGCCAAAAGTGGCATTGGCCCCGCTGATCATCGTCTGGTTCGGGTTGGGGCTGACGTCGAAGGTCATCAACGCAGCGCTGGTGGCGTTCTTCCCGCTGATGGTCAACACCATCGTCGGTCTTCGCTCGGCGGAAGAAGACCGGATCAATCTGATGCGATCGCTGGCGGCGTCGAAGTGGCAGATCTTCTGGATGCTGCGGTTGCCGAACGCACTGCCCTATATCTTTGCCGGCCTGGAAATTGCGATGATCTTCGCGCTCATCGGCGCCATCGTCGCTGAGTTCATCGGCGCTGAAAAAGGCCTCGGCATGCTGATCCAGAGCATGAACATCAACGTCGATGTCGCCGGCCAGTTTTCGATTCTGTTGATCCTGTCGGCGATCGGCCTGGTCTTGAACGGCTTCGTCTCGTTCGCGCGCCGCAAACTGTTGTTTTGGGATGCGGCCTCGCAGGGCGATGCAGCGTCCCTCAGAGAGGAGAAGAAGGCACCATGAAACGTTTTATTGCTCTTTTGGGAGCGGCCCTCGCAGGCGCCGGGTTTGCCGGCGACGCTGTGGCCCAGGTGGAGACCATCAAGGTCGGCTGGTGTTCGCGGACCATATCATCGGCCGCAGCGCCCTTTGCTGTCGCTACCAAAATGGGCTGGTTTGAAAAGGCCGGCATCAAGATCGAGCCGGTGCCGCTGCCGGGGTCCGGCGACTGCACCAAGCTGGTAGCAACCGGCGAGATCCCCTTTGCGCTGCCGAGCGCCGAGCCGGTGCTGGTCATCCGGCCCCAGGGTGCGGACGTGAAGTTCTTCTACACGGCCTATCAGGGCAATATTTACGGCTTCGCCGTGCCCGCCGACAGCCCGCTCAAAACGGTGGCCGACCTCAAGGGCAAGAAGATCGGTGTCATCGGCATGGGGTCGGCTGGCGCCATTGTTGCGCGCGCGCTGGTGACCGATGCCGGGATGGACCCCGTGAAAGACGTGTCGATTGTTGTGGCCGGTGAGGGTGGGCAGACCGCCGCGCTGCTGTCGTCCAATCAGGTCGATGCGCTCTCACAGTTCGACACCCAGTACGCGCTGGTCGAGAACGCCGGCGTCAAGCTCCGGCTGTTTGACCATCCTGAACTCGGCAAATTTCCGTCGAATGGCTTTATTGCGCTGGGTGATACGCTGAAGACCAAACGCAAGCAGGCTGTGGCGTTGGCGAAGGGCTACGCCATGGGCACAGCCTTCGCGATGGCCAACCCGGAAGCCGCCATCCGCATGCTCTGGGAGGTGTTCCCGCAGACGCGTGCGACCGGTAAGGACGAAGCAACCGCGCTGCGAGACGACATTGCCACGCTCAATGCGCGCGCCAAGAGCTGGGCCTATGAAAAGGTCGGCGCCAAGCGCTGGGGCGATAATGTCACGGAAAACTACACTACCTATATCGACTGGCTGTTGAAGAACGGCGTGATCAAGCAGAAGATCCCGGTCGCTGAGATGGTCGTCAACGACCTGCTCGACGACATCAACGCGTTCGACACCGCCGCCATCATCGCCGAAGCCAAGACTTACAAGCCAAAATAGCGCACTGTGCGCACCTACCCAGCCTTGGTCTTTCTCTTGGCCTTGGCTGGGGCGGCGGCCGGCTCAGGCGGTGGGGGCTGCACAACTTGCGCCTGGCAGCTGTCCTTGCCACGGGCCCAGGCGACGACGTCGGTGCGCATGGCTTCGGCCATGTCACGCTTCATCTTGATGTTCTGCATTTCCACCCGGGTGTTGGTATCGCCGCCTTCTGGCGAGAGAGCGATACGGAACGTGCGCGGCCCCCAGGGATGTTTCTGGGTCAAGTCGCG
Source organism: uncultured Alphaproteobacteria bacterium (assembly GCA_963847145.1). Classification (GTDB taxonomy): domain Bacteria; phylum Pseudomonadota; class Alphaproteobacteria; order Rhizobiales; family Hyphomicrobiaceae; genus JABFRJ01. The sequence goes on from CAWJYN010000004.1 coordinate 308,127, forward strand.
CTCATGCAACACGATCTCGGCCTGGCCACCGGTGGTCGGCGAGGCGGCGTCGGCATGAAAAATGTGGGTGGCCTTGAACGGACCCTTCGGACCCATCCAGCAAACCAGTGCCTTCTGCGCGATGGCGGCATAAACGGCCGTGGGCGCGTTGTCGGCTAGGGTGCCGTCGGGTGCAGGCAGCGCGCCGATGGACGGCAGGGTACCGAGCGAGATAGGTCCAGGAAGAGTCGCCGTGCAGCCAGCCAACGCCACTAAAGACACGCTGGCGGTAATGCGCCACGCCTGCGCGCACGCCTGTCGGACAGTTTGCTTTGCGGCAATGATCATGGGCACCAAAGGCCCCATGTGCCGTCACCTGTCGATGTGGCGCGCGGTATCAGACGTGGAAAACGTCAAATCACTGCAACCAAACCGCGACAGCAACGAAGACCTCAACCGTAGGCCACGCCATTGCGTTCCATTTTGCCGTGCGACGCCCGCGCGATGCCGCGGGCCTCGTCGGCCTCAAGTGCGTTGAGTGACTCGCGGGCGATCTGCTGAGCCTCAAGCGCCGTCTCCAGCTGTGTCTTGAGGTCGGCCACCGACACCAGCAGCTTGTCGCGCCGCAAACCCGCCGCCTTGGCGAATGTCGAATACGAATAGTGGGTCTGGTCGCGGACCCCGGTCCGCTCCTCTTCAGCGAGGATCTGGCGGTCCAGATCGACCGCCATTGTCTCGAAATCGCGCACCATGCCCTTTAGGTCATCGGCTTTTCGCGACCGCTCTGCCAGTTCAAACCGCTTAGCGCGGACTGCAATCTCCCAGGACTTCATGACGCGATACCCCTGCAACTCTCTAACGGCTTTCGAAGGTCTATCAACTTCCATGCCAATCTCAGGTCTGCTCAACTTGAATCTGCCACCCACACGCCAGCCAACTGTCCCTGGCCGCGTTCCAGATAGCGCCCGGCCGGTGCATTCGCGAACGGTGTGCTGATGATGCACCACCCACGAGACCCGCCGAGTTCGATCGCGGCCTTAACTGCCGCTACTCAAACCTCATGCCAGCAAGCTTTTTGCGCCGCTCGCACACCTAACATCTGCCATTAATCATTTAAGTTGCGGTAAAGCAACGCTCTCGTGCTGAAATGCTGGCATGCGCCGTCTTCGGGGTCCCAGCCAGATTTCGTGCTTCCTTCGAGAGTCGCAAATCAGTTACTCACATCAGCAGCGCTTCATGGTGCTCAAGCGCTGTCGGTAGTCAAAATAACAATTTCCGCGGCTCGTAGCGCCGCAAACCGGGTCGGTTTGCGGCTTACCGATCTTTTTAGCGTGTCCGGATCGTCTGCAGACTGATTTGTTGCTCGTCAGTCAAAAATTTTACAACTCGATGTTCGATTGTGTCGTTTTCGAGGGTGGTGCAAGAAAAAATTAGGGTTTGTTAACTTCTGAAGATTAACGTCTTCAAATCAGGGCAAGTTAAGTCTTTGTGGCGTTCTCGATGCGGACCGGAGCAGACAGCCTGTCATCAGGCAGGGGACGAGAGGAAAGACATGCGGGTTCTTCTAATTGAAGATGACAGTGCGACCGCACAAAGCATCGAATTGATGCTTCAGTCGGAAGGCTTCAACATCTACACGACCGACCTCGGCGAAGAGGGGGTGGATCTTGGCAAGCTCTACGACTACGACATCATTCTGCTTGATATCAACTTGCCGGATATGAGCGGTTATGAAGTCTTGAAGACCTTGCGCGTCAGCAAGGTCCAGACGCCGATCTTGATCCTCTCCGGCCTCATCGGTATCGAAGACAAGGTGCGTGGGCTCGGCTTTGGTGCCGACGACTACATGACCAAGCCCTTCCACAAGGATGAGCTGGTCGCCCGCATCCACGCCATTGTGCGGCGCTCGAAGGGCCACGCCCAGTCGATTATCGAAACGGGCGATCTCAAGGTCAACCTAGATACCAAGACCGTCGAGGTTCACGCGCAGCGCGTGCATCTGACCGGCAAAGAATATCAAATGCTGGAGCTGCTCTCGCTCCGCAAGGGCACCACGCTCACCAAGGAAATGTTCCTCAACCACCTTTATGGTGGCATGGACGAGCCGGAACTCAAGATCATCGACGTCTTTATCTGCAAGCTGCGGAAAAAGTTGCAGCTGGCGACTGGCGGCAAGCACTACATCGAGACAGTCTGGGGACGTGGCTACGTGCTGCGCGATCCGGGCGACCAGGGCAATGTGGCTGCCTGAAACGGGCTGCAGCGCCGCGCTGAACGAGGGGCCGGATGGCCCCTTTTTCTTTGGCGCGCGTTGATTGACCGTTGACGTTGTCACGCGTGCACTTTTGTGCGTTTGGTCAATCGCTTCAACGCGACCCAACGACTGCGGCCGCAGCAACCGTTGTTGAGTCGCGCGGACGCTTGACCCGACTGATACAACGGCCTGCGTTGCGCGGCACGAGTTCACCCCGCGCCAGTTGTACGGGATGGCGCGCTCTGGGCTTCGGCCTCGCTGACAGCTGCTGCCGCCGCCGCCGCGCGCGCCTCAGCACGCAAGGCCGCTTCGCGCCGCGCGATGTAGGTCGCCGACGCGATGATCACGAACGCGCCGACCCACGTCCAGCGGTCGACCGTCTCGTTGAAAAAGATCCACGCGAACAACGCTGCAAACGGCAGCTTGGCAAACTCGAAGGTTAGCGCCAACGAGGCATCCATCATGGAATAGCCTTTGACGAGGGTGACGTGGCCCAGCGTCGCGAAGGCGCCCATGCCGACCAGCAGCGGCACCATCGAAAGCGGCGGCCAGCCCCACACGAACAGCGCCGGCACCAGCGACAGCGGCACCAAAATGACATGCGTCAGAAACACGATCTTGTTGGGATCATCGCGGGCGGTGAGCTGCTTCACCAGGATCGCTGAAAACCCGCCGGAGACACTGGACAGCAGCGCGGCCACGTGGCCGAAGTTGATCTCTGAAAAGCCCGGTCGCAGAATAATGAGCGCGCCGATGAAGCCGACAGCCAACGCAGTCCAGCGCCGCGCGCGGACTTTCTCGCCAAGGAAAATGATTGCACCGACCGTGCCGAACAGCGGCGTCAGATAGGTGATCGCCGTCACCTCGCCGACGGTGACGCGTGACAGCGCATAAAACCAGAACAGCATCGAGATCAACCCCACGACGCAACGCCAGCCATAGGTTTTGAGCTGGCCGGTCTCGAACAGCGCCGCGCCGCGATAGTAGAGCAGCGGTGAAAAGACGAGAGCTGCAAACAGGTTGCGGAAGAACACGATTTGGAAGGCGTGCATGCCCTGCGTGGCCAGCATCTTGGCGCAGATCAACAGGCCGGTCAGCGTCAGCATGGAAAACGTGACCCAGAGCGCACCGGCGACCGGGTCGGTGCGGCTCAAGGCCGTGAAGGCGGTCGTTTTCGCGACAGGCATAAGGGGCTGGCCCAGAGGGAGGCCGCAGAGACGCGCGGGCACGATGGTGGGGGAAGGCGATGTGCAGGACACACACACCGTCTGTGTCGGGCTTTCTGCAGATGACCGCAAGGCAGCAAACTCAATTGCCGCGGCGGCCGGTGCATAACGGGCATGCGTGCTGGCGAGGTATCGGTTGGCCACGGCAACAGCGTTCATCTCGGCATTCATCGGAATTTCAGCTATCGAAGTTCGGTGTTAGAAATTATGCGGCCCGCATCGAGTCGGGCTGCCCGGCAAGGACCCACCCATGGCAACGACGCACAGCACTTCCGGTTCGCGCTTAGGCGCCTTGAGCCGCGCTGAGGCTTACCTCGCCGACGGCCGCTTCGAAACCGATCTTGGCCGGCGCGTCGCCATCCGCACCGAGAGCCAGGCGTTGCCGGCCAGCCGCAGCGAACTCGATCGCTACCTAACAGCCGAGATGATCCCCAGCTTCGAAAAGCTGGGCTTCACCTGCCGCATGTTCGACAACCCGGTGGCGGGGCAGGGCCCGGTGCTGTTGGCCACGCGCGTGGAAGACCCGAAACTCCCAACGGTGCTAGGCTACGGCCACGGCGATGTGATCCGGGGCCAAGATGCGCAGTGGACCAAGGGTAAGGGCCCGTGGGTGCTCGCGCGCGATGGCGATCGGCTTTACGGCCGCGGCACCGCCGATAACAAATGCCAGCACACCATCAACATGGGCGCGCTGGCAGCCGTCATCGCCGAACGCGGCGGATCGCTCGGCTTCAATGCCAAGTACATCATCGAGATGTCAGAAGAAACCGGCTCTGCTGGTTTAGATGACGTTGTGCTTGCCAACAAAGAGGCGTTCGGCGCGACCGTGCTGATCGCGTCGGATGGCCCGCGCGCAACGGCGGCGCGGCCGACATTGGTGCTTGGCAATCGCGGTGCGCTGACGTTCGATCTGGTGTGCCATTTGCGCGATGGCGGGCATCACTCCGGCAATTGGGGCGGGTTGCTGGCCGATCCAACGATCCTGCTGGCGCATGCGATCGCATCGTTTGTCGGCCCACGCGGTGGGCTCCGGCTGAAGGCGTGGTTGCCGCCGCCGATTGCACCACACATTCGTGCGGTGCTGCGCGACGTGGTGATCGACGGCGGCGACAAGGCGCCCACCATCGACGCCGGTTGGGGCGAGCCGGGGTTGACGGGACCGGAGAAAGTCTACGCCTGGAACAGCTTTGCTGTGCTGGCTATGACGTCGGGCAATCCCGATGCGCCGGTCAATGCCATCGCGCCCTATGCCCGCGCGCGCTGCCAGTTGCGCTACGTGGTCGGTACGCGGGTTGACGACGTGCTGCCCGCGCTGCGACGCCATCTCGATGTGCAGAATTTCAAGATGGTGGAAATCGCCGCTGTGCCGGAAGCCGGCAAGTTCGAAGCCACCCGCACCGATCCCGATCACCCCTGGGCGCAGTGGGCGGTGCGGTCACTGACTGAGACGAGTGGCACCAAACCCGCCGTTATTCCATCCTCTGGCGGCGGCGTGCCCAATTATCTGTTCCAAACCGGCCTTGGCATGCCGACCCTATGGGTGCCGCACTCCTATCCGGGTTGCTCCCAGCACGCTCCCGATGAGCACATCCTGCTGCCGGTCGCAAAGAGCGCGCTGCGCCTGATGGCGGGGCTGTATTGGGACCTCGGCGCAGGCGGCACGCCGGGGTGATGGTGGAAGCCTGAAACCAACCCTCTATCCCCTACGCCCCGCGTACGGCCGCACCTTGGTCGCCAGCCAGGCGCCGAACTCGGCGCGGCGCACGTCTGTGTCCAGAACATCCGGCGTGATGCCGTAGCGCCAGACGAGATCGGGTCGTGCGCCGCCCTCGGCTTCCAACATCCGGAAATCGGCAACAATCTCGGCAACGCCCGCCGCGTCCCGCACAAATCCTTCCTCGATGTACCGCTCGGCGCGCTTCTCCAGCAGCATCGCGATGATGCCGAAACTCATCTCCGGGTGATATTGCACACCCCAGAAGCTCTTCTCACCCTGCACAATCTCCGCCGCTTGAATGTCGCTGACGGCATTGCTCGCCAGCACCCGGCCGCCACTGGGCAGCGTCTGCACCTCGTCGCGATGGCTGCAGAAGGCATCGAATGCCGCTGGCTTATTGCGATACATCGCATGCGCGCGCCCGGCATCATTCAGAATGATCGAGCGCGCGATGCCCATCTCGCGGCCCCTCGGATTGAGCCGCACCGTGCCGCCAAGCGCCGCGCTCATCAACTGCAAGCCCCAGCAACTGCCGAATATCGGAATGCCGGCATCGAACACGGCACGCGCCAGCTCAAGTTGCGTGCGTACAGCCGGGCTGTCTTCATACGTGCTGAGCGGCGAACCGGTAATCACCACACCATCGAAATCTTCAAGGCTCATGCCCTGCGGCAGTGTCTCGCCTTCGGCCACATTCAGCGTGAATGTCCGCACGCTGGCGTCCCGGCTTTGCAACGCCGTGTTGAACAACGCTTCATTCGTCAGTCCGCCGAATTCGCCGTTCGCGCGTTGGGACGCTTCCGGCGCGCCCTGAAAAATCATGATGTGCATGAGCTGCAATTCCTCTCGTGCCGATGCTTTCGGCCGCGTCCAAGCGGGCGGCCAAGTGTAGGGCGCCAGTGTAGGGCAAATGAGCGTGGCGAAATTCGCCACTGTTTGCTCCGGCGCAAAAAAGCAGCATAGTCGCGATGGGCGCGAGATGGCAGTTTTCGGCGCGGAACCGCACCTCATTCGCCCAGCAAGGTGCTACGTCACCCCTTCCCGAAGCCGCTCTCTTTGGCTTTCAGCAATGCAACAACGACGGAGTTGACGGGCGTTGCGATGCCGTACTTGGCGCCTTCGCGCGGGATGGCACCGTTGATATTGTCGATCTCGGCGGGACGGCCCGCCAAGTGGTCCAGCAGCATGGATGGCCGCGAACCAGGGATCTTCTGGCCGAACTCCCACACGTAGCGGACGGGATCGTTGAAATCGAGCGTGACACCGCGCGCGCGCGCTACGTGGTAGGCTTCCGACGCACACGCCGCCGATATGCTCCAACCCTGCGGTGACTGTTGAATTTCGCCGACGCGCAGGCCCGTCATGGCGCACGGACCCGAGTAGGCGCAGTTACAGATCAGCTTCTCCCATACCATCTTGTGGATGTCGCCGAAGGTGAGGACCTTGAAGCCGCCCTGCTCCCAGGCGGCTTTCACCGTCTCCAGCCGCGGCGTCAGCCCGCCCGCCATCTCGCCGAGCCGCAGGAATTCCATGCCGTTGTGATGGGCATGGCCCGGCCCCTTCATCGATGCCCCGAAGCCGCCGACAACGCCCATCATGATCCGCTTCTCGCCGACGATGGCTGCGACCTTGTCGGCGGAACCAAGGCCGTTCTGGATGGTGAGAATGGGCGCGGTGTCTTTGGCGATGGCCAAAGCCTCATGAGCCGCAGCGGTCGCGCCGTCGTCTTTGGTGGCGATGATGACGAGATCGGCGTCTTTGACGTCACGCGCGTTGGTGGTCGCCTTGAGTTTGACGGTGCGGTCACCGCTGGCGCCTTCAACGCGCAGGCCCTTGGAATTGATAGCGTCGACGTGGGCGCCCCAAGTGTCGATGGCGGTGACGTCATGGCCGCCGCTGGACAACAACGCGGCATAGATCGAGCCCATGGCGCCGGTGCCGATGATCGCAATTTTCATGGCTCTTTGTCCTATGGGGGATGGGCCTGGACCCAGGCCAGCACGTCGCTGGCATTCCGGTCGGGTGGGAAGACGGGATAGAAAATCTTTGCAATGACGCCATCGTCAATGACCAGAGCGAGGCGTTTCAACAGCGTCATAGCGGCCACCTGCATCGTCGGCAACCGCAGAGCTTTGGCGAACGCAAGGTCCGCATCAGACAGCACCGGAAACGGCAAATGCAACCGGTCCACCATCTCGCGTTGATAGTCCGTGGCTTGCGTCGAGAGCCCGAATACATGCGCAACGCCGGCCGCCCGCATGTCGGCGAAGTGATCGCGGAAGGCACAGCTTTGCGGCGTGCAGCCGCGCGCACCGGGGATCAGGTCCCAGTCATGCACGGGGCTGATCTCGCCGGGTACGCCGGTGCGCGGATAGGCATAGACGACGGTGCGGCCAGCGAGCGAGGCGAGCGAGACGGGCGTGCCGCTCGTGGCGGCGAGCGCGATGTCGGGCACACGCGTGCCCACCAGATGCGCCGCCGCTCCATCATCTTTTGGCGCCGGGATCTTCGACCAATCGACGTCCAGCAGGTTGGGTTGGTGGGAGCTGACCATGTGCGGGTTCCGGGCGCAAACGAAAGTCCCCAACACCTACCCGCCCTTCCGCATCTCCGCCAGCGCTTCGTATTTGGTAGTGAGGTAGCTCAGATACGGCCCCGTCGACATTGGTCCACCCGTCGCGCGCTCCACGAGATCGGCGGGGTCGAACATGCGGCCGTGCCGGTAGATGTTGTCGCGCAGCCAGCCGTGCAGGGTTGCGAATTTGCCCGACGCGATCTCCGCTGGGATCGATGGGTGCTTGGCCACCGCTGCCGCGTAGAACTGCGCCGACAAGATGTTGCCGATGGTGTAGCTCTGGAACGCCGCGCCCACCGGCCCCGAAAACCAATGCACATCCTGCAAGCAGCCATCCGCGTGGCTGGGCACCGGCACACCAAGATCACGGGCGTAAAGTTCGGCCCAGGCTTCGGGCAGGTCTTTCGCTTGCAGCCGGCCATCGAGCAGCCGGCACTCCAGATCGAACCTGATCATGATGTGCAGATTGTAGGTCAGCTCGTCGGCGTCGGTGCGGATCAGTGACGGCGCGACGCGATTGACCGCGCGATAAAACGTCTTGAACGGGATGCGCTTCAATTGCTCAGGGAACTGCTTCTGCAGCAGCGGATAGGCATGCCCGAGAAACCCCTCGCTGCGGCCGACGATGTTCTCCCACAGCCGTGACTGGCTTTCATGCACGCCGGGCGACGTGCCGCCTTGCAGCCGCGTGCGATCGAGCGCCGCCGACACGCCCTGCTCATACATGGCGTGACCAGCTTCGTGCAATGTCGAGAACAACGCCTCGCTGAGATCGTTGGGCTTGACGCGGGTGGTGATGCGCACGTCGCCGTTGGCAAATGTGGTGCAGAACGGGTGCGGGCTCAGGTCCTGGCGGCCGCGTGTCAGGTCGAAGCCGAAGTGCTCGGCCATGCGCAGGCCGATGGCCAACTGCTTGGCTTCGGGGAAATGCTGTTGCAGGCACGCGCTGTCTGTTGGGGTGCAGGATTTTGCGGTTGCCACCAGCGCAACGAGCGGCGCCCGCAGGCCCGCGAACAGCTCCGATATGGACTGAACCGTCATGCCAGGTTCAGACCTGTCGATCAGCGGGTCCATAACGTGACGGCTCGGGCCAAGCGCGCGCGACAGTTCGCGGGCGAGGTCCACGCCGTGTTCCAGGTGCGGCCGCATTGCGTCGAAATCGTTGGCCGGCCGCGCGTCAGCCCACGCCACGTAGGCCGCATTGGCATGATGCGACAGCCGCGCGACCAACGCATCCGGCACTTTGATCGCGCGGTCATAGTCGCGCCGCGTCACCCGCACGAGGGCGCTATCCACATCCTCGATGCCGCGCGCCTCCATCGCCGGCGCCAGCGAGTCGAGCAGCCGTCCAACCTCCGGATCGGTGAATTTTTCATGTGCGATGCGATCGAGTGTTGCGGATTGGTGGCCGCGGCAGTGGACGCCGCCCCGCGGCATATACGTCGCCTGATCCCAGCCGAGCACGGCCGAGGCCGCTTCCAGATCGGCCACTTCGGCGAGACGCTCTTTCAGCGCCGCGAGACGCTTTTCCAACGTGCGCGGCGCGGCTTTGGCCGCGCGCGCGGACTTTTTGGCAGGGGCAGGTGAGGAAGGCATGCACGGTCTCGCGGCCGATCGCCCTTCGCGATCCAAATCAGCGTGCCGCACGCCCGCGCGCTTCGCAAGCACCGCAAAGCTGAAACTGAATCAGCGGCGACCTCCGCGGCACTCATTCCCGTGCCAGCCGCAATGTGCCGGCATCCCACAGGCGCACGGTGCCGTCATGCTCTGCTGTTGCCAAGCGCCGGCCATCGGCGGCGTAGGCCAGCGCGTGGACGCCCGCTGTCCGCTGGGGCGCAGTGGCGAGCAGCTTGCCGCGCTTGGCGTCCCAGATTTTCAGAATGCCGTCGGCACCGATAGACGCGAGCGTCTCGCCGGAGGGCGCAAAGCTCAACGCAGTGACCGGTCCCGAGTGCGCCTGAAAACTGCGGATGAGACGCGTGGACGCCGTCGACCAGATACGGATCTGGCCGTCCGCGCCGGCGGACGCGAGCGCACGCCCATCATCCGGGCTGCCGATGGCGGTAATCGGTGCGGTGTGGCCGCGATAGCTGCGAATGACGGCCAAGCCTTCTGAATTGGCCAGCCGCACCGTCTTGTCGGCCATCGCATAGGCCACCGCATCGCGCGCGGGCACGCGGACCAGCGCTGTAATCGGGCCGCTACCAGCGGGGCTGACCATCAGCGGCGTGGCAGGTGCCTTGCGGCTCCAGACAGCGAGCGAGCCGTCGCGGCTGGCGGCAATGATATTGTCTGCTTCGGGTGCAAACGCGATCGCCGTCAGCGGTTCGCTGTTGCGCCTGAAGATGGCGACGCGTTCGCCTCTTTCGAGATCCCAGAGCGCCAGCGTGCCGTCGCTATGGCCGGTCAGCGCGCGCTTCTCATCGGTGGCCAGCGCGGTCGCTGGACCTTCGGGCAGCGAAACCTTGCGTACTTGCACGCCGCTGCTGGCGTCCCAGACGCGCAGCGTCGCGTCTGATCCGACTGTGACAACCGAGCGGCCCTCGGCGATAAAATGCAAGGCTTTGACCACGCCTGTAGGGCCAGCCAACTGCTGCAGGGCCGGCTGCACGAGAGTGCCGCTATCGGCACGCAGCGGCGCCGGCTCGGTGCGCGATTGCGTCGGCGTGAGCGCTTGTTGCTTGGGCGCTGGCGCCGTGTTCGGCAGCAGTTCCCGCCGCCATTGATCCTGATAGATCGTGAACACACTGGCGACGGCGACTCCGGCCGCGAACTTGAAAATCAGCCCGCGCCAGGGCGCCCGCAAAAAGAACCATGTCTGCCGCTGGCGCCGTGGCTTGCGGCGTTCAATAGGCTGCGGCAATGGCACTGGGACCGGCAGTGCCACGATGGGGGGTGCCTTCTGCAGCATCGTTGCCGCCGGTGGTACAACTGGCGCCGCTGGCTGCTGCACGGGCATCGCCCGCGACGCCACCGCTGGCGGGCTGCGCTGGCCGTCCGGGCCAGGTGCTGCGCCGTAGCCGAGGCCGAAGCGCTGCGCGGGTTGGATCTGCGTCAACGCCACTTCGAGGCTAGGCGCTGGCAGCGGTGCAGCCGGAGTGACCTGCACAGTCTGCGGCTTGGACTGTGCCGGCTGACCCTTGCGCAGGCCCTCGACGAAATCGAGATGCTGGCCGGGTGGCTGCGGCGCATCGGGCGGTGGTGGCAGCACTTCCGTCGCCGCCTGGACATGCAGGTCATCGGCTGGCGCCGGCTCGCGCTTGAGGCCCAGCACATCGCCGATGCGCGCTCGCGGGGACTTCGCCGCCACCGGCTTTTGATCCGGCGCCAGCAGCGCACCGCGCCACTCCGCAATCGATTGCGGCCGCTCACCCACTTCCAGCCGCAGCGCTTTGTCGAGGGCCGCCAGAAAACCCGCGCGATAACTGCCGATGGCATTGTCGCGTGCGGACACGTAGTCGTCGCGCACCATACGCGAGGGCGCGTCCGGCGGACGCTTGCCGGTGACCGCCTGATAAAGCGTGGCGGCCAGCGCGTAGATATCGGTCCACGGGCCTTGCTGACGCGAATTGGAAGCGTATTGCTCGTAGGGGCTATAACCGGGCTTCACCAGCGCGCTCACCGTGCGGGACTGCGCGCCGATCTCGCCCCGCGCCGAACCGAAATCGATCAGCACCGGCGTTTTATCTTTGCGGACGATGATGTTGTCGGGCGCGATATCGCGATGCAGAAAGTCGCCCTTGTGGATCAGCTCGAGTGCGTCGAGCAACGGGCCGATCACGGCATCGAGTTCTGCCTGCCGGGGCGCACGCCCGAGCCCGCGCAACCACGTCTTGAAGCTGCCGCCCTCTTCGAACTGCAGCACCATATAGCCGGTGTTGTTGGCGCGGAAGTAGCGGTAGACGCGGACGATGTTGGGGTGGTCAAAACGCGCGAGCGTCTGCGCTTCCTCGATAAAGCGGTCGAGACCCCACTTATAGTCGGCCGCGCAGTCTTTCGAGCGCGGAAACGCCTTCATCTCGTCCTTGCGGGCGGCATAGTCGGTGGGGAAGTATTCTTTGATGGTGACCTGGCGGGCCAGCGCCAGCTCATCGGCCAGATAGGTGATGCCGAAGCCACCCGCGCCCAACACCTTTTTGATGCGGAAATCGCCAGCCAGTTCGGTGCCGCTCGGCAGGGCGACTAGATTGCTCATCGACGTCGCTCCCGCGTTGGACGGCACCGTTTACACGGCGCCCGCCGCACGTCCCACCGAATCCTCAATATAGCGGTAGAGGGATGCAACAATATGGCGGAAGCAAGGGGCGGGGTGGTGGCTAGGTGCCCGATGCCTGCGGAAGCGGGCGCAATCGGACGCGCGCGGGTTCGATTGTGACAAACGCACCCAACACTCGATCTCCCAAGGCGGTCAGTGCCTGTGTGACGCGGGCGCCCTGGCTGGTAGCGGACAACCTCTTCACCGAGACGATGACGACGCCCCGGGTTGGCAAACCGAGCCGCACGCACAACTCGCCAAAATCGTAGTCCTCAGTCAGCAGGATGCGGCCTTGGGCGAACGCCGCTGCGAGAACGATGTATCATCGGCCGAGGGACACACATCCGCTGTTCGGACGACATCAAACCCCGCTTGGCGCAATGCACTGATGATGCGGCCAGAAAAGCATTCGTCGGTGAAAAACGCAACCATCACTCAGCCGCGAAAATGTGCTCATGGGCGAGATGGTCGGCCGCAAAGGCCTGCGCCGCAAGAATGTCAGCGGCCGTCAATGGCGGATAATTGGCGACGATATCGCCGGCGGGTTCGCCTGCTGCCAGACACCGCAAAATGTGTTCAACCGTGATACGCGTGCCACGGACCACTGGCTTGCCGAACATGATCTTTGGGTCTGACTGAATGCGCGGATGGTCAAGGGGCATGGCCGGCTCGTGGCTGATGCAGTTACTGCGTGCTTTAATATGGCGAGTGGTGTCGTAGGGCGCAAGTGCGTTTCAGCGTCGTGCGCCGATCGCGGGTGGTATGACGGCGGAGGTGCGCGTTACGACTTGGACGATATCCGCGCGGCGCAGGCATTCGCTGCAGATTATCGGGCGCACGAGGGCATTGCGGCGGCTGAGTAGGTGCCCATGCAGGGTGTCTTTGCAGACGAATTTTGCAATCACGGATGGCGTTGCGGTACTCTAAGGATGACACCTTTTTGTTGCGGCGACGAAGCAACAAGAGCGCGATAGGGTGCGGCCTGGGCCCGGGTGGGGATGGGGCGCAGATTTTAGGCGCAAGCGTGTGGGCGACGCGGAAGCTGATTGTGTTGTTCCGCTTGACGACCTTGAGAAAAGCGTAGCGGCCAGGGTGCTACGCACCTTGGACCCTCGGGGTAAAGAGGTAAAGAGCTAGGGGGTAAGCGTCCTCCCGACACGGAAGCCGAGGCTGTCGACCCGGTAGTCGGAGGGGTACCCGTAGCGGATGGCCGAGCGGAGGCTTCGCGGATTGTCGAACCAGGAACCACCGCGGAGGACACGGCGACTGTCATCGCCGTCGGGCCATACAGTGCCGTCCGTCGGCGCACCCTTATAGTCCGGATGCCAGTTGTCCTCGCACCACTCCCAAGCGTTGCCATGGGTATCGAGGAGGCCCCACGCGTTGGACGGATACTTTTCGACCGCCGTCGTGCTCTTTTTGGTGCCGCCGAAGTTGGCTTGCTGAAGCGTGATCGCGTCGCCAAACGCATAAGCCTTCGTTTCGCCGGCACGGCAAACATACTCCCACTCAGCTTCGCTGAGAAAGCGATAGGTCTGCCGCGTCTCACTGTCGAGTCAGCTGATGTAGGCTTGCGCATCGTGCCAATTCACGCACACGACAGGGTGAGCATCCGTCTGCGCAAAGCCAGGATTGCTCCACGAATATTTGGCGTCGAACTTCCACTCTGTGCCGGTCCAGCCGTAAGCGCCGCCGCTCATGTCGTGGCCAGTGGCGTTGACGAAAGCTGCGAATTGCCCCCGAGTGACTGGGCCACGGCCGACTGCGAATGGCTTCGCAATCGTGACCGTTCGATGCGGACGTTCGTCGTCGTCGCCCACGCCGGGTCGCGAGCCCATTTCAAACGCGCCCGCCGGCACGGCCACCATCTCCGGCCCGTTGTCGTGATCCTTAAACCACTCCTGTTTGCCCGCGCCCGGCTTGAACCAGCCGTCAGGAGCGCCGTGACCGATCTTGGCATCGATCTTGACGCGGCCTTCAGCGCTATGGCGGTCGACTTGCGAACGCTGATGCGCATCCGCCGCCTCGCACTCCTGCTGCGCCTGCTGGCCCTGTGCTGCCTTCAAGCGAAACCGCACCACCGGCGCATGCGCGCCTTGCGGGAATTCATCGAGATAGAACTGCAGCGCCTCGGCTGTGCCGGCTTTCTCAACCTCGGCAAACAGGCGGTCGTCAGCGGAGGCCGGCGCACTCGCATTGGCAAACGGTGCCAAGCCCGGAGCTTGCGTCCCACCCGGCGTGAACCGCTTCAGGTCCGCCAAAATCGCCGCGTGTTCATCGGCGAGCAGCGTATGCAGCGTGTCGAATGGTTTGGGCAGCAGCCACATCTCAACGTCACGCGTCCGCAACGTCACCAGCTTCTTCTGGCGGCGGCCGTGCTCGGCCTCCGACAGCACCCACTCCGACCCGACCGACTGCGCCGTCCAGATGACGATCACGGCATCGGCGGCGTCAAGCTCGCGATCGATGGCCGCGCGATAGCCCATCCCCGATTGCAGGCTCGTATCCCACCAGACGGTATGGCCATGCGCCTCGAGCAGCGCCGCCAGCGCCATCGTCGGCTCCGGCGATTGCTTGGAATAACTGATAAAAATGCGCGCCATGCGTCCCCGTCATGCGGTACTGTCTTAAATTGTTCCTGTAAGCCTAAGCCACCGCGCCGAGGATGTGAACCTTGATCGGTTCCACTCTTGCTAAGTTTTCGTCATGGCCGCGGAGGCGGCCTTGCCGTCGTCGCCCGCGAGGAGCGGTCGCAGCATCGCAACAAGGCGCTGGCTGTGAAACGGCTTGCTGCGTTGCTGAAACTGCAGGGTGATCTGTCGGCCATCGTCGATCGCCAGATGGCGCATGCCGCCCATGATCAGCTCGAACGTGGCCGCCCAGCCAAGCGCTTTAAGGGTCCTGCCTTCGCCCCGGCGTGACCGCCGGGCGCAATCGCGGGGTTGACGGCCTGCGCACACCAATCCGCTAACCCCTTGTGCAGCAGCGCTTTCTGCGCCCGGCCTGTCTCGCAAGAAGCCACAACGGTCCGGCGTGTTTACGGTGAATTGTTGTAGTGCGCACCGCACCGCCGCGGCGTGCTAGGGCACCTGCCATCGGTTTGTCCGGCCATCGGCGGCGCTTGAGATTGGCGCCGTTTGGGGATGTCCGTTGTGATGTGAAGGATGACGGTTATGGCGGGACTGGGCCTCGAAAAGAGCAGCGACGAAAGTCTGCGCGCGCTGCAATTCATTCTTGAAGCCTGGGAGGAGGGTGCCGATGCCGGTGTCTCGCCAGAGCTGATGGCGTACGCCGCGCTCTACACTGCCCTGACCGATCTCGTCGGCAGCTACGGAGAGCAGCACGTCTCAACCCTCGTTGACGGCCTTCGCGGCCGCATCCTCGGCGGCGAATTTACGATGTGTGCGCGGACGCAATAGCGGGCCCGACAAACAGCGCTTGTCTCATGCTACTCTCGCTGCTCCACCGGCATCTGAGAGGCCAGCCATGTCCAAACCGAACGATGCATCGAGCCCGTTTATCTGGCCACCGGCGATCTATGGCAGTGCCACTCTTATTGCCGGGCTTTTGTCGTTTTTCGCGGCGTGGCCGTTCGAGCCTGCTGCAGTAAGGCTTACTGCGATAATGGCGGGTGTTGCCACGCTATGCTTGGGTGGCGCGATTGCCCTTGCCGCCGAGATCGGTTTCAAGCGCGCCGGGACCGCAGTTTTGCCGACCCGGCCGACAACGGTCATCGTTAGCACCGGCATTTATCGCTTCACCCGCAATCCCATGTATCTCGGCATGAGCCTCGCTTTGGCCGGCCTGGGTCTGGCGCTCGATCAACTGTGGTTCCTGATCGCGCTACCGGTCGCGATGGCCGCCGTCACCAGGCTCGCCATCGAGCGGGAAGAAACTTATCTGGCAGCCAAATTTGGCACAGAGTATCTGGCTTACAAGGCCAAGGTGCGCCGGTGGGTGTGATGGCGTGGAAGGGGGCAATGGGCAATGGTGACTGGGCAATGGCGGGCGGGATCGTTCGCTGAGGCATTGCGCGTTCGTTCCATTGCCCATTGCCCATCGCGTCGCCGCCACCAATTCCCCATTGACGTCGCCCCCGGTTCCCGGCTTCTTCCTGCCATCAAAAGCAAGCCGCCGGAGTCCACCGTCGGTTGAGGGAGAGACCTGCCATGACCATCCGCTTGCCTATATTCAGACGCCGCGCCACCGCTTTGCTTGGCGCCGCAGCCATCCTCGCCGCCGGCACGGCCCACGCCCAGGAGACCGTCAAAGTCGGGCTGATCCTGCCGCTCACCGGGCCGTTCACCTCGACCGGCCGCCAGATCGAAGCCGCCGTCCGCCTCTACATGGCGCACAACGGCGACACGGTGGCCGGCAAGAAGATCGAACTGATCGTCAAGGATGACGGCAACGTCGCCGACACCACCAAACGCCTCGCCACCGAGCTGGTGACCAACGACAAGGTGATTGCCATCGCCGGGTTCGGGCTGACGCCGCTCGCGATGGCCACCGCGCCCGTGGCGACCGAAGCCAAGGTGCCGATGATCGTCATGGGGGCTGCCACTGCCGTAATCCCCGATCGTTCGCCTTACATTGTCCGCACCAGCCAGGTGACGACGCAGACCGTGGTCGGCATCGCCGATTGGGCGCCCAAGAACGGCATCAAGAAGGTCATCACTCTGGTCTCCGACTTCGCGCCCGGGATCGACATCGAGAAGGGTTTCACCGAGCGCTTCAAGGCGGCTGGCGGCGAAGTCAGCGACGCCATCCGCGTGCCGCTGGCCAACCCGGATTTCGCCCCATTCCTGCAGCGCGTCGCCGATGCCAAGCCCGACGGCCTGTTCGTCTTTGTGCCCTCGGGCCAGGGTTCGGTCTTCATGAAGCAGTTCGTCGAGCGCGGTCTCGACAAGAGCGGCGTCAAGCTCATCGGCACCGGTGACATCACTGACGACGACATTCTCAACGGCATCGGCGATGTGGCGCTGGGCATCATCACGTCGCACCACTACTCGGCGGCGCATAAATCAGACCTCAACAAGAAATTCGTCGACGGCATGAAAGCGTCAGCGAAAGTGCGCGCCAATTTCATGGGCGTCGGCGGCTACGACGGCATGGCGTTGATCTACAAGGCGCTGGCGAAAACCGGCGGCAAGGCCGATGGCGAGACATTGCTCGCAGCCATGAAAGGCATGACGTTCGAGAGCCCGCGCGGCATGATCACCATCGATCCCGCCACCCGCGACATCGTCCAAGACATCTACGTTCGCAAAGTCGAAAAGGTCGATGGCGAGCTCTACAACGTAGAGTTCCAGACCTTCCCCCAGGTGAAGAAGCCTTAAGGGTTGAGCAGGTCATCGTGTGCACCCCACGCGTCATGGCGCGTGGGGAGGGCAGAACGGGTCTGCCGTCCCCTGCGTCAATGCTGCGTTGCAAATGGCTTTGACATTTCCCGTCAAATCAAGCATGTAGGGCGAGATTGCTCGCGAGCGCGCCAACGCGCTCTTCTGCTTCGCCTGATGCCAGCCTGCCGCGATGAGGTGCTTTACCTCGGACTTGGTCAGGCCAGACCGATGCCTGCAAGCGTCTTCTTGCGAGCCAATCCCTTGAAACCAGATGCCACATCGGGCCGCGCGCCGGGTGGCTCATGACGCACCCGCACTGTCACGAGGGCTGAGGCCCCGGGCAGGCGATTGGTGCGCTTGAAGGACTATATCTCCAGTGACAGATCTTAACGTTGCAAGCCCCGGTTTTACACATCTGGGCCTCGCAGAGCCGCTGATGAAAGCGCTCGTCGCCTCCGGTTATACAACACCGACCCCCATCCAGGCCCAGGCCATCCCGCCGCTCATGAACGGCAAAGACCTGCTCGGTCTGGCTGAAACCGGCACCGGCAAGACCGCCGCATTTGTTCTCCCCATCCTCAACGCCTTGTCGAAGATCAAAGAGCCGGTGGCCCCCCGCCATTGCCGCGCGCTGATCCTCGCACCGACCCGCGAGCTCGCCATCCAGATCGGCGAGAGCGTCGAGACCTACGGCAAGAACCTCACGCTCCGCCACACCGTGGTTTTTGGCGGCGTCGGCTCGCGGCCGCAAGTGCGCGCCATGGACCGCGGCGTCGATATTCTGATCGCCACGCCCGGCCGTCTGCTCGATCTGATGTCGACCAAGAACGTCAACCTTTCAAAGGTGCAGTTCCTGGTGCTCGACGAAGCCGATCGCATGCTCGATATGGGCTTCATCCGCGATGTCAAACGCATCGTGAAAGAAGTGCCCAAAGTGCGCCAGTCGCTGCTGTTCTCGGCCACTATGCCCGCCGACATCACCGCCCTCGCGCACGAAATTCTGCATCATCCCGTGCGCGTCGAAATCGCCCGCGCCGGCAAAACCGTCGATCGCATCGAACAGCTGGTCTACTTCGTCGATACCAAGTCGAAGCGCGCAGCGCTCGCCGCCTTGCTCAAGAACGAAGCGATGAGCCGCGTGATCGTGTTCTCACGCACCAAGCACGGCGCCGATCGAGTGTCGCGTGGTCTTGGCGCCAGTGGTGTCGGCGCGTTCGCCATCCACGGCAACAAGAGCCAGAACGCCCGTCAGGCAGCGCTTGAAGGCTTCCGCACCGGCAAGGTCCGCGTGCTGGTGGCAACCGACATCGCCGCCCGTGGCATCGACATCGACGACATCACGCACGTTGTGAACTACGACCTGCCAAACATCCCCGAAAGCTACGTGCACCGCATCGGCCGCACCGCGCGCGCTGGCAACGCCGGCATCGCCATCGCACTGTGTGCGCCGGAAGAGCGCACATTCCTGCGCGACATCGAACGGCTGACGCGTAAGCCGCTGACCCAAGGCCCGGCGATTCCTGGTCTCGCTGAAGTGACCGCCTCGCTGCCGCCCATTCCCACCAAGCGTCCCGGCGACGATGAAGATGGCGCACACTTCGTGCGTGGCCGCGGCCGCGTTCCACAGCGCCGCCATATGCCAGCCGAGCGTCCGCGCACGGCCTGGCACGATGGCGATGCCCCGCGCCCGGTTGAAGCCGGTGCCAACGCTCCCCGTGCCTCAGACGGCCGCGGCCGTCCGCAGGGTGGCCGTCCGCCAGGCGATCGCGCACGTGTGGATCGTCCACAAGGCGAGCGCCGTTTCGACAAGCCTCGCGGCGACCGCCCGCAAGGGGATCGCCCCCATGGCGACCGTTCGGCCAACGCCGGCCCGCGATCTGATACCCGCCCACACGGTGAGCGCCGCTTCGACAAACCGCGCGGTGATCGTCCGCAGGGTGACCGCCCCGGCAACACCGCTCCGCGCTCTGACGCCCGCCCACAAGGCGAACGCCGTTTCGACAAACCGCGTGGTGATGCACCCCGTGGTGATCGCGGCACCGTCGCCAAGCCACATGCGGCTGCCGGCAAACCCTGGGACAACCGGGGTGACAACCGCGGTCCCCGTCCGGCCCGTGACGGCGCACCAGCCGATCGCCGCGATACTCAGCCGCGCCACGACCGTCCCCGCGACAATCAAAGTCGCGACGGCCAAAATCGCGACGGCCAAAATCGTTCCGAACGTCCGGCTCCCCGCACAGAACGTCCCGCTCCCCGCGGTCCAGCTGGCGGCCCCGATGCCCGCACCACCAACCGCTGGCAGAGCGACCGTCCCCGCGGTGGCGAAGCGCCCCGCCGCGCGGCCCCCCTTCAGGCCGCCAAGCCAGAGTAAGGCGTAGTCACTCATCACAAGGCATGAAAGACTGGGCAGCCTCGTCATGAGGCTGCCTCTTTGCATTCCGGGAGACCCATCGATGAGCCATCTCGGCGGCGCGACCTTTGCGTGGGCCTCAGACTACGCCCAATTCTATCTGGCCGACGCCGCAGCGGGCGATCAACTTGCTGCCCCCACCGACATCACGCCCGAAATTTCCGCGCGCGGTTGGTGTGTGTTCCCGCAAGGGCTCGCGGTCTACACCAACGATTGCCTCCAGCAGCATCTGCGCATCGCCATCCACGACAGCGCCCCGCCGCCGCTGCCAGCAGAGCCTTTCAGCGGCAAACCATGGACCCGCGTCCAAACCCTGCAGGCCACCTTTCCCTCCCAACGCCTCACGCTCGCCAGTCCATCGTCAGCCAGTGGTGGCCCTGCTGGCCCGTTCTTCCATCTGACAAGCGCCACCTGCCACGTGCGCCTTTGCTGGATGGAATTCGACGGCCCCCGCGACGACAGCGTCCCCATCGAACCCGATGTCATCGACATCGCGCTCTGGCCGGTGTGAGGTTCATCCCCACCGGTGCCCGGCTCCCATCGCGCCCGTGACATTGGAGTCGCTGCCCGGTATCAAGTCCAGATTGCAATCGGGGCACCGGAGCGGACATGCCGGGTAAAATTTTCATCAGCTACCGCCGCGACGACGAACCGTCGGCCGCGGCACGGGTGCGTGATGGCCTCGCTGGCAAGTTCGGAAAGACTGCAATGTTCATGGACGTCGACAACCTGCTGGCCGGCCAACGCTTCGACGACGAATTGGCGAAGGCACTGAAAGAGTGCGACGTGCTCGTCGCCATCATCGGCGGTAAATGGACGGACATTCTGGCGGCAAAGACAGCGGCTGGCGAACGCGACTATGTGCGCGAGGAGATCGGCGCGGCTTTAGAGCGCCGCATCGTCGTGATTCCAGTGCGCGTCGGCAGCGACGGATTGCTGGCACCGTTGCCGCGCCCCACCGAACTGCCTGACGACATCCATGAACTCGTGCAGCACCAGAAGCACGACGTGGTGCACGAGAAGCTTGGACGCGACGTGGGTGACCTGGCGGCCGCCATCGCCGCGCTGCGCCACAGCAAAAGCACGCCGAAGCCGTGGGGCAAGATTGCGGCGGGTGCCGTGGTGGCGCTGCTGCTCGGTGGTGGCGTGGTAGCGAACCAGATGGGGTTGGTGCCGTGGTCGCAATCGACAAAGGCTGGTCTCACTGATGAAGAAATGTTGGCAACTTGGGGGACGTCGGCACGACCAACATCCCAATCGCCGCAACTTATTTCGGGGGGTGGATATGGTTCGGGCCAGAGTTTCCGTGATTGCGCTGACGTGTGCCCCGAGACGGTGGTTGTGCCGGCGGGCGATGGCGTGATGGGCGAGGGCATAGGTCAGAAAAAATTGTGATCGCTAAGCCGTTCGCCGCTAGCAAATTCACAGTGACGCTTGATGAGTGGGATGCCTGCATCGCGGGCGGCGGCTGCGCGAGCAACAAAACTCCAAGTCATCAAGGCTGGGGTAAGGGTAATCGACCGGTTATTAACGTGTCATGGAATGATGCCAAAGAGTATGCTGCATGGCAGTCGAAGAAGACCGGCAAGACCTACCGACTCCTGAGCGACCTTGAGTGGGAATACTCAGCGCGCGCCGGCACCGTGACAGCGTACTCCTGGAACAATGACATCATCGGCACAAACAGCGCCAATTGCGATGGTTGCGGCAGCAAATGGGACAATACCCAGACGGCGCCCGTTGGGTCTTTCAGACCGAATGCATTTGGCCTCTATGATATGCACGGTAATGTCTGGCAGTGGTGTGAAGACGCTTATGACAAGACGTCTCGCGTTTTGCGTGGCGGATCCTGGAATAGCTATCCGCCGGTTCTCCGTTCCGCTCATCGCGACAAGACCCATCCCGAGCTTCTTGACAAGAACATAGGCTTCCGTGTCGCCCGGACGCTTAGCCCCTAAAAACTAACCAAGCTACCGCATCGGGACTAGGGTGCGTAACGTTCCCTCAATCCCCCAACTCCACAACCGCCTCGCCCGCCGCAAGCATTGCCGTGACCCGTGGCCAAGCCCCCGCCAGCACCACTTTCAATCGTGCATTTGTGACGTTTCCACAGGTAAGCCAGATGAGTTGCGGCGGTGCGCCGTGGCGCTGTACCAGATCAACAAAGTCGCTGTCCTTGCTGATCAGCATGACGCCCGCGTTTCGCGCAGCAGCAAAAATATCGCGATCCTTGGCATCACGCAGGCCAAGCGCCTTCAGCGAGAAAGCCTCTACCCCGAACTCGGCCCGCATCCAGTCCGCTAGCGCTGGCGGCAGCTGGGCGTCCAGCCAGACGATCATGCGGCGACGCGCGGCACATCGAGACGGCGTGCGGCCAGCAGCAGGCAAGCCTTGATGTCGTCGTCCACAAGGTCAGGAAAGTCTTTGAGAATGTCTGCCTGGCTCACGCCCAGCCCCAGCATCTCCAGAATGTCGCTGGCCCGGATACGCATCCCGCGCACACAGGGGCGGCCACCGCAGACCTCCGGGTCCGAAGTGATGCGATCGAGAAGGTCGGCAGTGGGCATGGGTGCCTCGCAGTGTTCATCCCGAACATAGCAGAGATGATCGCTTGCGGCCATCCGAACAAAAACCCGGACTCCCGTGCCGGGAGCGCCTTATTTGCCAGAACTGCTGCCGTCACGGTCGCATCGGACGAGCCAAAAGCGTCCAGGGCTGGCCATGATGAGCAAGGATACGGGTGTGACCAAGTTCGCGTCGCCGCCCATGACCAGGGCAGCGCTGGCCCAGAGAGGTGAGACAAACTCCGGCAGGCGCTGCTGGCGTTGCCGTCCATAGTTTGCTCTGCCCCCGTCATCATCGCGCCCCATTTCCCAGGCCTCGCACACACCCACGTGCGCCGCTCTCTTGTCGGCGCAACACGAATTGGCGAGGGAGGCTGCGGCGTGTATGCTCAGCACCGTCGCGACCACGCCAGGTCAAGTCCGGGGAACCGTTGCCATGACTGCTGCTGCCCCATTGGCACCGCTCTATTTGCACACCATCGGCGGCTGTCTGGCCGCAGCCATCGGCGACCGTGGCCTCGCTCCGGCGACGCTCACCAGCGCGCTCGACAAACTCGCCGTGCCCCTCAGCGCGCTGCAATCCGATCTGCAGACCGGCCGCATGCCGCTGCTGCGTTTGCCCGACGACGCAGCCGACATTGCGCTGGCTGAAGTCGCGCTCGAACGTGTGTCGCAAGGTGCCAGCACCCTCGTCTTCTTCGGGACCGGCGGCTCCGGTCTCGGCGGGCAAACCCTCGCGCAATTCGCCGGCTGGAATATTCCCGGTTATGGCGGCCGCGCCAAAGGCGAACGCGAACGCAAACGCCCGCGCACGCGCTTCTACGACAATCTCGATGGCGCGACGTTAGCCGGCGCGCTTGCCTCGCTCGATCTCGCCACCACGCGCTTCATCGTCATTTCCAAATCCGGCGGCACGGTCGAGACCTTGGCACAAACAATCGCCGCGTTGGCTGCCGTGAAAGCCGCCGGTCTTGCGCAGCGCATCCCAGAATTGTTCCTCGGCGTCACCGAACCCGCCAAGCCCGGCATAGCCAACGGCTTGCGTGCGTTGTTCACAGCCCACAGCATTCCCATGCTCGACCATCACACCGGCATCGGCGGCCGCTTTTCAGTTTTGACCAACGTCGGTTTGCTGCCGGCGCTGGCGCGCGGTGTCGATGTGCGCGCCTTGCGCCGTGGGGCTGGCAGCGTCGTCGCGAGCCTCCGCTCAGCCGAACATCCGCGCACGTTTGCCCCCGCCATCGGCGCCGCCGTCGCCATCAGCCTCAGTGAAGCGCACGGAATCAGAACACAAGTGATGATGCCGTACTCCGATCGCCTGGGCCGCTTTGCCGATTGGTTCGTGCAGTTGTGGGCTGAAAGCCTCGGCAAGTCCGGCAAAGGCACCACGCCGCTCGCCTGCCTCGGCCCGCTCGATCAGCACAGCCAGTTGCAACTGTTCATGGATGGCCCGCACGATCATCTGATCTCCATCATCCGCGTCGCCAACGATCCCACCGAGCCCAAGCTCGACGCGGCGCTTGCCACGCAGGCCGGCATCGGTTTCATGGGCGGCCGCACCATCGGCGATCTGGTGGCAGCCCAAGCGCACGCCGTGCCCGAAGCGTTGACCCGAGCCCGGCGCCCGGTGCGCATCATCGATATCCCGAAGCTCGACGAAGCAGCGCTCGGCGCGCTGCTGATGCACTTCATGATCGAGACCATTCTTGCGGCGTCCTTGCTCGGCATCGACGCCTTCGATCAACCCGCCGTCGAACTCGCCAAGCAATTGACGCGGGTACGGCTGAGTAGCGCTTAGATCTGTCAGTCCGCCCCTATCCGCTCATCACATCGCCACCAGCTTGCCGGGGTTCATGAGGTTGTGGGGATCGAAAGCGCGTTTGACCGCGCGGAGCATGTCGATTTCGATCGCGCTCTTGTAGTGATGATTTTCAGCCAAGCGGATGCGGCCGATGCCATGCTCGGCGCTAATCGAGCCGCGGTGCTTGACGACGACATCGTGCACGATGCGATTGATGGCGTCGTACTCCTGCATGTAGCGCTCCTGCGTCCAGCCTTCAGGCCGCACGGGATTGTAATGCAGGTTGCCATCGCCGACGTGACCAAAGCAGCAGTGACGGATGCCGGGATAGGCCTGTTCCATCGCCGCGTCGGCTTCGGCGACAAAAGCGGCAATATCGGAAACCGGTACTGAGATATCGTGGCTGATCGAGCCGCCGACGGCGCGCTGGCCTTCGGCCATGTCCTCGCGCAACTTCCACAGTTTGCGGGCTTGTTGCGATGAGCTGCAGAGGACTGCGTCGGTGATGAGACCGGCCTCCGCCGCCGACGCGAGCGCTTCCGACAGCGGATCAGCGAGCGAGCCCGGCGCGCCCTGGCTGGTCACGTCCATCAGCACGTACCAGGGGTGGGCATCGCGCATCGGGTATTCGTTGCCAGTCACGCCTTCCACGGTGAACTGCACGATGGCATGGCAGATGAGTTCGAAGGCTGAGATGGCGTCGCCAAGGCGGGCTTTCAGGTGGCCGAGGAGTTCAACGCTTTTCGCCGGGCTTTCCACTGCGATCCACGCAGTTTCAGAAGCCGTGGGCAACGGGAAAAGTTTCAACACAGCGCCGGTGATGATGCCGAGCGTGCCTTCGCCGCCGATGAAGAGTTGCTTCACGTCGTACCCGGTGTTGTCCTTGCGCAGGCCACGCAAGCCGTCCCAGATGCGGCCATCCGGCAGCACCACTTCGAGACCGAGCACCAGGTTGCGCGTGTTGCCATAGCGGAGCACCTGCACGCCGCCGGCGTTGGTGGAGATATTGCCACCGATGCGGCACGAGCCTTGCGCGCCGAGGCTGAGCGGGAACAGGCGGTTGGCTTTCGCCGCGGCCTCCTGGATCGTTTGCAGCACGACGCCGGCGTCGACGGTGATCGTGTCGTTGCCGAGATCGGTGGCGCGGATGGTCGTCATGCGCTCGGTGGTGATGACGACTTCGCTCATGGTGTCGCGGGGCTGGCCGCCAAACGTCAGCCCTGTGTTGCCACCTTGCGGGACCATGGCGATCTTGTGCGTGGCGCAATAGCGTACGAGCTGTGCCACTTCGTCAGTGGTTTTGGGGCGCAACACCAGCGGGGTGGTGCCCACGTAGCTGTAGCGCCAGCTCTGGCAGTAGGCGCGCGTGTCGGCCTCGGTTTCAAGAAATCCGCCGGGACCGGCAATGGCTTTCAGCGCCGCAAGGTGCACTGGCGGAATGGGAGCGGCCGTGACGGGCGTGGCTTTCATAGCGGCGATGTCTCGGTTATGGAAGAACAGCGACACGTCGCCTAACAGATTGAAGGCAGCAATGACAGATGCTCCGCAGCCGCCGCGCGAAAGCGGCGCCGCAAAGCCCAATCTGGGACGTCCAATTCATGGCTTCCGCCGCACCGTCGGCTATGAAACCAAAGTGTGGGCCGAGCGTTATGCCGAAATCTCACTGGCGATCGACGGCCGCCACGACAACAGCCACGGCATGGTCCATGGCGGCATCTATGCGGCGATGCTGGACGCGGCGTTCGGGCATGCGGTGGCCTTTTGCAGCACGCCAGGGCGGACGCGGCTATCGGTGACCATCACGTTGCAGCTCACCTATTTGGCACCGGCCAAGTCGGGCGTCTTGGTTGCCAAGGGTTGGGTGCTCGACGTCAACGGACGCGTAGCAACGTGCAAGGGCGAAGTGTGGCTCGACGATGGAACGCCCGATGCCACGCTGTGCGCTACGGGCGTCGCCAGCTTCATGTACAAAGCCGGCAGCGAAGCCCCCGACGGCGTGCCGATGGCCGCGCGGAAGGTGGAGATGTGAGGGGGGGGGGCGGCACATCGATCCGCATCCTACAGCTGTGATCCGGTGATGGTGACCAGTCGATAGCCCCCGCTGAACGGCGGATGGCGGGCGTGACGGACGCCCTGATCCGCCCTACAGGTCGTTTTTGTGCTCTCCGAAAACGCCTTTGCAATCTAAGCGGATATCGAAGTCCTTGGAGTAGATGCCTGCACGGACGTCTCGGTGATACGTTGAATGCGGCCAATCGCGTACTGCAGCGACCAGACCGTGTTTCACGGGATTGTAGTAGCAGTAGTCAACATAGCCTCGATATTCGTCCTCGTCGCGAATAAGGTGCTCCCAGTACCGGCGCTGCCAAATGTTGCGCTCGGAACGAGCGACTTGGACAGGCGACCGGTTTTCGATTGCGGGCATTGCGCGGGAAAAGCGTTTTTTGATCGCACGCCACCTTCCCGGAAAATCCGTATCGCCATCCGGCAACTCCCATATCGTGTGCAAATGATCCGGCAGAACGACAAGTGTGTTGAGACGAAATGGCCGTTGCCGTTTCACGAGCCGTATCGCCGACATCAGCACAGCAATATTCTCAACCAACGTCTGTTTTCGGCGATCAGCAAGATTGACAGTGAAGAACCAGCACCCACCTGGACGATATGTGCGTCGATAAACGGGCATAGGGTTCCCCGGAATGAATTGTAGGGCGGATAAGCGTAGCGCCATCCGCCGTCGCAAGCGGGACGCGAATTTCGGCAGGCGCTCTACAGCAGCCTGGCGGAGGTTAGGTGCCCGCTGGCAGTAGACGCCTTCGTAGAGCCGCTCGGCATCGCCATCGAGCGACGTCACAACATAGCGAACATCGGTCGACTGACGCATGCCGTTCGGATGCGTTGGGCTGAGGGTCTGGCTGCAGCGAGACTTCGATACGCAGCGATGATGCGGCGCGGCGGAACCAACTTCCTGCTTGGTATTCAATCGCTTTGTAGCAGCGCAATTTGGGTTGATCGGAGATCGCATGCCAGAAGCGCAGATGAGCGCGACGGTGTCAGCGACCTGGTGTCGAGCACGCTGTTGCCGGCGAAGCCGAAGATGTAACCAACGCGTTGGCATCGCACCAATCCATAGCTTCGGCGCGGCCATAGTGGCTGTCGCCGCGCCAGACGATATTCGGCTTTATTTGACGCGAACGGTTCCAGGCCTCGAATACGCGTCGTCAGATGCTTGATGACGGTGCGCACTCGATGCCGCCCGGCGTTTCGCTGGCCGCAGGATGGTCGCCACGGGCAAGCACTGCCAGCGTGATAAACGTGCATCGGCGCGAAGCCGCGCTCGTCGTGGTGCGCATTCCAGAACGTAGTTGCTGCCCGCATAAGCGGCGTCGAAGGTGTCGTCGATGTCAAAGATATCGCGCTGCGACGGGGTCACACGCGTGGCGAACTGATCGACGAGGGCACAGGCCAACCGCGCGCGTCGTTTCGTCGGCGCATTCTCAAAGCGGCTGATGGTGGATTGCGAGGCAAGCGGCGCGCCGCTTTCAGGACAGCGGCAACAGCCATCTTCAGCGCCGGATGATGCCGCAAACGATCGTGATCGATGGCATCCTCATAGCCCTCAGCAGATACCGAACACGCGCGCACCGATGATCTCGGCGAGAGCGGTGGCGAATGCGCGTGGCATCGCGCCGGTCGGGCAGCGCCGCCGCATGCGGCCGATCACGCCGACCTTCTGTTCAGCAGCCCGCAGCAACAGCACGCCCGCATCCGACGACTGGTTGCCGCCGTCAAAATCGACTGTGAGCTTCTTACGGGCAACGGCTGGCAGATCGAAGCGAAGCGGTGTTAAGTCGTTCATGGCTGTGGCGTTCCGTTGCGACGCAAGCACGCTCGTCTCGACAACGGTTTGCTACGCGCTTTCAACGATCTACGCCACAGCCACTTGGCGTTACTCAGAGGTGCATGATGGGGCTAATACGCCCTTGTCCGCCCTACGCCCTCACACCACCTCCAACCGTTCTGGCTCCAACGCCTGTTTGCCGAGCAGCATGTCTGCGCCTTTGGCGGCAATCATCAGGGTGGCGGCGTTGAGGTTGGCGGAGAGCATGGTGGGCATCACCGAGGCATCGATGACGCGCAGACCTTGCACGCCCCGCACCCGCAGTTGATCGTCGACGACGGATTGTGGGTCATGGGCCGGCCCCATGCGGCAGGTGCCGGAGGGATGGAACGTGGTGGTGCCGCGCTCTTTTGCAGCCGCCATCAGTTCGTCGTCGCTCTGGCAATTCGGGCCGGGATAATCCTCATAGTCGTAGAACGGCGCCAGCGGTTTCGTTTTAAGCAGATTGCGGGCCAGTTTCATGCCGGCGAGCAGCACGCGGCGATCGCTTTCTTCTGCAAGATAGTTGGGCTGGATCAGCGGCGGCTCGCACGGGTCGGCCGAGCGGATGTGCACGTAGCCGCGGCTATCGGGCCGTTGCTGCCACGACGCGCACGTCATACCGGGCAGATTCTCCAGCTGCCCCTGCACGCCCTCCTTGTAGCTGGCGGGCGTGAAGGTGAGCTGCAGATCAGACGACGCGAGGCCAGGCTCGGAATGCCAGAAGCAATAGACCAGCGTCGGCGAGATGGAGAGGATGCCTTTGCGGGTCGTGAGGTACTTGGCGATTTCCTTCGCCAGCGGAATGCCGTGCGCAAGCTCGTTGATGGTGGACGCGTTTTTCACGCGCGCCACAAAGCGTGGCGCATAGTGGTCTTTCAGATTTTCGCCGACGCCGATGAGCGCGTGACGGACAGGGACATTGTGTCGCTTGAGCAAATCCGGCGCGCCGATGCCGGACAGTTGCAACAATTGCGGCGAGTTATAGGTGCCGCCGGCGAGGATCACTTCGCGCCGCGCATTGACATCCACGCCGGGACCGCCCTTGCCGCCCTTAAGATAGCGGATGCCTGTCGCGCGTTTGCCCTCGAACAAAATCTCCGTGGCGTGCACGCTGGTGCGCACGGTGAGGTTTGGCCGCTTCATGGCAGGATGCAGAAAAGACGTGGCAGCGCTGACGCGGCGGCCGTTATGGATGGTGCGCTGCGCGTAGGAGACGCCCTCCTGGATGGCGCCGTTGTAGTCGGGGTTGCGTGGAATGCCCAACGTCTGCGCGCCTTCGATGAAGGCTTCACAGAGCGGATGAATCCAATCGATATCGGTGACTTTCATGGCTCCGCCAGTGCCGCGGTATTTTGGATCAGCCGCGCCGATGCGTTGTTCGAGCGATTTGAAGTAGGGCAGCACATCGGCATAGCCCCAGCCGCGATTGCCGAACTGCGACCAGGTTTCATAGTCGAGCCGTTGCCCACGATTGTAGACATGGCCATTGATAGAGCTGGAGCCACCCAAGGTTTTGCCGCGCGGCGCGTAGACCCGGCGCCCACCGGTCCACTCGCTCGGCTCCATGGAGTATCCCCAGTTCACGGACTTGTTGTAGAACGTCTTGATGAAGCCGGCGGGGATGTGGATGAAGGGGTGCCAGTCCCGCGGGCCGGCCTCCAGTACACACACAGTGACGCCCGGGTCTTCGGTGAGCTTGGCGGCCAGCACACAGCCCGCCGAGCCCGCGCCCACAATCACGTAGTCGAATGTATCTGCCATGGATGCCCCGGTGCGCTGCTCGGCGCCGTCGCCTGCCGTGGCGGTGCGCCACCGCGCGAATGTAGACGCGCGCCGGTGGGATTGTCACTGTCCGCACGTCCAAATGGCCCGCAGACGCACTGCAGAGGCCGTTGACCTCGGTGGAGGCCGCCATCCGGCGGGCAACCCTGCCGCGGCACGCGATCCGGTGGCATCCGCGGCCACAGGTGCGGCCACAATGCGTGCCGTCGCTGCTCTCATCCACTGAAAACCGAACAACCGCTCTTTGAGCGGCGGCGCTTGTATGGTTCCTCTGTGTCCGTGCTGTGCGTTGCTCGCGATGAGGCGCTGACATGACCACGCAGTCTCCCATTGATCGCTCTTTGAGAGAGCTTCTGTCCCCCATCTCCAGAGAGATGCTCGATCGGTGGGCGGCGGAAGACGCAGTCTTCAGAAAGAACGTGGCCGTATACGTTGCCCAATGGATCGACAACACGCGCGCGCCCGGCGAGCCCCATCCCTTGCAGCGGCTGCAAGCGCGCATGCTCGAGCATCTGCTCCTGCAGCGCGAGCCGGGTGAAGGGATGTCGCCTGTGGACCTCGCGGATGCGATCGGCGAACGCAACCGGAGAGCCGTGCGTGAGGCCGGCCGGCACCTGATCGCCAAAGGTGCCATGACTGCTGAGACGGAGCCCTGCGACGGTGCGGAAGGCGAGCGCGTGCTCAACTACGCTTATGGTGAGGCGATGGGCAAAGCGCTCAACACCTATCTTGAGGCGCAGCACCTGACGCTCGCGGCTGAGACCGCCGCCGCCGTAAAACAATAGCGGGCCGCGTGTTAAAGCTGCTACATCGCCCTGCCATGCTCATCCGCCAACTCGCGCCCGAAACGGTCAACCGCATCGCCGCCGGTGAGGTGATCGAGCGGCCGGCCAGTGTCGTCAAAGAGCTGGTCGAAAATGCGCTCGATGCCGGTGCTACCGCGATCGAGATCGCTTGTGTCGGCGGCGGGCTCTCTATGCTGCGCATCACCGACAACGGCTCCGGCATGGGCCGCGCGGATCTGGCGCTTGCCGTTGAGCGCCACGCCACCTCCAAACTCAGCGACGATGATCTCTTCAACATCGCCACCTTGGGCTTTCGTGGCGAAGCATTGCCGTCCATCGGCTCCATCGCACGGCTGACAATCTCGTCGCGCACAGCGGATGGCGAGCCGCTCGCCCTTGTCGTCGATTGCGGCACCAAAAATGCCATCACCCCTGCCGCCCTCAATCCCGGCACCATCGTCGAAGTGCGCGAGCTGTTTTCAGCCACCCCCGCGCGGCTCAAATTCATGCGCTCCGAGCGCGCCGAAACGCAGGCCATCGGCGAAGTCGTCAAGCGCCTCGCCATGGCGCACCCCACTGTCGCCTTCGAACTCGCCACCGATGACAAGGCGGCCATCCGCTATCCAGCACAAGTGCCCGGCGCCGATGGCCAGCTGCAGCGTCTCGCCCGCATCATGGGCCGCGAGTTTCTCGACGATGCACTCAAGATCGCCGGCCAGCGCGGCCCGTTCGAAGTGTCCGGCTTTGCCGCCCTCCCCACCTTGCATCGCAACGACGCCGCCCAGCAGTTCCTGTTCGTCAACGGCCGCCCCGTACGGGACAAGCTGTTGCTTGGCGCCATCCGCGCCGCCTACGGCGATCTGGTCCCCAAGGGCCGCCATCCCGTGTTCGCCCTCTTCGTTGACGTGCCGCCGGACAGTGTCGACGTCAACGTCCATCCGGCGAAATCCGAAGTGCGCTTTCGCGAAGGCGGCGAGATCCGTGCGCTGGTCATCAACGGCGTGCGCCGTGCACTTGAAGAGGCGGGTCACCGGGCGTCGGTTTTTGGCGGCCAGCAAACGGTCGAAGCCCTCGCACGCAGTGTGGCGAGTAACGCCGCGCCACCCCGCAGCTGGTCACCACCGCTGCCGATGACCGGATACGCCCCCGCCGGTTTTGGCGAGGCCATGCAGGCGCCACTTGCTGGCCTGCTCCATGGTCTCGATCATCCAAGTGCCGATGCCCATGCCGGTCTCGCCCTGCCGGAGCCCGAACTGCTTGACCGTCCGCTTGGCGCTGCCCGCGCGCAATTGCATGAAACCTACATCGTCGCGCAAACGCGCGGCTCCGTGATCATTGTCGATCAGCACGCAGCCCACGAACGCCTCGTCTATGAGCGCATGAAGGCAGCCCTCACCACCGGCGGCGTCACCCGCCAGGGCCTGCTCATTCCGGAAGTCGTCACGCTTGAGCCGCACGAAGTCTCAGCCCTCGAAGACGCCGCCCCCGAGCTTGCCGAGCTGGGCTTGTCGCTTGAAGCGTTCGGCGCCGAGGCCGTTGTCGTGCGCGAAACGCCAGCGCTGCTGGGGCAGACCGACATCGCAGGCCTGGTCAAAGACCTCGCTCGCGACATCGCTGCCGACCGTGGCAAGTCAGCCCTCAAAGACCGCCTTGAAGCTGTCGCCTCACGCATGGCCTGTCACGGCAGCGTTCGCGCTGGCCGCCGCCTCACCGCCCCCGAAATGAACGCGTTGTTGCGCGAGATGGAAGCGACACCCTTTTCGGGCCAATGCAACCACGGCCGTCCCACCTACGTCGAACTCAAGCTTACCGACATCGAACGCTTGTTCGGGCGGCGGAGTTAGCAACACGGGGTCAGCCCCTTGGGGCTGCCCCCGTGGCGAGATGGCACGCCGGTCGAGCGTTCTCATCATGCGTCATCCCGGCGAAGGCCGGGACCCACGGCAAGTCAGCGATTGTCAGCGTGGTTGAGCGTCGATGTCGGTTGGGTCAAGCGTTTCGAGCCGCGACCCGACAAGGTTGCCCGCAGCAACCGGTGTTGAACTCTCGGGCTCATTTTTTTCGTCATCCCGGCGAAGGCCGGGGACCCACGGCAAGTCAGCAATTGTCAGCGTGGTTGGGCGTCGATGTCGGTCGGGTCAAGCGTTTCGAGCCGCGACCCAACACGTTTGCCCGCAGCAACCGATGTTGAACTCTCGGGCTCTCTTCTTTTCGTCATCCCGGCGAAGGCCGGGACCCACGGCAAGTCAGTGATTGTCAGCGTGGTTGAGCGTCGATGTCGGTCGGGTCAAGCGTTTCGAGCCACGACCCGACAAGGTTACCCGCAGCAACCGGTGTTGAACTCTCGGGGTCTCTTTTTTTCGTCATCCCGGCGAAGGCCGGGACCCACGGCAAGCCAGCGATTGTCAGCGTGGTTGGGCGTCGATGTCGGTCGGGTCAAGCGTTTCGAGCCGCGACCCAACACGTTTGCCCGCAGCAACCGATGTTGAACTCTCGGGCTCTCTTTTTTTCGTCATCCCGGCGAAGGCCGGGACCCACGGCAACTTGGAAATTGGCTTCGTCGTTGTGTGGTTGGAAAGTCTACAATTGTGCGAGCGAGTGAGAGTCTTCAGCGGCAAATGTGCAGCGAAAGGTTATCACTGCCGTGGGCCCCGGCCTTCGCCGGGATGACGAGGGGAGATATCCGGCGTCCCCGCATCGCTGCGGCCTACCCCCTACACAGCCTCCTCAAACGTCATCAGCTTCGGCGGCAACGCACGATAAAGCCCATGCGCCATCGTCTTGGTCAGCGCGTACCGATACACCTCCCCCATGCTGTCGCGGACAGTGACGGTGCGCACTTGGCTGACGATGTCGGTGCGGTTGTTTGCCCGTTCGCCAGCCTTGCGCAAACTCATGAAGTCCATGCGGTAGATGCCGTTGTCCCACCAGCCCTGCGGCCCGCCGGCGTGCGCCATGATGGCGAACATATTTTCTGTCCAGAACGGAAACTGCTCGCCGATCACATCGGCCTGATCATAATTGAGCAGCTTCTGGTGCGCCGCCGACGCACGCACCAGCCGGTAGTCCTTGTCGAGCAGCACGGCGATATCGCCTGTGAAATCGATCAGATCGCGCAGCGCCCGGTCCACCGTTGTCAGCCGGGTCTCGACCAGCGCCTTCAATTTCTGTTGCATCTTCCGGCTCGGCGCGTCGCGTCCACGCTCCCAGCGGCTGATCGTCGTGTGATCGACATCCAGCCGCTCGGCAAGGTCTTCTTGCGACAGCCCGTGCGCAGTGCGGTAGTCGGCGATCCGCTTGGCCCATTCCTTTTTGGCCGCGGTTTTTCCGCCGTCTCCGGTCACGTCTTGCGTCATGAGCTTTCCCTTCACACGTTAACCCGGCGTCGCTCCCACGACTGAACACCCACGCGACGTGCGGGCTTTCGCCACCGACCGCGCCCGCCCCGCACTGCCCCACCCCGCAAGGAGACTGCCTCCGCAAAACCCGCACGAAAAAAGCTGCTCTGTGCCGGGCTGCCGGGCCGCTGTCGGGGCCCTGCCTGGCATTCGACTGCAATCGGTCTGCAATCCGTCCTGGCGCTCAAAATGGGGCGCGATCACACGGCGGCTCACGCCCTCTGGCGTTCAGCCGTACACCACGCTATTGGGAGGCAGCATTGCGCTCAAGGTCACAGCTTGGCCTTGACAGTAAGACGATAATCTGGCGGCGGCGCACACCCGCTCGTGCCGTCAGTCAGACTTACAATGGTTGGGTGCACTGTGTGGCACGTCTGGGTCAAAGCCTATCGCGAGCGCAACGAGCTGACGCAGGAAGCCGCCTCCGCCATGCTCGGTGTTGATGCGCGCACGGTCCGCCGTTGATCACCTTTCTCGATAGCTGATGCGCTACCCGCAGCCGCGCTACATTTTGTCAACGGCACGAATTCGCGCCGTGGCGGCCCCGGCGCTCACCCCATACACAACGCTGAAGCGTGAGCGGGTGTCTATTGCCTTAGCGAACCTCCGGCGGGCGGCAACAATTCGCAGCCGCGCCGTGTCCTGTCAGCACGGCGATGGGCCTGGGTGATCTTCGTTTCTGAAGATCATCCAGGCTTTTTGCGTTCCCGCTGTCCGGATCGCCCTGCCGGATACAAATCCAG
This sequence comes from uncultured Alphaproteobacteria bacterium, assembly GCA_963847145.1. Taxonomy (GTDB): domain Bacteria; phylum Pseudomonadota; class Alphaproteobacteria; order Rhizobiales; family Hyphomicrobiaceae; genus JABFRJ01. Next base: position 342,841 of record CAWJYN010000004.1, read on the forward strand.
ATTATTTTCAAGAACTTTCGGCATCAGTGTGCTCGCATGGTCCAAACCGCGGGAATCCAAACCGCAATGTTTGATGTTTGTTCCACGCCAAGTCGTGCTTTTTAAACACACGCCAACCAGAAAACCCCGTATTCCGGGCCGCAGCTCCAAAAGCCCATGCTTAATGCCCCCTAGGTAATCACCTCATAATTCCCCCGTCACCCTTGTGTGCTACATTTCTGCTATAACCCGGCACCTGTGTGAAACGCCGCTCAACGGTTCATAGCCGCCGCCGCTTTCACCCACCCGCCAGACCTTGGCACTTGCTCCAGACAAAGGGCCAAGCTGTGTCGGGCGGACAAGCACACCCTTCCGCGATCGCTATCCGCCGCCACCGGCGATGGCAGCCCAACGGCAGTCCCCCACCGCTCACATCCCCGAGATCCCCATGCCCACAGACACCATCGTTTGGGAGGAGGTTCGCCGTGTCTACGACAACCACCATATCCCCATCGCTCAAATCTGCCTTCAATTCGGCATCACCAAGCAGCAACTGACCAAAACTCGCAACGACCTCGGCTGGACACCACGCTTCGGCGCCACCGATCCGCGCCGCCAACTCGACAAGCTCGTCCCCGACGCTGTTTCGGAAGATGATGATCCCGCTGAAGCCTCCGCCGCTGATCTTGTGCGTGCTCAACCTGCAAAATCCAAACGCCTGCCCCCCATCGCCACGCGCCGCGCCTTCGTCGCCCGGCTGACTGTAGTCATCGAAACCAAGCTCGCAATTCTTGAGAACCGCTTCGCCAAAGAACTCACGGCGAGCAACAAGAAGCGCGGGAAACAAGTCTCCGCCGCCGATGCCGAACGCGATCAACGCGCCATCAGCCTCATCATCAAGAACCTCGAACTCGTCAGTGAGTACGGTAATGCGCCTCAGCCAGGACCCCACCTCCGCGGCGCCGCCGCCAAATCCGCCAGCGTCGCCGCCACTCAGCTTGCCGACGAGGCGGACCGAGTCCGGCGCGAACTTGGCGACCGTCTTTCGCGCCTTATCGAAACGTCCGAAGGCGCAGCGTCAGGCAATCCTGCAAGCACTTGATCCCGACACGCTCATTCGCTTTGCCTACGATTGGATGATCTGGGCGCGCGACGACCAGCTGCCGCCCATCTCGCTCGCTGATGGCGCGCCCTGGCGCACCTGGCTCGTGCTCGGCGGCCGCGGTTCCGGCAAAACCCGCGCCGGTGCGGAATGGATCCGCGCCCGCGCGCTCGGTATCCCCGGCCTAACCGAGGTCCGCGCGCACCGCATCGCGCTTGTCGGCCGCACCATCTCCCAAGTGCGCGACATTATGATCGAAGGCGTCTCCGGTCTGATGAGCGTGCACGCGCCCCACGAACGCCCGCACTACGAAGTCTCGCGCAACCAACTTATCTGGCCCAACGGCACCATCGCGCAGATGTTCGGCGCCGATGATCCAGAAACCTTCCGCGGCCCCCAGTTCGACACCGCCTGGTGCGACGAGCTCACCAAATGGCGCGCAGCCGAACGCGCCTGGGATACCTTGCAATTCACCATGCGCCTTGGCGATTGCCCGCAGGTCTGCGTCACCACCACGCCCAAAGGCACACGCTTTCTCAAGAAGCTGATGGCCGACCCACAAACCGTCACCAGCCGCGCCCGCACCGCCGACAACGCGCAAAATCTCGCGCCGGCTTTCTACGCCGACATGCAGAAACGCTACGGCGGCACCGTCATCGGCCGCCAGGAACTCGACGGCGAAATCGTCGACGAACGCCTGCACGGCCTCTGGCGCCGCACCTGGATCGACCAGAACCGTATCGAGCCCAAAGCAACAAATACCGCTCTTTCCCAACGCGAAGCGACACTCGGCGCGTCCGGCGCCGACGTGGCCACGCGCGGCGAGCGCGCAAACATGCAGACGAATCGTCGTCGCCGTTGATCCGCCCGTCACCTCCACCGCCGGCTCCGACAGTTGCGGCATCATCGTCGCCGGTCTCAGCATCGATGGCCGCGCCATCGTTTTAGCCGATCGCACCATCCAAGGCCGCACACCCGACACCTGGGCCCGCGCCGCCGTCCAAGCCTACAAAGATTTCGAGGCCGACAAGCTCGTCGCCGAAGTCAACCAGGGCGGCGACCTCGTCGTCGCCATCATCCAGCAAGTCGATCCCAACGTGCCCGTCACCAAAGTCTACGCAACCCGTGGCAAATGGGTGCGCGCCGAACCCGTCGCCCAACTCTACGCCGAAGGCCGCGTCGCCCACTACGGCACCTTCCCCGAACTCGAACGCCAGATGTGCGACTTCGCCACCGACGGCCTCAGCAACGGCAAATCCCCCGACCGGCTTGATGCCTTAGTGTGGGCCCTCACCGAACTCCTCCTCACCCGCCACAAAACCCCAACCGTAAGGCGGCTCTGACGTCGCGTCCGGCCGGCTCGCGGTTACGCGTGTCGGACGCGACAAACAAATGAGGGTGAGGGGCGGCAACAAGCGCCGACGTCGCGCACCCACCCACAAATGTCATCCTCGGGCTTGCCTGCCCTCGGTGTAGGCCGAGGGTCCCGAGGACCCAACTCTCCACGCGCTTCGCAGTTCGACGCTCTGCAGAGCTCCGCAACATACGTTGCCCACCGCACACGCTGCACAATGGGTCCTCGGGACAAGCCCGAGGATGACATCGGTGCGCCCCCTCACCCCTTACCCCTGGCCACTCCCCCCATGCCCCAACTCCAAATCACACCCCGCGGCTTCATTGCCGGCGTCGCCGACCGTATCACGCGCGCAGCCGTCCGCGCCGGCCGGCTCGCGGTCCCTACTTGGGGTGCCCGCAGGGGCAAGCGTGTCGGCGCGGACCAACAAAAGAGGTCACCGCCCCCTTCTTCGCCCTCGACTACACCACCTCCGCCACCTGGGCCCCGCGCGACTACACAGCCTTCGCCCGCGAAGGCTTCATGCAGAACCCCATCGTCTACCGCTCCGTGCGCATGATCGCCGAAGCCGCAGCCTCCGTGCCGCTCTGCCTCTACGATGGCCCGCACGAGATCGAAGAGCACCCGCTCCTCCGCCTCATCGAACGCCCCACACCCACCTCCACCCGCGCCGAATTCTTCGAAACCCTCATCGGCTTCCTGCTCGTCTCCGGCAACGCCTACGTCGAAGCCACCGCTCTCAACGGCGAGCTGCGCGAACTCCACATTCTCCGCCCCGACCGCATCCAGATCGTGCCCGGCGAAGACGGCTGGCCTGAAGCCTACGACTACGCAGTCGACGGCACCTCCCCCATCCGCCTCGACGGCGAAGCCGTCAGCGGCGTGCGGAGAGTTCTGCATCAAAAACTCTTCCACCCGCTCAACGACCACTACGGCCTCTCCCCCATCGAAGCCGCCGCATCCGCCATCGACATCCACAACGCCGCCTCCCGCTGGAACAAAGCCCTGCTGGATAACTCGGCACGTCCCTCCGGCGCACTCGTCTACACCTCCCGCGACGGCAACCTCACCACCGAGCAATACGAACGCCTCAAAGCCGAATTGGAATCCGGCTTCCAAGGCGCAGGCAACGCCGGACGGCCGCTGCTTCTAGAGGGCGGTCTCGATTGGAAATCCATGTCCATGTCCCCCAAAGACCTCGACTTCATCGAAGCCAAACACGGCGCCGCCCGCGAGATCGCTTTGGCCCTCGGCGTGCCCCCCATGCTCCTCGCCATCCCCGGCGACAACACGTTCTCAAATTACCAGGAAGCCAACAGAACTTTCTGGCGGCAGACCGTGCTGCCTCTTGTGCAACGCATCATCAGCGCCTGCGATGAATGGCTAACTCCCGGCTACAGCGGCACACTCTCCCTCAAACCCAACATCGACGACATCCCCGCTCTGTCCATCGAGCAAGACACCCTCTGGGCGCGCCTAGAGAAAACTTCCTTCCTTACCGACGACGAAAAACGCGCCGTCATCGGCTACGGCCCGCTCCCCCCGCAACAAAAATTCAATCCCGGCCAAATCCGCAAGCCGAGTGGCAAACCCGGCGGCGGCCAATGGACAAAGCCAGGCGGTGATAGCGGTGGCGGTGGCAACCCTTCCAATGGCGACGGCACTGATGGCATCGGCGACCCAAGCAGCGACGGCGCACCCACCGACCCTTTCGGCGACGGCCTCGGTAACATCGACCCCGAGGCCATCCAAATCCCTGACCTCCCCATCGGCGGCACCGACGAGATCGTTGATCCACCCGAAAGTGACATCAAAGATCCCGAAGCCGAAGTAGTTCCAGTAGCCAAACGGCCCGCCGCTCCCGGCACTCCTTACGCAAAGCCCTTCACCAGGCATCGGGCACAACAATCCGCCTGGGCCAATCGCGCCCGAAACTTTTGTCCCATCCGTCAGCCCAACGCCAAGGGTAGAGCCCAATCTCGGAACACCAGCGCCTTCAATAGGTCCGATACAGCCCTTACCGATCGAGCCCTTACCCGGCCGTAGCGGCAATGTATTCAACGATGAAGACGGCGCACGGGCACCTCGTGGTTTTGACAATCAAGCACAATTGAACGAGTTCAACGCAGCACTTGTCAGATATCCTGCCGACAGATGTCGACGCTGCGCAGGCAGCGCAGGTGTGAGAAAATGAAGCGGGCGAAACTTTAGGAACAACCCGAGGAACGGACAAGAACTAAGCGATTTTGATGTCTCGCTCGTTGGTCGTGACCTTCACAATCATGCCGATTCCCTGTTTCTTGGCTATGCAAAGAGTGGTCGAGTTGGCCGTTGACCGAAACACAGCTGATGGAATTAAACATCTATCCAGGCAACATCGGCGAGTACTTCGGCAGGCCAACGAAATTTATGATCTACCCTAGCGCAATTGAGATGTATAAAAGAGCGTATCCGCTGGTGACACGCAGATGAAAAAGCCAAAATCGTATCACGTGTTCCTCGGCTTGAAGACTGCGGACATGAGTAAAGCCAAAGAGTTGCGAAAAATTTGTTGGAAGGCAAATGCAGTGCTTAACGGACTGTCATACGGCGGGGATCACTGCGACGCTGAACTCGCTGTAGGGAGTTTTTCGCTGCGATTAAACCATCACAACGATGGCTCGGGATGGAGTTGGTGTCTCGACAACCCATCGTATCCTTTAGTGCTCAGCTGCTATTTCTCAAATGCCGCTGACGCCGTACCAATGAGTCGCGTCGGAGAGTTCGATTTGCTTGTCGATACGGGCGGGAGCCAGAGCCGATAGGTCGGCGCCCACCGCCCCCTTCTTCGCCCTCGACTACACCACCTCCGCCACCTGGGCCCCGCGCGACTACACAGCCTTCGCCCGCGAAGGCTTCATGCAGAACCCGATCGTCTACCGCTCCGTGCGCATGATCGCCGAAGCCGCAGCCTCCGTGCCGCTCTGCCTCTACGATGGCCCGCACGAGATCGAAGAGCACCCGCTGCTCCGCCTCATCGAACGCCCCACACCCACCTCCACCCGCGCCGAATTCTTCGAAACCCTCATCGGCTTCCTGCTCGTCTCCGGCAACGCCTACGTCGAAGCCACCGCTCTCAACGGCGAGCTGCGCGAACTCCACATTCTCCGCCCCGACCGCATCCAGATCGTGCCCGGCGAAGACGGCTGGCCTGAAGCCTACGACTACGCAGTCGACGGCACCTCCCCCATCCGCCTCGACGGCGAAGCCGTCAGCGGCGTGCGGAGAGTTCTGCATCAAAAACTCTTCCACCCGCTCAACGACCACTACGGCCTCTCCCCCATCGAAGCCGCCGCATCCGCCATCGACATCCACAACGCCGCCTCCCGCTGGAACAAAGCCCTGCTGGATAACTCGGCACGTCCCTCCGGCGCACTCGTCTACACATCCCGCGACGGCAACCTCACCACCGAGCAATACGAACGCCTCAAAGCCGAATTAGAAATCCGGCTTCCAAGGCGCAGGCAACGCCGGACGGCCGCTGCTTCTAGAGGGCGGTCTCGATTGGAAATCCATGTCCATGTCCCCCAAAGACCTCGACTTCATCGAAGCCAAACACGGCGCCGCCCGCGAGATTGCTTTGGCCCTCGGCGTGCCCCCGATGCTCCTCGCCATCCCCGGCGACAACACGTTCTCAAATTACCAGGAAGCCAACAGAACTTTCTGGCGGCAGACCGTGCTGCCTCTTGTGCAACGCATCATCAGCGCCTGCGATGAATGGCTAACTCCCGGCTACAGCGGCACACTCTCCCTCAAACCCAACATCGACGACATCCCCGCTCTGTCCATCGAGCAAGACACCCTCTGGGCGCGCCTAGAGAAAACTTCCTTCCTTACCGACGACGAAAAACGCGCCGTCATCGGCTACGGCCCGCTCCCCCCGCAACAAAAATTCAATCCCGGCCAAATCCGCAAGCCGAGTGGCAAACCCGGCGGCGGCCAATGGACAAAGCCAGGCGGTGATAGCGGTGGTGGTGGCAACCCTTCCAATGGCGACGGCACTGATGGCATCGGCGACGGCAACGGCGATAACGGCGACACTGGCGAAGGCGCACCCACCGACCCTTTCGGCGACGGCCTCGGTAACATCGACCCCGAGGCCATCCAAATCCCCGAAGAGCCGACCGGCGGCACAGACGAGATCGTTGATCCTCCAACATCGTCTGCAGGCCCTGGCGAAAAGCCACAGCCAATCGCGGGTAGGCCGGGCTACGGCGTCGACATCCTTGAAGAGGACGCCAATGGGGGGCACACTTATGAGCGGCATGTTGGAAAAAGCGAAAGGTATCTTATCGACCGCGTAAACAGCGATGCGAAAGACATAGTCGACCGGGGCGATAATTTTCGTGGGCTTTCCCGTAGCTCCTTTACATCCGTGGACTCTGCCCAAAAACTCGTCAACGCAGCCCTGGCAAGCGATCCAGCCGAAGTCTCTGATGTCGTCGCTGGCAGACGGCCCTATGGTGTCATCAACTATGAAGCAGGTTCCTACACAGGTTATGAAGCATACTTAGAACGCTATAATTCGCAGGCATATATACGAGGGACCTACGGGGTTCGTGTAGTCATCCGATCTGATCCCGGTAGCGAAAGGGGCTATCGCGTAATTTCGGCATTCCCGACACGTTGACAACCACCACAAAGACCAATGAGGAAGCAATGTCCGACAATGTCCCCGAGATCATCGAGATTTATCTCGACGGCACCGTAATTTCCTACGATGCGCGAGAAGGCGTATCAATCAAGATGCAGGAAGAATTTCTCAATAAACTTACTGGCTACTTCGATCACTCAGGCCGCAAGAAACAGTTGTTCTATATGCTGACTAGGGAGCAGTGGATTCAGTTCACTGATTTCAGACTAGGAAAACGTCAATAAGCTGCGCGCCCGAGTTGGCCTGGATTTGACTTTCGAGCCGATCGCATCGCGTGCCGCTAACGCCACCCCCACCGCGCCCTTCTTCGCCCTCGACTACGTCTCCTCCGCCACCTGGGCGCCGCGCGACTACACAGCTTTCGCCCGCGAAGGCTTCATGCAGAACCCCATTGCCCTCTTGAAGTAAATGTGGCGCTCCGTGCGCATGATCGCCGAAGCCGCAGCCTCCGTGCCGCTCTGCCTTTACGACGGCCCCCACGAGATCGAAGAGCACCCGCTCCTCCGCCTCATCGAGCGCCCCACGCCCACCTCCACCCGCGCCGAATTCTTCGAAACCCTCATCGGCTTCCTCCTCGTCTCCGGCAACGCCTACGTCGAAGTGATTGCCGCCGGTGATCAGTTGCGCGAGCTGCATGTATTACGGCCGGATCGAGTCTCGATTGTGCCAGGTGAAGACGGTTGGCCAGAAGCCTATGAGTACACGCTCGATGGTTCCTCGCCATTTCGCTTAGATGGCGACGCCATCCCTGGCGTCCGCCGCGTCTTGCACCAAAAACTCTTCCATCCACTGAACGATCACTACGGTTTATCACCGATCGAATCTGCGGCTGCAGCCGTTGACATTCATAATGCTGCATCACGATGGAACAAGGCATTGCTGGATAACTCGGCTCGGCCATCGGGTGCCTTGGTTTATACAAGCCGCGACGGAAACCTGACTACGGAACAGTATGATCGTTTAAAATCGGAATTGGAAACAGGCTTCCAAGGCGCGGGAAATGCTGGAAGGCCGTTGCTTCTTGAGGGAGGGTTAGACTGGAAGTCAATGTCCATGTCCCCCAAGGACCTGGATTTCATGGAAGCCAAACACGGTGCGGCGAGGGAGATTGCCTTGGCACTTGGTGTCCCTCCAATGCTGTTGGGCATACCGGGCGACAACACGTTCTCGAATTACCAGGAAGCAAACAGAACTTTCTGGAGGCAGACCGTGCTGCCTCTTGTGCAACGCATCATCAGCGCCTGCGACGAATGGCTTACTCCGGGCTACAGCGGCGCACTCTCCCTCAAACCTAACATCGACGACATCCCCGCGCTCTCTGTTGAACAAGACACCCTCTGGGCACGCCTGGAAAAAACTTCGTTCCTCACCGACGACGAAAAACGCGCGGCCATCGGCTACGGCCCGCTCCCGCCGCAACAAAAATTCAACCCCGGCCAAATCCGCAAACCCTCCGGCAAACCCGGCGGCGGCCAATGGACAAAACCGGGCGGTGATGGCGGTGGCGGTGGCAACCCTTCCAATGGCGACGGCACTGATGGCATCGGCGACCCAAGCAGCGACGGTGCACCCACCGACCCTTTCGGCGACGGCCTCGGTAACATCGACCCCGAGGCCATCCAAATCCCTGACCTCCCCATCGGCGGCACCGACGAGATCGTTGATCCACCCGAAAGTGACATCAAAGATCCCGAAGCCGAAGTCGTTCCAGTAGCCAAACGGCCCGCCACTCCCAGCACTCCTTCACCGCAAAGCCCTTCACCAGGCATCGGGCACAACAATCCGCCTGGACCAATCGCGCCCGAAACTTCTGTCCCATCCGTCAGCCCAACGCCAAGGGTAGAGCCCAATCTCGGAACACCAGCGCCTTCAATAGGTCCGATACAGCCCTTACCGATCGAGCCCTTACCCGGCCGTAGCGGCAATGTATTCAACGATGAAGACGGTGCACGGGCACCACGTGGTTTTGACAATCAGGCACAATTGAACGAGTTCAAGCAGGACTTGTCTGATGTCCTACCAGCTGATGTTGAAGCCGTTATGCAAGGCAGCGCCATTGAGAACGGTGGCAAGGACTTCCGAACTAACCCGACACTGCAACAGCCAGCGAGTGACTTCGATGTGGCCCTTGTAGGTCAGGATTTGTATGATCAGGCGGCAAACGTCTTCCCTGGCTTCGCAGGAAGGGGGCGGGTTGGCCCATTAAAGGAGGCGGACCTCGCGGAGTTGGGAATAAATACCGGTCGCCTGAGTGATCGGTATTATCGCAAAACCGAGTTTATGATCTATCCCAACGGTATTGAGCTCTACAAGAGAGGACCCGGCTATCCGCTGGTGACGAGACGATGAATATGGCAAAACACGTACACGTTTTCTTGGGCATCAATACATCAGACTTGCTGATGGCAAAGGCAGTTTGTGAAAGGGCAATCGGTCATCCGATGGAGTGTACGAACAGCACTTTTTACGGGGGCGATCATTGCCATGCCAACGCTGAAGGGGCGCGGTTCTCTCTGCGGCTCAATTACTTCGATGATGGCTCTGGCTGGCGCTGGTGCCTGGACGATATCAAAACTCCGTTGGTATTAGGATGCACTTTCATCAATCGCGCAGATGCTGTTCGCTTCGTAGAACGCGCGAAGGCTTTTGACCTCATAGTCGGTCCACGGGCCGGCAGCTTGCGATAACGTTACTGGCCCGAAGCCTACGACGACGCAGTCGACGGCACCTCGCCCATCCGCCTCGACGGCGGAGCCGTGAGCGGTGTTAGACGCGTGCTGCACCAAAAACTCTTCCACCCGCTCAACGACCACTATGGTCTCTCCCCTGTCGAAGCCGCCGCCTCGGCCATCGACATCCACAACGCTGCCAGCCGCTGGAACAAAGCCCTTCTCGACAACTCCGCCCGTCCCTCCGGCGCCCTCGTCTACACCTCCCGCGATGGCAACCTCACCACCGAGCAATACGACCGCCTCAAATCCGAACTAGAATCCGGCTTCCAAGGCGCCGGCAACGCCGGCCGGCCCCTCCTCCTCGAAGGCGGCCTCGACTGGAAATCCCCCGTCGGCGTAGGCCGACAAAATGTTTGTGTCCATGTCCCCCAAGGACCTCGACTTCATCGAAGCCAAACACGGCGCCGCAAGAGAGATCGCATCTCGCCCTCGGCGTCCCTCCCATGCTGCTCGCCATCCCCGGCGACAACACCTTCTCAAATTATCAGGAGGCAAACAGAACCTTCTGGCGGCAGACCGTTCTGCCCATCGTTCAACGAATAACGGATGCTTTCAACGAGTGGCTCGCACCAAGCGCTTCTGAAACGCTGCGATTTGAAGCTGATCTGGACGACATTGCCGCCCTGAATGACGAACGCGATGCGCTCTGGGCGCGTCTTGAAAAAACAACGTTCCTGTCCAATGATGAGAAAAGGGTTGCGGTTGGATATGCGCCCAGTGGCACAGCAAACGCCGCCGGCGAAAAATTCAACCCCGGTCAACTCCGAAAACCACCAGGTAAGCCCGGCGGTGGCCAGTGGGCGAAACCGGGAGGTGACAGCAGCGGTGCTGTTGGCGGCGGACGCACCAGCGATACAGATGAAGGCGATGAGATTGATCAACCCGTCGACGGTGCAGATAACCCAATTGACGGGGAAACCCCTTCTAACAACTCTGACGACACTGACGTAGACCCCGCCGTAATTCCTGTTGCTGGGAAGAAGCCAGGAGGAATACCCAAAGCAGTGATGGATTGGACTGTTAGGAAATTCGTGTCGAGTTATTGCAGGGGTGGCATCAATTCGGAGCTGCCGGGCCAGTTTGAAGATATGACAATTGCAGATGTTCTCAAGTTGGCACAAGGAGGCGATGCCGCAGCAAGAACATGTGCAAAATTACTAAAAGAACCCAGGTTCAGAAAGTAGGAGAACGTGATGACAAAAGATGGTTTGCAGAGAATGCTTGAATTCTTAGACCGACTTCGTTCCAAGGAGATCGAATTTCGGATCGAGCAACAGTCGCCAGATGAACTACTCGTACATTTCGCGCTCATTGGCGCAAGAGTAGAGGTAACTTTCGACGTGCACAGAATGCACTACAGCGTTTTCAAGGGCGCGGAAGCCGTAAGTACAGATGTGAAGGGATTGGACGAACTTTTGGCTCGTCACGTTTGACGTCCTTATGACGAGCAGCGGAGTGAGATCTAAACGCCCTCTCCTCCGAGCGCGACGCCCAATGGGCCCGCTTGGAAAAAGCAACCTTCCTCACCGACGACGAAAAACGCGCCGCCATCGGCTACGGCCCAAAGCAAATAACTATTCCTGCAAATCAGAAGTTCAATCCCAATCACGATGCACTTGGTCGCTTCACTTCGGGCGAAAGCGATGCGGGTGGCAACCACGACCCCAATTATATCCCCACCGCGGCTCCACCACGCCCGCCGAAAGGGCCGCCACCCAGCCCGCCACCGAAGTCACCAACAGCCCCGCCGAAGGCACAGAGTGGGCGCAATAAGTCGACTGACGAAATCCTTAAACCAGGTGGGCAGGATATCGGTTCGCGTGACAGTGGCGCCGGTCCAAACATCAGAACGCTCGCTGCACACGAGTTTGAAGCGGCAAAGGCTGCGCTTCTGGATGGAACGGTTGAGGTTCCTCCTCCGCCGAACTACTCTGGAAAGGCGTACCAGCGACCCGACGGCACGACGATTGGGGTGCGGGAAAGTACCGGTAGCGGTACAACACTCGACGTTCTAAAAGGCAACAGTAAGATAGAAAACGGTTTTACGGTTCATAAAAAATGACAAAATCAGCGCGACACAAAACCTACGGGCATACCGTCCAAGAACAGATTTCCTTTTTTCCAGGAGAATTGCCGGTTGACGCTGTCGGACTTTGGCAGATTGTCCCGAGCGGTCGGGACGCTTTTGGATTAACGGGAGCAGAGTTAGACGACTTTGTCCGACGCTCGGTTTTGGCTTTGCTTGCAGCGGGAGCAGTACCTGTTCGCCATAAGCCAGGATCGGATTTCGAGTGGGACCAGCAGCCACAGTATGGACACTCGCCTGATGGCATCGCTGACGCAATCGTGAGCGAATGGCACAAAATGCCCGATGACCAGTTGGCCTTGGTGGGCGAGGTCTGGTTTGCCTTGCCTCGTCCCGGCAAGAAATATGTTAAGATTTATTGATGCAAAAAAGTGGTTCGCTTTAACGAGCGCCAATTATCTTGCGATGGCAACCTCACCACCGAACAATACGACCGCCTCAAATCCGAACTAGAATCCGGTTTCCAAGGCGCCGGCAACGCCGGCCGCCCACTCCTCCTCAAAGGAGGCCTCGACTGGAAATCCCCCGTCGGCGTAGGCCGACAAAATGTTTGTGTCCATGTCCCCCAAGGACCTCGACTTCATCGAAGCCAAACACGGCGCCGCAAGAGAGATCGCATTGGCCCTCGGCGTCCCTCCCATGCTGCTCGCCATCCCCGGCGACAACACCTTCTCAAATTATCAGGAGGCAAACAGAACCTTCTGGCGGCAGACCGTTCTGCCCCTCGTGCAACGCATGATCAGCGCCTTGCGATGAATGGCTCACTCCCGGCTACAGCGGCACACTCTCCCTCAAACCCAACTTCGATGACATACCGGCGCTCAGTATCGAACAAGACACCCTCTGGGCACGCCTGGAAAAATCCACCTTCCTCACCGACGACGAAAAACGCGCCGCCATCGGCTACGGCCCCTTACCACAGCAACAAAAATTCAACCCCGGCCAAATCCGCAAACCCTCCGGCAAACCCGGCGGCGGCCAATGGACAAAGCCAGGTGGCGATGGAGGCGGCACAACAGGAGCCGGCAACGGCTCTGGTGACGGTGAAGCCGATCCTGGCACCGCGCACTCTCCCTCAAACTCAACATCGACGACATCCCCGCGCTCAGCATCGAACAAGATACCCTCTGGTCCCGTCTCAACGCCGCCACCTTCCTCACCGGCGACGAAAAACGCGCAAGCATCGGCTACGGCCCCCTCCACGGCTGCTCCTTTCGGGAGTCATGTCGCCCGTTTTAAAAATAAATCTGCATCACGCCCTCTATCAACGAACAAAATCGCACTTTTAGACGCGAAAATCGACCAAACCTAGGTAATCTCCCAGTAGACGAGGGTCACCCTCATATGAGATGTTTTTGATAGAATGGTCACAGTTGAGCGCATAAAAAATCGAACCCAAACTCAAAAAGCAGCCGAGTGATACAGTCATTTCCGCCCCGGTATAATGCCCGCACCGCGGTAGCCACCATCAACCGCCAGTATCTCGCCGGTAATATATCCAGCCGCTTCGTCATCCAATAGAAACGCCACCGCCGATGCGATGTCGCCTGGCGCACCATAGCGTGCCATCGGAATATACCGCATATACAGCGCACGGTCCGCGTCGGTGTGCACTTGTTTCACCATCGGCGTTTCAATCGGACCCGGTGCAATAGCGTTCACGCGAATACCAAGCGCTGCGAAATCATTGGCCAGCACCTGCGTCATCGTCACCACCGCGCCCTTTGATGCGCCATACGCCACCCGCCCCTTGCTGCCGCGCAAGCCTGAGATCGACGCAATGTTGACAATCGCCCCACCCGCCCGCGCCGCCTTCATCGCCCGCGCCGCCGCCCGCGCCACAATGAAGCTGCCAATGACATTCACATCCAGGATGCGCTTGAACAAATCCACCGGCGTATCCATCGCTGGAATGTCCGCAGCTATCCCCGCTGAGTTCACCACGCCGTCCAGCCGGCCAAACCGTGCAACCGCCTCTTTGACAACGCCTTCAACACCCGGCTCGTCGCACACATCAACCGCCATCGCCAGCACATCGGCCGACGTGGCGAACGTCGTGCGCAGCTCGTGCAACGCCGCCTCGTCGCGATCCAGCGCCACCACCCGCCAACCCTTGGCCAGCAGCACGTCCAAGGTCGCCCGCCCGATACCCGACGCCGCCCCCGTCACCACCGCGACCCGTTTGCCCGCCGTTGCCGCTTTTGCCGCCCGCGCCATTGTGTTGTCCTCCACCAAACTGAACTTCGATCATGCCGGCACCGGGCGCGATCAAGGAGTGCCACCTTCGCAAACCGGCTATGCATAACGCTTGCCGCCCAACGTGCCGCCCTTCAAAAAAAAAAACTACCAACTACCAACTACCAACTACCAACTACCGACTACCGACTACCAACGACCAACGACCAACCACAAGCCACGGACCGGCCCATGCCCGACCCCATCAATCTGCGCCAAGCCCGCAAGGCCCGCGCCCGCATCGAAGAGCAGATGCAAGCCAGCCAAAATCGCGTCAAGTTCGGCCGCACCAAAGCCGAACGCCAGCGCGCGGCCGCCACCGAAGCTTTGAACAATCGTCAACTTGATGCCAAGGAGCTAGATCGATCGACACTTCCGCCCAAGCCCGGCGGCAAGCGCACCTGAAACCTCACCTGACATCCGCGGCGGCAGGCATGAAACCGGAAAAGCGCTCATTCTCCATCGCCGGCCACCGCACCTCGATCAGCCTTGAGGCGCCCTTCTGGGAGGCCTTGCAAGCGCTGTCCGCCGAGGCCGGCCTCTCACTGGCACAGCTCGTCGCCAACATTGATGGCCAACGCGGCCGCACCAACCTGTCGAGTGCCGTCCGCGTCTACATTCTCGATCACTACCGGCGACTTGCAACCCTGAAGCCGCCAACTTGACAGCAGCCAGCCATCCACCCATAACGCCGCCGACCCAAACCGGGCTGGCGGACAGCAGTGTCCGCCCCGGGCGCGTAGCACAGCGGTAGTGCGTTCCCTTCACACGGGAGAGGTCACAGGTTCAATCCCTGTCGCGCCCACCATTTTTGTTTGTCGCCTCCGACTCCCTAGCCCCTTCTGGCACCCCAAGTGGGGACCGGGAGCCGGCCGCCACGGGCGGCAGATACCAAGCACTCGGTTGTCTTCAAAACTCTCGTCATCCCGGCGCAGGCCGGGACCCACGGCAAACAGACACTTGCGCCACGGCGCATGAGCCGCAACATCGATTGCCCATTGCCCATTGCCCATTGCCCATTGCCCATTGCCGATTTCCACTCACGACTGACGACTGACGACTGACGACTGACGCCTTCACCCATCGGCCCGCATCCGCGCGGCCGATTTTTTGCCTTTCCACTCTCAGCGCACGTCACCATGCCCCACCTCTTCCCCCATACTCTCCTGCTCGCCGCCCGGCATCATCTCGCTGGCTTGCAGGTACTCGCTGCTCTGCGCGTTTTGATCCGCCTGACTGAACCGAAATTCAATCCCGGCCAGTTGCGCGTCCCAGCCGGAAAGCCTCACGGCGGTCAGTGGACAAAGCCAGGCGATCACGGTGGTGGCGCAACGGTTGACGGGACCGGAAATGGCCCTGCAGTGGGCGACGGCGAGGTGGTACCAGCGATGGTGAAGCCAGCGACGAATATTATGTCCTTTCAGATGACGGCAGTTCTACGGACGCGGACGCCGACGCCGAGGAACAGAACCCCGAAGACGATCCCAACTACGTCCCCGTCGCTGGCGGGAACCGCCCACCTCCGCCACGCCGAGGCCCACCGCCTCCGGGGCACAACAACCCACCTGCTGAACCCTCCGGCCGCGCACCTTCGGGCACTGGAACCGGCACACCGTCATTTACGGGACCAGAGGCAACCCACATTTACCGGTCCATGCACGGCTACCCCGATGCTGGCTCTTACCGCTACGACGGTACCGTCGCCTGGGCCGACATGGATGGACAGGGATATCTAGGCGTCGCGTCAACCATGCCAGGCTACACCCAAGAGGATCGCGATGCAGCCAACGCGATGCGCGATAGGCTGGTTCGATCTGATCCTGATGCGATGGCGACAGGCAACATCGGGCACAAACCGAATGATGCGCTCTATCATGCCGAAACAACGGCACTGACACGAGCTGCGCGAGCAAATGGTGGATCGCTATCCGGCAAGGAGATCGATATCTATGTTGATCGGCCAATGTGCCCCAGCTGCGACAAGGTTCTACCACTTGTCAGCCGCGAACTCGGGCATCCTACCGTGAACTTTACCGATATCTACGGCCAACGGCATCGGCTTCGTAACGGACGCTGGGAATAGGAGGGTTCAAATGAATAAAAACGTTCACTTCAATAGATTTTGGGGCGATTTTTGGCCAACCCAAGACGAGTTAAAACCTTATTTCATTTCTGCTGCTGGAGACGAGTGGTTCGACCACACGGGAAATGATTCCGGTTCACTCCGTTTGCAAGGGCTTTTCGGAACCGAGAACAAGCCCTTTGGCAATGGCCGCAAAGACATCAACCTGGATATGTGGGGGCGCGCTGGCCTAGGTGTCCTTTTGATCTACGATAAAATTGGCCCTGTTGGCTTCCGCGATGCCTACACCTCAAAAGGCGACATGTCTCGCCTCGGTGAGCTAGTGCGATCCACCCACGATACGCCGCTCCCTGTCGGCCTCTTTATCCCGTTCGAAAAAGCCTGGCTCGCCGTGCAGGAGTTCATGAATACCGAGGGCCAACTGCCAAAATCAATCGACTGGGTCCGTAACGCCGACTTGCCACCCAACACCTTCCCCGATCCCTGATCACCTCTAAATCGCCGCGCCTATCCGACACCGCGCCCCACAAAGGCGCGGTGAAGTTTTGGGTGCATGACCTCGCCAACTCTCAAAGTAGCCACACGAGTATCCACCATGCTCCCACATCCAGCCGCATACGAATCCAAATTCACCGCCCTTGCCATCAAGCCTGATGCCGGCACCGGCACGTTCTCTGGCTACGCCGCCCGCTTCAACACCAAAGATCTCGGCCACGACGTCATCCTGCCCGGCGCCTTCCGCACGTCGCTCGCCGCCCGCAAGCCTGATGGCATCCGCATGCTCTTCCAGCACGATCCCGCCGAACCCATCGGCGTCTGGGACGAACTCCACGAAGACGCGCTCGGCCTCTACGCCAAGGGGCACCTGCTCCCCGATGTCGCCCGCGCCCGTGAAGTTCTTGCGCTGATCCGCGGCGGCGCCGTCGACGGCCTCTCCATCGGCTTCCGCGCCGTGCGCGCCACCAAGGAAGCCAAAACCGGCATCCGCCGCATCAGCGAGATCGACCTCTGGGAGATCTCCATCGTCACCTTCCCGATGCAGCCCGATGCGCGCATCGCCACGGTCAAGTCGCATCCGTTCGCCGGGCGCGCACCAACCTCCAAAGAATTCGAACGATGGCTCACGCGCGACGCTGGGTTCAGCCGTTCGGAGGCCCGTGGCATCACAAGCCATGGCCTCAAGGGTCTCAGAGCCACGCGCGATGCTGGCTCTCTGGCCAACGACGAGCGGCAGCTGATCGCCAAGATCCAATCTGCAACGCGTCTGCTGCAACCAGCGCACATGTTGCGCGTCTAGACAAAAACCAAAACCTGTAGGGCGGATAAGGTGCGTCTTCCGCGCCGCCATCCGCCGCTTCACGCGCATCCGTTGCCACCTCAACGGCGACAACCGCGCTCGTCTCGGCGGATGGCGCTTCGCCTTTCCGCCCTACGGCTCTCCTCCCCAACCCAAACGGACCCACCACATGACCTCCACCACTGCCCCAGAAATCAAATCCGCCGATCTCAACGATGCCTTCGACGGCTTCATGCGCACCTTTGAAGCCTACAAAGACCACAACGACGATCGTCTCGCGCAAATCGAACGCCGCTCCGGCGACGTGATCGCCGAAGAAAAAATGGCCCGCCTCGATCGCGCGCTCGATGATGCCAAGCGCGTCGTTGATCAGCTCGCGCTGAAAGCCCAACGGCCACAGCTCGGCTCAACCACCTATCGCAACACCGGCGACCGCGAGCACAAGGCTGCCTTCGACACCTACATGCGCAAAGGCGAAACCGCAGCCATCAGCCGCCTTGAAGCCAAGGCGCTCTCCGGCAGCTCGAACCCGGACGGCGGCTACACCGTCCCGGTCGAAATCGAAACCAGCATCAACCACGCGCTGCGCGCCATCTCGCCCATCCGCGCGATTGCCGGCAATCGCCAAGTCTCTTCGACTGTCTACCGCAAACCGTTCGCCACCGGTGGCTTCCCCTCCGGCTGGGTCGGCCAGACCGATGCACGGCCACAGACCGCGACACCGCAGCTTGCCGAAATGGCCTTCCCGACCATGGAGCTCTACGCCATGCCGGCCGCCACCATGCCGCTGCTGGATGACAGCGCCGTCAACATCGATCAGTGGATCGCCGACGAAGTACGCATCACATTTGCCCAGCAGGAAGGCGCTGCCTTCATCAACGGCGCCGGCGTGACGACACCGAAAGGCTTCCTCACCTACCCGACGATCGACAACGCATCGTGGAGCTTCGGCAACCTCGGCACCATCAAAACCGGTGTTGCGGGCGCCTTCCCCGCCACCAACCCCTACGACAAGTTGATCGATCTGATCCACAGCCTGAAAGCACCGTATCGCGCCAACGGTAGCTTCGTCATGAACCGCGCCACACAAGCCCTCGTCCGCAAGATGAAGGACACCACCGGCGACTATCTCTGGGAAGCGTCCACCGCTCCCGGCGTTGCGCCGACCCTGATGGGGTATCCTGTGATCGAAGCGGAAGACATGCCCGATCCCGCCACCGACAGCCTCTCGGTAGCCTTTGGTGACTTCAACCGCGGCTACCTCGTCGTCGACCGCGTCGGCATCCGCATGCTGCGCGATCCCTACTCCGCCAAGCCCTACGTGCTCTTCTACACCACCAAGCGCGTCGGCGGCGGCGTCCAAGACTTCGACGCCATCAAGCTCCTCAAGTTCGGCGTTTAACAGATTGGGGCAATGGGCAAACGCCATAGGGCAATGGGCTCTACAGCACCATTGCCCGTTCACCATTGCCCCTTGCCCATTGCCCACTTCACTCCCCCCTCCCCCTCGCCGCCCGGTTCCACACCCTCCCCCGGCGGCAGGGGTGACGGCGGGCGGAACGCGCGTCTCACCCGCGCCGTTCCGCCCGCTGCGTTTCGCCTAACCCTACGTCCGCCCCCGCAAAGTTTTCCCGGAGCCCCCATGGCCACCGTTCTCACTGCCGCGCCCGCCATCGAACCGATCTCCGTCGCCGAAGCCAAAGCCCATCTCCGGCTCGACACCACCGCCGACGATACGCTGCTGCAAACGCTGATCCTCACCTCACGGATGCACATCGAAGCCGCGCTCGATCTCGCGCTCATCACCCAAAGCTGGTCGTGCTACTTCGATGCTTGGCCCTTGCAACTCACCAGCGCCGTGCACACTCTTGCGCTGCCCAAATCACCCATCGCCTCTGTTGACGGCATCCGTATCTACTCCGACGACGGTCTCTTTGCCGCCCTCCCGCTGAGCAGTTTCGCCATCGATCTCGTCTCGCGGCCGGCCCGCGTCGCCCGCCGCGCCGGCACGTCACTCCCAACGCCAGCGCGCTGCGTCAACGGCATCGAAATCGCTCTGACAGCTGGCTTCGGCGCCACGCCCGCCGATGTGCCCGCCCCCATCCGTCACGCTCTGCTATTGCTTGTTTCCCACTGGTACGAGCATCGCGATCCAGCCGAAATCGGCACCGAACACGCACGTGTCCCCGCCGCCATCTCCGCACTCCTCGCGCCCTGGGCGCCGGTGCGCTTATGAGCGCGTCTCTCAAGCCACCGCCCATCGGTGCGCTGCGCCGGCGGCTGAAACTGGAAGCGCTGGATCTGGCATCAGACGGCGCCGGCGGGCTGACCGGCACCTGGACACCCATCGCCGAACTTTGGGGCGCCATTTATCCCCGCGCGGGCACGGAGACCTTCAGTGGTGACGGCGTCGAAGCGCGCGTCACCCACGATGTCTGGATCCGCCCCCGCAGCGACGTGCGGCCCGGCCACCGGCTGCGCCTGCTTGACGGCAGCCTCCTCAACATCCGCGCCGTTCTCACCGCCGACGTCTTCCTCAACCGCTCGCGCCTCATCTGCGAACAGCACAACTAAAAATGGATCCCCTCTCCCCGTAGCGCCTATTCTGGCGCGTACGGGGAGAGGGTTAGGGTGGGCGGCCACAAGCTCTCGCTCCCTTCGCTGTTTCACGTGCCCCACTCACCACGCAGTCATCACGTCCCTCATCAGCAAGGCCCCCTCATGTCCGCCTCCACCCTCGCCCTCCAGCAGGCCATCTACACGACCCTCATCGCCAGTTCGGCCCTCACAACCGCCCTCGGTGGTCCTCGCATCCACGACGACGTCCCCCAGCCCGCAGCATTCCCCTACGTCTCGTTCGGCCCCTCCACCACTGCCGACGCCGACACCGCCAGCGAACGCGCCGACCTCCACACGCTCACGCTTCACATCTGGTCCCGCGCCCGCGGCCGCAAGGAAACGCACATCCTCATCGATCTCGTGCGCACGGCTCTGCACGATCAACCACTCACGCTAGCTGGTCATCGCCTCATCAATCTCCGTCACACGCAAACCGACACCCGCCGCCTCACAGACGGTGAAACCCTGCACAGCACCCTCCGCTTCCGCGCCGTCACTGAGCCAATGTGAAGGCGGCAATGGGCAATGGACAATCGGCGAATGCCCACCTCTGAGTTCTAGCCAGGTCCGATTGCCCATTGCCCATTCCCGATTTGCCCACTTCCCAACCCCACGGACCTCCCCATGACCGCCCAAAAAGGCAAAGACCTGCTCTTAAAGCTCGACACTGACGGCCTCGGCACCTTCGTCACCGTCGCCGGGCTGCGCACCAAGACCTTCACCGTCAACGCCGAAACCGTCGACATCACCACCAGCGAAAGCGCCGGCCGCTGGCGCGAACTGCTCGACGCCGCCGGCACCCAACACGCCCGCCTCACCGGCAAAGGCATCTTCAAGAACGCCGCCTCCGACGTCACGCTCCGCCAGCTCGCCTTCGCCGGCACCATCCGTGCCTGGCAGATCGTGGTGCCCGGCTTCGGCACCGTCGCCGGGCCTTTCCAAATCTCAACGCTCGAGTTCAGCGGCCAGCATCACGCCGAAGTTGCCTTCGACATTACGCTCGAGAGCGCTGGCGAGCTGACCTTCACCGCACTCCCCATTTGAGGCGCACCATGGCAAACAAATACCGCGGCGAAATTGCCGCCTCCCTCGATGGCGCGCCCTACACGCTCTGCCTCACCCTCGGCGCGCTCGCCGAACTAGAGAGCGCCTTCGGTTCAGACGACATGCTCTCGCTCGCCAATCGCTTCAGCGGCGGCCGCATCTCGGCCACTGATTGTGTGCGCATCATCGGCGCGGGCTTGCGCGGCGGCGGTCACGACATCGCCGACGACGCCATCACCCGTATGCGTGGCACCGACGGCGCCGCAAGCTACATCGACATCGTCGCCCGCTTACTGGCCGCGACCTTTGGTGGACCCGCCGCCGGCGCCATCGTCAACACCGCGCTTGACGCAATCGAAGGCGCAGCGCCCATGGCCAAGGCCCATGATCCAGAAGCGCCGCCGCGCCCTTTCCTTGGTCCGAGGTAATGGCGGCCGGCCTCGGCACTCTGCGCATCCCGCCGTCAGACTTCTGGCGCATGACACCGAAAGAAATCGACGCTGCCTTGCGCGGTGCGCTCGGTCTGACGTCCGCGGCTTCGGCCCCATCCCGCACCGACCTCCTCCAGCTCATGCAACTCTTTCCCGACGGATGATCCCCCATGCCCTACGGCTCTACCTCTGCTGACGACACCTCCGCCAGTATCGATCACGAACGCATCGCGTCCGCCAAAGCCAACATCAAAGATCTCAACGAAGAGATCGAAACCGCCAAGGCAGGCAGTCTCAAACTCGGCAGCACACTCGCCTCGGCGCTTGATGGTGTCGTCACCAAAGGCAAAAGCGCCTCCAGCATCATCGACACCCTTGCGCTTTCGCTGTCCAAAGCCGCACTCAATGCCGCCTTCAAGCCGCTGGATCAGCTCCTTTCGGGGCTTGTAGGCAATCTATTTTCCGGCGGTGCGGGTGCGTCCGCTGCGAGCGGCGCCGTGCCCAACGGGCTGCCCATTCCGTTCGCCAGTGGCGGCGTGATCTCATCGCCGGTCTCATTCCCACTCGGCGGCGGCCAAACCGGCCTTGCTGGCGAGCGTGGACCCGAAGCCATCATGCCGCTCACCCGCGGGACAGACGGCAAACTTGGCGTCGCCACCTCCGGCGGCGGTTCACCCGTCCACGTCACCTTCAACGTCACCTCGCCCGACGCCCAGAGTTTCGCTCGCTCCGAAACGCAACTCGCCGCGATGCTTGCGCGCACCGTCGCGCAGGGACAGCGGAATTTGTGAGCGGGGCAATGGCCAATGGGGAATGGGCAACGGTCTGTCGCGATTTATGAGCATTCAGACTTGACGCAGTAACGCAGGCTCATTTGCCTTCACCATTCACCATTCACCATTCACCATTCACCATTCACCATCATTCCCATTTCCCATTGCCCATTTCCCCCTCCCGACCTCACGGCCACCCCCATGTCCTTCCACGAAACCCGTTTCCCCACCAACATCGCGCGCGGTGCCCATGGCGGCCCGGAGCGGCGCACCGATGTCGTCGTCCTCGGCTCCGGCGCCGAAGAACGCAACGCCCGCTGGGCCGACAGCCGCCGCAGCTATAACGCCGGCTACGGCGTCCGCACGCTCGACGAACTCCACGCGGTCATTGCCTTCTTCGAAGAACGCCGCGGCAAGTTGCACGGGTTCCGCTGGCACGATGCCGCAGACTTCAAGTCCTGCGCGCCGGAACGCACGCCATCAATGCTCGATCAAACGCTCGGGCTCGGCGACGGCACCCGCGTCCGCTTCGATCTGATCAAAACCTACGGCACGGCATTCGCGCCCTACGTCCGCCGCATTGCCAAACCCGTCGCTGGCACTGTTGTGGTCGCCATCAACGGCACTCTCAGTCCTGCGGCCCATCACATCATCGACACCACCACCGGCACCATCATGTTCCAGCCCATCCACATCCCCACGGCAGGCAGCACCATCACCGCCGGCTTTCAATTCGACGTCCCCGTCCGTTTCGACACTGACAAACTCGAAATCAATCTCACCGGCTTCCGCTCCGGTGCTATCCCCTCAATCCCGCTTGTTGAAGTGAGAGTGTGATTTTCCCTTCTCCCCTTCGCACTTCTGCGAAGGGGAGAAGGTGGGCACACGGCGCGAAGGCGCCAAAAAGAGTTGGGCCCGGATGAGGGGCGGCCGCTTGCTCCCTGCCTGTCGCAGCCCCTCATCCGCCCTTCGGGCACCTTCTCCCCACACGTGAAGACGCGTGGGGAGAAGGGAAACACACGGCCGCCCCCAAAAATGAAAACCCTCGTCCCCTCCCTGCAGGCGCATCTCGATAGCGGTGCCACCACGATGGCTTGGTGCTGGCGCATCACGCGCCGCGATGGCCAGCACCTCGGCTTCACCGATCACGACCGCGATCTCATTTTCAACGGCACCACGTTCGAAGCCGCCGCCGGTTTTACTGCCAGCGAGATCAAAGACAGCATCGGCCTCTCCGTCGATAATCTGACCATCGAAAGCGCGCTCAGCTCGACCCATCTCTCCGACCACGATCTTTCAGCCGGTCTCTACGACGACGCAAAAGTCGAGATCTGGCGCGTCAATTGGGCCAACACAGCCGATCACGCCTTGATGCGCACTGGCTCTCTCGGCGAAGTCCGCCGCTCTGGCCGCGCCTACGCCGCCGAAATTCGCGGCCTCGCGCACTATCTGCAACAGCCCCAGGGCCGCCTGTATCAATACGCCTGCGACGCGACGCTCGGCGACACGCGCTGCGGCGTCAGTCTCACCAGCACGACCTACCACGCCGCGGCCACTATTGCCGCCACCCAAAGCTTGCGCCAGTTCACCGTCACACTCTCCGCCGCCTACGCTGCCGATTGGTTCGCCCGCGGCCTCTGTCGCTTTACCACTGGCACCAACGCTGGCAGCTCCATCGAAATCAAACGCCACAGCATCGCAGCCGGCATCACCAGCATCGAACTCTGGCAACCGCTCGCCGATCTCCCAGCTCCCGGCGATGCGCTCATTCTCACGGCCGGCTGCGACAAACATTTCGCCACGTGTCGCGACAAATTCCAGAACGCCGCCAACTTCCGCGGCTTCCCCCACATGCCCGGCAACGACTTTGTCACCACCATCGCCCGCCCCGGCGATCCCGCCAACGACGGCACCCCCCGCTTTTCGTGATCAACGGCTTCCGCCGGCGTCAGACCCATGGGTCTGCCCCCCATGCACGCCTGACCCATGACACCACTTTTGAGTTCGAAACCAACCACCATGACCCACAGCCACATCGCCATCACCCGCGCCCGCATCATTATGATGTCACGCACCTGGGCCGGCACGCCCTATCACCATCAAGCCAGTGCCAAAGGCATCGGCACTGATTGCCTCGGTCTCGTCCGCGGCGTTTGGCGCGAACTCTATGGAGCCGAGCCCATGCCGGTTCCCGGTTACTCGCGCGACTGGGCTGAAGCCTCCGGCCGCGAAACCCTCTACGACGCCGCCCGCCTCCACTTCACAGAAATTCCAAAAGCCGAAGCCACCGGCGGCGACGTGCTCCTCTTCCGCTGGCGCAACAACATGGTCGCCAAACACGTCGGCATTCTGCTCGGCCGACCGCGCCTGATCCACGCGTTCGAAGGTGTGCCCGTCACCGAAATCAAAATGACCCCCTGGTGGTGGCGTCACGCCGCCGCCGCGTTCCGCTTTCCAGGCGTGGTGGATTGATGGATCACGCTGCCACACCCACAATTGTCATCCTCGGGCTTGTCCCGAGGACCCAGTTCTCCACGCGCTCGGACGCTTGAAGTTCGCGAACCTGAAGCAACGAGCGCAATCTTTGACGCGCGTGCCGGTTGCACGATGGGTCCTCGGGACAAGCCCGAGGATGACATCTTTTTTCGTTCCCACGCACCTCTCCCCACCACTCACGGCACACCCCCATGGCTACTCTCGCACTCGGCGCACTTGGTGCGGCTGCTGGCAGCGCGTTGCTGCCCGCTGGTCTCACGGTTCTCGGCACCACCATCACTGGTGCCGCCATCGGCTCGCAGATCGGCGCCCTCGCCGGTCACGGTGTCGATCAAGCGCTCTTCGGCAGCTCCGGCCAGTCCCGCGCCGTCGACGGCCCACGCCTCACCGATGTGCGCGTCACCGCCTCCACCGAGGGCGCACCCATCCCGCGCCTCTATGGCCGCGCACGTCTTGGTGGCCAGCTCATCTGGGCCTGCAATCTGATCGAAACCGTTGTGCCGCGCGCTTCAACCCGCAGCGGCTCCGGTAAAGGCAACCGCGGCACAGCCAACGCCGGCGTTGACTATACCTACGCCGCACACTTCGCCGTCGCGCTCTGCGAAGGCCCCATCGCCAGCCTCGGCCGCGTGTGGGCCGATGGCCGCGAGATCGATCTCGGCACATTCACCTGGCGTCTCTACACCGGCACCGATGCGCAGCAGCCCGACGCCCTCATCGACGCCAAACAAGGTGCCGGCAACGCGCCCGCCTATCGCGGTCTCGCCTATGTCGTGTTCGAGAGCATGCCGCTCGCCGACTTCGGCAATCGCATCCCGCAGCTGTCGTTTGAAATCTTCCGCCCCGTCGACAGCCTCGCCAGCCAAATCCGCGGCATCTCTCTCATTCCCGGTTCTGGCGAATTCGCCTACGCACCGGGCGAGGTCTCCCACACCGTCAACCGCATCTCGTCGGCGTTCGAAAACGTCCACACCCGCCAGGGCGGCACCGATTGGGCCATCGCCCTCGACCAGCTCCAATCGTCACTCCCCAACGCCACGTCGGTCTCGCTTGTTGTCAGCTGGTTCGGCACCTCACTTGACGCCGCCCAATGCCAGTTGCTGCCTTGCGTCGAACGTCTCGATAAGGAAACCACGCCCTACGCCTGGCGCGTCAGCGATGTCGTGCGCGAGACTGCGCCCATCGTCAGCTACCTCAATGGCCGCCCTGCCTTCGGTGGCACGCCATCCGATCAATCCGTCGTCGATGCCATCCGCGATCTCAAAGCCCGCGGCCTCTCCGTCGTCTTCTCGCCGTTCATTCTGATGGACGTGCCCGCTGGCAACGCCCTTCCCGATCCCTACTCGTCGTCAGTCAGCCAGCCCGTCTATCCCTGGCGTGGCCGCATCACTGTCAGCCCCGCCGCCGGCCGCCCCGGCACCCCCGACAAAACCAGCGCTGCCACCGCTGCTATCGCCGCATTCACCGGCGCCGCGCAGGCGTCCCACTTCGCCATCGCCGGCGATACCGTCACCTACTCAGGCCCACCGGAATTCAGTTTCCGCCGCATGATCCTCCACTACGCCCATCTCGCCAAAGCCGCCGGGGGCGTTGACGCCTTCGTGCTGTGCTCTGAGCTTCGCGGCCTCACATGGACGCGCGCGACAGCCAACAGCTACCCCTTCGTTACAGCGCTCCAGCAACTCGCCGCCGACGTCCGCGCCATCCTCGGGGCCGCAACCAAAATCATCTACGCCGCCGATTGGACCGAATACTTCGGCCACCAGCCCGCCGACGGCACCGGCGACGTCACCTTCCATCTCGATCCGCTGTGGGCCTCGCCCCACATCGACGCCATCGGCATCGATTGCTACTGGCCGCTCGCCGATTGGCGCGACGGCACTACGCACACCGACGCTCTCGCCGGTGCCCGTTCCATCTACGACCAGACTTATCTCCGCTCCAATCTCACCGGTGGCGAAGGCTTTACTTGGTACTATGCCTCCGACGTTGACCGCGCCGCACAGGTCCGCACGCCCATCACCGACGGCGCCGGCAAGCCCTGGGTCTTCCGCACCAAGGATCTCACCACTTGGTGGCAGTCCGCCCACTTCAATCGCCCCGCCGGCATCGAAAGCGCCACACCCACCGCCTGGGTCCCCCAATCCAAACCCATCTGGTTTCTCGAACTCGGCTGTCCAGCCGTCGACAAAGGCGCCAACCAGCCGAACGTCTTCGTCGATCCGAAAAGCTCGGAGAGTTTCTTCCCCTACTTCTCCACCCGCACGCGCGACGACGCCATGCAGCGCGCCTACCTGCAGGCCTTTCACGACGCCTTCGATCCCGCTTCGCCTGACGCCGTCGCCGGTCTCAACCCGGTCTCCTCCATCTACGGCAGCCGCATGCTCGATCTCTCGCGTATGCACGTCTACTGCTGGGATGCGCGTCCCTATCCCGCCTTCCCCAATCGCACCCGCACCTGGGGCGATGGCCCCAACTACGCACTCGGCCATTGGATCAGCGGCCGCATCGCGTCGGTCTCGCTCGGCGCGCTGCTGCAACGCATCCTCGACGACTACGGCTTCTATGCCAGCGATGCACACGCTGTCTCTGGCATGGTCCCCGGCTTCGTCATCGACCGCATCATGAGCGCGCGCGACGCCATCCAGCCGCTCGAACTCGCCTACTTCTTTGACAGTCTTGAAAGCGAGGGCCGCATCGTGTTCCGCCAACGCGCGGGCACGACGAACGGCCTCACCCTCTCATCCGCCGATCTCGTCGAGACGCGCGCCGATGCGGCCCTCGCCCATATCACCCGCGCGCAGGAGACAGACCTGCCCGCCGCCGCCAAGGTCGCCTACATTTCGTCGGCGGGCGCATACCCACAAGCCATCGCCGAAGCCCGCCGCATCGGCGGCGCTTCCCATCGCGTCTCAACGGCGACATTGCCTTTGGTGCTCGACGCATCGTCCGCATCCGCCATCGCTGACACGTGGCTCTTCGAAAGTTGGGCCGCGCGCGAGAAAGCCACGTTTACGCTTCCACCAAGCCAACTCGCTCTCGAACCCGGCGACATCGTCACCCTCCAATCCGGCGATCGCAGCTATCTGCTGCGCATCACCGAGGTCGGCGAGCACGGCGCCCGCGACATCCACGCCCTCAGCATCGATCCCAGCGTCTACGGCGTCGTTCCCATTTCTGATCGGCCAGACAACCCGGAGCCATCCACACCCGCCGGCAAACCGCTGGCTCTCTTTCTCGACATCCCGCCACTCACCGATGATACCTCCGACAGCGCCGGCTATGTCGCTGGCGCGCAATCGCCGTGGCCCGGCACACTCGCCGTCTGGCGCTCGCCAGAGCTCTCAGGCTTTTCCCTCAAAGCGCTGCTGCCCACACCCGCCATCACCGGCGTCACCGTCAACGCGCTCCCCACCGGCCCCGTCTGGCGTCTCGATCACACCAACACGCTCCTCGTCGACATCGACAGCGGCACGCTTGAATCCATCACCCGATTGCAAATGCTCGGCGGCGAAAACCTCACCGCCGTCGAGCGCACACCCGATCACTGGGAACTCCTCCAGTTCGAATCCGCGACACTAGTCGGCACCGGCCGTTACGCCCTCACCAACCTGCTGCGCGGCCAACGCGGCACCGAACCAGCACCCGGTACCATCATCCCCGCTGGCGCACGCTTCGTCCTCCTCGATGGCTCGGTAATCCCCGTCACCATGTCCGCCGACGACATCGCCCAACCCTTCAACTGGAAAGTCGGCCCCGCATCCCGCGACATCGGCGACAGCAGCTATCTCAGCGTCACACACGCCTTCCGTGGACAAGGCCTGCTCCCCTGGAGTCCCGTCCAACTCCGTGGCACCCGCAACGCCATCGGCGATCTGACCGTCACCTGGCTGCGCCGCACGCGCACAAACGGCGACAGCTGGCTGCCCGAGGAAATCCCCCTCGTCGAGGACAGCGAAAGCTACCGCATCGACATCCTCGCCAGTAGCGCCCCCAACGCCGCCACCGTCCGCACCATCACGGCAACAAGCGCCACCACGACCTACACCGCCGCCCAACAAACCACCGACCTCGGCGCTCCGTCTCCCGCCATCACCCTCCGCATCTCCCAACTCAGCCGCATCCTCGGCCCCGGCACCCCCGCCACCGCGACGCTCTGACGATCGCTTCCCTTCTCCCCATGCGCCATCGCGCATGGGGAGAAGGTGGCCGCCCGGCGCGGAGGCGCCAAAGGATTGGGGCCGGATGAGGGGCAGCCCCAAGCTCCGAAGTTAGCCGCTGCACATATTCGCGCTCCCGCGCGCAACAGCATCGTCACTTTCGGCCGGCTCCCCGCAGGGGTGTCGGAAGCGACAACCAAAGTGCGTCCCTTCACGCAACCCGCCCTTTCAAGAGGCGCGTTGCAGCGCGCGCTGTCTAAAATTTCGTCATGGCCGCGCAGGCGGCCACCCAAGCAAGCCGCAGCATTTGCGCGCGCGGAAACTCACTTGCTGACGGCCAGCTATCACGAGTTCTGCCGATGCCCCACCGCTCTGTCGAAACCCTCCTGCTCGCCGCGAAATGTCATCTCGCCGGTTTGCACGTCATCCGCGCCTTGAATGTTCTCATCCAGCTGACCGAACCAAAATTCAATCCCGGTCAACTCCGCGTTCCGTCCGGCCGCCCCCATGGCGGCCAATGGACCAAGCCCAGTGACGATGGAGGCGGGAGCAATGCGCCAAGCGACGATGGCGGTAACGGCGACAGCGAAGCCGATCCATCCCTAGGTGATGAAACACCTGCCGAAGATCCGACATCCGAAGACACCACCGACACTGAGGATGATCCAGATTTCATCCCCGTCTCAAGTGGCAGACGGCAAAGCCCCGCCGAAGGCACGCCAGCGCAACAGGCAAGGCTCTCGTCCGCAACCAGCCGCGCACAAGAGGCTGTCACCCGCGTTCAGGAAGTCGACCCAACCTGGCGCGGCCCTGAGAGTGCGTCGAGCACCATCGAAGGTCGCATCTCGCATCAGGAGAATATGGCCCGCGCCGCCAACGAGCGGCTCTCCGAAATCAATCGCGATGGCCTCGGTGGCAACGGTGGCCCGTCTCTCGGCCGCGGCGAATCCCCGCCACGCTTCTCCATGCCGCAAGCGCCCTACGCCGTCGACGCCTATCGCAACAATTGGGACGTCCCCTACCGCAAAGAAACCATCGCCGTCGGCACCATCGACAATGACGACCGCACCATCATTGGTGTCAACTCGAGCGCTCCCGGCTTCACCCGCGAAGACCGCTCTGCCGCCAACGCCATGCGCGAAAACCTTCTTATCAGTGATCCAGATGTCATGCGCAGTGACAACACCGGCTACAAACCCAACGATGCCATCTATCACGCCGAAGCGACTGCACTCATGCGTGCAGCAAGAATGAACGGCGGATCACTTTATGGAAGAGATCTCGATATCTATGTCGATCGAGATATGTGTCGAAGCTGCGATAAAGTGTTGCCGTTGATCTCCCGCGAACTTGGATATCCAACGGTGCGCTTTACAGATATCTACGGCAAGCGGGTGACTCTTCGCAATGGCAGCTGGGAATAGGAGACTGCGCGATGAAAAAGAACGTATATTTTCATTCGTTCAGGGGTGATTTCTGGCCAAGTCTTGAACAGCTGAAACCTCATTTTTTGGCGCCTGGCGGCTCGCGATGGGTCAGAGGAGGAAACGACTCCTGGGGGATCGCGGTGCAAGGTCTCGAAGGCACCGAGGACCGGCTCTACGGACGTGGTCGCAAAGATATCAATCTGGATCTCTGGGGCATGCCTGGCCTTGGCGTTCTCATCATGTACGACAAGATAGGTCCGCCAGATTTCCGCGCTACTTACTATTCCAAAGGCGATATGAGCCGCCTCCGCGAACTCGTCAATTCACTCCACAGCGATCCTCTTCCGGTGGGCCTTTTCATTCCCTTCGAAAAGGCCTGGCTCGCCACGAAGGAATTCATGGAAACCGAAGGCCAACGCCCCACCTGCATCGAGTGGGTCCGCCACGAAGACCTGCCCCCCAACACGTTCCCCTCACCCTGATCGTTTCCTCATCTCCGCGCCTCCCTCACACCGCACCCCACAAGGGCGCGGTGGAGTTTTGTGCGCCGCCGATCACTCACCACTCAGCCCACCATGACCACACCCCATCCCTGGCTCACCCATGCCTGGACCGATCTCGGTCTCGCCGCCATCCCCGGTCCTGCCACCGAACCACGCGTCACCGCCTACTACGCCGACGCCGGCCACATCGAAGTCACTGGCGACGATGTCGCCTGGTGCGCAGCCTTCGTCGGCGCCTGTCTCAAACGCGCAGGCTTGCCGAACACGCGATCTCTTCTCGCCCGCTCATATCTCAGTTACGGCACGATCCTCTCTGATGCGCGCCCCGGTGCCATCGCCATCTTCTCGCGCGGCTCTGATCCTGCCCTCGGCCACGTCGCCTTCGTCGTCGGCGAGACATCCGACGCACTCATCGTGCTCGGTGGCAATCAATCCAACGCTATCTCCGTCATTGCCATGCCACGCGATCGCCTGCTCGGCCTGCGCTGGCCTCCGACAGCCGCGCCACAACCGCAATCGTCCGCCGATCCAGCCTTCGAGCGCGCCTTCGCCCACGTCCTCAAAATGGAAGGTGGCTACACCAATGATCCTATCGATCCTGGCGGCCCTACCAACCTTGGCATCACGCTCGCCGATCTCGCGCGCTTCCGCGGCGTGCCAGCCAACGCTGATCTCACCGCGTCGATCAAAGCACTCACACCAACCGACGTCGCGCCCATCTATCACGCGTTCTACTGGGCTCCCTCCGAAGCACCGAAACTCCCACCCGCCCTCGCGCTCTTCCACTTCGACAGCGCCGTGAATCACGGCGTCCGCACCGCCGCCCGCATGCTGCAACAGGCACTCGCCGTCGACATCGATGGCGAGATCGGCCCGCTCACGCTCGCCGCCGCCACCACCTGCGATCCCGCAGCGACCCTCACCGCCTATGCCGAAATCCGCCGCGCCCGCTACCGCACACTCTCCACCTTTTGGCGCTTCGGCCGCGGTTGGCTCGCGCGCGTCGATGCAACTTATGCCGCAGCCCAACCACTGCTCGCTGAAACTGTAACGCCCACCCGAAAGGAACCCCGCATGTCTGAAACAGCCACAGCCACTCCAGCCGCATCTCCAAAGTGGTGGGGCCAGTCCCTGACTCTCTGGGGCACGCTCATCACCACACTCGCCACCGTGCTCCCCGTGGTCGGCCCACTCATCGGTCTCGAAATCTCAGCCGACGCAGTGCAGCAACTCGGCGACGGTGTCGTTCGCATCGCCCAGGCGCTTGCTGGCGTCATCGGCATCGCGCTCACCATCTATGGCCGCAGCCGCGCCTCCCAGCCGCTGGTCCGCCGCGACTTTTTGGTCAAGCTCTGAAACCTGCCAAAAGGCTGCACCCGTCATTCACAACGGGTTCAGTCCCTCCCGGCTAACGTCCCACTATGGCCCACTCAATCAACATCGCCGGCAGCCTCGCTGCCGCTCTGCTCGCCACTCTGGTAGCGACAACCAGCGCCCGCGCCTCCGCGCCGCCCGACAGCTGCTTTGCGGCCTGGTCGGACGCCGCCCCCGTAGTTCAGCGCGAAGCCCTCACCGCCGTTCGCGACCTCCACGCCCAGGCCCGCCAGCGCAACCTGGGCGACGTGGTCCGTGTCACCTTGTGTACCCAGGATGGCCGCTTCGTTTACCGTCTCATCGTCCGCGAGCCGAAGGGCCGCGTCGTACCGCTGACCGTGGATGCGCGCCACCCTTTCGCGCCCTGACCACCCATCACCCTCAACCAACACGAACAATTGCCCCGATCACACGCCCGGAACTGCTAGCCCCCCCTCCCCGATTTGAGCTATAAGCCCATCGAACACAGTCAGCCCCGCGGGTGCATGCGCTCCCGTCAGTCGACCGAAGGACTTGCCCCGTGCGCGCACTCGTCGTCGAGGATGACAAGAACCTCAACCGGCAGTTGGTCGAGGCCTTGATGGATGCCGGCTTTGCGGTCGATTCAGCGAGCGACGGCGAGGAAGGCTTCTTCCTCGGCGAAACCGAGCCCTACGACGTGGTCGTTCTCGACATCGGCCTGCCTAAAATGGACGGCCTCTCGGTCCTTGAGCAGTGGCGCCGCCAGGACAAGAAAATGCCGGTCATCTTGCTCACTGCCCGCGACCGTTGGAGCGACAAAGTCTCCGGCATGGACGCTGGCGCCGACGACTATCTCGCCAAGCCGTTCCACATGGAAGAATTGCTCGCCCGCGTCCGTGCTCAAGTTCGCCGCGCCTCCGGCCACGCCAAGTCCGAGATCGAGTGCGGCGTCCTCCGCCTCGATACCAAGACGGCCCGCGTCACAGTCGATGGCCAACCTGTCAAGCTGACCAGCCACGAATACCGTTTGCTTGCCTATCTGCTCCATCACAACGGACGCGTCGTCTCCCGCACCGAACTCGTCGAGCACCTCTACGAACAAGACTTCGATCGCGACAGCAACACCATCGAAGTTTTCATCGGCCGCCTGCGCAAGAAGATCCCGCCGGATATGATCGTGACCATCCGCGGCCTCGGCTACCGCCTCTCGCCGGACGGCAATGACGCTTAACTCTCTCGCGTTTCGGCTCTTCACGACCGCCGTTGCCTGGACGCTTGTCGTCCTGCCGCTGGCGGGCGTGCTCATTTACTCGCTCTACCGCACTGAGATCGTGACCTCCCACGATCGCCGCGTGCTGCTGCTGATGACCGTTCTGCGCAACGAAAGCATCGAGCGGGGCGGCGAAGAGCCGGGCCTCCCTAAAGACGTCGGCGAACCCTTTTTTGCGGTCTCTCAGTCGGGCTGGTATTGGCAGATCAAACCTCTCGACGACAAACCCGGCCGGCGTCTGGTGTCCGACAGCCTCGCTGATGATACCTACCCGCTCCCCAGCGAAAACAACGTCGCTCCGCTCGATAACGAGCAGCGCTGGGCCGTCAGCATCGGTCCCAACAATCAAGTGCTGCGCGTCGCCGAAGTGATGCACGTCTTTGGCGAGGGCCCGGAAGCCAAGCGCTATTCCATCTCAGTCGCCGGCACGCTCGCCGACGTTGAACGCAGTCTCGCGTCGTTCCGCGCCCGTCTCATTCAGGCGCTGTCCCTCGCCGGCGTCGGCCTGTTGTTCGTCACCCTGTTCCAGGTGCGGTTCGGTCTCTATCCGCTGCGCCAGGTCGAACAAGCGCTCGCCGCCATTCGGGCCGGGAACGCGACCCGCCTCGAAGGCAACCTGCCGAGTGAGATTGCACCCCTGCAGGTGGAACTCAACGCGTTGCTGAAATCAAACCAGGACATCGTCGAGCGCGCCCGCACCCAGGTTGGCAACCTCGCGCATGCCTTGAAGACACCCCTCGCGGTGCTCATCAACGAGGCGCGTGACGACAAGTCCGCCCTGGCGATGCGGGTGAACGAGCAGACCGAACTGATGCGCGACAGCGTGACACGGTATCTCAATCGCGCCCGTATGGCCGCCAATGTCGGCATCATCGGCCGGGCGACCGAAGTCCGCAGCGTCGGTGAATCCCTCTCCCGCACCCTGCAGAAAATATACCGCGACCGTGATCTTTTGGTCGATGTCACGTGCCCCGAGGACCTGCGCTTCCGCGGCGAGCGGCAAGATCTCGAAGAGATGCTCGGCAATCTTATGGACAATGCCTGCAAATGGGCGGCCGGGCGCGTCAATCTGACTGCCGCACTGCAGCCGGATGGCGCCGACGCCCCCACCAGCCGCCGCCTCGAAATCCTTGTCGAGGACGACGGCCCGGGCCTCTCACCCGAACAGCTGTCAGCGCCCATCCAGCGCGGCCGCCGCCTTGATGAGACCAAACCCGGCTCCGGTCTCGGCCATTCGATTGTCGCCGAACTGGCGCAAGCCAATGGCGGCACCTTTGAGCTCGCCGCGTCCGCGACCCTCGGTGGCCTCCAAGCGCGCCTTGTACTTCCCGCGGTTTGAGCATCCAAAGCTGACGGTTGCGTCATCCCAGAGCCCCATATTTGCCAGAATCAAACTCGATAAACCGATAAAGCCGGTTCAATCGGGGTTGGAATCTATGCGCATTTTGAATGTGGCCGCCGCAGCGGCCTTAGCCGTTGGCCTGGCCGCGTGCACGGGGCCAGATGGCCGCGTCAACAAGGCCGATACCGGCACCGGCGCCGGTGCTGTTCTTGGCGCCGTTGTTGGCAGCCAGTTTGGCAAGGGCGACGGCAAGATCGTGGGTGCGCTCATCGGTGCGTTCGCTGGTGGCGTTATTGGCAACGATATCGGCCGGAAACTCGACCAGCGCGATCGGCTATTGGCCCAAGAGGCCGAGTTCGACGCCCTTGAACGCGGTGAATCTGGCCGTCCCCGCCGCTGGAGCAACCCAGACAACGGCCGCTACGGCGAGATTGTCCCCGAAGCACCCTACCAGCGGGCCGGCCGCGACTGCCGCAACTATGCCCATACCGTCTACATGGAAGGCCGTCCGCAAACGCTGCGCGGAACCGCCTGCCGCAATCCGGACGGCTCATGGTCGGCCGTGACTTAAGGTCCGCGACCGTCCGGCAGGTCGGGTTCAGCTTGCCTTCACTCCCTCGCACACTTATGTCCCCTTAAGGTGAAACGAGGCGGGCAATGCTGCTGTGGATATCGCTTGCTGTTCTGACTGCGGCGGCTCTCGCCGTTGTGCTCCGTCCGGCGTTCACCGCGTCTTCGGCTCACCCACAGAATGCGCCCGACATCGCAGTGTACACCGAGCAATTGGCTGATCTGGATCGTCAGCACTTGGCTGGTCAACTCGCACCAGCCGAACATGCCGCGCTCCGCCACGAAGTAGCCCGCCGCATCTTGCGTGCAGACACTGCCGGAACAGCAAGTGCTGTGGCGCAAGCAACCGCGCCGTCAAACTCAAACATCTTGCTGGCCGTTGCTGGCGCCGTGCCGGTCCTATCGTTAGGGCTCTATCTAACTCTCGGCGCTCCCGGTGTGCCGGCACGGCCTTTCGTTGCCGCCACCAACACCGCGCTTGCGAACGCCTCTGCCGCCGATCTCATCGCCAAGGTCGAAGCCCGCCTCGCAACCGATCCCAACGACGGCCGCGGCTGGGACGTGATCGCACCCGTCTATTTCAGGTTGGAACGTTTTGCCGACGCCGCTCAGGCCTATCAGCGTGCCATCGCGCTCCTTGGCGAAACGCCGGGCCGTCTTGCCGGCTTCGCCGAAGCGACCGTCCTCGCCAGCGATGGCATCGTCACCGAACCGGCGCGCGCCGCTTACGAAAAACTTGTTCGCATTGTCCCCGACCGCATCGAACCCCGCTTCTGGCTCGCACTCGCCAAAGAGCAAGATGGCCAGCGTGACGCTGCCGCCGCCGATTATCGTGCGCTGCTCGCGTCTGCCGCAGCCAACGACACGTCCCGCGCCCTCATCGAACAGCGACTTGCGGCCGTGACCGCAGCGCCGTCCACAGCGCCTCGTGGCCCCACCGCCACCGATGTCGATGCCGCATCAAGCCTGAACGACGCCGAACGCCGTGCCATGATCGCGCAGATGGTCGACAACCTCGCCACCCGGCTTAAAGCCAACAGCCGCGACCTGGAAGGCTGGCAGCGCCTCGTCAATGCCTACGTCGTGTTGAAAGAACCGGCCAAGGCGCGTGCCGCTCTTGCCGATGCCCGCGCCGCCTTCCAGGACGATAGCGCCGCCGCGCCGATCCTTGCCGAATTGTCCCGCCGCCTCGAGGCTCTCCCATGACCCGCAAACAGCGCCGCGCAACGCTGATCACGGCCGCCGTCGCCGGCCTTTCGCTGGCGCTGATTCTCGTGCTGTTCGCGCTCCGCTCTGGCGTCGACTACTTCTACACACCCTCACGCGTTGCCGCTCGCGAAGTCGCCCCCGGCACCACCTTCCGCCTCGGCGGCCTCGTCGCGAACGGCAGTGTCAAGCGCGGTCAGGGCACTGCCGTCACTTTCGACGTCACCGACACTACAGCCACCGTCTCCGTGGTCTACGAAGGCATCCTTCCCGAACTTTTCCGCGAGGGCCAAGGCATCATCACAGTCGGCAAGCTCGATCCCGACGGCCGCTTCCGCGCCACCACAGTTCTTGCCAAGCATGATGAAACCTACATGCCGCCCGAGGTCGCCAAAGCCCTCAAGGAACAAGGCGTCTGGCAAGGCCAAGGTCCAGCCCCCAAAGCGGCAGGTGGCAAACCATGATCACTGAAATCGGCCATTTCGCGCTCATTCTCGCCTTGGTGCTCGCCGCGACACAGATGCTGGTGCCGGCCTGGGGTGCCCATCGCAACGAGCCGCGGTTGATGGCGATCGCGGCGCCCGCCTCCATCATGCAATTCGTGCTGATTGGCGTGGCCTTTGCAGCCCTCACCAACGCCTATGTCACCTCCGATTTCTCCGTTGAGAACGTCTGGGCCAACTCGCATTCCGCCAAGCCGCTGATCTACAAAATCTCCGGCGTCTGGGGGAACCACGAGGGCTCCATGCTCCTCTGGGTGCTGATCCTCGCTCTCTTCGGTGCCTCAGTCGGCTACTTCGGCAGCAACCTTCCCCCGGGCTTCCGCGCGCGCGTGCTCTCGGTTCAGGCCGCTCTGTCACTGGCGTTCGTGCTTTTCATTCTCTTAACGTCAAACCCATTCGCCCGCCTCTTGCCGCCACCGGCCGAGGGCCAAGGCCTCAACCCGATCCTGCAGGATCCCGCCCTCGCCTTCCACCCGCCGTTTCTCTATGTCGGCTACGTCGGCTTCTCCATGGCGTTCTCATTTGCGGTTGCCGCCCTTTGGGAAGGCCGGATCGACGCCGCCTGGGCGCGCTGGGTCCGGCCGTGGACATTGGCCGCCTGGATCGCGCTCACGATTGGCATCGCCATGGGCTCGTGGTGGGCCTACTACACCCTCGGCTGGGGTGGCTGGTGGTTCTGGGACCCGGTCGAAAACGCATCCTTCATGCCCTGGCTGGCCGGCACTGCCCTGCTCCATTCCGCCGTCGTGATGGAGAAACGCGAAGCGCTCAAGATCTGGACGATCCTGCTCGCCATCCTGACGTTTTCGCTCTCGCTCATGGGCACGTTCCTTGTCCGCTCCGGCATCCTGACCTCCGTCCACTCGTTCGCCGTTGATCCCAAGCGGGGGGTCGTCATTCTTGGCATCCTCGCCATCTTCATTGGCGGTGCTCTGGTGTTGTACGCTTGGCGTGCTCCGGCCCTAAAGGCTGGCGGCCTGTTCCAGCCGATCAGCCGCGAAGGCGCATTGGTGGTCAACAACGTCCTTCTCACTACAGCCACGGCGACTGTACTCATCGGCACACTCTACCCGCTTGGCCTGGAGGCTGTGACCGGCACTAAGATTTCCGTCGGTGCCCCTTACTTCGACCGCACCTTCGTGCCGCTCATGATCCCGCTGCTGCTCGCCATGCCGGTCGGTGCGCTGCTCTCCTGGAAGCGCGGTGATTTGAGCGCAGCCCTGCAGCGCCTCACTGCTGCAGCGATCGGCGCACTTGTTGTTGCAGCCTTCGCGTTCGCGTCGGTGCAGCGCGGACCTTGGCTGGCGCCGCTCGCACTTCTTTTGGGTGGCTGGGTACTGTGTGGTGCGCTCGTCGAATGGGCCAACCGTATCAAGGCCTTTGGCGCACCGTTCGATGAAACCCTCCGCCGCGCCCGCGGCTTGCCACGCTCAGCGCACGGCATGATGCTGGCGCATGCCGGCGTCGGCATCATGGTGATCGGCATCACCGGTGCGACGGCCTGGAATACTGAAGCCGTCAAAGCCATCGCGCCGGGTGAAACACTGTCGATCGCCGGCTATGATCTGACGTTCCGGGGGGCTGGCCCGCAGCGGGGTCCCAATTATCAGGAAACCATCGGCCGCTTTGAGATCACACGGCACGGCCGCCCCGTCACGGTCCTTGAGCCATCCAAGCGCATCTTCGATGCGCCGAAACAAGCGACCACCCAAGCCGCCATCTACAACGCCATCGCTGGTGATCTCTATCTCGTCCTTGGCGACGCCCTGGATGGTGGCGCGTTTGTTGTCCGCGCCTACTTCCACCCTCTCGTGCGCTTCATCTGGCTCGGTGCTTTGATCATGGGGCTCGGTGGTCTGCTCTCGCTCTCCGACCGCCGCTTCCGGGTTGGTGCCGGCCGCCGCGCGTCAGGTCTTGCGCCCGTCCCGCAAGCGGCGGAGTAAATCTCATGGTCGTCAACGGCAGCTCTCTGCGCCGCTGGTTTGCCTCGGCAGCGGCCATTCTGATCCTGGCCTCGGCCGCCTCCGCGGTTGAGCCGGGCGAACGCCTCGCCGATGCGGCGCTTGAGGCGCGCGCGCGCGCCATCTCCACCGAGCTTCGCTGCCTCGTCTGTCAGAACCAATCCATCGACGACAGCAATGCTCCCCTCGCCCGCGATCTCCGCGTGCTGGTCCGCGAACGCTTGACCGCTGGCAACTCCGACACCGAAGTCATGCGCTACATCGTCGATCGCTACGGCGAGTTTGTCTTGCTGCGGCCGCGGTTCGGCTTGCACACGGCGCTGCTGTGGCTCGGACCGCTGGCTCTTCTTGCGGCCATCATCGTCTCACTGTTGCGCCGCTCTCGATCCAGCCTTCAGGCCGCCACGGGCGACCAAGCGCGTCCGCTGACCACCGAAGAGCAGCACCGCCTCGATCGCATTCTCGCCAGCGCCAAGTCTGATCGTTGCAAGTCTGATCGTTGCAAGTCTGATCGTTGAACGCGTTATCGGACTGGCGCCTTGGGCGCGGCAGTGGCCTGGATGAGGCGGAGGCGCGACAGCACGTCCTCGCTAGCCAACCCTGTTTGCGCCACCCGCACCGACGCCTCGAATGCATCGATGGCGGTTTTGAGTGCTGGCCCGTAAGTGCCATCGATTGGGCCACTATAGTGACCAGCCGCTTGCAGCCGCTCCTGCAGC
Source organism: uncultured Alphaproteobacteria bacterium (assembly GCA_963847145.1). Taxonomy (GTDB): domain Bacteria; phylum Pseudomonadota; class Alphaproteobacteria; order Rhizobiales; family Hyphomicrobiaceae; genus JABFRJ01. The sequence continues at coordinate 382,761 of CAWJYN010000004.1, forward strand.
TCCCGCATCGGGGCAACGCCACCCAAAATCCGCGCTGTCCGGAATGACTTGAGCTGGGCCGCAAATGCCGTAGCTGAGACGCCGGTGTTGGCAATCGCTTCCCCGACGCCACGCGCTGTCGCCAATTGATGCGGCGCCGCGCCCTTGGCCTGCACATACGTGCCGACATTGATGCCAATCACGCGTGGACCTTGCGGCGTGTCCATCAGCAGCGGCGAACCGGACGACGCACCGCCAGTATCACACGTGTGCAGCAGCAATTGCTCGGCACTGTGGAAATCAGACGCGATTGCTGGCCATGACACACCACCGAATGTCCGCTCGATCTGGCATGGCTTCGAATACGCCGGCTGCCATTGCTTAAAGTCTTTGTGATAGGAGAGCTGATACACGCGCCCGGCTTTGGCTTCCCTGACGATCTGCTCGACAGGGATAGCTTCGACATCAATACCGCCCTTCGAGCACACCGGCCGCGACAGGCGAATAAACGCCCAATCCCGCGTCGCATCGATGGGCGGTACCGTTGACAGGGAAAAGCTGCCGGCAACGACATGCTGGGCCGCAGCCCCCGTCTGATATCCAGCAATGCGCGCGTAGTCACGGACCGTGTCGTAGTTGCGGGCAAACCAGAAATCAGCCAGCCGCGGCGGCTTCTCACCGGACGTCTTGAACAGGCAGTGTGCCGCCGTGCCGATAGTACTCGCGTCAATGCAGAATGCCGAACACACCGACCGTTGCCGGATGTTGAACAACACGCCAATCTTCTCCCGCAGCGGCTGCAGCCGGGCGGGGAGCGTCTCGCGATCATCCGCACCAAAAACCGCTGCGAGCTGCAGTTTGGGCGTGCCCGCGTCATCGGCACAGACCTGCCCTGCCGCAGTCAAGAGCGCCACGGCGCCCAGGAATACGGTTCGCAATGGCCAGTGCATGAGCCTCCGGCATGGCATGTTGGGGGACGAATCTCCTTGCAGTTGCGAGACTATTACAAACTTTTAATGCCGCTGAAAGGCCGCGGTAAGGCAAGCTGCGCTACGGCTCATGGCAGATTTCACAACGGGTGGAAACGCGTCCTTCCGCCTGAGCCCGTTCAGCAGCCGGTTCGACCCCCCAGGAGTTCACGATGCAGCCTTTCCTCTCCCTGTCGCGTGCCACCGCGCGGACCCGCCCGGCTACCGCGGCCATGGCGGTTGCCGCAGCGATGGGCTTTAGCGCACTGTCGGCACTGCCAGCAGCCCACGCGCAACTCGCACCCAATGCCATTCCAGGCCGCGCTCCGGTAACGTTTGCTGACATCGTCGATCGTGTGAAGGGCTCCGTCGTCAGTGTTCACGTCGTCGGCGGCGGTGGCGCCAAGGTGGCGCAGGCGCCCAATCCGAAGGCCACACCGCCGCGCGGCCGTGGCGCACCCGACCAGCCCTTCGGCGGCATCCCAGGTTTGCCTGACGACCATCCGCTGAACGAGTTCTTCAAGAACCTGCCGCGTGGCGGCGGTGGCGGCGGCAATGCCCCGGCGCTGGCCCAGGGTTCGGGCTTTGTAATCTCTGATGACGGGTACGTCGTGACCAACAATCACGTCATCGAAAACGCTACCAAGATTCAGCTCTCGTTCGATGATGCGTCTGCCAAGGTCGATGCCGAGTTGGTCGGCACCGATCAGCGCACCGACATCGCCTTGCTCAAGATCAAAGGCGCAAACCGCAAATTTGCGTTCGTGAAGCTGGCGCCAAAGGATCCGCGCGTCGGCGACTGGGTCGTGGCCGTCGGCAATCCGTTCGGCTTCGGTGGCACCGTCACAGCTGGCATCGTGTCGGCGCTGGCCCGCGACGTCGGCTCCGGCCCCTATGACTACCTGCAGATCGATGCGGCCGTGAACCGCGGCAATTCGGGTGGCCCCACGTTTAACCTCGACGGCGAAGTCATTGGCGTCAACACCGCCATTTACAGTCCCTCGGGCGGCAGCGTCGGCATTGCCTTCGCGGTGCCCGCCAAAACCGTCACCGAAGTTGTCAATCAACTCAAAACTTCCGGCTCGGTCAGCCGCGGCTGGCTCGGCGTCAAAATTCAGAATGTCGACGAAGACACCGCCGCAAGCTTGGGCCTCGGCGAAACCCGCGGCGCCCTCATCAACGAAGTCACCCCCGATGGTCCAGCCGCCCGCTCAGGCCTGAAGAATGGCGACACCATCCTGACGGTCAACGGCGACAAGATTGCCGACAGCCGCGATCTCGCCCGCAAGATTGCGGCCTTGGCGCCGAATGTAACAGCCGACGTCGTGGTTCTCCGCGGTGGCAAGGAACAGCAGGTCCCCGTCAAGCTCGGTGACTTCAAGGATGCCAATGGTCCGGCCTCAACGCCGGCCAAGGCTGACGTGACGCCGAAGCCCGCCGCGACGACCGATCTCGAAGCCTTGGGCCTCAAGCTCAGCGCCGGCAAGACGGCACGCGATGGTGTCTCGATCGTCGAAGTCGACAGCAGCTCTGACGCTGCCCTCAAAGGCTTGCGCGCCGGCGACATAATCATCGAGGTTTCCAGCCTGCCCGTCGCCTCCGTCGACGACGTATCGAAAGGCCTTGCCGAAGCATCCAAGCTGGGCCGCCGCGCCCTTCTGCTGCGCGTCCGCAGCGGTGATCAGACCCGCTTTGTTGCCGTGCAACTCAAAAAGGGCTGAGGCTTGGCGCTGCCGGTCACTTTGATCCCGCGCGATGGCTCTGAGGTTTCGGCCTTGGAGCCATCACGCCATTTCAGTCATCAGATAAGGCGCCAGCCATGCGCGTGCTCGTGATCGAGGATGACCGCGAAACAGCTCAGTTCCTCCTGAAGGCGCTGAAAGAAAGCGGCCATACCGCCGACACCGCCGGCGACGGCGACACCGGCCTCTCGATGGCGCGCGATGGCGCCTACGACGTGCTCGTCATCGATCGCATGCTGCCCAAGCGCGACGGATTGTCGATCATCGAAACGCTGCGTGCCGAAGGCATGCGCGCACCGGTGCTTGTCCTCTCCGCCCTGGGCTCCGTCGACGATCGCGTGAAAGGTCTCCGCGCCGGCGGCGATGATTATCTCACCAAGCCCTTCGCGTTCTCGGAGCTGCTGGCGCGCATCGAGGCGCTCGGCCGCCGCGCTGAACCCGAAACGCAGATCACGCGCTACGTGGTCGGCGATCTTGTGCTCGACCGCTTGAGCCACAAAGTGACTCGCGGTGGCGAGCCGGTCACCTTGCAGGCGCGCGAATTCCGCCTGCTGGAATACCTGATGCGTCATGCCGGTCAGGTGGTCACCCGCACTATGCTGCTGGAGCACGTCTGGGACTATCATTTTGATCCGCAGACCAACGTGATCGACGTGCACATCTCGCGGTTGCGTTCAAAAATTGACAAGGGTTTTGCGCGGCCGCTGCTCCATACCGTGCGCGGCGCCGGTTACGTCGTGCGGGACGGCGATGCGTAGTGCGCGTTGGCAAGCGCTCACCGATCTGCTCGGGTCTCAGCCGGCGCGATTGACGCTTGGTGCCCTGTCCATCCTAGCGCCGGCAACAGCGCTGTTTGCACTCTTCATCGGCTGGCAGGTCGACAAGATGCTGTCCGACCGCACGCTCGAATCCTTGCGCGACGAGCTGCAAACCTTTCGCGCCGAGTTTGATCGCGGTGGTGCAGCTGCATTGTCAGCCGCCGTCGCCCGCCGCAGCGCGGTTGCCGGTTCTGCCTCATATCGACTGGACCTGCCCACCCCTGGCCTTTCCGCCGGCAATCTGAAGGGCAGCTACCCAGACGTAGATGAAAAAGGCCAGGTCTTCGAGATGCCAAACGTCGCCGCCGGCCGGACGCATTCGGTTGCAGGCGTCGCTGTGCCGGTCCCCGGAGGCGGCCGCCTGCTGGTCGTCCGTGACATCGACGATCAGGTTTCGTTTGCCAGAAATCTGCGCCGCATTGCCTTTGGCGGCGTTGCCGGTCTGGCGAGCATAGCGCTTGCACTCGGCTGGCTGGCCAACCGGCGCTATGCGCAGCGCATTGCGGCTATGACGGCGACGAGCCGCTCGATCATGGCCGGCGATCTCGCGCGCCGTATTCCCCATGACGGGTCCGGTGACGAACTTGATCATCTCGCCGTCAATTTGAACGCTATGCTGACGCGCATCGAGGATCTGATGCAGGCGCTGCGCGAGGTCTCCGACAACATTGCCCACGACCTCAAGACACCCCTCACGCGGCTCCGCAACCGCGCCGAAGCGGCTCTGCGTGATGATCACCCACCCGCTCACCGCGATGGCCTTGAAAGAACAATCGAAGAGGCCGACGGCCTCATTCAGACATTCAACGCCCTGCTTTTGATCGCAAGGCTCGAAGCGGGCGCTGTCGATCAAACCAAAGTCTCCACTGATCTCGCTGGTCTCGTGGCGGACGTGGCTGAACTCTATCAGCCGGTCGCTGATGAGGCCGGGCTGCTGCTCGTGGTCGAGGCTCCCGCAGTGGTGTCCCTTGCAGTCAATCGCCAGCTCGTTGGCCAAGCCGTGGCCAATCTCATCGACAATGCTATCAAATACTCAACCAACACTCCCGCAGCTGCGGAGGGACCCATCATTGTCTCGGTGACTGAGGCGCCGACCGGAGCAGTAGCCATAGCCGTCGCCGACCGTGGCCCCGGCATATCGCCAGACGATCGCGAACGGGCTGCCAAGCGCTTCGTCCGGCTTGAGCAAAGTCGCTCCCGGCCGGGCACGGGGCTCGGTCTCAGTCTTGTCGCCGCCGTCGCACGGTTGCATGGTGGGATGATGCGCCTCGATGACAACGCACCCGGCCTCAAGATCACGTTGACCCTTCCGCCGCCAGCACCCTCGGAAAGGTAAGGTTCATGCCAGCCTCCCTCGCCGACCGTATTCACGCCGCGCCACCCGTTTTCGACACGGTGCGCGCCGACCGTGAAATGGCAGCACTGGCCGCCCAAGCAGCCGACAGTCCAGCCCTCTCAGAGCTGCACAGTGTCATGGCGCGCCCCACTGTCGCTGCCCTGCTGGCCGGTATATTCAGCGCGTCCCCTTATCTGACCCGGCTGATCGTGCGGCACCCCGATCACCTGCTTCGCATCTTGACGCGCCCGCCCGAAGCGCTCGTCGCCTTCTTGCACGAAGAACTCGACGCACTAGCCAGAGCTGCGCCCTCTCGTGCTGAACTGATGCGTGCACTGCGTCTTTACAAGTCGCAGATCGCTTTGCTCGTGGCGCTCGTTGATCTTGGCGGCGTCTGGCCGGTCATGACCGTGACACACACCCTGGCAGAGGCGGCGGACGCAGCCGTTCAAGCAAGCCTCCATGCGCTCTTCGCCGAAGCCCAACGGCGAGGCGATTGGCTCGACACCGAGGCCAATCCGGAAAGCCGCTCTGGTTACTTCGTTGTGGCCATGGGCAAGCACGGTGCCTTTGAACTCAATTACTCGAGTGATATCGATCTGATCGTGTTTTTCGATGCCGGGAAGGCACGCCTCGATCCGGGGCGCGAGGTGCAGACCTTCTACGTCCGGCTGACCCGCGATCTCGTAAAGCTGATGCAGGACGCGACCGAGGACGGCTACGTCTTTCGCACTGACCTGCGGCTTCGGCCTGATCCAGGCTCGACCGCCATCGCGCTCTCCACCACCGCCGCCTACAACTACTATGAAAGCGTCGGGCAGAACTGGGAGCGGGCAGCCCTGATCAAGGCCCGCGTCATCGCCGGCGACAAAGCGACTGGGGCGGAGTTTCTAGCCGGTCTCGCACCCTTCATCTGGCGCAAGTATCTCGACTTCGCAGCCATTGCCGACATTCATGCCATGAAACGGCAGATCCATGCTGTCAAAGGCTTCGGCACGATTGCGGTCGCGGGCCATAACATCAAGGTCGGCCGCGGCGGCATCCGCGAGATCGAATTCTTTGCGCAAACCCAACAGCTGATCGCCGGCGGGCGCCAGCAGGATTTGCGGGTTCCGGACACATTGGGAGCCCTCAACGCGCTCGCTGCCCGCAAGTGGATCACCACCCCGGTCCGTGACGATCTGGCCGAATCCTATCAATTCCTGCGCATGCTTGAGCATCGCCTGCAAATGGTCGCCGACGAACAGACCCAGACTTTGCCGGTCGCGGCCGAGGCCCTGCAATCGTTAGCCGCCTTCGCTGGCTTTGCCACTTTTGATGCGTTTGTTGCAGCACTGACGCAGCGGCTCGTTACCGTCCAGAGACACTACAGCCAACTTTTTGAGGCCAGCCCCGAGCTCACTGCCAAGGGCAGCAATATGGTCTTCGTCGGCGCGACCGACGATCCAGCCACCGTGACCGCGCTGGCCGCGATGGGCTATTCAACACCGTCGACCGTCATCGAAGGCGTGCGCGGCTGGCATCACGGGCGGGTGCGCGCGGTCCGCACGTCGCGTGCGCGCGAACTGCTTACCGAAGTGCAGCCGCGGCTCATTGAGGCACTCGCTGCCACCGCCAATCCCGATCAGGCCTTCGCTGGTTTTGATCGCTTTCTCACCGATCTGCCGTCAAGCCTGCAGCTGTTCTCGCTGCTCAAGCAGCATCCCGCCTTGCTCGATCTCGTCGCGGCCATCATGGGGACGGCGCCACGCCTCGCGCGAGTGCTCAGCCATCGCGGTCGGGTGCTTGATGCAGTTCTTGATCCTGGTTTTTTTGGCGCTGTCAGGGAGGCACACGCCCCGCAACCGCTGCTGGGGCCAGAGTTCATTGGCTTACCGTTCGAACAGGTTCTCGACCGCGCCCGCGTTATCGGTAGCGAGCAGGCGTTTCTCATCGGTGTGCGCGTGTTGACCGGCACCATCACGGCTGCAGATGCAGGGCAGGCCTATGCCAATCTCGCTGATCAGCTGATCACAGCGTTGGCACAGCGGGTCGAAGACGAGATGGTGCGCGTCCACGGCATGGTAGCCGGCGGCGCGGTCGCAGTCGTGGCGTTGGGCAAACTTGGCGGACGCGAGATGACCGCCGCCTCCGATCTCGACCTGATCGTCATTTACGACTTTGATCCGGCAGCGAGGCAGTCGGACGGCCCCAAGCCGCTCGCGCCGGCCCAATACTATGCGCGTCTGACACAGCGCTTGATCGGCGCCTTTACCGCTCCAACGGCCGAAGGCGCGCTGTACGACATTGACATGCGGCTGCGACCCTCTGGGCAAAAGGGACCTGTCGCAACCCAGCTCTCGAGCTTTATCGACTATCAGGCCAACGAAGCCTGGACGTGGGAGCACATGGCGCTGACGCGCGCGCGCGTCGTCTCCGGATCGCCGGCATTCAGGGCGTCGATTGAGGCGGCCATCTCGGCGACGCTGTGCCGCCCGCGCGACAGGCTGAAAATTGCGGCCGACGTCCAGGACATGCGACGGCGGATCGCCGACGCCAAAGGCACTGTGGATCCTTGGGACTTGAAACAGGTGCGTGGCGGCCTCGTCGACATCGAGTTCATCGTCCAGTACCTGCAACTCCTACATGCAGCACAGCATCCTGACGTGCTCGACCAGACCACCCTGGCGGCGCTTGCCAAGCTTTCCGCGCGCGGGCTGGTCCCACCGGCGGCTGCTCAGGCGCTCCAAGCAACCGGCCTCTGTTTGAACAATCTGACGCAAGTCCTGCGGCTCAGCCTCGAGAGCGCGTTCGACCCCGCGACGGCGCCTGATGGCCTCAAGCGGCTCCTGGCCCAGGTCGGCGACACCCCGAGTTTTGACCGCTTGGCGCACGATTTGGTCACGGCCCAGGGGCAAGTGGCTGCACTTTTCGAAGAACTGGTCGTGTGAGTGTCGACGGATTGGGCCGGGCAGGACGTTTCATCATCAGCGGGTGCTGAAGATCAACAAAGTCGGGCTGAAAACGGAGTTCAATTTCATGCGCAAACGGACACTGATCGCATTGACGGGTGTGCTGGTCGCCGCTGGCGTCGCGGCCGCAATTTCTGCGCCCGGCCCTCGCGGGCATCGCGGCGGCGGGTGGGATGGCAACGAGCAATTGGATGGCAGCGATATCCGGGGCCGCCGCGGATGGTTTGGGCCGCGGTCGATCACCGCCGACGAATATGACGCCCAGACCCGGGAGCGCTTTGCACGCCTCGACAAGAACGGCGATGCCATTCTTGATGCTGCCGAGATCGAGGCAGCGATGAAGGAGCGTATCGGTGGCCGTCAGGGCCGCAGGGACGGCGGACGTGCGCACGGCGGTTCGGCCGAGAGCGGGGATGGCTTCTTGCGCATGTTTGGCGACAAAGATGGCAAAGTGACCAAGGACGCGTTTCTCGCTGAAGCTAAGCGCCGCTTCACGCAGATGGACCTCAACACCGATGGCAAGATCACCGATGATGATCTACCGCCCATGATGCGCGGCAAGGGCATGCTCAAAGCCGGCGGCCCAACCGACATGGGCCGCATGGCCCCCCATGTGGGTGCGATGGGGCGGCTGCTTGGCGATCTCCGTCAGGCCGATACCAAGAACGAAGGCGTGATCACGCTAGACGCGTACCTCCTCCATCAGACCAAACGCTTTGATGAGTTCGACCGCACCAGGGACGGCATCGTCAACGCTGCCGATTTCGAGCAGATGCGCAAAGAGATGACGGACTATCAGATCAAGCGCTTCCTGCATACTTACAGTGCCGGTGCTCAGGGCAAGATCACCAAGGATCAGTTCTACGCCGTCGCGAAGGAGCGCTTTGCCCGTCTCGACCGCAAAGGCGAAGGCAAGATCACCTTTGACCGTTCGGGTTGGGGCGACCGCCACCGCGGACCTGAGCGGCGCGGCGATCAGGGCCCAGAACGCGGCCCGCCGCCGCCGCCGAAGAACTAAGCGCCGCAAAGCAAAGGCAGACTCGCCGCGCCGTTCCCATCATTGAGGTGACATAAGGTGTCCCCCCGCCTCATGGCCAAGTTGCCCGAGCCATATCCACCGCCCCGAGCGAGCCCAGCAGCCGATGATGCTGTCTTGCTTGCGGCGGTGGTCCGCGGCGATGGCGCAGCGTTCAGTGTGCTGGTCAACGCGCATCTCCCGGCAGCACTCGGCACAGCCAGGCGCATGTTGGGAGACGCAGCGGAAGCCGAGGACGTCGCGCAGGAGGCCATGCTGCGCCTCTGGCGCAATGCGGCGACACTGGAGCTTGGCCCGGGCGGCGTACGGCCATGGTTGCGCCGGGTGGTGTCGAACCTGGCGATCGATCGGATCCGGTCGTCGCGCAAGACCAGCGTGGTGGCCGAAGTGCCGGAGCAGCCGGTGGCCGCCAGCCAGGCAACCGGCCTTGAAAGCGCGGACTTGTCGCGCCGCGTTCAAGAGGCGCTGGGAGAACTGCCCGAGCGCCAGCGGCAGGCATTGGTTCTGTTCCACTTCGAGGGCTTGAGCCAGATCGAGGTTGGGCAAAGCTTGGGCGTATCGGATGAGGCGGTCGAATCGTTGTTGGCGCGCGCCCGCCGGACGTTGAAAGCCGCTCTCAGGGATGAATGGCAGCATTTGTTGCCGGACATGATCGATTGAACGTATCAGTAAAAATGCATAGCCGAAAGATCGTACGATGCCGAACCGAACCTCACAGACAATGATGCTGCCAGACTTTGAGCACCTGCTCGATGTCTTTGGCGCGGACCGGACACGCTGGCCACTGAGCGCGCGGGCCGGCGCTGCTGCGCTCGTGGCGGTGAATGCGGATGCCCGCCGGATGCTTGCCGAGGCGGCTGCTCTTGATGCAGTGCTGGCGCAGGGCTCAGAGCAGCAGCATCTCGCCGGCGACGCACCAACGGCAGCGCTCGCGGCTCGGATAGTGGCGGCTGCGGCCAGTACGCCGCGCATCGTCGCGTCCACGCCAGCCGCCATAATGGCTCCAGCGCCGGCGCCCAAACGCTCTCAAGGGGCGGTGCGGGCAAGTTCCCATCGCGCTGCCGCTCAGTTTGGAACCGATACCTGGCGCGGCGCCGCCTTGCTTGCCGCATCGCTGATGATCGGTGTGTTCGTTGGTCAGAGTCAGTTTGGCGCACAGACATTGCCGCAGCTTGCGGCCCTTGCAGGCGTCTCGGTCGGTACGGCCGAACGCATTGCGTTGGCAGACATTGACGTTGAGGCGACGGACGTCGATTGAAGGGCAGAACTATGACGGCGGACATATCTTCAACAGTGCAGAAGCGGCCGCGAGCGTCGCGCGGCATGCGCGTGGCACTCTACGCGTCGTTGGCCGTGAACGCGCTATTTCTCGGCGGTTTGGTCAGCGCATTCGTACGCCATGGTGGCCCCCTCGGGTTGGCGCCATCCAATACTCCAGCAAATCTCGGTGCCTTTGTTGGCTCGCTGCCGGCTGACCGTGGCGGCGCGGTATGGAAGAGCACCGGCGACAAGCGGCGCGCGATGATGCCATTGCGCCGGCAGGTGCGTATGGCACGGCGCGAAGTGCTTGCAGCCTTGACAGCCGAACCGTTTGATCGCGAGGCCTTCGGCGCAGCTCAGTCGCGGCTGATCGAAGCGGAGCATCGCACGCGTCTCGCGCAGCGCGATATTCTGATCGATATCGCTGGTTCTCTGACCGTCGAAGAGCGCCGCGCTTACATCCGCTGGCGCGGGGCGCAACGCAACGGACTGCCCGTCGATGACGACGAACCGGCGCAACAGAAAAAGTAACGGCCGGGCAGTCGGGTGTCCGCTACGCCAAGATCTTGGTCGCAATCTCCGTAACGTCGCGAGACAGCGGTCGCGTCGCAGCAATACGTCCGATGGCTTCTCCAGCGAGCCGTTGCCGGCCTGGCTCAAGCGTACGCCAGCTACGAAAGATGCCCGTCATCCGCGCGGCAATCTGCGGATTGATGCGGTCGAGCTCCACCACTTTATCGGAGATATAGGCGTATCCGGCACCATCTGCGCGGTGGAACGCAGCCTGATTGGTAGCAAAAGCAAACAGCAGCGCGCGCACTTTGTTGGGGTTTGTCATCGAGAATAACGGATCTTTGGTGAGCCGTTTGGTCGTCGCCAGCGCGGCTGGTCCAGGGATCATAGCCTGCAGACTGAACCAGTTGTCGATCACCAAATGGTCCTTGTGCCAACGCTTGTGGAAGCGTGCAAAGGCTCTCTCCCGATCAACCGCCGCCGCGCGCCGGAGGATGCCAAGCCCGGTAATCTCGTCAGTCAGATTGCCCGCTTTTTCGAAATGCCGCATCACGCGTGTCCAATCCCCAACGTCACCCCGTGCAGCCAGCAACGACAGGGCCGCGCCCCGGAGCGAACGCGCGCCGACCTGCTCTTTGTTTGGGGAATAGGGCCCACGCACCTCTAGCGAAGCGTAGAGACTCTCCAAGTCATCGCCAAGCGCAACGCCTAACGTCCTCATCAGCCACTGCGAGGCTTTTTGGATCGCTGCCGGGTCAACATCGCTGCCGATTACGCGGGCGATTTCTGTCTCGCCGGGGAATGACAGTATCTGCGCTCTGTAGGCCGTCTCTAAGCGATCGTCGGTGATGACCCGGCGCAAGGCTTCGATATAGCCCCTCGGCTTAGCCGGCTTGTTGTCGCTGCGGAATGCGGTGGTGGCCGCTACCAAGATCCGCATCGCATAGTCTGTCGCAGCCTGCCAGCGATTGAACGTATCGCTATCGTGCGCGATGAGAAACTCAAGGTCCGCATTCGATAGGTCGAGTGTCAGATTCACCGGTGCTGAGAACCCGCGCAAAATTGACGGCACCGGCCGTGTGCCGATATTTTCAAACCGGAACCTCTGCTCACGCTTGGTCAACTCGATGACCCCGTCAGCTCCAATTAATCCGTCGGCCAGCTTTAACGGCAAATCGTTGCCGCCCGGGCCCAGCAAGCCGAGGCGGATCGGGATATGCAAAGGCTTCTTCTTCGGTTGCCCCGGTGTCACGGGCAGTACTTGCGTGAATGACACCACAGTCGTCTGAGATTTCGGATCGGTCTTCACGGCACAAACGATGTTGGGCGTTCCGGCCTGTGAGTACCAAATCATGAATTGTGTCAGATCACGCTTGGAGACATCGGCAAAGCACGCAACGAAATTCTCTACTGTTGCGGCCTCGCCGTCATGGCGTTTGAAGTATAGGTCCATGCCGCGGCGGAACAGCTTCGGTCCCAGTAACGTCGCGATCATGCGCACTAATTCGGCGCCCTTCTCATAGATCGTGGTCGTGTAGAAGTTGTTGATTTCCATATAGTGCTCAGGCCGCACGGGATGCGCCAGCGGGCCGGCATCTTCAGGAAACTGTGCGGCCTTAAGCGTGCGTACGTTCGTGATGCGCTGCACGGCACGCGAATGCGTATCGGCGCTGAACTCCTGATCGCGATAGACCGTCAGACCTTCCTTCAGGCACAGCTGGAACCAGTCGCGGCATGTGATCCGGTCGCCGGTCCAGTTGTGGAAATACTCGTGCGCAATGACGCGCTCGATCGACAGGAAACTGCCGTCTGTTGCGGTTTCTGCCGTCGCCAGAACCAAGCGGTCATTAAAGATATTGAGCCCCTTGTTTTCCATGGCTCCCATATTGAAGTCTGACACGGCGACGATGTTGAACACGTCGAGGTCGTACTCCCGGCCGAACGCCTGCTCGTCCCAAACCATCGACCGCTTGAGGCAATCCATCGCCCAGGCGCAGCGATCATCCTTGCCAGGCTCAACATAGATCGCCAGGTCGACCGTGCGGCCCGACATCGTCTTGAACTCGGACGCGACCGACGCGAGGTTGCCACCGACGAGTGCAAACAAATACGACGGCTTCGGGTGTGGATCGACCCAGATGGCGTAGTGCCGCTTGCCGCCAACCAGGGTTCCGCGCTCGCGCGGGTTACCATTGCCGAGCAACACGGGCGCCGCATCGATATCGGCTTCGATCCGCGTGGTGAACCGTGCCAGTACGTCTGGTCGGTCGAGATAATAGGTAATCCGCCGGAAGCCCTCTGCCTCGCACTGGGTGCACCAAATCCCGCGCGAACGGTAGAGCCCGGACAATGCAGTGTTGGCCTCCGGATTGCAGATCGTAACGATCTCCAGTGAGAACGCGGTGTCGGGGACGCGCGCGAGCGTCAGCGAATCGGCGTCGAGCTTGTAGTCCTTGGGCTGGAGTCTCTTGCCGTCGAGGGAAACCGAGATCAGTTCCAAGTGTGAACCGTCAAGCCGGAGCGCGCCCGCTTTGCCAGTGTGAGCAGGGTTCGCCCGCAGCCTCATTTTGCACGTCACACGCGTCCGCGCCGGATCAAGCGACACGTCAAGATGCACGGTATCGATCAAGTAGTTCGACGGCCGGTAGTTCTTGAGGCGGATCATCGGCGGGGTATCGGTGCGCATGGAGAGCTCCCAGTCCGTTCAACGCCGTGGCTTCGCCGCGGCGTTGAACGGGTGCAATGAGAGTATATATCGGCCCACCGTCTCTCAGGGCAAGCCTGCCGCGTCTGCTTATTCCCTAAGCATAAGCCCTAGCCTTTGAGAGTATCGACCATGTAGATCATCCCCATTAAGATGATCATCAACGCGCCCAGCAGCGAAATCAGGGTCAGCCATAGTGGCGTGACGAGCGCATCCATCTTGCTTTTGCTGGCCGTCAGATGGATCAGCGGCACGATAGCAAAGGGCAGCTGGAGTGCCAGCACCACCTGCGAGGCCACCAACAAAGGCGCTGTCGCCGCACTGCCGTAGATCAATGCAATTGCCGCGGCAGGAATGACTGCAAATGCGCGCGTCGCAAGGCGGCGAACCCAGGGCGCCACCCGCCAGTTCATGAACCCTTCCATGACGATCTGGCCGGCCAGCGTCGCCGTCACAGTGGAGTTGAGGCCGCAGCACAGCAGCGCAATGCCGAAGAGCGTTGGCGCAAGGTTTGAGCCTAGCAGCGGCGCGAGCAGCGCATGCGCGTCACCGAGTTCTGAAACATTGGTATGGCCGCCCCGGTGAAAGCTCGCCGCTGCCAGAATGAGCAGTGACGCATTGATGAAGAACGCCAGCCCAAGAGCGACTGTTGAATCAAGGGTGGCAAATCTCAGTGCCTCCCGTTTCTCACCCAGTGTGCTCCCGTAGGCACGCGTCTGCACGATCGCTGAATGGAGATAGAGGTTATGTGGCATGACCGTCGCTCCAACGATGCCCAGAGCTAGGAACAACATTTCGCGGTCGCGCAACAGCGCACCATCAGGGATCAAGCCGCGTGCCGCGGCACCCCAATCGGGCGACGCGAGGAAGATCTGCACACCAAAGCATAGGGCAATCACCACCAGCATGGTGACCACGAAGGCCTCAAGATGCCGGAACCCCATCCGCTGCAACGCCAGGATCACAAACACGTCGAGTGCGGTGATGATGATGCCGATCTCAAGCGGCAGACCGAAGAGCAAGTGAATGCCGATCGCCGTGCCAAGCACCTCCGCAAGATCGGTCGCAATAATGGCGATTTCGGCGAGAACCCACAGTCCGCGTGCAACCCACTTTGGATAGGCATCGTGACAGGCCTGCGCCAAGTCCCGGCCTGAGGCGATCGCCAGCCGCGCGCAAAGCGACTGCAGCACCATCGCTGTCAAATTTGAGAGCAACGCGACCCAAAGCAGTGCATAGCCGAATTTGGAGCCGCCTGCGATCGCTGTGGCCCAGTTGCCAGGATCCATATAGCCGACAGCAACGAGATAGCCCGGCCCCAGAAAGGCACTGAACCGGCGGAACGACTTGGACGCATGCCGCGTCGCGCCATCGGTGTGTGGAGCGACTGACATTGGAATGGGGATCGACCGGTAGACGTCACCAAGCGTTGCCTCGCGGCGCGCATGACGCCAGCTCTCGGCGGTCGACGGAACGGCTAGTGCGGTTGTCGCTTGGTCAGACATCACCATCGGTCCTTAACGCTCACACCCCGTGTCGTTTCCGAACCGTATTGCAGTTAAGAATGATTTGCAACTAGGTTTTGCCGCTTCCGAGCACCGGGCGTCAGCAAAACGGGACCGACCAGCCGCGCGGCCCCGCTTCTGCGTGCGCACGAAGGCCGTTAACGGCGTGTCAGCGTGCGGGTGGGCGCAGGACCCCGTTCGACCACATGTAGAGGACTTGTGCTGGCAGGTTCGCGACGCCGTTTGGATCGAATGCGATGGAGCCGAGGATGGTTTGGAACGTTTGTGTGGTAATAGTCCGCGCCAGATCGCTGCTCGGTGCCCGCGTCAGGGCGGCGCTGACAAGCTCCACAGCGGCGGCGCTGGCGAGCGCTGGCCGTCGCGGCAAAACCCTGCTTGCAGACAGGATTGCGACAATGGTTTGCGCGCCGGAAAATACACGAGCGTCTGGCGCAAGCGCCACTTGGATCCCATTGGCCGCCAACCCTGCCGAACGCGCAAACGCGGGATCGGCCAAGGTATCCGTTGCCAGGATCGTGACATCGGGACTGAGCTTGCGCACTTCGATGACCAGCAGCGACGCCTCGCTGGGAAAGGCCGCGAGCGCAATGTGTGTCACACCGGCAGCCTTGACGCGTTGCGCAAGTGCCGCGAAGTCCTTGTCGCCGCCGGCGAACGTCTCGACCAGAACTGGCGTGCGGCCACGAGCGGACAAAGCCGTTGCAGCCATCTGCAGAGTCGATTGGGCAAACTGTGTTTTGTCACGCACCAGCGCGATTCGGGTTTCCGGGCCGATGTCTGCGATCGTGGTGCCGATCAACGTGCCTTGATCACCGTCTGGCTGCATTCGAAAATGAAGGGGGCTGGCGCGGCGGGCCGCCGATGCCCGCGATGGCAATTGGCCCGCTGCTATAAAAACGATACCAGCCGTAGCGTAGATGGGTGCAGCGGCCTGCGCGGCCGATGGGCAGCCGTGACCAACGACAGCGGCTGGAGCGGTGGCGGCGATTGACTGGGCAGCCGCAAGACCGCCAGCGCTCGAGCATTGGTCGTCATGCCACGTCAGCAGCAGCTTCGGTGCGCCGGGCGCAGCGACGATGCCGGCCATGACAAGCTCGATTGCGGCTTTGACTTCTGCGCCAAGTGTTCGATGGGGCCCGGTCAACGGCAGCGCAATTGAAATGCGGTGAGCGGGTTCGGTGGCCGCAGCTGGGACCACGGCCAGCATCGCGAGGATGCAAGCGATCACACCAAGACGCAACGCAAAAAGGGGCGGCCTTGCAGCCACCCCTTCCGTTGATGCCTTGTAGGCGATCACACTACGATCCAGCTTAGTTTTGGATGTAGGTGACTTTGCCGTCGGCGCCCTTCTTCCATGTGTACATGACGTAGTCGGGACGGGTGATGTCGCCCTTCTTGTCGAACTTGAGTTCGCCGATCACGGTCTTGTACGCGCCGCCCTTCTTCATTTCCTCGGCAACCTTCTTGGCATCGTTGGCTTTGACGGCGTTAGCCGCAGCCGTGATCACTTCGAGGGCTGCATAGGTGTAGAGAGTGTAGGCTTCAGGATCGTACTTGATGGCTGCGAATTGCTTCACGGCTTCAGCGGCTTCCGGCAACTTGCGCGGATCGGGCGGGAAGGTCATCAGCGTGCCGAGGATGGCATCGCCGCCGATGGTCGCGAACTCGTTCGAAGTGATGCCGTCGCCGCTCATCATGACAGCTTTGACGCCGCCGTCTTTGAGCTGCTTGGCGATGAGCGCGCCTTCGGTGTGCAGGCCGCCCCAATAGATCACTTCGGCGCCGGCCGATTTGATCTTGGCGACGAGCGCGTTGAAGTCCTTCTCGCCCGTGTTCACGCCTTCATAGAGCACTTCCTTGACGCCCTTGGCGTTCATCGCCTTCTGCGTTTCGTCAGCGAGGCCCTTGCCGTAGGTGGTCTTGTCGTGGACGACAGCGACTTTCTTGCCCTTCATCGTGGTGGCGAGATAGTTGCCGGCCACTTCGCCCTGCTGGTCGTCACGGCCGCAGGTGCGGAACGTGTTCCACAGGCCGCGCTCGGTGATCTTCGGGTTGGTGGCTGATGGCGTGATCTGCAGGATGCCGTTTTCGGCATACACTTCAGATGACGGCATGGTCACGCCGGAGTTGAACGGACCGACGACGAACTTGATGCCTTCACCAGCAAACTTGTTGGCGATCGACACACCTTGCTTGGGGTCCGACACGTCGTCGGCGATCACCAGTTCGATCTTTTGGCCGTTCATGCCGCCCTTGGCATTGATGGCTGCGGCCGCCTGCTCAGCGCCGTTCTTGAGCTGGAGACCGAACGCGGCGTTCGGACCTGTCAGCGGACCCGTGAGGCCGATTTTGATCTGAGCGTTGGCCGCTCCTGAAAACGCAAGAAGCGCCGCTACTGCGACGCCTGACGACAGATACTTCTTCATATACATCCACTCCCAATTGGTTGACCCGGACCAGTTCGATCTGCCCCCGGGACCGGCAGTCCTTACCGCCTTCCCGCATGATTCCGCGAAATCATGGCGAAGTCACGTTGAATTGTTGGTTTTTGCGAGCGGCGCGCGCGACGCAATAGCCTTTTCAACAGGTGCTGCGGAAACGCTTGAATTTGAGTGCGTCTAGTTCGTGCTGCGCTGCAGCATCAAAGTGCAGGCGGCACTGGCTGACGATCACGCTTTAGAATTGAGTATTGGCTGAGCATTTGCCGTCGGCGCGTCAGCAGATAACCCACAATTGCCGCCGCAACGAGAATTGCGCTGTCGATCACATAGTTCCGCAGCGAAAGCAGAACTTCCTCAAACAGTGCAAAGTGGATGAAGCGAACCGCAAGCGCGATCACCAGTGCGTAGGCCAGCGCATGCCACGCCGGCCGCCAAGTCTCGGCGATCGCCTTGCCGGCGACGTAGGCAGTGCTGCCGCCCATGATCACTGTCACCAGCAGGAAAACCCAGTGACCGTTTGGTCCAGCGTTGTAGAAGATCTGAAAGAGGTTCATGGGTGCAGGGCTGGGGGTTAGAGGGAAAAGGTTCAAGGGGGAAGGTTCAAGGGACCGAGGTGTAGTTAACTGCGCTTCAGCAGCGTAACCCAACAGCCATTGTTTTACTCCTGGACGTTGGGTTGCGGCGCGAATAGCGCCTAACCCAACTACGGATCAGTGTTTTCCTCCTTCGAGGTAGGCTGCACGAATTTCTGGCCGCGCCAGCAACTCTTTCCCTGTCCCACTCATGGTGATCAGGCCGTTGACCATCACGTAACCGCGATGGGCGAGGCGGAGAGCGTGGAACGCGTTCTGTTCGACGAGAAACACCGTCATGCCGTCGCGCTGGTTGAGGTCGCGGATGACCTCAAAGATTTGCTTCACGATAAGCGGCGCGAGACCGAGGCTTGGCTCGTCGAGCATGAGCAGCTTCGGCCGGCTCATGAGCGCCCGTGCGATAGCGAGCATCTGCTGCTCGCCACCCGAGAGCGTGCCGCCGCGCTGTTCAATACGTTCTTTGAGGCGTGGAAACAGTGCCGTAACGCGTTCGAGGTCTTGCTCGAAGTATTTTCCACCATCGATTTCGGACCCCATCTGCAAGTTCTCGCGCACGGTCATGCGTGGGAAGATGCGGCGGCCTTCCGGTGATTGGGCGATGCGCAGATGGGCGATCTGGTGGCTTGGAAGCTGTGTGATGTCCTGTCCCAGGTAGACGATGCGCCCCTCGCGTGCGCGGGGCGTACCGAATACCGTCATCATCAGCGTTGATTTTCCAGCGCCGTTGGCACCGATCAAGGTGACGATCTCTCCCTCGTTGACGGTCACATCGACGCCTTTCAGCGCCATGATGTTCCCGTAAAAGCTTTTGACGCCTTGGATGTCCAGCATGGTGTTGGTCATGAACGCGCCCCCGCGATCGTGATGCCTACGGACGCCTCGGCGGCTTCGACTTCTTCGTCTTCGACACCGAGATAGGCGGCGATCACCTTGGGGTCTTGGCGGACCTCTTGCGGTGTGCCGTCGGAGATCTTGACGCCATATTCAAGCACAACCACGTGGTCGGAGATTTCCATCACGACCGACATGTCATGCTCGATCAAAAGGATCGATGTTGCGTGCTCGCGCGGGATAAGGCGCAGCAACGTATTGAGATCGGCGCTCTCTCGCGGGTTGAGGCCGGCGGCTGGTTCATCGAGGCAAAGCAGCCGCGGACCGGTGCACATCGCGCGTGCGATTTCGAGCCGGCGTTGGGCACCATAAGGGAGATCGCCGGCTGGGTCGTCAGCGCGGTCGGTGAGGCCGATCTTGTCGAGCCAGTACTTGGCCTTTTCGACGGCAGCGTTCTCGGCGGCACGGTAACTCTTGGCGCCCACCAAGCCCTTCAGCGTCCAGCCGGACGCGTCCATCAGCGAGTTATGCTGGGCGACGACGAGATTTTCAAGCGTGGTCATGCCGGAGAACAAGCGGATGTTCTGGAACGTGCGCGCGACCTTGGCTTCGGCAGCAATCTGGAAGTCGGGCATGCGTTCAAGGAGATAAACCGAGCTGCCGTCCGCGTTGCGTTGGTAGCGATGTCCCGTTGCTGTCGCCGCATCGACGGCATTGGGCGTGGCACCGCCACCGAGCAGCGCCATGCGGCCTGACGTTGGTTTGTAAAAGCCCGTGATGCAGTTGAACACAGTGGTCTTGCCGGCGCCGTTAGGCCCAATGAGTGCGGTGATCTCGCCCTCGCGTGCAATGAAACTCAGATCATTGACGGCGATGAGGCCACCGAACCGCATCGAGATGCGTTCGACTTGAAGGAGGGGGGTATGAGGGGTGAGGGGTGAGGGATGAGGGGTGAGGGAGGTCATGGCTGGCCCTTTGCTCCCGCGAACCAGGCGTTTGCTGCGGGGCGGAAGGCGAGCAGCACGCCGGCCGCCTGCAGAAGCAGCGCTAAGAGCGATGCCGCGCCGATCGCCGTCGATTGAGTAAAGAGAGCCGGCATCCCAAGTAAACCCTGCGGCACGATCAGGCAGGTGAGCACTGCCAGTGCGGTTCGTGCGTGTGCGCTGCGACGGGCCGAAGCACGCCAAATGAGCCACATCGTTAGAGCTGTAACTATGACCGTGAGCGGCATCATCCCGTCGGAGAGTGGTCTGGTGTGGCCGTAAAACATTGCATTTTGGACCAGCACCGCCGCAAAGCCGATGGCAAGTGAAACGTAGCTTAGTCGGGCGAACCAGCTCACGTCCTTCGGGCGGCCTTGGTGCGATGTATTCATCAACCGTGGCCCTCCTTGACCAACGAGCCTGAGATCGCCTTGCGTTCTTTGAGGAAGATCGACGGCTCGCGCGTTGAGATAAGTCCGCGCGGTTTCCAGATCATGAGTGCCACCATGAGCAAGCCGAAGATGAGCATGCGGTATTGTGTGGGATCGAAATCCTTGCCGAAGATGTTTTTGAGCCAATCAAGTTCGCGCAACAGTTCAGTGCCGCCGATCATGGCGAACGCGGCAATGGCGACGCCGATCTGGCTACCCATGCCGCCGAGCACGACGGCCGCCAGGATGACTGCGCTTTCATTGAACGTGAAGCTCTCTGGCGAGATGAAATTCTGCCGCGCGGCGAAGAACGAACCGGCCATGCCCGCAAACGACGCGCCGATGGCGAACGCCGTGAGCTTGGTGTTAGTGGTGTTTATTCCGAGCGAACGGCAGGCGATTTCGTCTTCGCGCAGCGCTTCCCAAGCGCGGCCCACGGGCAGGCGGCGGAGCCGGATTGAGACCCAGTTGGTCAACAGCGCGAGTGCAAGGATCACGTAGAATAGAAAAATCGTGCGGTGCAGTGGTGTGAACTCGAGCCCGAGTGTGGCAGCGAAACCTGTGTCTGACGCCGTGAACGGCAAGCCAAAGAAGCTCGGTCGCGGGATACCGGAGATGCCGGCATAGCCACCCGTGACGACATCCCAGTTGATGAGAACAAGCCTGATGATCTCGCCAAACGCGAGCGTCACGATGGCGAGATAGTCGCCGCGGAGGCGCAACACGGGCAGCCCGAGGATGATGCCCCAAAGGCCAGCGAGAAGCCCTGCGAGCGGCAGGCAGACCCAGAATGCCCAAGGGCCTAGCCAGGGGGCGTAGGCTGGAATCACAACAGTGGCGAGCAGTGCGTACGAATAAGCGCCGACCGCATAGAACGCGACGTAACCGAGATCGAGCAAGCCGGCGAGACCGATAACAATATTCAGTCCCCAGGCCAGCATGACGTAGATCATCACCTGGATGCCGAAGTTATCGATCCATTTGATCGATCCAGCCGGCCCGACCAGCGCGAGGGCGATGAGGGGGTAAAGCAGCAGCAGGATGAGACCGCCCGCTGCACCGTACTTAGTAACAAGGGGTGGGACCGTCCAAGCAGCACGCGCTGTTTTCGGTTTGTCGCTTGTCAGCGCAAGCGTTGCGAAGCGCACTAGAAATCCAATCGCCGCGCACCATAACGGCAGCGCCCATCTGACCGAAAGGAACGGCTTGTGATCGATGTCCGAGTCGATCTTCAGCAGCACAATCGGCACTGACAGTGCGAGAATGAGTCCAGCGAACTTAAGGCCTTCGATCGCTGCCAGGACGAGCTTGTCGTTGCTGGCTTTGGTAGAGGCCATGCCTGTTTGATCGACGGTCGTCATGGGCTCACACCTTCTCGACTTCGGGCCGGCCGAGGAGGCCTGACGGCATGAAGATGAGCACGATGGCGAGGATCGAGAACGCAGCGACGTCCTTATAGTCGATCGAGAAGTAGGCTGACCACAAGCTTTCGATCAGGCCGATGATAAGCCCGCCAAGCACCGCGCCGGGCAATGATCCGATGCCGCCGAGCACAGCCGCCGTGAACGCTTTCACGCCGGGCACGAAGCCATCGGCGAAACCGATAATGCCATACTGGATGAGATACATGACGCCGGCGACTGCGGCGAGGGCGGCGCCCATGATGAAGGTGATCGATATGGTGCGATCCACATCGATACCAAGCAGGCGGGCCATCTTGCCGTCCTGCTCGCAGGCCCGTTGGGCACGGCCGAGCGGCGTCTTTTGCACGAGATACCAGAAGCCGCCGAGCAGCAGGGCGGTGAGCACCATAATGAGCAGCTGCTTGTAGGCGAGCGTCACACCAAAGCCAGTGCTGCTGGGGAGCCAGCAAGTTTTGGTGGGCGTCGACGTACCGACAATGCACAACCCGCCCTCGACCAGATTTTGTGCCGATTTGTTAGTCGGTCCCTGCACAACTTGGACGAAGTTGATCAAAACGATGGACATGCCGATTGCTGAAATCAACGGCGCAAGGCGGAAAGAGCCACGCAAGGGTCGGTAGGCGATGCGTTCGATGGCCCAATTCCACAGGCCAGTCAGCACCATGCCAAGGATCATCACCACGATGAGCGCAGAAAATGATGGCGGCGATGCTGGTGCCGATGATCGGCAGCAGAACCATCAGAAATATCAGTGCGATGAACGAGGACAGCATGAAGACGTCGCCATGGGCGAAGTTCACCATGCCGATGATGCCGAACACCATCGTGTAGCCGATAGCAATCAATCCGTAGATCGACCCAAGCGTCAGCCCGTTGATGAGCTGTTGCGTGAAATATTCCATCACCCCTCCCGGTGTATCGACTGGCGGCGTGCCGTTCTCGGCACTGTCCGTTTACGTCCCCTCCCAAGGGGAATACGCGCCCTGATTGTTATGTAGATGGGTCGCGTGCAGGTTTGTCCAGAAGCAAAGATCAGGCAAGTGCTTCCGCAGGCGGCGTATAGCTATATTTCAGAGCAACCGCCACCGGTTCGCAAGTGATCTGGCCATTCCAGACGTTTAGGCCGTTGCGCAGATGCACATCGTCGCTCAGGGCCTTCTTCCAGCCCTTGTCGGCGAGGGCCAGGACGAAGGGCAGGGTGGCATTGTTGAGGGCGTAGGTGGAGGTGCGCGGGACGCCGCCCGGCATGTTGGCAACGCAGTAGTGGATGACGTTGTCGACGACATAGGTCGGCTCGTCGTGGGTGGTCGCTTTGGCCGTCTCGCAACAGCCGCCCTGGTCGATCGCGACATCAACGATGACCGAACCAGGCTTCATGTTTTTGAGGTGCTCGCGCGTGACGAGCTTTGGTGCTGAACCACCTGGGACGAGGACACCGCCGATGACGAGATCGGCATCGCGCAGATGCTTGTCGATGGCATCGCGTGTGGAATAGGCCGTTTGAACCGCGCGTCCGAACTGCGTCCAGACACGGCGCAATGCATCAACCGAACGATCGATGATGACGACTTCGGCCCCTATGCCGGTGGCAATGCTCGCGGCGTGCGTGCCGACGACACCGCCACCCAGGATGACGACTTTGCCTGGTGCCACACCAGGGACACCGCCCAGTAGAATGCCGCGGCCGCCGTGGGCCTTTTCGAGGTGATACGCGCCGGCTTGGATCGACATGCGGCCAGCGACTTCGGACATCGGCGCCAGGAGCGGGAGCCCACCAGTAGCCGAAGTGACCGTTTCATACGCGATGCAGGTCGCGCCACTGACGATGAGATCTTCAGTCTGTGCGGGATCAGGCGCAAGATGGAGGTAAGTGAAAAGCACTTGGCCCTTGCGCAGCATATTGCGCTCGGCGGCCTGTGGTTCCTTCACTTTCACAATCATGTCGGCAGCAGCGAAGATGTCTTTTGCTGTCGCGGCAATGGTGGCGCCAGCTTTGATGTAGTCGTCATCGGTGGCGCCAATGCCGGAGCCTGCACCGGTTTCAACGAACACCTTGTGGCCGTGGGCCGTGATCTCGCGCACGCTGGTCGGGGTCAGGCCGACACGGTACTCGCGGACTTTGATTTCCTTGGGCACACCGATCAGCATGGGCAACCTCCTGCGCAATCAAGCGACCGTTGTTGGCCGGTGACGACAGGCTAGCGGTAGACGCCTGGCAGGGTTTATTGAATTCGACGGATTTTTGCGCGAATAATTGAAAAAAACTCTGGAAAGTTGTTCAGTGACGCAATATTCTCCAAACTTATGGACAAGATCGACAAAAAGCTGCTGTCGCAGCTCCAGCAGGATTGCCAGCGTTCGGTGGCTGACATGGGCCACGATGTCGGACTGTCTCCCTCGGCGTGCCATCGACGCATCAAGCAACTGGAGGCCGACAAAGTCATCACCGGTTATGGCGCGCGGGTCGATCCGAAAACGATCGGCTATGCCATGCAACTCTTCATCGAAGTGACGCTGACGTCACAGAAGGCGAGCGATCTCGACGCGTTCGAACGGGCGATAACGGGCGTGCCGGAGATACTCGAGTGCTATCTGATGGCCGGCGGCACCGACTATCTGCTGCGCGTCGTCGCGCATGATGTCGAGGACTTCGAGCGCGTTCACCGCGAACGGCTCGCCAAGATGCCCCACATTGCCCGCATGCAGTCGAGGCTGGTGCTGCGCTCGGTAAGAGCACTGACGGGGTATCCGGTGGGGTAGGGGGTGGTAAGCGGACTTTCGACCGGACCGCACACGCCTGTCATCCCAGGCCTTGTGCCTGGGACCCAGCCTTCCGCGTGCTCCAACCGCGCCAATTACGCGTCGCCGACGAGACCCGGATACATACCCTGCCAATGCGGATTATCGCGTTCGATCAAATTTTTCTTCCAATCGCGCGGCCACCGCTTTAGCGATTTTTCTCTTTGGATTGCGGCATTGATATCACCGTGATGTTCATACCAAACGAGCCGGGTCACTCTGTGAAGCTTGGTAAACGTCCCGCCTTCGCCATCGCGATGCTCATGGACGCGCCGGCGCAAATCGTTGGTCACGCCGATGTACAGCGTACCTTGCGGCTGGCTCGCCACGATGTACACAAAGTGGTTGTGATCGCGTGGCATCATGGTGCCCTGCTGCGGCGCCGGAGCGTGCTGCACCCTGGATCCCAGGGACAAGCCCTGGGATGACAACTGAGGGCGTCCCAAGAGTGAAAATTCGTCTGCCACTAGGTCAAAATCGACCATGCGGATGCGTTATTGTCGGACATCGCTTCTGGCAGCTTATCTGTCACTTCCAGACAAGGCCGATGCGGTAGTCCAGAGGGTTTCCGTACTATGTTGTCTTGCGGTGCGGTGGGGCCGAGCGCAGCGACCATGACACCCCCTCACAGCATATTGTGTGCGCCGTCGCAGAAGGGCATGTCGTCGGAGGCTTTGCAGCCACACAGATTGTACATCGCCGTTGTGTCGGCAGTGAATTTTACGGGTGAGAGCGATGTGCCTTTGTGGCTGCCATCGCAGAACGGCTGGTTTTTGGAGTGGCCGCAGCTGCACCAGAAGTAGGCTTTGCCTGCTTCCAACTGCATCTGGTAGGGGCCCTTTTGGGCGATCTTGGGTTCATCGGCCATGGTGCACTGCTCCCGCGCGTGTGTCTCGAATTCGGTCGTAGGTGAGAGCCGTGGGCGCTGTCAACGCCGTGCCGGCGTAAGCCATCAAGAGCGCTGGAGATCCCGCTGGATGATCACGGGGCGGACCTTTGGTGCCGGGTCGCAGGTTGACGTTGCGCCATTCCAAACATGTCCGTCTCGGACGCAGACGCCGGCCAGACTGGTGCGTTGACGTTGCCAGAGGAGCAAGGCGGCCAGCGTGATGGCGATGAGCGCAGCGACGATCCAGCGGTTCTTCATGACATGTTCCGGTATTCGGCCGGGAACCGATCACGCCAAGCCGGCTGTGCGCCCGGAAAGGGCAGTGCCGTCGCTTCGAAGACGCCACGTGCGATGGCGCGGGCGAGGCAATCGCCGGCGGCCGTGCCGATGTCAGTCAATGCTGCATTTTCAGCGCCCGCCGGCAACGCGCGCCGTTGTGTGGCGCACGCAAAAACCGTGTCGCCATCCATCGGCGCGTGGGCCGGACGGATGGCGCGGGCGAGGCCATCGTCAGCCATGATCGCGAGGCGTTTGGCTTGGGCCTTGGTCAAAATGGCGTCGGTGGCGATCACGGCAATGGTGGTGGACGGCGGCGCCCCACCCTTCATACGCAGCCGCAACGCTGTGGGATCAATCTTTGCGGGTAATCCGAGCCCGCCAAATTCACGGCCCTGTTCGACGGCTGCGGCCCAGAACTGAGGTCCGTCGCCGATGGTGGCTGTACCGATGGCGTTGACGACAGCAATGGCACCGACGGTAAATCCAGAGGCCGTCACCTGGCTCGCCGAGCCAAGGCCGCCCTTCAGAGTTGCCGTCGTTGCACCGTAACCGCCGCCAACGGTACCGAGCACGAAAACGTCGCTTGCGGCGGCCTCGGCGGCGCGGCGGCCAAGGTCCCAATACGGCGGTGTCATGCCCCAGGTCTTGTCGCCGCCATTGAGCAGATCGAAGGTGATGACCTGCGCGACGATTGGCACGACAGCCGCGCCGATCCGCAAGCCGATGCCCCTGGCAGCCAGCACTGCCATCACACCACCCGCCGCATCAAGACCGAAGGCAGAGCCACCGGATAGGACAAAGGCATGGGCGCCGGTGACAGTCATTTCGGGTTCCAGCGCGGCGGTATCGCGGCTGCCCGGCGCTCCGCCGCGAACAACGACGGACGCGACACTCGGCTCATCGACCAAAATGGCAGTGACGCCGGTGGCGCGGGATGCGTCGTGCGCGTTGCCGACGCGCAGGCCAGGAACATCGATAATCAGATTGTACGGCATGTCGTGGGCAGTCCGTCGCGCAGGGCCGCGCGAAGATGAGGCTAACCAGGTTTACGTACAAAGGCCACTTGAACAGCAACGCCCGGAACAACGTCACGAGAAGTACCGAAAGACGCTGTCGTGTAGTCGAGTTGATCGTAAAGGGGCACTACGGCGACCGGCACGATGGCCGTGAAGCGCGAGTAGCCGTGCCGCGCCGCTGCCTGCTCGGTGTGCTGGATCAATTGCCGGGCGTAGCCTTGCCCCTGAAACAGCGGCAGCACAAACAGCGCGCTGATGCGGGCGGAGAGGCCGCGATCGTCGGTGGCACTCCACGCGCAGGTGCCGATGATGTCGCCATTGAGCATCGCCACCTGCGTCGACTTCGCGATGAGATCGGTGATGTAGTCCGCCGAGTAGATCGTCGCGACGGACAACGCAACGTCGCCCTGGTCAATCAGACGCTCATTGAGGGCGCGGACGGCGGAGGCATGGACGTGGCGGATGGTCGAATAGTCGTCGATGCCCGCAAGCCGAAACTGCAGGCTCGGCCCCGTGGCCAACTCTGAGGATGCGTGCCCGTCCTGCATGACGCGACCTGCTCGAACTGTCGATGGTTCTGGGCACTGTCAGAGCCCGTAGTTGAACCGGATTGGGCGCACTACGCCGAACAATAGTTTCAGAAATATGACACGAATTCTCAGTAACCGGCAAATCCTTGCACGGTCCACAGCCTTATATCGTTTAAAATTAGGGAGTTAGTTTGACCAGGGAAGCTTCGTTGCAGCGCGCACAGGGGGGGCTGCTGCGGTCGCGCCGGGGACACTTTGCGGCGCCTCGGCCTTCTTTTCCCCGGCCGCCGGCACGTACTCGGCTTCCTTGCACGAGCAGCCGTTGACGTATTCCTTGGTATATTTAAATGCGCTTTTGAGGTTCGTGTAGGGCGTCTGCGATCTAACCGAGATGGCCTGTTTGATGTCGGCGCCAGGGTTCTGATGGTAGTAAAGTTCGACCGGCGCAGCGCAGCGGGACTGGCATTGGTCGGCGTCACGGCCGAAGTGGTTGGGCAGTGTCGAAAAGCTAACGGGGAAAAAGAAGCCGTCGCACAGCCTCACACACACGGTGCGGTAGGTCGCAAACGGCAGCGCGCCGAAGTTGTTTTCACTGCGCGGACTGTCGTCCTCAGAGCCGCCGAAGATCGAGCCGCCGTCGCGCTTGCGCGCCTCCTGCACGTACTGAGCGCCACAACCGTTGCGCGCCAGTTCGCGGATGATATCGTCCTGATAGGAGCGCTCCGACGAACCCTCAGCTTGTTGGCGAAGGCTGGAAAGCTCTGACAGCCTCCGCTTTGCAGTGTCGAGCTGATTGACGGCCTGCACGCACTGCGGCGTGCGGCGCAGCGTCTTGGAGAACAGGAAATACTCATAGCACTCGCCACGCTCAAGCTGCGTTTGTGCCTGATTGGCGGCACGCTCGTTCTGGCGCGTTTCCTCTTCGATTTTAGGGATCTGGCTGCGGCCCTGATTGCCGCGCTGCCCTTCGGCGACGAGGCGTTGCTCAAGCTGCACGCAGATCGGACCACCGCTCCCCTGTGGACGGCCGGCTTGTTGACCTGGTGGCGGCAGCGTGGCCGACGGCGGAATGGGCGCTGGCGGCGGGCGGTACACGGAAGCCGGCGGACGCGGCGGCTCTGAGTTTGAAAATGGCCACCAGCCCTGGGCGGAAGCGGGGATGGCGGTGAGACACAAAATCACCGCCGCTTGAGCCAAGGCTCGCGCGGAACGGGCTTTCGACCGTGTGCCGTCCAATGTCATTCCGGCTCCAGCACCCCCGGCGCATTTATGAGACCAGCGGCGGCGTTCTCGAAAGAGCATTCTCGCCCGCAGCCGCAGTTTTCCTGACCGTGCGTAGCTGTGTTTGGCCTACGGGGTCAATGCAGCGCAAATACGGCGTTGGGAATGATCCACAGGGCGGATTGAGTGGGTTCACGTTGAAAATGCTTTGGAATGCCTACCCCAGCCAGCCGCCAACCGCTATGACGGCCAATGCCAGCGCGCCGACCCAGAGTGCGCGCGTCTGCCAGCGGCGTTGGTGCGCATCAGCGGATGCCAGCCGTTCGACGGTGTGGTCGTCGAGGCGCCAGCCGTCGCGGGACATGGCGGAGAGCGAGAGCGCGGCCTTCTCGGCCTGTTCGAGCACGCGCGGCATGTCGGCGAGCACGCGGCCCATGACTTCAGCACCAGCACCCGCTTCGCGGACGCGGCCAGAGAGACCCAAATTGTCCTCGATCCAAGTGCGCGCTATGGGCTCGGCGGCGGTCCACATGTCGAGTGTCGGGTCAAGGCCGCGCGCGACACCCTCGACGATGACCATGGACTTTTGCAGCAAGATCAACTCCGGGCGCGTCTCCATGTCGAACACGTCCGTGTAGGCGAACAACTGGCCGAGCAGGTCGGCCATGGAGATCTCATCGGCCTTGCGGCCATGGATCGGCTCGCCGATGGCGCGCATGGCCTGGGCGAAAACGGCGACGGAGTGGTGTGGGGGCACATAGCCGGCGTCGAAATGGACCTGGGCTGCCCGGCGATAGTCGCGGGTGATCAGCCCGTGCAGTATTTCGGCGAGGAAGCGGCGTTCGGTCGGGCCCAGGCGGCCGACAATGCCGAAGTCGACGGCGGCGATGGTGCCGTCCGCCTCGACCAGCAGATTGCCCTGGTGCATGTCGCCGTGGAAGAATCCGTCACGCATGGCGTGGCGCAGGAACGCGCGCATGACGGTCTGGCCAAGCGCCTTGCGGTCGTGGTTGGCGGCGATCAGCTTGACGGTGTCGCCGATGGCGATGCCGTCGATCCACTCGATGGTGAGGATGCGGCGGCTGGTGCGCTTCCAGTCTACGTCGGGGACGCGGAACTTGCCGTCGGGGAGCGTGCGGTCGTCGCGGATGTTGTCGGCCATCTCGGAAATGGCGGCCGCCTCAAGGCGCAGATCCATTTCCAACTGCGTCGTGTCGGCGAGGTTTTTGACGACGGCCAGCGGCTGCAGCCGGCGCGCGGGCGCGTAGAATTTTTCGATCAACTCCGGCAGCAAATCGATAGCTGTCGAGATCGGCGCGGAAGCGGCGTTCGACGTTGGGGCGCAGCACTTTCACGGCCACTGTGCGGCGCTGGCCGGTGGTGCGGTCGATGGTGACGGCTTTGTGCACCTGGGCGATGGAGGCAGCGGCGATGGCCGGACCGAATTCGGCGAAATGATCTTCGAGCTTGCCGCCAAGCGCTTCCTCGATGGCACGACGGGCTTCAGCCATGGAAAACGGCGGTAACTTATCCTGCAGGTGTGACAGATCGCGCGCGAGCGTGGGACCGATCAGATCGCCGCGGGTGGCGAGAAACTGGCCGAGCTTGATGTAGGACGGGCCGAGTTTTGTCAGAGCTGTCGCAACGCGCGTTTCGCGCGGCTTGCCGAGGCGCAGCGGCCACGTCAGCCAGCGGATCGGCGCGGTGGCCCAGATGGCGAGGCGGATCGGCAGCGGTGGCGTCACGCCTTTCGGCACAAACGCGACGCCGTGCTGGGCGAGCACGAGACCGGCGCGGCCGAGGCGGATGAGATTGAGAAGTGTGGAGGCCACGGGTGTCGGATCTGTCCTGCGGAGCGACTAGGAAGCCGCTTATGGCTGTGTTCGCGGGCGATGGGAACGGGGCAGGGTGTCCGGGGGATGGGCAGAGTGGCAGTATGGTTGATAAGGTCGTTGCTGGGCAGGTTGCACAGCGCCAACTCGCATCAATCCGCGCACGCCAGCCAGAGCTTGTAGTGTTGCGGCGGTTCTGACTTTAATTTTGTAATCGTCACCGCATGCTGTTGGGAGGCGTCGCGAAATGGCGCCGTAGTCTCGACCAGTCGCATGCCGCCGAGTGGGGTGTCGGGTGAAACATAGACATCCACTTTCGCAAAGACCTCAAGACGCAGATTGGCTGACCGGCAGCCGCAGCGGCCCGACACTTGTTTGTGCTCGATCTTGAGGTTCACACGGATGTCCGTGGCGGTTTCGACCACGGAGCCAATCGTCGCATAAAAGCAGGCGTCGTAGAATTTGCACCGCTGGATCTCAACGATCGATGCTCCATGGTTTTGGCCGATGGAGTCTGCGCAGAAATTGGGGCCGGCGGTGCAAGCAGGGTCGCGCGCGCTGCAACAGCCAAACTGGGCCAGCGCAATTCTATCCGGGCGAGCCGCATACGTGCGCGGGTCATTTCTGCCCCGTACGGCTGCGTACCGGCGCTGTTCCGATCGATCTCCAGGCATTCATCAGTTCGTCGGCTTCAGCGCGTTGTTCGTCGGTCAGGCGTGACTTGAGGCTGGCCGCGAGTTTGCTGCGCTCGACCAGTTCGAACTTGCGAGCTCTCGGATCATGTGCGGCATAGACATAAGCCAAAACAGGATCGGCAAACACACCGACGCCGTCACGATAGGCGATTGCGAGTTTCAGCAAGCCCTGGAAGTCACCTTGCTCGGCGGCTTCGCGATACCAATAGACAGCCTTGTCATGGTCCCGCTCGATGCCGCGGCCCCAACTGTACATGTCGCCGAGATAGACTTGTGCGAGCGGGTGCCCGCGCTTGGCAGCGATGAGATAAAGAGCAACGGCGCGCGCATCGTCTTTGGCCACACCAAGGCCGGACATGTGCAAGACACCGAGATTGACCATGGCGCTGAGATGATCTTGCTCGGCCGCCTTCAGATACCACACGGCCGCCTGCTTGTAGTCGCGGACGGATGCTTCGCGATGATAGGTCATGGCGAGGTTGAATTGCGCGGCAGCCACATTCTGATCGGCCGCCTTGCGCAGCCAGTGCATGGCGCGCTTCAGGTCGCGTTCTACGCCATGCCCTTCGCCGTACATGTTGCCGAGATTATACTGCGCGTCCGCGTGGCCCTGTTCAGCGGCCTTGCGATACCAGGCGACGGCCTTCTCCCTATCGAGGTCGACACCGTGGCCATGTTCGTACAAAGAACCGATGCCGTACTGCGCGCGGGCTGAACCCTTGCTGGCTAGGGGCTGCCAGTTCTTCAGCGCCTGCGCGTAGTTGCTGGCTGTATAGGCCTTCAAGCCGTCGTCATAGGACTCGGCGACGCCCGACGCTGTCTGCCCGAACAAGATGATGACCGTGGCCAGCAACGTCGCCAGCAGGCAGGCTCGGCCCTTAATCATGCCGCGCGGAACGCATCTCACCATGGAGACTGGCCACGCCGCGCCGCGGATCATCGGTTCACTTCTCATGTTGGAACAGTTACTGTCATCGTCATGACATGGCAAAGCAAAATCGCAATACTCTTAACTTTATCCGGGGTGCTGGCCGGCGGCCTCACGACCGTTGTCCCGGCCTCGGCGGCCGACCCGGACGCGCGCGCCAAAGCAAATGAGCGAGACTTCGACACGGCGTCCAAAGAGGCCCGCGACTTGCTGCAGCGCGATGCCGCGCAACGCCGAGCTGACTGGGCGATCATTGCGACGGCGGGCGCAGCAAAGTGGGATTTCAAGGTCATGAATATGGTCGGCACCTCCTTTGCCGTTCCGAAGCCGGGTGCGTCGGTGCCCGGACGTTTGGTGCTCCTGCCGCCGCTGTCGGATATCGTCGTGCCACAGGGCCAACGCGTCACCGTGGACATCACGTCAACCAGCGACATCCATGCGTTCGTCGTGCCGGCATTGGCGATCAACAAGTCGGCCGTGCCCGGTCGAATTGAGCGGATTGAACTCGACACGACGAAGTCCGGATATTTCCCGTCGGCGTGTGCCGATCCCTGCAACGCCGAAGCCAAGAGCATGGAATTCGGCATTCACGTCGTCGACTTGGAAGTGTTCCGGCACTGGTACGCCAACAAGCAAGCCGAAACCCCTCAGCCGGCTCAACGCTAAGGTGCCCATCAAGAACCGAGGCCCCCATGTCGCGAACTGAAGAACTCCGAAAGAAACTTCGGGACCGGTTTCTCGAGCAGGCAAGGCCGTATTCGGGCGACGAGGTCTGGGAGGCTTTCAACAGCGCCGTCGATCGTGATCGTGAAAACCCAGATCCTGCAGACGACAGCGACGAGATAACGCCGTGACACCCACCACACCGCTGTCTGGCATCGATCTGCTCATTACCCGCGGCCCTAATATCGATGCCGTTTCCGGCGCGGTCGAGGCCATCGCTGGTATCGAACGGGGCGCGATCAAGTGGCCAGAGGAGCCCGAGGACATTATCTTGGCGAAGCTGGATCATGGGGCGTGGGCGGCAATAGACGCCTACTCGGCTGGAGATTTCGGCTTCAAGGTTGCTCTCTATGGCCGCACCCCGCGCGACTATCACGCGATTGCGCGCGCTCTGGCGAGGCAACTGAATGTTCTGGTCGCCTGGCCCGACGAGCGCACACTTTCAGTGACGGCCTTTATCGCATGCGAACCGGATGGAGCGGACTTCGACGCTATTTGTGATGATGATGAGCTCGATGGCTTAACGCTGCGGCGGCTAACGGTGAAGTCGGCACGCAGCGACGTGGACAACGTCGTTGCCAACGCGCTGTGGCTCCAATCACACAACGCTTCGACGCGAAGTGAACTCTTGGTCCGCGCGCTCAACAACGAGCTCGATTTCGATCTGCGTGCGATCGACGATGCTATACTTGACGCGGTGCGCGAGTTGGGTGAGCGCGGAATTCCCATGACCCACGCAGATCTGTACGTCGACTTACGCCGATACTATCCGCCAGTTGTGCGAACGCTGTTGCGCCGGGCGCTGGGGCGCCCCGTTGCGGCACCCGACCTCCGCTTCGAGGAGCTCGCTCTCGCGATCTGGAAAGCTATTCCCCGCGACTACAAGATTGAGACAGGACATTGAATGTGAGTGATCCATCCAAACTGATCGCACGAAGAAGCGCCGCGCGTTTGGCGGCGTTGATGGCCTTGGCAACGGCGGCACTTTCTCCGGCGCATGCCAGCCCCACCTGCCTCGATCTCCTTTTGACGTCCCTGACAACGCCAACCGATGTGTCCGTATGCAATCTGCTCGCGTTGACGGACGGGCAGATCGTCGGCGTCCGCACCGAGCACGGTCTCTTTCTGCAAACCAAAGACGGCGCGACGTCGACGCACTACGGCATCGATGCAAGACGCAAACAGATCGAGGCGGTTCACTTCGCACGCCGGCACACCTATCCGCCGATGGACCGTGCTGAGCCCGATGCGAAGCAGTGTTACTACCCGTGCTACGGCACTCATCGCGGCCCTGGGATGGCGACTGCGCCAAGGTCGATGACGTTTGTCTGCTTTACGGCCGCCGCGTTCTTGGTCGAGAACAAGTCGACCTGTCCGGGTTGGCGCTGAAGGAGATGTCGCTCATGGTAACCAACAGGCAATACGCGGCCCTCGCTCAGCTGCGCCTCGGAATGCCGGCAGACGCGTTGGAAACAATCCTCGGTGACGACTGGCACTTGCCCGGCAAGGCCGAGAAGGGGCGTTTTTATCTACCGGGCCCGATGCTCGAACGCGGCCCCAGCTATCCTTTTCAAGTCCGGATCACGACCGACGGGACCATCGGCGTACTCGGCTTTTTCGGTTCGTTTCCGAAAGGGATCGCGATCCAAGACTTGGCAATCGGCATGCCTCTTGACGCCGTCCGCAAGATCTATCCGGTGTTGTTAGATTACAGCCAGGAAAGCTCTGAAAAGTACGGTATCGATGCCTACCTGACCGCGACGCCAGAGGGCGACACACTGATCGTGAAGATCAAAGATGGCAGTGTGGTTGCTCTGACGTGCGAGCGCGCGGGATCAGCCTATCCCGGCGACGTGCCACCCAAGACGTATCCCAAGCGCGACGGCATTCGTGCGTATGACCTCGACCTGCTGCACTGGGAAGTCGACCGCAAAGTAGCCGACAATCACGGCTGGGTGTTCGGTCTGCCGCCCGGCATCACGCTGGAGCAATGGCCGCTCGATCCGATCTCCGGTTACCCGCTGATGCACGGTTTCACGGTCAAGCTTCCCGAGGATTATCGCGTGCATGGGCCGGACATCGTAGCGCTCAGTTTCTTCGCGACCGCCACCGATCAGAACGATGGTGGCGCGCGCAAGCGCGACGACTTGTACGCGGCGGTGACAGACGCCGATGCCCCGTCACCTGGCAATCCCGATCTGCATCCGTTCTGGAAAAGCGCGAAAGCACGGCATCCGCGCTTACATCGGATGAGCGATATTTTAGATTACGAGTACGCCGTCATTCTGCTGACAGAAGCGGAATTCAGCGGCCCCCTTTGCCAGCCGCCGGAGCTT
Organism: uncultured Alphaproteobacteria bacterium; assembly: GCA_963847145.1. Taxonomy (GTDB): domain Bacteria; phylum Pseudomonadota; class Alphaproteobacteria; order Rhizobiales; family Hyphomicrobiaceae; genus JABFRJ01. The sequence continues at coordinate 417,545 of CAWJYN010000004.1, forward strand.
GATGCGAACTCGTATCTCGATGCGGGCAAGAAGCCCAAATGGACGACTGTCGGCAGTGGCTATGCCCAATTCAGCGATATGGGCGGTCTCGGACCGAGCGACATGCCGGTCGAGGAACTCTACATCTACAAAATGCTAGGAGCCGTGCCGGAGCAACGGATCGGCTGGAACCGCGCGATTTCTTGCACGCCGCGCGCGCAAGATCCGAATGCCGGATTAGCCCCCAAGGACACCTATGGCGAGGGACCGGCCGACACCGGTTACGTCAGCTACAACTACTACGAGGGCGATGTGATCAGCGCCGAGACGTATCGCGATCACGACTGGGCCAAGGGCCACAAACCCAACCACATCGGCGGCACCATGCGGCCCGTCCAAGCGACGCCGGAATTCAGTCCCTACTACATCGGCTTCGAAGAATATTTCGGCGGCTACAATTTCGGCGCCGGTGGCAATGCACAACTCGACTTTGCAGAAATGAAATTCGATTGGGCGTGTGGGTAGGCGGGTGGGAGCGGGGACTTGAAATTCGCCGAGCAGCAATCGAGAGAATAATCGGAGCAGCGATTCGAATTGGTTCGTCAAGACGATTTTGACAATAAATAGGGGGTGCGTGTGGTAATTACTTTTCAGGGCGTCAAGATAGAGCTGGATTGAATGTTCTTGGATTGTTTACCTATTTGAGGTGCAAGCTCCTCTTCCACCAACCTCTCACCCCGGCTCCCTCCACAGCGTGGCGGCCATGGAGATGGCGAAAATCGTGGCTAGCACCACGACGATGGCGGGGCCGCCGGGGATGTCGGCGGAGTAGCTGATCAGGAGACCGACGGCGGCTGAGAGCAGCGCGAAGATGGTGGCGAAGAAAGCCATCTGTTCGGGCGTTTCGGAGAACGGCCGCGCACTGGCGGCCGGGATGATCAGGAACGCAATCGTCACCAGCGCGCCGACGATCTTGAGGGCGATGGCGACGACGAAGGCCAGCAGCAGCACGAACAGCGCGTTGACTTTGGCGACGTCGACGCCTTCAGCAGCCGCCATGTCTTCGTGCACGGAAGCAGCGAGCAACGGCCGCCAGAGATACAGCAACGCCGCCAGTGCGAGTGCGCCGCCAAAATAAATCCAGCGCAGATCGCCAGCCGTGACCGAGAACACGTCGCCGAACAGGATCGACATCAGCAGATCGTTGCGGGTGGAACTGACTTGCGCGGCCGCGATGACGCCGGCGGCAAGGGCTGTGTGCGCGAGCACGGCGAGGATGCTATCCATCGGCACTTTGGTCTGCCGGCCGAGCAATAGCAGCAGCAGCGACACCAGCAAGGTGACGGCGAGCACCGCGAGCGTCGGATGGATTGCGAGGCCAAGCCCAAGCGCGACACCGATCAGGCCCGTTTGCGAGACCGTCTCGCCAAAGTAGGCCATGCGCCGCCAAACCACAAAGCAGCCGATGGGCGCGGCGATCAGGGCTAAGCCGAGGGCCGCCGCCAATGCGCGCAGCATGAAGGGATCGTTCATGACCTGGTCTCGGGTTTGCGGGCGGGTGTGCGCGGCGCTTCGGCCTCGCCCGACAGATCATGCCGGTGATCGTGCACGTGGGTGTAGACGCCAAGCGCGCGGGCGGCTTGCGGGCCGAACAGGCGGGCATATTCGGGATGCTGCGCCACCGTGTCCGGCACGCCCGAACAGCAGACGTGGCGGTTGATGCAGATGACGCGGTCGCTCTGCGCCATCACCACATGCAGGTCGTGGCTGACCAGCAGCACGCCAATGTTGCGTTCCGCGCGCAGGTCAGAGATCAGCTGATAGAGCTCGGCCTCGCCCTGGAAGTCGACGCCGCGGACGGGTTCATCGAGCACCAGCAGATTTGGAGTGCGCAGCAGCGCCCGCGCGATCAGCACGCGTTGCAGTTCACCGCCCGAGAGTTCGCCGAAGGGCCGGTCCCCCAGTTGCGGCGCTCCGACATCGCGCAAGGCTTGCGCGCGCGCCTCGTGATCTTTGAGTTCGCTTGAGAGCATTAGGAAGCGCTCGACCGTCATGGGAATGGCACGGTCGATATCAAAGCGCTGGGGGACGTAACCGACGACGAGCCCGGGCTGGCGTTGGATAGTGCCGGAGGTTGGCAGTTCAACACCAAGCAACGTGCGCACCAGCGAGGTCTTGCCGGCACCGTTTGGGCCAATCAGCGTGACGATCTCGCCGGGGCTGATGTCGAGGTCGATGCGGTCGAGAATGGTGCGGTTGCCTTTGACGAGCGAGATGGCGCGGGCACTGAGGAGCGCGTCGGGCGTGTGCGGGCGCGGCTCGGCGTCGTGATCGTGGTGATGATGATCGTGGTCGTGATCGTGATGTGCGTGGGGGACGGTCACGGTGCGCTCGCGGCGGGTGCTCTCGGGACTGCTGGCCACGGGGTATCCTGCTTGATTTTGAGGGGGCACAGAGCGTTCAGCGCCGCCGGGTCAACGTGACTACGGCTTCCACGTGCGGCGACCAGAGGAATTGGTCAACCCCGGCGACGGGTCCCATGGTGAAGCCGGCGTCCAGCAAGGTCCGGCAATCGCGCGCCAATGTGGCGGGATTGCAGGAGACGGCGACGACGGTCTTGACCTTGGAACGGGCGATGACCTCGCATTGCGTCTTGGCGCCAGCCCGGGGTGGGTCGAACACAACGGCGTCGATGTCGGCGAGTTCCAGAGGCGAGAGCGGCTCGTCGAAGAGATCGCGCAAACGGGTTTCAACAGGTTTCAAGCCGGCGGCGAAGCGGGTGGCGTGCGTGAGGGCGGCGAGTGCCGCCTTGTCGCTGTCGACGGCGAGCACGCGGGCGCGGCGGGCAAGCGGCAGAGTGAAGGTGCCGGAGCCACAGAACAGATCGGCGACGCGCTTGGCTTTGCCCACGCCCTCGAGGATCAGCGCGGTCATGTGCGTTTCGGCAACGGCGACAGCCTGGAAGAAGGCCCCTGGCGGCGGCACGATGGCACCGGCTTCGGTGGTGAGGTGCGGTTCACCTTCGGAGCAAACCGTCAGACCCTCGATAGTGACGCGGGCGAGGCCGGCACGGCGGGCGACGATGGCGAGTTGGACTGCGGCCTGCATGCCTGGCGGCGTGCCCGTGCCTTCAATTGAGACGTCGAGCCCACCTGCGAGCGCCGCGACGGCAAAGCGGAGTTCGACAGGTTTACGTGGGCCGCCGGCACCGGCTGCCAGCTGGCGCGCCAACTCACGGAGCGCGGGGAGGGCCGCGACGATGGGTTCAGCGAGTACGGGGCAGGCGGTGAGGTCGACAAGCGTGTGACTGCGGCGGGCGTGATAGCCGAGAGAGACGGTCTGGCCGATGACGTTGGCTGTCAGCGCCGCGCGGCGGCGGGAGTGCGCAGGGACGACGAACAGCGGCGCCTGCGTGATCTCGATGTGCTGTGTGCGGAAGGCGGAGATGATGAGATCGGTCTTCCACGCGCGGTAAATGTCTGGCGCGATGTGCTGGGCGACGCAGCCGCCGCAGGCTTCGAAATGCGGGCAGGGCGCCGGGATGCGCTCCGGCGCGGGATCGCTGGCCCGCACATAGCTGCCATCGGCCGCCGCCACGAAGGTTTCGCCGGGCAGCGCGTTGGGGATGAAAACCAAACCGGACGGCGGCTCAGCGACGCCGTCACCGTCGCGGCCGAGACGGACAATGTGCAGGGGGGAGGTTTCAGTCATGCGGCCTTGTAGCGGCTTTGTGCGCGCCAATCAAAAATTCCTGGTTGCCGTCGCCGCCCGTGATCGGGGACGGGATTATCCCGGCAACTGACCAGCCGGAGGTTGTGAGCCAGGCGGAGATGCGGGCAGGAACGGCGTCACGGGCGGCCACGTCACGGACGATGCCACCTTTGCCGATGGCCGCACGGCCCACTTCGAACTGCGGCTTGATCAGCGCGATCAGCCAGGCCCCGGGGGTGGCGAGGGCAAGCGCAGCGGGCAGGGCCTTTTCAAGCGAGATGAAGCTGACATCGGCCACGATGGCGTCGATAGGGGCGGTGAAGTGGGCAGGTGTGAGCGCGCGCGCGTCGGTCCCTTCGAACACTGTGACACGCGGATCGGAGCGCAGGCTCGGATGGATCTGATCGTGCCCCACGTCGATGGCCGTCGCATGCGCGGCACCGCGGGCGAGCAGGATCTCGGTAAATCCACCCGTCGACGCGCCGATGTCGGCGCAATGGCGGCCGGTGACACCGAACCCGAAATGATCGAGTGCGGCGGCAAGCTTTTCCGCGCCGCGCGAGACGTGTGTGGGAGCCGCATCTGAGAGCGCGATGTCTGCACCCGCTGACACGTCTGCTCCGGCCTTGATCACCACCACGCCGCCGACGCGCACGAAGCCGCGCTTGATCAGATCGAGAGCGCGCGACCGGCTCAGCGCCAGGCCACGGTCAACTAGAGTGATATCGAGGCGGGGCATTGTGCGGTAGTCCGGTTCAAAATTAAATCCAGCACTCTCCCCCGCGTCATCCCGGCGAGGGCCGGGACCCACGGCAAATAGAACACGTCTTGAGAGCGCTGATCCACAAGCTCTTGTAGCTTGTTTTCTATGGTGCATAAGAATCGAGGATGTGACAGATGCCACGTTGTCGTGGGTCCCGGCCTTCGCCGGGATGACGAAAAACTAATAGGCGATCTCGCAATATGTGACGGCTTGAAACTTGAGATCGTCATACGCCATCCGGTGCGGCGCGTGCGCCGGTCATGTACGCGACGGCGTCGTTCATGCTGGTCTGTTTGGGATCAACGACACACAGGCGGCGGCCGAGACGGTGGATGTGAATGCGGTCGGCGACCTCGAACACGTGCGGCATGTTGTGGCTGATGAGCACGATGGGCAGACCCTTGCGCCGCACGTCGAGGATCAGGTCAAGCACGCGGCGCGCTTCCTTCACGCCAAGCGCGGCGGTCGGTTCGTCCATGATGACGACGCGGCTGCCGAAGGCTGCAGCGCGCGCAACAGCAACGGCCTGCCGCTGACCACCGGACAGTGTTTCAACCGGCTGCGTGATGGTCTGGATCGTCAACAGCCCGAGCGCTGAGAGATGCGCGCGCGCTTCGCGCTCCATGCGCGTACGGTCAAGCATGCCGAGATATCTGCCAGCAAAACCGGGCGCTTTGAGTTCGCGGCCGAGGAACAGATTGTCGGCGATGCCCAGCGACGGAGCCAGCGCCAGCGTCTGATAGACGGTCTCAATGCCAACCGCGCGCGCGTCGAGGGCTGAACGGAACTGGACGGGCTGCCCATCCAGACTGATCTCGCCGCTGTCTGGCGTGACCGCACCGGTCAGCGCCTTGACGAGGGTGGACTTGCCAGCGCCGTTGTCGCCGATGATGGCGAGGATTTCACCCGGCATCAGATCGAAGTCGGCGTGATCAAGCGCGGTGACACGGCCGTAGCGTTTGACGAGACCGCGCGCCGAGAGAACAGGTGTGCTCATGGCGTCGCGCGCCGCAGCCATTGGTCGATGGCACCAGCGACCAGGATCAGCATGCCAATGGTGAACTCCTGCCAGAGCGGATCGATGCCCGGCAACAGTCCGAGCCCATTGCGGAACACACCGACGATGAGCGCACCCATCAACGTACCGAAGATGGCCCCTCGGCCGCCGAACAGGCTGGTGCCGCCGATGACGACAGCGGTGATACTGTCGAGGTTGGCGGTCTGGCCGGCCTGGGGGCTGACCGCGCCGATGCGGCCGATGAGCACCCAGCCGGCGATGGCGCAGATCAGTCCGGCAAGAATGTAGACCTGCATCAGCGTGCGGTCGGTGTTGACGCCGGCCAGTGCCGCAGCTTCGGGGGCATCGCCGGTGGCATAGAGATGGCGGCCGAAGCGGGTCCAGTGCAGCACGTACCAAGCGAGCGCTACGAGGGCCAGCATGAGCAGTGCGCCCAGCGTGAAGCGCGTGCCGAACACATCGAAACCGGTGCCGAAGATGAGCAGCAACGGCGCCCGCTCCTCCAGGTCTTGCGCGCGGATGGTCTCGCTGCCGGAAAGTTTGAGGTTGATTGCGAAGAAAATAATCCAGGTGCTGAGCGTGACGATGAAGGGTGGCATCCGCAGCCGCGTGACGAGAGCTCCGTTGATGGCACCACAGAGTGCGCCGACGGCAAGCCCGGCGGCGATGGCAAAAGGTGCGGGCAGGCCGACGTCGACGGCCAGCTTGCCCATGACGACGGACGTCAGCACGAGGATAGCGCCGACGGAGAGATCGATGCCAGCGGTGAGGATGATCAACGTCTGCGCGACGGCCACAATGCCGATGACGGTGACCTGCTGGAGAATGAGCGAGAAGTTGAAAGGATCGAGGAAGCGTTTGCCGACGAGGATGCTGAAGAGCACCAAGCTGACGAGCAGGATGAGCCCCGGGATGGCGGTTGGGTAGCTATGGAGCAGCGCTTGAACATGGGCAGGCGTTGATCGCGCCGGCTCATCGAAACGGGCGACGGTTGTGCCACTGCCAGGGAAACTGCCAGTGAGGCTATCAGGGTGGCTATCAGGAAGGCTATCAGGGAGGCCCCCAGTGGCCTGTTGCAGGTCAGGCAAGCGCGCGGGCTTGATCTCAGTCATGCAGCCGTCCGGAAAAGCGCTCGCGTGGTGGTGTTCGCGAACAGGTGCCAACGCCGTTGCTCACGTGTTCCACCCATTGGTGCGCGCCGACCATGTCAAAGAATAGCATACTTGAACTCCAGCCATAACCAATCTCTCGTCAGTATGGCTTGACGCCCGACGTCGATTGCCTTTGTGATTCCCCGCCTTGCCCTTTCAACAGAGCTGTCCACCATGCCCATCCCCACCCGCATTCTCGGCGCCAGCGGCATGCGCGTCTCCGAACTCTGCCTCGGCACTATGATGTTCGGAGACCAGACCGACGAAGCCACGGCCAAGCGCATGGCCGATCACGCCTTCGAGCACGGCGTCAACTTCATCGATACAGCGAACCAATATGCGGGCGGTCGATCGGAAGAGATTGCCGGCCGCGTCATCAAGGCCAACCGCGACCGGTGGGTCCTGGCTACCAAGGCCGGCAACCCAACCGCTCCAGGTGCCAACGACCAGGGCCAGTCGCGCGCCCACGTGACGCTCGCAGTCGAACACTCATTGAAGCGGCTCAACACAGACCGGATCGATGTTTACTATGTGCATTTTCCCGACGATGAGACCGCTTGGGAAAGCGTTGTGGCGACATACGGTAGCCTCATCCGGCAAGGCAAAGTGCGCGAGTGGGGGCTGTCGAATGTGCGCGGCTGGCACATCGCGCACGTTTGCCATCTGGCCGATCAATTGCGTGTGCCGCGCCCTGTCGCTGTGCAGCCCGTCTACAACATGGCCAACCGGCAGGCAGAAGTCGAAGTGATTCCGGCCGCACGCCGCTTCGGCCTCGGCATTGTACCGTATTCGCCGATTGCGCGCGGTGTCTTGACCGGCAAATATAAGGCCAATGTGTTGCCTGAGGCGGGCACGCGCGCCGCCCGCGCCGACAAGCGCATGATGCAGACCGAGTGGCGGCCCGAGAGCATGATGCTGGCCGAAACGTTGAAAGCCCACACGGCCGCCCGCGGCGCCAAGCTGGTGCACTGGGCGGTGGCGTGGGTGCTCAACAATCGCGCCGTGACCAGCGCCATTGCCGGCCCGCGGACCTTTGAGCAATGGACCGACTATGTCGGTGCTTCGGACTACGCCTGGACCGCCGAGGACGAAGCACTGGCCAACACGCTGGTGCCGCCCGGCCATGCTTCTACGCCGGGCTACAGCGATCCGCGCTATCCTGTCGAAGGCCGGCTGCCACGCGCCCGGTGAGCGACGCTTAGGTCTCCACCCCGCCATCGCAGCTGGCCTGAAACACCGCCAGTGCCGCCTTCGTCGCGGCAACGTCGTGCACGCGCAAGATCTGCGCGCCTTGCGCCACCGCTGCGAGTGCCGCACCCACTGAGCCATGCACGCGCTCGCCCGCTGCCTCAACGCCCGTCAGCGTGCCGATGAACCGCTTGCGTGACGCACCCACCAGGATGGGCAGTCCCAAGCCATGCAACAACGATAGCCCCGCCATCAGCGCCAGATTGTGCGCGACCGTTTTGCCAAACCCGATGCCGGGATCGACGATCAGATGCTCGCGCGGGATGCCGGCGCGGCGGCAGGCCTCGACGCGAGCCTCGAGAAAATCGAACACATCGAGCAGCACGTCGTCGTAAGTGGGGTTGTCCTGCATGGTGCGCGGATCGCCCTGTGCATGCATGAGAATGATGGGCACGCCAAGATCGGCTGCCGTCTCCAGTGACAGCGGATCGTGCATCAAAGCGGCGACGTCGTTGATGATGTCGGCGCCGGCCGATACAGCCTCGCGCATCACGGCTGACTTGCGCGTATCGATTGAAATGCGTGCGTCGGTTTTCGCGCGTAAGCCCGCGATCACGGGGACGATGCGGTGGATCTCTTCCGCTTCGTCCACTGGCGCGGCACCCGGCCGTGTCAATTCGCCGCCGACGTCGAGAAAGTCGGCACCAGCAGCGGCGAGCTGCTCGCCATGGGCGACTGCGCGTGCTGCATCGAAGTGCTTGCCGCCGTCAGAAAAGCTGTCGGGTGTCACGTTGACAATGCCCATCAGCCGCGGCCGGTCGAGGGCGAGTCCGGTCAGCCGGGCGCGCGGCTCACGCAGGGCTTCGAACAGGTCCGACGCGTTCAGCGTGCGCCGGCCCCAATCGCGCTCGAAGAACTCGCCGAGCCCGGCGATGAAGCGATCGTTGCGCGCACCGTTACGCTCGATTACCTCTAGTGCCGTGAAATCCAGCCAGCCGCCCGCCATCGGCAAGCCACCCCATACGTCTTTGGCGGCACGATGCAGCGCCGCCGGAAACAGGCCCAACGGCCGGAGATAGATTTCACGCAGCATACCCGCCGCTCACTCCGCAGTTCGGATACCGGCGGGGCCGCCTTGGACTTTGAGCGTGCTCACTTTGGTCAGTGGTGCCCCGGTGACGGTGCTGACTTTGATCACGTGCAACTCTTCCTCGGCCATGCACTGCACCAGCAGCGTCTTGCCATTGGCGCTCCACGCGAGGCCCTGGCACCACTTGCCGACCGCGACCTGGCCGATCTCGGTGAGCTTGTTGTTGGCCGTACGATAAAGCTTCACCAGACCGCCTTCGTTGAAAAACGGTGAGGCCTTCGGCTTGTTCGATCCGTTCATCACCGAGACCGCGGCAAGGCGCCCGTCTGGTGACAGCTTGATGCCCTCTGGTGTCTGGCCCACGCTGGTGGTGGCCGCAACGCGCGGCGGCTGCGCCTTGAGATCGATCAGGCTGATGGTGTCGGCATCGCCTCCGCCGCGGCCGATGTTGGCCACTACTGCGAAGTCGCCGTTTCTGGCGATATCGAGCCCATAGGGCCTCAAGCCGGCATTGATGTCGCGCTTGCCGAGCGTGACGGTGGCGCCATCGATCGCCAAGGTGACAATTTTGTTGGCGGTCTCGCCATCCATCGTCACCAGTGCCGACTTGCCGTCGGGCAGAAACGACACCGCGCTAGGCCCACTCTTGTCATTGCCGAGTTCGACTTTGCTGCTCACCGTGACCTTGCTGCCCTCGATGGTCAGCACCGAGATTGTCCCTTCGCCGCGGTTGGCGACCAACGCCATGGTGCCAGCCTTGTTGATGGACACACCAGCGGCGCCCTTGCCGACGGTCAGAGTCGTGAGCACCTTGGGCGGCGTTGCCGGTGTGATGGACGCGCCGCGCACTGCGCGCACGATACGCTGCGTCATGGTTTGTGTCAGTGAAGACATGTCGATCACCGTCAGCTTGTCGTCCCAAGTGCGCTTGGTGCCGTCGGCCGGATCGACCTTCTCTGCCGCTGTGACCAGCGCGATTTGGCCATTGGGCGTCACTGCGACCGATGTTGGCGGGCCGACCACGCTGCCGGGCACATCGAGGCTGGCGACGATCTTAGGCGGGCTGGCGCCAAGGTCGATGAAGGTCACGGTGTCTTTGCCGTCTTTGACAGTCGTGACGACCCCATCGACCAGCTTGACCTTGCCATCGTTGGCCGACACCGCGATCTGCGCCGATGCCGCCGCTGTCGCGACGAGCAGCGCACCCAAGCCGGTGCCGACGTAACCTGCGCAAGAAGAAAAACGCATCTGGGGTCTCCCTTTAACCAGTTCCGCTGCTACATGCGGGCTTGTCGCGGCTGACGCAAGGCCGTGCGTGACGTTCTCCAAAAGGGACCGAGGCCAGACACACCGAAGGCCCCTCAGATGCGCCAGGATGCACCCAGGAGCGCGTTTGCCAAACCGTTGGCGCCTCCCCTTCCAAAGCGACCGAAACCCTCAGGCGGCCTCGCCAGAGGCCCTAGCGTCGATTAACGGTGTTGGCCGCGATTTTTTGCTGTTGGGACGCCGTCGCAACGGCACTCGGATCCGTTTTACCTTGCAACGACCCCGTCCATACCCAACGCTGAATTTGACCACTGAACTGAGCACTGACCAGTCACCAGCATGCGCTTCTTCTTCCCCGACGTGCCCGCCATCCCGCTGCCGCCGGGACATCGCTTTCCGTCGGGCAAGTACGCCGCACTGCGTGCGGTGATCGACCGCGACCGCATCCTCGGCCGCTCAACCCTTGCCCCCGCCACGCCCGCCACGCGCGTCGATCTGCTGCGCGCGCATTCTGCGGGCTATATCGATGCCATGGTCGGCGGCACCGTTGCGCCAGATGCCATGCGCCGTATTGGCCTGCCTTGGAGTGAAACGCTGGTTGCCCGGTCATGCGCCACCGTTGGCGGCGCCATCCAAAGTGGCCGCGCTGCGCTTGCCACTGGCCTCTCGGGCCAGCTGGCTGGCGGCACACATCACGCCCATCGCGAGTTCGGTTCTGGCTTTTGTATCTTCAACGATCTGGCTGTCGCCGCGCTGACCATGCTGGAAGACGGCACGGTTGACCGCATCGCCATCATTGATACCGACGTGCACCAGGGCGACGGCAACGCGGCGATCCTCGGCGGCGACCCGCGTGTGTTCGTGCTGTCGATCCAAGGCGAGAAAAACTTCCCATTCCGCCGTGTGCCGGCCACCCGCGACATCGATCTGCCGGACGGTACGGGCGATGACATCTACCTTGCAGCGCTTGATGATGCCCTGCAGGAGGTGATCGCCTTCCGCCCCGACCTCGTGTTCTTCCTCTCCGGTGCCGATCCCCTGGCCGAGGACCGGCTGGGCCGACTGTCGCTGACGCACGACGGACTGATGGCGCGCGACCGTCTCGTGCTGCAAACGTTCAAGACCCGCGGCGTGCCCGTCGCCATCGCCATCGGTGGTGGCTATGCCGAGCCGATCTCTGCGTCGGTGACGGCCTACGCCAACACCTTCCGCGTGGCCGCCGAGATGTGGCGGCTCACCTGACGCACCTGCGCAGATGATGCACTTCAGCCACAACGAAGCCACCACCTGCCTGCCGTCGCCAGCCCGCGCTGGCCGCCGTCCTGTCAATTCGCTAAGTCAGAGATAAGTCAGCCCTCGCTGGCGGTCGCGTCCACATCCGGAGTCTTGTCCGATGACCCGTTTTCTGATTTCAGCACTCGCTCTTACTGTCGTTGCCTTTGCGCCGCTCAGCGCATCCGCCCAACAATCGCCCGCCAAGAAAGCCGCCACCGCGCTGCCCAAAGCTGGCCCTGGTGAAAAAGTCTGCCGTCACAAGTTCCCGGATGGCACTCCGCAGGCCTGGGTCTGCAAGAGCGAAGAACCTTGCTGCGCCTGGGACGAAATCAAGTACGTCAAGTGCGGCTCGACAGTGTTTAAGTGCTTGTGAGCAGCCTTGTTTCGTAGGTTGGGTTAGGCACCGTAGCGCCGTAACCCAACAGGGCCGGGCGAGATGGTCGAAAGTGTTGGGCTACGCTGCTGAACCGCAGCTAACCCAACCTGCATGCTTATACGGCACGCCCTCACGCCGCCCGGAACAGCCGCACCGCTTCGTCGCATTCAAACAAATACAACAGCGTCCGCAAGGCGTGCCCGCGTTCTGTCTTAAGTTCTGGATCACGATTGAGTATGAGCGTCGCATCATCCCGCGCCGCTGCCAGCAGTTCTGTAAAGTTTGGCACATCCGCCACGCGGAACTCCGGCGCACCAGATTGCCGCGCGCCCATCACCTCGCCGCCGCCGCGCAGTTCGAGATCCTTCTCGGCGATCACGAAACCATCTTCCGTATCGCACATCATCTTGAGCCGCGCGGATGCCGTCTCGCCCAGCGGCGCTTTGTGCAACAGCATGCAATAGCTTTGCCGCTCGCCACGGCCGACGCGACCGCGCAGCTGATGCAATTGAGCCAACCCAAAGCGCTCGGCATGCTCGATCACCATGACGGACGCGTTCGGCACATTGACGCCCACTTCGATCACGGTCGTTGACACCAATATCTGCAGCTTGCCGGCTGAGAATTCCGCCATCACGGCGTCCTTCTCGCTCGGTGCCATCGCGCCGTGTAACAGGCCCACCTGATTGCCGAAGAACTGCCTGAGGTGCGACCATCGTTCCTCGGCCGCTGCTAACTCCGACACCTCCGAGCTTTCGATCAGCGGGCACACCCAATAGACCTGCGCGCCAGTTGCTATGGCCCGCTTTAACGCGTCGACGACGTCGTGCAACCGCTCCAACGGCGGCGCTGTCGTTTTCACCGGCTTGCGCCCCGGTGGCTTTTCATCCAGGCGTGAAACGTCAAGATCGCCATAGTGCGTCATGAGCAAGGTTCGTGGGATCGGCGTTGCCGTCATCACCAGCACATTGGCACCGCCATCACGGCCCTTGGATTGCAGCGCGAGCCGCTGATGCACACCGAATCGATGCTGCTCGTCGATCACCGCGAAGGCGAGATCGCGGTACACAACGTCTGGCGAGAACAGCGCATGCGTGCCGATCAGGATGTCGATGTCACCCGAAGCAAGGTGCTGCAACACGAGCTCGCGCGCCTTGCCCTTCTCGCGGCCCGTCAGGACCGCAAGCCGTAAGCCGCATTTCTCCGCCAGCGGCGCGATTGTCTCGAGATGCTGCCGTGCCAGGACTTCGGTGGGCGCCATAAGAGCTGCCTGTCCGCCGGCTTCCACCGCGATCGCCATCGCCATCAGCGCAACGACGGTCTTACCAGAGCCCACATCGCCTTGCAGCAGCCGCAGCATGCGATGCGGTGCGGCCATATCGGTCTCGATCTCTTTCAGCGAGCGCGTTTGCGCGCCGGTGAGCTTGTAGGGGATCGCCTTCGCCAGCTGCGCACGGATCTTACCGTTGCCGCTGATCACGCGGCCCCGTTGTGTCTTTTGTCCCTGCCTCACCAGCCCAAGCGCCAGTTGCCCTGCGAGTAGTTCGTCAAATGCCAGCCGCTGCCGCGGCAGCGAGCCGGGCGACACATCACCTGCGTCCGTCGGCCGATGCAATCGCAGTGCCGCCGAGCGATGATCGGGCCAGTCGCGTGCGGTCAGCCACGCCGGATCGAGCCACTCCTGCACCTCTGGCATTTTGTCGGCCGCCTGCCGTGTTGCCTTCTGCAGGATTTTGCCAGAGAGACCAGCCGTCAGCGGATAAATCGGCTCCAGCATCGGCAGATCGTCGCGCCTTTCGGGGGCGACAATGTAGTCGGGATGCGTCATCTGCATCTGATCGTTGTAGCGCTCGATGCGGCCGGACACGAAACGGACTTCGCCCACCGGCAACTGCCGCGCGACAAAACTGTGCTCGGCGTGAAAAAAGATCAGCTCCAGCTTGCCGGTCTCGTCTTCGGCAGAGACTTTGTACGGCGCTTTGGTGTTCCCGCGCGGGCTCGGCTTGTGCTTCAGGATGCGCACTTCCAGCGTCACGATGGTGCCAGGGATGGCGGTCGAGATCGTCGGCGTCGCGCGCCGGTCGATCACGCCCGTCGGCGTGTGCCACACCAGATCCACCACGCGCGGCTCGGTGATGCCCGGCGGCAGCCGCAGCGCCTTGCGCAGCAACAAATCCACGCGCGGCCCGATCCCAGAAATCGACTGGGCGGACACGAACAGCGGGTTCAAGATGGCGGGACGCATGACGGTGGCTCGAAGCAGCGTGACGGCGCAGCCGCGGCAAGGATGTGCAAACGTCCGCACGGCCCTTGCGGCGACCGTGGCGTGCCTATACCACGTCCAGATGAAGTCTAAGACCCTGCGGTGGTGTGATCCACAACGGCGATAAGGGAGTACTGTTTGGACATCCGAGACCTTCGCGGCAAAATTGCCGCGGGGCATGTGATGCGTTCACATGGCCCTCACCCTAACCTTGCCCACTGAAGGGCAGGGAAAGCGGATAACAGTGCCACCGCCGTTCCCTTCTCCCCGTGAAAGACGGGGAGAGCGGACAAAAGTAACGCCATTTGAAATTGAGAGTTTCGTGCATGAGCCAAAATCCAGACCTTGCCACGCGCCGGCGCAAGGCGTTGTACCGCGCCAACTATCGCGGCACGAAGGAGATGGATTGGCTGCTTGGCAAATACGCCGAAGCTACGCTGCCAACGATGGGCGACGCGGCGCTGACGGCGTTCGAAGAACTCCTGGCCTTGCAAGACCCTGATCTGAATATCTGGATCCTCAACCCGGCACGCATCACCGCGCCTGAGTTTGCGCCACTCGTGGCAGCGATCCGCACGTTCCACGCGATCGACAACACACTTGATCAGGCCATGACGGGAACGGAGCGATGAGCATTGGCGGCGCCATTGCGGGCTCCAAGCTCGAACAGTTGGCCGGCGTGCCCGAGGGTCACGACGCGCTCGTGCTCGGCCGCATGGCGTTGGCGGCGTCTGCACGTTCAGACGGCGAAGCGCCGCTGTTGGTTCACGTCGCCCGCGACGACCGCCGCCTCGAAGCACTGGCCAGCGGCATTGCGTTCTTCACACCGGCTGTGAAGACGATCGCGTTTCCCGCCTGGGATACGGTGCCCTATGATCGCATCGGCCCGCACGCCGACATCATTGCACGCCGCATCACCACGCTGTCGCGGCTCGCCATCACCACGACGCGCAAAGACCCGACCATCCTGCTGACGACGGCCAACGCCATCATCCAGCGCGTGCCGCCACGCGCTTTCGTGAAGCAAGCGCTGCGTCCGCTCGCGGCTGGCCAGCGTGTCGACATGAACCGGCTTATCACGCGGCTATCGCAAGCCGGCTATCAACGCACCGGCACAGTCCTTGAGGCTGGCGACTTCGCCGTGCGCGGCGGCATCGTCGATCTGTATCCGCCGGGCCGTCAGTCGCCCGTGCGGCTCGATTTCTTCGGCGATACGCTTGAGAGCATCAAGAGCTTCGATACCGAGACGCAGCGTTCGTCCAAGGTCGTGCCCAAGCTCATGCTCATGCCGATGAGCGAGATCCCGTTCGGCCCCGACGCCGAAAGCCGCTTCCGGCAGAACTATGTCGCCATCTTCGGCCCCGCCTCTGATGGCGATCCGCTGTACACAGCTGTCAGCACCGGCAGCCGTTATCCGGGCCAGGAGCATTGGCTCCCGCTTTTCCACGAAAGCCTCGAAACACTATTCGACTACGCACCCGACGCGCCCCTCAGCTTCGATCATCTGACCGACCAGGCTATCGCCGAGCGTCACGGGCAGATCGCCGAGCACTACCAAGCGCGCATGGAAGCGCGTGAAGTATCGAGCTTCGGTGCTGATCCCTACAAGCCTGTTGCACCGGAACGCATGTTCCTCACCGAAAGCCTGTGGGCTGCGGCGCTCAAGGGCAAGACAGTCCACCAGTTCTCACCTTTCGAGACAGCCGACGTCGCAGGCGCGCGCACCGTCACGTCGTTTGGTGGCAAGCAGGGCCGCAGCTTCGCCGCCGATCGTGGCGTCGAGGGCAAGTCCGTGTTCGATGCACTGCGCGGCCACATCCGCAACCAGCAGGCTGAGAAGCGCCGCGTCGTTGTCGCCGCCTGGACGCAAGGCGCACGCGAACGCTTGTTCGCGATCCTGCGTGATCACGGCATCCACCCCAACGAGCTTGTGCGCGTCGATACGCTGCTGGATGCCGAAAAGCTGCCCCCGCAAGCCATCGCCCTCGCGATCCTCGGCCTCGAACACGGCTTTGAAACGCCAGACCTGACGGTGATTGCCGAACAGGATGTGCTGGGCGACCGTCTTGTGCGTCCGCGCCGCAAGGCTCGCAAGGCAGCCGACGTCATTACCGAAGCCACCAGCCTCGCCGCCGGCGACCTCGTCGTCCACGCCGACCACGGCATCGGCCGCTTCGAAGGCCTCAAAACCATCACTGCGCTGGGCGCGCCACACGACTGCCTCGAACTCGTCTACGCGGGCGGTGACAAACTTTACTTGCCTGTCGAGAACATCGACCTGCTCTCGCGCTTCGGCTCGGAAGGCAATGAAGCCCAGCTCGATCGGCTCGGCGGCGCGTCGTGGCAGGGCCGCAAAGCGCGCCTCAAAGCCCGGCTGCTGGAGATCGCGTCGGAGCTCATCAAGGTCGCAGCACTCCGCCAATTGCGCGAGGCGACGCCACTCATTCCGCCCGTGGGCAGCTACGACGAGTTCGTCGCGCGCTTCCCCTACGACGAAACCGAAGACCAGGCCGCCAGCATCGACGCCGTGCTCGCCGATCTGGCCTCCGGCAAGCCCATGGACCGCCTCATTTGCGGCGATGTCGGCTTCGGCAAAACTGAAGTCGCCTTGCGCGCCGCGCTGGTCGCGGCGCTCGGCGGTTATCAGGTCGCCGTCGTCGTGCCGACTACGCTGCTGGCGCGTCAGCACTTCAAAACCTTCTCGACCCGCTTCGCCGGCCTGCCCGTGCGCATCGCCCAAGCGTCCCGCATGGTAACGCCCAAAGACTTGGCCGATGCCAAAGCCGAACTCAAGAGCGGCCAGCTCGACATCGTCGTCGGCACGCATGCACTGCTCAGTAAGTCCATCGAGTTCGCGCGGCTCGGCCTCATCGTCATCGACGAGGAACAGCACTTCGGCGTCGCCCACAAAGAGCGCCTCAAGCAGCTCCGCGAAGACGTCCACGTCCTCACGCTATCCGCCACGCCGATCCCGCGCACTTTGCAACTCGCCCTCTCCGGCGTTCGCGAACTCTCGCTGATTACGACGCCGCCCGTCGACCGGCTCGCCGTGCGCACCTACATCTCACCGTTTGACCCCATCATCGTCCGCGAGGCGCTGCGCCGCGAGCGTTACCGCGGCGGGCAATCGTTCTATGTCTGTCCGCGCTTGTCCGACCTCGACGATGTCTGCGAGTTTCTCCGCGAACATGTGCCGGAACTGAAAATCGCCCGCGCCCACGGCCAGCTGTCCTCCACTGAACTCGAGGACATCATGGTTGCCTTCTACGAGGGCCAATATGACGTGCTCGTCTCGACCGCAATCGTCGAATCCGGCCTCGATATCCCGAATGCCAACACGATGATCGTCCATCGCGCCGATATGTTCGGCCTGGCGCAGCTCTATCAGCTGCGCGGCCGCGTCGGCCGGTCGAAAACGCGCGCTTATGCTTACTTCACGACGCCCAACGGCAAGAAACTGACGCACGGTGCCGACCGCCGCCTGAAAGTGCTGCAATCGCTGGACACGCTCGGCGCGGGCTTTTCGCTTGCCAGCCACGATCTCGACATCCGCGGTGCCGGCAACCTCTTGGGCGATGAACAGTCGGGCCACATCCGGGAGGTGGGATTTGAGCTGTATCAATCCATGCTCGAAGACGCGATCAACAACCTCAAGGGCGGCGACATCGACGGCACCAGCGGCGACCAGTGGAGTCCGCAGATTTCGCTGGGGCTGGCCGTGCTCATTCCCGAAGTCTACGTCGGCGATCTGCAGCTCCGCCTAGGCCTCTACCGCCGCCTCGGCTCCCTCGCCTCGCGCGCCGACATCGATAGCTTTGGCGCCGAGCTACAGGACCGCTTCGGGCCGTATCCGGAGGAAGTCGCCGCGTTGCTTGATGTCATGGAGATCAAGGCGCTCTGCAAGACGGCCTGCATCCAGCAGATTGATGCTGGCCCGAAAGGCGCGACGCTGGCCATCCGCAAGGGCGGCTTCCCCAACCCTGAGGGTCTGGTGAAGTACATCACCCAGCACAAGGCGCAGATGAGGCTCCAGCCCGATCAGAAACTGCTCGTCCGCGGCGAGTGGACTGACCCCGCTCTGCGCCTCAAAGCCATCCGCGATCTGGCCGCCGCGTTGGCCGATATTGCAGCGGCGAAAAAGGCGGCGGCGTAAGTGTGGGGGGAAGCGGGCGCCCGATCAATAGGCCCCGATGATCCCCATAAAATCATCCGCCTTCAAACTGGCACCGCCGACGAGCGCGCCGTTGACGTTGGCAACACGCATCAGTTCGTTGGCATTGGATGGCTTGACTGATCCACCATACAGCAACCGCATGCCCGCACCCGCAGTGCTAAAGCGCGACGACAGTTGGCAGCGCAGCGCCGCATGGACCTCGGCGATGTCGGCCGTGGTCGGCGTCAGCCCGGTGCCAATGGCCCACACGGGCTCATAAGCGATCACCGTGTTCGCAGTCGTCGCTCCATCCGGAACTGATTTGGCGAGTTGGCGGGCGACGATGGCCAATGTTTCCCCTGCCTTGCGCTGCTCAAGGGTCTCACCGACACAGACAATCGCCAGTAACCCGGCGCGATGAGCTGCTTCGGCTTTGGCCCGCACCACGGCGTCGCTCTCCGCGTGATCGGCGCGGCGTTCGGAGTGGCCCACGATGACGGCCGTGGCCCCTGCATCGCGGAGCATTTCAGCGGATATATCCCCCGTGTGCGCGCCGGATACACTGGCATGACAGTCTTGCCCGCCAATCGCCACCGAGCCGCCCGCCATTGCCAACGCAAGCCCCGCGACCAGGGTTGCCGGCGGACAGATCAGCACGTCGCATCCTGCCGGCTTGGCGGCCAACGCAACTTTCAGCTTGCCCGCTTCCGCAAGGCTTGCCGCCAGACCGTTCATCTTCCAGTTGCCCGCAACAAGCGGGCGGGGCGCGTTCGACATAGCAGCTTAATCCTTGCGGGTTTGAGGCTCTGTTTGCGCTGCTTCTGCATGGGGGACCGAAGATCGTCAATCCAGCGGCCGCAGCATGGTTGCTGCCGGCCGAGGAGCCTTTTGACTTTGGCAGCATTGGCCGACTACGGTCGACGTAACTCGCGCTGCCAAAGGTTCTCAGCCCATGTCTCAGCCCAATACGACCTTCACCATTGCCGTGTTGCCGGGTGACGGCATCGGCGCCGAAATAATCCCGCCGACGGTAGCGCTGTTGGAGGCACTGGCCAAGCACTTCGGCACCTTCAAGTTCGACTTCGTCGAGCGGCGCGATTGCGGCGCCACCTACTTCCGCGAGAGCGGGGAGGATTGCTCGAAAGAGGCCTTCGAAGTCTCGCGGAGCGCTGACGCCATTCTGCTCGGCGCCATGGGGCTGCCGAACGTGCGGTTACCCTCCGGCACCGAAATCGCGCCGCACCTGAGGATGCGAGAGGAATTTCAGCTCATCTCTGGCGTGCGTCCCGTCAAGGCGTTCCCCAACACGCCGTGCCGCCTCGCCGATCCGCGCGCCGCCAAGATCGACCTTGTCATCCTGCGTGAAAGCACCGAAGGCCTATTCTACACGCAAGGCCGCGGCGAAGTAATCGGCGATAGCGAGGCGCGCGAAACGCTGCGCATCACGCGAACAACAACCGAAAAGTTGTGCGACGAAGCCTTCCGTATCGCGCGCGCGCGCAAAGCCAAGGGCGGCATGGGCAAAGTCACCTGCGTCGACAAAGCCAACGTGTTCCGCGCCTTCGCGTTCTTCCGCAAGATCTTTGACGAACGCGCCAAGCTGAATCCGGATATCGCCGTGGGCTACAACTACGTCGATGCGCAGGCGCTCGATCTGGTGCGGCGGCCGTGGGACTTCGACGTACTCGTTATGGAGAACATGTTCGGCGACATTCTCTCAGACCTCGGCGGCGGACTTGTGGGTGGCATGGGCATGGCACCTTGCGCTGAACTCGGTGAGCACCACGGCCTGTTCCAGCCAGCCCACGGCTCCGCCCCCGACATCGCCGGCCAGGACAAGGCCAACCCGACGGCGACGTTCCTCTCAGCAGCCCTGATGCTTGATTGGCTCGGCACACGCTCCGGCCTCGCCCACCTTGGCGACGCTGCGACGCTGCTCGAAACCGCTGTTGAACAAGCCTTCGCCGCGCGCGAGCTCCGCCCCATGGAATTCGGCGGCGATCAAGGCTTGAAAGCCGCGACAGCGGCGGTGGCGGGGCGGTTGGCCGGAGCGTTGGCGCGCTCTTGACATAAACGCAGTTCCACATATTATGTGGGAATGGCTAAAAACATCACACTCGCCGTGGATGAGCAGGTGCTTCGCGAAGTCCGGCGCTATGCTGCGAAAAACAATACGTCGCTGAACGCCATCGTGCGCGAAGCACTCGGCAAGGTCGCAGAGCGTTCGTGCTCGAGCGAGAAGGCCTGGGACGCGCTGTTTCGTGCAACGGACGCCGAAGGCCCCGAAGTCGGTGAGATCACCTGGACGCGCGACGATCTCTATGAGCGCTGAAGTGTTCCTCGACACGAATATTGTTGTCTACGCAGTGGACACCAGCCCGGCGTCGGCTGCTAAAAATAAGCGGGCACGCCACATCATCCGCGGCGGGAAATTCGGCGTCTCAGCCCAGGTCGTGCAAGAATTCTACGTCACATCGACGCGTAAACTCAAAAAGCCCTTGAGCACTAGTATGGCTATCAAGTGGGTGGACCGCCTGTGTCGCGCCGAATTCACGCCGGTTGATGCCGCGATCATCAAAATGGGAATTGCCAACGCCAAACGGTATCAAATTTCTTACTGGGACGGTGCTATCCTTGCCGCCGCCGAAGCGCTCGGCGCACCCGTACTCTTCACCGAAGACCTCAACCACGGCCAGAGCTACGGTGCCGTGAAGGTGGTGAACCCGTTTCTGCCCGTCTAAGCCCCACCTCCCCTACACTGCGGTGGACAGTCGCGGGGGAAAGTGAAATTAGGGCTTCGAATCAGTCCGTTTCGCGTTAATGCTGATCTCCCATGACGCGGTATATCTTCATCACCGGCGGTGTGGTGTCTTCGCTTGGCAAAGGGCTGGCTTCTGCGGCCCTTGGAGCGCTTCTACAAGCCCGAGGTTATTCGGTTAAACTCCGAAAACTCGATCCCTATCTGAACGTCGATCCCGGCACCATGAGCCCCACCCAGCACGGTGAGGTGTTCGTGACGGACGATGGCGCGGAAACCGACCTCGATCTCGGCCACTACGAGCGCTTCACCGGCGTGGCGGCCAAGAAGACCGACAACATCACCACCGGGCGGATCTATCAGGAGATCATCGCCAAGGAGCGACGCGGGGATTTTCTCGGCGGCACCGTGCAGGTGATCCCGCACGTGACCAACGCCATCAAAGACTTTGTCATCGCCGGCAACGACGGTGTCGATTTTGTGCTGGTCGAAGTCGGCGGCACGGTTGGCGACATCGAAGGCCTGCCGTTCTTCGAAGCCATCCGCCAGCTCGGCAACGACCTGCCGCGCGGCGATGCGATCTATGTGCATCTCACCCTGCTGCCCTACGTGCCGGCGGCGGGCGAACTGAAGACCAAGCCGACGCAGCACTCGGTCAAAGAACTGCGCTCGATCGGCATTCAGCCGCAGATCCTGCTGTGCCGCGCCGATCGCGAAATCCCCAAGAACGAACGCAAGAAGATCGCGCTGTTCTGCAACGTGCGCGAAGATGCGGTCATCCAGGCGCTGGATGCGTCTTCCATCTATGACGTGCCGCTCGCCTACCATCGTGAAGGGCTTGATCGCGAAGTGCTGGCGGCGTTTGGCATCACCGGCGCGCCGAAGCCCGATCTCGCCCGCTGGGAAACCATCTCGCGCCGTGTGGCGACGCCGGAAGGCGAGGTCACCATCGCCATCGTCGGCAAATACACGGGCCTCAAAGACGCCTACAAATCGCTCAACGAAGCGCTGGTGCATGGCGGCATCGCCAACAACGTGAAGGTCAACCTCAAGTGGATTGAGAGCGAGGTGTTCGAGAGCGAGGACCCCGCGCCGTTCCTCGAAGGCGTGCATGGCATTCTCGTGCCGGGCGGTTTTGGTGAGCGCGGCTCAGAGGGTAAAATTCTCGCGGCCAAGTTCGCGCGCACACGGAAGACGCCCTACTTCGGCATCTGCTTCGGCATGCAGATGGCGGTGATCGAGGCGGCGCGCTCACTCGCCGGCATTGCTGATGCCAGCTCCACCGAGTTCGGTGAAACGGCCGAACCCGTGGTCGGCGAAATGCGTGAGTGGATGCGCGGCAACGAGCTGGAAATCCGCAAAGCCGGCGGCAATCTGGGCGGCACCATGCGCTTAGGCGCGTTCGACTCGATGCTGGCCAAAGACAGCAAAATCGCCAAGATCTATGGCTCAACGCACATTTCCGAGCGGCACCGGCATCGTTTTGAGGTCAACACCAAGTACCGTGCAGCACTTGAAGCCAAGGGCATGGTCTTCTGCGGCATGTCGCCGGACGGGTTGCTGCCGGAGACGGTGGAGATCCCGAGCCATCCCTGGTTCATCGGCGTGCAATACCACCCCGAACTCAAAAGCCGCCCCTTCGAACCTCACCCCCTCTTCAAGAGCTTCATCGCCGCGGCGGTGGAGCAGAGCCGGTTGGTGTGATGAGCTCGGGATTGCTCGGCCATGGTTGACGAATTGAGCGGAGCCGCGCCAAGGATGCCACCTAGAATTCTCATGATCGCATGCGCGCTGTTCGCATTGTTTGTTGCCGTGTACGCTCTGGCCTATGGCGGTCTGGCACAAATCGCTGACGGCGATTGGGGCACAACCGTCGGCATTGGATTGTGGTCGGCGGGCCTCGCGGCACTCGTTGCCGGCATTTGGTCGCGCTTTTCAAGGGTGCCGTGGTCCTCGAAGCGGCTCACGGTCACGATGTTTCTGGTCGGCAGCTTCCTGTTTCTCATGGCACTTAATGGCGGGCATTCTTGACGCGAACCGAGCCGAGGCTGTGATGGAGCGGTCCACCCGGCGGGGCTGGCTGCGTGCGGGGCTTGAGCTCTCGGTGGCGTCGCTATTGCTGGCGGGTGCGCTGGCGGCGTTGACGGGATCGCCGGCCATCGAGGCGGCTGCGGTGGCGATCCTCGCGGTCGGCCTCTGCCATGCGATCATGCTGCGGCAATCGGTGCATGATGCGTCGCCCGGCGGCGCGCTGTTCTGGAGTTTTGTGGCCGGTGCGCTCGTCCTCGCGCTGGCGTCGGGGGTGACGGTCGCGCTGCTGGTCCGTGCGAGCGCCGCGCGCGCGACCGATTGGCCGCTGGCGATGGAGCTTGGTGGACTTGCGATCCTGACTATCGCCCAAGCCGGCTGGCTCTATTGGAACTTGCGTGACGTGGTCGGGCACGGCGGTCCTCTCGACCTATTGCCGCCAGGGTTGGTGATCGCCGACCCCACACGCGCGGCGTTGCTGATCGGCGGCGTGACGGGGCTGGTCAGCGCGGGCATCGCTTTCATGGCCACGCTGGCCGCGTGGGGTTTGCAGCAGCCGCTGTGGGAAGCCGGTGGTGCGCTGCTGATCGCGCTCGCACTCGCCACTGCGGCTGGCTATTTTGCTTTCGAAACGCGGGCTGTTCTGGAACAGACGGAGGTCGATCCGCGCCTCTTGAAGACTTTGACCGAGGCCATCGGCGCGGCAGCACAGACAACAGGCGCGATCCGGCGGGTTGTGGATGTCGAGGCGCGGCACGCGGCACCCGGCACTGTCATTGCGACGGTGCAATTAGACTTTAAAGACGGTGTCGACGCGCGCCACGTGGCGCCGGTGCTCGCAACGTTGCATAAGGCGGCAACAGCTGCCGTACCGGAAGTGAGTGCGCTCGTATTGAGTGCCCCGCCTGCGGCTAAGCCGACGATTGGAACTTGAGACATGCTGACGTTGATGCTGTTGCGCCATGCTAAAGCCGAGGTCGGGCGCCCATGTTGGCCGACAAGGATCGATCGCTCGCTGAGCGTGGGCGCGATGATGCGGCGCGCATGGGTGAGCGTCTGCTGCGCGATGGATTGGTGCCGGATCGCGTGCTCTGCTCAACGGCGCGCCGCACGCGCGAGACCTGGGCGCTGGTATCGGCCGAACTCGGCACAGCTGTCACCGTCGACTTTGACGCGGCCATCTACGAAGCAACAACCGCGCGGCTTTTGACGGTGATCCGCCGCGCGCCCGTTGCCGCCAAGCGGCTGCTGCTGATCGGGCACAATCCAGGCTTGGAAGATCTGACCAACGATTTTGTCCGCGAAGCGGAGACCGGGGCTGCAGCGCGGCTCGCCGAAAAGTACCCGACGTGTGGCCTTGCCGTACTGGAATTGCCGGTTACCGCCTGGACCCAGGCCACCCCGCGCAGCGCCCGCCTCACCCACTTCACGGCACCGCGTTATTGGGGGTGATGCGCTGTCGCATGCTGACGGCGAGCGCGATCCATCATGCCGAGGCGCCACTGCGTTCGAATTGCCAGCCGTTCGCGAGGTGCTACAACGTCGATAGCCCTGAGCCGAGGATTGCTGCGCCATGTCCCCCACGCCCCGCCAAAATCACTATGTAACCGACCTAGGCCGCAACGCCGCAAACTTCCAGGCGCTGACGCCGCTCAGCTTTCTTGAGCGCACCGCGGCCACCTATCCCGATCATACCGCCGTCATTCATGGCAAACTCCGTCGCACCTATCGCGACCTTTATGCCCGCACGCGGCAACTGGCGGCGGCGCTGAAGATCATCGGTATCGGCCCCGGCGACACCATCTCCGCGATCCTGCCGAACACACCCGAGATGCTGGAGATGCACTACGGTGTGCCGATGACGGGTGCCGTCCTGCACACCATCAACACGCGGCTCGATGCGCAGATCATCGCGTTCCAGCTCGACCATGCCGAATGCAAAGTGCTGTTCACGGACCGCGAGTTCGCGCCCGTCATGAAAGAGGCGTTGGCGCTTGCAAAGGTCCGCCCGCGCATCATCGACATCGACGATGCGCAGGTCCCGCAGAGCGGAGAAAAACTGGGCGATACCGACTACGAACGCTTCATTGCCACCGGCGATCCGGCCCACGTCTGGCGCTGGCCGGACGATGAGTGGGAAGCGATCGCGCTTGGCTACACATCTGGTACCACCGGCAATCCCAAAGGCGTTGTCACCCATCATCGCGGCGCGGCACTGATGTGCTACGCGAACATGATGGCCGCCGGTCTGCCGAAGCATCCGGTGTATCTGTGGACCTTGCCGATGTTTCATTGCAACGGCTGGTGCTTCCCTTGGACCATCACCGCGGCGGCGGGCACGCACGTCTGCCTGCGCGCCGTCCGCGCCAAGGCCATGATCGACGCCATCGTCGACCACAAGGTCAGCCACATGTGCGGTGCGCCCATCGTCATGTCGACGCTGCTTGCAGCCAAGCCCGACGAGCAACGGCCGATCACCCACAAAGTCGATTTCATCACCGCCGGCGCGCCGCCGCCCGAAGCCGTGTTGGGTGCCATGGCGGCGGCCGGATTCAACGTCACCCATGTCTATGGATTGACCGAAACCTACGGGCCCTCGGTCGCCAACGAATGGCACGCTGCGTGGAACGCGCTGCCGGCGGTTGAGCAGGCCGCCAAGAAGGCGCGCCAGGGTGTGCGTTACGCCGCGCTTGAAAGTCTCGCCGTGCTCGATCCAGAAACCATGGCGCCAGTGCCGGCCGATGGCACCACGCTCGGCGAAGTGATGATGCGCGGTAACATCGTCATGAAGGGTTATCTGAAAAACAAGGCGGCCACCGAAGAAGCATTCGCCGGCGGCTGGTTCCACTCCGGTGATCTCGGTGTGCGCTATCCGGATGGCTACATCCAGCTCAAGGACCGCTCCAAAGACATCATCATCTCCGGCGGCGAAAACATCTCATCCATCGAAGTCGAGGACGTGCTCTATAAGCACCCAGCCGTCAGCTATGCCGCCGTCGTCGCCAAGCCGGATGAAAAGTGGGGCGAGACGCCGTGCGCGTTTATCGAATTGAAGCCCGGCATCGAAGCCCCTTCCAAGGACGACATCGTCGCCTGGTGCCGCGAACATCTCGCGGCCTACAAAGTCCCGCGCCATGTGGTGTTCGAAGACATCCCCAAGACCTCCACCGGCAAGATCCAGAAGTTCAAGCTCCGGGACCGGGCGAAGGTGGTGTGAGGCGGCGGCAGGACGCGGACGCGTGGAACGCGCGCACTGGTCTCACGCCCCACCAGCGGCGGCAGAAAAAAACAAGGGAAAGGGAGGGTGATCTCCCTTTCCCTGCCAAGCAGCCTCTTCCCCCCGGATCGGGCTGCCAGGTGTCTCGTGATGTCTCGCTCAGCTGCTCATCCCCAGCAGCGCTTTAAGCCTTCCTCGCTCGAGAGCGCTGGCAATCCGCCAGCGGCCTTGTCGGAGATCAGTTCCACCCCGGTATTGAAGAAATCGAGACCGGGTGTGGTGTCCGGCTTTTTGCCGGACTTTGCGTACGTGACGACAGCGTCGATCCCTTTCGAGGCCATCAGCAGCGGAAACTGCATCGACGTCGCGCCGATGATGCCGGCTTTGACGTTTTTGACACCAGGACAGCCGCCATCAACCGAAACGATCAGCACGCCCTTGTCTTTGCCGACGGCTTTCAAGGCCTGATAAGCACCAGCGGCGGCTGGTTCGTTGATGGTGTAAACGACAGTGATGCCAGGATCTTTCTGGAGCAGGTTTTCCATGGCCCTGCGGCCACCTTCTTCGGAACCAGCCGTGACGTCGTGCCCGACGACGCGGGCGTCTTTCTCGCTGCCGTTAATCTTGCCGTTGGGCACGTCGATGCCGAACCCTTTCAAAAAGCCGGTATCGCGCAGCACATCGACCGTAATGTTGTTTTTGTTCAGGTCGAGCATGGCGATCTTGGCGTCTTTGGCCTTGTCGCCGAGCGTGGCTTTGGCCCAGGCGCCGATCAATTCGCCAGCCTTGAAGTTGTCGGTGGCAAACGTCGCGTCAGCGGCGTTGGCGGGATCGAGCGGCGTGTCGAGCGCGATGACTAGAATGCCTTTGTCGCGCGCCTTCTTGATGGCGGGGACAATAGCGGCGCTATCACTGGGTGTGATGAGGATGCCTTTGGCACCGGCGGCGATCAGGCTTTCGACGGCTTCCACCTGACTTTGATTGTCGCCGTCCACTTTGCCAGCAAACGAGCGCAGCTCGAAGTCGAGCTCTTTGGCCTTAGTCTCCGCGCCTTCCCGCATTTTGACGAAGAATGGATTGGTATTGGTCTTGGTGATGAGACCGACAATGGGTTTTTGTTGGGCTGCTGCGTTTGTCGGGGTGATCGCGACGGCGAAAGCGGTTGCAAAGGCCGAAACTGCGGCACCGAGGGCCAAGCCCTTCAGGAGGTCAGGACGCAGCAGAGGCGCATGCATGCAGCTTTTACTCCAACGCTTCAGGCCAAAACGCCTGCTGGTCCAGTTACGTGCTGGCAAAGGGTCGGAAAATTGGCCCTGGCTCGGCACGACATCGCGCGCGTCCGTGGCGGCTGCAATTTCGGCCAATAGGTGCAATCTCAGATTTATGTTTCTTCAGATTGCACGTTCTCTGTGATGTTTATACTTAGCACTCACTGGAGCCGTGCTGTCAATAACTAAATCACTTCGATTTAGATATTGACGATGCTGCAGGCGCGCCCCACGTAATCTTCACAATGATCGTGCGGCGGGGGCGCTAAAGGCAGTCTCCGGCCCAGCCTGGGGCCAGCCTGGGGCCAGCTGGGGCCAGTTCTGCGAGCGCTGGCCGTGATCTAAGGCGCGGGTGTGATGCAACGCGGTGACGACCAAAGTGGTCTTCAAGCAGGCCTTCAGACGGGCCTGGGCGGTGGCGCGAGTCAATCCGGAGCGCGCGCCTACAACGAGCGACTGGTGGTCTCGTTACTGCGCCGCAATGGACCATTGCCGAAGGCGGAACTGGCGCGGCTCACAGGGCTCTCGGCGCAAACGCTCACGCTAATGATGCGACGGCTGGAGGGGGAAGGCCTCGTGCTGGCGCAAGAGCCGTTGCGGGGCCGTATTGGCCAGCCCTCCGTTCCCTACGCTCTCAACCCCGAAGGCGCACTGTCGTTCGGCGTCAAGTTAGGCCGTCGCGGCACCGACATCGTGCTGTGCAATTTTCTCGGCCAGATTTTGGAACAGGCAAAAACGGCCTATCCCTATCCCGACACCAAGGAAGCGCTGCGCTTTATCGAGCGGCAGGTGCGTACGCTTCGCGCCCGGTCGGTCAGGCCTGACCGCATCATCGGGCTTGGCCTCGCCATGCCGTTCGAACTCTGGAAGTGGGCCGCCGAGGTCGACGCCCCGAAAGGCGCGCTGGATCACTGGCGCGAACTCGATGCCGTCGCTGAGATCCAGCAACGGACCGGTTTGCCGGTGCTGCTGGCCAACGATGCGACCGCTGCGTGCGGCGCCGAACTCGCCCGCACCGGCATAGGCGGTGGAACGTTGGGTGCAGCACGCAACAATCGCATTGACATGCTGTACTTCTTTGTCGGCTCGTTCATTGGCGGCGGTGTCGTGCTGGGTGGCGCGGTGCACGCAGGCCGCACCGGCAATGCTGGCGCACTGGGCTCCATGCCGGTCAGCGTGCGTGGCCGGACAGGACAGTTGATCGCTCACGCGTCACTGATAACGCTGGAGAAAGCGCTGTGGCGCGCGGCCATCGATCCGGCGGTTCTCCAGCATCCCGATCAGGACTGGTCCGGTCTGGGCAAACCCTTAGCCGAGTGGATCGATACGGCCGGCGCCGCGCTGGCCAGTGCCATTGTCTCGGCGTTGGCGACCATTGATTTCCAACGCGTGACCATCGATGGCGCGTTGCCGCGTGACGTGCTGGCGGCGCTGATCGCCAAGACCAAAGCGATGGTGGCCAACTACGACCAGCAGGGCCTGTCGCCGTTCGAGATCATAGCGGGCACGCTGGGGGCCGATGCGCGTGCACTCGGCGGTGCCATGCTCCCCATCAGCGCCAACTTCGGGACTGATCCGGAGGTCATGCTCAAGACGCCGGGTCTCTAGACTGACCACCTCAGCCTCCGCTGTGCCGGTTCATCCAGAGGCAACGTGTCGGGGCGCCCCTCGTCTTGGGGGGCGGGGGCTGCTAACGGTTGAGGGCAACCGAATCGCAAGCAGGTTTCACTCACGTTCAACTCTGGCAGGATCGATGACTGAGCCCAAACTGGCGCCCAAACTGACGCCCAAACCGCCGACTGACGTTGCCGCGCAGCACTCCGAACTCAGCCTCAGTTTTGGCCTGCACCGGCTCGGGCTCGCGACTTTGGCGCAGCCGTGGATCGCGTTTGCGGTGTTCGCCATGCTGGCAGCCGTAGCAGCCTTTGGGCTCGGCCGGCTGAAGGTCGATGACAGCCTTTCGGAATTGTTCCGCACCAAGACGCCGGAGTTCCAGCGCTTCGAGGAGGTCGACAAGCGTTTTCCGTCCAACGAATACGACGTGCTTGTGGTGGTCGAAGGCAAGGACCTTCTGAAGAAGCCACAGATCGAAGCGCTGCGGCGCGGCATGATCGACCTGCAGCTGGCCGAGGGCGTCAGCGGCGTTGTGTCGATGCTGTCGGCGCGCGGCAAGCCGGATGCGACGGGCTACGTGCCGCCCATCCTGCCCGACGAACTGCCGGACGGCGAAGCCTACGACGCGCTCATCAAACAGCTGCGCGCCAACGAGATCGTCAACGGCAAGTTCCTGTCCAATGACGGCACGTTGGCGATGGCCGTGCTGGCGCTCGACCGCGAAGCGATTGGTGCGGAAGGGACGGCCAAGATCATCACCGGTATCGGCGACGTGCTGCGCAAGGAACTGGCACCAGCAGGCTTGAAAGTGCAGCTGACCGGCGCGCCGGTCATGCAACTCGAAATCCGCAATGCAGTGGAACGTGATCAGCTGACCTACAACGGTCTTGGGCTGCTGTTCGGTGCCGGCATCGCGTGGCTGTTCTTTCGCTCGGCGCGGCTCATGCTGCTGGCCGCGTTGCCGCCAGTGCTGGCTGTGCTGCTGTCGCTTGGGTTGCTTGGCTGGGCAGGGTTCAAGCTCAATCTGTT
Organism: uncultured Alphaproteobacteria bacterium; assembly: GCA_963847145.1. Lineage (GTDB taxonomy): Bacteria > Pseudomonadota > Alphaproteobacteria > Rhizobiales > Hyphomicrobiaceae > JABFRJ01. The sequence goes on from CAWJYN010000004.1 coordinate 447,692, forward strand.
CTTAAATGTGATGACGCCGCTGGTCATGGTCATGGGCTTCGCCGACAGCATGCAAGTGACCTATGCCATTCGCGATCGCATGCGCGCAGGCGACAGCAAGCTGGCAGCGATCCGCTTTGCGATGCGCGTCGTCGGGCCAGCATGCGTGATCGCGCATGCGACGGCGTTGGTGTCATTCATCGCGCTGATGTTCTCGGATTCAGCGTTGATCCAGACGTTCGGCAAGGCCGGCGCGCTGGCCACCTGCGTGTCGTATCTCGCTGTCATCGGTGCCATGCCGATCATTGGGCTGGCGCTGGTGCGTGATAACGACGGCAAGACGCTCGCCACAACGTCGAGCGACACGGCCATGCAAGCCTTGGCGCGGTTTGTTGGCGCGGTGGTAGATTGGGTTGTCGCGCGGGCTGGGATGATCTCGGCACTGGGGCTGGTGTTGAGCGTGCTGTTCGGGCTGGCGCATGCGTCACTGGTGCCGCGGTACAGGCTGGCCGACCAGGTGCCCGATCGCGAGCAGGCGCTACAAGCGACGGGCCGGCTCGACCAGAAGCTCACCGGTGCCAACCCCGTGCACGTGATGATCCAGTGGACAGGCGATCGCGGGCTTTATGATCGAGAGACGCTGGGCGTGATCGCCGATGCGCACGCGACAATCGAGAAGGCGGCCGGTCTCGGCAACGTGTGGTCGCTCGATAGTCTGCGGCGCTGGCTGATGGAGGCTGGCGATGAGCGCATCGAGACGGTGCAGAAGTACGTGGGCTTGCTACCCAAGCATCTGGTACAGCGGTTCATCGCCGACGATCAGAAATCGGTGTTGGTGACGGGGCGGCTGCCGGACAAAGACTCCAGCGAAATCCTGCCGACGGTGGAGAAGCTGGATCGTGCGCTGGATAGTCTGCGCAAACTGCATCCGGCTTACGAAATCTCTGTCACTGGTTTGCCGGCGATTGCCGCCCGCAACAGTGCGCGGCTGATCAAGCAGTTGAACGAAGCATTGTGGGTGGCAATGGCGCTCGTGGCGGTGCTGCTCGGTTTCGTGTTCCGCTCGGCGTTCGTGTCGGCGATCAGCGTGCTGCCATCGCTATTTCCGATCGTGGCGGCGGGGACTGTGCTGTGGGCGTTTGGCGAGGGGTTGGAGTTTTCGAGTGTCATTGCGCTGGTGGTGATTTTTGGCTTGGGCGTTGACGCGTTGATCCATTTCCTGAACCGCCTGCATCGCGAGGAACGCCCGGGCGAGGCGCCGGAACATGCTATCCGCCGCGCGCGCGTGTTGGTCGGGCCGGCGATCATTCTCACCACCATCGTGCTGGCGTTCGGGCTTGGCGTGACGATGTTCTCGAGCCTGCCGTCGCTCAGGCTGTTCGGCAAAGTCTGCGCGATCACGCTGATGGCGTCCCTGATCGGCGATCTCATCTTCCTGCCCGCGACCGTCGCATACGCACGCCGGTACTGGCCGGTGAAGGCAAGGGCGTAGGGCGTCGGTGGGGTTAGACGCCCGTCACCTCGGAACCCAGCTGGACTGGGTGAGATAGTGGGTTGCGCTGCTGAACCCCAGCTAACCCAACACAGCTACGACTTACGATCTCGTACGTGCCTGCGCCCTCCGCTCCGCCCACAAATTGAGCCCGTTGGCGACAACGACGATGGCGGCGCCGAGGGCGAGGGATGTGGTGAGTGTTTCGCCATAGGCCAGTGCGCCGACGATGGCGATCAGCGGCAGACGCAGAAAGTCCATCGGCGCAACGATGATGGCGTCCGCCAATCCGAATGCGCGGGTGAGACCGAAATGGGCGAGCAGCCCGGCAATGCCGAGCACGGCGACCCACGCCCACGCCGCCGACGGCGTGCCACCGGTCCACGACGCGGGCCACGTGCCGGATGTCATACCGCCGGCAATCATCACCACCCCAGCGATGATCGCCTGCAGCACCTGCATCCAGAACAGAATGCGCAAGGCAGGGTCCTGCCGCGTGAGCCGTTTGGTGATCAACATCGAGCACGCGAACCCAATCGCCGAAAGTGCTGCCGCGATGGTGCCAATGGACGCAGACAATTGCAGACGGCCAGACAGCACGCCCGGCTCGGCAACGATCAACGCGCCGCCAAATCCGAGCACGGCGGCGCCGATGCGTGCGGCGGTGAGCTTTTCGCCAAGAAACAGCGGCGCCAAGATCGCCACCCACAGCGGGGCAGTGAATTCCAACGCGAACAGTTCCGTCAGCGGAATGAGCGTGACCGCGAACAGCCACGCGTATTGCGCGCCATAGTGCACGAACGAGCGCAGCACGTGCAGTGGCATCAGCGAAGAGCTGACTGCTGCCAACCCACCATGGCGCGCATAGACCAGCGTGAGTATCACGATGCCGAGCAGCGAGCGCCAGAAGATCAGCTCCGTCGTTGACATGGCGCGGCCGCCCTCACGGCCAGCGATGGCGATTGCGGAGAACGACAGCAGTGCGAGGCCCATCCAGAGCATGGCCTGTGCCAGTGACGAACGTGCGGCACGCGCGGACGATGTCATGCACGGCTTCCGAACTTGCTGCGGACCCACTGCAACGGCCGCCCGTCGATGATCAGCAGGCCGCAAGCGATAATCCCGGCGCCGATGAACTCATGCAGGCTCAAGCGTTCGCCGAGAAACACGGCGCCAAGGACCACTGGTGTCACGGGCACGACGATGGAGGCGAGCATGGAGTTCACTGGCCCTGCGCGCCGGAGCACCGTGAAGTGGCAGAGCGGAGCCAATCCGGAACCGAGCAGACCCATGGCGATCATGGCAAGCCATAATTGTGCACTGGGATTGGGCAGCGAAAAGGGGTGCTCGATGAGCAATGCCAGCGGCGCCGTCAGCACCAGCGCGCCGATCACTTGAGAGCATGCGATGACGAACGGATGCAACCCGCCGAGAAACTTGCGCGCGTAGATGTTGGCTGAAGCAAACAGGATGGTTGCGGCCACCAGCATCGCTTGCGCGCTGCCCGTGCCGGTGGAACCGCTGGCACCGGTGATCACCGCGACACCCGCGATACCCACCAGAATACCGGCCAGCCGTTGCCAGGTGAACCGCTCCTCGGCGACAAACCACGGCGACAGCAGCAATGCCCACAACGGCCCCATGGCCATGAAGATCGCGGCGATGCCGCCGGTGACTTGGCGTTGCGCCAGGATGATCAGCACGAACGGCACGGCGTTGTTGAGGGCGGAGAAAACCAGCAGATGCTGCCAGTCGCGTAAGCTCGCCGGCCAACGGAGCCCCAGGGCCGTCACAACGCCGATCAGCAACAGCGACGCCGGGATGGTGCGGATGGCGCTCAAGGTCAGCGGCGGCATCTCCTGGCGGGCGAAGGCGATGAAAAAGAACGTGCTGCCCCAGAACATAGCCTGCAGCGCGATCAGGCCCCACTCGGCGGGGCCGAGCACGGGCGTACGGCGGGGGCTGCCGGACGATGGCTCCACGCCAGCGGTCGCCGGACGGTCTAGGCTGTCACGGGGCACGGATGGTCTCCGCCGGACGGCGCGGTCACAATGGGGAGGGTCCGGTTGGAGCGGTTATTGTTGATCCGTGCATGCGGAGCAACCACGCGCAGTGCCGCGGGCCAGGCGGGCACGTATGCGATCAGTGCATGTCTTGACCGTTTGTCGCGCCGTCAGCCGCACGCAGCCTTCGCCTTTGCGACGCGCGCAGTCTCGTTGTCGCGGCAGGCCTGCTTGGCGGCGCTGTCCGAGATGGTGCGGCAGCTGGCAAGCTTGGACGAGTTCACCCGCACGCAAATGCCGCGGCGGATGTCGGCGGCAGCGGCCAAGCCGGTGCTGGCCGGCAAATTGATCTCGCCGAGCGCCTTGCCTGATTTGCCCCGGTAGAGGAGCTTGTCGTTGCCGGCGAGCACACCGCCGTCGCGCAATTGCTTTTCGACACCAGCACGCTCCGCGTCGCTCAGCTGCAGCCAGCGCGGGTCGTTGATGACGTAGTCCTCGGCGTGCGCGAGGCGTGGGAGGGCGAGCAGCAGCGCCCCAAGTGCGATCGCTTTCAGCATAAGCTTTACTCCTCTCGTCAACGGATCGGGCGTCACACAGCGTGCGCCACAAACCGTGTTCCTTTGAGCGTTCCCAGAACGAAAATCAAAATCAGGCACACCAGCGATAAGGCGCCCGCCTCAGACGTCCAGCCGAGCAGATCAAACGCCACTTGGGCCACGGCCGCTGCGAGCACGGGTGCAAACAATGTGAAACCGTGTCCGAGGTCCTTGATCCGCTTGTAGGCCAGTGCCAGCGCCGGCCACCACACCCACAAGGTCCCGAGCTGTAACAGGAGCTTGGTCTGCTTTGGCAAATCTCCGGGGTCGCTGAAGCCGCGCGAGATCGGGACGCCGGAAATGGCGAGCAAACCTGCCATAATGGCGAATTGCACAACCGTGATGATCAACAGGCCGATCCAGTACTGCTTGCGGCCGATTGCGCCCTTGAACGAGAACAGCAGCTTCAGCACATCCTGTTCGAGATCGACCGAGCGGCCCAGCACGCCCAGCACCTTCGTGCCGAGCGCATCGGCGTCAGTGTTGAAATTCTCGTGGGTCAGCCGCATGGCGTTGCGGACGGCGAGCGGCTTCAATGGCTCGGGAAGTTCCGCGGCACTTGGCATACGCGCGTTGTCGGTCAGAACGGGGATCACGGTGATCTTGCGCGCGAGCGCGGCAACGATCTCCTGGCGCACCACATCGTTGGGATCGTCGATCCGCCGTTTGCCGGTGGCGTCCACTGCGAGCCATTGCGGCCCGATCATCACCAGGCAGACTTTGCAGGTATCCAACTGGCGATGCAGCGCCATGGTGTAGTCGGTGCCAGCCGCAATGGCCTCGACGTCCATGAAGACGTCCACTTCCGCGAGATAGCGCGGCGCCAACCGCGTGTACAAGCGCGCAGTGACGTGCTGGGTGTCGGCGCGGCGGTAGGAGACGAAGACAGGTGAGGACATGGGGGCCGGGTGGGTGTGCGTCGAGAGGTGCTCGGGTGATGGGAGGTGTGGGGAAAAGCTATTTCCAGTTGGGGGGACGGTCGAAGAAGTCACGGCCCTCAGCCCGCCCGCCCCAGGGGTTCGTCCCGCCCAATTGCGCCAGCGGTGTAGCCGCCGGCAGCATCTTCCATGGGCGCAAGTGAAAGCCGCTGTAGGTGTGTATCAAATTTTCCTGCGGATGGTACCTTTCAAGCTGTAGCAACGAACGCTGCTCCTTGACTTTTCCAGACACGATCTGGATCTGCAAATCGAGTAACTTCTGCGCGCTGAAGGTCGCGCGGATGTCGCAATCCGATCGGCCGTTTATGTTCTGCATCTCAAATATTTGAACCAAGAGATTTGGGTCATTCGCCTTGGACGGTTTATCGAGCCAGCGGTCCGGTTCTCTCGCCGGCTTCGACTGTTTTTCCGCGATTTTCGGCGGTGGCCAAATCGTCTGAAACCCCTGGTGGTGTCGCAGAGTTTCCGTGCCACTTGCGCCCATAATAAGACTGATCATGGCATTGGACCTGAAGCCATTGGCTAAGTCGGTCCTCGCCTTGCCCTGCACGCGGGTACGCTTGTAGTCTTCCATGCATTCCCCATTTGTGGAGTTCATGCATTGTATGGCGGCGACGTTGGTGCATGCAAAGGCCAGCAAGGAACCGGTCAATCGAGGGGGCGGCGCGATCCCGTAAATCTCGATGTTCGAGGACATCGCCGCTGAAACGCTGTCAACGAACAAGACTTCGTGGTTTGGGACAGTCATGAAGGCCATGACGACACCCTGGGGCATGCGTTCGCCAGCCTCACCTACAAAACGAAGCGCGCGCTCAATCGTGTCGTCGAGCTTATCGGGTGCAGCGCCGGGCTTACGCAGGCTCCCTGCCTTGTCGGGGGCAGGACCGAAAATCACCTCACGCATGCGCTCAAGCGCGTCGCCATAGGCTTTCTGGACTTCCTGTGCAACTTGTTCTGGCGTCAGGCCTTGCGCCCTGCTCGCCGGAAAATTCAGCACAGGGGCATGAAATCCAAGCCTCCCGCGATAGTGCAGGAAGCGACCAGCGGCCTCATCATCATACCCGCTTATCCTATCGCGCGGCGCGGCACTCATGAAGATGATCGAGCAGGCTGAGATGCAGTCGGCGCCGTCCTCCACCACCATCGTCCAGTAGCTATGGAACAGTTTGCTGATTTTTAGTGCCTCACGCAAATCTCCACCAGGCGAGGACAGGCACAGCGCAAAATAGTCATCCTTGGGCTTGCCGGAGAGGTCATGGGGTTTTTTGTAGGGCTTTGCCTCGGTGTAAAAACTCTCAACCTGCGGCGCGAGCCGCTCTGCATCGCCTTTGTCATTGGGATCATCAGGGTCCTTGCCCCAGATCACGCCGTCCAGCCGCGCGTTGCAGACGGGCTTAAAGAATAGCTCTGCGGGATTGTTGCGCACCTCGGCATTGAGGATCGTGAACTGGACGTTGGCCGTTGCCGGTGGCGATGATGCGATCGCGTGCAGCAGTGTGACCACGAATACAGCGAACAACGGCAAGCGATAGGAAACGAACACGGGTGCGTACATGGGGCCTGCTCGCTTTGTGTCGATGGTCGCTCTCAGGTGATCTGCTGCGTTGCGGAAGTGCTATTTCCAGTTCGGCGGACGGCTGAAGAAGTTGCCGCTCTCGACCATCTTGCCCCACAGGTCCGGCATGTTGAGCAATGTGAGATCGGCGGACAGCGGCAGCATGCGCCAAGGCCGCAGATGGTAACGGCTGATGTTGCCTGGTGCGAACTCGGGAAACGCCAGCGGCGTTACGAGCACGCGCTGGCCGGGCACTTTGAAGGCCACGAGATCAAGATGCAGGGTCTCGACGCGATCGCCGCGCCACGTGGCTCGAACGTCGCAAACCGAATGATCGGCTTCGTTGACGTATTCAAAGGCTTCCGCATATGTTTCTGGATTGGCGCCAGTCGCGGCCGCGATTTGGGCTTTTGGCACCAACGGCCCATTGGGCCGATACTTGCTGATGCCGATGTCTTGCTGCAGTGTCGAGGCGTAAAGCGCTGTCAGATTGAATGTCAATTGCAAGTTACGAGCGAGTTCGAAATCGGTTGGTTTCGTGATGCCCTGCGCTGATAGTTGCGGCAGCCAATCTATACACTCGTTGTTTGGACTGTAGAGGCATCGCACAGTGGCGACATTGATACAGGCCGTCGTCAGCAGACCGCTCGAAAGCGCGGGCGGCGGATCGAAACCATAGACCTCTATGCCCCAACTCATGGCTTCGAACAGGCTGGTGATGCGGAACATGCCCTCATTCGGGACCGTGAGGAAACTCATGAGCAGATCGGGTGGCATCGCATTCGCACGCTGACCGGAGCCCAGGAACGTTTTCCACCCCAACTCGTCGCGCCGGTCATCGGGGAAGGCGACTGCGCGCATGCGCTGCAGCGCATTGCGGTAGGATTGCTTAACTTCCTTCACCATCTGCTTCGGCGACAAGCCCTTGGCTTGTGACTCTGTGAAGTTTAATTCCGGACCATGGAACCCGAGCCTGCCGCGAAAGTGGAGAAAGCGGCCAGGAGCTAACTCAGAATAAAGAAAGACGCGATCGCGTGGCGCGGCACTCATGAACACGACAGCGCAGGCGGATTCGCAAATGGCACCATCCTCCACCACCATCGTCCAGCCGCTGAAGAGTTTGCCGATTTTCACGGCCTCTGGCAGATCGCCGCCTGGCGACGAGAGGCACAGCACTAAAAACTCACCACCCTTCATCTGGCCATAAGTGCCCCCTTCTTGTAGAAACGCGTTGAGTTCCACCGCGAGCTTGGCAGCGTCGCCCTGGTCCTTTGGATCGCGTGGGTCGGGTCCCCAAATCACACCTTCCAGCCGCGCGTTACAGACCGGTTTGAAAAAAAGCTCCGAGGGATTGTTGCGGGCCTCGGGGTAGAGGATTGTGAACTGGGCACTGGCGGTTGCTGGCATTGGCGCTGCGACGGCGAACAGCAACCCGGCTAAGAGTGCGGCGTGTGCCCAAGCGTGTGTAAACGCTCTTGCAAGACGGCTGCGTGCGCTGAAACGGGCGGTGCTGGGTATCGACATAATGGCCTCCCCGGTGCAAGCGCCAGCCAGCGTGTGCGGTCCAATTTGGCGGACGCGGGGCCGGCGAGATCGAAATTCTGCGCTTGCGCTGCTGACAAAATTCTTGAAGCGAATGGCCTGTCGTTTTCATCCGTGCCGTCATCATCGACTGCAACAGCGGCAACTGTCCGCGGAACAGCAATCGGCGGCGACGCATACTGACCTTTGCAGCTAACGGCAGACGTAAATCGAAAGCAAGCGCGAAAAGATCGGGCGATCAGCTTGGTCGCCACGCATACAGGCCACCGGCTGCCGCGCTTAACCTTAAGCATGTCGCAGGTGGTTAAATTTGGCCGTCAACAGAGTTAATTCATTTGCCGGGCCGGAGAGTGGGCTCTGGCGCGTTTCGGGTGGTTTTGGCTACCCTCCCCTAGGCCTGCACAATCGAAGGGCTCTGACAGCCTTCCCTGTGCGTTCCGGGGCCCTTTTGAGGTATCAGTCTCGCCCCGCTCTCCGGCAATGCTCCAAAACACGAAAAAGGCGTCCCGGTTGCCCGGAACGCCCTGAAAACACAGTTAAAACGGCGTTTCGCCGTTAACCTTTCGCCAGCGCCTTGACGCGCTCCATCACCTGCTCCAGCACCGGCTTGACGACGTCGGATGCGCCCGGCGCTTTCAGTGCGGTGAGGATCAGGCCTTCGAGGCCCGGTGCGAAGCCTTGGAAGACGCCAGCCAAGCTCTTGCGGCTGTCGGCAGGCATCTTGTCGGCGAAGTCTTTGATCTCTCCAAGCGCACTGACCTGCTCGCGCAGCTTCGGCAGGTTGGCGGTCGCCGAGGCGCCGTCTTTGATGTTGCCGACGCTGGTTTTTAGGCCTTCGTAGACCGACGACGCGCGCGCGCCGACATCGACGTTGTTGTAGACGATCTTGGCGACCGGCGGGATCACCGGGCTGCGGCTGCTCTGCCAGAGATTGTAGCCGATCATCAACGCTGCAATGGCCGCCAGATATGGCAGATACTTGCTAAGCCCGCTGGCCGGCGCGGATGGCACCGCTGGGGTATAGCTGGCTGCAGCCCGGCCAGCATCCTGCACACGCGAAGCCGTCGCGCTGGCCGTCTGTGATGCGGTCTGCGCGGCCTGCGTCGCCGTCGATGCGGCGCCCGCCATGGCCGACTTGGCAGCAGCGCCAACACCAGCGGCCGCTGCTGTCGCCATCGAGCCCACCGACGGTGCCGATGGCATGACGCTGTCGAGCAGGCCGGTGCCCTTCAGCAGATCGCCGAAGCCCTTGGGCAGCGCCGCCGCGATGTTGTCCTTCTGGCCGGCCAGCATGTTGGCCAGGCCGCCCGCATCCAGGCCGCTGGATTTCTGCTGCTGCGCCAACGTGCCGAGCGCGACCGGCGCCAGCATGCCGAGCAGGCTGGAGCTGGCGGCTTCCGGTACGCCGGCGAACTTGCCGACTGCGCCGGCAAGCGCGCCCGCCGTCGAATTGCCAAACAGCGAGTTCAGCGCGCTGGTACCGCCACTGATGAGGCTTGCCTGGTTGCTGCCGCCGATCATATCACCGAGGCTGCCGAGCATGCTCGGGCTCTGCTGGCCGAGCAGTCCAGTCAGTACGCCAAGCCCGGAGGGCTGCGCGGCTTTACCAGCGATGCCACCAAAGATGGCCGGAATGGCCGCCGTGACTGCCATCTGCGCGATCGTGGGGTTGATGCCGAGTGCGCTGGCGATCCGGCCGATGATGGCCGGCGTCAGCATGTTCATGGCGAGCGAAACGATATTCATGGATGACCTCGAGACGGTGACAAAAGTTACGGACAAAAGTTGCGTGCAGGCGTTGGCGTGAGGGATCTCGGGCGGAGGGATCGTCGATGTTTTGGCACCACGATCAGCCGCCGGCTTGGTATAGCGATCACTATGGGGCACGGCGAATGTGCCTAACCCAAGGCAGCAGCCCAGGTTATGGGGCACCACATCGGGCGTCTGTGGATCGGGCGTATTGGGCTCAGTCCTCGGCCACCACGTTACTCAGTGGCCGTCGGAATTCAAGCACAATGTCGGCGGCGGCGCCCATAAACGGCTTTGAATCCCGCCTTGAGCCGCGCCTTGCCTCACCACTGGAAGCAAAGCGCGACCGTCTGGCGGCTATCTGGCGGCCGTCACTCAGGCAGACCCGCGGGCCGCCGCGTCGATGTGCTGGGCAAGCTGGCCGTCGATGCCAAGCCCATTGGCGAGATTGACCAGGAAGTCGTTGTTTTCCTGGCTATCGAGCTCCACCGCGATCCGTGCCGCCGTGAACACTTGCACCGCTTCCTGCTCGGTCTTCACACCGGCGACAAGGTCTTCGATGGTCGCTGGCCGGTTCAGTTCGCGCGCCACGAATTCCTCGGCATGGGCATCCATGCCCGCCTGCTTGAGGCTGCCGAAGATCTTTTCCTGTTCCTTTTGATCGACGCGGCCATCGGCAGCGGCCGCTGAGATCATGGCGCGGATATAAAGCAGCGCGCTGTCGTTGGTCACGGCGGCGGTCTCGTAGCCCGAGCCGCGCGGTGCTTCGGCGAGATTGGGGTCTTGGGCAGCGGCGATCAGCGGCTTGCCGGCCTGGTAGTTCTGCAGCGCCTTGTAGGCGAGGCCGCCTATCAGCGCGAGCGAGCCGATCTTCAGCGCCTTACCAGCCAATGAGCGCCCTGCCTTGGTGCCAAGCACGACGGCACCGAGGCCACCGGCAGCAGCACCGGCACCCATCTGGTTTTTGGCAACCCAGTCTTTGATCTGCGCCATGATTTCGTCGGGCGACTGGCCGGTTGCGCCTTGCGTCGCGCCGCGCATATGGCCTGACGCGCCGGTCGCATCATCGATGCGCCGCGCACCTTCCGAAACACCTGCTTTGGCCTGACCGAACACTTGGCCGAGAATGTCGGCGAGACCACCGCCAGCGCCGCCAGCTGCACCCTTGGCGCCGCCAGCAGCGCCACCGATCTGCTCCTGCAACTTGCGCAACATGTCAGCGATACCGCCATCGCCAGCACCGGACGCATCGGCATGCTGGCCACCGCGCTGGGCGGGGGCGCCGCCTTGCTGCTGACCACCTTGGCTCTGGCCCAGCACCTTGCCGAGCAGATCTCCCAGCGAACCGGCTTCGTGGCCGGCCTGCGGTGCCTGTTGCCGTTGCTGCGGCGCGGCTTGCCCACTGCCACCGAGCTTACCGAGAATGTCGGCGAGGCTGCCGCCACCGCCCTGTTGGCCGCCCTGCGCCTGGCCCCCTTGGCCCTGCCCCAACACCTTGCCGAGCAGGTCGCCAAGGCCACCCAAGCCGCCTGCATCGGCGTGCTGCGGTGGTGGTGCTGGCTGCGCGCCCTTCATCAGCATTTCGAGAAGCTTCTTGGCGTCGAACATGGGGGGCACTCCGTTGACGGCGCCTGGCGCCGCAAAGGGACCATAGACGCACCACTAGCTAAGTCGTCAGCGTACCGGCGAATGCCGACTACAGCAACCGAAGACTAAAGGCGGGGGTGCCACCAAATTGTGGTAGGCGGATGACTGAAGTCTGCAAGCCGCCAATGCAATCCAACGCATTCCAGTTCAATGCAGCTCTATTCAGCCGCTGCCTTGTACTTGCGGCGGTCTTTGAACATCTCGCGGGCGATGATGGTCTTCATCACCTCGACCGAACCGCCGGCAATTTTCACAATGCGGGCGTCGGCATAGGCCCGCGTGATCGGCATCTCCCACATATACCCCCAGCCGCCGAACAATTGCAGGCACTCGTCGACCGTCTTGCAATGCAGGTTGGAGGTGTACAGCTTGGCCATGGCCGCATCCGTCGCGTCGAGCTGCCCCTTCATGAACAGGTCGATGCACCGGTCGGTGAAGACGCGGCCGACGCTGGCTTCGGTCTTGAGTTCGGCGAGCTTGAACTGGGTGTTCTGGAAGTCAGCGATCGTCTGCCCGAACGCTTCGCGCTGCGATGTGTATTCCACCGTCCAGTCGATCACCGTCTCGACAACCGTCGCCGAGCGGATCGCCTGCGCCAGCCGCTCTTGCGCAAGCTTGGTCATCATCAGCTTGAAACCCTGCCCCTCGCCGCCGAGCATGTTGGAGGCCGGAATACGCACGTTCTCGAAAAACAGCTCCGAGGTGTCTTGCGCGCGCATGCCGAGTTTAGCGAGGTTTTTGCCCCGTTTGAAGCCGGGCCGGTCGCCCTCGACGAGGAACAGCGAGATGCCCTTGGCTCCCGCCTGGCTGTCGGTCTTGGTCGCCAGCACAATCAGGTCACAGAGCTGGCCGTTGGAAATAAACACCTTCTGCCCGTCGATGACGTAGCTGTCGCCCTGCCGCACAGCACGGGTGCGGATCGCCTTGAGATCGCTGCCGGCGTGCGGCTCTGTCATGCCGAGCGAACCGATGACCTCGCCGGTCACCATCTTCGGCAGCCACTTCTTCTTCTGCTCTTCGGTGCCGAAGCTCAGCAGATACGTCGCCACCAGATCGGTGTGAATGAGAAAGCCCGGCCCGCTCGCACCGATCCGCCACAACTCCTCAAAGACAATCACGTCGAACAGATAATCGAGGCCCAGGCCGCCGTATTCTTCGGGTACCGTGCAGCAGAGCAGACCCTGCGCGCCAGCCTTAAGCCACAGGGCGCGCGGCACGATGCCGTCTACTTCCCATTGCGCATGGAACGGCGCGACTTCGGTTTCCATAAACCGGCGGACCGTCCGGCGGAAGATCTCATGCTCTTCCCGGAATAGAGTGCGCTCGATCATCGTGCTCTCCTGGCGCCAAACTCAAGCCGCACTACTCGACGAACTTGCTGAAGTCAGGCTTGCGCTTTTCATTGAAGGCATTGACGCCTTCCTTGGATTCAGCGGTGGCGTAAAACAACTTTACCGCATGCAGCGCCATGTTCGAAATGCCGCGGATGCTGTCGGTATCGGCGTTAAACGAGCGTTTGAGGAATGCCAGCGCGGTGGGCGAACGTTCGGCGAGCGTGTCGGTCCAGGCTGTGACCGCCGCATCGAGGTCCGCCATCGGCACAACCTTGTTGACCAGGCCGAAGTCCATCGCCTGCTTAGCGGTCAGCTGTTCGTTGAGGAACCAGATTTCCCGCGCCTTCTTATCACCGACGTGGCGGGCCAGCAGCGCCGTGCCCCAGCCAGCATCGAACGAGCCGACCTTGGGACCCACTTGGGCGAACTTGGCGTGCTCCGCCGCAATCGTCAGATCGCACAACGTTGCGAGCACATTGCCGCCGCCGATGGCGAAGCCGTTGACGCGCGCAATCACCGGCTTGTGCACGTCTCGGATGATGCTCTGCAGGTCTTCAATCGGTAGGCCGACGACCCCCCGGCCATCATAGTTGCCGTCATGAGAGGACTGATCGCCACCGGTGCAGAAAGCTTTGTCGCCAGCTCCCGTCAGCACGATCGACGAGACCGCCTTGTCGTTCGCCGCCTTCTGGAACCCGGCGATCAATTCTTCGACCGTGCGCCCACGGAAAGCATTGTAAACCTTCGGCCGGTTGATGATCACCCACGCCGCCGGACCGCGCACTTCGTAGATAATATCCTCAAACGTGACGTCGGCCATCGAATTCTCCTTCTTCGACACCTGAACGGTGGGCAGTTCCATTCACGGCGGGCCTATCTCAAAACGCCCGGAGTGCAAGCCCAAGCCCTCCACCAATTCCTAATCCAGATAACAATACGCTTGCGTACTTGTCCAGCGATGGCTATTTTTTGCCGCTATTCGGCACGGTCCGGGCCGCGCCATAACTCGGACCTGAACGTGGACATCAACCTATGTCTCTGCTCAACGATACGGACATCCTTTCGGATGACCAGCGCCAGATTTGCGAGGGAGTGCGCGGCGTCGTTGCCCGCTTCGGCGATGACTATTGGCTCGAGCACGACGACAGCGGCGAATTCCCCACCGACTTTCATCGCGCCATGGCGGATGCCGGCTGGCTCGGTATCACCATGCCCACTGAATACGGCGGCTCTGGCCTCGGCGTCACCGAAGCCGCACTGATGATGCGCGAAATTGCCAGCCACGGCGGTGCTATGACCGCCGCTTCGTCGGTGCACATCAACCTGTTCGGCCCGCATCCGATCATTGTGCATGGCACACCGGCCCAGAAGGCCGCTTGGATCCCGGCTCTGGTGGCCGGCAAGGACCAATGCTGTTTTGGCTTCACCGAGCCCGACGCCGGGCTCAATACGACCCGCATTAAGACGTTCGCCGAGAAAGTGCCGGGCGGATATCTCGTCAACGGGCAGAAGGTGTGGACTTCGACGGCACAGGTCGCCAACAAGATTATGCTGCTCACGCGCACCACACGCTATGAGGATTGCAAGCGCCCGACCGACGGCATCACCATTTTCTACACCGATCTCGATCGCGCCCACATCGAAGTGCGGCGGATCCCGAAGATGGGCCGTAAAGCCGTCGATTCGAACGCCATTTTCATCGACAAACTGTTCATTCCCGAGAACCATCGCATCGGCGCCGAAGGCAAGGGGTTTTCCTACATCCTCGACAGTCTCAACCCGGAACGCATTCTGGTTGGCATGGAAGCCATCGGCATCGGCGTTGACGCCCTGGGTCGCGCCGCCAAGTACGCCCGCGAACGGGTCGTCTTCGACCGGCCCATCGGCCAGAATCAGGGCATTCAACATCCCCTCGCTGAGCGCTGGATGAACCTCGCGGCTGCCAACCTGATGGCGCTGCAGGCCGCCCGCCTCTATGACGCCGGCAAGCCCTGTGGCGCCGAAGCCAATGCGGCCAAGTTTCTCGGCGCCCGTGCCGGTTACGACGCCTGCCTGCAGTCGGTCCTGACCCATGGTGGCTTTGGCTATGCCAAGGAGTATCACGTCGAACGCCTGCTGCGCGAGGTCACCATCACCCGCATCGCCCCCGTCACCGAACAGCTCATCTTGAGCTTCATTGCCGAAAAAGTCCTCGGCCAGCCAAAGTCCTATTGAGCGGGACGGGCCGAGCTGGCCCAGCTGTTGCCCCAGGTGTTGGCGCCGCGCCGCGTTGAGCCGCGTTGACAAGGGGTTAGGGGCTCCTTATTTCACCGCCATCTGCTGGACGGTGGCCGTGTGGTCGCCCGGCGGCACCAGTTTTTTGCTCCTCATGCCAGATCTGGCCAGATCGGGTGTGTTTTGACCTCATCTGGCAGGCGCGGCGCCGGGCTCTTTCAGGGGCGTCCGGCTGCAACGCCTGCCAGAAGCCGGTGGCACCAGCCAGTTGCCCCAGTGTCGCCCTAAGGACTGCCTAGTCGTGCCGGTTTTTCGTCGCCTGTTTCGTGGCTTCCAGTCTCTTGGTCTCGCGGCGGCAACGCCCGCGCCGGCCGCCCGTAACTGACACCCGCGGTCATTGCCGCTGGTCAAGGACCTCTTCCGCCCATGCTGTCCATCAACGCCATTGCCGCCAAGATCTTCGGCACCTCCAACGACCGCAAGGTCAAGGCCTATCGCCCCCTCGTCGACAAGATCAACGCTCTCGAAGCCGGGATGAAGGCGCTGTCCGACGACGCGCTGCGCGCCCGCACCGCCGAGATGAAGCAACGCTGTGCTGATGGCGCGACCATCGCTGACCTGCTGCCGGAAGCCTTTGCCACCGTGCGCGAGGGCGCGCGCCGCTCGCTGGGCCAACGCCACTTCGATGTGCAGTTGATGGGCGGCATGGTGCTCAACGATGGCGATATCGCCGAGATGAAGACCGGCGAGGGTAAGACACTGGTCGCCACGCTCGCCGTCTACCTCAACGCACTGACCGGCAAGGGCGTCCACGTCGTCACCGTCAACGACTATCTCGCCAGCCGCGACGCCGAATGGATGGGCACCGTCTACAAGTTTCTCGGCCTCACCGTCGGCTGCATCGTGCACGGCCTCGATGACGACGAGCGCCGCGCCGCCTACGCCTGCGACGTGACCTACGGCACCAACAACGAATACGGCTTCGACTACCTGCGCGACAACATGAAGATGCGCACCTCTGACATGGTGCAGCGCGGGCATGCCTTCGCCATCGTCGACGAAGTCGACAGCATTCTCGTCGATGAAGCGCGCACCCCGCTGATCATCTCCGGCCCCGTCGAAGACCGCGCCGAACTCTACATGACCATCGACGCCCTGATGCCACAGCTGGCACCCGAGCATTTCGAGCTCGACGAAAAGCAGCGCCAGGTGGCGCTCACCGAAGCCGGCAACGAGCATATGGAAGAGCTGCTGCGTGCAGCCGATATGCTCAAGGGCGAGAGCCTCTACGACATCGAGAACGTCTCGGCCGTCCATCACATCAATCAGGCGCTCAAAGCGCACAAGATGTTCCAGCGCGACAAGGATTACATCGTCAAGGACGACCAGGTCGTCATCATCGACGAATTCACCGGCCGCATGATGCAGGGCCGCCGCTATTCAGAAGGGCTCCACCAGGCGTTGGAAGCCAAAGAGCGCGTGGAGATCCAGCCGGAAAACCAAACGCTGGCCTCGATCACCTTCCAGAATTACTTCCGCCTCTACGACAAGCTGGCCGGCATGACCGGCACGGCCTCCACCGAAGCCAACGAGTTCATGGACATCTACGGCCTCGACGTCATCGAGGTGCCGACCAACATCGACATCTCGCGCATCGACGAGCACGACGAGGTCTATCGCACGTTCAAGGAAAAGGCCCGCGCCATCGTCGCCGAGATCGCCGACTGCAATCGCCGCGGCCAACCGGTTCTCGTCGGCACCACGTCGATCGAAAAGAGCGAACTGCTCTCGGGGCTGATGAAAGATCGCGAGTTCATGCGCGACATCGTCAGCTACATCCGCAACTTCGCCGGCATCCCCGAGGGCGCCAAGGCGAGCGAACTCGAAGCCATCAAGCCCGCCAGCGGCGGTCTCAAATCGATGGTCGGCATGGGCGCCAGTGAGCCCGGCGCCAACGTCGACCAGGAACTGCGCGTGCAGCTCGCCGGCGTCATCGAGCATCTCGAACAGCTGATGGCTGGCGCACCCAAAGGTGGCGACTTGATCCCGCACGCCGTGCTCAACGCCCGCTTCCACGAGCAAGAGGCGATGATCATCGCGCAGGCTGGCGTGCCGGGCGCCGTGACGATCGCCACCAACATGGCCGGCCGCGGCACCGACATCCAGCTCGGCGGCAACGTCGACTTCCGCATCCGTGGCTGGCAGACCGAGCGGGAAGCGGCGCAGGCGCATCCGTCAGAGGCCGAAATCGCCACCGAACGCGAACGGATCGTCGCCGATATCGCCGTGAAGAAACAAGCCGCCCTCGACGCTGGTGGTCTCTACGTCATCGGCACCGAGCGCCACGAAAGCCGCCGCATCGACAACCAGCTGCGCGGCCGCTCTGGCCGCCAGGGCGACCCCGGCCGCTCGAAATTCTATCTCAGCCTCGACGACGATCTGATGCGCATCTTCGGCTCCGAGCGCATGGACAAGATGCTGCAGACACTAGGCCTGCAAGATGGCGAGGCGATCACCCATCCGTGGATCAACAAAGCGCTGGAGAAAGCCCAGCAGAAGGTCGAAAATCGCAACTTCGACAGCCGCAAGTACGTGCTCAAGTACGACGACGTCATGAACGACCAGCGCAAGGCCATCTTCGACCGGCGCTTGGAGCTGATGGGCTCGGAGGACGTTTCAGACGAAGTGGAGGCCTATCGCAGCCAGATCGTGCAAGAGCTGGTCGCCGCACACATCCCCGAGCACGCCTATGCCGAGCAATGGAAAACCGCCGAGCTGAAAGAAGAACTCGTCCGCGTGTTCGATGTCGATCTGCCAGTTGCTGACTGGGCCAAGGAAGAGGGCATCGCCGACGAGGTCATCACCGAGCGCGTGCTCGCAGCGGTGGAGGAAAAAGCCACCGCCAAGGCCGCCGAGATCGGCCCCGAGAACATGCGCCAGGTGGAGAAGATGGTGCTGCTGCAGACGCTCGACCATCTCTGGCGCGAGCATCTCGTCACGCTGGAACATCTGCGCCAGGTGATCGGCTTCCGTGCCTATGGCCAGCGCGATCCGGTCAACGAATACAAGTCCGAAAGCTTCCACCTGTTCGAGAACATGCTGTCGCGGCTGCGCGAGGCGACCGTCGGCCAGCTGATGCACATCCAGCTGTCGCCTGAACAGCCGGTGCCGTCGGTCGACGATCTCGAACTGCCGCCGATGGAAGCCCACCACATCGACGCGTCGACCGGCGAAGACGAGCTCGCCATGGCCAACGCAGCGCTGGCCGCCGAAGGCCGCGCGCCCGTGCAGGTGCTCGAACGCCGCGCGCCAGCCGTCGTCCGCAAAGCCGAAGCCGCTGTCGATCCGCAAAACCCCGCCACCTGGGGCCGCGTCTCGCGCAATGAGAAATGCCCGTGCAATTCCGGGAAGAAGTACAAGCACTGCCACGGCAAGCATGAGTGAGGGTGGGTGCTGCCCAACCCTAACCCTCTCCCCTTGCGAGAAGTCGCATTGGGGAAGGGAGTACGTTCTTATTGCTTCTCCCCATCTTCACGGGGAGGGTTAGAGTGCGGGCAGCCGCGAGTCCGGACTTTACCTCAAGCACCTATCGCTCGGGTCACTTACTCTGCTACTCCCTCCCATGACCCCTTCGCCATCCCTCCCCTCCCACGATCCCGCGCTGCGCGGTTACTTCGCGATTGGCGCGGAGCGGATGTCGAAGGCGTTGAACCTCGGCAATCTGATGCGCAGCGCGCACGGGTTTGGCGCGGCGTTCACGTTCACGGTCGGTGCCAACTACCGCAAGGACGAGGCCTTCGCCGACACATCGAAGGGCCACCAGCACCTGCCGCACTACAACTGGGTTTCGCTTGATGACATGACATTGCCGCAAGGCTGCGTGCTGGTCGGCGTCGAGTTGATCGACAGCGCGGTCGACCTGCCGTCGTTCAAGCATCCGTTGCGTGCGGCTTACGTGCTCGGCCCCGAGAAGGGTTCGCTGTCAGAACCCATGCTGGCGCGCTGCAAGCACGTGGTGAAAATCCCCACGCGCTTTTGCGTCAACGTCGCCATGGCCGGCGCCATCGTCATGTACGACCGCATCAACAGTCTCGGCCATTGGCCCGATCGCCCGCTCATGCCTGGCGGTCCCCTCACCGCGCGCGCGCCGCACGTGCGCGGCGGCCAAGTTGTTCGGAGCGATCCCGTTGGCGGCGAGGAGTGACCATGCCGCGCATTCTCTGCCTCCATACCGCCGATGTGCATATCGGCACGTTCGGCACGCTCTACACAGCGATGGCACCTGATGTGCAGGTGACACACACCGTCCGCGCCGATTGGCTCGCCGAAGCGCGGCGTGCCGGATTGACGGACACCTTGCGCGCCGGCGTGCTGACATTTCTGTGCGATGCGGCGCGGGATTACGACGCCGTCTTGTGCTCCTGCTCGACATTGGGGCCGATTGCCGAAGCCGCCAACGCTGACGCTGGCAATATCATCCGGATTGACACACCCTTGATGCTCAAAGCCGCAACGCAGCCGGGCACTGTGCTCGTTGCGTTCTGTTTGGAAAGTACGCGCACGCCGACCGTGGAATTGCTGGAAGCCACTTACGTGCGCCTCGGCAAGCCGCCACGCTTCAAGACGGTTCTGTGTGCCGAGGCTTGGCCGTTCTTCGAACGTGGAGACACGGAGGGCTTTGCGCAGTCTATCGCTGCCAGCGTCCGGTCCGCAGCCGCTATCCCCGATCTTGCTTGCATCGCACTTGCGCAGGCGTCCATGGCGGTGGCAGAGCCGCATCTCGCCGACGTGTCGGTGCCGGTGTATTCGTCGCCGCGCCTCGCCGTCGCGGCGACGTTGCTGGCGCTCAAGAGCTGCTGAACCCCGTCGCGGACCTTGTCGCGTGCTTGGCTGCGGTTGACAGTCCGCACACTTCTGTGCGAATTAAGTCCGTCGAAGCGTTTAAACGAACATGATGCATGTCGCGCAAAGAAGTCCCGGTCAAAAAGAAAGTTCCCATCAAGAAGCTGGCGGTCACGTTCGCTGACTGCAAGCCGCTGTTCTTTGCTATGGGTGAAACTGCGCGTCAGGACATCATCATGCAGCTGGCACAGATCGAGGAGCTGAACGTGTCGCAGCTGGCTGAGAAAATAGCGCTGTCACGTCCGGCGATCTCGCATCACCTGAAGATCTTGCGCCAAGCCGGTCTCATTGGCCTGCGCCGTGAAGGCACTGAAAACTTCTATAGCCTCACCATCGACGATGCCTTGGGTCTGCTGACCCGTTTTGTCGATGAAGTCGAAAACTGCGAAGACTGACCGCACGGCGAAAATCACCGTTGCAGCACAATCAGACAAAAAATGGTCGAACCGTTTAAACCTTTGATCTGCACTTACCCCCAATCAGAGTCTGTGTCTGGAGGCATCGCATGGATCACTTCACCCTCAATGGCCGATCCACGACGGTCGATGCAACGGATCACGCACCATTGATCGACGCACTGCGCACAACGCATGGCCTCACCGGCACCAAATTGGTCTGCGGCGCGGGCGTCTGTGGTGCGTGCACGGTGCTGGTTGACGGCGCACCCACCGTCGCCTGCCTGACGCCATGCTCATCGGTTGTTGGCAAGGCCGTGACCACCGTCGAAGGCATCGGCGCGGCTGGCCTGCATCCCATCCAACGCGCCTTCATGGCCAACGATGCGCTGCAATGCGGCTTTTGCACCCCCGGTTTCATTGTTGAGGCTGCAGCCTTTCATGATGCCTGGCGCACGGCGCACGGCACGCGCACGCCCGAGCGCACCGAGATCGCTGAGGCGCTGTCCGGGCATCTCTGTCGCTGCGGTGCCTACGCCGGGATTTATCGTGCCGTTGCTGAAGCGTGCTCGGGCATGTTCGACGATGCTGCCGAAATCAGCACCCGCGTTGAGGCCCGCCAGAAGGTCACCGGGGCTGCCAAGTACACCGTCGATATCCAGCTCCCCGGTCAGCTCGAGGGCGTCATCGCCCGCGCGCACCTCCCGCATGGCCGTATCACATCCATCGATATGACCGCCGTTCATGCGATGCCCGGCGTCACAGCGGTCGTCGCGCTCGTCGCTGTTGGCGATACGGTTCGCTACAACGGAACCCCCGTAGCCGCCGTTGCAGCGCTTGATCGCGCCACAGCCGAAGCTGCCCGCGACGCCATCAAAATCAGCATCACAGCCTTGCCCGCAGCAAACGGTGCCGCCGCCGCCAGCGCTGAAAACGCCCCGCTCGTCTATCCCGGCTTCTTTGACCGGCCGGCGAACGCTTCCGAAGGCGTCGTGCTGCCGTCACGCTGGAAGGGCAACCGCCGCGGACCCAACGCCGCGTTCTCACTCAAACCCGCCGAAGCCAAAGCCGCCATTGCTGCTGCGCGCACGAAGGCCGATCCGCTGCTTGTCGAAGGCCGCTGGACCACGGAAGCGCAGTGCCATACGTGCTTTGAGCCACACGCCGCGCTCGCGTCATTCAACGGCGACCGGCTGACGGTTTATCTTTCCACGCAAGCCATCTCACACATGGCCAGTGCTATCGCCAAACACGCGGGGCTCTCCGAAGACAAAGTCGAAGTCATCGCCGAACACGTCGGCGGCGGCTTTGGCTCCAAACTCTCCCTGACGGCAGAAACCGTCGCAGCCATTGCGCTGGCGCGCGTCGCCAAGGCACCTGTTCGCGTCGCCTATGACCGGCACGAAGAGCTCTCCGTTGCCGGCTACCGCCCCGGCGCGGAGATGCAACTGGCGCTGTTGCCATCGGCCTCCGGCGCGCTGTCTGCCATCACCTTCAGCGCTACCGCCGACAGCGGTATCGCCGTCAACTCGGCCATCGCAACGCTGGCGCGGCTCATGTACACGGCTGATGCCAAGTACCTCGCCGACTACGACGTGGTCAGTCATCTGCCGCCTGGCGCACCCTTCCGCGGGCCAGGCGGGCCAGTGATGGCGTTTGCGCTGGAACAGGCCGTCGATGCCGCTGCTGAAAAATTGCAAGTCGACCCAATCGCACTGCGCCAACGCTGGGATGCGGACGCCAACCGCCAACGGCTCTACACGTGGGCAAGCGCGCTGCCGCTCTGGCAACAACGCCAACCCTCGGGCGTGGCAACCGGCCGCCTGCGCCGCGGGGTCGGCATCGCTGCCGGCTCGTGGCTCTACTGGTGGCAAGCCGATAGCGAACTCGAACTCGCCATCGTTGGCGGCAAGCTGGTCGTGCGATCGTCCGTGCAAGACGTGGGCACCGGCAGCCGCACCTTGCTGGCAACCGCTGTCGCGCAAGCGTTCGGCCTCACACCTGATGAGATCGTCGTCGAAATCGGCCGCTCGACGTTGCCGCACGGCCCCATCTCCGGCGGCAGCCGCACCACGGCCACGCTGGTGCCGCAAGCACTTGCGGCTGCCGGAAAACTCAAGATGCGATTGCGCCGGCTGGCGAAAGGCAAGGTCGGCGACAATCAGCCGTGGCGTGAGGTGATCGCCTCAAGCGCCGATGTGGCTGTCCGCTCTGACCGCCCAGAGGACAGCACCACGGCATCGCCTGGCTTGCAATCTCCGCTCGCCGGCGTGGGCTATATGGGCACCGTGTTCGATTTCATTCTGCGCAAGTTTGTCGGCGTCACCACAGGGCGCGGCGGCCAAGGGGCTGTCGGCATCGCCGAAGTCGAGGTCGATACCTGGACCGGCCATACGCGCCTGCTGCGCTATGCGACCGGCCTCGCTGTCGGCAAGCCGCAGGTGCCGCGCCTCGCGCAAAGCCAAGTGGAAGGCTCGATCATCCAAGGTCTCGGCTACGCACTCTATGAAGGCCGCCAAGTCGATAGCGCGACCGGCGCGGTACTGAGCGCCGGTCTCGAAGACTACCGCATTCCCGGCATCGCCGACGTGCCGGACATGCACATCCACTTCGACGAGCAAGGTTTCGATCATGTCGCCGGCGGCGGCGTCGGTGTCGGTGAAATTGCCGGCGTTCCCGTCGCAGCCGCAATTGCCAACGCGATCTACAACGCAACCGGCACCCGCGCCTACGCGCTGCCCATGCGCCCCGATCGCCTTATCGCCGCGCAGTCTGTCCGGAGGTCAGCATGACAGACGTTCACGGCACCGCCGAATTCCTCGCCGCCGGCACTGATTTGATGGAGCGTCGCCGCTCCGGCATTGCGCGTGGCCCCGTCAACGTTCTGCGCCCAGCTGCCGATACGGCTGGCATCCGCTGGCAGGCCGAAGGCTCCGCCGTCCTTGGTGCCGGCGTGACAGTCGCCACCATCGCAGCAGACCCCGCCCTCAAGGCAGCCTACCCCGGTCTCGCCGCCGCTGCCGCCGGCCTCGCGACACCGCAGATCCGCACCGTCGCCACACTTGGTGGCAACCTCGCGCAACGGACCCGCTGCTGGTACTATCGCAACCCGCATTTCGCCTGCCTCAAGAAAGGCGGCATCGGCTGCCCCGCGCGCGGCGGCAATCATCTTTATGGCGTTATCTTTGACACCGGCCCGTGCGTGGCTCCGCATCCATCAACGCTGGGCGCAGCGCTGCTCGCTTATGAAGCCACGGTCACGACGACTGTCCGCGCCGCCGTGCCGATTGCCGGCATCTTCGGTGACGGCCACGATGGCAGCCGCGACAACACGCTGGCCACGGGCGAAGCCATCACGTCGGTTGCCTTGCCACCGCCCGTCACCGGCGAGCGCGCGATGTATGATCGCTGCACCAGCCGCGCCCATGCCGAGTGGCCCCTCGTCGAGGCTGTCGTCCGCGTCGTGCGCGACGGCGATCATGTCCACCTTGCCCGCATCGCCGTTGGTGGCGTCGCGCCCATCCCACTCCGGTTGATCGCCGCAGAACGCGTGTTGGAGGGCGCGCCGCTGACCTCTGCAACCATCACAGCTGCCGTCAAGGCCGCCTGCGAGGGCGCCCGCCCGCTGCCCGCCACCGGCTACAAGGTGGCCCTACTGGAAGCCCTGGTCCGCGACCTGCTCGGGCGGCTCTGATACCCTGTGTCCGCAAGCCCGAAACGCACCCGCAACCCGTCGCGTCCATCCCAAAAAGTAAGCTTTTGTTAAGCGAATCTGCCATACTCTGCCTCATCAACGGCCGAGTTTCGCTTGTCTGGTGTTGCCCACACCGGTATGAGGCGCGTCGCGCGAGACGCACGAACATTGGTCACGCCCATGGAGAGGCGGTTTTACCGGCTCTCCCGCTTATGACATGCAACTTGCATGCAGCATTGGAAGTTAGACCGTCACGTTGCCCAACGTCAGGTCCAAATTGAACTTACGCCCAGAAACTCGGCTCGGCCGGTGCCAAAACACCGCCGAGCCGCAGTGGCGCACAGGCCCGCGCTAACCCCGTCGCATCATCCACATCGATGCAGAATCCACTCACTGTGGCCGGTCCATCCGATGGCTCGAAGCGCTGCCGCGGGATCCGCGTCAGGAACCGGTTGACCGGTTCTTCGATATCCATACCCAGCACCGACTGATAGTCCCCGCACATGCCCCCGTCCGACATATACGCTGTGCCACCCGGCAGCACACGGTGGTCCGATGTCGGCACATGTGTATGCGTGCCGACCACACCGGTCACGCGGCCGTCGAGGAAATGCCCTAGCGCCTGCTTCTCGCTCGTCGCTTCTGCGTGGAAGTCGATGAAGATGACGTCGGCACCCTCGCCGAGTTTGCAGGCCGTGGTTTCTGCATCGATGGCCCGGAACGGACAGTCGAGCTCCGTCATGAACACGCGGCCCATGGCGTTGATGACCAGCACGTCCGCGCCGTTCTTGGCTTTGAACAGGCCTGCACCGGCACCTGGCGTGCCCTTGGGGAAATTGATCGGCCGGATCAGCCGCGGCTGCCGCGAGATGAACACCAGGGCTTCTTTTTGATCGAACGCATGGTTGCCCAGCGTGATGCAGTCGGCCCCGGACGCCAGCAACTCATCCGCAATCGCTTCGGTGATGCCGAACCCACCGGCCGCATTCTCCCCGTTCACGATCACGAAATCGAGCTTAAAGCGCTTGATCAGCTTCGGCAGCGCATCATGCACCGCCTTACGGCCTGAGCGGCCGACAACATCACCGAGAAACATAAGGCGCATGCACAGAAACTTCCCTGGCAGGTTGCGGTCAGCGTTTGATCTGAAGCGCCCCCGACGGCGTCACTATCCAATCCAGGCGCTCGTCATAGTCGAGATGCGGCACCGCGTCGATCCGCTGTTGGTCAAAGGCCACGCCGATGGTTGTGACCTTTCTGACGCTCCTCAGTGCCCGGATCGTCCGGTCGTAGTAGCCGCCACCGTAACCGAGGCGGTAGCCTTGGTCGTCAAAGGCCAGAAGTGCCGTCAGTACGATATCAGGGTACACAACCAGCTTGTCCGGCAGCGGCTCGCGGATGCCCCACACAGCCGTCGCCAGCGCATCGCCGGGCGTATAGCTGCGGAATTCCAACGGCGCTGCCTTGCCCATCATCACTGGCAGCGCCAGTGCGCAGCCCATCCCGTGCAACCGCGCCATCAAAGGTAACGGCGAGATCTCCTCCCCGATCGGCATGAACCCACCGATGAGGGTGCCGGGAGGCAGGGGGCCAAGAAACTCCAAGCCATGCACCGCCAGTGCGTTGCTGGCGGCCTGACGTACCTCTGAGCTCAAACCCGCACGCCGTTCTTTGGCAAGCTTGCGAAGTGCCGCTTTGGCATGCGCAATGGTGCTCGCAGCTGCGGTCATTGGGCCTCGCTAGCGACGTCGTTTTACAACCGCCGTTCGGTCCGCAGGCGGTTCAGCAGCACGAGGCTCGGGTGCCCATCAGCCGGCAGTCCGCGGCCTTTCTGGAAGCCGCGGATGGCATCGCGGGTCTTGGTGCCGATGATACCGTCAACGCCACCCACATCGAAGCCCAACGATTGCAACACTTCCTGCAGTTCCACGCGTTGATCGCGCGACATCGGCAGATCGCCCGGCGGCCAAGACGCCTGGATCGGACTGGTGCCGGCGATGCGGTCGGCCAGCGCGCCAACCGCAATCGCATAGGAATACGCGCGATTGTAACTCAGGATCGCATCGAAATTCGGCGACACTAGAAACGCCGGCCCGCCCGCGCCTGCAGGCACCACCAGTTGCCAAACCGTCGCATCATCCGGTGGCAACGCCCCCGATTGTCCGCGCAGGCCCAGCACCCGCCAGCCGCTGATCGGACGCGATGCCGTCGGCGTCGCCAGCGCAAAATCGAAATCACCCGGCAACACCACTTCGCGGCCCCAGGTCCGTCCGTTCTGCCACCCTGACGCCTGTAGGTAACGCGCCGCCGACGCCAGCGCATCCGGCACCGATGACCAGACGTCACGCACACCGTCGCCGTCAAAATCGACCGCATGCTTGAGATAGGTCGATGGCATGAACTGCGTGTGCCCCATGGCGCCCGCCCACGACCCGAGCAGCTTGTCAGGTACAATGCGTTCCTGCTCGAGGATGCTGAGCGCCGCAACCAGCTCGTTCTTCCAGAACGCCGCGCGTCTCGTCTCGGCGACAGCAAGGGTGGCCAGCGCGCGAATTACGCTGCGGTCACCCTTGGCGGCGCCGAAATTGCTCTCGATCCCCCAGATCGCAAGCAGCACATGGCGTTCGACGCCGTAGCGCCGCTCGATATCGCCGAGGATCGACGCGTATTGCTCAAGCCGCGCGCGGCCCGTCGCGATGCGGTCGGCGTTAACGATCAGGCCCACATAGTCGCCGATGGTGCGGTCGAATTCCGGTTGGTTCGCGTGCCGCGCCAGGATCTCGGGGTCTGTCGCCCGGATGTCGGCAAAAGCCCGGTCGAACGTCGCCCGGCGCACGCCGGCGGCTTCTGCGTCGCGCCACACGCCATCAAGAAAGCCCGCCGGAAACGGCCGTGCTGTCCCGTCAATCGCCGCGGCGCCGATTGTCGTGCTCGCCGTCGTAGACGTCGTTGCTCTAGCCGGCGCAGCCGGAGCCGGCGTCTCCGACCGTGTATCAAACCCGCGCGGCATCGACGGCGACGGTGCCGTTGACGCAAACCCGGGAAAAGCTTGTGCCGGCCGTCCCGGCGCTTCGGTCCGCGGTGGCAACGGCTGCAGCGTCTGCCGGTACTGCGTCGCGTCCTCGATGAAGAGGAGATAGACGCCACTCGCCAACGCTAGAAAGCCGAGCAGGAAAATCCAGATCGACACCGTGTGCCGCCGTTCGGCTTTCACTGGCGCCGCACTCGCGCCTGGCAGTGGCGGGATCGTCCCACCCGGTCCTTGCGCCATCCCTTGCATGCTGCCGGGAGGAAAACCGGATGTCAGCGGGTCCTTCATCATCGGTATTTTTGCCATGTGCCGTTCCGTTCCATTCGTTGGTCCCGCCTGTTTCAGTCTGGTCCCCGTGTCCCGCCCGAGAGTGCTTTTCCGGCGGGTGCTGTGGTGCTGTTCATGTTGCTGCGGCCGGCACCGGACGGGCTTGTCCGCAACGTCTGCAAAAGGCTTGCCGTCGGCCAGCAGTCGACCGTCAAGCCGGCGCGGCGCTGGAAGGCACCGATTTCGGCCCGCGTGTTCGAACCGGTCTTGCCGTCGAGTTTCTCGATGGGTGCCCCGCGATCCTTAAGCCGCTGTTGAATTTCAGCCACCTCGCGCTCGGTCAGTTGTTGAATATCGCGCCAGGGGCGTTTGAAGCCCCCCTTGAAGGCGCCGCCGCCGACAATCCGGTTAGCCAGCGTGCCCACAAACGTCGCATAAAGATCGGAGGTATTGTAGCGGCGAATGACTTTATAGTTTTCAGTAACGAGAAAGGCCGGTCCGAATGCACCGCCAGGCGACATCAGATACAACTCGGTCGTTGTTTCGAGGCCTTGGAACGGCTGGCCGTCGCTGCGCTTGAAGCCCAGTTTCGTCCATTGCCCGAGGGATCGCGCCTGCAATGGCCCCTCCAGCGCACAGTCGGCCCCCGCCGGTATGTCCACCTCAACGCCCCACGGCAGCCCGCGGACCCAGCCCTTCAGCGCCAGCTGATTGGCCGCCGATGCCAGTGCATCCGGTGCCGAATTGAACAGATCCGGCCGCCCCCCATTAAGGCCCCTCAGAGACGTGTAGAACTCCGACGGCATAAACTGCGTCAGCCCCATCGCGCCGGCCCAAGAGGCGCGCATGCTCTCGGGCGCAACAATCTTGTCCTCCACCATCTTCAGCGCATAGAGCAGCTCGGTCTTGAACGTCTCCTTGCGCCGCCCCGTATAGGCCTGCGTCGCCAGCACCCGCAGTGCATTGTGCGGGAGCTTGTAGGTGCCATAAGCGGTCTCACGCCCCCAGATCGCCAGCACGATCGGCCCGGCGACGCCGATCTCCGTTTCGATCTTTGTGAGGGCCGCCGCGTGCTGTGCGCCAAGTGCGCGCCCCTGCTGGGCGAGTCCGGCCAGCTGCTTGGTGTTCAGATAAGCCTGGGGCGGCCGGATGAACTCGGCCTGTCCGGAACTTGCGGCCTTCGGCCGCCCCGGAATTTCAAGGTCCGGCAAAGAAAAATCCGGCGTCAGCCCCGACAGAGCGCGGTCAAATACGGCGCGCGAAATCGAAAACGGCGGCCGGTTCGCCTCGGGCCAAAGCCCCTCTAGAAACGCGCGGAAAGCCCCATCAGCAGCCTGCGCCGGTGCCATCATCCCAACCAACAGCGCGAGCGTGACGCCAGCGCGCCACAGCGCACCCGCAAACCTTGCTCTGGTCCAGTCTCGTGCCACCGGCTCTCTCCGAAGCGACGCCAGTCTCCCCGCTGAAACCACCAGCGAGCCCCCGGGCATGACACTACCAGAAGCTTGAGCCCTTTGCCGACCGCCATACGGCCAAAACGTGGCACGCGGCGAGAAACCCGGTTGCAGAGCCCCGGTGACTGCGTTAAGGGCTTGCGCGATGGCGTGGCAGTGATCCGCGCGCGCCCTCCAACGCTGTGGTAGCTCAGTGGTAGAGCACACCCTTGGTAAGGGTGAGGTCGAGAGTTCAATCCTCTCTCACAGCACCATGATCTCAAGGGGTTGGCGCGTTTTTGGCAAGCGCAGCTTAACCTTTGCGAGCGCGGTGTTTATAAACTCGCGCGTGCTGGTGATCACTGTGTGTTGCGATCCGGCGCTTTCTCGCAGGCAGCCCTCAGCGCCGCGAAGGTGGCGCCGCCGCCGGCATCAGCGACCTATTGGCTAGAAAACATCTCCGCCAGCCGCGATGGCCCTGCCACCGCGTGGGGAGGGACGAAAAGTGGCTGGGCGTTTGGAAGCCGTTGCTGTCCAACCAACACATTGCCCAGCCGCTACTTCTTGCCCAGCCGCTATTTCAAATTCCCGCAGAAACGCTGAATGCGCGTGCAGGCTTCTTCGAGGTCTTTGGTCGACGTGGCGTAGCTGATGCGGAAGGCCGGACCCTGCGCGAAGGCTGCGCCATGCACGACGGCGACGCCTTCTTCCTCCAGCAATGTGGTTGCAAACGCTTCGTCGTTGGTGATTTTCACGCCTGACTTCGACGTCTTACCGATCGTGCCGGCGCACGACGGATAGACATAGAACGCGCCTTCCGGCTTCGGGCATTTCAGCCCGTTGGCCTGATTGAGCATCGACACGACGAGATCGCGGCGCTCCTTGAAGACCTTGTTGTGCTTGGGGATAAAGTCCTGCGGACCGGTGAGCGCTTCGACGGCCGCCCACTGCGTGATGGAGCATGGGTTCGAGGTCGACTGGCTCTGCAGCTTGCACATCGCCTTGATCAGCGCCTCCGGGCCGCCCGCATAGCCGAGCCGCCAGCCGGTCATGCAATAGGCTTTCGACAAGCCGTTCATGGTCAGCGTGCGCTCGTAAAGCGCGGGCTCGACTTGGGCCGGCGTGCTGAACACGTTGCCGTCGTAGAGCAGGTGTTCGTACATATCGTCGGTCAGCACCCACACGTGCTTATTCTTGGGCAGCATCAGCACGTCGGTCAGCGCTTTGAGTTCAGCGCGGCTGTAGGCGGCCCCCGTCGGGTTCGATGGCGCGTTGAACAAGAACCATTTCGTCTTGGCGTTGATCGCCGCGTCGAGCGCAGCTGGCGTCAGCTTGTAGCCGGCCTCGATGGCGCACGGCACAAACACCGGCTTGCCGCCCCCAAGCAGCACGATGTCGGCATAGCTCACCCAGCATGGCGACGGGATCACCACTTCGTCGCCGGGGTTCAGTGTGCACATGAGCGCATTGTACAGCACCTGCTTGCCGCCGGTGCCGACAGTGATCTGGCTGTTGGTGTACTTCAAGCCGTTCTCGCGCGCGAACTTGCCAACGATGGCCGCTTTCAGCTCGGGAATGCCATCGACGTCGGTGTACCGCGTCTTGCCCTCATCGAGCGCGCGCTTGGCCGCATCCTTGATGTTTTGCGGCGTATCAAAATCTGGCTCACCTGCAGCGAGGCCGATAATGTCGCGGCCTTTGGCTTTCAGCTCGCGCGCTTTCGTCGAGACCGCGATCGTCGCGGACGGAGAAATGCGGTTCAAGCTGTCGGCATAAAAGCCCATGGCACGTGCCTCATCTTTGGCGGTGTGCTGCGCGGAATGCGGAGCGGCGCAGACTTACGCGCGGCGGTGCTGCGGCGCAAACAAAAAAGGCCCCTGTGGAGAGGCCGTTTCATCTGCACACGATGCGTTCGCGAGCAGCGACCGGCGGTTCAACGATCCTGCCCGCCCTGCCGCTCCGGCACGTCGTTGCGAACGCGCGCGCCTTGCACGACGACCGGACGGCCACGTGCGAACAACTCTTTGATGGCGAGTGCGCGCTGCCGTTCAGCGGCAATCTGGCGCAGCTGGGCCGCGTCGGCCGCCCGTTGCCGCTGAATTTCGGCATCACGGGCACTGTAGCCGCGATTGATGCCACTATAGCCGCGATCGTAGCCGCTGGAGCGGCCGTAGCGGTCTCCGACCCACACCCGGCGGCAGTTGAAGCCCCACGGATTGCAGACCTCGCGATAGGCCACATCGTGGATCGCCCGGTCAGTAGACGCCATGCCAGCAACCCCACCGAGGGCTGGTGCGGCCTGAGCGGCGGTGCCAGCTGCGGTCAGTGCGGTAGCAATTGCGATCAGATAAGCAGACAGAGACAAGCGCATGCGAGACCCTCCCAAGAATTGGCAGAGCGTCTACTTGCATTCGCGCTGTTAACTGGATGTGAACGGCTTTCCGCCGCGTGTCGTCAACTCACCGGCTTGCAGCGGCGCCACATTTCCAGCACCCCGCCAGCCCGGGTCAGCTGCATCAGCTCTTCGCTGAACAATTGCATGGATATGGCCGTGCCAGCGCCCGGTTCAGTCGCGGGAACGGTGTATTGGAACCCGTGCCGCGAATAGTCGCCGGTCATCTCCAGGCCGGACGGGATGCGGATCCGTGGACCCTGGATGTGCAGGTTCTGGGTCGCAAAGCACCAGTCGCCGTCGATTGCATCGGCAGAGGCCGGCAGCGGTATCAGCAAGAGAGCCACGACCCCAAGGGCCAGCCTGTGGGTGTTTTGAGGCAACGTCGGCATGGCGATCTCCGGACTGAACAAGCCAAACTGAGACCGATAACCTACTGCGCGATGCGAGCACCGTCGAGCGTCTGCGCCCACTGCAGCCCTGCGTTGCAATGGACGCTGGTTACGTGTCAAGTTAGCCCAACGGTTCGGTGAGGTTTCGGGTTTATAATGAACCTGGACAATGGGATGCTGGCATGGACCGCCGGCGGATGGGGCGTCGCGCGTTATGCAGAAGTCCGTTGCGGAGACGGTCAACCCAGGGCGGACGGCAGCGCAGCCGTCGCCGCCACCCGTCGGCGTCATGCGCCGCCGGCAATTGGTCGCCGTAGGCTTGCTCGCGGCTGCGCTGACGCTGGCATATCTGTTTGCCAACTGGTGGACCATCGGCCGTTTCCAGATCACCACAGATGATGCCTACGTGACGGCGCGCGCGGCCACGCTGGCGCCCAAGGTGGCTGGCTACGTGGCCGAAATCACAGTGGCCGACAACGCCCAGGTCAAAGCCGGCGATCTCATCGTGCGCATCGATCCGGGCGACTACCGGTTGGCGGTCCGCGCCGCGCGCGACACAGCCGACACGCAGCGTGCCATCATCGCGCGCATCGGCAAGCAGACCACCGCACAACGGTCTTCCGTCGATCAGACGCAGGCGCAGTTGGCCGCCGCCAAAGCCGCCGCGTTGAAAGCGGCACAGGACATGAAGCGGCAGGCCGATCTGGCGGCGCGCAAGATCAACAGCGCCCAAGCGCTGGACGCGGCACAGTCGGCCCACGAGCAAGGCAAGGCGACTGTGACGGCAGCCGAAGCCGCGCTCGCCGCTGCCGCCGGCGCGGTCGGCGTGTTCGAGGCTCAGCAGCTCGAAGCGGAGAGCCAGCTGCGTCAGGCGGAAACGGCCGTCGTCAAAGCCGAGCGGGATCTGAGCTTCACCGAGGTGCGCGCGCCGTTTGATGGCGTGATCGGCAATCGCGGCATTCAAGTGGGCGACTATGTCCAGCCCGCACAGCGCCTCGCCAGCCTTGTGCCAGCCGATGCAATCTCTATCGACGCCAATTTCAAGGAAACACAGCTCGCGCGCCTGTCGCCGGGGCAGTGCGTGCGCATCACCATCGATGCCGACGCCGGCCGTGTGTTGGAAGGCGTTGTCGAAAGTCTTGCGCCAGCGTCCGGTTCGGTGTTCTCGCTGTTGCCGCCGGACAACGCCACCGGCAACTTCACCAAAATCGTGCAGCGGGTGCCAGTGCGCATCGCGTTGCCGCCGGACGCGCGCGATGCCGGCCTGCTGCGGCCGGGCATGAGCGTTGTGGTCAGCGTGAATACCTTGCCGGGCGTGGCGTGCACCACCCGGGCAGCGCAGCCCGGCGCCAAGCCGGCAGCAGCCGTGGCTTCCAGCGCGGCGGCCGCCGCGCCGCGCGCGCGCTGACGGAGGGCAGTAGCGTTTCATGGCCTCGACCGCCGCCCCGCTGAACGCGCCGATCCCGGCACCAATTTCGGCCCCAGTCTTAGCCATGACGCCCGACGGCCGCATCGTCTGGCGGCGCATGTTCGCCTTCCTGGCCATGATCCTCGGCATGTTCATGGCGATCCTGGATATCCAGATCGTCTCGGCGTCACTGTCCGAACTTCAAGCGGGCTTGTCAGCCAGCGCCAGCGAAGTCACTTGGGTGCAAACGTCGTATCTGATCGCCGAAGTGATCATGATCCCGCTGTCTGGATTTCTGTCGCGCGCCTTCGGCACGCGCATTCTGTTCACCGGCGCTGCGGCCGGCTTTACATTTGCGAGCCTGATGTGCGGGTTTGCCACCAGCCTCGGTGAGATGGTGTTCTGGCGCGCAGTACAAGGTTTCATCGGCGGCGGCATGATCCCGACGGTGTTTGCGTCCGCCTATCTGCTGTTCCCGCGAGATCGTCAGATCTACGTCAACCCGGTGATGGGCCTCATCATCACGCTGGCGCCGACCATCGGACCCAGCGTCGGGGGCTATGTGACCGACGCGCTGTCCTGGCATTGGCTGTTCTTCGTCAACATCGTACCTGGCATCTGCATCACGATTGCCTGCTATTTCCTCATCGACTTCGACAAACCGGATTGGGCGTTACTCAAGCGCTGCGATTGGCTCGGTCTGTTCTCCATGGCCGGGTTTCTGGGGCCATTGGAATACGTGTTGGAAGAGGGCGCGCGCGACGACTGGTTCAACGACCAGACCATCGTCGTGTGCTCGGCTGTCTCCGCTGTGTCTGCAAGCATCTTCTTCTGGCGCGTGCTGACGGCCACCGAACCCATCGTCGATATCCGCGCGTTCCGCATTCGCAATTTTGGTTTTGGTTGCCTGCTCTCATTTGCCGTCGGTATCGGCTTGTTCGGCTTAACCTACCTCTATCCGCTGTATCTCGCCCAAGTGCGCGGCTACAGCGCGCTGATGATCGGGGAAGCCTTGTTCGTCACTGGGCTGACGATGTTTGTGTCAGCCCCCATCACCGGCCGCATGCTGGTCAAGATGGACCCCCGGATCATGATCGTGATCGGGTTTGTCTCATTTGGAGCCGGCACGTGGCTCATGAGCGGGCTGTCGCGCGACTGGGATTTCTGGGAGCTCGTCGCGCCGCAGATGCTGCGCGGCTTCGGCCTGATGGCGGCGATGGCGCCGATCAATTACTTGACCTTGGGCGCGTTACCCCCGGAGCGGCTCAAGAATGCCGCCAGCCTTTACAACCTCACGCGAACGCTGGGCGGCGCTGTCGGCCTTGCGCTCCTCACTACCATAATGAATGCGCGCACGGATCTGCATCTGGCGCGCCTGCGCGATCACATCACGGCTGCACACCGGCCTTCCGTCGAATTGCTCGAACAGTTGACGCAGAAATTTGCGAGCTTCGGCACCGATGCACCGGCCATGGCGCTCAAGACACTGAACAGCATCGTGCACCGCCAGGGCTTGGTGCTGGCATTTGGTGACATCTTCCTGCTGCTGACGGGCATGTTCGTGCTGCTGATCCCCTGGACCTTCATCCTCAACCGCCCGCAGATCCCTGGGGTTGCGGCGAATAAAGATGCACATTGAAGGCGACGGATGTCGCTTCGTAGGTTGGGTCAAGCGTTTCAGCGCGACCCAACGTCTTCTGACGGAGCGAGCCCTGTTGGGTCGCGCTACGCTTGACCCAACCGACGTTTTACGTCCCGCCCGTTACCCGCAGGGCTGCCGCTGCGGCGAAGGGTGCGAGCACGAGACTGACCAGCGAGATCGCCGCCAGCATCAACAGCGCTTGCGCGGTTGCGCCGGACGCGGGGTCAAGTACAGCTACGCCATAGATCAACGTCGGTACGTAGAGCGGCAACACCAGCAGCGAGATCAGCAGCCCACCCTTGCGCGCAACCAACGTCAGCGCGGCACCAATCGCTCCGATCGCGCTGAGCGCCGGTGCGCCGAGCAGCATCGACGCCACGAGCTTGCCGTTGGCCTCGGGCGCCAGATTGAGCAATACGCCGAGCACGGGTGCCGCGAGAATCAGCGGCAGTGCCGTGGTCAGCGCATGGGTGGCGAGCTTCACCAGCACGACCAGTTCCAACGGCACCGGTGCCGTCATCAGCACGGCCAGTGATCCATCCTGATAGTCGGCCTCAAACATGCGGCCGAGCGACAGCAGCGCCGAGAGCAACAGCGCAATCCACAGCGCGCCAGGCGCAATCCGCGCGAGCAACGACGCGTCCGGGCCAAGCCCTAGCGGCAACAGGCTGACCACCATCAGATAGAAGCCCAACGCCGTGCCAAGCGCGCTGGCATCGCGCATCGCCAGCGTCATTTCGCGCCGCAACAGGGCTGCCAGCGTTGCCCTCATGCGCGCGGGCTCGCAAACGTATCCAGGTCCAGCGTTTCGAGCCCCTCGATGCCGAGGTCGAGATGAGTGGCGATCACGGCCAAGCCGCCATCATCGAGATGGGCGCGGATCATGTCGGCCACGAGAACGCACGATGCGTGGTCGAGCGCGGCAGTCGGCTCATCGAGCAGCCAAAGTGGCCGGGGCGCGACCAGGATGCGCGCCAGCGCCAACCGCCGCTTGAGCCCGGTAGAGAGAAACCCGGCTGGTGTGTTGGCAAGCGCCGCCATGCCGAGCTGCTCCAACGCATCGGGGATCGTCAGCCCTGTCTCCCCGGCACCGAGAATGTCGCGCCAGTGAAGCAGTGTCTCGGTCGCGGTGAGTTCGGGCTTGAGCGCATTGGCGAATGAAACGAGGTGGCAGTGCTCGGCGATCGTCGCATCAGGGCCCAGGCCATCCAGCCGAACCGAACCCGACGCCGGCGGCATCAGGCCAGCCAGGGTCCGCAGCAGCGTGCTCTTGCCCGAGCCGTTATCACCCGTCACCACCAGCGCCCGGCCTTGCGCAACAGTCACGCTCAGCCCCTTGAACAAAACAAGATCGCCATAGCTTTGCCCCAGATCGTCGGCGACCAGCGTCATCGTCTCGGGCATGCGGTAGACTTTCTGCAGGGCCGGCGCTGCGGGAGATGATCGGAAACGTGAGACCAGACCCGCGAAAACCTCAGCCGTTTGGCGGCTAGCCTCCGGCCGGGCCGCCTACTATAAGGCCCACATAAGGTGATTTGCCAGGGTCGAATGCGGGTGCTGTCAGCGCACGCATCCCCGGCGATTGCCTGCACGTCATTCGCCCGCGGCTCCATGAGACGCGCACCCAGCCGGAGATCAGCGGTCATGAGCCTCAACGTCGTTTCCCTCGACAGCTTCAAATGCCGGTCCACCTTGACCGCCGCCGGCAAGACCTACGAATACTTCTCCCTCCCCCTCGCCGAAGCCAACGGGCTGGCCGGCATCTCTAAGCTGCCCTACTCGCTCAAAGTGCTGCTCGAAAACCTGCTTCGCTTCGAAGATGGCCGCACCGTCAAGAAAACCGACATCCAGGCCATGGCGTCCTGGCTCACCGACAAGGGCAAGGCCGGCGCGGAGATCGGTTTCCGTCCGGCCCGTGTTCTCATGCAGGATTTCACCGGCGTGCCCGCGGTGGTCGATCTGGCTGCGATGCGCGACGGCATGAACACGCTCGGCGGCGATCCGACTAAGATCAATCCGTTGGTGCCCGTCGATCTCGTCATCGACCATTCCGTCATCGTCGATGAGTTTGGCACGCCGAAGTCGCTCGCCCACAACGTCGCGCTGGAATACGAACGCAATGGCGAGCGCTACAACTTTTTGAAGTGGGGCCAGGGCGCGTTCGCGAACTTCCGCGTCGTGCCGCCCGGCACCGGCATTTGCCATCAGGTCAACCTGGAATATCTCTCGCAAACGGTTTGGGTTTCGGAGCAAGCCAACGGGAAATCCCTCGCCTATCCCGATACGCTGGTCGGCACGGATAGCCACACCACGATGGTCAACGGGCTTGCCGTGCTCGGCTGGGGCGTCGGCGGCATCGAGGCGGAAGCGGCCATGCTCGGCCAGCCGCAGTCGATGATGATCCCGGAAGTGATCGGCTTCAAGCTGACCGGCAAACTCAAGGAAGGCATTACCGCGACGGATCTTGTGCTCACCGTCACGCAGATGTTGCGCAAAAAAGGGGTCGTCAACAAGTTCGTCGAATTCTACGGCCCCGGCCTTGACGCCATGACCCTGGCTGATCGCGCCACCATCGGTAACATGGCGCCGGAATATGGTGCCACCTGCGGTTACTTCCCCATCGACAGCGAAACGCTCGCGTATCTGAAAATGAGTGGCCGTGCCGAAGACCGTATTGCGCTGGTGGCTGAATACGCCCGCGTGCAGGGCCTGTTCCGCGTCGCCGGCTCGGCTGATCCGGTGTTTACTGACACCTTGTCGCTGGCGCTCGAAGATGTCGTGCCATCGTTGGCAGGGCCGAAGCGCCCCGAAGGCCGCGTCGCGCTGGATGCCGTCAAAGCCGGCTTCGCCTCCGCGCTGGAAGGCGAATACAAGAAGCCGGGCGCGCTGGGCACCGCGTACAAGGTCGAGGGCCGCGATTTTGATCTGCGCAACGGCGATGTGGCGATTGCCGCGATCACCAGCTGCACCAACACATCCAACCCGTCGGTGCTGATTGCCGCCGGTCTGTTGGCGCGCAACGCCGTCGCCAAAGGCCTCAAGACCAAGCCGTGGGTCAAGACATCGCTGGCACCCGGCTCGCAAGTGGTGGCGGCCTATCTTGAGAAGGCCGGCCTGCAGAAAGAACTCGACGCGTTGGGCTTCAATCTGGTCGGCTTCGGCTGCACCACCTGCATCGGCAATTCAGGTCCGCTGCAGCCGGAGATTTCCAAGTCCATCAACGACAACGGCATCATTGCCGCCGCCGTGCTCTCCGGTAACCGCAACTTCGAAGGCCGCGTCAGCCCGGATGTGCAGGCCAACTATCTGGCCTCGCCGCCGTTGGTTGTGGCGTTCGCGCTGGCCGGCACCGTCAATCGCGATCTGTCAACTGAACCGCTCGGCAACGGCAGCGATGGCCAGCCGGTGTTCCTCAAGGACATCTGGCCCACCAACAAGGAAGTGCAAGAGTTCATCCAGCAGAATGTGACGCGCGAGATCTTCATGTCGCGCTACGCCGACGTCTTCAAGGGTGATGCTGGCTGGCAGAAAGTGCCAGTCACCAAGAGCCTCACATACGCGTGGAATTCTGGCAGCACGTACGTGCAGAACCCGCCCTACTTCAAGGGCATCACCAAAACGCCCGTGCCGGTCACTGATATCAAGAACGCACGCATTCTGGCCCTGCTCGGCGACAAGATCACCACCGACCACATCTCGCCGGCCGGCTCGATCAAGAAAGACAGCCCGGCAGGCGCGTATCTGTTGGAGCATCAGGTGCGCCCCGCTGACTTCAATCAATACGGCACGCGCCGTGGCAACCACGACGTCATGATGCGCGGCACCTTCGCCAACATCCGCATCAAGAACGCCATGAACAAGGATGCAGCCGGCGCCATCAAGGAAGGCGGCAACACCACGCACTATCCGTCTGGTAAGGTCATGTCGATCTTCGACGCCGCCGAGCAGTATCGCAAAGAGGGCGTGCCGCTGGTGCTGTTCTCCGGCATCGAGTACGGCAACGGCTCATCGCGCGACTGGGCGGCCAAGGGCACCAACTTGCTCGGTATCAAGGCCGTCATCGCGCAGAGCTATGAGCGCATCCATCGCTCCAACCTCGTCGGCATGGGCATCCTGCCGCTGGTGTTCGAGGACGGCTTGTCGTGGACCAGCATCGGTCTGACCGGCGCTGAAACGGTGACACTCGAAGGCCTCGCCAACGTGCGCCCGCGCCAAAAGATGATCGCCAAGATCACCTACACCGACGGCATCACCAAGGACGTGCCGCTCATCTGCCGGATCGATACCGAAGACGAAATCGCCTATTACCACCACGGCGGCATCCTGCAGTACGTGCTGCGGAATCTCGCGGCGACGGCGGCGTGAGGGGCATCGAAGTGGCATTCTGAACGAAGGCGAGCACGACATGACCCAGCTTCAGATCATTCTACCAGCCACTCTGAGCGACTGGATTGATGCTCAAGTTCGTGCCGGACGGTACGTCGACGCGAGTGATTACCTGCGAGACCTCATCCGGCATGATCAAAATGCTGCCGACGAGCTGCTGCAAGCACTCGATGATGGTGCGGCAAGTGGTACTTCGGCTCGAACTCTTGAAGATGCATGGCAATCTGCCAAGGCCCAATCCGCCAAGGCCAAGGCCGCAAATGGCTGAGTACCGCCTTTCTAATCGGGCGATCCTCGATCTTGAGGACATTTTGACGTGGTCTATTGGAAAATTCGGGCTAGACCGCGCGGAGAGGTACAAAGACGATCTCGGGCGTTGCATGCAACGTCTCGCGGATGATCCGAGAATGGGTCGCAAAGTTAAAGGTTCTGACGTGTACCTGCGCCACAGCTGCGGTCAGCACGTGATCTTTTTCTTGCTCGACAGGGCAGAGGTGCTTGTCGTGCGCGTCTTGCATTCGCGCCAGGATTTCACGCAGCACTTGCCACGAACACCGCGGTAGCGGCATCACCAAAGACGTGCCGCTGATCAGCCGGATCGATACGGAAGGCGAAATCGCCAACTACCACCACGGCGGTATTTTGCAATACGTGCTGCGCAACCTCGCGGCGACGGCGGCGTGAGACACAGAGGGTGCAATAGGGTGCCCTTCGCACCGGAATTGCGCCGTTTTGCTGCCGTGGTGAATTGCAATTTTGCGCAAGCGGCGGCGCAATACGGCTGAAACGCTTTTTGCACCCTACGGCAGTCTTCGCGCAGCCAACATGCAGCAGCCCCCATTGCACATTGCGGCCCGTTGTGGCGAACTCCGGTATTGACCTCGGGCCATACCGCCCGCTGCCCCCCTGAGGACGCTGCCTATGCGATACGAAGCCCCGGAAACGATCGAGAAAGCGTGCCAACTGCTGGCCGCCGAGGCTGGCCAGGCCCGCATTCTGGCCGGCGGCACCGACCTGCTGGTGCAGATCAAGACCGACGTGCTCGATCCGCCGCTGATCATCGACATCAAGCGGATCGCCGAAATGCGCAAAATCACTGTCGACGCCAGTGGCTGCTGGATCGGTGCCGCCGTAACCGGCGCAGAACTGAAAGAGCATGCCGCCTTGCGCGCTGCCTGGCCCGGCGTGGTGGAAGCTGCCAACCTGATCGGCTCCACGCAGGTACAGGGCCGCGCCACCATGGGCGGCAACCTGTGCAATGGTTCGCCCGCCGCCGATAGTGTGCCAGCCCTGATTGCCGCCGGTGCCAAGGCGCTGATTGTCGGCCCCAACGGGCGCCGTGACTTGCCGGTGGAGGACGTGATGATCGGCGTGCGCAAGCTGGCGCTCACCAAGGGAGAGATTGTCACCGGGTTCGTCCTGCCGCTGCGGCTCAAGCATGGTGGTGACGCATATCTGCGCTTCATCCCGCGCACGGAAATGGATATCGCCGTTGTAGGCTGCGGTGTGAGCGTGGTTCTCGATGCGGCAGGGGTCTGCACGGCTGCGCGCATGAGCCTCGGTGCCGTGGCTGAGCGCCCGTTGGTAGTGGACGCGTCAGTGTTGATCGGCACCAAGGTAGATGCAGCAGCGCTGGACAAACTTGCGGCAGCCGCAAGCGCTGCGTGCCGCCCCATCGACGACAAGCGCGGCACCAAGGAGTTCCGCGTCAAGGTGGCAGGTGTGCTGGCGCGCCGCACCGCCCAAATCGCGCTTGATCGTGCGCATGGCAAGACCGGCACGACGCACTAGGTGCGCGCTGCCAGATTTCGCGACCCGTTTTCACGAGACATAGGCCGAGGACATCCATGGCAAAACATCACGTCCAAAC
Source organism: uncultured Alphaproteobacteria bacterium (assembly GCA_963847145.1). Taxonomy (GTDB): domain Bacteria; phylum Pseudomonadota; class Alphaproteobacteria; order Rhizobiales; family Hyphomicrobiaceae; genus JABFRJ01. Next base: position 488,553 of record CAWJYN010000004.1, read on the forward strand.
CACCGTCAACGGCGATCCAATCGAGTTCCTGTGCGACACCAGCGAGACATTGCTCGATGTGTTGCGCAACCAGCTCAACATGACTGGCACCAAGGAAGGCTGCTCCACGGGCGACTGCGGGGCCTGCTCTGTCACCGTCGATGGCCGGCTGGTGTGTTCCTGTCTGATGCTCGGTGTCGAAGCGAACGGCAAGAAGGTTGGCACCATCGAGGGGCTGGCGCGCGGCGACAAACTGCATCCGCTCCAGCAGAAATTCCTGGAGCACGCAGCCTTGCAGTGCGGTGTGTGCACGCCGGGCTTCCTGGTGGCCGCCAAGTCGCTGCTCGAGGCGAACCCAGACCCGACTGAAACCGAAGTCCGCTACTACCTCGCCGGCAATCTCTGCCGCTGCACGGGCTACGACAAAATCGTCCGCGCCGTCATGGATGCGGCGAAGGATATGCGAGGCGGCAAAGCAGCGTGAGGTATACGATGAGCGAACAGGTCAAAATATTGGCGGATGCTGCGGCTAAGCTCGATCTGGATGAGCAGATCGAGTTAGCAGAACGGATTATGGCCGGGCTGCCGCACGCGCCAGAGATCGAGCTCGCGTGGGCAGATGAGGCTGTTGATCGTCTTGCCGCGTATCAGAGGGGCGAGATGCAGGCCGAAGACGCCGATGTGGTTCTGGCCCGCATACGGGCAAAGCTTACAGCGCGGCACTAGTGAAACCAGTCCGGCTTTTGCCTTCTGCAACTGCTGAACTGAGCGAGGCGGCCGAGTGGTATGATAGCAAGTCGGCACAGACGGGCATTGCCTTTCTGCTCGAATACGAAGCCGCACAGAAATTGATGGCCGAACGTCCCGGCGCTTGGCATCCGATCAAATATGGCGTCCGAAAAATTCGTCTCAACCATTTTCCTCTCGGCCTCGTTTATAAGGAATTGGAGACGGAAATAGTCGTGCTGGCGATCGCTCACTCCAGTCGCCGCCCGACATACTGGCGCAAAAGGCTCAAGTTAATCGATGGTCAGTGTTGATGTTGCCGCTGAAGCGGTGCCGCCGATCTGGCCTAAATTTTAATGTGAATTCGCCTGCAGGCACGCTCGATCTAAAGGAAACTCATCATGCAAGACAAAGTGCAATCTCCCCTATCGAGCGAATTCTCTGTCATCGGCACGCGTCCGATCCGCCCCGATGGTGTCGACAAAGTCACCGGGCGCGCACGCTTCGGCGCTGACTTCAACATGCCGGGCCAACTGGTGGGTGCTGTGCTGCGCTCGCCGCATGCGCACGCGCGCATCAAATCCATCGACACGTCGGCAGCCCGTGCCCTTGATGGTGTCAAAGCGATTGTGACGCAAAAAGACTTTGTGCAGCAGCCCGATGGCACCAGCGCCTTCGGTGAAGGCACGCTCAATTTGCGTGATGTGATCACCAGCGTGCTGGCCGGCGACAAGGCTCTATTTGCCGGTCATCCCGTCGCCGCCGTTGCCGCCACCAGCGAGGCGGTTGCCAAGAAGGCATTGAAACTGATCAAGGTCGACTACGAAGTGCTGCCACACGTGATCGACGTCGACGAAGCGATGCAGCCCGACGCGCCGCTGCTGCATGCCAACATGATCACCCAGGGCGTCACGCCCGCGCCGACAAAACCCTCCAATATCGCCAAGCGCATGGACATCGGGCTCGGCGACGTTGAAAAAGGCTTCAAGGAAGCCGACGTCATCATCGAGCGGTCGTTCAAAACAGCGCCCGTGCATCAGGGCTACATCGAGCCGCATGCCTGCGTCGCGTCCACATCGGAAGATGGCCAGGCGGAACTTTGGGTCTCCACCCAGGGCCACTGGATTGTGCGCATGCTGTGCGCCAAGTTGCTCGGCTGGGACATCAACAAGATCAAGGTGACGGCGGCCGAAATCGGCGGCGGCTTTGGCGGCAAGACCGTGGTCTATCTGGAGCCGCTGGCACTGCTGCTATCGCAGAAGTCACATCGCCCGGTAAAAATGGTGATGAGCCGAGAGGACGTGCTGCGCTCGACGGGCCCGACATCCGGCTCCAGCATGACGATCAAGATCGGCGCTACCAAAGATGGCCGCATTACCGCGGGTGAAGCGCTGCTGAAGTTCCAGGCCGGCATGCTGCCCGGCTCGCCGTTCGGACCAGCGTGCATGTGTGCATTCGCGCCTTACGATCTCGCCAACGTCAAAGTCACCGGCTACGACGTGGTGTCGAACCGTCCGAAGGTCGCCGCCTACCGCGCGCCCGGCGCGCCGATTTCGGAGTACGCCGTCGAGAGCGTCATCGACGAACTCGCCATTGCGCTGAAAATGGACCCGATTGATCTGCGGCTCAAAAACGCCGCGAAGGCCGGGACGAAAGCAGCCTACGGTCCAAAGTTCGGCCCCGTCGGCATGATCGAAGCGCTGGATGCTGCCAAAGCAAGCGCTCACTGGCGCACGCCGTTGGGCAAGAACCAGGGCCGTGGCGTCGCTGCTGGCTTCTGGTTCAACATCGGTGGCGAAACCAGCGTGTCGCTGGTGCTCAACGAGGATGGCACGCTAGGTTTGACGGCCGGTACCCCGGACATCGGCGGCCTGCGCGCGTCGTTGTGCATGATGGCGTCGGAAGAGCTGAAAGTTCCGCTCGAAAAAATCCGCGTCCAGATCGGCGACACCAACCAGCTCGGCTATAACTTCCTCACCGGCGGCTCGCGCTCGACGTTCTCGTCCGGCATGGCGACGGTGGAAGCGGCCCGCGACATCAAGCGCGAGGCGATCAAACGTGCCGCCAAGCTTTGGGAATTGCCGGAAGAAGCTGTCGAGTGGGACGCTGCAGCCGGTGCCGTGCGCCCCGCCGGCCCTAACGCCGGCAAGCACAAGCCGATGACCTTGGTCGATATCGCCAAGATCGCCGGCAAGACCGGCGGGCCCATAGTCGGATACTCGCGCCTGAATGCGCATGGCGCCGCACCCAGCTTCGCCTGCCACATCGCCGACGTCGAAATCGATCCAGAAACCGGCCGCACGTGGGTGGTCCGCTACACCGCTATCCAGGATGCCGGCCGCGCGATCCATCCGAGCTATGTCGAAGGCCAGTATCAGGGCGGCGTTGCCCAAGGCATCGGCTGGGCTTTAAACGAAGAGTACATCTACGGCGCCGACGGCAAGCTGCAGAACCCCGGCTTCCTGGATTACCGCGTGCCGGTGGCTTCCGACCTGCCCATGCTCGACACCATCATCATCGAGGTGCCAAACCCGGCGCATCCCTACGGTGTCCGCGGCGTCGGTGAAACCTGCATCGTGCCGCCGTTGGCTGCGGTGAGTAACGCCGTCTCCATGGCCACCGGCATCCGCTTCACCGAACTGCCCATGAGCCCGCCACGGGTGCTCAAGGCGCTCGATGAAGCCCGTGCCAAGGGTGGCGCGAAGATGTGAGACTGCGCGCGCTTTTTGTCGGTTGGCTTAGGCGCCCTTCGCGCCGTAACCCAACAGACTTGGCGGGAAGGTTGCTCACGTGCAGTGCCGCTTGTGCCGACGATGTTGGGTTTCGCCGCTGAAGCGCGGCTAACCCAACCTCCACCTACTCCGCCGCTTCTTGTGTCACCGCCGGCGCTTTCCACACCAGCTTCGGCTCGCGCGCGGCTTTCGTTTCGTCCAACCGCCGTCTTGGCGCGTAGCGCGGCGCCTGCTTGAAGCGCTCCACATCGCCGGCTTTTGCGGCGCCGGCCAGCGCGCGCATCGTGGTGATGAACTGATCGAGGCTGGCCTTGCTCTCGCTCTCGGTGGGCTCGATCAACATCGCGCCGTGCACCACCAGCGGGAAATACATCGTCATCGGATGATAGCCCTCGTCGATCATCGCCTTGGCGAAGTCGAGCGTGGTGACGCCAGTGTCTTTCAGCCAGCTGTCATCAAACAGCACCTCGTGCATGCAGGGTTGGTCGCCGAACGGCTGGCTCATCACATCGCGCAGGCCGGCGCGGATGTAGTTGGCGTTCAAAACCGCATCCTCTGATGCCATCCGCATGCCGTCTGCGCCGTGGCTCAGCATGTAAGTGAGCGCGCGCACGAACATGCCCATCTGGCCGTGAAACACCGTGAGCCGGCCGAAGGCATGGTGCCCCGCACCACCATCGCCCGCCTCCACCAACCGGTAGCCATCCGCGCCCTTGGTGACGAACGGAATGGGTGCAAACGGGGCGAGCGCCTTCGACAGCACCACTGGTCCCGATCCTGGCCCGCCGCCGCCGTGCGGTGTCGAGAACGTCTTGTGCAAGTTGATGTGCATCGCGTCGATACCGAGATCACCTGGCCGCACCTTGCCGACGATGGCGTTGAAGTTGGCGCCATCGCAGTAGAAGTAGGCACCCGCTGCGTGCACCGCATCCGCAATCGCGACGACCTCCGGTTCGAACAGCCCGCACGTGTTCGGGTTGGTCAGCATGATGGCGGCAACATCGGGGCCGAGGGCTGCTTGCACCGCCTCCACAGCAACCGTGCCATCATCGCGCGCCGGAATCGTCTTGACTGTGTACCCCATGAACGCCGCTGTCGCTGGGTTGGTGCCGTGCGCACTCTCCGGCACCAGCACCACGCTGCGCTTCGACCCTTTCGCGTCATGCGCGGCCTTGATCGCGAGCATGCCGCACAGTTCGCCATGCGCGCCGGCTTTCGGTGACAGCGCCACAGCCGGCATGCCGGTCAGCTCCATCAGATAGCCGCCAAGTGCCTCCATCAGCGCGAGTGCGCCTTGCACCGTCTTTTGCGGCTGCAACGGATGCAAGTCGCCAAAGCCGGGTAACCGCGCCATCTTCTCGTTCAACCGCGCGTTATGTTTCATCGTGCACGAACCGAGCGGATAGAGCCCGCTGTCGATGGCGTAGTTTTTCCGCGACAGCCGCACGTAGTGCCGCATCGTCTCCGGTTCGCTAAGGCCTGGCAGCCCGATCGGACTGGTGCGCGCGAGACCGCCGAGTTTGGCGATGTGCTTGGGCACCTCTGGCAGATCGACGCCGGACTTGTCCGCACCGCCGATCTCGAACAGCAATGGTTCCTCGTGATCGAGCCCGCGATGGCCGGAGAAGGTGGCGGCGGGATCAGATCCGTGCGTCTGCCCCCGTGGCGGTTGCGTCGGGCGGCCTTGCGTATTCATGCTCATCGGCGGGCTCCGTCACGTGTTAATAAGCGGTCATACAGCGTTGAATCGGCTGATTTAAAGTTAACCGCACGGGCGCGATATAGAGGGGTGCTGGAGCGATTAATCATACGTGTGGCTACCACCCTAGCGAGGTGGGTCGCGATCGCGCTCAGCGGCCTCCTGTGTCGGTGCTGGAGGCCTTCGGGAGGGTGAGTCTCGATCCGGTGGTCGGAGTGCAGTGTCATGCACCCCCCTTGGTCACCACTGCAGCCAAAGCCTTGGCATAAGCGGCCCGATCGCTGTCCGTGTTAACCTCGGTGGCGGCAATGATGATCAGGTCGTCGACACCAGCGCCGCTGCCATAGAGCCGCGACGCGCGCACGCCGCCGAGCACGCCTTTGTCCGCCAACTTGTCGAGCACCGCCTGCGCATCGCCCGGCACCCGGATTGTGAACTCGTTGAAGAACGCGCCGGCCAACACAGTCACGCCCTTGATCGTGCCAAGCCGCTCAGCCAGATCGCACGCATGCGCATGATTGAGCGCGGCCAACTTGCGCAAGCCTGCTTCACCCAGCAGCGTCATATGGATCGTGAACGCCAGCGCGCAGAGGCCGGCGTTGGTACAGATATTGCTCGTAGCCTTCTCGCGTCGGATGTGTTGTTCGCGCGTCGACAGCGTCAGCACAAAGCCGCGCCGGCCTTCGGCATCGACCGTCTCGCCGCACAGCCGCCCCGGCATCTGCCGCACAAACTTATCGCGCGTCGCAAACAGCCCCACGTACGGCCCACCGAAGTTCAGTCCGTTGCCGATCGACTGACCTTCGGCCGCAACAATGTCAGCGCCCATCTCGCCCGGTGATTTCAGCGCCCCAAGCGCGATGATCTCTGTAACCACGACAATCAGCAGCGCACCGGCCTTGTGGGCCGCGTCCGCAATTGGCTGCAGATCGCGCACATGGCCGAACACGTCCGGGTATTGCACCACCACACAGCTCGTCTCCGCCGTGACTGCCTTCGCAATATCTTCGCCACCAGCCGGTGCAGGATTGAGCGCATCCACTTTTGCGCCGCTATGGTGCGACAGCGTTTTGATCACGTCGGCATACTGTGGATGCACGTTGCCCGACATCAGCGCCGTCTTTCGCTTGGTGATGCGATGCGCCATCAGCACGGCTTCGGCCGCACCTGTCGAGCCGTCGTACATCGACGCATTCGCCACATCCATACCCGTCAACCGCGCCACCTGCGTCTGGAACTCGAACAGATATTGCAGCGTGCCCTGCGTGATCTCAGGCTGATAGGGCGTGTAGCTCGTCAAAAACTCCGAACGCTGGATGAGATGGTCGACGGATGCCGGTACGTGATGCTTGTAGGCCCCGCAGCCCACAAAGAACGGCACACTGCCCGCCGGCGTGTTGAGGGCCGCCAGCGCGCTCAACGCGCGTTCGACGTCCATCTCGCTTTGTGCGCGCGGCAGGTTGGGCAGCGTCTGCAACAGCTTACCTTTCGGCACACTCGCAAACAGCTCGTCGATACTCTTGATGCCGACAGCCGCACGCATGTCCGCGCGGTCAACGTCAGTCAGTGGAAGGTAACGCATGAAGGCTCCGAGATGAGGGGAATGACATCCAACGCTTCGTCATCCCGGCGAAGGCCGGGACCCACGGCTAGTCAGAGCAAACTACTTTTTGAAGTGTGTCTGTATTCGTTGCCTGCATTGGAGTGTTCGCTGCAATTCGTTGTTGCCGTTGCTCCCGGCCCGCGCCGGGATGACGGGAGAAGAGAACGGCGCATTTGCATCGAGCGCGGCAACATGTTCACGCACTCTCCACGCAGAACTTGGCGTACGCCGTTTTGTCCATCAGCGCATCGAGTTCTTTAGGATCAGCGAGTTTGATCTTGAAGAACCAGGCGGTCGTTTCGGCGCTCTCGTTCACGAGCGCGCTGTTGGCAACAATCGTGTCGTTGACCGCGACCACCTCGCCCGACACCGGTGCGTAGATATCGCTGGCGGCCTTCACACTCTCGACGACGGCGCACGCCTCTTTCGCTTTGAGCTTGCGGCCAACCTCCGGCACCTCGACGAACACCACGTCGCCAAGTGCCTTTTGCGCGTGATCCGAAATGCCAACGGTTCCAACACCGCCATCAACTGAGATCCATTCGTGATCTTTGGAAAACTTGAGGGTCATGCGGTTGGCTCCGGTCAGTTGAGGGGCGAGGATGGCGGCGCAACGCCCCCTCTCCCAATCGCGAAGTGCAATGGGGAGCGGGGATTGCAGCGTTACTTTCTGACATAACGATGCGGATGAAACGGCAGCGCGACGACGGTTGCCGGCAGCGGTTTGCCGCGCACCATCAACGCAAGCTTCGTGCCGGGCTTGGCATGCGACGTGCGCACATAGCCCATCACAATCGGCCCATTGACGCTCGGGCCAAAACCGCCGGACGTGACAGAGCCGAGCGTGTCGCCGCTATCGGAAAAAATCTCCGTGCCTTCACGCGCCGGCGCGCGGCCTTCGGGCTTGATGCCAACTCGCAAGCGAGATGGCCCAGCGTGCAACTCGCGTTGGATACGGGCTGCGCCGGGAAAACCGCCCTCAACCCGTCTGCGCTTCTGGATGCTCCACGCGAGCCCTGCTTCAATCGGGGAGGTGCCCATGTCGATATCGTGACCATACAAACACAACCCGGCTTCAAGCCGCAGACTGTCACGGGCGCCAAGGCCGATGGGTTGCGCGCCTTCCGGCAAGGCCAGCGCTTGGGCCAGTTCGATTGCGGCGGCAGCCGGGACCGAAATCTCGAAGCCGTCCTCACCGGTATAGCCCGAGCGGGAGATGACGGCCGTCAGCGTGCCGATCTTGAACGCCCCCACAGCCATGAAGCCCAGACCGTCAGTCTCGGGTGCGATGCGCCGGAGCTGCTGTGCTGCGTCCGGCCCTTGCAGGGCGAGCAAGGCCTGGTCCGCCAAGACTGTCAGACGAACGCCTTTCGGCAGGTGCGCCGCAATGTGTTTGTAGTCGCCCTCTTTGCAGCCGGCGTTGACGATCAAGAAGAGGGTGCCGGCGTGGGCTGTGTCGGCTGAGCGGCTGATCATCAGATCGTCGATGATGCCGCCATCGCCGGCGAGCAACTGCGAGTAGCGCTGCTGCCCCGGCTTGAGATTTAGAATGTCGGCTGGCACCAGCGTCTCGAGCGCGCGCGCGACGGTTTCGTGCGTGCCATCATCGGCGATAAGCGTTGCCTGCCCCATGTGGCTGACATCGAACAAGCCGCACTTTTCGCGCGTCCAGAGGTGCTCTTTGAGAACGCCCATCGGATACTGCACGGGCATCGCATAGCCCGCGAACGGCACCATTTTAGCGCCGAGCGAGACGTGGAGATCATAAAGCGGGGTGCGCTTCAGCGCAGCATCTGGCGGCAGATCGGGCATTAAGCGTCCTGACACGAGCTCGTTGCCACACGCGGAATGCGTGCGGTGAGAGCCTCCTCTGTCAGGGGACCTGAGAGTTTGGATCAAACCCAACCGCTTTCGCGGTCGCGTAAGATCTTACACCGTCGGTGAACACCGGACGTATCCCGGCATTGCTTTCCAGAGTGTCATCCGGCTGCGGTCCGTTTGCCTGAGAGTTTCCGGAGGCGGTTGCTCCTTCGGCGCCGGCCGCATCCACTGTTTCCAATGAACCGCCGATCTCTTCCACAGCCGTCGTTTGACATCGCCACCTAACCGACCATGCGGCCGCCCGTCAATTGCCGCGATGGCTGAAAACTGTGCATCGGCGGCGCTTCGGTACTCGGATCTATGCCCGCCCCAAGGCCCGGCGCAGCCGCCCGCCGAGCACCGCCATCCACGGCGAGCGGGCGCCGCCACTGCCGACGATGGAGGGGTTGTTGCCAAGGAAGGTGAGAAAATTGAGCCGTTCGAACGTGCGCTCCGCCATGACGTAGGCCACCGCACCTGAAATGAGACACGCGGCAAAATACCCGGCGCCATAGAAGTCCTCACCGAGCCGGATCGACACTGCGGCCAGACCGACATTGAGCACAAAGAACAACGTTTGCAAAAACAGGAACCGCCGCCGCCGGTCAAAAAACAGCAGGATCGACGTGGCCGCGATGAATACAAAGTGGAACACCGCGCCAAGCGCGCCGTAGCGCAGGATGGCGATCTGGCGGAATTGCAGCCCAAGCGCGTCGATAATGATGGGGCTGGTGAGAATGACGATGGCCGCAAGCCCCGCCAGCGACACCGTAATGAGCGCCAGATGTTCGAGCGTATAACGCGCCAGCCGTTGCCGCGTGTTCTCGATCTGCGCGAGCGTGCCGTGGTTGGCGATGGTGGCAAAGTATTGTTGGTAGCGGTCGAAGAAGCCGGTCTCCAGGCTCATCACCAGCGAAGACAGCGCTGGCACAATCACCAGTGAGGCGATGAACATGGTGCTGTCGTAGGCGGGGGCGTGCAGCAGGCCGTTGTCGAGACGGCTGCCCTCGGCCGACAACCAGAACACCACCTTGTCGCCCCACACACCGGCGGCGCCGAGCAGGCTGCCCGTCATGAGCCGGTGATAGCGGCGCGCGCCCTCGCGGACACGGGCGAGGCCGTGCGACAGCGGTCCCGGTGCGTGCGGAAACGTTGCAAACACGCGCCCCGTCAAACCAAACAGCGTGGCCGTCAGCCCGCCCGTAAATGCCCATGCCAATCCGGTTGCTTCAAGACCAAGGATGGCGCCGAGCAGCGTCGCACCCAGTGCGATCAGCAAACCTGCCAGGAACGACAGCGTCACGCCGCGATAGTCGCGGACGGCGCCGCAAAAAGCCAGCGCGACCCAGATCAGCGACACGAGCATCGCCGCACCAGCCAGCGCAAGTGCCGTTGGCGCGTCGAGCTTGAGCAGCAGCGCGACAACCGCCACACCAGCCAGCACCACCGGCAGCACGGCCGCATAACTCGCCAGCAACAGACCGCGCACATCCTGCGGACGCTTGAGCCACAGCGCATCGCCGACCAGCCGCGTCGCAACAATGGTGATCGGCGCCGCCATGACCAGCGACGTGGCGAACCCATAAATGACAATGGCGCGGAAGTTGGAGAGCACCACGCGTCCGGCAATCTGGTCGGCGACAAACGAGATCGAAGCCAGTGCGACGATTGTGAACAGCCACGGCCCTGCCGCGATCACGGCCGCATGCCCTGCCGCAGCGATCATCGACGAAATGGTATCCTGGCGCACGAGCCGCCGCAGCTGAAAGCCAATGCCTGCCATGGGTCAGCTCCTGCCGGCGGGCGCGCGCAGGCGCTGCCACATGCTGATGCCGGGCACACCGGCGATGGGGCGGCCCGGGCGGCTGCGGAGATCGTTATAGAGATCGGTGTAGGCGCGCGCGGCACGCTCGGAGGTGTAGTTTGCCCGCACCCGTTTGCGCAGCGTCTCGCCATAGCTGTGCCGCATCGCCGGATCGTCCAGCAGCCGGCCGACAGCCGCCGCAATGGCCGACGGATCAACCACCGGCGTGATCAGTCCGCCGGGTCCGAGCGGCGGCTTCTCGTCACTGCGGCCTTCTATGATCTCACGGCACGAGCCGACGTTGGTCGCCACGAAGGGAATGCCGGCCGCACCTGCCTCAAGAATGGTCAGTGGTTGGCTTTCGCTGAGGCTGGTGAGCACCACGACATGAATACGGCTCAAATACTCGACAATATTGACCGCGCCCGTGAACTCGACGCAGTCCCCCATCCCAAGGTCGGCAACCAACTGCTGGCACTCGGCCGTGTAGTCGGGATCTTCATCCAGCGGTCCGAGGATGTAGGCGTGTAAGTTCGGCACGCGCTCCCGCAGCAGGTGGGCCGCGGTGATGTAAGCCTTCACGTCTTTGATCGGCACCACCCGTCCGATCAGTGCCATGGTCGGCCGGTCCGTGTCGCCAGCCGGTGTCACCGATGCAAAGCGCTCGACGTCGATGCCATTAGCGATCACCCGGCAGCGCTTGGGGGCGGCGCCCAGCAACTTCTGAACTTTCTGGTTGTCCTCATACAGCGTGATGACCTGATCGCAGGCGTCATAGCAGGTCCGCGCGTAGGCTTCGAAGGCGTGCACCCACATGTCGCGCAGATCGAGGCGTGGATCGTCAAGAGCGTGCCCCTTATCGATGGTGTCGGCCACCCAGTCGGCCATCAGCAACTCGATGCGCCGTTCGTTGGTGTAAATGCCGTGCTCGGTCATGATCACCGGACGCCCCGTCTCGGCGGCGGCGCGGGCAGCCAGCAGACCCGCATAGCCCGTCGAAATGGTGTGGTAGACCTTGGCTTCGGGCAGTGGGAACTCCAGCGTCGCAAACAGCCCGCCCAGCAACGCCCGCCATGCCCAGAAGTAGTGCAGGAACGAGCCATAAGGCATCCGCCCTTGGTACATGCCCTGCACCAGATCCCACGCGACGGGTGAATTGAAAATGCGGTCGAGCGGCATGTCGCGCTCGGTCTCCGCGATGGCCGCCATCAGCGTATCGAGCGCCGGTGCACCGCCGTTCGAGACAAACACTTGCAGCGCATTGGCCAGCGCATCGAGCCCACGTGGCTGCCGCGACGACTGCATCGGCGTGCCGCCGAACGACTGCAGATAGAGCGGATGAAAGGCCACCGCGTTGGGCGGCATGCTGTAGCGCGGCGCGTGTTGGCTCGGTGCCGGCCACAGCGAGACAATGGAAAAGCTGGTGCCTGGTTGCGTGCGGATCAGCCAGTCGAGCCATCCCGACACACCGCCGGGCACGAACGGGTAGCAGCCCTCGACAATCAGGCAGACGTCGGCTGGCCGCGCTTGTGTCCGCGTCCATGAGGCGGCGCGGTCACTCATGCAAGCCCCCTGGGTCGCACCGCAGTCCCGGTGCGAAAGCGCACGGGCGCCCGCGGCCGCTGACTGAGCACAACGCAGCGGCGGCGGTAGCGACCGATCACCGGCAGCCGGACCCGGGTGCGGGCTGCGCGGAAGTCGGCAATGCGGCCGGTCTCCAGCAGATGCGCCAGATAGGCTTCCGCAACGGGCGCGGTGGTCAGCCGTGGCGTGCCTGAACGCGTGCGGCCCGCCTCGGCATCGAGACGGGCAAACGTGCGGGCCTTGAGACCGGCACCGGCGCGAACCGCACTGCTGCGGCTCGCGTCCTCGAGCAGGCCCGAAGCGGCACTCATGTCGAGATCGGCGGCCAGTGCCAGCGCATCATCCGGCGCCAGCTGCGGATCCGCCGCGCGCGCCAGCATGGGACCGATCTCGCGCTTCATGGTCTCGCGCACACGGGCAGCGACCGCGGCAGCTTGGACGCGGATCACCGGCTCCGGGCTCTCCAGCGCGATCTTCAGCACCGGCAGATAGGCCGGGTGAAAGTTTCGCGCGATCATGCCGAGTGCGGTCTGTTGTCCGGCCGTTGCGCCGCCACGAAACGTGTGGGCGAGTTCGTTGGGTGTGGGCGCTGCCAGATTGGCGGCGCGGCCGATCGCGATTGCGTCGGACGTGCGCGTGAAGTCGTCTTGCTCGGCTGACAGCGCGATGCGCTGATACCATCCCGCCAGCCGCGCCTCGCTGAGCCGGTTGGTCGCCGCGAGCGCCGGCAGCACCAGTGTGCCTGCAGCGCCGAACGGTCCCGTCGCGAACGTTGCCAGCACGCCCAGCAGCGCCACACCGCCATCCGCACCTGAGCGCAGCGGCCGCCAGAGCAGCAGCGCCACAGCCGCCGTCACCGCCAGGTGCGCGGCGGCAAATGCCGGCATGCCGAACGGCCCGCCCGCCGCCAGCGCAAAAATCGCGATCTCGGCGGCCAGCGCACAAAACATCACAGCCATCGTCAGCCGCGCGCTGCTGTCAGTGGGAGCAGGGCTGAGCGGCGGCCCGGCTGCAACGGCATCCGGCTTACCCATTGCCGTCCTCGCGCGCAATCTGTGGACCAGTCTGGGGCGCCGTTTGCGCAGCTGGCTTCCCGCCAGGCAACCAGCGCAGCATACGCCAGCGGCGCACCGTTGGAATGGCGCCATCAAGGCCAGTTGCTTCCAGTTGTTCAGCAACGGCATTGGCGCCCGTCACCGCTACGGGCGTCAAGCGGCCTTGCAGCAGCGCAGGCGCCAGATGGGCAGCCACCACGCCAAGCCGGCGCGTCGTTGCCGCATCGATCTGCGCCGGCGGCAACACATCCGCTTTGAGCAGACCGATCACGCGTGCACCGCCACCCGGCAGATCAGCGAAAATTGGCACCGCGGCGACGCCATGGCCGGCAAGGGCAGCGTCATCGGCTGGATCGAGGACCGACACGGCGCGGCCCGCGCCGACGACGGCCGCGAGCAGCGCGGACGTCGGCTCAATCTCAGCAGCGATGCGCACCGGCGCGCGACCGGTGTCGGCAGGCGGCTGGCCCGCGCCATGCGTCAGCACATGCCGCACCTTGTCGCCGTCAATGGCATACAGCGAGAGTTGTGCCTCCGGAAATCCTGCCGCGAGCGCGTCCTTCAGCGCCGGCGCCCAGCGGCCCGGTTCCGCTTCTCCCAACCGCCCCAGTGCCGAGAGCAATTGACCGGCATCCGCTGTCTGATGCGTTGCGATATGGCGTTCCAGCCGCACGCAGCGGGCCTTCAGATTGGTCGCATGTTCATACAGCGTTGCGCCACGCGATCGGAGATCGTCGACCTGATGCAGCAACTCATCGCGCTGCTCAATCTGGCGGGCCCGGAAGGTGCCAAGCAGCATGGCCACCAGCAGCCACAGCACCGGCTGCGTCCACACCCTGACGAGATAGTTGAAATACCGTTCGTCGATATCGGGCTCTGGCAGGCCGATCAAGATCGAGCCGATGATCGCCAAACTCGCCGCCATCAGCCCGCTGACCGTACCGTACTGCAAGCTCAGCAGCAGCACCGCAATCCAATATGGATGCGGATTAAACCGGGTCAGCGCCGGGAAGCCGTCGATGGCGTATTCGGCGAGCACGAAAGCGGCCAGCACGGCCATCTCGACCAACGCAAAACGCGGCGGCAGCACTGGCGAGAACCCGCCCAGGCCGGACACCTTCCGCGGGGTACCTTTCAGTGCACCGAATGCGTCGCTGAGGTTCATGCCACTCCGCCGAAAAGTCCGCTGCAAGGTTGAACGGATTGTCTGTCGTGTGCCTTCGCAGCCCAGCCTGCTCCGCGCCCTCCGGTGTTGCCAGAAGTCGCCGCCCACTGCAATCGGCGTGGCTGGTTGTGCCGAGGGGCCAGCGGCCCGTCGAAACGCTGTTTGCGGCTCTGCGCCGGGTGAGCCATCATTGCTGGCCAAACGCGAAGGGTGGCGGCGGCGGCGCACCTGCTGGGGCAGTGCCACCTTTGGTCGCGCCCGCCCCGGCTTTTGCAAGCGCCAGGCGCCGCTTCTTGAACCGCCGTGCGACTTCCACCGGCACGGATAGCCGCCGCGCCTGCACCTCGCCCGGCGTGGTGACGATCAACGGTGGCGCTAGCTGAATGTCTGTTCGAGCTGGATCGCGCACCAGCGCGGCACTGCCGGCCGCCGCCTGCCGCCCCGCCATCACCAGCAGGCGGCCTTTAATCTGTGCGCGCCGCTCTTCTTGTGGACCGATGGTAACGGTCGCCAGGGTGGCCCGGGCGGCCTCTGGCCGACCCTCGCGCAGCTCGATGGCTGCTGCGAGCAGTCCCGACCGAGCGACGGCATCGGCCGGCAACGTCGCGCGCACTTTGTCGAAGGCTTCGAACTGCCCAGCCGCCATCAACGCTTCCGCAAGCCCCATCAGATCGGCCGGCCGGAAGCGGCCCAGCCCAAACCGCTCCGCGCCCTGCAACGCCAGCGCCAGCGCTTCCGCGTCGACCGCCGCAGCGACAAAGCGTGCCGCTGTTTCAAGGTCGAGCGTGCGCACCTGTCCAAGCCAGCCGGCCAGAAACAGCCGCGCCGGCGCATATTGGACTTGGTCGACGAGAATTTCAGCCGCTGCCAGCGAGACCGGATCGCCCGGCTTGCCAAGATCGCGGGCCATTTGCAGCGCCAGATCGTTGCGTTCCGAGCCGATCAGCTTGGTGATCATTTCCAGCGCAAAATCAGCGTTGGGCTGCCCTTTGTACCAGCGGATGCCACGTCGAAGCGCGTCCGCGGGCGCGTTGGTCGCCAGCAGCGATTCAAACAGCATCAAGCGCTCGCGCGCGCCACGTAACCAGCGCCGGTCGTCGACGGCGGTAAGAATCTGCGCGGTGGCCGGCAAATTGCCGTCCGCTGCATAGAGAAAGGCGAGCCGCTCCAGATCCTCTTGCCGGCGGTAGCCATTGCTGCGGCACTCAATAAGAACGTCTTGTTCGGCGGCGAATTGGCTGCCGCGGCGCAGGAGCCCGATTAAGCGCTGGCAGACCGGCTCGGAATAACGGATCGCCAGCTGCGTTTTGAGCGCGCGGATCTGGCCCGGCTCGTCCTCGGATTGACGATAGAGCTGCACCAACTGGCGGTGCAGAAACATATCGCGCGGGCGCTGCTCGATGAGCAATTCGAGCATGGCCAGCGTTTTGGGTTGATCGCCGTAGTACTCGTAAAAGCGCTTCAGGCTGGCCAGCGTCCGCTGCTTGCGGTCGCCGCGGTTGAAACGCGCTTCAAGTAACACCAGCGCACGCGCTGTCTGGCCATCCCGCTCCAGCGCTTCGATCCGCTCATCTTCGCCCGGCAGCACAGCCCACCCGACCACCAACGCGCCCCCAAACAGCGCCGCCAACACGACGTTGTAGGCGGCCGGCCAACGGCGCCAGCCGCGTGGCGCAGTTTTCGTTGGCATGCCGATTGCCGGTGCTGTCTGGGGCAGGCTCGTCATCGTGCGTGAACGCTCTCTACTAATCGTGGCAAGCGAATGTCAGGCGCAGCGGCGCGCGCGCATCGATGGCATATTGCAATGCAATCCGGCCGTTGGCGTCGGTCCAGCGGATTTCCTCCGACAGCACCTCGTCGGCCCGCGACACCTTGATGCGGAACGGCCGGTTGCGGCGTCCCTCAAACACCATGTCGCCTGCTCCGTAGCCCTCGGCCGTCATGGTCTGTACGCAGTCTTGCACAACCCTGTCCGAGAACCGCCAGCGGCTCTCAACCAGCGCCAGCAACGGTTCGCGGCCCGGCTGGGTGTCGGCAGTGCCAGGCCGCGTCTCAGCCTCCGCCGCCTCGAGGGCCCGCAACGCCACAACTGGCTCGGCCACGGCCGGATCGAGGCTTAGATAAAGTGACCCCTGATGCCGGTTGGCGCCCAGCACCCCCAGGCTATCGGCCTCGTCGATCGCCAGCTCGCCAGCGTCGTCAAAACGCACGGTCTCGACCGCACCGCGCTTGCGGACAATCCATTTGAGCGGACCCGTCTGCGTGATCTCGGTCGCAAAGTAATCGTCTGCCATGGCTGCATAATGCGACGCATCGATAGGCACCACCGGCGAGCGCCGTGCCAACTCCAGCAGGCCGCGCACTGCCCGGAGGGACGACTGCTTTTCGCCAGAATACATATGGTAGTAAAGATCAAAACCCTTGAGGCGCCTAGGTTTCTCGGTGTTGTTGAGGGTGTTCACCAGCATCGTCTGGCCGTTGAACGGACCGGTCCAGTCGTTCGTGTAGGTATTCTCGTTGCTGTTGACGGCATAAATCTGCCGCTGGCGCCCTACCGGCCGCGACAGCGCCGGCACATAAGCCACCGACGGATATTCGGGATCGAGCCGGCTGTCCCCGCCATTCATGTTGCGGACGCCGGCTGCGCGTGTCGCAGCCACAGCACCTTCGAAGGGCGTCGCGTCGCCGCTCCACAGATACAGCTTGGCGCGTTTTCCAGGTGGCGCAAAGTTTTCCGAGATCTTGAGTGCGCCCTGAATTTCCCGTTCGAGACTGAAGGGCTCGCGAAGATAGGTGCGCGGTAAATCATCGGAGCCGGACACATAAGGGTCGTAGCGCTGATTGGTCACCGTGCGGCCCGCCGCCCGCGCCAGCGCCGCCGTCAGCCGTTCCCGCAGTGGCTGGTCCGGCGGCCGGTAGTTCTTGATCAGCTTTTCTTCTTTGCTGCGCTCGTAGCTCTCAAAGAAATTCCAATTGTAGGGGTGCGTATGTGTGTGGCTAGCCACTTCCACTTGCGGCAGCTTGAAGAGCCGCCGCGCAATCGCCGCGCCGGCCGGATTGCCGCCCAGCAACGGCTGCACGTCAGCGGCGATCAACCCGATCGACACCGGCAAATCCGGAAATGGCTCGATCAGTTCCCGCGCCACCACCTCGGCCGACAGCACCTGCCGGTGCCCCTCGACATCGGAGAGGTTGTTCCAGCCATCGCCGTCGATCTGGCTGAAATAGATGCGGCGGCCGGACACTGTCGTCACATCGGGAATGGGAAACCGCTCGGCCCCAAGGCTCTTGGCAAAAAACGCAAACGGGTTGAGGACCCAGCCAAGCCGGTCGGTGTTGGGCTCCAGCACCACCGTGAAATTCTGCGCCGCAAACCCGCCGCGTGGACCCGTCGCCACGACGACGGCCTTGCGGGCCCCTTCAGCGGTCTGGGCGTCGATGGTCAGATGGGTCTCGATGCTCGGGGAAAGCTGGACCATCAGCGGAAACCCCGGCAGGGCCTTATCGAGCTTCTGCTCAAAGCCGATCATTCCGGGGTCCTGGAACGCGACTTTGGATTTGTACGTCAGGTCCACAAACGTGCCACCATGGGCCAGTCCAAGTGGTGCCAAAATGCGGTTGATCGACCGCATCACTTCGTCGGTCTCCCGCGGCGCCACCTCGCCCAGCATGATGTAGCGCTGCCTGCCCGCCGTTACCACCGGTTCCAACCATTTGATGTAGCTTGCTGGATCGGTCAGTGGTTCGACGAACCACGTGATCACCGCGCGATAGCGCGCCATCTCGTCGCCCACCGGCAGGGCCGCGTTCACATCACGATACTCGACCATAAAACCGAGGTGATTGAGCGGCATCTCAGCCAGTTTGTGCAATCGTGTTTGATGCGGCGGGCCTTCCTGCTTGCTGTCATAGATGGCCAGCACCGTGCGGCTCACCGCGCGGCCGTTCACTTCGACATCCAGCGCGCGGCCCGCCGGTATCGGGGCGAGCACCGTCGCCACGCCCGCCAGCAAGGCCGCCAGCGCGCCCAGACACAGCACGCGCGCGACAGCGCAGCGCAGGATAGCTATCGACTGGCGCAAGCCTGTTGGGCGCATGGCGCGAGACGTCCTAGAATTCGAGCGGCGACGGCGGACGATCTCCACCGGGAATCCGAGCGTGTATCTAACCTAATCTGCGTCATCAGGCGAGAGCTGGCCGGTCACACGGCTGTCACACTGGCCCGCTTCACGGCTCGCAGCTTGGCCAGTTTGCCGCAATCACCTGCTGCGGCTATCAAGGGCGCAGGTTCCCCACCAGGCCTCCGGACCGGATCCCATGAAACTCGTCATGCTCGCCCGCAATCCCGGCCTTTATTCGCACCGGCGGATCGTAGAGGCGGCACGGGCCCGCGGACACGCGATCGACATCATCAACACCTTGCAAGTGCACATGAACATCACCTCGTCGCGGCCTGTTTTGCGGCATGGCGGCAAGACGTTGCCACTCTACGACGCCATTATCCCGCGCATCGGCGCCTCGGTCACCCATTATGGGCTCGCGGTGCTGCGCCAGTTCGAAATGCAGGGCGTCTATCCCCTCAACGAAAGCGTCGCCATCGGCCGTTCGCGTGACAAACTGCGGGCGCTGCAACTCCTCGCCCGCGAGGGCATCGGCCTGCCGGTAACAGCCTTTGCGCACGGCCCACGCAAAGCCGAAGACGTCATCAAGGAAGTTGGCGGCGCGCCGTGTGTGATCAAGCTGCTGGAGGGCACGCAAGGTATGGGCGTCATTCTGGCTGAGACGTTTCCATCAGCCAAGTCGATCATCGAAGCCTTCAGCGCCGCCAATATCAACATTCTGGTACAAGAGTTTATCAAGGAAGCCGGTGGCACCGATGTGCGCGCCCTTGTCGTTGGCGGCGAAGTGGTGGCCGCCATGAAACGCACCGGCAAAATCGGCGATTTCCGCTCCAACCTGCATCGCGGCGGCAAGGCCGAAGGTATCACGCTTACTGACGAGGAGCGCAGAACGGCCATCCGCTCTGCCGAAATCCTCGGTCTCAACGTTTGCGGCGTCGACATGCTGCGCGCCAACCGTGGCCCCGTCGTCATCGAGGTCAATTCGTCACCCGGCATCGAAGGCATGGAGGCCGCCACCGGCGTTGACGTCGCCGGCCACATCATCACTCTGCTCGAACGCCGCGCAACACCCAACGAAACCTCGACCAAAGGCAGCGGCTGATCGAAATTTACGCCGGCGCTCCTACCCACCTCGCCAGGACAAAACACTCATGCCGACCTTTCCCTTCGAGCACCAAATCCCCCGCGAGACCGACGCCGAAACCGGCCTGCGGATTGGGCCACGCGTCGCCGATTTGTCGCCGGCGCCACGACCCGAACGCGTGGTTCTCGACGGTCGCTTCTGCCGCCTCGAACCACTCGATCCGGCCCGCCACGGCGACGATCTGTTTGCCGCCTCGACACCGGCCGATGCAGCTGCGCGCTTTATCTACCTGTTCGAAGAACCGCCCACGACCCGCGCCGCCTTCCAGACCTGGCTAGAGACCGCCGCCGCCTCCGCCGATCCATTGTTTTTCGCCGTCATCGACAAACGCACCGGCCGCTGCGAGGGCCGCCAGACCCTCATGCGCATCGATCCCACCCATCGCGTCATCGAAACCGGCAGCATCTACTGGGGGCCAGCCATCTCCCGTTCGCCCGTGACGACGGAGGCCAACTTCCTGTTTGCAAAATACGTCTTCGACACGCTCGGCTATCGCCGTTTCGAGTGGAAATGCAACGCGCTCAACGCGCCGTCACGCGTCGCCGCCGAACGTTTCGGCTTTACCTATGAAGGCCACTTCCGCCGCGCCGTCATCATCAAAGGCCGCACCCGCGATACCTCCTGGTATTCCATGACCGCCGAAGAATGGCCGCGTCTACGCGCAGCCTACGAACGCTGGCTCTCGCCCGAAAATTTTGACGCTCAAGGTCAGCAGAAGTCATCGCTGCGCGATCTGACGAAAGCGGCGCTCAATCAGTAGGGTGCCATAGGCGTTAGCCGAATTGCACCGTGTGCGGTGCGAAACCGATTCAATACGCTACGCGACTGCACCCTTCAGGCTGTCACGCCCCCGCCACCTGCATGAGCCACTCGGTCAGGTTATAGTAATTCGTCACCCGCGTGATCTGGCTGTTCTTAACCGCAAAGAACGCGCCCGCTGGCAGCACATACGTTTGCCCCTTCGCCGGCGGTAATCCTTCATCCGTGTTCTTGTACGTGCCGATCACATTGAACTCAGCCGCCCCGCGCGCACCATCCGCCGACGCTAGAACGACAATGTTCTCGAGCTTTTCCTTGTAACAGTGCGCCATCCGCGCATTGAACGCGCGGAACGAGTCCTTACCCGTGCGCCGCTCGCCCTGATTGACATCGTGCACCACGTCGTCCGCCAGACACGCCAACATGCCATCACTGTCGCCGCGGTTGAACGCCTCATAGTAGCGGGTGATCAGCGTCTGTGTTTCGGTCGGCGACATTGGGCGTGGCTCCGGGCGTGTGTTGCAAAATCCCATACCAGCCGCGCGCTGCACCGTCACCACCGGCGCCAACTGACTGTGGATCAATCGGATCTGAGACGTGAGGGCATGTGCGGGACTGCTACCCCTAAGCCAACCGATTCGCTCACCGAGAGGCACAGCATGCGGCTGGCCACCTATAATGTCGAAAATCTTTTCACACGCGCCAAAGCGCTGAACATGGAGACCTGGGCGCTCGGCAAGCCGGTCATCGACCGCTACGCCGAGATCAACGGCCTGTTCGAAAATACAATCTACAGCGATGCCGACAAGGCGCGCATCCTTGTGCTGCTGCGCGAGCTCGGCATCGACAAAAAAGACGACGCCTCGTCCTTCGTGCTGCTGCGCCAGAACCGGGGGCAACTGCTCCGACGCGGCCGCATGGCCGGCGTCCTGGGGACCGTCGAGGTTGTCGCCAAGGGCCGTGCCGACTGGACCGGCTGGCTCGAAATGAAAACCGAACTCGTCAACGAGGTCTCGACGCGCAACACCGCTCAAGTCGTGCGCGACATCAACGCCGACATCCTCACCGTCGTCGAATGCGAGGGCCGCGCAGCCCTGCTGCAGTTCTCGCATAAATTGCTGCCATCGGTGAACGGCACAGCGTATCCCGAAGCGATGTTGGTCGATGGCAATGACACGCGCGGCATCGACGTGGGCCTCATGACCAAACCCGGCTACAAGGTCGGCTGGATGCGCAGTCATGTCGATGATCTCGGTCCTACCGGCGGCCACGTCTTCAGCCGCGATTGTCCTGAGTTCGGCATATGGACGCCCTCGGGGCAGACGGTGTGGGTCCTCGCCAACCACTTCAAAAGCCAGGGCTACGGCGCTAAAGACGCCTCCGACGCTCGCCGCTGGATCCAGGCCGAGACCGTGCGCACCATCTATGAGCGCCTCAAAAAAGAAGGCGCCGACTACATCGCCATCACCGGTGATTTGAACGACAGCCCCGGCTCTGACACGCTCGCACCGCTGCTGCGCGACACTGATCTGCGCGATGCCAGCACCCATCCCAAGTTCGATGACGGCGGCCGGCCAGGCACCTACAAAGACGGCCACGCCAACCAAAAGCTCGACTACATCTTGCTCAGCCCGAAGATGTTTGAACGCATGAGCCAAGGTGGCATCTGGCGGCGCGGCGTATGGGGCGGCAAGAACGGCACGCTGTGGGACATCTATCCGGAAATCACCGAGTTGAGTCACGCCTCGTCCGACCACGCCGCGGTGTGGTGTGATATCGAACTGGGGTGACAGCGGCGCCTTACAGAACGGCTGGTCGATGGGTGTGAAAATGACTCTGAATATGTTTAATTTCCATATAAATCAGATCGTTGGACTCGCATCGCCCAAATTTCGTTTGGGCTGCGCGCCACGCGCGCGATGGCCTGGGCCGCGGTCTTCAAGTAGGCAAGAGGCATCACAAGGCTCACCGATTGAGGACCAACATGCGCCGCCACTTGACCCGCTTCCGACCCGCACTCGCAGCTGTGGCCCTTGCTCTTGCCCTGCCCATCACCGCCCACGCCCAGCAATGTGGCGACAGCGCCGGCAGCTTCGAGCCCTGGCTGACGGCCTTCAAGGCCAACGCCGCCAAGGCGGGCATCAGCGCATCCGCGATTAGCACTGGATTGGCCGGCGTCAGCTACGACGCCAATGTGGTGCGTCTCGATCGTTCGCAGCGCTCATTCAAGCTCAGCTTCGATCAGTTCTATGCGCGCCGCGTCAGCTCATCACTGATCAATCGCGGCCGCAGCCTGATGCAGACACATGCCTCAACACTTGCACGCGCGGAAAAGCAATTCGGCGTGCCGAAGGAAATCATCATTGCCATCTGGGGCCTTG
Source organism: uncultured Alphaproteobacteria bacterium (assembly GCA_963847145.1). Lineage (GTDB taxonomy): Bacteria > Pseudomonadota > Alphaproteobacteria > Rhizobiales > Hyphomicrobiaceae > JABFRJ01. The sequence continues at coordinate 511,165 of CAWJYN010000004.1, forward strand.
AAACCAACTACGGTGCCGATAGCAGCGGCAAGCATTCAATCGTCCGCTCACTTGCTACGTTGTCCTATGATTGCCGCCGCTCGGCCTTCTTCACCGGCCATCTGCTCGACGCGTTGCGCATCATCCAGCGGGGCGACATGAGTGCGAGCGATATGCGCGGCGGATGGGCCGGAGAAATTGGCCAAACTCAGTTTTTGCCGACGCCCTATGTGAAGTACGCCGTCGACTTCGACGGTGACGGCCGCCGCGATCTGGTCCGCAGCGTGCCCGACATCCTCGCGTCGACCGCCAACTTCCTAAAAGGCCACGGCTGGCGCGCCGGCCAGGGTTGGGAGCCAGGCTCGGCCAACTACAACGTGCTCGCCGACTGGAACCGCGCCGAGGTCTACCAACGCACGATCGGCGTCATGGCCGGTAAGCTCAAAAGCGGTGGATAGCCAGCTGCGATAGTCTTGCCCGAGCGACGGGAAGTATGCCTCAGTCTCCGTTTACCGCCTGTCGGGCGGAAGGATGACTCTCGTAACGGGGGCAGCCATCGCCTGAAGTCGTCACCACCGTCCCCATAGGGAGAGATCGCATGCGCAAAGCACTTCTCGCCGTCGCCGCTAGTTGGAACACTGGCCGCATCGCTAGCTGTCGAAGCGCAGGCCGTGCCGGCCCCCCGCATTGTCAGCCAAGACGAAGCGTCCATGGCCACGGTCGTCCGCGACGGTTGTGGCTTCCGGCGTCATTTCAGCCACCGCTTCGGCCGTTGCGTCTGGGACGGCCGCGGCTACTGATAAGGCGCGGATAACAAGCCCGCATCCCGCATCTCGCGGGCTGCGGGCGTGCGATTCTCGCACTTAACTGACTGCACTGGATCAATTGATCCGCGTCACGCCGCCCCGCGATGGAACTGTCGCCCCGACCGGTTCGAGCAGCGAGCTTGGACCCGGCACAGCGCCAGATGCCGCTGCCGACGCACCATCCATCGTGCGGACCGGATGATCGATCACGGTGGCACCGAATTTCTGCACCTCCAGGACGGCGAGCGCGCGATCGGTCACTCCGTCGCTCATCAAGCGGAACAGGCCGTCCACACCATTGAAGCCGCTAGCCCGCGTCAACGCCGATGGAATAAACCGCGCTCCATCCGGGCCAGTCGCCAGCGCCGCTGTCAGGCTGGCCGCGTCATAGGCTAAGGTCGCGATGCGCGGCGGGCTGCGGCCATACGCTTTCACAAAGCGCTCGGCAAAATCCTTGAAACCACGGGGATCTGGCGCTGCAAACCACGCACCTACGAACACGTCGTCGCGCCCCGCGTTGGGCGTGTCCAGCGCGCCAGTGCCGATCACCTTGATCCGCTTGGTGTCGATTTCCGCTTGCCGCAGCAGTGGCCCCAACAACTGCACAGTTTCCTCACCACCCGGAATGAAAATAGCATCCACCGGCTCGCCGTGTTCCTCAATGCCGCGGATCTCATCCTTAAGCGCCTTCACGACGGCGAGCAGCCCGGCCACGCGTCCACCCGTATCCGCTGGATAGTTATGTGACGCGACGACCACGCCACCGTGGCGCGCCACTGCTTCCTTGAAACTCGGCTCGACAAGCTTACCGTAGGCATCATCGGGAATCAGCGCCACATACCGCCGCTTGCCCTTCTGTGCCGCATACGACACCACCCGCACCACCTCGGGGCCCGCCAGGAAACTCAGCAGATGCGTTGAAGAACTCGCGACTTGTTTGTCGTTCGAGAATGCAATCACCGGTGCATTTTTGCTGCGCGCGATCGCCGACACCGTCGACACCGAGCGCGCATACAGCGGCCCGAGAATAATCTCCGCGCCTTCATTGATAACATCAGTGGCCGCCGCCATGGCCCCTTCGGGCGTGCCCTTGTCGTCGCGGACAACGAGCTGCACGTGCTTGGCCTGCACATCCTTCAGTGCCAACTCCGCCGCCATTTTCATGCTCTCGGCAACGATGCCCGCCTGGCCAGCGCCCGTCAGTGGCAAGATTAGTCCGACTTTCACGGGTGCGCGCGGTGGTGCCCCTGGCTCGCCGATCGGCGTCGACGGTGCGTTCAGTGCGAGGCTGCCGTTATCAGCGTCGGCGGGTGCCGGGGCAGGGACTGCCTTTGCCGATTTAGATCCAGCGGTGCCTGCCGGAGCGTTGGTCAGCGGCGAATTGGAAACACTGCAGCCCTGCGCGGTCGCTGCAACCACCAACACCATTGCTAAGCCGAGCGTCGCGCGCAGGCCGCGCGGATGCGCAGCCAGCGTTAATCCGTTGATGGCGCGGTGCGCGTGCATCACTGGGCGTATCCGGTTGTGAGGTCTTTGGGACATGCCAATACCTTAGAGGAAGTCGCCACTGGGGCCAATCCATCCGTCCTGGAACATCAGTCATATGTGGGGATTTGTGGGCAGCGCGCCTCATGTGCCGATAAGGCGCTACATCTGAGGCGCAAATGCTACAGCTGTACGCCCTATAGCAGCGTGGCGCGCACTGCACCAATTGCAAGTCCAATAAGGCACAGGGTCGATAGAATGAATAATCCGAAGCGCACAGGGACCGTGTTGACGAGGCCCTGCCACAGGCTGTGCAGAATGCGGAGCACAACGTAACCCCAGGCAAGCTGCACGTTCAGCCCATTCCCCTGGCCAACCAGCGCCAGGATCATCACCACCGCATAAAACAACGTCGGCTGTTCCATCAAATGCGTGTAATTGTGCGACGCCCAGTTGGCACTTTGCGGCAGCACCTTCTGAAGATCCTCGCCCCGGCCGCCCACGCGCGGCAAGTCGCGCATTTTTTCGCGAGAGACTGTTTTGAGGCCGCGGCCCCGTGTCGCCGCCATCCACAGCAGTACGATAAGCGACCAGAGAACAAGAACGGCCGCTGGTGCCAGAATTGCTTTAGACATGAATGCTTCCCCATGGATCCCGAAGCTGCGAACTTGCCGATTGTGCAGGCGCGGTCAACTAGCCATCGCTGCCGCACCGACGATGCCAACAAGTTGCGCTGTCAACGTTCGCCCTTCGTTCGCCATGGTTGATGGCTAGTGCAAGCACGGTCACTAACGGTCCATTAACCCTGCTCTCGCACTGTCGCGGCGGCGGACGCTTGCCGCAGGCAAGACGATGGCCGAGGGTATGCGTGCCCCGACGGGGTGTGTTTTGCGTGGAGTTCGCGTCAATGCGTGGTTTGAAGCAGTCGAGCAGCAAAAAGCCATCCGTTCGCGCACCAGCCGCCCCGATCCAGCCGCTCACCACCAATCGCATTATCTCCGGCGACTGCCTTGCCCAGTTGGCCAAGCTGCCAGACGCCAGCGTCGATCTCGTCTTCGCTGATCCGCCCTACAACCTGCAACTCGCCGGCGATCTGCTGCGTCCCAACGACACCCGTGTCGATGGCGTCGATCAGGCCTGGGACAAGTTCGCGTCCTTCGCTGAATACGACGCGTTCGCCCGCGCCTGGCTCGCCGAAGCGCAGCGAGTTCTCAAGCCCAACGGCGCGCTGTGGGTCATCGGCAGTTATCACAACATTTTCCGCGTCGGAGCGGCCCTGCAAGACCTTGGCTTTTGGATCCAGAACGACGTCATCTGGCGCAAAGCCAACCCGATGCCGAATTTCCGCGGCAAGCGCTTCACCAATGCGCACGAAACGATGATCTGGGCGGCACGCGACCAAAAAGCCAAGCCGACCTTCAACTACGAAGCCATGAAGGCCTTCAATGACGACCTGCAAATGCGCTCTGATTGGTTGATCCCGATCTGCTCGGGTCCCGAGCGCTTAAAAGACGACGGCGGCCGCAAGGCGCACCCCACCCAGAAGCCGGAAGCACTGCTGCATCGCGTGATCCTCGCCTCCACCAAGCCCGGCGACATCGTGCTTGATCCTTTCTTTGGCACCGGCACGACCGGGGCCGTCGCCAAGCGCCTCGGCCGGCAGTGGATCGGCATCGAGCGCGATGCAGACTACGTGGCGGCAGCCACCGAACGCATCGCCCGCGTCCAGCCACTCGCACCCGACGCCCTGGAAACCGCACGCTCCAAACGCACCGAACCTCGCGTGGCCTTCGGCCAGATCATCGAACTTGGCATTCTCGAACCCGGCACGAAACTGTGGGACGAGCGGGGACGCGTCTGGGCCGAAGTGCGTGCCGACGGCACGCTGATGCTGGAAACAGCAGCAGCGAAATCGCGTGCCGCAGCCGGTGCGAGCGGCTCTATCCATCGGCTCGGCGCCGAAGTGCAAGGCAAGACAGCCTGCAATGGCTGGACGTTCTGGCACATCCAGGTCGACGGCAAGCTGAAACCCATTGACATCCTGCGTGATCAAGCAAAACGGCAATTGGGGATCGACCGGGCGTGAACGCCGCACTGCCCACGTGAGCGAGAAAGTGGCGCGCCATGCTGATATTCAACAACAGGTCTCGACCCGCGGTGCTAGCGCTTGTCGCCGCGTTTCTTGGGGCGCCGTGCGGTGCGCTTGCCAAAGATCCGCCGAAGTCGGCTGAGAAATCGGCCGGCAAAATCACACAATCCGGATCCGCCCTGCAACCGCTCCAGGCCGCCGGCAGCCGTGTCGTGATGGATCTCCCGAAAGCGTTCCGAACCGCGCCCCGCTTCGTCGGCTTCTACGACGAAAAGCGCGAGATCTCCTTCGTCATCAGCGACATGCCAGCCGAAGCCTTCGATAAGATGCGTGAAGGCTTCACGCCGGAGTCGCTAAAGGAGCGCGGCTTCTTGGATCCGCGTGAGGGAATTTTGGCGCGCGGTGACCGCTATCTCTATCGCCGGTTCGCGCAGACATCGCCCAAGGGCTTGATGCAGAAATTTGTAATGATCTTTGCAACCGCCGGGGCAACCGGGATGGTGTCCGGCAACGTGCCGACCCCGCTCCTCAGTTCGGGCGCCGTCACCGAGCGTGAGATCGAGACTTTTCTTGCATCAGCGCGTCTGGTGTCCACCAAGGCGGAGCTACCCCCGGTCGCGACGCTCGTCGATAGCGCATCCTTGAAGCGGTCACTGACCTACGGACAGACACAGATCTGGACCGTCGATGGCAAGCAAGGAGAACAGGGCTCGTTATCGCCATCGATTATCATTGCGGCGTCTATGTCCTACGATGCGGTTGCAAAGCCCGCGCAAATCGCGGTCGCAGGCGTCAGCAGCCTAGCAGGGCACCGCAACATCGCGCTTGAGGGCAGTCCAGCGGTAAAAACCATTGGCCCGCATAAGGGTATCGAACTTACGGCGACGGCGGAGGCGGATAAAACCGCAGAGCCGCGCGCGCTGTATCAATTCCTGATCCCGCAAGCGTCTGGCGGTTACGTGCGGTTTATCGGCATTGCGCCGCGTGCCGACAAAGATCTGTGGTTTGTCAGCTTTCGGCAGAGCATCAAGTCGCTCAAGTTGAAAGACTAAACTTCCAGCGCCGGGAGCGCGCAATGACCAACGGGTTTCGTCTCGCATGCGCACTGGCAGTGGGCTGCCAACTCGCGTTGGACAGCAATGCGTGGGCACAAGACAAAATCGGTGTCCCGGTTTGCGATGCATTCCTAGCGAAGTACGAAGCCTGCATCGCGACGATCGAGCGTCCTGAACGCCGCACCAGATTGCAGGAAACCGCCGCTCAGTTGCGCGCGTCGTGGATCGCCGCGGCGGCCGACAAAGCCGGCAGCGCGAACCTTGCGCAACTCTGCCAGAAGGTCGCTGAAGGCACCAAGCAAAACGCCACAATGTCGAAGTGCCAGTGGTAAAATGCCAGAGAAAAGCGTGATAAGCAGGCGTGCCGGCATAGGCATCAGCAACCGCAAACCAGCATCGTGCGCACTTCGGCAAACAGTCTCCACAACGCACAACTCCCGCCCGAGTTCTGCCGCTCGATCCTGGCGTTACCACCAGGGACGAGCTTCAGTCACTCAGTGCGGGAGCCTGTGTAATTGGCGTTCACTACGCGGTCCGTCGGTACGCCTACATCCCAGAACCATTCGAACGCTGATACGCACACAACATGATTTTGTATAACCGGTGCCGCCGCACCTTGCCAGATGCGTAGCGGCCACCTGATTCGGCCTGTGTACAACTAGGGCGTGAATATCTGCTGCATTGCACAAACAGTCCTTCCGGTTCGACGAAGTGCCGGCCGCTCGAAGCGGCTGCGCCCAGCCCAATCCCGCCGCGATCCGAGCGCAATAGCGCCGGAATGCCCGTCTACGCATGTTCGGCGGCACAGCAGCGTTCACCGTTTCTTTACCAAACCTCCGGCATCGTCCACGAATGCGTGTGTATCGGTATGCGTTGATTGTTGCGGCCATCGTGCCCGTCCTCGTGGCGGCGTGCACCAGTGGCCCCACGTTTATCGCCAAGGACGAGCCCTGGCGCGGGCAAGCCGAACGCGCGTGTCTCGACAGCACCAACCTCGCCAAGTCGCCGTTTCTCACAGCGCGTGCCGCGCTTGGTGGCCCCAGTGTCTGTGGTGCAATCAAGCCCTACGATATGGCCGGAACAATCTCCGGCCGCGTGCGCCTCGCACCCGCAGCCACACTCCAATGCCAGATGATCCCCACCGTTGACCGCTGGGTCACCGAAGTCGTCGAGCCCGCCGCGCAGCGCTATCTCTATACGCCGCTCGTCGAGCTGAAAGTCGCGGCGTCATACGCTTGCCGGCCCATGAACGGCGTCTCCGGTTCCAAGCTCTCCGAACATGGCCACGCCAACGCCATCGACATTTCAGGCTTCCATCTCGCCGACGGTCGTTTGCTGACCGTGAAAAGTGGCTGGCATGGCGGCGAGGGCGAGCGCGCGTTCCTCCGCGCCGTCCACCGTGGCGCCTGCGAGATGTTCACCACCGTCCTCGGCCCGAATGCCAACAGCTTCCACGCAGACCACTTTCATCTCGACCTCGCCCGCCACGGCAAAGACGGTACGCACCGCGTGTGTGAATAGGGCCTTCAGCCCGGCTAGCGCTGATCAGCTGCGCCACGCATAAATCATGATCTGCGCGGCGTCCTTGGCCTCAACCTCGAAGCCTTTGTCGCGCAGCAGTTTGCTCAAGCTGTCGGCCGTGTGTCCGAGTGCCTCAGTGTATTCTGCTTCCAGCACGATGTTCCGGATCTTAACAAAGTCCAGCGGCGCAATGCCCTGCAGGACCTCCATGAAGTATCCCTCAACGTCGATCTTCAACAGATCGACTGTACCCAGGCTTTTTGAGGCCATCTCGTGCGAGACTGTCGTGCTGGGTACTGTGTGGGTCAACAGTTCCCCCTTCGCCCGCAGTTCATCGACCCAGGGCAGCTGCGAGCCGTCAAGAACTGTGCTGAGCCCCGAGTTCCACGGCGGTTGATGCAAGATCAAGTCCCGTCCTGCTTCAAAGGAAACGGCATTGTTGCAGCAGGTCGCCGTCGTCGTCGCGCTCGCAACAAGGCGCTTCACGTTGTCTGCAAGGCACTCATACGTTGTTGGGCTCGCCTCGTAGGCAACAATCGTCCGCGGGCTATAATTTTGTGCCGCCCAAATCGTATACAATCCAACGTTGGCGCCAACGTCGATGATCGTCGCACCCGGGCGCAACTTAATCCGCGGATGGTCATAAGCTTTCCCGACGAAGATCTCATCGTAGATGTATTCAATGTCCCGCTCGAAGGGATCATTGATCGACAGATCGAGGCCGCCGCGTTGCAAGCGTCTGAGAGGTGCCATGGTCGCTTACGTCTCCAACGAGGTCACAAGTCAGAAATCGCCGTCCGATGTGACCAAGGGGTATGAACGGCCGGACGGCAGGTCGCCGTGGCCAGTATTCTGATGCCGGTCTTTTGACAAGACAATAAGGCACCGATGCGAATGGGTCCATCAGAACTGCGGGCAGATATGGCCCGGGCCGCTTGGGTTTTTGAAACAGCCGACCAACTCCGGCAGCAGCGTCTTTGGCAGCCACAGCACGACGCGCGGGAAGAACACGCAGAACAGGATCGTCGTGAAAAACACGATGTAAAGCGGCAACGATCGCCTGACCGCCGCCATGAAGCCGACCCCGACAAACTTCGACGACATCAGCAGCGTTATCCCATAGGGCGGTGTTATCAACCCAAACGCCAGCGTGGTGATGATGGTGACGCCCATATGCACGGGGTGAATGCTGCCAAGCTCAGCCAGCGCGTTGAGGATTGGCATGAAGATGATGATGGCCGGCACCGCATCAACAAAGTCCCCGACGATCACGAACAGCACCACCAGCAGCAGCATGATGATGACGGCGTTCGGCCCCGCAAAGTCCGCGATCCAGCCGGACACCACTTCGGGGCCCTTCAAAAATGCCAGCATCCACCCGAACGCTGACGCTGCGGCAACGGCGGCAAGTGGGATCGAATACATCAAGCCCACGTTGGCGAAGTCGCGTGGCAGGTTCTTCAGATGCCCACGGTTCATGATCGGGATCAGGAAGAAGACGATGTAGGTAACGGCCACGAGCCCCGCTTCGGTGGGCGTAAACCAACCCGTCAGAATGCCGCCCATAATGATGATCGGGATGACAAGCGGCAGCGCGGCCGCCTTGGTCGCTTCGCTGAACTGACCGAGCGTCGCGCGCGGGCGCATGATGCCGGGCGGGCCGAAAAAGTAGCTGTAGATCATCAATCCGGCGCCGACCATCAGTCCTGGCACGACGCCAGCGAGAAACAAACCGCCAATCGACACGTTGCCGGTGGCCCCGTAGACCACGGCCATAATGCTGGGTGGGATCAGGTTGGCGATAGTGGCCGCGGACGCAATCAGTGCAGCGGTGAAGGCGCGATCGTAGCCCTCCTTGTCCATCTCCGGCCCGACGGTCCGCGCCAAGGCAGCAACGTCGGCGGTCGATGATCCCGAAATGCCGGCAAAGAAGATGCTGAACACGGTGACGACTTGTGCCAAGCCGCCACGTAGGTGGCCGACCAGCGTTTGCGCCAAGGTGATCATCCGCGTGGTCACGTTTGCGGCCGTCATCAGTTCGCCTACCAGCAGGAAGAACGGGATGGCGAGCAGCGCTTCCGCGTCTATGCCGTGAAACAATTGTCCAACGATGGACCCAAACGAAATCTTGGTCAGCGCGGCGGCCACCAGTACGCCGGCGGTGATCGAAAACACCACCGGCACGCCGAGATAGCCGAAGCCGAGAAAGCAGCTCGCCATGACCAGGATAATGAAGCCATTGCTCATGACGCGGCCTGCTCCGTGCTGGCAACCGGATCAGGGAAACCGTTCTTCAGTCCATTGACGATCTGCTCGACCTGGAAAAGTGCCACCAATGCACCAGCGATCGGCACGCTGACGGTGTAGTACCCGAGCGGGATCAGCGAAGGCATGCGGAAGCTGCCCATATCATTGAGGAAATTGGACCAGCCGAAGACGACCAGAAACAGCGCTACGACAAGTACCACCAGCCGCGAGAAGACCTCGAGGTTGCGGCGCTTGCTGCCCTCCAGCGACTGAACAATTTCGGCCAGATACATGTGATCGTTGCGTCGCGACGCGAGTGCCATGCCGATGAAAACGCCCCATGCAAAGAAGCCCGTTGTGAATTGCTGCAGCCACAGCCAGGGGCGGCCTAGCTCGCGACTGGTAACGTCGGCCAGCACGCACAGCGAAAACCCGATGATGCAAACGCCACACAAAATATAGAGCAGAGCTTCGAGCCAATCGAGCGACGGCCATTTCAGGTGGCGGTCGCGCGGAACGACAAACGATGGGGACAAGGCGACACGCTCCATAATGGGGGCGGCGACAGACGTGCAGTGTCACGCCGTGGCCGAAACCACGCCGTGCGAACCGGTGGGCGCAGCAGAACCGGCCACCAGGACCGCATTCCACTACGACCAGCGCGTCACTTCACGTTGCGGACGAGTTCCAAAATCTTCGTCGCGTGCGGGCCTAGCTCCTTGGCCAGCGAATCCTGGATCGGTTTCGCCGCCGCCATCAGTCCCGACTTGTCGACGGGCACCAGTTTCACGCCGAGCTTCTTCAGCCGCTCACCTGACTCCTTTTCAAGCGCCAGAGCTTTCCGCGGCACCGTCTTGCCGATCTCGTCGGCGGCGGCCTGCACCCAGCCCTTTTCCTGATCCGAGAGCGCATTCCACGTCTTGTCGCTGACCCAGACGCAGTTGTTGTTGGCCTCGTGCTCGGTCATCGAGAGGATCGGTGCGACTTCGTAGTGTTTGTTGGAGAGGTAGACATTGACGCCGTTCTCTGCCGCAGCAATCACGCCCGTCTGCAGCGACGTGTAGACCTCGCCGAACGGCATGTGCACAGTCTGCGTGCCATAAGCTGGGAAGTGCGTATCCTCGGTCTTGGTCGCCTGAACGCGGATCTTGACGCCCTTCAAGTCGTCGATCGATTTGATCTCCTTCTTGGAGTAAATGTTGCGCAGCCCCATGGTCATCAACGCCATTACACGTGCGCCCTGCACCAACTCCGCAATCATCGTGCGGTAGGCTGTTACAATACCCGGATCGGCAAGCACATTCGCCAGATGCTCCTCGTCGCGGAAGATGTAATGCAGCGAAAACACGCCCGACTGCGGCGCCACCGTCGAGGCGTTGGCCGTCGAAGTAATGATGAAGTCGATATCGCCGGTGCGCAGTTTCTGCAGCGTCTGCGGCTCGTTGCCAAGCTGACCGCCGGGAAACTGATCGATCCCCAATTTGCCACCGGAGAGTTCCATCAGCTTGGTGTTGAACGTTTCGGCGGCGATACCGTAGGCGGTCGTCTTAGGTTGATCATAGGCGAACGAGAATTTCTTGCCCTGCGCGTGCGCACTACTTACGCCAACTGCCAAAACCAACGCAGCGCCCAGTGCGCTCCGCCGCGAAATGAGACGTGATGACATGCCATCCTCCCGTGAACGTGCGTGCCATTCACTCGCCGATCGAGCGTTGGCACCTTCTTGTCAATTGAGGATGGGGGCCGGGAGGTAGGTAAGTCAATCGCCGAAAGGCACCTTTGCTCCCTGTGATCAGATGATGCCGGACAGTCACCGCTGGGGCATGCGGTCGGTTTGTCCGGTTCACACGCCCGTCGGGTCGAACATCTTGTCCAGCCCCTGCCAGCATTCCGCATACTCCGGTTGCAACGTCGGCAGCTCAGCTGCGTAGCGTGTCACGCGCTGGGGGAAGCGGGTTTCGAACATGAAGGCCAAGGTGTTGGTCAGTTTGTGCGGTGTGAGTTCTGTGTTTGATGCCTTGTCGAAGGCTTCCGCATCTGGCCCGTGTGGCAGCATGCAGTTGTGCAGGCTTATGCCACCCGGCGTGAAGCCCTGGGGCTTGGCATCATATTGGCCGTAGATGAGGCCCATAAACTCGCTCATGATATTGCGATGATACCAAGGTGGCCGGAACGTATTTTCTGCTACCGCCCAGCGTTCCGGGAAGATGACAAAATCCACGTTATTCGAGCCTGGCGTTTCCGACGGTGCCGATAGCACCGAGAAAATCGACGGATCGGGATGATCAAAACCGATGGCGCCGACCGGCGAGTAGCGGCGCATGTCGTATTTGTAAGGCGCGTAATTGCCGTGCCAGGCCACCACGTCGAGCGGGGAGGCCGCCAGCTCCGTAGTCCACATCCCGCCACACCATTTCACTGTCAGTTGCGTTTTGCTGTCTAGGTTTTCGTAGGCGGCGGCCGGCGTGAGGAAGTCCCGCGCGTTGGCCAGGCAATTGGCGCCGATCGGACCGCGCTCGGGCAATGTGAACGCACCGCCGTAGTTCTCGCAGATGTAGCCGCGCGCCGTGCCATCCAGCAGTTCGGCGCGAAATTTCACCCCGCGGGGGATCACAACAAGTTCCGCCGGCGCCGCATCAATAATGCCAAACTCGGTCACGAAGCGAACGCGGCCGTCCTGTGGCAGGATTAGCAACTCACCGTCCGCGTTCCAGAACACTTCGTCGGTCATTGACCGCGTCGCGACGTAGATATGTGCAGCCATACCGGTCTGCGTCGCCGCGTCGCCGCAGGTGGTCATCGTGTGAATGCCTTGCACAAACGACGTCGCGGTCTTCGGATAGGGCGTCGGCGACCAGCGCATCTGCCCGATGGGTGGTTCAATCTCCACGCACGGTCCCGTGCGCCACAGTCCTTTGCCGGCACCCTTGAATTTACCTGAGTGTTTGACAGACGGCCGGATGCGGTAGAGCCACGACCGCTCGTTACTCGCGCGTGGTGCGGTGAACGGCGAGCCCGACAGTTGCTCAGCATAAAGCCCGAAGCGGCATTTCTGCGGGCTGTTGCGGCCGACGGGCAGCGCGCCCGCTAGCGCCTCCGTCTCAAAGCTGTTGCCGAAGCCGGACATGTAGCCAGTGGCGGCGCCGGTGGCAGACGGCGTCTGGCCAGGCGCGGTCGGCAATACGGTGGGAACGGTATTCTGTGCCATATCAATCTCCTCGAGGCCTCTCGGCAGGCAGTCCAGCCAGCCTCCGCCCATAAGAAGCACTGCCTTAAGGATCGCACAACGCCGCGCATACCGGCAATCCACGGTCCTGGCCAAGAGTGTCTTCATGGGATCGGTGCACAGTCCTCAGGCGCTATCGCCGCGAAGCCCCTCCCGAAGGCCGGAAATTGCGATTCGGGTTAGAGCGCCGAACCCAAAATGTTACTTGCACCCTCCGGGTCAACGCTTGCTTCTGGCAGGTGAGACACCCACTATACCCGCTGGCTTCTGTTCGAACACGCTCAAGGGCTCCCAACATGGCAACAAAACCCAAAGCCGCCACGGCCGCAAAATCCGGCACCGCCGCCCCAGCCGCCGCCTCAACCCGTTGGACTGGCATCTTTCCCGCCGTTACATCCAAGTTCACCGAGGATGGTGCGCTGGATGAGAAGGAGATGGCGCGCTGCTGGAAGCTGCAGGTGGACGCTGGCGTCGATGGTCTCATTGTCTGCGGTTCGCTCGGGGAAGCCTCGACCTTGGACGCGGCCGAAAAGATCCAAAGCGTGAAACTCGCCAAGTCAGTTGCGGGTAAACTGCCCGTGTTGCTGACCATCTCGGATGGCTCGACGCGTAATGCCTGCCGCCTCGTCGAGGCCGGCGCCAAGGCGGGGGCTGCAGGCTTCATGGTGCTCCCGGGACTGCCTTACAAGTCCGACCGGCGCGAGACCATCCGGCATATGACCGACGTGGCGCGGGCCGGTGGCCTGCCGGTGATGATTTACAACAATGCACCCGCCTACGGCGTGGATATCACCCCGGACATGCTGGCTGACATGGCGACAGAACCGTTGTTCGCCGCCGTCAAAGAAAGCTCTGACAACATTCGTCGTGTCACCGACATCATCAACAAGACCGGGCCGCGTTATCAGGTGTTCACCGGCGTCGACAATCTGGCGCTGGAGAGCTTTGCGATGGGCGCAGTCGGCTGGGTGGCGGGGCTTGTGGTCGCGTTCCCGGCCGAGACGGTGGCGATCTGGAAGCTGGCACAGGCTGGGCGCTGGGATGAGGCGCGCGCCATCTACCGCTGGTTCCGGCCGCTGCTCGATGTCGATGTGTCGGCCAAATTAGTGCAAAACATCAAGCTCGTCGAAGCACTCGTCGCGAAGTCGAATGACAGGTGCCGTGCACCTCGGTTGCCGCTGATCGGCAAAGAACGGGCGGCCATCGTCAAGATCGTCGAGGATTCCCTGCGTACACGGCCAAAGCTGCCGAACCTCGGTAAATAAGGCTCTACAAAAAGCAGGGACGAAGGTCCATCGGAAACCTCGCCCCTGCACTGTGACAGTCGAAACTGCAACTAGTTCGCGCTCGCCAGAAATCAGCGGCGCCCTGATCGCCGACGTCAGGGAAGGTGTGGAAGACGCATGGCAGGCAGCACAGTCAAGCGGAAAGCGCTGCTGGAAGGCACCTGCGACGCCAATGGCGAGGCTGAGGCCCATCGTTGAGGCGACGACAAGGTTGGCGAAGACCTGTACGGAATGCTGGATAGCAGTGATCATGGGGACACCCTTACACAAAACGAGGAGGACGGCCTGGCCCGGCGCGGGATGGTTAGTGAGATCCAAACGGCGCCGATTGCGTTCACATTGGAGCAAGGTCGGTTAAGGCTGCGTTAAGGTTGACAAGGCGTGAAGAAATATTCGCGCCAACCGCGTATCGCGTCGCGACCATGCCGCATTGCGCGCAGGGCACAACGCGTTCAGCGAGCGCAATAGACTTCGATCCAGGTGTGAGCACTGTGCCCGTGAACGATGACGAACAGAACCGCCTGTCGGCCCGCGCCGCGCGCTACGTGAAGGTCGGCACCAACGTCGGTGCGATCGCGGCTAAAGTTGCCGGCCAGCGCCTATTCGGCATGGAGCGCAACGACACGCAGATGGCTGGCGAGTTGGCCGCCGCGCTTGGTGGGCTTAAAGGTCCGATCATGAAGGTAGCGCAGCTGCTTTCGACAATCCCTGAGGCGCTGCCCAAAGAGTATGCAGCGCAGCTGTCCCAACTCCAGTCGCAAGCGCCACCCATGGGGCCAGCCTTTGTGCGACGGCGGATGATTGCAGAACTCGGGCCTGACTGGGCCAAGCGATTTGCAAGTTTTACGCCCAGAGTCGGCAGCATCCGCGTCGTTGGGGCAAGTACATCAGGCGACAGCGCATGATGGCCGCGCCTTGGCAGTAAAACTGCAGTATCCGGACATGCAGTCGGCCGTCGAAGCCGATCTCAATCAGCTGAAGCTTGTGTTCGCCTTGCACGCACGCATGGATCGCGCCATCGATACGGCCGGCATTTCGGAAGAAATTTCGGCGCGCTTGCGCGAGGAACTCGACTACGCCCTCGAAGCGGGTCACATGCGGCTGTATGGAACGCTTTTCAAAGCTCGCTCCGATATTAGGATTCCGGAAGTATTGCCCGAGCTGTCAACAAAACGCCTGCTAACGATGACCTGGCTTGAGGGCAAGCCGGTGCTGTCATTCAAGCAAGCGCCCCTGGAGGACCGGAACAGAATTGCACTGGCCATGTTCCAGGCCTGGTGGTTTCCGTTCTCGCACTACGGCGTCATCCACGGTGACCCGCACCTCGGTAATTACACCGTGTGCACCGATGAGAGCGGCGTTCCGCTTGGCCTCAACCTGCTCGATTTCGGCTGCATTCGCACATTCCCGCCGAAGTTCGTCGGCGGCGTAGTCGACCTCTATCGCGGGCTGCTTGAGAATGACCGGCCACGCGTCGTGCATGCTTATGAAACCTGGGGTTTCGAGGGCCTGAGCAATGACCTGATCGACGTTATGAACGTTTGGGCCAAGTTCATCTATGGTCCGCTCCTCGACGACCGCGAGCGCAAGATCGCCGAGGATGTGCCACCCGGCGAGTACGGCCGCCGCGAAATGGGCGAAGTGCACCGTGCCTTGAAAGAAAAGGGCCCCGTGAAGGTGCCACGCGAGTTCGTGTTCATGGACCGAGCCGCGATTGGCCTTGGGGGTGTATTTCTGCATCTGGGCGCACGCGCCAACTGGTACCGCCTGTTCAACGAAACCATCGCCAACTTCGATCTCGAAACCGTCGCCCAGCGGCAGCGCGAAACATTTCCGGTAGCTGGCGTGCCATTGCCGGTGTAGGCGCACCGAACACTTTATGTGAGGGCCATGCGCTCCAGCTCGGTGATAGGGTAGCCGCGCCCCGTAAATCCGCGCGCCACCAGCGTGATGTGCGGGCGCGCTCCTTGGCCTGCACGAAATTCGAAGAAATGCGCCCGCGCCAGTGGTTCGCTACGATGAGAGCGCATCGCAGACGCCGACGGCACACCAACGATGGGAATGACGCCGTCCGGGCCAGCCAGCGTGTTGATCATGCGCCGGTGATTGTGGCCGTGCAGAACCAATTCGGCGCCCTCTGCTCTGAGAACCTCGGTCAACTGATCGGCATCTGTTAGGCAATGACTGGGCGTCGCGAGCCCTGGCAATGGCGGATGATGCAACATCACCACCCGCACGTAACCCGCGCTCTGAGTCTGTTGAAGCAGCCGCACAAGACCATCACGTTGTGCACGGCCGAGCGCGCCCGTTGCGATGAGCGGCGGCGTCTCCACCGCAGAATTGAGCCCGATGAGAGCAATGCGCATCCTGCCCTTAGCCAACATGCGGACGAATGGGAACGCCTCCCGCCCCTGCAGCTGCCGGCCAAGATCGCAGGGCGCAAAGTGCGGCGCCCAAGGCGCTAGCGCAGCCACGCCAAGCCGGCGGCCATGCACAGTTGAATAGATATCATGATTGCCTGGAATAACGCTGACGTGGACTGCCGCCCCGAGCCTGCCGAGCCAAGCGGCGCTGCGGGCGATTTCTTCTGGCAAGCCGATGTTCGTCAAATCGCCTGTCACCGCAATATGGTCCGGGCATTGCTCCACGACATCGCGTGCCACCGCCTCCGCCGCCTCCGGTCGATGGATGTGACGGCGGTTGCGATACCAATTGAGTGTTCCTGCCAGTCGTTTCGCGTTAGCCAGCGCCAGCGGCAACCGCGGTAACGGGCCGAGATGCACATCTGACAAATGAGCGAGCACGAAGGGGGCATCGCCTGATATCGCCAAGTCTGACACGTTACCAACCCTTGTAAGGAGCGCTGAGCGTCCTTGCCAAATCAAGGGCGAAAGCGATAGGCGGTGCGTGGCCACAGCTGTCACCGCATGCCCCATCGAGACTTAGCTCTTATGACCGCACCCGTACCCATCGATCACGTGCCCCATCGCCGGTCTCCTGTCCGTTGGCTGCTGCAGAAGCGTTGGCGGATGACGCGCGCCATGACGCTGGGTGGGCAAGTCTGCGTGATTGATGCGGCGGGGCGTGTGCTACTCATCCGGCACGGCTACAGGCCAGGCTGGCATTTTCCCGGTGGCGGCGTCGAAATCGGCGAGACCGTGCGCGATGCGGCCGTGCGTGAGCTCGAAGAGGAGGCTGGTATCGTTGCGCGCGAAACACCGCGCTTGCATGGCATCTTCAACAACAGCGCCGCGTTCCGCGGTGATCACGTTGTGCTTTTCGTGGTGCGTGCATTTGAGCAGGTGCGCGTGCCGCAGCCCAGCTTTGAAGTAGCCGAACACGGGTTCTTCGCGCCAGATGCGATGCCGCCGGACACAGTTCCTGGCGTGCGGCGACGGATGACCGAGATCCTTGGTGGCAAAGAGCCCAGTCAGCTCTGGTAGGCATTAGGCCGTCCGGCGGGACCAGGCTCGCAGGCTCGTCAAGGGTGCCGCGCGCCGTCGCAGGAGCCGCCACACAACAGCATAGGCCAGACCAGCCGAGACCATCCCCAAAGGAACAGCGCCGGTCAGCAGTGTTGCAAGGATCGGCCACACGGTTGGCAACGCAGATGCCGCTGAAATCATGGCCGGCGATGCGAGCGACTGCGCCACCATATCAGTGAACGTATCGAGATCATGTGTAGCATCGGCCACCGGCGTGCCAAGCAGCGTTGCGCCAAGGACGTATGAAGCAATCCAGATCAACGGATAGGTAACGGGATTGGCAGCAAACGTGGCGAGCAAAGCCGCACCGCAATGACCGCGCACAAGCCAAGCCAACGCCGCTGCTGCAAGCAACTGCAACCCGGGGATCGGCAAAACCGCAACGAAGACGCCCGCGGCCGCGCCCAGAGCGATCTGACGGGGGCGGGCTTGCAAGCGCGCCAATCTGAGATAGCTGTACCGGAACGAGCGGCGCCAACTCTGGCGCGGCCAGAGCGCTAACCTGACAAACTCTGCCCGAGTGGGCGGCACACGGCGGGACATAAGCATGTGTGCCTCGATCGACCATATCGAAACACCGTAACTGATTTGCGCTCGGCCACACAGGCTTGATTGCGCCCAAATCACGCAATGCTGAAAAGATAATCCGCCAGTCCAGCGAACCTGTTCAGGCCGGGCTTGGACGTGGAACCAGCACCGATGTCGTATCGTAGCCCGCTTCCGCCGGAATGGAGACGAGCATGCCCGCCGGTGTCTTTTGCATGGTCGGCATGACGGTGACCACGCGCCGCGCACGGGCGTGTGCAAATGCCTCGGCAACGCTGCTCGATTTGGCCAGCAGTTCGAGGTTCAGTGTGGTGGCGGGAACGAGCGTGCGTTTGCCCGCCTCGCCGTCTGCAATGGCCTGCCGCGGCGCGATCCAGAGGCTTTCCACGGTCTCGCTGCCGTCGTGAGCGGCAATCTGTCCCTTTGGTGCTGCAGCCAGAAAGAAATGCGTATCAAACCGCTTCGGCATCGCTTCTGGCGTCACCCAGTGAGCAAACGGCACCAGCCGTTCGGTGGCCAATATCAGGTCTTCGCGGCCGATCAGGTCAGCGAACAATTGAGCCCCACCTGATACTTGGGTCTGCGCGGCCGCTGTCAAAGTGGCGGCCCGCTTCGCATCGATAGGCGATCCATCTTTGCCATGGGCCAGCAGCAAGCCTGTTTCCTCAAACGTCTCGCGCATGGCGGCCACCCAATAGGAGCGCGGCGGCTGCGCGGCCGAGACGGGCGCCAGCTGCGCCCATACCACTGCGTCGTCTTGCGGATCGTTCTTGCCGCCCGGGAACACAAGCGCACCAGATGCAAAGTCGACCACCCGGTTGCGCACCAGCATGAAAACTTCGAGTCCGGCCGCACCGTCACGCAGAACGAGAACCGTTGCAGACGGAATTGGCGGGCGTTGGGCGGGTGGCGGGGCGGCAGGCTGTGACATGGTGTGGTGTCCCGTAACGCTTAGTGTTTGCCGATCATCTGGCTCTGCAGCCCGGGGCCAAGCAACGGCCGCCGTGAAGAAATGACACCGGATGCCACGCCCTGCCAGCCGATTTCGCCGGACAGGCGGCCATATTCGATTTTGGGGCAACGGTTCATGATGACGGTAAGCCCTGCGGCTTCAGCCTCGGCAGCGGCTTGATCATGGCGCACACCCAGCTGCATCCAGATGACCTTGAGCCCGAGCTTGCCTATGAGTGGCAAAGCCTCGCGCACGACTTCAAGGGCCGCATCGGAATTGCGGAAGATGTCAATCATGTCTACGGGTGCGGCCAGTTCCGCAAGAGAGCCGACGACCCTCTGGCCCGCAATCTCTTGGCCTGCGAGGCCTGGGTTGATGGGAAATACCCGATATCCCTTGGCGATGAGGTATTTCAGCACAAAATAGCTCGGCCGGCTGGTGTTGGCAGAGGCGCCGACCATTGCAACTGTGCGGACGCCTGAAAGGACTGAGGCAATGACGGTATCGTCGTAGGTATCATGGTTCATGAGTCAGGCACTCCGCAACGCGTGGTAGCGTCACCAAACCCCGCCCCGGGGCTGGTGGCAAGCGCGAGCAGATGCGCAAAGTCGCGCGACGGTCTAGAACCGGTCAAGAGCAATCGCCTGGATCTCGACATGGCCAACGACGAACACGCCCAAACAGCCACGCAAAGAGCCGCCAAAGTACTTGGGCGCGAGCCCCCGGTGCGCCGCAAGCGCTTCTACAAAGATGCCACGGTCGTCGCCGACAGCGCAGGATTCTGGGTGCAGCTGGATGGACGGAGGCTCAAAACGCCGCGCAAATTGTCCCTCGTCCTGCCGACACGAGGATTAGCCGAAGCTATGGCTGCCGAGTGGGCGGCACAGGGCGCGGACCTTGATCCGGCGTCAATGCAACTCACGACGTTGATATTCACTGCAATCGACGCGGTGGCGGAGCACCGCATAGAGGTCGCCGCCGAGATCGGCCGCTACGCGTTAAGTGACCTGTTGTGCTATCGCGCCGACGGTCCCGCTGAACTAGTTGCGCGGCAAGCCGCAGGCTGGGATCCGATTCTAGCATGGGCCGAGGCGGAGCTGGGGGTCGCCTTCAAATGCACTTCGGGGCTGATGCCGATCCCGCAGGAGGAGCGCATCGCGCAAGCCGTGGAAGGGCGCTTGGCAACGGCTTGTACACTCGACTTGGCCGCCACTTCACTCCTGACAACGCTAACCGGGTCAGCGGTGCTCGCATTGGCAGTGCGCGCGCAACGGCTCTCCATCGACGCCGCATGGTCACTCGCACATATCGACGAGACATGGCAAATCGAAAAATGGGGAACGGACCCAGAGGCACAATCGCGGCAGGCCCTGCGGCTCAGCGCTGCACGGGCCGCAGCTGCTGTGCAACCAATGCTGCGCGCTTGAAGGCTCGTAGGCGCGACACGCATCGCCCAATCGACACCTGCCGCTTGTCATCTAGCGCGGGCTCAAGAGCCCGAGTTCGAAGGTCAACCCAGAGAGAGCTTCGCCGTTGCCAGCGGCGAGATAGAGGGCCAGCTGTGCCACATCGGCTTCGCGGCCTGATGCGGGCTTGGCAACGACGCTCAGCACATCCGGCGCAACCGCATTGAATCGGATGCCTTGGTCGGCCCAGGCCTCGGCCTCGCGTCGTGTCATCGCAGCCAAAGTCGACCGGACCACTTGGGCAAACGCTCGCTCGGTGCTGGTCGCGTCGCTGGTCAGCGTGGCGGCCGTCAGGATCACGCCGTCCTTCATCATCATGCGCATGCGGTTGGCGGCGACACGCGAAACTAAACAGGCCTTCAGCAGCACATCCGAAACCCGTGCTTCGATGTCAGCTAGCCGCGCGTCAGCGCCGGGCGAATGACCGTCCAGGGCGACCACGTTGATCACCATATCGAGGCCGCCGAATTCGGCAGCTGCGTCGCGGGCAAACGCGATGATCTCGTCGGCAGAAGTCAACGCGACAGTGTGAACTGACAGCTCGGCCGCGACCGGAGCGAGCATCGTGGCCAGCGCTTCAACGGCGGGGCTGGCGTCGTTACACTGCAAAATCAGGCGTGCACCGGCCTCGGCAAAACTCCGGGCGATATCGATGCCGCCGGCCGCACTCACACCAGTGAGCAGCACGCGCTTGCCCTCCAACACTCCCAACGGGGCGTCGAATGCTTGGTCGAAGTCGAACGCACCGGTCTCAGAAATCAGCATGTTATGCCCCCTTGGGACGCAAACCTTACGCCGGCTTTTCGGGCCAGTGGGCGCATCCAATCTCGATAGCCCCATCTCGTCCCGATTCGCCTAACAAGACCTTTATACGCTGTCGATTCGGGCGTCCCCCCGGCTGGATTGCGGCACCCCCGTCGCCACCCTCGGGCGGGATTGTGGCGAGCGGCATTCCGCCTGGCATTATTCCAGCAGCCGCAACACCCTTTCATGTAGCTTCGGATCCCCGGACGCCAGCACATTGCCACCACCGGTCGCTGGTCCGCCGGTCCAGGAAGTGACGCGTCCGCCCGCTGCTTCGATAATGGGGATCAGTGCGACGATGTCGACCTCCTTGAGGTTGGCCTCCAGCACGAGGTCGATGTGCCCAGCAGCAACCATCGCATAGCCGTAGCAGTCCGTGCCATAGCGCACCATTTTGGCCTGTCCGCGCACCGCGGCAAACGCCCTTTCCTCGCTGCGCCCAGTAAAAACTTCTGGCGATGTCGTCGCGACTACCGCGTGCTCAAGGGCCGCGCAGGCGCGTGTTTTAAGCGTGCGCGATTTGCCATCCGCGCCACGCATGTGTGCTTTGTTACGTGCGGCCCAGAAGCGCTCGCGCATGTAAGGCTGATCCAATACGCCAAGGAGGGGAGCACCGTCTTCAAGCAAGCCGATCAGCGTGCCCCAGGTCGGTAAGCCACACATGAAGCCGCGGGTGCCATCGATCGGGTCGAGCACCCAGCGATAGCGGCTGGCGCTGTCATGTGCCGCATATTCTTCGCCGGTTATCGCGTGCTCAGGAAAGCGCTTGCGAATGGCGGTGCGCATGGCGCGTTCGGCGGCTTTGTCAGCCACAGTCACCGGGTCAAAGCCCGTGCCATGATGCTTGTTTTCGACAGCCAAGGTCTTTCGAAAGTGCGGCAGGATAGCCTGCCCGGCGACGTCCGCCAAGTCGTGCGCCGTCGCCAGCAACGTTGCGGCGGTGGCCGGCCGGCCGGGTGTTTTCGCGGCTATGGCTCTCGCAGGCGGCATGACGGCCTCAAGTGGGACAGGCTTCAGTCAACCCGCATTTGGCACGCCGCAGTGCCCATTGGCGAGCCGGCATCAGCCAAGGGTGGCACCGTCGCGCGGCGGTTGTCCGGCAACGGAGCACCCTCCGCGTTCGGCGCAATCCATGCTTGCGCCAGCAACGGCATTTCGCAGGTTGAGACCGCTAGCGGCGGCACGTCGGACACTCTAAGCTGTTGGTATTGTGTACGTGTTTTTGCGTCGGACGTTTGTGCGGCGTGATCTGTCGGGGCGGCTGCAGCATGGCGAAAACAAGAGCAACGGTCGCGGCAATGCGCGCAACCACCGGCGATGCCGGCGGTAGGCCTTCAGTCAGGAACGATGCCGCCCACGCCCATGCCCTCGACCTAATGTCCGCCCATCCGTTTATTGATGGCCACAACGATTTGCCCTGGATTGTCCGCGCAGCAGCGGGCGGTGACCTGGCCAACTATGATCTCACGCGTGTACACCCGGAAACCGACACTGACATCCCGCGCCTGCGCGAGGGTAAAGTCGCGACCCAGGTCTTTGCCGCTTATCTACCGACGCGGATCAAAAACCCCGCCACCGTCACAGCCGAACAGATCGATCTTATTCTGCGCATGGAAGAGCATCACGCTGACGTGTTCCACCCCGTGCGCAAGCCGGCGGATGTCGCGAAGGCTCGTCAGCTCGGCAAGATCGGCTCGTTCGTCTCGGTCGAAGGCACGGTGGGACTGGAAGGGTCTCTGGCACCGCTCCGGCTCTGGCATCGGCTTGGCGTACGCCTCGTCACGCTCTGCCACAACGAGACCTTGCCTTGGGTCGATAGCGCGACCGACAAGCCGAGCGCCAAAGACGGCGGCCTGTCCGCGTTCGGCCGCACGATGATCGCCGAAATGAACCGGCTCGGCCTTATCGTTGATCTCGCACATGTCGCCCCGCACGCCATGCACAAAGTGCTTGATGCAGCGAAAGCGCCGCTGGTGATCTCACACTCCAACGCGACGTCGCTCTGCAGTCACGCGCGCAACACGCCCGACGATGTCCTCGCGCGCATCCCGGCCAATGGTGGGCTGATCATGGCCACGTTTGTACCGGAGTTTTTGAACCAAGCCTCTCTTGATGCCGTACGCGCGTTCAAAAACTCGTGGGGGAAGAACAAGTCGGGGCTGACCGGCTCGGACTATAAGAACGCGCGCGAAGCCTGTCTGAAAGGCTGGAACCAGGACGGCGTCGCTTATCTCTGCGATCACTTGGCTTATTTCCGTGACAAAGTCGGTGAGGATCACATCGGTATCGGCTCTGATTTCTACGGCGGCCCCAATCCGCCCGGCCTCGAAGATGCAAGTAAGTTCCCATCTGTAATCGGCGAGTTGGTGCGGCGCGGCTGGTCGGACACGGCGCTGATCAAGCTGATGGGCGGTAATTTCCTTCGGGCATGGGGGGATGTGGTAGCGCGCGGTACGCGGGGACCGCGATAAAAAACGAGAGCTGCTTACACCCCGCGATCTGCGCTAGAACGTCTGTATGACCCTGAAACTCATCGACGACTGTTTTGTTCTCGACCGCGACCGGCTCAGCCATGCCGATGCCATCGCAATCTTGAAATTGCGCGTAGCGACAGTGGTGGGAACTGAGACAGTTACCCTTTCAGCGGCACACGGCCGCGTACTGGCTGAGGCGGCCATCGCGCGCACGCCAGTGCCGGCGCACACCAACGCGGCTGTTGATGGCTATGCGTTCGCGCACGCGGATGGGGCAATGGCCGCAGGGGATGGGCTGCCCATTGAAGGCCGCAGTGCGGCTGGGCACGCGCTGGCAGGTGCCCCTGCGGCTCACACAGCTGTGCGCATTTTCACGGGCGCGGTCGTGCCCGACGGCCACGACACGGTAGCCATGCAGGAGGATTGTCAGCGGCTGGCAACAGGTGGCGCTCATGGCATTGGTGAACGCGTCCGCATTCCATCCGGCCTGAAGCGCGGCGCGAACGTGCGGGAGGCGGGCGAAGATGTGGCAGCTGGTTCGACTCTCATCGATCCCGGTGTGCGGCTCCGGCCACAGGATGTTGCCGCGCTTGCATCCATCGGCTTGGCCGAGGTGCCCGTCTATGAGCGCCTTAACGTCGCCATCGTCTCCAGTGGCGACGAGATCGTTGCGCCAGGCCAGCCGTTGCTGCCTGGACAAGTCTACGACGCCAACGCGCCGCTGCTGTGTGGGCTTGTCGAAGCCACCGGCGCACGTGTGTCTGTACTCGGCATCGTCGGCGACACTGCTGCTGCGCTAGAGGCGCAACTGGCCGACGCGGCGCGCCGGTTCGACGTCATTCTGACCAGCGGCGGTGCCAGCCAGGGCGAGGAAGATCATCTCGTGCACGCCCTCGACCGGCTCGGGAAACGTCACCTCTGGCAACTAGCGATCAAGCCGGGCCGCCCAATGAGTTTCGGCCAGATCGGAGGATCGGTTGTCGTGGGTCTACCCGGCAATCCCGTCGCCGTGTTCGTCTGCTTTTTAATGTATGTCGCACCTATGCTGGGCGCGCTGAGCGGTGCGCCTTGGCGCGAGCCGCGGCGCTATCAGTTGCGCGCGAACTTCCAAGTGCCCGTGCGCAAGGTCGGCCGCCGTGAGTTCTGGCGCGGCACGCTCGTGGAAACCGCCGCGGGGTTGGCCGTAGAAAAATTTGCCCGGGACGGCTCCGGATTGATCTCCGGCTTGCGGGCCGCCAATGGTCTTATCGAGATTCCCGAAGACGTTGCCGCGGTGCGCGCCGGCGATCTGGTCGCGTTCATCCCGTTTGCCGAGTTCGGCCTAGTCGGTGGCTAGTGGACCTTAGTGATCCGTGCCGAACAAACGTAAAACAGACCCCCGAAAATAATTAATCGCCAAGTGGTTGTAGATATCTTGCGGCATGAGAACAAATATAGTACAAATATAAGAATGCTGGAGGATGCAACTCGACCTAAAGGAGGCTAACATGTTGGACGGCGACAATTCTCGGAGCACCGGTACCGCGCGCAAACTGCACGTGGTCGAAGGGGGTAGCATGGATAAGAGCAAAGCACTCGAAGCGGCGCTGGCACAAATCGAGAAGCAGTACGGCAAGGGCTCTATTATGAAGCTCGGTGCCAACGACAAATCGATTGATGTGGAGGCTATTTCGACAGGCTCCCTCGGTCTCGATATTGCTCTTGGCATCGGTGGTTTGCCCAAAGGGCGCATTGTTGAAATTTACGGCCCTGAAAGTTCTGGTAAGACGACGCTGGCGCTCCATTGTATTGCCGAAGCCCAGAAGAACGGTGGCACGTGCGCCTTCGTGGACGCCGAGCACGCGCTCGACCCTGTCTACGCCCGCAAACTCGGCGTCAAAGTCGATGAATTGCTGATCTCACAGCCCGACACCGGCGAGCAGGCACTCGAAATCACCGATACGCTGGTGCGCTCAGGTGCCGTCGATATCCTGGTGATCGACTCGGTTGCCGCCCTGACACCGAAAGCCGAACTCGAAGGCGAGATGGGTGACAGTCTGCCGGGATTGCAAGCGCGGTTGATGAGCCAGGCGTTGCGCAAGCTGACCGGCTCGATCTCCAAGTCCAAAACAATGGTAATCTTCATCAACCAGATCCGCATGAAGATTGGCGTGATGTTCGGCAATCCGGAGACGACGACGGGCGGCAATGCGCTCAAGTTCTATGCCTCCGTGCGCCTCGACATCCGCCGCATCGGCCAGATCAAGGACAAGGAAGAGGCGATCGGCAACCAGGCGCGCGTCAAGGTCGTCAAGAACAAGGTAGCACCGCCCTTCAAACAGGTTGAATTCGATATCATGTATGGTTTGGGGATCTCAAAGCTCGGCGAACTCGTTGATCTCGGCGTAAAGGCCAACATTGTCGAAAAGTCTGGCTCATGGATGTCCTACAAGGGCGAGCGGATCGGCCAGGGCCGCGAGAACGCCAAGACGTTCTTGAAAGAAAACCCCAAGATCGCCAACGATATCGAGCGCGCCATTCGCGCCAACGCGGGCGTTGCTGAGATGTTACTGGCAGCACCGGAAGGCGATGAAGCCAAGGAAGCCGAGGAAGGTCCTGATGCAGATGGCATTCTGCCCGATGGCGCACCCGTCAAAGCCATTCGGAAGAAAGGCTGATCGGGCACTCAGTGATCTTCTGAAGCAGCAGGATTTTCAGACGCTTGAGGTCAATCCTTTTGGGCGGCCATCATCGGCATCGGCGGGTGCTGCCGAGGCTGTCGAACGAGGAGTTTGCAGGTGATGGATATACCCGCAGGAGAATCGGTGGCCGCGGGCGAAGCTACGCTCTCATCGGCCGAGATCAGGATCGAGATCGAACGCATCTGTGCAGGCTTTGGGGATGACTATTGGTTGGCACAGGACCAGGCGGCAACCTTCCCTGAGGCGTTCTATCGTGCCGTCGCAAATGCGGGCTGGCTCGGGATAGCGCTGCCGGTCGCTTACGGTGGATCAGGTCTCGGCATTACCGAGGCCGCCGTCATGATGCGGACCATCTCGCAATCAGGTGCCGGCATGAGTGGCGCGTCCGCCATTCATATGAACATATTTGGGTTGGAGCCGGTGGTCGCCTTTGGCACGGCGGAGCAAAAGGCGCGCATGCTGCCGCCGGTTATCCGCGGCGAGGCGAAGTCTTGTTTTGCGGTGACAGAGCCGGATGCGGGGCTGAACACGACTGAAATCAAGACGCGTGCCGAGCGTCGCGGCGGTCACTACGTTGTCACCGGCCAGAAGATATGGATCTCGACAGCGCAGGTAGCGCACAAAGTGCTTTTACTGGCGCGCACAACACCGATAGAAGACTGCCAGCGCAAAACTGACGGGCTGAGCCTTTTTTACACCGATCTCGACCGAGCAAAAGTCGAGGTGCGACTAATCCACAAACACGGGCGGCACGCGGTCGATAGCAATGTTGTCTATTTTGATGGTTTGGAAGTTCCAGCTGGCGATCTCATCGGTGAAGAGGGTGCCGGCTTCCGGCAGATCCTGCGCGGCATGAACCCCGAGCGTATTCTGATGGCGTCAGAGGCCGTCGGGCTCGGCCACGCCGCGATCAGCCGCGCCGCTAAATATGCCCGTGAGCGTGTCGTATTCGGTCGCCCGATCGGCCAGAACCAGGGTATTCAGCATCCACTTGCGCAGTGTTGGATGAACCTTGAAGCGGCGGGCATGATGGCCGAGAAGGCGGCTGGGCTCTATGACAGCGGCGCCGAGTGCGGGCTAGAGGCCAACGCGGCTAAGTATCTTGGCGCGGAAGCTGCTTACAGGGCTTGTGAAACGGCAGTCATGACGCTTGGCGGGATGGGCTACGCTGCCGAGTATCACGTCGAGCGCCTCTTGCGTGAGAGTTTGGTCCCGCGCATCGCGCCTATCACCCCTCACATGATCTTGAACTTCGTCGCTGAGAAGGCACTCAGCCTGCCGAAGTCGTATTGAGTGTGCCGGACCATGCTTGAACCGCTGCGCCAAGCAGCGGGTGTCGGTCGCGCTTAATCTGATGGACAGTAGGGTCGGGCTGCGGCCACCCTGACGGATTGCCGCTGAAGTCAGAATCAACGGGCACGCGCGCTGGACCTGAGCGACCGACGGATTGCCTCGGAGGTTGGACTTGGTAGGTCTAAGCAGGCCGCGAGTATTTCAAGGCCGCCGGTCTCGGCCTCGGCCCACGTCAAGGGGCAGCCGGGGCTTGTGCGCGCGCCGCCGTCACTTGCAGCGGCGCTGGTGCCCGGCGGCGTGAGTTCGGCCGGCACGTGGACAAATCCGGTTTGGACGTGCTGCATGTGTTTGCTCGCCAACGCTCGAAAGAGCGTGGCATTGCACAGATAGGTGCCGGCATTCCAGGACTGGAATGCGGCGATGCCACGCTGCCTAAGCCGCACGACGATTTCGGCCACTGGCAGGCGGCTTGGACGCAACTCAGGCCCGCGCGCGTTGATGCGAGCATCGTTGGGGACTACGCCACAAGCGTCCGGTGAAAGCGCCCGCACATTGCGGCCGCGCCTTTCGATTTCGAAACCGCGAGCGCGCCGCGATACGCCAAAATGGAGAACGATGTCGGGCCTCAACCGAGTGACGAGTTTGTCGACCTGTTGAGGCGCGGCGTCCCACTCGGTTGGCAGGATCGCGCACTCAAAGCGAATGCCGGGGAACAGCACTTTAGCGGCGCGCGCCAAGCGTGGCACCAAGGTCATCGTCGCATTGACCGGTACAGAGGGAAACGGTCCGAATCCGGTGATGAGCACCACCGTGCGGCCGTCGCCCGAATTGGACTTGGGTTTCGTCATGCCGGCATTATGAGCTCTGGCTGCTGTGTGGCGCCAGCCCCATTAGGGCAACAAGCGCGTCAACGGCAGTGGGCGCGGTAAGGGCCCCGGCCTCGACCGCGGCCTCAAGTTCTCGGCGGCCGGCAGCGAGTGCCGGCGTGGCGCTGGCGAGCGTCAGCAAGCGATCTTGGAGCAAGGCGCGCATCCACCCCACGGCTTGACGCCGGCGGCGCTCCTGGAACGCGCCGGTATTGAGCATCGTTGTGCGATGGGCGCCAATGGTGTCCCACAACGTGGCGAGCCCTGAATTGTCGCGCCCCGAGATTGTCAGGACCGGCGGTTGCCACCGCGCATCAGCCGGTGTGAGAATGTTTAGCGCGCTATGATATTCCGCCGCTGCGGCCGTAGCGCGAGCGATGTTGTCGCCGTCGGCTTTGTTGATAGCGATGATGTCAGCGAGTTCAATGATGCCCTTCTTGATGCCTTGCAGATCGTCACCGGCACCGGCGAGCAATAGCACGACAAAAACATCGACCATGTCGGCGACAGTGGTCTCCGATTGGCCGACGCCTACGGTCTCAACGATGACCACGTCGAAACCAGCGGCTTCACACAATGCCAGTGTTTCGCGCGTCTTCCGCGCGACGCCGCCCAGTGTCCCCGAGGTGGGCGAGGGGCGGATGAAGGCCCTGTCGCTCTGTGACAAACGGCTCATTCGTGTCTTGTCGCCAAGGATCGAGCCGCCGGTGCGCGTCGATGTCGGATCGACAGCCAGCACGGCGACGGTGTGGCCGATCTCGATCAGGTTGAGTCCCAACTGATCTATGGTGGTCGACTTGCCGACACCGGGGACGCCGGTCATGCCGATGCGATGGGCGTTACCAGTACGTGGCAGAATGTCTTGTAGCAGTGCATCGGCGGCGGCACGGTCACTCTGACGACTACTTTCGACGAGCGTGATTGCCTGCGCAAGAACGGCGCGGTCACCACGTGCGAGACCCACAGCATACTCGGCAGTCGAGCGTTGCGGGCGTTGACTGGTCATCATCGAAGCCCCACCCCTCGTTTCACCATAGCGCGATAGGCGGCTTCATACTGAGCCGTGACTTGCGGAATTGTGTAACCGTTGAGCACACGATTGCGCGCGGCGTGTCCCATGCGACGGCGCAATTCTGGGTCGGCCGCGAGTGTGGCTAGCGCTTGCGCGAGGGCTTCTGGGTCGCCGGGCGGCACAACCAAGCCCTCGAGACCGTTGCGCACAAAGCTCCGGCAACCGGCAACGTCGGTGACGATGACAGGCCGGCCGGACGCCGCGGCTTCGAGCAACGAGCGCGGCAAGCCTTCGCCGCCGCGGGTTGGCATGACGTAGATGTCAGAGCCGCGCCAGACGCCGGCCACATTGTCCGTGCGGCCGTGCCAGTGGCCAAGGCCCTGTGCGGCCCAGTTTTCGAGTTCGGCGAGGGGAACGGCTTCCGGGTTGTCGGTGTCGGAGGGGCCGTAAAGCTCGATAGTCAGCGGCACGGCGCGTTGCCTGAGCGCTTGCGCTGCGGCCATCAGCACATCGACGCCTTTGGAGCGGATCATGCGGCCGACGTAGGCGGCGGTTGGAACTTTGTTGATGGGTTCGGGCTGTACGGGAAAGTCGGCGGGATCGATACCTGCGCCGCCGAGCACGGTGTGACGGTTCGGTACGCGAGTGCCGCCGGCTTCGAGGAATGCCAGGTCGTCGCTGTTTTCAATCATCAACCAGTTGCCGGGATGCCTGAGGATCGCTGCGACGTGGCGTTGGAGAACCCAGCGAAAGGTACGCATTTTTGCGGTTTGCGTGACACCCATAAAGCCGAGACCGGTCATGTGCACGACAGCGTGGGGGACAGATGCCAACCGCCAGGCAAGACCACCCAGCAGGATCGGTTTCATGGCGATCAGATGGAGCGCGTCGGGCTTATATTTGCGGATCAGCGCCGACAGCGCGCGCGCGGTGAAGGCCTGCTTGGCGGGATCAAGGGAGCTGCGCTTGTAGTCGAAATCTTCGAAGTGTGCGCCGAGAGCCTCGATTTCGCCGTGGCGGCCGGATGACCGCGCGACGACGCACACATCATCCGCGAGTGCCACAAGCACCCGGATCAATGGCTTGAAATGGGACAGCGCGAACCAGTCCTCTGTCACACACAGCATGATACGGCCGAAAGGCTTCGGCTCTAGAGCAGGCGCTGCGGGCGCGGGGCGTATCGACTGATCCATGACCGAAGCGTGGGCGCCATCTTAAGAAGGTGGCTTCGGTAGCCACAGATTACGCCACGCGCCACGATATTGAATACGTTGAAGGCGTGTCAGATACCCCGGCCCTCAATCTCGCGGGCCAGTTCATCGACCAATTGTTTCACGCCCCCATGGAAGGGGTTCACGTCCAGCAGCTGGCGGCCAACCTTTAGCGCTTCTTTTTTGCGGCCGGTCTCGTGCAGGATGTGAAACAGGCCATCAAGCGCGCGGAAATGGTTCGGATCGAGCGCCAGGGTGCGGCGCACATCGCCCATAGCCCGCTCATAGTCTTTCTTCTCGTAGTGGGCACTGGCACGCTGGTTCCAGGCCTCGGCAAAATCCGGAGCAAGGCCAACGATGGCGTCATAGAGTTGCAAAGCAAGGTCGTAATTTTTGGAGCGAACGGCGCCGTGGGCGCGCTGCATCAAGTAGCTGATTGTATCACTGCCGGGGGTCGCCCACAGCGCTTCGATCGAGGCGGCAATGGTCTTGGCTTGTGCCTCATCGCCAGCAGTAGCGAGATGGGCATAAAGATTGGCCAGCGCTTGATCACGCTCCGCCGCACTGCGCGGTTGCCCAACGGCAAGGCCTGGCTTGTCACCAGGTTTCTTCGCAGCACTAGCGCCGGGCGGGTTCTGCGCTTTGGGCGCTGCTTTTGGGGCTGTCGGGCTGTCAGCTCTCGGACCAGTGTCTGGCTTCGGTGTGGTGTCGGTCGCCGCGGGGGGCGCCGGATCGACCGGCTGCTTGTTCTGGGCAGGTACAAGCGGTGCGCAAGTTACTCGCTCGGTTGGCACGGACGGCCAAGCCCGAGCGGCGGTGGCGCACCAAACGGTTGAGAAGCCGAGCAGGAAGGCAGTCGAGATCGTGGAACGCATAGAAGTGTGTATCCGGTCTGGCTGCATCCGTCAAAAAGACGAGAACACTATGGCCGGACAGGGGCAAACGCGACAGCACGGCCGCCCAATCAACCTTGGATCAACCTTGGCGTGCTTTAAAGCGGCGGTTGGTCTTGTTGATGATATAGACCCGGCCCTTGCGGCGTACAATGCGGTTGTCGCGGTGGCGGGCCCGCAGGGACTTCAAGGAATTGCGCACTTTCATCGTCGTCAGTCCATCTTCCCGTCGGCGCCAGAAGGCAAGCCGGTCATTGCAACCAAAATGATCAGGCTCAGTCCAAACAGACCAAATGTCCCGATACGAAAAAAGTACTACCCGGCCATCCAGCGGTCTGGACGGCCAGGAAGCACAAAACTGGTGGGCGCGACAGGGATCGAACCTGTGACCCCTACCATGTCAAGGTAGTGCTCTACCGCTGAGCTACGCGCCCGAAGGCCGTGCTTACTGGGGCAGGGGGGCGGGAAAGTCAAGGTGGTCAAGTGTGGGCGCCACGGGGGCGAATAGGCCCCGATTTTTGGTTGGCGTGATGACTGTGTGGCCGGAATGGCCATTCAAAACCACCCGAGGCCACAAAGTACGATCTCCTCAACAGGCCCTTAAAGCTTTGCGCGCAGAGTATGGCCGAATCGGTGGCCGTGAGTTGGCTGCGGCATGTCATTACAACACGGATCTGAAAAAGCGATGCTCGCAACGCAATCGGCGATCGCTGGAGGCCAGCCATGGGCGTTACGCACCGAGGCCACGGGCGTGCGGCTGCTGGTCGTACTGTTCTTCTTTTCCGGCTTTCCCGCGCTCACCTATCAACTTGTCTGGCAGCGCGCTCTGTTCCGTATTTTCGGCGTGAATGTCGAATCGGTCACCGTTGTGGTCACAGCGTTTATGGTCGGCCTAGGCCTCGGCAGCCTCGTCGGCGGTTGGTTATCCCGGCAACCGCGCCTGAAGCTGCTGCCCCTGCTCGCTGTTATTGAGCTTGCAACCGCCGTGTTCGGTGTTGGCTCGCTGGCGATCTTCGAGGCGGCAGAGAACGTCGCCCTCGGGCTGCCTCTTGTCGTTACCGCCCTCTTGGCATTCGGGCTGGTGCTGGTGCCGACGCTTTTGATGGGGGCCACACTGCCGGTGCTGGTCGGCGAACTCTCGCGCCAATTCGGCAGCACTGGCCGTTCGATGGGCCTGCTGTATTATGCCAATACGATGGGCGCTGGCGTGGCCTGCTTTGCAGGTCTGTTTGTGCTCTTTCCATTCCTCGGCATGTCGGGCTCGATTTATTGTGCCGCGGCGATCAATGCCGCCGTCGCCGGAGGGGCATTGTTCGCCCATCGCGTTGGACTTTCTGCAGCCAGTGGAGCGTCGGTTGAGGTGGCCGCACCCGCTGTTGGGTCGGCCCCCAAGCCGAGCTTGGCGATGCATTACGCTCTCTTCCTTGCTGGGCTGGCGGGCTTTGTCTCATTGTCGTTTGAAATCTTCTTTTTCCGTCTTCAGTCTTATGCCACCGGGAGCAGCGCCAGCGCCTTCGCCTGTACCCTCGGAGCGTTTCTTATCGGCATTGCGAGCGGCTCCAGCCGTGCTGGTGTGCTGGCCAACGGCAAGCAGCCGGAGGCCGCCGCTGCGGAAGTGCTCAAAGAAATGGCCATCGGCTGTGTCGCCGGCCTTCTCTATCTACCGGCCATGGAGTTGGCCGCAGGGATCAATGGCGCCGTTTTTGCGTTCTCGCTTGTGTTTGTCGGTATTGTCGCTCGGGCCTGGGGCGTCGTCCTGCCGTATCTGGCCCATCTAGGGATCGCCGCCGACAGCCACTCCGGCGAACGGGTATCGTACCTATACATGGCCAATATCGCCGGTTCAGCGGCAGGCAGCATTTTGACCGGTTTCGTCTTGGTGCAGTATGTGTCGATGGTTGGTGTTGCGCAGCTGCTGACGGCTGCCGGGATCGGCTGCACGTTTCTTGTCTGGCGTGCGCTTGGTTCGCCGCGCCTTATGGGTCGCGAGCGTGGTGTCGTTGCTGTTGCCGCTGCGTGCCTTGCAACTATGTTGTTGCCTGCTCTGACACCGCGCTTGCTGGAACGCTTACAGTTCGGACAAGGCGCGATGGCGTCTGTGCCATTCAATCGCGTCATTGAAAACAGAAGCGGAATTATAGCAGTCGATGGCGAGGGGACGGTATGGGGTAACGGTATGTACGACGGCCGTTTCAACACCAGCTTGGTGGCCGATACCAACGGTGTTATCCGTCCCTATGCACTCAGCCTTTTTCACCCGGCACCACGCCATGTACTGATGATCGGCTTGGCTTCAGGCTCGTGGGCACGGATTATCGCTGCAAATCCACACGTCGAAACGCTGACGATCCTTGAGATCAACCCGGGCTATCTCGAATTGATCCGCGAGCGGCCTGAGGTTGCGCCGCTGCTCGACGACAGCAAGGTTCGGATCGTCATCGATGATGGCCGGCGTTGGCTGAAACTCAATCCAGACATCAAATTTGATGCCGTTGTTTCGAACACGACATGGCACTTCCGCGCCAACGTGACCAATTTGTTGTCACGCGAGTTCATTGCGCTGGTCGGCGACCATCTCGCACCGGGCGGTATTTTCTACTACAACACGACCAACTCGCCGCGTGCACAACGGACTGCCTGCCTTGAGCAACCCAACGCGCTGCGCTTCGCCAACCACATGGTGGTCAGTAAGACCCCAGTTACCGTTGACTTTGACCGGTGGCGCCGGGTGCTGAGCAGCTACAAAATCGGCGCGTCCTCTGTCCTGAACCTCGCGAACCCCCACGATGTGGCGGTTGTCAAGACCCTGATGGACTATCGCGATCAACCGCTGACGGCGCTAGGGACAGCTGGCAAAATGCTTGAGAGTTGCGCTGAGATCAGGCTGCGGACCGAAGGCATGTCGGTCTTCACCGACGACAACATGGGTTCCGAGTGGCGCCGCGTGCTGGGCCTGGAATGAGGCCGCAGCGGCCAGAAATTCATCGCGCACAGTCTTGACGGCATGAAGCACGGTCGCGGCATGCGCCCCCTTGCTCCGCGCAGCGGTCCCGGATAGCCCCAGTGGAAACATTGGACCGGCGGGAGCGCACATGCAGGATGAGAACGCACTGGCGCCCCGCATCGCAGGCATATTTGGCCTAGCGTCGAAGCAGCCTTCGAAGGCTGCGAAACAGCTGAAAGCCCTGCATCCGGTTGAGGCCATCGAGGTGCTCAATCAGCTTGAGCCGCGGCTGGCTGCCGGCGTCGTCGAGCACCTGCCTGCCGAGGCGCGCACCAACCTGTTCAACACGCCGGGACTGGCGAACGGCTCGGCAGTGCTGGAGTTATTGTCACACAACTGCGCAAGCGGGCTGCTCGCCGCCATGAACGCCGACCGGCGCGCCGAACTCTTCCGGCATATGGATCAGGATCGCCAGTCGGCTCTCCGAGAGCACCTGGATCCGGCGACACGGGCATCCATCGAGCGCATCATAGCTTATCCGGCTGACAGTGCCGGCGGGATCATGACGACCGAGTTCGTCTCGATCCCAGCGGACTGGACAGTCGAACAGGCGTTGGCGCACATCAAGGACGTCGGTGGTGCGCGAGAGACGGTTTATGCGATCTATCTTCTGCATCCGAGCGACAAGACACTGCAGCAGGTAGTATCGCTGCGCCAGCTTGTCATTGCCGATCGTAAGGCGAGTGTGCTGTCGATTGCCAATAACCGCATTCCGATCACAGTGACGCCGGAGACGGATCGCGAAGAAGTGGCGCGGCTAATCTCGCGTTATGACCTCTTGGCAGTGCCGGTGATCGATCCCACCCGGCAACTGTTGGGCATTGTGACGGTCGACGACGTAATCGACGCCATCGTCGCCGAAGGCACCGAAGACGCGCAGAAGATGGGCGGCATGGAGGCTCTCGATGGGCCTTATATGCAGATCGGCTTTGTCGAGATGCTGAAAAAGCGGGGCGGCTGGTTGGCGGCTCTCTTCATCTCAGAAATGCTGACGGCGACGGCGATGCAGCACTATCAGGTGCAACTGGAGAAGGCGGTGGTGCTGACTTTGTTCATTCCGTTGATCATGAGCTCGGGTGGCAATTCCGGCTCTCAAGCGACATCGTTGATCATCCGCGCACTGGCGCTTCGGCAGGTCAAGCTCGGCGAT
Organism: uncultured Alphaproteobacteria bacterium; assembly: GCA_963847145.1. GTDB lineage: Bacteria > Pseudomonadota > Alphaproteobacteria > Rhizobiales > Hyphomicrobiaceae > JABFRJ01. The sequence goes on from CAWJYN010000004.1 coordinate 546,696, forward strand.
TGGTGGCGGGTGGCAGCGCGCGAGTTGCCAACCGGCTTGGTGCTGGGCGCGTTTCTCGGGCTGATCGGGTTTGCGCGCATTGCACTTTGGCAGATGCTTGGGCTTTACGACTACGGGCCACATTGGTTGCTGCTGTCGTTTGCGGTCGCGCTTACGCTGGTGGGTATTGTGACGTTCGGTTCGCTGGCGGGATCAATGCTGCCGTTCCTGTTGAAGCGCCTCGGCTTCGACCCGGCCAGCGCTTCGGCACCGTTCGTAGCGACGCTGGTCGATGTCAGCGGTTTGGTAATCTACTTCTCAATTGCGTATATGTTTCTGAAGGGCACATTGTTATAGGCGGCCGCCTTGCCGAAGGTCAGAATACTGTGGCGAGCGACCCGTGCAATGACGCCCGAAATGGTGTCTGCGGCCTACGGGACGCCTGTTTCTCATTTGGAGACACCGCGGGTGATCTGCGCGGTTTCATGGTCGAGACTGTGATCAGCGGCTTTACATGGAACGCCGCGTCACGTGGTGACATCTGGCGATGGGCGGCCAGATCCGGCGGTCTGACCCGGTTCCCTATTTTTGGGCACGCGTCATACCGCGCGCCATGAGCGCGTCGTCTGCTGCGGGGCTCGCCAGATAGGCCGCAAAGGCTTTGGCTGCGCCGACTTCCCGTGCCGCAGCGCCGATGCCGGTCGTGTAGATCGTAAAACTTTGTATTTCAGCCGGCAGCGGGCCAACGAGTACGGCACCCTTCACCGGCAAAATCTCGCTGATCTGATGGATCGCCAGATCAGCTTCGCCGCTGGCGACGAGTTCAGCGACGTAACCGCCGGATTTAAGCATCGCCTTAGAGCGCACCGCATCGGCAATGCCGAGTGTATCAAGCAATTTATCGAAGTAAATGCCGCTCGAGCCGCCGGCCTTGGGATCAATGTAGGCAACGGCGCGTGCGGCGAGCAGCGCCCGCTTGAACTCGTCGACTGTAGCGATTGCGGGCTTTGCCGCCCCTTCCTTGACCGCCACGCCAATGCCGACGGTGGCGATGTTGGCGCCGGTGCCAGCAGCGATCTTGCCCTGCTTGATGAGGTCGGCGACGACGGCCGGCGTAATGATTCCGACATCGAAGGCCTCGCCGCCGCCGATGCGGCGCGAGAGATCGCCGGCTGTGCCGTTGTCAATTGTCAGCTTGTGGCCCGTCTGCGCTTCAAAGCCTGGTTGAAGGGCGAGCACGACAGACTTCATGGCGCCGGCGGTCAGCACCTTGATGTCGGCGGCGTCGGCGCTGCCGGTGGCAGACCAACCAACGGCTGCGACACAGCAGAGAGCCAAAACACCTCGGATCATCGGGACGCCTCGCAACAAACGCATATCGTGCGCACTTAGAACAACTTCATTCCCGGCGGGATGGGCAGGCCGGCGGTGGCCTCCTGCATTTTGGTTTGCATGAGAACTTCAGCCTTGCCTTTGGCGTCGGCGCAAGCCGCAATGATCAAGTCTTCGAGCATGTCAGCGTCTTCGGGTTTGAGCAGCGATGGGTCGATTTTCATGCCCTTGACATCGCCCTTGCCGGTCAGCGTTGCTTTCACAAGGCCGCCACCCGATTGGCCCGTCACCTCCATAGCTGCAAGATCGGCCTGCATTTGCTGCATTTTGCCCTGCAGCTCCTGCGCCTTTTTCATCATGCCCATGATGTCTTTCATGGCGTCCTCGTGGTGTTGGAGTAGAAGACTCGCTCAGCCGCTCGCTTGTTCATCAGACTTTTTGCGCGGTGTGACTTTGACCGATGAGATCTTGGCGCCGGGGAATGTTTTCAAAACTTCGGAGACGGCGGGGTGCTGTTGCAGGCTTTCGAGTTCGGCGGCGGCTAGTTCGCGTTGCACGAGACCCACCGGCTTGTCACCCGGCCGCGGCGACAGTGCGATCATCCAGCGCTGGCCAGTCCAAGCATTGAGCCGTTCGCGCAGCTGATTGCCGATTTCCTTGGGGGCCTTGGGCAAAAGGTGGATGTCGATGGCGCCTTGAGCGGCGTCGAACCGCACAAGGCTGACGTTCTCTTCGAGATGGATTTTGAGCAGGCCGTCGCGCTTCCGGCCGACGAGATCCAGCACGTCCGCAAAACTCGCAACGCGCTCGGGTGCAGAGGGCGCGCCGTGCAACGCTGGTCCGATGTCGGCTTCCTCGTCGGAGAGTTCGTCGTCGGGGTATTCGGCATCCGGCGCGCCGCCGGCGGCGTCGGCACCGTAGTCGTCCATGGACGCCACAGGCGGCGGCTCGTTCCGTGCGGGCGTGCTTGCGCCAGTTTTTGCCACCGGCGCTGGCGCAGCCGCCGGTGCGTCTTCCCACGGCGGCGGCGGCGCAGCGCCGGTTGGTGGCGTGGGCATTGCCCTTGTGGCGGCGGGCCGCGTGGCCGGCGCGGCATTGACGGGCCCACGCGGTTCGGTTTGAGCGGCTGCTGGGGCTTGGGGCGCACGACCAGTCGCCGCGCCGCCATTGCCCAATGCACGGATGAGTTCGTCGGGCGCCGGCAAATCGGCCGTGTAGGCAAGACGGATCAGCACCATTTCGGCGGCTGCGAGCGGCTGGCCGGACTTTTGCGTCTCTTCAAGGCCCTTGAGGAGCATCTGCCAGGCGCGGGAGAGAATGCCAATCGACAACTTCCCAGCCAATTCCGCCGCGCGGCCACGTTCTTCTGGAGACAGGTCTTCGCCCGCGGCCTGCGCACCAGCGATTTTGGCGCGTGTCACCAGATGCACGGCTTCGCCGACGTCGGCCAACACCTGTGATGGCTCCGCGCCGTCGTGGTGGAGGCTGGCAAGCGCCTTGATCGCGTCACCCGCCCGGCCGCCGAGCACGTGCTCCAACAGGTCGAAGATGCGGCCACGATCCGCGAGGCCGAGCATAGCGCGAACGTCCGGCGCGGTGACCGTGCCGGACCCCATAGCAATGGCTTGGTCGAGGATCGAAAGGCCGTCGCGGACGGAGCCTTCGGCGGCACGGGCAATCAGCGTGAGCGCGTCGTCGGCCGCTTCGGCACCCTCCGACGCGATGATTTTCTTGAAATGCGCGGCGAGGACCGGGCCTTCCACGCGGCGCAAGTCGAACCGCTGGCAGCGCGACAACACCGTGACCGGAACTTTGCGGATCTCGGTGGTGGCGAAGACGAACTTCACATGTTCGGGCGGCTCTTCGAGTGTCTTCAGCAACGCGTTGAAGGCGTTTTTCGAGAGCATGTGGACCTCGTCGATGACGAAGACCTTCATGCGGGCAATAAGCGGTTTGTAGCGTGCGCTTTCGATGATCTCGCGCACGTCGTCAACGCCCGTATTGGACGCGGCGTCCATCTCGACGACGTCGGGGTGGCGGCTATCCATGATGTCGACGCAGTGGCGGCCGAGCACCGGCATGTCGATGGTCGGGCGGTCAACGGTGTCGGTGGCATAGTTGAAGGCACGGGCGAGGATGCGTGCTGTCGTTGTCTTGCCGGTGCCGCGCACACCGGTCAGCATATAGGCCTGCGCAATGCGCCCCGTAAGGAAAGCGTTGCGTAAGGTCTGCACCAGCGCATCCTGGCCGATCAAATCATCAAACGTCCGCGGCCGGTATTTGCGCGCGAGCACGACGTAGGGTTTGGCTGGGGCTGGCGCTGCGGCCGTGTCGGCTGGTTTTCTGGCCATTGCCGGCTCTCTCGGGCAAGGCCGCCATGAGCGGCCACGTTGCTTCCGGCCGGCTCCCGGTAACGGGAGTCGGAAGCGACAAACAAAAAAGGCTGGCACGACCCGGCTCGGGCTCGTTGGGGCTGCTTCCTTCCGGACCTGACCCGGTTGGCGAGTGATCCGTCCGCGCCAGCCCACGTGCTTTGTATAGAGCGCGGCGGTCGAGTGCAACCCGCTGCGACAAGCCGTTGCAAAGGTCAGCTGCCGCGCTTGAGCGCTTGCAGAAAGCCGATCGCTTCGGCGACGGCCTCGGCCGTGCTGTCGAGGGCGAAGGCGCGGCGGTCGAGATCGGTGTCGAAGCGCAGGCGTTCAGCGGTTTCGGCACAGCGCGCCACGCGCCAAGCGCCGATTCCGCGTGCCGCACCCTTGAGCGTATGAGCGGCATCATGCCAGCCCTTTGACGTTACCGCTGCACTCAAGGCAGCCATGTAGCGCGGCGCATGAACGATAAAGAGATCGAGGACTTCTTGCTCAAGGTCGCGATTGCCGAGCGTAAAGCGCGCGAGGTAGACGAGATCGACGGGCTTCGTGCCGCCCTCGGGCCGCGGACGCCGGCGGCGGTCGTTGCGGCGGGGTTCGCCCTCCGGGGGGCGTCTCTGCGTGTCGAGCTGCATCGCCCACCCTTGTTTCGGCTGATGGCTGAACGTGCCATTGTCTCTAGTCCCCCGGCGGCCTTTGAGGCTCACGCACCCCCCGCCGCACCGGTCTGATATCCAAGAGTAGCGGCGACCCGATAAGCGTCCGTGAAGAGATATCGTTAATCGTCCGCTGATTTTTTCCAGTCATCTAGACCTAATCTTGGCCGACGCTCGGCAACTGCACCCGATTTTGCCCCAAAGCTGCCTTACGGAAGTGTTTTGCGTTGAATGACCGTGTTGCCGCGGCGATGCGCGAAGTGTGAAGCCCGGCCGGGGATAAGGTACGGTTTCAGTGGATGGTGGACAGTAAGGCCTGGGTTGCGGAAGCCGGCTCAGCTAGAAGCGTTACTCATGCCGCGAAGTGGCACAGTAAACGTGGTGGGACGAGGGGTATGGGGCAAGAGACGTCGAGCAAATCTGCGATTGTAGGGCAGGACCGCCCGGCGGAGTCGCTTGCGCCGGCCGCTTCAGCCTCGGCCGCCGCGGCGTTGCCCGCCTTGTTTCCCGGCCCCGCTGTGTCTACAGCGACGGGTGCGCCGCCTTTGCCAGGATCAAAGAAGCCGCCCGAGGAGAGCGTCGGGAGCCTTGCGGCGCGGTTGGCGCCGCTGACCCTTGGTCCCGCCGAGCAGGCCGCAAAGTCGGCGGCAGCGCCGACACCTGAGTCCGAAACGTCCTCTAAGCCGACAGCGGCTCGGCGTACAGCCAAACGTCGCGCTGCTGGTCCGGCGCGCAGCGCTATCGCGGCCAACGACGATATCCCAACCATCGGCGCGCTGATCTATGCGCTTGAACAAAAGCCCTCGCGCCAGCCGTTCCAAATTGCTGCGTATGCTAGTCTCGCCTGGTTGGCTGTCGGTGTTGGATTTACCTGGGTACTGCTGGCGAGCGAGATCGGAAAGGCGCCGCTGCTCGACCTTCTGACCCGTCCGGCGATGATGGTGCTGGTCGCTAGCCTGATCCTGCCAATTGCGATCTTCTGGTTCCTCGCCATGTTGGTGTGGCGCGCGCAGGAACTGAAATTAATGTCCTCGGCCATGACCGAGGTGGCCGTGCGGCTTGCTGAGCCAGACCGCAGTGCTGAGCAATCCGTGACCTCGCTCGGCCAGACCGTGCGCAAGCAGGTCAATTTCATGAACGATGCCGTTGCCCAGGCCATTGGGCGCGCCGGCGAGCTGGAAGCGATGGTGCACAGCGAGGTGACCAACCTCGAACGGTCGTTCCAAGATAATGAGACGCGCATCCGTGCCGTTCTGGCCGAATTGGCGTCTGAGCGGACGCAGCTGGTTTCGACCTCATCGGATGTGCACGCGACCTTGCGCGCGATGGGTGACGAAGTGCCTGCGTTGATTGAGAAGCTGAACGGACAGCAGGGCAAACTGGCGCGCATCATCGAAAGTGCTGGCCAGAACTTGATCGCGCTGGAAGGGTCGCTATTAAAGGCGTCCGATAAACTTGAGGGATCGCTGGTTACGGTTTCCGACAAGATTGAAGGAACGTTGCTGACGGCCACGGACAAGATCGAGGGCGCCCTGTCTGACCGCACCGGCCATCTGCAGCAGGTGCTTGACGAATATACCGGGGCTATCAACCTGGCCTTGGGCAATCGTACCAGTCAGATGCAGACCGTGTTCGAGGACTATACCAGAGCACTCGACTCAACTCTGGTGGAGCGCACACGCGCGCTCGACGGCGCCTTCGCTGAGCGCGTCCGGCTGTTTGACGAATTGCTCCTGCAGTCGACCTTGAGCATCGATAGTGTGGTCGGCCAGAAAGCCGTCGCGTTGACGGCGGCCATGGAAAACCATGCGCGCCAACTCTCCGACACGCTCGGTCGTCAGTCGGAAAACATCGACGAGACTTTGATGCACGGCATCGATGCTGTGCGACGGTCCAGTGAGAACATCACCAAGCAATCGGTCAAAGCTATTGAAGGCCTGTCGGGGCAAGCCGACATGCTGCGCAATGTGTCGGAGAACCTGCTGACGCAAATCGGCAGCGTGACCAACAGGTTCGAGAACCAGGGTCAGTCGATCATGCGCGCAGCCAACGCGCTCGAAACCGCCAATTTCCGTATCGATACCACACTGCAGCAGCGTCACCGCGAACTTGGCGACACGCTGGAGAAATTGACCGGTAAGGCCGGCGAGATTGATGCAGTGATGCAGAATTACACAACGAACCTGGAAGGGTCGATGTCGGCGGCTGAATTGCGCGCGCGCAGTTTGACGGGCGAGTTAAGCCGCAACGCGCAGGAACATGCCCGGACGACTTTGGCGGACATCGAGCGCATGCGCGCGGAGACAGAAGCGCAGGCCTCGCGCACATTGACCGATATGCACAGCCAGTTCTCGAACGTTGGTCGGGAGATGAGCACGCATATGGGTTCGCTGTCGTCGCGATTGACAGAGACATCGGAAGATCTGCGGCTCAAGACGCAGCGGGCGGCGGCTGAGCTGATGGCCGAGCAAGAACGCTTGCGGGCTGACGCTGAGCGGATTCCGATGGCGGCCCGTGAGGGCACAGATGCCATGCGGCGCGCTCTGAACGAGCAGATCCGTGCTCTTGATCAGCTGACGTCGATCTCGGCACGGGAAACGGTGCGCCGCGATGTGACGCCGCCAGCACCGATCTACACGTCTGGTCAGTCGCCACAACAAAGCCAGCCGCTGCATACCGCGCCAACGCGGACCCCACAATCTTTGCCAGCTCCAGCATCCCTCGCGGCGGCGTACATGGCAGAACCGGCCGGCGGTGCCAGCAGTCGTTGGTCATTGGGTGATCTGCTGGCGCGGGCATCCAAGACACCGGAACCGGCGCCGGTCGTCATGCGGCAGCATGCGGCCCAGCATCCAGCACCTCAGCAACCCGCATCCCAGCAGCTAAGCGCGCCTGCCGCGGCAATTAATCTGGAAGCGATCGCCGCAGCCCTTGATGCGGAGACTGCTGGCGCCATCTGGGCCCGGCTTCGGGCTGGCCAGCGCGGTATTCTGGTACGTAGCATTTATTCCACAGAAGGCCGCGGCATCTTCGATGAGGTCGTGCGCCGCTTCGCCGCCGAACCGGCATTCCGGGCAACGGTCGATCGGTTTTTGGGTGATTTTGAGCGCTTGCTGCGTGACAGTGAGGCCCGCGATACGAGCGGCCGGGCCGCTGAGGAGCACCTCGCATCGGCCGGCGGACGGACGTATTTGTTCCTGTCGCATGCCTCGGGCCGTATGAACTAAGGCGCCGTGAACGCACATCGGTGCCAGCGGCGCGGGCTGCGTGTCTTGGGACGCGGTTTCGCTCCCCAGTACATCACCTTCTTGCTCCTAGCCCCTCGCTTTTCCCGCGCGGCATGCTAAGAGGCGCCAAAAGCAGACAACCTAGGGAGAGACAACCATGTCCATTACTCGTCGTCAGTTCGGCGCGGGACTTACCGCCTCGGCCATTGCCACCGCCTATGGCCGTCCCGGCTGGGCGCAGAGCCCTCTGTCGATCAAGTTCAGCCACGTCGTGACTGCCGACACCCCCAAGGGCAAGGCCTCGATCCGCTTCATGGAGTTGGCGCAGAAGTACACCGAGGGCAAGGCCAAGGTGGAAGTGTATCACAACTCCACGCTGTATAAAGACAAGGAAGAGATCGAGGCGCTGCAGCTCGGTGCTGTGCAAGTTCTTGCGCCTTCGACGGCCAAGTTTGCTCCGCTTGGCGCCAAGGAGTTCGAGGCGCTCGACCTTCCGTTCGCCTTCTCCAGCCGCGAGCAGTACCTCAAGGTAATCAAAGGTGAGTTCGGCGCCTGGTTGATGCAGAAGCTTGAGCCGAAGGGACTGTCCGGTCTCGCCTTCTGGGACAACGGTTTCCACATGGTGTCGGCCAACCGCCCGCTTCTCAAGCCGACCGACATGCAGGGCCTCAAGGTCCGCATCTCAGGCTCCAAGGTTGCCGACCAGTACTTCCGCAAGCTCGGCGCTTTGCCGCAAATCCTGGCGTTCTCGGAAGTCTATCAGGCGCTACAGACCGGCGTTGTCGATAGCTGCGAGAACACCGCGTCGAACTACCTGACGCAGAAATTCTATGAGGTGCAAAAGCACATCACTGTCGGCGAGCACGCGCACCTGCAGTACGCCATCATCGTCAACTCGAAATTCTGGAACGGGCTGCCGGCCGATATACGCGCCGGCCTCGACAAGGCGATGAAGGAATCGACCGATTACGCCAACGACATCGCCGAGAAGGAGAACACCGACGCACTCGCCGAGATCAAGAAGTCCGGTCGCAGTGAAATCCACGTGCTCAACGAGGCGCAGCGCAAGGAGTGGCGCGAGACCATGGCCTCCACCTGGGCCTGGGCTGAGGGCCGCGTCGGCAAGGAAGCCGTCGATCTACTGCGCAAGGTGACGACCTCCTGAGTTGGTGCAAGACGGGCGCGGCCGCCCTAGGGGGGTGGCCGCCGTCCCGCCTCGAATTTCTTGATCGTTGCCCGTCCGTGGCTCGTCGGCAGCGCATCGGTCTGGCATGGTCAGCTGGAAGTGGCGATTGCCCGGTCGCGTTTCACAGAGACGGCGGCCGCGGGGGAGTGGGGGTGCAACGTGCTGTCGCGTTTTTTTGACCATCTTGAAGAGTGGCTGATCGGGATTCTGATCGCCGCCGCGACACTGATCATCTTCGTCGCCGTTCTGCATCGCTACGGCTCAGCGGTCCCGGCGCTCTACCCCTACCTGCGTAACATCGACATGTCCTGGGCCCAGGAACTCTGCATCTACATGTTCGTGTGGATGGCGAAGTTTGGCGCAGCTTATGGCGTGCGGCAGGGCATTCATGTCGGCGTCGATGTGCTTGTCAATCTGGTGGCACCGGCGGCGCGCAAGCCGGCCATTCTGTTCAGCTTGTTCTGCGGCGCATTGTTCACCGGCATCATCGGCTGCATCGGCGCTTACTTCGTCTTTCACATGTACTTCACCGGCCAGAGTTCGAACGATCTCGAAGTGCCGATGTGGATTGTCTACCTCGCTATCCCGCTCGGCTCGCTGTTGATGTGTTTCCGCTTTCTGCAGGTCGCCGTCGGCTACATCCGCACCGGCGAACTTCCCCATCATGATCACACGGTCGTTGCTGGCGTCGATGACACGCCTGCCGCGCCGGAGGCCGCACGATGAGTTCCGCAACACCTGCCCGCCAATCCACCGGTCCAGCTATCCCGCTGTTCTTGATCTTGTTCCCGGTCAGCCTCGTGGCGGCGGCACTCGCCGCGAAGTTCGGCGTCATCGACATGTCCCCGGGTGCGCGCGTCGGCATGATCTTCGCGCTGCTGCTGGCAATGATGCTGACAGGCATGCCGATCTCGATCGCCCTCGGCCTGACTGTGTTGACCTATATCTTCACGATGACGCAGTTGCCTATCGAGGCTGTGGCGCTGAAGCTCTTCACCGGCATAGAAAAGTTCGAGATCATGGCGATCCCGTTCTTCATTCTTGCTGGCAACTTCCTCACCCATGGCGGCGTCGCCAAACGCATGATCAACTTTGCCACGTCGCTGGTTGGTCACTGGCATGGTGGCCTTGCCTTGGCGGGCGTCATCGCGTGCGCACTCTTCGCGGCTGTGTCAGGCTCAAGCCCGGCCACCGTGGTGGCAATTGGCTCGGTCATTTTACCTGCCATGGTGCAGCAAGGGTTCCCGCGCAACTTCGGCGCAGGCGTGATCACAACGTCTGGCTCGCTCGGCATTCTCATACCTCCGTCGATCCCGATGGTCATCTACGCCGTCTCGACCAACACTTCGGTCGGCAAACTATTCATGGCGGGCGTTGTGCCCGGGCTGATACTGGCCTTTTTGCTGGGCCTCACCACGTGGTGGATTGCGCGCAAGAACAACTATCCACGCCTTGCCGTCATCGGTGGCCGCAGCGCTGGCCGCGGTACGTTGTCGGCGTTCGGTGGCCTCATCGTCTGCGCCATCGCCACAACCTTTCCGCTATTCCTCGGCTGGGTCTGGGGCATGGTCAGCAACCCGGCCAAGTCATTTGCCCCGTTGCTCACCGGTGACGTTGCAGGCTTCATCACCGCGTCCAACCACGTCAACGGCGCCAACCATTATCTGATGTTCGTGGTCTCGCTTGTGTGGCTGGTCATCGCGGGCATCTTGTTCCCAAAGCGCGTATCGATCGGCTTTCCTCCGCAACGAAGCCCTGCGCGTCTGGAACGCCTATTGGATCAGTATCTGGGGGCTGTTGTTGATCGCCATCGTTATCGGCGGCATCTACTCGGGCATGTTCACGCCGACCGAAGCAGCCGCTATGAGTGCGGTCTACGCCTTCGTCATTGCGCTGTTCGTCTATCGCGACCTGAGCTTCAAGGACGTGCCGAAGGTGCTGCTCGACAGCGCCTCCATGAGCGCCATGCTGCTCTACATCATCACCAACGCTGTGCTGTTCTCGTTCGTGATGACGAGCGAAGGCGTGCCGCAGGCGATGGCCGATTGGATCATCGCGCAGGGCTTCGGCTGGATCAGCTTCTTGTTGGTGGTCAACATCTTGCTGCTGCTGGCCGGCAACGTGATGGAGCCATCGTCGATCATTCTGATCATGGCGCCCATCTTGTTTCCAGTCGCCATGAAGCTCGGTATCGATCCGATCCACTTCGGCATCTTGATCACCGTCAACATGGAAGTCGGGCTCTGCCATCCACCCGTCGGCTTGAACCTCTATGTGGCCTCCGGCATCACCAAGATGGGCATCACCGAGCTGACGGTCGCCGTTTTGCCCTGGCTCATGACGATGATGGGATTCCTCGTCGTCGTGACGTATTGGCCAGGTCTGTCGCTCTGGCTGCCCCGCGCGCTCGGGATGATGTAGGGTGTTTTTGAAATCGTGGTTTGGTTTGCGGCTCTTCATCGCCGCAACCCAACTGCCCGCCGCGATGGTTATTTGGCGGCAAGTACCGTGGGGCCGCTGATGTTGTTTGTGGCGTCGACGCGCGACATAACGACGGACAGCATGGGCCGTTTGGAGCTTGAGATGGCTCCGGGCAAGGAGCCTCTCGTCCCAGCGTAGCTGAGCGGGATGTGGGAATGACCTAGTGGGCAGCGGCAGGATGTCCGCTATAGCTCCAGCTCCAACTCTGGGTCGGCCAAACCATGCAGCCGGAGAGCGGCAACCCGCGCGAAGCGCTGGGTCAACTCTTTGCGGCGCGGACCTGAAAGCTTGTGCTCGGGTGCGGCCCGCAGAATCTCGCCGCTGTATTTGTCGGCGATGATGAGACCGGCGTCGTGCGGCAGAACCTCCAACGGGAACTCTGGCGCCACCGCGAAATAGAACTGGTCGCAATAGTCGCGGTAGTCAGGCCATTTCTGGTCGGCGCGGAAGTCGGCGAGGCACGACTTGATCTCGATGATCCAGATCGCTCCTTTCGTACCAAGCGCGATCAGGTCGGCGCGGCGGCCGTTGGCCAGCGTTAGCTCCGGTAAGCGTGCAAAGCCGTGCGCAAGCAGGCACCGGCCCGCCCCGCGCGCGATCGCCAACGCCGCCTCTGACTGCCGGCCGTCGGCGAGCGAAGCGGGCAGCAGCGCGGGGTATTGTTGTGGTTCTGCTGTCATCGCCGCTGCTGGATGTTGAAATTCTGGCTCATTGCCCTTTTCCTGTCGCTTTTTCGGTGCCGATCGGACCCGTAGGTACGGGCGCGAGCACTTCGAGGCGGGTATGGTATTCAAGTGGGGCCAGCGGGGCAAATCCGCTGGCGACGGCAGCGCACAGGCCGAAGTCGCACCCGGCGTCACCAGCAAATGGACGCAGAGCTTGCGCGCCATGAGCAGCCGCAGCGCGCCGGGCACCACATCAGCACCCGCACCGCTGCCGGTGCACGAACTGCGCCGTAAAGTCGATCCAGCGTCACTTGGCTTCAAGACGACCGCAGACATCACGCCCATCCGCGGGTTGATCGGACAAGAACGCGCGCTTGCCGCCATCGCCTTCGGCACCGAAATGACGGCGATGGACTACAACATTTTCGTGCTTGGCCCGCCCGCATCCGGCAAGCGCACCGCACTCAAGACCCAATTGATCGAAAAAGCTGCGGCGCGCCCGCTGCCGGACGATTGGGCCTATGTCTACAATTTCCAGGAATCGAGCCGGCCGCGAGCCCTCCGTTTGCCACCGGGCCGCGCCCGTGCGCTTGCCCGCGCAATGATTGGGGCCATCGACGAGCTGCGCGGCATCGTACCGGCGCTGGTTGAGGGGGAAGACTATCAGGCGCGCCGCCGCGCCATCGACGCCAGTTTTCAAGGCTTACAGGACGTGGCGCTGGAGGCGCTGACCAAGAAGGCTGCGGGGCAGAATATCGCTATTCTACGCACGCCACAGGGATTTGCGCTGGCTCCCATGCACGAGGGCAAAGTTGTCAAACCGGAGACGTTCAACGCGCTGCCCGACGGCATGCGGGTTGAAAAGCAAGCGCAGATCGCAGCGCTTGAGACCGAACTCGCCCAGATCCTTGAACGCCTGCCGAAGTCTGAAAAAGAACGCCGCGGCAAGGTGGCTGAGCTGAACGGGGAACTTGCACGCGCGGTCGTGACGGCGGCGCTTGAAGACATTGCGGTGGCTTTTGCCGATGTCCCGTCGGTCATCACCCACCTCAATGAAGCCGGCGAGGACCTCGTCCGCAACGTCGCGATCTTCCTGCCCAGTGGCGACGACGAGGCGGCGGCGATCCGGGAGCCGTCGGACGCGACGCGCGATCCGCGCTTTCGCCGATACATGGTCAATGTGATGGTCGCACAGACACCCGCTTCTGAGGGCGGGGCGGTTCAAGGCGCGCCCGTCGTCGAGGAGACGAACCCCGTTTACGGCAATCTCATCGGCCGCATCGAGCACGTGACGCAGGGTGGCGCGCTGTTGACTGACTTCTTGCTGATGAAGCCTGGCGCATTGCATCGGGCCAATGGTGGGTATCTCATGGTGGATGCGCGACGGCTCGTGCAGTCGCCGTTTGCATATGAAGCTTTGAAGCGGGCATTAAAGGCCCGGGAAATCCGCATCGAGCCGCCGCAGGAAACAGCTGGCATCGGGATTGTGCCGCAGACGCTCGATCCAGAACCGATGGCACTCGATGTCAAGGTGGTCATGACCGGCGAGCGCGAGGCCTATTACGCGCTGGCACAAGGCGATCCGGACTTCCTCGGCCTCTTCAAAGTGCAAGCCGACTTTGACGATGCCATACCCCGTTCGCCGGAGAATGATCGCGCGTATGCTGGCGTGATTGCGTCCATCGTCGATGAGCACAAACTCTGTCCAGTCGATGCGAGCGGCGTTGCGCGCATCATCGAAGAAGGTGCACGTCTGGCCGACGACCGCGAGAAGATCTCCGTCGAAATTGGCTATGTGTCCGATGTGGTGCGTGAAGCGGACTATTGGGCCCGGAAGGCCGGGCGCACCACCATTGGCCACGATGACGTCGAGGCGGCCGTGCGCGCCCAAATCCAGCGGGCTGACCGCATCAAAGATCATGCACAGGAGACGGTCGAGCGCGGCGTCGTGCTGGTCGACACAGACGGTGCTGAAGTAGGCCAGATCAATGGGCTTGCGGTTATGCAGGTGGGGAACTTCGCTTTCGGCCGGCCGAGCCGCATCACTGCGCGTGTTGCCATGGGACAAGGCCGCATCGTTGACATCGAGCGGGAGGCCAAGCTCGGCGGGGCAAGCCACACCAAGGGGATGATGATCCTGCAAGGCTTCATCGCCGGCCGATTTGCGCAAGAAGTGCCGCTGGCGTTGAGTGCGACACTGACGTTCGAACAGACTTACGGCGGCGTGGATGGCGATAGTGCGTCATCGACTGAAGTCTACGCGTTGTTATCGGCGCTTGCAGACGCGCCGATTGAGCAAGGCCTCGCGGTTACCGGGTCAGTCAATCAGCGTGGCGACGTGCAGGCCATTGGCGGCGTCAATCACAAAATCGAAGGGTTCTACGATCTGTGCGTCGCGCGCGGGCTCACCGGCCGGCAGGGGGTGCTGGTGCCGCGATCCAATGTGCAACATCTGATGTTGCGCGAGGATATCGTCGCCGCCGCCGAGGTTGGAACGTTCCGCATCTTCGGTGTTGCAACCATCGACGAAGGTATTGAGATCCTGACCGGCGTTCCTGCTGGCGTGCGCGGCGCCGATGGCAGTTACCCGGCGGACAGCATCAATGGCCGTGCACAGGCGCGTCTCAACCACTATGCCGAGCGCGCCCGTGCTTACGGTCGAAGCGGCAGCGCGCCCGACAGTTTATTGAGTTAGTCGGATGCAGCAAAGGCTTGCCAGTCCTGAACTCATCCATGTGGCTGCCGCCGGCGAAAACCGCGGCCGCGTGGTTCTCGCTGCGCGCACCGGCACGCCAGACCTTGCTGCCATCGCCGCGGCCATAGCGGTCGCGCGCGCATTTGATACCAGCCTTGAAACGCTCATCATCGAATGCCCCGAGGTTCTGGCGCTGACAAGGCATGGATTTGCGCGCGAGATCAGCCATGGCGGCCACATAAGTACGCTCTCTGTCGCATCTCTGGCTGTTGGTCAGAGCGCGGAGCGCCGGAGTGCAGAGAAGGCGATCCTCGACGCACTCAAAGCCGCCGAGGTTCCAAACACGCTCACCGTCATCAGAGCCGGTAGCATGGACGCCATCGCCGAGGCATGCCGCGCAGAAGGACCATGGAACATCGTCTGTCTGGCCGACACTGTCGGTGCTCGCGACGGCGACTGGCTGAGCGGCTTGCTGGCAACAGTCGGCGGTACGACCGGCGTCGTGTGTGTCGGTCCACGCGCAAAGCCGAGCACTGGCGATGTTGTTGTCGTCGTGGAGGATGTGGAGCGGCTGACACAGCTGCTTCGCGCCGCAGAACGCTTGGCGGCCGTGCTGGGCCGATCGAAAGGAAATGTGCCGGCGATCCGCCTTCTTCTGGCGGGTCGCTCACGCGCTCATTCCGACGATCTCGAAGGTTTCGTGCGGCTTGCACTGCCAGACGGACGGGTGCGCGGCGGTGCAAGCGTGCTGATCGAGCACCGGCGGCCCGATCACAGCACCCACGCTGAACTCGCCGAAGTGTTGCGCCGCCTCGAGCCAGGCTTCGTCATTACGCGCGCCGGCGGCATTGCGATGCCCGCCGGCACAAGTAGCAACGACGTGATCGCCGTACTCAGCTGTCCGTTGCTGCTGGTGCGGTGAGGGCGCGCGCCGTCAGAACCACTTCGGCTGCCAGGCGTGGAGCAATTGCTGCACCTGTTGCGGCGCGATCAGGTAGACGATGCCGAGCACGAGGATGGCTCCAACCACCAACAGCGCGCTCAACATGTTGAGCGGCGCCTGATAGCTGAGGCCGGTACCTGGAATGCCGACAGTCACGGTACGCTTGCCATTGGCACCGACGTTGACTGTGGCACCACGGCCGCCAAGGCTCGTCGAGACGCCGGACTTCGATACGTTCAGCCGAACGCCCGGCAGGATGGAGAAGATCTTGCGAAAACGCAGGCCCATGGGATGCTCCTTAGTC
Organism: uncultured Alphaproteobacteria bacterium; assembly: GCA_963847145.1. GTDB lineage: Bacteria > Pseudomonadota > Alphaproteobacteria > Rhizobiales > Hyphomicrobiaceae > JABFRJ01. Next base: position 562,533 of record CAWJYN010000004.1, read on the forward strand.
GTGGGGGCGGCAAAGCCGCCCGGTCGTGCAATCCGTTGCCGGAAGATATTGGCAGTGGACTGTTTTGTTTCAACTCACCCAACGTATGCCCACTCTGGTTAATCCGTAGGTCGGGTTCGGCGCGCTTCCCGCCGTAACCCAACTCGGCTCGCGAGATGTTGGGTTATGCTGCTGAACCGCAGCTAACCCAACCTACGCATTTCACTTCTTCAAGCCGAACAGACTGCCGAATTTGCGGATACCTTGCTGGACGATGCCACCCGGCGAATTGCGCTGCTGCAGCAACTCATAGGCGGATTCGCGGTCGACCATCTGCCCGTATTTCCTGGAATTCTCTTTATCCGCAGCGAGGATGGATTGCCGCTCGTCGGCTTTCAAGGGGCCAACGCGCGACATCGGCGGCCGGATTAGGGTGCGTTGCACAACGGAGGGTTCGCCGTTGTTGTGGAGGAACGACACCAGCGCCTCGCCGACCTGCAGTTCCTTGATAACCTTCTCGGTATCCAAGGCGTCGTTCTTGCGGAACGTCGAGGCGGCGACCCGCACAAATTCCTGCTCGCGCGGCGTAAAGGCGCGGAGTGCGTGTTGAATACGGTTCCCGAGCTGCGCCGAGATCCGGTCCGGCACATCGCCGGGGCTTTGCGTAATGTAGTAGACGCCGACGCCTTTTGAGCGAATGAGGCGGGTCACGCGCTCGATCTGGTCGAGAACGGCCTTTGGCGCATCATTGAAGAGAAGATGGGCTTCGTCGAACAGGAAGACCAGTTTCGGCTTCTCGAGATCACCCACTTCCGGCAATCGTTCGAACAGCTCGTCCAGCATCCAAAGCAGATAGGAGGCATAAAGCCGGGGTGAGTTCATCAGCTTCTCGGCCGCGAACAAATTAATTACGCCGCGTCCGTCTGGCGCGATCTTGATAAAGTCGGTGATGTCGAGCGCCGGTTCGCCGAAGAAGTTCTGCGCCCCTTGTTCTTCGAGCACAAGCAGGCGGCGTTGGATCACGCCCACGGTCTGCGGAGCAATGTTACCGTACTTGCTGCGCAGAACTGCGGCTTTCTTACCCATCTCTTCGAGCACCGAACGAAGATCCTTGAGGTCCAGGATCAGCATCTTCTTGTCGCCGGCCTTGCGCTCGTCTTCGGCCCAGCGGAACGCGATGTTCAGGACGCCCTCTTGCGGCTCCGACAGATCCATCAGCCGCGACAACAGCAGCGGCCCCATCTCCTGCACGGTCGCGCGCACGGGGTGGCCCTGCTGGCCAAATATGTCCCAGAACGTGACCGGGAACGAAGCGGTTTGATAGTCTGACAGGCCGATGTCTTCGGCACGCTTCAGCAGGATCGGCTTCCGGTCGCCGACGACTGCAATGCCAGAAAGATCGCCCTTGATGTCGGCGGCAAAGACAGGAACACCGGCAGCGGAGAACCCTTCAGCGAGAACTTGCAAGGTGACTGTTTTGCCGGTGCCCGTGGCGCCGGTGATCAGTCCATGGCGGTTGGCGAGCTTGAGCTCGATGGCCTCTTCTTTGAACTCGCGCCCCGATTTGGAGATACCGATCAGCACCGAGCCGTCCTGTACGTAGACGCGGCTGTCGCCCTCGCCCTGCAGAGCGGCGCTGCTTGATCCGGTTGCAGAATGGGGGGGCGACCCTGCGGCCATGACAGTTTCCTTGCGCGCGGCTGGGCGGATGCACGCAAGCCCACCACCCTATGTGGTTCGGTTCACAACTCGTCCCGCCATACAACTCGTGTGATTACATGGTCAAAATGGCTTGGCAATGGCGCTTCCCCTGCGGAAGGCAAGCAATACCGTGCTATTCCATTGCTTTGGCAGCACAGGCATCCTGGTAGGCACTCTGGTCCTGTACATAAGCCCGGTCTTGCCGGGTGCGTCTTAAGCCAAGCCATTGCTCCAGGCGGCATAACTGGGTATCACGCGGCTGTTGGTGCAGCGTCGGGCAGCGCGCGCGAAGCTGCGCGGACTTTCCGGTCAAACCGCTGATGATCGTTCGGGCGCCGCTCTTTTGGCCCGATCCCCAATCCCATTCACTCTTCGAAGCCGAAACCGCCCATGCGCCTCTCACGATCCTTCCTGCCCGTTCTGCGCGAGACGCCCAAGGACGCTGAAATTGTTTCCCACCAGCTGATGCTGCGGACGGGCATGGTGCGCCAGGAAAGCGCCGGTATCTATGCCTGGCTGCCACTGGGGCTGCGCGTGCTCAACAAGGTCAACCAGATTGTTCGCGAGGAGCAGAACCGCGCAGGCGCCATCGAACTGCTGATGCCGACGATCCAGTCGGCCGAGCTGTGGCGCGAGAGCGGGCGTTATGAGGCCTACGGTAAGGAGATGCTGCGCATCGCCGACCGGCATGACCGGGAGATGCTGTTCGGCCCGACGAACGAAGAAATGATCACTGAGATTTTCCGCGCCAACGTCAAGAGCTATCGTGGCCTTCCGCTCAACCTCTATCACCTGCAATGGAAGTTCCGCGACGAGGTGCGCCCGCGGTTCGGCGTGATGCGCAGCCGCGAATTCTTGATGAAAGACGCGTATTCATTTGACCTGGATGCCGATGGCGCGCGGCACAGCTACAACAAGATGTTCGTGGCCTACTTGCGCACATTCGCGCGCTTCGGCTTGAAGGCCATCCCGATGCGCGCCGATACCGGACCTATTGGCGGCGACCTCAGCCACGAGTTCATCATTCTCGCTGATACGGGCGAGAGCGAGGTGTTCTGCCACAAGGACTATCTCGATTTTGCGGTGCCGCCGGCCAACACCAACTTCGACGACGTCGCTGGCCTCAAGACGATGGTCGACAAGTGGACCTCGTTGTATGCGGCCACCAGCGAAATGCACGATAAGGCCGAGTACGGCAAGCTCGGCGCAGATAAGCAGGTGTCCGCGCGCGGGATCGAAGTCGGCCACATCTTCTATTTCGGCACCAAGTACTCTGAGCCCATGAAAGCGCTCGTGCAGGGGCCGGATGGCAAGCCGGTCACTGTCCACATGGGCTCCTATGGCATTGGACCGACGCGCGTCGTCGCTGCCGTCATCGAGGCGAGCCACGATGCGAACGGCATCATCTGGCCGGTGCCACTGGCGCCGTTCGAGGTGGGGCTGATCAATCTCAAGGCCGGCGATAAGGACTGTGATACCACCTGCAACGATCTCTATGCGAAGCTCGAGCGGGCTGGCCTTTCCGTGCTGCTTGACGATACCGACGAGCGTGCCGGTGGCAAGTTCACGACCATGGATCTGATCGGGCTGCCGTTCCAACTGATCGTCGGCCCCAAAGGGGTGAAGGCCGGCGAAGTCGAGATCAAGGAACGCAAGACCGGTGAACGCGTCACGCTGCCAATGGATGCTGCGGTGCGGAGACTGTCTGATCTCATATCGGCGCGTCGCACACTGGCTTGAACGGAGCGCGCATGAGCACCCTGGCGCTTGCTTCTCTCGCCGATGCCTTGGCAATGCCGCACGTCTCCGCTGAAACGACGGCGATCGACGTCAGCGGCTATTATGCGACTGGTGATGGTGGCCATGGCCGATGGCTGGCCAGTGCCCTGGCTCCCGATCCCGCGCAGGCCGCGGGAACCCGTTTTATCGCTGGCCGCTGGTTTCGCTTGCAGGCGGGACCGATGCTCGATCCACGATGTCTCGGTGCGCGTGGTGCTGGCCAAGGCAACGATACCGCCCCGATCCAGGAAGGCATTGCGCTGGGATTGGGGCTGCAGTTCTCGCCGGGCGTCTATCCGGTCAAAACCGTACAGCTCAATCGCTCGACGACTTTGCGCGGGCAGAGCGGCGTTATAATCACCGCCGCCGACTTCACGGACTTGTCCGACAGTAACATATTGTTCCACATCACCGCTGACGGCTGCACCGTTGAGGGCTTCGCTTTCCGCGGCAACACGACTGATGTTCCGGGCGTCATGCCGGCACCGTTCTCGCACATCCTGGTCGCGCGCAAGGCACAAGGCTTCGAGAATGCACCGCATCGTGCAGACTTCGACCCGATTGCTTACGATGCAGTCGCGGGCGTGCGGATCGCGCACTGCTCCTTCTACGGCGGCGAGCGGGCCTGCGCCTCCGCGATGGTCGATGACGCGACGTACGAAGACCTGACAATCGAGAAACCCGGCAGTTGGGGGTTGGCCGTCTGGGCGGGCGGCCGGCGTGTCATCATGCGCGGCATTCGTGTCAGCGATTGCGGGTCCAACGAGGGTATCAAGTTCGGTTATCGCGGTTCGACGCGACCAGCCGAAGAGATCATCCTCACGGACTTTATTGTGTCGCGCTGTGGCTGGTTGCACAAAGATCCGGCCAACCGGCAGGAAGGTGTCGATCTGTTGTTTGGTGCGGCGCGCAAGGTGATTGTCGCCAACGGCATTATCGATGATTGCGCCAGCGGTGGGATGGAACTCAAGACGCGGCGAACACCGCTGGTGCCAGATGTCTACCAGCACATCGCGATTTCCAATCTGGTGATCCGGAACACAGTCCCGGCTAAGGGAATTTCGCTCAACTGGACGCTGCCCAAGGGTACAGCGGACGACCCGCCGGATAAGTCGGGGCATGTCAGCATCTCCAATTGCCGGATTTCATTTGATCTGCCGAGAACGGATGCCCCGCCCTACACTGGGGCGGCCGGTGTGCGCATCGTCGGCTGGTCGGATGTGACGCTGTCAGGGGTCGTGGTGCATGGGGGGGCGGTCGGCTTCGGGATCAGCTCAGAGGCCGCGCCTGGCCATGCCGCGCGGCGTATTTCCATAATCGGTTGCCGCGTGGACTGTGCGTTCTATGGCATCTACATGCCCGCCGGCGTTGTGGACGATCTGGTCGTCTCCGGGTGCGAGATCGCCGCACTCTCGTCGGGTATACTGAACGGGGGTGCTGCCAGCACTGGCCTGCACGTAGTCCATTCCCGAATTCGGCAGACGGCACCGATGGCGGTTGGCATACGCGGCACCGGGATCGACGTGCGCCGGACAAGCGGGATGCGCATAGAGCACACCATCGTCGAAGCGCAGAAAATCGCTGTCTATGTGCTGCCTGACGTCACGCCGGATGCGGTGACGCGTGACAATTGGATCGTCGGGAGCACGCTCCGGTTAGGGCATGCGAGCGACAATCAGGTGTTCGTGCGGGTGGATGCCGGCGAGGACATGACGCTAGCGTCATCAATTCTCTTGGGACCGGAACGGGCAGCGGCGACGATGGCCAAGTTAGGCGTCGTTTGCAACGACATCGGCAATCAGCGATTGGTCACCAAAGCGGACGCTAGCAGTCAGTGAACCATGCTGGGGCCGTCGCTGCTGCCGCTCGTGCCATCGGGCACGGAAACGATCAGCGTGCCTTATAACGTGCCGAACGGCGGCAGCGTGTTTCGGCGATGGGTCGCATCTTGTCTCGCCCAGCGGCAGTAGCGGCAACAGGCCGTCCGAACTCGTCGCGCGGGTCAAGGGGCGTTGCTTCCCAGGTTTCCATGCATTCGGCGATGGCGGTTTCGATGGCTTCCTCTGATCCAGCCACCGCCGGCTGCTTGCGGGCCGGCGCCGCACGCCACTCGTCTGACGCCCGCGCGATACCGGGGTCAAGCCGGCGCTGCGACAGGTAGCCAAAGGGCCCGGAGTTATCGCCCCGGATCGAGAAGCCAATGATGAGGGGGATCGCAAGACCCACGATCCAGCGGATCATGATAATCTGCAAAAAAAGTGCGTTCAGAAAGTTCATGCCGGAGTGTCCGAGAAGCTGCCATTCAAGCCACGTTCGTGCCGGCACACTACGTCACTGCCGCTGAAGTAACGGTTGATTGTTTGTCTCTACGCAGTTGCCGAGTGTGCCAGTTTGGCGCGGTGCTGCTAAATTGCGACGGCTGCGGGCACCAGTTTGCCGCAGTTGCCCTGTAGCCGCTGGACTGAGGGGGCTGGGTGGGTCAAAGCCCGTCAGGGTCCGGTACGGCTCAATACGATTCCAGCGACCAGGGGAGACAGCGCACATGACGGCAGCGATATCCGCGGCGACGCTCGACCACACCGCCAGCGCGGCCGCTTCCGCCACCACGCCCCCGCGATCGGCCCGCAATTTCGCGCCGTTCGAGTGGCTGCTGGCAACCCGCTATCTGAGGGCGCGCCGCAGCGAAGGGTTTATCTCTGTCATTGCCGGGTTTTCGTTTCTCGGCATCATGTTGGGCGTCGCGACGTTGATCATTGTCATGGCGGTGATGAACGGCTTCCGGAAGGAATTGGTCGGCAAGATCCTTGGGCTCAACGGCCACATCATTGTCAACCGGATCGACAAGCCATTTGAGGATTATGACGCGGTGGCTGCAAAGCTGCGCGAGATCGGCGCGGTGCGGGCGGTCATCCCGCTGGTTGAGGGGCAGGTGATGGCCTCCACGCCGGCGCAGGCGACGGGCGGCAACGTGCGCGGCATGAGTGAGGCCAGCCTGAAGTCGCTGAAGCTTATTTCGTCCAATATTCGGGATGGTTCGATTGACGGGTTCGACGCGCAGGTCGGCATCGCGATCGGCACGCGGCTGGCTGAGAACCTGCGTGTGGCTGTCGGTGACGGCGTGACCCTGCTGGGGCCGCGTGGCGCCTGCACGCCGTTTGGCTGTATGCCGCGCACCAAGACATATCCCGTGGCCGCCATCTTCGAGATGGGCATGAGCGAGTACGACCGGATCATGATCTTCATGCCTTTGGAGGAGAGCCAGAAGTTTTTCTCGCGTGACAAGACGGTGGACGCGATCGAAGTGGTCACTGACGATCCCGAGACGGTCGATCAGACCAAGTCAGCAGTGCGCGGATTGGCAATGCCGGGCATACACCTGTCCGACTGGAAGGCGCGCAACGAGACCTTCATCCGGGTGCTCGACGTGGAGCGAACGATGATGTTTATCATCCTGTCGCTGATCATCATCGTGGCGGCGTTCAATATCATCTCCGGGCTGATGATGCTGGTCAAAGACAAGGGCCGCGACATTGGCATTCTGCGGACCATGGGCGCGACCAAGGGCGCGGTGATGCGCGTGTTTCTGATTACGGGCGCGGCTATCGGTGTGGTCGGCACGCTGGCGGGTTTCGTGCTCGGCGTCCTTTTCACGCGCAACATCGAAGAGGTGCGGCAGTTCGTGATGTGGGCGACGGGACGCACGGTGTTTGAGCCAAGCGTCTACTATCTCACGCGCATGCCAGCCGCCATGGATCCGACTGAGACGGCGATGATCGTGCTGATGGGCTTGCTGCTGGCGGTGCTGGCGACGCTGTATCCCTCTTGGCGGGCCTCGCGGCTCGATCCAGTCGAAGCGCTGCGGTACGGATGAGGCTTATTGATGCAAGATAGCGAACATCCGATTCCGAATATGTCTCGCGGGCACACCGCACAGCCGATCCTGCGGCTCGACAAATTGACGCGCGTTTTCAAGCAAGGCGAGCGCGAAATCCGTGTGCTCGACGAGGCCTCGGCTGATTTGTGGCAGGGCGAGGCGGTGGCGCTGATCGGGCCGTCGGGCGCGGGCAAGTCGACGTTGCTGCATGTGACGGGTTTGCTGGAAACGCCGACCAGTGGCCGAGTAATCGTCGCCGGGCGTGATTGCACAGGGTTTGACGATAATACGCGCACGGCTGTGCGGCGCACTGAAATGGGCTTTGTCTACCAGTTCCATCAATTGCTGCCGGAGTTCTCGGCGGTGGAGAACGTAGCGATGCCGCTGATGATCCAGGGGATGCAACGGGCAGCCGCCACGGCGCGAGCTAAAGAGCTGCTCGCGGCGATCGGGCTGGAAAAACGTTTTGAGCACCGGCCGGCGCAATTGTCAGGTGGTGAGCAGCAGCGCACTGCCATCTGCCGGGCGCTTGCGACGCAGCCAAAGCTGCTGCTCGCGGATGAGCCGACCGGTAACCTTGATCCTGAAACGGCCGAGGCGGTGTTCACGGGGCTGATCGATTTAATTACGAACACGGGTGTGGCCGCGTTGATCGCCACCCACAACATCGAGCTTGCGCGCCGCATGCACCGGACGTTGCGGCTGGCTAACGGCAAGCTGGTCGAGCTGCCGCGCAGCAGCGCTTAGCGGCGCGCGCGGAGACGGTCGAGAAGGTCCAGGGTCGGATAGCTGTCGGCGGGCAAGCCAACGGTCAGCTGTGCTTGGCGGATGGCGGCGCGAGTGGCGTAGCCGAGCTTGCCGTCGGGCTCGCCGACGTTGTGGCCGGTGCGGTTGAGAGCCGTCTGCAGGTCTTTGATCAACTCCGGTGGGAGCTGCGTTGCTGGCGATGGCCCGCGGCTCAAGGCCGCTGCGCCTTCGAGGCGGGTGGCGAGATAGGCTGCGGTGACGGCGTAGTTGAGCGACTGGTTCCACTCGGTGAAGATCTTGAAGTTCGGGTAGGCGAGGAAGGCCGGCCCGCCGCGGCCCTGCAGAAGAACAAGCGACGTCTCAAGTGGGCTCGCGTCAAGCGGCTGACCGTTGACTTTGGTGATGCCGGCCTTGGTCCAGGCGGCGATGGGCTGCTTGACGTCGAGGCCGGCCTTTTCCCAGGCAAGGTTGGCAGGTACACGGACTTCTACGAGCCAGGGTTGCCCGCGCGTCCAGCCGAGCGATTTGATGAAGTTGGCGGACGAGCCGATGATGTCCGGCGCGCTTTTGAACAGGTTGCGCTTGCCGTCGCCGTCGTAGTCGACGGCGTGCTTGAGGTAGTGCGTCGGGAGCATCTGCGTCTGACCGAGCTCGCCGGCCCAGGAGCTGATCATCTCGGAGGGGACGAGGTCGCCGCGATCGATGACTTGGAGGGCTGCCAGCAACTCTTCGCGGAACATCTCGCCGCGCCGGCAATCCCACCCGAGGGTTGCCAATGAGCGCAGCACAGGGCGCTTGCCGATGCCGGAACCGAAGTCGCTTTCCAGCGCCCAGAAAGCTGTGATGATGGGGGCAGGCACACCGAAATCAGCCTCGGCACGCTGGAAGGTACCTGCGTGCTGCTTCATTTTCATCTGGCCGGAGCTGACGCGGTTTTGCGTGGCAAGCTTGGTCTGGAAATCGAGAAAGGTCTGAGAGAAGAAGCTTTGGCCGCGATCAATGCGGATGATGTCCCTATCTTCGATCAGGCCGTCGAGGGCGAGGGCCAGCGTTTGCGGTTTGACACCGCGCTTCAGCGCATCTTGGCGGACGACGCCGAGCCACTTGTCGAAAGGGCCAGACGTATTTTGGCAGTTAGCTGGCTTCGCGGGGAACTTTTTGGCTGGGTCCTCGGCGGCGGCATCGACGGCCAGGAAGAGGGCTGCCGAGACAGCCAAACATGAAGCTGCAAGCACGTTCAAACGCGGCATGGGGCGACGATCCTGGCTAGGCGTGAGCGTTGTGCTCGCCACCTGTAACGACCCGCAAGGCAGGGTCAAGGCCGTGTAGTGGCGGTATTGTCGGCGCAAAGCGGCCGTCAGAACAGCAAAGGCCCCGCTCGGTAGAGCAGGGCCTCGCAGTGCGCAAATGGACTGATCAGCTGATCAATCGCGGTCGCCGGTGAGGGAGAGCAGCGACTGGAACATGTTGATGAAGTCCAGGTAGAGGTTCAGTGCACCCATGATGGCCGACTTTGCCATTACGCCGCTGTCGTGGGCGACCGCGTAGAAGTTGTCCTTGATCTGCTGCGTGTCATAGGCGGTCAGAGCAGAGAAGATCAGCAGGCCGATAGCCGAGATGGCAAACTGCATCGCTGACGATTGCATGAAGATGTTGACGAGGCTGGCAAGGATGAGACCGACCACACCCATGATCAGGAACGAACCCCAACCAGAGATGTCCCGCTTCGTGGTATAGCCCCAGAGGCTCAACGCACTGAAGGCAGTGGCTGTTATGAAGAACGTCTGCGCGATCGACTGACCAGTGTAGCGCAGCAGGAGCGTCGACATAGAGGCGCCCATAACGGCGGCAAACAACCAGAAGCTGATCTGCGTGGCAGCGAGGCTCATTTTGTAGACGCGGAACGAGAGGAAGAACACGAAGGCGAGCGGCGCCAGCGCGACTACCCACATCAGTGGCGTGCCGTACAGCATCTGACCGAACGGGGTCAGCATCTTGTTGCCCATGCGGCCGACGGCTTGCGCCTTGTCGGTGGTGACCGCGAGCGTGTTGATCAGGTAGGCAACGCCACCGGTCAGTGCGACGCCACCGGCCATGTAGTTATAAACGCTGGTCATGTAGCTGCGCAGCGCCTGATCCATCGTTGCGGCAGTTTCGGCACTGTAGCCGGCCGCCGCGTAATTTTTGTCGAACTGGGCCATGGGTGTGTCTTCCCCTCTGAGGTTGATCGAACTCGGCCGAATCGAACCGCCGCGGTTCCCGGCTGCTACAACAGTATGGACCGGTGAACAGGCCCATATCAAGTCATAGTGCCGACTTGTGAGATAGGTAGGGTGTGCGCGTCCCGGTTTCAAGAGGCCCTGAGGTAAGGGACTGAACGAGCGGTTAATACCCGCCATGTGCCGAGCCCGCCGAAGAGCCCGACCAGCGCCAAGGCAACCCCAAGCGCCTGCAGCACCGCCCAGGGGCTGAAGGTGAAGTCGAGTTTCATGACGCGGGTGACCACGATCCAGGCGGCGGCACCGCCCACCAGCGTTGCAATGAACGATGTACACAACGCCAGAATGCCGTATTCCGCGAAATGGGTCGCCAGGATGCGGCCTCGGGTGGCCCCCAGGGTCTTGAGGATGACCGCTTGCTTAATCCGGCGACGCTGAGCGGTTGCGAGGGCCCCGGCCAACACGAGGGCTCCGGCGGCCAAAGTGATGCTGCCGGCAGCCCGCACGGCGGTCATGATGCGCACAAAAATCGTCGAGAACTGGTTGATGGCATCTTTGACGCGGATGGCCGTGGCTGCCGGGAAATCGCGACCGATGGCACGCGCCAAGTCTGCCTCAAGCGCAAGGGGTGCTGACTTTGGGAGCGTGAGGGTTGCCAGCAACTTGTGGGGTGCACCCGCTAACGTGTTGGGCGTGAAGACCATCACAAAGTTGAGCGCGAGGCTCTCCCATTTCACATCGCGCAGGTTGGCGATCTTGGCTTCGACGTTACGGCCAAGCACGTTGACAGTGACGGCATCGCCGATCTTGAGGCCGAGGCCACGGGCGATTTCGGCTTCGAATGAAACCAGGGGTGGACCAGCGTAATCGGCCGGCCACCAGGTGCCTTCGACGACGGTCGAGCCTTCCGGCACGGTGTCAGAGTAGGTAAGCCCACGGTCGCCGTTAAGGACCCAGGCGTGTTCAGGTTTTGCTTTGATCGTTTCGACTGGCGTCGCGCCGATGCGGATCATCCGGCCGCGCAGCATGGGTGCGGTGTGCTGCACGGTGCCAGGCGCGATCCGTTCGACAAGGGCTGTGAAAGTTGCGAGTTCGGGCTTGGCAATATCGAGAATGAAGTAGTTGGGGCTTGTTTCCGGGACGCGGCCCTCCAGTTCGCCGACAATGGAACGATCGACGAGGGCGACGGCGACCAGCAGCGACAAGCCGGTGCCAAGTGACAGCACCACCGAGCGCGCAAGCCCACCCGGCGCGCCGATGTCGCCAAGCGCGAGTGCGATCTCGGGGCGGCGTGGCCGCGGGATGCGGCGTGCGGCCCACGAGATGGCGGCACCCAATCCAGAAAAAATGCCCAGGGCCGCCACGACGGCGAGGCAATAATAGACCGCCAGCAATTTAGCATCGGCACCGAGCACAGCGAGCGCAAACAAGAGCGCGACGGCAGCCGCTGTGGCGATCATGATGCGGCGCGGAGGCCGGGCAGCGTCAGGAGCAACTTCATCGCGGAAGAGCACGGCCGGCCGGATCTGTTCGGCTCGGCCCAGTGGCCAGAGCGTGAAGACAAGCGCGACCAGCAGGCCATAAGCGGCGGCGAGCAGCAGGCTGAGCGGGCGGATCGAAACCTCGGTACGGATCGGCAACGCGTCGGCAAAGGCCCAGCCAACCAGCAGCGGCACAGTGGCACCGATGATCAGCCCGATGACCGTGCCAAGTGCCGCAAACATAAGCACCTGCACCAGGTGCAAATTAAAGATCGTGCGCGATGAGGCACCCAGGCTTTTCAAGGTGGCGATGACGGCGCGGCGGCGATCGATGTAGGTTTCCACTGCGTTCGCGACGCCAACACCGCCGACCAGCAGAGCGGTGAGACCCAGCAACGTCAGGAACTGCCGCAGGCGTTCAAGCGTTTTGGTCACTTGCGGCGACGGATCGCGCCGGTCCCGCACCGTGAAGCCAGCTTCCGGCAGCGCCTTCGTGACCCGCGAGCGGAATGATTTCAACTCCGGTTCGGCGCTGGTCGGCAGCGTGAGCGCATACTTCCATGACACGAGGCTGCCTGGGTCGATAAAGCCAGTGCCGTCGAGGTTGGGCGACGCGATCAGCACGCGCGGGCCGACGCTGAGGCGGTCGGCAATTTTGTCGGGTTCGGCGAGGATAGTGGCGCGCACGATATGCTGCGTGTGGCCCAGTTGGACAGGATCGCCGATCTTGACGCCAAGGCGGTCGAGCAAAATTGGTTCGACGGCGATGCCGCCCTCAGCAATCAGGCGCGCCGGCGTCTGGCCGTTGGAGAGCGATACAGCCCCGACCAGCGGATACCCACCGTCAATGCCTTTGATTTCGACCAGCGCCTGTTCGGTGCCGTCGGTGCGGCGCGCCATGCCGCGGACTGTGGCCTGTTCGCTCAGGGTGCCTTGAGAGGCGAGCCAAGTCCGCTCTGGCGGCGTCGCGCGGGCATGCGGACGTGCGAGCGTCACGTCGCCGCCGAGCAGCACGGCCCCCTGCTTTTCGAAGCTTGACTTTATGGCGTCGCCGAGCGCGCCGACGCCGGTGATGACAGCGACGCCGAGCGCGATGCAGGCGACGAACACCGCGAAGCCGTGTCCGCCGGCGCGCAACTCGCGTAGAGCGAGCGAGAGAACCAGCGGCAGGCGCCGCGGCGTGGTGGCGGTGGGAAATGCAACGGCTGCGGTGGTCATGATGCAGCCACCTCAAGGCGTGGGGCAGCGGTGGTGTCTTCGACCACCCGTCCATCGTTCATGCGGATGATGCGGGCGCAGCGTTTGGCCAAGCTGAGATCGTGCGTCACAAGAATAAGCGTTGTGCCGCTTTCGCGGTGGAGGTCGAATAGCAACTCGGTGACAGCGGTGCCGGTGGTGGCGTCGAGGTTGCCGGTCGGTTCGTCCGCGAAGAGAATCTTTGGTTTTGGTGCCAGCGCGCGGGCCAATGCCACACGCTGCTGCTCGCCGCCAGAGAGCTGTGCCGGGAAATGTTCAGCACGGACACCAAGGCCGACCGAGGTGAGCCGTGCGCGGGCCACGTCGAACGCATCGGCGCGACCGGCGAGTTCCAGCGGCAGCGCGACGTTTTCCAACGCGGTCATTGTCGGCACAAGATGGAACGATTGGAACACGATGCCGATTTCGCGGCCGCGGACGCGCGCGAGATCGTCTTCGCCCAGCGTCGAAAAATTGCGGCCGACCACCTCGACGGTGCCTTTTGACGCGCGCTCCAGCCCGGCCATGATCATCAGCAACGAGGTTTTGCCGGAGCCTGACGGCCCGACGATGGCCACCGACGCCCCTGGCGCGATCTGAAAGCTGACCGACTTCAGGATTTCGACGGCGCCCGCGCGGCTGTCGAGGGTGAGCCCGGCGTCAGTGAGGCGGACGACCGGTGAGGAAGCTGAGGGCATAGGGGGCGTAGGTCCTTGGTCTTGCGAACGGTCTCGTCTTGCTTTGGCCGTTGTATTCGCTTCTGGTACCCAATATCGGGCGAGGGAATCGCAGCGCAGGCAGGAGGGTCAGGTGAGGCGGCTTTATGGCGGAAACATGGGGCGGCGTGCAGTCCTAGCGCAGATGGGGGCAGCGATGGTGGCGTTCAATGCTGCTGGCTTGGGCGGCATCACAACTGTGCAGGCGCAAACCGCAGGCGCCGACAGGCCCATAAAGATCGTCGCGTTCGGCGATAGCCTGACGGCCGGCTATCAGTTGCCGCCCAACCAGGCGTTTCCGGTGGTGCTGGCCACAGCGCTGGCAGCGCGCGGCCACCAGGTTGAAATTCTCAATGCGGGCGTGTCTGGAGACACAACGGCCGCGGCGCGGGATCGGATTGCCTGGGCCGTGCCGCCCGAAACCGAAGCGGTGATCTTGGAGTTTGGTGCGAACGACGCGTTGCGCGGGCTTGATCCCGCCAAGGCGCGCGACAATCTCGACGCGATGATAACCACCATCAAAGGGCAGGGTGCCGACATTCTGCTGGCGGGCATGTTCGCGCCACGTTCCATGGGTGAGCCCTACAGTAAGCCGTTTGACGCGATCTATCCCGCGCTGGCGGACAAGCATGGGCTGTTGCTGTATCCGTTCTTTATCGAAGCGATCGCGCTGAGGCCGGAGCTGAACCTCGCTGATGGCATCCATCCCAATGCCAAAGGCGTGGCGGCCATCGTCGCGTCGATCCTGCCGAAAGCTGAAGAGTTGATCGCCCGCGTGAAAGCGCGGCGGCTGGCCAAGGGATAAGCCATGCCACGTTTGTTCTCGGCGCTGCAGTTGCCCGACATGGTGCGCACACACTTGTCGCTTGTGCGTGGCGAGATTGGCGGCGCGCGCTGGATGGCGGCGGACAATTTGCACGTGACGTTGCGCTTCTTTGGCGATGTCAGCGACGAGATCGCCGACGAAATTGCCGCCGGTCTGGAAGAAATGGAGTTCCCCCCGATCATGCTGACGATTGCCGGCACAGGCACATTCGGCGGCCGGAGCGAAACAGCGATTTATGCGACGGTTGTTGAGACGCCGGAGCTGGTGGCGTTGCAAAAGTCACACGAGCGGCTGGCCCGCGCGGTCGGGCTTGGTGCGCCGGAGTATGGCTTCAAACCGCACATCACGTTGGCGCGCGCACGGCATCCGCGGCCGTCACTGGTGGCGCGGTTTCTGGCCGAGACGGGCGCGCTGAAAATCGCGCCGTTTGTCGTTACGGAGTTTGCGCTGCTGTCATCGCGGCCCGGCCGTGGTGGCGGGCCGTACGCGACGGAGGTGGTGGTGGGGCTGGGGTGAAGCAGTAATAAGGTGTCGTTTGCGCCATGTCGAAGCGCGACCCAACGTCCACCGGACACGTCTAGCGACGCCGCACCGTCGAAGAAGGCCCTAGACGCGGCCGTCCATGAACCAAAAGCGCGGGTTCGCGGTGCATCGCCGCGCAAATGGTGTAGGAACCAGCTCGGGTTCCGGCTTCGAATCGGTCCCATCGGTAATCCATCGCTATCGAGCCTGAACCATGTCTGCCAAATCACTCCCCCGCGCTGAATGGACTGCTGCCAAACGCGTCGTCGTGAAAATCGGCTCGGCGCTGCTGGTTGATCGCGGTACGGGCCAACTGCGGGCGACCTGGCTCAATGCGCTCGGCGATGATGTGGCAGCCCTCGCAGCATCTGGCAAAGAAGTCGTGCTGGTCTCATCGGGTGCTATTGCACTGGGACGGCATGTGCTGGGCTTGCCCACGGGGCCGTTGGAACTCGAACAAAGCCAGGCCGCCGCGGCTGTCGGCCAGATCTCGCTGGCGGCGGCCTATCGCGAAGTGTTTGCCGCGCGTGGCCTGTCGGTGGCGCAGGTGCTGCTGACCTTGGGCGATACGGAAGAACGGCGGCGCTATCTGAACGCGCGGCGCACGATTGATACCCTGATCGCCCACAAGTGCATCCCGGTGGTCAACGAGAACGACACAGTGGCCACCACCGAGATCCGCTACGGCGACAACGACCGGCTGTCCGCGCGCGTTGCCAGCATGATCACCGCGGATTGCCTGGTGCTGCTCTCCGACATCGATGGGCTCTATACGGCGCCGCCGGGTTCGCGGCCCGATGCTGTGCGTCTTGATGAAGTGCGCGCGATCACGCCGGAGATTGAAGCGATGGCTGGCGACGCGGGATCGGAGCTCTCGCGCGGCGGCATGAAAACTAAGGTCGAGGCGGGTCGTATCGCGTTGGGCTCGGGCATTCACATGGTGATTGCGTCGGGTAAGACATTGCACCCCTTGCGCCAGTTGGTCGAAGGCGCGCCGTGCACGTGGTTCATCGCGAGTGCTGATCCTGTTGCCGCGCGTAAGCGATGGATCGCGGGGCAGTTGGAGCCGGCTGGGTTCGTGCACGTGGATGCAGGCGCGGAGAAAGCTTTGCTGTCAGGCAAAAGCCTCTTGCCTGCGGGTGTTGTCAAAATCGAGGGTGCGTTTGACCGCGGCGACGCGGTGGTGATTAAATCTGCCAAGGGCATGGAATTAGGCCGCGGCTTGATAGCCTATGACGCGGATGAGGCCCGCCAGATCGTCGGCAAGAAATCCGCTGAGATTGAAAAAATTCTCGGCCACGCCGGCCGTGCCGAACTCATTCACCGCGATGATATGGCGCTCGGACGCGGATGAGGTGCCGAGCTTTGTGTCGGTGACGCGCGGGCGGGAGGGGCGTCGTCCTGCAGTAATGGAATACGGTGCGGAGGTTTGACCAACACGCACCAAAGCCCCTTTCCTGCTTCGTTGAGTTATTGACCGCACACACACAAATACAATCATTTGGTGCAGTCACTAAACGTGCAATCAAATTTACCACTGTTTCTGGTTTGCCTCCCATTTTTCGGTAGTTCTGACATAGTGTTGCAACTTTCGGATGCGTGGAGATGGCCTTCAATGCTTTCAGCTGGCAATGCAGTTCCTGGACGATCGGCGACAATGATCCAGGCCATGACTGGAGGCTCTGTTGATACCTCAGCGGCGGGGTCACTCCCGTCAAGCGCCGCCTCGCTGCCTCGACCACTGGCGCCAACCGAGGGTTTCATCGACATCCGCCGCCTGACGCCTCGCGAGCGGGAAATCATCAGTTGGGTGGCACTCGGCAAATCGGATTGGCAGATCGGGCGGATCCTCATGATTTCTCCGAAGACAGTCAATTATCACGTTGAGACGGCGAAACGAAAACTCGGTGCCGCCACCCGCGGGCAGGCGGTCGCCATCGCCGCGGGTCTGGGCTTCCTCGATGTGCAATCCGTTCTGCCGCCGCCGCCACCCGTGGCACCTGGAGCAACGGCGCCAGTCACGGGCTGAACGATGAGGCTTCAACCCTTGGCCGCGAATCAGCTATGTGTCTGATTCAACTAAGGGAGACCACACATGGCAGATCCTAAAACCATGCTCGTGACGCCTGGCGGCCGGTTCCAGGTGAACCGTTTCGTGAAACGCTGCGCGCAAACTGTTGGCGGCATGGTGATTGCGGCTGTCACGATCGGCGCAGTTATGGTGCTGAACGGCTTGCTGTCCGGGAAGGGCACTGCCATGCAGTGGGTCTACTATTGGTTGGGCTTCATTCAGCGCCCCGATATCATCGTCACAATGCTTATTACGGCGATGACGACGGTGCTGTTCGTGTATTGGCAGCGGGATAAAGAGCGCGGCCGCTGACGAGGACTTGCAAGGCCTTATCGTCCGCACGCCGCGTAGCGTGTGTGGTGCAGCCGGGCTAGACTGCGGCTAGGCCATGCAAGGACGTGTTGGATGCCGCAAGCTAACGTGCAGGCGCTTCTCGATGGCATCCGTGCCTGGGTCGAGATCGAGAGCCATACGGCTGACGCTGAAGGCGTCAATCGCTTGATGTCGTTGGTGGCTCGGCAGTTTGAAGCCACCGGCGCTCAGGTAACGCGCGTCGCCGGCTTGGATGGCCGCGGCGACCATCTTTCGGTGATGTCGCCCTGGGGAGCACCGCGGGGCGACAACAGCGCAGGCATTCTTGTGCTGTGCCACCTCGACACGGTGCATCCCAAGGGCACGTTGGCGTGTCATCTGCCGTGGCGCATCGACGGCGACAAAGCATTTGGGCCCGGTACAGCAGACATGAAGGGCGGCGCCTATCTGGCGTATGCCGCCTATTGCGCCATTGCCCACAACTCCACGCTGCAGCATTTGCCCATTCGGCTGCTCTTTACGTCTGACGAGGAGGTCGGCAGCCCCACATCGCGTGCCCTCATCGAGGATGCGGCGACATCGGCCAAGTTTGTGCTGGTTACCGAGGCCGCGCGCGATGGCGGTAAAATCGTCACCGCTCGGAAAGGTGTTGGCCGCTACGACATCACCACCCACGGCCGCGCTGCCCACGCCGGCGCACGTCATGCCGATGGCCGCAGCGCCATTGTCGAGATGGCGCGGCAGGTCATCGCCATCGAAGCGATGACAGATAGCGTGCGCGGCATCACGCTCAACATCGGGCAGATCAATGGCGGCACGGCTGACAATGTTGTGCCGCAGACGTGCACAGCAACCATCGACCTGCGGGTGCTGACCATGGCTGACGCGGCAGCGATGCATCGCCGCCTCACGGCGCTGGAGCCCTGTGGTCGCGATGTCACTGTCGAAGTGACGGGCGCCATGAACCGCCTGCCCTACGAAGAGACCGCTGCCGGCCGTGCCTTATTCCTGCATGCGCGCGCCATCGCCGCTGGGCTCGGCATTGACCTACAAGGCGTTCACACGGGGGGCGGCAGCGATGCCAATTTTACCGCGCACTCAGTCGCGACCCTCGACGGCCTTGGCTGCGATGGCGCGGCCGCACATACTCTCAACGAGCACTTGTTCATCTCATCGTTGCTGCCGCGCAAGCTGCTTTTGCAGGGCCTGCTGTCGACGCTGCGTTGAAGCCGCGCGCCCCGACGCGCTAAAGTAATCGCGCCCCAACGCGCTAGAAAAGCCGTGCGCCGTTCGGCACGGGGCGTTCGGCGGCGATCAGCACGACTTCGCCTTCGGTAGAAGGGAACCCCAAGGTCAGCACCTCGCTCATGAACTTGCCGATCTGGCGGGGCGGGAAATTGACCACAGCCGCCACTTGCCGGCCGATGAGCGTTTCAGGCGTGTAGTAACGCGTAATTTGCGCTGCGCTGCGCTTGATGCCGATAGTGGGGCCGAAGTCGATCCGCAGCTTATAGGACGGCTTGCGGGCTTCCGGATACCCCTCGGCCTCCAGGATCGTGCCGACGCGGATATCGACTTTCACGAAGTCATCAAACGTGATGTCCGGTGCCCGCGTGCCAGTCGTATCGAGATGCATGGGGTGCCCCTATGATAAAGCTGCGGCCCCAGAGCCAGACCGATGGGTCTGACCCTGTTCCGCGCCGTGAAATAGTGGCTACGCCGCGTCCGGCTTGCCAGGTTCGCTGGTGTTGGCGTTCGCCGCACCTGGGCGGCGCTTGAAGATGGAGCCGAGTGTTTCCGACAGCACGTTCGGCAGGTCGGTCGCAATCCGCGTCACACCGGCCACGGCGCTGTCGAACGACTTGATGGTGCTCTCGCCACGGCGCAAACGCCGGTCGAGCGCGGCCATAGTGCGTGCCATGCCGGGATCGTCATCATCCAGCCAAGTGCGGAAGACAGAGGAATAGACCGACGCCAGCCCCGTCGTGCGCACCAGCCCGGCCGGCCCGTCGGCGTCGATGCCGGCGGCGGTCAGCATCCAGCGCTGGGCGTTGAGATAGGGCATCAGCAGCGACGTATCCGTCTGCATCGACTGGGTTATCGATTTCAGCGCGGACTTGTAGGGCGCCAGCACATCAAAGCGGCTCATGATCACCTCGAACAGCGCGTCGCGACGCACGTTATCGGCAACTTTGGTTGGTGCGCGCTTGAGCATCTCGTCATCGACCATGCGCATGAACGCAGCGACGATCTGGCTTTTGGATCCAACCGCACGGCGCACGTCATCCAGCGGGAGCTGGGCGGCGTCGGCGATGTCGAGCAGCGTTATCTCAGACCAGGCACGCGTCTCGGCAAGTTTCAAAGCAGCGGCGACCAGTTTGCCGCGAGGTGTCAGGGTGTCGATCATGGGCGGGAGCCTCCATCCGCCAGATGTAGGCATTTCCCGCCGGAATCGTAAGAGGGCAGATTGCCCACCCCAACCCGCCACCTCAATGCGTCAGTCGATCGAGCAAGAGTCTATCGAGCAAGTTCGCGGCTGCGGGCGGCGGCTGCGGCGATGGCCTTGGTCAGCAGTGGCTGCAACCCGTCGTCTGCCATCAGCACCTGCAGCGCCGCATAGGTGGTGCCGTTGGGCGAGGTGACGTTCTGGCGCAACGTGGCGGCGTCGAGGTCTGAGCGATGCAGCAGTTCGCCGGCCCCGGCCACCGTCCAGCGAGCCAGTTGTGCTGCGAGATCGGGCGGAAGACCGGCGTCCACTCCGGCCTGAGCCAGGGCCTCGGCGAGCAAAAACACATAGGCCGGGCCGGAGCCGGACACGGCAGTTGCCGCATCGATCAGCGCTTCGTCCTGGACCCAGCCCACCGCGCCGACGGCAGACAGCAGCCGGTCGCACAGTGCGCGCTGGGCTGCCGTGACGTGTGCGTTGGCGACGCATGCGGTGATGCCGCGGCCGACGCTGGCTGGCGTGTTGGGGATCGACCGCACGACGGCGGCACGCGGCGGCAGGTACTGCTCGAAGCTGGCCATCGTCTTGCCGGCGGCGACGGAGAGCACCACCGTGTTGGGCCCCGCCCGTTGCGCGACGGCGGGGAACACCTGCTCCATCAACTGCGGCTTGATGGCAATCAGCAGTACGGTGGGAGGTGCTGCAAGCACGGGGTTCGCCTCGGCGCGGATGCCGTGCCGGGCCAGCAGCGCGGCCATGGCCGGTGGCGGGCTGGGATCCTGCACGATGATCTGCGACGCGGCGAGACCCTGATCGAGCCAGCCCTTGAGCAGCGCCCCCCCCATATTGCCAGCGCCCACAAGCAACAATGGTCCGGGCAGATCGAGAGGCATGGGTGGGCTCCGGGCGGGCAGGGGGCGGGTGAGGATCGCCGGTTCTATGCGAGAGGGTGGCGGACAGCGCAAGCGTGGGTCGGCCAGAAGGGGCCCCCGACTTGGAGTCCGGTTGCTCGTTGGTGGAAGAGCTGACTGTTCTGAACCATCCTCTCGCGTTGCATCAGTCAAGCTCGCTCAACTCGGAATTGCGGCTCGTAGCTCGGCATCGTGGTGATGCGGCCGACCGGGAGCACGGGCTCGGTGCTGACGAGGCTGACTTTGAACCGCGACAGCAACGTCGCCAGCATGATCTCGGCCTCGGCCATGGCGAAGGCGGCGCCGATGCAGATGCGTGGCCCGGCGCCGAACGGCATGAAGGTGCCTGAAGTCCACGGCGATGGCTTGTCTTTGAAGCGTGACGGGATGAACGCGTTTGGCTGGTCCCAGTATTTGCGGTGCCGATGGATGATCCAAGGTGAGATAAAAATCTGCGCGCCCGGCTTGATGGCCACCCCCAGAATTTCGTCGGCCTTAACCGCTTCCCGCGTCAGCAGCGGCGCGGACGGATAGAGCCGCAACGTCTCCAGCAGTGTCTCACGCACCGACGGGCAGCGGCGGAGGTCATCGAGCGAGCGGGCTAGTGCAGGAGGAAACGCTGTGATCTCGACTTGCAACCGGCTTTGCTCAAGCGTGTCGAGGCACAGCAGATAGCACGCCCAAAATAGCAACCGAGATGTGGTTTCAAAGCCTGCGAGCAGCATTGTCGCGCACTGGTCGCGAACTTGCGCGTCAGTCAACCGTTCGCCGGTCTCCGCGTCGCGGGCGGCCAGCAGCAAATCCAGCAGGTCGGCGGGATACTCGTTGTTCGCTTGCAATTTACGCTGCGTCACGATCTCATCGATGGCCGCAAACCACATGCGCTGGAACGCCCGCCGCCCGCGTTGTGCCCATGACCAGCTCTGCTCCGATCGCGAGAACCCGTCCAGGATATTCGGTGCGCCCGGCCCCGACATATACGCCCGGACCATATCGGCCAGCCGTTGCCGCTGACCCGCATCAGCGAGCGTGAAGAGCGCCCGCAACACGGCTTCGAGCGTCGCATCTTGAAAGGCGGCTGACAGATTGGCCGTCGGTTGCCTTTCAAGACGCTGGACCAAATCGTCAGCGGCCCGTTGGAAATGCGGCAGCAGACGCCCGACGCTCGCAGGTGTGAACACCGGCGACAGCATCCGCCGTTGCGCCCGCCACTCGGCCCCCTCAGCGAGGATCAAGCCGTTGCCGGCAAACGGCCGAAAGATCCGTTTAAACGCTACTGGCCGAGTGTAGTTCTGCATCGCCGCCGCCATGACATGCCGGATGCCGTCGGGATCATTGATCAGAATGCCATCAATGCTCAGAATGCGCCGCCGGTTGATCGGCACATCGAAGGCGTAGTCCGGCCAGGTCGACAGCGTGTCGCGCGGAAAATCACGCAAGAGCCGCCAAGCCGGCAAGTCTTTGGCGTGCACGATTGGCGCCGGTGGTACGACGGGGCGTGCTTTGATTTGTTCCGCTACGTTCATCGTGTCCCCTGTCAGTCGCCTCGTTGATCCACCTTGCATCGATCCGCCCGCCCCGGATAGAACGGAAGCGACATCAACAGAAGCCGCCGGACGGCTGGATCTGCCTTTGAAATCGCGACCAGAAGCACAAGTGTTTTGGCCACGCCCGGCGCTGGCTGGGTGCATCTTCGGCGCATTCGTGCGTGACACCCGCAACTATCCGCTGGCAGCGAAGCAGCGCTTCAACCATTTCGCGGCGTCGCCTTACTGCGGCGTGAGTTGGATGTTCGAGGGGCAATCGCATATTGTCGATTGGCCTGCGGGAGCCGACCATCCGCCTTCGCAGCCGGTGATGCCGTCGGTTGCTTTCAGCGGCCCCCAAAGGCAGCCGATCGCCAGTTGGAACCCGGGCCCGGTCCATGGCATGACACTGGTAGTCTACCCCGATGCGATGGCCGCACTTGCCGGCATGGATATGAGCCGGGCACGCGATCAGATCGTTCCCATCGACACCGTATTTTCTGGCGCTCTGCTGGCGCTGTGCAAGTCCATTCTGCAGCCCGGCAGCGTGGGCGAGCGGTTCCGGCGCATAGAGGACGGCCTCGAGCCGCTGTGGCACCGCGCCCGCCCGCCGGGACCCGCCGTCAGCCATATGATCGCTGATTGGAGCCGGGCACTCGCGATGCGCGCCGCCACCTCGGGCACGGGCCGCAGTCTCCGGCAGATCGAGCGCCGGATCAAAGCCTGGGCCGGACAATCGCAGCGCGATATCCAAGGCAACGCCCGCGCCGAACAGGTGTTTGCAATGCATATGGCCACCCGCGATGATCCGGGCATGACCCTGGCGCAACTCGCCGCTGAAACCGGATTTGCCGATCAGTCGCATATGACCCGGCACGTTCGCCAGGAAACCGGCTTCACGCCCGAGCAGCTAAGCCAGTTGATCGCGAACGACGAAACCTTCTGGGCCTATCGACTGGCCGCCGAGCGCTTCTAGACGCTTGAAGTGGCTCCGCTCAATTTCCGCGTGGCGCCGACTTCGGCGTGGCGGTGTCGGCGGTGGCGCGGGCGAGGAGGACTTGCTGGAATTTTTCGCGGCGCAGGCGGCGGCTTTCGGCGGTGAGAGCGGCCAGGCGGGCGCGCGTGGCGGCCCAGGTAGCGAGGTTTGCGGCAGTGCGGGTCTTGATGCCTTGCGCCATCGCGCGCGTTGGTTCTTGGGCTGCGGCGTCTCCGTCGAGCGGCGGCGGCACGCTGGCTTCGATATGCAGTGGGCACGCAGCCGTGGGATCGGTTGTCGCCGGCGCGCGGTTGAACCAGACGGGGTTGACCACGTAGCGTTTGTCGCACACGGCCACATCGGTCCGCCGGCGCGTAGCCTCAGAACTCCTATAGGCCTGCTGCAACGGCTGCCAACTGGCGGCGTGCGGATGGTCGGCATGGCTGGCCATATTTTCGGCCGCCATCCGAAACGGAAAACTGTGCACGGGAATGCCGGTCTGCCCGCCGGCGAAGGCTTGGCGGGCGAGTGCAAAAGATCCTCAACGAGCGCGTTGGTCATCGCGAAGCAGCCGACCGATTGGCACACGCCATGCACCATGATCAGATTGCCGGTGCGGCCGAGACAGCGGTCCAGCGCGTTTGGATAGCCGATGTCGAAGGCCAAATGGTAGCTGGAGTTGGCCCGCATGTGCCGCGGCTCGACCGTATAAAAGCCTTCGGGCGCTTGAAAGTCGGCATAGCGTTGCTTGGGGCCGAGGCCGCCGGAGAAATTACAGATCGGATAGGTCTTGATGTGCGCGAAGGTGCCGTCAGTGCGCTGTTTCCAGACTTCGAGTTCAGAGTCTCCTTGAACACGCGGATCAGCATCGGTGCACGCTCACTGACGCCGGCTGCGGCCATCAGACCGACGGTTTCCGCGACGACGGGCTTGAGATGTTTTGGCAGTGGCGCCGCGCTCATGGTGTTGGTGGGTGCCGCCTGCGGGCGCGACAGCGGCTCCGGCTTCGGCGCTTCGCTGGTACCACCCAAAAACGGCGCTGCCGCGACACTCGCCAACAGCCATGCCACAAAACGCCGGCTCCGGGGCTTAGCCCGGCCGCCTCCAATACAACGCAATATCACACACGCCCCATCTCTCCGACGCAACATCGCATCGTGAACGGAGGCATTTTGATAGCATGATAGCAGATGATGCGTTTACGGTGTGTCGTCTGCGCATCAGGGGGCTTGCATTACGTGCGGCTGGATTGCGCAGCGCAATCCAGCAGGCGGTGTGCGCGCCTGCTGATCACCGGAAGTGTTTGGAAAGCTTAAGATGCTGGCCCTGGTAGTGGCTCTTGAGATCGCGCCCATAGAGAATATCTGGCACCTCGGCCATGCGCTCATAGACGAGCCGGCCGATGATCTGGCCGTCTTCTAGAATGAACGGCACGGTGTGCGAGCGCACTTCAAGCACGACGCGTGCGCCCGAACCGCCAGCCAGCGCATGGCCGAAGCCCGGGTCCATGAAACCTGCGTAGTGCACACGGAATTCACCGACCAACGGATTGAACGGCATCATCTCGGCGGCGTGCGTCGGCGGCACGTGCACCGCCTCTTTGGAGGCAAGAATATAGAACTGGTCGGGATCGAGGATCAGGCGATGGCGGCCAGGGCCATCGCCGCGCGCGTGGATCGGTTCCCAATAGTCGGCAATGGCGCAAGAGCCGGGCGCGTCGACATCGACGATCCCGGTATGCCGTCGCGCCCGATAGCCGACCAGACCGTTGCTATCGCCGCGCAGATCAACCGAGAGCGCGATGCCGCTGGCGATATCGTTGACGCCGCCGGAGACGAGGCCGATGTCGCGCTGCAGCGCATGCAGCGTGTCGTCGCTTTCGATGGGCTGGCCAGCGCGGAAACGGATCTGTGACAGGGTCGAGCCGGCGCGAACCAGAATGGGAAATGTCTGCGGGCAGATCTCGGCATAGAGCGGCCCGTGATAACCGGCGGCGATCTGATCAAACGCGCTGGAGCCGTCGGCGATGACGCGGGTGAAAACGTCGAGCCGGCCGGTCGACGACTTCGGATTGGTGGTAGCGGCAATGGCCGGCGGCAAAGCCAGGCTTTCAAGCAGCGGCACCAGATAGACGCAGCCGGTTTCGAGGACCGCGGCCTCGGTGAGGTCGATGGCGTGCAGTTTCAGCTGGTCGAGCTTGGTCGCGACTGTGTGACCGGGGCCGGGCAGAAAGCTCGCTCGGATGCGGTAGGCGGTGGCGCCGAGCCGCAGGTCGATGGAGGCTGGCTGCAGCTGGCGTGGCCCAAGCGGTTGCGCGAGAGCGAGCGCCCCATTGGCCATTAGTGTGCGGATGGCTTGGGCCGGGAGGATACCGGGCGGTGGCGCAGCGTCCGCCGGTTGCGCTGGGGTGCGCAGAGGCGCCGGCTGCGCAGCTGTGGCCGTGGCAACATCCGCGGCGGTGCGCTTCGTGGGCGCTTTGGCCGACTTTGCATTTGATTTGGTGGCTTTAGCCATGGGGTGCGAAGCTCCTCGCCGCCTCCATAGACAAGCGCAACCCTGCAAGCAACTCGATGAGTGTGCCCCCCACGCGCGTTGCGTCCACGGCCCGTCCATCCCAATCTGCCGCGGCTAGACCCCGTGCCCCATTTGGCTTGTTGACACTGCCCCTATGCCGCCTGCCGCTGCTTAAGGCTTTCGCCGCGATAGCTGAGCGCCTCTGCGATATGGAGACGTGCCACCGTCTCGACTCCATCAAGGTCGGCCAAGGTGCGGGCAACCCGCAGCACACGATGAAAGCCGCGTGCTGACAGACTGAGACTTTCGGCAGCGGTGCGCATCAACGCCACGCCATCCGGCTCGGGAGTCGCGATCTGGTCCAGAATGTGGCCGCTGGCGTGGGCGTTAACGCGGATGCCTTTGACGCCAAGCGCCTTAAACCGCTGCTCTTGCCGTGCGCGGGCCGCCGTTACGCGGGCGCGCACGTCGGTACTCCCCTCGCGCGCGGCTGGCAGCGAAAGGTCGGCCGCCGAGACGGCCGGAACTTCGATGTTGAGATCGATGCGGTCGAGGAAGGGGCCAGACAGGCGGGCCTGATAGTCGATGGCGCAGCGGGGGCCACGTTTGCAAGACATCCCGGGCCCGGATCCACCACACTTGCAAGGGTTCATGGCCGCGATCAACTGGAAGCGGCACGGATAGGCGATCCGATGATTGGCGCGTGCGATGACCGTCTCGCCACTCTCCAGCGGTTGGCGGAGCGCGTCGAGGGCATTGGCCGCAAACTCCGGCAACTCGTCCAGGAACAGAACGCCGAGATGCGCGAGGCTGATTTCGCCGGGCCGTGGCCGCGAACCGCCACCGACCAGAGCCGCCATGGACGCTGAATGATGTGGCGAGCGGAACGGCCGGTCCGTTGCGAGCCGCCCCCCGATCAATTCGCCGGCCAGCGACTGGACCATGGAGACGCCGAGCATCTCTTCACTGGTCAGGGGCGGCAGGATCGATGGTAAGCGTTGCGCGAGCATGGTCTTGCCGGACCCAGGCGGCCCTACCATCAGCAGATTGTGCCCGCCGGCCGCAGCGACTTCCAGCGCGCGCTTGGCGGCCTCCTGGCCCTTGATATCGCGCAAGTCGAGACCCTGGGCCGGCCCGCGTGCAATGTTCGGTTCCGGCCGCGGTAGCGATTGCAACCCCTTGAAGTGATTGAGCAGCGACAACAGATGTGGCGGCGCCAGAATGCGCATGTCCTCGCCAGCCCAGGCGGCCTCACTGCCATTTGCTGCCGGGCAGATCAACCCCTTGCCCATCATGTTGGCGCCGATCGCCGCGGGCAGCACGCCCGGCACACTGCGGATCGCGCCATCGAGCGCCAGTTCGCCCACGGCCGCGAAATCCGCGATCGTATCCGGCGTAATGGCCCCCAGAGCAGACAGCAACGCGAGCGCGATGGCGAGATCGAAATGGCTGCCTTCTTTCGGCAGGTCGGCCGGCGAGAGATTGACGGTGATGTGCTTGTTAGGCAGCCCGAGTCCCAGGGCGTGCAAGGCATTGCGCACCCGCTCGCGGCTTTCGGCGACGGCCTTGTCGGGCAGGCCAACGATAGCGAAGTGGAATTGTCCGGACGACAGGCGGACTTGGACATCAACCGGCCGCGCTTCAATGCCTACAAATGCAAGAGTGGAAACTTGACCGTACATCTCAGACCCGCACGCGAGCGCCACTTTGTCGAGCTACTATAAGCAGCAACTTCTGGCTGAGTCAAGAACAATAAAAGAACATAAAAGCCACAAAGCACAAACAAAAACGGCGAAATGGGGCGCGACCAAAGGTCAACGATCCATTCCGCCGTCCGCGGCAACCGGTACGCGATACTCGATCCGTCCGCCGTAGGCTCAATCTAGGTGTAATCTGTGAAAATTGCACAAAGATTCAAATCGATTTCAGCCATAGTGATTACTCTTGCCCAGGGGGCGGCGTGCGCAGCAGCGCCGCGACCACTGGAATGGTCAACCGATGCGGCAACAGGCGCAGTGCTACCATGAGTATTCCAGTCAAGGCACCAGGAACCACAACGCGGGCCCCCCAACGATAGGCGAGCAACGCCAGCGCGGCGACGCGTTCGGCCGATTGCCCCGGCATCACAGCGCGATAGGGTGCGGTCTCGGCACCCATCTTGGCATGGAAGGCGGTGTTGACGGGGCCAGGCGCGACGCAGGTGATGCGGATGCCCTGGCCAGCGGTCTCGGCAGCCAACGCCTCGCTCAACGAGATCAGATAGGCTTTGCTGGCATAATAAACGGCTTGCCCAGGTCCCGGTGTCAAACCTCCAAGCGAGGCGACGAACAGAATACCGCCGCGGCCGCGCACCAGCATGCCGGGGAGCAGATGGCGGGCCAGCCGGGTCGGCGTATCGACGTTGAGTGCGATCGTCGCATCGATGCCGGCATGAGTAGCGTCCGCGAATGGCCCTGCGAGACCCACGCCCGCATTGTTGATCAGCACATCAGCGTAGGCGCCGTGGGCGGCGAGCACCTCGTCAAGCCGGCTGAGCGCGTCACCGGTGATGAGGTCGAGGGCCAGCGTTGAGACTTGCACCAAGTGGGCAGCGCGCAAGGCATCGGCAACCACTTGCAGCCGGCGGCCGTCGCGAGCGACCAGTAAAAGAGTGTGCCCTTGTGCCGCCAATTGCTCCGCCAAGGCGCGGCCGATGCCCTCGGACGCGCCGGTGACCACCGTGATCGGCAGTAATCCATCGAAGGCGGCAAGCGCTGCCGGATCGGCCCGCCAACGACGCCGGCGCCATCTGTTGAACACACCGGTCGATCCTGATGCCATGGCGTGGCCCCGCGTTGACAGCGCTAGCTTTGTCCGGTGTCTGGCCCTGCCTCTCGACAGTCTACAACCAGCATCCCATATGCCTAAGAGCGTCGGCCACAAAGGACCTGCACTATGCCTAACGTCATCCAGCGGTTGACCCTAGGCGCCCGCATCCGGGGCGAGCGCGACCGCCCGCCGCACCAGGCCGCCGACGACTGTTTGCTCGACGCCTACAGCCGCACGGTCGCGGGCACCATTGAAAGGGCCTCGCCGGCCGTGGCCCATATCCAGGTGGCTGGCGCCCGCGGCGGACAGATGGCGCATGGCACCGGGTCAGGTGTCGTCGTATCGCCGGATGGCCTGATCCTGACGAACAATCATGTTGTCGAGGGCGCCACCCGGATCGAGCTGACGTTCGGCGAAGGCTGGCGCATGCCGGCGCGCGTCCTCGGCCGCGATCCCGATACTGATTTGGCCGTTCTGCGCGCGGAGACACACGAGACGCTGGAAGCGCTGACCCTGGCCGACAGCAAACGCGTGCGGCCCGGGCATATTGCTATTGCGATTGGCAACCCACTCGGATTTCAGTCGACTGCTACGGCCGGTATTGTCAGTGCTGTCGGGCGCAGCCTGCGTGCGAACAATGGCCGGCTGATCGACGATGTCATCCAGACCGACGCGGCTCTCAACCCAGGTAATTCCGGAGGTGCGCTGGTCAATTCGGCTGGGTTGGTGATCGGGATCAACACCGCAACCATCATGGGGGCCCAGGGCATCTGCTTTGCCGTTGCGTCAAACACAGCCCAGCACGTGCTAACGCAGATTTTAGCGCATGGAAGGGTGCGCCGCGCACGGCTCGGCGTAGCTGGCCAGCAGGTGGCGTTGGACGCGCGCACACGGCATCGCCTGGGGCTCGCACAGCGGGCGGCGGTGCGCATTGCAGAGATCATAGGGCAGGGGCCAGCAGCAAGCGCCGGCCTGCAGATGGGCGACGTCATCTTGGCGCTCGATGGCGACACCGTGAGTGGTATCGACGATCTTGTCCGGCTGCTGGACGCCGGCCGCATTGGTAAGACGGTTGATGTCCACTTTTTGCGCGGAGACCGGCAGTTGCGTGTCGCGGTGGCTCCAGAGGAGCGTGGCGGTAGCAACTGAAGACCAAAGATGGATCGCGCATCATTATCTCTCACCGAGAAAGATTAATGTGCCCGAACACTTGATTTTCACTTCGTCTTGTGCTTTAGTCGTAGTATTCCGGAGGCGCACCGTACCCTCACCCCCCTGAGCCGCGCCTTCGTGATCTGCCCGCGATCCTGTCCCCCCGGGATCGCGGGCTTTTTGCGTTTATGGAGCCGGCCAGCTTACGGCAATCCAACCATTGCCCGCAGGGCAGACAGCGACAGCGACGGATAAACACGGCCGATCTGGTGCCAGCCATCCCAGATCATGGTCAGCGCTACGTAAACGATGATCAGCAGACCCAGCCAGCTGATCCACGGGTACTTCACCAGCAAACCGGCGATGTAGTGCGAGGCAACCGCCATCAGCACGATCGCAATGAAAAGTCCGATCGCCAGCACGGCAAACGATCCTTTTGCAGCACCAGCCACCGCCAACACGTTGTCGAGTGACATAGTCACATCGGCCAGCACAACCTGTGTAACCGCCTGGCTAAATGACATGCTGCCGGCGGCCGCAGCGCCAGCCGCCATTTCCGCCTCACTGGCATGTTCGCCAGCCACCAGCTGGCGATACATCTTCCAGCACACCCATAACAGCAAAATGCCACCGGCCAGGGTCAGCCCAACGATGGCCAGCAACTGGGCCGTGATGCCGGCAAACAAAATGCGTAGGACGACAGCACCGGCGATGCCCCAGAAAATCACACGAGCGCGCATCTCTGGTGCGACGCGGCTCGCCGCTAGACCTACGATGATGGCGTTGTCACCCGCCAAGACCACGTCGATCATGATGACATTGAGCAGGGCGAAGAATTCTTGTTGCAACCAAGCCAGCATCGCCCGCCCTAATGTTCAAGGTGTTGGTGGAAGATCTCAAGTTCGAGATGAGTACTCAGACTGAGATCAAATTCACAAAATCATCGCACATGATCTGATGGCGGCAAGAGCACAAATCAAGGGAAATGTGTGGCGGCAAAATCACTGCTTGCGTCAATTCTGCAGCAGGGTCCAAGCAAGTCGATCCGCCCTATCGCTTGATAGCGCCCGCTCGTGTAATTCCCCAACTGTCTGCGACTCGTGTTTTTGTACTCCGGGTCAATGCTGTACGCTGCATGTAGCATCTTTCGCCGAGTGTGAACCGCCTTACTCGCTGCCGCCTCTGTGCCCGCAATGCTGATCCCCGCTATGTCGATCCCCGCTATGTCGATCCAAGTGACATCCCGTGCCTGCAACGACCGCCGCAGCCACCGCTTGGTCTACGGCCTCGCCGTGGCGGTGTGCTTGGGTGTGTCAGGCTGCGGAATGGGGGCATTGCCAACGTCGCACGACGGTCCCGTGACTGGGTCGATTGCCATGGCAAACGCACAAACGGTTGCGGCCGCAAGCACTGGGCTCAGCGAAATCCATCCGACGACCTGTCCGGGCCTGGACATCGAGCGTACGGAGCGGCTGCGCCGGATTGGGCAATTGCAGCAGACGTTGGTGGTTGAACTTGCTGGTGCGCCAACAACGCTCGCGCATGCAGTGCTGAGGGCAAGCAGTGCCCCTGAAGAAGGTACCAACGCGCATAAAGAAATTATGGCTGAGCGCGCCTATCTTGCCTCGGTCGCCACAGCCGCGGCAAAACTGGGCTGCCCGCCGGTCGATGCCACCAAGGCCGTGCCGAAGGGGTAGCGTCGGCCCATTTTTCTCGTCTGATTTCAACCCCGCCGCAGCGGCATGCCGGAAGCCGCAGAGTGATTATGCGGCATGGAGAAAGCGCCGCCTCGATGCATCGGCGCAAGCCGTCTTTTGTTAACGCGCGCTGCCAGCCTGGGGGCTCGTGCTAGGCCCCGTGTCTGGCGCTGCTCGAAGTGAAAAGCGGCCCGCGCGCACAGCGATTGTGGGTTGACGGACTACTGGCGGCTGCGGCTTAAGGGCATACTTGATCTGGCAGCTGTTGAGCTGGTGAGTTGCCACCTAAGTGTGCTCGGCATTTTCGAAATGAGACCTCATGGCGAACTTTGATCACGACACTCTGCAGCCGCTGATCATCAACTACGGCTACTGGGGCATCGGCACGGTCGTCGGCCTCGAAAGCATGGGCATCCCGCTACCGGGGGAAACAATCTTAGTGCTGGCGGCTGTTTATGCGGCGGCGACGGGAGATTTGTCGATCTACGGCATCGTGGCAGCGGCGACCATCGGCTCCATCATCGGCGACAATCTCGGCTACGGCATCGGCAAGCGATACGGTTACCCGCTCCTGCTGAATCACGGCAGCCGCATTAACATGAGCGAAGACCGCATCAAGCTCGGCCAATTCTTGTTTATGAACTACGGCGCGTGGATTGTGTTCTTTGGCCGCTTCATTGCGCTGCTACGCATTCTCGCGGCCTTCCTGGCGGGCGTCAACCGCATGCCGTGGTGGACCTTCCTGTTTGCCAACGCAACTGGTGCGATCCTGTGGGCCGGGGTGTTCGGCTTTGGAGGCTATGCGTTCGGACAACTTATTGTCCAAACGCACAAAACCTGGGCACCGTTGCTGGTGGTCGGGGCCATCGTTGGCTTCTTCGGCATCGGCTACTTGCTCCAGCGCAACGAGAAGCAATGGATTAAACGTGCCAAGCTGGCGCTCCCCGGCCCAATCGTGGGGCCAACCGCATAAGGCTGTACTCTGCTGCGAGACGCCTCATCTGGCACTGATCTCGATGCCGTTTGGTCTGTGCGTTGTTGGCGTCACGAACTGGTGGTGCCGCCAAGCTGGCCTTTTTCTCCCACTTTGGATTTCCGCACGATGCCCAACCAGCCGACTTTTCCTGCCCCCATGCCGGCCATTGGCGTGGCTGCCGCGGATGCCTACTTGGCGAAGGGCTATGAGAGCGTTCCCGGCATGTCGTCGAAATTCGCAGCCGCCGTCTGCGGCGGGCTGATGCGGCTGCAGACCGAATTCGGGATCTCTGGACCCATCGCTGAAATCGGCACCTTCGAAGGGCGCTTTTTCATAGCGCTCGGGCATGCCCTCGAGCCGGGCGAGGTGGCGCTTGGTATCGATCTGTTCGATTGGCCCAATCCGGAGGTGTTGCGCCGCTTCGAGGCCAATTGTGCCAAGCACGGCCTCGACGCATCGCGGCGCGTCACCTGGAAAACCGATAGTCGCACGATGAAGCCCGAAGACCTGCTGGCCAAGGTGGGCGGACGCAAGCTGCGTTTTTTCCATATCGATGGCGAGCATACCCGGCATGCGCTGACCCGCGATCTGGAGCGCGCCGTCGCGGTCATGGCGCCGGAAGGTCTGATCGTGCTCGATGACATGCTGCACCCTGGCTACCCAACCTTGATGGTGGCTGTGCATGAGTGGCTTGAAAAGAACCCAGATTGGTGCCCGTTGGCCGTTCTCGACCGTGAAACCATCGTCGCCGCGCCCAAGTTCGTGCTCTGCCGGCGGGCGTGGTTCAAGCGCTACGAAGAGCGGATGCTGGAGATCTTCAAGGCCAACGTATGGCCACTGGGCGCTGATTTCGAGCCCCACTGGTGCCTCGTACTGGGCCTCGACACACGGCTGGCGGCAATCACCTGAGCGGCGGCTGCGCGACTGTGGCTTTTTGGCTTGAAATTGAGCGGGTTTAGTGCCGCAGGGGCTTTTGCTGGTGGCTGTCTTTCTGTCATACTAATTGGACACTTCGGTCCGCCCGAGCTCCGTGAGATTCCCGTTCCATGACCGCAGCCACCACCAAGCCGTCCCTGCTCGATCATATCAACGTGCCGTCTGACCTCAGGCTGCTGTCTGAAAAGGACCTGCGGCAAGTGGCTGACGAGTTGCGGGCAGAAACGATCTCGGCGGTGTCGGTCACTGGCGGGCATCTGGGTGCCGGCCTTGGTGTGGTGGAGCTGACGGTGGCGCTGCATTGGGTCTTCAACACGCCCGATGATCGTCTGATCTGGGACGTTGGTCATCAGGCCTATCCGCATAAGATCTTGACCGGCCGCCGCGACCGTATCCGCACGCTGCGGCAGGGCGGTGGCCTCTCCGGTTTCACCAAGCGCACCGAAAGCGAATACGATCCCTTTGGTGCCGCACATTCATCGACGTCGATTTCCGCCGGCCTCGGCATGGCCGTCGCGCGCGATCTTGATGGCCGCAAGAACAACGTTGTCGCTGTGATCGGCGACGGCGCCATGAGTGCGGGCATGGCCTACGAGGCCATGAACAACGCTGGTGCACGGAGTGAGCGGCTGATTGTCATTCTCAACGACAACGACATGTCAATTGCGCCGCCGGTCGGTGCACTCTCCAGCTATCTCGCGCGCATTTCCTCTTCGAACACCTACCTGCATCTGCGCGAGATCGGCAAGCAACTCGTCCACAAACTGCCCAAGCAATGGGAGCGGCGGGCAGCGCGCGCCGAAGAGCACACACGCACCTTCTGGACAGGCGGCACGCTTTTTGAAGAACTCGGCTTTTACTACGTTGGCCCCATCGATGGGCACGATCTCAACGTATTACTGCCTATCCTCAAAAATGTGCGCGACGCGGAGCAGGGTCCGATCCTTGTTCATGTCGTCACCAAAAAGGGCAAGGGGTATCCGCCGGCTGAAGCCGCGAGCGACAAGTATCACGGCGTCAACAAGTTTAACGTCATTACGGGTGTGCAGGCCAAGGCGAAACCGAATGCGCCGGCCTACACGCGCGTTTTCGCCGAAGCACTCATCCAGCAGGCCCGCAAAGACCCCAAGATCGTTGCCGTCACCGCGGCGATGCCTTCCGGCACCGGCCTTGATTTGTTCGGCGAGGAGTTTCCGCATCGCACCTTTGATGTCGGCATTGCCGAGCAGCATGGCGTAACCTTCGCCGCCGGCCTCGCGACGGAAGGCTACAAGCCGTTCGCAGCGATCTACTCGACGTTCCTGCAACGCGCCTACGATCAAGTCGTGCACGATGTTGCCCTGCAAAAATTGCCGGTGCGCTTCGCGATCGATCGCGCAGGCCTCGTTGGGGCCGATGGTGCAACGCACGCCGGCTCGTTCGATGTCGGCTATCTCGGCGCGTTGCCGGGTATGGTGCTGATGGCCGCCGCCGATGAGGTCGAACTGGTGCACATGGTGGCTACCGCTGCCGCCATTGATGACGGCCCATCCGCCTTCCGCTATCCGCGCGGTGAAGGCATCGGCCTCGAAATGCCAGCCGAAGGCATACCGCTGGAGATTGGCCGCGGCCGCATCGTGCGCGAAGGGACAAAGGTCGCGTTGCTGAGTTTCGGCACACGTCTTGCCGAGTGCCTCAAGGCCGCCGACCAGCTGGCCACTCTCGGCCTGTCCACCACGGTGGCGGATGCGCGCTTCGCCAAGCCCCTGGATACCGATTTGATCAACCGGCTCGCGCGCGAGCACGAGGTGCTGATCACCATCGAAGAAGGCTCAATCGGTGGCTTCGGATCGTTCGTGCTGCATTACTTGGCAACATCGGGCGCCCTCGATCAGGGCCTGAAAATACGGCCGCTGGTGCTGCCGGATGCGTTCATTGACCACGACAAACCTGAAGTGATGTACGCTATTGCCGGCCTCGACGCCGCAGCCATTGTCACGTGCGCAGTGAAGGCGCTCGGTGTCAGCGCGCGCGTAGTCGCCGAACGCGCGTGACGCCGGAGCTTTCTCGCGCTGGATGATAACATCATCGCGCGTTTGCGGGCTTAATTGCGCGGCCGGGCAGGTTGCCATTGGTGCGGCCGCGGCATAATATCCTGTCAACGGATCAATTGAAACCGGGAACACGCATGCGAGGCGGCGAGACAGGTCGCGCCGTGTTCAATCAAATAATCTATTGATGTCCCTTCGTTGTTTGCGGGGCACTATGCGTGCAACTCCAACTAAGCGAGACCCGGCTGCACCCGTGGATGGGCTGAACGTGTCGATGGTGCGCTACGCGCCCTTTGCCGCGGGTGTTTTTCTGTTCGGTCTGTTCTCGGCGCTGCATGTACCCATCGGCTGGCGGTTGATTGACGATCTTGGCTTTGATGGGGCCGAGCTGGGGCTGCTGGCCTTCGCATTCGGTCTCGCGGTAGTCGGGGTCCAGGTGCCAGCTGGCGTTGCCGCTGACCAGTATGGACCGGCGCGGGTGCAGGGCGTGGGACTTGGCATTGCAACGGCCGGTCTCGTATTGCTCGCAATCGGGACTGATGTTGTGGTGCTTGCGCTGGCGCGCGTGCTGGTCGGTCTCGGCGTTGGCGGCACGTTGGTAGCGGGCCTCAAGGCCATCGCACAGAATTTGCACAAAGATCAGGCTCCTCGCTCGATCGGCGCGCTGGCCGCCGCGGGAGCATTGGGGGCGATCACGGCCTTTGGAATGCTGGAGAGCGTGTTGGCCATAATGTCATGGCGCGAACTGTACCTTGTGCTGGCCATTTTCGCGGCTGCGGTGGCGCTACTGATTGTACTGATGGCGTCAGATCCGGCGAAGGCAGCGGGCACAGCCCTGTTTGTCCCTAAAACAAGTCTGAAAGAGGTGCTTGTAAGCGACCGGTTCTGGCGGCTTGCTCCAGTGTCAGCGGCGCTGATCGGTTCCGCTTGGGCTCTCCTCAGTTTTTCGCTGGCGGCGTGGTCGCGTGATCTCCCGGCCGTTGAGCGGAGCCAGACTGTCGCAGATCTCCTGACCCTGGCGTCCGCGTTCGGGGGCGGCGCGGTACTATGTGGCGTCCTTCTCGGCCGCCTGCGGCAAGCTGGCTATCGGCCGCACGCCTTGCTGGTCTTGATCGCAGGGTTTGCGATTGCCACCACCGTTACCATGGCGGCGCTCGGTGTCGTGGGGTTGTTCGGCATGGGCTTGATTATGGTGCTCGCCGGCGGGGCAATGGTCTTGACCTACTCAATTCTCGGGACGATATTCCCTAAGGAAGTGGCGGGCCGTGCCAATGGGCTTGTCACTCTGCTGCATCTCGGCACTGCCTGGGCCTTGCAGAGCTTGGCCGTTTGGGAGATGGGGCGGTGGCCGCAGAACGCGGTAGCAATCGCGGACGTGGGAGCCACCAGCGCAATCTTGGCGACGATCGGGGGGCTGCAAATGGCGGCTTTACTTTGGTTTTGGCGTCCCTGGACCCTGCATCGGCCGCAGCGCATTACAACGCCAACGCGGGTGCTGACCGTCAACCAGCGGCTCAAGGCAGCACGCGGCCTGGGTTGGCGGCCGGCTGCCGCCGCAGGCGCGCTTGCAGCCCTCGTTTTTGTCATGAGTAATCGCGATTGGGTGAGCGAGACGGCATCAGGCGTCGCCGACGCACCTGTCCGTTTGCAAAGCAGCCTGCAAATACCGAACTGGCTGTTTGGCAACGCGCTGCCCGACACAGCTAGCCAATCCGTGATCAACGACCAGGTAACAACGATCCGGTCGTTGCAAGCCAGGCTGTACACCTCCGAGCGCGAGTTGGGGGCTGTTCGGCCGCAGCTGGACGATCTCAACCGCCAAGTCAAACACCTGCAGGAGCTTGCGAAGCGCTCAGCGAGTATGCTGGCGGTGGTCGCCGCTGATGCAGTGGTCCGGCGCGAGGTCATCGCCGGATCCGTTGCAGTCGCGAGCCCAGTGGCATCCGCGGCCGCTGTGCCGGAGCCCGTGCGCACGGCCGCGATCGTGCTGGCGTTACCAAGAACGTCAGGCACACCCGCCGCTGCTGCTGCATCCGTCAGCCCGCCAGCTCGCGCATCGGTGTTCGCGGTTGTGCCGCCACCGCCAGCCAAAGTGATTGCAGCCAAAGCAGTCGTGACAAGTGCCAGCGTTTTGGAAGCGACTCAGAAACCCGCTGCTGCAGCTGGGGCAACTTGCGAGCGTGCCGGTGCTAGCGAAGTGCCGCTTTTACTGCAGTTCGACCGTAACAAGGATACGCTGGAGTTCGGCCATCATAAGACCTTGAACGAGATTGTCGCCATCGCGATTGGTTGCCCCGGTGCATCCGTTGAGATCAAAGGCTTCAGCGACAACCGTGGTTCGCCCAAGCTCAAGACTACGCTGTCGCAACGCCGCGCCGAACTGACCGCCACGTTTCTCGAAGTTCATGGCGTGAAGCCTGATCAGCTGACCGTGGTAGCCATGGCCGATCGCGCACCGGTTGATACCAACGACACCGACGCGGGCCGCGCGCGCAATCGTCGCGTCGAGGTCCGTGTGCGGTTGAGCAATTGATATCACGCGTTGGGGCGGGGGCTAGACGCGTTGGGGCGCGGGCTAGACGCGTTAGGGCGCGGCGCTCAGGTCCTAACGGGGGTGCCGGCTAGTGCTTTGACCAGCTCGCGCGCGCGAGCGTCAAGCGCCGGTGTCCAGTGTGCGTCCTTGGCTGCGATCAAATTGGCTTCGCTTTTCAACAGCACGCCATCGTCGAGAACCTTGAGGCCATTGGCACGCAGGGTCTCTCCCGTCGTGGTGATGTCGACGATCAATTCGGCCAGACCCGACGCGGGCGTGCCCTCTGTTGCGCCGTGGCTTTCAACAATGCGATAGCTCGCGACGCCAGCGCGCGCGAAGTGATGGCGGGTGAGGTTCAGGTACTTGGTGGCGACGCGTACGCGGTGTCCGTGCTGGCGGCGGAAGCGCATGGCCATCGGTTCCAAGTCCGCGAGCCGGCGCACATCAAGCCAGCAGGCTGGCACGGCAACAACAACATCGGCATGGCCAAAGCCAAGCTTGGCAAGAAACCGTACCCGCGCGTCGGCTTCGTCGGTCGCTTCTCGCATCAAATCTTCGCCCGTGATGCCGAGGTGGACGATGCCGCGTCGCAGGCGATCGGCAATTTCCGAGGAGGATACGAAATGAACTTCGATGTCGGGGTGCCCCCCAACCGTGCCGCGATAGTCGCGCGCTGACACCGCCTTGTTGACCGGAAACCCGGCGCTTGCCAACCTTTCAAGACACGTGTCCATGAGGCGGCCCTTGGAGGGCACGGCCAGGATGAGACGGTTGGTCATGGCGTGGCTCCCATGAGGGCTGCGCGCAAGCGCTCCGTGTAGACTGCCGACCCGACAGCGGGCACATCAGAGGGCCCGCCCACGGCTGCCAACAGACTGTCGTAGCGTCCCCCCCGACGATCGGGCTTTTGTCGCCAAGAATGGGTGAGACCAGATCAAAGACGAAGCCAGTGTAGTATTCAAAGCGGCGGCCAAATCCACCTGAGAAACGTGCGGTGTTGAGATCGACACCCGCTGATCCAAGCAATCCGAGCCGTGTACGGTATTGCGCGATAGCCCCGCTGATGTCGCACCGATGCTGTGCGGCAAGTTTTTCCAGGATGTCGATAGCATCAGCAGGTGTGCCTGAAATAGCGACGTAACTCTCGATGAAGTCGGCGTGCGCCTTCGGCAGTGGGCCTGACTTGGTGTCGGCCGCGGCATCCAGAAGTCCAGCCGTGATCTCGCTGAGCTCGCGTGTGCCGAATAGATCGATGTCTTTGAGGGCAAGGAAATCCGCCACGTGAATCTGGGCGTCCTCAGGCTTTGCCGGGTCGAGCCGCGCCAACAACGCGGGATCGATCCCTTCAGCAGACGCAGCCGGCCACGACACAAGACGTTTAAGTTCGTTGTGGAAGGCATCCGGTCGCCAGAACTGCTGGGCGAGGCGCCGCCGCCAGCGCGCCGGCATCGCCTGCGCGTCAAGGATTGCATGTAACAAGCCATGATCGCCCATGTGCATGGTGAAATCGGTCAGGCCTGTATGCCGGAGCGCCGCCACAGTCGTTGCGACCACCTCCGCGTCCGCCTCCGCGCGATCAGCGACACCGAACACTTCGTAGCCGGCCTGCCGGGTTTCGCGCGCGTTGGCTTTGGGGGCGTCTTGTGACTGGTAACGGAAGATGGGGCCGCTATAGCAAAAGCGCTGGGCCGAGCGGCCGGTGGGATCGCGGTCGAGATAGATGCGGCAGACGGGCACCGTAAGATCCGGACGCAGACACAACTCGTGGCCCTCGGGATCGGTGAAGACATAGGTGCGGCCGCGCAAGCTTTCACCCACGACGTCGAGAAACAGCCCCGCAGGCTGAATGATCGACGGTGCGACAAGTTCCGCGCCGGCGCCACGGAACACGGCTGTGAGGCGCTGGTTGTAGTCTTCGATCACGTCGAAGTGGCGGGTCGAACTCGGGTGTCATCAGCAGGTTCAGATCATCAGGTTCGCATCGCGGGCAAGCCGCCAGCGTCCATCGCGCTCTTTGCGCAGGATCGTCAAGGTGGAACCGGATTTTTGTATGGAGACGCCGCTCGGCGGAGTAATCGTCAGTCTCAGCGAGCTGCGCAAATAAGCAGTGGCACCCGCTTTATGCAACTCCTCGATGGTGCTGGTGCCGTCGATGACGGCGCCCACCATGGCTTTGGAGGCTGCGATGAATTCGGTCTTCCCGAACGGCGGGCGGCCGGATGTGAGAAACACTACATCGTCGGCCATCAATGAGGCGACCGTGTCGAGGTCGCCCGCGCGGGTTGCGGCGAGCCAGTTGGCCACGACTGCGCGAATGGCCTGTTCGTCGTCCGAAGTCATGGCGTTTCCACGGGAACACGTGAGCGGATGGCGGCGCGCTATCAGAGTGGCTGAGCGAACGTGCTCTCCGGCACCATGTCAGCTCCTTCACAGGGATCGAGGCGCTGCCACGTGGCTTTGTGACAGGTGTTGAACGCGTCAACCGGACTTGCGCTTGAGGTGGCAGACTTTTGTGCGCGACCCATCTGCGTTCGAGTGCCATCGGCACCCGGCGTTCGGTGGTGTCTTGTTATAGATTGTGTAGGCGCCGCGCCGCTGGCTGTTGAACGTTTGGTTGGAGACATCGTGCCCGCCGATGCGGACATTGTTGCCGAAACGAACCTCGGCGACGGAGGGTGCCGCCGCGAGCGTCACCAATAGCAACATCACGATCGTCAACTGAAACTGCTTCACAGAGTTCCCCTGCCTCACCTGCTCCTGCTCGCCGGATTGCTTCAAGTTTCAGCGCCAGTGCGATTTGCTCTTGCACAACCCATGGTGTGATTGAAGCACCAACCCTGGCACTGTGCTGCGTCGCCGTGCTCCAGAGCTCCGCGACGAATGTCGCCAGCCACGCTCTCGAGAAGGTGGCTGGCAGTTTGCTGTGTCTTCGGTGCGCTTGTTACTCGCCGAGGCCGCGCCGCTGCCACCAACCGCGGCGGCGGGGGCGAGCCGGATCTTCGGGGGCCTCGGGGAGCTGTGTCACCGGGACCGGTGTGCGGACAGCGGCCGGTTCCGGCGCTGCCGCCTGGCTGACAGGTTCAAGCACACGGGGCTCAAGCACACGGGGCTCAAGCACACGGGGCTCGAGCACGCGCGGCTCGGGAGCCAGAGCTGCGGCATGCTGCGAGGGCGATGGCACATCGGCCTGCGCTGGTTCCCGCAGCTGAAGGTCTTCGTGATGGCCGTGGCTGTGAGCTATGGCCGATGTGGGCGCTGACACTGGCTCCGACGCTGGCTCCGTTGCGTGACGATCGGCTCCGACGTGCGCATCGTGACCCGCAGCGTGGTGGCCGTGATCGGCGTCGTGGGGGTGCGTTGGATGTCCGTTCGGCTCAAGCGCGGCATCGTGGCCGGCCTGGTCGCTGCCGTCTGCAAGCGGCGCTAATTCGCCTTCGGCGCCAGTGCCATTTTCACGACCGCGACGGCCACCTCGGCGGCCCCGCCGGCGGCCCCGGCGTGCGCCACGGTCGCCATCGCCTTCGGGACGATCGCCGCCAGCGCGGGCATCGGTCTCCTCACCGCCGCTCGCATTGTCGTCGTCGGTCTGGTGGCCGCGTTCAGCGAAGGTGTCGCCGCCCGCAGCGTCATCGTGGGGCCCAGCGGTGCCGCCGTTCTGCTGCGTATTTTGCCCACCC
This sequence comes from uncultured Alphaproteobacteria bacterium, assembly GCA_963847145.1. GTDB lineage: Bacteria > Pseudomonadota > Alphaproteobacteria > Rhizobiales > Hyphomicrobiaceae > JABFRJ01. The sequence goes on from CAWJYN010000004.1 coordinate 604,178, forward strand.
CGCTCGCCGGCGTGCTGGCGTTGACCGCCCTGCTCATTGCGATCGCGGTCTCTGCCGCGGCGTCTGCGGCGCCGGCCGTCGCGGCGGCCATCCTGCTGGCCGCCCTGGCTGCGCTGCTCGCCGGCTGCATCGCCATCGCGGTCGTCGTCGTCAACGTGCTCGATGTCGTTGACGGCGCGGTCGCCTGCGTCGGCTGATTGCTCGGTGTCGGCCGGCACATCGGTGCCATCAAGGCCCCAATCCATGCTGACGGCGGCGCGGTCAGCTGCCCGCACAGGCAACAGTGGGACGGCGCTGCGCTCGATGGCGAAATTGGCACCCTGCATGCGGTCACTGGCTTGCACGGCCACCGCGACGCCGTAACGGCGCTCGATATCGAGGATGAAGCTGCGCTTGTTGTTGAGGATGTAGAGCGCAACAACGGCCGTAGTCAGCACATTCACCGACGAACGAGCATCTTTCGCCAGATGATCTTCGAGCCCGCGCAGCACGGCGAGTGCTACGCTTTCGGTCGAGCGGATCATGCCCGTGCCTTGGCAATGCGGGCACTGCGAGGTGGAGCCTTCAAGCACACCAGTACGCATCCGCTGGCGGCTCATTTCCATCAGGCCGAAGTGCGAGATGCGGCCAACTTGGATGCGGGCGCGGTCAAAGCGCAGCGCGTCCGTCAAGCGATGCTCGACTTTGCGGTTGTTGCGCTTCTCTTCCATGTCGATGAAGTCGATGACGATCAGGCCGGCGAGATCGCGCAGCTTCAATTGCCGGGCAATTTCATCGGACGCTTCGAGGTTGGTCGCCAGCGCTGTGTCTTCGATGGAGTACTCGCGCGTCGACTTGCCGGAGTTCACGTCGATGGAGACGAGCGCCTCGGTCTGATTGATGACGATATAGCCGCCAGACTTCAGCGTCACGTACGGGCTGAACATAGCCGTCAGCTGGCGCTCAATCGGATAGCGCGAGAAGATCGCTTCCGGCTGGGTATAGCGCGTCACATTCTTGGTATGGCTCGGCATCAGCATGCGCATGAACGCGTGCGCATCCTCATAGGCCTGATCGCCAGCCACGACCACCTCGTCGATCTCTTTAGTGTAGAGATCGCGGATCGACCGCTTGATGAGGTTACCTTCCTCATAGACGAGGCTTGGTGCCGTTGACTGCAAGGTCAGCTCGCGCACGCTCTCCCACAAACGCAGAAGGTATTCATAGTCGCGCTTGATTTCCTGGCTGGTGCGCGCAGCGCCAGCAGTGCGGATGATGAGGCCCATGCCTTCCTGGACATCGAGTTCCTGCGCGATGGCCTTGAGCCGCTTGCGGTCGCCGGGCTGAGTGATCTTGCGTGAAATGCCACCCCCGCGGCCGGTGTTGGGCATCAGTACGGTGTAGCGGCCAGCGAGCGAGAGATAGGTGGTGAGCGCTGCACCCTTGTTGCCGCGCTCTTCTTTGACGACCTGCACCAGGATCACCTGGCGGCGCTTGATGACTTCCTGGATCTTATACTGGCGGCGGCGCTGGCGGCGCGGACGGTCCTGCGGCTCGTCGCCGCCCTCGTCTTCCTGGCCCGCGTCGTCATCCGCACCGGCGCCGATGGTCTCGGGGGCTTCTGTGTTCTCGGGGACTTCCTCGATGTGATCGGCACCTTGGTGGCCGCCGCCATTCTCGCCCTGGCTGGTGCCTGGGCCAGTGGCATCGCTCTGCGCCTGATCGTGGTGCACATGATCGTGATGGCCCTGATCGTGATGGGTATGATCGGAGGCCGCATCCTGCGGCGCACCATGCAGGGGTTGATCGTGGCTCTGTGCAGGGTCGTGCACGGCGCCATCGGCTGAATAGGGTTCACTGACGCGTTGTTGATCGTGTCCGGACGCTTCGGCTTGCGTGCTGTGTCCGTCGGCTGTGTGGCCGTCGTGCGGTGCGGCGTCACTGCCGGAATAGGGTTGCTCGTCGCCCGGTTGGGCCGATCCATCCTGAGCGGACTGATGCCCACCATGGCGCTGACGGTTGCCGTTCCGGCCTCCATCGCGCCCGCCGTCGCGCCCACCATCTCTGCGGCGTTGGCCACCTTGGGCACGCCGTTCTGCACGCGCATCAGCTTCCGCGTCGGCTTCGGCCTCTGCCGCAGCTTCCTCGTCGATAAGCGCCTGCCGATCAGACATGGGGATCTGATAGTAGTCGGGATGAATTTCGTTGAACGCCAGGAAACCGTGACGGTTGCCGCCATACTCCACGAACGCCGCCTGGAGCGACGGCTCAACGCGCGTTACTTTGGCGAGATAAATATTACCGCGGAGTAGCTTGCGGGTGGCGCTTTCGTAGTCGAATTCCTCTACGCGGCCAGCGCGCAGAACCACCACCCGGGTCTCTTCCGGGTGGGTGGCATCGATAAGCATCTTGTTGGTTTTGTTGTCCATTGCGGAAAGATCCTGGGCGGCGAGGTCCGCGCCCGCGATCCTGCGATCGGCGTTCTCAGATCATGTGGGAGATCAAGGGTGGCCGGGCAGGCAGCGAAGCGGGTCCGCGCGCCGTTGTGGGGTTTGGGAGTGGTCCCGATCACCGCGCGTCCGAGGCTTTCAAGCCTCTCCGCGCCGAAGCTCTGACCCGCGTTCACGCCGCAATCAAGCAGCGCCCGCCCCGCGCACACGCCGCCCGTGCGCCAGAATGGCGCGCCTGCAGGTGTTGAGGGGGTGAGCGTGTGAAACATCGAGTCGTCGGCCGTCCGTGACGGTTCCGGTTTAGGTCGCACCGCCCTGGAGGGAACTCCCGTCCCGGGCGTTACAGCGCTGCAGCTGAGTGAGGCTGGCAGCAAACTCAGCGGGCTGGTCTCGGGGCCCGCACCCCTCGGCCACATGCCCTAGCCGCCGTAGACTTTCTCCGGCGAGGCGCGTGGTGGAATGTCTTGCGGTGCGCGGCATACACGCTATTTGTGATGCGCTTGCAATCCGATCACGTCAGTCCGATGTGTCACTTCGGAAACGCACACGTGATCCGCGCGTCCCGTTCGTGATCTGCCATCTGCCACCGCTGAGGTGCCTTGATGCGACTGCAACCTGCCATATGCCGGTCCACTGATTTCGACTGATGCGAACGTGAACGGTCGTCGGCAGGCGTCAATGCACGAGATAGCGGCTGTAAGTCCCGGTGTTACTTTCCGGGTGCAAACAGCAAATCACTTTATCAACTTAAGGCTTTACCAAGCTAGTTGCAAGCTATTCGCGAGTCCCCTATGCGAGTTTTACTCGAAGCAAGCGTCGGCAGCCTATGCGGGCTATTCATTCGTCTACACGCTGAGTGCCTACCGGATGGTAAGACGGGCAGCAGATAGAGCCAGAATGCCGCGAACACCGTTCAACGAGGCAGGCCGATCTACCAGTGCTTTCCGCGCTGCCACACTCTCATGGTTTGGACAACAACGCGTTAAGCTGGGTGTCAGAACCGACGGGACCGTCAGCCAGACTATTTGGCGGCGCCGTCAATGGGGACCGCTTCTCGCAGTTTTGGCTCTGATACACGGGTCGGCGCAAGGCGTGGCTCAATCCGCGGTGGCCCAAGCGGATGCGGCCAAGACCCAAGCGGACGTGGCCAGGACCGAAGTCCCGAAGACCCGTGGTGCCCCCGTTGCAGCTGGCACGTCAGAGATCCCCAAAGCGCCAATCGGCGCGCCCGTGACCACAGCGGTTGCGCCCCAGGAGGCGGTGGCGACCGCTGTGCGGGTCCACGTGAACGGATCACGAACGATTTTTGAGCTGGCAACAACGCGGCCGGTAGTGTCGCAAGTGTTTGTACTATCCAATCCCGATCGCGTCGTCGTTGATCTGTCTGACCTGGAATTTGACCTGCCAGCAAGCGCCGGCAAGAGCGGTAATGGGGTCGTCTTATCGTTCCGCTATGGTTTGGTTGCCGCGGGCCGCTCTCGCATTGTCATCGATGTGACACGGCCGGTGCGGGTGGTGCGTGCTGGCATGGCCACCGCACCGCACGGTCAACCGCCGCGTCTTGAAGTCGAACTAGAGGCCGCACCTGGGGCGTGGGCTCCCACCACGCTGCCAGCGTCCACCAATGTGCCGCAGCAACCAAAAGCCTTCGCAGAACGCAAGCCCGGCGGCAGGTTCATTGTAATGATCGATCCCGGGCATGGTGGTATCGACGGCGGCGCCATCAGCGGCCTCCACATCGTCGAAAAGGATGTGACCCTGGCGGTAGCGCGGCAACTCAAGAGCGTTCTCGAAGCGCGCCAGCGCTACGATGTGCGCTTGACGCGGCTAGCCGACACATTCGTTTCGTTGGACGCACGCGTAGAGCTGTCTCAAGCGGCTGGTGCCGATCTGTTCATCTCCATTCACGCCGATTCGGTCGGCGATGCGGCGATCGCCAGGACTGCCCGTGGCGCGGCTGTCTATACATTGTCGGAAACCGCCTCGAACCAAGCGGCACAGCAATTCGCCGACAAAGAAAATGCCGCTGATACGGCCGGCGGCCTCGGCAATGCTGCTGACAATGCGGCCAACCAGGTCAACTCAATTCTTGCCGATCTCGTGAAGCGGGAGACGCATAATTTTTCGCTGCAATTTAAGAGTTTGCTTCTTGATCGTTTGCGACCGGTCAACATTTTGGGCCGAGATCCGTCGCGGGCTGCGGCGTTCAAAGTGCTTCGCCAAATGCAGACGCCGACGGTGCTGATCGAGCTCGGCTTCCTCACCCATGAAATGGATGCCCAGCAGATGCAAAGCGCCGATTGGCAAAAGCGCATCGCTGCGGCTATCGCGATGGCGGTGGACAGCTATGCGGCCAAGCGGTCCGAAGTGGCGCGCTGACGGGCCAGCGGTTTGCATTTATTCTTTAGATGCTTGCAGCATAACAGATTTCCAGAGCGTGAGCGGCCCGATACCGCCGCAATTGTGGCCGATCTTAACATGGGATGTCATGTGTGTGTGTCAATCCCGAGCTTGATGGTCAGGGAAGGGTAGACTAGACACTGCGCAACCAGCATTGGGAGTGCAGAATGCGATTCCGCTGCCCGTGGTCCGGCGTTGGTGGCCGGATTGCTCAGGAATTGCTGGCCGAGCCTTGCAACACCTTGAAGCCGCTCTATGTCGCCGCCCAAGAAGCCTAACGCCGATCAATTGGATTGACTGACTGATGCGTGCGCCGATCCTTCCGCCTCCGATGCGGCCCAAGCGAAAAAAGCGGCGCAAGAGTACCTTGCTGCGCGTGCTTGGGTTCGTTTTTGCCACGTCCGTGATTGTCGGCGTCGCAGGCTCCGGCGCGGCCGGCTATCTGCTGTGGAAGGCCTCCCGCGATCTGCCGGACTATGACAGCCTCGCTAAGTACGAGCCACCGGTGATGACGCGCATTCATGCGCACGACGGCAGTCTGATGGCGGAATACGCCAAGGAACGCCGCATCTTCGTGCCGATCAATACCGTGCCGAAAATGGTCAGCGGTGCCTATCTCTCGGCCGAAGACAAGCGCTTCTACGACCATCCTGGCATCGATATCCAAGGAATCGGCCGCGCGTCGCTCAAGGCCATCGAGACGGCTATCAAAGGATCGAAGCGGCGTGCTGAAGGTGCCTCGACGATCACGCAGCAGGTCGCCAAAAACTTCCTGCTGACGAGCGACCGCACTCTGGAGCGCAAACTCAAGGAAGCGATCCTCGCGTTGCGCATCGAGAAGGCCTACCCGAAAGACAAGATCCTCGAGCTTTATCTGAACGAGATCTATCTGGGCCTCGGCGCCTACGGTGTCGCCGGCGCGGCGTTGACCTACTTTGGTAAAGAGCTGGATCAGCTGGAGCCGGAAGAAGCCGCCTATCTCGCCGCCCTGCCCAAGGCGCCGAACAACTACCATCCGTTCAAATACAAAGAGCGCGCACTTGAGCGGCGCAATTGGATCCTGGGTGAAATGGCCAATAATGGCTACATCACCAAGCAGCAAGCTGACACCGCCAAGGCCAAAGACCTGGTGGTCAACATCCGCGGTCTCGGTACGCAGATCTATGCGGCCGACTATTTCGCCGAAGAAGTACGCCGGACGTTGGTCGCACTCTATCAGGAAGATGGTCTTTACGGCAAAGCCGACCGCACAGGCGCTGGCGATGGCAAGGTCAATGGTGGGCTTTCTGTTCGCACCACGCTGGACCCCAAGATGCAGCGGATTGCGCGGCGTGTGCTGATCGATGGCCTCGTCAGCTTCGATCGCGACAAAGGCTGGCGTGGTCCAGTTCAGAAGATCGACGCCGCTGGCGATTGGGGCTTAGCGCTGGGAACCATCGACACACCGTCCGACATGGCGCCCTGGCGTCTTGGTGTCGTGATCGGCATGGACCGCACCAAAGCGCAGATCGGCTTGAAGCCTGGCCGCCAGCCGGATGGCAAGCTCGTGGCCGACCGCGAAGGCGTCGATATCCCTTACGAGGAAATCAAGTGGGCCAACAAGAAGGCGTCCAAGACACCCGGCCCGGCAGATGTGCTGGCGGTCGGCGACGTTGTGTGGGTCGCGCCAAAGGATCCCACTAAGCCCGATGGGCCGGGCGCCGTTTGGTCGCTGATGCAGGTCCCTGAAGTGGCCGGTGGCATGATCGCCATGGATCCGCATACCGGCCGCGTGCATGCCGTTGTCGGCGGCTTCTCATTCGCGGCCAGCCAGTTTGACCGCGCGCTGCAGGCGCGCCGGCAGCCGGGTTCATCGTTCAAGCCCATCGTTTACGCGGCCGCCATCGACAACGGCTACAAGCCGACCTCTATCGTGCTGGATGCGCCGTTCTGCAAGGAACAGCTGAGGGGCGAAGAGTGGTGCCCGAAGAACTACGAAGGCGACAAGTCGTACGGTCCGCAGACACTGCGTCACGGCGTCGAGAAGTCGCGCAACCAGATGACCGTTCGGCTCGCCGACGACATGGGCATGCCGTTGATCGTGGAATACGCCAAGCGCTTCGGCGTCTATGATGATCTCTTGCCAGTCTTGTCGATGTCGCTCGGCGCCGGCGAGACCACCTTGCTGCGGATGGTCACCGCCTATTCGAGTTTCGCCAACGGCGGCAAGCTGGTGCGCGCGTCGTTGATTGATCGCATCCAAGACCGCTGGGGCAAAACCATCTGGCGGCACGATGATCGCGATTGCGCCAAATGCCGGGTCGACACGCCGGGCGATGAGCCTGATCTCCCCGACGAGCGCCGCCAGATCCTTGACCCGCATACGGCGTATCAGATGACGTCGGTGATGGAAGGTGTCGTGCAGCGCGGCACCGGCACACGCATCAAAGAGCTGGTCCCCGGCGTTCCCGTGGCCGGCAAAACCGGCACATCGAACGACGAGAAAGACGCCTGGTTCGTTGGTTACACGCCCGATCTGGTGGTCGGTGTGTTCATCGGCTACGACACGCCAAAGCCCATGGGCAAGGGCCGTACCGGCGGCCAGTTCGCGGCGCCTATCGTCGGCAACTTCTTGAAGCTGGCGCTGGCCGACAAGAAGCCTGTGCCATTCCGGCAACCACCCGGCCTGAAGACCGTCCGCGTCAACAACAAAACCGGCGTCCGCGCGTCTGGCGACGACAAAGACACGATGTGGGAGTTCTTCAAACCGTTTGAGGAGCCCGACGACAGCTATTCCGTCATCGGCCTCACATCAGGCGATGGCTCAGATTTCGTCTCCCCCGAACAGCAAAAGCAGGGCGGCCGTACAATCACCACCGGCCGAGGCGGGCTGTATTGAGGAACTAGCGTGGGTGCTGGAGGTTGGCCGTCTGACTGGCGCAGCTGCAACTCGCCGGTCGGCAGCACGAATACGTGCGTCGGACGCACCGCCAGCCGGACGGTCCGCGTCAGGTCTCCATGCGCGAGCGGTCGAGCGGCGGCAACACGGCGTTCGAGAACAACACGATGGCTATGATCAGGAAGGCGGCGCTGAGGGGCCGGGACAGGAACGTAGAATAATCGCCGCTCGAAATGATCATTGCACGGCGGAATTGCTCCTCGAATGCAGGCGCCAGGATGAAGCCAAGCATGAACGGCGTCGAACTGAGATCGAGTTTGCGCAGCAGGTAGCCGAGAATGCCGAAGATGCCCATCGTGACAAGATCGATCTCGTTGTTGGATGCCGAATAGACGCCCAACGCCGACAGTCCGAACACCACCGGAAACAGGAAGCGGAACGGTACGTCGATCAGCCAGATCCAAAGCTTCATCAGCGGCAAATATATAACGATGAGAGCGAAGCTGCCGAACCAGAGGGCGGCAAGCATGCCCCAGTACAAGAGCGGTTGACTGACGAGCAGGTTCGGGCCTGGCGAAACACCGTGCACTGTCAGCGCCGCCAATAGCATGGCAATGGCAGGCCCGGTCGGGATGCCGAACGCCAGCAACGTGACGAACGATGTCTGTGTGCCGGCGCGATTGGCAGCCGTCGGTGCGACCACGCCTTCGATGATGCCCTGCCCAAGCTCGTGGCCGCGCTTGCCGACGGCCGCCTCCGTGGCGAAAGCGCCATAGGTGGCCAGCGCCGGCCCGCCACCCGGTAGCAGGCCGAGAATCGAACCAAGCACACTCCCCCGCAGGGTTGGCAGCACCATCCGCCGGATGTCGTCTTTGGTCGGCAAGAAACTGGTGATGTTGCGAATGACGAGGCCACGACGGCCCTCGGTCTCCAGCGTCGCAATCATTTCACCGATAGCGAAAAGGCCGATGACAACCGGTATCACGCCGATGCCGTCCACAAGGTCGAGACGGCCGAGCGTCATGCGCATTTCGCCTGTCGTGACATCGGTGCCCACCAATCCAAGCAACATGCCAAATGCCAAGACTGCCAATCCGGAGGGGATGGAGCCGGGGGAGACGAGGACCGTCGTAACCAAGGCGAGCACAATGCCAGAGAACATTTCCGCCGGGCCCAGTCCAAGGCCGAAGCGAGAGAGGATAGGGGCGGTCAACGCAATGAACACGGCCGCGACGACCGTCCCAGCGAGGGAGGCGATCAAGGTTGCTGTCAGCGCCCGGCCCGCCTGACCTTGCCAGGCCATGCGGCGGCCATCACGCGACGAGAGTCCTCCGGCGCCTGCGTCGTCACCGCTGGTCACGATCGATTTGATCGAGGCCCCGTACTGCGCGCCGTTGAAGATCGACACGAGCAGCACCATCGAGGTGATTGGAGTCATGGCGAACGTAAGAGGCAGCAATACTCCCATCAATATCACCGGGCTCATGCCCGGCAGGATGCCGCTCAGCAGGCCGAAGCAAACACCGAGCAGGCAGGTGCTGAGGTTGACAAACGTGAAGAGCGTAATGAAGCCCAAGGCGATGTTCGCGAGCACGTCGGGCATCGTCCGGTCTCACTATTTCAATAACGAGCCAACCAGTGGCAACGGAAACTTCAGGACTCGCGTGAACACCAAGAAGGTAATCGATACGGCGACGGTATAGCCGATCAAGCCGCGCCAATCGAAGCGCACAGCGGGAGTCGCGGAGGCGCAGATCACGCCGATGACGGCGAGGGCAATTGGCATGCCCACGTAGGGTAGAATGACGGCGCCCAATATGCATGCGGCCGGCAGCAGAATGAGTGGCTGCCAGCCGATGCGGTCAAGCGAGGGTCCGCGGAGGAGGAAACCGCGCGCGAGAGACAGTGCGCCGAAGGCCAGCATCAAAAGCGCTAGCAGGCGCGGCACGAATTTTATGGTTGCAAACTTGGATTCGGTGCCGCCCACACCGAAATCCGGCGTAATGCTGTAACTCAAAGCGCCGAGGATGAGAAAGAGTATGCCGGCGGCGAGTTCCTTGGGGCTGCGGACGATTGCAGCCGGCCGTGCCACGATCGATCCACCGACAACTTCGCCGGCTGGTTCGACGTGCTGGAGGACGGACCGACCGGTATCGGCGGTTGGAACACTTGTTGCTTGCACTCCGCTCGGTGTCGTAACTGGAGCCGGTGCATCGCGAGCCGCTGCGGCGGCCGCTTTGCGTTGCTCCTGTTCGACCTTGCGCTGCCGCTCCGCGGCCGCCGCCTCGCGAGCGGCTTTTGCCGCCGCTGCAACTTCGCGCAAAGCCAACTCGATCGATTGGACGAGCCCCTGGGCATCCATCCGGAAGCGCTCATGCGTCAGGCGCACGGCGTTGCGCCGCGCCAGCGACTGCAGCGCGCCGGGCAGCACCTCGGTGCGCGGCATGTCGGCGCCGTTGACGAGCACCGGGATGACGCGTTTGCCGAGCTTGAGCGCCGTCTCGATCTCGATCCGCACAAAATCGTCGGGGTTCTCGAGGCGACGGCGGCCGGCCTCGTCCCTGGCCTCGATCCAGCCGCGGCCGATCACCGACAGCATCACGTCGCACTGGTCGACCTGGGCTTCGAGAACCTGCACGAAATCGGCCCCGGCCGGAATGTTGTCGACGTCGATAAAGAGCTGGTCACTTGGGAAGTTGCGTTCGAGGAAATCGAACAGGCGGCCTGTGAAGCCGGCGTCGTCGCCTCTCCGATAGTTGATAAAAATTTTCCCAGCCACGGCCGACGATCCCTCCAATAGTGGTTGCAGTATGGCGCGAATGGCGAAGGTTGAGAAGGTTCGTGGTTGACAGAACTTGGCGGTGGTCGGTGCGGCCTGCCCGTTCACCCGCGCCGCGCCTTGTGCGACTTGAGCAGGGCGGTCAGGGCTGAAAGTTTCCGCGCTTCCGCGTGGTCAAGGGCAGTTTTGCCCTTGCGGTCAGCGATATCGGGGTTGGCACCGGCCTGCAGCACCAAGCGCGCGATTTCGATATGGCGTGGTCCGCCGTCGCTGAGATAGGCGATCTCGATCAGGCACGTCCAACCCAGATTGTTGATGTGATCGACATCAATGGCGGTGTCGAGCAGCACGCGTACGGCGTCGACGTGGCCCTTCTCGCAGGCCGGGATCAACGCCGTGCCACCAAAGCGATTGCGGATGCTGAGATCGGGTCCGTGCGGGATCATCAGGCGTAACAGTTCCGCGCGGCCAAGCGCGCCCGCCAGCAGCCACGGCGTATCGAGGTCGCGGGCCTGCGCGTTGACGCTAGCGCCTTCGGACAGCAGCAGCTTTGCCGCATCGATCCGGTTGTGGACGACAGTCAGGTACAGCGCGGTCCGCAGGCTCTCATCGCGCACATCGACTTTCGTGCCGACGTTGATCAGCCGGTTGATCGCCGATGTGTCGCCCCGTTCCGCTGCGTCCATCATCGCGAACCGTTGGCGCTGCGCGTCGGACTGGGGCGGCTCGGCGGCGTATGTCATCGAACTCCCTGCGATCAGCACCGCGGCAAGCCATCGCGTCCTGAATAGCGTCATCACCTGCATGATCTGCCGATTTTGCTGCTGTGGGCTGAGGTGCCCACATGGCTCCCTACAGGTATTCGGCGGCTCTTGCATAGACGCGCGGACGCGCGCGTGGTTGGTTTGGCAAAGTCTTCATTGATCAACTTGTCTTTGCCAACCCCTCTTGGAGTGACGCCCATGAAACTCACCGACGCCCAGGTGGCTCAGTTCAAAACCGACGGCTGGCTGTTCCTGCCCGAAGCTTTTTCGGCCGAAGAAGTGGCCGTGCTGCGCGAAGAGGCAGAAGGGATCTATGCCGCCAATCGCCCCGAGATCTGGCGCGAAAAGAATGGCGCGCCGCGCACGGCCTTTGCCGCCCATACCTACAACGAGGGCTTCGCTTTGCTGGGCCGTCACCCACGACTGATCAATCCGGTCGAGCAGTTGTTCGGCGAAAAGCTCTACATGCACCAGTACAAGATCAACGCGAAAGCCAAGTTCGCCGGTGATGTCTGGCAGTGGCACCAGGACTACGGCACCTGGCTGCGCGATGATGGCATGCCCGAGCCGCGCGCCATGAATATTTCCGTCTTCCTCGACGAGGTTTTCAGCTACAACGGCCCGCTGATGCTGATCCCCAAAAGTCAAAACCACGGCAACCTGAAAGCCGGACACGACACCGGCACCACCAGCTATCCGCTCTGGACTTTGGACGAAGACACAGTCACCAAGCTCTGCGACGACGGCGGCATCGTCGTGCCCGTTGGCAAGCCGGGCGGCGTGCTGCTGTTTCACGGCAATCTCGTGCATGGCTCGTCCGGCAACATAACTCCGTATCCGCGCAAGATCGTCTATCTGACGTTGAATGCCGTCTCCAACTACATCCGCAAGCCGACACGCGCCGAGTGGATCGCTCACCAGGACTTTACCCCCATCACGCCCTGCGCAGATGATGCACTGCTGCAGTACGCGCGGCGGCAACGGAAACAGGCGGCGGAGTAGTCCGCAACAAAGGTCCTTTGTGACGTGGTGCCTCCGCCGATCCACACGCTGCAAAACTTTCTGTGTTTGGTGACGCAAGGCGCGCCGTTGCCGATCGCAGAGCTGAGCCGCGCACTTGACCGACTGCTGATGGCGTATCACGAGGCGGCCAGCGGCTGCGGCGTGCCAGAGGAAAGCCGAGCGGAAAACCGAGAACCGCCAGGGTCCAACTACGCGGAGCTTTACGCGTCGCTTGGGGCACGTTTTCCAGACCTTGGCTACTATGCAACAGCGGATCCCTCACTTGCGATCGATGCCGACCCGGTGACCGGCGACGCCGTTGATGATCTGGCCGACATCGTGCGCGATGTGCGGGAAATCTGCTGGCGATTTGAAAACCTGGGTGCCAGCGATGCGTTGTGGCACCTTCGCTTTCTTTTCGAGGTTCATTGGGGCTGGCATCTTCGTCACTTGTGCCTCTATCTGCATGCGAAGCAATTTGCGTGAGTCAGGTGCGGGCGTTCGCTGTCAAATGCGATTGTCTCAAGGGCTGCGGCAGGCCCATAGCGCGACCGCAACCGAGATACCCCTGGGCCAGCACGCGCCGCCGTTAGCTATAAATTAAGCACGTCTTGGACTTGGCGCTTCGATTGCCGTTTACGAAAGGTAAACAGCCGAAGGGGCGCGTGATGAGAGTGTTTTTTGTGGGTCTGGTCATGGTGCTGCTGGCCGGTGCTGGGGCAACTTCTGCCGAGGCCAGCCGTCAGCGTGTCGAGCAGAGCGGGCACACGTCGTGGTTCGCGGCCGCGATGCAGGCGCCCTTAGAACCGCGCTCCGAGACCCGGTCCGGACGGCGCGGTTCGCGCGCGGAAGCGGGCGGCGAAAGCCGAGCTGAACGGGGCTCTGGCGGCGGCCCGAGCGGGGTTGGGCCGCGTCCCAGCAAGTGGTGCGGCTGGTGGATGCGCACGCAACGCGGCGGCGGGCCGGAATACAACTTGGCGTGGAACTGGACCAAGTATGGCAGCCCCGGCAGCCCGCAAGTGGGCGCCGTGGTCGTCTGGCGGCATCACGTTGGCGAGATAGTCGGTCAGGCGGCGAACGGGCAGTGGATCGTGCGCTCCGGCAACGATGGCGGACAAGTGCGCTCTCGCGCGCGCTCGATCGCGGGAGCTGTTATTCGGGTTTGATGGCTCTGCCGGGCGTCCACGGGTCTCGAATTTCCGCCGCGAATGCGCTATATGAATGTTTGCCTGGGCCTTGAACCCGCGGCGCCCTGAGGGTCATCCATGAGCACGCCCCGCCTTCGTCCTAAAGTCATGACCATCACGCCGGCCGCGGCTGCGCGCGTCAAAGCGATCATGGCGACCAAGGGACCCACCGTCACCGGCCTTAAGATCGGCATCAAGAAGGGTGGCTGCGCGGGCATGGAATACACCATGGAGTGGGCCGAGACGGCGGGGAAGTTCGACGAAGTGGTCGAGCAGGACGGCGCCCGCGTAATCATCGACCCCAAAGCCGTGCTATACCTGCTGGGCACTGAGATGGACTTCAAAGCTGACAAGCTGTCGGCGCAGTTCGTATTCAACAACCCCAACCAGCAGGGCAGCTGCGGCTGCGGCGAGAGCGTGAATCTGGTGCCCGTGGGCAAAGACAAGGTCGCGGCCCTGACTGGGTCGTGAAAGATCACGAGGGGGCGCGTTGATCGGGACCAGCAGATGTCAGCCCGATCTTTGAAACGGAACAATGCGCGGGCATGGACCGTCCAGCCTCGCCGCAGTTATGTGCGCTTCATCATCGCGCCCTCGTGGAATTTGGCTCACGCGCACTTTGGAACGTCAGAAAAGTGCGTAAACCCAGCCGCACACGGGTGCTGGCGGTGACACGTCAACGCTGTACAAAGGAAAATTCGGCAGCAATGGCCATGAAACGGGCGGGCTGAACGCGCTTGCACTCAGAACCCGTAGAGTTCTTCAGGATTGTCGACGAGGATTTGCTTGCGCAGCGCGGCCGTCGGCGCCCACACGGCGAGCTGGTTCAGCAGCAGACCGTCGTCAATCTGAAACAATGGCGTCACGTCGGAAACGGGTTGGCCTTTGGGTGGCGCTGAATTGGGATGCGGCCAGTCGGTGCCCCACACGATGCGCGCGGGGTTGGCAGCAATGAGCGCCTTGGCGAGCGGCGTGACATCGGCATAAGCCGGCAGGTCGCTTGACGCGCGGTAGGCACCAGAAATTTTGACATAGGCTTTGCCGGCGCGGACGAGATCGAGCAGGTCTGAGAAGCCGGGCTGCGCGACGCCGAGGTTTGCTTTCGCCCCACCGAAGTGATCGAACACAACCGGCACTGGCGATGTCATCAACAGATCTTTGAGCGACGCGATGGTGGCGAGGTTGGTGTACATCTGAATATGCCAGTCCAGGTCGCGCACGCGCTTGACGGCGGCGAGGAAGCGCTCGCGGCCGATTGCGGGATCGTTGTTGGCCCCGCCCGTATTGAGATTGAGGCGGATGCCGACAATGCCAGCGTCCTGCATCGTCTCCAGTTCGCAACGCGCGGTGCGGTTGTCGATGACAGCGACTCCGCGCGCATGGCGACCACGGGCTTTCATACCAGCAAGCGTTGCGGAGTTGTCCGGGCCGTAGACCGACGGCGTGACGACCACGACACGCTTCAGGCCGAGCCGGCTGTGCAACGCTGACATTTCTTTCGGGGTGGCTAGTTCGGGCGTGTACGTGCGACCTTCGAACCACGGGTACTTGGCCGGATCCATGTGAATGTGGGTATGACAATCTGTGGCATTGGCCGGCATGCGGAAAGTCAATGGCGTCGATGGTTGCGCGGCCAGCGCATGGGCCGTGGGCGCACGCGCCGTCAATGCGGTCGCCAAGCCGCCCGCTACCGCCATTCGTCGTGTCAGCATTTCCCAAGCCCCATCAACTCAAACAGACGCCACATCCCGGGGGACCCCAGTATGGCATCACGTGATCTGGGCAACTGCAATTGGCATGCCGATCGACAGGCGGCGGTTTTCCCAGCTGTGTGGCCGGTTAGCATCGGCGGCCGGGACCGCTGGACACAGGCGGCGGCGCGGTGCGATAACGCGCGCGATTTGAAGCGCGGCCCTGGACTGGACACCCGCATGAGCCTTTTGAGCGAAATTTTCAGCTGGTGGGGCGGCAACACCTGGTCCAACCGGCTCTACACGCGGCGGCGCGGCCAGCACGTCGGTACCGATGAGCTGGGCAACCTTTACTACGTCCAGAACAAAGGCGTCGGGCCGTTGGGCGTACCTCGGCGCTGGGTCATCTACAAAAACGGGGCGGAAGCATCGCAGATCTCACCAGATTGGCACGGCTGGATGCACTATACGACCGATACGCCGCCGACCGAAGATAAGGCCTATCAGCCGCGTCCCTGGCAGAAGGCCCATCTGCCGAATATGACAGGAACGCCAGACGCGTACCGGCCCAAAGGCTCCATTCTGGCCCCGGGCGGCAGCCGGCGGCCGCGCGCGACCGGCGACTACAAGGCGTGGAAGCCAGATTAAGCAGACCGCGTCGATACAAGCCCTGCGATCCCGGCCACGCGGCCGCCGTTTTTTCAGGCCACTGGTTATCAACATCCCGCGATGTGCTGTGGCGTGACTTGGCGGTGGCATCAGCCTATGTGATCGCGGTTGGCGCCGTGCGCTCAGTGACTAGGAACTTCCGCGTGCCCCAGCTGCCGCACTTCGATCGTTCAATGACCCGGCGGATTTGGGCCGGCGCCGGGTTCGCGCTCGGGCTCGCTGTCACAGCCGCCCCTGCACACGCGCAACGCATTGAGAATCAGGTCGCGGTCTTTGCTGCCCTCGACAAAGTGACGGCGCGCATTTCACGGCTGGAGATCAAGCTCGGCGAGACGGTGCGGTTTGGCGCGCTGAAGGTGACGCCGAAGCTGTGCTACTCACGCCCGCCCGATCAACCACCCAAGACCACCACATTCGTCGAGGTCCAGGAGAGCCAACTCGACGGCAGCCAGAAAAAGCTGTTCGCCGGCTGGATGTTTGCCGAAAGCCCAGGTCTCGATGCCGTCGAGCATCCGGTTTACGACGTGTGGCTGACCGAATGCCTCAGTCCGAAGGCACCGCCAGGGCGGCCACCAGGCCCCGTGGCTGGTGTCGGCGCGCCAAAGGCTGGCGCCGGTGCCAATTCAGGTGCACCTGCTGCTGCGGCGGCGCCCGGCGAGGACGACTTCCGCCGCCGTCGGCCGCCTCGGTAGTGAGGGGGCCGGTCAATCCGCGTCGATCTGGTCTTATGCCACTCCGCGACATTGCAACAACGTCTACGCCGCAATAAAAGCGGAGTGGGAGCGGCCGCGTGCGACGCGGACAGCAGGGGGAGCATGAATGGCTATCGAGGACGACGCCGTGGACGGCGCGAACAGCGGGCTATCGATGAGCCGCATTCTGCTGCTCGTGGTGCCGATGTTGGTGCTGCTCGCCGGCAGCCTCTGGTACCTGTCGTCGATTATTCAGCCGCCGCCGCAGAAACTCGTTGTCATCTCGACAGGTGGCGAGAGCGGGGCCTACCACGCCTTCGGCAAGCGCTATCAGGCGCATCTGGCCAAGCATGGCATTAAGGCCGAACTGAAAACGTCGGCCGGTTCGTTGCAGAACTTACAGCGCTTGAAAGATCCCACCGGCACGGTCAGCGTCGCACTGCTGCAAGGCGGCATCGCCACCAAGGCTGAGAGCGAGGGCGTCGTCTCCATCGGCCGCATGTTCTACGAACCGTTGTGGGTCTTCTACAAAAGCGCCGACACCTTCGACCGGCTTGGCCAGTTGAAGGGCCTCAGGGTCGCGGTCGGCCCCGAAGGCAGCGGCACGCGCAAGCTGGCGATGACCTTGCTGACGGCCGCCAACGTCACCGAGGCCACTGCAACCTTGCTGCCGATCACCGGCGACGCGGCCATCGAAGCGCTGCGGGGCGGCAGTGCCGATGCTATTCTGTTGGCAGTGGCACCCGAGGCCCCGCAAATCCAGTCGCTGCTGCGCGATACCACGCTGAAGCTGATGAGCCTCTCGCAGGCCAACGCCCTGGCGCGCATCTATCCCTATCTCGCCAAGCTGACCTTGCCGCAAGGGGTCATCGATCTCGAGCGCAACATCCCGCCGCGCGATTACGATCTGATCGCGCCAGTGGCAGCACTCGTCGCGCGCGACGATCTGCATCCCGCGCTGGTGGCGCAGCTCGCGCAAGCCGCCGCCGAAACGCATGGTGGCGCAAATTTGCTGACAGCGGCTGGCGAATTTCCGCGCACGATCGATCCCGAGTTCCCGATGTCGACAGACGCCATCCGCTACTACAAGAACGGCGCGCCGTTTTTACAGCGCTACCTGCCATTCTGGCTGGCCAACTTCGTCGAGCGGTCACTGGTGCTGCTGATCCCATTAGCGACCATTGCCATCCCGTTGTTCAAGGGTATTCCTGCGCTCATCCGCTGGCGCGTGCAGCGCAAGCTAACGCATTGGTACCGGCGTTTGGATAAGCTGGAGAGCAAGCTCGGCAATAAGGCGCCGACACCGGAACAATCCCGCGAACTCGCCAGGATCAACGACGCTGTCGCCGCGCTCAACGTGCCGCGCGCCTACTCAGAGCAATACTATAACCTCCGCGGCCACGTCGACATGGTGCGCGCAAGGATGAGCACGAGTGGAGCGGGGTAGCAGGTGTGCTGCAGCAAGGGCGCAAGAGGCACTTCTGCCGTATTGCACCGATTATAAGGCGTGAGCTTCATTGGCTTCGCAAGACGGCCTGCCGCTCTTCAACTCGCCTGGAGGGGCCGGCTCCTCGGACCACCGCGATTTTTACGTTCGGGAAGCGCGCTATGAAAAGCTCTTCACGTGCGCTTCCACTTCTTGAGAATGATGTCATCTGTGATGACAATCTCTCCGTCCTGGCGCACGCGCTCGATCAGCGCGGCCAGTTCTTTCTCTGCGTCGATGATGGAGATCGTGGCCATATCACGAGATTTACGGAAATCAGGCTATTTTACAACGCTGCACTGACACGTCACATCTCAAGCCTCTACCGCATCGCCGGCCGGTACTGCAGAGCCGCCACCAACACAGCAAGCGCAAATCCGGCGTTACTCAGGGTCCATGGCGCCATGGCGCCGCCGATCAGCGGCAACAGCAACAGTGCCATTACGGATCCGATCATCTGCGTGAGGAAGCCGTAGATCGATGCGGCGACGCCAGCGATGTCGCGATGCGGCTCGATGACGAGGCTCATGGCGTTGGTCATCACCACCAGAAACGACGCCGAGTTGAGCACGAGGAGTGAGACAAAGCCATAAGCCGTCAGCACACCGCCCCACTCAAGCAACACCAGCACTATCGCGACGGTGCACATGATCATCGCCGCACACCGCATCGTGGCCAGAACACCAAAGCGAGCGATCGCCCGATGCGACAGGAGTTGGCCGATGACCACGCCGAGCGCCATGCCGCAGAACGAGAGCGCGAAGACAGTGCCCTCGATCCCAAACGCTGATTTGAAAAGACGCGGTGAGTTGATCACCAGCGACGCCACGGAAGCTTGCAGCAGGATCGCAACGAAGATGAATGTCAGCGACTGCGGGTGAACAAGTACCCGGTGGAAGGCCGCCCCCAAGTGTCTCACGGCGAGTGCACCGGGATCGCGGATCGTATTCGTCTCAGCAAGACGCGCCCAAGCGGTGAGCCAGATACTCAACCCGAAGACCGTCAACGCGATGAACGTCCCGCGCCAGCCAGCGAGCGCCGTGATCGTTGCGCCAGCCAGCGGCGCCACAAACGGCCCGATCGCGAAGATGGCCATGGCGAGCGACAGGGCCCGGGCAAGCTCGGCACCGGAGAATACATCCCGCATCAAGGCACGGGCCACCACGACGCCGCAAGCAGCCCCCGTCCCCTGCAGGATGCGGCCGGCATACAGCATCGGCAGCGTTGTGCTGAAACCCGACACGACGCAGCCGGCGATGTAGATCGTCACACCAGCCAGCAACACGGGGCGCCGCCCATAGCGGTCAGACAGCGGGCCAAAGAACAGCTGACCAATGGCCGCCGCCATCAGAAAAATCGGCACGATCGCCTGCACGCGCTCGATGCTGGCGCCGAGATCGCGCTCGATGGCGAAGAAGGCCGGCAGCATGATGTCGCAACTGACGGCGTTGAACGACAACAAAAGCCCCGCGAATGCGATCACGAAGCGGGGCGACATGGGAGCGATACCGGCGAGGCTCGTGGGCGTGATACTCGAAGCTGTCATGGCGCCTCCATAGCCGCCAGGCCGCACCGCGGCGAGAGGCATGGACGCATGGCGCCCTCGCCCGCACCGCATGGACAGGCGCGACTGGTTTAGTCTACGCGTGATCGGAACGAGACACGACAACGCGCTACTGTCGGCGTGCACGTCACAACTGATGGCCCCATGCACACGTTTCACACCCTCCCTGTCGCTTCCATCGCTGTCCTCGCCCGCCTGCGGGCACGGTCACCGCGGGTGCAGTGCCTGACAAACACTGTCGCCCAGCAGATCTCGGCCAATGTGTTGCTGGCGGTGGGCGCCCGGGTGTCGATGGCAACGCATCCCGGCGAAGTGATCGACATGACGGCGAGCGCCGACGCGTTGCTGATCAATCTCGGCACGCTCGATGCCGCGCGCGTTGCAGCCATCCCGCGGCTGTTGGCCGACGGCCGCGTGCTGGCCAAGCCGCGCGTTCTTGATCCGGTGTTCGTCGAGCACTCGACGTTGCGGCGCTCACTGGCCCAACAGATCATCGCTGCCGGGCCCTTGATCGTGAAGGGTAACGCGGCGGAACTGGCCGCCCTTGTGCTGCCGGCCCATGCGACACGGGTCGAGACCGGAGCGGTCGATCGCATCGGCGCAACCGCCGGCACACTCGAAATCGCATCGGGGCACCCGCTCATGGCGCAAGTCACCGGGCTCGGCTGCGCGCTCGGTGCGCTGATTGCTGCGTGCACAGCCGTCGAGCCTGACCCGGTGCTGGCCAGTGCTGCGGCGCTGCAGGCGTTTGGTGTTGCCGGCGAACAGGCAGCAAAAGCCGCAACGGGCCCCGGCTCATTTGCCGTCGGCTTCATCGATGCGCTGTCGCTCCTGTCACGTGCTGGCTAATTGCCGCATTCAATGCGATCCTCCGCTACCCGTACCGCATTTTCGGAGGTCATGTTGATGTCGAGATTCGTTGCATTCACCCTCGCCGCGCTAGCCACCGTGCTTGCCGCCCCCGCCCCATCTCACGCTGCAAAACCCTTCTTTGATCAATATCTGGCGTCCCGCACCTGCTATCATCGCCTCTACGACGTGCGCCACATGCGCGCCAACCCGCAGCAGACCTTGTCGAAGTTCCACGTCGTTGCGCACGAGGCTGACCCGCTCCAGAAGCAACGGCCGAACAGCTACACCGTGCGCTTCGGATACTGGGTCAAGAACGCCGGCTATTATGACGGCCTCGCCCAATGCAAGTCCACCAGCGCTGGCGAAGCATGTACGGTAGAAGCCGATGGTGGCAGCTTCGCACTGACGCCCAACGGGCGCGGCATCAAGGTGACGCTGGGTTCCCGTCTCGGGATCGAGGGCAGCACAGGTTTCAGCCCCAACGTCGCCACCGACGCTAACCGTACGATGCTCCTGCTGAAGGCACCGCGTGGAAGCTGCCAGACGCGCTGAACAGGGTTATTCCCCTCATGATCGCGCTGCCCAAATACAACATGACGATCGACGAATGCCTCGTCTGCTCCGAGCGCCAGCCGAAAGAAACCGGCCGCTTCGAGGTGTGGGATACCGAGATTGTAGAAATGCATGACATAAACCGACCCGCAGACGCCGTTGCAGCTCGAACCGCCCGGCTTGCAGGTCAATCTTTGGTCCGTGCTGACGCTTTAGCCTCGTTGCCGACCCCCGCGTGACAACTCGGCGACGTTCGACTAAAGGAGCCCCCGATCCGTGGTCGTGCCCTGCGCGCGGCCCAAGGGGCACCTTACCCGGGACAGTCCATGACCCTGATTTATCCCAAATCCTCCAACAGTGCGCATCCGGCCTATGACTTCGCTGGCTACCGTTCGACTGGCAAGCGGCATCCCCAGAAGCCGCTGATCATCATGCCGCACACGCTCTCGGAGCTGACAGGGCCGGTGTACGGGCATGACGCCGTGCGCGACAACGAATTCGATCTGACCACGCAGCATACGGGCGAGCCGCTCGGCGAGCGCATCGTGGTGACAGGCCGCGTGCTCGACGAAGATGGCCGGCCGCAACCGCATACGCTGGTCGAAATCTGGCAGGCCAACGCCTGCGGCCGCTATATCCACCCCGTCGATCAGCACCCCGCCCCGCTCGATCCCAACTTCACCGGCGCCGGCCGCGCCGTGACCGACGCCGATGGCCGCTACAAGTTCATCACCATCAAGCCCGGCGCATATCCGTGGGGCAACCACCACAACGCCTGGCGGCCCAACCACATCCATTTCTCGTTGTTTGGGCCGAGCTTCCTGTCGCGTATCGTGACGCAGATGTATTTCCCCGGCGATCCGCTGTTTCAGTACGACCCGATCTTCAACTCGGTAACCGACCCGAAGGTGCGCGACCGCATGGTCTGCCGCTTCGACATCGACACCACCGTGCCGGATTGGGCACTGGCCTATCAGTTCGACATCGTGCTGCGCGGCAGCGCTGCCACGCCGACCGAGGAGCCGCACGATGAGTGACGCGAAAACCAAGCCAGCCGGCATCACGCCATCGCAGACCGTCGGCCCCTATTACGCCTATGGCCTCACGCCGCGCACTGACTTCGCCTGGCGCGACCAGTTCGCTGGACCGGTCGCAACGCCGGACGCCGAAGGCACGCGGTTGAGCCTCGTCGGCACAGTTTATGACGGCGACGGCAAGCCGATCAACGATGCCATGATCGAGATCTGGCAAGCCGACAGCGCCGGCCGCTATGCGCATCCACGCGACGATCGCGCGCGCGCCAACTCCAGCTTCAAAGGCTTCGGCCGCTGCGGCACCAACAAAGCCGGCAGCTACAGCTTCGAGACCCTCAAGCCCGGTGCCGTGCCAGGACCCGGCGGCAAACAGCAGGCCCCGCATATCGTCGTTTGCGTGTTTTCGCGCGGCATGCTGCGCCACCTGTACACGCGCATTTATTTCCCCGAGGAGACAGCCGCCAATGCGGCCGACCCGGTCCTTTCGCTCGTGCCCGCCGACCGCCGCAACACCTTGATCGCCAAACGCGACGGCGACGCCTACCGCTTTGACATTCGCATCCAAGGCGGAGACGAGACAGTGTTTTTTGACGTGTGAGACCGGCATCCGATAGGAACAGAAATAATGGACGAACGCGACCGCTACGCAGCCGGCATGAAGGTGCGCCGCGAGGTGCTGGGCGCAGCCCACGTCGACCGCGCCCAAGCCAAGCTCAACGACTTCAATTCAGAATTCCAGGATTTCATTACCCGGGCTGCCTGGGGCGAGATCTGGACCCGCCCCGGCCTCGACCGCAAAACCCGCTCGTGCATGGTGCTGTCGACCATGATCGCGCTCGGCGCGTGGGACGAATATAAACTGCATGTCCGTGCCGCCTTCAACAACGGCCTGACGCGGGACGACATCAAGGAAGTGATTTTACAGGCGGCCATCTACTGCGGCGTGCCCAAAGCCAACCACGCGATCAAGGAAGCGGAGGCGGTGTTCCAGGAGATGGGGTGAGCGTCTGGCGGGATTGGACGTAAATCAAGCAGCGCCTGCCAGGACAGGCACTACCGTGTTATTGCCCAGCTCCGGCGCAATGCGCTGAAACGCTCTTGCGCCTTACAGCCTAATCCCTACTCCGCCGCCCCTTCCTTCGCATCCACGTACAGCTTCCCGCCGCCTTGTAGGAACTCGGCGCTTTTGCTCGCCATTCCTTCCAGCGCGGCGCGTTCGTTGTCGCCCATGGCGAGGACTTCTTTGCGCAGATCCTGCGTGATCTTCATCGAACAGAATTTCGGCCCGCACATGGAGCAGAAGTGCGCGACTTTGTGAGCGTCTTTGGGCAGCGTTTCGTCGTGATAGGCGCGCGCCGTGTCGGGGTCCAAAGCCAGATTGAACTGATCCTCCCAGCGGAAATCGAAGCGCGCGCGTGAGACAGCATCGTCGCGCAGCTTTGCCGCTGGGTGCCCCTTCGCCAGGTCTGCCGCGTGGGCTGCGATCTTGTAGGTGATGACGCCGGTTTTCACGTCGTCGCGGTTGGGCAGCCCGAGGTGCTCTTTCGGCGTTACGTAGCACAGCATCGCGCAGCCAAACCAACCGATCATGGCCGCACCGATGCCGCTCGTGATGTGGTCGTAGCCCGGCGCGATGTCGGTCGTAAGCGGGCCCAACGTATAGAATGGCGCCTCGCCGCACTCGCGCAACTGCTTGTCCATGTTCTCCTTGATCTTGTGCATCGGCACGTGACCGGGCCCTTCGATCATCACCTGGCAGCCTTTCTTCCAGGCGTGCTGGGTGAGTTCGCCGAGCGTCTCGAGTTCGGCAAACTGCGCGCGATCGTTGGCATCGGCGATAGAGCCGGGGCGCAGGCCGTCACCCAGCGAGAAGGAAACGTCGTACTTGCGCATGATCTCGCAAATCTCATCAAAGCGCGTGTAAAGAAAGCTTTCTTTGTGATGCGCCAGGCACCAGCGCGCCATGATCGACCCACCGCGAGAAACGATGCCCGTGACGCGTTTGGCGGTCAGCGGCACGTAGGCCAAGCGCACGCCCGCGTGAATAGTGAAGTAATCGACGCCCTGCTCGGCCTGTTCGATGAGCGTGTCTTTGAACACTTCCCAGTCGAGTTTGGTCGGATCGCCATCGACCTTCTCCAATGCCTGATAGATCGGCACGGTGCCGATCGGCACCGGCGAATTGCGCAGAATCCACGATCGGATGTTGTGAATGTTGCGGCCCGTCGAGAGATCCATGACGGTGTCGGCACCCCAACGGGTCGCCCACACCAGCTTTTCGACTTCTTCAGCTGCGCCTGACGTCACGGCCGAGTTGCCGATGTTGGCGTTGATCTTCACCAGAAAGTTGCGGCCGATCGCCATCGGCTCAAGTTCGGGGTGATTGATGTTGGCTGGGATGATTGCGCGACCGCGGGCGATTTCGTCGCGCACGAACTCGGGTGTCATGAACTCGGGGACAGCTGCGCCGAAGCTCTCACCATCCGCCATGCGCTCGCGTGCGCCAGCCACGGCCTTTTCGCGCGCGAGGTTTTCGCGCTGTGCGACGTAGATCATCTCTTCGGTGATGATACCGGCGCGCGCGAATTCGTACTGCGTCACCAGCTTGGCGTGGCCGGCCGCAAGGATGCTGCGCTCCGCCGGGCAGGCCGGCACCAGCTTGTCGGCGGGGAGATTGCCGTTGTCCTCGGGTTTCACCGTGCGCGGCGTCACGGCGTCAAAGCCGCGCTTAGCGAGCCAAGGGCCGCGCACTTGCGGGAGGCCGGCGCTCAAATCAATCTTCGCGCTGCTGTCGGTGTAAGGGCCGGAGGGATCATAGACCCGCACCGGCGGTTCGCTGTTGTCGCTGATCTGGATTTCGCGGAACGGGACCTTGATATCCGGATACTGCGCTGTTGCCGCGTACACTTTGCGCGAGCCAGTGATCGGCCCCGTCGTCACTGTCTCGGGGGCGGGCTGAATGCCTTTGGGTTGGATGGTCATGGCAGCGTCTCCTGTTGCGACGCGCCGTGGAGGCACGCCTGCAAAGCCAGCGGAAGCTGATCAGTGCCAACGGCGAATGCCCGAAAAAGTGAGCGCACATCGGCGCCCTACGGCACCTGCACAAACGGTTCCAGTCCCTCCGCCGGTATGACCCGGATCAGGTTCGATGGGTTTGGCCCAGATTTCTCTGTGATGGCCATCTCAGCCCGGCAACGCCGGGGCACCCCTCGGAACGCCGCCACTATGACAGCGCGCGGGCGCGATGCAAGGGGCGCGTTGAGATGTCAGCACGGCCGCTGCATGGAAGCGAGATATGCGAAACCTCGCATTCCGTAGGGTGCAATACTGAAGCATATTGCAACGGGGGCGGGCGATGGTCACGCCGCATCTCACTTGCACCGCTCCCTCTCAGTCGTCATGGCCGCGAAGGCGGCCACCCAAGCGAGCCAGCTATCTTGCGAGAGCGCCAATCCAAAGTGCAGACCGTATCGAACTTGTATTTGCCTGCTGTGCACAGTTGCATGCTTGCTTGGGTGGCCGCCTTCGCGGCCATGACGGGGTTTGGTGGTGCGCTTGTCGCGCTGCCCGCCTCCCCCCAATGTCATCCTCGGGCTTGGCCCGAGGACCCATGGCGCGCCACGCGCCAAAGTTTGACATGCGGCGAAACGATCACCCGTCGACGTGACGAACGCACGCGGATGTCCACGTCACGCCGACATGGGCAACCTGCTGAACCCTGGGTCCTCGGGACAAGCCCGAGGATGACAGGTGTGGGTGTGTGGACTGTAGGCTGCAACAGCGAAGCGTATTGCACCGATCGCGCTATGTCGACGAGAGCACGGCCCGCTTAGCCAAATCAATAAGGCTGAGGCTACCCTTAATGAACCCAAGATACGAAATTAGGACACAAAAAACTGTCGCAACATGCAGAGCAACGCCGCTCCGCGCGTATGCACTAGTGCCGTCAATGACGTATGGGTGATTGATCGTTTTTTCGTGATCGCTGAGACCGCGGGTATAAAGATACTGTGACCAATAAGCTCCGCCCAATGCTAATGCCCCGGCAAAGACTCCCACGATGAAGGCCTGCATAACATGATCGATATCTGCACCATACCCTTTCAGGAGCTTCGCATTCGCAGACAAGAAGCCGAGAAATGCGGCCGCTCCGGCTGCGTTCATGAGCCCAGCAGCGCGAATTGCATGCAAACCAAAATTAATGGCTAACTCGACAGATTTGGCTGTTGTTGCGTCGCGGCCCGCCCATGCTGATTTTGCCAGCTCGCGATTGTCCGCGTCCTGTTTCTCCTTCAGTTGTGTTGCTGCGTCCTCGGACATTTCTGGTCCTGCATCAAAAACGGGAGGCTGCACCGCCCGTGGATGTTGGGCCGCGCGTCGGTGCTCGCGCACCGCCCTTTGACCCAAGGAACACGCCCCACCCCTCTCACTTCATCGTCGGGATCACGAATTCCGCGCCGTCCTTCATGCCGCTCGGCCAACGGCTCGTGACGGTCTTTGTCTTCGTGTAAAACCGCACGCTATCTGGCCCGTGCTGGTTCAGATCGCCGAACGCCGACCGCTTCCAGCCGCCAAACGTGTAGTACGCCAGCGGCACCGGGATCGGCACGTTGACGCCGACCATGCCGACTTGCACGCGGGCGCAGAAGTCGCGCGCGGTATCCCCGTCGCGGGTGTAGATGGCGACGCCGTTGCCGTATTCGTGATCGTTGGCCAGCGCGAGGCCTTCTTCGTAAGTGTTGGCGCGCACGACGCCGAGCACAGGGCCGAAGATCTCTTCTTTGTAGATGCGCATGTCTTTGGTGACGTTGTCGAACAGGCAGCCGCCCATGTAGTAGCCGTTCTCATAGCCCTGCATCTTGAAGTCGCGGCCATCGACCAGCAGCTTGGCGCCTTCCTTGATGCCGACATCGACATAGCCCTTGATACGCGCCAGCGCTTCCTTGGTCACCACCGGGCCGAAGTCGGCGTCGGGGCTGGTAGATGGTCCGATCTTCAGACTTTCCACGCGCGGGATGAGTTTCTTGATCAGCGCGTCTGCAGTTGTCTTGCCGACCGGCACCGCCACCGAGATCGCCATGCAGCGCTCACCGGCCGAGCCGTAGCCCGCCCCCATCAGCGCATCGACGGCCTGATCGAGATCGGCGTCCGGCATGATAATCATGTGGTTCTTTGCGCCGCCGAAGCACTGCACGCGCTTGCCCGCTGCACACCCGCGCGAATACACGTATTCGGCGATCGACGTCGAGCCGACGAAGCCGACAGCCTGGATATCGCGATCATCCAAAATGGCATCGACCGCGTCCTTGTCACCATTGATGACGTTGAAGATGCCAGCCGGCCCGCCCGCTTCCATGAACAATTCCGCCAGCATCAGCGGCACACCCGGATCGCGCTCGGATGGCTTCAAGATAAACGCATTGCCGCAGGCGATCGCCGGTGCCGCTTTCCACAGCGGGATCATCGCCGGGAAGTTGAACGGCGTGATACCCGCGACGACGCCGAGCGCCTGCCGCATCGAGTAGATATCGATATTCGGGCCGGCACCATCGGTGAACTCGCCCTTCATCAGCTGCGGTACGCCGATGGAAAACTCCACCACTTCGAGCCCGCGCTGGATGTCGCCCTTGGCGTCGGCAATGGTCTTGCCATGCTCGCGCGCCAGCACGTCGGCCAGCTTGTCCATGTCGCGATTGATGAGGTCGACGAACTTCATCATCACGCGGGCGCGGCGCTGCGGGTTGGTGGCGGCCCAGGCCGGCTGTGCCTTGAGACCATCTTCGACCGCTGCACGCACTTCTGCTTTGGAGGCCAAAGCCACCGTGCCCCGCACCGAGCCGTCCATGGGCTGGAATACATGGGCCGTCTTCCCGCTTTTGCCCGCGACGCGCTTGCCGCCGATGAAATGGCCGTATTCAAGTGATTGCGGCATGGGTCTGTCTCCAGGGGCGGGGGCTTGGGTAACGATAGAATTCAAGTGCCGCGGGTACCGCATGCCGCCAGAACCGTCAATTCAACCCCCGTCCAATAAGCAAGGAACCGAGAGGTCACGGAGCAGCAGTGCAAAAACCGCAATGGTTTGGCTTGAGGCGGGTCACGAGCTCGCCATCCGTTCCTTTTTGCTGCTGCCGGCTGCCTTCTCGGCGGGTAGCGCTGCGGCCGCCGCCGCAGCTTCGGCCATATCTTCCATGAACAGCTTCTCGAGCCGTGCCGCGTCCGAGCGGGACTTTTCCTGCAACTTCTCGACGTCGGTATACTGCTTATAATCCTCGCTGAGGCGCCGCTCGTCGTGCTTGCGGAACGTCTCGACGAGGGACTTGGCCTCGCGCTCTTTGATGCCGATCCCCATCAGCACCTGCCGTGTCATCACCAGCGATGAGTGCAGCGTCTCCCGATGCACATCCGTGATGCCAAGATCGAGCAGGCGGTGTGCGTGGGTGCGATTGCGGGCGCGCGCGAAAATCGGCAGCTTAGGGTAATGCTGGCGCACGATCTGTGCCGTCCGCATGGACGCTTCGATGTCGTCGATGGCCAGCACGAAGGCGCGCGCCTTGCCCGCCTGGGCGGCAGCAAGGATATCAAGGCGGCTGGCGTCACCGAAGAATGCTTCCGCACCGAATTTTTTCACAAGTTCGATCTGTTCGGCTGAGATATCAAGCGCCGTGAAGGGGATCTTGCGCGCCCTGAGGATACGCGAGATCACCTGCCCGACCCGGCCATAGCCAGCGATGATCACATGACCGTCATTTTCGGGAAGCGTTTCGTACAGGGGCTGCGGTTGCGCTGACTTGCCGGTCAGCCACTTTTCGGCCAGCAGCAGCGGTGGCGTCGCTACCATCGACAACGTCACCACGACATTCAGCAACTCGGCCTGCCCCCGCAAGATCACGCCTGCGGCAACACCCGTTGTCAAAAGCAGGAACGCAAACTCGCCGCCTTGGCTGAGCGAGATGCCGAGACGGCGGGCCGGACGCGCAGCCAACCCCTCCCGCCAGAAGCCGAGACCACCGAGCACGACGGACTTCACCGCCACCAATCCGATCACCAAAGCCGCAACCAGCAACGGGTTTTGCCATAGCAGCAGCAGGTTGAGCGACATCCCGATGGCCGTGAAAAACAGCCCGAGCAGCAGGCCCTGGAACGGTTGAAGATCGGCCTCCAGCTCATGGCGGTAGCTGCTCTCGGCAAGCAGTGCGCCAGCCAGAAACGCCCCTAGCGACGCCGAAAGTCCAGCGGCCTGCATAAGCAAAGTCACGACCACCACCAGCAACAGCGCGGCAGCCGTCATCGCTTCCTTCACTTTCGCACGGGCAACCAGACGCAACACCGGATCCAGCACGAACCGGCCAGCGATGATCACACCGGCAATCACAGCGAGCCCTTTGGCCGCCACAACCAGGTCCATCTTGGCACCAGCGCCCGCCGCCGCCACCGCGAAGAGCGGGGCCAACGCGATCAACGGAATCGCGGCGAGATCCTGGAACAGCAGCACCGCGAACGCCAACCGCCCATGCCGGGCTGGCAGCTCGCCGGTTTCTTCGAGCACCTGGAGTGCGAACGCCGTCGATGACAGGGCCAGCACGAGGCCGATAAACAAGGCCGTCAGCGGTGCCAACCCGAACGCTGACCCGGCGACCGCCAGCACCACCGCTGTGATACCGACCTGCGCGCCGCCCAGCCCGAAGATGGACGACCGCATGGACCACAGGCGTTTGGGCTTGAGTTCCAGCCCGATCAGGAACAGCAACAGCACCACACCGAACTCTGCCAGATGCAGCAGTTCGTTGGCTTCGGTCGCCGAGAAGATTTGTTGGACACCGTAGGGCCCCAGCAGCACCCCAGCCGACAGGTATCCGAGCACGGTTCCCATCCCCATCCATTTGGCGAGTGGCGCCGCAATAGCAAGTGCTGCCAGCAGAACGGCAACTTCAGTCATCGTCACGTCGGTCACGGGATATCCTGGATGGAGAAATAGTGGTCTGGCGCATGCAACAACTGTGCGCCCGGCCCTTGTGCGCGCACCCCTGTCCGGTATCTCTTGTGACATAGAGCGGGCCCATATTCCAAAACAAGATCCAAGCGGGAGCAACACGCCATGGTTGATGCAACAGCCAACAGCGATTTCATCATTGTTGGCGCGGGGGCCGCCGGCTGCGCCCTCGCCGCCCGGCTCTCAGAGGACCCGGGCACCAAGGTGCTGCTGCTTGAGGCGGGTGGCCGCGATGACAAGCGGGAAGTCAAAATCCCCGCCGCCTTCGCCAAACTGTTTCATAGTGACGCCGACTGGGCCTTCAGCACTGAAGCAGAACCCCACGCCGACAACCGGCAGATGTTCTGGCCGCGCGGCAAGATGCTCGGCGGCTCCACGTCGCTCAACGCCATGATGTACGTGCGCGGCAATCGCGCCGACTACGACCAGTGGCGTCAGCTCGGCAACACCGGCTGGGGCTATGACGACGTGCTCCCCTACTTCCGCCGCAGCGAAGGCTTCACCGGCAGCGGCGCGGCACACGGCTTTCATGGCAGCGACGGCCCGCAGACCATCTCCGACCAGCGCTCGCCGAACCTGATTACGCAGGCATTTGTCGCGGCCGGCGAAAGCCTTGGCCTGAAACGCCTCAATGATTTGAACGGCCCGACGCAGGACGGCATCGGCCTTGCGCACGTCTACCAGAAACGCGGCCAGCGCTGGAGCGCGGCGGACGCTTTCCTCAAGCCAGCAATGACACGGCCCAACCTGCAGGTAGTCACCGGCGCGCTGGTTGAAGCCGTGACATTCGAGGGCACCCGCACGACGGGCGTGCGCTATCGTGTTGGTGGGCAAACGATCACTGCGAAAGCTGCCCGCGAAGTCATTCTGTCTGCTGGTGCCGTTGGCAGCCCGCATATTCTGATGCTGTCCGGCGTCGGTCCCGCGGCGCATCTCAAGCAACATGGCATCGCCGTTGTCGCGGACCACAGCGGCGTCGGCCAGAACCTGCAGGACCACTTAGCTTCCGGCGCCATTTACCATTCACGCGAGCCTGTTTCGCTCGCCGGCGCGGAAAGTCTCGGCAGTCTCGCACGCTATCTGCTCGCCAAGCGCGGACCGCTCACCTCGAATGTCGGCGAAGGCGTCGCCTTCATCCGCACCCGCGAGGGGCTGGCCGCACCTGACATCGAACTCATTCTCGCGCCGGCGTTCTTTGTGGCCCACGGTGCTGGCAACCCCGAAGGTCATGGCTTTACCATCGCGGCCGTGCTTCTGCGGCCCGAGAGCCGTGGAACGATCACGCTTACCAGTGCCGATCCCGCAGCCGCCCCGCGCATCAAAGCCAACTATCTCAGTACACAGAACGACGCGGACACCTTGCTGGCGGGTGTGAAATACGCCCGCAAGCTGGCATACGCAGAGCCCCTGGCGCGCTATCGGGGCGAGGAACATCTGCCCGGTAAAGACCTGGTGAGTGACGCCGACATCATGACCGGCATTCGCCAGCGCGCCGAGACGCTCTACCACCCCGTCGGCACCTGCAAGATGGGCAGCGACCCGGCAGCCGTGGTGGACGCGACGCTGAAAGTGCGTGGCATCCAGGGCCTTCGCATTGCTGACGCGTCCGTCATGCCAACGATCATCGGCGGCCACACCCAAGCGCCCTCCACCATGATCGGCGAGAAGGCCGCGGATTTAGTGCGCGGGCGTTAAGCCCGCTTGAACGTCACCACCAGCACATCGCGGTAGGCCGGTTGTTCCGGATCGAGCGGTTCGACGGGGGTAACACCGTGAAACACGTGATGATCATCAAGCAGCACCGCGTCAAAGGGCTCGGTCAGCGTGAACTGGCCGAGCGGCGTGTGATCAGCCGACGTCATGATGGTCTCGCCACTTTTGATGTTCGTGCGTTTGATCATCATGACGAGCACGAAGTCGACGCCGTCGCGATGCATGCCTTCCGGTGTCGGCTTGCCAGCGGTGCCAACCTTAGCTTCGATACGGAATTGATGCAGCTCGATGTGCCACGGCTTGGTGGACGGCGCGGCGGCGGAGAAGGCGGCGCGGCAGAGAGCCAGCAAAGCCGAACACGTGGCGTCCGCGCCGACAGCGGCGTCGATGGGCTCGAACCAGCGCTCGATGCCGCCGTTGAGTGTATTGTGATCGACGCTTTGGAAGTGCGGCTGATGCGGTTGGCGCGTGATCGGCCCCTGATCGGCGCCAGCGAAGACGGCGTGGCGGCGGCGCCGGTAGCGGCCCCCGTCGGCCATATAGGTGTCCGGCCCGAGATGGTCCCAGCTGGCGGCAAATGCCTCCCAGTCGCTCAAAGCGCCATGACTGGCAGCAAGGCGGCGCATGTCAGCACCCGGCACGCGGATAAAGCGGGCCGTGCGCAGGGCGGCGGGAACAGCGG
Organism: uncultured Alphaproteobacteria bacterium; assembly: GCA_963847145.1. Taxonomy (GTDB): domain Bacteria; phylum Pseudomonadota; class Alphaproteobacteria; order Rhizobiales; family Hyphomicrobiaceae; genus JABFRJ01. The sequence continues at coordinate 636,542 of CAWJYN010000004.1, forward strand.
CGGTGGTCACAAGGTCGGACATCGGCGTGGTGTAATCTCCGGACCGGCGGATCAAAGGCAGATCAGCTACGGCTTGTAAGACAAGCATCCGATCCCGTCGATGGACCAGCGCGGCTGGCAGGATTGCGCCACGGCTTGGGCAAATTTTTGCATGAGAGTTGTTAGGGGACTAAGGTACGTCAACGGCGGAGGCGGGGACAAAGGCATGCGGCGGGAGGTCAAATGGGCGGCATGGGGGCTGGGTGCGCTGGCGGCGCTCTATGTCGCCGGGCCACTGTGGGCCGGCTGGCACTTGCGGCAAGCCATGCGGAACCGCGATACGGCAAGTCTATCAAGCCGCGTCGATTTTACCGCCCTCCGGCAGGCGATGAAGCCGCGGCTGGCCGCCGCCTTACGCGACGACGCCGACAAAAGCGGCGTGGTCGGCGGGCTCTTGAAGCGCGCCATTGGCGGCACGATTTCGGATGCGGCAGTTGAAACGTTCGTGACGCCAGGCAATCTGGCGCGCATCTTGGCTGGCCGCGCGTTCGTGCTGGAGCGCTTTCCCGGCGCCACCCAACCCGCTACCCCTACCGAGGATATCGAGGATCCAGACGACCCGGTGCCCCCGCGGCGCATCCGTTGGGCCTTCTTTGAGAGCCCGACCCGGTTCCGGGTTGAGAGCATGCACCCCAAAGTGCCCAACGGCCGGATTGTCTCGATCCTGGCGTTGCAGGGGCTCTCCTGGCGGTTAGTCGACGTCGATATTGTAAAAAGATAACAATATCTTGCCATCATGCGTGGTCAGGGTTTGGCAACGCTGCCGCGGTACACTTTGGCCCATCGCGCCGGAACCCGAGCCCCCTGTTGCATGTCCGATCTGCCCAGACCCCATGACCTTGGTACTCTCGCCCGCCGGCTTCGGCAGGGTGCGCGTCTGATCGGCCTGGGCTTCGGCCGCATGGCGGATGCGTTCGTGCGGCTCGCCTGGTTCTGGGTCAAGCGCGCGATCGGCGTGCTGCTGGCGCTGATCGTGCTGTTCGAGCAGTGGGGCTGGCAGCCGCTCGTTGCCCTCTTTTCGCGATTGGCACGTCTCGCACCCATCGCGGTGCTAGAGCGCTGGATCGCTACGTTACCACCCTATGGCGCTCTGGTGGCTTTCGGCTTGCCGAGCGTGTTCCTGTTACCGTTGAAACTGCTGGCGCTGTATCTCATCGCGCATGGGCACGCGGTGACGGCGGCGGCGCTGTTCGTCGGTGCCAAGGTGGTCGGCACGGCCGTGGTGGCGCGCCTCTACCAGCTGACAGCACCGCAGTTGATGCGCATCGTCTGGTTCAAGCGCGGATATGAGATCTTGGCACCGCGCCTGCAGGCCCTGCATGAAGAAATCCGCCGCAGCTGGGCTTGGCGCTATGGCCGCATGCTGAAGACGCGCATGAAGCAGAAGCTGGCTCCCGTTGTTGCGGCCATCAAACAGCGGCTGTCGGGATGGATGCCGCGTTTGAAGGGGTGAGCGTTACTCTGCTGCGTTGGTTGGCAGCGCGCTACCGCGCGTTTTGATCCAGGAGACAATCACACCGGCAGCGAGGATGCCGAAGGTGATAGCCAGCGAAAACGCAGGCGGGATTTTGGCTATGCCCAGCATGTCTGCGGCGATCACTTTGCCACCAACGAAGATCAGCACCACCGCGAGGGCGACCTTCAGATACTTGAAGCGGTCGACCATCGCAGCCAGCGCAAAGTACAACGCCCGTAGACCAAGGATTGCGAAGATGTTCGACGTGTAGACGATAAAGGGATCGGTGGTGATCGCGAAGATCGCGGGCACGCTATCGACGGCGAAAATGACGTCGGCGATCTCGATCAGCACCAGCGCCAAGAACAGCGGCGTCATGAACCAGACAGATTGGCCATCCGCACCCGGTGCACGCACAAAGAACCGCTCGGCGTGGTGGGCGTTGGTGACGTTGAAGCGCTTGCGCATGAACGCAAGGACGGGGTTCGCCGCGACATCGTGAGGCTTGTCGTCCACCATCAGCATTTTGATGCCGGTGATAATCAGAAATACGGCAAAGAGCGACAGCACCCAGGAAAACTGGGAGACGATGGCCGCGCCGACGCCGATCATCACGGCACGCAACACGATGACGCCAAGAATGCCCCAGAACAGCACGCGATGCTGGTATTTCAGGGGCACGGCGAAGAAGGTGAAAATCATGGCGATGACGAACACGTTGTCCATCGCTAATGCTTTCTCGATGGCAAAGCCGGTCAGGTACTCCATGCCGGCCTGTGACCCAAGCGTCCACCAGACGCCTGCGCCGAACAGCAGCCCCACCGAAATATACGCTGCCGATAGGACGAAGCTTTCTCCGACGGCAATCTCGCGATGATCGGTATGCAACAGGCCAAGGTCAAGGACGAGCAGCAGCACAACAATGCCGACAAACGCCAGCCACATCCAGGCTGGCTTGCCGAGAACGTCGGCGAAAAGAACGGAAGATGCAAAATCCATGCGAGGCCTCTGAGTGCGCGATCCGAATAAACGGAAAGCCGACATCGCAACCACGTTTGGTTGCCAGAGGGGCCCGGCTGACTGCGAGGATATTGGTTCCCGTAAGCGGATTTCAAGGGCTTAAGCTAAAAAAATCACCCTGCGAAACGTTCCGCCAGCGGACGAGGTAGCGCTTCAAGAGATGCGACAGAGGCCCAAATGGTGCATGCTCGCCTCCAAAGAGTTGACCAGACACTGGGCCATGCCATGCCACGCTTGCCGAACATCCTTTTCATCATGGCCGATCAGTTGCGATGGGATTATCTTGGCTGCTCGGGGCATCCGCACATCATGACCCCCCACATCGATGCGCTAGCCAAGCGCGGCATGCGGTTTGATTGGGCATTTGTACAGTCACCCGTGTGTGGCGGATCGCGCATGTCGTTCTATACGGGGCGCTACAACATCAGCCACGGCGCGACCTACAACAACTTTCCCCTGCGCGTGGATGAGATGACGCTGGGCGATTATCTTAAACCGCAAGGCTATCGCACGGCACTCGTCGGCAAGACGCATTTCAAGGTCGACGCTGAGTCAATGGCGCGGCTGGGGATTGGCGCAGGCACCAACACCGGCGCGGCAGCGGCGCAGTGCGGCTTTGAAGAATTCGAACGCGATGATGGCTTGCATCCAGATGAAGCTCAGCATACCGACCTTGCTTACAATCGCTGGCTTCGACAGATGGGCTATCCGGGCGACAACCCCTGGCACAGCTATGCCAATTCGGTGATTGATGCGGACGGAAATGTCGCCAGCGGCTGGTCGATGCGCAACGCGCGCTGTCCGGCGCGGGTGAAAGAGGCGCATTCCGAGACGGCTTACATGACGGACCGCGCGCTGGAGTTCATCGACCAGACCGGCGAACGGCCGTGGTGTCTGCATCTGAGTTACATCAAGCCGCACTGGCCATATATCGCGCCGGCCCCCTACCACGACATGTACGGCCCGGAACATGTGATCGCCCAGAACGCGACACACCACGAGCGCGACAACCCGCATCCGGTCGTCGCGGCGTTTATGGCTCACGAAGAGAGCGTGAACTTCTCGCGGCCGGAGGTGCGCAAGACGGTGATCCCGACCTACATGGGGCTGATTTCGCAGTGCGACCATCACATCGGCCGTGTGGTTGCGCATCTCAAAAAACGCGGGCTCGCCGGCGACACGATCATCGTCGTCACGTCCGACCACGGCGATTATCTGGGTGATCACTGGCTCGGCGAAAAAGAGCTGTTTCACGAAGAAAGTGTTCGCATTCCGCTGATTGTGATGGATCCGCGCGCGGCAGCTGACGCGACGCGCGGGCAGGTTTCAGATGACCTTGTCGAGGCCATCGACCTCGTGCCGACGTTTGTCGAAATGGCGGGTGCGCCGCTGGTCCACCAACGGATGGAGGGCGCGTCGTTGGTGCCGTTGCTGGCCGGGAGCCGGCCAGCCGATTGGCGCGAAGCGGTGCATTGCGACACGGATTTCTCATTCCGCCACGCGCGGCGGACGTTGGGGCTGTCGCCCAAGCAGGCGCGCGGCTTCATGGTGCGGACGGCACGGTGGAAGTACATCTACTTCGAAACGTTCCCGCCGCAGCTTTTTGATCTCGATGCCGACCCAAAGGAGCAGACCGATCTCGGCAGCATCGGGGCTTATGCCGACGTACGCGCTATGATGAAAGATCGCCTGCTGCACTGGCTCATGAATCTGAAGACGCGCACGACCATGAGTTATGAAACCATCGAGAAGCTGACCGGCGGTGCGAAAGCGCGCGGGTATCGTTTCGGGGAATGGTAATGGCGCGGTGCAGGACGGCTTCGCCACTTGCACCCCGTGGCGCGGCACGTAACACTGCGCCCATCACCCGCATGTCTCTAGGATCCCGACCATGATCAAACCCGCACTCCACCACGTCAACCTCAAAACCACGCGCCTGCAGCCGATGATGGATTGGTATGCGGCAGTGACCGGCATGACGGCGACCCATGAGGCGCCCGTGGGAGCGTGGTTGACCAACGATGCGGCCAACCATCGGATCGCGCTGCTCTCGGTGCCGGGCTTCGTCGATGATCCGGACAAAGAGAAGCACACCGGTATGCATCATATGGCGTTCGAATACGCATCGTTTGCCGAGCATATGGAAAGCTACGAACGGCTCGCGGGATTGGGGATTACGCCATCGTTCTGCCTCAACCACGGCCTGACGCTGTCGATGTACTACGCCGATCCCGACAAGAATTTTGTCGAGTTGCAATCGGACAATTTCGGCGATTGGGCGAAGTCGAAGCACTGGATGAATACCGCACCGGAGTTCGCAGCCAACCCGATCGGCGTGTTCTTTGATCCCGTGAAAGTGCATGCAGCCTGGCGCAGCGGCAAGGCGCCTTCGGAGCTGTTGCCGGCGATCATGGCGAGTGCATATCTGCCCAACCCGATCCCCAGCATCGGCGTTCCACCACCGCCGGGGTAGGGTGCGTAGGGTGCATTAGAACGCTCTTCTGCGTTCGTCATGCACCGCGGCGCGAGCGGTGTTGAACGCGCTAAGGGCACCTCGCAAGCGTCCGGTGCAATACGGCTTCACCTATTGCACCCTACGGATTAACGGCCAACGCCGGCACGCCTTTGCAGTTGGGTGCGCAGGCCTTATCGAGCGCCATCTGTTTGTCGAGATGGTCGTCGTCGGTCCCAGTGGTGGTCAGCGCTGCGTATTCGGCTTTGTGCTCGGCCTTGTAATCGTCGAGCGCGAGCAAGGCTGCGCCAAGCGCCCCAGCGATCTGCGGGTTGTCGGGCAGATGCAGCGGCATGCCAAGCGCTTGTTGGATGTGATGGACAGCAGCCGGGTTCTTGCCGACGCCGCCGGTCATGACGATCGGCCCTTTTTTGCCGACGCGGCCAACAAGTCCGAGCGTACGCGCGGCGATGGCGGCGTGCACCGCGCCCAGCACGTCGGGTTTGGTGTTGCCTTCGGCCAGCAGCGAGATCACCTCGGTTTCAGCGAACGTCGCGCACATGCTGGAGATTTTCAGGGTCTGCTTGGCATCAAGCGCAATGGTGCCCATGTCCTCCAACTCGACTTGCATGGCGCGGGCGAGCGTTTCGAGGAACTTTCCAGTGCCAGCGGCGCAGCGGTCGTTCATGGCGAACTGGGCCACCAAGCCGTTCGCGTCAACCGCGATCACTTTGCTGTCCTGCCCGCCGATATCGATCACCAAGCGCGCGTCAGGCACCATCGAAACGGCGCCGCGGGCGTGACAGGTGATCTCGGTGAAGGTCTTGTCGGCCACGTCCAGCATGCGGCGGCCATAGCCGGTCGACACGGTGCGGCCGACATCGGCTTGCGTGATGCCGGCGGAGGCGAGCGCTTCGGCGATCGACGAGAGCACGCCTTCACCGCTGACCGCACCCATGTGGGCGACGTTCCAGGCAACGATTCTGCCCTTGAGATCGAGCACCACGGTCTTGGCCGTCGTCGACCCGAAGTCGATGCCCATGACGTAGGATTTCATGGAGGTCTCCTCATCCTCTGTAGCAGCCGGTACGAGCGCCGGGTCAGCTGCTGTACGGTTTCAATCGGTGGCAGTTTTCCGCCCCCTTGAGGGGCGACGGCTTTACCTCGTTATGAACCTCACACTCCACCGCGTTCCCGGCCGAAGCGCGTTTCAGCGCGCAGAGCCGGGATCTTTACACGTCGACTATGAAGCGAAGCAGCCAAAATCAGCGGGGTAAAGTTCCCGGATATTTGTCGCGCTGAAACGCGCGGCAAATTCCGGGAACGCGGTGGAGGGAGGGTCGCAAATGCAGCCTCCAGAACCTCGAGGGTGGGCTGGATTTCCACAGATGCCTCACTTGTGCGCATGCCGCAGACCTCAAGGGGTATAAAAATGCCGGGCAGGTTTCAAGTCGATCGACGTTACGCAGCCGCCACGCGGCGGGCGTCGATCGTTTCGAGCATGGCTTCGACGCGGCTGTTGAGCAGTTCGTCTTTGTAGAACAACTCGTCCGTCACGTCGCCTTCGAACATGCAGGTCTGGATGCCCAGCCGCTTCTGCGCGGCGTCGGCAATCAGGAACTGCGGATTGGTGAAGGCGCGGCACGTGCGCGAGGCGTGGATGACCATGCCGTCGACTTCGTACTTGCGGCACAGATCCATGATCAGATCGATCAAGATGGGCGCTGAGTGGTTGTTGGGGCAGATCAGATAGTTCTGCGCCATGCCAAGCACCGGGTCTTGCGGCTTGATCAGAGTGGGTTCCTGCCAGAAGGCCATGTGCGTGTAGCGGCCGCAGACGACGGCCGCGTCGTAGCGGGCGAACTTCTCGGCCAGCCAGCCGACCTTGTTCCAGTTCATGATGCCATCGAAGAACAAGCGGTACTTTTCCTTCGGCACTGCGCCTTCGCCGGTGGCAACACGGGCAGCGACTTCGTCACGGACCGTCTGGAAGTAATCGACGATCTCGGGGCCGACGGGCAGATTGTTGATCGGCGCGATGGAGACGACCCAATCGAAAAAGCTGGCGGGTGTCGGGCGGGCGGTACACATATCCATGGCTTCAAGGCGCAGCTCGGACGCGCGGCGCACCTGGCCCATGAGCTCCCGCAGGCGGTCCCATGGATAGGGCTTGCCGGTGCGTTCCTCGATGAACTTGACCATGTCGTTGAGCTGCTTTTCGACATAGCGGGAGGTCTCCTCCCATTCCTTGCCATGTAGATAGCGCGCGTCTTTCTTGGAGCCCCAGATCCAAGGGATCGAGACGTTGAAGATCGGGATCTTCTTGCCGAACAGGCGCGATGTCATCTCGTCCCACTGCTGGCCCGTGCTGCAGTAGGCATAGGCTGAAATGATCATGTCCGGTGGCGGCAGCTTGGAGGCCAGATCATTGTCGTCGGGCACGTTCGAGACACCGGTATCGGTGTCGTTGCGATTGCGCTGGTTGGTGACGGCGCAGCCGAGATGGGTGCGGGCGTACGAGCACAGCTCCTTCATGTAGCCGCGATCTTCGGCGGCTTGCTGGGCGGGGCCTTCCTGGTGACGGGCCGCCAGCATGGCGGAATAAGCCTCGCCGTGCACCCAGCAGATGTCGGCTGCCTGCAGGAACGGATTGATCGCCGAACCCTCATACCAGCAGATCAGCTTGCCTTCGGCTTTAGCGCGCCAGACCATGTCCCAGTATTCGTTCACAAGCCGGCCAGCGATGCGCGTGGACTTGAGCTTATTAGCTGCCGGCGGGAGTTTAGCTGGTGCAGGCGCCGTTGCTGTCATGGTCATGGCGGCTCTCCGTGGAAATAAAGTGTCAAACAGAACTCACGCCGCCTCGCGGCGCTTGACGATTTCGAGAAATGTTTCGACGCGCGTCTTGAGGCTTTCGAACGACATCGACTCGTGTTCGGTCTCAATCAGCAGGTGTGGGATACGGTGCTTCTCGAAGGCTTCTTTGACTTCCGGATAGTAGTACATGTGCGGCTCGCAGAACTTGGCCATCAGCACGATCATGCCCTGGGCCTTCTCGCGCGCCATCGCCTTGATGAGAAACGCATCCCAATCGACATCGTTCTGCACGCGCGTTGGACAAGGAACGCCTGTGTTGCGTGCCAAATACCAGACCGCTAGCGCGTCGATGGGGTCGCCGGTTTCGCCAACATCGGTCGAGATATAGCGGAAGCCATGGTAGAGATCGTCGCCGACAACGATGGCACCGCACGCTTCGATCATGTCGAGCAGCCCGGGCTTCGGCGCCTGACAGAAGTGGCCGGAGAGATGCAGGCGAATGCCACTCTGGCGCGATGACGGTTTGGCGGCCTTGATGCCGGCCAGTAGGTCTTCGAGCAACGCGGTGTGCTCGGCCTTATCCATGATCATGCTGGACTTGACGATGTGCTGCATCTGGGTGGCGGTCAGCCGCGTGGTGCCGGCGGTCCGCATCTCATAGAGTTCGCGCACGATCTGGCGGTTGCGATTGAAGATGCGGATACTGGCATGCAGCGCATCGGTTTCAACGGGCCGCTCAACGAATTCTTCCAGCTCCACTTTTAGCGCCTCGAAGCTTTCGCGCGAGCGGCCTAAGGTCCATGGATCGTTCATGGACGAAATTAATTGGAAGAAGATGACGCGTGTGTTGGGCAACTGCATGCGGACAGCGTCGGCAGCGCCGAGCAGTTGCACGCAATGATCGCCAAACATGATGGCGTCGAGAACGTCGAACTCGCCCTTGGCGGCCTGATCGACAATCGAACGTGTGTAGCCGCAGTAGAAGGGGAACAACAGGCCGTGGCCGTAGGTGATGGGGTCTTCGGCTTCCTGCAGAATGACGGGCAACGCGCCAGCGGCATGCGCCAGCTCGCCCGGAAAGTTCATCGGGAACGAGCCGATCACCTGGCGTCCGGGCTTGGCTTCTTTCCAGGCGCGTGCGTAGCCGAGCGGATCGGCGGCGGCCGCGTGCATGATGCCAAGGATCTCTGCTTGGGTCTGGATCTTGTCCAAAGCGACCTCCATCGACACGATGCAGCGGTGTTGCACATCGTTGCGTAGCTTATCATCTAGCTATTGGTGAGTAAAGCTCATTAACGTGTGGGCACGACTTGGCTTCTTGAAAACTTTGTCGAAATTGCTATTTTCGAGGCACTGGATCAACGGCTCTGGGCAATGTTGAAGCCAATGGCGGTCGTCTGGTGACTTAAAGTCACTAATTTTTCGCGGCTGACCTAGGATCAGACCCATGGGGCTTACCCTATTGCGTATTGGTGCAATGCCAAACCGAACGGCTCACGCCTCCCGTCCGGCCTTTTCCTTCGTCACCGACGTTGCGATGGCTTCGCGGGCGCGGTTCCAATCGTCGGGCGTCATCGAAGCGAGGTCCGCGAACGTGCTGGGAGCGGCAAGATGCTGTGCGCCATCAATAGCGATTGTCTGGCCGGTGAGAAAGTCGCAGCCGTCCGACATCAGAAAAATGAGCAGATTGCGCAGCTCGTCCATGCGCCCGAAGCGGCGCAGCGGGATTGTCGCAGCGGTCGTCGCGCTGCTCGCGCCATTGCCGAGCGGATCGAGCTTGGCCCAGGCATTTTCAGTCGGGAATGGCCCCGGCGCGATGGCGTTGACGCGAATGCGATGCGGTCCCCATTCGACGGCCAGCGACATCGTCATGGCGTGCACGGCCGCCTTCGCCATCGCGGAGGGCACGACAAAGGCCGAGCCGGTCCACACCCAGCTGACCAGATTGCTGACCACCGAGCCCGGCAACCCCTGCTGGATCCAGCGTCGGCCGCACGCGGTGGTCACATAATACGAACCGTCCATGACAGTTGCGCGGATCGCTTCATAGCCGCGTGGCGAGATGGTCTGCGTCGGGCTGATGAAATTCGCGCCGGCGTTGTTGATGACGCCGGTCAACGGTCCGTGCTGCCAGATGCTGTCGATCGCCGCTTCGACGCTCGCCGCATCGCGCACGTTGGCGACGACAGTGTCAGCGCGCGTGCCGTAAGTTTTCGCAACCTCGTCGGCGGTCGTTGTGAGGACGTCGGGACGCCGGCCCGACAATACGACTGCCGCGCCTTGGCTGGCAAAACCGAGCGCCATCTCGCGGCCGAGGCCAGTGCCACCACCGGTGATCAGAATGCGCTTGCCGGCGAGTGCTTTGGAAAACATGGGTCGCTCCAACGTCTCAGGATTTGCGCGGCGGCAGCATCGACGCCGCCATCTGAACCGCTGCGTTGCGCTCACTGGCGGTTTTGGCTTCCCAAGCGATCGCTTCGCCGTAGGGCTTGGCATAGCCCTCGTCGATGATGGCTTTCATGGCGCGCACGGCTTCGGGCTGCCATTGCGCAATGGCGCGGGCGATCGCGTGAGCGCGGGGCAAAAGTTCATCCGCAGCGATGACGTGATTGACGAGACCCCAGGCCTCCGCTTCGTACGCGGAGAGTGTGCGCGCCGTCAGTGACAGCTCTTTCGCGCGGTGAATGCCAATGCGCCGGCTGAGGCGCTGCGACAGCCCCCAGCCCGGTGTCACTGCGATTTTGACGTGGGTGTCGGCAAACGTTGCGCCTTCAGCTGCCAGCACGATGTCGCACGCCAGGATGATCTCGAAGCCGCCGGTGATGGCCGGTCCATTGACTGCGGCGATCAGCGGCTTTGAGAAATGTTCGATCGCGGCGCAGACGTTTTCTGCGTCCACATTGGCGCTGAGGTTGGTCCCGGCCCCGGCCAGCTCCTTGAGATCGAGGCCAGCGGAAAACGCGCGGCCGGCGCCTGTCAGAATGACGGCACGCACCGCCGCGTCGCGATCAAGCGTATCGAGCGCGTCGATCAGCGCGCGGCGCAGGGCGCCCGACAGCGCATTGAGTGCCGCTGGACGATTGAGGGTCAGCGTCGCGCAGGGGCCGTCGATGGTTATCAAAAGCGGCGGGTCTAGCATCGGAGGTGTCCTTGACGGCGCGTTCGTACTGGCGCGGGATTTGGTGGCAACGCGAATTGCGAGCGCCGAGACCGTATGCTAGCGTACTTTAGATTTGCTGCTTCCAACCCGTCAAGGACATTGCCGCATGGGACCGCTCAAAGGTGTCCGCATACTCGAGATGGCGGGCATCGGCCCGGCACCGTTCTGCGGCATGTTGCTGGCAGATCTCGGCGCCGAAGTCTTGCGCATTGATCGCGCGACCGCCGCCGCCGATCTCGGCTTTGCCTTTGACCCGCGGTATGACTTTCTCAATCGCAGCAAGCGTGCCATCGCCGTCGATCTCAAAGCAGAAGCGGGTGTTGCGGCGGTCAGGGACTTGGTCAAATCAGCCGACTTGCTCATTGAGGGTTTTCGTCCGGGCGTGATGGAGCGGCTTGGGCTTGGGCCTGATGTGTTGTGTGCGATCAATCCACGGCTGGTGTTCGGGCGGATGACCGGCTGGGGACAGGACGGCCCGCTCAAAAGCCTCGCCGGCCACGACATCAACTACATCGCGCTGACGGGCGTGCTGGCAGCGATCGGCGAAAAGGACGGACCGCCGGTGGCGCCGCTTAATCTGGTCGGCGACTTCGGCGGCGGCGCGCTCTATCTCGCCATGGGGTTGCTCGCCGCCCTCGTCGAAGCGCGTGCATCGGGCCAAGGTCAGGTGGTGGATGCCGCCATGGTTGATGGCGCGGCCAGTCTGATGGCCATGCACTCCGGCATGCGGCAGGCGGGTGTCTGGTCGGTCGCGCGCGGCTCCAATCCCGCTGACGGCGGCTCGCCGTACTATACAACCTACAAGACGCGCGACGGCCACTTCATGGCCGTTGGTGCCGTGGAGCGGCGCTTTTATGCCGAACTGCTGCAACGGCTGGGTCTCGACGGCGAACAGCTGCCGGGCCAGGACGACCAGACGCGCTGGCCCGAACTGAAAGCGCGGCTGGCGGCGGTGTTTGCCACGCGCACCCGCAACGAATGGACGGCGGTGTTCGCGGACAGCGACGCGTGTGTGTCGCCGGTGCTCGACATGGTGGAGTGCGCCGGCCATCCGCATCTCGTCGCCCGCGGCACCTACGTGACCAACAACGGCATCACCGAACCGGCGCCCGCGCCGCGCTTCAGCCGCACTCCCGGTGCGATCAGAAACCCGCCGGTCGACGCAATCGCCGACACCCGCGCGTCACTGGCAGCCTGGGGGTTGACAGCGGACAAGATTAACGCGCTGGCCGTCAGCGGTGCGATTGCGGCTAGCTGAAGTCAGAGCGAGAATAGACAGCTGGAATGGCCTTTAGACGCGCCTAGGAGGCCCGTGGAGCGCGTTTACCAATCTGCGATAGGGGAGGGTGCGGAAAACACTTCAAGCCCGCCAAATCGCACGCCAGAGGCCTTATTGGCGATTAACTCTGATCACGGATAAATTTACCAAGCTGACAGGTGACAAGTCCCGTCTTCAGCCGGTCAATCCCGCCACCACCGCCTGTACGTCTTCCGGTGTCCCGACGGGTGTCGCCTTGAGCGCCTTGTCGATCCGTCCGGCCAGCCCCGACAGCACTTTGCCGCTGCCGACCTCATAAAGCTCAGTCACCCCGGCCGCCGCCATCGCCAGCACGCACTCGCGCCACCGCACCGTGCCCGTCACCTGTTCGACCAGCCGCTTGCGGATCTCGGCTGGATCAGAGATGGCGGCTGCCAGCACGTTGCACACCACCGGCACCACCGGCGCCTGCATCGCCACCTTCGACAGGGCCACGGCCATGGCGTCGGCCGCGGGCTGCATCAGGCGGCAGTGAAAAGGTGCTGATACCGGCAGCGGCATGGCGCGGCGCAGACCGTGCGCCTTGCCGACCTCTGCAACCCGGTCGATCGCGGTCTTATGGCCGGACAGCACCACCTGTCCGGGATCATTGTCGTTGGCCACGTCGCAGACCTCGCCGCGCGCCGCCTCGCCCGCGATGATCCGCGCCACGTCCACGGATACACCCAGCAGCGCGGCCATCGCGCCGATGCCCACCGGCACCGCCTTCTGCATGGCTTGCCCGCGCAACTTCAACAGGCGCGCGGTATCCGCCAATGTGAATGTGCCGGCGGCTGCCAGCGCCGTGTATTCACCGAGGCTGTGACCAGCGACGAATTTGGCCGTCTTGGCCAGCGTGATCCCATGCTCGGCTTCCAGCACCCGCATCACCGCCATGCTGTGCGCCATCAGCGCTGGTTGGGCGTTTTCGGTCAGCGTGAGTGTCTCCGGCGGCCCTTCCCACATGATCTGCGAGAGTTTCTGGCCGAGCGCCGCATCGACCTCGTCGAAAACCGCACGGGCGGCTGCGTGGTTTGCTGCTAAGGCCTTGCCCATGCCGATGGCTTGACTGCCCTGGCCCGGAAATACGAATGCGCGCGTCATCGAGCGTCCCCTCTTGATCTTTTGACCGTTTTTTTACGTCGCTTTGCGCCGCAACACCATGGCTTGCCGGGTCTGTCAAGCGGCAGGCCAGCATGCCCGCCGCACGGGTCAGAGCGGTAAACGAACTCTGAATTCATTCGATCGGATTTGAATCAAACAAGGCCTTAATTCAGCGTCGCTTCGAAAACGTATTTTCTCATCTTGCGATTATATCCTGAACTGTGGAGCTGCGTCAGGGACGGCTCAAAAGTATCGGGAGTAGGGACAAGTGTCGATGCATCAAGAGAAACACGACGACGACCGCGAAGAGGATAAATCCTCCAAGGGCGGCGAGCATGACGGCGGCCATTGTGATGGCAACGACAAATCTGGCGGTGGATCTGGCAGCGGATCTGGCAGTACCTCGGGCGCTGGTGGCTCAACGGGCACCGCGGGCGGCAGCACACCGTCCAATCAAGGTTCGGTGACCTTCGAATATGAGTCGGCTGGCTATAAAAATGCCATCGGCATGTACAAGATCGGCGCCGACGGCTCGATCAAAGACGTTGAGATCGTGTTCGCCAACGCTTCGTTGGACGGCTCAGGTGGTAGTCTGACCGGCGGTAAGAGTTCGGCCGGCGTGACTGTGAACCCGGAAGACAAGGTTGGGTTCTTCATCATCCCGAACGGCTATTCGCAAAAGGGCATGGCCGACCTGCTCAACGACACGAGCGGTTCGTTCAAGTTCGTTGGCGCCGATGGCAAACCCGGCAACGTCAATGGCGGAACAGAGTTGAAGCTCGTCCACGTCGACGCACGCGGCAATACAGTCGACATGAAGGGCCAGTACGGTACGACGACGTTTCATAGCGCTGATGACGGTTCCAAGGGCCTCAACGGTGACAATCTGAACCATGTCAAGGTTTCGGCCAGCGCAGACGGCAGCGTCCGCATCGGCTTTGAAGACCTGAAGAACGGCGGCGACAAGGACTACGACAACTCCGTCATCACCTTCCGGACCTCACCTGCTGAGAAGGCAGCTGCTGAGAAGGCTGCTGCTGAGAAGGCTGCTGCTGAGAAGGCTGCTGCTGAGAAGGCTGCTGCTGAGAAGGCTGCTGCCGAGAAGGCTGCTGCTGAGAAGGCCGCTGCTGAGAAGGCTGCTTACGACGCAGCCCACAAGGAAGACATCGTTCTCAAAACCGCTGATGCCAAGGATGTCGTGACGGGTGCCGAACAACACGGTGCCAAGCACGGCGACACCCTGTCGGGCGGCAAGGGCAACGATACGCTCTTTGGTCATGGCGGCAACGACACCATCGACGGCGACAAGAACGCCGGTGTGACCGTTGCACTCGACATCGCAACCAGCCTCATCAATGCCAAAGACGCAGACGCCATCGAACTCGTGCTCAGTGGCTTGCCGAGCGACGCGGTTCTGTCCGCCGGCGTCCGCAACGACGATGGCAGCTGGACATTGTCGGTCAAAGAACTGGCCGGACTAACGGTTACGACGCCTGATAGCGCGGACTTCGACGTGTCCGTGTATGCCCAGGCAACGGATGGTAGCGGTCTCGCTGCCAAGTCGATGATCCACGTGACGATGCTGACCGGCAGCGACGACATGATCTCTGGCGGCAAAGGCAACGACACGCTGAGTGGCGACCAAGGTGACGACGTCATGTACGGTGCTGGCAAATGGGATGGCATCGACCGTCCGCATGAGCCGACCTATGCCGACAACGACGTCATCTTCGGCGGCACCGGCAACGATCGCATCTGGGGCAACGCAGGTGACGACAAGCTGTTCGGCGACGAAGGCAACGATACTGTCTTCGGCGGCAAAGGTAACGACGTCATCACCGGCGGCGACAGCGACAACACGCTGTATGGCAACTCGGGCGACGACGTGTTCGTTGCTGGCGGCGGCAACGACACGATCGTTGGCGGCTCCGGCTTTGACACCATCGACTTCTCGAACGCCAAAAGCGGCGTCACAATCGATCTGCACAAGCACGTAGCCTATGGCGACGGCAAGGGCAGCGTCTCAGGCGTCGAAGCAGTTGTGGGCTCGGCCTACGACGACGTCATCTGGGGTGACAAGCGCGCCAACGTGTTCACCGGTGGTGAAGGCAACGACACCTTCGGATTCCACTCTGGCAACTTCCGCAAGGGCGGCGCCGTCGACCACGTGACCGACTTCGGCAAGGGCGACCGTCTCGACCTCTCCGAAATGCTGCACGGCCGCACGGATGCCAACAGCTTCCGCGTCACCGAAGGTAAGGATGGCCTGCACATCTCGGTCAAGATCGGCGGCAACTTCCAAGATGTCGTCACTCTCGATGGCGTGCATGGCATGACCGCGCAAGACATGCTGCACAACGGCATGATCCTGGCGTAACTGGCCGACACGACCTGAATAGCAACGGGGCGGATCGCAAGATCCGCCCCGTTGGCATATCCAGAGTGCGCGGACTGCTTACTGCGGGTCCTGCATGTTGAAGGCGTCGCAGGACTGCAGCTCACCGGTTTGCATGCCCTTCTTGAACCAGGCCACGCGCTGGGTCGACGAGCCGTGCGTAAACGATTCCGGCACCACATAGCCCTGTGAGCGCTTCTGCAAGGTGTCGTCACCAATCATGGCGGCAGCGTTGAGCCCTTCTTCGATGTCGCCTGGTTGGATGCGCTGGCGATGCAGCTGGTAGTCTTTCGCCGCCCAAACGCCCGCGAGGCAATCCGCTTGCAGTTCCATACGGACCTGGATGGCGTTGGCCTGCCGTTCACCGCCGCGCGCTTTCGCCGCCTGAACCTTGTCGGAGATGCCAAGCAGTGTCTGCACATGATGGCCGACTTCGTGCGCGATCACATAGGCCTGCGCGAAATCCCCCGGCGCGTTGAACTTCCGCTTCAGTTCGTCATAGAAAGCGAGATCGATGTAAACTTTCTGATCGGCCGGGCAATAAAACGGACCCATTTGGGTCTGCCCGATGCCACAGCCGGTCCGCGTGGCACCCGAGAATATCACCAGTTTCGGTGGCACATATTGGCGGCCGATGGAGCGGAACACGTCTGTCCACACCTCTTCGGTGTCGTGCAGCACCTGCGCAACACGCACCTTCATTGGGTCTTCGGCATGCGCGACCGGCTGATTGGTGCCGGCCTTTCCATCGCGGCCGGGAAGTCCCGGCAAGCTCAAGCCACCGCCACCACGGCTGCCCGCCTCAACGCGTGGATTTTGCGGCAAGTTGGGGATGTTGCCCGCGTTGCCGCCGCCGGTCAGCAGATCAAGCGGATTGAGGCCGAACAGCAGCATGATCGCGCCGACGATCAACATGGTCGTCAGCCCCATGCCACCGCCACCCATCGGTATCTGCATGCCGCCGCCACCGGCGCCGCGCTCGCCACGGCGATCTTCGACGTTGGAACTCTGCTTATCGCTGTCATCGTAGCGCATTGTGTCGGAATCCGTGGTCGATCGGGGGGTAGGCGGCTCGCCAGACAGCAGAGCCAGTCGTCCCCTTTTTGCCCCAGCAACCCGGCACCTTCAAGGCCTGACTGCGGCACTACGCCAAAAGGTACGAAAACCCGGCACTTGCGCGCCGGGTTCCAACAGTGAACGTCGCTAGCGTTTGCCGCTCAATGCTTCGCTTTGGCCTTGGCAGCGGGCGGCAGCAGAACGCTGTCGATCACGTGAATGACGCCGTTATCAGTCACGATATCGGCCTTCACCACTTTAGCACCGTTCACCTTCACACCATTGCGGCCGTCGATCTTAACCTTCTGGCCCTGCACGGTTGCCACGCTCAACCGTTTGCCCGCGAGATCGGCCGCCTTCACCCGTCCCGGTACCACGTGATAAGTCAAAATGGCCGCCAGCTTCGCCTTATTGGCAGGCTTCAACAGCCCCTCCACGGTGCCGGCTGGCAGCTTCTTGAACGCCGCGTCCGTCGGCGCGAACACCGTGAACGGGCCCGGCCCCTTCAGCGTGTCGACCAGGCCGGCAGCCTTGACCGCGGCAACGAGCGTCTTGAATGAACCGGCCTTGACAGCCGTATCGACGATGTCGGCAGCGTGCGCCGTCGTGAGCGGAAGTACGCTCAGCATGACAGCGCCCGTAAGCAAGGCGCGCAATGGGAGTACCATTCGAATTTCCTCTTTAATGAAGTGATGAGATCCATGTGCAGCTGCACAACCGCCCGCCGGACGTAGCTCCGAACGCGTAGCTTTGGCCGCGCCTGCTTGAACTAACGAGCACAGTGGCTTGAGGAAAACGGGATCGCTTGACGGTTGGATCTCAGCGCTCGTGATCACGCTCGCGTGACCGCCTTGGGGGGCGCAACGAGATGCCGCAGTGTAAGTAATGCCGTAGCGATACAATATCTCGTTCAGACGCCCCTGGTGGGAAAGCCAGTGCATCGACGTTGCATCCGTTCTTACGGATGACCGCGGAAAACCGTGAAGCCCAACGCCAAGCGCTGAGGTCGCCCCATGGATCCGATGGAAAATCATTTGCGGGATATTGCGACAACGCAAGACCCGGCTGCCTTTCAATCCGTCTTCCGAGCTTACGCGCCCCGTGTGCGCGCCTACATGATCAGGCGCGGCGTGGACGTTGCCACCGCCGAAGAGATCGCGCAGGAAACGCTGCTGACAGTGTGGCGCAAAGCTGCGCTTTACGCGAGCGCGACGGGCAATCCAAACGCCTGGATTTTCACGATCGCGCGCAACTTGCGCATCGACCGGTTACGGCGCGAGCGGCCGACGCAGGAGTTCAACGACGAAGTCTTCCAAGTTGCGAGCGGCGACCAACCTGCCGATGATGCCGTAGTGACCAACGAGATCGGTGCTGCGGTGCGCGCCGCGCTGGCGACGCTACCAGACGAACAACGCCAGATCATCGTACTGGCGTATGTTGAAGGGCTATCGCAGAGCGAGATCGCCGCGCAACTGTCGCTGCCGCTCGGCACCGTGAAGTCGCGGATGCGGCTTGCCTACCAGAAAATGCAGCTGTCGTTGATGAACCTGAAGTAACCAACCCTATCCGGCGCGCGGGACGTCTCCGCGTGCTTTCACGAACGCCGCATCGATCACCGCGCGGTCGCCGATGTGGTTGATCAGCAGCAGGATCAGCTTGGCGTTCACCAGCTGGCTCTGCTCCGGCGTCAAGCCGCGGTGCAAATCGATCAACGCCTCGTAGACATCATCAGCCGCTGCCAAATTGAGTTCGGTGTTGAGCGCACTGGTCATGAAGGCACTCCAGCTTTGCCGAGCGCGCGATCCAGCGCGGCTTGCACGGCTTGCGCGTCGAATGAACGCCAGCGTGCGGCGACATGCTGATCAGGGCGGATGAGATAGACCGTGCCCGGCCGAGCATCGAAACGTTGGGCGGCCAAACCGGTGGGGTCTTGAAGGTCGGCCGGGTGTTTGCCGATCAAGAGCGTGCGCAGCGGCGCTGCAGCATGCGGCGCGGCGATGGCGTCGTCGAAACAGAGCAGCACGAAGCTGCCGCCTAAATGGGCGAGCAACCAGCCATCTTTGTCGCCCGCGCGTATGGGCACATCGGCGACCGGCGCACCGGGCACCATCGTACCCGCGAAAGTATCGACATCCGGCGTGTTCAGCGGCGAGCCGTCGTAGACCGATGGCACTGACAATCGCCCGCTGTTCACCAGCCGCCGCGCAAAGCCGCAGTCACGCGCAAGTTCCAAGGTCGCGTCTCGAAAGGCGCGGCTCGCATCCGACTTAGGCGTGATGAAATCGGTGCTGCGCGTCGAGTTGAGGATGTTTTCGTCGGCTGCCGCCACGCGCTCGCTGTCGTAAGTATCAAGCAGCGATTCCGGCGCGCGACCCTCGATGACATAGCGCAGCTTCCACGCCAGATTGTCAGCATCTTGCACACCGCTGTTGGCGCCCCGCGCGCCGAACGGCGACACGCCATGCGCGCTATCACCTGCAAACAGCACGCGGCCATGGCGGAACTTGTCCATACGCTGACAGCCGAACGTATAGACGCTGACCCACTCCAGCTCGAACGGCACATCCGGGCCGAGCAGCGCGCGCACGCGCGGGATGACGCGCTCGGGCCGCTTCTCCGCCTCCGGGTCCGCATCCCAGCCAAGTTGAAAATCAATGCGCCACACGTTGTCGGGCTGCTGATGCAGCAACACCGATTGTTTGGGGTGGAACGCCGGATCAAACCAGAACCAGCGCTCGGCTGGAAACGGCGCTGTCATGCGCACGTCGGCAATCAGAAAACGATCACGGAACGTCTGGCCCTTGCTCTCCAAGCCCATGGACCGCCGCACGGCACTGCGACCACCATCAGCAGCGATCAGCCAATCGCAGCCGAGTGTGAACGGCCCGTCCGGCGTGTCGATCGTGAGTGTAACGCCATCGGCGGTTTGCGCCACGTCGAGGATTGTGTTGCGCCAGCGGAGATCGAGGTTCGGCAATTCCCGCGCGCGATCGAGCAGAAAGCCTTCGACGTAATACTGCTGCAGATTGATGAACGCTGGGCGGTGATGGCCGCTCTCTGCGAGCAGATCGAAACGATAAAGCAGCTCTTCGCGTAGGAAGACCTTGCCGGTGTTCCACGTCACGCCCTTGTCGACCATGCGCTGGCCGACGCCGAGCCGGTCGGCAATCTCCAGCGTGCGCTTGGCAAAGCAGATCGCGCGCGAGCCGGTCGAGAGCCGGAAATCGTCATCGAGCAGCACGACGGGAATGCCAGACTGAGCTAGATCAATGGCCGCCGCGAGGCCAACCGGCCCTGCACCGGCCACCACCACGGGATGGCGGCGAAGCGAACCAGCGTCTTGCTCCGGCGAGCGCCGATAGGCGAATTCGAGGTGCTGATAGTCAAGCGCGATAGAAGGCATAAGGTTCGACAGCTCCGGCCAATGGCGCCTGCCGACAATGCCTTGACTGATGCCCCGAGGGCAAGGTCAAGCGGAGCGGGTTAAGTCGGCATCTATCCGTTGACGGGCGGCGCGGAGAGACGCACAGAAGAGTCCTGAAATCGCTCTTGGACGCTGCATGGCCAAACCACTCCCTGCCCCCATCGTCTCCACTGGCTTCTGGCTTATGAAGTCGGAGCCGGATGTGTTTTCATGGGACATGCTGGTGGAACGCGGTGCCAAGGGCGAGCCCTGGACCGGCGTGCGCAATTATCTGGCGCGCAATTACATGCAGCACATGAAAATCGGCGATCTGGCGTTCTTTTATCATTCCAACATCGGCAAAGAGATCGTCGGCATTCTGCGTGTCATCGCGCTGGCGCATCCCGACCAGGACGACGATACAGGGACGTGGGCCTGTGTGGACGTCGGCGCCGTGTGCCCGTTCCAGAAGCCCGTAACCTTGGCGGACGTGAAGGCTGATGCGGCGCTGTCGAAAATGGCGCTGGTCACATCGATGCGGCTGTCGGTGCAGCAGGTGACGGCCGCTGAGTGGGCGCATGTTTGCAAGCTGGGCGGGCTCGATCCGGCGGCCATTGGCAAAACGCCAAAAACGTCCAAGAAGCGCGCGCCGTGAGCGCCTTCGACACGTTCATCGACCAACACACCGGGTTGATCGCGCCGCCGCTGGTGCCAGAAATTCACCTCCACCTGGCGACCAACGCGTTCGCGATCTTTGAAGCAGCTTACGCACTAACTCCGCATGGCCCGAGGCCCTATTGGGCGTTCGCGTGGCCGGGCGGGCAAGCCTTGGCACGCTACTTGATCGATCATCCAGCGCTCCTGGCAGGCAAGCGCGTGCTAGATCTCGGCGCCGGCTCGGGGCTCTGCGCGATTGCGGCGTTGAAGGCAGGTGCACACGCGGCGACGGCGGCCGATATCGATCCGTTGTCGGTGGCCGCCTGCGTGCGCAATGCGGCGGCCAATGACGTGGCGCTGAGCGTAACCACAGATGATCTGCTCGGCGCTGATACGGCATTTGATCTCGTGCTGATCGGTGATCTGGTGTACGAGCCGGACTTGAAAGACCGCGTCGGCGCGTTTCTCGCGGCGCATACGCGGCGCGGCGTGCCGATCCTTTATGGTGACCGCACGACGGCACGCCGCCCACCCGGCGCCTTCCGCCTGCTCGCGGAGTATGCTGCGCCACTGACGCCAGAACTAGACGAAGATTTTCCCGAGCAGGCGCGCGTGTGGAAACTGTGAGTGGTGGCCGCCCCGCAAAAATGGACCCTTGTAGGGCGAGCACAGCGCGACCACGCGTGCAATATCCGCGCCTGGTCCGGCAGATGGCGGGCCCTGAACCGCGCCCTTGTCCGCGACGGATTCTAGTTTTGGCTTTCTGTGGCGGAAGACGACGCGGTTCAGCGTCCGTCATCCGCCGGCGGCTGGTGGTGGCGGCTGCCCGCCGGCTGTGGCGGATTTCGCGATGCTCTTCCGCTATAGCTTAAGCCTGCCATTGCCCGATGGGCCCTCACCACAGACAGGCCTGAATACCCATGCGCGATCCTGAGCGTTTCATCCGGGCGAACACAGCGCTGTTGTCGCCGCCGCTGGTGCCGGAATTGAAGTTGCATCTCGCGGCCGAAAGTCTGCCGATTTGGCAGAAGACGGAGGATGAGCTCGGCGTCATGAATGTACCGCCGCCCTACTGGGCGTTTGCGTGGGCTGGCGGGCAAGCGCTGGCGCGGTATGTGCTCGACAATGCGCACCTTGTCACGGGCAAGCGCGTGCTCGATCTCGGCACCGGCTCTGGGTTGTCAGCGTTGGCGGCAATGCGGGCTGGCGCAGCATCGTGTCTTGCGGCGGATATCGACACCCTCGCGCTGGTGGCAACACAGCTGAACGCCGAAGCCAATGGGTTGCCAGTTTTGACGACGGCGGCCGACCTGCTGGCACAAGAACCGGCGGGGTTCGACGTCGTGTTGGTCGGCGATCTGTTTTACGAGCGCGCGTTGGCCGAGCGCGTACTGACCTACGTCGATGCTGCTCGCAGGCATGGCGCACTGGTGCTGATCGGTGATCCGAAGCGGAACTATTTTCCGCGCGATCGCTTCACCAAAGTCGCAGCCTTTCAGGTGCCAGTGACACGCGAACTCGAAGACGCCGAGATCAAGGACACGTCAGTCTGGCAAGCCTGATCCCGAGTGTCCTGCGACGTCGCTGCGGGGCCATTTTGTAGGTTGGGTCAAGCGCTTCAGCGCGACCGACAGGGGTTGCTGCGAGCAGAGATGCTGCGTCGCGCTACGCTTGACCCAACCGACACAACCGTCACTCGGTGTGGATCTTGGGATTGGCGGCATCTGGCTTTGCCAGCTTGGCCGTGTGCACGAGTAAACCGCCGGCCACCGCGAGTTCTTCCTTGAGCGCCTTCTCGACCATGCGCGGCATGTTGTCGTCGAGCCAGTCGCGCAGCAGGGGACGGAGCATTGTGGAGATAGCGTCTTCGAAGGTCACCGGCGGCTGCGGAACAAGGTCGGTGGAGGTGACGGGTGCGGGCGCCGTTGCCGTTTCGGCCAGTGGCTCTGCGAGTGGTTCCGCCAGTGAGCTTTGCGGGGCTTCCGAATGTGCCGTGATCTCTGGCTGAACCATTGTGCCGGCCACGCAAAACTCTGGAGCCTGCGCGGCATGGAGCGCTGACGTGATTGGCGCGGTGGTATCTGCGGCGGTCGCAGCAATCACCGGCTCATCGGCGAGCGATGCTGTCTCAATGCCCGCTGCGCGTGGCCTGCCGCCACCCAGCAGCGCCACTGCATTGACAGCGGCGACGGCGGCGACCGCCGCCGCAACGGCCTCTGCGGGACTGGGACCGCTGTCGGTATCAACGCTGGTATCAATCACAATGCTGGCAGCAGCCGGCGGATCACTGTCTGCGCTGTCGACAAAAACCGTCTCAGGCGCGGCCCCGGCCGCGTCATCATACGCAGCGTCGGGTGCCGCAAACGACAGGCCGCGCGCCAGCTCGGCCATAACCTGTTCAGCCGACGGCAGAACTTCCGCGGGCGGGACCGTAGACTGCGGGCTTACTGGCGTCATCTCGCCAACGCTGGCATCGGATAACTCCGCGGCCGCAGGCACTTCAGGTGCTGGAGGCGGTTGCGCGATGGGTTGCGAAGAATACGCCGTGTCTGTGGCCATTGGCGTTGCCGGCTGGATGTTGACGAGCGGCGCAGCGGGCTCAAGAAGCTCGGCAAGCACGTCATCGACACCAGCATCTGCGCGCGTTGGCGGTGCCGCCTGCACAGCATCGCCTGTGTCCGACCGCTCCGACGTCTTATAAAAGCCGAGCGGCTCCACGGACGCCGCGGCTTCTCTGCGTCCATCAGCCTCGCTCAGGGGCGCCCGGTGCCGCGGCTCAACCGGCTCTTCATCAATGATGCGCCGGATCGACGCCAAAATGTCGTCCATGCTCGCCTCGTCGCGGCGCCCGCTGGACAAATGACTTGGTGATCCTGGCATTCGACCAACCCTCTCGGCCGCAAGCCTTCCGACGCGAAACAGATCCAAAAGCAAGCGGACAGCCGCAACTAAAACTCAAAAGACAGCGAATGCCAGGTGAAACGGCACACGCTGCCTTGTAGGAGGGGAACCGACGGCGCCTTACTTTGCCGGCTTCCAGGTTTTCACATCTTCCTGGCCGCGATGCGGTTCAGTGTGTGTCTCCCACCTGTCCTTGACCTCGACGCGGCCCTCAGCGCGCGTCACCGACACACCCCAGGCCTGCCGACGGACCTCGTGATAATGGACCTCAGGGTCATAGACCGCATCCACACCACCAAGCTCCTGAATATTCAGACGGCCGACCGCCGACATCACCGCATAAGCCGCCACCGCAATGTTGCGCTGATCGGTGACAACTGCAACGCGGGCATTCAAAAGGACCTGCTCGGCGTTCAACACGTCCAGCAGGGTGCGTTGACCAACCCGTTCTTCCTCGCGGACGCCGGTAAGTGCCGTCTGCGCCGATGCGACCTGCGCATTGTCCGACACCAGCTGTGCACGCGCCGCAATCAGCGACGACCATGCCGTCACGACAAGTGCCTTCACTTCCGTCCGCTGCTGTTCGATTTGCTGGATGCGGCTAATGTGCGTCTGTTTGGCGCCGCGCACGCGGGCCTGTACTTCCCCACCCGAATAGAGCGGCACTGTGAGGTTGCCAACGATCGACTTGCTGTCCTGTTCCGCCGTGCCCGCCGCTAGATCGTACCGCCGCGCGTAGGCCGCCGTCAGCGACGCTGATGGAAGCAATTCGCCCCAGATCAAATCCACCGTATGGCGGGCCGACTGCTCGTTATAGAGCGCGTTGACGACGTTGGGGTTCTCCCGCGACGACGTCGCAACAGCATCATCGAGTGTCTTCGGCAGCAGCTTATCGAGCGCCCTTGGAGCGACGAGAGAACCTGGCGCCGAACCGATGTTGCGCTCATAGGCAGCCCGGCTCGACTGGAGGTTCGATTTTGCAAGGTCAAGAGCGGAGCGAGCAGCCGCCAGAGAGGCTTCCGACTGAGCCACGTCTGTCCGCGTCACTTCCCCGACGGCAAACCGTTCTCGTGTCGCCCGCAGCTCCTGCTGGAGCACGTTAACGTTGCTATCGCGCAGTCTGACGATCGACGTATCGCGGATGACATCAAGAAACGACGTCGCGCTGTCCAGCAGCACAGTCTGCTCGACGCCGCGCAGAATCTCCCGCTGCGCGCGCACATCGGCTTCCGATTTACGGACGGTGTTGAGAACACGCCCGCCCCGGAAGAGTTGTTGTGTCGCCGAAACACCGTAGCCGCGCGGATGGGTCTCGGTCCGCGCCACGTTTCCCGTGTTGGCGCGATTGGTCGAATCCTGGAAGCCGACGTCGGCGGTCCCCTGCACTGTTGGCCGATAACCGGAGTTGGCAGCGGCGACGGTTTCATCGGTTGCGCGCAGCGTAGCGCGCGCAGCATCGAGTTTCGAACTGGTGCGATAGGCCCGCGCAAGGGCATCGGACATCGTCTCAGCCAGCGCAGCCGACGACAAAGGTGCCAGCGCAGCGAAACAACCCAGGGCCGTTGCAGAAACGGCAGCCAGCAAACGCGAACGTGCGTAGACGGCAATGCCCTTCCGAGAATGTGCGCGATATTTCGACATCAAATCTGCCCCGCCGCCGCGTGTGCACCAAATCTAAAGAAAAAGGTCATGCACGCGACCCCACTCCACGAGGCCTATCCGATTCTCCGGCGATGCAACAATGCAGTCGGCACATCCAGAGCGGGTCTGTGGCTGTTGCGCCACGGACAGGCAGCACCAAGCCGGAGCCGCCCTGCCCAATAGCCAGTCGGCCGGGCCAGGCGATAGCCGAAAGGCGACGTTGGGCGCGCGATGACGGCCCTATGTGGCAAGAATTCAACAGAGACTGCGGGGCACGCTTACGGCGCCGAGGCGCGCAGGCCTTTGCTGGCAACGTATGGGTCGACAGCGCCCCAGTTGTCCAGCTTGTCCAAAATTTCAACACGGCCATCGGCGTGCGTGATGCTGACGCCGAACCACTTCCGCTCGACCTCGTCATAGTGGACTGTCGGATCGTACTGGCTGTCGCCCAGCTGCAACGCTGCAGCGTTAAGCTGCCCAATTGCACTCAACAGCGCGTGCGCGGCAATCAAGAGATCGCGCCGGTTCGTCACAGAGACTACCTCTGCGTCGAGCAACTCCTGCTCGGCGTTCAACACATCGAGCAACGTACGCTGGCCGACGCGCTCCTCCTCGCGGACGCCCTCGAGGGCGATGCGGGCTGCGCCCACCTGCACCTTGTCTTGCGTGACCTGCGTGCGCGTTGCCTCAAGCCGCGACCATGCGCCGACGGCGGTAGCCTGGGTTTCGGTGCGAGCCTGCTCGATTTCCTGCAAGCGGCTGACGTGGGTATGCTTGGCAGCCCGGACGCGGGCTTTCACCTCGCCACCCTCGTAGAGAGGAACGTTGACGCGCCCAGTGACCGTCGCCGTACTGGCTTGATCAACAAAGGTCGACGTCTTGAAGGCTTGGTTGTAACTAGCCTCAAGCCGGACTTCCGGCAGCAGTTCGCCCCAGATGCGGTCCACCTCGTGCCGCGCCGCCTGCTCACGATAGAGTGCGGCGACGACATTGGGATTTTCCTTCTCGGCAATCTTGATCACGTCCTCGATACCTGAAGGAATGAGTTTGTTTGGCACCGCCGGTTCGGACAAATTCTGCGGTGGCCGGCCGACGACACGCTCATAAACCGCGCGGCTGGTTTTCAAGTTTGATTTGGCCAGGTCAAGCGCTGAGATAGACTTGGCGCGCCGGGCTTGGGCCTGCGCGACGTCTGTTCGTGTGACCTCGCGGACAGAACGGCGGGCCTCAGCCGACTGGAGCTCCGTGGACAAGACCGCGACGTTCTTTTCGCGCAGCCGCACCAGCGCCGTGTCGCGTATGACGTCCGCATAAGCCGTCACGGCATCCAACAGGGTTTGCTGCTCCACCAGACGCAAGTTCTCACGGCCGGCCCGCACGTTCGCCTCGGCTTCGCGCACCGTGTTCACGGTCCGAAATCCAGAAAACACCGATTGCTGCGCCGAGACGCCATATCCGGACGGATGTGTAACACCATCCGTAAGCTGCCGCGGCGCAGAGAGTTGGCGCAGCGCACCCGTATTGGCGTTGGCAGATGCTGTTGGCCGGAACCCGGCCTTGGCCTGCGTGACGCCTTCATCGGTCGCTCGCAAGCGCGCGCGTTCAGCATCGAGTTTCGGGTTGCTCTGGTAGGCAAGCGTCAGTGCTTCCTGGAGTGTCTCGGCACTGGCCGGGAAGGCTGCGGCCGCTGCAGCAAGTAAGGCAGCTACGCTGACGGTGACGCGCCGAATGCGGCGCGCATGATGCGCGCCGTTCGCACGGGCCAGCAGGCTCAGATGGGCCGTCATCCGCAATCGCTCCCTCACGGCGTCACACACGCCTGCGGGCCATTGACAGCGGAGTTGGTAAAGAATTTGTAAAGAGCTGTTTCGGTGCAACGGCTGTGTGTTGCGATACGGGCGCTACAACAGGAAGCCCGCTTGGGTGCCGAAGCCCGGCAAAGTTGCGGCGCTGGCATCGAAGGCCTCGCGCACGCCATAGGTCGTGCCGGAGCGTAACCAGACGGTTGCTTTGCCGTTGGGGCCGGTGCCGGCCACCGCCACGAGGCGTCCGCCCGATTTGAGTTGATCAAGCAGGCCCGCGGGCACCCGGGCGACGCTGCCGCTCAGGATGATGGCATCGTAAGGGCCCCCTTCAGCGAAACCGGCGGTCAGTGCGCCGGCGCGCACGTGCGGGATCGGAGCTGCGGTTTTGTCGGGGACGGCAAATTCAAGCGCCGCGCGCGCCGATGCTGCCAGCGCCGCGTCTTCTTCGACCCCGGTTGCCTTGAGCCCCATCGCCACCAGCACGGCGAGGCCGTAGCCAGTGCCGGTCCCCACATCCAACACATGACCGTGATCGGGAACGTCGGCCAACTGCAGCAGTTTGGCGAACAGGCGGGGTTCCATCAGCGTGCGGCCGCCAGTGCCCCGTCCCAAAGGGACTGGATTGTCCATGTAGGCAATCGCTTGCAATGTCGCTGGCACGAACGCTTCGCGCGGCACAGCGCCCATCGCGCGGATGATGCGCCGGTCGGTGATGTCGCTGGGACGCACTTGACTATCGACCATGTTGAGGCGTTGCGCGGCCCAGGTCGCGGCGCGGCCGGCTATGGCCATTGGGCCAGAGGAGCTCTGAAGATCGGTCATGGAGGTCGGCGGTCTTTCGGCAAGGCGGGTTGACGACGCGGCAGACCATACTCAATCGGTGGCACCCTTGCCAGCACCCTTATACAGACCGTAGGGAACCTGGGCTTGGCGTTTCGGACGGGGAAGACATCGCATGACCGTTGGTTCACGCACGCAGCGCGTCCTCATCGGCATACTCGCCGCAATCACTCTACGTCCCGCGAGCGCTGCTCCAGCCGATGAGATTTTGGCGGCGCTTTATCCCTGCACGACCGCGTTTTTCAATGTCCTTGAAAGCAACAACGCCGCCTTCGCTACCGCAACGCTAAAGGACTTCGGCACGCCACCGGAGAACGGCAAGGTTGGAAAAGATCCCAGTTTCGCCGGAACCGTCGTGTCGTTCGCCACGCCCGTCGCCGCCCAAGGGTTGACCATCGCCGCCTACGTACAGATGCAGCGATCCAGCAAAGGCAAGCCAGAGCAGTTCTTGTGGGGTGTTCGTGTGCTTGAGGCGCCAGACCTGATTGTGGCGCAGATCAAAGCAACGCTCAAAGAAGCGGACTTCCAGCAGCGGGGCCTCGCTTATGGCTGGGTGCAGGAGCTTGCGCCCGACTGGCGGCGAACCGACGCCACGCTCATCGAAACCCGATTGCCGCAGCGGATGCTGCTGGTTGAGCCATCCGGCAATCCGGCGACACCCGGCAGCACGATCCGCTGCGCCGTGCATGTATCGAAGATGGGAGCGATGACCGCGCTGCCGCCTGTCACTAAGCTGTTTCCCAACGCGCGCTGAGCGCGCAGGCCTAAAGCGCGCTGAGCGCGCAGGCCCAAAACGAGCTGAGCGCGCTTGCGGTGTGCCAGGTTCACCGGACGATGCAACTCAATCGACCCAGGTGACAAAGGTTTCCAACGGTTCGCGGTCGGTGACGAAGCTGTTGACGACGGCGCTGGTGTCCTCATAGCCGAGGGCCATCCCGCAGATGAGCGTCTGCGTCGCGGGAATACCGACGATGCGTTTGACGGTTGGCGCTTGGTATGCGAACGCCGCTTGCGGGCAGGTCGCCAGGCCTTCGCCACGGGCCGCCAGCATCACCGACTGAATGAACATGCCGCAGTCCAGCCAGCTGCCCTTTTCCATGTCGCTATCGACGGAGAACATCAGTGCGGCCGGCGCGCCGAAGAAACTCCAGTTCAAGGCGTGCTGGGCGCTCATGCGGGCGGTGTCGCCCCGGGGAATGCCAACCGCTTTGTAGAGACCGAAGCCACAGGCGCGGCGGCGCGCCAGATAGGGCTCGCGCCATTGCTCGGGATAGTAATTGTACTCGCGCTCGGCGGGTGCTTGCGCTTGATGAAGGCACAGCAGTTCAGCCGAAACCTCGGCCTTCTTGGCTCCTTGCAGCACATAGACGTGCCAGGGCTGCACATTGGTGCCAGACGGCGCACGGCCGGCCGTGCGCAGCACATTTTCAAGCGCTGCGCGTGGCACCGGCTTGTCGAGATAGGCGCGGATGCTGCGCCGGCCGGTGATCGCTTCTTGAATGGACATCATATGTGAGGGGCTTTCAGCGTTCGGCGGTGGCAAGTTTGGCCCCGAGGGCCACGAAGGCGGCAGCGAACGTGCGCTGCATCCAGAGCAAAACAGACGGCCGCGTGACGACATGATCGCGAACGGCTGCGGCGCAGAGGCCATAGATGGCAAACACGACAAGCGTCATCGCCATGAAGACACCGCTCAGCAACAGCATTTGCGGTAGCGGATCCGGACTGGTGGCATCGACGAATTGTGGCAGGAACGCCATGAAGAAGATGGACAGTTTGGGATTGAGCACATTTATCAACACAGCATGTGTGATGATCTGGCGAGCCGAACGGGCCTCAACATCTGCGTTGACCGATAGGGCGCCGGTTTCTTTCAGTGTCTCCCACGCCATGTACAGCAGATACGCAACACCCAGGAATTTGAAGATCTGGAACGCCAGTGCGCTTGTATGCAGGACGGCTGCAAGGCCGAGTATGGCGGCCGCCAAGTGCGGGACGATCCCGAGCGTGCAGCCAAAGGCTGCGACGACACTGGCCCTGCCGCCACGCGCGAGCCCCATCGCCAGCGTATAAAGTGCACCCGTACCGGGGGACGCGACGATGATGAAGGACGTGATGAGGAACTCGATGCTCATGGGCTGCTTCCGCGGCAAGGCCGATATTACAGCGTCGTCGTCAGGCCGCCGTCGATAACGATCTGGTGGCCAGTGACATAGGCGCCGGCGGCGGATGCGAGGAACACGGCTGCGCCGCCGAGTTCGGACGGTTTGCCCCAGCGTTTGATCGCGGTGCGCGCGGCAATGCGATCAACAAACGCCTTATCTGCGAGCAGAGGCGCGTTGAGCTCGGTTTCAAAATAGCCAGGGGCGATGGAGTTGACCGTGATGCCGTGTTCGCCAAGTTCGGCGGAGAGTGATCGCGTGAGACCGGCGAGGCCGGCCTTTGAGGCGACATAGGCGTGGATGGTGGCGCGGCCTAGGATGCCGGTGATGGACGTCGTAAAAATGATGCGCCCGTGGTTTTGCTTCTTCATGTGGTGGGCGGCGCGCTGCGCCAGCAAAAATGGTGCACGCAAATTCGTACCGTTGACGACATCCCAGTTGGCCCCGTCCCACTCATCAAGCGGCACGCGATGGTTCATGCCAGCGTTGGCAATGAGAATATCAAGACGGTCATGGCGTGTGACGATGGCATCGATGGCCGCTTGTCCAGCGGCGCTATCGGCCACATCGAACACAGCGATGTCAGCCTTATAGCCTTGGGCCGTGAGGGCTGCCGCTTGTGCCGCCAGAGTATCCTCATTGCGGCCGTTGAGAACGACGAGCGCCCCGGCCTCGGCGAGACCGGTCGCCATGGCGAGCCCGAGCCCGCGCGAACTCCCGCTGATGAGTGCCACCCGGCCGGTCAAAGAGAATTGCTGCATGCTGTCCTCACACTTTGGTGTTGGGGTCAGACCTATGGGTCAGACCCCGCGTCCCGATATCTGACCCCATGGCACGGCATCAACGGGCGGGGAAGATCCGTTCTCGCGGGAGGACGGCTGTAGCGCCGATGCGGGTTCATCACACAGCATCAGTCGGGCCACTCTCAGCGGCACTCTCAGTGTGGCTGGCGCAGAAACGCGATCTGTCCCGTCTCGCGCAGGACAGTCGCGGGGTCTGCCGCGGCCGTCGCCAAGGCGCGGTCGGCGTCGGATGCAAAAGTTGATGTCAGATAGCTGCCGAGTTTCCGCGCCTGGGTGATCATGCGGTTGCCGACGGCGGTTCGTTCGGCCGAAAACGCAGCGATCGCGGCGGGGCTTTCAGGGCCGGTGATGGCCAACGCCGCGGCAAGGGCGGCAGCATCGTCGGCGGCTTTGACGACGCCGGCCCCGACATGGGGCCGCACCACAAAAGCCGCGTCCCCGATCAGTGCGATGCGGCCCCGATGCATGTACGGGCTAGCGAGATCGTAGATCGGCTGCAGAAAGGGTTGTGCGGTTTCCGCGACCACGGCTTTGAACCAGGGGGCCAGGATGCGGTTTGCATCAGCGCGCATCTGCGCCACCACATCGGGTGCGATGGCGTGTGGCGGAATAGCGGTGGCGTGGTGCGTGCCAGTCCTGTCGGTGAGCAGCTTTGGCAGAGCGCCATCAGCGTCGGCAGGACGATACCAGACAAAGTTATAGCTCCGGCGTCCCGGCGTCAGATCATGGCCAGGGCCCGGCACCAGATAGCCCAGCATTTGCTCGCCCGGTGGCAGGCAGAACGTGAAGTGGCCTGTGCGGTCATCATCAGGCTTGCCGAAGAGCGCCGCTTCAGGTGCGAGACCGCGCCAGGCGACGTAGCCTGCGTAGGCCGGTGCGAGATCTGGAAACAGATGCCGGCGCACGGTGGAGCGGACACCATCGGCACCGATCAGAATGGCGCCTGTCGCGCTGCGGCCATCGGCGAAGTGTGCGGTGATGGCGTGCGTGTCTTCGGCAATGCCGACGAGATCGGCACCGCGATGGAGGGTGTCGGCGGGGAAGCGGGCCATCAGCTGGCTGTGCACATGCGACCAGGATGTGGCGATCTGCGGGACAGCGGCGGTAGCAATGCTGCGGCCTTGCGCGTCCAGCACGGCGCGCTCGCGTATGGCGACGCCGAAGCCGTAATCTGTTGGGATGCTGAACTGGGCAAGAGCGGCGTGCAGCTCCGGGTAAGTCGAAGATACCCGCGCCGCGGCCCGACAGCGGCTCGGTCGTCCGTTCGTAAATGTCGACATGCCAGCCGGCACGCCGCAGATGAAGCGCCGCGAACAAACCGGCCATGGAACCGCCGATGATGATGGCGCGGCGCTTATCGTGCAGCGCTCTCTGTGTTCGCATTTTGTGCCGCTTCTCCACGGGCCGCATCGGGTGCCAACGTCATTGTATTGTCCTGTGTGCCGGTTGAGCCGGGTGGACGCAACTTATCCCTGCTTGCCCTAAGCAGAGCTGCCGTGCGCGCGCCCCGTAGACAGCGCCCGCCACCACCGCCTAGGGATGCAACCGGAAACACCAAAGGGAGACTCTGATGAAACTCGTTCGTTTTGGCGCGCCCGGCGCCGAGAAACCAGGCCTCGTCGATAGTTCCGGCGCGATCCGCGATTTGTCGGCGCATGTGGCTGATATCACTGGTGAGACGCTTGCGCCTGCCAGCCTCGACAAGCTGCGCAAGCTGGATCCGAAGTCGCTGCCGGAAGCGCCGAAGGGCGTCCGGCTCGGTGCGCCCGTCGGCCGTGTCCACAACTTCATCGCGGTCGGTCTCAACTACGCCGACCACGCCAAGGAAACCGGCGCGCCCATTCCGCCGGAACCGATCCTGTTCAACAAGCTCGCCAACTGCCTTGTGGGCCCGAACGACAACGTGATGATCCCGAAGGACTCCAAGAAACTCGATTGGGAAGTCGAGATCGCGTTCGTCATGGGCCGCCGCACGCGGTATGTCGCCGAGAAAGACGCGCTGTCGTATGTGGCCGGTTATGCTGTCTGCAACGACGTCAGTGAGCGCTATTGGCAGGCTGAGCGCGGCGGCCAATGGATGAAGGGCAAGAGCTTCGAGACGTCAGGTCCGCTCGGCCCCTGGTTGGTGACGACCGACGAGATCAAGGACGTGCAGGCTTTGCCGATGTTCCTCGACGTCAACGGCAAGCGCATGCAGACCGGTAACACCAAGACGATGATCTTCTCCATCGCGCACATCGTGCACTACATCTCGCAGTTCATGGTGCTCGAAGCGGGCGATGTGGTGACCACCGGCACCCCACCCGGCGTCGCCCTCGGCATGAAGCCGACACCCATCTTCCTCAAAGCCGGCGATGTCATGCACCTCGGCATCGAGGGCCTGGGCGAGCAGAAGCAGACGGTGGTGCCGTTTAAGATGTAACGCGTTCCACGGGGTCAGACCCACGGGTCTGACCCCACGGTGAGGGTTCACACCCGCTCCATCACCACCGCAATGCCCTGGCCGACGCCGATACACATGGAGACCAGCGCATAACGCCCGCCGGTCCGTTGCAGTTGGCGGGCGGTGGTGACTGCCAATCGCGCGCCTGACGCCCCCAACGGATGGCCAACCGCAATAGCGCCACCGTTGGGGTTGACGCGGGTGTCGTCAAAGCTGACGCCAAGGCCCTTCAGGCAGCCGAGCACCTGGGCTGCGAATGCTTCGTTGATTTCGATGATATCCATTTCTGAGATGTCGAGGCCGGCACGCTCCAGCGCCTTCTTGGAAGCCGGCACCGGGCCGAATCCCATGATGCGCGGTGCGACGCCCGCAACAGCTGTTGAGAGAATGCGCACTAGCGGTTTACGGCCGGCGCGGTCACCAGCGCCTTTGCTCGCCAAGATGAGGGCTGCCGCGCCGTCGTTGATGCCGGACGCATTGCCCGCCGTGGTGACGCCACCTTCGAACAGCGGGCGCAGCTTCTCGAGGTCGGCCAGCGATGTTTGCGGGCGCGGATGCTCGTCGTCGGCGATGACGATGTCAGGCTTGCCCTTGGCGCCCTTCAAGGTGACCGGCTCGATCTCACCCTTGAAAAAGCCGTCAGCTTTGGCACGCGCAAACTTCTGCTGCGAGCTATGGGCAAATCGATCGCAGTCGGCACGGGCGATCTGCAGGTCGCGGGCAAGGTTGTCGCTGGTCTCCGGCATGGTGTCGGCACCGAAGCCTTTTTCAATCTTCGGGTTCGGGAATCGCGCGCCGATGGTGCTGTCGAACATGCGATAGTCACGCTGGAACGGTGTTTCCGACTTTGCCATCACGAATGGCGCGCGGCTCATGCTCTCGACGCCGCCGGCAATCGCCACATCCGCTTCGCCGCAGGTGATGGCGTGGGCTGCGCAGATCAGCGCGTTGAGGCCAGAGCCGCAGAGGCGGTTGTGCACTTGGCCGGGCGTTTCGATGGGAAGGCCAGCGAGCAGCAGCGCATGTCGCGCCACGTTGCGCGCGTCTTCACCGGCCTGGTTGGTGCAACCGATGGCGACATCGTCGATGGTCTCGGGCGCGAAGCCAGAGCGCGCCACCGCCGCCTTGATCACGCCCGCCAGCAGATCGTCAGGTCTCACCTTTGCGATGGCCCCCGCATGGCGGCCAAACGGCGTGCGCAGACCATCATACAGATACGCTTCAAGCATCGGGGGCCTCGGGAGCTGACGTTGGGGACAGCCACCAACTTTGCACAATAGCTCCGTATCAACCAGTAGGCGGGACGAAATTGGTGGCTGTCCCCAGCGTTGCGCGCGCTCGTCCGCGCGTGGCCGCTTGATACACCTCCGGAATTGCCGGCAGGTGCCCCGCCTCGAGTGCTGCAATCGTCGGTGCGTGACCGATCGCAAACGCATCGAACCCGCAACGCAGCATCAACGGCAGCTGGTCGAGCAGCACGTCGCCGGTCGCGCGGATCTCGCCCTTGAAGTTCAGTTCATCTCGCAGGCGGCGGGCGACAGAATAGCCGCGCCCATCGGAGAATTTCGCGAACGGGATGATGATCGCCGCAAGGCGGTCGAGGGCGTCGGTTTCGACGGAGAGCATGGCGACCGGGTCGGCGTGGACGGCTACGGCCGCGTCGTGCGCCGACAGCGCTGCGCGGTCTGTACGCCAGCGGCCGAGTGAGACGACTATAGCTGCGCCGCGCGTGAGGGGTGCCGTGTCGTCAAGAACGACGAAAGTGTCGTCACCGAAGCGGCCGTTTTTCCAGAGTTTGGTCATGATCGTTTCTGATCCTTCGGCACAGGCACTCGGCTAACTCCATGTCATCCTCGGGCTTGTCCCGAGGACCCAGGGTGCGAAACGTGACAAACGTGCCTATTGGCTTGTCTGTCATTGCTAAACTCTCTCAGGCACGTCGCGCCGAGAACTGGCTCCTCGGGGCAAGCCCCAGGATGACAGTTTCGGAAGCGGCGGCTGGTCAAACTTCTTCAGTTACTTTCTCCACCTTCGTGCGTTGCTTTGGTGGCCCATAGAGCGCTTCCTTGAAGGGCGCGGCACCGAGCCGCCGATAGGCCACCAGGAACGTCTCGCTTTGCGCAACCCGCGCGCGCGTATACACGCCGATGATCTTTTCGATCACATCGGGCACCTCTTCGGCCGGGAAGCTCGGACCCAATATGGCGCCGATGTCGGCGTCGTCCTTGGGGCTGCCGCCAAGCGTGATCTGGTAGTGCTCGGTGCCCTTCTTGTCGACGCCAAGAATGCCGATGTTGCCGAGTGATGATGGCCGCAGGCGTTGATGCAGCCGGAGATGTTGAGCCGCAGCGGGCCGATGTCTTCGGCCTTGGCCGGATCAGCAAAGCGCAACGCAATTGCCTGCGATACCGGTATCGAGCGGGCGTTGGCCAGGCTGCAGTAGTCGAGGCCGGGGCAGGCGATGATGTCGGTGATCAGTTCGGTGTTGGCGCTCTGCAAACCGGCGGCGACGAGGGCGTCGTATACGGCCGGCAGATCGGTCAGCGCCACGATCGGCAGCACGAGGTTCTGCTGATAGGTGACGCGGATTTCGTCATGGCCGAAGCGCTCGGCCAGCGCCGCGACGGCGTCCATCTGGTCGCTCGATGCATCGCCGGGAATTTGGCCCGGTGTTTTCAGCGAGATGTTGACGATGCGATAGCCAGTAGTTTTGTGCGCAAGCACGTTGGTGCGCAGCCACCGCGCAAAGCCTTCGTCGGAAACGCGGCGGGTGGTAACGGCAATGTCGTTGTTCTTGCGCGCGGGCAGCGCTTTCGGCTTAAAGTATAAGGCGATACGGGCGTATTCCTCTACCGGCAGATCAATAGAGGGCTTCTCGATTTTTGCCCACTCCGCATTCACCTGGCGGCGGAACTCGTCGATGCCGAGCGCATTGACCAGGATCTTGATGCGCGCCTTGTAGAGGTTGTCGCGGCGGCCATGTAGATTGTAGACGCGCATGGCGGCTTCGAGATAGCTCAGCAGATGCTCGCGCGGCAGGAATGCGTTGAGCGGCAAGGCGACATAGGGCGTGCGGCCCTGGCCACCGCCGGCGTAAATAGCGAAGCCGGTTTTTCCGGCGTGCGGCCCACGGCCTTTGACGATGCGGATGCCGATGTCGTGGAAGGCGATGGCGGCGCGGTCTTCGGCAGCACCCGTGATGGCGATCTTGAATTTGCGCGGCAAAAACAGGAATTCCGGATGGATGGTCGACCACTGGCGGATCACCTCGGCCCACACGCGCGGATCCTCTATCTCGTCAGGCGCGACCCCGGCGTAAGGATCGGACGTGGTGTTGCGAATGCAGTTGCCGCTGGTCTGGATGGCGTGCATTTCGACTTCGGCGAGCGCTGCCAGCATATCCGGTGCATCGTCGAGCTTGGTCCAGTTGAGCTGGATGTTCTGCCGCGTTGTGAAATGGCCGAGGCCTTTGTCCCATTTGCGCGCAATGAAGGCGAGCTGGCGCAACTGCCGCGCGGACAGCACGCCATAGGGAATAGCGATGCGCAGCATGTAGGCATGGAGCTGCAAGTAGAGCCCGTTTTGCAGCCGCAGGGGTTTGAATTGATCTTCGGTCAGGTCGCCAGCGAGGCGGCGCTGCACCTGGTCGCGAAACTGCGCGGTGCGCGAGGCGACAAAGGCATGGTCGAATTCATCGTAACGGTACATGAGCGGCGGCTCCTGGAATTCAAACAGATGGCCCGCGCGCGGCGCGGATGCGTTCTTTGACCGATGTCGGTGCAGGCGCACCCGCGGAGGTGTCCACGTCCATTTCGTAAACGCCGACGACGTGCTGGGTGGCGACCGCGCGGGCGGCGATGGCATGTAACGCCTCCAACTCGGTCACATCGAGGGCGACACGGGCGCGTGCCAGATCGGGCACCCAATCCTCGTTGGCCGCCAGATAGACAACATCACCGGCGCGCAGGCGGTTGGCGGTCAGCACCTGCGGTGCAAAGGCTTTAGACATGAGCTAGATCCTTGGCAGCGCGGACGTGTGTCTCGGCGGCGATGTGGGTGATAGCACCCGCTGCGCCGAGGCTGGCGACTTCGCCAACGATCAGCACGGCGGCTTGCTTGAGGCCAAGGCGTTCCGGCGTGACTGCGAGCACATCGAGCGTGGTGGCAACGCGCCGTTCGGACGCATGGCTCGCCTGTTCAACCGCAATCACGGGTGTGGCCGGCGACCAGCCGGCATCGAGCAGCATGGTGGCAAGGGCACCAGAGGTCGAGACTGCCATGTAAACGGCGAGCGTTGCGCGGGCGTTGGCGAGGGCGCGGAAGTCGACTTGATCGAAGTCAGCGCTGCCGTCGCCGGCGCGATGGCCCGACAAGAACGTGACCGAACGTGCGAGATCGCGATGCGTCAGCGGGATCTGCAACGAGGCGGAGGCAGCCATCGCGGCAGTAATACCAGGGACAACGTCTACCGCGATACCGGACGCGCGCAGGATATCGATTTCCTCGGCCCCGCGGCCGAACATGAAGGGATCGCCGCCTTTGAGGCGGACGACGGTTTTGCCTTGGCGCGCGTAGTGGACGATCAGTTCGTTGATTTCAGCCTGCGTGCGCGAGTGGCGGCCTTTGGCTTTGCCGACGGAGATGACTTCGGCCTCGCGGCGCGCGTGGGCGAGGACCGCAGGGCTAGCGAGATAGTCGTGCAGGATGACGTCGGCGTCTTTAAGCGCGCGGACCGCTTTGAGCGTGAGCAGATCAGGGTCGCCGGGGCCGGCACCGACGAGAAGCACGCGGCCGGGCTTGCCGGTGGTATCTTCGACGCCATCGAGTTCGCGTTCTATGAGCGTGCGGCCGCTGCCTTCGTCGCCGTCGAGAATGGCCTGCGCGGGCGCGCCGCCGAAAATGGCCTCCCAGAAGGCGCGGCGGCGGGCCCCTTGCGGCAGCTTCGCGCTGATCGCTTCTCGGTAATCGCGCGCCATGTCGGCGAGACGGCCGAGGCGGGGATGCAGTACCTGTTCGAGCTGGGCGCGAATGCGGGTGGCGAGAATGGGCGCTGCGCCGTCGGTGCCGATGGCGATGGTGACCGTGCCGCGATCCACAATGGCGCCGAGGGCGAAAGTGGACAGCAACGGGCGGTCGGGCACGTTAGCTGGTACGCCAAGCGCGCGGGCGAGATTGGAGACGCGGGTGTCTTCGGCATCGTCGCCGGTGGCCGAGATGACGAGAATGCGGCCGCGGATGTCGGCTTCGGTGGGCGCGTGCGCGAGGTGCTCGATCTGGCCGGCGGCGACGAGGGGGGCGAAGGCGTGGTCGAGCGAGGCCGCGGTGACCGTGACGACCCGCGCCCGGCTCAGCAGCAGGCGCACCTTGGCAGCAGCCAGCACCGTGCCCCCGTTGATCAGCGGGCGGGCGGTTTCAAAGTCGAGGAAGATGGGAAAACCACGCATGGGGTCACTCCGCTGCGTCGAGGGTGGCGGGATGGAGGCTGTCGGGCTGAAGTTCCAGCACCAGGCCGTCGAGGCTGTTCGTGAACCGAATTTGGCAGGCCAGTCGCGAGCGGTCATCGGCCCATGGGATCTCGTCGAGTTTGTCTTGCTCTTCGTCGTTGGCGGCCGGCAAGCGGCTGGCCCAGGCGTCGGGCACACGGCAATGGCAGGTGGCGCAGACGCCGGCACCGCCACACTCGGCCTTGATGGGCAGCCCTGCGGCGCGGATCAACTCCATGGCGTTGAAGCCAGGCGCGGCGTCGATGGCGTGCGTCGCGCCATCGGCAAACCGGACCTCTAGGCCAAGCAGCGGCAGGTCGCCATCGTCGGGGCCGTCTGCATCGACGTCGGGATTGGCTGCAAGCGTGAGCATGAGCGGGCGCTAAGTCCAGGGAGGGAATGCGCCATATTATACTAGAAAAAAATTCTCTTTAAGAGGGTCTATAGTGAATAAAAATAGGATACCATTCCATCATTGCATAGGGCACAGACCCACCCATTGCGCATTCGTCAAAGGGCGCTGCTTGCGCGGCTGGCTGCCACACGGGAAAAATTTACTTCGCACCCGCGGGCCGCCGGGGCGCCCTGACTGCGCTAGTTGACGGCCTGGGGCCCAACCCCTCATAAGCGGGCAATGACCCGCCATTTCGCTCCCTCTGTGCCGTGTTGTGGCACTTCGACCGAGATTATTTCCAGCTGAACCCCAGTTGGCGCGCGCGTCCTCCTGTCTTTCGTCCGGACACGCCCCGCTAGCTGGCGACGGGACCCGCGTTCCGTTTGTCCACACCGTGTCTGCCTGAAAGTCCGTCCTGATGACCGCTTCCCTTTCGCTCTACAACACGCTGACCCGTCAGAAGGCGCCGTTCCAGCCGATCGATGCCAAAAACGTCCGCATGTACGTGTGCGGCCCCACGGTCTATGACCTCGCCCACATCGGCAACGCACGGCCCGTCATTGTCTTCGACGTGCTGTTCCGACTGTTGCGTCATGTCTATGGTGACGCTCACGTCACATACGCGCGCAACATTACCGACGTGGACGACAAGATCAACGCGCGCGCCGCAGAGCGCTTCAAAGATCTTGCCCCCGTCGCCGCTATTCGCAAACTGACCGAAGAGACCACCGCGCAGTTTCATACCGACATCGCAGCACTTGGCGTGTTGCAGCCAACTGTCGAGCCGCGTGCCACTGATCACGTCGCCGAGATGGCGACGCTCTGCGACACGTTGATCGCCAAGGGCCACGCCTACGTCGCCGCCAACCACGTCATCTTTGACGCCACGTCGATGAAGGATTATGGCCGCCTCGCCAACCGCTCGCTCGACGAGATGGAGGCCGGCGCACGCGTCGAGGTCGCGCCTTATAAGAAGGGCTCAACCGACTTCGTGCTCTGGAAGCCATCGACACCAGATCAGCCCGGCTGGCCCTCGCCGGGCGGCATCAAGGGCCCCGGCCGCCCCGGCTGGCACATCGAGTGCTCGGCGATGGCGGAAAAGCACCTGGGCCAGGTGTTCGACATCCACGGCGGCGGCATCGATCTCGCATTCCCCCACCACGAGAACGAGATTGCCCAGTCCCGCTGCGCGCACGGCACCG
Source organism: uncultured Alphaproteobacteria bacterium (assembly GCA_963847145.1). Taxonomy (GTDB): domain Bacteria; phylum Pseudomonadota; class Alphaproteobacteria; order Rhizobiales; family Hyphomicrobiaceae; genus JABFRJ01. Next base: position 677,072 of record CAWJYN010000004.1, read on the forward strand.
ACGTGATGGCGAACGTCTGGATGCACAACGGCTTCCTGCAGGTCGAAGGCGAGAAGATGTCGAAGAGCCTCGGTAACTTTTTCTCCATTCAGCAACTGCTGACGACCGACGTGTTCGGCAAACAAGCCTGGCACGGCCGCGTGCTGCGCTTCGCCATGCTGGCGACGCACTATCGCCAGCCGATTGATTGGACAGTCGATCGCCTCACGCAGGCCAAGCACACGCTGCAAGAGTTCGCAGAATTGGTGTCGGGCGCGGCTGATGGTGCCGCACCGAACCCGGAAGTCATCGGGGCCTTGGCCGACGATCTCAACACCCCGAGCGCGATCTCGATCCTGCATGGATTAGCCAAGAGCGCGAAGCGCGGCGACGCCGCTAAGGCCGCCGAGCTGCGCGCAACGCTGATGTTCCTCGGTGTCTATGGCGGCGAGACAGCGGCAGGGCTGTCGCTCCAGCAGCACGCCAACGTGGATGCCGCCAAGGTGCGCGAACTCATCGCCGCCCGCCTTGAAGCCCGTCGCGCCAAAGACTTCAAAGCCTCCGACCGCATCCGCGACGAACTCTCAGCCCTTGCCATCGCCCTCAAAGATACCAAAGACCCAAAGACCGGCGAGATCGTCACGACATGGGAGTATAAGCGGTGAGCACAGCTAAATCCTACATCGGCGGCTGCCAGTGCGGTGCGATCAGGTTCAAGGTCGGCAAACTTGGCCGGCCATCGATTTGTCATTGCCGCATGTGCCAGAAGGCCAGTGGGAGTGTCGGCGGCGTGTTTGTCGTCGGGCAAGAATTTGCCGTCACCCGCGGCGCACTCAGTCACTTTCGCAGCTCAAACAAAGTGCGCCGTGGGTTTTGCGCCGCCTGTGGCACGCCGCTGACGTTCGAGATGGACGCCGGTGGTGTTGATGTCTCGATCGCCGCTTTTGACCGCGCCGCCGAGATTGCGCCCGACATCCAATACGCAACTGAAGACCGGCTGCCCTGGTTCACAGCGCTATCGAGCTTGCGCACCCGTACGCCCGATGAAACAGCCAAGGCCGCTGCACATTACGATGGCATTGTCTCATATCAGCATCCCGATCATGAGACGGATGTGTGGCCAATGAAGAACCACCCATGACCACTGCCCCCAGAGCCACCCGCGAACGCCTCTACCTCTTCGACACCACGTTGCGCGATGGGGCGCAGACGACAGGGGTAGACTTTTCTGTCGACGACAAGCGGCGGATCGCGAAAATCCTGGCGGATCTGGGCGTCGACTATGTGGAGGGCGGCTATCCAGGTGCGAACGCCACCGACACCGAGTTCTTGGCCACCAATCCGTTTGCGAGCGACGCACCGGGCGCGCGCTCGCCGCCACGGTTCACAGCCTTCGGGATGACCAAACGGGCCGGGCGTTCGACGTCGAATGACCCTGGATTCCAGGCCATTCTCCAGTCAGACACAGACGCGGTATGCCTGGTGGCAAAGGCGTGGGACTATCACGTGCGCGTCGCACTGGGGATCAGCAATGATGAGAACGTAGCGGGGATTGTAGAGTCGGTGGCGGCCGTGCGCGCCTCCCGGAACCGCGAGGCCATGATCGACTGCGAGCACTTCTTCGACGGCTTTAAAGCTAACCGGGCCTATGCGCTGGAATGTGCCAAAGCTGCCCATAGCAGCGGCGCGCGCTGGGTGGTGTTGTGCGACACCAACGGCGGGACATTGCCGCATGAGATTTCGGAGATCGTCATGGCTGTCGCTCAAGTCGTGCCAGGCAGTCACCTCGGTATCCATACGCACAACGACACTGAGAACGCCGTTGCCAACACGCTGGCGGCAGTCCGCGCCGGGTGCCGGCAAATCCAGGGCACGTTGAATGGTCTTGGCGAGCGCTGTGGGAATGCCAATCTCACGTCCATCATTCCAACGCTGCTGCTAAAGACTGAGTTTGCCGAGCGCTTTGAGACGCGCGTGACGCCCGCGAGCCTTGCTGGTCTGGTGCGCGCCAGCCGCCTGCTGGACGAGATGCTGAACCGCGCGCCAAGCCGGCAGGCCCCGTATGTGGGCGATGCCGCGTTTGCGACCAAGGCCGGCATCCACGCGTCGGCCATTCTAAAAGAACCGGAGACCTACGAGCATGTGGCACCGGAGCTGGTGGGCAATCGCCGCCGCGTGCTGGTCTCGGATCAAGCCGGAAAATCGAACCTTATTTTTGAACTTGAGCGGCTCGGCGTCGACGTGAACCGCGCTGATCCGCGCATTGCAACTTTGCTCGACGAAGTAAAGTCGCGCGAGGCCGTGGGCTATGCCTACGAGGGCGCCGATGCGTCGTTTGAGCTGCTGGCGCGGCGCTTGCTGGGTGAGGTGCCGCAGTTTTTCCAGGTCGATAGCTTTCGCGTCATCGTGGAGCGGCGTCACAACGCGCTCGGCAAGTTAGTGACGGTGTCGGAGGCGCAAGTGAAGGTGTTCGTCACGGGCGAACAAGAGCCGCTGTGGTCGGTGGCTGAAGGCAATGGTCCCGTCAATGCTCTCGATGGTGCGTTGCGCAAAGACCTCGGCCGCTACCAACAGATCATCAAGGATGTGGAGCTGGTCGACTACAAGGTGCGCATCCTGACCGGCGGCACGGAAGCGGTAACGCGTGTGCTCGTCGAAAGCGTCGACAAGGGGTCTGGTGAGCGCTGGTTCACCGTTGGCGTCTCACCGAACATTGTGGATGCCAGCTTCGAAGCCCTGCTCGACAGCATCAATTACAAGCTGCTCAAGGCAGGGGCGGTCGTCAAAGGGAGATGAGCGCGGCTCAGCGCTGGTTGGGCTCAATCGCAACAACCGCCGCCATCGCTACCGGAAAGCTTACTCGCAGTGTTTTTATCGGGTGGCAGGTCCATCGCCGGATTGGCCGCAAAGAAGCCGTTCGGCTTCAACATGAAGCCGGCGTACTCAACGGCCATCACCGGCATGTCCTCGGGCTTGCAGACGTGCGTGTGTGCAAACGTATGCCAGAGCACGATATCTTCGTTCTCAATTTTGCGATTGCCGGCGATGAACTTGGGTAGGCCATCGCCGCCCGCATGCTGGTTCGGGAAGTTGCCCGATGCGTAGCGCTCGGCGGGATCATATTTCGTCACCCAGACGTGCTTGGTCGCGAACGCGCCCCGCGCACGGACAGATGATCCCTCTTGCGCGAGCATCAGCGGCGACGGCTGCACAACCAGCTTGTAACCGGGATGACCGCCGACGCTGTTTTTCTTGTTCGGGTTGGTGACTTTCCAATAGCGCCCCGTGCGGCCATCGGCTTCACGCGCGGCATCACGTTCGCGGGTCAGCACGCGCGCGGTGGTGTCGAAGACGTTGCCATAGGGATTGTCGTCGCCCCAGGGGCGTGGCACGTGCTCGTGCTCGGAGATCGAGTTCTTTTCGCCATCCACCATCATGTGCATGCGGACGTTGAAGATGTGCTGGTGGGTGGGACCAGCAAGACCTTCGCCAACCATGCCGCCCCAGGGATAGGGCTTGCCCGGCGCGACAGCCGACGTCTGGATGATGCCGGTCAGTTTGGCTTCCAGCTGGATCGTGCCGTCCTGGTAGAAATACCAGTAGAAGCCATAGTCGTAGTTGCCCACGGTGGCGAAGAATGAAATCACCAGACGGCGCGAACGGCGGGCCTCGTATGTTTCGGTGCGGAACTCATAGTGCTTCCAGAGGATGCCGTAGTCCTCCTCGTGCAGACAGATGACGTTCTTCATCAGGGCAGGAACGCCGTTGTCGTCGGCGACGGGCACATCGAAATAGTGGATGTGGCCGAGGCAGTCGCAACCGAGTTCAAGCGTGTTGGCGAGTTTGCCGAGGCCATATTCGCCAGCGTCAAACGCGTTCTTCCAGAAGTTGTTGGTCGTCGGATCGGAGTAGGGCACGACCATTTCGGTCAGGCTGGCGCGGTAGACGATGGGGCGTTCTTTGCCACCGTCTTTTTGGCTGATCTGGCTCAGGACCAGCCCTTCGCGCGCCGAGAACCCGACGCGGAACGACCAGTTCTGCCAATCGACCTTCCAACCGTCGACTTTGAAGCTGGGGCCGTCTTTCTGGATGATATCGAGCGGCTTGACGGTTGAGCGTGGCGTGCCGAGGCTGTCGCGGTCGTAGTTGCGCTTGATCTTGGGGATGGGCACGATCTCTTTGTCATCGACAAGCTCGACAACTTTTTCCTCGATCAGATCAACTAGTGCCACAACGCCTTCAATCGGGTGGGCGTAGCCGTTGTCTTTCAGTGCCTCGCGATAGTAGCTGACGGCAGACACCAGCCGCCGGCCCTTCTCGATCTCGCGGTTGAAGTAGCCTGCCGAGAACGGGTCGACCTGCACCAGTTCGATGTCTTTGTCGGTCAATCCGCGTCGCTTCATCGCCTTACGCCAGCCCGGGTCTTTCTTGACGATGTCGCCGACCTTGAAGAATTCCTCGATGATGACGGGTGGCTGCCCGTAAGGGTGCTCCTTCGTGCGGTGCTCGATCCACGAGGACACAGTCTTCTTGTCGAGATCGACGATGCCGATATGGGTGGCGCCGGTTTTGGTGTCGAAGACGGTCGCTGCCGCGCGGCGCTGCAATGGCTTGCCAGGCGTCCACGCCAACACATCAGCTTTTGCCGGCTCTTCCAGCTGGACGAACGCAAAGCGCGTGGCCGGGGAGAGCTTTTTGAGCGTTTTCAGCAACTCGCAGGCTTGGGTGATTTCGGCTTCCGAGAGCGGATCAAGCGGATGGCGCGTGTCGCGCTGGGCAGCAGGAACAGATTTGGCGGTGGACTTGGCCATGGGGAGACACCGGGAGGGCGAAAGGGACATGCAACGGTCCACGTTCCCCGGTGGCAGCGCTCCCGTCAAGCTTCCCGCAGTGTTTTCGCCAAGTGCGGGCTCAGCGGGCGGCCTTTCTTCCAACCGGAACTCCGGCTAGAAGGCGCGCATGGCCATGTGCTGTTGCTCCGGTCTCTTCCTTCGAGGTTCAGTTCCATGCGTTTGCTCTGCGCAATCCTGCTCACGGGTCTGGCTGTATTGGGGGCGCCGTTGCCGGCCGATGCGCAGCGCCGGCTGCCGCCGCCCAGCAAGGAAGCGGCGATGTTCTCGTTCGCGCCGGTGGCCAAGAAGGCAGCGCCTGCTGTCGTCAACGTCTACGTGCGCGGCCGGCAGGCGCCAACGCGGACGCAACGTGCCGAGGACGAGTTCTTCCGCCGCTTTTTTGGCGAGCGGTTCGGCATGACGCAGGAACGGGTGCAAAACTCACTCGGCTCCGGTGTGATCGTCCATCCGGATGGATTGGTGGTCACCAACACGCACGTGGTGAAGGTTGGCGGCAATGCAGAAATCAAAGTCGTGCTGACCGACAAGCGCGAGTTCGATGCGCGCGTCGTCATGCAGGATGAGAAGTCCGATATCGCGATCCTGAAGCTGGAGGGTGGCTCGCAGAAGTTTGAGTTCCTGGAGTTTGCCGACAGCGATGATCTGGAGGTCGGCGATCTCGTGCTCGCCATCGGCAATCCGTTCGGCGTCGGCCAGACGGTGACGCAGGGCATCGTCTCGGCGTTGGCGCGGACCGAGATCGGCCAATCAGAAGCACAGGTGTTTATCCAGACCGACGCGGCGATCAACCCGGGCAACTCCGGCGGCGCGCTGGTCGACATGAATGGACGGCTCGCTGGCATCAACACCGCGATCTACTCGCAATCGGGCGGCAGCCACGGCATCGGCTTTGCAATCCCGGCCAACCTCGTGAAGCTGTTTGTCGAGAGCGCCATCTCGGGCCGCAAGGTGGCGCGGCCGTGGCTCGGCGCGAAAGTCGAGCCGGTGACGCGGGATATCGCCGACGCGCTGGGCATTGAGCGCGCTGCCGGCGCCGTGATCACGCGGGTGACAGCGCGCAGTGCGGCGGCCGAAGCCGGTCTGGTGGTCGGTGATGTGATCACCAGTGTGGACGGCACGGCGGTTGATGATCCGCGTGCGCTCATTTACCGGCTGACCACGCGCGGTATCGGGGCCCGTGCGAAGCTCGAATACATCCGCAAGAACCGTCTACAGTCGGCAGAGCTGACGCTGCGGGCGGCCCCCGAGCCCAGCAAGGATGAGATCCGCAACCTGTCGGGAAATCATCCCTTCGATGGCGCTCGCGTCTCGACCATCGTGCCAGCGCTCGCCGATGAACTGGGCCTCGATGAGGAGCAGGGCGTGGTGATCTTGTCGGTCCGGCCAGGGTCGGTGGCAGCCAATCTCGGGTTCTCACCGGGCGATATCGTGCTGGCGGTGGGCGGCACACCAACCGACAACGCGGCGACGCTGGAAGAGCAGTTCAAAAAGCGGCAGACGGTGTGGCAGGTCGATGTGAAACGGCAGGGCCGGGTGGTCAATCTGCAGATCCGCGGGTAGGGGCAAGCGATGGGGTTGCACTTCGAAGACTTCGAACCGGGCAAGGTGATCGTCACGCGGGGCCGCACGGTCGGCGAGGGCGACATCACGTTGTTCGCGGGCCTCTCCGGCGACTTCAACCCGTTGCACGTCGATGACGCCTTCTGCCAGGAGACGCCCTACAAGGGCCGCATCGCACATGGCCCGCTGACGCTGGCGATGGCCATCGGTTTGATGTCGCAACAGAACCTGATCGATGGCACCACCACCGGGCTGCTGGGGCTCACCTGGACGTTCTCGGCGCCGGTCGCCATCGGCGATACCATCCATGCGCTGGTCTCACTCAAAAGTAAGCGCCCGACGCGGGACGGCGCGCGCGGCATCGTGGTGCTTCAACTGGATGTGCGCAATCAGCAGAACCGCTGCATACAAATCGGCGAGATGACGCTGATGATGTTGAAGCGTGGGCCGGAGCCGGGCAAATAAGCTCTACTGATGAAACCTCAGGCCATCGACGATTTTGTCGATCACCTTGCGCTCGGCGCGAAAGGCCAGGCCGACGAGGTTGAGATTGGCCCGCGCTACCGCCTTGACCGCAGCGCGGTTTGCAGCGTCATGGGTGGTGGCGAACATCTCCTGGGTGTAGACGGCGGCCTTGACGTCGCGCGCGATGGTGCGTTCCAGCGCGCGGGTGAGCTGGGCGGCGTCGCCACCGTAGATCAGTATCGGCTGGCCGATCAGCGCGTGATAGTGTGTGCCGGCGCCATCTTCATAGGGCTCGCCGATGCAGCCGGGAAACGCCGCTGCAATCCCGCTGGCCAGAAACGCAGCAACATTCAGCTTCTGCCACGGCTCGAGGTCGCTGCGAAGAACAAGCGCGATCTTTGTGTCGAATTGCATGCGCGGACCTTTCCATTATGATGGCGCGTGTCCCACAACGTACTGCCCTGCAGGTCCGGCCGGCAAGCACTGGCCCCGAACGCAAGGCGGTCCTCTTAGCGCGATTTCCCATGTTCCAAACCTTCGACACTGTCACTGATCCAAGCCTCGGGCCGCCGCGCGTCCAGGCTGTTCGCGCGTTGCTGGCGAAGGCGGGGCTCGCCGCGTTTCTGGTGCCGCGCAGTGACGAGTATCTGGGCGAGTATGTGCCACCGTCCGCTGAGCGGTTGGCCTGGCTGACAGGGTTCACCGGGTCGGCTGGCCTTGGCATCATTGCGCTGAAGGCAGCCGCACTCGCCACCGACGGCCGCTACACCGTCCAAGCTCATGCGCAGCTGCACGAAGCGACGTTCGCCGTTCTCGACAGCACGGACAAGCCGTGGATTACATGGCTCGCCCTGCGCCTGCCAGCGGGCGGCGCGATTGGTTATGATCCGCGGCTGCATTCGGCGACGTTCATTGCGGCTTTGAAGTCCGATGCGCTGAAGCACGGTTTTACGCTGAAGTCCGTCGCAAAAAACCCAGTTGATCAAGCGTGGGCCGCCGACCGGCCGAAACCACCCGTCGGAGCCATTGCCATCCAACCACTAGCGCTGGCCGGTCAAGCTGCCGACAGCAAAATAGCCGACGTGCAGAAGACGCTCGCTGCCGATAAGCAGACAGCCGTTGTGCTGACCATGTCAGACAGCATCGCATGGCTGTTCAACATCCGCGGCAGTGACATTCCCCACAACCCGGTGCCACTGTGCTTTGCGATTGTGCCAGCCAAGGGCAAACCGGAGCTGTTTATCGATCCAGCCAAGCTGTCGCCGGAGACGCGCAAGCATCTAGTTGCCCTCGCCAAGCTCGGCACACCTGCCGATCTCGCCGAACGCCTCAAAGCTCTCGGCCAAGACAAGACCAAGAAAGTTCGTCTCGATCCAGCCACCACATCGCAGTGGATTGCCGGCGCGCTTGGCGGAGCCGCAGCGCATGGCACCGATCCCTGCACATTGCCGAAAGCCCGCAAGAACGCCACCGAATTGGAAGGCGCACGTGTGGCGCATGTGCGCGATGGTGCCGTGGTGGTGCGGTTTCTCAGCTGGCTCGACGAAGCGGCATCAACCGGCACGCTCGACGAGATCGGCGTCGTCGAAAAGCTCGAAGCGCTGCGGCGCGCCACCAATGTTCTGAAAGACATCTCGTTCAGCACGATTGCCGGCACTGGCCCCAACGGCGCGCTGCCGCACTACCGCGTGTCGCGGGAGAGCAATCGCGTGCTGCGGCCCGGCGAGATCATCGTCATCGATAGTGGCGGGCAATACCAGGACGGCACCACCGACATCACCCGCACCGTCGCCATTGGCACGCCAACGCCAGAGATGCGCACGCGCTTCACGCAAGTGCTTAAAGGGCACATCGCGATTGCCACGGCGCGGTTCCCCGTGGGCACGCGCGGCGTCCAACTCGACACTTTGGCGCGACATGCCTTGTGGCAGGCTGGCTGCGAATTCGATCACGGCACCGGCCATGGCGTCGGCAGTTTTCTGTCGGTGCACGAAGGCCCGCAGTCTATCTCCAAGCGCGGCATGGCGCCGTTGGAGCCAGGCATGATCGTGTCAAACGAGCCGGGTTACTATAAGCCCGGCGCGTTCGGCATCCGCATAGAAAATCTCGAAGTGGTGACCGAGGCTGGGCCCATTGCCGGTGGCGACCGTCCGATGCTCGGCTTCCGTTCCATCACCTTGGCGCCGATCGACTTGCGATTGGTGGACACGTCGCTGCTGACGGCGGCCGAGAAGACCTGGCTTAACGCGTATCATGCGCGCGTGCGCGAGACTTTGGCGGGCGAGCTGGATGCAGGCGTGTGCAAGTGGCTGGCGGCGGCGACAAGCGGCGTGTGAGGGTGGGGGCAAGCGCCCAACGGTTAGTCGATGATTGATCCAAGGCCCAAACAAAAACCCCGGACTGGGCAAACCCAGGCCGGGGGCGGCAGCCTAGCGCTGCTCAGAAGGTGATCAGAACCACCAGCGGCGATACCAAGAACGGTGATTGTTGGCGGTCTCCTGGTTGTACCTGAGGCGCCGGATGTCCTGATCGGCCTGGTTAACTTCGGCATTGAGACGGGCGCGCTCGGCCGGCGAGATGTAGCCGTCGGCTTTGGCGACGCGCACGTCGCGGGCGATCTGGCGCTGCTCGGCGATCAACCGGTTGTACTCGCGGTTTGAGAGCTGGCCGGAACGACGGCCGTCTTCGATCCGGCGGATTTCCTGGGCGCGGCGGGCGTCGATGTCCGCGGTGCCGTTGGAGCCGAAGTCGTAGGCGTGGGCACCGGCAACCGAGGTGAGCACGAGAGCGGCGGCGAGAGCGAGACGGTTCATGTGGGCGGATCCTTCCGGGTGAAGCCCCTCTGATGGATCGCACACTGCCTGAAGCTGTCTGAGCGCAGTCTGAAGCGGATGTTCACGTCTGGTTTAGGCTGGCAATACCGATGGGGTGGCCCAAACGCAGATCACCCCGCGCTGCGTCTGCCGCGCGGGGGGATCGATGTGAGCGAAGCGATCTCAGCGTTGCAGCTGGCGCTCCAGGTGAGCGCTGGCGCGGTCGAGGTCGGCATTGAGCTGGCTGATGGCTTCGGCCGACATGCCTTGTGCCTCGGCGCGGCGCTGGGCGACCAGCAGCGTTTGCTGCTCACCGAGCAGCGCCATGTAGCCGACACCGCGCAAATGACCAGTGCGGCGCGCGTCCTCGATGCGGCGCATCAAGGCCTCGCGGCGCGCATCGATGTCAGCAGCAGCGGGATTTGCGGCGCTGGCAACGCTGATCGCCGGTGCAGCCGACTTGCCGTTCATCAGCACAGCACCCAACGACGCCAGGACGATGGCGGTGGCGATGGCGATGGGAAAATGACGGCGCATGGGTCGGCTCCTCGAAGGTCTGCTCAGTGAGCTTCCGGGCGGGTTGAACCGTTCGGGAAACAAGTTCTATGCCAGACGGCGGATGAGGGACGTCTGAAGTGTTTGTTCATCAGCGGTTTAGGCGCTGGTTTAGGCCTCCTGCCACGGCCGATATATGGGATTTGCCTTGCGGCGCTTCAAGTGGTAGGTAAGGATTGCTGACCTATTTGAGGCGCTACCGGCCGTGACCACCGAGCTCTTCACCGGTTTGATCGTGTTCGTGTTCGTGGCGTCGATGACGCCGGGCCCTAACAACATGATGTTGCTGGCGTCCGGGGTAAATTTCGGCTTCCGCCGAACCATCCCGCACATGCTCGGCATCACGGTCGGTTTCGGCGTCATGATCCTGCTGGCGGGGCTTGGTGCCGGCCAGGTGTTTGGCCGCTGGCCGTGGCTCTACAACGCCCTCAAAGCCACCAGTGTCACCTACCTACTGTGGCTGGCCTGGAAGATCGGTACTGCAGGGGCCCTGTCGTCAGGCGGCGCGTCACAGGCGCGGCCGATGACTTTTCTTGAGGCGGCGCTGTTTCAATGGATCAATCCCAAGGGCTGGACCTCGAGCCTGAGTGCCATTTCGGCCTATACTGTCCCAGACCAGTACGTGCAGACCATGCTGCTGGTGGCGGCCGTGTTCGTCGCCTGGAGCCCGCTGGTCGTGAGTGTCTGGACAGCCTTCGGCGTGCGGCTCAAGACGCTGCTGTCGGACCCGGGCCGCGTGCGGGCTTTCAACGTCACGATGGCGCTGGTGCTGGTCGCCTCGTTGTGGCCAGCGGTGGCGGAGATGTGGCGGTAAGGGGCAGGCGTTGAGGGGGGGCCGCACGCGTGTTATCTTGGCAGGATGAGCCAAGCCGCGCGCCGCCCCCCTGCACCCATGACGATACCCGAGTTTCTCGATTGGGCGGAGAGACAAGCCGAAGGGCGGTATGAGCTTGTCGACGGCCGGATTGTCGCGATTGCGCCTGAGCGCGCCCAGCACAGCCGCGCGAAATCGGCCGTTTACAGCGCCTTGCGCGATGCAATCAAAGGCGCCGGCCTGCCCTGCGAGGCGTTCGCTGATGGCATGAGTGTCAAGATCAGCGATGCGCGCGTGCGCGAACCTGACGCCAGTGTGCAATGCGGGGCGATTGTCGACACCGATAGCTTGTTCGTGCCAGAGCCGATCATCGTCGTGGAAGTTCTGTCACCATCGAGCGTAGTGACGGATACGGTCGCGAAATTCACGGAATACTTCAGCGTGCCCAGCATTCGGCACTATCTCATCGTCGATACTGAAACGAACACCGTCGTGCACCATTGCAGGGCCGTCGGGGGAGGTATCGTGAGCCGAATTGTAACCGAGGGGACGATTGAGTTCGAGCCGCCGGGATTTGCGATTCCCTTGGACGCAGTTTTTGAATGACGCTGAGCTTCAATCCATGATTCTCGTCGGCCAATATGACAGTCCTTTTACGCGGCGCGTGGCGATCGCGCTGCAACTGCTGGGTCTGCCATTCACCCGGAACACGAACTCAGTATTTGCCGACGCCGAGGCGATGCGCCAGATCAATCCGCTCGGTCGGGTGCCGGCGCTTATCCTTGACGACGGCGAGGTGCTGATCGAGAGCGGCGCAATGCTCGATCATCTCGACGAGATCGCGGGGGCAGCGCGGGCGCTGTTGCCCCCGTCCGGAACCGCGCGCCGCGCCCAACTGCGCACCATCGCGCTGGCGACGGGCGGCATGGAGAAGGCGGTGTCGATCGTCTATGAGCGCGTGCTCAGGCCCGAGGATAAGCGGCACGCCCCGTGGCTCGAACGGTGTCAGACACAACTCGCCGGCGGTCTCGCCGCGCTGGAGGCGCAACCCGCGTCGGACCAGTTGAAGACGGGGCAGTTTCCGCAGGCGGATATCGCCGTGGCGTGCCTGATCGGCTTCCTCAACTTGCGGGTGCCTGACGCGTTCCCGGCCCGGACATATCCTCGCCTGACGGCACTTGCTGCCTATGCCGAGACGCTGCCCGCGTTCCAGGCGACCCTGCCGAGCGATACCGACACCCCGCCAACTGCCTTCAAGGCCTGAAGGGAACCGTTCCGGAACGGCAGGCCTGCCATTTGCTGCTTTCGCCTTGCGGGCAGCGCTGCCAGCCGCTAGGGCAAGCCGGTCCAATTCCAATTTCACGGGCCATCCGGGCCTTTGCCACGAAGGGAAAGTCACATGCGCGTTTATTATGATCGTGATGCCGATATCAACTTGATCAAGGGCAAGAAAGTCGTCGTGATTGGCTATGGAAGCCAAGGTCATGCGCACGCGCAGAACATGCGCGACAGCGGCGTCAAGGACGTGGCGATTGCGCTGCGCAAGGGCTCAGCTGGCTGGAAAAAGGCGGAAAGCGCCAAGTTCAAGGTGATGGAAGTGGCGGAAGCGGCCAAGTGGGCCGACATCATGATGATGTGCACGCCAGACGAGTTGCAGGCTGATATCTACCGCGACCACCTGCACGAGAACATGAAAAAGGGCGCCGCGCTGATGTTCGCGCACGGCCTCAACGTGCATTTTAATCTCATTGAGCCGCGCGCCGATCTCGACGTCGGCATGGTGGCGCCGAAAGGCCCCGGCCACACCGTGCGCTCGGAATTTGCGCGCGGCGGTGGCGTGCCGTGCCTCATCGCCATCCATCAGGACAAGAGCGGCAACGCGCACGACCTGTTCCTGTCATACGCGTCGGCGATCGGCGGCGGCCGCGCGGGCGTCATTGAGACCTCGTTCAAGGAAGAATGCGAGACGGATCTGTTCGGTGAGCAGGTCGTGCTTTGCGGCGGGTTGGTCGAGCTGATCCGCGCTGGCTACGAGACCCTGGTCGAAGCCGGCTACGCGCCGGAGATGGCCTACTTCGAGTGCCTGCATGAAGTGAAGCTGATCGTCGATCTCATTTATGAAGGCGGCATCGCCAACATGAACTACTCGATCTCGAACACGGCAGAATTCGGCGAGTACGTGACGGGTCCGCGCATCATCACTGATGAGACGCGAGCTGAGATGCGCCGCGTGCTCAAGGACATCCAGTCGGGCAAGTTCACCACCGAGTGGATCCGCGAGTGCAAAGCCGGCCAGCCGAGCTTCAAAGCCACCCGCCGCCTCAACGACGCCCACGACATCGAAAAGGTCGGTGCCAAACTCCGTGGCATGATGCCGTGGATCAAGGAAAAAGCGCTGGTTGATAAGGCGAAGAATTGATCGCTTTACTCAAGCTTGTTTGACTGATTGTGGCTCGGCGCTCGCTCATGCACCTTTAAGGTCAGGCGTCGCCGAGCCATTTTTGTGAGACCCCGCCATGGATGCCAAGCAAGCTGTTGCAGCCGCGAGAGCATACTTCGTCGAGTTGGTCGGCGTAGATCCAAGTGTTGAAGAGGTGTGGTTCGACACTTCAAGCAAGACTTGGTGCATTACCCTCGGCCGAAGCCGAATGCTTCGAGAAGAGACCGGCGGCCTTGTGACAACGGGCGCTAAACGCGAAGTCATCGAATACAAAATCGTTCGTGTCAGTGACAAGCACGGGAAGCCGATTTCGCTCATGAACAGAGAAGCCGGTCGGGCCGCCTGATGTCGCTAGAGGACGCCGGCGAGCGCCGTGCAGCTACAGCGCTTCCATCGACGAAGTGATGATGGCGCGGCTGGCTTAGTCTGCGGGTGATCGGGAGTGGTCTGGTGACCGGCCCGGTTGGCCTAAACACCAACATCAAAAAGCTCATTGGTCGGAGCGGGGAGATTCGAACTCCCGACCCCTTGCTCCCGAAGCAAGTGCGCTACCAGGCTGCGCTACGCTCCGCCCGACCGATGAGATCCAAGACCACCCGGCACGGCCAGTTTGGCGTGTGGGATATGGACTGGAAAAACGGCGCCCTTTGGACGCCGTCCGCCAGCTTATAGCGGCGGGATAGGCGCCCCGCAAGCGTGGATGTTGGCGTGGCTGCGATAGCTCGTTGGGCTGGCTCAAGCTGGGCTGCCTGGTGCCGTCCCGGTTGCGTCTCCTCCGGCGGTCTGTTCGACGCGGGCAAGGAGAGCAAACAAGTTTTGGGCTTCGGCTATGCTTAGGCCGCGCGTCACGCGAGCCTCGTGGGCCGAGACCACCGTCATGGCGCGCGCCAGCAGCAGGCGGCCCTTGGCCGTCAGTGCAAGGGCATGCGACCGCCGGTCGGACTTGGAGGGCGCACGGCGGGCCAGGCCGCGGCTTTCGAGGTCGTCCATCAGGGCTACGAAGTTGGGTTGCATGATGCCGAGGGCTTCGGCCGCCTCGGATTGCTTGCAGCCGGGATTGGCGTCGATCAGCAGCAACGCGCTGAACTGGGCTGGTCGCAGATCGAGTGGCGCAAAAGCGGAATGAAAGTCGGCGAACACCGCCAGTTGTGCGCGGCGCAGCGAATAGCCAAGCAAATGCGGTAACGCGCCAAGCGAGAGATCCGAAGGCTTGTGCAACACCCCATTGGCATCAGCGTCCCCCTGATGGCGAACCACTCGTCTTCGTTGCGATGCATTCGTCATGTTGCTGTTGGGCATCCTTGGAGGGCTGCACGTCAGAACTGTGACGTGGGGCCGCCGCAATGGCTTGCTGCGGCCGGAAGAGATAGTTATGAACCATATCTAAATCCGCCGGCAAGTGCGGAGGCTGCAGTTGCAGCCAAGTAGAAGGACGGTTTAATTCCTGAGCTTCCCTTTGCACCTTGCAAAAGGGAGAAGGTGCCCGATGGGCGGACGAGGGGCAGCTACAGCGCGAGCCCTGCCCGCCCGTCCCCAAATTTTGGCGCCTTCGCGCCGGGCGGCCACCTTCTCTCCGATGTGAAGACCTCGGAGAGGGGAAGTTGAGCGAGAATTGCGCTGTCGCGGGCGGGGAGGCTGGCTTGGACTCGACGATACTGCTCTTCCTCTTGCAGGACGGCATTACCAATGGCGCGGTCTACGCGCTGCTGGGGTTTGCGCTGGTGCTGGTGTTTACCATCACGCGCGTCATCTTCATTCCGCAGGGCGAGTTTGTCGCCTTCGGCGGGCTGACTTATGCCGCGCTGCGAGCCGGCACTGTCCCTAAGACCGTGCCGCTGTTGATGATCTTCGGCGTGCTCGCGCTGGCGGCCGGTCTGTGGGCGCGCCGTAAGTCACTGTCGGTCGGCGGCGTGATGCGCGATGTGGCGATCACCGTGTTGGTGCCAGCGCTGGTGTGGGCGCTCGCGATCGCACTCGGCAACACGCCACGTCCCGCCGCCGTCGATGTGCTGCTGACGATTGCCATCGTCGCGCCGATGGGGCCTTATCTCTATCGCATCGCGTTTGAGCCCTTGGCCGAAGCGTCTGTGCTGACCTTGTTTATCGCCGCTATTGCCGTGCATCTGGGCATGACGGCGCTGGGGCTCGCATTTTTTGGGCCTGAAGGGTTGCGCGCGCCGCCGTTGGTGACGGGCAGTATGACCTTGGGGCCGTTGCTGATCACCGGGCAGAGCATGGCGGTGTATGTCACCGTGCTGGTGCTGATCGTGGCGCTTTGGCTGCTGTTCGGGTTCACGCTGTCGGGCAAGGCGCTACGGGCAACCGCGATCAATCGCGCCGGCGCGCGGCTGGTTGGCATCGCCACCGAGCAGGCCGGCCGTATCGCCTATGGGCTGGCGGCTATCCTTGGCGCTATCTCCGGCATTCTGATCGTGCCGACGACGACGCTATACTACGACTCTGGCTTTCTGGTCGGGATGAAGGGGTTCGTCGCAGCCATTGTCGGTGGCCTCGCAAGCTATCCGCTGACGGGATTGGCGGCACTGGCCATAGGCACGGCGGAAGCGTTCGCGGCATTCCACGCATCGGCCTACAAAGAGGTGATCGTGTTCGCGCTGGTGATGCCGGTGCTACTGCTGCGTTCGTTGGGTGCCGCCCAATCCCACGACGAGGAGGAGTGAGCGATGTTGCCACGTCCTCTCGCAGCCACGCTGCTGGCGATCCTTGCCCTACTGCCGCTGTTCAGTGTGTTCCCAAGCTACTGGGTGACGCTGGTCAATAACATCGGCCTTGCAGCACTGATCGCCATGGGGCTCGTGTTGCTCACCGGCGTCGGCGGCATGACCAGCTTCGGGCAGGCGGCGTTCGTCGGCTTTGGCGGCTATACGACGGCGCTGCTGACGACGGCCTGGGGCGTATCGCCTTGGTTGTCACTGTTTGCCTCGCTGGCAGTGACGGGCGTGATGGCGCTGATCCTCGGATTGGTGACGGTTCGTCTCGCGGGACACTATTTGCCGCTCGGCACGCTCGCCTGGGGCATCAGCCTCTATTACCTGTTTGGCAAGGTGGATTTTCTCGGCCGCCATGACGGCATTGGCAGCATTCCCGCGCCGTCGGTGTTCGGCGTCTCACTCATCGATCCGCGCGCGATGTATCCGGTCATTTGGGTGGCGGTCGCGCTCTGCGCTTGGGCATCGAACAATCTGCTGGATTCGCGCTCTGGCCGCGCCATTCGCGCGCTACGCGGGCACGGCGAGATGGCGCGCTCGTTCGGCGTGGACAAGTCTCGTTTCAAGTTGCTGGTGTTCGTCTATGCGGCGCTGCTGGCGGGGCTGTCGGGCTGGCTCTACGCGCACGTTCAGCGCGCGGTGAACCCAACGCCGTTCGGTGTCGTGCCGGGCATGGAATATCTGTTCATGGCGGTCCTCGGTGGCGCCGGTCAGGTGGGTGGTGCAATCCTCGGGGCTGGCCTGGTGATTGCGCTGAAAGACATTTTGCAGCGTGTGACGCCGCAGCTGTTTGGGCCTGACCTGCAGATCGAAGCTGTGGTGTTCGGCGCGATTATTTTGGCGACGTTGCAGTTCGCGCGGAATGGATTGTGGCCGCGGCTGGCGGGCATACTTTTGCAGCCCAAAGCGCCACTGCGCGCTGCTGACGCGCCGCCGTTGCCGAAGCGCGCTGAAGCGCTGCCGGCGCAAGGGCCTCTGCTGGCACTCGACGGCGTAACCAAGAAATTCGGCGGCCTTGTCGCGGTCAATGACGTCTCGTTCGGCGTCGGGCGCGGCGAGATCGTCGCGTTGATCGGCCCTAACGGCGCGGGCAAAAGCACCACGTTTGATCTCGTCACCGGCGTCCAAGCGCTGACGTCAGGCCGTGTCAGCTTCGATGGCGCATCGCTGGAGAACGCCACGCCCAATCTGGTTGCCACGCGCGGCATCGGCCGGACCTTCCAGCACACCAAGCTGGTCGCCGACATGACACTGTTGGAGAACGTCGCCATTGGCGCGCATCAGCGCGGGTCGGCCAACGCGCTGTCCAGCATTCTGCGGCTCGATCGTGCGGAGGAAGCGCGGTTGCTGGCCGAGGCGCAGCGCCAGATCGTGCGCGTCGGGCTTGGGCAGCACACGGCGGCGCTTGCGGGCAATCTCGCGCTCGGCCAGCAACGCATCGCCGAGATCGCGCGTGCGCTGGCGCTCGATCCGCGGCTGTTGCTGCTCGATGAGCCGGCCGCGGGCTTACGGCACTTCGAGAAGGCCGCGCTGGCCGATCTGCTGAAGCAACTCAGGGCCGAAGGCATGACCATCCTGCTGGTGGAGCATGACATGGGCTTTGTCATGGGGTTGGTCGATCGCATCGTGGTGCTCGACTTCGGCGTCAAGATTGCCGAGGGCAAACCCGAAGCGATCCGGTCTGATCCGGCCGTCATCGAAGCTTACCTCGGAGGCGTCGAATGAGCGCGCCTTTGCTATCAGTCCGCAATCTGTCGGCGTCTTATGGGGCCGTGCCGGCCGTGACCGGTGTGTCGCTCGATCTGGCGGCCGGTGAGATCGTGACCGTGATCGGTGCCAACGGTGCGGGCAAATCCACGCTGCTCAACGCAGTGATGGGCGCACTAGGAGCTGCCGGCGAGATCTGGTTCGACGGCGACAACGTCACCGCGCTGGGTGTTGAAGCGCGGGTGCGACGCGGCTTGTCGCTGGTGCCGGAAAAGCGCGAGCTGTTTGCCACCATGAGTGTGCGCGACAACCTCATGCTCGGCGGCTGGTGCGTGGATGGCGAGCAACGCAAGCGCGGACTGGATGAGGTGTTCCAGCGTTTTCCGCGCCTGCGAGAGCGCCACACGCAGATGGCCGGGACGTTGTCGGGCGGTGAGCGGCAGATGCTGGCCATGGGCCGCGCGCTGATGGCCAAGCCGCGCACGCTGATGCTGGACGAGCCGAGCCTCGGTCTTGCGCCGCGCATCGTCGGCGAGGTATTCGCCATCATCGCCGACTTGCGCAAAGCCGGTGTGTCGATCCTGCTAGTCGAGCAGAACGCGCGGGCGGCGTTGCGCTCAGCCGATCGCGCCCACGTGATGGAGCTGGGCAGTTTCACCATGTCCGGCCCCGCCGCAGAGCTCGCCACCGACAAGCG
Source organism: uncultured Alphaproteobacteria bacterium (assembly GCA_963847145.1). Taxonomy (GTDB): domain Bacteria; phylum Pseudomonadota; class Alphaproteobacteria; order Rhizobiales; family Hyphomicrobiaceae; genus JABFRJ01. The sequence continues at coordinate 695,684 of CAWJYN010000004.1, forward strand.
CGTGGCGGAGATTTATCTCGGACTGGGCGGGTAGCCGGGACATGAGGGCCGTACTTTCCCATTTGACGTTCGCGCCAACGGGATGGCACCACTAGGCGGTGAAACCCGCCTGGGAGTTGCCCGATGTCCGAACTCGACGCTTTTCGCGCTGAAGCCCGTGGCTGGCTGGAGGCCAATTGTCCGCCAGAAATGCGCCAACCGTCGCGTACAGAAGAGGATGTCTGCTGGGGCGGGCGGGCCTTCAAATTTCAAAGCGAGGCGCAGCAGCAATGGCTGGAGCGCTGCGCCGCCAAGGGCTGGACGGTGCCGGATTGGCCGAAGGCCTATGGTGGCGGTGGGCTGTCGCCAGCGCAAGCCAAAGTGCTGCGCGCCGAGATGGCGCAACTGCGCTGCCGGTCGCCGCTGAATAGCTTCGGCATCTGGATGCTTGGCCCGGCGCTGCTGAAGTTCGGCAGTGAAGAGCAGAAGCGCCACTATCTGCCGCCAATTGCGCGTGGCGAAATCCGCTGGTGTCAGGGCTATTCGGAGCCGGGCTCGGGCTCTGACCTCGTCAGCCTGCAAACGTTTGGCGAGGACAAGGACGATCACTGGGTCGTCAACGGCCAGAAGATCTGGACCAGCTATGCCGACAAGGCCGACTGGATCTTTTGTCTGGTCCGCACCGACAAGGCCAACAAGTATCAGGGCATCAGCTTCCTGCTGTTCGACATGGCCTCGCCCGGTGTCACAACCAAGCCAATTAAGCTGATCTCCGGCAACTCGCCATTCTGCGAGACGTTCTTCGATAACGTCGCCGTGCCGAAGGCGCAGATCGTCGGCGAAATCAACCGCGGCTGGGACGTTGCGAAGTATTTGCTTGGCCATGAGCGCGAGATGATCTCCGGCATGGGCGGCGATGGCGGCACGGCGTCGCTCGGCGGCGGCTTCAAGGATGTGATGGCGGACGAGCCTGTGCTGCGCGCGCAGATGGCGCTGTTCGATGTCGAAAGCCTCGCCTTCCGCGCGCATAGCGAACGCTTCATGGACGAGTGGAAGTCGGGCAAGGCCCATCCAGCCTACTCAAACCTAATGAAATATCTCGGCACCGAGCTTAACAAAAAACGCCACGAACTGGTGATGGCGGCGGGCGGCTCGGACGCGCTGGAGTGGGACAGCCAGCGCTCAACGGGTGGCGCGAAGGCCCGCAGCTGGCTGCGCACCAAAGCCAACAGCATCGAAGGCGGCACCAGCGAAGTGATGCTCAACGTCGTCTCGAAACGCATTCTCGACATGCCGGGAGCGTGACACAGCATTGTTTGGCGCATTTTCTCACGCCAAACCGGAACCCACTCGGGCGGAGAATGCGCAATGGCGATGATCCTCAATGACGAGCAGGTGGCGCTGCGGGAGAGTGCGCGCGGGTTCATGAAGGCTGAGGCGCCAGTCGCCCACTTCAGGAAATTCCGCGACATGAATTGCAAGGACGGCTTCAGTCACGGCTTGTGGAAGCAGTTTGCCGAAATGGGTTTTACGGGCGCCTTGATCCCTGAAGCGGATGGCGGACTTGGCATGGGGCACGTGGAGGCGGGCATCGTGCTTGAAGAGATCGGCCGTAACCTGTCGCCATCGCCGTTTCTGACGACGTCGGTCGCTGCCGTCGAAGCCTTGAAAGCGGCCGACCAGGCGATGCGGGATCGCTGGTTTCCCGGCATCATCAAAGGCGAAACCGTGATCGGGTTGGCGATCGACGAAGGCGCCAAGCACCGGCCGGATCGCATTGCGTGTGTGGCTGTCCGCAGCGGCAATGGCTTCAAGCTGTCAGGCAGCAAGCAATTCGTCGTCCACGGCGCATCGGCCGATATGCTGATCGTTGTGGCGCGCACGGCAGGCGCCGTCGACGAGACCAACGGCATCACGCTGTTCGCGGTCGAAAAATCTGCGGCCGGGCTCACTTTGGAGGCGGCACGCCTCGTCGACAGTGCCGTTGGCGCGCACGTCAAACTCGACAACGTCGCGGTCACCGCCGATGCCGTGATCGGCCAGGTGGATGGCGGCTGGACGACACTCGTTAAGGTGCTGAACGCCGGCCGTGCGGGCGCTGCCGCCGAGATGGTCGGCGTCGGCAGCGGTGCCATGGAGATGACCTTCGACTATCTCAAGCAGCGCAAGCAATTTGGCCGCGTGATCGGTGAGTTCCAAGCGCTGCAGCACCGCGCAGCGCATCTCTACGGCGAGATGGAAACGGCACGCTCCATCGTGCTGAAGGCGCAAAACCTGCTCGACGAAGGCGCTTCAACCGCTGAGATGTACGTGTCGGCCGCCAAGGCCAAGGCTGGACTGGCGTGCAATCTGGCGGTGCGGGAAGGCGTGCAGATGCACGGCGGCATGGGCATGACGGATGACTACGACATCGGCCTCTACATGAAGCGCGACCGCAGCCTCAACGAGTTTTTCGGCGACACTAACTTCCACGCCAACCACGTGGCGCAACTGAACGGATACTGATTATGGACATCGCAAAACTGTTCTCGCTCGAAGGCCGTGTGGCCCTTGTCACCGGCGGCTCCAAAAATCTCGGCAAACACATCGCGCGCGGCTTCATCGCGCAGGGTGCCAAGGTGTACATCTCATCGCGCAAGGCTGCGGCCTGCGAGGCGACGGCCAAAGAGCTTGGGCCCAACTGCATCCCGCTGCCGATGGACGTCTCGACGGTGGCAGGCTGCCAAGCGCTCGCCGCGGCGTTTGCAACCCGTGAGAAGAAGCTCGACATTCTCGTCAACAATGCTGGCGCAGCCTGGGCGGAACCGTTCGAGACCTTCCCCGAAAGCGGCTGGGACAAGGTGATGGACCTCAACGTCAAATCGCCGTTTTTCCTTACGCAGGCGCTATATCCGCTGCTCAAAGCTGCGGCGTCGAAGGCGCAGCCGGCCAAGGTGATCATGATCACGTCGATTGATGGCCAGCGGTTGAACCCGTGGGAGACGTATAGCTATCACGCCTCGAAATCGTCGCTGATTTATCTGACCAAGCGCATGGCCGCGCGGCTGGTTGGCGATCAGATCAATGTCACGTCGATTGCGCCGGGCGCTTTTGCGTCTGATATGAACAAGGCGGCCCGCGATCACGGCGCAGAAGTCGCCAACCGGATTCCCAACAAGCGGATCGGCGTACCCGAAGATATGGCGGCGGCGGCGATATATCTCGCCTCGAATGCCGGCAACTACGTAATCGGCGATACCATCACTGTCGACGGCGGTATGGCGCACGCCAACCTTGGCGCGGCCAGTCTTGATGTTTGATGGTGAGCACGGCGCACGGGCCCGGGTGTTGGGTCCAGCGCGCAAGCGTCGCAGTGCGCGCTTCGACTTGCTCGGTCTTTGCCCCGAGAGGGAAGGACGACATGGTGCGCTGCTCAGCTGACCCGCGTGCCCGCCGCGATGCGAATGCCGCGCAAGAGTTCGGAGGCGGACATGGCTTTTTTGCCAGCGCGCTGAACGGTGATGAGGCGAAGAGCGCCAGAGCCGCACGCGATCGTCAGTTGATCGTCGAGCACGGTGCCCGCTAGGCCGGTACCACCCTGGTTGATACCCGCAGCCGGTGCGCTTCGCAAAACCTTGATGCGTTCACGCTTGCCGTCGATCTCGATCTCGAACCAGGCGCCGGGGGATGGCGACAATCCGCGAATGTGATTGTGGACCTCGGCAGCTGGTTTGCCGAAGTCGATGCGGGCTTCGGCTTTGTCGAGCTTGGCAGCGTAGGTGATGCCGGCTGCGGGCTGCGGCGTCGCGACGAGACTGCCGCGCTCAAGCGCTGCCAGCGCGCGCACGATGAGGCCCGCGCCGCGCGCTGAGAGCTGATCGTGCAGCGCGCCAGCCGTCATGTCCGCGCTGATGGCGACGCGTTCGGCCAAGCAGACCGGACCGGTATCAAGGCCTGCGTCCATGCGCATGACCATGGCGGCGGTTTCGGTATCCCCAGCCATGATCGCGCGCTGGATCGGCGCAGCGCCCCGCCACCGCGGCAACATCGATGCGTGCATGTTGAAACACCCCAGCCGTGGCGCATCGAGCACGGCTTGCGGGAGCAACAGGCCATAGGCCACCACCACCGCCGCATCGGCATCATGTGATTTGAAAATGGCTTGTGCGTCAGCAGCTTTCAGCGTGCGTGGCGTAAAGACCGGGATGTTGCTTGCTTCGGCAAACAGATGGACCGGCGATTTGGCTTCCGCCATGCCGCGGCCGGCGGGACGGGGTGGCTGGGAATAGACGGCGGCCACGTCATGCCCGGCGCCGATGATCTCAGCCAACGTCGGCACCGAGAACTCCGGGGTACCCATGAAGACGATGCGCAGCATGTGCGGGCTCAATCTCTGTCTGTCACACCGGTGATGAATTGACGCGATAGTGCGCAACAAATGACCGTTGACGGTTCTGGGTCAAGCATTCGCGCGACCCAAGCTCCGTTGCTGCGTGCGTGAATGTTGGGTCGCGCTCGAACGCTTAACCCATCGTACAAATATGGACCCGCACTGGGACCCATCACCACCGTGCAAGCACTGCGCCCCAGGTGAAACCACCGCCCATCGCTTCCATCAACACCAGCTTGCCTTCGCCAAGGCGATGCGTCTCGAAGGCTTGGTTGAGTGCTAAGGGAATGGACGCGGCAGAGGTATTGCCGTGCTGCGCCAGCGTGACGACGATGCGATCTTCAGGGATGCCGAGCTTCCGGGCGATGCCGTCGAGAATGCGCTTGTTGGCTTGGTGTGGGACAAACAGATCGATTTCGTCGGCGGCATAGCCGGTCGTCACCAGCGTCTCTTCGATCACCCCGGAAATTTTCTGCACCGCATGGCGGAACACCTCGCGGCCGTTCATCCGGAGATGACCGACGGTCTTGGTGGTGCTCGGTCCGCCATCGACGTACAGCAGATCTTCATAACGGCCATCGGAGCGGATGGTGCTGGAGAGGATGCCGCGATCGTTGCGGCCACCGGTTTGCGGCTGCGCTTCGAGCACAACCGCGCCGGCGCCGTCGCCGAACAGCACGCAGGTGGTGCGGTCTTCCCAATCGAGAATGCGGGAGAATGTTTCGGCACCGATGACGACGGCGCGTTTGAACTGGCCCGTGCGCAGAAAGGCATCCGCCGTCGTCATGGCGTAAACGAAGCCCGAGCAGACGGCCTGCACGTCGAAAGCGGCGCCCTTGGTGACACCCAGCATGTTCTGGATCCGGACGGCAGTGGCGGGAAACGTGCGGTCGGGCGTGGCGGTGGCGCAGATGACGAGATCGATCTCGACCGGATCGATCCCGGCGCGCACCAGCGCCTGGCGCGCGGCGTGCGCACCGAGATGGGATGTGAATTCGCCCTCTGCCGCAATATGGCGCGCCTTGATGCCGGTGCGTTCCACGATCCAATCATCCGTCGTGTCCACGCGCGTGGCCAGTTCGGCATTGGTCAGGATCCGTTTCGGCAGATAGGCGCCGACACCGCGGATCACCGAGCGAATGGTGGCCATGTCCTTGTCTTTCGTCTTGAGCATCTGCGTGTCGGGCTCGCAGTGAGATGAAGTGGTGCAGGCGTTTTCAGCCGGCTGCTGCGGTATCGAGGCGTTGGTCCTCGGTGAGCGCTGGGATCATATCGAGTTTGGCTTGCAAGGCCGCAAGATCTCGGGTCAGCCGCTCGACGATGCCGCTGCGTGCCATGCCATAACCGACATCGATGGCACTGGCAAAACCGAGCGCATCGGTGCCGCCGTGGCTCTTGATGACGATACCGTTCAGCCCCAGGAAGGTGCCGCCGTTGACGCGCCGCGGGTCCATGCGCGCCTTGAGCACTTGGAAACCACTGCGCGCAAACACCGCGCCGATCTTGGCCGCGAGCGACGAGGTCATCGCTTCCTTAAGATAAGTGCTGATCTGCTTGGCCGTGCCTTCGGCGGTTTTGAGTGCGATGTTGCCAGAGAAGCCCTCGCAGACGACGACATCGACGATGCCTTGGCCGATCTGGTCGCCCTCCACATAGCCGCGATAGTCAAATTCGTGCGCTGCGAGCTTCAAAAGCGCGTGCGCTTCTTTGACTTCGTCAGCGCCTTTGATTTCTTCGACGCCGACGTTGAGCAGGCCGACGGTCGGCCGCGCAATGCCGAAGACGGCTTGCGACATCGCCGCGCCCATCAGCGCGAAGTGGCAGAGCTCGCGGGCTGACGCGCCGATGTTGGCGCCCACATCCAGCACGATACTGGGGCGGTGGATGGTGGGCCATTGGCCAGCCAGCGCCGGCCGGTCGATGCCGGGCAGTGTCCGCAGCACCAGCCGCGACATTGCCATCAGCGCACCGGTGTTGCCAGCAGAGACAGCAAAAGCCGCCTCGCCGTCGCGCACCGCTTCAAGGGCCATAAACATGCTGGTCCCCTTGCCGCGCCGCAGCGCTTGGCTAGGCTTGGCATCTGAGGCGATCACATTGTCGGTGTGCCGGATGACGCTGCGGGCGGCGAGTGCGGGCAGCATCGTCAGCTCAGCTTCGATGGCATCGGTGGCGCCGAACAGTAAAAACTGCAGCTCTGGATGCTGTTCGAGGGCGCGCGCGGCGCCGGGAATAATGACAGAGGGACCGAAGTCACCTCCCATTGCGTCGAGCGCCAGTACGTGTGGCTCTGCCATGTGTGCGTCCAAAGGCGACACGCTCCCCCGGCAACCCGGTCGCCTGACGAGCCGCTTGCATGGCCAGACCATCCGCGGAACCGCGCACGCCTGGGCGCGTGAAACTACCCGGTCGCGCAGCCGTTACCAACCCCTTAGCACACCCGCTGGCTCCGGCGTGGCAATCTGTCAACACAGCGGAAGCGGAGATCAGGTCTTTGGAGTATCCTTGCCGACTTTCAATTTCGCAAGAACTGCGAAGGGGTTAACCTTGGCATCGGCGCCGGTGCCGGCGACGGTGGCAGGCGTTGCGTACTCGGCGCCGGGCCGCCGGGGATAGGGATTGAGGGCCGCCGCCAGCTCTTCAAAGACCACCCGTGCGATTTCGAGGGTTTTGTCGTGAATGGGCTCGATCTCGGTGTCGTCGTCGAGATCGACGGCGCCTTCAGCGGCGGCAGCGGCGGCTTCCGCGGGCTGGAATTCAACGGCGAAGGGGATCGAAACGGTCTCCAGAACGGGCGCCAGCGTGATGATGCAGGCCTGCACCACGTCGGCCGTCAACTTGCCCCGCACGCCGTAGCCGTCGCCAGCCAGCCGCCGCACCCGGTATTTGGCGGTGAGGCTGTCGCACGACAGGATATTGAGCGCTTTGGCCAGGGCTGCGCACTCGGCGGCGGTGGCCGTCTTTGTTAGCTCCAGGCCGTTAGCTGGGACATCGGCGATGTTCATATCCCAGGGCAGTGGAGGCGCGTTCGCTGGCATGTTTGCAGACGTGTCGGTCATGATCGGCTCGTAAGGCCCGGCGGGCCGCATCAGACGGATGCGTTGGGGGCTGCAGGATAGGGAAGCGGCAGGGCGCCAGTGAGGCAGTCGGCATCGGCGGTGACGCAGAGCGCACCCCAGAGCCGCTCAGTATAGCCCGCCAAAGCTGCGGAATCGAGCCCATCTGCCGCGCCGGCGCCTGTCAGTGCCGCGCGGATCGCTGCTGTCAGCGCCTCACTGTCGCCAGCGTCAAGGGCGGCGCCGTAGTCGCGGTGGCGGTCGAAAAGGGCGGCGGCGGCCTTTTTAACTTTGCGCGGCACGGCGAGGTCGCCAATGCCGATTTCGCGCATGTTGTCGTCCATGTCGACGACAAACGCTTCGCCAATGGCCCGGCTGAGGGCCACACCAGTGGGCTCGGCGCGCGCAATCCGCAGCATGACCAGGCCGGCGTGCAAGGCCAGCATTTCAAAGCGGCCTTCGCGCTGATCAGGAACGCCCCACGCCGCGTAGAAAGTGCTTTGCCGGGCGGAAGCCACAATCGAGCCATAAATTTCGCCTGCGGTGCGGCTAGGGATACCGGACGATACAAACCAGTTCTGGATGAGGGACATGGGCGCCGTTCAGGTCTGGATTTGGGCCAGATATGGTTTGCAGGGATGGCAACGACAAGGAACGGACACGCTGCCTTAGGTCAAGGGGGCTGCGTCAAGAGGCACGATCCCCACGCGGGTTGGACGTGGTTTGGCGTGCTGATCAAGCCAGTGGATGTACGTGCCTTGGCAATTGCGCAGCGAGTTGGCGGTCGCTATCCGCTCACCCAGGGGACGCTGCAGTAAGTCGGGGCAGCGAAGCAGGCAATGCTGGTTAGGGACGGCTGGGGGACGGCAGCGTGCGCGTTTGGCAGACAGGATCGGGCGGGATGACGACGGTGTTCGGCAGCAAGTTCCGGAGAGCTGGCTACACAGTGGCGATGCGCACCGCGCCCGCAAGCGTGGTCGGTGCACTGACACTGGGAGCACTGACGTTGGGAGCACTGACGCTCGGCGGCTGCGCGCCAACGGTGACCCGGCACGGTCATCAGTTCCAGGACAATGATATCCAGCAGGTTCAAACCGGCATGAGCAACGGCCAGGTGATGGGCTTGCTCGGGTCGCCGACGACGACGGCGACGCTCAACGGTGCGCAGACGCTTTATTACATTTCGTCGACCGAAACACAGACCGCGTTTTTCAAGCCGCAGGAAACCGACCGCAAGGTGCTCGCGGTTTCTTTCACGCCGTTGGGCGCCGTTGAGCGCGTGTCACAGTACGGTCTCAAGGACGGGAAAGTGATCAACTTCTCGACTAATCAGACGCCGAACTCGGCGCGCGACGAGAATGTCGTCAAACAGTTGTTCCGCAAGCTCGGCACCAAGAACCTGTTTGGCTCAGAGCAGTAAGCGCCCAGGCTGTGCCCAGCATGCATCCCGGGAATGTGACGGGAGATGTGCGTGATGCGCCGCGCACGGAACTGTGTTTCGCAATTGCTGTTGAAAATCAGTATTGAAAAGTTGTCTTTCAGCACCACCCATCCGGTGACGGTGCAGCAAACCCGCCTCCGAACTTGAGTGCGGCAGCAAGGCACGTTAACGACGGCCATCGGTTGAGAGTGTCAGACGAATCAGAGAGTTGCCGCGTCGTGCGCGGCGGCTGGGATCGTGGGCCAGGAGCCGGCGGCAATGACGACGCGGCGCAAGAGCAAGATCAGAGCCCCAGCGATGCCGAGCCGGTCGCCGGGCCGAACCCTGGCCGCGGCATCTGCCCGCGCGCCAAAAAAGACGGCGGCTCCGCGCGCGCGCGCTGCCCAAAACGCACCTCAGACCGTGCCCTCGACTCCGCCGGTAGCTGAACCAAACCGTGACGACCTCCTCCGCCAGCTCGCGGATGCCGAAGCGCGGATCAGTGAACTGGAGGCCCGCCTCAGCGCCGTCACCGATCGCATTGCCTGGATCGCCGATAGACTGCATGGTTTGCTTGACGGCAAGGACTAAGTCGCGAAGACGCGGTGTTGCACAACGTCAGCGCGGGACACGATGGACATGGGCGATCGATGGGGCAGGTAGCCATCACACTGAATGACCGGACCTACCGCCTCGTCTGCGACGACGGCGAAGAGGACAGGCTCGTCGAACTAGCCGGCTTCGTGAAGAGCAAGGTCGAGCATTTGCGCGCCGAAATCGGCCACGTCGGCGACGAGCGTCTGATGCTCATGGCAGCCTTGATGATTGCCGATGAACTGTTTGATGCACGCGCCGCCCAGAACCTTCAGAGCGGCGGTAAGGTACTAGCATCAGGCACTCCGCCAGCCAGCCGGGGCGCAAGTGCCGCGAGCGCGGTGGCGGTTGCACCAGATGCGGTCGGCAAAGAGCCGGAGCCGGTCCAAAAATTGCGCGCCCTTGCCGCCAAAATGGCCGCGGAGCGCGATGGCGCCTTAGAGGACACACGCAAGCCGGAGGCCGGCGGAACACTGGCCGCAGCCAAGGCCCGGCGCCGCGATGTGGCGTAGGCACACGGCGCACGCGGTCTAAGCTGATATCGGACACTCGTCATGTGCCGAGCGAGCTTCGGACGGTTGCGAAAACGGCGCGGAACATGTCTGGCGTCAACACGCCGGTGTTCGTATTATAGCGCGAGCAGTGGTAGCTGTCGTAAATCTGCAGCCCCGGCCGCACGGTGTGGACGGCACCATGGCCGAACGGTGCGTCTTTCTGCTTCATGCCGAGCGCGGCAATCGTTGACGTGTGCGCGATGCGGCCAAGCGCAACAATGGCTCTTAGGTTGGGCAAGTCCGCTATGCGAGCGGTGAGATAGCGTCGGCAGGTGGCGATCTCGGCCGGCGTCGGTTTATTTTCAGGCGGCACGCAGCGCACGGCGTTCGTGATCAAGCAATCGACGAGGATCAGACCATCGTCCGGCCGGGCCGCGAACTGGCCACGCGTAAATCCAAACGCACCGAGCGTGGCGTAGAGCAGATCGCCGGCATAGTCGCCCGTGAAGGGACGGCCGGTGCGGTTGGCGCCTTTCAGCCCCGGCGCCAAGCCGACGATGAGCAGGCGGGCATCTCGAGAGCCAAACGAGCAGACGGGTCCGTTGTGCCAGCCGGGCTCAGCGGCGCGTTGCTCCACGAGGAAGGCGGCGAGCCGCGGGCACAGTGCACAATCGTGCGGCGCCTCGGTCGCAGCGGCGGGTGCGGGCGCAGGGGGCATGAGGTGGATGCTCGGAAGAAGATGACTGCGTCGCTGGTCTGTGCAACGCTCTGGCGTCGCCAGCCCTTAAGCACAGAGGTGCCAGAAAGCGGTATCTGTCGTGCTCGCGCAATGCGACGCGTAACATGCTCGGTGGGTCCAAAGCGCATCAGCGCCGTAGTCGACCGATGCTGAGAAAGAAATGCGCGGAGAGGTTGCTCCCCAAAGTTGCGCCCCGCGATTACACCCTGTATCGGCGGTCTACGCGACGCTGACCCGCCTTTCAAACCCCGCACGCCACCGATGCACACTTGAGCGCCGCTTATTTGGTGTCGGACGGCTCGGGGAAGTCAAGCGTGCTGGCCGAAGCCGGACCGCTGGCGATAGGTGCGACGCGGCGGGTGGTTGGCCGGCTGACCGACGAGCGGCGTTCAACGATCGGCCCTGGCACAACGTCGCCAGCCTCACGGCCAACTTCGCGTGGCGCACGCTGCGGCGCGACATCGCGGCAGATCGACCCTTCAAGATCAGCAATATCAATGAATTGATCGGCCTGGCGGCGGAGTTCGTCAGCAACCATCGCCGGCTGAGTTTGCAACGTCGAGATGACACTGACGCGCTTGCCTTTGAGCTGCAGCGCTGCAACGAGTGCCCGGAAGTCGCCATCACCCGTAAACAGAACAATGTGGTCCACCACATCGGCCATCCGCATGGCGTCAACGGTCAGTTCGATATCCATGTTGCCTTTGATCTTGCGGCGCCCAAGGCTATCGGTGAATTCCTTCGTTGGCTTCGTGACCATCGTAAAGCCGTTGTAGTCTAACCAATCAACCAGCGGCCGGATTGATGAGTATTCCTGATCCTCAGCAAGCGCAGTGTAATAAAGGGCGCGAACGAGTTGACCTTTGGATCTGAATAATCCAAGCAACTTTTTATAATCGACGTCAAAGCCGAGTGCCTTTGCCGTCGCATATAAATTAGCTCCGTCTACGAATATTGCAATTCGCTCGGTTTGATAAAAGTGCATTTTGAAATCCTTTTTTCGTTGCTTGAAATGAGGCGTCAAATAGAGTGGCGCTAATGGACACATTCTATTCCGGGAAATCGAAACGCTTGTCGAACGCTCGCACCGCGCTGCAACGTTGCACAGGTATCGTGCGTGTGCAACGGGTTGCGCGAGGCAAAGCACTTGTTCTGCCCAGCCGGAATTAGGGCGAAGAATAAGTCTCTTGGCGGCGTTGACGCGGAATATCTCGGTCGTCGGCACCGGATACGGCGTGGAATGTCCTGGCCGGAGTTACTTGAGTGCACATGGGTTTTATTGTTATGTTGCACTGCAGCGCGGCGCGTATTATTGCTGATTACCGGCTCAGGTGAATATGACAATGGCCCCCAGATCGACCGCCACTGATTATCGCCTTCCACGCGATGGGACACTTTTACGCAGGCAACAGGTCCGCGTCGTCGGGCGAAGCGGGTTGGTTGCATTGGGCAGCAATGCGTCGGGCCCATGGGGGACTCCAGTGCAAGCACTGTCAACCGCATTGGTAAAGCTATCGGGCATCGGTCTGCACATAAAGGTGGTATCAGAAAAATTCATGACCCGTCCAATTGGTGGGCCTTGGCAAGCGCACTTTGTCAATGCGGTGGCGCTGGTCCAACTCAACGTTGCACCGGCGGCCGCCTTGCGAGGGCTGAAGCGGTTGGAGCGCGAGGCCGGTCGCCGGCGGGGGCCGCATTGGGGACCGCGTCCGCTTGATCTGGATCTCATTGACGCCGGGGTCGTGCTGGGGTGGCGGCGCCGTCCGGGCGCGCGCCGGGCAGGCCAGTTGCAGCTTCCTCATCCCGAGGCCCATCGGCGCGGCTTTGTGCTGCTGCCGCTATCACGTGTGGCGCCGCATTGGCGCCATCCGGTGCTTGGGCTAGGGGTGACAGCGTTGCTCAATCGGCCCGGTCTGAGGCAGCACATGAGCGGCATTCGGCAAATGGTGGAGGACAGTGGTTGAGGCCATTTGTCAGTGGTGTGCGGCCGTCGCCGCCCTGCCGTGGTGGATGACGGCGCTGAAGGGCTTCTTATCAACCTGCAGGGCTGAGCTTTGCATTGATGGCGGGAGGGTTGTGTAGGGCGGCTGAGTGGCGCGGAGACGCGCCCCATCAGCCTGTTGGATTGTGCCGTAAGTCGCGGCTTGCAATCTTGGGACGATCATGGCAAAGAACGCGAAACCATGGGCGGCAGTTCCGTGGCGTTCTCTGTTGGAGATGTTCCATCCAAGTGAACCAACGTGGAGAAAAGCGGATTTTGCGGAGCGGGAAGCTTCTTCCAAGCCGCAGCTTCCATACAGTCCGGGCGCAGCACTCGCGCTAAAGTGACGACACCAGGACAACGCCTGACTGCCAGCCACCTGAAATCTTCGCAACCCTGAACCGTAAGGTGAAACATGGCTCGAGTGACCGTAGAGGATTGCGTCGATAAGGTTCCTAACCGATTTGAGCTGGTGCTGGTGGCCGCGCATCGCGCTCGCGCGCTGGCGTCAGGTTCCGCCATGACCGTCGATCCCGACAACGACAAAAACCCTGTCGTGGCTTTGCGGGAAATTGCCGAGCGCACGGTGCCCGCCGACGATCTCCGCGAGGGGCTTATCCACTCGATCCAGAAGAACGTCGAAGTCGACGAGCCGGAAGAAGGTGCCGCACCGCGGATGGTGCAGGATCGCCGCCCTATGCTCGGCCGCGACGATCAGTCGGCCGACAACGCGGTCGATGTGATGACCGAGGAACAACTGTTGCGCGGCATGGAGAGCATGACGCCGACCGAACCGTCGGCAGCGGGCAACGGTCCGTCTGGCAACGGCCGCGGGTAACCGGTCGGCCACCCGTCGATCATTCGGATGGCGCGCCTGGCAACCGGCGCGCCATTGGTCTTTTGGGCGAGTTTCGGGACTGAAACTCGGAACCAGAAATTCGGGACAGCTACCCATTTTCCTGTCGGCACTTTATTGCAGCGACCAACAACGCGGAAATGGGTGACTGTCCCGAATTTCCCCGTCACAGTGATCTCAGGCTCGGGCTGCCTTGGGGTAGCCGGGGCCTTTTTCCGCCCAACACGCGAGGCAGGCCATGATGCGGCAGTACGAGCTCACCGAGCGCGTGCTGAATTACAACCCCAACGCGGACGAAGGCCTGCTCAACAAGGCCTACGTTTACGCGATGAAGGCGCACGCCGGCGTCAAGCGCAACAATGGCGATCCCTATTTCTCCCATCCGCTCGAAGTAGCGGCGATCCTCACCGATCTGAAGCTCGACGACGCCACCATCGCCACAGCGCTGCTGCACGATGTTGTCGAAGATACCAATGTGACACCCGACGAGATCGAGCACGCCTTCGGCATCGAGATCCGCGGCTTGGTCGACGGCCTCACCAAGATCATGCGGCTCGACCTTGCGAGCAAAAAGGCGCAGCAGGCCGAAAGTTTCCGCAAGCTGTTGATCGCCATTTCGACCGACGTGCGGGTGCTGCTGGTCAAGCTCGCAGACCGTTTGCACAACATGCGGACCTTGCAGCACAACAGCCCCGACAGCCGCCGCCGCAATGCGGAAGAAACGCTGGAGATCTATGCCCCGCTGGCTGGCCGCATGGGTATGCAAAGCTTTCGCGAGGAGTTGGAGGATCTCTCCTTCAAGTGGCTCTACCCAGATGCCTACGCGACGCTGGTGTCAAAACTCACCGAACTGAGAGCCCGCAACGCCGGCATCGTCGAAGAGATCGGGCCGCTGCTGACGGCGCGGCTGGCGGAGGCGGGAATTGCGGCCGAGGTCTCGGGCCGCGAGAAGAAGCCTTATGCCATCTGGCGCAAGATGCAGAACAAGCAGATCAGTTTGGAGCAGCTTTCGGATATCTATGGGTTCCGCGTCATCGTGGATACGACCGACACCTGCTACCGGACCTTGGGCATCGCGCACGTTCATTGGCGCAGTGTGCCCGGCCGCTTCAAGGACTACATCTCGACGCCCAAGCAGAACAACTACCAGTCGATCCACACAACGATCATCGGGCCGCGCAATCAACGCGTCGAGATGCAGATCCGCACGCGCGCCATGCACGACGTGGCCGAACTCGGCATCGCCGCACACGCGCTCTACAAAGACCGGCTCGAGGCGTCCGGCGCTGCCCTTGATGTGACGGCGGCCACCGAGCCAACCGTCGGGCCTCCAGCCAAGGAGAACCCCTATCGCTGGCTGCGCCATCTGGTCGATACGCTGCGCGAAGGCAGTGTGCCGGAGGAATTCGTCGAGCACACCAAGCTTGAGCTGTTCCACGATCAGGTGTTCTGCTTCACGCCGAAGGGCCGCATTATCGCGTTGCCGCGTGGCGCAACCCCGATCGACTTTGCGTATGGCGTGCATACCGATGTCGGTGACCATTGCGTCGGCGCCATCGTCAACGGCCGCCCGCTGCCGCTGACAACGCAATTGCGCAATGGCGACGAGGTCGAAGTGCTGACCGCGAAAGATCATGCGCCGCCGGCCGCCTGGGAGCAGATCGCGGTGACGGGGCGCGCGCGGTCGTCGATCCGCCGCGCCAACCGCGAGGCGGAGCGCCGGCAACTGATCGAGCTCGGGCGGCGCTTGCTGGTGGCGGCGGCGGCGCAAGCGCATGTGCCGTGCGACATGGAGTTGCTGCGCGGTGTGGCGGTGACGTTGGGACACAAGACGGGTGACGATGTCGCGGTGGCCGTCGGCCGCGCGGAGTTGCCGGCGCTCGAGGTGATTGCCGCGATGCATCCGGGCGCTAACCTGCATCCTGAAGGCGTGGCCGACATGCGCCCCAAGGCGCGCTACTCGGTGGCCGGTAGCGACGAGGGCTGGTTCGGGCTTGCTAAGGGGTTTGGGCTGAAGTTCCGGTTGCCGGGATCATCGAGCGCTGCAGCACGCACGGCGGCGGCGGCGGCGGCCAATGGCGGGGGCGATGCTCCCGTTGCGGCGGCAGCCGCCGCAGTCGGCATTCCATTGCGCGGGTTGCGCAACGATATCAACGTCACCATCGAGGAGGGCGGCGCGGTGCCAGGTGACCGCGTGGTCGGCGTGCTCGATGGCAGCGGCGGCGTGCGGATTTTTCAAATCCATTCGCCGCGCCTGCAAGACTTCGAGCAAGCGCGCTGGATCGACGTGACGTGGGATGTGGACCCCGAAAAGCCGGAGCGGTTTCCGGCGCGGCTCAGTGTCACCGTCGTCAATGCACCGGGCTCGCTGGCCAAAGTGGCAACCGTCATCGGCGAGGCCGATGGCAACATCGACAGCTTGCGCATGGTGCGCCGCGCGCCGGACTTCACCGAAATGCTGATCGATCTCGAAGTCTACGACATCGCCCACCTCAACGCGATTTTGGCTGGGCTGCGGGCCCAGGTGGTGGTGAGCGCGGCGGAGCGGGTGTTCGGGTAGTGAGCCTTGCACCTCGCCGCTGACTTACCCTTCTCCCCACGTGGGGAAAAGGGAAGTGCCCTGCGACAGCGTTAAAGAGGCCTTAACGGGCGTTCGCTAAGCTGAGTGCATCCTCGTACCGCCGGAGGGCTTCGCCCCATGCGCCGCTTTCTCAGATGGATGATGCACGCGGTCCTGGTGATCGTGGTGGCGCTCGTCAGCTTTATCGCGGTCGATGTGGCGGCCTCGCCGGGCAGCGCGCCGGTGGTGCTGGTCAACGGCTTGATGGCGGGTGGGCTTGGCTTAGCGCTGGGGCTGATGGTCGCCTGGATGCGCGGCGTGCCGTGGCGGCTGTTCCCGGTGCTGTTCCGCGTCGGCAAACGGCGCGTACAGCAGGAATTCTGGTGGCTCGTCGCCGGGATGGGATCAGCCGGGGTGCTGGTGTTCTATTGAGATGGAGTCCGGCAACAATCCGGACGGCATTGCGACCTTTCTCACTCGTCATCCCGGCCTGCGCCGGAACGACGAAAGGTAAGACAGCGCGACGCAAATGCGGCTCATCTGTTGTCAATCCCGTTGCCGAATGACGCTCTCCTGTGATTGACTATCTCCATACTGGAGAGATGTTCACGGGGTGCGCGCGGGGATGGCCCGGAAGCAGCCAGAGTCCGAGGCGCAATCGCTTGCTGTAAAGCAGGGCGCGGGCGGTGGCGCGCGCCGAGGCAGGCAAGCTCGTCCGACCGGAGGCGGGCAAACTCAAAGTCTTCATCTCGTATTCGCGCAAGGATATCGCGTTTGCCGAGAACCTGGAGGGCGGGCTGGAGCTGCTTGGCTTCGAGCCGAGCCTCGACAAGAATTCCATCGCCGCCGCCGAGGACTGGAAAAAGCGCATCGGCGACCTGATCGCTGCGACCGACACCGTCGTGTTCGTCATCACACCGGACAGCATTGAGTCCGAAATCTGTCAGTGGGAGGTGGATGAAACCTTCCGCCAGGGCAAGCGGCTGATCCCGGTGCTGCTGCACGCTGTCGATAACGCCAAGGTACCCGAGCGCATGCGCGTGCTCAACTACGTGATGTTCGAGGGCCAGACATTCTCGCGCGCATTGAAGACGCTGGAGGGCGCCCTCAAGCTCGATCTCGCGTGGATCCGCGAGCACACGCGCCAGGGCGAGCTGGCAGCACGCTGGGAAGCCCGCGGGCGGCCGGAGTCGCTGCTGCTGCGCGGCGACACGCTGGATGTGTGCAAGCACTGGGTTAAATCCCGCAAGGCCGACGGGCCGGAACTGACCGACCTCGTGCGGGCGTTTCTGAATGCCAGCGAGGAGGCGGAGAAGGCGCGCGAGAGCGACAAGGCCAAGCAGCTCGAGGATATGCGCATAGCGCAGGTGGCGACGGCCAAAAGCCAAAAGCGCGCCGGACGCCTGCTGTGGGGTGTCGCGGCGCTGGTGCTGGCGATGTTGGGGAATGTGTTCTGGCAGTCCCACGACCTCGCCCGCCGCGAGACCTTGGTCTACACCAGCCTCGCCGCCCGCGCTTATGCCGATCACCAGTTTGAGCGCGGCATGCGCTTCGCGCTGCAGGCCTATCCCGCCCAAGGCAGCGTGCCGTGGGCACCGTTCTCGACTAATCTCGAAGGTAAGCTCGCAGGCGGGCCGATCATGACGCGGCTCAAGGGGACGCTGCGCGGGCATACCGATGTAGTCCATCGTGCCGCCTTCAGCCTGGATGGCCGCCGCATTGTAACCGCCAGCTTGGACAACACCGCGCGCATCTGGGACGCTGAGAGCGGAAAACAGATCGCCGTCTTGAAAGCCCATACTGCTCATCTCTGGGCCGCCTCGTTCAGCCCGGATGGGAAACGGGTGGTGACCGCGTCGGGCGATTCAACTGCGCGGCTGTGGGATGTTGAGACGGGCCAAGAGATCGCCGTCTTGAAAGCCCATACTGGTGGATTGAATGCCGCTTCGTTCAGCCCTGATGGGAAACGCGTGGTGACCGCGTCAGGCGACCAAACCGCTCGGCTGTGGGATGCTGAGACGGGCCAAGAGATCGCCGTCTTGAAAGCCCATACTTCTTTGGTGCTTGCCGCTTCGTTCAGCCCTGATGGGAAACGCGTGGTGACCGCGTCAGACGACCAAACCGCTCGGCTGTGGGATGCTGACCCGGGCAAAGAGATCCCCCACGGCGCAGCCGTCCCTAGTATTGTCTTGAAAGCCCATACTGCTCGGCTGTGGTCCGCTTCGTTCAGCCCTGATGGGAAACGCGTGGTGACCGCGTCAGACGACCAAACCGCGCGGCTGTGGGATGCTGAGACGGGCAAAGAGATCGCCGTCTTGAAAGCCCATACTAACTCTGTGCTTGCCGCCTCGTTCAGCCCTGATGGCAAACGCGTGGTGACTGCGTCATGGGACCAAACCGCGCGGCTGTGGGATGCTGAGACGGGCAAAGAGATGGCCGTCTTGAAAGCCCATACTCGTGGATTGAGTGCCGCTTCGTTCAGCCCTGATGGGAAACGGGTGGTGACGGCGTCAGACGACCAAACCGCTCGTCTGTGGGATGCGGAGACGGGCAAAGAGATCGCCGTCTTGAAAGCCCATAGTGACTGGGTCAGAGCCGCTTCGTTCAGCCCTGATGGGAAACGCGTGGTGACCGCGTCATCCGACCGAACCGCGCGGCTGTGGGATGCTGAGACGGGCAAAGAGATCGCCGTCTTAAAAGCCCATACTGCTCATCTCTGGGCCGCTTCGTTCGACCCTGATGGGAAGCGCGTGGTAACCGCGTCAGGCGACCAAACCGCTCGGCTGTGGGATGCTGAGACGGGCAAAGAGATTACTGTCTTGAAAGCCCATACTGATGGTCTCTGGGCCGCTTCGTTCAGCCCTGATGGGAAACGCGTGGTGACGGCGTCATCCGACCAAACCGCTCGGCTGTGGGATGCTGAGACGGGCAAAGAGATCGCCGTCTTGAAAGCCCATACTGGTGCAATCTATGCCGCTTCGTTCAGCCCTGATGGGAAACGGGTGGTGACGGCGTCATCCGACCAAACCGCTCGGCTGTGGGAGCCCGGATCGGGGTCCGGGCCAAGTGCTGAATGGAAAGAAATCGCCGTCTTGAAAGCCCATACTGACACCGTGGGGGCCGCCTCGTTCAGCCCGGATGGGAAACGGGTGGTGACGGCGTCGGATGATTCAACGACGCGGCTTTGGGATGCTGAGACGGGCAAAGAGATCGCCGTCTTGAACGGCCATAGTCACTGGGTGAAAGCCGCTTCGTTCAGCCCTGATGGGAAACGGGTGTTAACGGCGTCGTACGACCAAACCGCTCGGCTGTGGGATGTTGAGACGGGCAAAGAGATCGCCGTCTTGAAGGCCCATACTGGTGACGTGACTGCCGCCTCGTTCAGCCCGGATGGGAAACTCGTGGTGACCGCGTCGGAAGATTCAACCGCGCGGCTGTGGAATGCTGAGACGGGCAAAGAGATCGCCGTCTTGACAGCGCATATTTATGGATTGAATGCCGCTTCGTTCAGCCCTGATGGCAAACGCGTGGTGACCGCGTCATCCGACCAAACCGCCCGCCTGTGGGATGCTGAGACGGGCAAAGAGATCGCCGTCTTGAAAGCACACGAAGGCGCTGCTTTTCGTGCGAGCTGGCGGCCGGATGGCCGCCGGCTCGTCACGGCCGGAGTGGACGGGGTTGCGCGCATCTGGGACGTCGAGTGGGTGCTGGTGCTTGGCGCCACCCTGCGCGCGCGCGTCTGCGCCGAGCGGCTCGACGAGATCGACCAACGGTTCACCAACGACGAACTCGCCGATCCCATCCTCTCCGAGATCGACCATCTCGACCGCGTCGCCCGCAACCCCTGCCTCCGCCGTGGGCCGCTATCCCTCGACTACTGGACGCGGCTGCCCGGCCAATGGTCGCGCGCGCTGCAACGCTGGTGGCCGCAGAGGGCTGTGGCGGCGAAGTCGTGAATCCCCTCTCCCTGCTCGCGCTCTTCGCGCGAACGGGGAGAGGGTTAGGGTGAGGGGCGGCAACGAGTGAGATGCGAGCATCCGGCTTTTACTTTTGGCCGCATGAACCGCCGTTGTTGCATCGTTCCAACTCGCGGCTGCCCCTAACCCTCTCCCCGTGAAGAACGGGGAGAGGGGAAGCGCGCCCGGCCAATGGTCGCGTGCGCTGCAACGCTGGTGGCCGCAGAAGGCAGCTGCGGCTCAAAAATGATGATCGATGCCGGCTTGCTTCATGATCGCGTTGGCGGTGTGTCGCGACTTGATCTTGCCGTCGACGACAAAGCGCCTGTTGTTAACGGGGCTCTGCCAGATCTCGTGATCGCCCTTTCCCTGGCGCACAAGTGTGCATCCGTGCTCCGCCAGGATGCGCCGCACATCCTTTTCATAGCTCGCCATCAGGGGATGAGCGCCGGACTTGGTGCCCGCACTGTCTGCTCGGCAATGATGTGGACCGGCTGCGTGTTTGCGTCGAAGGAAACGCCGTTTTCGGCCATCAGCTCGGGCACCAGCGCCAGCACCTTGTCGCGGAGTGCTTCGAACGTGTCGGCCTCCGTCACCAGGCCCGGCACGTCGTCACTGGTCGCGACCCACACGGCGGCGGTGTCGTCCCAGTGCGCACGAACGAGGAGAAGGCTGGCCATGATAAGCTCCATACCGACAGGCAACTTATCACAACCGCCAGTATTTGCGAAGAAGCGCGCGTCTGCGCCACCGGCCGTTGTCGTGGGAGTACTGGACGCGCCTGCCCGGCCAGTGGTCGCGTGCGCTGCAACGCTGGTGGCCGCAGAAGGTGGTGGCGAAGCCGTGAGGGCTGGGTGTGGGGCGGCCAACTACAAATACGATGTCATCCTCGGGACGAGCCCGAGGATGACAGTGTTGGATGAGCGCCGGCGGGCGAGACGTCGGGCTAAGGCGCCGAGACGCGCCTAACCAAACGAATTTCTCTGCTTACTTCCGGCAGAGGGTTGCCTGCACGATGCAGGTCTGGCCGAGGCCGCCGGGTTTGCAGGTCGCGCGCAGCTTCGAGACGGTCATGCCGGGCGCGTTGCCGACTTCTTGCTTGGATGCCATCATGGCGCTCCAGATGCTCCAGTCGGTGGCTTGCAGCACGGCTTCCCAGGCTTGGAACTTGGCGCCGTCGACGGTGGTGTTGGTGCCTTCGCCGGCCTTGTTGACGCAAGCACCCTGGGCGTGGGCTGCAGGCACGGCAGCGAACGTGAACACGGCGGCGGCGATGAGTGTGACGGCTGATAGGCGGAAGGCGGTCATGGGGAAAACTCCGAGGGAGGATTGAGAGGGGCAACGGCGCCGAGCGGGACGCGGCCGCGCGACGGCGGATCACCCTCCCTTTAACCATGTCTTGAAATTGGCATCTACCGGGTTGCGCGCGGCGCATGCGGGATGGGTGCGGCGCTGCGGCCCAAGAGCAACGCCGCACGTCACGGGGCGGTGATAGAGGAGGGGGCAAGTGATGATGATCGGGTGGCCAGGGGGCGGTGATTGAGGACGCCTGTCCATCGTCGGGCGCTGCCAATTGAGGCGGCTACAGCACCACACAAAATAGTGTTCCATGTGCGCAAGGTCGATCCCAGCGGACGACCGGCACAAGCTGCAGGCACGCGTATAATACGCGACCACACGCCAAACATTAAAAAGGGGAGAGCAAAGCCCGCCCCTCCGAATTCACACGTGTAACAGCTGCGAAATCAGCTGGCGGCTTGCAGGTTGACGGCCTTGGGGCCTTTGCCGCGCTTGTCCGGCTCGGTCTCAAACGAGACGCGCATGCCTTCGTCGAGCGAACCAATGCCCGAGCGCTCCACAGCGGTGATGTGGACGAAAACGTCCTTGCCGCCCTGGTCTGGTGTGATGAAGCCGAAGCCTTTGGTTTGATTGAAGAATTTCACTGTACCGGTCTGCCGCATGCGATGCTCCTGAAGTCCTCAGATGTCTCACCAGGTGGACCCGGGCGGTTCCACCAGTTCAAACGAAACAGTTTGGCCCGCTATCGGGGAACCTGAGGCATTCACAGAGAGAAAGGCAAGCATGCGCAGGCTATCTCAACCAGTCTCAGCAGTCTCCGCCGGGTGCAATAGGCCGCCCGAACTGTCTCGAATATCAGTGATAGTTCGACAACGCGCAAGGTCAAAATTGCATAAATCGTTCGCAGAGCGTCATTTATTGGTCATAAACGACTTGCGGACCGGCGCCAAATCTGCACGCGGATTGACGGGGCTTGGCTCTGATCAGGCGCCGTCTAAGGCGTCAATGCGGACAAACGGAACGCCCCTTTATCGTGATCTGTCAGATGCTTGGCGAGCTCCGGCAGCAACGTCTGCAGGTCGCGCTCAAGCGTAAACGGCGGATTGACAACAACCAGTCCGCAGCCATTAAGAATGAGCGGATTACGCGCCGGGCGCAGCAGCAACTCGATCTTGAGTGGCGCCTCGACGCGTGCGGCGCTGGCCGCCTCCGACACGCCCCGATGGAACCGGGCAATCGGCTTTTCGTCCTTGATGGGGTACCACAGGAGGTAGGTGCCGGTCTGGAAGCGGGCCAGCCCTTCGGTGAGAGCGTCAGTCATGCGGACCAGTTCGCCAGGCACTTCGAACGGCGGGTCGATCAGGACCAGACCGCGCCGTTCCTTGGGCGGCAACGCGGCTTTGAGTGCCAGATAGCCGTCGCCAGCTAATACCTTACAGGCTCTGTCCTTGCCGAACAGCGCGCGCAGTGTGGCCGCGTCTTCGGGGTGCAAATCGTTGGCGATCAGCGTATCGCCTGCCCGCAGCATCGCGCGCGCCAGCACCGGCGAGCCAGGGTAGACTTTCAACCCTCCGTCAGGGTTTTCGGCGCGCAGCGCGTCGAGGTAGGGGGCCAGCAATTCGGCGACATCGGGCGGCAGCGGCGGTGCGGCGGGACCAAACAGCTTGGCGATCCCTTGTTGCCACTCGCCGGTTGCTGTTGCCGCTGCCTGATCGAGACGGGTTCTGCCACCACCAGCATGGGTGTCGATGACGCGGAACGGCGCTTCTTTGCGGCGCAGATGGACGAGACAGCGCATCAGCACGATGTGTTTGAGCACATCGGCAAAGTTTCCGGCGTGGTAGGCGTGGCGGTAGTTCATTGGGTTCAGTGACACCGATATGTGGGGAGACCCATGGCGTTGTCCCCATAGCATACTGGGTCGAGCCGCGCGCAAGGTGAGGATTTAGGACGGCAGCGCGCGGTGTGAATGCCGAGGCGTTGCAGGACGCGACTTTGGGTCAGACCCATGGGTCTGCCCCCATGGCGAGATGTCGCGTTAATGGATAGTCTTGTCGTCTACGTTCACGGCCTTCGCGGAGACCGCCTGATGCCATCGAATATCTGGCCTGCGATGGTTATTGCAGCAATGCTTGGGTTCCTCGCTTTTGCGCTCTGGTATCAGAGCCAGCACCCGCGTGTGATCGTCGGCAGCGGTTCGACCGAGGTGGCGGGCGTACGCGGCGGCGGAGCCGTTCGCCTCAAGACGCGCGATGTGTCGATCAACACATTTGTGTTCAAGGAAATTGAGATGCCCAACGGTACGTGGATTGATTGTGCCGGTGATTGCGCCAAAGCCGCGCGTGAAGCGGGCGATGGCTTCTGGCAAGCGCAGATCAACAACAAGCGGTGAGGACGTTGGCATGCAAACCGTCACGCTTAAGTCCGGCACCGTCATCCCCGCCCTCGGTCTCGGCACCTGGCACATGGGCGAGCGCGGTTCGGCCGCGAAAGATGAAATCGCAGCGCTCCAACTCGGCGTCGATCTGGGCCTCAAACTGATCGACACGGCGGAAATGTACGGCGAGGGTGGTGCCGAGGAGATCGTCGGCAAAGCCTTGGCCGGACGGCGCGACGAGATTTATCTCGTGAGCAAAGTCTATCCGCACAACGCGTCACGTGCGGGTGTCATCGCTGCCTGCGAACGCAGTTTGAAGCGGCTCGGCACGGACCGGCTCGATCTTTATCTGCTGCATTGGGCCGGGAGTCATCCGCTCTCGGAAACCGTTGCGGGATTTGAAGCGCTCAAGGCACAAGGCAAGATCCGCGGCTGGGGTGTCAGCAATTTCGATGTGGATGAGATGGCGACGTTGGCGCACGTGCCCGGCGGCGCGGCGTGTGCGTCGAACCAAGTTTTGTATCATCTGGGTGAGCGCGGCATCGAGTGGCAGCTGCTCGGTGAGTGCCGCAAGGCTGGCGTCATGGTGATGGCCTACTCGCCGCTTGGCCAGGGCGATATCTTGGATAAGCCAGTGCTGGCCACACTGGCTAAGAAGCACAACGTGACGGCGGCGGCCATTGCGCTGGCGTTTCTGCTGCGGCAGCCGGGCGTGGTGGTGATCCCGAAGGCGACCAATCTGGCGCATGTTCGCGCCAACGCGGCGGCGCTCGGCGTCAAGCTTGATGCAAGCGACTTGACCGAGCTTGAACAGGCCTTTCCTGCACCGAAGGGCCCGCGCGGACTGGCCATGCTGTGAGAGCGGGGCGTGCGTCCCGGTGTTAACCCGCGGCGCCTCGACAGCTTGATTTAGCGCGGTTGGGCGGGCATGTTGCAGGGTGTCGTATGCCTTCCGCTGCGGCAACGGAGCAACGATGGTTACCGTCTACGACAAGTCCGCATCCACCGACGCCGCGCGCCCCCGCCATCCCGAGAAGGCGGCACGGCCCGACACGCCGCTGCTCAAAAAGCCGGACTGGATTCGCGTGCGTATGCCCAGTTCGCCCGTCTACAACGAGACCCGCGAGATTGTGAAAGCGCACGGGCTGGTGACGGTCTGCGAGGAGGCGCGATGCCCCAACATCGGCGAATGCTGGTCGCAGAAGCACGCCACCATGATGATCATGGGCGATACCTGCACGCGCGCCTGTGCATTCTGCAACGTGGCGACCGGCATGCCGAAGGCGCTCGACACCGATGAGCCGCGGCGCGTTGCCGACGCCGTTGCCAAGCTTGGTTTGCATCACGTGGTGATCACGTCAGTGGACCGCGATGATCTGGCCGACGGTGGCGCGCGCCACTTCGCGGAGACGATCACCGCCATTCGCCGCGCTAATCCGAAGACCACCATCGAGGTGCTGACACCGGATTTCCTGCGCAAGGACGGCGCGCTTGAGATGGTCGTCGAAGCGCGGCCCGATGTGTTCAATCACAATCTCGAAACGGTGCCGGGGCTCTACCTCAAGATCCGGCCGGGTGCGCGTTATTTTCATTCGCTGCGGCTGCTGCAGCGGGTGAAAGAACTCGATCCGCAGATGTTCACCAAATCCGGCATCATGGTCGGTCTGGGCGAAGCCCGTGACGAGGTGCTGCAACTGATGGATGATCTGAGATCAGCCAACGTCGACTTCATGACCATCGGCCAGTATCTGCAGCCGACGCGCAAGCATGCCGAAGTGAAGGCCTTCATCGAACCGTCGGCGTTCGAGAGCTACGCGCGCATCGCCAAGACCAAGGGCTTTCTGCTGGTTGCGGCCACGCCACTCACCCGGTCCAGCCACCACGCGGGCGAGGATTTCGCACGGCTCAGGGCCGCGCGTGCTGCAGCATGATTGGCTGTGGCGGGTCGCGCCCCACGCATAACCCTTCCTCCGCCAGACATCACTTCTGCCCCGGCCAGCGGAATGCGTTGAGACTCCGGAAAGCACGCGGGGCGTAAAGAAGCGCTGCACGCGGTCAGGAGGCGGCGCGCCCCGGCGGTCCGAGCGCTGCCAAAGGCGCCGGCCTGCATGCTGTGTTGTCCTGCCAGATGACATGGCTGCAGGTCCGGGCCGCCGGTTGACTTACAACAATGGGTCAGACCCTTCGGTCTGACCCCATGGCGCTGTTGAAATGATCCGCCAAATGCGTGCCAAGCAGGCTGTCATAGACGGCGACGGTTTGGGATTGCAGACGCGCCAACGTGAAGTTTTTCGTCGTATTCAGGCGCGCGCGCTGGGCCAAAGCCGTATGCGCCGCCGGCGAAAGTGCCAGCGCCTCTGCCAGCGCGCCGGCGAGAGCGTCGGCATCACCTGGCGGCACCAGCCAGCCGGTCTCAGTTCCAGCCGGCACATCGGGCACCGCCCGGACGGTTTCCGGCGGCGCGCCAAGACGCGTGGCAATGACCGGTACGCCTGAAGCCTGTGCTTCGATCGATGCGCGCCCGAAGGCTTCCGGCAAAATCGACGGCAGCAGGGCAACGTGTGCCAGCGCATAGGCCGCTGCCATATCGGAGACGTGGCCGACCCGTTTGACGATCCCGCCGAGCCGGTGTGTGGCGATCTGGGCATCAAGTTGGCGCACGTAGTCGTCGCGGCCCTGCGCGTCGCCTGCGAGGATGATGGCGACCGGCGTGGTGGCGGTCATGCCGCCAGGAAATGCGAGGCCGAGGCGTCCAGCCGCGTCGATGACGACGGACTGGCCCTTCTGCGGGGACAGCCGCGCGGCCACTAAAACAACGCGTGTGCCAGCAACAAGTCCCCAAGCTGCGCGCAGTGTGTCGAGCCGCTCCGGTGCCATGGCCTCTGGATCATAAACCGCGGGATCAATACCCCGATGGATCACCACGATGCGCGCGCTGTCGGTCCCGTAGCGGGTGCGGATGAGGTTGGCGGTGAATTCCGAGTTGGCGATGATGCGGTCGGCGCGCGCCATCACGCCATTGTAGAGCCTTTTGAGACGGCCGCGCTCGCTGTAGGCCCCGTGGTAGGTCGTCACGAAGGGCACGCCCGCGCGCCGCGCCGCCATCAGCGCACTCCAGGCGGGCGCACGGCTGCGCGCGTGCAGGAGATCGATGTTTTCGGACGTGATGAGCTGGAACAGCCGGCGCGCATTGGCGGCGATCTGCACCGGGTTTTTGCTCGCCATCGGCAGGGTGATGATCTCGCCACCTGCTGCGCGGACATCGGCGGCCATGCGGCCGTCTTCGGCCGCGACGAGCGCGCGCCCGCCAGCACGGGTGATCGCCGCGCACACCTCGACAACGGTCCGCTCCGCGCCACCCGTTTCGAGCTTGGGAATAATCTGCAATATCGTTGGCCGCTGCGGCGGGACCGGCGGCGCTGTCGACAGCGGCGCGCGCGGCATCAGCCCCGCCGCGCTGTATCGACGATGGTCTCAAAGCCGCCGAAGATCATGCGTTTGCCGTCGAAGGGCATTTTCATGTCACGCATGCGTGGGTCAGTCTCGATCTTCGGCCAGGCGGCATCGCGCACGGCCTTGGACGGCCACTCAATCCACGAGAACACGACGACCTCGCCCTCCTCGCATTTCACCGAACCCCAGAAGTCAGTGGTCTTGCCGCGCGGCACGTCGCTGCCCCAATTCTCTACAACGCGGGTGGCCCCGTGCTCTTGAAACAGCGGTGCCATTTTGGCGGCGAACGCGCGATAGGCTTCCTTGTCGGCGGCCATCACGGGTGCGACAAACCCTTCGATATACATCATGAGTGGTCTCCTCCGGTTGCGCGCGGGGCCTCGCCGCTATGCGCGGCCATGCGTCATGCGCGCAAGGATCGTATCGCGTTTGACAAACTGATGCCACAGCGCAGCGGCGACATGGATGAGCAGCAGCAGTTGCATGGCGTGCGATAGCCACTCGTGTAGGTT
Source organism: uncultured Alphaproteobacteria bacterium (assembly GCA_963847145.1). Classification (GTDB taxonomy): domain Bacteria; phylum Pseudomonadota; class Alphaproteobacteria; order Rhizobiales; family Hyphomicrobiaceae; genus JABFRJ01. The sequence goes on from CAWJYN010000004.1 coordinate 723,326, forward strand.
TTCCCAGTATTTCGAAATCTCGCGATTGCCGGCGGCATGCATGCCGGGCAGCTTGAACAGGCCGAACAGGCTGTAGTCGAAGGGCACACCGCGAACCGCATCAAACCGCGGCGGGAAGCTGCTCCACAGCATGTAGCCGGTGACCGTCAAACCGATCATCAAGAGGTAGAGCACGATGTGGGCTCCATGCGCCGCAAATTTTTGCCAGTCGGGCGTGCCATCGGGCTGGTGGGGCGTTGCCTCGCCCAGCCGCCAGACGATGCGGAGCGCCAGCAGCAGCGCAAAGTAAACCGCGATCAAACCATGCAAGCCGTAGTGCCAGAGCCGCACCTCGCGGACCGCCATATGCGTCATCCACCACCCGTGGCCAAGTAACCCCAGAACGACGATCGCGCTGACCCAGTGGAGGTTGCGAGTGACGGAGCCCCAGGTCTTTGCTGTCGAGCGCGTTGTCATAGGCACTTCCTCCAAGTGGGTAGACGGAGGATAAGGCAGTTGGTGCGATCCGGCAAAGGCCGCTTGCAGGGCTTGACCGGGAGAGCCCTTAGGTTGCGCCAAAGCGGCAGCAACGCCACCTTGACTTCATATTGTGAAACCCGTAATCGAGCACCGTGACACGCAAACCACTCTGGTGGCCGCGTCGTATGGAATTGCGGGAGTAGCTCAGCTGGTTAGAGCGCCGCCCTGTCACGGCGGAGGCCGCGGGTTCAAGTCCCGTCTCTCGCGCCATTCCATCTTCTCTTTTTTCTTTTTGCGCCTTCCGGCCGGCTCCCGGTTACGGAAGTCGGAAGGCGCAAACAGAAACGTGGTGATTTGGCCGGCCGGCTTGCAGCCACGTTAAATAACTCGCTAAAGGGCCGTGCGCGCCCGGATCGGTGTGCTTGGCCCTCGAAGCGAGGGCAAGCACTCTGGAGCCGGGTTTTTTGTTGTCTGTGTGCCCGGCAGAGCGGGTGCGACCAGCCCGCGCCTTCCGGCCGGCTCCGCCTTAGCGGAGTCGGAAAGCGCAAACAAAAGAGCGTGCACATGGCTAAGCCAAATCTTCCCGACACGCCCGTCGGCCTGGAGACCAACATGGTCCACGGCGGCGTTCTGCGCTCGCAATTCGCTGAGACGTCGGAAGCGCTGTTCCTGACGCAAGGCTATGTCTATGACAGCCCCGAGCAAGCCGAAGCCCGTTTCAAGGACGAAAGCGGCGGTGGCTTTATTTATTCGCGCTATGCCAACCCGACCTTGGCCATGTTCGAGGAGCGGATGAAGCTGCTTGAAGGTGCCGAGGGTGCCCGGGCGACGGCCTCCGGCATGGCGGCCGTGACCGCCAGCCTGATGTGCTTCCTCAAGGCTGGTGATCATGTGGTTGCCGCCCGCGCGCTGTTTGGCTCCTGCCTCTATGTCGTGCACGATCTGCTGCCGCGCTATGGCGTTGCGTGCACACTGGTGGATGGCCGCGATCTCGACCAATGGAAGAAGGCCATGCGGCCCAACACAAAAGCCGTGTTCTTCGAAAGCCCGTCCAACCCCTGTCTCGATCTCGTCGACATCGCAGCGGTGTCGGACATCGCGCACGATGCAGGTGCCAAAGTGGTTGTCGACAACGTGTTCGCGACGCCCTGCTATCAGTCGCCGTTGAAGCTCGGCGCCGATATCGTCGTCTATTCCACGACCAAGCACATTGATGGCCAGGGCCGCTGCCTCGGCGGCGTCGTGCTCGGCTCGGATGCCTACATCAAAGAGCTGCACACGTTCTACAAGCACACCGGCGTCGGCATGAGCCCGTTCAATGCGTGGGTGATGCTGAAAGGGCTGGAGACGCTGAAGCTGCGGGTCAACGCACAGTGCGCGACAACGGCGCTGGTGGCGGATGCCTTGGCGGGTTTGAAGAACCAGGGTGTCTCAAAAGTTCTCTATCCCGGCCGCGCCGATCACCCGCAGGCGGAGCTCGCAAAAAAGCAGATGACCGGCGGCAGCACGCTGGTGGCGTTCGAGTTGGCGGGCGGCAAGGCGGCAGCGTTTCGCTTCCTCAATGCGCTGAAGATCATCAAACTCTCCAACAACCTCGGCGATTCAAAGAGCCTGATCACCCATCCGGCGACGACGACGCATCAGCGGCTCAAACCCGATGAGCGCACAGCCCTCGGCATTTCGGAGGGACTGGTACGGCTGTCCTGCGGCCTCGAAACACCGGCCGATCTCGTTCGCGACGTCACCGAGGCGGTGCACGCGGCAGCGGCGTGAACGGTCAGACTGACGAAGCGCGGCGCTGGCGGTGCATCGTCCGCCCGCGCCGCGCCCTGGGGTTTCTGAATTTGAATTCAAGTATGATTTTCATTTTTATTGAATTTATTTGTTGACCGGTTGCGTCCTTTTTTTAGGTCCAATCGCGTTCGTGGTGCGTTTTCATGTCGTGATCAAACTGGGAAATTCAGACCAATACAGCGCAGGCTGCTTGGTTCATTTCGATTGATTGCATTTTCAAAGCTGAACAACAGATGCGGTGCCCCCCATGGCGCGGTAGGCGGAACACGCCGGCGCGGCGAAAGGCTTGCCGTGTCAACAGGAGCGTAAGCCCACATGAAAGATATCGTTGATACCGCCGTTGGCGCGGGCACATTCAAGACTTTGGTCGCGGCGGTCACAGCTGCTGGTTTGGTCGAGACGTTGAAGGGCGCAGGCCCGTTTACCGTGTTCGCCCCCACAGACGACGCGTTTGCCAAGTTGCCAAAGGGCACTGTCGAGGACCTGCTGAAGCCTGAGAACAAGGCCAAACTCACGTCGATCCTGACCTATCACGTGTTGCCGTCCAAGGTGATGGCCGCTGACATCGCTGGCAAGAAGATGAACGCCAAGACGGTTCAGGGCACCGAAATCGCCGTTGATGCGATGTCGGGTGTCAAGATCAACGATGCGTCCGTGGTCACTGCCGATATCGCGGCCACCAATGGCGTCATCCATGTCGTCGATACGGTCCTGTTGCCGAAGTAATAATGGTGCGGGCGGCAGGCAGGTTGGCCGGCCGCCCGCTCTCACTCAAAAAACGTCACCGCCTCGGCGAGAGATTTTTTCTCCATCGCATGCCGCGGAATCGTCGCGCCCACGGCGGGATAGCCGGTCACCAAGAGAATATAGGGCTTTTCCTCGGCCGGCCGTCTGCAGATTTCGTTGAGGAAGCCCATCGGACTGGGCGTGTGGGTCAAGGTCACCAGGCCGGCGGTGTGCAGGGCTGCAATCAGAAAGCCAGCGGCGATGCTGACGCTCTCGGGCACGTAGTAATTCTTGCGCAGCACACCATCGGCGCTGCGGCTCTTGCGTGCACCGAAGATCACGATCAGCCACGGCGCGATCTCAAGAAACGGCTTCGACGGATCAGTGCCGAGCGGGGCCAACGCTTTGATCCAATCCGCTCCGGCGCGGCCCTCGTAGAACGCACGCTCCTCGATCTCGGCCTCAGCGCGGATGCGGGCTTTTCGCGACGCATCACCGATCACGCTGAAGTGCCACGGCTGGTGATTGGCACCGCTGGGGGCCGACAGCGCCGCTTGCAGGCAGGTTTCGATAATGTCGCGTGGGACCGCGCGTGGGGCAAAGTCGCGCACGGTGTGGCGGCGCCGCAGGTTGGCGGTGAAGTCCGCCGCGCGGCGCCGCATGGCGTCGAGCGGGTACTCCTGGAAGTCCGGTAACGGAACAGGGTGGTAGTCGATGGTCAATGCGGGTGCCATTGCGCCGTCCCTATTTCCAAAACACACCGGCGGCGATCATGGCGATGCCTGCGAGGACACCCACCAGCCCGGCGAGCCCAACGACTTTGGCCATGAAATGGCGCGCGACAGTGCCGCCGACCACCTTGGCGCGCTCGGTGTGCGAGCCAGCGCCGGCGACCTTGTCGAAATGGCCTTTGAGTTCATCCGGCACACTCGGGATCTTGCCACTGCGCGCCGTTGATATCGCCGTGCTCAGCGCCGCACCCTTCAGGTTGACGCTGTTGCGGCTGGCCCATCGCCACAGCATAAAACCGGCGATCAACGCAGCAATGCCGATGCCGAAGACGATTGGATTGTGGATGGCCATGGTCGCGGTCCCCCTGCGATTGCTAATCGCCGGCACCATGCGTTGGCGGCGTGATCGGAGCAAGCCTCAGCCACCCGCAGCAATGGGGATATAGTCGCGCGCGGGCTGCTGGCGTAGAACCAGCACAACCGTCGTTGTCGCTCTTGTCGTGGTGGCCTTGTGACCGTAGTTGAACGATGCAGCGCAGCAGTGCGGGGGCGCAGGCTCGTGGTCGTGCTGCCGGAAGCCGAGGACCCGCGCGTGCTGACTGCTGCTGGCCGCCTAGTGGCGGAGCACTTGGCACAGCCAGTCCTGCTTGGTGTGCCAGACGTGGTGCGCGGCCACGCAGACAGACTAGGGCTGCCGCTCGGCGGCGTGACGATCATCCAGCCAGAGACCGACGGGCGCGTCGAGGCGTTCGCTGCCGCGCTGTTGCGCCGCCGGGAGCGGATGTCAGAGGCCGCCGCGCTCAAATTGATGCGGAAACCGTTGTACTTTGCCGGCGGGCTTGTGGCGTCCGGTGAAGCGGCCGGCCTAGTGGCGGGCGCAGCGAACCCCACCCGGCGTGTCATCGAAGCAGCCTTAATGGCGATTGGCCTCGCCGACGGGATTGCCACGCCATCGAGCTATTTCCTCATGCAGTGCCCGCACGCGCTGGACGGCGTCGCCCGTGACGTGATTTTTGCCGATTGTGCCGTCAACGTCGATCCCGACGCCGAGGCTTTGGCGAGCATTGCGATGGCCTCGACCGAGACGGCGCGGCGTTTGCTTGGGGTCGAGCCACGCGTGGCGCTGCTGTCGTTTTCGACCCATGGCAGTGCCGCGCATCCGCATGTCGACAAGGTGCGCCGCGCCGTCGCGCTGGTGCGTGCTGCCCGGCCCGATCTGGCGATCGACGGCGAACTGCAAGGCGACGCGGCGCTCTCCGCCGTCGTCGCTGCTCGCAAAGTGAAGGCGGCAGGGGTGGGTGTCGCGGGTGCGGCCAACGTGTTGGTGTTCCCCGATCTCGACGCCGGCAACATCGCCTACAAGCTGGTGCAATACCTCGGCGGCGCCACGGCGGTCGGCCCATTCCTGCAGGGCTTCGCGAAGCCTGTGTCCGACCTTTCCCGCGGCGCGAGCGTGGATGACATCGTGGCCGCAGCAGTGGTGACGCTGGCGATGGGGGCGGCGTGTTGAACTTCTAGTAATGCTCTGGCACGTGAAGCTTGCGTTTATCAGGACGAGTACGCAAAGAGCAATTTTGTCACAACGCGTCATATTGCAGAGCAGAACAGCGAATGGGTGCCTGAACGGATCAGCACGCGGCAGAACCAAATGGCGAAAGCCGCCGTGCGCTTGTGGAGGCTTCCACAGTTATCCATGTGACAATGGTAGGAAGCGCTTGTTAGGGTAACTCGCCAATCCTCACACCCCCGTCTGCTTCCGCATGTCCCCCGCCTCAATCCCCGCCACCACCACCGGCTTCTTCATCGCGTCGCGGCGGAAGGGTTCGCCGAGTTCCTGGTTGAGGATGAGTTCGATGAAGGTGGTTGTCTTCTGCTGTTGCAGCTCGCAGCCTTCTTTGATGGCGGCGGTGACTTCGGCCTGCGTGCGCGCGACGATCCCCTTGAAGCCGCACGCGGTGGCGACTTTGGCGTACGACAGGTGCGGGTCGAGTTCCGTGCCGACGAAGTTATCGTCGTACCAGAGCGTCGAATTGCGCTTCTCCGCGCCCCACTGATAGTTGCGGAAGATGACCATGGTGATGCCCGGCCATTCCTCGCGGCCGATCGCGCTCATCTCGCTCATGGAGATGCCGAACGCGCCATCGCCTGCGAAGCCAACTACGGGCACATCGGGGCAACCGATCTTGGCGCCGATGATGGCTGGAAAGCCATAGCCGCACGGGCCGAACAGGCCGGGTGCCAGATATTTGCGGCCCTGCTCGAAGGTCGGATAGGCGTTGCCGATGGCGCAATTGTTGCCGATGTCCGACGAGATGATCGCATCTTTGGGCAAGCCCGCCTGAATGGCGCGCCACGCTTGCCGCGGGCTGATAGCCGCTCGGGCTCCTTCTTACGCGCGCGCTGGTTCCACGTGGTGCCGGGATCGTCGTCCTCGTGATCCATGCCGGAGAGCGCCTGCAGCCACGCCGACTTGGTCTTGTGGACGAGCGCCTTGCGGTCTTCGCGGCCAGCGTTGCCAGCGCTTGGCGTCAGCTGCGCGAGAATGGATTTGGCAACCAGCTTGGCATCGCCGCAGATGCCGACGGCCACCGGCTTGGTGAGGCCAATGCGATCGGCGTTGATGTCGACCTGGATGATCTTGGCCTGCTTGGGCCAATAGTCGATGCCATAGCCGGGCAACGTCGAGAACGGATTGAGGCGCGTGCCGAGCGCCAGTACGACATCGGCCTTGGCGATGATCTCCATCGCAGCCTTCGAACCGTTGTAGCCAAGCGGTCCCATGGCGAGACGATGCGAGCCGGGGAAGCTGTCGTTGTGCTGGTAGTTCGAGCACACCGGCGCATCGAGCTTTTCAGCAAGTGCTGCGCATTCGGGTATCGCGTGCGCCAGTACCACGCCTGCGCCGGAGAGGATGACGGGGAACTTGGCATCCGAGAGAAGCTTGGCTGCGGCCGCAGTGGCCAGCGCGCCACCGGACGGCCGTTCAAAATCGACGATCTGCGGCAGGGTGATGTCGATCACCTGCGTCCAGAAATCGCGCGGCACGTTGATCTGTGCGGGTGCCGACAAGCGCTTTGCTTTGAGGATCACGCGGTTCAAGGTCTCGGCCATGCGCGAGGGGTCGCGCACCTCTTCCTGATAGCAGACCATGTCGCGGAACAGCGCCATCTGCTCGACTTCCTGGAAGCCACCCATCCCAATGGTTTTGTTGGCCGCCTGCGGCGTCACCAGCAGCATCGGTGTATGGTTCCAATAGGCGGTCTTAATCGAGGTGACGAAGTTGGTGACGCCGGGGCCGTTCTGGGCGATGCACATGGCCATCTTGCCGGTGGTCCGCGTGTAGCCATCCGCCATGATAGCGCCGTTGCCCTCGTGCGCCACATCCCAGAACGTGATGCCGGCTTTCGGAAAATTGTCCGAGATCGGCATGAAGGCTGAGCCGATGATACCGAAGGCGTGCTCGATGCCGTGCATCTGCAGCACTTTGACGAAGGCTTCCTCGGTGGTCAATTTCATGAGGCGAATCCCTTTTCCCGAAAGCTGGGGCAGTGGCGGCCGGCGCGCATTCCCGCCACCGTCCGGCAGTCGGGCGTAGGGAGGTAGCACCAGATCGGCTGCGAGGGTGGCGCCACCCATCACAGATTAGCTTTTGGAGGCGGCTGCGGCGAGAGCGGCTTCGATCGCCTGCACAACTTTGGCTGAGCCCGGTTCAACGGCGGTTGCAAAGCTGGCAATCAGTTTGCCGTCAGCGCCAACCAGATACTTGTGGAAGTTCCACTTCGGGGCAGCGCCGGAACCAAGGACTGCTACGACCCACTTGTAGAACGGGTGAGCGGCGGGTCCAGTGACGTCAGTTTTTTCAGCCAGCGGAAACGTCACGTTGAAGGCACCCTGACAGAATTCGGCGATTTCGGAATTCTTGCCCGGCTCCTGCTGGCCGAACTCGTTGGACGGCACGCCGAGCACGACAAGCCCGCGATCCTTGTAGGTGGCATAGAGCTTCTGCAGACCGTCGTACTGTTTGGTGAAGCCGCAGAACGAGGCGGTGTTGACCACCAGCACGACTTTTCCGGCAAACGTGCTCATCGGTAGTGCCGTGCCATCGATGGCAGTAAACGCAAAGTCTGTCGCCCGGCCGGCCTGCGTATCCGCCGCGCGGATTTCACCCGGTACGAGCAAGGCAGGGATGACTGAGAGTGCTGAGAAAATGCGGCGCATAGCGGTGACCTTTTCGGATGGTCGTTTCGCGCCCACAAATCGGATCGCGTAGGTTGGGTCAAGCGTTTCAAGGCAAGGCATAACCGCAATCGCGCCGCCACCGCACGGATCGAACTATTGTGACCCGTGCCGCTTGCGTGCCAGTGCGGCGCCGGCGCCGAGGGCTTGCAGTTTGGCTTCGGCGACGGCCTTTGGAAACGGGGCCAAACCGCAGTTGGTGCAGGCTTGAATGCGCGATTTGTCGGCGTATTTCAGAGCTTCATCAATAGTGGCGGCAACTTGACCGGGCGTTTCGATCTGGGTCGAGGCGACATCGATGACGCCGACAAGAATTTGCTTGTCGCTCAAATGCCGGATCAGCGACAGCGGCACTTTCGAGCCGGCGGCTTCGAGAGAGACCTGCCCGATTTTGCTTTTGTTGAGCGCTGGAAAGATCGTCTCATACTGCCGCCATTGATCGCCGAGCGTTTCCTTCCACTTCACATTGGCTTCGATGCCGTAGCCATAGCAAATGTGCACGGCGGTGGCGCAGGTCAGGCCAGCGGCCGCGCGTTCCAGGGCCGCGATGCCCCATTCGTTCACGTCGTCCATGAACACGTTAAACGCTGGTTCGTCGAACTGGATCACGTCGACGCCCGCCGCCTGCAGCGCGCGGGCTTCCTGGTTGAGCACGTCGGCGAAGGCCATCGCCATGTCGGCGCGGCGGCCATAGTGGCCGTCGGCCACCGTGTCACAGATGGTCATGGGGCCGGGCAGCGTGATCTTGAGGTGGCGTTGAGTATGCGCGCGCACGAACGTGGCGTCGCCCACATGCACGGGCTTGGGCCGCCCGATGGCGCCGGTGACTGTTGGTACATCCACCACGTAGCGGTTGTTGCGGATGCCCATTTTAGTCTTCTTCTGCCAGTCGATGCCGGTCAGATGTTCCATGAAGCCGTGCACGAAGTGCATGCGGAACTGCTCGCCGTCGGTGACGATATCGACGCCGGCATCTTCCTGCGTCTTCAGCCAGACGAGGGCAGCGTCTTGCTTGGCGGCTTGCAGCGCTGCGCCTTCATGCTTCCAAGGCGCCCAGAGTTTTTCAGGTTCGGCCAGCCACGCCGGCTTTGGCAAGCTGCCAGCAAGCGTGGCAGGAAACAGCGGCAGAGACATCGGGGCAGCTCCAGGAACACGAGGAGACTAGAGGCGTGCCACAGCTTTGGCCGCGAGTGCTGCGGCGTCGGCGGTAGCGTCGAGGACGAGGAAGCCAGCGGCCTCGAGGGTGCGGCGCTGGCGGGCCGGATTTTGGGCATCGCGCGCGGTGCCGGTGAGGGCTGCGATCAGAGTTTTGCCGTGTGCGCCGGCGCGCGCGATGGTGCTGGCGATTTCGGCGGACGGATCCGCATGGCCACCAGTGCCGATCACCACGTCGAGCAGCACGACGCCGATAGCCGGGTCATTTAACGCGGCTTCGAGAGGCGCCGTGCGCACTGCCGGTTCGATCATCGGATGCGGGCGGCCTTGGGTGTAGTCGTCATCGCCGAGGTCGAGCAACACATGCGCGCCGGACGTGTCAGGCGCGCCCGCGCCTTTCACGGCAGCGTTGGATGCAACAGGCAGGCCGGCCTGCAGCAGCACCACTTGGGCTTCCGCACACAAAGTGCCACCGGCAAACAACCCGCGGATCAGTTTGCCTGGCTGCGGCTGCGGCGTGCCGCCGGCGCGCGGCAGCGTGCGGCCGAGCGCCAGATCGGTTGCGCCGCGCAACGTCGCGCTCGCTTTGGCGTTCGGCGGCAAAGTGTGGCTCGTGCCACCGAGGAAGCAGAGCGTGCAGGGCTTCTTCGACTGCGCTACGCGGGCCAGAACGATCGCGGCAACGGCATCGGCAGGTGGTTTTGAAATCAGCACGATATGCTGCGTGGCCGGATCGGCATCCAGCAGATCGAACGCCATCAAAGTCGTGATGGCGCCGACCTCGGCCTTCAGATCGCGGCCGCCAACACCGATTGCATGGCTGATGCCGCTGCCCGCATTGGCGATCAGACAAGAGACTTCCTGCAGCCCCGTGCCAGATGCGCCGATCAACCCGATCGGCCCGCGCGGGATTGCATTGGCAAAACCCAGCGGTGTGCCATTGATGATGGCGGTGCCGCAGTCCGGCCCCATCATCAGCAGGCCGCGTTCACGGGCCAACAGTTTGAGCTCGACTTCCTGCGCGATCGGCACATTGTCGGAAAACATCAGCACGTTGAGCCCGCGGCTCAAAGCCTTACGCGCTTCGGCGGCCGCAAAAGCGCCGGGCACCGAGATCAGCACGAGATTGGACTGAGGCGCCGCCGCTAGCGCTGCGCGAACGGTCCGCGGTGCCCAGGCAGCTCCGGGAGCACTGGCGGCCTTGGGTGCGTCCAACAAAGCGCGCGCGGCAGTTAACGCAGCATCCGCGGTCGCTGCATCTTTCGCACGGATGGCGATAACGAGATCGCCGGGTGCGGCAGTCCGGCCGTCGGCATCAAGCACATTCGCATCGGCCATGATCCGCATGTTCGCCGGCGTGCCCATCATCATGCCGCATTCGGCGACGCCCGCCATGGCCGCCACCGTGCGCGACATACGCATCAAGGCGACGGAGTCGAGATAGAGACCGCGGCGCACGTCGTTGATGATGGCTGGGCAACTAGCGGCAGGGACTTTGGCGGGCATGCTGGGGGTCCGGATGGTCATAGGCGCTCAGGTGGCGATGCTTCTACGACAGGCGCGGCCAAAGTACGAGAGGACGGTGCGCATCGGTCAAATGGGCTGCTCTCACGCCGCTCCGCCGCCGTTCACGCGCCACACTGGCCACCTCTGGCCACCTCTGCCCACCTCTGGCCACCCGCCACGTGCTGGTGTAAGACGCAGCCAATTCAGGGTGCCAGCTGCGCCCTGCGCGAGACAGCCAGCCGCAGAAAGCGAGCGCCATGCAGACCCTGCAACCCGTTCTTTTGGTCATCCACATGATGATCGCAGCCGCCCTTGTGGGCGTCGTTCTCGTTCAGCGTTCGGAAGGCGGTGCATTGGGGATCGGCGGCGGCGGGTTCATGACCGGCCGGGGCGCGGCCAATGCGCTGACGCGGCTGACGACCTATCTTGGCGCCGGGTTCTTCGCGACGTCGATCGCGCTGGCGCTGATGGCCAACCACATGAATGCCGAGCGGTCGTTGCTCGAAACGCCCGCTGCACCAGTATCAGCACCGGCAACGCCCGGCTCGCCGTCGGCCACGACCAATGCGCCTGCAGCGCCTGGCGCGCCGCCCGCGCGTGGCGGTGTGCTCGACAAGCTGCAGCAGCCGGGTGGTGGCCAGGCGCCGGCGCCCCGCGCCCCGCAGGGGCAATAGAACCGAGCGCCCCGCAGGGGCAATAGAACCGAGCGCCCCGCAGGGGCAATAGAACCGAGCGCCCCGCAGGGGCAATAGAACCGAGCGCCCCGGTAACGGCAAAAACCGCACCACCGCCATTCACCGTGTGGTCTGAATTCGATGGCACGGTGTTGCCGGGTGGGGGCATCAGCGCCTACACCCCTGATGGGCCGCCCGCCGATGGCTGCGGCCCCGCGACCCTGAGTGGCCACACCCGCCGTGCACCCTTCGCTCCCTGACTGCCGTCCCGCGATCCGGAATAAGGGCGCCGCCGCTTGGCTGTTGGCCGCCGCGGTGCTGGCCGGACCCAGCGGCGCGCTGGCCGCCAAACCCGTCCAGACGGCCCAAACTGTCCCGGCCGCCCCGGCTCCAGCCACGCCGCCAACGCCCACAGCCGCACCCACGCCCCCCGCCGCCATGACGATGGCGACTTTCCTCGACCGCCTGATGATGGCTGAATTGAGTGGCCGCGACGATGCCCGCAACCCGTTGTCGACGGCGGTCGGTCCGTACCAGTTCATCGAGAGCACCTGGCTTGACCTTGCCCGCCGGATCTTCGCCGTCGAAACCCAGGCCATGACCCCAGCGCAAGTCCTGGCGCTCCGCACCGACCGTGGCTTCGCCCGCCGCGCCGCCGAGGCCTACACCAAGGACAATGCCGCCAGCCTCAAGGCAGCCGGATTTGATGCGACCTTCCCGCATCTCCGGCTCGCTTTCCTGCTTGGCCCGCAGGGCGCCGTCCGGGTCCTGCAGGCGGCCCCCGAGACGCGTGTCACACTGCTGCTTGGTCCTGCCGTCGCCCGCGCCAACCCGTTCATGTACGGCATGACGGCGGCCGGCCTCGCCGCCCGCGCCGCCCGCGATCTCGATGTGCCCCGCGCCACCGCGGCTGGCATCGCTGCCGGTGATATCCCACCGCTCGTGCCTGGAGCCACGCCAGTCAAGCCGCGCGGCCCCCGTGTCGTCGTTCGCTGCAATCTCGACTTGCCGGCCTGCCGCCGTTGGCAAACGCTAGCCATTGCTAGACTACCGGCCGAGAAGGCCGTTCTGAGGAAGCAGAGCGCTGCCGCCAAGGTGCGCTAGAAACCGCCTTGCGCCGGCTGCTGGCCGGCATCTGCTGCCCTCCTGCCCCAAATGCACAAGGGGCCCGCGTTGCCGCCGGCCCCTTGAAACGAACTCACTTGCCGCGAGATGTCACTCGCCCTGCGTGGCTGCCGTCCGGGCCGGTGAGCGGCGCGCCTGCATGGGGCGCAGATAGTTCTTCCTCGGCTTGGCTTCCTGCGTAACATCCGCCTCGGTTGCCGCCATCGCCACGCCGGTCGGGAATTTCTGCCATGTCACCGTCACCCGGGCGCCGACGTTGATGCGCGGATACAGATCCAGCACATCCTGATTATACATCCGCACGCAGCCCTTCGACACGGCCGCGCCGATGGTCCAAGGCGCATCGGTGCCATGGATGCGATACGCACTGGCGCCGAGGTACAAAGCGCGCACGCCCAGCGGGTTCATCGGATGGCCACCCGGCACCCAGGACGGCAGGCGCGGATTTTCAGCGCGCATCGTCGGGGTCGGGGTCCACGACGGGTTTTCGCGCTTTGAACTCACCGAGGTGACACCCTGCCAGCGGCTCTGTTCGCGCGGAATGGCGATCGGATAGGCCGACGCCGTGCCCGCGCTGGTGACGTGATACAGGCGGCGGTCGCCAAAGCTCACCACCACTTCGCCGGGCCTAAAACTCGTCGGGAACCGCACGGTCTGTTTGCCAGCGCCGCCAAACGTCTGGCTGCCGCCCCAGTCCCAGAACACCGACTGCGCCTGCGCGGCAGGCGTCATGGCTATCGCCGCGCCCAAGCCCAGCACTGCCGCCGCCATATGGCGTACTTTCAAGCTCTGACCGATCATCCGTCTTGCTCCGTTGCTGGCTTTCGTTGGCCACGCGGGGTTGCTCCCCCGTCGCAGCGTCTTTGGCCGACCTCGGGCCGGACCGCTGGCACCGGAGCCCGTTCCCAGGTTCCTTGCACAGCACCGACCTTGGCGCTTTTTGGTCAACAGTTCCTTAGCGGCCGCATCAAAATCTAACGTTTCGTTGAGCCACCGCGCCTTATCGGTTGCCACGGCCAGCCGCGGACGGCAACGGGCGCGCAAGCACACTCCACTGGCAATCGCACGATTCCCGCTGCGGTGAACACCGCTCCGTGCCAAATCCGCCACAGGTTCGGGTGCGGCATCATGGCGGTGCAAGCCTGCTGAGGCATGGCCGTGGCGCCGCCATTAACTTCATCCACGGGTTGCGCTTCCTGTTTTGGCCCGTTGTGTTATAGTTCGACTTGGAGGGTGTGCCAGACCTGAACGGGATCGCACACCGCATGGATACGTCGCCTAATCTTGGCCTGCCCTATCTGGCGGCCGCCCAGTCGCAAAAGCACGTGACGCACAACGAGGCGTTGCGGCAGCTTGATGCGCTCGTCCAGATCAGCGTGGCGAGCCGTGTCGTCACCGCCCCGCAAGCCACGCCGGCTGACGGCGTCCGTTACATTGTGCCCGCTGGCGCCACCGGCGTTTGGACCGGCCATGCACAGCAGCTCGCCGCCTTCCAAGACGGCGCCTGGGCCTTCTTCACCGCTATCGCCGGCTGGCTCGTTTGGATCACCGGCGAGGCGACGCTCGTGGTGTTCGATGGCACCCAGTGGACACAGGCCAACCCGGCCACCAGCCTCAATCCGGCAGCCCTCGTCGGCATCAACACCTCAGCCGATACAACCAACCGCTTGGCGGTCAAAAGTCCGGCCACGTTGCTCGATAACACTGGCAATGGCCATCAACTGAAGATCAACAAAGCCGCCGCAGCCGACACCGCCAGCCTGCTCTTCCAGAACGCCTATTCCGGCCGCGCCGAATTGGGTCTGGCTGGTGACGACAACGTCCACGTCAAGGTCAGCGCCGACGGCACCACGTGGCACGAGTCACTGATGATCGATCGCGCCACCGGCGTGGTCAGCTTCCCCTCGGGCGCCAATGGCGCTCAAGGCCCCGTGGGTCCTGCCGGGCCGGCTGGTCCCCAAGGTGCTGCAGGTGCCAACGGCCCCGGCGTCGCCAGCGGCGGCACCGCCGGCCAACTGTTGACCAAAGCCAGCGCCACCGCTTTCGACACGGCTTGGTCGTCAACATTGCCGCTGCTCGGCATCAACGCCACCGCCGACGCAACCAACAAGTTCTCGGTCGCCGCTGCCGCCTCGCTGTTCAATCACGCCGGCAACGGCCATCAGATCAAGCTCAACAAGAGCGCCGCCGCTGATACCGCCAGCTTTCTCTGCCAAAGCAACTTTTCCGGCCGTGCTGAATTCGGCAATACCGGCGACGACAACTTCCACATCAAAGTCAGCGCCGACGGCACCACGTGGAAAGATGCGCTCGTCGTCAACGCCGCCACTGGCGTGGTCGCGCATGCCTTCGGTGCCACCGGCATCACACCCGCGGGCAGCACCGGCCAGCTGCAGGTCAACACTGCCGGTGCCCTCGCTGCCGCCAACGTCTTCGCCGCCGGCAACGTCATGGAGCTCTACAATGGCGGCACTGCAGCCGCGCCTGTCGCACAAAAGCTGGCCACCTATAACTTCCGCGTCTCCGCCAGCGACTATGAGCGCGGCGTACTCGACTGGCAGACGTCGGCTAACGTGCTGCGCATCGGCACCGAAGCCGCCGGCACCGGCCTCGCGCGTAACATTTCGCTCGTCGGTGGCAACGTCGGCATTGGCGCCACCGTCTGGCCCGGCGCGCTCACCATCCAGAAGGATATCGCCACCACAAACACGGCTGCGCTCGCTATCCTTGGTGTCGGCGTCGCCGCCGTTACGGCATCGGGCGGCGCAGCCATCAGCGTCAACGTCGCGGCGGCGTTTACGGGCAGCCTGCTGGAACTGCGCCAGAACGGTACGTTGCGCACCAGCATCTCCGCGGGCGGCACGATGTCCACCACCAGCGTCGGCAACACGGCGAGTGCCAGCAATGCCTTCATCGCGCTGAACACCACCGGTCTCGTGCTGTCGCGCAACATCGCCGACGCCAACCCCGCCGTCATCCTCCAGCAGCAAAGCGCCACCAGCACCGGCGACATCGTCCAATTCAAGAACAACACCGCAACGGCCGTCATGACGGTCGGCCAGAACGGCAATGTCGGCATCGGTGCCAGCGCCACCTTCGGTGCCGGCGCTGGTGTCATCGGACTCAAAACCGCGACGACACTGCCAACGGTCAATCCCACCAACGGCGGCATCCTCTATGTCGACGCCGGCGCCCTTAAGTACCGCGGCACCTCCGGCACCATCACCACCATCGCCGCCGCTTAGAGTGCTTCCGGGAAAAGCATGCCCTCGGACTTGATCCGGGGGTGCGCAGCGGTTTTCCCGGAAGGTCACGACCAAACAAAGAGCTAGGGTCGCTCCCCGATTCCAGAAAGAGCGGCCAGAAAGAGCGGCCAGAAAGAGCGGCCAGAAAGAGCGGAACGACCCTGATCGGCGCTGTGGGGCCAGACCCATGGCGCTGAACCCAAGCAAACCGTCGCCACACCAGCCCAACCGGCAGCCCCCAGCTGCCCCCCATATACAGCGAGCGCCCATGATCTTCGACCTCTCCAAACCCCTGCTCGATCGCGCTGGCCACGCGCTCGCAGACGCCCACGGCCCCGTCATGCTCGCGACCATTATCGCCACCGCGCTTGATACCGTTGCGAGCGACAAAGACCCGCTGACCGGGTCCGAAAAAATGCGCCGCTATCGTCTTGCCAGCCGCATCCTGGACGCGCCCAGCGCGGCCCCTTTGACGCTCGAAGAGGCCGCGCTATGCAAAACCCTGGTCGGCGACGGCTACGGCCCGCTTATCGTCGGCCAGGTATGGTCCGTTCTCGAGCCCGACTTTGTCTCGTAATGCGGCAGCGCCCGTGGCTCATCACGGCATACATCAACAGGCTCTCTCAATCCGATTGCCTGCGCGTCACTTCCGTCTACAAGGTGGCATCAAGTCGTCCCGCGGGCGGCGCGCCAGCCTGTGAGACCAGTCTGTGAGTTGTCACCCATGCCCCAGATCCACATTTGCTCACTCAAGATGGTCGAGCCGTTGGCTGACGAGATCAAGCCGAGCCATGTGCTCAGCCTGCTTGGTGGCATCACGCCGTTTCCGCAGACGCCGAAAGGCATCGACCCGCGCAATCATCTCAAGCTCACCTTGGCCGATATTGCCGAGCCGCAAGAGGGGATGATCCATCCCGGCGAAGACCACGTCCGCAGGGTGATCGAATTTGCCGAACGCTGGGCCAACGAGGGCGGCACCAAGCAACCCATCGTCGTGCATTGTTTCGCCGGTATCAGCCGCTCGACGGCAAGCGCGCTGACGATCGCCTGCATGCTGCGGCCCAAAACCGCGGAAACAGCTTTCACGGCAGCATTGCGCAGCGCCTCCGGGAGCGCGCAACCCAATGCCCTGATGATTGCGCACGCTGACCGTCTGCTCGGCCGCAACGGACGCCTCGTCGCCGCTGTCGAAGAGATGAGCCTTGCGGACTTTTCCAAGGCCGGCCAGCCATTCGTGCTGCCGCTGAACCTGTGATGGCTGCAAACTCGTAGGTTGGGTTAGCTGCGGTTCAGCAGCGTAACCCAACATCCCGCGCGCCATGTTGGGTTACGGCGCGAAAGGCTGACCTACAGCTTCCCGAGAAAAATCCCGGCCGTTTGATCACCATCTCGCCGATCAGCAGCAAACCGAAGCCGATCAGCGCCAGCGCCGCCCAGCGGCTGAATTGCGCCATGCGGGCCTCGTCAAGCGTATGGCGGATGCCGCTGATCAGCCGCGACACCACCAGCCAATAGGCAAAGCTGCCGGCCATGACGGCCGCCACCATCGTCAGGGCATCGATATAGCCTTCGATTTCCACGAAGGTCGAGACGCCGCCGAAAATCGCAATCAAACCCAGCACCGCGCCCGGGTTCGTAATCGTGAGAAGAAACGTCTGCGGAATATCCCAGATGTAGTCCAGCAGCGTGGCATTGTCCGCCTCGTGCGCAGAGGCGAATTCCGGCTTGGTGAAATAGAGCTTGGCGCCGGCAAAGATGAGCGCCAGACCGCCGATGATCTGAATGGCCGTGCGATAGTCACGGATGGCGCCCGAGATCGCATTGACGCCCATCGCTGCGCACAGCGCAATCAACCCATCGCCCAGCATGATCCCGAGACCAGCCGCCATGCCGCCGAAAAACCCGCGCTCCACCGAACGCTGCAAGCCGAGCAAGTTGACCGGACCGATCGGCAGTGCCAGCAGCACACCCACCAGCAGCCCGATCGGAATGATCAATGGGTTGGGAATGTACGCCATTGCGGGACTATGCCATCACCTGGGCCATCAAGCAGGCCACGGCCACGGCAGCGCCGCCCGCGTTTTGGCCCGCGTCCTGAACAGTCGACTGTCGGGCATGGCGATCGGCGCGAATGGAAACCTCCCGGCGGCGTGGCGTGTGAGGGCAAGCTCCGGCACACCGGCTCAGCTCTGCCGGACGCCCGATCAAACCCAAAGATGAGGCAATCACCACATGCGGTCCCCATCCAGCAGCCGCCGATTAGCTCTACTGTTGGTGGCTGTGCTTGTCCATGCAGCACTTCCGACAAGTCCCATGCCAGCGCGCGCGGGATCAGCGGGCGCCTTGCCGCCGGGGGTCGTGGAGATGCGCGGAGCGATCCTCGAAGCCGTTCAATCCGGCCGCCTGGAAGATCTCAAAATCGCCGTCGATCTCAACGAGCTCAAGCCCGAACTCGATGCCGCTAAGGTCGCCGATCCCGTCGCCTTCTGGCGCGCCATCTCGAGTGACGGCAGCGGCCGTGACATCCTCACTGTGCTTGGCGTGCTGCTGGACGGCCCTTACGCCATCGAGCCGCTCGGCAAAGATCCCGAAAACGCCCGTCTGTTTGTGTGGCCGGCATTCACCGAACGCCCGCTTGCCAGTCTGACACCGGCCGAAGACGCGCAATTGCAACGGCTTGAACCGGCAGCAAAAGTGGCTGCTATGAAGGCCGCCAATCGGTACACCGGCTGGCGCGTCGTCATCGGCGCCGAAGGTGTCTGGCATATCTTCCGGCGCTATGATTGACTTACGGCCTTACCGGTGCGCTGCGGTAACCATATCCGTTAAGTCCCGTCGCGCCTGAGCAGCTGAGCCGTTATCCCAAGCGGGCCTGCAGCGCTCCGCACGGACACCGGCCCGGCTCGAGCGCTTCCAGCACATCTTTTGGGCACATGGAGACCAGTATGCGGCGTTCAATTTCACTGTTTTCGGCGCTGAGCGTCGCTCTGCCACTGTTGGCGGTTGTTGCAGCAGACCAGGTGCAGGCCCAGGATCGCAGCTGGGTGCCGTGGTATGAAATCGGCGTGCCGAAGAATTCGGGACCAAAAGGCCGCGCTGGCCGCAAGTCGTCCGATGACGACGACAACTCGCCGTTTGCCTCTGGTCCCTCCAGCGGTGGCCAATCCGCCTATCAGCGGTCACAGGTGAAATTCCCGCCGCTGCTGCAGGGCGGCGCGCGCCCCGACATCTCTCCGCAAGCGCCCCAGTCCGTCTCGTTCGGCACCGGTTATGCGCAGGGCTCCATCGTCATCGATACCAACGGCCGTGCGCTCTACTATGTGCTCGGCGGCGGTCAAGCCTATCGCTATCCGATCTCGGTCGGCCGCGACGGCTTCACCTGGCGCGGCACTGAAAAAGTCAGCCGCGTCGCCGCCTGGCCAGACTGGCGCCCGCCGCAGGAAATGCGCGAGCGTGATCCGCGCCTGCCTGAACTGATGACCGGCGGCGTCAACAACCCGCTCGGTGCCAAAGCGCTCTATCTCGGCAACTCGCTCTACCGCATCCACGGCACCAACGACGCCAAGAGCATCGGTTATGCGGCCTCGTCGGGCTGCTTCCGCATGATGAACGCGCACGTGCTGCACCTGTCGCAGCTCGCTGGCGTCGGCACCACCGTGCACGTCCTCGACCGTTTGCCGAACCGCCTCGCCGACAGCCCCTCCACCCCCGTCCCCGCTCGCGCCAAAAAGAGCGGCTGAGGCAAACGCCTCCCCATGTCACAACGGCAGTGTCACTTTCCGTGGCACTGCCGTTTGCGTCTCTGCGGCCGCCAACCACGGACAACGGTTTGACAGCCCGCCCGCGGTCGTCTACCCGGACGCACCACACAGCGTGGCCCGCCACTGCGCCAGCCGTGATGGCGCCGGCACGCACCCGGAGAGGTGGCCGAGTGGTTTATGGCTCTAGTCTTGAAAACTAGCGTAGGTGAAAGTCTACCGTGGGTTCGAATCCCACCCTCTCCGCCAGACACCAGCAGCGAACTTCGTGCCGGTGGGAATGCGAACCCACGGTTTTCTGCGCGCGAAGGCGCGCCAACACATGTGGGGGTTCGAATCCCACCCTCTCCGCCAGATCATCGCGTCGCCTGCAGCTTGCCTTGCACTCCCCTTCGGCCCGCCTTATCTCGTGCAGGCCCGCTGGCGCGGCGCGCGCATAGGTGGCTCTCTTGAAATTGACCGACCTCACTGATCCGGCTGCCGACGCGCTGCGCGAAGCGCGCGCCATGGCAGCGGGGCAGGCGGCATCGACCGTGCGGCTCGGCGTCACCGGCCTGTCGCGCGCCGGCAAAACCGTGTTCATCACGTCGCTGGTCCGCAATCTGGTGGGCGATGGCCGGCTGCCGTTTTTTGCCGCCCACGCCCAGGGCCGCATCCGCCGCGTTTATCTCGAGCCGCAGCCCGACGATGCGATCCCGCGCTTCGCCTACGAAGATCACTTGGCGCTGCTGGCTGCCGATCCGCCAACGTGGCCCGAGGGTACGCGGCGCATCAGCCAGCTCCGGCTGACCTTCGAATACACTTCCGAGCACCGCTTGCGGCGCGCGCTGGGTGATGGCCGCCTGCATCTCGACATCATCGACTATCCGGGCGAGTGGCTGATCGATCTGGCGCTGCTGGATCAGGATTTTGCCGGTTGGTCGCAGCAGGCGCTGGCAGACGCCGGCACGCGTCACGTCCATGCGCGTGACCTGCTCGCCTTTACCGCCGCACTTGATCCCAACGCCGTGCTCGATGAAGCGGCAGCCCAGCAGGGCGCGCGGCTGTTCCGCACCTATCTGGCTGCAGCCCGGGCCGCCGAGCCGCATCTCTCCACGCTTGGCCCCGGCCGCTTTCTGATGCCGGGCGATCTCGATGGCTCGCCGCTATTGACGTTTTTTCCCCTCCCACCCCTAGCAACACCTTATGCCCGTGGCAGCCTCGGCCACGCCCTCGCCCGCCGCTACGACAGCTACGTCGCGCACGTGGTAAAGCCGTTCTTCCGCGATCACTTCGCGCGCCTCGACCGCCAGATCGTCTTGATCGACGCGTTGTCGGCGCTCAATCACGGCCCCGCCGCGCTCGATGAACTTGCCACCGCCATGACCGGCGTGCTCAAGGCGTTCCGGCCCGGCACCAATAGTTGGCTGTCGCGGCTGTTCCGCCGGCGCGTCGATCGCATTCTGTTTGCCGCCACCAAAGCCGACCACCTGCATCAGTCCAGCCACGCCGCGCTTGAAGCGTTGGTGGGTCAGTTGACCGAAACCGCGCGTACGAGGGCGGAATTCGCGGGCGCCTCGGTCAAACCGCTGGCGCTCGCTGCCATCCGCACCACGCGCGAGGGCGAAGTGAAAAGCGGCCGCGAGGTGGTCCCGTGCATCATCGGCACACCAATGGCCGGCGAGCGCGTGGCCGGCGTCGCCTTCGACGGCAAGACGGAAACGGCGCTCTTTCCAGGCGATCTTCCAGCCGATCCGCAGGTCTTGTTGTCTGCCGGCGCCACGCGCGCAGCCGGCGCGGCCGATGTGCGTACCGTGCGCTTCCGGCCGCCGCGGTTGGTGCTCGAAACGCCCGGCGGCGCCCGGCCAGCACCGCCGCACATCCGCCTCGACCGGGCGCTCGACTTTCTGATTGGGGACAAACTGGCATGAGCCCGCCTCCCTCAGATAGCGGTGATGCACGCCGCGGCCCGCGCGTTTTCCGCGCCGACGATCCCGATCTGGTCGTCACCGCCGCCGAGCCCGATCAGCCATCCACCGCGCCGTCCCTCGCGCAGCCCAGCGCTGCCCCGCCGGGCGTCCGCGCCCGCACCGCAGACTTCGTCGAGAAAGGCTTTCGCTGGGGCACTGTGCTGTTCTCGGCGCTGGCAGGTGCTGCGTTGTTGTCGGCGGGACTGTGGTTTACGCGCTTCGTCTCGGTTGGCCTCGAGCGAGACGACTGGCTCGGGCTCGCGGTGCGCGGCTTGGTCGGGGTCGCCGCCATGGCAGGGTTAGTTTTGCTTGTCCGCGAAGTGCTTGGCTGGCGGCGCCTGAACCGCCTGGGCCGCCTGCGCCGGCAAGTGGATGCAGCGTTGTTGGCCAAAGACGTGCGCGCCGAGAGCAAAGCGGCCGATCGCATCCTCGGTCTTTATGCCGGCCGCCCGGATCTGCGCTGGGGCATCGACCGGGTCAAATCGCATCGTGGCGACGTGCTCGATCCCGCCGCGTTGTTCACGCTCGTTGAGCGCGATCTGATTGCGCCGCTCGATACCGAGGCGCGCCGCCTGATCACCACGTCCGCCAAGCGCGTCGCCACCGTCACCGCCCTAGCGCCGCTGATGTCGATTGCGTTCGGCTTTGTCGTGTTTGAGAACCTCCGCCTGCTGCGCCGTCTCGCCGCTACCTATGGCGGCCGTCCTGGGTTCATGGCGTCGCTGCGGCTCGGCAAAACTGTCGTCGGCAACTTGATCGCCGCCGGTGGTTTGGCGTTGACCGACGATCTGCTCGGCCAGTTCGTCGGCCAGGATGTCCTGCGCCGTCTCTCGGCGCGGCTGGGCGAAGGCGCCTTCAATGGCGCTCTCACCGCGCGGATCGGCGTCGCGGCCATTGCCGAAGTGCGGCCACTGCCGTTTCTGGCCGCACCACCGCTTCGCGCCCGTGACATCCTCGCCGAAGTCATCCGGCCAGCGGCCGCCAAGCCCTCAGCTGGCCCCTCGGCTGGGTGACCGCCATACGCCGTCGGCTACCCTGGCGATGTCCGCTCACCCCCTGAGAACTTTTTTGTTCCCTTTGGTCGCGACCTTCTCAGATGGGCCAGGAGGAGACATCCCCGCCGAAGCTTCGACAGTCTGGATCATCGCGGCGGCGGCATCGTGTCAAATTTTTGGATCGACTTGAGGTCGTTGATCCATGCCTGCTGAGAGCGAACAAATAATTGTCGACGCGGTACTATTTCATTGCGTTGACTCAGTATGCCTACCCGGACGTTGTAAGCCTTTGGATCATCACCAACCGAGGTCGAATAGATTGCTGTGCCGCAGCGCGGGCAAAATGCCTGCGGTCGGACCGCTCCGCTTTCGGCGGTCTTGCGGTATTCCGTCGGTTCGCCCGACAGAAGCACGAACGTGCCTGGCCGCGTGACAATGATCGCTCGCAGCGGAGCGCCGCTCATCGTTTGACAATCAGTGCAATTGCAGATCGTCGTTGTTTCTGGATCGGCTTCAGCTTCGAACGACACGTAGCCACAGTGACATCGTCCATCGATTTTCATGACACCGGATCTCCGAGCACTGCCACATTGTTGATACCATAATAGCTATGATAGTTGTTTTTTAAGCGGGCTGGTAGGTCAGCTCCGGGTCACAAGCGTTGGTCGGCAGCCACGACGGCTACGGCCGATGGACCTCAACACGCGGAAAATCTTGCAACGAACGAGGTTCGCCAGGGCGACCCAGTTTGCGCTCGATCATCGCAACGCCCGCGGCGGCGGCCGCTCCCGCCGCTGGCACATTGTGCTCTCCTCCTCGACTTGGCCCCTCGGCTGGCCCCTCGACTGGCTAGAGTGGCGCGCGAATATCAACTAAGATGAGTTTCAAGCATCGCCGTGGAGGCCGCAGTGAAAGCGCAAGCTGTGTCGAGACAGGACGTCATCAGTACCGAAGCCGATGTTGCTGCAACCATGCAGCAGCTCGGTCAGGCTGCGCGCGCCGCCGCGCGTGATATCGCGCTGGCCTCAACCGCAGCAAAAAACCGGGCACTCACGGCAGCCGCTGAGACGCTGCGCGCGCGCACCGCCGGCATCCTCGCGGCCAACGCGCGCGATCTCGCCGCGGCAAGCGCGCGCGGCATCACGGGTGCATTCCTCGAACGGCTGACGCTGGATGCCAAGCGCATCGACGCCATCGCCAAAGGTCTCGAAGAGATCGCCGCGCTGCCCGATCCCGTTGGCGCGAAAATCGCCGAATGGACACGGCCCAACGGCCTGCAGATCAGCCGTGTGCGCACACCACTCGGGGTGATCGGCATTATCTTTGAAAGTCGGCCCAACGTGGTGGCCGACGCTGGCGGTTTGTGCCTCAAGGCTGGTAATGCCTGTATCTTGCGCGCCGGCTCCGACAGCAGCCAGTCCGCCGCGGCCATTCACGCCTGCCTGGTTGCCGGCCTTGTGGCAGCGGACTTGCCGGCCGCTGCCATCCAACTCGTGCCGACCACAGATCGCGCTGCCGTCGGGCATATGCTGGCCGGGCTTGATGGCGCCCTCGATGTGATTGTGCCGCGTGGTGGCAAGGGTCTCGTCGAGCGTGTGCAAAAAGACGCGCGTGTGCCCGTGTTCGCGCATCTGGAAGGCATCTGCCACACCTATGTGGATCGCGGCGCCGATATGGATGTGGCGATCCCGATGGTGGTCAACGCCAAGATGCGGCGGACGTCCGTGTGCGGCTCCACCGAATGCCTGCTGGTCGACCGCAACGCGCATGCAGACTACCTGACGCCGCTGGTGAAAGCC
The DNA here is from genome assembly GCA_963847145.1 of uncultured Alphaproteobacteria bacterium. Taxonomy (GTDB): domain Bacteria; phylum Pseudomonadota; class Alphaproteobacteria; order Rhizobiales; family Hyphomicrobiaceae; genus JABFRJ01. The sequence goes on from CAWJYN010000004.1 coordinate 747,478, forward strand.
CTGCTTGATGCCGGCTGCGAAGTCCGCGGTGATGCGGCGGCCGTTGCCGTGGACACGCGCGTCAAACCCGCCGCACCCAGCGATTACGGCAAGGAATTCCTCGACGCGGTGATTGCTGTCAAAACCGTCGATGGCGTCGACGAAGCCATCGCGCACATTGCCCGCTACGGCTCCCAACACACCGACTGCATCATCACCGAATGCAATGGCACCGCCGAGCGCTTCATCGCCCGCGTCGACAGTGCCATCGTGCTGCACAATGCCTCCACCCAGTTTGCCGACGGCGGCGAGTTCGGCATGGGCGCCGAGATCGGCATCGCCACCGGCCGCATGCACGCGCGCGGCCCCGTCGGCGTCGAACAACTGACCAGCTTCAAGTACATCGTCCGTGGCACCGGGCAGGTGCGGCCAGGGTAGCAACCAACGCAGCCGATCAGCCGCCCAACCGACGCGCGCGCCCATTTCCGCCGCACGATGCTAAGCTGCCGGCTCCATGCCGCCCCGCCGCTTGGCCGCCGCGGCGCTGTCGGACACCAACGCGCCTATCAACGCAACTGCCGCGGCCATATCCCCAGCGGTGCGGCTGATCCCGCAGGAAAATATGGTCATGGGTTGAAGGTCCGGTGGCAGGGCGCCGAGGATCGCGATGCCGGGCTCACCAAGCAGTTCGCTCAGTTGCTGGAACCCCACGTCGGCTTCGCCGCTAGCGAGCAGCCGGGCCACCGGTACGCCCGGCGGCGCTTGCACGATGCGGCCTTTGCCAGGTCCGACAACGCCCCAAGTCTGCAGCAAGTACATCATGCTCTTGCCACTTGGCCCCGTCGACAAGGCGATGCGCTTGCCACCCGAGACGAGCGTCCTGAGTGCGGCTTCATCGCACCGTGCGGGATGCTGAGCGCCAGCCGGAACGGCGGCGGCGGTTGGTGACTGCGCAAAGACGCGGACGGTGTCACGGATCACGTAGCCCTCGTCGCAGAGGGCCTCCAGAGCGTCCGCCGCGAGAACGACGATATCAAAACGCTCGCCCGCACGGACACGACGCGCCGCTTCGACGCCGCCGGCCGATTGAAGCTGCGCCACGCAGCCACCAGTGCCGTCGGTGGTGACCAGTTCGCCCAGGATCTGCCGGGTCGCCATCGACGAAATGAGAGTGACGGTGTTGGACATGGCGTACCCCAACTAAGCAGACGACGGCCTGCGGACTTGCACCACCGGCCGCGCAGTGACGTTTCATCGTATCGCGACCGTACGCAAGTGCGTCGGTGCCATTGATCCGGTTGGGCGCACGACGCGCTGAGCTATCACTAGGTCTCACTCGCGGTTCAGTCACCAGTGAAATGAGGCTTGCGCTTTTGCTGAAACGCCGTGATCCCTTCGGTAGCGTCCGCGGACTTGAACACTTGGCCTTGCCCCGTCGCTTCTGCCGCCAGCACCTCACCGAGCGAACCGCCACGTTGCAGTATGTTTTTTGACACTCTGAACGCCGACGTCGGACCTGCCGCAATCATGTCAGCCATGTCGCGCGCGGCATGGTGGAGGCCGGCTGGCGGATAGGCGTGATTGACCAGGCCGCAGGCATTTGCCTCGCTGCCAGACAATAGCCGCCCTGTGTAGAGCAGCTCGCAGGCCTTGTGATACCCCAGACGCTCCGAAAGATAGTGATGGAGTCCCGAGTCGGGCAAGATGCCGATGTTCCGGAATGGGCTTCCGAACCGGGCATCGGTCGCTGCTAAAATAATGTCACATGCGAACGCAATGCCGAACCCGCCGCCAACGCATGCCCCTTCCACGACTGCGATGGTCGGCACTGGGATGTCGCGAAGCGCGGCAAAGAGCGGATTGATCTGCTCTCTGATGAGCGTCGTAGCGTCGGTTGAAGCGACGTCGGTCTCGGAGATGTCGCGGCCTGCGCAAAAGGCACCACCGGCCCCGGAGATGACGACACACCGCGCAGGCGACGCCGCCACACGCTTGACCAATGCGGTGAGCTCGACAAAGTGCTCGTCGCGCAGGGCGTTCTTCTTCTCGGGCCGGTTCAGGAGGATCTCCGCGACTGCTCCACGCACCGAGAGTTCAATCGCCGCCATAACCCGCTCCAACACGCCGCCCCTTGTCTTAAACCGGACGATCAGTCTAGTTATAAGCCCTGTCAAGCAGCAGCTTGGCACCGAACGCAAAGTGATCAGCCATCGAGCGGCAGGTCGCATGAGAGAGAGCCTTGCCATGGCGCACGCAACACCTCAACCGAGTGGCGGCGAGTTTCGCTTTCCAGATCGTACAGCGCTGCCCGAACATCTCAGGCAGATGCGCGAGCAGGTGTCACGGTTCGTCAAAAAGGACGTAATCCCAGTGGCGGAGACCTGGGAGCGCGCCGGTAAGATCCCGCGCGAAATCTACCGCAAAATGGGCGCGATCGGGTTGCTGGGGATGCGCTATCCGGTTGAATACGGCGGCACTGATCTGGGGCCACTGGCCTCCGTGGTTTTCGCAGAGGAGTTGGGGCGCTCTGGCTTCGGTGGCTTCACCTCGTCGATCCTTGTCCACACTGACATGTCGGCCAGCCACATCGTCAATCACGGCACAGCCGCACAGAAAGCGCGCTACATGCCGGCCATCGTACGCGGTGAGACCGTGTGTTCGGTGGCCGTAACCGAAGCGCACGCCGGCTCCGACGTCGCGGGCCTCAAGACCAAGGCCCGCCGCGATGGTGCGGACTGGGTGATCAACGGCTCGAAGATGTTCATCACCAACGCGGTCTATGGCGACCTGCTGATTGTCGCCGCCCGGACCAACCCCGAAGCCAAAGGCAGCCGTGGCTTGTCACTCTTCATTGTGCCGCGCGCAACTGCGGGCGTCAGCGCCGTCAAACTCGAAAAACATGGCTGGCTCTGCTCGGACACAGCGGCGTTGAGCTTCGATGATGTTCGTCTGCCAGCCGACGCGCTGCTGGGCGAGGCCGATCATGGCTTTTACGCCATCATGGATACGTTCCAGAACGAGCGGCTTGTCATCGGCGCGATTTGCGCAGGCGAAAGTGCGCGGGCGATCGAATTGACGCTCGATTACGTCAAGACGCGCCAAGCGTTTGGCGGGCCGCTGTGGAACCAGCAAGCCGTTCGTCAGAAAATTTCACTGCTTGCAGCTAAGGCCGCCGCTGCGCGTGAACTGACTTACGCGACCGCTGAGCGCATGGAGGCGGGCGAGAACTGCATCCGTGAGGTGTCCATGATCAAAGCACTGTCACCTGAAGTGCTGCTGGAGGTCGTCCACGGCTGCTTGCAGTTGCACGGCGGCACCGGCTTCATGCGCGGCACGGCCATCGAACGCATGGCGCGCGATGCCCGTGTACTGCCGATCGGCGGCGGCGCAACCGAGGTCATGCTGGAGGAAATCGCCAAGCGCTTGTAACGTCTCCTCAGCGCCGAGACGCTCGACGGCGCAGTGACGCGACGGTTGCTGCTGCGCCAGCCTTGCGAAGGGGCTCTGTAGCGGTGGTTCCAGCACGCGCTTGCAACCCTCTCAGCAAGAGGTCGGTCGCCATCTGCGCAAGCTGCTTGGGTTTCACGCTGCCAGCAGGGTCATACCAAGTGTAGGTGTAGTTGATGATGCCGAACAGCATCATGGTATAAACCTTACTTGTGCTGCGCGTGATCTTGCCGCCGCTGTCGATGCGGACCAGAATTCCAGCAATAAGATCGACAATCTGCTGCTGCAACTTGATAACCTGGCGTTGCTCTCCAGCACCAAGTGATGCCAGATCGTTCAGCAAGACCACTTGCTGATGGGGTGAGCCGGCGTTGTATTCAACAATGGTCTCGATCACGCAGGTCAATTGTTGCACCGGCGTGCCACCCTGAGCCGCCGCATCCTCGAGCCGTTCGAGCAACTCGCGCACATGCGCGTCGAGCATTGCGAACAGGATCGCCTCTTTGGCGCCGAAGTAGTGATAAAGCGCGCCGCGCGACAGCTCACAGGCCGCTGTCAGATCGGCGATCGAGCTGCGCTCATAGCCCTTCGTGCCGAACAACTCCGCTGCCTTGGCGAGAATACCCAGCTGAATGTCTTCGTAGTGCACCGATCGCGGCCGCGCCATAGCGTCGTGTCCTTTTCCTCAAGTGTTCGCGTCGTGCGACGGAGACAGTGTCAACTGCTGCCCCACAGCCACGGGCGCAATATCAGATTTCAGCCGCCAGTCCGGGCCAAAATCGCTGCGCCCGTTGAAACGCAGCGGCGGATCGGTTGCAAGCGTACGTAACCGCGTATCGAGCCGGTCAAGATCACGGGTTCGCGCCACAGCGTCCTTGTGGACCACCGACCAGGCAACAAACGGCGCGAGCACGTCGAACCCGACAAAGCGAAGCGACCCATTTTGCAGTGGCCACAGCATGACATCAAGATTGCCATTGATGCCGTCGGGGCCGCACATCGTGGGATAGCAGCCCGTCGTCATCGAGATCATCGCGCGCTTTCCTTTTAGCGCGCCCTTGTCATACCAGCGGCCGCTTCCGTAGACGATGCCGTCGGCGAAAACGCGGTCGATCCAGCCTTTCATGATCGCCGGCACGGAAAACCAATAGAGTGGAAATTGCAGGATCAGCGCATCGGCCCAGAGCAGATGCCCAATTTCTTCCCGCAGCGCGGGGTCGTAGCCGTCATTTCCTGAAGCAGCTCTCTGCTCTTTGTCGTAGTGCAACACGTCCGGATTGCTGCGCGTGATAAAATCTGCAGCCGTCGTAAGCGGATTAAACGCCATATGATAGAGATCGCGGACGACGCAGGCATGTCCAAGCTTAGTCAGCGTCTGGCAGGTCCGGGCGAGAACCGCTGCATTGAATGACTGCGGCTCGGGATGTGCATAAACGATCAGCACATTCATTTGCGTCATCCCGAAAAAATTGTTGGAACGGTCGTCCGGTTTATATTAGGCTGCCTCCAACACGCTGGCAAGACAGCGGGCACAACGGCACAAACGAGGCCGCTAAAGGGAGGTTTCAGTGCGTGCCATCGACGCGGAAGCCGTGGTAATTGGGGCGGGGGCTGGCGGGCTCTGCGCGGCAGCCCGCCTTGCTCACGCCGGCATCAAGCCGGTTGTCGTCGAGACCTTCGACCGGCTCGGTGGGCGCGCAGCGACGGAAGTCATCGACGGCTTCACTGTCAATATCGGCGCGATTGCTCTCGAAACCGGCGGCGTTTTCGAGGAGACGTTTCATCTGATTGGTGCGCCGCTTGATCTGCGCTATCCCGCGCCCGCGTCAGCGTTTTACCTTGACGGCAAGGTCGTTGATCCGGGGCGTGGAGGCTGGAGTATCCTGCTCGGCCAAATGACCAAGCAGGCGGCGCGCATCCTCGAAAAGTTTGCCGACGCGCGCGCTGGCCAATTGCCCGATGGACGGCAATCGACGGCGGATTGGCTGTCGACCTATACCAGTAACGAAACCGTCCATGCGTTGTTCCGCAACCTATGCGCGGCAATTTTTGCCTGCAACGCGGATGAATTGCCCGCACGCGCCTTCTTGACCTATTTCACCAGCAAGGGCGCCTTTAAGAAGTTCGGTTTCGCGCCAAACGGAACCATCGGCGTCTGGCAATCCCTTGCCGATGCCGTTGATCGCCATGGTGGTCAGGTGTGGCTTGCGTCTCCCGCGCGTGCCATCGCGGTGGAGAGTGGCGGCGTCAGCGGGGTAACGGTTCAGCGCAACGGCGAAGAGGTACTGCTCAGAACCAACCTCGTTGTCAGCAACGCGGGGCCGCGGGCGACAATAGGCCTCGCCGGTGCCGACCACATGCCGATCGCCTACCGGGAGCAGGCCGCGAAACTTCGTCCCGCAGCCAACATCGTTATCAACTTCGCGACGCGCGACCCGTTGCACTCAGCGCCCGGTATCGTCACATTCGGCAAGACGCGGCGGCTTTGCAACATGGCGACCATGAGCGCGACGTGCCCCGAGATGGCGCCGCCAGGTTGGCATCTTTACGTCGCCTATGCGGTGCCAAAGCCGGCCCTCGGCGACTTCGACGGCGATGCCGAAGTCGCGCTTGCGCTCGAAGATCTGCGCGAGCAGTTCCCGGGCTTTGCCCAGGCAAAAATGCTATCGGTACGCGTCATGCGCGACGACTGGCCGGCGCAGCGTTCCTGCGCCGGTTATGATGCACCGCGCGAGACCGGTGTAACGGGGCTTTGGTGTGTTGGCGATGCGGTCAAGGACTATGGCAATGGTGGCACGCAGGCCTGCGCTGAAACGGCGAAGCTTGTCGTCGATGCCATTGTTGCCGCGCGGAGGTTGCCGGCATGAACATCGCGGGGCTCCAAGTCGGCGAAGGCGCGGCGGCGGCGGTCGCGCCGCCGCTGCTGGAGTTCCGCAACCTGAAAGTCGTCTACGACAATGCCATCGAGGCGCTGCGTGATGTCAGCATCAGCGTGCCGACGGGCGCCATTGTAGCCATCCTCGGCTCCAATGGCGCTGGCAAATCGACCTTGTTGAAAGCAATGTCTGGCGTGCTCTATGCCGAGGAGGGTGCCATCGAGAAAGGCCATGTGCTGTATCAAGGCATCGATCTCGCCGCTGCCAGGCCCGATGAAATCGTCCGCCGCGGATTGCTCCAGGTTCCGGAGGGCCGCCGCATTTTTCCAGGTTTGACGGTCGACGAGAACCTGCAAACGGGTGGGTATTCGGCATCGTCGGCGATCGCGCGCCAACGGCGTGACCAGGCCTATGCACTCTTTCCGCGACTGGCCGAGCGGCGGACCCAGATCGCTGGCTATTTGTCGGGTGGCGAACAGCAGATGCTAGCGATCGGTCGGGCACTGATGGGCGGGCCGCAAGTGCTGGCGCTGGACGAGCCCTCGCTTGGGCTCGCACCGCTGATCGTCGACAGAATTTATGAGGTCATTGCGCAGCTGCGCCGCGAGATGGGCGTGACGGTTCTCCTCGTGGAGCAGCAAGCAGCGCGCGCGCTCGACATCGCTGATTATGGCTACGTGCTCGAGAACGGCCGCGTTGTGCTCGACGGCCCAGCGGCCAAGCTGGCGCGCAACGAAGACGTGCAGCACTTCTATCTCGGGACCAGCCACGGCAGTGCCGCAAAGTCGATGCGCGACGTGAAGCACTACAAGCGGCGCAAGAGGTGGCTGTCATGACAGCGCTACTCGCCGTGCAGGGACTGTCGAAGTCGTTCGGTGGCCTGAAGGCCGTTGCCGACGTCAGCTTCACCGTTGCCAAAGGCGAGATCTGCAGCGTGATCGGCCCGAATGGGGCCGGCAAAACGACACTCTTCAACATGATCAGTGGCGTGCTGCGCCCAAGCAATGGGCACATCCAATTCGAAGGCCGTGACATCACCGGCACAGCGCCCTCGAAGTTTGCCGGCATGGGCATCGGGCGCACGTTCCAAAACCTGGCGCTGTTCAAGCACGGAACGGTGGTGGAGAATATTCTGGTCGGCCGTCACGTCCATATGAAGACGAGCGTTCTGGAGAGCGCGCTCTTCCTTGGTCGCCCGCGGCGCGAGGAGATCGCCGCGCGTCAGCGTATCGAGGAAATCATCGAGTTTCTCGAGATCGAAGCCATTCGCTATGCCGTAGTTGCGACCCTGTCTTATGGACAACAGAAGCGTGTCGAACTGGCACGCGCGCTCGCCTCAGAGCCTAAACTGCTACTGCTCGACGAGATGGTTTCGGGCATGAACCAGGAGGAAACCGAAGACATCGCGCGCTTTGTGCTTGAAATCCGCGATCAGCTTGGGATTACCGTGCTGATGATCGAGCACGATATGCGCATCGTCATGGACATCTCTGATCAGGTTCAGGTTCTGAATTTCGGCCAGAAGATCGCTGGTGGTACGCCGGATGTGGTGCGCAATGACCCCGCGGTTCGCGAGGCCTACCTCGGTCGCGCGGCGCGCCAGGCGGAGGCTGTGCCGTGACCCTCGTTGATGCCACCAAGCGCGGGGAGGCGCCGGTCACACTGGTGCCCCCAAATCCATCGCCTCAACCTCAACCGTCGCTGACCGCGGCGACCCTTGCGGCGCGTCTCAACGCTGCCGACGTGACGCTGCCGCAATTGCTGCGGTATCGCGCCAATACCCACGGTGACGCACTCGCGATCCGCGAAAAGGAGCATGCTGTCTGGCAGCCATTTTCGTGGCGTCACTACAACGAAATGGCACGTCTGGTAGCCTTCGGGTTGCTATCGCTCGGCCTCAAACGTGGCGATCGGCTTGCGATTGCCAGCGAGAACACGCCGGAATGGTTCTACACCGATCTTGGCGCGGAGATGATTGGCGCCCAAGTTGTGGGCATCTATCCAACCAACCCTTGGCCGGAATTGCAGTACATCGTGCACCACTGCGGCGCGCGCGTCGTTCTCACAGGCGATCAAGAGCAAACCGACAAGGTGCTCGACGCCCAAGCCAACCAAAGCGGCTTGCCGGCGTTGGAAGCCATCGTCTGCGTCGATATGCTGGGCATGCGCACCTATCGCGACGAACGCTTGATGGGGTTTGACGCACTGATCACGCGTGGCCGGACGTGGCGCGCAGCGACACCCGATGCCGATGCGCTTCTGGACCGCATGATCGACGAAACCGCGCCTGACGACGTAGCGATCATGGTCTACACGTCGGGCACCACCGGGCCACCCAAAGGGGCGATGCTGTCACATCGCAATCTGGTGTACGCCGCCTACCAGTATGCGCGGGCGACGGGTACGGACACGTTCCCGTTCCAGAATGTGTGCTACCTGCCGCTGTGCCACGTGGCCGAGCGCTACTGCTCGATGGTGATGCAGCTGGTTCTCGGCGGCATCGTCAACTTCGCAGAGTCGATTGACACTGTTGCCGCGAATATCCGCGAAATTGCGCCAACCTTTTTTGTTGGCGTGCCGCGCATCTATGAGAAGCTGCAGCAGAACTTCATGTTCCGTCTGGGCGACAGCAATCGCCTGCAAAAGGCTCTATCGGGCTGGTCGCTGCGGCGCGGCCGTGTGCTGTCTGACCGGCGCCAGGCGGGTACGGCAGGAATGGGTTCGCGCGCAGAATATGCACTGCATCACGCCTTGCTGTTCAAAAACATTCAGCGCCATCTCGGTCTCGATCGCAGCAGGCACCGGCTCTGTGCGGGGGCGTCCGTGTCTCCAGAAACGCTGCGCTTCTTCGACATCATCGGCATTCCTGTCAGCCAAGGCTATGGCCTGACCGAGTGCGCGGGTGTTGCGTTCATCCAGCACGGCCAGCACGTGCGCATCGGCGCCACTGGCGTCCCGCTTTCGTCCACTGAATGGAAACTCGAGCCCGACGGGGAGATCCTGCTGCGCAGCCCTGGCGTGTTCACAGGATACTATCTGGACGAGACGGCCACAGCAGCCACCGTCGATGAACATGGTTGGCTGCGGACCGGCGACGTGGTCGAAGTGCTCGACAATGGCGAGATTGCAGTGGTCGATCGCAAGAAGGCGATCATTATTACATCTGGCGGCAAGAACGTTGCGCCATCAGAGATCGAGAACGCTCTCAAGGACACCGGTTACATAAAAGAAGTCATCGTGGTCGGCGACGGGCGTAAGTTCCTCGGCGCGCTGATCCAGATCGACTATGACATGGTCGGCCGCTGGGCCCGTGATCGCAATCTCGCTTACACCAATTACAAATCACTCTCCCAGCTGCCGGACGTGATTGCGCTGATCGACGGTTTGGTGCGCGAAGTGAACACCCGGTTTGCGCGTGTCGAGAACGTGCGCCGCTTCGTCATTCTCGAAAAGGAACTCGACCACGACGATGGCGAACTGACAGCGACACAGAAGGTCCGTCGCAGCATGATCAGCAAGAAGTTTTCGCGTGAACTTGAGCAGATCTATGGCAGGGAGCACGCCGCATGACTCTGCTAGGTGAATTGATCGCAGCCGGGATCGCCGTCGGCGCGCTTTATGGTCTCATCGGCATGGGCTTTGCGGTCATCTACAAGTCGACCGGTCTCGTCAATTTTGCCCAAGGCGAGATGACGATGATCGTCGCCTACATCGCTTGGACGATCGCGACCACCGTCAGCGGCAACGTTTTTGTCGTCACAGTCGGCGCTATTGCCGCGGCCACGGTGCTCGGGCTGACGGTTGAACGTTTCATCATGCGCCCCATGCTTGGCGAGCCGCTCTTTTCAAGCGTTCTGGTGACGGTCGCGCTGGCGGTCATTCTCCGCGCGCTCATCACGCTCATCTGGGACGCCTACCCGCATGCGCTCGATGTCGGCCTTGGCAAAGGCGTCATCCGGATGGGCGGCATCGGCTTGCGCGGCGCTCAGGTGGCGGCAATTGTCATGCTGCTCGTCATGACCCTCGCCTTCTTTCTCTTCTTCAAGTTCAGCAGGCTTGGCGTTGCCATGCGGGCCGTCGCCGCCGACGATCGCACAGCCTTGCTGATGGGCATCCCGGCGACGCGTATCCATGCCATCGCGTGGGCTGCATCGGCAGTCGTCGCCGGCATCGCGGGTGTCTTGTTTGCACTCGTCTATGATCTGTCGCCAGCGATGTTCCACCTTGGGCTCAAGTCGTTTCCCGCGACCATCCTCGGCGGGCTCGAACTCGGTCAACGGCTCCGGGCTCGGTGGCTTGATCGTCGGTGTCGTCGAAAACCTCGCAGGCGGTTACCTCGGCTCCGGGATGAAGGATGTCGCCGGGTTCATTATGATCGTTGTCATCCTCATGATCCGCCCGTTCGGCCTGTTCGGCGAACGCGAAATTGTGAGGGTCTAATGCGCTCCGGTAACTTCAAGCAGACACCTGCCGAGCTTGTCACGCTGACAGATCAGCCACTGGTGTGGCTCTGGTCGGGTGCCCTCGTGGTGTCGCTCGCGGTGCTGCCGTTCATGGTCAATACCTATGTCCTTTCGCTGCTGACGCTTGTTCTGATCACGATGATCGGCGCGCTCGGGCTCAATCTGTTGACTGGCCTAACGGGGCTTTTGTCACTTGGTCATGCCGGCTTTCTGATGCTTGGGGCTTACGCCTACGCGGTTTTGGTGACGCGGTATAAGTTGCCGCCTGCAATTGGATTTGTCGCTGCCGGGGTCGTGCCAGCCCTCGTGGCTATCGTCGTTGGTCTGCCGTCGCTGCGGCTCCGGGGGCTCTATCTCGCGATCACGACGCTGGCATTCTCCGAGATCATCGCCAGTGTCATCTTGGAGGCAAGCTCGATCACAGCGGGTGCGCGCGGAATTTCCGTCGCGCGCCCAACAGTGCTCGGTCTTGATCTCGGTGACGACCGTCTCTTCGCGGTGTTCTGCTTCGGCGTCGCTGTGATGACTTTGCTGGCCTGCCTTAATATCCGGCGCAGCCGGATTGGCCGCGCCTTCATGGCGATCCGCGACAACGATACAGCGGCGCAAAGTATGGGCGTCAATCTGGCGCAATACAAACTCTATGCGTTCATGACCAGCGCCCTCATCACTGGCCTCGCTGGCGGCCTGATGGCGCTCTATCTGAGCTTCGTCAACGTGGAAGGGTTCCCGTTCCTATTCAGTATCGAAGCTCTGGCGATCCTGATCGTGGGCGGCATGGGGTCGGCGCTTGGCGCGGTGTTGGGCACGATCTTCATCGTACTCCTGCCGGAGGCAGTGCGGACCGCCTTCAGTTTTGCAGGTCCTGGCGCGCAGGCACTGCTGTCGAGCGGTGTGCACGAAATCAAGAGTATCGTTTATGGCGTGATCATCATTCTCTTCTTGCGATTTGAACCGCGCGGACTGGTTGGCGTCTGGCACGACGTCAAACGGCTCTGGGTCTATTGGCCCCTGCGTTACTGAGCACTGAAAACTTGGACAATAACAAACGGAGGACCCCGAACATGCGATACCCATTCCTGACAGTCTTGATGGCCGCTGGCGCAGCTGCCCTGTCACAGGCTGCGATGGCGCAAGGCGTCACTGACACCGAAATTCTGATCGGCGAGGTCAATCCTTACACCGGACCACCCGCACTGCTCGGCACTGCGCACGCCAACGGCGTCAAACTCGCCTTTGCCGAAGCAAATGTCGCGGGCGTGAACGGCCGCAAATTGCGGCTCATCACCGAGGACGACGGATACGTTACCACCCGCACGCTGCAGGCGGTGCGCAAGTTGATCGATGTCGACAAGGTATTCGCGATGATGGGCGTATCCGGTGCCGGTCAGTCGGTACCGGCACTGCCGATCCTCGAAAAGGCCGGACTGCCGACCCTCATCAGCGTTGCGCCGACATCGCCGCAGTTCGATCCGCCGCGCAAGAATGTGTTTGTGCTCGGGCAGGTCTATAACGAGGGCATCCGCCAGCTGACGCTCTATCTGGCCGACAAGAACCCGGGCAAGAAATGGGCACTCGTCACCCAGGATGACGACTACGGTTTGCTGGTGCGCGAGGGCTTTGAGGCGGCAGCGAAGGAGAAGAAGATCAATCTCGTCTTCTCCGCCAACTACAAGCGCGGACAGACAGACTTCGCATCTGAAATGCTGCGGCTGAAGGAGTCGGGTGCGGAGGTTTTCCTCGCCGGCGGTATCATTTCAGAGAACGTCGGTATGATAAAGGAGCTCGAAAAGCTCAATCACAAGCCGGTTATTGGCATTTTCTGGCCTGGCCGAGTCGAGGTGGTACTGAAACTCGCGGGCCCAGCGAGCGATGGGCTATTCGCAGTTGACTATGTGGCCCCTCTGGCAGGTCCGGCGGGACAGGCGTTTCTGGACAAAGTCAAAGCGTTGCTGCCAGAAAACGAAGCCAAGGGTGCCAACCGCTACACTCAAGTGGGATATGCGGCCGGCCGCGTGATGGTCGAGGCGATCCGCCGGTGCGGTAAGGCTGTAACGAGCGACTGCGTCGTTGCCGAGATCGAGAAGACCAAGGACTTCGACACCGGCATCATGGCACCGATCAGTTTCGGCGCCGGCAAGCGGTTCTCGGACCAGAAGGTCCAGATCATGCAAGCTGACTTTGCAACGTTGAGCTACAAACCCGCACCCTAATGCGCGACTGAGCGGGCGGGGCTGTGAGCCCCCGCCTGTGCGTTCGCTCGCAGGCACGAAATCAGAGGTGACGATGACCGCACCGGCAGAAGAACAGGGCGTGGGACCATTGGTTCATCGCGATCGTGTCCATGGCAGCGTGTATCGCGATCCCGCCATCTTCAAGCAAGAACTCGAACGGATCTGGTATCGCACCTGGGTCTATGTCGGCCATGAAAGTGAAGTGCCGAACACGCACGATTTCGTCGCCAAGTGGATTGGTTTGCAATCAATCCTCATGACCCGCGATGCGTCGGGAAAGATTAATCTTCTGTTGAACAGGTGTACCCATCGCGGCAATCAGGTGTGTGCCAAAGACAAGGGCAACGCGCAGTCTTTCACATGTCCCTTCCATGCTTGGAACTTCGGCCTTGACGGACGCCTGCTCGGTTATGCGTTTCCGGACGGCTACAAAGATCTGGATCGCAGTGCTTTAAACCTTGGCAGGGTGCCCCGCGTCGCGTCTTACAAAGGTTTCGTATTCGGGTCATTTGCAAAGGAAGGTCCGTCGCTCGCTGAGCATCTGGGCGGTGCCGCCGAAGCCATTGATCGGCTCTGCGCAACCTCGCCCGAAGGCGAAGTCGAGATCACCGCCGGGTTCCTCAAGCATCGGGTCCAGGCGAACTGGAAGCTCGTGCTTGACAACGAATGCGACGGCTATCATCCGGCCTTCGTACACGCGTCAATTTTCAGCGTCGCCGACAGCGGCATCGGCTCGCTGTACGGGCCAAAGTCGACAGCGCTGACCCGCGACTATGGCAATGGGCATACGGAAATCGACTTGCGGCCAGAATTCCGCCGGCTTGGCAAGCCGCTCGGCTGGTTCGGCACGACCGCAGAACGGCTGCCCGATTATGTCGCCAAGATGCAGGCGGCTTACGACGCGGAGAAAGCGCAAACCACCATGATCGACGGCACGCCGCACGTAATGATTTTTCCGAACTTGTTCATCGCCGAAATCCAGATCTTTGTCATTCAACCGCTGGCGGCCGACGATACCATCCAGCACGTCACGGCCTTGCAATTTAAAGGCGCGCCGGATCTCAATCGGCGGATGCGGCAGCAGACGATGGGCTCCGTGGGACCGGCGGGGCTGCTGCTGGCCGATGACAGTGAAATGTACGAGCGCACACAGCGCGGCCTGCAAGCGGACCAGGCGGATTGGGTTTATCTCGGCCGCGGCGAACACCGCGAACGCCGGGATGAAGCCGGACTGCGGGTCGGCCACACAACGGACGAGGTCCCATCGCGCGGCATCTGGCGGCACTATCGCGCGCTCATGGAGGACGCGGGATGAGTACATTGGATGCGGTGCGTGACATCGAGCAGTTTCTGTATCGCGAGGCCCGTCTCGCCGACGAGCACCTCTATGAACAATGGGAAGCGCTGTGGTCTGACGATGGCGTTTACTGGGTGCCCGCTAACGGGCGTGACTGCGATCCAGAGCGCGACATGTCGATCATCTACGACAACCGGTCCCGCATTGGTCTGCGGGTCAAGCAGCTCCTGACCGGCAAGCGCCACACCCAAGAACCACAGTCGGGACTGCGCCGCTTGATCTCCAACGTGGAAATGCTGGGTGAGCAGGATGGCGATACGTGCGTCGCGGCAAACATGATCATCTTCGAAACCAACCAGCGCGGTGACACCGTTTGGGGCGCGCGCAACACATACCGGCTGCGACGCATTGATGGCGCCTGGCGCATGTCCTTCAAGAAAGTGATCCTCGTGAACAACGACAAGCCACTTTACACTCTGTCATTCTTGGTTTGACGACAACCGCCGCAACCGGACGAGACCCGCCATGCAAGCTGAACCACTGGTGTTGCTGGATGTTGCGAACGGGATCGCGCGCATCACTCTCAATCGTCCGGAGAGCTCCAATGGCATGAACGTGGAGTTTCTGCAGGCGCTGTGCGCGGCGATCATGGCGTGCCATGGCCGGTCGGACGTGCGGGTGGCTCTGATCTGCGGCAAAGGCAAGAACTTCTGTGCGGGCGGCGATGTGCACACGTTCGCTTCCAAGGGCGAGGGGATGCCTGACTACATCCGTGTCGCAACGGCCTGGTTGCAGAACGCCGTGACGGGGCTGCTCCGGCTCGAAGCCCCGGTGATCGTGTCAGTGCACGGATTTGCTGCGGGTGGCGGTGGATTCGGGCTCGTGTGTGCTGCCGACCTTGTGATTGCTGCCGACACGGCCAAATTTCTGGCAGGCGCGACGCGGGTCGGTATGGCACCGGACGCAGGCGTATCGGTAACGTTGCCACGCTTGGTCGGCTTGCGGCGCGCGTCCGACATCATCCTGAACAATCCGATGCTGACCGCGCAACAGGCGCGCGATCTTGGCATTATCAACCGGGTCGTGCCGGCCGCAGAACTCGAGACGGCATCTCTCGCGTGGGCGACGGAACTCGCGGCGGGCGCACCAAGAGCGCTAGCGGCCGCCAAGCGCCTACTATGGTCCGGTGTCGGCCTCGGCATCGACGCCTGCTTGTCGGAGGAGGCACGGACGGTGTCGGAGTTATCGGGCACAGCGGACGCGCGCGAGGGATTGGCCGCGGTTATCGAGCGGCGTAAGCCGGTTTTCACCGGCCGTTAAGGGGGCGATCATGGGGCACAGCCAGCACATCCGCCGCGCCCTTGTCACCGGCGGCGCCAAAGGTATCGGAGCTGCCATCGTGACCGCGCTTATGCGCGATGGCGCGCGTGTGGTCATCGCCGACACGGATGCGGTTGCGGCCGCGCACCTCGCCGCCAGGACTGGTGCGCACGCAGTGACCCTTGACGTGACCGACGTTGCAGCAGTGCGAGCCGCCGTCGGCGCCCATGGCCCTTTCGACATCCTCGTCAACAATGCTGGGATGGATCAGCACGCGTATTTCACCGACACGACACCGGCAGACTGGGACACTTTGATGGCGGTCAATCTGCTGTCGGTCTTCGCGTGCACACATGCGGTGCTGCCAGCGATGCAGGCGGCCGGCTTTGGCCGCATCATCAACATCGCCTCGGAGGCTGGCCGCGGTGGCTCGCGGGGTGGTGCGGTATACGCGGCAGCCAAGGGCGGTGTCATCGCCTTCACCAAGTCGATTGCGCGCGAGAATGCGCGCTACGGCATCACAGCCAACGCGATTGCGCCCGGCCCGATCGAAACGCCGATGCTGCAGAGCGCGGTGGCTGGCGGTGGCGACAAATTGCGGGATGCCATGGCGGGTGCCACGCTTCTGCGCCGCTTGGGAAGTCCTGACGATGTTGCCGCGGCCGTCGTGTATTTGGCGTCGGACGCCACCGGCTACGTCACCGGCGAAACGTTGGGCGTTTCGGGTGGCATGGGCGTGGGGGTAACCTGATGACAGCCATTGATGGGGTAATTGCCAAACTTCAGGGTGTCTATGCGAAGTGGGGTAAGGACACGTCTCCGGCCCAGATGAACGCTGATTGGGACGACTTCTTCAGGCATCGCTCCCAGCTGATGACGATCGCGCCATTTGATGCCGGTGGCGTGCCCGCGGCGTGGGTTGCCATGCCGGAGGCTCGCGCCGACCGTGTTCTACTCTACCTGCATGGTGGAGGTTTCAGGCTCGGCTCGACTGTGTCGCATCTTGATCTGATGCAGCGGCTGTCCATTGAGGCGAAGGCGTGTGTCCTGGCAGTGTCCTATCGCAAACTACCGGACCATTGTTTTCCTGCCCCAGTGGAGGATACGGTCGCCGCTTACAGATGGCTGCTGTCCCAGGGATTGCGCGCCGGGCGCATCGCGCTCGCTGGCGACTCTGCCGGCGGCGGCTTGGCAATCTCGGCGATGTTGGCTGCGCGGGAAGTTGGCTTGCCGCTTCCGTGCGCCGCCGTCGTCATGTCGCCGTGGACCGATATGGAAGCCAGCGGCGCATCCTTTGTGACGCAAGCAGCCGCCGACCCCATGCACAGCCGCAAAATGATCCTGGCACTTGCCAAGAGTTACCTCGGGCAAAATGGCGATGCGCGCGATCCATTGGCGTCTCCCCTGCGTGGTGATTTCCAGGGCCTGCCGCCGTTGCTGATCCAGTGCGGCGGCCGCGAAACCGTGCTCGACGATTTTACTGCTCTCGCGGCCCGAGCCCGAGCAGCTGGTGTCGACGCAGTTCTTGAGATCTACGAGCCGATGATCCACGTCTTTCAGATGTTCGCTGAAGAGCTTGCCGAAGCCCGGACGGCCCTAGCGTTGGCCGGCCGGTTTCTTGATCGGCATTTTGCTTCAACCGAAACGTGAACACGCTTACGCGCGGCGTGATCGTACCGACGCTTCAGTATCGGAGCATGGTGTCAAATTGGGCCACCGGTGAGATGCGGCCGGAAACGTGATCGGACCGTTCCAACGTCACCCCAAGACCGGCACCAGTTCGGACCTTGTGTAGCAAATGGCGCGCCCGAAAGGATTCGAACCTCTGACCCCCAGATTCGTAGTCTGGTGCTCTATCCAGCTGAGCTACGGGCGCGCACCAATCGCTGTCCTGGATGCCGTGCCAACAATGGGCCGTGCTGACGCGCGAGAGACGAGACCAATGACCTCGGTCGCGATCCAATAGCCGGGGTCGCGTCGAAGATCAAGAGCCGCAAACTCGCAACCGCCGTTAAAGTGCCTTTTCGGCACGGCAAGGCGGCCAACCGGTCGGACATTCCGGCGATCCTGCCTGGACGCGCGAAACGATCAGTTGGAGGCCAGCGCGCCCGATCCCCGGCCGCCAGGCTGCAGAGTTAGCTTTAGCCCAGAAGACAGACAAACCCGCACTCAAACGCGCGTCAGGCTTCTGATCAGCCGAAGAGCACTGTGCTGTCGGGTCGGGTAGCGTGAGCCCATCGTTGTCGTGTAGACGTTCGGTCGATCGGACCTCTCCGCCTCAATAATGGTCTGTGGCTTGCCGTCGTTTCAATTGGCCTCGGCAGTCAGCGCTTGTGGTGTACCAAGCGACGATTGGGGTGCTGTGGCCGGGTAGCTGAGGAGTTGAGTTCGATGTCGATTGAAACCGAGGCGGTCCTCGATCGCCGCGCCCTGCGCCGCCGGGTAACGGCCTGGCGCTCTGCCTTCATCGTCGCCGGCGTCATGGCAGCGGGCGGCCTCGCGCTGGCGCTGGGCGCCGGCCAAGGTCTGACCCAGACGCGTCAAATCGCCCGCGTGACCCTTGAAGGCCTGATCACCGAAGACCGGCGCCAATTACAGATGCTCGAGCGGATCGCCAATGCGCCCCATGTCGCTGGCGTGATCTTGTCGATCAACAGCGGCGGCGGCACGACGACGGGTGGCGAAGCCCTGTTCGAAGCCATCCGCAACATCGCAAAGAAGAAGCCGGTTGTCGCACAGTTCGGCACCGTGGCAGCGTCAGCGGCCTATATCTGCGGCCTGGCGGCGGATCGGATTGTTGCCCGCGGCAACTCCATCACCGGGTCTGTCGGCGTGATCTTCCAATGGCCGGAGGTCTCCGGCCTGCTCGACAAGGTCGGCGTCAAAATGAACGAGATCAAGAGCGGGCCTTTGAAGGCGACGCCATCGATGTTTGAGCCGATCTCGCCGGGTGGCCGCCTAGTCGCCGAGCAGATGGTGGCGGAGAGCCAAAGCTGGTTTTTGAACCTCGTCAAGGCGCGCCGCGGGATCGAAACCGCGGCCGTGCCAGGGCTAGAGCAGGGCCGCGTGTTCTCTGGCCGTGAGGCCGTCGCGTTCAAGCTGGTCGATGAGATCGGTGGGGAAACAGAGGCCATCTCGTGGTTGGAACGGCAGAAAGACGTGCCGGCCAAACTTCGAGTAGTCGATTGGCGGCCGGCAGGCTCCGGCAGCACCGGCATCTTCAACTGGCTCGGCTCGGCGCTGGCTGCCGTCTGGTCCGGGGCTGTGGGTGGAAATACCATGTTGACGGAGCTTGACACAATACGGTCACGAATGGCACTTGACGGTCTCGTTTCTGTTTGGCAACCTCATGAAAAATAAAAGAATAACGTCAATCACGCGGCTGGCAGGCGGGCTGCCGGCATTGTGGCGCTGTGGCGGGAGGCCAAGCCAATGATCAAGTCCGAACTTATTCAGAAGATTGCGAATGCAAATCCGCATTTGTTTCATCGCGACATTGAGAAAATCGTTAACGTCCTGTTCGACGAAATTGTCGCGACACTGGCGCGCGGAGATCGCGTCGAGTTGCGTGGCTTTGGCGCGTTTACCGTGAAGCATCGCGCGCCGCGCGTCGGCCGCAATCCCCGGACGGGCACCACGGTGTCTGTGGACGAGAAATTTGTGCCATTTTTTAAGACCGGCAAAGAGTTGCGGGAACGCCTCAACAATAAGCCGGCGCCGGTCGCCAAGGCGGGCCGCAAAAGTAAAGCTGCCAAGTCAATGCCCACACCGCCACCGCGCGCTTCAGAGATGATCGCGCGTGCTGGCTTTGCCGATACCGCGCCCGAGAGCAAAGCAATCCCGATGCAGGCCCGCGGTGGCCGTGGCGATCGCGCGAAGCCGTGACAAACACGTGTGGCAGACCAGCGTCTGAGGCACAGACGTAAACGCCACATGAGCGCTGATCGGCAGTCAGCCGCCGCCAAGCCTTAGCCTCGATGTTTCAAGGCCAGTCATTTTCCAGCCAAGAGGGCTTACCGCCGTGTTGCGCCGCATTCTTTGGTTCCCGATCGCACTCGTTTCCGCAGCTCTTCTGGTGACGCTCGCCGTCGCCAATCGTGAGCCGGTTCGCTTGGTGCTTGATCCCTTCAAGCCTGATGCGCCGGTGATCTTTATGACTTTGCCGCTTTATGCGTATCTGTTGGGGGCCTTGATTGCCGGTGTTGTGATGGGCGGCGCGGCCGTCTGGCTCAGTCAAGGGCGTTGGCGCAAGACAGCGCGCGTGCGAACACAAGACGCCATGCGTTGGCAGGCCGAAGCGGACCGCCTTGCGCGGGAGCGCGATGCCAGTGTTACCGCGCACCGGCCGCTGCTCGGAAACGCCGGCAAACGCTGAGCGCGAGGGGCTCCATGCGATTTATCGATGCAGCTACGATCGACGCGCGGTTGAGTTATCCACAGCTCGTCGATGTGCTCGAAGTGGCGTTCCGCGACGGGGTCATCGCCCCACCGCGGCACCATCATCAGGTGCCACTTGGCGACGCGCGTCCGGAGGCAACGTGGCTGCTGATGCCGGCCATCAGTGCCAGGCATGATGCAGACGGCAGTTTGGTGGCCGGCCCCTACATGGGCATGAAGTCCGTCACAGTGTTTCCGGACAATGCAGCGCGCTCCGGGAAGCCGGCAATCGCGGGTATGTATCTGCTGCTGTCGACAGAAACCGGCGAGACGCTGGCCATCCTTGATGCGACGCGCTTGACGGTCTGGCGGACGGCAGCCGCTTCGGCGCTTGCTGCGCGCTTCCTGGCGCGGCCCGATACGCATCGCATGCTGATGGTCGGTGCGGGCGCGTTGGCGCCTTTCCTCATCCGCGCCCATGCGTCGGTGCGGCCGATCAAGGAAGTGCTGGTGTGGAACCGGTCGCCAGCAGCCGCTGAGGCCGTCGCGGCGTTGTTCAATGGTAGTGCGCTGGACGTCCGCGCTGTGACCGATCTTGAAGCTGCGGCGCGGTCCGCCGATCTCATCTCGACGGCGACGCTATCAACGGAACCCCTGGTGCGCGGCGCGTGGCTGAAACCCGGCACCCACGTCGATAGTGTCGGCGCGTATCGCGTAGGCATGCGGGAGACGGACGACGCGCTCGTCTGCCAAGCCCGCGTCTATGTCGATACGTTTGCTGGGGCCTTCGGCGAGGCTGGCGACATCTTGCAGCCGCTGACTGCCGGTGTCATCAGCAAGGACCATGTGCTCGGCGAACTGGCGGGACTTGTCCGATGCTCCGCGCCCGCACGGCAATCCGCTGGCGACATCACTTTCTTCAAATCCGTCGGCGCTTCTTTGGAAGATCTCGCAGCGGCGGTCACTGTTTACGAGAGCGGGCAATAGCGAAGGCCTGTTGCCGCGCCGGCCTCGCCACCTAACCTTTTTTCGGCAGTACGATCACGCGGGAGCTAGGGTTAGCGGCGTAGAGATCATCGACCAAGCCACTGCGGTGCGTCAGCACCATGCGTTGGTTGACCGAGCCTTTGTCGGTGATCTCGCCGACATCGATGGACAGCGGCTCGTACAATACGAGCGCGCGCGAAATGAGGGTTGAGCTGCCGGTGTTCTTTGCGGCGTGGCTTGTCAGCAGTGCCGAAAGTCCCGCCGTAACCGTGGGATGCGCGAAAATCTCGGCTGGTGTGGCAACAGCTGGCAATCCTGCGAGTTGACGCGCGTGCTCCACTTCGGGCACCAAAAGGGCCGCAAGCGCTGTGCGGTCATGACCCGCAATCACGGCGTCGCGGATGAAGGGCGCGAAATGCTGGATCAGATCGGCACGCAGCGGACCGACGGACACCCAGGTGCCTGAGGAAAGCTTAAAATCTTCCGCCACCCGGCCATCGAAACGAAACCCGTCGGAATAGTCGGCATCGTTGGTGAACTTCAGCGCATCGCCGAGTTTGTAATAGCCCTCTTCGTCAAAAGCGGCGGCGGTTTGCTCGGGGTTCTTCCAATAGCCGGGCGTGATGTTGTCGCCTTTCAGCCGCGCTTCAAGCTTGCCGCCATTCGGCACCAGTTTGACGGTGACGCCCGGCATCGGCACGCCGACAGTACCCGCACGATCGATGTACTTGGTCACGGAAATGGCACCCGGTGCGGTTTCAGTGGAGCCGAGCCCGCTCATCATGAAGATCCGCTCCCCCGTAGCCTTGATCGCCGCATCTTCGAGGCCGTCCCACACCGGTTGCGACAGCGATGCGCCCGCGTATTGTAGTGTTTTCACGCGGCTGAAGAAGTTCTTCGCCAATGCGTCGTCGCGCTGCAGATAGGGCAGCAGCGCCTCATAGCCGCGCGGCACGTTGAAGTACGCCGTCGGCGCGATCTCGCGCAGGTTCTGCACCGTTTGTTCGATGGCTTTGCCCACCGGCTTGCCCTCGTCGATATAGAGCGTACCGCCGCCAAACAGCGCGAGATTGAAATTGTGATTGCCGCCGAACGTATGGCTCCACGGCAGCCAGTCAACCAGCACTGGCGGCACCTCCGTCAGGAAGGGTGTAACGGCGGCAAACATCACCTGGTTTGCGCACATCATACGCTGTGTGTTGATGACGCCCTTGGGCATGCCGGTCGAGCCAGAGGTGAACAAAATCTTCGCGACCGTATCCGGCCCGACCTTGGCGTAGGCGCTCTCGACGGCGGCGGTCACCGGCGTGGCGATTAAGTCGGTCAGCAGCGTCTGCGGTCGCGCGATGTTCGACTTGGCCGCGACCACCAACTCGCCATCGGGCGGCATCACGGCATCCAGAGCTTTGCTGATCGGACCAGCATCGGTTGCGTAAACGAGGCCTGGCTCGACCAGTTGGAACACGTGACGCAGCTTGCCGTAGTCCTGGCTCATGCTCGAGTAGGCCGGCGAGATTGGCGCGAACGGCACGCCCACGTATTGCGTCGCCAGCGCCAGCAGACCTTGACCAAGATCATTCCCTGTAAGGCAGACAACCGGTCGCTTGGGCGACAGATTGCGGCTGAGCAAGGCGGCTGCAATTCCGCGGACCGATGCAAGCGCCTGTGCATAGGTGATGGTCCGCCAGGGGCCGCTGCCGTCACGCTGCGCCAGGAACACGCGATCGGGCGCGACCCTCGCCCAATGCTCCAAGCGTTCAGTCGTCTTGGCCGGATAGGGTCCAAGCAGCTGCGGATGGCGCGCGATCATCGTGCCATCGCCGCGCGTCTCAACCACCATCTCGGAAGAGCCAAGATTGACGCGGCGATGCGGCGGCTTCGGCGATTTGCTCACAGTTGTCATGGCCGTCTCTCCCGGATCTGATGCGCGGCACCTTCAGGCGCTCTTGGCTATGCAGCTGGCTTGGCAAACAGCATGTGCACGATCGGACTTACGACCCGCGCGTCACCTTCGCGGCCTTACCGTCGAGGAACGCGCGCACGCGCTCCTTGGCATCGGGTTCGCCCTGGGCAATGCCGGCCATCAAGGCTTCCATCATGTAACCGCTGGCGCGGTCCTGCTCGGCGATGCGCGGCAAAGCTTGGATCAGCGCGAAATTGGTGATGCCGGCGTTGGTGGCGATCTTGTCGGCGAGCGTCAGGGCCTTGTCGAATGCTGCACCGGATTCTGACAGGTACTGCGAAATGCCGAGCCGGTTGCCATCGGCGGCGTCATAGCTGCGGCCGGTCAACATCATGTCCATCATCCGATCAACGCCAATAACGCGGGGCAGTCTCACGGATGCCCCGCCACCCGTGTAGATGCCGCGCTGTCCTTCTGGCAGCGCATAAAACGCTGTCGCGTCTGCCACACGGATGTGCGCCGCCAACGCTAACTCCAATCCGCCACCGATCACCGCTCCTTTGAGCTCGGCAATCACCGGTACGGGCCCGAACTGAATGCGCTCCAGGATGCGATGCCACATCATCGAGTGGCGCACGCCTTGCGGCACGTCGCGCTCTGTCAATTCCGACAGATCAAGGCCGGCGCAGAAATGCTCGCCATCACCCGCCAGCACAACGGCCTTGATGCCATCCGGGATGGCAACAAAGATCTTTTCAAGCGCCAGCACGGTGGCATCGTTGAGCGCGTTGCGCTTCGCAGGCCGGGTGAGGCGAACGATCAAAGTCGTCCCGCGCGCCTCGACACTGACGAGACCAAGCGTGGCGAGGGGCGTGGTGTCAATCGGATCACTGGTCATGGCAAGGCCTCGCAGCGGACGCGCAGAATTAGTTATGCGAAATAACTATATCGCCTGGGGCCCGTCAATGCACGCCATGGTTCACATCACACCATTGCCGACCGCGGAACAACCGCTCCGCGGTACTGGATGACAATGCCGGCGAGGCCGTGCCCCGCGCGTGCCGCGTCTGCGGGCAGCTGCCCGCGGAGCCGCGCCGCGAGATAGGCCGCGTTGAAGCTATCTCCGGCCGCCGTGGTATCGACGGGCGTCACCGCCTGCGGTACCGGCACTGCCGACCGCGTGCCTGTACCAACGACAACTGCACCATCCGCCCCGCGCTTCAGCGCAATTTCGCCGATGCCCCAACCCGCCAGCCGCGCCAGCGTCTGCTCCGGCGCCGTATCGCCCCACAGCATCTGCTCGTCGTCGTAGGTCGGCAGCGCGATGTCGGCAAGCCGGAAAAACCGTTCGAACGCTGTGCGCGCACGCGCGGCGTCGCCCCAGCCACGTGGCCGGTAATTGCCGTCGATCGCCACGCGCACACCGGCCGCCTTCGCGGCTTTCAACGCGGCCTCCAGCGCGTCCAATCCCTGCGCGCCGTAAAGCGACAGCGTAATTCCGGAGAGGTATATGAGAGCGGCGGTCTTCATCGCGGCAACCACGCCCACACTGGCAGCGCCATCAAACAACTCACGCGCCGGCGCACGGTCGCGCCAATAGTGGAACGTTCGCTCGCCCGTCGCCGACGTCTCGATCATGTAAAGCCCAGCATTGCGTCCAGGCACCTGGGTGATGAGGTCCGTGTCCAAACCTTCCGCACGCGCTCCCGTAACGATGCCGGCGCTGTAGGGATCATCACCGAGCTGGGTCGCATAGGCCGTCGGGATGCCAAGGCGAGCGAGGTAAACGGCCGTATTGTAAGTATCGCCGCCAAACCCAAGCGCGAAACGGCCATCGTCACCTCGCGACAGCTCGACCATACATTCGCCGATAGAGATCACACGCTGCGGCATGGTCCGATGTCCGTCCTCTTCAGGCCCGCGTTAGAACTCTGCGTGGCACCAGCACCTCGCCCCGCATGATGGGCCGTGCCGTCCGCAATGTGCCGGCCACCACATCCATCGCCGCGCCGGACCCGGTTGTCTGTAGCCGAACATCCAACTGGCCAGAGGGATGCTCGATCCAGATCGTGCGGGGATTTTCGGCGCTGCGGGTCGCCACATCGTAGGCCACCGACCCCTCCAGCGCGCATGCCGTCGCCACGCACACTGCGCCCGTGACGGCGTGCGCCGCATGCAGCTTCGAGGGCGTCAGATACCGCGACGTCAGCGTCCCACCT
The DNA here is from genome assembly GCA_963847145.1 of uncultured Alphaproteobacteria bacterium. Taxonomy (GTDB): domain Bacteria; phylum Pseudomonadota; class Alphaproteobacteria; order Rhizobiales; family Hyphomicrobiaceae; genus JABFRJ01. The sequence goes on from CAWJYN010000004.1 coordinate 772,580, forward strand.
TCGCGTGGCTCAGACAGCAGTCCAACCTTGGGGACCACTTTATCCGTCACATCGCCGAAGCCCATGCGGGTGCCGGCCTCACGGCGGATGCCCTCAATGCGCGCCATGAGCGCAGCGTTGCCGTCAATTCCCGCTTTGCCCTCAGTGCCGTCAAGCCCTAGATCCCGAGCGCGGATCAGCAGCATCGGCATCGCCACGTCGATGCATGTCACGTCGACGCCCTGGATCGTCTCACGGACCTGCCCCGTGGGCAGCATTTTGCCGGAGATGGCACCGACAACATCCATGAAGTTCAGCACAATCGGTGCCGCTGTCCCTGGCACACCAGCAATCGCCGTGTCGCCATCATAGACAATCGCGCCGTCCGGTGTCTGCACGATCGCTTCGATGCGCGACTCCGTGTTGACGTTGAAGATCATTGCCGTCGTGGCGCCGTGCTCGGGCGTTATCAGCCCGCGCTCGATGCCGAACGGCAGCACGCCGGCCAGCATATTGCCGCAACTCGGGTTGGTGTCGACAATCGCCTTGGTGATATCGACCTGTGCGAACAGATAGTCGAGATCAATCCCCGGCCGGGTAGACTTCGACACAATGGCAACCTTGCTCGTCGTCGGATCAGCGCCACCGAGCCCATCAATCTGGCGCACATCCGGCGAGCCCATCACGGCCAGCAACACCCGATCCCGCGTGGCTACGTCAATTGGCAAATCAGACGCCAAAAAATACGGCCCGCGAGACGTGCCGCCGCGCATGAACAGACAAGGAATGCCAACTATGTCGCGCATCGAAACTCTTGCCCGCTTGCCGTCGCTTCATCGCACACCGCGGCGCCGAACAACACGTGCGCTGCCGGCGCCACCAAGAACTGTCGGCTCTAAACGCGTTCTTTTGCAAGCTTCTTGAAGCGCTTGATGACCATCTCGCGGCGCAGTCGGCTCATGTAGTCGATCAGCAGCTTGCCATCGAGGTGGTCCATTTCGTGTTGGATGCAGGTGGCGAGCAGGCCGTCGGCAGCGAGCTCCTGCAGTTTGCCGGCGCGATCGAGAAACCGCACCGTCACCCTGGCTGGGCGCTCGATCTCGGTGCGTACGTCCGGCATAGAGAGGCAACCTTCTTCGTGTACGTTGAAGTCTTCGCTCACGTCTACGAGTTGCGGATTGATCATCACGTAGGGTTGCTTCTCGTCGTCCTTTTCTGACACGTCCATCACAACCAAGCGGCGAGATACACCCACCTGCGGGGCGGCGAGCCCAACGCCGGGTGCCGCGTACATCGTCTCCAGCATATCGTCAGCCAGCGCGCGCACCGCGTCGTCGACTGTGCCTATCGGCGCAGCCACCAGCCGCAACACTGGATCGGGCAATAGAATGATCGAACGTTTCGCCATGCGCGTCACATAAGAGAGGGCCGCATGATGGTCAATCCAGCCGGGCACCTGTCGCTTCCGGCCGGCTCCCCATTACGGGAGTCGGAAGCGACAAACAAAAACTCTCAGCTCTTGAAATAGCCGCGCGGGACGATGCCGTCATCTTCCAGCGCGCGCACGCAGCTGCGCGACAGCTGGCGGCCCTTGGCCTCCATGCAATAGCGCATTTCAGGGCTGTCTTTCTTCTCGCGCGGGCACAAGCGCTGGGCATCGCCCGAGCAGGCCATCCGCACGCGGCGGGACGAGGGTTCGGCGCTGGCAGCGGTCAGTCCAGCGGATAAGGTCGCGAAGGCAACCAGGGCCGCGCTCAAGACGCGGCGGTGGGCAGGGGCAAACGGCATAGACAGAGGATCTCCGTTGGAAGGCGGCGGCGGTTGTCCCGCGGCTTGGTCCAGGCACGCCTGGTCCGGGTAAGGGTTGCCCGCGCCGATCGCGAGGCCAATCGGTGCGGTTGGTAAATACGGGCGGCGTGCCGTTGAGTTTCAGTCCGCAAACGGGTTGTGGGTTTGGCGGATCTGAAACCGGATCGGCGTGCCGGGCAGATCGAAGGCTTCGCGGAGGTTGTTAACCAGGTACTTGATGTAAGATTGTGGCAGCCCGCCTGACTGGGAGGTGAACGCAACAAATGTCGGCGGCCGGGCCGAGGCTTGTGTGATGTAGCGGAGCTTGATGCGGCGGCCCTTGGAGGCAGGGGCCGCATGTTTCTGTAGAGCACCTTCCAGCCACTTGTTGAGCTTGTTGGTCGTCACCCGCCGGTTCCAGATCTCATGCGCGTCGAGCACGGCCTGCTGCAACCGGTCGAGGCCCCGGCCAGAGCGGGCGGACACCGTCACGATCGAAACGCCGTGAATCTGGTTCATTTTCTGCCCCACCGTCTCGCGGATGTCCTTGAGCAAAGCGGGCTTGTCCTCGATCAGGTCCCACTTGTTGACGGCAATCACCACTGCGCGGCCTTCTTCGGCCGCCATTTCAGCAATGATCAGCTCCTGCTGCTCAAGCGGCCGCTCCGCATCGACAAGCACGACAACGACCTCGGCAAAGCGGATCGCGCGCACCGCGTCGGACGCTGACAGCAGCTCGCCCTTCTCGTGGATCTTCGCCTTTTTCCGAAGCCCTGCCGTATCGAACAGTTTGATCTGACGTCCGTGCCAAACAGTATCCGAGGCGATGGAATCCCGTGTCAGTCCGGGCTCGGGTCCCGTGATCATGCGCTCCTCGCCGAGCAGTGTGTTGACGAGCGTGGATTTGCCCGCATTCGGCCGCCCGACGATGGCAACGCGCATCGGCCGCAGCGGCGACGCCTCGTCCTCTTCGGGCTCGGGTGGAGCGTCGGGATCCTTATTGCGCTTGCGGCGCGGAATGGCCTTGAGGCCAAGCGCGGAGAGGCAATCGCGCTCCAGTTCGTCCAGCCCAAGACCGTGCTCGGCCGAGATCGCCACGGGATCACCAAAACCTAACGAGAAGGTGTCGTAGAAGCCGTCGGTACCCTTCTTGCCTTCGCTCTTGTTGGCCACAGCAATGACTGGCTTGCCGGCGTTGCGGGCAATGCGGGCGAACACCTGGTCTGCACCGGTCACACCATCACGCGCATCGATGACGAACAAAATGAGATCGGCAGCCGCCAGCGCCGCCTCGCTCTGCGCCCGCATCCGCGCCTGGATAGAGCCCTTGGGCGCTTCTTCGAGCCCGGCCGTATCGATCACTTTGAGCGTATGCCCGCCCATCTTGATCTCACCCTCGCGCCGGTCACGGGTCAGCCCGGGCAGATCGGATACCAGCGCGTCGCGGGTGTCCGTCAGGCGATTGTACAGCGTCGACTTGCCCACGTTGGGGCGGCCCACGATGGCGATAGTTGGGAGCTGGCTCATAAGCGGGGTTCTATCGGAGCCTTGGGCAGGCGGCTACGGGTATTCGGCCGGGTCGCGGGTACACTAGACCAGAACTGTTGCGACGCCATTTGGAGTGCCCCTGGGTGAGCCCTTGGTCGGTCAAACCAAGACGAACTTCAAGCCAGCCACCAGCAGCACCACACCCAGAAGGCGCTGCAGAAGAGCACCCGAAGCCCAGCCGGTCCCGATCTGCGTCCCCACAAGGCCGCCCGAAAGTGCTGCGACGGCAAACCAGGGAAGCTCGCTTGGCAGCGATCTTAGCACCGCGAGGTTGCCCAGCAATCCAGCGATAGAGTTAAGCAGAATGAACGGCGCGGTGATCCCAGACGCCTGTCGCGGGGTCGCCCAGCCCAGGAACAAAACGATCGGACTGAGAAAAATTCCCCCTCCCGTCCCAGTCAACCCGGACAAAAACCCAACAGCACCGCCAGAAAGCGCACCCCCCAGCAAAGGCACATCAACGGTTTGATCGACTTGAGCCGCCGCGGCGCGTGGCTGGAAAAGGAACTTGGCAGCCGCTGCGATCAGCAGGATGCCGACAACGAGGCGGTACCAACTGGGCGGCAATTGCATGGCGCCACCGATGAACGCGAACGGGACAGATGCCATCAACATCGGCGGTAGTGCCCGCCAAGCGACGAGGCCCGCGCGATGCAAACGAACCGTGCCAAGTGTTGCGACTAGAATATTGAGCACCAGCGCCGTCGGCTTCATCACGGCAGGCGCGGTGCCCATCAAGGCCATGGCAGCGATATAACCGGACGCCCCGGCATGGCCGACAGACGAATAAAGCATAGCCGCAAAAAATATAAGCGCCGAAAGCAGGGTTGTGTCTGTGGTCAACGTAAAAGCAGGCATCGGACACACCATCCTATATCAGCACTGATATAGCATAGTGTGCTGGCTGGTCGACTACCTCAAATTGCGTTGAAGTTGAGCAATCTCTGCCTGCACAGCAGCAGAGCTCAGACTTTCCATCCGCCGAAAGGCGGCAACAAGGGCCCGGCCGAAATCGGTGATCTCAGTCCCCCCATCCCGGCGGCCGGGGAGCGTGACGACGACCGCTTCGACGAACATACTGTTCAAACTATCAACGAGCAGCCACGCCGTGCGGTAACCCATGCCCAGTTCCCGCGCTGCCGATGCGATGGAGCCATGGCGGGCGATCCCATCGAGCAGCGCCATTTTACCTGGCCCCAAGCGAGCGCCTTCGGCAAAATCTATGCGCAGAAACACACTCGGTTTGGCCATCAGACGTTACCCGTTCGAGACTCCGGGCGACGTTAGCATGGTCATGCTGCCGAATGGCAGCGCCGCGTCTCAATCCAAAGGCGTTAAACAAGCTGCCGCCCCGAGCACTTCTACTCTCTGGCCGACCCTGTGCATGTGTCCCGAAAACCACTTGCCCTAGGCAGCGGGCTCGCGCACCCTGGGACGCTTTAATCCAGTTTCAGCGGATGGATGCCGTGAAGACGAAGAAGCCCGTGGTCGGCGTGATCGGCAACTCGACCCAGATCGAGAGCCGCTTTGCCGTCCAAATGGCCGGTGAGCGGAACCTGCGCGCAATCGCTGAGGTCGCCGGCGCGCTCCCGCTGATCTTCGGCGGCTGTCCGGAATTCACTGACCTCGGTGCCCTGCTCGACACGGTCGATGGCATTGTACTGACTGGCGCCCGTGCCAACGTCCACCCCACCCACTTCGGCTGCGAACCCGACAAAGCCTACGAACCTTATGACCAGCGGCGCGACGCCATGGCGCTTGAGCTCACTAAGGCTTGCATCGCACGCGGCGTGCCGGTGTTTGGCATTTGCCGGGGATTCCAGGAAATGAACGTCGCATTCGGCGGCACCTTGCACCCGGAAATCCGTGACCTGCCCGGCCGCATCAACCACCGGATGCCGCGCCTTGAGAACGGCGAGATCCATCCCGATCCGAACGTCATTTTCGCCGACCGCCACGATGTGAAGCTGACCAAGGACGGCGCCTTCGCCCGGCTGCTCGGCCGCGACACCATCCGGGTCAATTCGCTGCACGGACAAGGCATTCTAGAGCTAGGCAACCGCATCGTCGTCGAGGGCGTCGCCGACGACGGCACCATCGAAGCGATCAGCATTCAAGATGCGCCAGCCTTTGCCCTCGGCGTCCAATGGCACGCCGAATACGATCCGCAGACCAACCCCATAAATCGCGCGCTCTTCCAGGCGTTCGGCGAGGCGCTGAGGGCGGCTTGAAATAGAACACGCTACTTCCCCATTCCTTCTTCTTGCAGAGATCCCATATCCGCGCATCGCCACCACCTAACTTGTCGGCAAGGCTTGCCGCCAGCGCTTTGCCGACGAGCGCCGCTGCCCACCAGCATATCAGTCATGGCGGGCGCGCCTGCTCCTGTTTTGCGGATCTCGAACACCGGCACACCCTGCGTCAGGAACGCCGAATTATGGAACAACGTCTCCATCGGCGCGCTGGAGACTGAGAACGAGATCAACGACGCCGCGTGGCCGTGCACGATCGCCCTCACATCCGGCTGCGCGCGATAGTTGTCCGCGTGGATGAACCGCACCGGCAACAGCGTGCCGCCGTTGGCGGTGACACCAACGCCGTCGAGATCGTGCTCCACACTATTAGCGGTGGCCACCAGCGTTGGTGCCAACGAGCGCGGCATCAGAAAGCGGTCCAGGTTAAGGGATGCCGCACGCTGACATGCCCGCAGCCGTCGAGAACACTCTGATCGATCAGAATAGGCCCGGCGGCGACGAGATCCTGGATCATAACCCGATCAACCGGTCCAGCCGACGGCGGGTGATTGGCCGGTGCCCCTGCAGGTGGCGCCGTTGGCGAGACCAGCAACGCCAAGCCAAGCAATGACCGCAACAGACCCGGGGCGCGGAGGTTTGAATGTCAGCATTGGTCACTCCTCATCTGCATGCAGGGCGGTAGCCATGATTGATGCGCTCGAGTGTCCCGGCATCCAGCAGGGCGCCGTGCTTGAGTTGGCCGAGCGCGCATGGCATGGGCCCATACAACGGCGCAACATCAGTCAATCACTAATGGCGGAACCATGACGAATATGCTGCTTGCCGCGCTGGCTGCCCTTGCCGCTTTGAATGCCAGCGCAAGGGCCGAACCCGTTAACATCCCAACAGTCAACGTCACGCTGACTGCCGATCTGAGTTTGCCAGAAGGCCCCGGCCCATTCCCCGTTGTCGTCGCCCTGCATGGATGCAACGGTATGCGCTCAGACGACGGGCAGCGGCTCAATGCGCGGCATCGCGATTGGGTCCCGCGGTTGACGGCTGCCGGTTATGCGGTGCTGTCGCTTGATAGTTTTTCCGCCCGCGGCACCCAGGAAGTGTGCACCGCAAAAGTGCGAACGGTCCCGCCGGTGATGCGGGCCGACGATGTCCGTGCGGCGTTGGTCTGGCTCGGCACGCGCGCCGATATCGATCCCAAGCGCATCGCCCTGCTTGGCTGGAGCCACGGGGCCATGACGATCCTGTGGACAGTTCGGCCAAAATTTCTAGATGGCCTGCCGCTGCCCATGGCGGCAGTCGCCTATTATCCAGGCTGCTCGGAGATCGCCAAGATCCCTGGTTGGAAACCGACGGTCCCACTCACTATGCTGACGGGCGCGCTCGACGACTGGACGCCAGCCGCACCTTGCCGGGCGCTGGCAGCGCAAGCTGGTGGCATCAGGTACATTGAGTATCCCGATGCCCATCACGCGTTCGATGCGCCAAACCTGCCGGTCCGCGTGCGAACAGGGCTCGGCCGCGTCAAGGGTGGTGAGGCCCACGTCGGCACGAACCCGGAAGCGCGCGCCGCATCCATCGCTGCAGTCATGGCTTTGCTGGCGGCCGCGAAGGGAGCGGGCAGGCTTCCATAGGATCGTCCCCTACCGCGGGCAGGGCGGCGCGCCGGGCACACCGCACTTTGGACGGCTGGCCTGTGCCGCCCGTTGCTGGGCAGCGGCTTGGGCGGCGCGTGCTTGGGCCTGGGCTTGAGCTTGGGCCTGTTGGGCACGAGCTTGCGCTTGAGCCTGGGCTTGTTGCGCCTGCTGGGCCTGTTGGGCGGCGCGCGCCTGGGACTGCGCCTGTTGGGCTGCCCGCGCCTGCGCTTGGGCCTGTTGCTGGGCCTGGGCGGCGCGCGCCTGAGCCTGCGCCTGCTGGGCCGCGGCAGCCTGCTGCTGCTGGCGTTGCTGATCTGAACGGCGCTGCTGGTCCTGTTGCTGTTGTTGTTGTTCGCGCTGACGGCGGGTCCTTGCCGCTTCGTCTTGCTGCTGCCGCTCGCGGGCCTGGTTCTGTTGTGCCTGTGCGCGCTGTGCCTCTTGCGTCCGCTGCTGTTGACTTGCGGCCCGCTGCTGGTCTGCAGCGCGGTCTTTCGCCTGCTGCGCCTGTTGCTCGGCACGCGCGCGATCGGCTGCTCCAGTATCACGTGGCGGCGGGGCTGGCGGCGTACCGGTTGCAGCCTTGGGTGTCAGGATCGAAGGCGCGCCCTGGGGGGCGCCACTCGGTGTTCCCGCTGCGCCACCTTGCTGGGGCGGCGTTCCAGTCGGCAGTTTCGGCGCGACGATGCCCGGCGTACCCTGTGGGGCACCCTGTACCGTGCCTGACGCCCCACCGGGACCCGGAGGTGTCCCGGTCGCCTGCTTCGGATTGAGAATAGACGGGCCACTCTGCGGCGCACCCTGTCCTGCGCCAGGGGCGCCGCCCGAGCCTGGGGGTGTCCCGGTTGCCTGCTTCGGAATAAGTACGGACGGGCCACCCTGCGGCACACCTTGCACTGCTCCAGGCGCCGGCGGATTGATAACCAGTGGCACGGTTGCCGACTTGGCGCCCAGCGGCAATGAAGTCCCTACGGGCGCACTTTGTACTGGACGGCCTTGGCCCGGTTGCAAAACGGGTCCACCTGACACAGATGTCAACGCCCCAGGCGTGCCCGGGGGCTTGGGCGGTACCGCAGCCGCCTTGCTGGCTAGCGAAGCTGGGAGCGCAACACGAGCCGCCAGCACACCAACCGCCGCACCTGCGACGACACCAGCGCCGACAACAGCACCAACACTCGGTCCGCCCGCGGTGGGTGGTCCGCCCGGTGCCGCAGGTCCGCCCGGCGCGCCGGCGACGACTGGTCCACCTGGCACACCCGCAATCACTGGTCCGCCTGGAGCCGCTACTGGTCCGCCCGGTGTCCCAGCCGGTGGCGGCGCCTGAATTGTCTGGTGAATGTTAATGGCAATCAGATTGTTAGGTGGCCGCACGACAGTTCGCACTGGGCGCACGAATGTCTGCACCGGCACGTAGGCAGGCACTGGCAGTACGTAGGCAAACACCGGCCGCGGCGGCGGCACGAAGTAAGCGCGTGGCAATGGCGGCGGCAGGAAAAACACTGGGCAAGGCGGTGGCGGCGCAAACGCGAAGATCGGATCGTAGAACCAGAACACCGGGCGGCGGCGCACGAAGGCGAATTCATACTCGTAGGGTGGCGGCAGATCGTCATAAATGAAGCGCGTGTAGCTTGGCGGCGGCAGCGGGGGCGCAGTCAAATAGTCGAGCCGGCGGCGGGCGTCCCAGGCGTGTGGGCCATCTGGATAGAGATCGAGATAGGTCCAATACGCGTTTGGCGTGTCGGCATTGCGGGTCCGGCGCCAGGTCGTCGCTTCGCGGCGCGAGGCGACAATGGCTTGCACGCGCCGGGCTAAGCGGTGGTCGGGGTAGGCATCGAGAAAGTCGACGTAGCCGGTCAGCGTATCGCGCTCAAGGGCTGCAAAATAAGCCTCCTGGGCCTCGTCAAAAGCGCGGATCGGCTTGGCGCGCCGGCTTGAATGCACTTGATGCGATGCCTCCGGCTTCGGGGCGTCCTCCGCGCGCTCAAAAAACTCGAACGGCACATCGATCTTGCTCGCATGCCACGGCAGCGACGCGCCTTCTGAAGCTTCGTTGACCCGCAACCGCACACGATCAAACAACGTGTTGACCGGCAGTCCGCCTTCCCGGATCATCTCGGCGAGCGACTGCGCATACACCCCGTAGGCCTCTGTATCGGTCTTGGCAATGGTGCCTGGTGCGGCATTGAAAGCGTACAATGTGCCCGGCGTCGGTTCTACCAGCGCCATGCCGCCAGCCAGCGGATTTCCGATGCGTGCGTAAGGGTTCTCGCGGCCGGTATCCATCACCACTATCAGCGCTTTGGGTTTCAGCGAGGCAAGCGGCCGCAGGAAATCATTCACGCGTAGCGCATGCGACGGCACATCCACGTCGCGATCGATCTTGCTATCGATGCCAGCGAAATAATTGTCGCCTTCGTACTGCAACCCGTGGCCGTTCAGATAGACGAACGCCACTGCGTCCGGCCCTGCCCCAGCCACTTTGTCAGCAAAGTCGCGGAAGGTGCGACGCAGGCTGTCGCCATCCAGGTCACGAGCGCCGATCACGTCGAAGCCAGCCGCCTGCAGGGTTTGTGCGATCAGCCCTGCATCGTTGGCCGCGGTCGGCAGCGTACCAGACGGATACTCAGCGTTGCCGATCACCAGCCCAAAGCGCCGTTCAGTCGGCTCAGCAGCCCGCGCGGCTGGCAGCAGCGCGAGCGCGACAAAAACAACTGCAAAAATCGATCGCATGAGCGTGGGCATGGCATACTCATCTCAAGACGGGTCTGTGTAGCCTCTCATACATCCTACAGCATGTGAACCGTCTATGAACTTGCGCAATGCGTGCGGCGTCGCTTTCGATGCAGCTGACCGTGTGTTGCTGCGAAGTCATCAACCAAAAGCATCACCCAGAGACATCACGCAAAGACGACGCACTTGCGCCCACACCCGCCCGGCGCTACAAGCCGATGTCCACACTGGACCTCGCCGCGCACCGCCGAAGCGCGTCCCGGCGTTGGGGAATCGTCTAATGGTAGGACTGCAGACTCTGACTCTGCCTGTCTAGGTTCGAATCCTAGTTCCCCAACCAAATCCGGAGCACAGTTGCAAGCCGCCCTCCGGGCCACACTGCGTGGGCGTGATCAGTCTGGTAACTCTCAGCCTCAATGCGTCTTGGACGTTAGGGTATCTGCCCCGAACCGATCATGGCGCCCATCGTACCTGCCCAGCCTTCGATACATCGAGCCCGCCCAGCTCGTCCGCACGGCGTGCGAATGCCGGCGTCGCAAGAATTTTAAGGAACGTTTGCAGCGGCGGTCGGTAACTGTCGCGTTGGCGCAGCAGTATGTCGAAACGCTCGGTGACCAGCGGCAGGAAATCGAGACCAGCAGCCGTTGCAACGGCACGCGTGGCGACTCCAGCATCGGCGTGGCCCGCGCGGATCGCTTGCGCGATGTCAGGGCCGGTTGGTGCCACCAGGGGCTTAGCCAGATCTCGTACAGAGAGGCCGTCCCGCCTCAGCAGTGCCAGCAGCAGTTGCTGCGCGCCGGCCCCGTCCGGGCGCACAGCCACACGCACCTTCCTGCTTTTGAGGTCTGTGACGGCACCAAGTCCCAGCGGATTGCCTGTTGCCACTACCAGTCCCTGATCGCGTGAGCAGACATGCACGAGCACGGCATCGTAAAGCGTCGGTTCCTTTGAGACGAGTTCGATGTTGGCATCTTTGCTGAGGTCGTCGAGATCGTGGAAGTGGATGGCTGCGGCGATCACCTCACCCTTGAGAAAGCGCCGGTATCCGCTCTCGCTGCCCTCTGGCAGAATGGCGAGACCAGTGCGGCCCGCGATCAGCGCCCAGGCTAACAGCGGATCATGGCTGCCGCCGACGATAGGCGGCGGTTCGGCCGGGATTACGCCGTAAGGCCTTGCCATACCGGCCAGCAGCCAACGATCGAGATCGGCGCGCGGAAACAGCCACTTGCCCGTCACTTTGGTGCACGGGATCGCCTGCTCGGCGACCAGCTCATAGAGCTTGCGCTCCTTAATGCGGAGATAGTCGGCCGCCTCGGCTGTCGTTAGAAGGCACAAGCCTGCGCCTATCTGCATATTCACGCGAATTTTCTTTCATTTGACTATGACGAAGAAAACACGGGACAAGATCGTCGTCAACCTCGTCGCGCGAGTTTATGTCGTTGGACCAGCAAAGTGCCCTCTCCCTGATCCTGTCCGGCGATCCGGCGCTGCTTGCAATCGTGCGCTTATCGCTCTTGGTGACCCTGTCCGCGACATTGTTTGCAGGGCTCGTCGGCCTGCCCCTTGGTGCTGTCGTGGCACTCACCCACTTCCCCGGCCGTAATATGCTCGTGGTTGCGCTCAACGGCTTGATGGGATTGCCGCCGGTTGTAGTCGGGCTTTTGGTGTTTCTGGTTTTGTCTCGCTCGGGTCCGCTGGGCTTTCTAGGGCTGTTGTTCACGCCGCAGGCAATGATCCTGGCGCAAGCCGTCTTGATTACACCCATCATCGCAGCACTGACGCGTCAGGTGATCGAGGATTTGTGGATCGAGTACCGCGACGAGTTCACAGCCATGCAAGTCGGCCCGCGACAGCGGGTACAAGCGTTGTTGTGGGATGCGCGGTATTCGTTGGCGACGATCCTGCTCGCGGGTTTTGGCCGGGCTGCTGCCGAAGTAGGTGCGGTGATGATCGTCGGTGGCAACATCGATGGCTTTACGCGCGTGATGACAACGACCATCGCGCTTGAGACGTCGAAAGGAAATCTCGCGCTCGCCATTGGTTTGGGTCTCGTGCTGATCGCCATCATTATGACAATCAACGCGCTGGCTTGGGGCGTCCGGAACTGGTCGGAGCACCATGCGGGCTGAACGCGACATCTCGCCGGATTTGGCCGCACTCTCGTTGGTGTGCCTGAAGGATATCGTGGTTCGCGCCGGCGAAACGACGTTGCTCTATGGCGTGTCGCTGACGGTAAAGGGCGGCGCGCCAACCGCCGTTGTTGGACCAAACGGGTCCGGCAAAACAACACTGCTGCGAGCGGTGATGGGGCTCGTCGACATCGCGGCTGGCCATATCGACACGAACGTCACGTCCAGCGCAATTGTGTTCCAGAAACCGGTGATGCTGCGGCGGAGCGTGGCTGAGAATGTTGCCTTCGCACTTCAGGCCGCTGGTCGCCTAAGTGACCGTGCCGCGGTAACGGGCCTCCTCCAATCTGTCGGGCTCGCTGCACTTGCTGATCGTCCCGCGCGGCGGCTCTCCGGCGGCGAACAGCAGCGTCTCGGCATCGCGCGTGCGCTGGCGCGGCAGCCGCAGTTGCTGCTGCTTGATGAAGCCACAGCCAGTCTCGACCCTGCACAAAGCAAGATCATCGAAGAATTGATCGCGCGCATTGCTCAGTCTGGCGTGAAAATCTTATTTGCCACGCACGATCTCGGTCAGGCCCGCCGGCTCGCAGGCGATGTCGTGTTTCTGCTCAAGGGTCGCATTGCCGAGCAGGCACCCGCCGACGTTTTCTTCAACCAACCATCCACTGAAGCCGCGCGTAAATTCCTCGCGGGCGAGCTCGTCCTGTAGCTCACGGAGAATACATGAAGTTGAAATCAGTCGCCGTCATTATGGCTCTGGCACTCACCGCGACATTGGCCGCAGGGCAGGACAAATCCATTGTCGTCGCCTCGACAACATCGACGCAGGATTCAGGTCTGTTCGGGCACCTCCTACCATTGTTTAAGGCCAAGACCGGCATCGACGTGAAGGTCGTCGCGCAGGGCACCGGCCAGGCCCTCGACACCGGCCGTCGCGGCGATGCAGACGTCGTGTTCGTCCACGCGAAGTCACAAGAAGAACAGTTCGTTACTGACGGCTTCGGGGTGCGACGTCTCGCTGTCATGTACAACGACTTCGTGCTGATCGGGCCGAAGGCCGACCCCGCGAGGATCAAGGGTGGCAAGGACATTCTTGTTGCGCTGCAGGCAATCAAATCCGCCGCCGCCCCGTTCGTCTCGCGCGGCGACAAGAGTGGCACGCATGTAGCCGAACTCGCGTTGTGGAAAGCGGCTACCCTCGATCCGGGGACGGCGAAGCCAGCCTGGTACAGGGAAATCGGCCAGGGCATGGGTGCCGCACTCAACACGGCAGCCGCCATGGGCGCTTACGTGCTCGCCGATCGCGGCACCTGGATCAGCTTCAAGAACAAGGATGCACTGGAGATCGTCGTTGAAGGCGACAAGGCGCTGTTCAATCAATACGGCATCATGCTGGTGAACCCCGCCAAGCACCCCGCCGTCAAAAAAGAGTTGGGGCAGTCATTTATCGATTGGATCACGTCGCCCGAAGGCCAGAACGCCATTCGCTCTTACAAAATCGACGGCCAGCAACTGTTCGTCCCGAATTTCGACGCCGGTCAGATGAAGAAGGCCGGCTGATAAGCATCGTGATGCCAACCTGCACGATGACTGCGCGTTCCCCTCTCGACGCATCCACTTGCATCGGTCAGACTAGTGCTGGTGAGAAGCGTCTCTGATTCCCTCGGTCCACGGAGAATTACATGGATCCGCAAATTCAACGTCTGTTAATGCTCGGTATCTTCGGCATCGTGGCCGGCTGGCTCGCCGGGATGCTCGTTGGCCACCCGAAGGGTGGGTTTATCGGTTCGATGATCGCCGGTCTGATCGGTTCGATCGTCGGCAGCTACATCCTCGGTGCCCTCAAGGTGCAAATGCCGTTCGGCAATGAGATCGTCAACAGCTTGGCGCAAGCGACGCTGGGGGCGGCCGTAGTGCTGCTGGTCGCGAGGATTTTCCTCTAGTTTTGAATTCGCGCGCCATGAACGGGCGCGGCTGCCAACAGCCGCGCCCGTTCATGTTTGGAATACCAGAATGACAGTGCCGAGAGAAACACGAGGGCCGTGTAGAAGAAGAGCAGGTCGAGCATCGCCGTGCCGAAGCATTCCAGTGCGATGGATCCGGTATCAATCGCCGCAGTCCGATTGTCCGAAATGTCCGGAGTAGCGAACGGTGAAAAGAATGCCATGATGCAGTAGAGTCCGGTGAGCGGGACTGTTGCCGCTAGCAACGTAAAGCGCACGCCCCGCTGCGGTTGACCCAGGCTCCGCAATACGCTGCCACAATTGTCTTCGGTTGCCATGATTGGCAGCCCCAAGACGAAGCGTGCCAGGAATGCCGCCACCACGACATCCACCAGCAGCAGCGCGAAGCTGAAGAAGATCGAGACATGCCTTCCGGTCAGGTTATGGTCGCCTTGTGAGCTGCTAAACAGGAAGGGCAGAGACGCAAATTCCGCCAGGGTCAGCAGAACCGCAATCGCGATGGCCGCGACCGCGACTGTCCGGCCAAAATAGCTCCACAACCGCGTGCCACCCGAAAAGGAGAGCAGAGTTGGCGGTTCGTCGAGCACCAGCCAACGGTGCCAGCGGATTGCGCCCGCCGCAAACAATGGCCAGGCTGCTAACATCATTGCAAATCCGAACAGCGGCCCTCCCCAGTTTCCAATGTACGCAACCGACACGCTCAATGTTTGCAGCTGGCTTCCAATCCCATATGAAATCATAAACGGCCAAAAAATACGCAATGTGGCCGATGGCTTAGCCAGCGGCGTCAGATAGGCGCGCTTGAGAACGTCGGTGTCGAGTGCCATGCCGATCAGCTCACGTCCTTGATCAGTTGCAGCCCGAGATCGGCGAGGCATACGGCGAATTCCGGCGCCAGCACGGGAACGAGTCGTTCGCCGCTCGACACATCGCCGACGTCGCCATCGCCCCCGCCCCCGCACTAAGCCGTTTGTGAGACAACGTGACGAGCATATAGGCGTTGAAGACCCAAACGTCGCGCGCGCCAAAGGCGCCGTCGATCGAAATCTTGCCGCCGATGTCGTAGTCAAAGCTGCTGTCGGCGACTTCTATCGCCGGTTTCACCGCCGGACCATCGACTGCTTTGAGGTTGAAAGGCCGCGCCATGGCCAC
>CAWJYN010000005.1:0-8324 GCA_963847145.1 uncultured Alphaproteobacteria bacterium
GACCGTTGGTCGGCGCTTCTGTTGCGCCAACTTTGCTTGTCCCTTCGGTTGCCCGTCGTGCCGGAGGCGCGCAAGTAAGGTCGTGCCGGAGGCGCGCAAGTAAGGTCGTGCCGGAGGCGCGCAAGTAAGGTCGTGCCGGAGGCGCGCAAGTAAGGTCGTGCCGGAGGCGCGCAAGAACGTCGTGCCGGAGGCGGGCCCGGGTGAGGGGCGGTTGCGCGCACGACATCGCGGCCGATCCACGTCCGCTTGTCCCCCAACACTGTTTTGTTCCGACGGCTGCCGATCAGCTGCTTGGAGCCAGGGAACGAACCCGCTACCGCGGGAGCGCTTACTTGCGAGGGCGGAGCGCGGGGCGAAGGTAACCAGTTGAGACGGCAGGGATAACAGATCGGGACGGATGTCCTGAGGATCGAGGGGTCAAGTCACTCCAACCTCAGGAACACCCCGATGACCGACCCTCGGATTGAGAAGCCCGTCAGCGATCTGCGCCGCCGCATGCTGCAGGACATGACGAACCGCAATTTCGGCGACAAGACCCGGCACGATTATATCAAGCACATCGAGACGCTGGCGCACTTCATCGGCCGATCGCCCGATACGGTTACCGCCGACGAGTTGCGCCAGTTCCAGGCGGACCAGATCGAGCAAGGTGCGCAGCCGCCGAAGATGAACTCGCAGGCCTCCGCGCTGCGCTTCTTCCTCACGATCACGTGCGGCCGCCCCGACCTCGCGCAACAGCTGGCGCGCACGCACTATCCGCGCAAGCTGCCGCGTGTGCTGCCGCCCGACGACGTCGTGCGCCTGCTCGAAGCCGCGCCCGGTCCCGGCCTCAAATACAAGGCGGCACTCTCGGTTGCCTACGGTGCGGGGTTGCGCGGTGGCGAAGTCGTCATGCTGCGCGTCGCCGACATCGACAGCAAACGCATGCTGCTGCGCGTCGAGATGGGCAAGGGGCGCAAGGATCGGCATGCGATGTTGTCGCCGCAGTTGCTCCAACTGCTGCGCGCGTGGTGGCAGCAATCGCGCCCGCAGGGTTGGCTGTTCCCGGGTCGCGACCCGCTGCTGCCGGTCACGGTGCGCCAGCTCAATCGCGCCTGCCACATGGCGGCGGATGCCGCCGGGCTCGGCACCTGGATCTCGCCGCATTCGTTGCGCCACTCGTTTGCGACGCATCTGCTCGAAGCGCACACCGACATCCGTGTGATCCAGGTGTTGCTGGGCCACGCGAAGCTCGACACGACCGCCCGCTACGCGCAGGTCGCGACCAATCTGCTGCGCACGGTCGAGAGCCCGCTCGACCGGCTTCTCCGGCCGAAGAAGGACGACGAGCCGTCGAAGTAAGCGGCCCTTGCCCCGTCCAGCTCTGGAGGTCGCGGACATCTTCCGCGACCACGGCCCCGCGTGGCGTGACGCCAACCGCGGCCACGTGAGCCTTGGCCAAATGAAGGTGATGGGCGCGATCGAGAACTGTCGTACGGCGGCCCTCGGCGGGCATGTCGTGCGCTGCGAGAGCACGGCGTGCGGCTTCACGAGCATTGCCTATAACAGCTGCCGCAACCGCCATTGCCCGAAGTGCCAGGGCAGCCAAGCACGCGAGTGGATGGAGGCTCGGGCGAGCGAACTGCTGCCGGTGCCGTACTTCCATATCGTGTTCACGCTGCCAGCCGAGATCAGCGACATCGCTTATCAAAACAAGACCGTCATCTACGACGCGCTGTTCAAGGCCAGCAGCGAAACGATGCTGCGCATCGCCGCCGATCCGAAGCGCCTCGGCGCCAAGATCGGCATCACCTCGGTGCTGCACACGTGGGGCTCAGCGATGACACATCATCCGCACGTGCACATGATCGTGCCGGGCGGCGGGTTCTCGGAAGATGGCTCAAGGTGGATCGCGACGAAGCCAAACTTCTTCCTGCCGGTGTTCGTGCTCTCCAAGCTGTTCCGGCGCCTGATGCTGGAAAAGCTCGCTGCCGCGCACGCCGCCGGCACGCTCACGTTCTTCGGCGCGCACGCACAGTTGGCCGACGCCACTGCGTTTGCAAAGTGGTTGGTGCCGTTGAAGAAGAAGCGCTGGTTCGTCTATGCGAAGGAACCGTTCGCCGGACCGAAGGCCGTGCTCGCCTACCTGTCGCGCTACACCCACCGCGTCGCGATCTCAAACAGCCGCTTGATCAAGGCCGACGCCTCCGGCGTGACGTTCCGCGTCAAGAACTACCGCGTCGATGGAGACGCTCGATATACGACGATGACACTGGCGCCGGGGGAGTTCATCCGTCGCGTGCTGCTGCACGTGCTGCCCAAAGGCTTCCATCGCATTCGCCACACCGGCTTCCTGGCGAGCGGCGGCAAGGCCGACAACCTTGAGAAGGCGCGCGAACTTCTGTCGGTGCCAGAGGCTCAACCGGCGGCAGCCGACACGGCAGCACAAGTCCCGGCAGGGTCGGTGCGCGCCTGCCCCTGTTGCAGCGGCGCGATGCGCATCATCGAGACATTCGAGCGCGGCGCGACGCCCCGTCATCGCGCGGAACCCTCGCGTTTCGTGACCAACAGGATCGACACGTCATGAGCATGCTGGCGCAGTCACGAAAAGCCAAGCATTGCGAGGCGGCCTGTTCGGCGCGCACCGTGGCATCGCGTCTCGACGATGCCGGAGATGGCGGATCGCCCTGTTCCGTCGTGGCGTCTTCGCCAGTTCCGAGGCTCCGAACCCTCGCTGCGAGGATGTGCGTCGCCTTATCGGCTGTCCTGCCGAACCCGACGACAGCAAGCGTCACGGTCAAATCCCCATAGAGCAAGCCGCTCCACCGTGCCCCAACTCCCGCGGGTTCCTTCCCTGAAGGCTTCCGGACGACGGCCCCCGTGCGCGTGTCCAGGCCGGTGCGGGGCCGTCATCCGAAACCCTCAACAGGAGCGGACGCTGACTGCCGCAGGCGGTTGCCGTCTGCCTTTTGAGTGGGAAGCGGACGACAAGTTCTGTTGTAGATCCGGTCGATTGTGGCGATCAAATCGCAATCTGCGTGCCAACCTCAATGGCCCGATCGGTCGGGATGCGGAAGTACTGCGATGCATCGTTGGTGTGGCGCGCCAACCAAATGAATATCCGATCCTGCCACAGCGGCATTCGAGATTTTGTCGCTACCCGGAGAGCACGTCGCGACAAGTAATAGGAGGTTTCCATTGGATTGAGGTCGAGCCCGAGCCGACGCCGAGAAAGGGCGCGCGGCACGTCAGGTTCCTCCATGAAGCCGAACTTCAGGCGTATGACCCAGAAGTCTGTGCCGATTTTGACGGCCGTGCCTCGGTCCTGCTCGTTGACACGAGGTGCATCGGCCGTTTCCAGGCAGACGATCAAGTTCCGCTGATGCAGGATCTTATTGTGTTTGATGTTGTGCATCATCGCCGTCGGGACGCTATCAGCATGGCTGGTCATGAAGACCGCCGTGCCAGGGACGCGGTGAATCGATTTCTTCTGCAGCATCGGTAGATATTCGGTCAGCGGCAGCTCCTCCTTTTGATTGACTTCTTTCAGGAGCCGCAAACCCTTTCGCCATGTGAGCATCAGCACGAGCAGCCCGCCACCGACAACAAGAGGAAGCCAACCGCCTTCCGCGATCTTCAACAGGTTGGCACCGAGAAAGACCAGATCGACGATCAGGAACGGAACCATCACTGCCGCCGTCTTCCAGACAGGCCATTTCCAGACGTGCCGAGCAACGATGCTGGCGAGCAAGACTGTGACAACCATCGTGCCGGTAACGGCGATCCCGTAGGCGGACGCCAATGCGGAAGAATTCTTGAACATGACCGTCAGCAAGAGCACCGCGCCGAGCAACAGCCAATTGACGGTCGGGATATAAATCTGACCTTTTTCAGTCTCCGACGTGCGGAAGATCATGAGACGAGGCAAAAGCCCCAACTGGATCGCCTGTTGCGTCATCGAGAATGCGCCGGTGATGACGGCCTGACTTGCGATAATCGTGGCAGCCGTTGCGAGCACCACCATCGGCAGCAATGCCCACGACGGATAAAGGAGGAAGAAGGGGTTCTCCAGTGCGTCTGCACGGCCGAGCAGCAGGGCGCCCTGGCCGAAATAATTCAAGGCGAGAGCTGGGAACACAAATCCAAGCCATGCCGTGCGGATGGGATCACGGCCGAAGTGCCCGAGATCGGCATACAAGGCTTCTGCACCGGTCACCGCGAGGAACACGGCGCCGAGTGCAATCAGCCCAGCGGTGCCATGGCTCGAAAGGAACTGCGCGCCATGCAGTGGATTGAGCGCAACAAGTACGCCGGGGTTTTTCGAGATATTGCCCACACCGCCGATGATGAGAGCCGCGAACCATACGACGATGATCGGCCCGAACCACGCGGCGACGCGAGCGGTGCCTCGACCTTGAATTGCGAACAGCGCGATAAGAATGACAATGCTGATGGGCACGACGAAGTGCTCGAATGCCGGCGTGACGAGATTGAGACCCTCCACGGCCGAGAGCACGGAAATTGCCGGTGTGATCATGGCGTCGCCGTAAAATAGCGCCGCGCCGACCATGGCGAGGATCGGGATGAACCGCGTTCTGTTCCCGAGGGCGCGCTCGGCCAACGCCATCAAACTCAGCGTGCCACCTTCGCCATCATTGTCGGCGCGCAGCATGACGACGACGTACTTTACCGTCACCACGATCACGAGCGTCCAGAACATCAGTGACAGCACACCAACGATCATGTCGGGGGTCAGCGTGCCTGTGCCCTTGGCAGCCTTCAGCAATTCCTTGACGGCGTAGAGTGGGCTCGTGCCGATGTCGCCATAAACGACCCCGATCGACCCGAGGGTCAGGCCCCAGAAGCCTGGATTGCCGAACTTTCGTGGTGGTGCCGCAGTGGCAACCGGTGTCGTGCACGACATGTCGGAGACCTCGCCCGTGATTAGGTGTGCCTCCTTCGACCAACTCGTCTAAGTATTCGATGTGGAACCGAGGGTGTCGCCATAAGGATTCCATAAAGATCGTGGCTGCGGCCGGATACGCTGGGAGTAATCATGAACCTGTCGCGGGGTACGGGCTTCGCTGCATACCTGTCCGAGTACGCCGACGTGTGGAAAGATTTGCCACATCGATTGAACGGTGCCCAACGTGCCGGTGCCGCCATCTGTCTCGTTGCCGTCGCAACCTTGGTCAGTAAGGGACTGTCGTACTGGTTGCCGCACCAGAGTCTGCCCCTCGTCTATCTGCTGTTCGTCATCCTCGGCGCGGTTGCCCTCGGCACGCGAACCGGCTTGGTTTCCGCATGCGTTGCCTTCCTGGCGTACAACTTCTTTTTCATTCCGCCGATTTACACATTCACGATTGCGGACCCGCAAGAAGTCTTTGCGCTTCTGGTGTTTCTGGCGGTTGCACTTTTGACAGGCAGCCTGTCAGGCCGCATGCGGGATGCGGCGGACATGGCGCAGCGACGAGCGATGACGCTGACAAGCCTTCACGACTTTGCTGGCCGGATGTCCGCCCTGCGCCAAACCGATGCCATCCTCCAAGCTCTGGCGACCCAAGCCTCGCAAACCATCGCGTCTGACACAGTTGTTCTGAAATTCGCCGGCGAGAGATTTGAGATTGCTGCTGCCGAGCCCTGCGATGCCGACGCTCAATACTGCCGATTGGCAGGCCGCTCAGCGCTGTCAGCGTAGCGGTGAAATTACATTTGCGTCGGCGCCGACATGGCCGGGGGCTCGATTCGAGTTCCGTCCGGTCAAGGTCAAAGCAGCAACCGTTGCCGTTATTGGCATGGCACCAATGGACGGTCGGCGCATGGTAGCGGCTGAAGCTGAAACGGCGATGCAAATGCTACTTGCCCATGCGGCCATCGCCATTGAGCGGACGCAGTTGGAAGCGGAAGGCATCGAAGCACGACATGCCACAGAGCGCGAGCGCATCCGATCGACGTTGTTGTCATCTCTATCGCACGACCTGAAAACACCGCTATCATCGATCCTCGGCGCGGCATCAAGTCTCCGCGAATTTGGCAACCAATTGCCGCTCGAAACGCAGCGAGACCTGCTTGTTGCCATCGAAGAGGAGACGTCACGTCTCACGCACTTCGTGTCAAACCTCCTCGACCTGACACGGCTCGATACAGAGGAGCCCGATCTCAAGCGCGAGTGGATCGACATCGCAGACATCGCGCAGTCGGCCGTAGCAAGATCCAAGCGATTCTATCCGGACGCGGCCATTCGTTGACAGCCTCAGCGACGACACAGCTCGTTCGTGGCGATGCCATGCTGATGGAACGCGTCGTATTCAATCTGATCGACAACGCCGTAAAGTTCTCAGAACCCGCCGCACCAATCACGATCGAGGTCGAGGGGAAATTGCGCGTCCGTGGTGTTGACTGTTCGCGATCAGGGCCGCGGCATCGAGCCCGAGCAGATCGACCGCGTATTTGATAAGTTCTACCGGATTCGCAATGGTGATCGAGATACCCAAGGCACGGGTCTCGGCCTGACCATTTGCAAACGGGTTGTCGAAGGCATGGACGGGACCATCGCCGTGCGCAGCCCAATCGCGAATGGCAAGGGGACGGAGATCATGGTGACGCTGCCGAGCTCAGACGTACGCCAGCGAAACTATGCCGATGTGGAGATAATGCCATGACGCAAGCGCTGCGAATTCTCGTCGTCGACGACGAACCACAGATCCAGCGCTTTTTGCGCCCCAGCCTGGTCGCGAGCGGCTTTGCTGTTGTGTCGGCATCGACTGGCGCTGAGGCCTTGCGCGTATTTTCGAAGTCCACGATTGCTGCAGTCATCTTGGATCTGGGGCTGCCGGATATCGATGGCAAGGAGGTTCTTGAGACGATCCGAAAGCACTCGGACATCCCCGTCATCATCCTGTCCGCGCGTGACCGCGAGGCTGAGAAAATCGCGGCGCTGGATCTCGGCGCAGACGACTACGTCAACAAACCGTTCGGTGTTGGTGAACTTCTCGCGCGATTGCGGTCAGTCCTGCGGCGTCGCTCGGGCGAAAAGACGGCTCTCCCTGACCGCTTCCGTGTCGGTACCATCGAGATTGACAAGGCATTGCATCAAGTCACGCGCGACGGAGCGGTGGTACATCTGACGCCGAAGGAATTCGAGCTTCTCTCTCTCTTGTGCAAACATCCGGGCCGCGTTCTTACACATCGCCAGATCCTCATTGAGGTCTGGGGACCCGCGCATGCGACCGACACCCAGTATCTGCGCGTGTTTATCGCCCAGCTGCGCCAGAAGTTGGAGAGCGATCCGACTGCGCCAACGCTCATTTTGACAGAACCCGGTGTTGGATATCGTGTGCGGGATATCGAGTAATGTATGTCCGCACTTGGGGGCTAAGCGGGAGTGAAAGTTTCGTCGCGCGAAGGCAGCTCTGGGTCAGATGCGTGGATCAAGGTGCCTCGTCAGGCGCGGTCGTTCAACCTCAGAGAGCGGAAGCTCGTTGTGGCCTGCATCAAACCCCGGCGAAGGCCCCACACCCGAACCCTCACCCCATCAAGTGCAACGACGGGGTGAGGGGAAAGGCGCGGTGCGACACCTTGCTTGCGTGCCACCGGCACGACGGGCAGCAGAAGGCGCACGCGCCGGATGCGAAGTCGGTATCCGAAGGCGCAAGCAAAGCGCCGAAACTTATCCCTCGGCTTAACGCTCGTGTGCGAAGGCCGCGCGAAACTTATCCCCACGGCGCGGCGCGGCCTCATATTGGGTGCGTCCGGCTGCGATAACCAGGGCGCGCGCGTGAGCTCTACGAGTGACGCGCAGCCGGACGCTCGAGACTGGTCCACGTTCTGCCTCGCCCAAAGCCAAGGCAAGAGCGGGCGAACAGATCGGATCTTGCTGGAGGGTGCGCCGCTCGCGAGAGTGGCGGCCCAATCGGCGCCGGGTCCCTTGGCTGGATGCGTCCCCAAGGCACGACCAACCCGGAGTCCGCGCATGGCTCGTGGCTCGGCTTCGCCAAGACGCTCTTGGCTCGGCTTCGCCAAGATGCGCCGGGAGTCCCCGATCACCGGTCTCTTAGATGGCCTCCGGCGCTGCCGCGCCATGAGCCACTGGGCGGCTACGGCCGCGAACTCTTGAAGAGGTCTGTGCGGCGAGCCGCCCGGTGCCTGGTTATTCGATCCATACCCTCGAGCCTAAAGGCTGCGAGGATAAGGGCGTTGGCGGCGCTCATCACGGCTGCTCACGGTGCAGACAGTGTCCGGCCAGAGGCCAGACACTCGTGGCGTGGAATTGACGACCCGGCCGTCGCGACCTAGAGCAAGATCGAACCTGGGCCGAATGCGGCCCGTCGAGAGCACCGTTGCAT
>CAWJYN010000006.1:0-136578 GCA_963847145.1 uncultured Alphaproteobacteria bacterium
GCGATATTCGCGGGAAAAGCAGGGATGTCACCGCTGGCGAAACCAACGACAAGATAACGGCCGTGCCAGGCCAACGCGCGATACGCTTCCGATGCAAGTTCGCCGCCGACCGGGTCGTAGACGACGTCGGCGCCTTCGCCGCTGGTCAATTCCTTGACGGCATCGCGCAGCGACGTGCTGCCGTAGTTGATGGTTGCATCGGCGCCCGCCCCGGTCGCGAACGCCAGTTTCTGATCGTTGCTTGCCGCAGCGATAACGCGCGCACCCATGGCCTTGGCGATTTCGACCGCGGTGATGCCCACACCACCCGCTGCACCAAGGACCAGCACCGTTTCACCGGCGGCGAGTTGCGCGCTCTGTTTCAGCGCGTGGTAACTCGTCCCGTAGGTGACGCTGAATCCGGCGCCTTGCTCGAAATCGAGACCTGATGGCAATGCAATCACCCGGGATTCATCGACGGCGCATTTTTCAGCGAATGCGCCACCCTGCGGCGTAACGATGACCCTGTCACCAACCGAAAATCGACTGACTCTTTCGCCGACGGCAGACACAACGCCGGATGCTTCGTTACCCGGCACGAATGGAGGCTCGGTCTTGACCTGGTACTTGCCGCCAATAATCAGCACGTCCGGAAAATTGATGCCGGCTGCCGCTATGTCGACGACGACCTGGCTTGCCGCCGGAACCGGATCGTCGCGTTCCTCGATGACAAGGCTCTCGGGCGGGCCGTAGGCATTGCAGACCAGCGCCCGCATCAGGCGACCTCGAACAGGCCTGCCGCACCCATGCCGCCGCCGACACACATGGTGATGACCACATATCTTGCACCGCGGCGCTTGCCTTCGATCAGCGCATGGCCGATCATGCGCGAGCCGCTCATCCCATAGGGGTGGCCGATGGAAATGGCGCCGCCGTTGACGTTGAGCTTGTCGTTTCGAATACCCAGCTGGTCGCGGCAGTAAATCACCTGCACTGCAAAGGCTTCGTTCAGTTCCCACAGGCCGATGTCGTCCTGACCTTCAGGCCGGTCCGCTTGAGCAGCTTGGGCACGGCAAATACCGGGCCGATGCCCATCTCGTCCGGGGCGCAACCGGCAACCGCCATGCCACGATAAATACCCGAGAACCGGCAGGCCCCTTTCTCCGCCAGTTTGCGTCCATAACGACGGCGGCGGATGAGCCGTCGGACAATTGCGAGGCATTGCCGGCCGTAATGTACCCGCCCTCAACCACTGTCTTGAGACCCGCCAAGCCTTCAGCGTGGTCGATGGCGCGATGCCTTCGTCGGCACCAGTGATGTCCTCGAGGGAGGCCTCGCCGGTCGCCTTGTCCCAATGACGCTTGCAGGTCACCGCCACCAGTTCGTCAGCGTACTGCCCGCAGCATAGGCGGCAGCGGTGCGCTGCTGCGACTGCAGGCCGTATTCGTCCATGGCGTCGCGGGAAATCTTGTAGCGCTGGGCGACGATTTCCGCGGTCTGCAGCATCGGCACGAACATGTCTGGCTCAATCGCCATCAATTCCTCGATCCACCATGCGGTGCAGGTTCATGTGTTCGTTCTGCACCAGCGAGATAGACTCCAGGCCGCCACCAATCACACAGCTCATGCCATCGTGAATCGATCTGCTTGGCGGCAGTCGCCACTGCCATCAGGCCGGAGGAGCACTGGCGATCGATGGTCATGCCGGAGGTGGTCACCGGCAGGCCGGCGCGCAGCGCGATCTGCCGCGCGATGTTGGAGCCGGTGGCGCCCTGCTGCAGGGCGCTGCCCATGATCACGTCCTCGACGCGGGCCGGATCGATACCGGCGCGCTTGACTGCTGGCACGCAGCGGCACCCAGGGTCGGCACCTCCGGGTTGTTAAAACCGCCGCGAAAGGCCTTGCCGATCGGGGTGCGGGCGGTGGCTACAATGACTGCTTCTCTCATGTTGTTTCCTTCGTCCGGACGATCAGGCCGACAAATCGATGCCGAGTTTTGCGGCGCCCTGCATTGCAAACTTGCCCGTCTGTTCGAAACCGGTTTGCGGTATTTTCATGTTCTTTCCGTTGAGTAATGGCATCCCAGTTGGCGGCGATACCTTCCGGGCGAGTTTGTCCGGGGGCAGGCAGACGCCTTCGGTTTCGAAAGCCTGGCTACCGCGAAGGCCGGCGCCGGCGCAAATAATGGTCTTGCTCGGCGCATCCTCGCTCACCAGATACAGCACGGCGGGAGTCACTGTTTCGGGCGTCAGCAGAGGGAAACGGCTTCGAATCAGGCCCTCGGTCATAGGGGTGCCGGCAGTGGGCGCCAGGCATTGATGCGGATATTGTACTTCGCGCCCTCCTGCGACAGGGTGTTCATCAGGCCGATCACGCCCATCTTGGCGCTGCCGTAATTGGTCTGGCCGAAGTTGCCGTACAGGCCCGGAGACGAGGTCGTGACCACGATACGGCCATAGGCCTGCTCGCGCATGATGTCCCACAGGCCTTGGTGCAATGCACGCTGCCCATCAGGTGCACGTCCAGCACCAGCCGGAAATCTTCCAGGGTGCCCTTGGTGAAACTCTTGTCACGCAGGATGCCGGCGTTGTTGACCAGGATATCGACCCGGCCCCACTTGTCCATGGCCTGCTTGACCATGGCCTCGACCTCGTCGTCGGCGACATTGGCGCCGTTGGCGATGGCCTCGCCACCGGCTGCACGAATCTCGGCGACCACATTGTCGGCGTTCTGCAATTTGCCGCTCGCGTCCGCAAGATCGTTAACCAGTACTTTCGCGCCGCG
Organism: uncultured Alphaproteobacteria bacterium; assembly: GCA_963847145.1. Taxonomy (GTDB): domain Bacteria; phylum Pseudomonadota; class Alphaproteobacteria; order Rhizobiales; family Hyphomicrobiaceae; genus JABFRJ01. Next base: position 2,764 of record CAWJYN010000006.1, read on the forward strand.
TTCGGCGAGTGCCAGCGCGTGGCAGCGGCCGAGCCCGCGGCCTGCGCCGGTAACGATGGCTACCTGGCCATCCATTCTGATAGTCATATTTATTCCTTGGACAAGTGACGTATTCCCGGTGGGTTACCGGACAATGTACATGGACAATATTTCGGCAACCAAGGCGGGCGTGCTTTCGCCCTCGATCTCCACGGTTACGGCGGTCTTGGTCAGCCACTGGCCAGGCCGCTTCTCAGCCGCCTCCAGAAGTTTCTGCCGCGAGCGGATACGTTTGCCCACCTTGACCGGCGCAAGATAACGCACCTTGTCCGAACCGTAATTGACGGCCATCGCGAGGCCTTCCGGAATCATCGCGCTTTGCGCATTCAGGTACGACAGCAGCGACAGCGACAGGAAACCGTGCGCGATCGGGCCGCCAAAAGGGGTTTTGCCGCCTTGTCCGGATCGACGTGAATGAACTGGTGGTCGTTGGTCGCATCGGCAAACAGATTCACCCGCTCCTGGGTGATTTCGATCCACGGGGAGGGTTCGAAGAACTCCAGTCCGACCATGCCCGGCAGTTCCGATGCCTTTATGGTTTTCGCCATCGCGCGCTCCTTTCGAGCAGATTATTCGTTTTTATCGGGCGGGACGGCGCAAAGACCCTGGCCATGTACGTCGACAGGTCCTCGCTCGGATCTCCTCGCGCGAACTCCGGTGCGATGCCGGCGAGCGTCTTGGCGAGCTGTTTCTTGAACTCGATCTGCATGGCGCGCGCGATCTGGATGCGCTGCGCCTGCGGGGAGCCGGCGCCGTGCATGGACTCGGTGAGGTAGCCCGACCGCGTTGCGGCCCAGGGTCATGTTCTCGATCAGCCGCAGGATGCGCATGCGGTCCTCGGTCGGGATCTCCGCCCGTCCCTTCAGGTACTTGCGCGATGATGGTCGCCCGATCTCGGGATGTCGCAGGTCCTTCTCCGAGGGCATGGTGACCATCAGGCCGCCGGCCAGGTCCTGCGCCAGGCGGCCGATCTCGTAGGGAAGCGCGTGACGTGGTGCTTGCAGACGTTGGCGAGCATGTCGTCGGGCTGGTAGACGCCGGACTTCATTGCGCGTCGCCTGATAGCTGGCCGCGATGCCGGTGCCGTAGATGGTCTCGTTGAGGTGCGTCATCTCCACCAGCTTGTCGCGGATGTGCGAGGCCTTCTCCACGCCGTTGTAGTCGGCGATGGTGGCCGCCGCGCCGATCAGCACGTCGCCCACGCCGGTCTTGCAGACGTAGCTGCGGCGGTGATAGCAGGTGAAGCGCTCGACCAGCATGGCGGCGAACTCGTATCTCGCCGTCCATGAAGATCGCGCTCCCAGGGGATGAACACGTCGTCGAAGACGATCATCGCCTCCTGGCCGGCGAAGTGCGCGTTGCCGGCGTCGATGTCGCCGCCGTCCATGGCGCGCGTGTCGCAGGACTGCCGGCCGTAGATGTAGGTGATGCCCGGCGCGTCGACGGGCAGCGCGCCGACGATGGCGTAGTCCTTGTCCGCCGGCCCCAGGCGCATGCGTCGGCATGACGATCAGCCAGTGCGAGTTGATGCAGCCGGTCTGGTGCGCCTTGGCGCCGCGGATGAAGACGCCCTCGTCGGTGCGCTGCGTGACGTGCACGAACAGGTCGGGGTCGGCCTGCTCGCTGGGCGCCTTGCTGCGGTCGCCCTTGACGTCGGTCATGGCGCCGCCGATCACGAAGTTGCGCGCGCTGCGCCATGGCGACGAAAGTCGATGAAGCCGCTGGTGGTACTGCGGTGCCGTGCTTCTCGTCGATCTCGAAGGTGACCGAATGCAGCGAGTTGAGCGCGTCCATGCCGACGCAGCGCTGGAAGCAGGTGCCGGTGAGCTGCCCGAGCCGGCGCTGCATCTTGTTCTGCATCACCAGGTCGGCCGCGCTCTCGGCGATGTGCAGAAAGCGGTTGACGCGCTCGCCGGTGAACGGCGAGATCGCCGACGCAAGCTCCGGGTCGCGCACCGCCAGGTCGTAGGTCTCGGCCACGGCGTTGATCGACGGGCGAATGATCGGGTGATCGACCGGCTCGTCGACGAGCTCGCCAAGAAATAGACTGTCAGCTTGCGGTCGCGCAGGCTCTCGATGTACTCGTTGCCGCTGCTGATCTGTGTCACCGAAACGTCATCCATGCCGGAATCCCGTCACTGTTGCGGTATTCAATTGTAACGAAAAAAGCGGCGAGTTCTTGGCCGCGCGGGATTACCCGGCCCGCTCGAGTTCCTCGTGCGCTTCAAGCCAGTTCGCTTCTTCCTTTGCCAGGTGCCAGTTGACGTCGGCCTGCTCATCCAGCAGCGATCGCAGTTCGTCCTTGCGGCCTGCCACGTAAAGCTCGGGCAAAGCCAGCCGATTTTCCAGCTCTTTTTTTCGCGCCTGCAGCGTGGCGATCGCGGCCTCGGCCTTTTCGATGCGGCGATTCAAAGGCCGCAGGCGCTGGCGTTGCTCGGCTTCGCGCCGTCTTATGTCCTTCCTGTCGTTGGCGATCGGCTCGGGCGCGGGGGAGCGGAGGGAATTACCGCTCAAGCGGTTCTGTGCCGCGAGCCAGGCTGGATAATCGTCAAGGCTGCCTTCGAACTCGGATACCTGGCCGTCATGCACGAGCAACAGCTGGTCGGTAGTCACTCTCAAAAGGTGCCTGTCGTGGGACACGATGACCATCGCGCCGGTGAAATCCTGCAGCGCCATGGTCAGCGCCAGGCGCATTTCCAGGTCCAGGTGGTTGGTCGGTTCGTCGAGCAGCAACAGGTTCGGCCGGTCCCAGGCGATCAGCGCCAGGGCCAGGCGCGATTTCTCGCCACCGGAGAAATTCGGCACCGTGGTCATCGGTACGGTATCGCCGGAAAAGCCGAAACCGCCAAGGAAGTCCGCAGCGCCTGCTCGCGCGCGGGCGGCGCCAGGCGCTGCAGGTGCAGCAAGCGGCTGGCGTTTCGGGTGCAGCGAGTCGAACTGGTGCTGGGCAAAATAGCCGACCACGAGATCGTTTGCCCGTGCCAGTCGCCGCTCTGCGGTTCGAGCGTGCCCGCGAGCATCTTGATCAGCGTCGATTTACCGGCGCCGTTCGGGCCCAGCAATCCGATGCGCGCGCCGGGGGACAGTTGCAGCTTGACATTCTCCAGCACGGTTGTCGCCGTAACCCACGGCCGCCGGATCGATGCGCAACAACGGCCTGGAAGTTTCTCGGGCTCGCGAAAGAGAAATCGAACGGCGAATCGACGTGGGCGGGCGATCAGCTCCCATCCGCTCCAGCGCCTTGATCCGGCTCTGGGCCTGACGGGCCTTGGTGGCCTGGGCCTTGAAGCGGGCGATGTAGCTTTCCATGTGCGCACTTTGCGCCTGCTGCTTCTCGTAGGCCTGCTGTTGCTGGGCCAGCCGTTCGGCACGGGCGCGTTCGAACGCTGTATAGCCGCCGGGGTACAGGGTGATCTTGGTTGATCGACGTTGAGCACGTGATCGACCACGGCATCGAGGAAATCGCGGTCGTGGGAAATCAGCATCAAGGTGCCGGGATAGTCGCGCAGCCATTCTTCGAGCCAGATGATGGCGTCGAGATCCAGGTGGTTGGTCGGTTCGTCGAGCAGCAACAACGAGGAGGGCACATCAAGGCCTGCGCCAGATTCAGACGCATCCGCCAGCCACCGGAGAACTCGTCTACCGGCCGCAATTCGTCAGCGGTTGTAAAGCCGAGTCCGTGCAGCAATTGCCCGGCCCGACTCCTTGCCGTGTAGCCGTCGATATGAGCGAACTCAGCGTGCAGGTTGGCAAGTGCCTCTCCGTCGTGATGGAGCTCGGCGTCCTGCAGCAATTTGTCTATTTTTCGCAGTTCCTGATCGCCGTCGAGCACGTACTCGATACAGGCGCGGGTATCCGACGGCGTCTGTTGTGCAATGTGCGCGATGACCCAGTCTGAGGGCACCTGAAGATCGCCACCGTCAGCGCCAATCTCACCAAGGATCAATGAGAACAGGCTGGATTTGCCGCTGCCGTTCGCACCGGTAATGCCGACCTTCTGGCCCGCGTGTATCTGCAGGCTCACCTCTTCGAGCAACAGTTTGGCCCCGCGGCGCAGTGCGAGTTGGTTGAACTGAATCATGGCGCGGCATTGTACGGGAAATTCGGGAATTGGCAGCGCCAATCAGTGCAGCTGACTTGACTGCCACCTGTGCCTATACTGCCGGTGCACAGAAATGATTTATCACGAGACAAACGAAGCAAATGCCGGCACCGCAATCACAACAGCAGGAACTTCGCGCATTGCTAAATCGCGGTTTCGATTTGCTGGAGAAAGGCGACATCCGGGCGGCGGCCGCCTGCTGCCAGCAGGCGATACGGATCAAGCCGGACCTGGTGCAGGCGCACTTCCTGGTCGGGCTGGTGGCGCTCGAGGCAAAAGACCGCAAGAACGCATTCAGTGCTTTTGGTTCCGTGACCAAACTTGATCCGGCGCATGCGGCGGCATGGGCACATCTTGCGAAGCTTTACATGGGCGAAGGGCAGGTGAATCTCGCGGACATGGCATTACGCGAGGCCAGGAAGGTTCAGTCGGAAGACCCGATGGTCGACGATCTGCTCGGCACAGTCGCCTCTCTCATGGGCGAGTACGACGATGCAAGGCGACTCTATGAACGCGCGACCGGCAAGGCGCCGCGACACACGCCGTTTTTGCAGAATCTCGCCAACAATCTTGTCTACCATGGCCTGACCTCGGAGGCGCAAGGGATTTTCGAGAAGATCATCTCGCTTCAGCCGGAAAGCCCGCAGGCGCACTGGTCGCTGTCAGCGTCGGGCAAGGCTACGGACCACTTGCACATCGAGCAGATGCAAGAGCTCGCACAACGGAAAGGCAATTATGCACGATCGCTGGCGTTTTATTACTATGCGATCGGCAAGGAATACGAAGACCTGGAGGAGTGGGGGCCGGCGTTCGATGCGTTCAGCAAAGGTGCAGAACAACGACGCATGACCGTCGAGTTCGACGAGAAAGCTGAAATCGAGACGTTCCAGTTTCTTGCGCAGAATTTCACGGAAAAATGGCTGGCCGCTGGCGAACCGGGCCACGAAAGTAGCGCACCCATATTCGTCCTGGGACAGCCTCGAAGCGGGACGACACTGATCGAGCGCATCATCAGCAGTCATCCGCAGGTGCATTCCGCCGGCGAGTTGCAGCAGTTCGGGCTGGCGATCCGTCGCTTGAGCAATTACCAGGACCCGAAGCGATTTTCCGCCGGGCTTTTCCGGGAAGCGATGAAGCTCGATGTGCGTAAAATCGGTGGCATGTACCTGGAGACCACGCGAAAGATGCAGGGCGACACGCCAAGGTTCATCGACAAGCTGCCGCAGAACTACCTGTACATTCCCCTGATTCTCAAAGCGCTGCCCAACGCAAAAATCGTGCACCTGGTGCGCGATCCTCGCGATGCATCGTTTTCGAGTTTCAAGCAATTGTTTGCCGATGCTTACCTGCATTCCTACGAGCAGCGCGAGATGGCGCGCCACCATGCGCGGTACTGGCATTTGATGCGCAGTTTGCGTGAACGCTTCCCGGGTCGCTTCTACGATATCTCCTATGAGGACACAGTGCGAAATCTCGAGGGAAATGCGCGTGGCCCTGATCGATTACCTTGAACTGCCGTGGGACGAGCGCTGCCTCAGTTTTCACGAGCAGAAAACGGCGGTGTCGACGGCGAGCGCCGTGCAGGTTCGCGAGCCGGCCCACACGCGATCGATCGGCCGCTGGCGGCGATACCAAACACAGCTTGCGCCGATGCTCGAAGAGCTGAAGTCGGCACGGGTTGAAATGCCGGATTGACAGCTCCTGCGGGCGCGGAGAACAATGTACTGGGTCTAAGCGGGTGGCACGGCCGATCAAAGCGCCCGGCAATATTCGATTCTTTGCCGAATAAGCGAACAAAAACAAGGAGATACGACATGCGTCGCGCATCCACGAGGAACAGGCATGAGCACCGCGGGGGAGCTTCGGGATCGTCCGGAGTGCAGCTGCCAGTACCCAGGCGTTCGGCGATTTCGAAGGCCGTCACGGTCGCCATCATGACGGGAGCACTGGGTGCCGCCCAGGCGCAGGAAATAGAAGAAATCACCGTTACTGCAACGCGACGCAGCGAGTCGGTGCAGGACGTGCCGCTGGCTATCACGGCGATCAGCGGAGATTTCAGCCGCGACGTCAATCTGAATGATGTCAAGGACCTGGTCTCGTTCACACCGGGCGTCACCGGCAACAGCCAGGACAGCTTCATCGATGCCATCAGTGTGCGCGGAATCCGCACCCAGGACTTCGGTGTCGGCGGGGATCCATCGGCGGCATTTTTCAAGAACGAATTATACGAGGGCCGCAACGGTTCGGCCGTGACCAGCCTTTACGATATCGACCGGGCGGAAATCCTTCGCGGTCCGCAGGGATTCCTGTTCGGCCGCAACTCCATCGGCGGCGCATTCAGCGTGCACACCAAGAAAGCCGATGTGGGCGGTGAAATGAGTGGTTACGTCGATCTGGATATCGGTGAGCGCAGTCACGCGGTTGGCGAGGGCGCAGTTAATGTGCCGATTAGCGATACCTTCGCGATGCGATTCGCCGGCTACATCTCGCAGGAAGACGGTTTTGTCCACAACTACTTCAACGATACGGACCTTATCGAGCAGGAGAAGGCGGCAATACGCTGGTCCACGCGCTACGAAAACGATGCATTGAGCGTCGACACCACGGTCGAGTACGAGGACCGGACGCAGTCCGGTTCGGTGTATCGGGCAATCGAAACCGGTGAGATCTGGGAAGCATTCGAGGCGGCGCTCGGCGACGTAACGATACGTGGCGATGAACGCGATACCGACAGCGACCAGGCGGGCGGCGACGATGACGATGCGACCATACTGACGCTGGGCTTGCGCGTCGACTACGACCTTGATTTCGCAACCTTGACCTCGCTCACTGGCTACAAGGATCACGATTACTACTACAACGAAGACTATGATGGCACGCCGCTGTCGATCGTCAATTACCGGCAGGACCAGACCGGTGATTACATCCAGCAGGAGTTGCGCCTGACCTCAGACACCGAGGGTGCATTGTCATGGTATGCGGGCGTGTCGTTCTACCAGGAAGAGATCGATGCACGCTTCCAGTTCATGGGACAGGAGGACTATTTCTGCCAGTACTACGGCTACTACTACAACCGGACAGACCTTCACCGGATGCGTGGATTCTACGAGTACTACGATGGCTCTGTTTTCACGCCGAGCCCGGACGGCAGCCTCACCGAGGGCGGACGCATCATCGGCAAGTACACCGGCTGGTCCTCGTATGTCGATCTGATGTACGAGCTGAATGACAGCTGGGATGTCGGCGTGGGCCTGCGCTATACCGACGACAAGAAGGACTTCACCATCAACGTGCCGACGCCGGTCAGTAACCTCGGCGCATACTGGGCCTACGGGTTCTCCACGGCCGGGGACATTACGGACACGAAGAGCTGGGATGACTTGCAGATGCGCTTCCTGGTGCGCTTCGAGCCGACCGACACAGCACTCGTGTATGCAAGTTATACCGAGGGCTTCAAGTCGGGCGGTTTCGGCAGTTTTGCGCTGACGGATGCGGACGGCATCGGTATCGGCGGTAATACAACGGACGTCACGCAGGCGAGCGGCGCATTGCCCAACACCTTCAATCCCGAAGTCGCGGATTCCTACGAGATTGGCTACAAGGACACCCTTGTCGACGGTGCCATGATCTTCAACGTCAACGTCTTCTATTACGATTACCAGGACCTGCAGGTCGTGGTCTTCGACGGCGGGGCGTCGAACGTGAAGAACGTCGGCAAGGTCAAGAGCCAGGGAATCGAAGGCTCTGTAACGGTTGCATTGGGCGAGAATTTCGACGTGTTTCTCGAATCGTCCTGGCTGGACAGCGAAGCGACCGAATTGCAAAGCATCTGCGGCCTGTCCGACCCGAACGGTTGCGAAGGTTCGCCGCTGTTCTGGGCGCCGGAGTTTTCCGGAGCCGTGGTGCTGAACAGTTACTTCAATCTCGGGCAGGGAGAGATCAAGGCCAGTGTCGATGCAACGTTCGAATCGGAGCGCGGCGGCGGCTGGGAAGACCTGTCATCGACCAAGATCCCGTCCTACACGGAATTCGCTTTCCGCATCCGGTACCAGTCGCCCGCGAACTGGGGCATTCTCAGGCATTTGCAAAATCATGGCGCGACAATTTCCGAAAGCGGGAACCATGAAAACCATCACGCCATCCACCGAGCTCATCCGCGAAGGCCAACACGTTGCCGAGGTGTCCGTCGATTCTATCGAAACGTTTGGCGCGTGGTCGCCCTATCTCGCGCTCGATGACGCCGAAAAACTCGACAAAGTACGCCTCGCGCTTCGGGCTGACGATTTGAAAGCAGCAAGCACGTTGGCGAAAGTGGATGAGGCGACGTCGGTGGCGGCGGAGTAGGGGGCGTAGGTTGGGTCAAGCTTCGATGCGGTAGCAGCGATGCGCGACCCAACATTGCTTGCTCAGCCAGCAGATTTTGGGTCGCGCGAAGGCTTGACCCAAGCCAGGTGCACCTTGGGCCAGGACTATTTCTTTGTCGTCTTTCGACTGTCATCTCGGACGCGATGCTTTGCGAGAGCCATCGCAACTGATGGTCCGCCGACACCTACCACAGCAATCACACTTGCCACAAACATCGCTGCCGTTGTCCCTGCAGTCGTCGCCACGGCCGCAGCCAAAAGTAAGCCTAGGCATGCGATTAGAGCACCAAGAAATTGTCCACGTTGCATTCCGCGACGTGACGCATCGGAATCATCGCGCTCGAGCTGCATGCGATGATTTGCTCTTGCCTTCGTTAAATCCAGCACTTCGCGACCAGCCCCAGGCATCGCTTCCTCAAGTTCGCGAAGAAGTCTGGGGGGCACAAAGTCACCGCGAAAACTCTCGTGCTTCGCAAAGACTTGCTGAATCAATAGTGCATCCGCAGGATTTTCTGGGATCTAAATCAGCTTGGCGGACTAATTCTGCAACATCCGGCTGTAATCCCTGGTTCGCGCTCTTGGTTTCAAAATTAGGGGTGCTTTTCGACGAGCTCTCTAAGGATCGCCCTCGCTGTCTGTTTCTTGCGCGCTTCGAAGTCATTTAATTGCAGGCTCTCAGAAATCTGCTGAAGGTCAATCGTTGCTCGGCGCGCAGTGGCAACACAACTCAGATCTTCAAGAACCGACCAAAAATCGTCGATCAGATCAGAAAGCGAGTCACTTCGAACCTTACCATGATCAAACTCGGGAAAAAGATCGAAAGAGTTCATGTACCCGTTCAGATAGTGATCGAATGCGGTCGTTGGCGACATGTCGTCCACCCTGGTAAGTGCCTCACTGAGTGCAACTCGAGCCTCTGTTTTGGACATTTTCCTACTGGCCTGTCCGCGACGCTGCTGTCTTTGCGACCTGGCAGCGTCGATACACAACTCAATTTTACCAAGAATGACCGGCAGTACCAGATCAGTACTGCCGAATCAGTTACTTATTTATGTCCTGGCGCGACATTAGCCAAGGTAACTCACAAACTTCGCTGACATATAAGCGTTCAGCCCTTCAATCCCGCCTTCATGTCCGAAGCCGCAATCTTTGATGCCGCCGAACGGCGTCTCTGGCAGCGCGATGCCGAAGTGGTTGATGGAGACCATGCCGCTGTCGAGCGCGTCGGCGACTTTGGCTGCCATATTGCCGTTTTTCGTGAAGGCGTAGCTGGCCAGGCCGAACGGCAGGCTGTTGGCCTCCGTGAGCATCTTGTCGGTGTCTTTGAAGCGGATCATGACGGCGACGGGGCCGAAGGGCTCCTCGGTCATGATGCGCGCGTTGGCTGGCACATCCGTGAGCACGGTCGGCTCGAAGAAGTTGCCCTGATTGCCAATGCGCTTGCCGCCGGTGGCGACTTTCGCGCCTTTCTCCTGCGCGTCCTGAATGATGGACTGCATGGCCGTCATGCGGCGCGGATTGGCCAACGGGCCCATCTTGCTCGCGGGATCAAGGCCTTCGCCGACTTTGATGCCCTTGGCGAGGTCGGTGAACTTGCCGACGAACTTGTCGTAGACCTTCTCGTGCACGAAGAAGCGCGTGGGCGAGACGCAGACTTGGCCGGCGTTGCGGAACTTCATGCCCGCGAGCAGACCAGCAACGGCATCCGTTTCGCAGTCATCGAACACTAGTGCCGGGGCATGTCCGCCGAGCTCCATCGTCGCGCGCTTCATGTGCAGGCCTGCGAGCGAGTTCAGATGCTTGCCGACCGGCACCGAGCCCGTGAACGAGATCTTGCGGATGATCGGCGAGGGGATGAGATATTCGGAAATCTCGGCGGGGACGCCATAGACGAGATTGACGACGCCAGGGGGCACGCCAGCGTCATGGAAGCACTTGATGAAGCCGATGGGCGAGGCCGGCGTTTCTTCCGGGCACTTGACGATGATGGAGCAACCGGCAGCCAACGCGCCGCCGATCTTGCGGGCGGCCTGTGATACGGGGAAGTTCCAGGGCGAGAAGCCAGCGACGACGCCGACCGGTTCCATGAGCACCATGTTGCGGACGCCATCGGCGCGAGCGGGGATGATGCGGCCGTAAGCGCGGCGGCCTTCCTCGGCAAACCATTCGATGATGTCGGCGGAGCCGAGCACTTCGACCTTGGCTTCGGCCAAGACCTTACCCTGCTCCATGGTCAAGACCTTGGCGATCTCGTCGGCGCGGGTGCGCATCAGATCAGCGACTTTTTTCAATATCTTACCACGCTCGAAGGCGGAAACCTTGCGCCAGGTGGCGAAGCCCTTCTCGGCGGCCTTGAGGGCTAGGTCGAGGTCGGATTTCGAGGCGTGGCCGAGCTTGCCGATGGCCACGTTGGTGGCCGGATTGACGACATCCTGGGACTTGCCGGAGGTTGGCTGGACCCATTTGCCGTCGATGTAATGGTCGAGAGTGGCGGCGTACATGGAAGCTCCTTGAAGATGCTGGGTGTTGGCTGGTGCGTTACGGGCGTGCTGCGAGAAAACGGTGGCCGGCGCCGGTTTAACGGCACTGCATGGCAGGGCTGCAAGCCCAATGAACTGCGGGCAGCCGTGCACGTTTCGCACAGCTTAGCAGAGCTTGTGGCACAGCGTGAGCACCGTGGGCAGGGCTCACTTATGCTGTGCGCGCCCGCCGCCTCTTTACCATAGTCGCAAAGAAGCCGGGTCGAATGCTTAATTGTGGTGATTGACGAAGGCGGAAAAAGCCAACAAATGTCGGGCGTAGGCTTTGCCTGCTCAGAGGACGTCACATCGTCTTCGGCGGCACTACGTCAGACTGCGGCTCGCGGCACCCCAGGGGTGACACCGGCCGCGTGATCCGCTGTAATGCCGTTAGGCGCCACTCAAGTTCTGGAGACGACCTGTCATGAATATCATGTCGCTAGTGATGCAGTATTTCGGTCCTGTGATCTTGAACAAGATTGCCGGTTCGATCGGCATCAACTCCACGCTGGCGCAGAAGGCGATTGCGGCGGCTGCCCCGGCCATTCTGGCTGGCATTCTCGGCCGTTCGACGCAACCCGGCGGGGCCAAGATCCTTGCGGACATGATCGGCAAGCAGGATCCGGGGTTGCTCGGCAAACTGGGCGAGATGATCGGCACGGGCAAACAGGCCAGCGTCGTGGAACAGGGCACCAGTGCGCTGGGCGGTCTGCTGGGTAATTCGACGTTCGGTTCGCTGGCGGGTGCGCTCAGCAAGCAGGCTGGGCTCGGCATTGGCGCCAGCAATACGCTGCTCGGGTTGCTGACGCCGGCGGTTCTCGGGACGCTGGGCCGCGAACAGAAGAGTGCTGGGCTGGATGCCGCCGGCCTTGCCAACATGCTGATGGGGCAGAAGAAAAACATCGCTGACGCGATCCCAGCAGATTTCGCCAAGCTGCTTTCGGGCACGGGTCTGCTGGATGCGGTGCAGGGCAACTCGGTCGCTGCTGCCGCGACGCCAGCAGCTGGCACGACGACGACACAGCCGACCAGCACTGCCGGGGCGGCACGGCCGTCTGCATCGACCTCCAGCAGTTCGTACTCGACACCAGCTGGGCCAGCCGCTGGGACTGTGCGGCCTGGAATGGCCGGTGCCAGCATCCCGCATCAGCATTTCAGCTGGACGCCCTGGCTGGCGGCCATCGCCGCGGCGACGGCACTCTGGTGGACGGTGTTCGGCAACAAGCTGACACAGCCGCATCCGATGACCACGACCATTCCCGTGGTCGTGCCGCCGTCGACGACACTGGCGACCACGCCGTTGCCGGCGATTGTGGCCAATACTGAAGTCGGCAAGCAGATTGTCGGTGTGATCGACGACATGAAGGGTGCGATTGCCGGCGTGCGCGATGCCGCCACGGCGCAGTCGAGCCTGGGCCGCATTCAGGAGGTGGCAGGCCGTCTCGAAAAGGTCAGCACGCAGGCCGCTCAACTCACGCCAGACGCACGAAAGGCGCTGGGCACGTATGTGAACTCGCAGCAGGGGCTGATCAAGACAGCGATTGCGAACGTGCTGGCGCTGCCGGGCGTTTCGGCGCTGCTGAAGCCGGTGCTGGAGCAGATGCTTGGCCGCATCGAAGGTCTCGCCAAGGCCTGAGACGGCGACCTGAAGCGGGCGCCACTGACGCTTTATTGACATTTTGCGCCGCGGCGAACTCTCGCTGCGGCGCGATTTTTTGTTGCGGGACGGGCTGTGAGAACTTAAGTGACGGCCACGTGGTTCGGGTTGATTTGCGCGGCGATGGGCGCCGCGAACGCACCACCTGCCGGGTTTTGCGCCGCATGCGCCGACCCTCGAAAGGCAAAACATGAGCTACAATGTCGCTGTCGTCGGCGCCACGGGCAATGTGGGCCGGGAAATGCTGTCCATCATGGCCGAGCGCGGGTTTCCCGTGAACGAGGTGCACGCCATCGCGTCGCGCCGCTCGCAGGGGACAGAGGTTTCGTTCGGCGACAAAACACTCAAATGCAAAGACCTGGAGACGTTCGATTTCAAAGGGATCGACTTTGTCATCATGAGCGCGGGCGGGACCGTATCGAAAGAGTGGTCACCCAAGATCGGTGCGCAGGGTGCGCTCGTCATCGATAACTCCAGCGCGTGGCGGTATGACCAGGACGTGCCGCTCGTCGTGCCGGAAGTGAATGCGCACGTGCTCGAACCTTATATGAAGAAGACCAACCGCAAGAACATCATCGCCAACCCGAATTGTTCGACGATGCAAATGGTGGTGGCGTTGAAGCCGCTGCATGACCACGCGACGATCAAGCGGGTGGTGGTGGCGACCTATCAGTCGGTTTCAGGTGCCGGCAAAGAAGGTCTCGATGAGCTGTGGGCGCAGACCAAGGGTAAGTATGTGCCCGGGCAGGAGTTCCTGGCCAAGAAGTTCACCAAGGACATCGCCTTCAACGTCATTCCGCACATCGATGTGTTCATGGAAGACGGCTCCACCAAAGAAGAGTGGAAGATGGTGGCGGAGACGAAGAAGATCCTCGATCCGAGGATCAAGGTAACTGCGACGTGCGTGCGCGTGCCGGTGTTCGTTGGCCATTCGGAAGCGATCAATATCGAATTCGAAAAGCCGATCTCGGCCGACGAAGCGATGGAGATCCTGCGCAAGGCGCCAGGTTGTATGGTGTATGATCGCCGCGAGAACGGTGGTTACATGACGCCGCAGGAAGCCGCCGGCGAAGACCCGACCTACATCAGCCGCATCCGCGAAGATGGCACGGTGGAGAACGGGCTGAACATCTGGGTGGTGGCCGACAACTTGCGCAAGGGCGCGGCGCTGAATGCCATCCAGATCGCGGAGACGATCATCAATCGGAAGCTTCTCACCAAACGGGCGGCTTGAGGCCATGCGGAGGGCTGGCCGGATTGGCTGGGCCTTCCGCGTCTCCAGTGGCTCGGGGCCAGATGTTCTGGTTGATGTGCGCCGGTTGCGTGACACTGGTCCCGCATGCTATTTGCATTTTTGCGTTGGGTTAGTTCCGATCGCAAAACACATGGTGCCGCTCACCCTGGCGCTGTGTTGGTAAGGCCACGTGGCGGAGTGGTGACGTAGCGGACTGCAAATCCGCGTACCCCGGTTCAATTCCGGGCGTGGCCTCCAAATTCTCATGACATCTCATTTGGCTGACTTCTCTGGGCACGCTGGTTCCGGACCATGCAAACTGTTGCCATCATCGACTATGGATCGGGCAATCTGCACTCGGCGGCGAAGGCATTCGAGCGCGCGGCGCGGGATAGCGGCGTTGATGCGCGCATTGCTGTGACAAGCGCGCCAGAGGTGGTGGCAAAGGCTGACCGGATCGTGTTGCCGGGGGTCGGTGCGTTTGCTGACTGCAAGCGCGGGCTGGATGCAGTGGCCGGCATGCGGGCTGCGCTGGATGAGACGGTGCGTGGACGCGGCCGGCCGTTTCTTGGTATTTGCGTCGGCATGCAGTTGCTGGCGACGCGGGGGCTGGAATTCGAGACAACGCAGGGGCTCGGATGGATCGACGGCGATGTCGTGGTGATCAAGCCTAGCGATGCCGCGCTCAAGATCCCGCACATGGGCTGGAACACGCTGACGGTTGGCCGGCAGCACGCGCTCCTGAGTGGGATCGAGACCGGGCCAAAAGGGCTGCACGCTTACTTCGTGCACTCGTTCCATCTGAAGGCGGCGCGGGCGGTGGATATGGTGGCGACAACAGATCACGGCGGCGCGGTGACGGCGATGGTCGGCCGGGACAACATTGCCGGCACGCAATTCCACCCGGAAAAGAGCCAACAGCTCGGATTACGGTTGATCGCTAATTTCCTGGCGTGGACACCGTAATTCGCTGACTTTGGACGGTACTCTTGGCGCGCTTTAGATAATTCGAGCGACGCGCCGATGCCAGCCCGTCCAGCGGGGACCCCTGGGAAACGCATACATCCAGGGACGACTGGCAACGCACGGCGCGCCGCTCGTTTTCGACCCGGCTGCTGGCGAGGGCATGCCAGCGACCGGGCTAAGGGCAGCGTGCCAAGGGATCTGGGCAAATCCCTGGGCGATAATCCGGCGGCTCACAGCTACCCGTGCAAGCCGTCAGCAACGCACCGGCCGAGAGGGCAGCCAGCACGATTGGGAATAAGTGGCCGCTTCAAGCCGCTGCGGCCACCTCAGTTTTCAAACTTGGTAAATGCGCGCCCGCCGGCATTGGCCTTGGCTCGTCCCGAGGTACTGGCCTTGAGACGAGCCGCGGTTGCCACTGGCGACGCTGGCTGGCGGCAGGCGCCGTGGCCAACGCGGACCGGCTGGTCCAGCGGAGCATGGTGTTGGCGAGTGCCGCGTGGCCAGTGACGGTCTGAACCAACAGGCCATCGTCGTCGCCGAGCAACGGTGCGAGTGTGGCCTCGATTTCGGCCGGTGTTGCCACGGTCTCGATGTACCAGAGCGACGCTAGCGGGCGCGCCCAACGGCTGCCGAGTTGCCTTATGGCAGCGGCCAAGGGCGTGGCGGCGTGATCTGAGGACGCGAGGTCGTAGGCGATCAGCAGCGTTGGCATCGGGGTGGTCTCTCGAACGGGCAATCAAGAACGTAGGTGGAACATCGCATGTGATCATGACAGCGTCAAGAAAAAGTTCTCTTAATGTTCTTGTCGTTTTAGGGGTGTGGATAACTCTGTATTGTTGGGCTGCGGGGTCATTCGAACAGGTCGATCTGGGAGGGATTGGCGTTGGTGCGTGGGATGCGGCGGTAACCGAAGTCAGTGCGATCGGTATGGCCAGGGTAGCGCTCGCGGAAGAGGTCGGCGGCTTTGCGGCGGCTGGCTGGGAAGCGCTCTCCCCACCAGACTTCGTACAGGCGGCGGCTGTCGCATTTGTAGCGGGCCAGCAGGTCTTTCTGGCGCACGCGCAGCCAACGGGCGATCCAGATGTCGATGGCGTCTTTTTCGGTGAGGACGCGCGGGCGGGCAGGGTGCGCGGCGATGGTGGTCTGGGGCGGTGTCTCGAGATCGGTCATGAACTGCGGGTTGACCCTGGTGTGGAACTGCTCTTTCTATGCGCCGCGATTGCAGCCAATGCAGGGCATGGGTGCGCGCTGCAACTGCCTATTCCTGCGAACCCATGAGATCCGAACGTGATCCTGTTTCCGGCTATCGATCTCAAGGACGGCGCCTGCGTGCGGCTGAAGCTTGGGGATATGAATGCGGCGACGGTCTTCAACGAAAGCCCGGCTGAGCAGGCGCGGGCGTTCGAGGCGCAGGGGTTTCAATATCTGCACATAGTCGACCTCAACGGCGCGTTTGCGGGACGGCCAGTGAATGCGCCGGCGGTCGAGGCGATCCTCGGAGCAGTTTCCATGCCGTGTCAGCTGGGCGGCGGCATTCGCGATCTGGCGACGGTGGAGATGTGGCTCGCCAAGGGTATTCGACGGGTGATCCTCGGCACGGTGGCGGTGCGTGATCCGGCGCTGGTGCGGGCGGCCTGCAAGGCTTTTCCGGGGCGCATTGTCGTTGGTATTGACGCGAAAGGCGGTCGCGTTGCGACGCAGGGTTGGGCGGAGACGAGCGAACTCGGCGTTATTGAGTTGGCGCAGCGGTTCGAGGACGCTGGTGTTGCGGCGATCATCTACACCGACATCGACCGGGATGGCATTTTGGCCGGGCTCAATCTGCCCGCTACGCTGGGGTTGGCACAAGCGACGAAAATCCCGGTGATTGCCTCGGGCGGGTTGGCGTCGATGGCGGACATCGAAGCGTTGGCTGGACCGGAGTGCCGCATACTCGAGGGAGCCATCACCGGGCGGGCGCTCTATGATGGGCGGATCGAGCCGAAGGCGGCGCTGGCGCGGTTGGCCCGCCACGTCTGATGTGCGTGTCTTTCATGAGTACGGCTAAAGTAAAAATCAGAAATTCTCATTGAGATTTCATCGTTTTGGAGGATGTCTACGCGATAAAAATCGGGCACACTGCTGCTCATTGAACGTCGCCGGACCGCTTCCCCCCAAGTGGCTTGCGCACAAAGAGTGTTGGTCGACTGTAAAATACTGTCGGAGCTGGTGTTACAGGCTGATATTTCAAGCATGCGAGAGAGCCTAGACTCCCCGGTCTGGGCTCTTTCGCTTTCTGGGGCAACGCTCCAGAGTACCGCTGCGGCCATTCAGGGCATTGGGAGCACTTCGTGCTCCTTGAGGACGCGGCCTGTTTCTGTATCGACTTCGATCAGGCGGACCCGATAGCCCCAGAGGCGGGCAAGATATTGCATGGTCCGCTCGCACTCGGCTTTGTCGAGGGTTATGCCATTGCGGACAGCATGGGTGACGACCAAGCGGCGGCTGCCGGAGAGATCGGCGTCGGTGATCTGCAGATCGGGGTCCTGGGCGGCCATATCATAAGAGCGGGCGAGGCGTCGGCGGACATCGCGATAGCCTTGCTCGTCGTGAATGGCGGTGATGCGGACGGCTGGGTCTTTGGCTTCGTCTTTGAGGGCGAAGAGATGGAAGTCGCGCATCACTTGCGGAGACAGGAATTGCTGCACGAAGCTTTCGTCGCGGTAGTTGGCCCAGGCATCGCGCAGCGTGCCGAACGGGTCGTTATTGCCGGCAAATTCGGGGAACCAGGCGCGGTCCTCATCGGTGGGTGCGATGCAGATGCGCTGGATGTCGCGCATCATGGCAAAACCCAACGCGTAAGGGTTCATGCCGGAGTAGCGGCGATCGTTGAAGCTCGGCTGGAAGATGACGGATGAGTGCGAATGCAGGAACTCGAGCATGGTCCCGTCAGTGAGCTGGCCGCGCTCGTAGAGGCGGTTCATGATCTCGTAATGGACAAAGGTGGCGCAGCCTTCGTTCATCAGTTTGGTCTGCCGCTGCGGATAGAAATACTGTGAAAGACTGCGCACGATGCGCAGCAGTTCGCGCTGCCAATCGGCCAGCTTCGGCGCGTTCTTTTCCAGGAAATAGAGAATATTCTCCTCCGGCAGACCGAGCCGGCGCTGTTCGGCGGCGGAGGCGTTGGCCTGGGTGAGATTGCTGGCGGCGATAGGCTCGCCGAGATTGATCTCGGGCAGCGTGCGGTTGAGGACGTCGTAGGTGCGTTCCTCGTGCTCGCGGCGCGCCATTTCGCGCTGGAATTCGCGTTTGCCTGGATCGCGTGGGCGGAGTTTGAGGTTGCGGCTGACGCCCTGGTTCATCAGCGCGTGGGCCGCGTCGAGCGTCAATTCAACGGCGTCCTGGCCGACGCGATCTTCACAGTCGGCGACGAAGGTTTTGGCAAAGGCGAGATAGTCGATGATGTGATCGGCTTGGGTGTATTGCGTGAACTGGTTGTTGTTCTTGAAGAAGTGGTTGTGGCCATAGGCGGCATGCGCAATGACAAGAGCCTGCATGGTCATGGAGTTTTCTTCCATGATGTAATTGATACAGGGATTGGAGTTGATGACGATTTCGAAGGCTAGGCTGCGCTGGCCTTTGCGATACGCGGCTTCATCGTAGGCGAAACGCTTGCCGAACGACCAGTGGCGGTACATCAGCGGCATGCCGATCGACGAATATGCGTCCAGCATCTGCTCGGCGGTGATCACCTCGATCTGATTGGGGTATATGTTGAGCCCCATCTCGTTGAGTGCGATGTCGCCCATGGCGTCATAGACTTTGTTGATCAGCTTGAAGTCCCACTCGGCGCCGTCGAACAGCGGCTTCAGCGGCGCCTTGCGGCGCGGAAGCTTCGGGGACGGGGCGGCGGCTGAAGCTGCTTGAGTACTCATCAGGTGATCCTTACTCACGCCGCCAGTCCGTTGGCTGAAAAGAGATCGCGGAAGACAGGGAAGATGTCTTCCGGCGAGGTGACGCGGCGCATGGCGAAGTTCGGCAATTCCTGGTCTTCGAGTTCGGAGTAGCCGGACCAGACCTGGGTTTCGAGGGTGTCGGAGTAGCGCTCGCCGTGGGCGGTTTCAATGTAGGCGAAGTATTGGCAGATGGGCAGGATTTCCTTGGTCAGCAGTTCCATGCAGCGCGGCATGTCGTCGTGGAAGTTGTCGCCGTCGGAGGCCTGAGCGGCGTAGATGTTCCAGTCGGCGGGTGAGTAGGACTGGCGGACGACGCGCATCATTTCTTCAAGCGCCGACGAGATGACGGTGCCGCCGGTCTCGGTGCCGCGAAAGAATGTTTCCTCGTCGACGGTGGCGGCGGTGGAGGTGTGACGGACGAAGACGATGTGCACCTCGCGGTAATGGCGCGTGAGGAACAGGTGCAGCAGCATGAAGAAGCGCTTGGCGAGGTCTTTCAGGCTCTCGGTCATCGAGGCGGAGGCGTCCATGAGGCAGAACATGACGGCTTGTGTGGTGGGCTTGGGCACGCGTTCAAAGCGATTGTAGCGCAGGTCGAGCGGGTCGATAAAGGCGATGGTCTTGCGCATGCGGCGCTTGTGCTCGAGCGCGCGGGTCAGTTCGGCGATATGGGCCGCGTTCGGTGATTTTTCGGCTTCGGCGGCCGCGAGCTGGTCTTCAAGCTCTTTGATTTCGGCTTCTGTCGGGCGGCGGAGCGCGATGCGGCGGCCGAGACTATTGCGCATGGTGCGGACGTGATTGAGGCGCGCGGGTGAGCCGTCGGCGGAGAACCCGGCGCGGGCCGGCTTGGAGACTTTGACATCTTTCAGTTTGATTTTGACGAGGTTGGGGAGTTTCAAGTCTTCGAAGAAGAGATCGAGGAACTCGTCGCGGCTGAGGACGAAGCTGAACTCGTCCTGGCCCTCGCCATCGGCGCTGCCCTCGCGGCCCTTGCCGCCGCCACCGCCGCCTTGGGGTGGCTTGGGGATGGCGTCGCCGACGCGATACTGCTCGTTGCCGGGTAGCACGAAATCGCGATTGCCGACGCCGCGGCCGAGGCCGAATGACGGCTCGCGCAGGTTCTTGGAGCGGATCGTGACCTTCTCGCCGCCGTCGGCTTCGGAGACTTTGCGCCCTTTGATGGCGTCTTTGACGGCCTCGCGGATCTCGGCTTTCGCGCGCCGCAGGAAGCGCTGGCGATTGCCGAGCGACTTGGACTTCGGATTGAGGCGGCGGTCGACGATTTGCATGGGTCAATGGTCTTTCCGCGCGTCGGGATCGTAGGGTGTGATCTGGTGGAAATGTAGTCTCCAGCGATTTTGTATCAACGACCAGACGAAACTGCGGCGGGCGCGTACGCGCTGAGGGCGGGCGAACACTTTTACCAATTCGCTCCTGATCAGCGGCGCGCGCGCGGCCGTTTCTCACCTGCCCGAGGCCGCGGCGTTACCGGCACGCCGTCGTAGATTTCGGATAAACGGAGGGCGACTGCGGTGTCGGACACGCGGATTATCTGATCCGGCTGCTCTAACCGTGTGTCGTCCCAGCCTTCGGATGCATTGCGCGTATAGATCACCACGTCCATTTCATCGGGATCGATATGGACGATGGTTCGCAGGCTTGGGTGGCGGCGATACTCCTCCAGCTTCACACTGCGGTCGAGTTTGCGCGTCGTTGGTGAAAGAACTTCGAAGACCGCAATGGGATTGCGGGCTTCAAGCGCACCGCGTTCGACAGGACTGCATTCAATTGTGACGTCGGGCCGCCGCACGCTCTTGATTTTTGTGCGCACCGCGGTATCGGCGGTAGAAGGCATGCAGCGCCCACCGCGCAGTTGGTTGCCAAGCGCAACAATCAGGTTGACGACGATCGCGTCATGTTGCCGGGTCGCTCCCGCCATTGCCCGCAGCGGTACAGGGAACCCGTCGACCAGCTCGAAACGCTGATCCTGCGAGAGATTCCACTCCAGGAACTCTTCGACAGTCATGGTGCGCTGCTGGGCGTCGGCCATCCTCTGCTCCTAGGCGTCACCCAGCCTTTTTCACGCGCATGTACCATTCAACGAGGCGGCGGACCTGGCGAGGGGTGTAGCCGCGGGTGACCATGCGCTTGACGAACTCGTCGTGCTTGGTTTCGGTATCTTTGTCGGCCTTTTTGCCGAAGGAGATGACCGGCAACAGGTCTTCGACCTGAGAAAACATGCGGCGCTCGATGACGTCGCGGATCTTCTCGTAGCTGGTCCACGACGGGTTCTTGCCGCCATTCTTGGCGCGCGCACGCAGGGCAAACTTGACGACTTCGAAACGGAAGTCTTTCGGATTCGCGATGCCTGCAGGCTTTTCGATTTTGGACAGCTCTTGCTCAAGGACCTGACGGCTCATCAGGTTGCCGGTGTCGGGATCCTTGAAGTCGTGGTCTTCGATCCAGCTATCGGCGTACGACACGTAGCGGTCGAACAGGTTTTGGCCGAAGTCGGAGTAGCTTTCGAGGTAAGCCTTCTGGACCTCGTTGCCGATGAACTCGGCATAGCGGGGTGCCAACTCCTCCTTGAGGAATTCAAGATAGCGGCTTTCGGTTTCCTCGGGCATCTGCTCGCGGCGGACGGCCTGCTCGATGACGTAAAGCAGGTGGACGGGATCGGCCGCGACTTCGGTATTATCGAAGTTGAAGGTGGCTGACAGGATCTTGTAGGCGAAGCGCGTGGAGGCACCATCCATGCCCTCGGTAACGCCGGCGGCGTCGCGGTATTCCTGGATGGTCTTGGCGTGGGGATCGGTGTCTTTCAGGCTTTCGCCGTCGTAAACGCGCATCTTGGAGAACAGCTGCGAGTTCTCATGTTCGGACAAGCGCGTGAGCACGGAGAAACGGGCCAGCATCTCGAGGGTGCCAGGTGCACAGGCCGCAGTCTTGAGGTCGGACGACTGCAGCAACTTCTCGTAGATCTTCTTTTCTTCGGAGACGCGCAGGCAATAGGGCACGGTGATCACGCAGATGCGGTCGAGGAAGGCCTCGTTGTTCTTGTTGGAGCGGAAACTGGTCCACTCACTTTCATTCGAGTGGGCGATGATGATGCCCTGGTAGGGCATGGCACCGACGTTTTCAGTGCCGACGTACGAGCGGTCCTGCGTGGCGGTGAGCAGCGGATGCAGCATTTTCAGCGGCGCCTTGAACATCTCGACGAATTCAAGAAGCCCTTGCGTCGTGCGGTTGAGACCGCCCGAATAGGAGTAGGCATCGGCGTCGTTCTGGCCGAAATGCTCCAGCTTGCGGATATCGACCTTGCCAACGAGGGCGGAGATATCCTGGTTATTCTCGTCACCCGGTTCGGTTTTAGAAACGCCGATCTGGCGGAGTTTCGAGGGCTGCAGCTTGACGACGGAGAACTTGGAAATGTCGCCACCGAACTCGTCGAGGCGCTTGACGGCCCAAGGGCTCATGAGGCCTGGAAGCATGCGGCGGGGAATGCCGTAACGCTCTTCGAGCATCGGTGCCATCGTGGCCACATCGAACAAGCCCAGTGGGCTTTCGAACACGGGGCTCACTTCGTCCTGGGTCGCCAGCACGTAGATGGGCCGATGCTCCATCAGTTCTTTAAGGCGTTCGGCGAGCGAGGATTTGCCGCCACCGACGGGACCAAGAAGATAGAGGATCTGTTTGCGTTCTTCGAGACCTTGGGCCGCGTGCCGGAAGTAGCCGACGATGCGCTCGATCGTTTCTTCAAGGCCGTAGAAGTCCTTGAAGGTCGGATAGACCTTGATCGTCCGGTTCATGTAAATGCGGCTGAGGCGCTGATCTTTCGCCGTATCGACCAACTCCGACTCGCCAATGGCGGCGAGCATACGCTCGGCCGTGCCGGCGTAGAATGAGGGATCGGATTTACAGCCTTCAAGATAGTCTTTGAGGGCCATCCGGCTTTGCTTCGAGCTCTCGTACGACTTGGCGTAGAGGTCGAAGATGTTGTCCTGGTTCGGCATCATGTTGTCACCGCCTCTTCAGTCACCATCCGAGCAGTACTATACACCAGAAAAATAGGGCGGGCATAAGTTCGAGCGATGTTTATGTCACGGCGTGGCACGACGGCCGCGCATCTGATGATACGCTTTGGGCGCAGGATGTCCAATCGAGATCGTTGGTGCGCGTGTGTAAAGCACGGAAAGCCCTGTAAAGACTTTGTTTTACGTGCGTTCCTTGAACCAAGCGCTGGTAGTCGGCGACGAGGGTTTGCTGTTTGCGATGCTTCCGGCGGCGTAGCGCCCGATGCTCAAATCGCGCGATTTTTTTACCACAACCGGGTAAATTCTCAGCACAAAAAGCCATGAATGCCCGCTTTTTTGCGAATCAGTGCGCGGCCGCTGTTGTCGATGGCCGGACGGCAATGCCGGCGCGCGCCATGTGCGCCTTGGCTTCGGCGATGGTGTAGGTGCCGAAATGAAAAATAGAGGCGGCGAGGACGGCGCTGGCGTGGCCGGAGCGGACGCCGTCGACGAGATGATCGAGTGTGCCGACCCCGCCAGAGGCGACGACTGGGACAAGTACCGCGTCGGCGACCGCGCGCGTCAACTCCAGGTCAAAGCCGGATTTGGTGCCATCGCGATCCATGGAGGTGAGTAAAATCTCGCCGGCGCCGAGGCTGACTACTTTTTGTGCAAAAGCGATAGCGTCAATGCCGGTGCGATTGCGGCCACCATGAGTGAAGATCTCCCAGCGGCTGGCGCTGCCTGTTTCAGACACACGCTTTGCATCAATGGCGACGACGATGCACTGCGCGCCGAATTTCTGGGCTGCTTCGGACACGAAGTCTGGCCGGGCGACGGCGGCGGAGTTGATGGAGACTTTGTCGGCGCCGGCCTTGAGCAGGCGCCGGATATCGTCAGTGGTTCGAACGCCGCCGCCAACGGTCAAAGGCATAAAGCACCGGGCGGCGGTACGCTCGACAATGTCGAAGATGATGCCGCGGTTCTCGTGGGTGGCGGTGATGTCGAGGAAGCAGAGTTCGTCGGCGCCGGCCGCGTCATAGGCGGCGGCGGCTTCGACTGGGTCGCCGGCATCGATGAGATCGACGAAGTTGACGCCTTTCACGACGCGGCCATCCTTGACGTCCAGGCAAGGGATGATGCGGACTTTTAGCATCGCGGATCTCGGTTTGGGCCGTTTGGCCGGTTTCGCTCCTTCATTGCGCCACGAGCGGCAAACCACAAGCGCCCAGGTTGATCCAGCCGGCACCGGAGGGACGTCATTGGGTTGACGCACGGGCGGGTGATGCGCCGGGGATTGACTCTCGGTGCCACTGTTGGCTTATGGTATGCCAAGAACCACGCGATGTGTGAGTGCTCCGTTGAGAGGGCAATGGCCAGATCCCCGGCCACGCAGGTGGTGGCCAGGGTGGAAAGCTGGATCGCATGTCGAGCTTGCAGCTGAAAATTGTGCCGATCAACGACAGTCTGAGCCTCAAGGCGCGGACCTATGAGGCATTGAAGGCGGCGATCACAAACCTGAGCATCTATGATCCGCATGCAGAGCTGAAGCTTGACGAGCGGGATCTGTCGGAGCGCTTCGGGGTGTCAAGGACGCCATTGCGAGAAGCGCTCGCGCAGCTTGAAAGCGAGGGACTGGTCAAGATCGTGGCCCGGCGCGGCATTTTCATCGTGCGCAAAACCAAATCCGAAATCCTGGACATGATCACGGTATGGGCGGCGCTGGAGAGCATGGCGGCGCGGCTGGCGACAACCGAAGCCACCGACGAAGAACTCAAGGGCCTGCACGAGCACGTTGATGCGTTCTCGGCTGATCTGGTGTCGCAGAAGATGGGTGAGTATTCGGATGCCAATATCCGTTTTCATCAGACGATCATCGGGCTGGGCGGTTGCCCACTAATCTCGAAGCTGGCGGAAGAATTGTTCTTCCACGTCCGCGCCATTCGGAACCGGACGATCGGCGAGCAGGATCGGGCGAAGCTCTCGATCGCTGATCATCTCGAAATTGTCGCGGCGCTGGAGGCACGGGATACGGACCGTGCTGAGCGGCTGGTCCGTGAACATACGCTGCGATTGCGCGACCATGTGGAGACATTCGTCAATATCGACTGAAGCCGCGGGCTGTCGCAAAGACAGCTGCCGATCATGCTAGCGACCCGCAGGGTCTCATGGGGAAGACTTTGTCATGCCGTCTGATACGTCCACGCAGAACCTTACAGATGGCTTTCACCTGGTCATTGACGCGCTGAAGCTCAATGGCCTGAACACTATTTACGGCGTGCCGGGCATCCCGATTACAGACCTCGGCCGCTTGGCGCAGGCAGCCGGCATGCGCGTCGTCGCCTTCCGGCATGAGCAGCACGCCGGTTATGCCGCCTCAATCGCGGGATACCTGACGCAGAAGCCGGGTGTGTGCCTAACGGTGTCGGCGCCTGGCTTTCTCAATGGTCTGACGGCGCTGGCGCATGCCACGACGAATTGTTTCCCGATGATTTTGATTTCGGGTTCGTCCGAGCGCGAAGTCGTCGACTTGCAGCAGGGCGACTACGAGGAGATGGACCAGCTCGCGATCGCCAAGGGGGTCTGCAAGGCGGCCTATCGCGTGTTGCACGCGGCCGATATCGGCATCGCCGTTGCGCGCGCGATCCGTTCGGCGGTTTCGGGACGCCCGGGCGGCGTTTATCTCGATTTGCCAGCGAAACTGTTTGGGCAAACAATGGATGCGATGGCTGGGCAGACGTCGCTCGTTAAGGTCATCGATGCCGCACCGCGACAAATCCCGTCGCAGGACTCAGTTGATCGCGCGCTCACGCTGCTTAAGGGTGCCAAGAAGCCGCTGATCATTCTCGGCAAAGGCGCGGCCTATGCCCAGTGTGATGATGCCATCCGTCAGCTGGTCGAGCGCACCGGAATTCCTTATTTGCCGATGAGCATGGCCAAGGGCCTGCTGCCTGACACCCATCCGCAATCGGCCGCTGCGGCCCGCTCGATGGTGCTCAAAGACGCCGATGTCGTGATGTTGATCGGTGCGCGCCTCAATTGGCTGCTGTCACACGGCAAGGGCAAGACGTGGGGCGCGGCTGGCACGCAGAAATTCATTCAAGTCGACATCGAGCCGCGCGAGATGGATAGCAACATCGAAATCGCAGCGCCTGTCGTCGGCGACATCTCGTCGGTTATGGCCGTCATGCTGTCGCGCATCGATGATCAATGGCCGAAGCCGGTGGCGTGGGCAGAGGGCATCCGTACGAAGGTTGTCGATAACGTCGCCAAGATGGCCCCACGGCTGAAGAACAATAACAACCCGATGGACTACCACGGCGCGCTCGGCGCGCTGCGCGACATCATCAAACAGCGGCCAGATACGATCCTCGTCAACGAGGGTGCCAACACGCTCGATTTCGCGCGGTCGATTATCGACATTTATCTACCTCGCAAGCGCCTCGATGTCGGCACCTGGGGCATCATGGGCATCGGCATGGGCTACTCGGTGGCGGCGGCCATCGAGACCGGTAAGCCTGTGCTGGCCGTGTGCGGGGACAGTGCGTTCGGCTTTTCGGGCATGGAGATCGAAACGGTCTGCCGCTACAAGCTGCCGGTCTGTGTCGTGGTGTTCAATAACAACGGTATCTATCGCGGCACGGACGTGAACACCGCTGGCGACGATCCGGCATGGACCACCTTCGTCAAGGACTCGCACTACGAGATGATGGCGCAAGCGTTCGGCGGCGTCGGTGTGCGCGTCACGTCACCGTCGGAACTCTCCGCCGCCGTCAATGCGGCGATCGACAGCGGCAAGCCGACTTTGATCAACGCCATCATCGATGAGAAGGCGGGGACGGAGAGTGGGCGGATCGGGAACCTCAATCCGCAGAGCGTGGTGGGGAAGAAGGTTTGAGCTTGTGCGTCAATCCATACGACGGAGGCGATCATGGCAGATACAGCGTTGAGCGTCCCACGCTTCACAGTTGAGCAGTACTTGGACATCGAGCGCGACAGCTCGGTGAAGCATGAGTTCGTCAATGGGCTCGTGTATGCGATGGCCGGCACGTCGAATTGGCACAATCTCGTCGCGCTCAACTTCATCAGCCTCCTGAACGCGCAATTACCTGAGCGCTGCAGAGCGCTTGGCATGGATGTGCAGCTGCACATCACAGCTCAGGACTCGGAGGATTTTTTTTATCCGGACGTTTTTGTGTCCTGTGGTGACCTCGCGCTCTCCCACAAACACGAAGACGCACTCATGGTCGCGGAAGTCTTATCGCCGACCACGGAGAGTTACGACCGCGGTGCAAAAATGTTGGAATATCGTCAGCTTGCAATGCTTGAGGAATACGTTCTGCTGCGACCGGATGCTGCGGTCATTGAGGTGTTCCGGCGCAGCGCCGGATGGGTCAAACAGACGATCGAGGGGCAAGGCGGGTTCCGGCTCGAAAGCCTCGGCATCGAGGTTGCGTTGACTGACCTGTACCGGCGTATTCCGATCGTGCTTCCGCCAACGTCCGGCGAAGAGTGAAAAAATTAGATCTCGACAATCAACAACCTCGGAACTCACATGACCCAAGCCCTGAAAGGCATCCGCATACTTGACTTTACGCATGTGCAGTCGGGGCCGACGTGTACGCAGTTGCTGGCGTGGTTTGGCGCCGATGTAGTCAAAGTGGAGCGGCCTGGTGTCGGCGACATCACGCGCGGTCAGCTGATGGACGTGCCAGAAGTGGACGCGCTGTATTTCACGATGCTGAACCACAACAAACGCTCGATCACGCTCGATACAAAGAACAAGACCGGCAAAGAGGTGCTGGAGCGCCTGATCAAGTCGTGCGACGTGCTGGTGGAGAACTTCGGCCCCGGCGTGCTTGATCGCATGGGCTTCACTTGGGAGAAAATCCACGCGCTCAACCCGCGCATGATCGTTGCTTCGATCAAGGGTTTTGGTCCGGGTCCGTATGAGGACTGTAAGGTTTACGAGAACGTTGCGCAGTGCACCGGCGGCGCGGCATCAACCACGGGCTTCCGCGATGGCTTGCCGTTGGTGACGGGTGCACAGATCGGTGACAGCGGTACGGGTTTGCATCTGGCGCTGGGTATTGTGACGGCATTGTTTCAACGGACAACGACGGGCAAAGGGCAGAAGGTCACCTGCGCCATGCAGGACGGCGTGCTCAATTTGTGCCGCGTGAAGCTGCGCGATCAGCAGCGGCTGGAGCATGGTCCGTTGAAGGAATACAGCCAGTTCGGCGAGGGCATTCCGTTTGGCGATGCCGTGCCGCGAGCAGGCAACGATTCAGGTGGTGGCCAACCGGGACGCATTTTGAAGTGCAAGGGTTGGGAGAAAGACCCTGATGCCTACATCTATTTCATCACGCAGGCGCCGGTGTGGGAAAAGATCTGCGACGTGATCGGCGAACCGACGTGGAAGACCGATGCGAATTATGCGAAGCCACCGGCCCGTCTGCCGCGGCTGAACGAGATCTTCGGGCGCATCGAACAGTGGACGATGACGAAGACCAAGTTCGAGGCGATGGATATCTTGAACGAGTTCGACATTCCGTGCGGGCCGATCCTGTCGATGAAAGAATTGGCTGAAGACAAATCACTGCGCGAGACGGGCACTGTGGTCGAAGTCGATCATCCCAAGCGCGGGAAGTATCTGTCGGTCGGCAATCCGATCAAGTTGTCGGACAGCCCGACGGTGGTGGAACGCTCGCCGCTGCTTGGTGAGCACACGGATGAGATTCTATCGCAGGTGCTGGGCTATTCGGCAGAAGACATTGCCGCGATCAAACAGTCAGGTGCGACCACGCCACCGAAGAAAGTCGCGGCGGGGTGAACTTCCTAGGCCCGGCTTCGACATAAATTCGTGCCGTACCCATCGTCGTGCGGCTGCCCCTCACCCTAACCCTCTCCCCACGCC
Organism: uncultured Alphaproteobacteria bacterium; assembly: GCA_963847145.1. Lineage (GTDB taxonomy): Bacteria > Pseudomonadota > Alphaproteobacteria > Rhizobiales > Hyphomicrobiaceae > JABFRJ01. The sequence goes on from CAWJYN010000006.1 coordinate 31,510, forward strand.
CGAAGTGGCGTGGGGAGAGGGGACCGCTTCGGAGAATGAAATGCGTATCGTCGTTCACGGACAAGACGCCTTCGGCAAGGCCGTTCTCGAGAAACTGCTCGCGCGGGGCGAGACTGTCGTCGCTGTGTGCTGTGCGCCAGACAAGGCGGGTAAGCCGGAAGATCCGCTGAAGGTTTTTGCTCGGGAAAAGGGATTGCCGTTGCATCAACCGAAGAGCTGGAAAACGCCGGAGGCCTTGGAGCTGATGAAGAGCTTCAACGCGGATGTCTGCCTGATGGCCTATGTGCTGCTGTTCATTCCGCAGCCGGTGCTGGATGCGCCGCGGCTGGGCACGTTCCAGTATCATCCATCGTTGCTGCCGGCGCATCGCGGGCCGTCGTCGATCAACTGGCCGATTGCGATGGGCAAGTCGCGCACGGGGCTGACGATCTTCTGGCCGGATGAAGGCCTCGATGAAGGGCCGATCCTGATCCAGAAGTCGGTCGAGATCGGGCCCGATGACACGCTCGGCGATGTCTATTTCAAAAAGCTGTTCCCGATGGGTGTTGATGCGATGATGGAAGGATTGGACCTTGTCAAAGCGGGTGTGAAACTGAGGCACAAGCAGAACCTTACTGAAGGCTCCTATGAGAGCTGGTTCAAGAAGGATGTCGCCGAGCTCGATTGGTCGAAACCGGTGGCTGATGTGTACAATACGATCCGTGCGGCTAATCCCGCGCCCGGTGCGTGGTCGGTGATCAAAGGTGTGAAACTCGATATCTACGACGCGGTGCGCGTGGGGTTGACGGGGGCTGCCGGTACTATCGTCGCGGTGGCTGCGGACGGGTTCACGGTTGCGGCTCATGGCGGTGCGATCCACGTAAAACGCGTGAAGGCGCCGGACGGCAAGAAGATCGGTGCAGCTGAGTATGCAGCTGCGGCTGGTTTGGCGGTCGGCGACCGCTTCGATTCACCAGCGCCGAAGGCTGTCTAATTTCCCTGCCTCATGCCTGAATGTGCAGCGTCAGCCGCCATTCGGGACTCGTTGCTGCCCCTCACCCTAACCCTCTCCCCGTGAAGACGGGGAGAGGGGAATTGGAGCCCACCATGGCTGTACGTTCCGACATTGAAATTGCCCGCGATGCTAAGAAGCGCCCGATCCAGGAGATTGGTGCGAAACTCGCGATTGCCAACGAGCATCTGCTGCCTTTCGGGCACGACAAGGCCAAGATTTCCGCCGACTTCATTGCGTCGCTGGCATCGCGCAAGGATGGCAAGCTCATTCTGGTGACGGCGATCAATCCGACGCCGGCCGGTGAAGGCAAGACGACGACCACGGTGGGGCTTGGTGATGGCTTGAACTTTATTGGCAAGAAGGCCGCCATCTGCCTGCGCGAGCCGAGCCTTGGGCCGTGCTTCGGAGTCAAGGGTGGCGCGGCCGGCGGTGGCTATGCGCAAGTGGTGCCGATGGAAGACATCAACCTCCACTTCACGGGAGACTTTCACGCGATCACGGCAGCCCACAATCTGCTGTCGGCGATGATCGATAATCACATTTACTGGGGCAATGCGCAAAACATCGACACGCGCCGTGTGGTGTGGCGCCGGGTGATGGACATGAACGATCGCGCGCTGCGTGAGATTGTGTGTTCGCTGGGTGGCGTGGCCAACGGCTTCCCGCGCGAGGCTGGTTTTGACATCACGGTTGCGTCGGAGGTGATGGCCATCCTCTGCCTCGCCAACGACCTGAAGGATCTTGAAAAGCGTCTGGGCGACATCATCGTCGCCTACCGCCGTGACAAGACGCCGGTCTATTGCCGCGACATCAAGGCCGATGGCGCGATGACGGTGTTGCTGGCGCAGGCCATGCTGCCCAACCTGGTGCAGACGCTGGAGAACAATCCAGCCTTCATCCACGGTGGGCCGTTTGCGAACATCGCACATGGCTGCAATTCGGTGGTGGCGACAAAGACGGCGTTGAAGCTTGCGGACTATGTGGTGACGGAAGCGGGTTTGGTGCCGATCTTGGTGCCGAGAAGTTCTTCGACATCAAGTGCCGCAAGGCTGGGTTGAAGCCGGCGGCGGCAGTGATCGTGGCGACAGTGCGCGCGCTGAAAATGAATGGCGGTGTGAAGAAGGAAGACCTTGGCAAAGAGAACGTCGAGGCGGTCAAGAAGGGCTGCGCCAACCTGGGGCGGCACCTTGAGAACGTGAAGAGCTTTGGTGTTCCCGCCGTCGTGGGTATCAATCACTTCATCTCCGACACGGATGCGGAAATCGCCGCTGTCATCGAGTACGTCAAGAGCCAGGGCTCGGAAGCGTTTCTGTGCAAGCACTGGGCGGAAGGTTCGAAGGGCATCGCGGCGATGGCCAAACGTGTCGCCGAGATCGCCGACAGTAACGCGGCCAACTATGCGCCGATCTATCCCGACGAGATGGGTCTGTTCGCCAAGGTCGAAGCGATTGCCAAGAAAATCTATCGCGCCGGCGAAGTGACGGCCGACAAGAGCGTGCGCGATCAGCTGAAGACCTGGGAAGAGATGGGTTACGGCAAGCTGCCGATCTGCATTGCGAAAACGCAGTATTCGTTCACGACTGATCCGAATGCGCGCGGCGCACCGACGGGGTTTACGTTGCCGGTGCGCGAAGTGCGGTTGTCGGCGGGTGCCGGCTTTATCGTCGCCATCTGCGGGGAAATCATGACGATGCCGGGGCTGCCGAAGATCCCGTCGAGCGAGCATATCAAGTTCAATGCACAGGGGCAGATCGAGGGGTTGTTTTGAAGGGCTCATGGGAGGCAGGTTGCGACCTGCCTCTAATTTGCAGCTATCTTCGCCGGGACTTCTATTCGGCCGCCACCCGTGCCACGGTTTCTGGTTCCCGCTCGATAACGCGCAGCAACATCTGTGCTGCGCGGTCCGCCATTTCGTTCCGGCTTCCCATTGGCGCAAGAGCACGGGTGACAAGCCGAAGCGAGCGCCGAACTGTTCGATGCTCAATGCCGAACTGCTCTCGGATGGCTCGCAACATTCGGGCGGCACGGCGCATTCGCACAATTGCTCATCCGTCGCGGGCTGCGTGTCAGGGTCTGCCAAGCGGCAGCATGCCGCTCTTCCTCACTCATCGCTTTGAAACGCGACAAGTCCGGATTAGTCCAGCGGGCCGGGTCACGCTTGACCTTCGTGATACCATCGTCGCTCATCGATGGTCGGCTCCTAATGTGGTGCCTCTTTCATATCGGTCACCCTCTCCTCTCGTCATCCCGGCGAAGGCCGGGACCCACGGCCACCATCAGTAAAATCACCACTTTGTCGTGGGTACCGGCCTTCGCCGGTATGACGAAAAATGGGAACCTTTTGATTGTGCCAGAACACCAGTGCCCAGGTGGTTGCCTCACACCATCTCCGTCTCGAAATCGGCTGGCAGTACGATCTCCAGGACTTCGCAGTCGTCGGAGTAGTTGGTGACGCGGTGTTTGATCTTGGGTGGCTGGAGCCAGGAGCTGCCGACGCGCATGGTTTCGGGTGGGCGGCCTTCCACTTCGGTGGTGATCCAGCCCTTGAGCACATAGATCATCTGGAACTCGACATCGTGCGTGTGCCACTGCCGCACTTCGTCGGTGCAGGGCGGCACGAACTTGATCACGTGCGCGACGGCTGTGCCGGAGGTGGCGGCGGCGATACCGAGATCGCGGTAGCGGGCGTAAGAGCGCAGGCCTGCCTTGAAGGAGGCTTCGTCGAGGTGATTGGCGATAAAGGTTTGCGGTTTAGTCATGGTTGGCTCCGTCGGTGATGCGGCAGCCTAGGGTCGTTCCGCTCTATGTTGGAATCGGGGAACGACCCAAGCTCTTTGTTTGTCGTGCTTCTTATCGGGAAAAAACGCGCACACTTTTCCCGGAAGCATTCTAGCGCGACCCGCCAGCTGCCGCACCAACTACCTGTGGAGAACAGGGCTGCTGCCCAAGCAGCGCCATAACTGGATTGATACAGACGGCGGTGATCACTCCGTGCAGCGTTGGTTGAAGTGGGGACGGCATGGCCGCCGCTGGTTTTGCGCATTTTCTCAGCCGGGCGTCGCGGACGCTGCGGCCAGCCACTGGCGGGAGCAGGCGGCGGATGGCGCTGGGGGCTGTTTTGCCGAGCCTGAAGCCGGCTGATCCGATGTTTTACGCGGAGTGGGCGGAGGGGCGGTTCGCGTTGGCGGGCCTCTCTGTTGTGCTGGCCGGGCGGTCGCCATTTGCCGTTGAGGGTGCGCCGGAGGCATGGCGGCGGGCGTTGCATGGATTTGATTGGCTGCGGCACATCCCACCATCCGTCGACCCCAATGCGGCGCTGCATGTGGAGGCGCTGGTGGCCGAGTGGCTGGCGCAGGGCCGGCGGCGCGATAATGTGGCTACGGCGGACGGTGTCGTGGCACGGCGGGTGATGTCGTGGCTGGCGCATGCCGATGTGCTCCTGCAGACGGATGCGGCCGATCACTATGACGATATTCTGAAAGCGTTGCGGGCAGATATCGCGACGCTGCAGAAGGCGACGCGGGGGCAACCGGCGACGGCTGCGGACGGCGCGGCGCGGATGCTGGGATTGATCGCGCTGGTGGCGGCGGGGCTGTGCATCGATGATGAAGATGAGCTGCTGCGCGGGGCAGAGCTGGCCTTGAGTGCGGCGTTGGATGAGCGGCAGGCAGGCGTGCGCGATCCGTTGTGGCGGGTGCCGCAGCTGGTGGCGGAGCTGCTGTTGGAGCTTGAAACGCTGCGCCGGCTCTACCGGATGCGCGGTGCAGACGTGCCTGTGTTTCTGGCAGATGGCGTTGGGCGCCTCAGAGGTCTGGTGGGGGCACTGCTGCTGGGGGATGGATCGCTGGCGCGGCTGGGAAGTGAGCGCACCGAGACGGACGAGCAGTTGACGCTATGGCTGGTGGGGCGGCATGCGGATGTGCAGCCTGGCCGGGCTGGGAGTAGTGTGGCCGCCGGATTTGCGCGGCTGCTAGCTGGCGGCACCTGCCTGATTGCGGATGTGGGTGCGCCCCTGGCAGCGCGGCATGCGCTGGCAATGGAGATGAGCAGCGGCCGTTCACTGCTGCTGGTGCACGACGGGCGACCGGTTGTGATGGGTCAGGAGACGGCTGGAACGTTGGTGTTTCCGGCGGCGACAGTGGATGCCGCGACGCCAGAAACCGCGACGCGGCAGGTGCCGTCGCTGGAGCCGGCGCATACGGTGATGACCGAGATTGCGACTGGCGCGGCACAGCATGTGGACGCGACGCATGCGGGGCATTCGCGACGCGGGTTTGTGCACCGGCGCCGTTTGACGCTCTCGGTGGATGGGGCGCGGCTGGACGGGGTGGACGAGTTGCGGCCGTTGGTTGGCGCTGTGGCGCCAGTGCAGGCGCCGTTTGCGGTGCGGTTCGTTTTGCATCCGTCGGTGCGGGTGACGCTGGGGGAGGCGACGGACGCTGTGGTGCTGACGGGTGAGAACGGTCATTGCTGGCGGCTCGCGGCGCCGCGGCATACCCTGTCGGTGGAAGGGGCGGCCTATCGGGAGGGCGCGGCGACGCGGGAGACGATGCAGGTGCTGGTGCTGGCCGATGCGGGGGTGAGCCGGACGGTTGAGTGGCAGCTGGTGCGTGAAGCGGATGTGGGGGAAGCGATGGACGCTGAGCCAGCCGTGGACGTTGCGAAACCGGCAAGCCTGGCCGAGGCACTGGCTGCGCTGGTGCCGCTTGCTCTCGAGCGGCCGTGACCGTTGGAATTATTGACATCTTGGGCAGGTGTGCGCATGCGGTGGACGTTGCCTTGGTCCGCGCTTTGGAGACTTCGACATGCCGGCTACGCCCCGCGTGCTGCCTGAACGGAAAATTGTCCGGGCGCTGATTTCGGTGTCGGACAAGACAGGGCTGTTGGAGCTTGGCCGTGGGCTGCAGGCGCTAGGTGTCGAGATTTTGTCGACGGGTGGCACGGCGGTGGCGCTGCGGGAGGCCGGCATCAGTGTGAAAGAGGTGTCGGAGCATACGGGCTTTCCAGAGATGATGGATGGGCGATTGAAGACGCTGCATCCGAAGGTGCATGGCGGATTGCTGGCGGTGCGCGAGAGCGCGGCCCATCTGGCTGATGCGCGGGCGCATGGCATCGGGATGATCGACCTGCTGGTGGTCAATCTCTACCCGTTCGAGGCGACGGTGGCGCGCGGCGCTGACTATGACACGACGGTCGAGAATATCGACATTGGCGGGCCGGCGATGATCCGTGGTGCGGCGAAGAACCATGCGGCGGTGACGGTTGTGGTGGAGCCGGACGATTATCAGCGGCTGCTGGAAGAGATGTGGGTGCGCGGTGGTGCGACGACGTTGCCGTTCCGGCGGGAGTTGGCACAGAAAGCCTATGCGCGGACGGCGGAGTACGATGGTGCGATTTCGAATTGGCTGGGGGCGGCGGTTAAATCGGCCGACTTGAAGGCGGCCGGTTATCCGCGCACGTATACGATGCAGTACCGCAAGGCGCAGGACCTCCGGTATGGTGAAAATCCACATCAATCGGCGGCATTCTATGTGGAACGCGGCGCGCGCGAGGCGAGCGTTGCGACGGCTAGGCAACTGCAAGGCAAAGAGCTCTCCTACAACAACATCGCGGATACGGACGCGGCGCTGGAGTGTGTGAAGGCGTTTGGAGAGATGCCGACGTGTGTGATCGTCAAGCATGCCAATCCGTGTGGCGTTGCCGAGGCCGGTACGCTGGAAGCAGCGTATGATCGCGCGTTCAAGACGGATCCGGAGTCGGCTTTTGGGGGCATCATCGCGGTCAACAGGACGCTGGATGTGGCGACGGCCAAGGCGATTGTTGAGCGGCAGTTTGTCGAGGTGATCATAGCGCCGGATGTTGCCGATGGCGTGGAGGCGATCATCGCGGCGAAGAAGAACGTGCGATTGCTGGTGTGCGGGGCATGGCCGGCGGTGGCGGCGCCGCGGTTCGATATCAAGCGGGTGACGGGCGGGCTGCTGGTGCAAGATGCCGATCTGGCGCTGGCGAACGATTACAAGGTGGTGACCAAACGGGCGCCGACGGCGGCGGAGATGGCGGATCTGAAGTTTGCCTGGCGGGTGGCGAAGTGCGTCAAATCGAATGCGATTGTGTACGCCAAGGATGGCGCGACGATCGGGATCGGGGCGGGGCAGATGAGCCGGGTGAACGCGTCGCGGATCGCGGTGATCAAGGCGGAGCTGGCGAAACTTTCTGTGGCGGGGACGGCTGTGGCGTCGGACGCGTTTTTCCCATTTGCGGATGGATTGTTGTCGGCGGCGGAGGCGGGTGCGCACTGCGTGATCCAGCCGGGCGGCTCGGTGCGGGACGATGAGGTCATCAAAGCTGCGGACGAGAAGGGTCTCGCCATGGTGTTCACCGGTATGCGGCATTTCAAACATTGAGCGCGACGGCAAACCTGTCGTTGCGGCCGGTGGCGGAGGGTGATCGCTTCCGGTTGAGGCGGTGGTTGGCTGAGCCGCATGTGATCCAATGGTGGGGTTCGAAATCGGCGGCGGAGGCGGCGATGTCGATGGCGGCGGCCTCTGAGACGGCGGTGGCGCGGATGATCACGCTGGAGGCGGAAGCGATCGGGTATGTGCACGCGCTCGATCTGGCGGATCGCACGGTGCCGCCGGGTACGTGGCAGGCGGATGTGTTTATCGGTTCGATAGCGCATCGCGGGCGGGGCGTGGGGGCTGCCGGGTTGATGCTGCTGAGGGATGAAGTTTTCCAGACAACGCTGGCGGCGGGGTTGGCGGTGCGGGTTGCGGTGGTCAACGAGCGTGCCGTGCGGGCGATGGAGCGGGTTGGGTTCAGATGGCACGCGGTCACCAACGATCCGGTGCTGGGCGCGTGCTGGCAGATGGTGGCGCTGCGGCGATGAGGGCGCACAGGTGCGCGTTTCGCCGCTGAAGTGCAGGCAATTGTGCACCAAAGCAGTGCGTTGGTAGCGGTTGGGCTAAGTCAAGGGCTTGGCTGATGGCGTTTGGTTCCACATTGTAGCGATCAACTTGCCGGTGATTCGCGCGTCCGGCCCGATGTTCGAGATATGCCCCGTTGGCTGCAGGTGGCGGCTGTTGGGGTGGCTCGCATGGGAGAGACGGCAGACATGGACGGCGCACTTCCTCATCTTTCCGAGCTGCCGCGTGCAGCGACGGCGGCCAAGCCCCATCTTGATGGCGGCCGGGTGCGGGACATCGTGCTGGTGCGGCTGGCGACGGCTGGCAAAGCTGTGGCGCGGGCTGATCTGGCGCGGGAGCTGTGGCCGATCGTGTCGCATCTGCAGCCGATGACGGAGTGGCAGGCGGCGCTGGATCGCGATCTGGGCGCGCTGGCGGATGCTGGATTGTGCGATGCCAAGCCGGTCGCGGTGCAGGTGACGGATGCGGGCAGCAAGCGTGCGGCGCTGGTGCTGGGGGTGAATACGCTGCCGCGGACGTGGACGGAAGCGAAGGGTGCGCGGCTGGTGGCGAAGGCGCTGGGTGCCGAAGGCCTGCCGCCGCGGCGGTTAAAGGCGCTGCTCAAGGCGGATGGGTTGCGGCTAGAAATCGTGCAGGCGGCGTTCAAGCTCAAGGGGCGTGGCGTGCCGACACCGGCACGGATCCGGTCGCAGTTGGCGAAGCTGGCGGTGACACGGGCTTTTGGCGACAGTTTGCCGACGGGCATGGATGGCCGGTCCGGATTGTCGGCGAAGGCTGGGCGCGCGCTGGCGGGGCGGCTGGCCACGCCGCCGCGCGAGTTTCCGACAGACGGGCGGCTGGTGGCGGCGCTCGCGATGGAACATGCAGGGGCGACGAAGTCTGGCTTCGAGAGTTTACAGACGGCGTTGCTGCGGCAGTATGTGACGCGCGGCGCGGTGAAGTCGGTGGAACCTTCGCCGCGTGCATCGCGGCGTGCGGAGAAAGTGGCGGCGCGGCCGGCTGGGAAAGCACGGCCGGCGGCGAGTGCGGCGCCCACTCTGACGCTGGTCAAAACAACGCCGCAGCCAGTGGTTGCTCCGGCACGGCCGGATTTTGCGGGTTTTGTTGCGGCCACGTTGGCTGCGGCACACGGCGTTGCGGAAGGCTGGCCGGGCAACCGGAAAGCGTTTGTCTCGAAGGTGTGGGACGCGGTGCAAGCGCAGCATCCCGAGTGGCTGGTCAGCGAGATCGAGTTCAAGGCCATGCTGATCGAGGCGCACCGAGTTGGCCGGATCGTGCTGGCGAATGCGGACCTCAAGGATCAGCGCTCGATGGCCGACGTGCAGGCGAGTGCGATTGCCTACAAGAATGCAATTTTCCATTTTGTACGCGTGGACGACTAGCGTCTGACCGTTTGCGCCGTGCCTGATGCCAGAATTCCTTGCCCAAGGAACATGTCTCGATGCTGTTGCCTCCTCCACCGCTTCCGACCAGCCCCGGCCTCGACCGGATGAGCCAGGCGTTCGAACATTCGATCACCTGGGAAGATGATGTCTGGCACGCCGATCCGGTGGACGTGGAGGCCGTGCACCGGAAGGCACGGGCGAAGTTTACGACCTTGCTCGATGCGGTGACGGATCAGAAAAGCGCTGCCGCACAGGCGCGCATTCTGCTGTTCCACGGGCAATCGGGCGCGGGGAAGACGCATCTGGTGCGGGCGATGCGAACGGCGGCGCACCGGGCGGGGAAAGCGTATTTCGGCTATGCGCAGATGACGCCGGATATCGGCAACTATGCCGATTATTATCTGCGGCGCCTGATCAATTCGCTGGAGAAGCCGTTTGATCCGGATGGTGGCGGTGAAAGTGCGTTGGCGCGGCTGACGCGGCATCTGGTGAGCGACGCCGCCGTGATCGATCAAACGGCACTGGCGACTTTGCGTGAAGCTGATCTGGACGCGCCGGCGCTGGCGCAACTGGTGCTGAAGCTTGCCGACCAGGTGGTGGCGAGCGCTAAGTTTGCTGGCGAGGGGCTGGATATCAACATCGTGCGGGCGTTGCTGTACATGCAGCGGGCCGAGCCGCAGATCGATCAGCGTGTGCGGCAATACCTGCACGGCAAGTCGCTGACGGAGTTGTCGCACCGTGCGGTGGCGGCGCTTGACCCGAACACGGGCGACGGGCGCGCTTTCGAGATCATAGAATGCCTGGGCAAGCTGATGTGGTCGGTGGACCGTGCGGCGTTCGTGTTCGCGATCGATCAAGTCGAAGACCTGCGCTTCTTTGATGACTATCAGGAGCGCTTCCAGAAGGCAGTGCGCGATCTCATTCAGATTGCCAACCGGCTGCCGTCGTCGATCATCATCATTTCGGTGCTGGAGGATTTCTATTCAAAAGCGCGGGAGACGCTGGCGCAGTCGTATATCGACCGCATCGAGAAGGCTGGACCGGTGCCGCTGATCGAAACGCGGACTGCAGAAGAAGCGCGGCTGATCATTGCGCGGCGTCTGGAGCACGGCGCGGCGATGGGGCTCGACTATGGTGTCGAGGATCCGAATGCGCTGTTTACCGACAGCTTCTATGAGGAATTCAGCGGGCTTTCGACGCGGAGGCTGTTGGAGCTGGCGCAGACGCGCTGCCGCGATCACGGGCGGAATGCGAACAACGAGGGGTCAGACCGGCCAGGGTTCCTGGATGCGCTGGTGCAGGCGCTGGGCGGCAGTCTGTTCGGTGCGAGCCCGGCGGAAACTGCAGCGTCCGCCACTGAGATGGCGTCGCATGTCGACTTCCGTGAGATGTGGGAGCGCTATAGCTCCGATAGCCAGGTGGAGATCCCGGCAGACGATGCAAGCCTGGTCGGGGTGCTGCATGCGGCGCTGACACTGGCTGGTGAGGAATGGCCGGCGGCACTTGATCTGACATTGGAACGGTTGGCGTTGGCCGACGATCTGCCAGCGCTGGATATGACGCTGCGCCACAAGTCAGGCTTTACGACGGAAAGCCGTATCTTCCTGTGTAACCGGTCGATCCAGGGTGGCGGGTTCAAGCGGCAGCTTGACCGTGCGCTTGGCGCCATGGGTACGAAGACGTGCTTCATGCTGCGCGCCAGCGACTATCCGCCGAACACAAAAAGCCAGACGGCACAGGCGTTCCGCAAGTTCCGCGAGAGCGGCGGGCGCGCGCTGCTGATCCCACTGGCGGAGTGGGAACGCGTGCTGACGGTGCGGGACTTCCACAATGACCACCGGCACGATCCGGGCTTTGCACGCTGGTTCGAGCAATCGAAGTTGCTGTCGGCGTTGGGCGCGATCGTGCAGCTGTTGCGGCTTGATCTGATCAATCGCAACGTGACGAAAGTGGAAGCGGCGTCGAAGGCGAACATGACGGCCGTGGTGGAAGCGGCGAGCGACGCGTTTAAGATTGCCGGGATGACGGTGGGGACGATCGGGCAGGTTGGAGCGCCGGCTCTTGCACCGATTTCAGCCTTGCCGCCGACATTGCCGGCTGCGGCAGATTGGACGGGTTGGACGGGGACGAGCGAGGTCACAGCGGTGCCGACGGCAGCGCCGGGCGAAGCGAAAGTGGAAGAGGATCTGCCGCTCTCTGTCATCCTGGACGAGAACGGAGAGGGTGCGGGCAGTATCTTGGCTGGCCGCATGATCAAGACCAACACGGCAGTGACGCTGAACAAGAACGTGTTGAAGCGCCATGCGGCGGTGCTGGGTGGTTCGGGCTCGGGCAAGACGACGTTGGCACTGTGTCTGATCGAGCAGATCCTGCAACGGGGGATTCCGGCGATCTTGATCGACCGCAAGGGCGACCTGTGCAGCTATGCCAACCCGGATGTGTGGCGGGCGATCGAGGGCGACTACTCCGATCGGCGCGGCGAGCGCGAGAAGCTGGCCGACAACATCGATGTGGCGGTTTATACGCCCGGCCGTTCGTCCGGCCGGCCGATCTCGATCACGCTGCTGCCGACGGGGATCAAGGAACTGCCGGATCATGAGCAGCAGTTGCTGGCGGGACTTTCCGCGGCGGCGCTCGGCGATATGCTGCATCTGAAGAATTCGGCGACGCATCAGAAGCAGTCGGGCACGTTATCGGTGGCGTTGCGGCTGCTGGGGCAGCGGTTCTCGACGCAGGTGATGCTGGCGGATCTGATTCATCTGCTGGAAGAAGACGATCCGGAGCTGGCGGAAGCGACGCAGCGCATGGACCCGTCGGGCAAGTTGCGCCGCGATCTCGTTGCGCAGCTGGACAGCTTGCGGCACCGGAATGCGTCGCTGTTCGAAGCGGGTGGCGAGACGCTCAACATGGAGCGGCTGCTCGGCATCGGGCCTTATGCGCGGTCGGATGGGCGAACGCGGCTGTCGATCATCTACACGGGTTTCCTCGGTGACAACGAGAACATCCTGTTCTGGGTGTCGCAGTTCCTGGCGGAAGCGCTGCGGTTCTGTCAGCGCAACCCGAACGACGAGCTGCAATCGGTGCTGATGCTCGATGAGGCCGATCTCTATATTCCGGCGAATGCCAAACCGGCGACGGCGGAACCGCTGCAGAGCCTGCTCAAGCGGGCGCGTTCTGCCGGGCTCGGGATCATGCTGGCGACGCAGTCACCGGGCGATCTCGACTACAAGAGCCGCGATCAGATCACGAGCTGGTTCATCGGCCGCGTGCGTGAAGATACCGCGCTGAAGAAACTCAAGGCGGCGTTCCAGTCGGACAGCGGGCTGGATGCGGCTTCGGTGCTGCCGGGGCAGACGGTGGGCGAGTTCCATCTGGTGCAGGAAGGTTTGGTGCGCTCGATGAAGGCGCATCGTTCACTGATTACGGCGGAGCAGGTGCCGTTTGATCGCATCGAGCAGCTGGCGCGCGAGACCAAGGGGCAGGACGAGCGGCAGCTCAGGCTGTTTGGGTGAGGGCGGCTGGTGTGCCCGGCGTGTTGTGCTCAAGCAGACCGCGTTGCGGCTGCTGCCATTGATGCGCTGGCGTGACGATCTTGGGTCAGGGCGTCCTGCAGATCGTCGGGATTGATTTCGGTCACCTGGCGTGTTCGCGTGACGGGATCGTGTGCTTGCGGCGTCAGCGTGGTTGAGACGCGGCGGAAGGCCTGGAACGAGAGGCCCTCGATCATTTCCTCGATTGTTTCGACGTCGTAAATGCCGGGTGGGCGCGTGCCCGCGACACCGGCCAACGCGAACGCATTGACGAACTCAACTGTTTCCGTTCTGGAGCGTTGGGTCATGGGTCACCTCAATGTGAGATATGCCGCGCTTGGCGACGGGGCGGGGTACACCGGTGTTGCTGAGGCTGGCCGTGGCTTTGGCTGCGTCGATGCAGTGGCGTGACCGCGCTGAGCCCGACGTGGCGGACTCAGATCGTCTACGACATAAGCGGGATTAGCGGTTCAATTGTGTCTCAATTGGTTTTCAGACCTTTGGCGGTAGCCAATCGTAGAACTGTATTTTTGTCTGCATTGCCGCTTCGGCATTCGGCGCTGATGGGCCGCTGCCGCTTGAACCGGGCGCGCCGATGTCGCGTTGCGGGCCTGAGCATTGTCGCAGACTGTGCGGGAAACCATGGAGGGGATAGGCGATGACAAGCGTCGTGTGGTTCCGGCAGGATTTGCGGATGGGGGACAATCCGGCGCTGGCGGAGGCGGTGCAGCACGGGCCGATTGTGGCGGTTTACATCCTGGATGAAACGGTGGCGCCGCAGGGGCGGCCGCTGGGTGGGGCAGCACGGTGGTGGTTGCATCACAGTCTGACGCGGCTGTCGAAGGCGCTTGGTGGGTTGGTGGTGTTGCGCGGCGATCCGGCGGTGCTGCTGCCAGAATTGGCGAAGCGGGTGGGCGCCAAACGCGTGCACTGGAACCGCTGCTATGAACCCTACGCAATTGCGCGGGATACCAAGATCAAAGCGACGCTGGTCGAGGCGGGACTGGATGTGCAGAGCTTCAATGGGTCGCTGCTCAACGAGCCGTGGGCGATCAAGACGCTCGATGGCGGGCCGTACAAGGTCTATTCGCCGTTCTGGCGGGCGTGTTTGAAGTTGGCGGTCGAGGCGCCGATCGCGGCGCCGAAGGTGACGTTGAAAAAGGCCCCTGGTGTTGGTGACGCGCTTGGCGATTGGGGATTGCTGCCGACGAAGCCGAACTGGGCGAAGGGATTTGCTGCGGAGTGGACGCCAGGGGAAACGGGCGCGCGGGCGCGGCTGGATGCGTTTCTTGCGGATGGGCTTCAAGGCTATGCCGAGCTGCGCAACCGGCCGGATCTGCCAAATGTGTCGCGGCTTTCACCGCATCTGCATTTTGGTGAGATTTCGCCGCGGCAGGTGTGGGCGGTGACGCAGCACTATGCCGATGCGCAGGCGGGTGTGCGGCGGGATGCGGACAAGTTCCTGTCAGAGGTGGGCTGGCGCGAGTTTGCGCATCATCTGCTGTATCATTTTCCGACCTTGCCGGAGCGGAACTGGAAGCCGGCGTTCGATGCCTATCCATGGGTGACAAACGCCAAACATCTGGCGGCGTGGCAGCGCGGGCAGACGGGCTATCCGATTGTGGATGCCGGTCTGCGCGAGCTATGGGCAACGGGCTACATGCATAATCGCGTGCGGATGGTGGTGGCGAGTTTTCTGATCAAGCATCTGCGGATCGACTGGCGGCAGGGCGAGGCGTGGTTCTGGGACACGCTGGTGGATGCCGATCTCGCGAACAACGCGGCGAGCTGGCAGTGGGTTGCTGGCAGTGGCGCGGATGCGGCCCCGTACTTCCGGATTTTCAACCCGATGGAGCAAGGGCGGAAGTTTGATCCGGAGGGCGTGTACATCCGGCGCTGGTGTCCGGAGCTGGCGAAGTTGCCGAATGATGCGCTGTTTGCGCCGTTCGAGGCGTTGCCGATGGTGCTGAGTGCCGCTGGGGTGGTGCTGGGCAAGACGTATCCAAAGCCGCTGGTGGTGCATGCGGAGGCGCGCGCTGCGGCGCTGGCGGGGTATGGGGCGGTGAAGGGGGCGGGGTGAGTTTTGGCCCGTGGGGCGTGGTTCATGGGCCGTCCTGCGGCACGCCCGGGCCTGTGATTCGCATTTTTGGCCGGAGTGGCCTACGCTTCTGCCGAGGCTATTGTGACTGAATGCCAGGACAAAGGGCATACGGTGATGCACAATTTTTGGCAGAACAGGGCATGGCAGGGCTGGATGTTTGCGTCGGCGGTGCTGCTGAGCACATTTGTGTCGACAGCGCCGGCGGTAGCGGCGCAGCCGGTCAGCCGATGCCTCGCTGTCGCAAACGCTCCGCGCCTTGATGCCAATATTCATCGCGTGACACTCGGTGGCGCGGCGCTGGCGAACACCGACGTGCGTCTCACTTTCATCGGCCACTCGACGTTTTTGATTGAAAGCGCCGGTGGCGTGCGGATGGTGACCGACTACAACGATTATGTGCGGCCGAGTGTCATTCCTGATGTGGCGACGATGAACCGTGCACACACGACCCACTACACCGACACGCCTGATCCGAAGATCACGCACGTGCTGCGTGGCTGGAACCCGGCTGGCGGCCCGGTGCGTCACGATCTCGAAGTCAAAGATGTGCACATCCGCAATGTGCCGACCAACATCCGCGACTGGGGAAGCGGCAGCACGGTGGGTTATGGCAATTCGATTTTCATCTTCGAGATCGCCGGCCTGTGCATCGGCCATCTCGGCCATTTGCATCACACGCTGACGCCTGAGCAACTGGCGGCCATCGGCCAGCTCGATGTGGTGCTGGTGCCCGTCGATGGTGGGTACACCATGGACATCGGTGGCATGGTGGATGTGGTGCGGGCGCTGCGCGCGCGGCTGATCATTCCGATGCATTACTTCAACCAGTTCACGCTGACGCGTTTCATCGATCGGATGAAGGCCGAGTTTCCAGTTGAGATGGTGCCGGATTCAGAGATCCTGCTGAGCGCACGACTGCTGCCGGCCGAGGCGAAAATTCTGGTGCTGCCGGGGCGATAGGACCACTTCACCGTGAGCATTCCGTCTGTGCAGCCTTTCAACGGTTTTTCTGCCAAAGGGCTGGCGTTTCTCAAACAGCTGGATGTTGAGCAGAACCGGGTGTGGTTCGAAGCGAACAAAGCGGTTTATGAGCAGGAACTGCGCGCACCGCTGGCGGCGTTGGTTTCAGCGCTCGGTCTGGCGCTCACCGTTGAAGGGATTGATCTCGCGTGCGACCCGAAGCGTGCGATGTTCCGCATCCATCGCGACGTGCGGTTCTCCAAGGACAAGCGGCCTTACAAGGCGCATGTCAGTGCGGCGTTGACGCGGGATGGCGAGAAGAGTGCGCCCGGGCTGATCTATGTGCACGTCGATCCCAAGGGATCGTTCGTTGCGGCGGGCTTTTACAATCCGGAACCGCCGGCGCTGCAGAGACTGCGGCAGCAGATCGTTGGGAAGCCAAAAGATATCAATGAGATCGTGGCCAAGCTTGGGAAGGCGGGGCTGTTGCTGGACAGTGATGACGTATTGAAAGCGCACGCCGCGCGGTTTTGAGGCGGTGGACGACGACGGGCTTGTTCAATTGCTGCGGCGCAAGTCGCTGGTGGTCCGCCGGCCACTGGCACGGAAGGACATCGGTGACGGCGATGCGATGATCGCGGCAATCGTTGCGTTTGCGCGGGATGTGCACCCGTTGCTCAAGTTCGGCTGGCGGGCACTGGTGACAGTGAAGTGAGCGGTGACCGCGAGTCCGATATCCGCGCAACACATTCGCGTCAGCTCTACAGGACGCGTCGATTGGCGTGTCACGCAAATGCATTGTACGAGCTGCTGCCCACCCTAACCCTCTCCCCGTGAAGACGGAGAGAGGGGATCAGATCGCGAAGCACAGGCGCCAATGCTACACGGCCTTAATTGCCGTTGTTGAGATAGCACATGCGCTCAACGTTGGATGGCAGGAACAGGGCGTAGTTGCCCCACTTTTCATACTTCGGCAGCTTCACGTCTTTCATGGCGGTGTCGGTGCACTTGCCTTCGGCGGCGGCTTTTTTCACTTCGGCGCCGAGATCGTCGAAGTAACCGATGAGGTCGGTGATGTCCTGCTTGGTACCGAGGCGGCCGCCGGCATAGGGATGGCCGGGGATCATGCGATCCCAATCCAGCGCAACAACGCGCTTCAGAGACGCCTGCCAATCGAGCGGGTTGGTAGTGTCGGGCATGTTGCGGAACGGCAGCGTCTGGATCGGGACGAAGTCGACGGTGAAGATGATCTTCTCCTTGGGCAGCCGCATGACCAGACTGTTGTCTGAATGGTTGCGGCCGACGTAGAGCAGTTCGAGCGTGGTGCCGCCCAGCTCGAGGGTGCGTTTGTTGTTGACCAACTCGTCTGGCATAACGACGTCGGCGGTCGGAAAGCGGACGAGTTGTGCCTTGGCATTCTTGTGGGCAATGAATTTAGCGCCGAGGTCCTTGAAGGGCTTACCGCCAGCGATGTGGTCGTAGTGGCTGTGGCTATAGATGACATATTTGACGGGCTGGCTGGTCACCTTCTTGATTTCATCGATGTAGGTGGTGACGGCTTGTGGACGGCGCAGCCCGATCGGGTCGGTGACGATGACGCCGGCTTTGGTGACCACAAACATCGATTGGTGGCCCTGGTAGCGGAAGATGTAGACGTTGTCGGTGCCGTCGACCTTGGTGGTTGAAAACAGTGGCGGTGCAGGGGGCGTGGCTGCGGGCGGCGGGGCTGCGGCGGGTGGCGCGGCAGGCGGGGGAGTTGATGTGGTCTGGGCGTGGGCGAGGATCGTTGATCCAAGCAGGATGGTCAAAGCGGTTGTCAGTCTGGTTGTGGTCCGGAGCATGTGTGGCGCCTCCCTGTTGTGCAGTGCTGGCGCAATACAAGCAGAGTTTTGGGTGGCGCGAAAATGTAAAGTGGCGGGGTGGGTGTGGGTCGCGCGCGAGAAATCTCACCTCCCCCCCCCTCGGGGTTGAGGGGAAAAAAGTGGCTTCCGCAGGTTTCCCGCCTCACGCGCGCTTCACAGCAGTTTGTCGACGACGCCGGAGCCTTGCTGCATGAGTTGCTGGCCGGTGAGCCAGACGTCGCGGCCGCGGATTTTGGTGCGCATGGCTTTGAGCCAGGCGGCATCGACGCTGCGTGGACCCAGATCATCATCGAACAGTTCGTTGGTGAAGTGGTTGACTGCCATCCGGCGCACTTCCGGGTTGGCCAGCTGCCGCCGCACCGCGGCATTCGTATCGGCGTTCAGCTTGAAGCTGACTTCGTGAAACATGAATTTAGACGACGGATTGGCAAAGCGCTCCGCACCGACCAGATAGATTGGCACGCACATGGAGGCGCAGCTTCGGCCTGCTGTGACAATGGTATCGATGGCGCGTTCGCGCGAGGCCTTGCGGATTTCTCTGATGACGTCGTGACCGTGGGTCACGGAGCCGCCCGGCGAGTTGAGCGAGATTATCAATCGGCGCGGGTCGTTTTCAAAACGTTCAAAGGCCTCGGCGAAGCGATCGCGCATCGGCTTCTCGATGCTGCCGTTCCAATGGAGCACAACGCGGCCGGGCTCTTCGTGGACAGTCAGGCCAACGCGGTCGGCGCGGGTTGAGGGCTGGCCACGGACCACCAATCCGGTCAGACCCAGAAAGAGGCCAACGGCGACGCCCAGAATCCAATAGATTTTCACGGCTGCGCGCTCCACTCCTGCGGTTCCGTGCCGCCTGATTGTGCGTCCAGTGTAGGGTGTGGAAAATTTCGCAAGTCTGAAAGCGTGTGATGCAATTGATGGCAATGGCGTGTTTGCGAGGTTGGGGTGTGGTGGTTGGTTAGCGAGGGGTTAAGGGGAAATGCTTACGCGGCTAGTTTTGCTGAGCAGGTTTCGATGACGTGGGCGAGGGCGTGGGCGGGCACGGGGCGGGAGAAGAGATAGCCTTGCACGGCTGTGCAGCCGGCCAGATGGACGCGCACCAGATGATCGTGGGTTTCGACGCCCTCGGCGACGGTGGTCATGTCGAGGCTCGCGGCCAGGGTGGCGACGGCCTTGATGATGGCTGCGCAATCCGGCCGCTCAGAGAGATCACTGACGAAGGAGCGATCGATCTTGAGTTTGTCGAAGGGAAATGCGCGCAGATAGCTCAGGGACGAATAGCCGGTGCCGAAATCATCGAGCGCGATCGATATGCCCATGCCGCGAAGGGCGTACAAGGTTGCCAGCGTGGCGGGATTGTCCTGCAGCAGCGTGCTTTCGGTGATTTCCAGTTCCAGACGTTGCGCTGAGAGACCGGACGCCATCAGTGCGTCACGGACGGTTTCGAGCAGGCCGCCGCTCTCGAATTGCACGGGCGACAGGTTGACCGCGACCTTGATATGCGGCGGCCACGAAACGGCTGTGCGGCAGGCTTCTGCCAACACCCAGGCGCCGAGCTTGCCGATCAACCCGATTTCTTCTGCCACGGGAACATACTCGGCTGGCGACACGAACGGCTGTCCCGGCCGTGGCCAGCGCAGTAGCGCTTCGCAGCCGACGACGGTGCGCGCGCTGAGACTGACGATCGGCTGATAGTGCAGCTCGAAGGCACCTGTCTCGACGGCGTCGCGGAGATCGCGTTCGAGTTCGCGCCGCGCTTTGACAGGTGCTTCAAGGGCTGTGCCGTATGCAATGGCAGTGTTGCGGCCAGCGGCTTTGGCGCGATAGAGGGCCAAATCAGCGCGCTGCATCAGCAGTTCCGGTGTGCGGCCATCGGCGGGCGCAATGGTGGTGCCGATGCTGGCGCCGATGGTGAAGTGGTGGCCGCGCACGTGGAACGGTTCTGACAACAGTCGCAGCAGACGTTCTGCGAGCCCATCTGGATCAACCGCGCTGCGCGCATGGCGTTGCAGGATTGCGAATTCGTCGCCGCCCATGCGGGCGACCACATCGTCCTGGCGGACCGCGCCGCGCAAGCGGTTGGCGACGGCGACCAGCAGGGCGTCACCCATGGGATGGCCGTGGGTATCGTTGACTTCTTTGAAGTGATCGAGATCGATGGCGATGACGGCGAACCGGTCTGTGGGGTGGGGGGCGTCGCCGTCGATGGGGAGCGCTTGCGCACAGGCCTCAAGACACTCGGCGAACCCGCGGCGGTTCTGCAGTTCGGTCAGTGCATCCTGCCGCGCGAGAAGGCGTGCGCGTGCGTCGGCCTGGCGTTTCTCGGTGACGTCTTCGTGGGTGGTGACCCAACCGCCGGCTTCGAGCGGCGTGAGGGTGACGCTGTAAGTGCGGCCATCGGTGCGGTCGCGCGTGTATGTCACCGGCATGCCGCGCCCGATGGCACTACGATATTCTGCGATGATGGCGGCGGTTGCATGAGACGGACTATCCGGTGCGTGCGAGAGGATGTCGGCCAGCGGCGTGCCGTGCATCGTCAGATCAGTTGGCAGGTCATAGAGCCTTTGGTAGCTGGCATTGGCGATGACCAGCCGCTCGCCGGCGTCGAACATGGCGAGGCCGCGCTGCATATTGTTGAGGGCGATATCGAGCCAGAGATTGACTTGCTCGAGCCGGCCACGGTGCTCGCGCAGGGCCAGCGCATTGTCGCGGAACACGGCCAGAGCGCGGGCCAGATCGCCGATTTCATCGGGGCCATCGGCTTTGGCCAAGTGGCGGTGCGCGGGGGGCGTGGAGAAATCATTGCGCGAGAGGCGCACCATGCCGCCGGAGATAATCCGCAGCCGTTGTGTCACATGGCGGACCAGCCACCAGCTGACCGGCCCGATCAGCACCAGCGCCAGGGCGGCGGTCATCCAGACCCATTCGGCGAGATAGGCAGCGGTGGTCGCCAGCCGGTCAGCATCTTCGGACATGCGGGCGATGAAACCGCGCCGCTCGACGCGTACCTGGGCATGCAGCGCGGTGGCGATGGCGCCATAGGCGGCGAGGGGCTCGGCGACGGCTGCGTGGCCTGCGGGTGCGCGTGCGGCGGCCAGGCGTGTGGCGCGGGCCAAGGAGGGCAGCAGGGTTCGCACGGCGGACCAGTTGCCAGTGCTACGGCGCGCGGCATTGCGCATCATCTGGCGTTCGAGGCGATCGAGTTTGGGTTTGAGCAGGAGCAGACGTCCGGGGAGGCGTGCGTCGCGCGCCAGTGCTTCCAAGCCGCGCTGGTGGTGCTCGAGCAGCTGGTCAAACTCCAGCGTGCCGGCGAGGCCGATGGCGCCGGCATCGCGTAGCCGGTTGGCGGCGTCGACGGCGGTGCGCGAGAAATGCAGCGAGGCGATCGCCAGGCTGGCCACCGCCACAAACGCCAGGCCGACGATGGCGTTGAGCCGCGCCGGAATACTCAGCGGGCGGCCGAAATTCTTCCACAGCATTTGCATGCGCCAACTGCGCTCCATTGATCTGGGCGTCGCATCTCCTCTGATCGGGAGATTTGGCGATTGGATCTGGGTGCAGATCTGATCGCATGGGTATTTTAGGTTGTGGCGATAAACAAAGTGCTAAAGGCGCGCGCGGTTCACGCGGGGGCGGCGAGGGCGCGGTAGGTGGCAATTACCTGGCTGTCGTCGCTGGCGCCGAGGCCCATGCCGGAGGCGGAGAGAAATGCCTGATGGGCGAGTGCGGCAAGTGGCAGGCCCATCTTGGCGGAGCGGCCCGCGTCGAGGACGAGGCTCAGGTCTTTGACGAAGATATCGACGGCGCTGGTGACGCTTTGGTCGGTGCCGGACATGCGGGGGCCGCGGTTCTTGAGCATCCAGCTGGAGGCGGCGCTGGCGGAGAGGATGTTCAACGCGAGGGCCGGGTCGATGCCCTGGCGTTCGGCAAAGGCGAGCCCTTCGGCGGCAACGGCGATATGGACGCCGCAAAGCAGCTGGTTGACGATCTTCATGGCGGCGCCTTGGCCAGGGGTCTCGCCGACCTGGACGAGGCCGGTGCCCATGGTTTCGAGCAGCGCTTTGTGGGCGGCGAAGGTGGCGTTGGGGGCGGCGGCCATGATGCTGAGGGTGCCGCTTTCGGCGCCGACGACGCCGCCGGAGACGGGCGCGTCGATGAAGGTGCGACCGGTGGCGGCGACGCGCTGTGCGATGGCGGCGATGCGAGCGGGGGCGCAGGTGGCCATGACGATGACGGCGGCGCCGGGCGACAAAGCGTCGAGGGCGCCTTGGGCGAAGATGACGTCTTCGGCTTGTTCGGCGTTGACGGTCATGACGATGAGGGCGTCGGCGCCGTTTGCGGCTGCGGCGACGGTGGTTGCGGCGTGACCGCCTTTTTCGGCAAGGCGGGCGCGGGCTTCGGGGCGAAGGTCAAAGCCGGTGACGCGGTACTGGTGGGCGACGAGGCGGGCGGCCATGGCGCTGCCCATGGCACCGAGGCCGATGAAGGCGATGGAATTGCGGGTGGTCATGGCGCTGGCTCTCTGGGCGGTGCCTCGTGGAATGATGGGGCACCGTCGGCAGCAAGCGCGGCTTCGTCAAGCGGCGAGCGCGGGCAGCGATAAAAATGCAGCGCCACCCCGGCGGGAGGCAACGGGGTGGCGCTGAGTGCGGCACGGGGACGTGCCACTCCGGATGAGACGAGCCCGGCGGAAAGCGCCGCGACCTCTAGGGAACCTGGCGGGGGAACCAGGCGGGAGGTGGTCGCGACGAACCACGGGTGGGGGACACCGTGGGGCCGGCGGGCGACGTGCTGCGTCCGGGCTTTGCAATGACGGTCGCGCTGGCGCGTCTTGGGTGCGCACCTTGTTGGCTGGCGGTCATTGGTTCTGTTTCCGGGTTCGGCGCAGGCCGGGTCTGGCCTGCGACCGGACGATGATGTGCAACCTCCTTGGCTCTTCGGTTTAGTTTCGGGCGCACCTCAGGCACGGGAGGTGTTTTTGGTATTTATGCAATCTAAGATAGAATATTTAAAGAAAGGTTACACCGCACCAACTGCAGGTCGAAGATTCTGGTGGGACACCTGATGGATAAGTTGCCGCGCAGCAAGGTTAATAAGCGATCGCTGAAACCAGGGCAAAGCACAGCTTGACTTGGAGTCTCAGACACTTGAATACGTCCGCGGTCGCTCAGGACGACGCGGCAGGACGAGATGGGCGCCCGATCCAGACGGCGGCCTGGCAGGACGGGGAAACCGATGGCGAAGGTCAAGCGACATCAGCGCCCGAAGGCTACGGAACCCGCCCGGCGCGTGTCTGCGACGCGCGCAAAGGGCCGCGTGGCCGTCGCGGCGCCGCTCAGTGCGCCGACAGCAAAACGGATGTCTGCTAGCGTCAAGGCCGGCAGCGTGATGGCCGCTGCCAAGCCTGGCAAAACAACTCCTAAGACGACCGGCAAAACGGCCGGCAAAACGGCTGGCAAGACAGCCGGCAAGACTGCTGTGAAGACGTTGTCGAAACCGTTGCCGCCGAAAAAAGCGGGCAGAGCGACTGGCAAAGCGGCTGGCCTACCCAAAAAGCCCGTGGCGAAAAGTGCGGTGGTCATGCCGGTCAAGGCGGGCCAGACGCCGGCCGCGAAAAAAGCCGTGGCGCCGGTTGTTGTGCCTGAGCGTCCGGCGACGAAGAAAAGCGGCGCGGCCGCTGCGCCAGTCGTTGCCACGGCGGGAAAAAACTTGCTAAGGGCTGCCGCGAAAGGTGCTAGCGCTGCGCTGCCGCGCGAGAGCCGTCCGGCGACGCCTGAGAAGGCATCCGCTGTGCCGCCGCCGGCCACGAGGAACGGCAAGACAATGGGAAAGAAACCTTTCGGGGGTGCGATGCCGACGACGCTGCCACCGGGCTACCGGCCAGCGGATACGGAACCCTTCATGGGCGCGCTGCAACGGATCTATTTCCGCAACAAGCTGCTGCAGTGGAAAGACGACATCATCGTGCAGAATCGCGAGACGTTGCAGGTGCTGCACGACGATACGCTGCAACATTCCGATATCGCGGACCGGGCAAATTCGGAAGCCGAGCGAGCGCTGGAATTGCGCGCCCGTGACCGCCAACGGAAGCTGGTTTCCAAGATCGACGCGGCGGTGGCGCGGATCGATGATGGCACTTACGGATACTGCGAGGAAACGGGCGAGCCGATCAGCCTGAAACGGCTCGATGCGCGGCCCATTGCGACCATGTCGCTGGAAGCGCAGGAGCGCCACGAGCGCCGCGAAAAGGTCTACCGGGAAGACTGAGGCGGGTCGGCCAATTTTTACCGGTGTTTCATTCGGGAACACGCGTTAACGTTTGGTCAACGTTTGGCAGGGAAGATAGCGCATCGCCATCGGCACCGTGAACCGGTGCGTCCCCCTGTGTGGTTCGACGTGATGACCCTTACGCCAAGATCAAGCCGACGTGGGCGCCTGCCGTGGCTGACGGTGGGGGCACTTGCCGTTGTGAGCTCTGGATGGCCGTTGCCGCTGGCGGCGCAACCCCCGGCCAGTGACGTTCGCAACAGTTCCGCGACTGCGCAGTCGCAGATGCCGCCCACGAAGGCCGTGCCGGAAGATCACGCGCCCGTGCACGTGCAGCTGAGGACGCTGGATCTGACGGCGCTGGATGCCAGTGCGTTCGGGGATTGGGAACCCAATGCACGCCTGAGCAGCCTGGCGCCGCCGCGCCGCAAGCGGTGATGCGCCGGTTGCCCACTACTCCGCGGCGACGGTGGATTTGGCGAGTTCAACGACTGGCATGGGCACCACGATCTGGTTGTGGCGGCGGAGTTCTTTCAGGATGCCGACGCGCAATTCGGTGTGCACCTGAAGGCGGCGGTTGATGTCGCCGATGGTGGCGCGCAAAGCAAATTCCAGGATGCCGGGGCTGAAATTCTCAAGCGAGGCCACTGGTTCGGGTATTTTCATAACCTGGGGATGACTGCGTGCGCTGTCGACGATAATCTTGAGCACCTTGTCGGGGTCGGCTGCGCCATCGAGCGAGAACTTGATGACGACGCGGCCGAGCATATTGCGATGGGTCAAGTTGACGACGCGACCGGAGATCAACTCGGAATTCGGCACGATCAGGCTGGCGCTATCGAACGTCTCGATCTCGGTTGATCGCACCGAGATGCGGCGCACGTGACCCTGCTGATCACCGAGGGCGATCCAGTCGCCGACTTTGATGGGCCGCTCGACGAGCAGGATCAGACCGGAGACGAAGTTGTTGACGATGGACTGCAGGCCAAAACCGATGCCGACGGAGAGCGCGCCGGCGACGATGGCGAGACTGGTGATGTCGAAACCGGCATAGGACACCGCAACAAGCGCCGCCAGCGTAATGCCGGAATAGCCGACAGCCTGGTCGATGGAATTGGAAATGCCAGCGTCCATCCGCGTTTCGGTCAGTACGCCGTCGCGCAGCCAGCGCTGCAGCAGGCGGGTGAGAAACAGCAACCCGGTGAACAGGGCAATCCCGAGGACGATCCGCGCCAAGCTGATTTTGAGATGCCCGACCTCGAAACCGAACACGAGGCTCTTGAACCAGTCGCGAATGTCGGCGGCCTGGAAGCCCCATTGCAGTAGCAGCAGAGGCAGAGCCACCGTCAGCAGTGACAGCGTCAGCACGACTTCAAGCAGACGTGACAGTTGACGTTGCCGCGACGGTTCGAGACCAAATCGCGTTTCCAGAAGTTCGCCAATGACAACGCGGCCATCGGGACGGCTGCGCGTCGACGCACGGATAGCGAGGTAGCAAATTCCGGCCGCGGCCAGCACGATGCTGCCCAGCACCAGCTGATGGGCGATGAAGCGGCCAAGCGCGACATACCCGAGAAGCGACGTGCCCAGGATCGCGACTGCGACGAGCCACAACGGGCCTTTGATCCACAGCGGTGCAGTGCGCGAGACAAACGTCGGCGTGTCGTGATGGCCATTGACGGGGCGGTCGGCTGCCGCCTGGGGGACAAACGGTGTCAACAGCATTGCTGCCAGCAGCAGCACGAACAGGCAGCTGGCGATAAAGGTTTGCGCGATGGTGACCGTCAGCGGCACGTAAATGATACGGCTCAAGTCGGTTAGGACGATGTCCAGAACATACACGCCAACAAAAGCTTCAAGCAGCCACAACACGCGTGCGGCCGTATGATCAGCAAGCGGGATCAATCGCCAAGCCGGTGACTTCGGTGCCAGCGCGACCCGCAGCATGGCGGAGGCGGCGGCAAAAATCAGTAGCCCCTGAAGAACCGTGACACCGAAGCCCGACCAGTGGTCATAGAACAACTCGAGCCCTTCGAAGCCAGCGTAGAGCGCTAAGGTGGCTGCGGCGAATGGCAAGGCCCTGGCCGGGCCCATCCAGGCGGCGCGGCTGGCGCGCTCGAAGAAGCTCGGCGAGACGGCGGGCCGCTCCAGGTGTTTCGCCAAGTAACGGCGCGTCGTCACGTGGAGGCCAGCAAAGAGGGCTGCCACGCCGAGGAGCAGCGCGCTGAGCAATGCCGACTTGCGTGAGGCCCAATCGAGCCAGTCGCCACCGTAGTAGCGGACGCGGCCCATCACGCCGCTCATGCGCGAACCTACATCTGACCACACCGAGGGCCGCATGGGGCTGTCACGCCGTTCGAACAAATTGCGGGTGAAGATCTGATAGCGCATCACCGTAATGCGATCGATCAGCTGCTTGGCGCGTACCCAGGCGAGCTCAGTCGTTTTCACGGCGCTGTCGAGGGCACCGGCCATGGCGTTCAGACGCGCGCGCTCAGAGGCGACGGTGGGCGTCTCGGGCGGCTGGTTGCCAGTGGGCACGGGACCGAGTTTCTCGATCTGCCGTTTCATCTCTTCGAGCTGCGGACGCAGCTGCTCGGCCGTTGCGGTGCTCTCGTAAATGATGCGCTCGACGTCGCCGCGCAGCCGCGACAATTCCGACTCGAGTTCCTTGAGCTGATTGATCGACTTCTCGGC
This sequence comes from uncultured Alphaproteobacteria bacterium, assembly GCA_963847145.1. GTDB lineage: Bacteria > Pseudomonadota > Alphaproteobacteria > Rhizobiales > Hyphomicrobiaceae > JABFRJ01. The sequence continues at coordinate 58,226 of CAWJYN010000006.1, forward strand.
GCCCTCGATGTTTTTGGCCAGCCGCGTGACCGGATCGAGTAACTCGGGCGGCAAGACAGGCTGCGCGGGTGCCGCAACGGCAGGGGGCGGGACAGGAGCGGCGGCCGGTGGGGGTGTCGCTGGGGTTGCTGGTTGCGCTGGCGCTGGTGGCGTCGCGGCTGGCGCGGTGGGCGGCGCCTGAGCAAGCACGAGGTTCGACCATGCCATCATCGCCGTTGTGATGACGGTGGCCACGAACCCTGCTGCGGCCTGTTGACGGTCCCGAGCCACTGCTGTCATGCGACGCTTACCGTGTCTCAATGTCTCAACTCGCTCTACTCGCAGTCACGTCTCTCGCAGTTCCGTCTCTTGCAGTCGCGGTGCTTGCTCGCGATGCCAGCAGGCGGCACAGGTGCGCGCGATGGGCGTACACACTGGCTGGCCGGCCGTCTGCCAGGATGATCCAGCCAACGTCGCATTCTTTCTGATCGCGGCGACGGCGTCTACTCGTTGACGACTTGGCCGAGTGTGCGAGCGGGACGCTGGAAGACCGTCGCTGATGCGTCGCTATCAGCCTTGATGGAAGGACGGGCGGTGATCACGGCGGGGGCGGCGCCGATGCCGGTCTCGATGACCACGTCGACGGGGCCGCCGGTCAGGATCAAATGTTCGACCCCATCGCGGCGGATCAGCAGTAATTTGCGCCGGTTATCCACAGAAGCTTGTTCGACGACGCCTAAGCGCTTTTCAGGCCGCGGCCCGAAAAAATTTGCGCCGATCGGTTCGCCGGTCAAATAGCTGCGTGCCGCGAGGCCACCGGCGACAAGCGCGACGGCCAGAAAAAGCAGCAGAAAGAACCACGTGAGCATTTTTGATCCTGTAGCTTTGCATCGACGCTTGTACTTGTGCACGCAGACAAGGCGGCCGTGCGGCACCTCAACCCGAGCGCCCTGCTACCAGATTTTTAGTCAGCCTTTAACCCTAATGATTGATTGGTGTCCCACCGCGGCTGGGGAAAACCAGCCGTTGCGTCAGGTCCATCCGCTTCGTTTGGTGTGAGTTGCTTCCGTTCATGCGTCCAATGACCTCAGTTATCCCCACGCCTTGGCTGCCGCTGCAAGACAAGCTGCTGCAGAATCAGCTTATAAACCGCGTTATGGCGGCGATTGAGGAACAGCGCGATCGGTTGGAGCAAGGCAGAGGTTCAGCACTCGTTGCCTTGGTGAAAACCCTCTTGGCGACTTTGGGTGCGGCTGCGGCACTGGCGTTGGCTGTCGCCTTCATGGCGGCGACGCATACCGGGCAGCCCGCTGGCCTCGCGGTCCTGGCGTTGCTGGCGGTGACCGGAATATTCTTTCTATTCGGACTGTTGTCGGGTTTTGTCCGGTTGCAGGAGCGCGGGCAGACGCATGAAATTGCGCGCGGCGTGGCCGAGACCGACGACCACGGCCTGCAGGTGCTGACCGATGACGGCAGCATCGTGTTTGCCAATACGGCGTTCATGACGCTGTTCGGGACGGCGCAGAAATCGATCGAAGAACTCTGGCTGCCGATCCGCGGGCCGGTGAGGCTGTCTACCGGTTGGCGCGGGCGGCGGAGCGGCTCGAGGCGCGCAGTGAAGATATCGCCGTGCGCGATCTGCGCGGGCTGGTGCCGCATGCCGGTCCGGGGGCTGCGCGCACGCCGGCCACGCTGCAGGTCAAGACGCGGTGGCTCAGAATCACGGTGAAACCGTTCCACCCGGCGGCGACGGTGTCCGACCGGCGGCGCATGACGCTGTGGGATGTCACCGACATCACGGCCGACCGGATGCGTGAGATGGACGCGGTGGGCGGACTTGAGCGGCAGCTGGCCTATTTCGATACGATGCCGGTGGGGCTGTTTGCGGTTTCGGCCAATGGCCGGATCGCGCATCTTAATCAGACGCTGTGTGGCTGGCTCGGACTGCGGCTCGATCAGGCGCGCCAGCAGGGCTGGTCGCTGGCCGACATCTGTCCGGCGGAAGCAGAAGCGCTGGTGCAGGCGATGCATCACCGTGCGCCGGGCACGGTTGAACGTTTCGACGTTGATCTTGTGCGCGAGGACGGCCGGGTGATCCCGGTTCGGCTGGCGTGCCGGGTCGGTGACCGGCCAGAGCGCGGCGATCCGCTGACAGTGCTGGTGTTCGACCGGGTCAATGATCTGGCCGGCGACATGGCGGCAAGTCCGCTCGAAGAACGTGGTGCCCGACTGTTCCACGCAGCGCCTTTTGCGATTGCGACGCTGGACCGGCAGGGTGCGGTGGTTAGTGCGAACGCAGCGTTCCAGCGCATGTGCAGCCACGATGGCGCACGGCCGGCGCAGACAGCGAAGCTGGCTGATCTCGTGCTGGCTGATGCGGCACCCGAGGACCGGCAGGCGGTTGAGGCCGGCATCGTGCGCGTCACCAGTGGGCGTGCGACGGCGGCACCGTTTGAGGTGTCGTATGGTCCAGAACAGCAGACGACGCGGCGCATCTACATGAGCCCGCTGACGGTGGGTGCCGATCCGCGCGAGGCGGCGATTGTTTACATGCTCGATACCAGCGAGCTCAAGGCGCTGGAGTTGAAGTTCATCCAAAGCCAGAAGCTGGAAGCAGTCGGCAAACTCGCCGGCGGCATCGCGCACGACTTCAACAACGTGCTGACGGTGATCATCGGCATGTCGGACCTGCTGTTGCAGAGCCGCCGTCCGACGGATCCCGGCTACACCGACGTGATGCAAATTCGCTCCAACGCCAACCGCGCGGCCGGCATGGTGCAGCAGTTGCTCGCCTTCTCGCGCAAGCAGACCTTGAAGCCGGAAGTGCTGACGCTCAACGACGTCATCCAGGATTTCGGCTATTCGCTGAACCGGTTGCTCGGCGAGAAGATCGATCTCAAACATACGCCGGGGCGCGATCTGTGGTTCGTCAAAGCCGACAAGACGCAGTTTGACCAGATCCTCATCAATCTCACGGTGAATGCCCGGGACGCGATGCCTGCCGGTGGGCGTCTCACGATCCGCACGCGCAATGTGTCGGTGCGGGATAGTTTGAAATTGGCGAGCCAGAACGTAGCGTCCGGGGAATATGTGCTGGTCGAGGTCGAGGATAGCGGCACCGGCATGCCCGCCGAGATCGTCGCCAAGATTTTCGAGCCGTATTTCACCACCAAGGAAGTCGGCAAAGGTACGGGCCTTGGCCTCTCAACTGTCTACGGCATCGTCAAGCAGACGGGTGGTTACATCTTCTGCGAAAGTGTGATGGGCCGCGGCACCACGTTCCGCATCTACTTGCCGCGACATGTGGCAGTTGAAGGCGCACCGGTGGTCGAAGCCCAAGTCAAAGCCGGCCCGACCACCGACTTGTCTGGCACGGGCCGTGTGCTGCTCGTCGAAGACGAAGATGGCGTGCGTTCGTTCGCCATGCGCGCCCTCCAACGGCAGGGCTACGAAGTGTTCGAGGCCGTCTCCGGTGTGGACGCGCTCGAAGTGATGGAGCGCGAAGGCGGCAAGGTCGATATCGTCGTCTCCGACGTCATCATGCCGGAGATGGATGGCCCGACGATGTTCAAGGAACTGCGCAAAACGCACCCAAACTTGAAGATCATCTTCGTCTCCGGCTATCCGGACGATGCCTTCAAGAACGGGCTCGGCGAACAAGACACCTTCGCGTTCCTGCCGAAACCCTTCACGCTCTCGCAGCTGGCGGAGAAGGTGAAAGAGCAGTTAGGGCGGTGAGACCGATTGCTCAACTCTGCCCATATCGCGCAAACACCACCTGCGTGTCGCCCCAGGTGCGGGTGTCGAGGTGAGCGAAGCCGTCGGGTAGCGCGAGGCCGGCGCCGGCGCGTTGTTCGATGACGGCGATGGCGCTGGGCGATAGCCAGTTCCCCGCAGCGGCTGATGTCAGTGCTTTCGTTGCAAGCCCCTGGTCGTAGGGTGGATCGGCAAACAGCAGTGAAAATCCGCCATACTTCCCCGCCGGTCCGAGCCCCGTCGCATCCCGCCGGAAAATCTTGGTGATGCCGGTCAGGCCAAAGGCTTCGACGTTGTCGCGGATCACGCCACGAGCGGCAGCGTCGTCCTCGACGAACATGCAGAACGCCGCACCGCGGGAGAGCGCCTCGACACCAAGCGCGCCGGTGCCCGCGAACAGGTCCAGCACCCGCGCCCCTTCGAACTCAAAGCCCTCGATGCCATGCGCCAGAATGTTGAACACCGCCTCGCGCACGCGATCGGAGGTTGGCCGGGTCGCATCCGTTGGTGGGGCGGCGATGGTCCGGCCTCGAAACTGTCCGCCGACAATGCGCATGGGATCGAACTCATTTTCCAAACGTTAAAGCGGGAATTCGCGGCTGCTTTCGGTTAATTTTTGCCCGTTTTCTGGCTGGAAATTAACGACACTCCGTCAATTCCCAACACATTCGCGGCAGTTCTCGTGGTGATTGCCATCTGATTTAATCGCAATCGGCCCAAAATTCAAAAAATCAGCCTCACCAATTCCCGCCTCCTCAGGCCGTGAGATACTGCAGGTTCGTTTTCCTCCTGGATATCTCGCCCGTGTTCCTTCGCATGCCAGCCTCCCCGCAGAACAGCAACGCCGGCACGCCCCAGGTCGGGACGGCCGGCGCTGCAGAACCGAACCTTGCGGCTCAGACCAAAATCTTAATCGCGACGGCGCGGGCGATCGCCACCGCGGCCGCCGCCGCCATCACGGCGGGGTGGGCGGCTCTGCTGTTCGGCCATGGGATCGGGCTCGCCTTCGGCACGGGGGATTTCGATACCCGTCGTCTGGTCGATGATCTTCATCGACAACCGCGTCTTGCCGCGGTCATCGAAGCCCAGCAGCTTGACCCACACTTCCTGACCTTCTTTGACAACGTCGCTCGGGTGGTTTGGCCGCATCGTGGACGACAGCTGCGACACGTGGACGAGGCCGTCCTTGGCGCCGAAGAAGTTCACAAACGCGCCGAACTCCATCAGCTTGACGACCTTGCCCTTGTAGATGGTACCGACTTCCGGCTCCATCGTGATGGCCTTGATGCGGTCCATGGCCTTGTCGATCTGCTCTTTCTTGGAGCCGGCAACCTTGACCGTACCATCGTCTTCGATGTCGATTTTGGCACCGCTTTCTTCGACGATCGAACGGATCACCGAGCCGCCCGAACCGATCACTTCGCGGATCTTGTCGACCGGGATCTTGATGGTTTCGATGCGCGGCGCATGCTCGCCCAGTTCCTGGCGCGCGCCGGTCATGGACTTGGCCATTTCGCCGAGGATGTGGATGCGGCCGCCGTGGGCCTGCTCCAGCGCAACCTTCATGATCTCTTCGGTGATGCCGGTGATCTTGATGTCCATCTGCAGCGCGGTAATGCCCTTCTCAGTGCCAGCCACCTTGAAGTCCATGTCGCCGAGATGATCTTCGTCACCGAGGATGTCGGAGAGCACAGCAAAGCTGTTGCCTTCCTTGATCAGGCCCATGGCGATACCCGCCACCGGGCTCTTCAACGGCACGCCAGCGTCCATCAATGCGAGCGAGGAACCGCAGACCGTCGCCATGGACGACGAGCCGTTCGACTCTGTGATTTCCGACACGATGCGGATCACATAGGGGAACTCGTCGTTCGATGGCAGCAGCGGCCGCACGGCGCGATACGCCAGCTTGCCGTGGCCGATTTCGCGCCGTTTGGGCGAACCGACGCGTCCAACTTCGCCGACCGAGAATGGAGGGAAGTTGTAGTGCAGCAGGAAGCGTTCTTTCTTCGTGCCTTCCAGGCTGTCGATGTACTGCTCGTCGTCGCCGGTGCCGAGCGTGGCAACGACCAGCGCCTGTGTCTCGCCGCGCGTGAACAGCGCCGAGCCGTGGGTGCGCGGCAGCACGTGCACGTTCGAGCTGATCTGGCGCACGGTCTTCAGGTCGCGGCCATCAATACGCTTGGAGGTGCGGATGATGTCACCACGGACAACATCCTGCTCAAGCTGCTTGAACACCGAGCCGAGCTTGACGAGCTTGGCTGGCTCCGTGCCTTCCGGTGCCATGACCGCCATGGCCTTCTTCTTGGCAGCAGAGACGAGGTCCTGCCGAGCTTTCTTGTCGGGTGTCAGGAAGGCCTTGCGCAGGTCTTCGGTGATGAGCGTGCCCATCTGCGCTTTCTCGGCGCTGAGGTCGGGCGGTGTAAAGTCCCACTGTTCCTTGGCAGCTTTTTCCGCCAGCTTGATGATCGCGTCGATCACTGGCTGGAAGCCGCGATGGCCGAACATGACGGCGTCGAGCATGGTCTTCTCGGAAAGTTCCTTGGCTTCCGATTCAACCATCATCACGGCGTCGTGCGTGCCAGCGACGATCAGGTCGAGATCGCTCTTCGGCATCTCGTCGATCATCGGGTTCAGCACGAACTCGCCGTTGATGACGCCAACGCGGGCGCCGCCGATGGGCCCGAGGAACGGCAGGCCCGACAGTGTCAGTGCCGCGGAGGCGGCCACCAAGGCCAGCACGTCCGGATCGTTCTCAAGGTCGTGGCTGAGAACCGTAACAATCACCTGCACTTCGTTCTTGAAGCCTTCGACGAACAGCGGGCGGATCGGCCGGTCGATCAAGCGCGATGTCAGGGTCTCTTTTTCCGTGGGGCGGCCTTCGCGCTTGAAGTAACCGCCGGGAATCTTGCCGGCTGCGTAGGTCTTCTCCTGGTAGTCGACGGTCAGCGGGAAGAAGTCGATTCCAGCCTTCGCTGTCTTGGCGCCAACGACGGTCGCAAGCACGCTGGTTTCGCCGTACTGGGCAAGGACAGCGCCATCGGCCTGGCGGGCCATGTGGCCGGTTTCGAGCGTCAGCTTGCGGCCGGCCCAGTCGATTTCCACGCGGTGGATGTTGAACATTTCAGATTTCTCTCTCTTCGGTCTTTGCGGACGGACGGACAATTCGGTCGTTGGCTTTGCGCGGCGGCATGCCCGCGCTGGCTGTCATCCTGGGCCTTGTGCCCAGGACCCAGCGTGCGTCTGGCGGTAACGGTGAGCGGTTATCGGAGGCACCCGGCAGCGCCAGAGCCTGTTGATGGCTGGGTCCTGGGCACAAGGCCCAGGATGACAACCCCGCGCGCCTCAGCAACGCATAAGCCCCAGAAGAGACTTCTGGGGCTGCAGATATAATCAGCGACGCAGTTCGAGCTTGGCGATGATCTTTGTGTAGCGCGGTGCGTCGGTTTTCTTCATGTGATCGAGCAAGCTGCGGCGCTGGCTGACCATCTTGAGAAGGCCGCGGCGGGAATGGTTGTCTTTGGTGTGCAGCTTGAAGTGGTCGGTCAGGCTGTTGATGCGGGCGGTCAGCAGCGCGATCTGCACTTCTGGCGAGCCTGTGTCGGTGACCTTGGCGGCATGCTCTTTGATGATCGTTCGTTTGGCTTCGGCACTCATCGACATCGGGAACTCCTTTCGGAAACATAGCGTTAGAGTGCCCGCCGGCAACGATAGTTACGGTCGTTGCGGGTGCGGGCTTGGCGGGGCCGGAGCCGGGATGTCGTCCAGCACGGTCCCTGCAGTGCGGCTCTAGAGCCGCACCTTGCGCGCGTTATACACGAAACACGTGGCTTGGCGAGTGCGATGAAGCGCGCAGGCGTTCGTGGAAGGTTCTACGTGGAGCCGTACGCGCCACCCCTTACCGCGTCGGCACTCGCATGCCGGCGGGCGTGGTTTGCTGCGGGGCCTGCTGCGTCAAAGTCGAGGCCATGGGCGCTGCGCCCGCGCCGGTACCCTGCTGGGCCGAAGCACCGCGCAGGTCCATGTCGATGCGCTCGCCGTTGCGGCAGTTGCGGGCGAGGCCCAGATCACGACGGCCGCCCAGGGCCCAAGCCTGCGGCAGCTGCGGGCCAGAACGGTCAACGTTTTGGCTGCGTGCGAAGGTGCGGCGGAACATGCCGCTCAATTCGGCGGCTTTGATGCGCTCGTCCGGCAGGCTGCCACAATAGATGTTCTGGTAGCCGTCCTCGACCCAGAGGCGATCCGACGCCGTGGCATTCTCGATCGCGAGTTTGCTCAGCGCGAGTGCGCGCACATGGTCGGGCGGCACATGCTTGCCGTGCCAATGGAGGTCGGCGAGGTAGGCCTGCGCGCCGGCATGGCTGTCCTGCACCAGCTTCTGCAGGTAATGCAGCCCCAACCGCACATCGAGCGGCACGCCATCGGCGGTCAGGTGGAGCTTGGCGAGTTCGAACTGGGCGTCGGGCTCGTTGAAAAAGGTGGCGCTATGCCGGATGAACTCGATCGCGCGCTCGCGGTCGGGGCGGAGGCCAATGTCGGGCAGGCCACGGCGCACGTAGCCGGCCAGTGCGGTAATCGCCTTGGCGACAAACGGTGCACGGCGCACATCTTCGGGATCGACCGAGCCGTGTGCGTCCGAGAGGCCCTGAAACAGGGTGTAGGCGAGGCGGTGATCGACAAAGCCGGACGTATCATCGCCGGCGATGCGTGCCATGTAGAATTCAGCGTAGAACTTGGGCAGGCCGTCGTCAGTCCGAAGCACGCAATCCAAGGCTGGCACGGCCAGCTCGTAACGGCTGTGCTTGTAGGCATCGAGGCCCTTGCTGAGCATCTCGGCCGCAGGGCCACAGGGTGCGTTGGTCCCGGCGTGCGCGGGTGGCGCAACAAGGCCAATCCACACGCCCGCAGCGAGGCCAAGGGCCATGGCTGAAACCATGGCCCTTAAGCGCGTCCGGTGACGCTCAAATGTCAGCGTAGCAAACAATTTCGGCCTTTCCGCCAGCGTGGGTCACGGCGCCTTTCACGGCTGGTCCCACCTGGTCTGCGTATTTACGAAGAGCACCGCTTTGATAGCTATTGTGTGGCGGCTTCCAGGATTTTCTGCGCTTTTCGAGTTCCGCCTTCGAGACCTCGACATCGAGTGTCCCTTTGGTCGCATCGATCACGATAATGTCGCCGTCTTTCAGCAGTCCGATCGGTCCGCCAAGCGCTGCTTCGGGGCCCACATGGCCGATGCAGAACCCACGCGTACCACCCGAGAACCGGCCGTCCGTGATCAGCGCCACTTTTTCGCCAAGTCCGCGCCCATAAAGCGCCGCAGTGGTGGACAGCATCTCGCGCATGCCTGGGCCGCCCTTCGGCCCCTCGTAGCGGATGACGATCACCGAGCCGTCTTTGATCTTGCCGGACTCGACGGCTTCGAACGCATCCTCCTCACGATCAAAGCACTGCGCCGGCCCTTTGAAGGTCAGCGTCTTCATGCCGGCCACCTTCACGATGGCGCCATCCGGCGCGAGGTTGCCGCGCAGGCCGACGACGCCGCCGGTCGGTGTGATCGGGTTGGAAACTGGATAGACGACCTTCTGGTTCTTGTTGAACTTCACGTTTTCGAGGTTCTGGCCGATCGTCTTGCCGGTCACCGTCATGCAGTCTTCATGCAGCAGGCCGCCTTCCATCAGCGCTTTCATGATCTGCTGGATGCCGCCGATATCGTGCACGTCCTTGGCCACGTATTGGCCGCCAGGCTTCAGGTCGGCGATGTAGGGCGTCTTCTTGAAGATCTCAGCCACGTCGAACAGATCAAAATCGATCCCGCACTCGTGCGCCATGGCCGGCAAATGCAGCGCGGCGTTAGTTGAACCGCCAGTCGCCGCCACTGCCACCGCTGCGTTCTCAAACGCTTTGCGGGTCGCGATGTGCCGTGGCCGGATGCCATCAGCCAGCAGACGCATCACGGCTTCGCCGCTCAGCAGCGCATATCTGTCGCGCGTAAGGTCAGGCGCGGGTGCACCCGCCGAAGACGGCAGTGCCAAGCCCATGGCTTCCGACACCATCGCCATCGTATTCGCCGTGAATTGGCCGCCGCACGCACCCGCACTTGGGCACGCAACGGATTCAAGTTCATGCAATTCCGCGTCGCTCATTTTGCCGGCGGAATGCATGCCGACGCCTTCGAATACGTCGACCACCGTCACGTCGCGGCCCTTGAAGCGGCCGGGCAAGATGGATCCGCCGTACATGAACACCGACGGCACGTTGAGCCGCAGCATCGCCATCATCACGCCCGGCAACGATTTATCGCACCCGGCCAACCCCACCATCGCGTCGTAGCAATGGCCGCGCATCGTGAGCTCGATCGAGTCGGCGATCACTTCGCGGCTGACCAGCGACGACTTCATGCCCTGGTGGCCCATCGCAATCCCGTCGGTCACGGTGATGGTGCAGAATTCGCGCGGTGTGCCACCGGCCAAGTCAACGCCCTTCTTGGCGGACTGCGCTTGGCGCATCAGTGTGATGTTGCACGGTGCGGCTTCGTTCCACGCTGACACGACCCCGACGAGCGGCCGATGGATCTGCTCTTCCGTCATGCCCATCGCATAATAGTATGACCGGTGCGGCGCGCGCGCCGGGCCCTCGGTCACATGGCGGCTTGGCAGCTTCGACTTGTCGAATTTGAACGCTTTGGATTTGTCGCTGGCTTTGGTCGCGGGCTTTTTCGCAGCCGTGCTTTCGGCGGTCCCCTCTTTTGCAGGAGACGTTGTAATCGTGGTGTTCAGAGGCGGCTTTTTGGCCATGGCTGTGCGCTCGTCTTTCGGGATCAGAAGTTGAGGGATGTTTGTGGACGGTGAATGTTGCTCTCGCGCCGCAGTCTGGATCGACCGGGACTCGATCGAAGCACACCCGCGGCAGAAAAGTCGCACTCCCTAGGCCCTGTTGCCAATCCCCTCAATACGGTCGCCGATAACCCGCATTCTGAGGAGGGCCAGCACACTTAGCGCTGACCCCATCCGAACGCGTTGCAGCAGCTATTGAGAGGCGTTTGTGGCTCAACCGAGGCATCAGCGCCTGAATTTGTGGCGCCGATGCAACAGTTTCATTCCAAACAAGATCGTTGGTTGGATCCGTTGCCGTCCGGTTACGCCAGAAGGCTGAGTAGCCGCTCAATCGACAATGGCTTGATAGACCATCTGGCGGAACATCAGCCGGTGCGTGAGGCGCAGCGCGCCGGCCGACTGCACCATCATGACGGCGACCAGCTGTTCTTTAGGATCGACCCAGAAGTAGGTGCCGGCATAGCCGCCCCAATTGTAGTCACCGGCCGTGCCGGGGAACGGCGCGAAGCCATCCCCTTGGCGGACGGCAAAGCCTAAGCCGAACGCATAAGTCTGTGCGCCCAGCACGCCGCCGCCCGGCGTTGCCGCCAGCGGGATCTTGGCCATCAGGTGATCCGACGTCATCAGGCGCACTGTCGTGCGGCTCAGAATGCGCTGGCCATCGAGCACGCCGCCGTTCGCCAGCATCTGCGCAAACCGCAGATAGTCACCCGCGGTCGTCATTGTGCCGGCGCCGCCAGAGTCATTGCCCGGCTGCTTGGTGACATCGATCAGCTTGATGGGCGTACCTGCCAGCGCGTCCTTCTCGAACGGCTCCGCGACGCGTGGCAACTTATCTGCCGGCACCCAGAAGGCGGTATCCGTCATCTTGAGCGGCTTGAACACGCGTTCGGCCAGATAATCGCCCAGGCGTTTGCCGGATGCTGCTTCGACAACGCGGCCGACCACGTCGGTGGCGAGGCTATATTCCCACGTGGTGCCTGGCTGATGAACCAACGGAACCTTGGCGAGACGCTCGGTGAATTCGGCGGCCGACAGATCGCGGGTGTCGAAATCGATGACGCCGGGTTTGAACAGGCCAGCCTTGGTCAGTGCCTCTTTAACGGCGGCGTTGGCGGTCAACTCGCCATAGGGCAGGCCGGCAGTGTGGCGCAGAATGTCCTGCACGGTCATGGGCCGGTCAGCGGCAGCTTCGCCCGTTGCGGTTGCGACCTTCACGTCCTTGAAGGCCGGCAGCCACTTCGAGACCGGATCATTGAGCTGCACAATGCCATCCTCAACCAGGGTCATGGCAGCGACCGAAGCCATCGGCTTGGTCATCGAATAGGCCCGGAAGATCGTATCGAGCTGCATGGCATCGGCAGACTTTGGGTCGCGCTTGCCGAGCGCGCTCGAATAAACAAGCCGTCCCTTCCGCGCGACCATCATCACAATGCCGGGTAGCTTTTTGTCGGCGATTTCCTTTTCGAAAGCCTTGGTCAGCTTGCCGAGCCGCGCCGATGAAACGCCGACGACTTCGGCGGGTGTGGCGCGCGTCAGCGGGGTGGACTGTTTGGCTGCAGGCGCTGCGCGTTGCGCCATGGCCGTTGGGAGCGGGGTACTCAGGATGCCGAGCGACACGGCGAGTGCCGATGCCGTCAGGTGGCGGGCTCGAAGGTGAGTGGGCATGGGCGTCCTCCGGGGGTGGCGCGCTTTCGATCTGGCGCCGTCCCCGACTGAACCACCCGCTTTTGTGCGCTGCCAAGCTGCGCAAACGGTGGATGCGCGTCGCCAGCCGCACAGCAGCCTTGCGTTTCCAGGCGGTCGTCTTGGTTTACGGCGCCAAACAACCGCGGATTGACTTGGCCATGGCGCGCAGCAAGTTCTCGTAGAGTTCTGGGCCGGGCTGAAGGGTTGCGCCTTCTGGATCGAGGACGGCGGTGCGGGCCGTTGAACCCTCTGTGACTGCCGCCACGACCTTGGCTTCGAAGTTGGGTTCGGAAAACACGCACGTGGCGCCAGAGCTGGCAACTTTCGCTCTGAGGGCGGAGAGCCGTTTGCCGCTGGCAGGCACGTCCGGGTCAACAGTGATGCTGCCGGCCACCGTCAGGCCGAAGCGCTTTTCGAAGTATTGCGTGGCGTCGTGGAAGATCATGAACGGCTTGCCTGCGACGGGGGCGAGTTCTGCTGCAATCTCCTTGGCCACCATCTCCAGGCGTGTTTTTGCCGCGCTGGCATTGGCGCGATAGGTGGCAGCGTTTTCAGGGGCTTTGGCGGACAGTGCGGCGGCAATGGCATCCAGCATCGCGGCGCCATTGGCTGGATCGAGCCAGACATGGCCGTCGATGCCGCGCGGCGCTTCATCTGCCGGTTTGTGTTTGCTGTGATCATGACCTTTGTGGCCATCCGCTTCGAACGGTCCGCCCGCGCGCCGTGGCAACGTTGCGATGCCGGGCGCAGCGGCCAACGTCACCAAGGCTGCTTTCTTGGGCAGCTGGCCAACCAATTTTGCGGTGAACGGCTCGACCGTCTGATCAACACGAAACACGATGTCCGCTCGTGCGAGTTTACTCACATCTGACGGCTTGATCGCAAATGTATGCGGTGAGGCGGTGCCGCCAACCAACAGTTCGGGCGACCCGGTCGTGCCCATCACTTGGGCGACCAGCGCGTGCACCGGCTTGATGGTCGCGATGACGGCAAGTTCCGCGTGTGCGGTGGCTGTGAATAGTCGCCATTGCCACGGCAACGGACCAGAGTTTCAGAGGCATTACGTGCATCAAGCTGGTCCTTTTGCGTGCCGGCGCCGACTTGGACGTGGGCTAAGGCCGGTTCGGCCGTCGGTCATAGCCTGCTGGAGCCGGTGTCCGAAAGCGGCATTCCGCCTCGTCTGCCCCGACTTCAGGTTGGCCGTCCTTGCTTCGCCACAGTCGCAGGCGTATTTAGCGAGCTATCACAGGCAGTCGTGTCTGATTCCAGAGAGGATTCGATGGCCCACATGCAGCGCTTGATCGGATTGTCGATGGCGGTTCTGGCGGTCGCTGGACCGTTGCAGCCGGCGGCGGCCCACCCCCACGTCTCGGTCATCAATGCCGCGACCATCAACATCGAGAAGGGTGCGATCCAGAGCATCACTCATGTCTGGACGTTCGACGAGTTCTATTCGGCGATGGCGATCGATGGCCTGACCAAGAATGCCGCCGGCGGGTATGGCCGCCCGGAACTGGCGGAACTCGCCAAGGTCAACATCGATGGACTGAAAGAGTTTGGTTACTTTACGTTCGTCACGCTCGGCGGAGCCGAAATCAAAGTCGGCGACCCAAAACCCGACGGCTACTGGCTGGAGCACAAGGACGGCGTGCTTTCGTTACATTTTACTGTGCCGCTCACCAAGCCGGTGCTGCAGGATGCCAAAGGGTTTGCCGTTACGGTTACAGACCCCAGCTACTTCATCGCTTTTGATTTGGCGCAGAAAGACCCGGCCAAGCTGAACGATGGCGCGCCGAAGTCATGCGCAGTCGAGGTTGGAGTGCCCAAGGCTGACAACGACGAGCAAAAGAAGCTCAGCGGCGTGTTCGCCGAGCAGCTGGGTGGTGCCAGCCTCGGGATCGGGGTCACCAAGTCGGTCATGGTGACGTGTGGGGGGTAGTTGCATGGCCGTTCGGCGGCCGATGCTTGCTCCATCTTGCCCTGTCGTGTACCCCCTCGCGAAACCCTCACACATCCGCGAGACTCCATGGGCTTTAAATGTGGCATCGTTGGCTTGCCGAATGTCGGCAAGTCTACTCTCTTCAATGCGCTGACACAGACCGCGCAGGCTGAAGCCGCCAACTATCCGTTCTGTACCATCGAGCCGAATGTGGGCGAGGTCGGCGTGCCCGATCCCCGGCTGGACGGGTTGGCCGTTATCGGCAAATCGCAGAAGATCATCCCGACGCGGTTGACGTTTGTCGATATCGCGGGGTTGGTGCGCGGCGCGTCGAAGGGCGAAGGGCTTGGCAACCAGTTCCTGTCGCACATCCGCGAGGTGGATGCGGTGGCCTACGTGCTGCGTTGTTTCGAAGACGGCGACGTGACCCACGTCGAAAACCGCATCGATCCGCTCTCGGATGCTGATATTGTCGAGACGGAGCTGATGCTGGCGGACCTCGATAGTCTCGAAAAGCGTGCCGGTCCGTTGGAGAAGAAGGGCAAGCAGGGCGACAAAGACGCCAAAGCGCTGCATGCGGTGGTCGAGAAAGTGCTGCCGCTGCTGCGCGACGGCAAGCCTGCGCGCATGACCGTGCTCACCGACGACGAGAAGCCGCTATTTCGCGGTCTGCAATTGTTGACAGCCAAGCCGATTGTCTATGTGTGTAACGTCGAGGAAAGTTCGGCGGCGACCGGCAATGCATTCTCCGCCAAAGTCGCCGAGAGGGCCAAGGCCGAGGGCGCGGCCAGCGTCATCATCTCAGCCAAGATCGAGAGCGAGTTTGCCGGCCTCGCGCCCGAAGACCGCGATGCGTTTCTCGCCGATCTGGGGCTGAAAGAGGCTGGCCTCAACCAGCTGATCCGCGCGGGCTATGGCCTGCTTGATCTGATCACCTACTTTACCGTTGGTCCCAAGGAAGCGCGTGCCTGGACCATCACCCAAGGCACCAAAGCACCGCAGGCCGCCGCTGTCATTCACACCGACTTCGAGAAGGGCTTCATCCGCGCCGAAACCATCGCTTATGACGACTACGTGTCACTCAAAGGCGAAGCCGGTGCGCGCGATGCCGGCAAGATGCGGCTGGAAGGCAAAGAGTACATCGTCAAAGACGGCGACGTGCTGCACTTCAGGTTTGCGAACTGAGGGGGGTTCAGCTCTTTGCTGCCCGCTCTTTCTCAGCGCGTTGTTTTGTATCGCGCGCCAGCACGTCGACGGCGAAGGTGGAAGCTTGGCGCATGAAGGGGCCGAAGAACCAGGCCGGTGCGAGCTGCCGTTCGTAGGCGAGGCTGACGGTCAATTGCAGGCCGGCGGGGTGGGGGGCGACGCGATACGTCAGTGCTTTGTGGCGGATCCATACGGCGATCGGGCTGCTGTCGGAGACCGCTTCGAAGACGGCCTCCGTTGCTGAGCGCTGGGTGACTTTGAGCACGAGGTCGCCTTCGCCAGGGCGGCCTTTGAAGCGGACAACGCGGCGGGCGCCGAGGGATGCGCCTTCGTCTACGAGCACTGCGATAGGCTGTGGGCACGAACTTGAGCGCCAATGGCAATGGGAACTCCGGTGACGTGGCTTTACCGATCTCCTGCCAGAGGCGTTCGGGGGATGCTGCGACGATCACGGTGCTGGCTGCGCGGCCGTCGCCGCTGAATGTCAATGCGGGGATCACGCCCTCTAAGCTGGCGGTGCCGATGACGCCGAGCGCGAGTGCGATGGCGCCGAAGTCGTATAATTTGCCACTACCCGGATCCCTAGGACCACGGATCGCGCGGTAAGCGGCGCGGATGCCCTTTGAAACGGCATAAATTACCAACGCGAGGGCGCCGAGCACGAGCGCGAGCACCAAAAAGCATGCAACGGCCATGGCGATGGTTTCAATGCCATTGGCGGCGCCGGCCGGCATGGGCGCGACCATGTCCAATAGAATGCTGAACGCGCTGATGCCCACGGCTGTGATGGCTGTCCGGGCGAAGGCTGCGTGGGCGAAGCCGGGGTGTAACTGACGCTTGGACGCGAGCCACGCTAAGTGCGCGAGCAGAATGACGGCTACTGGCGCAACGAACTGCAGGCCGGTGGTGACGAAGCGGGTGCCGGACAGGTTCCAAGCGTACAGCAACGCCAGCGCGCCCGCGAGCAGGTGGGGGACCGCGCGGTGGTGGCGGGCGGCCGTATCGGACGACTGGTTCATGAGGCGGCTTTCGTGGTCAGGCGTTGCAAGTTTGGCCGCGCCGGCAACATTTCTGGCGTCTTCAGGTTCCAGACTATGCCAACGTGGCGGAGCGCGCACAGGACCCACCAGCCTGGGTCCCACTCGCCGGGTTCCACGCCGAGGCGGGCAGAGCCAGGGAAGGCGTGATGGTTGTTGTGCCAAGCTTCGCCCATGGTGAGGATGCCGCAATAGGGCACATTGTAACCTTGCACGCCGGCGTCAGTGATGGCCCAGGAGCGCGGGCCGCGGTTATGGGCGAAATAGCCGATCAGCCAATGGCCGGTTACCGAAAAGGTCACACGCACGGCAATGCCCCAGATGAGCCACGGCAGGCCGCCAAGCACATAAAACAGGATCGCCCACGGGAGCTGTTGGAGCATCCAGGTTCGTTCAAGGGCTTGGTAGAACCGGTCGTCCCGCACTTGGCGCTCCAGAACGAGTTCGGGCGGTTGGTCGAGCACGAGATCGCAGTGAAGCTGCCAAAACCCATCGCGCCAGATCGGGGAGCGATGAGCGAGAAAGGCGTGGCAATCGGCTTTGCGCTGGGCCCAGTCGCGGATGTCGTGCTGGCGGATCATGCCGTAGGGGCCGGCCATGCCCACTAAAGTGCCCAGGTAGACAAACAGCCGCTCGAGCCAGAGAGGGCAGTCGTAGGAGCGGTGGATCAGCCGCCGGTGCATGCCCAATGAATGGCCGAGGCATACGGTGACGGCGGTCGTGGCGAGGAATACCGCGAATGCGCTCCAAGTGAAAAACAAGGGGCCAGCTACCAAGGTGGTGACTGTCATGGCTGAAATCCATAGTGATTTCAGTGGCTTCCAGTGAACTTGACCGTCCGTGGCACTGGCATACAGCGGTTCGATCATGCGGGGTGACCGCAAGCTCGACTGGCACCGTGCCAAGGCATCTTCGACGGCGTCAAACGCCGAGTTTTCGACCGTTTGGCCCTTGCCGTTCATTTCCAGTCCGGCGGCCATGCGATTGGGTCCTTCCGGTTCCAAGTGACGGTTTAGTGAACGCAGATCATTTCAACGCTTGCCAGACCAAGCGACTGTATTAATGCGTCTGGATGCTGGCTTTCTGGTGTATTCTGTGGAGGTCATTTCATTCGCGCTTCCCCGTTGCCGCATTGCAACATGGCGGAACTACCACACGAAGATACGGAAATGTTCAGTCCGCCTTAACGGGTGTGGAAACAAACTTGAAGGCATGCGACCAAGCGCGCAACGTAATCCACAGCATCTCTGAGTCTGCGTTCCGAGTGTGCGTATGCCCCGGCAGTTTGGCTCAACTGGACGAAAGACAATGAATTCCGCGCGAATGATGATCCTGGGAGGCATGCTTGGCGTTGTTAGCCAGGCAGCCTTGGCATTCCAGGAAACGACCGGTGGGGGGCAAGGCGCCACTCCGTCGCAGGGTCCTGCTGCCAAAGTCCTTGAATTGGGTGGCCCGGCGGCTGCTGGGCGCACGTCAGGTCCCGAAGTTAAGGTCCCTGGGTTCGGCACCATCGGCGCACTGCCGAAGCTGGATTTCGGCTTGGAACTGCTCTACGGCGCCACAACACCTCAGAACGGCCCGCGCGATGACAAGTCCGATGCCGGTACGCAAATCCGCGGTACGCTCAAATACCGGTTCCCGAACTGAGTAACGGCGCGTAGGGCCGAGAGTTGCATAGGGGGCGCTGGTGGCGCCCTTTTGCTTTGAGGGCCGCCGCATTGGGTGCATATAGGGTGGCGCGGTTGGACTTCTGGTTGCTGCCGCTTCTGCTCCGCGATCCCAGCCCGTGTCCCCGCCCCCGATGAAGCCCAGGTTCAAAGCAGCCTCTGTCCATGTCCTGACCGCGCTTGGCGCCGTGTGCGGGCTGTTCGCGCTGCTTGCCGCCATCAAGCGGCAGGATGAAATTGCTTTCCTCTGGCTCGGGATCGCATTTTTCATCGATGGCATCGATGGCTATTTCGCGCGCCGCTTCGAAGTCAAAACGGTACTGCCGCAAGTGTCAGGCGAGACCATCGATTTGTGCGTCGACTACGTGACGTATGTCTTCGTGCCGGCGCTGCTGTTGCTGCTGTCAGGTCAGCTGGCCGGGGTGTGGGGGATCATTCTGGCGGGACTGATCTGTGTGACGTCGCTGTATCATTTCGCCGACGAGGGCTCGAAGACCGACGACAATTGCTTTGTCGGGTTTCCGGCGATCTGGAACATCGTGGCGTTCTACATCTTTGCGCTCGCACCGCCGATGTGGGTGACCAGCTTGCTTGTGCTGGCCTGCGCCGGATTGACCTTCGTGCCATGGAAATGGGTGCATCCGATGCGGGTGGTGGCGTGGCGCGCCATTACCCTCGGGCTAACCGCGCTATGGGGCGTGGTGAGCGCGTGGGTGGTGTGGCACGGGTTTCCGGCCGGGCTCTGGCCGGCGATCATTCTTGTGTCAGTGGCCGCCTATGGCGTTGCCCTATCGCTGCGGTTCGGGCCGGCGCGGTGAGCGTGCGCGCAAGCCTCCTCTGGCTCTAAAGTTTCGACACATGCAACGGCGGGACGCGGCCGGCCCACGGCATCGCTGCTTCCAATGCAGTTGCAAGCTGCAGCACCACATGCTCGGCGGCGGGCTTGGCGGCGAGTTGGACGCCAATGGGCAAGGCCGGACGAATGCATTGCCAGGGGCAGCGATATGGCCGGGGTGCCCATGATGTTGTGGGGCACGGTGTATTGGATGGCGGGTGCATACCAGTCGGATTTATAAGTCTCGATCGACACGCCGCGTTTGGATAGATGATAGAGGCCCCACGGCGGCGCGACGATCGATGTTGTCGGTGACAGCCAGATGTCGTGGGTCGCAAACAGTTTCGCACCCATGCGCCGCATCACATTGGCGGTGGCCATGGCCGCCATGAACTGCGCCGGTGTGATTGTTTTCGCCCACTCGTAGATCGTCAGCATCATCGGTTCGAGTGTGTCGGGGCCCGGCTTGCGGCCGGTGCGCTTGGCGTAGCTGTCGAGCCGGAGATCGAAGCCGAAGAAGAACATCACATTGACGGCGTTGAGCATGTCGACGCCGCCCATGTCGACGGGCGCAAGATCAACGTGATGCCCCATCGTTTCCAGGGCGTGGGCCGTCGCCACCACGGCCGCGCGCACTTCCGTGTCGGGCTCGACGCCGAAGATGGGATTGAGCACGAGGCCGATTTTGAGTTTGCCGGGAGATTTCCGGGCGATCGATGCGTAGCTTTCGTCGGGTTTCGGAATGATGAAGGGATCGCCGATCTGCGGCTTTGAGAGCCAATCCAGCATGGCTGCGCTGTCGCGCACGGTCCGTGTCTGCACGTGGTTGGCGGAGTATCCCAGGCCGCCTTCGTCCACGACGGGGCCGATGGAAACGCGCCCACGCGAGGGTTTCAAGCCAACGCCGCCGCACCAGCTGGCTGGGATACGAATTGACCCGCCAATGTCCGAGCCATGCGCGATGGGCACCATGCCGGAGGTGACGGCTGCCTGTGCGCCGCCCGACGACCCACCAGCCGAATAGCCGTGCTTCCAGGGGTTGGAAGTGTTGCCGTAGAACGTCGTCTCCGTCGTTGGCGACATGGAGTATTCGGGGGCTGCAGAACGGCCGAGAATGTTGACGCCGGACGCACGCAACTGCGCCGTCATATACGTGTCAGCTTCCGAAACCATGCCCTCGCACAGCTTGGAGGCGAACTCCATTTTGCGGCCCTTCTCGTGGCCGAACACGTCTTTCATGAGAAACGGCACGCCGCGGAAAGGTCCATCGCCCAGCGACTTTTCGTCAAGCCCGGCGATGCGATCTGGATAGAGCTCGACAACGGCGCCCAACTTCGGTTTGCCAAGCTCGATCGCCTTCGCCGCTGTTTCCGCCAGTTCCTTTGGCGTAACTTGCTTCTTGGCGACTAGCTCTGCCAGCCCGAGCGCATCGTAACCGGCATACTCGGCGATCTTCATGAGGCGCGCTCCAGGGCAAACACAGGAGGCTCCAGAATGCGGCGGATCAATCCACACGGCAAGAGGCGCGGCGCACGTGCCAGACCTGCGCTGTGCTCAAGCTGCCCGCTCGGCCTCGGCCACCTGCGCATGGGCGACCCAGCGAAACACCCGCGCATCGTCGGGCGGTGGCCCGGAGCGGAGCACGCTTTGACCCTCGCGCGTGGTTGCAAAAATGCGGATCGCCGCACAAATGACGATAGGCTCCGACGAGAGGATTTTTTTGACGGAATTGAACCCTGCACCGACCAGGATTTGCGCGTGCGTGCCCCGCAGCCACGGCACCGTGCAGACAAGCCGCGCCTGATCCTGCCAAAGAGCAATCCGCTCTGGTGTGATGTGCCGTGTGCCGATGCGCGCCGCTAGCTTGCGCGGATCGCTCACCAACAAGTCCCGCACGCGCAAGATGCCATGCGACATGATGCGCGCGGCGGTCTTCGGACCGATCGAGGGCGCACGGACGATGTCGTCGTCTGGTTCCAGATAGAAGCGTTTCACGCGTTCGCCGTTCTCTGACCCTTCGTCGCCGGAGTCGTCCTCAACGGCGATCGCTTCGTCTTCATCGTCGGCCAGCACAGACGGCAGCCGCGGGACCGCAAGGCGCTCCGGCGATCGCGCTTGCACCAGGGAAAGGTGCGGGCCGCGTTCCGGCCGTTCGATCGGTGTGGGCGCATCTTGGCTGCTGTCGTGATCAGGACGCCGCAGCCAGTTGCCGCGGCGAAGCCGGTCGCGGAGCTTCGTTTGCAGGGTTTGGGCCGTCGGTGGCGTGGCCGCTGCGGGCTGCGCGCGGGTCTTTTGAGCTTCGGGCGCGCGCCGTTGATCTGGCAATATCTCGCCTGCAGCCATTTCGAGGGTATCAGCGGCCGCAGCTGGTGGTGCTTTGCGCCGTGTGGATCGTGGTGCCGTCGAGCGGCTTGATCCGGCGTCGTCCCTGGTGGCTATTTGTTCGCAGATTTGCGCCAGAAGACGTTCCTGGCGCGCTAAGCGATGTAATATTTCGTCGTTCGGCGCTGTCCTGGTGACAGCGCCGTTTCCGGTCGCTGCACTGGGCCGATGGTAGTCGACGGACGGTTCTCTGTGTTCCACCCGCCAGTGTGTTGCGGGGACGTGCCGTGGTCTTGGGTCATCGTCATGGCCGGCGGCGGGGGCGGGGCGACCGGCATCGAAGGCTATGCGGGCAAGTGGTGCTGGCGCAAAAGGTTCCGATTGATAAGGGCTGCGTGCAAAGCGTCGTTGAGCGGCGCGGCGCACTCTCGAATTCGCTAGCGCTGGCGTGGCTGCCGCGCGCTGTATGGTGGCGCATTTCTATGCGCCATTGAGCCATTTGCCGCCCACAGGCGAGATCTTGGCAATCGTACAGAAGTGTTTGCAGGCAATCATCGAGGGTGACCGCACGGTCTTCGCCAGCGCACCGCAGTCTTTGTGCGCGCTCGATCAACGTTCTCAGGTCATTCGAGGTGCGCAGGTTGCCCCAATGCGAAGCACGAGGTGCGTGCGCGAGCGCATCGCGGGTGGCCATTACAAGCAGGGAAGGCGGGAGATCGAACGCCGCAAGAGATGACCGATAGGTGCGGTGCGTTACGATCACATGCAAGAGATGCGCGACGCTCACCTCGGCGACGCTCTCTGTGGCAGCATCTTCATAGGCTTGGTTGCAGCACTCCAGAAGCTCACGGTCGACCCAAATGGCCCGCGAAGTGGCGGGGCGCCCGGCGGGACTGCTGATGGTTTGGCCGCAGCATTGGCAGGTCGACATGAAGCACCTTCTGCGTGCGACTGGCGTCCGCCGCCGATCCAGGTGATCTCCGCACAGCCATTTTTCTATGGGCTGAGTTGCGGCGGCGGTCATCTGTGCTGTCCACAGATTTTTGGAATGGGCAGGTGCGCATCTGCCGTTGTGGACGGTCGGCGATGACCAGCGGCGGCTATGCCACTCCGGCGCGCAACAGGTCATGCACATGCAAGATCCCGACTGGCAGACCATTCTCCACGACGAACATCTGCGTGCGCTTCTTGTCGTTGAACTGTTCCAGGGCGGCTGACGCGAGCGTGGACGGCAGCAGCGTATTTGGCGTGCGCGTCATGATGTCGGATGCACGCATCGCCAACAGGCCTGCCGACATATGCCGCCGCAAGTCACCGTCGGTGATCATGCCAGCCAAACGGCCGGCGGTATCGGTCACGCCAACGCATCCGAAACTCTTGCGGGTCATGACAAGCAGCGCGTCGCTCACGGGCGTCGCTTCTGAGACCAGCGGCATTTCGGCCGCACTGTGCATGAGGTCGCGCACATACTTGAGACTGGCGCCGAGCTTGCCGCCGGGATGGAAGACTTTGAAGTCGTGGGCAGAGAAGCCTTTGGCTTCGAGCAGTGCCACGGCAAGCGCGTCGCCCAACGCCAGTTGCATGGTGGTCGACGTGGTCGGTGCGAGGCCGTGCGGACACGCTTCTTTCGCTTTTGGCAATTCGAGCACCACATCGGCCTGCGTCCCGAGTGCCGACGTGGCTTTTGATGTCATGGCAATCAGCGGAACGCGGAAACGCCGCGAATAGGTGATGATGTTGCCGAGCTCGACTGTTTCGCCAGACCAGCTCAGTGCAATGATCGCATCCTCGCGGGTGACCATACCTAGGTCGCCGTGGCTGGCCTCCGTCGGGTGCACGAAGAACGCCGGGGTTCCCGTCGAGGCCATTGTTGCGGCGATCTTCTGGCCGACATGCCCGCTCTTGCCGATGCCGGTGACGATGACACGGCCACGGGCGGCTGCCAGCGCGGCGACCGCGGCAGCGAATGGCTGTGCCATCGCCCCGCTGAGAGACGCCTTGAGCTGGCCGAGTCCCTCGTGCTCGACCGCAAGCGTCCGTAGCGCCGATGCGATGGCTGCGTCGGTCGCGCTGCCGCTCGCGGCTTGAATGCTCATGGCGATATCCTTGCCGGGCGCTGGTGGCGTGATGAGCCTCGTGCGGACCGGTTGCAACCGTGATCCGACTCACCAACTGTCTAACAGAGCGACGACCCGCGCGACAACCTGAGCACTTCAACTGGGATCATGTCGCATTGCCGGGCGGCACTGCGGGGGCCACCATCGCGGTGTGGCGCTACCGGAGGTGTGCAATGGATACTGTTTCCAGGCTTCCCGATGCTTCAAAGCGCGATCTTCTGGCTGGAGCGACCTTCGCTGATGCTTTCAGTATCGATGTCGCAGGGCGCGACATGGATGCCCAAACGGCTGCCGAACGGGTGTTCGCCGCGGCCCCGGCTTGGGTCAATCGGCTGCTGTGGCTGCGCGATGTTCTGGTGCGGCCGCTCGGCCTCAAAGGCACGGGAGACGAGCGCCTGCGGGCTGCAGACTACATCGGCTTCTTTCCGTGCCTCAGCAGGACGCCGGCGTGCATCGTGATGGGGTTTGACGACGCGCATCTTGATTTCCGGGTCGCTGTTGATGTTGCCGGCATTGACGGCGTTGACGGCATGAGCCGGGTGACGGCAACAACGCTGGTGCGGCCGCACAACCTGTTTGGCCGCGCTTATCTCGCCTGTGTGATGCCGTTTCATAAGCTGATCGTTCCGGCGATGCTGCGCCGACTTCGGCAGCCGGCGCTGGTTCAGACGGACGGCCGATAAGAAAATTGATGCACTGGGCCGCTGGTTGGGAAACAATCTGACCGTGTGGTCTTGCTTGCGGAGCATGAAATATCGCGAGGTGGCGTTGCTACGCCAATCGCGATGTGTGCGCCGGCGGCCGTCATGTGCGCGGGGCGGTGACGAGACATTGCATCGGCATGGCTGCTTCCATAGTCTGCGGCCAATATCGCCCCGCACGAAAGGCCCAGCCATGACCTTCCCTCCGCCCAAGTCCATTCGCACGACTGCCGGCCGCGGCCAGCTATATGACAGCATTCTCGATACGGTGGGCAACACGCCGTGTGTGCGGATCAACTCGCTGGCGCCAAGCCATGTGACGATCTACGTCAAAGCGGAGTTCTTCAATCCAGCCAGTTCGGTGAAGGACCGATTGGCGGCCAACATCATCGAGGCGGCAGAGCGTGACGGCCGGCTGAAGCCGGGGCAGACCGTGGTGGAGGCGACCAGCGGCAATACCGGCATTGGTCTGGCCATGGTGTGCGCAGCCAAAGGGTATCCGTTCGTCGTCACCATGCATGATGGATTTTCGATCGAGCGGCGCAAACTGATGCGCTTTTTTGGCGCTAAAGTTATCCTGACGCCGAAAGCGCACAAGGCCATCGGCATGTACCAGAAGGCTGTTGAGCTGGCCGAAGCCAACGGCTGGTTCCTGGCCAGTCAGTTCGAGAGCAGCGCCAACGCGGACATCCACGAGAGTACGACGGGCCGGGAGATCGTTGCCGACTTCAAGGGTCAGCGTCTCGACTACTGGGTGACGGGTTATGGGACCGGTGGCACGGTGTCGGGCGTCGCGCGGGTGCTGCGCCGCGAGCGGCCGGAGACCAAGATCGTGCTCAGCGAGCCGGCCAACGCTGCGCTGCTGGCAAGTGGCGTTACGCAGCAGCGCGGCAAGAACAATGCGCCGACGGTCACTCATCCCGCCTTCACGCCGCATCCGATCCAAGGTTGGACACCAGACTTTATTCCTTACGTCCTGCAGGAAGCGGTCGATAAGAAGTTTTATGACGAGCTGATCCCTGTTACTGGCCCCGACAGTATCGCCTGGGCGCGCAAGCTGGCGCAGAAGGAAGGTATTCTCACAGGCATCTCCGGCGGCGGCACATTTGCCATCGCGATGCAGATTGCTGCAAAAGCCGCGCCCGGCTCGATCATTCTTTGCATGCTCCCCGATACCGGCGAACGCTATCTGTCGTCACCGCTGTTCGAGGGTATTCCCGAAGAAATGACGGCGGACGAAGTGGGATTGTCGAAATCGACGCCAGGGTATCAGATGGGGTGATGCCGCCGCGCAGCGAATGTCTTCACGCCGCTTCGGAGCTGGACAGTGCGGGAGCGGGCGATTAGCCTTCAATCCATTGTATAGTGATTGGAGATTGATCGATGGCGGATATTTTTATCAGTTATGCCAAGGATGATCGCGCGACGATCGACGCATTGAGCGAGGACCTGGAGAAGCTCGGTTACTCCCATTGGTACGATGCGGGATTGCTCCCAGGCCATAGCTGGCGCCAACGGATCAGAAGTGAGATTGAAAAGGCGGCCGTGATTGTTGTTCTCTGGAGCCCGCACTCGGTCAACTCGAAATTCGTGCTCGATGAGGTCGATAAAGCCGGAAAGCTCGAAAAACCTGTCATTCCACTTAGAATGAAGGGCTTTGACACCGCGAATCTCCCCTTGGAGCATGGTGAGACGCAGGCGTGCCTCGTCAGCAATATTGATGCGATCAAGCGGGCGCTTGAGGAGCTGGGCGTCAAAACTCGCCTCGCACCGCAAACACCCACGGCTCCACCGGGTAAGGGACTTACAGCGCAGACGATCTTCCGTTCCGCTGTGCCCGAACTTACGTTGATTGATCGCACGGCTTCGAACGAAGGCAAGAAGGTCACGACGGCGCTGGAAATGTCGGGACTGTGCGTCCGGCTCTGTGGCCCCACCCGCTCAGGCAAGACGGTGCTGATTGATCAGGTAATGGCGGACAGGAATGCCTTTTACCTGTCTGGCGGTGTCATCACCGATCTTGCCTCGTTTCATGACTATCTGGCAGTCCAGCTCGATCCCCCGCTGGCTGTGCCTGCCAATGAAGCAATGCTTATGACCAAGGTTCTCGCTGCAAAGCGACCGATCATCGTCGACGACTATCATCGGATCAATCCACAGACGCGTCAGGCATTGATCAAACGGATGCAGACCTTTGTGGATGCCGATCTTCTTGTGGTGCTCGTGTCGTGGACGGACGTGGACGGAGAACGAATCGAAAAGGATCCAGGGATTGGCGGGCGATCAGAGCATGTGCAGATGTCACTTTGGACGGAGGCAGATATTCAGCAGATCGGGCAGATCGGCTTTACGGAAGGACTGAAAGTCAAGATCAGCCCACAGACCCTGGCAGCCATTACCAAGCAGTCATTCCGAAATCCGTCTTTGATGCAGCAGTACTGCTACGCTGTCGCTGAAAAGTGCGGCGTGCTCAAACCGCAGACGACGCCGAAAACGGTGTCTATGTCGGCTGACGATCTACATGCTACTTTTGTCGCCGCCTGCAACCAAACGCGGCGTAATTTTGAAGGCTGGATCGAACGGCCAAACGACGAAAAGCATGACCTCAAGACGGGCCGGCGAACGTCGATCTTTGGCATAATCCTTCTCGCTGTCGCCAAGATGGAGCCCATCCATACGATGACAACGGCGACGCTGGCGCGCAACATGAAGGATAAGCTGGCAAATAGTGAGTGGGTTACGGGACCGATCGCTGAGAACGCTGTACGCGACTTCATAAAGCGGCTGGAAGGTAATACACATCGACACACGGCGATCGATTTTGCGAACGGGAAGCTGCACATTCACCCATTCTTTAAGCGTTATCTCTTATGGGATTTTCTGCCGTCGAAGGGGTATCCCTATCCAGACCTGACGGGGTATTCGGACGAAAAATAACGGGTGCCGGAGTTGCCCGGCCGTGGCATGTCCTATCGATCATCGTTTCTTGCCGCCTGTGCGGTGGGTTCTCACTGGCAGCGGGTTCCATGCGTTCTCTTCTCTTTGTGCCTGCTGATAGCGAAAAGAAGCTGGGGAAGGCGTTGTCGGTTGGTGCTGACTGCCTGATTCTTGATTTAGAGGACGCGGTGGCGCCAGCGCGCAAGGCGGCAGCGCGGCCGCTGGCGGCGGCGTTTGTGCGTGAGACGCGCGGTAAACCCAATCGCCCCAGACTGTATGTGCGCATCAACGCGCTTGATACGGATGAGTGGGAGGCCGATCTGGCCGCGGTGCTGCCCGCGCAGCCTGATGGCATTATGCACCCGAAACCGCGCAGTTCGGAGGATGTCGACCGCCTGGCCATGGCGCTTGATCACGCGGAAGCAAAGGCTGGTATTGCCAGCGGGGCAACACGCATCATCGCCATCACCACCGAAGTGCCGATGGCTATCCTCACAATGCCGAGTTATCTGAGCGCTAGTGCGCGGCTCGAAGGCTTGACCTGGGGCGCGGAAGATCTGTCGGCACTGGTTGGCTCTTCGGTCACGCGTGAGCCTGGCGGCGGCTGGACGTCGCCCTACCGGCTGGCGCGCGATCTCTGCCTGTTCACGGCGCTGGCCGCAGGCCGGCAGCCGATTGACACGGTTTACGTCGATTTCCGGGACGGCGCTGGCCTGGCTGAGGAAGCGCGCATCGCTGCTCGCGACGGTTTTACCGGCAAGATGGCGATCCATCCTGATCAAGTTGCCGCTATCAATGACGCGTTCACGCCCAGTGCTGCCGAGATTGGGTGGGCCCATGAAATTGTGGCGCTGTTTCGCGAAAACCCGGGTGCGGGGGCTCTTTCGCTGCGCGGGCAGATGATCGACCGGCCGCATGCGGTGCGCGCGGCCCGGATCTTGGCGCGGGCTAAGCTCGCTGGTCTTTGAGCACAGCCACGCCCATCAAGATTTGTGCGTCATGCGGCCCCAGCCGCTGATTTGGTGGTGGCAAGAACCACGCCCGCGCGGACATGGGCGAGGGCCGTAAATGCTGTGCGGCCTAGCGGCAGTGACTCGAGCCGTGCCAGTTTTTGTAAACGCGCATGGCGCAAGCGATAGGCGATATATGACGCTGACAGGTCGCGCGGCGTGGTTCCAATTGCTTCTTTGAGCAGTTGCCTGGCATGACGGCCGGTGCGGTAGTAGCAGTCCGATTGCATGGCGCGGGTCCCTGCTTCTGACCACGCCTGCGCCGACTGTCCTGGGACGCGGTCCAAGCCAAATCCGCAGCGGTGGGACATTGCGAGATAGCGCCGCTGAGCGGCAGGCCGAGCCTGCAGCCAATGCGCAAAATACAGACCCACATGACCTTCGTACCAGGTATCCGAGAGCGGGAACAAACTCAGGAGAATGCCGTTTGGTTTCAACACTCGAGCGATGTCTTTCAAGACCATCTGAAGATCGGCGACATGTTCGAAGACCTGATTGGCGATGACCAGATCGAAGTGTGCTTCGGGGAAGGGAAGTTGATTGGAAATCGAGACGATGGTGCCGGCCAACTCCGGAGGCAGCTGATTCAAGTAGTCGGCATAGCGTCCATCGAAAGTATCGGCGCCAAAGACTTTCAGGCCACGTGCGCGACCGAGCTTTACAACGCCACCGGCGCCGCAGCCGTAGTCGAGGATGGTTGGGTCAGACTGCCCAGTCAGTGCGACGCCGGCATCGAGAACGTAGTGGTGATTGGCGGCGCCGTGGCTCATTCGTCAATTTTCCGTTGGTCAGGTTGGCTGGCTGGCATGTGCGGCGAGACGATAGCACTTTTGTAGAGCTGCGCTTGATACCGGAGGAGCGGTACAGATTTTTCAGGCTGCGCTCCAGCTCCACTGCCGTCTGGCCCAGCCGCGCACAAAAGTTTACGAAGACTTAAGATTGGAGGCGCGTGCGGGCACGGAGTGTGGGAGGGTATCGCGTTGCGGTTGCAAGGCTGCGGCGCGGGTTCTCTGTTGGCGGTT
This sequence comes from uncultured Alphaproteobacteria bacterium, assembly GCA_963847145.1. GTDB lineage: Bacteria > Pseudomonadota > Alphaproteobacteria > Rhizobiales > Hyphomicrobiaceae > JABFRJ01. Next base: position 87,273 of record CAWJYN010000006.1, read on the forward strand.
TGTGTTTGATGACGCCGTTTGTGTTTGCGTTGCGCGGGATTGTGCTGGTGCTGGCGGCGTTGGCCGTGAGCTTGCCGTTAGGCGTTGTCGGCAGTTGGCCAGGTCAGGCGGCGCGGGAACTGACGCTTGAGCGGGCGCCAGCTGGCGTGCGGCTCGAGATCCTGGTGTTTGAGGCGGAGGCCTGCGCCTACTGCGAAATCTTCCGGCGGGATGTAGCGCCGCGCTACCGGTTTGCGCCACTGGCTGCGCAGGCGCCGTTGCGGTTCATTGATGTCGGCAAGGTCGATGTGGACCGCATGGGGCTCACGTCGCGGCTCGATATATTGCCGACGACGGTGCTGTTCAAAGATGGCCGCGAGGTTGAACGCATCACAGGCTTAACGGCAGCGGAGACCTATTACCGGCTGCTGCACTACATGATCTCGAAGAACGAATAACGGGTTCGGCAGCTACGGAATTGAGCGCAATCGTCGAAAATCGGCTGCTGTGAACTTTGCTTTGGCCACAATCTGGCGTAGCCTGATCATGGCTTTGCCGACCGATCTGGCTTACCCAACCCAAGGAGACTTCGCCGATGACGATCGACCATCATGCCATCTTGAAAAAGTACGCCCCGGCGGCTGACGAAAAGCACGCCGCCGCCATTATCAAGCATCTTGGCATCGCCATGAAGGGCACCGACAGCCAGCTCGTGGCTTGCTCCAGCAAAGATGAGTTGGCGACAGTGCGCGAAAGCTGGTTGAAGAAGAAGCTGGCGCTGACGCAGGCTGACGCCGATCTCGACAAGGCGGTGCACGCCGTCTGCGATACGATGAAGGCCGAGAAAGACAAGTCGCGCGTGGCGTTTTATTATTTGTTGGCTGCGCACTTCGGCAAACTTGGCGCGCTTTGATCAGACGGTCGATGCCCGGTTGGGTCTGGCCATCGCTTGACCCAACTTTTTACTCAGGACGTCAGCGCTTCTCAAGTGGCCAGCGACGGCGCGCGGCTGGTGCCGGTCTTGCTGCGCCGGATCAATTCTAGCGCAATGACGACATTGAGCAGGTTCCAGGCGATCCCGTTGAGGAACGCCGCATGATAGCCGCCGCTCAGGTCGTAGATGATGCCTGACAGCCAGCCGCCGACAGCCATGCCGGCTACGGTCGACATCAGCACCGCACTGACGCGCGTGCCGGCTTCAGCGGCGGGATAAACTTCCCGCACGATGATCGCATAGCTTGGTACAATGCCACCTTGCGACAGCCCGAACAGCGCCGAGATGATGTAAAGCGCCGTTAAGCCATCAAACGGCAAGAACAACGTCAGCATTACCGCTTGCATCGACGAGCCGATCGCCAAGGCGTACAAGCCGCCCATGCGGTCTGACATGTAGCCTGAAATCAGCCGGCTAATGACGCCGCCAATGAACATCAGGGACAGCATTTGCGCCCCGGCCTTAAGGCCATAGCCCAAGTCGCCGCAGTAGGCGATGATGTGCACTTGCGGCATCGACATGCCGACGCAGCATGCAATTCCCGCCAGCATCAACAATGCCTGCAGCGAGCCTGGATTGAAGCCGAGCGGGCGATTGACGGCGTTTGAGCCGTCGGCGAGAGATGCCAAAACAGGCGGCGCCTGTGGCGGCGGCGGACGGCGCATCAACAGGATCAGCGGCAGGATCGTCACCACGCAGATCGCGCCGATGCCAACGTAGGTCTGCCGCCAACCGAAAGTCTCGATCACTGCCGTCAGGATCGGCGGCCAAACCGCACCGGCGATGTAGTTGCCGCTGGCTACGAGCGCCACCGCGATCCCGCGCCGCCGCGTAAACCACAGCGAGATATCAGCCACCAGCGGCCCGAACGTGGCCGACCCGCCGAGCCCACCAATCAGCAGGCCCTGTACCAGTACGAACTGCCACATGCTTTGCACCAGGCTGCCGGCAACATAACCAACACCCAGCATGATGGCGCCGAAGGTGAGCGGCGTCGTAATGCCAAAGCGGTCAGCCAACCGCCCCATGATAATACCGCCGCCTGCCAACCCGAGCATCGTTAGCGTATAGGGCAGTGAAGCGGTGCCGCGGCTCACACCAAACTCGGCCTGCACGGCCGGTAATGCCACGGCGACTGACCACATGGCGACGCCACCGATGGTGCCGATCAGCACGGCCGCGATCAGGCGCACCCACGCATAGGCGGTTTCCTGCCCAGGTTCGTTCCGGGCGGGTGCTGTCGGCGTGCTCATGTGTGGCGATCTCCCTACCCCGCGCATAGCAGGCGATGTGCACCTTCGCACTGGCATTTCGAGACGACGTTGCGGATTTTCATGGAGCCAGATACCGCTAGTGCATGGCCGCCGAGCTTGCTGCGCATGGCTTGTCCTGCCGAGGCAGGACCACGCGAAATTTTATTGCGCGCAGTGCACTGGCGGTGCGAGATTGATTTAGTCAGGCGCGGTCCCACATCAGCTTCGCATCGGTCTGCTCAAAAAGTGCGCTGGGTGGCCAGCGGGGCCGGCTGCCGCGCTGGAATTGCTGCCGTGTGGGAACTCTGTCAGCATCTCTGTCCTAGTTCTGGCATAAGTCTTGGCCTAAGTGCTGGCCGGTGAACTGCTATCAAAAGGGCGCTGCGAAACAGGCGCCTGATAACAAACGGTGAGGACCCCCATGGCCAAATCGGCACCTAGCCTCAGCGATAAGTTCGATCTCGATATCACCCATCAGCTGCTCACCGGCACGCAGGCTGTCGTGCGGTTAGCGCTGATGCAGAGGGCGCGTGACGTCAAAGCCGGGCTCAACACGGCGGGCTACATCACTGGCTATCGCGGCTCGCCGATCGCCGGGCTCGAAAGTGCGTTCCAGCGCGCGCAGAAGATGTGCGAGCAAAACCACATCAAGTTCCAGTCGGGATTGAACGAGGACATTGCCGCGACCGCGCTGTGGGGTTCGCAGCAGGCGGAATTGCGGAACGAAGGCAAATACGACGGCGTCTTCGGCATCTGGTATGGCAAGGGTCCGGGCGTCGATCGCACCGGCGATGTGTTCCGCCATGCCAACCACGCCGGCACATCCAAGCATGGCGGTGTCGTTGCGCTGCTTGGCGACGATCACACTTGCGAAAGCTCGACTTCGGCGCACCAGTCCGAATTCGCCATGGTCGACTATATGATCCCGGTCTTGAATCCAGCTGGCGTGCAGGAAATCCTCGACTACGGCATTCACGGCTTTGCGATGTCGCGCTTTGCTGGCGTGTGGGTTTCGCTGAAATGCGTCAAGGACAACATCGAGTCGACTTCGGTTGTCGATGGCCGCCTGGACCGTGTTTCAGTTGTCATTCCTCAAGACTTTGTCATGCCGCCCGGTGGGATCAATATTCGCCGCGAAGACCAAGCCGCCGACAAAGAAGCCCGCCTGCACGACTACAAGCGCGACGCCGTTCTCGCGTACGCGCGCGCCAACAAGCTCGACAAGATGATCTGTTCAGGCGGTGCCACGCCGAAGATCGGCATCATCACCACCGGCAAAAGCTATCTCGACGTGCGGCAGGCCATGGACAGCCTGGGCATCGACGAGGTGGAGGCCAACAAGCTGGGGCTGCGTCTTTATAAAGTCGCCATGCCGTATCCGATGGAGACACAGGGCCTCGAAAAGTTTGCCGAAGGTCTCGATCTCATCATCGTGGTGGAAGAGAAGCGCTCGCTGCTCGAAGTGCAGGTCAAGGAAGAGCTCTACAATACGAAGTTTCGCGCCGTCGTCATCGGCAAGAAGGACGAACACAATAACTGGCTGTTTCCCGCCAAGGGCGCGCTCGATCCCAATGAGATCGCAATCGCTATCGGCGAACGATTGATCCGCGGCGGCACTGGTGAAGCGCTCAAAGCGAAAGTGTCGTTGCTGAAGGGCCTGAAGGGAAACAAACCCGATCTCCCGGAGGCTGCAACGCGACTTCCGTATTTCTGCCCCGGCTGCCCGCACAACTCCTCGACCGTCGTGCCGGAGGGATCTATCGCCTTCGCCGGCATTGGCTGCCACTACATGGCCAAGTGGATGGACCGTTCGACGGAGAGCTTCACACAGATGGGCGGCGAGGGCGCCAATTGGATCGGCGAAGCCCCATTCTCGAAACGCACGCACGTGTTCCAGAACTTGGGTGACGGCACTTACATCCACTCAGGCTCTCTCGCCATTCGTGCTGCGCACGCTGCCAAGATCAACATCACCTACAAGATCCTCTATAACGACGCCGTGGCGATGACGGGCGGGCAGCAGCTCGATGGCCAGATCAGCGTGCCGATGATCGTCAATCAGGTGCGTGGCGAAGGCGTCGCAAAAGTCGTCATCGTCACGGACGAACCTTACAAGTATCCAGCCAACTCCGGCATTCCTGCGGACGTCGAAATCTTTGATCGCAGCAAGCTGCAGACCGTGCAGAAGTCGTTGTCAGAAATCGAAGGCGTGACCGTTCTTGTCTATGACCAGACGTGTGCTGCCGAGAAGCGCCGCCGCCGCAAGCGCGGGCTGTTCCCCGATCCCGACAAGCGCGCCTTTATCAATCCAGCCGTCTGCGAAGGCTGTGGCGATTGTTCTAAAAAGTCGAACTGCGTTGCTGTCTCGCCGCTGGAAACGGTGCTCGGCACCAAACGCATGATCGATCAGTCTGCCTGCAACAAGGATTTCTCTTGCATCAACGGCTTCTGCCCGAGTTTCGTTACGGTGCACGGTGCAAAAATCGCATCGGCCAAGACCAAGAAAAGTGGCGCTGATGACGGAGCCTTGGCGCAAGCACTGGCGGCGCTGCCGACACCGAAACAGCCGTCGCTGACCCATACGCCGTACGCGATGATCGTGACGGGTGTGGGTGGTACTGGCGTCGTCACCATCTCGGCGGTGCTTGGCCAGGCCGCGCACATCGAGAACAAAGGCTTCGGGTCCATCGATATGGCTGGCCTCGCACAGAAAGGCGGCGCGGTTGCCTGCCATATGCGCTTTGCGCCCAGCCCGGATGACATCCATGCCATCCGCACAGGCGTTGCGGGTGCCGATCTCATTCTCGGCTGTGATCTCGTCGTTACGGCGTCAAACAAGGTGCTTGAAACCATCGAGCCGGATCGCACGGCCGTGGTCTATTCGACGCACGAGATGAACGTTGCGCACTTTACTTTGAACCCGAACTTCAAGTTGCCGGGTGGCGCGCTGGCGCGGTCGATAGAGGATCGTGTCCGCAAAGGGCCGTTGCACAGCGTCGATGCGCAGCGCTATGCGGAGAAACTGTTTGGCGACAGTATCGCCTCGAACATGTTCATGCTCGGCTATGCGGCCCAGCTCGGCTTCGTGCCGGTGGGACCCGCTGCCATCGAGGAAGCCATCACACTCAACGGTGCGGCCGTGGAGATGAACCGCAACGCCTTCCGCGTGGGCCGCCTTGCGGCACACGATGCCAAAGCCGTCGATGCGCTGATGCCAGTTGAAACAAAAGCCGTTGCGAAGGCGGAGACACTCGACGACGTGATCGCGCACCGCGCCGGATTGCTGACCGACTACCAGGATGCAGCCTATGCAGCGCGCTACGAAGCAGCCGTGCGCCGGTTAGCAGGCATCGAGCGTGACAAGGCAGGCGGCCGCGCCGGGCTCGCCATGGCGGCGGCCCGGGGGCTCTACAAACTCATGGCTTATAAAGATGAGTATGAGGTTGGGCGGCTCTACTCGGCACCAGCGTTCAAGGAGGCGTTGGCCGCGCAGTTCTCGTCGCATGACCGGCTGGAATTCCATCTGGCGCCGCCGTTGATCGCACGCCGCGACAAGTCGACGGGCGAGCCGCGCAAAATGAAGTTCGGGGCCTGGATGCTGCCGGTGTTTGGCTGGTTGGCCAAAGGCAAGCGGTTCCGGGGCACCGCGCTGGATCCGTTTGGATATTCCGCCGAGCGCAAGCTCGAACGGCAAATGATCGGAGACTATGAGGCGTTGCTGACTGAAGTCGGCCAGAAACTAACACCGGCGAACCACGGTTTGGCCGTGCAGTTGGCGGCAAATGCCCTTGATATCAAAGGCTTCGGGCATGTGAAGCTCAAAGCCTATGACCAGGCGAAGGCGCGGGAGAAGCAACTGCTGGCACAACTGCGCAGTCCATCGCCGGTGTTGCGTGCGGCGGAATAAGGCCGGCGGTCGGCACTCGCGTGATCGCTGTGCGACCTGATCCCCGCCTATCGTCTAACTGACGGGTGCGGCCGCGTATGCCAGTCTCGGAACTGTGTCTTGAGGTTGCCCGGTTTTGCGGCTACCTCAACCGGCATGCGTGCAAGGCAAGCCAGACATGCGAAAAACAAGAACAACGGCGCAATAGGCCGGGCCAGATCTGGCGGCGTGATGCGCCGTCAAGGGGAGTGACGTATTGATGGGCGACACCGCTCAGACCGGAACTGCGCGTCTCGACACGGTGCCGAAGCTCCTGCTGCGCAATGCAGCGGAGTTCGGCCGGCGGCCGGCTATGCGCCACAAAGATCTTGGCATCTGGCAGAGTTGGACGTGGACCGAGGTGCGCAATCAGGTGCGGGACCTGGCGCTGGGGCTAAGGAAGCTCGGTTTTGAGCGCGGCGACGCCGTGGCGATCGTCGGGTCTAATCGTCCGCGACTTTACTGGACATTTGCCGCGGTTCAAAGCCTCGGCGGCATCCCCGTGCCAGTCTACCAGGACTCGGTTGCTGACGAGATGGTCTATGTTCTCGACCATGCGGAGGTTCGCTACGCCGTGGTCGAGGACCAGGAGCAGGTTGATAAAGTCCAGTCCATTGCCGCGCAGCTGCCGCGCTTGCAACACATCATCTACGATCAAGACAAAGGCCTGAAGGACTATGATCACGCCCGGCTGCACAGCTATGCCGGTGTGCAAGAGTATGGCCGCGTCGAGCTGAAAAACAATGCCGGCGGCGAAGCGTGGTGGCTTGGCGAGATTGCCAAAGGGCAAGGCGCCGACGTTTCGGTGATGCTGTACACCTCCGGCACCACAGGGCGGCCGAAAGGTGTGATGCTGACGCACGACAACGTCGTGAAGTCCGGCAGCAATGCCAATGTGTTCGACAAGTTTACAGCAGCCGACACGATGATCGCCTATCTGCCGATGGCATGGGCGGGTGATCACATCTTCACGTATGCGCAAGCTTACGCTGGCGGACTGTGCGTGGCCTGCCCTGAGAGCGCGACGACGGCGGTAGAAGACCGCCGCGAAATCGGGCCGACGTATTTCTTTGCGCCACCGCGCGTGTTCGAGACCATGCTTACGGAAATGACCGTGCGGATGGAGGATGCAGGTCCCACCAAGCGGCGCATGTACAAGTACTTCATGGATGTGGCGGCGCGCGTGGGCGGCGACCTTCTCGATGGGAAGTCCGTAGGCATCAAAGATCGCGTTCTCTATTGGCTCGGCGACAAGCTGGTCTATGCGCCACTGCGCAATCGCATGGGGTTTACGAACCTGCGGCTCGGCTACACGGCGGGTGAAGCCGTCGGACCGGAGTTGTTCAGGTTTTACAGATCAATCGGGCTCAATTTGAAGCAACTTTATGGGCAGACAGAAGCCAGCGTTTTCATCACGCTGCAGCCGGATGGCGAAGTGTTTCCTGAAACGGTCGGCAAGCCAGGGCCGGAGTGCGAGATCAAGATCGCCGAGGGCGGCGAGGTGCTGTTCAAGAGCCCGGGCGTGTTCTTGAAGTATTTCAAGAACGACGAGGCGACGGCAGCAACCAAGACGGCAGATGGCTGGGTGAAGACAGGGGACGCCGGCTTTATCGATGGCCGTGGACATCTGTGCATCATCGATCGCGCGAAGGACGTCGGCAAGCTGAAGTCAGGCGCATTGTTCTCGCCGAAGTATCTCGAGAACCGGATCAAGTTCTTCCCCGAGATCAAGGAAGCGGTGGCGTTCGGCGGTGGACATGACTTCGTGACGATGTTCCTCAACATTGATCTGACGAGCGTGGGTAATTGGGCTGAACGCAACAACATTTCGTATGCCAGCTACCAGGAACTTGCCGGCCATCCGCAGGTACTGGAGATGATCAAGAAGCGGGTTGATGAGTTGAACGTTGCGCTGGCGCGCGAGCCGCTGGTTGCGGCCTGCCAGGTGAAGCGGTTCATCGTTCTCTCCAAAGAGCTGGAGGCGGATGACGGCGAGTTGACGCGCACGCAGAAAGTGCGGCGCTCATTCATCGCGGATCGTTATGGATCGCTGATTGCGGCGCTCTATGACGGTTCGAAGGACGCGCGGATTTCCGTCGAAGTCGTGTTCGAGGACGGCCGCAAAGGCAAGATTGAAGGGCACATGCAGGTGATCGACATGCAGACGCATCCTGCTGCCGTGATGCCAGTCAAGGAAGCTGCGGAATGAACGCGCACGCGAACATTGGTGCTGCACCAGCCGTCGCAGCGGTGCCGTCACGGCGGATCGGCGACGTGATCCTGACGGTTGAGAACGTCGTCATGCGCTTCGGCGGCGTCACCGCGATCAAGGGCGTGTCATTCGATGTCCGCAAGGGCGAAGTCCGCGCGATTATCGGTCCGAACGGCGCGGGTAAGACGTCGATGCTCAACGTCATCAACGGCTTCTATCACCCGCAGGAAGGGACGATCACCTTCAAGGGACAGAAGCGATCTGCCATGCGCCCGCATGTGGCGGCGACGCAGGGGATTGCCCGCACGTTCCAGAACGTGGCGCTGTTCAAAGGGATGTCGACGCTCGACAACATCATGACCGGGCGCACCTTGAAGATGAGGCGCGGGATTCTTGCGCAGGCGGTGCGATTTGGGCCGGCGCTGCGGGAAGAAGTGGAGCATCGCGAGGTTGTCGAGCGGATCATCGACTTTCTCGAGATCGCACACATTCGCAAAACGCCGGTCGGTAAACTGCCCTATGGGTTGCAGAAGCGGGTGGAACTGGGGCGTGCGTTGGCAACGGAACCAGAATTGCTGCTGCTGGACGAACCGATGGCGGGCATGAATCTCGAGGAAAAGCAGGACATGTGCCGCTTTATTCTGACGGTCAACGACACGTTCAACACGACCATTGCGTTGATCGAACACGACATGGGCGTGGTGATGGATCTGTCGGACCGCGTGGTGGTGCTCGACTATGGGCAGAAGATCGCCGACGGCACGCCAGATGAAGTTCAGAAAAACCCCGCTGTTGTCGCGGCCTATCTTGGCGTGGCGCACGTGTGAAGTGGCAGTTCGTGGTTCGTAGTCAATTACGGCTGCCAACTGCCAAGTGACGTTTTCAATCTACGAACTACCAACTTGGCGTAGTATTGCGGAGTACAGAGTGGCCTCCCTTGGTTCCTTTCTTGAAGTTTTGATCGGTGGGCTGTTGTCCGGCGTGCTGTACAGCCTCGTCGCGCTGGGGTTCGTGTTGATCTACAAGGCGTCTGGCGTCTTCAACTTTGCGCAGGGCGCGATGGTGCTGGTCGCCGGGTTGGCGCTGGTGCGGCCACTGGATTGGATGATCGCGCGCGGCATGCCGAACTGGGCGGCGATTGCGCTCGCGCTGCTGTTCGCTGGTGCGGTGATGGCGCTGTGTGCCTGGGTGATTGAGCGCTACATCATCGGCCCGCTGCTGAACCAGGACGGGCTTACGCTGTTTATGTCGACGATTGGTGCGGGCTTTATCCTTGAAGGCCTCGGACAGATGGTGTTCGGCTCGGATGTGTATCCGCTGAAACTGTATCCGACGGATGCATGGTTCCTGTTCGACGGACTGTTTCCCGGCGGGGTTCTCGTCAACAAGCTGGATGTCTGGGGCGGGTTGATCGCCGGCATTCTGGTTGGCGGGTTGGCCACATTCTTTCAATACACAAAGACCGGCCGCGCGCTGCGGGCCGTCGCCGACGATCACGCGGCGGCGCAGTCGGTGGGTATCCCGATCTCCTGGATCTGGTTTGTCGTGTGGCTGGTGGCCGGGCTGGTGGCGCTGGTGGCGGCAACGGTGTGGGGCACCAAGATCGGTGTGCAGTTCTCGATCGTGTTCCTCGCGCTGAAAGCACTGCCGGTGCTGATTATCGGCGGCTTCACGTCGGTGCCTGGCGCTATTGTCGGCGGCTTGATGGTCGGGGCGGGTGAGAAACTTGCCGAGGTCTACTTGGGTCCATTCATCGGCGGCGGGATCGAATACTGGTTTGCTTACGTGGTGGCGCTGGCGGTGCTGATGGTCAGGCCGCAGGGACTGTTCGGTGAGCGGATTATTGAGCGGATTTGACGGCAATGGGCAATGGCCAATGGGCACTAGGCAATAGGGAGGTGGCAAAAAGGGACTGAGCTGCGGCGTGCTTGCCGATTGCCCATTGCCCATTGCCCAAAGGTTCACATGCTTTACCGCGAAACAGGCCAGTTCAAGTCGACCTACCGGTTGGACATGCAGATGTTTGCGATCCGGCAGGACCGGATTGCATACTATGCACTGCTGGCGTTTGCCTTTATTGGCGTGCCGCTGCTGGCCTACTTTCAGGTGGGCCTGTTCGGGCGCGACTACTTCTTCAAGGCGATTCTGATCCCGTTTCTGATCCTATCGCTGGCGGCGATCGGGCTGAATATTCTGACGGGCTACTGTGGACAGATTTCGCTGGGCGGTGGCGCCTTCATGGCGATCGGCGCTTACTTCGGGTTCAAGTTTGCGACTGGGTTCGGGCCGTTGATGGCGTTGCCGATGCTGGTGTCGATTTTGCTCGGGGGGCTTTCGGCGGCGTTGATCGGGATATTGTTCGGCATTCCGTCGCTGCGGATCAAAGGACTTTATCTAGCGGTTGCCACGCTGGCTGCGCAGTTCTTTTTCGACTGGCTGTTTTTGCGCGTGAAGTGGTTCACCAACTACGAGCCGTCGGGTTCGGTGTCGGCGCCGGAGTTGAATTTTTTCGGCTGGATCGTGAAGTCGCCGGTCGAGCGGTATCTGTTGGCGCTGTCGTTCGTCACGGTGTTTGCGCTGCTGGCGAAAAATCTGGTGCGCGGCAATCTCGGCCGTCAGTGGATGGCGATCCGGGATATGGATATCGCGGCGGAGATCATGGGCATCCGGCCGCTGTACGCCAAACTGTCGGCGTTCGCGGTGTCATCGTTCTTTTGTGGCGTGGCGGGGGCCTTGTGGGCGTTCGTGCATCTGGGCAGCTGGGAGCCGTTGGCGTTCAACATCGACCGCTCGAACCAATTGCTGTTCATGATCATCATCGGTGGGTTGGGTTCGATCCTCGGGTCGTTCCTCGGAGCGGGCTTCATTCTGTTGCTGCCGATCTTCCTCAATCAGGTGCCGGCGGCGCTTGGCATAAGTATGTCGGTTGAGACCATCACGCATCTCGAGTTCATTATCTTCGGGTCGTTGATTTGCTACTTGCTGATCAAGGAGCCGCATGGGTTCGCCAAGCTGTGGTCGCTAGGCAAAGAGAAGCTGCGACTATGGCCGTTCCCGTACTGAACTTTCGAATATGTCGCGCGCAAAGCGGAGTGGCGCGCTGTACATCTGAAAACGAGACTCGCAAACAATTCCCGGCTCAACCGGGATGAGATCAACGCACTGGAGGAGTTCCATGAAACGTATTTGGCTCGGCGCAGCACTCGGCATGACGAGCATCGCTGCCATCACCGCAACAACGTCGGCCCAACAGCCGAATGAACAGTTCATTCCGGCGCTGGTGTACCGCACAGGTGCATACGCGCCGAACGGTATTCCGTGGGCGAACGGCACGGCCGACTATTACTCGATGCTGAATGCACGCGACGGCGGCATCAACGGCGTCAAGATCGTCTATGAGGAATGCGAGACGGGCTACGCGACCGACAAGGGCGTGGAATGCTATGAGCGTCTGAAGGGCAAGGGTCCGACGGGTGCTGCTTACGTTGCGCCGCTGTCGACCGGTATTACGTTCGCGCTCACCGAGAAGGCACCGGGCGACAAAATCCCGCTGCTGACGCTCGGTTATGGCCGCTCGGACAGCCGCGACGGCTCGGTCTTCGGTTGGAACTTCATCGCCATGGGCAGCTACTGGACGGCGGCCGACGTTGCGATCCAGCACATCGCCAAAGAAATGGGCGGCATGGCGAACCTGAAGGGCAAGAAAATCACGCTGGTGTTCCACGACAGCCCCTATGGCAAAGAGCCGATCGCAGCACTGGAAGCGCGCGCAAAGAAGGAAGGCTTCGAATTGAAGCTGGTGCCGGTGACGCATCCGGGTGTGGAGCAGAAGTCGCAGTGGCTCGGTATCCGCCAGGATAAGCCGGACTATGTGCTGCTGTGGGGCTGGGGCGTGATGAACTCGGCTGCCGTGAAGGAAGCGGCTGCCGTCAACTTCCCACGCGACAAGATGCTGGGCGTGTGGTGGTCGGGTGCAGAGCCGGACGTGATCCCGGCTGGCGACCAAGCGGTTGGCTATAAGGCACTCATGCTGCAGCACGGCGCAGGCCGGTATGGCGTGCATGCCGACATCGAGAAGCACGTCTACGCCAGCGGCGGTGGTGCGGCGAAGGGTGACGACGCGGCGCAAATCAAGGAAGGCCACGTGCTCTACAATCGCTCACTGGTCAACGCGTTGATTGGAACGGAAGCGATCCGTACCGCACAGAAGAAGTTCGGCAACAAGCCGATGACTGGCGAGCAAGTCCGCTGGGGCTTTGAGAACCTGGATCTGACGGAAGCGCGCATCAAGGAACTGGGTTTTGACGGCATGATCAAGCCGCTGAAGCTGTCGTGTGCGGATCATCAAGGTGCCGACCAGTCACGCGTCCACCAGTGGGATGGCAAGGCGTGGAAGGTTATCTCGGATTACTACACGGCCGACCGCTCGATCCTGGATCCGCTCGTCAAGGCGACCGCGACGAAGTATGCCGAAGACAAGAAGATCACGCCGCGCGATTGCTCGAAGGAGTGAGGCAATAGGCAACGGGCAATAGGCAATAGGCAATAGGATGCACCGTTTGCCTATGCCTGTTGCTTGCTGATCTGGAGTGAGACGTGGCGGCGGCTAGCTTTGATCGGCGACACGTCGTGGCTGGCTTATGTGCAGCCATGGTGGCTTCAACAACCACCGTGGCTGCGCAGCCTGCTACACAACTTGCGACTACGGACTGGGCAGCGCGGCTTGTTGCGGCGGCGCGGGCGCAGATTGGTGTGACGGTGCGGTATGACCCGGCCTACACGCGGCTTGCGTTTCCGGGTGGGGATGTGCCGCGCGACAAGGGTGTGTGTACGGACGTGCTGGTGCGCGCCTACCGGGATGCATTCGGCATAGATTTGCAGGCGCTGGTCAACGCCGACATGAAGATTGCCTTTGCGCGCTATCCGGCGCGCTGGGGATTGGTGAAGCCTGATCCGTCGATTGATCACCGGCGTGTGCTCAACCTACGGGTCTATCTGGAGCGGCGCGGGTTCGCGCTGGGACCTCAGCCATTGGTGCCGGCCGCTTTCGAGACTGGTGACATCGCGACACAAGTGCTGCCGGGGAACCTGCCACATATCGGCGTGATATCTGACACAATGGGTGCGGAGGGCCGCCGCCTGCTCATACACAATATCGGTGCGGGAACTGAAGAGACCGATGTGCTCGCCACGTACACTCTGACCGGGCGCTACCGGTTTATTCCAGCCTGAGAGACAGAGACACATGTCCACTACCGTTGCTTCAGCTCCAGCCGCCGCTCCAACCGCCGCCGCCGCCGTGCAGACCGCCAAGCCGATTCTGGCGGTCAAGAACGTCGAGGCGATTTATGATCACGTGATTCTGGTGCTCAAAGGTGTGTCGATCGAGGTGCCGGAAGGCGGGATCGTCGCTATTCTTGGCGCGAATGGCGCGGGCAAGTCGACGACGCTGAAAGCAATCTCGAACCTGATCAAGGCCGAGCGCGGCGAGGTGACGAAGGGGTCGATCGAGTTCAAGGGTGAGCGTGTCGATACGCTGACGCCGAACGATCTGGTGACGCGCGGCTGCATCCAAGTGATGGAAGGCCGGCACTGTTTCGGGCATCTGACGATCGAAGAGAACCTGCGCACAGGTGCGTTCACGCGCAAGGACGGCCGCGGTGGTGAAGCGGCGGCGCTGGATATGGTCTACACTTATTTTCCGCGCCTGAAGGAGCGGCGGAATTCGCAAGCGGGGTACACGTCGGGCGGTGAGCAGCAGATGTGTGCGATTGGCCGCGCGTTGATGGCGAAGCCGACGATGGTGCTGCTGGATGAGCCATCGATGGGGCTGGCACCGCAGATCGTCGAGCAGATTTTCGAGATCGTCAAAGACATCAACACCAAGGAGCGGGTGTCGTTCCTGCTGGCGGAGCAGAACACCAACGTGGCGCTGCGTTATGCGACGTATGGGTATATTCTGGAAACCGGCCGCATCGTGATGGACGGCAATGCCGCGGCGTTGCGCGACAACGAAGACGTCAAGGAATTTTACCTCGGTATGGGCGGCGCGGACCGCAAAAGCTTTCGCGACGTCAAGAGCTACAAGCGGCGCAAGCGCTGGTTGTCGTGAGGGATTGGGGGCAGTTCGTAGGTTGGGTTAGGCGCCCTTCGCGCCGTAACCCAATGCTTCACGCGCGGTCCCAGATGAATTTCCGTCTCTTGTCGGTGCGACGTTGGGTTACGTCGCTGAAACGCGTCTAACCCAACCTACGGGTTTCGAGCGGATTTCGAGCGGTATCGTAAAGTGTCGGGTCGCGCTACGCTCGACCCAACCTACGGCGCGTCGCGGAGTCCCTCACATGCGTGCAATCTTTGTCGGCTTGGCGTGCGCGCACGCACTGTTCGCTGCGGGCAGTGCCCATGCCCAGCAAACCAAGGCTCCGTTGCCTGCCGCGCGCGTGGCGGTGACCGTGGAGACTGTTGCCAAAGGCTTGGAGCATCCATGGGGGCTCGCCTTCTTGCCAGACGGGCGGATGCTGGTCACCGAGCGGCCGGGGCGGTTGCGTGTCGTGAGCCGGGATGGAACGATATCGCCGACGGTGACGGGTGTGCCGCCGGTCGCTGTGGTGGGTCAAGGCGGGTTGCTGGATGTGGCGCTCGATCCGGCATTTCAAAGCAATCAGCGCATTTATCTGACGTTCGCGGAGCCGCGGCGGGCAGGCACGGCCGGCACTGCGGTGGCGCGAGCGAAGCTGGTGCTCGAAGGGGCGGGTGCGCGGCTCGAGGATGTGCAGGTCATCTTCCGGCAGATGCCGGCGGCGGGTGGTGGTCTGCACTTCGGGTCGCGGCTGGCGTTCGCGCGGGATGGGAAACTGTTCGTGGCGCTGGGCGAGCGTTATCAGCGCGATGAGGCGCAGAATATGCGCGCGCACTTCGGCAAGGTGGTGCGGATTGATACGGACGGCAAGGTGCCGGTGGATAACCCTTTCGCTGATGGGAAAGATGCGTTGCCGGAAATTTGGAGCACGGGGCATCGCAATCCGCAGGCGGCGGCAATTCATCCGGTGACGGGTAAGCTGTGGGTGGTGGAGCATGGGCCGCGTGGCGGCGACGAGATCAACGTGGCGGAGAGAGGCAAGAACTACGGCTGGCCGGTGATCGGGTATGGGATCGACTACTCTGGTGCCAAAATTCACGAGGGCACGTCAAAGCCCGGCTTGGAGCAGCCGATTTACTATTGGGTGCCATCGATCGCGCCGTCGGGGATGGCGTTCTATACGAGCGATGTGGTGCCAGCATGGAAGGGCAATTTGTTCGTCGGCGCGCTGGTGGGGCAACATCTTGCGCGGCTGGTGCTGGATGGCGAGCGCGTGGTTGGCGAGGAGCGGTTGCTGGCCGATCTCGGCGAGCGCATCCGTGATGTGCGGATGGGGCCGGACGGGGCACTGTGGGTGCTGACGGATCATCCGCAAGGGCGGGTGTTGCGGGTGGTGGGGAAGTAAGTGAGCAGACAATAGGCAATAGAACGTAGAGCGAGTGATGTTGGGTTACGCGCCTGCGATAACGAGGCAAATTGGCAACGTTGCACCGGCGCTAACCCAACCTACGGCATCGGCACTATTCCGCGTGCTGCGAGTGACGAGGAAGTGAAGGAGTCGGTTGGGTTGCGCCAGCCTTCGTTAATGCCGACTCATGGCTCGACGCGGTGGCAGAGTGTAGGTTGGGTCAAGGCCCCTTCGGCCGCGACCCAACATCTTCTAGATCTCGCCTGTGGTTGTTGGGTCGCGGCTCACGCCTTGACCCAACCTACATTCGGCGCATCGGTCAGTCTCAGTGTAGGTTGGCGTTAGGCGCCTTCGCGCTGTAACCCAACGGTTCGTGGGCGGTGCAAATTTCGCCGCTCTGGAGTAAGCGAGGTTGGGTTACGCGCTTGCGGCGACGGAGACAATCACAGCCTTTTTGCCGGCGCTAACCCAACCTACGGCATCGGCGATTATTCCGCGGGTGCGAGTGACGGCGAGACAGCGGCCTTGCTCCGCCCAGTCAGGCGGCGGTGGAGGCGGTCGAGGAGAAGGTAGACGGCGGGGGTGGTGTAGAGGGTGAGGATCTGGCTGACGACGAGGCCGCCGATAATGGTGATGCCAAGGGGGCGGCGCAACTCAGCACCCGGGCCGGTGGCGATGGCGAGCGGGATGGCACCGAGCAGCGAGGCCATCGTGGTCATGAGAATGGGGCGGAAGCGGACGCGGGCGGCTTCGAAGATGGCGGCTTCCGGCGAGAGGCCGCGGGTGCGCTCGGCTTCGAGCGCGAAGTCGACGAGCATGATGCCATTCTTTTTGACGATGCCGATCAAGAGAATGATGCCGATGAAGGCGATGAGCGACAGCTCCATGCCGTAGAGCTGCAGCGCGATGAGGGCGCCGAGGCCGGCGGATGGCAGTGTCGAGATGATCGTCAGCGGGTGGGCGAGGCTTTCGTAGAGCACGCCGAGGACGATGTAGACGGCGAGCAGGGCGGCGAGCAGCAAGAGCGGCTGCGCGCCAGCGCCGGCGGCGAAGGCTTTCGCGTCGCCCGCCGCTTCGGCGCGAATGCTTTCGGGAAGCCCAAGTTCGGCGATGGCGCGGTTGATGCCGGTGCGGGCTTCGTCAAGTGATGCACCCTCACTCAGATTGTAGCTGATGGTGACGGCGGGGAACGGGCCTTGGTGATTGACCACGAGCGGGGCTAAGCCGCGCTCGATCTTGATGACGTTGAGGATCGGGACTTCGACGCCTTTGGCGCCTTGCACATAGACGCGGGAGAGGTCGGACGGATCGCGTTGGTAGCGCGGGTCGACTTCAAGGATGACGCGGTACTGATTGCGGGTGCCGTAGATCAGCGAGACCTGGCGCTGGGCGAAGGCGTTGTTGAGCGCGTTGTTGATGTCTTGTGTGGCGACGCCGAGGCGCGCGCTAGCGACGCGGTCGATGGTGACGGTGAGCTGGCTGCCGCCCTGCTCGCGGTCCGTGGTCACATCGACGAGATTGGGGAGTTTGCGGACACGTTCGAGAACCTTGGGGACGGAGGCATAGAGTTCGTCGACATCGGGCCCCCAGAGCGTGAACTGATAGAGCGATTTCGACTGACGGCCGCCGGCCTGGACGTCCTGGATAGCGTACATGAAGGTGCGGATGCCGGAGATGGAGTTGAGCGGGCGGCGGAGGCGGTCGATGATCTGCTGGCTGGTCTGGCCGTTGCGCTCGGCGAGCGGCTTGAGGGCGATGAACATGCGGCCGGCGTTGGCGGTGGCATTGAAGAACGACGAACCTGTGGAGGCACCGACGTGGGCAACGGCGGGATCGCGCATGACGATTTCGACGAGCTTTGATTGCAGCTCGCTCATGCGCTCAAAGGAGACGTCGGGGGCGCCTTCGGTGGAGGCGGAGATGAGACCGGCGTCATCCTGCGGGAAGAAGCCTTTTGGCGTCTTGATGTAGAGGTTCACGGTCGCGGCGATCACGACGACAAGTACGAGCAAGGTCGACCACTTCCAGCGGATGGCGACGGCGAGGGTGTTGGCGTAGGCGCGTTCCAGGGCGCCCAGCGTGCCCTCGATGATCCGGTCGAAGAGGGTGGCGGTGGGGCTGGCGGCTTGCTTGACGAAGTGGCCGCAGATCATCGGCGTAACGGACAGCGAGACAATGGTCGAGACGATGATGGCGAAGGCGAGGGTGAGTGAGAACTCGCGCAGCAGACCGCCGACGATGCCGGTCATGAAGATCAAGGGGATGAAGGCGGCGAGCAGCGACAGCGAGATTGAGATGACGGTGAAGCCGATCTGGCGGGCGCCAGCGAGTGCTGCCTGGATGGGTGTGAGGCCACGTTCGAGATTGCGGTACATGTTCTCGATCATCACGATGGCGTCGTCGACGACGAAGCCGACCGAGACGGCGAGGGCCATGAGGGTGAGATTGTTGATGGAAAAGTTGGCAAGCCACATGCAGCCGAGCGTGCCGGCGAGGGACAGCGGCACAGTGATGCCGGCGGCGATGGTGGGGCTGGTGCGGCGGAGGAAGAGAAAGACGACCAGCATCACCAGGATGATGGCGAGGGTGAGCGTGAACTCCATATCTTTGACGGAGGCGCGGATGGTGAGCGTGCGGTCGCTCATGATGGTGAAGTCGATGCCTTGGGGGACGAATTTCTGGATCTCCGGCAGCAGGGCTTTGACGCGGTCGACGGTGTCGATGACGTTGGCCTCGCCCTCCTTGGTGACGAAGAGCAGGACGGAGGGCTGACGGTCGAAGGTCGCGACGGTGCGGCTGTTGCGGGTGCCTTGGACGACTTCGGCGACATCTGACAGTTTTACCACGGTGCCATTGGCGGCCTTGATGACGAGGCGCTTGTAGTCGTCGATGGTGAGCAGCTGCGCGTTGGTTTCGATGGCCGTGAGTGTGGTGGTGCCGTCGATGGCGCCGAGCGGCGTAACGATGTTGGCGGCGGTGAGTGCGACGCGCACGTCCTCGATGGAAAGGCCGAGGGCGGTGAGTTGGGCCGGATTGACCTTGACGCGGATGGCGGGCTGGTCGGCGCCGGAGATGTTGACCTGAGCGACGCCCTGCACCTGCGCGATGCGCTGGGCGATGACGCTGTCGGCGACGTCGAAGAGCGCGGTGGCGGGCATCGTCGTCGAGGTGAGCGCGATGATGATGATGGGCGCGGCGTTGGGGTTCGCCTTGCGGAAGGCGGGCAGGGTTGGGAGGTCGCTGGGGAGGTCGGCGAGGGCTGCGTTGATGGCGGCTTGCACGTCGCGGGCGGCGTTGTCGATTTTGCGCTTGGGGTCGAAGACGAGGGAAATGCGGGTGGAGCCGAGGCCGCTGGAGGACGTGATCTCGGTCACGCCGGCGATCTCGCCGAGACGGCGTTCAAGCGGGGCGGCGACGGTCGCGGCCATGGTGGCGGGATCGGCGCCGGGGCGGCTGGCGGACACGTTGATGAAGGGAATCGCGAAGTTGGGCAGGCTGGAGACGGGCAGGAACGCGTAGGACACGAGACCGACCAAGGTCAGGCCGATGGCGAGCAGCGTCGTGCCGATGGGGCGCAGGATGAAGGGGCGCGAGACGTTCATGGGGTGGCTCCGCGCGAGCGGATGGCGAATTGCGAATTGTGAGTAGGGGTGGAGCTGTTGCGACGACAAGACTCGCGGCCGCCCCTCACCCTAACCCTCTCCCCGTGAAGGACGGGGAGAGGGGATTTGCCCGTATTTGTACTCTTGATCATCCATCCACTTGACCATGCAGTGTCACGCAATGTGCGGGGATTGATTAAGTCGCTCGTACTAACCCTCTCCCCGTGAAGGACGGGGAGAGGGGATTTGCCCGGGATTGTACTCTTGATCATCCATCCACTCGACCATGCAGCGTCGCGTCGCGTGAGGGGATTGATTAGGTCGACATTTACTGTTGCAATCGAAAAGCGAAGAAGTCCCCTCTCCCTGCTCGCGCGTTTCAGCGCGAACGGGGAGAGGGTTAGGGTGAGGGGCGGCGACAGACGCCGATGCTGCAAAAGTGGAGTGATCGTGTGCGGCGCGCTCAGCCTTGGCGCACAAATCGCGCGCGTGCGCTTAGAGCGAATGCGACGAGCGCCGAGGATTTGATTTGGTCCAAATTGCGAAACAGGCAATTGGGCGGGCTTAAGTTCGTTCGCCAAGCGCCGATTGGCGCGTTCTACGTCGACTTCCTGTGCCGTGCACACAAGATTGTCGTGGAGATTGATGGCGCAACGCACGGCACCATTGACGAACTCCAACGTGATCGCGCGCGCGCGGCCTATCTTATGCGCAATGGCTTTTGCATATTTCGCGCGCACAACGATGACGTCTTCAATAACCTCGATGGCGTGCTGGATCACCTGTTGGCGATGATCGAGAAGAGATCGATTTGATCCCAAATGCGTTGCCTGTCTATCGCGGCCGCCCCTCACCCTAACCCTCTCCCCGTGAAGGACGGGGAGAGGGGACTCCATCGCGTTTGTTGGCTCGTGCATCGCTTTTACTCCGCGGCTTGGCGCGTGACGCGCGCGGTGGCGGGAGTGGCTATGGGCAGTGCGTTGTTGGTCGTGCCCATCAGGCGGGCGCGGAGGCGTTCCATGGCGAGGTAGATGACGGGGGTGGTGTAGAGGGTGAGCAGCTGGGAGAGCAGCAGGCCGCCAATGATGGTGACGCCAAGGGGATAGCGGAGTTCGGCGCCGGTGCCGTTTTCGAGCGCGAGCGGGAGCGCGCCGAACAGAGCGGCGAGTGTGGTCATCATGATGGGACGGAAGCGGAGTTGGGCGGCTTCCAGAATGGATTGCTCGGGTGTGAGGCCACGCGTGCGCTCAGCTTCCAGCGCAAAGTCGATCATCATGATCGCGTTCTTTTTGACGATGCCCATCAGCAGCACGATACCGATGAGGGCGACGAGCGAGAGATCGATGCGGCAGATCATCAGCGCGAGGACTGCGCCAATGCCGGCAGAGGGGAGCGTGGTGAGGATGGTGAAGGGGTGGATGAAGCTTTCGTAGAGCACGCCGAGGACAATGTAGATGGTGACGATGGCGGCAAGGATGAGCCACGGCTGGCTAGCGAGAGACTTGGAGAATTCGGCGGCATCGCCGGAGTAGGTGCCGATGATGAGGCCGGGGATCTGCAGCGCTTTCTCGGCGGCGTCGATGGCTTGGACTGCGTCACCAAGCGACGCGCCGGGAGCCAGATTAAAGCTGAGCGTGGCCGACGGGAACTGTTCCTGGTGATTGTTGGTTAGTGGGGCCTGCGTGCGTTCGATTTTAGCAAGAGATGAGAGCGGCACCTGAGCGCCAGTGACGGAGGGCACGTAGAGGCGACCGAGAGCAGCGGGGTCGGACTGGTATTGCGGCATGGCTTCGAGCACGACGCGATATTGGTTGGACTGAGCGTAGATGGTCGAGATCTGGCGCTGACCGAAGGCGTCGTTGAGGGCGTCGTTGAGTGCGGCCATGGAGACGCCGAGGCGGCCGGCGGTGTCGCGGTCGAGGCGGACGAAGGCACGGAGGCCGCCCTCCTGGGTGTCGATGGTGAGATTGCGGAGAATGGGCGACGTAGCAAGTGCGACGCGCAGCTGCTCGGCCCATTTGTTGACTTCGGCACCGTCGGAGCCAGTGAGGGTGAACTGGTACTGGGCGCGGGTCTGGCGCGTGGAAATCTGCACTTCTTGGACCGACTGGAAGAACAACGTGACGCCAGGGATCTGGGCGCTGGCGGATTCGAGGCGGTTGATGATGTCGTTGGCAAGACTGGTGCGCTTGCCGCGCGGCCGCAGGGTGATCTTGAGCGAGCCGGCATTGGGGGTGGCGTTGAGCGACGACACGCCGATGACGGAGACGACGCCGGCGACGTCAGGGTCTTTGCGGATCTCGGTGGCGACGAGGCCTTGCAGACGCGTCATCTCGTCGAAGGACACTTCGGGACCAGCCTGGAGCACGGCGGTGACGAGACCCGTGTCCTGCTGGGGAAGGAAGCCCTTGGGGACGATGACGTAGAGGAAAATCGTCAGCAGCAAAGTGCCAAACGTGACCAGTAGCGTGGTGCGCTGATAGCGCAGCACGACGTGCAGCGTGCGCATGTAGAAATCGACGGTGGCGTCGGTGGCGCGGGCGAAAAAGCCGGGCGTGGGGTTGGCGCCGTGGGCGTGTGTGACGCGTTTCAACAGCATGGCGCACATCATTGGCGTGAGCGTGAGCGAGACGACGGCTGAGACGATGACGGCGATGGTGAGGGTGAGTGCGAATTCGCGGAACATGCGGCCGACGAGGCCGGTCATGAATAGAAGCGGGATGAAGACGGCGATAAGGGACAGCGTGAGCGAGATGACTGTGAAGCCGATTTCGCGTGCGCCTTTGAGAGCGGCTTCGAGCGGGCCGTCGCCATCTTCGAGATGGCGGACGACGTTCTCGATCATGACAATCGCGTCGTCGACCACGAAACCGGTGCCGATGGTGAGCGCCATGAGGGAGAGGTTGTCGAGGCTGAAGCCGCACATCCACATGACGCCAAAGGTGGCGATGAGGGAGACGGGCAGCGCGACGCCGGCAATGATGGTGGCGCGGACCGAGCGGAGAAAGGCGAGCACGACGAGGACGACGAGGATGGTGGCGAGGACGAGCGAGAACTGCACGTCGCGGACCGAGGCGCGGATGGTGTCGGTGCGGTCGTGGACGACTTCGAGTTTGACGCCGGCGGGCATGCCGCGCGCGAGCTTGGGCAGCTCGGCCTTGAGGCGGTCGACGGTCTCGATGACGTTGGCACCAGGTTGGCGCTGGACGTTGACGATGACCGCGGGGACGCCTTGGTACCAGCCGCCGACTTTGGTGTTCTCCAGGCCGTCGACTACTTGGGCGACATCGGCAAGGACAATGGGCGCGCCGTTCCGATAGGCGACAATGATCGACTTGTAGCTGTCGGCGCTGGTGATCTGGTCGTTGGCGGCGATGGTGTAGGACTGGGCGGGGCCGTCGAGGGAGCCTTTGGGGCCGGAGACGTTGGCGGCGATGACGGCAGTGCGCACGTCGGTCATCGACAGGCCGTAGGACGACAGGCGCGCGAGATCGGCCTGGATGCGGATCGCGGGTTTGATGCCGCCTTCGACGGAGACGTGACCGACGCCGGAGACAGAGGCGAGGCGCTGGGAAATCAGTGTGTCGGCGAGATCAGAGAGCTGGCGCTGGGAGAGCGTTGCGGAGGTGAGCGCGAGGGTGACGATGGCGGTGTCGGCGGGGTTCACCTTGGCGTAGAGCGGCGGATAAGGGAGGGTGCGTGGGAGCGTGGAGCCAGCGGCGGTGATGGCGGCTTGCACATCTTGCGCGGCGGCGTCGATGTCGCGATCAAGTGAAAACTGCAAGGTGATCTGGCTGATGCCGTAGGATGACGACGAGGTCATCGTCGTCAGCGCCGGGATCTGGCCGAACTGGCGCTCAAGCGGCGCGGTGACGAGGTTCGACATGGTGTCCGGGTTTGCACCGGGCAGCTGGGTGGTGACCTGGATCGTGGGGAAGTCGACTTGGGGGAGCGATGAGACAGGCAGCCACAGATAGCCGAGCCAGCCCGCAAGGACACATGCAAGAGCGAGCAACGACGTCGCGACGGGACGCCGGATGAAGGGCTCAGAGACGCTGAGACCGGTGCCGTGGTTGGAGATGTCGAGATCGGCGGGGTGGATATCGGCGAGAGGATCGCCGCCGGGGGGGCGCGGCGCTGAGCTCATGGGGTGGCGCTCTTGGGCGTGCCAGCGGGTGCCTCGGCGCTTGACGGGGGGGCACCGTCACGGCGGCGTTTGCCTTCACCTTTGCCTTCGCCGCGCTTGGCGGCAGTGGCGGGGTCGGGTGATGGCGATGCGGCTGATGGTGCTGTGACGCCGCCTGGACCCGCGGGGGCGGCGCTTGGCGCCACGTAGACTTTGCCGCCGTCTTGCAAGCGGGCGAAGCCGGTGGTGACGACGCGGTCGCCGGGCGTGACGCCGGTGAGGATGACGGACACAGCGTCGGTCTGCATGCCGGTCGTGACGACGCGCTGGGCCACCGTGTTGTCAGGCTTGACGACGAAAACGTAGATGCCGGTGGGGCCGCGTTGCACGGCAGGTGTGGGGACGACGACGACCTGCTTCTGAGTGTCGACGAGGACGCGCAGGTTAACGAACTGGCCGGGCCAAAGCTGAAGCTTGGCGTTGGGGAATTCGGCCTTGAGTTTGATGGTGCCGGTGGTCTGGTCGACCTGATTGTCGACGACCTTGAGCACGCCGGTGTCGAGGACGAGCTTGTTGTCACCGTCGACGGCTTCGGCAGTGATGGCACCGGTGGCCATGGCGCGGGCGATTTGCGGCAGCTGTTGCTGGGGCAGGGTGAAGACGGCGGTGATGGGCTGCAGCTGTGTCAGCACGACGATACCGGCTTGGTCGGACGTGCGGACGACGTTGCCTTCGTCAACCAAGCGAATGCCCGTGCGGCCGCCAATGGGCGCGATGACCTTGGTGTAGTCGAGCACGGTTTTGGCGCTGGTGACGGCGGCGGCGTCGGCTGCGACCTGGGCTTTGAGCTGACGGACCAAGGCTTCTTGGGTGTCGATGACTTTCTGCGAGATGACGCCGGCGGACACTTTACCATAGCGCTCGCTATCGCGGACGGCGTTGCCGAGCAGGGTCTCGTTGACGAGTTTTTTGGCGACGGCCTGATCGTAAGAGGCCTGATAGGGGGCGGCGTCGATCTCGGCGAGAATGTCGCCTTTCTTGACGAACTCGCCCTCGGTGAAATTGAATTTAAGGATCTTGCCTTCGACGAGCGATTTGACCGTGACGGTGTTGAGCGCCTTCACGGTGCCGACGCCTTCGAGCAGGACGGGAAGATCGGCGAGCTTGGCTTCGCCGACGAGGACGGGGGTAGGGAATTCGCCGCCAGCAGCACCGGCGCCACCACCGCGTTTGCCGAAGCCGCCAGCCAAGCCCTTCAGGGGGGCCTCCTTATTGGACGCATAGACCACCACGCCGATGGCCGAAAGGGCCAGAAGCGTACCGATCAGGCGTTTGAAGAGGGTGTTCACAGGGTCGGGCCTTTCGGGCGCGCGGGGGGTGTCGTCCGGTATGGCAGGCTGGCGGTTTTTGACGGTCTGGGCAATGGTTGCGTCTTACAGTGGCGGCTGCCGATGGGTGGCGCCGGGTCTCACTGTTAAGAACGCTGCCCTGTCTCGTCTCCGTCGGGTGCCTAAAGAATACCTCAATTGCGGCCGGGGGAGGACGCAGTCGTTGAATATAGCGCGAAACGTATTGAGATTGCAATCTTTGATGGGTGGAATGGTAAATTTCGGGCAGGTGGCGGCGCTCGGGGTTTACTGCGCCTGCGGTTGTCGGCACTCGGCAAGAAGATCGGCTTTTGTCGAAACGCGCTAACGTCGCATCGTCGTCACCTTGCCACTGACAGATGTTTCGTGATGGCTTGTCGTGGATGGCCGACTTCGCGGCCAAGACGAAACGAGCGGATCCTTTGCGCGCCGAAGAGCGCGCAAAGGATCCGGTGGGGTGCGCGACCAACACGGCAATTGCCCATGGTGGAATTGCGCTCCTCGCAATGTGCCCGGATAAGGACGAGATATCGCCGATGACTGAAGCTGCGATGCCGATCTGGGAAGTGTTTATTCGGAGCCGTTCGGGGTTGCCGCACAAGCATTGTGGGTCTGTGCATGCGCCGGACGCGACGATGGCTTTGCAGGCGGCACGGGATGTTTATACGCGGCGCGGGGAGAGCGTGTCGTTATGGGTGGTTCCATCGTCGGCGATTATTGCATCGGATCCGGGTGACAAGGACGCGATGTTTGAACCGACAGGGAGCAAGATCTACCGGCATCCGACGTTTTATGACGTGCCGGATGAGGTGGGGCATATGTGAGGGGGGAATGGGGAATGGGCATTAGGCAATGGGCAATGGGCGATAGGGGGGTGGCAGCGATTGGCAATTCTGTTGCCCGCTGCTGATTGCCTTGTTGCCGCTGATACTTCAGGACAAACATGTTTCACGCACCTCTCTTCGATCTGACGCTCGCACTTGCGGATGACGCACTCGTGCTGGGGCATCGGCTGTCAGAGTGGTCCGGCACAGCGCCGATGCTGGAAGAAGACATTGCGCTGTCGAACCTCGGGCTCGATCTGATCGGGCAGGCGCGCTTGTTTTATGGCTATGCCGGCGAAGTCGAAGGCAAAGGGCGCAGCGAGGATGATCTCGCCTATTTCCGCGATGCTGCGGGCTATCGCAATTTGCTGATTGTGGAACTGGAGATCGGCGATTTCGCGCACACGATGGCGCGGCAGTTTTTGTATGCGGCGTTTGTGCATCCGTATTTCCAGGCGTTGGCACAATCGAAGGACGCGCGGCTGGCGGAGATCGCGGCGAAGGCGGTCAAGGAAATGGCCTATCATCTCAGACATACGTCCGAGTGGATGATCCGGCTTGGTGACGGCACGGCAGAGAGCAAGCGGCGCGTCACGGATGCGCTTGAGGAGTTGTGGGGCTATACGGGCGAGATGTTCGAGATGAGCGAGGGCGAGCGGGCGCTGGCCGGCGAAGGGATCGTGCCAAACCGGGCGACGCTGGTTGCGGCCTGGACTGCAACGGTTGATGCGGTATTGCGCGAGGCAACGCTGGTGCGGCCGAAGGATCGCGGGATGCAGAGTGGTGGGCGTGCTGGACGGCACACTGAGATGCTCGATCATCTGCTGGCAGAGATGCAAGTGCTGGCGCGGCAGCATCCGGGGGCGGTGTGGTAGATGGTTGAACAGTCGGCCGCGGGCTTAGCGCGTTGTCGTGGGTTCCGGCCTTCGCCGGGATGACGAAAGAGAGTGAGTGTGGCGGGTGACGACTGAAACGGCGATAGTCGTTGGAATGACGGGCGACGCAGAGGTGCGGCGGGCGTGGGGTATTGCGGCGGCGGTGCTGGATCCGGAAGTGCCGGTGATTACGCTGGAAGAACTCGGTGTGTTGCGTGGGGTTGGGCGGCGGGATGGCCGTGTGGTCGTGACGCTGACGCCGACGTATACGGGGTGTCCGGCGACGGCGGCGATCCAGTTGGCGGTGGAAGTGGCGTTGTTGGATGCTGGCGTGCACGGCGCGCGGGTTGAGACGGTGCTGTCGCCGGCATGGACCACGGACGACATCACAGAGGCGGGCCGCGAAAAGTTGCGGGCCTATGGCATTGCGCCGCCGAACAAAACTGTGCCGGGTGCGTTGTTCGACGATGGTGTTGTGGCGTGCCCAATGTGCGGATCGATGCAGACGGTGAAGGTTTCTGAGTTCGGATCGACGGCGTGCAAGGCGCAGTGGCGCTGTAAGAGCTGCCGCGAGCCATTCGATTATTTCAAATGTCACCGGTGACGATGAGCGAACCATTTCACAAGTTGAAGATCGCGTCCGCGCGGAAGCTCGAGGGTGACGCGATCGAGATCGTGTTTGCGGTGCCGGAGGCTGCGCGCAATGCGTTCGTGTTCAAGCCGGGTCAACACATGGCCGTGCGCGCCACAATAGACGGCGTGGAGCAGCGGCGGACCTATTCGATCTGCTCGGGGCGGGGTGGGCCGCTACGCGTTGGCATCAAGCGCATCGCAGGTGGTGCGTTCTCGAATTGGGCGAATGAAGCGTTGAAAGCGGGCGATGCCCTGGAGGTGGCGGCGCCGCAAGGGCGCTTCGTGCTGCCGGCGGGCGATGGTGCGGCACGACATTTGTTGATGATCGCAGGTGGGGCCGGCATCACGCCTATTCTCGGGATGACGATAGAGGCGCTGGAGCAGGAACCCGAGACGCGGGTGACGCTGATCTATGCGACGCGGACGCTGGGGCAGGCGATGTTTCTTGATGAGGTTGAGGATCTGAAGGACCGGTATCCGGCGCGGCTGGATGTGATCCGGGTGCTGTCGGGTGCGGGGGAAGCGGAAACGCCGTTGCTGGCTGGACGGTTGACGGGCGAGAAGCTGAAGGCATTGGCGGAGAAGCGCATTGACATCCGCTCCGTGAGCCGGGCGTTGCTGTGCGGGCCGGGGAGTTTCATCAAGGAGACGCGCAACGCGCTGTTCGAGTTGGGGTTGGCGCGGGACATGGTGCAGCATGAGTTTTTTGCGGGACGCAGCGGAGGCGTTGCGCCGCAAGGGGTGGTGGCTGCGCCGGTTGCGAAAGTGGCGGCGGTTCGGACGGCGGGTGCTATCGATGCGATTGCCGTGCTGGACGGGCAGCGGCACACGTTTGTGCTGGAGCCGGGACAGCATGTGCTGGAGGCGGCGCTGAAGGCCGGGATCAAGGCACCGTATTCGTGCACGGGCGGGATGTGTTCGACATGCCGCGCGCGGGTCGTCGAGGGCACGGTGACGATGACGGTCAACTACAGCCTGGAAGCTTGGGAGATGGAGCGCGGGTTCGTTTTGACGTGCCAGGCTGTGGCGACGACGAAGACGTTGGTGGTCGACTACGACGCCATGTGAGATGCGTGCAATGGGCGCACTGCACGCATCACGCGGATGTGCGCCCGTTGTGGCAGTGGGACGGTTGCGCGCTCAGCCAGCATCAGCCCCCACGAGAGTGCCATCAGTACATGGAAGTGCCGCCAGTGATCGAGATCAATGATGAAGCCTTCCAGCGCGTGGGCAACGAAGGCGGCGTAGGCGACAAGAAATAGACCTTGCGTGGGGCCGCGCGAGAAGGCGTGCCGTGCACCGGCGATGACGGTGCCGGCGACCATCAATGCGAACACGAACCCGCCGAGCCAGCCGGCGTTCATGAACATCGACAGGTAGACGTTGTGGGCTTCTTCCAAGTGGTAGTAGGTGTCGAACTGCTGCGCGCCTAAGCCGAGCGGATGTGAGAGGATAAGTGCGCGCGCTTTGATCTGGCCTCCGAAGCGGCCATCGGGGCCTTCGTCGTAGCTCTGGGTGAGGGTGGCGCGCTGGGCGAGCAAGTCGGCGACGGCATCAAACTGCACCGCGACCGTGATCAACAAAACTGTGGCAACGGCGATGCCACTGACGCCGAGCGCCAGACGCACGCGAATGCCGGAGGTTTCGGCGGTGACAAACGACAGGTATGCGTAGAGTGCCGCTGCGAAGGCGAGAGCGAACCAGGCGCCGCGACTGAAACTCAGCAGGATTGCGAGCGATAGCACGACGAAGCCGGCGAGCGTGGCGACGGCCTTCAGCCCATGTGACTGACGCATCACGTGCAACAGGTAGAGAGCTGGCATGACAAGAAAAGCACCGAAGACATTGGGGTCTTTGAAGGTGCCAGAGGCGCGGCCGTAGAGCGTGAAGATTTCAAACGCGCCGGGGACCAGCCCAAGGTAGCCGATGAGGCCGGCGGTGGCCGCGATGAGGCCGGCGGCGGCGGTGCCTTGCATGATCAGGCGCGCGTGGCGCGCGGGTGAGGCCTGTACGAAGGCTGAGAGTGTCAGCGAGATCAAGACAAGGAACAGCGAGACGAGGGTGTGGATGAGTGCGCGCTTGGGATCGATGGCGGCGAGGATTGCCAAAAAGGCGCAGGCGACCGGGACGAGCATGGCGGCGGCGTAGAGCAGCATCGGCGGTGTTGTGCGAACCAGGCCGATGGCGGGAAGCAGAACGAGCAGGCCGAGACCGAGCACGTCGAAGGGAGAGGGTTCGGTAAAGACAATAGCGCCGCCGGCCATCGTCAGCGCGACGGCGGCGAGTGCGAGCCGATGGGTGAGGCTCATCACCGGGGCCGCTGCAGCGCTTGGTTTGATTTGGGTTACGCGTGTCATGGGAGGCGACACAGCAAGAAGCGGGCCGGGACGGTGCGACTGAACAGGTTCAATATGCGCTGTCAGTTTTGATAAGGGCGAGCGGGGTTTTGGCGAGAATGTAGAGGTCGAGGCCGACCGACCAGCGGCTGATATAGTCGAGATCGAAGGCGACGCGCTGCTGGATTTTTTCGGCGGTGTCGGTTTCGCCCCGCCAACCGTTGATCTGGGCCCACCCGGTGATGCCGGGTTTGACTTTGTGACGGGCGAAGTAGGTGGCGACGACTTCCGGGTAGAGACGATCGGCGGCTTTGGCTTCGACGGCGTGCGGGCGCGGGCCGACAAGCGACAGCGTGCCACGCAGGACGTTGAACAGCTGCGGCAACTCGTCGAGGCTCGATTTGCGGATGATGCGGCCGATGCGAGTGACGCGCGGATCGTTCCTGGTGACCAGCTTAGAGGCGGTGGCGTCCGCGCGATCAGTATACATGGAGCGGAACTTGTAGACTTCGATCAGCTCGTTGTTGAAGCCGTAGCGCTTCTGGCGGAATAGCGCGGGGCCCTTGCTTTCGAGACGCACAGCGGCGGCGACCATCAGCATGATGGGCGCGAGGGCGATGACGGCGAGGCTGGCAACGACGAGATCAAGAGCGCGCTTGGCGATCGCATCGATGCCGGCGATGGGACGGTTGGCGAGGTCGATCATCGGCACGCCGCCCACATAGGAATAGGCGGCGGGAGCGAGCTGCAATGTTGAGGCGGTGGCGGCGAGGCGGATGTCGACAGGCAGGTCAGCGAGGCGCTGGAGAAGACCAGCAACGCGTGTTTCGGCGCCGAGCGGCAGCGCCATGATGGCGACGTCGACGGAATTTTCGCGAACGAAAGCTTTTAGAGCTGCGAGGTCGCCGAGGTGTGGGGCGGCGGACGTGGGTGTACCTTCGCGGCCGTCGTGACGGTCGTCGAACAGGCCGGCGACGCGGATGTCGGCATTGGCGGATGCGGCGAGAGTTGCCGCGAGCGCTTCGCCGGCGCCACCACTGCCGTAGATGACGGCGGTGCGCGTGAAGGCGCCGGCGCGACGAAGACGGCGAAGCGCAACGGCCATTGTCAGGCGTGAGGCTGCAAGGGCTGCGACGCCGGTGGCGGCAAAGGATGAGAGCCAGGTGCCGGCCAACGTGCTGTCTGGGGAGATTGTGATGGTAGTGATCGTAAAGGCAAGCACGCAGGTCAGCCAGCCGAGTGTGATCTGGCCCAAGGTCGCGCGTGGCGCTTCGAGCGCGGACAGCGTGTAGAGGCCTGCGGTGCGGAACAGGACGGTGGCTGCCACGGCAAGGACGAGAGAACTTAAGGCAGCACCTGTGCCGTTTTGGGCCGACGCGTAACCAGTGACCATGATGGCAGCCGCCTCGAGCCAGCGGGCGGCGTGGGGGACGGCCACAGGGAGCGCGGATTTCCACGCGACGGCGGGACCTGCCGGGCGCTTGGCCGCTGGGGCGCGCTTGGCTTCGGCGATAACGTGGGAGGCGGTCGAGACGGCGTGCATGATCCGGCGGTCCATGTGATGGAGCGAGTTTGCGGTCTGCTACGCAGGGATCATGCCATTTCGGGACTGTATTAACCGCTTCTCAATATGAGGGGGGTGCGGCCTATTTTTACGCTGCGCGGCTTCTCTTTTACGCTGCGCGGCTGGCGCGCTCAGGTGCTGCGTAGAAGCCTGTGATGCCGGTGGCCATGGCATTTACGGTGAAGCGGCTCTGGATGGCGGTTCGTAAAGCGATGGCCTTCGCTCTGAAAAGTGTGGGATGGGCAAGCGCCTGATGCATCGCTCGGGCGAGCGCTGGCACGTCGGCCGGTGGCAACAATGG
The DNA here is from genome assembly GCA_963847145.1 of uncultured Alphaproteobacteria bacterium. Classification (GTDB taxonomy): domain Bacteria; phylum Pseudomonadota; class Alphaproteobacteria; order Rhizobiales; family Hyphomicrobiaceae; genus JABFRJ01. Next base: position 118,751 of record CAWJYN010000006.1, read on the forward strand.
CCCATGTTCCGGGGCGATAATTTCGGGGATGCCGCCCACGTTCGTGGCAATGAGTGGCACACTGGCGCCGATGGCTTCCAGAACGATGTAGGGTAGGCTCTCGGCGCGCGATGGCATCAGCAACACGCGACCGAGGGCGAACGCATCGCGGGCGCGCATGGCGCCGGGGAAAGTGACGCAGTCGCTGATTTTGAGATTTATGGCCTGCTGCTTGAAGGCAGCGGCATCAGGGCCGTCGCCGACGATGACGGCCGATACCGGGCGCGTACGGCGCACGTCGGCGATCGCATTGAGCGCAACGTCGACGCCTTTGAGGCGGCGGAGCTCGCCAACAAAGACAAAGTCGGCAGCGCCGGTGTTGGCCGTGATGATTTCGAAGTCGGCGGCGAGCAGGCCGTTGGTGACCACCTGTGACGGGCAGGCCGGTATGCCGATCTGCTGCGCATAGCGTTCGCCAGCGAAACGGCTCTCGAATAGCAGGCCATCGGTGTAGCGTTCGAGTTGCCGCTCAAGGGCGCCGTAGAATTTCCCGGCGATGGTTGAGGGCGGATAGTGCAGGCTACCGCCGTGGGGCGTGTAGAAGCAGCCGAGCTGATGGCCGGCGGCCTTCAGCGTGCGCGCTGCGAGCCGCGCGTAGGCGCCGCCTTTGGCGCCGTGGCCATGCAATATGCTGGCATCGAGTTCTTGTGTGAGGGCGACGACTTGGCGCCAAGCCTGGAGATCGCCGAGGCCAAGGTCGCGGCCCATCGACAGGCGATGCAGTCCGAGGCGCAGGGACGGCGTCAATGCGAGCAGGCGCGTTTCGGTCAACGTGTCGCCACCTGACGCGCAAATGACACCGACGCGATGGCCGAGCGCTGCTTGGGCGCCGGCGAGATCAACAACATGGCGGAAGAGCCCGCCGACGGGCGCGCGCAGGCAATGGAGAATGTTCAACTGGCCGCTCAGCGGCTTCTCTTTCACGCGAACCTGGGGCACTGGCGCTCTCACCTGACACAGTGTGAACGGCTGACCCGTTTCAGAACGTGTGTCCGTTTCAGAACCAGCGTTCCTTGACGTGGATCGTGTCACCGGGACGCACTTCGGCGTCGGCAGGGACTTCGAGCCGTTCGATGCCACCGTTTATGCGCCGGGTGATATGAACTTTCCGTTCATTGGCACGTTCAGAGTAGCCGCCAGCGATGGCGACCGCGCTGGCGACCGTCAGCCCGCCGACATAAGGGTACTGCCCTGCGCCCTTGACCTCACCGAGGATGAAGAAAGGGCGGTATTGCTGGATATCGACAGTGACGTGCGGGTCGCGGACGAACTCTGAGCTAAGGCGGGACTTGATGGCACCTTCGAGCCCGCGGGTTGTATTACTGCGCGCCTTCAGGTTGCCGATGAGTGGGACTGAGATGAAGCCTTCGGTATCGACTGTGTAGATGCGGGACAGGCTCGGTTGGGCGTAGACGAACACGCGCAGTTTATCGCCGCTGTCGAGGCGGTAGGGGCCGTGATCTTGATCGCCGGCGTCGTTGACGAGTGCATGATCAGCGCTGGCATCGCGCATTGTATAGGACGCCCACCCGGCGATGGCGGTGCCTGCAGGTTCAACGATTGGCAGGGCGGTTTCGATGAGGATGGTGGTGTCGCCCCAGTTGGCGCCAAGCGCGCTTGCATGGCGTTGCGCGGGCGCGCAACCGCCAAGCAGCGCTGCCACAACTGACACGATCAAAACTACGCGCGCGAACATCGCAACCAGCCCTTCACACCACTCTTCAGTCTGAACGTGAGGACAGTTGTAGCGTGCAGGCGGTTAAAAAAGCCTTGGCGCGTGCTTCATTTCAAGACGCCTTAAGTGAAAAGCAACCTCGGCGCGGTCTACTGGACCGGCGTTCCTCACTTTGCCGTTCTGTCCGGATACACTTCATGGCTTCGTCTGCTACCGCCTCACCAGACGCGATTGACCTCGGCCGCGTGCTGAGCGCTGTTGCGCGGCGATTGCCATTGCTGGCAGTGCTTGCCGCGCTTGCAGGGGCCTCGACGGTGGGTGTGCTGTCGACGATGGCGCCGCAGTATCTCTCGCAGGTGCAGTTGAAGGTCCGCGGTGGTGACGCGGCTGGGCTGCCCGACAAAGAAGCCGTGGGCACGCATGTGCGTGGCCTGATGTCGACGGAGCTGGCGATCAAGATGGCCAAGGTGCTCGATCTGACGCGGCGGCCGGAATTCAATGCGGCGCTGGAGCCGGAAGACCTCTATGGCCGGACGCTGCGTGGATTCGGGTTCGGCGGCCCCAAGCCCGGGGAGACTGATCAAGATCGCCTGATGCAAGCCTACTTTAAGGCCGTTCGCGCCTATCCCGTCCGTGAGACGCGCGCGATCATTGTTGATTGTACGTCGTCGAATGCGAAGTTTGCGGCGACCTGTGCCAACACGCTCGCAGTACTTTATCGCGATGGTCTCAGTGGGCGTGCGGTGGTTGAAAATACGGATCTGCGCAGCAAACTGGCGCCCGATGTGGCGCGGCTGACGCGGGAAACGTCGGAAGCGGAATCGCAGGCGGCGGAGTTCCGCGGTAAGGCCAATCTGTTCCAGGGCAGTGCACAGGCGACGCAGCTGAAGGATCAGCAGCTATCAGAGTTGTCGGCTGAGCTGACGCGGGCGTCGACAACGCGCGGAGATGCAGAGGCGCGCGCGCAGGCAGCTCGTGAAATGAGCGCGCGCGGTATGGCGGCAGCCAATCCGGATGTGCAGAAATCAACGCTGATCCCGCGCATGGAAGAACAGCGCGTGACGCTGGAGCGGCAGATTGCTGAATTGTCGGCGACGTTGTTGTCCGGTCATCCGCGCATGAAACAGCTGTATTCGGACTTGGCCGGACTGCAGAGCCAGATCCGGGCGGAAGTGTTGAAGGTCGTCGATAGTCTGGGCAATGACGCGCGGATTGCTGCGGATCGGGAAGCCGGCATCCGGCGCCGCGTTGATGAGATGAAAAGGACGGTTGTTTCGTCGGCGCCGGATACGGCTCGACTGGCGCAACTCGAGACACAGGCGAAAGCCAAGCGGACCGAACTCGAGCGCGTGCAGCGGCAATACGAGGCGGCGGCGTCGAGTGTGAGCGCGGCGGCGGCACCGGCCGAAGTCGAAATTGTTTCGGAGGCCTATCCGTCGAACGAGAAGGTATTTCCGAAGACCGGCATGATGGCGGCGCTGGCGGCGGTTGGAACGTTTATCCTCGGCTTTGCGCTGATGCTGACGCGGGAGCTGGTGCGTGGTGCACGGCCGGTGCCAGTCGCGGGTGTGGCTATGGCTATGGCTGTGGCGGAGCGGGCGCCGGCGACACTGGCGCCGCAGGTTTTGCGCGCAGCTGCCACAATGCCGAATTCGGCGACGCCGCAGGCCGTGGCGCGGGAGATCGTGCAGTTGGCGCAGGGTGCGCGTGGCTATCGGGTGCTGATGCCGGGGACGAACTCGCCGACGGGTGGCGCGCGCGAAGGCTTGCTGCTGGCGCAGGCCCTGGGTGAAACGCGGGCACGCGTTCTGCTGATCGGGTGGGCTGGATCGGGAGACGGCTTGGCGCGCGTGACGGGGTGTGTAGCGCTGCCTGGCTCAGCGGAGCTGCTGGCGGGTGCGGTGTCGCTTGATGAGGCTATTCAGCCCGGACCCGAACGAGGGTTTGACGTGCTGGTGGCGGGTGCTGCTGCACCTGGTCCAGTGAATGGCGATAGCGCTGGCATGGTGCTCGATGCGCTCGATGAGATGTATGACTACGTTGTTGTGTCTGCGGCGCCCAAGATTGCGCGCGATCTGTTCGAGGCGGTGCAAGGACGCTTTGATGTCGGGGTCGTTGTTGGATCGGGCGCTGACGGGCGTGCCTCGTTCCTGGGCTTCGATGTGCCGGATCTGCCGGTGCTATCGGTGGTGCCGGAGGGTGCGGGCGCGGCGCCGGCGCGCGGTGCCTCCGTCGTGCCACGGGCGCGGACTGCACGAAGCGGTATCGGGGCATAAGCGGCTCTATTTAGATTTTCTTTACCATTTGGCGGCGTGCACGGGCGCCGCGGGTGCGATGCGCGGCGCGCTGTGCACGGTTCTTGCTTGATGTGGGTCAGGGTGCACGTCGGTTCGTCGATGTGCGCTTGTTGCACCCCAGAGCCGGTCACGTTGCATGAGCCGCCGCACCACCCGATACGTGAAAGCTGCTTTGTCCGCGCTGCACTACAGTGGCGCCGGGCACCTGATGGCGCCGATGACGGCGGGCACCGGTGCGATCATGATGCTGCATCAGGTCGGGCCAGAGACGCCTGAGGCGTTCTCGCCAAACCGCATTCTCAAGATCACGCCCGAGTTTCTTGAGCAAACGATTCGCCAGTGTCTGGAAGCGGGTTTCGATCTGGTGTCGCTCGACGACGTTGCGGCGCGGCTGGCGGATCCTAGGCGCAGTGCACGGCCGTTTATCGCTTTCACGCTTGATGATGCCTACCGCGACAATCTCATCCATGCTGCGCCGGTGTTCCGCCGTTATGGCGTACCGTTCGCGATTTATGCACCTACCGACTACATCGATGGGTATGGCGACTTGTGGTGGCTGGCGCTGGAGATGGCGCTTGCCAAGCTCGCACACGTCGAGTGTGAGATCTCTGGCGAACTAATTTCGATGCCGGCCGATACGGTGGCGGCGAAGGATGCGGCGCATCATGAGATTTACTGGCGCTTGCGGAAGATCGACGAAACGGTGGCGCGGGCGACTGTTGCTGAGCTTTGCCGCGTGGCGGGTGTAGATACGTCAACGCTGTGCCGTGACCTGGTGATGACTTGGAACGAGTTGCGCGCGCTGGCCGCTGATCCGTTGGTGACCATCGGCGGGCATACGCAGCGGCACTATGCGCTATCCAAGCTTGGCGCGAATGCGGCGCGTCATGAGATGGCGGCGAGCGTTGCGCGGCTTGAAGCTGAACTCGGCCGGCCCGTCCGGCACTTTAGTTATCCGTTCGGCGATGTCTGCAGCGCGGGTCCGCGCGAATTCGAGATGGCGCGTGCGCTTGGGTTTGTGACGGCGGTGACTACGCAGAAGGGCGTCCTCACCGCCGCGCACTGTGGTTCACTGACGGCGTTGCCGCGCGTCTCGCTCAATGGCGACTATCAGGATGTGCGCTATACGCAGACGTTGCTCACCGGCCTGCCGTTTGCACTGCGCGATCTCGCAAAGCGTGTTCTGCCGGGACGGGCTGCGGCATAAACGAAATTGGGGCAGCCCCCTTTTTCGGTGACTGCGGAGCGACAAGCGCGATTGAAGCCAGAAAAAAGTGGCCGTCACCAAGTTCCGGCCCCACGTTCGGCTTCACCCGCGATAGTGCCCGCCGCCATCAACGTCGAGGACGGTTCCGCTGACGTATCCGCAGGCGGGTGACGCCAGGAACGCTGCCGTGTTGGCGATTTCGTCGCTTTCGATGAGGCGGTCAAGCGGCAGGTTGGTGAGCATCTCTTCCCAGCGGGTCTCGTCGCCGTGGGTGGATTTGGCGCGCTGCTTGGCGAGTGAAATGATGCGGTCCGTGCGGGTCGCTGCCGGATTGACGCCGAAGATGCGCACGCCCCAATCGACCGACTTGCCGCCCATCGCACCGGTGAAGGCCATCAGCGCCGCGTTGCCGGTGGCACCGCAGATGTAGTCGTAGCGCGGGCTGCGGCCGGCCGAGCCGATGATGTTGACAATCGTGCCCGCCTTGCGCTGTTTCATGTGGGCCAGCATCAGCTGCGTCATGTGCACATAGCCGAAGACCTTTAGGCTCCAGGCTTCCTGCCAGCGCTCCATGGTGATGTCGAGCAGACCGCCGCCGGGTATGGCGCCGGCATTGTTGACCAGGATTGTCGTGTCGCTATGGGCAGCCACGACGCGTTCGCGCTCGGGGCCTTTGGAGAGATCAGCAGGGAAAGCTGTAATCTCGCCCAGTGTCGCGAGTTCAGCGCGCATTGCATCGAGCTTGGCGGCATCGCGCGAAACTATGGTCACGGCGCAACCTTCGCTTAAGAACACCTTGGCGCAGGCGGCGCCGATCCCTTTCGAGCCTCCCGTGACGAGTACCTTGTGGCCGTTTAGACGGAGGTCCATGGCAGTCCTTGCAGAGGTTCGGGAGAGGGGGCGGCTGGCGCGGCATATCTTGGCATTGGGCAACGGCGGTCGCTAGGGGCGCAGCTGGGCCGCTGCGCGCCGGCTGTTTTGAACAGTCTTTTGGAGCCGATTTTTTGAAGCTCTGGACACAGCCCGACAGGTGGTGTTAGACGGTCAGCGCGTCGGGGCTGAAGGGCTCATGCGCACTCTGGCTTGCGTCGTAGGTTTTTGAGTTGGCTCAATGGCTGACTTCTAAACAATGTCGATTGGGCTGCAGTGCACCGCTCGTGGCGGTTCGGGTGATTAGCTCAGTTGGTAGAGCAGGTGACTCTTAATCACCGGGTCGTAGGTTCGAATCCTACATCACCCACCAATGTTTTCAATGACTTAAGAGAAAATCTCCGCAGCCTTAAAATAATCAGTGCCTCATCGCTGCCTCACAAACTGATCCTGTGATCGGCAAAGCACCGTATTTCGGGCTCTAATGCTCCATCCCATCAAACTGCGCGCCACTCGGTACCCGGAAACGCGAGGTGCCTCGAGGGCCCTGCTATAACGTTTTTGAGGCACTGCGTGAGGCACAGGCGGGGAGTCAGTAAACGCTGTCTATTTTAGAATGCGTTCTGCTGGCTATGCCTTCGTGCGTTCAACCCGTTCGCTGGGAATTATGCACTTTACATAGTGTGAAGCTGGTGTGCTAGGCTGTCGAAGTAACGCGGTTCGCGTGAGGCATGCCGTGACAGAGACAGATCTGACAGCTTACCTTCGTAAGCACTACCCGCAGGAGAACGAGGCCTGCGAGTGGAAGGAATTCAGGAACTTAAAGAACAGGTGGAACAGCCGGAAGCGCGATGACGTAGAGAGCTACATCTCTGCCATTGCCAACATCAACGGCGGCCACCTCGTGCCAGGCGTCAAGGACAAGACGCTCGAAGTCGTTGGGATTGAGATCTTCGGCGACTACGCTCCCGACAACGCCCGCCAGCGTCTTGCTGGACGCTGCTCTCATCTTGATGTGAACGGGCTGAAAATCGAAGCTTTCGTGTCCTCGGATACCCGCAAGACTGTTTGGGTCATCCACATCCCGAAACACAAACCGCGACTACCAGTGAATGCGCATGGGATGCCCTGGCAGCGGATAGATGATTTCGCTCTGTCAACGCCGGAGCAATTTTGTAGCGGCGGCCCGGAGCAATAGTGCATCACTGTTGAACGCAAGAAGGCCCCCGCGCGCGGGGGCCTTCTTGCGTTCGCGCCTCTTTTTTTCAGCGCTGCTCGTCGGGTTGTAGCGTGCGCGCGACACCAGGTGCCTGGGTGTTGGTGATGATCCGCGCGGCGACGGCCATTGTCGCAAGCGCGCAGCAGTCATCGGCCGAAAGTGGCGGCTCTCGGAAGCGCGGGATCGGTGGCGGTTGCAAAGACAGGTCGAAGTCGTTGTCGGACCAGCGATCATAGGTGCGGTGCTCATCTGTCATGGTCTGGGGCTCCCAAGTTGCGACCCCCGCCCATGGCACGCCGGCCTCAGCGACAGAGGTCAACCAAAAGCGCGCAAGTGAGCGTGTTTTGGTTGGCCGACAAGCGCGGCGTGCCATCAGGGATAAGTTTCCATCTGCTTCGCACACCTTGATCGATGAAACGGGTATGGTGCAAGCGGCCGGCAAAGAGGTCGTCTACGCCTTGGTGTTACGAACCCGAGGATAAGTTTGATCCCGAAGCCTCTGGCGCACTTAGGATTGTCGCCACGGTGGGGCGGTCTTGCCAAGGATCGCTGCGCCCGGAGCACGTAGGAGAGAGTACAGTTCGCTGAGGCATCACGCCGGCCGCCCTTTTTCAAGGAGTGCGTGATGAAGACAATGCAGAGACGATGTGCAGGTTTGGACGTGCATCAGAAGGAGATCGTGGCTTGCCGGCGGATCGTGCGCGGCAAGCGTGTCGAGCAGGAGGTGCGGCGGTTTATAACGACGACGTCCGGTTTGTTCGCGCTTGCCGATTGGCTTGAAGAGGGGAAGGTCACCCACGTTGCGATGGAAGCGACCGGCGTCTACTGGAAGCCGGTTTGGCATATCCTGGAGGGGCGTTTTGCGCTGATCCTTGCCAACGCCGCCCACATTCGCAATGTGCCCGGCCGCAAGAGCGACACGAACGATGCGACGTGGATTTCCGATCTTTTAGCGCACGGTCTGATCCGCGCCAGTTTCGTGCCGCCGCAGCCTATCCAGGATCTTCGAGACCTCACCCGGACGCGGACGGAACTGACGCGTGAGGCCGCACGCCACACCCAACGCATCCAGGCGGTCCTGGAAGAAGCCAATATTAAGCTGGCGTCGGTGATCACCGATATTTTAGGCATGAGCGGCCGCCGCATCCTCAACGCGATCGTGGCCGGTGAAGGTGATGCGACGCGTCTCGCAGACCTCGGCAGTTCGCGGTTGGCTGCCCCGCGCGATGCTCTGATCGCGGCACTGACGGGGCGCATCCGTGACCATCATCGGTTCCTGATCGGCCAGCACCTGGCCACCATTGAACAGATCGAGGCGACGATTGCCCAGTTTGATGCGCGGCTGGAGGCCGCGCTTGGCCCCTTTCGGTGCGCCGTCGAGCGATTGACGGACATTCCCGGCATCGGGCGGAAGGCGGCTGAAATCATCATCGCAGAGATCGGTGTCGACATGACACAGTTTCCAAGTGCCGATCATCTCGTCTCGTGGGCGGGATTGTGCCCGCGTTTGGATGAAAGCGCGGGCAAACGACGCTCGACGCGAATCGCAAGGGGGCGCCGTGGCTCAAGCCAGTCCTTGTGCAGGCGGCGATGGCGGCGGGCCGCAAGAAAAACTCGAGTTTCAAAAGCCGCTATCTGAGCCTCAAGAGCCGTCGCGGTCCGAAGAAAGCGGCGATAGCGGTGGCCGCGGCGCTCCTGCGCGTCGTCTACCACATGCTCAAAGACGGCACCTTCTACCAGGACCTCGGAGCCGACTACAGACGCCCACACAATCCCACCCGGGCGACAGGCAACCTCGCCAATCGCATCCGCGCCCTCGGCTTCGAAGTCGACATCCGGAAAGCAGCGTGATCAAGTCAAGTTTCAGGAGAGGCGCAACTTGAGTGGCCCTGACCTGCAAGAGCACGCGCTCGTGGCGTTCGCACACGCCTGTGCCCTGAGCCGTCATCGGGCGTCGCCACGCACCTGAGCCTGTATCGAAATTATCTGTGCGCCATAATCGCGTGTGGGGCGGTTGTCAGCGTGCACCTGGACGTCATCGATAAGATCGGGACCCAGCACGCTCACAGTTGCCAATCCCGACAGCAAAGCTTGATCCGGCTTTTCGCTCGACAAGTACGACCGTTCATTGAGGTGCCGCCTCTATCGACAGCAGGGTTGTGGTCGTTATGGTTTTGCGATGTGCTGCATCGGCGCTGCGGCCTCCCATCTCCCGGAGATCGGCAAGCCACGCCAGCGTAAACATACGGGTGATTAACAGCTTGGGGTTGAGCAAGACTTGCTATTCTGACGGGACAATATATAATCTAAAAACTGCAATATTTAGCCTATAGAGACAATATTTTGACCCTATCGATCAAGTCGTCAAGTGAGGTTTTGCAGGATGTCAGCGACCGCTTCAAGCGGCGCAGGCTGGCCCTCAACTTGACCCAAGCTGGCCTCGCGAAGCGGTCCGGCGTGGCCCTCGGTTCCCTCAAGCGATTCGAGAGGATGGGGCTTATCTCCTTCGAGTCACTGCTCAGGCTGGCGTTGGTGCTCGACTGCCTCCGCGACTTCGACGGACTGGCCGCCGAAGATGCGCAATCACTGAGCGGCCGGCCGCTCGACGAGGTTCTGGCCAGGAGCCGTACTGCGCAAGAAAGGCCGGATAGCGTGACGCATCGGCCGGTCAGTCTTCTTAACGTCTTTCTCGACGGGCGGCAGCGCCGCAAGGTCGGCCGTCTGGCCGCGCAGAACCGGCGCATTCTGTTCGAGTACGATCCGGCTTTCCTGGCGACGGGCCTGCAGATCTCACCATTCCGAATGCCGACGCGCTCAGGTGTGATGATCGATGACAGTCACGTCTTCGACGGTCTGTTCGGCGTGTTCAACGACAGCCTGCCCGATGGCTGGGGGCGGCTTCTGCTGGACCGCGCCGTCGAACGCCTCGGGATTGCGCGCCAGGAGCTGACGCCGCTCGATCGTCTGGCGCATGTCGGAAAACATGGCATGGGCGCGCTCAGCTATGAGCCGGACCTGAGCAACAGTGACCGTGCGCCTGTCATGATGGCACTGGACGCGATCGCCCGCGACGCAGCAACCGTCCTCAACGGCGAGGAGGGAGCGGTCATCGAGAAACTTCTGAAGTTCAACGGCGCTTCCGCCGGTGCCCGACCCAAGGTCGTGGCGCAGGTCAGCGACGACAAAAAGCGGATCATGCACGGTCCGGCGACCTTGCCCGATGGCTATGCGCACTGGATGATCAAGTTCCCGTCCGCTCAGGATGACGCGGCGGTCGGAGCCACCGAGTACGCTTATAGCCTGATGGCACGTGCGGCGGGTGTCGCCATGCCGGAGACCCATCTCTTCACGGCCAAGAAGAAGCGGTTTTTCGGCGTCACACGGTTTGATCGTGACGGCGACCGCCGCATCCACATGCACAGCCTGGCTGGATTGCTGCACGCCGATCATCGCATAGCGTCGCTCGACTATGATGCACTGTTGAAGGCAACGCAGATCCTCACCAAAGACGTAACCGAGGTCGCGCACGCGTTCCGTCTCGCGTGCTTCAATGTTCTCGCCCACAACCGGGATGACCACGCAAAAAACGTCTCGTTCCTGCTCGATGATGCAAGCGGGCAGTGGACGCTTGCGCCTGCCTATGACTTGACCTTCTCATCCGGCCCGGGCGGCGAGCAGAGCATGACGGTCATGGGTGAAGGAAAATCACCCGGCGTGGGGCATTTGACCGCACTCGCCAAGAAGCACGGCTTGAGAAATGGCGCGGCCATCCTCGCCGAGGTTCAGGCGGCTGTTGCGGACTGGTCGCGGTACGCCGAGGCTGCGAAGCTTTCGAAGAATGCCGTGACGTTAATCGCGGATCGCATCGCGCCTCCGGCAGCGACAGTCGCGAAATCGAAGCCCAAGTCCAAACCCACAGCAATCGCAAAGGCTGCCGCTGCCGCGAAGTCGCCTGTTGCGCGTCGAGCGAAGCCGCTGAAAGGTAGCCGTTCAAGCTGAACTGCGCGCCATGGTGCGGCCTGCCGACACCGGCACAGGCACGAGCTCTGACGAAACGGCCACCAGAATCAGAAACTTGCACGACCCCGCCCAACCAACGTGCCGTGCTGGCTCCTTTACATCGATGTTGCTTGCGCAGGTCCTCTGTGGCGGGGGCCGCTCGGTCGGGTTGAGACGCAAGGAGATCTGTCAGACCCCGCGCGATTACAGCGCCATCCCTGCCGCCCGGCCAGCCAGAAGATCTTGCCAGCGGTGGCGGCGTGTCCGCTCGCTGGTTTAAACGTAGCCCAGCGGCGTGCGCATGCGCCGGATTGGTACTTGGCGAGTTGGCCGACCACTTATCCCACAACGCCAGACCATCAGAGCCGCCGCCGGTCTCGGCGTGCAGCGCAAGGCCGACCACAATCCAGGTCGCATAATCGTCGGCGGCAATCGCGCACAGTGGGGCGATCAGGCGTTCCAGACCACTGGATTGGGGCCCACCAGTCAATCGACCAGCGCCCGGTGTGCCGATTTCCCTGCGCAGCGCGGGGCGCGACGGCGTTGGCGCACAGACTGGTTCTGGAAGCGGCGGGAACGCTGCCAGTAACGCTGACCGGCCGACGGCACTCATCGTGCCACCGGCGATGCGGACGCGGAACGGCTCCCGCTTGAGATGCCAGAAACCCGGCACGCGGTACACACGCGCGATGCCACTCGCCCGCGGATCGGCACCGAAGTCGGCCACCAGTCGCGCATGGAGATCCCGCTGCTCTGTGCGTGATAGGGCATCGTCACCCCCGAGAAGCCACCAGGCCTGGAATTTGCCTGGTGACGTCTCGATGACGAGCGTCGGCAGTACCGGCGCGTGCGTTGGCATCCCCCAATCGAAATCGCCAACCAGCGCCGTGATGCGTGTGATGTTGGCGGTGCGGCGGCCGTGGCCGTCGCACAGATTGCTGCTGAGATAAACACCGGCACCAGCGCTCGGTTCGTTTAAGCGCCGCAGCACCGGCTCGACCGCTGCGAGTGACCCGTGCAACACGCGCGTCAGCCGGCGGTCACAGCGTGCACGGCCATCTGGCCGCCGGGCATCGTCGAACGTCTGCCAAGTTCGCTGTTCGGGGGGCACAATGCGCAGAAAGGTTGCGAGATCGTCGCGGGTCATGATCAGTTCCTGAAGTTCAAAATTCTGGACGCCAAACCGTCGGCAATTGAGTGAAGGGCGGTGCTGCTCGGATCGAGCCAACGGCGTGTCCAAGTTCAGGCACACCGCGACCAGGATGAGATCATCGTCCGACCCTGGCCGCGCCGTCAGTGCATCAGGCCCCCTGTCGTGGCCGTGATGTCAGCGGCCGGTCGGAATAGGCCGATGCAGGAAATGACATCCACTTTGGCGTCCACGGATTAGCTGCTGGTCGGCGCGCGAGCGCAGTGCGGATGCGCGCTCTTGTCTCTTTGGCCGTCGCCGACAGTGCTGGTCGCGGGCTTTCAGGAGCAATCTCAGCTAGCAGCGCAATTGATACGGCCCGATCGCGGATCAACCCGAAAAATGCGTCGTCAGGTGCCCAGGTGCTGGCAACCGCGGTGTTCAGCGTGCTGCCCGCCTCGTCGACAAGGCTTGTGCCGATTGCCAAAGTCTCTGCCGCCAACACAGCAAGGATGCCGTTGACTTGTGCGGCGTCGCATTCCAGCAGCTTGGCGAAGATGCGCGGTGTTTCGGCATTCCGTGATGTGGGTCGCTGGACGAGGGTTTGATCGGTGCCGTCGTAGCCCAGAGCTTCGAGGGCTGCCGTGCGCGCGGTGTCGAATACGGACCTGGCCGGGAGTTCTTGCAGCGCGCCGGCGATGTCGCCGGTGGCTGGTGTCATCGGCTCGGCTTTTGCCGTCAGATGCTGGGCACCACCGATCAATTGCGCCAGCAGCAGCCGAAGGGCGATCTCTGGCTTGGTCAATAGAGCGGTGCGGACCGCGACCAATCGTACGGTGTCGATATAGTTGGAGAGCGGGCCGCTGAGTTCTGGCCGGCCAGATGCCGGAGGCTCAGATGTCTCGGTATCGACAGCGGCGTTGCCGATTTGGTCCGCGCCGCCTTGAGCCGTCGCACGCAGAGCCTGCGCTCGCGGCAGCATTCCCTTATGCTGCTCAACGCGGCCGTCAGCCCGCAGCTCAATGACATAATGACCTCCCTTGCGCTTCGAGACCGCCAGATACTGCCAGTGTTCAAAGCGCTCATGCGGGCCGATCACTTTGACGTTGGCCCACCCGGCCTCGACCGTGCGCGACCGCAACGCCTCGACGGCTTGGGTCTGATGCTGCCAGAACTTTTCGGAGTCGGCGAAGTAGGCTTGTTCAGCGAACAAGTCCGTCTTGATTGCGCCGGAGTAGTCTTCAAGTGGGAACAGGGCAACGTCGATGCTGATCTCTTCGCCGCCTAAGATCCAGGCTCTAAGCTTGTAGTGCGGCGGCGCATTCTTGCTCGGATCGTTGAGCAACGCCAAATATTCGGCCTGCTGTTTGCGTGTGGCGAGCGTCAGGGTCTGGAGCGTGCTGGCATCGATCCGCCCATCACGATAGGCGCGTTGAACCGGCGGGATCAGCCGCGCAATCGCCAGGCGCTTCCTCACGGTGGCAAGCGGAACCCCGAATTCTGCAGCGACCTGTTCTTCGCTGCGGCCAGCTTTCAGCAGCGCACAGAACGCCTGGTATTCGTCGAGTTCGTCCATCGGTGCGCGTTCGATGTTCTCGGTCAGCGAGAGGGCGATGGCGTCTGCATCATCGGCACCAGCGACGACCAGACAGGAGACGGGATCAATTGGAAAAGCCATCCCGGTGCCGGACTTGGCCAACGCCTGCAACGCTCGCAAGCGCCGCTGACCGGCCATCACCTCGAAGGTCCCGTCAGCGGCAGGACGCACGACAAGTGATTGCAGCAATCCGGTCGTGGCGATGGCATGCGCTAGGCTGGCGACGTGCTTGTTGGCATGCTTGCGCACATTCAGCGACGAGACAATCAGCCGGTCGAGCGGCACGAGCGCGGTCGCATGCGTGGTGGTCATAGTCATAGGGTGGTCCTTGTTGGTGACGAAGGGTCAAAGGGATGGTTTCAGGCATACGAAAGCGGTCAGCCGGCCGATTGGCTCGCTGAGGTCCGCAAACAAACGTGCTGTGTCCGCGCTAGTCAGCCGGGCTCGCGCCACGACCAGACGGTGGTGGCTGTCACGGGCTCGCTGCGGTCTTCGAGGCTGCGTCAGCACCGCGCGATCCTGAGCGCCTGGCGGTTACCGTCCTCAGACGTGCGGAGGTGTGCTTCGAAATGGCCGATGATCGCGCTACGCCAACAGATGTATCCGTTGGGGGCCATGCCGAGGTGCTCGACTGCCGTGCAGCCACCCACTACGGTAGCCTGTCTCGACACGAGCCCAGAGTGCGACGAATGCACGGCGTCGTTGCACAATGAGGTGGCCGTTGACGGCCTGCTGGACAAGCCGGAGATCGAATGGGACGAGGTTGTCGCTTTCGTTGGTTCAGCGCAGGATGCCGAGAGCTCGGTCGATATCGGTGATGTTGCAGGGCATGACGTGTCCACAGGGTTACTCAGAGACAACAGAAAGTTTGCGGCTTTCGATGCCGCGGCAGCCGCCGTGAAGATCGCACGCGCGTCGCTGCGCAAAAGCTTCATATAGTGCGCGATGTAGTGTGCGTGATCGGCGCGCGGCTCGGAGGCGAGCCCGAGTTCGGCGCAGATGAACGCTGCGGTCAGTTCGGCGATAATCTCTTCGGCCGCGTGCGCATGCGTGCCAAAGCGATTGGCAAGCTGGCGGTCGAGCCGGTGGCGCGCGCCCGACCAATGACCGAGTTCATGAGCCAGTACACTCATGTAGCCAAGATCACGATCCATCGTCGGTGTGCCGACGAACGATTGCTCCTCCGGCATCGTGATTGTGTCAGCCACCAGCGCATAGAATGCTTGATGCCCTCCATGTACAATTTTTGCTCCGGTTCCGGCGACGAAACGCGCGAACGCTGCTGAGCGCTGCACTGGACCATGGTCGACAGGCTCGGATGCGGCTGCCTCGAACCCATCGACCTGGGCCGCATTAAAAACTGAGAACGTGCGCGCCACCCGCCGCTTGCCATCGTCGTTGTCAGCATGCGGCTCAACGTCGAACTGCTTGTAGAACACGATCTGCGTGGCCTTCTCGCCCTTTCGCACCTGCGCGCCGGTCGCTGCCCATTGCTGGTAGCTGGCCCACAGACCGGTTGGGTAGTGTTGAACATCAGCTGCGATCCAGAGCATCAGAATATTGATGCCGCGATAAGCGCTGTTGGTGGTCGCGTTCTTGGGGATATGCAGTGCGCTGCCCGCCGGCCGGTGCCACGGCATGACAGGCTCACCGGGATTATCTGCGATCTGTTTCAGGATCGTTGCGGTGATGCGATCATGGATGGATAGTTTCTCTGACATGGGGTCGTCCTCGAGTGCCAAGCCGCCCGATGCGGCCTCGACACCCGCGTCCCTGCACGAGCGGCCCTGAGGACGGGGTCAAGCGCCAGCGTTCGAGGGACCGTGTGGCGCTTGACCCCGGCCGCCGCCGTGCGACGGGGATTTCAGGGTTCGAGGCCGCATCGGGTGGCGACTGGTGGACGATTGGGTCGCGCTGGTGCGTGTCGTCGTTGAAAGCGCCCGTAAAGTTGGCCCGACCTTCTCAGTGCGCCCCGAAGGCGCGTATCACCAGTGGAGGTAGGTTCCACCCAGAGAGTTGTCGATTGATCTGGTAGCTGGCAAGCGGTTTGTCCGGGTAACCGGGCGGGTCGAAGCCTTGCGACAAAGGCCGCCTTGGGCGGTTGAGCGATCCAGTGGGCCGTAACGCGAGTGAAGCCTGAGCAGGCCTCGAAAGTGAAGTTGCGGATGCCGACCCGCCTGAATAACGGGGAAGGCCGCGTGGGATGGGGAAGCAATCGACAGATGCACCCGTCTCGATCCGCCGGGGTAATGGGCACGGCACGTTGGAAAGGTGATGCGGGTAATCGGGGGAGACCCGTTCCGGTTGGAGGTCGCACCTCCAACGCCGGCGTCAGCCGGCGGGCCGGGCGGGAGTCGGAGAGGGTCGTAGTGAGCGCGAAGCCGGGTAACGCCGGCGGAGGAAAGGGCCCTGACTTCTGGTGCGCTTTCGAAGCAGTCGAGGATGAGGCGATTGGCGATGAGCCTGGCAACACCCGAAAAGATCCGGACGCTGCAGAGGAAGCTTTTTCTCAAGGCGAAGGCGGAGCCGGACTTCCGCTTCTAGCATCTCTACGACAAGGTCTGGCGTGCCGACATTCTCGCCCACGCCTATGCGCTGGCTCGCACCAATGCGGGTTCAGCCGGGTGTGGACGGGGTGACGTTCGCTATGATCGAGGCGGCAGGGCGGGAGAGTGGTTGTCCGGCCTTCGCGAGGACCTGCGACAGAAGACGTATCGCCACAACCGGTGCGACGGGTGTTGATCCCGAAGCCCGACGGCGGAGAGCGTCCTCTCGGTATTCCGAGGCGCCCCTCATACTGCGCCTCTCGCAGAAGCATTTGGGAATAATGGCTTGATGCGGGAAGATTTAGCAATGCGATCGCGCAAATCGCGGTCCGCATCGTCGGTGATTGTGATGGTGTAGGGCACGCCTGGTTTTCTCCTTTGCACGGTGATGACGCCGAACTCGATCCAATAGTAGACGACCGACGGGTTTATGCCGTAGCGCCGCGCGACGTCGCCGACGCGGAGCGTTCCAGTGGGAGGCGCGGGCGCTGCGATACGGTGCTTGAAGCGAACCCAACTGATCATCTTGGCCGTGAAACGCTTACCTATAGCGCTTTTTAGTGGCTCTGTTCGGTCATGATATCGAGGTGGATCGGTAAGCAGTCTGCAGGCATCGTTCGGGCGTGACGGTCTCGCCGAGGCGTTCGAGGGCGCGCCGCCAGCCGAGATAGCTCGTCAGATACCAGGACGCCACACCCCGGAACGGTCGCAACCAAGCCTTGAGGCGGCTGGTGTAGGCATTCACATTCTGAATGTGGAAGCCACGATAGACGTGCTCGCCCCGGCTGATGATGATCGGGATGTGCAGAATGTTCTCGGCGTGCGCGAAGGCCGCGTAAGCGTCTCGACCGTCACTGACAAGGACGGCGTCAGAGCGACAAGTGGCTTCAAGATTTCGGCGGTCGTTGGTGCCGTGAGGTCGTAGAGGATCTGATCACTCGTGGCACCGCTGCGGTCACGCGCGATCAGAACTATATCGTAGTCGTCCGGCGACGTGCCGGTCTTTTTGGGTTTACCGCCCCGTTTTCTCGGCGCCCGACCGACAAGTCCGCGCGAGCCCTTGGCGGATTTCAGAATGAAAGTCTCGTCGGCCTCGACAATTCCCGAGAGACGCTTCGGTATAGCCTTTTTCGAGGTCGCAAGAAACCGATGCCGCCAGCGGAACGGCGTCTCAAGATGCATGCCGACCTGCGCCGCCGCTTTCCGCAGCGTCAGGCCGTCGACGATAGTGCGGGCATAGTCGAGCCATT
>CAWJYN010000007.1:0-1123287 GCA_963847145.1 uncultured Alphaproteobacteria bacterium
TCGCCCTGATCGTCGAGGACGTGCACGAACACCAGGTAGTCCTGGCTGATCGCGGCGTTCTGCGCCACGTCGAAGGTGTAGGTCACCTTGAACGGGCTGCCAATCGCCGCGCGGTCGCGTGCGAGCGTGATGGACGGCGTGGCCACGCAGGGCACGCTTTCCTCCTGCCGGCTGCAGCCCGAGGCGGCAACCAGCGCGGCGAGCGCGCAGACCACAACACTCGAACGACTGGACATAGATACAATTCGGAAATCAATCGCAACGGATGGTACCTGCAGTTGTTCGAGGTACCGCAATATGTTAGCCTGCGACGGTTCGTGGCCCGGCCCGCGGGCGCGTCGGGCGTTCGCGGCGCGGTCGGGACGAAGAACCACGCGAGCGCCGAACGCCGAGCGCCGAAGACGCGAAATCGACGAGATAGGAATGCAATGTCCGAAGCGCTAGGAATGGTCGAGACCAAAGGCCTGATCGGATCGATCGAGGCCGCCGACGCCATGGTGAAGGCCGCCAACGTCGTCCTGGTCGGAAAGAGTACATCGGGGCGGGATATGTCACCGTGCTGGTCCGCGGCGATGTCGGCGCGGTCAAGGCCGCGACCGATGCCGGCGCCGCAGCGGCACGGCGCGTCGGCGAGCTCGTGTCGGTGCACGTCATTCCGCGGCCGCACACGGAAGTCGAGAAGATCCTGCCCAAGGTGAAGGACGCCAAGGCGTCGTAGTTCGCCTTCCTCGACCTCTTCGGGTCCCGCATGGCGCAGACCACGGCCCAGACCGATCGCGACCTGGCCTCCATTCACGAAGCGCGCACGCTCGCGCGCCGCGCAAAGAAGCCGCAGCCTCCTCGCCGAGCTCTCTCAGGAACAGATCGACGCCATCGTCGACGCCATGGCCGCAGGCCGCCACGCCGCAGGCCGAGGCCTTCGCCCGGCTGGCCGTCGAGGAAACCGGCTACGGCGTCGTCGCCGACAAGGTCCAGAAGAACCTCTTCGCGTCCGACAACGGTCTACCGCTTCATCCGGCCGATGAAGACGGTCGGCGTCGTCAAGCGGCATCGAGGACCGCAAGGTCATCGAAATCGCCGAGCCGTTCGGCGTCGTCGCGGCGATCGTTCCGTCGACGAATCCCGACCTCCACCGCGATCTACAAGATCCTGATCGCGCTCAAGGCGCGCTGCGCCATCGTGATCAGCCCGCACCGGCGGCGGTGCGCTGCATCACGCGCGTGGCCGAGGTCATGAACGAGGCGGCGCGGCGCGCCGGCGCGCCCGACGGCGCCATCAACTGGATGACGACCGTCACGCTCGAAGGCACGCAGGAGCTGATGAAGGCGCGCGAGATCGCCGTCATTCTCGCGACCGGCGGGATGGGCCTGGTGCGCGCCGCCTACAGCGCGGGCAAGCCGGCGTACGGCGTCGGTCCCGGCAACGCGCCCGCGCTACATCGAGCGACCGCGGATGTCGCAAGGCCGTCCGCGACATCGTCACCGGCAAGACGTTCGACAACGGCGTGCTCTGCTCGTCCGAGAATCGGTCGTCGTCGACGCGCCGTCGTCGAAGAGGTGAAGCGCGAGTTCGTCGCCAACGGCGCGCACTTTCTGACGGCCGCCGAGATCGACGCCGTCGGCCGCGTGCTCGTCAGCCCGCAGCGGCTGCCGAATCCGGCGCTCGTCGGCACGGCCCGCCACTTACATCGCGCAGCAGGCCGGCATCACCGTCGCGCCGACGACGCGAGTGCTGATCGCGCGAGCTGGCGGGGGTCGGCCGCGACTATCCGCTGTCGATCGAAAAGCTGTGCCCCGTCCTGTCGTTCTACGTCGTGCCGACTGGCGCGAGGGCTGCGAGCGCTGCAAGCAGATCCTGCGCTACGGCGGCATGGGCCACACGATGTCGATCCATTCGCGGAACGACGAGGTGATCCTCGAGTTCGGCCTGAAGAAGCCGGCGTTCCGCATCGTGGTCAACACGCCGACCACGCACGGGTCGATCGGGCTGACGACGGGCTCGAGCCGGCGATGACGCTCGGCTGCGGCGGCTACGGCGGCAACATCACGTCGGACAACATCTCGCCGCGGCACCTGTTGAACATCAAGCGGCTGGCCTACGAGGTGACGCCGGTCTCGAGCGCTCGCGCCGACCGGCGCCGGCGCCGGCACCGGCGGCCGGCTTGCCGAAGGCGCCGGCTGGCCCGGCGCCGCAGCGGCATCGCCGCCGGGCCCCTGGCCCGACGCATCGACGAGTTCCTGGCGTCCCGGGGTTACGTGGCGCGCCGGATCCAGCCCGGCCGGCCCGGTCAAAGGCGAAAACGCCGCCCCGCCGGCGGCGCCCGCCGAGGCCAAGCCGGCACCGACACCGCCGACCGCCGTCTCGAAGCCGCTGGATTTCGTCTGCGAGGACGATGTCCGGCAGGCGATACGCCAGGGTCGCAAGCTCGTCATCGGCGAGCGGACGATCGTGACGCCGGCCGCCCGGGATTTCGGCGAGGAGCAGCATTCTTCGTCGTGGCCGAATGGCCGCGGTGAAAATACTCGGTTGGTTTTCAGTCGCTTCAGCTGTCTGAGCAGATTGGGGTTATGTTGACCCTTCCGCCGGCGCGGATGGCTATCCGTTTCTCTCCCAGCAACGGCTAAGGGCTTTCCGGAGCGCCAGACGCGCGTCGCAGTGAATGCGTGCACTCGGCTGTCCGGACCGTGGCAGCCCGCCGGCACTGATATTTGACTGTCACGGCATTGACGGCCGGCCGTGCGGCATCCAGCAATCCGAAGCCCGTGGTTCCGCGCGCCGCCGCCACCGCCCGTGCGTCCCGCGCCGCGCCGTCGGTCCTCCGCCAGCGCCGCCACCTCGATCCCGATTACGGTCCTGATTGACGCGTCGCAGCAGCACTTCCTGGCCGGCGAGCGCGAGCTGCGGCTCGGGACACTCGGACCGCGCGCGAGTCGAGTTCGACCGCGCCGTCGAGCATGCTGCTCGAATCGCCCTACGGCGCGCGGACCGACGCCCGCCTGCGCGAGCATTTCGACCGGCTGGTCGATCGCATCAACGCCTACGAGGTCACGGCGCTCGCCCAGGGCGACGGCTTCGCCGAGAAGAATACGAGCCGGCGTCGATCGACGAGCTGCTCGAAGATCGCGACGTTCCCGAAGCCGCGCGCCTGGCGCCGAGACCGAGAAGGTCGTCAAGGCGGACCTCGCCGCCACCGAGCACGACATGCCGATCCCGCAGAACGACCGCGTGCTCGCGCTACGTCGAGCTCTTCCAGGGCCGGCTGCGCGACTACATCCAGAAGAGCCTGACCCGCGGCACGAAGTACCTGCCGATGATTCAGTCGGTGTTCCGCGCCGAAGGGCTGCCGCTCGACCTGGCCTACATTCCCGTGATCGAGAGCGGCTTCAAGACCGAACGCCCTGTCCAAGTGCGAGTGCGAAGGGCCCGTGGCAGTTCATGCGGGCCACGGCGACCGAGCAGGGGCTCAAGACCGACTGGTACGTCGACGAGCGCTCGGATCCGGAGAAGGCCACCGTCGCCGCGGCGCGCTATCTGAAGACGCTCCACGACCTGTTCGACGGCGACTGGCACCTCGTGCTCGCGGCGTACAACGGCGGCCTCGGCCGCGTGCAGCGCGCCATGAAGCGATCCGGGCAGGACGATTTCTGGTCGCTGTCGCAACAGCTCGCGGTACCTGCCCCGGGAGACGCGCGAGTACGTGCCGCTCATCCTGGCGGCGATCATCGTCGCGAAGAACCCCGCGCAGTACGGCTTCGACATCACCGCCGAGGAGCCGATCGCGTACGAGAAGGTGCTCGTGCCGAAGGCCATCGACCTTCGCCGCGCCGCCGAGTGGACCGGCCGGAGCATCGACGAGATTCAGGCGCTCAACCCCGAGCTCCGGCGCTGGACGACGCCGGTCAAGGCCGAGTACGAGCTCAAGGTCCCGCAGGGCACGGCGAGCCTCTTCACGGCGCGGCTGGCGTCGGCCTCGCCGAGCGAGCTCGTCGCGCTGACGTGGTACACCGTCAAGAAGGGCGAGACGATTGCGACGATCGCCCGCAAGCTGAGGGTCAGCCGGGTCGATCTGGCGGAAGCGAACCATCTGTCGACCAAGTCCCGGATCGCGGCCGGCCAGGCGCTGGTGATTCCGCGCGCCCCGGCAACGCTGCTGGCCACCAACAGCCGGCCCTCGGCCCCGACCGAAGTGGCGTCGCGCGCCATTTCCGGCGCGGCCCCGATGCCCGACGTCGCGCCGCCCACCCGCACCGCGCAGCCCGTGGCCAGGGCGGTGAACGCCTCGGCGAAGACCGTCACCTACAGGGTGAAGAGCGGCGACACGCTCTACGCGATCGCGCAGCTCTTCGACACGACCGTCGCCAGGATCAAGAGCCTGAACCGGCTGCAGTCGAACCGCATCGCGCCTGGCACGCGCCTGAAGATCCACCGTCGCGCGCAACTGAAGCGCCAGCCGTCGCGTCTCGTCGCAGAAGTCTGCGAAGCCTCCGCCGCTGGCCTGTGTCTGCGTCATCGCCATCGGCCGTCGTCCGTCTCTGCAGACTCTCGACGCGTGGCATTCTCCGCGCCTGACCATCGTCTCCGCGCGCTTGCCAGCTGTGCGCTGCTTGCATCTGCGTCACCGGTGCTTGCCTGCGTGCGAACCGCCGCGGTATTCGGGATCGACGCCTGTCTCGTGCAGGTGGAGGTCGACGTCTCGTTCGGCCTGCCGGCGTTCCAGATGGTGGGACTGCCCGACGCGAGCGTCCGCGAGAGCCGCGACCGCGTGCGCAGCGCCATCAGGAATTCCGGGTTCGAGTTCCCGCCGCACCGCGTCACCGTCAATCTCGCGCCGGCCGACATCCGCAAGGCCGGGTCGTCGTTCGATCTCCCCATCGCGCTCGGCGTGCTGGCGGCGGCCGGGCACATCACGCGGCGCGACATCGCCGGCATCCTGCTGCTCGGCGAGCTGTCGCTCGACGGCGGGATCCAGACCGCGCGCGGCGTGCTGCCGATCGCGGCGGCGGCGCGGCGCCATCGCTGTCACGCGCTGCTGCTGCCGCACCCCAACAGCAGCGAAGCCGCCGTCGTCGAAGGGCTCGAGCTCTATCCCGTCCGCTCGCTCGCCGAAGCGGTGTCGGCGCTGAACGACCCCGTCGCGTTCCGCGCGTCGCCGTGCCGCGATCCTGCCGCCGCCGCCCGTGGACGCGGCGGGTTCGACGGGGACTTTGCGGACGTCCACGGCCAGGCGCTGGCGCGCCGCGCGCTCGAGATCGCCGCGGCCGGCGGCCACAACGTCCTCATGGTCGGCCCGCCCGGCGCCGGCAAGACGATGATGGCCAGGCGCGTCGCCGAGCATCCTGCCGCCGCTGACGTTCGAGGAGGCGCTCGAGGCGACGTCCATCCATTCGGTCGCCGGACTCCTGCCGACCGGGCACGCGCCTGCTGGCCGAGCGGCCGTTCCGCGCGCCGCATCACACGATCTCGGATGTGGCGCTCGTCGGCGGCGGGCAGCACCCGCGGCCCGGCGAGATCAGCCTCGCGCACCACGGCGTGCTGTTCCTCGACGAGATGCCCGAGTTCAGCCGGCACGTGCTCGAGGTGCTTCGCCAGCCGGTCGAGGAGGGCTCGGTCCGCATCGCCCGGGCGGCGCGGACGGCCGTCTTTCCCGCGCGGTTCATGCTGATTGGCGCGATGAACCCGTGTCCCTGCGGGTTTCTCGGCGACCCGGCCCGCGCCTGCCGCTGCTCGCCGCCGCAGGTGGCGCGCTATGCCTCGCGACTGTCCGGGCCTCTCCGCGACCGGCTCGATCTCCTCGTTCGGGTCGCCGGCGTGCCGCCGCGCGAGCTGCAGGACGCGCAGCCCGGCGAATCGTCCGAGGTGATGCGCGCGCGCGTGACTGCCGCGCGCGGCGCGTCAGATGTCGCGCGACGGGCGGCTCAACGCGCGGCTTCAGGGCCGGGCGCTGCGGGCGCGCTCGCTGCTCGATCGGGGGGCGAAGGCCCTCATGACGCGGGCGCTCGCGCGCTTCTCGCTGAGCGCCCGGGGCTACGACCGCGTCCTGCGCGTCTCGCGCACGATTGCCGATCTGGCGCAGAACCGAGCAGATCGAGCAGGCGCATCTTGCCGAAGCCCTGCAGTATCGCGGCGAATGAGCCATGCTTTTTGTCACTTCCCCCTCCGGCGCGGCCGCGTGGTAGAGTTTCCCGTTCCAGAAAAACCGAATTGGGCCGCGCCGGGGGGAGGCGGCCGAGGAGAGCCGTGGCGTCCAGACGCTATTCCATTGTCATCGCGGATCGTTCGAGCGGGGTCATCCGCCGGTTCACCCTCCCACTGGGGCCGACGGTCACGACCGCCGTCGTCGCGCTGGCGCTTCCCATCCTGATCGGGCTCGGCGCCCGCTGGAGTGCGCTGGCCACGCTCGACGACCTCACGACGACCAACGCCAGGCTGACGGTCGAGAACGAGAACTACCGCGAGGCCACCGGACAGCTCTCGTCGCAGATTGCCGCGCTGCAGGCCGCCGTCGACGAGATCGGCGTCACCGCGGCCGTCGATCCGGCCGCGAGCCGCGCGATGGAGCGGCTGCCGGCCGGCGTCAAGTCCCGGGCGATGGGCGGCGGCGTCGCCAGCGCCGTCCTCGGAACCGCGCTCGGGCCCGGCGATGCCGCCTTCTCCGTGATGCGCGACGTCCTCGGCGCGATCGAGCACCGGCTCGAAGCCGTGCGAACCGGCGTCGAGCGGCGGCGCTCGCTGGCCGACGCGACGCCGTCCATCTGGCCCGTCGCCGGCTGGCTCACGTCATCGTTCGGCAACCGCCGCGATCCGTTCACCGGCGGCAGCGACTTCCATCCCGGCCTCGACATCTCCGCCAACCGCGGCGACGAGGTTCTCGCCACCGGCGAGGGGACCGTCGACGATGGCCGGCTGGAACGGCAACTACGGCAACATGGTCGTCCTCGACCACGGCTTCGGCATCGTCGACGAAGGTACGGGCACCTCTCCCGCTTCGGCGTGATGAACGGGCAGCAGGTCAACCGCGGCGACATCATCGGCTATGTCGGCTCGACCGGCCGCTCGACCAGCTCGCACCTGCACTACGAGATTCTGGGTCAACGGCAAGCTGCACGAACCCGCTGCAGCCTGCTCGGCCCGCAGTAACCGCGCAGCGGCTCGCGAACCTCACACCCTCGAACGCCGTAACACCTATCAGCGTGCTGCCAAGGTTCGTCCCCCGGACGTGAGCCTCGACCTGGTCGGCGAAAGTTGACCAGGATGGCAGCGTCCCGTACAATCGGTTGATACCCTGAGTGTTCCGGCGCCTCGCAGTGCACGCGAGGGTCAGCCGAAGACGGAGTCAGGGAATCCTCCCCGAATGATTGTCGACACCCTCCTCGCGAAAGTCATCGGCACCCAGAACGAGCGCGAACTGAAGCGCCTGCGGCCGCTCGTCGCCGAGATCAACGCCAAGGAAGCCGAGATCCAGCGCCTCTCCGACGAGCAGCTGCGCGCCAAGACCGCCGAGTTCCGGCAGCGGCTCGCCAACGGCGCGACGCTCGACGACCTGCTGCCCGAGGCCTTCGCCGTCGTGCGCGAGGCCGGCCGCCGCGTGCTCAACATGCGGCACTTCGACGTGCAGCTCATCGGCGGCGTCGTGCTCCACCAGCGGCAAGATCGCCGAGATGAAGACCGGCGAAGGCAAGACGCTCGTCGCGACGCTGCCCGCCTATCTGAACGCGCTCGAGGGCAAGGGCGTCCACGTCGTCACGGTCAACGACTACCTGGCCCGCCGCGACTCGGAGTGGATGGGCCGGATCTACCGCTTCCTCGGCATGACGGTCGGCGTCATCCAGCACGACCTGAACGACGCAGGAGCGGCAGGTCGCCTACGCGCGCCGACATCACCTACGGCACGAACAACGAGTTCGGCTTCGACTACCTGCGCGACAACATGAAGTTCGAGCTCGCGCACTACGTCCAGCGCGGGCACCACTTCGCGATCGTCGACGAAGTCGACAGCATCCTGATCGACGAGGCGCGGACGCCGCTCATCATCTCCGGGCCCGGCCGAGGAGTCGACCGACCTCTACTACGAGGTCGACCGCATCATCCCGCGGCTCAAGGCCGGCGCGGTCACGCAGCGGCGACACCAAGGCCGAGGAGCGCGAGGCGCTCGAGGCGACCGGCGACTACATCGTCGACGAGAAGCACAAGACCGTGACGCTGACCGAGAGCGGCATGGCGAAGGCCGAGCAGATGCTGCGCGCACCGGCTGCAACGGCGGGCACCTCTACGACCTGGAGAACGCCGCACCTCAACACCACGTCAACCAGGCGCTGCGCGCGCACACGCTCTTCAAGCTCGACGTCGACTACATGGTCAAGGACGGCGAGGTCGTCATCGTCGACGAGTTCACCGGCCGCCTGATGCCCGGCCGCCGCTGGAGCGACGGCCTGCACCAGGCGGTCGAGGCCAAGGAGAAGGTGAAGATCGAGCGCGAGAACCAGACGCTCGCGACGATCACCTTCCAGAACTACTTCCGCAAGTACAAGAAGCTCGTCCGGCATGACCGGCACGGCCGACACCGAGGCCGAGGAGTTCGCCAAGATCTACAAGCTCGACGTCGTCGTCATCCCGACCAACCGCGCCGCTGCGGCGCGTCGAGGATCCCGACCTCGTCTACCGGACCGAGGACGAGAAGTGCGACGCGATCGTCACCGAGATCATCGAGAAGCAGCAAGAAGGGCCGGCCGGTGCTGGTCGGCACGGTGTCGATCGAGAAGTCCGAGAGCGTCGCTGCTCGACAGCGTGCCTGAAGCGCGGCACGGCGGCGATCGACAGCACGTCGTGCTGAACGCGAAGTACCACGCGCAGGAAGCCGAGATCGTCGCGCAGGCCGGCCGCAAGGGCGCCGTGACGATCGCCACCAACATGGCCGGCCGCGGCACCGACATCCTGCTCGGCGGCAACCCCGAGTTCATGGCGCGGCAGCAGATGCCTGGCCGAGCGAGATCGCCGAGCGGCTGCCGAAGGGCGAAGAGCGGTTCGTCGACGACGAGCAGTTCGTCTACTTCTACCACCTCGACGCGTTCTACCGCGTGCCGACGGCCGGACTACGAGCGCATCTTCGACGCACTTCAAGCAGCAGACCGACGCCGAGCACGACGAGGTCGTCGCGCTCGGCGGCCTGCACATCGTCGGCACCGAGCGCCACGAGGCGCGCCGCATCGACAACCAGCTGCGCGGCCGCGCCGGCCGCCAGGGCGACCCGGGCTCGTCGCGCTTCTACCTGTCGCTCGAAGACGACCTGATGCGCATCTTCGGGTCGGACCGCATCTCCGGCCTGATGCAGCGCTCGGCATGGAAGAAGGCGTGCCGATCGAGCACGGCATGGTCACCAGCGCCATCGAGCGCGCGCAGAAGCAGGTCGAGGCGCAGAACTTCTCCGTCCGCAAGCACCTGCTCGAGTACGACGACGTGATGAACAAGCAGCGCGAGAACATCTACGCGCTGCGCCGCGAGATGCTCGAGGGCAAGATCCACCTCGACCGAGGACGAGGCGGTCGACACGCGCGAGTACCTGATGACGCTCGCCGAGGACCTGCTCGACGCGACCGTCGAGACGCTACGCCGGCGAAGGACGTCGAGCTCGAGGAGTGGGACCTCGACGCGCTGAAGCGCGAGGTCGCCGCGATCTTCGGCCTCGACGCCGACGACGCTCGACGCGCATCGACTTCGACGAGCTGAGCGCCGACGAGATCCGCGACGCGCTCTGGGAGCCGGTGCTCGCAGAAGTACGAGAGCAAGGAAGCGCTGGTCGGCCGCGAGATGCTGCAGCGCGTCGAGCGCGACATCATGCTGCAGATCGTCGACGCGCAGTGGAAGGACCACCTCTACAGCCTCGACCACCTGAAGGAAGGCATCGGCCTGCGCGGCTACGGCCAGCGCGATCCGCTCGTCGAGTACAAGAAGGAAAGCTTCGAGCTGTTCCAGGCCATGAAGGAGCGCGTCGACGAGGAGATCGTCCGCTACCTGTGGCGGCTGCGGCCGGTCGTCAGCGACGACGGCGACGCGGCGCCGGTGCGCGCCGGCCGCGCCGGCGCCGCGGCGCCGCCGATCACGCTGAGCGCGCCGCAGGCGCCGAGCCGCCGTCGCCGTTCGGCGCCGCCGCGCGGCGCGCAGCGCCGCCGGCCGCGGCGCCGTGCCGCCGCGGCGCCGCGCAGCCGGCGCGCGTCGGCGGCGACGACGCGCCGGTCAAGACGGTGCGGCGCGACGAGCCGAAGGTCGGCCGCAACGATCCGTGCCCGTGCGGCAGCGGGAAGAAGTACAAGAAGTGCCACGGAGCAGCGGCGTGACGAGGTCGGAAGCACGTCGATGGCGACGTCAGATGCATCGACACGCTGGCGCTCGATCGCCATCGATCACCGGCCTCGCCACCGCGCTGACCTTCGACGACGTGCTGCTGGTGCCGCAGCACTCGACGGTGCTGCCCGAGCCAGGTGGACGTCACGCACGCGGCTCACGCGCAACATCCGCCTGAACGTGCCGCTCGTCAGCGCGGCGATGGACACGGTCACCGAGTCGCGGCTGGCCATCGCGATGGCGCAGCACGGCGGCCTCGGCGTCATCCACAAGAACCTGTCGATCGAGGAGCAGGCGTCGGAGGTCGACCGCGTGAAGCGGTCGGAGAGCGGGATGATCGTCAACCCGATCACGCTCTCCCCCGACCAACCGCATCTACGAAGCGCTCGAGCTGATGAAGAAGTACCGCATCTCGGGCGTGCCGATCACCGAGGACGGCAGCAAGGAAGGCCGGCTGGTCGGCATCCTGACGAACCGCGACCTGCGCTTCGAGACCAACGTCGACCGGCCGATCGCCGACGTCATGACGCGCGAGCACCTCATCACCGTGCCGGTCGGCACGACGCTCGACGCGGCGCGCGAGATCCTGCACCAGCACAAGGTCGAGAAGCTGCTCGTCGTCGATCGCGACTTCCGCCTGAAGGGGCTCATCACGGTCAAGGACATCCAGAAGGCGGTCAAGTACCCGAACGCGTCGAAGGACGCGCTCGGCCGGCTGCGCTGCGGCGCGGCGGTCGGCGTCGCGCAAGGACACGATGGAGCGCGCCGAGGCGCTCGTCGCGCGCGCACGTGGACGTGCTCGTCGTCGACACCGCGCACGGCCACTCGCAGGGCGTGCTCGACATGGTCGCGCGCATCCGCCGCGCGCTTCCCGGACGTCGATCTCGTCGCCGGCAACGTCGCGACCGCCGAGGCGACCGAGGCGCTGATCGAGCGCGGCGTCGACGCGGTGAAGGTCGGCATCGGCGCCGGCTCGATCTGCACGACGCGCGTCGTCGCCGGCATCGGCGTGCCGATGATCACGGCGATCATGGAGTGCGCGCGGGCGGCCGCGCCGCACGACGTGCCGGTCATCGCCGACGGCGGCATCCGCTTCTCGGGCGACATCACCAAGGCGATCGCCGTCGGCGCGAGCACGACGATGATCGGCAACCTGTTCGCCGGCACCGACGAGAGCCCGGGCGAGCTGATCCTGTATCAGGGCCGCAGCTTCAAGGAGTATCGCGGCATGGGCTCGATCGGCGCGATGCGCCGCGGCAGCCGCGACCGCTACTTCCAGGACGAGTTCGATCTCGACGCCGACCCCGAGCGCGAGCGAGAAGCTGGTGCCGGAAGGCATCGAGGGCCGCGTCGCGCACAAGGGCAGCGTCGCCGCGATGATCCACCAGCTGGTCGGCGGCCTGCGCGCCGGCATGGGCTACTGCGGCTGCGCGGACGATTCCCGACGCTGCAGCGCGACGCGCGGCTGATCCGCATCACGCCGGCCGGCTTCCGCGAAAGCCACGTGCACGACGTGGCGATCACGAAGGAAGCGCCGAACTACCGATCGGAGTAGACGCAGGGCTCGCGCGACCTGGCGAGAGTACGGCCATCGTTCGCGAGTCGGCTCATCGCTCGATCGTGATCGTGCGCGTCGGTCGTCGCCGACGTCGCTCGATCGTCACGGCGATCGCTGCCGTCGAGCGGTCGCGGCAGCCGGTCGGCCCACTCGATCGCCGAGCACGCCGTCGCCGGCGCCAGCTCGTCGAGCCCGAGGTCGTCGACCTCGCGCGGCGTCTCGAGCCGATACAGATCGACGTGGTACAGCGGCAGCCGGCCGCCGCGGTATTCCTGGATCAGCGTGAACGTCGGGCTGCTGACCTCGTCCGGGTCGATGCCCAGGCCCTCGCGCGAGGCCGCGGACGAACGCGGTCTTCCCCGCCCCGAGGTCGCCGTACAGCAGCACGACCGCGCCCGGCTGCGAGCGTCGCGCGCGAGGCGCTCGCCGGCGGCGACGGTCTCCTGCTTCGGACTCGGCCGTCTGGACGAGCGTCCGCGCTCACGACTCGCGCTTCGACGCTGCCGCCGGGCGGTCAGCTCGAGGACCGCGTCGCCGAGATGCGCGGCGAGGTCGCCGGCCGTCATCGCCACTTCGCCTTCGTCGGCCTCGGCGAGATCGCCGGCCAGTGCCGTGCAGGTAGACGGCGAGCTTGCACGCCGCCTCGGCGTCGAGCAGCTGCGCGAGCCAGGCGGCGATCATGCCGGTCAGCACGTCGCCGGTGCCGCCGGTGGCCATCCCGGGATTGCCGGTCGGGTTGATGAACGACCTTCCCGTCCGGCGTCGCGATCAGCGTGCGGTGCCCCTTCAGGACGACGTAGACGTGATGCGCGACGGCGAAGTCGCGCGCGACCTCGAGGCGGCTCGCCTGCACTTCGTCGGTCGACATGCCGACCAGCCGCGCCATCTCGCCCGGATGCGGCGTGATGATGACGTCGCGCCCTTCGCGGCCCGCCAGCCGGTCCGGATCGCCGGCGAACGCGTTCAAGCGCGTCGGCGTCGAGCACGAGCGGCACGCCGGCGCGCTCGACGAGCGCCTGCACGAACGCGCGCGTGCCCGGCGCCTGGCCCAGGCCCGGGCCGATGGCGATGACGTCGCGCGCCGAGCTCGAGCACGCGATCGACGGCGCCGGCGTCGACGGCCCGTCGGCGTCTTCGTCGAGCGGCTCGGTCATGTACTCCGGCGCCATGCGCCGCGACGATCGGCTGGCACGACGCGCGGCGTGGCGACGGTGACCAGCCCGGCGCCCGACCGCAGCGCGCCGATCGCCGCCAGGTGCGCCGCGCCGGTCTTGCCCGCGCGAGCCGGCGACGACCAGCACGTGGCCGTAGTCGCCCTTGTGCAGTCGGCGCGCGCGCGGCGCGATGAGCTCGCGCATCGCGCTCGCGCGTCAGCAGCTCGACGCGCGGCCCGTCGAGCTCCTCGATGACCTCGGCGCGGAATGCCGATGTCGGCGATGACGATGTCGCCGGCGTGCGTCTCGGCCGGCGGCAGCACGAGCGGCAGCTTCGGCGCGCCGAGCGTGACCGTCATCGCCGCCTCGATCGGCGTCGCCGATCGAGCTCGTGCGAGTCGGCGGAGAGGCCGGACGGCAGATCGATCGGCGACGACCGGGATGCCCGAGGCGTTGACGTCGGCGACGACCGTCTCGAGCAGCCCGCTGAGCGGCGCGTTGCAGGCCGGTGCCGAAGATCGCGTCGACGATGAGCGTCGCAGCTCGGAGATCTCCGAGAAGTGCAGCTCCCACGCCTGGCTGTCGGCGATCTCGACGACGGTCAGGCCGAGGCGGCCGAGGATCTCGAGGTTGGTGCGCGCGTCGCCGCGCACGTCGGCGACGCGCCCGATCAGGAACACCGACGACGTCGACGCCGCGCTGCAGCAGCGTGCGCGCGACGACGAAGCCGTCGCCGCCGTTGTTGCCGCGGCCGCACAGCACGCGCGACCTGGCGCTCGAGCAGGTCGTCGTAGCGTCGGCCTCGATGCGCCGCGACGACCTGGCGGCCGGCGTTCTCCATCAGCACGAGCGACGGAATGCCGATGTCGTCGATCGTCCGGCGATCGGCTTCGCGCATCTGCGCGGCGTTCAGCACGCGCATGCGTCGAGTCGTCAGCGTCACCGCTCGTGCCAGACTGCGGTCGACGTGCGGCCATCGTGCCGCGCAGCGTCGCGGCACGGTGGTACGCTCGACGCTGCATGAGCGGCGACGGTCAACGTCAACGGGCGCATCGTCGACGCAGCGAGCACGCCGTCATCTCGGTCTTCGATCACGGATTCCTCTACGGCGAGGGCGTCTACGAGACGCTGCGCACCTACAACGGCCAGCCGTTCCTCTTCGACCGGCACATGCGGCGCCTGCGCGCGTCGGCCGGCGATGCTCGCGCTCGCCGTGCCGCTCGACCGACGCGCGAGATCGCGCGCGCGGTTCGCGAGACGATGCGCGCGGCCGGGCTCGGCGCCGGCGGGCCGCGAGGCGTACATCCGGATCCTGCGTGACGCGCGGCGTCGGCGAGCTCACCTACGACCCCGCGGCCACGCCCGACCCCGTCGGTCGTCATCATCGTCAAGCCGCACGTCGAGCCGCCGGCCGCGACGTCTACGAGCGACGGCGTCGACGGTCGCGCTCGTGTCGATCGTCCGGAACCACCCGGGCTCGGTGAACCCGCTGATCAAGTCGAACAACCTGCTGAACAACGCGCTCGCGATGCAGGAGGCGCTTCCGGCGCGGCGCGTTCGAAGGCGTGATGCGCAACTACCGCGGCGAGCTGGCCGAGTGCACGCACGTCGAACCTCTTCATCGTGCAGCGACGGCGCGGCGCTGACGCCGCCGCTCGACGCGGGCCTGCTGCCGGGCATCACGCGCGAGTTCCTGTTCGAGGTCGGCGCGCGAGCGTCGGCATCCCGGTGCGCGAGGCGGTGCTGCGCGACGACGATCTGCTTCGGCGCCGACGAGGCGTTCCTGACCAGCACGACGCGCGAGATCGTGCCGATCGTGCGGGTCGACGATCGCGTCGATCGGCACCGGCCGCCCGGGCCGGTGACCACGCGCGCTGCTCGAAGCGGTTCCGCGACGCGAAGGCGTCGAGGAACTCGAGCTGCGCTACGGCAGCCGCGCGCTAGGCCGTCCTGAGCCGTCGCTCAGCGCCTCGTTCCGCGTACGTCTCGATCGGCGGGCAGGCGCAGATCAGGTTGCGGTCGCCGTACGGGTTGTCGATGCGGCCGACGCTCGGCCAGAACTTGTCGGCGCGCACGAACGGCAGCGGAAACGCCGCCTGCTCGCGCGAGTAGGGATGCGTCCAGGCGTCCGCCGACGACCGCGGCGGCCGTGTGCGGCGCGTTCTTCAGCACGTTGTCCTTCGGGTCGGCCTTGCCGTCGATGACCGCCTGAATCTCGCGCGCGGATCGCGATCATCGCGTCGCAGAAGCGATCGAGCTCCTCCTTCGGCTCGCTCTCGGTCGGCTCGATCATCAGCGTGCCCGGCACCGGGAAACGACACCGTCGGCGCGTGGAAGCCGTAGTCCATCAGCCGCTTCGCGACGTCGGTTTCGTCGATCGCCGCTCGCCTGCTTGAGCGGGCGCAGGTCGAAGATCATCTCGTGCGCGACGCGGCCGTTCGGCCGCGTGTAGAGCACGGGTAGTGCGGCTCGAGCCGCGCCTTGATGTAGTTGGCGTTCAGGATCGCGTAGCGCGTCGCGTCGGTCATGCCCGTCGCCGCCGAGCATCCGGATGTAGCCGTACGAGATCAGCAGGATGCTCGCGCTGCCCCACGGCGCCGCCGAGACGCGCGTGAATCGCCTTGCGCGCCGCCGGTCGGCGACGACCGGATGCCCCGGCAGGTACGGCGCCAGGTGCGCCGCCACGCCGATCGGCCCCATGCCGGGACCGCCGCCGCCGTGCGGGATGGCGAACGTCTTGTGCAGGTTCAGGTGGCAGACGTCGGCGCCGATCGCCGCCGGGCTCGTGAGCCCGACCTGCGCGTTCATGTTCGCGCCGTCCATGTACACCTGTCCGCCGTGCTCGTGGACGATGGCGCAGATGTCCTGGATGCCCTCCTCGAACACGCCGTGCGTCGACGGATAGGTGACCATCAGCGCCGGCGAGCGCGTCGCGGTGCTGCTCCGCCTTGGCCTCGCAGATCGTCGACGTCGATGTTGCCGTCGCGCGTCGCTGGCCACGACCACGACCCGCATGCCGGCCATGACCGCGCTGGCCGGATTGGTGCCGTGCGCCGACGCCGGGATCAGCACGACGTCGCGCGTCGGCGTCGCCGCGATCGCGGTGATAGGCGCGGATCACCATCAGGCCGGCGAACTCGCCCTGCGCGCCGGAGTTCGGCTGCAGCGACACGGCGGCGAAGCCGGTGATCTCGCAGAGCGCCGCCTCGAGCTCGCGCGAAGATCTGCGTGATAGCCCTGCGTCTGCTCGACCGGCGCGAACGGATGCATGCCGCGAGAACTCCGGCCAGGTGATCGGCAGCATCTCGGACGCCGCGTTCAGCTTCATCGTGCACGAGCCGAGCGGAATCATCGACGTGTCGAGGCCGATGTCCTTGCGCTCGAGGCTGCGGATGTAGCGCATCATCTCCGTCTCGGAGTGATGCGTGTTGAACACCGGATGCGTCAGGAACGCGGACGTCCGCGCCGAGCGCCGGCGGGATGGCCGCGCGCCGCGCCGGCCGCGATCGTGATCGGCGGCGCGGCCTTGCCGATCGCCTCGGCGAACACCGCCACGATCGCCTGCGACGTCGCTGTCGCGACGTCGTCTCGTCGAGCGCGATGCTGATCGTGCCGTCGTCGCGATAGCGGAAGTTGATGCCGCGCGCTTCGGCGCAGCCGTGCGGACGCGCGACCGTGTCGGCGCCCTCGACGCAGAGCGTGTCGAAGTACGCGTCGTTCGATCTGGCGGCACGCCGAGCGCCGTCAGCGCGCGCTCGACGGCGCCGCGCCGTGCGCGTGGACGCGGCGCGGCGATCGCCGTCAGCCCGTCCGGGCCGTGATACACGGCGTAGAAGCCGGCGATGTTGGCGAGCAGCGCCTGCGCCGTGCAGATGTTCGACGTCGCCTTCTCGCGGCGGATGTGCTGCTCGCGCGTCTGCAGCGCCATGCGGTACGCCGTGTGGCCGTGCGCGTCGACCGAGACGCCGATGATCCGGCCCGGCGCCTGCCGGACGTAGCGCTTCGCGCGTGGCGAAGAACGCCGCGTGCGGCCCGCCGTAGCCCATGCGGCACGCCGAAGCGCTGCGAGTTGCCGACGACCGACGTCGGCGCCCATCTCGCCGGGCGGCGTGAGCAGCGTCAGGCCAGCAGGTCGGTGGCGACCGCGACCAGCACGCCGGCCGCGTGCGCCCGCGCGATCGAACGGCCGGAGGTCGTGCACGCCGCCGCGCTTCGTCCGGCGTACTGCACCAGCGCGCCGAACACGCGCGTCGCCGATCGTCGGCAGCTGCGCCGGATCGCCGACCACGAGCTCGATGCCGAGCGGCTCGGCGCGGCCGCGCAGCACGTCGAGCGTCTGCGGAAAGCACGCGTCGGCCACGAGGAACAGCGCTCGCCGCCGGTCCCGACTGCTCTTCGCCTGCACGCGATGCAGCATCGTCATCGCCTCGGCCGCCGCGGTCGCCTCGTCGAGCAGCGAGGCGTTGGCGATCTCCATCCCCGTCAGGTCGCGCACCATCGTCTGGAAGTTCAGCAGCGCTTCGAGCCGGCCCTGCGCGATCTCGGCCTGGTACGGCGTGTAGGGCGTGTACCAGCCGGGATTCTCGAGCACGTTCCGCAGGATCACGCTCGGCGTGACGCAGTCGTAGTAGCCGAGGCCGATGTACGACCGGAGCGACGCTGTTCCGCGCGGCGATGCCGCGCAGGCGGCGCAGGAACTCGTGCTCGGTCTCGCCCGTCGGGCAGGTCCAGCGGCGCGCGGCAGCGGATGCGCGCGGGAATCGCCTCGTCGATCAGCGCGTCGAGCGACGGCGCGCCGATCGCCTTGAGCATCGCGGCGCGCTCGGCCGCGTCGGGTCCGATGTGGCGGACTGGAAAGAACCGAGGGTGTCTGGGGTCATCGGGAATGCTGAATGCTGAGTGCTGAATGCTGAATCGACGGTCGAATGGCGGACTCGAACTCAGGCGAAGTGGCAACTCACTTGGCCAGCTCGGCGTACTGCGCCGCGTCGAGCAGGTCGCGGTCTCCGCCGCGTCGACAGCTTGAGCACGATCATCCAGCTGCCGTGCGGGTCGGTGTTGACCGCCTCCGGCTTCTCGCCGAGCGCGCGTGTTGACCTCGACGACTTCCCCGGACACCGGCGCGTACAGCTCGGACACCGCCTTGACCGACTCGATCGTGCCGAACGACGTCGCCCTTGCTTCAGCTTGCGGCCGACTTCCGGCAGCTCGAGGTAGACGACGTCGCCGAGCTGCTGCTGCGCGTAGTCGGTGATGCCGACCGCGCCGTCGGTCGCCGGAGAGCTCGATCCACTCGTGGTCTTTCGTGTACTTGAAATCGGCTGGATACATACGCGTGTTTCGCGGATCCGATTCCCGCTCCTCATCTTATCCTTTCTGTGCAGGTCGTTTGTAGAACGGCAGCGGCACGACCTGCGCGCGCACGCGCCGGCCGCGGATGTCGATGTCGAACTCGGTCCCGGCGGCCGTGCGGTCGATCGGCAGGTACGCCATGCCGATCGCCTTCTTCAGGAACGGCGTCTGCGTGCCGCTCGTCACGACGCCGGCCTTCTGCGCCGTCGACGTAGACGTCGTAGCCGTGGCGGGCGATGCCGCGGTCGAGCATCTCGAAGCCGACGAGCTTGCGCGTCACGCCCTCCTGCCTTCTGCCGGCGCAGCGCGTCGGCGCCGATGAAGTCGGCCTTCTTCCAGCCGACGATCCAGCCGAGGTCGGCTTCGAGCACCGTCGTCGTGTCGTCGATGTCGTTGCCGTAGAGCCGCATGGCGGCTTCGAGGCGCAGCGTGTCGCGCGCGCCGAGGCCGGCCGGGACGACGCCCGGCGGACTTGCCCGGCCTCGAGGATCGCGTGCCAGACGCGCTCGGCCGACTGCGGCGGCACGAAGATCTCGAAGCCGTCCTCGCCGGTGTAGCCGGTGCGCGAGATCGTGGCGCGGACGCTGGCGACTTCGCCGTGCGCGAACCAGTAGTACTTGATCGACGCCGAGGTCGACGCCGGTGAGCGGCTGCAGGACGCCGCGCGCCGCCGGCCCCTGCAGCGCGAGAGCGCGTAGCGCGAGCTGGCGTTCGACGGCCACCGCGTCGCCGACGCCGGCGATCTGCTCGGCGATCCAGGCGTAGTCCTTCACGATGTTCGACGCGTTGACGACGAGCAGGAAGTGCTCGCGGCGAGGCGGTAGACCAGCAGGTCGTCGACGAACGTGCCCTGCGGGCGTCAGGAGCGCCGGAGTACTGCGCCTGGCCGACCTGCGAGCTTCGAGGCGTCGTTGCACGAGATGCGCTGGACGGCGTCGAGCGCGTCCCTGCCGGCGATCTCGATCTCGCCCATGTGGCTGACGTCGAAGAGGCCGGCGCGCGTCGCGGACGGCCATGTGCTCGGCGGCGATGCC
This sequence comes from uncultured Alphaproteobacteria bacterium, assembly GCA_963847145.1. Classification (GTDB taxonomy): domain Bacteria; phylum Pseudomonadota; class Alphaproteobacteria; order Rhizobiales; family Hyphomicrobiaceae; genus JABFRJ01. The sequence continues at coordinate 19,437 of CAWJYN010000007.1, forward strand.
GGAGTACTCGACCGGCATGTCCCAGCCGCCGAACGGCACCATGCGGGCGCCGAGCGACGCGGTGACGGGCGTTGAGCGGGGTCTTCTTGAGCGTGCCGGAGAGCGCCTGAGACATTCGTAGGTCGAGTGCCCGCTCGGCCGCGCCAGCCTGCTGACCGCTGGCGTCGATCGAACAAAGTGAGTGAGTGGAGCGGGATACGCCGTCCGGGGCCGTCGGCACCCTGGACGGCACAAGGTACAACCCCAGAACGGACGATGCGGCTCGGCGGCGGGTCAATAGCACAGTCTTCAGTCGACAGTCGACGGTCGTCAGTCACGAGGCAGGAGACTGCCAGCAGTCTCCTGCCTCGCGTCTAGTCGTCAGTCGTCCGTCGTCAGTCAGTCGTCGTCAGTTCCTCAGTCGGCGGTCAGTTCCTCAGTCGCGGCCGTCAGTTCCTCCAAGCCAGCCAGACATCGAAGATCTGGTCGTATTGGCCGTCCCTCCAGAGCACGCGCGAACGCTGGCGGAATTCGTTGCCATTCTTGTCGACCCGTTTGCTGTTCTTGTACTCGGTGCTGATGGCCTCCAGACCAGACTCCGAGACGGGCTGCAGCTCGTCGGGTTCCGAGAGGCCGTTGTGGTTCAGGTCGCGCCAGAGCACGAGCCGCGAGAACGCGTCGTCGCGAGCGTCGATGACGCCGTTGCGCGCGCTCGGGCCATAGGCTGACGACTCGACGAACTTCAGGGCCTCGAACCCGTTCGGCGTCGTGATGTCCGGGGTGTCGGGACGCGCCGGCGTATGGTTGCCGAACAGCTCCGACCCGTCATCGATGCGGCCGTTGCCATTCCGATCGAGCGCCAGAAACGCATCGTCCGAATCGCGCCGCGTCCAGGCAACCTGTTCAGGCACGCCGTCGGCATTCAGATCGAAGCGGACGCCATTATCCACGCTCGTCAGCCTGTAGCCGTCGCGAGCGGTGTCGACGATCAGTGGGCAATTGGGATACGCGCACTTCCCGTCGTCCCACGCGCCGCCCTCCAGACTTCGCATCGGAACGACTGGATCGACCTCGACTTCCTCGCGCCGCTCCTCGATGAACACGTCGTCCACCGTCGGGGGAAGTGGCAACTTTGAACTCCTGATGCACGAATGGCACGGGAATCCAGAACGAGAATTCATGCGTCCCCCTGCTCTCCCACCAGCTCGGAATAGGGCACCGGGATCTGCCTGTTCACAGAAGCGGAAAACATGGCCAACGTGGACAGGCCGGAATTCGGCACGCCAGGAACGTGAGCTTCAACCGCCACCGATGATTGGGCAGGTATTGACGTCGCGCATCGTGGAGACCGTGTATTCCAGCCACATGCCAAATTGACCGTATTGTCTTGCGTCGTTGCCCAGCCGGACCTGTCCACAGCTCCCGAACAACGAGCTCGGAAGTGGGATCTGGGCGTGTCCGAGTGATGGGAACGCGCACACGGCCACGACCATGATGAAAAAGCGCTTCATTGTCGCACCTCGTCCTCGTTTACTGGGGATTACTGCGGTTGCCGATAGAACGCGAGCTCCTTCTTCGGAACGAACACTCGCATTCCTTCCTTCAGGGACTCGACGTACTGGCTCAGGGCCGCTTGCGCCCGGGAGCGCCAGAGCCGCGAGGACGCGGTCGCGAAGACGAAGCACCTGCCAGCGAAACTCGAGATTGATAGCCTGAGTCCTTTCGTTGATGAACCTCGCTTCTTCTGTCTGGAGCGTTGGCATGAGTTTGAGAACCCGCTCCTGGCAGGCCAGGAAGTTCCTGGCGTTCTCCTTCGCTGCGTCGAGGACCAGCGCAACTTCTTCCTTCGAGAGCACCTTCCACAGCTCGGTCGGCAGGTCGGACTTCGTCGACCATGAGCTCGAACGCGGCGTGCCAGACGTCCCATTGCGGGATCATCTCGGGGTTCTTGCGCCCGTCAATCTCGACGCGCTCGGACATCGGCGGAATGTCGAAGACGACTTGTGGAGGCTTCTTGTCCTGCGCCGGCGGTCCGGCGCTTGTTGCGCGCACGGCGGGTGCGGCGAGCGCCACCAGGGCGATCGCCTGCACCACGGCCAACATCACACGTCCTGCCATACCGTTCTCCCGTTGATGTAGCCCGTATCGGGGCAATGAGCGGTGTGGCGCGCAACCTCCGCGATCGTTCATCGATCGCGCTGCCTCGCCACACGCGTCCGTTGCCGGAGGCGCCCGGCACGCTCGACCTTCACGACTCTTCCAGGCATCTCCGCGGGTTCCGACGGCCTTTCCTCTGCCTGATCGGCGTCCGGCCGCTCAGGACGAAACTGCAAGTGCGACCTCAGCGTGTGATAGGAGATGCCGAGCTCGCGACAGGCCTGCCGCTTGTTGTTGCCACAGCGCTCGTATACCAGCCGAGCGTAACGGCTGGCCCAGGCGCGCATCGACTCGCGCCCGCGCATCGACGGCACCAGCACATCCGAGTAGCCGCCGAGGAGCGCCGGCGGCAGGTCGTCGAGCTCGAGCGAGTCCGAGCCGGCGAGCGCCACCGCGCGCTCGATCACGCGCTCCAGCTCGCGAACGTTGCCCGGCCAGTCGTAGACGAGCAGCGCGTCGGCCGCCGCGGTCGACAGCTGGAGGTGCCGCACGAAACGGTGACGCTCGAGGAAGTATCTGGCGAGCTCACCGATATCCTCGCGCCGCGCCCGCAGCGGAGGCACCTGCACGTCGACGCCATGCAGGCGGTAGTAGAGATCCAAACGGAAACGGCCTGCCTCCACGAGTCCGGACAGCGGCTTGTTGGTGGCCACGATGATGCGGGTGTCGACCCGGCGCGACCCGAAGCCGCCGACCCGCTCGACCGACAAGTCCTGGATCGCGCGGAGCAGCTTCGCCTGCGCCGCCGGCGACAAATCCGAGACTTCGTCGAGGAACAGCGTGCCCTCGTGGGCGTGCTCGAACTTTCCACGCCGCCCGCGCACACCCGTCGCCGTGCGCTCCTCGATCCCGAAGAGCTCGGCCTCGAGCAGCGTCTCGACTATCGCGGCACAGTTGACAGCGACGAAGGGGCCCTTGCGCCGTCGGCTCAGCTCGTGAATCTGCCGGGCGACAAGCTCCTTGCCCGTGCCAGATTCACCCTCGATGAGTCCAGAACCGCACTCTGACGGCGTGAGCTGCAAATAGAAAAAGACCAGTGCGCCCAAGTCGCACTGGCCTTTGACGATGTAGTGAGGCCGAGGTTCGGCCTCGGTTGGATGGAAGGTGAGTTGGAGATTCAGGCCGGCGGAATTCGGACTTCACCCGGGCGGGGTCGGACTTCAGCAGTCCGACGAGGTCCTTCAGCTGCTCGCGGACCCAGCCGGACAGCTCGGGTAGCGGCTTGCCGGAGGGCTTCTCCTCGCTCCTTCCGCAGCTCCGCTTCCAGGCGCTTGATTGTCGCTTCCCGATCCGCGATTGCCTTCAGCAGCGTCGAGGGCGCACTAGACGCCACCCTCGATCGCCGCGACAAGGTTCTGGAGCTTCTTTCGTTCCTGCTCCAGCTGGCGCCGGTTGTCGTTTCGCGCCAGCCTTTGGGAGCCGCCAGCGCCCTCTGAACCTCCTTCTCAAGAGACTTCGTGATGTGCGCCAACGCCTTCGGCTGCTGGAGCTCGGCCTGTAGCTTTGCCAGAATCTGCGGCTCCGCCACCTTCATCCGAATCGTCAACCGATTCGCGCACGCATCGCGCCCTCGAAGTTCCATAGACCGATCGCATCCGAGCCGTTGTCGCCTCGCCGCCAGAGACGCTCGTCATCGCACCGCCGCACATGATGGCACTTGGCGAAGCCCGTGAACAGGTGGTTGGAGTGGAATCGAGCGTCCTTCCCGCGAGCCAGGTTGTGCTTCGGCGCAAGCGACTTGCTGTCGGCGCTGAAGGGCCTGATGCGTACTCTGGCTTGCGTCGTAGGTTTTTGAGTTGGCTCAATGGCTGACTTCTGGACAATGTCGATTGGGCTGCAGTGCACCGCTCGTGGCGGTTCGGGTGATTAGCTCAGTTGGTAGAGCAGGTGACTCTTAATCACCGGGTCGTAGGTTCGAATCCTACATCACCCACCACTACCTTTGGCCGTCGCTGCGCATGCCGACGAAGCGTGTGCCGGCAAAAAGCTCCTTGGCCATCTGTCACATTTGCTACCGCAACTGCAGATCGAATGTTCGTAGCCCATCGGCGGTGTCGGCATCGAGCGTTCGGCCTTGGTCGCTACGCTCCTTGGCACGGCGCATAAGGCGCCGCATTTCGGGGTCGTCGAGCTCGGATCCTTTGGCCGTTGTGCCGGTCGGCTCGAAAAGTGACGCAATGACGCCCAATAGGCCGCCGTCCTCGGGGTCAAGTCCAAGCTGCGGCTTCGACCACGCCCCTGACAGCCGGAATGGAATGCGAAGCGTTGGTGGGATCGCGGACGCCAGCTTCGCTCTGATGTCCAGTCGCTGATTGATGAGTTTGGCAGTGCCGCCGCCATTTAATGCAAGTACGGGGGAGGCTACCCGGAAATTTGATTGCCGCACGTCACCTGCCGTCACGGCAACGTCGGTCTGAATGAGATCATAGGGCGTGCGTGCGCGACGATTGTAGTCTCCGAGCTGCCGGCTGAAGACCATCCGGACCCAGTCTTGCCGTACATCCCAGCCGACAATGTTGCCGCGGCGGCTTTCGACGTTGACGTTGCCACTTAAACCAGAAATCAAATCCCTCGCGCTGCGCCCGGTTGCTGTCAAATTGGCCTTGAACGCGGCACTGCCGGCAAGCACGGGCTTCAGGTCAAACAGGGCGAACACCGGCTCGACCTGTAGCTCATCGCCGGAGAGATTGGATTGGATCGTCATCGACGGCGCGCGGCCATCGACGGCTATTGTTGCCGTTACCTTGCCGCCATTGATACCAAGATCGGGTGCGTTGAGCTTGAGCGCTCGATCATTGAGGGTTGCCAATACGCGCGGCACGGCGACCGTCAACCGGCCGATGTCGAGGTTTGCGACGGAGAGATCGAGGTCGAGATCGACCGCCTCGAGGAACGAGAGAGAGATGGGCGAGTCACTGAAGGTGTTGGAGCCAGGTGACATCGCCTCGAGCTGTCCACCGTCGCTCGGTGCCCGCTCGCCGGCAAGAGCTTCAAGATGGGCCCTGAGTGCCTCTTTGATTGGCACCAGTTCGACTTCGACAGCGGGAGCGGCCGCGCTTTCAAGCGTACCGGCGCTCCGCGGCCGGATCCATTGCGGCGCATATACGCCGGCATCGATCCGGTCGGCTGCAATTTTGCCCGTGAGCCGAGGCCGCGTGCCGCTGAGATCGATCTTCAACTCCCCGTTTCCCTTTGTCTGGTCCAGACTAAAGAGCGCATTCGCGAGCGATACCTGATCCTTGCCGGCAGTGAGCTCGCCGTCTAGCTTTGCAACGCCAAAGCCGGTTCCTGGCGGCATGTCATTTCCAGCCCACAAGTCGATCAGGCCTCGTAGCGAGGTGGTCGCGCCCGCGGCATGTCCGGAAAAATGTGGTGATTTTGGTCCGCCGGTCACCACACCTTGGAGGTCGAGGGTCGCATCTGCGAACTTTAGACTGAGCGTCGCGGTACTGGTTTTACCGGCCAGCATGTCGTCCAGCGCGGCGATCGTTGCCGCTGCGGCTCCGTCGCGTTGATCAATGCGGAATGCTGCCTTCAGCGTCAGCGGCCCTGTTTGATCTTGGCGCGTCATTGTAACGTCGATGTTGTCGGCGAGGCTGCGCTGTTGTGTGCCGCCGCCAAACAACTTGCCGCCGCGGACGCGTACGAATGCGGGCAAGGACACAGCAGTTGGGGTGCTGGCTGAGCGGACCGGCGCTACCGTCCGGCGGTCAGCGACAAAGCGTTGCACTGTGGCCGCATCAACGGCCAGTGCCTCGATCTCGACCGACGTTACCTCCACTTTACGCTGCCAAAGCGGCGCCCAGGCTAGGCCGACCTCGATTGCCTCTGCATCCATCAGTTTGGGTGCCGGCGCGCCGTTTGGATCAGAGATCGAGACGCGCTCCAATCGCACTTTGGGTACCGGGAAGAAGGCGACCGTAGTGCGGCCGGCTAACGACCATTCGAGCCCCGAGGCCGATTTAAGCCGTGGCAGGAGCCAAGTGTCGACGAGCGCCTGAGGGGGACGCATAAGGATGGCGACCGCACCCGCGATGAGGACCAGCAAAACGGCCACTGCGAGAAAAAATCGTCTCATCGCCTTGCCTCTTCACCTTACTGGCGGCAGCGCCAGATGGATCGATGTCAGCGGCTTGCATGATCCTACCAGAGCACATCATCGGTCTGAGCGCCACAAGACCCGTGAACTTCTAAGACGCAGTTTGCCAAAATGGCTGCCAAAACGGCTGCCGGAATGCTGCGGCGCTGCTGGAAGCCAGGCCGCATGAACAATGGCTGGTGATGAGGGCCGTGGCGCTGGTTAAGTCCACCCGACTAGCCGTCAAGGCCGCTATGACGGTGACCTGTGTCAGTGAGGTCGGCGTATGGCGAGCGCAGTCATTTCGTTATGTTCGAGCCAACGGTGGTGAAGGTCGACTTCAGATTGGTGCCGATCTGCGTGGCGCCGGCAATGATGGCCAGCGAAATAATTCCGGCTATCAGCGCGTATTCAATGGCAGTCGCGCCCGCGTCGTCGCCGCGCAGGCGCTTGAACACATTCAGCATTTCAGACCCCAGCAGGTAGGCACAATCCCAGGCCGTCACTTTGCAGGTACGAGGCCTCACAAAGCGTTAAAAGATAGACCGCTCAAGCGGCACATCAGTTTCAGACAAAACGGAGCTTGGATCGTGTGATGTTTGGGCCGAGCCACGATAGCGGTGCTCTGCACTTCCAGTTCTCCGAACAAAAACAATGATGAAGTACATTCCGGGCGGTGAACGACCGTCTTGCCGCCGGCAGAAGCCATAGTGTTTGAAAGCGGCGGCTGGTCGCATCTCTGGATTTCGCGCACGCCCCTGAGGTATGGTAAAGAAATCGTGTCAGTGGTGTGCAGGGTCTCGTCTGAGGCCGAGGCGCGGCTGACGAGGGGAGTTTGGGGGCCAGACCGGCCACCCCAAGGGGAGTTGGTGAGTCCAATGCAAATACAGACCTTCGCGCGCCTGGGTGGCGCTTGTGTCGCCGCCATTGCTGCCTTCAGCGCGGCTTTGAGCCCGGCGTTGGCGCAAAAAACGCCGCTCACTGTCTATACGTCGATGGAGAACGAACAGCTCAAGTTGTTCAAAGATGAAATCGAGAAAGCCGTTCCGGAAGCCGACATCCAGTGGCTGCGTGATACGACCGGTGTGATTACTGCGCGCGTGCTGGCTGAAAAGGCCTCGCCCAAGGCCGACATCATTTTTGGGCTCGCGGCGTCTTCGCTGCTGCTGTTCAATAAGGAAGGCCTGCTCGAAAACTACAAGCCTGCCGGTGAGGATAAACTCAAAGAGGCGTTCCGCTCGAAGGACGGCTCGTACGTGGGTATGGATGCGTTTTTGGGCGTGATCTGCTTCAATACGGTCGAGGGTGGCAAGGACGGGTTGACGTCGCCAGCTTCGTACAAGGATCTCCTAAATCCGAAGTTCAAGGGCAAGATCGTGATGCCGCATCCGACGTCATCGGGTACCGGATACCTGATGGTCGCTGCGTGGCTGCAGACTATGGGCGATGCCGAGGGCTGGAAGTATATGGACGCGCTGCACGACAACATTGCTGTCTACACGCATTCGGGCTCGGCGCCATGCGTTCAGGCGGCGAAGGGCGAGCGCACCATCGGTCTGGGGTATGACATGCGGGCGGCCAGCGAAAAGACGAAGGGTGCGCCCATCGACATCGTGCTGCCGACGGAAGGCGCCGGCTGGGATATGGAAGCTGCGTCGATTGTGAAGGGCGGCAAGAATACAGCCATCGCCAAGAAGGTGCTGGATTGGGCTGCCACCAAAGGCGCGAACGAGCTCTATTCAAAATACTATGCGATCGTTGCGCATCCAGACGTGAACAATCAGCCGAAAAACTATCCGGACAAGGCCAACTCGAAGATGGCTAAAATCGACCTGCAGACCATGGCCAACAATCGCGATGCCATTCTGGCGGAGTGGACCAAGCGCTATGAGGGCAAGGCTGCGCCAAAGTAAGCGGGCACTAAGCCAATTTCTGCCACCGTACCGGACACTCGCGAGCCTCGGCCATCTTTGAACAGCCGAGGCTCGTTTGGTTCTTGGGCAAACGGAACTCCCGGCGACCCGACGGTCGCTATCGCAGGACGATGGACCAGATGGCTGATAGTGCTGTCCCAGGCGTGGCTGCGTCGCACATCCTTATCCGGAATTTGACCAAACGCTTCGGTGCCTTCGCGGCGCTCAGGGATGTCACACTCGAGATTGATGCCGGTGAGCTGATTTGCTTTCTGGGCCCATCGGGCTGCGGCAAAACAACGTTGTTGCGTGTGATTGCCGGCCTGGAAAAGCAGGACGACGGGACGGTCGAGATCGGCGGACGCGATGTGTCAGACCTGCCGCCGGCGGCACGCGATTTCGGGATCGTCTTCCAATCTTATGCGTTGTTCCCAAACCTATCGGTCAACGACAATGTCGGATACGGACTGGTCAATCGCGGCGCGTCGCGGGCCAACCGCGCCGCTCGGGTTGCCGAATTGCTTGCATTGGTGGGAATGCCGGAGCAGGGGACAAAGTATCCAGCACAGCTCTCCGGTGGCCAACAGCAGCGTGTCGCACTCGCGCGTGCACTCGCGACCTCGCCGGGGTTGCTGCTGCTTGATGAGCCGCTCTCGGCGCTTGATGCCCGTGTGCGGGCGCGGCTGCGCGACGAGATACGCACGTTGCAACGGCGGCTGGGGGTGACGACAATCCTGGTCACGCACGACCAGGAGGAGGCCCTGGCGATGGCCGACCGGATCGTGGTGATGAACGAAGGGACCATTGAGCAGATCGGCACGCCGGCGCAGATTTATGCGCGGCCGACATCGGCTTTCGTTGCCGACTTCGTCGGCAAGATGACGTTTCTGAGCGGCACCGTTGCCGGCCCGCGGCAGGTGCAACTTCCTGGCCTTGCTCTGACGGTCGCGGAGACTTTGGAGGCGGCGCTGGGGACCGGCGTGCGGCTCGGTATCCGGCCGGAAGAAGTGCAAGTGCGCGGTGTGACAGCCAGTACTCCTAACCGGGTCGATGTTGAGCTCGCGGCGATCGAATATCTCGGCGCCTTTTGCCGGCTTACACTGACGGTGCGGGCGGCAAGCGCGCTGATGCTAACTGCTGATGTGTCCAGCAATGAGATGCATGATTTGCAACTGGTGGCCGGACAAAGCATCACAATCGCGCTGCCGGAGCAGCACATCCGGGTCTTTGACCTTCCGGGCGGGAGGCGGGCGTGACCGTTCCCGACTCTCAATCGGGAGTAGCGCTGCGCGATCGACTGGCCCTGGCAGGCGTCGGCGGCGACAGGGCGCTGATGGGGGCCGGGCTGGTGCTCTTGCTCGCGGTGCTCTTACTCATCATTGCATTGCCGCTGGGCATTCTGCTGTTCAAGAGTTTTCAGGACAAGGCCGGCGCGTTTGTCGGTCTTGCCAACTATGTGCGCTATTTCTCGACACCGCAGCTGGTGGCCTCGCTGTGGAACAGTCTGTGGGTTGGCCTGCTGTCGACCGGGATCGTGGTCGTGCTCGCCTTTGGGTACGCGTACGCACTGACGCGGACGCAGATGCGTGGAAAGCCGGTTTTCTCGGCACTCGCGCTGTTGCCGCTGTTTGCGCCGTCGCTGCTGCCGGCCTTGTCGTTCATTTACATCTTCGGCAATCAAGGATTTCTGAAGTCGTGGCTGATGGGTGGCTCAATCTATGGCCCGCTCGGCATCGTGCTGTCGCAGGTGTTTTATTGCTTTCCGCATGCGCTGCTGGTGTTGACGACCGCGCTCGCCATGGCGGATGGCCGCCTCTACGAGGCTGCGGCCGCGCTGGGGGCGGGCCGGTGGCGCACCTTTTGGACGGTGACGTTGCCTGGTGTGCGATACGGGCTGATCTCAGCCGCATTCCTCGTGTTCACGCTGGTGATCACCGACTTCGGTATTGCGAAGGTGATTGGCGGGCAATTCAATGTGCTGGCGACGGACGCTTACAAGCAAGTCGTCGGCCAGCAGAATTTTGCCATGGGCGCGGTGGTCGGCTTCGTGCTGTTGATACCGGCGGTGCTGGCGTTCGTGGTCGACCGCGCGGTCCAGCGGCGGCAGGTCGCTTTGGTGTCGGCGCGCGCGGTGCCGCTGTCGCCACAGCGGCGCCCGGTCGCGGATTTGGTGGCGCTCTCATATTGCGGTGTTATTGCGCTGCTTATTCTGAGTGTCATCGGAATGGCCGTATGGGGCTCGTTCATCACCTATTGGCCGTACAATCTGACACTGTCGCTGAAGTGGTATGATGTGATCGAATTCGAGCCGACTGGATGGGGGCCCTATTTCAATTCGCTGAAGGTCGCAGCGATGGTCTCAGTGTTCGGCACGATGCTGGTTTTTTGTGGGGCGTACCTCATCGAAAAGACCGAAGGCTTTGCCGGGCTGCGGACGTTTGCGCATCTGCTGGCCATGTTGCCGATGGCGGTGCCGGGGCTGGTGAGTGGGCTTGGCTATGTGTTCTTCGTGACGGCGCCCTGGAACCCGCTGGGGCTGCTCTACGGCACGCTGGCACTGCTGGCGATCAACACCATCGCGCACTTCTATACGACGGCGCATATCACCGCGGTGACGGCGCTCAAGCAGATCGACAGGGAGTTCGAGGCGGTATCGGCGTCGCTCAAAGTGCCGTTTTACAAGACGTTCTGGCGCGTCACCGTGCCGATCTGCATGCCGGCTATTCTCGATATTGCGCTGTATATGTTCGTCAACGCGCTGACGACGGTTTCGGCGGTGATTTTTCTGTACAGCGCACAGTCTAAATTGGCGTCGATTACGGTCGTGCATCTCGATGAGAACGGCCTGACAGCTGCCGCCGCGGCCATGGCGACAATGATTTTAGTGACGGCGCTGGGAGCGAAGCTGTTACACTTCGTGATCAGTACGTATGTCCTCGGGTCGCTGCAGAGGTGGCGTTTGCGATAGGACTTGCTTGGGCTGGTGCGGGTTGAGACGTTAACAGACGTTCAAGAATTGTGACGCCGAGAGATCTCCAAATGGTACTGCTGTCTCTGGTGCAATAATCTACGGCCAGAGCCGCTCACCGGCATGTGACGATTGGAAGCGCGCTGCTGGCAAGGCATGCGCCGGTCCGGCCTACCAATGAGACACGCAATGACGCGCTTTGTTCGACTGGCTGTCCTCATGATGCTGACCGCGGTTCCCGCCGCTGCGAGCCACGCCCAGACCGCTGCGAAGAGCACCGCCGAGTCGTTGCTGCAGCGAGCCGACAACGCACGCAAGTCGCTGCGGTTAACGGAAGCATTGGGTCTCGCTGAGCAGGCAGCGGCATTGCTGGAAAAGGCGGGCGAGAGCCAAGTGGTCCGCCACTCCGATGCGCTGCACGTCGTTGGCAGTACGCTGGTCGAGCTTGGCCGGCCAGCCGACGCCATCGAACTGCATAAGCGTGCGATTGGCTTGCGGGAGAAGGCGAGGGTTTCCGATTCGCTGTTGTCGCAGAGTTTTGCCGACCTGGCTGCGGCATATGCCGTTGCATTGAAGATGGATATGGCTCTCGAGGCACAAGATAAAGCCATTGAGCGCGTGCTGACGCCAGATTCAGCGTCGTTTGTGAAGCTCTACAGGCTCGAAGCGCAACGCGCCGTGATGCTGGTGGAGAAATTGGATTATGCTGCGGCTCGCAAGTCGATTGAGTTTGCCGTTAAGGGCCTTGAAGGGCGCGCGAACGAGCCCCTTGCCGTTTTCAGCCTTCCTGAAGCGTTGGCGACGTATGCCGTCGTTCTGTCGGAGTTGGGGCAGCAGGCGGATGCTGAAAGTGCTGGCGAGCGAGCCATTCAGGCTGGCGGCAAGGCGTATTCATCTCATCTCAACCACCCTGTCATCGCGAATATTCAAATGGCGCGCGCGCGCGTGGCCGCCAAGCGTCCAGACTATATGACAGCGGTGACGTATGCGGGCCGTGCGCGCGATATCAAGTTGAAGGCGCTCGGTGCGGTCCATCCCGACGTCGCTCTCGCGACGTCCGTTCTGTATGAGTATCACAATGAGGCCGGATGGCTTGAGCCTTTGACTCGCTCGATGGATGGCGACCTGAAACTGATTGACGCTGCGTTGCCGGACCGTCATCCGCGCAAGGCTGAAGCGCTGGGCGTGATGGCGCGTACGCTTGCGGGCTTGTCTCGCGAGAACGAGGCGGAGGCGCTGTACAAGCGCGCGTTGGCAATTGATGCCGCTGTTTCCGGTGGTTTGAGGTCTGACAAGCGGGCCGTGCTCTTGAACAATCTCTCCAATCTGGCGTTCGAGCGGGACCGGTACGCTGAGGCGGAAACGCTGATGAAGCAGTCCATGGAGATCGCGGCGCACAACCATGGCCGCGGTAGTCTTGAGTTCGCCGAAAAGCTCTCGAACCTGGCCATGATCCAATCGGCAGCCGGCAGGCCGGGTGAGGCTATCACAGGACTTGCCACGGCGCGCCCGATCTTGGAGCAGCATTATCCGCCAGATCATCCGACGCTGGGTCTGCTCTATCTCAACTTCGGCGGCGTCTTTCTTGATCTCGGGCAATCGATCGAGGCCGAGCCACGATTACTGCGATCCCGCGAGATTCTTGCCAAACACTTGGCGACGCATCGTGAAATTTACATCCAGATCTTGGATCGGTTGATCGAAGCTTCCGACGCGTTGGCCAAATCGGAAGAGGCAGCAAAGTGGCGGGGTGAGCGCGAGCGGCTGGCTGGGGTGAAAAAGTAGTGGCGACATCGCAGACATCGCCGCAACAGGATTACGGGTCACTGTAGCCGGCGCCTGCCTGATGGCGAGCCTGCCGGCGCCTGGTTGGATTTGTTCCATCCCGTTGATGGTAGTTATCAATTTTGGCGACGCACCTTCTGGGCTTTCGAAGCCTGTGGGATTGCACTTAGAAACCGGCAATGTGTGGCGATCCAGCCCGTGACGCCATGGTTCTGCCGCGGTACAAGCGAATATTGCGCCGCAGGGACCATGGATGACTGAAGTCGCACCAGCACCGACGACACATACGCCGGTGGCAGCTGCCATTGCTTCGGCTTTGGCGGCGATGCCATCGACAGCGGGCGGCCCTGCGCACGCTTTGACCAGGACGCCGGTTATCGTGCGCCGCCTGGCGACGGCGATCGGAGATGCCGACGCAACTGCGACGGATCGTGAAGTGCGCTTTGCCTGGACGGGCAGCCCGTGGAGCCTTACGGGCACGTGCCTGTTCAATGCGATGATGACGTTGCTGACGGTGGGTGTTTACAGTTTCTGGGGGCGGACCGAGGTCCGCCGCCGGCTGTGGAGTTCGGTCCGCCTCGACGGCGAGCCACTGGTCTATCACGGCACCGGGTTGGAATTGTTCAAAGGATTTATGGGGGCGCTGTTGATCGTGCTGCTGCCGATCTTCCTGATCAGTATGGTTCTGGTGATTGTGTACGGCCAGGCAAGTGGTGGGTGGGCGCTGTATCAGATTGCGCTGCTGGCGGTCGTCTATCCGGTGCTCAAAGCGCTCGCGACCTACCGGGCCCGGCGCTACCGGCTGGCGCGGACGTCGTGGCGGGGGGTTCGCGGCAGCATGGCGGGTTCGTCGGGCGAATTTGCTTTTCTCAGTTGGGCAACGTCGCTGCTTTATCCGCTGACACTCGGCTGGATTGCGCCGTGGCGCGCACTCTACATCCAGCGCTTTCTGGCGGGCGACACGATGCTTGGCGACCGGGCGCTGGATATGAAGGGTTCGACACCGAGCCTGTATCTGCGGTTCGGCCTGTTGTGGATCGGTACGCTGGTGATTGCCATCTGTGCTTTCGCTGCCATCGGCACGATTCTAGCGCCGGTGATCGCGGGGTTCCGATCGCCGGAAGATCTGGTTCGAATCGGGCCGGTGTATGGGCTCAAGATTGCGGGTGTGATCTTGATCGCATTGTTCGTCTGGTCGCCCATCAGCGCATTCTACCGGTCGAGTTTGTACAACATGACGGCGAACGCGACCTCGCTGCTGCCGCCCACGAAGGCGGTGGTTTCGACGGCACCGACGCCGCATTTCAAGCTGACAACCAATGGGCGGACGTTGATCTGGTTGTTCATCTCTAATCAAATCATTACCTACGGCAGCCTGTTCATCTTCAAACCGATCGCTATGGCGCGGAGCATGCGCTACTTCGCGAATAATTTGTCCATCGTCGGGAATTTTGATCCTGCTGCTGTTCGCCAGAATCCAAATGTGGCCCTCGCCGAAGGGGAGGGCCTGGCACAGGCTTTTGATTTCGATGCCTTCTGATACGCCCATGATTGCAAGCGCGCGGTACGGTGACGGGCTTAGTGCCTTGCGCGTTGCGGCTTACGTGCGGCTGGACGACGCCGGTTTGATTTTTCAATTCCCAGGCATTCCGGAAACCGTGTGGGGCTACGCCGATCTCAAGACAGCGGAGCCGGTGCGGCGGCGCGCGACTGATGCAATCGTCATGTCGCGCAGGGCGGACCGTGCCTCGCTGTTCATCGATGATACGCAACTGCTGGCGCAACTGCTTAAGCGGGCGCCGCATCTGACGCTTGGCAAGGAACGCTGGCGGACGGCGCGGCCAGGCCTGGCTGCTGGTTTTTTGGCGCTCGCAAGCTATGGGGCGATCTGGGCGTTTGATCTGTCGCCGTCCAAGGGTCTTGCCAGCACCATGCCGGAGAAGGCACGGGCGTCGCTGGGCGAGCATGTGATCCGGACCATGCCCGCCAAAGGCCGATGCTCGAATGCCGATGGCCAGCGGGCGCTGGGTTCACTGATGCGCCGCTTGATGCCAAATGGTCCCGTTACTGCCGACAATGTGACGGTGCTCGATTGGCCGCTGTTGAACGCGTTTGCGGTTCCCGGCCATCGCATCGTGCTGACACGCGGTCTCATCGAGGCGGCGCGAACTGCCGACGAGATTGCCGCCGTCATTGGCCATGAAGCTGGTCATTCGGTCGAGTTGCACCCGGAGGCGAGCCTGGTTCGCTCGGTCGGCTTCTGGGCCCTGGTGCAGATGCTGTTTACCGGGACGCCGGGTGCCATTGGCAACATCGGTTCAGTGCTGGCGCAGCTCGGTTACACACGTTCCGCAGAACGCGCCGCCGACGATCATGCCTTGCGGCTGCTCAAGACGGCGGGTATTTCGCCCAAGGGCATGGCCGACTTTTTCCGGCGAATGGAGACATCACGGCCGACGCAAGGCTCGCGCCCGGCCAGCGGCGTGAACGACATGTTCTCATCGCATCCCACGAATGCCGAGCGGATCCGGGTTATCGAGAACCAGACTGCGTATGCGGTGACGCCGGCACTGGCGGAGGACGAGTGGACAGCGCTGAAGGGGATCTGTTCGTCGCCCGCTGATAGAACCGCTGCTGACAAGGCAGCTGAGCTGAAGGCGGCGGTGGAGGCGAGGCGCGTTGCTGAAATGAGGGCGGCCGAAGCGGTGGCGGCTGCGAAGAAGGCGGCCGACGAGGCGATCGAGGTGCAGCGTGCTGCCGAAGCCAAGCGCGAGGCGGATGCCAAGGCTGTGGCCGACAAGGTTGCGGCTGACAGGGTGGCTGCTGAGGCCAAACGCTTGCAGGATATCAAAGTTGCTGCGGCGGCCCCGGCCGACAGCAAACCCGAGGTGCCAGTTCAGGTTGCGGCGGTGGAGCCCGTTGTGGTGCCGGCGCTGACACCGGTTGACGCGCGGATGGAGGCGGCGAACAGGCGCGTTGTGGCCAATCCACAGGACGCAGGGGCCTATTTCGAGCGTGGCCAGGCGTACGCAGCCAAACGGCAAACAGCGTCGGCGATCGAAGACTTCACGCGGGCACTCGCACTGCAGCCGACGGATGTGCCGGTGCTGTTCTGGCGCGCGTCGCAGTATGCAGCGCAAAAGCAGTTTGAGCTGGCGATTGCCGACTACACGGACGTGATCAAGGTGCAGCCAAAGAACTACGCGGCGCTCAACAACCGCGGCAGCATCTACCGGTCGCAAAAGAAGCTTGATCTGGCGATCAAGGATTTCACCGCCGCGATTGCCGTCGATAGCAAGCAGCCGATGGCGCTGACCAACCGTGCGCTTGCGCATCGTGATCGGTCGGAGCTCGATGCGGCGATCGTTGATCTGACGGCGGTGCTGTCGACTAATTCGAAGAATGCAGGTGCACTCGTCCGCCGTGGCGAGACGTTGGAGCTGAAGGCCGCCAAAGACGCAGCCATCGCCGACTACCGCGCGGCGCTGGCCCTGCCCGAGCCGGCGGGTGGCGCATCAGAGCCGCATCGGACTGCGCGTGCGCGCCTGACGGCGTTGGGTGTGGCGCCCTGATTTTGCGGCTGCCGGTAATCGTTGCCGTCAGCCGGCGTCGGCGGCTTGCTTGGCGCCGAACCGCTTGGCGATGTAGCCTTCGACGATATCTTTGAACTCGTTCGTGATGTTGGCGCCTCGCAGCGTCATCGCCTTCTTGCCATCAATGAAGACGGGTGCGGCGGGTTGTTCGCCGGTGCCGGGGAGTGAGATGCCGATGTCGGCATGTTTGCTTTCGCCGGGGCCGTTAACGATGCAGCCCATGACCGCAAACGTCAGGTTCTCGACGCCCGGATAGTTTTGCTTCCAGTCGGGCATGCGATCGCGGATCATGAATTGGACGTCGCGGGCCAGCTCCTGGAACACCGTCGATGTGGTGCGGCCGCAGCCGGGGCAGGCAGCGACGATGGGCATGAAGGCGCGCAGGCCCATCGTCTGCAGAATTTCCTGGGCGACTTTGACTTCGGTGGTGCGGTCGCCGCCGGGCTCGGGGGTGAGCGAGACGCGGATGGTGTCGCCGATGCCTTGCTGCAGAAGAATGCCCATGCCGGCGGTCGAGGCGACGATGCCTTTGGAGCCCATGCCGGCTTCGGTGAGGCCGAGGTGGAGCGCGTATCGGCACCGCTCGGCGAGCAGCGCGATAGACGGCAGATGAGATCCTGGACGGCGGAGACTTTGGCCGAGATGACGATGCGATCGGCGGCGAGGCCGATGTCTTCGGCAAGCTCGGCGGACATAAGGGCCGATTGCACGATGGCTTCGTGCATGACGGCGCGGGCTGTCTTCGGCGCTGCCTGCTTGGCGTTTTCGTCCATCAGGTGCGTGAGCAATTCCTGATCGAGCGAGCCCCAGTTGACGCCGATGCGGACGGGCTTTTTGTATTTCAGCGCCATTTCGATGATGGAGCCGAACTGCTTATCCTTCTTGGCCTTGAAGCCGACGTTGCCAGGGTTGATGCGGTACTTGGCGAGCGCCTCGGCGCAGGCGGGGTTTTCGGCCAACAAGGTGTGGCCGATGTAGTGGAAGTCGCCGACAAGGGGGACCGTGACGCCGCGCTTCATGAGCTTTTCGTGGATGTGGGGCACGGCTTTGGCGGCAGCGTCGCGATCGACGGTAATGCGCACAAGTTCGGAGCCCGCGCGTGCGAGCTGGGCGACTTGCGTGACGGTCGCTTCGATGTCGGCCGTGTCCGTGTTGGTCATCGATTGCACGACGATGGGCGCTGTGCCGCCCACGGTGACGGTGCCGACTTGAACGGGTGTGGAGATACGGCGGGGATTAAGGGATGTGGTCATGCGTAGACTTTCTCGTGCCGGCGGGGCTTTAAGGCGCTGTGGGGTTCGGTCCGCTAGAGCTTCCATCCCGAATGCATGGCAGCGACGCCGCCGGTCAGGTTGCGGTGCGTGACCCGCTCGAAGCCGGCGTCGCCGATCAGGTTGGCGAAGGCGGTTTGATTGGGGAAGCGGCGGATGCTTTCGACGAGGTACTGATAGCTGGCGCGGTCGCCGGCGGCGAGTTGGCCGAGGGCGGGAATGATGTTGAAGGAGTGGAAGTCATAGAGCCTGTCGAGGACCGGGACGGTGACAGACGAGAACTCAAGGCACATGAACCGGCCGCCGACCTTGAGGACGCGATGAGCCTCGCTCAGCGCGCGATCCAAGTGGGTCACGTTGCGGATGCCGAAGGCGATCGTGTAGGCGTCAAAGGTGCGATCGGGGAACGGCAGAGCTTCGGCGTTGCCTTCTGTCAGTGTGATGCGGTGGGAGAGGCCGGCTGCAGCGACGCGCCGCTGGCCAACCGCGAGCATTTCCGGGCTGATATCGACGAGGTCGATCGTGGTTGCCGGGCCCGCGGTGCCGGCAATGCGCAGCGCAATGTCGCCGGTGCCGCCGGCCACATCGAGATGGCGGAACGGCTGGGCGCCCCGCGGCGGGGCGAGCCAGGCGACAAAGTCCCGTTTCCAGAGCCGGTGCAGTCCACCTGACATCAGATCATTCATGAGGTCATAGCGCTCGGCGACGGACGCGAACACGCCGTTGACGCGGTTCTGGCGGTCTTGCGGCTGGACGCTTTCAAAGCCGAACGTGCCCGACGTATCGGCGGCTTTGGGGCCGGACGGGGAGGTCTGCGGTGGGGGCGGTAGGTTTGCGCTCATAGGCCGTCTATACCCTATCCCGCAGGCTCGCAAAATGTGTCACTGCAGCCGCTCGATTGCCATGACATGTCAACTCTGGAGACTGTTGCATGACCCGCACCCTTTTCATCACCGGGGGCTCCCGTGGCATTGGCGCTGCTACTGCCCGGCAAGCCGCAGCGGCTGGCTATGATGTGGCGATCACTTACGCGAGTAACGCCGCCGCTGCGGCGGAGGTGGTCCGGGACGTGGAGATGCACGGCCGCAAAGGGGTGGCTATCGCTTGTGATGCGGTGGAGCCGGACAGCATCAAGCGGGCGTTCCTGGCCTTCGACAAGAGCTTTCCCCGCCTGGATGCGTTCTTTAACAATGCCGGTATTTTGGGAAAAGCAGGAGCTTTTGCCGATATTCCAACGGACCAGCTGGTGACTGTGCTGGCAATCAATACGACCGGTGCTTTTGTGGCGGCGCAGGAGGCTGTGCGACGGATGGCCAAATCCCGGGGCGGCAACGGCGGGGCGATTGTGAATATGTCGTCGGTGGCCGCCAAACTGGGCGGGGCGTTCGAGGCGACGGACTATGCGTTTTCAAAAGGTGGGATCGATACGTTGACCGTGGGGCTGGCCAAGGAACTGGCGCCGGATGGTATCCGGGTGAATGCGGTCAGGCCGGGGCTGATCTATACCGACATTCACGAGAGCAGCGGCATTGCCGGCCGCGTCGACAAATATAAGGACTTGGTGCCGATGAAGCGCGGCGGTACGGCAGATGAAGTAGCGGATGTGGTGCTTTATCTGCTGTCGGAGAAGTCGTCGTATGTGACGGGCGTGCTGGTCGATGTGGGTGGTGGGCGCGGACTGTGACGCCGCGGCCGCCCAATAAAAATGCGGGGCTCCCGATCACAAGAGCCCCGCAAAGGGTGCAAGCCGACAAACGCAGGAGGCGCATGGCTCACAACCGCACAATAGCGCACGCACGCTCCGCGTGTCTTGCGAACATTTTGGATAACAGAGTTTGATTTTTTGCATGCACAATTTCGAGTTGAGTTCATATATTTTTAACCGAATTTTGAAACTGCCGTGCTTCGAGAGCGCTGCGGGCACGACTGTTCATCAGCAATCAAAGTATTTGCTTCAGATCTTCTTCAGTCATCGGGGGTTCGATGGAGGAGATTTGAATATGACTGCGATTTCTACTTTGGCAGCGGCCGATCTTTCGATTGGCGATGCATCTGGCCAGCGGCGCTCGGTCTGGCTGTCGCCACTGTTGCTTGGGCTGGCCGCGCCGATCGTTGCGGGGCTGATTTTGTTTCCGGAACTGCTGCGCGATGCGCTGGGCGTCGTAGGGGTGCTGCTCGGGCTGGTGTTGCTGATTGCGCTCGGCGCTTATGTGCTCAGTGTCGTGTCGCCGGGCCGGCCAGAGGCGCTGGCGGTGCGGCCGGAGACGGGGACGGTCGCGGTGATCCTGCGTGGCGCTTTGGCGCAAAGCGAGGTGCTGGTGGCGTTCAAGAACGTTGCCAAGTTGAGCGCGCTCAACGGCTTTGATCATGACGGCTATGTGCGGCCGATGGTCGAACTCAAGACCCGCGACGGCGATGTGTGGATCATTCCGTGCGAAGCGGATGAGGGTCAGCTGACGCGCTTGCGCTCAGTGATCGGCGTGCCGGCGCGCAAGCGCTGAGTTGCTGGCCGAAACTCATACGAGGTCGCTGGACCGTTTGGGCTTCGGGTGAACATCGGCTAGAAGGACGCTATCGGCGATTCCGGTGGCCGCGTGATCGTCGCGCGAGGCACCGGCGGGGCCGATGGATCCCGCGATGGCACCCTCCAGGCACCCTGCCCAATCTGCTGACCAGCACCAGGACGGACCCGCGTCCGGCGGTGTGGCGTTGCCGGCGAGCTTGCGCGATCTGTGGCCGGCCGGGGTGACCCCGACCGCGGACTACATCGCCGCTGTGCAGCATATGCGGGAGGGGGCGGGACATCTGTTTGTGACGGGCCGGGCCGGTACGGGCAAGTCGACGCTGCTCAGGACGCTGCGAGAGCTGGTGACCGACGAGATCGTTATTGTAGCGCCGACGGGGTTGGCGGCGGTCAATGTGGGCGGTCAGACCATTCACTCGTTCTTCGGGTTGCCGCCACGCCTCGTGCGCCCTGACGATATCCGGCGCAGCCGCAACGGCCGCATCATGCGCAAGATCAAACATCTGGTGATCGACGAAGTGTCGATGGTGCGCTCCGACTTGATGTGGGCCATCGACCAGTCGCTGCGGGTGAACCGCGGCCGGCCGCGTGATCCGTTCGGCGGCGTGCGTCTCATGCTGTTCGGTGATCTCCACCAGCTGCCGCCGGTGGTGCAGGAACACGAGGTTGCCGACCACCTCGAGGAAACCTTTGGGGGGCCGTTTTTCTTCTCCGTGCCTGCTCTGATGGAGGGCGACGGGACCACACTGCTCGAACTCAATCAGGTGTTCCGGCAGAGCGAGGGGCCGCTGCTGGATGTGTTGAATAAGGTGCGTGAAGGCCACGTCGATGAGGACGATCTGGCGGTTCTGAACGAGCGGGTGCGGCCGATCCGGACGTTGGCTGAGGGGGAAGTTTTTGTCATTCTGACACCGACGAATGCGGCGGCGCAGCGGATCAATCTGGCCTATCTGACGGCGCTGAAGGGCGCACCTTACACCTATACCGCGGGGACAACGGGCGAGTTCAATCCGAGTGCGCAGCCCACCGATCAAACGCTGACTTTGAAAGTCGGCGCGAAGGTCATCATGTTGCGCAACGATGCGGACCGTCGCTGGGTCAACGGGTCGATCGCGCGGATTGCGCGGCTGGAAGAGAAGCAGGTTTTCATTTTGCTGGACGGCAAGGAATACGAGGTCGAGCCGGCCTCCTGGGAGAACCGGCGCTACGCCTATGACCAGGCCGAGCAGAAGATCGTTGAGACGGTGGCCGGCACGTTCACGCAGTTTCCCGTGCGGTTGGCGTGGGCGATGACCATCCACAAGAGCCAGGGGATGACCTTGGACAATGTCTATCTGGATCTAGGCCGGGGGACGTTCGCGCACGGGCAATCGTATGTGGCGTTGTCGCGATGCCGCACGCTGGAGGGGCTGACACTGGCGCGTCCGCTGCAGCCGCGGGATGTGATTTTCGATAAGTCGGCGATGCGTTATCGCGATGTTTTTCATCGGCTTGCGTGAGTGCGTGAGCCCAGGTGTGCGGCTCATTCTTGTCCCCTCGACCGGGCGGGCCAGATTATTTTTCCAGCCTGTGGCGTTTATCGTATTGCCGTCGCGCTGGCGCCGCAGCACACTCATCGGATGCTTGGCTCTTCCGCTAAACTCGCGATCCGTTCCCTGCGCACGAATGATGCGCCTGCACTGGCGGCTGTGTTTCATGACAGCTGGCGCTTGGCCTATGACGGGTTGATCCCTGCGACGCACTTGAATCAGATCATCAATCGCCGAACGGAGGCATGGTGGGCGTCGCCGGCGCGGGGACGTGAGCGCAACTTGGTGCTGGAGTTTGAGGGTAAGGTGGCGGGCTATGCGGCGTTCGGCGCGGCGCGGTCGCGCTCCCGGGCGATGGGCGAGATCTACGAACTGTATCTGGGGCCCATCTATCAAGGTGTCGGGCTCGGCGAGCATTTGTTTGAAGCCTGCCGGCATCAGTTGGATCGGGCCAAGTGTAAAGGCCTGCTGGTCTGGGCACTCGCGGAGAATACGCAAGCGACCAACTTTTACTGGCGCCGCGGCGGGCGGCCGGTCGCCAGTACGGTTGAGACGCTGGCCGGCAAAAAGCTGGAGAAGATCGCGTTTACGTGGCCGTGAGCGAACATGAGGACGGCCACCTCGTTGCTGAATTTTCGCTCCAAAAACACCTCCAGCGGCCCGGGCTTCGCAGCCTTACCGGTTCACTATCATCTGTCTCCGGACTAAAAATCCGGGGTGCGGAGCGCGTCGGATGACGCGAGTGCCCGACGGGACGGGCGGGTGCCCACACGTGTCTTCGGGTGTGGGCAAACTCGATGATATCCCCTCGAGTTCCCAGGGCATGCTTGCGGCATCCGCCGCGCTCCGCGCTGTGTTTGTTTGGATCTGCCACGACCGCACTTGCGCCGTTGTCGTAGCCTGCTCTGCCGTCCGTTTACGGACTGCACCGGCCCTGGCATTCAGGGTGTCCGGCAGAGGCGCGGGGTCGGACAACCGGTTCTGAAGCCCGCCTTGTCCCGCGCTGTTCACAGCACCCCACCGCAGTCGTGAACCCTCTAGAAAGCCCCGGTCGGTGAGGTGCGGCCAGAATAGGCTCGCATTTGCCGAATTACAATCAGAGGCTGTTGTTAGTGTTAATTTCTCGCTCACTCTTGAGACGTCAGCACGCGCTCCACAAACCCCGAAATCGCATCGAGCACGGCGGCTTCCTGATCGCGATGGGGGCTGTGGCCGCAGTTGGCGAGCACCACGCGCTGGACCGGTCCGGGTGCGACCTCGGCGATGGCGTCGAGTTGCGCAAGGGTGCCGTACTCGTCATCTTCGCCTTGGATCAGCAGCGTTGGCACGGAGAGCGTCTGGCATTCGCGGGCAAGCGACCAGGTGCGGAAGCGCGGATCAAGCCAGATGCGGGACCAACCGTGAAATGCGTCATCGACGCGGGTGTGATGGCGGGCGAGGCGCTCCTTGAGATCGGACTTTTCGTAGGTCTCAGCCGCGCGGGCGATGCTTTCGATTGAGCAGGCTTCAACGAGCACGTGCGGTGCCATCAGCACTGTGGCGGTGACGGCGCGTTGCGCGCTGGCCGCATGAATAAGGGCAATCGATGCGCCGTCAGAGTGACCGATAAGAATTGGCTTCTCGATCCGAAGCGTGTCGAGGAGTTCTGGCAAAATCTGCAGGGCTTCGTCGTGCATGAAGCGCGGCTGTCGTGGGCCGGCGAGGCCATCTGAGTGCCCGTAGCCAAACCGCGAATAGAGCAGCGCCGGCGCGCCCACGCGGCGCGCGACCTTGTCGGGAAAATCGCGCCAGAGGCTCACACAGCCGAGCCCTTCGTGCAGGAACACCAACGGCGGACACGCTGTCGCTGCACCAGGAATACGGCGCACTTCGATCTGGCGGCCCTGCACAGTAACGAAAGGCATTTGCGAGACTTCCAGTGCAATTTCTTTTGCGAGAAGAACAAGACTTGCCCCGCAATCTCCCACTCGTCATCCCGGCGAAGGCCGGGACCCACGACAACGCGCAGATTTTCGATTTGAGAAAATCACGACACGCTCGAAGCTACAATACCAAGCCGTGCGGTTCAAATCTCCATCATCAATCTCCGTCATCAATCCACTTGCCGTGGGTCCCGGCTTTCGCCGGGATGATGAAAAATGGGACTCTGCCGAACTTGCCAGAACACTCGGTTTGGCAATCAAACACCCAGCGTGCGCTGCATCAAGGCTTGGTCGGCCAACAGCGATTTCGGAGCGCCGTTGAAGACCAGCTCGCCTTTGACCAGCACGACCACGCGATCGGCGACGGCGGTGACTTCGCTGACGGTTTTGTCGACGACCAGCGTCGTGATGCCGGCGTCACGAACCAGGCGGATGGTCTTCCAGATCTCGTCGCGGATCAGCGGGGCCAACCCTTCGGTGGCTTCATCCAGAATAAGCACACGCGGATTGGTCAGTAGCGCGCGACCGATGGACAGCATCTGCTGTTCGCCGCCGGAGAGTTGCGAGCCCATGTTGGAGGCGCGTTCGCGAATGCGTGGAAACAGATCGAGAATGCGCTCGACGGTCCAGTCGCGCTTGCCGTCGATACCGGGGCGTTCGGCAAGTGTGAGATTCTCCATCACGCGCAGGGTTGCGAAAATTCCGCGGCCCTCAGGCACATAGGCAATGCCGCGCTGGGCAATGCGGAACGGGGCAGCGTTGGTGCAGTCACTGCCGTCGAGATGCACCGTTCCGCTGCGGGATTTCACGAGACCAAGAACGGTGCGGATCAGTGTGGTTTTGCCCATGCCATTGCGGCCCATCAGGCCGACGGTTTCGCCTGGTGCAAGCGACAGCGACACGCCCCGCAGAATGTGGCTTTCGCCATAGTACGTGTGCAGGTTGTCGGCGGCGATCAGAGGCATGGTCATCAGTGGCCTCCGAGGTAGGCAGCCTGCACGGTGGCGTTGTCGCGCACGGCTTGCGGCGTGCCGGTGGCGAGGACGGCGCCTTCAACCAGCACCGTCATCACGTCAGCGACGCGGAAGACGAAGTCCATATCGTGCTCGATCAGCAGCACAGCATGATCGCGCGACAGCGATTTGAGCAAGGCCGCGATGCGTTCGCCCTCCTCCTGACCCATGCCGGCCAACGGTTCGTCAAGCAGCAGCACTTTTGGATCGGTCGCGAGGGTCATGGCAATTTCGAGCTGGCGCTGTTCGCCGTGGCTCAGTTCGCCAGCGATGCGGCCGCGTGACGTTGTGAGGCCCGCGCGTTCGATGGCGTGGTCAGCGGTGATGATGAGGGACGATGCGTTCGATGCGCGCGCAAGCAGCGAGGCGATCGTGCTGGTGGATGCTTGTGCTGCAAGACGCACGTTTTCCTGCACGGTGAGCGGCAGAAAGATGTTGGTGCGCTGGAACGAGCGGGCGACGCCGGCGCGCGTGCGGCGCCAGGTGTTGAGGCCGGTGATATCGCGGCCTTCGAGTAGGATGCTGCCAGTACTCGGCGCAAACTCGCCGGCGAGTAAGTTGACCAACGTGGATTTGCCAGCGCCGTTTGGTCCGATAACGGCATGCAATTCGTTGCGATGGAGAGACAACGAAACGTCGTGCGTGGCTTTGAGGCCACCGAAACTCTTGGAGAGGCCGCGCGTTTCGAGCACTGCCTCAGAGAGGGTCTCAGCCATGCCCGCCTCCCGTCCCGGACTTGCGGCGCCAGAGTGTGGAGATGCCGCTCAAACCTTTGGGCAGCAGAATGACGGCCGCGAGGATGACGAAGCCTTCAACCAGCAGAATGCGCTCGGTGATGAGATGCGCAAACTCGCGGATGCCAGTGAGCGCGAGTGCGCCAAGGATGGGGCCATGCAGGCTGCCGAGCCCGCCAAGCAGGATCATCAACAGCGCTTCGGCGGATTGATGCCAGCCGACGATTTCCGGGTTCACAAAGCCGCGATGCAGCGCCCACATGTGACCGGCGGCACCCGCCAGCGAGCCCGCCAGCGTGAAAGCGATCAGCTTGATCGTGAAGGTGTCGTAGCCGATGGCGCGCATGCGATGTTCGTTGACCTTGATGCCTTCCAGCGCGCGCCCGAACAACGTTTTGAGCAGCAACGCGAGCCCCGCGTACATCAGCACCAATTGAAAGAGTGCGACGTAGTAGATGCCGAGAGGGCGCTGACGGCGCGGCAGTTCGAGCGTGGCACCAAAGACTGAGAGTAGCGGCTTGCCAAGATAGGCACCGTCTGTGCCGCCACCCAGCTTGGTGTCGTGGAAGATGAAAAAGATCATCTGCCCGAAGGCGAGCGTCACCATCAGGAAGAAGAAACCGCTGGTGCGCAACGAGAACAGACCGACGATGAGAGCTGCGATGCCGGCGACGCCCATGGCCAGCGGCAACGTGATCCAAATCGGCTGCGCGGCATTTTCTGGCGAGATGAGATACACAGCATACGCGGCGAGGCCATAGAACGCGCCATGGCCCAGACTGACCAGGCCCGTCGCGCCGACCAGCAACTGCATCGAGAGAGCGAGCATTGCTGCAGTCAGCGCCGAGGTGCCAAGCTCGACGTAGAACGGGGCCACGAACTGCGGTGCAATGGCGAGCACAACGGCGCCGCCGAAGAGCGCAACCCAGCCGGCGGTGGTGTGTGGCAGCAGCCGTGTGTCGGTCATGATGCACGCTGCCCGAAGAGGCCAGCGGGCCGCCAAAGCAGGACGATGGCCATCAGCACGTAGATGGCGAGGCCGGAGACTTTCGGCGCGTAGGCCTTGCCCATCGTGTCGATCATGCCGATCAGCAGTGCCGACCAGAATGCGCCGGAGACCGAGCCGAGGCCGCCGATGACCACGACGACGAACGAGATGATCAGCAGGTTGTCACCCATGTTGGGATATACCGATGACAGCGGCGCATTCAGCGCGCCGGCGGTGAGCGCCAGCGCCGTACCGACGGCGAAAACCGTCAAATGCACGCGCCGTGGATCGATGCCAAGCGCATCGACCATGTCGGGCCGCTCCGCCGACGCTCTGATGATGGCGCCCATCTTGGTGCGTTCGATCCAGTAAAACAGCGCCGCGGCCAGCACGAGGCACGCGCCGATCACGACAAAGCGATAGGCCGCATAACTGAAGCCCTCGACGATCGGGATCGAGAAATCGAGCGCTTTGGGAATGTCGACCGAATAGAAATCGTTGCCGACCAGGAGAGAGCGGCTTTCTTCAAACAGCAAAATGAGCGCGAACGTCAGCAGTACCTGATCAAGATGTTCGCGCTTGTAGAAGTAGCGGAACAGAAAGCGTTCAAGCAAACTGCCGAGCAGCACGCCGCCGATCAACGCAACAGGCAGCGCGAGCATCAGCGAGCCCGAGGCGCGCGCCACCACGAACGCCACGTAGGCGCCGATCATATACAGCGAGCCGTGTGCAAGGTTGATCACGCCGAGCACGCCGAAGATCAGGGTGAGACCCGAAGAGATCAAAAACAGCAGCAGTCCATACTGCAAGCCGTTGAGCGTTTGCGCGAGGAAGCTGGGGAGAAAATTGGAGAGGGTCATTGAGCTTGAAGGGTCCGCTTACCTCTTGTCATCCCGGCGAAGGCCGGGACCCACGACAAACCAACTGAGGGGCTCACTGCGCACATGATGTCGTCTTACGGCAGCAAGGGCTACGCTTGCCGCAGGGGACCGGAGTCAAACACCATCATTGCCGTCGGTCCCCGCCTTCGCCGCGATGACGAACGGACGGGAAGTCTTGCAGTGATGCGAATGTTGGGGGCGGTGCAAGAACGCCCTCCCCCCGCCGCAAGGCGAGGAGAGGCAAAGGGTGCCGCCTTAAAGCTTGCAGCCCGTACCGGGGTCGGCGAGCTGGGTGACGATCGTGCTCATCACCTTGTTTTGCCCGCCCGTCACTTTGCGCAGGTAGATATCCTGCACAACGTTGTGGGACGGGGACATGGAGATCGAGCCGCGCGGGCTGTCGATCTTGGCGCTTTCCATGGCTTTATAGAGCGTCTTCTCGTCTTCGAGATTGCCCTTCACGGCTTCAAGCCCGGCGCCCAGCAGCTGTGCTGCGTCGTAGCCTTGCACCGCGTAGACGTCGGCCTCGCGGTTTGCCTTGGCTTTGAATGCCGCGCGGAAGGCCGTGTTCTTGGCGTTCTCGATGCCGTCGCCGTAGTGCAGAGCGGTTTCGATGCCGTCAGCTGCCGCGCCCTGGCCGCCGAGCGTGCCTTCGGTGAGGAAGCCCGAGCCACACAACGGCACCTTGATGCCGGCTGCCGCATAGTCCTTGACGAACTGCACAGCGCCGCCGCCCGCGAAGAACGCGCCGATCGCATCCACACCAAGCCCTTGGATCTGTGCCAGCAACGGCTGGAAGTTGGTTTCTGGGAACTTCAAGGTCAGCAGCGAGACGAACTGACCGCCATTGGCTTCGAGGCCCTGCTTGAAGCCCTCGCCGCTTTCGTTGCCGGCTGCGTAATCCCAGGTGATCCAGCTGGCTTTCTTGACGCCTTTTTTTCCGAGCGCGACGCCCATGGCATAGGCTGGCTGCCAGTTAGAAAACGAGGTGCGGAACACGTTCTTGGCGCACAGATCACGCGTCAGCGCCACGTTGCCGGCGTTCGGCATGATGGTCAGCGTGCCGCTTTCTTTGACGACCTTGTGGATGCCCATCTGCACGCCCGAATGGACGGTGCCGATCAACACATCGACGTTGTCACGCTTGACGAGGCGCTCGGCGTTCTGTGGGCCAAGGTCAGGTTTGGATTCGTCATCGAGCTTGACGAACTGCACCTCGCGGCCGCCGAGCTTGCCGCCTTTTTCGGCGAGGTACATCTCAACCGCGTGGGTGATGTTCTCGCCCAGCTGCGCGAACGTGCCGGAGTAGGGCAGCATCAAGCCGACTTTGAGCGGCTTGGCTTGCGCGATAGCCCAGCCGGTGGGAACCGACGTGGCCGCAGCGAGTGCGGCGCCGCCTTTGATGAGAGAGCGACGATTGACGGAGTTCACTTTAGACACAGATTTTTCCTCCCGATGGGGCCTGGTCGGGCCCAAGACTGTTTGGTTATTGATGCTAACCTTGTTTGTGAGGCCATCGTTAGCACGGCGCATCGCCGGCGTGGAATAGGTGACTTGTAAAATATCGCAGTTGGTTCTCGAGTGATGATTTATATTGCATATGTGCGTGTCCGTTGATGCACGCGGAGGTTCGTCAGAGTTTGTGCGGATGGTGAGAGCGCATCGAGCCGCTGCTTGTGTGGCGCACCTTGATAGCCACCGCCGCAACTGCCGACGGATGGCGAAAGCTTTTCCATGGAGGGGCTAGGCCATGGAAGGGCTGGCCAGCGGCCCGTTTCAGGTTGGCGATTTCAGGTTGGCGATTTCCTTGCGGACGGATATTTCTTGGGCTCTGCATCCGGGGGCGTCCGAGCAGATCAGCCTCTGGCATATGCGGCGCGCGGGTTCAGCCGCGCGCGCGGATCAAAGGCTTAGAGGGTCCAGAGAAGTAGCCAGGGTGTGCGCCATGGGGCGCTCCGCGCGTCGGACGTTGCGGCAGTCGCCGCCTTAGCGGCCAGACTTGTGCCAACTTCAGGTGCGGCTTGCGTCACTGGCTGGGCAGCCTGTGCTTGGGCGCGGGCCTGCGCGATTTCGTAGCTGGTCGTTGTGGTTTCGTGGAGCAAGCTGTTGGGCATGGCGTGTCTCCGATGATGGCAGGGCTGGACGCCACATCGGGGGAACGATCGCCGGTTTTGCGAAAAAACTCAACAAATAATAGGCGTTTTCTGGAATAAAAATCTATAAATTCTAAAAATCCTACCCGAACATTGAGGGTTTTTCCTTTGGCTGCCTCGTTGGCACTGCACGCGTTGCGCGGTTCATGCCGCACTTGGAACAGACATGCGCAAGGCCGCGCATCGCGGTGGTTTGACTTGCTGTGAACACCCCGGCCGCGTATCGCAGCAACTCTTGGTGCGTGTACCAAAACCTGCACTGACACTCGTCGAACGGCCCGCTGCATGACCTTGGACTTCCCCATTGCGCTTGGTGTGATGCTGGCGGGCTTTGTCAGCTTTCTGAGCCCGTGCGTGCTGCCATTGGTTCCGCCGTATCTTGCGTATCTTGGCGGTACCAGCCTTGAGCGCATGACCGCGGGCGATGACACTGCAAATGCTGATGCCGCGCGGCGCACCGTGCTGGCAGCGCTCTGCTTTGTGGCCGGGTTCACAACAGTGTTTGTGATGCTCGGTGCCACGGCGTCGGTGCTCGGTACGCTGATCCAGACCTACAAGGGCGCGCTTTCGACCGTCGCTGGTCTCATTATCATTCTGTTCGGCTTTCACTTTCTCGGCCTGCTGCGGATCCCGTTCCTCTACCAGCAGTTCAGCATCGCAACCGACATGCGCGGTGCCAGCTTTGCCGGCGCCTATCTGATCGGGCTGGCGTTTGCGTTCGGGTGGACGCCGTGTGTGGGCCCGGTCCTGGCGACGGTGCTGACGTTGGCTGCCAACGAGAACAGTCTCAAAGCAGGCGTCACGCTGTTGTTGCTCTATTCGCTGGGGCTCGGCATTCCGTTCGTGCTGGCGGCCGTGGCCATGCGGCCATTTCTTTCGCTCTTCAAACAGTTTCGCCAGCATCTCGGGCGCGTTGAAAAAGTGATGGGTGCAGCGCTGGTGCTGACCGGCATTCTGTTTCTGACCGGGTCGATCGGCTGGGCGGGGCAATGGCTGATCGAGAACGTGCCTGCGTTGGCGCGGCTTGAGGAGTGGATCACGCCGAAGGGGCTCGATGCGGCGATCCGGAAGAAGGGCGCTGGGTGATGCCTGATGAGAGCCGTGTGGCCACTGTCCTCACAATCGCCGGGTCGGATAGTTCCGGCGGCGCGGGGCTGCAGGCGGACCTGAAGACGTTCACGGTATTCGGCGTCTATGGGGCGAGCGTGGTGACGGCGCTGACGGCGCAGAATACGCGCGGCGTGCAAGGCGTGCTGCCGGTGTCGGCGGCCTTCGTGACGCTGCAAATGGACAGCGTGCTCGACGATCTGCGCGTGACGGCAGCGAAGACGGGGATGCTGGCGACGCAGGAAATTGTTGAAGCGGTGGCGCTGCGGATGGCGGCGCGGCCGGACCTTCCGCTGGTGGTCGATCCCGTGATGGTCGCGACCAGTGGCGACGCGCTGCTCGCTGAAAGCGCGATCGATGCGTACCGCAGCCGCCTGCTGGCGCGCGCTGCGCTGGTGACGCCCAATTTGCCGGAAGCGGCGCGGTTGCTGGGAGAGCCCGAGGCACGGACGGTGGAGGACTGCGTGCGGCAGGCCCAGGCGTTTGGCCGGTTCGGCGGGGCTGCGACTTTGATCAAGGGTGGGCACGGCGCGGACGCGGAGGTTGTTGATGTGTTGTTTGATCAGGGCGAGGTTCTGCTCTACCGGCATCCCCGCATCGAAACGCGCAACACGCATGGTACCGGGTGTACCTTGTCGGCGGCCATCGCTGCGCAGTTGGCGGTCGGCGTGCCGTTGCGGTTGGCAATCGGTGAGGCGATCCGTTTTGTTGAACGCGCGCTGCGTTCTGGGGCAGGCCAGATGATCGGCGGTGGTTCTGGACCGGTCGATCACCTCATTGATGTGCGGCGCGATGTGACATAAAGAGCGCTATGCCAAGTGGCGGTAGAATATTGGCAAATCAGCTGGCAACTGGCACTATCACAACAAACGTGCGGGCGTTGTCGGATCGTCGCTCCGCCCTGCCACTTGATCCGTATCAGAACCATTTACGGGGACAGCTCATGTTGCTTTTGAAGGCATCGACTGCGCGTCCGTTTCGTCTCAGCCGGCTGGCGCGCAGTGCCATTGCCGTGGCTGTTGTCATAACAGCGAGTGTCAGTGCGTCGGCGGCGGTCAACCTGCAGGAGATGGCTGGGTATTGGACCGGCACTGGCAAAATCGTGCTCGCCAACGGCAACAGCGAGAGCGTGAAATGCGTGGTGACCTACAAGGTCACCGGCGCGCAGTTAAAACAGAACGTGCGCTGTGCCGGCCAAGGCTACAGCCTCAACGGGACGGCTGATCTGGTGGTAGCGCCGAGCGGCGCGGTCACCGGCAGCTGGACCGAGAATACTTATGCCGCCAAGGGCGACGTCATCGGCAAAACAACCGACAGAGGCTTCTCACTCGCGATAACCGGGCCGACGTTTACGGCGGTGATGGACGCGACGACGACGGCCTGCAAACAATCGCTCGATATCGTGCCGAAAGGACTGGATGTCAGCCGTATTTCACTCGGTTTGGGTAAGTGTTGAATGCGGACTTGTTGAAGGTTTAAGTTATCTCGCAGCTGCGTTCTATGGCGAGAATTGAAAAGTGCTTCGCATGCTGGTTGTAAAGATTTCGCTATGCAAATTTGGCATTCAAGCCTATACAAAATGCATCTATCGCCGCGCTATCGGGGGATATGCGGGGCGATAGGCCAAGAGCAATCTTGGGGGTGGCCGTCGAAGGCGACGTTCAGGGACGCACTCCGGTTTACCCGGGAAACCGGTCTGGGAAACCAGACCGGTTTTCTATTTTCGGGCCGGCTGATGAGCGTTGATTTATCTCGCTGCCACCGCGATTTCTGACTTTGGCTGTGTGCCGATCACTGGGTCGATCACCGGGCCGATCACTTGGCTGTGTGCGGCGACATCAACTGCCAGATTTTGGGAAGTGCGTCGCCGTAGCCGGACAGCGGCGGCAGCGCCAGCGCTGGCCAATCAGCAGGCGTCGTCCACCGGCGGTCCTGGTGCTCGCCGCTCAATTGTTCGGCGCCACTTTCAAAATGCGCCAGCTGCGCAATCAGAACTTGGAACACATTATCAGTCGGCCGCTGGCGGACCCAGCTTAGACTTTGGTCTAGCCACCGGACTTTGAATGCGGCGCCAAGTTCTTCGGTTATCTCGCGGATGCGAATTGTTTCGTGGGGCAGCCACTCCTCGCCGACGTCGATGCGGCCACCGGGGAGTTCCCAATAGCCGGTGTCGGCTTCCTGCAGCAGCAGCAGTTTGCCGTCGCGGAAGATGGCAGCCTTAAGAGACACTTCGAAGGTTTGGATAGTACGCAGCATGGTCGCTTCGTACTTCAGGCTGGTGTGTTTTGCGAGACTGATGGCGCTACGAGAGCTTAAATTCCGCGCCCACGAACTTCAACTCCGCCGGCGTGATCAGCGCTTTGTGGGCGACGCGCACCTGGGCGAGTTTGCCATCGAGGTTAGCGGACCAGAAGTCGAGGAATTTGATCAACTTGGGGAACTTCGGCGCCAGATCGTAGTCCTGCCAGATGAAGGTTTGCAGCAAGGCCGGGTAATCCGGGAGATGATAGAAGATTTCGGCGGTGGTCAGGCTGAAACCGGCGAGCATGTGCTTGAACTGGGGATCGGCCATAGGGGCTCCGGGGCAAGTGTGTTCACCGCCAGCGGCCCAATCAACGCACGACCCCTGGGTGCCGACGTGTGCAGAAGAGTGCCTGAAAAACTGATTCGTAGAAAGGCGAATTGTGGACTTTGTTGAGATAAATCATATTGTTAGCAATCGTACTTGATGGGTGCTGCTAAATCCGTTCAGCCTACCGGCGCGCCCGGCTTGACTCCGCGACGGACGGGACGGAATGGTCGCGAAAATTCAGCGGCGGCGCTTGGGGTCAGGCCCATCGGTCTGACCCCACTGCGGAGCCGCCTGCAGGAGTACTCCATGGAACGTTCGACACGCACATATCTCGACTTTGAGAAGCCGATTGCCGAGTTGGAGAGCAAGGTTGCGGAACTCAAGCTTCTTGAGAACGACGACAACAGCGTCTCCATCGGCGACGAGATCAAGAAGTTGGAGCAGAAAGCACGCGCGGCGTTGACGGAGACGTATGCGAAATTGACGCCCTGGCAGAAGACGCAAGTGGCGCGCCATCCGGAGCGGCCGCACACGCTCGACTACATCGACGGGCTGATCGAGGATTTCACGCCGCTGGCTGGCGACCGTTACTTCGCCGAGGACGCGGCGATCATTGCTGGCGTCGGCGTGTTCCGCGGCAAGTCCGTGGCGATCATTGGCCACGAGAAGGGCTCGGACACAGAGAGCCGCATCAGGCATAACTTTGGCATGGCGCGGCCGGAGGGCTATCGCAAGGCCGTGCGGATTATGGACATGGCGGACCGCTTCGGGCTGCCGGTCATCACGCTGGTGGATACGGCCGGCGCTTATCCCGGCATTGGTGCCGAGGAGCGTGGGCAGGCCGAGGCGATTGCGCGCTCGACGGATCGTTGTCTGGCGCTCGAAGTGCCGATGGTGACGGTGGTTATCGGCGAAGGCGGCTCAGGCGGCGCGGTGGCGATTGCCACGGCTAACCGCATTCTGATGCTGGAGCATTCGATTTACACCGTCGCGTCGCCGGAAGCGGCTGCCGCGATCCTGTGGCGCGACAACAAGCGCGCCAACGACGCTGCCAACTCCATGAAGATCACGGCGCAGGATCTGTACGCGCTGGGCATCATCGACAAGATCATCGAGGAGCCGAAGGGCGGCGCGCACCGTGACCGCGACAGCATCATCGCCAAAACCGGTGACGCCATAGCCACGGCGCTCGCTGAGTTCGAAGGCATGAAGACCGGCGAAGTCCGCAAGCTCAGGCAGGACAAGTTCTTGGCGATCGGGCGGGGTTTGTAAGCGGAGCGGAAATGGGGACGGCCATCGTTCCATCAACGCCACGTCACTGTTGATTGTGCTACCTCGCCCGAAACACGGTGGATGACCCTATTTCCGCGATGGCAAGGTCGCCGGTGTCAGAAGCTGTGGGCCCTGCAAAACTTCCCCGCGTCGGCACTCTGGTGCGTCGATAACGGTTCGGAGACTGGCCCCGAAGTTACGCGTTGCCGCGATCTTCGCGCCAGATGCCGAGTTTTTCCTGCACGGCGCGGTCGGAGAAACTGAAGATCACGGCGTCGCTGTCGGTCTCGTGGATGACCGGCTTCCAGCTGGGCACCACGAAGACGTCTTTCGGGCCCCACTCCAACACTTTATCGCCGATGCGGCTGCGGCCGTGACCTTCGACGGCGGTGAAAATCGTTGCATCGGTCGAACGGTAGCGGCTGGATTTGAAGCCCTTCGGTAGCAGTTGCAGGCACGCGGCGATGGTCGGCATGGCGAAGTCGCCGTTGGTGGGGTTCACATAGCGCATCTTGATGCCGTGGCAGGGGTCCCAGGCTTGAGACTTGCGCATGGCCTCCAAGGCTGCGCGGGAGCGGGCGTAGGGGTAGTTGAAGATCGGCGAATTGGTGGCGCCGCGCTTGTGGTCGACCGGCAGCATGTTGGCGCCATAGCGGGCCAGCGCATCGCCTTCGGGGCGGCTTATGGCTTGCTCGTCGTCGTGGCCGTGTTCCAGGAACGAAGCGTCAAAGAACTGAACCACGGGAATATCGAGGCCGTCGAGCCACAGCATCGGTTCATTGGAGGCGTTGCCGTGATCGTGCCAGGAGCCCGACGGCGTGATGACGAAGTCGCCGACTTCCATCTGCGTGCGCTCGCCGTTCACTGCGGTGTAGGCGCCGGAGCCTTCGAGCACAAAACGGAGGGCGGATTGGGAATGGCGGTGAGCGGGTGCGACTTCTTTGGGCAGCACCATCTGGACGCCGGCATAGAGCGAGGTTGTTATTTTGGACTGGCCACGCATGCCTGGGTTCTCAAAAACGAGAACGCGGCGTTCGGCCTCTTTGGCGGTGATCAAAGCGCCCGCTTCGATCATGGCGGCACGCACCTCTTGGTAACGCCAGAGGTAGGGCACGCAGGCGCTGGTCGGCTCGGGCGTTACCAGGTTGGCCAGGTTGTTCCAGAGCGCCGAGATATTGGACTTGTCGATCTTGTCGTAGAAGGCGCGGCGGGCCGGCGTTTCGGCGGGAATGGTGGTGCTGGGTGTCATCGCGATGAACTCGGTGGGGGCGGAGGTTAAACCTGATGCCGATGACACGTTCGCGCCGGCCTGTCTGTTGACGATTTGTTCGAATGACACTAGGTCCGCAGAAAAGGGCCTGTCAATCGACGGTGCCGCTTTGGATACCAGCTCCGCGTGATACCCACATCCTCGCTTCGCGCCGCCCGGCTGGCCGCACCGGTCGATGTCCTGATCATCGGCGGCGGCAATGCGGCGCTATGCGCAGCGATTGCGGCGCGGCAGAGTGGTGCGTCCGTGCTGGTCGTGGAGGCGGCGCCAAAGTTCTATCGTGGCGGCAATACGCGGCACACGCGCAATATGCGGTGTGCGCATGATGCGGCAACCGAGACGTTGTCGGGACCCTACACCGAGGACGAGTTCTGGGACGACCTGCTGCTGGTGACCGGTGGCGAGACTAATGAGCAACTCGCGCGCATGATGATTGCCGAATCCAAAGACATGCTGGTCTGGATCGCTGAACAAGGCGTGCGGTTTCAACCGTCGCTCGGTGGGACGTTGAGCCTGGGGCGGACCAACTCCTTCTTCCTCGGCGGCGGGCGTGCGATGCTGAATGCGCTCTATGCAACGGCTGAGCGATTGGGCGTCGTAATTCTCTATGACGCGGAAGTCACCGGTCTGGAGATCCGCGATGGGCACTTTGAGGCGGCGACCGTGACATGCGACGGCG
This sequence comes from uncultured Alphaproteobacteria bacterium, assembly GCA_963847145.1. Taxonomy (GTDB): domain Bacteria; phylum Pseudomonadota; class Alphaproteobacteria; order Rhizobiales; family Hyphomicrobiaceae; genus JABFRJ01. Next base: position 55,825 of record CAWJYN010000007.1, read on the forward strand.
TTCCGCATCGCGTAGCGGCGGCGGCGCTGGTGGCGGCGGCGGGTGGTTTTGAAGCCAATATCGACTGGTTGCGGGAAAGCTGGGGACCGGCCGCCGATAATTTTCTTATTCGTGGCACGCCGTACAATCGCGGGACGGTGCTCAAGCTCTTGCTGGACCAGGGTGTGGCCGCCATCGGTGATCCGATGCAGTGCCATGCGGTGGCGATCGACGCGCGGGCGCCAAAGTTCGATGGCGGAATCATCACGCGGCTCGACTGCATTCCGTTCGGCATAGTCGTGAACAAGCACGCGCAGCGCTTTTATGACGAGGGCGAGGATGTCTGGCCCAAGCGCTATGCGATCTGGGGGCGGCTGGTGGCGGCGCAACCCGATCAGATCGCGTACATCATTTTCGATGCGCCAAAGCTTGAACTCTTCATGCCCTCGTTGTTTCCAGCTATCGCCGCGCCCACCATCGAAGCCCTCGCCGAAAAGTTGACCCTCGATCCGAAAGCCATGGCGGCAACAGTTGCTGGCTTCAACGCCGCGGTGCGGCCAGGCACGTTCGATCTGACGGTGCTTGACGATTGCAGGACAGATGGTTTGACGCCGCCGAAAACGCATTGGGCCCAACGGATCGAGACGGCGCCATTTTATGCGTATCCCGTCCGCCCCGGCATTACTTTCACATACCTCGGCACGCGCGTTGACCGAGACGCGCGTATCCTCATGCAGGGCGGCGGCCGCTCCGACAACATGTTCGCGGCCGGTGAAATCATGGCCGGAAATGTGTTGGGGCGCGGCTATGCGGCCGGCATTGGTATGACCATCGGCAGCGTCTTCGGGCGCATTGCTGGACGAGAGGCGGCCACACGTGCACGCGACTGAAAGCCATGCCAGCGCCGCTTTGGCGGAGGCGGACCGCCTGATGACGGTCTGCAATTCGTGCCGCTATTGCGAAGGCTTGTGCGCGGTGTTTCCGGCCATGGAGATGCGGCGATCGTTTGCAGATGGCGATCTCGATTATCTGGCGAATCTCTGCCATAGCTGCGGCGCGTGTTTTATCGACTGCCAATTCTCGCCGCCGCACGAATTCAACGTCAACGTTCCGCGCGTGCTCGCCGAAGTCCGTGGCGACAGCTACGAGACCTACGCATGGCCGCGTGCGCTGGCGCCGCTGTTTCAACGCCACGGCGTCGTCGTTGCGCTCGGTTCCATCGCTGCATTTGTAGCGTTCGTCGCCGGCTTTGTTGCCTTCAATGCGCCCGGCGCGTTGTTTGCGACACCGACAGGTCCCGGCACCTTCTACGCATTGATGCCGCACAACACGATGGCGCTGCTGTTCGGTCTGGCCTTCGGATACGCGATCCTCGCCATTACGATGAGTGCGCGCAATTTCTGGCGTGCGATCGGGCCAGCGCCAGCCGGTGGCAAGCCTGCCTTGTCCATCTGGCAGGCCATGAAAGACGCGGGGCGTTTACGTTATCTCGACGGCGGCGGTCCGGGCTGCGCAGTCAGTGACGATGGCAAACCCGATCGCCGCCGCCGCTACCATCACATGACTTTCTACGGCTTCCTGCTGTGCTTTGCCGCTACATCGACCGGTACGCTTTATCACTACTTGCTCGGCCGCGTCGCGCCATACCCCTGGTATGATCTGCCTGTCATCCTGGGCTCCCTCGGCGGCCTCGGCCTGCTGATCGGCCCGCTCGGTCTCTGGCGGCAGAAGTCGACCCGTGATCCAGCGCTCCGCTCCGGGAAGCAAGTTGGCATGGATCAAGCGTTCATTCTGATGCTGTTCTTGACGAGCCTGACAGGCTTCGCGGTTCTCTTCCTGCGCACAACGCCGCTGCTGGGGCTCACCCTCGCCCTGCACCTCGGCGTGGTCCTCGTGCTCTTTCTCACGCTGCCGTACGGCAAGTTCGTGCACGGCATCTATCGCTTCCTGGCGCTCATTCGCGCCGCGCAAGACAATCACGCGCATCTCAAATAAAAAGCGCGCCGGGTTGCCCCGACGCGCTGCACTTCGTGCATCGATATCAGAATGCAAGGCCGTCCTTGACGATGACCCAGCGGCCCTTCTGGACCTGCTGTACGGTTGTCACCGTGGAGGCGAGATGGTTGGTCTTCGAGAACTTGGTTGGCGGCGAGCCAAAGATGTCCTGGTAGACGCTGCCTGACTCAAGTGCTGTGAGCAGTTTGTCGCCCGTCAGTTCTTTGCCAGCCAACTTGGCATAGTGCGCAAACGTCATGATGGCGTTGTAGCCGATGATGGCTTGCGTGTTCGGCGTCGCACTGAAGGCGGCGCGGTAGGTGTCGACCCAGGTCTTGATCTTGCCCTTAGCAGTGTCTTCGTAAGGGATCTCGAAACCGCCCGCGGAATAGAGACCTTCGACGACTTCCTTGCCAAGTGCCGGGACCTCGATGACGTTGACGGGTGTGGAGCCGAGGAAGGCTGGGTTCCAACCGAGTTTCTTGGCTTCCGACATGGCGCCGATCGGCTCGCGAATGACGGCGCCGAGAACGACGAGATCGCAACCATCCGATTTCATCTTGGCGATGGGCGCGCTGAAGTCCGAGGCGCCGCGCTTATAACTGTTGACCGATGCGGGTTTGATTTTCATGGCGTCGGTCTGCGCGGTGAAGCCGTCCAGCACGCTTTTGCCGTACTCATCGTCTTGATAGAGGATGCAGGGCTTGGCGAACTTTTTCGCTTCGATCATGTACTTGATCGCAGAGCGGGTGCTTTCCACGTAGGGCAGCAGGTTGTTGAACTTCAGCCGTTCCTGCGGTTTTGTGGCATCGAACTTGTAGGAGAATTCGGCGGCGGTCAGCGGGAAAAGCTGCGGCACGCCGGCGTCGAGAACGATGTCCTGCGCGGCTAGAACGGTCGGCGAGCCCATGGAACCGATGTTGGCGAAGATCTTGTCCTTCTCGATCATCTTTTGGGTGGCGAGCACGGCGCGCTTGGGATCATAGCCGCTGTCTTCGAGAATGAGTTTCAGCTTGCGGCCGTTGATGCCGCCGGCGGCATTGATTTCGTCAACGGCGAACTTCATGCCGTTGGCTGCAGAGACGCCCCAGCCCTTGATCGGGCCGGACAGGTCTTGGTGGGTGCCGATGACGATTTCGGTATCAGTGATGCCTTGGTTGGTAACTTTGGTTTTGGCCGGTGTCTGTGCTGAAGCCGACGTCCAAGCCAAGGCTGTCGCGGCTGCGAGTGCCGCAACTGATAGTGCTTTTGATTGCATGCTCGTTCTCCCTTTGAAGTGTACGGATTTATGACAGTTATTGGGCCGGTTCCGGCGTTGCCGGGCTAGCTGGCCATGCGCTCACCATACATCGCCCCGATCAGAGGCGCATACTTCTTGTTCACGAAGCTGCGTTTCAGTTTCAGGGTCGGTGTCAGTTCTTCGTCTTCCGGGGTCAATTGCTGCTCAATTAGCTGGAACTTCTTGATGGTCTCGACGCGGGCGAAGTTGGCGTTCACCTTCTCGATTTCGGCCCAGATCAGGTCCTGAACATCCTTGGCGCGGCAAAGGCTGGTGTAGTTTGTGAAGGGAATGTCTTTGTCCTGGGCGAATTTCTCGACGTTCTCCTGGTCGATCATGACCAGGCAGGTCAGGAACGGCCGTTTGTCGCCGATGACGATAGCGTCCGAGATATACGGGGAGAACTTCAGCTGGTTCTCGATTTCGGTCGGCGTGATGTTCTTGCCGCCAGCGGTGATGATGATGTCTTTCATGCGGTCGGTGATCTTCACGTACCCCTCGTTGTCGATCATGCCGATGTCACCGGTGTGGAGCCAGCCGTCCTTGTCAATGGTTTCGGCAGTTTTCTCGGGCTGATTGAGGTAGCCCTTGAAGACGATGTCGCCGCGGATGAGAATTTCGTTGTCTGGCGAAATCTTGACTTCCGCCCACGGCACCGACTTGCCGATGGAGCCGAGCTTGATCCTATCGGCGGTCATTGATGTCGCGACGCCGCAATTCTCGGTCTGGCCGTAGACCTCGTACATGTTCATGCCGAGGGACAAGTACCACTTGACGAGATCGGGCGAGATGGGGGCTGCGCCAGTGAACAGCCGCTTGGCGCGGTCGATGCCGAGCATCTTGCGGATGTTGCGCAAGACCAGCCAATAGGCGGCTTGGTTCTGGAGGCGCAAGGCAATCGATGGCGACCGGCCTTCGAGGCGCTCATCGGCCATGCGTCCACCAATGCCAATGGCTTTAGCATAGGCCCACTGCTCGAGCGGCGTCGCGTCTTTGAGCGCAATCATGGTGCCCGAGTAGAACTTTTCCCAGATGCGCGGCACGGCGAGGAACGCCGATGGCTGCACTTCGCGAATGTTGTCGGGAACCGTTTCCGGGCTTTCGGCGAAGTTCATGATCGAGCCGGAGGCGACGGAAAAGTAGTAGCCACCGATCCGTTCGGCGACATGGCACAAGGGCAAAAACAGCAAGCGTTCTTCGCGCTTCTCGATGGGGAACAGCGCGTCTGCATAGCGCATCTGCGTGGTGACGTTCTTGTTCGAAAGCATGGCGCCTTTGGGCGGCCCGGTGGTGCCGGATGTGTAAACTAGGATAGCGACGTCTTCTGACGTGCGTGCGTTGACCAGTTCTTCAAACAGGCCTTCACGGCCCTTGGCGTAGTCGCGGCCGAGTTTTTCGAGGTCGTCGAGCGACAGCGCCATCGGGTCCTTGAAGGCAGTGAGGCCTTCGGTGTCGAAGATGACGATGCGTTCGAGCTTGGGACAGCGCGCACGGCATTCAAGGACTTTGTCGAGTTGTTCGTCGTCTTCGACGAAGACAACTTTCGAGCTCGAATCGTTCAGCAGGTATTCGACCTGCTTGCCACTATCGGTGGGATAGATGCCTGACGAGATGCCGCCGGCGCACAAGGTGCCCATGTCAGCATAGCACCACTCGGGATTGGTGTTGCCGACGATCGACACAACGTCGCCGGGGCGGAAGCCGAGCGAATGCAGACCGTAGGCGATGTTTCGGGACTTTTCGAGCCAGTCATTCCAGCTGATGGCGCGCCAGATACCGAAATCTTTTTCGCGCATCGCGGGACGTTTGCCGCGCGCGCTCACAGCCGCAAGAAAGCTTTTCGCAATCGTGTCTGCGACAGTCAGTTTTCTTGTCTTTGCCATTGCCCAGTCCCGATTGCCCATTGTCCCCTACCGCCACGTCTTCTTGCGCTTCCAGCGACGCTCGCCGCGGGCATTTTCTTCTTTGGCACCGAGATAGAATTCCTGGATGTCCTTGCTGTCCATGAGGCGGGCAGTGGTATCGGCCATGACGATGCGGCCGACTTCGATCACATAGCCAAAGTGCGCCAGTTGGAGCGCCATGGCGGCGTTCTGCTCGACGATGAGGATGGAGACGCCTTCCTCAGCGTTGACGCGCTTGACGATGGCGAAGATCTCTTTGACCAGGAGCGGTGACAGGCCAAGCGATGGCTCGTCCAGCAGCAGCAATTTGGGCCGGTTCATGAGCGCGCGCGAGAGCGACAGCATTTGTTGCTCGCCGCCGGAGAGTTGACCGGCTGGCTGGTTCAGGCGTTCCTTGAGGCGCGGGAAATAACCGTAAATGCGCTCCAGATCGGCGGAGATGTTCTTGCGGTCCGGGCGTGTGTAAGCACCCATCATCAGGTTTTCGCGCACGCTGAGAAAGGGGAAGACTTCGCGGCCTTCGGGCACGTGGCTGAGGCCAAGGCGTACGATCTTGTCGGCATCCTGACGGGTGATCGGCTTGCCTTCGAATTCGATCGTGCCTTTGAGCGGATCGAGTACGCCGGAAATCGTTTTCAGAATGGTTGTCTTGCCGGCGCCATTGGCCCCCAGAACCGTCACGATCTGACCGCGCGGCACTTCGAGGCTGACGCCGCGGATGGCCATGATGGGTCCGTAGTAGCTCTCGATGTTGGCGACGCGGAGGATCGGTGCAGCCGCTGCGGCTGGTGCAAGCGCTTGCGCGAGGGAGTCGGTTGAGCTCGTCAACATGGTTTTCAAGCTCCCAAGTAGGCGGCGACGACGTCGGGGTGGCGTTGCACCTCTTCGTGGGTGCCGAGGGCCAGCACCTTGCCATAGTTGAGGGCGAGAACGCGATCAGACACGCGGCGGACAAGGCTCATGTCGTGTTCGACCATCAGCACGGTGATGCCGAGATCGTTTTTGATGTCGCGGATCCAGAAGCTCATGTCGTCGGTCTCTTCGACGTTGAGGCCGGAGGACGGCTCGTCGAGGAGGATCAGCTTTGGTTCCGAGCAGAGCGCGCGCGCTACTTCGGTTACTTTCCGGACGCCGTATGGAAGGCCTGCAATCAGCTTGTCGCGGTAGGCCTGAAGATCGAGAAATTCGATGACCTCTTCCACTTTATGGCGATGGGCGCGTTCGGCATATTTCACGTTGGGGAGGAACAGCAATTCCTGCCACAGCTGAGTTTTGGTGAAGCAGTGGCGGCCGACCAGCAGGTTGGACAGCAGGGAAGCATTCTCGAACAGTTCGATGTTTTGGAAGGTCCGGGCGATGCCGAGTTTAGCGATCTTGTGGGCCGGTACGTGCGTGATGTCGTTGCCTTCGTAGAACAACTTTCCAGCTGTCGGCTCATAGAGACGCGAGATCAAGTTAAAGATCGAGGTCTTGCCGGCGCCGTTGGGGCCGATGATGGTGAAGACCTCGCCCTTCTGGACTTCGAAGCTGACGTCATCGACGGCCTTCAGACCACCGAAGCGCAGGGACAGGTTCTCGACCTTGAAGAGGCTCGTCACCGGTTGCGCTCCGTCTTCACGTAGACCTTCTGACGTTTGAATGTCGCCTTCTTGTAGAGTGGGAACATCTGGAAGAAGAGCTTGATCTTGAGCCAGCGGCCATACAGACCGTACGGCTCAAAGAGAATGAACAGCATGATGATGACGCCATAAATGAGCCCTTTGAGGCCGGCGGTGGAGGCAAGCGCGGCGGTTGTCTCTTCAATGCCTTTGACGCGGGCCACGCCGGCGCCAAACAGTCCGGCAATTGAACTGACAAACCCCGGCACATCGTCCTTGAGCCAGGTCAGCAATGGATCGATCATGACGATGAACATGGCGCCGAGGATCGCGCCGTGCAGCCCGAGCGCGCCGCCGATGATGATCACCATGATAAACTCGATGGAGAGCGCGAGGGTGAACATCTCGGGTGAGATAAAGCTGAGCTTATGGGCGTAGAGAACGCCGGCAAAGCCCGTAAGCGCCGCACTCAGGCCGAAGGCGCGAACTTTGGTGGCGGCGACGTCAACACCCATGCTGCGCGCGGCGGTTTCACTATCGCGCACGGCAATAAATGCGCGGCCGGTCGGCGAGCGCATCAGATTGAGTGTGAGGATGATCGCGATCACGAGCACCGCGAGGCAGAGATAGTAGAAGTAATCGCTGCCGCGGTTGATTTCGTTGCCGAACAGCTCCAGCGATTTCACCCGCATGCCTTCGTTGCCGTGCGTCACGCTCTCCCAGCGGGCGAGGATCTCTTCGACGATGAATGAAAACGAGATCGTCGCGATCAGAAGGTAGATGCCATGCAGCCGCAGTGCGGGGAAACCAACCAGCACGCCGACAAGGCCCGTGAGCAGGCCTGCAAGCGGGAAATAGATCGAGAAGGGCACGCCTTTGGTTTGCAGGAAGCCCGCCGTGTAGGCGCCGATCGCCAGGAAGGCGGCATGCCCGAGGGAGGCTTGGCCGGTGTAGCCGACGAGGATCATCAGCGAGACGCCGACGAGGGCGTAAATGAGCACAAAGGTGAATTGGCTCATGACGTATGAGCTGAAGACCATCGGCGCGGCGATCATCGCCGCCAGCAGCGCCAGATACGACCACAGCTGTCCCGAGTGCTGGAACAGCCGGATGTCCTGGTCGTAGTTGGTCTTGAACAGAAAGCGCATGTTGTTTTCAGTTTCCCAATACGCTTCGGTTCAGACTTTCTTGCGGCCGAGAGCGCCAAACAGCCCCTCCGGCTTCAAGAGCAGCACGGCCAGCAGGATGATGTAGGGGAAGACGTTCTTCCATCCCTCGGCCATGTAGAAACCAGCCAGTGTTTGCAGCACGCCGATGATAACGCCACCCACGACGGCGCCGGGAATACTGCCGAAGCCGCCGAGGACCGCGGCCGGGAACGAGGCGAGGCCGAGGGCGAGGCCGACGTTGGAATGGATGAAGGTGATGGGTGCGAGCAGCACGCCGGCGCAGGCCGCGACCATGGCGCTGATGGCCCAGACGAGTGACACCACGCGCTTGACGGGGATGCCCATGTAGTAGGCCGCCAGCATGTTCTCACTGGTGCCGCGCATGGCGGTGCCGAGCCGTGTCTTATTGAAGAAAAGATAGAGCACGAGGCACAGCAGCAGCGTCGCGACGATAACCGACAGCTTGTCGTGGGCTAAAACCAAGTCGCCCATCTGGACGACGCCGGTGCTGAAAGGCGTCTCGATCTTGAGGTCATCGGTGCCCCAGATCATGCCCGCGATCGAGCGCAAAAAGATGCCGAGACCGATGGTGGCCATGACGATGGCGAACTGTGGGAAGCCGAGAATTGGGCGCACCAAGAGGCGTTCGGCGAGCATGCCGACCAGTGCCATGGCCAGCACCGAGAGTGCGAAACCGGCCCAGTAATTGAAGCCGAGCAGGCCGATGAAGGTATAGGCGAAAAAGCCGCCCAACATCATGAGGTCGCCTTGGGCGAAATTCACGACTTCGGTCGTTTTGTAAATCAAAACGACGCCGAGCGCGATCAGCCCATAGACGCAGCCGAGCGCAATGCCGCTCACGAGCTGCTGAATGAAATCCAGCATGCCGTCCTAGTCCCTCCCCGGACAATCACCCCCGCAGCTCTGACGGCCGCGCATGGACGATGTGCATTACGCGTATAGGCCCCTGCTCTGTCAATGCTTCACCGTGGCGAAGCTTATGCCGCACGGATGTTGGGTTGAACATAGAAGCTGCGTCCGCCGGCGGCCATGTCGCGCAGAAGTTTGGGCGGGCTAAAGCGCGGCCCGAGTTGCTGGGCGAGGATGTCACACTGGCGGACGAATTCAGCCGCACCAATGGTGTCGATCAGTGACAACGGTCCGCCGCTCCATGGCGCAAAGCCCCAACCAAGGATGGCACCGATGTCGGCATCCTCCGGCGCGGTGACGACGTTTTCTTCGTAGCAGCGGGCAGCTTCAAGAGCCTGTATGTAAAGGAAGCGTGTCTTCAAGTCGCCGACCGTTGGTTGCTCAGTTGCTGGTTTTGCCAGCCCCGATAGGCCTGACCAGAGGCGCTTTTTCTCGCCTTCGGGATATTCATAGAAACCTTTGCCGGCTTTTTTCCCGACGCGGCCGAGTTCGTTGACCATCTTGGCGATGATGGCATCGGAGGCGGCAGGGCGGTAGGCGTCGCCAAGGTCCTTTTTGGTCTGCATGCCGACTTTGTACATGAGGTCGATGGCCACTTCGTCGGAGAGCGCAAGAGGTGCCATGGGCATGCCCGTCATGCGGCCCGCGTTCTCGATGAGTGCTGGCGCGATGCCTTCCGACAGCATGGTGACGCCTTCGCGCGTGTAAGTACCGAAGACACGGGAAGTATAGAAGCCACGGCTATCGTTGACGACAATCGGCGTTTTCTTGATGCGCTTGACGTAGTCCATGGCGACAGCAAGCGTCGCGTCAGAGGTCGCCTTGCCGCGGATGATCTCCACGAGCTGCATCTTGTCGACGGGCGAGAAGAAGTGGACGCCGATGAAGGTCGGTGCGTCGCGCCAGGCTTCCGCAAGGCCGGTGATGGGCAGCGTCGAGGTGTTGGATGCGAACACCGCGCGCGGCGGGAGGACTGCTGCGGCGCGCTTGGTGACTTCGGCCTTGATGCCGCGATCTTCGAACACGGCTTCGATGACGAGATCGCAACCGGCGAGGCCGTCATAGCTGGTTGTCGGCGTGATGCGGGCGAGCAGCTGCGCTTTCTTTTCAGGCGTCGAGCGGCCCTTGGCGATGGCACCATCAAGCAGCTTTTCGGAATAGCCTTTGCCTTTCTGCGCGCTGGCGTCGGTGCTGTCGATCAGGATGACATCGAGCCCGGCTGCGGCGGAAACGTAGGCGATGCCGGCGCCCATCATGCCGGCACCGAGGATGGCGATTTTCTGAAGCGGGGTGTCTGGTGCGCCTTTGGGGCGCGAGGCAAGCTTTTGCGCGCGTTGCATATTGATAAACAGCGAGCGGATCATGTTGCGCGAGGCGGGGTTCTGCATCAGCTCGGCCATGTAGCGCGCTTCGATGCGGAGCGCGGCATCGATAGGCACCTGCAGGCCCTCGTAGACACAGGAGAGGATGGCCTTGGGGGCGGGGTAATTGCCCATGGTCTTGGCGCTGACCATGGCGTTGGCGCCGGCAAAGATCTGCGTGCCGCCGGGCGTCGAGGGCGCGCCGCCGGGCACTTTGTAGTCCTTTTCGTCCCAGGGCTGCACGGCCTTACCGCCGCCGAGGATGTAGGCTTTGGCTTCTTTGATAAGTTCGGCGGCGGGGACCACTTCATGCACGAGGCCGGCTTTCAGCGCTGATTTTGGATCGAGCGATTTGCCTTCGAGCAGCAGGGGGAGCGCGCCCATGGCACCCATGAGACGGGGGATACGTTGCGTGCCGCCGCCGCCGGGCAGCAGGCCTACCTTGACTTCGGGCTGGCCGATCTGGATTTTCGGATCATCTACGACGACGCGATAATGGCACATGAGGCAGATTTCGAAGCCGCCGCCGAGGGCGGTGCCGTTGATCGCGGCGACAAACGGCTTTCCAGATTTTTCAACTTTGCGCGTAAAATTCGCATTGTCGTTGAAGAAGTCGAAGATGGTCTTGGAGCGTTGTTCGGCTGTCATACCGGCGCCAGCGCTGAGGTCTTCCATCATCGACAGATCAGCGCCAGCGATGAAGGCAGGCTTGCCGGACGTGATGACCACGCCTTTGACAGTGGGTCGGCGATAGCGGCCAGGCAGGCGGCTTTGAACTCGCTGTCGGACGCCTGCGAGATGACGTTCATGCTGCGGCCCGGCATGTCCCAGGTCAGCGTGACAATGCCGTCGGAGTCTTTGGTTGAGGTGATGTTGCTCATGGGGCAAACAACTTTCGCGTATCTGGGCTTCGGGATCGGTTGCATCGGCGCCTCAGACCGCGAGGCGGCTTCCGTCGTAGAGTTCTTTTACGGGGACGGCGAAGCCGAGGCATTCGAGGATCAGTTTCGCCTTGATATCAATTTGTTCCGGCGCATCGGCCATGTGCCGTCCGCTTGAAGTCGCAATAGTTTCACGTCGCGCTTGGTCGAGCCGACAGAAGAATCTCAAGGATCGAGGGATCGTATGTGTAGGCCCTGACGTTCGGTCCAAGTATTCGCCTTGATGCACCGAGACAAGATTTCGATGGCGAGCACTGGCTCATGCACGAGGCGATTCGTCGGCATCGATAAAGATGCACGTCGACGGAAAGCTCGGGAACGCGGAAAATTGCTATTCGCAAAGACGCGAACGGCCTGAACCCTCAGGCGCCCACAACTGTGCATTTCAGTCCCTTCGCGATGCTGATGCCGACGCAGCAAATAGCCGATCGGAATCTGAATGGCGCCGAATGTGTCTCGACGCCGGCGCCAATTCGCACGCAGGTTCCGTCGACGAGTTCGAAGATGCGGTCGGTGCCATCGCCCTCCCACGCCAGGAACTCATTGGCAGTCATTTCGGCCGGTGGTTCGTCCACCCTCTTGCGTCGAACGCATCAGCCATTGCACGCCTCTCGCCTCAAACCCGCTCGATAATCGTTGCGGTACCCATGCCGGCGCCGACGCAGAGGGTGGCGAGGCCGGTGGAGAGATTACGGCGTTCCATCTCGTCGAGCAGCGTGCCGAGGATCATGGCGCCGGTGGCACCCAGCGGATGCCCCATGGCGATGGCGCCGCCGTTGACGTTGATCTTGTCGTGCGGGATTTCCATGAGCTTCATGTAGAGCATAACGACGGATGCGAAGGCTTCGTTGAGTTCGTAGAGATCAATGTCGGTGGCGTTCATGCCGGCATTCTTGAGCAGCTTACGCGTGACCTTCTCAGGCCCCGTCAGCATGATGGACGGTTCTGAGCCGATGGAGGCGAAAGCGCGGATCTTGGCGCGCGGTTTGAGGCCGGCAGCGATGCCAGCTTCCTTGCTGCCGATCAGGATGGCGGCCGAACCGTCGACGATGCCGGACGAATTGCCGGCATGGTGGACGTGGTTGATGCGCTCGAGCTCGGGATAGCGCTGCATCATGACGGCATCGAAGCCGTTGTCCTCGCCGAGCTTTGAGAACGAGCCCTTGAGGCTGGCGAGCGACTGCATCGTGGTGTCGGGCCGCATGTGTTCGTCACGGTCGAGAATGGTCTGGCCAAGCTGATCTTTGACGGGAACAACGGATTTCTTGAAGCGGCCTTCTTGCCAGGCATGCGCAGCACGCTTTTGGCTTTCGACAGCGAAGGCATCGACGTCGTCACGGGAGAAGCCCCACTTGGTGGCGATGGTGTCGGCGCCGATGCCCTGCGGCGTGAAATAGGTTTTGATCGCCACGCTCGGGTCCGACGACCAGGCACCACCGTCGGAGCCCATCGGAACGCGGCTCATGCTTTCGACGCCGCCGCCGATGGTCATCTTGGACTGGCCCGACATGACCTGGGCCGCGGCCATGTTAACGGCCTCCAGGCCAGAGGCACAAAAGCGGTTGATCTGCACGCCGGCGACCGTTTCGGCATAGTCCGCGTTCAGAACAGCGACGCGGGCAAGGTCAGAGCCTTGCTCGCGGGTCGGTGAGACAATGCCGAACACAACGTCATCGACGAGGGATGTATCGAGGTTGTTGCGGTCGCGGACGGACTTCAGAATGCCCGTCGCGAGATTGAGCGCCGTCACCTCGTGTAACGAGCCATCCGATTTGCCACGGCCGCGGGGGGTGCGGACGGCATCGAAAATGTAAGCATCTGCCATGGGAAAGCTCCTTCGCGTGTCTTGGTCGGGACTTGCAATGTCGGGTCTTACAACGTCAATTGGCGGCACTTGTTTTTGTCAGCTTGCGGCTGTGCGGGCGGCGGGCCGCAGTCAGTCCGAAGGCCGCAATGTAGGCATCCGCCAACTTAGCGGCCATCTCCTCAATGTCCATGGTCCGCTTTTGGCGCTGGACGATGGCCGTCCAAGCGATCTGTTCGATGCCGCCGTAGAACATGTCGCGCATCACTGGCGGCGCAAGCGCGAGCGGCGCAGTGGGCGCATGCCAGCGGTCGAGAAACAGCAGGAATTGCCCGGAGAACCGCCGCAAGGCGTCACGGGCGCGGCTTTTGCCATAACCCTCCGCCGCTTTCACTTCGCGCAGCCAGATGCGGTAAAGTTCCGGCGCGGACACCATGTCCCGGATTTGATGGGCGATCAGCTGGCGCAGACCGTCCTTGAGGGACGTCGCGGTGTCTGTGATGGCCGCGGCGCCGGCGATGTTGCGCTCAAGCGACGTCAGGCCCACGCTCAGTACGAGATCAGATTTGTCGCGGAAGTAGTTATAAAGTGTGCCCTCGGACAGGCCAGCAGCGGCGGCAACATCGGCCATCGAGACGCGCTCATAGCCGCGCGCGGCATACATGCGGCTGGCCACTTCGAGGATGCCAGCCTCACGTGCACCCCATTGGCCGACAGCGCGCGGTTCCGGGCGCGTCCTCTCCGATTTTGCTGCACGCAACGCCATTGATGGGTCTGATCCGCATTGACACCAGTGCCAAGTCTGCGTCATCTTCGAAACTGAGGCAACCTCAAAATCTTACACCTCTCCGAAATGTGGAGCGCAGACGACGGTGAGTGATCTGACAAGTAAGACGTCTTACGCCTCCGTGTTCCGGCCAGGACTGTTTGCAGGCCGCGTCGCGATTGTAACCGGCGGTGGCAGTGGCATCGGGCGTTGCACAGCACATGAGCTGGCGTCGCTTGGAGCGCGGGTCGCGCTGGTGGGGCGCAAACAGGCGAAACTCGATGTTGTGGCCGCAGAGATCGCGGCTGCAGGCGGTGACGCCGCCGGATTTACGTGTGACATTCGCGAAGAGACACAGGTCGCTGCCGTTATTGCTGCGATCTTGATGAAATTCGGCCGCGTTGACCAGCTGGTGAACAATGCCGGTGGGCAGTTTGCGGCACCGCTCGAAATGATCAATCAGAAAGGTTGGGAGACGGTCGTGCGGACCAACCTGACAGGCGGTTTTCTTGTTGCGCGCGAATGCTACACACAGTGGATGAAGGCCCATGGTGGCGCGATCGTCAACATCGTCGCCGACATGTGGATGGGCATGCCGGCGATGGGGCACTCCGGTGCCGCGCGGGCCGGGATGGTCAATTTCACCGAGACCGCGGCGCTGGAGTGGTCGGGCTCCAACGTGCGCGTGAATGCGGTGGCACCTGGCTGGATCGCGTCGTCCGGCATGGATCAATACCCACCCGAGATGGGCGCGCGCATTCGCGCACTCAAAGATATCGCGCCGCTCGGACGCATGGGGACCGAGAGCGAGACCGCAGCGGCCATCGTCTTCTTGCTCTCCGATGGTGCCGCATACATTTCCGGATCCACCCTGCGTGTCGATGGCGCAGCGCCCAACGCAAAAATTAGCCGGCCACAGCCGCCGAACAAAAATCCGGCGCCAGAATACAATGGCTTCCAGCTGGCGACGAAGCCAAAGGTCCTCGGCGACTGAGCAGAAAGCACTTCCGCGATGCCCGCAATTGACAGCCGGATTGATACAAATTCCGAAGGGTTCCGCAAGAACCGCGATGACATGCTGGCGCTGATCGCCGGTTTCCGCGAGATCGAAGCGCGGGTGCGTGCGCAATCCGACGGCAAAGCGGCGTTGTTTGCCAAGCGCAAACAATTGCTGCCGCGGGAGCGGGTGTCCTTGCTGCTGGACCGGGACGCGCCGTGGCTGGAGCTGTCCACGCTCGCCGGGCTCAAAATGCATGACGATGACGGCGCCGAAGGGGTGCAGGGCGGCGGTGGTATCTGTGGCATCGGGACGGTGGCAGGCGTCAGATGTTTGGTGACGGCGTCCGACAGTGCGATTAAGGGCGGCACGACGGCACCGATGGGTTTGAAGAAGAACCTGCGCGCCCAGGAAATCGCACGGGAGAACAAGCTGCCCATCGTGCGGCTGGTCGAAAGCGGCGGCGCAAACCTACTCTATCAAGCGGAAATTTTTGTCGAGGGCGGACGCGGGTTTGCCAATCAGGCGCGCATGTCGGCCGAGGGAATTCCGCAAGTGACCGTCGTGCACGGCTCGTCAACAGCCGGCGGAGCCTATCTGCCGGGGCTGTCTGATTATGTGATCCTGGTGCGCGGCAAGGCGAAGGTGTTTCTGGCTGGTCCACCCCTCTTGAAGGCCGCAACTGGCGAGATCGCGACCGACGAAGACCTGGGCGGCGCAGAGATGCACGCCACCAAGTCGGGCCTCGGCGAGTATCTGGCCGAAGACGACGCCGATGGTGTCCGGTTGGCGCGCGAGGTGATGGGACGGCTCAATTGGAATGCACGGCTGCCCGTGCAACGCGACGTGACCTGGAAAGAGCCACGCTATCCGGCGGAAGAACTCGCGGGTCTCGTGCCGGCGGACTATCGCAAGCCTTATGACGTGCGCGAGGTGATCGCGCGGCTGGTCGATGACAGCGATTTTCTGGATTTCAAGGAACTGTATGGCGTGCACACGGTGTGCGGGCACGCCAGCATCGAAGGGCATCCGCTTGGCCTCATCGGGAACAATGGGCCGATCGATGCGGATGGAGCGACCAAAGCCGCGCAATTCATCCAGTTGTGCTGTCAGTCCAACATCCCGATCCTCTACCTGCAGAACACTACAGGCTACATGGTGGGGCGCGAGGCCGAGCAAGCCGGCATCATCAAGCACGGCTCGAAGATGATTCAGGCGGTCTCGAACGCCACGGTCCCGCAGTTGACCTTGCACATTGGCGCGTCGTTCGGGGCGGGGAACTATGGCATGTGCGGCCGTTCGTTCGATCCGCGCTTTATCTTCGCTTGGCCAAACAACCGCGTGGCGGTGATGGGTGGCGCGCAAGCAGCCAAAGTCATGTCGATCGTGACGGAAGAGAAGTCGAAGCGCGAGGGCAAGCCCGTTGATCGCGCGATGCTGGATAAGATGGAAGCTGGCATCGTCAAGCGCATGGATGGCGAGAGCGCAGCGCTGTTCGCCACCGCGCGGTTGTGGGACGATGGCATCATTGATCCACGTGACAGCCGGCGTGTGCTGGCGATGTGCCTGTCGATCTGCCGCGAGGCGGCGATCAGACCGCTCAAGTACACGACATTTGGTGTGGGGCGGTTCTAAGGGCAGTCTGAAAGTGCTAACTTTCAGCAAGTTTGCTAGTAGAGGACACGATGGGTACAGCGCAGCGTAAACCGCCCGAACAGATGACAGCCAAGCAGTTCCAGGCCTGGGCCGGTGACGGCATCGGCGGCCGTTACCAACTCATCGACGGCGAAGTTCGGGCCATGTCGCCAGCCAGCACGACACATGGAACCATCCAGGGTGAACTTTACCGATTGATCGGAAACCACTTGAAGGCGAGCCGGTCGAAGTGCCGGGCATTGGTCGAGCCGGCGGTCGAAGTGCGGATTCGCTCGGATGTCAATCTTCGCGTTCCTGACATCGGCGTGACCTGCATCCCGGACAAGCCGAAACAGGTCGCCATGCCCGATCCACTCCTGCTGATCGAGATCCTGTCACCCACCAACATCTCCGACACCTGGAAGAACGTCTGGGCCTACACGACAATTCCAGGCCTGAAGGAAATCCTGATCGTTCATTCGACACGGATCGCCGCGGAGCACCTGCTTAGACAGCCGGACGGCTCATGGCCCGAGACGACAACAAAACTTGGTGCACGAGGCGCGCTCGACCTTTCGTCGATCAGTTTCAAGGCGCGTCTGAAAGCCGTCTACGACGGCACCCATCTGGCTTGAACCACAAACCTCCCGTTGCAATTACCGAAGACCTTTGAGGAACTCATGCAATTCACACCTGAACATGACCAACTGCGGACGAGTTTGCAGAAGTTCATCGCTGCCGAAGTCAACCCGCATGTGGATGCGTGGGAGAAGGCGGGGCGGTTTCCGGCACATGAGCTGTTCAAAAAAATGGGCGACCTCGGCTTTCTCGGCCTGTGCAAGCCTGAGAAGTGGGGCGGGTCTGGCCTCGACTACTCCTATTCGATGGTGATGGCGGAGGAGCTTGGCCACATCAACTGCGGTGGGGTGCCAATGGCGATCGGCGTGCAGACGGACATGGCGACACCGGCGCTGGCGCGGTTCGGATCAGACGTCGTTTGCAAAGAGTTTTTGGCGCCATCGATTGCGGGTGACTTCGTGGCCTGCCTCGGTGTGTCGGAAGTGGGCGCGGGCTCAGATGTCGCGAGCGTCAAGACGACGGCGCGCAAGGACGGCAGCGACTACGTCATCAACGGCGGCAAGATGTGGACGACCAACGGCACACAAGCCGATTGGATGTGTCTTTTGGCGAATACGTCAGATGCGGAGCCACACCGCAACAAGTCGCTGATCTGCATTCCGATGAAGACCAAAGGCGTGCAGATTGCGCGCACACTCGACAAGATGGGCATGCACTCGTCGGATACGGCGCAGATCTACTTCGACGACGTGCGCGTGCCGCAGCGCTATCTCATTGGCGAGGAGGGAAAAGGCTTTACCTACCAGATGCTGCAATTCCAAGAAGAGCGGCTGTGGGCCGGTGCGCGCGGGCTGATCGGACTGGAGCGGCTGATCGAGGAGACGATTGATTACACGCGCACGCGCGTCGCGTTCGGCAAACCCATCCTCGACAATCAGGTGGTGCACTTCAAACTCGCGGAGTTGGCCACTGAGATCGAGATGCTGCGGTCGCTGGTCTATCGCACGTGCGATCTGTATCTGCGCGGGCAGGACGTGACGAAACTAGCGTCGATGGTCAAACTGAAGTCAGGCCGGCTGAGCCGTGAGGTGGCCGACAGCTGCCTGCAATACTGGGGCGGCATGGGGTTCATGAACGAGACACGCGTGTCACGGGCCTATCGCGACGGCCGGCTCGGCTCCATCGGCGGCGGCGCAGACGAAGTCATGCTGACGATCATCTCGAAGCTGATGGGGATTGCCCGGGGACCGGCAACAAGGCGGAGTGCCGCGAAGAAGAAGGCGCACTGACCGTGGGCGCGCTGCCGGCAACAACGCACATCCGGCTCGAACGGAAAGGGCCCGTGCTGCATCTGTGGCTCAACCGGCCGGAGGTGAAGAACGCGCTGTCGGCGCAGATGGTGCGCGAGATACAGGCCACGTTCGATGCGATCCACGATGATCGGAGCGTGCGCGTGGTGGTCATCCGCGGTGCGGGTGGCACGTTCTGCGCGGGAGGCGATATCAAGACTATGCAGGCAGCGAGCGCGCCGCCGGCACCTGGCGCTACCGATGAAACACGAGCGGGCAACCGCCGCTATGGCGCGATGTTGCAGACGATTGATGAGGCACCGCAGGCAACGATTGCGGTTGTGGAAGGTGCGGCGCTCGGCGGCGGCATCGGGTTCGCATCGACGGCGGATATCACGATTGCCAAAGCGGACGCGCAATTTGCAATGACGGAGGTGATGCTCGGCGTCGTGCCGGCGGCGATCTCACCGTTTGTGGTGCGGCGCATCGGTCTGACGGCGGCGCGGCGATTTGCGGTGTCGGGGGCGCGGTTGGATGGGCACGGGGCCAAGGCGGTTGGGTTCGCGCATGACGTGGCCGAGACAGCCGAAGGACTCGATGCAGCTGTGCATGCGGCGATCAATCAGATCCTAAAATGTGCACCCGGCGCGGTGGCAGAGACGAAGCGGCTGATGTTGCGCGCTGCGTCACCGATGCCAATGGCTGCGTTGCTGGACGCAGCGGCAGACAGCTTCGCTGCAGCGGTGCGCGCGCCCGAGGGCCGGGAAGGCACGGCGGCTTTTGTCGAAAAGCGGAAACCAACGTGGGTGGAGAAATTGGATACCTGATGGGCTCGTACTCAAAAATTCTGATCGCCAATCGTGGTGAGATCGCCTGCCGGATCATGCGGACGGCGCATGCGATGGGATACCGGACGGTTGCGGTCTTCAGCGATGCCGACCGCGATGCGCGACACGTGGCGATGGCGGATGAGGCGATCGCGATCGGTGGTGCGGCGGCGGCGGACAGCTATCTCGATGCGGGCAAGCTGATTGCGGCGGCAAAGCGCGCGGGCGCCGATGCGCTGCATCCGGGCTATGGTTTTTTGTCAGAGAATGCGGCATTTGCCGCGGCGTGCCGCGATGCGGGGTTAGTTTTCATCGGCCCCAGCCCGGAAGCGATCAGTGCTATGGGTAACAAGGCTGCGGCTAAGCGGCTGATGCTCGAAGCCGGCGTGCCGTGTGTGCCGGGCTATCAAGGCGCAGACCAAAGCGACGCGCGACTGTCCAAAGAAGCTAAGAACATAAGCTTTCCGGTAATGGTCAAGGCGGCGGCCGGAGGTGGTGGGCGTGGGATGCGTTTGGTGGCTGCTGAAGCAGAGCTTACTAACGCCCTGACGGCGGCGCGACGCGAGGCCCTGGCAGCGTTTGGCTCCGACGAGCTGATCCTCGAGAAGGCCGTTGTCGACGCGCGGCACATTGAGATCCAAGTGTTCGGCGACAGTCATGGCACCATCATCCACCTCGGCGAGCGTGATTGCTCGATCCAACGGCGGCATCAGAAGGTGATTGAAGAAGCGCCGTCGCCGGCGGTGGATGCTGAGTTGCGTGTGCGTATGGGCGCTGCGGCGGTGGCTGCGGCGCGCGCAATCAACTACGTCAGTGCGGGAACGGTTGAGTTTCTGCTGGACAAGGCGGGTCACTTCTATTTTCTCGAGATGAATACGCGCATTCAGGTGGAGCATCCGGTGACGGAAGTGACCTTGGGCCTCGATCTGGTGGCGATGCAGCTCGACGTCGCGGCGGGTGCGCCGTTAGGGCTGCGGCAAGAGCAGATAACGTTCAAAGGCCATGCCATTCAGGCGCGGCTCTATGCCGAGGATCCGCACGTGGGGTTCTTGCCGCGGAGCGGACGTGTTGTGGCCTGGCGCATGCCGGACGGCGGCGGCATTCGCGTTGATCACGGCTTGGCCGCCGCGCCGACGGAGGTCAGCGCCTACTACGATCCGATGATTGCGAAAGTGATTGCGCATGGGGCGACGCGCGAGGAAGCGCGGCGGCGTCTGTTGCGAGCGCTCGACGGCACGCATGTGCACGGTATTGCAACTAATCGTGCATTTTTGTCGGCAGCGCTGGAGCATCCCGCGTTTGTTGCCGGCGCGGCAACGACCGGTTTCATTGGTCAGCATTTTGCACCGAAGAGCGCAGCGATCAGCCGGCCGGAGCCGGATGCGGACATGCTCGCGCTGGCTGGTGCCCTGCTGTTTGCTCGCGGCGGTGGCGGCATGGCTTGGCGATCAAACGGTGTGCGGCCAGCGCTGTTGAAGATGGCCGTTGGACGGGCGATTCATGAGTTGCGTGTCGCGCAGGTCGCACCCGGCACATTCGATGTTGTATCGGGGGCCGCGACGCACACGGTGGAGCTTCTCAATACTGGTGACGATGGTGCGATCGACGCCGCCATCAACGGCCATCGACAGACGGTGCATGGCGTTCGGGATGGCGCGGTTCTGCACCTCGATAGGGGGCTTGTCAGTTTTGTGGCCGAAGATGTCACGCTCGCACGGCGCGCTGGTGAAAGTGCGGAAGGCGCCGCGATGCTGCGCGCGCCAATGAATGGGCGTATCATCGCGGTTGACGCCAAGGCCGGCGATGCAGTGACGAAGGGCCAGCGCCTCGTCGTCCTCGAAGCCATGAAGATGCAGCACGAGATCGTTGCAGAGCGAGATGGCAGGATCGCGAGTTGTGCCGTCAAGCCCGGCGACCAGGTGGCAACGCGGCAGGTGCTGGTGAGTTTGGTAACAGCGTAATCGAGAGTGATATGGCCGATAAAGTGATCATTTCATGCGCGCTGACGGGCGTGTTGACAGACCCAAAACAGTTTCCTGTCCCGGTGACGCCGGCGCAGATGGCGGCGGAAGCGCGGCGGGCGTTCGATGCAGGTGCGGCAATCATGCACGTGCACTTTCGCGATCAGGCGGCGGACAAGGGCCATCTGCCGTCATGGGATCCGAAGGTCGCCGTCGCGATCATGGATGCGATCCGGGCGGCGTGTCCGGGCGTGATCCTCAATCAATCGACCGGGTTTCGGGGGCCGGATTATCAGCCGCCGTTGGATTGCCTGCGTGCGGTCAAGCCAGAGATCGCGGCATGCAATGCGGGGACGCTGAACTACCTCAAGATCAAGTCAGATGGCAGTTGGGCCTGGCCACCGGGGATATTTGACAATGCGCCACCGAAGATCGCTGATTTTCTCTCGGTGATGGCCGAGACCAACACGCAGCCGGAATTTGAATGCTTCGATACGGGTATCGTGCGCTCGGTTGAGATGTACGTGCGGAACGGCATGTATAAGGGCACACCGAAGTACAACTTCGTGATGGGTGTCGCCTCTGGGCAGCCGACGGATGGGGAGCTCCTGCCGATATTGCTGCGGTTGATCATGAAAGGGTCACCGTGGCAGGTCACTGCGATCGGGCGGCAAGAGATCTGGCCGCTGCATCGCCGTGCCTGTGAACTGGGCGGGCATATGCGCTCGGGTCTTGAAGATACGTTCTATCTGCCCGACGGAAAGATGGCGCAGTCCAATGGGGAGTTGATTGCGGCGTTGGCAAAGATTGCGCGCGAGACCGGGCGGACGATTGCGTCGGCGGCGGAAGCGCGGGCGATCATGGGCCTGGCTG
The DNA here is from genome assembly GCA_963847145.1 of uncultured Alphaproteobacteria bacterium. Classification (GTDB taxonomy): domain Bacteria; phylum Pseudomonadota; class Alphaproteobacteria; order Rhizobiales; family Hyphomicrobiaceae; genus JABFRJ01. Next base: position 77,712 of record CAWJYN010000007.1, read on the forward strand.
CGTGAGCGCCGCAGGCAGCGCTTGCTTCGCATGGGCCGAGCAGCAACTAGGGAATGCTGGTATAATTGGCCCTTTGCGACTGTCTCTCGTCAAACGCCGCGCGTGGTCGACCGTCTGGAAACTCGAAAACACATGCGGCCGATTTTATCTTAAAGAGGCGGCGCCTCGGTTCGACGTCGAAGCACCTTTGCTGGAGGCGCTATGCCGTTGGCGGCCGGCGTCGATTGTCGAACTGGTGGCCGCGGACACGACCCGCGGATGGGTGCTAACGCGCGACGCGGGGCGGATGCTCCACGATGTGATGTTCGATGAGCCAGCGACTGGCCGCGCGCACGTGGCAGCGATCCTGAAGGCGTATGCACGGCTTCAAGCCGACAGCCAACAGCGCGATGCGCCGCCGTTTGTTGGCATGCTGGAAGACAGAAGTCCGGCGGCAATGGCTCATGCTTTTGCCGCTGTTGTCGCTGACGAAGCGCTCTTGCGCGCCAGTGGTGCAACCGAGGAAGATGGCGCGCGACAGAGTTTTTGGCTGCACCGCGCCAATCGACTGTGCGGCGCTCTCGCAGCACTCCAAATGCCATGCGCCATTGAACACGGCGACCTGCACACCAGCAACATCATGATCGCTGCCGATGGCACATCGAGAATTGCCGATTGGGGTGACGCCTGTTGGGCAACGCCGCTGCATGGCCTCGTCATGTGTCTCGAAGATATCGCCGGCCGCCACAAAATTACGCCTGATGATCCTTGGGTTACGCAGCTGACACACGACTATTGCGATATCCTGAAGCTCCCCGACAACGCCACTGAGCGCAAGCGGGCGCTGGACATCACGCGGGCACTGGTCCCGGTGTCGGGTGTCCTGCAATGGTCGCGCGGTCTTGACCGCATGCCGCCGGACGCGCGTGCCATCATGGCGAACCAGATCAATAGACACCTTCGCGCTTTCTCCTTCGGATCCAACCTATGACCACGACAAGCCGCGCATCGCCTTATTACACGCCGGAACACAACGCCTTCCGCGACAGCGTCCGCCGCTTTGTGGAGCGAGAGATTGCGCCCCACGTCAATGCCTGGGACGAGGCTGAGGGATTTCCGCGCGCGCTCTATAAGACCGCTGCCGCTGCCGGACTGTTGGGTATGGGGTATCCGGAGGAATATGGTGGTACGCCAAGTGATCTGTTCTTCGGCATTATCGCCGCGCAGGAGCTGGCGCGTGCGGGCTCTGGCGGATTGATTGCCAGCCTCAAGAGCCATACCATCGGCACACCACCGATCGTCAAGTTTGGCTCTGCCGCTTTGAAGGCGCGTGTCGTGCCGGAGATCCTGGCAGGCGAAAAGATTTCGGCACTGGCGATTACGGAGCCCGACGGCGGCTCGGATGTGGCGTCGATCCGCACGACCGCGCGCCGCGAGGGCGATCACTACATCGTCGATGGTGCCAAGATGTTCATTACATCGGGCGTGCGCGCCGATTACGTGACGACAGCCGTGCGCACGGGCGGGAAGGGACGTGGCGGCATCTCATTGCTGCTGATCGAGAAGGGTACGCCCGGCTTTACGCAGACGCCGCTCAAGAAAATGGGCTGGTGGATGTCGGATACGGCAGCACTGCACTTTGACGGCGTGCGCGTGCCGGCGGGCAATCTGCTCGGCGAGGAAGGCCAGGGGTTCCAAGCCATCATGCACAACTTCAATGGCGAGCGGATCGGCATGGCAGCGGGCTGCAACGGTTTTTCGCAGGTGTGTCTTGACGAGGCGTTGAGCTGGGCGCAGGGCGCGGCAGGTGTTTGGAGGACGATTGGCCGACAGCCAAGTGATCCGTCACAAGCTTGTCGACATGGCGATGAAGATCAATGCAACACAGGCCATGTTGGAGCTGCTGGCGTGGCGCATCGGCCAAGGTGAGAACCCGGCTGGCGAGATCGCCATGCTGAAGAACCAGGCGACGCAGACGATGGCGTTTTGTGCGTCGGAGGCCGTACAGATTCACGGCGGCATGGGCTTTATGCGCGGCACCAAAGTCGAGCGGATCTATCGCGAGGTAAAGGTCAACGCCATCGGTGGCGGCGCAGAGGAGATCATGAAGGATCTCGCGGCGCGGCAGATGGGGATTTAGGGAAATTCGGGACAGTCACCCAATCCCTGTTCCGACATTCCCCCGCACAGAACGTCTGCGCAGGAAATGGGTGACTGTCCCGAATTTTACGTCAACAGTCTGCATGGGTTTCAATTCCAAAGGGCAGGCATCCGCATGACAGGGCAAACATTCGACTATGTGATTGTGGGCGCGGGATCGGCGGGGTGCGTGCTAGCCAACCGTTTGAGCGAGGACCCGTCGGTGACGGTGGCGCTGATCGAGGCAGGTGGGCGCGACACCAACCCGTGGATCCATGTGCCGGCGGGGTATTACCGCAATGTCACCAATCCGAAGATCACATGGCAGTTCGGTTCCGGGCCGGAGCCCGAACTCGGCGGCCGCATGGTCAACTGGCCGCGCGGAAAAGTGCTCGGCGGGACGAGTGCCATCAATGGTCTGCTGTATGTGCGCGGGCAGGCGGAAGATTTCGATGTCTGGCGGCAACTCGGCAATCCAGGCTGGTCATTCCGCGATGTGCTGCCGTACTTCAAACGTGCCGAAAACCAAGTGCGCGGTGCTGATGACTTTCACGGGGCGGGCGGGCCGCTGTCCGTGGAGGATGTGCGGATGGACAATCCGCTGTGCGAGGCTTTCATCGCGTCGGCGATGGCGGCGGGCATTCCGTTCACGCGTGACTTCAATGGGGCGAACCAGGAGGGCGTCGGCTATTTCCAGCTGACCAACAAGAACGGGCGGCGCTGCTCCACGGCAGTTGGCTATCTGCATCCAGTGCAGACGCGGCAGAACCTGGCGATCATCACGCACGGCGTGGTGGGTGCGCTGACGATGGACGGCAAGCGTGTCACCGGTGTGCGCGGCACGTTTGGCGGCAAGACGGGACAGATATCGGCGCGGCGCGAAGTGGTGCTGGCGGCTGGTGCGATTGGTAGCCCGCAGTTGTTGCAAGTCTCCGGCGTGGGACCGGGACGTGTTCTGAAAGCAGCCGGCGTCGACGTGCTGCACGACCTCCCTGGTGTGGGAGAAAACCTGCAGGATCACTATCAAGCGCGCTTTGTTTATCACTGCAATGCCGCGGGCAGCATGAACGAGGTGTGGCACAGCTACTGGAAGCGGCTGCGGGTAGGGTTGGACTATGCGTTCCGGCGGCGCGGCTTGCTGACCATTGGCGCGGGTGTCGTCGGCATCTTTGCGAAGTCGCGGCCGGAGTTGGAGACGCCAGATATCCAGTTTCACTTTATTCCGTTGTCGGCAGAAGGACCGGGCCAAGGCCTGCATGCGTTCCCGGGCATCATCTCGTCGGTGTGCCAGCTGCGGCCGGAGAGCCGCGGGACGATCCACATCAAGTCTGCCGATGCAGCGGCACCACCGGCGATCGTGAGCAATTATCTGGCGGCAGACATCGACCAGCGGGTGATGCTGGATGCGCTGAAGTTGAACCGGCGGATCGTTGCGCAAAAGCCGTTTGCGGATGTGATCGTTCGCGAGCATGTGCCGGGGTTCGATGTGACGAGTGACGAAGCGCTGATGGCGTTCGCCAGGGCCAAGGGCACGACGATTTTTCATCCGTGCGGCACCGCAAAGATGGGTATGGATGCGATGGCGGTGGTTGACCCGCGCTTGCGTGTGCACGGCCTCAGCGGTGTGCGCGTTGTGGACGCCTCGATTATGCCAACGATGACATCGGGCAACACAAATGCGCCGACGATCATGATCGCGGAGAAGGCCTCTGACATGATCATCGAGGATGCGAAGCAACGTGCGGCGGCGTAAGTGCTGCACAAAAGAAAGCCGCGCGGTCCGGATTGGAGCGCGCGGCTTTTGTTCTGTGATGATTAGGCACTGTCAGCTCATGCGCGCCTGACGCTGATCGGCGTTGGCAGCCAGCGTGGCCATGCCGCGGCCGAAGGCATTGAGCGACTGATTGACGGTTTGCCAGTGGTCAGCGGTTTGCGGCGCGGCTGCCAATTCCTTCATGTGGCCGCGGAGAAGTTCCAACCGGCGGGCACTGGCTGGGTCGAGACGCATGGCGAGCTCTTCATCGCTGAGACCGGCTTCGCGCTTGGAAAGAATATTGCCGTAGGCTTGGCCTGGCATCAGCACCATCAAAGCGGTCAGGCGTTTTAGGCCGTCAGCGAAATCATTGAGGCGGCGGGCGGCATCAGCGGGACCTGTGGCGAAGCCTTCAAAGGAGTTGCGGCCGGCCTCGATGCTGTCTTCGAGGGCGGTCTTGGCTTCGTGCAGGGCTTTCTGGATAGGAGCATCAAAACGCATGATGTTGGCGAGTGCCATCTCAAGCGCTTGCACATCGATGGTGGGGCTCTGGTCGCGGACGTAGGCGAGCTGGTCGGGGTGGAATGTCAACATTTCGCGTGCGAAGTGTTCGCAGAGGTCGCGATCAAATTCCGGACTGTGCGAAGTGGTGGCGGGAACAGCCATCGTAGCGTGGTCCCGCGCCGCGCGACGAGCAGCGTCAGCAGGGCGAGCGTTGGTTGCGGCATGGGCTGACGGCGCAACGCCGATGTCCTGCGCAGGTCCACGCAATTGCGGCGGCGCAGTGGTTAGTTGACCACCTTCACGGACTGTCCGCTGACCGATTTGGAGGGCCGCGTTGGATGTTCCCATCAGCATGCGGGCGCGGATGCGGGCGAGCGTCTTATAAAGATCGGCGTGGAGTTCGTAGCGGCCGGCTTCGCCCAACTGACGGCGCACAGCATTGTGGGCGGCGCCAGCGTTGAGGACGCCGCGCACGGTGAGCATGTGGTCGGTGCGCACTTCGTGCATCAGGATCTCACTCATGAAACCGTCGTCGGAGGCGTTCATGGGATGGGCATACGACATCACGGCTTCGGCGGCGGCCTGCACATCGGGGAGCAGGGCGACGCGGACCATTTTCTCGAGCTCGCCCTGGCGGACTTTCTCGGCGATATCTTCTTTGACCAGCTTGCCGTTCTTTTCAAACGCACGCGCGCCGGAGATGGAGAGATACTCGAACAATTCTGGGCGGATAGCGTACTCGGAAGGATTGTCTGGATTGCGCATCACGGCGCCGATGGTGGCGCCGGCGTTGAGGACACGACGCACGGTGGCTTCAGATTGCGGATCGAGTTCGCGCAAGTCCACGATGGCGGTGTAGCCGGGCAGGCTGGTGTCGGCGTGCATGGCTTCAATAGCGATGCGGGCATTCTCGAACTTATGCGGCAGCAGAGCGTTGTCGATGATGCCTTCGAGCTGTTCGGCGCTGCGGGCCTTCATGGTGGGGACGTCGGACAGCGGCGAGCGCACCGCATTGGCACCGAACAGGCCTGACATGAAAACCAAGCTGTCGATGGCGATGGCGATGGCCAGAGAGAGGTAAGCGAGGCGGTTGCCGTCTTGGAAGGCGTTCCAAGTGACGACGAAGCGATTGGCTTTGTCGTCACGGTTCAGTTCGATGAAATTGATCTTCTGGCGGAGCTCGTCGGTGTCTTTGGAGCCGAGGCCGGAGTTTTGCACGCACTTGCGGGCAAATCCGAACAGGTCGTCGGCTGATTTGTGGCGATTGAGTTTGTCGCCGCCGGCACAATTCATATCAAATAGAACGACACCGGCATTAAGGGCGAACACGCGCGCTGCGGCTTCGGCCGCAGATTTCGGATCGCAATCGATGCCGCGGACTTTGTCCTTGACGGCTGGATTGGTCGACATGCTGGCGACGAGCTGCGAGCACATCGTCTGGACTTGAGCGAGGCCCTCGAGCTTCGGTGTCTGGCGGAATTCGGCGCGGGCCTTTTCGAACGCCGGAATTTGCCGTGTGGGATCCAGATTGCTCCCCTCGGCGGCGCCTTTCGCGACTTCTGCAAGTTTGATGCGCTGCTGCGCTGTCTGCTCTTCACCGCGCAGCTTGGCGATGTCACCATCGACGAGGGAGAGCTCCCGCTCGATCTGGGTGAGGCGCGTTTCCACCTGCTGGAAGCGCTTTTGCGCGTCGCGCAGGCGCTCTTCGGCAATCTTCTGCTTGTCCCTGAGCGCCTGTTCTTCGGTTTTGCGCTGACGGAAAATGGCACCCTCGCCGACCTTGCCTGTGCCTTCAACGCCGCGCGCCTCCGCCAACGCTTCGACGCGCTTGGCATCAAGGTCTTTTTGTAGCGCTTCCACATCGCCCTTGCGCTTGGAGAAATCTTCAGCCAGTGCGGGACGATCGGCTTTTAGACGCGCGAGTTCGTCGGTCATCGAGAGTTTTTTACTCGACAGCCCGACGGCACCACTCTGCGCGGTAGCAATGCGCTCTTGCTGTTGGGCAATGCCGCGGCGCGATTCTTCCATCTGATTCTGGAAGTACGCTTCGATTTCTTTCCCGCTCCCCTGAGCGGCGACTGAGAGTTTCGCGAGCTGTTCGTCGTAGACCTTCCAGCCTTCGGTCGCAAAGAGATGCTCGGTTTCGGTGAGTTGGCCGTTGGTGATGGTCGCGCCGATGTCGGAGATGATGCCAGCGACTTGGTTTTGGGCGCGCAGTTCGGCCGCCCGTACGCGCTCAGAGGCCGGGAAGATCGTCGAGAAAAGACTGTCGAACGAGAAGAACACACTGGTCGCCATGCAAGCCAGGAACATGACCCAGAGAATGGCCGTTCGGATGATCACGCGACTGGCGTCAAAATAGCCGCGCAGGGTGTGGGCGCGTGCAGCAACGATGAGAAGGCCGGTGAGGAAGATTGCCGCGCCGACGTATGTCAGCCCGCGGGCGATCTGGTTGGCGTCGGGCCCTTTGCCGTTGAACATGAGGACAAAGGCACCGACACTGGCAAAGGCAATGCCGATCAGCGTGAGACCGGCGGCAAACTGCAAATTGTGGCTGGTTGCAAATGCTGACGCGGCCCCTTTGCCTTTCGGCATCTGCTGGTTCATGCCGGTGGCGAAGCTTTCGCCGATGAGCCAGGCGACGATCAGCATGACGCCTTGGATGCCGAAGGTCACCATGGCCGAGAGGATTGGCTCACCAGTGAAATTCTTCATGCCATCCCAGGTAGTCCAACCGGAGGCAAGCGACAAAACCAGGCCGGTGGCGCCAAGGAGACCGAGCTGCCAATTGCGAAGGAAAACGCTCTCGATGATGCGGCCAAGGCGTCCGAAGAAGGGGCGGGCGTACATCACTGCGATGGCGGCTGCGATCAGGCCGACCAACAACGGCAGCTTGTCGCCCGAGACTCCGAGGCTCGTCAGGAGTGACTGCATGTACTCGACGATTGGCATCCGTTACTCCCGCCCGACATTCACGCTGCCTCGTTAGCCCCGACCGTCTGCTAGCGTCGAGGCGCACTTGCGCGTGAAGACCGCGTTATCCATCACAATTTCTGCACGTCAGTCCCGGCTACACGATGGCTATCTATGCATATTTTGTGATAGGACTTTCAACGCAAACCGATACTGATGACTGCTGAGCGGCCGTTTCCGTCTTACCCGCACCGTCTGGAGGCGGCGGGTTGTGCACGAACGAATTGCAACCACAGTAAAGTTTGCGACCTCGTTCAAGGTTTGCAAACGAATGCGACAAAACGGTGAGGGCCTGCTGCGCATGGCAGTCCGTTCGTGCGCCAGTTGGGCACAGGAGGCCGTGGGCAAACGACGCGCCATCCGCTTGTCTGGTGGGCCGCTTTGTTTTACGGAGGATCGCCTGTGCGCGCTGCGCCGCCACACGGCTGCCGGCCCGCTTGTCAGGATCCAAACGCCCCATGACTTTCATCGTCAATGACAATTGCATCAAATGCAAATTCACAGACTGTGTCGAGGTGTGCCCCGTTGATTGCTTTTATGAGGGGGAGAATATGCTGGTCATTCACCCCGACGAATGCATCGATTGCGGCGTTTGCGAGCCCGAATGCCCCGTCGAGGCGATTAAGCCGGATACAGAGCCAGGGCTGGAAAAATGGCTTGAGATCAATCGCCAATATTCGGAGAAGTGGCCGAACATTGCTTCCAAAAAAGAAGCACCCGCTGACGCGGACGCATTCCGGGACGAGACAGGGAAGTTTGACAAGTACTTTTCAGCCAAGCCGGGCGAGGGCAATTGACGCCAGCACAGAGTTGCAATCGCGCGGTCCGAAAGATTAACAGAAATGCATGTGTTCTCACGGTCGTGCGCCCGTGACAGCGGCGCCGTTAATGAGAGGCCGATTGCGCTGAGGTAATGTCCAGCAACGCCAGCGTTTACCTTTTCGGAACGGCGGTTTGGATCCCTTATGCCCGATTTTCGGCCTTGTTGTAGCGACTTTGAGCGACAATTGCCGCTCGCGCTTAAACATTTTGTACGACTGGGCACAGATTTGTCAGGTGTGACCGCTTCAAAAGTCGTCAATGATATGTTATACACCGCTCAATGTACGATGCGAGTGAACAAATTCGGAACCCTGAGCCGTTGGGGGCGCTTGTGTGCGGCCTGTGGCCGTCACCGAGGTGGGGCCAGTTTGGTTTAGGGGCGGCCGGTTTAGAGCCCCCCGATTTGAGGGCGGCCGAGTTGGGTGCAGAACGGCTCGCTCTCGTTGGGCGCTGCCACGGAGGCGGGGCAGCTTCCGGAAAAAAGACCTCTGCAAAATTTGTCGAATTTGCGCCAAGCATCATAACTCGCTGGGACTGATGCTGATTGCGCGGCACGGGCGCGTGTTCGGGTGACGGCGTCGATAGCCTTAGCCCGTCAAATGGCTTCCCTCGCCGTGTCGTTGAGAAATGAAGTTATGGCTTGGACGGACGCCTTCAGAAAGCGCCGGTCAGCCGCAGCGGGCGACGATCGCCTCGATGTTGTGTTCAGTAAGGAGTGTGTCGCGATGCCGATCAAGAGCAATCTGACAGCAAAGTCTGGACACCCGGCTAAGGCCGGTTCGAGCAAGGCAGAGACGCCAAAAGCTCAATCTGGCAAGGACGTGAGTGCGGTTGGCTTGCGCGCGAAAGCGGTGGTTCCGGCAAAGCTTCCGAAATTGCAGAAGTCCGTTGGGCCGGCAGACGCCGGTACTGTTGCAGCGGCCAAAGTCAAAGCAAGCGCCGCCAAAGCATCGTCAAGCCAATCGATGGCGCCCAAGTCTCAAACACGGCCTGCCGGCGCGGTACCTGCTGCTGCGGCTGCGCCGAGTAAGGCTGCACACGCTTCAACAGCAGTGAAAGCTGTTGCAGCGCAGCGGCCCGCCGCGGTTTCGACTCAAAAGACTGATAGCGTAAAACTTCCTCAAAAAGTGCGGATACCTATGGCCACCTCTTCAGCTTCTAAAGTCGCTCCGCAGTCTAAAGCGCCCGTTAAGGGTGCGACGACTGCAAAAGTTGCGGCTGTTAAACACCCTGTCTTGGCCAAGGTCATGCCAACGGCAAAGCCGGCAGTGGGCAAGCCCGTCGTGGGCAAAGCCGTTGCAGCTCCGGCAGTGGCCGGTGCGCACGTTGCTGCAGCGGTTTCCGCAGCAGTGCAAGCGCGTCCTGCGCAAGCGCGCGCCATGCCGGCGGCGGTTGCCATCGTGGCGGCGCAGCGGATTTCAGCACCGGCCGCGCCGAGTGTTGTTGTGACGCCGAAGGATGTGGCGCTGAAGGCTCAACAGGCTGCCGCAGTGGCCAAAAAGCCAGTGAGCACGCGACACGGCTTCAAGATCAACGAGCTGGTGGTTTATCCGGCGCACGGCGTGGGCCGCATTGTCGCGATCGAAGAGCAGGAGATTGCGGGGATGGCGCTCGAGCTGTTCGTGATCACCTTTGAAAAAGACAAGATGACCCTGCGTGTGCCGACCGGGCGTTCGCAGAGCGTGATGCGCAAGCTTGCCGAGGATGGCGTCGTCAAGCGTGCCATGGAAACGCTCAAGGGCAAGGCGCGCATCAAGCGGACGATGTGGAGCCGCCGCGCGCAGGAATTCGAACAAAAGATCAACTCTGGTGATCTCGTGTCGATCGCCGAAGTGGTGCGCGACCTGTTCCGTGCGGAGACGCAGCCGGAGCAGTCATATTCGGAACGGCAGCTCTATGAGGCCGCCCTGGACCGCATGGCGCGAGAGATCGCGGCTGTCGAGAAGATCGACGAGCGCGGTGCGGTGCAGCGTGTGACGGAAGTGCTCTCGAAGAGCGCCAAGTCGCGCCGGGCTGAGAGCGGCGAAGGCGGCGACGTCAAAGCTGCTTAAGCCGACCGAACGGCCGGATTCAAACACAGCGCGCGGCACCTTCCCAGGTGTCGCGCGTTTTTTGTGGGAGCCCATGCGATGTGCACTAAGGCGTGCTGTTTGGTTCCGTTGGAGGCTGAGCTTTGGCGGGTGATGCCATGGTGATCAATCCAGCCGACGAGAGATCGATCACGAAGGTTCCGTAGGGGCTGGATAACCGTTGCTCGAGCCAGCCGCGCACTTCGACGTCGGTGCCTGCAAGCTTGTTGGCGTCGCCGCCGATTGTTCCTAAGAGATCCCGATCGCGGCCGTCGATCACGACAATGGTTCCGCGGCGAGATTGCCAGCGGCCGCCACGAGAGGGTGAAAAGCCAAAGGCGATCGCTTCGCGACCTTCTGCCACCCAGGCAACGCGGCCTTTGAGAACTGCAAAGCGAGCGCTCATGCCTTGAAGATCGCGGGTGCGTGCGGCGAAGCGCGTCTGATAGGCGGCGATCGACCAGATGCCGCGTCCGTCCCGGCGGGCCAATTGCTCGTGCGCCAGCAGCTCTTCGGCGCAGCCGCGTGCATCCCGTTGCTGGCTGGCGCGGGCGTGGCCGGTGCTGAGCATATGTCCCTGGACCCAGGTCTCGCCGGCTTCTGCAATTACGAACACTTGCGCCAAATGCCGGTTTTGGCGGTCGCGCCGCGCGCTGCTGGTATAGCCGAGTGCGACAGTTTGGCCGCCAGCCAAGGCCTGGAGCGCCGTTCGTGCGGCAACGGCAGCTGGCCAATCGGCATCGGACACGCCGGCATCAATGCCACGTGGCGCAAGTGCACCGGCCAGCCGCACCTCGCTGCCGTCATCGAGGCGCAGCGTTTCACCGTCGAGCGCTTGGGTAACGGTGCGGCGCGGACCCGGCTCAAGGCGGCATTCTGAAGCCGCCGGCACGGCCAATGCGAGCAACATCGGAGCGCTGAGAGACAAACGACCGCGTCTGCTACTTGCCAGCATGCTAGGCTCCGCATCATCGCCGCGCTGGCCTTACACTGATTGATGGATGCGGCGTTTGCAATCAGTGCGCGATTTTGACCGCGCATCGGGTCTTGTGTTGCGCTGCAACACTGGTAATCCAGGATGCGCGTAGCGGCGTTTCAGATCGTGACCTCCATCGGGATTCCGTTCCATGAGCCAAGCAGCGACCTTGACAGTTTCCCGTGCCGCCACGTCCGCACTGGATTTTGGGGCTGGTGTTGCGGCTGCGGACGAAATTTTTCTGATCGCGCGGGGCAGCGTCCGGCAGAAGCTGGCGGCCGCGAAAGAGGACGCGGAGCAGGCCAGCCTGCATGGCTTGGCGTGGCTCTCGACGTATGTGGAAGCGGTCCGCCAGCTGGTGGCGTGGGCCGACCGGCTGCGGGACGAAAAGCGTTTCAGCGCCATGGAAGAGGCCATTTTGGCCATCGGTGTTGGGGAATATCTGGCACAGATCGGCAGCGGCATCGCGATGAGCCAGAGCGAGACGGTGCGTCTCGCGAGCCTGGGCGTACCCAAGGCAGATGTTGCGAAGTTTGTGGCCAAGACTGAAGCGCTCGTCGCCTACGGCCTCGACGATGTGCATAAAGTGAGTCTGGCGGCCCTGATTGCGAGCCAACCCTCAGCGACGACTTTCGGCGAGACGGGGCTCGATGAAACGCTGAGTGAAATGCGCGAGCAGATGCGGCGCTTCGGGCAATCTGAAGTGCTGCCGCACGCGCACGGCTGGCATCTGGCGAATGACTACATTCCGCTGGACGTGATTGGGAAGCTGTCGGAGCTTGGCGTGTTCGGGCTGACGATCCCGGAAGAGTTCGGCGGGCTCGGGCTTGGCAAAGAGAGCATGTGCCTGGTGTCGGAGGAACTATCGCGCGCCTACATCGGCGTCGGGTCGCTGGGCACGCGGTCGGAGATTGCCGCGGAGTTGATCCTGCTGGGTGGCACGGCCGAGCAGAAGGCGCACTATCTGCCGAAGATTGCGTCGGGCGCAGTGCTGCCGACGGCGGTGTTCACGGAACCCAACACCGGCTCTGATCTGGCGTCGCTGAAGACGCGGGCCGAGAAGCATGGCGATGTGTACAGGGTCATCGGCCAGAAGACGTGGATCACGCATCCGGTGCGTGCCGACATGATGACGTTGCTGGTGCGGACGAACCCGAACGAGGCCGGATATAAAGGGCTTTCGATGCTGCTGGCGGAGAAGCCGCGCGGCACGGATGCCGATCCGTTCCCCGCCAAAGGCATGACGGGTGGCGAGATCGAGGTGCTCGGTTATCGCGGCATGAAGGAATTCGATATCTCGTTTGACAGTTTCGAAGTGCCGGCAAAGCAACTGCTGGGCGGCGTCGAGGGGCAGGGTTTCAAGCAGCTGATGGCGACGTTCGAAGCGGCACGTATACAGACAGCGGCGCGTGCGGTTGGCGTGGCACAGTCGGCGATGGATCTCGCGTTGGCATACGCGCTGGAGCGCAAGCAGTTCGGTAAGGCGATCTATGCGTTTCCGCGGGTGGCGAACAAGATCGTGATGATGGCGGTCGAGACGATGATCGCGCGGCAGCTGACGTATTTCTCGGCGCGGCAGAAGGATCTCGGCCGGCGTTGCGATCTCGAAGCGGGGATGGCGAAGCTGCTCGGCGCGCGCGTGGCGTGGGCGAACGCCGACAACGCGCTGCAGATCCACGGCGGCAACGGCTTCGCGCTGGAATACCCGATCAGCCGCGTGCTGTGCGACGCGCGTATTCTCAATATCTTCGAGGGCGCGGCGGAAATCCAAGCGCAGGTGATCGGGCGGCGGTTGCTCGAAGGCGGGAACTGACGATCGCAAGGCGGAATTCAGCCCTGGACTGGCGGGTTAAGCTACCGCTCACCCGCCCTACAAATCGCGATCTCCAGCGATGCAAAGCGCAATCCGTAGGGCGGAAAAGGCGCGTTTCAGCGCCGTCTTCCGCCACTGAGAGCGACGGCGGCGGGGCGGCGAGATCGCGCCCTGGAGTTGCGGGTGACGCTACCGCTAACCCGCCCTACAAATCTCGCACTCCATCGATGCAAGGCGCAGTCCCGTAGGGTGGATCAGGCGCCCGTCAGCGCCGCCATCCACCATGCAGGGCGATGATGGTGGGACGGACAGATCGCGCCCTGGACCGGCGGATGGCGCGACGCTTATCCGCCCTACGAAACTCGCGCTCCATTGATGCAAGGCTCAGTCCCGTAGGGTGGGTTAGGTGCTCTTCAGCACCGTAACCCACCAATGCAGGGCGGTGATCGTGCTGCGGCGAGATCGCGGCCTGGAGCGGTCGATGGCCCCCGGATCGCTTATTCGCGTCCGGGGTTATTCGCTCAACGAGCCTCGATCTCTAGCGATGCAAGTTGCTGCCAGGTAGGCTGTTGTGCGACCTCAATTCAGGCTGGTTTCATCAAGCCGTCCAGCTCTGCATACTCTGGAAGCTTGCGATCGATGGCGGTGCCGTTGACGAGTATGGTGCGGTCCGACCAGGGACGGGAAAGAAGCTCGTTGATCGAGCGGGCGCCGACGATGACGAAGTCGGCGGCCTGGCCTGTGGCGATGGTGCCGGTGGCGTCGAGCCCCATCACAGCTGCTGGCGCAGGGCCGAGCAATCGCAGCCACGGCTGATCCGAGTGATCGAGATGGAGAATGCGCGTCGCTTCGCGGAAGACTTCGAGCATGTCGAGGTCACCGTACGCGTAGAACGGATCGCGGGTGTTGTCGGAGGCGATCAGCGCGGGCACGCCGGCGGCGTCGAGTTCATGCAGCGGGGCCACGCCACGCCAGCGGGGTGTGCGGCCCGGCGCGCGATCCTGCAGATACATGTTGCACATGGGCAGCGAGACGACGGCGATGCCAGCCTCGGCGACGCGGGCGATGACACGGGTGCGATCGTCGTCGGATTGCAGCGCCAGCGAGCAGCAGTGGCCGACCGTGGTGCGGCCTTTGAATTTGCCACGCAGCGCGGCGAGCGCAATCTCTTCGAGTGTGCGCGCGTCAGGCGAAGCGCTTTCGTCGGCGTGGAAATCAACATCGAGGCCGTGGGCGCTGGCTGCCTGATAGATGCGATCAAGTGCGGTGCGTAGTTTGCCGTCTGGCGCACGGCCGACGAAGGTGAGGCCACCAAGAATGCCGCCGTGCTTGGCGACCATGGCGACGATGGCGTCGAACTGCGGTTTGTCATCGACGGCGAAATCGACGGGGAACAGAGCGACGGCCTGCAGCTTGATGCGCGTTTTCCAGGCGTCGCGCATCTCGGCAAACAACGGCCAGGAGATGCCGGTTTGTTGGCCAATGCTGTCGACATGGGTGCGCAACGCGCCGGTGCCGTGGGCGTAGGCGCAGCGCAGATTGAAGTCCATGCGCGCTTGCACATCGGCGCGCGACCAGTTTGCCTCGCGATCGGCGCCAACGGTGAGGCGGGCATTTTCGTGGGTGCCGTTGGCCAGCGGTGTGCGCGGCAGGATCTGACCTTTGTCGATATGGGTGTGGATGTCGATGAAGCGCGGCAGGACCAGTTTGCGCTGCAGATCGATCACTTCGGCCGAGCGGTGGCGGTTCTCAAGATCGGGATCGATGTGGTCGATCTTGCCATCGCTGATCCACAGATCGCAGCGGAGCAGGCCGCTGGTGTCGTCTTGCCAGCCAAGTTGGCCCGGTGCCAAAGCGAGGGGGACCGTCGCATTGGCAAGAACGTAGCGGGCGCTGGCTGGATGGGGGATCGGCATGATGTTGCCTTGTCGCGATTGGGGTTGTGCCACCGTTGCCTTGGCAGCCAGTAGAGCGCGCGCTGTTTGCTCACACGCTATTTATTCAACAATAGGAAGGCGGCCAGCAACAGAACCGCGGCCAAAACCGACCGAACGATCCAGTCCGGTGCGCGTCCGGTCACACGGGCACCGGCGGCGATGCCGGGGACCGAACCTGCGAGAAGCAGACCTAACACTCGGAGATCAATGCTGCCGAGGGCGAGATGGCCGAAACCGGCGACAAATGTCAGTGGAATGGCATGCACGACGTCAGTACCGACGAGGCGACGCACGCTGAGCGTCGGGTACAGGAGCATCAGGGCGGCAACGCCGATGGCGCCGGCGCCGACTGATGTGAGCACGACGAGAACTCCAATCATGAGCCCAAGAGCCAATGTTTCGCGGTGGCGGATTTCCGGCGGCAGTTCTTCGGTTTCATAGGCGCGGGAGCGCACGAGCCACGGATAGGCGGCGTTGGCGACAGCGCTGATAATCAGGATCACGCCGAGCGCTTTGCGGATGAAGGCGGCTAGCATGGCCGTATCGGGGTGGGCCCACTTCAGCCAGGCGAGGGTTGCAATGGCGCCGGGCAGACTGCCGGCGGCGAGCCAGGCGAGTACGCGCCAGTCGATGTTCTTGTGTTTCTGGTAGCGCCAGGCGGCGGTCGATTTGGTGATTGCAGCAAATAGTAAATCGGTGCCGACGGCGATCGGTGCGGGTACGTTGAACACGGAGATCAAAAGCGGCGTTGTCAGCGATCCGGCGCCAACTCCGGTCATGCCGACGAGGAAGCCGACAATGGCGCCACTCGCGCCGAGGCCTACTGCCCATATGAATGTGTCAAATGTCATAAAGCTCGATACCAAAGGTGCAATCACTGCGCGAGCGCGGATTTGACCGCGAGAAGATCACGCCAGACCTGTTGCTTGGCGCTTGGTGTCCGCAGCAGGTAGGTGGGATGAAGCGTCGGCATGACACGCGTTTGATGCCCGCCGAGCGTCACATCGCGCCATTTGCCGCGCAGGCGCATGATGCCTTCGTCAATGCTGAGAAGTTGACGGGCCGCTGCATCGCCGAGCAGCAGCACGATGTCGGGGGCGACGAGTGCAATCTGCCGTTCGAGGAAGGGGCGGCACACTTCGGCTTCCTGCGGCGTTGGTGTGCGGTTGCCGGGTGGGCGCCAATAAACGACGTGGGTGATGTGGCATGTGGTGCTGGTGATGCCGATGGCGGCCAGCATGCGATCGAGCAATGCTCCAGCGGGTCCCACGAAGGGTTGGCCGGTTAGGTCTTCCTCCCGGCCCGGCGCTTCGCCGATGACCATCAGGCGGGCTTGAATTGCGCCACGATAAAAGCACAGCGACTTGGCCGTTGCTTTGAGACCGCACCCGTCGAAGGCGGCAAGTAACTGGCCAAGGGCTTCAAGTGTCGGCGCCTTGGGGGCTTGCTCGCGAGCGGCTATGACGGCTGCGTCGGGTGGCGTTGCGGTGAAGGTGCGGGCCGCAGGTGCGACGCGCGGTGGCGTAGCTGGAGGCCGACGCTCGGGCCGGGATGATGGACTTGTTGGTTGAGCGGCCGCAGGTGTGCTCCGCACTGGATCAGCAGAGGGCGCGGCGCTCGCGGCAGAGGCAATTGATGCAGGCCGTTGCGGCAGCACGTAGCCAGCGCCGGGCCGCGTGTCACCACGGGCAAACCAGTCAATGGCCTCAGAGCCAATGACCGCGTCGACGCCCATGGCGGCATACCAATCCAGCAGCCGTAAGGTATGGTCCAGGGTCGCAGGGTCCATTATTTTGACTGGTGGGGACGGGGGAAGATTTGGCGCGGCCGGAGCATCGACCGGGCCATTGCCATATCACGGTGCTCGGTCGACTACCAATTGCGATCGGTCGCACTTGCAGTTGGTCTGCCATCGGGGGAGAATCGGTCCGTTCGACCACAGGCAACAAAGCTGTAAGGTTTGCCGGGCACAGTTCAGGTCGTTCTCTCTTTGGCCAAGGGTATTTGGTGACGAACCCAGCAGCGCCTCTTCCACATTTGGCCCCCCATCCGGCAGTCTATGATCTGTTCGTCGTTGGTGGCGGAATCAATGGTGCCGGAATTGCAGCGGACGCGGCCGGGCGAGGCTTAAATGTTGCACTGGCAGACATGTCGGATCTGGCCAGTGCGACGTCGTCGGCCAGCTCGAAGCTGGTGCACGGCGGCCTGCGCTATCTCGAATACTACGAATTCAGGCTGGTGCGAGAGGCGTTGGCCGAGCGCGAGGTTCTGCTCGCCAAAGCGCCGCATCTGATTTGGCCGCTGCGCTTCGTGCTGCCGCACGTGCCGGGTGTACGTCCGCGCTGGATGGTGCGTGCGGGGCTGTTTTTTTATGACAACCTCTATCGGCGCAAACATATACCCGGTTCGAGCGCGATCGACCTCGCGCGTGATGCGGCGGGACAGCCTTTGAAGGCAGCGTATTCCAAAGGGTTCACCTATTGGGATTGCTGGGTGGATGATGCGCGGCTGGTAGTGCTGAACGCGAAGGCGGCGCGGGATCGTGGTGCTGACATTTGGACGCGCACGCGGGTGGTTGGTGTCAACCATGCCGATGGCCTGTGGCGGATTGTGCTGGACGACGGCGATGGGCAGCGCGAAGTGCGGGCACGCGGTCTGGTCAATGCGGCGGGACCATGGGTTGAGACGGTTGACAGCATGGTGCTGGGCAATCGGGCGGCGCCACGGCCAGCGCATGTGCGCATGGTCAAAGGCAGCCATATCGTCGTGCCGCGGGTCGCGGGCGCTGACGACGCTTATCTCATGCAAGGCGCCGACAAGCGCGTGGTCTTCGTGCTGCCGTTTGAGGAGCGGTTCACAATCATTGGGACGACCGACATTGCCTTTTCTGGAAATCCTGCGGAGGTGACGGCGAGCGCTGAGGAAGAACAGTATCTGCTGGAACTTGCAGGCCAGTTCTTCAAGGCCAAGCTTTCCCCGGCAGATGTCGTCTGGCGCTATTCGGGTGTGCGGCCGCTCTATGACGATGCGCGTGACAATCCATCGGCGGTGACACGTGACTATCACCTGGAGCTTGATGCGGGTGGTGGGCAACCGCCGCGATTGTCGGTGTATGGCGGCAAGGTGACGACATACCGGCGGCTCGCAGAAGAGGCGCTGGCGAAGCTGATACCGCAACTTGGCGTGCCAGCTGGACCGGCGTGGACTGCCGGTGCCGCGCTGCCTGGGGGCGACATGCCGGTAGATGGATTTGAGGCGTTTCTCGCAGACTTGGTGCGGCGCTATCCGGCGTTTGAGGGGAACCATCTCAGGCGTCTGGCGCGGCGGCACGGCGGACTGGTCGGCGCGGTCATGGGGGACGCAAAGACGCCGGCCGGTATGGGCGAACATCTGTTCGGCGGGCTGACTGAGCGGGAAGTTGCCTATATGAAGTCTGACGAGTGGGTCCGGTCGGCACAGGATGTCTTGTGGCGCCGGACCAAGCTGGGATTGCATGCATCGCATGATCTGCCCGCCGACCAGCGGCTGGCACTGGAAGAGCGCATCAGCCGCTTGCTGTGAGTTGCGCGGCTGCGCTGTGAACTCTCGCTCAGTACGTCTTGCGGTCTTTGATGCTGTGCGCGGTGTTGGCTGGCCGATGCGCATCGTGCTGGGGTGGCTGGCCACCTGTCGCCGTGCGCGTGCCACCGGATGATCCGGCCGTTCCCAAAGAACCAAACTGCGCGACATCACGGCCAGGGGCGGCGGGTGGAATTGAAGATGCTGCGGCAGGTGCCGTAAGGGGCGGCAGGGCGGTGTGTTACGCCAGCGTTTCGAGCGCTTCTGGGAACAGGCGCTGGTAGGCCTCGCCGTAGGTCATGGGCCGGCCGGAGTTGCGGCCACCCTGCATGCCGCGGTTAAGCGCTACGCGCTCGTAGTAGCCCCACAGATGCTGCTGGGCGGCGAGGATTTCGAAGGCCTTGCGCTTTTTCTCCCAGACGTCGTCGATGTTGAGAATGACGGTGGGCTTGTAATTGCACTGCTCGGGCTGGTGGGGCTCGAACAGGAACACGGGCGGCGCGGCGTAGGTGCGCGATGGATCGGGCTTGTGGCCGGCGGCCTGCGCGATGATGCGGGCTTCCTGGGCAAAGCGCGTCGCTTCAGGGTGATCGACGTTGTAGGGATCTTCGAGCGAGTGGGTGAGCACGAACGCCGGGTTGAGTTCGTGGAACACATCGATGGCGCGGTCGAGCATCTCGGGCGTGGTGTGGAGCGGGTAGTCGCCCGCGTCGAAGAACTCGATCTCAGCGCCGAGTAGTGTCGCTGCGCGTTGCGCCTCGTCTTTGCGCTGGGCCTTCACGTCAGCCAGTTTCGCGCCAGCCTTCTTCCAGGCGAACTGCGCCTCGCCGCGCTCGCCGTAGGAAAGGCAGAGGATCTTGACGCGATAGCCTTTGGCGGCATGCAGCGCGATGGCACCGCCCGCGCGCCAGACGAAATCACCCGGGTGGGCGGTGATGACGAGGGCGGATTTTGGTTTTGACATGAGTGCGCTCTGGCAGGCGTGAGTGATCAGCCCTTGATGCAGGAGACCTTGCGGTTTTTCAAGCCGCAGTGATGGCGGGGGCGGCCATCGGCATCATAGTTGGTGACGACCCACGTGCGCTTGCCCGGCTCGATCATCACATAACCGAACTGCCCGACTTCGTTGAGGCCGCTGTCGACCGTGACGCCGTTGATGACCATCCCAGCTGGGTCCGACGAGCGGCCCGCGTTCAGGTAGTCACCGCCGTGGCCGATGGTGACCTGGGCGGGCAGATCTTCCCGGTAGTTCAGCACCTGGAACAAATGGTGGTGACCCGTCATCAAGACGTGGACACGCTTGGGCATAGTCTCACGCGCGGCGGCGGCCAGTGTCTTATTGTCGCCGTATGGGAGTCCCGCGACAGCGCCACCGGCGCCCCAGATGGGCCGGTGCTGGAGCAACCAGACGGGACCGCGCGCGATGGATTCGAGGCTGGCGTACTGGCTTTTGAAGGCCTCGGCTTGGGCTGCGTTGAGCTTTTCTTCCGACGCCAAGACAACGTCGAGAATGGCGAGGGTCAGACGCGGCAGAGTGACCGCGTACGGGGGCGAGCCGCTGTTGCAGCCGGTTGTGGTGTCGAAGGCGGCGGGTTCGAGGGTGCGGCTCCAGCCCTTGCCGGCGCGCTCGCAGTCTTCGTGATTGCCGCGGACGACGACCCATGGTGCGACGGAAAGCAATGGCGAAGCAGGCGCGAAAAAGTCGGCACGCCAGGCGGGCCAATTATCGCCGAACGGGCTGTTGGCGCAGGCGTCGCCGCTCGCGGGGCACGGCGTCTCACGATAGTGATAGTCGCCGAGATGGATGATCAGGTCAGGCTTGTGTTTGGCGATCTGGGCTGCAATGCGCGCGAACGGCCACTGGGCGGGGTCGTTGCAACCCTGTGTGTAGCTGCCTTTGAGGCGGCAGCCGGTGTCGCCGATGACGGCGATGCGCTTGGGGTTGCGGGCGGGCAAGCCAACAGGCGCGCCGTTGATGGTGACGGCACGGGCGGTGCGCGGGATAGTCAGCGCGCAGGTGGTGACCGGGTAGCCATCGCCGGGGGTTGCGCGAACGGACATCGCAGCGGCACGGCCGTCGATGGTGGCCGTGGGGCAGGCTGGCTGATCGGTGACGGCGCGGGCTTCGAGGCCGGCGGGAACGTATTGGGTCCAGGCGAAGGTTTCGGCGGCGGCGGCGGCGGGGGAGAGAGAAGCAAGGAGGAGAAGGGCAGCGCGGGTGATCGGGGCATGCGGCGGGGACATGAGATGGCCTGACGGGTGACGAGATCAAGGCGCGGACCATGACGGAAAGTGTGGGGTGGGGGAAGTGGTTGTCCGGCCTCACGGCTGTGCAGCGCCGCGGAACCCGAGCCCTTTGCCGGAGGGCAGGACGGGTACGCGCGATCCGTGTTAGGCTTTACCGATGGCGTGCTGCGGTGCAGCCGGTAGACATACTGAAAGTGATGTTTGACGCCTGCCGGGGGATCGCATGAAGCGCCGGGATATGATGGGGTTGATTGGTGGCGCGGCTGCCCTGTGGCCGTTCTCAGCGCGCGCGCAACAGCCGCGCCGAATTGCGTTCGTCCATTCCGGCATTCCGGCCGACAAACTCACGGAAGCGGCGGGCCCGTCTTGGGTGCGGCGCTTTTACGAAGAGCTGCGCCGGCTTGGGTTGACTGAGGGCGTCAATCTTGTCGTTGAGCGCTTTTCTGCCGAGGGCAGCTCCAGCCGCTATCCCGCGCTTGTCGCCGAAGTTGTGGCGCGCAAGCCGGAGGTAATCGTGTCGATCACCAACGTGCTAACCAAGACCTTCACGACCGCGACCGCGACGATCCCGATTGTCGCGATCACGACGGACCCGGTTGCCGCGGGATTGGTCGCGAGTCTTGCGCGGCCGGGTGGTAATCTGACGGGGGTCAGCGTCATCGCGGGGCCTGGCATCATGGGCAAGCGCCTGCAGATCCTGAAGGACGCAATACCAGCGGCGGCCAAGGTCGCCTACCTGATGCAGAACCGTCTCCAATGGCAGGCCGCGTCGGCAGAGTCGTTGCGTGACGCCGGGCAGCGGCTCGGGATCGCTGTGGCTGGCGTGGACGTTCCGGAGGTAAGCGAGGCGCAGCTCCAGCGCGCCTTCGCCGAGATGGCTGAACAGAAGTTCGATGCCGCCATTCTCGACGAAAGCGGAATCTTCGGCGCCAGGCGCGCCGCCATCATCGCGTTGGCCGACAAGTATCGCTTGCCGATGATGTATGCCTATCGCGACTATGCGGAGTTCGGCGGGTTCTTAGCCTATGGCGCGGACCTCGGCGAACTCTACAAGCGCATGGCGAGTGACGTGCAGCTGATCCTCAACGGAGCAAAGGCTGGCGACATTCCCTACTATCAGCCAACGAAATTCCAGCTGGTGATCAATCTCAAGACCGCCAAAGCACTTGGCGTCACCGTGCCACCGACCCTGCTCGCCATCGCCGACGAGGTGATCGAATGAGGCGCGAGACCACGCTAGCCTATTCCCGCTGGCACGTTATCTGCCGCTGGGCGATCTCGCACTGGTGCCGTACTTTGCCATCGACGCCGTGGTTAGTGGCGCGCCAGCCGTCGCCATTGGGTTCCATGAGCACGTAGCCGAAGGTGCCAGGGTCGTGGAGGCCTGAGGTGACGGTGACGCCGTTGAGGGTCCAGCCCTTGGGATCGAAGGTGGTGCCGGAGTTGAGATAGTCGCCGCCGTGGCCGGAGACGATCTGTGGGGGCAAGCCGTCGGCGTAGTTGAGCACCTGGAAGATGTGGTGATGGCCCGAGAGCATGAGTGCGACGGTGGGTGGCAACGTGGTGCGCGCCGCGGCGGCGAGCGTTTTGTTGTCGCCAAAGGGGAAGCCGGCGACGGTGCCGCCAGCGCTCCAGATGGGGCGATGCTGCAAGAGCCAGATCGGATCGGGGCCGGCTTTGGCGAGGCCTGCATACTGGGCGCGGAATTCGTCGGCCAAGCGCGGGTCGAGTTTGTCTTCGGTGGCGAGGGCGGTGTCGGCGATGGCCAGCGTCAGGCGTGGGAGTTTGATGGTGTAGAGCGGGGTGGGGCCGTTGCAACCTTTTTCAAGGTCGAACGGTGTGGGTTCGAGCGTGCGGCTCCAGCCCTTGCCGCCGCGTTTGCAGTCTTCGTGATTGCCGCGAACGGCGACCCAGGGCGCCACGTGCAGCAGCGCTGCAGCGGGCGTGAAGAAGTCGGCGCGCCAGACGTCCCAAGTGTCGCCGTGGGGGCTGCCGGCGCAGCCAGCAATGTTCAGCGGGCACGGGGACTCGCGGTAGTGATAGTCGCCGACGTGGATGATGAGATCGGGCTTGGCTAAGGCGACGCGGTCGGCGATCATTTCGAAGGGCCACTGGGCCGGATCGTTGCAGGCTTGGATGTAGGCGCCCTTCAGGCGGCAGCCGGTGTCACCGATAAGTGCGATGCGTTTGGGGCCGGTGGCAGTGGGCAGTGCGAGGGGCGTGCCAGCGATCGAGAGCGATGTGGCACCGGCGGGAATGGCGAGCGCACATGTTGTGATTGCGTAATCCGGACCTGGTGCCGCGCGCACAGTCATTGGCACCGCCGCGCCATTGATCTTGGCGACCGGGCAGGTGGCTGCATCGGTCGCAGCCCGCGCCTCAAGGCCTAGATGGGTGTATTGCGTCCAGGTGAAGAGTTCGGCGCGGGCAGGGGTGGCGGCGGCGAGTGTGAGGACGAGCGCTGCCGCGAACCGAAAGTGTTTTATCTGCATAAAAGTCTCGCGTGTTCGAACGTGTCGTAGGCCGGGTAGAAGCGCGCCTGATAGATGGTTCCATTTGGCGGTAACGTTGATGCGCGCAAGACCCGACGCGAGTTGGCGTGGCTGCCGGGTCTCGCTGAAACGCTCTACCCGACCTTCGCGATCTGCAGGGTTTCACGCTACGTTGTGACAGCCTTGCGCAACGCGGCGCCGGCCGCTGCGATGCCGGCGGCGGTGACGTCGAGGTGGGTGACGGCGCGCATGAGGGTGGGGCCCATAGCGCCGATGCGGACACCGTGGCTGAGAACGGCATCTGAGATGGCGGTGGCGGTTTTGCCAGTGGCGGAGACGTCGAGGAACACGAGATTGCTCTCGGTCTTGGGGTAGACGAGCTTGATGCCTTTGATTTCGGCGGCGAGGCTGGCGAAGGTGCGCGCGTTGGCGTGGTCTTCAGCGAGGCGGTGCCAGTTGTGATCAAGCGCATAGAGGCCAGCGGCCGCGAGAATGCCGGACTGGCGCAGCGCGCCGCCGAGGCGGTGCTTCCAGCGCCAGGCTTCGGCGATGAAATCCTTGGAGCCGGCGAGCACGCCGCCGATAGGGCAGCCGAGACCTTTGGATAGATCGATCCAGGTTGTGTCGCACGGCGCACACATGGCCTTCGGGCTGACGCCGGAAGCAATGGCGGCGTTGGGCAGGCGCGCGCCATCCATGTGCAGGATGAGGCTGTGGGCCTTGGCGGCCATGGCTATGTCGTCGATCTGGGCCATGGACCAGACCGCGCCGCCGCCGAGGTTCATGGTCTGCTCGATGGCGACGAGGCGGGATTTCGGTGAGTGCCGGGTTGGCGGGCGGATCGCCGCGCTGACAGCCGCGCCTGTGAAGATGCCGTTGTGGTGGGGAATGGTGCGGTTATGGGCGCCCGCGATGGCAGCCCCGCCGCCGGCTTCAAACGTGAAGATGTGCGCGTTGTCCGGCCCGATGATCTCATCTCCCGAACGGCAGTGCACGGCGAGGGCGATCTGATTGCACATGGTGCCGGAGGGCAGGAACACGGCGGCCTCTTTGCCGAGCAGTTCGGCGACACGGTCTTCAAGGGCGCGGGTGGTGGGGTCTTCGCCTTTCTGTTCGTCGCCGACTTCGGCTTCGGCCATGGCTTTGCGCATGCCGGCGGAAGGCCGTGTCATCGTGTCGGAGAACAAATCAACGAGATTGCGGGGTAGCGAAGCAACCATGGCGTGCGGCTCTCAGTATTGGATTGCGCCCTGCAGGCGATAGACGAGGGTTGCGGCATCCGAGCATGATAAGGCCGTCGGCGCAACGCGACAGGCCGCGCGCAGCATCAACACAGCGACCTCTGGAGCACGCGCATGCAACTCGGGAAAGACATTACGGCCATCGTTTCGGGTGGCGCGTCGGGGCTCGGTGGGGCAACGTCAGAAGCGCTGGCGGCGCGCGGTTGCAAGGTGGCGATCTTCGATCTCAACGAGACGCTGGGTGCCGCGCACGCTGCGAAGATCGGCGGCAAGTTTTACAAGTGCGATGTGAGCAACGAAGCCAGCGTCGAGGCAGCGTTTGCCGCCGCCCGCAAAGACCTCGGCATCGAGCGGGTCACCATCAACTGCGCTGGCATCGGCATCGCCAAGCGGATCACGCGTAAAGATAAGGAAACCGGCAAGATCGAACCGCATGATCTGGCGAGCTTTGCCAAAGTGATCCAGGTCAATTTGATCGGCACGTTCCTGATGATCGCCAAGTCAGCCGCCGGCATGCAGTCGCTGGCACCGGTGACGGCCGATGGCGAGCGTGGCGTAATCATCAACACAGCGTCGGTGGCAGCGACCGACGGCCAGATCGGGCAGGTCGCCTATTCAGCATCCAAGGGCGGCGTGCTGGGGATGACCTTGCCGATCGCCCGTGATCTGGCGCAATCAGGCATCCGGATGTGTACCATCATGCCAGGGTTGTTCCAGACGCCGATGATGGTCGGCCTGTCGGAAGAGGCGCGCAAGTCGCTCGAGGCGTCGGTACCATTCCCGGCGCGGCTCGGTCAGCCGGCGGAGTATGCAAGCCTCGCATGCCATATTTGCGAAAACAGCATGCTGAACGGTGAAGCGATCCGCCTCGACGGCGCGATCCGCATGACGCCCCGGTAAATGCCGAAAATCATGAGTTTGGATCAGAAAATCTCCTTGAACTTTGGCCGATAAGATTGGCAAATTGCGGTGTTCACCTCCTTTGCGATACCACATTGGCAGGGGGACGAGCCTCGGCTATGGGTGGGGTCCCCGCTCTGGTTGCAGGGTCAAGCTGGTGCGATGGGAGTAATCCTTGAAGCCCGGCCTTTCGGCTTATCCAGATAGTGTTGGGCGCGTCTGTGGATCCCCCAATGTTCGTTGCGTTGAAAAATCTCATTGGCCGCAAGGCGCCGCTCGATTGGGCCGGCGTGTGGTTCGGGCTGGTCGCCGTCATGGTGGTGATGGCACCGGCCGGCGGAACGAAGGGTGAGTTGCCCACTGTGACACTGAGCAGCCCAAACGCCCCCGCCTCGGTTGTTGTTGGGCAGGCGCCGACGGGTACTTGGGTGCCGACCCAGGACAGCTGGAACGAGCAGCTCAGCAAGCCGTCGTTCTGGGCCTCGCGCAAAGCGGGTGGTTCATCCGGCGGGTGGTCGGGAGCGAGCGGGTTGACCAAAAACCAGCCCGGCTTTCTGCCGCCGTTCCCGTCGACGTCGTTGTTTCCTCTGCAAAAGCGGGGCGGCAAGCCGTTCGACGAAGACGACAAATGGTCGGGCGGAGGCAAGACGTTCCGGACGATGTGCGTGCGGCTGTGCGACGGGTCGTATTTCCCAGTCAGTTTCGCGACGACAAACGACAATTTTGAGCGCGATGCGGCGTCGTGTGAGCGCAGTTGCGGTGGGGCGACAGACGCGCGGTTGTTCGTCTATCGCAATCCTGGGAGTGAGATCGAGGATATGGAAGACCTCGAAGGCAAACCCTACAAAAAGCTGCAAACGGCGTTCCTGTTCCGCACCAAGTATGACGCACAATGCAAGTGCAAGGCGCACCCGTGGGAAGAGGCGTCGCTGAACCGGCACAAGACGTATGCGTTGGTTTCGGCGGCCCAGAGCGGCGACCCGGTGGCGGCTCGGGACCTGACGACGCTGAAGGCCAAGATGCAGGACGCGGCGCGGGCTGCGCTGCAAGGCAAGCAGGTGGAGGCTAAAGCTAAGCGCGAGGCGGCATTGCAGGAGAAAGCGGCAGCAGATGCAGCACTGGCGGCGGCCAAGGCTGGCAAGCGTGCCGGTAAAGTTGAAGGACGGACGGCGGCTCTCAGTACGGGGTCATCGCAGGCGGCTTCGGGCCTGTATGCGGTGCCGCAGGCACCACGGCGCGACGGGACAGAGCCGTTGAACCGGCCGCCGGCTCAGGTGCGCGTTGGTGAAGTCGCAGGCCCCGTCGCTGGGCAAGTTGCGGAGCCGGCACCGGTGCCGGGTGGTGCGCGGACCGGGGTGGTTATTCTGCGGTATGGCAGCCGGCCGCCGATCGAGGTGACGGTGCCACTTTCGCGACCGTTGACGCCGGTGCTGCCGCTCCGTTAGCGTTTATAAACCATTGCAAAAACGGCTCAATTTGGCTCCGGCGTTCAGAGAAACTTTGCCTTTCTGAGGGATAACAGGGTCGCGCGCAGATTGGCTGTGACGCGGTGTTCTCTGTTGTTTCTGGTCGGCCGGGCTGCATGCCATTCTTCATCATATGGGCCGCCTCGGGCGGACGCGCGCTTAGGGCGGTGGCCTTGGCGGGTGTCGTGACAGGGCTTGTGCCGTTACAATCCGCCGAGGCGCAGGGGCTGCTGGATCTGTTGTTTGGCGGTCCGAAGCCGGCGCCGGTCGCTGTGCCGTTGCCGCGGGGGCCGCAGGGGACGTCTGGCGCTAACGGGGGTGTGTTTCACGCGGAGCCGAAGCGGGCCCTTTCCGAGGGCGATGGCGAGCGATCCGGCGGCACGTTCCGCACCGTCTGTGTGCGTATGTGCGACGGCTTCTATGTGCCCATGAGCTTCGCGACGACGCGGGCGAATTTCCAGCAAGATCAGAACAAATGCCAAGCCACATGCGGCGCCGATGCGCGCTTGTTTTTTCATCGTAACCCGGGTGGGGCGATGGAGGAGGCCGTGGATCTGAGTGGCCGGACATATGGCCGCCTTCCAAATGCGTTCCGGTTCCGCAAGACGCTGGTCGAGGGCTGTGCCTGCCGGCCGCCACCGTGGTCGGAGGCGGAGCTGGCGCGGCATCGGGCTTATGCCCAGGGGCCGCAGTCGCCGGTCGCCGGACAATTGTTGAAGCCACAGACCAAGGTGGCGGCTGCGGGAATCGTTGCAGATGTACCGCCTGCGCCGGGTGCGACCGATGGGTCTGCGCAGGCGCCGCTGGTTCTGAAGCCGGCGAAGGCGCGGACGGCGAGCCGTGCTGCAGTGGACATGCCGCGCGCGGTGCGGGCTGTTGCGGCGGCGCCGGCGGTTATTAAGCCATCGCAACCGGCATCGGGTGGCGGGCTGTTTGTCTACGGTGGTTCGCCTAGCATGGGGCTGACCGGCAAGTCGAAGTACGTCTGGCCGGGCGACTGATGTTGCCACATGCGCGCATGGCTCGGCCGTGCGTGTTGCATGCATTCGTTCTGGCCTAGGCTCTGGCCGTTACATGGGAGCATGCTACGCTTGCGGCTCACGGTCCACGGTGAGCGGAGGCGAAGCGATGCGGTTCGACGGTCAAGTTGCGCTGATTACCGGCGCTGCCAACGGTATCGGCCGGGCGGCGGCGCTGTCGTTCGCGCAGGGGGGCGCCAAGATTGTTGCCGTCGACAAGGACGGCGCTGGTGTTGAAAAAGTTGTTTCAGAAATCAAGGCTGCGGGCGGCGCGGCGATTGCCAAAGCGGCGGATGTGAGCAAGGCCGCTGATGTGGTGGCTTATGTGAAAGCCGCGACGGACGCCTATGGGCGCATCGACATCTTCTTTAACAACGCTGGCATCGAGGGCCGGGTGATGCCGATTGTCGATTACGACGAGGCGGTGTTCGACGACGTGCTGGCGATCAATGTCCGAGGCGTGTTTCTCGGGCTCAAATATGTGCTGCCGGTGATGCTGCGGCAGAAGACAGGCGCGGTGGTCAACACGTCGTCGGTGGCGGGATTGGTGGGGACGCCGCAGCTGTCCGCCTATGTCGCGTCGAAGCACGCGGTGCTGGGGCTGACAAAGTCGTCGGCGGGCGAGACGGCGCGCGATGGCGTGCGGATCAATGCGGTGTGTCCCGGGCCCATTGATACGCGCATGATCCATTCGCTGGAGGCGCAGATCAACCCGGCCGATCCAGCGGTTGTCGAGCAGCGCTACCAAGCATCGATCCCGCTCGGCCGCTATGGCACGGCGCAGGAGGTGGCCGATATGGTGCTGTTTCTCTGTTCGAGCCACGCCGGCAACATCACGGGCGCGCACTTCGTGGTGGATGGCGGGCGGACGGCGACGGGCGGAGCGGTCACGACGGTTGGTGCGGCCGCGCGATAAGGGAGATCAGGATGCCGGGAAAGAAGGCTGGGACGAATAAGGCTGGGGTGAATAAAACTGGGGCGAAGCCTGTGCGTGGACGCGCGAACCCGTTGGACGCGCTGGTGATCGGCGCGGGTTTTGCGGGACTCTATCAGCTGCATTGCTTGCGTGACCGGCTGGGACTTTCGGTGAAAGTACTCGAAGCTGGCGCCGGTATCGGTGGTACCTGGTATTGGAACCGCTATCCGGGCGCACGTTGCGATAGCGAGAGCCACGGCTACTGCTACACGTTCTCGAAGGAGCTGTACGAGGCGTGGGAGTGGTCCGAGCGCTATCCGGGGCATGCGGAGATCCGGCGCTATCTGAGCTTTGTGGCCGATCGGCTCGATCTGATGCGCGACATCCAGCTCGAGACGCGGGTGACGGCGGCGGCGTTCGATGCGGCGTCCAACCATTGGACGGTGACGACGGCGCGGGGTGAAACGTTCCGCGCGCGGTATCTGATTACGGCAGTGGGCTGTCTTTCGACGGCGAACCTGCCGGACATTCCCGGACGGGACCGTTTTGCGGGCCGGGCGCTGCACACGGGGCAGTGGCCGCACGAGGGTGTCGATTTCTCCGGCAAACGCGTTGGCATGATCGGGACGGGTTCGACAGGCATTCAGGCGGCGCCGGTGATTGCCGAGGCGGCGAAGCATCTGACTGTATTTCAGCGCACGGCCAATTACAGCGTGCCGGCGCGCAATGGCCCGCTGGCGGCGGATTTTATGCGCCATGTCAAAACGCATCACGCCGATATCCGCGCGCTGACGCAGGAGACGCCCAACGGGCATCCATTCCGTATCGAGAACCGATCGGTGTTCGATGTGACTGATGAGGAGCGAACGCAAATTTACGAGGCGGCTTGGGAGACAGGCGGCCTGCAGTTCCGCGCTGGTTTCAGCGATCTGCTGGTCGACAAGGCGGCGAACGACACCGCAGCGGCATTCTTGAAAGACAAGATCCGGCAAATCGTCAAAGAGCCAGCGACAGCTAACATGCTTGCCGATATCGATCATCCTTATGGCGCCAAGCGGCCGCCGATCGACACGGGGTATTTCGAGACATTCAACCAGCCGAACGTGACCTTGGTCGATGTGCGTGCCGATCCGATCGAGGAGATCACGCAGACGGGTGTGAGGACCCGGTCGCGGGCGTTTGATCTCGACGTTCTCGTCTATGCGACGGGCTTTGACGCGATGACGGGGCCGCTGCTGGGCATGGATATCCGCGGGCGTGATAGCGTGCCGCTCGGCAAGACGTGGGCTGCGGGACCGGAGACCTATCTCGGGCTGCAAGTGGCGGGGTTT
Source organism: uncultured Alphaproteobacteria bacterium (assembly GCA_963847145.1). Taxonomy (GTDB): domain Bacteria; phylum Pseudomonadota; class Alphaproteobacteria; order Rhizobiales; family Hyphomicrobiaceae; genus JABFRJ01. The sequence continues at coordinate 107,847 of CAWJYN010000007.1, forward strand.
CCGAACCTGTTCATCATCACGGGGCCGGGCAGTCCGTCAGTGCTGGTGAACATGCCAGTGGCGATTGAGCAGCACGTGGAGTGGATCACGGATTGCATCGCGCAGCTGCGTGCCGAGGGATTGTCACGGATCGAACCGAGGCCAGATGCGGTTGCAGGCTGGGGCGCGGATGTGCAGGCAGCGGCGCATGCGACGTTGCTGCCGACGGTCAAGCACTCCTGGTATCTCGGTGCCAATGTGCCGGGCAAGCCACAGGTGTTCATGCCCTATGTCGGTGGTATGGCACGCTACCGCAAAATTTGCGCGGACGTCGCGGCGAATGGTTACGCAGGGTTTGTGCGCGCGTAATAGCGCTTGCGCACATTGATTGGTCTTTTGCGCGAATGATGATCCGTTAGTTCGACGTGAAGCGCCGTTCCCGTGCCATCCTTTTTCCTCCCCCTCAAGGGGGGAGGTCGGCGTCGGCACGATTTTTCGCCTTCCGAAAAATCGTCTGCCGCGCCGGGTGGGGGTGATTTCTGGCTCCGCGCTTGAAGTTCATCACCCCCACCCCAAACGTCAGCGACTTAGACCTGCTTGTAAGCTGGTCGCTTCCGAACTCCCGTACCCGGGAGCCGGCCGGAAGCGACGGAGCAGGGCAGGCCTAAGCCGGTGACGTTTGGCCCTCCCCCCTCGAGGGGGAGGAAGAGCAAGTGAGCGGCGTTCGATAACTACCCTGAGTTTCGTCGCGCATTTTGGCTGTTTGAAAAACACACAAGGCCGGCGTGGGGCCGGCCTTGTCTTGAGCGTGGGCCGATCGGTCGGGGCTCACAGCAGATTTGATACGCTGCCCGGGCGCGACCGGCAGGCGTTCGTCAGAGCCGACTTGGAGGGCGATGGTGTTGCAAGTGGCGCCAGAGCAGTTTCCGTTTTCGTGCCGTCTCGCTGGAGGTCCGTGAGGCGGAGAGCCCCCCGGTCAACTGGCTTGAACGACGCAAGTCACGCACAGGAAGTCGGCGCTTCATGAAAGCCCCTCAGCTGTGTGCTTTGCCAGACCTACGACGCACGCAGGCCATCGGTGCCGCGGATGAGCGGCGCGAGGCAACGCGCGGGCGTTGGCGATCTGACGATGGTGGATGGGATCGCGCGAGTGCGCGAGGGTTACGTGGCCGCCGGATCAATGTGACGGACCCATCCATGGCCGTCGCACCAGCGGAAATTCTGGTCATGCAGGCGAACGTCGCGGCATGTCTCTGAGGCATCGGGACTCCGAATAGTGCCTGGTGGCGAAGCATACCGCAGATTTGCTGATTCGAGTTGCAGCACGATGACAATGCTGTGGCGGTTTAGCCTCAGCGGGTCGCGGGTCATTGGCGGATGGCGGCAATTGCATTGGCCATTGCGCTCGTATATTGTCACGTTACATGTAACGAATTCGGAACACACATCGTGGTTGCTCCAAAGCACAAGATTGAGCCGTCGGCGACGCGCGTGCGCGCTCATCGCGCACGTTTGCGCCGTTCTGGTTTGAAGCCGGTGCAGTTCTGGGTGCCGGATGTGCGGGGCCGGAGTTTCTTATTGGAGGCGCGCAAGCAAGCTCAGGCCGTCGCGCGCAGTGGCAAGGCGCGTGACGATCAGGCGTTTGTGGATGCCTTATCTGTCTGGGGTGATTTGTGAAGCGCGGCGAAGTGTGGACCGTCGCTGGTGGGTCTGACTATACCGGGAAACCTCGCCCCGCGGTGATTGTGCAGGACAATGCCTTCCTGAAGGCGGCATCCGTTACAGTCTGCGTCTTCACGACCGATCCGACCGCGGCACCGCTGTTCCGATTGCTTGTCGAGCCGTCGGCGACCAATGGCCTCAAATTGGCATCCCGGCTGATGGTTGATAAAGTCGTCACCGTTCCGCGGGAGAAGGTCGGCAAACGGTTAGGGGTGCTCGATGAGGCCGACTTGGTGCGCCTCAATATTGCGCTCATTGTTTTCCTTGGGCTTGCCGCTCCAACCGGCCGCCGTGCCCGTCGCAAAGGCCGATCGGGCGGCTGATACGCGCAGACCTTGGACACTCCCAAGCCATGCACTTCGACGCGTTGGCGCCATTATTTCGCAGGCTTGAGTTGTCGCTCGGCAGCACTGCTGCGAGCGGCGAAGACGATGCCGCGGCGGAGCAGGAAGACGACGATGAAGCTAGTGCCGATGGCGGCGATTTTGCCGGCCATGGCGGGCAGGTGCGCGACTTCGGTCGCGAGGAAGATCAGTACCCAGGTGATCGCCAGGCCAACGGCGCCGGAGAGGGCGAACTCGGTGAAGCGGCGGGCGTTGCTTTTATCAGAACTTCTGGTGTCAAAGACGTAACGCACAGAAAGCACGTAGTGGACGATCATGCCGGCGGCATAGCCGATGATGCCGGCGAGAGAGGCGCGCGTTTCAGTTAGGACAAGCGTGTTGAAAATAACAAGATCGACACCCAAGGCAATAATGCTGACGATCGTGTAATAAGATAGTTCCGGCATCAGCCGCGCGACGGGCGCGAGCCAAGCGGGGATGGCGGTAAGTGGTGGGTGTGTGTGCATGGTCGGGCGTTTGTCGTTCCATCGACCCTGTCGGTTGGGTCAAGCCCTTGCGCGACCCAACATGGCTTTCTCTGCGCGTTGATGTTGGGTCGCGCTATGCTTGACCCAACCTACGGGAAACATCACGCGGCCGCGCCGACTTTGCGGGGGACCATGCGGACGCTTTTGAGAGCTTGTTCGGCGCCTGAGTTGCCGGCTTCGTGGTACTCGGCGTCTTCGTTGACGTTCCAGATATCGAACACCTGCTTGCCGGCGATGATGTTGTCGACCGTCAGCATGGCGGTCATCATGGCGTGGTCCTGGTTGTTGTACTTGTGCATGCCATTGCGGCCGACCAAGGTGTAGTTCCGGGTAGCTTGCGGCCAATTCCGTGCGGATTGTTTCGACGTTGGCTTTGTAGCTGTCGTCGTAGACCGGATAGGCTTTCTTCTGGCGGACGACGCAGCCGTCCTTGATGTCATGCGGCTGCACGAGACCGATCTGGGCAAGTTCTTTCGTTGCTAGCGCCTTCAACTCATCATCACTGGCAGCCCAAAGGCCGTCGCCTTCGAAGCAGAAGTATTCGAGACCCAGGCAGGACTGAGTGTTGTTCGGAATGAGTTCCGGCGACCAGGAGCGGAAGTTCTGGATGCGGCCAACCTTCACGCTTGGCTCGTGGATGTAGATCCAGTTGTCGGGGAACAGATCAGGCTTCTCGACGACGAGGGCGACGGTGAGGAAGTCGCGGTAGCGCAGCTTCCTGGCGGTATCGACGCACTTTGGTGCGTCAGTGAACGACGCTACCAACTCAGTGATCGGCGCCGACGAGATGACATGCTCGGCGGTGAAGCTGTGGCGCGCGTTGTCCTGCGTGCGCGACGTGATGGTGTAGATCTTGCTGGCTTTGTCGTAGCTGATCGATTGCAGCAGATGGCCCATATGGATCACGCCGCCTTGCGCGCGCGTCTTGGCGGCTGCTGCATCCCACATCATGCCGGGGCCTTTGCGCGGGTACTGGAAGCTTTCGATCAGCGTCTTGATGACTTCGCCATCGTGGGCCTTGGTGCCGTCTTTCTTGCCCTTAGGCGCAATCGAATTGCGCAGCGCGCTTGACATGGCGGTCCACAGGTCGAGGCCCTTGATGCGTTGAGCGGCCCAATCGGCTGAGATTTCATCGCAGCTCATACCCCACACTTTTTCGGTGTAGGTCTTGAAGAAGATCGAGAACAGGCGCTCGCCGAACTGGTTGGCGACCCACTCGTGGAAGGTGACGGGCTTTTCGTTCGGGAAAGCCTGCTTGTACATGAACGACAGCACGCAGAGGCCGCTCTCGACGACGCCGAGGTTGCCGAGGGCTTCGAAGGCTTTCAGCGGATAGGAATAGTACTTGCCGTCGTAGTAGATGCGCGAGAGGCGCGGCCGCTCGATGAAATCCTGCGGCAGGATCTCCTTCCAGAGGTCGACGACTTCCTTGGACTTCGAAAAGAAGCGGTGGCCGCCGATGTCGAACAGGAAGTCCTTGTAGTTGGCGGTGCGGCTGATGCCGCCAACGTAGACCGGATCGGCCTCGATGACGGTGGTCGAGATGCCTTGTTTGGTCAGCAGGTAGCTGGAGGTGAGCCCCGCAGGGCCGGCGCCGATGACAAAGACCTTGGAGTGCGGGATCTCGGCGGCAGCCATGTCAACCTCGGAGTGCGGGCCGGCGCGTAGCAGGCGGATGCCGAGGTATACGTGGCAAAGTCTAAAGATTGCGTTGAAGAGCGGTGCGGGGCGGGACGGGTTGCAGGAGCATTAAGCAATCGTGACGCGCGGTCAGCGCTTGGAGTTGGGGAGTGAGTGATGGCGTTGGAGGGCGGCGGCGGGGTTGGCGTAGGCTTCCTGGCGTTCGACGCTCCAGTAGCGGAGCTCGGGGAGTGCGATGATTTCCGCAGTCACCGCACAGCGGACGAAGTCGCCAGCGCCGAGCACCTGGTATTCGCCGTCAAGGTAGCGGACGCGGGCTTCGCCTTTGAGGCCGAAAAAGCGTTCGATGCGGTTCATGGTCGGGCCTCGACGGGACGGCGGTGGCACACGCGGCATAGGGTGCGACGGCCGCCTAAAGGGCAGTCCCTAGCAAGTTTCCGGCAATCAGAAAAGTGATCCTTGCGATCCACCTTGGGAGCCGCTGCTGACAGGTTTGCGGGCCACGGCTGCACGCGGGACTGCGCGCGGTTGGCTGTGAGGCGTGGGCGGTGCGCTGCTGGCACCGGGGCCGAGTGTCTCGGCAGCGACGTGGCCGTCGGCGAATTCGATGTCGAGGCGTGTGCCGGGCGTGATGCCTTCGGCATGGCGAACGGCGCGGCCCTCGGCATCGCGAACGAGGGCGAAGCCACGGCGGAGGACGCTCTGGTAGCTGAGCGAGGCAAGCATGTTGCCCTGGGCGTGGAGGAGTGCGCGCCAGCGGTCGAGGCGATTTTGGACGAGGCCGGGCGTCAAGCGGCCTGACACGCGTTCAAGGCGCGTGCGGCGGGTGCCGGCGACGCGAGCGAGGCTGGCTGCGCCGCGTTGGGTGGCAAGATGGAGGCGCTTGTCAGCTGTTTCGAGGCGCTGGCTGAGGAGGCGTAGCTGCAGGCGTGGGGCAATGCGCGCGAGACGGCGGGCGTGGGCATTCGAATTGGCGGCCAGGGCGCGGCCGAGGCGCTGGCTGGAGGCGTCGAAGCGTTGCGCGGGGAGCGCGACGAGATCTTGAGCACGGGGCAGGCCGCGGCTGGCGGCGCGGAGTGCGCTGCGATTGTTTTCCAGCAGGCGGCGGAGGCCGACGCGCAGGCGGTCGCCGAACTTGGCGGAGGCGTCGAGCAACTCGGAATACTTGGGTACGGCCCACTCGGCGGCTTTGGTCGGCGTTGGCGCGCGGGCGTCGGCGGCGAGGTCGATCAGGGTCCAGTCGGTTTCGTGGCCGACGGCGGAGATGAGCGGGATTTCGCTTTCGGCGGCGGCGCGGACGACGATTTCTTCGTTGAAGCCCCAGAGGTCTTCGAGGCTGCCGCCGCCGCGGGCGACGATGAGCACGTCGGGGCGAGGGATTTTGCCGCCCAGTGGGAGCGCGTTGAAGCCGCGGATGGCGGCGGCGACTTCGGGCGCGCAGGCTTCACCCTGCACGCGGACGGGCCAGACGATGACGTGGGCTGGAAACCGCTCGTTGAAGCCGTGCAGCATGTCGCGGATGACGGCGCCGGTGGGCGAGGTGACGATGCCGATGACGCGCGGGAGATGGGGCAGCAACTGCTTGCGGGCTTCGTCGAAGAGGCCTTCGGCGCCGAGCTTTTTCTTGCGCTCCTCGAGCAGCGCCATCAGCGCGCCAGCGCCGGCGGGTTCGAGGGCTTCGATAACGATCTGATATTTGGACGAGCCTGGGAAAGTGGTGACTTTGCCGGTGGCAATGACTTCGAGACCTTCCTGCGGCTTGAAACGCAGGGCGCTATAGACGCCGCGCCAGATGACGGCTTCGATCTTGGACTTCTCGTCCTTGAGACCGAAGTAGCAGTGGCCGGAGGCGTGGGGCCCGCGATAGCCGGAGATTTCACCGCGCAGACGCACGTAGCCGAAGGTGGTTTCCAGCGTCTTCTTGATGCCGCCGGAGAGCTCCGAAACGGTCATCTCGGCGACGTTGGAGCCGGGGGCGGGTTTGGCTGTGGCGGTTGGCATGGGGGTCGTTTAGCTGGTTCTGCAGGCGGGGACTACCGTCGAAGGGGCAGAAATTGGGGACAGCCTTGACCCGCAGCCTGATCCGTTCTTTGTGTGCTTTGCCAGCCGGCTGGACGGTCGCGGGTGCCTTGTGATGCGTCACGAGCGCCCGAGGAAAGTCCGGGCTCCATGGACGAACGGTGGCGGCTAACGGCCGCCGGGGGCAACCCTAGAGACAGTGCCACAGAGAACGAACCGCCGGTGGCGCAAGCCACAGGTAAGGGTGAAAAGGTGGGGTAAGAGCCCACCGCGGCCCCGGCAACGGGGCTGGCACGGAAAACCTCACCGGGAGCAAGACCAAATAGGGGTGAGCAGTGCGCGCGGGCGACTGCGGCGCATGGCCTGTCCAGGCTCTCACCCGGGTTGGTCGCTTGAGGTGTGGCGCGAGCCACATCCCAGACGAATGACCGTCGCGGGGCGCAAGCCCCAGACAAAACCCGGCTTACAGGCCGGCTGGCAGATTTTTGTGGTATGGATTTAGCGAGAAAAGAACCACAAATTGTCCCGGCAGTTGTAGTCTACATCGCTTGCCAGCGTAGGATATCAGTAATGCCTAGTTGCTAACTCGTCCGACGACATTCAATTGGCAGCGCGCCAAGAAGTTCAAGGGTATAGCCTTCGTCGCCGCGCTTCTTGATGCATTGTGTGGCGCCGAAAAGCATACGAAATTTTGCAGGTAAGTGCTTTTCGTCTATGCTCATCAGAACAGGAATGATCGGTTTTTTTAATTCTCGTGCTAAGAATACCTCGTCATAGACATGTGCCGAGGCAATAGCCTCGACAGTCAAAAAAACGCACAACGCAGAACTTGCCTTAATCTTCTCGGCCAACGTTGCAATCCAGTCACTTGATGGCCTGATGCCCCTATCGAACCAAACGCGATATGACTGAGAATACATCCGAAAAATATCTTCGTAGACGTAATGCGGGTTAACGTGGGAATAACTTACAAAGACGAATGGCCCTGTAGCGTCTGGTTCTACCGCAAGTCTTTCATACCGATCTAAATAGTAGCCATAACGCAATCCGTAACCGTTCACGCGGAGGGTGTCGAGACCGCAGGCCTGTAATACGGATTTGTAGACAGGCAATCCATAGAGCAGTCCCAGGTCTTGATCCAAAACTCGTGTGTCTGTCCACGTCTTAGTGCCAGCGCCTTCAATGCCCATCAATGCCTTGTATACGGACATTACTTGTTGATTGCTCTCACCAAACGCGGCGCATCTGTCGTCAATTGTGGCGTCGATCAGACCGGTAGTTACCGTCCTGCCGTGAACCGCGTGGCTGCCCTTTTTTGGCCAAATGCCGGTTATTCCCGATCCAACCGCGAATGCGTGGAGACGAGCGTTCGTCATGTTTTGAACCCTCGGCAGACCTCTCCAGCCACTTATCGCTCGCTCGGCAATGGCGCCTATTCGCGTCGCTTGATTGGCGATAGGAACCCTGATGGTGTCGGCGATGTGAGCTCCCCGTTCGCGTTTCTCTGAAAAATTCCTGCCTCAGTGCGACGGTGCCTAGATTGTCCTCTTCCTTCTTCTCGATTCGGGGGAACGGTTGGCGGAATTCCGCGTAGTTGAGCCAAGATACCTCAAGCGATCCGCCCCCCTGGTCAATCATGAGGACCGTGTCGCGATCGTCGAAGGCGCCAAGGCCGCCCCGACGCCGCGCAATTTCCGGAACGCTCAACAGCGTCAGGCGCCCTTCAAGCTCTTGTGGTATAACTTGGAGGTCCATGCCAAGTTTGTCGTTGAGAAGGTTTTTTATTTCGCTCTCATTTTGGAGCCATCTGAAAACTGCGGTTCCAATGATTGATATCTCGCGAACGTTATTTTTTCGAAGAGCCCGAAGATATCGCTTTATGAAAATTACGGTGTCCAGGAGGGAGTTTGAACCAGAATTCATTTTATCCGTGGCTCGGTCGACGCTCAGCCCAAGGTTCGTCACTTTTGATGCGTTTAAAAACGTGTCTTGGTCCCAGCGTGCCGGTACTTGCCGTGGCGCAAGAAGTAATCGCGCTGCTTTCGTTCCTATGTCGAATATTGCAACCGCTGGGCCGGCCGTGCTGGCGACATATTTATCAATATCATCTTCTGTCGGTTGCATGGCGCGCCCCTATTCGTTGGAAAAATAAGATGTTCGTCACTCATGTTGTTACTTGAGTGCTGCGAAATATAGAGTTGTATTAATTTCGTACCGCTAACGAATTGTTTTGATCCGATGATGCGCATGTGCGGAGCCGGTCAATTGCGGAACGCCGCTTGGGCCTGTGTATAAATAATCCTGGATTGATGTCCTTGCATAGGGGTGGTCGAATTTTTTTTATGTCAAGATGTCATGCCCTTCCGTCCCGGCACCATCAGGATTGCTTCGCCCTCCAGCACCACCGTGTCGCCGACTTTGCAGACGCAGGCAAAGCGGGCGCGGCGTTTGGCGGGGATGAGATCGATGATGCGGACGTGGGCTGTCACTTCGTCGCCGTGGCGGACGGGGGCGCGGAAATTCAGTGTCTGCGAGACATAGATCGCGCCTGGCCCCGGCAGGTGCATGCCGAACACTGCCGAGATATAGCCGGCTGTCAGCATGCCGTGGCTGATGGGCGTCTTGAACGGCGTGGTCGCCGCGTACGCCGCATCCAGATGCACCGGATTGCGGTCGCCCGTCACGTCTGCAAACGTGACGATATCGGCATCGGTGCAGGCGCGCGTAAAGCTCGCCTCTTGGCCAAGATGGAGATCTTCGAAGGCGTAGGATTTTGTGCTGATCATCAGGTGTCTGTCCACTGCGCCACTCATTTCATACAGACTATGGTCCCTCGACTTGCCGTGGGTCCCGGCCTGCGCCGGGATGACGAGTGGGGGGTCGTTTTCTTCTTACTGCCCACTGCAGTTTGCTCAATTGAGCGGTTTGGCGTCCCTTCGCCGCTCCACAATTTCCCCACCTTTTCGTCATCCCGGCGGAGGCCGGGACCCACGTCAACCCAGATCTTTGCTCAAACGTTCAACATCTGCAGGACCATCCTCGATAGCTCCCGATACCCGATCAAAGAGATCGTGCCACTCCGGATTGAAAGCGTGGATCAAACGAACTGTCCACGCGCGCTTCCATTCCTTGATCCTTTTCTCGCGCGCAATCGCCTCAGGCATCGTTTCGTGCATTTCGTAGTAGACAAGCATCTTCACATTGTAGCGCTTCGTGAAACCGCCAAACGTACCGTCGACATGTTGGGCCATTCGCGAATGGAGATCGCTGGTGACGCCGGTGTAGAGAACGCCGTTGCGTTGACTTGCGAGCAAGTAGACGCACGGTGTTTTCTGATGATCGTTGTATCTATCGCGCATGACGCGGTGGTTGGTTTGCCGTGGGTCCCAGCCATTTTGGTTTGCGTGCCTCCGCACGACGCCGGGATGACGAGTGGTGGGTTACTCATTGCTGCCCTTGCGGCGCGCGAGAAAGGCGAGGCGTTCGAAAAGGTGGACGTCTTGTTCGTTCTTCAGCAGGGCGCCGTGCAGCGGCGGGATGAGTTTGCGCGGGTCTTGTTCGCGCAGGGTTTCGGGCGTGATGTCTTCGTTGAGCAGCAGCTTGATCCAGTCGAGAAGTTCCGATGTGGAAGGCTTTTTCTTGAGGCCCGGCACTTCGCGGATGTCGTAGAACACGCGCATGGCTTCGGTGACGAGGCGGCCTTTCTGGCCGGGAAAGTGCACCTCGATGATGTCGCGCATGGTTTCGGCGTCGGGGAACTTGATGTAGTGGAAGAAGCAGCGGCGCAGGAACGCGTCGGGGAGTTCTTTTTCATTGTTCGAGGTGATCATGACGATCGGGCGCTTTTCGGCCTTGATGGTCTCGCCGGTTTCGTAGACGAAGAACTCCATGCGATCGAGTTCCTGCAACAGATCGTTGGGAAATTCGATGTCGGCCTTGTCGATTTCGTCGATCAGCAGAACGGGCCGCTCAGGCGCGGTGAACGCCTCCCAGAGTTTGCCCTTCTTGATGTAGTTGCGGATGTCCTTGACGCGCTCATCGCCGAGCTGGCTGTCACGCAGGCGGGACACTGCGTCGTATTCATAGAGCCCTTGCTGGGCCTTGGTTGTGGACTTGATATGCCATTCGATCAGTGGCGCTTTGAGCGCTTTGGAAATTTCGTGGGCGAGAACCGTCTTGCCGGTGCCGGGTTCGCCTTTGACGAGCAGGGGGCGCTGCAGGGTGACCGCGGCGTTGACTGCAATCTTCAGATCGTCGGTCGCGACATAGTTTTTTGTGCCGGAAAATTTCATGCGGCGTCAGGCTCCCTCAGGTTCTTGATACAGGCGGTTCGGGCGTCGGCCGAGGCCGGTCAGGCAGGACAAGTCGATGATCCGGGGCGCTTTAAAGCATCTTTCCCGGACGCTGACGAGTGCGCCGCGCTCACGCGTGCTCACTGACTTCTGATTGGCGGTGATCGGTCATGGCGGGTAGGGTTTCGCATTGTGAGTGACGCTGCCAGCGCTTCGGCATGCTAGATTTCGCCGGAATTCGGCCAAAAGCATTCCTGGCTTATCGAAAGTCTTCCCCCAATGGACCCCATGACCGGTGACTTGGCGCGCCGCGACGCCCGCATCGCGACCCTGCGCGATCGTGTGCAAACGTTGCTGCTTGGGCCGCCGCTGCCGACCCGGCTGCCCGACCGGGTGGCCCGCGCCATTCACGCTCAGGAGGAGAATTCCGAAATCCTCATCTGCTGGGTGCAGATTGCGGCGATCATTTTCTTTGCCGGTTTCTACTACTTCTCGCCACGCGCTTACTTCGCCAAGACGTCGTTCGAGCCGGTACCGTGGATGCTGACGGCCTATGCCGCGTTCACCGTCGCCCGGTTGATGCTGGCGCGACGGGGGTTGCTGCGGGACACGTGGCTCAACGTGTCGGTTGTTGCCGACATTGCGGTGCTGATGCTGACGATCTGGTCGTTTCACATCCAGTATCAGCAGCCGGCGACGCTGTATCTGAAAGCACCGACGCTGCTTTATGTGTTTGTGATCATCGCGCTCAGGGCACTGCGCTTCGATCCGCGGTGGGTGATCCTGGCGGGGGTGTCGGGGGCTATTGGCTGGATGATGTTGCTGATCTACGCGCTGCGGCATCAAGAATTGTCGAGCACGATCACGCACAGCTTCATCGAATATGCGACATCGCTGAAGCTGCTGGTCGGCGCGGAGATCGACAAGATCGTTTCGATTCTGGCGTTTACGGCGGTGCTGGCGTTGGCACTTGAGAGGGCGCGGCGATTGCTGGTGCGGTCCGTTGTCGAGGAAGCGGCGACGGCTGAGCTGTCGCGCTTCTTTGCGCCGGATATCGCCGAGAGCATCATTCAGGCTGACGAGAAGATCGAGCTTGGCAAAGGCGTGTCACGCGAGGCGGCCGTGATGTTCCTCGACCTGCGCGGATTCACGACATTTTCGAGCACGCTGGAGCCCAACGACCTGGTGGAAATGATTATCTCATATCAGTCATGCGTGGTGCCGATCATCCGGCAGCATGGTGGCAGCGTGATTACCTATCTCGGCGACGGGATCATGATCACGTTCGGGGCGACACGGCCGAGCGATACGGCGGCGGCTGACTGCATGCGTGCGACCGAGGACCTGTTGGTGGCGCTGCCGGCGTGGACGACGGAGCGGAAGGCGATAGGCAAGCCGGCGTCGGGTGCGGGTATCGGGGTGGCGTCTGGCCCGGTGACGTATGGGGCGATCGGGACCGAGGGGCGGTTGGAGTACGCAGTGATCGGCGATGCGGTTAGCCGCTCGGCCAAGCTGCAGAGCCAGACCAAAGCGCAAAAGGCACCGGCACTGGCGACAAGCATCCTGTGGGAGGAGGCGATTGCGCAGGGATATGTGCCGGGCTGCCAGAACGATGCGCGGGTGTGTGCGTTGCCGGGGATCGCGGAGCCGGTGGGGATTGTGGCGTTGGGGTAGGTGGGGACAAGAGCCACCTGGTTTGATGTCGTTTTGAACGGCAACATTCCACTGGTTCTAGCCCCAGGGCGAGCAATTGCGAACTTCGAAGGTCATTCCTCGGCGACTGGCTCTTCATCGGTACTCGGGGGCGTTTGCAAGAGCGGGCGAAATCCTTCGCTTAGCCTGGTCGTACCATGCGGGTCAGCGGCCAACCGCGTCATTCGATGCGCTTTGGCAAGCTGTATGCCAGCTTCAAGGGGCTTCCACCGATGCTGGTGCTCCCATTTCACGCGACGAGGGTCATAAGGGACAGTCCGAAGGCAGTCGCAGCAATAAGCACGCGGGCACGGTGCCAAGCCGCCCAACGCGCTAAAGTCGTCGGCAGGTCCGTGGCAGACACCGCGCGCTGCAAGAAGGCTTCGTTCGCCGACTTGAAATAAAGGAAGTAGATGGCGACTAGACTGAAGGTTAGCGCGGCCGTTGCGATCGCTGCGAGGCCACGCGGCGTGAGGCTTCCGGACTGCAGGATGACCTGCACCATCGCCAACACGGCAACCAACGGCGCCGCCATCGTTAGTGGTGCAAAGAAGCGGTACAGCATCCGTCCAAAAGTCGGATGAAGTGCATAAAACGTCTCGGCCGATAGCGTGCGCCAGTAGGGTACCAGCAGCCGATCTTCGGCCAACAACGCGCCAGCAAGTAGGCCAAGGCAGGCGGCCGCCATCATAGGAAGCAGTTGGCTTGCAAGAACGGTCATGAGCGCGCCATGCGAAGACGAGCGTATTTCGGTCGCCCTTGATTGTGGATCGCCACAGTGGGCACTGCGCCGAGGCTGGGGGCCGCGCTATTTGGTTTCTTCATACGAAATTCGCCGCCATTCTACGCCACCATATCCTTGCGCCCAGCGATCCCGCCCTTGCTGTCCAGCGTGTATACAATCGGCACGCCGGTGGCCAATTCGCGTTTTAGAATTTGCTCGGGTGTCAGCTCCTCCAAGTGCATGATGAGGGCGCGGAGGGAGTTGCCGTGGGCGGCGATGATGATGTTGCGGCCGGCGGCGAGGTCTGGTTTGATGTGAGCGTCGTAGTAGGGCAGCACGCGGGCCGCAGTGTCCTTCAGGCTCTCCCCGCCGGGGGGCGGCACGTCGAACGAACGACGCCAGATGAGCACCTGCTCCTCGCCCCACTTCTTGCGCGCCTCGTCCTTGTTGAGACCGGCCAGCTCGCCATAGTCGCGCTCGTTGAGCGCTTGGTCTTTGATCGTCTTCAGGCCGGTCTGGCCGATCTCGGCGAGGATGAGATTGAGGGTTCGTTGCGCGCGCTTGAGGACGCTGGTGTAAGCCACGTCGAACTTATGGCCCTCGGCCTTGAGGCGTTTACCCGCCGCAGTGGCTTCCTTGACGCCAGTGTCCGTTAGGTCCGGATCGCGCCAGCCGGTGAACAGGTTGAGCTTGTTCCACTCGCTTTCGCCATGGCGGACAAGGACAAGGACGTTGGACATGGCGGCATTAGCCTTTCGTAGGGGTGTTCTCGCACTCAGCGCTTCTCTCTGCGCGGCGGCGGCTGAGGCTGTCAATCTCGGTTCAAACCGGATGCGGAATGCTGCGGAAAAGCCGTTCGGCGCCAACTTCTTGTTCGGTTCTGTTCAAAACGGAGCAACACAGCGCGGCTGACGTCATAGCCAACACAGTGAATGTTTTTCGCCAAACACCGAACAATACTCGGCAACTCTTGCCTTGACTGTCTCCGCGCACATCCTAACTGTCGCGGCTGCGGAAATCCCGCGGGGTGGAAGGGGAAGGCAACAGTACGCTGCACGCGAAGGTTCCGGCTGCGAGCCGGACGCGCGCGTACCGGCTTGCCGTTATCCCGATTGTAAAAGGCGTATCAAACCCATGTCGTTCAATCTTCTCTCGCTTGTTGTGCAGCACGTGAGCCCGGAGCTGTTGGGCAGGCTGGCCAAGCTCTGTGGCCTTGACGGTGCAATCGCTGAAAAAGCGGTCGGCGCTGCCGTGAAAGGGGTGCTGAGTGGCGCGGCCGCGTCGGCTGCGACGCCGGTGGGTGCGGCGCGCGTAGCGAGCCTGATCGGCTCGCTGGCGCCGGATACGATTGCGCAGCTGGGCGCCATGGCGAGTGGCCCGAAGCAGGCGGACATCGTCGCGGCTGGCTCGCGGGTGCTGGCCGATGGCATCGGTGAGCCGCAGATGCAAAGTCTGATCGGGCAGGTTGCGGCGCTCGACGGCGTGGGTCCGGTGGCGGCGCGCAATCTCGTCGGATTGGTTTCGCCGGCAGTGCTGGCGGCGCTGGCTGGCGTGCAAAAGTCGAATGGACTGGACGCGGCCGGACTTGGCCAAATGTTGAGTGCACAGCGGGACAACATCGCGGGCATTCTGCCCGTTGCGTCGCCGGCAAGCGTGGCGGCGGCACCAGCGGCGGCAGCTGCACCAGCAGTAGTGACGGCTGTCGTCGCGGCGAGCAAAGCTGCAGAGATGGCGACGGACGCCTCGCGGACGATCATCGGCGGGGTCAGCAATGCCGCTGGCAGCGTGGCTGCGGGTGTCACGTCCGGGACGCTGGGGGCTGCGAAAGAGATCCTCGTGGGTGCGGGCGGGGCAGCAGGCAGTCTGGCGTCGGGCGTAGCGTCGGGGGCTGTCGATGCCGTCAAGTCGCTGGGCGGTGGTGTCGGCGGCGCCGTCACGAGTGTGGCCAGTGGCCTCGGGAGTGGGGCTGTGGGCGCGGCCAAGGAACTGATGGCCGGCAATGTCAGCAACGCGGTGGGCAGTGTGGCCACCGGCGTGACGAGTGCGGCGCTGGGTGCAGCGAAGGATCTAGTCGTTGGGACGGGGGGCGCCGTGGGCGGCCTTGCCAGTGGCGTTGGCAGCGGCACGCTTGAGGCGGCCAAGTCGGTGGCGAGCGGTGTTGCCGGTGCGGTGACGAGTGTGGCGTCAGGTGTCGGCAGTGGTGCTTATAGTGCTGCGACGGATATTGGAGGTGGGGTCGCTGGTTCGGTCAAGTCGATGGTGACGGGCGGCGTGGCGGCGGGGGCTGGCATGGCTAGCTTGTCGCCAATCAGGCAAAAAAGCGGAACTTGGAAGTGGGCGGTGCCGCTGGTGCTGCTGCTGCTTGGCGGTTCCGCGTGGTTGGTCAACGGCGCCGTGCAGCATTCGCGCTCGCTGGTCGCAGAGCGTGCGCGCCTGGAGGCGTTGGCTGCCGCTGACGCCAAGCAGAAAGCCCAGGTAGCTGCCAAACAAAAGGCCGAAGCGGACGCTGTTGCGGCGGCGGCGCGGGCGGCTGCAGAGGCTAAACAAAAGGCTGATGCAGACGCTGCTCTGAAGGCGCGCGCGGACGCGGAAGCCAAGCAAAAGGCTGAAGCGGAAGCTGCAGCCAAGGCGTTGGCGGATGCGGAAGCGAAAAAGAAAGCCGAAGCGGAAATCGATGCGCGTAACGCTCAGTTCCAGGCGGAGGCGCAAGCGCGTGCCAAGGCGCAGGCTGATGCGGCGATCGGTGCCGGCCAGACGCGTGTCGCCAATGCCAATGCCGAGGCTGAGGCTGCGGCGAAGGCGCGTGCTGATGCTGAGGCCAAGCAGAAGGCTGACGCCGAGGCTGCGACGAAGGCGCGGGCTGATGCTGCGGCCAAGCAGAAGGCCGATGCCGAGGCAGCTGCTGCGGCGCGCCTGGCTGTCGTCAAGACCTGCCAAGGCAGTGTTACGGAAGCGGCGACTGCAGGAGCGCTGAAGTTCAACATCGCGAGCGCCAACATGGCCCAAGGCAGCGCAGCGACGCTTGATAAGCTGGTGGTCGCCGTCAAGGCCTGCCCGAACACAAAGCTGCGTATCGAGGGGCATACGGACGGCGATGGGCTGCCCGAGAGCAACATGACGCTGTCGGAGAACCGCGCCAAGACCGTGTTCGATTATCTCGCGAAAGCTGGCATCGAGCCGGCGCGGATGTCGGCGGCGGGCTTTGGCGCTACCAAGCCGGTGGCGCCCAACGACACGCCGGACAACAAGCAGAAAAACCGGCGGATCGAATTTATCGTCGAGTGACGCCTGCCGGCTCTGGAATGACTTTGGGACTTGCGGCGGCTGAGTTGATCAGCCGCCGCAAGTGTTTTGAGGCTACGGCTTACGTTTCAGGGTCTGCACTGCTTGCTCCAGTGCTTGCAGGAATTGCGAGCGATCGGCACGCGTGAAGGCTGCGTTGTAGGTCTGTGCCGCGCCTGTCTCGCGCAGGTGCGCCATCAGATTGCGATGCGCCAAGGTCATGCCCATGCTGCCAGGCGTGTGGACCTTGCCGTTGGGAGCCAGCACCACTGACCCTGCCGTCACGCAGCGCGATGCCAGCGGTATGTCCTGCGTGATCACGATGTCGCGCGGTCCAGCCCGTTCGGCAATCCAGTCGTCAGCCACATCGGGCCCGTCAGGCACGACGACCCGTTCAAAGCCTGGCCCCTCTGGCAGCCGCATGAACGCGTTCGATACGAACCGCACCGGCAAGGCATGGCGAAGCGCTACCCGCGCGATCTCGTCTTTCACCGGACAGGCGTCGGCATCAACGTAGATCGTGATCGGAGATGGAACGTTATCAGCCATGGCTGCTCGGCCGTTTGCTCTGGGTGAGCGGCAAGCCATGCCTTGCGGCTCAGTCCTCGGCAAGCACGGCTGGCTAAAATTAACTCAGTTTCTCGAAACCTGCCGGCTGCCAATGCTCCCTCACTGTTGCGGGCTTAAAATCCGGGTCTCAAGTTCCGCGCAGACGGGACGCCCAAAAGACTGCCGCTCTTTGACATCGTGAGTTTTTTTGACCCAATCCCGATGGCGACGCCGCCCCGGGGCCAGCTGACGCTTGACCGATCGGGGACGCCCGATCTGGGCGCGGGGCTGGCTCCGGTTGGCGGGCACCCGCGCTGCGTGTTCCACGGGGAACAGATCGCCCGGGCTATCGCCGCTAGAGTTCGGGTCATCGCCCCTCTGGCTCCGAGATACGCCCATGTTCCCCGCTCGCCGCAAAAACCCCAAAACCGCCAATGCACCATTGCGTTGGAACCGGGCCGTGCTGTCGCTTGGCACGCAAGGCGCCATCCTGGCTGCTGCCGCGACCAGTGTTGCGGCGATCGCTCTTCACGTGAATGGCCGCATGACGCCAGACCCGGTGCTGCAGCAATTGACAGTGACGGCAACGCGGGCGGCCACGGCCAAAACGGAGACGTATCTCGTGTCCGCGTTGAAAACGAAACAGGCCGGCTCTGCTGCGGTAGCGCCTTCGGTGGATGCGTCGACGCAGGCACTACCGGCTGCAGCGCCAGAGCCGGTGCACGTCGCGGCCCTCTGGCTACCGCCCGTACCCGCGTTGCCGCCGCCTGCCGCATTGGCTCCAGCAGCGCCCGCTGAACCGGCACCAGCGGCCACGGCTCCGCTGCCAGTTGAACACCATGCAGAGCCAGCACCTGTGGTGATGGCCGCGCTGCCGCTACCAGCGCCGGAGATCGTGCCGCAGCCGTCAGACTTGGCGATCTCAGCAGCACCGTCGATGACGGCCGTGATCAGCGCGGCGCCGGTTGCTGTTGCTGCTGCGATGTCGATGCTGGTCGGTCCGCCGGCTGCCGGCCCGGCGCCGAGCCAGGCGCTGCCAGTTGCGGACTGGCCCAATTCTGTCTTCGAGGCTGACCGCCTGCGTCAACAAAAAGCTGAGGCTGAGGCTGAGGCGCGCGCGGCTGAAAGGGTCCGTCGTCTGGCCGAGGAACGCCGCGTTACCGAAATTGCCGAAGCGCGGGCGCGGGCGGCTGAGCGGGTGCAGACTGAGGCCCGCGTTCAGGCCCGTCTCGAAGACATTGCGCGCAAAGCTGCTGCCCGCCGTGCCGACGAAAAGCGCGAAGTGGCCGAAAAGCGCGAAGCGACCGAACAGGCGCGCAAACGTGCCGATGAAAAATCCCGAGCCGCTGCTGTAGTCGAGCGCCGTGAACGCGCCGAGGCCGAGGAGCGCGCGTCGACAAAACGTGCCGACGCCGCCAAGTCTGCGCAACGGGAACGCTTTGCTGCAGCGCTGGCCGAACGCGAGCGGTCCGCTGCGCCCAAAAAGACTGCCGGCGTGCAGATTGCGCTCAATACCAAATGCGCGGCCATGCCGTTGACGCGCAACTGGATCGGCGGCGTCATGTTCCGCAGCGGGTTCCGCAGCTGCTGAGCAGAGTTGCAATCAAGTATCGAAGCGCTGTGGCGCTCCGATTTCACCGCAAGCTTACGCCCCGATGCCTTTGTTGATGAACTCAAGGCTGTAGGCTTTCTTTACATCGAGCCCGGGCGTGAACACGCCGGCTTTCGTCATCTGGTCATAGAAGTTGGCCCAGCGTGCGTCCGTCATGGCACCGATGCCGAGCTTGAGTGCATCGCCTGATTTGACGATGCCGCGGGCGTTCATGGTTTTGAGTGCGAACTCGAGTTTGTCGTCGCTCATATCGGGGTTGTCTTTGCGGATGAGTTCGTTGGCGGCTTTGGTGCCCTCGCCGCCCTTGATGTACTCAGCCCAGCCTTCGAGCGACGCATTCATGAAGCGCTGGATGACGTCTTTCTTGGTGTCGACCAGCTTACGCGAGATGTTGGCGGTGGTGTTGTAGTTGTCGAAACCAGAGTTGGCGATCAGATGAACGACCGGCTTGATGCCGCTTTCTTTCTCGATGGCAAACGGCTCGGACGTCACGAAGCCTTGTTGCGACATCTGCTTGTCGGCAATGAACGGGGCCATGTTGAACGTGTAGGGACGCGCCTGCTCCTCGGCATAACCGAAGCGCGCTTTGAGGTAGGGCCAGTAGCTGGTGCGCCCGCCGGCGCCAACAAGGATCGGCTTGCCTTTCAGCGCTTCCAGGCTGTCATGGCCAACGCCGGGGTGCGAGATGATGACCTGCGGGTCTTTTTGGAAGTAAGACGCGATACACAGGAATGGCAGGTTCTCTTTCACGTAATTGATAGCTTCGAATGAGTTCGACATCACGCAGTCAACTGCGCCGCCGAGCAGCAACTGCGATGGGTTCTGCTGCGGACCGCCGGGACGCAGATCAATATCGATGCCGTACTTTTTGAACAGGCCCGCGCTCTTCGCCGAGATAGAACCCGCCGTGTTCGGCCTGCGCGCGCCAGTTGGTCTGGTAGCTGAATTTGTCCAGGCCCTGCGCGGTTACCTGCGTGAGAACGCCCGGCATCGCGATGGCTGCGCTGGTGCCGCCGACGAGGCGCAAAGCGTTCCGGCGTGTGAGGTGGTTTGTCGTCTTTGGCATCGTGATACCTCTCCTGTTGCAGCGTTACATTTTGGCGAACGGTGGTTTTGCGAACTGCGAGCCAGTCGTGATTGGCGCACATATCGGCCTTGAAATGTGCGCGGACCATATACGGAGGTAACTCCGCTGGCAAAGCCGCCGCAAAAGGGACGATGCCCAAAACTTCGGCAGTGGCTTCGTGCTCTCCCGGGCTGTGGCTCACGCCTTGACCCGGCCACCCGCCGCAGCCAAACATGGGCTCTTCCAATTTTGCTTCAAGGATGACGATTGATGACCACCGGCGATCCCGCGCGCGCGAAAGCAGACGTCCCCAGCTACGACATCGCCGGCCTGCTGAGCGAGCTTGGCGATATCCCGGTGATCACCGATGCCACCACCGTCCGTCGCAAGAGCCGCGACTATTTCTGGTACTCGCCCATTCTCAACAAGCAGCTGCACGGCAAGTCGGCGCACGCTGTCGTCGCGCCACGCACCGAAGCCGACATCCTCAAGACCGTCGCTCGGTGCGTGAAGCGCCGCATTCCGATCACCGTCCGCGCAGGTGGTACGGGGAACTACGGCCAGGCGGTGCCGCTGCAGGGCGGCGTGGTGCTCGACATGGCGGCGCTCGACAAAGTGCTGTGGTGGAAGCCCGGCGTTGGCCGTTTCCAGGCCGGTGCCAAGATGCACGAGATCGACGCGCTGACCCGGCCCGGCGGCTACGAGATCCGCATGCATCCCTCAACCAAGCGGATGGCCACTATCGGCGGCTTCGTCGGTGGCGGCTCCGGCGGTATCGGCTCGATCACCTATGGCGGCTTGCGCGAACCCGGCAACATCATCGCCGCCCGCGTCGTCACCATGGAGGAAACGCCACGCATTATCGAGCTGCGTGGCGACGCCGCACAGAAGATTAATCGCGCCTACGGTACGACAGGCATCATCACTGAACTTGAAATGCCGCTGGCGCCGGCGTGGCCGTGGGTCGAACTCGTCGTTGCTTTCGATGGCTTCATGGATGCGGTGCGCTTTGGCTACGACGCGGCACTGGCCGACGGCATCGTCAAGAAGCTGATCACCCCCATGGTGCCCGAGCTGACACCGCACTTCGGTGCGCTGAAGCCGCACTGCCCCGAAGGCAAGGCGATCCTGATTGCCATGATTGCCGAGCCCTCGCTGCAAGCGTTCAAGTCGATGCTTGGCAACCGCGGCCAGATCACACTCGAACAGCCGTTCGACGAAAGCCCGGCGAAAGTCCCGCTGTATGAGTACACCTGGAACCATACTACGCTGCATGTGCTGAAAACTGACCGCACAGTCACCTATCTGCAATGCTTGTTCCCCCATGCGCGCGTGCTCGAAAGTGTCGAGCAGATGTGGACAATGTTTCCGGGGGAGGTCTTGCCGCATCTCGAATTCATTCGCTTTGGTGGCCGGGTGACCTGCAGTTCGCTGCCGGTGGTGCGTTACACGACGGAGGCGCGCCTCAATGAAATCATCGATAGCCACGAGGCCAATGGCGTCACCATCGCCAACCCGCACGTCTACACCGTTGAAGACGGCAGCCGTCACAAGCGCGTCGATGCGGCCGACCAGCTCGGATTCAAACATGAAGCCGATCCGCACGGCCTCCTCAATCCCGGCAAAATGCGCACGTTCGTGCCGAAGGTCGGGTGAGGAGCTCGGCGATGCGCGTTCTGTATCTTTACTGCCATCCGCTGCCGGAGAGTTTTCATGCGAGCATCCTGCAGGAGAGCCTGAAGGGCCTGGCCGAGGCTGGCCACGACGTCGATCTGTGCGACCTCTACAAGGAAAAGTTCGATCCCGTGCTGTGGGAGCAGGACCGCCGCGACTATCACGATCTCTCAAAGAATCAGCGCGGACTTGAGACGCACATCGAGCGCCTGCGCCGCGCGGATGCGCTGGTCGTGCAGTTCCCGACGTGGACGTTCGGGCTGCCTGCGATGCTCAAAGGTTACTTTGATCGCATCATGATGCCGGGCGTCGCGTTCGATATCACCGACCCTGGTAACGTCAAACCAATGCTGTCGAATATCCGCTCAATTACTGGCGTTTCGACGTATGGGCGTCCGCGTTGGGTGGCGATGTACGTCGGTGATCCGCCGCGCCGGACCGTCGTGCGCTATCTGCCGCGCCTCATGCACGCGAAGTGCCGCGTCAACTACCACGCACTCTATCACATGAATGTCGCAAGCCTCTCGCAACGCACTGCGTTTATGGAGCGCGTGCGTGGCGCGATGCGCGATTTGGCGTGATGCGACTGCTCCAAAAGCGCGACAAAATGGGCGCAACTTGCACGTAGCGTCAAAGAAACGCTTGATTTCCGCAGCAATCCGCGACATCACACGCGCTCTTTGACTTACAACCAGGATGTTTCCAATGGCTGCCAAGCCCGCAAAACCCGCCAAAAAAGCTGCTAAAGCGCCCGCTAAACCAGCCGGCGCCAAGCCCGACACCGTGACGCTCCGTCATCTCGGCACCGCCCTTGCGGAAGCCCACGAGATGCCCAAGAAGCAGGCCAATGCCATCCTTGAAGATCTCGTCGGCATGGTCACCAAGCACCTCAAGAAGGGTGCCCGCATCCGGATGACGGGCCTTGGCATTCTGCAGGTCCGCAAGCGCGCCGCCCGCATGGGCCGCAACCCCGCTACAGGCGAAGCCATCAAGATCAAGGCGTCCAAGAAGGTCGCGTTCCGCGCTTCCAAAGAACTGAAAGAACAAGTCTAAGCGCAACAGCCGGGCACTTGTACCGTCCGGATCTGCGATCACTTGTTCGTCCAAGTCATCAGCAGGTCCGGACGGCGTTTGCCGCAGGTTCGCGTCAGAGCGACCGCAGCAGACATCCGGCGGCCAAGATCAAATAGGCCAGGAACAAGCCGATAAATTCGGTGTATTCGTTCAGGCCAGGGATCCGTGCGCCGAAGAACTTGGCGAACACGACCGCCATCATAATCACGAACGAAAACAAGAACGTCAGCATTGACGGTGCTTTAAGGCCCATGCGCGTGCTCGTTTCAGTGAGTGGGTTGGTTGTCGCTTGTGCTCTTGCCATGAGGTTCCTCATCGGCTGGCGCCTCATCAGGCGGTTGATGACCCGCGCAGCCCTGATGGCGCGTTAGCCAAGCTCCGGGTTAGCTGATTCGCTCGATGCGCAGAACAAGGTGCGTCTGCCTGTTGAAAAACAGCAACGGCGCCACTTGGGGCGCCGTTTGTTCCACAAATCTGATTGCTGCCGGCGGCCGCCGCTGATGCTCAACCGGAGAGCTGCCAGCGTTTGTCCGCCGCACGGCAGGCGATGCCTTCAACCTTGCTCGACCGCTGCGGGGTGTTGAGCATGACGATCAGATGGCGGCACGGCTGGCCGCTGGTGTCTTTGAAGGATGCTGTCGGCTGTGCCATGCCGGAGAGGCGGCCATCCCGGCGGTGCCAAACGTACGTGCTGCCGTCGGCGACTTCAGAGAGTGCGATCCGGATGCCTTCGAGGGTGGCTGCGGCGTCGGTCTCGTCCAGCGCTGTTGGGATATTCGGCAGCGTGCGGACCGGCGGTGGTTCGCTGGCTGTTTCAACGCCGCGATCATCGGCGCTTGCAGCGAAGCCACTGATCAGCAGCGAGAGTACGGCTGCGGCGCAGGCCGCCATAGTTCCAAAACGCATACGCACATCCAACTCAAACGCACGACCCACTGCCGCGCTCCGCTCGTGCGGGCTGCGACTGCGGTGAGAGTGGGCAAACACAGTTAAAGAAGTCATAACACCGGCTGAGGTTCAGCACGGGACAACGCCCATGAGCATTTCGACCACCGGTGCCAACACCGCTGACACAACGGCAGCGCCAGATTTTCAGAGCGCGGCTGATCCGTTCCCGCTGTTTAATCAGTGGTTCGCGGATGCGCAGGCGCACGAGATCAACGATGCCAATGCGATGGCGCTGGCAACAGCGGATGCCAGCGGCCTGCCGAATGTGCGGATGGTATTGCTGAAGGGGCTTGATGGGGCGGACGCTGGTGCGGCGCGTGGGTTTGTTTTCTACACCAACTATGAGAGTGCCAAAGGGCGTGAGTTGTTGGCGAGTTCCAAGGCGGCGCTGCTGTTTCATTGGAAATCGCTGCGGCGTCAGGTGCGGATACGGGGGCCGGTGAGCCTTGCGACGGCAGCCGAGGCCGATGTCTATTTCGCGTCGCGCCCGCGTGGATCGCAGATCGGTGCGTGGGCATCGGATCAGTCGCGGCCGTTGGAAAGCCGCACATCACTGGAGATGGCGGTGGCGCAGGTGACCACCAAGTATGGTGCGGGTGCCATTGCGCGTCCGCCGCATTGGTCTGGTTTTCGGGTGACGCCACTGGAGATCGAGTTTTGGCACGACCGGCCCTTCCGGCTGCATGAGCGGTTGGTGTTTCGCCGGAGCGCACCGGGGCAGGCCTGGGCGCGCACGGGGCTGTTTCCGTAAGTGGGGAGCGTGGCGTCCAGGCCACTTGCGCGGCGCGGCTACGGCCGGTTAACACATCGTCGATAGGTTCGGGGGCCGGACAACTGGGTGGACGTGCGGGAAGTGCGGGGGATGCCATGAAAAGTCCGGGGGGGTTGACCATGCTGATGGTCGTGTCGGTCGCCATGCTGGCTATGGCGGGCAACCAGCCGCGCGCGGGCCAGCGCGATCAAGCAGGGCTGTTCGCCCGCAAGAGTGCCAAGTCTGGGTGCCCTTCTGGCATGCGCTACAGTTCGTTCTATGCCGCGTGCGTGCATGGTTGGACACTGGCATCGAGCCGTTGACGCGCATTCCAACATAAGCCTGGTTGCAGCTGCTGCGCTCAGGCCAGATGGCTTTCGCTTTTCAACCAGGTGTGCGCGCCGTTGAGCGCTTTTTCGAGCCGGTCGAAGACCGCATCGATCTCATCGTCCTTGATGATCAGCGGTGGGCACAGACCGATCGTATCGCCGGCGACTGCGCGGCAGATCAGACCTTCGGCCTGTGCCAGCGCGACAACTTTGGCGCCGAGACCGATTTTGGGTTCGAACGGCTGTTTGGTTTTTTTATCTTTGACGAGTTCCAGCCCGCCGAGCAGGCCAACGCCGCGTGCTTCGCCAGCCAGCGGGTGATCGGCCAGGGCCCTCAGCCGCCGCTGAAACGTCGGCGCGACGCGGCGGACGTGGCCGACGATGTCCATGCGCTCGTAGATGCCAATCGTGGCAACAGCGATCGCGCAGCCAACCGGATGACCCGAATAGGTGAAGCCATGCGCGAACACGCCGAGCTTTTTGCTTTCCTGGACCATCGCATCGTAGACGTTTTCCGGCACGGTCAAGGCGCCCAACGGGAAGTAGGCGGAGGTGATTGCTTTGGCCATCGAGACTGTTGTCGGCTCGGCGCCCAGAGTTTGTGAGCCCCACCAATTGCCGGTGCGGCCGAAGCCGCAGATGACTTCGTCGGCGATGAAGGCGATGTCGTGTTTCTTCAACACAGCCTGGATTTTTGGAAAGTATGTATCGGGCGGGACGACAACGCCGCCGGCGCCCATGACCGGCTCGGCGATGAAGGCCGCGATCGTATCGCCGCCTTCGCGATCGATCATTGCTTCGAGGTTGGCAGCCAAGCGTGTGGCGTACTCGGCTTCCGTCTCGCCGGCCTCGGCGCCGCGGTAATGATGCGGGCAGTCGGTGTGCAGCACGCCAGCCATCGGCAGATCGAAATCGGCGTGGAACACGGGCAATCCGGTCAGGCTGGCCGAGGCGATGGTGACACCGTGATAGCCACGCATGCGGCCGATGATCTTCTTCTTCTTCGGCCGGCCGATGGCATTGTTGTAGTACCAGGCGAGCTTGATCTGGCTGTCGTTGGTCTCGCTGCCCGATGAGGTGAAGAACACCTTCGACGTCGGGCACGGTGCCAACTGTTTGATCTTTTCGGCGAGTTCGACGGCCGGCTCGTGGCTGCGGCCGCCGAACAGGTGGGTGAACGACAGCTTCGACATCTGTGCGCGCGCCACCTCGACGAGTTCCTGGTTGCCGTAGCCGAGGCCGGTGCACCAGAGGCCCGCGAGCCCTTCGATGTAGCGTTTGCCCTGGGTGTCGGTGACATAGATGCCTTCGGCACTTTCCAGGACGAGCGGCCCGACCGTGCGATGCGTGAACAGGTTTGTTGTTGGGTGAAGCAGCGCTTCGACGTCGCGGGCGGCATAGTTGGACAAGGGGTGCATGGGGGCCTCGTGCGGGGGCGGGTGACTGGTCTGGCCCGATGCTACGCCGGGCTAGGCGGGCGGGCCAAGCAAGATCGTGGCTGGATCCATCTGTCTGGACCCACTTGCGCCTGGGGATGGCCGTGCTAAACGAGCCCCGGATTGCTTCTTCCGGGAAGCAAATGCCCCCGTGGCGGAATCGGTAGACGCGGCAGACTCAAAATCTGTTTCTCGCAAGGGAGTGGGGGTTCAAGTCCCTCCGAGGGCACCAGTAAGATATTGCTTATTGTCATTTTTTTGGGATGGCCTCGTCACGGGCGTGCCGTCAGCGGTCGCATCAGCGCAATGCGAGCGGCAGCCGGTCAAGCGCGTGGATTGCGTTGTTGGGCCGCCACACCGCCGGTCCTGCCAGTTCGATGGATTTTACCTGGGTTGCCAGCGCGGTCAAAAATGCCTCGCCTTCCGCGCGCGCGACATTCTGGCCGATGCAGCCGTGAATACCGACGCCAAGGGCAAGGTGGCCGCCCGCACGCCGGCCGATGTCGAAGCGCTCGGGGTCCGGCCACTGGGCGGCATCCAGGTTGGCGGCTGCGAGCATGCATAATATCTTGCTGCCCTCTTCGAGCCGGATGCCGGCCACTTCTGTCGTCACACCCGCCGTCCGGCAAAAGGCATGGACAGGGGACGTCAGCCGCATGGTTTCCTCGAAGGCATTGCGCGCGAGACTTGGATCGGCGCGCAGGCGCGCAAATTGATCTGGGTTCGTCGCCAGGGCCCAAAGCGCTGATCCAATGGCCGTCACTGTTGTGTCGACGCCCGCTGACAACAGCGAGCGAACCAGGAGTGCTGCTTCGAGAGCTGTGATGTCGCCTGCATCGGCGGCGGCATAGATTTCGGCTCCAAAGCCGTCCGGTGTCAGGTTCGCGCGTTCGCACTGCGCGGTGATCCAAGGCACGATCTCTGGCGCCTTGGCGAGCGCCTCGCGCCGGATCGCATTGTCGGGGCCGAGCGCATTGAACACCATGGCGCCGTAGTCGACCAGTTTGCGTTGGTCGACCTCGCGCAGTCCGACGGCCGGCGGGAACACCGCAACGGGGTATGCTTCGGCAATATCGGTCACGGCCTCCACAGCGCCTTTGGCAAGAACCCGTTCAACAAGCGCCTGCGCTTCACGCGCGAACCGTTCGCGGAGCCGCACAACAGCGCCCGGCGACATGACGCGGGCCATCACGCGCCGCGTTTTGGTATGATTGGGCGGGTCTACTTCCAGGATGATGGATGGTGCGCGCCACGGCTTTTCGAGTTTGAAGTCGGTCAGGCCGACGCCGCGTGACGACACAAACCGCGTGTGATCGGAGAAGACTTCCTTGGTCACATCGTGCCGGCCGCAGGCGAGTAACGCATAGCGCGGGATGAAGACGAACGGTCCGCGGGCGCGGATTTCGGCATAGAAGGGGTTTGGATTGGTCAGGATCGCGGGATCGTAGGGATCGATATCCCAGACGGGTACGCCGGCGGGCGGGTCAATCGCGCGATGACCTTCGATCAGCGGCATGGGGAATCCTTTTTGTCTCGACCAATGCCAACGTTATCCGATCGCCTGCGCGACTTCGACGAGACGCTGGCGATGGGTTCTAACATGGAAGGGGCTGTGCTGTGACAGGGGGCCGTCTTCGCGGACCCAGTCCGGTCGCGGGATACGTCGCTGCTGACAGCGGCAGCCACAACCATTGAACGCAATGAGATCAGGGGTAAGTTCAGCATTGATCTGATTTCGTTGCGTTTTTGCATGGCCGCCGGGTCGGCCGCTCAGGTGGATGTCATTGCTCAGCGGACTGTGGCTTGTCGAGTGGATGGGCGGCGGCTCCAGACGATCAGGCCAGCGCTGATGCTCAAGGCGACGACTGCCGCTGCGGCATAGGCCGGCGTTTGGCCAACGGCTGGTGTCAGCGCGGCCACCGTTGCGAAGAACCCGGTGAACGCGAGGAGTGACAATGAAATGCCGCGCAGAACGCGCAGTAAGCCATTTTGGCCCAATTGGCTTTGCGTGAAAGCACCGATGACAGTGAGGATCACGGGATAGCTGGCGATCAGACCGGAGCGCTGTGGCCCCAAAAGATCGGCGGTCAGCATGATGACGCTGACGAGCGCGAAGGTTGCGATCATGCGTGCGGGGATATCCCACGACGGGGGCGGGGCAAACGCGACGGGGGCTGAAGGCTGGGGGAGCAGGCGGTAGGTCAGGAGCAGAACGGCGACGGCAATTGCGGTGGCCAGTTCCAGCGGCACATCGATGCGCTGTGTCATGCTGCAGATGGCGAGGTAGCTGGCGACAGCCGTCGCCAGTGCCCCTGGCCAGCCGAACCACTTCGCGGCATAGCCGAAGCCGAGAATGAACCCGCCGATGCCCCAGACGGCGAGTAGCGTGCCGCGTGCTGCGGCAACGAGGAACTCCGGGCCGTTGTCGAGTTCCAAGAAAAAAGATCACAGGTCCGGTCATCCATGGCAGGCCCATGATCAACCCGCCAAAGGTTGGCCCCCATCGGCGCGCCGCCAGCGACATCAGCGCGACAAGGAGCGGCGGCACAGATATTTTCAGCAGTAAAGCGAGCAGTGACATAAGAATGGGTCGTTCCAGCTCAATCGGTTTCGGTTTGTCAAAAACATCAGGCACACAAGCGTGCAAGTGCCGGAAACCTGTAGTGGTATGCGGACTGATTTGTTGAGGCGCACTACTGCGATTTGTGGATGGAGCTGTCGAAGATTTCGGGATGCTGTTTGATCCTGCGGCGCGCGTAGACGCCGGCCGCAACAATAATGCAGCCATTCATCCACAGCGTCGCTGCCAGCCCAATGTGCGAAGCCAACGCGCCGGCCAGCAACGTGCCGAGCGGCGCGACGCCCTGGAACGACATCGCATAGAGCCCGATGACGCGGCCGCGCCATTCGTCGGCGACCGACTGCTGCAGGAGGACGTTGACCGAGTTCGCGCAGCACATGACCGAGGCGCCGATGCCAACCAGCAGCAGCAGGCTCAGCGGCAAGACGCGCGACAGAGCAAAGAGTGCCAGGGCAACTCCTAGTGTGATCGGCCCGATGGCGATGAGCATGCGCTGTGTGTCGGTGCCGCGCTGTAAGGACAAAACGGCTGCGGCTGAAAGCGCGCCCAGTCCGGCGGCACTCATGAGAATGCCGAAAGTGCTGGAGCTGCCCTGGAAGAACTCGGCAGCGATGGACGGCATCAAGTGGATATAGGGTACGCCGAAAAGGCCAACGACCGCCATCAAGGGCACAAGGGTGCGGACCTGCGGCAGTGCCCACAAGGTTGCCAAAGATGAGAGAACGCTCGGCTGCGCGCGTGCCTTGGCTTCCCGCATGTCCTCTGGTGCGAGCTTCATGGCGAGGAGGGCGATGATGATGCCGAGGTTGCTGATCGCGTTGAAGACGAAGCACCATGTCTCCGAGACGAACAGCAGCACCACGCCAGCGACGGCGGGGCCGACCATGCGTCCGGCGTTGAACAACGTGGCGCTGACGCCAAGCGCGCTCGGCATCAAGGCGCGGTCCTCGACGATCTTGGCGAGCAATGATTGCCGCGTCGGCATTTCAAGGGCGTTGAGCGACCCGTGCAGGACGGCGGCGGCCAGATAAACCCACACGTTGTGGACCTCAAAAGCGGCCATGGCGGCCAGCACAAGCGCAACTGCACTGAGACCCAGATTGATCGCAAGCAAGAGTGGCAGCTTGGGCATGCGGTCGACGACGCGGCCCGTGAACGGGCCCAGCAGCAGGAATGGGATCTGGAGCAGAAAGCCCATCACGCCCAGCATGAAGACCGAGCCAGTCAGGCGAAAGACCAGCCAGGAGAGCGCCGTGGCCTGCACCCAGCTGCCGAGAACGGAGATCGCGTGGCCAAGCGCATAAAGCCGCACGCGCGGCTTCTCCAGGGCTGGCGGCAGCCAAAGGTGGCGGGAGGGCACGGAATTTGTTTCCCAGCCGGATGGCCGGGCCCTGGAAGGCGACGCAAAGATTTGCTTCTGAGACGGTACGTTTCGTTGCGCTGCGCCGCAACCCGGTCTGAATGCATGCCCGCTACCCGGGTCCGCCGTTCAGTACGTCAGCGTCGCCTTGATGGCGCGGAGCTCGGCTGCGGGGTCGCTAAAACTTTCATAGAACTGGCCGGCTTCGCGGTACCAATAGCGGGCATTGGGCGCGTCGCCCTCGATTTTGTGGAGCACAGCGTGGATCCAGCACGACGTTTTGTCGTCTTCGTCGCGCTGGACGATTTGATGCGCTGCGTCCCAGTGGCCGCCGAGGGCATGGTCGCAGGCGAGTGCAAGTTCGGCGCGGGCGATAGGCATGGGCGAGGGCGCTGACTTTTGCCGTAAAATTGAGACCGCACGATACGATGGCATTTCGCCGTCACCGTTTGCCATAGCAAAAATAGGTATATGGAGGCCTGTGCACCGGGTTCAGATCCAGGGGGCGCCTCCTCCGCCGCCCTGTGCATGCAGCGTCGTGTTGCATTGCCCCTAGCCGCGGCATCGGCTAGCACGTCGCCATGAGCAAAACGCCGAAAAAGCCCACCGTCGCCATCGCCTCCATCCGCGCCCGCGATCGCAACACAATTCACGTCCGGGGTGCGCGCGAGCACAATCTGAAGAACGTCGATCTGGAGATCCCGCGCGATGCGCTGGTGGTCTTCACGGGGCTGTCGGGCTCGGGCAAGTCATCCTTGGCGTTCGATACGATCTACGCCGAAGGCCAGCGGCGCTACGTCGAGAGCCTGTCAGCCTACGCGCGGCAGTTCCTTGAGATGATGCAGAAGCCGGATGTGGACCACATCGATGGCCTGTCGCCGGCAATTTCGATCGAACAGAAAACGACCAGCCGCAATCCGCGCTCTACCGTCGGCACGGTCACGGAAATCTATGACTACCTGCGGCTGCTGTTCGCGCGGGTGGGTGTGCCTTACTCGCCGGCCACCGGGCTGCCCATCGAAGCCCAAACCATCACGCAGATGGTTGACCGTATTCTTGCACTGCCGGAGGGCACGCGGCTCTATTTGCTGGCGCCGGTTGTGCGTGGCCGCAAAGGCGAGTTCCGCAAAGAACTGCTGGAATGGCAGAAGAAGGGTTTTACGCGGGTCAAGATCAACGGGCAGATCGTTGAAGTTGCTGACGCGCCGAAGCTCGACAAGAAGTTCAAGCACGACATCGACGTGGTGGTGGACCGGCTGGTGGTGAAGGGCGATCTGGCATCGCGATTGGCCGACAGCTTGGAGACGGCGCTGAAGCTCGCCGATGGTCTTGCGATCGCCGAATTCGCGGACAAGCCGTTGGGCAAGAACGTCACCGAAGGCGCCAACAAATCCAAGAACGAAACGCACGAGCGGGTCATTTTCTCCGAGCGCTTCGCTTGTCCCGTGTCCGGATTCACCATCGAAGAAGTCGAGCCGCGCCTGTTCTCGTTCAACGCCCCCGCTGGCGCCTGTCCGGAGTGCGATGGCCTAGGCATTGAAATGCAGTTCGAGGCCGATCTGGTCGTGCCAGACCGCTCCCTGTCGCTGAAAGACGGCGCGATCTGGCCATGGGCCAAAACCGGCAACACTTCGCCCTATTACGAGCAAACGCTGCGCGCGATCTGCACGCACTACAAGGCGTCGATGACGACCGCGTTTGAGAAGTTGCCGGCGCGGGTGCAGGATGTGATCCTGCGTGGCTCCGGTGACGACGAGATCACCTTCACTTATGAAGATGGGGTGCGGACTTACAAGACGACCAAGCCCTTCGAAGGCGTGATCGGCAACATCGAGCGGCGCTGGCGCGAGAGCGAGAGCGAGTGGGTGCGTGAAGAGTTGTCGCGCTACCAGGGCGCGCATCCATGCGAGGCGTGCGGCGGGCACCGCCTGAAACCGCAGGCGTTGGCCGTGAAGATCGCTGGCAAGCACGTGGGCGAGGTCGGCAATCTGTCGATTAAGGCAGCCAACGCGTGGTTCGGCGAACTGCCGAAACAACTGACGCCGAAGCAGCTGGAGATCGCTGCGCGCATCTTGAAAGAGATCCGCGAGCGGCTGCAGTTTCTGAATGATGTGGGGTTGGATTATCTTACCTTGTCGCGTGGTTCGGGCACGTTGAGCGGTGGCGAGAGCCAGCGCATCCGGCTGGCCTCACAGATCGGCAGCGGACTGACGGGCGTGCTTTACGTGCTCGACGAGCCATCCATCGGGCTGCATCAGCGTGACAACGCGCGGTTGCTGGTGACGCTGAAGCATCTGCGCGACCTCGGTAACACGGTGCTGGTCGTCGAGCACGACGAAGACGCGATTTTGCAGGCCGACTACGTGGTCGATATCGGCCCGGGCGCGGGTGTGCATGGCGGCGTGATCGTCGCGCAAGGCACGCCTGATGAAGTTATGAGCAATCCGAACTCGCTGACGGGGCAATACCTGACGGGCGTCAAGCAGGTGTCGGTGCCCAAGAAGCGCCGGCAGGGCGAGAAGGGCCGCTCGCTGAAAGTGACGGGTGCGCGATCGAACAATCTCAAGAACGTGACGGCGGAAATCCCGCTGGGTCTGTTCACATGCGTGACCGGCGTGTCTGGTGGTGGCAAGTCGACCTTCCTGATCGATACGGTGTTCAAGGCGACGGCGCGCAAGCTCAACGGCGCCCGCGAAACACCGGGCGCGCACGACAAGCTGGAAGGCCTTGAGCATCTCGACAAGGTGATCGACATCGATCAATCGCCGATCGGCCGCACGCCGCGCTCCAACCCCGCGACCTACACGGGCGCGTTTACGCCGATCCGCGATTGGTTTGCCGGTCTGCCGGAAGCGAAAGCGCGCGGCTACGGCCCCGGCCGGTTCTCGTTCAACGTCAAAGGCGGGCGCTGCGAGGCGTGCCAGGGCGACGGCGTCATCAAGATCGAGATGCACTTTCTGCCCGACGTCTACGTGACGTGCGATCAGTGCAAGGGCAAGCGCTACAACCGCGAAACGCTCGACATCCATTTCCGCGAGAAGTCGATTGCCGACGTGCTGGATATGACGGTGGAGGAGGGCGTGAACTTCTTCACGGCCGTGCCGTCGATCCGCGATAAGCTCGAGACGCTGCATCGCGTCGGGCTCGGCTACATCAAGATCGGCCAGCAGGCGACGACGCTGTCGGGCGGCGAAGCGCAGCGCATCAAGCTATCGAAAGAACTGTCGCGGCGCGCAACGGGGCGCACGCTGTACATTCTCGACGAGCCGACGACGGGGCTGCATTTCCACGACGTCGCCAAGCTGCTCGAAGTGCTGCACGAGCTGGCGGACGCCGGCAACACTGTCGTCGTCATCGAGCACAATCTGGAAGTGATCAAGACCGCCGACTGGGTCATCGACCTCGGCCCCGAAGGCGGCGACGGCGGCGGCGAGATCGTGGCCGTCGGCACGCCGGAGGACGTGGCGAAGGCGAAGGGGAGCTATACGGGGCAGTTTTTAAGGGAGTTGCTGGCAAGAAGGCCGATTGGCGGGGTGAAGGTGAAGGGCGGGAGCACGAAGCGGGAGGCGGCGGAGTGACTTGTAAAAGCCACGTTCAGACCCTAAATCTTGACAATGACTACGCGATACATTGCGAGCGTGCTGGACCTCTCCTTGCGCCGTGCCCTTCAAGCTGAGTGGCGTGTCCGCCTGTCTGTCGTCCCAGCCAAAATTCGGACGGACGCGCCAGGGTGGGAAGTGGGTTGGACCGGCACGGGGTTTCTAGCGCGATTTGAGGGTCGGCAATTCTGCCTGATGTCACGCCATCAGCTAGGCCCTTACAACAAAGATTTCGTTGTGAGCCCGGAAGCAATCAGCATTCAACTGGATCGGACGAGCAATACCAATTACACAGGATCGCGAATTACTTGGCGCCTCGCGCTGGACGAATTCCATGCCGATAATCACGATGTGCTTGCTATCGAGATGCCGTGGAAAGTCGATGCATTGGGGTGCCCAGACCCATTTTTCAACTGGCATATCTTAAGCGCGCCGCCCAACCTTGAAAGCGACTGTCTCGTGGTTGTTGGGTACCCGACGGCTTTGCGAGTTCTGGATATTGACGACGAGACGGGACAGTTGAAATCGGTCACGGACAACCAATTGCTACTGGAAGTGAAGTCCCTAGCGATTGAAACGTCTGCACTTTGGGTTGCAGAGGTGGACTGTCCAGTTGAGTTCGTGAGCAAGTTGGCTGGTAATTTTGACGGTTTCAGCGGCGCGCCTGTCTTCAGCTTCAGTATGCGGGATGGTCAATACAGATTTGTTGGGATGGTAGTGCGCGGAGGTCATGGAGTGATCAGGGTTTTGCCAGCACCTTGGATTGCGCATCTCCTGGAGGAAGCATGCCGCCACCCGAGTACCACTTAGTGCTCGTCGATTGGGTTAATGCCGCCCTTTGCGGCCGTAACCCAACGGCTCAGCGACGGAGCGTGCGATGTTGGGTTACGCCGCTGAAATGCGGCTAACCCAACCTTGCTACAGGCTGATTTCAGGACAAGAAAATGAAGCCGCGCAAGACAACCAAGTTTGTGCATGAGGGCCGTTACGCGGCTGAGGTGGACGTTGAATTCCTCGACGACGAGCATGAATGGGCCCCGTACCTGTCCATGACAGACGCCAAAAAGCTCGACGAGGTTTGGTTGGCCG
Source organism: uncultured Alphaproteobacteria bacterium (assembly GCA_963847145.1). Lineage (GTDB taxonomy): Bacteria > Pseudomonadota > Alphaproteobacteria > Rhizobiales > Hyphomicrobiaceae > JABFRJ01. The sequence goes on from CAWJYN010000007.1 coordinate 142,137, forward strand.
TGCGCCGTGGCGACCTCAAGGCTGCCTCGAAACTCGCCCGTGTGTTCGAACTCACGCCCGTCGCCGCTGAGTAAATCGTGCGCCCCCACCCACCGTTGTCATCCTCGGGCTTGTCCCGAGGACCCAGGGTGCAGCGAGCTCGGAGCAAACGAGAATAGCCGTCACGCGCGGTCACGGAGACAACGGTCTCGCGCCGAGCCTATTGCCCGATGGGTCCTCGGGACAAGCCCGAGGATGACAAACTTTTGGACGACCGCTTGTTTCAGGTGTTCGCAATTGAGAAGCTGCGGTCCATGACCACCGAGCGCCAGAGTATCCGCGCGGTCCGCGAAGGCCGCTATTTCGCCGAAGTACCCGTCACACGATTCGAAGACGGGCATGAATGGGCGCCGTACCTGTCCATGACAGACGCCAAAAAGCTCGACGAGGTCCGGTTGGCCTTGCGCCGTGGCGACCTAAAAGCAGCAGGCGAGCTGGCGCGTGTTTTCCAATTGGCGCCCGTCGCCGCGGAGTAGCTTGCTCTGAAGCGCGACAGACAACACACCCACCCTTGTCATCCTCGGGCTTGTCCCGAGGACCCAGCGGGCAGCGCGTTGGGTGGATGAAGTTGGCGGGACTTTGCAGCCGTCTCTGCTCAGCCTCGAAAGTTCGTGCCGGGTGAGCCCTGGGTCCTCGGGACAAGCCCGAGGATGACATTTGGGGGGAGGCCAGCGTCGTTTGACCCGAGGCGGTGGATCGGTTGCCGGACGGTGTGCGCATTCCCGCTTGATGTGGCTAGCCACCATCCTGTGAGCCCTACAATGCTCGCTGCCCAAGCTCGCCGTCCCTCGCCGTCCCAATAGTTGCACGCACCTTTACTGTGCGCTATCTTACGATCTTGGCGATAGCGCGGCTCAGATGGTCGCGCGGCACGGCACTTATGCCTGGAGATCACCTTGGACCACGTATGGGCAGCTTTCGAGGCGGCGGCGGAGCAGCCGCTGGCCTATGCGCGGCGCTGGAAGCAGGAGACCGGCCGCCCCGTGATCGGTGTGCTGCCGATGCAGTTTCCGGTGGAGATGGCGCATGCGGCCGGCGCGCTGCCGACGATCCTGCAAGAGGACCAAGAGCCGATCACGGTCGGGCAGAGCAACGTGTACAGCTTCTATTGCGGCTACAATCGCAGCCTCACCGATCAACTCATGCGCGGGGATTTCAAGTTTCTCGACGCCATCTTGTTTGGCGATCATTGCGTGCAGTTGCTGGGCACGGCCGATGTGATCCGGGCCGAAATGCCGGAAGTGCCGATCTTGTTCAATCAGCTCATTTCCTCGCTCAGCGCGCCGTGGGCCAAGGACGAGACGCAGGGTACTTTCCGGCGGCTGTGGATCGAGCTTGAAGCGTTGGTCGGGCGAACAATCACAGAGGACGACGCGCGCCGCAGCTTCCGGCTGTTTAATCACAGCCGGCAGTTGATCCGCGGGCTATTTGAGCTGCGCCGTGCTGGGACCATTCAACTGAGCGGGCGTCAGCTGCAGTTGATCATCAAGTCGAGCATGGTGATGGACGTGGAGGCGCACACCGCGCTGCTGGAGCCACTCATCGCGTCCTTGAAGGCGGGGCCGGCGGCGTCTGGTGGCGTGCGGGTGTACGTATCGGGGCACTATTGCCAAGCGGCCAAGCCAGCGGTGCTCTCCGTCATTGAGGATTGTGGAGGCATCATCGTCGACGATGATCTCTACCATGGCTTCCGGTTTGTCTCGACCGACATCGCGGAGACGGGCGAGCCTACCGAGGCGCTGGCCGACTGGTATCTGGCGCGCAACCGGAATGTTCCGTGTGCCACGCTGTCAGACGAGCGGGCCGATTGGGACCAATTTCTGCTGGATGCGGTGGCCAAGTCAAAGGCGGCCGGGTTGGTGATCCTGCAGGTGAAATACTGCGAACCGCATATGTATTTTTATCCCGAGATCAAGGAAGCCTTTGAGAGAAAGGGCATTCCCCATCTGCTCATCGAGACCGAGCACGAACAGATGCCGATCGAAGCGCTGAAGACCCGGATGGAGACGTTTCTGGAGATTGCCAAGCGGCGGCTTGCGGCCTGAAGCGGGGGGATTGCTGGCTGGGGGATCAACTCCGCCCTTCGCCTGGGCGTGGGATCGGGCTACAAGACGAGCTTGATTTGCCCCTGATTGTACCCCGCGAGCTGTCCCATGCCGTCCTCCACCGCTGCCGACCTGTTGCTCGAACTGTTTTCGGAGGAGATTCCGGCACGCATGCAAGCGCGGGCCGCAGAGGATCTGCAAAAGCTCGTTGTTGAGGGCTTGAAAGCGCAGGGCCTGGTTGCGGGTGCCGCCATGAGTTTCGCGACGCCGCGGCGGCTGGCGCTGCATCTGGCGGGCGTGCCGCTCAAGTCGCCGGGTGTTTCGGATGAGCGCAAGGGGCCGCGCGTCGGCGCGCCGGAACAGGCGATTGCCGGTTTCTTGAAGGGCGCGGGCATCACGTCAATTGATCAGGCGACGATCCAGCAAGACCCGAAGAAGGGCGATTTCTATGTCGTCAAAATAGAAAAGGCGGGGCGGCTTGCGGCAGACATCATCGCCGAGGTGGTGCCGGACGTGATGCGTAAATTTCCGTGGCCGAAGTCGCAGCGGTGGGGATCGGGCGACTTCCAGTGGGTGCGGCCGTTGCAGTCGATCCTCTGTCTGCTGGGCGGCAAGATCGTGCCGTTCGAGATCGCGGGTATTGCGTCTGGCAACATGACGCGCGGGCATCGCTTCCATGGCAACGTGCCGTTCGCTGTGTCCGGCTTCGAGGACTACGGCACCAAGCTGCGTGAGCACAAGGTGCTGCTGCCGGCATCCGAGCGCGCACGCTGGATCGGCGAGCAGGCGCGTAGCGTCGCCAAGGCGCACAAACTTGAACTGGTGGAAGACGAGGTGCTGACGGCAGAGAACGCGGGCCTCACCGAGTGGCCGACGGTGCTGATGGGTACGTTCGACAAGGATTTTCTCGCTGTGCCCGGCGAGTGCCTGACCACCTCGATGAAGTCGCATCAGAAATGCTTTTCGCTGCGCGATCCGAAAACCAAGAAGCTCACCAACCGCTTTCTGCTGGTGTCGAATTTGATTGCGGCGGACGAGGGCAGGCAGATCGTTGGCGGCAACGAGAAGGTGATCCGTGCGCGGCTGGCGGATGCGAAGTTCTTCTGGGATCAAGATTTGAAGCGGCCACTCGATGAGATGGAATTGCAGCTAGCATCGATCACGTTTCACGAGAAGCTTGGGAGCCAGAAGGACCGCGTCGAGCGCATTATGGAACTGGCTCACAAGATCGCAGGGGCGGTGGATGCGGTGCCTGAAGATGCGCGCCGCGCGGCGCAGATGTGCAAGTCCGATCTGGTCTCCGGCATGGTCGGCGAATTCCCCGAGCTGCAAGGCCTGATGGGGCGTTACTATGCGGAAAAGGCTGGCACCAAGCCCGAGATCGCGCGCGCGATTGAGCTGCATTACAAGCCGAAAGGTGCCGGCGACACGGTTCCCAAAGCCGAGGACGGCGACGCGGTGGCGATTGCCGTCGCTCTTGCTGATAAGCTCGATACGCTGGTGGGCTTTTGGGCGATTGGCGAGAAGCCGACCGGCTCCGGCGATCCCTATCAGCTGCGCCGCGCGGCGTTGGGGGTGATCAGGATTTTGTTGGAGAATGATGAGCGATTGGGGTTGGCTGCTCTGATCAAAACTCATGCAGGTGGCTTCCGCGGCGCGCCTTCTGGTTTAGAGGCTGACCTCCTCTCCTTCTTCGCCGATCGCCTCAAAGTCTATCTGCGCGACAAGGGTGCGCGGCATGATTTGATCGACGCGGTGTTTGCGCTGCCGGGGCAGGATGATCTGGCGCTGATCGTCAAGCGCGTGGAAGCGCTCGGTGCGTTTCTCAAAACCGACGACGGCGCGAACTTGCTGGCGGGCGTCAAGCGCGCTGCCAACATCCTGTCCATCGAAGAGAAGAAAGACAAAGCCAGCCACGACGGCGCGCATGATCCGAAGCTGCTCGCGGAGCCCGCCGAGAAGGCGTTGGCAAAAGCGCTGGCCAGCGTGCGCGCGGATACGGTGGCCGCCATCAACGTCGAGAACTTCACTGGCGCGATGAATGCGCTGGCGGAGTTGCGCGGGCCGGTGGATGCGTTCTTCAACGACGTGACGGTAAACGCCGACGATGCCAAGCTGCGCGGCAACCGGCTCAAGCTCTTGTCAGAAATCCGTGCAACTACGTTGGGTGTGGCTGATTTTTCGAAGATCGCCGGGGCGTGATCGTCGCAACTTGCCGCGGCCCGTAGGGCGGATGAGCGTCGCGAAATCCGCCGCAACGGGCGAGATGGTGCAACGGCTGTGGCAGTAACCTCGTACGTGGCGGCGGATGACGGCGCTGAAACGCGCCTCTTCCGCCCTACAGGCCGATGTGCCCCTACCCCGCCGCGATCACTTCGACTTCCAACAGCCAGCGTTCGTCCAACGCGCCGACGATGATCACGGTCAAACCGAGCACGCGGTCGCCGAGAATTTCTTCGCGGATGGCGCGGTGGATCGGGCCATAACGGCGGTCGGACAGGAACACGGTGACCTTGACCAGATTGTCGAGGGTCATGTCGGAGGCGCGCAGTTGGGCCTGGATATTGGCCCAGACCTGCCGCGCTTGGTCGCGGAAATCTTCCGGGATTGAGCCATCCTGGCGCATCGGCGTCTGCCCCGACAGGAACAGCCAACGCTTGGCGTCAGTGACTTCCATGGCTTCCGCGTAGCGGCTGACCGGCTGGTTGCCGTCGGGGGCGGTAATGGCGCGTTTCATCATCGTCGTATTCGCTTCTCAGGTCAGTTGCGCTGCGGCGAGCGCCTTTGGCAATTCGGATTCGAACACATCCAGGTCAGCGCCGGTGCCGGCCGAGATGCGGATGCAGCGGTTGAGCGGGGCTGCGCCCGGCATGCGCACAAACACGCCGCGTTCGATCAACCCATCCAACACGCGCCTTGCATAAGCGCCATCGCGGCCGCAGTCGAGAGCGACGAAGTTGGCGGCCGATGGCAATGGCTTCAGCCCGTGCGCGCGGCCGATGGCGCTGATGCGATCGCGGGCGTGGGCGACGTTCGCGACCACCTCGCGCAGATAGGCTTGATCGGCAAGGGCCGCCAGGGCGCCGGCCTGGGCGATGCGGTTGACTGAGAAGTGATTGCGGATCTTGTCGTAGGCCTTGATCATGGAGGCTTCACCGATGACGTAGGCGATGCGGGTGCCGGCCATCCCATAGGCTTTGGAAAACGTGCGGAACCGCAGAACCTTTTGTTCGGTCACGTCGATGGGTGGCGTGGTGCCGTCTGGGGCAAACTCCGAATAGGCTTCATCGAGGCACAGCACGCTGCCGTTTGGGATGTTGGAAATAAAGTTGGCAACCGTTGCCGCATCCCACCAGGAGGCCATCGGGTTGTCGGGATTGGCGAAGTAGATGAGCTTGGGGTTCTCGCGCTTGGCGGCGGCGAGCAGGCTCGTTGGGTCTTCGCGGTCATTGACGTAGGGCACCGTCACCAATCGCCCACCGAAGCCGGCGACGTGGAAGTTGAATGTCGGATAGGCGCCCAGAGAAGTGACGACGGTGTCGCCCGGCTCGACGCACATCCGCATAGTGTAGCCGAACAGGCTGTCGATCCCCTCAGCGATGGCGATGTTGTCTGGCTTGACACCGAGGTGGGCTGCCAGCGCCTGCTTTAGATCGTGATTTTCAGGATCGCAGTACATCCAACATTCGGCGGCGGCCTGCTGCATGGCGGCGACGGCTTTCGGCGAGGGACCAAACACGCTTTCGTTGGCGCCGAGCCGGGCGCGGAACTTTGCGCCGCGATGGCGTTCCTGTGTCTCGGGTCCCACAAAGGGCACGGTCGCTGGCAGTCTGGCCACCAGCGGCGTGTAGCGCATCGTCGTCATCTCAGATTTTCCCCCGGCAGCGCGGTGCTGCGACTGGCACTGTTGCGCTTTTAGATGGGGCAGGCCTGCTTTCGCAACACGCGGCCGGCGACAGCGTCGAGTTTGGCGATCAGTGCGGGGTCGCGTTTTTCCGGCGCAGTAATGAGCGCCACGTCGAGGGCGGTGTCTGAGCCGATGGGGCAGGCCGGATGCTCGCGTGGAAAATCGCGCGCGAGCCTCGCGACGAGGCGCTGCGCCTTCACGGCGTTTTCGCCGAGGACTTTGATGACGGCGGCGACGTCGACGGAGGCATGCTCCGAGTGCCAGCAATCATAATCTGTCACCATGGCGACGGTTGCGTAGCAAATCTCAGCTTCGCGGGCGAGTTTGGCTTCGGGCATATTGGTCATCCCGATGACGCTGGCGCCCCAGCTGCGATACAGATTGCTTTCGGCGCGGGTGGAAAACTGCGGGCCTTCCATGACGAGATAGGTGCCCCCGCGGGTCATGGCGATCTGTTCGGCTGCGGCGGCTTTTGTAATCGCATCAGCCAGCAACGGGCTGACCGGATCAGCGACCGAAACGTGCGCGACGAGCCCATTGCCGAAGAACGATTTCTCGCGCGCGAATGTGCGATCGATGAACTGATCGACGAGCACGAAGTGGCCCGGCGCGAGTTCTTCTTTGAGCGAACCGCAGGCCGAAACGGAGATGAGATCCGTCACGCCGCAGCGCTTGAGTGCGTCGATGTTGGCGCGATAGTTGATGCCAGAGGGCGAGAGGTGGTGGCCGCGGCCGTGGCGGGGCAGAAACCGGAGCGGCAGGCCGTCGAGTTCAGCAAACAATATGTCGTCGGACGGCGTTCCCCAGGGCGACGTCACGGGTGTCCAATGGGCGTTCTGCAAGCCCGGCAGATCGTACAATCCACTGCCGCCGAGAATTCCGAGCACTGATTGGGTCATGTCGAACTCCGCGTCACAGGATCATTGCAAGCGAACATTGCGCGCTTGCAGGCAACAGAAAAGGCCCCGTTACCGAGGCCTTTGGCAGTATCACTAATGCACTGGCCGCGTAAGCTCAATGCGCCTCGCCGGCCCATACGTAGCGCTTAGCAGCGTACAAGAGCGCCGAGGTGATGAGTAGATAGAGCATCACCATCAGGCCCATACGCTTGCGCTCTTCAAGCTTCGGGTCAGCGGCCCACGAGAGGAACGCCGTCACGTCGCGGGCGTGGTTTTCAAGTTTTGCCGGAGTACCGTCGCTGTATTTGACCATACCATCCATCAAAGGAGATGGCATGCCGATCTGATGGCCTGGGTACACCGTGTTGTAGTACATGCCGTCGCCGAGCTTCATCTCGGTGCCGTCAGGGTTCTTCGTCCCCTTCGGCATGTCCTGATAGCCCACCATCAAGGCATAGAGATAGTCTGAGCCCGCTTCCTGGTAGCCGCCGCTCACGAACAAATCCTTGAACATGTGCACTGGCACCATGAAGAAGGGCTTCTCTGCTTCGACACCGCGGGCGCGGGCGATCAGCGACAAGTCTGGAGGCAGCGCGCCGTTGTTTGCCGACCGCGCCTGTTGCTCGTTGTCGAACGGGCTGGGGATGCGATCTGACAAGCGCGCGGGGCGCTTGACCACTTTGCCTTGATCGTTCGGCACGTCGTTGATCTTGTAGGTGGCTGCGAGCGTCTTCACGCCCTCTTCGGGGAACTCAGGTCCGCCCTTCTGGACAAGATTGCGGAACGATAGCTGCCGCATGCCATGACAGGTCGAACACACTTCTTTGTAGACTTGGAAGCCGCGCTTCAGCTGCTCGCGGTCGAAGTGTCCGCGCACACCACTGAAGGTCCATCGCTGCGCGGGGATGGCTACGCCGCCTTCGGCGGCAACAGCCGGCGTGGCTCCGATCATGGCCGATGTTGCGGCCAGGATAGCAAGAGCAGCACCGGTAAGGGTGGCGCGCGCGCCGGGAACCGTCTTGAGAAGTGAAGTGGTCATCATAGTTATCCCAAGGCTCATTTCAGCGCTTTTCTGCAGCGGCGGTTGCCGTGGCACCGGCCATCCGGCCGCCGCCACCGAGAACGGCGTCTGAAATACTGCGCGGCATCTTCCCCGGTGTCTCGATCAAGCCGACGATCGGCATCACGAGCAGAAAGAATGCGAAGTAGTAGAGTGTGAACACACGCGACCAGATCACGTAGGCGCCTTCAGCAGGCTTGCCGCCCAGATAGCCGAGCGCAAGAACTGTGAAGAAGAACGCCCACAGGAACCACTTGAACAGAGGGCGGTACTTGGCCGAGCGGATGTTGCTGGTATCCAGCCAAGGGATGAATGCAAGTACGGCGATCGCTGCGAACATGGCAATCACGCCACCCAGCTTTGAGGGGATTGCGCGCAGGATCGCGTAGAATGGCAGGAAGTACCATTCGGGCACGATGTGAGCCGGAGTCGAGAGCGGATTGGCCTCGATGTAGTTGTCGGGATGGCCGAGGTAGTCGGGGGCGAAGAACACGAACCATGCATACAGCATGATGAACACCGACATCGCGAAGATGTCTTTCATGAGTGCGAACGGCAGCATCGGCACGCTGTCGGACTTGGTTTTGATGTCGAGGCCGGTCGGGTTGTTCTGTCCAACCACATGCAGTGCCCAGACGTGCAGGATCACCACACCGGCGATCACGAACGGCAACAGGAAGTGGAGCGAGAAGAAGCGATTGAGCGTTACGCCAGACACCGCGAAGTCACCCCACAGCCAGGTGCGGATACCGTCGCCGACAATCGGGATCGCGGAGAACAGATTGGTGATGACGGTGACACCCCAGAAGCTCATCTGGCCCCACACGAGGGTGTAGCCAAGGAAGCCCGTCGCCATCATCAACAGGAAGATGATAACGCCAAGAATCCAGAGGATTTCGCGGGGGGCCTTATAAGAGCCGTAGTAGAGACCGCGCGCCATGTGCAGGTAGACCGCGAGGAAGAACATGGACGCGCCGACCGCGTGAATGTTGCGCAACAGCCAACCGTAGTTGACGTCGCGGCGGATGCTCTCGACGGAGTCAAAGGCCGCCGTGTCGCTCGGCTGGTAGTGCATGGACAGCACCAGGCCGGACGCGATCTGGACGACGAGCATGAAGGTGAGAATGCCGCCAAACGTCCACATGTAGTTCAGGTTGCGCGGGGTCGGGAAATCGACGAATTGGCCGTGCATCATGCGCGCGATGGGCAGACGGTCGTCCATCCACTTCGCGAATGCGCCTCGGGGTTGGTAGCTTGATCCGTGGTCGCTCATAATCTTGCCTCAACCGATCTTGATCTTGGTGGCGGACACGAACTCGTAAGGCGGCACTTCGAGATTGCGGGGTGCCGGGCCTTTGCGAATGCGGCCGGAGGTATCGTAGTGCGAGCCGTGGCAGGGGCAGAAGTAGCCGCCGTAATCACCGCGCTGGTCGCTCAGGCCCTGGCCTTTGGGGATGCAGCCAAGATGCGTGCAGATGCCGACAAGGACCAGCCAGTTCTCGCGGTCTTTTTTGACTCGCTCTTTTTCGGAGCCGGCGGTGCGGTCGGCCAACTCGTTGAGCGGGGTCGCAACGGCCTTGGCGATCTCGTCCTTGGTGCGGTTGCGGATGAACACCGGCTTACCGCGCCACAGAACCGTGATCGCTTGGCCCTCTTTGATGGGTGCCAGATCAACCTCGGTCGAGGCGAGCGCTTGCGTCGATGCGTCGGGGTTCATCTGTTGGATGAATGGCCACAGCGCGAGGGCGCCACCAAGGCCGGCCCAACCGAGCGCTGCGGTGGTGATGAAATCGCGCCGCGATGGTCCACCGGCGTGAGCTTCCTGACCCGCGTGGTGAGCGTGATCCGATTTCTTGTCCGATGCCAAGGCGGCCTCCTCAAATGTTCCATGTCTGACCCGGTGTCAGACATCGACACCGGCACCGGCACCGCTGTCGCACGCGCACTCCGGTATCGGCATCATACGACGCGTCTAGCGGACGCACACCGCGGCGGTGTCACGAGCCTCATTCATCGATACTGTGCGTGGAACTTAAGGACCCCACCGGTGCTCGTAAGGCACACGATATGGTACTCTAACGCCCCCCGACGCTTGACGTTTTGACGCGCGATCTTTTGGCATCCTTTGGCGGGGGTGGCAAGATTTCGGGGGTGCTGCATACCGCTCCGGTTTGAGGCAATTTGGCGCAGCCGCTGGGCTGGGCCGCCAGGCAAACTCGCCCGCAGGACGGTCCCCAATGCGCCTTGCTCTTTATCAGCCGGATATCCCGCAGAACACGGGGACCATTCTCCGGATGGCCGCCTGTCTCGGCGTTGCGGTTGATATCATCGGGCCGACGGGCTTCGACATGACAGACCGGGCGCTTCGCCGCGCGGGGCTCGACTATCTGGTGCACGTGGAGATCGTTCGGCATCTCGATTGGAGCCATTTCGAGGCCGCGCGCCGCGAAATGAGGTCGCGTCTGGTCCTGGCTACGACCCATGGTGCCATGCCCTATGTGCAGGCAACTTTTGTGGTCACCGACACGGTTCTGCTGGGACGCGAAAGTGCTGGCGTTGGCGAGCATGTGCACGCAGCAGCTGATCTTCGGGTCCGTGTTCCGATAGCCGCGGGCCTACGGTCGCTCAATATTGCGGTTGCGGGCGCGATGGTCCTTGGCGAGGCCCTGCGGCAGACGGGCGGTTTTGCGAGCACGGGTGCATGATGGGCGGCAGCCGTCAGGGTTGGTGGGCGGCTTGAAGCGTGTGCAGGTGCCAAACCGCTGCGGCGAGCACCAGCATGGCCATCATTTGATGTCCGAGCGCGAGTGGTAGAGGGACGTGCGCAAGGAGGGTCCAGATGCCAAGGGCGATTTGGCCAGCCACTACTAGCATGAGCGCGGCAGCAGAGCGGCGCATGTGTTCGTCGTCGGCGGTCGTGATAACTCGCAATCCGTGCCAGAAGACTGCGGCCGCCAACAGATAGGCGAGTACGCGATGATCGAATTGGACCGTGGCCGCATTTTCGAAGGCGTTCAGCCACCACGGCGACATGGCACTCAACCCGCCAGGCACAATACGGCCGTCCATCAGTGGCCAGGTGTTGTAGGCGAGCCCGGCTTTGAGGCCGGCGACCAAGGCGCCAGCGCCGACTTGCACGAAAACGAGTGCTACGACGATGATCGCGGTGGCGCGGCTGCCGGCTGCCAGGGTTTGCAGCCGGATGCGAGGGGTTACTGGCCGGCCGACGTTCAAAGCCGTCCAAAGCAGAGCCGCTAACAATACCGATGCAAGAAGCAAGTGTGCGGCCAGGCGGTATTGGCTGACGTCTGTCCGTTGGCTGAGGCCCGACTGAACCATGTACCAGCCAAGCGCGCCTTGAAGGCCGCCCAGAAGGAACAACCCGCCAAGTTGCCAACCAAGGGAACGCGTGATCGCGCCGCGGGCGATAAAAACTAGAAATGGGATGAGGAACGCAAGTCCGATCAGGCGACCAAAGAAGCGGTGTCCCCACTCCCACCAATAGATGGATTTGAACGCAGCAAGCGACATGCCTTTGTTGAGGATTTTGTATTGCGGGATCTGCTGGTACTTCTCAAATGCGTCTTGCCAAGCGGCGTCACTCAAAGGGGGCATGGTCCCCATGATTGGCTGCCATTCCGTGATCGACAGGCCTGAACCGGTTAGCCGTGTCGCGCCGCCGATAGCGACCATCAGGAATACGAGAGCGGCCATCGCGAACAACCAGAGTTGCAACGGCTGCTGGTGTTCGCCGTGCCCTCTGGCGTGTACGATGCTACCTAACGTCGCCATTCGAATTATCCCTGCCGCCAATAGTCGATAACGCTTGTAGACAAAGGTGCCCGGCGATCCATTGGCTAACGGCCGGGCTTCGGCCAAACAATGTGCCGTAGCATCGCGGGCTGAAGCGTGGCACGTTCAACGCTGGCCGACCTTGGAGTCTCAGGCATGCTCATGACAAACCCGGGCCGTAAGCTTGCAGGCACAATTGGGTTGTTTGTGTTGCTGCTGGTGTATGTCATGCTGGTCATGGCGTTCGCATCGAGTGCGCTACCGGCTGCCGGTGGGTGGGTGGGAACACTCTTCCACATCGTCGCTGGCGTTGGCTGGGTGCCAATCGCCATGCTCCTGGTGAGCTGGATGTATAGCCGGGACAAGCCGCGGCCGCGGCCATAACACCGGTTTGATGATCCGGTGACAGACGTGGTGCGTTGGGGCCATGATGCGTCGAGATGTCATGGCGCGACGCGTTAACCGTAGCGTGCCATGGCGGCACGTTTGGCGGCTGAGAACCTTTCTCAAGACGTGCTTCATGCTCTACGATCCTGGGTGCAGACGACAGAACTACGGGCAACAAAAATACGAAAGTTCATTGCGTGAACGACCAATCAGATGCGCCAGGAACGTCCGTGGAGCTCCCTGTTTCTGAACGGATCAGGAAGCGGCTGCGGCGGAACAAAATGAAGTTCCTTGCCAATGACAATATCTCCGGCGCGATCGAGCCGGGTGAGCTCGATGGGCTGCTCGATGAGGTGACGGCGAAGATGAAGGCTGTGCTCGACAGCCTAGTGATTGATGTTGAAAACGATCACAACACGCAAGACACCGCACGCCGCGTCGCGAAAATGTATATCAATGAAGTTTTTCGGGGGCGCTATGCGCCAGCGCCGGCTGTTACCGAGTTTCCGAATGCATCGAGCCTCAATGAGCTGATGATTGTTGGTCCGGTTGTTGTGCGGAGTGCGTGCAGCCATCATTTCTGCCCGATCATGGGGCGGATTTGGTTTGGTGTGATGCCCAATCAACATTCCAATTTGATTGGCCTGTCAAAGTATGCCCGTTTGGCGGATTGGATCATGTCGCGACCACAGATCCAGGAAGAGGCGATTACGCAGATCGCCGAACTGCTGATGGATATGGTGAAGCCTGATGGTCTCGCCGTGGTCATGGAGGCTGATCATTTCTGTATGCATTGGCGCGGCGTCAAAGACACGAATGCGAAAATGATCAATAGCGTCATGCGCGGATCGTTTTTGAAGAATGCCGCCTTGCGCCGTGAATTCCTGGCGCTTATCTCGCCGAAACTCTGAGGGTCACATGCTCGTTCGTTGCCTCTACGCCAGCCGGGCCGCCAAGTCGCACGGCGACGCGACACTGGATACCATTCTGAAGCAATCGCGGAAGAATAACGCCAAGCATGGTATTACTGGAATGCTTTGCTTTGCAAATGGGGTGTTCGTGCAAGTGATTGAAGGTGGGCGCACAGAAGTCAGCCGACTGATGAGTGTGATTATTCAGGACGATCGAAATATTGATGTCGAAATTCTCTCGTTCGCTGAAATCACGGAGCGGCGATTTGGAAATTGGAATATGGGGCAGGTCAATATCGCGACTGTTAATCCGGCGGTGCTGCTGAGGTATTCGGAAAAGCCAGAGCTTAATCCATTTGTTTGTTCGGCTGACGCGACGATGGCCATGCTGGGTGACATCGCTGAGGCCGGGTCCATCGTTCATCGAACGGCGTGATGACTTGGTTGCCGTGTTGCCGGGATCAATCAAATAGCCCTGGCAAGTTCGATTGACCGTGGTCGAGATCAACGCCTTCAAGGCGCAACAGGCGCTGTTTGGTTGCGGCACCGCCGAATGCCGAGAACCCGCCAATTTCCTTGGCGGCGGCGAGGACGCGATGGCACGGCACGATGACCGGCCACGGGTTGCGGGCCATGGCTGTGCCGACGGCTTGCGCGGCGCTTGGGCTGCCAGCACTAAGCGCCAGTGCGCCATAGGTCGTGGTTGTGCCAAAAGGTACGCTCCGAAGGGCCGCATAGACGCGCTGATTGAAATCAGTGACGGCTTGAAGGTCCAGCTCGATCGCCTGGAAGTCTATTGGTGAACCGTCGAAGTACAGGCGCAGCGATGTGATGCAGTCTTCGATGTGGGTTGGGGGTGCGCAATCGGATCTCGTGGCGCCGTACCGCTGGAGGCGCCCGTTTGCCGCGTCGGCGTTCTGCTCGGGCAATTGCGCGCGGGTCAAGCCGACATCGGTCCAAGCGATGCCGCACGTGCCGAAGGCCGTTGCGAAGAGTTGGTAGGTCTGTGGTCTCGTTGCCACTGGATGGTCGCCATTTGGACGTCATGTTGCATGGCGGCGGGTGCGGCGGAGCGGCTCTTGGTTGGCTGTTCCGCCGTCTACGCCTATACTGCTGCAGTGCTGGGCATGATGTCCAGACTTCCGGCTGAAATGATTTGCCAGAGGGTTCCGATGACAGGCTTTTGCATCCAAAAGCGCCAGCGTGCGGTGTCTTCTGCACTGGTCGAAGCGTTCAGGGTGCTTCCCGTCGCCAACGTCAGCGATAGTATGTGGCGGATGACGGCGGCTGGCGCGCAACTCCGTCCGATGCACGATGCGCGCGGCAGGGCGCTGGCTGGTCCCGCGCTGACGGTCAAGACGCGGCCTGGCGACAATTTGATGCTGCATAAGGCACTTGATCTGGCGCAGCCCGGTGATGTGGTCGTCTGTGACGCTGGCGGCGATCTCACCAACGCGCTCATTGGCGAGCTGATGATTGCGCATGCGATCAAGCGTGGACTTGCCGGGGTAGTCATTAACGGCGCTATCCGCGATGCGTCGGCCATACGCGCGGGCACGTTTCCGGTGTTTGCCGCTGGGGTCACGCATCGCGGGCCCTACAAGGATGGTCCGGGTGAAATCAATGTGCCGATCGCCATTGATGGCATGGTGATCGAGCCGGGTGATCTCATTTTGGGCGACGATGATGGGCTTGTTTGCGTCCCGTTCGCGCACCTGGCGAAGGTGCTGGCGGCGACACAGGCCAAGCAGGCGGCCGAAGTGAAGCAAATGGCATCGATTAGGGCCGGGACCAGTGATCGCGCTTGGATTGATGCGACGCTCAAGCGGCTTGGCTGCGAGATCGAGACCTGAGTGGTGGATCACGTGTTCCAGACGATGCCGAGATGGCCAGCTGCCAGTTTGCGGCAGACTAGGGGTTGGGGATCATGCCGTCCATTCGCGGTGTTGAGCTTCATTGTCATCGCGGTGGCTAGCACGGCGCCTGAGGCCTCTGCGCAGTCGAAGGCGCCGGTCGCGACGGCCCGAGGTGCTGATAGTGCCGATGCTATCAAGGCGCGCCGGGTGCGGCTGGGTGCCGCCAAGACATGGGGCTATCAGCTGCGCATCACCGATCTAGCGCCGCTCTACGGCTCTGATCCGGATTTGCTGGTTATTGATCATGGCTTGGCTGCGCGCCGCGACGGCAAGCTGTTGTTTGACGCCGACGAGATTGCACGGCTGAAGGTTCGGGCTGATGGACGGCGGCGGATCGTATTGTCGTATCTGTCCATCGGCGAAGCAGAACAGTACCGCTTTTACTGGCAAGCCGCGTGGTGCAGCCGGGCGACCGCGCCACGCTGGGTTGGTGCGGTCAATCCGAACTGGCCGGGCAACTATCCGGTGCGCTTTTGGGAACCAGAATGGCAAGCGTTGCTGCTGGACGGCACCGAGAGCTACCTTGCGAGGATCCAAGCGCAGGGCTTTGATGGGATTTATCTTGATCGGACCGATGTCTGGAGTGAATGGACACAGGAGCGTTCTTCAGCTGAGCGCGATATGATCACCTTTCTTCAGCGGATTGCAAAGGCTGCACGCGCGCGCGATCCGGGCTTTCTGGTGGTGATGCAAAACGCCGAAGAGCTGCTCGCGCACCGAGCTGTGCGCCGGGTGCTGGATGGTGTTGCGAAGGAAGATCTGCTGCACGGCATCAATTTTACCGAAGCCGCAAACGACATCGAAACGGTCAATGATGCACTGACGCACCTTAAGCGCGGACGTGCCGACGGCTTGCCGGTTTTTGCCGTCGAGTATCTGGCCGATCCCCAGCTCGTGGACGCAGCGCGCCGGCGGCTTGAAGGCTTTGGCTTTGTTCCGACCTTTGCGCCGCGGCTGCTCGATAGTCTCGCTGCGGTCCCGCCGGCGCCACGAGAGGCACCGCGGCCGCCGCCTGCGGCGCTCGCGCCACAGTCCTCCTGGGGCGAGGGTGGGCCAACGTGTCTTTTGGATTGAGGCCTGGGATCGCAAGAGCGTTGTGGACGACGTGATTGCGCGCGGGCTGAAAAAAGAGACCATAACGCGGCGCATGGCATTTTCATTCATCCACACGGCGGATTGGCAGCTGGGGGCGCAGTTTGGCGCACTGCCAAGCGATGTTGCAGCCCGACTGCAGGCCGCGCGCCTCGATGCCATCGACCGCATTGCGTCGGTTGCGACGGAGCATGGTGCCGTCGATATTCTGGTTGCCGGCGATGTCTTTGACAGCGTCCGGCCGCCGCAGAGATTGGTTGGCCAGACGCTAGCGCGGCTGGCGAAGTATCGCACTTTAGTTTGGCACCTGCTGCCCGGCAATCATGATCCGGCGCAGCCCGGCAGTGTCTGGGAAGACCTCGCGCGGGCGTCGCCAGGGCCGCATGTTCGGCTGCACACACGGGCTGAACCGTACGCGCTGGCGACCGGCGTTGTTCTGATTCCGGCGCCATTGACCGCCAAAGCGATGAGCCACGATCCGACGGCGTTTATGGACCAGATCGAGACGCCGCAGGGGACGCTGCGGATCGGCATGGCGCATGGCTCGGTGCGCGGTTTTTCATCGGAGGGCGAGGCATCCATTCCGATTGCACCTGAACGCGTGGTGTCGGCGCGGCTCGATTACCTGGCGCTGGGTGATTGGCATGGCGCCGTGCGGATCAACCCGCGGGTCTGGTATTCGGGCACGCCCGAGCCAGATCGCTATCGCGACAACGCTGCCGGCCATGTGCTGGCCGTCAGCATCGCGGCGCCTGGTGCTGTCCCGGTTGTACGGCACGTTGCGACGGCGGATTTCCGATGGCAGCAGCAATCGCTCGACATCGCGTCGGCGTTGGACGTTGACCGATTGACTGAGGCCGTCGGGGCCGGTGCGGTGTCAGCGGACAAGACACTCTTGAAGCTGGCAATCGGAGGGCGGGTGCCCTTGGCGGAGGCTGCAGCCGTCGAGCGCAGCCTTGAAGCTCTTGCCGCTTCGGTGGCGCACCTGGCCGTGGATCGGGTGGGGCTTGTCGTTTCGACGAGCGAGGCCGATTTGGAGGCGCTCGGAACAGGTGCGATTGCGACGGTGGCGGCGCACCTTTCACAGCAGGTGCGCAGTGGTGATCCCGAGCAACAGGCCATCGCCAACCGGGCGCTGCAATTGCTGACGCGATTTGCTGGGGCGTCGTCATGATGCGTTTGCGCGCGCTCAGAGTGGCCGATGTCGGCCGATTCAAGGAGCCGGTCGCGGTCGAGCGGATGGGCGATGGCTTGAACGTGCTGTCCGGCCCCAATGAGCTTGGAAAATCGACACTGATGGCGGCGCTCGCGGCCGTGCTGACTTATGATCATAAGTCGATGCATGGGGACATCAAGCAGCTCGTTCCTAACGGCGGCGGTGCGCCGCTGATCGAGGTGGAGTTCGAAGTCGATGGGCGACGTTGGCGCGTCCGCAAGCGCTTTGCGAGCAGTCGCGCTGCGTTGCTGGTTGATAGTGCCTCGGGTGCCGTATTGAAGAATGCAGATGCCGAGACGCGGCTGGCTGAGCTGTTGGCGGGACCGCCCGATCTGGAACGCTTTCGATTTCTCTGGGTTCGGCAGGGCGATAGTCTTGAAGCGATCAAGGATAACGCGCTGGGCAGCGGGCTCTCCGGGCTGTTGGAAAGCGAGATCGATGCGGTGGTTCTCGATGCGCGGGCCCGCGCGGTGCAACAGGCGGTCGGCGAGGCGCTGGCGCCGTTGAGGACGGCACGAACGGGCCGGCCTGCGGCGGGTGGGGCGTGGGCGGCGTCCATCGCTGCGCTGACGGCAGCGGAAACGGCGCTCGCGGTGGCGTCCCAACGGCATGCTGAGCAGCAGGACAGGCTGGACGAACTGGCCAAGGCCTATGGCGAACGGGCTGATCTCATGGAGCCGGCAGCGGTGGCCGCCCGCGCTGAAGGGGTGAACATTGCGCGCGTGCGGCTCGCTGCGGCGCAGGCCGCGGCGCAGAACCGCCGGCTTGCAGACGAGCAGAAACTGGGTGCGCTGGCCAAGCTGCAGGCGGCAGAGCAAGCGTCGGCAACATTGGATGCGGTGCTTGCTGAATTTAAGCGCCTCGCGGCGGAAGCGGCAACCGCCGACCGTGATCGAGCGGGGTTGCAGTTGCGGCACGCCGATGCGGTGGCGGCGATTGCGGCTGGCGAGGCCATGCATGCGACGCGCGCGGCGGCGGTGGCCGAGGCCGAGAGCGCGCTGACGGCAGCGCGCATGAACGCACGGGCGATCGATGCGATGGCCGTGCGTGATCAGTTGGCCGAACGGATTGACGTCGCGCGCGCGGCCGAAGTGGCGCTGGCAGACAGCCGCGCTATTGCGCGTGGTTTGGCTGCCGTGACGGAGACCGGCGTGGCGCACATGCGGCAGGTCGAGCGGGCGTTGGCGGGGCTTGATGCGGCGTTTGCGGCCGCGGTGCCGGAAGTCACGGTGGAGCCGGCGCCCGGGCAAGCAATTTTGGTTGATGGGCGTGCGTTGACTGGCGCTGCGGTTTTGCATCCGGAGGTGCCGCTGGTCATTGAGATCGCGGGGGGCGGCCGCATAACGATTGCGCCCAACCCGGCGGCTGTCAGCGCGGAAAAGCGGTCGGAGCGTGCGGTCAAAAAAGCGGCCATGACGGCTGCGTTGGCAGCGCTTGGCGCTGGCACGCTGAGTGAGGCGGAGGCCCGACTCGGCGAGCGGCGCGCGGTTGATACCGTTGTTCGCGAAGCGCAGGCGCGGCTGACCGCGACGGCGCCATTGGGGCTTGAAGCGCTGCTGGCTGACCATGCTGAAGCGGCGCACCGGGCGGCCGGGGCAATGCCGGCGGCAACCGCTGTTTCAGAGATTGAGATTTTACTTGAGGCTGCGCGGCGGGCCTATGCATCTTCAGCCGCGACACTGCGTGCGGCCGAGCAGGCGGGGGCGGCAGTGGCATCTGAGGTTGTGCGCTTTGAGGCCACTGCAGCGTCCCGTGACGCGCAGATGGCCGCGCTCACGCAGCGGCACGGGGCGCCAGCCGTGCACGCGGATTTACGGCAGACTGCAGACGATGAGCTGCAGCGCTGCCGGGTGGCTTTCATGGACATGACGAGCGCTGCTGAGGCCTTTGCGGCGCATCCTGATGTGGCGCGGCTGCCGTTGCTAGCGAGCGATCTGGCTGCGAAGGAAAGTGCTCATGATGCTGCCGCGGCGCGTGCTGGCGCGCTCGATCGTGTGATTGCGGCCCTCGAAGGTGCGCTGCGCGCTGCGGGTGACGAGGATGTGGTCGGAAGCGCCGAGCGTGCGCAGGCGGCGCACAGCCGGGCGGTGCGCGATCATGCAGAGATCGTACTCGACGTGCGGTCTCTGAGTTTGCTCGAAGCAACGTTCGCTGGTTTGGCGGCGGCCGGCCAGGCCGAACTTTCAGCGCCGGTTCGCGCGCGTATTGCTCCCTATCTCAAGCTGGTCTTTCCAGACGGCGCGCTGTCGTTTGGTGCAGGCCTTGCGCCGGCGTTGTTGGATCGTGGCGGGAGTTCGGAGGCGCTGGGCCAACTGAGCCGTGGTACGCGCGAGCAGATTGCAATCCTGGTGCGTCTGGGGCTCGCGCGACTGCTGGTGGATCGCGGCGCGGGTGTGCCGCTACTGCTCGATGATGCGCTGGTCTATGCCGATGATGGGCGGATTGCGCAGATGTTCGAGGCGCTGGCGGTGGCGGCGCAAGTGAGCCAAGTGATTGTCTTGACATGCCGGGCGCAAACGTTCGCCGCGCTCGGCGGCCGATCTGACGCAACCGAGTTGAGGCTAACGTCTTGGTCGCCGGATTGACGGCGTTGGCGGTCGCTTGACAGTCAAGAACGTGGGTCCTACCAAAAAGAGGTCTGCGTGGTTTTGAACGTATTGACGCCTTTTTGTATGCATTCCGATAGCGACTATCGGGGCCGTAGCTCAGCTGGGAGAGCGCTGCAATCGCACTGCAGAGGTCAGCGGTTCGATTCCGCTCGGCTCCACCATGTTCCCTCTTGAATTTTGACACAGGCCGTTGCCACGTTGCAGCTTGCTGGGCGGCACCGGAATGTTCGCTTTACGACTTTGCCTGTGGGAGAAGCTGTATGGCCATTGCCGCTCATAAGTCGCCGGTCGGTAGCGAACCGCACGGCGGCGCCATACAGACGTTCGCGGCGAAGCCTGGTGCACGCCGGCATCCGCGGATCGCGCGTGGCGAGGGGATGTACCTCTGGGACACCGACGGGCGGCGGCTTATTGATGTGTCGTCGGGACCGGTTGCCAACAATCTTGGACATGGCAACGCGCGTGTGCTGGCGGCGATGCATGCGCAGGCAGACAAGGTGACGTTTGTGCATCCCTCGCAGTTCGAGAGCGAGGCGAACCTGCACTTGTCTGAACTGCTGACAGGATTGGCGGGGCGTGGTTTTGAGCGCGCCTGGTTCTGTTCGGGTGGTTCGGAGGCGGTGGAGGCCGCGATCAAGTTTGCGCGTCAACACGCGGTGATGAGCGGGCAGGGCGCGCGTTGGAAGGTGATCAGCCGCGCAACCAGCTATCACGGCGGGACGCTGGGGGCGCTGTCACTGACCGGCGACGCCGCGGCGCATCACATGTTCGGCCCGATGATGCAGGCAATGCCGAAAGTCCCGACACCGTTCACATACCGGATTCCGGACAATCACACGCCCGAAAGTTTTGCACGGCATTGCGCTGCTGAGTTGGAGCGCACAATCGCGGTGGAAGGGGCGGATAGCGTTCTGGCGTTCATCATGGAGCCGATCGGTGGCGTCTCGACGGGCGCGCTGGTGGTGCCGGATATCTACATCACGATGGTGCGGGACATCTGCACGCGCCATGGTGTGCTACTGATCTTCGACGAGGTGATCACAGGAGCAGGGCGGACGGGTACATTTCTGGCGGCGCACCAGCTGCCGAAGGCGCTGCCCGACATGATCGTCATGGCGAAAGGCCTTACCGGTGGCTACACGCCGTTCGGCGCGGTGCTGATGCCGGCCACGATGGTGGCGGATGTGGCGAACGGCGGCGGCTTCATGCATGGGCACACGTACTCCGGCAATCCGTTGTCGTGCGCGATCGGCTTTGCGGCGCTGACCGAGGTGGTCGAGCGTGACCTGGCGGCCAATGCGCAGCGGATGGGTGCGCTGTTGAAGGGTAAGCTCGAGGCGCTGGCGGCACGTTCGCCGTTGATCGGCGATGTGCGCGGCAAAGGGTTGCTATGCGCGATCGAGATCGTGGCGGACAAAGCAACCAAGGCGATGACGCCGCTGGAGCACAATGCGCCGGCGCGCATTCAACAGCTCGCGCTTGATCAAGGCCTGTCAGTTTATTGCCGGCGCACCAATGGCGGCCGCGATGGGGACTGGGTGATGGTGTCGCCGCCGCTGATTGCCGAGCCGGAACACATCGACGAGATTATCGAGGGCTTGGAGCGAACACTGCGGGTGCTGGCGGATGAGTTGGTAAGCAAAGGGGTGCGGATGGAGTGAAGAGAGTACGAGTTTTTTGAACAATCAAATTGGCGCACCCGACAGGATAAAAGTGCGAACACTTATGTAGTCTAAATCGAAAGTTGAGGGAGGGTGTCGTCGCGGTGCAGCTCGCGCTCGACTGGCGCGCGCGCGACGATGAAGATCCGGGGATCCTTGCGACCGGACCCGTGTCGCGCACGCTCGATGATCTCGAAGCCCGCGCTTTCGATCTCGCGTTCGAGCGCCAACGCCGAGAAAAACGCGACATGGGGCGCCTTGCCCACGAGTTGCGCCACGGGTACGGCAAACTTGAGGAGAGGGTTCATCTCGGACAGGCATGGCGTCTTCGAAATGAAGAGGCCGCCCGGTTTTAGCGCCCGGATCGCTTGCCGCAATGTAGCAGGCCGATCGGCGATCAGATGCAGAACGTTGAACGCGAGCACGGCATCGAAAGCGCCGTCGGCCCCGAAGGCGCGCTCTGCCGGCACCACCGCGAACTCGGCATTCCCGCAGCCCTGCGCGCCCGCTTTCTCTTGTGCGATGGCAATCATTTCGCCCGAGACGTCGGTGCCCACGAGCCTAGCGACGGCCGGCGCAAGCGAAAGCGCGGTGGTGCCGGTGCCGCAGCCGAGTTCGAGCACGATGTCGGTCTCGCGGAGTCTCTTGCGCGTGCTCTCGAGGGTGCGCGTGTAGCCGGCCATGTCTTTGATCGGGTCGCGGGCATACTTGCGGGCCACGCGGTCCCAGAAGTGCTGGTCGTCAGTGCCGTGGTGCATCGGTTCCTCCATTGAGCGCGACTGCCTAGCACATGCAATATTGTTGTGAATTGCCAAGATCAGAACATCCGATATACATGAATGCATGAGAGAGTTGGATTGGAATGCGGCACGGGCGTTCTGCGCCACGGCAGATGCCGGATCGCTATCGGCCGCGGCCCGCAAGCTGGGCCTGACGCAACCGACTATGTCGCGTCAGGTTGCGGCGCTGGAGGCTGGGCTCGGTGTTACTCTGTTCGAGCGGGTCGGCAAGCGGCTCGTCCTGACTGATGCCGGGCGGGGACTTCTAGAGCACGCACGGACGATGGCAGCCGCCGCCGATGCCATGGCGCTTGCCGCCGAAGGAAAATCGCAGGACGTCACCGGACGCGTTGTCATCTCCGCCACCGACGCGTTCTCCGCTTACCTTCTCCCCGACATCATCGAGCATATTCGCGGGTTGGCGCCGCAGATCACCCTCGTCGTCGTCGCCACCGATTCGATCAGCGACCTCAGGCGACGCGAGGCCGACATTGCCATCCGCCACGTGCGTCCCACGGAGCCCGAGCTGATCGGCCGGCTCGTGGTCGAGATGACGGCTCACTTCTATGCAGCGGACACCTGGGTTGCCAGAAACGGACTGCCGCGAACGGTTGCCGACATCGGCAAGGTCGATCTGTTGGGTTTCGAGCCCGTCGAGCGGTTCGTCGAGCATTTGAGCAAAGCCGGCATCACCATCACGGCGGACCAGTGCCGCATCGTTTCGGCCAACGCCGTCGCTCTCTGGGAGATGACGCGGCGGGGGCTCGGTGTCGGCATGATGCTGCGTGAGTGCGCCGAGCGTATGCCGGGCCTGGTGCGGCTGCTGCCTGAGCTACCGGGGACTCCGGTGCCAGTCTGGCTTGTCACGCATCGCGAATTGCACACCAGCAAACGGGTCCGGCTGGTGTTCGATGCCATTGCCGACCAGTTGTCTCGCCGCTCAACAGGTAGCGCCGCCCGGCGACCGAGTCGCAAGAACTCCAAGCTATCAACTTGATCAAGCAGATGGCGCCCCGTACGGGGTTCGAACCCGTGTTACCCACGTGAGAGGCGAGTGTCCTAGGCCACTAGACGAACGGGGCTCTCAAGTGACGTGGATATAGGCGCGGCCGCGCACTCCGGCAAGTGCGCCGCACAGCGGACGGTTCAACGGCGGCGGGTGCCGCTGAGGGCGTAGTTGAGCATCTTGGCGGCGAGCTGGGCGGCGGTGAAGTCGTAGGCATGGAAACCGGCGATGGGGGCGAACTCGACAAGATCCATGCCGACGATTGAGTTGCGGCTTCAACAGCGGCGCGCACGATGGCGAGGGCTTGCAAGTAACTCAAGCCGCCGGGAACGGGTGTGCCGGTGGCGGGCATGACGTGGGCGTCGAGGGCGTCGATGTCGAAGGTGATATAGACGGGTTTACCTTTGAGCGGCGCGACGATGTCCTCGATCTGCCAACGGGCCTGATCCAGCCCCATGTGCACATGCAGGCGATGCCGGTTGGCTTCGTAGTAGCGGGCCTCGGGTTCGGAGAACGCACGGATGCCGACGGAGACGAGGGTGACGTGCTCGTGGCCGGGCTGGTCGAGCACGCGGCGCAGGGCGGCGGCGTGGCTGTAGGGCTCGCCGAGGTAGCCGTCGCGGAGGTCCCAGTGGGCGTCGAGATGGAGCACGACGAGGTCTTTGGGGAAGCGTTTGACGATGGGGCGGATGGCGCCGGCGGTGAGGGAGTGCTCGCCGCCGAGGATGAAGGGGAGTTTGCCGGCGTCGAGGACTTGGCTAACGAGGCTGGCGAGTTGATCGAGCGCGGCGGGGACGGACTTGGGGATTTTCGGCTCCGGGACGGCGGCGATGCCGTAGTCGAGATAGGCTTCGCGCCAAAGCTCGTCGTCGAATAGCTCGAGCTGGTGGCTGGCGGCGAGGATGGCTTGCGGGCCTTTGGCGGTGCCGCTGCCGTAGCTGACGGACGCTTCGAGGCCGAAGGGGATGACGACGGCGCGCGCATTCCCGGGGTCTGCAGCGTCGGCGCGGAGGGGATCGAGGAAGCTGAGTTCGGCGGGGAGGTAAAGCAGCATGGATGGGGGGCTCAAAGTGGCTGTCAGCGCGGCGGCTGCGTCATAGATCAGAGAGCGCAAAGCTTCGCACATAATAGGCCATGAAGGCGATCATCATCGGGATGAGCACGATGTGGACAATGCCGAGCGCGGCCCGCAAGCCCCGCCGCTCGCCGACGTAGCGGTTCACGCGCGCAATGGACAGCATGATCATCGTGCTCACTGTCAGGTAGGCAAAGACGAAAATACTATCTGAAAGGGTGGCCGCATCGGCATCGAGTTTGGGCAGGGAGAGATAGAGTGCCACTGCCGACAGCAGAGCGGTGACTTGGATGGTGACGATGGCCTCGAAATGGAGGCGGGGAATGAAAATTGCCAGATACGCCACGATGAGAATGAAGCCCAATGGGACAACGACGCGGAAATTGTAGTCGGTGGCCTGCCGTTTCATCAGCCAGACGAAGCTGGCCTTGTAGAAGGGGGCGATGCTCGGCGCGTGGGTGTAGGCGTCAACGACGGGTACGAAGTCTTCATCGTAAGCGACGTATTGCGATTTCGGCAGCCAGCCGTCGGTCGCGACCTGCTGGTCGCGCAATTCGGCGGGTGGGGCTTGGACGATAAACGGCGTGTCGCCGCGGCGGGGCTGCAGGTCAATTGCGAAGCGCTGGGTGTCGAATGGGTAACTGGCGAGCGCGGGATCGAACAGGAACCGGCCGGAGACCTTGTAGACCCGCATGCCGTCTGGATAGGCGTCGCTCTTGCCGCCGGCATGCAGCGTTTCGATGGTGAGTTGGCGGCCGTTGGTGCGGGGATCCAAGTAGGCGTTGGCGAAGTCCATGCGTTCAATCGAGGCGGCAGGGTTGTTGCGCATCGATAGATAGAACTCGGCGAAAAACGTCTTCTCGTTGTCGTCGACGCGGTAGGTGCGAATGAGATCGACGTCGATATAGAGCGTATCGATCCGGCGCAGGGAGCCATCCTTGATGCGCAGGAACTGAGTGGGGGCGAGCTGGGTGCGGCCAAGTCCCTGGGGCAGCATGACGACCAGCGGCGTGCGCACCGCAGCGCGGGACTGCGGATGGAATGACCAGTTGTTGAAGCTGCCTTTGAATGCGCCGCGGCCGGCGCTGTAGGCCGATGCCAGGTGCTGGGCGATTTTCTGGCGAATTTGCGGAATGTCTGCGCCGGGCTCGGTGCTGCGGGCGCCGGCGGCAATCAGGGCGATCATGTCGGCGTACTGCGTGCCGATTTCGATGGCGCGCAAGTTGGCGCTTTGCAGCGGATCGGGGATCACGCTTGGCGGGCGCGCGCGGCATTCGCCTTTGTCCCAACCCGGAGCAGTGGCGATTTTGCGGCCTTCAAAGATCCAACTTTCGGGCGTGCCTTTGGCAATAAGGCGCCGCAGGCGGTCATTGTAGGCTTCCGGTAGTTGGTTCCAGGCGAGTTGATAGAGGGCGTTGGGATAGGTGCGGGTGATGGCGGCGGGGATTGCATCGATACGGCCGGTGATGAAAAGGGCAGGGGTGGTGCCCACTTTGACCAGTTCCTTGATGAGTTGCGGTAAGCGTGAATTGCCGACTCCGACAACCAGGACGTCAGGCCGTTTGTCAGCAATTTCGGCAACGATGGCCGACAGTTCGGCTGCATCCAGGGTCGGGCTTTTCTGGCTACCGATCCGCAAGTTGGCCACAAGCGTGCTGGCCCCTAGACGCTGCTTGAGACCGTCGCTGACGATGTTGCTGACGACACCGTCCCGCAAACCGACATAAGCGACACGCGCCGCATCGATGCTGCGCAGGAACTCGGCCATCACCGGCAAGCGTTCGTCGTCCTGCGAGGCCTGCATGGTGAAGACGTTGGGGAACGGCTGATAGATGCCGTTGACGGAGATGCTGGACAGGAAGGGGACGTCTGATGCTTGCAGTTCCTTACTCAGGGCTTCGAAGGCAGCCTTGGCGAGCATCGAGTTCGACATTCCGATCATGGCGACAGTTGCGGGGTCGGCGAGTGAGCGGCGCAGGTTTTCCGTTGTCTTGGCGGGGTCGCGCTGGTCGTCGAGGATCGAGAGGCGGATGTCGCGGCCGGCGACGCCGCCTTGCGCGTTGATCCGCTCTTGCTCTTGGGTTGCTAGCTTGGTGATGGCGGCAACGTCGCCGGGATCGAAGCAGAGGTCATCGCGGGAGCTTACGTAGACAGTTATGGTCATCGGCGGGAGCCGGGCGGCTTCAGCGCGCGTTTGCGCGCGGGTTGTCGCCGGAGTGGCGAGAAAAAGTGTGGCGAGTGCCACAGCATTGGCCCACTGGAGGCCGGAAAGGGCAGACAACACTGGTGCCTCCGAAAAATGCCGCTGCGCGGGTGGGGGGAGCGAAATACCACTGCATCGACGGAAAAATTCAGTGCACCACAATCGCCCCACACAAATCAAGTGTGGCGTTACCGTTGCGGCTGGGCGGCGGGTGGCCGGTGAAAACGGTGCGCAGGCGCTACCGGGCAGGTTGCAGCGTGGGGCCGCGGTTGTGGCCGATGCTGCTTTCTTCGCCGTAGACAGAGAGCATGGGCGGGTCGAGCAGGATGGCTTGCTCATAAGCACCAAAGCCGTTGAAGCGGCCGGCGATGGCGCGGCCGTAAGCGCCGAGGTTGCCGATCTCGATATAGTCACCTTCGCTGACATTGCCTGGCAGCATAAAGGGGCCGGGCATGCGGTCGATGCTGTCGCAGGTAGGGCCCCAGAATGAGAATGGTGCGAGAGGTGCTGCGTCGTCAGGGCGGTTGGCAAGGCGCACGGGAAAAATCCAGCCAAGATGTGCCGCGTCGAACAGGGCGCCGTAAGCACCATCATTGATGAACAGCTCATTGCCGCGGCGGCTGTTGACGCGCACGATGAGACTTTCGGCTTCGGAAACGAGCGCACGGCCGGGCTCGCACATCATGCGGCAGCTTTCGCCGACGGGCAGCGTTTCGAATGTCCGCGTAATGGCGTCGACGAAAGCCGACAACGGCTCCGGCCGGCTGTTGGCATAGACGGATGGGAAGCCGCCGCCGACATCCAAGCGGTCGAGCACAACACCGGCTTTGACGATGACATGACGCACATCTTCCAGCGCGTTGACGTAGGCCTCCGGTGACACGGTTTGCGAGCCGACATGGAACGTGATGCCAAGTTTTTTCGCGACCTGCCGCGTCTTGGCGACAAGCTTGATGGCCTTGAGCCCGGAGGTACCGAACATCTTCTCGAGCGGGAGCGCCGCATTCTTCGGCTGCACGGCAAGGCGCACCCAAAGCGTCAAGTCCGTCGAATTGCCGGTTTCGTCCTGGATCTTTTTGAGCTCATCGTCGCTATCCAGCGAGAACGAGCGCACGCCGAACTCGGTGTAGGCGCGGCGGATGGCGTTGCGGGATTTGACGGGGTGCATGAAATGCAGATGCGCGTCGGGGATAGAGGCGACATCCTCGATTTCCGGCAGAGAGGCGACGTCGAAGTGACGGATGCCGGCACCGTAGAGCGCGCCGAGCAGAAACGGTGAGGCGTTGGCCTTTACAGCGTAGGCAACGTCGCCCGGGAAATGTTCAAGAAACCAGCGCGCGGCTTGCCCAGCGGCGTGGGGACGCAGGCCGAAGGTGGGCCGGTCTGGCCGGCGTTCGGCGACAAGTTCCCGCGCGGTGGCGAAACGATCCATCCCGGTGACCTCGACTGGTGTGACCCAAAACCCGCGGCAGACCGCGGCGACGACGTGCATTTTGGGCCGCGCCAGCGCGGCCTGCCTGTCAGATAGGGATTGGGGGGGCTGATGTAAAGCGGCTTTGACAACGGGAGCGACGGCGCGTGTTGTTGCGTTTGTTCCGTGCGAATGCCTGGATGGTGGCCGCGCTGATGTCTTAGCCACAACGCTGCGGGAGGCCAGATATGCCGAGGAATGACTTCGCCTACATGCCGGCTTCTGTGCTTGCGCCGATGATCAAAGCGCGGACGGTGTCGTCCGCCGACGTTGTTGGCGCGACGCTGGACCGCATCGAGGCGAGCCACGAGGCTTTGAACGCGTTCATTACTGTGTGCCGCGCGGAGGCGCTGCGCGACGCCGCTCAGATCGACGTGCGGATTGCGCGGGGCGACGACGTGGGGCCGCTTGGGGGTGTGCCGCTGCATGTGAAAGACCTGGTCAACACGGCGGGCGTGCGAACGACGTTCGGGTCGTTCATGCACGAACACAACGTGCCGAAAACGGATGCGGCGTCGGTGGCGCGGCTGAAGGCAGCGGGCGCGGTACTGGTTGGGAAAACGACGACGCCGGAGTTCGGCCATATGGTGTGGACCCAAGCACCCCTGTTCGGAAGGACGGCAAATGTTTGGGATAAAACGCGCACGGCGGCCGGCTCTTCGGGCGGCGCGGCGGTGGCGTGCGCGGCGGGCCTGGGACCCATTGGAATTGGCACGTGCGCAGGTGGCTCGACACGCATTCCAGCCGCGTGCAATGGCGTGGTGGGCTTCAAGCAATCGCTGGGGCTGATCCCGCACGACATGGCACCGGAGAGCTTCGGTAACATGAGCTACATCACGCCGATGACGCGGACGGTGCTGGATACCGCGCTGATGCTGGAGGCGATGGGCGGGCCGCATGCAGCGGATGTGCACAGTTTCGGAATGAGTGCTGCGGGGTGCGTGGACGCGGTGCAGAGCGCGCGGGATTTGAAGGGACTGCGGGTGGCGTGGCGGCCCTACCTCGGCAACACGGTGATTGACGCAGAGGTGTTGCGATTGTGCACGGACGCGGCGCGCGTGTTCGAGAGCTTTGGCGCGGTGATGCACGAGATGTCTGACGACATGGAGCCGACCGAGCCGATGTGGCTGGTGCTCTCGACCGCGTTGTGGAATGCGCGCTTTTCGCACCTGCTGCCAGAGTGGCGGGACCGCATGTCGCCGACGCTGGTGCGTCAGATGGCTGGCGGGTCGGCGCACACAGCCGAGATGCTGGCGCGCGCCTACGTGCAGCGAACGGCGTTGTACCGGAAAATTCAAAGCTGGTTCGATCACGCGGATATTATTGTGATGCCGACGATCACCCGCACAGCCTTGCCGCTACAAGAAGCGCTGTTCGAGCCGATCGAGATCGAGGGGCAGAAGGTCGATACCCCGCGGAAGGCGTGGTTTCCCTATACGCATCCGTTCAATCTGTCGGGCAATCCGGCGGTGACAGTGCCGGCGGGGTTTCATTCAGACGGTCTGCCGGTGGCGATCCAGTTGGTGGCACGCCGCGGCGCGGATGCGCTGCTGTGCAAGGCGGCGGCGCTGTTCGAACAGGCAAGGCCCTGGGACGCCGTGCGGCCGGTGGTGAGTGGGGTTTAGGTGGTAACGCCCAAGTTGCGTCACCACGCTGCGTCAAGGCCTTGTGCGGCGGCTCACGGCTTCGTAGTTTGCGAGGTGTTAATGGGTATCCAGTAGCCTGTCGGTTGCGTCGCGCTTCGAGTGAACATGTCCGAGCATCAAAAGCACTTTCCGGAATTCTATGTGACGGCGCCGCAGCCGTGCCCGTATCTGCCGGACAAGCAGGAGCGGAAGCTCTTTACGCATTTGACCCATGAGAAGCCGCCGGCGTTGATCGACAATCTGCTCAAGGGCGGGTTTCGCCGCAGCCAGAACATTGCCTACATGCCCTATTGCGAAGGCTGTCAGGCGTGCGTGTCGACGCGGGTGGTGGTGGACGAATTCGATGCCGGCCGCAGCATGCGCAAGCTGGCAGGTGTCAACGAAGATGTTGTCGCGCGGCGCATCCCGCCATCGCCGACGTCTGAGCAATACGCGTTGTTCCGGAAGTATATCGACGGACGGCACGGCGCGGGCGGCATGTCCGATATGAACGTGCTCGACTATGCGATGATGATCGAAGACAGCATCATCGATACGTTTCTGACCGAATATAGAGTGCGGCCAAGGGGCAAGGCTGCCCAATCAAAGCCGGAGAGATGGCCGTTGGTGGGGGTTGCGTTGTGCGACCGGCTGACGGACGGGGTGTCGATGGTGTATAGCTTTTATGACCCCGATTGCGGTCCGCGCAGCTTGGGGACCCACATGATTTTGGATCATCTGGCGTATACGCAGATGCTCGGGTTGCCGTTTTTATATCTCGGCTATTGGATCGAGGGTTCGCGGAAGATGGCGTACAAGACGCGCTTCAAGCCGCAGGAGCATCTGACTGGGAATGGCTGGGTGAAGGTCGACGGCTAGTTGGTCGTTCACGGTTCGCGAGATAGTGCGCCAGCAGTCGGCAGCTGCAGCGGCCACTGAAAATTTTACCGGGTCGCGCGGAAACGCTCTGGCCGCTTTTTTGGCCGACGCTCTGGCTGCTACGCGATGCAGCACTTCTTGTGCTTTTTGCCGGAACCACAGGGGCAGGGTTCGTTGCGGCCGATTTTCGGGGTGGCGCGGACATACTGTTCGATGGGCACATGGTGCGCGTGGCCATGGTTGCAGTCCGGGCCATGGACGTGGCCAGGCTCGCCGTGATCGTGTTGGTCGTGATCATGGTCATGGTTGCAATCAGGGCCGTGGACGTGGGGGACTGCGGTTTTGATCGTGTCGGTCATGGGAAAGGCCTGTGCCGGGGGCTCGTTGCGGGCACTTAAGCAGAGTTGAGCTAGAGTGCCAATGCGGCCGGTGAGCCGGTTCTGCCAGAGGCGACGGCCTCACGAGCCCCCTGTTAATCCTGGTGATTTCCGCGTAGAGATGCAGCGCCAAGCTTGACGGCCTTTAGCTGTCGGCGCCTGTTTGGTATGGATACCGCGATCTAAGGCATTGCAAGCCTTTGAAACCACGCTATATCCGACCAAGCTGCCTGCCCACCCGCAACAACCGATGGAGAGTGCAACATACGCCGTCCAATGAAAGCCGCGCCTGAGCGCGAGCCAGCCGGTCCGCGGATCAACGAACATATCCGCGTTCGGGAAGTCCGCTTGATTGATGAAACGGGAACGAACGTCGGCGTGGTGACCACGATCGACGCGCGCGTGAAGGCGCATGAGCTGGGCCTCGATCTGGTCGAGATTTCGCCCGATGCCGCCCCGCCCGTGTGCAAAATCATGGATTACGGCAAGTTCAAATTCCAGGAACAGAAGAAGGTCGCCGAGGCCCGCAAACGGCAGAAGATCGTCGAGCTCAAAGAGATCAAGATGCGGCCGGGCATCGATGACCACGACTACGACGTCAAGATGCGCTCGGTGAAGCGGTTCTTCGAAGAAGGCGACAAGGTCAAAATCACCCTGCGTTTCCGCGGCCGTGAAATGGCGCACACTTCACTCGGCATGGACGTGCTGAAGCGGGTCAAGGTCGACACCGAAACGATTGCCAAGGTCGAAAGCGAACCCCGCTTTGAAGGCCGGCAGATGATCATGATCCTGGCACCCAAGTAAGGGGCGCTGCGGTACTGGGTGCTGCAGCGGCGGCTTGAACTGGGCGCTGCGGTGGCTTGGTCGTTGGTAACGCACAAGTACCGGCTGGTCGTCTTGCTCGCTGGTGCTCCAATACGCTGAGGCTGTCATGTCGACTGCACTGTTCAATCTTTCCGGCAGGACGGCGCTTGTCACGGGTTCGTCGCGGGGACTTGGCTTTGCCATGGCGCAGGGCCTGGCGGCGGCTGGTGCAAAGGTCGTCATCAACGGTACGAATGAAGCGCGCGTCACACAGGCTGTCGCCACGCTGCGCGGGGAAGGCTTGAGTGCCGAGCCATCGGTTTTTGATATCACTGACGAGGTGGCTATTGTTGCCGCGTTCGCACGCTTCGACGCTACAAGGACCGAGATCGACATCCTGATCAACAACGCTGGCATTCAGTTGCGCAAGCCGATGATCGAGTTGACGACACCTGAGTGGCAGAAGGTGATCGATACCAATCTTACCAGCGCCTTCGTGGTTGGCCGCGAGGCCGCCAAGCGGATGATACCGCGTGGCCGTGGCAAGGTGATCAACATCGGATCGCTCACCAGCGCACTGGCCCGGGCCACCGTTGCGCCGTATACCGTCGCCAAAGGTGGGATCAAAATGCTGACGCAGGCGATGGCCGCCGAGTGGGCGGTGCATGGGTTGCAAGCCAACGCCATCGGCCCTGGCTATATGATCACCGACATGAACCAGGCGCTGATCGACAATCCGACTTTTGACGCTTGGGTCAAAGGCCGCACGCCGGCTAAACGCTGGGGCCGCCCCGAGGAACTCATCGGCACTGCGGTGTTCCTGGCGTCGAGTGCCTCGGACTACGTGAATGGGCAGATTATCTACGTTGATGGCGGGATGATCTCTGTGCTGTGAGGGGCGCTCACCCCTTTACGCCGCCCGCTGTCATGCCGCTGACGACGTACTTCTGCACGAACAGATAGAACACCACGGCCGGCACTGTGTAGATGATCGAGATCGACATCACAGTGTGGATGGGCGTCGACAATTCGCCGACAAAGCCAGCCAGTCCGACCGAGGCTGTTCGCAGGCTTTCGCTGCTGACGAGCGTTTGAGCGAACACGTATTCATTCCAACCATGGAAAAAGGCGATCACGGCGGCGGCGGCCAAGGTCGGGGCGATCAGCGGCAGGACAATGCGCCAGACGATGCCCGATTGCGAGCAGCCATCGATGTGCGCCGCTTCCTCGATCTCCGCCGGGATACCATCGATGGCCCCTTTCAGGATCCACACCACCACGGGCACGGTGAACGCCGTGTTCGCCAGCACCAGGCCAGTCAGCGTGTTCAACAGCGAGAATTGGCCGAAGATCGCGTAGAGCGGCACCACCAGCATCGCCTCCGGCAGCATCTGGGTTGCAAACAGCGCCAGGCCCATCACGCCCTTGCCTTTGAACTGGAAACGCGAGAGCGCGTAGGCTGGAAACAAGGCAATACTGATCGACAGCACGGTGGTTCCTGCTGCGACATAGAGTGAGTTCAAAAGCCATGTCGCGACCGGGATTTTCTCAAAGGCTTCGCGGTAAACGCCAGCTTCACTGAAGGTTGGCCAGAAACGCGGCGTTGACGCAAACAGCTCGGCTGATGGCGTCAGCGATGTGACGATCATCCAATAGAAGGGAAAACCGGCCAGCAAGAGCAGCATCAGCACGGCGATACTGCGGGCGGCAAACGACAGGAAACCGGCTGACATCCGTTCAAGTCCCCGGGTGTGCGGTGTAGCGCTGGCTGACCCGGTAGTACACAACCGTGATCATCAGCGCGATGGTCAGACCGACCATGCCAACCGCTGCCGCCGAGCCCAGATCGCGATAGACGAACGCGCGCCGGTACAGTTCGATCACCAGTGTGTTGGTCGCGCCGATCGGCCCGCCTTGCGTCAACAGCCAGATGAGATCGAAGCGGCGGAGCGACCAGATCGTCACGAACAGCGCCAGCACCATTACTGTCGGCCGGATCGTCGGCCACACGACGGCTTTGAAGACGTCAAGCTTGTTGGCGCCGTCGATCTCGGCGGCTTCGCGCAACTCTTTTGGTACCCCTTGCAGTGCGGCCAGAAGCACGACTGATGAAAATGGAAAGATCTGCCAGATCGTGGTGATCAGAATGGCTGGCAGCGCGTGTTCTGGCGTATCCAGCCAATTCTCGAACGACTGGATGCCAAGCAACTTCTGGCCGTAGTTGAAGACACCGTACTGGGCGTTGAAGATCCACGTGAAGATCAGTGCGACGGCCACCGGTGGCGCGGCCCATGGCAAGGTCACCAAGGCCCGCGCGATGCCACGCCCGGCAAATGGACTGTCGAGCAACAGTGCTGCTGCCAGTCCGATGCTGATTGCCAGCACAACGCAGGCGACCGTGTAGATGCCGGTGATCGCAATGGAGTTGAGAAAGTCGCGCGTGCGGAACAGATCGCGATAATTGTCGAGCCCGACGAACACGTGCGTGCGCGGCGTCAGCAATGACGTCGATGTGAAGCTCAGATACAGTTCCTGCAACAGCGGCAGGCCTTGGAACAGCAGCAGATAAATCGACGCCGGTGCGATGAAAAGATACGGCAGCCAGCGCCCCGCATGCGGCCTGCTTGCGGTCTCGCTTGACGTCATGGGCGGCTCGCTCGATCGATAGTGACAGTGATGATCATGGCCCCGCGTTTCCTGGCCGCACGACGTTGTCGCAAGGTGCGCCCGTTGCCACACGCCGGATGTTGGCGGCGATGGCTTGTTGCCGGCGGCGGATCGTTCCGGCGGTCCAGCCTGACATGTGTGGCGTCATCAGAACGTTGGACAGCGTGTGGAATGGCAGTGCCGCTGGATGCGGGTTCGGCGTTTCGGGCGACGGATAGCGATACCAGGTGTCGACGATCGCACCACCGATTTGGCCCGCTTGAAGCGCCTGATAGAGCGCTGTTTCATCGATCGTGCCGCCACGCCCCACATTGATGATGATGGCGTCCGGGCGCATGGCCGCCAGCGCTGCGGCATCGACGAGCCCTGCTGTGTCCGGCGTCAGCGGCACGGACACCACGATGATATCCGCACTGCGCATGAAGTCTGGCAAGGCGTCCAAGCGGAAACTACGATCGACCAGTGGTGTTGGCGCGACTGCGCTGCGGTTGGCAACATGCACGTTGAGTTCAAACGCCTTGGCGCGCTGGGCAATCGCCTTGCCGATGTGGCCGAAGCCCAAGAGGCCGATGGTCTTGCCGGCTAGTTCGCCGTGGGTCTGGCCGGGTGCACCGGCCCAATAGGTCCAATCGCCTTGCCGTAAGCGCTGATCCGCATCCACCAAAGGGACAACGCGGCTGAGTAACGCGGCGAAGACATATTCAGCGATCGCCTGTTCATGGCCGAAGCAGTTGCACACAGTTGTTGCGGGTGGCAGCAGGTCGAAGGCGATGGCGTCGTATCCGGCTGCTGGCAGGTGATACAGCTTGAGATGCTCGGGCCGCGGCAGCGACGCGTCGTACTTGATGCCGATGATCACATCTGCGTGCGTGAAGGCCTGCCGGTCATCCGCCGACTGCAGCGCATCTGGAACGAAAGTGATGGTGTGCTCCCGGCCAACCGCAGTCTGGAAGTCCACACCGAATGCGGCAGCATTCTTGCCATGAAAGACGATCTTCATAGGTGCGTCCTCAATCGTCGTGCGGAGCGCTAAAACGCCGGGTGTGGTGCTGGTTGGGTCAAGGCCTTCGCCGCGACCCAGCCCCTCGCCCACGGAGCGAGCAAAGTTGGGTCGCGCTGTAACGCTTGACCCAACCTCCTTGTGCTTTCACTTCTTCATACGCGCCAGCGCTGTCTCTTGCGCTTCATCCATGGCCTTTTGCGGATCCATGCCGCCCTGCAGCACTTTCAGCACCTGCTCGATGATGATCTGCTGCAACTCCGGTGTTCTGACTTCAAAGCCTTGAACCAGCTGTGGCACGGCATTCGGCGTCTGCTCGTCGTACACCTTGAGCCACGGCTTCTTGGCGAGATCTTCCGGCTTGCGCGGCACCACGGTCGCGACGCTGGAGGCGCCGAGCAGATCCTGCAGGCTCGCCTGGTTGTCCGGCTGCAAGGTCCACTTCACGAACGCGAACGCAGCGTCCTTGTGCTTGGTGTTGGCGTTGACTGTCAGCGGCGCGAGGATGAGGCCCTGTGCCCGCGTCGGGAACGGCGATGGCGCCGCCATGAAGGCGAGGTTCGGTGCCTGCTGATTGAAGATGCCGGCAACGCCGCCATTGTCGACCTGGATGGCGACCTTGTTTTCCCAGAACATGCGGCGGTAGGTGGCGGCATCCGCGCCCTTGGGGATCGCGCCGCTGTCGTACATTTTTTTGTAGGCCGTGACGCCTTCAACAACCTTCGGGCTGTTGAGGGTCAGCTTCGTGCCATCGCCCCAGCGGCCGCCGAAGCCGAACACGTAGTTGCACAGATCCTGCCAGAAGCCATTCCGCTCGGCCATCGTTGCGCGGTAGGCGTAGCCGAAATTGCCGTTGCCGGTCGATGCTTTCGTGACCTCCAGCAACTCGTCGAAGGTCTTCGGTACCTTGCCGTCTTTGATCAGGGCCGGATTGTACATCATGACGTAGTTCGAAATCTCGAACGCAATGCCGTAGCGTTTGCCGTTGGCCTTCAAGTAGTCGTTCGGCGCGCTGAATTTGTAGTCGGCGTCCTTGATGTAGTCATCGAAGGGCAACAGGCGGCCGGCCGGCACGGCGGCATAGAAATCGATGGTGTCAAAGCGCACGATATCAGGTCCGGCGCCGCCGCCCATCTGTGTGAAGACCGTGTTGGCGAAGACCGAGAACGGCATCGCGATGGGCTGCACTTCGATCTTGTCTTGTGACTTGTTGAAGGTCTCGACCCAGGCCTTGAGCCGATCGCCGCGGCCGGCCTCCGAGAAAGTCACCGCCGCGTAGGTGATCGTTGTTTTGGCCTGCTGTGCGAAAGCCGTCGATGCAACCGTCAATGGTGCGAGCACGGCTGTGAGTGCGGCGCTGGTCAACAACGCCCTGCGAGATGCCTTGCGCATCATGGTCTCCTTTGGGTTTCCCTGGTCTGCTCTGGACGCTTGTGCGCGGTCATTGCGCGGCGTGTTCTTGTTTTCAAAGAATGTTGTGATATTTTACCATTTGTCAATCGGCGGTGCGGCAGCGTGGCCGGCCATGGCCGCTGTTCTGCCCGCTGTTCTGACCGTTGTTCTGGCCGCTTTATCAATGCTTGCGCCGCTGGCGGGTTGCGCGCCTCGGCCGCGGCGCTGGCACACACATCCGTCGCCCCGTTGAGAGCAGAAGCTGGCTGTTTGGCGTCTCTACAAAAAGGCTGATCGAGCTGAACAGCCATCACACGCTGAGGCGTGGCGTCGCACTTTTTTGTGATTGCTGCGGCGCCGGTCGCCTAGGCGGGGCGCCGAGATGGCGGCGAGCCCCGTCATCAGCAAGCGACCGCGGTCAAGCGCCATGGGCAGCGCCAGTCATGCTAAAAAATTGACCCACGCCAGTCGCTTAAGAACGCAACTGCGGTGAGGATCAGGCCGGTTCGCCATTTTCCAGTGACCCGGTACAGGTCGTGCAAGACCGGCCTAGCGGCGACGGCGCCGAAGCAGTTGAGGACCAGATTAACCATTGGGCGCGGCAAATAGCGTGCAGTGCAGCATGCGCGTGGTTGTAGACAGAGACGAAGTTTTGTCGCAATTCCAGCGCTCAACGCGTGCGTCCTTCAAGCGCGTCTTAGCATGATGCAGCATGGATGGGCCCGTTTGTGCTGCATCGCAATATGAATTCGTTAACGATGAATCGTGGTCCAGGTGCCTCCTTCCGCCTGGCTGCGTTAAGAAACCGGCGGCTCATTCGACGCCCGCCTCGCAATTCGGTTCCCCCACCTTACGAGATGTTCCTGTGCAGAGTAGTGTTCCAGCCGTGCGCGTGCTTGTCGATTTCGACGGAACGATCGTACCCGGTGATGTCACCGATCATATCATGGCGTCGTTTGCCGGGCCGCAGTGGCTCGCGCTCGAAGAAGAGTTTCAGGCCGGCCGCCTCGGCGCGCGCGCCTGCATGTCGGCGCAGGTTGATCTGCTGCGCGCGTCACCGGCCGATATCGCGCGCGCGGTGAACGAAAAGGATGTCGATCCCGGCTTCGTGCCGTTCGTCAATAAGTGCCGCAGCCGGGGCATGGACGTTACCATCGTGTCCGACGGCTATGATGTTGCGATCAAGACGATGCTGCAACGAACCGGTCTCGACCTGCCGTTCACGTCCAACCAACTGACTTGGCTGGGAGGCGACCGCTGGCGTCTTGATTTCCCAAACCGGAGTGCGTCGTGCCGGACGGAAGCTGGCAACTGCAAGTGCCGACAGCTGGCGACGGTTCCGCAGCGAACTGTGGTGATCGGCGATGGCCGGTCAGATTTCTGCGCCGCATCACGGGCCGATTTTGTGCTGTCGAAAGCGCGGCTGACCGAGCATTGCCGCGCCAAGGGCATTCGCCACTGGGCCGTCAGCGGCTTTGACGAGGTGCTGGCGCGTTTCGATGGCTGGGTGGCCGAAGCCTGCAGGCCTGCCGTACGCACCGAACGCGTGCAAACCCCGGCGCGCCGCGCCACCAATCCATCTGTTCTTTCAACAACTGAGACAGCGCTGTCCGGCTGAGCCCCCGCTTTGGCCGCAGCAATCGCACTCTCTAATTATCAAGGATCGTCGGCGTGACCACGACCATACGTGACAGAAGCTTCTTCCAGGCCGGGTCCAAGACCGGGTTTTTACTTATCCACGGCTTGACCGGTACGCCGATCGAACTGCGGTATATCTCTAACGGTTTGTCGCGTGCGGGCTATACCGTCAGCGTCCCGCAGCTGGCTGGGCATTGCGGCACGCTTGAGGATCTGAAGGCGACGCACTGGCAGGATTGGTATCAGAGTGCCGAAGACGCCCTGCTGGAACTGCGCAAGACGTGCGATCTGGTCATCGTCGGCGGGTTGTCGATGGGCGCCGTGATTGCGCTCAAGCTGGCGGCCGAACATCCGGACACGGTCGATGGGTCTGCGCTGTTCGCGCCGACGTTCCGCTTCGATGGTTGGTCTATCCCCTGGTATGGGCGGCTGTTCGATCTCGTCAACGACCGCTGGACAGCCGATCGGTTTCTGTTCACCGAACGGGAGCCGTACGGCATCAAGAATGTGCGATTCCGCGAATTCGTGATGAATGCCATTCACAGCGAGGATAGCTCACAAGCTGGTCTGCCGGGCACACCCGGCCGCTCGCTGCTGGAATTCCGTTACCTCACGCAGTCAGTCAACCGCGTGCTTGGACTGATCCGCCAACCAACACTCGTTCTCCATCCTCGCGAGGATGACCGTGCGAGCTTGTCGAACGTCATGCATCTGCAGAAGCAGCTCGGCGGGCGCGTTACGGCGGTGATCCTCGAAGATTGCTATCACGTCATCACGCTTGATCAGCAGCGCGACGTGGTTCTTGAGGAAACACTGGCGTTTGGTGCCAGGCTCGAGCAAGCCGCCATTGCGGCCAAGAAAATTGAAGCCCGGGCTGCTCCGGGGCGCATCGGTGGCATGGCGCGCGGGTGACGGCTGGCTTCATCATCGCATTCAAAAAAAAGCGAGCTTTTCAGCCCGCTTTTTCCGGATCTGCAGCTGATCAGACCCGCGCCGGTCCGCAGCGGGCCAGATCAGCCGGCGCCCGCGTCCAGGTAAACTGCTCGCCCATGAATTTCAGACCGAGGTAGCCGAGCACACTCAGCTCGTTGGGAGAAAGCAACTTCACCTCAGCGTCGAAGCTTTGGCCTTCCTCTGGATTGTAGATGGAGCCAGCACCCCACACAAAGCCGAGTTTCGCGCGGCCCTGCTGGGCGAGATTAACGAGGATCTGGGTGCCGCACATGGGCTTGCCGCGGCGCGCTGGATCAGGATTATTGGCGTCGACAACGGGCTTGCCGCTACGGCTGAGCGGATCTTTCACCCAATACACGTAGCCGCAAAGCCGGTTGCCGCACGGC
Organism: uncultured Alphaproteobacteria bacterium; assembly: GCA_963847145.1. GTDB lineage: Bacteria > Pseudomonadota > Alphaproteobacteria > Rhizobiales > Hyphomicrobiaceae > JABFRJ01. Next base: position 181,927 of record CAWJYN010000007.1, read on the forward strand.
ATGATCTCTATCGCGCCACGCTTGGTGTGATCGACCCACACGCCAACAACATCGGGTTCGCCGGTGGCTGGTGTCACCGCCGTGGCGGGTGCGGCTTTGGGCTGCTGGGCCAGTGCTGGACCGGTTGCCAGCACTGCAGATGCGAGCACGAGCGCGCGCACGCTGTTGCGGACGGCATCAGAGCCTTGGAACCGTGATATCGAGTGGGTCATGGTGAATATCCTCGCTGGCTCTAAAATGGCCAACAAAACTTGGACACAATGAGGCGGTATCTGGCTTTGAATGCGGCAATTTCGAGGCCTGGAAACTCCGACGGTACAGTTCGCGGTTGATATGGCGCGCGGACAGTCGAATACCTCCCGGCTTTGATGCACTATCATGGTGCCGATGCACAATCGCGCTGATGATGCATGATGAATTGCACGTTTGGCCCCGCATTTACGTTAGTGACGCTCTGCTGCACGCAACGACGAGAAATCCGCTATACGTCATGTGCTGCAGAACCGCCGGGCGAATATCGCACTTCCGCGCGTATGCGCCGCACGGGTGCGGCGGTTCTACGGATTGTAACAGCTGCCACCGAGGACTAGGTCGTTACTGAGATTAACATCTTGGCGTGATATTCAGGTTTTTGAAGTACGCGGCTGATAATGATCTGACGGCTTTTGGCGGCTTGCTGACTGGTTAACAAAGTTCGAGTTCTATGACCCTGCTTCTGGCTTTCCGAAATCTGGTGCATGACCGTGTGCGGCTTGCTGTCACTCTGATCGGTATTTTGTTCGCTATCGTGCTGATCGCGGTGCAGCTCGGTCTTTATCTCGGTGCGTGCCACATGATCGCATCCACCATCGAACGCGCCAATGGCGACGTTTGGATCATGGCATACGGCAACAAAAATTTCGAAGAAGCGCAGCCGATCAATCAGCGCGCACGGTTCACGGCGCTGGCGACGCCGGGTGTCGTGGCTGCGGTGCCCATTATCACCTCGTTTTCGGATTGGAAGAAGCCGGATGGTGGCAGCACGACGTCTGTGCTGGTTGGATCCGATGCTGCTGATGGCGGTCTGGCGCCGTGGAACATCATTCAAGGGGACGTCACCGATCTTGGTGCACGCGATGCGGTGATCATCGATCGCACTTATCTCGAAGACTTTGGCGTGGCAGGCGTTGGCGCGACGGCGCAGGTCAACGGCGGCCGCGTGCGCGTCGTTGGGCTGACGGACGGCATCCGCTCGTTCACGACCACACCGTTCATTTTCACGACGCTGACGCGGGCGCGTGCGCTGCTGCAACTTGGCCCAGACCAGATCAGCTACGTGCTGGTCAAAGTGGCGCCCGGTGTTGCGCCTGAAGGTGTGCGCGCGGCGATCCAGGCACAGTTGCCCGATGAGCAGGTGCTGACGAAAGCGGAGTTCCGCTCGCGCAGCCTCAATCACTGGCTGCTGGCGACGGGGGCTGGCGTTGCGCTCATCGGTGGTGCCATCCTCGGGCTGATCGTGGGAACTGTCATCGTCGCACAAACGTTATATTCGTCGACCAAGGATCACCTCAACGAGTTCGCTACGCTGCGCGCGCTCGGCTCGTCGAAGAACTACATCTACAAGGTTATCCTGTCGCAAGCGGCACTGTCGGCGGCGCTCGGTTACGTGCTCGGGATGATCATTGCGATCGCGATCGTGCTGACCGTGCAGCGCATGGAACTGCCACTGCTCATTGTGATGACGCCAGAGCTGGCAGCGTTGTTGTTCGGCCTTACGCTCTTCATGTGTACTGTGTCGGCGATCGCGGCGATCAGCAAAGTGACGCGGATCGATCCAGCCATGGTGTTCAACCGATGAGCCACGCACAGGTCCTCGTCGCGGACATGATCGTCAAAGACCTCGGGCAGGGGGCAGGCACCGTGCGCGCGCTCAAAGGCGTGTCGCTGGAGCTCAAGCCGGGCGAACTCACGTTGCTGATGGGGCCGTCCGGCTCCGGCAAAACGACGCTACTGTCTATTCTCGGCTGCATTCTCGCGCCGACCGACGGAACGCTGTCGGTTGCCGGCCACGCGACGGCCGGCTTGAGCGCGGAAGCGCTGGCCGATCTCCGGCGCCGCCACATCGGTTTCATCTTCCAGTCCTACAATCTGTTCCCGACCTTGACGGCAGAAGAGAACGTGCGGCTGGCGCTCGATGTGCGCGGCGAGCGCGGTCCGGTTGCCAATGCGCGCGCGCTGAGAGCCTTGGAGCAGGTGGGCCTTGGCCATCGGCTGAAGTCGTATCCTGCCAATATGAGCGGCGGCGAGCAGCAACGGGTCGCCGTGGCACGCGCCATCGCCGGCAAGCCGAGCGTGATCCTGGCCGATGAACCGACCGCCGCGCTCGATAGCGAGAACGGCCATGCGGTCATGGAACTGCTGGCCGAAGTGGCGGCGGGGGGACAGCACGCGGTTCTCGCGGTGACGCATGATCCGCGGACCAGACAATACGCCGACCGCATTCTCGAAATCGAGGACGGCCGGATCGTCGGTGAAAGCCGAGTGCCGGCTGGCGTCGAAACCATTCACCAAATTGCCCGAGATAAGAAACGGAAGTCCGATGCAAAACCGTGATAGCGCCCGTGACAGTGCCTTGGGCCCGTTGATGCTTGCTGCTGTGGCAGCGATCGCTGTGGCGCTGGTTGCGACGCGTGGCGGCGACACTGCCCGCCCCGGCGATGCGCGTGCTGCTGTGGCGCCAACGACGGCGGCGCCGGCGGCGAAAGCCAATGCGGCGCCAACAACGGCGGTGTGGGCCGCGTCGGCACCGGGCCGGGTCGAACCCAAGGGTGGTGAGGTCAAAGTATCGCCCTTGGCCGGCGGCCGCATCGCCGACGTGATGGTGGCGGTGAACCAGAAAGTTGTCGCCGGCGATTTATTGATCCGGCTCGACGACAGCGAGATTGAAGCGCGGATTGCCGCTGCGGATGCCGAAGCTTCGGTGCGTAAGCGCGATCGCGACGCGGAGAACGTTACCGGCCCTGCACGCGAGCGGCGCACGGCTGAGGATGCGGCATTCCTGGCTGAGCGGCTGTACAGCCTCAACCGCGCCGAGCTTGATCGCTGGCTGGTGGCGCGCCGGTCTGGCCTGGCCACCGATGCTGATGTCGCCAAGGTGCGCGAAACCGTCGTCAAGGCGCGCGAAGCCATGGATGCTGCGCGCGTGACGCTGCGGCGTGCGCTTGCCGATACGGTTGCTGCGCAAACGCGTCTCGAAGCGGCGCTGGCGGCGGCGCGATCCGATCTGGCGATGGCGGATGCCGCCGCTGAACGGGCGCGCATCCGGGCGCCACAGGACGGGACGATCCTGCAGCTCGCCGCGACGCAGGGAGAAAACGTGGCGCCGTCGCCGGAGAACGTACTGCTGGTGCTCGGTGATGTCAGCAGCCTGCGTGTCAAAGCCGAAATCGAAGAGCGTGACATCGGCAAGATCCGCATCGGGCAAGCTGTTGTCGTGCGGTCGGACGCCTTCCCAGGCCGCGACTTTGAGGGACGCGTGGCGTCATTTGCGCAGGCGCTCAGCCTCAGCAAGCTTGGCCAGAAGGGTCCGCGCAAAATGAATGATGTGGATGTGCTGGATGTGACGATCGACGTGCTGGGCCAGACACCGTTGTTGCCCGGCATGCGTGTCGATACGTTCCTGAAGCTCGATGGGGCGGCGGGGCAGGCGCAGGTGAAAGTGAACTGAGATCAGTAGCGAATGATCGGTGTGTTGGTTGGGTCAAGCGTTTAAGCGCGATGCAACTTTTCCACTCGCAGCAACCGATGTTGGGTCGCGGCTAACGCCTTGACCCAACCTACGTCACGCTCGCGCGTCGCGCCTTGTTGTGAGCGGGCCTATTAGCGCTACACCGCCACATTGGGAATTTGGCATTCAGCCGCCAGCGCACTCCATAGCGCGTTCGCGATCGGCGTGCCGATCGCCGCGACATTGCTGTGCACCTCGGTGGCAGTCTTCATGCCGGCGAGCACGCTGACAACGGCTCCGTGCCGCAGCGCGTATTGCAGGGCTGCGGCTTGCAATGGGACGCCGTGGGCGCGGCAGACGCGGTCGATTTGTGCTACGCGCGCCAGCGTTTCCGGTGGCGCGGGCTGGTAGGCGGATTTGGCGCCGGCGATGGCGCCGGTGGCCAGAATGCCGCTGTCGAAGGGTGCGGCGGCGATGAAACCGACGCCATGTTTGGCGCAGGTATCGAGCAGCCCTGACGTGAGGGCCGATTGATCGATCAAGGTCATGCGACCGGGCACCAGCGCCACATCGATATCGCCGTCCTCGACGAAGCGCATAGCGACATCGATGTCTTTGAGGCCGATGCCAATTGCGCGCACGACACCTTCATCTCTGAGTTCATGGAGCGCCCGCAGTGTGCCGTCCATCGCGGCGGTGATGGCGGCTTCGATGCCCCCGTCGCCGTGGAAGTGGCGCGTGACGTCGTGGATGAGCAGCATGTCGATCGATGTGCGGCCGAGACGGGCGAGGCTGTCCTCGACGATGCGCAACGTGCCATCGCGGGTGAAGTCGAACAGCATTGCTGCGTCATGGCCGCCGGGGAAATGCAAGGTCCGTTGTGCTTGCCCGCCTGAGCCGAGTGGCACGATGCGTTTGCCGACTTTGGACGAGATGACGAAGGGTGCATCGGGATTTGCGCGCAGTGCGGCGCCGAGGCGTTGTTCGGCGAGACCGCAGCCGTACTGCGGGGCCGTGTCATAGAACGTGATGCCGGCGGCGCGGGCAGCCGTGATCGTTTCGAGCGCTGCCGCATCGTCCACATCGGCATATTGCCCACCAACGGCCATGGTGCCGAAGCCGAGGATGGAGACGTCCAGTCCGGTCGATCCAATGACACGCCGTGGCAGCGCGCCGCTCACTTGAGCACCACCAGCGCGTCGGCGGCGATGGCGCCCTTGGGGCCGACGAACACGGGATTGATATCCATTTCGGCGAGGCGATCCTGGAGCGCGATGGCCATGGCAGAGACATCGACCAGCATGCGGGCGAGCGCTTCGGTATCTGTTGCGGGTTGGCCGCGATAGCCGGCGAAAAGCCTGGCGCCCTTGAGTTCGCCGATCATGTCGCGCGCATCATCGAGGCCGAAGGGTGCGATGCGGTAGGTGACGTCACGCAAGACTTCGGTCAGCACGCCACCGAGGCCGAGCGCAACTGTTGGGCCAAACGCGGGGTCATTGATGACGCCGATCAACACTTCGAGGCCTGAGGCCATCTCCGACACGAGCACGCCGTCGATCTTGGCATCCGGTTTGGCGCGACGGGCATTGACGATGACTTCTTTGGCCGCCGCCTCGACGGCGAGCATGTCGCGCATGCCGAGTTTGACGCCGCCCACGTCGGACTTGTGTGCAATGTCGCGCGATAGGACTTTGACGGCGAACGGCGGTTTCAGCTTGACCAGCTTGGCGACGAAGCTCTCGCCTTCGGCAACGACTGCCTCTCGCGTCGCGGCGATGCCGTGCGCTGCCAGGAGGGCCTTACTTTCTGCTTCGCTGAGCGTCACGGCGCCTGGCGGCAGGGGATGTGCCTTGCGTATTGCTGCCGCGGGCGCGCTGCGGCCGCCAAGACGGGTGCGGTCCTGTTCGAAGCGGGCGAGGATGGCGGCCGCCTGCGCGAGGCGCACGGGCGTCGGAATAACCGGCACTTTGGCTGCTTCGAGAATGCGATAGGCGGCCTCCGACTTGGCGCGCCGGCCGGACCAGGCGACATGCACGGGTTTGTCGGTTTTGGCGGCGGCGGCGGCGATGGCCTCGGCTGCGCGCTCGGCGGGGGCGCCTGGAATCGACGCGAGCATGATCGTCAGTTGATCGATGCCGTCATCCTGCAGAACGATTTCGAGCGTTTTGGTCAAGAGCCCCATGTCGTTGAAGATGCCGGCGGTGACGTCGGCTGGATTTTCGCTGGAGCCGAAGGCTGGAATGATTTTTTTGAGCGCGGCAACAGTTTGGCTGGAGAACGGTGGCAAGGTCAGTCCCTCGCGCACACACCGGTCGGCGAACACGATGCCGGAGCCGCCGGAGATCGACAGCGCTCCGATGCGGCGGCCCTTGGCGCGGCGGCCTTGCGCGACGAGTTTGGCGATGTCGACGATGGGTTCGACGTCGTCGACTTCGATGAGACCTGACTGGCGGAAGGCGGCGCGGAAGAGGTCGGCGCGGCCGGTCATGTTGGCGGTGTGTGAGGCGGCGGCCTTGGCGCCCGCTTCGGTGTTGGCACTTTTCCAGATCAGCACGGGCTTGCCGAGGCTCAGCGACTTGCGGCCTACGTCGAGCAGGCGGCGCGCGTCCGGTGTGCCTTCCATGACAGCGAAGGCCAGCTTGGTGCCGGGATCATCGAGGAATGCTTCCAGCAGTTCGGGTGAGGTGAGATCGGTTTCGTTACCGCTGGAAATGCAGGTGCGGAAGCCGACGCCTTGGGCTTCGGCGAGGTTGACGATGGCATAGCCGAAGCCGCCGGACTGGAAGACGCAACTGACCTCGCCTTCCTTGAGATCGATCTCTTCGGAGATGCTGCCGAAGCAGGCCCACACGCGCGACGGCACCGCGACCATGCCTTGGCAGTTCGGGCCGACGACGCGGACGCCGGCCTCCTGTGCGACGCGCTGCAAATCCGCTTCCAGCGCGACGCCGGACGGGCCGGTCTCGCGGAAGCCAGCGGTGAGGACGACGGCGAACTTGATACCGGCTTTGCCGCAGTCGCGGATGGCCGCGGACACGCCAGCGGCCGGGACAGCGACGATGGCCAGATCCACGCGCTCGCCGATGCTGGCTGCGGACGGGTGGCAGGTCTGGCCATGCAGCGTTGGATATTTCGGATTGACAAGATGGATGGCGCCTTTGAAGCCGGCGGCCTGCAGCGCGCGGATCGGCTGGCCGGAGATGCGGGTCAGGTCCTGGCTGGCACCGATGATGGCGATGGAGCGGGGTGCAAACAGCGGCGCGAAGTCGGTGGCAGTGGTCATTGGCGGTCTGTCCCCGGTCTCTGGAAAGTGCAGCCACTATCGGCGCGTGATGCGGGTCAGCACAAGCGCTGCCTGCCGTGGATTAACCACTTCGGCAGGTTGCGGGGGGAGCCAAGGTTAAAGCCTGTTAACGAGCTGCATGTTTTGCGGAGTGGGTTGGGGCGGGGGCTGCCAAGGACTTTCGGAATGATGCTGCGACGTGGTGTGCTGCTGGCGGTGGTGCTGGCTGGTGGGGTGCTGGGTGCGCCGGCGGCTGAGGCGCGGGGTGCATCGACGAGTGAGGGCTGTCTGCCGGGCGTGCTGAAGGCGCGGCTGGCGCAGGTGCGCAAGACTTTTGGCGCGATCTCGGTGGTGTCGACGCACCGGCCCGGTGCCCAGATCCGCGGCACGCGTAACAAGAGCTATCACGCCAGCTGCCGCGCCGTCGACTTCGTGCCGCCGAGCGGCAAATACGGCAAGGTCACCAAGTGGCTGTATGCCAACCACGAGGGCGGCGTCGGCACGTATACGTGCATGAACCATATCCACCTCGACAACGGGCCGAACGTGCGCTGGTCGAAGTGCCGGTAGGGGCTGGCTAGGACAGGGTCGTTGCGCGCTTGAAGGAACCGAGGAACGACCCTCTTTGTCTGGTCGTGACCTTCCGGGAAAACCGCTGCACACTTTTCCTGGAAGCACGCTAGGACAGGGTCGTTGCGCGCACCCACCACGACGGGTGCTGTTGGCTGATGCGCTTGGCCACGGCGTAGGCGTCGTCCATTGTCGCTGTGAGCGCAAAGCAGGTGGGACCGGCACCGGACAGGCGGGCAGCCGACGGCAATGGATCGCGCGTGAGTGCATCGAGGACGGTGGCGATGGCGGGCATGACGGCTTTGGCAGGCGGTTCGAGATCGTTGCTGCCGGCGACGGCTTGCGCCGCGGTCCATGGGATGGATGTTGTGGCGGCTCGACTGCCGATGGGTGCTGCCGCAAGCCGCTGGAAAACCTGCCGTGTTTTGCCGGCAGGCACGGGCACTTGCGGATTGACCAGTACGGCGGCGATGGCCGCAAAACCGTCGATGGCGGTCAGCGTTTCGCCGCGGCCGGTCATGCGGCATGGACGGCTTTCGACGCAGGCGGGGACATCGGAGCCGAGTTGCGCGGCGATGGCGAGCCAATCGATCTGAGAAGCCCGCGCTGGGTTGGCGCGGCGTAACAGACGCAAGACGGCTGCGGCATCGGCCGAGCCGCCACCGAGGCCGGCAGCGACTGGCACATGCTTTTCGATGGAGATGGCACCGGTGGTCAAATCGGGCGCGGCGGCGCTGACCAGCGCGAGGGCGCGGGTGGCGAGATTTTCACCGTCGATCATGGCGCCGAATGGACCGTCAACGCTGACCGTTGGTGGCGCACCCAAGGTCAGCGTGACGACGTCGCCGAGGCCGGCGAAGGCGACGATGCTGTCGAGTTCATGAAAGCCGTCCGGGCGGCGGCCGAGGATGCGCAGGGTCAGATTGACCTTGGCGCGCGCTTGCTCGGACAACACCGGCAGTAGGCCATTGCTCACGACAGCGGCACGGCCACAAAGCGGAGGTCTCCGCGGCCGTCTTCCAGACGCAGCAGAATGGCGCGGCGCCCGGCTTTTTTGACCTTCTCAATGCTGGTGCCGACGTCGGCGACGGCATTGACCTGATCTTGCGCGGCTTCGACGATCACATCGCCGACGCGGACGCCCTTCTGGGCGGCTGGGCTGGCTGGATCAACCTCCAGCACGACGACGCCTTTGACTTTGGCATCGATGCCGAACTTCTTGCGTTGTGCTTCGTCGAGGAGCGTCAGTTTCAAGCCAAGAAACGATTGTTGCTCATCGCCCGCCTTTTTGTCGGTTTTATCCTTGTCGCCTTTGCCATCGTCTTTGCCTTTGGCAGCGACTTTGGTGGGCTTTTCCTCTTCCACCAAACGGCCGACGGCGATCTTGAGCGTTTGTGGCTTGCCCTTGCGGAGGATCTCGACGTCGACGGTCTTTTCGACTTGCGTCTGCGCGACCGCACGCGTCAGCGCGCGCACGCTGGCCACGTCGCGGCCATCGAACTTGGTGACCACATCGCCATCCAGCATGCCGGCCTTAGCGGCAGGGCCATTCGCGGTGACGTTTTCTATGAGGGCGCCGGTTGGTTCCTTCATGCCGAGGCTTGCGGCCATGTCTTCACTGACTGAGCGGATCTTGACGCCGAGCCAGCCGCGGCGTGCTTCGCCGTATTTGCGCAGCTGATCGATGATGACGACGGCGCTGTCGGACGGCACGGCAAAGCCGATGCCAATCGAGCCACCTGTCGGCGAAATGATCGCCGTGTTGATGCCGATGACTTCACCGTCCATGTTGAACAATGGCCCGCCGGAGTTGCCTTTGTTGATGGCCGCGTCGGTTTGCAAGAACTCGTCGTAGGGGCCGGAATTGATATCGCGCTGCTTGGCGGAGATGATGCCGAGGGAGACCGACCCGCCCAGGCCAAACGGGTTGCCGATCGCCAGCACCCAGTCGCCGGTCTTGAGTTTCGTCGATGAGCCGAACGGCACCGCCAGCAACGGCTTCTTGCCGGGCGTGACTTTGAGCACGGCAAGATCGGCCTTTTTGTCGACGCCGAGCACTTTCTCGACCTTGAGCTTGGAGCCGTCGCTGAAGTTGGCGATGATCTCGTCAGCACCCTCGATGACGTGGTTGTTGGTAATGATGATGCCTTCCTTGGCATCGATCACAAATCCGGAGCCGAGCGACGACGCCTTGCGGTCCTCGCTGGAGCCTTTTTTGTTGAAGAAATCGTCGAAGAATTCCTCGAACGGCGAGCCTTTCGGCACGTTCGGGAGTGGTATGCCACTGGAGCCCTTGATGGTCTGGCTGGTGGAAATGTTGACCACCGCGTCGATGAGTTTCTCGGCGACCGGGGCAACGGAGGTTGGCCCGCGACCTTGCGCCTGGGCCGAGAGTTGGGCCGGATAGCCAAAACCAGCCGACAGCAGCAGGGCTAGCGCGCCAGCGCGGCTCAGCTTGGCAGCCAGGCTATGGGAAAAGGGCGGCATCGGGGGGCTCCGGACGGCTGGGATCACGCAAAACTAGGCGCAGCCTATGGCAACCGCAAGGCAGTCTACCGCGGCGCGCGCAGGTTGCGAGTGTTCGGCCTGTGGCGGCAGGCTGTCAACGGGGAGGGCACGAGGCGCCGGCGCAAGAAGCGGCACCCTAATAGATGGACCAGCGCATTCGTCGCGATCAGATTATAGGCCGGCGCCGAAAGTGACTCGACCGCCCGCGTCGCGACGCCGAGACTTGAGCCGGCGCCGTCGAAGCGCGGCGCATTTTTATCCCCTCTTCCCGCAGTGCTCTTCGCGCGTATAGGGAGGGTTAGCGCCGGACACTTGACCTGGGGGAGGGGCGGCAGCGAGCCGGATGCTGTTTTTTGCGGCAGCTCACCGCTCGTTTTCGTCCGTCAACGAACAGAAAACGAACGACGTTGAAGTGGGCCAATAGTGGGCCATTCGCCAGCCGGCGGGCCCATTGCGTTCACGGCAGCTGTTGAGCGGGTGAGCACCCGCTGTCGCGCCACGATTTTGCCGCTCATCGCTCTTCATTAAAGTGATCTCACGCCAATGCCCAAACGGCGGTCAGACAGGTGATTTTACGGAAACTTCAGGTTGCCACGGTAGGCTCGGTGGGCGTTCATGCCGGATCGTTGAGGCTCCCATGATCAACACGTTTGATCTCATCGGCTCTCCTGCGCGGGCCAAAGACAGTTTCGTGGTGCGCTACAGCGGCGAGTATCCTGGTTTCTACATCGCCCGCATCCTACCCCTCTTCCTTCTGTTCGCGCTGCTGGCGGGACTTTACCTCGACGATGACAGCCGCCGCTTGATCTTCAGTCGCCAGACCGCCGCTCATAAACCTTTCTCGTGGTTTGAATTCAGCTTCCTGTTGGCACTCGTGACGGCGGCGCTGGTGGATCTCGCGCTGACATTGAAGCGCGTTCGTCGTGGCGCGATGGCCCTGTCCGTTTCTTCGGACGGTATCACGGGGCCCGTCTGCCACAGGACCCGACTGCTCTCGTGGAGCGAGATTTCAGATGTCGCCGTCGACGGTAAGTTCCTGGTGGTCCGCCGGCAGCCACGGTCGCTACTGCAAAAATTTTTTGCTGGTCGCGGCCTTGGCGACATCAACATTCCGGCGCACCACCTCGACTGCGAGGCCGATGACGTCCTGGCCGCGGCGCGTCACTTCGCGCAGGCTGTGGATCGCCGCGCTGTCGCTTTTTGAGGGGAGAGCGGATAGGGCGATAGGATCAGCAGGGATTGCGCGATGCTAGGATCAGCCGATGGCAACCGCAAGGCAGTTGGCCTGCAACGCGAGCAGGTTGTGAGTGTTTGGCCGCTGGAGCGGGGCTGTCAACGGGGAGGTGCCCCACAACGGACTCCCAAGTGGCCGCGCCACTAAAGGGCGCGATCTCTCCGCTCAAAGATCAACGCCCCGCAATGGTGGGTTACCCCGTAAGGGGACTTCCAAGTGGTCGCGCTGCTGAAGCGCACCTAACCCACCCTACGGGTCTCGCGCTGCATCGATGGAGCGCGAGGTTCGTAGGGCGGGTTAGCGTCGCGTAACCCGCCGGTCCAGGGCGTGATCTTGCAGCAGCACGATCACCGCCCTGCAATGCAGCGGCGGGCTGTCAACGCGGGCATTGGCACGAGGGGCCGGCACGGGACAGGGTGCCCCGATCCCTCTGATTTTAGTCGCCGCGATCAGACGGCAACCCGACACCGAACGTGCCGCGACAGCCCGCTTCGTGACGGTGAGATTTGAGCCTGAGCCGACCTCGTCGCGCCTGCATCTGCTCTCAACTTGTCATCCTCGGGCTTGTCCCGAGGACCCAGAGTGCAACACGCGGCGGCGCATGAGAACAGCGTGATGTGGTGCTTTCGCGCGCCTCTCAACCGACTTCACATGCTGAGAAATGGGTCCTCGGGACAAGCCCGAGGATGACAAATAGAGGGTGTGCCGAATGTCTCCTCCTGGCCCACACCGTTTTGTTCTTGTGTGCACGCGTACGGACGTTGTTGAGACATCAGCGGACACTGTTTGCACCCAGCGGCGTGTCACGCGCAATAAACCTTATTCACACCAATAAGTTGCTTTTTCAGCGACGTGTGAGATGCTGGTTTCACTCGCGGACCCGGGGTGGGTCTAGAACCGCTTTACTCCCGCGAGCGTGCTGTGAAATGAAATGAATTGTCTCGCCTGCGAGACGGCTGCGTGCATGTCGCGTCCACCGGTGTCGGAGAAGCGGCGCACGCCTCGCGGTGACACCTGATGCCCAGGTGACTGGCAAAGTTGAAATTCACCAGAGAAAAAGAATCTCAGCACACAGAGCGCGGCTGCGGCCGTTGGGGTCGGATTTTGCGGCTGTGCGCAAAACGAGGCCTCGGGTTCACTCTAAAAGGTGAGCCCTCACAGGTGCGGTTGAAGCCGCGCTCTCCCCGGGATTTTCTTGGGGCGAAGACTGAGAGAGAAACGGTAAGGCGGGAGCCTGGGCCGTTAGTGATGCGTAATGCCGCTACCCCTGCGTTCCTTTCGCAATCGGTTCGCTGTACTTCAGCTCCAGATCCCAAGGGAAATAGATCCAGGTGTCCTGGCTGACTTCGGTGACGAAGGTGTCGATGAGGGGCACGCCCATGGGCTTGGCATAGACGGTGGCAAAATGCGCGTTGGGCAGCAGGTCGCGGACGACTTTGGCGGTTTTGCCAGTGTCGGTCAGGTCGTCGATGACGAGGACGCCTTTGCCCTTGCCGTCGCCGATGGCGGCGATGGAGGGCGCAATCCCTTTGAGGGTTTGGAGTTCACCTTGGGATTTGTAGTCGTGATAGCTGGCGATGCAGATGGTTTCGATCAGCCGCAAGCCCAATTCGCGGGCGACGATGGCGGCCGGCACCAGCCCGCCGCGGGTGATGCAGACGATGGCGTCGAATTTGCCTTTGTCGGCCAGCCGCCAGGCCATGGCGCGGCAATCGCGGTGGAACTGGTCCCAGGAGACGGGGAAGGCTTTGGGAGAAGTGGGCTGGGCCATGGCCGGGGCTCGTGTCTTGGGTGGCTGACGGGTCGGGTTTGGGCGGTAGGTAAGCTTGAAAACGAGGCAAATGTCTGTTATACAATTTGTCTAACATTATCGTCTGACCGGAGCTGACCTATGCGCCTCGAAATCAAGCAGATCGGCAACTCGACTGGCCTCATTCTCCCAAAGGAACTGCTGGCGCGCCTGCGGCTCGAGCGCGGCGATAGCGTGCTGGTGACGGAAGGGCCGGACGGCTTCTCGGTGTCGCGTCACGACGAAACGTTCGAGCGTGGACTTGAGATCGCGCGGAAAGGCATGAAACAGTACCGAAACACGCTGACTGAGCTCGCCAAATGAGCGAACCCGTTTGGCTGCCAGAAGCTTTGGTTCTAGCGATCCACGGCGAGCAACTGGCCATGTTCGGTGGTGCGTCAGGTGTGCGCGATCCCGGTCTTTTGCAGTCGGCGCTTGATCGGCCACGCAACAAGTGGGGATATGGTGAAACCGATTTGGCGGCGCTGACGGCGGCCTATGGGTTTGGCCTTGCAAAAAACCATCCGTTTGTTGATGGCAACAAGCGCGTTGCGTTTCTCTCGATGTTCACGTTTCTCGGGTTGAACGGCGTCGCGTTTGTCGCAAGCGAACCCGATGCAACCGTGATCATGCAAGCGCTTGCCGCTGGCAACTTGACCGAGGCCGAGTTGGTCATCTGGATCCGACAGCATGCTGCTCCGTCCTGACATGGCGTCGCCGCATTGTTTGCTGCGCCCTGGACGCCTTGCCCGCCTCAGTCTAACGTTAACGTCAATTTGCATTTCGGATTGTTGCTTTTCCGAACAAAGGTCTGCCCCATGACCAACGTCGTCGCCTTGCATCCACAGCGCACCGCCAAGCGGGTTGCGGCGCGTGCGCTCCTGACCGAGCAGCAGTTGGCCGAAGTGCGTGAGCGTTCGACGTGGCGCGGCGCGCTGATGGTGGCGCATGCGTGGGCGACGATCATCGCGGCTGTTGCACTGGTGGCGATCTGGCCCAATCCGCTGACGTGGCTGGCTGCGGTGGTGATCATCGGTTCGCGGCAGCTGGGGTTGGCTATTCTGATGCATGACGGCGCGCACGGGGCGTTGCATCCGAATGAGACGGTCAATCTGCGGCTCAGCCAGTGGTTCTGCGCGTATCCGATCCTGGCTGAGACGCGGGCATATCGCCGCTATCACTTGAAGCATCATGCGCACACGCAAACAGACCAGGATCCCGACCTTATTCTATCGCGTCCGTTCCCGATCACGTCCGCGAGCTACCGGCGCAAGTTCATCCGCGACATTACGGGGCAGACCGGTTTCGAGCAGCGCAAGGCGCAGCTGCAGAATGCGTTGGGTTCGAATGCACAGCCGTTGAGCGTGCGATTGCGGTCGCTGTGGGCGACGCTGGGGCCGCAGATTACGACGAATGTTGTCATTGGCGTTGCGTTGACGGCAGCCGTGGGGTGGTGGGCTTATCCGCTGCTGTGGGTCGCGCCAAACCTGACCTGGAACATGGTCGTTACGCGGGTGCGCAACATCGCGGAACATGCGGTGGTGCCCGATAGCACGGACCCGCTGCGCAACACGCGCACGACGGTTGCGAACCGGTTCGAGCGGCTGACGTTAGCGCCTTACTATGTGAACTATCACCTGGAGCATCATCTGTTTTTCTACGTGCCGGCCTATCAGCTGCCGAAGGTCCACGCGTGGCTGATGGCTGGACCGCACAAGGACCGCATGGAGGTGCAACACGGCTATTGGGGCGTTCTGGCCAAAGCGACAGCGCGGCCAGCGGCAGAAGACAAACCAGGCGAAATCGTCAACGCCGCGCGGCGGGCGCGCGCCGGCACGGATGCCAATGCTGACCGGGCCAAAGCCGGCTTCTAAAGCAATGGCTCATTTCAGAGCGGTACTTAACGGATTGTTCAAAGCTCTCTGGCATCATCCAACACAGCCAGATTTTATCATAGCGTCTCTGGCCTCCCTTTTTTCGCGCCCCGTTTTGGGATGTTGCGTCCAGGAGATCCAGAGATGCACGTTGATTGCTTTACGCCGGGCGCCGCCAAGAGCGCGCCGCCGCTTTCGAAGCGGCTGGCCGTCCCGGTGGCCCTGTTGCTGACGCTGGCGCTCGGTGCCTGCGCAGGTGGTGCACCTTCGATCGACTTCGCCAGCCTTGGCCAACAGCCTGAGGCGGTCTCAACCGCTAGCACGAACGACGCCAAGGGTCCGCAAACGGACCTGCAGAAGGCGACGGAATACTGGGGTAAGCAGTTCGAAAAGTCGCCGCGCGATCCGCAGGCTGCCATCAACTACGTGCGCAATCTGAAGGCGCTGGGTGCCAAGCAGCAGGCGCTGGGTGTCATCCAACAGGCGCATGCGGTCAATCCAACGCACAAGGTTGTCGCTTCAGAATATGGCCGGCTTGCCCTGGAAATGGATCAGCTCTCGGTTGCAGAGAAGCTGCTCGCCATGGCCGATGATCCGGTGCAACCCGACTGGAAAGTTATCTCCGCACGTGGCACCGTGCTTGCCAAACAGGGCCGCTACCGCGAGGCGATCCCGCAGTTCGAGCGCGCCCTCGCCGCCTCGCCAAACCAACCGGCGGTGCTCAATAATCTTGCTCTCGCGCACGCCATGAACGGACAGGCCGAAAAAGCCGAGCCCATGCTGCGGCAAGCCGCAGCCGATGGCGCGGCTGATCCAAAAGTGTCGCAGAACCTCTCGCTGGTGCTGGGCCTGCAGGGCAAACACGACGATGCCAAGAGCGTCATTATCCGGACGGCGCCGGCGGAAGAAGTGGCGGACGACACCCGACTGGTACGCGACATGGTTGGTACGCAGATGGCCACTGCACCGATGACCACGACAACGAAGATCAGCACGAGCTCGACGGCAGCGGGGAAATCCAAAGCCGGCGCGAAGTCCAAGGCCGCACCGATGGCGCAGCCAGCCGCGACCGAAGATGCTTCAGCGCTCGTCCAGCGCCTCGCCGATGGGTATGCCAGCACGCCAGCGGATGCGCCGGTCCAGCTGGTGCCGAAGCGCTGACGCTGATCCCGACTGCTTGATGCCGCAGCTCGAACCGGTCCGTGCACACGCGCGGGCCGGTTGAGCCGTGTGGACATGCGGAGCGTGGTACGGACTGTTACCTTGTTGACAGAAAGGCTTGGCGATCCGCGCTTGCGTTGCCTAAGATACCGGCAAAAGACTGGCATCGATTCCGCAATCAATTCTGGCAGCCTTGAGGATCCCCCGGCCCATGTCCACTACCAATCCGCTGCATCCCATCCCCTGCCCGCCCCGCACGCGCGTGGTGGGCAACATGTTCTCGCTGAGGGCGTCATCGCCCATCCAGGACATGGTCAAGATGGCGCAGGAGCTGGGGCCGATCTTCTGGCTCGACATGATGGGCAAGCCCATCGTCGTCGTTTCAGGTGCTGATCTGGTGGATGAACTGTCTGATGAGACGCGGTTCGATAAGACTGTGCGCGGGGCGCTGCGGCGCATCCGGGCGTTTGCAGGCGACGGGCTGTTCACGGCCTACACCGACGAACCAAACTGGTCGAAAGCGCACAACATCCTGCTGCCGAATTTCTCGCAGCGCGCGATGGTCGGCTATCACCCGATGATGGCTGACATTGCAGCGCAGTTGGTCGAGAAATGGGGCCGCCTGAATTCCGAAGATGAGATCGATGTTACGCACGATATGACGTGCCTGGCGCTCGATACGATTGGACTGGCCGGCTTCGACTACCGCTTCAACTCGTTTTATCGCGAAAAAAACCACCCGTTCGTGGACGCCATGGTTCGCGCGCTCGACATTACGATGCGCACGCGCGGCCTGCCGCTGGAAGACGTTATCCGCAAGGACCGCGATATCAAGCTCAAGTCCGACATCCGCTACATGAATAAAGTGGTCGACCGGGTGATCCAGGAACGGCGCGCCAACCCGGAAGGCAACAAGGGCAAGAACGATCTGTTGAGCTACATGCTCGACGGTGTCGACAAGAAAACCGGCGAGCGTCTGGACGATCTGCAGATCCGCTACCAGACGATCACGTTTCTCATCGCGGGCCATGAGACGACCAGCGGGCTGTTGTCATTTGCGACGTACTACATGCTGCAGAACCCAGCGATCATGGCCAAAGCGGTGGCCGAGGTCGACGCGGTGCTCGGTAACGATATCTCGGGAACGCCCAGCTACGCACAGGTTACGCAGCTCGACTACGTGTCGCGCGTTCTCAAGGAAGCGCTGCGGCTGTGGCCGACGGCGCCTGCTTATGCCGTCTCGCCGCATAAGGACGTCGAAGTCATCGGCGGCAAATATGAGATCAAGAAGGCTTATCAGACGGTGGTTCTCATTCCGGCGCTGCATCGTGACAAGGCGGTGTGGGGCGACCGCACGGAAGTGTTCGATCCGGACAATCACACGCGTGAAGCGGAGGCCAAGCGGCCGGTCAATGCCTACAAGCCGTTCGGCAATGGCCAGCGCGCGTGCATTGGGCGCCAGTTTGCCATGCAGGAAGCGACCATGGTGCTGGCGATGATCCTGCAGCGGTTCGAGTTGATTGATCACAAGCGCTACAAGCTCGAGCTCAAAGAAACACTGTCGGTCAAGCCGGAAGGCTTCAAGATTCGGGTGCGTCAGCGTGCTGGCCGCACACAGACCGGCGGGATCCGCCCGGCGGCTGCAGCGAACGGCGCAGCGACGGCGGACACCGCGGCTGCGAAAGTCCGGGCTGCCAGTCGTCCAACGCACGACACGCCACTGTTGGTTCTCTATGGTTCCAACCTTGGCACTGCCGAAGGACTTGCACGGCAGATTGCCGAAGAAGGCGACGCCAACGGCTTTGCGACAACACTGGCGCCGCTTGACGATTACAAAGCCAAGCTGCCTGCAAAAGGTGCCGTGCTGATCGCCTGTGCGTCCTACAATGGTATGGCACCGGACAACGCTGGTGCGTTCTGCAGTTGGCTGTCGAATGGTGTGGGTGGCCCGGATGCGCTGAAGGATGTGCGCTTTGGCGTGTTCGGCTGTGGCAACCGCGACTGGTCGGCGACGTTCCAGACGGTGCCACGCATGATCGATGCCAAACTCGCCGAGCACGGCGCGCAACGGCTGCTGCCGATGGGTGAAGGCGATGCACGCGATGATTTCGATGGTCAGTTCCAGAACTGGTATGCGCCGGTGTGGAGCACACTGGCCAAGGATTTCAACGTCGGCCTCGCCGATGCATCATCGAAGGCCGACGCCTACGCTTTGGAGGTGATATCCGAACGCGAGGTGAGCCCGTTCGTCGATAGCCTCGGCGCGCACACAATGAAGGTCGCGCTCAATCGCGAGCTGCACACAAAAACGGGCACTGCGCCGTCGCCACGTTCCACACGACACATCGAGATCGAGCTGCCTCCGGGCGAAACCTACAAGGCTGGCGATCATCTCGGCGTCCTACCACGCAACATGACTTCACTTGTGCGCCGCGTATGCGCGCGGTTTGGCATCGAGCCCGAGGCACAGGTCGTGCTACGGGCACCCGGCGGACGCAAGGGACACCTCCCGGTCGATAAGCCGATGCGCTTGTTCTTCCTGTTGTCGGACTATGTGGAGCTGCAGGAGACCGCCAGCCGTAAGCAGATCCAGATCATGGCAGCGCATACGCGATGCCCGCATACAGGCCCAAAACTGACGGCACTGTCAGCCGAGACCGAGGCTGGACAGGCCAAGTATCGGCAGGAGGTGTTCAGCAAACGCCGCTCGGTGCTTGATCTGTTGGAAGAGCACAAGGCATGCGAACTGCCGCTCAATGTGTTCCTCGAAATGCTGCCGGCACTGCGGCCGCGCTACTATTCGATCTCGTCGTCGCCGCTCGCAGCGCCAACCGCGTGCAGCATAACGGTGGCGGTGGTGGACGAACCACACCGCAGCGGCAGCGGGACTTACCAAGGCGTGTGCTCCAACTTCCTGCGGCCGCACCGCAAGGGCGACGTGGTGTTTTCGTTTGTGAAGGATACGAAATCGGCGTTCCGGTTGCCGGCCGATCCAAGCGTGCCGGTGATCATGATCGGGCCGGGGACCGGGCTCGCGCCCTTCCGCGGATTCTTGCAAGAGCGCGGCGCGCTGAAAGCCAAAGGCGAGACGGTGGGCGCGGCGGAGTTGTTCTTCGGTTGCCGCCGTCCGGACCAGGATTTCATCTACGCGGACGAATTGAAAGCGTTTGAGGCGCAAGGTCTGGCGCGGTTGCACGTAGCGTTCTCGCGCGCGGAAGGGACGCCGAAGCAGTATGTGCAGGATTTGATCAAGGCGGAGGCTGATCAGCTCTGGTCGCTCTTGGAGCGCGGCGCTGTGATCTACGTCTGCGGTGATGCCAGCAAGATGGCGCCGGCGGTGCGGCAGGCGTTCGTGGAGATATTCGCCAAGAAGTCGGGGCTGGGTGCTGCCGCAGCAGACGCAAAAGTCGAAGCCTTAGCGACGAGCGGCCGTTACTTTACTGATGTCTGGGCGACGGGGTAACGCACCATCGATGATGCGCACGGCCTGTGCAGCGGCAAACGCATGCGCCGGCACACCGACGGCCGCGGACACGGCAGCCGCTGTCGCTGAACGCGCCGCCCACAACGACGCGGCACCAGCCGATGCGAAGCCGAAGGGCTGATCGTTGCCCATGACGGATGCAGTGCGGCGCGACACCGGTGACGGGGCGCGCCGTTTTTGCAATCCGGGAGCGGCGCGCGCCCTCGCCGTCAACTTGCAACGGCCGGAATGCCCATCTATAATCCACATCATCGATGCGCATTGAGGTTGTGAAAACCGACCATGGCAGACGGCAGCACGCCCAAAAAGAAAGCCATCAACGTCACGGTAGACCCTGAGCTGGCAGCCCAAGCAAAGGCCGCTGGCGTCAACCTATCAGGCGTCCTCGAACGCGCCCTCCGCGCCGAACTCAAAGCCCACCGCGAAGCGCAGTGGAAAGCCGAAAACCGTGAGGCGATCGCCGAGAGCAACGCCGAACTCGAGCGCAACGGTCTGTGGTGCGACGCCTATCGGGTGTGGTGATGCGCCAGTTCGATATTTGCCGGCTGCGCCCAGCGGCCGGAACCAAGCGCACGACGGCTCTCGTAATAATCCTGCAAGCCGATTTGCTGGACGCCGTCGACACCTGCATCGTCGCCCCGCTCGTGCCGCTTGATGCACTGCCCGCACTCAGCAAACTGCGCCCGGAATTCGAATTCGCCGGCAAGCGCTACCGCCTCATCACCGATCGCCTCAGCGTCCTGACCCGCAAAGATATCGGCACCGTCGTCGCATCCGCCAAAGACCGCGAATGGGACGTGCGGCGCGCGTTGGATCTGGTGTTTGTGGGTGTGTGAGGGGGCTGGTATTGGAGCATGACCGCAAGCTTTGTACCGAGCAAGTCGACACGTAGAGGTGCCCCCGAGCGTAAACGGCGGCAGGCGGGATTCGTAGGTTGGGTTGGCGCGCTCGCGGGGCTTGCAATACAGCCTCCGAGTTGGCCCCGCGCGTAACCCAACACCACGCTCGCCAGTCAACAATGTTGGGTTACGCGCGGCAAGCGCCGGCGCGAATGGCGGGTTCGGAGCCCGCGCTAGCCCAACCTACAACTTCTTGCGCTGTTTTTTAGGATTTACATTTTCGCACCCGCTCAAATCACCATAGTCACTACATGCAGGCTGCAAAGCGCGGCCTAACCTGACGCCCGCTACGGGCTCTCGTGGGCAATCTGGCTCGTGGACGCGTCCACGAGCCTGCATTTCAAATGAATCTAGGTGAGCGTCGTTTGCATCCACACTTGGCCGCTACAGACCAAATCCGCCTCCCGCCTCGCACAGCTGCTAGCGAGGGCACCGCAAAAATTGAAACTCCGCGCCTGCAGTTCGGCGCAATACGGACGCTGAAGCGCGTCCTCTTGCGCCCTACGAACCTTCGTCTCCTCACGCCACCTTCGGCCGCAACTCACCCTTCTTATAACGCGCCGCCATCTCTGACAGTGTCGCCACGCGCTTGATCTTGCTCGCCTGGCCTGCCGTGTTGAACTCCTGCAGGCGCTGCTTGCAGAGCGCGGTCATGGCGTCCATGGCGGGCTTCAGATACTTGCGCGGATCGAACTCGCCGGGGTTTTCGGCCAGCACCTTGCGGATCTGGCCGGTCATGGCCATGCGGTTGTCGGTGTCGATGTTGATCTTGCGGACGCCGTGCTTGATGCCGCGCTGGATCTCTTCCACCGGCACGCCCCACGTCGGCTTCATCTTGCCGCCGAACTTGTTGATGATGTCCTGCAGGTCCTGCGGCACCGACGACGAGCCGTGCATCACGAGGTGCGTCTCAGGCAGTTTGCGGTGGATCTCTTCGATGACGTTCATCGCCAGCACCTTGCCGTCAGGCTTGCGCGAGAACTTATAGGCGCCGTGGCTGGTACCCATGGCAATCGCCAGCGCATCGACTTCCGTCTCGCGTACGAACTTGACCGCTTCGTCCGGGTTCGTCAGCAGCTGATCATGGCTGAGCGTGTCATCCGTGCCATGCCCGTCTTCCTTGTCACCCTTGCCCGTCTCCAGCGAGCCAAGCACGCCCAGCTCGCCTTCCACCGAGATGCCGCCGAGATGCGAAATCTCGCAAACCTTCTTCGTCACTGCGACGTTGTAGTCCCAATCGGCAGGCTTCGAGCCCGACGCATCCAGCGACCCGTCCATCATGACAGACGTAAACCCGGCCTGGATCGCGGTCATGCAGGTGGCCGGCTCGTTGCCGTGGTCGAGATGCACGCAGACGGGAATGTGCGGATAAATCTCCGTCACAGCGTCCATCATGTGCTTGAGCATGATGTCGTTGGCATAGCTGCGCGCACCACGGCTCGCCTGAATGATCACCGGCGCATCAACCGCATTCGCCGCGCTCATGATCGCGAGGGCCTGCTCCATGTTGTTGATATTGAAGGCTGGAACGCCATAGCTGTGCTCGGCGGCGTGGTCGAGCAACTGGCGAAGGGTGATGCGGGCCATGGCGGGTCTCCGGTGAGCGGCGCGGCGTGGGATGAGAGATTTGGCGCTCGTTTAGCGCAGAATGCCATCTCTGGCCAAGGCCGCCGAAAGAATGCTTAACAACCCCCAACGCTGCAGCGGACTGGTTAGCGATCCTCGTGAGAACGTCCCAGGAAAACCCCTATGAGCAGTTGCCTGTTTGTTTATGGATCGCTGGTGACGGCGCAAGCTCATCCGCAAGGCCGTCGATTACGGGTGGAGGCGCTGTTGCTGGGGCCAGCGGAGATCGCCGGGCGGCTGTATCGGGTGAGCTGGTATCCGGGCTTGCGGCCGCCGGTCGATCCGAGTGATCATGTTCATGGCGAGGTTTATCAACTGAACGATCCGGCTCGCTCGCTGGCATGGCTGGACGAATATGAAGGCCTTACACAAGGCGGCAGCAGCGGCGCGCCGCCCGATGTTTACGCACGTGTCGAGCGTGATGTGATCATGGCTGACGGTGGCACCCGGCGCGTTTGGGTCTATCTCTATCAGGTTGGCCTGCCCGCTGATGCCTTCATCCCGGACGGCCGTTGGCGGGGGTGAACTCACAACGGCCCTACGGCGCGTCTTTTTTCGTGCCAATTTAGAAGGCCAAACCCCCTTTAAGTGGCGCGCTGCACTCCCCATTTCCTATGCAGCGCTGCCGCAAGGGGCGCGTAGGATTATAGTGCACAGCTGGTGCCGTCGCTTTGGGGCGGCCCAGCGGGTGGAGACCAGACCCCATGAACCTCGAAACCTATTCGGATCGCGCCAAGGGCTTTATCCAAGCGGCCCAGTCCCTCGCGCAAAGGGAGGGCCACCAGCAGCTCGGTTCCGATCACTTGTTGAAAGTTTTGCTCGATGATCCGGAGGGCTTGGCTGCTGGGTTGATTGACCGGGCGGGTGGCCGGCGCGCGGAGGCATACGCCGCCAACGAACGGGCGATTGCCAAGCGGGCGAAGATTTCTGGTGGTGGTGCCGGGCAAGTCTACATGGCCCCCGAGCTGGGCAAAGTCTTCGAGCAAGCAGAGCAGATTGCCAAGAAGGCTGGCGATACGTTCGTTACTGTCGAGCGGTTGCTGATGGCGTTGGCGTTGGAGCCGTCCGCGGAAACCAGCGCGTTGTTGAAGGCGGCCGGCACTACACCGCAGACGCTGAACGCCGCCATCAACGATATCCGCAAGGGCCGCACGGCAGACAGCGCTGGCGCGGAAGCGCAGTACGATAGCCTGAAGCGGTATGCGCGCGATCTGACGGCTGCGGCCGCTGAAGGCAAGCTCGATCCCGTCATCGGCCGTGACGAGGAAATCCGCCGCACGATCCAGGTGCTCTCGCGGCGCACCAAGAACAATCCCGTGTTGATCGGTGAGCCCGGCGTCGGCAAAACGGCGATCGCGGAAGGCTTGGCCCTGCGCATCATCAACGGCGACGTGCCCGAAAGCCTCAAGGACAAGCGGCTGCTGTCGCTCGATATGGGTTCGCTGATCGCGGGTGCGAAGTATCGCGGGGAGTTCGAGGAGCGACTGAAAGCAGTGCTGTCGGAAGTGCAGGCGGCGGCTGGCAGCATCGTTTTGTTTATTGACGAGCTGCATACCATCATCGGGGCTGGCAAGTCTGAGGGCGCGATGGATGCGTCCAACATGCTGAAGCCGGCGCTGGCGCGTGGTGAGCTGCATTGCGTTGGTGCGACGACGCTCGATGAGTATCGCAAGCACATTGAGAAAGATGCGGCGCTTGCGCGCCGGTTTCAGCCGATTTTTGTCACTGAACCGACGGTGGAAGATACGGTTTCGATCTTGCGCGGCTTGAAGGAGAAGTACGAGCTGCATCATGGCGTGCGGATCACGGACAACGCGTTGGTCGCTGCGGCCACGCTGTCGCATCGCTACATCACGGATCGCTTTCTGCCGGACAAGGCGATTGATCTGATGGATGAAGCGGCGTCGCGGCTGCGGATGCAAGTCGACAGCAAGCCCGAAGCGCTGGACGAGGCTGATCGCCGGCTTATTCAGCTGAAGATCGAGCGTGAGGCGTTGAAGAAAGAAACAGATGCTGCTTCGCGTGACAGGCTTGGCAAGCTCGAGGGAGAGATTGCGCAGCTGGAAGAGACGGCAACGGCGCTGACGACGCGCTGGCGGGCTGAGAAGGATAAACTCGGCGGTGCGCGTAAGCTCAAGGAAGAGCTGGACGCAGCACGCACGGAGTTAGAGCTGGCGCAGCGCAAAGGCAATCTCGCGCGCGCAGGCGAGCTGGCCTATGGCGTTATTCCAGGGTTGGAAAAGAAACTTGCCGCGCTCGAGCAGGGTAACGCCAGCCGTGGCGCGGCCAAGGCGATGGTCGAGGAGGCGGTGACCGCTGACCATATTGCCGGTGTTATCTCGCGTTGGACGGGCGTGCCTGTTGATCGAATGCTTGAAGGCGAGCGCGACAAGTTGCTGCGCATGGAGCTGGAGATCGGCAAGCGCGTTATCGGGCAGGAGGACGCCGTGCAGGCTGTCTCGACGGCGGTGCGCCGGGCGCGTGCGGGGCTGCAAGACCCCAATCGCCCACTCGGTTCGTTCTTGTTTCTAGGGCCGACTGGCGTTGGCAAGACGGAGCTCACCAAAGCGCTTGCGCAGTTCTTGTTCGACGATGACAGCGCCATGGTTCGCATGGACATGAGCGAGTACATGGAGAAGCACTCGGTCGCGCGGCTGATCGGTGCGCCGCCTGGTTATGTCGGCTACGACGAAGGTGGTGCGCTGACGGAGGCTGTGCGGCGGCGGCCGTATCAGGTGATCCTGTTCGACGAGATCGAGAAGGCGCATCCGGATGTGTTCAATGTGCTGCTGCAGGTGCTTGATGACGGGCGGTTGACGGATGGGCAGGGGCGCACGGTGGACTTCAAGAATACGCTGATCATTCTCACGTCGAACATTGGCTCTGAGTATCTCGTGGCTGCCACGGATGATGCGAGTTTCAATGACGCGAAGGGGTTGGTGCTGGCTGAATTGAAAACGCGATTCCGGCCGGAGTTTTTGAACAGGCTCGATGATACGATTGTGTTCCACCGTTTGAAGCGCGAGCAGATGGCGGCCATCGTTGATGTGCAGTTGGTGCGGCTGCGCGCGCTGCTGGCTGACCGCAAGATTACGCTGACGTTGGATGATGCGGCGCGGACGTGGCTCGCCAATCGCGGCTATGATCCCGCTTATGGGGCGCGGCCGTTGAAGCGGGTGATCCAGAAAGCCGTGCAGGATCCGCTGGCAGAGCAGATTTTGTCGGGGGCGCTCAAGGATGGCGCGATGGCGGCGTTGACGGTGCGCGATGGCACGCTGATGCTGAATGGCGTGGCGGTGAAGATGAGTGGCCAGGAGGCCGCGTCCCAATCCAGTGCCGCGGCACGGCTGCATTGAGACGGCGGTGCGGAATGTGTTGGGTTACGCCGCTGAAACGCAGCTAACCCAACCTACAACGCGGCTCAACAAACCGACTAAATTGCGCCGCTCTATTCCAACCGCTCGGCCATGTATTGTTCGCGCGCGAGGTCTGAGAAGCGGGTGAACTGGCCTTCCCAGGCGAGCTGGGCGGTGCCGACGGCGCTATGACGGGACTTGCCGAGGATGACTTCGGCCTTGCCAGTGATGGCTTGCATCTTCGCCATCCATTCCTGGAATTTGACTTGATCGCTTTCGTCAGGCTTCAGGCGCTCGACATAGTACTCTTCGCGATAGACGAACATGACGACGTCGGCGTCCTGCTCGATGGAGCCCGATTCACGAAGATCGGAAAGCTGCGGGCGCTTGTCTTCGCGCTGCTCGACCTGACGGGACAGCTGCGAAAGCGCGATGATCGGCACGGCCAATTCTTTGGCGAGCGCCTTGAGGCCGGTGGTGATTTCGGTGATTTCTTGTACGCGATTGGCTTGTGAGGATTTGCCGGATCCGGCGAGCAATTGAAGATAGTCGACGATCAACAGGCCGAGACCCTTCTGGCGCTTGAGTTTGCGGGCGCGGGCGGCGAGCTGTGCGATGGTGATGCCGCCGGTCTGGTCGATGTAGAGTGGGATCTGCGACATGCGTTGGGAGACTTCGACCAGGGTCTTGAACTCGCGCTCGTCGATCATACCGCGGCGGATTTTTTCGGACTGGATACTCGCTTGTTCGGAAAGGATGCGGGTGGCGAGCTGTTCGGCGCTCATTTCGAGACTGAAGAACGCGACGATGGCGCCGTCATGCTCGGTTGAATCGCGATCCAGTTCCGGCCGCGCTTCGATGGAGCGTTGATAGGCGTCAGCGACGTTATAGGCGATGTTGGTGACGAGCGCGGTTTTGCCCATGGAGGGACGGCCGGCGAGCACGATCAAGTCTGACCGCTGCAAGCCGCCCATGCGGGCATCCAAATCGCGCAGGCCGGTTGAGATGCCGGACAAACCACCGTCGCGTTCGTAGGCCGCGTTGGCCATTTCAATGGCGACGCGCAGGGCATCGTTGAAGCCCATGAAGCCCTGGCCGAACTTGCCGGTCTCGGCGAGTGAGAACAGTTTGCCTTCGGCCTCTTGGATTTGCGTCTCCGGCGGATTGTCGATCGGCGTGTCATAGGCCGTGTTGACCATGTCCTCGCCGATGGTGATCAGCTGACGGCGCAAGGCGAGGTCGTAGACGGTTTGCCCATAGTCTTTGGCATTGATGATGGTTGTCGCGTTGACCGTCAGCGAGCCGAGGTATTGCGGCACGGTGAGCCCGGGATTGATGGGTTCGTGGTGGTCGAAGAACGTCTTGAGCGTAATCGGCGTCGCTTGCTTGCCGGCACCGATCAGCTTGGCGGCGATCTCGTAGATCTCGGCATGCACGGGATCGAAGAAGTGCTCCGGCTGCAGGAAGCCGGACACACGATCGTGCGCTTCGTTGTTCACAAGAATGGCACCCAGCAAAGCCTGCTCGGCCTCGATGTTGTGGGGCGCGGTGCGGAAGGGCATAGGCCCATCGGCGGTGATTTGCGGGGCGTCCGAAACGGCAGGCGCAGCGTTGCGGGACAACCGGGTAATTGAAGCTTGGGTCATGGAGGTGGTGTAGTCGATTTGGGCGGCGAGAGGCGTGGCTGCGGTGCCGTGGGTGGAGTTATTCCTCGATATCAACAGACTGCGGAAAGTTCGCTTGCGTGTGGCGAATCAGTCTGGCCTGGCGATGGGACGCTGCACCATGGCCGGCCAGCAGGTGGTTAGGAATCCGCATGCAACAGCGCGACGCGGGCGCCATGCGCAACCGTATCCAAGGCATGGGGCGTGTAGGGCTCGGCGAGGCGCGCCCACGCAACAAGCGCGCCGTTGGTAGCCGCCGACACTGATGGAAACACAACGCGGCGCGTGAGCAGGCAATAGGTGATTGCTGAACGGTCCAGCGGGCCAGCAGCGACCGGCGGCGTCAACGTTGTGGACAGTTCGAAGACGATGGCAAGCGCACCATCGATTGTGCGCTCGGCCTCGCCATACGCTGGCAGCTGGTCCCAGATCGCGCCGGCAATGGACGTATCGAGCAGCCGGGCAAAACGGACACTGCGACCGATGCGGACGATCATGTCACGGCGTGCGGGGCGTGTGATCACGCGCCCGCGCTTATTGCTGCGCCCAGGGCAGTTCGGCAGTCCGCGACGTCAGAAGGCCGTCGCTGACGGCGTTGGCCAGCTTGTCTGACCCGATCTCGCGCGCCACATGTTCGGGCACGACCCACAAAGTGTAGGTAGCGGTGCGAACTGGACGGCTGCATGAGAGACGTCCCTCGATGACGCGGCAGGTGCTGTCGATGGACACTTCGCGTGGCTCGCGGCGGTCATGACGGACGAGTTTCAGGTCAATGGGCTGGACGAGCGCGGTGGCTGTGCCGAGATCGACATCGCGGAACACGCAGGTGCGTGAGTGGTTACAAGCGCCAGCGCCGCGGCCGATGCGACCGGTCAGGCTCAAGCTCTGGCTGAAGGAATGGTAGGAGGCTTGCGCCTGCGCGCCGTTCGAAACGTAGCAGCCTTCGGTCAGGCAGAGAATCGGATCGGCGGCGCGTTCTGAGTTGATCGGCCGGCCGTCGCTCGCTGCGAGAACCATCAAGATCGTGGCCCGGCCTTTGAGCCCGAAGTCCAGCGATGTGGCTGCAGAACCGGTGCCGGATTGCGCGCCAAGTGCGGAGCGCTGCTTAAGATCGAGACCATCGGCCGGAGCGGCGACGACTTCAGTCGTCCAGGCTGGCGTGGTGAAGACTTCGGCGGCTTTAGGGCCACGCGCTTCGGCGGCGCGTTTGAGCTTTTCGGACAACCGCTTCAGTTCGGCTTCGCGGCGCGCTTCGAGGATGCGCAACTCGTCAGCAGGAGGGGTGCCGATGTTGACGGGCCGACTTTCGGTGGCTGACGCGGCTTTGCGCGCGGCATCGAGCAGTTCGCTCTCGCTGAACTTACTGGCTGGCGGCGCGTCTGCAGCCGCTGCCGGACCTGTTGCGCACAATGCAGTGAGCGCTAAACTTGCCAGCATGGCTTTCGCCGCAGGCATTGACGCCGCCGATGCGCGAAACGCGCGCATCGCCGTGATCGTCCCGATCCCTCTGCTCATCGTCCCTCGCCCGTGCCGGTGTGGCAGTTTGAAAATTCTTGAAGGTCTTGAGTGCAGGTCTTGGAATTCCAGTGGCATGAGCAATTTTCCCGGCTCAGACCACTTGCCC
Organism: uncultured Alphaproteobacteria bacterium; assembly: GCA_963847145.1. Lineage (GTDB taxonomy): Bacteria > Pseudomonadota > Alphaproteobacteria > Rhizobiales > Hyphomicrobiaceae > JABFRJ01. Next base: position 210,705 of record CAWJYN010000007.1, read on the forward strand.
CTGTCCTTATCGGACTAGGACTTTCTCTGCCTTTCCTATGGCAACACCATGGCGTGTGGTGCCTGAACCATACCTGAACGAAGAAACAAAGGTGTGGACAGCTTAGGGATTGACAGGCGCAACGGCTCGCGGTTGCCGGGCGGAACGGTCGTGTCGCTCAGGGCGCAAATCCGGCCGAAGCAATCTCCATCTGGCACTTGCGGCCAAGTTTCAGAAACTTGGCCAGCACGCACTGTTTCACACTTTGAATGGTCGATTCGGCCGTAATGCACAGCCGCCGCACGTCCGCTTCGCAGGCTGCCCGTAAGGCGGGTGTCACCTCTGGCGGCATTTTGATCTCGTCTGATGCACGCACAGGTCCAGACATCACAATGAGAATGCCGAGCACGGCCCTTTGGAGTCGGATCATGGCGGGTCCCCAGGAAGACTGCTCCGAACGAGCGGCACGGCGTTTGCGGATGCTCTGCGGCCAAAAAGAGGCAAAACCCGCCGGACGACAGCGGGACTTGGGCGAAACTGAAGTATCAGCCGCCACGCTGGATCGCCGCAAGCCCCTCTCGGTAGGTAGGGTAAGCGAGCTTGACGCCGAGCGCGGTCTTCAGGCGGCGATTGTCTACCCGTTTGCTCTCGCCATAGAAGCTCTGCGCCATGGGTGATAACTGCGCGTCTGCAAACGGAATTTCAGGGGGCGGTTGCATCCCGAGCAACCGGGCGGCGTACGCTACAACGTCTTGGGGCGGGGCTGGCTCGTCGTCTACCACATTGTAGGTATCGAAGCCGGTGGGAATGTCAGCGCTGGCCAAGGCCATGGCCCGCGCGAGCGTCGCGGCGATGTCGGCTACATGGATACGGTTGAAGACCTGGCCAGGTTTGATAATGCGCCGCGCGGTGCCGTCCAGCACAGCGTCGATGGCGCTCCGGCCCGGTCCGTAGATCCCTGGCAGCCGGAAGATCTCGACACGTTTGCTGGTTTCGCGCCCAAACGCACGCCACTGTTCCTCGGCTAAAACGCGCCGAGCGCCACGCGCACTCTTAGGGTGGAGTGGCGCCGTCTCGTCAATCACGCCGCCCGCGGCATCTCCATAGACACCGACCGTGGACAGATACCCGAGCCAGACGAGTGATGGGAGCGCGGCCAGATCGGCGCCATGCCAGCGTAGCGCTGGGTCACCCTGATCATCGGGCGGGATCGAGAGCAGCAGATGGGTGGTGCCCTGCAAGAGGGCTGCGATGTGGGGCGCGCGTGCGGTGCCATCGAAGGCCGATAGGGCGACAGAGGGATGCGGCGTTGCCGAACTCGTTCGCCGTGTTCCCGCGATCGCAAGGGCATGGTCTGATGTCAGCAGCCGGTCGCCGAGTACCTCGGCGCAGTAGCCGTAGCCGAAACAGAAGAGCTTTTTTTGCGTCTGCTGCAGGCCGTTGCTGGCTTTGATCATGCTGGGACCTCGCCGGTAACACTGCGCGTCCATTCATCCCGAACGCTTTCGTCGGGTTCCAATGGCAGGTGCCGTGCCCGTGCAGCAGCCCATGCGCTCTGATCGGCCAGCTGTGTCAGCGCCCACACCGCAGCACCGCGCACCACCGGCGCAGAATCGTCCAACAAACGGACGACTGCCGGGAGCAGGCTTTTGTCGCCAGCGTTGCCGACGGCAATCAGCACATTGCGGACGAAACGGTTGCGACCGGTCCGCTTGATGGGCGTTCCCGCAAAGCGCGTCCGGAATTGTGCGTCGTCAAGCGTGATCAACTCGGCCAGTGGTGGGTTGGCGGTTTCTGCCTTTGCCGCCAGCCGCTGATCGCGTGCAGCCGCCGCGAACTTGTTCCATGGGCACACCGCCAGACAGTCGTCGCAGCCGAACACGCGATTGCCGATGGCGCGCCGGAACTCCTGCGGGATGGGACCGGCATGCTCGATGGTGAGGTAGGCAATGCAACGCCGTGCATCGAGCTGGTAAGGCGCCGGAAATGCAGCCGTTGGGCAGGCGTCCAGGCATCGCCGGCACGACCCGCAATGGTCGGCTTCGGGCTCATCGGGTGGCAATTCGGCGGTGGTCAGAATGGCTCCAAGAAACAACCACGATCCACCCGCGGTTCGTGACACGAGATTGGTATGTTTGCCTTGCCAGCCGATTCCCGCCGCCTGGGCGAGCGGTTTTTCCATCAGCGGCGCTGTGTCGACAAATACTTTGACGTCTGCGCCGGTTTCGGCGGCCAGCAGGCGGGCGACGCGCTTGAGGCCTTTCTTGACGAGGTCGTGGTAGTCGCGTCCGCGTGCGTACGCAGAGATAACGCCGCGCTGCGCTGGGACTGCGGTTGCAATCGGGTTTTCGTCAGGCGCGTAGCTGAGACCGAACATCAAAATGCTGCGCGCCTCCGGCCACAGGACGTGTGGATCGGCGCGGCGGTCGGCGTGCGTTGCCAGCCACGCCATGGTGCCGTGGTGGTTGTCTTGAAGGAAATGGCGGAGCCGCTCGCCAGCCTGGCCAATGGCGGCGGGCTTGGTTACGCGCATCAGATCGAAGCCCGCTGCGCGTGCGTCGCAAGCGAGTTGATGCTTCAGTTCGAGTTGGCGCGCGAGTGTCATAGGGCTTCGAGAGATACCGGGCGCGAGATACCGAACAGAGGCCGCGCTGCTTGCTCCGTTCGTCCCACGCGCTACTTCCCGCCAAAATGCGAATGCAGTACGCGATCACCGGCTTTGAGGCCCAGCCGCTCGGCTGCACCGCCCGCAAGTTCCAAAACGGCAGCGGCAGGCGCGCCCGATGAAATAATAGCCTCAGACAAGGGCTCGGTGCGAACTTCGATGCGATGGACGACCCCGTTGGGCAAGATGAACACCATGTCCAAGGGAATGTAAGTGTTCTTCATCCACATGGTGAGTTCCCGCGGTGGTGCATAGGGGAATAGCATACCGCTGGAATCGGCTAGTTCGGTTCGGAACATCAGGCCTTTGGCCTGCTCATCGAGCGTGCGGGCAACTTCAACTTCGATCTTGCGCTCGCCGCTTGCGGTTACCAGCGTCAGGGTCTCCCGCCGCATCTGCGCCTCACTCGACACGGGCGAGGCAAGTATGGCTGCCGCCCAAACCAACGCAAAAAGGGCCGCGCGACGCGCGACCCCAAAAATGGATGCGCTGAGCGCACCCCTATGTTGCCTATCAGTGCGAAAGCGGACCGGGAACCTGACCGTCGGGGCGAAGTTCAGCTGCCATGCAGCCTTTAGAGCCGCCGCCGTGGCGCACATACACAACCTGGCCAGGGCGAAGTTCCGTAAAGCCAAACCGCCGCAGCGTCTCCATGTGGACGAAGATATCAGCAGTGCCATCTCCGCGTGTAAGGAATCCAAAGCCGCGCACCCTGTTGAACCATTTGACCATGGCTCTCTCCCACTCGCTCTCCGGCCGCACCTGCACATGCGTGCGTTGTGGCAGTTGCGAAGGGTGGATTGCCGTGCTCTCATCCATGCTCAAAATGCGGAAAGCTTGCAAGCCCCGCGGGCGGCGGAGAACTTCGCAGTGGACGCGCGCACCTTCGTAGGCAACCTGGTGGCCACCAGCGCGGAGACACGTGACGTGCAGAAGGACATCGGCGAGGCCATTATCGGGCACGATAAATCCGTAACCCTTTGATGCATCAAACCATTTAATCGTGCCGGCGATTTCGAATACATCGATAGGAGCGGCATTTTGCAGCTCCTGGCTCAGATCCGGCTGGGTGCCCGTCAAGTCTTTCGGGCCGTTCTCGGTATTCATCAGCAGTACCCCGCTGTTACATTGCAACTGAGTTATTACGCAGCGCAACCGTTGTTGCTCCGCACCAGGGTCGAAATCGCCGAGGGTAGTTTTGCCCTCTGCCCTCACCGAATCAACCCGGATACAAGCGTTAAATACCAAGATTGGTTGGGAATGAAACCCCTTCGTTAACCAACAGCTGGCCTGGCGCGGACTGTTGCAAAAGTTGCCTTGACAGGTGATGCCGGCCCGATTTGAGGGTCCGATCGGCTGAAAACAGGGCGACTTGACAGGTATCGGCAAGGCGGGGGGTGAGCGTCCTTCGGCCCCCAAACCGGCGTTGTTTGTGGCGGTGCACTAGGAGGCTTTTTCCACAGCCGAATTCCTCGCGAAATTGTTCAATTTCAATATTTTAGATTTCTGGAGATGACTCGCATAAGCGGCTTCTGATTCTTTTTCCACCTCGAAATCACCGACTTTGGGAGTGGGGCGCCGGTCAGGTTTATACGTGCGTCATAGAGGATGGGGCGGGTTCTATGGAGATTGTGGTGTTCATGCCACAGTATCGAAACTCGAGCGCTGCGGGTAGGACTGCAGCGAATGCCAGTTAGGGATGGAAGACCAATGCGCTATCTGCACACGATGGTCCGCGTGACCGACATCGCGAAGAGCCTGGACTTCTACTGCACGAAGCTTGGAATGGAAGAAGTGCGCCGGGTCGATAACCCCGCCGGTAAATTCACGCTCGTATTTCTTGCTGCACCGCAAGACAAGGCGGCCGGCGTGAAGGATAAGGCGCCGCTGCTGGAACTGACTTACAACTACGATCCGGAAACGTACGGTGGCGGCCGGAATTTCGGCCACCTCGCCTTCGAGGTCGACGATATCTATGCGTTGTGTGCCAAGTTGCAGGCGGCGGGTGTGACTATCAACCGGCCACCGCGCGAGGGCCGTATGGCGTTCATCAAGTCGCCCGACAACATTTCGATCGAACTGCTGCAAAAGGGCGATGCGTTGCCCAAGGCCGAGCCGTGGGCCTCGATGCCGAACACGGGCAACTGGTGACCCTCGCACTCAAAAAAACGGTTCTGATCGTCGGTGGTGGACCCTCCGGGCTGTTCGCCGCTGAACGGCTGTCGGCGGCTGGTTATGCGGTCACGGTGGTTGAACGCATGCCGTCCGTCGCCCGCAAGCTGCTGATGGCCGGCCGCGGCGGGCTCAACCTTACGCATTCTGAGGGTCTGAAGGACTTCCTGACACGCTATGGCGCGGCGGCGGCTCCGGTTGTCGGGGCGATTCACGGCTTCAGGCCGAATGAGTTGATCGCCTGGGCGGAAGGCTTGGGCCAGGAGACGTTTGTGGGCTCCAGCGGGCGGGTGTTTCCCAAGGCCATGAAGGCGTCGCCGTTGCTGCGGGCGTGGTTGACGCGGTTGGGCGCACAGGGCGTTGAGATTGTGACTGGCGAGCGGTGGCTTGGTTGGGATGCGAGCGGCGCCGCGCGGTTTAAGCGGGAGCGCGATGGGATTGAACACGTGCGCGCTGCGGAGGCAACGTTGCTGGCGTTGGGTGGCGCAAGCTGGCCGCGCTTGGGCTCCGATGGGGCTTGGACCGGCTTGTTGGGCGCCGCTGGCATCGAGATTATGCCATGGCAGCCATCGAATGCAGGTGTGCATGTGGTTTGGTCTGCATTTTTGCGCGAGAAATTCGCGGGTGCGCCGCTGAAGCGGCTGGGCGTCACGGTTGGCCGCGACCCGCAAGTGCTGGGCGAGGCGATGGTCACACGTGCCGGTCTTGAGGGGGGGGCTGTTTATGCCGTTGGTGCGGCGATCCGGGTGGCACTGGCTGCGAAAGGTGGTGCGCCGGTGACGCTGGCGCTAGATTTGAAGCCGGGCATGACGGTGGCTGAGTTGGCGCGTGCGCTCTCCAAGCCACGTGGCAAGCAGACGCTGTCTAACCATTTGCGCAAAACGGTTGGGTTGCCGCCGGTGATGATTGCGCTGCTGCATGAAGGTTTTGGCCGGACGTTGGCGGCTGAGCCGGAAGCCCTCGCTGAGGCAATCAAATCGGTGCCGGTGACGGTGACTGGTTTCTCCGGTCTCGAACGTGCGATCTCGTCGGCAGGTGGTATCGCGCTTGCTGAGATTGATGGGCAGTTCATGCTCAAGAAAAAGCCCGGTGTATTCGTTGCCGGCGAGATGCTGGACTGGGACGCGCCGACGGGCGGCTATCTGCTGCAGGCCAGTTTTGCAACAGGCAAGGCGGCGGCGACAGGGATTGCCAGGTGGCTGACGCCGCCGGCTGAAGCTGATCAGGTGCCGATTGCCGGCTAAGGTATGGGGTGCGCAGAACGGGCCATGACGTCCGCTCGGATCAAAGACCGCATGCAACAAAACGCCACCGAGATCGTGCGTCTGCACGCGCGCATTCATGAGACGGTGAAAGATCGCAGCACGTCTGCCACCGGTCTGGCCGCTTGGCGGGCGTCCTGCGCGGAGTTTCATGCGCGCATCAATCATCTCGCCTTTCCGGGTGGGTACAGCGAGGCGTTGGTTAAGTTCAGGGTTGGAGACACGTCGGTCGTCGAGCCGGCGCTGTGCTTCCTTGAGCTTCGTCCCTATTTCTTCCGCTCGGGCTATATGTTCAATACGCTGATGCGCCGCATGAAGCATATTCCGCTCACGCCAGATCAACGGACGCGGCTCGATGTCGTCCGCGAACGCCAAGTTGCCTGGAAAGCGCGCAAGGCGCAGGTGTTGTGAGGGTCTGCGGTGTCTGCACCATCACTCCGCTGGCGCGGCAATGGGTTCGGCGCTTATGTCGGGCGCGGTGATTTTTTTGCCGAAGAGCTGACGAACGACGACGTAGAACACCGGCGTGAAGATCAGACCGAAGATGGTGACGCCGATCATGCCCCAGAACACAGCTGTGCCAAGCGCGATGCGCAGCTCGGCGCCGGCGCCCGTTGCGATATAGAGCGGGATAACGCCGAGCGTAAACGCCAGCGACGTCATGATGATGGGACGCAGCCGCATGCGGCAGGCTTCGACGGCAGCGGTGATCGTATCCATCCCTTGTTCTTCGAGCTGTTTGGCAAACTCGACTATCAGGATGGCGTTCTTCGCCGCTAATCCGATCAGCACGACGAAGCCGATCTGGGTCAGAATGTTGATGTCGCGCCCGTGCAGCCAGACGCCGAACGCGGCGGACAGCAGACACATTGGTACGATCATCATGATGGCCAGTGGGAGTGACCAGCTTTCATATTGGGCGGCGAGTGCCAGGAACACGAACAGCACGGCGAGCGCGAAGATATAGTAGCCTGTGCGGCCGACTTTTTGTTCCTGATAGGAGAGATCGGTCCACTCGTAGCCGACGCCGTCCGGCAGGCTCTGCGCGGCGAGCTCCGCCATGATCTGCAGTGCCTGCCCGGATGAGACGCCGGGTTTTGCTGTGCCCTGGACTTCGATGGCGGGGAACAGATTGTAGCGGGGAACGCGGTCTGGTCCGGAGTTTTCGGTGAACCGCACGACAGAGCCGAGTGGCACCATCGCACCGTCGGTATTGCGCACGCGGATCTTGTTGACGCTTTCCGGTGAGAGGCGGAAATCGCCTTCGGCCTGGGCGGTGACGCGATACGTTCGCCCGAACATGTTGAAGTCGTTGACGTAGGCGGAGCCCATGTAGACGCGCAGCGCTTCGAAGATGCGGTCGACGGGCACTTTTAGGATCTGTGCTTTGTCGCGATCGACATCGACGAACACCTGGGGCGTGCCGGCGGTGAATGTTGTGAATGCGTTCTGGATCAACGGATGCCGGTTGGCGGTTGCGATGAATTCGTTGGCGATGCCGGCGAACTCTTGGGGCGAGATGCCGAGTTTGTCCTGCAGCCGCATGGCAAAACCGGCGGAGTTGCCCAGGCCGCGTACGGGCGGCGGTATGAAGACCAGCGAAATGCAGTCTGGAATGACTGCAAGACGCTGGCGCAGGGATTGCGCCACGGCGCGTGCGTCGAGGCCGGCGCGCTGGCGCTCCTCAAAGTCCTTGAGGATCACGAACATTGATCCGTAGTATGACGCATTCGTGAAGGTCGCGCCGTTGCGGCCCGAAAACGCGTTCGTGTACTTGACGCCCGGTGTTGCGAGAAGGATTTCGTTGGCCTGCTTGACGACCTCATCGGTGCGGCCAAGGGCAGCGCCGGAGGGCAGCTGCAGCGAAACGATGAGAATGCCGCGGTCGAGATCGGGGATGAAGCCGGTGGGGATCTGCGGGATGAACGATATCGCGAATAGGATTAGCCCGGCATAGGCTGCCAGCACAACCGGCCAGACACGGGCGAGGAAGCGCACGGAACTGGCGTAAGCGTTGGCGAATGAATCGAACGCCCAATTGAAGGCGCGGAAGAACACGTTGACGGGCCAGAGTAGGATCGACCACGCAGAGACTTTGGGATGGTGTTCGTGCGGTTTCAGCAGTAGCGCCGCCAGTGCCGGTGACAAGGTCAGCGAAATGAACATCGAGATGATCGTGGCACCGGCCACGGTAATGGCGAATTGCCGGTAGAATTGCCCGGTTATGCCCGGCGTGAACGCCGTGGGGATGAACACGGCTGACAAGACTAGCGCAATTGCAATCAAGGCTGCGCCGACTTCGTCCATGGACACCTTTGCCGCTTCGAGTGGCGTCAGGCCTTCTTTGAGCTTCCGCTCGACGTTCTCGACGACGACGATGGCGTCGTCGACGACGATGCCGACGGCGAGCACCAGGCCGAACAACGTCAGCATGTTTAGCGTGAAGCCACAGGCTTGCATGATGGCGAAGGTGCCGATCAGCGAGATCGGGATGGCGACGACGGGAATGATGGTTGCGCGCCACGTTTGGAGGAATACCAGCACCACAAGTACGACGAGCGCGACGGCTTCCAGGATCGACTTGTAAAGTTCCTTGATCGAGACCTCGATGAACTCGGTGGGGTTATAGGTGATGCGGTATTCGAGGCCTTGTGGGAAGGACTTGGCCAGCTCCACCATGGCTTGCTTTACTGCGGCGGTGGCGACGACGGCGTTGGAGCCGGCTTGTTGGAAGACTACAAGCACAGAGGCGGGGTTGCGATCTGCGTAGCCGTAGGCGGCGTAGCTCAGCGCACCGAGTTCCGTGCGGCCGACGTCTTTGAGGCGGACGACGCGGCCGTCGGCGGATGTTTTGATAATGATTTCGTCGAACTCGTCGGCACTCTTGAGACGGCCTTTGAGCTGCAGTGGCACTTGGAACGCCGTCTTGCCGGTGATCGGCGGCTCGCCGACAGCGCCGCCAGCGACTTGGACGTTCTGATTCCGGAGTGCGATCAGCACTTCTTCGGCGGTCAGATTGCGCAGTGCCACGCGCTCGGGATCGAGCCACACGCGCATGGAATATTCGCGGGCACCGAACATGATGACGTCGCCGACGCCTTCGAGACGCATCAGGCGGTCGCGGACGTTCAGCAATCCATAGTTCGAGATATAGACTTGATCGAGTGACTTATCGGGCGACAGAAGGTGGATGTTGACGAGGTTGTCGGGTGACCGCTTGCGGACGCTGAGCCCGTTGCGGCGCACTTCGTCGGGGAGGCGGCGCTCGGCGGCGGTGACGCGGTTTTGGACGAGCACCTGGGCGCGGTCGATGTCGACGCCGATGTCGAACGTGACGACGATGGAGACATTCCCGTCGTTGGTTGACTGGGAGTAGAGGTAGATCATGTTCTCGACGCCGTTGATCTCCTGCTCGATGGGGGCTGAGACGGTGTCGGCGACGGTTTGGGCAGAGGCGCCGGGATAGCTGGCAGAGACGATGATAGTCGGTGGGATAATTTCCGGTAGCTGATTGACCGGCAGGCCGACGTATCCGATTGCGCCGATGATGGTCACGAACAGCGAGATCACCGCTGCGAAGATCGGCCGGTAGATAAAGAAATGGCTGAAGTTCATGATGGTCGCCCGGCGAAACGCAAAAGTGATTGACGCGGCGAGGGTGCGCCGCTGTCGGCCATTACTTTTTGGCCGGCGCGGCACCCTGCGTCGCGGGCGCGGTGGTGCTTTTGGCGGCTGGTGGGGGCGGCTGGTCAGGGATCGGTGGTTGGATCGGAGCGGCTGGGCTTGTTGGCGGAGCGGGCACGAGTGCTGCTTTGATCGTTTCTTCTTTCATCGCAACCTTGGTGCCGGCGCGTGCGCGCTGCAGGCCGCGGACGACGACCACATCGTCTTTGGTCAGGCCTTGGCGGATCACGCGCAGCCCATCGAGGACCGGGCCCAATACCAGCGGCTTGCGGCTGACGAGACCATCTTCGGCAACAACGAGCGCGAACTTGTTGGTCTGATCGGTGCCAACGGCTTCGTCAGGGATCATGATGGCTTCATACGGCTCGGTGCCTTGCACGCGGACGCGGGCAAACATGCCGGCCGAATAGAGGCCGGTTTTGTTGTCGACGAGTGCGCGTGCGCGCATGGTGCCGGTGGAGAGATCCAGCCGGTTGTCGACGAAGTCGACGGTGCCTTTGGTGGGAAAACCCTTCTCGTCGGGGAGTCCGAGTTCCACTTTGGCACCGATACGGCCGGCACCTGCGGCTTTGCCCTGTTCGGCTAAGCGGCGATACTTGATCCAATTGTTTTCGTTGACGTCGAAGTAGAGGTGGATCGGATCTTCGGTGACGACGGTCGTGAGGAGCGTCGCGTTGGCGACGGCACCGGCCGAGACCCAGGCGCCGACGGGCACGTTGCTGCGTGAGATGCGGCCAGCGAACGGGGCGATGATCTTGGTCGATGACACGTCGAGTTCGGCGGTCTTTACTTTGGCTTCGGATGTCTTCACGGCTGATTGCGCTTCGCGGAGGGCGTTGGCACGATCATCAAAGACTTTCTCGCTCATGACTTTGCGATCGACGAGCGGCTTGCCGCGTTCCACGTCGAGGGTCGTGCTTTCAACCTTGGTGGTGGCCTGTGCGAGTTCGGCGCGGGCCTGGTCCAGCGTACGCTCGAACGGACGGCTGTCGAGGGTGTAGAGGAGGTCGCCTTTTTTGATCTGCTGGCCGTCTTTGAAATGGATCTCAACGAGGAAACCGGAGACGCGGGTGCGGATCTCGACGGATTCGGTGGCGTCGAAACGGCCGGTGTATTCGTCCCATTCAGTAACGGGGCGGACGAGCGGCTTGCTGACGGAGACGGTTTGCGGCGCCGCTGGGCCGCCTTTGGCTTGTCCGGGGACTGCACTGCTGGGCGTTATGGCTGGACGGAGTGAGCCGGAGCTGTCGGACTTGAGCTGCGCGCCGATGCGTTGTGCTTCGGTTGAGAACCGGCCGAGCGCCGCGTCGGGGCCACCGGCTAGGTAAACGGCAACGGCCGCTCCCGCCAGCACGCCGACCGCAAGTTTCCAGGATGTAGCCATAGAGACGCTCGAACTCTCAACTTCCGCTCGAATTGCACCGGTCTGCAGCGATGACTGCCGCTGCTCGGCTCTGCTGCTCGGCTCTGCTGTTCGATTTCAACGGTGTTGTGGTCAGAAACGTGATCGTCTAGCCGCCAACGCTGGAGCAATAGCAGGTCGAGAGCGCAATGTAACGCAAGCGAATGATCACAAAAGCATCACCGGCGCCGCGGATGCGGCGCCGGTGCGGGCGTGTCACAGCAGTTTATTTGCAGTTGGGAGAACGGAGTCTGAGCCCAACGTGATCGTCTCAGCGGATGCGGGCAGCTGAGATTGGCAGGCGAGCATAGGCGGGTCCGCCAAACGGGCCGACGTTGGCGTATTGGACAGACCGTGGCGTGCTGCCCCAGCCGGCATAGCCAGAATTCGAGCCGAAAACAGAGTTATTGCTAGTGCTTATGGTGCGGCGCGCAGACGTGTTGCTGGCGACGTATGTGGGATAGGCCGGGTTGCCGAACACGCTGATCTGGGTGTGGGAGATGCCGTGGCGCTGGACCAATTTGTAGAACGTTTCGGCGTTGCCGGGGGCGAGGCGGACGCAACCGTGAGAGGCAGGTGTGCCTAGCCGGCCAACGGCCTGCGTGGCGTGAATGGCAGCTCCGCCTTTAAAGAAGACCGCATGCGGCATAGGCGCGTCGTCATATTTCTTGGAATACCACATCTTGGACATCCACTCCGGCGCAAAGACGCCGCGGGGGGTCGCGAATTCAGCACTGACGCCGGATGAGATTTTCCAGGAGCCGACCATTTTGCCGTGCTCGCTGACCGTGAGCGTCTGGCGGCCGAGATCGATTTTGGCTTGCAGCGTGATGGCCGGCTTTGGCGGGGCGACCGGTTTGGCTGGCGCGGCAGCAACTTGTTCTGTGGCTGGGACGGGTGCGGCTGACGTGGGCACCAAGCGCACGGTGGGTCCGGTCGTTTCGCCGATCTCCGCGGCGACGGCGGCGCGGGGTTCGGCCTTGGCAGCTACGATCAACTCAGGGCCGACGCCTACGGCCAGAGTAGCCCAGAAGAGACCACGCACGAACATCATGTTAAGCTCCAGAAAACGCGGGACAAATTCTTGCCCGCACAATGCCAGAAACTGGCTGATGCCCGCTTAAGGTAACCCCAATTTGCGATGAGCGGCCGTGCCGTTGTGGGACGGTCTCAGTGGGTCGCAGTCAGTCGCAGTCAGTCGCAGTCGGCCCTAGTCTGGGCGGACGACGAGGCAGTCGATCTGCCGGCGGCGAAGTTCGCTGCAGACATTGCTGGCGGACGCTGCTTGGAAGCCGCCAAAGCGGGCCCGCCAGATCGGTTTGCCATTGGCTGAGGCTGGTTGCGCTACGCCGGGCGCGGAGCCGATCAGGTCGCCGGCTTTGCCGCGCGTCAGTCCGAGCTGGCGTTCGGCCTCGGAGGCGCTGGAGAAGGCACCAATTTGGATTTCGACGCCGCCGGGCGCTGGCGGTGCGGCGCGCGGCGGGCCGCTGAGATGATACGCTGGCGCTGCCGGACCACCTGTGAGGATCGCGGCCTGCTGCTGTAAGGTCGAGGGCGGGCTGCCGCGACCGGCTAACGGGGCGGTCGTGGGCGCTGCCGCCGCAACAGCAACCGCGACCGGCTGCGGCACGCTCTGAACCGCACTCGCAGTGCGGGCGGATGGTGGGCGTGGCGGGTTAGTGATTTGTTGCGGTGCAGCAGAGGCGGCTAGCGGCGGCAATTTGATATCCAGCGGAGCGGCGGCTTGCCTGGCCGGTTCGGGCTCAACTGGTGGCGGGATGGGGGCGGCCACGGTGGCCGGCGCGGCGGCGAGCGCAACCGGGGCTTGTTTTGGCGCACGCGGCGCGATGAGGACCGGGCGCACTTTCGCGATCTCGATCGTTTCGCGCGGTTTTGGGGTCTCGGCGGCAGCCAGTTTTGGCTCTGGAAGGGTGTCGGATTTGGTGGCTGGTGCGGCGGCGACCTTGGTGTTCCAGGCGGCGTCCGGCTTCAGTCTGGCTGCAACTTCTTGCGGCACCGGGCGAGCCGCGGGTCTGGGCTCCGGTACGGGCCGTGCGTGGGCCACCATGACACTCGGCGTACGCGTTTTGATTGAGCTGGCTTTGACCAGCGCAATATTGAGGAGGGTGCGCATGGTCTGGTTGCGGCTGGCGGCGCTATTGCCGCCGAAAACCGCGCCCATCACATGCTTGGAATTGCGTTTTACGGAGGCGACGAGATTGAACCCCGACGCCGAGGTGTAGCCGGTCTTGATGCCCTCGGTACCTTCGTAGCCATTGAGCATTGTGTTGTGATTGGCATGACTGCGGCCACTGTAGCGGAACTCGCGGATTGCAAAGAGTGGGTAGTGCTTGGGGAAATCATCGTGCAGCCGCAGACCGAGCGTGACCATGTCGCGGGCGGTGGTGACTTGGTTCGCATTCGGCAGTCCTGATGCGTTTTGGAATGTCGAGGCTTTCATGCCGATGGTGCGGGCGCGCTGGGTCATTAGGGCTGCGAATTTTTCTTCGCTGCCGGCGATGTGCTCGGCAATGGCAACGGCAATGTCGTTGGCGGAGCGGGTGATCAGGGCCTTGATAGCATCGATGAGGGCGATGTCGTCGCCTTCGCTGAGCCCGAGCTTGGAGGGTGGCGTGGAGGCGGCTTTATCGGAAATCTTGATCCGCGTCTGATAGTTGAGGCGGCCCTGCTCGATCAGATCGAACACCACGTAGAGCGTCATCATTTTGGTCAGAGACGCGGGGAAGCGTGGGTCATCGGCGTTCGAGGCGCTGACAATGTGACCGGTGTTGGCGTCGATGACGAAGGCTGCAGGGCGTCCGCCGGCTTCGGCAGCCGTCACGCTGGTGACAAGTGCACCGGCGATGAGCCCTACCAGCGCTGTTGATCGCCACCGATCCCATTTCAATTGAGACATGCTCATTCAGATGCCAGCCCCACAGTCCCTGCAGTGGCCGTGCGCCTCGGCGCACGACAGCCATCGGTCCCGTCCCACGTCCGCAACGCGAGATGGACTACCCCGCTGGGAGTTTCCAATAGAGCGGAAGGTGCCCGTTGTTTTCGGCGCATTTGCGTCGCTTCTGCGTCCCCGGAGATGGAAGTTGTGCCTGTCTGGCGGCAATGCCGTGGCGGATTATTAACCGATCCGCATTTATCAATCTGTTAACGTGTTTTGGTGCGCCGCAACATTTCTCTTGACTTTATGTTGCGGCGCACCTAAGTCTGTCATCACACAAGCAAGACGGCGGCGCGCCGCAAACGACCTGCGAGCTGCCGCGCACGAGTTTCAACATACATTTTACGCCTAGACCTCACCCTCAAAACCAAGGACCCCTGCCATGACCGTCAACATCCAAGACTTCCAGAAGCTCGGCCAAGTGAACCTCGAAGCCCCAATGAAGGCCTTTGCCGACTGGCAGAAGGGCATGCAGACGATCGCCACCGAAGTGGCCACCTATTCCAAGCGCTCGTTCGAAGACAGCACGCAGACTTTTGAAAAGCTGCTTGCCGTCAAGTCGTTCGATCAGGTTGTTGAGATCCAGACCAGCTACGCCAAGCGCGCCTATGAAGACTACATGCAGCAGCTGAACAAGCTCGGCGGCATGTACGGCGAGTTCGCGAAGGAAGCCACCAAGCCGCTCGCGGGCCTGATGCCGGCTGCACGCTAAGCGTCGGCGACGACCGAAAAGTCAGAAACAGTTAAGGCCCGGCACTTGCCGGGCCTTTTTTCGTTCTTAAATAATGGGCGGAAGCGGCGGGTCCTCAACCGGTTCGGTGCGCACGCAACAGCCAATCTCACTCATCAACCACTCCCCGCTACCCAGCCCCCTCGAACAGAGGTAACATTGCTGATCCGTTTTGAGTGGTCTGGCGTCACGCCACCGCCGTATTGCAAATACTGAGATGACATCCAGCATGGACGCATGCCGTCTGAGACGCGCGGCCGGGCATTGGTTAGGACAGGCGACGGAAAGGCGTGCGATTGTAACACGTTGAGCAAAAAGTGCCTGAGTTATAGGGGCCCCCAACGCAGCGGCCCAACATACCTGACCATCGCCGCTGGCCGGGAGACATAAAAACTTGACTGCCCCCTTTTTGACAGCCGTCACATACAGAGACAACTCTCATGCCCGGGAAAAATGGAACAGGCGACGACGGCGAGGGCAAGACAGGGCTCGTCACCAAGACGCGACCAAAAACCAAGCGGCCTAGCCTTTATAAGGTGTTGCTCTTGAATGATGATTATACGCCCATGGAGTTCGTCGTGCATGTGCTGGAGCGCTTCTTCAACAAAAGCGGTGACGAGGCGACCAAGATTATGTGGCACGTGCATCAGAAGGGCGTCGGTGTCTGTGGTGTGTTTACCTACGAAGTGGCCGAGACCAAGGTTGCCCAAGTGATGGATCTTGCACGGCAGAACCAGCATCCCCTGCAGTGCCGCATGGAAAAGGAGTAACAGACCCCGTGCCAGCTTTCTCCCAAAGCCTCGAAACGGCCCTCCATCGCGCCCTCGAAGCCGCCAACAAGCGCCACCACGAACAGGCGACGTTGGAGCACCTGTTGCTCGCTCTTATCGATGACCGTGATGCGGCCGCTGTCATGCGCGCCTGCAACGTCAATCTCGATGAGCTGAAGACGCGCGTCACCGAGTTTATCGACAATGAGCTTGAGGCGCTGGTGAAGCCCGGCTCGACCGACGCGCAGCCGACCACCGGCTTTCAGCGGGTGATCCATCGCGCGGTTGTGCACGTCCAGTCGTCGGGGCGTGAAGAGGTTTCGGGTGCCAACGTACTGGTCGCCATCTTCGCCGAGCGGGAAAGCCATGCTGCGTTCTTCCTGCAAGAGCAGCAGATGACGCGCTTCGACGCTGTTCAGTACATCAGCCACGGTATCGCCAAGCGCCCCGGCATGAGCGAACCCAAGGCCGCGCGCGGCGCAGAGGAAGAGGCTGTGAACTCCGAGAACGGCGACAAGAAGGGGCAACAGGACGCGCTCTCGACCTATTGCGTCAACCTCAACAAGAAGGCCCAGGACGGCAAGATCGATCCGCTTATTGGGCGTGAGCAGGAAGTGCTGCGCACCATTCAGGTGCTGTGCCGCCGCCAGAAGAACAATCCGCTGTTCGTTGGCGATCCGGGCGTCGGCAAGACTGCGATTGCCGAAGGTCTGGCGCGCAAGATTATCCGGGGCGAAGTTCCGGAAGTGCTGCTCAACGCCACGATTTTCTCGCTCGACATGGGGCAGTTGCTCGCCGGGACTCGCTATCGCGGTGACTTCGAAGAGCGGTTGAAGGCAGTGATGAAAGAGATCGAGGCGCATGACGGCGCTATTCTTTTCATCGACGAAATCCACACAGTGATTGGTGCTGGCGCGACTTCGGGTGGCGCGATGGATGCGTCAAATCTGCTGAAGCCAGCGTTGCAGTCCGGTGTGCTGCGTTGCATGGGTTCGACGACGTACAAGGAGTACCGGCAGCACTTCGAGAAGGACCGCGCGCTGGTGCGCCGCTTCCAGAAGATCGACGTGAAAGAGCCGAGCGTCGAGGATACCATCAAGATCCTCACGGGCATCAAGTCTGTGTACGAGGCCCATCACAAGATCCGTTACACCAACGAGGCCATCAAGGCGGCGGTGGAACTGTCGGCCAAGTACATCAATGATCGCAAGCTGCCGGACAAAGCGATCGATGTGATCGATGAGACGGGCGCATCGCAAATGCTGGTGCCTGCCAAGGACCGCAAGAAGAAGATAACCGTCAAAGACGTTGAAGCGACGATCGCCACGATGGCGCGCATTCCACCGAAGACGGTCACCAAGTCCGACGCCGAGGTGATGTCCAACCTCGACAAGGATCTGAAGCGTCTGGTGTTTGGTCAGGACGCGGCGATCGGTGCGTTGACGGCGGCCATCAAGCTTGCGCGCGCTGGGCTGCGCGAACCGGAAAAGCCCATTGGCTGCTATCTGTTCTCGGGCCCAACCGGCGTCGGCAAGACAGAAGTCGCCAAGCAGCTGGCGAGCCTGATGGGCATCGAGCTGCTGCGCTTTGACATGTCGGAGTACATGGAGCGTCACACCGTTTCGCGTCTGATCGGTGCGCCGCCAGGGTATGTCGGCTTCGATCAGGGCGGTCTGCTGACCGATGGGGTCGACCAGCATCCGCACTGCGTGCTGCTGCTCGACGAAATCGAGAAAGCCCATCCGGACTTGTTCAACATTCTGCTGCAGGTTATGGATCATGGTCGGCTCACCGATCACAACGGCAAGGCTATCGACTTCCGCAACGTGATACTGATCATGACCACCAACGCGGGTGCGTCTGAGATGAGCAAGACCGCGATTGGCTTCGGCTCGACGAAGCGCACGGGTGATGACACTGAAGCGATCAATCGTCTCTTCACGCCGGAATTCCGTAACCGTCTCGATGCTGTCATTGCTTTTGGCAATCTGCCGATGCCGGTGATCATGAAGGTTGTCGAGAAGTTCGTGTTCCAGCTTGAGGCGCAGTTGGCTGATCGTGGCATCACCATCGAGCTCACCGACGCTGCTACGAAGTGGCTGGCGGAAACCGGCTACGACGAGAAGTTCGGCGCGCGGCCGCTGTCGCGTGTCATCCAAGAGCACATCAAGAAACCGCTCGCTGACGAAGTTCTGTTCGGGAGACTAGAGCATGGCGGCACCGTGAAAATCGGTGTCGAGGGCGAAGGGTTGAAGCGGCTGTTGGCGTTTGAGTATTTTCCGGCCGATCCGGCCAAGCGGGTGAAATCCAAAGAAGAGCTGGAAGACGAAGAAGACAGCGAGGACAATTCGCCGGAACCGGAGCTGATCGAAGCGCCGTCGAAAAAACCGGCGTTGCCCAGCCCCAAGGAGCGCAAGCCGCGCGCGCCTGGTGGAGCGAGCCGTAAGAAGGACGAGTGAGCTCTTAGCCGTTAGTTGGCGCTTTTGGGGCTATGGAGATTTCGCCTTGGGGGCAAGCCCATGGGCGGGATTCCATGCCGTTGTGTGCGGCAGCGCGTAGATTTTGGCTCGGAGCCCACACTTGCGTCAGGGCTGCGTCATGCTCCGCACACCGCGGCCACAACGAACTCGAACGCTTGGTAGTCAGTGTCGGACGCGGAACAGGCGGCGGACACCGATGCGGTAGGCGCACGAACCTCGGTGCAATCGGCAATTCAGCATCCCGGCGTTTCTGCCTTTGCTCCGTCGCGTGCACACGCTTAGGCTAAGGTGTTCGAGACGACCAAAAGCGGAGCCTCAATGGCGGCGCGCATCCCCGAGTTGGCAGGGCTCAGCGTCTTCCGCGATCTGCCCGCGGCGGCGAAGCAAGATCTTGAAGACCGCTTGCGTCCGATGACCGTCCGGCGCGGCGAAATGCTGGTGCGTCAAGGTGACAGGGCCGACGCGCTCTACGTGATTGTGACGGGGCGCTTTGAAGTGCTGGTCGACGGCCGTGCCGCCGCGGTCGCCGAACTTGGCGCAGGCGAGCCGATTGGCGAGATTGCCTTCTTTGCCGGTGGGGCTCGGACGGCCACACTGCAAGCGTTGCGCGACAGCGTTGTCTTGAAACTCGATCGCGACGAGTTCGACGCGTTGGCGCGGCAATCGCCCGCCATTTGGACGGCCATCACAGCCACACTGGCGCAACGGCTCGCGCAGACGACAGCCGCGGGCAGCGCACCAAAACAGGCGCGACCGCGCACCATCAGCGTCATCCGCGCCGGCGCAGCACCGGTCACGCATGCATTCGTCGGCCGGCTGGAGGCAGCCTTTCAGCCTGGCCGCGTGCTGTTGCTCGATGAGGCAAGTGCGGGGGGTGCCATCGACTGGGGCGTCTCGCTCACCAGCTCCGACGAAGCCCGCTGGTTCAACGAGATCGAAAGCCGCTTCGACACAGTCCTCTACGTGGCGGACGATACGCTCACGGCATGGTCCGAAAAAGCGATCCGTCAATCGGATCTCGTGCTGTGCGTCGGCCGCGCTGGCGGCAGTACCGCGCCGAGCCCGTTGGAATCATTTGCCGTTACACTGCACAAACCGAACAATATGCGGCTGGTGCTGTTGCACGAGGCACCGCCGCCGTTTTCGGGCACGCGCGCGTGGCTTCAGGCGCGACCATGGGTGGGCATGCATCATCATGTGGCGGCGGACGTGGGCAGTGACTACGCGCGGCTCGCACGCTTTATCAACGGCACCGCACTGGGGCTGGTGGCCTGTGGCGGCGGCGCATTTTCGGCGTCGCATATCGGGATCTATCAAGCGCTCGTCGAACACGGCTTCGACTTTGATATCATGGGCGGCACCAGCGGCGGCGCGGCGATGACAGCGGCGTTTGTGAAGGGCGCAAGTCCGGACGAGATCGAACGCGTTGTGCGCGAGATCTTCGTCACGCGCCGGGCCATGCGGCGCTGGACGTGGCCACGCTATGGCCTGCTGGACCCCCGCGTGCTGGAGGCTGGGCTCGCCGAATATCTGGGCAACATCGACATCGAGGATCTGCCGCTGCCGTTCTTCGCTGTAGCAACCAACCTGACGCGCAACGAAACGGTCTGTTTAAATCGTGGACCACTCTGGCAAGCGGTGCGGGCGAGCAGCTCAATCCCCGCGCTGCTGCCACCGGTGATCACGGGCAGCGGCGACATTCTGGTTGACGGGTGCCTGCGCGAGAACGTGCCCATCGGCACGATGCACAGCCTCAAGAGCGGGCCGAACATGGTGCTTGATTTCCAGCTGCCGATGATGCACGGGCCGGAAGCGCGTGTGGCACAATCGAGATCACGGCTGGCACCACTTTATCGCGGATGGGCGTCGCTGCGCCAATCCAGCTCGCGTGCCATGCCGCAAGGCGGACCGAGTGCCCAGGCCGTCCTGATGCGCAGCCTCATGCTGCAGAACGAAGGGTTGGCCGGGCGGCTTGGTCTGGACGATCACCTCCTGCTCGCACCCATGCCGGACGGCATCGCCCATCTCGACTGGCACCGGCACAGCGACCTGCGGCGGAGCGCCCATGTCTATGCACGGGCCGCACTTGCAGAGCTGGCGGAGACGAGGCCGGCGTGGATGCCGCGCGGCGTGCCATCCAAAATCAGTCCCGTGGCCGTTTGAGGGACGCCACGCAAGCCCATTTCAACCATATTCCGCGGCTTGTCCGCACGTTTGCGGGCCGCGCCATTGACGGCATGCGACCTTGGCGTCATAGGCAGCTCATTAATTTTCGGGGCACCGCGCCGCAGGGTTGATGACGCATCATCGCGTCTAAGTCCAAGCGTGCATGTGCGGCACCGCGGACCGCTGCACCTTTTGACCCAAACGGAGAGCTACCCCCATGGCTGTGAAAGTTGCCATCAACGGCTTCGGCCGCATCGGCCGCAACGTGTTGCGCGCCATTATCGAGAGCGGCCGCAAGGATATTGAAGTGGTCGCCATCAACGATCTCGGCCCAGTGGAAACCAACGCGCATCTGCTGCGCTTTGATAGCGTGCATGGCCGGTTCCCGCACAAGGTCACTGTTGAAGGCGATACCATCAACGTCGGCCGCGGCCCCATCAAGGTCACCGCCGAGCGCGATCCCGCCAAGCTGCCGCACAAAGCCATGGGCGTCGACATCGCGCTTGAATGCACGGGCATCTTCACCGCCAAAGACAAGGCGATGGCGCACATCACCGCTGGCGCTAAGCGCGTGCTCGTCTCTGCGCCGGCTGATGGCGCCGATCTCACGGTTGTCTTCGGTGTCAACCACCACAAGCTGACCAAGGATCACATGGTGGTCTCGAACGCCTCATGCACGACCAACTGCCTCGCGCCTGTCGCGATGGTGCTGCACGAGGCGTTCGGCATCGAAAAGGGCATGATGACGACGATCCATGCCTATACTGGCGACCAGCCCACGCTCGACACAATGCACAAGGATCTCTATCGTGGCCGCGCCGCGTCACTGTCGATGATCCCGACGTCGACGGGTGCGGCCAAGGCCGTTGGCCTCGTGCTGCCGGAATTGAATGGCAAGCTCGACGGATTCTCCATTCGCGTGCCAACGCCGAACGTGTCGGTCGTCGATTTGAAATTCATCTCGAAGAAGACGACGACGGTTGCCGAAGTGAATGCGGCGATCAAGACTGCGTCCGAAGGCAAGCTCAAGGGCATCCTCGGCTACACCACTGCGCCGAACGTCTCGATCGACTTCAACCACGACAGCCACTCGTCCATCTTCCACATGGATCAGACCAAGGTCATGGACGGGACACTCGTGTCCGTCTTGGCCTGGTACGACAACGAGTGGGGCTTCTCCAACCGCATGAGCGACACCGCGGTGGCGTGGGGGAAGTTGTTGTAAGGGAATAATCGGCCCTCAATTTTGCATCTGCTACCCTCGCTCATCGCAAGATGAGCGAGGGTATTGTTTATGGGCGAGCCGTGTTGGTCGACGCTGGCGCGAAAGTGCGGACGACTGATATGCGATCCACCGATGCTTTCGGACGCTCGGAAAGCATGTTAGACTATTGAAGCAAAAGCGGACCATCCTCATGATCAACCTTCGCGATCGCATCAGCAACGATCCCGCCATTTGTGGCGGCAAGCCCTGCATCAAGGGCACGCGGATGCGCGTGCGCGATGTGCTGTCACTGCTAGCCGCAGGTGCGCCGCGAGAAGAAATCCTGGCCGACTATCCGTACCTGACTGACGAGGACATTTCCGCCGCGCTCGACTACGCCGCCCGTCAGCTGGATCATCCCGTGCTCGCCGCCGAGTGAGCCATGCGTTTTCTCGTCGACGATCAGTTGCCGGTCGCACTAGCCCGATGGATAGGCATGCAGGGCTTTACCGCGACGCATGTCGCCGACGCCGGTCTCACCGGTAAGCCCGACAACGAAATCTGGTCCTTCGCGGACAAAATTGACGCCATAGTCGTTTCGATGGCCGAAGATTTCTTCGATCTCCAGCAGCGAGATGCAAGCGGTCCTCGCCTCGTATGGCTCCGTTGGGGCAATACGCGCAAAGCCGCGCTGCTCGCGAAATGGGCGGTTGCTTGGCCCGACATCGTGCTAAAATTTTCAGCTGGCGCTCGGTTTGTGGAACTTAAAGATTGAGTAAGGCGTCGGCGCAAAAAACAGGGAGCTTCACGTCTCCTTACGGAAGCGTTGGCGTCGCGGCAGACGTGCTGCCTATCCAATCTGCCGTCAGCCGAAACGCGCCGCGCACCGGGTCGACGATGGATACGTCCTCGCCTCGGGCGGCCTTCTCGATCAGCTCCGCCAGATGCTCGCGGGCATATGTGATGTCGTACTGGTCCATGGCTTCAACTTTATGCGGAGGATAGCACAAAACGGCAGCAACTGGCGAGTGAGGGCGTACCTCTACCTCTCAAACCGCTTAAACTTGATCCGATGTGGATCGGCCGCGTGCTCACCCAGGCGGCGTTTTTTGTCTTCTTCGTAGTCGGCGAAGTTGCCTTCGAACCATTCGACGTGGCTGTCGCCTTCGAAGGCGAGGATGTGGGTGCAGAGGCGATCGAGGAAGAAGCGGTCATGCGAGATGACCACGGCGCAGCCGGGGAAATCTTCCAGCGCGCTTTCCAGCGACGACAGTGTTTCGGTGTCGAGATCATTGGTCGGTTCGTCGAGCAGCAGCAGGTTGCCGCCTTCTTTGAGCATCTTGGCGAGATGGACGCGATTGCGCTCGCCGCCTGACAGCAGGCCAACTTTCTTCTGTTGATCGGCGCCCTTGAAGTTGAACCAGCCGCAATAGGCGCGGCTGCTCATTTCCTTCTTTTCGCCCAACTTCATCATGTCGAGGCCGCCGGAGATTTCTTCCCAGACGGTCTTCTTGTCGTCGAGGTGATCGCGGCTTTGATCGACGTAAGAGACCTTCACGGTCGGGCCGAGCTTGATCGAGCCGGCATCGGGCTTTTCTTGCCCCGTGATCATCTTGAACAGCGTGGTTTTGCCGGCGCCGTTGGGGCCGATGACGCCGACAATGCCGCCCGGTGGCAGTTTGAATGACAGATTGTCGAACAGCAGGCGATCACCGAAGGCCTTGCGACAGCTCATCCACTTCGACGACCACGCCGCCGAGGCGCGGGCCCTGGGCGATCTGAATTTGGGCTTTGCCGATTTCCTGCTTGGCTGCGGCTTCCTCGGCCATCTTTTCATAGGCCGTGATCCGGGCCTTGGACTTGGCCTGACGGGCTTTAGGCGACGAGCGGATCCACTCCAACTCGCGCGACAAGAGCCTTGGCCTTGCTCTCCTCGGCGCCCTTTTCGGTTTCTTCGCGTTTGGCGCGCTGTTCGAGCCACGACGAGTAGTTGCCCTTGTAGGGAACGCCATGGCCGCGGTCGAGTTCAAGCGTCCACTCGGTGATGGTGTCGAGGAAGTAGCGGTCGTGGGTCACGAGGATGACGCAGCCAGTGTATTCTTTCAGAAAGCGCTCGAGCCAGGCGACGCTTTCGGCGTCGAGATGGTTAGTCGGTTCGTCGAGCAGCAGGATGTCAGGCTTCGACAGCAGCAGCTTGGTGAGCGCGACGCGGCGCTTTTCGCCGCCGGAGAGTTTGGTCACCGCACTGTCGCCGGGTGGGCAACGCAGCGCGTCGAGGGCTTGTTCCACCTGGGCGTCGAGGTCCCACAGATTGGCCGCGTCGATCTCGTCTTGGAGCTTGGCCATCTCATCGGCTGTTTCGTCAGAATAGTTAGCGGCGATCTCGTTGTAGCGATCGAGGATAGCTTTCTTCTCTGCCACGCCTTCCATGGCATTGCCGAGCACGTCCTTGCTGTGGATCGAGATGCGGCTCCTGGGCCAGATAGCCGACGCGGATGCCTTCGGCCGGCTTGGCCTCGCCGAGGTAATCATCGACAGTACCCGCCATGATCTTCAGCAGGGTGGATTTACCCGCGCCATTGAGACCGACGACGCCGATCTTGGCGCCGGGGAAGAACGACAGCGAAATGTCCTTCAGCACCTGCTTGCCGCCCGGATAGGCCTTGGAGACCTTGTGCATGTGATAGACGTATTGCGGGTTCGCCATGGCGGGCGCCTCTTTCGGGACACGGGTTGATCGGGTTGGCGGGGTTCTAGCGCAGGCGGGGGCGGGAAACAACGGGAGTGTTCTGACCAGAACAGGGTCGCCGAGCCCGGCAAGTTGCGCGCGTTCTTGACCTGTACTGTTTTTCGGAATAGCCTACGGTCAATGATCCGTAGCTTTAAATGCCGCGACACCGCTCAGCTAGCGTCCGACCGGCCTATCAAACGTTTCAAGGCTATAGAACGCGTGGCACGGCGAAAGCTTGAAATGTTGGAAGCTGCCGACCGGATGAGTGATCTCAAAGTACCGCCCGGCAATCGGCTTGAGGCTCTGAAGGGGGAGCGGCGGGGGCAATATAGCATTCGCATCGACAACCAATGGCGAATTTGTTTTCGATGGGCTGAAGGTGCAACCGATGTCGAGATCGTTGACTATCATTGAGCGTCCTAACCTGATTGTAAAAACTCCATGACCACAAAGATGCCCCCTATCCCACCGGGTGAGATCCTTATCGAGGAATTCATGCGCCCATTGGATATCTCTCAGAACCGGCTCGCACGTGATTTGGAAGTGAACGTAGGTCGTATCAACGATATTGTACACGCGCGGCGCGGTATCTCGGCCGACACAGCATTGAGGCTATCGATCTATTTCGGCACGACGGCCGAATTCTGGCTCAATCTCCAAACGCGGTACGATCTAAAAATTGCAGCAACTGCCGTCGGAGACGACATTCGTCGCAGTGTGCGACCCCTGAAGCCGCAAGCCGCGTGATCAGATAACCAATAAAATTTTGGAGCGCTCAAATGCCCTCAAAAGTCGCAGTGATCATCGGTGCGGGTGACGCCACCGGCGGCGCGATTGCACGGCGCTTTGCAAGAGAGGGGTTGGTTGCGTGCGTGACGCGGCGGACGGCGGACAAGCTGGTGCCGCTCGTTGACCGGATCAAGTCTGAGGGCGGGCAGGCTCACGGATTTGGCAGCGACGCGCGCAAGGAAGAGGACATGGTCGAGCTGTTCGCGAAAATTGAACGCGATATCGGACCGGTCGAAGTGGCGGTGTTCAACGTCGGTGGCAACGTGCGCTTCCCGATCCGGGAGACGACGACGCGGGTTTACACCAAGGTGTGGGAGATGACGGCGCTGGGCGGGTTCCACCTCGGCCGCGAGGCTGCGAAGGTGATGGTTCCCCGTGGCCATGGCACGATCCTGTTCACAGGAGCTACGGCCAGTGTTCGTGGCGGCGCGGGGTTTGCCGCGTTTTCCGGTGGCAAGCACGCGTTGCGCTCGCTGTCGCAGTGCATGGCGCGTGAGCTTGGTCCGCAGGGCATCCATGTGGCGCACATGGTGATCGATGGTGGTATCGATACTGATTTTATCAAGCAGATGCGCGCCAAGGATTATGATAGCTTAGTTGCAAGCGACGGCTTGCTCAGCCCCGATGCCATCGCTGATCAGTATTGGCACCTGCACAGCCAGCCACGCAACGCGTGGACCTATGAACTCGACATCCGGCCCTGGAGCGAGAAGTGGTAACGCTGCTGCCAAACAACACGATCCGGAGACGAGCCCCATGACCCCGCGTGTGGAATTTCATTTTGATTTTGGCAGTCCGAATGCCTACTTCAGTCACAAGGTCATTCCCGCGATCGAGGCGCGGACGGGCGCGACATTTCACTATGTGCCGGTGCTGCTCGGCGGCGTGTTCAAGCTGACGAACAACCAAGCGCCGATGGTGCAGTTCAAAGACATCAAGAACAAGAACGAGTACGGCCGGCTGGAAATTCAGCGCTTCGTCAAGAAGCATGGTTTGACGGCCTTCAAGATGAACCCGCATTTTCCGGTCAACACCGTGCAGATCATGCGCGGGGCCATCGTTGCTGAGCAGATGGGTGTACTGGCGCGCTACGTTGATGTTGTTTTCCACCATATGTGGGAGGCGCCCAAGAAAATGGACGACGCCGAGACGATCAAGGCGGCGCTGGAAAGCTCGGGCTTGGATGGTGCTGCGATCCTGGCCGGCATGCAGGCGCAGGCTGTCAAAGACAAGCTGATGGCCAACACAGAGGCGTCGGTTGCGCGCGGCAACTTCGGCAGCCCGACATTCTTCGTCGGCACCGAGATGTTCTTCGGGAAGGACCGGCTGCGCGATGTAGAAGACGAGATCGTGGCCGCCGCCAAGCACAGTTAGCTCAGACATAGCACCTTGAGTATTGATCGCGCTTGCGATGTTGGTACGGGGCTGGCAAGGGTCGCCGAGCATGGATGACCGACCAGGGGACTAATAACGTGACGGGTTTGATGTCTGTTTTGATGGGGCCGGGTGGACTGGCAGTCGGTGGCTTTCTGATCGGGCTGGTGTTCGGCTGGGTCGTCTACCGGACTAATTTTTGCGTGATGGGCGCGCTATCAGACGTGGTCAATCTGGGTGACCGGCGGCGGCTCGGCGCGTGGCTGCTGGCCATCGCAACGGCGATTTTCGCTGTCGAGTTTTTGCGGCGGACGGGCGTCGTGCCGGTCGAGAAGGCGATGTATCTGACACCTCGCTTGAATTGGTTTGGCCACATCGCCGGCGGACTAATCTTCGGATTTGGCATGGTGCTATCGGGTGGCTGCCCGACGCGCAATCTGGTGCGGGTGGGTGCGGGAGATCTGAGGGCACTTGTTGTCTTGTTAGTCATCGCCGTTGCCGGCTTTGTGACGATGGGCGGCATTTTAGCGCCCGCGCGTGACGCGCTGGAGCAGTGGACGGCGCTCGACCTCAAGCGGTGGGGGCTTGCGACGCAGGGTCTTGGCGAGATCGCGGGACGCGCGGGCCTTGTTCCCGGCGCGCTGGCGACGACTGCACTGGCAGTGTTGATCGGCGGGCTTGCGCTGCTGTGGGCGTTTGCGGATCGCGGTTTCCGGTCATCAACGATGCATATCGTTTCAGGTTTGGCGATTGGCATCCTCGTGGCGTGCGGCTGGGCATGGACGGGGCTGGCCTATGACGAGTTCGCCTCGACGCCGTCGACACCCGTGTCGCTGACGTTCATTCGCCCGCTGGGTGACACGCTGGATTGGTTGCAACGCTTCACGGCGGCGCCGGTGCCGGGCTTCGGTATTGCGTGCGTCGTCGGGACGTTGCTCGGTGCGTTCGGCGCGGCGTTGTGGATGGGGCGCTTTCGCGTGCTCGGTTTTGCGGATCTTGACGATCTCAAGCGCAACCTGATGGGCGCGGCGCTGATGGGCGCCGGCGGCGCGATGGCGCTCGGCTGCACCATCGGCCAGGGCATCACCGGCGTCTCGACCTTGGCCGTGGGCTCGCTGCTGACGACGGCAGCACTGGTGGTAGGTGGGTTCCGCGGGCTGCGCTATCTGGAGCGGGTGGCGGGATGAGGGCCACACCAGAAGGCAGCGCGTGAGACAAGCGTTCCCCGCCAATCACGACTGTCTGCCGATCGTGTGCCCGAGCAGCCAATAGATGACGAAGATGTAGGCGACCCCGCTCGCGAAGACCCAGGGCGGAAGGATTTCAAGAAGGCCTAAAGTCACAATGACAACGCCAAACAAGCCTTCGATGAGGCGAGATGTGGGAGCACTGATCCGATCCTTCTGCACGGGCTCGTCTTGGCTTGAACTCAACGACAATGAAATCCCGCCACAGCGTTACGATCGCGAAATAGCCAAGCACCGCCCATGCCAGCCACGGGAGGCCCCATGGTGAAAACAGCAAAGAGTTCGCCAAAAGGCCGGCGCTGGCCACCGCTACAACGACCCAGTCGGCGTACTGTCTCGGCACTCTGAGTTTGCGAAGCTTCATCGACCTTTCCACGAACGTTTAGACGTTGCGATCATTTACGGTGTGCTGGTGGCGGAACTCTCGGTTCACTTCAGCAACGCCCGCACAGCCTTCAGCGACTTCGGAGCGAGGTCAAATGCGCGCTTGCCGGAAGTGTCTGTGATGGACTTGTCGGCACCGCTGGCGAGATAGAGCGCGATATCCTTGGGCTCGTCGACGCGTTCGGCCATGCGATGGAGCATTGTCTGGCCCTTGTCATCGACGGCATTAATGTCGAGGCCGAGGCTCAGGAGATACTTAAAAAAGGCGACTTCCTCAGGAAACGCTGCTCGCACGCTGCTCGTCCCAGCGAGGTTGTGCAGCAGCGTGCCGCCATCGGGCAGCCGTTGCTTGGCGTCAAGGCCGTAACCCTGAATCAGTTTGAAGCTCTCGATTGTCGTACAATAGGCGAGTGTGCTGCGGCCGGCACCGTCCTTGCGTTTCGGATCGGCTCCGTGGCGCAGCAATGCGGTGACGACGGCCATATCGTCCGGACTGCCGACCAGGAGCTTGGCTTGCAGCGGCGTATAGGGTTGCCGGATGTCGTCGCCGACCGGCGGGGTCGCGTAGGCGTTGACGTCTGCGCCATGCGCGACCAGCAGGTCGACCTTCCCGGTCGAGCGCGCCCAATGCAGCGCCGTCCGGCCACCGGTATCGCGTGCGTGCACGTCGGCACCGTGTGACAACAGCGCCTTGCCTGTGACCACACCGCCAAACATCAACATGGTGATGCCGTTGTCCCAAGGTGCATCTGGCTGGGCGCCAGCTTTCAACAGCGCGTCCAGAATCGCAGCATAGGTTGGCTCATCGACGGGCCGCGGCACATTCCTGTCGTAGTGACCGCGCGCCATGTCTGGATTGACCAGCTCGATCTTGTATTCTTCGAAAGATTGCTGCTGTGCCATCGAGCGATGCGTGACCAGCATGTGCAGCGGCCATTTGCGATCGTGTTTCCAGCCGTTCGCGCGGGCACCTTTGGCAATGAGCCACTGCACGGTGCCGAGCGCGCTGCGCTCCATGGCGTCTGTCATGGCCAGACGCCGTGTGTTGAGCGACGCGCCGGCCTTCAGCAGCGCTTCCAGCATGGCGATGTTGTCGGCGCGCGCCGCGTAGCTGATGGCCGTTGCGAACTCGTCGCCGTAACGCAGATCGCTGAGGTCGAGATCGGAGAGCCACTGTTTGTTCCAGGTGCAATCTGGTTTGGCGCCTTGCGCGAGCGCTGCTGTGACGCCCGGCAGCGCATTGGCGCGTGCGGCGCTTAGCAAGGCGCGGTCGGCGGGCGTGCTTTCAACAATTGTGATGGGTGGCTCGTCGGCTGCTGCCGCCTGCGGATCTTTCTGCAGCCATGCCAACCAGGCTTTGGCGCCGTCCGTTGCCGTGCTGAGATAGAACGTGCCGTCTTTTGTGCCTTCTCCGAAGCGCATCCAATTGAACCATTCGGCACCGGCGCATCCGAGCTTGGCGTAGACTGAGACGAACGAATAGAAGTCCGGTGCCAGGGCGAGGCCGTGAATCATCTCGAGGTCATGGCTAAAATAGCGAACGGGTTGCTGGGTGGGTTCCGGTTTCGTCATGTCGATGGTCAGCATGTCGCCGTTCGGCAAATAGCCAAATGGAAATTGGTTTGCCCACATCTCAGGCCGGTTCGGTGCCTCCGAGCGATCCCGGTGTTCGAGGTCGCGCTTCCAGCCGAGAAAGTTGTCGATCGCGTGCTGGTCGATGGTGGCGAGGTCCCAGACCGCATCGCGGATGCCGCTGCCGTAGGGCATGTTCTCCCGCTCGAGGGCTTGCAGATGCGATGGGATATACCAGCCGAACTGGACGTGCGCGGAAAGCTCGGTGAGCACCGTGCGCAGTTGGGGCGGAAAGTTGAGACCGTGACGGCGCTCGATTGTAGCCAGTGCCGCAGGCGTCGCTGGCGGAGCCATTTTCAGCGGTTTAACCGCCCATTGCCGCTTGACGGCAATCGCTTCCATCCAGCGCCAATCGGACTGCCATTGGGCCCAGAGTTTCTGCACGTCACTGTCCTTCTGATTGCAGGCAGTGAGTAGCGGCAAAGTCCCTAGGACTGCAGCGGAGCTGGTGAACGATCGTCGTGTGATCATGGTGCGCGCGTGATTGCCAGGGCAGAGTTGGGGACAGTCGCCCATTTCTGGCACTGACGTCAAATGCAGTGTGCTGATGCTGGCGCTTGATGGGATCGAGGCAACGGCCTCGACATTCCGGTCACCGCGCCACGTCGTTGAGCGTCCAGTCGTAGGAATCGCCGGCGATACTGTCGGCGGATTTCAGCCGTTGGGCCAGATCGGGCTTGGCGTATTTAGAAAGGTGCTTGAGCACGCCAGCATCGTTGCCGCCAAAGTCGGCTTTGAACCAGCTGTAGATGGACGACACGCGCACGCCGTCGGCGCCGGCCGTGACGCCGCGCGGATGATTGATGTAGGCGCGCGCGCCGGCCTCCAGCTGGCTTTCGAGGGTGGCTGCTGTAAACGCCGCCGTTTGCAGGTTGGGGCAACCAATGGAGGCGCAGTTGACGGCGTAGTGCACACGCGGGTCTTTGAACACGGCGCGCAGGATCGCGTGCTCGATATCGTCGAGGCTCAACTCGGTTCCAGCGACCGACATAACCTTGGCTTTCCACGGCCCGCCGGTAAATGCTGCAACGACGCCACCGCCGAGCTTGATGTCGCGGATTGATTTAACGGGATACCGGTCGAGCACGATGTCGATTGTCTTGGCGTTGTAGAGATTGGCGAGAAAGGCGAACTGCTCGGGCCGTGCAAGGCTGGCCGGGGTCACGGCCTGCAGGCGTTTCAGATAGGCTTTGAGTTCGCCATGGCCGGAGCGCTTGAAGCCCGCATAATCAATGCGGTTGAGGCCATCTGAGCCGGGCTTAACGTAAGCCTTCAGCAACGCATCCCACGCTTGATGATCGACATTTACGCCTGAGCCAGCAGCCGACTTTGCGATCAACGATGCGGGATCGGCGGCGGCGTGAGCGCGTGATGTCAGCGCGTTGGCTACCAACAGTGTAGCAGCTGCGCCTGCGCCGTCTTGGAGCAGGTTGCGCCGTGTCCACGACTTGCCGCGGGTGATCATGTTGGCCCTGTGATCCTGTTGTCTCTGGTCAGCCATTGAGGGCAGTTGGCACTCAACGACCCGCTCTTGCTATGGACCAAGACTATTCCGGCCGAACGGCAGCGTCGCATCAACAGTGCGTCACAGATACGTGACGGACACTCGGGACGGTTACCTATTTTCTATGCTGACGTCACTTTCATGGCGCAGGCACTGGGTGATTGTGCCGGATTTCACTACCGGCCTGCGAACGACTTTTGCCAGTGGTCGAACAGTGGCTTCAGCAGATAGCTGAGCAGCGTCCGGTCATCGGTCTTGAAGAAGGCCTCGGCGGGCATGCCGGCGACGAGACGGGCGCCGTTGAGACGGGCGATCTCAGCCTCGGGAACGCGAACGCCGACGCTGTAGTAAAACAGGTTCGTCTGCGGGTCGCGGATGACGTCGCCGCTGATGCGGAAAACGCGGGCTTGGACTTCTGGCGTGGTGCGTTGATTGAAGCTGGAAAAGCGCACGCGCGTGAGCTGATCGAGTGCGAGCTGATCGCGGTCTTGCGGTTGCACGCGCGCTTCGACGATCAGCTGATCGGCGTCGGGCACGATGATCATCAGTTGATCGCTCGGGCCAACCACACCGCCAACAGTATGCGCAGCCAATTGCTGCACGATGCCGGCGATGGGCGCGCGGATGTCGATGCGGCGCAGCTGGTCCTCCGCGGCGATGCGCTTTTCGCGCAGTTCCGAAATGCGCGTTTCAGTTTCGCGCATTTCCTTGTTCACTTCGGTGATCTTGTCGCGATCAACCTGCTCGATCTGGATCTCGGTTTCGGTGATGCGCCCGCGCGATTGCGCGATGCGCGAGACGGTGTCGCCAAGCACGCCATCGTTGCGGGCAATTTCGCGATCCAGCGTCGACATGCGCGTGCGCGGCACGAGACCACGGCCTTCGAGACTTTTGAGATCGGCGAGTTCCTTGCGCGCCACCTTGAGCTGGATGTCGGTGGCCGTGCGTTGCAGCTCAAGGCCTTCGATTTCTCGGCGGGTCTGGCCGATGCGTTCGGCGAGCTGCGCCTTCTGGCCATTACGGCTTTTGACGCGGCTTTCAAAGACTTTCCGCTCACTGTCCAGCACATCAGCGATATCCGGATCGATTTTGATGCGCTCGGTGAGTTCCGCGGGGATGTCGATTGCAGGGCGGCTGTCGCGCTCCGAGATCAGCCGGGCGCGGCGGGCGACGGCGGCCATTAGATCGTTCATGACGACGCCGAGGTTGGCACGGGTGGCGGTTTCATCAAGCCGCAACAGCACATCGCCGGCCGCGACGCGCTGACCCTCGCGCACGTCGATCTGGCCGACCACACCGCCGGTCGGGTGCTGCACTTTCTTGACGTTGTTTTCGAGCACGAGCGTGCCGGCGGCCGAGATCGCCCCTTCGAGCGGCGCCAGCGCGCTCCAAGCGATGGACCCGAAGCCGAAGAGGAGCGCAACAGCGAGCAAGCGGCGCACTTGCTGGGCCATGAGGGTGTCTGTTGCAAGCATCAGCCACCACCCTTGTCGCCGCCGCGCTGCAGGACGACGCGTGGGCCTTCAAGACGCAGCGGCGTTGCGGGTTTTGCGATTGCGGCTGCCGCGGCGTGCTTCGGGACCAGCCCATCAAGTTTTAGATGCGCCAGCGCGCGGTCCCGATCGCCAAAGACAAGCGGCTGACCTTTGTCGAGCGCGAGCACGAGATCGGCGGCTTCAAGAACCTTCAAATTGTGGGCGATGACGACGGTGATGCCGCCACGGGCCTTGATGCCGAGGAGGGCTGCAAGCAGCGCCGCTTCGCCATCCATATCGAGACTGGCGTTGGGTTCGTCGAGTACGACTAGGAAAGGATCACCATATAATGCACGCGCGAGACCGAGACGCTGCCGCTGACCGCCGGAGAGATGCGCGCCGCCGGGACCCACGCGCCGGTCATAACCGCCGATGCCGCGCACGTGGACGTCGAAGCCAGCGGCTTGAGCTGCGGCGAGAACCTTGGCGTCTGTTGCATCAGGTGCAAAGCGGGCGATGTTTTCAGCAATGGTGCCGTCGAACAGTTGTGCGTCTTGCGGCATGTAGCCGACGTGACGGCCGAGGCTGTCGGACGACCATTGCTCGATGGGCGCGTCGTCGAGCCGGATTGAACCGGCCCGCGCCCGCCAGATCCCAACAAGCGCACGGCCGAGCGTCGATTTGCCTGATGCTGACGGTCCGATGACACAGAGGATCTGCCCGGCCTTCAGATCAAAGCGAACGCCTTGCAAGGCGATGCGGTCAGGCGCGGGTGCGGCTTGGGTTTGGCCGGCGGGCGATAGCGTTGGCGGAATAGCAACGGTGAGATCGGTGACCGATACCATTGATTTTGGCGGCGGAAGGTCGAACGGCTTGGTCTCGGTCGGTATGCGCGTCAGCAAGTCATCAAGTGCATGCTGGGCGTCGCGCGCAGCGAGATAAGGCTTCCAGCTGCCGATGGCCTGATCGATGGGCGCGAGCGCACGCGTCGACATAATGGAGGCGGCGATGATGGCGCCGGCAGAGATGTGCCCCTTGATGGCCAACACCGCACCCAAGCCGAGCATGATCGATTGCAAGATCATGCGGGCGGTTTTCGAGGTGATCGTAAAGCCCGAGATGGCCGTAGCCGAGGTGCGTTGGGCAAGCAGATACGCTTCATTGAGCGCGCGCCAGCGATCAGCCAGCGTGCCACGCATGCCCATCGCGTGGGCGGCTTCGGCGTTGCGCAATGTGGTGTCGGCTGCTTGCGTTCGTTGATAGCCAGTTTCCAGTGCGGTGCGTGACGGCTGCTTGGACTGCCGATCTGTCAGATAGGTGAGCCAGACGAAGAACAGCGCGGCGAGCACGATGGTCAGCGCGAGGCTCCAGTGCAGAACAAACGCGACGAACAGATAGATCGGCAACCACGGCAAATCGCACATGGCGCCGGGGCCAGGGCCAGTGACGAAGCTGCGGATGGCTTCGACGTGGCGCGTATTGCGCAGCGCCTCTTGCGTACCATTCGCCGAGCGTAGTGCCAGCGTCATGTTGGCGGCGTTGACTTTCGGCGCGATCTCAGAGTCGAACTTCTCGCCCATGAGAATGAGGATGCGGCCGCGATAGCCATCCAGCACGCCCTGGACGAGGTAGGCGAACAGCGCGATGGCGGCGAGACCGGCGAGGGTTTGCAGGCTTTGGCTGCCAAGCACGCGATCATAGACCTGCATCATGAACAGTGAGCCGGTCAGCGTCAGCACATTGATCAAGCCGCTGGAGACCAGCAGCGCAAAGCGCACGGACGGGGACGGCCGCAGCGCCTCCCAAACGGGAGAGCGCCCGGCGCCAAGTGGCGGTGGTGTGATGGACATCGGGTAACCGGTGGCGAGACCTTTCAGGCGCAGTCGGCAGGCGAACACAGGGGTCGGCGGGCGGCCGGTTGCTGGGCTGTGCCGGCAAGCGTTGCCGGGGGCGGCGGAGCGGTCAAGAGACGAAACCGGAGAGGGTGGGGGCGCGATCGTTGAGCACCTGTTCTGCGTCTGGCGCGCGGTACCAAGCGCGCTTGCCGTCGATCGCGACCTGCGCCGGGATGACGAGGGGGCGCTGGTTTTTGAGCGGAAAGGGCTTTGAACAAGGCCCTGGGATTAAGGCCCTGGGATTGCCGTACAATTTGGCGTGGCGCCTGCCGCTTTTACCCCGCGAACGTCATCGCCCCGGAGTAACGCACGGCTTCGGCTTCGCCTTTGCCTTTGGCGTTGGATTTGATGCCGCGGCCGGGCTCTAGCGCGCCGATGACCATTGGCTTTTCGCCAGCGGCGGTGAGGGCTGACAGCACAGCTGATGCCTTCGCGGCGTCGGCCACTACGACCATGCCGATACCGCAGTTGAAAGTGCGGAGCATCTCGGCATCGCCGAGGTTGCCAGCGCGGCGCAGCCACTCGAATACGCGGGGTGACTTGAAAGTTGCGAGATCGATGTGCGCTGCGAGGCCTGCTGGCAGGACGCGGGGGATGTTCTCGCTCAGCCCGCCGCCGGTGATGTGTGACAGGCCCTTGATGGCACCCGCCGGGCCGCCGCCGCCGGTGGCTTTGAGGGCGGCGAGGATCGGCTTCACGTAGAGGCGTGTCGGCGCGAGCAGCGCTTCGGCAACGGTCTGGCCTCGGGCTGAGGAAGTGGGGGCGAAGGGCGCGGGTGCGGTCCATGCCAGCGCTTCTTTTTCGACGAGTTTGCGGACGAGGCTGTAGCCGTTCGAATGGACGCCGGACGAATGCAAGCCGATCAGGACGTCGCCGCTGACCATGTCGATGCGGGGCAGAATTTCGCCGCGC
The DNA here is from genome assembly GCA_963847145.1 of uncultured Alphaproteobacteria bacterium. Taxonomy (GTDB): domain Bacteria; phylum Pseudomonadota; class Alphaproteobacteria; order Rhizobiales; family Hyphomicrobiaceae; genus JABFRJ01. Next base: position 246,118 of record CAWJYN010000007.1, read on the forward strand.
TCGACGGCGCCGACCGAAAAACCTGCGAGGTCGTAATCCGCATCGCGGTACATGCCGGGCATTTCGGCGGTCTCGCCGCCGATCAGCGCGCAGCCGCTGTCACGGCAGCCCTGGGCGATACCGGCGATGACGCGTTTGGCATTCTCGACGTCGAGTTTGCCGGTCGCGAAGTAGTCGAGGAAGAAGAGTGGCTCGGCGCCCTGCACGACGAGATCGTTGACGCACATGGCGACGAGATCGATGCCGATGGTGTCGTGCAGCCCGGTGTCGATGGCGATTTTGAGTTTGGTGCCGACGCCGTCATTGGCGGCGACCAGGATCGGATCGCGATAGCCGGCGGCTTTCAGGTCGAACAGCCCGCCAAAGCCGCCGAGGTCAGCATCGGCGCCGGAGCGGCGGGTGGCTTTCACCAGCGGCTTGATGGCTTGCACCAAGGCGTTGCCGGCGTCGATATCCACGCCGGCATCGCGGTAGCTGACGGTCGCGTTGCGTCTGGGGCCAGGGGGTTGAGCTGGGGGCGGGGATTGGGGCATGGGGAGGTGCACTCGGAGAGTTCGGCTGGTGGACACGAAAAGTGTACTGGGTCGGTGTAATCCTGTCGCATCTCAGTGACAACCGCGACCGTTTAGACCCGCTATCAGGGCAGCTGAAATACGGCATTTCCGCCAACGGCCCAAAGGCCACACTCCGACCGCCGCGAACCCTCGCGCCATTGCTCGCGTTGTACGGCCGGCCTAACGTTGATTGCTCAAAGTGTTGTTTGGCGAATCGCGGTAAGTTCCTACGGTGGGCGCGCTTCCGCCACGATGCTGTGTGTTAACAGCGGGGTGTGGCTGCGAGACCGGCGGGAGGTCAAGGCAGGTGAGATTGCGGGCATTCAAGGGACGTGTGCGGGCGCGGAGTGCTGCGGTCACCCTGGCGGTTTTGCTCGGGATCGGCGTGGCGAGCCCACCAGGGGCGGCCAATGCTGCGTCCGACGCTATTTTTACCGTGGGTAACTACCCAGTCGACGCGCGTGCGGATGACGCCGTCGCGGCCAAGAAAACGGCGATTGCGGATGGCCAAAAGGCGGCGCTGCGCTCGCTGTTGAAGCGGCTGGTGCCGGTGACCGCCTATCCGCGCTTGCGCAAGTTGCAGATCGCCAAGGCCGACGCGCTGCTGTCTGGAATCAGTGTCCGCTCCGAGCGCAATTCAACGACGGAATACATTGCCAATCTCGACTTCGCGTTTCGGCCGGATGCGGTGCGTGCGTTGCTGGACCGCGAAAACCTGCCTTATGTGGACCAGCAGGCACCGCCGATTACCATCGTGCCGATCTGGCTGGCGGCGGCGCAGCCGATTCCGGGCGTACAGCCGGACGCGTGGCGCAATGCCTGGGCGGCCGTCGATGTGGCGCACGCGCTAACGCCGGCGAAACTTGAAGTGCAGAAGCCGGGTGTGCATGCCGATACGATTGCGGCGCTCGCCAAGGGCGATACGACGCTGTTGCGCACATTTGCTGGCGAATATGGCGGCGAAGAACGGTTGGTGGCGGCCATTCTGGTGCCGTTGCCGAAAGAGCGGAAACTGCAAGTGACGCTGGCTGGCCGCGACACAGTGGGCAGCATTGCCTGGATCAAGAGTTACCGTTTCGACGCTGAAGACCCGGCTTATGCGATTGAACTTGCCGCGGTTGTTTCGCTGGGTGTGCTGGAAGGCCGCTGGAAAGCGTCCGGTGCGAAGGTGCAAGGGGCGATGCGGACGCCGGGGACCGATCAGGTCGCCGCACAGCCGGTGGCGAGCGGCGAGGATGGTGTGCGGATGTCGGTCGAGTTCGCCAGCATGGGCGAATGGTCGGATATCTCGAAGCGGCTCGGCCAAGTGCCGGGCGTGGCGGACATCGACGTGGTCGGGATGTCTGGCCGCTCGGCGCGGATTACGCTGCGTTATCCCGAAGGCGTGTCGCGCCTTGCCGAAGTGGCGCCGCAGCATGGTCTCGCGATGCGCCAGAACGCTGGTGGCTGGGTGCTGTCGGGCGGGCGGTGACCGGTGAGGCCGTCCCGGAATGGTACGATCATCAAACGCTTTGCGTATCGCACTCTAACGTCTCGATAATTTGAGGCTGGCATACTTTCAGGACATCCTGGGGGAATGGCCATGGGCGTTTTCAATCTACTGTTCACGACCAAAGGCCGGCTGGCCCGGGCGCCTTTCTGGCTCGCGCACATCGTTTTCACGGTGGGTTGGTTGTTTGTGGTTTTCGGCCTGCTGGCCGCTGTCAGCGAAAGCCACGGCCGGGGTGAGAGCAGCGTCTTACCAAGCCTGGGCAACCAGCCGCCCGGCCTGTTGATTATGATGTTTCTACTTAGCTACATGTCGCTGTGCGTCTCGGCCAAACGCCTCCATGACCGCGACAAGTCGGCGTGGTGGATGCTGGCCTTCCAAGGGCCGACGATGGTGTTGTGGGTCGGGCAGCCGCTGCTCAGCCCGCCCGTGATCGTGCTGCTGTACGTTGCAGTCTGGATCGGCGCAGTGTGGTTTCTGATTGAACTCGGGTTTTGCCGGGGCACCGATGGTCCGAACCGTTTCGATCATCACGGCGCGGGCTCGCCGTCGGGCTCCGACGGTGGGCCATCGTGGGCTGACAAAATACAGTTTCCAGAGGCACAGCCAAGCAATCCCGCCGCGCCACGCATTCCGGTGGCCAAGCTGCCGGTAACGCCGCCACCGCAGCTGGCGAGAGCAGTGCAGCCGCGTGGCCCCGCCAAGCCCATTGGCTTTGGCCGCCGTGGCTTGAAGCCGGTGTAAGTGTCGAGTTCCTTGAATGTTCCTGTGTGGGAGCCCTCTTTGGAGCTTTTGGATGAGTGGGTGCGAGACTCGGCACTCCGTATGCCTCTGGGACGCGCTAGGAAGGCCGTGCAGGGCCATCGCCAGGCCGGTGGCTAGGAGGGTAGCCAAAAATAGCCAAGGCCCTTCAGTGGTCAAATTTAGCGCGGGAAATGGATTAACTGAGATCGCCGAAAATTTAACCAAATCAGATGGTTAAGAGCTTCAGCCCAGCATGAGGCTTGTGGCTAGTCGCGAAATTTTGCCGGCCGTTTTTGTTTCACGGCGGCAAAGGCTTCCATCAGGTCTTCGGACACCAGCAATCCGGCGTTCCAGATGGCCATCATCTCCAGGCTGTCGCGGACGGTATGATCGCGGGTGTATTTGATCATTTCCTTGGTGCCGCGCATGGCGAGCGGCGACTTCGAGGCGATCTGCCGGGCAAGACCGCGGACGCCTTCGATCATCGCCTCGCGGGTGGGGAAACAGCGATTGACCAGCCCGATCTCTTTGGCTTCGGCGCCGTCGATGGGCCGGCCGGTGTAGGCCATCTCGCGGGCCATGCCGTCGCCGATGATTTTGGGGAGCCGCTGCAAGGTGCCGACATCGGCGACCAGACCGAGATCGATTTCCTTGACGATAAAGCGTGCGTCGGCGGTGCAGTAGCGCATGTCGGCGGCGGTCACGAGATCGACGCCGCCACCGACGCAGGCGCCGTGGATGGCGGCCAGTACGGGCTTGCGGCACTGTTCCAGTGACGAGATCACGTCTTGCAGATCGAGCACCTGGAGCCGGAGATGTTCGCGTGTGCGGCCGGGGCAGGTGTCGGTGCGTTCCAGTGCGCCGATGTCCATCAGCATTTCGAGGTCGATGCCGGCGGTGAAGTTCTTGCCGGCGCCGGTCAGCATGACGACGCGGGCTGCGGGCAGCTTGTCGAGATAGTGGAAGGTTGCCCGCAGATCGTGCCACATGGCGCGGTTCATGGCGTTGGACTTGTCGGGGCGTGCCAGCTCGACCTCTGCGACGCCATCGGTGATCGTCAACGTCAGTGCTGTCAGGTGAGGCGCCGCGAGTTCGTGCGCAGGCGTGGCGGATGATGTGGTTTTCGGCTGGGCAACGGACATGGAGAACCTCGTGGGTTTGGGAGCGGTTAGACCGAGAGTTTGCTGACGCTGCCGCCGATCAGGGAGGCCTGGTAGACGGCTTCGGCGAGAAGTTCCTCGACGGGAATGATCGTCAGCCACTTCTTGTGCTTTTTGGCGTAGTCGGCGGGACGCGGGATCGAGTTGGTCGTGAAGATGCGGAGGCCGGACTCGGCGAGGCGTTCCTCGGCGCCGTCGCTGAAGATGGCGTGCGTTGCAAAGACGTCAACGTGGGTTGCACCATCCGCCATGAACTTCTTTGCCGCGCCGACAGTGCTGCCGCCGGTGTCGATCATGTCGTCGACCATGATCACACGGCGGCCGTTGACCTTGTCACCGGCGGTGGCGCCTGTGATGGATTTGTTCGCGGCTGGACGCTTCTTCTGGCAAAAGGCGATCAGCGGCGCGCCGGCAAGGCCACCGAACATTTCGGCGCGGCCGACGCCGCCGACATCGGGCGATCCCATCACGCATTCGGCGATCGGGTCGATATGGTCCATGGCGAAGTGCGCAAACAGTTTCATGCATGAGATGTTGTCGACGGGGATGCCGAAGAAGCCTTGCGCCTGGTCGGTGTGCATGTCAGCGGTGATGACACGTTCCAGCGACGGATTGGAGCCGAGCACGTCTGCGAGCATTTTGGCGGAGATGGGTGCGCGAGGCCGGTCCTTTCGATCCTGCCGCAGGTAAGGCATGTAGGGCGCAACAAGCGTGATGCCGGCGACGGAGGCGCGGCGCAAGGCATCGTTCACCAGTAGTGCGCCCATCACGCCGTCGTTCGGCGAGGGACACTGCATGCCGTGGAAGAAGAAGACGTGCTGGCGGCGCACTGTTTCGGCGATGCGCGGCAGTAATTCGCCGTTCTTGAAGCGCTCAAAGGCGACGGTGTGGTGCGGCAGGGCGACACCCCGCTCGCGCTTGATGGTGTCGACGACGCCCTGGGCCATCGTATGCATTTCGGGGGAGGAAACGACGACGAACGGTTTCACTTCGTCGGTGTGGCCGTCTTTTCGCACCGGCATGCTGGATACTCGCTTCGATGACTAGGCGTGGGGGGATGACCGCCCGGCGATAGATGCGCCGATGGGCCGATGGCTTGTCAAGCCGCGCGCTACTGATGCAGACGGGTCAGCATGCACCTATGCTTATGAGGCCGCGGCCTTGACGTTGGAGTGCCGTCTTGCAAGAAGGCTGGCAATCGGACTTCGGTTGCCAGCCTGCCCCGCGCGCCAATGCGGGGCACCCCTTCGAGAGGGTAGAGGTGGGCGCTGGGCCGGGCCACGCTCTCCAAAGGCGCTTCGCATGTCACCGCAACTGCTGCTCATCGATAACTACGACAGCTTCACCTACAATCTGGTCCACTATCTCGGTGAACTCGGATACAAAAGCGAAATCCACCGCAACGACAAGATCACCGTCGCGGGCGTGCTCGAGAAAAAACCCAAAGCCATTGTGCTGTCGCCTGGGCCCTGCACTCCGACCGAGGCCGGTATCTGTCTCGAACTCATCAAAGCCGCCAGTCCGACGATCCCGATCCTCGGTGTGTGCCTGGGCCATCAGGCGATCGGCCAAGTGTTCGGTGGCGTTGTGAAACGCGCGCCGCAAGCGATGCACGGCAAGATGTCGACGCTGACGACGACGCGTGCAGGGCTGTTCAAGGGGCTGCCGCGCAGTTTCGAAGTGACGCGCTATCATTCGCTGATCGTCGAGCGCCACACATTGCCGGACTGTTTGTCGGTGACGGCTGAGACGGCCGATGGTCTGATCATGGGGCTCGCGCACAAGACGCTGCCGGTGCATGGCGTACAGTTCCATCCCGAGAGCATCGCGTCAGAGCATGGGCATGCGTTGCTTGCCAACTTTCTATCGTTGGCGGGACTGGTGCCACGGCGGCCGAATGCCAGTGCGACACGCGTTGCGGCGTAACCACCGTCTTTGATACCAAGATCACACCTGAGACCATCCATGCCGCTCGCAATGCTGAAAAAGTACATCCACAAAGTCGCTGACGCGAAGACGTTGAGCGAAGAAGAAATGCGCACGGCCCTTGAAATCATGACCGAGGGACACGCCACGCAAGCGCAAATGGGCGCGTTTTTGATGGCGTTGCGGGTGCGTGGTGAAACGGTAGACGAGATCACGGGGGCTGCGCAGATGATGCGCGCGCGCATGCGCCGTGTGGAAGCACCCGAAGGCGCTGTCGATATCGTCGGCACGGGTGGCGACGCGCACGGCACGTACAATGTCTCGACCTGCGCCGCCCTCGTTGCCGCGGGTGCCGGCTTGAAGATTGCCAAGCATGGCAGCCGCTCGGTGTCGTCGCTGGCAGGTGCGTCGGACGTGCTGTCGGCGCTTGGTATCAAGCTTGATGTGAGCAATGCCACCATCGTCCGCGCCATTGATGAGGCTGGCGTTGGGTTCATGTTTGCGCCCAATCACCATCCGGCCATGAAAAACTGGGCACCGGTGCGGGCTGAACTGGGGACGCGCACGATCTTCAATCTGCTTGGACCAATTTCAAATCCTGCTAGTGTGAAGCGGCAAATTGTCGGCGTTTATTCATGGCATTGGGTGGAGCCGGTGGCGCACGTGCTGGCCAAGCTTGGCTGCGAGCACGTTTGGGTTGTGCATGGCCACGACGGGCTCGACGAGTTGACCACCACGGGCTCGACCGATGTCGCTGAAGTGAAAGACGGCCGGGTGACCGTGTTCGAGATCACGCCGCAAGATGCTGGACTGCCGCCGGCGAAACTCTCCGATCTCAAGGGCGGCGACCCTGCTTATAATGCTGCTGCCATCCGTGCGGTGCTCGATGGCAAGCCGGGGCCCTTCCGCGACATCGTTCTGCTGAATACCGCTGCTGCGTTGATCGTTGGTGGAAAAGCGCGTGATCTGGTGGATGGCGTTGCGCAGGCGACGCGCTCTATCGATACGGGGGCTGCTCGCACAGCGCTTGGCAAACTGGTTGCCGTGACAAACGCTGGGGCGGCGTGACCGTAGCGGAGCGGTGCCATGGCCGATAACAAACTACGGTTTCGTATTTATCTGGCTGGTCCCGAAGTGTTCCTGCCGGATCCACTCGCCGCTGGCCGCCGCAAAATCGCGTTGGCCGATCGCTACGGTTTTGATGGTGTGTATCCGCTGGATGCCAGCCTGGACCTGAGCGGCCTCGCTCCAGGTGAACAGGCGGCTAAAATTGCCGCTGCGAACGAAGATCTGATGCGCGGTTGTGATGCGGTGATTGCAAACCTCACGCCGTTCCGCGGCATCTCCATGGATAGTGGTACGGCTTACGAAGTCGGTTTCATGCGTGCGCTTGGCCGGCCGGTGTTTGGCTATACCAATGTCACGCCGGACTATGCTGATCGCGCGCGCGCCTTCCGCTTGCGCGGAATTCCCGCTGGTGACGGTGATCGTGCCGACGTGCAGATCGAAGACTTCGGCCATGCCGAAAACCTGATGATCGCCTGCGGCATCGAATTTTCTGGAAGCCAAATCATCCGCACGGCGGTCAGCGCCGGACAGAATATGGAAGACCTGCGCGGGTTTGAATTGTGTTTGGCAGATGCGCGACGCATCTTGGCACGCCATAGCGCATAGCCACCGTTCAAAAGGCCAAAGCGCTCATGCCCACCGTTGGCCGCGAACCGTGTTCTGGGAACAGCTTGGCAATCGCTGTCCGAGGTCAGCGGCCCGTCGAGATGGATCGCGCTGGCGACATAGATGGTGCGAAAGCCACCAGCGATGCCGCCAGGAATGTCGGTCAGCACGCCATCGCCGATGGCCAGAATGTCTGCTCGCGCGATGGTCTCGCCAGCGGCTTTGTCTATCAAGGCACATGCTGCGTTGTAGATTGGTGGGTAGGGTTTGCCGGCATATGTCACGGTACCGCCAAGCTCTGCATACAGCGCTGCGATGGCGCCGCCGCAATAGATAATCGTGCCGCCGCGATCTACTTTCAGATCCGGGTTGGCGCACAGCATCGGCACACTGCGCGCGGCTAGTGGCGTTAGAAGGGCTCGGTAGGTCTCCGGCGTTTCAGTGGTGTCATCGTAGAGGCCGGAACAGAGAATGCGTGCGGCGTCCGGTGCAGTCACGCGCGGCACGCCTTTGCCGTCAAAGAGGCTGAGATCGCGCGGCGGGCCGATGTGCAGCGTTGGCACGCCCGTCCAACTGTCGAGCATGCCGCGGGTCACGTCGCCCGATGTCAACACAGCGTCATAGGCATCGTGTCGGACGCCGAGCGTATCCAGCTGCGCTATGACGCCTGGCGAGGGCCGTGGCGCATTGGTGACGAGAACGATCCGACCGCCGGCGGCGCGAAACGCCCGGCACGCCTGGACGGCTGCCGGGTAGATTGCGGCGCCGTTATGCAGCACGCCCCAGATATCGCAAATCCAAGCGCGGGCGGCTGTCCCCTGTGACCCCAGCGTGCCGACGATCGGTGTTTCTGAAGCGTCCGGCATCGGCGACTGGTTCCTGACCATGGGTTGGTGCCCGGGACCTAGCAAACCAAGCGCAGAGCAGCAATCAGGCAGCTGCCACTCGGGTGTTTGTCAAAAGATCCGCCCGCACAGCGCGCCGCCCGCCAAACACCGCTCCTTGGCCGAACATCACACCAAGCCGCGCAATGCGCGCGCGTGCGGCGTCGTCATCGATATGCGTCACGACCAGCGCAAGCCCACTGGCGTTGAAATGCCGGCAGACATCCGCAGTCGCGACAATACCGTTCGCAACAGCAAGCCCGCGGAGCAGCACGTCCGCATCCAGTTTCACGAACGCAAATCCTTGCCGTCCCAGCTTCTCGAAATTCATGTCGAGATCGGTGACACTCTCGATCGCGAAGCGGACGCCGATCTCTGACAGCGCCGACAGAATATCCCAGTGGATGCGGCCAAAACTACGCACGTCGCTTTGCGTAAACGACAGCACGGGCGCGGCACCGTCTGCCGCAATAGCTGCCGCCGTCACCTCAGCGCGGAACTCGTGGTCTGGCAGCGAAACGCCATGGACGCGCGCGAGAATGTCGGTGTCGCGGCCACGCAACTGGAAGTGCTGCGCGATGCGGGCGGCGCGTGGCACGAGAGCCGCATCGATCCGTGGCAGAAGGCCGGCATGCCGCGCTGACGCCATCAGCGCTTCATGGGGAAGTTCCGTACCTGCAGACGACTGGAAGCGGACAGAAATTTCATAGTGCCGCGGCCGGTTGGTTTCCATCTGTTGGATCGGTTCCAGGTAGACGGTCAAACGATCTTCTGACAGTGCGTCCACTAACTCTGCCGCCAAGCCGCCGCTGGCGCCGGTGGCCTCGTGCATCAGCCGCGCGGCATTGGAGAGCGCTCTTGCCTGCGAGGAATGCGACCGCTCCAGTGCATCGGCAAAAGCGCGATCGGTGGCGGGCGCGGGCGCGTCAATTTTGCGATCCGGGTCCGGTGTTTGCGCCTTGGGGCCGGGTGCTGTGCGGGCCAGCTCCGCGACGAGAACCTGCAACCGGTCAAAGCCAATTTCGCCGGGCTGCGGGGGATCGAACAACGGTGCTCGTGGCGGCAGGGCCGTCTTTGTTGAGTGCTCGCGCGTGCTCGCGGCAACTGGCTGCACAGGCATGTCAGCATGCGGCTGCGGCGCCAACGCAGGTGGCATATCAGAGCCGGCTGGCAGGGCTTTTTTCTTTTTCCGGCGCTTTCCATTTTCGGCAGCAGGTTCAGAAATCGGGCCTGGCTCCACGCGGAGCGCGATGTGAAGCCCGATTAAACCGGTAAAGACGAGGACGGCTGCACCGACGAGTGCCGCCGGATCAAGGGCCAGGTGCTGCTTGAGGGCCGTGTGCACTGCGAGTGCCGCGAACGCGGCGGAGATCAAGGCGGTGACGTCCGCTGGCCAGCGGACCGGAGTACTGACGGTTGGCGCCGCCGCACCGGTCTGCGGCGCATCTCCTTGAGCGCCGTCCAGGTTCGCTAAAGAATTCAATCCGGTTGTCACGTCGATCGTCCTGCACGCTGGGCCGCACGTTGGGCAAAATCAATTTGCACACGTGCAGAGCATGTCGTTGACGGAGAGGGTGAAGCAACGATAACGAGCGGATTTTCAACAGAAACTCGCTTTTTCGGATGGTTTGATGCTGGATGGGGTCACTCGGCGGCCACGGCGGCAGGCACCCGCTCAATCCTGCACGCGCAGTATTTGAACTCTGGGATTTTGCCCATGGGGTCAAGCTGCGGGTTGGTCAGCATGTTGGCGGGGGCTTCGGCGAACGCGAATGGGATGAAGGCCATGCCTTCGGCCACGTCACGATCAATGCGGGCTTTCAAGCGGATGCGGCCACGGCGGGTTGAGACGTCAACGAAGTCGCCGGCGGCGATGCCCTGGCGTTCGGCTTCGCGCGGATGCAGGCCGACGATCGCTTCCGGCTCGAGGGCGTCGAGTGTGGCCGCGCGCCGCGTCATCGAACCCGTGTGCCAATGCTCGAGCATGCGGCCGGTGGTCAGCACAAATGGGAACTCGGCGTCGGGCATTTCGTCCGGCGCGCGCAGTTCGGCCGGCACGATCTTGGCGCGGCCCGAGGCAGTGGGGAACGACTGCGCGAAGATGATTTCGTTGCCGGGCTGGTCGGGCGCGTCGCAGGGATAGGTGACGACGTCCTCGCGCAGCAGGCGCGCCCACGTGATGTTATTGAAAGAGGGCATGACCTTCGCCATCTCGGTGAAGACTTCGCCGACGTCCTTGTAGGTCCACGGCAGCCCAACGCGCTGTGCCATTTCGCACATCAGTTCCCAATCCTGCCGCGCGTCGCCTGGTGGCGGCACAACGGGGCGGCCGAGCTGCACTTGCCGGTTGGTATTCGTGAATGTGCCCCACTTCTCCGCATGGGCGGACGCCGGCAGCACGACATCGGCGTGCCACGCCGTTTCGGTGAGGAAAATATCCTGCACGACAAGATGTTCGAGATGCGCCAGTGCCTCGCGAGCGTGCTGCACATCGGGGTCTGACATGGCGGGGTTCTCGCCCTGCACGTACATGCCCTTGATGACGTTATCGTGGATGGCGTGCATGATCTCGACGACGGTAAGCCCTCGCTTATCGCTCAGCTTGGAGCCCCAGAAGGCTTCCATCTCAGCGTGGATGGCTGGATCCTCGACGCTGCGATAATCCGGAAACACCATTGGGATGAGGCCCGCATCTGACGCACCTTGCACGTTGTTTTGCCCGCGCAGCGGATGCAGGCCGGTGCCGGGGCGGCCGGTCTGGCCGGTGACGAGGGCGAGCGCGATGAGGCAACGGGCGTTGTCGGTGCCGTGCGTGTGCTGCGAGATGCCCATGCCCCAGAAGATGATGGAGGCTTCGGAGCGCGCGTACAGCCGCGCCACTTCGCGGATTTTTGCGGCAGGGATGCCGCAGATCTCAGCCATCTTTTCGGGTGCGTAGGATTTTACCGACTCGCGCAGTGTCTCGAAGCCTTCGGTCATGGCCTGGATGTACTGCACATCGGTAAGGCCTTCCTCGATGATGGTGTGCAGCATGGCGTTGAGCAGCGCCACATCGCGGCCCGGCGTGAACTGCAGCACGTGGCTCGCATAGCGCGAGATGCCTTGGTGCTGGCCGCGCGGATCTATCACGATCAATTTCGCACCCCGCTTGGCGGCGTTCTTGATATAGGTCGCGGCGACGGGATGGTTCTCGGCTGGCCGCGCGCCGATGACGATGATGCAGTCGCTGTCCTTCGCTGCCGTGAACGGCGCCGTCACCGCGCCCGAGTTGATGCCTTCCATCAATGCGGCGACGGACGAGGCGTGACAGAGTCGCGTGCAGTGATCGACATTGTTGGTGCCGAAGCCCTGGCGGATGAATTTCTGGAACAGATACGCTTCTTCGTTCGAGCCTTTGGCGGAGCCGAAGCCGGCGAGTGCCTTGCCGCCGTCGCGGGTGTGGATGGCCTGCAAGCCGCCAGCTGCTTTGGATAGCGCTTCGTCCCAGGTGGCTTCGCGGAACACGGTCGACCAGTCGGTGGAACGGAGGTTCATGTTGGCGTCTTTGGCGACGCCGTCCCGGCGGATGAGCGGTTTTTTGAGGCGATCGGCGTGGTGGATGTAGTCGAAGCCGAAGCGGCCTTTCACACAGAGGCGGTTGTTGTTGGCTGGGCCGTTGCGGCCATCGATGGCGACGATCTTGTTGTCTTTGACGTGCGCCGTGGTCTGGCAGCCGACGCCGCAATAGGGGCAAAGCGTATCGACGCTGCGATCAGCTTTCACGACGCGCGTCTGGCTCGCTTTGTCGAGCAGGTTTGATTCCATCAATGCGCCAGTCGGGCAAACCTGTACGCACTCGCCGCAGGCGACGCAGGTGCTGTCGCCCATGCCCTTGTCGAAGTCGAAGATCACTTTCGAGCCAGCGCCACGGTAAGCCATGCCGATCACGTCGTTGGCCTGGACTTCGCGGCAGGCGCGCACGCAGAGGCCGCAGTTGATGCAAGCGTCGAGGTTGACGGAGATGGCGGCGTGGGTGGTGTCGGATTTGGGTTTCTCACCGGCTGGAATGCGACCAACTGGCTTAACCTTCATGTCGTCGATCCAGGCCCAGAACTTTGACGTCTGATCGTGGCTGGTTGAACGCGCCGGCTGATCGGCGGCAAGGAGTTCAAACACCATCTCGCGTGATTTCTTGGCGCGCTCGGTGGTGGTTTTCACTTTCATGCCGGCGGCGGGCTTGCGCTGGCAAGATGCTGCCAGCACGCGTTCGCCCTCCACTTCCACCATGCACGCGCGGCAGTTTCCATCAGCCCGATAACCCGGCGCCGGATGCCAGCACAGATGCGGGATTGTTGTGCCGTGACGCTGCGCCACCTGCCAGATTGTTTCGCTGGTGTCGGCTTCGACCGATTTGCCGTCGAGTTCGAAGGTGAATTTTGTGGTCATGGCATGAGATCCGAATGCGCGATGTTCAGGAGGTCTTGAAGTCGTTGAGTAACTGGATTGAGCCTTCGCCAACCGCAGCCCGATAGTAGCGCTCGTCGGCAGTCACGAATATTGCATCATTGTTCATTGCAAGTGCGTGATAGAGCGTATCGAAGAGATGCTGTTTCAATCTATCGGACAGCTCGCACCCAAGGCGGTAGACCGCGTTGTTCGCGCTATGTGCTTCGGCGCTTCTACCAAAGAGTTTAAGCCCATCGAGTTGCTGGGCAGCATCAGCACAACGGTCCGGCCTCTGACGCGCGAGCACGGCCAGAATCTCAACTTTCCAGTGGGGTGGTTGAAACAAGGCGTGCTTCCCCGAAAGTAGCTCTGCTAGCAGCATCTTTGCTACTTCGACATCCGGCTCGCTCTGGACATCCCAGAGAAACCACTTGATCGCAACGCTTGCATCGACGACGAGTTTCACGGACGCCCCTCGTGGCGGAGAGCCCGAAATTCGTCGTCGGTGAGCTGAAGGTTCATGTCTTTTGCCAAAGCGCGAATGGAAGCCAGAAGCTTCGCGGCATCTTCCTTTGACGGTGCTGTCTCCGCACGCGCTGCTTCGGCCCTGATGAACCTCTGCACGGCGGCCTCGATCGTTTCACCGGGATGCGCTTTCTCGAACGCCGCTTTTTCATCGTCCGAGATCTGGATTTGGATCATGCCCATGATGCCATCCTCGCGTATGTCCACCGCGCCCGTTTATTTCAATTCGATTTCGACGAATGCGAATTCATAGGAATTAGCATTGATCACATTGTGATGCACGCCGGTCTTGCGCGTGTAGGAAACGCCGTGCTTCAGCGTGGCGAATGTTTCTGCGCCTTGGCCGTCTACCAACTTCAACCGCCCGTCGCCGAGCGGCACGACGACGTAGTCCATGCCGTGGGTGTGAAAGCCGGTCTCAGCGCCCGGTGCGAAGCGCCACTCGGTGACGCGGACGCGTTCGTTGTCGAGTTGCACGGTGGGGACGGCTTGAATGGTCATCTCAGATCCTCCGGGAAATACTTGATGACGCTCTTCATCGGGTTGGCAGCGGCTTGGCCGAGACCGCAGATCGATGCGTCGCCCATAACTTGGGCGATATCACCGAGTACGTCGATATCCCATGCCGTGCCTGTACTCATCAGCTTGACGGCTTTTTCGGTGCCGTTGCGGCAAGGCGTGCACTGGCCGCAGCTTTCGTCTTCGAAGAACTTGAGCAGGTTCAACGCGACGGCTTTCATGTCGTCGTGGTGGGATAGGAATCACGACGGCATGACTGCCGACGAAGGCGCCGTGTTTCTCGAGCGTTCCGAAATCCAACGGGATGTCGATCATATAGGCTGGCAGAATGCCGCCCGAAGCCCCACCCGGCAGATAACCCTTCAAGTGGTGCCCTTCGAGCATGCCGCCGCAGAGCGCGATCAACTCGCGCGCGGTGGTGCCCGCAGGGGCGAGCACTACGCGTGGGTTCTTGACGCGGCCAGAGACCGAGTATGTGCGATTGCCCTTTGCACCGTTCTTGCCCTGCGTTGCGAACCACGCGGGGCCCTTGGCGATGATCTCAGGGATCCAATAGAGCGTCTCGATGTTGTTGACGAGCGTGGGGCGGCCAAACAGGCCCACTTGCGCGACATAGGGCGGACGATGACGCGGCAGCCCACGCTTGCCTTCGATGCTCTCGATCATCGCGCTTTCTTCGCCGCAGATGTAGGCGCCGGCGCCGCGGCGGATGTGCACGTTGGTGTGCTTGGTGAGGCCTGTCGTGGAGAGTTGCTCGAGTTCGCGATGCAGGATCGCGATCACGGCTGGATATTCATCGCGCATGTAGATGTAGACGTCGGTGGCTTCGACGGCCCAGGCGGCGATCAGCATCCCTTCGAGAAAGGCGTGCGGGTTGGATTCGAGATAGTGGCGGTCTTTGAACGTGCCAGGCTCGCCCTCGTCGCCGTTGACGGCCATCAGGCGTGGGCCTTTTTCGGCGCGCACGAAGCTCCATTTGCGGCCGGTTGGGAAGCCTGCGCCGCCGAGGCCGCGCAAGCCGCCGTCAGACACTGTGGCGATCACTTCATCGACTTTGTGGGCATTGGAGAGGCAGTCACGCAGCACTTTGTAGCCGCCGGCTTTTTCGTAGGCGGTGAAGTCGATGTAGGCGGGCAGCTCTGCGTGAGTATGACCATGCGCTACGAGGTTTTTGATTTTGGCGATGCTGGCGTGATTGACGTGATGATGACCAACCTCGACTGCGGGAGCGGTATCACAGGAGCCTATGCAGGGCGCGCGGACGACGCGCACATCGGCCATCGCCGCTTGCTCCAGAGCGCGGTGCAGCGCGTCCGAGCCCGCCAGCATGCACGACAGGCTGTCACAGACACGGATGGTGATCTTCGGTGGGCGTGGCGCGCCGTCGTGGACGACGTCGAAGTGGGCGTAGAACGTCGCGACTTCGTAGACTTCCGCCATCGGGATGCGCATCAGTTCGGCCAACGCATGCATATGACCGGCAGGCAGGCAGCGTTCTGCGTCTTGTATTTTATGCAGATATTCGATCAGCAGCGGCCGCTCATAGGGTCCCTCGCCGAGCAACGCGCGGACCGCGGTCAGTTCGGCTTCACGCAGCACGCGACCTTTAGGGAACAACGGTGTTTGCCGCCGGCCGGCACCGGGATGGACGCGCTTGGGCGGGGCCTGTGCGGTATTTGGCTTCGCTGACAAAGTCATGATCGGCGTCTCTAAGATAAAGAGACAGCAGCCGCGTTCGCAGCCGCTGTCGTGGAGGTCAGGTCTGGCAACCGGCGATGTGGATCAGGACTTGGTTCCGAGTGCAGAGTGCAACGCGCCGATTGACGATGATCCGGGAGCGCTGGACGCAGCTGCCGTGCCGACTGAGGGTGCCGGCCCTCGAGCCTTCGCCAGCACTTCGGTTTTTGCCATGTGTTTGCGCAGCATTGGTTTCAAGAACACGAGCGCGCACAGAGCTGCCAGGATGTCGAAGGCGGCCACGATAAAGAGCACTGTGGACCAGCTTCCCGTGGCCTCCTGGATCAGGTTGGCAACTGGAACCAGAAGCGCGGCAATGCCTTTGGCGCAATACAACACGCCGTAGATAGAGCCGATATTCTTGCTACCAAACGCGTCGGCCGAGGTTGCACTGAACAGGCTGTAAACTTCGCCCCAGGCCAGGAACACGATGCCGCTCAGGATGATGAACGCCCAAGGGTTCGAGCCGTATTTTGCGAGCGCGATGATCCCAAGACCTTCCATCATGAAGGCGATGAACATCGTGTTTTCGCGGCCGATGTAGTCGGAGATCACGCCGAACAACGGGCGCGAGATGCCGTTCATGATCCGATCAAGCAGCAATGCAAATGGTAGTGCGGCCATGACGATCACGCCGATATTCACTTTCTGGTCTTTGACGCCGAGGTCCTGCGCCATCGGACCGAGCTGGGCCACCGCCATCAAGCCGCCGGTGACAGTGAGGATGAACATCGCGAAGAGCAGATAGAACAGCGGCGTCTTGACTGCTTCACCGAGAGTGTAGTCGTAGGCGCTCTGCTTGATCTGCTTGGATGCGGTTGTTTCCCCAGCTTTTGGCGCACGCAGCCCAAAAGACGCTAGCATGATGACGCCGCCCTGGAGCATGCCGTACCAGAAGAACGCATCGCGGAACCCGCCGCCGGCGATCATATTGGCAATGGGGATCAGCGTGAGCGCTGAACCGGCGCCATAGGCGCCTGCGGTCAGGCCAACAGCCAAACCGCGCTTGTCGGGAAACCACTTGATCGCGTTGTTGATGCAGGTCGCATACACGCAGCCGACGCCGATACCACCCGCGACGGCGCCGAGGTAGTAGGCGTTGATGGTGCCAGCGTAGGAGTACAGGACCCAGGACAGGCCCGTAAAGAAACCACCGACCAGGACAACAATCCGGGGGCCGAAGCGGTCAATGAGGTAGCCTTCAACAGGGGTCAACCACGTCTGCAGCAGAACGAAGACTGTGAACGTGGTTTGGATGGCGGCCCGCTGCCAGCCGAAGGTTTTTTGAATTTCAGGGACAAACAAAGTCCACGCATATTGGATGTTTGCCGCTGCCACCATACAGATGACGCCGAACACCAACTGCATCCACCGGTTTGTTCTGGGACGATCGGCCGTCGAAGCCGTTGCCGATCCTGATGCGACTTGGGATATAGATGACATTATGCCCTCCCCGTTTGAACTCACTGTCTCCTGACCCAGCGGCACAGCTCTACCGGCTATGTCCGCCCTCTCGGCGCCGCGTCACGGGCGGCCACAAGCTTCAGTCAAATTTGTGCAACATAAGCCGTTGTGTGCGTTCTGGCGGAGGCGTTGTGCAGCTGTGGTTGGACAACATATTTTCCTGAGCGGGGATGTTCTCATCATGATGGAGAATATTGGTTCCACTCATGTTCGCTTGTGTGTGGCATACCATACACCTCGAACTTGAAGCGGTACAAGCGGGTTTTCTGGGGCGTGCAAGCGGGCGTTTGTGGGACAAACCGGCCGTGAGCGCTGTATTTCGCCTGCAGGGCAACTGGCGGACATGAACGGGCAATGAAAGTCCCTGATCCCCCAGGAAAATTCTGGAATCGATTAGGGCAGCGCACGCCTTGATGCCGCCGTGGATCCACCCAAAACCAAGATTAGCGGATGCTGAGTAGACAACGGTTGTCGCTGTGCAATGGGCGTGGCTGCAACCAGCGAAAGCGGGCTTCCAGATGTCGGATCGTAAAATCTCGCGTGGCGGCACTGGCGGCGGCGGTAACAACGGTGGGGGCGGTGGCATGGCCGATCTTGGCCTCACCAGCTGGGACGAGACCAGTGAGCAAAAGCAACCGCGTGACCTCAAGAAGACCTTTCTGGTTGCCGGCCTCGCGATCCTCTCATGGGTGGCGACCTATGTCGGCATGCTGGAGTTGATCGAGGCCAACATCGGCGATCTGCCGATCATTCACAAAATCATCATCGGCTTCTCGGTTGCCATGCTGATGACGATGGTTGTGTGGTTGCTCGATCAGCTGTTCCAGCCGCATGGCTTCATCACCAAGCTGTCCTATGCGTTCGGCTATCTGTTTCTCAGTATCATCTCCATCGGGTTTGGCTTCGGCTTTTACTGGAAGGTACTTGAAAGCCGCGGCGAAGGTACGCGCGGTGCGGAAATGGCCATCGCCTCTGTTTATGCGCCGCTGCAAACGGCCGCCCAGCGGCTCGACAGCCTGCAGACCACGCTGGTGCGCTTGAAAGACGTGTCGCAGTCGAAAGCTGAGCTTGAGCGGACGTCCGGCACGTCCTGCCCCAATTCCAAGCCCGGCGATGGCCCGCGCCGGAAGTTGCGCGACGATGATGCCGGCCGCTTCTCGTTCGCGTCCGATTTCGTCAAGACCCGCATTGGTCAGGTGCAGGGCGACATGGCGTCTATCGAGGCCGATCTCGCCAAGATCGTTCAAGATGACAAGTCGATTATCGACAAGCACGGCACCCGTAATGACTTCATGAAGTCCATGAACCGCAAGCTCGATGGCACGGTCACGAACTTCAACGCGTTCCGTGGCGATCCGCAGCTGAAAACAATCCGCACAGAGCTGGCTGAGCGCGCCGACAAGAGCACGTTCACCGACACACAAGGCAAGCCCTACTCGTGCCCCGACCAGCAGCTCGCCACGATGATCCGTTCGGTGGTGGCGTCCATCGACGCGCTGCCGGTGCTGGAGAAGCCGAAGATCACGACAGTTGAAGGGTCGGACGCCACTATCGAGGCGTTCCGCCGGTTGACCGCGAGCTTCTATGGTTTGCTGGCGTTTAAGTTGCCGCCGTCATCGGATGAGCTGCGCGAGTTGCAGAAAAAGGCCATGACGCAGGCTGAGGCGACGGCCGGCGGCAAGCCGATTGCGGTGAGCGTCGAACAGATGGGCCAAGGCGGGCTTTCCAAGCGTGACTATGTCCCGCTGGCGATCGCCATCTTCGTCGATCTCTGCCTGCTGCTGGTCTCTATGGGCAAAGCCAAGAGCCGCTTGCAAGGCCTCGTGCCGAAGATGAAAGAAGCCGAGCGCGGCCCGGTTATCCAGATCCTGTCGCGCTTCAACGAGATCCATCGTGACCGGCAGATCCGCGAGAACTTCGAAATTTTCCGTCACGTCGTGTTCGATTTCAACGGTGACTATTACGCCGCCATTCCATTGATCGCGCCGTATGCGGTTGATCGCCGGCGGCCGAACGCTTACGGCCCCGCCGATGTGGAGGCGCTGCAACAGGAAGCCCATCTGCTCGCCAACTTCTTCACCAGCTTCGAGCATGAGCGCTTGTATAGCCGGGTGATGATGCCGTTGATCCCGGTTTCCCGGATTCAGAAGAAGCTGTGGGCGCAGGGTTCCAAGTTTGCGCACGCCGAATCATTCCGTCTCTACAAGTTCAAGGATGGCGCGTGGCAGGAGATGATCCTCGGGGCTATCATGGGCGCGGCCAAGCGCGTCGAGACGGAAAAGCGCACCCGCCGCATCGAGAACGATGTGTTCACGCGCAACACGCCGGGATTTGATCAGAACACGCCTGAGAGCCCTGCCCGTATGGCGGCAACTGGGTTCGGGCAGGGTTTTGGTCCGGTCCACGCTCCAGGGGTCGCTATGCCGTCGGTGCCGTTCGCGCACGATCCAGCCGACGTCCGCGCACCTGCAACACGGAGCTTTGCGCCCGGTGTGCCACGGCCGGGCCAGCCGCCGACCGGCCGCCCGGTGGCGCCGCCACCGCCAGCGGCACCGCCGTCGGAGCCGGCTGCAATGGAGCTGCCGATGCGGCCGTTCACGCCGCGACGGCAGCCGGACGCGATCGCGATGCCTGCAGCTGCTGCGGCTTTCGCCGACGTGGCAGTGCTGCCGGCCAATTCCAATACGGCGACGGTTGCGCCGGCTGCGGTGGCCTCCAACTCCGGTACAGTGGAAGTCGAAGCGCGGGAGCGCAGCGTGACTTATCGCATGAGCCCGGATGAGCTGCCCGCCAGCCTGATGTCGGCGCTGGCATCGGCAAAAGCGGCTCCGATCGCAGGGGACATTGTCCAGACCGCCGCGCTGCCGCAGCTGTCATCGGCGGCCGGTGATGTGGCGGCGCCTGAGACGAAAGAATTTTTTGACACCCTTGATGGCCAGGCGATTGAAAAGGATCAGGCCGAAACGCTCGGTGGCCGTGAGGAGTTCGCGCTGCCGGTTTGGAACAAGGCAGACGCTGGAGAAGCCGACCTTGATGTTGCAAGCATTACGCGGCGGTTTGGCCTCAATCGCCAGCGCGCGTGAGACGCCTTCGTGAGTCGCATTGGCCGGTCATAGCGGCGGGGCAGGAAAAAGTCTGGTTCCAAAATATCGAGCCTCGATCTGTCGCAAGATGGGTCGGGGCTCTACCCTTTTTTAACCGCATTGCCCGCTATACTGAGTCAACAACACGAGCGAGCCTCGGGCCGGTGGTTTGAGCCAGCAGCCGGCACGGGAAACGCCAAAGGGGATTGTCTTCGCATGCCAATCAATACTCCGCCGCCTCTGCCTAGCGTCGTGAAGCGTGAAGACAAGATGGAGACCCTGCGCACCTTCATTAAGGCACACTTTCTGATGCCGCGGCCGGCTGAAGTGTCGGTGGCCGCCGAGATAACACTCGTCGCCCGGTCGGCGGAAAGCCCGGTTGCGCGGGCACTGGCATCGCTAGGCTCAGATATTGCCAGCCGCGGGCTGACTGTTCGCGCCATCTTCGGCCATCTCGAATCAGAAAAATCCGCTGCCGGCTGGACTGTTGCCGGTCCGGCCATCCCGTTCTGCCGTGACTTGCGCTGGGCGAAGAACCCGCGTCTCGCCGACGCGCATGAGCAACTCGTGCTTGGGCCGGTGACGGCTTGGGTCGGTGATTGCCTGCGTCGTGACCCCTCGCGGCGTGATGCCTATGAACAGTATGCTGCGGCTGATCTCACCACGGCAACAACACTGCGGAAGTCGTTCGACCGGTTGTGGGCGGCCAGTGTGCCGTTGCTCATCCGGACGCCGCGGGCGGCGCACGTCGCCACGCCAGATGCGTTGGCTGACAGCACGCTTGCGGCCCTTGCACCCCGTGACGACAATGGTGGACCTTTGGCCTCGTCGCCGCACTGAGCGGCACTGGAATACGTTCGATTGCGAGAGGGTGGTCCCGGCGATGGGGCCACCCTTTTTTGTTTTGGCAGGGCTTCGCGATTAACCCTTTGAGGCGGTTCTCGGCTCGTAAAGACCGGCAATTCCCGGAAAGCAGGCGCATCGGGGCGAAAGCGGCAACATCGTGTCCCTAGACGGCCATTGTTGAATGATACCTTCTGCCGATCGCGCATACCGCGTTGCTCGTCAGGGATATCCTATGTTGCTCTCCCACCGCTCCAGTTCTGTGCTGCCGGCATTGGCCGTAGCGCTGTTGACCACCACTGCCCACTTGCAAACCGCTGATGCTCAGACTGGCCCAGTGCCGAAGGTCGCTGCGACACCTGCCAAGGCGGCGGTTCCGGCGCTGGTGCCGGTGACGGTCGTCCGTGAAGCGGAACGCTATGAGACGGCTCTGAAGGCCGCCTTCAAGCCCGGCAAGCAAGTGGCCCGTGATCTGATCGCTACTGGCCAGAAAGCTGCGACGGCGACACCGCCGAACCTACGCGCCGCGATTGCTGCTTTTCGCGAGGCTGTGTTTGCCGAGCCGGCCAATGCGCAGGCCTGGACCTTGCTCGCGGATGTGCTGTTGCAAGTGCAGCCTGATCCGGCAAAGCCAGCGGAGAAGTCTGAACTGCTGCTCGCGGCGTCTGCCGCTGCATGGCGGGCCACCGAGCGCGCGCAAGGTGCCACCGAAAAATCCCGCGCGTTGTTCGTGCTATCAGAAGCCATGAAACGCCGTGCCCTCTGGCGCCCGGCGATCAACGTCTTGAAGGCGGCGCTTGCGGTCGACGAAAATCCGGTTCGCCGCGCCAACTTGAATGCGCTGATTGCTGAGCACGGGTTCCGTATCCTCGAAACCAAGACAGATGCGGATGCAGTGAATCCCCGTGCCTGTGTGCAGTTCTCTGAAACACTGGCCAGCGGCAAGGTGGACTTTGCATCGTTCGTTACCGTTGATGGCCGCGCGGCCCAGGCTGTGACTGCCGAGGCGCGGCAGCTGTGCGTCGATGGCCTGAAGCACGGTCAGCGCTATCAAATCCAGGTGCGCGCCGGTCTGCCCTCGGCGATCAGTGAAAATCTGATCAAGAGCGTCGATCTGAACGTCTATGTCCGGGATCGCGCGCCATCTGTCCGGGCTGCCGGGCGCGCCTATGTGCTGCCGCGCACCGGCCAGCAGGGCATTCCGCTGACGACGGTGAACACCGAGACCATCAAGGTCGATGTCTTCCGTATCGGGGACCGCAATCTGGCAAGTGCGCTGCAGTCGGGAGAATTCCAGAAGCAGATTTCCACGTACGATATCGAGCAGATCAAAGAGAAATCTGGTCACAGTGTTTATTCGGGCGAACTTGCCACGGCTTCGCGCCTCAACGAGGATGTGACGACAGCGTTCCCCGTGTCGGACGCGATCCCCAAGCTGCAGCCTGGTGTTTATGTGCTGAGTGCCCGGGTTGCTGCTAAGCCGGGCGCCGATCACGACAACGACAATCGGCATCGTGCGTCGCAGTGGTTCATTGTCTCCGACCTGGGGATGACTGCCTTCAATGGCCGTGACGGGGTGCATGGATTTGTGCGCTCGCTGGCGACTGCTGATCCCGTCGTTGGTGCCAAAGTGCGCCTCGTGGCGCGTAACAACGAAATTCTCGGTGAAGCTAAAACCGATGCGCGCGGCTACGTGAAGTTCGATGCTGGCTTGAAGCGTGGCGAAGGCGGGCTGGCGCCTGCTTTTCTCTCGGCGGAAATTGCGAGCGGCGACAGCGGCGACTTCGCGTTTCTCGATCTCTCGACGGCCGCGTTCGATCTTTCTGATCGCGGCGTCAAGGGGCGTGATGCGCCCGGCCCGCTTGATGCCTTCACGTTCGCGGACCGTGGCGTTTATCGCCCCGGCGAGACTGTGTATTTGACTTCGCTGATCCGTGACGCACAGGGCAAAGCTGCCAAGTTGCCGGTGACCTTGATCGTGTCGCGCCCTGATGGTGTTGAGCACAAGCGCATCGCGCTGACCGATGACCAGCTGGGTGCCCGAGCGTACAGCCTTATTCTCGGTGGCGGCGCGCAGACCGGCACCTGGCGCGTCAAAATCCATGCTGATCCAAAGGCCGAAGCTATTTCGACGGTGGCCTTCCTGGTCGAAGACTTTGTGCCGGAGCGTCTCGATCTCAAGCTTGAAGCGGCGACGGCTACGCTCGAGCCGGAGGCTGGTGGCAAGGTCAAGCTGACGGGCAAATATCTCTACGGTCCGCCTGCCGCAAACCTCGCCGTTGAAGCCGATATCGTTGTGAAGCCGTCTGACAACGGCCTTGCGGCTTATCCCGGCTATCGCTTTGGTCTGGCCGACGAAAAAATCGCACCCGCGCGCAAGACGCTTGAAGGCCTGCCTGAAACCGACGCAACAGGGCTCGCCACACTTGCCATCACTCTACCGCAGATCGACCGCACCGCGCGGCCCCTTGAAGCCAATGTCATCGTACGACTGCGCGAGAATGGCGGGCGGACCATCGAACGTTCGCTGACCATGCCCGTTGGTGCCAGTGGCCCCCGCGTCGGCATCAAGCCGCTGTTCGGCACGCCGGGCACGACTCAACTGCAAACCGGCGAAGGCGATACCGTTGCCTTCGAAACCTTGCTCATCGACGCTAAGGGCGCGCCCATTCCCATCAAGGGTCTGAAGTGGGAACTCTACAAGTTGGAACAGCGCTGGCAGTGGTACAACCGCGATAACGAATGGAGTTATGACGCGCAGACATCGACGCGCCGGGTTGCCAGCGGTGAAGTTGCAACGCAGGGCACCGTGCCCGCCAAGCTCGACGCCAAAACCGAGTGGGGCCGCTACCGCCTCGAAGTTTCGGTAATCGATCCGAATGGCGCGGGCGTCACCACACCCATTCTCTCCAGTGTCGAGTTCACCTCCGGCTACTGGCATGATGAAGCCGCCGACAGCCCCGAGATGCTCGACATCGCGCTCGATAAGCCGAGCTACAAGGCCGGCGACACAGCCCGCGTCCGCATCACCTCCAAGATGGCCGGCAAAGCGCAGATCGCCATCCTCGGCTCCGGTGTTGTCGCCATGCAAGAAGCGAACCTGCCGGCTGGCGGCGGCGAAGTCGCGGTCCCGGTCACTGATGCCTGGGGTGCCGGTGCTTATGTGACCGCTACTCTGTTCCGTCCGCTGGAAGCCGCTGAGAAACGGATGCCCGGCCGCGCGATGGGTCTCAAGTGGCTCACGGTCGATGCGGATGCGCGCAAGCTGGCGGTTTCGCTCGGCACGCCTGAGAAAGTGAAAGGCGCTTCCAAACTCGTGGTCCCCGTCAAACTTGTTGGCCTGACACCAGGTGAAGCGGCGCGCGTCACGGTGCATGCGACCGACGTTGGTGTGCTGGCACTCACGCGGTTTGAAACGCCCAAGCCGGACGCGTGGTTCTTTGGCCAACGTAAATTAGGCCTGGAAATCCGCGACTTTTATGCTCGCCTCATCGACGGCATGCGTGCTGAACGGGGCAAGCTCCGCTCCGGTGGTGACGGTGGTGCCGACAACGCAATGTCCATGACCGGTGCGCCGCCGGTTGAAGCCACGCTCGCGCTGACCTCCGGGATTGTCACCGTCGGGCCCGATGGCATCGCCCAGGTCAGCTTCGATTTGCCGGACTTCAACGGTACTGTCCGTCTCACGGCGGTTGCCTGGAGTGAAGGCCGTGCTGGTTCCACATCGAAAGACGTCATCGTTCGCGATGCTGTTACGCTGACTGCGTCTGCGCCGCGCTTCCTGACGCTTGGCGATGAGGCCCGCCTGCAGCTCGACGTGCACAACGTCGAAGGGGCTGCTGGGAACTATGACATCGCCGTCACCAACGGCGCGCAGAGCTTGGCTGGCAAAGCCATCGCCCTCAAAGTTGGCGAGAAGAAAGCTGACGCTATCGCCCTCAAGCCCTCCGAAGTTGGTCTCATGGCCCTTGATGTGAGTGTCAAAGGTCCTGGCGGCATCTCTGTCACCCGGAAACTGAGTTTCGATGTGAAACCACCGGCTGGCGACATCAAGCGCACGACGGTTGCGACGCTCAACGCCAAGGGCGGGAAGCTGGTGCTGTCAGCGGATCTGCTTGCTGATCTCATTCCCTCAACCGCGAAAGTGACTGCGCACGTCGGCCCGCTTGCCAGCCTCAACGTGCCTGGTCTGCTCGCCGAGCTTGATCGCTATCCGTATGGTTGCGCCGAGCAGACGACCAGCCGCGCGCTGCCATTGCTCTACGCCAACGACGTCGCCCGGCAAATCGGCTTGGGTGCTGACAAAGATCTGCGCGAGCGCGTTGCCAAGGCGATTGAGCATGTGCTTGAGATGCAGGATAGCGCTGGTGCGTTCGGTGTGTGGGGGCCCAGTAACGGTGACCTTTGGCTGACCAGCTACGTCACTGACTTCCTGCTGCGCGCCCGCGAGGCTGGCCACGCTGTCAACGCCAAGGCGCTTTCGCTGGCGCTTGATAAGCTCGCTAATAGCATCGCCATCGAACAGGATTTTGCCAAAGGTGGTGAGAACCGGGCTTATGCGCTGTACGTTCTCGCCCGCGCTGGCCGGGCGCCGGTCGGTGAGCTGCGTTATGATGTGGACACGCGCCTTGAGAAGTTCTCGACGGCGTTGTCGCAGGCACAGCTTGGTGCTGCGCTTGGTCTGACAGGTGATCGCGAGCGTGCGGAAAAGGCTTTTGCCGCTGCCATCAAGAAGCTTGACGTGGCAACGCCGGAAGCGATCTTCCGCCGCGATTATGGTACGGGCCTGCGCGATGGCGCGGCGCTCGTAACGCTGGCCTCCGAGTTGAAACTGGCGAAGACGGAAACGCCGCGGCTGGTGGATGTGCTCGCCAAAGCGCATGCTGCGAAGGCTTATACGTCCACACAGGAGCAGGCTTGGCTGCTGCTTGCTGCGCGCGCCATTGCTGACCAGGGCACCAGTTTGTCGCTGTCGGTCAACGGCACGCCGCAACAAGGCCAGTTTACCCGCGCTTTCAAAGCGCCGGAGTTAAGAGACGGTGCCGTGACGATCGAGAACACGGCTGACACCGCGACAAACGCGGTCATTACCGTCTTCGGGAGTGCGCTGACGCCGGAGCCGGCGGTGTCGAAAGGCTTCACTCTCGAGCGCAGCTACTTCACGCTCGACGGCAAGAAACTTGATCTCAAGAGTGCCGCCGGTGGCGTATCAACGCTGGCGCAGAACGAGCGCCTCGTCGTGGTGCTCAAGGTTGACGCGCAAAGTGAGGGTGGCCGCATCCTGCTGGTTGACCGTCTGCCGGCGGGCTTCGAAATCGAGAACCCCCGTCTCGTTGACAGCGGTGACGTGAAGAGCCTGGATTGGCTCACGACCACCCGCAAGCCGGAACATACTGAATTCCGCGATGACCGCTTCGTCGCTGCATTCGATTTCTTCGGTACCGACGGCCGCCGCCGCAATGGCAACGATGACGCTGAAAACCAGCAGCCCGCCAAGACGGCCACGGTCGCCTATCTCGTCCGCGCCGTGATACCGGGCAGCTTCATTCACCCGGCAGCGACGGTCGAGGATATGTACCGCCCCGATCGCCATGCGCGTACGGCCACCGGCAAACTCACTGTGACGGCGAAGTAAGATGGCAAAGCGGTTCACAGTCCGCGTGCCGCGTTTGGTGGAGGATGGTTTCCGGCAGCGGAAAGCCAAGCTTGCCCCCCACCCCAACCCTCCCCCACGAGGGGGGAGGGAACCCGCGTCGCGCGCGGGCGTCCGTTCCTGGTCAAAGATGGCTCAACGCGCGGCTGTGGTGCTTGGCGTCGCCATTGCTTGTGCATCGCTGGCGCTGGAAATAACGATCCGCCGGCTTGATCCGTTGCCGATGGCGCGGGCGGAAAACACGTCTGTCACGGTGCTGGATCGTGATGGCGTTCTGCTGCGCGCATATACGACTGCGGACGAGCATTGGCGGCTGCCGATTGCTGCGGCTGATGTCGATCCGCTATATCTCAAAATGCTGATCGCGTTCGAGGACCGGCGCTTTTATGTGCATCCCGGCGTTGATCCGGTCGCGACGTTGCGGGCTGTGGGGCAAGTCGCGCGTTACGGCCGTATCGTGTCCGGCAGCTCCACGCTGACGATGCAGGTCGCGCGGCTGCTTGATGGCATTCACGCGCGCGATGCTGCTGGCAAACTCAAGCAGATGCTGCGCGCGCTGCAAATCGAGCGCACGTACGCCAAGTCAGACGTGCTCCGTCTTTATCTGCAGCTTGCGCCGTTCGGTGGCAATCTCGAAGGCGTGCGGGCGGCGTCGCTGGCCTACTTCGGTAAGGAGCCGCGCCGCCTCAGTCCCGCCGAGGCCGCGTTGCTCGTCGCGATCCCGCAAGCGCCAGAGAGCCGCAAGCCGGACCGGTCGCCGAATGCTGCCCGCGTGGCCCGCGACCGTGTGCTGGCGCGTGCCGTTGCTGCCGGCGTCATCAAACCTGAAGACATGAACCTCGCTCGACTGGAGCCGGTGCCGACCGTGCGGCGCGAATTTTCCAAGCTCGCGCCACATCTCGCCGATGCCGAGCGCGAGGCGAACCCGGAGCGCCGCGTGCATCGGCTGACGCTGGATGCCGCGCTGCAAGCCAGGCTTGAAAGCGTTGCCCGCGATCATGCGCGCGTGCTTGGACAGGGCCTGTCGGCTGCCATTGTTGCCATTGATCACGCGACTGGGCAGGTCCTTGCGGAAGTGGGCTCAGCTGGCTTTCTTGACGAAAGCCGCGCTGGTGCCGTCGATATGGCCCGGGCCGTCCGTTCGCCCGGTTCCACGTTGAAGCCACTGATCTATGGGCTCGCGTTTGAAGCTGGGTTGGCGCATCCCAATACGCTGATCGAGGATCGGCCGACGCGCTTTGGCACTTATGTGCCGAAGAACTTTGATCGCGACTGGCATGGCATTGTCACCATTCGCGAAGCGCTTGCGCAGTCCCTCAACATCCCAGCGGTGAGTGTGCTTGAAGCGGTTGGCCCGTTGAAGTTTTATGGGCGGCTGCAGCAGGCGGGGCTGGCGCCGCAGTTGCCAAAGGATGCGGAGCCGACGCTGGCTGTGGCGCTCGGTGGACTGGGGTTGCGGCTGGTAGATCTGGCGCAGCTCTATGGCGGGTTTGCCCGTGGCGGTGAGATCGTCTCGTTGCGGCATCGCCAGGTCGACGCAACCGAGGCCGCCGCACCGCCGCGCCAGCGCCTGCTGTCGCCGGTTGCTGCGTGGTATGTCGCCGATATACTGCGCAACGCGCCGGCGCCAGCGCATGCCAGAACCGGCCAGATCGCCTTCAAGACGGGCACGTCGTATGGAGCACGCGACGCCTGGGCCGCGGGTTTTGATGGACGGCATACGATTGCTGTCTGGGTTGGCCGGGCGGACGGGGCCGCGGTGCCTGGTCTGGCGGGGCGTCCGTCGGCCGCGCCGATGCTGTTTGATGCGTTCCAGCGGATCGCCGACCAGCGCACACCGTTGCCGCCTGCTCCACGCGATGCGCTCAAAGCGACCGGCGCCGACCTGCCGCCGCCGCTGCGCCGTTTCAATCCGAGTGCTGAAACGCCGGACGCGCATAGCGCCGCCTATCGCAGCCAACCGCTCCGCATCGCGTTCCCACCCGATCGGGCAGAACTCGATAGCGAGGCCAGCGATAGCGTTGTGGTCAAAGCCGACGGCGGCGTGCTCCCGCTGACATGGCTGATCGACGGCGCGCCCGTCTCCGCCGACGGTCACCGGCGCGAACTCACGCTGCCCGGCCAGCGTCAGGGCTTCGTCAAAGTGTCTGTTATCGATGCCGCCGGCCGCACCGATCGTGTCACCATCCGTCTGAAGTAGGCGTGTCTAGACGGCCTTGCTCTTGGACATGGCGGGGGCCAATGACCCAAACGTACTCTCGACGGCGCGCTTTGGATTGCGGAACCACTCAGCCATATGATCGAGGAATACACGCTGACGTGGCAGCACGTGGCGCCCACTGACGTAAAGCGCGTAGATGCCCGTCGAACTGTTGTCGATGAACTGCGACAGCACCGGCACTAGCCGCCCGGATGCCAGCTCATCGGCGACAACGAGCTCTGTCGTGCGGATCAGGCCGAGCCCGGCCAGCGCCGCAATCCGCAAAACCTCACTGCTGTCGGAGCGCAGCCGTGCCCCGATCCGCACGGCAGTATCTTGGACGCCATTGGCGAACGCCCACGACCAGGCGTCGCCGAGCATGAGGCAGCGGTGTGCGGCGAGTTCGTCGGGGGTGGCGGGCGTTCCGGCCTCAGCAAGATAGGCGGGGGACGCGCAGACAATGACTTTATCATTGGCCAGGCGCTTTGCGATCAAGGTGCTGTCGGTCAGCGCGCCGCAACGGATGGCGACGTCATAGCCCTCTTCATGGAGGTTGACCTGGCGGTCCGTGATGTCGAGCTGGATCTCGATGTCGGCATACTCGGCCAGAAAACTCGACAATGCGGGCGCGACGAAGCGATGGCCGACGATTTGGGGTGCGGATACCTTGAGGCGGCCCATCGGCTTGCCGGAACTTGCTGCCATCGACGAGCGTGCCTGCTCCAGTTCGCTCAAGACACGCTGGACATGCTCAAGAAAGCGCTTTCCCTCGTCGGTGATGCGGATCGAGCGGGTCGTCCGTTCAAAAAGGCGCACAGAGAGTGCCTCTTCCAGCGCCTGAATGCGCTTGGAAATGGTGCCCGGTGTCAGCCCCAGTTCGGCGCCGACCGCGGACAGATTTTGCAGCGCGGCCACGCGTGAGAAGATCTGCAGGTCCTGGATGTCCATAGGTTCTCCTGGGGAACCGCCGTGGGCGAACAAAACCCGTTGCGACGACGTCAGAACGTCCGCATTCGGGCTTCTGTGGGCCGGAGGTGTTTCCGCTTGCGTTCCGATTTCTCTGCAGCCCATATGTCCATAAACCTTTGACTTAACAAGGTCCGGTTCGGTGACAGGTTGACGCAAACGTCAAAAGAATTAGTTATTCCCGCGCAATGGGAAAGCTAACGTATACGTCAATGTGCAAGATCGCGGCGCCGAAACAAGAGTTTTCCGAAAAGCGCCTGATCGGGCCCTGGAATGTGGTGCAAAAGTGTTCATCGCAGCGCTTTGGCAGCAGTACCCAATCGAGCGTCCACAGCCGAGGTCTGCGCCGCGACCCGAGACCGTCACCCCTCTTGACCGCATCCCGGAACGTCTTGAAACCACGGCCGGGTCAGGGCTGCGGCACATTTCGCGACCGAGTTAAGGTCCCGGGGAGTGTTGGCTTGGTTGCAGTAGCCGCCGCATTTAGCGCATCCGCACAGGGCATGACCTCAAGCTGGGACAATCAACACCATGAGACCGCGCGTGCGCCAATTTCTTCAAGCGATTGCTGCCATTTTTGTTGGCATTGCCGGGGTCAGCTGGCTGGCGATTGCCCTTCTGAAGCCGGGGCCGGTCGGGCGCATCGTGCTGGCGTCCGGGGGAGCGGGGGGCGTCTATCATGAGTTTGCCGAAACGCTGGCGGCCGACCTGGCGCGTAACGGGATCAAACTGGAGCTGCGGCCGGAGGTCGAAGGCACGGGGACGTTGAAGGCACTGTTGTCTGCGGGTGATCAAGATACACACGCCGGCATTATCAAGGGCGGTATGTTGTCGAGCCTGCAAGGCCGCTATGCGTCGCTTCAGGATCGTGCCGAACATGCTCGCGAGGCCAATGGCCTGCGCTCGGTTGGCCGGCTGTTTCATGAGCCGATCTGGGTGTTCTACAACGGACCGGGACAGGTTCGGAACCTGAACGAGTTCAAAGGCAAACGCATCATTGTCGGCTCGGCTATGAGCGGGGCCCGGCTGATCGTCGTCAAGTTGCTCAAAGCCAACGGCATCGATCCTTCCAATTCGACCTTGATCTTCGAGGACCTCGCCGAGGACGCCGGTCAGATGCTGACCAACAAGGCCGAGGTGGCGTTTGTCATCGCAACAGCTGAGACACCGAAGGTGCAGAAACTGCTGCGCGTGCCCAATATTCTGCTGATGAACTTCGCGGCCGATGCCGATGCCTACACCAACAGATTCCCGGCGTTGGCGAAGATTGTTTTGCACCAAGGCGCGGTGGAGTTTGCGCCTGATCTGCCGTCCGCGGACATTACCTTGCTCTCGACGACGGCTGCGCTCGTTGTGCGTTCTGATCTGCATCCGGCGTTGATGCTGTTGCTGGCGCGGGCGATCCAGCGCAACCCGAAACGGTCGTTTGATCGCGAAGGCGATCCGGTATTGTTTTATGAGCCGGGTAAATTTCCAAGCGCGGTCGATCCCGAATATGAAGTCGCGGCGGATGTGAAAGCGCTTTATCGCAGCGGTGAGATGCCGTTTCTGCTGCGCACGTTTGCACCCATGGCCAAGAGTTTGGGCGTGAACTTCTGGGTGCCGGCGTTTGTGCATGTGAACGGGTCACGGACGATCCTGCTGTTGATCCCGCTGCTGTCGATCCTTTTGCCGCTGACGCGGATCATTCCGATGGCGTACAACTGGTCCATCCGCCGGCGCTTATTGCGGTGGTACAGCCAGCTCAAGTCCCTGGAAGCCAGCATCGTGCCTAACGGCGGCGACGATCATTTCGATGAAAAGGTGCTGGAACTCGAGCGGATCGATCATTCCGTTCGCCGGATCAGGGTTCCGCTTGCCTTTTCCGATCAGCTCTACGACCTTCGCGGTCACATCAATCTGGTGCGGCAACGCTTGCTGCAGAGCGACCAACCACACAAGCGCGCTGCAGAGTAACGCGGCACCTTAGCCATTCTACCGGGGACGATCATGACGCTTGATACGGCAGCCTTCTTCAAACCTATCACACTTGGAAAGCTCACATTATCGAACCGCATTGCCATGGCGCCGATGACGCGCTCGTTTTCGCCGGGCGGTGTGCCGGGAGCCGATGTGGCGGCCTACTACGCGCGCCGCGCGAAAGCGGGCGTTGGCCTGATTATCACCGAAGGGACGCTGATTGATCATCCGGCGGCGGGCAACGATCCGAAAGTGCCGATGTTTTACGGGGCAGAAGCCTTGGCGGGTTGGGGCAAGGTTGCTGAGGCGGTGCATGCCGCGGGTGGCCGTATCATGCCGCAGCTTTGGCACGTCGGCAGCATGCGCCGGCAGGGTGATGGGCCGCATGTGGAAGCGCCGCCGATCTCGGCGTCTGGGTACTTCAAGCCTGGCAAGCAGGTGTCTGCGCCGGCGACTGCTGCCGACATCGGCGTGCTGATCAAGGGTTATGCGAACAGCGCAGCGCATGCGCACCAGCTCGGCTTTGATGGCATCGAGATCCACGGTGCGCACGGGTATCTGATTGATCAGTTCTTCTGGTCGGGCACGAATGTGCGCGACGACGCGTTTGGCGGTGCCATTGCGGCGCGTGCACGGTTTGCAGCCGAGATCGTCAAAGCCTGCCGTGCGGCGACCGCGCCAGACTTCCCCATCGTGCTGCGCTTTTCGCAATGGAAGCAGCAGGATTACGGCGCGCGGCTGGCGACCACGCCGAGCGAGCTGGCGACTTTCCTTGCGCCGCTGGTGGATGCCGGCGTCGACATCTTCCATTGCTCGAACCGCCGCTTCTGGGAGCCAGAATTTGAAGGCAGTGCCAAGAATCTCGCCGGCTGGACACGCCAGATCAGCGGCAAGCCGGTGATCACCGTTGGGTCCATCGGGCTCGAGGCCGACTTTATCGAAACGTTTGCGAAAGCAGGCCCGGTGGGCGGGGAGACGAACCGGCTGGTGGTGCTTGCCGGCATGGTGGAACGGGGCGAGGTTGATATCGTCGCCGTCGGCCGCGCGCTGATCGGCGATCCGGAGTGGGTGGAAAAGCTGCGGGCGGGGAAGTTGGCAGAGGCGGTGCCGTATTCGCGGGAGGCGCTGGGGCAGTTGGTGTGACGAAGGGGGTATTTATCGATCGGGCACCAGCACATGGCGAAGCTACCGAATGCTGCCTACGCTGTGGTGCCGCCACTCAAGATTACGGGCTATCTGCTCAACGACAGCCATCGGACGGGCGGACCGAAGTCCGTATTTTTCCAGCGGTTTGGATTTTCTCCGGACCAGCCTGAGATACTCGCTGCTGCACTTCGCGCGCATGTCTTGGCACACGAATCGGGGCACATGATGTCGGGAGGTCAATGACCACATCGCGTGGTCAGAAGTATGAGATCAGTGGCCCGCTGGCGGCTCCCGATGGTAGGCTTCCCATCGTTAAGACTGTTTGGATCGTCCTTGCAGGCGAGACTGTGCCTCGTTTCGTTACCGCCGTACCAGATTGAGGGTGCCGTCATGATCAAAGACCTCGATGTCGTTGCATTGACCCGAGATGTACCCGAACACCGGCTCGTCGCCGGCGACATTGGCACGGTTGTGTTTGTCTATGACACCAAGGATGCCGCTCCTGTATACGAAGTGGAGTTTGCAGCGCTCGATGGCACTAGCATCGCTGTTGTAACGCTTGAGGCTCCCGCGGTGCGTCCTATCCGTGCGCGCGAGATTGCCCATGGCCGTCAGGTTGCGTAGGCAGTCGCTGTTGCCATCGTTCAATGTTGCCACTCTACTTCGCCAAGAGCCCCCACCATGTCCTCATCCGTCCCGTCCATCCTGCGTCCGTCTGTTGCGTCTGCGGGGCCGATGAAATCGACGCATGCCGATGACATCGACTACGAGATCAAGGGCCACGAGATGCAGTTCGTGGAGATCGAGCTTGATCCCGGCGAGAGCGCGATCGCGGAAGCTGGCATGATGATGTTCAAGCCATCGAGCGTGCGGATGGACACGGTGTTCGGCGATGCGTCGAAACCTGACGCCGGCATCTTCGGGCGCATTGCGGCGGCCGGCAAACGTTTGATTACCGGCAGTTCGCTGTTCATTACGGTTTATACGCACGAGGGCAAGGGTAAGGCGCGCGTGGCTTTTGCTGCGCCCTATCCCGGCACCATCATGCCGTTCAAGTTGTCGTCGTTCGGCAACGGCCTGGTTGCGCAGAAAGACGCGTTTCTGTGTGGTGCGAAGGGTGTGTCGATCAGCGTGCATTTCCAGCAGAAGATTGGAGTCGGCATCTTCGGCGGCCAAGGTTTTGTCATGCAGAAGCTGGAGGGCGACGGCTGGGTGTTCATCCACGGTGGCGGCACGGTAATAGAGCGAACGTTGGCGGATGGCGAGGAGCTTGATTGTGACACGGGATCGGTGGCTGCCATGGAGCCGAGCGTCGGCTTCGACATTGTGCGGGCGGGCTCGATTAAATCCATGGTGTTCGGCGGCGAGGGCTTCTTCTTTGCGCGGCTGAAAGGCCCCGGCAAAGTTTGGCTGCAAAGCCTGCCGTTCTCGCGGTTTGCGTCGCGCATGATGGCGACAGCGGCGGTCAGCAGCGCCACCGGCGGCATGTCAGGGTTCAGCTGGGGCTTTGGCGGAGATAGTAGTGATAGCAGCAGCGATAGCGATTGATCTGATGGCCTCAACTTCTCACCCTGTTGTCCTCGTGACTGGTGCTGCGCGCCGGCTGGGGCGTGCCATCGCGCTCGATCTGGGCGGTCGTGGCTGGGACGTTGCGCTGCACGTTCATGGCCACGATGCTGACGCTGAGAGCCTCGTGCGCGAGATCGCCGCGCTTGGCGCGCGCGCCGAAATTTTTCCGGCCGATCTGGCCAATCAAACTGACGTGGAGGGCTTGATCCCAGCCGTCACGCGCCGTCTTGGTGCCCCCACGGTTCTGATCAACAACGCGTCGATGTTCGTCTACGATGACATCGCGACGGTGACGAGTGCTCAGTGGGACAAGCATTTCGCCATCAATCTCAAAGCGCCGGTGTTTCTGGCGCAAGCGTTCGCCAAACATCTGCCGGACGGCGCATCCGGCGCCGTTATCAACATCCTCGATCAGCGCGTCTGGAAGCCGACGCCGCATTTTCTCTCGTATTCGGGGACGAAGGCTGCGCTGTGGTCGATGACACAGACACTGGCGCAGGGGCTGGCGCCGCGCATCCGCGTCAATGGCGTCGGCCCCGGCCCGATGCTGCGCAGCGTGCATCAATCTCAAGCGGACTTTGACGCTCAATGCGGGGCAACGCCGCTCCAGCGCGGCACCAACCCGGATGAGATCCTGGCCGCCATTCGCTTCATCCTTGACGCCCCGGCCATGACGGGCCAGATGATCGCCCTCGATGGCGGCCAACATCTTGCCTGGCAGACGCCCGACATCGGCGACGGCCGCGGCTAGGGTCGTTCCACTCGTGATGGACTCGAGAAACGACACTAGCTCTTTGTTGGGTCGTGACCTTCCGGGAAAGCCGCTGCACACTTTGCCCGGAAGCACTCTAAACGGCGAATACAACGGCACATGACAGCTGCGATTCATCAGACATCCCATGCGATGCGCGCGCCCCGGCGGGTGTTTGTGCGCGATATGGAGATCATGGCCAGCGTCGGCATCTTCGAGGTTGAACAGCGTTACGAGCAGCGCATTATTCTCTCTCTCGATCTGGACGTCGCCGATACTTACGATGGCGTCAGTGAGCGCATCACGGACGTGCTCGACTACAGCCGGATTGTGCGCGACGCGGAGTTGCTCGTGCAAAGCAGCCATTTCAAGCTGATTGAGACGTTGGCGGAGCGCATCGCGGCGCAGTGCCTTGCGGACCCCCGTGTGCTGGCCGCGACTGTGCGTATTGAAAAGCCGGACATCATTCCCGGCTGCCGTTCCGTCGGCATTGAGATCCGCAGGGACCGCTGCGAGACAAAGGCGGCACAATGAGCGCTTCTGAGACAGACCGGCCAAACACCATCCGCATCGCCATGATAGGTTTCGGCGAAGTTGGGCAGCGGTTCGCGCGGGACTTGCTGGGACGCGGCGGTGTCGAAATCGCCGCCTATGACGTGCTGTTCGATGCAGCTGCGTCTGGTCCTCTCAAGACCAGTGCGGCTCTCGCGCGGGAGTTGGGCGCCAAGGCGGCGCCGTCGGCGCACGCCGCCGTCGAGGGCGCGCTCTATGTGTTCTCTGCCGTCACTGCGGATCGCGCTGAAGAGGTGGCGCGCACAACCGCGCCGCTGCTGAAACCAGGGCAAATCTTTGTCGATGTCAATTCTGCGGCACCCGCTACCAAGCGCCGTGCCGCCGCGCTGATCACCAAAAGCGGCGCCAGCTATCTCGAAGCTGCGGTAATGGCGCCTGTGCTGCAGCCAGGTCTCACAGTGCCCATCCTCGCGGGTGGTCCCGTTGCCGAGGCTGTCGCCGCTGCGCTTAATAAACTCGGCATGAACCTGACGCCGGTGTCCGCCGAGTATGGCCGCGCGTCCGCCATGAAGCTGTGCCGCTCGATCATGATCAAAGGTTGGGAAGCTTTGCTGGTTGATTGTGCTGCAGCCGCACGTCATTGGGATGTCGAGGCTGAGGTGTTTGGCAGCCTGGACGCGAGTTATCCGTCGATTGGCTGGCGCGCGTTGGCTGAGGATATGGGAGAGCGGGTCGCGACGCACGGTGTGCGCCGAGCCGCTGAGATGCGCGAGGCCGCTGATATGCTGGCTGATATGGGGCTGGTGCCCGATCTCAGCCGCGCAGTAGCCGATGCCCAGGAGCGGGGCGCGCAGAAGAAGGTTTGAAGTCACTCCTGTCTTGGATTTTCGCCGATGAAACCCGAACCTAACTACGACGTCGCCCACCTCGGCCACATTGAACTGCTGTCTAACAAGCCCGAAGCGAGCCTCGACTTTTTTGTGAACGTGCTTGGCTTAACGGAGAGTGGGCGTGAAGGGGACAGCGTTTACCTGCGCGCCTATGACGACTATGAGTTTCATACGTTGAAACTCACGGCGTCGAACACGACTGGTATGCGCCACGTGGGCTATCGCTGTTCGAGCGCGCAGGCGTTGCAGCGGCGCGTTGCCGCCGTTGAGAAGCTCGGTGCTGGCATCGGGTGGACTGACGGTGATCTTGGGCATGGTCCGGCTTACCTGTTCCGCGATCCCGATGATCACATCTTCGAACTTTATTACGAGACAAACAAATACATCGCGCCGCCGGGCGAACGGCCGGCGCTCAAAAATCAACCGCAGCGCAACCATCGCCGAGGCGTCGGTGTCCGCAGGCTCGATCATTTCAACTTGCTTGCGGTCGATCTTGAAGCGATCACGGCGTTCATGCCGCAGGCGCTGGGCAGCCGGATCACCGAGCAGATCATGCTCGACAGCGGTAAGCTTGCCGGCTCTTGGTTCACGCACAACAACAAGAGCTACGATGTCGCCTATACGCGCGACAGCACCGGGACGCGGGCACGCTTCCATCACATCACGTACGCCCTCGACCAGCGCGAGCACATCCTCGAAGCCGCCGACATTTTCCTCGAAAATGGCGTGCACATCGAAACCGGTCCGCACAAGCACGCTGTCCAGCAGACGTTTTTCCTCTACGTTTACGAACCGGCGGGCAATCGCGTCGAAGTGGCCAACGCCGGTGCCCGCCTGATCCTGGCGCCCGACTGGGACACCATCGTGTGGACGGAGACCGAGCGCAAAAAGGGCCAAGCCTGGGGCCTCAAAACCATCGAAAGCTTCCACACGCATGGGACGCCACCGGTGGTGAAGGGGTGAGATACGCGTGCCACGGGCGAGAGGAGGCTTGCATCGTATCTCGGAAATGGGTTCGATGCTGGCGGAGCCGCGCCGACATTGGGCGCAATCTTTGACCCGGAGCGCTGCCTGATGTCTCAAACGCCCGCACCTGATACGCCTCTCACCCGCGATGCGATTTTTTCGGGTGTGAAACCGGTCGAAGAGCGTCACAAGCTGGATGAGGCCAAGCTGGCGGCGTGGCTGGAAGCTCATGTGGAGGGCTATGCCGGGCCGCTGGCGGTGTTCCAGTTCAAGGGTGGGCAGTCGAACCCGACGTACCGGCTGGATACGCCGGGCCGGAAGTATGTGCTGCGGCGGAAGCCATTTGGGAAACTGCTACCGTCGGCGCATGCGGTTGATCGTGAGTTCAAAGTTATTTCGGCGCTGCATGCGGCGGGATTTCCGGCGGCAAAGACCTATGGTCTGTGTATCGACGACAGCGTCATCGGTTCGATGTTCTATGTGATGGAGAATGTGACCGGGCGCATTTTCTGGGATGGCGCGCTGCCGTCGCTGACACCGACACAGCGTGGCGAGGTGTATGCGGCGCAGATTTCGACTTTGGCGCAGCTGCACACGTACGATCCGGCAGCGATCGGTCTTGGCGACTATGGCAAGCCGGGCAACTATTTCGCGCGGCAGGTCGAGCGTTGGACAAAGCAGTATCGCGCGTCGGAGACGGGCCGCAACGAGACGATGGAACGGCTGATGGCGTATCTGCCGCGGACGGTGCCGCAGCAAGACCGTGTGGCGGTGGTGCATGGCGACTATCGCGTCGACAACATGATTTTCAAAGCCGATGTGCCGGAGGTGGCGGCGGTGTTGGACTGGGAGTTGTCGACGCTGGGTGATCCGCTGGCGGATTTTTCATACTTTCTGATGCTCTGGCACATGCCGTCGCAGGCGCAAGGTGCAGGATCGAGCGGCATTGCGGGGATCGATTTGAAGGCGGCGGGTATTCCGACAATTGCAGAGGCCTCGGCGCAGTACTGCACGCTGACTGGCCGTACGGGCATTCCCGAACTGGATTGGTATTTCGCCTATAACATGTTCCGTATCGCGGCCATCTTGCAGGGTATCGCGGGACGCGTGCGGGATGGGACAGCGGCGAGCGCGCAAGCGGTGGAGAGCATCAAACGCATCGAGCCGCTGGCAGATGCGGCGTGGAGTTTCG
Source organism: uncultured Alphaproteobacteria bacterium (assembly GCA_963847145.1). Lineage (GTDB taxonomy): Bacteria > Pseudomonadota > Alphaproteobacteria > Rhizobiales > Hyphomicrobiaceae > JABFRJ01. Next base: position 284,950 of record CAWJYN010000007.1, read on the forward strand.
CAAAGAAGGCGGGCGCTTGAGAGCGATCGACGCGTCGGTTGCTGACCCTACATCGCGAGTGCTGCCACAAGCTGACGCGCTGCTTGTGCGACATCTGCGGCAGCACGTCCTGGCGCATAGAGCGTCGAGCCGATGCCGAAGGCGTTGGCGCCGGCGGTGCGATACGTGGGGATGTTGGCCGCGGAGATGCCGCCGACGGGGATGAGCAGTGTCTCTGGTGGCAGTACGGCGCGCATCGCTTTGACGACGGCGGGTAAGATCATTTCGGCGGGAAAAAGTTTCAGGCCATCGGCACCGGCGGCGAGGGCGGCAAAGGCTTCGGTGGGGGTGGCGATGCCGGGTGTTACCGTGAGGCCAAGGGCTTTTGCGGCTTTGATCACGGCGACGTCGGCGTGCGGCATGACGATGAGGCGGCCGCCGGCGTCGTTGATGCGTGTGACATCGGCTGCGGTCATGACGGTGCCGGCACCGATCAGGGCGCGGCTGCCAAAATCGTGTGCGAGCCGTGCGATGCTCTCGCATGGTTCAGGCGAGTTGAGCGGGACTTCGATGACTTGGATGCCGGCGGAGACGAGAGCCTCGCCGATGGGCAACACTTCTGCCGGTGTGATGCCACGCAGGATCGCAATCAGTGGGCAGGTGGCCAGCGCCGCTCGCAACTCAATCATGGAGTGGATCCTTCGATCAGTCCGGCTGCACGGGCAATTACGAAGGCACCGTGCGCGGCACAATCGGCCGGTGCCAGATGGGCTTCAAGGCCGAGAGCGGAAGCGGCGGCGCGATAGTGCTCCGCCAATGCGGGCGCGCTGCCGACGATCGTGATGTGGCGCTGCGGCCGGTTGTCTGCGCAGGCTGCTGCGATCTCCGATCCGATCAACAGGCCGGATAGATAACTGGCCAGCGATGCGGCCGGCAGCCGGTCAAAAAGGCCGAGCGTGCGGGTTGCAAAAATCCGGTGCAGCAAGGCGCCCGGCGGCCCGCTAGCTGCGCTGGCTTCGACGCCTCGCTTGAATGCGAAGGTATCGACGCGGCCACCATCGTCCGGCATCAGCCGCCCAAGAATGGTGTGGTGGCGGAGCGCTGCGAACACCTCGCCGGTCATGTAGGTCGCGAAACTGACAATCTGCCCATTGCTGACGCTGACCCACTTGCTGTGGGTGCCGGGCAGCACGAACAACCCCTCGCTTGTGCCTGTGGCGTGCAGGGCGCCGGCAATCTGTGTTTCCTCACCGCGCATGACGTCTGGCGCGGCGCCCGGCGGATCAACGGACAGGCCAGGCACGATATGAACTGTGCCCAAGGCGCCGGCGCCGTGCGGGTGCAGGGCTGCGGACAGCCGGGGGACGTCCGAGGGACAGGCGAGGTAGGGAACCTCGACCCAGCCCTGGCGGCTGCCGATCATTCCGGACAGCAGAATTGGCAATGCAGGGTGCCCGGTGCGCCAGCCCCGGATAAACGCGCCCAAGACGGCGCCAAAGCCGTTTGCGGGAACGGCGAGAATACCGGGTCCGCCCGTCAGTTCCGCCAGCGGCATGCCATCGCGCGCGAGCAAGGCCGCCCGCAAGGCGGAGGTCCCCCAATCGACGGCAATCAAGGCGGGTTGGCGCATAGGGCGAAGAATCCCAATTGAGGCTGCATCATCAGCTGCGTCACTGGCTGCATCACTAGCGACATCTCTGGTTTGCCATATTCCCGGCATCGTCGGCAGCTAGCGAGTACGGCAAGCTTGTGCTCAATACCAGGACACCTAAAGCTGGGGCTGCCCTACCGACAGTGGCGATCGGGCGGGTTGGAGATGACGTCATGCGGTTGCGATTGCTGTTGATCCCGTTGGTGGCTCTCGTGCTGGCGATGCCCGGCGGTGTGCGCGCGGCGGAAGAGGATTGTTACCACGAAGACGTCGAAACGCGCATCCGCGGCTGTACGGAGTTGCTCAAGCGTGGCGGCCTTACGGCGGAGGCGCGCAGCAGCGCGTTTGCGACGCGGGCACTGGGGTACTCGCTGAAACGTGACTATGGCCGCGCGATTGAGGACTATGACCGTTCGCTGGCGTTGACGCCGAACTTCGCGACCGCGTTGAACAATCGCGCGTGGGCCTATTTCCGTTGGGGCAAGGCGGCGATGGGGCAGGCGGACGTGGAGCGGGCGCTGGAACTGGCTGCCGACATGGATGCTGCCTACGATACGCGCGCGCACATCCGGCAGGCGCTGGGCAATGCGGCGGACGCGTTCGAAGACTATCTGATGGCGATGGATTTCGGCGGCGAGCGCATGGTGCTGATGTATCAGTGCGGCCTGAAGGATCACGGCCTTTACAGCGGTCCGCGCGATGGCATCCAGAATGAGGCGCTGAAAGTCGCCCTGCAGTTGTGCTCGCAGGATGCGAAGTGCGATCCGTTGCCGGCTGACGAGCATTGCCGGCCGGCGTCGTCGTGACATGGCCGCGGCCGGCGCCGGGGCGACCGTGTTAAGCTTAACCCGTTGACGGTGCGACTTAAATCGGCGAAACAGTGTTAATCGCGCTGGCGCTGTTACGGTGCGATTCTGCGGGCATTTGCCTTTTTGGCTAGGGAGGTAGCCAGGAAATTGTTTTGAGCGCCAGAGGTGCCTCTCCGTTCGTTTAAACGGCATTCTGGAGGTTGGTTTTCGCTCGGTGCCTGTTTGGGCCGGGAATTACCCCTGCTGGGTTCCAAAGCCGCCATGATCGACGACTTGGCCGCGGGCTGCGGCGGTTAACCGTGTGCGGAAATCCGCGGGCAGGGGGGCCTTGGTCCAGGTCTTGGGATCGACGTAGACGTTGACGGTTTCGGCGGTGACGATGGTGGTCGTCTCGTTGGCGCGCCGCAGCGCGAAACCGAGCGTGTAGCTGGTGGTGCCGAGTTTCTCGAGGGTCACGTCGATGGCGAGCGTGTCGTCGAAGCGGGCGGGGCCGGTCCATTCGATCAGCATTTTGACGACCTGGAACTCGAAGCTACCGTCGAAGCAGTTGAGTGGCGCGAAGGTGGCGCGCAGAAATTCCGTCGATGCCAGATCAACGTAGTCGCCGTAGCGCGCGTTGTAGACGACGCCCTGCTGATCGCACTCGCCGTAGCGGACGCGGAGGTAGTAGCGGAAGGCGGCTGCTTCGGTCATCGGGGCGACTTTCTTCTCGATTGTGGTTGTGGGCTCATGGGGCAGTGATCGAAGGGTCACGCAATCATCCGCCGGAACACGTGACGGGTGTCGGTGCCGAAGGTTTCGGTGTTGATACGGGCGAGGCCGAAGAGGCTGAACCAAGCGTCTATGTTGCCGTCGGGGATGACCTGCAATCCATCGACGGGACCAGGCTCAGCGCCCTGATAGACAACCGCCTCATCGACCAACCGCGCGTCGAGACAGGCGCGCCAGGTGCGGGGGCCGCCTTCGATCAACAGCCGCGTGATGCCTTTGACGGCGAGCGTGTGCAGCACCGCGGGCATGCCGGCTGCACCGAGTAACGCCTCGGGAACATGCACAAGTTGGACGCCGGCGGCGCTGAGGGCTGCGTCGGCGTGACCTGAGGGGGTGCCGGTGACGAGCCACGAGGGCGTTGACCGTGCGGTCGCGACGAGCTTGGCGCCGAGCGGCAGGCCGAGACGTGGTGACAACACGATGCGGATCGGTGAGCGCGCGGCGAGACCCGGCAGGCGGCACGTCAGGTCAGGATCGTCGGCACGCACCGTCATGCCGCCGACGAGGATGGCGTCGGCTTCGGCGCGCAGCAGGTGGCCGTCGGCGCGCGCTTCGGGGCTCGTGACCCAGACCGGCTTGCCGTCACCGCGGGCAATGCGGCCGTTGTTGTCGACGGCCATTTTGAGCTGCACGAAGGGGCGCTTCTCGGTTTGGCGGAGAATATGTCCGAGGGTGATCCAGCGGGCGCGACCGCCGAGGTGGCCGACCGCAATTTCGATGCCGGCTTCACGCAACTGCTCGAAGCCATGGCCGGCGACGACAGGATTGGGATCGGGCAGCGCGCAGACGACGCGGGCAATGCCGGCGGCAATGACTGAGTCTGAACAGGTCGGCACACGCCCGGTGTGCGCGCAGGGCTCCAAGGTTACGTACATCGTCTTGCCGAATGCGCGGTCGCCGGCGCGCTGGAGTGCTTCTTTTTCGGCGTGCGGCCGGCCGCCGGCCTGCGTCCAGCCGCGAGCGATCAGTTCGCCGGTGGTCTCATCGGCGATCACGGCTCCGACGGATGGATTGGGCGCAGTTGCGCCGAGCCCGCGCCGCGCCATGGCGAGCGCGATGGCCATCATGCCGGCGTCGAAGTCACTCTGCGCGGCAGACAGCATGGATCAGAGTTTCCGCTCGGCCGACGCGCTCGGTGGTGCGCTGGGCCGCATCAAGTTTGGGCGGCGCATCGAGGCCGTTAGCAATCTCGCCGAGAACCTCCTGGAAGTCTGCTGCCTCTCGGAAATCGCGGTAAACGGAGGCGAAGCGGATGTAGGCAACGGGATCAGCGCCCTTCAGCGCTTCCATCACCAATTCGCCGATGGCGGACGATGGTATTTCCGGTTCGCCCAGGCTTTCGAGTTGGCGGGCGATGCCTGACACCATGCGTTCGATACGCTCGGGCTCGATGGGCCGCTTGCGCACAGCGGTTTCAACGGAGCGGAGTAGCTTGTCGCGATCGAATGGTACACGGCGGCCCGAGCGCTTGATGACAACCAGATCGCGCAATTGGACGCGCTCGAACGTCGTGAAGCGGCCGCCGCAATCCTCGCAGACGCGGCGGCGGCGGATGGCTTGGCCTTCGTCACTGGGCCGGCTGTCTTTGACTTGCGTTTTTTCAGACGCACAGTAGGGGCAGCGCATGGGAACTCCGGTCGTGTCGATGAGGTCAGACCCATGGGGCTGATCCCAGGCACCACGGTGCGAAACAAGATGCTCAGCACTGCGCTGCGTCGGCGCAGCCCGTCAAGGGCGCGGCTCTGAGGTTGGCGCGGCCCTACATCTCCACCACATCAGGCCGGCGTTCTTTGGCATTGGCTTTGGTATTGAAAAACGGTGGTGGGTGATCGGTGCCGGCTTCGCGCGGGCGGCCGATCACGCCGTTGATGGCGCGCTGGAAATGCTTTGGCCAGCGCAAGGTCGTCATGCAGGCGATGGCAGCGGCGATGATGACTGGGATGATCCAGATGGGTGCGCCGACGCCGAGAAACCGCACCGAGGCGTCGTTGATCTGTTCATAGCGGAGCACGGCAATCAAACTGGCGACTGCACCGGCCAATTGTCCCAATCGCTCGACCTTGCGGCCCATGCGCGCGAGGAAGAACACCAGTAGCAGCAGCGCCCACGGGGCAATGACGAGCGAGAGCCGCGGCTGCAGCGACGGGGTCCATCGCCCGGACAGGGCTTGCATGGCCTGCGCATACGCATAGTCCATGAACGGCCAGGGCAGCATCGCTGCCGCGCCGACCAGCAGCGCGCGCTCGATCGCCGGGGCGATGGCTGCATATTTATCCTCGAGGAGTTTGCGCCAGATCACCAAGAGGGCACCGATGACGACCACGACGATGACAAAGAACGTCTTGGCCGGCAGGGCGATCCGGTCGAACGCATTGGTCAGTGAACGATTGGCGGGCGTTGCCCAAACACGTTTCGATCTGGGTGCTGTAGCGGGCCTGGGCTTGGCAGCAGGCCTCCCCGGTCAGCTTGGCGCCGGCTGCAAAACAAAATCGCTCGCGTATGAAGTCCTCGGGCATTTCCAGCAGCGGATCGGGTTTGCAGACCCGTGCGAACTTCGAAACACCGATGCGGTTCTGCGCTTCGCTTCTGAGATTGGAAACGCCTTCAAGCATAGCGACCCGCTTGCAGGCACCGCGGCCGTCGCCGCAGCCGGGTGGCTCGGCGCGGTCGCGGGCGAGGGTCTGCGGCGCAATTTCCCACACCTGGCGGGGACCTTCGTTGAGCAGCGAGATCGAAAACCAGGCCGTCGCGGCGGCCACGACAAGCGCGCCGATCGAAAACCGGAGCGCCCCGTAGGGAACGTGGGTCCAGTACATGTGCGTGAACACGGTCGCCGGCAGGTGGAAGGCGACGAGTGCCAACAATCCGAGGGTCGGGAAGAACACGAACAGATGGCTGTGCAGGAGCAGCAGCGCGGCCCAATCCTGATCGCGAAATTCGTTGATCATCAGTGCCGTCGACGCGATGAAGATCGCGCCGAGGGCTGTGAAGATCAGTGTGACGAAGATGCGCGCGCCCAGCATGCGCGGGAAATCGCTGATGGCCGTTTCGGCTGCGGGCTCTCGCGTGGTCTGCATCGACGGTTCGGTCATCGCGTGTCCCAGATTTACGGAACAGCGTCCTACACCGGAATTGCGCTGCAAAAAAGTAGGGGGCTTCTGTTGCCCGGTGCCCCCCGAACCGCGCCTAAAGCTGCAAAGCCGTAGGACTTCTAACGAGGACTAGCACTGCATCACGCAGCGATAGCGACCTCTGCATAGTTGTCATTAGCAACTATAATTTGACCCGATAACGGCGGTATCATGCCGGGCAAAAGAGCACCCTTTACACCCTCGTCGATCCTATTTCGCCCCCATACCTGTTTGCGCTCGGCAACTCCCGTAACCGGGAGCCGGCCGCCGAGCGCGGCAGGAAAGTGGTGGAGGCGCCGGGTACCGCCCCCGGGTCCGAATGGCTTATTACGATGTCGATTTATCACCATAGCCGGATTGCTCCGGCACTCGTAATATAGGCGCGTTCGGGAAAAATGCAAAGGACACGTCGGCGTGGCCGGTGAAGAAAGTGCAAATGCCAGACGGCAGCCCGCCGAGCTGCTGTACAGCACCACAACCTCGGTGCCGGTTATTGCGCCTGGTGCCGCGGCCGCCCCATCGCCCGCCATCCCTTTGTATGCGCCGTATGATGCTCAGGCCCGCTGGCGTCCCGGTCCGGCGATCGGCGTCGCTCTGCTGATCTGTACCCTCACCGTCGCGATCGCGCTCGGGGGCAGCTTGCTGCTGCTGTCCCGCTCGACCGACGCGCCGACCGTTGATGGCCGGACACTGATCCCCATGCTGCTGGCGCAAATCGCCATGGTGCTCGGTGCCGTCATCGCTGCCCGCGCGAAGGGTGATCGGTTGTTGCCGGCCCTCGCCCTTAAAGCGCCGGCTGGCGGCTTCAAGTCTTATGTTGGCTGGCTCCTGTTGCTGTTGGCGTCAGTCGGCCTGTTCACCCTCGTCAGCGCCTATGGTCTCAAACACGACCAGACCGCCGACCTCAAAGGCATGGCCGAACTGTTTCGGGGACGCTGGTGGCCGCTGGCGCTGTTTGTGATCGGCGTTGGCGCGCCGCTGTCTGAAGAACTGCTGTTTCGTGGGTTTCTGCAGACGGCGTTGGTGCCCACGCGCCTCGGTTTCTGGGGCGCCTCTGTTATCACCACTTTTATCTGGACCATGATGCACGCTGGCTATTCGCTGATCGGCCTCATCGAGGTCTTCCTCATCGGCCTGGTCTTCTGCCTCATCCTCCGTCGCACCGGCAGCCTGCGCGTGACGATCGCCTGCCATGCCATCTACAACACCCTGATCGCCCTCGTCGTCATCTTCGCCCCCCGCAGTTGGCTCGGATTCTGACCCATGCGCGCCTGGCTCGCCTGTCACGTCGCCGGCCTGTTGCTCTCGCTGCTGTCGGTGCCAGCATTCGCTCAGGGTGCTAAGGCCCAATGCACGACACTCAGCTGCGCCAAGTGCACATCGATCTGCCAAGCCAGCTGTGACGCGGATTTGAAGGCCTGCGACAGCGCCACAAACCGTTATTGCCCACGCAACTACCGCTCCTGCCTGCGCGGTTGCCCGTCGCAACTGTGTGCGCAATGCCTGCCCATCCAATACGGCAGCGACGGCAAAAAATTCCTCCCCGGCAAAACCGAGCTGTGCCGGACACCGGGGACTTATGAGGCGAAGAAGCCGTGAGGACACGGTTGCTACAGGTTATGGATTACGCCCTCCCCCGCCCCCGAATCGCGCTAATCTGACCCCATGCAAAGCTATCTCGATCTCATGCGCCACGTGCGCGACCACGGCACGCTGAAGACCGACCGCACGGGGACGGGCACGCGCAGCGTGTTCGGCCATCAGATGCGGTTTGATCTCGCCGCCGGCTTCCCCATGGTCACCACCAAGAAGCTGCACCTGAAGTCGATTGTGCATGAACTGCTGTGGTTTCTTGCGGGCGATACCAACGTCAAATATCTCAGGGACAACGGTGTTTCCATCTGGGATGATTGGGCGCGTGCGGATGGGGATCTCGGTCCCGTGTATGGCAAGCAATGGCGTTCGTGGGCTGCGCCTGACGGCCGCACCATCGATCAAATTGCAGACGTCATCCAGCAGATCAAGACGAACCCGGATAGCCGCCGCATCATCGTTTCCGCCTGGAACCCCGCCGACATTCCGTCGATGGCGCTGGCGCCGTGCCACTGCCTGTTTCAGTTCTATGTCGCTGACGGCAAGCTCTCCTGCCAGCTCTATCAGCGCTCTGCCGATATCTTCCTCGGTGTGCCGTTCAACATCGCCAGCTACGCGCTGCTGACGCTGATGATTGCTAAGGTGACCAGCCTCGCGCCCGGCGACTTCGTGCATACCTTTGGTGATGCACATCTCTATCTGAACCACCTTGAGCAGGCCGATCTCCAGCTCTCCCGCGCGCCGCGGGCGTTGCCCAAGATGGAGATTGTCCGCACGCCAGCGTCGATTTTTGACTACCGGTTCGAGGACTTCCAAATCACCAACTACGAGCCGCATGCACACATCAAAGCGCCAGTTGCGGTTTAGACGTGGCGATTTAAGCTTCTAACACGAGACCATTTTTCGTCATCCCGGCGAAGGCCGGGACCCACGACAATCTGCAGTTTGGCAGTGCTACATATCCGAGCACGACTTTACTCAGGGGATGGTCCGTTCAGGGTTTCCTGCGTGCCCATTTTTCGACTTGTCGTGGGTCCCGGCCTTCGCCGGGATGACGAGTGGAAAGGGGGCACCTCAACAGAGACCAGTCCGCTGTGGCTGGGTTTGCATCATGTCCCAACCCATCCTCTGCCTCATCGTCGCCGTTGCTGAAAACGGCGTGATCGGGTTGAACGGGAAAATGCCGTGGCACTTGCCCTTAGAGTTGAAGTACTTCCGCGCCTGCACCCTCGGTAAGCCGGTCATCATGGGCCGCAAGACATTCCAATCAGTCGGCAAGCCCTTGCCCGGCCGTGCCAACATCGTCGTCACCCGCGACGCAACGTTCAGCGCTCCAGGCGCCAAAATGGCACCATCGCTTCCCGCGGCGATTGTGTTGGCACAGGACGCAGCGAGGGCGTCCGGCGCGACCGAAATCATGGTCATCGGCGGTGGCGAGATCTTTGCGCAGGCGTTGCCGCTCGTGGCCCGCGTTTACCTGACCCGCGTCGCGTTCAGCCCTGAGGGCGATGCAACCTTTCCAGCTCTGCGACCCGCTACATGGCGTCTCGTCAGCCAGGAGCCGATCCCCGCAGCCGGCCCCGCCGAGCCCGCTGCGATGGCGTATATTTATGACCGGATCGGTCGTTGATTCGACTGCCATTTGTGGTGGCCACTTGAATTGAACCGCGCGCACCCAATCTCCGTTAGGAAACAGATCAGCCGACAATTGCGCCTTGCGGCGCAAGTAGCCTATAACCGCCGCGCCTCACCTAAGTGCCGTTTGCACCCAGCGGGCTCGCCAGCTCTGCGGTCCGACAACTGCACCTCTCGTCTCACATCCGTCGTTAAGAAGGTTGAAATTCAATGCCTTGGAGCAATCAGAGCGGTGGCGGCGGCGATAATAAGGGCAGCGGCGGCGGTCCGTGGGGCGGTGGTGGCGGCGGCGGCAACAAAGGTGGCGGTCCGTGGGGCCAAGGGCCGTCGGGTGGCGGCGGAGGTGGCGGTGGCAACAATCAGCAGCCCGACCTCGAAGAGCTTTTGAAGCGCAGCCAGGAAAAGCTGCGCCGCGTGATGCCTGGCGGCGGCCCCGGTGGCGGCAGTGGCCTTCCGGCGTCCGTCGTATTTCTGTTCGGCACCATCCTCGCGGTGCTTGCAGGCATCTGGGCCTTCACGTTTCGCGTCAATCCCGATGAAGTCGGGATCGTCATGCAGTTCGGCAAATACGTGCGCAAGGCCGAACCAGGCTGGCATCTGAAGCTGCCACCGCCGATCGAGACCGTCTACTTTCCCAAGGTCACACGTCAGAACACCGAGCAGCTCGGGTTCCAGACCTCTGACACGTCACGTGGTTACGGCACAGCGGGCCGCGGCGTTCCCGAAGAGAGCTTGATGCTGACGGGCGATGAGAACATCGTCGACGTGAACTTCGTTGTTCGCTGGTCCATCAAACCGGATCGCGTGCAAGATTTCCTCTTTAACATTGAGAAGCCAGCCTCCACCATTCGCGAAGTGGCGGAGAGCGTCATGCGTGAAGTCATTGGCCAGACCAACATCCAGCCGATTCTGACGGAAGCCCGGCAGCGCACCGAGCAGTCGGTCCAAAAGCTCATGCAATCGGTGCTTGACACCTACGGCGCTGGCGTCCGCATTGATCAGGTTCAGCTGCAGAAGGTCGATCCGCCGGAACAGGTGATCGATGCGTTCCGCGACGTCCAAGCGGCGCGCGCCGACAAAGAGAAACTGCAGAACGAAGCTGTCACCTACGCCAACAAAATTGTGCCTGAAGCACGCGGCGATGCTGAACGGATTTTGCAGGGGGCGGAAGGCTTCAAAACGCAGACTGTAGCCGAAGCGAACGGTCAGGCCGCCCGCTTCCTCAAGGTCTACGAGCAATACAAGAAAGCGCCCGAAGTGACGCGCCAGCGCATCTATCTTGAGACCATGGAACGCGTCATGAGCCAGAGTGAAACTATCGTGCTCGACCAGAAGGGTGGCCAGGGCGCCGTGCCGTTCCTGTCGCTCGATCAACTGCAACCAAAGCGCTGAGGGAGGCGAAGATCATGCGTGCACTTTTGTCAGCGATTGCCGTTGCCATCGGCCTAGCGACCCTTCTCGCGTACATGTCGTACTACATCGTTCATCAGAACGAGCAGGCGCTGTTGCTTACTGTTGGTAAGCCGACCGGCGTTATCGACAAGCCGGGCTTGAACTGGAAAATCCCGTTCTACCAGACGGTTGAATTCTTCGATAAGCGCATTCTTGATCTTGAAACGAAGCCGCAGGAAATTACGGCGTCGGATCAGAAGCGCCTGATCGTCGATGCCTTCGCGCGCTACAAAATTGTCGATCCGCTGAAGTTCTATCAGACGATCAACAACGAAGCGGGCGTCCGCCGTACACTCGGACCGATCATCGATTCGTCCTTGCGGCGTGTGCTTGGTGGCTCCACGTTCCAGGAACTCGTGCGCGATAAGCGCGAGGATCTGATGAAGCGCATCGCGAAGCAGGTGAACGAAGAGGGCAAGGACCTCGGTCTTGAAGTCGTCGACGTGCGCATCAAGCGTGCCGACCTGCCGCCGCAGAACTCGAAGAGCGTGTTCGACCGTATGCGTGCCGAACGCCAGCGGGAAGCAGCGGAGTTCCGTGCCGAAGGTGCCGCCGAAGCCAATCGCATCCGTGCCACCGCCGATCGCGAAGCGACCGTCATCAAGGCTGAGGCTACCCGTAAAAGTGACGTGCTCCGCGGTGAAGGCGAGGGCGAGCGCAACCAAGTGTTTGCCGAGGCCTATGGCAAGGACATCGACTTCTTTCGCTTCTACAGGAACATGCAGGCTTACGAAGCCGGTATCAAACCCGGCACGCGCATGTTGCTGACGCCGGACAGCGAGTTCTTGAAGTACCTCACCAACCCATCGGGCGCCGCACGGCCGAAGCAATGAATGATCTCATTGTCGGTCTCGGGCTGGTGCTGGTGATCGAAGGCCTCCTGTGGGCGGCGTTCCCCGGCGCCGCCCGGCACATGCTCGAGGCCGCAGCGGGCACACCCGAACAGCGTCTGCGGCTGGGCGGCACCATTGCGATCCTGCTTGGCGTTTTGGTGGTTTGGGGTGTGCGCGGCTAATGCTGCAATGCAGCAATGCAGCAATGCAGCATTTTCCTGCTGTGTGGGCACGGGGACGCCATATGCAGCTCGTCCAAGTTCCGTGCACTTCCAAAAAAGTCATTTAAATTAGTGGACTAAGCTTGCTGCGTCGGAATGGCGCAGGCAATTTTGAGCACATGCGAAGACCTTTCATATTGCATTGCAGCATTTTTGGATTATATCCCGGTTATCGCACTTGATCACCCCGCGAACCCTTCAACCGGAGACCCGACATGACCGCCAAAACCGCCCCCACCACCGTCAAAGCTGCCATCCAGAACGCCAGCGGCCACGTCCAGTCGGCCGTCGTCAACACTGAGAAGTCCGCTCTTGCTGCCGTCGACCGCGTGGAAGACACGATGGCCTCGTTCTCGTCGAGCTTCGATGGCGTCAAGGCTTTCGGCTCAAACCTGACCGAAGTCGTCGACAATGCCGGTCGCACCACACTGAGCGGCGTTGTGGCCATCAACGGCTCACTGATGACTTACGGCCGGGACCTCGTCACCGACACTGTCGAACTGGGCCGCAAGACGATCGAGACGCGCTCGCTCACCGACGCCGTCGCGCTGCACACCGCCTATGCTGAACGCCGCCTGCAGGCGATGTTCCAGACCGTTGCCGCTGTCAACACGCTGACCCAGAACAACGTCATGGCCATCTTCCAGCCCTTCGCTTCGATGGTTTCCAACGCCGGCAACACCACCGACGCCACCATCAAGTCCATGCAGAAGACTGCCTTCAAGACAGCTGCTTAAGCCAACTCTGCTACGGCATGACTTCTGTTTGCCCAATCGGCGCGGCCCCACACGGGTCGCGCCGTTTTGCGTCGTACGCCGCAAGCAGGGAGCTGCCTATCGAGCAGTGTGGAGCGTGTCACCTGCACCTCTTCAAGCGCCAGTGACTGAGCTTTGCGTAAGTGGCGAGACCTGCGCTGGCCTGCTTCGGTTCGTGGTGTCCAGCTGGCCACTCGAAGGCGCGGCCAAAAACCTCTGCGAAGAAAGCAAACCGAGGCGCCTGGCGACTGCTTGGGGAATGGCGCGCTTACACAGGTTTGTGCAATCCGGCGATATGGCGCGCGGTGACATAGCCAAAGGTCATGTTGGGGCCAAGCGTGATGCCGGCACCCGGATAGTTGCCCCCCATCATGCTGGCGCGATCATTGCCAACGGCATAGAGGCCAGAGATGATGGTGCCGTCGTCGCGCAGCACTTCGCCGACCGTGCTGGTGCGGAGGCCATCGAAGGTGCCGAGATCGCCCATGATGACTTTCAACGCATAGTACGGGCCCTTGCCGATCGGCCCCACGCATGGGTTCGGCTGGTGGGAGGCGTCGGCGAGGTAGCGGTTGAATGAGGTGCGTCCGCGCCCGAAGGCGGGGTCGTCACCGTTTACAGCACCGGCGTTGTAAACGCGTACCGTCTCGTCCAAGCCCTTCGCATCGAGGCCAGCAGCGGCTGCCAGTTCAGCCAACGTCTGCCCTTTCGACAGGTAACCGTTGCGCACATAAAGACCGACCGGAATGGGGGCGGGCTTCGCGTAGCCAAGGCCATACTTTGCGATCGTTGCCGCATCGCAGATCAGCCACATGGCGGTTTCGGTTTCCCCTTCGCAGGCCTGCACAAGTGCCGCGCCGACGTCGTGATAGGAGTTTGAATTCGTTGGTGAAGCGGCGGCCATTGCGCAGCACGCCGATGATGCCCGGCTTGTAGCGATCCAGCAGGTGCGGGAAGACACCGATGCGGCCCTTGCCAAGCGGCACTTTGGACACCGGCATCCAGGCCGACGCGCTTTTAAAGCGCAAGGGCGCCGAGCCGCCGACGTTTTCGGCCAGCTTGATGCCGTCGCCGGTGTTGCCGGTGGGTGTTGGCGAGAGATGTTCGCCGCCGCGCGCGAGGTGGGGATAGGCCTTGCGGATGCGCTCGACATCGTGCGGGAAGCCACCGCAGGCGAGCACTACGCCGCGGCGTGCGGCAATGGCGGTGGCGGTGCCATTGAGATTGCAGATCGCGCCGCTGATGCGGCCCTTCCCGTCGTCCACAAGTTTGCGGGCTGGGGCATTGGTGTGGATCGGAATGCCGAGATCGAGCGCCGATCGGGCCAGCCGTGCCGCCAGCGCATTGCCGCTGGTGACGTTGACGGCGCGGCGGTGCAATGCCAGCTCCTTGAGGTGATTGGCGAGGCGCTTGGTGACGAATGCAAACGAAGTGAGTGACTTGGTGGCATTGAAGAAGTGCTTCAGGTCAGCGTTCGATGAGTTGAACATCATGCCCATGAAGGTGATGGTCTCCAACGGTGGGCGCAGGCGTGCCATGTCCTTGCCGAGGCTGCGGATGTCGAAGGGTGCGGCCAGAATGGCGCGGCCGACATCCACGCCGCCGGGCACGTCCGGGTGATAGTCGGGGTAGAGCGTGGGCACGAACTTGACCGAGGTTTCCTTCTCGAACCAGGCGACCATTGCCGGACCATGGTCGAGAAAGGTATCGACGGCGTCGTCGTCGAAAAAATTGCCGGTTTCATTCTTTAGAAATTTTCGCGCCGCCTCGCGCGTGTCGTTGATGCCTTGGGCCTTGGCTTGGGGATTGCCGGGAATCCAAAGTACCCCACCAGAATAGGCCGTGGTTCCGCCGAATACAGGTTCCTTTTCGACGACGATCACGTCGAGCCCGGCCTTTTTCGCAACAATTGCCGTTGCCAGTCCACCGGCGCCGGAGCCGATGACGAGCAGGTCGCAGGACAGCTCACCTGCCGTGTCGGAAGTGGTCATTCGAAACGTCCGGCCTTCATCGAAGATTGCCCGATACGGGTCACAGCCAGCGTTTGCGGCGGCGGAAGGATTTCAGGTTTTTGAAGCTTTTGCGCTGGTGGCCACCGCCGCCGAGGTAGAACTCCTTGACGTCCTCGTTGCTGGCAAGCGTTTCGCTGGTGCCGTCGAGGACGATCTTGCCCTGTTCCATGATGTATCCGTAGTGCGCCACGCTCAGTGCCATGTTGGCATTCTGCTCGACCAACAGCATGGTGATGCCGAGATCGGTGTTGAGCTTCCTGATGATGGCGAACACTTCCTGCACCAGCAGCGGGGCCAAGCCCATGCTCGGCTCGTCCAGCAGGATCATCTTGGGTTTGGCCATGATGGCGCGGCCGATCGCCAACATTTGCTGTTCGCCACCGGAGAGATAACCCGCGAGGCCCGGGCGTTCTTTGAGACGTGGGAAGTATGTGAACACACGATCCATGTCGGCGGCCACTTCGCCATCGCGGCGTGTGAAAGCGCCGACACGAAGGTTCTCCATAACCGTCATGTCGCCGATAATGCGGCGGCCTTCCATCACCTGAAAGATGCCGCCGCGCACCGTTTTCTCGGGCGATTGATGGGCGATTTCCTTGTCTTCGAAACGGATGTTGCCAGCAACGACTTCGCCGTTCTCGGAGCGCAGTAGTCCAGAGATGGATTTGAGCGTGGTCGATTTGCCGGCCCCGTTTGGGCCAAGCAAGGTGACGATCTGCCCCTTGGGCACGTGCAGGCTGACACCGCGCAGAACCAGCACGACGTCGTCGTAGGCCACTTCGATGTTCTCCATCGTCAGCAGCGAGGCTGTGGACGTGGTGGGCGAGAGTGGTGATGCAGTCAGCATAGTCGAGGCCTCACAAGACGCGCCGTAGGTTGGGTCGCAGCGCGCCTGAGGAAGTGCCGGGCCTTGTCGCGGCGGTGACGCGCGCAAGACCCGACATGGTGCACGCGGTCTGTCGGGTCTCGCTCAAACGCTGTACCCGATCTACGTCCGTTGCAATTTGCGCGGCGGAGATACTGTCTCCGCCGCGCAACGCATGCTGGATTCAGTATCCCTGCCATTCCGGCTTGCGCGGAACTTTCTGTTCTGCGATTTTTTCCAGCTTGATGGTGCCGGCTGCCACGAGATCGCCGACCTCGCCCTGCTCGGTCTCGCCGGTGACTGACGCGCGGCCGATGTTGACGGTGTCGACGGAGCGGTGGTCGGTTGGGCTCCACGTGACCGGCGTGCACATGCCGCCGAAGCCGGTTGGCACGAAGTCTTTCAGGGTTTCGAGCGCTTCCTTGATGCCCGGGCCGTTCAACTTGCCGGCTTTGTCGGCCAGTCTGAGACCTTCGGCAAGATGCAGCACTTGGCAGGCGCCGACCGCGTAAGGGATTGGCCGGAAGGCCTTACCTGTCGTGTCCGACATCGCCGAGACCTCGCGGAACTTCGCCATGCCGGGGACGTTCGAGCCCCACATCGGCTGTGCCAGCACGGAGACGACACCGTTGGCGCCTTTGCCGATAGCCTTCAAGCCAGCTTCATCAATGCCCCAGATGTTGGCCATAAACTGAACGTTGACACCGACCGTGGTGCACGAGCGGATCAGGGCGACGTTGGCGCCCGTGGTGTTGCCGAGGAAGGCGTAGTTGGCGCCGGACGCCTGCAAGGCAAGGCATTGTGCCTTGAAGTCACCGCCGGCAAGCGCGTACTGGATCGACGGCAGCACATCGAAGCCAAATTCTTTGGCGAGGTTTTCGCCTGCTTCCTTGGGCGCCAGCGGATAGGGGTGGTTGTCACCCATATGAATGTATTTCGGTTTGCCTTGGCCGCCCTTTTTCTTCCAATCCTCGGCCGCCCACAGCACCAGCGCGCGTGCGCCGTCGGAGTAAGAGGCCTGGCCGAAGAAGTTGTACGGCGCCGGCTTGATCTTGCCTTCTTTGGCCTTGGCGCTGATGCCGGTCGGGTCGGTGAGGTGGCCCGAGAACGAGAACGAGAAGTAGGGCATCTTGTCGTCGGCGACGAAGCCGACCATCGCCTCGGTGTCGTTGGTACCGTAGCCGAGAATGGCGACGGCGCCCTCGTCTTTCCACTTCTTGTAGAGCTGGATCGAGCGCTGCGTCTGGTAGCCGTAGTCGACAATCTCGGCGTCGATCAATTTGCCGTTGATGCCGCCGTTCTTGTTGATCCAGGCGATCGCATCGACCTTGCCGGGGCCGGAGAACTTGCCGGTGCTGGATGTGGCGCCGGTGTAGTCGATCAAGTTGCCGATCTTGATCTTGGCCTGCTGGGCGAATGCCGGCGCGGCTGCCAGCACGGCCAATGTGGCTGTCAGTGTTGCAAGGCGTATCATGACTTTCCTCCAGGTTTCTTGCTTCAGTCGAGTTTTTGGCTTCAGTACGAGAACGGGTAGAGCTTCCAGTATGCCTTGATCTTGCGCCAGCGGGCGGCCAGCCCATCCGGCTCGAAGATCAAGAACAACACGATCGCGAGGCCGATGGCCATCTCCTTGAGATACGCCAAGCCCTCGGTGAACGCCGAGCTTTGGGCGAAGCCAAGGCCCTGAATGTTGCGAACGGCGGCCTGCATCACTTCCGGCAGCACCATAATGAACACGGTGCCCATGAGTGAGCCCATCACCGAGCCGAGCCCGCCGATGATGACCATGGCCAGGAAATTCACCGAAAGCAGCAGGTCGAACGCTTCCGAGGAGACGAAGCTGGTGTAGTGCGCCATCAACGCGCCGGCGACCCCGGCGTAGAGTGACGAAATGCCGAAGGCGAGAATGCGGTAATACGTGAGGTTGACGCCCATGATCTCGGCGGAGAGGTAGTGGTCGCGCACTGCGACCATCGCACGGCCGTCGCGCGTGCGCATGAGATTGGCCGCGAACACGTACATGACGACCAGGTGGAACAGCACCACGTAGAGATACTTCTGGTCGCCTGACAGCGACAGGCCGAACAGCCGGTAAGGTTCTGCGCTGGCGCCTGCCGCGCCGCCCGTGAACCACTGCGCGCGGCTGAAGAAGTCTTGCAACACGAATTGAGAGGCCAAGGTGGCGATGGCGAGATAGAGCCCCTTCAAGCGCGCTGCTGGCAATCCGACGATGACGCCGAGGAGCCCCGTCACGATACCGGCCAGGGGGATCGACAAGGCCACTGGCACGGCGAACTTGCTGGACAAATAGGCTGAGGTAAAAGCCCCGAAGCCAAAGAAAGCCGCGTGGCCCAATGAAATCTGACCTGTGAAGCCGACCAGGATATTCAGCCCGAGTGCGCCGATGCCGTAGATGCCGATCTGGATCAGCAGCGCCAGCGAATAGGACGACAGGAAGAACGGCCCCGTGCACAGCAGAGCGATGCCGAGGCACACGGCATATAACGAACCGCTGGTCGGGAAGATGGTGCGGTCGGCCGCGTAGGTGGTGCGAAAATCGCCCGCTGGGCGTACAGAGCCTGCCATCCTACACCCGCTCGATCGTTTTGGTGCCGAACAAGCCGTAGGGCTTGATCAGCAGAATAATGAGCATGGCATAGAATGGCGCGATGGTGATCAGATTGCCGAAGTGCAAGTATTCGCTGTCCACGAACTGCGCGAGCCCTTCTAGCAAGCCGATGATCAGTCCGCCCAGCACGCCGCCGATGATGCTCTCAAGTCCGCCGACGATCACCGCCGGGAAAACCTTGACGCCGACAGTCGCCACCGACGCCGAGACGCCGGAGACGAGGCCAACGACGACGCCGGCGAGGGCTGAGACCGCCGACGAGATGGCCCATGACACAGCAAACACCTGCTTGACTGACACGCCCATGCTCTGCGCTGCCTGTTGATCGAAAGCGGTGGCGCGCATAGCAAGCCCCATGCGCGAGAATTTGAAGAAGTAAGCGAAGCCCGCCATGATCACGAGACTGATCGCGAGGCTCATCAGGTAAGCGCTCTCCACATTCAGACCGAGGATTTGGACGGACTGGGTTGAGAAGACCTGCGGGAACGGCTGTGCGAACACGCCGAACATCCACTTGAGGAGCGCCTGGAAAAAGATCGACAGGCCGATGGTGACCATCACGATGGAGATCACAGGTTCGCCGATCAATGGGCGCAAGACGATGACCTGGACCAGAACGCCGAGTATGGCCATGAACACAAGGCAGACTGGAAATGCGAGCCAGAACGGCAACTTCAGGGTTGCCACCAACCACCAGCAGGCCCAGGCGCCGATCAGCACGAACTCGCCTTGGGCGAAGTTGACGACCTGACTGGCCTTGTAGATCAGCACGAAGCACATGGCGACGACGCCGTAGAGCGCGCCGACAATGGCACCATTGACCAGCAGTTGGACGAGCAGGGTGGTGTTCATGCGGCCTTGCCTTGCTTGCTTGCGGTGACGGCGAGCGTGGCGATCGGCATGGTCGTGCGGATGCGCTGGCGGGTGCCGTCCTGGAAGGCGATTTCGGTGTCGATCTTGACGTTGTCGGCACCGCCATAGATCGCATCGATGATGGTGCCGTATTTTTCCGCAATGACGCTGCGGCGTACCTTCCGTGTGCGGGTCAATTCGCCGTCGTCGGCATCGAGTTCCTTATAGAGCAATGCGAACTTGCGGATGCGTTGGGCTTCGGGGAGCGTCGCGTTGATCCCGGCAATCTCGCGCGACAGCAGGTCGTAAATTTCAGGGCGGTTGGAGAGGTCGGAGTACGTTGTAAACGACATGCGCTGCTGTTCTGCCCACTTCGAGACGATGGCGAAGCGGATGCAGACCAACGCGGCAGGGTATTCACGCTTGTCGCCGAGGATGACGGCTTCGCTGACGTAGGGTGAGAACTTCAGCTTGTTCTCGATGTATTGGGGCGAGAAGCGCTCACCGCCGATGGTTTCTGCCAGATCTTTCATGCGGTCGATAACGACGAGCTGGCCTGACGGCTTGAAGTAGCCGGCATCGCCCGTGTGCATCCAGCCGTCGCGCAGGTCGGCCAGAGTTGCCGCGTCGTTCTTATAGTAGCCTTTGAACATATAGGGATGCCGGCTGACGATCTCGCCGACGCCGTTCTTGTCGGCACCATCGATACGGATCTGATAGTCGGCGTTGAGGCCGCTGCCGACGCCGTCGAAGTCGCGATCGCCGTGCTTCTGGGTGGCGTAGATGCCGCCGAGTTCGGTTTGGCCATAAAGCTGCAACATGGGCACGCCCAAGGCCAAAAAGAACTTGAACGTATCGGGGCCCATGGCGGCACCCCCGGTGCTGGCAAAGCGCAAACGGCGGAAACCGAGCCGATCGCTGAGTGCGCGCATAACGAGCGTGTTGGCTATCCCGCTTTTGCCGCCCTTTGCGACGGCCTTGAGTGCGCGCTTCATGCCGAGGTTGAAAGTGCCCTGCTTGAAGCGGGAGGCGTCCATCATCTGGGCGCGCACGTTGGCGGCGATCTGTTCCCAGACGCGCGGCGCGAGGAACATGAAGGTCGGCGCGATCTCGCGAAGGTCGGCCATGGCGGTGGACGGATGTTCAACAAAGTTGATTTTGTGGCGGCAGATGATGGGCTGGAAGAGGCCCATGAACTGCTCGCCGACCCACCCCATGGGCAACAGAGAGACGTATTCGTCGTCGGGTCCTATATCGAGCAATCTCACGTAGTTGCCGACGTGATTGATGAACTCGCCGCCGGTGAGCGTGACGAGTTTGGGTTGTGACGTGGTGCCTGACGTGGAGCACAGGACGGCAATGTCGGTGCCTTGGGTGGCATCGACCAGAGCGTCGTACTGGCCCGGCGTGTCGGTGGCGATGCGGCGCGCTGTTTCGAACAGTGCATCGCGATGGATGAGGCGCGGGTCGTTGTATTTGCGCATGCCGCGCGCGTCGCAATAAACGATGGCTTTGATGGACGGCGCATTGGCTGCCACGCGCAGGATCTTGTCGACTTGCTCTTCGTTCTCGGCGACGACGACTTTGGTCTCAGCGAATTGCAGCAGGTAGCCGATTTCACTGTCGAGGGCGTCTTGATAGAGGCCGAGGCTTTGGGCGCGGACGGCGTGTGTGGCGACGGCAGCTGCAATCCAATCAGGGCGCGAATCTGAAATGATCGCGATGGTGTCGCCGCTGCCGACGCCGAGATGAGCAAAGCCCAAGGCCCAGAGCTTGACCCGCTCGTTGATGTCGCCCCAGGAATAAGAGCGCCAGAGTCCGAACTCCTTTTCGCGCTGCGCGATATCGGTGCCGTGATTGCGCGCGTTGTAGCGCACCAGTTTCGGCAGTGTGTCGTTGATGGCGAGATGGGCGAGACGGTCCGTGGTCATGCGACAGGCTCCCCGACATGCGCTGCCGCGTGATCCTGGCCGAGATAGGCACGCTTGACGTCTTCATTGGCTTTAATGTCTTCGGGCACGCCTTCGGCGATCTTGCGGCCGAAATCGAGCACCATCATGCGATGCGACAGGTCCATGACGACGCCCATGTCGTGCTCGATCATAACGACGGTCATGCCCAGCTCTTCGTTGAGATCGATGATGAAGCGCGCCATGTCCTCTTTTTCTTCGAGGTTCATGCCGGCCATGGGCTCGTCGAGCAGAATAAGTTCAGGCTTCAGGGCGATAGCGCGCGCCAGTTCGACGCGCTTGCGCAGGCCGTACGAGAGCGTGCCGGCGTGTTCGTTGCGGATGTTCTGGATCTCGAGGAAGTCGATGATTTCCTCAACAGCGGCGCGATGTTCGGCTTCTTCCCGTTGGGCGCCACCAACCCAGTAGACCATGCCGCGTGCGAAGCCGGTTTTCAGCAGGTGATGGCGGCCGACCAGGATGTTGTCGAGTACCGTCATGCCGGCGAACAAGGCAAGGTTCTGGAACGTGCGGCCAATGCCGAGGTCGGCGCGTTTGCGTGGGCCGAGACCCGTGATGTCGCGGCCTTTGTGAAGAATTTTGCCGGAGGTGGGCCGGTAGCGGCCGGAGATGCAATTGAGTGTGGATGTCTTGCCGGCACCGTTGGGGCCGATGATTGAGTAGAGTTCGCCCGGATAAACCTTACAGCTGACGTCGGTCATGGCGCGGACGCCACCGAACCGGAGCGACACGGTGTCGAGCTCGAGGATCGGGCTTGCCGCTTCGGCCGTCATTGCAGGCCGCCCGCAGGAACTGCACCGGCGCGACGCCAGCTAGCGCACTCAGTGCGCAATACGACTGTGTCCAACTCGTTCATACACCCTCCGCCATTCTGCCGGACTTGATGTCCGTTTCTGTCGAATGACGCTCCCAACGTTCCGCTATTGTCGTTCACGCTTTATGATATTGCAAGGCTACTCTGCCCACGCGCTCGCGCGCAATGACTAGCTTCATGATCTGCGCCGTACCGTCGCCGATTTCGAGGCCCATGACATCGCGCATGCGTTGCTGGTGGGGTAAATCCATCGACCATCCGTAGTGGCCGTGAGTGAGCAGGCACTGGTGGGTGACGTCGACGGCGGTTTTGGGACCTAGCCACTTGCACATGGCGGCCTCCGACGTGTGCGGACGGCCTACATCTTTCAGACGGAGCGTATGGAATGCCAGCTGGCGGAGGGCGGCAATCATCGTTTCGCCTTCGGCTAATGGGAAGGTAACGCCTTGATACTGCGCCAAGGGCGCATCAAAGGCGCGGCGTTCCTTGATGTAGGTCCAGGTTTCGTCGAGTGAAGCTTGGGCTGCGCCGGCGCACTGCAGGCCGATCAGCGCCCGGCTGTAGTCGAAGCCCTGCATAACCTGGGCGAAGCCTTTGCCTTCATCGGCGAGGCGATGGCTGACAGGAATCGCAGCGCCATCAAAGAAGATCGACCCGCGGCCGATCGCTTTGCTGCCGAGATCGTTGAAGCGGGTTGTGGTGACACCTTTGGTGTCCATGGGCACAAGAAAGGCGGTCACGCCCCTGGCGCCGTCTTCGGGTTTGCCGGTGCGGGCGAAGACGATGGTGGCGGCGGCCTGGTCGGCCATGCTGATCGACGACTTTTCGCCGTTCAGCACGTAGGTATCGCCAACGCGTTTCGCCGACAGCATGAGATTGCTGGCGTCCGATCCGCCGCGTGGCTCGGTGAGTGCGACCGCGACGATGGCATCTCCGGACACGATGCGGGAGATCCAGTGGCGCGCAAGGTCGGGGTTGGCGTGGTTGGCGAGGATGGTGCCCTGCAATGAGCCGAGCAGCTGGACATAGGAAACATTGAAGTCGCCATAGGCGATGGCCTCAACGATGGCGCCAGCCAGCTGCGACGACTGGCCAAGTCCGCCGAATGCTTCCGGCAGGTCGGCGCCGATCAGCCCGAGTGCACCCATCTCGCGCACGAGCGCCGGATCGACGCGGCCGATGGTTTCACGCGCCATATAGTGCGGCGCGAGCTTTTCACGCGCGTAGCGGCGGGCGGTGTCGATGATGGCATCGTCGCTGTCTTGATCGCTGTCGTGCATACCCGGACGGTTTCCATTCAAACTAAAGTCAGACGTTCGCGAACGCTGGAGCGTGTTGCTTAAAACCCGTGAAATGATGCGAAGTCCGCAACGGGCACCTTGTCGATGGCGAAGGAGTTCTCTGGCGCGGCTGGGTCTGCAAAGCCAAGGGATATGCCGCAGGCGAGCAACTCTTCCGGCGGGATCGGCAGGTGCTGGCGCACCACATCGTGCACCCAAGTGAAGATGGCTTGGCCGCAGGTGTCGAGGCCCTCGGCACGGGCGCCCATCATGATCGATTGGATGAACATGCCGACATCGAGATAGGTGCCAGTGGCCATGCGACGGTCGAAGGTGACAAACAACCCAACGGGGGCGCCGAAAAACCGGAAGTTCTCGTGCATTTGCCGCTCCCGCGCGGCCATATCGTCCCGCGCGATGCCAAGCGTCTTATAGAGATCGTAGCCGAGCTTGCGCTTGCGGCCCTGGAACGGCTCGACCCAACTCAAAGGATAGTAGTCGTACTCGGGCTTGCGTTGTTCCCAGGGTTCGTTCTTCGCGACGTTGAGCAGTGCGTCGACGAGCTTGCCACGCATCGGCCCTGCTATCGCGTAAACTTTCCACGGCTGTGTGTTGTGTCCGCTCGGTGCCCGTGCCGCGCCTTCGAGGATGCGCCGCACGGTCGCTTCCGGCACTGGTGCCGGCAGAAAGCGGCGGATCGAGCGCCGACCAAGCAGGGCGTCATAGACGTGCATTGGAACTCACTTTGACAGCTTGCGAACGTCAGGCTTGCGCTTCTCCGATTTCAACGCGGTTTGCGACGCTGCAGCGCTTTATAGCAATGTATTGCTATGTTGAAGCGTACCTGTTGCAGAGTCAATCAATGTATTGCTACATTTTTTGGATGACCACTAAGACAGCACATCGACCTATCAAAGCTGTAGCGCCGGTAGACGCGCGATTTGAGGTCGCGAACCGCGTGTTCTTCCGGCTTTATCAGGCGTCCAATCTCATGCACCGCACCGGCACGCGGGCGGTCTCGGCGCACGGCGCGACGACGCAACAATGGGCGGTCATGGGCGCGCTGTCACGGCCGGGTGTTGCACGCGTGGGCATGAGCGTGAAGGAGTTGATGGCCTTTCTCGCGGTCAGCCGGCAGAGCCTGACGATTGTACTGAACCGCATGGAAGGGCTCGGTGTCATCGAGCGGATGCGGCTGAAAGGCGATGGCCGTATCCGGCACGTCTGCATGACCGCGAAGGGGCGGACGACTTGGTCGAAAATGCTGGTGGACATTCACGTCTACTATGATGCGGCCATCAGTGAGTTTTCAACGGCTGACGCCACGTTGCTGTTCCAGCTGCTCGACCGTCTCACCCGGAAACTCAGTGCGGTGTGAGCGGTGTCACGTTCGAGCCGGACGATAGAAATTGGCGACCCCGGCTGGGCTCGAACCAGCGACATCTCGCTTAGAAGGCGAGTGCTCTATCCAGCTGAGCTACGGGGCCGGAGACGAACGCCAAAACTACCATGCTTGCCGGCGCTGCGCCACGGCCGGAAGGGCCTGGACGTTTAGTGCGTCCAGCTGCCAATGCGGCCAAATTTGAAGTTCTCGCTGTAGGATTTTCGGACGGGTTTGCGCGTCTGCGGTTCGGCGACACTGTAGGCAATGCCATTGCGCTCTGCGTAGGCGACAGCCTCTTCGCGCGTCGCAAAACTCAGGTTGAGCTGCCCGGACGTGTCGCGCGAACTGGTGTAGCCCATCAGCGGATCGATTTCGCGGCTGGCTGATGCTTCGTGCTCAAGCACCCACTCTTCGGTGCGCGCGGTGCCCGATTGCATGGCTGTTTTGGCGGGCTTGTAGATGCGGGCGGGCATGGGCGAAGAGTGTCCTTGGCAGGGTGGCTTCTGGCGTGAACTACCCAGAATTGGGCTGCGCCGCAAGCCGGTCCTACCGCCACGATGCCAACAAGGTGACGCCCGACACCAACAGGAGCGCCATCACGATGTCGCTGAAATTGCGGTCACTGAGACGCTTGTAGGTTGCAACACCCAGCCAGGCGCCGAGAAGCGTGCCTGGGAGGGCAAGCAATGACGGTACGAGCAGCTGGCCGCCGACATGGCCGGTTGCTGCATGCCCGATGAGGGACGCACCGAGGATAGAAAGGTTGAATGTTCGGAAAACAGCGCGCTTCTGGTCTTTGTTCCAGCCGCGCAACGTTGCCCAAATGGATGGTGGGGCGCCGGACAGTCCGGCTAGACCACCAAGGATGCCACCGGTCAGGCCGACAAAGCCATCGGCCCAACGACCGCCCCATGCGACGGCGGGTTGCCCCCGCCACACCAACATGAAGCTTGAAAATGCCACGAGTAAAAGGCCGATACCGATTTTGAAAGCCGTTGCATCCACATACTGTAGTGACACGATGCCGAGCGGGACGCCGGCCAGACCCGGCACCAAAAATGGCAGCACCCGCCGGGGCTCGATTTCGCGCCAGATGCCGGGGATGGTCTGCAGTTGTGCGGCAACCGAGCAGATCAGCGTCAGCGTTGCCGCTGTTACCGGCTCGAGCACGTGCAGCCAGATGCCGAACGCGACCAAAGCCGTGCCGAAACCGGCCAGACCTGAGACGAAGCCGCCGGCGAGCGCGCCGCATGTGATAATGGCGGCGGTGTGATCGAGGGTCATTGCGGGGTGGGTTCGAGCTAGACGTGCCCGTTCGTGTGCCCTGCGGCGGCGTGCATCGCAAGGCCCTGGCACTCAAAGTTGTGATTACCCGGGTTGATCGAAGGTAACTTTATCCGGATTGGCATACGGCTGGACGCCGGATCGCCCGATTTGTCAGGCGTGGTTCAGGCAGCGGACATCGAAAATCCACCGCAAGGGTCGAGACGTATGCGCAAGGCGATCTTGGTGATGTTCGGACTGACGTTGAGCGTCGGTGGCTATGCACTCTGGCCGGTGGTGTCCGCCTTTCAGATCAAACAGGCTGTGAAATCCGGCGATGTGGCGACGCTTGAACGCAAGGTGCATTGGGCGCCGGTGCGGGCAAGCTTGAAGGCGTCGGTGGCCAGTCTGGCGCCAGCACCCGTCGCCCCCGACACTGCTGCGGCATCGCCGCAGAGCGGGCTGTCGTTTTGGAGCCGCATCAAAGCGACGGCGGCACCCATGCTGGCAGACACCTTCATCGATCGGTATGTAACCCCCGAAGGGATCTCGCAGATCCAGCAGGCGCGCCGTGGCGGTTGGCGAACATTGCTTGGTCTGACACCGGCGGTGCCCACCGGACCCGCCAACACGGTTGTGTCAAACGCGCTGCAGGGTGGCGACGGCGTCACCCACGCCGATGGCGAGCCGAACGTGGTCAGCAAGTTCGTTGCGTTCTACCAGCGGTTGGTGCGCGCCAAATTCCATTCGCTCTCGCTGGTCGAGTTCGAGATCGCCGACAAGAACACTCCCGGCCGACGGTATATAAGCCAGTTCGAGCTCTCCAATTTCGATTGGAAGCTGGCCAGTGTACGGGTGGTTGGCGTGGGCTTTTGAGCCACGGCCGGCTGCAACGCAGATGTGCATAGGGCCAGCTGGCAATTGAACATCGGCGCGTCCGGTGGCCAAGCTTGCGCATGCGCACTGATTCGCACATCCGGCCGCCGCAGAGCTGGCACGCCCATGCGGCTGACGCTGGCCCGTTGATCGAGCCAGAGCAGAAGGCCAAGCTGCTGCATGACTGGCAGCTGGTGAAGCGCGCGCGCTTTCACGCCGCCGGGCGTATGGAACGCCGCAGCGACGCAAGCTTGATCACACTCTCCATGGTGGCTCTTTATGGCGGCTTGTTCACGGTGTTCGCGCTGCTGTTCAAGGACAACCTCAGCCCCCATGCGCGCACCATTTTGGATTGGATGGCTGTCGTCGCGAGCTGGCTGACGCTGACGTTCACGCTGACCGAGCAGATCAAGGACTACCGCGGCCAGGCGCGCGCGCTGCATGAGTGTGCGCAGCAGGTCAATGACTTGCGCAAGCGGCTGCAAGTCACGCCGATCAGCGCGCCGCAGCAGCTGATCCCGTTTGTCGAGGCCTATGAAGCGCGTATCCGGGCCTGTGGGCCGAACCATGATAGCCTGGACTATGATATTGCCCGCCATTCCGGCACCAAAGGTGTCGACGGCCTCACTCAGGTTCAAACAGCCGCTCGTCTTCGCCGTCTCAAGCTCTGGAGCCGAGTGACGACCTACGCGATTTATTCCGTGATGTCGGCGGCGCCACTGCTGGCGGGTCTGATTGTTTATCTGCTGGTGCCGGCGGCGGCAGTGGTGGTCGCGAATTGACATCAGTCGCGCGGGCGGCAAACTTTCTACGTGCCGACCACCAGCGGCGCCGTCAGCCGGCGCAAGGTGGCGAGGGCTGACAGGGGCGTGATGCGGCCCGTGGCCGGGTTGCTCTCTGTGGGGCGCCCCGCAATGGTCATCGTGAAGTCGGAACTGTCGGACGTCACCTCGATGGTGTGGGTGTTGCGTTGCGAGGTGGGATCGGCCCAAACTTCCACTTGCGTCTGGTCTGGCCCGATACCGGCGAGTGACAAAGCGACGGCCACATTAACGTTGGCTGGGAAGCCTTTGATCGCCTCGCGCGCGCTGCCAGCGAAAACGCGTAATGGCGCAGTCAAGCCGTCGACTGAGATGTTATTCACCACGAGGTGCGGTGCGCCTTTGAGGCCGGCAGGCGGTTTGCGCGTCACGATTTTGACGGAACTGACGCTGCCCTCGGAGACTGCGCGCACTGCGTCGAGCCCGAGCAGCGCACCCGTCGGCACGATGATGCGGCCACCGTGCTTGGCGGCCAACGCAACCAGATCCATGTGATCGAGCAACTGTCCGACGGACAGCGGAATGAAAATGCGGCCGCGGGTGAGAGCACTTTCCGCGATGGCGCGGAACAGTGCTTTGGGTGCGCATTCGACGACCACGTCGGCGTGTGCGCCCAGCTGTTCGATCGCAACAATTTTGGGCTGATTTTTGAAGCTGGTAAGGATGCGCGCGGCCATATCGGCATCCCGCACTGCTACCGCGGCTAGCGCGAGGTCCGGCACGTGGCTGCTATCGAGCGCGCGTGCGACCGGCAACCCGATCGCCCCAAGACCAGCGATGGCGACATTCAGCGAGCGGTCAACTTGCATTTGTCGTCTTGAACCCGTGTTGTCATGGCGGTTTGTTTGTGTGTGAATGAGAGTGACGCATCTACCCGGCGCACGTCCAGGACGTTTTTTGCGCATAAGTAGTGAGGCCGCCCATGCCCCGCCGTATCATCGACATCTCGGTTGCTATTTCGGCCGGCATTGCGTCGGATCCACCGGGGATGGAGCCGAAGATCCAGTATGTGGGCCACAAGCAAAGTGCGGCGCAGGTGTGCACGTATTTCCCGGGCCTGAAGCCCGAGGATCTGCCGGATGGTGAAGGCTGGGCCATGGAGCGGCTCGACATCACCACACACAACGGCACGCACGTCGATGCACCCTATCACTATGCGTCGACGATGGATGGCGGCCAGCGGGCGATCACGATCGACGAGGTGCCGCTCGAGTGGTGCTTTCAGCGCGGCGTGAAGCTCGACTTCCGCCACTTGCCCAACGGCTACGTTGTTTCAGGTGCTGAGATTGAAACCGAGCTGAAGCGCATCGGGCACATGCTTGCGCCGCTGGATATCGTCGTCGTCAACACGGCCGCCGGTGCCCGCTACGGCCAGCCCGACTATGTGCCGACCGGCTGCGGCATGGGCCGCGAGGCGACGCTCTATCTGACGTCGCGCGGCGTGCGCGTCGTCGGCACGGATGCCTGGAGTTGGGACGCGCCGTTTGGTTACACCGCGCAGCGCTTTGCCCAGACCAAAGACGCGTCGATCATCTGGGAGGGCCACAAAGCTGGCCGCGAGATCGGGTACTGTCAGATCGAAAAACTCGCCAATCTCGACCAGCTGCCGCCGACCGGGTTCATGGTCTCCTGCTTCCCCGTGAAGATCGCCAAGGCGTCCGGCGGCTGGACCCGCGCCGTCGCCATCATCGAGGATTGATCCCGTGAAGCTTGCGACTTTTCAGACACCGACCGGCAGCGCCCGGATCGCGGCCGTCGATACCGCCCGCGGGCAGCTGCTCGACCTGGCTGCCGCTCACGAGATCGCCGCGCCGCGCCTGCCCATGCACGCGTTCGCCGATATGCTGGCGCTGATCGATGCCGGGGCGAGCGGCCTCAAAGCCGCACGCGAACTGGTCGAGGCCTGGCCTGTTCAAGCAGCCGTTCCGCTCAACGGCACGCAGCTCCTCGCGCCGATCCCCGAGCCACGTCAGGTGCGTGATTGCATGGCATTCGAGTTGCACCTGCTCAACGCTTTCAAACGCGCCGAGGAACGCACGGGCGTCAAGCGCACCATCCCGCCGGTGTTTTACAAGCAGCCGATCTACTACAAAGCCAACCGCTTCAGCACCAATCATCCCGGCGCCGACGTCATCTGGCCCGCGTACTCCAAGCACATGGACTACGAGCTCGAATTCGCCGCTGTTATTGGCAAGAGTGGCCGCGACATCGCGCCGGAGAACGCTTTGGCGCACATATTCGGCTTCACAATCTTCAACGACTTTTCGGCGCGGGACGCGCAACTCGCCGAGATGGGTGGGCAGTTGGGTCCGGCCAAAGGCAAGGACTTCGATGGCGCCAATGCTTTCGGGCCGTGGATCGTCACCACCGACGAGATCGGCGATCCGCACGCGTTAGCTATGGAAGCGCGTGTGAACGGCGAACGGTGGGGCGGCGGCAACTCATCGACCATGCATCACAAGTGGCCGGCCATCCTGGCGCACATCTCGGCCTCAGAAACGCTGCGGGCTGGCGAGATCATCGGCTCGGGCACCGTCGGCACCGGTTGCGGCCTTGAACTCGGCCGCCAGCTGAAAAATGGCGACGTCGTTGAACTCGAAGTCGAAAAAATCGGCATATTGCGGAACCGGGTAGTCGCAACATAGCCGCCCATTCCCACCGTCGCACTGCCGCGCTATACACCACCGATCTGAACCCAGCTCAACCCACGGAGCCACCATCATGACCCTCAAGGTCGGAGATCAATTGCCGGAAGCGACTTTCATGGTCATGAGTGCGGAAGGTCCCAAGCCAACGACCACGGCTGAATTCTTCAAGGGCAAGAAAGTTGCTCTCTTTGCTGTACCTGGTGCTTACACTCCCACATGCGACAAACAGCATATGCCAGGCTTCGTCGAGCGCGTGGCGGAACTGCAAGCCAAGGGCTTCGATACGGTAGCCTGCACGTCGGTCAACGACGTGTTCGTGCTCAACAAGTGGGCCGAAGAACTCCAAGGCTATGGGCAAGATCACCATGCTGGCCGATGGCAGCGCTGACTTTGCCAAGAAGGCCGGCCTCGAGATCGATCTGACCGCGCGTGGCCTGGGCGTCCGCTCGAAGCGCTATGCGATGGCCGTGGACGACGGAGTCGTGAAGATCCTCAACGTCGAAGACGCGCCGCCTCAGCACGACAAGTCGAGCGCGGCGACGCTGTGCTCCATGATCGACCGCTCGCTCTGAGCGCGTTCCCACAAAGAAGCCACAATACTGCGCGCCGGATGCCACACGTCCGGCGCGTTTTTGTTTCCAATTGCAGGCTCCGGTTCATTTTTCCGGTGTTAGGTGCCATACTGTAGCGAACACCTGCGATGAATGCCGGTGTGCGATCGCGTGTGATGTCCCAACGAGGCCGGTGCAGTCTCTGCCCGGTGGCGTCCAACGTCAGGAGGCGGCGATGTCGAAATCGACCAAATGCCCAAATACGGTTGCCAATCCAATCAAGATCCAGGTGATTGCCGGGACTTGCGTCAGTCTCGTGGGGCTTTTTGCGGCAGCAACCGGTGCTTTCTCTCAAGTAACAACGCCGTCCCCCAGCCCGGTGCAAAGTGCCGGCGCGCGCCCGCCCGTCGCGCGCCAGATCGAACCCATGGTCGCACCAGTGCGCCGGAGTGCCCCCAAGCAGGTCGCATCGCCGGCCTATGTCGTTCCTCCATCAAGCGCGCAGGGCTTGGTGCAAGCCGCCGCACCTGCCGTAGCAGCATCCAAGGCTCCGGCGCCACCTGCACAGCAACAAGCGGCGACACCGACACCAAACCAAGTCGCGACTTCGCCTATCATCACCAAGTCGACGTCACCACCCGCCCAAGCGCTGGCTCAATCCGTAGCCAAGACACCGAAGATCGTCGTCCACACCTGCAAGCTCGGGCAGGACTATTCAGAAAAGCTCAAAGCGTGCTTCACCCCCGGTGTAACCGCGCGGGCGGCCACCAAAGTGGCCAACGCAGCCCGATCGGCGCGCAACAAGCTGGGTGCCTCGATCGAAAGCGCCACCCGTTCGGCCCTCGGTGCCAAGCGCAAAAACTGATCACGCTGTCAGCATGATTTCAGAACGGCAGCGCGGTGATTTCGGCTGCGACGATCACTTCCGCGCGTAACGCATCAAGTCCGATGCGCGTCTCCGACGAGGTGGCGCAGACGCGCGGAAACGCCGCCGGCTCTTTGTGCAGCGCCTCAGTGACAGACGCGATCATCTTGGCCTGCTCGTAGGTGTTGAGCTTGTCGAGCTTGGTCAGCACGCCAACGAACGACACCGCGCTCTCGTTGAGCAGCGTGAAAATCTCGCGGTCCGGCGGCTTGATGCCGTGGCGGCTGTCGATCAAGACAAACACCCGCCGCAACGTTTTGCGGCCACGCAGATAGTCCTTCACAAATTTTGTCCAGGCATCGACCTTGGCCTTCGGCGCATCCGCAAATCCGTAGCCGGGCATGTCGACCAGCCACAGCGGCACTTCGGGAACTTGGAAGAAATTCAGATCCTGCGTACGCCCCGGCGTGTTCGACGTGCGCGCTAGGCCGTGCCGCCGTGTCAGCGCGTTGATCAACGACGACTTGCCAACGTTAGAGCGGCCGGCAAACGCGATTTCCGGACGATCCGCGTCGGGCAACCAATCCAAGCTCGGCACGGTTTTGAGGAACTCCCACGGCCGGGCGAAGAGTGCTTCACCGAGCAGCAGCACTTCGGCAGGAAGCGCCAGCGGGTCGGGTGCGGGGCTGGATTGTGGGTCGTCGGTCATGGACATGTCCGCATTGGCGCGCCAAAGGCGTGCGCGAGTTTTTTGGCGTAGGCTGGGTTGGCAGCACTTCTGCTGCGTAACCCAATACCTCGGCGCGAGACCATGTTGGCCGACACAAGACTGTTATGGGTTGCGGCCTGCGCTTTGCTCGCCGCTATTCCGCTGGTTTGACGCCGGCCCTGTTTCTAAGTTTCTCGACCCACTTCTCCAGCCCCATGTTCTTCACGAGGTGCACCTCAGCGCCGTTCTTTTTCATGATGTAGTACTGCTGCAGCAGCGAGAGCAGGTTGCTCCACGCCCAATAAATAACGAGGCCTGCTGGGAACGCCGCCATCATGAACGTGAACATGACCGGCATCCAGTTGAAGATCATCTGCTGGGTTGGATCAGGCTGCTGGGGGTTGAGCTGCATTGTCAGCCACATGGTGACGCCCATCAGCATCGGCCAGAAGCCCATGTGCAGGTATTCGCCGATCAGCGGGATCAGGGTTGGGTCAAACGGCAGCAGGCCGAACAGGTTGAAGAAGTTGGTTGGATCGGGCGCTGACAAATCGCGGATCCAACCGATAAACGGCGCGTGCCGCATGTCGATCGTCAACACCAGCACCTTGTAGAGCGCGAAAAACACCGGGAACTGCAGCAGCATCGGCAGACAACCCGACGCCGGATTGATCTTGTGCTCCTGGTACATTTTCATCATGGCCTTCTGCTGGCCTTCGCGGTCGTCCTTGTACTGGACTTTGATGCGCTCCATGTCTGGCTGCATCTTCTTCATGCGCGCCATCGACTCGTAGCTCTTGGAGGCCAACGGGAAGAACGCGCCTTTGACCAGAACCGTCACCGCCAGAATCGCGTAGCCGAAGTTGCCCAGCATGCTGTTGAGCCGCTCCATCAGCCAGAACATCGGCTTGGCGATGAAACCGAACCAGCCCCAGTCGATCATCATTTCGAAGCTTTTGATGCCGGTCCCGGCGTAGGCGTTGATGGTGCGCACTTCCTTCGCGCCGGCAAACAAACGCAACTCCGTCGACTGCGCAGCGCCGGCGGCAACCGCAACAGGCTCCAACAGATAATCCGTCTGGAAGCCTTCCTCTTGCACGCCCGGCACGGCCTTATAGGCGGTCAGATGTGCGTCGTAGGTGGCGGTCGTTGGTGGCACCAGTACGGCTGCCCAATACTTGTCTGTGAAGCCGAGCCAGCCACCCTTGGTGCCGGCGAAGACTTTTTCGCCGATCGCTGGCTTTTTCACCTTCTCTGCGTTCGCTGCTTCCTTGGCGAGATCGCTGTAGACGATTTCCTGCAGGCCGATGCTGGCGTCGGCACTCAAAACGCCGATCAAGCCTTCATGCAGCACCGCGTAGCCCTGCGTCTTTGGCGTGCCGAGGCGGAAGATCTTGCCGTAGGGCTGCAGCACGATGGCGTTCGCGCTCTTGTTCTCGACGTCGTCGCGAACGGTGAACATGTACTTGTCGTCAATAGCGATGGTGCGGTTGAAAATCTGGCCCTGACCGTTGTCATGGCGGAGAACCACCGGCGTCGAAGGTGTGAGTTTGCCGCTGCCGACCTGCGTCCACACCGTATCGCGGTTCGGCACCGTGACCGTCTGCCCAATGGCTGCGATCCAACCGAACTCGGCAAAGTAGCTGTCTTTCGATCCAGCCGGTTCGAGCAGCACAACGTTGGCGCTGTCTGGTTTGGTCGTCTCGCGATAACCCGCCAACACGATATCGTCGATCCGCCCGCCTTTGAGCGCCAGCGAACCTGTGAGCTTCGGCGTTTCGATGGCAATGCGCGACGACAGCTTCAAGGCGCCTGCACGTGTCAACCCACTCGGTTGCAGACCGGGCGTCGTGCCCGCGCCAGCCATTGGCATCGCGCCACTGGCGGTCGCGGCCGGCGTTGCTGCGCCCGTTATCGGGGTTGTGCCTTGGGCGCCGGGCACCGTCGTCTTCTGCGCTTGCGCTTGCTTCTGGCGCTCGGCCTCCTTCGGCCACACAAACAGATACTGCCAACCCAGCAGCACCGCGAGCGACAACACGATCGCCATGATCATGTTCTTCTGATTTTCTTGGTCGTTCATCAAATGGCTCGCGGCTCTTGGCAGTCGGAATGCGGCGTATTTGTCTGGGGGTGCCGCTCACATGGACTTGAGGGGCTGCGGCGTCAAGCGCCACGGGCGGGCGGTTTCGAAATTACACTGTCGCGGCCGTGTGGCGCAGGCTTCGTGGCGGCCGCCGGCGCGCGCGCCAATCGCTGCAGCGCCGCCTCAATATCGCGCACGAGATCGTCGAAGGGACAGTCATGCGCTGGCCGCCGTGCGACGATCACGCAATCCCACGTCTCAAGCGTCAGCGGCACTGCGACACTCCGCAATGCGTGCGACAGCCGCCGCCGCATGCGGTTGCGCTCGTGCGCCTTGCCGATTTTCTTAGTGATGGTGAAACCGAAGCGGATGCCGGTGGCAGGCACATGGTTGGGAGCCGGTTCGAGCCGCGGCTTGCCTTCCAGCAGAAATGCCGGCCCAGACCACCGGACGCCGCCGCGCAGCCGTTGGAATTCGCCTCGTTTTTTGAGTGTAACCAGTGCCGCGCCATAGCGCCGCAGGGCGGCACGGGAGGCCGCTAAACTCGTGGCCGACTGTGCCGTTTGGTTCGCCGCCTTGTCTAAAGTCGACGCCATCGGGGCAGTTGTCCGGTTCAGCGCAGCTCCCAGCGGTTACGCCGTGTTTACCGCCCCCAGGATACCGATTGTTAGGCAGACAGCCGCTTGCGGCCCTTGGCCCGGCGACGTGCCAACACGTTGCGGCCACCAACTGTCGACATGCGATGACGGAAGCCGTGGCGGCGCTTGCGCACGATTTTGCTCGGCTGATAGGTGCGTTTCACGTCAAGTACTCCATGGCGTCCGTCCGCGAGGACTTTCGGCCCCTAAGGACCGGCATCGCGGGGGTGTTTCAAGCGGATTAAAGCTAGCCGCGGTCCCTGCGCACAAAAACGCGCGTCCCCAGCCATGGCCGATCCAAGTGGCGGCTTATAGGGGGTGGGGTTGAGGCCGTCAACGGGCACGAACATCGTGTTGCAGGCCGCGGCGACACGCTTATATGGTCCTTCCAGCAGCCACACGATGGACCTCCCCCATGACCACCACACCGCCCTACACGCCGCCGAAGGTTTGGACCTGGGAAAAGGGCAACGGCGGCCGTTTTGCCAACATCAACCGTCCCATCGCCGGTGCGACGAGTGAAAAAGAACTCCCGGTCGGCAAGCACCCCATCCAGCTCTACTCGCTGGCCACGCCGAATGGCGTCAAAGTCACGGTGATGCTGGAAGAACTCCTCGCTCTTGGCCACAAGGGCGCCGAGTACGATGCCTACCTGATCAAGATCAACGACGGAGATCAGTTTGGCAGCGGCTTCGTTGCGATCAATCCCAACTCGAAAATCCCTGCCATGGTCGATCGCAGCACGGCCACACCACAACGCGTGTTCGAGAGCGGTGCGATCCTGCTCTATCTCGCCGAAAAGTTCGGCGCGTTCCTGCCCAAACAGCACGCCGCCCGCACCGAGTGCCTGAGCTGGCTGTTCTGGCAAATGGGCAGTGCACCCTACCTCGGCGGCGGCTTCGGCCACTTCTACGCCTACGCGCCCGACAAGATCCAATACTGCATCGACCGTTTCGCCATGGAAACCAAACGCCAGCTCGACGTGCTCGATCAGCACCTCGCGAAAAGCCCGTATATGGCTGGCGCTGACTACACTATTGCCGACATGGCCATCTGGGCCTGGTATGGCCAGCTCTGCCTCGGCCGTCTCTACAGCGCCGGCGAATTTCTCGACGTCGAAAGCTACAAGCACGTGCAACGCTGGGCCAAACTCATCGACGACCGACCGGCCGTCAAACGCGGCCGCATGGTCAATCGCGTGATGGGAGAACCCGCCATGCAACTGCACGAACGCCACGATGCGGGTGATTTCGACACCAAGACGCAGGATAAGGTGGAAAATAGATAACACAACTCCCGCGAACACAGATTGTTTCCATACGGTAGCGTTAAAGTGCGGCGATCCCACCCGCCATCGCTGCAGGGCGATTGCGGCGGGGCGGAGAAATCGCCCTGGACTGGCGGGTGACGCTGTCGCTCAACCGCCAGATCCCGATCTCCATTCGATGCAGATCATGAACGGTAGGGTGGATGAGGTGCGGCTCAGCGCCGAAATCCACCAATGCAGGGCGATGACCGCGCCACGGTGCCGGCGGCCTTGACTTTCTGCACCAATCGCCGCATTTGAGAATTCATGCATATATCCTCCGCCAGCTTCCGACGCCGCCGTCCCTCGTTCCTGCGGGTGCGATGACGCTTGTCTGCTGACACGTCCGCAAGCCGCGCCCGATGCGCGGCTTTTTTGTTTCTGGGGCTACCAAGATAAGCTCTCTCCCTTAGCCCGGACAATCGAAGGTTCGAGACCATGGCACAGGTAACACTAGAAGCCTCCGGTACGGCTTCGGCCACCAAAGTCGGCAGCAAAACCCCAACGATCTTCATCGATGGCGAAGCCGGCACGACCGGCCTCGAAATCCGCGAGCGGCTGGCCAAGCTCGGCTCCGTGGCCGTCAGAAGCATCGACCCCGCCAAGCGCAAGAACCCCAAGGCCCGCCAAGCCCTCATGCGCGAGGTGGATCTCGTTATTCTATGTCTGCCCGATGACGCGGCGAAAGAAGCTGTCGCGCTGGCCGACGAACTCGGCGAGGCCGCGCCCCGCATCATCGACGCGTCCACCGCGCACCGCGTCGATCCCCGGTGGGTGTTCGGCTTCCCCGAACTCACGCAAGGCCACGCCGCCAAAGTCGCCGCAGCCCAACGCGTCTCCAATCCTGGTTGCTATCCGTCCGGTGGCATCGCGCTGATCCGGCCACTCGTCGACGCTGGCCTCATGCCGCCTGACTTCGCAATCGCCGTCAACGCTGTGTCCGGCTATTCCGGCGGTGGCAAATCCTTGATCGAAGCCCACGACGCCGGCACCGCCCCCGCCTTCGAAGTCTACGGTCTCGGCTTGGCCCACAAGCACGTGCCGGAGCTGCAGCTCTACAGCGGCCTCACACGGCGGCCCATCTTCATTCCCAGCGTTGGCAAATTCCGGCAAGGCATGCTCGTGTCGCTGCCGCTGCATCTCGATCAACTGCCATCCAAGCCGAAACTTGCCGACCTGCGCGCAGCGCTGGCCAAGCATTACGCCGGCGCAAAACTCGTGCATGTCGTTAGCGATGACGACGCCGTCGCGAAATCCGGCCGCATCGAACCCGAAGGCCTCAACGGCACCGATCAGCTGGAATTGCGCGTGTTCGGCTCCGATGCGTTGCGCCAAGCCGTGCTGGTCGCCAAGCTCGATAACCTCGGCAAGGGCGCCTCCGGCGCGGCGGTGCAGAATATGCAGTTGATGCTGGGGATCTTGAACTGACTACAGTGAGGGATCGGCCAATCGCCGGTCCCACCACACCGGCTTTTCCAAGCCCAGCCGTATCTGAGCCGCATCCGCATGCTGCGGATTGACTAACACGTTCGTTTCCTCTCGCGCCACATAGCTCGGCACGATCAGAATGGCTGATCGGCGCGCGTCATACCAAGCCGCGCCAAACGCCCGCGCGCGTGGTGCACGCGTCCAGTCCGGCAGACTGTCTTTGGTGACGACTTCATAGCTCGTGCCCGATGGAATCGTGATCTCGATGAAATGCTGGTTCGGCGGTAGAATGCCGTTGAAGTGCACCAGCTTCTCGAGCATCGCCGTGCTGTAGTGCTCCGACGTGTAGATCACGCCCTGCCGCCGCCGGTGCCAGCGCCCCTCAACCAGCGCCGCCCCCTGTCCGCTGTATATCGGATAGCGCCCGTTCGGATCTCCAATGCGAAAAGTCCGCATCGGTTCACGCAACACGCGCGGCTTGCTCATGCGGCGACGCCTGCGTCGGCTTGAGCCAAGATCCGGAGCACGAGATCAGCGCCGGCGATGGACTCTGTCGCCAGATCGATAGGCGGCCGATTGCCGAGCAGCGAATGCGCGCGCGTTAGAAAGTGGCCGCTTGCGTCGCTATCCTGATGATAAATCCGCAGCACTTCTGCAAACACCCGCGAGAGTGCGAGGATCTTCTCGCTCTCGCCCTGTGTCAGCAGCCTGTTGTCTTTCTCGCGCCGATGCAATGTCGACCTCGGGATAATGTCGGTCGCCTTGAGAAAGCGCCCCTCCGGATCAATCCGGCTCACGACAGTTGCTGCGGTGCGCGCCGGAAAGCCCTTCTGTACCCGCGCCACCAGGTCCAAGTCGTCGATCTCCCGCCAGCGCGGCAGGCCCATGAACTCGGCAATACGGCTGGAGTCGGAGGACGGGATCGGCGTTGCAGTGGTCACGGGCGGTTCTCGGGCACTGTTCAGTTGAGACAAAATTAGTCTACAACGAAACAGCACCAATGTCTACGTCCACTCTCACCTCACAAACCGCATCCCCTTGAACCGCCCGCGAAACGCCGTCACGTCGCGGGCCACAGCGGCCGGTGCGTCGTTGCCGACCAGCGCGCGGCTGATCAGCCCGGCCAGCTCGGCCATATGCTCCGGCCCCATGCCGAGGCGCACGACCTCGTTGACGCCCAGCCGCAAGCCGTTCACATCGCCCTCGATCGCCGCCATCGGCAGGCCGATCCCACAGGCGAGAAGATTTGCCGGCCGCATCTTCTTCGACGCCGCTTGCCCGCCACCCCAGCGATGGGCCTCGATGGCGATTTGATGCGAGGTGGTGCCGCCCCGCGCCATCGCATGCACTGGCAGCCCGCGCGCGTCTAACGCTGCAACCAATGCTTTTGCGGTTGCCAGCATGGCTGCGCCATAGGCACGGCCATGCACTTTCCAATCCAGCAACGTCATTGCCAGCGCCGCCGACTTCGCCGCGTCAAAGTTCGCTGTCAGCCCTGGATAAGCAATCGCATCCAGCCGCTCAGCCAGCGCCGCATCATTCGTCAACACCAGCCCCGACGGCGGCCCGCCCAGGCTCTTATACGTGCTCATGGTCATCAGATGCGCACCTTCGGCCAGCGGCTGCTGCCACGTGCGCCCCGCAATCATGCCCGACATATGCGCGGCATCGAACAGCACGTGCGCGCCGACGCTATCGGCAATGCGCCGGATATCGGCGATGGGATGCGGGAATAAGTTGAGGCTGC
Organism: uncultured Alphaproteobacteria bacterium; assembly: GCA_963847145.1. GTDB lineage: Bacteria > Pseudomonadota > Alphaproteobacteria > Rhizobiales > Hyphomicrobiaceae > JABFRJ01. The sequence goes on from CAWJYN010000007.1 coordinate 324,521, forward strand.
CACCAATGGTGATCAGTTTGGGCTTCAAGGCTCGCGCTTGCACCGCCAGCTTGTCGAGATCGACCGTGAAGCGCGCTGCATCTACGGCCATCGGCACGCAGTTGAGCCCATAGAGCCCGGCCGCCCCCGCCGTGTGATGTGTCACATGCCCGCCGATCTCGCCCGGCGGCACCAGAATGGTGTCGCCCGGCTTTGCCGTCGCCATAAACGCATAGAGATTAGCCAGCGCACCCGAGCCGACACGGATTTCCGCATACTTTGCGTCGAACACTTCGGCGGCCAGTTCAGCGCAGATCACCTCGATCCGCTCGATGGCTTCGAGACCCATTTCATACTTGTCGCCCGGGTAGCCCAACGACGGCCGCGCGCCGATGCCTGCCGACAGCAACCGCTCCGCCTTCGGGTTCATGGCATTCGTCGCGGGGTTGAGGTTGATGCAATCGCGGTCATGAATGCCAGTGTTATCCGCCACGGCCGCCAGCAGCGCCGCCTCGGTGCTATCCGCGTCGGCTGCCGCGGTTTCGGCGGCAATCCGTTGCACGAGGTCTTCGGAGATGCGCCGGAACCCACGCACGGCGCTTGAGATGTGGCATGCAAGAAACCTCGATTTTAGGTGCGTCTGGGACCTTGCGACATCGCAAATGAGGCGGGCCCGCATGTCAAGTCCAGGAGAGTGGTTGACGGGAACAAACGGTTGGTTGAATCAGACCTCGTGCTGGTTTCCCTTCTCCCCCGATGTAAAGACATCAGGGGAGAGGGGAAGACAGGCGCGCGCCCTTTACGCAGCGGAGCCCCCGTGACTGACATTGGTAAACTGATCGACTTAGCCAACGCTGAAACCGTGCGCCGCATCATGGCCGCCGATCCCGTGCTGATCGACGTGATCCCGGCGACCGAAGCCCTCCCCCGGCTGGCCGACCACATGATCCTCCACTCCGGCCCGCCCATCGGCTGGGACCGCATGTGCGGCCCCATGCGCGGCGCTGTCACCGGCATCGCCGTGTTCGAAGGCTGGGCGAAAGATTTGGCCGAAGCCGAGACCATGGCCGCTGCCGGCAAATTCAAGTTCGAGCCCAACCACCATCACGACTGCGTCGGCCCCATGACCGGCATGACCACGCGCGGGCAAATGTTGCTCGTCGTCGAGAACCGCGCGTTTGGGAACCGCGCCTACTGCGCCATCAACGAAGGCCTCGGCAAGGTCATGCGCTTTGGTGGCAATGACGAGGAAGTTCTGGAGCGCATCCGTTGGTTGACCACATCGCTCGGCCCTGCGCTCAGCAAAGCGCTCAAAGACCTCGGCGGCATTCCGCTGAAGCCGCTGATCGCGCGCGGACTTGGCATGGGCGACGAGATGCACCAGCGTAATGTCGCGTGCTCATCACTGCTGATGCGCGTGTTCGCACCAGCCCTGGCGCGCACCGCCACCGACACGCAAGAGCTTGCCAAGAACCTGGCCTTCATCGCGGCCAACGATCAGTTTTTCCTCAACGTTGCCATGGCCATGGGCAAGGCGATGACCGATCCTGCGCGCGGCATCGAGCGCTCGTCCATCGTCACCGCCATGTGCCGCAACGGCACCGACTTCGGCATCCGCGTTTCCGGCACCGGCGACCAGTGGTTCACAGCGCCGGTCGAAATGCCCGTCGGCATGTATTTTCCGGGCTACACAGAGGCTGACGCCAATCCGGATATGGGCGACAGCGCGATCGTTGAAACGATTGGCCTCGGCGGTTTTGCGATGGGCGCGGCCCCCGCCGTGGTTGGCTTCATCGGCGCCGGCAACGCGTCCGAGGCGGCCGTCTTCACGCGCGCCATGGGCGAAATCTGCATCACTGAAAACCCCGAATGGACCATTCCAGCGATGGACTATCGCGGCGTGCCCACCGGCATCGACATCCGCCTCGTCGTCGAAACCGGCTTGATGCCGACAATCAACACCGGCGTCGCGCATAAGAAGCCGGGCGTGGGGCAGGTGGGCGCGGGAGTAGTGAAGGCACCGCGCGGATGCTTCGAGAAAGCGCTGGAGGCGTTTGCGGGGAAGATGGGGGTGGGGTGATAGGCGCGACGACCACAACCGCAACAATGGCTGATCGCTGATCGCCGCCATACCTCAGCCGGAATTCGTGGTGCACAAACGGACGCCGATGCCAGGGCACCGCATCAGGGGACCCGACCAACAAATACTGTTTGGATCGCCCGATATTGGAAATCAGGATGGTTCAAAATTTGATCAGGCGCGCCCAGGTCTGCCACTTGTTGCCAAATTGCCTTTTCCTCGGCGGGTAAATCTGATCGAGCCGCCTCGGCCGCTGATTGCACGAGTAAATCCGAAATGAATTTCTTCTCGACGTCGCGGAACGGTGGAAAACGAACCATCAAAGTCGGCCTTTGACGGACATCGACCAGACCTGCCGCCCGCATGTACTGAGAGAGATAAGGGGTCCGCAATATGCCCTGCTGGCTGCCGCCGCGTACCACTGCTTCAAACCGGCGCAAACACAGCGTGGACGGCAATGGTACAAATTGCTGACCGGTCGGATCGTAGTCTTTGAGCGCGACCAAGCCACCGGGGCGAACAACACGGCGGAACTCCCGGATCGCTCGATCTACCTGCTCCTCAGTAAGGTACTGCATGGTGTTGGCGCACCAAACAACATCAAAACTCTCATCGCCGTAAGGAAGATCGAGAATACTGCCAACATCGACAGAGGTGAGGGTGGACCACTTTTTCTGTGCAACTTTTGCCTGCACGGTCTTCACATTTTCTGGAGCCAGATCGATAGCGTTCACTTTGCCTCCAGCGCCGACCAGTTCGATCATCAGCGGGAGAAAGCCACCACCACCACAGGCGGCGTCAAGTACATGCCAATTTGGTTGGATGCCAACCCATCGCAGCATCTCTTCATATTCCGGTTGCATCGCAAAAAAGTGGTTATCCAACCAGGCAGATGAGGACAGAGGATGCCCTGTTGAACTGCCATGCGGCGCAGTATCCGTATGCGAAGTCGACATAGGGTTTCTCCTTGAACACGTGCGCCTTGAGGTCGGTTCGTGATCGCCTCACGCTTTGCGCGCCCTGACGATACTGGCTCCATTCGGCCCCGCTTCGAATAGGACTGATATGTCTTTGAACCCCGCTTCTTCGAGCCATGAGCGGTGCTCGGTCTCGGTGTGGGATCGGCCGTCGTCGTAGAGGCTGAGAAAAACGAGATTTACGCCGACGGCGGAGCCTGGCGACAGCCGGGCGTCATCGAGCACGAAGCCAATGATGAACACCTCGCCGCCGGTCCGCAACGCAGCGCCGACATTGCGCAGCGCGAGCCGCGCCTGTTCCGGCGACAGGACTTGCAAGAAAGAGCGCAAGACGGCCACATCGTGCGTGCCGTCGGGCGGCGAGCCGAGAATATCTGTCGCCACGACGGCGATCCGCTGCGTGAGACCGGCTGCTGCAACAACGCTTTGCGCGATCAAAGCGACTTTCGGCAATTCCAGCACGGTTGCGCGGAGCAAACCACAGGTCTGGCAGGCAGCGATGGCGACGCCTCCCGACCCACCGCCGACATCGAGGAGACTTTTGAACCGATCGAACTCGTAGGAAGTCGCTAGCTGGCGACCGGTTGCAATTGCTCCGGCATGAAGACCGCGGAAAAAAGCGCCGAGTTCGCTCTCCGACATGGCGCCGAAGTCGTGGCGGGCGTGGGGTACGCCCGAGCTGATCGATTGTGCAACGCCGAGCGCCGCGCTCCACATATCCGAATAGAGCTCGTGGGCGCTGCCCATGTAGGTCGGGCGCCCGTTTACCAGATAGGCATCGGCCTCGGGTGTGTTGGAGAAGCGGTCCACCGAGACGGTGAGCAAGTCGGCTTGCACCAGCGCGTGCAGTAGCGGGCTGAGCTTGTCGGGTCGAAGCCCAAGTGCCTTGCTCAACTCAGTTGCGGTCATCGGACCGCTTGCCAACGGAGTGAACACGCCGAGCTGCATTCCCGCCAGCATCGCAAGCGGCCGATAGATAGCATAGGCGTGACCCAGTATTGTCGAAGGTGGTGGCAATTCCGTCATCAATGGACAACTCCAAAATCGCGGCCGACGTCGGACAAAATAGTGTTTGGGCGACCGATTGCTGAGGACTACCATCTGCGCAGTATACATACCGACTATACTACCCAGGATCGGCCACACCGCAATAGCATCGGCAGCATCAGATAAATGGCAGGTTCTGTGGCTTCGTTTCGCTTTATTTGCCCACCGCCGGTCCACGGCGGCAAAGCGGGCAGGAACGGGCAAATTTTGGCGTGATGAGGAAGCTTTTCCGGCATCATGCGTTGCCAGTCCAAGTCGATTCACACCGCCTTCTTCACCACTTTTTCCACTGCGTCGCTGGGTTGCTTGCCCCTGCCGAGCCGGGGCGATAAAGCCAGCACAGACCACATCTGCCCACCGCCGGAGTCCGCCCCCCGCCATGAACCTCGACAAGCTGAAAACAACCGCCGGTATCGACGTCGCCGGCAAGCGCGTGCTCGTCCGCTGCGACCTCAACGTGCCCGTCGCCGACGGCAAGGTGACCGACGCCACCCGGCTTGAACGTGTCATCCCCGGCCTGCGCGATCTGGCCAAGCGCGGCGCCAAGGTCATCGTGCTCTCGCACTTCGGCCGGCCGAAGGGCTCTGATGCCAGCCTCTCGCTGAAGCCCATCGCCGCTGCCATGAGCAAGGCGTTGGGCGCGCCCGTCGCGTTCGCTGACGACTGCATCGGCCCCACGGCTCAAGCTGCCGTCAATGCACTCACCAACGGCCACGTGCTGCTGCTCGAAAATCTCCGCTTCCATAAGGGCGAGGAAAAGAACGACCCGGCGTTTGCAAAAGAACTCGCCAGCGCTCGGCGATATCTTCGTCGGAGATGCCTTCAGCTGCGCCCACCGCGCGCACGCCTCCACCGAAGGCCTGACGCACTTTCTGCCATCGTTCGCCGGCCCGCTGATGATGGAAGAAATCAGCGCGCTGCGGGCAGCGCTCGACAAACCGCAACGCCCCACCGCAGCCGTCGTCGGCGGCGCCAAGGTCTCGACCAAGATCCCCGTGCTCGAAAACCTGATGGCCAAGGTCGACAAACTGATCATCGGCGGCGGCATGGCGAATACGTTCCTGCAGGCGCAAGGCATCGCCGTCGGCAAGTCGCTGGCCGAACCGGACTTCCATGAGACAGCCCGCACGATCATGGCGGCGGCGAAATCCAAAGGCTGCGAGATCGTGCTGCCTGTGGACGGCGTCGTGGCCCGCGAATTCAAAGCCGGTGCCGCGTGCGAAGTGGTCGACATCAAGGCGTGTCCGGCCGACGCCATGATCCTCGACGTTGGCCCAAAGTCTGTCGAGCAGCTGATGGGCGTGCTGGCAGGCTGCAAAACCTTGCTGTGGAATGGGCCGCTCGGCGCGTTTGAAATTGCGCCGTTCGGTACAGGCACGTTTACACTGGCGAAAGCTGCCGCCGAGATGACCAAGGCTGGCAGGCTCGTTTCTGTTGCTGGCGGCGGCGATACGGTCGCAGCGCTGAACGCAGCTGATGCGGCCGCGCACTTCACGTATGTTTCGACGGCCGGCGGCGCGTTTCTCGAATGGCTCGAAGGCCGCGAATTGCCCGGCGTCGCAGCGCTGACGCGATAGCCGCGCAACGAAGCGCATGTAGGTTGGGTCAAGCGTTGCAGCGCGACCCAACATTCACGGGCCGAGCAAGTTGTGTTGGGTCGCGCGAAGGCTTGACCCAACCTACGTGATCCCGTGTCCACCAAAAGAGACCCACACCATGCGCTTTCCCAAAGCCGTCGTTTTCGATCTGGATGGCACGCTGGTTGACAGCGCCGCGGATATTGCGCGCGCGCTCAACGGCGGCTTCGAAGCGTACGGGATCGCGCCGTTTACCGCTGAAGACGTGCATACCATTGTTGGTGGTGGCGCGCGCATGGCGATCGACAAGGCAGCCGAACGCGCCGGCCTTGCGCTCACCGACACCCAACGTGCTGACGTGATGCAGCGCTTCTTCGCCAGCTATCGCGCGGTTTCCGCCGAGGGTAACGGCCTCTACCCGGGCGCGCGCAAATTGCTGGAAGACCTCCGCGCGCGTGATGTGAAAATCGGCCTCTGCACCAACAAGGCGGAAGACGTGGCGCTGATCGCCGTCAAGGCGCTGGGCATCGCCGACTTGCTCGACGTGCAGGTCGGCGCGCGCGAGGACCGGCCGCGTAAACCATTCCCCCACATGATCCACGCCTGCCTCGATCCGTTCGGCATCAAGGCCAGCGACGCCGTGATGATCGGCGACAGCCGCGCCGATGCCGACGCTGGCCGCGCCGCCGGCACCGCCGTGATCTTGACGAGCTTCGGCTACACCACGACACCAGTGGCCGAACTGAAGCCCGACGCTATTGTCGATCATCTGGACGAAGTGATGGGTTGGTTGCCGCGGGTGATAGTACGTTGAGCGCGGAAGCGGCCGTCAACCTCCGGCAGCCTTCCGCTGCAGCCATCGCTTGTCCATCATCACGTGGATGCCCTTGTTGCCGTTGACGACCTGGGTGACGCGGACGTCGGCTGCGAGGCTGGCCAGCGTGTAGGCTTCCTGCCGCGTGATGCCGACGTGGGCTTCGATGACGTCAAGCATCTGGCGCAGCGCGAGGGTCACGCAGCGATCGAGATCGGGATCAAACGCCATTGTGATCATGTGCGTTGGCGTTTCGGCGCGCGGCCATGCGAGGGTCATGTCATCGCGCGCGTGTAACTCGAAAGTGCCGATGAGGCCCGTCTCAATCGCCGTGATACAGACCTCGCCATCGCCTTGTGCGCCATGGCCGTCGCCAACGGAGAACAGCGCACCGTCGACGTGGATGGGCAGATAAAGCGTGGTGCCGGCGACCAGTTCCTTGTTGTCGAGATTGCCGCCGTTGCGGCGGGGCGGCAAGGTCGAAACCTTGCCCCAGGCGGGCGGTGGCGCGGTGGCCATGACGCCGAAGAAGGGTTTCAACGGCAGGTCGAGACCCCACGGCAGGCGGCCGGTCATCGCCGCGCGATCCAGCGGGATGTGGATCAGATGCATGTCGGCGAAGTCATCGGGCAGGGCACCAGAGAGCGGCCTGGAGAAGTTGTAACCCCAGTCGTAGTGCAGCTCGATCTGTTTGATGCGGACTTCGAGCACCTGGCCCTTTCTCGCGCCGCGGACGGCGACGGGGCCGGTGCACATGTGGCCAGGCAAGATCGGATGGAGATGGGCTTGCACATCGGCCAGTGCGGCCGGAATTTGCAGCGGCGGTGGCGGCATCATCTCGATGCCGCCGGAGACGGTTGAGATGGTGACGGTGTCACCGCTGTTGATGGTGATCTGCGGCGGCAGCGCCGCGTCGAAGTAACCCCAATGGACCGTTTTCGCGCTGGCATCGATGCGGTGGGCGATGGCCATGAGCTTTCGTTACCTTGCACTTCGCCATGCCGGCCCCGGATCGATATGCGGGGTAAACTGCGGCCGGCACCCACGACAAATTGGACATTGCTCTGTCGGTTGCCGTGGGTCCCGGCCTGCGCCGGGATGACGAAAAGTTCGAAGGGTCAGTAAGGTCCGAAAGGACGCCTACTTTTTGAATGCCGCCAACACGGCATCGCCGTCGGCGCCGGCTTTTTTGAGCCAGCCGGCGGTGAGGTCTTCGCCGTATTTCTTGAGACCAGCGGAGAGATCAGCCGATGGCGGCTGCACTTTCATGCCCTTGGCCTTGAGTTCGCCAAGATACCAGACGGCCTTTTCTTCAGCCGTTTTCCAGCCCCGCACTTCGGCTTCCTTGCCAGCCTTCACAAGCGCATCCTGTTGATCTTTCGGCAGGGCGTCGAAGGCTGCTTTGTTGACGAAGGTCAGGTTCTTGGGAATCCACGCTTGCGTGTCGTAGAAGTGGGTGAGGCTTTCCCAGGTTTTGCTATCGTAGCCGGTGGAGCCCGACGAGATGTAGCTTTCGACGACGCCAGTGGCGAGGGCTTGCGCGAGTTCGGCTGCCTGAATGGTGACGGGTTGCGCGCCGGCCATTTCGGCAATGCGCGCGGTGCCGGCGTTGTAGGTGCGGAACTTCAGGCCCTTGAGGTCAGCAACAGAGTTGATGTCCTTCTTGGTGTAGAGGCCCTGCGGTCCCCAGGCGACGGTGAACAGCAGCATCAAGCCCTGCGCGGCCAGCTTCTTCTCGATGAACGGCCGGGCGGCCGCGTCGAGCTTCTTGGCGTCCGCAAAGCTGGTAGCGAGGAACGGCACGGTGTCAGCGCCGAACAGCGCGTCTTCGTTCTCGTGGATGGAGCCGAGCACTTCGCCGATCTGCGCTTGGCCGCTGGCGACGGCGCGTTTGATCTCGGGTGCCTTGAAGAGAGACGCGTTGCCGTGGACGGTGATCTCGAGTTTGCCGCCGGTGGCGGTGCCAACGTCCTTGGCGAACTGGACAAGATTTTCGGTGTGGTAGTTGCTCGTGGCGTAGGCGGCCGGCAGGTTCCATTTGGTTTGCGCGGACGCGAGGCCGGTGGTGGCGGCAAGGGCTGCGGCTGAGACCAGGCCCAGCAGTGTGTGGCGGCGGTTCATGGGTGTTTCCTCGTTGGCGACAGTCTCAGTGTTGGGAACTCTTTGTACCGTAAGACTGAGGAGTTCCGCGCTCTCCTCTCGTCATCCCGGCGCAGGCCGGGACCCACGGCAACTTTCAGCAAACTCTCAGGCTTGTCGTGGGTGCCGGCCTCCGCCGGCATGACGAAAAAAGGGAACTGCTACTTTATTGGCGTATGCGAGCAGCGGAACTCATTTCAGTTTCACCGTTTCCGGGAAGACGTAGTTGGGCACGACCAGCACGATCTCCGGGAACATGGTGATGATGACCACGGCGACGTTGAGCAGAAGAAAGAACGGAAACGCCGCCTTGGCAACGGTGAAGGTGTCTTTCCCGCTCATATTCTGCAACACGAACAGGTTGAACCCCACCGGCGGCGTGATCTGTGCCATCTCCACGTGAATGATCAGATAGACGCCGAACCAGACGAGATCGAAGCCGGCCTTCTGTACCATCGGCAGCACGATGACGGCCGTCAGCACGATCATCGAGATGCCGTCGATCAGACAGCCGAGGATGATGTACATGATCGTCAGCGCCAGTACGAGCGTGTGCCGGTTGAGGTTCTGCCCATCCACCCACTCGGCCAATGCTTTTGGGATGCCGGTGTAAGCCATCGCCGCGGTGCAGAAGGCAGCGCCAGCCAGGATCAGCATGATCATGCAGGTGAGGCGCGTGGCGCTCATGATGCTTTCGAAGAAGCCATCGGATGTCAGCGTGCCGCCCCACCAAGCGAGCCCCAACGCGCCGACCACGCCGAAAGCAGCGCACTCGGTGGCGGTCGCGAAGCCGAGCACGAGCGACAGGAATACCAACGCGATCAACAGCAGCGCGGGGATCAGTTTGCGGGACTGATCGATCTTGGCCATGAACGACATGGGTGGATCGCGCGGGGGCGTTTTCGATGGATTGAGCAGCGACCAGAGGATGATGTAGCCGGAGTAGAGCGCCATCACCAGCGCGCCGGGCAGGAAACCACCGAGGAAGACTTTCAGCACGGAGACGTTGGCGGTGACGGCATACACCACCATCGGGATCGATGGCGGAATGAGCAGGCCGAGCGTGCCGGAGCCGGCCAGCGAGCCGAGCGCCATGCCCTCGTCGTAGCCGCGCTTTTCGAGTTCCGGCAGGGCGATCTTGCCGATGGTGGCGCAGGTGGCAGCGGACGAGCCGGACATGGTCGCGAAAATTCCGCAGCCGACGACGTTCACGTGGAGTCAGGCGGCCGGGCAGCCATTGCAGCCAGGGCGCGAGGCCGCGGAACATTTCTTCGCTCATCTTGGTGCGAAACAGGATCTCGCCCATCCAGATGAACAAAGGGAGCGCCGCGATCTGCCAGCTGGCGGCGCTGTCCCAAACGCGGGTGGCGAGCACGCCGCCGATCGGAATGTTGGTGGTCAGCACCATGGCGAGAGGCCGACGATACCGAGACCAACCGCGATCCAAACGCCACTGGCGAGGATGCCGATCAGGGCGACGAGCAGAACAATGGCAAGTGTGGTCAGTTCCATGTGCGTCAGACGCCCCCGCCTTCGGCCACGCGGGCGAGCAGCTCTTCGGTGGTTTTGGGTGGCGGCTTCTCGAAGCTCAAAGCGTTGCCGCGCAGGACATGGATCAGTTCATCCAGAACGGCGATGCTGAGGAGGATGGCGCCGGCCAGAAACGACAGCTGCGGCAGCCAGATGGGGACGGCGATGACCCCGTTCGACATCTCATTGGTCATGTGCGAGACGCGGACGAAATCAAAGGCATGCCACGTGAAATAGATCAGGAAAGCGAGCGTGATGGTCAGGGCAACCAGCTCGGCAACGTGCTTGGGGCGGCCACTGAGTTTTTCCAACAGCAGGCCGACGCGGATCATCTCGCCGCGTTTGAAGGTGTGGGCCAGCCCCAGAAAGGTCATGGCGGCCATGGTCCAGGAGGCGAAGTCGGTGCCGTCGGGGATGTTGACGCCGAAGCCACGGCCGACGGCCATGAACATCATCAAAGAGAGAGTGGCGACGAGGCACACACCTGCGGCATATCCCGACCACAGATAGAGCCGGTCCAAAGCACTGCGCATTCATATCCCCCACACGGCGCTTATAGCAGCACCGTAGATCCCTCGTCTGGCGGGGATGGTGGTGGGGATGGTGCCGGGTGTCAACGTGGGCGGCGCTTAAGGGCTGTGCAGTGCGGCCAGCAAAGCGGGCAATACATCGCGATGGGGTTGGACACGATGGCGCGTCCCTTAGTCGTGCGCCCTTGATTGCGGCGTATCCGTGCACATTTGCTGTCTCTGGATGACACGGGACCGCCACGCTGACTACACAGTTGGGTTCGATGGTGTAGAACAGGCGGGCCCCGGCTGGGCGTGATGACGCATGGCCGAGGCTCCTCCCCTTCAAGCGCGCTCCATTCCCTTTGGTACACCAACCATGCCTCACCCGTTCGTCATGCCGGCGCAGGCCGGCCCCGATGACAAAGCCGTAGGTTGGGTCAAGGCGTTCGCCGCGACCCAACATTCGATTGCGGCGCATCAAAGTGTCGGGTCGCGCGAAGGCTTGACCCAACCTACGGGTTCTGGGGCGCGATGCGTGATCGTCGCGTTGACGCTCGCTGGGTTTCTGGCGGCGCAGGTGCCGGTGGGATTGCTGACGCCGGCTGCGGCGCAGGCCGGGGCTTTGTCGCGGGTCGAGTATGAGGCCTGCCAGGCGCGAGACGAGGGGGCTTTTAAGGGCGCGATCGAGCGGCTGACGTTGGTTGGAATGACCAAAGGACTGGCGACCGTCGACTATCTATCTTTGGTCAATGAGGAATGGCGCAAGACCAACATGAACGACGTGATCGACAAGCAGGTCGATCAGGCGATTACCGAAGTGGCGGATGAAAACAGCTTGTGGTCGAAAGCGTCGTCGATCTTTTCGAGTGATAAATCGAAGGAGCTGGCGACAACGGTTGCGGAGCGCGTGTTCAAATCGGAGGGCATGAAGCGCTCGCTGGAGAGCCTTGCCGGCGGTGTGGGTGGTGCGCTGGGCCGGCGGATTGAATTGGCGTCGTCGGATACCGCTGAGCCGGCGATGCAGTGTTTGCAAGCGTTTTTGGGTCCGCGCTATGGGGCGACGATCGCGCGGGTGGTGTCGAAGGATGCCGGCAAAGAATTCCAGATGGACCCGGACAAGGCGCGGGCCGGTGTTTCGACCGGGCAGGTGATGAGTGACAACGCGGGCGGCATCGCGGGTGCGATCATTCTCATTGTGCGGCGGCAGCTGGCGAATATGGCGTCGCGGGTCGGCACGCGGATTGTCGGCTCCATCATGTCGCGATTGGTGGGCGCGGTGGCGGGCGGCGTCGGTGCGGTGCTCATTTTAAAAGATGTGTGGGACTTCCGGAATGGGGTGCTGCCGATCATCGCCACGGAAATGAAGTCGAAGGAGACCAAAGACAAAGTTCAGGTTGAACTCGCGAGCGCCATGAAGGAGCAGATCGGCGAGAACTTGAAAGAGATTGCTGCCAAGACAGCCGAGCGTGTTGTGGACGTGTGGCAGGAGTTCCGGCGTGCACATGCGAAGGTGCTGGAGCTGGCAGACAAGAATTCGACATTCAAAGGGTTTCTGGAGAATTTGAAACCGGAGGCGTTGCCGCGGCTGGATGAGATCGTGGCGCTGTTGCTGAGCACGGAGGGCGAGGCCGGCATTTTGAAGCGGCTGGATGATGGGTCGCTGAATACGGCGGTGAATGTGATGCCGGCGGCGGCGTTTGATATTGCGCGCGAAAGCCGGTCCATCGAGACTGCGCTCGCCTGGAGTGCGCTGGCGGGCGAGCGGCTGCCGATATTGGTCGAGTATGAAATCCACAAGCGAGCGAAGGCGCAGACGTTCACGGCAGCAAGCCTGAGGCAACTGCTGGACATTTCCGACAAGGTGGCGATCCAGCGGTTGGCGGGGCTGGAAGCGCCGGTGCGGGCGGCGTTGTTTGAAGCGGCGGCGCCGGATCTGAAAGTGCTTGGCCGGTCGCTGACGGAACCAGAGTTGACGACGTTGGCGCGGTATCTGACGGGGCTCGACAAGGGCGCGTCTGGCCGCGTTCTGAGGGCGGTGGCGCAGACGCCGTCACGCATGCAATTGCTGGCGCGGGATGGCGTTCGCGATGGCATTCTGGCGAGCCGCGATCAATCAGCAGCGGTGGGCATGATGCTGGCAGCGGATAGTGTGGTGCCCGATCCGTGGACGTTGATGGCGCATGCGCAGCTCGCCTGGGACGGCAAAGTGGCGCCGCGGCTGATGTGGGAAAAGCATCCCGCGATGACGGTGGCGGCGGCGCTGTTGGTGCTGATGGTGCTGTCGATGCTGAAGCGGCTGCTCCTCGGGCGCCGGCAGAAGGTGATCATCAAGCAGGCGCCAGCGGTGGTGTCAGCGAGCGCGCCGGCGATCAAGAGCGGGCTTAAGGGCTAAGTGTTTCCCAGATCTGCGATCGCGGTGCGCTTGCGTCATTAAAGCCAACGATATTTATCGTTAATATAATGATGTTCGGCTTATTTTTTTTGCAATTATTGGTTGTTGAGTGCGGTTTTCGCTGCAGAATTTTACTTTAAATTCATTCGGTTCTTGAACGCCGGCTTGTTCCGCTATCGAAATCCAGCAATGCGGTGGCGTTGATGGGGGCGGGATGAGGAACTTGGTATGGCGTTGGCTGTTGATCTCGTAGACGTCACTTATGACGTGCTGCGCGTTGTGCGCCGCGGACTGCGCGGACAAAAACGATTTCGTGGCGCGTTCAGCAGTTTCGACGCAGCGATGGCAGCAGTACGACCGGGCGCGCTGAAAGGCTATGATCACGATGTGCTCTCGCACGTCAGCTTTGAGATGATGAGCCAGGTCGCGCTGCAGGATTATCCGGTCATTTGCTGGCTGCAGCGCATTGTACCGCCGGGCGGGTGTGTGCTCGATGCGGGTGGGCATCTGGGGACAAAGTTCCGGGCGTTCCGGCCGCACCTGCAAGACAAGCTCGCCTTTGATTGGTGGGTCTATGACTTGCCTGCGTTTGTGCGTAGTGGCGAGGCGCTCGCCAAGAAGGAAGGGTTGATGTCGCTGCGGTTTGCAGCCGATATCGGCACGGTGCCGGCGGCAGACGTCTTTCTAGGATCAGGTCTGCTGCAATATCTCGACGTGCCGCTGGAGACTTTGTTTGGCCGCTTGCGAGCAAAGCCGCGACATCTGCTTTTGAACAAGGTCGCGACGCGTGAGGGGCCGACGGTTTTTACCTTAGAGAACTTTGGCACAGCGGAAGTGCCCTATCAGATTCGAAGCCGGGCCGAGGTCGTCGCGTCTATTGAGGGGCTTGGCTACGAGATCCGCGACGAGTGGACCATTCCTGATCTGTCGCACGCCATTCCGGGACAGCGAGAACTCGGCGCATCAACGAGCCGCGGGTACTATGCGATTGCCAAGGACAGCCCGTCAGAGGACAGGCCGTGGAAAGAGGCAGCTCACGGCAGGGCGGTCTTGCGGGCGGTGTAAGGCTTGGGGCTATGCGGCTGGCGATATCTCGAACTTGGCGTGCGGATCAAGAAAGCGCGTCAGCACGTTGTGGAGCAGTGTCGAGACGGTGTTGTCGAAGTTGTTATGAGGCAGTGATCCGCAGAACGTGATGGAACCTGTCGAGAAAACACAGCCGTTGTTGGGCGCTTCAAACAGCGTCATGTCGGCGCGGATCAGCTGCTTGTGGCTCTCGCCGGGAAATGTCGTGAGATGCGTGAGCTGTTCCTCGGGGACCAGCACCCACGGCGCATCAGGCGGATGATTTTCCGATTGCGCAATGATCTGCGCGTGGGCGGGCGTGCCGAGTTTGGTATCGGCGCGGTCGAGTTCGAAGCCGGCGGCGCCGTGGCCAGAAAGACCGAAACCGCCGATGATTTCGTCGTTGATGCCGTCGAAGATCCAAGCCGTGCGTGGGTTTTTCCGCGCCTCGTCTTTGACGCGATAGTATGAGCCGACGAAGTTGCCCTGCGCGGTGAAGCCGACGCCAGTCAGCTTCTGCGGCGGCCGCGCATTCCTGCGCCAGAGGCCGCCGTATTCGCCATCGAACTGATTGTAGTACTCGCCGGGCTCGGCGGCCCAGGCCCGGATGCCGCCTTCGGCGCGGCGGATCTCGATTAAGCCGGGCTTGTCCGGCGACAGCGCGATCTTCCAATAGAAGCCATTGCCACCGAGGTACATGAAGCGCCCGCCGCCGTCGCGGTAGGCTTCGAGCGCGTCGAGCATTTGAGTGGTGTGATACTCGGGATGCGAGCCGGTGGTAATGCAGGTGTAGCGCTGCAAGAGTTCCACACCTTCGTGGTGCAATTCCCAATCGGTGATGAGATCGTAGGCGATGCCTTTGGCTTCGAGCCACGCCAGCAGGTGGCTGTCGGCCGGGTAGTGGCGCAAGCCCGAGCCGCGGATATCAGGAAAGGGATAAGTGAAATAGCCAATGCGCGTGTTGAGCATGGGGCGGTGCCATGAAGCCATGGCGATGCCGGAGCCGTCGGTGTGGAAATTGTAGGTCGAGAGCCCGTATTCGGTGTGAGCGCCGGGGTTGTGGGGATAGGCGTTCCAATCTTTGGCTTGCTTAAGCCACGCCTCTTTCCAGGCGGCGTTGGTGGTCCATTCGGGCCGCGCGTGGTTGCCATAGACAGTATAGGTGAAAGTCGAGACGAGCACCGCAAGCTTGGCGGTTTGCTTGCCTTTCGGCGGTACGACAAAGAACGGGATGTTTTCGCGTGCGTCGCCAGCTTCGAGCATCAGCGCGTAGGCGCCGGAGCGCAATGAATTTGGGACTTTGAGTTCGTGCGTGGCCGGCCAGTGGCAATCGTCGAGATCGTCTTCGTGAAAGTGGATCGCGGCGTATTGGTCAGGCGCGTGGCGGAAGCATTGCTCGCGGCCGGTCCAGGTGGAGCCACGGACGGCGCGAATGGGTGTGTTGATGAGGGTGCCGTGCAAGCTATGCGGGCCGGTGTCGATGATGCGGGTGGTGTGCGTCTGCCGCGAAAAGTCCCAGGCGGCGATCAGCACTTCCTTGCCCGGTGCACCGCCCATGATCGCTGGCGCTTCGATGCGGCCGTCAAAGGTGTCGCTCTGCAGATTGGACGTCAGATTGGACGTCTGGCCGGCATGCCGCCACGCCATGCCGGAGCTGCGCGCGATGGCAATGAAATCGACGTTGCCGAGCGGCGTCACGCCCGAACCGACGACGGCCTGCGCACGGGTCGCCGGCGTGAGCGCGCCATTCGGGCCAAGTGCGGCACAGGAAATGGTGAGGTGCTGCGATGTCTGATCAAGGGTTGCTGAGACGCGGTGCCAGGCGTGGGTCGTGAGCGGCAGGGGCAGCACGGCGCGCGCCAGCACCATTGGCTCTGACGAAGGGCCAGAGACGAGTTCGGCCGCGAGATGACCGTCGGGATCGATGGCGATCTGCAGCCGGCAGTTTTCGGACGTCGCTGTCGTTGTGTTCCAGGCCATCACTACGCGCTGCCGTGCGCCGGTCTTCGTCGGCATGATGTTCGCGATCAGGGTGAGTACGCTGGGGGTCGCACGGTCGTCGGTCGTCACCTCCGCCCAGGACCCGTTGTCCACCAGTTGATCATCCGGTTGGCTGAGGCCATTGATGGCCGCCGCCACGGCCTCCAGCTTGATCCCCGGCCCAGCAGGGTTCGGGTCGGCGGAGATGACGCGGACAATCTTGGCTGTGACGGGGGCCTGGGTGGTATTGGCCACGTGGAAGCGCAGCGTCTCGCCAGGGCGCGCGGACAGGCGGTCGGCGTAGCCGGCGAGAGGCAGCATGGGAGAGGCTCCGATGGGGCGGTGGTGCTGGACGGCACGCTCGCGCGGGGAGCGGGGGCTGGTCAAGCGGTGGCTCGCCGACGGCTCTAGCTTGGGGGGCGTTCCTAGGGCGGACGACGTGCGTGTTCCGCGCCGTTGTCCGCCATCTCGTGGGTGTTGCTGCGACCGTTGTTGCCACGGCGTGCCCGCCCCGGCGGATGACGGACGCTGAACCGCGTCCTGTTCCGCCCTACAGCTGTGGTCTACAGTTGCGGGCTGTTGCAGCATCGCGCCCGGCGTGGTCCCATTGGCATTGGTGTGCTGAGCCCATCGGTGGCAAGTCAACGCCTGATATCTATGTCTGCGTCGCGTCCCTCCGTCCCATCTCATCCTCGAAAGTCGCTGCATGCAATCGACCCAGATCGTTGAACGGGTCCAAGCCCTGCTGCCTGGAATTGCAGTCAGTGCCACGGTTGGCATGGCGGCGGCGTTCGTGTCGCAGAACCTCGGGGGGCCGACGCTGATTTACGCGCTGCTGCTTGGCATGGCGTTTCATTTTCTCTCGCAGGGCGGCAGAACGGCGGCCGGTATTCAGTACACATCGCGGACAATTTTGCGGCTCGGCGTGGCGCTGCTGGGTGCACGCATCAGTTATGGCCAGATCGTTGAACTCGGCATCACGCCGATCGTTATCATCGTCGCCAGTGTGGCGGCGACGATCGTGTTCGGGCGCGCGCTGGCCGGCTGGATGGGGCTGACGCACCTGCAAGGCCTGCTCGTCGGCGGTGCGACGGCGATCTGCGGGGCGTCGGCGGCATTGGCCATTTCGGCGGTGCTGCCCAAGCATAAAGACAGCGAGCGAGATACGCTGTTTGCGGTGATCTCGGTGACCGTGCTGAGCACCATCGCGATGGTGGTCTATCCAATCCTGATCCGTGCGATGGGTTACAACAACAACGTTGCTGGTATCATCATCGGCGGCACGATCCACGACGTGGCGCAGGTGGTCGGGGCCGGCTATCTGATCTCGAACGAGACGGGTATTGTCGCGACCTACATCAAGCTGCTGCGGGTGTCGCTGCTGATGCCGGTCGTGATGGGGCTGGTGTGGATTTTTCGCGAGCAGTCGGCGGGCACAGGTGCGCTGAAGCAGCCACTGCTGCCAAGCTTTCTCGCAACCTTCGCAGCGCTGGTGGTGCTCAACAGTGTCGGGCTGATACCGGTCGCCGCGAGCGACGCAATGGGACAGATCTCGCGCGCCTGCCTCGTCTGCGCCATCGCGGCGCTGGGCATGAAGACCTCGCTGCAAGACCTCGCCAAACTCGGCTGGAAACCGCTCGCGCACGTGGTGGCGGTGACGGTGTTTTTGCTGGTGCTCGTGCTGGTTGAGCTCAAGGTGACGGGGGTGGGGTAACCCACAACGAAAAAAGGGCCGGCTTGCGCCGACCCTTTAGTCTAATGGACACATCCCTGCAGACGGCGGGATGCGTCCGAGCCTCTTTAGAAACGATCTTGATGCGGGTTCTCGATCGTGTCTGCGGCGGGACAGTGTCAGAGCGGAGAGTCACGATGCGAGGGGCACCGCACCGATCACTTCTTCTGACGCCGACCCGAGAGGCCATGGTTAAACAGTGCACGACCATTGTGGGCGATGAAAGACCGCATTTAGGCGGAAGTGCGACACGGTCAATTTAAGCGGCCAGCCGCGCGCTCTTGGGGGCCGACGACCACATCCAATAACCAATTGCGCCCATGGCTGCCGCCGTGAACAGGCCCTGCAGCCAGACGAGAAGTCCGCTGCCGGAACGCTTCAAGGGGGTGACGGAGGCGGCCGCTGCGTCGTCGCCAACGCCATGCGCGGCGGTCGCTGATAACGAGGCGTGGGGCCGGCCTCCGCCGGCACCACGGCCGTTGGTTGGGTAAACGCGGCCGTTGGAGAGGTTGGCGGGGATGCTGGCGACGGCCCTGAAGCTGGCACTGCCGCCTTGGGTCGCGCCGATCTGATTGAGCAGCGGGCCGGCCAGCACCGGGGTGCCGGGCAACGATGGTGGCTTCGGGAACAACGACGAATGCTTCATCAAGTTGCCGCTCGAAAGCCCGATGAGTTTGGTGGCGGCGGCGAGATCGGTGTGCGGGCGGACGCCAGCGGGCGGTGTGGCATGTGGTTTTGATGGGCTCATCCGCGCCTGGGAACGCGCGGACAGTCCGGTGCCGCCCGAGCCACCTTTCGGCGACAGGCCAGTGCCGCCTGACGACGTCCGCAGGGAGCCGGGCGAATTCGCGTTCGCCGGGGATGGTGCTGCAAGCACCAGCGCAAGTGCGATGAGGGGGAAAAGGCGGGGCACGAGCGGGCTCGGAGGTGGAGTGGTGGTGGCTCCACCCAGCGGCCATCCGGCTTTGGGTCTCCTTAACAGCCGGCGCCGCAGCGGTTTGAGTTGCCGGATATGGTTAAAAAATCGTTGTTTTTCAGGTTTTTGGCATTCGGACACGCATTTTGACCGATCAGTCGATGTCGGAGCGAGGATGGTGCGTTGGAGTGCCGTTTAAACGCACGGAGAAGGCCGTCAGCGCGCGGCACGGAGGGGGCCGCTAGGGAGGTAGCCAAAACAGCTCAATGCCCCTAGAATCGCAAATTTGGCGCTGGGATTGAATTAACTGCGTTGCGGCCGGAATTTAACCCTTGCAAGCCTCACCGATGGGGTCAGACCCATGGGTCTGACCCCCATGCACCGGATTACCCGAGCTTGACGCCCAATTTTTCAGCCCAGCCGAGCCCAGCCACAGTCGCGCCGCGGGGTTTGTATTCGCAGCCGATCCAGCCCTTGAAGCCGGAACGATCGATTTCGGCGAACACGGAGCGGTAGTTGATCTCGCCTTCGTCCGGCTCGCCGCGATCGGGCGGGTTGGCGATCTGGTAGTGGCGCGCGAGGTGCCCGAACTCGCGGATGGCCATGATCACGTCGCCCTGCATGACCTGGCGGTGGTAGATGTCGAACTGCAGGCCGATGTTGGGCGCTGCCACCTCATGGATGATGGAGCGGGCGTCTTCTGTGAGGTTGAGGAAGTAACCAGGGATGTCGCGGGTGTTGATCGGCTCGATGATGACGTCGATGCCATGCGGTGCGCACATTTTCGCGGCCGTCTTGAGGTTGGTGACATAGGCTGCCCGCGTGGCGCCGTGGTGCTTCAGGCCGGCCATGGCGAACAGTCGTTTGCAGTTGAGGGTCGTGGCGTAGTCGATGGCGGCGGCGACGGCTTTCTCGAACTCGGCTTCGCGGCCGGGGATGGCGCTCATGCCGCGCTCGCCCTTGGTCCAGTCGCCGTGGGCCATGTTGAACAGTGCCTGCGTGAGGCCGTGGGTTTTCAGGCGCGCAGCGATATCTGCCTTAAGTGCCTCGAAGGGGTTCAGATATTCCACCGCCTTGAAGCCAGCTTTGGCCGCTGCCTCGAAGCGTTCCAGGAAAGGCAGCTCGGTGAACAGGAAGGAGAGGTTGGCGGCGAAGCGGGGCATGGATCTATCCACGATGGCAGGGAAACGCATTACTTCATCACCGCTCGCCAAATCACACAAGGCGGCAAATTCAGTCATGTTCGCAAGGGAGGTAGCGATCTCTGGTTGCTCGATCGTCATTGTGCGGCAGTCAGATGCGTGAAGCAGACCCTTGACCATACGCGTTGCCTGCGCTCCGCATTTCTGCATTGGTGCGCGCACTCAAAGAAAGCGCCGACAACTCAGCGAGCGGCAAACCTTGCGGTGGGTTGATAAACCGCAAGGCGCGCTCTAGCCTCTGCACCGGCGAAGGCTCTGCGAATGCGCGGGGCGTCGCCCAAAACACGAGGTGAGGAAACATGCGTTTCGCGTTGCTGGGAATGACAAGTGCGCTTGCCATGGCCTTCTTGACGGTCGGCGCCAAGGCGCAAGAAGTTACGTTGCGTGCCATCGCAGCCTTCGCTGAACAGACCAACTATACGAAAACCTTCCTACAGTTCGTTGAACGTGTGAACGCGGCTGGCAAGGGCACGGTGCAGATCAATTTTATCGGCGGACCAAAGGCAATGCCACCGTTCGAGGTTGGCAACGCGCTGAAGAACGGCGTGGTCGACATCGCCTACGTGACGGGCGCATTCTACACAAATATCATGCCCGAGGCGGATGCCTGGAAGCTGACAGAACGGCCCATGATGGAGCTCCGCCGCAATGGCGGCTTCGACTACATGGCCAAGCTCTACGACCAGAAAATGAACGCCATCTTTCTGGCCCGGCATGTGAACGATGCGCCGTTCCACGTCTACCTGACAAAGCCCATCTCCAAGCCGGACCTAACGGGCCTCAAGATCCGTATCACGCCAGTCTATCGTGACTTCTTCTCGGCTCTTGGCGCAACGGTCGTGCAAACGGCACCGGGTGAAGTCTATACGGCGCTCGAACGGGGCGTTGTCGATGGCTACGGATGGCCGATCCATGGCATCTTTGAGCTCGGGTGGCAGGAAAAAACCAAGTATCGCGTCGACCCAGGCTTCTACAACGCCGAGGTAAGCGTGCTGATCAACAAGGCCGCCTGGGTCAAGCTCAACGATGCCCAACGCAAGGTGATCGCCGAGGCTGGCGTATGGCTCGAAACACAGGCCTCCGACTGGGCGAAGATCAATGCCGAAGACATCGCAAAGCAGAAGGCGGTCGGCATCGAGACGATCGCGTTCACCGGTGCCGACAGCGCCGCTTTCCACGCCAAAGCCTATGAAGCGGGATGGGCCGGCATCCTCACGCAGAGTCCCGAGCATGGACCGAAGCTGAGAGAGTTCTTCGCCAAGCCGAAATGACAGTCGAGCCGCCGATACCGTTTTCCAGCTTGAGCAAAGGATGCCATGGCGCGCCTCTCCCGTTTGATTGGCCGCCTCCTCGACCTGATGATGGGGGTTTCATGCCTCCTCATCCTGGCGATGATGCTGATCATCGTCGCCGATGTCGGCTTGCGCAACATGGGTGGGCGCGGCCTGCCGTGGAGCAACGAGATATCGGAAGATATCCTCTATCTGGTGACGCTGTTCGCCGGCCCTTGGCTGCTGCGCCAAAGTCAACATATCCGGGTCGATATCCTGTTGCGGGCGCTGCCACCTAGGGTCGCCTGGCGGCTGGAGTGGTTGAGCGATCTGTGCGGCCTCGCCTGCTGCCTCTACTTCGTCTGGTACGGCTGGCAGGTAACTGCCGCGAGTTACGCAACCGGCGCTGTCAGCATCAAGACGCTCATCATGCCCGAATGGTGGCTGCTAGTGCCCCTGCCAATTGCGTTTCTCGTATTCTCCATCGAGTTCGTGTTTCGCATGCATCGTCTGGCCGCGGCAGAGCGCGCACCACGCACAGAAGCGGTGTCGGCCTCATGAAGCGCCACGCGACGGAGCCGACCCGATGATCATGTCATGGCAGATGGCTGCGTTGCTGCTCCTCGGCGGGTCCACTGCATTTCTGTTTCTCGGCATGCCGGTGGCGTTCTCATTTATTGCGATCAATATCATCGGCGCGTTTTTGTTCCTTGGCGGCGAAGCAGGCCTTGCACAGATCGTCCGCAACAGCGTCGTCTCGGTGATGAACTTTTCGCTGACGCCGATCCCGCTGTTCATTCTGATGGGTGAGGTGCTGTTCCACACGGGCATCGCGCTCAAAGTGATCGACGGTGTCGAGCGCTTGATCCGTCGCGTGCCGGGCCGTCTTGCAGTGGTTGCCGTGGTGGCGGGTACCGTATTCTCCGCGATCTCCGGATCGACCATTGCGACGACGGCAATGCTCGGGTCGCTGATGCTGCCGCTCATGTTGTCGCGCGGCTATCACCCGACCATGGCGGCAGGACCGATCATGGCCATTGGTGCCGTCGACATGCTGATCCCGCCGTCGGCACTAACGGTCCTGCTCGGCAGTCTGTCAGGCATTTCGATCTCGAAGCTGCTGATCGGCGGCATCGTCCCAGGCCTGATGCTATCAGTCGCGTTCGTTGGTTACATCATCGTACGTGCCAAACTGACGCCGTCGCTCGCTCCCCCAACGCCGTTCGAGCAGCGATCGCGATGGGAAAGCTGGCGCCTGTTTCTCTTCTACGCCGTGCCGTTGGTCGGCATCTTTGCCGTTGTGGTCGGGGCCATGTCGGCCGGTATTGCGACCCCGACCGAGTTGGCAGCCCTCGGTGCCTTCGCAACCATCATCATGGCGATGCTCTACGGGGCCATGACGTTCGAGGCGCTCATGAAGGCGTTGAAGGGCACGACCGCCATCTCCGGAATGATCCTGTTCATCATTCTGGGGGCGACCACGTTCTCCCAGATCCTCAGTTTTTCCGGCGCCACGGAAGGGCTCGTCTCAGCGATCATTGGCCAGGGACTGTCCGCCTTTGCCGTGGTCGCACTCATGATGGCGATCCTGATTTTTCTCGGCATTTTTGTCGATCAGGTCAGCATGATGCTGATCACGCTTCCGGTGTTCATGCCGCTCGTCCAGAAACTCGGCATCGATCCCATCTGGTTCGGCGTGTTGTTCCTGATCTGCATGCAACTAGGTCTGCTGTTGCCGCCCCACGGCCTGTTGCTCATGACTATGCGCGGCGTCGCCCCGCCCGAAGTGACGATGGCCGACATCTTTCGCGCGGTGGTCCCCTATATCGTGATGAGTCTGTTGTTGCTCGTGCTGCTGCTGCTGGTTCCGGGCATCGCCACCTGGCTGCCAAATGTGCTGGGCTGAGCAGCCGGTCGTCAGGTCCTCGGCCCGTAGCAGAACTCTAACCTCACTCCTTCCCCAGCCCACCATCGAGCACGCGGAAACTGCGGCGGTTGATGCGGACGAGGCGGGCGCCGGCGAGTTCGGGAATGAGTGGCGGGGCTGAGCGGAATTTCTCGACAACGGCGAAGGGGCGGCCATCGGGCCAGATCTGCTGATGGGCTGTGAGTTCGAGCGGCGGCAAACGTTCGCTGCCGAGCCAGCCGGGTGAGTCGATGGCGACGACAGCGCCAAGCAGACGCGAGATGCTGGTACCCGTGTGGATCAACGGCAGCAGCAGGATTTCAAACTTGGCCTGCCGCCGGGCGTCGAGTGAAGCGGTGGCTTCGAGGACCAGCACAGCCCCTTGCGTCTGCACGTCGGCTAAGTGCCCGGTGATGCACTCGCGGTCTGCATCGCGGAACATGTTGAGAAAGCCTGCGCCACGAAACTCGCGGCCGAATGTATCGCAAATTTTAGTGCCGGCGAGGCGGAAGGTGGGTGGTTCGCCCGCGCCGCATTCCAGAATAAATGTTTCGGAGAGCACGGAACCGAGCTGCGACGGCTCCACGTCGAAGCGGCGCGGCGCGATGCGCTCACCGCGCACGTCGTTCCAATACGCATAGAGAACTTGGTTGGTACGCTGCTGCATGGTCTGTTCCGGCACTCGCAAAGGTGTTGATGCGTGTGCCAATTTGAGACAGGCGCATCACCGTCGAAGGTTTTGCGTCGGAGGTGAGCAGGTTCTGTGCCAAGGGGTTTTGGGGCGACGTGTTGTTGTAGTGGGTGCGCGGGCGAGAGCGACAAGCGCCGCTCACTCTACCTTGTCATCGCGGCCCCGGATCGACGTCCGGGGTAAACTGAGGCCGGGAACCACGACACGTTGCGGAAGCGTCATTTTGCTCGGTGCGCCCACGGTGCACGGCACTATGGGATGTGCCGGGAGTGACGTGTGCCGGCAACAACAATGTTGCCGTGGGTCCCGGCCTGCGCCGGGATGACGAAAAAAATTGATTGTATTGATCGTCACGCCCGCGCGAATTCAGCTTCCAGCCGCGCCTTCTCGGCAACCGCGGCCGCTTGGTACTCCGGGCCATGCCAGGCGCGGTGATTGCCGCGTGCGTAGGCCAGTGCGTTGCGATGATAGAGCCAGGCATTGAGGCGATTGGCGACGAAGTTGTTGCGCGTTGCTACCACTTTGCCCGGCGTGCCCATGACGATGGAGTTGGGCGGGATGATCATGTCTTCGGGCACCAAACTGTGACCAGCGACGATGGAGTTGGCGCCGATGACCGCGCGATCCATGATGGTGGCGCCAATGCCGATCAGGCAGTTTTCACCAATCGTGCAACCATGCAGCACGACGCGATGCGTGATCGACGAGTACGCGCCGATGACGGTGCCGCTGCCATAGCCGACGTGGACCATGACGTGGTCTTGCAGGTTCACGTGCATGCCGATGTCGACCGCGTCGCTCTCCGCCCGCACCACCGCGTAGGGCCAGATGGATGCGCCTTCTGCCACCCGCACTTCGCCAAACAACAGCGCGCTCGGATCGACAAAAGCGGCTCGGGACAGATCGGGCGCGCGGGTGATCATGGTGTTAATGATGGTGATCGTGGCCGCAGCCGGGGCCGTGCACGTGCTCGTGGTCATGACCGTGGGTGTGGGCGGGTGCGCGCAGGGCGCGGCCGATCTTGTGCTCGATGCCGGCGGCTTGCTCGCGCGGTGAGTTTGCATCTTCGATGGCCAGTGCCATGATTTCGGCGGCAATCTGGAGATCGTCGGGGCGGCCGAAGTAGTGGCGGCGCAGGCGGCCGGCACGGTCGAACAGCAGTAAGGTCGGCGTGCCCTGCATCTGATAGTTGGCCATGGTCTTGGGCGGGCCATCGCCATCGGGCGCGTCGATGCCGACGGGGAACGGCCATTTGAACTCGGCCATGAAGACTTGCAGCGCTTCCGGCGTCATGACCTTGTGATGCTCGAACACGGTGTGCAAACCGAGCACAACAACCTCGGCCGGGTTGAACTTCTCGGCGAGGCGCTTGGCCTGCGGCAGGCCGTGCTCGATGCAGCCCGGGCACAGCATCTGAAAGGCCGACAGCACGACGACCTTGCCGCGCAGCGCTTTGAGGGAGAGTGGCGTGACGGTGTTGATCCAACCAGTGGTTTCAAGCTCTGGCGGATTTTCTGGATCGAACATGGCGGGGTCCGTGAGGGCGTGTCGGTTCTCAGTAGATGTAGCGGGTTGTGCGGGCGGAGGCAAAGCCCGGGATGCAGTGGAGAAGGGAGGCGCTCAGCTTGACAGGGTCGGCATGCGGGCTCATGAGCGGCAAAATTCAACGCCTTTTGCGAGATGCCTATGCCGAGCGCAATCACGCCGCAAGCTGCCAAAATCCGCCTGATCGAGATCGTTCGGCGGCGCAGTTACGGCACGGGGGTTGAGATCACGCTGGCGTCCGGGCGCACGTCGAACTTTTATTTCAACATGAAGCCGACGATGCTGGACCCGCAGGGCTCCTACCTGCTGGCGCTACTCATTCTGGACGCGCTGAAAGACAGCCCTTGCGAGTTTGTCGGCGGGCTTGAAATGGGCGCAGTGCCGATTGCCGCGGCGGTGACCGCGGTCAGCGTCGCCGAAGACCGGCCCATGCCGGCGTTCTTCGTGCGCAAGGCACCGAAAGATCACGGCACCAAAAGCCTGGTCGAGGGATTGCCGCGCGGTGAGACATTGGCCGGCAAGCGCGTGGTCATTCTCGAAGACGTGACGACGACAGGTGGTTCTGCGCTCAAGGCCATCGAAGCGTCAGAGCCGATGGCGCCATCGTGCTCGGCGTCATCACTGCCGTTGATCGCCTGGAAGGCGCCGCCGAAGCCTTCGCCGCCGCCGGCGTGCCATTCCAGGCCGTACTGACGGTGGACGATTTCAGGTAAGCGCTCAGACCCCCGCCAGCGCCTGCTCCAACGTCACACGCCCCTTCAGTAACTCGGCCGCGCGCGTATAGCCGCCGTTGGCGCCATCGACGAAGTGGACATGCAGGCTATCGTCAGTTGAGGTGACAAAGCAGGTCATCAGCGCGGTTTCGGACGCGTGCAAGCCGAAGCGGATCGTGCCGCTGGCCTTCTGCGCCGACAAGTATGCAGCAATTTGAGGAATGGCCGCCGTCGCGCAATCGATGACAAAGAACAGGCCGTCGTCGTAGCGGCAGAAATCCGTATTGGTGATGATTTCGGCCTTGTAGCGATTGGCATCAAACTTGCCGACCTTGAAGCCGTTGGTGATGACCACGTGTGCGACAAACGTTTCGGCCAATAAGCGTGCGGTCGTGAACCACAAGGGCCCCCGCTTATGCCGCGCGCGGGCTTCCAGTCGATAGCCGGGCGGCGGCCACTTCAAGCGCAAGTTCTCGGCTGAGACGGGCCGTGGATCGCCGCCATTGGCTGCCAATCGCTGGATGTCCGCATAGGTGCGCTGCAAGGCAGCATCATCGCCGAGCACAATGATGGACAGCATCTTGCCGCGGGCTGATTTCAGCTGATCCCAGCGGCAGGACAAGCCGGAGAGATCAACGTCGCCGCCATCATCCAGCGTGACGGAAATCTCCGACAGCCGTTGCAATTGAGCGTCGCCACGTCCCTTGATGGACTTTTCAAGCAGACTGACGCCACCGCCGATGAAGACACCGAAATGGTTGCCGGGTGTCGGCTCGTAGCGCCCGACGCGCACGTCATGGCCGGCGGCGCGGATGTCGCCCACACGCAGGCAGCCGACGACGAGATCAAGTCCGAATTGCCGTTGGATCAAGCCACGCAATCGCGCGAGGATCAGCCGCGCTTGGTCGCCGAAGCCGCCAGGCACCATGATGGTCGCGCCATCGCCACCGAACAGAAATGGAATCGGCGTTGGTGCGCAGGCATTTTTGATTGCCGCAATGGACGACGCGGCGACGAAATTGACGGTTTTGTGCTGGCCGCTGGCGACGGCGCCGGTCGAGTTCTTGACGTCGGTGGCGATCAGATACCAGTCATCCGGCACCGGTTGGTAGATGGCCACCTCAAGCGCCTCGGACTCCTCGGCGACGATGGGCAAATCGGCGAAAAACCGGTCACTCAGATGTGGCGTCTCAACAGCTTTCACGGTTCGGCGGCCTTCGGATGCATGTTGCGTGTTGGTCAGCCTAGCGCGGCGGGCGATTTCTGTGGTAACTTTTCCGGCATTAATGGAAATACCGGGGAGGGTTCATGTCCATTCTTGCGCGTGTGCTGATGGTGTTGGCGATCGTATGGGGCGGGGGCGGTGCTGCGCGCGCCGAGCCAACCGAAATCCGCATCACCAAGCAGCCGGGCCTGCTCTATCTGCCGATGATCCTTATGGAGACTGGCAAGCTCATTGAAAAGCATGCCGCGGCCCAAGGGATGGGCGATGTCAAAACCACGTGGGTGACATTCAACAGCGGCGGTGCTGCCACCGATGCGTTGCTGGCCGGCAACGTGGAGTTCGTCACCAGCGGAGCGTCCAATCTGCTGCTACTCTGGGATCGCACCAAGGGTGGCGTGAAGGGCGTCGCGGGCGTTGGCGGCATGCCGATGTATCTGCTCACGCGGAACCCGGCGATCAAGTCGCTGAAAGATTTTTCAGACAAGGACCGGATTGCGGTGCCAACGATCAAGGTGTCGTCGCAGGCGACCATCCTGCAGATGGCGGCGGAAAAGGAGTTTGGTGAAGGCGGCGCGGGCAAGCTCGATTCGATCACGCTGCAGCTGGGCCACCCTGATGCAACGCTCTCGCTGCTGTCGCCGCAAAGCGAGGTCAACAGCCACTTTTCAATCGCGCCCTTCCATCACATTGCGCTCAAGGATCCGGCCGTCCGGAAGGTGTTGTCGTCGGTCGATGTCTTTGGTGGGCCGCTCAACAATGCCGTGTTGTTTGCAACATCCAAGTTTCGCGATGCCAATCCGAAAGCCATGGCGGCTGTGATCGCGGCGCTCGCTGAAGCCACGCAAATGATGAAGGATGATCCAAAGAAGGCGGTCGACATCTATCTCAGCCAAGTGAAGGAGAAGGTCACTGCTGAAGAACTCCTCGCCATGCTGGCAGAGCCGGGTGCCGTCTTCGGCGTTGCGCCGGCCGGCATGACGAAGTTCTCGGCATTCATGGCGAAGGCTGGCACGATCAAAACGACGCCGAAAGACTGGAAGGAGTTTTTCTTCCCCGAGGTCCATGCGCTGAATGGCAACTGACGTCGCCCGCGCCCTCGCGGCTATGCAAGCGCTTACCGTGATCGACTTGATCGCGGTGGCGGTATTTGCGATCACCGGTGCACTGACGGCGTCACGCAAGCAACTCGATATCGTCGCCTTCATCTGGCTTGGCGTGGTCACTGGCGTCGGCGGAGGGACTTTGCGCGATCTGCTGCTGGGCGTGCCGGTCTTCTGGGTGCAGCAACCGGCGTTCGTGGTCGTCTCCGCTGTAGTCGCGGCGCTAGTGTACTTCGTTGCGCATGTGCCGCAGTCGCGCTATCGCGTGTTGCTGTGGCTGGATGCGGTGGGGTTGGCGTTTGTGTCGGTGGCCGGTGCGGAAAAAGCGCTGGCTGCTGGCGCTGGGCCGACGATCGCTGTTGTGATGGGCGTGATCACCGCTGCGGTTGGTGGCATCGTGCGCGATGTACTGGGTCAGGAACCGTCGATCTTGCTCAAGAAAGAGATCTACATCTCCGCTGCGTTGCTCGGTGCTGCTGCCTACGTGGCAGCCCTTGGTGCGGGCGCAACAAACGTGATGGCACAAGTGATCGGCATCGGCCTGGCGTTCGGGCTGCGCGCTCTGGCGATCTCCCGCGGCTGGTCGCTACCCACCTATCGACCGCGCGCCGGACGCACGGCTGCCGAGATCGAAAGGTTGCCCTAAGCGAGAGATGAGAAAGGCCGCGTCCGTGTCCCGTTTGCGTCTTGGAAAAGTCTAGAACCCGTGTAACCTTGCGTCATCAACAGCAACCGAGAGGAGGTGATCCGATGTCGAGTGGGAACCATGGGACGGCGATGTCGGTTGACGCATGCGAGGCTTATCTAGGTCGCGCGGCAGGTTAACCGAACACGGCAGATTGCCGCTTGTGCGATGTTTGCGACGCGCAGCGTGCGTGGCGCACCAGTAGATACTGGAGTTGAACAAGCCGTCGTCTCGTCTCACGCGGGCCGCTCTTTCGAGAGCGGCCCGTTTGCTTTTGGGCCAAACGATGGTTTGCTGCGGCTCGTTCAACCTGCTTGGGGCAGCCATGATGACGCAAGGACTTGAAGGTCGCAAAGTGGTGGTGTGTGGCGGTAGCCGTGGTATCGGACGCGCCATTGCACTTGGATTTGCCAGCGCCGGCGCGCACGTCTCAATCTGCGCGCGCGGCGCTGAGACGCTCGAGAAAACCAGAGCCGAGTTGAAGGCAGCTGGCCCGGGCACCATGCACGCGGCCCCTTGCGACCTGTCGAGTGCGGCGGAGATAGCCGCCTATATCCCAGCGGCGGCTACCGCACTCGGCGGCATCGATTGCCTCATTAACAACGCCAGTGGCTTTGGCCAGGGCGACACGGAAGCCGGTTGGGAGGCGAGCGTCACCGTCGACGTCCTCGCAACCGTGCGCGCCTCCAAAGCTGCTGAGCCGTTTCTGCTGCAAGGCACCGGTGCGTCCATCATCAATGTCACGTCGATCTCTGGCTTTCGCCCGTCCGTGCGCACATCCGCCTATGGCGCGGCGAAAGCAGCCGTGATGCACTACACGACCTCGCAAGCCGCGGCACTCGCGCGCAGAGGTGTGCGTGTGAACTCAGTCGCACCCGGTTCAATCGAATTTCCCGGCGGCACCTGGGAGGAGCGCAAAGCAAATTCCCCGCAGCTCTATAATGCCATACTCAAAAGCATTCCGTTCGGCCGGCTCGGGCTGCCGGAGGAGGTCGCCGACGTGGTGCTGTTCCTCGCCTCGCCGGCTGCGCGCTGGGTGACCGGGCAAGTCATCGCCATCGATGGCGGCCAGTTGCTGGGGGCTTAGGCAAACTGCAATTATTCCTGCTACGCTTGCAAGCCGTGTGGTCCCAACCTCTCCTCCGTCATGGCCGCGTCGTGCGGGGCACGCGGGGCGTGACGGCGGCCACCCAAGCAAACCTGAATTGAAGACATGCTCTCGACTCGCTACGAGGACGCATCAACACTATTTCTAAATCAGATTGCAGTGCCAAATTGCAGCTTGCTTGGGTGGCCGCCTTCGCGGCCATGACGAAAATTTGAGAGTTCGCGATGTCGCTGTCTATACGCTGATAGTTCCGTCAATCCTCACGCGTCTGACGCTTTTTCAGCCAGTGCCTTCAACTTGGCGAGACCTGCATCGAAGGCCGAATGCAGCATAGCGTCATGATTGAAAAACAGCGTCATGACTTTGATCAGGTATGGCGAGGGACCTTCCATGGCCCAGGTCACGTCAGTCGCTGGACCAGCCCGCGTGAGGGTCAACGTGACGACATTGTCGGCCTTGATCGGCTTGGTCATCAGCAGCCGCATCTTGACGCGCTGGGGCGCTTCGGTGGCAATTATTTCAATGGTGCCGCTGCCAGACTTCGGGCCGTCGAAGGTGTGCAAGGCGCCGACGCCGCTCATGGGTCCGCTGTAACTCGTTTTTGAAGTCGGGTCGCGCAGCGAAAACGTGTTCCACGTGTTCATGGCGCGCAGATCATTGATCAGCGGGAAGATTTTCTCTGCCGGAGCATCGATGCGAGTGGTGCGCGCGACCTGGAACGTGTCCGGTTTGCGCGAGGCGAGCACCAGCACCCCCATGAGGCCGATTGCCAGAATGATGAGAAGGGTTTCGAGCATAGATCGCGCTCCGAGGGCTGGACGCGGCTATCGGCGAGGTATTGAAAGTGCTGAGATCCGTGGTACGCCGCCACCCGCAGCAAAGGGATATCTGGGATCGACGGATGGCTCAACGTGCTGTGCGCGGTCCTGCACGCCCATATATCCAGTGGGGATCAGCGACGGGGGGTGCGCGCCTGTTGGCGGTTGCCGCTCGGCCTGCGAACCGATACCTGTCTGCCACGCAGTCTTTCTCCATCCGGCCGGGCTTCATGGCACTTCTGAAACTCATAGCACTCGACGCTGCCGAGATACCTGTGGTGTCTCTGCATTTGCAGGATGCCATCGTGCGCGTGGCCGACATGGCCTACAGTCCGCAAGACACGCGGTTCGCTTTGATGTGCAACCGCTACCATCGCAGTGACACCGGCAACACGAAGGCGGCCGGCGAGCGGCGTCGGACGGCACTGCGGATTGAGCGGGTCAAGCGTGTGCAAATCCAGGGCTTTGATCTCAAATCGACAGCCACAGTCCTGTCGATCCTGGCGGTGCTGTTCGTGCCTGATCCTGATCCGGCGACCGCTCCGGCGGGCACACTGACGTTGGTGTGTGCCGGTAACGCGGCCGTCAAGCTGGCGGTGGAATGCGTGGAGATAGCCCTCGAAGATCTCGGCCCCGCCTGGCAGCCCGGCCACCGGCCCATGCACCCTGGCAGCTGAGACACACGGGACGCTCGCCGCAGTGACACCTGTTGTGGGCGTGGGTAACACGCATTGGCGAACGCAGTGAAAGGTCTTGAATGGCAGCCGATCTGGATACCCGCGCAGCCGACTTCGACCAACGCTTCCAGGCGTTTCTCGGCGGCAAGCGTGAAGCGTCCGAGGATGTCGATGCCGCCGTGCGCGCGATCATTGCGGATGTGCGTGCGCGCGGCGACACGGCATTGGTCGAGTTCACACGCAAGTTCGATGCGTTCGATCCGGCACCTGTCGGCCTGCGCGTGCCCATCGATGAGATTGCTGGCGCAGCCGCGCGCTGCGATGCTGCGACCATCGATGCTCTGCACTTCGCCGCCGAACGCATCCGCAGCCATCACACCCGGCAGATCCCGCGCGACGACAGCTACGTCGATGCCGTGGGTGCCGAACTCGGCGGCCGGTGGACGGCGGTCGAGTCCGTCGGGCTCTATGTCCCGGGCGGGCTTGCGAGCTATCCAAGCTCGGTGTTGATGAACGCGGTGCCGGCCAGGGTGGCGGGCGTGCCGCGCGTGGTGATGGTGGTGCCATGCCCCAAGGGCGCGTTGAACCCGCTGGTGCTGGCCGCCGCCCACATCGCCGGTGTCGACGAAATCTATCGCGTGGGCGGTGCGCAAGCGATCGCCGCGCTGGCTTATGGCACCGACACCATCCGTCCGGTGGTCAAGATCGTCGGGCCGGGTAACGCTTATGTGGCGGCCGCCAAACGGCAGGTCTATGGCACCGTCGGCATCGACAGCATCGCTGGGCCGTCCGAAGTGCTGATCATCGCTGACGCCCAGAACAATCCGGCCTGGATCGCTGCTGATCTGCTGGCGCAGGCCGAGCACGACGCCAATGCGCAGTCGATCCTGATCACCGATGACGCCGCGTTCGCTGCCGCTGTGAAAACCGAAGTCACGCGGCAGCTCGCCGTGCTGCCGCGTGGCAATATCGCCGGCGCCAGCTGGAGCACTTACGGTGCGGTCATTCTGGTGCGCTCGCTGGAGGAGGCACCACGGCTTGCCGACGCCATTGCCGCCGAGCACTTGGAGATCGCAACAGCTGATCCCGATGCACTGGCAGCCCGCATCCGCAACGCTGGTGCGATCTTCCTCGGTTCGCACACCCCGGAAGTGATCGGCGACTATGTCTCGGGCTCCAACCACGTGCTGCCGACGGCACGCTCGGCGAAGTTCTCATCCGGCCTCGGCGTGCTCGATTTCATGAAGCGCACATCACTGTTGCGGCTGACCCCGCAGGCGCTGGCAGCACTCGGTCCGCATGCCATGACGCTGGCCCGCGCCGAAGGCCTTGAAGCCCACCGGCGGTCGGTGGGAGTGCGGTTAGGGGAGTGAAGAGAATGGGCTTCGTGCTCTGAAAAGCTGTTCCAGCCGGATCGCCTTCCTTGGTCGTGACGTCCAATCGCTCGCGCCCGAAGGTGCGGCACAACGTCGTCGCATGGACATCTCGCCGTCTCCATGATTCAACTGGAACACGGAGAGCCGCTATGACTGATCCAGGACGTACCATTGACGATGGCCAGGGACCGCTGACGGGATCGCGGCACCGGCTGACCAAGCTTACCCTCGATCCTGGATCGGTGAAGCGTGGCAATGCCAATATTGAGCATGAGCGCGAGGTGGCGATGTTCGACATCCTCGAAGCCAATGAGTTCGAGCTGATCGGCCGCGATGATGGGCCTTACGGGTTGGTGCTGGGGGTGGTGGACGACCGGCTGGTCTTTACGACGACGCCAGACGCGGGCGGGGAGGCGGCCGTCATTCAAGTCGGCCTGATGCCGCTGCGGCGGGTTATGAAAGACTATTTTCTGGTCTGCGAGACCTACTTCGATGCCATCCGGACGGCGCCGCCCTCGCGCATCCAGCAAATCGACGTCGGCCGCCGGGCGCTCCACGACGAGGGGGCAAAAGCGCTGACCGAGCGTCTTGCCGACCGTCTCCGGCTCGATGCGACAACAGCGCGACGGCTGTTTACGCTGATCTGCGCGCTGCACTGGCGGGGGTAAGCGGTTTCGCCGCCCTCCCGCTGGCTCCCCTGGCCGCCTTTCGCACTTGCGCTGGTGCGGGTTTCCTGCTCAATGTCCGCGAAAATCCGACCCCCCAACCCGCGCGAAAGATCCGCTGGACCCTGCATGGCGAAAGAAGAACTGCTGGAATTTCCGGGCTTTGTGTCCGAACTCCTTCCGAACGCGACCTTCCGGGTAAAGCTCGAGAATGGTCACGAAATTATTGCGCATACTGCCGGAAAGATGCGCAAAAATCGGATCCGGGTCCTTGCCGGCGACAAAGTTTTGGTCGAAATGACGCCCTATGACCTCACCAAAGGCCGCATTACTTACCGCTTTAAGTAGGATCGACAGTCCGCGCCGCGATACGCTGCGGCGGGAGTTGGCGCGCGGCAAAAGCAAAAGTAGTGCCGGCGGCGATACACAGTCGCGGCCAAAACTGGTGCTGGCGAGTGCTTCGCCGCGCCGGGTGACGTTGCTGGCTCAGGTTGGCATCGAGCCGGATGCGCTGCGACCGTCTGATATCGAAGAGACGCCTGGCAAAGGCGAGATGCCGCGGTCGCTGGTCACGCGGCTGTCGCGCGCGAAGGCTGAAGAAGCCCGCAACCAGATCGCCAATGATCGAGAGTTGGCGGACTCGTATGTGATCGCTGCTGATACGATCGTGGCGGTTGGCCGGCGCATCTTGATGAAGCCGCGATTTGTCGAAGAAGCGATCGCGTGCCTGGAGCTGCTATCGGGCCGCGCGCATCGCGTGCTCACGGGCGTTTGCCTGATTACCCCCGATGACCGGGTGCGGCTCAAGATCGTCGATACCCGCGTGCGCTTCAAGCGGCTGTCGAAGGTTGAAATGGACGCTTACATCGCCTCGCGCGAGTGGCGTGACAAGGCGGGCGGCTATGGCATCCAAGGCTTGGCTGGCGCCTTCGTGCAGCGCATCGATGGGTCTTACACCAACGTTGTCGGCTTGCCGCTGGCGGAGATCGTCAACATGCTGGTTGGTGAAGGTTTCCCAATTCATACCGCCTGGGCGAAAGCGGGCGAAGCCCTGCCGGCGCGATAGAGTCTTTGGGTTTGTCGCGCGATTTATCGGAAAACCGCTGCACACTTTTCCGATCGCGCTCCACGAAGGGCGGATCAATGGGGCAATCCATACGCGGACCGTTGCCGAAGGTGCCCAAGGGCATGCGTTGCCCTATCTCACCGTCTCGTGAGACTTGATTGTTTGATCTTCTCATGATGACTGGACTGTTTATATTACCGTTCGACCGTTCGTCAATGACCAGATGGCGACAGCGGATGGGTGACGCGCGGCTCGAAGTGCTGCTGCAGGAGAGCCTGTCGATTGCGGTCAAGACCGAGGCGATCGAGGTCAAAGATCTGTCGAAGGTGATCGTCGACACGACTGTGCAGGAGAAGGCCGTGACCTTCCCGACTGATGCCAAACTGCTGAACCGTGCGCGCGTGATGCTGGTCAAGTTAGCCAAGAAACACGGGCTCAAGTTGCGTCAGGGCTATCCAAAGGTCGGCAAGCAAGCGCTCATGAAATATCAACGCTACGCCCACGCCAAGCAGTTCAAGCGCGCGCGTCGCCAATTGCGAAGCCTGAAAACGTATCTCGGCCGCGTCATCCGCGATATTGATCGCCAAGTGCGATCATCGCCATCACTCAACACGATCTTCCGGCCAAAGCTATTCCTGGCCCAACGCGTGCACGCGCAGGAGCGCGGCCAACGCGGCCCAAAGGTTTATTGATCCATGCTGCACCGCGCCGGCTGAAGCCGCGTTCAAACCCTTCTGTTCGAGCCGCTGCGCCGATGTCGATCTCTCGCGCTGGCTGCGCGGCAGTTACGCAATCGCTGGTGGCGAGCAAGACGCTGATGAAGACGGCGACGAGACCCACGCGCGCCAGCGGCCCGATCAGGCGCCCCCCGCTGACGACGATCACAACTGATCGAAACCTCGCATCGTCGCGCTAAATTTTGCCCATTTCAGCGGCGTGGCAGGCGACGACGCGCCCGCCTCCACCTGGCATCGCCAGCGGCACCTCTGATTTGCAGCGCTCGAACGCCAATGGGCAACGGGGATGAAACGTGCAGCCCTTCGGCGGATCGATGGGGTTCGGAATCTCGCCTTCCACCCGCTTGCGTGGCCGGCCCGACATCGCCAGATCAGGCACCGCATCGAGCAGCATCCGTGTGTACGGGTGCCGGGGGGCCTTGAACATCTCCTCGGTTGGCGCAAGCTCAACGACACGGCCGAGATACATGACGCCGATGCGCGTTGCCATGTGGCGCACGACGGCGAGATTGTGGCTGATAAAGAGATAGGTTAGCCCGAACTGGTCCTGCAAATCGCGCATCAGGTTGAGGATCTGCGCCTGCACGGACACGTCGAGCGCCGAGGTCGGCTCGTCGCAGACCAGAAACTCCGGCTTTGACGAGAGCGCCCGCGCGATGCAGATGCGCTGGCGCTGGCCACCAGAAAATTCGTGCGGATACTTGCGGCCATCCAGCGGGTCGAGACCCACCAGCTTCAACAGCTCACCGACCTGATGCTCGACCTCGGCGTTATCCTTGGCAAGGCCAAACGCGCGGATCGGATCGGCGATGATGTTGTCGACGCGCCACCGTGGATTGAGGCTCGCGTAAGGGTCTTGGAAAATCATCTGGATGCGGCGGCGGAGCGTGGTCAGATCAGCGCCGTCCCACATATCCTGGCCATCGATCCGCACTTGGCCAGCGCTCGGCTGCAGCAGCCCGACGACCATTTTGGCCACTGTCGACTTGCCCGAGCCGCTTTCGCCGACCAGCGCCAGCGTCTCGCGCTTGCGGATCGTGAACGACACATCGGTGACGGCCTTGAGGAACTTCTTGTCCTCGCGCTCGATGATACGGTTGAGCCACGGCTTCGACACATCAAACACGCGGGAGAGGCCGCGCACGTCGACGAGGTCGGTAGTCGTTGCAGTGGTGCCTGCGTCAGGTGTTTTAAGAACCAGATCTTGCATCAGTTAGTTCCGGCCTCGGCGACGTATGCGCGATGGTTTTGTCAGATTTAATGGAATCGCTTCTGCTTGGTTCAATCGATTGTCGTCCATACTCATCGCGCCTTTGGTTTCAGGCCGATGAACAACACGAACGCGCGCTGATGCTCGGGCGATGCGTTTTCGAAATCGGAAATAGCTTGCTCGGCGGCCAGTATCCAAGAGTAGGCGTCAAGTGACGACATCTGCGCAGAGGGATTGTAGTCCGCATTCAGGCGCCGCTGCTGCATTTCCTTAAAGACAATGACAAATCGAACAATTTCAATTGGGAAGCCCAGTTTCTGTGTCTCATTCGACCGCTCAATCTTCTCGCACTGATCTCTCGCCGGTTTGTGATCGAGATAGCGGTACGCCTGGAGCCAGGCACGCGTGTATGTAGACATCCGAGATGCGAACTACAACGTGGCTGAAATGCCGACATACATGGTGGAACAACGCATAGTAGACAGTGCTGATAGCACGCCGGATGTCGACGTCCGTCGCTTCGGATGAGATCAGACGCCGCGCCGACGCGAGATACGCTGTCGCGATGATCATGCAACCGATCCGAAAGTCTGCCCCGTCGAAAAATGTTGCCAGACGTAGGAAGTCCAAACCTCACGGCGTTTGCGCAACAAATCGCTGACCGCGACCATCACATCAACCTGCAATCTTGCATGAACAGGCGTCGACACCAGCGGGTGCCAGACATCAACGAAGAGCGCTTCCTTGCCTTCGCTGTCCTCGTCGATACGAACCTCGAAGCGGTCGATCGGGAACGGCGCTGCGTGCGTTTCTACCGTGGCCCGGATGGCATCTAGAAGTTCTTGAGTTAGCTCTGGTGTCATCGGGTATCTCCACTGACTTTGGAGAGTACCACATTTGAGCCGAAATCATCCCGCCGGACTGCCGGGAACCGGCCGCATCCTCCGCCGCCAACCAGCACGCCACCTCGCTCGCCCCGCGCCGCACAGGGTTTGGCCGCTCGATCTTGCAGCGATCAAATACATTCTCGCAGCGTGGATTGAACGCGCAGCCCTGCGGGATGGCGGTCAGCCGCGGCATGCTGCCTTTGATCTGGGCGAGGCGCGTGCCGGTCCCTTCGAGCGTCGGGATCGAGCCCATCAGACCCTTGGTATAGGGATGCTGCGGGCGCTGCACCACGTCGCGCACGGGGCCAATCTCGGCAATGCGGCCGGCATACATGACCGCGACGCGATCAGCCGTCTCGGCAATGACGCCCATATCGTGGGTGATCAGCATGATCGCCGCGCCACGTTCCCGGCAGAGCTTGCGCAGCAGTTCGATGATCTGCGCTTGGATGGAGACATCGAGCGCCGTGGTCGGCTCATCGGCGATGATCAGTTCCGGCTCTGCGGCGAGCGCCAGCGCAATCACCACGCGCTGGCGCATGCCACCGGAGAACTCGTGCGGATAGCTGTCGATGCGCCGGGCGGCACCCTGAATGCCGGCGTCTTCCAGCAGCGCGATGCTCTTGGCGCGCGCTTGGCTGGCGGTGGCGTTGGTATGAGTTTGGATCGTTTCGATCAGCTGTTCACCGACGCGATAGAGCGGATTGAGCGAGGTCAGCGGATCCTGAAACACCATGCCGATGCGTTTGCCGCGCACGCGCCGCATCTGCTCAGGCGGCAGATTGTCGATGCGTTCGCCCTTGAGCAACACTTGCCCGCTGGCGATGCGGCCAGGCGGTTCCAGCAGGCCAATCACTGCCGTGCCGGTCATCGACTTGCCAGCACCGCTTTCGCCGACAACGCCAAGCACTTCGCCCGGCGCGATATCGAACGAGACGTCATCAACAGCCACCAGCGTGCCGCGGCGGGTCGGGAACTCGACACGCAAGTTGCGCACGGAGAGAACAGGCGTACTCATCTGAGCCTCGGATCAAGCTTGTCGCGCAGCCAGTCGCCGAGCAGGTTCACGGCCAGCACCAGCGCCGCAAGTGTGAAACCAGGAAACGCCGCCATCCACCAGCTGCCCAGACAGCAAGTACTTATTGCCGATCTGGA
The DNA here is from genome assembly GCA_963847145.1 of uncultured Alphaproteobacteria bacterium. Classification (GTDB taxonomy): domain Bacteria; phylum Pseudomonadota; class Alphaproteobacteria; order Rhizobiales; family Hyphomicrobiaceae; genus JABFRJ01. The sequence goes on from CAWJYN010000007.1 coordinate 363,298, forward strand.
TCATGGTGCCGAGCGAAGGTTCCGAAGCGGGAAGGCCGACGCCGAGGAAAGACAGAGTGGCCTCGGTAATGATCGCAAGCGCCAGATTGATGGTCGCCAGCACCAGCACCGGCGACATCACGTTGGGCAGGATGTGCTTGAACATGATCTTGCGTGACGACAGTCCGATCAGGCGCGCGGCCTGCACATAGTCCTTGTTCTTTTCGACCAACGTGACGCTGCGCACGGTGCGGGCATACTGCACCCAATAGGACAACCCAATGGACACGACGAGGATCAAGTAGTGGTTGTTGCCGAACGCAGTCCCCTTGAGGGCAACCTGCGCGATGCCATCGACCATCAGCGCCGTCAGGATCGCCGGGAACGTCAGCTGGATGTCGGCGATGCGCATGATCAGCGTATCAATGCGTCCACCGCGATAACCGGCAATCAGCCCCAGGCTGACACCAAGCAGCAATGCGAAACCCACAGACGCGAGGCTGATCAGAATGGACGAGCGCATGCCATACAGAATAGTCGAATAGATATCGCGGCCCTGATCGTCCGTGCCAAGCCAGAACTTCGGCAAGCCACCCTTGACCCAGCTGGGCGGGTTTTCGCTGTCGAGCAGGTTCAGCGATTTGAGATCGTAGGGGTCGTGCGGCGCGAGCACTGGTGCAAGAAACGCAGAACCAACCAGCAGGAGCGTTACAAAGGCCGCCATCATCACGAGCGGCGAGCGCACAAACGCGTGCAACATATCGCTGTCGAGAAACCGCTGCAGGCGGCCGCGCGGCTTGATTGGTGCGCGTTGGGGAGCGTCCGTCATGGTCATGCGGTACCGCCGAGAATGCGAATGCGCGGATCAACCCAGACATAGAGCAGATCGACCACGAAGTTGATGGAGACGAAGAGGAACGCCACTAGAAAGAGATAGGCACTCATGATCGGGATATCGGCGGTCTGGACTGAGGTGAGGAACAGCAGCCCCATGCCCGGCCAGGTGAAGACGAATTCAGTGATCAGCGCGAACGCGATGATTGCGCCCAACTGCAGACCGATCACGGTGATGACAGGGATCAGCGTATTTTTCAGCGCATGGCCAAAGTTGATGGCGCGGTCAGACAGGCCGCGCGCGCGCGCGAACTTGATGTAGTCTGCGCGCAAGACTTCCAGCATCTGCGAGCGGACGAGACGCGTGATCAAGGTCAGCTGGAACAAGCCAAGGGTTACGGCCGGAAGGATGATGTGCGCCCAACCGTCCTTGGTCAGCAGGCCGGTCGTCCAGCCGCCGAGATTGACCACCTCGCCGCGCCCGAACGATGGCAACCACTTGAGCACGCTGGAAAAGACCCAGACCAGCAGAATGCCGATCAAAAATGTCGGCAACGACACGCCGATCAGGCTGATGGTGAGGAAGGTCTTTGAGAGCCAGCTGTCACGATGGATGCCGGTATAAACGCCCATCGGGATGCCGATCATGGTCGCGAATAGGGCGGCGACCATGGCCAGTTCAAAGGTTGCCGGGAAACGTGTGGCAAAGATGCGCGAGACCGGCTGCTTGACCTGATACGACATGCCAAAATCGAGTTGCGCTGCCTTCCACAGGAAACGACCGAACTGCACGGGGATTGGATCGTTGAGGCCGAGCTGTTCGCGCAGCGCATCGCGCTCGGCCAAGGTGGCGTCCTGGCCGACCAACTGGTTGACCGGGTCGCCGACAAAGCGGAACAGCAAAAACGCCAAGGCAGCGACCGTGATCATAACGATCACGGCTTCAAACAGACGTCGGATGGTATAAGCGAGCATCGGTTGGCTACTTGGTTTCCAGCGTTCAACAATTCCACCTTGCAGGGCCATACCCAGCCCGTCAATGCGGTCGCAAGGCAGAAGTCTGCTGCAAAATTCGGCGGAGAGCGCCTGCGGTGCACGGCGGTCCCACGGGTCGTCTCGGGGGTTATCTCGGGGGTATCCCAGCGATCGGCCTCGCGTGACAATCCCGCTAGCGTGTGGCCAGTTTCTGCCGCTAGGATAGGCGCACAACAAAATATGTTCGGGAGGACGCTGCATGACGTTTCGATCCAATCGCCGCCGGTTTTCTGGGGGGGGCGCGCTGGCTGTGCTTGCGCTTGCTACTGGGTTCGCCGCACCAGCGCTTGCACAATCCACGGAGCCGCTGAAGATCGGCTTCGGCATGGCGTTGACCGGCCCGCTGGGGGCTAACGGTAAGTCCGCGCTTCTCGCCATGAAAATCTGGGAAGAAGACACCAACGCCAAGGGTGGGTTGCTCGGCCGCAAAGTGCAGTTGATCAACTACGACGACCAGTCGAACCCATCGACAGTCCCGGGCATCTATCAAAAGCTGCTCGACGTCGACAAAGTTGATCTGATCATCGGCGGCTATGCGACCAACGTGCTGGCGCCTGCTGTGCCGGTCGCCATGCAGCGCAAGAAGGTGATGATCGGCTTGTACGGTCTGAGCGTGAACCAGAAGTTCAAGTACGACCGCTTCTTCGCCATGTCGCCGAACGGGCAGAACCCGAAGCTGTCGGTCTCCAAGCCGTTCTTCGATGCCGCGCTGACACTCAGTCCCAAGCCGAAAACAATCGCGATCGTGGCAGCCGACGCCGAGTTCTCGCGCAACGCAGCTGATGGCGCACGCGACAATGCCAAAGCGCTTGGGTTGGAGATCGTCTACGACAAAAGCTACCCGCCCGCGACAACGGATTTCGCGCCGATCCTGCGCGCGATCCAAGCGACAAACCCCGACATGGTGTTCGTCGGCTCGTACCCGCTTGATTCAGTGGGCATGGTGCTGGCGGCGCAAGAGCTCGATCTGAAAACCAAAGTGTTCGGCGGCGCCATGGTCGGCCTGCAGGCATCAGTGTTCAAGACCAAGCTCGGCGAAGCGCTGAACGGCGTCATCAACTATGACTATTGGTTGCCAGCGCCAAGCTTCATGCGTCCCGGCGTCAAGGAATTCCTGGACAAGTATCAAGCGCGGGCCGCCGCCGAGGGCGTCGATCCACTTGGCTACTATATGGGTCCCTATGCCTATGCCTACATCGACCTGCTCGGCCAAGCGATCACTGCCACCAAGAGCACCGATGATGGCAAAATTGCCGATTATCTGCGCACGACCGCGCACAAGACGTTGATCGGCGACGTGAAGTTCGGGGCCGAGGGCGAGTGGGAAGAAGGACGGCAATTGACGATCCAGTTCCGTGGCGTCAAAGGCAACGGCATTGAACAGTTCCGCGGCACGGATGTGCAGCCCGTGCTGTCCCCGCCTGCCGACAAGACGACGGACAAGTTGGTGCCGTTCAACGAAGCGCGGAAGAAGTAAGATCGCGTGACGGGGTCAGACCCAAGGGTCTGACCCCCCTAGTGCCAGACAGACGACGCGTGTATTCGCGAGATTGATGACCAATTCGATCATGCCTTCCAACACGACCCTCCGCCATACCGAGACCCGAGACGACATCGCCGCGTGCCATACGGTGATGCGGCAACTGCGGCCAAAGCTCACGGACTGCGCGGAATTCTGCGCTCAGATTGCGCGACAACAGACAGCAGGCTACCGGTTGCTGGCGGCGTGGCAGGTGGGCAAGGTTGTGGGCCTGGCTGGCTACCGGGAGCTGGAAAATACCATCTACGGCCGCTTCATCTATGTGGACGATCTGGTCGTCGCCGAAGAGGGACGCGGGTCGCAGCTGGGGGCTCAGTTGCTCGATGCCGTCGCCGCCGAGACCAAGCGCCGCGGCTGCGCCTTCATGATCCTCGATACGGGCTTAGGAAACGCGCTCGCACAGCGGTTCTACTTCCGCTGGGGGATGCTGGCGAAGGGCATGCATTTCGTCTGGCCGGTTCCGAAATAGGTGCGGAATTGGCAAGCGTCTTTGCGCCGTTGGGCGGCTCGTGTAGTTTGGGCTAGCCGCGGGCACTGCAGATGCGGCTGCCCCTCACGCCACCCCTGTTGAGCCACCCATGTTCACGACCTTCTTTCTCGAACTGAAGTCCGCCAAGGTGCCGGTCACTTTGAAGGAGTATCTGTTGCTGCTGGAGGCGATGGACTCGGATGTTGCCGACGGCAAGGTCGAGAACTTCTACTATCTCTCGCGCGCGGCGCTGGTGAAGGACGAGCGGCATCTGGACAAGTTCGATCAGGTGTTCGGCCATGTCTTTAAAGGTCTCGACCTGATGAGCGAGACGATCAACGCGGAGATCCCCGAGGAGTGGCTGCGGTCGGTCGGGCAATTGCACCTCAGTGAAGAAGACAAAGCCAAGATCGAGGCGCTCGGCGGCTGGGACAAGATCATGGAGGAGCTGAGGAAGCGCCTCGAAGAGCAGAAGGGCCGGCACCAGGGCGGCAACAAGTGGATCGGCACCGGCGGCAAGTCGCCCTATGGTGCCGACGGCTACAACCCCGCTGGCGTACGCATCGGCCAGAAGACTAGCCGCAATCAACGCGCCATCAAGGTCTGGGACAAGCGCGAGTTCAAGGATCTCGACGACAACGTCGAACTCGGCACCCGCAACATCAAAGTGGCGCTACGCCGCCTGCGCAAATTTGCCCGCCAAGGCGCGCTGGAAGAGCTCGATCTCGACGGCACCATCAAAGGCACCGCGCACAAGGGCTATCTCGATATCCACCTGCGCGCGGAGCGGCGGAACACGGTCAAAGTGCTGATGTTCTTCGATGTGGGCGGGTCGATGGATTACCACATCAAGGGGGTCGAGGAGCTGTTCTCGGCAGCCCGCACAGAGTTCAAACATCTGGAATTTTTCTACTTCCACAACTGCTTGTACGAGCGCGTCTGGAAAGACAACTCCCGCCGCTGGAGCGAGACGACCGCCACGTGGGACGTGCTGCACAAATACCCCGCCGACTACAAGGTCGTGTTCGTCGGCGATGCATCGATGAGCCCCTACGAAATCTCGGTGCCCGGCGGCTCGGTCGAGCACATGAACGAGGAAGCCGGCTCGCAGTGGATGCGGCGGGTGACCGACATTTACACCCGGTCTGTCTGGCTCAATCCCATCCCCGAAGAAAACTGGGCTTGGACACCGAGCACTAAAATGCTGAAGGACCTCATGGACGGGCGCATGTACCCCCTGACGTTGGGCGGTCTCGAACGCGCGATGCGGGAGCTGATGCGGTAGGTATGCAATCGTGCCATGTAGGTTGGTTCAAGGCGTAGCCGCGACCCAACATTGGCTCGCCGCTGCGAAGTGTTGGGTCGCGCTGAAACGCTTGACCCAACCTACGCGAGCCCCCTCTCATTTTCTTGTATCCCTTGTCAGCCATGACCTACACCGCGTAGATCAGCGCTCGGAGGCATCCAAGGGATGCGCGGGGGCGAACCAGCAGGCAAGGTTGAGCGTGAGACCGCAAGCAAGTCGGAGGGCCGCGCTATCCGGCCTTGGAGTGGCGCTGGCGGGAGTGGCGCTCATCGTTTGGCCGGCGCTTGCCGCTGCCCAATCAAGCGCCACATGCAGTGCGGCCTATCACGCCGCATTGAGCGATCTGCATACCAAGCGTGGCGATGATCTGGGCCGAGCGGCCGCCGTGTTGCGCGCCGCTGATCCGGCTTTGCCGGGCCGTTGGCTGTATGCGCAGGCGCTGTTCCCAAGTTCCAAGAAGAACCGGCCGGTCGCTGTCGAACGGCCGTGTGCTGAGCGCGTGAAAGTGGCTGGCCGGTTGCGGTGCGTGCGTTACGAGGCTGCTGCAGTGCCAGAAGTGCCAGCCGAGCTGACGATTGCGCCCGCTCCCTCTGCTGAGGAATTGCGCGTTCTCAAAGCGCTGAACGATCTGGTCGAGGCGCGTGGCGGGGTGCCGGAGATTGGCGGCAACGGTCGCTTCTCGTGGCTGGCGCAGCGAGCGGCGAGCGATCTGAGACTGTACATCAGCCAACCGGCCCACCCGGCGCTCTGTGCCGGTGGCGCGGACTTTGCCGAGTTCTATGCCAACACGTTGAAGCCGTTGCAGAAGCGGATCGAGGATGTTGGCGAACTCTCGAAAAAGGCGCGCGCGCTGGCGGTTGCGCGGGTCGCTGAGACGCGTGAGACGGATCCCGCTACCGTATCGCCATCAGACAAAGAAACGCCAAACCCCGTCACAGCGTCACCGATAGCTGCTGATGCACCGCTGACAACCTTGGTGACCGACGTGATCCGTCGGGCCGTCCCCGCTGCGGCGCTTGCCGAAGTTGCCGCCGAGACAACTGCGCTGGCAGCCCTTCGCCGTGCCAAGACCGCGCTCATTGCGGCGCAGGTCGAAGCGCAAAGCGGCGAAGACCAAAAGGCGCGTGATCGCGTCCTCGCTTCCGGGCGCGCAGTCCGCATGCTTGAAGCGGCGGCCTATGGCGACGTCTACGTCGAGCGCTACAAGAAATTCACAGCCGACGTTATGGGCACGCCGCAAGCGATCAAAGCGGTGCACATCCAGACGTGCACGTGCGGGCCCTGACGTGATCAGGCCTCCCGCGGGGCGGCTGCGCGTTGCAGCCGATCATTGATTGCCTCGCCGAGGCCGCTGTTTGGGATCGGCATGACGGCGATGGTGTTGGCGCCTGCCGCATCAAGTGTGCGCAGCATGGCGAACAGGTTTGCGGCCGCTTCGATCAGATCGTCGCGCGCTGAGAGGTTCAGCATCGTTCCGCCGTGAGCGAGCGGCGTGCCGAACGCCAGCAGCGCTTCACCCGGCCGGATGTCGCGGGCATCGAGCCGCACGGCAGCACGTGGCGCGTAGTGGCTGGCGAGTTGGCCGGGCGCAGTGGGTGCCGCACCTTCAGGTGCGGCATGGGCAAGTGGTTCGCCCAGCTCGCGCTCGATCTCGGTGCGTGAGACGGCGCCCGTCCGCAGCAGCAGGGCACGTGAGCCCGTAACATCGACAATTGTGGACTCGAGGCCGACGTCGGTCGCGCCGCCGTCGACGATGATCGATAGTTCATCGCCGAAATCAGCAGCCACGTGGGCGGCGGTGGTGGGGCTGACGCGGCCGGATTTGTTGGCGCTGGGCGCGGCAATGGGGCGGCCGGCTTGCCCCATGATCTGCAGCGCAATGGGGTGCGCCGGCACACGGATGGCGACGGTGTCGAGGCCGGCGGTGGCGAGATCGACGATGTGCCTGCCGGGCTGCTTGTGCAGCACCAGTGTGAGGGGACCCGGCCAGAAGGCGGCGGCGAGTTTGCGGGCGGCCGCGTTGGGCACGCCGAACTGCCATGCCAGCTCAGTGCCGGGCACGTGGATGATCAACGGATTAAACACTGGCCGCGCCTTGGCGGAATAAAGGGCTGCGACGGCGAACGCATTGGTCGCATCCACACCCAGCCCATAAACCGTCTCGGTCGGAAACGCGACAAGGCCGCCCTGCGCGAGATAGCGCGCGGCGGCGGCGATGGTTGCGGGCGTTGCGGGGAGGATGGGCATGGGTGTGGGGTAGCGCGGGGCGCGCCGTTTGGTCAATTGCACGGCCGTTCGTTTGATCCGAAAAGCTTCCCCTTACGTCAACTTTGAGCTATTTGTGCTTTAGGTTGCGCCACAACTATCTGAGGATTTCCACCCATGCCTTACGTCGCCCCCGTCGATGACATCATGCACGCTTTGAAGACCGCGGCGGGCCTTGAGGGGCTGATTGCCGACGGCACGATCTCGGCTGACATGGACACGGTGCAAGCGGTCATCACCGAAGCCGGCAAGTTCGGCGCGGAGGTGCTCGATCCGCTCAACTGGTCGGGCGACCGCGAGGGCTCCAAGCTGGTGGATGGCGTCGTGCACACGCCGAAGGGCTGGAAGGAAGCTTACAAGGCCTTTGCCGATGGTGGTTGGTCGTCGCTGCCGTGTGCGGAAGAGCACGGCGGACAGGGCTTGCCGCAGATGGTGGCCATGGTGGCGGCCGAAATCTGGAATTCGACCAATATGGGGTTCGGTTTGTGTCCGCTGTTGACCAATGGTGCCATCGACGCCATCGAGGCGCACGGCACCGACGAACAAAAACGCGTGTATCTGTCGAAAATGGTGGCCGGAGAGTGGACCGGCACGATGAACCTGACGGAGCCGCATGCGGGCTCGGACCTCGGGCATCTGCGCGCGAAAGCCGAGAAGCAGGCTGACGGCACTTACAAGATCACCGGCACCAAGATCTTCATCACCTATGGCGATCATGAGATGACGGACAACATCGTCCATCTCGTTCTCGCGCGGCTGCCGGATGCGCCTCCCGGCACGCGCGGCATCTCGCTATTCATCGTACCGAAGTATCTGGTCAATGCCGATGGTTCACGCGGTGCGCGCAACGATCTCGTTTGCGCGGGGCTTGAGCACAAGATCGGCATTCATGCGTCGCCAACGTGCGTGATGAAATTCGGCGAGCAGGGTGGCGCTGTCGGCTATCTACTCGGTGAAGAAAACCGCGGGCTCAACGTCATGTTCATCATGATGAATGCGGCGCGGCTGGCTGTCGGCATCCAGGGTGTGGCGATTGCCGAACGCGCGACGCAGCGGGCGCTGGAGTATGCCAAGGACCGCCGCCAGGGCCGCACGGCCTCCAGCAAGGGGCACGAAATGGGCCCCATCATCGAGCACGCCGATGTGCGGCGCAGCTTGATGACCATGAAGTCGATGACGCAAGCCGCCCGCGCCATCTGTCTCGTCGTCGCGCGAGAGATCGATATTTCAAAGCATGGCAAGGATGCGGCGATGCGCGCCGCTGCTGCGAACAAGGCGGCGCTGCTCACACCGATCGCCAAGGCTTTCTCCACCGACATTGGCTGCGAAGTCGCCTCTATGGGCGTGCAGATCCACGGCGGTATGGGCTTTGTCGAAGAAACCGGCGCGGCGCAGTACTATCGCGATGCGCGTATTCTCCCGATTTATGAAGGTACCAACGGCATCCAAGCCATCGATCTCGTCACGCGCAAGCTGCCACTGGATGGCGGCAAGGTGATGGAAGCCTACATCGGTGAACTCTGGAAAACGTGCGAGGAAGTGCGCGCGTCGAACAAGCCCGAGTTCGGCCGGATGAGCGAACGGCTCACGGACGCAGTGACGGCGCTGGCCGAGGCCACGCGCTATCTCGGCGAGCAACTGGCGAAGAACCCAGAAGCCGCTATGGCTGGCGCCACGCCTTATCTGCGCCTGTTCGGGCTGGCGTCTGGCGGTGTCTATCTGGCGCGCGGGGCGCTGGCGGCGTCACGCGGGCAATCTGGCAGCGCGGCGCATGTGGCGCTGGCGCGGTTCTTTGCGGAGAATCTGGCGACGGCGGCGCCGGGCCTGAAAGAAACCGTTGTCGGTGGTGCGGACAGTACGCTTTGCTTGGCACTGTCGGCGTAGGCTAATGAATCCTCTCTCCCCGTCCTTCATGGGGAGAAGGGTGGGCTGCCGCAAGCGGTGACCGCGCCAGAAAAAATCCGACGATGAGATTCAGAACCGGGCAACACCGAACCCGTTGCTGCCCACCCTAACCCTCTCCCCATTGCAGAAGTGCAATGGGGAGAGGGGACCAGCGCGGAGCTTCCCCATGTCTGACATTTCTATCTCCGTCCGCGACGGCGTGCAGGCCATTCGGCTAACGCGCGTTGACAAGAAGAACGCGTTGACGGGCGCTATGTACGATGCGGCGCGCGAGGCGTTGCTGGCAGCCGAACACAACGACGACATCGCTGTGCATCTGTTTCTTGGTGCGCCGGGGGCTTTCTCTGCTGGCAATGACATGAACGATTTTGTGCGCCGCGCGACGGCGGCGACGGCTGGCACAAGCGGTCCTCAGCGCGCGCCCGGGGGCGACTTCATCCGCGTGCTGCCGCGCATCACCAAGCCGATGATTGCCGCCGTCGACGGTCTTGCCGTCGGCATCGGCGTCACGCTGCTGATGCATTGCGATTTGGTGCTGGCATCGCCCGAAGCGAGCTTCCGCACGCCGTTTGTCAATTTGGGTCTGATCCAGGAAGCGGGCACCAGCGTCATTGGCCCGCATCGGCTCGGGTATCAGAATGCATTTGAGCTGCTGGTGCTGGGGGCGCTGTGGGATACGCAGCGGGCCAAGGAAGCTGGTCTGGTCAATTGGGTCGTGCCGTCGGCGGAATTGGAAAGCCGCGCGATGGCCGTCGCCAACGATCTCGCGCAGAAGCCGCGGCAGGCGCTGATGGCGGCGCGGCGGATGCTGCGGGGCGACCCATCGGCGATTGCAGCGGCGATCGAGGCGGAGACTGAGATCTACAAGCAACTGATGGGCTCTCCCGAAGCCCGCGAGGCGTTCACGTCGTTTCTCGAAAAGCGCAAACCGGATTTCGCCAAGGCACGGGCGGCGGCGAAGGCGCGCGGGTGAGGGGCAGGGCTCGCACTGTACCTGCCCCTCATCCGCCCTTCGGGCACCTTCTCCCCCGATGCGACGGCATCGGGGGAGAAGGGAAGCTGGGGCGAGATTTGTGCCGCCCTGTCTCCCGCAAGCCCGGCCTCTGGAAATCCTTGGCTGTGCGCGGGAAACGGTCGTATCGTGCGTTTCCCTGAGGCGGCTCGATCTTTTGACGTGAACGCATGACACTTCTTCAGACCGCGCGTGCGCGCGCTTGTTGCCTTGCGCTCGCGGTGCTGGTTGCGGCTGGCGGGGGGGAGTTGCGGCGACGCGAACCAATATCGCGGCACTCGATGCGGTCGCCGCGCAGGTGGCGGCGCTGCCGGTTGATGCGAAGACGCAGGTGGTGGCGGCGCATGTCTCACAAGAGGGGCATTGGACGCTCGTCAATCGCGCTGGCGAGGCATTCACCGCCGCGACGCCGGCGGAACTCAAGCGCGGCTTCGATGTGCTGTTGCCGAATGATGCGGCGAGCCCGGCACGCGCGCTGCATCTCTATCTGACGGTTGAGAGTGCGTTCGGGCAGCGCGCGCGCTTTGCGGAGTTGCCGCGCGAGACAACGTTGTGGATGGCGGGCGCGCGTCATTTGCGCCTGATCCCATTTGGCAGTGGCGCTGCGGTGAAGCTGCTCGCGGAAGTGCGGCCCAACCTGCTCATCGAACTCAACGATGCCCAAAGCTACGCAGACGTGTTGCAGCACCTGGCGCGGCCGCTTGAGCGCAGTGGCTTCCGCTTGCTCAGCATCGAACCTGGCGGACCGCAGTTCCTCGCGGTGCGTCCGAAGGCCGATCGCGCAACAGGCCGCGTCGCGAACGATGGCATTGATCCGGTGCAGCTGCCTAAGGCACTGTCCGCACTGTCAGGCCAGACGGCGGTGTTCGTCGGCCGGCTGGAGGGCGACGCGCTATTCGTGAAGCCGGCGGCGGCGCCGGAACGTTCGTTGCGTTGGAGCGAACTGGTTTTGGCGGCGACGGCGGGTGACGTGAACCTTCTGGTGTTGCGATCGGCGGCCGCCCAGCAACCGGGGGCGCGGAACTGGCTTTGGCAGAAGGTCGAGGTGAAGGGGCTCGACAATGCGCTCACGCACGCGACGCTGGGCGATTTTCTCGATGCCCTCGGCGGTCCCGCCAATCGGCTGGTGCTGTCGGCGCAGCGGTTGGGTGACGCGCGGCTGGTGCTCGATGTGCACCGTGCCACGGGGCTGCCGTCAGCCGCATCCAGCGCGGCGCAGGTCAGTGGTGTGCTGGCGGATCTGGTGGCTGGGCTGACCGGCAAAGTGGCGCATGAGGGCGCCGTGATGCACATGCGCAGTGTGCAACGGCAAATGGAATTGGACCGGCGGTTGCTTTGGTTTTTGCCAGCGGATGTGACGTGGATCACCGGCGTGCTGATTGCGCTGGGCTTGCTTGGGCTGCCCGTCGCGTGGCGGTGGTGGGCCCGCGTGTGGCCGTTCGAAGCGGCGGCCGACTATCGGAATGCGCTGGGGTATTGGGCGGCGCGGACAATTCGCGGTGTGGTCTTTGCGGTGGTGTTCTTACCGCTGGTTGCTCTGTTTGCTGGCCCGGTGTCGATTTTTGAGCGGGTTGCGGGGCGGGGGCGGACGACATGAGCAGCTGGCTTTGGGTTGTGTTCACGGTGCTGGCATCGGGTGGCCAGACCCTGCGGAACGCTTTGCAGCGAGAGTTGACCACAACGCTCGGCACGGTGGGCGCGACGCATGTGCGGTTTTTGTATGGGCTGCCGTTTGGGTTGGTGTTTTGCCTAGCAGTGCTGGCCTACAATGGGGTGGCGCTGCCGCGGCTCACGCAAGACATGATCGGGTGGACAACGGTCGGGGCGCTTTCGCAGATCTGTGCGACGGCGTTGCTGCTGGCGGCGATGCGGGAGAAGAGTTTCGTTGTCATCACGGCGTTGTCGAAGACCGAGCCAGTGCATGTGGCGCTGTTCGGGTTAGTGTTTCTGGGAGATAAACTGACGGCGGGTCTGGTGGTGGCCATCGTGATGGCGACGGCGGGCGTGCTGATCATGTCTTGGCCAAAAAACCTGGGGCCAAAACACCTGGGGCCAAACAACCTAGGGCCTAAGGCGGTGAGTTCGGAGCTGCTAAGCTGGCGGCCGGTCCTGCTTGGACTGCTGTCGGCGGTGGTGTTTGCGATGTCGGCGATCGGGTTCCGGCGGGGGATTTCTCGCTCGGTGAGGGCAACTTCGTCGTCCGTGCTTCAACCACGTTGGCGCTGGCGCTGACGATCCAGACGGTGTTGCTGACTGTCTACCTGCTGGTGACCAGCCGCGACACTCTCGTGGCTTTGATCAAAGCCTGGCGGCCATCGATCAAGGCCGGCTTCATGGGTGCGTTTGCGTCGCAGATGTGGTTTTTGGCGTTTGCGGTCGAGACAGCGGCGAAGGTGCGGACGCTGGCGCTGATCGAGATCCTGTTCGCGGGCCTGATCTCGCGCAGTCTGTTCAAGCAAGGGCTGGTGAGCCGTGAAGCGGCGGGGATCGCGCTCGTTGTCCTCGGAGTGGCGCTGTTGCTCAATCAGTGAGGGTTTGGGCGCGACCCTTGGCTTGTCACGAACGATCGCCTTTTCTCGTCATCCAGGCGAAGGCCGGATGACGAGAAAAGGGAAACGGAGGCGGCGCTGTTCGTCCTACATCTTCGCACGAAAGTGAGCTGGATCGGCGATGGCCCAGGCGTCGCGGAAGCGACGGTCGCGGGTGCCGGTGATCAGTTCGCCGGGGGCGAGAGTTGGATAAAGCTCGGCGTAGGTTGCGACCTCGCTGCCGGAGATGCGGCGTGAGATGTGGATTGGCCGGATGTCGCGTGGATGCTCTAGGCCGGCGGCAGCCAACACTTCGCCGAGCGTAGCCAAGGTTGCGCGGTGGAAGTTGGCTACGCGCTGCGCTTTGTCGGGCACGACCAGTGCCGTTTGGCGGTTGGGGTCTTGGGTGGCGACACCGGTGGGACACTTGTCGGTATGGCAGCTCTGCGACTGGATGCAGCCGATGGCGAACATGAAGCCACGCGCGGAGTTGCACCAGTCGGCGCCAAGCGCGAAGGCGCGGGTCATGTCGAAGGCGGTGACGATTTTCCCGGACGCGCCGAGCTTCACGCGCTCGCGCAGGCCGGCGCCGATGAGGGCGTTGTGGGCGAAATTGAGCCCTTCGCGCAGTGGCTGTCCGATGTGATCGGTGAACTCAGAGGGTGCCGCGCCGGTGCCGCCTTCCTTGCCGTCAATGACGATAAAGTCGGGCGTGATGCCGGTTTCCAGCATGGCCTTGACTAGGCCAAGAAACTCCCAGGGCTGCCCAATGCAGAGTTTAAAGCCAGCGGGTTTGCCGCCGGAGAGGTCGCGCATCCGGGCGATGAAGTGCAGCATCTCGACGGGCGTTGCGAAGGCTGAGTGGCTGGCAGGCGAGACGCAGTCGGTGCCCATCGGCACGCCACGGGTCAGCGCGATTTCACGCGAGACCTTGGCGGCGGGTAGCACACCGCCGTGACCAGGCTTGGCCCCTTGGCTGAGTTTGAGTTCGACCATTTTGACTTGTGGGCTGGCGGCAGTGGCCGCGAATTTTTCTGGGTCAAACGTGCCATCAGCCTTGCGGCAGCCGAAGTAGCCGGAGCCGATTTCCCAGATAATGTCGCCGCCGTGCTCGCGATGATAGGGCGAGAGGCCGCCTTCGCCGGTATCGTGGGCGAAACCGCCAAGTTTGGCGCCCTTGTTGAGCGCACGCACAGCGTTGGCGGACAGCGAGCCGAAGCTCATGGCCGAGATGTTGAAGACGGACGCAGAATAGGGCTTGGCGCATTGCGCGCCGCCGATGATGATGCGGAACGGTGCTTTCGCGATGGGGGCGGGCGCCATCGAATGCGCAAGCCATTCGAAGTTGTCACTGTAGACGTCCATCTCGGTGCCGAAGGGGCGCTTGTCGAGCTCCATCTTGGCGCGCTGATAGACGACACTGCGCTGCTCGCGGTTGAAGGGCGTACCGTCCCGATCACTTTCGAAGAGGTACTGCCTGATCTCCGGCCGGATCGCTTCGACGAGATAGCGGATATGGCCGATGACTGGGTAGTTGCGCAGCACGGCGTGGCGCGTCTGAAGACGGTCGCGGACGCCGAGCAAACTCAGGAAAAACGCAGTTCCTAGAGTGACATAGACCCAGGGGAGTGGATGCCATGTGGCAAGCCAGGCGAGCGCTGCCACTGCTAACAAGCACAGATTGAAGGGCAGCAATCGCAATCCGAGTTGCCCGTGCAGCAGCCGCATCAACTGGTCCCCCGTCCACGTCTTATCGGCGGGACGATAGCCTACTGCGTCACGGGCAATAACCCCCTCTGTGATCCAAGCGGATCACTTCCGGAAGATCTGCGCTTTATTGCTTGGGGGCCGCGGGCTTGGCACCGGGGGCCGCAGGTGTGGCGGCGGGGTCTGGTGTGTCGTGGTAGAGATAGCCGTCTTCGATGGAGACCACGTCTTCTGCTTCGAGCTGATATTCGTCGTCTTCGCTATCGTTGAGACGGAGGACGCAGCCCTTGAGACAAATCTTTTCGATACTCTGCTGCGGCTTAAGGACTTGGTCTGCTTTGGCGTCACCTTCGATGATGGTGATCTTGTGCTCTTTGTCGTCGCGATTGGCGAGGGAAGCTGCCGAGACCGACGCTCCTGACAAGATCAGCGCCGTCAAACTCAAGGCCAGTGGTCGGAACCGGCTGGCACAGTGACGCTTGCGGGCTGATCTCACAGGGACAACTCCATACATCGGTCTCGGTAGTCCGGTTCGGCCACGAGTGGCCGAACACCTTACTTCTTCTTGCCGGCTTTCTTGGCAGCAGGCTTCTTCGCAGCAGGCTTCTTTGCAGCAGCTTTCTTAGCCATTGGATCTCTCCTGATCTTTTCAATGTGTCCAAACCCCGACTTGTCCTCGAGGCTGCGCCGACACTCATTGATTCCAGTGTCAAACGGCAAACGCAAATTTCCGCAAACACCGCTGTTTGATGCGATTAGATGTGGACAATTGCGCTCACGCCACACTTCAACGCATGGAGGCCGCATGAGTCAATCGTGTGAGCCATGACTATTTTCATTTTCAGTAGCCGAGTGCGCAGCCATCTTTGCGCGGGTCAGAGCCGCCGATGAGCACGCCGTGTGCGCTATCAATCTCGATGGCTTGTGCGCCACCCCACGGATCTTCGCGCAGCGCCGTCGTGTGGCCGAGTTGCGCAAGACCGCTGGCGACATCGCCTTGCAGTGGCAGTTCGTACTGCACGAGCGCATCGTCGAAGAACACGCGTGGATGATCGATGGCTTCCTGCACATCGAGGCGATAGTCGAGCATGTTGGTCATCAGATAGACGTGGCCGACGGGTTGGAACGCGGCACCCATGACGCCGAAGGAGAGCCACGGCTTGCCGTCTTTAGTGGCGAGGGCGGGAACGAGCGTGTGCATCGGGCGCTTGCCTGGCGCGATGCAGTTGGGATGTGCGGGGTCGAGTGTGAAGCCGGTGCCGCGGTTCTGCAGGACGACGCCGGTCTTCTTCGTCACGATGCCGGAGCCGAAGCCCGAGAAGAGTGAGTTGATGAACGAGACGGCCATGCCGGACTTGTCGACGACGGTGAGATAGGTGGTGTCAGTGCCCGATGGGCGCGGTATCGGGCCGAGATCCGCTGTGCGCTTCTTGAGGTCGATGCGCTTGGTGAGATCGGTAATGACGCCATCCGAGAGCATGTGTTCGACGGGCACCTTCGTGTGCTGCGGATCGGCGACGAAGGCATCGCGCGCGGCGTAGGCCAGGCGGGCGCATTCGAGCATGAGATGATAGCGCTCAACGGAGCGGGCGCCGGCACTGCGAACGCCCAATTTATCGAGCATGCGCAACAGGATAAGTGCGACGATCCCCTGATTGCTGGGCGGTAGCTCATGGAGGACTGCGCCGCCGTAGGCCACCCCGATCGGGGTGACGTAGTGCGCTTTCTGGGCCGCGAAATCGGCCATCGTGTGGAGGCCGCCGAGTGCTTTGAGTTCGGCGACGACGTCTTCGGCGATAGCGCCTTTGTAGAACCCATCGCGGCCCTCGCGGGCGATGGACTTGAGGGTTTCAGCGAGTGCCCGGAAGCGGACAATTTCGCCGACGTGCGGCGCGCGGCCGTCGATCAGCAGATGTTGGCGTGCGCCGGCGTTGAGAGCGATCTTGCCGGTCAGCTTGGCCCAGTCGCTGGCTACGCGCGGGGCGGCGGGGAAGCCGTGTTCGGCCGCGTCGATGGCGGGGGCGAGTACCTCGGCGAGCGACAGGGTGCCGTGATCTCTGAGCAATGTCGCCCAGCCGTCGATGGCGCCAGGGATCGTTACGGCGTGGGGCGTGGTGACCTGCAGCTGCTTGATGCCGGCGTTCGCGTACCACGCCGCGGTTGCGGCTTCGGGGGCGATACCGGAGGCGTTGAGCGCGACGAGGCCGTGGCCTGGCTTGTGCAGAAGCGCAAAGCAGTCGCCACCGATGCCGGTCATGGCGGGTTCGATGACGCAGAGGAGCGCGGTTGCGGCGATGGCGGCGTCGACGGCATTGCCGCCGCGCTTGAGTGTCTCGATGGCGACGAGGGACGCTGCCGGATGCGATGTGGCGGCCATCGCGTTGCGCGCAATGACGGGTGAGCGGCCGGGCAGGTGATAGGAGCGCATGGGTGGTCTCGTGAGATGATGGTCAACAAGGATCGTGTGTCGGTGCGCACCCTACGTGAGACTACTACCTTGCGGAAAGGTGCCAGATGGCGCTCAAACGCGCGTCGCCATTGCGCGCGCATCGAGGATGGCTTTCACCCACTCCTGCGGCCGCTCTTGAGGCAGGTTGTGGCCGGCGTCTTTGAAGACGCGATAGTCGAAGGGGCCGGTGAATTTGGTCGTGTGGTGGCGGGTGCTGGGGATGACGCCGTCGGCGTCACCATCGATGGCGATGGTTGGAACTGTGATGGGCGGTTGTGGCGCGAGTTGCGCTTCGATGGCGGCGACAGCGGGGTCACCGGGCGCGAGACCGAAGCGATGGCGGTAGGAGTGGATGACGACGTCGACGAAGTCGGGGTTGTCGAAGGCAGCGGCGGAGCGTTCGAAGGTCGCGTCGTCGAACGACCACATGGGTGACCAGAGGCGCCAGAGCAGCCGCGCCACGCCGCGGCGGTCTTTGGCCAGGCCGGCGCGCCCGCGTTCCGAGTGGAAGTAGTACTGATACCAGAGGGCCGCTTCCTGGGCGGCAGGCAAAGGTTCGCTCGCGCGTGCGATGTTCTGGATGTTGTAAGAATTACCGGTGACGAGGGCTGCGACGCGTGCGGGCCAAAGGGCTGCGACAATGCAGGCGGCGCGGCCGCCCCAGTCATAGCCGCTGAGCGTGGCGCGTTCGACTACAAGGGCATCCATCAGGGCAAGAAGATCGGCGGCCAGGGCTGCCTGCTCGCCGGAGCGTGGTGTGGCGGCTGCAAGAAAGCGCGTTGGCCCGTAGCCGCGCAGATAAGGCATGATGACCCGCGCGCCGGCCTCGGCGAGGCGTGGTGCCACTTCGGCATAGGCGTGGACGTCATAGGGAAAGCCGTGGCCGAGAATGCAGGGCCAGCCATCGGCTGAGCCCCATTCGAGATAGGCGATGCGCAGGACGCCTGCGGTGACGGACTTGACCTCCGGCAGTGATGGCATGACGGGTACTCCGCAACGTGTCGGCTGGCACTCCACAACGCCGAACGGCGCGGGCAAGTGCCGCGCCGCCGATCATGTTTTGAATTTCTGAACCTGAATAGGGGTGGTAGCGCGCAGTGGGGCTCAGGCGGTTAAGGCGCCATCGACCAAGACGGAGGCGTGTGCGGCGCGCTTGCGTTCCGGCATCGAGAGGCCGCGTGGACCGGTGACGGGGCCGAAGCGATTGGCGGTTGTGACGCTGGGCGCGGTGTGCAGCCAGAGCAGCGCACCGAAGGCCGGCAGGGTGATAACCGCGAAGACGGCGTAAAAAGCGGGTTGGCCCTGTTGCAAGGCGTCTTCGCCCAAGATGATCGAGACGATCATGGCGATCAACATGGCGGCGGCAAACCAGATGGTGGCGGCGCCGGGCAGCCACCAGCCGCGCAGGCCGACGTCGTGGAGGCGTTTGAGACAGACGGTCGAGCCGATCCACGCGATGGGTGCATTGAGCAACAGGTTGGTGGTGGTGGAGGTCTCAATGTCGAACAGCCAGAGGAGCGCTGCGATAGCGACCTGAATGGCAAGGAATGCCAGCGCGATCGTGAGAAAAGCCTTGCGATTGCAGCGGCCGCGGGGATCGGAAATTTCGCAGAGCGCGGGCCACGCGTTAGCCAGCGCGCGCTTGATTGACGCGCGCGCAGCGGTGACGTCGAACCGGGTAACGGCCGTCCGCGCGGTGTCGAAGGTGGAAGAGAGGTCCAAACTGGTCATCAGGCCCATGGTGGTACTCCGGATACGCTTTGACCGGATTTTGCCAGGACAGGGTTGATGCCAGATTACCAAAGGTGGTTACGGACCTGTTAAAAGCGCTTTCTTTTCAATGGTCCAGGGGCGGTTTCAGGCGAATTCCATGATGACCGCATCGACGGCGAGGCTTTCGCCGGCTTTGGCCTTGATGGCTTTGACCACGCCGTCGCGTTCGGCGCGGAGCACATTTTCCATCTTCATGGCTTCGACCACGGCGAGGGGATCGCCGGCTTTGATTTCGGCGCCCTCGGCCACGTGGACGGCTTTGACGAGGCCAGGCATGGGGCAGAGCAGGAACTTGGACATGTCGGCTGCCGCTTTGGCCGGCATGAGGGCTGCCAGTTCAGCTTCGCGGGCGGTGTAGACATAGGCCTTGGCGGACATGCCGCGATAGGCGAGGTCGACACCGTTGAGCACGGGCCGCACCTGCAATGACAGAGGCTTGCCGTCGATGGTGCCTTGCCAGAGCGGTTCGCCGGGCCAATAGGCGGAAACGAGGGTCAGCTTGCGGCCTGGTGCGCCCTTGTCGCCGAGCAGGGTGACGATGGTGGGGCTGCCGATGCCGCCTTCAACCTGGACGGCGCGCGCGTGGCCGCCAATCGAGACGACACGATGGATGGCGAAGCGGACGGCAGGGCCGGCCATCTGATGGCTGATGGCGCGGCGACGCATGTTGCCCAAGTGATCGATGGCGGCGGCGACGGCGATCATGGTTTCGAGTTCGGCGCCTTCGGTCGCGCGCGGCTGGAAGCCGGACGGGAATTCTTCCTTGATGAAGCCAGTCGAGATGTTGCCTGAGCGCCAGCGCGGGTGCTGCATGAGTGAGGTCAGGAACGGGATGTTGTGCTGGATGCCATCGATGGCAAAGGCGTCGAGCGCCTGGGCCTGCAGATCGATGGCGGCGAGGCGGGTCGGTGCGTGGGTGACGAGTTTAGCGATCATCGGGTCGTAGTACATCGAGATCTCGCCGCCCTCGAACACGCCGGTGTCGTTGCGGACGGTGCCGCCTTCAAGGCGGCCTTCGGCGGGTGGGCGGTATTTGGTCAGCCGGCCGATGGAGGGCAGGAAGTTGCGATAGGGATCCTCGGCGTAGATGCGGCTTTCGACGGCCCAGCCATTGAGGCGAATATCAGACTGCTTGAACGGCAACTTCTCGCCGGCCGCCACGCGGATCATCTGCTCGACGAGATCGATGCCGGTGATCATCTCGGTGACGGGATGTTCGACCTGCAGGCGGGTGTTCATCTCGAGGAAGAAGAACGATTTGTCCTGGCCGGCGACGAATTCGACGGTGCCGGCGCTGTCGTAGCCAACGGCGCGGGACAGCGCGACGGCCTGTTCGCCCATGGCTTTGCGGGTTTTCTCATCGAGCAGCGGCGACGGCGCTTCCTCGATGACCTTCTGGTTGCGCCGCTGGATCGAGCATTCGCGCTCGCCCAAGTAGACAATGTTGCCGTGTTTGTCGCCGAGGATCTGGATTTCGATGTGCCGCGGGTTCTCGATGAACTTTTCGATGAAGATGCGGTCGTCACCGAACGACGTTTTCGCTTCCGAGCGGGCGAGGCCGAAGCCTTCGACGCATTCCGCATCGTTGTAGGCGACGCGCATGCCCTTGCCGCCGCCGCCGGCCGAGGCCTTGATCATCACCGGGTAGCCGACTTCCTTGGCGATGCGAACGGCGTGGGCACTGTCAGAAATTTCACCGAGGTGGCCGGGGACGGTGGAGACCTTGGCGCGGGCTGCTGCTTTCTTACTTTCGATCTTGTCGCCCATGGCGGCAATGGCGCCGGGGTTGGGGCCGATGAAGACAAGGCCGTGGGCGGCGAGTTCACGCGGGAAGGCTTCGCGCTCGGAGAGGAAGCCGTAGCCCGGATGCACGGCTTCCGCACCGGTTTGCTTGCAGGCAGCGATGATCTTGGCGATGACCAGATAACTCTCGCTGGCGGCCGGCGGGCCGATGTGGACAGCCTCGTCGGCCATCTCCACATGCAGCGCGTCGCGGTCGGCGTCGGAATAGACGGCGACGGTCTTGATGCCCATCTTGCGGGCGGTCTTGATGACGCGGCAGGCGATCTCGCCCCGGTTGGCGATGAGGATTTTTTTGAACATTTGGGTCGGATGCTCTCTGGCAGGGGCAGGTTAGGCAGGCTGCAGCTGCGACACTGCCGCAAAGCTGCCCGTTCGTTCTAGTCGCAGCCGCGCGAGCGGTAAACGGGTCGAACGTATGAGGCGTGAGCGTCCAGGCGGAGGTTGTGCGCTGTTAACCTTTTGGCGATACGCGCTTGCGCCAGTAGCCGGGGCGGCGCTTCTGCGTGGGCTATGGCGTAAATGACGATCTCGTCGCCCTCGACGCGATAGATGAGTTGGTAGGGGAAGCGATCGAGCAGAATGCGTCGGAAGCTTCCTCGGAGCATTTGCCCGGACCGCGGAAAATCGATCAGCTGCTTTCCAGCAGCATCAACTTCGGCCCCGAAAAGTACCCCATGGCCTTCGCGGGCGGCGTCTATCGCGGCGGTGGCTGCCGCCAATTCATCATCAGCAGCGGCTTCAAGCCTGATCCTCACCGTTTCCTGATCCCGTCCATGGCCCGGCGCATGGCGACGTCGAAGTCGACTAGGTGCAACTCACCCCTTGCAACGGCCGCCGCACGCCGCTCGACTTCCTCCATCCAGGCAGCCTCGATCTCTTCGGGCGTGCCCCCTGCCACCTCGTCGTCTTCGACGACTTCGTGCAACTGCCGCAACAGCTCCCACTGCTCATCAGGGGTGAGTTTGCGGGCTTCGTCGACGAGGGATTTGACACGTTGGTTCATGATTTCGACGTAGCAGATTATCGGTTTGGCGTCACGCGCTTGCGCCAATAACCCGGGCGGCGCTTCTGGTGGGCGACGGCGTAGATGATGATCTCGTCGCCCTCGACACGATAGATGAGTTGGTAGGGGTATTTGCTAAAGATCACCCGGCGGCCGTTGCGAGCAACGAGCACGCCAGCATTGGGAAATTGAAGGAGTTGTGTTTCCAGTTTCTGGTAGTCCGCGACAAATCCGGCAGCAACGGCGGGGTCACGTTCGTTGTAGTATGACAAAGCATCATCAAATTCAGCGCGTGCATCATCCCGAAAGATGATCCTCATGCTTTTGCCTTCATGGCCGCGGCAATCTTGGCGCGGGCGGCGGCCACAACTTCCTCAGATGAATACGACTGCCCCTCACCCCGTTCTGCACGATCGATCCGGCGCCCCACTTCCTCCATCCAAGCAGCCTCGATCTCTTCGGGCGTGCCCTCTGCCACCTCGTCGTCTTCGACGACTTCGTGCAACTGCCGCAACAGCTCCCACTGCTCATCAGGAGTGAGCTTGCGGGCTTCGTCGACGAGGGATTTGACACGTTGGTTCATGGATGGAGGCTATCACGGCGGGTGCCGGTTTTCCAGTCGCGGCAAAGCGATCAGGCAGCCGCCGCAATTTCAGCGGTGATCGCGCGCGCGACGGCGGCGGGGTTCGATGCACCCGTGATCGGGCGGCCGACGACGAGATGGCTGGCGCCGTTGCGGATGGCATCGGTGGGGGTGACGACGCGGGCTTGATCTTTGTCAGCACCCGCTTTGAGACGGATGCCGGGTGTGACAATCAGGAAATCGGGACCAGTGGCGGCGCGCACTTCTGCGGCCTCCAGGCCGGAGGCGATGACGCCATCGAAGCCAGACGCCTTGGCCATCAATGCGCGACGGACAACGAGCTTTGATGGCGTCGTGCCGCTGATGCCTTGCTCGATAAGATCGAGGCTGTCGAGGCTGGTGAGGACAGTGACGGCGAGCAGTTTCAAGTTGCTTTTTCCGCGGCCGCGGACTGCCGCATCAAGGGTTTTGCGATCTGTGCCGTGCACGGTCAGAAACCCAAGTCCTAATCCGGCAATATTGGCCGCTGCTTTTTCCACTGTGTTGGGGATGTCGAGCAGTTTCATGTCGAGGAAGACGGACTTGCCGCCGCGCGCCAGCTTTTGTGCCAGCGCGATGCCGCCGCCGAACAATAGCTCAAGTCCGATCTTGTAGGCCTGTGCATCGCTGCCGAGTTTGGCGACCATCACTTCGGCGCCGGCCACGTCCGGCATGTCGAGGGCGACGAAGAGACGGGACTTAGCGTCTTGCGGCATTGCTGGATCCGGAGTTGCCGTGGGTCCCGGCCTGCGCCGGGATGACGAAACAAGTGGGATGCGGTGAGTGTTGACTAGGCCTTGTTCTTGCGCGTGCGGACTTCGGCGAACACTTGCCAGTCGGGGGCATCGACGAGGTTCAGGCGTTTGCGGATAGCCGCTGACTTCACGCGGACGAAGGGGCTGGTTGCCAGTTCTTCGCCGATGGTGGTCGGCAGCGTGGCATTGCCGGCAGCGCGCAGTTTTTCGATGGTTGCCGCACGCGCGACAAGCGTTTCATTCTCCGGCTCGATGGTGAGTGAGAACTTGGCATTGGCGAGGGTGTATTCGTGACCGCAGTAAATTCTTGTCGCCGGTGGCAGCGCGATCAGCTTGGCTAGCGACGACCACATCATCTCGTTGGTGCCTTCGATGACGCGGCCGCAGCCAAGTGCGAACATGGTGTCGCCGACGAAGGCAACGCCGGCCTGTGGGATGTAAAACGAAATGTGGCCGTTGGTATGCCCCGGCGTGTCGAGCACCTGCACCTGGAACGAGCCGAGCCGGAAGGCATTGCCATCGGCGACTTCGCTATCGATACCAGGGATTTTTGCGGCTTCCGCTTTCGGGCCAATGATCACGCAGCCGCTGTCGGCTTTCAGCGCGAGATTGCCGTCGGTGTGGTCGGCGTGGTGGTGCGTCGTTAAAATGTAGCTGAGTGTCCAGCCTTTCTGCTTGAGGGCGGCGCGGACGGCATCGGTTTCCGGGGCGTCGATGGAGGCGGTGACGCCGCGATCGGTATCGTGGATGAGCACGCCGAAATTGTCCTGCAGGCAGGGAAACTGGTGGATTTCGAGAGCCATCGGGCATGCTCCGGGAGTGAGTCGTGATCGACGCAGCACGTTTGTTGTGCAGACCTCGCATCCTGGGCCCAACAATTCAAGTCTGGGGTCAATTCGTGGCGCTGCCGCCCGCTAGGGTCGTTCCGCTCTTGTTGGAATCGGGGAACGACCCTAGCTCTTTGCTTGTAGCGCTTCTTATCGGGAAAACCGCGCACACTTTTCCCGGAAGCACTCTATGCCGCGACACCGGGGGCTTTGCCACTGCTGGGAAGGGCTGCGTCGCGATGGGCTGCAAGGCGCTGGGTGATATCGGCGGTGTCGCGAACACCAATAGCCGACCTGCAACGCTCCAGCCATTTGCCGGCTTCGGATGCGCCAGCGCTTTGCAGGTAGGTCAGTAACTCCGTTTCCGGTTTGCCGCGGCTCTCGACGGGCAGCGAGTTGGTGTAGCGGCCAGCTTCGATCAAGTGAAAGCGGTGCGCGGCGATGCGCGCATCGCGGCCATCAATGGCACCACCGAAAAGCCCCCGGCGGCGCGAGGCCAGCCGGCGGATCGTTTCGATCTGCTGCAACTCGCGCACAAACGGCTGATTGAACGTGAGGTGGCTGACGTGGCCGCCGATCTCGCGCGCCGACGTTGGCTTCTGCGGGCGCAGCAGCGGTACGATTTGCACAATCAGCGTATCTTCCGCCGGGCTCTCTGCAGCCACCGTCTGCAGGTCCGGATTGGCCGAAAAGCCACCATCCCAGTAGGCTTCACCCTCGATCTCGACGGCGTGCTGGACGGTTGGCAGGCAGGCTGAAGCAAGCACGGCCTCAATGGTCAGTTCGCTGCGGCGGAACAAACGGGGCGTGCCGCTTGCAACGTGTGTCGCAGCAATCAGCAGTTCCGGGCCCTTGGTGGAGCGGATCAGTTCGAAGTCGATGTGCGCTTCGATCAAGCGGCGCAACGGATCAATGCCGAGCGGATTGAGATCATAGGGCGAGAACATCTGGGCCATTTGGGCGAGCGCGCCGGAGCGGCTCATGCCGGCCAGCAGCGGATTGAGTTTCATGATCTCAGGTGAGCTGGCTTTCGCGACGGCGTCCCACACTTGCGCGAGCTTGGCGCGGGCACCCTCGCGACCGCCATCGGCGAGCCCGGCAGCGAGGGCGACGGCATTGAGTGCGCCGGCGCTGGTGGCGCTGATCCAGCCGATGGAGAGGTGCTCGTCGGCCAGCAGCTGGTCGAGAACGCCCCAGGTAAAGGCGCCGTGTGACCCGCCGCCCTGCAGCGCGAGATTGAGATGGATAGGCTTGTGTTTCACCGCAGCTGTCCCCGCTCGGCGTGACTGGATTGAATTTACACTAACAGACGCTGGGTGCGTGAGTGTGGCGCTGCGGCGGCATGGCATGGCGCGCTAATGGGCGTGTGGCACAAAAACCATCGTGCCGCCGATCGTGGACACCTGCAGATCGACACCGTAAACCGCGGCAATGCGGGCGCTGGTCAGCACATCGGACGCGGTGCCGTCCGCGACAATCTGACCCGCGGCCATCATGACAATGCGATCGGCAACACGGGCGGCCAGCGACAGATCGTGAAGCGCAACGAGGCATGAGACGCCAGCGCCAGCGCGTTTGCGCAGGACTGAGGACAGGGCGAACTGGTGCGCCAAGTCGAGGCCGGCGGTGGGCTCGTCAGCGATCAGCAGTTGCGGTTCTTGCGCAAGGGCGCGCGCCATCAGCACACGCGCTTGTTCGCCACCGGAGAGCGCCAGGATGGAGCGGTCAGCGAAGGCTGTGACGTCCATGGCGGCCATGGCCGCTGCGACGGTTGCGGCATCACGCGCGGACGTGGTGCGGCCGAGTGCTTGATGCGGCAGGCGGCCCAGTTTGACGATCTCCCGTGAGGCGAGCGGCCAATGGATCGACCGCTGCTGTGGCAGGTAGGCGATCGCGCAGGCGCGTTCGGAGGCGGGTCTGCTTGTGAGGGATGTGCCTGCCAGTGCAACGGTGCCGCGGCTTGGCTGCAACAGGCCGGCGAACACGCGAAGCAGTGACGACTTGCCGGCGCCGTTCGGTCCGACGACGGCAACCACTTCGCCCGGCGTCAGAGCGAGGGAGACGTCGCGCAGCACCAGGCGGCCGCCCAGTTCTGCGGTGACGTTTTCGACTGTTGCCAGAACCGTCATGGCACGAGCTCCTGCCGGAGCCGCAGAACCAGTGCGATGAAGAATGGCGCGCCGAGAATGGCGGTCAGGACGCCGATGCGGACATCGATCCAGGGCGAGGCGAACCGCAACGCGGCGTCGGCCAGCAACACGAGGATCGCGCCGCCAAGGGCGCTGGCCGGCAGCAGGTGGCTCGGCCGGTTGCCGACGTAGGGGCGGAGGACATGCGGGACGACGAGGCCGACGAAGCCGATGATGCCGGTGACGGCTGTCGCGGCGCCGATGGCTAGGGCGATGCCTGCGACGAGCCGCTGCCGGGCTGCGTTCAGGTCAATGCCGAGGCTGGCAGCTGCTTCGTCGCCAAGTGTCAGGGCATCCAGCGTGCGGCCGAGGCCGATGAGCAGGTAGAGTCCCCCGGCAATGAGCGGTCCAGCAAAAGCAACATGCGTCAGGCTGCGATCGGTGAGTGAGCCCATCATCCACACCACGCTCTCGGCGGCGGCAAAAGGGTTCGATGACAGGTTGAGTGCCAGGGCGATGAGGGCGCTGGTCAGGCTTGAGATCGCAACGCCGGCCAGCATCAACGGCACCGGGCCAGTGCTCTCGCCAGCGAGGGCGACGACCAGCAGGGTCGCGATGGCTGCGCCGACCAAGCCTGCCAGTGGCAATGCGGCGGGGAACAATTGCGCCAGCCCGAGGTGGATGGCGAGTACGGCACCAAGGGCTGCGCCGCCCGACACGCCGATGATGCCGGGTTCGGCAAGCGGGTTGCGGAGAAACCCTTGCAGGGCTGCGCCAGCCATGCCGAGGGCTGCACCGACGAGAGCGCCGAGCACGGCGCGCGGCAGCCGGATCTCGCGGAGGATGAGGGCGCGCGCTTCGGCATCGCCGCCGAAGCCGATGCGTCCGTGGCCGACGATCAGCGAAAGGACGAAGCCAGCAGCAACGCCGAGGGCGAGCCAGAGGAGGAGTTTGCGCGGAAGCTCGGTCATTGGCCGGCTTTCGGTGCGGCGAGTACGGCTTTGCGTGCGGCGGCCAGTGTCTCGACGGCGGTGGCGATGTGGTGGGTGCCGCACAGCGAAAGCGACCAGGGCAGAACGATATTGGGTGTCTGCGCGAGGCGTTGGGTGAGTGCAGGATGGCGGAGATTGTCGCCAACGACGGATGCGTAGGCATCAGGCTGCGACGCCAGCACAATGACGTCGGGCGGCGTCGCGATGATGAACTCCAGGCTGGTGCGGCCGCTCGCCAGCCGTATCACGTCGCGGCCGGCGTTGCGGAAGCCGGCGCGATCGAGGGCTTCGTCGAACAGTGAGCCGCCACCGGTGACGTAGTTGTTGACCTGATAAATGAGGGCGGATGGCCGCGCGGCGGTGGCCCTGAGGGTGCCGGGGCGGGTTGCCGCAAGGCGTGCGTCCATAGCGGCGATGAGGGAGCGGCCGGCGGCTGGTTCTTCGACCGCGCCGGCGATCATGCCGATCAGATCGCGGATGCCAGCGATGGTGTCAGGTAACGGCACGACCACGATGCGCCGGCCAAGGCGGCGCAACAGATCGACGGTGGCCGGTGTGGTGTAGACGCCTGCAATAATGAGGTCAGGGTCGCGGGCCAAGACATCTTCGGCGGCGCCGCGGGTGGCTGAGAAGCGCGCGAGTTTTTCAGGCGCAGCCGATACGGAGGCGTCGGCTGCGAGATGGGTGACAGCAGCGATGCGCTCGGGTGGCACCAGATCGACCAGGATCTGGTCGACACACAGATTGAGCGAGACGATGCGTTGGGGGGGAGCGGCGTGCGCTAAGCTGCTCGCTGCACAACTCACGCCGAGCAAAAGTGCGGTGGCCAGCCATCGCCGAACTGTTCGTTGATTGCTGGCCACTTTCGCCTCGTGTGCAGACTTACTTGTTGCCGGTGCCCAGCAGATCATCGAACTTGATCTTGACGCCCGCGTAGGCGCCGAAGCCTGCGGTGTTGTAGCCGTAGACTTCCTGGTACTTCGCACCAAGGGTGTTTTCCAGGCGGCCATAGAGTTCGACATTGGGCTGGATCTTGTAGCTCGCGCCCAGCTGCAGTTTCCAGTAGCCGTCGAGATAGACGGTGGAGCGATTGAACAAGCCGTCGTTGGAGAAGGCGACATCCGGTGTGCGGCTGTTGCCGATGGCGGCGACGCTCAAGGTGCCCTTGCCTTCGTCGAACAGATAGCGCGCTTCGACGCGGCCACCATGGGGCACGCGGCGCACTTCTGGCCTGCCGTCCGGTGCCTTGGCCTCTGTGTAGGTATAAGCCGCGCCGAGGAACAGTGCTGGCGTGACCTGATATTGCGCGGAGACTTCCACGCCGCGGCGCGTGCTGAGGCCGACGGCGTTGGTCGGGAACGATTTGAAGGTCGTGAGATCGAAACCGTTGAGCGCAATCTTATCCTTCAGGTCGGCGCTGAAATAGGTGACATCGACCAGCGCGCGGCCGCCCAAAAGTTTCTGCTCGATGCCGACGTCGTAGCCGTTGCTTGTCTCCGGGCGCAGGAGTGGGTTTGACTGGTAGTTGGCCGAATTGGGCCCGAACTGGTCGTAGAGGCCGGGCAGCTTCACGCCGGTGCCGTAGCTGGCGTGCGGGCGCAGGCCGGTTTCTCTCCAATCGAAGCTGGCTGACGTGCGCCAGGTGGTGAAGTCCTCGAAGGTGTCGTTGTCGTCGCGGCGGGCGCCGGCGGACAGGGTGAGGCGATCTGCAAAGGTGCTGCGCAATTCGCCAGCATAAGACAGACGATTGCGAGTGCGGGTTTTACCATCGCCGTTGTAGTCGCCGAAGCTGGTGTCAAAGTCGGAGAATGGCTTGAACGTTTCGGTTTGCTTGTCGATCAGGCCCGTGACCGCGTGGCGGCCGAACGCAGGGTCGGTTGGCAGGCGGTACGTGGCTGAGTAGCCGTAGTTGAGACGATCGCCTTCGTCGCGGATGTTGTTGATCGTGCCGGCATTGAAGCCGACGACGGGTTGCAGACGCGTGGCTGAGACGTCGCTGGTGTAGTTGGTTTTGAGTTCCTGGGTCAGTGCGCCGCCGAAACTATCCCAGCTCAAACGAATGCCGCCGAGCAGTGTGCGCTGCACGAGTTCTCCCTTGGAGTCGTCGGCAGTCTGGAACGGCTTGGTGGGTGACGGATCGGCGTCGCCAAAGCCGGTGATGCCGGCCCGCTTGTCAGTGTAGCGGAGCGTCATATCGAGCTTAGCTGCTGGTGCCACGGTGACGCCGGCGCGGAGACCGTAGGTCTGCAACGTCGTTGGCTGGCCGATCGCGCCGCCGGGTGCCACAACGAAGCCGCGCACGTCGCGAACCTGGCTGGTCAGCGAGATGAAGCCGCTGTCGTTGCCGCCGCCAAGACGAGCGGCCACATCCTTGGTGCCGAACGAGCCGAATTCCGTGCGCAGCGATAGCGCCAGCGGACCGCGGGCCGCTTTCGTCTCGATGTTGATGACGCCACCGACGGCACCGGAGCCGTAGAGTGCACTCATGGGGCCACGAATGATTTCGATGCGCTCGATGTCTTCGGGTGAGAGGTTGGAGAAATCGAACTCGGCGTCTTTTGTGCTGTTGGCTTCGACGCCGTCGATCAAGACGCGCGTGTGACGGCCCTCGGCACCGCGAATGCGGACTTGCGTGATGCTGCCGACGCTGCCAGTTGGCGTGACGGTGACGCCGGGCAGTGCGCTGAGCACATCAGCTGCCGTGCGGGCCTGCTGCTGCTCGATGTCTTTGGCTGTGACAACGGTAACGGCCGTGCCGATCTGGGCGGCGGGGATGCCGGCGATCAGACGATCGTTGGTGGTGCCGGCCAGAGGCTCGGCTTGTACTGCCGCCGCGGATGCGCCCGGTTGCGCTTTCGGCTTTGGCGCCGGGGTCGTATCACCCGCATCGGCCGCTGCCGGTGCGGGACTGCGGGCGACGGGCGCTTTTTCCAGCGTCGCGCCCTGAATCACGATGCCGGGCAGCGTGATGGGCTGCTGCGCGTGAGCTGGAGCGGTGGCGGCTGCCAGAGCGGCAATACTAGCTTTAAGTGAGACTTTGGACGTGAAATGCATAGCTGCGGACCCCGTTAACGGCGCGGGAGTCGCGGCAGGACAATTTGAGGCGCCAGCAAAGATACGTCTTCTCCAACGCGCACCCAACGGCACGCGTAGAAATCGACTGCTCAATGAAAACGCATACGCAACGGCCTGACGACGAACTCCACCTGTGACTGCGTCGTCGCCGCTACGATCATCCGCTTCCCCGCGCACCCCGCACGGAAAATTGGGCGACACGCGGCGGCAGGTCTCCTGGCTTGCGGCTCAAACGCGTTAGCCCGCCTTCCCGCCGCCCGCGTCCCGTGCAGATTTCTCAATCCGCCGGAACATACGAACGCAGTGGCAATGGGGCCAATGCTCGCCGCTTACAGTTGCGGGGGCAGCCGCGGGATCGAGCGATTGTGGATTGCCTTGCGGCTTGCCACGCACACACTAACCGCGTTCCCTTTTCATCCCTTGGCGTGTCGACACCGCGGGAACCGTCGCGTCCAGCTAGAGACGCGATGGCGGGGCGAGAGTCGAATTGCAGGGCTGCATCAGATGACTGAAAATTGCTCCGGAAGCGGTGCTGGTGGCGGACCTAGGTAATCACCCAGCTATACGAGGGTGACCCTTGTATGCTACCTTTTTGCTATGGTCCGAGAGATGGGCGGGAGGCCCACCTTATCGTTAAGACCAGTTCGTTAAGTCCCGCGCCCGGCATCCTCCGGATTTGTGAGCAACGCGCCGGGGACGGCGCGCTTAGTACGACTTCGAGCCATCGGCCTTGCCTTGGCCACGGGCTTCGCGAACGGCATTGGTGGCGGCCATTGCCAGCAACCGTATATCGTTAATGAGCGTGCAGAACTGATAGCCCTCGGCAAAGCGCTTGTGGGCGGTTTTCGGGCCGTCGGTGTGCACGCCGGCAATCTTTCCGGCTTTCTTTGCAGAGGTCACGATCTTCTTCATCAACGTCAGCACTTCGGCGTCAGTGGGATCGAGGGTGGCGGGCTTGCCGTAGCTGAGAGCGAGATCGGTCGGCCCGACGTAGACACCGTCAAGGCCTTTTACGGCGAGGATCGCATCGAGGTTCTTGATCGCTTCCTTGGTTTCGATCATCGCGAACAACTGCACTTCACCATCAGCTCTCGATTGGTAGTCGGCGCCGGCCACCTGGCTGGCACGGAAGGGTCCGTTCGAGCGATTGCCACGGGGCGGGTAGCGGCCGGCGGCAACGAGGGCCTCGGCTTCCGCCACGGTGTTGACCATGGGGCAAATGATGCCCCAGGCGCCGGCGTCGAGCACGCGCATGATCACGCTCGGCTCGTTCCAGGGTACGCGGACCATGGAGGTGATGTTGTTGAGCTGAATGGCTTGCAACAGCGGGATCAGATCGTTGATGTCGGAGGCGCCGTGCTGCATGTCGATGGTGACGCTGTCCCAGCCGCAAGAGGCGTACACCTCAGCCTGGAAGCTGTTGGGCACGGCGATCCAGCCGTTCAGCGCCTGGGTGCCGGCGGCGAGTTTTTTCTTGAGTTCGTTGGTACGCATGGGTGGGTCTCTTTGATCGGAGGGCAAGAAAGTGATCAGTGGATATCGTCTTGCTTGGCGAAGGCTTCGCGGAGCATGGCGACGGTGAAGCCGGGCTTTCTAGCGATGTCGAGGATGGCGGCTTCCTTGCGCGTCAGCAGATCGCAGGCGGCGGGGATTTTGGCGGCGGCGGCGTGAGGGATGACAACGGCGCCGTGGCGGTCAGCGTGGATGAGATCGCCGCTTCTGACAAGCATGCCGGCAACGCGCACCTCTTGGCCGAAGCCCGCCAGGTGCACGTGGGCATGGCTCGGCGCGATGGAGCCGGCAAGAGCGTGGAAGCCCGGGGCCCACTGCGGTATGTCGCGGATGCAGCCATCGGTGACGACGCCTTGCAAGCCGAGCGCTTTGTGCACGGTCGACTGCACTTCGCCCCAGAAGGCGCCGAAGCCGATGTCGCCGCCATCGAGATCCTGGATCACGCAGATGCTCGGTGCAGGCGCTGCGGCCATGTATTCGTAGTAGGCGAGGCGCTGGTCGCGCGCCTTGGTACCCACGAGCTCATGGGCATGCGTGGCTCGTATGGTCGCGGTCTTTGCGTAGCCGACCATCGGCGGCAGGTCAGGGAAGGGGCACACCAGCGGGCGGACGGTGAAGCCTGTCAGGCGGCGATCAGGGGCGACGATCTCAAGCGCGTTGCAAATAGTCGGCGTGTCGAAAGTGCGGAGCGTTTCGAGGAGTTTTTTGTCGATCATGTCGGGATCCTTTGGTGGGAATTGCTGTTCGCGTCGGCCTGTATTGTCAGGCTCGGGATTTGCTATCCGCGGTCAATGACCCGGCAGGCCGTATCTTTTGCCGTGACGGTTTGGGCGGCTGCGCCCTTGCGGCAGCAAGGCCGAGCGCGAGCCATTTGGCTAGTTGTGCAGCCGTCCGGTAGCCGTCGGGTGCGACGCACACAAAGCCGCGCATCGTGCGCCTGCCCATCATCATCGGTTCGACGTGAGTTTTGGCAAGTGCGGCCTCGTAGCCGTCAGGGCTGATTCGCACCAGGAGGCCGCCGCTGCCACTGACCGAGCAGCACATCGATTGTCCGGCCATGAAGCATCGGCCGCCCATGAGCGTCTTCTCGCTGATGCCCTGCTGTCCGGCAAGGTGGTCACGAACGCGCGCGGCGGTGCTTTCATCGTAGGCCATGATGTGTTCGCCCTACCGCACGCGCGCCAACTGCTCGAGAACTAGCTTGCCGCCGAGCAGTTGCGGGTTGGAGCCGGGCAAGCGTTCGGCTGCCTCGCGCTTGGCAATGCGTTGGTAGGCCGAGCGGAACGCCACCTCGAGAGGTACGCCTGGCCGCAAGCTCTCGCCGAAAAGCGCGTCGCCGAAATAAGTGTAGTCGCCCTTGTTGTCGTCGCTGCAGCCGAAGGAGGTGTGGTTGGCATCGGCGGCAGTGATGAGCAGCGTCGTGTCGCGGGCCAAGTCCTTGGCAAAAACGCCGGCATAGCAGGCTGAAAGCACAACGACGCGATGGCGAACGCCAGTGGCATCGAGCAATCGCTTCAAGAGTTGTGGCGATAGCAGCCAATAGCGCTTGTCGCCACGGCGGCTGATGACGATGCCGTCCTTGGTGCCATGAGAAGTCAGAAACAGGAACAGAATGTCCTGGTCGCGATCCATGCCTTCGGCCACGTTCGTTAGCGTGTCGCGCAAGTCCGTCGGACCAGCCTCGGAGTTCTTGCTGTCGTTGGCGCGCACGACGACATGGCCGGACCAGCCGTACTGGCGGGCGATGACCTTGGCGACTGCGGTCGCTTCGCGCTTGAACAGGTCTTGGCCACCGTAAAGGCCAAAGGAAACGACATGCACGGCTGGTGGCGCTGGTTCCTCGGCGAAAGCCGGCCGATGCAGTGCCGCCCAAAGCAGCAGTGTCGCGACCGCAAGGAACCGGCATGCCGAGTAACGTGTCATCCCATAGCCACCTTGATGCGCGCGTCGCTGATGCCAGTGGCTTTTGCGGCTTCGACGATGGCGGCCCAGGTGTCGTCTGGCAACGGCAGCCCATGTTTGCCGCGTTCGGCGCGCATGCGCAGTTCTGGCTCGCCAGGAACCAGCACTTCGCCACCGGCAGCCACCGGGCGTGAGGCTTTGACGTGGGCGGTGTACCTGGTGACGTCGGCGGGGAAAAAGCCCTCCGGGTCAATGCGAACGGGGTCAACGTAAAACGAGAGCATGCCATTGGCAAAACGGCGGCCTTCCGCGGTCGCACCGGTGCCCGTAAGCGAGCCGCCCAGCAGTTCACACATAAAGGCGAGGCCAGAGCCTTTGTGATCACCGAAGGCGCGGATGGCGCCGGCGCCCTGGCGGTAGTCGCGCGGTCCAGAGGGGGTATAGTCACCATAGAGGAGGTGGGGGTCGGTGCTTGCTTTGCCATCAGGACCGATGAGGGCGTCGGCGGGCAGCTGCTTGCCGCCGAAGCTGGCGTTAAGGACTTTGCCTTCGGCGACGACGGAGGTGGCGAAATCAAGCACCAGGGGCGGGGCGCCGGGGCGCGGCACGCCAACGCAGTAGGGTGCCGTTGAGAAGCGGCGATCGACACCACCAAAGGGCGCGACAAGCGACGATCCCGCAGCGTTAACGAAGTGGACCGAGACGAAGCCAGCGGCGGCGGCCATTTCCGCCCAGTCGCCGACGCGGCCGATGTGGCCGGCATTTCTGAGGGCGACCATCGCGAGGCCCATGGCCTTGCATTTGGCGATGCCGATTTCGACGGCTTGCGGGGCAACTGTCTGGCCAAAGCCGTGCAAGCCGTCGACGACGGCATATACCGGTGTTTCAGTGACGATGTTGACGACGCGGTCGGCGACGAAAATGCCTTCGCTGAGCCATTGCAGGTAGCGGGGCACGCGCTGGACACCATGGCTGTCATGGCCGGTTAGATTGGCAATGACGAGGTACTTGCCGATGCGGTCTGCTTCCGCGCGGGAGGTTCCGGCTTGGGTGAAGATATCGGCGACGAAGGCCGACATGCTCTCGGCCTTGATAGTGACCATGAAAGACGGCCTCCGCGCGCAGGGGACTAAGGGTATCGGAAAAAGACCATAGGCTTGCTGCCTGCCGCTTGTCACGGCAGGGTGTCCGCATAGGTCGGATGCCCGTGGTGGGGGGGGCGAAAAATCACCGGTAGTCGCCGGACGGAGAATACGCTAATCGTTGGGCAGTGTTCGGCTGTTTGATTGGCTTGATCGATTGGAGACTACACTATGGTACAGAATAACCCCTTCGAAATGCCGCAGCAGCTGCGCGAGTTGGCTGAAAAGAATGTCGAGCAGGCACGCTCGTCTTATGCTCAGTTTTTGGACGCCATGGCGAAAGCCGCAGGCATGTGGACAGCTGCCATTCCGCAGAACGAGGCGACCGCCGGTTTCAAGTCTGTGCAAGAGCGCGCCTCGCGCTTTGCCAAGCAGAACGCCGATGCTTGTTTCAACATGGCGACGGAACTCGCAGCAGCTAAGGATATCCAGGACATTATGGGCATTCAGAGCCGCTATGCCCAAGTCCAGATGCAAGCCTATGCCACGCAGGCGCAGGAGCTCAGCCGTTTGATGATGGCCGCCGCGCCGACGATGCCGAAGGTTTGACACCTCTGCTGTTCGTAGTGACTTGAGTAGTCTGACGATGAGCCAAGAAATCGTTGACCGGCTTGCGGCCGACAGCGGCCGTCGATGATATCGAATAGTCTAGACCCGAGTGGCTGCTCACGCAGACGCGCGGGTTTTACTTTTTTGCCCGCGTTGGTTGCGACTTGTGGGTTTGCGGTTTAATTCTACTGACCAAGTCATTGTGAGACGGCCTGGGGCGACACGCATGTTCGGAGATTTCCGCCGCACGGTGCACTCGGCTGGGCGCGGGGTTGCGCTGGCCTTGACACTCATGGTGCCGTGCGTTGCGGCTGCGCAAACGATGCGGCTGCCAACGGTTGAAGCCGTGGCCATCGACTGGTCCTCGACGCTTGCCGACTTCGAGGCGTACCGGCCGGTCATCGAGGCCGGGCGCGCACAAGGCCGGCTCAGTCTTGCGGAGCGTGCCAGGATTGCGTTGCTCAAGCTGCGGTTCCAAGTCCTGCGCGACGCGGATCTGCAAGCGGCGGTCAATCAACTGATTGGCGAGCGGTTCGCCAATGCCGTCTCCAGTCCAACGCCAGTGCTGTTGCCGTTCGATGTGGCGCGCTACCTCAGAGACCGTCTGTCCCCCAACGGCGCGGGACCGACAGCCGACTATCTCAACGGCTTCACCGCGTTCAAATACTTCAAACCGGGGCCCGCTGGGTATGATGCCTCGTTCAACATGCCGGCAGCGGAGGTCGCAAAGTTGGCCGGCGTCACGGCGCGCGGTGACGTGGCGGTGACGATGTCAGGATCATCGCTGTTCTACGTGCTGTCTGATCCGTCGCCACCGATCGGGGTGATTGACGGCCGATTTCCCGAGTTGAGCCCAAACGTGCGGCGGGTCATTCATGATCGCGCCTTGCGCTTTACGTTTGACCGTCATGGCGCGCCCTATCTGGTGTCGATCGACTGCCGGCCGCAGGGCGCCGGCGGTGACCTGATCAGTTGCGATGAAGCTGACACGGTTGCTGAGCGATTTCTGAAATCGCTGCGGCTTGCAGGGGGCGCACCGTCGAGACTTAAACTTGGCACGTCCTCACCCAACACGATCGACCGGCCGAAGTGTGCGGATCGTGCTTTCACTTATCATGCGCCTGGAGATCTGCTGACCGGGTCGGGCTACCAAGGCAACAGCGGCAAGGCCGACTACACAGTTTACGCGCGGATGTCGTCGCCGATTGCAGCGGAGCGCAGTTATGCGAATTCGCAGGTGTTCATGCATGGCGGGGAGTGCCTGTCCAATCCACCCACGAACGTACAGACCGTGCCCGTGCCGCAGGTCAAAGGCGACACGTATTCCTGTAAACGGAACCCGGCGAAGCTGCTGACACTGTTTGAAGGCGCGCCGGAAAACTACGCCTATCCCTGGCGGGACAATTTCTGTGAAAGCCGCGATTGGCCCCTGGGGCAATGCCCAGGCAACAACGGCCATCAGGGCCAGGACATCCGCCCGAGCAAATGTTATCCAGTGTCGGGCAGCAGCCCGCGGTGCCAGCCATATCGCCACCGGATCAATGCCGTGCGAGACGGCGTCGTGCAACGTGAGAGAGGCCGCGAGGCGCTCTATCTTGTGGTCAACACGGCGACCGAGCATATCCGTTTCCGTTATCTGCACATGAACCCGGCGTATCTGGACCGCGACGGGATGGTCACCGGGCGCGAACTGAGCGAAGGTGAGCGGATCGGATTGATGGGCGCGTTCCTGGATGGGCACGAGCTTGGGACGACCTACCACCTGCACTTCGACGTGCAGGTGCCCACCCGGGACGGTTGGCTCTATGTCAGCCCCTATATGACCCTTGTTGCCGCACATGAGCGGCAGCTCGGCGGGTTTGGAAAAGAGGTCAAAAGTGACGGCACGATCGTTGGGCCCACACCGGGCGCGCGGTGCCGTTGAGGATCAGGTTTGAGCACTGAGACAACCTTCGATGTGGTGATTGCTGGCGGGAGCTATGCAGGGCTGGCGCTGGCAATCGCTTTGTCCACGGAATTGGCGGGCGAGCTAACGGTCGCGGTGGTGTCACCGGTGTTTCCGCGATTGGACGCTGGCGATCCCCGCGACAGCCGCGGCTCGGCGCTGTCTCGCGCCAGCCTGAACTTGCTGCAACGGATCGGGGTGTGGGGCTCGCTTACGGACCATGCACAGCCAGTTACAGAGATTGTGCTGACGGATTCCGATCTTGGGGACGCGGTGCGCCCGGCCGTCATGCGTTACCCGCTCGATCGGGGTGGTGGGCCTCAGCTCCCGGCGATGGTGATTGTCGAGAACGGCCGGCTTGGTACGGCGTTGCATGCGGCGGCCGTCAAGGCCGCGGGTGTGACGCTGCTGGCAGGGTCGTCGATTGGCGCTTTCGCTGTGCAGGCCGACTTGGTGCACGTAAGGTTGGGCGACGGGCGATCGGTGTCGGCGCGGCTGCTGGTGGCGGCAGATGGTGCCCGCTCTGGCCTGCGTGCGCTGGCGCAGATCGGCACTGTTGGCTGGCCGTATGATCAAACCGGTATTGTGACGACTGTTGTTCCGGACCTGCCGCATGGCGGACGGGCTGTGCAGCACTTCCTGCCGGCTGGCCCGTTCGCGCTGTTACCGATGACGGGCAACCGCGTGTGCGTCACCTGGACCGAAGACGCTGGTGAGGCACGGCGGATCCTGGCACTCGATCGTGGTGGTTTCCGTGCTGAAGTGGAGCGACGGTTCGGCCCAGACCTCGGCGCGCTTGTTTCGATTTCTACACCGCAGTCGTGGGCGCTGGAGGTCGTTATCGCGCGTTGCTTGACGGCGTCGCGGTTTGCATTGGCTGGTGACGCTGCGCACACCCTGCATCCGATTGCCGGGCAGGGGTTGAACCTCGGGTTCCGCGACGTTGCCGCGCTCACCGAAGTTGTGATCGATACCGGCCGGCTTGGCCTCGATATCGGTGCGCAACAGACCCTCGCTCGCTATGAGCGGGCGCGGCGGTTTGACAATTTGGCGTCGGCAGCGGGATTTGATGCCCTGAACCGGCTGTTTTCGACGCGGAGCACGCTGGCCCGTTCCGCGCGCGGTGCGGCGCTGACGTTGGCCGACAGGCTACCCTATTTCAAGCAACTCATCATGGCTGAGGCGGCCGGAGAGGTGGGCGATGTGCCGCGTCTGTTGCGGCCGGCAGGTTGAACCGGTGATCAGTCCCGTACAAGGCGCGGCAACAAACAACTCGTTGCGTTTGGTGATGGGCTGTAAGCGTGCCGGGAATTGGCATGATAGATGGAGTGACGCGCATGGCAGGTCTTGTTGATGGACGCCGTTGGACGGGCAATGTCATTGCCGTTTTGATGGCTGCCGCGCTTGGTGCCGCACTCAGTCCCGTTCTCGCGCAGAACCCCGCGCCCGCTATCCCGGCGCCCGGACCGCAAGCGCCAGAGGCCATTCTTCCAGCGCCCGTGGCGCCCGACATTTCTGCCATTCCGGCAACGCCGGCGGTTCCGCAGTTCCGGCTGCAGTTGCCACGCCCATCCCGCCTGCGGTTGTTGCAATACCTGCCGTGCCGCTGCCGCCACCGCGGCTTGGGCCGTTAGGTGCAGCCAAGTCGTGGGGCTATCAGCTGAGCGGGCTCAGTCCAGCGGCGCTGGCGGCGTCGCCCTACGACGTGCTGGTGATCGACTATTCGCGCAATGGCAGCGAGGAGCAGGCGTTGACGCCTACAGAGCTCGCGCTGCTCAAGTTGAAGCCCGACGGCAGCACGCGCACGATCCTGTGCTATCTCTCCATCGGCGAGGCGGAAAGTTACCGCTACTATTGGAAGTGGTGGTGGCGCAGTGTTTGGATTTTACCCAACCCGTTCGCGCCCAACTGGCGGGAAAAGCTTAATGGCGATTGGGGCGGCAACTATGCGGTGCGCTACTGGGAGCCGGAGTGGCAGGACATTATCCTCGGCAAAGATGGCTACCTCGATCGCATTCTGAAGGCTGGCTTCGATGGCGTCTGGATGGATAAGGTCGATAGCAGCATGGAGGACGTCGCCGCCAAGAATCCCAAGGCCAAAGAGCAGATGATCGCCTTTATCAGCAAGATCGCTGCCAAGGGCCGCGCTGCCAAACCCGGCTTTCTGATCGTGCCGCAGAACGGTGAGGAGCTGCTTGGAAACGCCGGCTATCGCGCGATGATCGACGGGATCGGCAAAGAAAGCCTGCTCTACGGCGAGGAGGGCAAGCCGACCGCAAATTCTGAACGGCTGATTGTCAAGAATTCAGGCTACCTGAATTTGCTGGCGGCAGAGCGCAAAACCATCTTGGCCGTCGAATATCTAGACAAGGCCGATGACATTGCCGCCGCGCGAAAGCGACTTGAAGGACTTGGGTTTGTGCCGCACTTTGCGACACGGGAACTCGATAGCTTGCGGGTCGGCGACATGCCGCCAACCGGTGCAACGTCAACTGGAAAGAAACGCCGATAATCTTCGCGGGGGGCAGCGTGCCTGTGTGCTGCCTTTCCTCTCACGCGCTTAGTTGCCAATGGGAAATCCAGTGATGACCGTCTCGCACCATACCAATGCCGCCACCATGATGATCGATGCACACCTGTCTGCGGGGCGAGGCACCAAGCCCGCATACATTGATCCCACCGAGACGTTGACTTACGCGGCGCTGGCCGAGCGCACCAATCGCGTCGCCAATCTCATGCAAACCTACGGTATCGCGCGGGAAACCCGTGTGGCGCTGTTGTTGCTCGATACTGTTGATTATCCGCCGGCCTTCTGGGGCGCCATCAAAGCCGGCGTCATTCCCATCGCGCTCAATACACTGCTGACGGCCGAGCAATACGCTTACATTCTCGATGACAGCCGCGCCCAAGCCATCATCGTGTCGGCGCCGCTGGTCGATGTGATCAAGCCAGTGCTGGGCCAGCTGCCGTTCCTCAAGCATATGTTCGTCGCTGGCGGTGAAGCACCAGCGTTCGCCCTCAACTTCCGCGAAGAACTATCACACCAGTCAGCCGAAGCTGAGACCGCGCCGACCCACAGCGACGAGACTGCGTTCTGGCTCTACTCGTCTGGCTCAACCGGTATGCCGAAGGGCACGCGCCACGTCCACACCAGCTTGATGGCAACCGCGAAGCCTCTATGGTCAAGGCGTTCTCGGCATCCAAGAAACCGACGTCGTCTATTCCGCCGCAAAGATCTTCTTCGCCTACGGCCTCG
Organism: uncultured Alphaproteobacteria bacterium; assembly: GCA_963847145.1. Classification (GTDB taxonomy): domain Bacteria; phylum Pseudomonadota; class Alphaproteobacteria; order Rhizobiales; family Hyphomicrobiaceae; genus JABFRJ01. The sequence continues at coordinate 403,612 of CAWJYN010000007.1, forward strand.
GCAACGCCATGAGCTTCCCGCTCTCGGTCGGCGCCACCACCATCTTGCTGCCCGAACGCCCAACACCTGAAAGCGTGTTCCGCACTCTCAAACAGTACCAGCCGACGATCTTCTGCGGCGTGCCCACCCTCTACGCCGCCATGCTCAGCCACCCCACCGGCACGCCGGAGAATTCCTCGCAAAAACTCCGCCAATGCATCTCCGCCGGTGAAGCGCTGCCCGCCGAAGTCGGCAAAGCCTGGAAAGAAAAATTTAGCGTCGACATTCTCGACGGTATCGGCTCCACCGAGATGCTGCACATCTTCGTCTCCAATCGCCCCGGCGACATCGCCTATGGTACCAGCGGCAAACCGGTGCCCGGCTATAAGGTGCGCCTGGTCGATGAAAAGGGCGCCGACGCCGCCGATGGTGAAATTGGCGAGTTGCTCGTCGCTGGCCCAAGCGCCGCCGACGGCTACTGGAACCAGCGCGAAAAATCGCGGGCTACGTTCGAAGGCGGCTGGACCCGCTCGGGCGACAAATACGTACGCGGGCCAGACGGCAACTACACCTACCAAGGCCGCACCGACGATATGTTCAAAGTCTCCGGCATCTGGGTTTCGCCGTTCGAAGTGGAAAGCGCGCTGGTCTCCCACCCCGCCATCATGGAAGCAGCCGTCGTTCCCAAGGAAGATAGCGACGGCCTCATCAAGCCGCGCGCCATTATCGTTCTGAAGCCCGGCCACATTGCCGATGAGGTTCTGCTCGCCGCCCTGAAAGACCACGTCAAAACCAAAGCAGGTGCCTGGAAGTACCCGCGCTGGATCGAGGTCACCGACGCCTTGCCCAAAACCGCCACTGGCAAGATCCAGCGCTACAAGCTACGTACCTGAATATGCACTATAATGCAAATTGACAATCGTAAATAGCGTTGATATGCATCATTATGCATTTTATCGCTGCTTGATGTAGCCAAGCGCTGGCGGCACGCGTCGACGACGCACCCAGACCACGCGCACTCCGGGAGACCAGTCCATGGCCGACGCCACGCCGACCAAACGCATCAATTTCCAAACCGAGCCATCGCGCTAGCATCATTGGAAGCTCAAAATCGATGGCGACCGACGCCGAAATGATCATGGACGTGGATGAAAACGCCACGCTGTTTGAAGGCTACAACTCAAGCTCAATTCCTACGACCTCGGCGTCGACATCGAATTGGCCGACGCCCTCCAGCGTCTCCGCTTCGAGCACCCGGAGGTCAAAGTTGTCGTCTTGAAATCAGGCAAAGACAAAGTCTTCTGCGCCGGCGCCAACATCCGCATGCTGGCCGGCTCGCCAGCACAGCCCACAAAGTGAACTTCTGCAAGTTCACCAACGAAACCCGCAACGGCATGGAGGACAGCTCCGAAAATTCCGGCCAGAAATTCATCTGCGCCGTCAAAGGCACCGCCGCCGGTGGCGGCTACGAACTCGCCCTCGCCTGCGACAAGATCATCCTCGCCGACGATGGCAACTCGACCGTCTCGTTGCCCGAAATTCCGCTGCTCGCCGTCCTCCCCGGCACCGGCGGCCTCACCCGCGTCACCGACAAGCGCAAAGTCCGCCGCGATCTCGCCGACGCGTTCTGCACCACCGAAGAAGGCGTCAAAGGCAAGCGCGCCGTGCAATGGCGTCTCGTCGATCAGGTCGCGCCGAACTCGAAATTCGATGCCGCCGAAGCGCGACATGGCCACAGAACTCGCCGCCACCATCCAAGAAACCGGCCAACGCCAAGGGTATCACGCTGACACCGCTCGCACCGCAACATCGAGGCCGACGCCATCACCTATTCAGTCGTCAAGGTGGACATCGATCGCGCCGGCCGCCGCGCCACCATCACCATTCTCGGCCCCGACCGAACCCCGCCCGATGATGCCGCCGAGCCATGCACGCCCTCGGCGACCAGTTCTGGCCGCTGCGCTGCGCCCGCGAACTCGACGACGCCATCCTCGAACTCCGCCTCAACGAACTCGAAATCGGCACGCTCGTCTTCAAGTCCGAAGGCGACGCTGGCCGGGTGCTCGCCTTCGACGCCTTCCTCGAGGCGCCACAAGCAAGATTGGCTCGCCAAGGAGATCACCAACTACTGGAAGCGCGTCTTGAAGCGCGTCGACGTGACCTCGCGCTCGCTCGTCGCCATCGTCGAGCCCGGCTCGTGCTTTGCCGGCACGCTCGCCGAAATCGTCTTCGCATGCGATCGCAGCTTCATGTTCCCGGCAACCGCAAGGGCGACAACCGCGGCCCCGCCGCCATGCTGCTCTCCGCGCAGAATTTCGGCGCCTACCCCATGTCCAACGGCATCACGCGCCTGCAAACCCGCTTCCTCGGCGAACCCGAAAGCGTCGGCGCCGCGCAGAAAGAATCCATCGGCAAATCGCTCGACGCCACCGACTGCGAAGACCTCGGCCTCGTCACAGCTGCCTTCGACGAAATCGACTGGGACGACGAAGTCCGCATCTTCCTCGAAGAGCGCTCCAGCTTCTCTGCCCGACGGCCTCACCGGCATGGAAGCCAACCTCCGCTTCGCCGGCCCCGAGACCATGGAAACAAAAATCTTCGGCCGCCTCACCGCCTGGCAGAACTGGATCTTCCAACGCCCCAATGCGGTCGGCGCCGACGGCGCCCTCCGACGCTACGGCTCCGGCGTCAAAGGCGAATTCGACAAAACGCGGGTGTGAGAAATGCGGAGATCGTAGGTTGGGTCAAGCGTTTCAGCGCGACCCAACAGACGCGAGCTCTGCGTTAGCCACTGTTGGGTATGCACGCTGCTTAGCCCGGCGAGTTGGCGTAGGAGTGCGATGAAATGATGAATATCTTTTATCACGACAGAATAACAATTGGCTTAGAGGAAATTGAAAAGGCGCTTGAGAAACTCAGCTTCGGAGATGCCAGGCAAGCCGTTGCCTCACTCGATGAAGTGCGAAGCTTGGTGAACGCAACGTATGACCTGTCGAAGCATGCAGAGCATTTGTGGAGTGACGGTCGCGAGGGCTGGGAACCTGGAAGAGGTCCGATAAACCCAGGCACAGGTCTTCAATACACCTACGTCGATCAGTGGGCAGCAAGATACGAACTGATTCGCAGGGACCTGGTTCGAAAATTTGAAAGTGGCTATTCAATTGAGCTGGTCGCGCCGCCAAGATCAACTGAATAAGGACAACTCCGAACTCGCCGCTGTTGGGTCGCGCCCGAAGTGGGCTTGACCCAACCTACAACCTACCGATCCGCACACTCGAAATCTCAATCCAAAAACAACTGCCTACTGCCTCTTCTCGAAGGACCCCACCCATGACCACCACACCACCACCCCCGCCGGCGCCGTCGACTACTCGACGAAGATCCCCAACAACGTGAACCTCGCCGAGGATGGCCGCGTTCTCAAAGCGCTTGAGCAATGGCACCCCGGCTATATCGACTGGTGGATGACCATGGGCCCGGAAGGCTTCCAGACCTCCGACGTCTATCTCCGCACGGCCATTTCCATTGATCCCAAAGGCTGGGCAAAATTCGACTACGTAAAAATGCCCGAATACCGCTGGGGCATTCTGCTGGCACCGCAAGATGAGCAGCGCCAGGTCAATTTCGGTGCTCACAAGGGCGAGAAAGCGTGGCAGGAGGTGCCCGGCGAATATCGCGCCAACCTGCGCCGCCTCATCGTCATGCAAGGCGATACGGAACCCGCATCCGTCGAACAGCAGCGCCACCTCGGCAAGACCGCGCCGTCGCTCTACGACATGCGCAATCTGTTCCAGATCAACGTCGAGGAAGGCCGTCACCTGTGGGCGATGGTCTACCTGCTGCAAAAATACTTCGGCAAAGACGGCCGCGAAGAAGCCGATGGCATGCTGCAGCGCCAGTCCGGCAACGTCGACAAGCCGCGCATGCTCGGCGCCTTCAATGAAGTCACGCCCGATTGGCTGTCGTTCTTCATGTTCACGTTCTTCACCGATCGTGACGGCAAGATGCAGCTGGAATCGCTCGCCCAATCCGGCTTCGATCCCATGTCGCGCACGTGCCGCTTCATGCTGACCGAGGAAGCCCATCACATGTTCGTCGGCGAAACCGGCGTCAGCCGCTGCATCGAGCGGACCTGTCAGGCTATGAAAGCCGCCGGCATCGAAGACCCCTACGACATCAACCGCATCCGCGCGCTCGGCGTCATCGATCTGCCAACCATCCAGAAGAAGGCCAATCTGCACTTCTCGCTGTCGCTCGATCTGTTCGGCTCTGAGGTTTCAACCAACGCCGCCAACTTCTACAACTCCGGCCTGAAGGGCCGCTACATGGAAACCAAAATCGAGGACGACCACGCACTGACCACAGCGACCTATCCGGTGTTGAAGTTCATTGATGGGCAGATCCGCATGGTCGATGAGCCGGCACTGACCGCACTTAACATGCGGCTGCGCGATGAATACGTGAAGGATTGCCAGGGCGGCGTGAACCGCTGGAACAAGGTGATCGAGAAGGCAGGCATCAAGTTCGCGCTGATGCTGCCGTCGGTGGCGTTCCACCGCAACGTCGGCGAATTCAAAGCCGTGAAAGCAACTCCCGACGGCAAGGTGCTGTCGGAGACCGAATGGGCCAAGATGCAGGCGCAGTGGATCCCCACCACCGACGATGGCGCGTTTATCGAAAGCCTGATGGTGCCGTGCTGGGAACCCGGCAAGTACGCCGGCTGGCTGTCGCCCCCGAAAGTCGGCGTCGACAACAAAGGCGGCGACTTCGAATACGTGAAGATCCATCGCGGGTAAGCTGGGCGGAAAAGGGCACGCTGGAGGTGATGTCATGACAAATTCAAAACGGCACGAAGTCACCGACGCGGCGTCTGAATTGGCAGCCGAATTAGAAAAGGGGTGGTCTATTGAGAAGGCTGGTTTCTCCGAGGAGCAGCAGGCGGAGATCGCCGGATCGACCTCTTCCTTGGCTGGCACTTTCATATGGCTCGAAAAGTCCGAACTCGAAGCCATCAGCCGCAAAGCCGATGCATGGCTTGCGGCCAACAAGGATCTCGTGGAGGCACTTGCAGCCGGTACCTACGTGTTGATCGACGTTGATACTGGCGGCCATGTAACCGGCGCCGACCGCGATGCGGCGCGTGCCGAATTTGATCGACGGTTCGGTACGTCGACGTACTCTTTCGTCCATCGCGTGCGGATGCCGACAGTGGTTGGAGGCGGCTGGTGGGCGTTGCACTCGGGAGCATAGACGGTCGTTTCCGACCACTGTTACGATTGGAGCGCCCAGGTGGCATCGATGACGTGCTCGCGCTGCTCGATACCGGCTTCAATGGTGAACTGCTGTGCGATCGGATCGTAGCCTCTCATTTAGGTGTTGTCGCAAACGGCCAGCTTGAGAGGGTAGAGTTGGCCGGCGGTATCGAGCGAGAGGCCCAATCTGGCAGGTTGACAATTCTCTGGCTTGGAAAAGTGCGACAGGTTCAGGTGCTCGTTTCGGTGGACGAGCCACGACCAAAAGCCGATGGCGAACCCATCGCACTCGTCGGGGGAGCGCTTCTGGCCCCTTCCCTCGTCCTACTCGACTACGGTGCCGGCACCATCGAAATCGAAGCCCAATAGCCCCACAAGAAGCCCCATGACCACTGAACGAGCATCCATCACCACCGTCAAAAAACAACATCTCATCGACCCTGAGATCTGCATTCGCTGCAACACGTGCGAGGCGACGTGTCCGGTGGGGGCGGTGTCGCACGATGACACGAACTATGTGGTCGATGCCGAGAAGTGTAACTTCTGCATGGATTGCATTGCGCCATGTCCCACGGGCTCCATCGACAACTGGCGCGTGGTCGCTTCGGCGCGGGTTTACTCTATCGTCGAACAACTCGGCTGGTCTGAGCTGCCGACGCAAGAAGACCTCGGTGCTGGCGCATCTGACACGGCTGATGCTGGCGACGAGGAAGTCGAGAAGTTGCTGGCCAGTGCGCACGCCGGTGTTGGTGGCAAGGTCATCTCGCCCAAGTCCGCTGCGACGCCGAGCATCCATTTGTTCAAGCGCGAGAAACCGGCCATCGCCACAGTGCAGGGCAACTTCCGCATCACGGCCGCCGACACCGAAAGCGACATCCGCCACATCGTGCTCGGGTTTGGCGAACAGAGCTTCCCAGTGCTCGAAGGTCAGTCCATCGGCATCGTTCCTCCCGGTGCTCGCGCCGACGGCAAAAAGCACGATATCCGCCTCTACTCCATCGCCTCCGCCCGCGATGGCGAGAAGCGCAACGCCAACAACGTCTCACTCACCATCAAGCGCGTCACAGGCGGCGTCGGCTCCAACTACATGTGCGATCTGAAGGTCGGCGATAAAGTCGATGTCACTGGCCCGTTCGGTGCCACGTTCCTCATGCCGAACGACGCAACCGCCAACATCATCATGATCTGCACTGGCACAGGGTCAGCGCCCTTCCGCGCCTTCACAGAGCGCCGCCGCCGCGCCATGCAGAACGCACCGGGCAAAGCCGTCATGTTCTTCGGTGCCCGCACGCCGCAAGAGCTGCCCTACTTCGGCCCATTACAGAAAGTGCCAGCAAGTCTGCTCGAAAGTCATCTCGTCTTCAGCCGCGTCGCCGGCACCGACAAGGAATATGTTCAGGATCGCATCCGCCGTGAGGCCGCAGGCGTTGCCACGCTCCTGCACGACGCCAAAACCCATATCTTCATTTGTGGTCTCAAAGACATGGAAACCGGTGTCGAAGAAGCGATGGCGGACGTTTGCCGCAAGCACGGGCTTGACTGGTCTGCGCTGAAACCCGACATGCGTTCCAGCGGCCGCTACCACGTCGAGACGTACTGAGTGGCCTGATCCTTGCCCACAACGAGGCCGCCATGGCATCCAACGCGCCTGTGAAGATTCAAACTCAAGGCATCCACCACATCACCTTCATGGGTGCCGACCGGCAAACCTCAGTCGACTTCTGGGAGGGCGTGCTCGGCATGCCGCTGGTGTTTGAGCAGCCCAATCTGGATGACGAGACACAGAACCATCTCTATTTCGATCCGGGCGATGGACGACTGATCACGGTCTTCACCAGCGAAGGCTGGGCGAGGGACGGTAAGCCGACACCACTTAAGGCCGGCAGTCTCCACCACCTGGCCTTTAACGTGTCCCGCGCGACCTACACGCAGGCCGCCGCCCGCCTCAAAACGCGCGGCTTCGCCTCCTCCGGCGAGATCGATCGCGGCTTCATGGACAGCCTCTATTTCCGTGATCCTTTGGGCCATATCTTCGAGTTGGCCTGCTACAAGTTTGAACCGCCAGTGGGGTTCACCCATACCGATGTCCTGGCGCGGGCCCACAAAATCAGGGTCGCCACGGGTGCCAAGAACATCTCCGATCCGCATCTCGCGGATGCCATTGTTGAATTGAGCCGGCCGAAGTCGCCATAAAATCACCTGTTCCATCCGTTTCTGTTAAGGACGTTCGCGTTCGGTGCGACTTGTTGTGCGCCCGCGTGGATATTCATTTTTCGTTCAGCGCCGGTCATGCTTGGTGCGGCCACGTTACCGAGTTTCTCCATTTTACAGCCTGGATCGCCCCCTATGTCGGAAACTCTCCAGTCCTCGACGTCCATCGGCGTGCGCCAGACGCTGCGCCTGACAACGCCGACCGGCCTGCAGTCGGTTGACGAACTCAGCCAGCGGCGGCGCATTGTCGTCGTGCTCAACGTGGCGACCTACTTGGCCATGTTGTGGCTGGCCGCAGTTGTTCTCGGGTCTGGCGGTTGGACCCTTGTCGATGTCGTCCTCTTTGTTGGCTTTGCGCTCGGCACGCCCTGGACCGTTCTCGGCTTCTGGAACGCGGTGATCGGACTGTGGCTGCTTCACTTCCACAAGAACTCCATTCACGAGGTCGCGCCCTTTGCGGCAGCTGGCGACGTCGCCACACCGATCACGATCAAGACCGCGATCTTCATGACTGTGCGCAACGAAGATCCGGCGCGCGCGATTCTGCGCCTCAGGACTGTCAAAGAAAGCGTAGACGCAACAGGGGAAGGCAAATCGTTCAGCTATTTTGTGTTGTCAGATACCAATGATGACGCTGTTGCCGTGCGGGAAGCAGCCGCGTTCGAGGCCTGGAAAGCCACCGACCCTGACGGCGCGCGCCTGACCTATCGCCGCCGCACCGACAACACCGGCTACAAGGCCGGCAACGTCCGCGATTTCTGCGAGCGATGGGGGAATGATTACGAACTGATGCTGCCTCTCGACGCCGACAGCGTCATGAGCGGCGAAGCCATCGTCAAGCTCGTGCGCATGATGCAGGCGCATCCGAAACTTGGCATTCTCCAATCGCTCGTCGTCGGCATGCCATCGTCATCGGCGTTCGCGCGTACGTTCCAATTCGGCATGCGCCACGGTATGCGTGCCTACACAATGGGGCAGGCTTGGTGGGTGGGCGATTGCGGTCCGTTCTGGGGGCACAACGCAGTCGTTCGTATCAAGCCGTTCCGTGATAGCTGCGAACTGCCAGTGCTGCCCGGCAAGCCGCCGCTGGGTGGACACGTGCTGAGCCACGATCAAGTCGAAGCGACTTTCATGCGCCGCGCCGGCTTCGAAGTGCGCGTGCTGCCGGTCGAGAATGGCAGCTGGGAAGAAAACCCACCCACTATGCTCGATTTTGCCAAGCGCGATGTGCGCTGGTGCCAGGGCAACATGCAGTATCTCAAGTTGCTCGATACACCCGGCCTCCATGCCATGAGCCGCTTTCAGCTGGTCTGGGCCGTCCTCATGTTCGTCGGCTTGCCAGCCTGGACGTTGATGATTGCGCTGCTGCCGATCGCGGCGTGGCAAGCACAAGGCGTCGCCGACTATCCGCGCGGTCTCGCGATCTTCCTCTATCTGCTGTTCTTTGGCATGTATTTGATGCCGAAGATCGCCGGCTTGCTCGACGTGGTGCTGACCAAGGGCGGCATGGCGCAGTACGGTGGTCCCGTCCGCTTTGTCGCCAGCGCGGCGCTTGAGCTGGTATTCTCGTTCCTGCAAGGTGCCATCTCAACGATCCGCACGACGATCTTCATGATCGGTTTGGCATTCGGCAAGTCGGTCACCTGGGGCGGCCAGAGTCGCGACGCTTACGGCATCTCGCTGCGCACTGCCGTTGAGAACCTGTGGCCGCAAACGCTGTTCGGCTTTGTGCTGTGCGGGCTGTTGTATCAAATTTCGCCGACAGTGCTTTATTGGAGCTTGCCGCTGACCGCCGGCTATCTCGTCGCTATTCCGTTTGCGATGATTACCGCGTCGCCTGCGCTCGGACGCTTCTTCCAAAGGATCGGCCTCTGCGGCATCCCCGAAGATTTCAACGCACCGAAGGAAGTGAAGGCTGTGCTGGGTGAGTGAAGCGCGCGAGGTCGGAACGCACGGTCCTTTTTCGCTTTTCCGGAATTTGGCGCGCGCTTCAGCGCGTCAAATATCCGGGAGCTTTCCCAGTCTGGACTTTAGTGTGGTGACACTATCGCTACAGGTAAAGGCCCCGGTTCTGCGCGCTGAACCGCGCTCCGGCCGGGGAAACGGGCGAGGGTGCGACGTCAGCCCTCAGCAATATGCGCAATCAGCGTCCCCTGCGTGACCTGCGCACCTTCAGCCGCACCAAGCTTGTCGATCGTGCCATCAATCGCCGCCGCGATGATGTGCTCCATTTTCATGGCTTCCACGACCGCGATTTTGTCGCCTTTGGCGACGCGCGCGCCGAGGGCGACGAACAATTTCGCGACGCGGCCGTTGATGGGGGCTTTCACCGCGCCTGTTGCCGCGCCGTCTTCGATGTCGGAGGCGTCGTAGGTGGGGCACTGCAGCGTTGTTTGCGAGCCGTCGATAATGACGTGCAGTGTGCCGGGTTCCGACAAGTGCTCGACATAGCTTGAAAATTCTACTTCGAAATCCTCGTCGTCGGCCGAAGTGACGTCGACCGATCCGTCGCGCCGCATAACGACGTCCAGCACTTCCGGCTTGCCGTCGACGAGCAGTGCGACCGATTGCGTCCGGTCCGGCCCCAACTGAAAGGCGTCGCGACGCTCCCAGCGGGGGGCATCAACGCGAGCCGCCGCAGCGTTCCCCGCTTCGAACGCCAGATGCGTGAGCCACGTGTCGATGCTCAATGAAACAGCAAGCTTGGTGTCAGTGCGCTCCGTCAATCGCCCAAGCTCGCGACCAATCAACCCGGTGTCCATTTCGCCGCGTTTGACCGCGGCATCACCAAGAAGCCGTGCGAGAAACGACTGGTTGGTGCGCGGTCCAGCCACGGTCGTTTCGAGTGTCGCGGCACGCAGATCGGCAAGTGCATCGACGCGGTCCGCTCCCTTGACGATCAGCTTGGCAATCATCGAGTTGTAGTAGGGTGAAACGGCACTACCGCTTTCGACGCCGGTCTCCACGCGCAGGTCGTCGAAGTCTGGCGTCTCAAAAAGATGGATACGCCCGACACTCGGCATAAACCCGTTGCTCGGGTCCTCTGCACACAGCCGCACCTCAATTGCGTGGCCGCTCATTTTGATGTTGGCCTGCTGCAACGGCAACGCCTCACCCGCCGCCACGCGGAACTGCCATTCGACCAGATCGAGCCCGGTGATCTCCTCGGTCACCGGATGCTCGACCTGCAGCCGCGTGTTCATCTCGATGAAATACCACTTCGCCGTCTCGTCAAGCGCACCGCCTTCGACAAGAAACTCGACCGTGCCCGCACCCGTGTAACCCACGTGCTTAGCGAGCTTCACCGCCGCGTCGCACATTTTCGCGCGCAGCCCCGCAGTCATGCCCGGCGCGGGCGCTTCCTCGATGACCTTCTGATTGCGCCGCTGGAGCGTGCAGTCCCGCTCAAACAGATGGACCACATTGCCCAGCGTATCGCCGAACACTTGCACCTCGATGTGCCGTGGGCGCACCACCACCTTCTCGACCAGCACACGCGGATTGCCAAACGACGATTGCGCCTCGCGTTGCGCGCTTTCCAAAAGCTCCGGCAACTGCGCTTCGTTCTCGACCAGCCGCATGCCGCGCCCGCCGCCACCGGCCACCGCCTTGATCATCACCGGATAGCCGATCTTGCTGGCTTCCTTGGCGAGCGACTTGGCGTCCTGCTTGTCGCCCTGATAACCCGGCACCACCGGCACGCCGGCCTTGATCGCGATATCCTTCGCCGCTGCCTTGCCGCCGAGCGCCCGCATCGCCTCCGCCGTCGGCCCGATGAAGACAATGCCGGCCTTGACGCACGCCTCTGGCAAATCCGGGTTCTCGGAGAGAAAGCCGTAGCCAGGATGGATTGCGTCCGCGCCAGTCGCCTTCGCCGCGGCGATGATCTTGTCGATGCGCAGATAGCTCTCGGTAGCCGGCGACGGGCCGATGTGCACGCCCTCGTCACAGGCCCGCACGTGCAGCGCCTTGGCATCCGCATCCGAATAGACTGCGACAGTCGCGATGCGCATCCGCTCTGCCGTGCGCGCAATGCGGCAGGCGATCTCGCCACGGTTGGCGATCAGGATCTTCTTGAGCATGGCGGGGGACCTGTGGGGATGGACTGCAGGTCTTTGTACGGCACCAGCCGTAGGGCGCAATAGGGCGCTCTTCTGCGCCCGTATTGCGCCGACCACCGGCGAGGTCGTCGGGTAGATCGGCGCAATACGGCTGAAACGCCAATTGCGCCCTACGGATTTGCCTATGCCGCCTCTACCTCCTTCGCGCGCTCACCCACCGCCGCCAGCGCCCGCTGCACCACTGCGATCCCGGCCCCCTCGCGCACCGCCTCGACCGACAGGATGCGCCGGAACGTCCGCGCGCCCGGCTCGCCGTGGAACAATCCCAGCACATGCCGGACGATGTTGTTGAGGCGTCCTCCGCGCGCCAGATGCGCCTCGATGTATGGAAACATGGCCTCCAGCGCGGCATGCCGCGTCAGCGTGTTGGGTGCAGCGCCGAACACGCGTTCGTCGACCGCGGCGAGCAGCCATGGCGTCTGATAGGCCGCACGGCCGAGCATGACACCATCCAACAGTCCCTTATGCTGCAGGGCCCCGTCCAATGTTTCTATGCCACCATTCAGGACGATCGTCAGCTCCGGCCGCGCCACTTTGAGACGCTGCACGCGGTCGTAGTCGAGCGGCGGGATATCGCGGTTCTCTTTCGGCGACAGCCCTTTCAGCCAGGCCTTGCGGGCGTGCACGATAAAGGTCAGGCAGCCCGCCGCAGCGACGGTGTCGATAAAGGTCTGGAAGTCGTGCTCGCTGTCCTGATCGTCGATGCCGATGCGGCACTTGACGGTCACCGGCACCGAAACGGCTCGACGCATCGCCGCGATGCAATCCGCCACGAGCTGCGGCTCCGCCATCAGGCACGCCCCAAAGCGCCCTTCCTGCACACGGTCCGACGGGCAGCCGACGTTGAGATTGATCTCGTCGTAGCCGAACTGCTCACCGATGCGCGCAGCCTCTGCGAGCTTAAGCGCATCCGATCCACCCAGTTGCAGTGCGACAGGATGTTCCTCCGCCGAAAACCCCAGCAACAGCTCCCGCTTGCCGTGCAGAATAGCCTCCGCCGTCACCATCTCGGTGTACAGCAGCGCCTGCCGCGTCAGCACCCGATGAAAAAACCGGCAATGCCGGTCCGTCCAATCCATCATGGGTCCAACGGCGAATTTATGATATTGATATTGCACAGATTTTCCTGTAGTTTCAAAAAGATCAAAGAGCGAACGTGTACACTTTTTTGCTCGTTTGTTCTCACCTTTACGCAGCCCGACGCCGGACCTTTGTACGAAATTTGTACCAACTAGCATGCTCACTGACAGTCCGGCACGAGACGGTAAGATCTGGTTCCAAGATTTGGCATGGCGACCTTCGTCCAACATGCGTCCGGAAATTGGCGCGCTATCGTTCGGCGCAAGCGCACTTATGCCTCGAAAACTTTCCGGCTGAAAGTGGATGCCGAGCGGTGGGCCCGCGAGCAGGAGGATCGTGCCGACAGGGGCCAGTCCATTTCGACACGGCCGACCGCCGCACCAAAGACCATCGCGCACCTCATCCAACTTCACCGCGCCGATCTGGCCGAGGTCGGCAAGGTCATCGGCCGCAGCAAGCAGTACACCCTCGACAAGCTGGAAGCAGAGCTTGGCAGCCTCAAGTATCCCGAGCTCACCCGCCAACGGTTGATCGACTTCGCGAAAGCGCGCCGCAGAGAAGGCGCCGGCCCCGTAACCGTCGCTACCGATCTCGGCTACCTGCGCACCGTCCTCATTCACGCCTCGGCGCTGCACGGCATCGAACTTTCCCTCGATCCCCTCAAGCTTGCCCGCGCGGCGTTGAGCCTCATCGGCGTCGTCGGCAAAGGGAATGAGCGAGACCGGCGACCAACAACAGAAGAGCTCGCACGCATCATCGAATATCTGGACAGCAACCCACGCCAGCTGATCCCCGTCGGCCGGATCGTCCGCTTCGCAGTTGCCTCAGCCATGCGCCAGAACGAGATCGCATCCATCGCCTGGGAAGACCTCGACAGCAAACAACGCATCATCATCGTCCGCGACCGCAAGCACCCCAACAAGAAGCAGGGCAACCACCAGCGTGTTCCGCTCGTCGCACTGGCGGGCCACGACGCCCTCGGCATTATCGAGGAACAAGCTGCCACGACTGATCGCCGTGGCCGCATCTTCCCTACTGCGGGCGCTCTGTTGGCACCGCGTTCCGGCGCGCCTGCCGCGATCTCCAGATCCACGACCTGCACTTCCACGATCTCCGCCACGAAGCCACCAGCCGCCTGTTCGAGGCCGGGCTGCAGATTCCCGAAGTCTCGCTGATCACCGGCCACAAGGATTGGAAGATGCTGCGCCGCTATCTGCATCTGCGGCCGGAACAGGTTGCGGCACGGGCGATGGCGTTGGGGGCGGCGGTGCAGCCTGCGGTGCCGCGTGTGGGTTAGTGGGTTGGGGGGAGCGAAAGTTTCACAAATTGCCATTCTCGACTTACAGCCTCCGCACGGAAGCTGGGTTTCCAGCATCGCTCAACGTCGGTCGTAGTTTAGGCAGGATTTGCTCGATACTTGACTTGCGTCTGTTCGCCAATCGGTACCGCGCTCCTGCCGGCGTTCCCCAGAAGCGCAATTGGCCAGTGTTTGCCGCTCATACACGGTCTATCGATTGGAATACGTGTTGGGACGGGCGGCAGCTGGCCGAGACGCCGGGAAGGCTCGTGCCGGCCTGCAACGACATCTCCCAACAAAGCCCTGAGATGGATCCCGACTGACGCTAGGCGATTTATCGGGTGGCCATCCGGCGCACCGCCCTCATCGCGGGCGTGAAGCTCTCCCGCTATTTCCTGCATCGTCAGTGCCGCGGATCTTTGGGGACCGGCGACCACGGCCGCATGGCGTAAGCCAGCCCCAGAGCTATGGGCGCAAGACGGGGCAACACCGCCTGCGCAGATCATGCTCCAGCAATCTGTCGGATAGTGAGGAGTGTTACCACCGCCTTACCGTCACCGTGTCCGTTGCAACGTCCGCTCCTGCAGGCTCCGGCCAACTCATGTGACAAGAGGCGGCTTCGATGGCGCCAGCAGCAGATAACGTCACTCTCAGATGATATTTTTTGGTTTGAAGTTCGCGGTCAGGCGGCGGACAGATCGACGCAGTCGCGCGAGGTCCAAGAGTTGAGCCCACGGAGACTTCCAGGTCTCAACCGCAAGATCTGGCGCTGTGGAGCGCCCAAAAATGAACAGCTTGTTCGGAAAAAATTATGCGCCGATTGAATAGACTACAGCACAATGCCAAAGCGACTCTGCGGCAGAAGCCCTTGGGTTCAAGTGCCGTTCGAGCCGTTGTGGCGGCGACGCTGATGCTCGGCGCGTGGTTCGGCGCGGTCCGAGCAGCAGACGACCCGCTCCTTGCCGAAGCGACGAAGGAGGGGGAAGTCGTTTGGTACACGACCCTCCTCGTGGATCCAGCCGTGCGTCCGCTGGTTGCTGCGTTCGAAGCGAAATATCCCGGCGTAAAGGTTCGCTTTGCTCGGTACAATTCCGGCGAGATCGCACTCCGGCTTATCAATGAGGCGCAGGCCGGCAAGACGCAGGCCGATGTGATCGATGGGGCTAACGGCTCTCTCTTCAAGACAGATCTTACCGAAGCCTATCAGTCGCAGATCAGCGCACAATACGCCAAGCACTTCATTGAGGAAGGTGGCCGAGGGACCGCTTTGGCGTGTATGTAGCGGGCGTCAGCGTCAATTCAGACCTCGTCAAACCCGCCGATCAGCCGAAGAGCTTGGAAGATCTTCTCGATCCGAAGTGGGCTGGAAAAATGGCCTGGAGCAGCAATGCAAATGTGGATGGCGCACCGGGGTTCGTTGCTGTTGTGCTGCGCAACATGGGCGAAGAAAAGGGCATGGACTATCTGCGCAAGCTGGCCAAACAGAAGATTGCCAATATTCCGGGCTCGTCTCGCGTCGTCTTGGATCAGGTGATTAGCGGCCAGTATTCGCTCGCAGTGGTGTCGTTCACGCATCACGTCGCGGCCAGCGCCGCCAAGGGCGCGCCGGTGAAATTCATCAACTTAGAGCCACTCATCGGCATGGCCTCACGTCGTTAATCTGGTCCGAAACGCCCCTCATCCGAACGCCGCGAAACTTTTGATTGATTTCATCCACGTCGGAGGACCTCGGCCAAGGTTGTGCTGCGTGAGGCAGGCTACATCCCGACGCATCCGAAGGTCCAGTCCGAAGATCGCGGAGCTCAATCCAAGGTTGGCCTCTCTCAAAACTGATCTTCTATTCCCACGAAGGCCGTCGTGGAAAAATTGCCGGACTTCGTTCGGGTCTACAACGAACTGTTCAAATGACCTCGAAGTCCTTCAATGGAGGGCTAACTCATCGTTACGGGTTGAGCGATCCTGACAAAAAAGTGGGGCACGGTCGCCGCCGATAATCCTGCCTTCAACTCGTCGATGAAACGTGCTCTCAATACCGGATTGGGGCTATTATCTGAGGCATCAGACCAAGTGAGGGCGGCACGAAACAGCACTGAAGTTTCAGGCATCAGATAACTTCAGTCTCAGATGATATTTTATGGCTTGATGACGCGGCCTCGGCAAGGGACAGATCGGCGTCGTCCGCGTGCACTGATCGAGCAAGTTGGGGCATCCCGACTGATTGGCATAAGGGACTGAAAAAACGAGAATTTGGTGTTGGGGAGGACGAACATGCGCCAATTGGACAAATCGCACGACAGTGCTAATCGCAATCTAAACCGGAGGCGCATAGTTGCGAGCTTCGTTGGTGCCCTTGCCGTAGCTGGGACCCTGGCATTCAATACATCAGTCGTGAACGCGCAAGAAGATCCGCGCGTCGCCGAAGCGAAAAAGGAAGGGGAGGTCGTCTGGTATACCACCCTTCTAGTGGATCAAGCCGTGCGCCCGCTCGTGGCCGCATTCGAAGCCAAGTACCCCGGAGTCAAGGTCCATTTTGCCCGGTACAATTCCGGCGAGCTTTCACTTCGGCTCGTCAATGAAGCCCAAGCTGGCAAGACGCAGGCGGACTTGGTCGACGGGTCACTGGTGCCGCTCTACAAGACCGACCATATCGTGCCGTATCAACCGCAAGTCGCCTCGCAGTACGCAAAGCAGTTTGTTGAAGCGGACGGCCGCGGCGTGTCCTTCCTCATGTACGTGCTCGGGCCGGGCATGAACACGGAACTCGTGAAGCCGGCCGATGCGCCAAAGACTTTCGAAGATCTGTTGGACCCGAAATGGGCCGGCAAAATTGCCTGGAGTGCCAACCCTGGCCTCGATGGCGGCCCGGGATTTGTTGCTCTCGTGCTTTTGAGCATGGGCCAGGAAAAGGGCATGGACTATCTGCGCAAGCTGTCCAAGCAGAAGCTTGCCAACGTCCGGCAGCATCCCGCGTCGTCCTGGATCAGGTGATTGCCGGCCAATATCCTCTCTCGTTGGTGGTGTTCAACCATCATGCGGCCATCAGCGCCGGCAAGGGAGCGCCTGCGAAATTCATCGACATGGAGCCGCTCCTCGGCCTCACCCATGTCCTCAATCTCGTCAACAAGGCGCCACATCCAAACGCTGCGAAATTGCTGTACGATTCGTCGTGTCCGAGGAAGGCCAAACGGTACTGCGCGACGCCGGATACATCCCGACACATCCGAAAGTTGGCCCAAAGATCAAGGAACTCAATCCATTGACCACCGGCCTAAAGGTCGAATGGATGTCCGCGAAGCGCGTCGTAGAAAATATGAACGACTACATCAAGATCTACAACGAACTATTCAAGTAGTATCGTCGCATTGCCGCGCGCTCGGTGAAGCGTCGAGTGCAAATGGGCGGAGGTGGCGATGCTTCCTCCTGCCGGGCTACAGGCGCAGCGCGGCGAGACGGGCCGGGCCCAACGGGAGAGACGTGCGTGACGGCTCCAATCGATGCAACTTACGATGCCACCACGCCACACCCAGCGGGTCGGCGTTGGATATCGACCGTCAAAATCGACGCCATCACGGTCGTCTCGATTGTAACCATACTGCTTCTGGCGGTGCTCGTCGTTCCCCCGGTGTCTCATCCTGATCTACGGCAGTTTCACGGTGCCGCCTCCCGGCAAGGAGTATTCGGGTGTCACGATCGCCAATTTACGTCCAGATCTTCGAAGGCAGTCGGCTGCTGGCCGGACTTTCAAATTCGGTGATCGTCTCTACATTTGCGACGACGCTGGCGATGGTTGTCGGGGGTCGTTGGCTTGGCTGGTCGAACGCACCAACGTGCCGCTCAAGAAGCTCGCCTACCTGACCTGTGTGGTCTCGCTCGGGACACCGTACGTCGTGTATGCCGTCAGCTGGCTGTTTCTGCTGGGCCGCGTTGGCCCGGTCAATGACCTCTATCGAACGCTCAGCGGTTCGTCAGACCTCCTCTTCAACATCCACTCCATCACAGGAATGATACTGGTCCAGGGGTTCATCTGGTGCCCGGTGGTGTTTCTGTTGATCGCGCCAGCATTCCGCAATGCGAACGCCGACATGGAGGAAGCCGCGCGCATGTGCGGTGCGACGTGTCTTCGAGACCATCTACAAAATATCGATGAAACTCGCGCTTCCCGCCGTCGTAGCGACGGCACTGCTCGTGTTCATCGGCAATCTGGAAGCTTTTGACGTCCCGGCCCTGGTCGGCATGCCCGGCGGGATCAACGTTCTGACGACAGACATCTATGAAGCCATCAGACTCAGCCGCCCAATCTGGGTCGCGCGTGCGCTCACTCCGTGTTGATGATGATCATGGTCGGAGTGATGTTCTGGTTCTACAATCGGGTTGCGCGCAATGCTGATCGGTTTGCCAGCATCACAGGCAAGGGCTATCGTCCGCGTCCGTTCGATCTCGGCCGCATGCGGTGGCTCGGCGGAGCGCTCATTCTGCTCAGCTTTACAATCCTCCTCGTGTTGCCACTGCTGGCACTGCTTTGGTCGGCGCTGTCACCGTTCCCAAGGCCGATTCGGCTCGCTGGCTTTTCAAAGCTCACCATGAGCAACTTTTGTCAACGTGCTCGGCTCCAGCGATACGCTTTGGCTTGGCCTCAATACGGTGCTTGTGGCTGCGGGGGCTGCGACCGCTGCGATGGTCATTACTGTATTTGCCGGATGGCTTTCCGCACGTCGG
Organism: uncultured Alphaproteobacteria bacterium; assembly: GCA_963847145.1. Classification (GTDB taxonomy): domain Bacteria; phylum Pseudomonadota; class Alphaproteobacteria; order Rhizobiales; family Hyphomicrobiaceae; genus JABFRJ01. The sequence continues at coordinate 422,268 of CAWJYN010000007.1, forward strand.
AGCCCCGGCGGCGCGCTGATCAATCAGCTGGCGATGGCGCCGTTTGTCTTTCCGGGGATCGTTTTCGGCGTCGCCATGATGCAGATCGGCTTGCGCGTCCCAGTGCCGATCTATGGGACGCTGTGGTTGATCTGTCTGGCCTTCTCAATCCGCTACTTGCCGCTTGGCATGCGCTACTCGTTCTCAGGCGTTCTGCAGATCCATCGCGAATTGGAGGAGGCGGCCTCCGTCTCCGGCGCAACTCCGCTGCAGAGGCTCCGCCGCATCGTCGCGCCACTGCTGTCGCCAGCCATCATCTCAGGCTGGCTGTTCATATTCCTGGTGGCAGCCAAGGAACTCTCCATCGCCGTGCTGCTCGCAGGCCCGAGATCGCAAACGATCGCCGTCACGATGATGGAGCAATGGGTCAATGGCCAAGCCGGGGAACTGAACGCGCTCGGCTTGGTCTGGACCGCAATCATGACGGTCTTTGCCACGGCTTTCTATATCGTGTCGCAGCGGCGTCCCTCTGCCACACAAGCGACCTGAACGCGGAGATCAAGATGGCCAGCCTGATCGAGGTCAGCGCGCTTACGAAAGTCTACACCAGCACCGGGGTCGGCGGCGGCGTCCGCGACGCCAACTTTTCGCTCGACGCCGGCACATTCTTCACGCTGCTCGGACCAAGCGGCTGTGGCAAGACCACGACTTTGCGCTGCATCGCGGGCCTCGAGCGTCCAGACAAGGGACGCATCCGGGTAGCCGATGATGTGTTCGTCGACACAGACCAGCAGATCTCGGTTCCACTGAACGAGCGGAAGCTCGGCATGGTGTTTCAGTCTTACGCCATCTGGCCGCACATGACGGTTTTCGAAAACGTGGCGTTTCCGTTGCGCGTGGCAAAGGATCGCCGCTTCAGCGCGCAGGAGATCGAGCGCGAGGTGAAGCGGGCGCTTGAAGTGGTCAATCTGTCAGCTTTCGAAAAGCGGCCAGCGACGATGCTCTCCGGCGGCCAGCAACAGCGCGTCGCACTCGCGCGCGCCATAGTCCGCCAGCCGAAAGTGCTGTTGCTGGATGAGCCGCTGAGCAATCTTGATGCGGCCCTGCGCGAGGAGATGCGCAAGGAATTGAAGCGCCTGCAGAAGCAGATGGGCATCACCACGATTTACGTCACGCACGATCAGGTCGAGGCCCTCGAACTGTCGGACAAGATCGCGGTCCTCGACCATGGCCGGATTGTGCAGTTGGGGACACCGCGCGAGCTTTACTTCCATCCCAGCAACGCATTCGTTGCCGAGTTCATCGGGTCGACGAATATGTTTCGTGGCGTTGTCGCTGAGCTCGGCCGCGAGACGCGGGAAGGCGCGGTCCGGCTCGGAGACGACACCGTGCTCAAGTGCATGCTGCCACCATCGTCGGCGTTGGGTGACAGCGTCGCCGTATCGGTTCGACCCGAGTCCATTGTGCTGTCCAACGAAGAACGGCCGCACGACGGCTCGCACGTCAACAGGCTGCAAGGGACCATCGTACTGTCCGCGTTCAGCGGCGCGTCCAATCGCTACTCGGTCCAGGTCGGACCAAGCACCGTGACCGTCCTTGCAGACGCCCATACGGCCCGCGAGATCGGCTCAAAGGCCGTGCTCGAATTTAAGCCGGCCAACGCTTTGGCCATTCCCGTGTGAGCGAATGCTTGCGGCGAGCCCTAGCCCGATACAACGAACTCAAGTGTGAGGATCAAGAGATGTCGCAAGACCAAAGCCGCGCGTGGAGATCCGTCGCCCCGTTTCGAAGCCGGCCAAGCCACTGCCAAAAGGCGCCTGGGACTGTCACGCTCACGTGTTCGGTCCTTACGACCGCTACCCGCTGATGGAAAATCCGCCATACCAGCCACCGCTGTCGCCGTGCGTAGATTATCTCAGCATGTTGGACACGGCTGGTTTCTCTCACGGCGTGCTGGTGCACCCGTCGGCGAACGGCTGGGACAACTCGACGACGCTCGATGCGGTCCAAGACGAACTGGCCGCGACTTCGCGGTGTCGCCGTGTTGCCTGCGAACGTGAGCGACGCCGAATTGCAGCGCCATGACCGCGGCGGATTGCGCGGCGTGCGCATTACCGATCATGGCCATGCATCGGGAAAGCCCGGAACGCTGGCGATGACGGACATCGAAACCCTGGCGCCCCGTTTCCGCGAGATCGGCTGGCACTTCCAGATCTGGGCGACGCAAGCGTTGATCGCCGAATACTTCGACAAACTGAAAGCCGCCGCGTACCGGTGATCTTCGATCACATGGCCTTCTGCGATGTCGGCCGCGGCGTCGACGACGCAAGCTTCAAGCGCTTCCTGTCGATGATGAAGGACAGCGATTTCTGGATCAAACTGACGCCCGGTCGCGTTTCGAAAGCCTATCCGGATTTCGAAGAGGTGCGGCCGTTCCACGACGCCTATGTCGAGCACTTCCCCGATCGCGTCGTGTTCGGCAGCGACTGGGCGTTCATCGGCAACGACGCGACGCTGCCCGACGTTGGCAAAATGGTCGATCTGTTCGATCGCTGGACCCCGGACGCGACGCTTCGGAACAAGATCTTCGTGTCGAACCCGGACAAATTCTACGGCGCCCGCTGAGCGGATGGAGTGACGTCATGCACAAAGTTGATTGGGTACAGGCCAACGGAACGTGGCTTCGCTTCGCGGAAGATGGCACGAGTGCTGCCGTCGCCAAGGGAACCGTCGTTCTGGTGCATGAGATGGGCGGCACGCTCGATAGTTGGGACGAGGTGGTGCCTTATCTAGCCAGCGACTATCGGGTGCTCCGCTATGACATGCGCGGCTTCGGGCTCTCGCAGAAGATCTTTGGTCCGTACACGATCGACGACGCGATCAGCGATCTCGTCGGCTTCATCGACGCGATGAAAGTGAAGGGCCCGCTGGCGCTCGTCGGCGCCGCGATCGGCGGCGGCGTCGCGATGCGGGTCGCGGCTCAACTTCCTGAGCGGGTCGGCGCGCTGGTCGCCCTGGCGCCCGCGACAGAGATAGCCCCAGAGCGCCAAGCAGGAGCCAGAACCATGCCGGGCCGTATCGCCGAGATGGGCATCCGCCGCCTAGTCGACGAGAGCATTGCGCCGGGATCGTATCCCGAGCATTTGCGCGACGATCCCGGGCGATTCAGGCGCTTTCAGGCGCAGCAGAGTCGATGGACCCCGAGAGCTTCGCCGCAACATTCGGAATGCTGCTGGACGCGAAGTACCTGCCGTATCTGGGCGGGATCGAATGTCCGACGCTGGTGATCGCGGGCGAGTTCGACAAAACGCGCCCGCCCGCGATGGTCGAGCCCGTAGCGCGCACGATCCCTGGCGCGCGCTCGAGGTGCTGCCGTCCTGTCACTTTATGGCCGTCCAGGCCCCGGATCTCGTCGGCAAGAAGGTGGCCGGCTTCTTGGCCGAGGCGTTTCGCTGAGCGCGCTTCAGCGCCTGGCGCTGCCAGCGTTCGATCAAGTGGCCTTGTTCGGATCGACGAACTCGGTCGCAATGTAGGAGGGGCGTGCGCAAAGCCCTTATGCCATGCTCAAGCGCAGGCCGGTTCGTGCGCCATGCGACCTGCGCGAAACGAAAGTCGAGGTAGCCGAGGGCAGCTGCAAGACCAATGTGTCCAGCATCAACCGGCATATCCTTCCAGCGCGCGGCATCCGTTCAAGGGCGTCGAGACGTTATTCAGGGTCCTCGTTATACCGACGATGAGTTCCGCGTCGCGGTGCTCTTCGGGGCGGAGACGTTCGCTGATCCAGCGGATCGACTTCTCCTTGATGGCCTGCGCCACGGCCGTGCGCCGAAGGACATCGAGGCGGAGCGGATACTTCGCCGGCAGGAGGCTGCCCGTTCCATATTTCGCGTCGAGATAATCGATGATGGCCGTGAAGTCGAAAACGGTCGTGCCGTCCACATCGACGAGTGTTGGGATTTGTCCGATAGGGTTAAGCGCCTCGACGTCGGGAACGGGAATCTTGCCGGTCACGAAGGCCGAGACGAGGTCGATCCGGTCGCCGAGGCCGAGTTCGTGGGCCGCGATCAGGACTTTCCTCACGAACGGCGACCGTGACGACCACAGCAAGCGCATTCGCCTTGAACCATTCGATGCTTCGTGTGATCCGCTCATCCTTGCCTCCCATCGACGGGGACAGTCTTCCCCGGTCTGCACATCCAATTGGACGCCAGCTAGCCCTGCGCACGTTGGAATGTCCAATATATGCTCACCTACGGCGCTAAGCGCGAAATGCGTCAAACGAGCTTTCAGTGTGCTGTTTGAGCCAGGATCACAATCGCTACGGTCTACTTCCGGCAACGGCCGCCACCGCGGGCACGACTGCCACATAGTCAAACGACCGCGTGCAAAACTCGTTTGACGGCGGCCGCGCCTGGCTTTTTATCGGATCATATGCGGAACCGGGCTATCGGGCGCAGCAGTGGAAATCAGGGGAGGAGCCATGGCAGTCGACTACGAAGTTCGCGGGCATGTCGCGACCATCACGCTCAACCGGCCTGAGGCGATGAACGCGCTCGACCCGGAGACCACCGCCGCGCTCGATGGGCTGTGGCGCAAAGTTCGCGAGGATGAACAAGTCAGGGTTGTTGTTGTCACTGGGGCTGGAGACCGTGCATTTTGTGCAGGGGCGGATCTCAAGAAGACGATGCCGCCAGCGGAGAGTTTCGCGCAGCTCACATTCGGCAAGGACGCGGGAGGCGGCAAACGCCTGACGACCGACAAGCCGATCATAGCCGCGATCAACGGCTTCGCGCTCGGCGGTGGGCTGGAGCTGGCGATGAGGTGCGATCTGCGGATCGCCGTCGATACGGCTAGGCTCGGATTGACCGAAGTGCGGATCGGCAGCATTCCCGGCGCGGGGGGGACACAGCGTCTTCCGCGACTCGTCGGGCTGACCAATGCGCTCATGATGCTGATGACTGCGGAGCCGATCAGCGCGGAGGAAGCGTTGCGAATTGGCTTCGTCAATCGCGTGGTGCCGCGGGAAAAGCTAATGGAAGAGGCCAACGCCATCGCAGAAAAGATAGCAGGCAACGCGCCGCTGGCCGTGCGCGCCGTCAAGCGCCTCGCGCACCAGGGCATGAACATGACGCTTGAGGCCGGGCTCGAGGCTGAGCGCTTCACGATGGGCGTGCTCCGCGATTCCAAAGACCGCATCGAAGGTCGCCGCGCCTTCCAGGAAAAACGAAAGCCAGTCTACCGTGGTGAATAATGTTTCAAAGCGCGAGATGAAAAATGCTTGAACTGAACGAATTTTATGTGAATGGCGCGTGGCGCCGCACGCAGTCCACGGCGCGGCATTCGCTGGTCGAAGCGTGGACAGAGAAAACGTACGGCTCTGTCGCACTCGGCATTCGGCTCGATGTCGACGATGCGGTGGCTGCCGCGCGCGCGGCTTTTCCCGCATGGGCCGCGACCAATCCAGCCGAACGGATCGCGATCGTCCAGCGGATCCAGGATCTGTATCTCAAGCGCGCCGAGGACATGGCGCAAGCGATTTCACGGGAGATGGGCGCGCCCATTGATCTCGCGCGCGGGGCCCAGGTGCCATTGGGTGCGCCGGCAGATCGCCAATTTCCTGGCGGCCGTCGAGAACTTCGAGTTTGTGCGTGAGGTTGGCCCGCACGCGCCCAACAGTCGCATCATGATGGAGCCGATCGGGGTCGCAGCACTCATCACGCCGTGGAACTGGCCCATCAGCCAGATCGCGCTGAAGGTCATCGCTGGTCTGCTGGCAGGTTGCACGCTCGTCTTCAAGCCGTCTGAATACGCGCCCCTTTCGGCCAATCTCTTTGCCTCAATTCTGCACGATGCCGGGGTTCCGCCGGGTGTCTTCAATCTCGTCCACGGTGATGGCGTCGGGGCAGGCACTTGGCTTTCCTCGCATCCGGACGTGGCCATGGTGAGCTTCACCGGTTCGACCCGCGCAGGCGTGGCTGTCTCCTTCGCTGCGGCCGCAACGCTTAAACGCGTGGCACTCGAACTTGGCGGCAAAGGTGCCAACCTGATCTTCGCCGACGCGGACGAAAAGGCTGTCGAGCGTGGCGTGCGGCAGTGCTTCAACAACAGCGGTCAGAGCTGCAACGCGCCCACACGGATGCTGGTGGAAAGGTCCGCGTACAAGCGGGCGGTCGAGACAGCGGTGCGCGTGGCGGCATCCGTCGCGGTGGGACCTTCGGACCAACCCGGTGCGCATGTCGGACCGGTGATTTCCGAACGCCAGTGGATGCGCGTCCAGTCCTTGATCGAGAAGGGCGTCGCCGAGGGTGCGCGGCTTGTCGGCGGGCGGTCCGGGAAGGCCGGAGGCATGTCGAAAGGTATCTTCGTGCGCCCGACGGTGTTCGCCGACGTATCGAACAAGATGACCATTGCGCAGGAGGAGATCTTCGGCCCGGTGCTGTCCATCATCCCGTTCGACACTGAGGATGAGGCGGTGCGGATCGCAAACGATACCCCGTACGGTTTGTCGAACTATGTCCAGAGCGCAGATGTCGCCAGGCGGCAGCGACTGGCGCGGCGGCTCGACGCCGGCATGATCGAAATGAACGGCCAGCCACGTGGCGCCGGCGCTCCATTCGGCGGCGTCAAGGGCTCCGGACGTGCGCGTGAAGGCGGTCGGATGGGGATCGAGGAGTTCATGGACGCGAAGGCCGTTTCCGCTTGGATCTGAGGGCGGATTTCATCCGCCATCCATCTGCAATGGGGTCTGCATGAATCTTAAAGGCAAATGTGTGCTCGTCACGGGGGCGGCATCCGGCATCGGACTTGCGACCGTCGAGGGCTTTTGCGCCCGCGGTGCTCGGGTCGCGTTGAACTACCTGCCGGACGACGCGAGGGGCGTGGCCGAGATCGAGCGGCTGCGTGCCGCGGGATATCAGGTGCTTCCCGCGCCCGGAAACGTTGGGCGGGCGGGCGAGGCCGAGGAAATGGTGGGGCGGGCGCTGGAGGCGCTCGGCGGTCTTGACTACTTGGTCAACAACGCCGGCACCTCTGCCACAAGGGAGCCGATACCATTTGAGGATCTCGACGCTGTGGGCGAGTCCCTCTGGACAGACGTGCTGTCGACGAACTTGCTCGGGCCGTTCCGATGCACAAAGACGGCGGCTAGCGCCCTTCGCGCGCGAAAAGGGGCCGTCGTCAATACCGCGTCGGTCGCGGGATTGGGGATGCGCGCGAGCAGCGTGGCCTATGCGGCCAGCAAGGCTGGCCTGATCAATCTGACAAGGAACCTCGCCCGCGCTTTGGCGCCGGACGTCCGCGTCAACGCGGTCGCCCCCGGCATTGTCGACAGCCCCTGGATCTCGGAATGGCCCGAGCGGCGGCGCGAGTCCTCAAGGCAAAATTCGCTGCTGCAGACGATGAGCCGGCCTGAGGACATCGCCGACGTCATCTTGTTTCTCTGCGCCGGCACCAGGATGATCAATTCGGAGACGATCGTCGTCAACGGCGGGAGCGTTACCGCCTAAGCGGGACGCTCATCGCATTTCGCTCGAGCGTCAGCCGAGTCGGCGCTGATCGGAATAGTCCGACCCACCGCGCTGCTCGATGACACGTCCGCCGCGCTGTTCGAGCTGTGGCAGGGCGGCTAGCGCCGATATGATGTGGTATTGAGTAGGCATCTGTTCCCAGGTGGTGGGAAGGAACTTTACGCTCCCTTTGCCCTCACGCAGGCGTTCCACTTTCAACGCGCTGCCTGCAGGGCTCAAGCAGGCATGCTCGACCGCTGCCTTATCCCACACAGGGGTGGCGGGGATGTACTTGTAATGCAGGATCCCGTCATTCTTTAGGCCCGCCATGCCTGGGTTCGGCGGCATCCTTGGTTCGCTTTCGACCAGATCGCCCACCGTCAGTTCGGCGAATGAGTGCGACAGCCATGACGCGCTGCATGTGACCCGGTCGCCGAAGGTGCGGGGCGGCGGCAGGTCGCACCAGAGCTTGGCGAAGCCGAGCTCCTCCCGGCCGCTCAGGATGGGATCGGCGAGATCTTCCCAGAGGACACACAGAAAGCTTCCTGTGACGTTGTCGCGTGCGCCAGTGAAGCGAGCCGGGAACTTGACCTGAAACATCGAATAACCGCGTCCGGCCAGCCACGCGAGGTTTGAGAGAACGTGGAACTCCACCGTAACCACTGGCTCGCCAGCGAGGGAGAAGCCCGGCGGCAGCAGTGGCTTCAGAGCCGCCGCGTCAGTGAGAAAGCTGGTGGAAACGGTGAACCGCCCGGAGCCGCTCCAGTCGAACGGTCGACCGTCTGGGCCCTGTCGCGGGCCGCAGGTTGGCCCGAACCCGTAGGGCATCCGGTGCAATCGGATGGTGCTTGTTTCCTGTTGCATGGATGAAAGCCTCTCCAGTGTTCGCATGCCGTCGAATTTGAGCGTCTCCATCGGGTCGATTGCGCGACGGACGCTCCGCGTTGCCCCGCAACTGCGTTGTTTAGAACAAAAGCGTCAAACGAACTTTTGTAATGCTTGCTTGATCTCGGATCACGATAACTGCGCTTTGCGTCCAAGGTCGCAATCTCGTGTAACAACACTCTCGCACCTTGGTCGCAGTGACGCACGCGCGGTTGGGCTGCCTGCGCTTGAGCTTAGCTCATGAGTTGTCCCGATTTCATCATTTGACGGGATGTCGCGGGCGCATTCTTTGTTGATGGAAGAGATTGAACCGAGTTCGATCCAGACCGACGCTGAAACTAGAGGCGCCCCGGCGGCGAGTAATCAGAAGAAGACGGATGTCAATCGAGAAGCCACTGACCGGAATCACGGTCGTTGAGGCGGTCGGCACCAAGGTTCCGCCGCACTTTCCCTGGCGGCCAGAATGTGCGGTCGCATCGCCTCGGACCTTGGGGCTCGGGTCGTGCGTCTGGTCCCGGTTGGGGCTACCTCCGAGCCTGCGCGAGATTGTTTCCTCGACTTGGGCAAAGAAATCGTCCCAGTTCAGCGCAACGACATAGTCGAACGGCTCGCGGCCTTCGGTGAAGCCGACTGCGTGATCGTGGACCCATCACTTGCCGATAGCCTCAGAGGCCGTGACCGGGGACCCGGCGCGGTGGTGCTGGCCATGTCGCTGGATGATCCGCTGGGCGGAAGTGAGTTCACCGTGGAAGCCCGTTCCGGGCTCATGGATCTGGTGGGGGAACCTGATCGCGCCCCTCTCCGTTTAGGAGGCCATCAGATCGCATATTCGGCGGGCCTCGCGGCTTATCTCGCCGTCATCGATTTGTGCGCGCACCGCGCGCCTGGGGCTGCCCCTTCGTCGCGGCGCGTGGACCTGCTCGACATAGCTGTGTGGCTGAACTGGAAAGCGGTGGGTGCAGCTGCATTGGGGCTTCCGGTGCCAACGCGACTGGGCACCAACGGCGACTGGGTCGTGGTGCCGTGCCTGGATGGCTTCGTTGCGCTCGTTTATCGCTCCGTCGATTGGGATGCTCTGAGGGTGGCTCTTGGTGAACCGCGCCTCGACGACGCCGGCTTCGCAACCGAGACCGGTCGCCGTGAGAACCGCGGCGCGGTGAATGGCATCCTGGCTGACGTTTTCGCGCGCATGAGCCGTGCCGAGATACGGCGACTTTCTTTGGCGCACCGCATTCCGCTGGGTCCGGTCTGGACGCCCGAGGAACTGCGCGAGGACCCGCATTTTCGACACCGGGGCTTCTTTCAGAACGTCGACTGCGAAGGCGGCAAGGTGGCGCTGCCGCTGATCCCGGTGAAGTGGAGTGGTACTCGTTTCACACCTGGTTCAGCCACATATGCAAAGGAGACACGCAAACACCGACCGCCAATTCGGAGCGCCCTTGCAAAGGGGCGCTGAAACTAGTCTCGGGAAGTCGAAGCAATCCTTGTCGTCATTCCGTGTCCTCGATCTGGGGATCATCACGGCGGGCGCGGGAACCTCTGCCATTCTCGCGGATCTCGGCGCGGACGTGATCAAGATCGAGAGCCCGGCCTATCAAGACCCGTTTCGCCGGTGGGACGGCGAACAACTCGATGGGCAACATCCTGAACTGCCGCCGTACTTTCGTATGACAAACCGGGGCAAGCGCAACCTCGGGCTCGACCTAAAGACGAAAGCAGGACGCGAGGTGTTCCTCCGGCTCGTCAGGTCAAGCGACGTTGTCGTGGAAAATTTCCGGCGCGGCGTGTTGGACAAACTCGGCCTTGGGTACGAGGTGTTGAAGGCTGCGAACCCAAACATCATCCTCGCCTCCATCTCCAGCCAGGGCGAAGACGGGCCAGATAGCGCCTACGTGTCGTTCGGATCGACGTTGGAAGCCATGTCCGGGCTCGCGGCCACCACCGGTTACGAGGACGGGCCTCCGGTCGTCACCGGCAAGGAGATGAATTATCCGGACCAAGTGGTGGCGATTTTCGCTGCCGGTATGATCGAGACCGCCCGTTTGGCACGGAGCCGGGGCGGCGGGGGCGTACATCTGGATTTGTCCCAGCGAGAACTAACCAGCTTCCTTTGTGGCGACGCCTTTATGAGCGGCGGCGGCAGGCGCGGCAACTCCGACAACGGGGCGGCGATGCAGGGATGCTACCTGAGCGCAGATAAGACCTGGATCGCTGCTGCAATATCGGATGCGGACTTGGTGAGGCTCAAAACCGCAGGATGCGGCGAAAGCCGAGAGGCGATCGCACGATGGATCGCGTCTATGAACGCCGCGGGCGCGCTCACGGCATTGGCCAAGCTAGGCATACCCGCAGCATGCGTGGCATCGGGAGCGGACGCGCTGGCTGACCGAAAGGTTGGATGGGAACGTGCCGTCGCGGTCGATCCCGTGGGCGGCGCGGTCAAAGGCGTACTATTCGACACAGGCATGACACCCGCTTCACTGCGACGGCCCAGCTGCTCTGGTCGGCGCCGACACGCGCGAAATTCTTGTCGAGGCAGGCGGATACTCGCCGCTCGAAGTCGACGCGCTATCTGGCGTGTTCGTGCGCCCCGAACACTTGCGCAAATCTCAAGTAAGGCCCCGGTAAATTGCGTTGACCGATCCCCCTCGCTCGGACTTTTTACATTACATGGAGCCAGCCACTAAGAAGTGGCGATGACCGACCGGCGAATTGCAGAGGAACTGAAATGGCCTACATCGCGGGAGCCTTCGAGCATCCTACGCGGGATGCAGGCGACAAGACGCTGGCCCAGCTGCAGATCGAATTGGCCGTGGGCGCGCTCGCCGATGCCGGACTGTCGAAGAGGATGTCGACGGCTTGTTCTGCGGTCCGGACGCGCCGGGCACCGGCCCCCTGTCGATGGCCGACTACATGAACCTCGACCTTCGCCACGTCGACACGACGAACACGAGCGGCTCGTCCTACGTCCTCCATGTCGCGCATGCGGCGCAGGCGATCGCCGCGGGCAAATGCGATGTCGCGCTGGTGACGCTCGCCGGACGACCCCGCGCCGACGGTCGCCGCAAAGGCGCGCTGGTGCGGAACGACAATCCGAACCAGCCCGACTTCCAATGGGAGCAGCCGTTCGGGATGCAGATCCTGAACATGTACGGCATGACGGCGATGCGGCACATGGCGCTCTACGGCACGACTTGCGAGCAACTCGCCTGGATCCGTGTCGCCGCATCTGAGCATGCCAAGCACAACGAACGTGCGATGCTGCGCACGCCGTGACGGTCGAGGAGGTCGTGCATTCGCCACTCGTTGCCGATCCGCTGCGTCGGCTCGACTGCTGCATCATCAGCGATGGCGGCGGCGCGGTCATCGTCACACGGCCGGAGATCGCCAGAAGCCTCGCCAAGAGCCGCTCGCGGCCATGCGTCAAAGTCATAGGCTCTGGCGAGCGTCCACAGCATCAGCAGGGCGGCTACTTCGAGATCACCGAGTCCGGCGCGGTGGCCTCCGGGCGGACGGCCTTCGCCGAAGCGGGCGTGACGCCGGCCGACATCAAATACGTGTCGCTCTACGACAGCTTTACCATCACTGTGCTCATCCAGCTCGAGGACCTCGGGTTCTGCAAGAAGGGCCAGGGCGGACGCTTCGTGATGGACGGCAATCTCATCTCGGGTATCGGCAAACTGCCGTTCAACACCGACGGCGGCGGACTTGTGCAACAACCATCCCGGTAATCGCGGCGGGATGACGAAGATCATCGAAGCGGTCCGCCAAGTGCGAGGCGAGGCCCATCCGGCCGTGCAGGTGGCGAATTGCAACCTCGCACTCGTGAACGCGATCGGCGGTCAGCTTGGCGTCCGGCACGCATCCGGCACGCTGATCCTGGAGAGGGAGTGAGCATGATCGGCCGCATTCCGATCGATCCGCAGCCAAGCGCCGAAACGCAACGCGTTCTGGGACGCCGCGCGCGAGGGACGATTCCTGGTCAAGCGCTGCCGCGCATGCACGAAGGCGCACTGGTATCCGCGCACGCATTGTCCGTTCTGCGCGTCCGCCGACACCGAATGGATCGCAGAGCAGCGGCGACGGCACGATCTATTCGTACAGCGTGATGCGACGCGCAGAGCCGGTCTACGTGATGGCCTACGTGACGCTCGACGAAGGGCCGACCATGATGACCAATCTCGTCGATTGCGACCCCGACGCTGCTCACGGTCGGCGCGCGTGTCCGCGTCACGTTCTAAGCCCCGCCGACGGCTATCGCCGTGCCGATGTTCAGCCCGCCCGGATGCCCGATCATGATCGACAAACGAGTTCAGAGCGCCGCCGAGGCGCTGCAGGGCGTCAAGAATGGCTCGACGGTGCTCGTCGGCGGCTTCGGTCAGGTCGGCCATCCGATGGCGCTGATCGACGGCCTGATCGAAGCGGCGCCGCTGATCTCACTATCGTCTGCAACAACGCCGGCATGGAGACGAGCGGCATGCCGCGGCTGATGAAGCTCGGCCGTGTGCGCAAGATCATCTGCTCCTTTCCGCGCACCGCCGCCGTGTTTTCCGAGCTCTATGCGGCGGGGAAAATCGAACTTGAGATCATGCCGCAAGGGACGCTTGCCGAGCGGATCAGGGCGGCCGGCGCAGGCATCGGCGGCTTCTTCACGCCTACCGGCACGGGACGCTTCTGGCCCAAGGCAAGGAGACCCGCGAGATCGACGGCGGCACTATGTGTTCGAGCAGGCGCTCAAGGGCGACGTCGCGCTGATCGAGGGCTGGGAGGCCGATCGCTGGGGCAACCTGACCTTCCGCGGCTCCGGCCAAAATTTCAATCCGGTGATGGCGACGGCGGCCGATTGACCGTCGTGCAGGTGCAGCGTGTCGTCGAGCTCGGCGACATCGCGCCGAGGTGCCGTGACGGTCCCGGCATCTTCGTCGACCGGATCGTCGAGATCCCCTACGAGCCGCCGTATCCGGCGATCTCATATTGAGGGAGGCGCACCATGAGACACATCGACAGAACGCGGATGCCGCCAAGGTCGACCGACGGCGATCGCCGGGCGCGTCGCGCGCGACATCCCGGAAGGCTGGTATGTCAATCTCGGCATCGGCATCCCGACGCTGGTCGGCGATCTCCTGCCAGAGGGTCGCGAGGTCTCCTCCATTCGGAGAACGGCATCCTCGGCATGGGCCCGGCTCGCGGCGGCCGGAGAGGCCGATCCCTGGCTGGTCAATGCCGGCAAGCAGGACATGTGCGCTGTTGCCGGGCGCCAGCCTGTTCGATCACGCCTTGAGCTTCGCGATGATCCGCGGCGGTCATCTCGATCTGTGCGTGCTCGGCGCCCTCGAGGTGGCCGAAAACGGCGACCTGGCGAATGGTCGACATCGGCGAACGACACTGCCCGGCCGTCGGCGGCGCAATGGATCTTGCCGCCGGCGCCAAGCGCATCTGGATCGCGATGGAGCACGCCGCCAAGGGTGGCGCGAGCAAGCTGGTGAAGCTGCACGTAGCCGTTGACGGCCTCCGGCGTGGTCAAGCGCATCTACACCAATCTTGCGGTCATCGACGTGACGCCGCGCGGCTTCGAGCTGGTGGAAATCGCGCCCGGCATCGATTTCGAGGCGGTCCAGGCCGCCACCGACGCCAAGCTCTACCGGCCGAGCCTGAGCGAGCGATCCCGCTCGGCGCCCTGACGGGATCACTCGACGAACAAGATGATGGCCAATCCGGACTGAGCAAGGCAATGCGGGGGTGGCGGCGGTCGTCGGCGTCGGCCATAGCGACTGGATCGCCGACTATGCGGCGGTGCGGGCCGGAAAAAAGCCGCACGATTCGTTCGGCTATGCGCGCGATCGCGTTCAAGCGAGCGCTCGAGGACGCCGGCATCGAGAAATCGGACATCGACGGCCTGATCTCGGGCCCGCCGACGGCGCACGAGCGCATGTGCGAGGTGCTCGGCATCGATCCGCGACTGGGGCATACAGGCCGACGCGATGATGGGCATCCAGGCCGGCGTCATGGCGATCCATGCCGGCATGTGCGAGGTCGTGGCCCTCGTCTACGGCAACGACCAGCGCTCGGCCGCGGTGAACTACGGCGGCACGAACGCGGCGGGCGGCAACGCCTTCCTATCCTACATCTATCACGCGCCCTGGGGCTTTACCTCGCAGGGCGCGCTCTACGCGATCATGCTGCGGCGCTTCATGCACGACACGGGGTTCACCGAAAGCGACATGGGCCAGGTCGCGGTGGCGCAGCGGCTGCATTCCAGCCTCAACCCCAACGCCATCATGCAGAAGCGCGTGACCATCGAGGACTATCTGGCGACGCCCTACGTCACCGAGCCGCTGCATCTGCTCGACTATTGCCTGATCAATGACGGCGGCGTCGCGTTCATCATGATGAGCGCCGAGCGCGCGCGCCGCGGCAAGCGCAAGCCCGCGGTCATCCACGGCATCGGGCGGCACGACCTCAGCCGCGAGGCGACCAGCCTCGTTCCGCGGCTGACCGAATTCTACCGTCCGGCGCAGAAAAAGGTCGCCGAGCAGGTCTTCAACATGGCCGGCGTCGGCCCGAAGGACATGTCGTGCCTGCAGGTCTACGACAGCTTCTCGGTGCACATCCCGCTGGCGCTCGAGGGCTACGGCTATTGCGGCTATGGCGAGGCGGCGAAGTTCTTCCGCGACACCGGCATCTCACTGGAGCGCGGCCTGCCGATCAACACCTCCGGCGGGCATCTTTCGGAGAGCTACATGCAGGGCTGGAACCATCAGGTCGAAGCCGTCCGCCAGATCCGCGGCGAATGCGGCGAGCGGCAGGTGGAGGACTGCCGCTTCGTCCACTACTCCTCCGACGTCGCCGGCAAGGCCATTTCGATAATCTACGGTCACTGAGGAGGCAGCGATCATCTCGAACAGGGGTCGCATGGGAAATTCAAGCCGCGTTCTCGGCCATTACGACAAGCCGATGTGGGAGAGCATCGCGAGAAGGAGTGGGCGCTGCAATATTGCCCGATAGCGAGCAGCTTCCGCTACCCGCCGTCGCCGATCTGTCCCGACAGCCTGTCGATGACCTACGAATGGCGGCCGATCAAGGGACGGGCGAAATCGTGTCCTGGGTGATTTTCCACCGCAAGTATTTCGACGACTTCCCGCCGCCTTACAACATGATCGCAGTGCGGCTCGACGAGGGGCCGATCGTGATCTCCAATCTCGTCGGGCCGGAACCGGACGGCCATGGATCGGGCGGCGGGTCGAGGTCGTCTATCAGGAGCACGCGGACTACCGTGCCGAAGATGAAGTTGGCTTGACCTTCGAGGCCCACTCTTAAAGGCCCCTCAATAAGTACGGCGGCACTACACTCGGGGATGACCATCGCCGAACATCGACGAAGGCGGGTGTGACCCGCGCCAGGGTTGGGCACATGCCGATGGCGTGATGTCGCTTGGGCTCAACCAGCCCGTCGTTCCAGCGCAGATGATCGACCGGCTGATGATCCATGAAACATTCGCGCGTTGGGGCATCGCCTGGGACGAGGGGCGCCTCGACGTGATCCGGTCACTGTTCACCGAGCACGGCGAACTGTGATCCTGGAGGCGACAGCCGAGCCGCTGCAGCATCTGAAGGGCCACGACGCAATCCTGGAGCATGTGGGCCGCACTACGCTGTTCAGGCGGATCAGCGGCGGCACGCGATCTCGAACATCGTGCTGGATCAGCTCGACGCAACGCGCGCCACCGCGCTCGCCTACGGCGTCGTCACCGCCGTCAAGGGCGGACAGATATTGGGGGCGACCGTCTTCTATCGCGGTGAGCTGATTAAGCATCCGACGGCTGGGTGGCAGTTCGAGAATTCATTATCGGCATGGACGCCTATGTCCGGGCCAGAGCTGAGCGACAGAGAGCGGCGACCATGACGGCGGGACCACACGAACATCCTGGATCCCGATATCTTTCCTGCGGAAAAAGGACCGCCGCATGCTCTGTTCGATGCATGGCGCGAGACGATCCCGTTCACTGGAATCCTCCGACCCCCACGTATCAACCCGAGCCACCGACCTCGCCGTTGACCAAGGGTTTCTGGGTTCTCACCCGGTATCAGGATGTGTCCGACGTCTCCCTCGATCAGGAACGTTTCAGTTCCTATGACGAAGGTTTCGTCATCTGGGACCCCGGCGAAGTCGCGTTGGCACGGCAGCGCGCGAACATGATGGGGATGCGACCGGCTGATCACGCGCTCTCAGACACGTGGTCATGCGCGCCTTTACGCCGCCGCGATGCAGGCGCTCGTCCCGGAAATCGACAAGCTGTCCAAGGAACTCATCGACGATATCGGCGGACGCGGCCAATGTGAGTTCGTTTTCGACGTCGCCTCGAAACTGCCTGTCTATACGTTCTGTCAACTCATGGGCATTCCAGAGGAACATCGCGATCTCGTGGTCGATCTCGGCAATGCCATGGCTGATGTCGAGACACGGGGCCAGCATGCGCTCGACCGCATGGTGCAACTGAATGAATTTCCGAGGCTGTCTCGGAGCAGAAGCGCCGGGTCACCGGACGGCTCGTTGATGAGCATGCTGGTTCACGACCAGAGCCTCGGTTTGAACCAGCTGAACATCAACATGCTGTTCCAGCTGTTCGCAATCGCCGGACACGAGACAACGCGTAGCACGGCGGCGCATTTCATGTACCTGATGCACATGCATCCCGATCAGTACCGCTTGCTGTTGAGCGACGTCGACAAGCACCTCGAAAACGCGATCGAGGAAGTGTTGCGCTACACCTCCACCACCACCAATTTCCGCCGCACGGCGACGTCGATACGGACATCGGCGGCAGGCCGGTGAAGAGGGGCGACAAGATCTATCTCTCGTACGCCGCGGCAAACCGTGACCCGGCCGTCTTCGCGAACCCGCACGTGTTCGACATCACGCGTGCCAACGCGCGCAGACATCTGGCGTTCGGCATCGGTCCCCGCGTCTGCATCGGCGCGCGGCTGGCGCGGCTGGAGCTGCTGGCGATGCTGAAGCAGGTCGTGACCCGCATTCCAGATTTCCGGATCAGTGGCGAACAATGGCTGCGCTCCATCTGGTTCAATGCGATCACGCATCTTCCCATCGTCTTCACGCCATCGACCAGAACTTGACGGAGGGCGCGCCAGACACAGGAGGCAACATGCTGAGACCGACCGTCCCCATCGATGATCTTCACGACCACAGTCACGCAACGCCGGTCCCCGCTGAGGGCTGCAGCGGCGACGGCAGAAGAGATTGTCGGCCCGTACTTTCCGATGCGTCCGCTTATTCACCGAGCGACGATCTCACGATCATCCCAGGCGGCGACGTTCGAGCGCTCGGTCAGGTGCTGTATCTGAGCGGGCGGGTCACCAATCGCCGGGAGAGCCAGTTCAAAATGCCGAACTGGAAATCTGGCAGGCCAATGCCGCGGGGCGCTACACGCATCCAGCGGATGAAAACCCGGCGCCGGTCGATCCGAACTTCGAGGGCCACACCAAGATCCGCACGGACCTCGATGGCAGATGGCGGATCAAGACCATCAAGCCCGGCGGTTATCCGGTAACGCCGGACTGGTGCCGGCCGCCGCACATCCATTTCGACGTAAGGGGCCGTGCCAGTCGCCTGGTGACGCAGATGTACTTCGAAGGCGAGCCGTTGAACGAGAAGGACATCCTTCTGCAGCGATCGTGGGGCGGCAAGGAAACGGCGATCGCCAAATATGTTGGCTCATCGGGCCAACCGGAACCGAATGCGCTTGTCGCGGTATGGAACATCGTGTTGCTGGCCGGATGAGCATGCAGGCAACCGAACTGCGTAGGAAACAAAGGCACGTTGGGCGACGAGCCAGGGGAGTCCAGAACAAATGCAAAAGCATAGCTCCGTTTTGATCGCCGTGCCCGCTTGGCGTGCGCCGCTCAGGCCGGAGCGCAAGTGCGTGTCGAGATGGTGCGCTACGACGACGTCGCCATCGAGACACTGGTGCAAGGAACGGGGCCGGCTCTCGTCGTGCTGCCGTCATTGGGACGCGACAGCTACGAGGACTACGATCAGGTGGCGGCATCGCTGGCGTCGTCGGGGTTCACGGTTCTGCGACCGCAGCCGCGAGGCATCGGAAAGTCAGTCGGTCCGATGGACGGGCAGGACTTGTACAGTTTCGCGCGCGACGTGGCGGCGGTGATCGACCAACAGGGCGGCGGGCGTGCCGTCATCGTCGGCCACGCTTTCGGCCATTTCATCGCGCGAATGACGGCCGTGCAGTATCCGCTGAAGGTGCGCGGTGTGGTGTTGGCGGCGGCGTCCGCCAAGGATACGGGCCAGCGATATCCAGACGTGTGGACGTCGCCGGGTCGCGCCGGCGACGCGTCGTTGCCAGTCGAGCAGCGCCTTGATGCCTTGCGCCTTGGCTTCTTCGCCGCAGGTAACGATCCGACCATCTGGCTCAAGGGCTGGTATACGGACGTGCGCAAAATGCAGGTGGAAAAGCCGGTGCCTCAGTCGGTGTGGTGGTCGGCCGGCAATGCGCCATTGCTCGAACTCATCCCGGAAGAAGACCCGTTCAAGCCGCGCGATCGCTGGGACGAACTCGTCAAGGAGTACGGTGCGCGCGTAACGGTCGTCACAATCCCAAAGGCTTCACACGCGCTGTTCCCTGAGCAACCCGTGGCCGTGGCCAAGGCCATCGAGAGCTGGGTCAACGCGTTGCCAAAGTAATCGGATTGCGGATGGAGGACGCGGGTGCGGAGTGTACCGCAGGCCACGCTTCAGCAACGAAGGGTCTACGCCGTAGCCACGTCATTGGGACGTGCGGTGAGAGTGCGACGGCCGACTTTGCGGCGAAACGGCCAAAGATAAACGCCTTGCCGAGAGCGGCACCGGGAATCTCGCCGTGGCCGTGGAAGCCGCCCATGACCTCACCGGCGGCGAACAGACCTTCGATCTCCATGCCGAGCACGTCGATCACGCGCATGGCGCCATCGACGCGGATGCCGCAGTAGGTGCCGAGGATGACGACGGTCGAGGGAAACGCGTAGAACGGCGCGGTCGCGAGTTTGACCGGGGGCCGACTCCAGGCGCGATCTCGGTCCGGCCGAAGTCGCGATCGATGCCGGCATCCACGCCGGCGTTGTAGCGCTCGACGGTGCTTTCGAGGTTTTCGGGCGGCACGCCAATCATGCCGGCAAGTTCTGCGAGCGTGTCGGCTTTCAGGACGTCGCCCGTTGCGACGCGGGACTTGAAGCTGAACGACGGCAGCGCATCGTTACTCTGGTCCATGACGCCCTGGTCGAAGATCTGGTAAGTGACTTTGCCTGGCTGGGCCATGCAGGCGTTGCTGTGCATCTTGAACGTGATTGCCTCGTTGACGTAGCGGTTGCCATTCTTGTTGACGACGATCCCACCCCGATAGATCGGATGCACGACGGCGTTGCTCTTGCCGGCGGGATGGACCCCGAAGTTGCCTTGGATGTGGCCGACATCGAGCAGGTCCGCACCGAGCTTCCACGCCATGAGCAGGCCGTCGCCGGTATTGCCCTTGCCGCCCGAAACTCTTGCCGTCGCGAACGATGGGGCGAAGCGCTTGATCAGTTCGGGCGCCCGGGTGAAGCCGCCGGTCGCCACGATGACGCCATGGGTCGCGTGCGCTGTGAAGGGCTCCTCGCCCTCGACGTCGACGCCGATGACCCGGCCGGTGGCCGGATCGGTATTGAGCTTCCAGGCGCGCGCGCCGTAGACTGTTTCAACCAGTCCGGTGGCTTTCGCTTTCTCGACGAGCAGCGGGATGACGGCTGACGGCGTGATGGTGTGTGTGCGTTTGACCGAGTTTCCCGGTGAGTCACGGACGGTCGGTGCGAACTTGACGCCGAGTCCGCGCAGCCAAGTATACGTCTCGGCTTGGTTGTCGGTATAGGCGCGCACGACATCCGGAACGTTCTCGTTGCCGCCATACCGTCTGAGGTCGTCGAACAGCACTGCCGGCGTATCGGCGATACCATTCGCCTTCTGGATGTCGGTTCCGGCGAGCGCAAAACTGCCGCCGCTCATGATGCGTGGAGCCGCCGACATCGCCCTCCTTCTCGAGCAGGAGAACGCGCAGCCCCGCCTCAGCCGCCGTGAGCGCCGCCGTCAAACCGGCCCCGCCCGCGCCGATGACGATCACGTTGGTCTCGCGATCCATGTGCTGTTCCCGCGATGGAACTGTCAGTCGGCACAATTCCAGCGACCGCGCGGTGCTGCATTGGCTCGTGCCGATGTTGCGCGCGGTTCTGCCTCTGCTCCTAAGGAGCGCAGGCAGTCGGGATCGTCAAACCAGTTTTTTGCGCGCTCGCTTGACCCAGTTAGGTCACGGCAGCTGGGCGGTTAACCGCCGTCGCCGTAGCGCTCGTTAAAGGTGGCCGCTTCGGCGAGAATCCATTTCCGGAAGCGCTTGATGCGTTCGTCGCCGGCAAGTTTGCGCGAATAGGTCAGGTAGAACTGGGTGCCGTCGCTGTGCCTATGATTGAAGGGCGCGACGAGGCTGCCGCTGTCGAGCTCCCGAACGATCAAGGCGCGCTGCCCCATGGCGGCACCCATCCCGTGGACGGCGGCTTCAAAGGCGAGCGAAGAGCTTTCGAACATCGCGCTGCCGCACTGCGATATCGAAAGGTTGGGCACGCTCTCGATCCAGTCCGCCCAGTCGTCAGGCCGCGCGCTCGAGTGCAGCAGCGGCACTTTTGCGAGATCTTCCGGAGCTTTCAGCGGTATTTCTCCAGGAGCCCCGGACTGACGACCGGCTCCATCACGACCGGGAAAAAGCGGATGCATTTCGACGCCCGGCCAGTCGCCTTTGCCCATGAGGATGGCGACTTCGATCGTGCCAGAAATGATGTCGTTGATGTTCGGTGGCGTGGTCGTGAACGTGATCGGGTATTTCGGATTCTGCTGCATGAACGTCGGCAACCGCGGCACCAGCCAGCGCATCCCGAAGGTCATGTAGGTGCTGATGTGAAGTCGCGGCCGCTCTTCAGGGAGCTGGTCGAGGCGTTGATCTGATCAAAGGCGGCCGACAGCGCCTCGCGGTAGCGCTGCCCCTGCGGCGAGAGCACGACCTCGCGATTCATTCGCGTGAACAGGGCGGTGCCCAGGTGCTCCTCAAGCACCTGCACTGCCGGCTCACCGCGCCCGGAGTGACGCAGAGTTCGTTCGCGGCTTTAGTGAAGCTGCCGTGACGCGCAGCGGCCTCGAAAGCGCGCAGCGCATTGAGCGGGGGAAGCGAGCGTCGCGACATGTGTTTCCTCTCCTTGTCGGTTCGAGCCAGACTTTTTCCCATCTTGGACGGCTGCTCGCGTTCCGGCAAGCTTGGGCTGCCCCCGGTTCCGCTGCACGGCACCCCCTCGCCGTACCTGACGTCGCCGCATCGCGAGCCGCGCCACGCCTGGACGGGCAGCCGTAATATTCTCACGCAAGTAGGAAGAAATATCGCCGTCAGCGACCCGAGGCATCGGCTTGCCACGACGAGGAGACGGCCGCTAATCAATCGTCACAGTGGATGAACGAGGAGGCTGTGATGCTCAGTGGCACGGATAGGGTGGTGATGATCACCGGTGCTTCGAGGGGCATCGGCCGGGCGGTGGCGGATCGTCTCCTCGCGGGGGGCTTCAGGGTGTCGGCAGGCGTCCGCGACCCGTCGAAGTTCACACAGACTGACCGCATCTTCTATCACCGCTACGATGCGGAGGAGCCGAAGAGCGCAGACGCCTGGGTGGCGGCGACGCTTGACCGGTTTGGCAAAGTACAGGCGCTGGCCAACGTCGCCGGAATTATCCGGCCTTACACCCTCTATACAGAAGATGACTCGAACTTGGACGAGATGTGGCGGGTGAACGTCAAGGCGCCGCTGAGGCTGATCCGCCTGACGCTGCCGCATCTGAAAGCGTGTGGAGAGGGCCGGGTAGTCAACGTTGTATCAGTGTCGGGGAAGGCCCTGTTCTCGCCTGTCGTCGGTTATGCTGCAACGAAGCACGCCATGATGGCGGTGACGACTGCTGTGCGCCGCGAGGCTTGGAAAGACGGCGTTAGGGCGACGCCATGTGTCCGGGCTTCGTGCTGACCGACATGGGCGCGGGCGCGACGAGGGTTGCGCAAAAGGACATGACCAAAGCGGAAGATCTCGCGGAGATGATACACACCGTCATGCTCATGCCAAACACGGCCGGAGTGCCCGAGGTGATTGTCGACTGCCTTGACCAATGGTGATCGCGCTGTGCCGCACTCCTGTTCATCGTACGAGCGTTGACGACATGCCAGATCGAACCTCCTTCTGGCATAATTACACTCCGCCGATCCACACAGCAGACATTCGACTTATCGAGGCTGAGGCTCCAATCGAACAGTCTGTGCCAACCTAAAAACGCACACCCAGTGCAGAACCAATTGAGCGACATTCACTTTAACATACCAAACATCTGCACCAGTCCATCAACTATGCTGAGTAGAGTTATTCTAGCTCAAACATTCTGTGCGTCACGATCACGTCTCATCCGCTGCCCGTTGCAACAGAGTATCATGTTTTTCGGGTCGGAGAATTGCTGAATTATTAGATAGGGGAACATCAAGATAAAGGAAAGGCGTCAATTCGACGTTTCGCCTTGAAATATCTCAACAATATACCGCACACACCAAAATCATGCAACGTCACCAGTCGATTTAATCGAACAAAATCAACGTTATTTCAGGCGCCATGACATTTTAAAAGCGCGCGACATCTATTTTGCGGTTGCCGTGCAACAGTGGCAGGTAAAGTGGTAACGATTCGGTTTGCCTTAAATTTTATGGCGGCACCCTCGCCGAAATGGCTCGGGTCGCGCCCTATCGCGCCGGCTAAATCGCCGTCGTCGACCGAGCCCCGCTCAACCATGTCTGCCTCTGTGGTTCGCCTCCTGCAGGCGGGTCTCGGCCCTGGCGGGTGACGGTCACTGCCGCAAGTGCACGATGCAGATAAGCCATCGCAAATAGGAACAACATCGAACCTGCGTTGAGTAGTCCTTTCGATAGGCGTGTTGCTCTCAAGCTCGCTCCTGCTCTCCAAAGGGATGACCATCCCCCGCTCCGCCGCCGTCGCTCGCCAACGTGGCGAGCGAGCGGCAGCGGCTCCGGGGGATGGGCGGGAGTTTCGCGCATGCTTGCGGCTTCGGTTGCCAGGAAATCCAAAATTGGAAACTACGCGGTTATACGATGTAGCCGCACGAACTACGCGCGACTTCCCGCGATTCCCTATTCCAAACTCCTGAAATTTCGAGATAATCGGCACAAAAGCTAGTGACGGAGATAATCATGCCCGATCTCTACGAGAATAGCCACATCGATCCTGCGTATTATGGAGACGGCGCGGTTGAGCCTGCGTGGCAGAAACCGCTGGTGACAGCGACCGGCCAAAAACGTCAAGCGTGCAAACAACACACACGATGAGAAGCGATCACATAGAGACGGGCCGACTGATGCCAGAATTGGCGCTGCTGGCGGCGGCCATCTGCGTTCGGGGCCAAGTGCTGTTTCAGCGGAGGCCGTGACATGCCGCCAGGACGCGCACGCCCACCCGCCCCGCGGCCACGCCAAAGTGCACTCCACACAAACGGCTCAAGCACGTCGACCGATACATCGACAAGAAGCGGCATTGCCCGGCACTACTACCGGCGCGGACACGGGCGGCGGATTGCCTTGGTGGGCACGCCAGGTACACCTGAGTTCGAGGCGTCGTATCTGGCCGCCGCGTTCGTCGCGCGTGAAGCGTTCCTACGCAAAATCAAACAGGAGGCTGAGGCCGGCACAGTCGGCTTGGTCGTGCGGTGCTACCTGGAGAGTGCCACCCTCGATCATCTCAGCGCGGCAACGCGGCGCGCGCATGCGCGCGTGCTCAACGGGTGGGTCGCTGCGGACCAGCTGGCGACGCGTCAGGTTGCTGGCCTGGGACCCAAGGCCATACGGGCGATGATGGCGCGGCGGGCGTCGACGCCTGCTGCCGCCAATGATCTGCTATGGAAGGTGTCCGGGCTGATGCAGTTCGCTGTTGAACGCCGCTGGCGCAAAACCGATCCAACCCGCTCAATCGCGCCATTCCCGAGGGGCGTCGGGCGGCGGGGCTGGACCAGGGCGGAGCCCACAGCGTTCAGGGCGCGGTGGCCGATCTCGACGACGGCCGGGAAAGCATTCGTTCTGCTGGTGATGACTGGCAAGAAGCCGAAAGACACGGTGGCGCTGACGGCCGGCGACCGGACGTGCAATTCTTTGTACGCTGAGCATCGACCAGGCTACTCCACCGGATGCGTTCGTGCTGACGACCGCAAGGGGGAAACCGTTCACAGCCCACGGCTTCGTCAATTTCTTCGCGGCGGCCGTCCGTGCCGCCGGGCTAACGCCTGATTGCGTCGCCGGCGGCTTGCGCAAATCACGTGAGCAATTCGTGCCTATGCCACTGCCGCAGTCCATAACGGCCGCAAGCGGGCAGCCTGCCGTTGGAACTCCAACTCACAACAAGAGGTCGCAAGCCCATGTGCCCGCATGATCAATCCTTTGAAATCCGTCGGCGTCAGGACAGCGAACCGGAGCAACCGACAGGGACCGGCGGCGGCGCTGACCGCTTCCTGACGACGGTCGAGTGCGCCGACATGTTGCGGCTGAGCCCGCGCACGCTGGAGCGGATGCGTGTTCAGGGCGCCGGACCGCGTTACGTGAAGGCGGGTCCGGGCGTGCGCGCCAAGGTGCTCTACCGGCTCTCGGACATCGTGGCGTGGACCAATGCGCGCTGCTTCGGATCGACGTCCGAGTATGTGGCGCGCTGATGGGGTCCGCGTCGCGCGTTGTATGACGCTTGCCTCGCAGAGGCTCTATGGGGCTCGCCGTGCGAGCCGCTGACCTCGAACAATAGTCGTGGATCGAACAGCCGTGAGGATTGCGCCGCGCGCCAAGGTTGGCACTCTACTCTGATCGAGGCCTCGGACAGCCGATCATGTCAGACATGAATGCTCTGAAGGACAAACTGCGCAAGATTGAGGCGCTGTTCGCTGGGGCGGCGACGCCGGGCGAGAAGGCGTCAGCGGGCGCTGCTGCCGAGCGCATCCGGGACAGGCTCAATAAACTAGGGGGCAGCGAGCCGCCCATCGAAATCAAGTACAGCCTGCCAGATCCGTGGTCGCGGCGGCTGTTCATCGCGCTATGCCGCCGCTACGGATTGAAGCCGTTCCGTTATACGCGGATGAGACGGCAAACCATCATCGTCCGCGGACCGCGCTCGTTTCTTGAAAAGTGTGCTGTGGCCTGAGTTCGTCCAGCTTGATGAAGCGCTGGTGCACTTTCTGACCGAGATCACCGACAAAGTGATCCGTGAGGAGGTCTTCGGTGACGGCAGTGATGCCGAAGAAATCCAGGAAGCTCCAAAGCTTGGCTGATTGCCAGCTTCACAGCGTGCCTGTCACTTGGACGTGCTGGGCTTTTTCGTCGGCTTTGCCCGAGTTGCGGTCGTCTTGCGGATCGTTTCAAAGCCGCCTTACCTTTGGCAGGCGGTGCTGGCCGGGACTCCAGCGGAGCCGTTTCGACGACAACGCCTTTGTCTGCAAGTCCACCGATGATGGCCCGGCAGCGCTTGCTGATCGCGGCATGGATGTCAGCCAAGAGGCCATGACCGCCAGCTGGCATCGCCTTGACGTCGGCGACGGCCTGATCAAGCTCGGCCATGACCTTGGCTGCCAGACCTTCCACGCGCGCGACAAGCCGCGTCGGGTTGAGGCCGCAGTCTTCTGCCATCCTCAGCCAATGGCGGTGCTTCAGGTGCGCGCCACGGTTCTTTCCGGCGATTGACTGGGCAAGGTTTTTGGTCACGCCCTCCCATACGTCGGCGCACATCACGTCGTAGATCGGCGCGACCTTGAAGGCCTTGCTGGTGATCATGAGCGAATAGTTTTTCGCATGTGCATCCGTGTTGCACATCAAGACATTGAAGATCACCGCGTCGAGCAGCGCGATCGTGTCGGCCGCGCTCATGGCGCTGCGGGTGAGCGCGAACATATCGCTCAGCGTCGGCCCCTTGTTTCCTGTCTGGTTGGCCTCGTACTTGGCTGATGGCGGCCGCCCCAAGGCCTGACAGTAGTCCTCTTGATGAAGCCGCCGCACGCGATCTTTATGCCGCTGACGATCATAGCGCGTCACCAGCAGGTAGGTGCGCTTGCCAGCCTTGCCCGTGGTGACCTCGGCAGCATTCAAGCCGCATCGCCGCGCCAGGACCAGACACAACGCCTCGTTTTGCACGCCGCCATAGAGGCTGTCTGAGTCTGGCTTTAGAATATGCGTCGATGGCGCACCGTCGAGCGGAATGCAGACGCGGCCCTGGTCGTCTATCGCCACCGCGAGCTTGCTTTGGATGCCGGCCAAGGACATCGACACGCCCTCGTCGCCGACAAGGAACGGCTTCCTAGGCAGTTCGGCGATGACGCGTTCCAAGTCCGCTTCGGTTTCGACGGGCTTCCAGTGCGCGGTGCTGGCGGTCCCGGGCTTGCCGATCGACAGTGCGCCCGCTGTATCGCGGCCGATCTGGCGCAGAATCTCGACGACATCATCACCGGACGCCCCGAGCCTCGATCCGATGGTTTTAAGTTGCTGCCCCTCAGGCAACAGGTTCGAGGCCCACGGCAGAAACACGTCCGGTGGCACCGGACGCGGCGATAACGGCATCGTGACGGAGAGCGGAAATGCACCGCGGGTCTTGAGCCACGCCGGATCAAAGACGAACGAGGGGCCATCGGCGCCAACATCCATGCGGCCAACGAGGCGAGTTTCGAAATAGATGGGCAACTCGCTCATGGCAGGGCGCCCTCATCGTCGTCCGGCACATCGGGCAGCAGGGCGTTGTTGGTCGTGTCTTCAGCAAGGAGATCAAAGATGCGCAACCCAACAGCTTCTGCCACAAGCAATGCTTTTCCGATCTGACAGCTGGGTTTGCCGCTTTCCAGATCGATGATAAAGCGGCGACCGACGCCCGTGGCCAAAGCAACGTCGTCCTGGTTCATGTTGAGGGCTTTGCGCCGCGCGCGGACAAGTTCGCCGAAGCGGGCGGCTTGCTGGCCCTCGAGTTGGTGCGCGGTGGAATTCCTGGCCATTGTGCGGGCTTTGGGATCCATGTTCCTGTTCGGGAACATATAGCACAAAACGCAGCATACGATAGCAAAATGTTACCGATCAGGAACAAGCAGCGCGAGCGCAGTGTCGCTTCAGGAAATGTTCCCTTTCGGGAACAAATGTATAGCAGGTCACGCACCAAGCGACGGCGATTTGGTCCAATTTTGGCTCGTTCGAAGGCGGTCGCAGCCCTTCAAAAGGGGTCGGTTTCCGACCTAAAAACGGCCATTTAAACAGCGTTCTGCAATTTACGTGTGTACGAAATTTGTACGAACTTGCGAGCAAGCTGATGGAGAGGCACAAGAATAGGTCCAATCCATCTTGGGGGCGATGGAGAATTTGTAGGGTTGATTTTTCATGTTTTGGGGTGTGGCTTCAGACGTCATTGGTGGCACGTTCGTATCCGCGGCATATTCCGGAATTTGGTGGGTGATTTCGACTGGTTCGTGCACGGAAGTTCGCTTTGACCAACCCTTTGCTCGAAGCATACCAGAACTATGCAATTGTCCGTAGAGCCTTCGATGGCCACGATGCGTCAATGCTCTCAGGCTGATTGTGCTCTCAAGGGACGTGAAACGCCTCAAAGCTCCGCCATTCCCGAAGTTAAGGCTTATTGCCGGCGCCACCTGCGGCGGATCGGATCGCTCGTCCGGGGCCTTGTTCGATGTCCTGTCGTGTTGTGCCGGACGTTGCCGACCCGGCATCGACCTGGTCTCGTTGTCACACGGCTTTCATACAAGGCCGCTCTACAGGTGGCTGCCGGGGTGCGGGTGGTGGCAGTCGCCGCGCCGGCCTCGGATGAGATGAGGTCAATCATGCGGAAAATCAGAAACTTGGCAACTTTTGCCGGCGTGATCGCACTGGCAGCCGCCCCGGCACTCGCCGGTGATATCTCCGGTGCCGGGGCGACGTTTCCTTATCCGATCTACGCCAAATGGGCCGATGCCTACAAGAAAGAGACCGGCAATGGTCTCAACTACCAATCGATTGGCTCCGGTGGCGGGATCAAGCAGATCCAAGCCAAGACCGTGACGTTTGGCGCGACCGACATGCCGCTCAAGGGCGCGCAACTGGAAAAGGATGGTCTTGTGCAGTGGCCGATGGTCGTCGGCGGCAACGTGCCGGTGGTCAATCTCGACGGGATCAAGCCCGGCGAACTGGTGCTTGATGGCACGGCCATTGCCGATATCTATCTTGGCAAGATCAAGACCTGGGATGACGCAGCGCTCAAGAAACTGAACCCCGATGCGAAACTGCCCAGCCAGCCCATCGTCGTGGTGCGCCGCTCGGACGGGTCTGGCACTACATTTATCTGGACGGACTACCTGTCGAAAGTGAGTGCGGAGTGGAAATCCAAAGTTGGTGCCAGCACGGCCGTTGAATGGCCGGTCGGCATCGGCGCGAAGGGCAATGAAGGCGTTGCCAACAACGTGCAACAGACCAAGGGTGCCATTGGCTATGTCGAGTTTGCTTATGCCAAGCAGAACAAGATGAGCCACACCAAGGTCATCAACCAGGCAGGCAAGGCTGTTGAGCCAGGACTTGCGAGCTTTCAGGCCGCAGCCGCCAATGCGAAGTGGGACAGTGTGCCTGGCATGGGTGAAATCATCACCGATCAACCTGGTGATGCATCGTGGCCTGTCGCCGGTGCGACATTCATTCTGATGCACAAGTCGCCAGCGAAGATCGAAGACGCCAAGATCGCGCTCACGTTTTTCGCGTGGGCCTATGCAAAGGGTGACCAAATGGCCTCTGATCTTGACTATGTGCCCATGCCTGACGCCGTCGTTGCTTCAGTCAAAAAAGAGTGGGCGAAAATCATCGGGCAGGATGGCAAGCCGCTCTCCTATTGATGACAGTACAAGCGCCGCCCGAGACCTCGGGCGGCGTTGTTCGCGTTTTTGGTGGGGGCTTGGATGACGGCGATTCTTGCAGGCGGCTTAGCTGAACGCCAGACGGCGCTGGATCGTTTGCGCCGTGCCGACGCCGTGTTCCATAATATTACCTTCGGATCGGCCGTTTTTGTGCTCATCCTTCTGGGGGCGATCAGCGCTTCGCTTGTCGTTGGTGCCTGGCCTGCGATCAAGACATTTGGTTTTGGCTTTTTGACAAGTCAGTCTTGGAACCCTGTCACTGAGAAATTCGGCGGACTTGCCCCGATTTATGGCACGGTTCTTACCTCGCTCATTGCGATGTTGATCGCGGTGCCGATCGGCATCGGCATTGCCGTGTTTCTGACTGAGTCGTGCCCGAAGCGGCTTCGCCGTCCCATCGGGACCGCGATTGAGCTGCTGGCCGGTATTCCCAGTATCATTTTCGGTATCTGGGGCCTTTTCATTTTGGCCCCCTTTCTGCAGTCGACAATTCAACCCGCTCTGATTTCAACTTTTGGGTCAGTGCCCATTCTCTCGTCGCTGTTTGCTGGCCCGCCCTATGGAATCGGCATGCTGACGGCATCGCTGATCCTTGCAATCATGGTGCTACCGTTCATCACCGCTGTCAGCCGCGATGTGTTCGATACTGTTCCACCGGTGCTCAAAGAGGCAGCCTATGGTCTGGGGTGCACGCGTTGGGAGGTTGTCCGCAACATTGTCATTCCGCATACGCGTGTAGGCCTCATCGGTGGTGTGATGCTTGGCCTCGGCCGTGCACTTGGGGAGACGATGGCTGTCACATTCGTGATTGGTAACGCGCACAAGATTTCGCCGTCGCTGCTCGCACCCGGAACGACAATTTCGGCGACAATTGCGAATGAATTCACGGAGGCTGTTGGTGATCTTTACACGTCGTCGCTGGTGCTTCTGGGGCTCGTGCTGTTCGTGATCACACTTATTGTTTTGAGTGCCGCGCGCTTTTTATTGTGGCGTCTCGAACAGAAATCGGGGCGGTGACTTCATGAGCAAGCCAAACTTCGACATGGGTGGGTTCCGGTCCCGCCGCCGCAGAAGCGGCATTGTGATGGCGTTGTGCCTTGCTGCGACAATCGTCGGTCTGGCATGCCTCGCGGCTGTGCTTGGCACACTCCTCATCAAAGGCATGGCGGGGATGTCGCTGAAAGTGTTCACGGAGATGACACCTCCGCCGGGCGCTGATGGCGGACTGCTCAATCCGATCATGGGCAGCTTGATGATGACGACGCTCGGCGTGCTGATCGGGACGCCGATCGGTATTCTGGCCGGCACTTACATGGCTGAATATGGCCGACACGCCCGCATCTCGCAGGTGATCCGCTTCATCAACGATATTCTGTTGAGTGCGCCGTCGATCGTGATTGGTTTGTTTGTCTACACGCTGGTTGTTGCACCAATGGGGCACTTTTCAGGGCTGGCCGGCGCGATTGCGCTGGCGATCCTGGTTATTCCCGTTGTCATCCGCACGACCGAAGATATGCTTCGTCTCGTCCCAGACCAACTGAGAGAGGCCGCTGCTTCCGTCGGCATGCCGCGGGTGGTCATGATCCGCAATGTGGCCTATCGCGCGGCGCAGGCCGGAATTTTGACGGGCGTGTTGCTCGCCATCGCTCGCATCAGTGGGGAGACCGCGCCGCTCTTGTTCACGGCACTCAACAATCAGTTCATGAAACTGAACATTCTAGAGCCTATGGCAAGCCTGCCGGCGGTGATCTTTCAGTTCGCGCTGTCGCCGTACGCTGATTGGCAAAGGCTTGCTTGGACGGGTGCCATGCTCATTACCTTCGCGGTTCTCGCGCTCAGTATCATTGCGCGGGTCGTCGGTCAGAAAGGAACTCCGTCATGAATACCATGCAGGCGCTCAATCCGCGCGACGCAACAATCGTTCTGGGACCGGTGCCTGAGCGGATTTCCGTCAAGAACCTGAATTTCTACTACGGCGAAACGCGTGCGTTGAAGGATATCTCGTTGCCGCTTTACGCAAATCGGGTGACTGCGTTCATCGGCCCGTCGGGCTGCGGGAAGTCGACACTGCTGCGTGTCCTCAACCGGATGTACGACCTCTATCCGAACCAACGGGCGGAGGGGGACGTTCTGCTCGACGGCGAAAATATTCTCGCGCCGAGCATGGACCTCAATTTGTTGCGCGCTCGCGTCGGTATGGTGTTTCAGAAGCCGACGCCGTTTCCGATGTCGATCTATGACAATGTTGCCTTCGGGATTGGTCTCTACGAGAAATTGTCAAAGGCCGATATGGCCGCGCGCGTAGAGCAGGCGCTTAAGCGCGCGGCACTATGGAACGAGGTCAAAGACAAACTGTCTGCCAGTGGCCAAAGCCTTTCTGGTGGCCAGCAGCAGCGCCTTTGCATTGCTCGCACTGTTGCCATCAAACCCGAGGTGATCCTGCTCGACGAACCGTGTTCGGCGCTTGATCCGATCTCGACGGCGCGCATCGAAGAGCTGATTGAGGAGCTCAAGGCGGACTATACGATTGCCATTGTCACTCACAACATGCAGCAAGCATCGCGGACGTCAGATCACACTGCCTTCATGTACCTCGGCGAACTCATCGAGTTTGGCCCTACCACTCAAACGTTTACGAACCCACGTAATCCCCGCACGCAGGACTACATTACGGGCCGGTTTGGTTGAACGATTGCAGCTGAAAGCGCTTTAAAATTCCGGAGGCTCCATGGCTCATATTGTTGCATCCTTTGACGCGGAACTGCAGAAGCTGAGCACCCTGGTGGTGGACATGGGCGCAACTGTCGGGCGGCAGATAGAGGATGCCGCCGTAGCGTTCAGGACACGGGATCTGGAGCTTGCAAGGCGGGTTGTTGCTGCTGACAAGACTGTCGATGCGCTCCAGATTCGTATCGAGGAACGCGTCATTTCGATGATTGCGAAGCGGCAGCCATTGGCGATCGACTTGCGCGAAACGATTGCTACCCTGAAGATTGCGACAGACCTTGAGCGTATGGGCGATCTTGCGAAGAACAATGCCAAGCGTGTCGTCGCCATGAATGAGCAGACGCAGCCGGCTGGTGCCGGCGTCAATCTCGATATTCTCAGCAGGCGCGCGTTCGAACAGTTGTCACGCGTGATGCAGGCCTATGTGCGGCGTGACACGCAAATGGCGCGCGGCGTCTGGGACAGCGACGGTGAGATCGACACGCTGCATACGGCCCTGTTCCGGGAGCTGCTTACCTACATGATGGAAGACCCGCGCAGCATCGGATATTGCGCCCATCTGTTGTTTTGCGCGAAGAATCTGGAACGCTTTGGTGATCATGCTACGAATATTGCCGAGAATATTCACTACGTCGCAACTGGTGAGTATCTCTCGGGCGATCGGCCGAAAGGCCTGGATCCGAGCAACACTCAGAAGGGTGCGCCACAAAAATTCTGACCTCGCTGACTTGAGGAACGACTGTCGCGGCAAGATGGGTAAGGCGGCTCTGCTACTCGTGCCTATTTTTCTCCAAACACGTACCCGCCGCCGCGCACGGTTCGGATTGGATCACTTTCGTTGTCACGCACCAACGCTTTGCGGAGCCGGCCGATGTGAACATCAATGGTGCGCTCGTCAATCTCGCCGTTACGGCCCCATACGCCGTCGATGAGTTGCTGGCGGGTGAGCACCCGGCCCCGGTTTTCCATCAAGTACAGGACGAGCTTAAACTCGGTCGGTCCGAGACGCAGATCTCTGTCTCCCCGCCTGACCCGATGTGCAGCCCTGTCGAGTTCAACGTCGCCGAATGACAGCACATCAGCAACCAGATCGGGTGTGGCGCGTCGCAGAAGTGCTTTCACACGCGCCAGAACTTCGTTGATCGAGAATGGCTTGACGACGTAGTCGTCTGCTCCGGTTGAGAGGCCGCGAATACGGTCTGCCTCCTCGCCGCGCGCCGTCAGCATCAGGACCGGCAGTTTGCGTGTTTCGGGACGCTGGCGCACGCGGCGGCACAGCTCGATCCCGCTCACCTCCGGCAGCATCCAGTCAAGCAACATAAGATCAAAGCTCTCCTCGGAGAGTGCCTCTTCTGCGGCGGCTCCAGTTGTTACTGCACGAACGGTGTAGCCGGCCGCTTCCAGATTATAGCTCAGAAGTTCGACCAGTGCCTGTTCGTCCTCGACGATGAGGATCGATGCCATGTTCTCCAACGTGCACTGTGCACGCCCTCTGTGTTCAGGATTTTGGGTCGGCCATGAGCGTGCTGGCCTCGTTGCTCTTGGGCCGGTCGCCGGCCGGCAACGCACCGTGCACAAGGTAGTGGATGTTTTCCGCGATATTGGTGGTGTGGTCGCCAATGCGCTCAATATTTTTGGCACCGAACAACAGATGCGTGCACAGGCCGATGTTGCGGGGATCTTCCATCATGTAGGTGAGCATTTCGCGGAACAGCGAATTGTAGAGCAAGTCAATCCGCGCGTCGTCGTGCCAGACCGCCATCGCCTTGCCGGCATCGCGTTCCGCGTAAGCGTCCAGCACGTCTTTCAGCTGCTCGAGCGCGTGCTCCGTCATGTGCCGGAGGCCGATCAGGAGGGGCTTCGGCGGTGTCTCGTGCGCAACGGCAATGGCTCGCTTCGCGATACTTTTGGCTAAATCGCCGATCCGCTCAAGATCGCTGGCGATCTTGATGACCGTCATGACATGGCGGAGATCGTTTGCCATCGGTTGACGCCGTGCGATAATCTGAATCGCTTGTTCTTGCAGGTTGCGCTCCAATTCGTCGACGGCCTTGTCGCTGGCGACGGCGGCCTCGGCGCGCTTCGGGTCGCGCCGTTCGAGGGCGGCAAACGCGTTCGTCAACAGCTGCTCACATTGACCGCCCATCTCTGCGATCATGCGATCAAGAGCAGCAAGGTCGGAGTTGTAGGAGGTTACGATATGGCTGGGCATCGATGCTGATCCAAGGCTGCGTCGTTATCCCGGTATGACACATATGTTGCGCTTTTATGACAGTTGAGCATGCCCAGCCTCAGCCGATGCCCCGGGAAGCGGAAAGACCAGCGCGAACGTAGAGCCTCGACCGAGCTCGGAGTGGATCTCGACTTGCCCCTGATGACGGGCGGCGATGTGCTTGACGATGGCGAGCCCGAGGCCAGTGCCGCCCTTTTCCCGGCTGGCAACAGAACTGACACGGTAAAAGCGCTCGGTCAGCCGTGGCAGGTGCTCCGCCGCGATCCCGGGTCCGTCATCGATCACGCTGAGCTGCGCGACCGTGGCGCCGCGGCGATCCTTGTGTCGCGCGGTTCTCACCACGACACTGCCACTGGGCCGACCGTACTTCAGTGCGTTTTGCATCAGATTGCTGACAGCTTGCATCAGCTCGTCGTGATCACCCGGGAACCTCACGTCGGCGTCTGTCATGTCTAGGCGGAGGGTCGTCCCCTCCTTGGTTGCCAAAGGTGACGCAAGCCGCACAGCTTCGGCTGCGACATGATTGAGATCGACTGTGGCTACCGGAGCCAGGTGGGCCCGCATCTCGACACGGCTCAGGACCAGGAGATCGTCGATCAGACGCGTCATCCTTTGCGCCTGCTCGAACATGATTCCCAAAAAGCGTTCGCGCGCGGCAGGATCATCGCGGGCTGGCCCACGCAAGGTCTCGATGAAGCCGGAAACGGCCGCGAGTGGCGTCCGCAATTCGTGGCTGGCGTTAGCGACGAACTCAATTCGCATGCGCGCGAGAGCTTCGCGCTCGCTGATATCTTGCAGAATCACGACAAGCGCCGGAGCGTTTGGCCCCTCGCCGAACCCTGTCAGCCTCGACGTGCTGCCGTCCAAATGCCTTTCCGCCGGTGCCTTAAGCACAAGCTCAAATTTCGCTGTTTGGCTGTTCGCTAGCGATGATTTGATTGCAGCGGCGAGTTCGGGGTGCCGCGCTGTCCTGCCGATGTGCTCGCCAATAAAAAGCCGTCCGAAAGCGTTTTGAGCGCTCGCATTCGCAGCGAGCACAGTGCTGCGTTCATCGAGTATGAAGGCAGCGTCCGACAGTGCGTTGATCAGCGATTGGGCACCATCAATGCGGGAAAACCCATGGGCTTTTTCCAGGCTCTGCTCCAGTGCGGCCGTCGGTCCCCAACGGTCGGCGGGCCCGAGCGATGACTGCAGATGCGTGAGCGCCTCGGTGATCCTGGAGAGCGTGCGTCGGACCATTTTCTGTCAGCTCGATCTTAGGTGAGAGCGTTGAAGAGGATCGGTGCGGCCGCCGACGTCACAGCGCCGAACGAGACACTGACATTCCCGATCACAAATCGGCGGTTGACCTTCCAGTCGGAGGCGTCGATCCGATCAACTATAGCGCATTCTAAATCCACACCTAGACCGCACCTGCAGCTCGATCACCCTGTTGGCGTCGATCCTCATGCGGTCCGCTGATCAGAGTTCAACACGTGCCGCAAACGCCGACGGGAAGGCGGCGCATCGACAGGACTAGACTGCGCAATCCGCCCCTGGGAGCGCGCGTCAGCGCGGTGACGCAGACGCTGAGCCGGGGCATTGGGCTTTGCGTTTGAGCCGTGGCCGTTGTTTACTCATCACTGGTCGGGGGTGGGGCATGAGGACGACGGCGCGTTTGCTCTGAGCGGGCGCGGGTTGCCATTTGATGCGCAAGTTCATCGACCTGACGCAGGGCGGCGTCGAATGCATCGCGGATCGTCAGCGGCAAGTCTTCGTTGGCGTGGGCGCCGGCGCGTTCGTGATTGATGATTATGGGCTTACCGCCGCGGACAGATATCTCGATTTTCACTTGGAATATTTTTGCTTTTGCGGGGTTGCGATGTGGCGCCTCGAGGACCACGCGGCAGCTGTTCATACGATCAAAGTGCTTTTCGAGTTTGGCGAATTTTTCTCGGACCCTGGTTTCGATTGCATCGCTCTTGTCGAGGCCATGGAAATGAATCTCGAGGGGGACGGTCATGCGTCTCATCCTTTGTCAAGCGGCCGCTCGGTGCGCGGCAACTGCAAATAGAACACGTGTCGACGGACTTGGGAACGGGGCGGACATGCGTGTGCGCATGAAACGGTTGCCGCGCCGCCCTGCAGACTGCAGACTTCGCAAAATAGTGATGGGCAGGGCTGGGATGTGCGGGCTAGCGACGGCTGGACTTTGAGGTCGGCGCGTCGCAGTTTCGCGCCATAGGCGGCGTGTGCTGTTGCCTTCCGATGCCCCCGTCCAAGGATCCGAGCGCCATGAGCCAAGCCCCCGTTGCCTCCAACGCCACGCGCCGCATGACGGGCGGCATGGCGCTGGCGGAGATGCTGAAGATTGCTGAGGTGGGGCCGATGTTCGGGATGGGCGGGTTCCAGTTGCTGCCATTTTATGAGGCGTGCCGGGTGTTGGGGCTCAAGCACTTCCTTATCAATGATGAGCGGTGCGGCGCCTTTGCGGCCGATGCTTACGGCAAGATTACCAACCGGCCGGCGGTGGCCGACGGCACGCTTGGGCCTGGCGCGACAAATCTGGTGACCGGGCTCGTCGAGAGCTTGAACGCCGGTATTCCCATGATCGTAATTGTGGGGGACGCCAACCGCGAGCATGCTTGGAAGAACATGACGCAGGAGGCGCGGCAACTCGAGGTGTTGCGGCCGGTGGTGAAAGAGGTGATCCGTGTCGAGGTGATCAGGCGCATTCCCGAACACGTGCGGCGGGCGTTTGCGGTGGCGACGAGTGGCCGGCCGGGGCCGGTGCTGATCGATGTGCCGGAGGATATCGCGCACGGCGAGTTTGACTTTGATGTGACGGATTTCTGGGTCGATCCAGGCACCCGGCAAGCACAGGCGCGGCGGTCGCGGCCGGATGCCGCTGATGTGGAGCGAGCCGTTGAAATCCTTAGCAAGGCTAAGCGGCCGATGCTGCTGGCGGGTGGTGGCATTCATATTTCACAGGCCTATGAAGCGGTGCTGGCGTTGGCCAGTGATCACGGTATTCCAGTGGCGCATACGATGAGCGGCAAGGGCGCGATTGCGTGCACGAGCCCGCTGTCGGCGGGTTTGTTCGGCCGCTATGATCGGATTGCCAACGATTTGATCGCCAAGTCGGACTGTCTGCTGGTGGTGGGCTGCAAGCTGGGTGAGATTGCGACCAAACGGTTCTCGCTCATCCCACCGAAAACACCGTTGATCCACATCGAGATTGATCCAACGGAGATCGGGCGTACCACGAAGGCGGACGTGGCGCTGGTGGGTGACGCGCGATTGGCGTTGACGGATCTGCATGTGGCGCTTGGCAAGGGCAAGGTGGCGGTCCGGAAGGACTATCTGGCTGAAGTACCGAAGGCGATGGCAGCCTGGCGCAAGGGTGCGGCCGACCGGATGGAAAGCAAGGAAAGCCCGATTAATGTGGGGCGGTTGATGGGGGAGCTGAACAAGGCCATGCCAGCAGACGGCGTGGTGGTCGCGGACGGTGGGTTTGCGGCGCACTGGGGCGGGTTGATGTTCGATACGAAGAAGGCGGGCCGGCACTTCCTGCCGGATCGCGGCTTCGCGTCGATCGGCTATGGCGTGCCAGGCGGCATTGGGGCGCAGTTGGCGGTGGGTGCCAAGCGGCGTGTCGTGTCGCTGACGGGCGATGGCGGGTTCAATATGAGCCTGGGCGAACTTGAGACGGCGCGGCGGCTTGGCGCGAACTTCGTTGCGGTCGTCTTCAACAACGCGGCATCTGGATATGTGAAGGCGTTGCAGCACGCGGTCTATGGGCCGGGCAGTTATCAATCGTCAGAACTCGTCGAAATGGACTATGCGACGATTGCCAAGGGCTTCGGCTGCCATGGCATCCGGGTGGATGATCCCGAGAAATTGGCGGCGGCGCTGCAGGAGGGGTTGGCGAACACGTCGACCCCGACGGTCATCGACGCGATTGTCACCCGGGACCCTGCCAAAATGCTGCCGGCAGCGGACAATCGGACGCTGAAGGTGCAAAAAGGCGACCGGCCCGTGTAATGCGGGCTCGTTTCCTCGCGGAGTGATATCGGCCTGCAATAGTCGACCGCTCGGTGTTCGGCTACGGTTGTGACGAAACCAAGAGGAGTTGCGACGATGTTTTTCGAACGTATGGGATTTACAGGTGCAGCCGCGGTGGCGGTCGGCCTACTGCTCGCGACGCCTGCACAGGCGGCGACAAAGTCGTGCGTGCTGGCTGGGGGCGAGGCAACGATGGTGACGCGTGATCTGGCGGAGTTCATGGCGAAGGCCGCGCTGGGCAATTCGATTAAGGCTCAGAACTTGAAGCCGACGGGCGCGGTGAAGCTAACGTGCAAGGATCCAGCTCCACTGACCTATTGCTTGGCTGAGCAGCGGGCCTGCAAGTAACGAACGCATTGGGTCTACGCCTGATGCGGCCATCCAGCCGTGCGGCTGGGTGGCCGATTTTGTCTCGGCGGCGCTTGGGTTCGCGGAGTAGTGCGCGGAGGAGAGGGGAGATTGCCCTAACGCGAACGGCGCGCGCTCTTTTGGAGCGGCGCGCCGTGTTGTTGGTCTGCAATGGGCGACTAGGCTTATGGCAGCGCCCGCGCCTGCACCTCAGTTCAGAAGATCTTTGAGCTTCTTGGCTGGGGTGAACTTCGGAACGTTGGCCGCTGGGATCTGAATGGTCTTGCCGGTCAGCGGGTTGCGCCCTTCGCGCGCTTTGCGCTTGGTCACCTTAAAGGTGCCGAAATCGGGGATGCGGATGTCGGTGCCCGATTTCATGGATTGGCCGATCTGGTAGATAATAGTGTCCACCGCTTCTTTGGCCTTGTCCTTTGTCATGTCGCACTTCTCAGCAACAGCATCGATCAAATCTTGTTTGCTCACGGAAACGCTCCTGGACTTCGAGGTTTAGGGGATACGGCCGACGGCGCGGGTCCTGGCGCGCCGCGGGCACTCACATCGGCCGCATGAGGGGTTGGGCCGAGTTGGGGAGGGATCGCAGCCGGAGAGATTGAGATGCTCCAGCAGACGTCGCGAAAAACGCCCAAAACACGGGCGCGTCAAGCCTAAAAACCTGTGCAAAGCGCCCTATTTTCGAGCACCTTGGGATGTTCGGGATTTTTGCCACAAATAGCCGCGCTCTGAGAGAAGAAACAGCTAGGCCCCCGCACTGGTAATGCGAGGGCCTAGCTGTTTTGCCTTAAGAGCGCGTGTGTTAGTGCGCGACCAACCGGCTGCCGCCCTTGTCGTCTTTGGCGGTTACGGCCGCTGGGTCTTCAACCCAGGTTATAGCGTCGGGCATGCGAACCAAGGCTACGCGCAGCGCGTCTTCGACACGCGCAACCGGTCTGATATCGAGTTTGGTCTTCACTTCTTCGGGAATGTCGGCAAGATCTTTCACGTTTTCATCGGGAATGATCACGGTCTTGATGCCCGCGCGCAGTGCTGCCAGCAGTTTTTCTTTCAGGCCGCCGATGGGCAGAACGCGGCCACGCAAGGTGATCTCACCCGTCATCGCCACGTCCTTGCGGACAGCAATACCGGTCAGGATCGAGATGATGGCGGTCGCCATGGCGACGCCTGCCGATGGGCCATCCTTCGGCGTTGCGCCTTCCGGCACGTGCACATGGATGTCTTTGGTCTCGAAAATCGGCGGCGGAATTCCGAATTCCTGCGAGCGCGAGCGGACATAAGCCTGCGCGGCCTGAATTGATTCTTTCATCACGTCGCGCAAGTTACCGGTGACGCTCATCTTGCCTTTGCCAGGCATGAGAACGCCTTCGATAGTGAGGATCTCACCACCGACTTCGGTCCAGGCGAGGCCGGTGACGACGCCGACCTGGTCTTCCGCCTCAGCCTCGCCGTAGCGATACTTCGGCACGCCCAGATAGCTTTCGACGTTGGCGGCGGTGACTTTCACCGTCTTCTTCGTCGAGGTCATCAATTCCTTGACGGCCTTGCGCGCGAGTTTGGCAATCTCACGTTCCAAGCTGCGAACACCAGCCTCCCGCGTATAGCGGCGAATGAGCGTTTCGAGTGCGCCCTGATCGACCGACCACTCGCTTTGCTCGAGGCCATGCGCGTTGTACTGCTCCGGGATGAGGTGGCGCTTGGCGATCTCGACCTTTTCATCTTCGGTGTAGCCGGCGAGTCGGATGATCTCCATCCGGTCCAGCAGGGCCGGCGGAATGTTCAACGTGTTGGCCGTCGTGACGAACATGACGCTTGAGAGGTCGTAATCGACTTCCAAGTAATGATCGTTGAAGGTGGCGTTCTGCTCTGGATCGAGCACCTCGAGCAAGGCCGCCGCGGGATCACCACGGAAATCCTGGCCCATCTTGTCAATTTCATCGAGCAGGAAAAGCGGATTGGTCCGCTTCGCCTTTTTCATCGACTGGATAACTTTGCCGGGCATGGATCCGATGTAGGTGCGGCGGTGACCACGAATTTCGGCCTCGTCGCGAACGCCGCCAAGGCTCATGCGCACAAACTCGCGGCCGGTCGCGTTGGCGATCGACTTGCCGAGCGAGGTTTTGCCAACCCCGGGAGGGCCGACGAGGCAGAGGATTGGGCCCTTCAGCTTATTGGTGCGGGTCTGAACCGCAAGGTACTCAAGAATGCGCTCTTTGACCTTTTCCAGTCCGTAGTGCTCGGTGTCGAGCACCAGCTGCGCTTCGGCCAAGTCTTTCTTGACCTTGCCTTTGACGCCCCACGGGATCGACAGCAGCCATTCGAGATAGTTGCGCACCACGGTGGCTTCCGCCGACATGGGGCTCATCTGCTTGAGCTTCTTAAGCTCGGCGAGTGCCTTGTCCTTGGCTTCCTTGGAGAGCTTGGTGTTTTCGATCTTTTCTTCGAACTCGACGATGTCGTCGCGCTCATCGCCATCGCCCAGTTCCTTCTGGATGGCCTTCATCTGCTCGTTGAGATAATACTCGCGCTGGGTCTTCTCCATTTGCCGCTTGACGCGGCTGCGGATTTTCTTCTCGACCTGAAGAACTGAGATTTCGCTTTCCATCAGCGTGTAGACACGCTCAAGACGCTCCGAAACCGTTGCCAGTTCCAGGATGTCCTGCTTCTCGGAAATCTTGATCGCCAGATGCGATGCAATGGTGTCGGCGAGTTTGGAGTAGTCGTCGATCTGGCTGACCGTGCCGAGGACTTCGGGCGAGATTTTCTTGTTCAGCTTGACGTAATTCTCGAACTGGCTGACGGCCGAGCGCGCCAGGGCTTCGATCTCGTTCTTGGCGCCTTGATCATCGGCGACGCGCACGACTTCGGCTTCGTAGAAATCAGGGCGGGCGGTGTATTTGGTGATGCGCGCGCGGGCGCCGCCTTCAACCAGGACCTTTACGGTGCCGTCGGGGAGCTTCAGGAGCTGCAGCACGGATGCGAGTGTGCCGATCTGGAAGATCCCGTCCTGGGCAGGATCGTCATCGCTTGCGTTCTTTTGAGCGGCGAGCAAGATTTGCTTGTCGGCGCGCATCACTTCTTCAAGCGCGTTAATGGATTTCTCGCGGCCAACAAACAGCGGTACGATCATGTGCGGAAACACGACGATGTCCCGCAGCGGCAATACGGGGTAGACGTCCCGGCTGCCCTTATCCTTGCCTTTGGTTTCGTCGCTCATTGGCCATCTCCGTTGCACCGGCGGCATCCATCAGGGACTACCGACGTTCGCCAGTTTCCCGGCATGGAACCAGTCGGAGATGTGACATCCGCTGGTTGTTACTGGCTTTAAGGACTGGCAGTCCGGTGCCCCTTTTGTAAGGCAGCGACCGGGTCATTCGCGCAAATCACCTAACCCAGTGGATACTTGGGGGGAGCCGCCAGCGCGTTCAAGGACATCATTGCGCTGTGGTTTCGAAAGATGTGGGAAGTTCACAGTTGCTCCAGAGGAGAGCAAAGAATGCTCATAGAGAGCACCACAAGACGTCTCTGCCCGGCGCTGGGCCCTGTCGATCCGAAAAACCGGTTTACAGGCTTGCGCCGTGCGGTGAATTTCCGTGTGCGCCACGGGTGGGCGCTGAGGTTGCCCTCAAGCGCTCGACCCCTTTTCCTCCGCACGGTCGGAGTAAATCCGCAGTGGTTTGGCACCGCCCTCGACGACCTCAGGCCCGATGACGACTTCTTCCACACCCTTTAGGCCGGGAAGCTCAAACATCGTATCAAGCAAGATGCCTTCCATGATTGAACGCAATCCGCGGGCACCAGTTTTGCGTTCGATGGCCTTGCGGGAAACGGCCTTCAGGGCGTCCTGCGTGATGGTGAGTTTGACGTCCTCCATCTCAAACAGACGCTGATACTGTTTGACGAGCGCGTTCTTCGGTGTGGTGAGGATCTGCATCAGTGCAGGCTCGTCGAGGTCTTCGAGTGTGGCGATGACCGGCAAGCGCCCGATGAATTCCGGGATCAGGCCGAACTTCAGCAAGTCCTCGGGCTCGACGTTGCGAAGGATATCGCCGGTGCGGCGTTCGTCTGGGCCTGTCACCTTGGCGCCGAAGCCGATGGAGCTGCCACGGCCACGACGCGAAATGATCTTCTCAAGGCCGGCAAACGCGCCACCGCAGATAAACAGGATGTTTGATGTGTCGACCTGCAGAAATTCCTGCTGGGGATGCTTGCGGCCACCCTGCGGCGGCACCGAGGCAACAGTGCCTTCCATGATCTTCAGGAGGGCTTGCTGGACACCCTCACCCGATACATCGCGGGTGATCGACGGGTTGTCAGACTTGCGGCTGATTTTGTCGATTTCGTCGATGTAGACGATACCGCGCTGGGCGCGCTCGACGTTGTAGTCGGCCGACTGCAGCAGCTTGAGAATGATGTTCTCGACGTCCTCGCCGACATAGCCGGCTTCGGTCAACGTCGTGGCGTCGGCCATCGTGAAGGGCACATCGAGGATGCGCGCCAGTGTCTGGGCAAGCAATGTTTTGCCGCAGCCGGTTGGGCCGACTAACAGGATGTTGGATTTGGCCAGTTCAACGTCGTTGTTTTTGGCGGCGTGGTTGAGCCGCTTGTAGTGGTTATGGACCGCGACCGAGAGCACGCGCTTGGCGTGGAACTGGCCGATCACATAGCTATCGAGCACTGAGCAGATTTCTGTCGGAGAGGGGACGCCATCGCGTGATTTGACGAGCGTGTTCTTGTTCTCTTCGCGAATGATGTCCATGCACAGCTCGACGCACTCGTCGCAGATGAACACTGTCGGACCAGCGATGAGCTTGCGGACCTCATGCTGGCTTTTGCCGCAGAAGGAGCAATACAGGGTGTTTTTCTCAGCCATCCGTTCCTCGTCCCCGGCAGCCCCCGGGTTATTATTTCGGAGCCTTCGGTCCGGGCGGGCGATCCCGTATCGAACCAATGGCGACCGGCGCGTGGCGGGCGCGACGCAAATCACTCGTCTTTTCAAGCCCCGACAGAGATCGTCCACAATCGGAGATAGCTGAACGAGGCTTACCAAAAATCAAGTTTAGGCACTGCAAACATCGGGCCTGACTGTGGGCCTAACTTTGGGCGTTACTGCGGCGGCATTTTTGTCGCATCTTTGCCGCATCGATCGCCCGACCAGGGTCACCGGCAACGGCCGACTCCGGCAAACTTCACAGATCACAGCATGCTACCGCCGCCAAGATCAAGAACCCATTACCGCCTATCAACTCTCCTTGTTTGTGGGAACGGCTTAAGCTGCTGGCGATTGCCACGATGATGCGCAGCCGTTGTCAAATTGTCGCACTTTCCGACGACTTTTTTGGGCTTTTGACCGAGATAGCGGCTTGATAGGCGCCCTGCGACGCGTTCCAGCCAGCTCGCAGTGCTGAGCGGGTAGCAAAGCAAGAGAACAAAAGACGCACGATTGGGGCAACCGTGCGTCGATTGCTGATTAACCGGATTTACCGGAAGGCGCTTCTGCATCGTCGCGGCTGTTGATGACCTTGTCGATCAGACCGAATTGCTGGGCCTCATCGGCTGTCATGAAGTGGTCGCGGTCGAGCGTCCGTTCGATGGTTTCGTACGGTTTGCCGGTGTGGTGGACGTACACTTCGTTCAAGCGGCGCTTCATTTTGACGATATCCATAGCGTGGCGCTCGATATCGCTGGCTTGGCCAGAGAAGCCGCCAGACGGCTGGTGGACCATGATGCGGGCGTTGGGGAGCGCGAAGCGTTTGCCGGGTGCACCGGCGGCCAACAACAGCGAGCCCATGGATGCGGCTTGGCCGATGCACATGGTCGAGACCGGTGATTTGATGAACTGCATGGTGTCGTAAATCGCCATGCCTGATGTCACCACGCCACCGGGCGAGTTGATATACATGGATATTTCTTTGGCCGGGTTCTGCGCCTCCAGGAACAGCAGCTGCATGCAGACGGACGACGCCATGTTGTCTTCGACCGGGCCGATGACGAAAATGATGCGCTCCTGCAGCATGCGCGAGGGGAGGTCGTAGGTCCGTTCGCCACGGTTCGTCTGTTCGATGACGGCGGGCCAGAAAGTGCTGCTGATCACGCTCATGGAGGTCCTCTTAGGCGGCTTTTGGGGGGGGGATTTGTGGGAGGCCTTTGTGGAGCCGGTGACGGCCAATGTGCCCGGCGTCAGATGCGCATGGACTACTCGGTACGTGGGAAGCACTGTCTGGTACGACAAGG
The DNA here is from genome assembly GCA_963847145.1 of uncultured Alphaproteobacteria bacterium. GTDB lineage: Bacteria > Pseudomonadota > Alphaproteobacteria > Rhizobiales > Hyphomicrobiaceae > JABFRJ01. The sequence goes on from CAWJYN010000007.1 coordinate 467,252, forward strand.
CCCAAGAACGCAAGGGTCCGCAAGGGACCTATCCCTCAACAAATCGGCTGGTCAGTGGACCAGCCGATTTGTGATTTCAGCCCTTACTCTGCTGTCTCGTCTTCGTTTGCGGCCTTGAGCAGATCCTCGCGGCTGACCTTTTTCTCGGTCACCTTGGCCAAAGTCAGAATGTAGTCGACGACTTTTTCCTCGAAGATTGGCGCGCGGAGTTCAGTCAGCGCGGCGGGGTTCTTCTCGTAGTATTCGTAGACAAATTTTTCCTGACCTGGGTAAGCGCGGGCGCGCTCGATCAACGCCATGCGCAGTTCGTCCTGGGTCACCGTCATCTTCTGCTTGTCGCCGATTTCGCCGATGACGAGACCGAGGCGGACGCGGCGCTCGGCGATCTTGGTGTACTCGGCGCGCGCTGTTTCTTCGGTCTTGCCCTCGTCGGCGAACGTCTTCTTGGATTGTTCAAGGCCCTGGGTCACTTGTGCCCAGATGCTGTCGAACTCGGTTTTGACGAGTGCTTCCGGGAGTTCAAAGGTGTGGGACTTGTCGAGCTGGTCGAGTAACTGACGTTTGATGCGGACGCGGCTGAGTTGGTCGTGCTGCTGCTTGATCTGGGCGCCGATGAGCTCCCGCAGCTTCTCGATGCTTTCGACTCCCAGTGTTTTGGCGAAGTCGTCGTTGGCCTCCGGCGTTTTTGCTTTGCCGACGGCTTTGACGGTGGTGGCGAATTTGGCGGTCTTGCCGGCCAGATTCTCCGCCGGGTAGCCCTCGGGGAAGTTGGCATCGATGGTGAGAGAGTCGCCAGCCTTGGCACCCTTGAGGCCTTCTTCGAAACCGGGAATGAACCCGCCGGCGCCGATGACCACCTTCATGTCTTCACCCTTGCCGCCGTCGAACTCGACGCCGTCGATGGAGCCGACAAAGTCGATCGTGCAACGGTCGCCATCTGTGGCCACGCGGCCGTCTTCGTCGTCGTAGGATGTCGAGCGGGTCATCAACTCGTTGACGCCCTTGTCGATTTCAGCGGCTTCGACGTCGGCGATGTCGCGTTCGACGGCGATTGCGGCGAGGTCAGCGACGGCAATCTGAGGAAGCACTTCGAATGACATCGTGTAGGCGAGGTCGGATTTACCGTCGATGACCTGCTCGATGGCGGCGCGGTCTTCCGGGAGGTCGACCTTCGGCTGCATCGCTGGGCGCTCGTTACGGTCGACGAGGGCCTGGCGGCTGGTTTCGTTGAGCGTTTCTTCCAGTACTTCGCCCATGATTGAGCGGCCATAGAGTTTCTTTATGTGGGCGGTCGGGACTTTGCCCTTGCGAAAGCCTTTGAGCTGCACCTGCCCCTTGAAGTTTTCGACGCGGGTCGCGAAGCGCTTTTCGAGTTCATCCTTGCCGACGACGACCTTCAGCTCGCGCTTGAGGCCTTGGGATGATGTTTCAGTGACTTGCATGACCGTTGAACCTAGTGAAGCTGAGACAGATACGATGTGCCACTTAAGCCAAAACGACCCAGCGGCACGGACAATGGCCGTCTGGGTGCTAGCAAATTCTGGTGCGGGCGAAGGGACTTGAACCCCCACGACTTGCGTCGCTGGAACCTAAATCCAGTGCGTCTACCAATTCCGCCACGCCCGCTTATGACGTGTTTTCAATGAGTTAGTCTAAAACGACCGTGGCTCGCCCAAGGGGGCGATGCTGCTATCGTTCAAGCCTTGGTTCACTGCCCGCCCACCGCGCACGGCGCTCGATCGCAGGGTTGTGCAGGGTATATCTGCGAGGTGGGGCGAAGATCAACCAAGAAATGGGGGAAGGCATGGGGCTGCGTCACAGCAAGCCCAGGCCAGCCAGTTCCTTGCGCATGGCGGGTGGCATTTCGGCGACGGTATCACGGTTGCCGGCTTTGAGGTCGGGGGGCGCGTCGCTGGCGTCGAGGTAGCGCCAACCCTGGAACGGGCGGCGGGGCGTTGGACGGACGGGGATCAACGTTTTGTCCAGGAACAGCAGGCAACAGGGTTTGCCATCGTCCTTGTGGCCCTCGCCGAAGCCGATCAGTCGCTGGCGGACCGTGATGAGGCCCTTGATTACCCAATACAGCGAGCCACCATCGAGCACATCGGCTTGGCGTTTCGGGCTCTGGAAGGTGGTGTGGAACAGGCGTGGTTGCTCGCCAGCGGCCTTCTGAGCGGCAAGGCGGCCTTGTTGCCAATCGGCGAGATCCTCGATGGACGTGGCGCCGACGCAGAGCTTGAGAATGTGCAACGGCATGCGATTTTGCCTCGGACGACCTATCAGCGATGGCCTATAGCGGGCTGGCAGGCCGGCCGCGAGCCCATGCCGTTGCTGTGCTGGGGAAAAAACAGCCAAAGCTGCACCTCAGCTCAACGACTGGCCCTAGAAAACGGATTTGCGCAGGCGCCGGGCCGGACTATGCTTGATGCACTCATTTCAGCACCCCGGAGGCGTTTCATGCTCGTTCTGCCGTCCATCCCTGTGTTGTCCCGTCGCGGGTTTTTTGCCGGCGCATCCGCCGCGGCTTTTGCGCCACGGGCATTCGCCGCGGGTAAGCTGAAGCCTGGCGCGGACGCCGCGCTGATCGTGGTGGACGTGCAGAATTGCTTTACGCCGGGTGGCAGCCTGGCAGTGAAGGACGGTGACGGTATCATTCCGTTGATCAACGCGCTGGCTGGCAAATTCAAGAACGTGGTGCTGACGCAGGATTGGCACACAGCCAATCATATCTCGTTTGCCTCGCAGCACGCCGGCAAGAAACCGTTCGAGGCGATCAAGCTGCCTTATGGCCAGCAGGTGCTGTGGCCGGATCACTGCGTGCAAGGCACCGACGGCGCGGCGATCCACAAGGACGTGAAAATTCCTCACGCGCAGTTGGTCATCCGTAAAGGCTTTAATCCGCTGGTCGACAGCTACTCGGCGTTCCTTGAGGCGGACGGCAAGAGCAAGACCGGGCTGGATGGTTATCTCAAGACGCGCGGAATCAAGAGCGTCTATGTGGTGGGGCTGGCGACGGATTTTTGTGTCGGCTGGACGGCGATGGATGCGCGTAAGTTAGGCTTGGCGGCCACTGTGGTTGAGGATGCCTGCCGTGGCATTGACACCAACGGTTCACTGGCGAAGGCGTGGACCAGTATGGCGAAGGCCGGTGTCAGGCGGATCCAGTCGGCGGATTTTGCTTAGGGGTGCTGCTGATAGCGGCGATTAGTGCCGGCACTGCGGTAGCGATCGCCTGGAAGGCGCGCGCGTAGTCTTGGGCGGTGCCGTTCCAGGGGTCGGTGACGTCGTCGTGTGGCGAGCCAGCGGGATACGACATCAGCAGTTTGATCCGATGATGACCCGCAACAGGCGTGCGCGCCATAAGTTCGTCGCGGACGCTGCGGTCCAAGGCAATGATGTGGTTGGCTGCGGACAACAGGTCAGCATCAGCCGTGCGGGACTGATGGGCCGATAGGTCGAGGCCCTGGAGTTTGGCGATGGCGCGGGCGCCATCACTCGCTGGTCCGCCGATGGGGGCGGGTGCCACACCGGCGGCTTTAAAGTGGAGGTTTGGGTCGGTGCAGAGCCGCTTCGCCAGTGCTTCGGCAAGCGGCGAGCGGCAGGTATTGCCGCGGCAGACAAAAACGATCAGCGTCATGGTCGGCTCGACTGATAGCGGGACAGGTGACGTGGCAGCCCATCATATGGGTCATCATACGAGGAGCACACTAGCATGGCGACACGATTGACGGAGGGAGACATTGTCAGTGGGCTCGCCGGTTTGGACGGCTGGACGCGTGTGCCCGGCCGAGAGGCGATCACGAAGACGTTCAAGTTCACTGATTTCAGTGCGGCGTTTGGCTTTATGACGCGCGTTGCGCTGGCGGCCGAGAAATTGGACCACCATCCGGAATGGTTCAATGTCTGGAACCGGGTCGAGGTGACGCTCGCGACGCATGATGCAGGTGGCCTCACAGCGCTTGATCTGCGGCTTGCGGCAGCAATGAACGCGTTGGCCAAACCGTCGTAGACGATGGCGGGATACCGTCGAGACGTGCAGCGTTCGGAACGCTCACTTTTCTGAGTTTGAAAGCCCGAGTGCGGTGGCGAGTGCGCGAAAGACGCGCGTGTTTTCCAGATGGCCGCGGAACTGTTCTGCCCCGGGTCCGCTGGCTGTCAGAATGACGTCGTCGGCGGCATGGACGCCGGCGCCGATCTGGCGTGGCAGGTTGCCAGGCAGGCGCGTTGCGCCCGCGCCGCAGTGCTGCTCGTTGGCGACATACTCGCCGCCTTTGGGGACTGGTTGCGTCGGCCAATAACCACTTTCGGCGGGTTTGCCGGTTGCGCAGTGATCAGGCACGCCGCCGAAGACGAAGGCGAGGCGGCGCGAGACATCCACGGTGGCCGGATAGCCATCTTGGTCCGGCGGCGGATAGTTCGGGAACTTGGCGTCGTAGACGGCCATTTTGTCCCGCAGGCGCGTGCCGGGACGGCTGTCGTCGATGGTGCCGATGATGGAGACAGGATGGCCATGGTCGGGCACGACGACGATCAAGGTGTCGCTGCGCGTTTCGGCCCAGTCCTTGGCAACTTTGACGGCGTTGTCGAGCAAGATCGTCTCGTAGACGGCCCGCTCCCAGTCCAGTGCATGACTGAACTGATCGATGCGGCCTGATTCCACCATGAGGAAAAAGCCTTCCGGCTTGCGTGCCAGTACCGCGAGCGACGTGCGCACCATGTCGGTCAGGTCCGGCTGATCGGGATATTTTTGCACGGTCCCGCGCTTGGTGACGCGGCGGTCGAGTGCGCCGTCGATGTTCGAGGGGTGAAACAGGCCTAGCACGCGGCCGGCGGTTTGATCGCGCGCGATGACTGACAGCTCCGCCGCTGTCGCGGCAGTCCGGTAGCCGCGCTGTCGGAATTGGGCAATGAGGTCGGTTTCGTCGGCGCGTTTTGAGCCGGGTGCCGACTTTGGCTGGAAGTAGGCACGTCCGCCGCCCATCAGCACCTCGGGTGCCGCATCCAACAGCATACCGGCGATCTCGTTGCGTTGTTGCCGGCTCGCCGTATGAGCGAGCATGGCACCGGGGGTCGCATCGACGACCTCGGTCGTTGTGACGATGCCGACGGCCATGCCGAGCCGTCGTTTGGCGAGTGTCGCCAATGTCTCGACACGTGGATGATCGAGAGGGGATCTGTTGGCGGCGCAGTAGACGCCCATGGCGCCGCCGCACGTCTTATGGCCGGTTACGTAGGCGCTCATGGAGTTGGCGCTGTCGGTCACGATGAACTCGATGCCCGAGGTCGAGACGAGCGCCATGCTCGGCATGTCGTCCATAGCGAGCTGCCCGCCGTAGCGGCCGTTCTCGATGCCCTTGGAGAGCATGCGTGCCGCCGTCCGATGCGCGACCGACATGCCGTCACCGATGAATAAGATGATGTTTTTAGCCACGCGCGGCTTGGTCGCGAAGACGTCCCACGTGGCCGTTGTGGTGGCGCCGCCGCCGCGCGCCTCGACCAGGTAGCGGCCCGGCTTTGGCAGCTCGGCGTCGCGTAGCCACAGCGCTGAGCGGCCCCAATTGTCCTCGTTGACGACAAAGTTTGACGCCTTGCCAAAGACCTCCGCTGGTGGCCGCCCATTGATCGTCACCGCGGTGTCGGCCGCGGCGGGCGCATTCGGGAACTCGACCTTGAAGTCAAAGCGCGCGCCGGCCAAAATTTCGGTGCGATGAGCGGGATAGATCGCCTGAGCCGAGGCAGAGGTGCTTGCCAGCGATGCCGTGCCGACGAGCAATGCGACCGCCAGCAGGCAGGCACGCCGCGCCGCCCAAATACGCTGCCGATCACGCAAGATGAAACGGGCCATGTGGATTATCAATCATCCTCGCCGGTGTCGGCGGCGTCCAGCGCCGCGATTTCGGCAGACTTCGGCGGAAGGAAAGTCCTGTCGCCGTAGAGCTTGACGAGTGCCGGCAGGCGCTTGTCGATCAGCATCGATAGTTTTCTGGCGAACACCTCGAAACTCGACGGCACCATGAAGCCAGCTGCTTTCTTCCAAGTCTCGACGCTGGAATAGCCGGCAAACTCTTTGGCCTCGCCCTTGAGGAAAGCATTCAGAGCTGTCAACCGTGCGATCACGTCGCGATCAAACCGCGAGACCCAGCGGTTGTACTCGGCGTGCCCCTCCCAATCGTCGAGCGTGGCACCGCCGTTGTCGCGCGACATCAGTTTCAGGCGGCCGTTCTTGTCGCCTGCCGCTTCGAGATTGTTCCAGAAGCGGTCCCATTGCCCGAGCAGCATGTCCATCACGAAGATCGTCGAGAGCTGGCGCGCGAGTTCGACACGCTGCTCGGTGGGCACTTCGGGGAAGGCTGCCTGCCCGCCTTTGATGCCGGCGAGCGGGATCTTGCGATCGTCGGGCTGGCGCCCGGTTGCCTTGATCTCTTGGGCGAGACCTGTCGAATTCGTCGAACTTGCCCTCGCGGCCGAGGGCGCTGGCGGTGAACATCTTGGTTTTTGGTCTCAGGCGATAGATGCCGAAGATGGTGGACTGGCTGGCTTTGAGCTCGGTCAGCACAAGGTTTCGATTGTGGGCGCTATCCTTATCGGACGCCGGTGCCGCCTTGATCATGGCCGCGAACGCCGCCGTCGCTTTGGGGCCGAGCTGGTAGTAGTCGACCGGATAAAACTGCCGGCTGATGCCGAGGAAGCGCGCAAGGCGGTAGGCGACGACCTCGGCCTCTGGGATGGACGACGGATTTGTCGGCACGAAGCTGCGGTCGGTCGGCTTGTCGCCGACGCCAATGAACATGCCGACCGACGATCCGTCGGGTGTCGGCTTTTTGTATTCCAGGCGCAGCTTAGGATCGTCGAGATTGACCGTTTTCATGTGCGCGTCGAAGTCGAGATCGCGCTTGGTGCCTGGCACGCCCTGGGCCCACGCCGGGCTTGCCGCGAGGGCCACAACGATTGTGCAGGCAATCCGGACGGTTTTCAGTTTCGTGGACATTCTCGTTGGTTCCTGGGCCCGATCGGTGGCGGATGTCTATCCGAGGCATTCGCCGGACAATAGTCCGTCATCCGAAGTTTTGGGAGCCAGCGCACCCGCACAACTGCTGCGCGCACCGCTGCGCCTTGCATAAGCGCGCTAACGGGATCGTGACGGCGTCCGTCTTTGCCGGGTGTTTGGCCAAATGTGGGTTGCTTGCACGCCGCTGGACCACGGCATGGGCGCCAAGGCTACCGGGTTCGGGCATTGGCCGTTGCAGCCCCAGCACCTTCCTTTTCGCTCCACCCGCGCTATCGTGCGGGCAGCCGCACTCACCGCGATGGAGCCTCTCCCCATGCAAGACGCACCCACAGGCCTGAAGACATTCCAGACCTACATTGATGGCAAATGGACGGATGCTGCCTCTGGCAAGTTCCTGCAAACATCGGACCCCTATACAGGCGAGCCGTGGGCGCTGATCCCGGAGTGTGATGCGCGGGACGTCGACCTTGCCGTCGAGGCGGCATCGCGGGCGTTCGAGAGCGGGCCGTGGCCGGCGCTGTCGCCAACGGCGCGTGGCAAGGTGTTGCGCCGCATCGCCGGGCTGATCGAGACGCATTCGGAATATCTCGGACAGGTCGAGGTGCGCGACAACGGCAAGCTGATTTCTGAGATGGCGGCGCAGACCAAGTACATGGCCGAATGGTATTATTACTATGGCGGATTGGCTGATAAGATTGGAGGCTCGGTTGTCAATGCGGACCGGCCGGATCATTTCACTTACATCCTGCGCGAGCCGGTGGGTGTGTGCGCGTTCATCACGCCGTGGAATTCGCCGCTGATGCTGACGGCGTGGAAGCTGGCACCGGCGCTGGCAGCCGGCTGCACGGTGGTGCTGAAGCCGTCGGAGTATACGTCGGCGTCGCTGCTGGAGTTCATGCGACTGGTGATTGCGGCGGCGGAGATGCCGCCAGGTGTCGTCAACGTGGTGACGGGCTATGGCGCGATCACCGGTGAGCCGCTGGTGACGCATCCGAAGGTGGCCAAGATCGGCTTTACGGGTGGTACGGCGACGGGCGCGCGCGTCAACGAGTTGGCGGCGAAGACGTTCAAGAAGGTGTCGTTGGAACTCGGTGGCAAATCGCCCAACATCGTCTTCGACGACTGCATTCTGGATGACGCAGTGAGCGGCGCGATATCGGGGATTTTTGCGGCAACGGGGCAGACGTGCATCGCAGGGTCGCGACTGCTGGTGCAGGAGAGCATCCACGACGTGTTCGTCGAAAAGCTGGTGGCGATGGCGAAGACGGCCAGGTTGGGAGATCCGAGCAAGGCTGAGACGCAAGTGGGGCCAGTCACGACGCCGCCGCAGTATCAGAAAATTCTCGGCTATATCGATATTGCCAAGGGCGAGGGCGCCAAGTGCGTGCTGGGCGGCGGGCCGGCGTCGGCTGCGGAAGGCGGCGGCAAATACTTCGTCAAGCCGACGATTTTCACAGGCGTGACGAACTCGATGCGCATTGCGCAGGAGGAAGTGTTCGGCCCGGTGCTGTCGGTGATCAAGTTCAAGGACGAGGACGACGCGGTGCGGATTGCCAATGACATCGCGTTTGGATTGGGCGCTGGCGTGTGGACGCAGAACGTGCGGCGCGCGCATACGATGGCGAAGCGCATCAAGGCGGGCACGGTGTGGGTGAACACCTATCGGGCGGTGAGTTTCTTGATGCCGTTCGGCGGTTATAAGCAATCGGGTCTGGGTCGCGAAAACGGCGCCGAGGCGATTGATGCGTATCTGCAGTCGAAGAGTGTGTGGATCAACAACGGTCCCGGCGGTGGCAATCCGTTCGTGATGAAAACGGCGGGGTGACGGCCGTTTCATCAATCATTTGTGAAGTTGTGTCCCGAAACCGCGCGAGGAGCCGCGGCGTAACTCCTTCAGCTCACTTAAGAGCGGTATCGAACGGAGTTACCCAGCATGACTATCACTTCAACGTTTCGGCGTATCAGCGCAGCTGCGTCGATCGCTGTGGGCATTTGTGCTGCGCTGAGCGCACCGGCGTCAGCGCAGAAAAATCCGGACGTGGGTGGCGCGGCGATGTTTGCGAACAAGAACATCGTCGAGAATGCAGTCAATTCGAAGGATCACACGACGCTGGTGGCGGCCGTGAAGGCGGCGGGGCTGGTTGACACGCTGGCGAGCCCTGGGCCTTTCACGGTGTTTGCGCCCACGAACGCGGCGTTCGCGCGGCTGCCGAAAGGAACGGTGGAGACGCTGTTGAAACCGGAGAACAAGGCGAAACTGGTGAAGGTTCTGACGTCGCACGTGGTCGCGAAAACGGCGCTGTCGAGTGCGATCAACAAGATGGTGGCCGATAGCAACGGCGCGCATGCCGTCAAGACGGTGAGCGGCGCGACGCTGATCGCCAAGATGAAAAATGGCAAGCTGACGGTGACAGATGAAAATGGCGGTGTTGCCACGGTCACCATTGCCGATGTGCGGCAGTCCAATGGTGTGATCCACGTGGTCGATCGCGTGCTGTTGCCGAAGTAGCTCGGGCGGATGGCGCGCTCGGCTGGTGGCCAGCGCGCCATATGCTGCATTGAGACGCTGCGACAGGTTTGCTTATGGCGTGTTGCCGACCAATCGGCCGGTGCGTAGATTGCACGGACTTTGAGATCGCAATGTCTGAAAGGTCCATGTTATGGCAACATACAAAGGCGAATGTTTCTGCGGGGCTGTGAAAGTCGAAGCGAGCGGCGCGCCAGAGGGCATGGGCTATTGCCATTGCCGCTCGTGCCGGTCGTGGTCGGCCGGACCGGTCAACGCCTTCACGCTGTGGAAGCCGGAGAACGTGGCGGTGACGGCCGGCGCGGAGCACGTTGCCACGTTCACCAAAACGCCGGCGAGTGAGCGGCAGTACTGCAAAAAGTGCGGCGGGCATCTGATGGCCAGCCATCCCGGCATGGGCTTGATCGACGTGTACGCGGCCACATTGCCGACGCTGACATTCAGTCCGGGGCTGCACGTGAACTACGCGGAAACCGTGCTGCCGATGAAAGACGGCCTGCCCAAGATGAAAGACTTCCCCAAGGAGTTCGGCGGCTCTGGCGAGGTGTTGCCGGAGTAATATCGTCGAACGCTTGCTTCGACTGGCGACCCTGCAATGGGCCATGCAGCGACGGTAACGGCCGAGCTTGGGACGGGCCCGCGTCTGCGCAACGCAGGCCCGCCGACCACTGCGGGTGGCCACGCCGCAGTGTGCATGTGGCAGCGGAGGGATAGCGAGATCGAGACTTGAATGCCCCAGACTGCGGGGGACGGCCTGCCCCACAGACCTATGACAGGCGCGCGCAAGTCGGCTATGGAACCTGCCAGTGAACCCGTGAGGAGATCGGCATGGCAAAGGTGGCATGGATTGGGCTTGGCGTGATGGGCTATCCGATGGCGGGGCACATCCGCAAAAAGGGTGGCCACGACCTGACGGTTTATAACCGCAATGGCGAGAAATCGGCGGCCTGGGTGAAGGAGTTCGGGGGCACGGCCGCAGCCACGCCGGCGGAGGCCGCCAAGGGCGCCGACTATGTGTTCTGCTGCGTTGGCAACGACGATGATCTGCGTTCGGTAACGACTGCCAAGGGTGGCGCGTTCGAGACGATGAGTAAGGGGGCCGTGTTCATCGACAACACAACGGCGTCTGCGGATGTGGCGCGTGAGCTGTATGCGGCGGCGACTGCCAAGGGTTTCGGTTTTCTTGATGCGCCAGTGTCGGGTGGACAAGCGGGCGCACAGAACGGCGTGCTGACCGTGATGGTGGGCGGCGACAAGGCGGTGTTTGATCGTGCCAAGCCGGTGATCGATCACTTCGCGCGCATGGCGACCTTGATCGGGCCGTCCGGTGCCGGTCAGGTGACCAAGATGGTCAACCAGATCTGCATTGCCGGCCTTGTGCAAGGCTTGGCGGAGGGTATTCATATGGCGCAGAAAGCGGGGCTCGATCTGCCTGCTGTGATGGAGACGATCTCCAAAGGTGCCGCTGGCTCGTGGCAGATGGAGAACCGCTGGAAAACCATGGGCGATGGCAAGTTCGATTTCGGTTTTGCGGTCGACTGGATGCGCAAGGACTTGGGCATTGCCATTGCCGAGGCGCGCCGCAATGGTGCGAGCTTGCCGGTGACTGCACTCGTCGATCAGTTCTATGCGGAAGTGCAGAAAATGGGCGGCAAGCGGTGGGATACGTCGAGCCTGATTGCGCGATTGAACAACGCGGATAAGACGTAACATTAGGCGCGCTTTGTAGGTTGGGTTAGCGCGCCGCAGCAGTTGCCATTCAGTGGCAATATTTGCATCGCGCGTAACCCAACATCGCTCTCATCAGACGGACGTGTTGGGTTACGCGCGTGCCGCTAGCGCCGCATAATTGGCGGTGCTACGAGCGCGCTAACCCAACCTACGGCAGCGCTTAAAAATCTGGATCCCCCATGAAAACCTATGCAATTGCGGCTATTCCGGGTGACGGGATTGGTGGGGAAGTCATTGCGGCGGGGGTGGAGGTGCTGCAGGCGCTGGCCAAGCGCGAGGGTGGGTTTCAGTTCAAGGTCGATCATTTCGATTGGGGATCGGAGTACTACAAAAAGCACGGCGTGATGATGCCGGAGAACGGCCGCGACCAAATCCGCAAGCACGACGCCATTCTGTTCGGCTCAGCCGGTGCGCCGGATGTGCCCGATCACATCACGCTGTGGGGGCTGCGGCTCGCCATCTGCCAGCCGTTCGATCAATACGCCAATGTGCGGCCGACGCGCATTCTGAAGGGGATCACCTCGCCGCTGCGCGCCGTGACGGGGCCGGAGCTTGACTGGGTGATCGTGCGTGAAAACTCGGAGGGTGAGTATGCCGGCGTCGGTGGCCGGGTGCACAAGGGCTTGCCGCTGGAAGTGGCGACCGATGTGTCGATCCTGACGCGGGCCGGCGTTGAACGCATCATGCGCTTTGCGTTCAAGCTCGCGCAGGCACGGCCGCGCAAGTTGCTGACGGTGGTGACTAAGTCGAATGCGCAACGGCACGCCATGGTGATGTGGGACGAGATTGCGGTCGAAGTTGCTGCCGGTTTCAAGGATGTCACCTGGGACAAGATGCTGGTCGATGCGATGACCATGCGCATGGTGATGAAGCCGGAGACGATCGATACGGTTGTCGCCACCAACCTGCATGCGGACGTGCTGTCGGATCTGGCTGCAGCGCTGGCTGGCTCACTTGGTATCGCGCCGACTGCCAACCTGAACCCGGAGCGCACGTTCCCGTCGATGTTCGAGCCGATCCATGGTTCGGCGTTCGATATCATCGGTAAAGGCATCGCCAATCCGATCGGTACGTTCTGGTCGGCAGTGATGATGTTGGAGCATCTGGGGGAGACCGCTGCGGCACAGCGCCTGATGGGGGCGATTGAGCGGGTCACGGCGGACGCGCGCTTCCACACGCCCGATCTCGGCGGCAAAGCCCGCACTACCGAAGTCACCGCCGCCGTCATCGCCGCCATTGCCGGCGCGAACGTTTGAGGCCGCGAAGGAGTTCGTTGGCCGTCGACGCCAAGAGCTTCCTTGTCCGGGCCTCATCCGGGGCACAATTTTTGACACCCGGGCGCCATGGGCCCGCCGGCTCCCCTTGCCGCAACCAGGCATTTCAACTTTTGCCGCTGTGGCGATTGCGGCTCCAACTCATGGCACAACCCGCTCTCCACCGCGTTCCTGGCCGGAGCGCGTTTCAGCGTGCAAAGCCGGGACCATTACGTGTCGGTGGCGGGGCGATGCGCTCGACCTCACAAGGGTAAAGATCCCGGATATTTGACGCGCTGAAACGCGCGCCAAATTCCGGGAAAGCGGTGAAGTCGGCCAAGTCGGTGAAGTCGGCCAAGTCGGCGAGGTCGGTCAAGTCTGCCAAGTCGGCATGCAAGACTGCCAAATTTTTTGGAATTCAAACGGCCAGTCACCGATGTGCATGTCCTTGCCCCATTGGGAGTCGGTGCTCGACCGGTGCAAAGGCGCCAAAAGATTGGTGGCGGATTAGCATTTGACCTAAAGGTTCTTCGATTGCTTGTACGAAGCCGGCGGTGGTCGTTTCTGCACGTATGGTAACCGGGTCTTCATCACTGCGGGGTATGGTTCAGCTCATCGGGCCGCCGGGCTTGCACCCAACAGTGCAGCGCGGCGACAGTCAGCACCGGTCTTCTGGTTGTTGTGTCATCCCGTCTTGCGTGCCCGATTAGCGTGATCGATTTTTGCGTCTCACGCCAGGCGTCTGCAAGGCTCTCACGTCTGGATCATTGGTATCGCTGTATCCGGCCACTGAGCTCATCAAACAATGGTCCCGGAGCGCACGAGGCTGAGCCTCGTGGCGGTCTTCCGTTTTTGCGCGCCGCCGGCGCTCCGGGACCATCTGTTCTTCGCGTTCACGCTGCTGAGGATTGGCGGCCGCGGGTGATGGGGGTGATGTTGTCGCCGCTGTAGGCTCCGGACGGCTGCGCGGGATCGGGCGCAATCGCAGTGCGATCATCGGGCTTGGGCTCGGGCAACGCCGGTGGCAGGCGGCCGATGACGGGCACGCCAGCGACGGCCTCGAAGTCGGGTGCACGGCGCAAGCGCTGGTCCAGCAACTCGGCACAGCCGGCAAGACCACCCGCCAGCACCAGACCGGCCATCAGACCGGCCAGGATGAATTTCAAACGCGACGTGGCGGGAAACTGCGGGTCGCGTGGCGCGTCGATGACGCGGATACGCTCGGGCGCGTTGAGCACTTGCAGCGACCGGCCGACGACGGCGGACGGGAAGCGCTGTTTGTAGCTGTCAAACAGGGCGCGGGATTCGGCGACTTCGCGTTCCATCCGGCGCAGCTGGCCTTCCGGCGAGCGGCCATCACTGCTGACGCGGGACTGGTCGGCGACGAGGGTGCGCGCCTGCTCAAGGTCGCGGCGCAGGGTGGCGGCACGTGTTTCAAGTGTTTGCAGCTGGGTCAACTGGGCGGCGCGGTTGCGGGCGGCGAGTGCTTCGGCCTGAGCGGTGGGCGTGCGGCCCTTTTCGGCGCTCTCGGCGAGGGTGACAGCCAGCTTGATCTCGAGGTCGCGGCGGCCGGCGTTCTCGGGGGCCGCGAAGGTGGCGAGCGCCCCCTTCAGGCCGAGAATTTCGCTGTCGACGGCGTTGAGATCGGCGGTCTGGCCTTGAACTGAGGCTTGCGCATCTTTGAGGCGCGCTTCGTTGGTGGCGATGGCGGCAAGGGCCCGCTCGCCCAGCTGTTCCTTGAAGCGGGTCAGCGCCTTTTCGGACGCGGCGAGATCATCGCGGCGCTTTTCGAGCAGCACTTGGGTGGCGCTGAGTGCGGCCTGATCGGGCGAGACGAGACTTTCGAGGAAGCGCGACGTGATGGCTTCCAACTTGCGGCCAAGGCCGGCCGGGTTGGTGCCTTTCAGTTGGAATTCGAGGAAATCGGTGCCGATCATTTCGAAGGTGAGCTGGCTGTCGAGATCTTTGAGCGCCATGGCGATGCGCTTGGGGTCGGTCGGCATGCGGTCGCCGAGGATATCGTGCAGGGCATTGACCAGGACGCGGTCGCTCTTGAGGAGCGCCTGCAAGCCGGGCGCGCGATCGCGGATGCGCTCATTGGTGCCGGGAGCCTTGATCAACGGGTTGTCGGAGCCGGTTTCCGACATCACCAGGAGGGCCTTGGTGATGTAGGTCTGCGGCAGGAAGCGCGAGCCGATGATGCTGAGCGGCAGCATGATGGCCAGCGGCACGAGGATCAGCACGCGGCGGCGCCACGCGGTTTCGATCAACTGGGTGATGATATCGAACAGGTTCTGTTTCACGCGACTGGGTTCCTTGGCGGGCATGCTTGGCTGTCTAGGCTGTCTAGGCTGTGGCAGGCACTGCGCTGACGCTTGGACAATGCAATTCGAAGGCCGACTTTAGCACAAAATTCATCCTTGGGCTTCTGTTTCCTGGTGTAGAGGTTAACATTCAGCAACTCCGGCGTGTGGTAAAATCGACTACTGCGAAGTCAAGTCCATGATGCGGCTGCGTAAAAGCTCGAGGTCGGCGCGGCTTAGCGCCTTGGCGTCGGCGAAGGGGCCGGGCAGGCGCGTGCGGATTTCGGCGGCCAGCGCTTTGGCGGCGGGGGCTGGGTTGGCGTCCAGCCACAGCAACCAGCGCTGATCGATGACGCCTTCGGCCATGCGCAGCAGGTCGCGGTGGATGTCGGGCTGCTTGGGGCAGATCTCGGCCGAGGGGTACAGCATTTGGAAATCGGCTTCGCGGCCGTCGATGGGGTCGAAGGGGTCGCCGGTTGGCAAACGGCCATGCCACTGGACGTAGCGCTCGGCGGCGGTGCGCCAGAGCCAGAGGCCGGCGGTCTGGCGCGGCGCAAATGTGTTGTAGATCCACACGCCCTTGCCGCTTTTGCGCAGGCGCTCAAGTCCGCTGGCGTCGATGCCGAAGCCCTGGTTGAGGATCAGCGTGTCGAAGAGGGGTGCGAACTTTTCATCGACGGGGGTGTTGAGATGGCCAGCGAGGCGGACGCCGCGGGCCTTGGCGCGCAGCTGCTTGACGAAGTCGGGCAGGCTGGCGTTGGCCTGGTCGGGGTTGCTCGGCTCGTCGGCGACGCTCCACAACGGCTGCGGGAGGCCTTGGGCGCGGATCATGTCCTCCAGCCGGGCAACGATGTCGGAGGCGCGGCCGGGGCCTTGGGTAGCGACGAGATCGTGCAGCGGATTATAGATCAAAAACCCCGGCGCGATGGCGGCGGTGCCTGCCCGGCGCAGGTCGTTGGCGAAGACGCCGAGATCGGAACGGTCGAGGCCGCCGATGGGCGGGGCGGTGTTGGTGAGCCCGAAGCCGCGGAGCGTGTCGAGATCGCATTGCGCCTGCCGCTCGCGCTCAATGGCAAGGCCGGGGAAGTAGGCAAGGTGGGCGGCGCGCGCGAGATAGAAGCCGGCCGGCTTGGCAACGGGCGGCAGCGTTACGCCAAGCACGGTGATCTCGATGGGATATGACCGGCTGCGGCTGCTGTTGGCGTCAGCGACGACGAGGGCGCCGGTGTAGACGCCGGGTGCGGTGCTGCGGGGGACATCGATCCAGATCTCATAGCCGCGGGCGGTGCCGGCGGCGAGGGGCAGGCTTGATGCGTCGGCGAGCAGGCGATTGTCACGCAAGCGGAGGACGGTGTCGTCGCGTTCGAGTTTGGCTTGGGCGCCCCAAAGACGGGCTGGCAGAGCGACGCCATTGCGGCGGGGTGGATCGATGCTGACGCGCGGTCTGGCTATGGCGCGGTCGGCAGTGATGCTGATTTTGAAGCCGGCAGCGGTGTCGGGGGCGGCGCGTTGGCGCAAAGGTTCGGGCGCTGCTGTTGGCGACTGCGACCAGGAGAGCGGGCGTTGGATGGTGCCGTCGGCGGTGTTGGCCATGGCAGGCGCGACCGGCATCGTCGAGCGATACCAGGCGGCGCGCTGGGCATCGACGAACTGCTGGCCGGCAGAGGATTCGCCGGCAGGCGCGGTTTGCGACACGGGTTCGATCAGCACGGCGGAGAGGTAGTAGGCGGCATTGTCGGTGCCGGAGAGGTCGATGGCGATGCCTTCGCGTGCGACATCGATATCGATAGACCGCGGATCGCCGCGCTTGGAGCCATAGGCGGTCCAGGCGTCGTCAGCGGCGGTGTGCTCGACACGTGCGCCACGCAGATAGCGTTGTGCGATCCACGCTTCGGCGCCCCATTTCTCAACGAGGAGGTCGCGGCCGTTGACTTGGATGCGCCGGTCGAGCGGATGCGGCAGCAGATCCCATTCGCCAGGGTCTTCGGTCCATACGGTGACGCGTACGCGGCCGGTGGGTGCTGGCAGCACGACGCGGCGGATGCCTCGGAGGCCATTGGCAACAAGCGGATCTGGCGCTGGACGGCGCACGGCGGTGATGGGTCCGCGGCCAGTGAGGCGTGGGTCCGCCGGGCCGATGCGTTCGAAGCCGGATGGCAAGGGTGCGTCGGCGGCGCCGAACGAATAGCCCTTGGCACCTGATGGCAACGTGGCGGCGCGTGCGGTCTCAAAGCGCGTGATGGTGACCTGGGGCGATCCCTGCCAGGCAAACACAATGATGCGGCTGATCTTGGCTGGATCGAGCACGCGGCCGCTGGGCGTCTTGAGACCTTTGAGGCCGACGGCGAAACGGAACGGGCCAGGGGGGATCATGCGCTCGTCGTTGTAGCGCGACGCATAACCGCCGGACGCTGCATCGTCGACGCGGAGTGCAATGGCTGCGGGGGCCGTGCCGGCGACGATGCCCTCGACCTGGATCTCATCGCTCTCTGAAAATGCGGCCGGGTTGCCGGGCTCGAATTTGAGCGGGAGGGTGCCGCTGCCGAGCGTGCGCGCAGATGCGGTCGCGCTTGATGGCGCAGCGGGGAGAATTGCGACGGTGGGTTGCGCTGCCTGTGCAGCCGCGGCTGTGCCTGTGATTTCAAAGCGTGACACGGTGCCGGTGCCGATGCCGCCAACGAACAGAATGATGCGCCGGATGCGGGACGGATCGAGCGTGCGTCCGCCGCTGGTTTTGAGTGTGCGCGTATCGAAGCTCAGCTGGAACGGTCCGGGTGGAAAAGTGCGTTCGTCGTTCATGCGGCTCAGGTAGTCGGTGGATTGATCATCATCGATGCGCACGACGAGGTTGACCGGTGATCTGCTGGTGATGGTGCCGGCGATGCCGATGAGGCCTGGCGCCAGTGCGGTCAGGGCGTCCGGCTCGAAGGCGATGGGGAGTGGCCCGGTTGGTAAGACGAGACGGGCGGCGGCGGTACCGGCGGGGGGGGGGATGGGGGACGCGACCGGTGGCGAGGCTTGTGCTGGGGGTGCATTGGGACCAGCGGGACCGGTCAAAGCAAAGTGGCTCACCCGCGCGCTCCCTGGCCCAACGATGAAGAGGATCACGCGGCGGATGTCGCTCGGATCAAGCACGCGGCCATCGTTGGCGCGCAGGCTGGACACATCGTAACGCAGCGCGAACGGTCCTGGTGGCAGCGTGCGCTCATCATTCATGCGTGTGGTGTAGCTGGTGGAGCGGCCATCATCGACACGCAGCACGATCATTGCGGGTGTTGCTCCGTCGATGGTCCCTGCGATGTCGATACGACCTGATTGATGGAACGTAACGGGGGCGGCTGGTTCGAACGAGATGGGCAAACTGCCGGTCCCGAAGCTGAAGCCGACAGGTGTCTGCGTGGCCAACGATGGAGCAGTGGCTGCCGCGGCTGTTTGACCCTCGGCTGTTGCAAAGCGCGTCACCTGAGCGCGACCGTCGCCGACGATGAAGACGATCACGCGGCTGATTTTGTTGGCATCAAGCGCCCGCCCGCCGGTGGCGCGCAAGCTGGCGATGTCGAACGAGAGTGCGAAAGGGCCCGGTGGTAACGTTCGCTCGTCATTCAAGCGGCTGGCGTAGTCGCTTGATTGGACGTCATCCACGCGGAGGACGACTTTCACTGGTGCGGCGCCCTCGATCGTACCCTCGATGACAATGCGTCCTGCCGCCGGCAGGCTGACGGCGCGATCAGGTTCAAAGGCGATGGGCAGCGCGCCCGCACCGAAGTCGAGCGCGTGCGTATGGGCTGACGCCAGCATGACCGCCGTCAGCGCGACGAGTATGGTTCGCAGTGCCTGCCGGATCGCATATCGGATCGCATGCCGTGTCATAAGGCCTCCAGGGCGGCGGCGACGCCGGCAGCGCGCGCTTCCCACGTGCTCGACGCAACGGCTTGGCGCCGTGCGGCATTGCGGGCGCCGTCATGGGCAGCGTCCAGGATGGCGGCGGTGAAGTGAGCCGGATCGGCCGCCAGCGACACAAGACTGCGGTAGGGCGTCAACGCCGGAAAATCAACACTGGCAATCGGCGTACCTGCTGCAAGGTATTCGCGGAGCTTCAAGGGATTGCCGGCGCGCAGCGGCTCGCAATCGCGATAGGGCAGCAGCGAAACATCCCAGTGCTGCACATAGCGGGGCAAATCCGCATGCGGGCGTTGGCCGAGAAACAGCGTGTTCGACGGTGCGGTGCCATCGACGTAAAGCTGTCCGCCGCCGACGAATACGAACAACCAATCGGGCAACTCCGCGGCCGATCGCTCAACGAGAGCCGGATCGACCCAATGGGGAAGAGAGCCGTAAAAGCCGGCAATCTTGCGGCCGGTGGGCAAATCGGTTGCGCGCGGCGCGGGTGTGGTGAAGACGTCAAAGTCAACGCCATGCGGGACGACGATGGTTTTGTGGGCTGGAAACTTGGCGGCCAGAACGTCGGAGACGACGATGATCAGGTCCGCGCGGGCGACAAGCTTCTTTTCCATCTCGAGAATTGGTTTGTGATCGATGCCGGCCAGCGAGCCGAAATCGTCGGCGCAGTAATAGATCACCGCGTGCTCGCCGAGCGTGCCGACAACGGGCCATGCGCTGGGCACGGTGATCCACAGCAGCGGCTTGGCGATGCCGGCTTGGGTCATGCGCGCCCGCACTTGGCGGGACAGCAGAGCGCGGTTGAGGTGGAAGGCCAGTTGGCTGCCCGGCATGGGGATGGCGTGCGGCGCGACAACATCGAGACTTGCAGGTGTTGTGTATTTTGTCTGGCCTGCATGGTCCGGCGAGGCGGCTGGTTTGCGCGCGAGATGTCCGATTTTCTCGAACGCACGCCGCGCGTCTGTCAGCGATAACCGCGGCCGCCGCATGCCGATGGAGTTCATCCAGACGACTTTGCGTGTCGCAGCCAAACGGCGCACGAGATGCTCCGTCGACGCTGGATGGCGTCCCCAGTCCTCAGCAAACACGACGAGATCGCGAGTCATGGCTGGGGGCTCTTGGAGATTGCGACCATGTAGTGAGACATTCAGCGGCGCTCATTTTTAATTCGTCATGCCGGTGAAGGCCGGCACCCACGGCACGGTCGTGATTAGCCCGATGTTTGCCGTGGGTCCCGGCCTTCGCCGGGATGACGAGAGGTGAGAGGATCGGACGACTTTAGTTCTGCTGTTGCAGCGGCGGTCGACCTTAGATCCATGGAGCGATCACCCTCAATCACCCGTATCACGCGCGCCGGTGCGCCACCGGCCAGCACGAACGGTGGCAGATCACGTGTCACCACGCTACCGGCGCCGACAATGGTGCCGCGCCCGATCCGCACGCCTTTCAACACGGTGACGCCGGAGGCGAGCCACACGTCGTCTTCGAGCATGATGTCGCCGACTTGATCGTTGGTTTCCGGCTCGCCGCGTGCGCGCGCTGCAGCATCGATGGGGTGGCCAGGGTAACCGGCGAGATGCACGTTGGCTGCGAGGCGCACATTGTCGCCGATGCTGATGGTGCGGCCAACAGCGAGCGTCGAGCCCCAACCGATATCGCAATTGCGGCCGATCGTGAGTTCCGGCGTTACCGGACCAGACGTGCGCCCGGTGATGTTGATCTTGCCGCCGACGCGGCAATCGGCACCGATGCGGATCGTTACGTTGCCCATTACGAGCGGCAAGCCATCATAGACATAAAGGCGCGGCGCGGGTGCGGCGAGCCGCGCCTGAAAGAGCGGCGTGAACCACAGCACGCGTTTGGCGTTCGAAATACCGCTGGCTATCGCGCGGTGCGCGACATACAGCGGCCCATGCAGAGACGGCACCACCGGTACACCTGCACCACGCGCCCAACGTGCAGCGCGATATATGCGGGCCGCCCAGGGGTTCTCGCCGGCCTTAATCCAGCGCCGGAGGGCTGCTGTTTTTTCAGAGAGCAGCGTCATGGGTGATCACCGCGCCGCGGCCAGGCCACGGATGGTCGGTCGCGATGGCTGGTGCGTGATTGCTTTGACCGGTGCCGGTGCACCGACAGCGTGGGCTGCTTGATAGCGCTTCACGGCATGGGCGAGCCCGGCCGTCATGCCGATCATCACATACAGCGGCCACGTGAAAGCTTGCGTGAGAAATGTGCCGGCGGCGCAGAAGCCAGCGAGGCCGGAGACGAGCGATAGCGCGGTTGCCGTCAATACCGGCGGCGACCCGGCGGCGACCAACTGGGCCAGCGAGTGGATGGCGCTGCGGACTGTGGCAGCCACCAACATCAGGAACACGATGATGCCGGGAATACCGGTTTCGCCGAGTACCTGGAACCAGGTGCTGTGGACAGCCTTGTCGCGCTTCTCCCACTTGTCGGTGAAGAAGTAGTAGCTTGGTGCGAAATTGTTGATGCCGACGCCGGTGAGTGGCCGCCGCGCTGCCATGTTGATGGCCGCACCCCAGGCGTAGATGCGGCCCATGGCGCTATCGTCGATACCGCTGGCGGAGAGTTCCGCTTCGCCGCCCGATACACGGCCTTTGAGACCCATGGCGGCGCCAAGGCCAAGTCCGGCGATGACGCACAACGTGATCGCTACCGAGCGCGATTTTATGAAGTGGAAGCCCAACGCACCGAACACGGCCAGCACGCCGATCAATCCGCCGCGGCTTTGCGTGAAAATAATAGCCAGCATGATCGACGCTGAACCCAAGACGCCGAGCCACGTGTTCGCGCGGCTCGAACGGTAGATGAGGAACGAAATCGCAAACGCCAAAGGAAACAGCAGCACTAGCGACAGATCGTTTGGATCCGACAAGGTCGATTGGAATTCGGCCGGCGCATCGACGAGATCGCCGAATTCGTTGATTTTCATGACGCGGGCGATTGATACGCGCGTGCCTTCAACCAGACTAATGCCATAGATCTTATTGTAGATGGTGACTGCCGCGATCGCCATGCCGCTGAGCACCAAAGCGCGGCCGATGAAGGTATAGTCCCAGTCGGTTCGCGCGAGCCAAGCGATCGCGAACGTCAACAGGATGACTTTCCAGTAGATGTTGGTGACGTAGTTCCAGGCGATGGCACGATCCTGCGCGAATGCCACGCCGAATACGACGATGGCGAAGAGGACAAGCACGCGCGTCAGTTCAGGCGTCAGGTAGGGCTCCATCGACTTGAAGATGAAGACATGCAGCCCCAGTGCGGCGAACATCAGCATGCCGAGGGCCAATGGAATGTTGAGGCCGCTGAGAAACGGATACGCCTCGTGCAGGCGAAAAAACGAGAAGGCGATGAACAACACGCAGATCGGCAGCGGGGCACGGATGCACAACAGCAGCCCCAGCGGCAGCGCCGCCGCCGCGACGGTGTTGACCGGATCGTCGGTGACAAAATACGTCACTGCTGCCAGCAGCGAACTGGCGATCGCGAGCATCATCTCGTGGCCCGGCAGTGGCAGCGCCCGTAACGCAGACATGTCAGCAATCGCCATGGTTCAGATCAGATCCCGGTTGCGCTCGAACTCGTAGGTTTTCACCTCTCCTTATCGCACTTCGCGATGGGGAGAAGGTGGGCGAAGCCCAGATGAGGCGCAGCAACAGGCTCGGAGCTTGGGGCTGCCCCTCATCCGCCCGTTGGGCACCTTCTCCCCGTGAAAGACGGGGAGAAGGGAAACCTTCGCGCCGGACTGCTCGACTGGGCTTCACTCAAGCTACCATTGCGTGCAGTCTGATGCGGCATCATTCAAGTTTCATGCCTCGGCCTGCGCCCGCCCCAGCACACGATTAACTTTTTGCCGTCCGGCACGCAGCATGTCTCCGAAACCGGACAGTTCGGCTTCGAATTCGATCTCGCTGAGGTTCTCGCCATCCAGCAGCCGCGGCAGCAGATGCATGGGCATGCCAGGCCAAGCCAACCCCTGCTGGGTTGTCGTCGAACTGGTGAGGCCAAGCCCTGCCAATGCTGCTGCCGCTGCCGGCGTGGCGACGCCACTTGGATAGCAGAAGTCTGTGAAGTGCGCCGCCGGTTTACCGAGCATGTCCGACAAGGCCTGGCGGTTGGCGCCGATTTCGCGCGCAATAACAGTTGGGCTCATGTCACCGATGCTATGCGTGTGGGTGTGGAGTTGAACGTCGAGGCCTTCGCGCACGGCGGCGGCCAACTCGTCCGGCGTCATGTAGTCGAACGCGCGCACCTTGAGATAGGGCTCGATGTCGATTTTCAGTGCTGCGGCCAGGCGGCGCGCCGCTGCCATCCGGTCGGCCATCGGCCGTGTCAGATCGCGTGCATCGCGGCGGGCGTTGGCCACAGCAGTAGCGTCAATCAGGATATTGCGTGGCTTGGCGTTTGCCACCGCATCGAGATATCGCGCCATGACATGCGCAATCGGCTTGCCGCCTTGCAGCTGGGCGGTGTCGCAATAGAGGGTTGCTGGCATGGCGTGATCGGCCAGCGCCGGCAACATGGCGGCGAACGTGCTCCACCAGCCGTCATCAATGGTGATCACAACCGCAGCCTGCGGCAATACCGGCCCCTCGCCGCGCAAGGCGCGCACCGCGTCGGATAGCGACACCACCGGATAGCCCTCGCGGCGGATGATGGCCAGCCGGCGCCGAAAAGTGGCCGCCTGCATGAACATACTGTCGCCAGCAAAGCCGTCTTCGGCTAGCCAGACGCCATGATAGCACAGAATGCGGACGGCTTTCGCCGAGCGGCGGCGCGCGATGCCGAACAGGCCCGCCGCCTTCGCTCTGGCCAGGATGTCGTTTTTTCTGCTGGTCATAAAACTCAGTACCAGGCGCGCAGGTTACTGCAGCGTGACGACGATCATGTCGCCGGGCTTGACCAGTGCGTTGCGGTCAGCAGGGATTGTTTTGGGTCCGCTGACGTCTTGCCGGACGATCTCATAGATGAGTGCGTCTTTCTTTGGGCCTTCTGCATCTGCATCCGACAGTGGCTTGGTGATCTTGCGCGGCAGCGTACCTGCCGCCTCGATCTCGACTTCCAGTTGTGCTGCGTCGCGCTCGAGCTTCATCAGATCCGTGTCGATCAGGGCGCGGCGATCTTGCTTCAGATTGCCCAGATCGCGTTCATAGCCGACCAGCGCCCCATCGGTACGCGACAGCGACACGCCCAGTGACGCCAGCTTTTCTTCGAGATCGGCGATCCGCAGTTCTTCCTCGGTCAGCCGGTCGATGCGCAGGAACTGCTTGTCGTACAGCACTTTCAGTTGTGCGAACTGCTTGCGGCGGAACTGCAGCTGTTCGCTGAGACGCGCGCGCTGCGCTTTGATGCTTTCCATTTCCTGCTTGGCCAGTGCAATCGCGCGCTGCAGGCCGGCGGCCTGTGCTTCCGTCGCGCTCTTGCGGCTCTGGAATGATGTCTGTTGGGCGTCGATCAGCTCTTGGGCTTCCTTGCGGCCGACCAGCGCGATCAAGCGCGCTGGAATTTCGATCTTGTCGAGGCCGCGTTGCTCTGACGACAACCGCGCAATCGTGGCGAGGACGCGTTTTTGATCTTCGATGGTCCGCTGCAGCTTGGTGCTTGCGCCATCGATGCCGGAGCTGTCCGCGCCGCGGAACGCGCCGCCGGAAACAGTGACGGCTTGCAGCACCGTCATGCCGGGCTTCCACGGCGCCGTGCCGGGCTTGCTCACATAGCCTGAGACGAACACCGGCCGGTACTCGGTTACTTCGACGGTGACGTAGGCCTCGCGCCCGATCAGTCGCGCGAGCCGCTCTGACAGCGACTTCTCCAGTCCGGCCGCATCAAGCCCGGCGACCGAGACGCGGCCGACGACGGGCACTGAAATGGTCTGATCATCGTTGATACGGTAATCGCCAGAGAGTTCCGGCTGGCCCTGGATCTTGATGCTGATGCGATCCGCATTGAAGAGCTCGAGGCGCTCCGCTGGCGCGCGTGCAACAGCGACGGCGGCGGGGGGCACCGCAGCCGGTGTCGCGCGGATGGCGGTTTGTGCCACCGTGGCAATGCTTGCCGGCGCGCGCGGCACCAGCGAAATTTCAGGCTGTGCAGGTGGGTCACCGGCGGCCGCCATTTGCACGCCAGAAGCGGCGCTGATCATCGGCCGCTTTGCTGCCGCCGCTTCGTTGGCTGAACGCCGCGACTGCGCTTCTGCCACCAGCGCCATCACACCCAGCACGGCCACGGCCGTTACGATGCGTTGCGAAATCATCCTGTGTCCACTTTCTCGGGTACGCAATTTGAGACTGCTGCTGCCGCCGGCCGCTTAAGTTAGCCGGCGCTTGGGCCGTAAAGCGTCTATCAAGCGAGTGTCATGCACATCGAATGCCAGTTCGAGGCTCGGTTGGTGCGCCGGTACTTGGTCGGTGGGCGGTGTGTGCTGCCTGGCGCCGGCACGGTGCTGTCCTGTTATGAGCGCGCTGGTACCATATCGCCAATCAAAATTCTGCACCCGCCGTTGCCGCATGGTAAAGTTGGGTGGTGGCGGGCCGTGAGCTGTTGCTACACCAAGCAGCGTCTCAAGCACTATCTGCGGATGGGGCGGCATCGTTTATGCATGGCGGCAATCCGGTTCCCGCCAATCGTGCCCTCATAGCCACCCTCGCCGTCGCGCCCCCCTCTCCAGGCCCCCCGCATGATCTGGCAGTTCATCGACAGCAGCAGCGTGGGCGGCGCGGAACGGCATGTCGCAACTTTAGCCGACGGACTGCGCCGTCATGGCCATCCTGCCGAGATCGTGCTGCTCGCCAAACATGGGCAAAACCCCTGGTTGGCACAGTTAACCGACGCCGGTTTGCCGGTCCGCCATCTGGATGGAAGCTTGGGCAGCCTGCGCCATGCGCTGCTGCAGGAGCGGCCGCGGCTGTTGCACACGCACGGCTACAAGGCCGGTGTGCTGGGCAGGCTGGCGGCGCGGCTGGCGCGGGTTCCCGCCGTCTCGACGTTTCATTCCGGCGCGCGGGGACCGTTCCCTGTCGGCGCCTACGAATGGCTGGACGATTGGACCTCGGTGCTGGGGGCGCGCATCGCCGTCAGCGAGGTCATCAGGCAACGGCTCCCGTATGCGGCAACGGTCATTCCCAGTTACGTGCTGACGGCCGACGCGCCGCCCACCGCACCGCTGCCGCCGGTGGCCGCTTTTGTTGGCCGCCTCAGTGCAGAGAAAGCGCCTGATTTATTTTGTGAATTGGCCGCGCGTCAGCATGCGTCGCAGGTGGCGCCGTTGGCCTGGCACATCTGGGGGGATGGCCCGATGCGCAGCGATCTGGAAGCCAAGTATGGCGGCATCGTGACCTTTCATGGCATCGCCACGCGCATGGACGATGTCTGGCCACGGGTCGGCGCGCTGATCATGCCATCACACTTTGAAGGTGTGCCGCTGGCAGCCCTTGAAGCGGCTGCCCGCGGCATCCCGGTTCTCGCCAGCCGTGTCGGCGGCTTACCCACCGTCATTGATGATGGCGTCACCGGCTGGTTGTTTCCGGCTGGCGATCTTGCCGCTGCCGACACGGCGCTGGCCAGTTGGCGCATGGCTGTTACGCAAGACAGTGCTGCCTTGCGCCGCGCCTGCTGGGACAAGGCCCGCCGCGACTTCTCCGAGGCGCGATGGCTGCCGGAACTTCTTCACGTCTACGAAGCAGTTAGTCGGAAATGACGATGGCTGACCGTCACTGCGCGCTCAGTCATCTCCGCTATTCATCGTAAATTTGAGGTGTACGGTAAATCGCGGAGATCGTGCCGATTTGGACTTGATCCGCAGTTTCAAGATATTGTACACGGAGGTTCAGAGTTCGTTGACAACTGTCCTCCTCTGGGACAGGTGCGCGTATTCCAGTGGGCACCCCCTCCATGCCAATCCATTTTAAGGCTCCCGCACGTCTCGATGCGGCCAACATCCCATCGCTCCGTTCAGAGTTTGAGCGTCTGGCGGCTGCTACCGACCATGTCATCGTCGACATGGCGCGCACCGAGGTGCTTGACGGTTCCGGTGTGGGCGCGATGGTATTTGCATTCAAGCGCTTGTCGGCGAAGCGGTTGCGCTTGTCGATCCGCAACGTGTCCGGACAGCCGCTCGATCTGTTGAACAACTCCGGCCTGCTGCGGACCTTGACCGCCGAACCACGCGAGAGCCGCCTGGCGTCGGCCGTGCGCACGCTTCGGCTGGAGCGGTTGCTGGCACCAGTTGTCCGCACGCACGCAGCGCCGATCGAGACCGCGGCTACCAGCCGCGACACCGGTGAGCGCACCAAAGGCGCTGCCTGAGCAGTTGATCTCGGCGCTGACGGGTGCTTTCACCCGTGACCTGTCAGCATCCATAGTGCCAGCCGGTGCAGCCCTTTGGGCTGGTCACAGAGTGCTGAGGCGCCCGCTTCGCGCAGCTCTGCCATTGATCCATAGCCCCAGGTGACGCCGATTGAACGCATCCCGTTCTTTTTGGCACCAAGACAATCGAACTTCCGGTCGCCGATCATGATCGCGTTGGCCGGATCGACGCGCTCGGTGGTGATGATGTGTGCGATCAGCTCGGCCTTGTCGTCGCGCGTGCCATCCAGCTCAGCGCCGTGGATGGCTGCAAAGTGTTCTGCCAGTCGCTTCTCGCGGAGGATCGGCTTGGCGAAGACGTGTGGCTTCGATGTGGTGACGATGAGCCGGCAATCCGCGCGCCGCAGGGCCGATAAGCTCTCCTCGATGCCGGCGTAGACATCACAAGTGTACATCGCGGGTGGGCCATTGCTGGCAGCGCCGCTGTAGGTCGCGCGATAAAGCGCCACCGCTTGCTCCACCTCGTCGGGTGGCACGCCGAGTTTTGGGAATGCCTCGCGCAGCGGCGGCCCGATGACCCAGTGCAACGCCTCCATCGGTGGTACCGGCCGCCCGAGCCCGCGCAGCGCCGCCTGCACTGAGCCGATGATCCCCGCTTTCGGATCCACCAACGTGCCGTCGAGATCGAACAGAATGTCCATCGGTGCCTCCTGAGCGAATTTGGGAACAGCCACCCTTTCCCTGAGATGCCGCCCGCCAAACGTTTGACCAGAGGAAATAGTGGCTGTCCCCAATTTCGGCACTGCCCTATCATGGATGTGGGATCAACGGGGAGCCGGCAGCGCGTGCAGAGCGGGCAAGATTTGTGGGTGTTTGGTTATGGCTCGCTGATGTGGCGGCCAGATTTTCCGTTCGCCGAACGCGTGCGCGCGCGGCTCGATGGCTATCATCGCGCTTTCTGCATCTCCTCGACGCATCATCGTGGCAGTGCTGCGCGGCCTGGCCTTGTGCTTGGGCTTGATCGCGGTGGTGCGTGCGAGGGTGTCGCCTATCGCGTGGCCGCCACTAACGCGCTGACCGTGCTCACCTACTTGCGCAAACGTGAACTCATCAGCGGCGTCTATCGCGAGGCGCGTGTACCGGTTGCCTTGCATGAGATGGGACATCGCACGGTGCCTGCTCTGGCCTACATCGTCGAGCGGTGCCATCCGAGCTACACTGGTGTCCAATCGCTCGCGGAGCAGGCGCACCTCATCCGCAGCGCCCGCGGCGTTTCCGGCGACAATCTCGATTATCTTCTGAGCACGGTGCGCCATCTTGCAGTGCTGGGCATTCGTGAGCCAACACTTCAGCGGCTGGTCACGCGCGCCGCTCCGCATGCCAGCCAACGGATGGGCGACGCGTTGACGTCGCCGAGCTCAGCGCCCATTCGCCGTGCCGTCGCGCATTTGCGCAATGGCGCTCCGCGTATGCGCCGCGGCGACCGCATGCGCTTCCTCTACCGCATCCGGCTTGATGGTGGGATGTGAGGCGTGGCTGCCGCTGGCTGGATCCCGAAGTTCACGCAGCAAGGAGGAGGAACGAAAAAGTTGCGCGGTGACGCCGCGTTTGGGCGTTGGTTCTGGCCTTGCTTTGCATCACCTTGTTTCACACCACCACTGCCACCCGCGCGGGATCGAGCGCCAGGGTCGCCTCCGCGCCGGCATCGAACACGGTCGTATTCGGCAAAGACACATCGAACAGCGCGCCATCGCCGTCCGCCGCAAACTCATAGTCCCAGTGGGTGCCGAGAAACGTACGGCGTTGCACGCGCCCGGTCCGCGTCTGCCAGCCTTCGGGTGCCAAGGTGCCGCGCCGCAGCAGCAACAGATGTTCTGGCCGCACGCACACCGTCACCGATCCCACCGGTCCGACGCATTCTTTTTGCCGCGTCAGATCGATCACAAATCCGGCGAACGTGATCTGCTTGCCCGATCGCTGTCCGTCGCGCAGTAGCGCTCGCCCCATGAGGGTTGCGACAAACCGTGTGTCCGGACGCATGTAGAGTGCACCGGGTGTGTCAAGCTGTTCGATACGCCCGCGATTGATCGCCGCGATGCGATCCGACAATAGCATCGCCTCGTTCGCGTCTGCACTTACGATGATCGCCGTCAGGCCCAGACGTTTTTGCAGCCGCCGGATGTCAGCCGCCAGTGTCTGCCGCTCGGCCGGGTCCAGCTTGCCGAGCGCATCATCCATCAGCAGTACGCGCGGTTCAGTGGCTAGGCTGCGCGCAAGTGCTACCCGCTGCCGATCGGCCAGCGCCAGCTGATGGGGCTTGCGATCGGCATGCCGCGCCACACCGGCTGACTCCAGCGCGCTCTTGATGCGCGCAGCGATCGTTGATGCGTCAATGCCCTGCTGGCGCAGGCCAAACGCCACGTTTTCGGTGGCCGTAAGGTGCGGCCAGAGTGCGATGGAATTGAACAGCATCGCCATGCCGCGCCGCTCCGGCGGGACCGATCCGTGCGCCGACGAGATCACGCGCCCGTCCATCGCTACCGAACCAGCACTCGGATCAACCAGTCCCGCGATGACCCGCAGTACCGTTGATTTCCCACAGCCGGCAGGCCCCAGCAGCGTCAGTGCCTCGCCTTCGCGGACGACGAGATTGATGCTGTCAATCGCGGTGTAGCGGCCGTAGCGGCGTGACAGCTGGCTGAGCGTGATCGTGGCCATCAGTGCCTCGGCATCAGCAACGGCTCGCCACTGGCCCGCGCCGCCAGCGCGATGACGGCGGCGCTCACGAGAACGGTTGCGAGGGCCAGCGCCGCCGCCTGCTCGAAGGCGCCGGTCCGCGCGCTAGCCACACTCTCCGCCGCCAGTGGCCTGAGTTGCGGCACAGCCAGCATCAGCGCCGTTGGCAGTTCCCGGCAGGTCGCCGCAAATACCAGCGCCCACGCGCCGATCAATCGCGGTGTCAGTTGTGGCAGGATAATCGCGCGAAAGACTGAGGCGGGGCCTGCACCCAGCATCCGCGCTGCGTGTTCTTCGTCTGCCGGAATGCGCGCCAATCCGTTGTCGGTGTGATGCAACACGCTGGGCAATGCCAGCACCGTGACCGCCAGGACCAACACCAGCAAGCTCCCGATCTGCAGCGCGCCGTATGTTGCTGCAAAGCCGATCGCTAGCGCTGGTCCAGGCAGTGCCGCTGGCAGCGTGCACAGGCGGCCAAGCAGCGGCGCCGCTGCCGGCGACCGGCGATGCGCAAGATAGGCAGCAGAGGCGCCGATCAGCAGCGACAGCGACGCTGCCAGTGTCGCAACGGTCAGCGTCGCCAACAGCGGCACCTGCAGCGAGACGATCAGCGGCACGCGAGAAATGGATGGCCATGCCAGCGTCAGCAGTCCCAATAGCGGCAGCGCGACCAGCAGCGCGAGTACGCCCGCCGCGCACATCAGCAGCGGCCACCGCCAACGGTCCAGGGGAACCGTCGTGCGCGCCGCATCGCCGCCGTCATCTGGCCCGAGCTGCGCCGACTGCCGCCCGAACTCCCCGGCCAGCCGCAGCAGCAGCGCTGTCAGTGCACACAACAGTAGCGCCGCGAAGGCCGCCGTCGCACTCTTTGGCGCTGCTTCGAACACGCGCAAAATCTCGGTTGTCAGCAGGGGTGTGCTGGCCGGCGCCGTCGTCAGCAGCGGCGCTCCGAGATCGGCCAGTGCGCGAGCGAACGTCAGCACGCCAGCAGCCGCCAGTGCCGGCCGGAAGCGGCGCACGAGGAGTTGGGTGCGCGCGCCTGCCGGCACGCCTAGCATCCGTCCGGCTTCTTCGTCGGTCGCATCGGTGTGCGCCAGGGCCCACGTCGCCGCGACAAAGATCGGCCCCATCGCCGCTGCAGTCAGCACCAGCACGAGGACAGCGATCGGCGGTACGCCCTGCCAGCCCCACGCTTGCCAACCAAGCGCGAACGCAAATGACGGGACCAGCAGCGTCACCAGTGTTATGGTCCGCAGCACTCGTGCATACGGCACGTCAGTATGCGCCACCAGCCAGGCCAGCGGTGTTGCCGCGGTCAGCGCCAGCAGTGTCGCCACGGCCGCCACCAGTACGCTATTGGCCAGGGCACCCGTCAGATTGAGCGGCATCCAGCCGCTACCGGCGAACACTGCCCACAGCAGCCCCACCACCGGCCACAGGACCAGTGTCAGCAGCACCAGCCCCAGACCCGGCGCCAGCAGGCGCGGTGGCCAGGCGCGCACGCCAGCACGGCCGCCGGTCTCGATCGACGGACGCAAGGGGCCGTTGCGCATGCATACTCCGGAGGCGTTGGATCAGGTGACTGAACTACAGACGTGGCCGCCAGCACGTTGCAGCGGCGACGGATCGAGCCCGATTTGCCTGCCCTGGCCGCTTAATGTCAAACGCCTTGATGGCTTACGTTCGGCGCGTCCCGGTCGGCGGCGAGCCGGGCAATCAACAAGTAGCTCACCCAGAGTGCGCCGAGGCCAAACAGCACGCCGCCCGCAACGCTGCCGGTGAAGATGCCGCGTGCGCCTGACACATAGGCGCCGGCCGCCACGAACGGGATCGTGCCCAGGGTCGCCCGGCCCCAGTTGAAAAGCGTCGCATACTGCGCATAGCCCAGTGTGTTGAACACTGCGTTGGCCACGAACAGAAAACCGATGAAGATGAAGAACGGCGGCAACCACCAGCAGAAATGATAGACCAGCCGCTCGGCCTCGCCACTGAGCCCGAACCCCTGCGCAATGAACGCTGGCGACACCGCTAACCCCGCCCAGGCCACCAATGTAAACACGATCGTGATGCGCACCGCCTCCGACACAGTCTCCCGCACGCGTCCGAAATCCCGCGCGCCATAGTTCTGGCCGATGATCGCACTCAGCGAGCCCGAGAGCGCGAACACGGCGCCGAACGCCACTGGATTGACCCGGCCATAAACGCTCCATGCCGCCACTGCTGCGTCGCCATGGCTGGCCAGTGCGGTGGTCACAAACGCGTTGCCCGCCGGGGTCGCCAGATTGGTCATAACGGCCGGCGTTGCCACCGCCAGGATCCGCATGGCATCCCGCCGTACGTCGGCGAGCGATGGCCATTGCAGCAAACCGTGCACACGCGCGACGCCCGCCAACCCCACCACCATCGTCGCTGCCCGCGCCAGCACAGATGCCCACGCCGCGCCGTTCATGCCGCCCTGCAGCACGAAAATGAAAATCGGATCGAGGATCACGTTGATAATCGCGGCGGCCAGCGTCACATACATGGCCCGCTGGGCATCGCCCACCGAACGCAGCAGCGCACTGCACGTCATGCCGATGGCAATAAATGGGAACGACGGAAACAGAATGCGCAAGTAGTCGCCGGCCAGTGAGAGCGTGCGCCCCGTCGCGCCCATGCTGGCGAGCAGCGTGTCGAGAAACGGCAGCACCGCCAGCCCGATCGCACTGCTGACCAGCGTGGTGATCACCAGCGCGCTGGTGGCGAGCCGCCGGGCGTCTTGCCGTTGTCCCGCGCCCACCGCCGGCGAGACCACCGCCGTCGCACCGATCGCCAAGCCAATGCCCATGGAGATCGAGAAAAACAGCAGGCTGCTGGCATAGCCGACGGCTGCCAGAATTTCAGTGTCACCCAGCAGGCCGAGAAAGATGAGGTTTGCCAGATCGCCGACGAAAATCGCCATCAAACCGACGGCGCCGGTCCCGGTCATCACCAGAATGTGGCGCCGGATCGAGCCGGTGACAAAGCGGGGCGCAGCTGGCTGTTGTGCTGCAGTGGTCATGCCAGAGGGACGAACGGCATTGAGGAACTTTCACTATCGCACTATCGGGCACTATCGGGCACTATCGGGTCGGCGGTGAGCGATCAATCAAACGAAAGCGGCCGGTGCCCCTTGAGGCACCGGCCGCGTGGACGCGCCGAGCGCGCGCCCATCCCCCGTAGCTGACTTCCACCCGCAGTTCCAGAGACGGACATCCCCCGACGCCGTCTCCAGCTCACTTCGCCTCCAGCCGACTTGGCTAGTCTACTTGACCAGTCTACTTGGCCAGTTTGAGATAGGCGATCACGTCACGGCGGTCCTGCTCGTCCTTGAGACCAGCAAATGCCATTTTATTCTTGGGCATGTAGGTGAGTGGATTTTCCAGATACTTGAACAATTCTTCTTCCGTCCAAACGGCGCCGGCCGCGCCAGCCGCCTTGTTGGCGTCCGAGTAGTTGAAGCCCTCAACCGTTCCGACCTTGCGGCCGATGATCCCCGTGAGTAGCGGACCAACCTTGTTCTTTGCGTCGGCCCCCACGTCATGGCAGGCGCGGCACTTCTTGAACACGTCTTCACCGGCTTCAGCATTTCCCTGCTGGGCATTCACGTCAGCGGGAATAAGGCTCAGGGCGGACAAGAGCAAGGCCGTGCGCGCGAGGCTGTGCATAGGGTGTTTCCAATGGCTTGGTTGTGGATGCCATTGGCTATCATACCACTTGCGCCGATCCACGTGACCAATCGTTGCAGAGAGGGATAGGCGCAGCGTCGGGTCACCGCTGAGTATCGGATCGGTGACCCATGCAGCGACCCGTGCGGTCAGCGTGCCGCTGGTTGCGGCCGGTTGGCGCTGCTGGCAGGCCGCGCGACGCGTGCAACGGCGTCCGACTTTGGCGTCTTGGCAGGCATGCCCGGCATGGCCTGATCGAAGGCTTTATCCCAGTAGGGCTCGCTGCCGTAGAGGTCGGACAAGAACTCGATCAGCGCGTTGACCTTTGTCGGCATGAAGTCGCGGCACGGATAGACCGCATAGATCGCGACGGCATCTGAACCCTTGTACTCCGGCAGCACGACCTTGAGCTCGCCACGCTGCAATTCGGGGCCGATGTCCCAGATCGAGCGCAGCGCCAGGCCGAGACCACTCATCAGGGCGGTGCGCACAAACTCAGCCGAGTTGGAGCGGATATTGCCCTTGACGCGGATCTGCTCGGTGCCGTTGGGGCCATGCAGGCGCCAGTAATCCTGCGCGCCGGCAGAGAGGCAGTTGTGCATGTCGAGTTCAGCCAACGTCGCCGGCGTGCCGTATTTTTCGAGATATTTCGGCGACGCGCAAATCACGCGGCGGTCGGCGGCGAGTTTTTTCTGTACTAGCGAGCTGTCTTGAAGTTCGCCGATGCGGATGGCGACGTCGAAGCCGCGGCTGATGATGTCGACGAAGTCGTCGGTGAGATGGAAGTCGAGTTCGATCTCTGGATATTTTCCAAGAAAATCAGCGAGGTAGGGTGCGATGTGCTGGCGGCTGAACGAGGTCGGGGCCGTCACTTTCAACAGACCGCGCGCTTTGGTGTTGCGGCGGGAGACGAAATCTTCGGCCTCTTCGACCAGGTTGAGGATGTCAACGACGCGCTTGTAGTAGCCTTCGCCGGTTTCGGTCAGCGTCAACTGGCGGGTGGTGCGCTGGAACAGGCGGGCGCCCAATTCTTCTTCCAGCAGGCTAACCCGCTTGGAGACAACGGCAGGTGAAAGCCCCATTTCGCGGCCGGCGGCGCTCATGTTGCCGGTTCGCGCGACGCGGGCAAAGATGTCGAGATCGGTAATGGCGGTCACGGCACTATCCTTCGGGTCGTGAGGCAGACAAAGAGTGCGATCGTCATCGACGGGCTGGTGCCGCTTTTTGATGCAACTCGCATTCGGGACAAGCACTTTCCATGATTAGGAATACCCTGTCGTATTGGCCAATGTTTGTCTACGATATGGATCAATTGAAAGGTCAGTTTCTACAAAACGGCGAAGATGCCAGATTGATTTGTGAAGGACTGTTTGTGTGCGTATGATCTCGTGACGTACGACGCCGGCTCTCGCGCCGCGCCGCAGGCCCCTCGTCAAATCATGCTTAATGCGTGTATGCGTTTGGTCTCGCAGGCAGAACCCGCGCCTTTGCGCTATCCCGCGCATTCTCGGCGTCTGTCGCACGTGCCCTGGAGTTTGCCGTCATGACGTCGATCGCGCTGCCAACGCCCGATGCGGCCATTGTGAAGCGCCGTCCCGCGATTGTGGCCGAACTGCAGAAGTTGCTCGGCGCTGACCGCGTCATTGGCGACGAAGACGGCCGCCGCGCATATGATACCGACGCGCTGACCTCCTACCGCCGCATGCCGTTGGCGGTGCTGCTGCCCCGCTCTACCGAGGAAGTCGCCGCTGGCCTCAAATACTGTCACGCCAACGGCATCAAGGTGGTTGCGCGCGGCGCCGGTACATCGCTGGCCGGCGGTGCGTTGCCCGCTGAAGACGCCATTGTCATCACGGTCTCCAAAATGAACCGCGTGCTTGATCTGGATTATCCAAACCGCACAGCACGTGTTGAAAGCGGCATCACCAATCTGGCGATTACTGCTGCCGTTGCCAAAGATGGCTTTTTCTACGCGCCCGACCCATCGAGCCAACTCGCCTGCACATTGGCCGGCAATATCGGCATGAACTCCGGCGGCGCGCATTGCCTTAAATACGGTGTCACAACCAACAACGTGCTTGGCGTCCGCATGGTGCTGATGGATGGTGAGATCGTCGACATCGGCGGCGCGCATCTCGATAGCGGCGGCTATGATCTGATGGGACTTATTGTCGGTTCTGAAGGCCAGTTCGGTATCGTCACGGAAGCGACCGTGCGCATTATCAAGGCGGCTGAAGGTGCGCGACCGATGCTGCTCGGCTTTGGGTCCAGCGAAGTGGCCGGTCAATGCGTCTCTGCGGTTATCGGTGCCGGCATTATTCCCGTCGCCATCGAGTTCATGGACCGCCCCGCGATCCAGATCTGCGAGGCGTTTGCCAAGGCCGGTTATCCGATGGACGTCGAGGCGCTGTTGATCGTCGAAGTCGAGGGCTCGGAAGCGGAGATCGATGAACAACTCGCTGCCATCACCGCCATCGCCAAAACATTCAATCCAAGCGTCATAAAGATCTCCGATAGCCCAGAGATGAGCGCGAAAATCTGGAAGGGCCGTAAGAGCGCGTTCGGTGCCGTCGGCCGCTTGGCCGACTACATCTGCATGGACGGTACGATCCCGCTAGGCAAACTGCCCGAAGTTCTCGTTGCCATTACGGAAATCTGCCAGCGGCACGGCTTGAAGGTAGCTAACATTTTCCACGCTGGTGACGGCAACCTGCACCCGCTCATTCTCTATGATGCCAACGACCCCTCAAGCTCCGAGCGCGCCGAGCTGGCCGGCAACGAAATCCTGACGCTGTGCGTCAAGGTCGGCGGTTGCCTCACTGGCGAACACGGGGTCGGCATCGAAAAGCGCGATCTCATGCACGTGCAGTTCAACCGTACCGATCTGGCACTGCAGATGCGGATCAAGACCGTGTTCGATCCCGATTGGCTGCTGAACTCTGCCAAAGTGTTCCCGCTCGATGCCCGGCTGCGCGCCGACGCGCTCGAGCCTCGCGCTGCCGCCTGAAGGAAACTCCACACGTGTCTTTAGCAGCCGTCTCCTTAGCAGCTGATTTGCGGCCGGAAAGCGAAGCCGCGCTCGCCGATGTCATCAAAACCGCTCACGCTTCCCGTGTGGGTCTCGAGATCATCGGTGGCGGCAGCAAGCGTGCCATCGGCCGGCCCACGAACTCGGCGCATCTGCTGACCACCCGCGGCCTACGCGGCATTACGCTCTATGAACCCAATGAGATGGTGATGGCGGCGCGTGCGGGCACGTTGCTATCGGAAGTGCAGAGCGTGCTCGCTAAGAATAAGCAGATGCTCGCCTTCGAGCCTGTCGAACTGGCAAGTATCGTCGGCGGCGATGCCCGGCACGCCACCATCGGCGCCGTGTTCGCGACCAATGCCTCCGGCCCGCGCCGCATTACAGCTGGCGCGGCGCGCGATCACCTGATGGGCATTCGCGGCGTCAACGGCCGCGGCGAGATCTTCAAGAACGGCGGCCGCGTGATGAAGAACGTCACCGGTGTCGATCTCTGCAAGGGTCTCGCCGGCAGTTGGGGCACGCTGTCGGTCTTTAGCGAAGTGACCTTCAAAGTCATGCCACGGCCGCAGGCGTCCACCACGTTGACCTTGCTCGGCCTCAGCGATGCGATTGCCATCGAGGTGTTGTGCACCGTGATGGGCACGCCCTACGAGGTCTCCGGCGCGGTTCATATCCAACAGTCCCTCGCGGTTACGCTCGACCACATGGCGTTGCGCAGTGCTGGTCAAGCCATTACCGCATTCCGTCTTGAAGCCGCGCCCAAATCGATTGCCTACCGCTCGCGAAAAGCTGCGCGATGCGCTGCGTCCCTATGGCGAATTGGTAGCGCTTGAACAGCCGAGCTCCGAGGCTTTCTGGGATGAGATGACGCGCCTCAGTGTGTTCGACGCCAGCGATCACCCGGTCTGGCGGCTTTCTACCGCGCCCACCAAAGGCCCCGAAGTGGTCGCCGCTATCGGCCGTTACATGCCGGTCCGTGCGCTCTACGATTGGTCGGGTGGCCTGGTGTGGCTTGATGTGCCGGTCATGTCGGATGCCGGCGCGGCTGACGTGCGCCGTGTCATTGCAAGCTATGGCGGCCACGCGACCCTCATTCGCGCAACGGCCTCCACGCGCGCAGCCACAGATGCATTCCAAACCCTTGAGCCCGGCGTCGAACGTCTGAGCCAGAAACTCAAAGCCACCTTCGATCCCGCCAACATCCTCAATCCCGGCCGCATGTACGTGGCGTTTTGAGCGCCGCGCAAAACCTGTTCAGACGCCTCCAGGATCTCCATGCAGACCACCTTCACCGCCGCACAAAAAGCCGTTCCCCGCATTGCCGAGGTCGATAAGATCCTGCGCACGTGTGTGCACTGCGGGCTCTGCACCGCGACGTGCTCCACCTACGTGCTGCTTGGCGATGAGCGTGACAGCCCGCGTGGCCGCATCTACCTGATGAAGGACATGTTCGAGCGCGGCGTTGCGGCCAGCCCTGAAGTGCAACATCATGTCGACCGCTGCCTGTCGTGTCTCTCGTGCATGACCACCTGCCCCGGTGGCGTCGACTACATGCATCTGGTGGATCATGCCCGGGCGCACATCGCTGAAACCGGGTCGCGCTCGTTGAAGGATCGCGCCATGCGCGCACTGCTGGCGCAGGTGTTACCCTATCCGTCGCGCTTTCGCATAGCGCTCAAGCTGGTGCCGTTCGGTCAACCGTTCCGGGGGTTGCTGACAAAGCTCGGCCTGAAAGAACTTGGTGCCATGCTCGATCTCGCGCCGCGGCAGCCGCTGACCAAAGCCGCCGTCTATGCTGGTCCCGGCACTGCCGCGACGCAAGGCGAACGCAAGAAGCGCGTCATCCTGCTCGCGGGTTGCGCGCAACAAGTGCTGCGCCCGGCGATCAACGACGCCACCATCCGGCTGCTCGCCCGATCAGGCGTCGATGTCGAAGTGGCCGCTGGCGCTGGCTGCTGCGGCGCGCTGACCCATCACATGGGCAAGGAAGCCTCGGCAATCGCCTTCGCGAAAGCCAACGTCGATGCCTGGAGCAAGGTGATCGCCAAAGGCCCTGTGGATGCCGTCATCGTCAACGCCTCCGGTTGTGGCACTATGGTGAAAGACTACGGCCATCTCCTCAAACATGCAGGTGGCGACTATCCGGCCAAGGCGCAGCGCATCGCCGATCTCACGCGCGATGTCACGGAGTTCGTGTCCGCGACCGATCTCGGCCCCGCCAAGCGCTGGAGTTCAATCCGCGTCGCCTATCACTCGGCTTGCTCGCTGCAGCATGGCCAACAGATCGTCCATGAGCCAAAGTCGCTGCTGAAGCGCGCCGGGTACTCTGTGGTCGATGTGCCGGAAGGCCATATCTGCTGCGGCTCGGCCGGCACCTACAATATCCTGCAGCCCGACCTCGCGACGCAACTGCGCGCGCGCAAGGTCGAGAACATCCGGTCCGTGCGCCCCGATGTTATTGCTGCCGGGAACCTGGGCTGCATGACCCAAATCGGGCTTGGCACCGACATTCCCATCGTCCACACCATCGAGCTGCTGGATTGGGCGCATGGCGGCCCGGTGCCGCAAGGACTTGCGAGCCTCGAAAAGCTGGTCACGGACGTGCCGGCGCCCGCAACTGCCGACGATTACATTCGCGCATGACGTCAACGTTCGCCCGCCCCTTCGATCACCGTCACCGGCTCGGCCCGTTCGATATCATCGGCGATGTGCACGGCTGTGCCGATGAACTCGAAGAACTCTTGAAGCGCCTCGGCTATACCGTGTCGTGGCGGGTCCATGGTGCCCCGCCGGTGATTGATGCACCACACAACCGGCAGGTCATCTTTGTTGGCGACTTGGTCGATCGTGGCCCGCGCGCTGTCGATGCTGTCGCCATCGTCATGGCCATGTGCGCGGCAGGCCAAGCGCTCTGCGTGCCTGGCAATCACGATACCAAATTCCGCCGCTGGCTTGATGGCCACCACGTGACGATGACGCACGGGCTGCAAACGACGGCCGATGATTTCGCTGACACCGGCAGTCAGCACCGTGCCGCGGTGAGCCAGTTCATCCGGGCGCTGCCACCGTATCTCTGGCTCGACGATGGCCGGCTCGTCGTCGCGCACGCCGGTATCCGTGCCGACATGATTGGCCACGTCTCGCACAAGGTCGAGAACTTCTGCCTCTATGGTGATACCGATAGCGGCAAAGCTGCCAATGGTCTGCCGATCCGCTACAACTGGGCGGCCCGCTACGATGGGCCGGCGCTGGTTGTCTATGGTCATGTCTGTGTGTTGGAGCCGACTTGGGTCAACGGCACCGTCTGCATCGACACCGGCTGCTGCTTCGGCGGCAGCCTCACGGCGCTGCGTTATCCCGAGCGCGAGATCGTCAGCGTCCCCGCCCGCCACACCTACGTCAAGCGCGACGGCAGCTTCGGTCTGCCGCCGGCGCGGACTTGATGCCGTCGCGCGCGTGCTTTTGCAGGTTGGGGCAAGCGCTTCGAGCCGCGACCCAACATTGTTGCGCTCTTCCCCTTTCACCGGCATGACGACAAAGTCTTCAGTGTGCCAGTGCGTTGCCGATGCCGAGGAGGGCCGACATCTTCTCCGGGCTGGCTGCCAGCGCCGCGCTCGGTCCCTGGTAGACAATGACGCCGCGATCGAGAACGACAGTGTTGGCTGCAAACTCCATGGCTAGATGCGCGTGCTGTTCGACCAGGATCATGGTCATGTTGTCTTCCGCCTTCAGACGCTGCAGGCCAGTGAGTAACTGATCCACGATCACCGGTGCCAATCCCTCTAATGGCTCATCGAGCAACAGCAGCCGGGGATTGCCCATCAGCGCGCGACCAACAGCGAGCATCTGCTGTTCGCCGCCGGAGAGTTGATCGCCCCGGCTCTTGCGGCGCTTGGCAAGGCCCGGGAAGAATTCGAACACGCGCGGCGCCGTCCATTTGCCTGTCCGCTCGGCGACCAGCAAGTTCTCCTCTACCGAGAGGGATTTGAAGATCTCGCGTTCCTGCGCCACCAGCGCCACGCCGAGACTGTTGCGCTTATGTATGGGCAGGCCTGTTAGATTGCTACCAGCAAACGCGACGCTGCCGCCATGCAGGCGCGTGTGGCCCATGATGGTGGCCAGCAAAGTCGTCTTGCCGACGCCATTGCGGCCGAGTAGCGCCATTGTTGCGCCTACCGGCAGCGTCAGCGATATGCCGTTCAAGACGACGGTCTCGCCGTACCCTGCACGCACGTCTTTGAGGTCAAGGCCGGTGTTATCGGTCATTTGGGTTTGCGCTCGCCGAGATAGACTTCGCGAACTTTTGGATTGGCGGCGATCTCCGCCGGTGGACCCTCGACCAGGGTTGTGCCCTCGACCAGCACGGTGATGCGCTGGGCCACGCGGAAGACAACCGCCATGTCGTGCTCGATCAGCATGATCGCGATGTCGGCCGGTAGTTGCTGGATCAGATCGATGATGATGCCCACCTCACCCGTTGGCACACCCGCTGCGGGCTCATCGAGCAGCAACACGCTGGGTTTCAAAGCGAGCGCAACCGCAATCTCCACCATGCGCTGGCGGCCATAGGGCAGGTCGTTGATGGTGCGCAATGCATCCGGCGCCAGGCCGACGCGCTCCAGCAAATCATAGGCCTCATCGATCGCCGCGCGGTTTTTTCCGGCGGGCTTGAACATGTTGGTGGCGAGGCCGTCGCGTTCGGCAATGGCGATGGTGACGTTTTCGAGCACGGTCAGCTTGCGGAACAGCTGGTTGATTTGAAAGGTGCGGATTAGTCCGCGCTTGACGCGGCGCGCTTGTGGTTCGCGCGTCACATCCAGGCCGTTCAGATGGATCGAGCCCGCAGAGGGCGTGAGCGCCCCTGACACAAGGTTGACGAACGTCGTCTTGCCAGCGCCATTGGGCCCGATCAGCGCATGCCGCGCGCCCGGTTCCAGGCGGAAGTCGATATCGTTGGTGACGACGAAGGCGCCGAACGCTTTGTGCAGCTGGCGTGTTTCGAGGGCGGCTGGTGCGATGCTGGTCATGCGGCATTGCCTTTGCGGCCGCGGATACGTGTGGCGAGCGCCGACAGCACGCCCAACACACCGCCACGCGCGAAGACTACCATGAGCACCATGAACAATCCGATCCAGAAGTACCAGAACACGGGATCAATCGTCGCGAAGCGGTCTTGCGCCAGCATGTAGAGCGGCACGCCGATGAAAGCGCCATAGAGTTTCCCGACACCGCCGATGATGAGCATGATCAGGATCGAGCCAGAGCGCTCCAGGCTCAAGGTGCCGAGCGCAACGAACGCCGTCGTCTGCGCGATCAGCGCGCCCGAGATGCCGGCCAGGGCTGCGGCCATGGTATAGGCCATGAGCTTGCGCCGCGCGACGGGCGTGCCAACGGCGTGCATTTTGACAAGATTTTCGCGCAAGCCCATCAGCGAGCGACCAAAAGCGGAGTGGACAATTGTCCGCATGGCCAACCAGCACAGAAACGCGACAGCCAGGCAGTAAAGATAGGCCACGCGCCCGAACATATCGAATTTGAAAAGGCCGAACACTGGCCACACCACCATGCCGGACAAACCATCCGCGCCGCCTGTCCACGCGTGCGCCTTGTTGGCGATTTCGTAGAGCATCGCTGCGACCACCAAGGTCTGCATCAGCAGCGTTAGCCCAGAGGTGCGCAATATGACCGCGCCGGACACAAACCCGACCAGCGCCGACACCAGCGCGGCGATCACCAGCCCGGAGATCGGCTCGCCCCAGCCGTTGGCTGCCAAGATGCCGGCGGTGTAAGCGCCAACGCCGAAGAAGGCCGCTTGGCCAAGCGTGACGATGCCGGCGTAGCCGATCAACAGGTCAACACTGAGGGCGAAAATGATCGTCGCCAGGACTTGCGCGCCAAGTGCGAGGTAGTCTGGAAACACGAAGAATGCGGCGATGGCGACGATCCACGGCAGCAGCTCGAATACACTCAGCCGATGCCTGCGCGCATACGCATTCAGCCCGGCTTCAACTTCAGGTGACCGTGTGGCCGCTG
The DNA here is from genome assembly GCA_963847145.1 of uncultured Alphaproteobacteria bacterium. Classification (GTDB taxonomy): domain Bacteria; phylum Pseudomonadota; class Alphaproteobacteria; order Rhizobiales; family Hyphomicrobiaceae; genus JABFRJ01. Next base: position 509,783 of record CAWJYN010000007.1, read on the forward strand.
GTAGAGTCATGTGCGCCCCAGCAATCCGCGCGGATAGCGCAACAGAATGAGCATCGTCAGCGCATAGATGAAGAACGCGCCGTACTCGGGCGCGGCATACTTAAGGCCGGTGTCGGCCACGCCCACCATCAGTGCCGCCAGAAATGGCCCGCGGATACTGCCCAAACCACCGACTGCGACGACGATGAGGAAGTATACAAGGTGCTCCAACGCATAAGTTGGCGAAATGGCCAGAACTTCGGCGCCGAGCGCGCCTCCGAGGGCCGCCAAGCCGCTGCCGAGCGCGAACGCAACGGCAAACAGACGCGAGGTGTTGATGCCAACGGTTTCGGCCATCTTCAGGTTGTCGACAGCCGCGCGCAGCTGTGCACCAAAGCGCGTACGTTCCAGCGCCAGCCACAGCGCTGTAACGACCACGGCGCCGCAGACGATCAGGAACGTGCGGTAGACCGGCAGTGAACGGTCCATCACGTTGAACTGTCCGCTGAGATACGACGGCGGCTTCATCGGCTGCGCAAGCGGACCCCACAAATAGGTGGCCGCGCCGACCGACATGAAGATAAGCCCCATCGTCAGCAGCACCTGGTCGAGTTCCTCGCCGCCATAGTAGCGGCGGTACAGCACGCGTTCGAGCACCATGGACGCCAGTGTCACCGCGATGACGGCGAGCAGAACTGCTAGCGGAAACGGCACGGCATAGCGGGCGAGCAACGTCGTCATCAGATAGCCACCGCCCATGGCGAAGGCACCGTGCGCGAGGTTGACGAAGCCCATCAGCCCCATGGTGACCGAGAGGCCTACCGAAATCAGATACAGCACCATGGCCAAGGTCAGACCATGGAACAGTATGCTGATGGCAGCGGCGAGAAGCTCAGCCATGTGGGGCTCGCGGAGGGCACGGATCGCAGTTCAAAAAACGCATGAATTCACCGTGCGAGCTTGAGCGAGACAGTCGCTGGTTCGTACCCTCTCCCCATTGCTCTTTTGCATTTGGGGGGAGGGTTAGGGTGAGGGGCGAAGTCACGTAGGTTGGGTCAGTGGCCCCTTCGGCCGCGTAACCCAACATGATACGCGCCAACTTTGCCCAACACTCCATGACGGCGCTGGCTGTAGCTGTTGGGGTACGGCGATGAAGCGCGCCTAACCCAACCTACACAACACCGTTACTTCGGAGGGTTCAGTTCTTTCCAGGGATCTTTCACATCCGGGATAGTAATGAACTCGGTGTTGACGACTTTGCCGTCTTTCATCTCGGTGCGCCGGATGTAAATGTTCTGGATGATGTCGCGCGTGTTGGGGTCGATAGAGATCGGCCCGCGCGGGCTGTTCGGGTTTTTCCAGCCTTTCAGGATCGCCATCGCTAAATCGCCGTCGAACTTTCCATTGGTTTTTTTGATGATGTCGAACACGGCGGCCATGCCATCCCAACCGCCGACCGAGAAGAAGTCGGGGATGTGCTTGTCGCCATATTCCTTGGCCCAGGCGGCGAGGAACGCTTTGTTCGCCGGGCGATCTGCTGCCGTCGAATAGTTGCCCGCAGTGATGAGCCCCACGGGCGCTTCACCCATGTTCGGCAGTTCCTCGTCGGGAACGAGATCCTGGGTGGAGACGATCTTGATGCCGGCTTCCTTGAGCCCGAGATCCTTGATGGCCTTCATCATGGCGGTGGCCTGCGTGCCGCCGGGGACAAAGATAAAGAGCACATCGGGCTTCGCGTCTTTGGCCTTCTGTACGAACGGCGCGAAGTCCGGGTTGTTACCCGGGAAGCGCACCGAGCCGATGATCTCGCCGCCGCCGTCCTTGAAGCCTTTGCTGAAAGCGTTTTCGGCATCATGGCCCGGAATGAAATCACTCACCGCTGTGAAGGCCTTCTTGCCGGCTTCCTTGGCGGCCCAGGTGCCGAGCGGTAAGGCCGTCTGCCATTGCGTGAACGACACGCGCGCCACATAAGGCGAAATGCGCGGAATGGCGACGCCGGCGGCGTTGGTGATCACAAATGGAATTTTTGCTTCCGCCGTCAGCGGCGCGATGGCGGCGGCCATCGGAGACCCCACCACGCCGAGCAGAATGTTGACCTTGTCGCGGGTGATCAGCTCTTGGGCGACACGCTTGGCGGTTTCCGGATTGGTGCCGTCATCGCGCTTGAGAATTTCGACGCTCACGCCAGCTGGGAGGTCCTTGGTGTTGAGTTTGGCATAGAGATCCATGCCCTTCTGCATCTCGTCGCCGGGGGCTGCGAGAAAGCCAGACAGGCTGTTGACGATGCCGATTTTGACGACGGTTTGTGCCTGCGCTGGTGCAAATGCGCCACCGGCCATGCCAGCCAAGGCCACCGCCAACGCGCGGCGCGATAAGGACTTCAAGTACATGTATTTTCCTCCCGATGCAGTCTGTGTGGACCGTCCCCTGACGGCGATCCATCTGCTGCTCGCGCGCAATCTAGCGGGCAAAATTGGGAACAGCCACCATTTTCGGAAAAGGTTGCGAAGCCATTTTTCGCCCCAGTTCCGAGGCTCACCTGCGCCGGCGCTCCAGCGCGGTTACCGCCAGGCAGAGTTCGGTGAACAGCACTTGGGCGGCGATCTGGGCGGTGTTGGTGGTGGCGTCGTATTGCGGCGCAACTTCCACGACATCTGCGCCGACCACATCGACACCAGAGAGCGCCCTGAGCAATGCCAGCACCTCGCGAGGCGCGAGCCCGCCCACCTCGGGTGTGCCGGTGCCGGGCGCGAAACCGGGATCGACGCTGTCGATATCGAACGAGATGTAAACCGGCCCCTCGCCCACCACGGCCCTCGCTTTCGCAGCGACTGCAGCCATGCCGATGGCTACGGCCTGCTCGGCGTGCAGGACGGTCATGCCGCTGTCGGTCGAGAATTCCCACAGGTAGTCGGCGCCGCCGCGGATGCCGATCTGGATGGTGCGCTCGGGGTCGAGCACGCCGTCCAGCACGGCCTGCCGGAACGGACCGCCGTGGTGGAACTTCGAGCCTTCGTAGATACCGCTGGTATCGCAATGCGCATCAATGTGGATCATGCCGACCGGCCGCTTCGCGCCGATAGCACGCAGGATCGAATAGCTGATCGAATGATCGCCGCCGACGGACAACGGCACCACATCCGCGTTGACAATGGCCGCTACGTGCGCCTCGATGTCGGCATGGCAGCGCGCCAAATCAAAGCGGCTTGCAAACGGCACATCGCCGATGTCAGCTACCGTCGCCTGCTGCATGGGGGCCTGCCGCAGCACGTGCTCCCAGGGCCCCATCCGCTCAACCGCGCGAACAGCCCGCGGACCAAGCCGCGCGCCGGCCCGGTTGGTCACACCGAGATCCATCGGCACGCCGAGCAGCGCAATATCCAACCCTGCCAGATCAACCCCGCTGGCCGGCTGCGGCCGATAGGGCGCGGCCAGAAATGTCGCCACGCCGGCGAACGGCCACACGCGCTTGTCGCCCGTGAACTGTCCGGCTGCCACCCGCGCAAAATCCGGATCGTGGATCTGGTTGCCAGCTCCTCCAGCATAGCGTGTGCGTAGTGCTTCGAGTTTTGCTTTGTCGACCATGTGACCTCTGAGGCCGTCGCCGTTATACGGGAGGACCGATTAAGGTCGCAAGTGTGTCGAGGTGACGGGCGCTTGTCGAGCAGACCCGTGGACGTCTGCAACTCATTGCGGTACGCATGATCGATCACACGAAGCGGTCTTCGGTCTGGGATGCTCCCATGCGCACACAAGTCGGCATCATTGGTGGCGGCCCATCGGGGTTGATGCTGGCGCGGCTACTCACTCTAGCCGGTGTTGAGGTCGTGCTGCTCGAACGTCAAACTCGCGCTTATGTGCAGGGGCGCATCCGCGCTGGCCTGCTGGAAACCGGGACGACCGACCTGCTGCGTGAGGTTGGCTGTGGTGCGCGGCTCGACGCCGAAGGGTTGATCCACGACGGCACGTTTCTCAATTTTGATGGCGAAGGCTTGCGGATTGACTTCAAGGCGCTGACCGGCCGGCACGTCACCGTGTACGGCCAGACAGAGGTCACCCGCGATCTGATGGAGGCCAACGAGGTGTCCGGCCTGCAATGCCTTTATGAGGCTCCGGTTACGCACATCGACGGGCTGGACGGCGATCGCGTGCGGTTGAGTTTCACCCACGGCGGGCATGCTAAGACGCTCGATTGTGACTACGTTGCCGCCTGCGACGGCTACCATGGCGCCGGCCGTGCCGCGATCCCGGCCGCCGTGTTGAAGGTCTACGAACGCGCTTATCCCTTTGGGTGGCTCGGCGTGCTCGCCGATGTGCCGCCCTGCGGGCATGAGTTGATCTATGCCAATCATGACAACGGTTTCGCGCTTGCCTCGATGCGCTCGCCGACCCGGACTCGCGCCTACATTCAAGTGCCGTCCGACGCCAAGATCGACGATTGGCCGGACGCGCGCTTCTGGGCCGAGTTCAAAGCCCGGCTCGGTCCCACCGCTGCGCGCGATGTGACAGCGGGGCCGTCGATCGAGAAAAGCATCGCACCGCTACGCTCGTTCGTCGCCGAACCGATGCGCTACGGCCGCTTGTTCCTGGCCGGCGATGCGGCTCATATCGTGCCACCGACCGGCGCCAAGGGGCTGAACCTCGCCATGTCAGACGTGCGCTATCTCTCGCGCGCGTTGATCGCCCGGTTCAAGCAGAACCGCCACGATCTCATCGATACCTATTCCGCCACCTGCCTGCGCCGCGTCTGGAAAGCGACCCGCTTCTCCTGGTGGATGACGACACTGCTGCACAAGTTCCCCGAGACCGACGCCTTTGGCCACGGCCTCCAGCGCGCGGAATTTGCCTATCTCAAATCAAGCACCGCGGCGCAGACGGTGCTGGCTGAGAACTACTGCGGGTTGCCCATCGAAGGGTGAAACGGAAAAGGGCCAGATCGCGAGATCTGGCCCTTGGTGTGCAACCTGCAGAGTCTGAGTCAGTGGCCGCCGGGATGGGCGCCGGCGCCAATGACGTAAATGCAGGCAAACAAGAACAGCCAGACCACGTCGACGAAGTGCCAATACCAGGCGGCTGCTTCGAAACCGAAGTGCTGCTGCGGCGTGAAGCTGCCCCGCATCGCACGGAACAGGCACACAGCCAGGAAGATCGTCCCGATTACGACGTGTGCACCATGGAAGCCCGTCGCCATGAAGAATGTGGAGCCATAGATGTGGCCGGCGTAGGTGAAGCCGGCATGTCCGTATTCGTAGGCCTGCAGTGCGGTGAACAGTACGCCGAGCACAACGGTGATCGCCAGTCCGCGCACAACGAGTTTGTTATTGCCTTGCAGCAGGGCGTGGTGCGCCAAGGTCACGGTCGTGCCGGAGAGCAGCAGGATCAGCGTGTTGACCAGCGGCAAGCCCCACGGATCAAACGTGGCGGTGAAGGTTTTGTCGGCGGTAGGCTTGGGTGGCCAAACGCCGCCGGTGGCGGTGGCGCGCTCGACCATGCCAACAACGGCGTTGGTCGTATCCGAATTAACCGGATAGACCGGCGCTGGAAACAGCGAGGCATCAAAGTAGGCCCAGAACCAGGCCACGAAGAACATCACCTCCGAGGCGATGAACATGATCATGCCGTAGCGCAGATGCAATTGCACCACCGGTGTATGATCACCGGCCTTGGCTTCGTTGATCACATCGCGCCACCACATCACCATGGTCGCCAGCACGATCACGGTGCCGATCAGAAACACCATCGATCCGCGCATGCCGAAGATGCCCTGCCCGCCACCCAGCGAGCGCATCAGGATCACCGCTCCGATCGCCATGATGAACGCGCCAATGGAGCCGGTCAGCGGCCAGAGGCTTGGATTGACGAGATGGTAGTCGTGATTCTTGTTGGCGTGGCTGTCGGCCATGGGCCCCTCCGGTATCCAGTATTCTGCCCGGTTTTAAGCCGGATGCGGTGCGATTCCAGCCCTAAACAGTGCGCCGAGGTGCGGCAAAGCGTGCGGCGCTGTGTCAGGTTCCTTTGCCGGGAGCTTTAGCATCGGGACCTTGCTCTGCAACTCCCTTTTTCGCCGCGGTCCCCGGCGAAGCCACAGGGAAAAAGGTATACGATAGCGTGATCTCGCGCACGCGTTTGCCGTCGCTATCGGTCGCCATCGCCGGATCAACGAAAAATTGGACCGGCATTTCGACCGACTGGCCGGCCACCAGGGTTTGCTCGGTAAAGCAGAAGCAGGCGAGCTTGTTGAAAAAGCTGCCGGCCTGATCAGGCACCACGTTATAAGTGGCGGTGCCGATGGTCGGGCTGGCGGCGGTGCTGGTGGCCCGGTACATGGCGACCGCCGTTTCGCCGAGCTTTAGCGTCATCGGCTTGGAGATGGCTTCGAAGGTCCAGGGCAGGCCTGGCGCGATGTTGGCGTCAAAGCGGACGGTGACGAGACGGTCGGAGACTTGCGTACTCTCGGCCGCGACGCGCTGGGTGGTGCCTGCGTAACCCGTCACCTGGCAAAATAGCCGGTAGAGCGGCACCGACGCATAGGCGAGGCCGACCATGGCCATGGCCAGCGCCGCACACAACGCAGCGACGGTGCGGTGGTTCTGAGGCTTTTGGCTGGGACCAGATGGTGTCATGCGTGGTGCCTTCGTACGTCAGATCGGCCGGTTGAAAACATTGGGTCCAAGGCGGACCATCGTGCCGACGTAAAACAGTACCACCATGCCGCCGAGTGCGCAGGCAATGGCGAGATTGCGCATCCGCTGGCGGCGCTGCGTTTCGGTTTCACCGTCCTTGACGACTTGAAACGCTGTATAGAGCCAGACGGCCAGCACGGCGACCGGCAGCGCTGGCACGGCCCACCACGGGTAGGGCAACCAGCGGCTCGAAATCCCGACGCAACCGGCGAAGATCAATGTCGCAATGCGCAGGCGCCAGACGCGTTCGTTGATGCCAACGCTGGGCACCGGTTCACTCACGCCATCACCCGCGCGACCGTGTGCTCAACAAACAGTACCGCGAACAGCAGGAAGAGGTGAAAAATCGAGAACAAAAACAGGCGCTTGGCAACCACATCCGCCTCGCGCCCCGCGCGGACCCGGTAGACGTTGACGGCGAGCGCCATGAAGATCGCGCCGGTGACAACCGAGGTTGCCAGATAGGTCAATCCGCCGAGGCCAACGAAGTACGGCGCAACGCTCGTGGCGATGTAGATTACCGAATAGAGCAGGATCTGCCGGCGAGTTTCATCCGGGCCAGCGACGACGGGCAACATCGGCACGCCGGCGCGTTCGTAGTCGCGCATGCGATACAGTGCCAGCGCCCAGAAGTGTGGCGGGGTCCACAGGAAGATCAATAGAAACAGAATGAAGCTCTCGACACTTACAGTGCCGGTCATCGTGGCCCAACCCAGCATCGGCGGGAACGCACCGGCGGCGCCACCAATCACAATGTTATGCGGGGTCCGCCGCTTCAGCCACATGGTGTAGACGAATAGATAAAAGCCGATGGTGAACGCGAGGATGAAACCAGCCACCCAGTTTACCAGCAGACCGAGTGTCAAAACCGAGAAGACCGACAGGATGGTGCCGAACGTCAGCGCCTCGTTGGGTGTGACGCGACCGCGCGGGATAGGCCGCGCCACCGTGCGCGCCATCTGCGCATCGATATCGGCATCATACCACATATTGAGTGCGCCCGAGGCGCCGGCGCCTACGGCAATGCACAGCAGCCCGATGGCTGCCAGCACCGGGTTGATTGATCCCGGCGCCGCGACCATGCCGACCAGCGCGGTGAAGATCACCAGCGACATGACGCGCGGTTTGAGCAGTGCCCAGTAGTCGCCGATGTCGCCGCCTAACGCGTCGGTCGGCGCTGCGTCGTGAGGTAAAGTGGTGCCGTTTGACATGTTCGAAAAGCTGCTGACGTGTGCGGGGTTACAGACGCCGCCTCATGCCATGGCGGCCAAGTCCGGGCAATGCGGCTGAAAGGCTGGCGGTGGTCCACCCCAATGCAGTCCTAAGGCAAGCCGGATGCGGCTATCCAACAGTGCCGTTGGGGCCTGCGCAGGCCAGAAACCACGGCCTTAACGCAAATGGCCGCCCCACGAGGAGGCGGCCACCTGTATGTTAGCGGTCAACGACCAAGGTTTGCCGGATTAGGCAGCCTTGATGTTGCCGACCGAGATCTTGCCCGAACGCTTGTCTTCAGCGGTGTCGAACGAGACCTTCTGGCCTTCGCGCAGCGGGCCCATGCCAGCGCGCTCAAGCGCCGTTGCATGCACAAACACGTCCTTGGAGCCGTCATCTGGCTGGATGAAGCCGAAGCCTTTTTGATCATTGTAGAACTTCACGGTGCCAACTTGCATGGTATTTCCTTTAGGTGGGTATGTATGTTCTGCCACTCGCCTTGTGGGCAAACGACAGTGGCGCAACGATTTTTGGGAGAGTTTGAGCGTGGGCCTACGCTTGGTAGGGCGAACGGACTTAAGCGTCTGGCCAAAATCGACGGCCGCTTATTACCAAGTCTTTGACCTGTCTGCAAGGTGTTGAATTTTGCCGGGCATCGAGCGCGCTGTTTTGTAGCCCGCCCGATCTCACATGCAAATCGGGCGCCCATTTCCACTTAAAGATCGGGGCGCCCGAAGCAGTCTCAGTGATGGTCCGTTGCCTTGATGATCGGCAGCGTTTCGAACTGGTGGAAGGGCGGCGGGCTGGGCAGCGTCCACTCCAGCGTCTGCAGGTGAGCGGGGATGCCCCAGTAGTCGGCTTCAGCGCGGCGTTTCTTCAGGAATGCATCGAGCACGCCATACAGGAACACCAGCGTTGCCAAGGCGGTGATGTACGAGCCGACCGACGAAATCCGGTTCCAGTAGCCATAGGCTTCCGGATAGTCCGCGTAGTGACGCGGCATGCCCGCAAGACCCAGGAAGTGCTGCGGGAAGAACAGGATGTTGGCACCGATGAACGTCAGGTAGAAGTGCAACTTGCCGATGTTCTCGTTGTACATGTAGCCACTCATCTTGGGGAACCAGTAATACCAGCCCGCAAAAATGGCGAACACCGCGCCAAGCGACAGCACGTAGTGGAAGTGTGCCACCACATAATACGTGTTGTGGAAGGCGCGATCGACGCCAGCGTTGGCCAGCATGACGCCCGTCACGCCGCCGACGGTGAACAGGAAGATGAAGCCGAGCGCCCACAGCATCGGCGTGCGGAACGAGATCGAGCCGCCCCACATCGTCGCGATCCAGGAGAAGATCTTCACGCCGGTCGGCACCGCGATCACCATGGTGGCGAACACGAAGTAGGCCTGCGCGTCGACGCCGATGCCAGAGGTATACATGTGGTGCGCCCACACGATGAAGCCGACGAGACCGATGGCCACCATCGCGTACGCCATACCGAGATAACCGAAGATCGGCTTCTTGGAGAATGTCGAGATGATGTGGCTGATCATGCCGAAGCCCGGCAGGATGAGAATGTAGACTTCCGGGTGGCCGAAGAACCAGAACAAATGCTGGTACAGCAACGGATCACCGCCGCCAGCGGCGGAGAAGAACGTGGTGCCGAAGTTGCGGTCCGTCAGCAGCATGGTGATGGCGCCAGCGAGAACCGGCAGCGACAGCAACAACAGAAACGCCGTGATCAACACCGACCACACAAACAACGGCATGCGGTGCAAGGTCATACCCGGCGCGCGCATGTTGAAGATGGTGGTGATGAAGTTGATGGCGCCGAGGATCGACGACGCACCGGCGATGTGCAGAGCGAAGATGCCGAAGTCCACCGACGGACCTGGATGCCCTGTCGTCGACAGCGGCGCCAGTACAATCCAGCCGGTGCCCACACCTGTTGAGCCTGGCGCACCGTCGACGAACATCGAGATCAGCAGCAGCGCGAAAGCGGCCGGCAGCAGCCAGAACGAGATGTTGTTCATGCGTGGGAACGCCATGTCGGGTGCACCGATCATGAGCGGCACGAACCAGTTGCCGAAGCCGCCGATCATCGCCGGCATCACCATGAAGAACACCATGATGAGGCCGTGGCCGGTTACCACTACGTTGTACATGTTGGGGTTGGAGAAAAACTGCAGCCCTGGCTCTTGCAGCTCAAGCCGCATCAGCACCGACAGGAAGCCACCTACCAAGCCGGCAATGATCGCGAAGATCAAGTACATCGTGCCGATGTCTTTGTGGTTCGTCGACAGGAACCAGCGCGTAAAAAATGGCGGCGTGTGTGGATCGCCGTAGCCATGGTCATGGCCATGCGCGCCGTGCGCGTGCGTGTCGGTCGTATTGCCCATCGGGCTCCCCTTCGCTTCCGCTTGTCATCCGCGCACCATTGGGCGCAGCGGGTCATTGTTCAATTTCAACTTAGCTGCTGGCTTACTGCGCGGCGTCGACGGTCAGACCGGTCGTCAGTTCAGCAACGGACCGTTGCTCAAGACCCTGTGTGGCTGCCGACAGAATACCGCGCGCCTTCTTCATGTCACGTGCCTTGACTGCAGCGACCCAGTTGGCAAACGCCTGATCGTTCACGACGCGCACCGCGATTGGCATGGCCGAATGGTTTTTGCCGCACAGGACCGAGCACTGGCCGTAATAAACGCCTTCTTTGGTCGCTTGGAACCATGTCGCGGTGACGCGGCCTGGCACGGCCTGCATCTTGGAGCCGAACGAGGGCACCGCCCACGAGTGGATCACATCGTTTGACGTGATCAGCATGTGCACGACTTTGTTGACCGGCACCGCGATTTCGTTGTCGACCGACAGCTGCCGCACGAGACGCAGGCCTGCGTATTTCTCTGGCGGTGCCAGCCAGAGCGGCTTTGAATCGAGATAGACAGCTTTGGTCAGATCGGTGCCGGCGAGCGCGCCATACTTCTTCGAGAAGCCATCTTTGCCGAGCGAGGCCTCGAGCAGTTCCTCGTCGGTGATCATGTTCGAGTTGACTTTGATCTTGTCGTTGTCCGGGTACTCGTAGTCCCAGAACCAGGCGTTGGCGACGGCCTTGATGGTCAGATCGGGCTTCGGGAACGAATACTGGAAGAACAACATTTTGAACGATGGAATCGCGATGATAATCAGAATGAAAATCGGGATCACCGTCCACGCCACTTCGAGGCCGGTGTGGTGGGTCAACTTGGACGGAACCGGGTTGTTCTTTTCGCTGAAGGCCCACATGACGTAAGCGAGCAGGCCCATCACGAAGATGGAGATTGCGATAATGATGGGGTTCACCAGCACGTTATGGAACCAGCGGATCTGGTCCATAATGGCGGTTGCGCTGTCCTGCATGCCGATCTGGCCCGTCGTCGGCTGGCCCGCGGCGGCGTGTGCGACCGTGGTGGCCACCAGCAGGCCGGCCGTCACAGCTAACGCTGTCAGCGTGATCGATCCGAGCCGGGTCCGGTGCGCGCTCACGGCTGTGGCATGGTCAGCGGTGTCATGGTCAGCAGAGTTAGGGGCAGCAGAAATCATAGTCATGCGTCTCTCCACGTGACGGATAGATGCAGCGCGAGCACCGCTGGTAAGCCGCGTGCGCTGATGCCTCTCCGTTGTGCGCCCGGATTGCCACGGGCGCGCCTCAATTGCCACTGGTATCTCTACTCGCACGCCCCGCCAGTCCCAAGGGGCAGCCCCCAGCAATCGCTGCGGCAAAACTTCGCGTTACGGCGCGCGGCCCGTGCGTCCCATTTCAGCCGCTTTAGCGCGTCAGGGAACGACTTGTTGTGCTTGCCGCCGAGCCGCCGGCATGCGATGGCGCGGACACTGATGGCTGAATGCCGCAGCGCGGGAGGGAACCGAACGTGCAGCCAACGAAAGAGCCGCTAGCTGTAGGTTGGGTTAAGCGTAGCGCGACCCAACATCTACGGGCAGTTCAAACAAGTGTTGGGACGCGCGAAGGCTTGACCCAACCTACAAGATTCACGCTGTTTCTAGTCATTTTAGCGCTGGCTTCGGTGTGCACACTCGCTCCTTACAATGCCGCCGCCCAAACGACGAAGGCCGCCGTCGGACAGCCACCCGCCGCCGCCGCCGGCGCCCCCAACAATCCCGAAGGGGGCGTCGTCCGCGCCCAGCATGGCGAATGGCAACTCGTCTGCAAGCCGCCGCCCCCTGGCGCCAAGGCCGAGGTCTGCGCCCTGGTCCAAAGCGTTACCGCCGAAGACCGCGGCAACGTGGGCTTAACTGTCTATGTGCAGAAATTCTCCAATGGCACCAAAGTGCTACGAGTGTTCGCGCCGGTTGGTGTGTTGCTGCCACCCGGTCTCGGCTTGAAAATCGATAACGTCGACGTCGGCAACGCACCGTTTCTCCGCTGCCACACCTTTGCCTGCTACGCTCAGGTCGTCATGGACGATACGCTGATTGGCAAGCTCAAGGCGGGCAAACAAGCGGTCTTCATCATCTTCCAAACAGAAGAAGCTGGCATTGGTATTCCAATATCTCTCAATGGCTTAGACAAGGCTATTGCCGCTTTGAACTGAGCTGCACCGCAGCGCAATGGCAGCCCTGCAACGCCAGTGGGGCACCGCAACAAAAATCGTGACTTCCGCGCCACAATAAAAATCACCACTGCGGTAACTTAGGCACTTAGTAACCTTGCACAGCTAGCGTTCGGCTACCCCCGCTGCCCCGCCTGTTGCCCGAGGTGCCATGAGCCTACTCTCCGCCGTTTCCGTGGCCGACATCCGTGCGCGTGGCTCCATTTCCGAGGTGGACGTGGCAGCCGTCCGGCGGTCCTTCTATGCCGATGGCGTCATCGACGCCAACGAAGCCCAGACTCTGTGCGACTTGCACCGGCTGCCCGGCGCGCACGTCATCGGTTGGGGCGACTGCTTTGTCGAAACGCTGACCGATTATCTGGTGCAACAGGCACGCCCAGAAGGCTATGTGACGCTCGAACAGGCCGAATGGCTGGTTGGCCAGATCGCGCCGAACGGCACCGTCGACACCCGTGCCGAACTCGAACTGCTGATCAACATCCTCGACAAGGCCCGCTGGTCGCCGCTCAGCCTCGTCGCCTTCACGCTCGATCAGGTCCGCCGCGCCATCGTCGACAACGCCGGCCCCTTGCGCTCCGGTAAAACGCTCGCCGCTGGCCAGATCGACGAAACCGAAGTCGAGCTGATCAAGCGCGTGCTCTATGCATATGGCGGCGACGGCAATATCGCCATCACCCGCGCCGAAGCCGAACTGCTATTCGAGATCGATGCCGCCACCCAAGGCGCCGACAACGCCGAAAGCTGGCCTGACCTGTTCGTCAAAGCCATCGCCAATTGCGTTATGGCCGCGTCCGGCTACGCCACCCCCAGCCGCGAGCAAGCCCTGGCCCGCGAAGTTTGGCTGAAGCGCCGCGGCGACGCCGGCCTCGCGGCCATCGTTGGTGGCCTCGCATCCGGTGGGTTGTCCGGTGTGCTGGCAGCTTATCGTGAACAAAACTCCGAACAGCGCGCCATCGCTACCCTCGAACGCCAGAAGATCGAGATCGTCACCGCCGAGGACGTGACCGTCGCCGAAGCCCAATGGCTTGCCGACCGCATCGGCCGAGACGGTGTGGTCTCGAAGAATGAGCAGGCTTTGCTCGACCTCCTCACCGCCCAGAGCCCGAAGATCGCGCCGGAGCTGGCGGAGCTGGTTGGGCGGATGCAGCGGGTGGCGTGATGGGGACACAGCCAGAAACGCCCAACGCAAGCGTCCGATACTTGAGCTTGGGCCCGACCAGAACCTTCAGATCAGCCCATCGCATTTTTCGTCACTCGGTCCCGGCTCCGCCAGGAGCATGACGCGCTCGCCGGTTGAGCACATGCCGTCGACTTGGCAGGGACCATAGATTGCCCTGTACACGGGCAGGGAAGCGCATTCGCATTGCAAGCGAGATGCCGCTGTGGCCATACTATCTTCAGCATTTTTTGTTGCCGCAGCGAGGCGCTCGTTGTCGTGGCCGCCTAGGGATTCTTTGACACCGTCAAATGGGGCATCATGTCCAGCGAAGCTGAACGCGACCCAACCTCGGCGCTTGAGAGCGTGGGTGCCTCGGCAGCCAGCATTTCTGGGACGCCGCGTCGGTCGTCAGACGATAATTGGTCGGCTCAAACCGCTCGCCGTGCGTCTGATCAACAAGTCGGGGAAATCCGTTTCACCGCATCAACGATGCGCTGCATGGATCGAGCAGAGATGCTTGCCAAATCGATGGCGCACGCCGCGATTACAGTGGAGCATCTTCTTGTAGTCCTCACACTCGACCACGAAGCAACATCTATTCTTGCAAAATACCGCCGCGACGTTCTGGCAGTACGCAGAACAGCCTTTCAACTTCTCTTCAATATGCTGAGGACGCTGGTGCCGATGAGCCAAGGGTCATTGCCGATGGCTAATGACCTTTTCTCAACAATAATGCGTGCCTCAGAATTGGCTGCACAACGCGAAGTGGAACTAAGGGCCATCTCAATTAACGATGTCTTGCACGTGCTTTATGCCGAAAATAACGAGCAGCAGCGATCCGGATTTGACCAGGGGCAAGACAAGACCTTTGCCTCGCGCGAGGTGGCAAATCACGAGCTTTCGCTCAAAGATATGACTTTGCAGAGGGAGTTCGTAAACTCTCTCGCAGGCAACAGCGGTCATGAGGATTTGACGGCCGATTCAGTCGACACCGCGCGGGATGCTCAACAACCGGAAATGCGGCACCGATTGGAAGTACTCGATGCTAAATTGGAGCGCAGTGGGGCTGAGCAGCGCCAGGTATCGATGAAGCAGGCGCAGGCAACACAACAAACGCTACAAGAATTGAGCGAACTTAAAAGGCTGCTGCGCAGAGCAGGGCTGAACAGCACGAGTTGGCAGAAAAACAGGCGTGGGCAACACAGCGCGTTGCCCACAGCGCCGCACGCGAGGCAGCAGGGCGTCGACAATCGACCTCAATGGTCGTCCTACTGGCTGCAATGGCGGGCGCTGTCGGGTTCGCCGCGATCTCGCTACGGTGCCGAATTGCAGACACTGCTTAACAAGCTTTTGGCGCTTGTACCCTTTGCGGGTGGCGCCTCCTCGCCTGTAGTAAAAGGCGCGTTGCTTCCCACTCTGTTGTCCGGCGCAGTGTCCTCGGATCAAGAGGATTTAGTAGACTGTTCTGTCTTCGGTCCTTCGGAGTGCTCGGCAAGTCGACAGTCTTGATTCAGTTTTTTGCTCATTTGGCGGAAAGCAGAGGTGAGGTTGTTCAAATGGCCACTGCGTTTGATGCGACGGCACAATTTCGTGGTTTCGACACCCTCGATATTGAGATCAAGCGCGGCGACAAACTAGACATCGCTCTGGACGGCCAAGGCATCGAAGTTGTCGATCCTCTGCAACATCTGACATGGCGTGGACGCCCTATAGGACGCACGTTTGAGGCGCACATTCCCGAGAAAGCAGTTGCTGACTATCATCCCGTATTCCGCGTTAGCAAAAATGGTGCACTCGTCGGTCGAATACAGTTCAAGATCAGTGTTCGCGCTGGCGTATCGCAAGTTATGACCGTTCCTACAAAAAGTTCGGCGAAGCGCTACTCACACGCTTTCATATCATATGCGTCTGAGGACCGACGTGAGGTTTTAAAGAGCGCTCAAATGTTAAAAGCTACGAAGATCGAATTCTTTCAGGACATCCTGAGCCTCGACCCTGGAGTTCGGTGGGAGCGTGAGATCTATCGCCAAATCGATAAAAGTGATTTGTTCCTGCTTTTTTGGTCAAACTCGGCCAAAAATTCTGAGTGGGTCATTAAAGAAGCACTTCATGCGCTTGAACTCCAAAGCAGGAGCCCTGATGGGCTTCCTGACATTGTGCCGGTAATTCTTGAGGGACCCCCGCCCGTGTTGCCGCCGGATGGTCTCCGCAATCTTCATTTTGATGATCGAATCCGCTATTTTATGGCATAGTTATCCGGGCCGAGCAGGCGCGTGAGCAACGCCCCGGCGGTGCGAGTCTGTCACTTGAGGTCACGGGCATCACCCTGGAAAACAACTGGTTTCCAGCGGTTAAAATCGCACCGGGCAAGCGCCGCGTTGGACAACCACGCGCGGCGCACTTAGGGTCTCCATCGACACCATGGCCACCGACCATTTCACCGATGATCGCGCCCCATGCCCACCCCCCCCTCTCCCACCTCAACACCCGCGGCGAAGCCGTCATGGTCGATGTCTCCGACAAGGCCGTCACCACGCGCACCGCTGTGGCCGAAGGCTTTGTCGCCATGGCCGCCGCGACGCTCGCTCTTGTGACGTCAGGCACCGCCAAGAAGGGCGATGTGCTGGCCACCGCGCGCATCGCCGGCATCATGGCGGCGAAGCGCACGCATGAGCTGATCCCGCTCTGCCATCCGTTGGCGATCACCAAGGTGACGGTCGATCTCGAGCCGCAGGCTAACCCACCCGGAATCCATGTCCGCGCCGAGGTTAAAGTTGGCGGGCAGACCGGCGTCGAGATGGAGGCCCTGACAGCGGTCTCGGTGACCTGCCTGACGCTGTACGACATGCTGAAAGCCGCGCAGAAAGACATGGTCATCGGCCCCATCCGGCTGATCGAAAAAACCGGCGGCAAGTCCGGCCCCTTCCGCGCGGCAGAGTAGCGGCATGGCCGACGCATCCAAGCGCCCGTTGACAGTGGAAGAAGCCCTTGCGCGCGTGCTCGATGGCGTGACGCCGATCGAAGACGCGCGCGACGTCGCTCTGCTGGATGCGCTCGGGGCGGTGCTGGCAGTGCCTGTCATCGCTCAGCATGCACAGCCGCCGTTCGCCGCCTCCGCCATGGACGGTTATGCCGTGCGCGCAGCCGACGTGGCGACCTTGCCGGCAACCCTGCGGCTCATCGGTGAAGCTGCTGCCGGGCATGGTTTTGCTGGCGAATTGAAGCCCGGCGAAGCGGTGCGCATCTTCACCGGCGCGCCGTTGCCGAGCGGCGCCGATGCCGTCGTCATTCAAGAGGATACGCGCGTTGGTGACGGCCACGTGACAGTTCTCACCGGCGCCCCGGATCGCGATCACGTGCGCCCACGCGCCGGCGATTTCGACAGGGGCCAAACTCTGCTCGTCGCCGGTCAACTGATAAGTGCGCGCCACCTCATGCTCGCTGCCAGCGCCGGCTACGCGACCCTCCGCATTCGCCGCCCGCCACGCGTCGCCATCCTGGCCACCGGCGATGAGCTTGTACCCCCTGGCACGGCACCGGCCCGCGATCAGATCGTCTGCTCAAACCCCTATGGCGTCGCCGCGATGGTGCGCGCGGCCGGTGGCGAACCGCATTTGCTCGGCATTGCCCGCGACACCCGCGCCAGCCTCGACGCCAAGATCGCCGAAGCCGCCGACGCCGATGTCCTCGTCACCCTGGGCGGCGCATCCGTCGGCGATCACGATCTGGTCGGCCCCGCACTCGCCGCGCGCGGCATGGCGCTCGACTTCTGGAAGATTGCCATGCGGCCGGGTAAGCCGATGCTATTCGGCCGGCTCGGTGCACAGCGCGTGCTGGGGCTGCCTGGCAATCCTGTCTCGTCCCTGATCACCGCGCGGTTGTTCCTGATGCCACTGATCGCGGCGCTCCGTGGGCTGCCGCCGCCGGGGCACGGCATCGCCTTCGCGCGCCTCGCCGTGCCTCTGCCCGCGAACGGCCCGCGCGCCCACTACATGCGTGCAGTCTGGGCCACCAGCGCCACCGGTCAACCGGTGGTCCGCCCCCTCGCCAATCAGGACAGCTCGCTACTGACGCCATTGGCGGCGGCCAGCCTCTTGATCGTCCGTCCCGTTGCCGCGCCCGCCGCCGTCACCGGCGACGAGGTCGAAACTATGTCGTTAGATTTCTAGCCGGCCCGGCGCCGGCGCGCCGCCCTGAAGATATCCACAAAAAACACTTGCGGAACGAGGGAGGAACATCTAGTGTGTTCTTGATTTGTACAGCAATGTTTAACGACTGACGCGTTCGGCGCCTTCGAAAGGACCAACCCATGCTGACGGCCAAGCAAAAAGAGCTGCTGATGCTCATCCACGGGCACCTGCAGGCGTCAGGCGTGCCGCCCTCCTTCGATGAGATGAAAGAGGCGCTCGATCTCAAGTCCAAATCCGGCATCCACCGGCTAATCACCGCGCTCGAAGAGCGTGGCTTTATCCGGCGTTTGCCGCACCGCGCCCGCGCGCTTGAAATCCTCAAGATGCCGGAAGCGTCAGCTGGCCCACAGATGGCTGGTGGCTTTGGTGAGAGTGCTCAACAGCGGCTCAGCGGTTTCCAGCCCAGCGTGATCGAAGGTGGTGGCAAGAAGTCGTCGCAGCCCGTGGCCGGCATGCCGGGCGCAGTGGTGAGTGGTGGCATCGGCGTACCGCTGATGGGCCGCATCGCTGCCGGCGTGCCGATCAGCGCCATCCAGAACCATGCGTCAGACATTGCCTGCCCGCCAGACATGCTGGGTTCGGGTGAGCATTTCGCGCTCGAAGTGAAAGGCGACTCGATGATCGACGCCGGCATTCACGAAGGCGACATCGTCATTATCCGCCGTCAGGACACCGCCAACAATGGCGACATCATCGTCGCGCTGGTCGAGAAGGAAGAAGCGACTTTGAAGCGGCTGCGCAAGAAGGGCGCCTCCGTCGCCCTCGAAGCCGCCAACCCAAAATATGAGACGCGGATTTTTGGACCCGATCAGGTCGATATCCAGGGCAAACTGGTTGGGTTGATCCGCAAGTATTGACGCGCGCGCCAAGTCCGGGAATGTGATGGGTGGGACTGCGTTGTGGCGCATTTTAATGCGCACTGCCGGGCTGACGGCGACGCGGGTAGGGCGGCGGGGGGAGTGTCTCGCGCGTGGAAATTTTCGGTCTCGAAATCACCGGCGACCACGCTCGTTTGTTGGTCGCGCTGTTTGGCGGCATTTTTGCAGCCTTCGGCTTTCTCGCCGGGCGCTGGACGCGGCATCGCAGCGCCATCGCCTTTAAACGCGAGGATCTCGTCGGTAGCTCTATCGCCACCGAATTGTATGGTTTCGAGCCTAAGCCTGACGGACGCGTGACCCTGCACATCGTCACCCAAGGCAGTGCCGAGGCCGTGAGTGCCGTATTTACGAATCCCGTCCTAATCCGTCACATCCAGCGCGATGCAGGCCGCCACCCGGGTTTGCTCGCGCTCAAAGAGCCGGTCGCGCATCGCATGATGATGGACGAAGGCAAAGACCGCATCACCGGTCTCGATCCGAAAGCCAACCTTGACTTCATACAGGGCCGCCCCTTTCGCGCTGATGATGTGTTGTTTGGCTTTGGTGCCTACGCCGAGCGTGAAAACGGGCGCGAGAACCGAACTGGCGAACCGGCACTGCGCGACGAGGTTGCGCGCTTGGTACAGATGGTCGTCGCCGAACGCTACATCCCAAGCCTCGCGGACCCAACCTTCATCGCGTTGCTGGATGTCGCGCATGCTGGTTACCGGCCGCGCATCGCCCGGCTACATGAATTTGCCCGGGAGTGGCAGCGCATCCAACAGATGGCACCGGCCGAACGCAACGCCGCCGTCGACAAGATTTGGAAAGTGGCGGTGCGGACGTCGCTGACGTAGTGGCGTCCATCGGGCGTTCGCGGCCATCAGCCTGCACGTGCTGCCTTAACGGCAACGTGCCGCCTGACCGCGCAACACAGAAGGCAGCACTGAACCCATCACGGGCGAGTTTACCGCTCCGCCCGCCGCATCATGCCAAAGAGAAGCGCGGTCGCGATCCCGAACGGCAGCGCAATCAGCGCCGTCACCATCATGCGTATCGGATCATAGCCAGCAAACAACGGCTGCCCGCGGAGCCACGGCATCAGCATCCAGCTACTGAAGACCATGATGAACGCGCCCAGCAACAAGCCCTTGAGCCATGCGCTCATCGGTAGCCGCGCGAACGTCAACGCGTAAAAGAGTCCCCACATGCCGCCCCAGAACAGGGTGTTGAACAGGGTCGGCCAACCCCTCATTCCGAACCCCGCGAACGCACTCGCGACGATAGCCGGTGCGGTTTTCATAGGCTCCATGTTGTAAGCGACCGCTGTGGCCGGCAGCAGTTTGGCGGCGGCGAGACCGGCGATAACGGGCTGATGGACCAAGAGCACGGCTAAGAGTGCCGCGAAAAATCCGAGACTGATGCGGCCAACCATGCGTGCCCCCTTGACGGATCGCGGTGTGTCCCGCGGTCCTTAACCGGACGTGAACCCGACGTTCAATTCCAGCAAATTGTGCTACAGACTTTCCATGGGCGGGGATACGAGAGCGCAGCCGCGCCCGCCGCTTGGGATCTCTATAACAGGTTTTTGCCGCATGGGTGATTGTCATGGGTGACCGTTACGACCGCGACCGTGCAGCCCGCCGCAAGCGCTTCGGCTCCGCCGTTCCGCCCGAACCCATACTCACCTGGGGCATCGGCGATGTCTCCAAACTCGGCCACAACGGCGGCCCGCCGCTGGAGGAAGAACCGGGCTACCTCTGGCGCAAATACCGCTGGACCAAAGCCTATCAGGAGGCCTGGAAAACGCCGTCAATGGCGGTGTTGAGATTCCGCGTCGCCCGCGCTGAAGCCGCCGGCCTCAGCTATCACGATTACATGCTGGCATTGCTCGACACCGGCAGGCACCTGCAGAAAGCCGATGCCGACAAACGCGTGCGCGCCGTTGCGAAACCTATGCCCGTTGGCGGACCAGTGCTGGCCACGCCCCAGCCAGTAGCCGGTCTCAGAGAAAGGCCAAGTGCTAGTCCAGTCGTGAGCTCTCTAGCAGCTCAGATTCGCACCAGTCTAACCGAGAGTAGCCTTACCGAGAGTAGCCCGACGCAACCAGCCCGCTCAACCGGCCAGCGCCAGCACACGGCACCCAACAACCTTGCAAAACCGCAACCGCTCGACGCGCCGAAACGCAGGTAGCGTTGGGATCGTGGACGCTGGCGACCGCGATCCCGACGCCGTTCTGTAAGCTGCCGGACGTTACGATGAAGCAGGCGTCCCACAGCAGGGCGGTTTTTGGCGTGGTGCGGGCATGCCTTCCGCCTTTGACGTCGACAATTGTTCAACTCGCCGATGGAATTCAATAGAGCCGGGATCACGGGCTGGCTTGTGAACCGGTAGCCGTCATGGCCCACCCTGCGATCCAGTGCCGACGCAGTGCCTGCCCTTCGCCGATAAAGAATTCGTCGACCAATTCAGAACTGACGACGCGGTCCGTCCGGAAATGCCTGATGGCGGCTCGCAAGTCACACCACGCGACGATGTTGTGTGTGGCATCATAGTAGATGACGGCAATAGGCCGGAGGGTCCGTGTTGTTTCGCGGGCCATCTCATCACGGTAATCGATCCTGAGTTTCTGTTCGTCGCGGATCGCACCGCGCACCCGTGCCAAATCAATCCCCTCCGGTGACGGCGTGGCTGTGCCCCAGGCATGAAGTGCTGATGCAGTCAGGGACCGCCGCAGGGGAGGCGGCATGGCGGCTGCGATTTTCTGCTGCACGCGGCCAGCCGCCTGTTTCATTCCGGCATCACCTGTCCGTTGTAGCAGCGCCAACGCCAAGACAATGGCTTCGGTCTCTTCGATCGAGAACATCAACGGCGGCAAATCGAAGCCAGGGCGCAGAATGTAGCCGATGCCGCGACCGCCCTCGATCGGCACATCCATCGCCTGCAACGCCTGAATATCGCGGTAGATGGAGCGCACGGTCACGCTGAGCTTCGCTGCGATCTGGGCCGCCGTGACCGGTTGCTCGGATAGGCGCAGGACTTGGATGATCTCGAACAGTCGTGCGGCTTTGCGCATGTCAACTCGCCTCCATGAGCTGCCCACACTGCTGACATAGCGTTGTCAGTTGCAAGCAGCGTCATCTATTGCCCACGCGGCTCGGGTTGCGCATTCAGTTTCCAACGACCGGTCACTGTCTGTCTCAGTCAGCACCTCACGGGTCGTCGACTGCACATGCTTACCACTTGAGCTCGGAAAACCATGGAACTTCTTGGACTGACACAAACGGCCCACCTTTGGTTCTATTTCGTCCTCGTGTTCGGGATCATCGTCCTTCCGGGCGTCGACATGGCCTACGTGATCGGCAGCGCGCTGACCGGTGGCAATATGAGCGGTCTTGCCGCCGTGGCCGGCATTACCGTTGGCGGTGTGTGCCATACGCTTATGGGTTTTCTGGGCATTGGCGTTCTCTTGCAAGTCTACCCAGCTGCCTTCAACGTTTTGTTGTTCGCGGGTGCGGTTTACGTCGGTTGGATTGGTTGGTCGTTGATACGCGACGCCGCGTCCCTTAGTGATGTGGTCGAGGTCGCGCCGACGCCATTGGCGATCACGTTTGGTCGCGGCGCGATGACCTGTCTCATGAACCCCAAAGCCTATCTTTTCACGTTGGCTGTGATGCCTCAGTTTGTGCGGCCGGAGTATGGAGCCTTTGTGCCCCAGGTCATCATGATCGGCGTGATCACTGCCGCAACACAGCTTGCCGTCTATGGCGCGATTGCCCTCGGTGCCTCGAGACTAAGACATGGCTTGTGCAAGAACCAGACGACGCAGCTGCGCCTCGGACAGACGGTAGGCGCGATCCTGATCGCCACAGCCCTGTGGACGGCTATGCAAAGTTGGCGCTGACAGGTCTGAAAAACAGGGAGATCACCAGATGTCACGCATGCGCCTTTACTCAGGCCCTCTCAGCATGTTCGGCGGCAAGGTCCAGATCGCCGCGCTGGAAAAAGTCCTCGATGTCGATCTCATTATGGTGCCATTCACCAGCGATCATCGTTATCAGCCGAAACACGCTGACGTCGTGCGTGTGAACCCGAAACAGCAGGTGCCCGTCCTGATTCATGGCGATGTCGAGATCTTTGATTCAACCCAGATTTTTGAATACTTCGAGCATGTGAAGCCGGACCCTGCCTTATGGCCTGCGGACCCCGCTGCCCGCGCCCGTGCGCGTTTGCTCGAACATCAGTCAGATGAAGTCTACTTTCCTCACATCATCCGCTTGATGGGGCTGCAAACCACCCCCGACGATACCGCAGCCGTTGCTGCGCGTGCGGCCGCCGCAGTCTTCTATCAAAAAATGGACGCAACCCTGGCCGCGCAGCCATATCTGGCTGGCCCTATGACGTATGCAGATATTGCACTTTATATGGCTCAGGTCTTTGGCGACCGCATGGGGGCTGCCATCACCGAGGCGACACCAAGGCTGTTGGAATGGCGTGGCCGTATGACGGCGCGGCCATCGGTTCAGACCGTTGTTGGTGCACTCGTCGCACATCTCGCAACGACGGGACGGCCTGTTCCGGCTTGGCTTAGGTTTCTTCTGAGTGGCGCTCCCTGATCGGCACCCACACGTCCGCCAGTTATTGATCCAGCCGTGGTCGCTGATCGCCTGGAGATGGGCAGGCGGTAGCCACCCCCCCCTTAACCCTTCCTTCACCTGCGTTTGCGAAAGCTTACGGGTGAACCCGGCGAGGCCCCATGGCTGCGGTGGCAGGCAATGTAAGCGCGTACGACCTTCCCGGCGACTGGCCGATAATGGAAGCAGGGCTCGCGCATCTGCTCGAAGGCTGGGTGTCGTACCTCACGCATGATCGCGGATTAGCCGCGGCGTCGCTGGAAGCCTACAGCCGTGACCTGCGGCAGATGATCGTTTGGTTGACCGCACGTTTAGAGCGCGCCGCAACCGTGGACGATCTCACCACGCTTGATCTCAAAACAGTGCGCGCGTTCCTCGCGCATCGCCGCCGCAGTGGTTTGGAAAATCGTTCCATGGCGCGCGCGTTGTCGGCGCAACGCTCGTTCTTCCGCTGGCTTGAAGAAACCGGTGCAATGCGCAACCGCACGTTTGCGCGTGTGCAGTCGCCGAAAGTGCCGCACGGCTTACCAAAGCCGTTGACGGTTGAGCGCGCCGCGGCTGTCGTCGATGGCGGTATGGCAGCTGATCTTGATTGGGTGGCGGCTCGCGACACAGCGGTGCTGCTGCTGCTTTATGGTGCCGGCTTGCGTCTTGCCGAAGCGCTATCGCTGACACTCCGGCAGGCACCGCTGACGGGTACCGATGTGCTGCTGATCTCTGGCAAAGGTGGCCGCGAGCGTCTGGTGCCGATCTTGCCGATCACGCAGGCTGCTGTGCAGCGCTACATCGCGTTGTGCCCTTATCCGCTCGCAGATGACGAAGCGCTGTTCCGTGGCGCTAAAGGCGGCCCGCTCAATCCGCGGCTTATTCAGCTGGCGATGGAGCGGCTGCGCGCCGGCCTTGGGTTGCCCGATACCGCGACACCACACGCACTCCGCCACTCATTTGCCACGCACTTGCTCTCGTCCGGTGCCGACCTGCGCCAGATCCAGGAACTGCTCGGTCACGCCAGTCTCTCCACCACGCAGATCTACACCGAGGTCGATCGCGACCGCCTCATCAAAGCGCATCAAGCCTTCCATCCGCGCGCGTAAGTGCATCCCGTTCGATCCAGTCTTGGCCTCCACAGTCACCCGTACCGAAAGCGTCCACACCATGCACTTCCAACGCCCGCGCCTTACGCTCTCGCTTTCGATCACCGCGTTAGTACTCACGCTGTCGGGCGCCCACTCTGGGGCTGTGGCGCAGGACCTCGGCTGCCCTGGCAAGAACGTGCTTGAGGCCATGAAGACCAGCGATCCGGCTGCCTTCGCGCGGATCCGCAAAGCGGCTGATGCCGCGCCGAACGGCAAAGCAAAGTTGTGGAAAATCGAACACGCGGATTTTGCCAATAAACCGGCGTCTTATCTGTTCGGCACGTTGGGCGTCACCGATCCGCGCGTACAGGCTTTGAGCCCGGCGACAGAAGCGGCGTTGAGTGTCTCACGGCGTATGGCCTTTGAAGTCGAGGATCTAACGGCTGAGCGCACGACTGAAGCGATCGGCGTGATGACAAATGCGTTGGCGCCCGGTGCGTCAGCGAAGCTGGATCAGGTGCTGGCCAAGCCGGAGGCGACACGCGCCAATCTGGTGCTCGCGCGCTCGCCGCTGCCGAAGGAATGGCACCCGCGTGCGAAGGCATGGGTGGCGATGATGGTGGCTTCTAAATCGGACTGTGAGAATATCCGCGTGCGGCAAGGCAAGCTCACCCAAGACGGCGAGCTGGCGCGCATTGCGGAAGATCGTGGCGTTGGGTCGTTTGGTCTCGAAAGTGCGGAAGCGCGGCTCGGCGCACTTGCTGAATTGCCGGATGCCGATCAAGTCGCGCTGCTCAAGGCGCGGCTGGCTGTTTACGACAAGCTCGACGATCGCACGGAAGCTTTCGTGGAGCTCTATCGCACGCGAGACATCGGCGCGCTGTGGCCGCTGCAGATGGAACTCGACAAGGCTCATGGCGTCAGCGCAGCGACCCTCGATGCTTACCGCCAGAGCGTGATCGATGAGCGCAACATCCGTATGCGCGATCGCATGGCGATGCATCTGTCGTATGGCGGCGTTTTCATCGCCGTCAATGCGATGCATCTGCCGGGTGAAAGCGGTCTCGTCGAGCTGTTGAAGGATGCCGGGTTTACGCTGACGGCGGTGGAGTAACGCGAAATTGTGGACAGGCACCTGAACGGCGTTGCCCATGGTCGCCTGCAAGCGCTCCCTCGCGGAGCGCCGTTCAGGTGCCTGACCCCACCCCCTACGCCGGCGCCTTCGCTTGCAATATCCGGAACGTCGTCTTGATGCGGCGAACGGTGCCGGTGCGGGCGCGCATGACAACGGTTTCGGTTTCGGCAAAGTCGCCGCGGAAGTGTACGCCGTCGAGCAGCGAGCCATCAGTGACGCCGCTCGCCGAAAAGATCGCATCGCCCGACGCCATCTCCGGCATGGTGTAGACGCGCTTGATGTCCGTGATGCCCATGGCGTACGCGCGTGCGATCTGCGCCTGGCCTTCGGCGCCCTTGTCGGGCTTGAGGCGGCCTTGCATCTGTCCACCGATGCAGCGCAGCGCCGCTGCAGCGAGGACGCCTTCCGGCGCGCCGCCGGAGCCCAGATACATATCGATCCCGCTTTTCTCAGGATCGGTTGTCCAAATGACACCGGCGATGTCGCCGTCGCGGATCAAGCGCACCGACGCGCCGCACGCCCGCACCTGCCGCAACAGATCGTCATGCCGTGGCCGGCCGAGCATGCACACCGTGATGCGTTCGATGCCGACGCCCTTAGCCTTGGCCAGCTTGCGGATGTTGTCGGCCGGCGACGCATCGATATTGATCAGGTTGTCAGGATAGCCGGGCCCGATGGCGATCTTGTCCATGTACATGTCAGGCGCATTCAGCAGCCCGCCGCGCTCCGCAATGGCAATCACCGCCAACGCGTTTGGTTCGGCTTCGGCGCAGATGGTGGTGCCTTCGAGAGGATCGACAGCGATGTCCACCTCTGGACCGTTGCCGGTGCCGAGTTCCTCGCCGATGTAGAGCATCGGCGCCTCGTCCATCTCACCCTCACCGATGACGACACGGCCTTTGATGTTCACGCGCGCCAACTCCTCGCGCATGGCCTTCACGGCGGCGCCATCCGCCGAGTTCTTGTCGCCACGCCCGCGCCAATGTGCCGACGCGATCGCCGCCGCTTCAGTGACGCGCGCGATTTCGATCGATAGAACCCGGTCGAGCCCGCCATGTGGATCGGACGTGTCTTTGCTGCTGTCTGGCATGATGTCCTCGCCTGGGGCCGTCTGTTGTCGTGTCGCCGCGCGCGTCTTTACCACGCCTCACGTCCAAGGGTAGGCCGGATGCGGTAACAACTCATGCAGCGGTTTAGCAAGGTTTGCGCCGAGAATGACCAGCGCATCGCGGTTGCGGACATCGAGTTGCCACATCATCTCGCGGCAGCGGCCGCAGGGCGGGAATACCCGTCCGTCATGATGCACCGCAACAACGCGGGCGATGACCGTCTCATGGTCTTTCAGCATGGCCGCGACGGCCGCGTGCTCGGCGCATGAGCCCATGCCGGACGTGAACTCCATCGACACACCCGAATAGCGCGCACCCGTCGCTGTTACGATCACTGCCGCCACGATGCCCGCCTCACACTTGCGCGTCGGTTTGATGGGGCGCGCAAACGCACGGGCCTCGGCGATGAGGGCGGAGTAGTCCGGGAGGAGCTGCTTGGTCATCTCATTGGCATCCCAAAGGCGAAGCTCCGTAGGGTGCAATCGCGCAGCGTATTGCACCAGTCGCGTGTACCGCCGGTGCCCTCACAATTTCTCGATCCGGATCATCTGCGGCTTTTCGGCGACTTTGCCGTCGGCTTCGATGGCGTCCAGCGCTTTGCGGATCGCTTCTTCCGTTGTTTCATGCGTGATGATCACAATGGAGGCCTGCGCGCCGGCAACACCGCGCGGGCTGCGTTGCACAAGGCTCTCGAGCGACACGTCCCGCTCTGCCATCCGCTTGGTGATCGCCGCCATCACGCCCGGCCGGTCGAAAGCCGTCAGCCGGACGTAGTAAGCCCCCTGATGCTGGCCGAGCTTGGCGCGCTTGTAGGTCTTGAGCTTCGCCGTCGGCACGCCGAACGGATGCAAGATAAAGCCAGCGGCCACATCGACAATGTCGCTCGCCACGGCGGAGGCTGTGGCCTTCGCCCCGGCACCGGGCCCGATCAGCAAAAGATTGCCGGAAAAATCTCCGTCGATCGCCACCGCATTCGTCACCCCCGACACCTGCGCAATGGCTGCTTCTTTGGGCACCATCGCCGGATGCACGCGCTGCTCGATGCCGCTGTCCGTCATCATAGCAACGCCCAGCAACTTGATGCGGAAGCCAAGACTGTCCGCCGCCTCGATATCCGCTGCGGTGATCGACTGAATGCCCTCGATGTGGACCTGATCGAAGGCTACGCGCGTGTTGAAGGCCAGCGCTGTCAGCAAGGTCAATTTGTGCGCCGTGTCGAACCCGCCGATGTCGAAGGTCGGATCAGCCTCGGCGTAACCTTTGGCCTGCGCATCTTTGAGCACGTCGGCGAATGACGCCTTTTCCGACTGCATCCGCGTGAGGATGTAATTGCAGGTGCCGTTGAGAATGCCATAGACGCGCTTGACCTCATTGCCGACGAGCGCTTCGCGCATGGTCTTGATGACCGGGATGCCGCCGGCCACCGCAGCCTCGAAGTTGAGCGCGACGCCGTTTTTCTCCGCCAGCTTTGCCAGTTCGACGCCATGTTTGGCGAGCAAAGCTTTGTTGGCCGTCACAACATGCTTTTTGGCGTTGAGGGCTGCTTCCACGGCTTTTTTTGCCACACCTTCATCGCCGCCGATCAGCTCGACGAACAAATCAATGGCGGGATCAGCGGCCAGCTTCACCGGATCGTCGACCCACCGCACGCCGGCCAGCGACACACCACGATCACGTGTGCGATTGCGTGCCGACACCGCCATCAGCTTGATCGGCCGGCCCAGCTGATCGCGCAGCCGCCCGCCATGCCGCTCCAGCAGATGCAACAAGCCAGCGCCGACCGTGCCGAGGCCGGCGATGCCGATCTTCAAAGGCTCGTCGGAGAGCAAATCGAGTTTCATGGTCACGCGGATGGCTCGGTTGATCGAATGATTTGTTTCAGGGCAGTAGCACGCTTTTTGTCAAAGCCGGTGCGCCGGCTCACGGCTCCCTACCGCACGAACCTATAGTCGTACCCCGCACCCAGCGTCGTGATACGCCCGGCGGTCGGGGTTGGGAAATGCACTGGCAGCAGAATGGCGGGCGTACCGGCCACGCTCTCGAAGAACTTTCGGCGCGACTGGATGCCCACGCCTGTGTCGGTGTCGAAGATGGTGTAGAGTTCTGGCATCCGGCACTGCAGCGCGTGATGCATCAGGTCGCCGGTGACGACCGCCCGCTGTCCCTTGGAACGGATATCGACGCAGCAATGGCCGGGGCTATGGCCAGGCGTCGGGATCAGCGTGAAGGTGTCGTCGAGCGCGTAGGTGTCGTCCACCAACAGCGCCTGGCCGGCGTCGACGATGGGCCGGCAGTTGTAAGTCCAGACGTTGCCGGGCGGGTTCTTGCCGTCGCGGGTCAGCGCTTCCCACGCCTCGTATTCGGTCTTGTGAAAGATGTACTTGGCCTTGGGGAACGTCGGCACCCAGCGGCCATCGCGCAGAACCGTGTTCCAGCCGCAGTGATCGATATGCAGATGTGTGCAGAACACGTGCGTGATGTCGTCGAAGCTGAGGCCAGCACGTGTGAAATTGTCCAGCCACGGCCGCGTGTCGAAATCGAACGGCGCGGGATGACCTTTTTGGTCGCCCGTGCAGGTATCGACCAGCACGGTATGCTTTGGCGTGCGTACGACGAACGTCTGGTAGGTGATCACCATTTTGCCAGAGACGGAATCGAACACCTCTGGCGCCAGGGTGCGGAGATGCTCTTTGCCGGCTATCGGGTCATACGCCGGAAACATCGCCTCCGGTGTGCGCCATGGTCCGTCGCGCTCGATGATGGAAGTGATCGTCACATCGCCGATGGTGAGAGTGCGCATGCCGGACCTTTAGCAGTTGGTGGGCCTTTACGGGCGCGTGTTGCGCCCGCTCACGTCACGCCTGCTTCACCAGCGGCAGAACGTTGTGCAGGCTCTCGGTGCCGGCACCCATGAATTTTTTGAGATTGCGCGCGGCCTGCCGGATGCGGTGTTCGTTTTCGACCAGCGCGATGCGGACGTACTCGTCGCCATGTTCGCCAAAGCCGATACCGGGTGCGACGGCCATCTCGGCCTTCTCAATCAGCAGCTTCGAGAACTCCAGACTGCCAAGCGCCGCGTAGGGCTCCGGGATCTTCACCCACGCAAACATCGAGGCCTGCGGCGCCGGGAACGACCAGCCAGCCGCCGTGAATGTTTCAACCAACACATCGCGGCGCTTCTTGTAGGTCGCGCGCATCTCGTCAATGCAGTCGGTGGGCCCATTCAGCGCCGCTGTTGCCGCCACCTGGATTGGTGTGAACGCGCCATAGTCCAGATACGACTTCACCCGCGCCAGCGCCGCCAGCAACCGCTCATTGCCGACCGCAAATCCCATGCGCCACCCGGCCATCGAGAACGTCTTCGACATCGACGTGAATTCGACGGCGACATCCATAGCGCCGGGCACCTGCAACAGCGACGGCGGCGGGTTCTTGTCGTCGAAGTAGACTTCCGCATAGGCGAGATCGGATAATAGGATAATGCCGTGCTTTTTTGCGAACTGGACGAGGTCTCGATAGAAGTCGAGCGTCGCCACATGCGCGGTCGGGTTGGCCGGATAGCACACCACCAGCGCAATCGGCTTCGGGATCGAATGCGTCAGCGCCCGCTCGAGGGCCGGGAAGAACGCGGGCGTTGGCTCGGCTGGCACGGAGCGCACCACGCCACCGGCCATCAGGAAGCCGAACGCATGGATCGGATAACTTGGGTTGGGCACCAGCACCACGTCGCCGGGCGCCGTAATGGCCTGCGCCATGTTGGCGAAGCCCTCTTTGGAGCCCAGCGTGGCGATCACCTGCGTCTCGGGCTTCAGCTTCACCTGGAAGCGGCGCTCGTAATAGGCCGCCTGCGCACGTAGTAGCCCGGGAATGCCCTTGGAGGCCGAATAGCGGTCGACCCGCGGCTTGGCGATGGCTTCTACCATCTTGTCGCGCACGTGCTGCGGCGCATCAAGGTCCGGATTGCCCATGCCGAGGTCGATGATATCGGCGCCGCGCGCTCGTGCTGCCGCTTTCAGCCGGTTCACTTCGGCGAAAACGTAGGGCGGCAGGCGCTTGATGCGGTGGAAATCTTCGATCACGGCGAGGCTCGTGGGTGATGGTTTAGCCGAGCGGCGCCCAAGCGGCCGCGCCCGCGCGCCCGGCAGGCAAACCAAGCGGTTGCACCCCTGCGCGCCCCCACCCTTTACGGTGATCCGCTGTCAGCGTCAAAGGCTTGGAGGCCGTTGCAGCGCCCGCCTAGGTAATCGCTCAGCTATACGAGGGTGACCCTCATACGGTGGGTTTTTGCTAGTGGTCAGAGCTGTGGATGGTCGTCCGCCGGGTGGCCACTGCTAAACGGCCGCACCGCTCAATTCCGTCGTGGAAACCGCAGATACCCCGGCCCATCTTCGCCGCCGTTGATGTTGCCGCGTCCGCCATAGTTTTCCCAGAAATCGACGGTCTGGCGGCGCAACGTTTCGCTGCAGCTGCGGACGCACTCGACCCAGGTGCCGCCAGGCAGCCGTACTTCGAGACGGTCCTTGCCATTGCGGCGAACGGGCCCCCGCACGGCTCGACCGTTCCCATAGCGGCTCTCGACAACCACTTCGCCGACGATGCCGTCAGCGTTGGTGCCGCGGCCCACGTAGGTGATGTCGTTGGTGGCGGTTGCTGCAGCGCATGCGCTGAGACCAAGTGCAGCCAAGCCAGCAAGAAATAGCGAACGCGACATGCCAAGCCCTCGATCATCGACGGCTAGCCTCGTGGCGCAGCCCCGTTTCTTAACGGCATATATCACGGAGATTAAGGAAACCCAAAACCCTGTCCCACCTGTTCCCTGTCCCGCCCAGCAACCCATGAGCCACACAGCGCCATCAGCAGCCGCACGCCGCTCATCCGGCGTGCTGTTTGACCCACGCCGCGTACCTGTCCATCCAGCCCTGCAGAAAGCCGAGGCTACCCGGCCCAATGCTGCCGTCGGTATTGAACAGGCCCTCCTTGGCCTGCACGAAGGCTTCCGGCTGCCCCAGCGTCGGCATATCGAGATACGCCAGAATATTGCGCAGGTGCTGTTGCGACAGCGCCGTTCCGATGGCGCCCACCGAGACACCGATGACACCTGCGGGCTTGCCGGCCCACACACTTTTGCCATACGGCCGCGAGGCATGATCGATGGCATTCTTGAGCACCCCGGGATCGAGCGGTTGTACTCCGGTGTCACAAACAGCACGCCCTGCGCCGCTGTAATCTCCGCCTTCAGGCGTTGCACCGACGCCGGCGGCGTGCCGTCATGATCCTGATTGTAGAGCGGCAGATCGCCAATCTGCACATCCTTGCAAGAAAATCCGGCGGGCGCCAGCTTCACCAACCCTGCCGCCAGCTTCCGGTTGAAGCTGTCGGCACGCAAACTGCCGACCACGACCGCAATCTTGATATCACTCATCGAAGCCTCCAATCAGTTGGAAAAATAAACAGACTGTGCTGCGTCTACGCGCCCTCGCGCAACAACGCCTGGAGGTCGAGTGCTCGTGTGTACATCTCCAGTTCGCCGTTGGCCTTGCGCGGCCAGTCCTTCTCGCCGCGGTCCCAGTAGAGTTCGACGCCGTTCTCATCGGGGTCGCGCAGGTAGAGTGCTTCGCTGACGCCGTGATCGCTGGCGCCGTCCAGCTTGATCCCCGCGGCGGCGACGCGCCGAAGTGCATCAGCCAGCGCCGCCCGCGTCGGATAGAGGATCGCGGTGTGGAACAGCCCGGTGGTGCCCGGCGCCGGCGGTTTGCCGCCTTTGCTCTCCCAAGTGTTGAGCCCGATATGATGATGGTAGCCGCCCGCCGAGACAAAGGCGGCCTGTGCGCCGTAGCGTTGCTTGAGTTCGAACCCTAGAACGCCGCAATAAAACGCCAGTGCCCGGTCGAGATCAGCGACTTTGAGGTGCACATGGCCGATGCGCGCGCCGGGATGCACCGGGTTGGGCGTCAGCTGCGGATCAATGTTTTTCAGATGGGTGGTGTATTGCGTCATGGGCGTTCTCACAAAGTTCAGACAGGGCGGCCGTCCAGCCGGGCTGCCAATGACACAAAGTGCGAAACGGCGGCCGTGGTCCAATCACCCAATTGTGAGCGGCCGGCAGCGGCGACGCAGCGCGGCTGCCGATGACCGACTATCCCTTGCGGCGACCTATTCAAGGGCAGTCCGCTTTGACCTGCAGGAGCACGTACGCAGACGTTGGCGGCCCGGAATTTATCAGCCAGGAATTGTTTGCGAGCGCAATGCTTAGCGCTGCTCGCCTTCGCCGCATCGACGGCACTTGCACTCAAGTGGGTAAGTGGACCGTGGCGAGCATACGTACGCTCCCCGGGTCGCGGGCTTTTGCGATGGCCGGTTGGTTTTGGCCCAAGTCATTGAAACGCATGGTCGGGGCGGTGGGATTCGAACTCACGACCCTCTGCTCCCAAAGCAGATGCTCTACCAGGCTGAGCTACGCCCCGTTCCGCGCGTCACGTGAACGAGCGACGTGTGACGGCTATCGGGCTGGCCGTCAAGGGGCAGCCTGCAATTGGCTTTTTGGGCGCTCGTCCTCACTCATACAATCCGGCTGGTCTTAGTCCCCCAATACCGGTCGCGCAGCAGGCGCTTGTAGAGTTTGCCGGTGGGGAGGCGTGGCAACTCGGCTTCAAAGTCGATCGAGCGCGGAACCTTCTGGCGGGCCAGGTGTTGGGCGCAGAAGGCGAGCAGTTCGGCTGCCAGTTCCGGGCCTGCGGCAACGCCTGCCTGGGGCTGCACGACGGCTTTCACCTCCTCGCCAAGGTCGGTGTTGGGCACGCCGAAGACGGCGGCATCGGCGACCTTGGGATGAGTGATCAGCAGGTTCTCGCATTCTTGCGGGTAAATGTTCACGCCGCCGGAAATGATCATGAAGGTTGCACGGTCGGTCAGATGGAGGAATTTGTCAGCGTCAAGGTAGCCGACATCGCCGACGGTGCTCATCATTCCATCAGGCGAGCGTGAACTCTTTCGTTTTTTCGGGGTCGTTGAAGTATTCGAACGACGTGGCTGTTTTGAACCAGACGGTGCCCGGCGTGCCTGGTGGGCTTGGCTGCATGTCTTCATCGAGGATGTGCAGGTCGCCGAGCAGCACTTTGCCGACGGTTCCCTTATGCGCCAACCACTCGGCGCTATCGCAGGCCGTGAAGCCGAGGCCTTCGGTGGCGCCGTAGTATTCGTGGATGATCGGCCCCCACCAGGTGATCATGTCTTCTTTGACTTGCGGCGGGCACGGGGCTGCGGCGTGCACGGCAATTTCCAACGACGAGAGATCGTAGCGTGTGCGCACCGCCTCCGGCAGCTTGAGCATGCGCGAGAACATCGTCGGCACCAGCTGGCTGTGCGTCACACGATAGATTTCGATCAGCTCGAGATAGCGCTCGGGATCGAACGTCTCCATGATGATCACCGTCGCGCCCTGGCGGATGGCGAGACTGACAGCCGCTTGCGGCGCAGAGTGATAGAGTGGCGCTGGCGACAGATAGATCATCCCCTCGCGATACCGCCACAGCTTGTCGAGAAATGCGAACAACGGTGTCAGTTGCGCGGGCGGCTGATCCGGCATGGGCCTGAGGATGCCTTTCGGCCGTCCCGTGGTGCCCGATGAGTAGAGCATGGCGATGCCGATGTTCTCATCAGCAATGGGCGTGCCCGGCAGATCTGCGAGCGCTTGCCGTAACCCGATGATGCGATCGCTCTCGCCGGGCGCGTCCATCACCACGCACAGCGCCACTTGCGGGCACGCTGCCAGCGCCTCGCGCGCGACGTCCAGCCTAGCCCTCGACGTGAACAGAATTTTCGACTGGCTGTTGGTGAGGATGTAGGCCAATTCACCGGCCGTCAGGAATGAGTTCACGCAGGTGAAATAGAGCCCGCTCCGCTCGCCGGCACCGCACACTTCGAGATAGCGCGTGTTGTTCTCCATGAAGATGGCGAAGTGGTCGCCACGTGCGAGGCCTGGCTGGCGCAGAAAGTGCGCAATCTTGTTCGACCGGATTTCAAGCTCGGCATACGTCACCGCCTCGCCGGATTGCGCCATGATAAACGCCGGCTGAAGCGGCCTGAGTTTGGCATGGCGTCCGGTGTACATCGGCTGTGATCCCTAAAGCGGCTTGCCTGTGCGATAAGCAACCTCGCCCACCAGCCCACGCCGGAAGGCCATCACGCAGATGACGAACACGATACCTTGGATCACTGTCACCCACTGGCCCCATTCCGCCAGATAGGTTTCCATCGCGGTGACCACAAAGGCACCGACGATGGGCCCGAGCATGGTGCCAAGCCCGCCGACCAAGGTCATCAACACGGCTTCACCCGACGTCGCCGAGTGCACGTCGGTCAGCGACGCTAGCTGGAACACGATGGCTTTGGTCGCGCCGCCGAGGCCCGCGATCGTCGCCGAAAGCACAAAGGCGACCAGCTTGTACTGATTGGTTTTGTAGCCCAGTGAAATGGCGCGTGCCTCGTTCTCGCGAATGGACTTCAGCACTTCGCCGAATGGCGAATGGATGATGCGGTAGACCAGCAGCATCGCGGCGAGGAAAATCACCAGCACCACATAGTACATCGTCATCTGGCTCGTCAGATCGATGAACCAGAACAGCGTGCCACGGGGCACGGCTTGAATGCCATCCTCGCCACCGGTGAACTTCGCCTGCACGGCGAAGAAGAAGATCATCTGCGACAACGCGAGTGTGGTCATCGCGAAATAGATGCCCTGGCGCCGGATGGCGATGGCGCCGGCCACGAGGCCCATGAACGTGGCGGTCAACATGCCAGAGATGATGGCGAGTTCGGGCGGGAAGCCCCACACTTTTGCGGCGTGCGCGCTGACATAGCCGGCACCGCCCAGAAACATGGCGTGGCCGAATGACAGCAGGCCCGTGTAACCGAGCATCAAATTGAGCGAGAGGGCGAACAGCGCAAAGCACAGCGCCTTCATCAGGAACACGGGGTAGACGACCAGCGGCGCAATCGCCAGCACCACGGCCAAGCCAACCATGGTGTAGTTCAGAGTGCCACCACCATCTAGGCTGGAGCCGACGCCCGTGCTTTCAACGCCGGCAGTCTGGTTGGTTACCTTGCCGAACAGCCCGGATGGCCTGATCAGCAGGACGATGGCCATGATGATGAAGACGACCGTGGTCGAGGCCTCCGGATAAAAGACTTTAGTGAGGCCCTCGATGAGCCCCAGCATGAAGCCGGTGATGATGGACCCGAGGATCGAGCCCATGCCGCCGATGACGACGACGGCGAAGACAACGTTGATCAGGTCGGCGCCCATCAGCGGGCTGACTTGATAGATCGGGGCGGCGAGCACACCGGCGAGCCCCGCCAGCGCGACACCGGCGCCGTAGGTGAGCATGATCAGCCGCGGCACGTTCACGCCGAAGGTGCGCACAATCATCGGGTTTTCGGTCGCCGCGCGCAGGGTCGCGCCGAGGCTCGTTTTCTCGATGAGGAACCACGTCACCAAACAGATGGTGGCGGAGAAGACGATCACCCACGCCCGATACACGGGCAGGAACATGAACGGCAATTTGAAGCCGCCCTGCAGTTCCGGCGGAATTGGATAGGGGAGGCCTGACGAGCCGAACTGGTGGCGGAACATGCCTTGGATGATCAGCGCCAGGCCGAACGTGAGTAACAGTCCGTAGAGATGATCGAGATGATAGAGCCGCTTCAACAGCGTCCGTTCGATGATTACGCCCGTGACGCCGACGATCAGTGGCGCGATGATCAGTGATGGCCAGTAGCCGATACCCAGATAGTTCGCGAGCAGATAGGCGCCGAACGCACCCATCATGTATTGCGCGCCGTGCGTGAAGTTGATGATGTTGAGCATGCCGAAAATCACGGCCAACCCCAAGCTCAGCATCGCGTAAAACGAGCCGTTGATCAGCCCGATCAACAGCTGCCCGAAGAGTGCCTGGGGTGGAATTCCGAGAAAGTCGAACATGGGTCAAGCACTCAATCGAAGACGGGCGGCGCCGTTGTTTTCAGACACCTAGATAGTCATGCAGCTTGGGCATGTTCGCTTCGAGGTCGACGGCGTTGAAGCCGTCGATGATCTGGCCGTGCTCCATGACATAGAAGCGGTCGGCGACGGTGGAGGCAAAGCGGAAGTTCTGCTCCACCAGCAAGATCGTGAGCCCGCGCTCTTTGAGTTTGCGGATGGTGCGGCCGATCTGTTGGATGATGACCGGTGCCAGCCCTTCGGTCGGCTCGTCCAGCAGCAGCACGTCAGCGCCGGTGCGCAGAATGCGGGCAATGGCCAGCATCTGTTGCTCGCCGCCCGACAGTTTGCTGCCCTGACTGGTGCCGATGCGTTCTTTCAGGTTTGGGAACAGTTCGAAGATCTCGTCGAGTTCCATACCGCCCGCGTGCAGTTTCGGCGGCAGCATCAGGTTCTCGCGCACCGAGAGGCTCGAAAAGATCGCCCGTTCTTCGGGGCACAGCGCGATGCCGATCCTGGCGATCTTCTCGGGTGGTAAGCTGATCGTCTCGATCGGACCCTTGGTGATCGACCCTTTGCGGTTGCGCACGACGCCCATGATGGACTTGAGCGTGGTGGTCTTGCCGGCTCCGTTGCGGCCCAGCAAGGTCACAACTTCCCCCTGGCGGACTTCCATATTGACGCCATGCAGGATGTGGCTCTCGCCATACCAGCTTTGCAGATCGCGGATGGTCAGCAATGCATCAGACATGGCCGACCCCCATGTAGGCTTGCTGGACGTCCTTGTTGGCCGAGACGGTTTTGTAGTCGCCCTCGGTCAGCACTTGGCCGCGGGTCAGCACCGTGATGGTATCGGAGAGCGAGG
Source organism: uncultured Alphaproteobacteria bacterium (assembly GCA_963847145.1). Classification (GTDB taxonomy): domain Bacteria; phylum Pseudomonadota; class Alphaproteobacteria; order Rhizobiales; family Hyphomicrobiaceae; genus JABFRJ01. The sequence goes on from CAWJYN010000007.1 coordinate 547,258, forward strand.
CGACGACGTTGAGGTTGTGCTCAACCATCAGCACTGTGCGATTTTTGGCTGCTTTGCGGATCAATTCCTGGATGCGGTCGATGTCTTCGTGGGCCATGCCGGCCATCGGCTCATCGAGCAGCATCAACTCTGGATCAAGGGCCAGTGTGGTCGCGAGTTCGAGGGCGCGCTTGCGTCCGTAAGGCAGCGACACGGCTTGCTCCTCGGCGTATTGGGTCAGCCCAACGTCTTCGAGCAGCGCATGGGCCCGGTCGTGGTAGACCGACAGCACACTGCGTGAGCGCCAGAAATCGAACGATCCGCCACGCTCGCGTTGCAGCGCGATCCGTACGTTGTCGAGCACGGAGAGATGCGGAAAGACTGCTGAAATCTGGAACGAACGCACGAGGCCACGCCGCGCCACGTCGGCTGGTGCCAGCTTGGTGATGTCTTGGCCTTTGAACAGGATCTGCCCCTGCGTCGGGGGCATGAACTTAGTCAGCAGATTGAAAAGGGTTGTCTTGCCGGCACCATTGGGGCCGATCAGCGCGTGGATGGTCCCGCGCCGGACCTTCATGCTCACGTGGTTCACCGCTTGGAAGCCGGCGAAATCTTTTACAAGATCGCGCGCCTCCAGGATCACCTCACTCTGGCTCATGTACCGGTCCCGACCCAACACTTTATCAACTTGCCGGAAGCTTACGCTGCGCGCGAGACCGATTACAAGGTTCGTGTAAGGCATGCCTCCGCAGCGCGTGGCAGTGCGGTACCAGCTGATCAGGGGGCGCTGTTTAGCTAGTGGCGCTGCAACACTTGCACCAGCGCTTTGACCGAGCCGTTGTTCTGGCCGATGTAGTCGACGAACAGTTTTTGCAGGAACGAGGTGAGCCAGAAGCTCATGACCTGTGCGTCGCGAATGCGGTAGCTGGTGCCGTATTTGGTCAGCAGCCACGATACGTCGTAGCTGGTGCCATCCTGCATGACGAGGGTGCTGTCGACGGTGATTCCGGAACGGGTTTGGCGCACCTCGGGCGTGAACGTGACGCGGGCGACCGGATACTTGGGGGCTTCGGTCGCGGCATAGCGGCCGATGAAGCGGATCATGCCGGCAAAATAGGGTTCTTTGTCGCCAGGTTCGAGGCGGGGGCGGAAGTCGCCGAGCGCGTAGAGCCCGATCTGAGGTGCATCTGCGTAGCGCGCGATCACACCTTGCAAGGCCGATGGGCTCCGCGAGCGCGCGGCCGCAATGGCGTCCTTGGCGGCGCGGTCGAGGAACGCAATCGCGGGGTCAACGGCAAAAGATGGGGTGGCGACAAGTTGTGCTATCGCCAGGGCGCTCCCTGCCACGAGTAACCTGTAGCCGAGCAGAGCAGGCCCCATGCGGCGGAGTGGCTGAAAGCGAAAGTGCGGCATAGGCATCGGCACAGATCTCATCTCGTAGGGGCCAGCAAACGCAAAGAGACACGTGCACACCCGCCAGCGACTCGCACACCAAGAGCGCTAGTCTGCCGGACTTTGCGGCGGAGTTGTGCCCGCTTCGCGCCCGCCCGTCCAGTGGACAACAAAAGCTATAAGACAGCGGCCACTCGGGCGTCTGGATAGAGATCCGTTGAGGGATAGTAGGGCTTGATATCGAGCAGCGGTGTGGCATCGAACCAATCGAGGGCGTCGATGTCCAGGCATCCGGCTGACAGATCAATCCCGGTTACATATACAATCGACAGGCCAATGGGATTGGGCCGCGCTGGGCTGCGCAACGAAAAGCAGCCCTGGGCGCGTGGCAGATGCGGCGGCTGCTGGACCAGCATGTGCCGGTTAACATCTGCAAACCAGCCGAGCACAATCACATGACTGGCGCGCTCGATGCCGATCAGTCCAGCGCGAAAATCCGCCGAGATCAGTAGTTTGGCGGGTTGGCCCGTGGCGCGAGCCTCGCGGATGTTCTTGGGGCAGTCCCCCCGCCGCCAGGGGGTTACGACGCGGCCGATGGGGGTGAGCTGGAAACCAGTTGTGATGGCGTCATCGGGAGTGTTTGGGAGAGTGTTTGGGGGTGTGTTTGGCATCTGAACTTCCAACGATTTGGTAACGCCTGCGCACGCTATATGGGCCTCTCAGCGTGTCTTTGAGAACCCTGCGAGAACCCTGCGCCCGTTGTCTCAGCGGGCGGATGCCGGTAAGCGTGCCCGAGGAGAGCACGGCAATGGCAACTGGCGCGACTGCACGAGATTTGACGGCGGCGCTGCGGCCGTCGGCGGCCGGCCTGCCGGAAAGCGGCATCGTCAAGGTCTTCAATCATGGCCGCACAAAAGCGGGGTTGATTCCACTTTGGGCGGGCGAAGGCGATCTGCCCACGCCGGCGTTCATTGCCGAAGCGGCCAGCAAGGCGCTGCTTGGGGGCGACACGTTTTACACCTATCAACGTGGCTTGCCGCCGCTGCGCGACGCATTGGCGGCCTATCATACGCGCTGCTACGGCAAGCCGTTTTCGGCGGAGGATTTCTTCGTTACCGGCGGCGGCATGCAGGCGATCCAGCTGGCGTTCCAGATGACAGTGGGCGCTGGCGACGAGGTGGCGGTGCCGACGCCCGCATGGCCGAATTTCCGGGGTGCCGTCGAGACCACGGGTGCGCGGATCAAGGCGGTGCCGATGACGCTTGGGCCGGCCGGCTGGCGGCTGGACCTCGACCAGCTGTTCGCGGCCGTTGGTTCTAAAACACGGGTGATCGTCATCAATTCGCCGGCCAATCCCAACGGGTGGACGGCCAGCCAGAATGAACTGGCGGCGATCCTGGCGTTTGCGCGCACGCGTGGGCTGTGGATCGTCGCCGACGAGATTTATGGCAAGTTCTATTTCCCAGGCGGCATGGCGCCAAGTTTGCAGCACCTCATCACACCCGATGATCAGGTGCTGTTCGCGCAAACCTTCTCCAAGAACTGGGCCATGACGGGTTGGCGCATCGGTTGGCTACAAGCGCCAGCGCGGCTCGGGCCGGTCATTGAAAATCTGGTTCAGTACAACTCGTCCGGCGTTGCCCCTTTCATGCAGCGGGGTGCGATCGCAGCGCTCAACGAGGGCGATGCGTTTATCGATCAGATGGCGGCGCGCGCCCGGGAGGGCCTGGAGATCGTGACCAAAGCACTAGCGCCGCTCAATTCCGTGCGCTTTGTCGCGCCGGCGGGTGCGTTCTATGCCTTCTTCGGGATCGATGGTATCGGCGACACGACAGATGCTGCGATCCGCATGGTCGATGAGGCCAATATCGGGCTCGCGCCGGGCACCGCCTTTGGCGACGCCGGCGAGGGCTATTTCCGGGTTTGTTTTTTGCGCAATCCTGAGCATGTCCGCGAAGCGATGGCGCGGCTGTCGACCTGGATTGCAAAGCAAAGTTAGGGACTGGCGATGGCACACGATGCGATCCTGCAAGCCTTCCGCACGCTGGCGACGCCGACGATCGCCAACGCGCTTGATGATGTGGGCTTTGAGGGCGTGATCCAGGGGTTGCGGCAGATCGTGCCGGGCACGCGCGCTGTTGGCCGTGCGACAACGGTTCGCCATGCTGTCGGCGCACGCGGCGACTTCACAAGCGCTGATTTCAAGGTCGGCCACATGATCGATGCGGCTGCGTCGGGCGCCATTATCGTGGTCGACATGGGTGGGCATGCGATTTCTACCTGGGGCGGCTTGGCGACGCTGGCGGCCACTGTCAAAGGCATCGGCGGGCTGGTTGTTGACGGCGGCGTGCGTGATCAGGAGGAAATGCTGCAGCATCGGCTGCCGGTGTTCGCGCGCCACATGACGCCGTTGACAGGACGCACGCGGCTGCAAGTTGTCGAGATTGGCGGCGCGGTCCGCTGCGGCGGCGTGCGGGTTCGCGCCAATGACATCATTGTGGCGGACGGGTCTGGCGTGGTGGTCATCCCGGCCGAGCACGCAGCGGCCGTCGCTGAAAAAGCTGCGCACTATGCCAAAGATGATGAGGCCGCGGAAACCGACCTGCGGGCTGGACTGTCGTTCCGCGAGGCTATGGCCAAGTTCACGCGAATTTGACGTTGGAAAGAAAAGCATAGAATTTCAAAACTCAGGCCTTTTCTCTTCTCCCCTTTGCCCTTCGTGAAGGGGAGAAGGTGCCCGAAGGGCGGATGAGGGGCAGCATCGGAGCTGTCCCTGCCCCTCATCCGGGCTTCGCCCACCTTCTCCCCCTGAAGAGGGAGAGAAGGGAAAATGCCTCCAAACTGAGGACTGAGCATGTCGGCAGCTGACCCGCGTGAGAGTGTGCGCTACATCGTCGAGGGCGGGCGCAAGCTGTCCGGCAGCATCGAGCCGGGCGGTAACAAGAACGCGGCGCTGCCGATCATCGCGGCCTCGTTGCTTACCGACCAGACCGTCATTCTCGACAACGTGCCGCGCATCCGCGATACGGAAACACTGGTTGATCTGGTGCGTTCGGTCGGCGCGGAAGCGGCCTGGACTGAGAACAACCAGCTGACGATCACTGCCAAGACGATCCGCGCCGTCGACCTTGATCCGGATCTGTGCGCAAAAATCCGCGCCTCTATTTTGCTCGCCGGCCCATTGCTGGCGCGCTGCGGCCACGTCGTGCTGCCGCCGCCGGGTGGCGATGTCATCGGTCGCCGCCGCGTTGATACGCATTTCCTCGCGCTCGAACAGCTGGGCGCCACGGTCTCTGCTGACCGCAATTACGTTTTCAAAGCCGCCAAGCTCAAAGGCGCCGACGTGTTCCTCGACGAGCCGAGCGTGACGGCAACCGAGAATGCGCTGTGTGCTGCCGTTGTCGCCGAAGGCAAAACCGTACTGCGCAACGCGGCGTCTGAGCCACACGTGCAAGACCTTGCCAAGTTTCTCGTCGCCATCGGTTCCGAGATCGAGGGCATTGGCACCAACACGATGACCGTTCACGGTGGCCGGCCGTTGAAGGGCGCACGTCATCGCATCGGGCCGGACCACATTGAAGTGGGATCGCTGATTGGGCTGGCCGCGGTGACGCGTTCGAAGCTCACGATCAAGAATGCCGGCGTCGAGCATCTCCGCTCCACGCTGATGGGTTTTGAGCGTCTCGGCATCGTTGCGCATGTTCATGGCGACGATCTGATCGTCCCCGCAGAACAGTCGCGCCGCATCCGCGAAGACCTCGGCGGGCATATCCCGAAGATCGAAGATCAGCCGTGGCCGGCGTTCCCCGCCGACGTCATGTCGATCGCCATCGTCACCGCCACGCAGTGCGACGGCGTTATCTTGATGTTTGAGAAGATGTTCGAGAGCCGCATGTTCTTTGTCGACAAGCTGATCGCGATGGGTGCGCGGATCGTGCTGTGCGATCCACATCGTGCGATCATCGCCGGGCCGAGTAAACTGCGGTCAGCGCGCGTCGAAAGCCCGGACATCCGGGCTGGCATGGCGATGTTGCTGGCCGCGCTGTGTGCCGACGGTACGTCGACCATCAACAACGCCCAGCAGATCGAGCGCGGCTACGAACGCATCGACGAACGCCTCAACGCCTTGGGTGCCAGCATCCAACGCATCCCGGCGCGGTAGGTTTGGTTAAAAAGCAGCCTACAGAGTTAATCGCGTTGGGCGCGTTCTGGAGGCCGCTGAGTGTGGTTGGTTGTTTTTGGCTACCTCCCTACCGGGGTGAGCTGAGGTCGCCATCCTTGGTTCTCTGTGTGGCCTGGAGAGGCCTTCCGTGGTGGGGTCCTCTGGCGCTTTCGCTCTGGGTGGCCAGGAATGCGAGTTTGTGCTTATGCCGCAGCACGTTAAGGTTAAACCGTTGTCATTTGCGCCACCGTGGCGGCCAGCCGTCGATCAGGTGCCACAACCCAAGCCGCGCACCGGTGAGTACACCGGCAACAAAGATCGGCGCTGACAGCGCGAGCGTGCTTGCAGCGCTCAGCCCCTGGCCGATCGTACAGCCCTGGCCGACCACGCCACCGATCCCCATCAATGCAGCGCCGAATAGATGCCGGCGCATTTCCGTGGGATCATCGAAGGCTTCCCATCGGAGTTCGCCACGCAGCGTGGACACGGCGCCGGATGCCACCAGCACGCCGAGCATGGCCGCCACGCCAAAACCAATGTTGCGAAATGGCTCCATCATGAATTGCAGCAGGGCGCGGCCAACGGGCGCAACAAACGAGAGGCTCTCCGGGCGATCCAATGTGAGTGCCTCGACCGCCCGGCCGGTCAGCGCCCAGCCCGCAGCAACCGCGAGACCCAGCAGCGCTGACCCGAGCAGCAATCGCGGCCGCCGCCGGAGCCGGCGATCAAAGACCGGCAGCGCCAGCAACATCAGCGCGAAGGTGATTGCCGCAATTGTGCGCGCAGATGTCTGTCCGCCAGCGGGACCGGTGCTGAGTGTTCCGATGCTGGCTAAGTGCACTCGGAACGGTGCCAGCAGGCCTGACGTTGCCGCGAAGGCGAAGATGCCGACCACCAAAGCCGTCATGCCTGCGCGCAAATCGCCGCTGCCCGCGCGCACCAGCAGCCCAAAGCTGCAGGTGCCTGCCAAAGTCATCCCAAAGCCGAACAACAATCCTCCCAGGGCCGCACCCGCCACGTGCAGATCACGCGATTGAAATGCTGCGCCGTTGAGATCGATCAGTCCGCCAGCGACGCCACCCTGCGTGGCAAGCAGTGCCACCGCCAACGCCACGCCCCAGGCCTTCGCCGCGCGAAAATCGCGGCCCACGAGGGCATCTTCGATGGCCCCCATGGTGCACAACCGGCCATAGCGCGCGCCGCCGCCGGCGAGCGCGCCGCTGATCAACCCACCCGTGATGGCCCAATCCCAGGTCAGCGTGTGCCCCCGCTCATGTGCGGCAGAATTTGTCGTAGATGGCCTGGATGAAGCGGCGTGTCGTCTCGTCGGCAATCGAATAGTAGATTGCCCGGCCATCGCGGCGGGTCTCGACGAGACCTTCGTGACGCAAGCGTGCCAGTTGCTGGGAGACCGTTGCCTGGCTCAAGGCCAACAGGCCTTCGAGTTCCGTCACCGAGCGCTCGCGCTCTGCCAGCAGGCAGAGGATCACCAGCCGGTTCTCATGCGCCAAGGCTTTCAGAAAGTCACTTGCTTTGCGGGCTTTCTGCATGAGGCTCTGCAGCTCAGGGGAAACCTCCTGGCCACTTTCGAGGGCGTCTTCCACCGCTTGCGGCAAGATGCGAGACATGGGGCTCCGCTTTAAAAGGTCAGACGTGCAACGTTGCCGATGGCATCGGCCGGCTTGGTGGCAGAGGTGTCCGCACGCTGTCCGCACGCTGCTCCGCACGCTGCTCCACTGGCGGCGCCACAGTCGGTGGTAACTTCTTCAGCATCTGCGCGAACAATCCCCAGAAGAAGTCGGCACCTGGATAGCCGACGATCCGACCGGTCTCACGGCCACGATCAACCAGCACGAAGGTCGGTGTCACCGTGACGGGCGTGGCAAGCGCCACGCCCGCAGGGGCGCCTTGTGACAGCTGCAACACCCGCAACGGTGCCCGTTGGCCTTCAGCGGTCTTCGCGTACCCTGGCCCCACTTCGGCATGCCATTTGATGCACCAGTGACAGCCTGGGCTTTCGAACATCAACAACTCAGCCGCATGCAGCGGCGCGACTGCCTGCAGCAGGACCGCGAGGCTTGCGATGATCGCTGTTCGAAGCCAGTCCATCATAACCTCCGGGGTGCGTTGGTGGCAGACCGATGGGTCTGACCCCATGGGCCGCGGTCAAGGCTTATTGACCGGGCTTGCCGGGTCGAACAGATAGGCCGTGACGTCTTTCATCTGCTGCTCGGTCAGGAACTTGTTGTGCCCGAAGCGCGGCATATTGGAACACGGCTGCACTGATTGTGCGTTGAAGATCTTTGCGTAGGCTGCCTTGGCGTCGGCTGCCGCGTATTTGCGGATCTTGCCATACTCGGCGAGGCTCGGGCCGAGCGTGCCATAGCTCAATTCCTTCGCGGCCATCTGATGGCAGGCGTAGCAATTGCCGCCGCGCGGCCCATCGGCCTTGTCGGAGAACTGGCCGCCGGTGCCGATCTGGGCGACGCGCTCGCCCGCCTTCCAATCGCCGAGCATGTTGCCGTCGGCTGGATAAGCAATCGCCGCTGTCTCGCGCGCGACAATTTTGTCGAACTCAGCGCCCTTCGGATTGTTGCGCGTCTCCGTGCAAATGCGCTGCGTCTCGTCTTGGTCGACACGCGCTTGCCAGCCTTCGGCCGGTGCCTTCCACGTGTTTTTCACGACCTGTTCGACAAGCTCCGGCGAAGCTTTCGCGACCTGCTGGGCTTGCCCGGTGCCGGAGATTGCGAGTGTGAAGCCGATCAAAGCCGCGCTGATTTTAAGTGCGTTTTTCATGAGTTGATCCTCCCGCTTAGCGCTTGATCGAGGGCACGAGGATCTCGCCGCCCTCTGCGTTTTTGGTGAGATACACAGTCAGTGCGGTGAGCCCGTCTGAGGCGTAGTCCGGTGGCGGCATGCGCATCTGGCGATAGCAGTCCCAGAGGCGGTGTTGCATGGTTCGCATCTGGCTTTGGCTGACGCGATAGGTGGGCCACGACCCCATCGTTTCTTGCGACGGCTTGCCCGGTTTGGCGAGGTTGGGCAGACCTTGCAAGCGGATGCGTTTGCCCTCTTCGGCGTGGCAGGTCGCGCAGCTGAAATCCATTACGGCCGAGCGGCGGAAGAAAATCGCCTCGCCGACTGCGTACATCTCCTGCTCTTTGGGATGGGCCAGCGGCATCGCAAATTTCAGACCGCTCGATTTGTTGGCGATATAGGCCACCAGATCTTCCATATCGGAGACGACGCCGGGTCCGCTAAAGCGCCGCTTGATGGCGTCTTTGGTATCGAGACCCTGGACGTTTTCCATGCACCACAACAGCCGCTGCTCCAGGTCGAGCACCTTGCCGGCGTCGGCAAAGAAACGCGGCAATTTCGAATAGGCCCCCGCGAGCTTACCGGCGCCTTCGCCCAGGTCGCAGCCTTCAAGCGACACGGCCTTGCTGCCGCGCTTGGTGGCCCACAGGACTTCACCGCGGTCGACGTTCAAATAAGCTGGGTTGGCCATGGGATCGGAGATCATGGCCCGGTATTTTTCGATTTCTTTTTCGGTCGCGTCTGCTGCCGGTTGCGCGAAGGCGCCTGCCGGAAACACCATGAGCGCTGCTGCGATGCTACCCCACCAAGATTTCCGCATCGATGTTCCCCTCACGAAAATGCCGCAAGATCTGGCGGCGCGCCAGATCTATTGCTGGCTTGCGCGCATCTGCGATAAAAAACAGTGTAGCGGGGACTGAAGGTGGCTTGCAAGGTCGCATGCACATATGCTAATTCTGCTATGTATTAAAAACCTGATAAGCAATCAGGCATGCGCGCATGGCACGCCGGTCACAGCATCGCGCCGCAGTCGAAGGGGATGGAAATGCAGAAGTCAAAGCCCGCAACAGCACCGCTGCTCTCTCGCCGTACAGCGCTTGGCACGTTCGCCGCCATCGCCGTGTTCCCGATCGCGGCGAGTGCTGCACCGGAGCAGGTGACCGCTGAAATCAAGAAGCTCTATGGCGACAAGAAAGCTGTCGAAGGCAAGATCAAGATCGACCTGCCGACGATCGCTGAGAACGGCCTCGTTGTGCCGCTCAGCTTTGAAGTCGAAAGCCCGATGACGGAGGCCGACTACGTCAAGGCGGTGCACTTCTTCGCGGAAGGCAATCCCAACCCGCAGGTCGCCAACTTCCATTTTACGCCGATGTGCCCCAAGGCCTCTGCAGCGATCCGCATCCGGCTTGCCTCGACGCAGCGGATTGTCGCTGTCGCTGAAATGTCGAACGGCGATCTCTTCACGGCGGCCCGCGAAGTGAAAGTGACCATCGGCGGCTGCGGCGGCTGAGACGCACACCCATCCCTGCCGCCCTCCCGTCCCTGCCGCCTTGTAGCGCATTGCCATTTGAGGACTTTAAGATGGCCGAAACCCCAAAACCGACGCCCCGTGTCCGCATGCCCACCACCGCCAAGGCCGGTGAGATCATCGAAGTCAAAACGCTGATCAGCCACGAAATGGAAAGCGGCCAGCGCAAAGACTCGGCTGGTGCGACCGTGCCGCGCAAGATCATCAAGGAATTCACGGCGAGCTTTAACGGCAAGCAGATCCTGAAGGCTGACTGGCATCCGGCGATCTCCGCCAACCCTTACCAGTCGTTCTTTGTGCGTGTGCCTGAGACGGGCACCTTCACCTTCGCCTGGCTCGACGACGATGGCTCCGTCTATAAGGCCGAACAAAAAGTCACCGTCGGCTAAAGAATTCGACAGTCCAATTCGTTCAACGCGCGCAGCCGTTTGTGCGCGAATTCCGAAGGCATGCTCAATGGCGGACGCCTCATGATCTCGCGGCGTGATTTTCTGACGGCAGCTTCGGCGGCGGCGACGCTGACGGCGGGTGGTGCCGTGCCGCTCGGACGCGTTGCTGCCCAGGGCAAGCTGACGCAGGCTGATTTGTTGCGCTTCGAGGCGCTCGGTAACGTCACGCTGGTCCACATCACCGATCTGCACGGCCAGCTGATGCCGCTGCACTTCCGCGAGCCGTCCATCAACATCGGTGTCGGCGAGGCCAAAGGCAAAGTCCCGCACCTGACCGGCGCTGACCTCAGAACGGCATTCAAGCTGCCGGCGAAATCGGCTGAGGCGCATGCGTTGACGCATGACGACTTTACGGAGCTCGCGAAGGCCTATGGCCGCATGGGCGGTCTGGATCGGATCGCGACGCTGGTCAAAGCCATCCGCGCCGAGCGCGGCGACAAGGTGCTGCTGCTGGATGGCGGCGACACCTGGACTAACAGCTGGACATCGCTGAAGACCGAAGGCCAGGATATGGTCGACGTCATGAACCTGCTGCGGCCCGATGCCATCACTGGGCACTGGGAATTCACGCTCGGTGAGCGCCGCGTCAAAGACATCGTCGACAAACTGCCTTTCCCGTTTCTCGCCCAGAACATCCGCGACAGCGAGTTCGAAGACCGGGTGTTTCCGGCGCAGAAGATGTTCGAGCGGGGTGGTGCGAAGATCGCCGTCATCGGCCAGGCGTTTCCGTTCACGCCCATTGCCAATCCGCGCTGGATGATCCCGAAGTGGACGTTCGGAATCCGTGAAGCCGAGATGCAAGCGGAAGTGAATGCCGCGCGTGCGGCGGGTGCTGATCTCGTCGTCGTGCTGTCGCACAACGGCTTCGACGTCGACCGCAAGTTGGTGCAACGCGTCTCCGGCATCGATGTGATCTTGACGGGCCATACGCATGATGCGGTGCCTGCGGCGATCCAGATCGGCAAGACACTGCTGATCGCGTCGGGCTGCCACGGCAAGTTCGTTTCGCGGCTCGATCTCGATGTGCAGGGAAAGGCGATCAAGGGCTTTAAGTTCCGGCTGATCCCGGTGTTCTCGGATGCCATCACGCCTGACGCTGAAGTCGCGGCGGCGATTGCCCAGCAGCGTGCACCCTTCGCCGCTGATCTGGCTCGCGTGCTTGGCACTTCGGAGGGTCTGCTGTATCGCCGCGGCAACTTCGGCGGCACGCTCGACGATGTGATCTGCGACGCCATCCGCACCGAACGCGACGCCGAGATTGCGCTGTCACCGGGGGTCCGCTGGGGCACGTCGATCCTGCCGGGGCAGGCGATCACCTTCGAAGACATCACCAACGCCACGGCGATGAGCTATCCGGCTTGTTATCGCCAGTCCATGAGCGGCGCGCGCCTGAAAGAGGTGCTCGAAGACGTGGCCGACAATCTGTTCAACCCTGATCCCTACTACCAGCAGGGCGGCGACATGGTGCGCACAGGCGGGCTTGGCTATGCGATCGACGTGTCCAAACCCATCGGCCAGCGCATTTCGGGGATGACGCTGCTCAAGTCCGGCGCAGCGATCGAGGCGGCAAAAGACTACACCGTCGCCGGTTGGGCCAGCATCAATCAAGGCACCGAAGGTCCACCCATCTGGGATGTCGTCGCCAAACATATCACTTCCAAAAAGACCATCGCCGCCCCCACCGCCGACGCCGTCAAGATTAGCGGGCATCAGTAAACTTTCGAGGCTACCATGGCCGATCAAACTGACGATGTGCCGAAGCGTCCCTCACGGCGCGGGTTTCTGACGGCGTCGGTCGCGGGCGGTGTGGCTGCGGCGACCGCAACGACGGCGCTTGGTCAGCAGGCTGCACCTGCCGGCAATCCCAAGAACCTGCCGCCGAAGATTCCGAGCTGGACGCAAGTGCTTGGCGATGGCGTTGCGAAGTTCCCCTACGGCAAGCCGTCAAAGTACGAAAAGCATGTCGTGCGCCGCGACGTGGAATGGCTGACGGCGTCGCGCGAAAGCTCGATCAATTTTACGCCGCTGCATGCGCTGGATGGCATCATCACGCCGAACGGCTTGTGTTTTGAACGCCATCATGGCGGTGCGGCCGAGATCAATCCTGCCGATCACCGGCTGATGCTGCATGGCTTGGTCGACAAGCCGCTGATCTTCACGGTCGGCGATATCATGCGCATGCCACGCACCAACCGGGTGCACTTTCTGGAGTGTGCGGCGAATTCCGGCATGGAGTGGCGCGGTGCGCAGCTCAACGGCTGCCAGTTCACCCATGGCATGGTGCACAACGTCATGTACACCGGCGTGCCGCTGTCAGTGCTGCTCGATGAAGCGGGCGTGAAGCCAAAGGGCAAATGGCTGCTGGTCGAGGGTGCTGACAGTGCCGCCATGACGCGCTCGCTGCCCATTGAGAAGGCGCTGGCCGATTGCTTGGTGGCTTTCAAAATGAATGGCGAAGCCTTGCGCACCGAGCAAGGGTATCCACTGCGTCTCGTGGTGCCCGGCTGGGAAGGCAATCTCTGGATCAAGTGGCTCCGCCGTATCGAGGTCGGTGACAAGCCGTGGTTCACACATGAAGAGACATCGAAGTACACGACGCTGATGACGGATGGCCGTGCGCGTCAGTTCACGTTCATTATGGACGCCAAGTCCGTGGTGACGAACCCCTCGCCGGAAGCGCCGCTGTTGGTCAAAGGCCGCAACGTGCTGTCGGGCCTGGCGTGGTCGGGGCGTGGCACGATCGCGCGTGTCGACGTGACGCTCGATGGCGGCAAGAACTGGCGCGAGGCGCGTATCGATGGCCCTGTGCTTGATCGCTCGCTGACGCGCTTTTATGTCGACTTCGATTGGAAGGGTGAGGAACTGCTGATCCAATCGCGCGCACATGATTTAACGGGATACGTGCAACCAACGAAAGACGAACTGCGCGCGGTGCGCGGATTGAACAACATCTACCACAACAACGGCATCCAGACCTGGCTTGTGCGCTCCAACGGGGAGACCGAAAATGTCGAGATTTCATGATTGGCGCGCAGTGCTCACCGTTGCCGCTGTAACGCTGCTCATCGCGGCGCCGGTCTCCGCCGAAAAACTCGGGATCGGCCGCGCGTTGTCGCCAGAAGAACTCAAAGGCTGGGACATTGCCGTCCGCCCGGATGGCCACGGCGCGCCGCCCGGCAAAGGGACTGCGGCGCAAGGCGAAGAGATCTTCCAGGCCCAGTGCGCCAGCTGCCACGGCGAATTTGGAGAGGGCAAAGATCGGTGGCCAACGCTGGCCGGCGGGCACGGTACACTGAAGCACGACCGGCCTGAAAAGACGGTTGGCTCTTACTGGCCCTATGCGTCGACGGTGTTCGACTATATCAAGCGCGCGATGCCGTTCGGGAATGCGCAGTCGCTCTCCAACGATGAAGTCTATGCCTTGACCGCCTACGTGCTGCAACTCAACGACGTCATCACAGACCCTAAATTTGAGATGAACGCCAAAACGATGCAGGCCATCAAGATGCCCAATGCTGGTGGATTTTACGACGACGACCGGGAGGCAGCTGAAAAGCGTTTCTGGAACCGCAAACCCTGCATGAAAGACTGTAAAAAGGACGCGACGGTCCTCAACCGCGCCCGCATGCTTGATGTAACGCCCGACAGCAAAACCGGTCCGAAGGTGGATTGAGTATGGTCGATAAGGCGCGATGGATGCCTGCAGGTTGGGTCAAGCCTTCGCGCGACCCAACACTTTCGCGCATCGCCCGCGGGTGTTGGGTCGCGCTGAAACACTTGACCCAACCTACGGGTTTCGCGGTTCTCGCCATGCTTGCATTTGGCAATGCTGCCCATGCTGCGGACCCGGCCTTTGGGCAATACCTTGCCGGTGAGTGTGTCACTTGTCACCGCGCCGACGGCCAGGAGAAGGGCATTCCGGCGATTGTCGGTTGGCCGGAAGATCAGTTCGTTGCCGTGCTGAAATCGTATAAGGACAAAGACCGCAAGAACGACGTCATGCAAAACATTGCCGGTAAGCTCAATGCGGAGGAAATGGCGGCTCTAGCGGCGTACTATGGACGGCTGGAGGCAAAAAAGTAGTTTGGCAGACATGAGCGCCGGCAGCGTGCCGCGCATCACAAAAAAAGAGTGTTCTGAGGAGGAAATCACATGTCACGTCTCAATAGGCGCCATTTCATTGGTGGCTCGGCCACAGCGCTTGGCTCGCTCGCGTTCGGCGCGCCTGCCGTGCTCGGCCAGGGCAAAGCCAAAGTCGTCGTGGTCGGGGGCGGCCCCGGTGGCGCGACGGCGGCCAAGTACATCGCCAAAGACAGCGCCGGCGCCATCGAGGTGACACTGGTCGAACCGGCCAAACAGTTCGTGACGTGCTTCCATTCCAACCTCGTTCTCGGCGGCTACAAGCCAATGGAGGCGATCACGCATACCTACGACAAGCTGGCGTCTGCATATGGTATCAAGCTCAATCATCAAGCGGCCGCAGCGATTGACCGTGACAAAAAGCAAGTCAGGCTCGCCGATGGCGCAACGCTCGCTTATGACAACCTTGTGCTCTCGCCGGGCATCGATCTGAAATACGACAGCGTGCCTGGTTGGGGCGAAGCACACGAAGAAGTCATGCCGCATGCCTGGAAGGCCGGGAAGCAGACGCAGTTGCTGAAAGCCCGCCTCGATGCGGTGCCCGACGGCGGCGTCATTGTGATGCTCGCGCCACCCAATCCCTACCGCTGCCCGCCGGGCCCCTATGAGCGCGTCTCGATGATGGCGCACGTGCTGAAAGCTGCCGGCAAGAGCAAGTGCAAGATCATCGTGCTTGATCCAAAGGATTCGTTCTCCAAGCAGGGGCTTTTCCAGGAGGGCTGGGAGAAGCACTATCCAGGTATGGTCGAATGGATCAACGCCAAGATCTACGATGGCATCAAATCGGTCGACCCGAAGACCGGTACGGTGGTGACCGGATTTGAGACCTACAAGGACGCGGCCCTTGTCAACGTGATCCCGGCGCAGATGGCCGGCAAAATTGCGCGCGACGCGGGACTGGCCAACGAAAGCGGCTTCTGCCCGATCGATCCGGCCAGCATGAAGTCGGCTAAAGATGCCAACATCTACATCGTCGGCGACGCGTGCATTCCCGGCGATATGCCGAAGTCGGCGTTCTCGGCCAACAGTCAGGCCAAGGTTGCAGCGATGATGGTGCGCGGCGAGCTGGCTAAGGGACAGACGTTCCCGGCGCGTTACACCAACACCTGCTGGTCGCTCATCCAGACCGACGACACGGTCAAAGTCGGCGGCCGCTATGAGCCTAAGGACGGCAAGATCTTTGCGGTCGAAACGTTTGTCTCCAAGACCGGTGAAACAGCCGCGTTGCGCAAGCAGACGCAGGAAGAGAACGTCGGCTGGTATGCCGGCATCACGGCTGACATGTTCAGTTAGGCCTGTGGGCTGAGGACAAACAGCATGCGCGGCGATGGCGGACGTTCTCAGACGACACCCTCGCGGCGCGATGTGTTTGCGCTCGCGGCCGGAGCTGGTGTTGCGCTGGCTACGCCCGCCTGCGCGCAAGCCGCGCCGCATGCGTTCAAGCTTGGTGCGGCAGAGATCACCGTCATCAGTGACGGCAGTATGAGCCTGCCAACCTCGTTTGCGTTGCCTGGGATTGACCCGAAAGAGCAAGCCGCGCTATTCGCCGGCCGGGGCGATATGGCTGCTGGCATCAAGGGTGAGGTCAACGTCGTCGTTGTCAAAACACCCGGCGCGCTCATCGTCATCGACAGTGGCGGCACGCCGGACTTCATGCCGACCTTCGGCAGCTTTCCCGGCCGGCTCGAGAAGGCTGGCATCACAGCTGCCGATGTCACGCACGTGATTTTCACGCACGCGCATCCCGATCATTTGTGGGGCGTTATCGATCCGCTCGACGACGACACGCGGTTTGCCAACGCGCGGCATGTCATGACGGCGGTGGAGCGCGATTTCTGGCTGCAGCCTGGCGTGGCTGATCAGATGCCGGATGCGCTGAAGGGTGCCACCATTGGCACCACGCGGCGGTTGGGATTGCTCGCAAAGCGCATCGATGCGGTGAAAGCCGGCACCGAGGTCGTGCCCGGCGTGACGCTGATCGACACGGCCGGTCACACGCCGGGCCATGTGTCTGTCCGCCTGGACTTTGGCGGAACTGCGCTGCTTATCGGCGGTGACGCGCTGACCAACGCCATCGTTTCATTCGAACGCCCCGACTGGCCGTGGGGCCCTGATCTTGATCGCGCCCGCGCGAGCACCACACGCAAAGCGCTGCTCGATCAGCTCGCCACCGATAAGATGGCGCTGCTCGGCTACCACCTACCCTGGCCCGGCCTTGGCTGGGTTGAACGCAAAGACGGTGCGTATCGGTTTGTCAGTCGCGGCTGATACGCTGGGCTGGCCGGTCGCTGGTTTCATTGTCGCCGCACAGCCGATGGCCGGGTTGGCTTTGGGACGGAAGGGCACAACACTTTGTTGCTTCCGAACAGGTTTTTGGTGGGTGGCCGAGATCTGTAGGGACCAAACCACTGGTTCGATTGACAGCGCACAGCCATAGGGCACTATTGGCGCTGATCATCCGGGGCGAACCTGGAGGGCTAAGGGAAACGTCACAATGTTGAAGCACGTTGCTGCTGCGCCGGCCGTCGCCGCGCTTTTGGCTATTGGTCTGATCGGGGTTAGCAGCCCCGCCACCGCGCAAGACGCCTGCCCGGATCGCGGCCAGCTCGATACGTTGTATTGTGACCGGAACAAGGATCTCGTCGCTGACGCGCCGACGGATCCGGCAAAGTGGCGTGATCCATCGACCCTGGTGTGGGCCTACACACCCGTTGAAGATCCTGCCGTCTACGCGGTGGTGTTCAAGCCGTTCACCGATCACCTAAAGGCCTGCACGGGCAAGGCCATCGTCTACTATCCGGTCCAATCGAACTCGGCTGAGATCGAGGCGATGCGTTCGGGCCGGCTGCACTTTGCCGGCTTCTCGACCGGGCCAACAGGTTTCGCTGTCAATCTTGCCGGGGCGGTCCCGTTCGCGGCCAAGGGCCTTGGCGCCGACGTGCGCGGCTACCAACTGCTGGCCGTCGTTAAAGCCTCGTCGCCCTACAAGACGCTTGCGGATATGAAGGGCAAACGCGTCGCGCACACTGCGCCGTCGTCAAACTCCGGCAATCTCGCACCGCGCGTGCTGTTTCCGGTAGAGGGTCTGAAGACGGATGATGACTACAAACCGCTGATGTCGGGTGGCCACGACAAATCGATCATGGGCGTCAATTCCGGTGACTACGATATGGCGGCCGTTGCGTCTGATGTGTTCGAGCGCATGGCGACGCGCGGCACCATTAAACTCGATGAATTCCGCATCATCTACAAAAGTCCGGTGTTTCCGACATCGTCCTTCGCGCATGCCAACGACTTGAAGCCGGAGCTGGCGGAAAAATTGAAGTCGTGTTTCTTTTCGTTCCGCTTCCCGCCAGAGATGCAGAAGGAATTCAATGGCGACGATCGATTCCTGCCGATCTCGTACCAGAAGGACTGGGCGGTCGTGCGTGAGGTCGCCGAGAAGTCCGGCACGCCTTACAACAAGGCGGCCTACGACGCCGAGCAGAAGCGGGAAGCCGAAGCGGCTGCGAAGAAAGCTGCTGCACCAGCGGCGCCACCCGCAGCCGCGCCACCGGCGACGAAGCCTTGAGAGGAGATCTCATGCGGACGGCTCACATCGCCGTTATGGCGTATGCCATGCTGCTCGCCTTGCCCGTCGCGGCGCAGGATAGCTGCGGCAATCGCGGGCAGCTTGATACGCTGTATTGCGACGAGGACAATGATCTCGTTGCCGACACGCCGAAGGATGCTGCCAAGCTGAAGGATCCGTCTACGCTGATCTTCGCCTATTCCGCCGTCGAGGCGCCGGTCGTCTACCAGAAGGCCTTCCAGCCGCTGATGGACGCCGTCGCGCAATGTACCAACAAGAAGGTGGTCTACTTTGCTGCAAATTCGCCGACCGCGTTGATCGAGGCCATGCGCTCGGGCCGTCTGCATATCGCAGATTTCGGCACCGGCAGTGTCGGCTTCGGGGTCAATCTCGCGGGGGCGGTGCCGATCGTCGCGTTTGCTGACGCCAATGGCATCGCTGGATACAAGCTGGCTGCCATTGTGCGCGCCGACAGCCCCTACCAGAAGCTTGCCGATCTCAAGGGCAAGCGTGTTGCGCACACTTCGCCGTCGTCGAACTCCGGCAATCTCGCTCCGCGTGTCTTTTTTCCGGAACTCGGACTGACGCCAGATGTGGACTACAAACCGCTGATGTCGGGCGGGCACGACAAGTCGGTGCTTGGCGTCGCCCGCGGCGACTACGATATGGCCGCGGTTGCCTCTGATGTGATGGACCGGATCCTTGATCGCGGCGACGTCAAGCGCGCCGACATCCGGGTTATTTATGAGAGCAAGGTGTTCCCAACAGCGCAATTCTCCCGCGCGCATGACCTGAAACCAGACCTGGCAGCCGCCATCCGTACTTGCATGCTAGCCTTCCGGTTTCCGCCCGAGATGAGCGCGCAGCTGAACAAGTCCGACCGGTTCACGGCCATTACATACAAGGAAACGTGGGCACCGATCCGCGAGATCGCGGAGAAGACCGGCACGCCCTACAACAAGACCGGTTATGAGGCGCAAGCCAAGCGCGAAGCCGAGGCTGCGGCGAAGAAGGCTGCCGAGCAGCCGGCCGAGAAAAAGGCACCATGATCATGACAGCGGCGCCGGCGCTGCGCATCGAGAAGCTGAGCAAGTCGTATGTCGCCGGCAAGCCTGTGCTGCGCGACATCTCGATTGATTTTGAAAGCCGCGGCATCACGGCGATCATCGGCCCGTCGGGGACCGGGAAATCAACGCTGGTCCGCTGCATCAACCGGCTTGTGGCGCCGACGAGCGGGCGCATCCTGTTCGGTGACACCGATATCACGGCGCTCAGCGGTAAGAATCTGCGCGCCATCCGCCGCCGCATTGGCATGGTGCATCAGGAGTATAGCCTCGTCGAGCGGCTGACGGTGATGGAGAACCTGCTCTCGGGCCGCCTGGGTTATGTGCCGGCGTGGCGCGCCTGGCTGCGCCGCTTTCCGAAAGAGGATATCGCACGCGCCTACGAATTGCTCGATGCCGTCGGCCTCAGTGAATTTGCCAACCGGCGGGCGGACCAGCTCTCGGGTGGGCAGCGGCAGCGCGTCGGGATCGCACGTGCACTGATGCAGCAGCCGGACCTGCTGCTCGCCGACGAACCCACGTCCTCACTGGATCCGAAAACATCGGTTGAGATTATCGAACTGATGGCGAAGCTGGCTGCTGAACGGACGATCCCAGTGGTGATCAACATCCACAATGTCGAGCTCGCCAAGCGCTTCGCAACGCGCATCATCGGCATGGCGCGTGGCACGGTTGTTTTTGACGGTTTACCCACCGACCTGAAAGATCATCATTTGGCCGATATCTACGGCGGACAGAGCTGGATGGAATGACGACCGAGCCTGCAGCGGCCGCCGCTCCGATCAGCCTCCGCCCTTTGTCGTTGCCTGTCAGTTGGGGGCGGCGGGCGGGTTACCTCGCGCTGGCGGTTTATACGATCTACGCGCTTTCCACGCTTGATATCACCTGGGCGCGCATTGAGCGCGGCCTGCCGCAGGGGGCGAAGTTTCTGTCGCGCATGTGGCCGCCTAATTTTGAAGCACAGAAAATTTCGCTGCTGCGCGACGGCATGATCGAGTTGATCGAAATCGCCATCCTGGCTACGTTCTTCGGCGTGCTGCTGTCGCTGCCGCTCGGCATTCTGGCAGCGCGCAACCTGATGCCGGCGTCCGTCTCGTGGCTCGCGCGCGCTTTCATTGCGTTGCTGCGCTCGTTTAATCCGATCATCGTTGCGATCCTGTTTGTGAAGGCTATCGGCTTTGGAGCGCTGGCTGGCGTGCTGGCGCTGATTGTCGGATCAATCGGGTTCGTGTCGAAGCTGTTTGCGGAAGCGATTGAGGAAATGAACCTCAAACAGGTCGAGGCGGTGCGGGCGACGGGTGCGCCGTTCATGAGCGTGCTGGTGATGGGGGTGCTGCCGCAGGTGCTGGCGCGCTTTACGGGCTTCACGGCCTATCAGCTGGACAGCAATCTGCGGAATTCGACAATGGTGGGCATCGTCGGTGGCGGCGGCATTGGTGCTGCGCTGTTCACGGCCACGCAGCGCTTCGACTACGACTTCATGCTGACGATCCTGCTGACCATTATCGCGCTGATCATGGTCAGCGAACTGGTCTCGACGCAGGTCAGGAAGCTGTTTCAATGACCGGTGGTGCCAAAGCCGAATGGTCTAAGTTCACGCGCGCCGAGCGGCTTGGGCGCTACCGCTGTGTACCTGTTCACGGTTGCTGCCGTGGTGTGGTCGGCGCGGTCGATTGAGATTATTCCCGAGTTTCTCGCGGATGCGCCGGCACAGACGGCGGATCTGTTCAAGCGCATGTGGCCGCTGGACGTTGCGGCCTATCCGAAGGTGATCCATCAAGCTTTGATTGAGACATTTCATATCGCAACACTCGGGACGCTGTTGGCGCTGGTGTTTGCGTTCCCGGTGGCATTGCTGGCCGCGCGCAACATTACGAAATCTCGGGTTCTGAACTTCTTTGCGACATTTATCCTGGTGTCGTCGCGCTCGGTGAATTCGCTCATCTGGGCGTTGTTGTTTGTCGCAGTGTTCGGACCTGGCGCGTTCGCCGGCGTGCTGGCGATCGCATTCCGGTCCATCGGCTTCATCGGCAAGTTGTTGGCGGAGGCCATCGAGGAGGCCGCGCCCGGTCCGATCGAGGCGTTGAAGGCAACCGGTGCGCCGTCAGCCAGCGTTTGGCGCAATGGCTACTGGCCGGCCGTCGAGCCAAGCTTCTGGGGGGTCGCGCTGTTCCGCTGGGACATCAATATTCGCGAGAGTGCTGTGCTCGGACTGGTCGGCGCTGGCGGGATTGGTGTGGTGCTTGACACGGCGCTTAACAACATCGACTGGCCGCAGGCCGGTATGGTGCTGGCTGTGATCTTCGCCGTCGTCATCGCAACTGAGATCCTGACGTCTTACATCCGCGAGCAAATTATCTAAGCGCGTTGCGTGGTGCTGGGCCTGCGAGCGGGGCGATTGGGCGTTGATCTGCAGGCCAGAATTGTTTTGAAGGTATTATACTGC
This sequence comes from uncultured Alphaproteobacteria bacterium, assembly GCA_963847145.1. Taxonomy (GTDB): domain Bacteria; phylum Pseudomonadota; class Alphaproteobacteria; order Rhizobiales; family Hyphomicrobiaceae; genus JABFRJ01. The sequence goes on from CAWJYN010000007.1 coordinate 568,806, forward strand.
GTTCTTGTGCCGGAAGCCGACGAGCACGGTCATGGCGAGAATCCTGAGATCAAGCCAGAGCGACCAGCGGTCGATGTAGGCGAGATCGCAGTCGACGCGAGATTGCATCTTGTCGGGCGTTTCGGTCGGGCCGCGGAAGCCGTTGACCTGTGCCCAACCAGTCATGCCAGGTTTGACCTGGTGGCGGTTGGCGTAACGCTCAAGCATGTCGCCGTACTGGTCGTCATGCACCAATGCGTGCGGACGCGGGCCGATCAGGCTCATTTCGCCGCGCAGCACGTTGAACAGCTGCGGCAATTCATCGAGGCTCGAGGCGCGCAGGAAGGCGCCAACCTTGGTGATGCGGGCGTCGCCCTGGCGGTTGACTTGTGTGACCGCGTCGCTGCCTGCTGCGACCGTCATGGATCGGAATTTCAGCACTTCGATGACGCGGCGGTTGAGGCCGTGGCGGCGCTGCTTGAAGAACACGGGGCCGGGGCTGTCCCATTTGATGGCAATGGCGACGGCGACCATGACCGGCAGTGCGAACAGCAAGGCGATGGCGCCGATGAGGTAGTCTTCAGCGCTTTTGAGATAGCGGCCCCAATCGGCGAGTGGCTTGGTCTTGATGTCGAGCAGGCCGACGTTGCCGAGCGCCGAGACGTTATGGGCGGATGCGGGATCGACGAGATCGCCGGCTAAATGCGTGACGACGTGCAGGCTGACAGGCAACTGCTCAAGGCGGCGCGCCACTTCAGCGGAGCGGCGGTCGGCTGATTGAGGAAGTGCGATGATGACTTGATCGATGCTGCCAGCGCGGCCTAGCGCGATGAGATCATCGAGCCCACCGAGGCGGCCGGGCCCGGCATCCGACGTGCGGTTCTTGGTGATGCGGTCGTCGAAAGTGCCGGCGAAGACGATGGTGCTCCGGGGTGTGAACAGCTGGGTTGCGATGCGCTCTGCCAGGGTGCCGGTGCCGTAGATGGCAAGGCGTGTCTGAAAGGCACCATGGCGGGCCATGCGGGCTCAGTGCGCGGCGTGCCAGCCAGCGGTTGGCAGCAATCAAGCCCGTGCTGCTGAGCAGCCAGACGCCGTACCAGGTGCGGGTGTGGTCAACGCGGGTGCCGACCGGCAGGCCGAGGCCATACATGACGATCATGGCCAGGCCGAGCGCCGCGACGATCCGTGCGGGGGCGATGATCAAGCGGTCGAGGCGCGTGGTGTCGTAGAAACCGAAGTGGCGCAGGCACAAGTAGCAAAATAGCGAGGTGAGCAGGCAGACCTGCACCAGCTTGAGCCACATCACGTCGCTGTCGCCGCGGGCGACGACGGCGAGACCGCCGATCAGTCCGCCGCAGAGGCAGCCAGTGACGTCACCGAAGGCGACGAGATCGACCGCGACGCGGCGCGAGCGGGGCGGACGGCCGGTGAGCGCGTTGGTGGAGCCTGTCAGGCGGGCGCTCAAGGCTGCAGTGGTTGCGGCGGTGCTCATGGGGTGATTGCACGGCGGTTGCCGTCGTACTCCCCTTGATGCAGCTGGGCCGCACTGTTTTTGCCACACGTCAACGCACTACCCCGAAACGCTCACTTGCCCGGCAGCATGGCTGGACAGCGTTAAAGGTCGCGCCTCAAAACTGTTAATTTTTGATAAACGCCTGTTTCGAAATGTCTGGAAACACGTTGCGGCCGGGCTGTTTGCCTGTCTGGCTGTCTGCTTGGGCGGCGGTTCAGATGCGGCCTGCGGCGGCGGTACCATTGACGATATCGTACTCGCAACGGATGTGAGCACGCGCGCTATGGCTTTCGAGGTGGAGGTAGGGGTTGCGGAAGCGCTCTGGCCACGCTGGATCGTCAACTTGCCAGACGCGGACGCCACGGCCGCGGCGGCCGATCTCGAGGCGAATGGTTGTGTCGGCCGCCCAGCTGGCCACATCGACCGGCGGCGACAGCCGGCGGGCCTCGTTGGCGCAGGCATCAAGTGCGCGCGGACGGTAAGCCGATACGATCACGTCGTCGCTGGCGGCGCGATGCAGCCACTGCAGCGTCGCGACTTTACCAGCCGCCAGAAGGGCGAGAATGACAACAAGCAGGCGCATTTTTGAAATGTCCCGTCGCGTTGGGTGCAGCACGACGCAGCTGGCCAAGCTTTGACGACGACGGTGAAGAAACCATTAAGCGGCGCGCCATTTTTGTGTGTGCATCTGGCGGCCAGCGTTTTCTTGAAAAGGCGTAAATTTTGCACGAACCGTGACATTGCAGCGCAACTCACGGAGACAGTCATGCTCAGCGTTTCATATCGGACCATTGACGGCCAATCGTTTCAAATTGACCTGGCTGATACAGCGACATCCAAAGAGCAGACGGCTGCCATCCAAATGGCGTTGAGCACTGCTGCAAGCCACGGCGGCGGCACCGTCAGCCTGTCTGCTGGGACATGGACGGTGGCTGGCACGGGCAAAGCCGCTGACGGGTGTCTCAAGATCGGCTCCAACACGACGCTCGAAGGCGCGGGCAGCGGCGCGACCGTTCTCAAGCTGGCCGATGGCTCGACGTCGGTCACCGGTATCATCCGCACGGACAGCGGGAAATTGCTGCCTGATGGCAGCTACGCAACTATCGATGCCGTCAGCATCAAGAGCCTGTCGATTGACGGCAACGCGGCACACACGACGGGATCGGTCGATGGGTTCTATTGTGGTCCCAAACCCGGCACTGCGCAGGCGGACACCAACATCAGCCTGGACAATGTCGAGATCATGAATTGCTCGCGCTATGGCTTTGATCCGCACGAGCAGACTGTGGGGCTGAGCATCACGAACAGCTCGGCGCACCACAACGGGGTTGATGGCTTCACCATCGATTTCTGTTCCAACGTGACGTTGATCAACAACGTGGCCTATAACAACGGGCGGCACGGTTTTAACATCGTCACCGGCTCGCATGACGTGACGATGACGGGCAACACTGCGACCGGCAATGGCGGATCGGGTATATCCGTGCAGACCGGTGACAACGAGATTCGCGGCTGGACGGATGCGATCCACATCACCGGTGGTACGCTGTCTGGCAACGGCCGCGCGGGGATCGAGATCAAGGAAGCGAGCCACATCGATATTGATCATGTCGCGATCAGCAATAACGCGATGGACGGTATCCGCCTCGCGGGCGTGGAAGACGTGGCGATCTGGGCGAACAGCTATGCTGGCAATGGCGGCGCGGGTACCGTCAGCATTGCTGGGTATCTACAGGATTTTGCCGATACGGATGCGCTGAATGACCGGTGGATCGCGACGCACACGGTCACGATTGATGGCGTGCGGCAGGCCGATCCGGTGATGCCGTCCGGCGCCGCGCTATGGACCTATCAGGTGAGCGCCGGCGACGATGTGATCTCTGGAAGTAGCGGGCGGGATACGATTGCGGCCGGCAGCGGCCATGACACTGTCAACGGGAATGCCGGTGACGATTTGCTGTCGGGCAATGATGGCAACGACACGCTCAACGGCGGCGACGGCAACGATAAGCTCTTTGGTGGTGCCGGCGCTGATAAATTGCTGTTCTCGGCAGGCTATGATGTGTTCGACGGCGGCGCCGGGAGCGATACGATTGACTTTTCGAAGGCGGGTGGGGGTGTCACGGTTGATCTTGCAGCGACGACAGTCCGCGCGATGATTGGCGGCACGGCGGCGGCCGACCTCACAGCTATCGAAAATCTCAAGGGCTCGTCGTTTGCCGACATGCTGATGGGTCATGCCGGCGCGAATGCGATCGATGGCGGCGGCGGCAGCGACAGCATCGACGGCCGGGATGGGAATGATGCGCTGTCCGGTGGCGGGGGCAACGACCGGCTGGCGGGCGGCCTTGGCAATGATGGGATGACGGGCGGCACCGGCTCGGATGTGTTCGCGTTTGCGGCGGGCTGGGGCAACGATGCCATCAGCGACTTTACGCGCAAGCAGGACAAGATCGAGTTTGCGGGCGTGGCTGGGCTGACTTCGTTTGGGCAGCTGGCAATTACGCAGGTGGGCGCTGACGCGCATGTGACGTACGGCGGTCACGACATTGCGCTGCTGGGCGTTACAGCCGCCACGCTGACGGCGACGGATTTCTTGTTCGTGTGAGGTGGCGGTTGGCGCGCAGAACGTTAGGGTTTGCGCGCCGCCATGAGATAGTTCACGTCCACGTCGGGTGACAGTGACCAGCTATCCTGGAGGGGATTGAAGACGATCCCCGTAGGCGGGCGGGCCGTGAAGCCGAGGGCGCGGGTGTGTTCAGCCAACTCGTCCGGCTTGAGGAAGCGGTTCCATTGGTGGGTGCCGACTGGCAGCCAGCGGAGGACATACTCGGCCCCCACAATAGCCAGTGCGTAGGATTTGAGCGTGCGGTTGATGGTGGAGAGGATCATTACGCCGCCCGGGCGAACGAGTGGGGCTGCGACGCTGAGAAACGCGCGCACATCCGGGACATGCTCGACAACTTCGAGGCAGAGGACTGCATCGAAGGTCTCGCCGGCATCGCGTAAGGTTTCGGCGCGGGTGGCGCGGTAGTCGATGGTCAAGCCTTGCGCGGCGGCGTGGGCAGCGGCAGCGGCGATGGTGTCGGGTGCCGGATCGATGCCGGTGACGTTGGCGCCGAGGCGCGCGAGGGGTTCGGCGACTAGGCCGCCGCCGCAGCCGATGTCCAGAACAGAGACTCCGTTGAGGAGGCGGAGGCCGGGTGTGGGCGGGCCTGGCCGCAGTTCGGCGAGGATGGCGTCGCGGATGAAGGTCATGCGCGCGGGGCCGAGTTTGTGGAGCGGCTTGAAGTTGCCGTTCGGATCCCACCATTGCTGAGCAAGCGCGTTGAAGCGATCGACTTCGGTTTTGTCGAAAGTCGCGGCGTCGTTCGTGGGTGTCGTCGGCATAGCCTGCAAAGTGCTCTGTGGTGCGCGCGGTGGCCGTTACTGCAAGCGGCCGATAGCGTCGTTGAGGCCGGGGCAGCCGCCGGCTTTCATGGCAATGCCGTAGATGCGGCGCGCGGTTTCGGGATCGCGTTCGACACCGATGCCGAACTCATGCATGCGGGCAAGATAGCATGTCGCGACCGGATCGCCCATCGAGCCGGCGATCTGCCAGACGAGACTGGCGGATTTGAAGTCGGGCACGCCGGCGTCGGGTGCGGCATAGATCGCGCCGAGCTGCGTCAAAGCCCATGGCACGCGCGGATCGCGGAAGGACTGGCCGAGTGCATGGCGCAGCCAATAGCTGGCTTCGAGACGGTTGGGGGGCGTGTTGCCGAGGCCGCGGAGTTGGGTGTCGGCGAGGGTGAAGGCGGCATCGGCCGAGACGCTCGCGGATGGCCGTCCGAAGGGAGAACGCGCGTCGGCCTGGAAGAGTGATGCCAAAGTTAGTCTGTTGCCTGGGCTGTTGGCTGAACCCGAGCCCGGCTGGATGGCTGGCGGCATCGGGATGGCTGGCGGGCCTTCGGCGTTGAAGAGGGTGGAACCGCGTGGCGGGCCGCCGCGGAACGGCGCGAGCCACTGCTGCAATCCGAGGGCGACGACCAGGCCGAAACAGAATGAGGCGATCATGCGTGGTGCGAGGAAGGGCGTGGATTCCTCTTGGACAGCGCGTGCCTGATCATAGAGATGCGCAAGGGGGCTGGCCGCTGCGGGCTTGGTGCCGGGACGAGCGCGGGGGATCGGGACGAGTGGGGTGGCCTTCTGCATGGTTAATTCCGGCTCCAACTCTTACTCTTTTGCAGCGGCCCTGTTTGCGGGCCAGGACAGCAACAGCCCGGCGGACAAGGGTGCCAGGGCGATCAGCGTAAACGTTGGCCGCCAGCCCAGCCAGGCTGCCAGCGCGCCGACCAGAGGCGGTGTTACCATGTATGCGAGGAACGTGAAGACGGCGGAGCTCGCGGTGGCCGACGAAATTTGCGAGGATGGTGACCGGCGCGCGATTTCGGCCAAATAGACGCCATTCCAGGTGCCGACGGTCATGCCGATGATGACAGTCGCGGTGATTTGGATGGCTAATGGCCAGTCGGCGGCGAACATCGCGAGTGTGATGCAGGAGCAAGCCGAGAGCGGCGCCAACAGCCGCAAGGCCGACATCGGCGAACCAAAGCGGTCGACGAGCGCGCCCATGATCACCCGGCCTGCGATGGCGCAGGCTTGCATAATGGCGAACAACATGGCGCCGTAGGCGAGTGGCAGGCCGAGGCCGCTATTGAGGTAGATCACCAGAAACTGAGTGACCGCGCCATGGCCCATGGCGAGCCCGGCGCCGGCCGCAACGAGTGTTGCAAGGCCATCAACCTGCCGGATGTTGCGAACCGGCTGGAGCACGTTTTGCCAATCGAACAGCCGTGCAGCAGAAAAGCGCTCGAGCGGGCGGGCTCGATTGAAGTGGTTCGGCGTTGTGAACAAAAATGCGGTGGTGAGCAGGACGGGGATCAGTGCGCCGCACAGCGCCACGTTGGATCCGTGGTCCTCCAAGGCGTAGCCGGCGACGCCGGCGGCAAGGACGCCGCCGGCCGGAACGCCCGCCTGCCGCAATGAAAAGAGCGTCGCCCAAGAAGTTTTGGGCGTGAAATCGGCGAGGATCTGGCTCCCCGATGGCGTGGTCGCGCCATAGCCGAAGCCCGTCATGGCGCCGCCCAGGAGCATCATCGACCAGGTGCCGGACATGAGCAGGAGGGCGCCGATGATCGAAATCAGCAGACCAAGCCGGAGCGCGCCGACAGGCCCCAAGACTGGCGTGATGGCGTGACTGACGATGTAGTAGGTGACCGATCCGGCGCCGATTGCGCCGCCGAGCCAGCCGTAAGCCTCGGGCGGCAGGCCGACCTGTGCGGTGAGCGCCGGTGCAACAACCGGCAAGACGAAGTACACGGTCGCCAGCGATGCCAATGGCAGGAACGCGATCAAGGTCGGCAGAATGAGCGCGCTGCGGGGCTCAGCGGCGCGTGACGAAGTGTTGGGCAGTGGTTCGGGCGCGTCGCTCACGTGAGGAAGCCATTTATGCAATCAGGGACGGCGCTCATACATTGTGGTGCCGGTTGCAGAAATTGTCGCCTGCACGCAATTACGGCAACCGTCAAGTGAAACGGTGCTCGGTGAGCCAACCGCCGAGATCAGCCAAGGCGCGGGCGCTCATGGCGCGTTTTTTGGCGAAGCCGCGATCTTTGCCTTTAATCCGTTTGCCGTCAGCGTCGGTGGTCGGTGCGTCCATGTCAGGGAACAGTCCGAAGTTCACGTTCATGGGCTGGAAGGATCGCGAACCGCGGAGGGCTTCGCGCTCGGCTTCGGTTTCGGCTGTGATGTGGCCGCCGGTGATGTGGCTGAGAAGCGCGCCAAACGCGGTGGTGACGGGCGGGCGCTGAGGCGCCAGCCCCAAACGTTCGGCAGCAGCGAAGCGGCCTGTCAGTAAGCCGATGGCGGCGCTTTCCACGTAGCCCTCGCACCCGGTGATTTGGCCAGCAAAGCGCAACCGAGGCTGAGCGCGCAACCGCAGGGTCTCGTCGAGCAACTTGGGCGAGTTCAGGTAGGTGTTGCGATGCAGCCCGCCCAGGCGCGCGAACTCGGCATTTTCAAGGCCCGGGATCATGCGAAAGACGCGCGATTGTTCGCCGTGTTTCAGCTTGGTCTGGAAGCCGACCATGTTCCACAACGTGCCAAGCGCATTGTCCTGGCGTAGCTGCACGACCGCATAGGGCCAGCGGCCGGTGCGGGGATCATCCAGTCCTACCGGCTTCATCGGGCCGAAGCGCAGCGTCTCGCGACCGCGCTCGGCCATCACTTCGACAGGCAGGCAGCCGTCAAAGTAGGGCGTGTTGGCTTCCCACTCTTTGTAGACTGTCTTATCGCCCGCCAGCAGGGCATCGATGAAGGCTTCGTACTGCGGCTTGTTCATGGGGCAGTTGATGTAGTCGGCACCCGTGCCCGCCGGGCCCATTTTGTCATAGCGCGATTGCTTCCAGGCGATCGTCATATCGACGCTGTCGCGATGGATGACCGGCGCGATGGCATCAAAGAACGCCAGCGATGTTTCGCCAGTGAGCTCCAGAATGCCTTGTGCCAGTGCTGGCGAGGTGAGCGGGCCCGTTGCAACAATCACCTTGTCCCACTCGGCCGGCGGCAGGCCAGCAACTTCGCCGCGATCGATAGTTACCAGTGGATGCGCCTCAAGCGCTGCCGTCACACCCTGCGAGAACACATCGCGGTCAACCGCGAGCGCACCACCAGCGGGCAGCTTAGCCTTGTCGCCTTCCGCCATGATCAGCGAACCGGCGCGGCGCATCTCCTCATGCAGCAGCCCAACCGCATTGTTGGCGGCATCGTCGGAGCGAAACGAGTTCGAACACACCAGCTCGGCAAGGCCCTCGGTCTTGTGCGCGTCGGTCATGCGCTGAGGCCGCATCTCGTGCAGCACGACGGGCACGCCTGCCTGTGCGATTTGCCAGGCGGCTTCCGAGCCGGCCAAGCCGCCGCCGATGATGTGAATAGGTGCGTGATGGTTGGTCATCGTGGCAGCATAGAGCAGAGTTGCGCTGTCTGGAAATGCCTGCCTTGCGAGAGGTATTTCAGCTTGAATTGTGGAAATCGCAACCAGCGCCGAATCGGCGATTTTTTCCTCTGCCTAGCAAGAGGGCTTACTCGATTAACGTATGTCTATGTCAGCAACACCACCGCGTTGATGGGTAACGCGACCCACTCTCCACCGCGTTCCCGGCCGGAGCACGTTTTGGCGCGGAGAGCCGGGATCTTTCCCAGTCGATGGTGAGCCTTCGGAGCCAAATTTCGACGGGTAAAGGTCCCGGATATTTGACGCGCTGAAGCGCGCTGCCCAAATTCCGGGAAAGCGGTGGAGGGTGGGTCACCAAGACGGTCAAGATGGCCTTCAAAACGGCCGGATGCGCTGAGCATTCCAACCGTAACGCACTTGTGTCACTGCCGTAGCCTCAAGGGGGAAAGTCAGACAATCAAAATGAGACTCTGTTCATCTCAGCGTGGCTTGAACCTGGTCAGCCCTCTTTGTTCCCCTTGCTCCCGAAAGCGAGGAGAAGGCCGACCACGATGGCTCCGAGAATGCCCATCAGTACTACGAATGAGACGATCCGGGTCGTCAGATAGTCGATGCCAGTGGTCGTTGTCAGATAGCGGCTGGTGGCCAGTCCTGAACCCTGTGCGCGCCGCAGCCCGATGCCTTCGTCGCCGAGACCGCCGAGGATGAAATAACTGAACTCGCGTTCGTTGCCCGAAATGCTCGCGCCTTGCGCCTTTACATCGCAAAACGAGATGACGAACAGCTTGGACTTGCACTTGGCGCTGACGATCCTGGCGTCGCGGACGTTCTCAAACGTGTCGTTGCGGTGCTGAAAGTCGGCCCACAAGTCGCCACCCAGCATCCAGCCCATGAAGCCGAACACAGCAAGCATGAACAAAACCCCCAACAGGTTCTTGACGATGGTCATCGGGATCTCCGGTGGTGCTCGGTTGCGGGTGGCCGTCTGATACGTGAGCTGATCGATTTATGTGATTGTCATCTGGCGGTATCAAGTCTCCGGACAGCATGTCTGCTCAGCGCCGGTTATCTGTGAACGGCGCTTGCTGTGGCCGCCGCGCCAATGGCGTCGAATCACTTGCAGTGCTAGCCGCATTTTGATGCTAACCCGACTTTCATATCTGATCGCCTTCGTGGTGCCGCTGCTGCTCGGCGCCTGCACGCACGAGGGGTTTGGCACCGCGCAGCGCCACTACGCGACGTTCGGTGTGCCTGAGCCGGTGGGCGCGACTGTGACCGTCTGCCACGCTTATGGCTGCCAGAAACAAACGCGCTTCCGGTTCGCGGACGCTGATCTCGGCCAGCTGTCGGCCATCATGGCCAAATGGCGTACGAAGGCGGACACGGCCGACGAGGAGCGGCGCGGCGTGGCGTATGCGATTGGATGGATTGAAACCCGCGTCGGCAATGCAATCGGCACTCACTCCGACCGGCCGGGCATGGATTTCGCGGCCAGCGGCGATCCAACCCAGCAGGACTGTGTCGATGAATCGACGAATACGACCAGTTATCTGACCGTGTTGGCCAACGCCGGGCTGCTGCGCCATCACAAAGTCGGCGTGCCGTTCGCTAAGGAAAACTATCTGCGCGGCGTTGCAGGATGGACCCACTGGACGGCCATTCTGGCCGAAAATCAGGGCGGCCAGCGCTGGGCTGTCGATAGCTGGATTTACGCCAATGGCGAGAACCCGGCGGTCGTGAAGGCCGAGGACTGGTATATCGCTGACCTCGACAGCCTGCCGAAGCCGACCAGATAGCCACGGTATTTCAACCGGGCGTGAAAATCAGCAACACTGTGCTCATTGCGCCCCTCTCCTGCGTCCGGACAGCTTGTCGCAGTGCACAAAATAGACTAGGCGTCGTTGTGCTGGAGTATTGTCCGCCCGATGATAGGGACGCTGGGACAGGCCATCTGGCAGTGCCGCGGCCGGTCTTCGTCTGCGGCGCGGTCGCGACACAACATCAGGCCCTCATTGCATCGCTGCTGTGAGCGCCGGCCCAGATCCACCGGATGCGTCCGTATCAACGGCGACACCGCGCGAGGCTCGGGGAGACGATGGCCCCCAATTGCACGGGCCGCGCGCCGTTACCGGCGTGCGCCTGAAACATCTGACGAAGGACCTGCGCCATGAACGCACTCGACAAGGCCCCTGACAAACAGGACGCCGTCAAGTCTGCAACACTGATCACCGGGGGCAAACAGACGACCATGCCGGTGCGCTCGGGCACCATCGGCCCGGACGTGATGGACATTGGCAAAGTCTACGCCAATACGGGGCAATTCACCTACGATCCGGGCTTCACGTCGACGGCGAACTGTTCGTCGAAGATCACCTTCATCGATGGCGATGCGGGCGTGTTGCTTTATCGTGGGTATCCCATCGAACAGCTGGCCGAAAAATCGAGCCATATTGAAGTGTGTTATCTGCTGCTGCATGGCGAGTTGCCGACGGCCAAGCAGCTTGACGAGTTCCGCACCGTCATCACGCGCCACACGATGGTGCACGAGCAGATGACGCGGTTTTACTCGGGCTTCCGGCGTGACGCGCATCCGATGGCGATCATGTGCGGCTCGGTCGGTGCGCTGTCGGCGTTCTATCACGACAGCACGGATATTCACGACCCGCTGCAGCGCATGATCGCGTCGCATCGGATGATTGCGAAGATGCCGACGTTGGCCGCCATGGCGTTCAAGTATTCCATCGGGCAGCCGTTCATCTATCCGTCGAACGCGCTCGATTATACGTCGAACTTCCTGCAGATGTGCTTCGCTGTGCCGTGCGAGCCGTATCATGTCGATCCGGTGTTCTCGCGCGCACTCGACCGCATCTTTATCCTGCACGCGGACCATGAGCAGAACGCGTCGACATCGACGGTGCGCCTGGCCGGGTCGTCGGGTGCCAATCCGTTTGCGTGCATTGCAGCCGGCATCGCGTGCCTGTGGGGGCCGGCGCACGGTGGTGCCAACGAAGCCGCGCTGAAGATGCTGATGGAGATTGGCGACAAGAAGAACATCCCGGCCTTCGTCGCCAAGGCCAAGGACAAGAACTCCGGTCAACGCCTGATGGGCTTCGGGCATCGCGTCTATAAGAACTACGACCCGCGCGCGAAAGTGATGCAGCAAACCTGCCGCGAAGTACTTGGCAAGCTCGGCATCAACGATCCGCTGCTGGAAACCGCGATGGAACTCGAGCAGATCGCGCTGCATGATGACTATTTCATCGAGAAGAAGCTCTATCCGAACGTGGACTTCTACTCTGGGATCGTGTTGCGCGCGCTGGGCTTCCCGACGTCGATGTTCACGGTGCTCTTCGCCGTCGCGCGCACGGTCGGGTGGATCGCGCAGTGGAAGGAAATGATCGAAGATCCCGAGCAGAAGATCGGCCGTCCGCGGCAGCTCTACGTCGGTGCGCCGCAACGCGATTATGTGGACGTGCCGAAGCGCGCCTGAGGCGACGCGCACGGCAGGTTTGGACTTTCGGCGGCCGCTCCGGGCAGGGGCGGCCGTTTGGCATTTTGGGTGCGCGGCTGACGAAGCAGGGGAAAAACTGGGTCGCGGGCGGGGGACGGGCGTCGAAGTGCGGGGTGCGGTGTGGGCTTTTGGCGAGAATCAGTGCTGCATTTGGCTGGTTGCACCGCTTGTTCAGGCTGCAGTCAGGCTTTGAAAGCCTTAGTGCGGCCGGTACGCCGGTTGGCGTTTCACCATCGTGTTGATATTCGGAACAGTCCCAAGGGAGAGATCGTATGAAAGTTTTTGCACTTGCAGCCACCTTCGCCGCCGGTCTGATGACGGCGGCCGTGGCACAAACTGCCGCGCCCGCACCAGCCGCGCCAAAGGCGCCGGCGCCGGTTGCTGCCGCTCCTGCCGCCGCCATGGCTGCTGGCGCCACTTGTAATCTAGAAGCGAGCCAGAAGAAGTTGGCGGGTGCCGCCAAGACCAGCTTCATGGGTAAATGCGTGACCGACGCCAAGACCACCTGCAATACGCAATCTGGCGAGAAGAAGCTGGCGGGCGCGGCCAAGGTCAGTTTCCTGAAGAAGTGCATCGGTGATGCCGTGGGTGCGCCTCCAGCCCCGGCGAAGGCTGCTGCGGCCCCCGCTGCTGCGAAGGCTGCCGCACCAGCGGCTGCGGCGGCACCGGCTGCTCCTAAAGCTGCTGTGCCTGCAGCAGCACCGAGCGCACCAGCGGCCGCAGCACCTGCAGCACCGGCTGCCCCTGCGAAGAAGTAACCTGAAGCGCGTGCAGCAGACGGTGCGTCTCGTACCGTCTGCTGCGCTGCAAATTTACGGCAGCGGTATCTTGTGCCAGAGTAGCGCTGGTTGCGTTAAACGAGGGGTCTCACATGGGACGGGTATTCGGTTACGTCCTCTATCTGCTGGCGTTGGCCATTACAGTTTTAGTGGTTGGCGCCAAGTATTTCAATTTCGGCTATCCGCCCGTGACGCCGCTGCTGATGAAAGATCCGACGCTCAGCTTGCTGGTTGCGCTGGGGTTGGCCCTTGTCTCGAAGTGGGTTTGAGGCCTGACCCCACTCGCGGCGGCCATCTGTGAGGCCATGACCCAAAAGCCAGCCCATCTTGTCCGCCGTTTGTTTTGGGGACCGTTTTCGCGGGCTGGCCTTGGCGTTGCTTTGGCCACGTTGCTGGCTGATCAAGCGCACAAGTGGTGGATGCTGCTGAAGGTGGGGATGACCGAGGGGCAGCGGATCATCGTCACGCCGTTCTTTGACTGGTACTTCGTCCTCAACAAGGGGGTCAGTTACAGTTTCCTGACGGGCACTGATGCACGCTGGCAATATGCGCTGGCGGCTTTTGCGGCGGTGGCATCGGCGTTGTTGGCGGTCTGGCTGGCCCGTGGGGTGGAAAACCGGTTGGCGGCGCTCAGTGTTGGGTTGATTATCGGCGGGGCTGTCGGCAATGGGCTCGACCGGCTGACGCTGGGTGGCGTGGCGGACTTTTTCTCGCTGCATGCGTACGGCTTCTACTGGTACGTGTTCAATATTGCCGATGTGGCCATCGTTGCCGGTGTTGTGGGACTCTTGTATGAGTCGGTTTATCCGGAAGGTGCCCTAGCCAACGGTCGCGCTGCCACAAAGCCAACGCAAAGCGATCATTAGGGTTTGGGCAGGTTGGGCGGCGCGGCCGCTTGCAGGGTGCGTCGGGGCCAGTGCAGCCCCACAAGATGACGAGCGACGAGATGATGCGGACGATGATCGCACAGGGGATGATCGCACAAGGGATGATCGCACTGGGCCTGCAGCGCTTTATGGCGCGGCTACTGCTGCTGGCCGTGGTGGTCAGTCCGGCGCTGGCGCTCGGCGGTTGTTTCGAAGGCACTGAAGTCAACGGCAAGATCTTTGATCTGCTGGGCGTCAGCACGGCGTCGCAAGAGCGCGCCCGCGCGGAGCCGAAAATGACACCGCGGTCTGGGCTGGTGTTACCGCCCGATGCACAGCGGTTGCCGGCGCCGGGCAGCGAGGACACTTTGGCGACCGCATCGGTGACCAGCCTCAATGATCCGGAAAAGTTGAAGGCGAATGCGGCGGCCGAGCGGGCGCGGCTGCACAAGGCCTATTGCACGGGTGACTTGAGCTGGAAGGAACGTGTCAACGATCCGTCTGCAGCGCCTAAGAGCCCCTACGGTCCGTGCGGGCTGGCTGGCGATCTCTTCAAGAAGTAAATCGACTGCGTTGACTGCGCGGCGTTCGCTGACCATCAGTGGTGGGCTTATCGTGTGTCAACACCCTACGTGGCTGGGCGTTGGCTGGCCAATGGCGCATTACGCCGATGTCATTTGACTTCTGGCCGTGCCGCCCCACATCTCGCCGCACGTTTCCCGTACGTCATCAGTCTGCAGACGTGCGCGCCACCAGTCGTCCGCCGTCCTCCGCCATGGAGTTTACGCATGTCCCAGTCGCCGCTGCCGCGAGCACGTTTGGTAACGCGTGTGTCCGCTGCCGTTTTCGTCACCCTCTCAGCCGTGAGCGCCCTCATGTTCATGCAAAGCTTCGCTTCGATGGCCGCTACCGCGAAAGGCCGCGTATCGGAATTCAAACTCGACAACGGCATGCAGGTGGTGGTGATCCCTGATACGCGGGCGCCGGTGGTTACGCATATGGTCTGGTATCGTGTGGGTGGCGCAGATGAACCGCACGGCTCCAGCGGCATCGCGCATTTCCTTGAACATCTCATGTTCAAGTCGACAGAGAAAATCGCAATCGGCGAGTTCTCCAAGATCGTCGCGCGGCTTGGCGGCCAGGACAATGCGTTTACGTCCAACGATGTGACTGCGTACTTCCAGCGCATCGCCAAGGATCGCTTGCCACAAGTGATGGAGATGGAGGCGGACCGCATGGTCAACCTCAAGCTGACCGAGAAAGAAGTGCTGACCGAACGTGATGTGATTTTGGAAGAGCGCCGCTCACGGACAGAGAACAGCCCGGCGGCGATCCTCGATGAGCAGATGTCGGCAACCTTGTATCAGAATCATCCCTATCGCATTCCAGTGATCGGCTGGATGCACGAGATTGCGAAGCTGTCGCAGGCCGACGCGCTGTCGTTTTATAAAAAATACTATGCGCCCAATAATGCCATTCTTGTCGTTGCTGGTGATGTGACGCCGGAAGGCGTGAAGGCGATGGCCGAAGCGACGTATGGCAAACTGAAATCAAACCCCGCTGTCGGCGCGCCGCGCGTGCGGCCGAGTGAACCGGAGGCGCGTGCGCCGCGCCGTGTCGATCTCAAGGATCAGCGCGCTGGCCGCACGACGGTCAGCCGCCACTATCTCGCACCGAGCTACACGTCGGCTGCCGCGGGTGAAGCCGAGGCGCTTGATCTGCTGCTCAAGATCATGGGCGGTGGCACGACGGGACGGATGTACAAGAAGCTGGTCGTTGCTGATCAGGTGGCGTCGTCGGCGGGCGGTTATTACTCCGGCTCGAATATGGACAGTGGCAAGATCGGCCTGTCGGCGGTGGTTGCCGACGGTGGGTCGATTGAGAAGGCAGAAGCGTCGATCGATGCTGTCATTGCTGATCTCAAAGCAAACCTGGTAACGCCGCAAGAACTCGATCGGGCTAAGAAGGCCTACATCGCGGAGTACATTTATGAGAGCGACAATCAGTCGACCTTGGCACGCCGCTATGGCTGGGGGCTGGTCTCCGGCAGTACGATCGCCAAGATTGATGCGTGGCCGCAGGAGCTGGCCAAGGTGACGGCTGAACAAATCCGGGATGCGGCGGCCAAGCATCTGGATCTCAAGCGCTCGGTCACGGGCACGTTGGCGCCACTGTCGGTCGAACCTGTTGCGGCCGCTGTGCCGCAAAAGAAGTCGTAAGGCCAGTGTTGCATCGTCGTGTTGCAATCGTTCTGTCGTGAGGTTTCCTCCATGAAGTCCCCCACTCGCGTGCTTCAGCGTGGCGCGCAAGCCGCGTTCGTGCTGCTCGCAGTTTTCGCCAACTCTCTTGTCACGGCGGCTCAGGCTATGAAAATCCAAGACATCACGACACCCGGCGGCATCAAAGCGTGGCTGGTGGAAGAGCACAGCGTGCCACTGATGGCGCTGCGCTTCTCGTTCAAGGGCGGCAACGCGCAGGACCCGGCGGGCAAAGAAGGCCTCGCCCACTATCTCACCGGCATGATGGACGAAGGCGCCGGCGATCTCGACGCGCAGGCGTTTCAGGGCCGCATGGAAGAACTCGCAATGCGCATGTCGTTCGAGGACGGCCGCGATCAGCTTTACGGCTCGTTTGAGACGCTGACCGAGAACCGCGTCGAAGCCCAGAAGCTCTTCAAGCTCGCACTCAATAAGCCGCGCTTTGATGCCGATGCGCATGAGCGCGTCCGCGCGCAGCTGCTGTCAGGCCGTGCTGCGGCGGCGCGTAATCCGGATTCCGTTGCGAATGAAAAGTGGCTGGCCAATGCGTTTCCTGGGCATCCCTACGGCCGGCCGGGCGGTGGCACGGTCGAGAGCTTGAAGACGATCACCCCGGCCGATCTTGAGACGTATCGCAAGAACGTGTTCGCCAAGGGGACGTTGCGGATTGTTATTGTCGGCGATATCAACGCGGCGGAGGCCTCGGCGTTTATCGACGATATTTTTGGCGCACTTCCGGTCGCCGGTAAACTGATTGCCGTGGCGCCGACGATGCCGAAGCCGGCGGTGAAGCTGCAGGTCATCGAGATGCCGGTGCCGCAGTCGGTGGCGCGTTTCGGCCTCGGCGCGATGGGCCGCAAAGACAAGGACTTCATGGCGGCGTTTGTGCTCAATCACATCCTCGGTGGTGGTGGGTTCTCAGCGCGGCTGATGGAAGAAGTGCGCGAGAAGCGCGGGCTGGCGTATTCGGTGTCGAGTTACATCCAGCCTTATGACGCGTCGTCGCTGTTCGGTGGCGGCGTCGCCACCAAGAACGAGCAGATGGCGCAGTCGCTCGACATCATTCGCACAGAACTGAAGCGCATGGCCGACGACGGCGTGACGGCGAAGGAACTCGAAGGCGCCAAGAGCAACTTGACAGGCTCGTTTGCGCTGCGGTTCGATACAAACTCGAAGATTGCCAATCAGCTGTTGTACTTTCTCGGCGAAGAGCTGGGCATCGACTATGTCGACCGCCGGAATGCTGAAGTCGATGCTGTCACCCTCGATGACATCAGGCGGGTGGCCAAACGCCTGCTGGTCGTGGATGACCTGTTTGTGACGGTGGTCGGCAAGCCGGTTGGGCTGGCGGCGCCGAAGGGTTGAGGCGCGGCCGGTGCGGGTGCTGGTGCCGGTTGGGTCGCACGAACGCTTGAGCCAACTTACGGATGGTCACGCGCGACTGACGTGGAAATAGTGTGCTAGCGACACACGCGTTGTACAAATGCCGCTGCTGCAGATGCAGCGGTGGCCAGATGCTGCTGATGGCTGTGGCCGGACGCCACGCGCGGCTTGAAGTCGTGGTCGCCGTCGGAGAGCCATTGTAGTTCGATAGTCGATGCGACCGTTAGGCCGCGCACCAAGGTTTCCTCTCCGAGACTGTCGCGGGTGCCTTGGACGATCAAGACAGGGCATCGCATGCCGGTGAGATGACTGGTGCGCAGCTTGGCTGGCTGCTTGGGTGGATGAAACGGAAAGCCCAGGCACACGCAGCCGCGGATTGCGCGCTTTTCAATGCCGGCTGCAAAGTATTCATCGGCAATCAGACTGGCGACGCGGCCGCCCATGGATTTGCCGCCGATCATCAGGGGCGCGGTCGGATACTTGAGCCGCAAAGCGGCGATGGCGCCGCGGTATTCTTGGCAGAGGGCGTCCATCTTTGGTGGCGGGCGGCGGCCGTGGCCCTGCCGGCGCTGGGCCATGTAGGCAAACTCGAAACGGGCGACAGTGACGCTGCAGGCTGCGAGCGCTTGCGCCATTTGCTCCATGAAAGCACTGTCCATGGGCGCGCCGGCGCCGTGTGCGAGCATGAGGATTGGCGAAGGGTTTGAGCCGTGCACTGCGGTGATTATGAAATCGATCTGCGGCATGCTCCGGGCGATCCTGTTCGCGTCCCGCCAGCTACTTTCCTGCAATCAGCCGCTTCAGCTTCTTCAACACCACGTCGGCGTTTTCCTGGTAGGCCAGCGTGCCGTGGAACTGGCCGTTGGCGTCCATCAGGTAGGTGGTGGCCGTGTGGTTGATTGTGTAGCTGTCTTTGGCCGGCACCTTTTCGTAGACAGCGCGATAGGCGCGGGCGAGATCGGCTATCTGGGCTTCAGTGCCGGTGGCGCCGATGATGTGCGGGTCGAACGACGTGAGGTAGAGCTTAAGCTGGTCGATGTTATCGCGGGCGGGATCGACGGAGACGAACACGTAGCGCATGCGATCAGCGTCGGGGCCGAGCTGCTTGATGGTGTTGGACAAGTCGAGCAGTGTGGTCGGACAGACATCGGGGCAATAGGTGAAGCCGAAGAAGATGGCGAACGGCTTGCCTTTGAGACTGTCGCTAGAGACGGCGCCGCCGGCGGTTGATGGTAGCGAGAAGGGGCCGCCGATGCTGGCGGCGAGCGGGAGTGGGCCTTGCGGCATGCCCGGCAAGCGGACACCCGAAACGGCGAGTACGACGGCGCCGCCGAGCAGGGCGATCAATGTCCAGGCGACGATGCGGATCGTTCGTAGCATGCGTGCTGCGGTCTCCGTGGTGCGGTTCTCACGTTACCGACAAGGGCAGGCAGGAGGGCCGGGCTGTCAATGTGGCGCGGCGCGCGATGGGGTCAGGTGCGGATTTTGAGGCCCGGCGCGGGGCGCTCCAGCAGGACGTCGCGGCGGAAACGGTAGAGCTTGGCGGGGCGTCCGCCGGTGTGTGATTTCATCTGCCCGGTCGGCTCAACCAGGCCTGTCGTTTCGATGAGCCGCCGGAAGTTCTGCTTGTGCAGGTTGGGGCCGAGGATGGCTTCGACGGTCTGCTGGAGCTCGTAGAGGCTGAAGGCTTCATCCATCAGCTCGAAGACGACCGGACGCGTTTTGAGATCGGCGCGCAGGCGGCCGATGCCGGCGGCCAGGATGCGGCGGTGGCCAGGATGTAAGGCGCGGCCGAGGCTGATGTCTGGCGCGGTGGGTGGCGCTGCGGGCCGTTTCTTGGGTGTGCCGGCTGGGACGACGGTGTCTTCGCCGATCAGCCCCGCTTCGGCGAGCAGATCGAAGCGCACGAGAACCTTGTCTTCGTCCCAAGCGCCGCCGGGGCCAGCAAAGGCCAGCCGGACACGGGCGCTGCGTTCGGCCTGAAGGCGCGTGAGGCCGGCCTTGTTGAGCCCGGTCTGGCCGCTGCGGGTCCATGTGCCAAGGCGCGGCAGAATGATCTCCTCGATGATGGCGGGGCGGCCGGCGCGCCAATCTTCCCAGGGAAAATGCTGGTAGCAGCCTTGCCAGCGGGTGGCGCGGATACGCTTGCGTGAGCCGCCACGCCCGCGCCGGTCATGGACCAGCGCCAGATAGCCGATCAGCATCACATCGCGGCCGTGGATGGTGCTGTGGTCGGTGCCGACAAAGGCGATGAGCTGTTGGAGATAGCCGATCCGGTGACCTGTCTGGTCGCCGATGGGGCCACGCAGTGCTTCATCCAACGAGAGGCCGCTGCCGAAGTTAAACGGAGCTGACGGCAGGCGGTCGGGGGCATGGCCGTCGGCTGAGATGATGACCTCGACGACGGGTTCGTCGTCGGCGACAGCGATCATGGCGGCGGCCAGTTCGATTTCGGCAGGGACTGGGCGTGGCTTGGGCTTGGCTGTGAGGCGCGTGCCCTTGGCGGGCTGCGGCTGGCGGCTGCTGCGCACAACGGCCGTCGTGCGGGCTGCGCGAATGGCGCGACGCGGTCGCTCAGCGGGCGTCGAAGTCATCGTCTCAACCTCCCGCCCTACAGTATGCCGTGCTGTCATTTGTCCGGCGTTCAGCGCCGAAACTCGAACCGCTGTTTACGACTGCGCACGCGGATCGGACGCGGTTGGTTACGGTTCGCGACGGGCGGCCGCAGCATGCGGTGGCGTGCCCGATGGAACGCGCGTACGCTTACGGTTACCCCGTGCCCGACGAACACCGGCCGGCACCTCACGAGTCCACACTATGTTAACGCAGCGGCTGGTTTCGCAACCCAATCAAGGGGTCAGGGGGGCCACACTTGCCGGGCACAGCATAGCCGAAGGACGGAGCCGGATCGGCCAAAAGGTGGGTGGCTGACGGTTTTGCATGCGGATGTCGGCGGTTGTGTCAGAAGTCCGTCCGGTGGTCAGACACGCTTGGCGGCTGCGGCGAGCTGGGCCAGCCGCTTCTGCGCGCCAGGATTGACCATGCCGGCTGAAATGATGATTTTGGCGGCGTCCTCAACGGTGAGATCGACCAGCACGATGGAGGCGCGTGGGACGAATACCACGAAGCCCGATGGCGGCAGCAGATGGGTCGGCATAAAGACGCTCACCAGATCATCGGCCGGACGGGCGGCGGTGATCTCGTCTGAGGCAGGGCCGGTGACAAACACAATGGCCCAAATGCCCTTGGACGGGAATTCGATCAGGCCGACTTTCTGGAATGACTGGCTCTGCGACGAGGCCTGCAGCACGCTTTCGAAGATCTGTTTGGTGCCGCGGTAAAGATTGCGCACCACCGGCATGCGGCCAAGCATCATTTCGCCTGAGCTGATCACTGAACGGCCAATCAGATTGGCGGCCAAGGCGCCGATCATGATGAGGGCGACGATGGCGAACAGAATACCGAAGCCGGGCAAATTAAACGGAAGATAGGTGTCGGGATTGTAGACTGCGGGTATGTATGGCTTCACCCAGTTGTCGAACAGGTTGATGACGTACCAGGCGAGGTACAGGGTGATGGTGACCGGGCCGACAACGACGAGACCGGTCAGAAAATAGTTGCGCAAACGGGCGCCAACGCGCATCGGCGTGTTGGCATCTGGCTCGGCCAGTTTGGCGAGCGTCTCCGACAGGTCCGACCGCTCATGGTCGCTGGCCTGGTGACCCGGCCGTCCTTTATCCTGCATCACTTGCCTGCCCGCTGACGCTTCAAGGAGACACGCCCGGTGCAGCCCCGCGCCAGGTGTTCCCACTTATTCCGGTTCTGTTGGCGGGACGCTATCACGCAGCTGCGAAAAGGGCACCCCTCCGGAGCATTCTCAATCGCCGCCATGTGCGACGCGGTTCTGGTCAATTATTGATGGCGACGCAATCAAGCCCGCTACCTTTGAGGCGGCCGCACAGCGCGCTGGCTTCGGCCGCAGTCGCAAACGGCCCCACGCGGACCTGGAAAAACGCACCCATGTTGCCGAAGGCTGTTTCGCCGACGCTGGGTGCTTTATCGGCCAGAGCTGTTGCGTGCTGGACTTTGAGTTTGGCGACGATGGCGTCGGCCTCGGCCTTCGTGCGGACAAGGGCAAGGCGGGTTTGGAACTGACCAGCGCTTGTTGCCGCGGATGCCGGCGGCTTTGGTACGACAGTGGTGGCTGCGGCGATGCGGACCGGCGTTGGGGGGGCTGCCAGTGGGGATGGCGCTGGCGCAGCCGTTTCCACTGGCTGCCGCTGGGGGCGAGCCGGTTTGGACGTGGCTGTTTCTGCGGCACTGGCTGCTGCTGATGCGCCGCCGCCAAACAAGCTCGGAAACAGGCTTGTAGCGCCAGAACTTGTAGCGCCTGAACTTGCATTGGCGGAACTGGAGGTGCCGTCCGGTGCGAGGGTGGCAACCGCTCCGTCGGACCGTTTGCGCGAGGCGGTGCCAAGCGTTGCGGACCCTGCTTGTCCTTGCTCGCCGAGCCCTGCCTCGCTGTAGGCGGCGGTGCGTTGCTGGGTCGCGTCGCTGCGATCGGTCTCGCTGAGGCCGCCCTTGAGCCAAAGGGCGCTGGTGAGGTCGGAAATCGCGAGGGCGGGTTTGGATTGTTTGCGATAGGCAGCGCCGCGCAGATAGAGGGCTTTGGCCATCACGCCGGGCGGAAGATTGCCGCCGGAGATGGCGGACGACAGCGTGGCCACAGCTTGATCGGTTTTACCGGTTTCGAGAAGTTTGGCGCCGGCTTCGACGGCGGCTTGAGCGGCGGCAGGATCGCGTTTGGTGGCCGGTGGGGCTGCTTGCTGCGCCGCGTCGCCGGCCGGTGCCGCCTTGGCGCGTTTGGTTGTGGCTTTGGCGGGCGGCACGTCGACCGTTTGGGCATGGCTGATGGAAGGCATGGCCAGACACACGGCAAGTGCCACGGCAGCAATGCGAACGCCGATGCCGCTGGTGCGCGCCTCGCGTGACGGCAGCTCGTTGTGCGGACGCTTGGAGTGATCGACCATCGTCAAATGGGTTCACAGGATTTGAGACGAGCCGTAGGTGGCAGAGTGCAGAACAGCGCCCGATTGCGGCATTTCCAGGACCGGTGATACGCGGTCAGCCAGATAAGCGATTGCGGAACAGAGGCTTGCCGCCCTGTTCCGGCCGCAACGAGGCGGCGTGCCGCCTGTCACTCCACCGTCACGGACTTGGCGAGGTTGCGCGGCTGGTCGACGTCGGTGCCCATGAAGACGGCGGTCTGATAGGCCAGCATTTGCATGGGAACTGCGTAGAGCAGCGGGTTAGTGAAGGGGTGAGCCTTCGGCATTTTGATGTGGCTGAGCAGGCGGCAGCCAGCCTTCGCCTCGGGCGCGTCTGTGATGAGGACGATCTGGCCACCGCGGGCGGCGACTTCCTGCATGTTGGAGACGGTTTTTTCGAACAGCTCGTCTTCAGGCGCGAGCACGATGACGGGCACGTTTTCGTCGATGAGCGCGATCGGGCCGTGCTTGAGTTCGCCGGCGGCGTAGCCTTCGGCATGAATATAGGAGATTTCCTTGAGCTTGAGCGCGCCTTCCATGGCGATGGGGAAGTTCACGCCGCGGCCGAGATAAAGTACGTCGCGCGCCTTGGAGATTTCATGCGCGAGCTTTTCGTAGAAGCTTTCGTTGTGCAGCATCGAGGAGACATGGCGCGGGACTTCGGAGAGCGCCTTGACCAGTTCTTTTTCCTTGGCCGCATCAATGGTGCCGCGGGCGCGGCCGATGGCGATAGCGAGGCAGGCGAGCACGGAAAGCTGGCTGGTGAACGCTTTGGTGGAAGCGACGCCGATTTCCGGCCCGGCCAGCGTCGGTAGGATCGTGTCGGCTTCGCGCGCGATTGTCGACGTGCGCACGTTGACGACAGCGGCAATGGTCTGGCCGTTGCGCTTGCAGTAACGAAGCGCCTCGAGCGTGTCGGCTGTTTCGCCGGATTGCGAGACGAACACGGCCAGGCCGCCCGGTGTCAGCGGTACTTCGCGATAGCGGAACTCGGAGGCGACGTCGATTTCGACGGGCACGCGGGCGTATTTCTCGATCCAGTATTTAGCGACGAGGCCGGCATAGTAGGCGGTGCCACAGGCGGAGATTGTGACCCGTGTCACGCCTGCGAGATCGATGCCGAGAGCGGGGAATTTGACCGCGCCGGCGGCCATGTCGATGTAGTTGCCGAGTGTGTGAGCAATCACTTCTGGCTGCTCGTGGATTTCCTTGAGCATGAAGTGGCGATAATTGCCTTTATCAACCAGCAGCGAGCTGGCGACCGATTTGATCGACGTGCGATGCATTGTCTTGCCCGACAGATCGAAGACCTGCACGCCGTCGCGCGTCAGCACGGCCCAATCGCCATCTTCGAGGTAGGTGATCGTATCGGTCAGCGAGGCGAGCGCGATGGCGTCTGAACCGAGGTACATCTCGCCCTTGCCGTGACCGATGGCCAGCGGCGGTCCCTGGCGGGCACCGATCATCAGGTTCTTGTCGTCGGAGAAAATGATGCCGAGCGCGAACGCGCCGCGCAGCCGATTGAGCGCCACCCGCGCCGCTTCGATGGGCGGCATGCCCTGGTCCAGATTGTAGGTGACGAGATGCAGCACGCACTCGGTGTCGGTCTCGGTCTCGAACTCGTAGCCTTTGCCGGTCAGCTCTTCGCGGAGCTCCTGGAAATTCTCGATGATGCCGTTGTGGACCACCGCTACCCGGTCGTTCATGTGCGGGTGGGCGTTGCGCTCGACGGGCCGGCCGTGCGTCGCCCAGCGGGTGTGGCCGATCCCAGTCAAGCCCTGCAGCGGCTGGTTGCTCAGGCGTGTTTCAAGATTGCGCAATTTGCCTTCAGCGCGGCGCCGGTCAAGCGTACCATTTTCGATCGTCGCAATGCCGGCGCTGTCATAGCCGCGGTATTCGAGGCGGCGGAGGGCGTCAACGATATCGATGGCGACAGGCTTGGAGCCGAGAATGCCGACGATGCCACACATGGGGTCTGATCCTTATTCTAACGCGCACGCGAAAGGGCAGCTACTCAAGTCAGGCACAGACAAGCCGTCCGCCGACGCGAGGGACGGCGCACGATGCGGGAACGCGTAACCACACGGGAGCCATCGGCGCAATACAATCAATGTTTCCGACAGTTGCCATCACGCAC
Organism: uncultured Alphaproteobacteria bacterium; assembly: GCA_963847145.1. Taxonomy (GTDB): domain Bacteria; phylum Pseudomonadota; class Alphaproteobacteria; order Rhizobiales; family Hyphomicrobiaceae; genus JABFRJ01. The sequence goes on from CAWJYN010000007.1 coordinate 593,274, forward strand.
GCGCTTTTCGCGCTGACATTAACTTGCGGAACTTTGCGGCCCAGCCTTCGCGCTCTTCCTGCACGCCGCGTGCCAGGGCGAGCGCATCGGCTGCCACATCTTTGGTGATGACGCTGCCGGAGGCGATCATGGCGCCGTCGCCGATTTTGACGGGCGCGACGAGCGATGTGTTGGAGCCCACGAAAGCACCGGCGCCAACGTCGGTGTGGTGTTTGAAAAACCCGTCATAGTTGCAAAAAATGGTGCCTGCACCGATGTTGGCCTTAGCACCGACCCGGGCGTCACCGATGTAAGCTAAGTGGTTGGCCTTGGCACCTTTTTCAAAGACGGCGTTTTTCACTTCGACGAAATTGCCGATCTTGGCGTCCTGGCCGATGCGGGCGCCGGGGCGCAGGCGGGCGAAGGGTCCGATTTCGGCGCCGGGTTCAACTGTGGCACCAGCGATGTGCGAATTGGCGTGAATGATGGCGCCGTCGCCAATCGCGACGCCGGGGCCGAAGAACACATTCGGTTCGATCAGTACGTCACGGCCGATCCGTGTGTCGAAGGCGAACCACACCGTTCCGGGATCGATCAGGGTGGCGCCACCGTCCATGGCATATGAGCGGGCGCGGCGCTGGAAGACGGCTTCGGCCTGCGCCAGATGGGCGCGGGTGTTGACGCCGAGCATTTCTTCCTCGTGGCCAGCGACGGCGACGGCCTTGCGGCTCAGGCGGCGCATAATGGCGATAGCGTCCGTGAGGTAGAACTCGGCGGAGGCGTTGGCCGTGCCGATTTGATCGAGGACGCCCAGTAGATCCGGGGTGCGAAAGGCCATGACGCCGGAGTTGCAGAAGTCGATGTGGCGTTCGGCGGTGGAGGCATCTTTGTGTTCGCGGATGGCCAGCAGGTTGGCTGCGCCATTGCCAACGAGGCCGTCGGTGACGAGGCGGCCATAGCCGGTGGGGTCCTTGGCGTGAAAGCCGAGGACGGCGACTTCGGCGCCTTGATCGAGGGCTTCCACGAGGCGCCGCACGGTGGCCTGGGTGATGAGAGGCGTATCGGCGAACATGACGAGAACGTCGCCGGAATGAGCGGCAATCGCGGCGCGGGCGGCGAGAACAGCGTCGGCGGTGCCGCGTTGGTGGGCTTGCTCGACGACGGTGGCGTGCGGGGCGCGGTTGGCTGTTTCGGCGCGGACGGTGGGCATTTCGGGGCCGACGACAACGGCGGTGGCGCTGCTGCCGGCGGCGGCGGAGACCGCGAGCACGTGGCCAAGCAGGCTCAGGCCGGCGACTTCATGCATCACTTTCGGACGATCGGATTTCATGCGCGTGCCTTTGCCGGCGGCAAGCACAACAGTAAGCAAGGGGCGGGTCGGCGAGGCGGTCATGCGTGGCTCGGACAAGTTAGGCCGGGAGAGCGGCGGCGTTTAATTATGCGAAGGCTTGGCGATGCTGTGACACGGTTGCGGGCCGTTGGACCGTCTGTTGGCGCATGAACAAGCAAGTCACGCGCCAGTTGCTGTCCACCGGAAAACACGATGACAAGCGGCGCCGTCGTTGACCGCTGGGCAGAGCCTTGCCACCGTCCGCTTGGTTAATCAACGATTCGGCTGGTTTTAGTCCTGCGTCGCCGTTCAGTCAGCGAGCTGCGCCCCATGACGACGCGTCAAAAGCACCTTCTATCAGACCGTCTTCCATCAGACCGGCCCTTGCGTGGGGCGAGCGTCGCCGATGAGGCCGGTGGGCGTGATCCGGGTGCGGTGCGGCCGGGCGATGGCCGGTTCGACGCGCGGGCGTGGCGGCAAGCGACGATCGCGGAACCGGACGTCAAGGCGCACGATAGCACCCGCGACGAACCCTCATCGTCCGCACGGCGACGGGAGACTGTGGATCGTATGCCGGTGGCTGTGGTTGCTGTGGCGGCAGCGGCTGCGGTGGCAGACGCGCGTCCCGCCGATACGGGTGCGCGTTGGCGGTATCTGGCGGTGTGGGCGGTGCTGGGCTCTGTTTCGGCGGCCTACGTGGCTGGGATGGCGTGGCAGCGGTCGGCGAATTTTGAAGTGGTGATGGCGCCGGTGACGGAAACTTTGGAGCGGCTGGCCAACGACCTGGCCGATCTCAGGCAGACGACAACGGCGCTCGATCAGCGCGAACTGGCGACGGCTGCGCGGGTGGCGGCGACGGAGAGCCGGATCAACCGGTTCGCTGAGATCGCGGCACCGATGGCGCTATCGTCCGCAGCGCCGCAGCAGGCGGCACCGGCTGCTCCGGCGCAGGTTGGGGCCGCACATGGACAGCGGCCGACGAACCGCGGTGTGCTCGCCGAGGAAGCGCCGGCAGCCGTCGATGCGGCGCGGCCGCAGCGTGTCATGGCGGGGGTGGTTTTGGCAGCCCCAGGCACACCGCCGGGGATGATTGTCGGGCCGGCGCCTGCGCAAGCGAGGACGGAAGCCAAAACGGAGCCGCGCGCTGGGGCAGCCAATGCCGTGACGGCCAAGCCGCCAGTGCCGGCTGGCGCCGTCAACGCGGTGCGGACGGGTACTTTGGCCGAGGTGCCAGCTGCCGGGGGGGCGCAGGCCGCGCCGCGCGCACGGCCAGGCCTGTTGATCGCCTCTGGGCCGTCGCTCGATTCGGTGCGGCTGAGCTGGTCGGTGCTGAGCCAGAACCATGGTGCTGTGCTCGGCCCGGTCGAGCCGCGCATCATGCCGGCCGGAGATGGCTCCGCGTTCCAGCTGATCGCCGGGCCCTATGCAACTGAGGCGGACGCGGCGAAAGCCTGCTCCAATCTGCGGGCGCGCGGCGTGACCTGCCGGCCGGCGGACTATGCGGGGGCGTCGTTGTAAGCGCGGTGCTTGCGGCGGGTCGTCAGGCGCGTAAAGTGCGCGCGAGACTTTGCCCCCGTCCCTAAGGTTCTGCGCCATGACGACCAACCGCGTTTGCAAACTGGTGAAACGTCCACCGCCAGGACTGGTCAAGCGGGACATCTTCGCCATTGAAGACGTAGCACTGGTCGCGCCCGGCCCTGGGGAGTTCCGCGTCAAGATCGGCTACATCTCACTGGATCCGGCCATGCGTGGCTGGATCAACGAGGGCAAATCGTACGTGGCGCCGGTGGGGCTCGGCGATGTGATGCGATCTTATTCGGTCGGCGTCATAGATGCCTCCAACCACCCGGGCTTCAAGGTGGGCGAAGCCGTGCAAGGGCTGCTCGGTGTGCAGCAGTACGCCATTTCCAACGGCACGGGGGTCGGCAAGGTCGATCTCACAAAGGCGCCGATGGAGCGCTGGGTCGGGGGCCTCGGCATGCCGGGGTGGACGGCTTATTTCGGTTTGCTGGAGATCGGCCAGCCGAAGGCGGGCGAGACGGTCGTCGTCTCTGCCGCCTCTGGCGCCGTCGGTTCCATCGTCGGCCAAATCGCCAAACTTAAAGGCTGCCATGTCGTAGGGCTGGCCGGTGGGCCCGACAAGTGCGCCTACGTGACGAACGAACTCGGCTTCGATGCCTGCATCGACTACAAAGCCGGCAACCTCGCAGCCAACCTCAAAGCCGCCTGCCCCAAGGGCATTGACGTTTATTTCGAGAACGTCGGCGGCGAGATCCTCGACGCCGTACTGCTGCAGATGAATGCGTTCGGGCGCATTCCGGTCTGCGGGCTCATCTCGGCCTACAATGCCACCAGCATGCCGGACGGGCCGAAGAACCTGCGTTGTGTGCTGACACAGCGTCTCACCATGCGCGGGCTTATTGTGTTTGATTGGGCCAACCGGATTCCCGAGGCGATCAAAGACCTTGGCGCCTGGCATGCGGCCGGCAAACTCAAAATCCGCGAAGACGTGCGGCCGGGCGGGATCGATGCCTATCCGGACGTGCTCAATCTCCTCTACACGGGCGGTAACAATGGCAAGCTGGTGTTGAAGGTCTGATGCAGCCGGACATTACGCTCTACTTTATCCGTCATGGCGAAACCGACTGGAACAAGCTCCAGCGCTATCAAGGCCAGACTGACATTCCGCTCAATGACACCGGACGCGCGCAGGCGGCGCGCAATGGGCAGATGTTGAGCGAAGTGTTGGGGGCGAGCAAAACGACCCTCGATTTCGTCTCGAGCCCGCTCGTGCGTGCGAGCGAAACGATGGAGATCGTGCGGGCCAACATGGGGCTCACGCCGCGCCCTTTCGCGACCGATGACCGTTTGAAAGAGCAAAACTTCGGGCACTGGGAAGGCCAAATCTGGGGCGAACTGCCGACGCTCGATCCGGACGGGTTCGCGGCCCGCAAGGCCAACACCTGGAACTGGACGCCGCGCGGCGGCGAAAACTATGAGATGGTGCGTGTACGCGTTCAGAGCTGGCTGGCCGGCCTTGCGCGTGACACGGTGGTGGTCAGCCACGGCAATATCAGCCGCTCGGTCCGTGGCATTCTGTTGGGGCTGGACACGGCCGTCGTGCCCAAGCTCGAAGTGCCGCAGGATAAGTTTCTGCGGATCAAATCTGGCGCGGCGGAGTGGCTGTGATATTCGGGCTGCTGGATTGGTTTTTCTACCGACGCGCAGAAGACTTCCTGTGGCGCGGACGGTCGCCGCACCTGAAGGGCGACTATCCACGCGCGATTGCGCTTTACACCAAGGCTATCGAGAGAGATCCCACTTATGCCTATGCGTGGGACGCGCGCGGCACCGCCTATGATCAGATCGGTGACCGGACGCGGGCCTTGGCTGACTATACGCGCGCGACCGAGCTGTTGCCGGATAACGCGGGCATGCTTGGCAATTTCGGCCGCATGCTGTCGTTGTCTGGCCGCCACGCTGAGGCGGTCAAGGTGCTCAAATGCGCCGTTACCCTCGATCCCTCTCACGCCAACAATCACAGTTTTCTTGGCTTTGCGCAGGCCGCGGCCGGCGATCATCGTGGCGCCATTGCCAGCTATACCCAGGGGATTGTGCTGCCGCCGGGCGACAAAGATATTGTTGCCTGGCTCAGGGGGCGGCGCGCAGAGTCGTACCGCGCGCTCGGCGAACACGACAGCGCGCTGGCGGATTTGACGCGCAGCGTCGAGGGGACTGCTGCGTCCAGTCACCCTTACCAAGAGCGGGCGAATGTTTATTTCGCGATGGGTCAGTACGAGCGCGCGCTCGCCGACATCGAGACGGCGATCAAGCTCGATCCGAAGGCTGCATATCCCTTCAGTTTGCGTGGCTTCGTGCGCGAAAAGATGAGCGACGATCAAGCGGCGCTGAGGGACTTCGACCGCGCGCTTGAACTTGATCCCAAACTTGTCGATGCGGTCCGCGGGCGTGGGCACGTCACCCACAAGCTCGGTCTGACCGACGATAGTATCGCGGAGCTAACGAAGGCGATCGCCCTCGATCCCGCTCACACGGAGAGCTATTGGGCGCGCGGCAATTGCTACCTCGAAGTACATGATGCGGCCAAAGCCGGTATGGACTTTGCCAAGGTCATCGCGCTCGATCCGGGTTTGTCGGTGGGCTACTATGGCCGCGGTGTTGCGGCGGCGATGCAGAAAATCGGCGATCATGGCGTCGCCGACTTCAACAAGGCCATCGAACTTAGCCCCGAGCGGATCGATGCCTATTATGCGCGCGGCAATGTCTACATTTCGCGTGACGAATTCGACCTTGCAGCCGCTGACTTCACAGCAGTTCTTGCGCGCGAGCCGGACACGTTCGGCGCGGTGCTCAATCGCGCGATCTGTCATGAGCGCGCCGGTAGAATCGAGCGTGTCGGCGGCGATTATGCGCGGGTGCTGGAGTTGATGACGGAGCCGGTCAAAGCGTCGGAGTTCAATAACCGGGCGTGGGCCAACTTCCGGCTGGGCCGGCAGGATGTGGCGCTGCCGGATGCCGAGCGCGCCATCGCAATGGAACCAGACTATGCCTACGGCTACGGCACGCGCGGGCACATTTTCGAAGCGATGAAACGGTATCCGGAAGCGATTGCCAGCTTTCAAACCGCACTGGCAAAAGACCCGGACGCTTTCGTTCAGACAAAAGCGCGCGAAGCTTTGGCGCGGATGGCAGCGGATTGACTTTGGTGCGCAGCTGACGCGCTCCATATTGCAGGCCAAACTCACGGAGCCACCATGCCTAAAGTTCTCTACGAGCGCGACGGCCGCATTGCCCGCATCACGCTCAATCGCCCTGACGTGCTCAACGCCATTGATGACGATGTGCCGCGTGAACTCGCCGACGCCGTGCATCGCGCCGATACCGAAGCCAAGTGCACGTCATCGTGCTGGCCGGCGCCGGCCGCGCGTTCTGTGCCGGCTATGATCTCACGTACTACGCCGAAGCCAACGGCTCCAACACCGTCACCCAGGATATGCCCTGGGACCCCATGAAGGATTATGCCTTCATGATGCGGAATACCGAGCTGTTCATGAGCTTGTTCCGCTCCCGGCGGCCGGTAATCGCGAAGGTGCATGGGTTCGCCGTGGCTGGCGGATCAGACATCGCGCTGTGCTGCGATATGATCGTCATGGCTGAGGATGCCAAGATCGGTTACATGCCTGTGCGCGTCTGGGGTTGCCCGACAACAGCGATGTGGCTCTACCGGCTGGGGCCCGAGAAGGCCAAGCGCATGCTGTTCACTGGCGACAAGATCGACGGGCGCGAGGCCGAAAAACTTGGGCTCGTGCTCAAGGCGGTGCCGGCCGACAAGCTCGATGAGGAAGTCGATGCGTTGGCACATCGGATGGCCGGCGTGCCCCAGAACCAGCTGATGATGCAGAAGCTGATGGTCAATCAGGCGCTCTACAATATGGGCCTGCAATCCACGCAGATGATCGCCACCGTGTTCGACGGCATCACGCGCCACAGCCCCGAAGGGCTCAACTTCAAGAGCCGCGCTGAAGCCAAAGGCTGGCATCAGGCCGTTGAGGAACGCGATCAAGGCACCTTCGACTGGACCGCGAACGCGCCGATGCCGGGGAACCGGTAGTTTATACCCACGCGCACCAGAGTAAGAGGGATAGGCATGCGCGCAAGGGGTGTGCCTGTGAATGTCAGACGGTTCGTTTGACAGGTCCCGCAATCCTTGCCACTGCGAACGCTGACAGTTCAACGTTTTGGTTCTTGCCAGGATCTCACCCATGCCCGCGACTGTATTCGACAGTGCCATTTTCCGCGATGCGTTTGGGTCGCCAGGCATGCGGGCGATTTTCTCGGATGAGGCGCTGGTTGCGCGCTATGTCGAAGTCGAGGTGGCGCTTGCCAAGGTGCAGGGCGCGTTGGGGCTGATCCCGGCTGAGGCAGCCGGAGCGATCGCCAAGGGTGCCGATGCGTCGAAGATGGATCTCGCCAAGCTCAAGACCGAGACCGATCTGGTCGGCTACCCGATCGTCGGCGTGGTGCATCAGCTGCAGAAGCAGTGCGGGGATGCCGGCCGCTATCTGCATTGGGGCGCGACGACGCAAGACATCATGGATACCGCAACTGTGCTGCAGGTGCGCGCGGCGCTGGATCTGGTGGATGCCGATCTGGCCGCGATTGCCACTGATTTCTCCAAGCTGGCGGACAAACACCGCGGCACAGTGATGGCCGGGCGCACGCATCTGCAACACGCGCTGCCGACGACGTTCGGGCTGAAGGTGGCGGTGTGGCTGTCGATGATCATCCGGCATCGCGAGCGGCTGGTACAGTTGCGTCCGCGCGTGCTGGTGGGATCGTTTGCTGGTGCGGCGGGTACGCTGGCTTCGCTGCAAGACAAGGGGCTGGCGGTCAGCGATGCGTTGTGCGCGGAACTTAAGCTCGGCACGCCGGTGGTGCCGTGGCATGTGGCGCGTGATGGTCTTACCGAAGCGGTGGCCTTGCTCGGACTGATCACCGGCACGCTGGGCAAGATCGCCACTGACGTGATGCTGCTGATGCAGACGGAAGTGGGCGAAGCGTTCGAGCCGTTCATGCCGGGGCGCGGCTCATCGTCGACGATGCCGCAGAAGCGCAACCCGATCAGCGCCGAGTTGATGGCAGCGTCGGCGCGCAGTGTGCGGCAGGATGTGGGGCTGATGCTGGACAGTCTCGCAGGTGCTGATCACGAGCGGGCGACGGGACCGTGGCATCTGGAATGGATTGCGTTGCCGCGGGCGTTCATCGCGACGGGCGGGGCGCTGACGCAAGCGAAGTTCCTGGCCAGCGGGCTGATTGTGGATGCTGCGCGGATGCGCAAAAATCTGGACATGACGGGCGGACTGATTGTTGCAGAGGCCGTCATGATGGCGGCCGCTGAGAAGATCGGCCGCGGGCCGGCGCATGATTGCGTCTATGCCGCCTGCCGCAAGGCGCTGGATAGCGGCACGATGCTGCTCGATGAGTTGCGCAAAGACCGCCAAATCACCGCGGCCATCGATGACGCCACGTTGCAGCGCTTGGTCGATCCGGCGCAGTATCTCGGCTCGGCCGGACCGATGATCGATCGCGTGCTGGCGGCGCACAAGGCCGTTGGATAGGCGTCACCTACCAGGGCGCGTGGGGAGGTTCGTGTTGCTTGCGCCGTGCCGGCCTGTTGCATTTTATGGTTCGCATTAACCCGGGGTTATCCCTCATGGCCTAGTTTGACCTTCTGCGCTTGGGTTGGGTTCACGCGCTTTGAAGGTTGTAGATGTTCAACGGCGCCATCAGTTCCTCGCGGCAATCGTCGCTGATGTCGGAGTATGCGTCCCTGATGGGCGACGCCGTGCTTCGCCACCGGGCCCGCGTTGCCGAGCACTCCGCCCGCCTTGAAGCGGAATTTGCGAGCCGGATCAAATCCGAGTTCATCGCCAACATGAGCCACGAACTCAGAACGCCGCTGAATTCCATTATCGGCTTCTCCAAGCTGATTGCCGAGCAGAAGACGCGCCCCCTGGCGCCGGCTGAAAGCCAGGAATACGCCAACCTCATCCAGGACGCCGCCGGCCATCTGCTGGCCGTCATCAACGACATTCTCGATATCTCGAAGATCCAAAGCGGCAAGTTCCAGATCAACACCCGCGAAATGGGCGTCGATGAAGTGCTGCGCCCGTGCGTGGCCGGTCTCAAGCTGATGGCCGAAACGGCCGGCGTGGTGCTGACCTGCGTCATCGATGAAGAGCTGCCGGAAATCAACGCAGACGGCGTGAAAATCCGCCAGGTCTTCACCAACCTTGTCACCAACGCTATCAAGTTCACGCCGGCTGGCGGCTCGGTCGAGGTCACTGCACGCGCGGCCCCCGCGGCCAGTGGTGTCATCGTTGCAGTATGCGATACCGGCGTCGGCATGACGGACGAGGAAATGCGCGTCGCGGTCACGCCGTTCGGCCAGGTCGATGGCGGCCACAACCGCTGGCGCGAAGGCACCGGCCTCGGGCTGCCGATCGCCGAAGCGCTCACGAAATTGCATGGCGGCGAGTTGTCGATCGCCAGTACCAAAAACGTCGGAACGACGGTCAGCGTTGCACTGCCGGCGCTCGGCCGCGAGCTCGCCAAGGCTGTCCCGATCGCATCCAGCACTGAAGCCGCCGCACACACCGCGTCGCAAGCGCGCTGAGGAGAGGACCCATGCAGTTGAACCAGACGCTTGCCCCCACGAGCTCGCTGCCGATCGATCTCAGTATCGGCCGCATCGTTTCGGTCACCGGTTCGAAAGCGATCGTGCTGCTCGATCATGGGCACCGGCCCACCGACACCACTCAGTTGCTGCCGCATCAGCGCCCGGAAATGGGTACGCTGCTCGGTATCGACACCAACAAGACCGTGGTGCTCGCCGTTGTCTCAGCCCTCAGTGCGCCGGTTCCCGCGCAGCGCGAAGGCGATAGCGAAATTTGGATCGCGGAAGTTGGCTTGGTCGGCGAACTCTGGCGTGCAACCGACAGCAAGCCGGCCACCTTCAACCGTGGCGTGACCGTGTATCCGACGCTTGGCGACCGCGCCCGCGTGGCGTCCAAAGCAGAACTTGAGATCGCCTTCGTCGGCGATACCAAGGGCTCTGTCCGCGTCGGCTGTATCCGCCAGGACGTGACCATTCCGGCGATGATCAAAGTCGACGATCTGCTCGGCAAGCACTTTGCCATTCTCGGCACCACCGGTACCGGCAAATCCTGCACCACGGCGCTGATCCTGCGCGCCATCTTGGAAGCCAACCCCGCAGCCCATCTCGTGCTGCTTGATCCGCACAACGAATACGCCACCGCGTTCCCCGAGTGGGCCGAGGTGATCAATCCGCGCAACATGCAGCTGCCGTACTGGCTGCTGACGTTCGAAGAAATCGTCGAAGTGCTGCTCGGCACGACCACCGAGCGCAAGCACGAATCGGAACTGCTGCAAGAGCTGATCCCGATCGCCAAGTCGCGCTATTCGGCTGGCCGCGAGGGCCGCAAGGAATCATCGCAGACGCTGCGTAAGAATGGCGGCGAAATCCGCTACACGGTCGACACACCCGTTCCCTACCGCATCTCGGATCTGACCTCGCTGATCGACGAGCGCATGGGCAAGCTTGAGAACAAGCGCGACATCGCACCTTACCGTAACATCAAGCTGCGCATCGAAACGATCAGCCAGGACCCGCGCTACGCGTTCATGTTCGGCTCGCTGACCGTCTATGACGGCATGGCGCAGATCCTGTCGCGGCTGTTCCGCGTGCCGGTCAACGACAAGCCGATCACGATGCTTGAACTCACCGGCATCCCGCACGAAATTGTCAACGTGGTCGTGTCGGTGGTTTGCCGCATGGCGTTCGACTTCGCGCTGTGGGGCGAGGGCCAGGTGCCCGTCACCATCGTCTGCGAAGAAGCGCATCGCTATGTGCCAGCCAACGCCAGCCTCGGTTTCGAGCCGTGCCGCCGCGCCATCGCCAAGATCGCCAAGGAAGGCCGCAAGTACGGCGCGTCGCTGTGCATCGTGACGCAGCGTCCGACGGAAATCGATCCGACCATCCTGTCGCAGTGCAACACCGTGTTCGCGCTGCGCATGTCGAACGATCGCGACCAAGAGATCGTGACGTCGGCGATCTCGGATACCGGCGCCGGCTTGCTCGAATTCCTCTCGGCCCTCGGCCAGCGTGAAGCCATTGCCTTCGGCGACGGCGTGACCCTGCCGGTGCGCATCCGGTTCGATGAACTGGCCAAGCACAACATGCCGCGGTCATCGACGGCGCGCTTCTCGGAGCGGTGGCAGAAATCGATCGGCGACGAAGGCTTTGTCGAAGGCGTGGTTGAACGTTGGCGCGCGTCGTCGTCTGGCACGTCGGATCTGTCGGCCAACATGGCGATGTTTGCCGATGCCATGGGGATCGGCACGCCGGCGGATGCCGAAATCGTTCCGGCGGCTGTTGCGGCCGCACCGAACTTGCCGCCGACGAACCGGCTGGCCGCTGGTGGCGCCCAGGGTGGCTTCGGACAAAACAATACGCGCACACCGGCGCCGCAGTTGCGCCGTGAACAGCCAGCTGCCACCCAGGCACCGGCGGCGCGGGCTGCCGAGCCAACGGCACCTGCGGCGGGCACACCACTGCAGTCGCTGCGCGAGAAACTGTTGCAGAAAACCCGCTGAGCTGCGGGCGAGGGCAACACTGGGCTGGCGCCCTGTTGGCCGATGGCGATTTTGCAGCGCTGCGGGCGGCCACCAACTTTACGGCGATCGAACCCGTCGGCATTGATCTCGTTGTGAGTGCCGCCGCGGGCTGGTATTCGTTACAGGCGATTCGCCGGGCGAGCGCTGCTGGGCCTGCTGTTCTGACGGCATGCCCGGGTGTGCCGTCCGCTGCTCATCTGGAGGCTTTCATGTCATCGGGTCCTGTGTCCGTGGGTGCGATTTATCCGGTCATCCTGTCGGGCGGCTCGGGCACGCGGCTGTGGCCGCTGTCGCGGGCGATGTATCCTAAGCAATTCATCCGCTTCAACGGCGAGACCGCGAGCTTCTTGGCGGCGACCCTGAAGCGTTTGGCACCCGAGGCCGGGTTTCAGCGGCCGATCGTGCTCTGCAACAACGATCACCGTTTTCTCGTGAAGGCCGAGCTCGAAAGCGCCAAGGTCGACACCAAGGCCATCGTGCTGGAACCGATTGCCCGGAACACCGCGCCCGCCATTGCGATTGCCGCGCTTGAAGTGGCCAGTGAAAATCCCAACGGCGTGATCGTCGTCATGCCGTCCGATCACGCCATCGACGACGTCGAGAAATTTGCCGAAGCCGTGCGGCGTGCCGCCAAGGTCGCCGCGACTGGTAAGCTGGTGCTGTTCGGCATCAAGCCCGATACGCCGCAAACGGGTTACGGTTACATCCGGCGCGGTGCCGATCTCGAAGGCTTCAAGGGCGCGGCGTTCGCTGTCGATGGCTTTACCGAGAAGCCCGATGAAGCGACGGCGGCCGGCTATCTTTCCGACGGGCACTACTTCTGGAACTCCGGGATCTTTGTGCTGCATGCGCGCACGTTCCTGGAAGAGTTGGCGCGGCTCAATCCGCGCGTTCTCGATGCCGCCAAGCAGGCGCTGGTGAAGGCTGAGGAAGACCTCGGCTTCCTGCGGCTCGATAAGCAATCGTTCGCGCTCGCCCCCAATATCTCCATCGACTATGCAGTGATGGAAAAGACCACCGCCGCTGCGATGCTGCCTATCGATGTGGGTTGGAACGACGTGGGCTCGTGGTCGTCGCTGTGGGAATTGGCCCCGCGCGACAAAGCCGGCAACTACGTGCACGGCGACACGCTGCTCGAAGACACTACCGATTGCTACGTGCATTCCGACAAGAGCCTCGTCGCCACGATCGGTGTCAAAGACCTGATCATTGTCGATACGCCGGATGCCTTGCTGGTTGCGGATAAGAGCCGCGCCCAGGACGTCTCCAAGATCGTTCAACGGCTGCGGCTGGCTGGCCGCAAGGAGCAGGAAAATCACATCCGCGCCTACCGGCCATGGGGCTTTTACGAGAGCCTCAACGTCGGCACGCGCTTCCAGGTGAAGCTGCTGCACGTCAATCCGGGTGGCAAGCTGTCCATGCAGATGCACCATCACCGGTCTGAGCACTGGATCGTGGTGCAGGGCACCGCCAAGATCTTCATCGGCGACATGGAAAAACTCGTCCGCGAAAACGAGAGCGTCTACATCTTCGCCACCCAATGGCATCGCCTGGAGAACCCCGGCAAGGTGCCGCTGGAAATCATCGAGGTGCAGATCGGCACCTATCTCGGCGAAGACGACATCGTCCGCGGCGACGACGTCTATAACCGCGCGCCCGAAGAGACGAAGTAACGGCGCGATGGGGACATGGCGGATGGGGACAGGCACCTGAACGGCGTGACAAGTCGAGGCGTCAGTAAGTACACTTGCCGCATGCCGTCCAGGTGCCTGCCCCCACCACCGATCACGGAACCGTGATCGGTGGTGTTCTGCATTTGGCCCGCACATGCCTTGAAATTGCCCTTACTCAGGCGCAAATAAAACGAGCGTTCGTTTTGTTGTGTCTGAAAGGAAACTTGCCAGCCAGCCGCCCGTATCTGCCTCTCATGCCCGTATCTGCCTCTCATGAGGTCCTCGACCGAAGGCCTTGCCCCCGTCCATGCCGAAACTGAAGCCCGAGACCCAGGCCTTGCGCCGCGACCACATCCTCGATGTGGCCGAGCGCTGCTTTGCGCTGTCCGGCTTCCATCGCACAACCATGCATGACATCTGCCGCGAGGCGGCCGTCAGCCCCGGCGCCCTCTACGGCCACTTCGACAGCAAGGAAGCCCTCATCGAGGGGCTGTGCGAGCGCGACCGGGCCGAGTTCGTCCAGCGCTTCAGCGTGCTGGCAACCGCGCCGGATTTTCTCTCGGCGTTGCGGGCGGTCGGCACGGATGTCTTTGTCGAAGAACCCGCCCACAAGCGGCTGTTTGCCGCCGAAATGGCGGTCGAGTCGACCCGCAACCCGCGCATTGCCAAGCTCTATCGCGACGTCGACGAGTTCGTGTTCCGCTGCTTTGAGGCGTTGTTCATCCGCTTCAAGGCAGAAGGCCGCATTGCGCCAACCCTCGACATCGCTAGCGTCGCCCGTGTGTTCCAGTTGATCGGTGATGGTCTGATGCTGCGGCGGGCAGTGCACCCCGACTTCGACTTCCAGATGGTCCGCCACGCGGTGCTGTCGGTGGTTGAAAAAATGCTCAATCCGACGCCAGCCGATCCGCCGCCGCGTGCCGTACGTACCCCAGATGGCGCTTTAACCGAAAAGCCTGCCCAGAAGCCGACCGAGGTCACCTCATGAGCGTCCCGTCCCGTCTGCCGTCGTCGCTCTACAGCATCCTCGCTATAGCCGGCATCGGCGTCTATCTGATTGCCAATGGCACCATCCCGCTGTTCCGCAAGCCGCAGACAGCTGCGGCAGCCAAGGATACAGGACAAGATCTGCTCGCCGCCGCTGTCTCTGTCACGCGCGCGATCCCCGCCGATTTCGCCGAGCAGGTGGTGATCACCGGCTCGCTGGTGCCGCGCGAAGAAATTCTCGTGGGCCCAGAGGTGGAGGGCCTGCGGGTCGTCGAGGTGCTCGCCGACGAAGGCGATAAGGTCAAGAAGGGGCAGATCCTGGCACGGCTCGTCACCGATACACTGGACGCCCAGCTTGCCCAGAACGATGCGGCGCAGGCCAAGGCGGCGGCTGCGATCGCGCAATCCAAAAGCTCCATCGCCTCTGCGGAAGCCAAGGTCGTGGAAGCCCGCAACGCCTTCGAGCGTGGACGGCCCCTGAACAAATCCGGTTATGTTTCCGACAGCGTGCAGGACCAGCGCGAAAGTGCCGCCAAGATCGCCGAGGCTGCCGTGGTATCCGCCCGTGATGCGCTCAAGGTTTCGGAAGCCGAGAAGAAGCAGATCGAAGCGCAGCGCCGCGAGCTTGATTGGCGGCGCAGCCGCACCGACGTGCCCGCCCCCGAGGCTGGCGTCATCAGCCGCCGCGTGGCCCGCGTCGGCGGTTTCGTCGCTGGTGTCGGCGATCCGATGTTCCGCATTGTCGCGCGTAACGAAATCGAGCTTGAGGCGGAACTGCTCGATACGCAGATCGCGCGCGTCAAAGAAGGCCAGCCAGTGACTGTTGTGCTGGCGGGTGGCAGCGAAGTGACGGGCAAGGTGCGCATCGTGTCGCCCGAAATCGACAAGGCGACCCGGCTCGGCAAAGTCCGCGTGTTTCTTGGCGAGAACGCCTTGTTGCACATTGGCGGCTTTGCCCGCGGCATTATCACGACGGCACGCAGCCGCGGCCTCGCGGTGCCCGCTTCCGCCGTTCTCTACAGCGACGGTGGCACCACGGTGCAGCTGGTGGCCGATGGCAAGGTGGTCAGTAAGCCGGTCAAACTCGGTCTCGCCCAGGGCAGCGACGTGGAAATCCGCGAGGGTCTTGCTGAAGGCGACACCGTGGTGATCCGCTCCGGCACGTTCCTGCGCGATGGCGATGCCGTGCGGCCGATGTCGAAGCCGGCGAAGCTCAGCGACGTTAGACAGTGAGGGCCGATCCATGAACCTCAACGTTTCCGCCTGGTCGATCCGGCAGCCTGTCCCCGCAGTGATTGCCTGCCTGATCCTGATGGTCGTCGGCTGGTCGAGCTTCAAGCAGCTGCCGATCACGCGTTTTCCGAACATTGACGTGCCGATCGTGCAGACGCGCGTTTATCAGTCTGGCGCGGCGCCCGTCGAACTTGAGACGCAGGTGACCAAGAAGATCGAGGATGCGGTTGCCGGCGTGAACGGCGTCAAGCACATCACCTCGGTCGTTACCGAAGGCTCATCGATCACGACGATCGAATTCCGGCTCGAAATCAACTCCGACCGCGCCGTCAACGACGTCAAGGACGCCGTCGCCAAGGTGCGTTCTGATCTGCCGCGCGGCATCGACGAGCCGGTTGTCGCGCGTCTCGATATCGAAGGCCTGCCGATCGTCACGTATGCGGCCCGCGCGCCGGGGATGACGCCGGAGCAGATCTCCTGGTTCGTCGACGATGTGGTTGTGCGCACGTTGCAAGGCGTCAAAGGTGTCGGCTCGATCAATCGTGTCGGCGGGGTTGACCGCGAAATCCGGGTCGCGCTCGATCCCGACCGGCTGAACGCGTTCGGCGTCACTGCCGGCGACGTGAACCGCCAGATCCGCGCCACCAACGTCGATCTGGCCGGCGGGCGCGGCGAAATTGCCGGCCGCGAACAAGCGATCCGCACACTCGCCGGCAAAGGCACCGTCGCCGATCTGGCGGGCACCATGATCGCGTTGCCGAAGGGCCGCAAGGTCCGGCTCGACCAGCTCGGCACCGTCACCGACACCTCCGCCGAACCGCGGATTTTTGCGACCTACAACACCCAGCCAGTCGTCGCCTTCTCCGTCGTGCGCGCTAAAGGGGCCAGCGACACGACGGTCTCTGCCGACGTCGACAAGGCTATTCAAGGGCTCGCGAAGGCGCACCCGGAAGTCGAACTCAAGCTCATCGATACGACAACGACGGCTGTGCGAGGCTCTTACGAAAGCACCATGCACGCGCTGCTGGAAGGCGCGGCGCTGGCTATTCTCGTCGTGTTCGTGTTTCTCAAGGACATTCGCGCCACCATCATCACCGCGATTGCGCTGCCGCTATCGATTATTCCGTCCTACTTCGTGCTCGATCAGATGGGCTTCTCGCTCAACCTCGTCAGCTTGCTCGCCATCACCATTGCCACCGGCATTCTGGTGGATGACGCGATCGTCGAGATCGAGAACATCGTCCGTCACATGCGGGATGGCAAATCCGCCTATCGCGCGGCGCTGGAGGGCGCAGACGAGATCGGCCTTGCCGTGATCGCGATCACGGCGACGATCATTGCCGTGTTCACGCCCGTCAGCTTCATGGGTGGCATCGCCGGGCAATACTTCAAGCAATTTGGCCTCACGGTGGCGATCTCGGTGTTCTTCTCACTGCTGGTCGCGCGCTTCGTCACGCCCATGCTGGCGGCCTATTTCCTGCGCAGCAGTGGACATGAAGAAATCGAGCCCGGCTGGCTGAAAGCCTATACGCGTCTCGTGCGCTGGTCGGTGCGGCACCGGTTCATGACGGTTGGCCTCGGATTGCTGATTTTCGCCGGCTCTATCGGTTCGTTCTTCCTGTTGCCGACGGCGTTCATCCCGCCCGACGACTCCGGCCGCGCGTTGCTGGCACTCGAATTGCCACCCGGTACGATGTTGCAGGATACCCGCCGCGTGACCACCGACATCACACAGCGGTTGATCGCCCGGCCCGATGTGAAAAGCGTGTTCGTCAATGGCGGCAATCTGCTCGGCACCGGCGCCGAACTGCGCAAGGCGACTTTGGTCATCAACCTGGTCGAGAAGGAATTCCGCAAGCTCAATCAAACGCAGATTTCTGAAGAGATCGGCCGTGATCTCGCACTGGTTCCGGATATCCGCTACTGGTTCCTGAAGGACAACGGCCAGCGCGGCTTTGCCCTCGTCGTCGCCGGCCGTGATGGTCCGGCCGTCAATCGGGTGGCCGCTGAGATCACCAGCCAGGCGCGGCGCATGGCCGGCGACAAGGGGCAGCCGCTGCTCACGAACGTCGTCTCAACCGCCGAGCTTGACCGCCCAGAATTGCGGGTCAGGCCGAAGACCGAGCTTGCTGCCGATCTTGGCGTGACTACCGATGTCATCTCGGAGGCTGTCCGCATCGCCACAATCGGCGATGTCGATGCCAATCTCGCCAAGTTCAACATCGATGACCGGCAGATCCCGATCCGTGTGCAGCTCGACAGCCGCGCGCGTTCGAGCCGGGAAACGCTGGAACTGCTCAAGATCACGACGCCGTCTGGCGCCGTGATCCCGCTGGCGCAAGTGGCTGATTTCCAGATGAGCCAGGGGCCTACCTCGATCGATCGCTACGACCGGCAGCGCCGCGTGCTGATCGGCGGCGATCTGGCTGGCACAACACCGCTTGGCGCCGCCGTCGCCGGCGTCATGAAACTTCCCGCCGCGCAGAAGGACAAAGTTCCCGAAGGCGTCGAACTCAAGCAGTTCGGTGACGTCGAGGTGATGAAAGAAGTGTTCGAGAGCTTCGCCAAGGCGATGGGGCTCGGCATCATGCTGGTGTATGCCGTGCTGGTGCTGTTGTTTGGCTCGTTCCTGCAGCCGATCACCATTTTGTTCTCGCTGCCGTTGTCGATTGGCGGCGCGATTTTCGCGCTGTTCATCACCGGGCAAGCGGTGTCCATGCCGGTCGTTATCGGCATCCTCATGCTGATGGGCATCGTGACCAAGAACGCGATCATGCTCGTCGACTTTACGCTGGAGCAGATTGCTAAGGGCATGTCGCGGTCCGAGGCCATCGTCGATGCCGGGCGGAAGCGGGCGCGGCCCATTGTCATGACCACCATCGCTATGGTTGGCG
This sequence comes from uncultured Alphaproteobacteria bacterium, assembly GCA_963847145.1. GTDB lineage: Bacteria > Pseudomonadota > Alphaproteobacteria > Rhizobiales > Hyphomicrobiaceae > JABFRJ01. Next base: position 611,588 of record CAWJYN010000007.1, read on the forward strand.
GCATGCTGCCGGCCGCCCTCAACTCCGGCTCGGGCGGCGAGTTCCGGGTGCCCATGGCGATCGCCGTGATCGGCGGCCTCGTTTCATCGACCGTGCTGTCGCTGGTGTTCGTGCCGGCGGTTTATGCGGTGATGGACGATTTCGGAAAATTTGTGTGGTGGATTTTCGGCCGCTTTGTTGGTCCAAGTGACGAACCAGAGACTGCGCCAAAAGTGCAAGATCCTGTTATGAAATCAAAAAAGACGGCGATCCGCATTCCGCCCATGGCGGCCGAATAGACGCTCGATCGGGGCGTACAACTGCTCGGAAGGGCGTGACAAACCGCAGCAGGCAGGCTAACGGTGCGTCGTTAAGGTGCAGTTTTGGGGATGGTTTGCTGCTTTTTGCGGCAGACGAGTGCCCGGGTCTGGGGATGGAGGGCGGTCCGAGCGCAACAGCGCCGCGGCCAGCACGGCAGGCCGGTTCAACCAGCCGCCATTATGATTTGAATTTCGGCGCCGGGATAACGTCCTGAGCGCCGTTTTCTTTCGTCCCACCGCATTGAAATCCGGCGGGCGTTTAAGTCGCCACTTTCGTGCCGATTTGGCACCGGGCTTAACCACTCGTTCAAACCTTGGGCGTAGAACAGTCGTACCGCAGCCGTGATCGGTGGCGGGCGAACAGCAAGGCGGCAGGGGCAAGCGGGTGAGGGACCCGGGCGCCAACACTTCCCACGATCGCGACGAAGACCAAACGGGCCATTGCAGGCCCGCGCAGCAATACTTTGCAAGTTTTGTCAGTGCGTCTGCGTTCAAGCGTTCGGTGGCACACGATTTGTGCCGTGTCCAAGTTCAGTTAGTTGGAGAAGTCATCATGAAAAAGTCAGTCATCGCAGCTGTCACAGTTGCAGGCTTTTCGATCCTCGGCGCTTCCGGCGCATTCGCACAGGCTGCAACGCAAACCATCGGCCTCAGCGCCTTCGTGAACGCGCTTTGCACCATCAACGGCACTGCAACCGGCGCGGCCGGCGAAACCGGTACCGTGGTCACAAGCGGCACCAGCGCTTCGGCGCAAACGCTCTCGTTGACAAGCGGCGGTTCCTACACTGTTGCCTGCTCGACGCCGAGCCTCGTCGCCATCACGTCTGCTAACGACGGTATCAGAGCCAACACTTTTGGCGGTGGCACCAACTATATCGACTACACCGCTACCGTCACCCAAGGCGCTCGGACTACGTTGCTGACGACGGCAGGGGGCACCACAGCACCTCGCGTCGTGTCGCAAGCGCCCGGTGCCCTGCCAGCATACAACGGCACCATGACGATCGATATTGCAACGGCGGCTGCAACGGGTCTGTCGCCCGGCAGCTACGCTGATACGCTCACCGTGACGCTGACACCGCAGTAAGACGAACACGTTAGCTTCCGCGCGGCTTGCCTGTTGCCGCGCGGAGGTTTCAGAAAACTCCAAGAGGTCGAAATGCGTCTGCAGACATCAGCTCTTCTCTCCGCGTGCTTCGCTGCGGCCCTGTCGATGCCGGGACTGGCATGGGCAATGGGCGTTTCGCCCGTACAACTTGAGTTGAAGTCAGTTGGCACCACGAGCCGCAGCACCTTGACGGTCGACAACAAAAGCGCGGCGGCGCTGCCGGTCGAAATTGTGATCAAGCGCATGACGCAGGACGAAAACGGCGTCCGCAAGTATCACGCCGATGGACACAACGAATTTCTGGTGATCCCGCCGCAGGCCATGATCCCACCCGGCGGCAGCCAAGTGTTCCGCGTGCAGTGGGTGGGCGAGCCGGCGCTAGCCGAAAGCAAAAGTTTTATGCTGTTTGCCAACCAGGTGCCGGTCAAGTTGCCAGCCAACAGCAGTGGCGTGCAGATGATCTCCAGCATGGGCGCAATGATCAACGTGGCGCCGCCACAAAGTACAGCCGATCTCAAAGTCGTGACCACGGGCGTGGAATTAGACAAGAAAACCGGTAAGAAGCATCCCACTGTGACGGTGGAGAATCCGACCAAAACGCACGCGTTGCTGCCGAAGGCGACGCTGAAGCTGCAGTCCGGCGGCTGGCAGCAAACGTATCCACCCGACGCGCTCAACAGTCAGATCGGCATCGGTCTCGTGCCCCCTGGCCAACGCCGCAAATTCGTGTTGCCGGTTGTCTTGCCGCAAAACGTGGCGAGTGTGCAGGCCAGCATCGAGTATGGCATCAAACGCTAGAGCAGGTCCGCCCCCGTCGCTTCACCGTAGCTTTCATGTGTTCGTAGGAAATTGGCGCTGCCAAAGCGCCCGCGAACGAGGCGCCATTGGCGCGAGCAAGTTCACACCGGCTTCAATGGCTGCGGCATGCCGCGGCCATTGCTGCGTTTCTGCCCTTGGCAGACGCGTTGCCGGTGTGCGCGCAAAGTGCTGCGCCCGCCAACCTGCTGCGCGGGGCAGCCATTGCCGACGACGTCCCACTGCGCGGATCGGCGCTGGCCAATGATCCACTGCCGGTCAAGGCTCAGAAAAAGAAGGCGTCAGCGGTGCAGCCAGCGCCGGCGCCGCCGCAGCCCGCTGTGGCGCCAGCTGCGCAACCGGCTGCCGCTTCACCTGTGCCGCAGGTCGAGTACGAGCGCCAGATCACGACGCGCATCAATACGACCGGCCAACCCTTGTCGCTGCCAGTGCCGCTGAAAGATGGCCCGCGCGAAATCGGCGAGGTGATGCTGCGCGTCGAAGCTGACGACAGCGTGTTCCTGCCGCGGCAATCGCTGCTCGACAAAATCGCATCGGGCTTGACGCCTGCGGCGCGGGAACGGCTCGCGCAGCTGCCGCACAAGGACGGCCGCATTGCATTGTCAGCGATCGAACAAGCCGACCTGGGGCTGACGTTCAATCCGGGCGCGCTGGAGCTGGTGTTTGATCCGTCTGCCACGCAGCGGGCGGAAGGCGAGCTGCGGGTTGGCGGGATGCGGGGATCGATGGGGCCTGACCCATCGACCCAAGCCGCCAAGGTGTCGGGCTATCTCAATGTGTTCGGCGGCGTCGATCAGGTTTGGCAGGTGCGGTCCGGCCAGAAGGCTGAGACCGGCGGGCGCCTCGATCTGCAGGGCGCGGTCCGCGTTGGCGGCGTGGTGCTCGAAACGGACGCCGGCATCGATGGCGCCGTCGACGGCACACGCTGCAACAGCGGTAGCCTGTGCGCCTACGAGCACAAAGAAGGCTTCAAGCGCCGCGGCTCGCGCGCCACCTTTGATCAGCCTGACAAACAGCTGCGGCTGCAGGCTGGCGACGTCGATACACAAACCGGCACTTATCTGCGGTCGTTCGATACTCTCGGCGTGAGCCTGGAAAAGTCGTCGCGCAAGCTGGCGCCAGGCGAAAGCATCCGATCATCCGGCAACGGCAGTTTCCGTGTCGACCGCCAGTCGGAAGTGGATGTGATCGTCAACGGCGCGGTCATCCAGCACTTCAATCTGCGCCCGGGCACCTACAATCTGCGTGACCTGCCATTCACGAGCGGCGCCAACGATATTGAACTGGCGATTACCGACGACAGCGGCGAGCGCAAAAGTATCAAGCTGTCGACGTTCTACGACGCCAACCTGCTGGCGGCGGGTAAGTCGGAGTGGTCGCTGTCCGGCGGCGTGCCGTCGTATGTGCTGGACGGTGACCGCAAATACGAGACCAACGGGCGCACGGCGGCGGCGCTGCTGCGGCATGGCATCACCGACGATGTGACGATGGAGGTCAGCACGCAGGCCGACATGCACATTGCCACCGGCTCGGTCGGTTTGTTTCTGCAGTCGCCTGTTGGCGTGTTCGGGGCACAGCCCGCCGCCAGCACAACAGATGGCAAGGTGGGCATCGGCGGCCGGTTCAGCTGGGACCTTGTGGGGTTTCGTGGTTCGCTCGGACTGCGCGAGTCATTGCGGCTGAGCGCTGACTACCGCGACACCAACTTCCGCACGCCGGGCGACAAGGTCGATCTGGCGACGCAGGTCTACCGGCCGCAGTCGCTCTACAAGCTGCGGCTGACCGGCTCGCACTCGATCTCACTGCCGGGTGATCTGACGGCGACGCTCGGCGCGCGGTTCCAGTTTGACAATCCAGAGGCAACGTCGTCGTCGCCCTATGTTGTGCGTGGCGATCGTTATGGTGCCGATCTGACGCTTGCCAAGCCGCTGGCGCCCTGGATCAGCGCCAGCATTCTGGCTGGCTATTCCAACGAAACCTATCTGCATGGCTTTTCCGCCAACTTCAACAACAGCAAGCCGGAGTTCCGCGCGGCGGCGCGGCTGTTCATCCGGCCGGCCGAGCGGACCACAGTCAGCGCCTCCTATGATACGCTCAATAAAAGCACGCAGCTCTATGGCATGCAGGCGGCCGGAGACGGGATCGGCCGCTGGGACACGGCGGTCAGTGCGCAACACTTCGGCGACAGTGGCGTTGCGGGCGTAGGCGGGTCGGTGGGCTACACAGGCAATCGGTTCGAAGTGCGGGCCAGCCACGCAGCAGGTGCCGAACATCTTACTTATCCGGCCTTCAAGCCAACCGCTCACGACGAGCGGAGCAGCGTGCGCGCCGGCGCAGCGATCGCTTTTGCGGATGGGATGGTTGCGGTGGGCGCACCGATTCGGGGCGGGTCGTTTGCTATCGTGAAGCCGCATCCGTCGATTGCCGATCGCGAGGTCACGGTCGGCAGCGATGGCACGGTAACGGCAAAGACCGACCGGCTTGGTCCGGCGCTGGTGTCAAATCTGCCGGCCTACTCGAGCACTAATGTTCCCGTTGATGTGGCCGATTTGCCCGTTGGCTACAGCCTCGGTTCGGGCGGCTTTGATGTGCGCGCGCCCTATAAAAGTGGCTACGCGCTGGAAGTCGGATCGAACTATTCGATCACCGCTGTCGGCGTGCTCGTCGATGCGGCTGGTCAACCGTTACCGTTGCAAAGTGGCGTTGCGTCTCCAAAATCTGATCCCAAAAAGCAAGTGCCGCTGTTTACGAACTCTGCCGGGCGCTTCGGTGCCGACGGGTTGGCGCCCGGCCGCTGGACCTTGCGGATGGAGAGTGCGGATGGGCCGTTGGTCTACGTGATCGACATTCCGGCCAAGACACAGGGCCTTTACAAGGCTGGCACGGTCAATCCCGTTGGGTCCTCAGCGGCTGCTATGGCGAAGGAGTGAGCGCATGTGGTTTCTGCGGCGGATCGTGGGCGTGATGGGTCTGTGGGCCGGGCTGGCCGCGTGTGCTGGTTTCGCCGAAGCTGCGTGCACGATCACCGGCGTGCAGTCGCTGACGGGCGCGACGGCCAACCTCGGACGCTATTCGGCACTCTCGGCGCCGGTTGCGCAGCCAATGACCATCAACATGGTTCTCACGGTTTCGAGCAGCGGTGGCTCATGCGCTGGCACGGTGGCATTTCTGAGCACGACGGCGCCAGCGCAAATGGCCGGTGCCGGCGCTGCGCTTCTGACCTACAATGTGCAGACGCTCTCGGGGACCAACGTGCTGTACACAAGTACGCCGGGTGCGACGATCGCAATTTCGGCGAGTTCGAGCGCCGGGCAATCGACGGTCGCTGTGACGGTATCGGCGCAGGCGATTGCGGTGGCCAGCCAGAGCGTGGCTGCGGGCGGCTACAGCGATGCGAGCGTGCGGGTGTCGGTGTTTGATCAAAGCAATGCGGCGTCGGCGGTGCCGGGCGCGTCGAGCTGGTTTGTCAATGCGGCGGTCAATCCATCGTGCACGATCGGTGGGCAAGCGTCGGCGATCGACAGTTCGACAGTGCACGTGCCGGTATCGTCCGGTGGCACGGTGACGACAACGCCGATCCAGCGCAGTTACGCAAGTGTCCTTTGCAATGCGCCGTCGGACATCACGATGGCGTCACAGAATGGTGGGATCACCAAAGCTGGCGGGGCGCCGGGCGGGTTCACCAACGTGATTCCTTATCTGGCGCAGGCGTCGTTTGGTGGTGCGACGGCGACGTTGAACTCGGCGACCGGGGCTACGACAACGGGCACCGTCAGTGCGACGACGGGCGCGAGTGGAGCGATGACGGTACAAGTGACACCGCAACAACCGGCGCTCCAACTTATCAGCGGGCGGTATGATGATGTGCTGACGGTGACGCTGACGCCGCAGTGATTGTGCGCGCTCAGCTGCTTAGGTGAGTTGACAGGTACTGGGAGGGAAGAGTCCGTTGCTGGCGGTGGCCACCCCCCGCGTCGGGGAGGGAGGTGTGTGGCGGTGCGGAGAACAGCCACCAGCCAGCAACGGAACCCAATGCCGGCTTGCCACTTCGCACCGAGGACCAAGCCTCAACGAAGACTGCGGCAGCCGGAAAATCCGGGACGGCAGCGAAGCGGGGATCCGCCACCGTCCCATCCGGTCGAACGCCGAAGGCGCCCTGCCGGGATCTGAAACTTTGCCTCTTTGGCGCCATAAGGGGTGCGCGGTGAGGGTTAATGCTGAGCGTCGGAGGGTCTGTAGGGGTGTTTCCGAGGCGTTAACCGTTGTCGATTGCGCTATTAACTACCCCGATCGTGTTCACTTTTCGGCAGACCCAAGGCTTTTTGAGGATTTGTTTCATCACATCGTCTGCAACACACGGCAACGGTTTTGAAAGCCGCGCGCTGTGCGCCGTGCAACGCCGAAAGGCGCAGCACCCTTGCGGATGCCACGCCTCTCATCACGGCGGGTGCCGAAACTAGTTGAACCGATACGACACGCCAGCGCGCAACACGTTGCTATCCTGTTTGATCGTCTGGCTGGCGGCGCTCAAGTTGAGAGCCTGGTCTTTGTAGCCGTAGTGCAGGCCTTCAATGCGCGCAGTGAGTTGCTGGGTGAGCTGCATCTCCAGGCCGGCGCCAAGCACGTACCCGACACGGGCGTCCGTCATGGATGCCGAGAGCGCGCCGGCCTTCCAAGTTGTGTCCTGTCCCGCAACTGCGATACCGCCGGTCGCGTAGAGAAGTGCCGGGCCGACGGTGTAGCCGGCGCGGGCGCGCAACGATGACGTCCAGCTGTCTTTTATCGAAAATGTGGACCCGGCGCTGGTGCTCGAGGCCGAGGCGCTGCCGAGCATCAGATCGCCTTCGAGGCCATAGACGATGTTGCCGGTCTGGAAGTTGTGGCCGAGATGAGCGCCGAACTGCGGCCCGCGCGGCGACAGCGTCGCGAAGCCAGAGCCTGGGGCTTCGGTGCTGGTCCAGCGGTGCCCCACCTGCACGCCGGCGTAGAGGCCGCGCCAGATGGCCGGTGCATCCGCGCCGGGGCCATTGGAACCGAGCCCACGCGGGGCCGCTTCATAACTGGGTGCAGGCTGGGATGAGTAGACGCCACCGCGGGGGCTGCCGTCGAGCGGACGCGTCGGTCCCGAACGATAGGGATCGGTGTAGGGTTTGCCGTAGGGCTGCTGCGCGAGCGCGGGCGACCAGAGAGCAAAAGCAGGAAGAAGTGGCGCAACCCAACGGGCGCGCACAGCCGGCCAACGCCGGGCAAAAGCGGTTTTCAAGCGAGCGATCCTTACGCAACACACAACAGAGGACGGTGACGGCTCCACACAGCCGGGCACGGAGGGAGTTTCACGCGAAAGCGTTACGATCTGGTTAAGCTTGACGAAACCTTACCAAGACTGTTCCAACTGTTTGTAAGTCAATGACCGCGGGTGCGGCCGGAGAGAGCCTGACCATGACCACCGTTCTCATCACAGGAGCCAACCGCGGCATCGGCCTTGAGCTGGCGCGGCAGTATGCGCGGGCGGGCGCTACCGTCATCGCGACGGCGCGCGACCCGGGTAGTGCAGCCGAGCTTACAGCGCTCAGGGCTGCGCATGCGACGGTCCAGGTGCTGCCACTGGATGTGACCAGCTCCACGAGCCTTGATGCTCTCGTCGCACAGGTGAGCCGGCGGCCGGTCGATGTGTTGATTGCGAATGCTGGCGTGATGGGGCCACGCACAGGCATTGATGACGCCGAGAATACGCCGCAGCGCTGGGGCGAGGTGTTGGCCGCAAACGTGACCGGCGTGTTCTTCACGGTGCGCGCGCTGTTGCCGAACCTCAAGGCAGCGCCCGGTAGCAAGATCGCTATCCTATCGTCGCGCATGGCATCGTCGCACGCGGCGAAGGGCTCCAGTTATCTCTATCGTGCATCAAAGGCGGCAGCGGCCAATGTCGGCATCAATCTGGCGGCGGAATTGAAACCCGCCGGCATTGCCGTCGGCATCTATCATCCTGGCTGGGTGCAGACCGACATGGGCGGCAAGGCCGCGGACATCACGCCGGCCGTCAGCGCCGGTGGGCTCATCAGCCGCATCGCGAAACTCAACGTCGAAACTACGGGCGTGTTCGAAGATTATGCGGGCGCAGCGATTGCGTATTGAGGAGGCCTGCGCCGCCTCCAGGCTGCTATCGGTCAGTGCATCGCAGCTGGCGCAGGTTGGGTTAGGCGCCTTCGCGCCGTAACCCAACACATCGCGTGGCCATGTTGGGGTACACTGCTGAAACGCAGCCAACCCAACACAACAGCGCTTTTCACGCCGCTGCCTTGAGGCCGTCGGTATAGGCATCGAACGAGGCCCAGAACCGGCCACGGATCTCGTCGGTTTCCTGCAGAACCTCGTGTTTGGAGGTGCCGATCAGCGCCAGCGTGCCGAGTTTCAGCCGCGGTACGAAATCTTCGATGGTCTGGGTGGAGACGACGGTGTCGCGGCCAGCGGCGACCATCAACACCGGCAGGCGCATGCGGGCAGGATAGTCGGGCGCGGCCAGCATGGCACACGATCTGAGTGCGGCGCGCAGCCAGCCGATCGTCGGCGGGCCGAGTGCCAGTTCCGGGGCAGCTGCCACCACAGCGGCTGCGCGATTGTAGCGTTCGCGGTCCGACGTCACTTCGTTGGTCTCGAAAGGCGCCTCGGTCATCGGCCGCTGCGGCGAGAGGGGCACGAACGGCGACGTGGCGCCAAGGCCGGCTGCAATTTCAACGAGAGCACGCACCAGCGGTTTCGGCAATTTTAGCTGCTTGGGTGCGATTTCAAGCATGGCGCCGATCAGAATCATGCGCTCGAACGGGCACTCCGCAACGCCGGCGATCCTGACCAGAATATGGCTGCCGAGCGAGTGGCCGAGCGCCACATAAGGCTTCGGCATGTGTGGCATCACCACTTCCTTCATGAACAGCGCGAGATCGTAATCATAGTCGCGGAAGTGGCGCACATGGCCCTTGAGCGGATTGTCGAGCAGCCGTTTGGAGCCGCCTTGGCAGCGTAGATCCATGATGGCGACGGCAAAGCCGCGGCGGCGCAAATCGGCGACGGTTTCGAAGTACTTCTCGATGAACTCACTGCGTCCGCTGACGATGACCACCGTGCCGCGGCAGGTGCCGGTTGTCTCGGTCCAACGCGCATAGCGGAGCGGTGCGCCATCGTAGCCCTGAAAGAGCCCGGCGATGGCGCCGCTGGGAACAGGATTGCGGGCAAGCGCGACAAGGGTCATGTACGGCGGTTCCGAATAGGGTGCGGGTGCGTCGCTGCGCTCGTGTCTGCCGGCGCGATTCGCCAGCGACAGTCGCTTGTGTGTATGCCACAGCGGCGTACGCACGGCCATTGCCTCGCGACGTTGCGTGACTGTCACTCTTGCTCTGGTCTACTCTGCATGTCCCACCCGTTTGCGACTGCTCCTGCCGCCATTCCGGTTTCCGATCCGGCAGTGTTTGCGTCGCGTGCCGTGGTGCCCGACGATCTGGCGGCGATTGATGCCTTGCATGATGCGGTGTTTGGTCCTGGTGCGCTGACGCGGACGGCCTATCGCGTGCGTGAAGGGCAGCCCTCTTTCACGGCACAGTGCCGGGTGCTGTTCGATGGTGGCGCGTTGGTCGCATCGCTGCGTTTCACCGCGATTCGAATCGGTGGCATGGGCGGTGTGTTGATGCTCGGCCCGCTTGGCGTGGCCAGCGCTTATGCCAACCAGGGCCATGGCCGGCGGCTACTGGCTGAGGGGCTCGCGTCGGCGCGCGTGGCTGGCATCCGCGCCGTGCTGCTGGTCGGCGATCAGTCCTACTACGCCCGTTTTGGCTTTGAACGCGTGGCGCCGGACCGCATCGACATGCCTGGTCCGGTCGACCCGGCACGGCTGCTGCTGGCTGAACTCGTGGTGGGCGCCGGTGCCACATTGCTAGGCCGCGTCACCGGCGGGGCATGATGGGTGCTGGCTTGGTTTGCCGGCCAGGTTTGGTTCAAGGCGAACGCACGGGCTCAAAAGCAAACGCGCCAAACCAGGCTGTTCCGGTTTGGCGCGCTGTGTTGTGTCAATCAGCGTCCGCTTACTTCGGCAGCACGCCGTCGATGCCTTCGACGTAGAAGTTCATACCGGCGAGGTCCTTGTCGGCGATCTTTTCGCCAGCTTTCAGGAATTCGCTGCCGTCCTGTTTCTTGAGCGGACCCGTGAAGGGGTGCAGCTCACCGGACGTGATCTTGGCTTTGGCCGCGTCTGCCAGCGCTTTTGCGTCGGCTGCGACGCCTGGACCATACGACGGCAGATCGAGCATGCCGGAGTTAAACCCGCCCCACACGTCACCGGATTTCCAGCTGCCGTCGATCGCTGCCTTGACGCGGCCGATGTAGTAGCCGTTCCAGTTGTTGACGATCGAGGTCAGGATCGAGTTCGGCCCGAACGCTTTCATGTCTGAGGCCTGACCGATGGCGAACAGCTTGCGCTCTTCGGCGAACTTCACCGGCGCGGGGCTGTCGGTATGCTGCATGATGATGTCGGCGCCCTGGTCGGCGAGCGCCTTGGCGGCGTCCGATTCCTTGCCCGGATCAAACCACGTCGACACCCAGATGATCTTCATCTTGATGTTGGGGTTGACCGACTTTGCGCCAAGAAACGCTGCGTTCATTCCCATGACCACTTCGGGGATCGGGAACGAGCCGATGTAGCCGATGGTGCCGCCTTTCGAGGCTTTTGCGGCCAGTATGCCGGCGACGTAGCGGCCTTCGTAGTAGCGGATGTTGGCGGTCGCGACGTTTTCAGCCTGCTTGAAGCCGGAGATGTGCTCGAACTTGATCTTCGGATATTTGGCCGCGACCTTGATGGTCGGGTTCATGAAGCCAAACGACGTTGTGAAAATGATGTCGTTGCCGCCAGCTGCCAACTGGTCGATGACGCGCTCGGCGTCGGGGCCCTCCGGCACGTTTTCAACGAACGTGGTTTCGACCTTGTCGCCGAATTCCTTCTTTACGGCCAGCAGACCCTGGTGGTGCTGATAGCTCCAGCCGTGATCGCCGATCGGGCCGACATAGACGAAGGCAACCTTGGCCGGCTTGGTCTGAGCGATGGCACCACCGATACCAGCGGCCACGCCGGCAGCGAGCGCTGCTGCGCCTAAAACAATTCTGCGATCGATCATGTAACGGTCTCCCAACCTTGATCCACGGCAAATGTCCTGCCTGGCCTTATGCTGATCCAGTGAACACTTTGCCCAAACTCTGCGGTGCCCGAAGAGCTCCCCCCGCGCCGCCGCGTGAGATCAGCACCAATACGCCAATCGTGGCGAGATATGGCAGCATCGACAGGATTTGCGCATCGATTTTAAGCCCGAACCCCTGTGAATGAAGTTGCAAAATGCTGATCCCGCCGAACAAAAACGCGCCGGCCAGCACCCGGAACGGCCGCCATGCGGCAAAAACGACCAGCGCCAGCGCGATCCAGCCGCGCCCGGCCGTCATGCGCTCGACCCAGAACGGCGTCTGCACGAGGCTCAGGTAGGCCCCACCAAGACCGGCCATCGCGCCGCCGAATGCCAATGCTGTCAGACGCACGCGCACCACCGGATAGCCGATGGCGTGCGCCGCATCATGGTTTTCGCCGACAGCGCGCAGGATCAGCCCACCGCGGGTGCGCGTGAGGAACAGGTGCACACCAACAACCAGCGCGAATGTCAGCAGCATCAGCCCATCGATGCCTGCAAAAAAGCGTCCGGGGAGGCCGAGCGCGTCGAGCCGCGGAAACGTGCCGGCCGTTTGCCCCGTGAAGCCCGCGCCAAACAGCGCCGACAGCCCCAGACCGAACAGCGTCAACGCCAAACCGGTCGCCACCTGGTTCGACAGCAGCACTTGCGTTAGCAGGCCGAACAGCAGCCCCATCACCATCGCGGCCAGGATCGCCGCCAAGAATCCGATCATGGAGCTGCCCGTGGCGATCTTTGCCGCGAAGCCTGCGAATGCGCCGATCACCATCATGCCTTCGACGCCGAGGTTCAGAACGCCGGACTTCTCGACCACAAGCTCGCCAAGGGCCGCCAGGATCAGCGGCGTGGCCGCCACCAGAAGCCCCGTCAGAATACCGGCAATCAGATCGAAGGACATCAGGAAGCCTCCACTAGCGCGGCGGCCGAGCCGGAGGCGATGAGTAACCAGCACGTCGGTTGCCAGCAAGAAAAACAGCAGCAGACCTTGGAACACCGACGTCGTCGCCGAGGGCAGGCTCATCGTGATCTGCGCCGTCTCGCCGCCAATATACGTGAGCCCCAGCAGTAGCCCCGCCGCCAGAATGCCGAACGGCTGCAGCCGTCCGAGAAACGCGACGATGATTGCCGAGAAGCCATAGCCAGATGGTAACTGCGGTACCAATTGCCCAACGGGTCCGGCCGCTTCGAATACGCCCGCCAGCCCGGCCAGCCCGCCCGAAATCGCAAAACACAGCCACACCACCCGACGCTCCGGAATACCCGCAAATGCTGCGGCGCGCGGCGCATCGCCATAAACGCGGGTGACGAAGCCGAGCATGTGGCGGGTGACTAGAATATGCGCGACAACCGTCACGCCGATGGCCATCAGAAAGCCGATGTGCGCGCGCGTGCCAGCGATCAGCCCCGGCAGCAGCGCTGCCGGCTGAAACAACCGGCTCTCTGGAAAATTGAAACTCTGCGGATCACGCAGCGGGCCTTGCACCAGCAGCCCGAGCAACAGGATCGCGACATAGACCAGCATCAGGCTGGTGAGGATTTCATTGGTCTTGAAGCGCGTGCGCAACAACGCCGGGATCGCCGCCCACGCCATGCCTGCAGCCATGCCTGCCAGCATCATCACCGGCAGCAACCAAACGCCCCCACCCGGATAGGCCCACAGCGCGACCGAGCCGCCCGCCAGCGCGCCGATCGTGAACTGCCCCTCCGCGCCGATGTTCCAGATGCCGGCGCGAAAGCCGACAGCCAAACCGGTCGCGATCAAGATCAGCGGCGTCGATTTCACCGTCAGCTCTGCAAGCCCGCGCACACTTGTCAGTGGCGTGATGAAGATCGTGGTCAGCGCCTTCAACGGGTTCTTGCCCAACAGCCAGAACAGCACCACGCCCGCCAACAGCGTCAGTACAAACGCGATGAATGGAGTCGCAAACAGCATTGTGCGCGACGGCTCGCGGCGCGGTTCGAGGGCGATCCATGCTCTAGACATGGGTTACATCCGCGACCAGCGCGCCGTGCGGTTTCATGTGAACGCCATGCCCGCCCATCGCGCGGCCGATGCCTTCGATCGTCAACGACGCGACCGGTTCCGCAGCGGTCAGCTGCCCGCCGGCAATGACTGCGATGCGCGTTGAAATCTGGAACAACTCATCCAAATCCTGGCTGATGATGACGACTGCTGCGCCCTGCTCGGCGCGGGTGAAGATCGCCTGATGGATCGCCGCTGCTGCGCCCGCGTCGACGCCCCACGTTGGTTGGCTGGCGATGAAGATTTTGGGTTCAGCCAACATCTCGCGGCCGACCACGTATTTTTGCAGATTGCCACCCGAGAGGCTGCGGGCGGTTCTTTCGACGCCGGCTGTTCTGACATCAAAGGCGGCAACGATGTCGTTGGCCCGCGCGTGTGCCGCGCTCCAATCAATCATGCCAGACCGACTTACGGTGCGCGACGACAGCAGCACGTTCTCGACCAGTGACAGGCCTGGCACAGCCCCATGACCCAGCCGCTCTTCTGGCACAAAGGCGCAACCGCGCGTGCGCCGCGCCGCCGGGCCATCATGCCCTGCCGGCACGCTGTCGATCTTGATCGTTTCAGCCCGCGCTGCCAAGCGCTCGCCGATCAACGCTTGCATCAGTTCAGTTTGGCCATTACCCGCCACCCCCGCGATGCCCAGCACTTCGCCACCACGCACCTCAAAGCTGATGCCCGCCAGCGACGTGCCGAACGGGGTCGCTGACGGCATGCTCAAATCGCAGACCGCAAGCCGGAGCGGGCCGGTCTTGCCAGCGCGGCGCTTGGGCGCTGCCAGCGTGGTGCCGATCATCATCTCAGCCAAGCTGCGGGCGCTTTCGGTGCGCGGATCACACGTCGCCACGACGCGGCCGCCGCGTAGCACGGTGGCGCGCTCGCATAGCGCACGGATCTCTTCCATCTTGTGGGAAATATAAAGAATTGAGCGACCCTCGGCGGCCAGCGCGCGGAGTGTCTCAAACAGTTTGCTCGCTTCCTGCGGTGTCAGCACCGACGTCGGCTCGTCCATGATGATCAGCCGCGGGTTTTGCAGCAGGCACCGGACGATCTCGATCCGCTGGCGCTCGCCGACCGACAGTTCGCCGACCCGCCGCGCCGGATCAATCTCGATGCCGTAGCCGCGCGAGACCTGCGTGATGCGACCGGCGAGATCTCCCCGCGCCGCCTCGGCTGGCAGCCCTAGGGCTACGTTCTCAGCCACCGTCAGCGCCTCAAACAACGAGAAATGCTGAAACACCAGCCCGACGCCGCGAGTGCGCGCTTCGGCCGGCTTGCGCGGGGCATAGGCCGCGCTGTCGAGGGTCATCGATCCGCCGTCGGCCATCACCAGCCCGTAGACCATCTTCACCAACGTCGATTTGCCCGCACCGTTTTCGCCGAGCAGCGCATGAATTTCGCCCGGCCCAACGGTCAGCGACACCCCGTCGACTGCTTTGACACCTGGATACGACTTGGATAGCCCGTCGAGGACGAGCAATGGCGTTGCTGCTGGCACTGTCGCTCCCCCCGTCTGAACCTGCGGTGGCTCACTCTGGCTGATCCCGGCAGACCGGTAGACGGCCCGCCCGCGGAACTCAAGCCGGATGCCGGTCTGCGGCTGTCGCGCTGGCGGCGGCACAGTCGCGCGGGGGGGGCGTGCGGCATGGACGTACTAAACCTTGACGCGGGCAGCCTACCGTGGATATGCCCTGCCGTATGCCGGTTTAGCTCAGCGGTAGAGCAGCGGTTTTGTAAACCGAAGGTCGGGGGTTCAATCCCCTCAACCGGCACCAGCTATTTCAAAGACTTAGTAGCGCCTCGCCATAGGACGGGCCCGAAAAGGTTGCGGACAGGTTGTCGCGCCGAAGGGGCTGGCCATTCGATTTTCAGCTTACTGCTTCATCTTGCTGGCCGTCCCGAAGCGACAATCAAAGAATGCTGAAAAGGTGCGCATCACATCATGAATCACTTACGGTGATTGAAGATAAGAACCTTGTGCAGAGAGACCATAGATCGCTTTCAGTGGTGTCCGCGTCTCGTTCCGTATCGAGCATGCCGGCCTCGCCGACCTCGCCGGCTCCGTCGAATTGGCCCCCTGAGACAGAAGCGATGTTTGCCTGAGGTTGCCGCGATGCAGCATGATCTGGATCAGCAGCCCTGAACGGACGTGGGGTCCAATTGTGTTGTTGGCGTTGGGCTGTACTGAGCCGCGCCGCCGACCAGTCCTCAAACGGAGGTAGTTGTCTGCATATTCACCGTGGCGGCCGCCCGTATCGCCACGGATTGACCGTGATCAAGGTCACGTGAGCAGCGCTGGGGATTAAGCTCCAGCTGGAGACCCCGCCTCTACTCAGGATGGGCATAGTGGACAATGTGATCAGTACAACCACTTCGACGTCCCTTGATTGGCACCGAAAGCCTGACGAACCTCCGGGAGCGCCGATGGGTGGCGTCAATCGTGTAAAAAATTTCGCTGTGATGTCGACATTGGCGGACCTGTGGCGCGGCCGGTGTTGTGCGACACCGCAGGCGCTCGCCGTCTTCCTGTTCGTTCCCGCGGGCGTCGGACTATCGATCGGTAGCATCGCGTTGCTTCTGCTGCCGGCAGCGCTGGTGGCAGTCATTGTTCAGGCGGCCTTGGGCAGGAGATGGCCATGATGCACGAATGGGGTTATGGGATGGGCTTCCCCATGGGCCCATTAGGCATGTTGATCATCGCCGCTCTGCTGGTAGTGCCGTTCTGGCGCATCTGCGAGCGTCTTGGGATTCCGGGCGTGACGGCACTTCTGATCATCGTCCCGATGGTCAACATCGTGTTCCTCTACTGGCTCGCGTTTGCCGAATGGCCCGCGCGAAAACCGGATCTTCCAGCAGCTTGACGCGCACGGGTTGCGCCCCACCAAGGTCTCGAACCGAGGCTGGCGCGGCGTTGCGCTGTTGCCAAACGGCTGCTGGACCATTCTGCTACTCACCATGGCGATCGTTGTCGTGACGGTGCACGTTGTGAAAGCGTGGTTTGTCCGCCGCTGGGGCCTATGAACCGCAGTGGAGAGGGCATTTCCTTTCTTATGAGTTGCGTGGTCCTAAGCGCCGGCGTTTTGCTGCCGGCTCATTTCAGCTCCGCTCATTCGCGGCTTCAGTCGCTCGAGAAGCAGCAGAACTGTGAAGCCTGCCATGAGGGTTACTGTCAGGTCGTCAGCATGCAACGGCCCAAAGCGGAAGAGGTCTTTGGCCGTCGGCCACAGCAGTGAGAGCCCTAAGGTCAACGTAACGGCTGCTAGAACCCAACCAAAAGCTGGGTTGGGACGTTGGATGGCTGTTGCGATAGAAGCGCTCATGGAGCGATTGACCAGGATGAGACTGATGATTGTCATCACTAGTGAGAAGAATGTCAGCGCGCGCAGTTCCGTCTCAGGCATTCCGCGCCGAAACGCAATTATGAAGATTACGCCGATCATGCAGAATGCCAACGCACCCTGCAGCACACTCCAGATGATCTGGCGTCGTGCAAACAACGGTTCGTCGGGCGGTCGCGGTGGCCGCTGCATAATGTTGTCTTCTTCGGTCTCGGCCTCGAATACCAGCGAGCACACGGGGTCAATCACCATCTCCAGAAAAGCGATATGGATCGGGCTAAGGATGATCGGCATGCCAAGGAGCAACGGCAGCAGCGCAAGGCCTGCGATGGGAATGTGAACGGCCAGAATGAAGGCCATGGCCTTGCGCAGATTGTCGTAGATACGCCGGCCGAGCCGGATCGCGCGCACAATGGACCCGAAATCATCATCGAGCAGCACGATCGACGACGCCTCGCGGGCGACGTCCGTTCCGCGACCACCCATCGCGATGCCGATGTGAGCTGCCTTGAGGGACGGCGCATCGTTGACGCCGTCGCCCGTCATGGCGACAACGTCACCGTTGGACTTGAGCGCGTTGACAATCCGCAACTTCTGCTCGGGCATGATCCGTGCAAATAGAACCTGCCCTTTAAGTGCATCTGATAGGGCTTTGCCGCTCATCTGTCGAAGCGTCTCGCCATCGATGACATCCGCGCATTCAATGCCGGCTTGTCGGGCGATGGCTTGCGCCGTGGCGGGGTAGTCACCGGTTATCATGATGACGCGAACGCCAGCCGAGCGGCACTCGGCCACCGCGGCAGGAACACTCTCGCGCAGGGGGTCCGCGAAGCCAATCAAGCCAAGATACTTGAATGCAAAGCCGCTCGGTGATGCTGGCCAGTCCCCGCCGGAAAACGTTGCCCGGGCGACACCCAGCACGCGCAGCCCTGCTGCTGCCATCTGGTCGACAGTAGCCCCAAGCGCAGCAAGTTCGCTCAAGCCGAAGCCGCACAGCTTGCCGATCGCTTCTGGAGCGCCCTTCGTTGCGACGAGGTAGTGCCCTGCTTCGTCGCCGGTCTGCCACACCTAAGTCACTGCGAGCAGTTCTGGTCGAAGACCATAGCTTCGCGCGAGCTTCCAGTCCGAAGCAGTCTGAGGCTGTTCCACCGCCGCCGTGTCGCGGGAGAACTCATGCAGTGCTTTATCCATTGGATCAGCGGGCGTTTGTGCACTGGCCAGTCGCCCATGTTCTGCGATGTCAGCAGCGGTGGGTCCGGCAGGCGCAGTCGAGCCCCGCACCCACATCACATCCCCCGATACGGTTCGGATTTCTGCGACGGACATGCGATTTTCGGTCAGGGTGCCGGTCTTGTCGGTGCAGAGAACCGTTGCGGCGCCGAGAGTCTCGATAGCTGCGGCACGACGCGTCAGCACGCGCCCTTGTGATATGCGCCACGCACCCATGGCCATGAAGACGGCCAGAACAACCGGGAACTCCTCCGGCAGCATCGACATTCCGATTGCGATCCCGGCGAGGAGGGCTTCCAGCCAGCCACCGCGCAACGTTTTGTAGAGCAACACAGCCAAGACGCTGACGGCGCCGCCGAAGGCTGTAAAATACAGCACCAGTGTCTGCATTTGCCCTCTCAATCGGGAGGGTTCCGGCTCAAGCGAACTGAGCGACTGGCCGATCTTGCCGATTTCGCTTCGCACACCGGTAGCAGTCACTTCGGCAATGCCGGAGCCACGAACGACAAGGCTCCCTGAGAATACCAGGGGCAGATCGTCGCCGCCGGGACGCGGGTTCTCAGCACCTAGCGGTTCGCGCCGTGCGATCTTTCTGACGGGGACCGATTCACCGGTGAGGAGCGACTCGTCGGCCAAAAGGTCATGGCATTCCAGCAACACCGCGTCCGCCGGTACGCGATCACCCTCCGACAGTACGACCAAGTCACCCCGGACCACGTCGCGCCCGGCGATGCGTGCGCGCTGACCGGCGCGAATGACAAGAGCGCGCGGACTGGTCAGATCGCGCAGGGTTTCCAGCACGCGTTCGGTCCGCGCCTCCTGCACCACGGTGATCAGAACCGACAGCATGGCGAAGGCGAGCAGAACTGCCGCCTCTTTGAGATCGCCAAGCATCAGGTAAATAAGTCCGCTCCCGAGCAAAAGCGCCAGCATTGGCTCGCGCAGAACCTCGACGACGATATCAAACGCCGAACGGTGCCGCTGCTGGGGCAATGCGTTGTAACCCTCAGCAACTTGCCGGGCGCGCACTTCGAGGTCCGTTAGGCCAGCGCCAACGGGCACAGATAGGTTCATGTCGTTCATGGGCGCGTTCTCCCATTGAGGTCAGCATGCATCGTTGTGGCCAGGCGGCTCACTGCCAGCGATCGACATTACCGCCGAGGCGCATAGATGTCTTCGTAGGCGTGCCACGTCGCGTGGCCGATCAGAGGAAAGATGACGATCAGGCCCACCAGAAACGTCGTGAAGCCGACGAGCATCAGCGCGACGATGACGACAGCCCACAGCGCCATCGGTTGCAGGTTCTTCAGGGTGGCTGCAAAGCTGGCACGGACGGCCGATACGGCGTCTGTCCGGCGTGCAAGAAGCATGGGGACCGAGACCACTGAGATGGCGAAGATGATGGCGGCGATAATCCCGCCGACGATCGATCCAGTCACCAGCAAGCCCAATCCCGCTTGTGTGAACAACAGCACGTGCATGAACTCACTGACGGGTGGAAGGGCACTTGTGCCGAGAAAGAGCGCGAGCAGTAGAAACGCGATCCTGAGCCACAGCAGGTAGGCGAACATCAGCATCGCGCCGAATAATAACAGCTGTTTGCGTGTTGCGGTTCCCGCAAGGATTACGTCCACTGTACGAATGGGCTCACCTGATGCGAGACGGCGGCTGGCCTCGTAGAGACCCACAGCCGCTAGCGGCCCGACGATGAGGAAACCGCCAGCAAGAGCAGGAAAGAGCGCCTGAAGATCGCGTGCGGCAAGGCTCGCTGCGAGCACCGCAGCGATGAGCGTGAACGCGAACCCATAGCTAAGGCTCAGTATTGGCATGTGCCAGAGGTCGCGCCAGCCGGCCGCAAGCCATGCCCATGGCGCGTCGAATGGAACCAACCGCGGCGGCGGAATGGACTCAGGTTGGTTGGCGAC
The DNA here is from genome assembly GCA_963847145.1 of uncultured Alphaproteobacteria bacterium. Classification (GTDB taxonomy): domain Bacteria; phylum Pseudomonadota; class Alphaproteobacteria; order Rhizobiales; family Hyphomicrobiaceae; genus JABFRJ01. Next base: position 631,542 of record CAWJYN010000007.1, read on the forward strand.
GATGTCGTTGGCAATCGTCATGCCGGTTCCTCGGAGCTGTCGTCGGGCGGCGGCACATCGTCGAGGGCACGCCAACCGGCGCCGTCGAGGTCTTCGTACTGATTGCTGCCCAGCGACCAAACAAATGCCGCAAGCGCCAGACCGCCGAGGGCGAGCGCAGCGGGCACGAGCCATGCTAGGGCCGTCATGGCGCGGCCTCCTTTGCAGAACGGGTGAGGCGCAGGGCGTTGAGCGTTACGGCAATGGACGACACCGACATCGCAATAGCGGCGATCAGCGGCGTGACGCGACCCGCCATGGCCAACGGCACGAACAGCGCGTTGTAGCCGATGGCGATGGCGAAGTTCTCGAGTGCGCAACGCCGTGCTGCCTTGGCGATGCGCAGGCACGTGACGACGGGATGCAAGCGTTCGCCCTGAAAGATTGCGTCGGCTGCCATCTGGCTGATATCGGCTGCGGTTGAAGGCGACAGCGCGGCGTGGCCAGCTGCCAGCGCAGGCGCATCATTCAGGCCGTCGCCGACCATCAGCACTTTGTGGCCGGCGCTGGCGAGCTTGTGGAGACGTTCGATCTTTTGTTCGGGCCGCTGCTGGGCGGACCATCGTGAGATGTGAACCGCTCGTGCGGCGTTCTCAACGGCGGGTTTGGCATCACCAGACAGCAGTTCGATGGCATAGCCGTCCCCAGCAAGCGTCGCGACGGTCGCCGCCGCATCGGAGCGGAGCACATCACCGACGTGCAGGGGGACGGGAGCGGCGTCACCGTCGCGGAACCAGAGCGAAGCGTGCGTATCGGATGCATCTTGAACGCCACAGAAGGCTGCCGACCCTAAACGCAATGTCCGATCCTCATAGGTAGCCTCCAGCCCGGTGCCGGTGCATTCTCGAACATCAGCGACAGCAGGAGGCTTGAGACCGCGACGCCGGGCTTCGCGAGTGACCGCTTGCGCATAGGGATGCCGGCTGCCGACGGCAAGACCCGCCGCCCGCCTGAAGGTCTCATCGGGGATCTCGGCTGCCGAGGAAAGTTCCGGGCGACCCATTGTGAGTGTACCAGTTTTGTCGAGAACTACGGTGTCGATTTCAGCCAGGCGTTCAAGCGCGTCGGCAGTCTTGAGAACGATGCCTTCTCGGAACAACCGCGATGTGGCGACGACCTGTACGACCGGGACAGCGAGAGCCAGAGCGCAGGGGCAGGTAATGATGAGGACGGCGATCGCGGCGGTTAAAGCTTGTTCCCAGCCAGCACCTACGAGCATCCATCCAACAAACGTAAGCGCACCGAGAACGTGAACTGCCGGGGCATAGAGTTGCGCGGCGCGGTCTGCAAGGCGAACGTAGCGGCCGCGGGCTTGCTCCGCGGTTTGTATCAAGCGGGCGATTTCACTGATCAGGCTGTCCTCGACCGCCGCGGCAGCCTCGATTTCGAATGGGCCAGATAAAGCGATCGTGCCGGCATGAACCACGTCGCCTCGTGCAGCAAGGCGCGGCGTGCTTTCGCCAGTAACGATGCTGTCGTCGAGAGACGCGGAGGTGGTGATCAGACGTCCGTCGACGGGGATCTGTTCACCGGCAGCGATCTGGAGCGACATGCCGGGTTCTATGGCTGCAACGGCGATCGTGCCGATACTGCCGTCAGCGCGGACTTGCGATGCCGTGACGGTGCGGCGGCCGAGCAGGTTTTCGGCGGCGCTTGCGGCGCGGGAGCGGACGCCTTGATCGAGCACGCGGCCGAGCAAGAGAAAGAACAGCAGCGTCACGGCCGCATCGAAGTAGACCTGCTCGCTGCCACGTATGGTTTGGAACAGGCTCATCAGCGTCGCGAGCGTCACGCCGAGCGAGATTGGCACATCCATGTTAAGGCGCCGCGTCGCCAAGGCTTGGCGGGCTGAGGCAAAAAATGGCTGGCCGGCATAGGCAACGGCGGGCAGCGCAATGAGAGCCGACAGCCAATGAAACAGTGCCTGCTGCGAGGCCGGCATATCGCCGCCGTGGCCAGACCAGACAGAGACCGACAGCAGCATGATGTTGGTTGCGGCGAAACCGGCGACGCCGAGGCGTCGCAATAGGCCGGAGCTGTTGAAAGCTTGGGCAGTGGATGCTTGTGGCGCTAGTATCGACGCCTTAAATCCGTGCGCTGCAAGAGCATTGACGTACGCATCAGGCGAAGAACGGACGGCATCTGAGAGAATCGCGACACGCCGCGCCGATAGATTGACGCGTGCGCTCTGCACCCCAGGAAGCGCGCCCAAAGCGGTCTCAACCGTTCGAAGACAGTTTCCGCAGTGCATGTTCTCCACTGCAAGGGTCGTGGTGATGAGGCGGGGCTTGGCGGGAGCAGTCACCGGCGACCGATCGTCGACAGTCAGGGCGTGAGCCATAAGCGCCTCCGGATACGATAATCGATCTCCAGGTTCTGCGGATCTTGCACGCCGACGTCGACGATCCAGTTTCCGGCCGGCAACTCCGACATAGTGGCAGTGTAGTTACCTGAGGAGAGCTCCGCGAGCGCAACTTTGCGATCGAAGGACCGCGTTGAGGGACGACCGATTGTCAGGATAACGCGCTTGCCGCCGATGGGTTGGCCGGACGCCTCGCGGAGGACAAGTTTGATGACACCGGAAGCGCTCACATCGAGATCGCTGCGCCAATGCAGGTCTGTTTGACGATCGCTCGCGGCAACTCGCTGATTGTAAGCGAGACCTTTCCGATAGGGTTCCTCGGAGACCACGCCGGAATGCGTCGCAAGTGACGTGACGATGAAGTAGCCGTTGATAGCGAAAATGCACCCGAAAAAAGCAAGCAGGATCGCCAATACTTGCCACCCTTGAAGGCCGTCAGGTCGTGCTACCTCGGGCGCAGTCGAACGTCGCATTGTGACCTCTAAGGTTTCGCCGTCGGCGACTGGAACACTGTTCTTCGCGCCGAATACGCGCCCGTTCCTTGATCGATGACAACCAGCGTAACGCCCTGTGTTGCTAACCTGAGCGCATGCACCTGTTCGGGAGGTGCTGTGACGAATAGTCTGAGTTCTCGAAGCTCGTCGGTTGCGACCGTCACTTCCGACAGCGCAGCGTCTGTGGCGCCGAGAAGGGAAAGGCGGACGCCTGGGAGGTCGCGCAAGGAGAGGCGGAACGTGCGCCGTTCATGCCGCTTGTTGAGAATTTTGATCGTGTAGCTGTTGCGCACGCTGCCGTCCGACAACATCACGTACGGCGGCACGCGATCTGGCAACACATTGACCTCGAGCAAGGAACGATTGAGCCATGCGAAGAGCATGATGACGCCGACCAGTGCGAAAAGTCCCGCGTAGAGGAGAGTTCTCGTGCGGATGGGGCGGAAAGGCTCGTGCTGTCCACGCCCCTTTGCATCGGCCCGCGCCACCGTATCGTAGCCAATCAACCCACGTGGGCGGCCAATTCTATTCATGATGTCATCGCAGGCATCAATGCAGAGGCCACATTGGATACATTCAAGTTGAGAGCCGTCGCGGATGTCGATGCCTGTCGGGCAGACCACGACGCAAGCCTTGCAATCGATGCAGTCGCCGCGATTCGACCAGTTCACGTGACCATCGGCGCCTTTCCGCACGGGGCCACGCGGTTCGCCGCGCTCGGGCTTGTAGCCGACCAAAAGCGTGTGGCTGTCGGTCATTGCGCCTTGAATACGCGGCCAGGGGCACATGTAGATGCAGACTTGCTCGCGGGCGATGCCGCCAAGCAGGTAGGTGGTCGCGGCGAAGATGCCGAGAAACAGGTAGGCAATTGTCGGCGCCGTGCCGCTCATCAGCTCGCGCGCCAGCGTCGGCGCATCGCGGAAGTAGAAAACCAGCGCGCCGCCGGTGAAAAGACCGACGGCCAGCCAGGAAAGGTGCGTCATCACTTTCTTGGCGATCTTCCCGGGCCGCCACGGTTCTTTGTCGAGGCGGATGCGGGCGTTCCGGTCGCCTTGCCAGAACCGCTCGATGGCGATCATCAGATCGGTCCAGACCGTCTGCGGGCAGGCGTAGCCGCACCAAACGCGGCCGGCCACCGCGGTGGCGAGAAAGAGCGCCAGCGATGCAAGGACCAGCAAGCCGGTCACATAGTAGAACTCCTGCGGCCAGATCTCGAGAAAGAAGAAAAAGAAGCGGTTGTTGGTCATATCCAGCAGAACGGCCTGATCCGGCAGGTCAGAGCCACGGTTCCAGCGAAGCCAGGGCAACACGTAGTAGATGGCCAGTGTCACCGCCGTGACGGCCCATTTCACATTTCGAAAAGTGCCGCGGGCCTGCTTCGAGTAGATCTTTTGGCGGCTGGCGAAAAGGTTGCGGTCGGCCTTCCGGTTGACCGCTTCAACGTCGTGGCGTGCGATCTCAACGCCAGGTCTGGCCTTTGGATCAGATCGTCTGTCGAGCACTGTCGCCACGATGTTTCTTTCCTCAGCGACAATGTCGGGCGCACCAACGATGTTCATACCGCCGCAACACATGACCGTTCTCGCGCGCTTCCGGTCATTGACCGCCGCCAAGACTGTGGACGTAGACGGCAAGTGATTTGAGCGTCATCGGATCGAGGCGGCCTTCCCAGGCGGGCATTACGCCGCCGCGGCCGGTGCGGACGCTGGTGACGATCGCCTCGATGTTGTTGCCGTAGAGCCAGATCTGGTCGGTCAGGTTCGGTGCGCCTTGCTCGGGCTTGCCCTTGCCGTCGTCGCCATGACAGGCCGCGCATTGCTCTTTGAAGATGATTCCGCCGCGCGCCGCCGACTCTTTCGCCATCGTTCCACCCGAGATGGACAGCACGTACTCCGCAACTTCGAAGATCTGTTTGTCATCGAGCAGTTTGTCCAAGCCGTAACGCGGCATTTGCGATGTCCGGGTTTGCTTGTGGTCGGTACGGATGCCGAAACGGAGCGTCTGCAGAATATCGTCCGGCTTGCCACCCCAGAGCCAATCGTCGTCCCGCAGGTTTGGGTAACCGGCCACGCCTTGCGCGCCGCGGCCATGGCATGGCGCGCAATTCTCTGCAAAAGCCGTGCGACCAGCAGCGTCCGCGAAGCGTGCCAAATCAGCGTTCTTTAGAATTTCAGCGACCGGCAGTTTTGTGATCTCAACGCGCAGACCGGATTGGGCCTGATTGGCTGCTGCGACCTCGCGCGCAACGACATCACGTTGGCTGTATCCGAGTACCCCGTTGGTATAGCCCGACAGCATCGGCCAAGCCGGATAGGCGATCCAGTAGCCCACTGCCCAGAGGATGCACGCGTAGAACGTGAGAAGCCACCAGCGCGGCAGCGGATTGTTCAACTCCTTGATGTCGTCGTCCCAGACATGGCTGGTCGTTTCGACGCCTGTTATCTGATCAATGTTGCGCTTGTCGCTCATTCCGGCCTCACAGGCTTCTGGTTGCCACGATCAAGATCAAGCGCGTCCCGCTGGACTGCGTCGAACACCCGACCGTTGCTCGGCCACATGGCGTACACAACGACGCCCGCCGCCATGGCGATGAACATCAGCAACGAAGTCACCTGACTCCACGTCGCAACGGTCTCATAGTTCAAGCATGGCTCACCTCAGGTTTGGGCCAGATGCGTCGAAGGTTGCGAAATCCACCATCTGTCCAAGGATCTGCAGATAGGCGACAAGTGCATCCATCTCGCTTGGCTCTTTGAGCGAGCGCTGTTCGAAGCGAACAACTTTGGCTTTTGGGTATCGGCTCAACAGTTCACGCGCGGCGCGGCTGTCCGGGTCGATCTGCGCTTTTAGATCGCGCTCGGCGCTGTCGAGCATGGCATCGGTGTACGGCACACCGACGCGGCGCAGCGTTTGCAGCTTCTGCTTGACGTCGTCGATCCGGAGCGGCGTTGCCGCGAGCCACGGATAGCCGGGCATAATGCTTTCCCGAACAAGCGCGCGTGGAGCGGCAAGATGGTCGGCGTGCCATTGGTCCGAATACTTGCCACCGACTCGTGCGAGGTCAGGGCCTGTGCGCTTGGATCCCCACTGGAAGGGGTGGTCGTACATGCTCTCGGCGGCGAGACTGTAGTGGCCGTAGCGCTCGACCTCGTCGCGGAGGGTGCGGATCATCTGGCTATGGCAATTGTAGCATCCCTCGCGAACGTAGATGTCGCGGCCGGCCTGTTCGAGCGGGGTGTATGGCCGCATGCCGCGCACACGCTCTATCGTGCTGTCGACCCAGAACAGCGGTGCGATCTGTACAAGGCCGCCGATCGAGACGACGATCAGGATGCCGATCAAGAGGATCAAAGAGTTCTTCTCGAAAACGTCGTGATTTATGGCTGTTGCCCTCACTCCGCGGGTTGAAGTCTGAGGGCGGGCGCAGCCGCGACCCGCGGTTGATCGGCGAGGTCGACCGCTTTGTCGCCGCGGACCGTGCGCCAGACGTTGTAAGCCATGATCAGCGAGCCGATGATGAAGAGGAGCCCGCCAATGGCGCGGATCACGTAGTACGGTTTCATGGCTTCGACGGTCTCGATGAACGAGTACTGCAGGAACCCGAGCTTGTCGTAGGCGCGCCACATCAGCCCTTGTGTGATGCCGGAGACCCACATCGCAGTGATGTAGAGCAGGATGCCGATCGTCGCCGTCCAGAAGTGCCACTCGACGAGCTTCATCGAGTAAAGTCCTTGCCGGTTCCAGAGCCATGGCACGAGGCAGTAGATGGCGCCGAATGACACCATCGCTACCCAACCGAGCGCGCCAGAGTGCACGTGACCGATGCCCCAATCCGTGTAGTGCGACAGTGAGTTGACCGCCTTGATTGACATGACGGGGCCTTCGAAAGTCGCCATGCCGTAGAAGGCGACCGACACCACCAGCAATCGCACGACGGGATCGGTCCGCAGCTTGTCCCATGCGCCGGCGAGCGTCATGAGACCGTTGATCATGCCGCCCCAACTCGGCATCCACAGCATGATTGAAAACGTCATGCCGAGCGTCTGCGCCCAATCAGGCAACGCCGTGTAGTGCAGGTGGTGCGGCCCGGCCCAGATGTAGAGGAAGATCAGCGTCCAGAAGTGCACGATGGACAGTCGGTAGGAGTAGACCGGCCGCTCCACGCGCTTTGGAATGAAGTAGTACATGATGCCGAGGAAGCCAGCGGTGAGAAAGAAGCCCACAGCATTGTGGCCGTACCACCATTGTGTCATCGCATCCTGGACGCCGGCGTAGACGATGTAGCTCTTCGAGCCGGTCCAGCTGACGGGAACCGCTGCGTTGTTGACGAGATGCAGCATCGCTACCGTGACGATGAAGGCGAGGTAGAACCAATTGGCGACGTAGATGTGCGGCTCGCGCCGCTTCGCCAGCGTGCCGAGGAACACCAGCAGATACGTGACCCAGACAATGGTCAGCCAGAGATCGGCATACCACTCGGGCTCGGCGTATTCTTTGCCTTGGGTGATGCCGAGCAGATAGCCGGTGCCGGCAAGAACGATGAAGAGCTGATAGCCCCAGATGACGAACCAGGGTGCCCAGCGGCCAGCGAGACGCGCGTGGCAGGTGCGCTGCACGACGTAGAACGATGTGGCCAGCAATACATTGCCACCGAAGGCAAAGATGACGGCGGAGGTGTGCAAAGGGCGGAGGCGCCCAAAGTTCGTCCATGGGAGGTCGAGATTGAGCATTGGCAATGCCATTTGCCATGCAAGGATGTCGCCAACGACAAAGCCGGCGATGCCCCAGACGATCGCGGCAATGGTCGCGACCTTGATGGGGCCGTCCACGTATCCAGTGCTGGCTGCCGCCAGTCCCTTACTGCATGTCAGCACAAAGATGATGAACAGTACGCCGCCCAACGCGAACAGCAGGCCATGGAACTTCATCGCCGGTTCAGCGCTCTCAATGAGAAGGGTTAGACCCGCAGCAACGACGATTGCCGTTCCGAACACCGCCAGCGCATCGCTGAGCTTTGCCTGGTGGTCCGTCTTTGTCATGAAACCCCGCCGCCTGTTGAAACGCCACGAGATGCACTGATCGTCCGCGTGCCCGTGTTCCGTCAGCGTCAGAATGAGCCAAGTGGACGCCCGGAGCTTTGATGCGGATCAAGTTGGCTGCGGGCGGCGAGCTTGGTACTGAGAGGATTCAAAGCCAGATGGCGCTTGCTGAGGTGCGATCAATGACTTGGGAAACCGCCTTGCTCGATTGCGGCCAAATGGGCCGCGCCGACCAATTGGCAATCGCCACAGGGACGTCGGCAGTTCAGCTGATGGCCAACGCGGGCCGTGCCGTGGCGAGCGAGATTCAGCGCCGATGGTCAATCCGTCCGGTCGTCGTCTTGTGTGGTCCAGGCAACAATGGCGGCGATGGATTTGTCGTTGCGAAGGTGCTGGCAGATTTCGGCTGGCCAGTACGGGTGGCATTGCTTGGCGCTATCGAGCGTATGCCGGAGCCTGCGCGCTGCCATGCCTTGCAGTGGCAGGGCTCGTTTGAACCTCTGTCGCCGGCCGTGCTAAAGGGGGCGGGACTGATTGTCGACGCGATCTTCGGGGCGGGACTGAACCGCGCATTGGCCTCACCGGTGCGAGAGACGTTGGCAGCCGCGATGGTGCTGCGAAACGTTCCAATCGTGGCGGTCGACGTGCCCACTGGTGTTAACGGCGATACCGGGGAGACGTTCGGCGCTGTTGCGGCCGAGCTGACCGTGACATTCTTTCGTAAGAAACCCGGTCATCTCCTATTGCCGGGGCGCAGCCTCTGCGGTGCGGTTGTCACCGCAGACATCGGCATTCCGCCGTCTGTCCTCGACCAGATCGCCCCGCAGACTTTCGAAAATGACCCGCGGCTCTGGCGTGCCGGTTTGCCGTGCCCTGATGCAAAGGGTCACAAATATTCTCGCGGCCATGTCTTGATCCTTGGCGGCTATCCGATGACGGGCGCGGCGCGCCTTGCCGCGCGCGGCGCACAACGCGCGGGGTCGGGCCTCACGACCATCGCCGCACCGCAAGCCGCATTTCCCATCTACGCAGCCGCGCTCACGAGCGTGATGGTGCATCCACTCACGGGTAGCGATGATCTTACGCAGCTGCTGAAGGATCAAAGGTTCAAGGCGCTGTTGATTGGCCCGGGCGCGGAGGCTAACGAAGCGACACGCACGCAAGTAGCGGCCATGCTGGCGTCGGGGCGGCCTGTTGTGCTGGACGCCGGCGCACTGACGGCGTTTGCGGCTGACCCGAGCGCACTCCTGTGCGCGATCGCCAGCCACAACTCGGGGCCGTGCGTGCTGACGCCGCACGAAGGCGAGTTCTCACGGCTCTTCGATTGTAGTGGCAGCAAGCTTGAGCGCTGCCGCGAGGCTGCCCGGCGCGCCAATGCGATCATCGTGCTGAAGGGAAGCGATACCGTGATCGCGGCGCCAGACGGCACGGCGATCATCAACGCCAACGCGCCTGCCACGTTGGCAACCGCAGGGTCGGGCGACGTGCTTGCCGGCATGATCGCAGGGTTGCTCGCGCAGGGCATGGCGCCCACAAGCGCCGCGGCCGCCGCCGTCTGGATGCACGGCGCGGCTGCCAACGAGTTCGGCGTGGGGCTTATCGCAGAGGATCTGCCGGAGATGCTGCCGGCGGTGCTTCGCAAGCTTCATGATCTAACGCGCAGTCTGCGGGAAGACCGCGTCTAAGGTCGGGAAGATGCCGTCATCTGCCAACCGGGCGCGCAGTGCGGCACAACATTGACCGCGGTCAATGAGCGCAGCGTTGGGATTGTGCTGCCCTTCGCGGGCAACAGCAAAGGCGCTCGCTATGCCCAACTCGATCTCGCTGCCGCAGCTATCAGCTGCCACCCCGGTCGGCCGACCTGTGCCCGTGCGGCACTGGTACCTCAGCGGTTTCAGGATCAGTGTCTGGTCATCCCTGCTGGCTGCGACGGCGATTGGTTTGTTCTTCATGGCCGGAGCCGGATGGATACCGCCGGATGCTTGGCAGAGCGAAGCGGCATTCGCTGTGACCTGGCTCACTCTGAGCTATATCTGGCTGCAGATGGGCAGTCTCGTCGTGGCCGGCGCCGGCACCAAAAGCCAGATGTGGATCGACGCACTGACGTCTATCGTGCCGCTGTTCCTGATTGTCTATGTCCTGTTGCAGCACTACAGCGGCTTCATCGTCATTTCGCCGTTCCAGGTGCGGGCGGCCTGGGCCACGGCCTACACCATGCTCCTGGATGTCGTGATTGACCTTGGCGTGACGCTCTTGCTGAGCCGGCAGATCGTCGATGTCGGTGGGCGCGGTGCCTCATAGTGCCAACCTAAGGGCTGCACTCATCAGCTAGTCGCACAACACTAATGAGCCCGCGCAGTCGGAGCCGCGCGGGCCATTTTGCTAGGAATTGAGCCGCTGTCAGGCATGGTGTGCCGAGACCGCTGCTAGTGTCTGCCCGGAGATTTGCTTTGGCGTTTTGTGGGCTATGTCACCGAGGCTGAGCATGCCGACGAGGCGCTTCTGCTCATCGAGAACAGGCAATCGCCGGATCTTCTTCTGCTCCATGATGCGGGTGGCATCTTCGACCTCTTCGGTGTCGCGGCAATAAACGATACCCTTCGACATAACGTCGCGCGCCGTGAGCTTGCTGGCGTCCTTGTTGTCGGCCACAGCACGAAGCGCGATATCGCGATCCGTCACCATGCCGACGAGCCGGTCCTTCTCGCCGATCGGAATGGCGCCCACGTCGTGCTCGCGCATCTTACGGGCAATGTCGACGAGAGGTGTCGAAGCTTCAAGCCATTCCGCACCATGGTGCATTGCGTCTTTGACTTTCATCGCAGTCTCCATTCGTAAGGTTGCCTGTTCTGCATCCAATCCAGGACATCTGGATTGGATGCCCCACCATCCTGAGCGCGATTGGCCCGCCTGGGACACTGCAAGTCCCCGATTGCGCCGCATTGATGGCAATCAACCTGTGCCTCGCCGCAGCATCGGGCGTGACGCGAGGCGATTGATCTGCCGCAAGTCGCTGTCGAGCTGCACGTCGTCATCTTATCGCAATGGAGGCTGACATGGCACGCGCGTATTCTGATCTGCTGCCGGCATCGCCGCAGAAAGCGCTGTTCGCCGCGACGTGTTTTGCGATGATGGTGGGCGCAACATCGGCAGGGGGCCAAGCGACGAAGGCTTATATGCCAACGGCAGACGCGGGTCGCGCCATTGCAAAGAGCCTGTGCAGCGCGTGCCATCTGACGCCGGATGAGCCCTCCAGGCCGGTCACGGTTGGGGTCCCAACCATGACCGCACTCGCCAACAAGCCTGGACAGACGCCGGAGGCCATTGCGCTCCGCCTCATAAGCCCGCCCCATTCGATGCCGGACATGCAGCTCACGCGTGACGAAATCGCCGATATCGTTGCGTATTTGGCGACGCTTCGCACGTCACCACCCGCGCCGCCATGGACCGCTCCGTCCGATGGGGAGAAGCCAAAATATCCGCGACCGACCTGAGGTCGGCCGCAAAAGCGTATCGGTCAAGCTAAGCGCGGCCGCAGGTATTGACGCCAAACAGTGCGTAAGCCGGGCAGTAGCCGACCAGCGCTGTAACAAGCGGGACCAGCCCGATCCAGCCCCAGGGTGACGGCGTGACGGTCGGAATGAATCCGAGCGCCCAAGCGACGAGGGCAACGCCGACGATGAGTCGCACGGCGCGATCGACGATCCCAATATTGACTGACATTTGGCATCTCCCTTGCTGCACGCGGAGCCGTCACCCAAGCGGGTTGAGTAACGGTAACCGCTCACCATGCAAGGCTCGCGCACTTGGCGCGCGTGACCTTTGATATTGATCAATGAAGCGGCAGCTCTCGCGCCGTAGGGATCGCGCATCAGGAAGGTTAACAGAAACCCTAAGGGCGGAGTTCTAAATCATGCCCAATCCGCGCGATCCTCAACGACCCTTCAGTACAGATGGACTATTAATTGAGCCTCCCAGCCAACAGGTCCAGAATGGTCTCGACCTCCTTAGCCCTCTCCTCACGAATGCCCAGGCATGGACGCAGCAGGTTACTCAGCTAAACGCGTCTATCCAACGAGAGTGGCTGACATTTATCGACAAGCGCCTCAAGGAAGATGCGGCCTTCGGTCAATGCCTGGCTGGCTGCAAGGCACCCGACGATATCATGCGTGTTTACTCGTCGTTCTACCGCACGGCCTTCGAGGATTATCAAAAAGAGTTCTCGACACTTGCGCAACTCGGCGTGTCGATCACAAGCGAAGCGATCGAAAGCGCGAGGCCTGACGGCGACCTGCTTGACGCGCAGATGTCGGCTGCGAGCGGTATGCCGGCGCCAAACACCACTACCCGAAGGCGCGATTCAGCAGCGCCTGCGGCGAACCACTGAGCATCAGAATGTCCGGTCACTTTTCAACGTTCCCACCCCTGGGGCGCGGCTGAGCCGTGTTCCGCCAACCAAAGGAGACGACCATGGCAGCAACCGACATCACAAAGGCACCGGCGAAGGCTCCAACACGCCAGACCGACATTTTCGGCGCCATGCGTGACGAGATGGATCGCGTCCTGGAGCGTTTCGGATATGGCTGGCCACATCTGCCAAGTCTGTTGCCCCGCCCCAACGGGCACGACTGGATGGTCCCGCAACTCGATATCCATGACAACGGCAAGCAACTGGCGATCGAGGTCGATCTGCCCGGTGTCGACGAGAAAGACGTTACCGTCACCCTCGCCAACGGCATGCTGACGATCAAGGGCGAGAAGAAGAGCGAGCACGAGGAAAAGCGCGACAACTGCTACGTCGCTGAGCGCGCCTACGGCACGTTCGAACGATCGCTCCGGCTGCCAGACACGGTCGACGACGCCAAGCTGGAAGCCCGCTTCGACAAGGGCGTGCTCAAGATCCTGGCGCAGAAGAAGCCGGAAGCCGTCAAGGCCGAACGCAAAATCGAAATCAAGAAGACCTGAACATCTAAGCGAACCTGCAAAATCACACGGAGGCATGATCATGAAATCAGATTCACAACTCAAAGAGGACGTGACTGCAGAGTTAAAGTGGGATGCCGAGATTGATGAGGCGAAGATCGGCGTTGCCGTTAGCAAAGGTGCGGTCACACTCAGTGGCCATGTACCGACGTACCTCCAGAAGGTGGCAGCCAAGCAGGCTGCCAAGCGCGTCTCTGGCGTGACGGCTGTCGTGGACCATATCGACGTCCTGCTCGAAAGCCTGCATCGGACGACCGACGAGGGGCTCGCTGAACGCATCGCCAACGTCCTCAAGTGGAACGTGTCGGTGCCTGGTCCGGGTATCAAGGCCGAGATCAAGAACGGCATCGTTTCATTGACCGGCGAGGTCGAGTGGCAATACCAGCGGGCTAACATAGTCGCTAATATCGCCCACGTCGGCGGCGTCATCAATGTCGTCAACCTCATCTCGCTGAAGCCGCAAGCGCACGGGTCAGACATCCGGCATCGTATCAGCGATGCATTGAAGCGGCACGCCGATGTGGGGGCCGACAAGGTGACGATCGCGGTCTCGAACGGGACGGTGACACTGTCGGGCAGCGTCGAATCGCTTGAGGAAATGGATCGCGTCGAGGACGCAGTCTGGGCCGCTCCCGGCGTCACCAAGGTTATCGACAATTTGCGGGTAAGCCACTGACCCGCACGGCACGGAAGTTCCTTGATGGACGGCCGGCGGGGTGATTGCCCCGCCGGCATCTGCTTGTTCAGCAATTGATCGCGGACGAACTGCGACATGACGAGCCGCGGCATTGGATTGGGGACCGCGAAGCTGTTAAGATCGTTGCCCGTGGTGCGATTCATCGTAGCCATGCACCCGGCTGGAGTCGCCGTGCCCCCACCTGAATTGCCGGACACGTCAGACCTTATCAAACTTGCGCTTCAGGCAGGCAAAATCGGCTGTTGGATCTGGCAAGCAGACAACGACCTTGTGTCCTGGGATAGGCACGCTGGGGAGACGCTGGGCGTCTGGCCTTCAGCGCCGACGGTCGCCTCCTGCGTGGCGGCCGTGCACCCTGACGATCGCGACGCATGTAAAGGGGCGTGGCGAGGCGCATTAGAACCAAGCACCGGCGGCCTGTTTGAGCACGAGTTTCGGCTGATCCGCCCCTCCGACGGTGCTCTTCGCTGGATCGCCGCAATTGGGCGCGTGGAGTTTCGCAACCAAGCGGCCGTCCGCATTGTTGGCGTCATGCGTGATGTCACAGAGCGGCGCATAGCTGCGCTGGCTCATGATGAGGCAGCCTCCCGGCTTGCCGGGATCGTCTCGATCGCAGCCGACGCCATCATTTCGATCGACGAGCATCAGTTAATCACAATGTTCAACGACGGCGCTGAAGCCATCTTTGGCTACCGGCGCGATGAGGTCATCGGTAGGCCGCTGACGATCCTGATGCCGCAGCACCTGCAGGCGGCACACAGCGACCATGTTCGAACCTTTGGCACCTCAGAAGTGCCAGCTCGCCGGATGGGCGAGCGCGGCGAGATCCACGGTCAGCGTAAAAGTGGCGAAACGTTTCCAGCCGAGGCGTCTATCTCAAGGGTCCACGTCGGCGGCCGGCGCATTTACACGGCGGTTCTGCGGGACATCACAGAACGTAAGCAATCGCAGGCGGTTCTGGAGCAACGCGTCGCAGATGCGACGCGAGATTTGCGCCTGGAAATGGCCCGACGCGAGGAGGCGCAGGCGCAGTTGATCCGAACGCAGCGCATGGAAGCGTTCGGGCAACTCACCGGCGGTATCGCGCACGATTTCAACAATCTGCTGACGGTCATCATCGGCAACCTGGAACTGCTCGAGATGCGGCTCCAGGATGAGAAATCGAGAACGTTCCTTCAACGGGCCCAAGATGCCGCCGGTATGGGATCGAGATTGACCGCACGGCTCCTCACATTTGCACGCAGACGAGCGTTCGCTGCCGCACCGTTGAACCTGAACGAGATCGTTATCGGCATGGCCGAACTCCTTGAGCGTTCGCTCGGCGAACAGATTACCTTGGCGACCAGCCTCGAGCCAGCACCGTGGACTGTCATTGCGGATGCGAGCGAAGTTGAGAACGCCATACTCAATCTCGCCATCAACGCGCGCGACGCCATGCCCGGTGGTGGCAAGCTCGTGATCGAGACTGCGAATGTGTGCATCGATGTGGATCGTATGGACGCGGGCGTCACGGTGTCGGCCGGACGCTACGTCCGCCTGACCGTCTCTGATACGGGATCCGGCATGTCTGAAGATGTGCTGCGCCACGCCTTTGAGCCTTTTTTCACCACCAAGGAAACCGGCAAGGGAACTGGCCTTGGGCTGAGCACCGTCTATGGCTTTGTCCAACAGGCGCGTGGTGCTGTGACGCTCTACAGCGAGATAGGGCACGGTACGACGGTCAATCTCTATCTGCCGCAGGCCGAGCAGGATCACGTTGCCGCGACCCACGGGCGTGATGGGGACGCTGCGCCCCGCGCCAACGGCGAGCGCATCCTCCTGGTCGAAGACAACGCGGACGTTCGCGAGGTTGTCAAAGGCCAGCTCGAAATGCTCGGCTATGTCGTATTGACGGTGGCGAGTGGCCCGGAGGCACTCGGGGTTCTCGCCAAGCCGGAGCATTTCGATCTGGTTCTAAGCGACGTCGTCATGGCCGGCGGCATGTCGGGTTTCGACGTGGTCCGCTGGGTCCATGCCAATGTACCCGGTCTGCACGTTCTGCTTGCCTCTGGCTACCCGGATGCTGTTTTGCAGTCGGAAGCTCCAGGCGAGCCACGGCCGGAAATTCTTCGTAAGCCATTCAGCCGTTCAGAACTTGCGCAGGCCCTTCGACGTGCGCTCGATTCCGCCTAGCCGCGCCGGAACCTAGCTTACGCCGGTGTTCTCTTGCATCGCCAATCATTTTGCAAAGGGAGTTCTTAGTCCGGCCCGAGCTCGAAGAAACTCCAGCGAACGGCCAAGAAATAGTTGGCGACCATCTCCGCCAAGTTCTGATGTGGGCGAGAGATCATCGGGCCGGCGCCACGGCGCCAGCGTTCGCAAGGAATTGGCCGACAAGGGCACGCACCTCCTTGCCATGGCCAACTAATAAATGCCCGCCCGTATTGTAGATCACCAACTTGGCATCGGGGATTGTGCCTGCTGCATGTTCAGCGGCTGGCAGTGTATTGAACAGATCGTCCCGCACCGAGATAACTAAGGACGGCGCTTTAATCCTTTCGAGCGGCAGGCGATGCAGATCAGGTTTGCTGTCGATGTTGATGCCTGCGGCACGACGGGAGAGTGGTTGAAGACTTCGGACGATTTTCATTACGCGTTCCTGCTCGGACTTCGGTGCCGCTGCGACGAGTTCCGGTGGCACGCCCATGAATCGAATGAGGGCAGAGGGCGCCATCTTCTCTGCCGCCCACCAAAGGAAGTCCGCTCCGGCATTGACCAACCAAAAGGCAAATCGGCTTGCGCGGCTTGCCTCGACCTGAACCGGGCTTGACGGCGAATACGCGGCCGGGACCATCAACAGCAGCACGGCGACACGATCCGGATGACGGAGCGCTAATTCCAGCGCGGAAAGCGCGCCCGCTGAAACACCGACCACGACTGCCTTGTCGATCTTCAAGGCTGTAAGCAGCGCAGCGAGTGCATCGGCTTGGGCAGAGGGTGAGTTTGTCTCAGGCGCTGGCGTGCCAAGATAGCCGAACCGAGAAGGCGCGATGATCCGAAATCCGTTTCCGATAAACTCTGCGGCGTTGGCAAGGCCCTGGTCATAGCCGCCGCCTGAACCATGGATCGATAGGATCGGCAGGCCGGTGCCGCTCTCGGCATACTCGACCGGGCCGGCCGAGGTGTTTGCGATCCGACCGCCCATGGCAACGACAGCGCGGACGGAACTGATCTCGTCGTTATAGGCACGGAAAACGAGGCCACTTGCAATGAAAGCAGCGGCCGAAACCATCACCGCGAGGTGTGTTTTCCCACGCATCGGCCGACGCTGTCCGCCTGCGCAGCAAGGAGCATTGATCGCTATCAACCACGACCCACGATGATCGCGGCAGTAGTTGCTTCTTGCTCAATAAAAGTCGCAGTCCGCAGCAACGGCAGACAGGGATCAGACCCATGACCAGTTCACCGCACATCGATCCAGCCGAGCTCCGTCCCCTCTTGCGCTGGTTCTATCGGGATTGGCGGCCAACGCGCATCGGCCGCTGGGTGGGCCGGTTCATGATTTGGTGGCGTGCCCTTGGCCTCCCTTTACGGGATGTGGTTGTTCTCGAAGTCCAAGGCGCTACCGGCAGCCAACGAAGTTTGGTGCCTCTCGTGATCACCACCGTCGCAGGGCGGCGTTACCTCGTGTCGATGCTCGGTCAAAAATCGAACTGGGTTAAGAACGTCGAAGCATCCCATGGCGACGCCATCCTCCATATGGACCGAGGTCGGCGCGCAATCCGGCTTGATACTGTACCACCGCATCAGAGGGCGCCCATTCTTAGAGAGTACGTCCATGTCGCATCCAGCGGTCGCAAGCACCTCCCGATTCCGGTGGATGCACCACTCTCCGACTTCGAGAAAATTGCGGAGCACTATCCAGTCTATCGGATCGAGTCCCTGTAGCGGGCGGGGTCACCGTCAACGGCGAGACAACCGCGCTGTGTATACGCGATGCCAATTAGCCAGCGTGCTCAGTGAGTGCCTAAGATTTCTTCACCTCGGCCGCAAATACATAGCCAACGCCGCGCACGGTCTTGACCAGGCGCGGCGCATCCGGTTCGGGTTCGATTTTCCGCCGAACGCGCACCACAAGCGCATCGATCGATCTGTCGAACGGCGACCACTCGTGGCCCTTGAGTAGATCCATGATGTTGTCACGCGACAGTACGCGGGCCGGTCGCTTGACGAACATTTCGAGCATGTTGAACTCGGCCGTCGTCAGATCCTGCATGGCGCCTGCTGATGACTTGAGTTCGCGCCGCGGCAGGTCGATGATCCATTCCCCGAACGCGTAGCGTTCGCCACTCACGACTGGCATCTCTGATGCGTCTACAACAGCCGGCGCGCTTTGATAGCGCCTCATGACGGCCCGCACGCGGGCCAGCACTTCGCGTACATGAAATGGTTTGCCGATATAGTCGTCCGCGCCGAGTTCGAGCCCCACGACCCGGTCGATCGTATCGCTTTTGCCGGTGATCATCACGATCGGCACGTTGCAGGTCTCCCGGATTTTTCGCGCCAGTTCCAGACCGTTTTCGCCGCCGAGCTTCAGGTCCAGCGTGATCAGATCTGGCGCGCCGGCCGCAAGCCGAGCGGCCAATTCCTGGCCGTCACGTGCTTCCGAGACCCTATATCCTTCAAGCTCGAAACACTCTCTGAGCAGGGTCCGCACGGCCACTTCGTCGTCAACGACGAGAATGTGCGGGGCATTTTCAGCGTTGGGCATCCGACAAATCCCGTTCTGCATCCTTGTTACACTCTCTCACACTTCATTACCAACCCATCGCACATCTGATACCCGCAAATGTTTTCCTAAGAATATCGGAGATTAGAAGCCACCAACCCAAGCGAGGCTCGACCATGCTAGCGACCGTCCACTGCGGAACCGAAATGGCCCAATCAAATAGGACCAACGCCATGGCGGCCCGTGTTCGGGCACACGGGCCTGCCCCAATTGACGACCTCACCCTCAGCCTGCCTGACGGAAAGGTTCGCATCGTGGTGGCCAAAGAGCACGTCTATCGGGAAGGCGATCCTGCCACCCATGTTTATCGCATTGAAGCAGGGCACGTGTGCATTTATCGCGTACTCGCCGATGGCCGCCGTCAGATCGTCAATTTCGCGTTTCCAGGAGATTTTATCGGCATTGGCGCCATCGGCGATCATGCCACCAGTGCCCAAGCTGGTTGCAGGACGCGGCTGGTAAGCTTCCCGATTATTGGCCTGAAGGAAAGCATCCGCCGTGACGCGACGCTCGGCCTCAGGCTCTATGCGGCGGTTTCGGAAGAACTGGCGGCGGCTCACGACCTGCTGATGACCGTCAGTCATCGCTCTGCCAGCGAACGTTTGGCTGCCTTCCTGCTTGCGCTGTCTCGGCGCAATGCCCGCCGCGGTGAGAACGCGCGTGAAATCGTGCTGCCCATGACCCGCACCGATATCGCTGATTTTCTTGGCCTGACCATCGAGACCGTGAGCCGGACATTCACAAAGTTCCGAGTTGAGGGGCTCATTGATCTCGAACAATGCATTCTGGTGACGATCCGCGATGTTGATGCCTTGGAAATGGCGGCTGGGAGTGGATCGTCGCCCGGACAGCAACTCAAGTTGGCGTCCTGAATATCCCTCGCTCAGGATGCCCATCGCCGGCAAGTATCGAAGCGATTACCATGTCTCTCGATCTCCTCCCCCCGTCGTGAGACCTTTCCGCAACCCGATGCTTGCCGGCACTTTCAACGGGATCTCACCGATGAGCAGCGGTGCCGATCGCAACCGAGTGGCGTTGGCCATGTTCGAAAATAACCCTAGCCTCTGCCGAGCTTTGGGAGACTTCGATATTGCTGGTCTTGCACCTGAACAAATGGGCGTCGCCGGTCGCGCATCGGCAATGTCGGCCCTGGTCCAGGCCTTTAACGCCGGTGTGGTGAAGCCAGCGCGCTTGGAGCAGCTCGTCCTTGGACTTCAACCCCTCGCAGGCATGGCCGGATCGGAGCGCTTGGTTGCGTCAGGCGGACCGCTCTGGCCGTCGCTGCAATGTTTCGGGACCTCACCCGAGCATGACCTAGTCAATGCCTATTGGATGGCGCCGCGAATCCGCGACGAGCTTTCTGCACATCTCGTCAACGGTGCCGTCCTGCTGGGGGTTCGGGCCACCACTGCCGATCAGCAGAAGACCTGCACTCAAACCCTTCTGCAGCACAGCACCCATCGCGTCCATACGCTCGAATTTCAGCACTGAGTCGCTTCCCGATCAGGAGAAAGAAGCCATGTTCTACAAAACCATTCTCGTCTATCTTAACGACGTTGCGCGCGCAGAGCGCCTTCTCGGTGCCGTAACACCATTGGCGCGCGCCCACAAAGCCCACCTGATCGGGCTCGCCGTCGTTCCGCCTTATGTCGTAACCCCGGTGTTTGATGCAACGGCTGTATCGACGACTGTCGATGCGCACCGTACGGCCTATATGGCCGATATGTCTAAGCTCAAAGCGCTGTTCAACGACGTCGGTCGTCGGGAGGAGTTGAGTTGCGAATGGCAGCAGGCCGATGCGCAATTCGGCACCGCGGCGGCACAAATTCTTGAGTACGCCCGCAGCGCCGATCTGGTGGTGATGTCGCAGGACGACAGCAGCTGGAGCTACTCGACTTTCCTAGAAGCCTCCGACCGCATCGTGATGGAAGCGGGGCGACCTGTGCTCATCGTGCCCAACAAGGGGCGCGCTGCTCTGCCGCCGAAACGCGCGCTGATCGCGTGGAATAGCCGCCGCGAAGCGACGCGTGCCGCCTTCGACGCCATTCCTTTACTCCCGCATGGCGCCGATGTCACCGTTCTTTGGGTCGACACCTCTTCTGACCCACTCGTTGCTGGCGATCTGCCGGGCGCCGATCTCTGCACGTCTCTCGCGCGTCACGGGTTCAAATGCGAAGCGGCCAGCGTTAAAGCACCGTTTGGCGATCCCGCGGAAGCCATCCTCCGCGAAGCAGCCTCGCGCGGTGCCGATCTCGTCGTCATGGGCGCCTACGGACACTCCCGGTTGCGCGAGTTCATTCTCGGTGGTGCGACGCGAGGCATCCTCGCGCGCATGGATCGCCCTGTTTTGATGTCACACTGAGAGGAGGCGACCCCCATGCCACTCAAACGTATCCGCCTCGAACTGGCCCGCAATCCGGATTTTCCGAACGGCAGCGGCCATCATGGCTACGAGTTTGTAGCTCCACTTGACGACAGCGAGCATCTCGTTGCGGCCGAATGGGCCAAGGTACGTGACCGCTGCAGCGTGAAGCGCTTCTGGGCCGGCAAACCCAACGAGTTCGGCAAGCTGGTCCACAAACGCAGTGGCGCCTGGGTCTTCGACTACAATCCCGCTACTGAAATCGACGACGAGCCCGGTTTCAAACTCGACAAGCACCGCTTCGTCCCCGGCGAGTACGTGTCCATCACCGAGCACGATCACGTGCAACGCGCGTTCCGCGTTGTCTCAGTCGAAGACCTTGATTGACGCGCGCCGGCGCCCGCAGCGCCAGAACCGTAAGAAAGGCATCTCCATGACCGATGATCCCCGCTACATCAAAGCCAAGCGCGAGGTCGCAGCCCGCAAAGGCTTCTACATTCACGCACTGGTCTATGCGTGTGTCATTTCCGGCCTGATCGGCCTCAACATGGTGCTGCCGAAGTCCGGCTGGTGGGCGCATTGGCCCGCAATCGGCTGGGGGCTCGGTCTCTTCCTCCATGGGATTGCCGTTTTCGCGCCCCCGCGCCTGTTCGATCAGGACTGGGAAGAGCGCAAGATCAAGGAACGCCTCGAACGGAAATGAAGCTCCGCTGGCGCCCACCGTCAGCGCGGATCGAACCCAGGGAACTTGGCATGGCACGTGTGCTGAAGGCCGCTGCGCTCTACTTCGCGCTGATCTTTGCTGTTGGCTTCGCCCTCGGTCCGGTGCGCGTGCTCCTACTGGAACCGACGATCGGCGGCGCGTCCGCGGTACTTATCGAGGCGCCCTTCTTGTTGGCTGCGATCGCGGTCGCTGCACGACATGTGCCTCGACGCATGAGGATCCGTTCGTCGCTTCCGGACCTGCTTGTCATGGGGTGTGGCGCCGCCGCTTTGGTTTTGTTGGCAGACCTCGCCATTGGCGTACCGCTACGCGGCATCGCAATGGCGGATCACTTCAACTATCTCACAACCCCAGCCGGTCACCTCTACCTCATCCTCGTCGCCCTTTTTGCGCTCGCCCCCGCGCTTCTTGCGCGTCCCAGCGTCTGACAGAGCGCCCGTGCCAGGTCGCGGGAGTGGGGCGGCCAGGGATTGCGTGGGCAACGCCCCAACAATCGACGGTGCCGTCGCACGTTCGTTTTGCAGCCGCGGCCTGTCATTTCCAACTCATCTTCCAAGCGCGCTTGCCGGCGGCAGCGGGGCCCAGGGCTTCAAGTTGCGCGACAAAGTCCGGACAAGCCTCGGTCTGGCACGTTTCGATGCGCCGCATGATCTCCGGTCCACTCGTTGCATCGTCATCAAAGCCCAACAGCACATGCGGGCCGATGATGACGATCGGCACGACAGCTTCGTCGATGCCAATGTCGAGCAGCACCCGCACGAACAGTTCCGCCTCCTCGCTACTGCGTTCAATATCAAACTCCCGAAGCGTGAACCGCTGGTTGGTGGCGCTGGTCCGCCGAAGAAACGCGAGCGCCTTCTGACACAACTGACAGTGGCTCGCACCGAACAGATAGACACGCAGTGGCGTCTCGGCAGTCGCCGGCAGCGTCGTGATCCACAAGGAGAGTACGAGCCAAAGAGTGATGCGGCGTGCTTTCATGAGTGCGTTTCCTTCCGAGATGTCGCCACCAACAATGCTGCGTCGAGTGGTAACCGCCGTCGCCGCCAAAGACGCTGATCTCGATCAATTGTGAGTTTCTAGCTGCGCCGAACCTCTTGGTGCGCGATCAACGCGGAGGGAGGCTTTGCAGTTCAAGTGTCACGACTAATCCCACTTGGTACCGCGAGGAAACATGCCATCGCCTTGATCACGTATCAGACACCATCCCTTTGGTTGCCAATGACCATCCACGGCGCGCTGTCCATCGCGGCGGCCATGGAGTTCCGCGATTACTTTCCTCATGGTTGGAGTTTGGTGATGGCATAAGGGATCGCAAATCTGCTGCTCGCCGCCTTCTTCTTCTCACGGCTTCCGGCCAATTCTGCATTCATTGTCGGCACCCTCGTGGGTCTCAGCCTGATCATGTTCGGATGCCACTTGTTTGTGTCCGGCTTGGCTGTGCGCCGCGTCATGGCCGACTAACAGGGACATCCTGGCGACACCACAGGGTGCAATTCATGTGGGTCCATGCCTCGTCAGCGCTCCGCGTGCGCCTCGGGGTGCTCTTTGAGGAAATGCCGCATCACCGCCAGCAACTCGCGTGCGTGTGCGTAATCCCGTCGCCTAACCGCATCGCGAATGTCGTCGCGGATCATATCGCGCAATTGCATCGGGCCATGCTTCTTGGCCATCAGTTTCTGCGCGATTGAGGCTGCAACGATCTCCGGCACATGCTCGTGCTCCGCGATGGCCAAGACTTGCTCCTCGGTCAATCCGCAAAGGGCAATGCAGTCTTCAAGACTGATCATAGCACGCTCGCTTTGGTTCGTGGCGACGGCGCTTCCGAATCATAACGCAATAAGTTCGGCGAAATGCGGCCGCAGGTCCTGGTCGGCGATCTTCACCAGATCCTTCGGTACCTCAGCTGCGACCTTGTCACTGACCTGCTTGTGCAGGGCGCAGCGAAGATCGCCCAGCATGACTGGCGGCGCTGCGATCACGAGGCGGTCAAAGCTCTTGGCTGTCGCTGCTTCCTTTAGGCGCTCCGCGACAAGCACGGCGAACGCGCGCTTCAATTCCCGATGCGGATCGGTCCGAGGCTCAACTGCGTGCCGTGTCGTGCCCACGGACTCATGCGTCCGGGTCGGCCGGTCCGCGCCCAGATCGTGACTGCGCGGCAAATCAGCGTGCATCTCAAACTGCGGCACAGGGACCAGCGGCTTGCCGTGCCCGTTGCTTTGCAGGACTCGCGCATGCGCAGCATCTGCAATGAGTATCCAGGTCTTCATGATCGGGTCCCTTCGACACCACCAGAGCCGGCGGCCAATTCCTCATCCGCCCGCAATCGAACGGTCCAGCAAAAGCGCATCAATCGTCGCCGCGTTCTCGCAATAGTGCTCTAGGCCGGTTTGTGCATCGCCGCGTGCCAGATCGCGCGCGCAACGGCGCCACTTGGGGCACCGCATGCACGCCCGCTCCAGATCGCGATACACTGAGCGTTGCTCGGTCTTTAGGTAGAGCGGGTCAAGTCCAACGGTTTCGAGGCGCTGTGGGAGCAAGACAGACGGCCCCGCATTTGGTTTCGTGATGGCCGGCATGTCACTCATCGAGAGGCCAACGTCTTGCAGAATGCGCTCGGCCTCCGTTGGTTCGAGCGCTTGAAATTCCCTGGCTACCTTGTGCTGCGCATACCAGCAATTGAGACGATCACGAATTGCCAGCAGCGCGGCGGTGCCAAGTGGGTTCTTCATCTGAGGCTCCCTTGTTCGCTTGTCGCGTCCGACATTGCAGGAGCACTTGGCTGCACCCTTTGATCCGGATCAAAGACCTGACCGCTACAGGGCCTCACGCGTCGCCCTGCCGCAGATCCAACCTGACGTGGACGACACCGGGTTCCTCAAGGGCTGTCACACGCCTGAAGCCCATTTCTTCGCACATCTTGAGCATGGCGTCGTTTTCCTCCAGCACCATGCCCGTCAAAGCCTGGAGATGCTCAGCCTTTGCGTAGTCGACAAGCTGTTGCATTAGCCGCCAACCGAGCCCGTGCCCTTTGAGATCGGAGCGGACAATCACCGCGAACTCTCCATGCTGCAGATCGGGATCGGCCGTGTAGCGAACCACCCCCAGCAGCTCTCCGGCGCCACCGGCAAGGGCGACAAACGCAATCTCCCGCGCGTAGTCGATCTGCGTCAGGCGCGCGAGAAACCCGTGCGTCAGATGTTTCGCCGGCGTGAAAAGCCGCAGGCGGCGATCCTGCATCGTCACTTTGTCAAAGAATGCTTCGTAGAGTGGCTCATCTTCGGGCCGAATGGGCCGTATCACAACCGTGCCTAAGCCTTCGATGTCAGCTGCCGCTTGCCATTTCGCCGGATAAGGCCGGATCGCCATCGGCACACGCGGCGATGCCTGCGGATCAGCCAGACGCACGCGCGTATCGAGCGCTATGACGCCCCGCGCATCCGCGAGTAGCGGGTTGATATCCAGTTCGCGGATCTCCGGATGATTGGCCGCCAGCGCCGATAGCCGGACGAGCGCATTGGCAATCGCCGGCATGTTCGCCGCTGGCCGGTCTCGATAACCGGCCAGCAACCGGTATATGCGCGTCTCCCGCATGAGATCGTTCGCAAGCACGAGGTCGAGCGGCGGCAACGCCAGCGCCGTGTCGCCCATCACTTCGACCGCGGTGCCACCGGCGCCAAACAGCACAAGTGGGCCAAAGGTTAGGTCTTCAGTAAGCCCCAATATAAGCTCATGAGCGGTGGGGCCGCGCCACGAACAGTGAAACGGTGAAGCCCCGAAGGCGGGCCTCAGGCCTGTGTGCCTTCACTGTCTCGATCATTGCGCGTGCTGCATCGAGTACCGCCTCCTGCGACCCAAGCCCAAGCTTGACACCGCCGGCATCAGATTTGTGCGAGATGTCGTCGGAGAGGATCTTCAGAACCACGGGTCCCCCAAGCTTCAGAAGATCTCGTGCCACTTCAGCGGCTGCCTCCGGCGTCTCCGCAACGTGCGTCTCGACAACCGGAATTCCATATGCCGCCACGATTGCCTTGCTCTCGGGCTCGGAGAGCAAAGTGCGCCCAGCCAAACGCGCGTGTGCGATGACGGCATCGGCGGCAGCGCGATCGATAGGCAATGCATCGTCCGCCGGGGGCGGCGTCCGCATCAGCGCCTCCTGTCCCCGCCTATGACGGACCAGCTGCATGAAACCGTTCACAGCGGCTGCTGGCGTCTCGAATGTGGGAACCAATGCTGCATGGAAGATGCGACGCGCATCGGCCGCGCTCTCCGCGCCGAGCCAGTTCGTCAGCAACACCTTACCTGTTTTCGCCGTGATATCTGCTGCAACGACGGCCCGTGCGACGTCCGTACTGGACGTTAGCGCCGTTGGGCAGTTCATCACGAGCACAGCGTCATTTGCAGGGTCGCCCGCAACAAATTCGAGTGCCGTTGCATAGCGCATAGCATCGGCATCGCCCACAATGTCTATTGGGTTCCCGCGCGACCACGTTGCTGGCATCTGTGCGTCGAGCTTCGCGATCGTCACAGGCGCGAGGTCGGCGAGAACGCCCCGCAAATCAGCCAGCGTATCGGTGGCGAGAACGCCTGCGCCACCGCCATTGGTCAGAATGGCGAGCCGCTCGCCTTTCAGATGCGGCATGCTGCCGATCATCTCGGCTGCATCGAAAAGTTCGTGCAGCTCGATCACGCGCAAAACGCCAGCCCGCCGAAACGCGGCGCTGTAGGCGGCGTCTGATCCAGCAAGTGCGCCGGTGTGTGACGCCGCCGCCCGCGCTGCCGTTTCATGGCGGCCGGACTTTATGGCGATGACCGGCTTCACGCGCGCTGCGCGCCGGGCCGCGGACATGAACTTGCGCGCGTCCGTGATGGCCTCAATGTACATGAGGATCGCGCTGCAGCCTGGATCGCCGGCCAGATAGTCGATCAGATCGCCAAAATCGACATCGGCCATGTCTCCCAGAGAGACGATATGAGAGAAGCCGATACCGCGGCCGTTGCCCCAATCGATCACCGCCGTCACCAATGCGCCCGATTGAGACAAGAAAGCCAACTTTCCTGGCTTTGTGCTGGCCTGGGCAAAGCTGGCATTGAGCCCGATCGGCGGCACCAGCAAGCCGAGACAGTTGGGCCCAAGCACGCGCACGCATACCGATCGGCCCGCTTCCAGAATGGCTCGCCGCTCGGCGGCGGCGACGCCGGCAGAAATAACTGTGATGGCCCCGACACCTCGTGCAGCAAGCTCCGCCGCTATCGCGGGGATCGTTGCCGGCGGCGTCGCGATAACCGTAAGGTCAGGCGTGAAATCAAGCGCGCTCACCGACGGCCGGCATTCCACACCCTCGATCTCTCGATGGCGCGGGTTGATGAAGGCGATCGGCCCCTTGAAACCACCCCGCACAAGGTTCCGAGCCACCGTGTTGCCGATCGACCCCGGCCGCGTGCTGGCCCCGATCAACGCAACTGAGGACGGGTTTAGAAGCTTTTCCAGATTGCGGATCGTCATGGGGAATAGGGCTTTCATCCAACAAATTGAGAGCAGAGAGGCCTTTATGCGCCATCGTCCAATCGGAGTTCGCGGCGGCAGGAGCCCTGATCCGGATCAAGTGGTAGGGCCGGTTCCGGCTGTATCGTCACCTTACGCAGGTTCTCCGGACGACTGCGGCGGTGTTAAGGTTAGAGGACTGCCGGAATGACGAACAACGGTGGCCAAAAGAGCGTGATTGCCGCGCTCCAGTCTCCAGGCACGTGGCCAGGTCAACCGGGCCGCGTCGACGTTATCGAAACCCACGCGGCTTATATCTTCATGGCCGGCAACGAAGTGCTCAAGGTCAAGCGCGCCATCCGTCTTCCTTATCTGGATTTCACAATGCTCGACGCGCGGCAGCGTGTCTGTGAGCGCGAGCTCCAGCTCAACGCGCCCCATGCTCCGGGGCTCTACCGCGACGCTGTTGCCATTCGGCGTCGCGACGATGGCACGTTCTCTGTCGGCGGAAGCCAGGGCGAAGTCGTCGAATGGGCAGTGCGCATGGCGCGGTTCGAACAGGACGCGCTGCTTTCCACAATTTGCGATCGCGGCCCGCCGCCGTCCGACATCATCAAGAAACTCGCAGACAGGGTCCTCGCCTATCACCGCACCGCGCCGCCACAGGCTTCACCGATCGACCGAACGGCCGACGCAACCCGCTCGGTTCTTCAGTCAATACAGCGTTGTACGGATCAGTCTGTCAGGGTCGCGGCTGAGAAGGTGGCCGCGGGATTGGAGCTTCAGTTGCTCCGGAGCACCGCCATTCGCAGCCACCGCGCAGAGCGAGGCTATATCCGGCGCTGTCACGGCGATCTCCATCTCGCCAACATCGTCCTGTGGCAAGGCGAGCCCGTGCCCTTTGACGCGCTGGAGTTCGACGAACAACTGGCGACCATCGATACACTCTATGATCTCGCGTTCCTGCTGATGGACCTTGATCGGAGAGGCAATCGCCCGGCTGCAAACTTGCTCCTCAATCGCTATCTCTGGCGCTCCGGCGACAGCTTGGATCTCGCTGGGTTGGCTGCGCTCCCGAACTTTCTTGGCCTCAGAGCCTCCGTTCGCGCCATGGTCGCCCTGGATCGACTGGCCGTCGCCGCCGTTGATCGCTCGCAAACGATCGCGCATGTGGTGCAGACGCTGGAACACGCGGCCAGCTACCTCCAGCCTGCGTCGCCCCGCCTCGTGGCCATTGGCGGCCTGTCAGGCACCGGCAAGACAACTCTCGCAGCCGCACTTGCACCCTGGGTCGGGGCGGTGCCAGGAGCCTTGCATCTGCGCACCGATCTTGAACGAAAGTGGCTTGCCGGGATCGACGAACTCGAACAGCTTCCGGGGTCTGCCTACTCTGATCGGGCGACCCGCGCGACCTACGATCGCATCACTGCCCGCGCCGCAGCCGCTTTGGCCGCCGGCCATAGTGTCGTGGTCGACGGCGTCTTCTCGACCTTGTCGGAGCGCTCCGCGATTGCCGCCATCGCCCGCGACGCGCAAGTCCAGTTCCAGGGCCTATGGCTGGACGCTGCGCCCGACACCATGAAAGCCCGCGTCCACCAAGGCCGAGGTGATGCCTCCGATGCCACGGCAGACGTCGTGGGGCG
Source organism: uncultured Alphaproteobacteria bacterium (assembly GCA_963847145.1). Classification (GTDB taxonomy): domain Bacteria; phylum Pseudomonadota; class Alphaproteobacteria; order Rhizobiales; family Hyphomicrobiaceae; genus JABFRJ01. The sequence goes on from CAWJYN010000007.1 coordinate 660,138, forward strand.
CCAACTCGCGAATGCGCCCCGCGTGACGGATTGGACCCACGTCGACGCAAACGGATCGGCGGCTCTGGCTACCGCGCGTGCCCGATCGGTGCTCGGCATCGCCGCCGATGCCTCTGTTTGACGATTGATGATCGTCAATGGCGCAGCCTCTGCGACTTGCAATTTTGAACTGCGGTAGAGCGATGGCTTAGCCAAAAAACAGGAATACTCCGATGTCGTTCAAAACCATACTGGTTCACCTCGCCAGCCCGGATCGCGCGTCCGCTCTGCTGGAGGCAGCGCTCGCTTTGCCACACGATGCCGAGACCCATATTGTGGGCCTCTACATCATTCCCCCGGCCACCTTTGTGGGCGCTGGCGTGCCCGGCGATCCGGCCCCTTTGGTGTTCGATGAAATGCGCCGGCACCTTCAGAGCAAGGCCGACGGCGTGCGCGTCGTATTTGAGGAGCGAGTGGCAAAGAGTGGATGCCGCTCAGAATGGCGACAGATCGATGTTGCAACCAGCTCGGTTCTCAAAGTCCTGCTTGATAACGCCCGAACCGCTGATGTGGTGGTTGCTGGCCAGGCCGACCCCGCTCGCCCGTTTTCGGAAGAAGTGGATTTTCCGGATGTGCTGGCCCTCGACAGCGGAAGGCCGGTCGTGATTGTTCCTTACCAAGCTAGCGGCACCACAGTTGGACGGCGGGTCCTCGTGGCCTGGAGCGGCCGCCGCGAGGCCGCACGTGCCGTCTTTGACGCATTGCCCGTATTAAAGCGCGCGACCGCGGTGCGGTTCGTTTTCGTCATGGCCGATGATGATTTATTTCACGCGGACTACGCGACTACCGGAGAGATCTGCACAGCTGTCGCCCGGCACGGTGTCATCTGCAGTGCCGGAATCGCCAAATTGCATGGGCAAAATGTCGGCCGCGTTCTGCTTACTGAAGCGAAGAAGTTCGAGGCCGATCTCCTCGTCATGGGCTGCTATGGTCACTCCCGCGTGCGCGAGTTCATATTCGGCGGCGCAACGCGCTACGTCCTGTCGCACATGCAGCTCCCCGTTCTGATGTCGCATTGAGCAGGAGGATGACGATGGCGGACGCCGTGCCCGAGCTGAGAAAACTCCAAAGTGTCCCGGCGGTGCGCATGCCGGAGGTCGATGCAAGCCCACGGCCGAAGGTCCCGCGCCCGGCCGCACGCACATCGGTGCCGCTACGCCGCGATCTTGTGCGCGATTCATTTGCGTCTACCGCCTTCAGTGACGTGCTCGACCGATCGGTCCATGCAACCCTGGCGAAGTTCTCTGGCGGGCTTTCGGTCGCGGCGTTGACGCTGGCCTATACCGACTGGGCGATCCATCTGGCGGGGTCGCCCGGAAAGCGCCTGCAGCTGCTGGAAAAGGCGATCCGCAAACAGGTGCGGCTCGGTACCCATATTACGCGATGTCTGACCGAAAAGGGTGCGCATCAGCCGTGCATCGCGCCACTCCCCCAAGATCGTCGCTTCCTGGCGCCCGAGTGGCAATCATGGCCGTTCAACGTGCTCCATCAGAATTTCTTACTCCAACAGCAGTGGTGGCACAACGCGACGACCGGCGTTCGCGGCGTTACCAAACAGCACGAGAACGTTGTGTCGTTCATGACCCGTCAGGTTATGGATATGGTGTCACCGTCGAATTTTCTGTTCTCCAACCCGGAGGTTCTCGCGCGCACAGCACGCGAGGGCGGGATGAACCTTTTTCGAGGTGCGCAAAACTTTTTCGAGGATTGGGAGCGGGCCTATCATAGCAAACGACCGCTCGGTAGCGAGGCATTCGCGCCTGGCGAGACTGTCGCCGTAAGCCCCGGCAAGGTCGTCTATCGTAATCGGCTGATCGAACTCATCCAGTACACACCAACCACCGATCAGGTGCGGCCTGAGCCCATCCTGATCGTACCGGCCTGGATCATGAAGTACTACATTCTCGACCTGTCGCCGCAGAACTCGATGGTGAAGTTCCTGACAGATGCCGGCTTCACGGTCTTCATGATCTCCTGGAAAAACCCCGGCCCGGAAGATCGTGATCTTGGAATGGAGGATTATCGCGCACTCGGTGTCATGGCGGCACTTGAGACCGTGACTGCAATTGCAAGTCCGCCGAAAGTCCACGCTGTCGGGTATTGCCTAGGAGGAACCCTGCTTGCCATTGCCGCTGCCGCTATGGCCCGCGAGGGAGACAAACGCCTTGCCACCGTGACCTTGCTGGCAGCGCAGACGGACTTCGAGGAAGCGGGCGAGTTGTTGCTCTTCATCGACGAGAGCCAGCTCACGCTTCTCGACGACATCATGTGGGAGCAAGGATTTCTCGATGCGTCCCAGATGGCGGGCGCCTTCCAGATGCTCCGGTCGGCGGATCTGATCTGGTCACGTATTCTGCACGACTACCTGATCGGCGAGCGGCGCCCGATGTCCGATCTGATGGCATGGAATGCAGATACCACGCGCATGCCCTATCGCATGCATTCCGAATACCTCCGCCAGCTGTTCTTGCATAACGACCTCGCAGAAGGCCGCTTACGAGCCGGTGGCAAAACCATTGCGCTCGGCGACGTGACGGTTCCGATTTTTGCCGTCGGCACGACGCGCGACCATGTTGCGCCCTGGACGTCGGTTTATCGAATCCAGGCGCTCACTGAGAGCGACGTGACCTTCGTGCTGACAGAGGGTGGGCATAACGCCGGCATCGTCGCGGAGCCGGCACGCACCGATCGGTCATTCCAGATCCGGGATCACACGCACGGATCGCCGCAAGTGGATACGGACACGTGGCAGCGCATCGCGCCGCGCGCCTCGGGATCGTGGTGGGTCGCGTGGCGCACGTGGCTCGAGGCGCGATCCGGTGCGCCGCTCAGCCCCCCAAAGATGGGCGCCCCGGACAACGGTCTTAGCACGCTGGCAGATGCGCCGGGGACTTATGTCCACGAAGCATGATGGCGCGGTCGGCGGAAACGAAACGCAACAAGACCTCCATGAGGCGAAGCACCCATACAACGCGCCGAAATGAGCGCGGCACTCGTTACTGCCGCCACTCATGCATTCGCTTGCGGTGCATCAAACCGATAGGCTCCCGCATCCAGCAGAATAAGCCGGCCACCCGGGTGAACGCAAACGGAGCGCCATCATGATCAATCGACGTACATTTCTAGCGCAAGGCGCAGCACTGGCGGGCACGGCGACTTTGACTTCGGAGATCGCCCAGGCGGAGGCGCCAATGAACTACGAGCAGATCACGCGCGCCTTCCGCGCGCCACTGCGGCCGGAAGGTGGGCTCAACGAACTTGTCCGCTTTGCGACCCTCGCCGCCAATAGCCACAATACGCAGCCATGGAAATTCACGCTGTCGGACAAACATATTGCCATCTCGCCCGATCTGTCGCGCCGCTGTCCGGCGGTCGACCCGGATGACCATCACGTCTTCGCGTCCCTGGGATGCGCCACCGAGAACCTCGAGCGCGCGGCAGCCGCGATGGGACTGAAGGCTCATCCAAGTTTCGCTGATGGCCGGGTGCAGATCCCGCTTGAACGCACGGTGGCCGACCATTCGGTCTTACTCGACATTGTTCAACGGCGGCAGTGCACGCGCGCGCTATACGACGGCCAGCCGGTCGCCAACGATGCACTGCGAATGCTGGAGCGGGCGGGTACAATTCGCGGCGTCGCGGTGATGCTGATCACAGACGGCAAACGCAAAGCCAACGTGAGCGACTACGTCATCCAAGGCAACACGGTGCAGATGCGGGACCCAGCTTTCATGACTGAGTTGAAATCATGGATGCGGTTCAGCGAAGCCGATGCCCTTGCCGCGCGTGACGGCCTGTTCTCTAGATCCTCCGGTAATCCAGCGCTGCCGGCTTGGCTCGCGCGCACGGGTCTTCCATTCGTTTTCACCGAAGGCGGCGAGAACGACAAGTATCGCAAACACATACAGAGTTCGGCCGGTATTGCCGTCTTTGTCTGCGACCGCAATGATCAGGCCCACTGGGTTGCGGCAGGTCGCGCCTGCCAGCGTTTCGCACTGCAAGCGACCGCCCTTGGCTTGAAGTACTCCTTCGTCAACCAGCCCATTGAAGTGCCGGCGCTCCGCAAACAGTTCGCTGCATTTCTCGGGCTTGGAGACCGGTTGCCCGATCTCGTCGTGCGCTTCGGCGTTGGCCCCGAACTGCCGCAATCACTGAGGCGGCCTGTCGAGCATGTGATCATCTAGCCGTGGCAAATTCTGGTTTGACGTAACGATTACTCGCTGACTGATCGTTGCCCAGAGTACCCACCATCTCGAATGCTGGTCACCTGCTGCACGGCCCGATCATAACGATTCGACTTTTTAGTGCTGATCCATGGCAGCGTTTGGTCGGTCTACGGAATGGAGCTCAATCCATGGCGCTCGACCAACCGCGAGCCAGAGCGCCAGCGTCGGAATAACGACCCATTGCAGGAGCGGCGCCAGGCCGGCGCCGATGAACGGTACGATCGGCATCAGATCCGAATAGGCCCAGCTGCGGCGTACATTCACATTCAACCACTCACTATAGATGGTGTAGCCAAGTCCTAACGCGAGGCACACCGCATAGACGCGGCGTGTGCCAGCACTCGGCCACGTGGCTGGAGCATAGAGTGCAAGCGCCAGCAACAATGCAAGACCAGCAATCATGGTATCCCCAACCGTGCAGTGGAGAACCGCAAACGCCTGCTGCGGCAGAGTGCCAATTGACCACAGCGTATACAGCGGCAACTGCACGATCTCCCAGGCAAGATGCGCAATAGTTGACACGCTGAGGTAGCGGCGCAGAGCTCGCAGCCACACGTCATTGTCATGGAGAGGTTTGGGCATTTGGATATGGCCTGACATGTTGGGGCCGAAATCGAATTTCGTCCTTGTTGGCCCGCCAGATTCTGTCGAACGTTGGACCGGCACGACCGGAAGTGGATGGAGTTGGCGATCGTTCAATGCAATCGCGTTCAAGCAACTGCGCAATTGAGGGGCGTTAAATCTGCGACGAGCGCGCCATAGCAGGTGGCGAAACCCTATCTGCCGAAAAGACGTTTGCCGAACGAAGACCCAGTTGCTGGCGAAGTTTGCACCAGCGTTTACCACGAGGGGCAGAAGCGGGCTTCAATCACGGACATTCCGACTGCTCGCGTGCGTCACTATCGCCCCGCGCCGGTTCTTGGCGGCAGCTGCGTCGGTCTCGAGACCCTTCATGTGTAGGGCAATAATGCCGCCGCTCCCTATTTCTTGTTGCGCGCATCAAGGGACGCGCCCGCCTTCCGATACATGTAAGTACCGCACGAGCCTGCTTGCTTCAGCGGCATCATGGTCACGTGCCTGGCGGGACCAGCCATCCCACGATGATGCGTGGCGTGCATCTTCTTCATCATTGCCTTGTGTTGGCGGTTCGTCATCGGGTCGTGTTGCTTCGTCATGGCCATTTGATGTTTTCTGTGATCGAAAGCCTTGCCATGGTGCTGCGCTAGCATGGTCATCAGTGTGTGCTGCTGTTTGGTGTGTCCTGGCACTGATGCTCCGCTGGCTTCCGTGACGCCGATTGCAGCGAACAGACAAAGTACCAAGGCGATCGGGCCGCTCGTGCCAAATAATAAGTTCGACATGTGTTGTTCCCTCTGGATTCACTTGAGAAGCATGCATCGGCTAGGTGCCAACGTATGCAACGTCGGCTGCATGTCTCTATTTGTTGAGCGTGCATCCCTCACGCTGCCGGTTGTGAAACCTCAGTCAGCTTCCCGTCCTTCAGCTTGAAGTGAAACTTCGCGCTGACTGGAATGGACCACAGGTCCTTGTCCGCCAATTCTCTCTGGAATGTCGGGACGTCGACGGTCACGGTCGCGCTGTAGGTTCCGTCGCCGAGCAGTGCGCTATTCTCTGAGTAGTGCAGACCGCTGCTGCCCCACATGGGTGGCAGCACGACCGAAATACTCTTGCCCGTCTCCTTGTTGGTCGCAGCGAACGTAATGTTTGCGTATGGAATGCGTGTCCTGGACTTCGGATCCGTCAGCTTCAGTTCGACGTGATAGCGCTCATCGGCGGTGGGCGTGTGTGTACCCCACTTCGCTGGCGTCCCCATCTGCATCCACATCGCCTCCGAGGCTTCCAGCCCGAGTTCTAAAACCATTTTACCAGTCATCACTCGACCGATGAGCACGGATTTCTTCAATGGCTCGGCAGCGGGTGATAGTAGTTTGGGCGTCGGGTCGGGACCTTGTGCCATTGCCCCTCCAGCCGCCAGGAGGCTGGTGAGCAAAATGACGGTGCGAGCGATCGTCAGCATGGCTTGTCTCCAAAAGAGAGCATCCGCGCCGCAACTGCCCCAGAGTTGGAGCAACATGCCGGGATGAGTATTTTATAGTCCCGCGCGCAAATCGTGATCACAGCATTGATCCAGATCAGTGGCGCAGTACCGTAGCACGGCGGATGGTTCGGACGGCCTGTCGCCATTGACCTACGTCAACACCACATTGCATTGCGGCGTTGATGCTGAAGCCAGTCGACCGCTGAGCGAATGGGCAGGCGGGACATGTCGCTCATACGCCGAGCCGTTTCTTCGAAAGACGCACTCCCATGACCCAAGTAGCTCAAAGCGAACGGCCGCAAAACGTCTGTGATATCGGGCCGTCGTATGGCGCTGTCACCGCAACCGATCCGGTTTGCGGCATGACGGTCGACACGCTTGCGGCCAAACACAGCCATAGGCTCGACGGCCGGACGTATTATTTCTGTTCTGGCCGGTGCCGGGAGAAGTTCATTGCTGCCCCTTCCAAGTACCTAAAAAGCGAGAAGTCCGCCCCGGGTGCCGGTGTCCCTGCAGGAACGATCTATACCTGCCCGATGCATCCAGAGATGCGACAGGAGGGTGCCGGGATATGCCCGATCTGCGGCATGACGTTGGAGCCAGAAATAGTCACGGCTGAGGCGCAGCCAAATCCGGAACTGGCCGACATGACGCGGCGGCTCTGGATCGGACTCGCGCTGACGCTGCCGGTATTTGCTCTGGAGATGGGCGGGCATCTGACCGGGCTTGCACCAATGGGTCGGCCAGCAGACCTCCAACTGGGTCCAATTGATCTTGGCAATGCCCGTGGTGTTGTGGGCTGGCTTGCCGTTTTTCGAGCGCGGTTGGGCGTCGCTTCAAACCCGTAACCTCAACATGTTCTCGCTGATTGCCATGGGAACTGGCGTGGCATCGGTCTACAGCGTTGTCGGCACGTTTGCGCCTGCGTTGTTTCCGTCATCCATGAGGAGCCACGACGGGTCCGTCGCAATCTATTTCGAGGCGGCGGCCGTCATCACCGTTCTGGTGCTCTTAGGGCAGGTGTTAGAGCTGCGTGCCCGCGAAAAAACGAGCGGCGCCATCCGAGCCCTTCTCGATCTCTCACCCAAGATGGCGCGACGAATTAAAGCGGATGGTACCGATGAAGATGTGAGCCTCGAGCAGGTGTCGGTTGGCGAGAAGCTGCGCGTTCGTCCGGGCGAGCGCGTGCCTGTTGATGGCGTGATCCTCGACGGCCGCAGCGCTATCGATGAATCCATGGTGACAGGCGAGTCGATGCCTGTGACCAAGACCGTCGGCGAGAAGGTCATCGGCGGGACCATGAACCAATCCGGCGGCTTCGTCATGCGCGCCGACAGAGTTGGCCGCGACACTGTTCTCGCGCAAATTGTGCAGATGGTCGCGCAGGCGCAAAGGAGCCGCGCGCCGATCCAAAGCCATGCAGATCAAGTTTCAGGCTGGTTCGTGCCAGCTGTTCTCCTCGTTGCACTTTTGGCCTTCGCCGCGTGGTCGATCTGGGGTCCGGAGCCTCGGTTCAGTTTTGGACTTATCGCCGCTGTTTCTGTCCTCATCATCGCTTGCCCGTGTGCGCTCGGTCTTGCAACGCCCATGTCGATCATGGTCGGCGTTGGCCGGGGCGCTCAGTCCGGTGTCCTCATCAAGAGCGCCGAGGCGCTCGAACGCATGGAGAAGATCGACACGCTGGTGGTCGACAAGACGGGGACGCTCACCGAGGGCAAGCCAAGCGTCGTTGCGATCAAGACCGCAAGTAGCATCGACGAAAACGAATTGCTGCGCCTGACGGCGAGCCTGGAACGGAGCAGTGAACATCCGCTGGCGGCGGCGATCGTGCGCGCAGCAAACGAGCGTGGGCTCTCTTTGGTCCCGGTCGAAAACTTCGATCAACCGGTGGGCAAAGGTGTCACCGGCTCCGTGGATGGCCGGCAAATGGTGATCGGCAATAAACGGATCATGAATGAGTTCGGCATCGACACGAAAAACCTCGACCAAGCCGCCGACGAACTCCGCCGTGATGGCGCCACTGCGATTTTCGTTGCGATGGACGGCAAAGTCGCAGGTGTTCTCGCTATCGCTGATCCCATAAAGCCAACTACGCCGTGCTGCGATTGCAGCACTTAAGGCCGCTGGTATCCGCGTCGTCATGCTGACGGGCGACAATGCGACGACGGCAAAAGCCGTCGCTGACAAGCTTGGGATCACGGAAGTGGAAAGCGATGATACTGCCGGAGGGCAAGGGCAAAGTCGTCGAGCTATTCCGCGTCTCAAGGCCGCGTCGTCGCCATGGCCGGCGATGGCGTAAACGACGCGCCGGCTCTCGCCGCCGCTGATGTCGGCATCGCCATGGGCACCGGCACTGATGTGGCGATGGAAAGCGCAGGCGTTACGCTTCTCAAAAGCGATCTCAACGGTATCGTCCGGGCGCGGCATCTGTCAGCCGCGACGATGCGCAACATCCGCCAGAACCTGTTCTTCGCCTTCATCTACAATGCCGTTGGCGTGCCGATTGCTGCGGGGGTATTATATCCAACTTTTGGCATTCTGCTGTCGCCGATCATCGCTGCGGCAGCCATGGCACTGTCTTCCGTCAGCGTCATCGGAAACGCGCTGCGGCTCAATAGGGTGGAGCTTTGAACAGGGCGCTTCGAATGTGGGAGCGGCCCTTGTGTGAATTTTCGCATTGATCGAGGTCGCTACGGATCCTTCAGCCTCAGCCACACTAACATCGCCGCCTGGCTGATCTGCAAGGAGCAGCAATCCATCTGAACCCCCAGAGAACCCGACGCTCCTGCCGCCTATGTGCGTCGTGGGCGTCGATGCCATCTTCAAGTTTGGCAAGGAGTCGCCACGCGGCACAAAGCCGCCGAGCAATTCGGTCCGGAGGTCTCCACCACCGCTGGAGACCACAGCGCAGGGCACGTTATCGTGCAGTAACCGCTCTACCGCTTGGCCTTTGGACGTCTCCAAAATCAAAACTGTTTTGTCTCTGTCGGCTGTTGCGAGGAACGTCCCATCGGCGGCAAACGCTACCCGCCTCACTCTTCTCAATTTTTCTCATTTCGACGTAGATGCGTTCTGGTGTCTGATTTAAGCTTTGGCGGGCAAACCCTTCATGAGGTGCCCAATCGCCACCGGCAGGAACCCGATTGACATAGATCATACCGTCTAACTCGTATCTGTTGGACGTTCCCCCGATGAAGTCATCAAGACGGGGCAAGACGATGTCGGGTCGTGTGGAAATCAGTACAGGCGACCAACAGCGGGCGCTTTGGCTGTCGACACTGGCCTTTACGGTCTGCTTCGCAGTTTGGACGATCTTCGCGATCATCGGGATCCAGATCAAGAAAGACCTCAGTCTCAGCGACACCCAATTCGGCCTCTTGGTTGGAACGCCCATTCTGACAGGGTCCTTGATCCGATTGATGCTTGGGATCTGGGCAGACCAATACGGTGGCCGCGTCGTTTATACACTAACGATGCTCAGCGCCGCGGTGATGACCGCGCTGCTGACGTTTGCCAACAGCTATCCGACGTTTCTGCTCGCAGCGCTCGGCATCGGTATCGCTGGCGGGTCGTTCTCGGTTGGCGTTGCCTACGTCGCGAAGTGGTTTCCCAAGGAAAAGCAGGGGACGGCGCTTGGTATCTTCGGCGCCGGCAACGTTGGCGCGGCTGTCACGAAATTCGCCGCCCCTGTCATCATGGTCGCTTACGGCTGGAAGACCGTCGCCCTCGTCTGGGCGGCCGCGCTCGCTGCTATGGCCGTCATCTTCTTTCTGATGACGAAAGACGACCCCGATCTGACGCGCCGTCGCGCTACGGGTGAGCAGCCAGAACCTCTCTCGGCCATGCTCGAGCCGCTCAAGAACGCCCAGGTCTGGCGGTTTTCGCTCTACTACTTCTTTGTATTCGGGGCTTTTGTCGCGCTAGCTCTTTGGCTGCCTCGCTACTTGATCGGCGTCTATGGCCTCGACATCACGACGGCCGGCATGATTGGCGCCGCCTACTCGATACCTGCATCGGTCTTCCGGGCCTACGGTGGGCACCTCTCCGACAAATTCGGCGCGCGCCGCATTATGTACTGGACCTTCATGGTCTCCGCGCTGTGCACGTTCATCCTGTCCTATCCGCCGACGCAGTACGTTGTGGAAGGCATCCGGGGCCCGGTGGCGTTTTCGACACGCATGAGCCTCGTCGGTTTTGTCGTCGTCACCTTTGTGCTCGGATTTTTCATGAGCCTTGGCAAAGCGGCTGTCTACAAGCACATCCCCGTCTACTACCCTGATCGTGTCGGAGCTGTCGGCGGCGTCGTAGGGTTGGTCGGCGGCCTCGGCGGCTTCGTGTTGCCGATCGCTTTCGGCGTCCTAAACGACCTGACGGGCGTCTGGCAGAGCTGCTTCTGGCTGCTGTTTATGGTCGTGTCGGTCGCGCTGGTGTGGATGCACCTTGCGATCCGCGCCATGGAAACCGAGGCCGCAAACGCAGGCGTATCCATCCGGACGTTGCCTGAACTGCCAGAGATGCAGCCAATTCATGGCCCCAAGCAGCAGGGTGCGTTGGCGCCTTCCGGCGCCATCGACGACTGGCGCCCAGAGGACAAAGACTTCTGGACCACGCGCGGCAGTGCCATCGCTCGTCGCAATCTTTGGATCTCGGTGCCGTGTCTGCTCTTGTCCTTCGCCGTTTGGATGGTTTGGTCGGTTGTCGTTGCCAAGCTTCCGAGCGTCGGTTTTGCGTTCAACAATGAGCAGCTGTTCTGGCTCGCGTCCCTGCCGGGTCTCTCCGGCGCGACCCTCCGGATCTTCTATAGTTTTATGCCCGCCATGTTCGGCGGCAGGCTTTGGACGACCCTCGCGACGTGGTCTCTGCTGATCCCGGCTATCGGTATGGGTTATGCGGTGCAGAACCCTGATACTCCCTACTGGATCTTCCTGGCCTTGGCGCTGCTGTGCGGCTTTGGCGGCGGCAACTTCGCGTCGTCGATGGCGAATATCTCGTTTTTCTTCCCGAGAGCCGAAAAGGGCAATGCCCTCGCCATCAATGCCGGTCTTGGCAATCTCGGCGTCAGCGTCGTTCAGTTTGCTGTGCCGATGGCCATCACTGCAGGTATATTCGGTTGGTTGGGCGGAGATCCGCAAACCGCGACCATCAATGGCGTCAAGACGACGCTGTGGCTGCAGAATGCCGGCTACATATTCGTTCCATTCATCATCGCCTCGGCCTTTGCCGCTTGGTTCGGTATGGACGACATCGGCGCAATGAAGGCCTCGTTTGCTGATCAGGCCGTCATCTTTCGGCGCACCCATAACTGGATCATGTGCTGGCTCTACACGGGTACCTTCGGCTCCTTCATCGGCTTCTCAGCGGCATTCCCGCTCCTCTCGAAGATCCTGTTTCCGGAAGTCAATGCGCTCAAGTATGCATTCCTGGGGCCGCTTGTTGGTGCTGTGTCGCGTGCTGCCGCTGGTAAAACCTGCGATCGCATCGGCGGTGGGCGGATCACGCTGTGGGTGTTCATCGCTATGACCGGCGGCGTGCTCGGCGTCCTCTATGCCATCGGCATGCAAGGCAGTGCCGACGCGTTTCCTGTCTTCTTTGCGAGCTTCCTGTTTCTGTTCGCCGCCGCCGGCGTTGGTAACGCATCAACGTTTCAGATGATCCCAGCCATCATGCGTAAGGAAGTCGCACGGCTTGAGCCGTCACTCAAGGGGGGCGATCTCGTCAAGCAATCGGATAAAGAAGCGGCCGCGATCATCGGGTTCACTTCGGCCATTGCCGCATACGGTGCGTTTTTCATCCCCAAGAGTTTCGGCACGTCAATCGCCGCAACCGGCAGCCCGAGCCTCGCGCTCTATGGGTTCCTTTGCTTCTACATCAGCTGCATCGCGATGACGTGGTGGTTCTACACGCGCCCGGGTGGCGTGTTGTTCGATGTGGAACGCGGTGAAGCCAATCGCCTGACACCCGCCTGAACAGCCGATCAACGCACCGCGACCTCGCGAGGACCAGCATATGAGCCACTTTCTGGATCGGCTGACTTTTTTCAAAAAGACCAAGGAGGTCTTCTCCAACGGCCATGGCGTAACAACTGACGAAGATCGTTCGTGGGAAGACGGCTATCGGGCCCGTTGGCAACACGACAAGATCGTCCGCTCGACGCACGGCGCCAATTGTACCGGCTCATGCTCCTGGAAGATCTATGTCAAGGGTGGCATCGTCACCTGGGAGACGCAGCAGACCGATTACCCGAGAACCCGACCTGATCTGCCAAACCATGAGCCGCGTGGCTGCTCACGGGGCGCGTCGTACAGTTGGTATCTCTACTCTGGCAACCGAGTGAAGTATCCGTTGGTACGCTCGCGTCTCGTCAAGCTGTGGCGTGACGCCCGCGCCACGATGACGCCTGTCGCCGCTTGGGCGTCGATCGTCGAAGCACCCGCTAAGCGCGACAGTTATACAAAGAAGCGTGGCCACGGTGGGTTTGTGCGTGCCTCATGGGATGAGGTCACGGAGATCATCGCTGCCGCCAACGCCTATACCGTGAAGACCTATGGGCCCGATCGCGTTTTTGGATTCTCGCCGATCCCGGCCATGTCGATGGTCTCTTATGCTGCCGGCTCGCGCTATCTCTCGCTGATCGGTGGCGTATGCATGTCATTTTACGACTGGTACTGCGACCTTCCCCCGGCATCACCGCAGACCTGGGGCGAGCAGACCGACGTGCCGGAAAGTGCCGACTGGTACAATGCCGGCTTCATCATCCTGTGGGGTTCCAACGTACCCCAGACCCGCACGCCCGATGCGCACTTCTACACCGAGGCGCGCTATCGCGGCATGAAAAGCGCGGTCATCTGCCCGGACTATTCGGAAGCGTCCAAGTTCGGCGACATTTGGCTGTCGGTGAAGCAGGGCACCGACTCCGCGCTCGCGATGGCGATGGGTCATGTCATCCTCAAGGAGTATCACGTCAATCGACAGGTGCCCTACTTCCGCGACTACATTCGACAGTACAGCGACATGCCCATGTTGGTGCGCCTGGTCCGCCAAGGCGACACTCTGGTGCCGGACCGGTTTCTCCGCGCGTCCGACTTCGATGGTAAACTGAAGGAGGTCAACAATCCGGAATGGAAAACCGTCGCGTTTGACGAGACTTCTGGCCGGATCGTCGCTCCCGGCGGCACGGTCGGCTTCCGCTGGGGCGAAAGCGGCAAGTGGAACCTCGAAGAAAAGGATGGTTCGGGCAGTCCGACGAACCTGCGATTGTCACTCGCCGACATCAAAGATGAGTTTGCCGACGTCGCCTTCCCCTACTTCGGCAACATCGCCCCTGAGCATTTCGCGTCGACGGCACATGCCAGCATCCTGAAGCGGCGCATTCCGGTGAAGAAGCTGAAGCTGGTGGACGGTGAAACACTCGTGGCCTCGGTGCATGACCTGTTCCTGGCCAACTATGGCGTCGATTGCGGCTATGGCGGCGACAATGTTGCCGCGTCACTCGACGACGACATTCCTTACACGCCGGCCTGGGCTGAAAAGATCACCGGCGTTTCGCGCGACAAGATTATCCAGGTCGCGCGTGAGTTCGCGACCAACGCCGAGAAAACCAAAGGCCGCTCGATGATCATCATCGGCGCCGCCATGAATCATTGGTACCATGCCGACATGAACTACCGAGGCGTGATCAACATGCTGGTCATGTGCGGTTGCGTCGGACAGTCGGGTGGCGGCTGGGCGCACTACGTTGGCCAGGAGAAACTGCGGCCACAGGCGGGCTGGGCGCCGCTGGCCTTCGCTCTCGACTGGGGGCGGCCGCCGCGCCAGCAAAACTCGACATCGGCGTTTTACGCCCACACCGATCAGTGGCGCTACGAGACGATGAGGGTTGCCGATCTGCTCTCCCCCACGGCGCCGGCGGGTCGCTGGGACGGCGCGATTATCGACTACAACATTCGCGCCGAACGCATGGGATGGCTGCCGTCCGCGCCCCAACTCCAAACCAATCCGCTGCAGGTCGCGAAAGACGCCAAAGCGGCAGGCATGGAGGCGAAGGACTACGTCGCCAAAGGGCTGAAGTCCGGCACACTGAAAATGTCGTGCGAGGACCCGGACAATGCAAAGAATTGGCCGCGCAATCTGTTTGTCTGGCGGTCGAACCTGCTGGGCTCATCGGGCAAGGGGCATGAATACTTCCTCAAGCACTTACTTGGGACGACGCACGGAGTGCTCGGCAAGGATCTTGGCGACGAAGGCCGTGCACGTTCCAAAGAAGCCGTCTGGCACGAGCACGCGCCGGAAGGAAAGCTTGATCTGCTGGTGACGCTCGACTTTCGCATGTCGACCACGTGCGTCTACTCCGACATCGTTCTCCCGACGGCCACCTGGTACGAGAAGAACGATCTAAACACCTCCGACATGCACCCATTCATTCACCCGCTCACCAGTGCCGTCGATCCGGCCTGGGAGGCGCGATCGGACTGGGAAATCTACAAGGGGATCGCGAAGGCGTTCTCCAAGGTGGCGCCTGAGGTGCTGGGGATCGAGCAGGACGTCGTCCTCAATCCGATCAAGCACGACAGCGCCAACGAGCTCGCCCAGCCGTTCGATCCCAAGGATTGGAAGCGCGGTGAATGCGAGCCGGTCCCCGGGAAGACAATGCCCGTCGTGACGGTGGTCGAGCGGGACTACCCTCGCACCTATGAGCGTTTTACCTCGCTCGGGCCGCTCATGGAAAGCATCGGCAATGGCATCAAGGGCATGACTTGGAAGACCGAGCACGAGGTCGAGCATCTCAAGGCGCTCAATGGTGTGCACACGTCCGGCGCCAACCAGGGCATGGCGCGGATCGTGAGCGACATCGATGCCACCGAAGTCATCCTGATGATGGCGCCTGAGACCAATGGTGAGGTGGCGGTCAAGGCCTGGAACGCCTTGGCGAAGACCACGGGCCGCGATCACGCGCATCTGGCACTGCCGAAAGAGGATGAGAAGATCCGCTTCCGCGACGTTGTCGCACAGCCACGCAAGATCATCTCGGCGCCCACCTGGTCGGGCCTTGAAAGCGAGAAGGTCTGCTACAATGCCGGTTACACCAATGTGCATGAGCTGATCCCGTGGCGGACCCTCACCGGCCGACAGCAGTTGTATCAGGATCACCTCTGGATGCGCGCGTTCGGCGCCAGCCTGTGCGTCTATCGCCCGCCCGTCGATCTGCGCACGATCAAACCGGTGATCGATTTGAAGCCGAACGGCGAGAAGCAGATCGTGCTCAACTTCATAACGCCACACCAGAAGTGGGGCATCCACTCTACTTACACCGACAACCTCTTAATGCTGACGCTGTCACGCGGCGGCCCGATCGTCTGGCTCAGCGAGACGGACGCCAAGAAGGCCGGCATCGTCGATAACGACTGGGTCGAAGCCTACAATAGTAACGGCGCGCTGGTGGCCCGTGCGGTGGTGTCACAACGCATGAAAG
This sequence comes from uncultured Alphaproteobacteria bacterium, assembly GCA_963847145.1. GTDB lineage: Bacteria > Pseudomonadota > Alphaproteobacteria > Rhizobiales > Hyphomicrobiaceae > JABFRJ01. Next base: position 675,931 of record CAWJYN010000007.1, read on the forward strand.
AGGGCACGCTCTTCATGTACCACGCGCAAGAGAAGATCGTGAATGTGCCGGGTTCCGAGATGACCGGCAATCGCGGCGGCATCCATAATTCGGTGACACGCGCCGTGCTCAATCCCACGCACATGATCGGTGGCTACGCTCAACTCGCCTACGACTTCAACTACTATGGCACCATTGGCACCAACCGCGATGAGTTCGTCATCATTCGCAAGGTCAAGACTATCGATTGGCTGGAACGACCTTTGCGCACCTGAGGCACGAACGTTAGCTGCCTGTGCAGCTTTCGCAATTGTCCCAAATCAAGTCCGCTGGCTGCAACGACACGTAGATTTGAGCGGTCAAGTCTCAGGATGAGGAGATGCAGTATGACGACGACACCGAAAACCCCAGAAGACTCGCCATTGGCCCGCGTCCTGAGTTGGTGGAATGATGCCCGCAAGCACTGGAGCCGGTTGCATGAGTTGGAACACTTGGACCCGGCCGAACTTCACCGCATTGCCGCCGATGTCGGTCTGAGTTCGAACGAACTGTCGAGGCTCGCAGCACAACCCGATGGCGTGCCGCTGCTGATCGAGAAGCGGCTTGCAGCCCTGAGCCTTGCTCCCGAGGACATCAGGAAATTGTCGCCCCTCATCCTCCGCGATCTACAGCGTACATGCGCCGTTTGTGACGAAAAGGGCCGCTGCGAGGCTGATATGGCCGTCGATCCCCTGGCGCCGGGTTGGGAGAGCTACTGCCCGAACAGCGGAACCCTGCGCAGCCTGACGTGACGACGCACAGTTCGATTCCGGACACCGGAGCATACCTGCCGCTGCCGCCCAGCCGAGCCATCCAGAGGACGCTTCATGAAGATCCGCGCTCAAATCGCGATGGTGCTGAACCTCGATAAATGCATCGGCTGCCATACCTGCTCGGTGACCTGCAAGAACGTGTGGACCAACCGCGAAGGCATGGAATACGCGTGGTTCAACAACGTCGAGACCAAGCCGGGCATTGGCTACCCAAAGCAATGGGAAAACCAGGAGCTCTGGAAGGGCGGCTGGACCCGCAAGCGCAACGGCAAGATCGAGCCCAAGATCGGCGGCAAGTGGCGCATCCTGGCGAACATCTTCGCCAATCCGAACATGCCTGAAATCGACGACTACTACGAGCCATTCACGTTCGACTACGAGCATCTCCAGACAGCGCCTGAGCTCGAAGCCTTCCCAACCGCACGCCCGCGCTCGCTGATTACCGGCGAGCGCATGGAAAAGATTGAGTGGGGACCGAACTGGGAAGAAATCCTTGGCGGTGAGTTTGCTAAGCGGTCGGTCGATGCCAACTTCGAAGGCATCCAAAAGGAGATCTACGGCCAATTCGAAAACACCTTCATGATGTACCTGCCGCGTTTATGCGAGCACTGCCTCAATCCAGCATGCGCGGCTGCCTGTCCGTCGGGCGCCATCTACAAGCGCGAGGAAGATGGCATCGTCCTGATCGATCAGGACAAGTGCCGGGGATGGCGCATGTGCGTGTCGGCCTGCCCGTACAAGAAGATCTATTTCAACTGGTCCAGCGGGAAGTCGGAGAAATGCATCTTCTGTTATCCGCGCATCGAGGCGGGACAGCCGACTGTGTGCTCGGAAACGTGTGTCGGCCGCATTCGCTATCTCGGTGTCATGCTCTATGACGCCGATCGGATCGAAGCGGCGGCCAGCGTTCCCGCCGAAAAGGATCTCTATGCTGCACAGATGAGCGTGTTTCTCGATCCAAACGATCCGACGGTGATCGAGCAGGCTCGGCGCGATGGCATTGCTGAAGCCTGGATCGAGGGCGCGCGCCAATCACCGATCTGGAAAATGGCGATGGAGTGGAAAGTCGCTTTCCCACTGCATCCCGAGTATCGGACACTGCCGATGGTCTGGTATGTGCCGCCGCTGTCGCCAATCACAGCCGCCGCTCAAGCCGGCAAAATGGGCACCGATGGCGCCATGCCCGACGTACGCTCGTTGCGCATTCCCTTGCGCTACCTCGCCAATCTCCTCACGGCCGGCGACGATGAACCCATCGCCAAGGGTCTCGAGCGCATGCTGGCCATGCGGACCTATATGCGCGCCAAGACTGTGGATGGCGTGATCGACGAGGCTGTCGCCAAACGCGTTGGCCTGACATCCGACGCAGATCGAGCAGATGTATCACATCATGGCGATCGCCAACTACGAGGATCGATTCGTCATCCCAACAACGCATCGGGAGGCAACCGAAGATGCCTACGAGCTGCGCGGTCAATGCGGCTTCTCGTTCGGCGACGGCTGCATGCCGAGCGACCGGCGCACAAACCTATTCGGCGGCATCAAGCTCAAGAACGACAAACCGAAGACGGGAGCCTATTGATGAAAACGCTCAAGGTCTTGTCCGTTCTGCTGTCCTATCCGAGCGAGCCCATTGCGCGCGCCGGTGACGAGCTCTCAGCCGCACTGGAGCGCGAGGCCGTGCTGTCCCGCCCGCACCTGGCGGCGCTGCAGAGTCTGATCGAGGAGATAACGTCGCGCGATCTCCTCGACCTCCAGGAGCGCTACCTTCTCCTCTTCGATCGAACGCGATCTCTGTCGCTGCACTTGTTTGAGCATATCCACGGCGAAAGCCGTGACCGCGGTCAGGCCATGGTCGACCTGATCAAAGTCTACGAGAATGGCGGGTTCATGCCGACCGCGAGTGAGTTGCCCGACTACGTGCCGCTGTTCTTGGAGTTTGCATCGACGCGCGACGCCAGCGGCTGCGGTGGATCTGGTCAGCGAGCCGGGGCATGTGTTCGCAGCGCTGCAGGAGCGTCTGCGCAAACGTAAATCGCCCTATGCGTCCGTGTTCGCGGCTCTCGTGGCCTTGGGGCAGGTGAAGCCCGATGCCGCAACCCTCGCGCGGCTGATGGCGGAACCCGATCCCGAGCCGGACGATCTCGAAGCACTTGATGCAGCCTGGGCTGAGGAAGAAGTGCTGTTTGGTCCGGGTGCTGCGATGGACGCCTGCGGCAAGGACGGATTGGCGGCAAAGCTCCGCCACGTTAACCGGCCGGCGCCGGGGCTCGAAGTTGCGCCTCGCCCCGGCCCCAGAACCACCTTCACCGTCTCCGGCAAATCGCAGCGACCGGGAGTATAAGCCATGCGGGACAGCATTTTCCACGTTCTCTTCGTCTGGTATCCCTACGTCTGCCTGTCTGCATTCATTTTCGGCAGCATCATCAGGTTCGACCGTGAGCAGTACACATGGCGGGCCAGCTCTAGCCAACTCCTGCGCAAGCGACAGCTCGCGTGGGGCTCGAATCTGTTCCACTTCGGCATTCTGTTTCTCTTGCTCGGTCACACCGTCGGGTTGCTGACGCCGAAGTGGCTGTACACGCTGTTCGTCACCGTGCAGCAGAAGCAATTGCTGGCCATCATCGCAGGTGGCATTGCCGGCTCGATCTGCTTCATCGGCCTGACATTACTGCTACACCGTCGACTTTTCGATGCCCGCGTTCGGCAGACATCAACTTACATGGACCTCTCCGTTCTGATTATTCTGTGGGTGCAGCTCTGCATCGGCTTGCTGACGTTGCCGTTCTCGTTCGCGCATACGGATGGGTCGGTTATGCTGCGGCTTTCGGCGTGGGCACAGGGCATCCTCACGGTGCAGCCGGTGGATGCGCGGACCTTGCAGGGTCTCGATTGGCCCTATCTCGTTCACCTCGTGCTCGGGATGACAGTCTTCCTAATTTTCCCGTTCTCGCGCCTCGTGCACATCTGGTCGGCCCCGGTCTGGTATCTTGGGCGCAGTGGCTATCAGGTGGTCCGCACGCGCCGAGATCTCTCAAAACTCGCGCGCCCTCGCGGCACGCAGCACCCGGCGGAGTAGGGATCATGGATGTCACTGCTGCCGCGGCCATCAAGCCGGTCATTGCCGTCAAACCGAAGGCGGTCAGCGTCAACGGCGTCTCGATCTCGCGCGAGGCTATTGCGCGCGAGGCGCAGAACCATCCGTCGAAAACGCCCCGGGATGCCTGGGAGGCAGCAGCCCGAGCGCTCGCGATCCGGGAGTTGGTGTTGCAGCGCGCCCAGAGCGCTCAAACTGCGGCCAGCTCCGGTTTCCGACGACGAGGGGCGGCGGGAAACCGACGAAGAGGCATTGGTGCGCGCTGTCATCGAACGCGATGTTGTTGTCCCGACAGCCGATGAAGCCAACTGCAAGCGCTTCTATGATCAGAACCTGCGACGCTTCCGGACGCCCGACTTGTTCGCGGTGTCGCATATTCTGATCGCGGCAGCGCCGGATGATGCGGTCGGGCGGGATGCTGCGAGGCGCTCCGCAGACACACTGCTAGCCGAACTGCGCACCTCACCGGAACGCTTCGAAAGCTTCGCCAAGTCTCATTCAGCGTGCCCATCGCGCGAGATTGGCGGCGCGCTCGGCCAGATCGGGCCTGGCCAGACCGTGCCGGAGTTCGAGAAGGCACTTCCGACGATCGCCGTCGGCTCCATCGGCGTCGATCCGGTCGAGACGCGATACGGTTTCCACATCATTCGCGTCGAACGCCGAGACGCCGGTCGCCAGCTGGCGTTTGAAATTGTGCGGGATCGCATTGCGACGTATCTCGACGAGCGCGTGCGTCGCGCCGCAGTGCGTCAATACATTGCGGTGCTCGCAGGCGAGGCGGAGATCATTGGTATCGACTTGGGCAGTACGTCTACTCCGCTGGTTCAGTGAGGCCTGCCATGTTGCTCGGTGATATTCTCAAGCACTTTACAGATGAATTGCAAGCGGCAGGTGCGCTCGTCGAGCTCGGCGATCTCGTCCTCATGGGACAAGTCGAGACGGCCCGCTTGTGGCATCAAGAGACGGTTGCCGAATATGTGGCCGGGGCCACGCGCCGATTTGCAAGCCAAGCTTCCGACCAAGACTGGTTGAGCCTGAGGACCGCGCTCGAACGCTCGGATGCACCTGCTGCGACCTGCCTGCAGACGTTTGTGGCGTGGGCCATCAAGAGAGACCGCGCTGCGGGGACCCAAGGCCATGGCTGCTTGTGCCAATGAGACATGGAGGCCTGCCCTGGTCTGCGACAGACAACAGTCCGCTCGATGCCGCCAGCGTGCCCCCTGTTTGCGGATCGGTATCTCAGCCTGGGTGATCTGAGAGCGACGATCCGTCACGCAAAAACGCTGCTTGGAGTGCAATCCTGATGGCACGGGGCTTGGACAACCTGCTGGATCAGGCCCCCCCCCCTCCGGGCTTTGGGAAAGCGTCAACACGATCCCGATTTCCTCCGTCGCATGACCGCGCAGCAGACGCCGCGCTATCTCTGGGTCGGTTGCTCCGACAGCCGGGTTACTGCGAACGACGTGTTGGGCTCGACCCCAGCGAGGTTTTCGTCCAACGCAACATTGCCAATGACATGCACACCAGCGACATGACTGTTCTCTCCGTGCTCGAGTTCGCAGTCGATCATCTGCGCGTCGAATACATCATCGTTTGTGGTCACTACGGATGCAGCGGCATTCAACGCGCCCTTGCAACCGAGCGGGGTGCCATGCTCGATCATTGGTGTCCTGACAGTCGCCAGCGACTACCTTTGTAATTTCCCCATTGAGACTGCGAAAAGTGCGAAGTAAAAATTAGTGCCCGCGCGCATCGCTGCTTATCTCAAATTGATGCAACTTATGTCTGGGAATAGACAGCCGCAGCAGGTGTCTGCCACGGCTGGATTAACGTCGTTCTGCATTGCCGCGTCACGGGATCTTGTTTAGGCCGCATGGCGTTTGGTTGCGCTCGGCCCGGCTGTCTGACCACGGTAGTCCACGATTTTAAGATTCATTCCGCGACTTTTGGCGAACACTCCTTCTGTCGGGATGACGTCGTCGCGATCCACTGCGCGGTTTGTCACTCAAGAAGATGCTGTAACTGAAAGGAAAGCACCATGATTGGAGGTGGCCCGTCCGGCGCCTGGTCCGCACTCGTTCTGGCGGGATTGCTCAAAGTTGGTTGGGCGGTTGGACTGAGGTGCACGGATGGATTCAGCAGTCTTTGCCCCTCGCTCGGGACGGCGGCACTTATGGTGAAGAGCTTTTCTGTGCTATCCTACGCCATTCGCTTGATACCAATCGGCACAGCCTACGCCGTTTGGACCGGCATCGGCCCAGTTGGCGCGGCCCTGCTCGGCATCTTGATCTTCTACGCGCCGACCAATCTATTCCCATTGTGGCTGACGTGCATGATCGGGGTGGACCGCATCCGCGTCCGCCCCGATCGGCATGCGCCGCTGCCCCGTGCGACATCAAATGCGGTAGCGACACGCAGCACCACGGATGCAAGCTTCATCTGATCGTGCCGCCGTCGGACTAAGTCTTTTGCAGCGGCAGCTACGCGTTGATGCTCACCGTCGGCAATTCGGAACTGGGCAGCCGGCTCTCAGGCAACCGCATCATAGTGGAACGACCACCGACCAGAGGACCGGCTCATGCAACTGCAACCGATCTCAAGCGCCACGCAGCCACAGCCCGTTGCGATCCCATTGCCGCCGCCGGCCGATGTTCCGTTTCCGCCATTCGGTGACCCGATACCCCCTCTCCGGCAGCTGGCTGAAATTGTCCGGCAACAGGGTCCAGCGCGCCCGACAGATCCGGTGACTTCCATCCCCGTAGTCGGCGAGTTCTGAGCCCGATCCGGCCTAGACGCTTCTGGGACGTGAAACACAACATCAGCAGGTAACGTGACGCGCGCCCCCTCAATAGCAGCTTCGCTAGTCATACTCGGCCTGACCGGGACGGTTGCCACGGCGATGCAGCCGTTACGGCCCCATGAACACCGTATCGGGCATGATTTTCAGCCCGTCGCCTCGTGGCGCTACGACGACAATTGTGCATGGCGTGACGGCCGCTGGGTGGTCGATCTAGGTATCGGCAGTGTGGTGCTCTACCGTCCAACACGGCCTAGTCGCGACTGGAACTGGCGCAACGACGGGCGACGCCAGGGTTGGCATGATAGGCGGCTTAACGTTTGGCATCGGCACGACAACAAGTGAGCCGCGCAGCTCCGCGACCGCGATGCGTGCAACAAGGAAACAGCGGCAATTTCGCAGTCGGCGGGGCACATGACGCGTTCCGCTGCTTTTTCGCCAGATGCCGCGCGTGGAGGAGCCTGCCATCCACCGCTGCGAATCCCCGGAAAGGTTCCACAATGCCGCAAGTCCGGACGATCGCCCCAGCAGAACAGGCCACCGCCCTGGCTGCCACTCAGCGTGCGGTCGTTCAAGAAATCAATGTCTACGGCCATTCGACGTTGCTCTATTGGTGGCCGGCGTGGGTGTTCGGATTCGTCTTTGCGCTGCTCAATGCCGGACAGGAAACAATCCTGGCCACCGCACCCGGCGCATAGCCAAGTTCAGCGCTTGGTCTGAAGTGCCTGGCTATCCTGTTGCTTTTGGTCGTGTTCACGAACGTGCGACTGCGCGGGATCAATTCGGTGGTGGCGTTGCTGAGCGCCGCCTTCATTGCCGTTATGTTGGCTTGGCTCGGGTGGTGGGACGACATTGCAAAAGTCATTCCGTACTTGTCGGTGCACATGAACACCGGCTTCTATCTCGTGTTTTCAACCGGGTTGCTCGCCATCTGGCGGCTGATGTTCTTCGTCTTCGACCGTATGACGCATTGGCGCATCCGGCTAGGACAGATGACCGAAGAGCACCTCATCAGTGGCGCGGCGGAAAGCTTCGATACCAACGGTTTGCGGTTCCAGAAACTCAGTTCAGATTTGTTCCGATCGCTGCTCGGTCTTGGTGCGGGTGACCTGAAGGCGACCATGGCGGGCGAGGGAGGTGCTGTGATCGAGCTGCCGACTGTCATCTTCGTCGAACGCAAGGTTCGCGCCATTGAGAAATTAATCACAGTGAAGCCGGAACGTACGTCCTGACGCGTGGGGCGACTGCCTTTGGGAAACCCAAGATCGATGACCGCCAGTGCAGCCGACAGCCCCCTCGAGACATCCAAGATCGTGGCGCTCCCAGTTGAAGGGGGCGCGGCCGACGGGCTGCCGCCACGGTCGGTCGGATGCGGTGCCATCCCTGGCCTTGAACGTCATTGCCGTTTTGGCTGTGTTCGGCGCGCTCTACTTTGCCGCGTCCTTGCTCGTGCCGATCGCAGCAACTGTGCTGCTCAGCATGATGCTTTCGGCCCCGGTCCGGACGCGTGTTTCGGCAAGGCCGAAAAAGCCGCCGACATCGGCATGCATTTCAGTCACCTTGCCGGAGCCGTCGCGTGCAAAAACAGCGACTTCGCCGAGCTTTTTGGCATCGCTGCTGTAAACGGCCTTGTCGATCCACTCTTTGGCCTGTTGGTCATTTAGCGTGACGCCGTCCGTCATTGGTGCCGCCGTTGGGACGGCAGCTGGCATTGTGGCGGCCGGTGGTTTCATGGGGACTGCTGTTTGTGCGGATGCCACCGTGGCGGTGGCGAGTGAAGCGGTAAAGGCCGCGAGAAGGATCAGTTTCATTTTGAACTCCTGAATTGGGGTGCAGCGACGCCGCGCGGGGCGGCGCCTTGCAGGGATTACTTCTTGGCGTGGGCGGCGCTCTTGCCGTGCGCTTCGGTAGCCAATTTTTGTGCGGCTTCACCGGAGCCATAGGCAGTTGTGGACTTTTCAACGGCGGCGGTGTGGTCACCTTTTCCGTGCAGATCGGCGGCGGCCTTGTGGGCCTTGGCGGCCGCTTCATGATGTTCGGCGGCTTTGGTGTGCGTCGTGACTGGCATGAGAGAGTTCCGTCATTGCTGGGGTTAATTTGAAATGAGCGACCTCGGATCGGGGGAGATCCGAGGTCGCTTGTCATCGGTTGCTGTCACAAAGGGCAGCCGCGCATGGTTCTAAATGGAGAAGACAAGCGGTACCGATGAAGACCGGCTAAATGGGGGGACATTCAGCGGGTGTTGGCATCTAGTTTTCTCGTGCTGGCTCGCACCAGCCTCGGAATCTACTCAGCTTGCCTCGGCGTACCAATAAGGTCACCAGCGAAGGATTATGCCCCCGGCGGCCGATGGCTCCTGACCTGCGATTGGTCAACTCCATGCACTGGAGCCGTGCTATAGTTGCGCGCAGCGACCTCGAAAGCAGGGCTAACTTGCATGCCAGACAAGCAGTTGCAGCCGCTCGGTCATGGTCGAGCTTACGAGAGTTCGGGCCACGCAAAAGCGCGCGCACCGCCAGAAATGAGCGCGGACGTTGGTGTGCGTCCATCGAACAATGTGAGTGCCGCCAAGCACCTTGCCGACGCCGTCCATGATTTGCGTCAGCCACTTCAAACGCTGTTTTTACTATCGTCTCTGCTCGCTAAAGCGGTGGATAGCGAGGCGGCGAAAGCACTTGTCGCAAGGATTGATGTTTCTTTGACCGCAATGGCGGCCACTTTGGGTGGCTTGGCTATCTCACCGCCCACGCGCAGTGACACGCGCGAGCCAGCCAACCGGCCAAACCTCGGTCGTGCACTTGCTTTGCCGCAGGCTGCGGCCCCTCCCGACATTGCCGCGTTTGCAAAACACGCATCGATCATTTACGTCGTCGACGACGATGAAGACCTGCGTACAGCCTTGCGCAGCGTGCTGGAGGATGACGGGCACGAGGTGCGCGATTTTGCGTCGTGCGAGGCGTTTCTCGCGAGAGAGCAACGCAGCGGCGACGGTTGCCTCGTGGTTGACGCCTATCTGCCCGGCATGAGCGGCCTTGAACTCTTGCAGCGGCTGCGCACCAACGGAGACGCGGCGTTGCCAGCGATCATGATCACCGGCCAGAGCGACGTCCCGATGGCGGTGGATGCTATGAAGGCTGGCGCTGTGGACTTTATCGAGAAGCCAATCGGCCGCGAGGGTCTCCTGAATTGCATTCGGCGCGCTGTCGAGCAGTCGCGGGACCAGAACGCACGTGCCGTCTGGCAGCAGGAAGCGGAGGACCTCGTGGCTGGCCTGACGGCACGGCAGCGTGAGATTATGGACCTCGTTCTGGCGGGCGTGCCGAGCAAAAATATCGCTGCCGATCTCGGCATCAGCCAACGTACAGTGGAGAACCACCGCGCGGCCATCATGGCGAAAACCGGCGCCAAATCGCTGCCGGCCTTGGCTCGGCTCGCAGTCACAGCGCTATCGGCCGGGTCTGTGGCACCGCGAAGCCACTCTTGTCCAGAGTGATGCCCGTTCCTGAGTAGTTTCCGAACCTACTGCTGCTTTGTCCACTCGTTCACAAATTCCCGCGCGCGCCGGAACGGGCCGACGGTTTGGCCGGAGGCATTGTGCGCCGAGGAGACCCTGAGCATGTCCCACATCATTCCAGACAAGGCATTGGTTGTCGTTGCCGACGGAACAGGCGCCAAGTTCTTCCGCCATGCCAGCCACCAATTCGGCAAGCACAAGCTGGCCCCGGACGGCGAGTTCAAACCACGTCGCTTGGCTGAACAGGGGCCCGCGGGACATCGCCCGCCTGAACAGTCGCGCCAGGAAACCGACGAAGCGACCTTCGCCAAGCAACTGGCGCATGAACTCTACCGCCGCGCCCACAGCGGTGACTTTGCAGCGCTGGTACTGATCGCCGATCACGGGACGCTCGGGCAAATGCGGCCCTTGCTCCACAAAGAGGTGCAGTCGCGCGTCGTTCTTGAGCTCGCCAAGACGCTGACGAAAGCGCCAATCGCCGACATCGAGGCGGCTTTGCACGTCTAAGTGCTTGGTTTGGGCCGCGAGGCCCGGCGACTGAGTAGATTCCGATCCTATGGCGCCGTGACCAAACAACTTAAGACTTGGCGCATGCTGGCAGCCGTGCCCGAGCCCCAAAAGCGAACGGAGCACCAGTAATCTGCCAGGAGAAATACTCGCTTCGGATCGGAGGCACCCATGCCGCATACACACCCCGCCCAATCAAACCTGCAGCATGTCTCCGTCATGTACGGCGATGGTGCTCACTCGTTTTGGCTGGAGCGCGGCGCAACACTGGCGGAGTTGGCCGTTCACGTGAACGGCCTACATGCGCTGCACGTCGGCGCGCCGCTCACGATTGATATTCTGTTTAAGCCGAAGCCTCGGCGCTCGCAAAGCGGGCCGCTGCAGCAGCAAATCACTGCCTAAGTTTCAAGCACCAGGTATTGGGAAGGACCACCATCATGGACAAGGACCGGATTAAAGGCGCTGCCCAAAAAGTCAAAGGCAAGATTGAGAAGGCCGTTGGCCGTCTCACGGGCAACAAGCGCATCGAAACAGACGGCAAAATCGATGAGGCGGCCGGCACCGTTCGCCAGGCCGTTGGCAAAGGCAAGGATGCGGTGCGCGACGCTATCAAGGATCGTGCGAAGTGAAGGCGCTGTTGAAAGTCTGGTCAATGTAATCAATCGGTCGTCGCCGGCATTGAGGAACTCTGACTATGCCGATCAGCACAATTCTACTGGTGCTCGTGATCCTCATGTTGCTGGGCGCTATTCCCACGTGGCCGCACAGCCGCTCTTGGGGATACGGCCCGTCCGGGGCCATTGGCACCATCGCGATTGTGGTCCTGCTCCTCATCGTGCTTGGCCGGATCTAAGCCAACAATAGACGTGTTTTTACTTAAACATCACGCGCCGCGGCGCGTGATGCGCCATCAAGGATATCGACATAATGACATCCCGGACAAAAGCCCTCGCTTTCACCTCACTCATCGGAGCACTCACAATGTCTACCCAACTTGTTGCGCAATCGGCAACCACAGCCATCCCGTTTGTCACGGCCCAGCCTGCCGATGAGTCACTCGCCCGCGTGTTCCTCGGTGCCAACGTCACCAACATGCTGGGCGAAACCGTCGGCGATGTCAGCGATATTGTCTTCAACAAGTCCGGGCACATCAGCACCGTCGTTCTCGGCGTCGGCGGTTTTCTCGGCATGGGCGAGAAGCATGTCGCGGTGCCCTACAGCGCACTCACCATCTCCACCGGTACAGAAGGTGCCCGCACTATCGTTATCGCGGCCAGCAAGGATGCGCTGAAACTGGCGCCGGTCTTCACCGCGACCGAGAAGACCACAATGGATGCGGTCAAAGACAAGGCCGCCGACCTTGGGCACAAGACCGCCGACAAAGCCAACGAGTTGAAGGATCAGGCGGCCAAGAAGATTGACGACATGACGAAAGGGACTGCCGTCAAGAAATAACCGGCCTCGAAGTTCCCTAGCCATCTCCTTTTTGATTGGAACACGTCATGCAAGTTGAAGCGCTTCTCGTTCTCCTGCTCATCGGCGGCATCGCTGGGTTCCTGGCGGGCATCATCGTCAAGGGCTACGGCTACGGCCTAGTCGGCAATATTGCAATTGGCATCGTCGGTGCCGTGATGGGCGGTTGGTTGCTGCCGCGCCTAGGACTGTTTGCCGGCACAGACATCATCGGGCAGATTATCTCCGCCACTATCGGCGCCGTCGCCCTGCTTGTCATTCTCGGCGTGGTTCGTCGCATAGCCTGACAAGCACCAGCTATCCTCAGGCGCTGCTGCCGGTCAGCCGGCAGCGCTTCCGTGCACCTTCCCCTGGAGACAGTCTTGGCAGCCGATAGACCAGATTTGATGCAGGCCGTTATCGCCCACGAGCGAACCGAGGTTTTTTTGCGACTTGGCATTGCCGTTGCAGGGTTTGGTCTCGGCGTCTTGGACTATGATGCCGATCTCATAACGCTCGACGACATCGCCGCCGAACTTTACGCTCTGCCGGCGAACATGCCTATGCCGCGTCAGACTGTCCATGCGCGCTTTCATCCTGACGACGCCGACGCCATCGAGAACCAAGTGCTGCGCGCGCTGGACCCGGCCGGTGATGGCGTCATTGCCATCGAGCACCGCGTGTTGAGGCCTGACGGCTCGACGAGATGGCTCGCGGCTCGCAAACTCATCGAATTTGGTGACAGCGGTCCGGGTGGAGCACGGCGCGCCACTGGAGGGCTGCTGGCTGTCCGTGATATTTCGAGCCGATGGAATGTCGCGGAAAAGCTACGCATCTCGGAAATGCGCTATCGCAGGCTTTTTGAGGCGGCCCATGATGGTGTGCTGCTGGTTGATCCTGTCACCTCGAGAATTGTCGACGCCAATCCGTTTATGATTGAACTGCTGGGTTACTCACACACTCAGCTGATCGGCAAAGAACTCTTCGAGATCGGTCTTCTTAAAGACAAGGCTGCCAGCCAGGAGATGTTCGAGAGGGTGAAAACGGACTATCAGGTTCGCTATGAAAACATGCCGCTCGAGAGCCAAACAGGCGTCCATCGGGAAGTTGAAGTGGTCGCCAACCTTTATGACGAGGGCGGCCGGGCCATTATCCAATGCAACATCCGTGACATCACCGAGCGCAAGTTGGTGGAAGCCGTCGCACAGCAAAATTCGCAGCTATTTTCGACACTGATTGAGCAAGCGCCGAGCGGCGTCTACGTCATCGATGCCCAATTCCGCATGCGCCAGATCAACACGCTTGCCCTGCCGACTTTTGCGTCGGTCATCCCGCTCGTCGGTCGCGACTTCTCCGAGATTCTTGCAATTGTCTGGGGTGAAGAGGTGGGCCGGAAGATCGAGTTGATCTTTCGGCATACTCTGCGCACCGGCGAACGCTACATTTCGCCAAAGTTCACCGAGCGGCGCCGGGACACGGATGAGGTGCAATCCTACGAATGGGAAACGCAGCGCGTGACCTTGGCAGATGCAAGTTTTGGCGTGGTCTGCTACTTCAACGACGTCACAGAGCGAAAAAAAGCCGAGGAGATTGTGGTCGAACGTGAGGCACACATCCGAAGCATCCTCGACAACACGCAAGCCTTCATCGGACTATTGAGCGTCGATGGAACCCTGCTCGAGGCCAACGCGCCGGCCCTTGCGGCTGCCGGCATCACGCGCGAGCGCGTCGTCGGCCGCAAGCTCTGGGATACTAACTGGGCACAGGATTCCTCAGAAGCCGAGCGCTTGAAAGACGCTGTCCTGCGATCTGCTGCAGGCGAGGTGGTACGCTACGATATGATCGTCCGATTGGCGCCGACCAAACGCATGGACGTCGACTTTATGTTGGCACCCGTGCGCGACTCCAACGGGACCATCACTTTACTCGTGCCGTCGGGCTTGGACATCACGGAGCGAAAGCGCTCAATGGACCACATCCAACAACTGATGGGAGAAGTGAACCATCGCGCCATGAACTTGCTTGGGGTGGTGCAGGCTGTCGCACGCCAGACCGCGCGCGATGGCGACCCTGCCACATTTGTCACCCGGTTGACAGACCGCATCGGCGGGCTCGCCGCCAGCCAGGATCTTCTCGTGCGGAACGAGTGGAAGGGTGTCGAGGTCTCAGATCTCGTGACGGCTCAGCTCGCCCACTATAAAGGCTTGTTCGGGAGCCATGTGTTGTTTGAGGGACCACCGGCACGCCTGACGCCCGCTGCTGCACAAGGCATCGGCATGGCGCTCCATGAACTGGCCACCAACGCCAGCAAATATGGCGCGCTCTCCGACAGTTCAGGTCGCGTCAGCATCACTTGGCGCATCACTGACGGCGCGGAGCCCAATTTCGAAATGCGTTGGCTGGAGGGCGGTGGCCCACCCGTGGTGCCGTCGACGCGCAAAGGATTTGGCCAGACGGTCATCGGCCCCATGGTCGAGGCTGCCGTGAGTGGAACCGCGGAAATCAATTATCCTGAGAGCGGCTTGTCTTGGACGCTGATTGCGCCGATCGCCGAGACGCTTGAAAGCGGGCGCGCCAAGGCGCCGCTGGCCTTCATATGACCAACGAGCAAGGCGCGAAGCATATGCGCATCCTGATTATCGAGGACGAACCCATGATCGCGCTGTATCTCCAGGAACTTCTGGAAGACGCAGGTTTTTCGGTTGCCGGCGTGGCGGGCAGGCTGGACAAAGCGTTGGCCCTCATCAAAAGCACGCACTTCGACGTCGCTATCTTGGATGCAAACTTGGCTGGCATCAGCTCCAGCCCCGCCGCCACAGCATTGGCCGCCCGGAACCTACCCTTCGTCTTATTGTCTGGTTATTCCATCCAGCAGCAGCGGTCCGCGTTTGCTACGCCGCATTTTCTGCAGAAGCCCTTCCGCCCCGAGCAGCTGATCAGCGTGCTTAGCACCATCGGACTGAGGCAATAGACGGCTCCAATGACCCCATTGTCCCCCGGCATCGGTTCTCTCCGGCTCAAGAGGCAATTGCAAAGGCTCAACCATCCATGAAAATCGGCAGCCACGCGACAATGGTGCCCGCTCCTGGCCCAGCCCCAAGTGCGCCGGTGCGCTTCCTGCGGTTCGCACGTGGTTTTTGGAGCGGCACAACACGGGCCAAGGCGTGGTGGCTGACGTTCTTCGTAGCGGTATGCCTCTGCGTGAATTTGGCGGCAGCACTCGCCATCAATAAATGGAACAAATTCTTCTTTGACGCTCTTGAAAAGAAGGACACACCGTCAGTCCTATTCGGCCTTGTCCTGATCGCGGTGCTAGCGATTGTGTCGGCAGCGGGTACGGCCGGCCTGATGCATGCCCGCACGCGCCTGCAGTTGCGCTGGCGCCAATGGTTGACGCGCACGCTGATTGGCAGATGGCTTGCGAACCGGCACTTCTACCAGCTGACGATCGTTCACACAGACGCCGATAATCCCGAAGCCCGCATTGCGGAAGACGGCAGAATAGCCATCGAGTTGCTCGTTGACTTTTCTCTTGGCGTCATCAACGCGGTCCTCGCAGCTGTATCCTTTATCGGCATCCTTTGGGTTGTTGGTGGCGCGTTGACCGTCGCTGGGACCTCCATACCGGGCTACATGGTGTTTGCGTGTATTCTCTACTCCACCGTAACGACGTCGATCATGTACCTTCTGGGCCGACCCTTGGTCCGCCGCGTTGAGGAACGCGCGGCTGGAGAGGCGCAGCTGCGCTATGAACTGACACGCGTGAAAGATAATGCGGAAATCATCGCACTCATGAACGGTGACGAGGACGAGCACGCGCGGCTTAGCGCCACGTTCTCCGACCTCGCACAGCGCTGCCTGCGTGCCATCGCTTGGCAAGCCCGCATGGCGTGGCTGAGTGGTGCCAATTACGTCCTGGCGCCTGCAGTACCGCTGCTGCTTGGAGCACCAAAGTATCTGTCTGGCGAGATGACCCTCGGTTCCTTGATGCAGGCGGCCGCTGCGTTCGTGCAAGTCCAAGTGGCACTCAATTGGTTGGCCGACAATGCCATGCGGCTAGCCGATTGGTTCGCCTCGTCCCATCGCGTGACGCAACTCTCGGACGCTATCGACCGACTTGAAACCAGCCTTGGGCCGATCGGTCAGCAAGAGACGATCCAGTTGGGTGATAGCCCGGACCAGCGCATCTACCTGCGCAATCTCAACATCGCGCTGCACGACGGCAAACTGATGATTGACGGAGCCGAAGCCGTTGTATCGCCTGGGGAGAAGGTTCTCGTCAAAGGCAACTCGGGCACAGGCAAGAGTACACTCATTCGCGCCATGGCGGGTTTGTGGCCATGGGGGAGTGGCCAGATCCTGCGCCCAGTCGGCGCTTCTATCGCCTTCATGCCGCAGCGGCCGTACTTCCCGCTCGGCACGCTGCGTGCGGCACTGCTCTATCCGCAGCAGAACGCGGTGATCGCTGAAGACAAGATCAACGAGGCACTCGTCCGCTGCGGTCTTGAGCACCTCATTGCGCGCCTTGAGGATACTGAAGCGTGGGGGGCTGCGTTGTCCGGTGGCGAGCAGCAGCGATTGGCCTTCGCCCGGGTGTTGATCAACCCGCCTGACATCCTGATTATGGACGAGCCGACATCTTCGCTCGACGAGCTCAGTCAATTCAAGCTGATGGAGTACATGCGCGATCTCATGCCAAAAACGACGGTCCTACATGCCGGCCACAGGCCAGGCCTAGATCGCTTCCACGATCGCGAAATCCAGCTCGTTCGGGAGACCCGGGACGGTCCTGCCACAACGCACGAACGACGTTTCACTGCGCGCGAGATGGCGGCGCGCGCACTCCAAGGCTTGGGGCTCAAGCGTCGCAGAAACTGACAGGTGCAAACCGCCCGGTGCTTCTGGTGCAACTACGGCCTTGTCGCAAACCAGGGCGCGATCAGGGCGGGCACACCGTCAGCGAAGAAAATGCCAAGCCCAACGATGACAAAGGCACCAATCGTCCACGCCAGCCACATCCATGATACTGATTGCCGCCGCACCGTTTCCCGCATGACTAAGTCTCCATCCCCCGGCATACGAGCGGCAGCCCTCCATCTCGCAGCTACGCGCCGCCGGGGGGTAGCCGTTCGAACTCACACAAGCACATTTATTAAGCGGCTGCGTCGTGATCAGCGGCCGTTGGCCAGCATCGGTATTGGCACCACTACGGGATCCACCACGGCCTCTCCAGAATGCACGTCGATCCTGGACGCATTTGCAGTGCCGAGAATGGCTTCTGCGCGCCGCATGTCGTCAGCGCTGCCATGCCCTAGGATCAAGAAACCGTCTTGCTTCATGACGGTTTTATAGTCGATCACGCTGTCCTTTGGGACGCCAATACTGATCAGCGCGGCTGTCAACGCACTGATCCCGCCGACGACGACGGCCCCTTCCACTGCGGCAATGATGCTGATTGCCAGGTAAGCTAGCACCATCACAGGTTCCGCCACCGGCGCTGTGACATACACACCACCACGGAACAGGCCCCAGAGCCCACCCCAGAAGGCGCCTTGCGTACCCTAGAACTTCATGCGTTAGCCGACATTATAAAAGCCGATCACGCGCTCCTCGGAATGATAGCCTTTCCCGACGATGCTCAATTTCTTCATCTCGAAGCTGGCCTGTGCGAGTTTCTTGACCGCGGCACCCGCCGCCTGGTGGTCCGCAAATACCTCAATCGTGGCGTCATCGGCTTGCATGGTATGTTCCTCGTGTGCGGTTCAAGACCGGTGTAGCCGAGAGCCATTTGAGTTTGAGGACAAGTTGCTCGTTCAGTGCTGCCGGCGCTGTCCTGACCATCTAGGCGTGACCGTAATGCTTTGCGTTTGGTTGTCGCCAGCATTGGAAACTACTCAGGGACTGCACAGCGGGTTCATGGTGCAGCACACCGTAGAGCCGAGCAGAGGCGCGAAAGAGCAATGATGACGTATGTTTTCCGCAAGCGCGTGAGCTGACAGAGATCGGCATCAGACTTGTAACTAGGAAAAGGGACTTTCTTCCAAGGACGGTCGTGTTGTCTCACGTCTTCATGTGTCCGGAGCCAATGCAGTCTGCCGATTTGCTCCATGCCCTATGCAGCCGGCAGGGTCGCCAAGCACCGTTTCCCGCAAGTTCCTTTGACTTCCTGTCCCTTCCCACGATTTCAGTGTTTCCCCATCCACGACCGAGCGGAACGCGTTGCAGTCTGAGCGTTGTCTGCAGTCCCGCAGATTGATGGTTCGGGACGCATCGTTCCATGCGGAATAAGCGCTACACGCTTTATGTGTCATTGCCGCTGGCGCGGCGGCTCGATGACGTCGCGCGGTCAACACACGGCGGCAAATCAGCCTTGGTGGAAGAGGCGCTGGCCGCCAGTCTCACGCCGCAGCAGGTCCCGGGTGTCGATGATCTGTTGTTGAACCGTCTCGCGGACCTCATCGGGATCGCTCAAAAGATCGAGCGCGATCAAGCCATCGTCACCGAGGTGCTCGCGCTGTTCGTGCGCTACTTCCTCACGATCACGCCCCCGCTGCACAGTGCTGCCGAGTTGGGCCTATGTTGCAATGGATGCCCAATTAACCTATTGAATTTGCGTTGTTTAGGACTGCTTTATCGTCTTTGTAAACCGAAG
The DNA here is from genome assembly GCA_963847145.1 of uncultured Alphaproteobacteria bacterium. Classification (GTDB taxonomy): domain Bacteria; phylum Pseudomonadota; class Alphaproteobacteria; order Rhizobiales; family Hyphomicrobiaceae; genus JABFRJ01. Next base: position 694,741 of record CAWJYN010000007.1, read on the forward strand.
GTCGAGGGTTCAATCCCCGCAACCGGCACCAAGATATTGTTAGGTTTTTGTCAGCTGGGGCTGGCGCCCGGCGCATCGACCTGTCGGTCTCCGCATGCAGCGCTCCCAGTGGCGTGCAAACGGCTTCGATGCCAAGCTGGCGTTACAGCGCTGGGGAGAAACCATGATCAAAGCCCATGTCATCCTGGACCGCGACTTTGTGATCGGCGAGACCGATCCACGGATGTTTGGTGCCTTTGTCGAGCACTTGGGCCGGTGTGTGTACGGCGGCATCTATGAACCAGGGCATCCGACCGCCGATGCGCAAGGCTTCCGCCGCGATGTGCTGGCATTGGTGCACGAATTGGGCCCGACAATCATTCGCTATCCGGGTGGCAATTTTGTCTCCGGCTATAACTGGGAAGATGGTGTCGGCCCCGTCAAAGACCGGCCGGCGCGTTTGGATCTGGCTTGGTTTACGACTGAGCCCAACACCTTCGGCACGAATGAATTCATCGACTGGTGCGGCGCGGCCAAGGTCGAGCCAATGATGGCGGTCAATCTCGGCACCCGTGGCGGGGACGCCGCGCGCAATCTTGTTGAATACTGCAATCATCCCAGCGGTACGCAGCTCTCCAATCTGCGCCGCGCACACGGCTGGGTGCAGCCGCATGGCATCAAGTTCTGGTGTCTCGGCAATGAGATGGATGGCCCTTGGCAGATGGAATTCAAGACGGCCGCCGAGTATGGCCGCGTAGCCCAGGAGGCCGCCAAGATGATGCGGTGGATCGATCCGGCGATCGAGCTGGCTTCGTGTGGTTCGTCAGGCCGCAACATGACGACGTATGGCCGGTGGGAGGACGAGGTGCTTGAGCACACGTTCGAGCACGTCGAGTACATTTCGCTGCACACCTATTTCAACAACTACGCGGGCGACACGGCTGCGTTTCTCGCCAGCCCCGATCTGATGGATACGTTCATTGATGAGGTGGTGGCGATTGCGGATGGTGTTGCGGCGCGACGGCGCTCGCCGAAGAAAATCATGCTGAGTTTTGACGAGTGGAACGTCTGGTACCGGACGCGGCGCAAGCGTGCCGATCGCGTCAAAGAAGGCTGGCCGGTTGCGCCGCCCATTCTTGAAGAGATCTACAGCATGGAAGATGCGTTGGTGTTCGGCGGCGCCTGTATCTCTCTGCTCAATCATGCCGATCGCGTGAAAACAGCGTGCCTGGCGCAGCTCGTCAACGTTATCGCCCCGATCATGACGGAAACCGGCGGCCCTGCGTGGCGCCAGACGATATTTCATCCCTTCGCGCACATGAGCCGGCTCGGCCGCGGGCGCGTGCTGCGGACGCTGGTTGATTGCGCGGCATACGATGCCAGCTACTACGATCCGCGTGGCCCGCTCGATCAGTATTTTCCGGTGCAAGGCGTGCAGTACTTGAAGCTGGCGGCGGTTGCGAGCGCAAATGGTGGCCTCAACCTGCTAGCGCTCAATCGCGATTTGCAGAGATCCATTGACGTTACGGTCGATGCGCGGGGCTTCGGCCCACTGGCCGTTGCGGAAGCCCTGAGCATGCATGATCCCGATCTCTCCGCACACAACAGCAAGGCAGCGCCCGATCGGGTGGCGCCCCGCGCGTTGAAAGGCGTGTCCACCGGAAATGGCGCCGTCACGTTCAAGCTGGCGCCCGCGTCGTGGACCGTTATCCGTCTCGAACCATCGCGTTGAGCGGTCCCATCGGCAACCCATCGTCCGAACTGCACAAACGGCTACGCTGCGTAGTAGCCGCCATCGACGGCATGACTGGCGCCGGTCATGAATGAGGCTCTGTCCGACAACATCCACACAACCGCTTCCGCGATCTCATCGGCGGTGCCAAGTCGGTTCATGGGCACTTTGGTCATCAGGTCATCGTAACGAAGCGCCATCGTTGGATCGGTCATCGGCGTTTTGATGTAACCGGGATTGATGCAGTTCACGCGGATGTTGTCCTGGGCGTATTCCAGCGCCGCGGTCTTGGTGAGGCCCACAACGCCGTGTTTCGCCGCAACGTAGTTGCTGGCGCTCGGCAAGCCCACCAGCCCGGCGATCGACGCGGTATTGACGATGGAGCCGCCACCCTGGGCCAGCATTTGGACAATCGCGTGCTTCATGCACAAAAACACGCCGGTTAGGTTCACCGCAAGCATGTCTTCGAACGAGGCCTTGCTCATCTCGTGCGTGCGCTGTCCGGCCGGCCCGACGTCGCGAGGAGCGATACCTGCATTATTGAAGACGCAGTCGAGCCGTCCGAAGGCGGCCACACTGCGGCCAACCATTCCGGCCACATCGGCCTCAATGGTGACGTCGCCACCAATGGCTATGGCCTGACCACCGGCTGTGTTGATCAGCGCGACGGTAGCCGCCGCGCTCGCCTCGGTCCGGTCTGCAACGGCCACGCGTGCGCCTTCGCGGGCCATTGCGAGGGCTGTTGCCTGCCCGATCCCGGAGGCGCCGCCGGTGACGAGGGCACCCTTGCCAGCCAATATTCCGGCCATGTTGATCCGCCTTTTGGTTGGTGTATCTCGATGCCCTGTTTAATCAGCCAGCCACCATCTGCACAGCGCCCAACCCTGCCAGCTCGAAGCGGAATGTGTCTCCGGCCCTGATCGGCAATGTCGGAATGCAGCTGCCGGTGATCACCACCATACCTTTCGTTATGGGACGGCCGCGCTCGATTGCCAAATTCGCGACCCAGGCCAGAGCGCCCAGCGGATCATCTGTCACACCCGAGTGTGCTGCGGTGCCGTTGATCGACAGTGTGCCCGCTAGCGTGTCGAGCGATGGGCCCGCTGGCGGCGCGACCGGTGCGCCGAGCACGATGCCACCATTCCAGGCGTTGTCGGCGATAAGTGACGTTGCGACGGTCGTCTTGTAGTCGGCGTTGCGATCTTCGATCAGTTCGAAGGCGGGCATCACCTCGGCGATGGCCGCATGCACATCCTCCCGGGTCAGGGGGCGACCGCGCGCGGGCAAGTCTGTCCCCAGCCGCAGCGCCAGTTCGCATTCGACGACGACGTGCATGAAGCGTGACCGGTCCAGCGCGGCCGGACTGTGATGAATAGTATTGGCATAGATCATGCCGCCGCAGGGATGGTCGATCCCCATGAGTTGCTGCATGACTTTGGTGGTGGTTGCGATCTTGAGGCCGGCGACGGCGCCGCGCGCTGGTGTCCACAGCGGGACCAGCGCTTCTTGGACCCGATAGGCGTCGGCTATGGACGGCGGTGTCAGCGCGCCTGCCAGGTTCGCGTAGCGTGTCCGGCTGGTGTGCATGTGACTGATGTGCGCTGCGGCCGCGTGTGGATCAAAAGACATTGCGTGTTTCTCTCGGTGGGTGGCAGCGCGTTGCGGGCTATTGTCCTGGAGCTGACGGAATATCTGTTTTCTCTGGTAGAGGGGTGATCGTTTCCGTCACAGGTTTAGACAACTGTTTTGCAACTGACGCGAGGACGACAGGGTCCTGGGCCGCGTTATAGTTGCAAGGCGGGATACTTCGCATGCAAACTTTAGCGCAGATCACGGCAGATTTCACCTCGGCGCGTGCCGGCCGGGACCATCTGGAGCACCGCAGCCGGCTGAAGATGCGCCTCAGCGTGATGGCGCCGATTGCGAACATTCTGATCATTGACGATACGTCGTTTGATGCGGAAGTGCTGGGCTCGACATTGCGGTTGGTGTTCGATCCGGACGTCCGGATTCGGCATGTGAAGTTTGCCCGCGACATCCGCAAAGCGCTGCTTGAGGAAATGCCGCAGCTGTTGTTTCTTGACGACCGGCTCGGGCATGGCACCTCGGCTGAGGTCAGTCTCAACGTCATCCGCACGGCCGGCTATCAGACTCGGGTCATCGTCATGTCGGGCTTGCTGACGCGCGCGCGTCAGATCGAGCTGATGAAGCTGGGCGTGGCCGACGTGATCCACAAGGACGACGTCAATGTTGCCCGCGTTGCCGAGGCCATCCTCAAAGTGCTTGATACGCCAGCTGTTTAGCGGCTGCATCGGGCAGCCGGCGGGGCCATTGTCCAGCGCCTGCCTATCGACAGGGCCGGGCTGGTGGGCTACGGGCTGAGGCGAAATGGACCGGGCCTCGGCGCGGCCAGCCCTGTGCTGTCGATTGGACACATGAGATGCTTGATACTCTCCGCCGTGGCGCCACCTCCAAGATTGCAGCAGTTGTGCTGTTCCTGCCGCTGATCGTCGCGTTTTCACTGTGGGGAATCGGGCCCGACTGGAAGGCTGGCAGCGGCAGCCCCTGGCTCGCCAAAGTCGGGAGCACGGCCGTCTATCCGGAAGAGTTCCAGCGCGCCTATCAGAACGAACTCGAGCAGATTTCCCGCCAGATCGGCCGCCGCGTAACGCCTGAGCAGGCCAAGTATTTCGGGCTCGACCAGCGCGTGCTGTCACGGCTGGCCGGCTCGGCCGCGCTTGATCAACAAGCGCAGGCCATGGGGCTCGGTGTTTCGACGCAGTCGGTCATCGATGCTGTCAAAGCTGATCCGAATTTTGCGGAAATCGACGGCAAGTTCTCCAAGCCGCGTTTCGACCAGTTCCTGCGCCAGATCGGCCTCAGCGAACAGGGCTACTTCACGCAGCGCAAGAAGGACGATGTGCGTGAGCAGTTGACCGACAGTGTGCTCGCAGGCGTTGCGCCCGCGCAGGCCTACATTGATCTGCTGCATAAGCACAATGAAGAGACACGCATCATCGAGCACGTTACGCTCGATCCCGCGAAGGTGGTCAAGCTTGCCGCACCGGATGACGCCAAGCTGAAGGAGTTCTACGAGGCCAACAAGCGTCAATTCGTGGCGCCGGAGACACGTAAGGCTGGGCTGCTGCTGCTGACACGTGACGCCGCGAAGGCGCGTATTGCAATCACGCCAGAAGAGATCAAGGAAACCTACGAGCAAACCAAGGATCGTTACAACGTTGCCGAGACGCGGCGCGTGTTTCAGATGTCTTTTCCTGACAAGGCGGCGGCTGAGAAGGCCTTGCCCGAACTCGCCAAGGCGAAGAACTTTGTCGAGGCGGCGGTCAAGCTTGGCGCCAAGGAGAGCGACATTGATCTTGGTGTGCAATCCAAGAAGCAGATGATCGATGCAAAGATTGCTGAGGCGGTGTTCGCGCTGAAAAAGGACGAGGTCTCGAAAGTGATCGAGGGTGTGTTCACGACGGTGATCGTCCGGGTCAGCGACATCACGCCCGGCAAGGTCAAAACGCTTGAAGATGTTTCGGCAGAAGTGAAGGACGCACTGCAGGTGCAGCGCTCCGGCCGCGAAATCCAGACCCTGCAGAACCAGGTCGAAGATGAGCGCTCAGCCGGCAAGACGCTGGCTGAAGCCGCTCAAAAGACCGGGCTGGTTTTTGTTGATGTCGGCAGCGTTGATCGCACTGGCAAAGGTGCCGATGGCAAGCCGGCGCTCACCGTGCCGGATGCGGCGGCTCTGACAGCGGCAATTTTCGCCGGTGCTGTCGGGCTCGATGCCGAACCGATTGATCTCGCCGATGGTGGGCTTGGTTGGGTCAACGTGGCGGTTGTGACGCCGGAGAAGGACAAACCGTTCGACGATGCCAAAGCCGACGTTAAAACTGCGTGGGAGGAATCTGAGACGCGGAAGGAGCTTGGTTCTGTTGCCGCCCGCTTTGTCGAGCGCGCATTGAAGGGCGAGGCACTTGCCGTGATCGCTGCAGAGAGCGGCGCCAAGCTTGAAAAGACCAACGCCATCACACGGGCAACGTCACCACCGGGGTTGACGCCGAGTGGCGTGCAGCAGGCATTCTCGCTGCCCAAGGGCAGTGCATCGTCGGCAATTACGGCGGACGGCAAGTCGCGTACTGTTTTCAAGATTGCCGATGTGATCGTGGCACCTGCGCCAACGGCCGCACAGTCCGAGAAGCTGAAGGCTGATCTGACTCGCACGATGCAGTCCGATACCTACAACGCGCTGGTCTCGGGTCTCCAACGCCGCGCCGGTTTCAACGTCAATCAGGCGATGCTGCAGCAGCTGCTGTCTGGCGGTCAGGTGCAGTAGGGCTAAGCTGCGAGCCATCGGTGCTCGCACGTCGCTGCGTTCCGAAACAAGACGCGGTCGTTGTCGCTAGCTTCGGTGCGGTTGCGTCCGGAGGCTGGGCCGACGCGCTCGAGCAACTCGGTTATCAGGCTGAAAGCGGCACTTGGCGCAATGCCTACCTGATGGGGGCCGCCGAGTTGCGCGGCGGCATCAAGACCGCACATACGGCCGGTGCCACTGCGGAGTTCCTCAAGGCAATTCCTGCGGAGATGCTGTTCGATTTTCTCGCGGTGCGGGTGAATGCGGAAAAGGCCAAAGGCAAGCGCATCGTCATCAACTGGACCTTTACCGATACGAACGAGAAATTGACGCTCAATCTGGAAAATTCGACTCTGACCAATTTGCCCGGGCATGACATGGCCAATGCGGACGCGTCGTTCACGATGGCGCGGCCGGTGCTGGATCTCATATTGCTGAAGCAAAAGTCACTGCCGATGGCGCTGGTGACTGGCGATGTGAAATTCACCGGCAATCCGCTCAAGTTCGGCGAGCTGGCCGGCACGTTTGACGAGATCGCACAGGCGTTTCCGTTGATTGAGCCTAATGTGACAAAGTAGTGCGGCATCGACCATCGTTCATTGATTCGCTAGGTTTGGGATGGAGAAAGGTTCGATCCAGCTGGAGTGACCGCCATGGCTGAAAAGGTTCTGTTGATTGTTGGCACGAAGAAGGGCTGTTTTATTTTCGAGAGTGATGCGAAGCGTGCGGCGTGGTCGGTGCGCGGGCCGTTTTGCGATACGTGGCCAATCCATCATGTGATTGCTGACCCCCGTTCCGGCACGATTTATGCCGGCGGCGGCAACGAATGGTTCGGGCCCGCTGTCTGGAAAACTGCGGATTTCGGCGCGACGTGGAGCCACGCCAATGCCGGGCTAAGCTATGCCGAGGGCGAGACGCCGGTCAAAGCCGTGTGGTCGCTCGCGCCAGCGCATGGCGCACTTTATGCGGGTGTCGAGCCGGCTGGATTGTTCAAGAGCACGGACGCCGGGCTCACCTGGGCGCATGTGCCCGGCCTGCGCGATCACCCGTCCCGGGCGGCGTGGGTGCCTGGTGCGGGCGGCATGATCCTGCATTCGATCGTGCCGCATCCCAGTGACGCCACGTCGCTGTGGATCGGCATCTCAACGGCCGGCGTGTTCCACACGGCCGATGGTGGCGCAACCTGGACACCGCGCAATCGCGGCACGCGCGCCGACTTTAATCCAGAGGATCAGCGCTATCCAGAGTTCGGGCAATGCGTGCACTGTCTCGTGCGCGCACCGGGTGTGGCGGATCTGCTGTATCAACAAAACCACTGCGGCATGTATCGCAGCCGCGATGGGGGGCAGAGTTGGCAGAGCATTGAAGCGGGTTTGCCATCGACGTTTGGGTTTCCCGCCGTGGTGCATCCGCGCGATCCGGCGACGCTGTATCTGGTGCCGCTCAATGGCGACATCAAAGGCCGCTACGTGCCCGATGGCAAAGCGGCGGTCTGGCGCACGCGCGATGGAGGCGACACCTGGACCGCGTTGCGCACAGGGCTGCCGCAGGACAACGCCTATTTCGGTGTGCTGCGACAGGCCCTTGCGGTTGATCAACTGGACCGGGCGGGCGTCTATTTCGGCACGAACACCGGCCGGCTCTATGCTAGCGCCGACGAAGGCGAGCGCTGGACGTGCATCGCCGAGCATCTGCCGCAAATTTCGTCGGTGGAGACGCTGACGTGGCGCCCGTGAGCCGCAGCGCCATTCAAGTTGTGCTCGCGCCAGCGCTGATCCGGCTGTTTGCGGAAGTCCCCACCCGCGTCGAGGTCGCAGCCGGCTCCGTGGCTGGCATGATCGCCGCTCTTGATGCTCGCTGGCCCGGCATGGGCCGCATGCTGTGCGATGAGCGGCCAGCCGTGCGGCCGCACATCAACATCTTTGTGGACGGCGTGCGCGGAACGCTCGATACGCCGCTGGCACCCGGCGCGACGGTGTATGTGCTGACGGCTGTGTCGGGCGGCTGATCGTGTCAGCGCCCGCTCAGCGCGTTGTGGCTGGCCGTTACGATGCCGGTGTCGATAGCGATGAAGAGCGTCATCCATGGGAACAATGGACTGCCCTCGCATCGCTCATGATGCGCAAGATACAAGGCCGCTTGGCGGCGGGGATTGAGACTGTGGTTGGCCGCGAGACCGGCGCTGGCCGGCGGCGCGAAAATTTGGCGGCTCTGCCGATGGCCAAGCTCCGGACTGCAAAGTAGACATGATGCATGCGTCCTGACCGTGTGCATTGCGCTGAGCAGCTACCCACAGTGCTACTGGCTTTGGTTAAAAACGCCAGGAACGAGGTTAATGCAATCGTAGCGCTAAAATTGCGATTCTAGGGGCTTCTGGGTGTTTTGGCTAGGGAGGTAGCGGGGTGCTCAATGAGGCCCCTCACGCCTCATCCTGGTGCGTTTAAACGGCATTCCAGAGGGTGATGCTCGCCCGGTTTTTGGCCGGGTGCGGGTGAGCGGGTGCAGGTGGCACGTTAACTTTAAGTGCTCGTCATATACGGTAATTGGCAGGTGCTGTTCAGCTCCATTGCGCTGGGCCATGTTGGCGGCAGAACTCCAGCCGCAAAGGTTTCGTGATGCATATCTCGGTTCGCAAGATTGCCCTCGGCATCGAAGAGGTGCGTCATGACGGCGGGCCGGAGCTGCCCACCGCCATTTTGAAGGGCTGGGTCGGTGCGGTGGTGGCCAATCCCTACGCGGGTCGCTTCGTCTCCGACATCACGCCAATGATGGAGGCTTTGAAACCGCTGGGGCTTGAGTGCTCGCGACGCTTGTTGGCGGCCCTCGGCGGCGATGCCGCGCGGATCGAGGCCTATGGCAAAGGCGCTATCGTCGGCGCAGCCGGTGAAATCGAGCATTCCGCGCTGTGGCATGTGCCTGGCGGATACGCGATGCGCGAGGTGCTGGGTACAGCGTTGGCGATCGTGCCGTCGGCGGTGAAGATGGGGGCGATGGGCGCGGCCATCGATCTGCCGATCCACCACAAGGACGCCTGCTACGTCCGCTCGCACTTTGACGCGATGACGGCTTGCATCGCGGATGCGCCGCGCGCCGACGAAATCGTGTTCTTTTTGACGATGACTACCGGGGGCCGCCCGCACGCCCGCGTGGGTGGGTTGCACGTGTCGGAGATCAGCAAGCGGGACGGGCAGCGGTGAGCGGGTACGCGGTGCCCCGTTAAGGTCAATCGATATTGCCATGATGAGGTGTGCAAAAGCGCCAATTGGCTGGGCTGACCTGCTGGTCCGCGCCTGGGTCACCGTGGCAGGTATGGCGCATTGGCACCGGCCAGCGAAAATTTTGCTGAAAGTGCTGGCAGGAGCGTACGCCAGAGGCTTCGGCGGCATACAAAGGCGCTGCGGAACCGGACTGCGTAAACTCCGTCCGGCTCGGTGTTGTACCGCCAGTGTTCTCAAGTTGGGTATTGATGTTGCTTCGAGTCCTGCATTGGCTGCTACTTGTGACGTGCGTTGGCACGCTCGCGGCCTGTGCTGCGCGCCCGACACGTGAAGCGCTGGTGCCCGTCGACAAGCCGCCCCGCTACACGCCCAAGGTTGAGATGCTGGTCGCCACGACGCGCAATATCGGCCAGGCCGGTGACCCGACGTCGTTTGGTACCGGGCGTTCGGCACAGGTCAACTTCGCTGGCGTCACGCTCTCGATTCCGAAATCGCATAAGGCCGGCGAAATCGAGTGGCCGGGTCCGGGCACACCGGATCCCTCGCAGCAGATGGTGGTCGTCGAGCAGGCGTCGCTCGGCCGCATCGAGTTCCTGCAGGCGATCAAGGCGCGTGTGGCGGCCGGCGGCGCAGAAGCCAATTCGGTGCTGGTGTTCGTGCACGGCTACAACACGCAGTATCAGGAGGCTGTGTACCGGTTCGGCCAGATTGTGCACGACTCCGGATTTACAGGCACGGCGGTGCTGTTCGCTTGGCCATCGCGGGGCAACACGGCGCTGTATTTGGCAGACCGGGATGCGACCACCTACTCGCGCGACTATTTCGAAGCCACGTTGCGCGATATTGCCTCTGTGCAGGGTGTCCGCGAGATCAACATTCTGGCGCACAGCATGGGCAATTGGCTGACCTTGGAAACGTTGCGGCAAGCCAAACTCAAGGGACGCGGTGATTTCAACGGGAAGCTGGGCGATGTTTTGTTGGCGTCTCCCGATGTCGACAACGATGTGTTTCGCACGCAGCTCGATACCATCGGCCGCTTGCGGCGTCCAATGACGGTGCTGGTGTCGGGTGACGACAGCGCGTTGCAGGCGTCGGCGGCGCTCGCCGGTGGTCAACAGCGGGCCGGGCAGGCGACGGCCGACGAACTGCGGGTGTTTGCCAGTGAGATTAAACGCTACAATCTGCGGATCGTCGACTTGACCAAAATCGATGGCGGTGCGGCCGGCACTCACAGCAAGTTTGCGCAAGGCGAGGTGGTGCGGTCGATCGGCAAGGGCCTGGCTGCAGATGCGGCCGGCGGGCAAAATCAATCCGGCGTGATCACCGCTGTCCAGGATATCGGCAAGAGTATTCTCAACGTGCCGGGCAACATCCTCGGCGCGCCCGCTTTGAAAGTGCCCTAGGCTCTCTCGTGGAGGCTCTTGGTGATCGCGTCTTTCAGCTTGATGAAATAGTCTTTGACTTGCTGGTGATAGGCCCTCGCCGCATCGAGGCTGGCGGTATTGGCGAACAACTCGCCTCTGTTCCAGTCAACTTGCTCGTTCTCGGCTTCCATGGCCTCGACAGCGGTGGGGACAAGATACTTGTGGACGGCGCCGTAGATCTGCTGGGCCGCTTCGATCAGCTTGCGGTGATGTTCCTCGTACTCCTGCGCCAGCTCCAGGTCATCGAGTTGCGATCCGAAATTTGTCCGGTAAACAGCCTCGGTCTGGATCGTATCGTCCATCAGATGCTCGATTTTCCGATCTGCGGCCTTGAGTTCCGCAATCGCTTTGCGGCGCGCTTCGTGGTGCTCGACCCCGCGCGCGCCATCCTCCACGTGACCCAGATACAGACCGTTGCGGCCGCTACCATTCGTGCTCTGTTTGACTTGCGCAGCGATGCGCCGCATTTCCTGGCCGACCCCGCTCATTCGGCTGGAGACCTGATCAGCAATCTGCTTCAACATGCCGAGGTTGTGGACCTCGTGCTCGAGGTGGTCGATCTGACGGGTATTGCGATCGAGGTTGCTTAACGTCGAGTTGACCTGATCAGAGATACGCTTCAACTCTCCAACTTCCATATCGACCTGGCGCCTGATCGCATAGGCTTTCGCCGTGGCAACCGCCGATTTGGTATCCAGTTTGCCGGCATGCTTTTCGACGTCATGCGCCTCGCGTCGCGCCGTGCCGACGGCAACGCTCAGGGTGGCAACCCCGGTTTCGACGGACGCGAACTTTCGTTGCATCTTGTCGCTGAGTTCGTGAACGCAGAGACCAAGGCTTTCCAGCGTCTTGTCGAGCTTTATCACCCGCTCGCGACCCTGTGCAAGGTTGTCGTAGAAGGATCGCACGGACATCCAATACCGCGCCGCGAAGCCCGCGACGAGCACCATCCCGATCAGTCCCCACACCGGCGGCGGCACAGTGCGGCTAATGGGCCGCAGGGGCGGCGGTGGGCCGATGTTGATGATCTGGACGCGGCGGTTGGCGGGAGCCGTTGAAGCCAAGCGCGGCAATGGGGAGTTGCTCCCCAAACCGATCCAGGACAGCCGGTCGCGATCGATGCTCGAGCGATCGATGATATATTCATAGATCGTCCTGGCACGGTTCTCCGAGAGCGTTTGATTGTAATCCTCCGGGCCGGTGCTGTCGGTATGTCCGATGATCAGGAAATCGGATAGCGGAGAGGCCTTCGGCAGGGCCTCCATCAGTCTTTGCAAGATCGGGTAAGCTTGCGCGGACAGCTCCGCCTTGTTGTAATCGAAAGGAATCTGAAGATCGATCGTCGGCTCAAGCATCGCCCGTTCGATGGCGCGCTTGCGATTCTCGAACGTGATACCCGCCGCTCGATTGCGCCGAAGCTCGTCCAGGTCGTCGCGGCGGATTGTGGTTCCAGCAGCACCGGCCCGATCACGAAGCCTTTCCACGATGTCATCGACAGTGAGCCCTTGTTGCGCCGTGGCCGGCACTAGCGTGCCAGAAAGCGCCAGCAAGAACGCAACAGAACGCACATTCCAAATAGCTTTTGACATACCACACCTCCAAATAATGACCGATCAAGAAAACGGTCCGTACGGCTCAAATATCAATCGTCGAAACCGAAACGCAGCGCTCGCGCCGCGCTTTCAGAGAAAACCACTCTGGATCCGACAAAGCTCTCGCCAGTGCCATCATTGAGCGCAAACATCAGGGCGCGTGCCGCTGGTCAAAGCGGCGGCGTGCCAATCGCACAGGCCGAGCGCATTTGTTGTCAAGTCGACAGTAGCGTTTCAACCGCACCGGTCTCAATCGCCACTGTTCTCAATCCAAGTGCCGTTCTCGGATCGGCCGCGCGCCCGGCAGCAACGTGTGGACTTCAATTTCGAGGCGGTCGATGTGACGGGCGTTTCGATCAATCCGGCTGATGCTGTTCTTGACCTGCTCGTCGATCCGCTTCAATTCGCCGACGTCCATATCGACCTGGTGCTTAATGGTGTCGACCGCGGTCGCTGCGACCTCCGTCTTGGTCTCCAGGACGTCGATGTGCTTTTCGACATCGTGGGTCTCGCGTTGCGCCTCGCCAACGGTGCCGCCCAGCTGGGTAATCGTCGCTTCAATGGACGCGAGCTGCTTTTGCAACTTGTCCTCAAGATCGCGAACCGTGTGCTTGAGGCTGTCGGACACCTTCTCCAGCCGCGCCACATGCTCTCGGCTCGCTTTCAGTCTCTGCTTGATTGAGCGCGTCGTGGCCCAATACCAGACCGTCAGGCCGACGAGGACCGCTAACACGATCAACGTCCAGATGACCCTCTCGAACAAAAAAACTCCCGTGTAGTCATAAAAATAACGCATGGCCGCATCTCCAAATACTGAACCAAAAAAACCTCTATGGCTAAAGTGCTTACGATATTTTGCCCACTCACGGATCGGCTAGCTGTTCGGCTTGGAAAATTGTTAAGCCGAATGCCTTCCAAGGCGAATGCTATCCCAGCTTTGGCGTTTCTGCAATATTATCCTTGAATGCCAGTGTTTGATTTTCATTTGTAAACTCACGATTTCATTCGTACGCTCATGATATATGACGTATTCAAACGCGTGATATGGCCTGAAAGGCCGCTCTCGTCGCATCGGCGCAATCCAAACACGACGCCGGCAACGCGCTTTTCGCGGCGCAGCGATCCAGAATTGTTCTCGGTGCCGAGCGGCCCCTACTTCGGGAAGACCAGCCCCATCCACTCGGCGATGATGGCGGGCTTGTCGAACAGCTTGCCGTCCGGCCCCTGCACTTCGACGATGCAGTTGCGTGTCATCAGCGTGCCGCCGTTCTTGCCTTCGAGCTTGGTAACCGTCGTGCGCATGCGGATTTTCGAACCGGCCGGTACCACGCCCGTGAAGCGGATTTTGTCGAAGCCGTAGTTGAGCGCGCGTGACAGGCCGGTGAGCTCCAAGGTCGCCATCGACATCGCGGACATGAGTGATAGGGTCAGAAAGCCATGCGCGATGGTGCCGCCGATCTCTCTATTGGCGCGCTCGACATCGACGTGGATCCACTGGTGGTCGCCCGTGGCGTCGGCAAACGCATCGATCAACGCTTGATCGACAACGGTCCACTTGGATGGCGGCAGCTCTTTGTTGATCAAGGTCGCAAGGTCTTTGTAGTCAACAACGTGTGTCATGCGGGCTCTCTTGACGAGGTCTCTTGAGGAATAAAAATCATGCAGTCGGCGTGACGCCGCGTTTGGCCATTTCGTTGGCACCTTGATCGGCGGCCGACTTCGGGATCGTATCGCCCGCGCGCGCGGAAATCTCGGCAAAGTGCGCCGCGATCTGCTCTGGCGTATCGGCCGCGTGTCCGAGATGGACCCCGCCCGTCATGGCAAGGTTCGTAACGGCAAACGTCCCCGCACCGGCATTCATGATGCAGCGCGTCGGCGCTTTCTCCGAGACGAGATACACCGCAGCCGGCGTCACATACTCGGGCTTGAAGTGATCTTGGATCTGGTTCGGCAGCACGTCCGTCGTCATGCGTGTTGTGGCCGTGGGCGCGAGGCAATTGACGTGGATGTTGTTCTTCGCGCCCTCGATTGCCAGTGTCTGCATCAAGCCCACGACGGCTGTCTTCGCCGCGCTGTAGTTCGATTGCCCGAAGTTGCCGAACAATCCCGAAGACGACGTCGTCATCAGGATGCGGCCATAGTTTTTCGTGCGCATGTGCTCCCACACCGCCTTGGTGCAGATAACCGAGCCCATGACATGCACGTCCAAGATGGTGCGAAACTCGTCGATGCTCATTTTCGCGAAACTTTTGTCGCGCAGAATGCCGGCATTGTTGATTAGAATGTCGACGCCGCCGAATGTCGAGATCGCCGCTGCCACCATGGCATGCACACCCGCTTCGTCCGTCACCGATGCACCATTGGCCATCGCCGTGCCACCGGCCGCGATGATCTCTTTCACGACAGCTTGCGCCGCTGTCAGCGAGCCGCCGCTGCCATCGCGTGCGCCACCGAGGTCGTTGACCACCACCTTTGCGCCACGTGCCGCAAGAGCGAGCGCATGCTGCCGGCCAAGGCCATTGCCGGCACCCGTTACGATTGCGACGCGGCCGTCGAAGCGGAGAGACATGGAGGATGCTCTGGGTTGTGAGTTGGTGGTTGGAACTGTGATGCTGGACGTCTGCAACGCAGTTCTGACAAATATTGCAACTGCGCTTTATGACTACGAGCTACCGTCACCCACCCCACGTACACGACAACTTCTGGCACGGCCCCTGCGTCGAGCCGACGCGGCAGTTCGATTGGATGAACTTGCAGGTGCGGCAGGTGTACGACGACAGGCAGCCGCGCACCTCCGCGCTGCGCGCGAAATTACAGGTCCGAACTGTTTGACAATCGCGTCCCTGCGATCCCGGACCCTGTCCAAAAACTGGTGCCGTCGATTGCGCCTGGGCGAGGCCCGCGATCAGCATCGCGCCGGCAGCGAGAGCACCTGTCAAACCAAAATGTTGAAAAGTCCGCATCTCGCGCCTCCTGGGCCAATGTCAGTGCGTCACGATTTCTGAAAATGATTGGCGGCGCAATGGGTTGTCGCCCAGCGTCCATGCCCTTCCTGTGCGCTGTGGCATGCGGGCATCAGGCATTCACCCATCAGGCTCACCCAGAAACGGTTTCATGTGCTTGACCACTGTCGCGCGCGGCAGATCGCGGGCGATGACGACGAAGCGCGAACGCTTGTCGGGTTGCCCATCTGCCCCCTTCGGCCAATCTTTCAGCACATCGGGCGGATAGAAAATGTGCTGCACGCCGTGGACGACGAACGGTTTCAACTGTTTCTCGACGGTGACGATGCCTTTGACGCGCAGCAGCTTGTCGCCATAGGCGGCCGCAAGGGTTTGCAGCGCGAGGCTCAAGGCGTTGCCGTCGATTGGCGAGGTGTAGACCAGCGAAAATGTTTCGACGCCGTGCAGGTGGCCGCTCGCCTGGTCGTGGGCATGATGATGTTCGTGGCCGTGGTGTTGGTGATCGTGGTCGCAGCCTGGCGCGCAGGTGTGATCATGGGCGTGAGTAGCGTGTTCGGCCGCCCCATGTCCGAGCCAACGCTCCGGGTCCGCCCCGGTCAACGCCGGCTCGTGTGCGCCGAGCCCGATCAATTTCGCCGGCTCGGTCTCGCCCTTCACGATGTGAAGGATTTTGCCGGTCCGGTTGAGCGCGCGGATTTTGGCTTCTAATGCCACCACATCTGCTGCTGCGACAAGGTCCGTCTTGGTGATCACAATGCGATCCGCCAGTGCAATCTGCTTGGCCGGCTCAAAATGCTCTTCGATCTGCTTGGCACCCAGTTGCGCATCCACCGTCGTCACAATGCCGTCCAGTTGGTAGATGCGGAACGTGTCTTCGTCGGTCATCAAGGTGTGCGCGATCGGTGTCGGATCAGCCAGTCCTGACGTCTCCAGCACCACCCGATGGATGGGCGGAATTTCGCCATGCAGATGCTGACGGTGCAACTTGGCCAGTGCCTTGGTCAGATCGCCGCGCACCGCGCAGCATACGCAGCCCGACGGCAGCAAAATCGTATCCTCGTCGGCCTTCTCAACCAGTGCGTCGTCGATGCCGACATCGCCGAACTCGTTGATGATGACGGCGGTGCCCGCCATCGCTGGGTCTTGCAGTAGCCGCCGCAGCAAGGTCGTCTTGCCCGACCCTAGAAAGCCGGTCAGCACAGTCATCGGAATGGCGGTCATGAGCGGCGTCCTGATGTCGTTCGATCTCTGCTGAAGACGGCCGCGACATAGGGCCAGGCAGCCATCATCACCAAGCCTGTCACGAAGCCTGAGGCATGCGCTGCAAAACTCACGTTCGGGAGGCTCATGTCGATCACTACTTGCAACCCGAGCATCATCAGCAGCGTTTTGAGCTTGGCGCTATCGAAGCTCGCCCGGTCACGCAGCCAGCTCGTCAGCAGCATGCCAGCCTCCGCGCCGAGCAGCGCGAAGATCGCGCCAGAGGCCCCCACCAGCAGCCCGTAATCGGTGTGCTTCGCTGCCATCAGCCACAACACGAACGCCGACGATGCCACACCGCCAACAGCATACACCGCCAGCATGCGCAACGTGCCCAAAGCCGGTTCCAGAAAGCGCCCGAGCACCCACAACACCAGCATGTTGGTTGCCAGATGGATCGGCCCGAAGTGCAGAAACGACGCCGTCACCAGCCGCCACCACTCGCCGCCTTGCAGCACGTCCGGTGGCCATAGCGCGCCGAGTGTGATCAGCGTCTCAGAGTCTTCTGAGCCGCCCAACAACACTTCGGCCGCAAACGCCAGCAGATTGACCCCGATCAACCCTAGCGTCAGCGGGTATGCCCAGAATGACAGCGCCCGCGCGTGCGCCGTACCTAATGTCCGTTCTTCTAAGGCGTCCAATGCCGCCACCGCGTCGGGCGGCAGTGACTCGGGCGGTCGTTTGGCTGCCAAATCCAAGTGCCGTTGCGCCGATGTGCGTGTGACGGGCAGCGCTGCCTTGGCTGCCAGGTGCGTCAATGCTCGTTGGCCCGGTGCCGTGTTCGTGCCGCTGTTCAAATACGCCAGCGCCACCCAGAACGTCTTGGTCTCCTCGGGGATCTTGGCCAGCGACGTCGCCAGCAACGCCTGCACCCCGTTCGGCCGCCCGCCGAAGGCGAGGACAACCATACGCGCCAACGCAAAACCGGTGCCTGCCAGCAGGTCTTTTGAATGCGTGTAAGCACGGATCATGTCCGTCCGCCGCCCCAACTCGCCAAGTGCGCGCACTTCCAGCGGCCGCATGATGCTGGGTGCGTCCCGTGCGGTCTCGGCATGGGCCAGAACTTCCGCCCAATCGCGCCGGATCATGGCCTCGTGCGACGCTACGATGGGCCGGTATTGGGGCGACACACGGCCGGCGAGTTCCTTCATCGCACGGGTGTCGCTGGGCGATGAGGCGGCAATCGCCGTCGCGAGATCAGCTGTGATGCGCGCGGTCTCGGACGGTTGCAGAACCGCAATCCAGCGGGCCGTGCGTGCGGCCTGGTCGGTCTGTCCAGCTAGCATCTGCCGTGGTTGCAACCAGCTGAGAACAATCGGCACCAGCACAAACGGCACGAATACCAGGGCGACCCAGATCCCCGCCACATCCGGTTTGAGCCACAGTGCAAACAAGCCCACCGCTACGACAAGCCCGTTGACCAGCAGCCAATTCACATTTCCGGCCAGGCGCCGGTAAATCACCATGCCGCCGCAGATCATGGCCGAGACGGCCATGGCGTTGACGGCTAAGATCAATTGCAGGTCCATGTGCGCGTGGCCGATCGGCAAGGTTGGGTGCGGCGTGACTATTGCGTCGTTGCGCGCGATTTTGCCAGTGCTACGCTGCGCGGCATTCGGCTGTCTCTCTGCATTGGCTGGCCCTGCGCGGATTTGACCGCCCAAATCCGGGCTGAGGAGGGGGGCGCATTTCTTGACACCCCCAGGGCCACTGCCTATGGGTAGCGTCGCAATGAACCTCGCCGTTTCCGGCCTTTTTCCTGTCTGGATAGGGCGCTTCCATGTCGAATGACGACAAGACCGGCCGCCAGGCCTCCGATGCCATGTCGGCAGCGGACCGGGCGGCGCTCGCGAAGCGCGCTTCTGAGATCGGGGCGAAGATCGAAAGCGCGAAGGGCAGACACGCGACGCCGCATCACGGGGATCAAAGCCAGGGCAATGCCATGGCCAAGGGCCTCAAGATCTCAGCCGAGTTGATCGGTGGCGTGGTGGTCGGTGGTGGCCTTGGGTGGCTGCTCGACAAATGGCTCGGGACGTTCCCATGGCTGTTTATTCTGTTCTTTCTGCTCGGTTCGGCGGCCGGAATGTTGAATATCGTCCGTCAGGCGCAGCGTGAAAAGACGCCGCCCGCGCCCTCTGTCAAAGATGACGAGGACGACAAGTAGACGGCGACATAAAATAGGGGCCTTGCGGTCGCGCAAGGAATGAGGACGTGGCATCTGGCGGTGGTGGGCATAGCCCCATCGAACAATTCGAGCTGACGAAGTGGGTGCCGCTGAATTTCGGCGGCCTCGATTTCTCGATCACCAACTCCACCGTCTTTATGATCGGTGCTGTCGGCCTCATCTGCGCATTCCTTCACTTCGCCACCCAAAACGCCAGCGTTGTCCCCGGCCGCTTCCAGTCCGCAGCGGAGATGGTCTACGACTTCGTCGCCGGCACCGTGCGCGACAATCTCGACGACGGCCACGAGGGCAAGAAGTTCCTGCCATTTGTGTTCGCGCTGTTCGCCTTCGTGCTGGTCTGCAACTTTCTCGGCATGATCCCGGGTTTCTTCACCGTCACCAGCCACATCGTCATTACGGCAGCGCTTGCACTTCTGGTGATCAGTGCTGTTCTTATCTATGGCTTCGCCAAGCATGGTGTTGGCTTTCTCAAACTGTTCGTGCCATCCGGCGTGCCGGCTTGGCTGTTGCCCATCCTGGTGCCGATCGAGATTATCTCTTTCGTATCGCGCCCCGTCTCGCTCTCCGTGCGTCTGTTCGCCAACATGCTGGCTGGCCACATCGCGCTCAAGATCTTCGCAGGCTTTGTCGGCACTCTTCTCGCAGCCGGCGCATGGTCAATCCTCTCCCCGCTGCCGCTGGCGCTTACGACTGCGCTAACCGCGCTCGAACTGCTGGTCGCCTTCCTGCAGGCCTATGTCTTTGCCGTCCTCACCTGCGTCTATCTCAGCGACGCAGTGCACGGCGCGCACTGATTTCCCATCCACAACCATCCTCAACTCAGGAGCTTCCCATGGATCCGCATCGCAGCAAAGTACATCGGCGCAGGCATTGCTTGCCTCGGCATGGCTGGCGCCGGCATCGGCCTCGGCAACCTGTTTGGCCAGTTCCTCTCGGGCGCGCTCCGCAATCCATCGGCTGCTGACGGCCAGCGCGGCACACTGCTGCTCGGCTTCGCATTGACCGAAGCGCTCGGCATCTTCTCGCTGCTGATCGCGCTTCTGCTGCTGTTCGCAGTCTGATGTCTGCACGCAAGGCTGTTGAGCTTCCGGCTCAACGGCCTTTTGCATGCTGCAAGAGCCTCGGTGACGTCGCGCTCTGGCGCGGCTTTGCCTTTTCTATCTGCTGATACGTCCGGCGAGCGGTACATTCATGGCTTCTCCTCCAGCAACTACGACGAAGACGGGTGGTGCCGCTGCGGCGCCGGCCACTGGTCATGCCGACCGGCCACAGTGCCGCAACACAGGCGACCGTCGGCGTCTCTGACAACGGCAAAGGTGCTGGTGGTGCGTTCCCGCCCTTCGACAAATCGAGCTTCGGTGGCCAGCTCATTTGGCTCGCGCTGACGTTCGGATTTCTTTATTGGGCGCTCTCCAAACACTTGTTGCCCCGCCTCAGTGGCGTGATTGAGCATCGCGCTGACGGTATCCGCGCCGATCTCGCCGAGGCCGAGCACCTCAAGACTGAAACTGAGAACGCCCTCAAAGCTTACGAGCATGCTCTCTCCACTGCAAAAGCGAACGCCTCTGGCATCGCCAAGACGCAGCGCGATGCGCTGACCGCTGAAACGGATCGTGAGAAGGCCACAGTTGACGCGCAGATGGCTGCCAAGATCGCAGATGCTGAAAAGCGCATTCAGGCTGGCAAGAAAACCGCCCTCGCTGCCGTCAGCACCGTCGCTGGTGACACCGTCGGCGAGATTGTGGCCAAGTTGACCGGTCAGTCTGTGTCGCGAGACGAGATCACGCGTGCTGTCGCTGCCGTAACTGCGAAATAAGGGCACACCATGATCCTTCTGGCCGCCAATGCGCCGTTCTGGGACAATCCCGTTTTCTGGGTTGCCGTTTCGTTTGCAATCCTTATTGCTTTTGCTCTCAAGCAAGGCGTTGTCGGTGGATTGACGAAGTCGCTGGACGACCGTGCCGCCGGCATCCGTGCCGAGATCGCCGAGGCCCGCAAGCTTCGTGAAGAGGCGCAAGCCTTACTGGAAGACAGTAAGCGTAAGCACGCAGCCGCCAATGACGAAGCTGCAGCCATCGTGGCGAGTGCCAGGCAGGAGGCCGAGGCGTTGGCAGGCGAAACCCGCCGCCAGTTGAAAGAGGGTGTCGAGCGGCGCACCAAGCAGGCCGAAGAAAAGATCGCCCGCGCGGAAGCTCAGGCCGTGGCTGAAGTCCGCGCCACGTCGGTCGATCTGGCCGTTGCCGCCGCAGAGCATCTTATGGCCGCTAAGTCGGGTGCCACGGGTGGCGGCCTGATTGACCAGGGTATTCGCGACCTCAAAGGCCGCTTGAACTGACCTCGCCGGCCTGCCGCCGAGTCCTTTGCTGACCGTTCAAAAGCATCGGCCTGCCCGGTGTTTTTTGTGGTCCAGCGCGCTCGGTTGGCAGCGCACTATGCGGTTGCTAGCCTGCAAGCTACCAAAAATTAACCGGAATTGTGAGGCTAGGCTTTCACCGAGGGGTGGAATCTGGGTTATTTTGTGCTGTGATCTCCGGAGGCGTAACATCGGAGCGAGCCACACCGGTCGATCCGGGGTGCAACCAGGAGGCGTCGTGAGCCGCGCCTTGAAATGGGCCAGTGTCGGATTGGGCGGGATCCTGGTGGTCTTTTGCGCCGGATTCATTGCTTTCGTCGTGACCATGTCGCGCTACGACCAGCACGCGCCGCCCTCCCGGGGTGACGCAGTTGTCGTGCTGACCGGCGGCGAACTCCGCGTCCGCGAGGGCTTGAAGTTGTTCGCGCAAGGTGCCGGACGCCGCCTCCTAATCTCCGGTGTCAATCGCGCGACGACTAAGGATGATCTGCGCCGCCGCTCCGGCGTGCAGGGTTTGCTGTTCGATTGCTGTGTCGATGTCGGCTATGTGGCGCTCGATACCGTCGGCAACGCCACAGAAACCCAGCAATGGCTAAGGACATGGGGCTTCCGTCGCCTCGTGGTCGTCACCTCCAACTACCACATGCCGCGCAGCCTGATGGAACTCGGCCGGGCCCTGCCCTCCATCGAGCTGGTGCCGCACGCGGTCATATCGCTGCACTATCAAAGTGATGAATGGTGGAAGCATCCGAGTGCCATCAAGCTCGTCGTGACTGAGTATATCAAGTTCCTGCCCGCCGCCGCCCGCTGGGCTGTCGGCCGTGCTTTTGCCCCACAATCCCTACCAGCGCTTCCACCCGCCTACGAACGTGGGGTAGAAGCTAAGCCGCGACAGCTGACGGGGCTTTGAGGTCTTGAAGCCCTGCGCGCAACGCTGTCAGCTTCCGGATAGACCATGCTCAGATCGCTCGTTTACGCCGTCGCCTTCTATCTGACGACGATCCTGATGCTGGTTGGAGGCATCTGGCTGCTCGTCGCACCGCGCAGTTGGGCAATGGCCGGTCTCGCGCTGCACGGCCGCATCTGCACGTGGTTGCTGGGCGTGATCTGTGGCACCCGTCTCGAGGTCCGCGGCCGCGACAAGCTCCCCCAAGGTGCCTATCTCGCCGTCTGCAAGCACCAGTCCGCCTGGGATACGTTCGCGCTCATTCCGCTGTTTCGCGATCCAGCGATTGTCGCAAAAGCCGAATTGAAGTGGATCCCCCTCTACGGCTGGTTCTGTCAGAAATTTGAGCACATCTTGGTCGAACGTACGCGCGCGGCCTTGTCACTCAAGAAGATGCTAGCCGACGCGCGCATACAGACCGCCGCTGGACGCGAGATTGTGATCTTCCCGGAAGGTACGCGAACCGTTCCAGGTGCCACACCAGACTATAAACCCGGCTACGTCGCGCTTTACGAAGGCCTCGGCGTGCCCTGCGTGCCCGTGGCGCTCAACTCCGGCCTCTACTGGCCGCGGCGCACCTGGCGGCGTTATCCCGGTACCATCGTCGTTGAATTCCTCGAGCCCATTCCAGCCGGCAGGCCGCGCGCTGAGTTCCGCCGCATTGTCGAGAACCGTATCGAAACCGCCTGCGCGCATCTCATCGCAGAAGCGTCGGCCCAGCCACAGGCGCCGCCGATGCCTGTTGCCAGTGCCGTCAGCCGTAACGGCCGTGCCTAAAGCGAAACTGGCCAAATAGATCAAACAAAGAACTTAAAGAGAACTTATTGTTGACACGGGGTGTTTCAGAGAGTATTTTCGAGGCGGGGCGTGTAGAGTTCTGCGTTCAACAAGGTTTTGGTCCGTCGATGTCTGTTTTTGATTCAGCGTCCGTCAGCTGGCCAGCGATTTCAGCTGAAATCTGGGACATGAAGTATCGTCTCAAAGCAGCCGACGGCACCGTCATTGACCAGACTTTTGCTGACACGGTCGCTCGTGTCGCCGATGCCATCGCGGCCGCTGAGAAGCCGAAGCAGCGCGCCCGTTGGGCCGGCGCTTATCGGGATGCGCTGGGCGCGCGGGAGTTCGTGCCGGGTGGGCGCATTTTGGCTGGCGCCGGTGCCGGCCGTAACGTGACGCTGTTCAATTGCTTCGTCATGGGCCGCATCGAGGACGACCTTGGTGCCATCTTCGATGGGGTGAAAGAAGCCGCGCTGACCATGCAGGCGGGCGGCGGCATCGGGCACGATTTTTCGACGCTCCGGCCCAATGGTGCGTTGGTGCGTAGCATTGGTGCCGATGCCTCGGGCCCCATCGCCTTTATGGATGTGTGGGATGCCATGTGCCGCAGCGTTATGTCGGCTGGCCATCGCCGTGGGGCCATGATGGCGACGCTGCGCTGCGATCACCCCGACATCGAGACCTTCATCGACGCCAAGCGCGATCCCAAGCGGCTGCGCAATTTCAATCTCTCTGTTCTCGTGACCGACGCGTTCGTTGCCGCCGTGCAGCAGGGTGCGCACTGGCCGCTGGTGTTCAATGGGGATGTCTACAAGACCGTTCCCGCTCGCGAGCTGTGGGAGCGTCTGATGCGCGCCACCTACGACGTTGCTGAACCGGGTGTCATCTTCATTGATCGCGTTAACGGCCAGAATAACCTCGCCTTCTGCGAGACCATCTCGGCGACCAATCCGTGCGGTGAGCAGCCACTACCGGCGCACGGCGCGTGTCTGTTGGGTGCACTCAATCTGGCGCGGCTGGTGCGTGCGCCATTCACCCCAGAGGCAGCCCTCGATGAGGATCGCTTGGACGAACTCGCCGGTGTCGCCACCCGCTTCCTCGACGCCACCATCGATGTGTCACGCTATCCGCTGGCGGCGCAGAAGCGTGAAGCCATGGCCAAGCGCCGCATCGGCCTTGGGGTCACTGGTCTCGCCGATGCACTCATCCAGCTTGGCGTGCGCTACGGGTCTGATGAGGCTGTGTGCTTAACGAACCGCTGGCTCGAGCGCATCAAGCAGTCCGCTTATGCAACCAGTGCTGCTCTCGCAGTTGAGAAGGGACCATTCCCGCTTTGTGATGCTGCTGCTCTGTTGGAACGTCCGAACTTGAGATCACTCCCAGACGCACTCCGCGCTCAAATCGCAACAACTGGCCTCCGCAATGGCGTGCTGACCACCATCGCGCCCACTGGCACCACCTCTTTGCTGGCCGGCAATGTCTCAAGTGGCATCGAACCCGTGTTCGACTTCACCTTCACGCGCAAAGTCCTGCAAGCTGATGGCACGCACCGTGAGGAGCGAGTGGAGGATTATGCCCATCGGCTGTTCCGCCACTTGAAGGGCACCGATGTGTGCCTGCCAGACACGTTCGTCAGCGTTTCCGGTCTGACGCCAACCGACCACTTGCGCATGCAGGCGGCTGCGCAAGTTCACGTCGACAGCGCCATATCGAAAACCATCAATTGTCCCGAAAGTCTATCGTACGCTGATTTCCAGTCTATTTATCTGGAAGCCCACGCACTGGGTCTCAAGGGCTGCACCACCTATCGGCCGAACGCGGTGACGGGTTCTGTGCTGTCGCAAGACCAAGGCGGGGTTACGCTGCCACCCGCCGCAATACCGGCGGCGTCCCCTGCCCTTGCCGCGTCAATTCCGCCTGCAGATGAGAGCGTCCGGGATGGCCTTCGCGTTGCAGACCGTGCCGCAGCCCTCACCATCGTGCCGCAAGCGGCCAGCTCCGCCGATGTCATCTACATGTCCAAGCCGCTGGAGCGCGAGCCCGTGCTTGCCGGCTTTACCTACAAACTCAAGTGGCCGCGCAGCGAGCACGCGATCTACATCACCATCAACGATACTGAGCACGACGGCCGCCGGCGGCCGTTCGAAATCTTCGTCAACTCAAAGAACCTGGAGCACACCGCCTGGTCGCTGGCGCTCACGCGGATGATTAGCGCCGTGTTCCGTCGTGGTGGCGATGTGGGTTTCGTTGCCGAAGAATTGAAGGCAGTCTTCGATCCGCAGGGTGGTGGCTGGATGGACGGCCGTTACGTGCCGAGCGTGCAGGCCGCCATCGGCAATGTCATCGACGAACATTTGCGGCGGATTTCAGCGGTGACGCTGCGCCCAGCCATGGTGCAGAGAGAGGTGGCGGCGTCGCTGTCTGGGGCTGACGCCGGTCAGCCGTCAGTCAACAGTGATGCGCCAACGGAGGGTCGCAATGCGAGCCGCTCCAGCAGCACCACCGCTGATGCGGCCACCTTCTGCCCCAAGTGTCAGCAACCCACCTACGTGCGCGAGAGCGGCTGTTCCACCTGCCGCACGTGCGGTTTTTCAAAGTGCGACTGAGCAGATCAGCGCGGTCCAGATCACCCGCCGTGCTCGTGTGGTGTGCGTAAACGTACGCATGTCGGCCCTGCTGCAGGGCAACAGCGCTGGGCCAGTAAGGCTCCACAATCAAGGCAGCGTGCTCGCAAGTGCGGGGAACTAAGTGGCTGACGAAAACACACAGCGCGCAGCAAAGTCTTGCTACGCGCTCTGAAGGTTGTCGTTTGATTTCATCGCCACGCGTACCTTGCGCGCTTGAGCTTACCGCGTCAGCTTCGCCTTTTCGTACAAACCGATCACTTCGGGGATGTGATCCTTGATCACTTTGATGCGAGTCTCACCGGACGGATGCGTCGACATCCACTGCGGCGGCGCGCCTTGCGATGCTTTGCTCATCTTCTGCCACAAGGTGATGCCCGCGCGTGGATCGTAGCCCGCGCGTGCCGCAAGCTCCAGCCCGATCAAATCCGCCTGCGTCTCGTCATTGCGGCTGAATTTCAGCGATGCCAGTGATCCAGCACCCGCGCCGACAATGTCTCCGAGCTGGCCAAACAACAGACCCGCTACTGCCCGGCCGGCACCGAGCGCCATTTGTTTGCCAGCGCGCACGCGTGCGTGTTCATAAAGCGCGTGCCCGATCTCGTGGCCCATCACCATCGCGGCCTCGTCGTCGGTCAGCTGCAGTTTCTGCAGAATGCCGGTGAAGACAGCGATTTTGCCACCCGGCATGCAGAACGCGTTGATCTGGGGGCTGTCGAGAACGTTGATCTCCCACCTCCAGTCCTTGGCGCGCTCGTTGAATTTGTTGGCGTGCGGCAGCAGCCGCTGCGCAATGGCCCGCATTCGCTGGGTTTGCGGGTGTTCGGGACCGAGCAGTGAACGCTTACTCGCCGCCTGGCGCGTCATTTCCTCGTATTGAACGGTTGACTGCTGCTCGATCGTACCAGCCGAAACCGCATAGCGGAAAACTGACTTGTTGGAGATGACGACGCCGTCCGGTTCTTTGGCGTTGGCCGGTAGCCCCGTAATTTGCCCACTGACCAACACCGCCGCCAGCACGACGCCAGTGATCCAGACTTTACGGACGCCGACATTTCTCACGACCAACCCCATCACTGATCTCCCGTTTGGCCGTGGTGACGACTGCCACCCTACAGCCACGTTCTTGGCCTGACTTTCCGGCGGAATGATAGCAGACTTGCCCATCGGCAGGCGAGAGGCGTCGCGCGGCGTTTCTGGTTGTGCCAGGCTGAGGCGACATGGCACGCGGTCTGCTGGCACATTCTGGCAGACGAAAGGCGTGCTGACCCCATAGACTGTGCGCGGAATCCTTACGTTCTTTTAGCGCACTGCCGTCAACGGGCGGCCTCGCGCGGCGGCCGGCTCTCCGCGCGGGGATTTTGCAACGGTTTCTGTGCCGGATTTACGTTCATCGCCAGGGTACCACCATCTATGAGCGGATCTCCAGCCCAAGCCCGGATCGCCGGATCGATCACGGAAATCGATGCCGCGGTATGGGACAGCCTCGCCAACCCTGATCCGGCCACGTCCAATCCATTTCTGACCCATCGTTTTCTACTCGCCCTGGAAGACGCCGGCACTGTCGGCAACCGCACCGGCTGGACGCCGCAACACATCGTCCTGGAGCGCGGCGGGACCGTTATCGGCGTGGCGCCAGCCTACATCAAGACCCACAGTCAAGGTGAATACGTCTTCGACCACGGCTGGGGCGATGCCTACCAGCGCGCTGGCGGGCAGTACTATCCGAAGCTGCAGATCGCAGTGCCGTTTACGCCGGTGCCGGGCCCGCGGTTTCTCGCCGGTAACGGCCCCGATGCGGCAGTAAACCAGGCTCTGTTGGCGGAAGCCGCCATCGAGGTTGCCCGACACCTCAAGGTTTCATCATTGCACGCCACATTTGTCGACCAAGCCGCGTGGGATGTTCTCGGTGGTGGCAAACAAGCCCGCTTCCTCCAACGCACGGATCAGCAGTTCCACTGGCACAATTCGGGTTACGCCACGTTCGACGACTTCCTCGCCGCGCTCTCCTCGCGTAAGCGCAAGACCATCCGCAAAGAGCGCGAGACGGCGCTGTCACCTGGGATCACCGTCAAGGCTCTGCGCGGTGCCGACATCACAGAAACCTATTGGGACGCCTTCTTCGTTTTCTATCAGGACACTGGCGCGCGGAAATGGGGACGCCCCTATCTCAATCGCCGTTTCTTTTCGCTGCTGGGCGAACGCATGGGCGCGGACTGCCTGCTGCTGGTTGCCGAGCGTGGCGGCAAGCCCATTGCCGGGGCTCTCAATCTCATCGGTGGTGACTGCCTTTATGGCCGCTACTGGGGCTCGACTGAGCAGCACCCCTGCTTGCACTTCGAGCTTTGCTATTATCAGGCCATCGAATGGGCCATCGCCGCCCGCTTGCCCCGCGTAGAAGCCGGTGCTCAGGGCGATCACAAGCTCGCGCGGGGCTATGTCCCCGTCGCCACGCACTCGTTGCACTGGATTGCCGATCCCGGCTTCCGCAAAGCGGTCGACCGCTATCTGGGCGAAGAGCGCGCGCATATGATCGAGCAACGCGCCATGCTGGCCGAATATGCCCCGTACAAAAAAGTCGTCGAAGAGCAGGATTGATGCTGCCTTATCGGCCGCGCGATTCATCGCAAATCAGATGGTCATGGCGGTCGCGACCTAGTTATGCGACATTATGGCGCGATTCGGCGGAGGGCCAAGTCGTCAACTGACTTGGAAGGACATCCCATGAATTTTCTCATCCCGATAATCATGCAGGCACTTGGCGGCGCGGCCGGTGGCAATCTGCTCGGCTCCGTCGTTAAAGGCGCGAGCATGGGCACCACCGGCAACACCATCGCTGGCGCTCTCGGCGGCGCGATCGGCATGCCGGTTTTGGGGTCGCTGATCCCTGCGCTTGGCTCGATGGCTGGCGGTGGCATGGATATCGGCTCGATCCTTGGCAATCTCGTCGGCGGCGGTGTCATGGGCGGTGTCGTACAGTTGGTCGTTGGGCTCATCAAGAACCGCATGGCTTGATTGCAGGCGCTTGAAGCGGCTGGACGTGTCCAGCCGCTTCGTTACCTTGTTGCCCGTGTCTCACACTGGCGGGTTGTTTCCATGATCTTCGACCATCGCACCTACGTCTGCAGATTCGGCACTGTACCGGCACACTTTGCCCTCTATGAAAAAATGGGCATGGCTTGCCAGAAGCGGCATCTGGGTGAGCCGGTATTTTATGCCTCCACCGAAGTCGGTGACATCAATTCGTTCGTGCATATCTGGGCCTACAAGGATCTTGCTGATCGCACCGCCCGCCGAGCAGCCATGTATGCTGATCCCGATTGGCAGGCTTTCGTGAAGGCGGCGCGCGAGCTCGGCGCCATTATTGCTCAGCAGAACAGCATTTTAGTGCCAGCACCGTTCTTCAAACTGCCAGGGCGCTAGACCGAAACAACTTAACTGCTGCCGATGTAGATGCCCGCCAGCAGCACCAGGGCACCGCCCAATACTACCTGGATGAGTGCGGACGTGAATGGGGTCTCCATGTACTTCCAGCGGATGTAGGCGATTGCCGCCAGTTCTACAGCGACGACCACAACAGCGATCGCTGTCGCGGTCCAGAAATCCTTGATGAGGTAGGGCAAGGTGTGGCCGAGCCCGCCAACGGTGGTCATCAGGCCGCAGACTACGCCACGGATCCACGGATGTCCGCGGCCCGTGATCTCCCCGTCATCTGAGAGGGCCTCGGTCAGCCCCATGCTGATGCCGGCGCCGATCGACGCTGCCAATCCTACGAGAAAAGTTTCCCAAGTGCTGTGCGTCGCAAACGCTGCCGCGAAGATCGGCGCAAGTGTCGAAATCGACCCGTCGATCAATCCGGCAAGACCCGGCTGCACGATCTGCAATACGAACAGCCGCTTGCGGGTCGCGTCTTCGTCAGCGCGCGCGTCTGGCGTCACGTTGGCTTCGCCCAGTTTGGCGGCGAGGTCTTCGTGGCCTCGCTCAATCTCTGCGAGATCGCCGAGCAACTTGCGGACATCCGTGTCGCGCGCCTGACCCGCAGCCCGCTGGTAGAACTGGCTTGCTTCCAATTCCATCAGTTCGGCCTGCTTGCGCGCCGTATCGATGCGCAGGCCGTCTGCCAGCCACACCGGGTTGCGTTTCATGAAGCCGGAAACATCGCCGCGCGTGATGTGCGGGAGTTCTTTGCCGAACTTCTGGTCGTACAAGGCGAGCAACATATGCCGATGCTGCGCCTCCTCCTGCGCCATCTCCTCGAACACCTTGGCGGAGGCCGGAAACTGCGCACGTAACTTATTGGCGAACGTCAGATAAATGCGGCCATCTTCCTCCTCGTTGGTGATGGCAAGGGCTAGCACCTCAGCCTCGGACAGATCCGTTATGCGTTTCATCAGAAGCCCCACCTGGTCAGGTTCTTTGGAATGCTTCTAAAGAACGGATTGGGGTTGCTCAACCCCGCGTGACAGGATCACGCGGGGACGCGATTTTTGACGGAACCTGCAGTTGAACTGAACTTGTCCGCGGTGCAGACCTCGGGCAGACTTTATATATAGTCATTACGATGCCGACCCGGGACCCCCGCCCATGAAACTCGACGAACTCATCGCCATCGACGTCCATACCCACGCCGAGGTGTCGTGCCGCCAGCCCGCCGACGCGCACTGGCTGCCCTATGAGGAGGCGGCGAACACGTATTTCAAGGCTGGCAAGCGCCCGACCATCGCTGAAACGGTTGCCTATTACCGCGAGCGCAAAATCGGGCTGATCATGTTCACGGTCGATAGCGAATTCCAGATCGGCAACAAACGCATCCCCAACGAAGAAGTCGCCGACGCAGCCGCCGCCAACTCGGACATGATGATGGCGTTTGCCTCGATCGATCCGCACAAGGGCAAGATGGGCGTGCGCGAGGCGCGCGATCTCATTAAGGCCGGCGTCATCAGGGGCTTCAAATTCCACCCAACTGTTCAGGGCTTCTTCCCCAACGACCGGATGGCCTATCAGCTCTACGAAGTGATTGCGGAATACAAGCTGCCAGCGATTTTCCACTCTGGCCATTCCGGCATCGGCACCGGCATGCCCGGTGGCGGCGGGCTGAAACTAAAGTATTCCAATCCTATCCACGTTGATGATGTTGCGGCTGACTTCCCCGACATGACCGTCATTATCGCCCACCCGTCGTGGCCATGGCAGGACGAGGCGCTATCGGTCTGCCTGCACAAACCCAACGTCTACATTGATCTCTCTGGTTGGAGCCCGAAGTACTTCCCCAAAGAGCTTGTCAGCCGCGCCAACGGGCAGCTCAAGCACAAGATGCTGTTTGGTTCCGATTTCCCTCTCATCGCCCCTGACCGGTGGATTAAGGACTTCAAGGAAGCGGGCTTTAAACCAGAGGTCTACGACCTGATCTTGAAGCAAAACGCCATCAAGGCGTTGCGACTGGATACCCCCGCGTAGCGTCAATGAGCCCGCTGGCGACAAACTCTTTGGTTAAACCAAGGCGCTAACAAACTCTGGTGCTAACAAACTTTGGGTCCGCCCTTGCCTTTTGTTTGGGCTACTCAGTAAGGTCCGTCTGGGAGGACGGGACTTGGAGCATGCGTGCTTGAAAGTGCCGCAAGAACGCCCGTAAGGGTCTGAATGGGGCCGAGAAACAATGAGTTCGATCACAGAGGCGCGGGCACTGGCAAAGCAAAGCGGGGCCAAGCGCAGCCGTGGGCGTACGCCAGCGACCGATATCTCCAACCCCCAGTATTTCCACAAGGTCGTCGACTGCCAATACGCCTGTCCCACCCATACGCCTGTCCCTGAGTACATCCGCTTGATCGCCCAAGGCCGCTACGCTGCAGCCTACATGTTGAATTGGGAGAGCAATGTCTTTCCTGGCGTACTTGGCCGCGTGTGCGATCGCCCCTGCGAGCCGGCCTGCCGGCGTGGCCGCGTGCAGACTGGCGACGAAGCCAACGCCAAGGATCCGAGCCGCAAAGATAGTGAACCTGTCGCCATCTGCCGTCTGAAGCGCGTCGCCGCTGACATGAAGGGCGACATCAATGTGTTCATGCCGGAGATACCGGGGGCTAAAAATGGCAAGCGGATCGCGCTGCTCGGTGCCGGTCCCGCTTCTCTAACCGTTGCGCGTGATTTGCTGCCGCTTGGCTATAGCGTTACGCTGTTTGAGAAAGATCCGAAGGGTGGCGGGCTGATGCGCACCAACATTCCGTCCTTCCGACTGCCTGAACATGTTCTGGACGATGAAGTTGGCAGGATCATCGATTTCGGCGTCGAGACGCGCTTCGGTCATGAAATCAAGAGCCTCAAGACTGTGCTCGCGGAGGGCTTTGACGCTGTGTTCGTTGGCACCGGCGCGCCCAAGGGTAAGGACCTCGATATACCGGGACGTACGGAAGCGAATGCGAACATTCACATCGGTATCGACTTTCTCACTTCCGTTGCCTTCGGCCATGTCGAGAAAATTGGTCGCCGCGTCGTGGTCATCGGTGGCGGCAACACGGCGATGGACTGCTGCCGAACGGCGTTGCGACTGGGCGCTGAGGCGGTGACCGTGACGATCCGTAGTCCGCGTAAGGTCATGAAGGCGTCGGATTGGGAGGTGAAAGACACCATGTACGAGGGCATTCCGATCCTCGACAATCACGCGCCGAAAGAATTCCTCATCAATGGCGGCAAGTTGGCTGGCGTGGTGTTTGAAAAGATGGTCGAGCAGGGTGTGGATGCTAAGGGGCGTCCCAAATTGGTCGCCTCCGGCGAATTCGTCACTATCGCTTGTGACGACGTCTTGATGGCTATTGGCCAGGACAACGCGTTCCCTTGGATTGAACAAGATGCCGGCCTCGACTTCAATGAATGGGGCATGCCGAAAGTCGATAAAGTCACCTTCCAGTCAACGCATCCGAAGGTCTTCTTTGGCGGCGATGCTGCCTGGGGCCCCGAGAACATAATTTGGGCTGTGTCCCATGGCCATCAGGTTGCAATCTCGATTGACGCCTTCTGCCACGGTAAGACGCTCACCGAGCGCCCGGCGCCAGGCCACAATCTCGTCAGCCAAAAAATGGGTATCCACGAGTGGTCTTATAAAAACGACTATGACGCCAGCCGCCGCATGCAGGTGCCGCACGCCGATCTCAAGGAATTGATCAAGAACCTGAAACTCGAGGTTGAGCTCGGTTTTGACGAAGCGCGCGCGTTGAAGGAAGCGGCGCGGTGTCTGAATTGCGATGTGCAAACCGTCTTTGTCGAAAAGCTTTGCATCGAATGCGATGCCTGCATGGACATCTGTCCTGTCGATTGTATCAACTTCACCGAGAACGACGACGAGGCGGCGCTGCGCACACAACTCCGCGTGCCGGCGCTCGATCCCAAGCAGGACATCTACGTTTCGCAAGCCCTCAAGACCGGCCGTATCATGGCTAAGGATGAGGACGTCTGCCTGCACTGCGGCCTGTGCGCCGAACGGTGCCCAACCGGCGCCTGGGACATGCAGAAATACTCTTACGTCGAAGCGCAAGCGAGCAAGGCGTGCCTCACGAACCACAATGCGTATCTGGGGTGAGGTGATGAGATGACTAAGTTACTCGACAAAGCGATCGAAGCGGTCCGTGGCCTGACGCCCGAGGAGCAGGACGATATCGCGAGAATGATCCTGGCCATGGCCGAAGGCGACGATGAGGGTGAGGACATTGATCCCGAGCACCTGGAGGCCATTGATCGAGGTCTCGACGACATAAAGCACGGTCGCATTGCGACGGATGAGCAAGTTGAGGCCGCGTTTCACTCGTTTAGAAAATGAAAGTGAGGTTTGCACTTACTGCGATCTGGGATCTTGCAGAAATCAGCCAGTGCATCACCGCGAGAGATCCCCCGAGAGCGCTTCGCGTTGAAGCCGCCGTTCGACGCGCGGTCACGTCGCTTGAGATGATGCCGATGCGCGGCCGCAAACAAAGACAGCGGAAGTTGCGCAAAATTGGGACTGGTAGGTACCCGTACGATATCTACTATCAAATAGACCTATCGCAGCAGACTGTTATCATCGTCCACATCAGACACACATCGCGTAAGCAAAAATATCGCAACACTTAAACCTATCGTGCCTTTCCACCTGAGCAGACGCGGCAACCTTGAGACCTGCAGCACCATGACCGGCATCAACGACTTCGTCATCAAGTTTGCTACCGTCAACGGCTCCGGTTCGGCGAGTGCGAACTCCATGTTCGCCAAGACGCTGTTCCGCATGGGCATCCCGGTGAGCCCGAAGAATATCTTCCCCTCCAACATCCAGGGCCTTGCGACATGGTACGAGGTGCGCGTGTCAGAGAAGGGCTATCTGGCGCGGCGTGACGGTATCGACCTGATGGTCGCTATGAATCCGCAGAGTTACGCCGATGATCTGAAGGCAGTCGTGCCCGGCGGCTGGCTGCTCTATGACAGCTCGCTCCCGCGCAAATGGGCGCGCGAGGACATCAACATCATCGCCATACCGATAGCTGAGATGTGTGCAAAGAAATGGTCGGACCCCCGCCAACGCCAGCTATTCAAGAACATGGTCTATGTCGGCGCCCTCTCAGCGCTGCTGGATATGGATATGGAAGTCATCAAGGGTGTGGTGTCTGATCAGCTGAAGGGTAAGGAAAAGCTGGTCTCCTCCAACATGGCCGCGCTCGATCTCGGCCGCACGTTCGCGCAGCAGAACTTCGAGTGCCCGCTGCCGATCAGCGTGCGGCACGCCACCGGCGCCAAAGGCAAGATTCTAGTCACCGGCAATGAGGCCGCGGGCCTCGGCGCGGTCTATGCCGGTGCCACTGTCTGTGCCTGGTACCCGATCACGCCGTCCACGTCGGTTGCTGAGGGCTTCGAGAAACACGCCAAGAAGTTCCGCACCACCAAAGACGGCCACAAGCTCGTGGGCATCGTGCAGGCGGAGGACGAATTGGCGGCTATCGGCGTCGTCATCGGTGCCGGCTGGAACGGCGCGCGCGCCTTCACCGCCACCTCCGGCCCCGGCATCTCGTTGATGAGTGAATTTTTGGGGCTCGCCTATTTCGCCGAATTGCCGCTGGTGCTGTTCAACATCCAGCGCGGTGGGCCGTCTACCGGCATGCCGACGCGCACTGGCCAGCCCGATATCCTGTCGTGCGCCTACGCCAGCCATGGCGACACCAAGCACGTGCTGTTGTTTCCGTCCGATCCCACAGAATGTTTCAGCATGGGTGCCGAAGCGTTCAATCTGGCCGAGCGGCTGCAGACACCGATCATCGTCATGTCCGATCTCGATATCGGCATGAACGATTGGGTAACCGATCCCTTCACTTGGGATGATGCCCATGTGCATGATCGCGGCAAAGTGTTGACTGCCGAAGAGCTGGAGAGCTTTAAAGATCGCCGTGGGCAGCCGTGGGGCCGTTATCTCGATGTCGATGGTGATGCAGTACCGTATCGTACGCTGCCTGGTACGCATCCGAACATGGGCGCCTTTTTCACCCGCGGCACCAGTCACGACGAGTATGCGCGCTACACTGAGGACGGCACCATTCATGCCCGCATGATTGACCGAATCCGCCGCAAGTTTGAAACGACTGCTGCTGCGTTGGTGCCGAAACCTGAAATTGTGACCCGCGACCCAAAAAGCAAGTTCGGTGTGATTTACTTTGGTGCCACCCGGCCCGGAGTGGTTGAGGGGCTCGACGAGCTTGAAGCCCAAGGAGTCAAGCTCAATGCTATGCGCCTGAAGGCTTTCCCC
Organism: uncultured Alphaproteobacteria bacterium; assembly: GCA_963847145.1. Classification (GTDB taxonomy): domain Bacteria; phylum Pseudomonadota; class Alphaproteobacteria; order Rhizobiales; family Hyphomicrobiaceae; genus JABFRJ01. Next base: position 729,908 of record CAWJYN010000007.1, read on the forward strand.
TTCAATGCGGATGTGAAGGCCTTCTGCGCTGCTCACGACAGGATCTTCGTCGTCGAGCAGAACCGTGACGCGCAGATGCGCTCGTTATTGATGGTGGAAGCCGGCATTCCGGGCGAGAAGCTTATCTCGTCCCTCCACTATGACGGCACTCCCTTAACCGCGAGGTCGGTGCGCGAAAACATCCTTGCTAACCTGCGCCCCGCCAAGCAACTGGCGGCGGAATAGAGTGGGTTTCGTAGGTTGGGTTAGGCGCCCTCTGCGCCGGAACCCAACAATCCCTGGGAAGTATTGGGTTGCGCTGCAGCGCGGTTAACCTACGACAGCGGAGTACCATCATTGAACTTTAAATGCGCCGCATTTTTCTACAGCGCTTCGATCGGAGCAATTGTTCTTTTGACGAACTTTTGCGCAGCGAGTGCCCATGCCGCAGATGCCTTTCCGCTTACAAAGGCGGCTTGGGAACGTCTTCAGGCTTTGAGGAAGGATGAACGCTTTTATACATTCTGCTTCGCGAAGCTTGGTCCTTCCGGCAACTTGGCTGAATCCATTTCGGCTGCGCATTTGAGTGAAGGCCAGAAGCTGGTAATGTCCGACTGTGGTGGGGACGCCACGTTGGCTCCGGAGTACATTCACCAGCTCGGTATGATGTATTGCAAGAAGGAAATACTGAAGCCTTTCTATGAAAAAATCGAAGCCGGATTAAACAGATGCTTCTTATCAAAGCGTCGCTGAACAGATGGCCGAAAGTACGTTGGGTTACGCTGCTGAAAAGCAGCCAATCCGATCTGCAACAGTAAATCCATTTGCTAGAGGAGCCGACGAATGCGACGCGACATCTACCGTTGGACACCCGTCGCATGAGGCAGTTTTTTGGAGCGGGTCTGATCGCCACAATCGTGGCGTCGCCGGGAACTTTTTCAGCCCATGCCGCCGATTGCCCGGTGAACCTTGAGAAGGCTGGCAAGGTCACCATGACCGATGGCAAGGGGCAGGTGACGGTTCTGGAAGCGCTCGATTCTGGCTATGTTCGCCGCATCGAGGACCTGCCGCAGGCCGCGACCGTCTCAAAGAACCATATCGAGGGTTATCAAGGCTTCTTTGCCGAGACGATCACAACCATCAGTGAGCGGGCTGCGAGCGTTCAATATTACAAGATTTCTGCCGAGACCCATGCGCGTCTGCGGAAGGCGTTGCCCCCCAAACCAGGCACCGCGCTCACCATCGACTATGAGGTCGTCCACTCAACCGGCACCGCTCAAGGGCCTGTCCCCTTGGCCATCCCGCCCAGCCGGCGCTGGACGGTGACCTACACCGTCACTGGCGAGGAACACATCAAGATCGGCAGCTGCAGTTATCCCACGGTGATCATTCAATCGGTGTCTAGCAATGCAGACAACAGCTTCGCAACGACCACCAAATATTCCTATTCACCCGACCTCAAGGCTTGGCTAAAGCTTCAGGGTACCTTCAAGCCGGTAGACAAGCCCGAGACCAGGATTGACCGCACGATTGTTTCGGTAGCCACACTGTCAAAAGACTGATTTTATTACCGCAAGACTGGCATACTCGTTCGTGCCCTTTGATGCTTTCAGCCAGGAATACGAGCCTCCATGTCTTACATCACGAAGCCATCGGCCCACCATCCGGCCCTCAAGAAAAACGATCTTGGGCTGACCCACCGCGACTACGAAGGCTCCATGTCGACGCTCTGCGCGGGTTGTGGGCACGATAGCATCACTGCCGCGATTATCGAGGCGTGCTTCGAGATGGACTTGCCAGCGCACCGCATCGCCAAGGTGTCGGGCATTGGCTGCTCATCAAAGGCGCCAACCTATTTCCTCGGCCGCAGCCATGGTTTCAATTCAGTGCATGGGCGCATGCCGTCGGTCACGACGGGCGCCGCGATGGCCAACCGCGATCTCGTCTATATCGGCGTTTCCGGCGATGGTGACACCGCTTCTATCGGACTCGGTCAGTTCTGCCATGCCGTGCGCCGCAAGCTCAACATGACCTACATCGTCATGAACAACGGCTGCTATGGCCTCACCAAAGGTCAGTTCTCGGCCACCAACGACAAGGCGTCGCCATCCAAGAAGGGCGAAGCCAATCCGTTCGAAGCAATTGATCTATGCCAGCTTGCCATTCAGCTGGGCGCCGGGTTCGTTGCGCGCTCGTTCTCCGGCGACAAGAACCAGCTGATCCCGCTGATCAAGGCGGCCGTCGCCTACAAGGGTTTCGCTTTCCTCGATGTGATCAGCCCGTGTGTGACGTTCAACAACCACGACACGTCGACCAAGAGCTACTCCTACGTGCGTGAGCACAACATGGCGTCGGAGAACCATCTAGACTTCGTCGAGAGCCAGGATGAGATCGTTGTCGACTATGCTGAGGGTACGTCAACGACGATCGAAATGCATGACGGATCGAAGCTGCTGTTGCACAAGCTGGACGGTGGGCATGATGCCACTGACGCTGATGCAGCCATGATGGCGATCCGCAAGAGCGCCAAGACGGGCGAAGTCGCGACAGGACTGCTGTACGTCAATCCCCTGCAGGAAGAGCTGCACGACATGCTGGCGACCGAAGCCCGACCACTCAACGCGGTCCCGATGGCTGAGCTGTGTCCGGGGAGTAAGGCGCTTGAAGCCGTCAATGCCAGGTTCCGCTGACGTGTGTTGTGCTGTTCCAGAAAGGTATGGCGGCCGCTCGGGCCGCCATTCCTTTGTTCTTGTTCACGGCGTTTTGTTCAGTTGTCATCGCCGTCGCGGCAGGTCTCATAGCGAAGCCGCCATTTGCGTAGACCGGTTTCTTCATAGCGGGCTTTCAGCCAGGCACACTGACGATAAGTGTTCGTCACGTACCCGTAACTGACCAACGGGATCCCGATGGCTGCCACATAGCCATAGCTTCGGCGATGATGCCGGTAGTGCACCTGGTTCGTTCTCGTGTGTGTATTAAAGCTATGTACATTGAAGCGCTGCGTCGCAGCAGCGGCGAACGCCGGTCCGGTGCCTGCTCGCGTTGTAAATCCGGCCGGGGCCGCACTGGCGATGAACCGCACCGCTGTGCCGCTGCTGGTGTGTGCGGCCGCATGTGCTGCTCCTGGCCGGGCTGTGAACGATGCGCGCCCGCCACCGTTGTGCCCACCGGCTGCCCGTGCCCCGCCGCCGTGTGACTGGCGTGCGGCGGCTTCCGTCAGCAACGCACCGCAAAGTCCGAACAACAGCGTCGCTGCGAGCGCCGCAATACGTCTGCTAGTCATGGCCTATGCCTCCGTATCTTGCCTCGGACAAAAGCCATTAAGCCCTTGTTGGCCTTGAAAGACAACCCAAGCCGGCGCACGCTAGAGCAGAGCGACGCGGCCAATATGTTAACAGCGCTGCGAGGGAACGTTCGTGCATTCGGAGCAGTCGTACGGGCGGATAAATCCAAAGACTTCGAACGAGAGGCCAAGCCGGCAAGTTTGCACTCGCTGGGGGAATGCTTACCTCGCGCATTCGACTTGCGCAGGCGGCCGCCATTGCTGGCGAGCTGGCCTAGTCCTTTGCGCAGTGGACCGTGATCGTGCCGAGCAAGCCGAAATCGGCTGTGACCTGGTCGCCAGTAACGACAGCGAGCGGCATCATGCAGGTGCCGGTTGTCACGAATTCGCCAGCGTTGAGAGACACGCCGAGGCTTGAAAGTTCGTTGACGTGCCACGTTAGTGCTCGGCGAGGGTCGCCGAGCACGTTGGTGCCGATGCCGTTGCGGCTGTATCGGTTGACAACATGCGCTACAGCCGTATGCCGCGACAGATCGAGTGCGCGCCAGTCTGCTACGACGGCTGGACCTAGCCCGGATCATGCACCATGAACAGCTCCGGCAGCTTGATCTGACAGGCGTGCGCCGTCATTCGGTCGCGAGGACCGTTGGCGGCAACTCGATTTTGGAACGCGTTCGGGGTTGATCTGCCTTGCTCGGCGGCTCCTCGGGGCACTTGCCCCGACGGCTATGCGGTCGATGGAGACAATCGTAGGGCGATCAAGCGGAACAGGGCTTTCTCGCTACAACTGGCCGGCAGATGCACGCGGATGCGGCGCGCGTGTTCCACGACGCGGGCAGCAATCTTGAGCAAACGCAGGCGCAGTGTGTTGAACTCGGCGCGCGCCAGCGCATGCCCCTCGGGGATCGCCGCGCGGACTGTGTGCATCAACCAGAACGCGGCTGTGTGCAGCATCAGGCGCACCTGGTTGGCCGTCGCCGAATGACATGAGGTGCGATCGGACGCCAACTGCGCTTTGTGCAGCTTGATCAGGTTCTCGGCTTGGCCGCGCTGGCAGTAGACGCCTGACCTGCTCCCCGGAATTCCATCCAGCTGATAGTTGAATCTCTCAGTGGAGAGATCGACATGCGGAAGAGCCGGTTCAGCGAGAGCGCGATCATCGGGATCATCAGGGAGCAGGAGGCTGGCGCGAAGGTGGCCGACCTCTGCCGGCGACATGGGATCAGCGTGCCGACGCTGTACAATTGGAAAGCCAAATACGGTGGTATGGACGTGTCGGAGGCGAAGCGTCTGCGGGCGCTCGAAGATGAGAACCGGCGGCTGAAGACGCTGCTGGCCGAGCAGGTTCTCGACAACGCCGCGCTGAAAGATCTCGTCGCAAAAAAGTTCTGACGCCTCGGGCCCGGCACGCGGCGGTTCGTCATATCATCGCGCATCACGGACTGTCCGAGCGTCGCGCCACGAGGCTTCTCGACGTCGACCGGTCATCGGTGCGCTACCAGAAGAAACGCAAGCCTGACGACGCCGAACGTCGGTTGCTGAACGAGCTTGCGGTCGAGCGGCGCCGGTTCGGCTATCGGCGTCTGCGCGAGATGGCACGCCGGGCCGGCATCGCCATGAACCTGAAGAAGGTCTATCGATTGTACAAGGAAGAAGGCTTGGCGGTACGCAAACGGTCGGGGCGCAAGCGTGCGATCGGTACGCGCCGACCATTGGAGAAAGCGCTGCGGCCCAATGCGATCTGGGTGCTCGACTTCGTATCGGATACGCTTGACAGCGGCCGGAAGTTCCGTGTGTTCAACGTCGAGGATCAGTTCACGCGTCGAGGCCTCGGTTCGGAAGTCGACACGTCGCTACCGGGCGCACGCATCGTGCGCGTGCTCGATCAACTGATTGCGATGTGGGGCAAGCCGGCGATGATCGTGTCGGATAACGGCACAGAACTGACGTGCAACGCGATGCTGAAATGGACGACGGTGAATGCGGTCGAGTGGCACTACATCGCGCCGGGCAAGCCGATGCAGAACGGCTTCATGGAAAGCCTCAACGGCAAGATGCGCGACGAGTGCTTGAACGAGCACGTGTTCGGATCGCTCGCCGAAGCACGCCGCATCATCGAGGACTGGCGCATCGACTACAACGAAGTGCGCCCACATTCGAGCCTCGGTTATCAGACACCGGACGAGTTCGCGGCCGCCTGGCAGGCAGCGGGTGAAAAGGAAAAACAGCCAGCCGCACGTCCTGAGCAGGCAACGGGCCGGGACGCTACGGTATGTGGGGCCTCCGCGCCCCGGCCCGTTGCACAACCGCCTCGCAAGGGGCAAAGAAGGAACAGATTCAACTTATGACTGGAGGGAAGTTGGGGACTATCTTGTCATGCCGCTTATGAAACTTGATTAAGGCACCGATATCGATGTTCGCTACACCATCGCCGTAGGTGAGACAGAACGTCTCTTCATCGCGCACGAACGCCTCGACGCGCTTCAAGCGTCCGCCAGTCATCGTCGCTTCGCCCGTATCGACCAAGGTCACTGTCCATGGCTCGGCCGTCGTTTGATGATAGATGACACGATTGTTCCGTAAGTCGACGGTCACATCGGAATTGTGTAGCAAGTAGTTGACGAAATATTCCTTGATCATGTACCCTTTATAGCCAAGGCAGATGATAAAATCAGTCAAGCCATGGTGGGCATAGATTTTCATGATGTGCCAAACATCGGTTGGCCGCCGATTTCGATCATGGGTTTGGGCCGGAGCTGGCTTTCCTCCGAGATGCGCGTACCGAGCCCGCCAGCTAGAATGACGGCCTTCATGACTTCAATCCTTCGCTCACCGATACGTGATGTGCCCCCAAAGACACAAGACGGTTGCACAGCAGTGCAGGCAGCTCGATTTGCTGCTTTTTTCGCAAGCTGATATGGCAAGAGCGTGCTGGCGCCGCAACAGAATTCTCACAACCGACCCGCGGTCGTGGGATAGTTGGGACGCTTGTTTTGCTTTGCCGACGATCGCCGCGGGAGAACAGCTTGGTGGCCAGGGTTAGTCGGTCGCTGCCGGCACGGCTAGATCGATTTACACAAAGAGGCAGGTTTGCGTGCGGTGTCTTCTGACAGGGGCGAGCGGCTTTGTCGGCAAAGTCGTGTTGCGCGCCCTCTGCGCGGAGGGCCATGATGTTGTGGCGATCCCCCGACAGCGCCCGCGGGTCGACGCTGGATACTAGGCACGTCGCGCTCGATCTCCTTGATCCAAGCGCATCTCTCGCCCCGGCCTTCGCAGAGCCAGTGGATGTGGTTGTGCACCTTGCCTGGTGCGTTGAACACGGAAACTTCTGGACCACTGCTGAAAATCTCGACTGGATAGCAGCGACCTTGCGGCTGGCACGCTCTTCTACGCGCAATGGCGTGAAGCGCTTCGTCGGTGCGGGAACCTGTTTTGAATATGCGTGGCCTGATCACGGCGCGTGTGACGAGACGGCAACCCCGCTTGTACCGAGAACGCTTTATGGCACTGCGAAGGATGCGACGCGCCGTGTCCTGGAAACATATCTGGCGTCTTCGGGCGTGAGCTTTGCATGGGCGCGCCTTTCTTTTCTGTATGGCGAGGGCGAGGGGTCCAAACGCCTCGTGCCATCGATAGCGGACAGTTTACGCGCCGGGCGCGAAGCTCATTGCAGTCGAGGTTTGGTTGTTCGTGACTTTATCGATGTGCGTGACGCTGGCAGGGCTTTAGCGGCCATCGCGGCCTCGCAAGCCACCGGGGGTATCAACGTCGCCAGCGGCGTGGCGCATTCGATTGCCGACGTTGCCAAACTGCTTGGGGAACTTTCCCGCAGACCGGAGCTCATCCGGCTCGGAGCGCTTCCAGATCGGCCGGACGATCCCCCGCGGATCGTTGCTGACATCAGCCGCCTGCGCCACGAGATCGGCTTCAGTTCATTCGAGACCTTAGGGAAGGCTTACGGGATGCTTTGCGCGACTAGGATCGCTGCTCGGCAGTGAGAGATCTGAACAAAAATTCCACTGACGTACGAGTCAGTGTGGGGTTCCATGTTACAATCGCCCCGAACTTCTGTACGCGCTTTAAGTGCCGTGCGCACGCAATCCCATCAAAATCTCGAAATTATCGTTTCGGACAACAACTCCACCGAGCCTGCTGTGCAGCAACTCTGCCGTCAAGCGGCGGCCGAAGACCCCGCGGATCGTCTATCACTGTCAGGCGAGCAACGTTGGTCCCATGGCCAACTTCCGGTTCGTCGCGGAAGCGGCAACGGCGCCGTTCTTCATGTGGGCCGCTGACGACGATTGGATCGAGCCTGACTTTGTCGCTCACTGCTTGACGGAATTCGCACACGCTCCTCCGGAGACGGTTCTCGTCACCCCGGAAGCGCAATACGAAACCCCTGACGGTCCATATCCGTTTTTCGCGGAGGGGACCGCCTTGCGCCGCGTGGCGCCCGCAACAGCGGGTGCGTACGCCGCTGCTGTGAACGGCACCCTTTTCGGCAATCTGATTTACGGCCTCTATCGCCGCGAAGCCCTCTTTCATAGGGGCAACTCGCTAGTGCACAGGATCGGCCCGACGCTGAACGAGCTGCCGTTCTTTCTGCTGCTGGCCTCGAAGGGCCTGATCCGTTCGACAAAGTGGATTGGCCTGCACAAGCGCGCACCGCTTTCCGTGTGTCAAAGTGCAGAGTGGGAACGCCGCGGTGGCCGAGCGCCAACCGGTGTCTATGCCGTTCGGCCGAAGCTTGCACGTGCGCAGGCTCTGTATCATCGCGCTGTGATGCGCGAGATCACGGCCGCCATCGCCGTTATGGACCTGACGGACGGAGAAAAGGCCCGGATAAAGACAGCCGCACGCGGTGCGCTGCTGGTCCATCTCGCACAAAGCTTGGTCGGGTGGAAGCCGAAGGCAACACTCGATCAATGGCCGGAGCGCCAGCCGTCTCAGCTGACCCGCTTCAAGTAGGCGTCCGGCCAGTACGTCGTCCGTACGTCGACGGAGGCTTCGTTGAAACCGGGAGCCGGCCGCTCCAACACGAACCGCTTGTCGGCCGCGACAAAGTCATGTGCGGCGCGGCGAGGATTGTCGGTGAGCCAGTCGGCCTTGGTCCGCGGATCTCCGGCGATATACTCCATCACGCCGTCAGTCACGACGATATACGACCCGACATGACCAGCGATCGCGTAGACGTCGAGCTCGGCGCGCACGTGCGCGTAAGTGTGGTTGAGTCCAGCAGGACGAGCACGGTTTCCCGGGGCGAATATGCTTCTGAACCTGAGCCACGATATCCGGCGCGACAGAACTCCCCTCGATGGTCGTGATCAGCGGACGCAATGGATGCGCGTCGATCTCCTTGCGATTGTGTGGCCGGATATCGATGTCGATGCCGACCACGCGGCCCTTGCCCATGGCCTTGAGGATCGACGCGTAAAACACCAACGAACCACCGTGCGCAATGCCCGTCTCAACGACCACGTCAGGCTGAAGTCGCCAGATGACCTCTTGCACGCGGATTAAATCTTCCGGGAGTTGCATGATCGGCCTACCAAACCAAGAAAAGCTGTAACTGTACTTCTGGTTCCAACCGACACGCACCCAGATCTCTGACAGTAGCGCAAAAGCCTCAGCCGACAGGAGGTCGAATTTACCTCCGTCGGATGTTGCGACAGTCCTTGCTTCGGTATCAATTTCGATTTTCATGTCCCACTCGATTGCAGCTTGAGGAGTTCAATCTTTAGCCCCTGCCTTGAGAGCTCTGTAGCGATTTCGGCGCAATACACAGGGTTCACTACGATTGCATGCGTCGGTGTCAATGCTTTGAGATGCATCGGCCCAACCACGACGTGACCGCTCGCCCCAATATGGCGTTGATGCTTGTTGGGATTGAGATCAACCAGGGCGGCGATCAATTTCCTTTCCGGATCTACAGCTTGGCAGAACGTCATCCCCTTGGCACCGGCTCCCCAAACAACCACCCTCGCAGCATCGTGCTGCAGGGTTTTCAAGCGCGATCGCCAGTCCGCGACTACTTCATCGGTTGCAATTGTATGAAGGTCAGTCGGTGCGCACTTGGTCAGACTGCTGGCTTGGTGGCTCACCCTGGCGTGTGCCCAGAGATACTGGCCGCCAAATCGATAGCTGACGTCAATAACGTCGAAGCCGGCACTCGCAAGGCCAAACCCAAGACTGCTCTTGTCGAAGATGGAGCAATGTTCGTAAAAAACGTCTTCCATTGCCTGCTTGCGCACAATCCAGTCGATATCTGGCGTCTCAAGATAAATTTCTGATGCTACCGGCATTGCTTCCCGGATTCCGCGCAGGAATTCCAATGGCCTCGGAACATGCTCTATTGTATGGCGGGTAACGACGACATCAGGAGCGAACTGAATGACACTCTGGTCTGTCGCATCGAAGTAACGGCGATACATTTCCGCGTGCCCACGCCGCTCACCGTCTTGCCCTCGCCATGCAGGATCATAACCAGCGCTCGAGCAACCCGATCGCCGCCTAGCTCCGAAAGTCGTACAAGAAAGTCTCCTTGTCCGGCTCCGACCTCCGCAATTTTCAAGCGATCTAGCTCTGGTCGAGCCGCAAGCACAGCGCGAGCGCAGGTGTCGATGTGCTCACGAAATACAGCTCAATGTGTCTGGCAATTGTCATAAGCCGGATCATATTTCATGAGTGCACTATCGAATGTGTTGTTCCAAGCAAAGCCGCACTTGAGGCATCGCAACAATTCGACGTCGCCCTTAGCGCAAGCCGTCGCAGCTTCTTCGCTGTCGTAGAGATTGTGCATCAAGACCGGCACGTTACGACGCTTGTCGAGCGTAAGCGCCTGCGTTGCCTGGCAAATGTCACATACGATCATACTTGATCACTCCAGGTAGCGGCTGTCACTGGCAGCATCAAGTACCGGTCGACGGTGGTACATCCTGCAGTTTTTGACAATTCGTGCCGACTTGAGTTCATGAGAACGTGGCTGGAAAATCGACATTGCCATGCGCGGGCTCCCATTTGAGCGCGCCGGGGTAAACAGATCTTGCCGCGGTTGAACTGATCGCGAACGCACCGCACTCGCACACCACATCAACCGTGGCACCCGCTTCGATCAAACCCAAATCGATAAAATAAAATCCTGGCCGCAAATACAAGTCGCTGACAACTATGTTCGCCTCACCAAATTCTGCGCTGACAGAATACTCACGCCCGCACCATGACGAGACGCCGGTAAAGACCCGAAGGCCGAACTCATCATTGATACCAATGGACAAATCAACCTTGGTCGCCGACTCGGCCATTGACTTGAAAGCCACATTGAGTGCCAAGGAGCCTCCATACGGGATTTCGTACAGCTTTCCAGGCTCTGCATGAACGAGTTGCATCGACTGTACGCGAACTCGGCCCGTTCCATCTCGCCGCGCCGGTTGGTCGACCGAACGCAAGTGAGCAGGCACCTGAGCCAAGCCGCTGCCTTCGCGAGACGCCTGAATATATTTCCCTGCCACCTCCGAAACCGGCCCCATCGCCACCATGCGCCCGTGGTCGAGATAGATCGCTTTCGTGCACAGCGCCGCGATCGACGCCATGGAGTGGCTGACGACAATCACGGTGCGGCCCATGCCGGTCAGCTCGCGCATGCGTTCGGCGCACTTCCTCTGGAACGCGGCGTCGCCGACCGCCAGCACCTCGTCGACGATCAGGATCTCCGGCTCGAGATGGGCCGCCACCGCGAACGCCAGCCGCACGTACATGCCGCTGGAGTAGCGCTTGACCGGCGTGTCGATGAACTGCTCGACCCCGGCGAAGTCGACGATCTCGTCGAACTTGCGCCGGATCTCCTCGCGCCGTCATGCCGAGGATCGCGCCGTTGAGGAACACGTTCTCGCGCCCGGTGAGCTCGGGGTGGAAGCCGGTGCCGACTTCCAGCAGGCTGGCGACCCGCGCCGCGAATGTCGACGCGGCCCTCGGTCGGCTCGGTGACGCGGCGACAGGATTTTCAGCAGCGTGATTTGCCCGCGCCGTTGCGGCCGATGATGCCGACCACCTCGCCCTCTGCACCTCGAAGTCGACGTCCTTCAGCGCCCAGAATTCGGTCGCAAGGCCACCTGCGGTTTTCGGCCGTTCCAGCGGCCGCGGCGCGTCGTCCTTTGCGCCGGAGAAGCGCGCGAGCTTGCGGCCGAGCAGGTCGCGCAGCGAGCTTTCCCGGGGCGCTGGCGGCCTCGTTGATCACGTAGCGCTTGCCGAGCCCGGTCGGCGCGGATGGCGTAGCTCATGACGGGGATCTCTGGTAGGTGCTCAGATGACATCGGCGAACGTCGCTTCGAGACGGCGGAACAGGCGGATCCCAAGCACCAGCGTTGCTGCGGCAAAAGCGACAGTGATCAGGATCGACGGTGGATAGATCAAGTCGGTGGTGCCGAGAATGCACCAACGGTAGCCATCGACCAGGCCACGACGGGGTTGAACGCAAACAGCGGCAGCCATTTGGCAGGCACGATCGATGTGGCGTAGGCGACCGGCGAAATGAAGACGCCAAGCTGCAATGCGAACGGGATCAGATGGCGCACGTCGCGATACCGCGCACTGATCGATGCCGCGATGAAGCCGAAGCCGGCCGCCGTGAGTGCGGTCAAGACGATCATCGCCGGCAAGAAGATGATCTGCCAGCCGGGTAGAATGTGCAAACCAGACGAGGACCAGAGACAGGAAGCCGCACAGGATCAAATGATCGCTGAGGCACACCAGGATTGTCGAAATCGGCACGATGAGCCGCGGGAAATAAACCTTCGAGATCACATGCGCGTTGGCGACAAGGCTGTTGCCGCAATCGCTGAACGCTTGCGAAAAGAACTGCCACGGCAGCACCCCCGTCAGCACCAGCAGCGGATAGGGCACGCCACTGGACGGCAGGTTTGCGAGCTTGCCGAAGACCATGGTGAAGGCGACGATAGTGGCCAACGGCCGCGCGACCGTCCAGACCACGCCGATCACGGTCTGCTTGTAGCGGACCAGCAGGTCGCGCCAGACAAGGAAGCCGAGTAGCTCCCGGAACCGCCAGAGGTCACCCCAATAGCCGCCGTTGCTGCCAGCGGGTGTGATCGTTAGATGGGGCTTTGGCCGCAGGGCCGGCGTGTGCTCGGTCATCTTTTCAGGCGGGATCCATTTCGGGTGCGGCCGGTGGCTCGGATGGTCCATATCCGTGCGGCGGCACGGCTATGGTACGCGCAGAGCTAGCCGCGACAGGCACTTAAGGCAAGGCGCCCAGAGCCGCAGGCGCGCGCAATCATCCTGGAAGCAATGCCGTCTGTTGGTCGTGCTCCCGCCGCCTCACGGGAATTGCCAAAGGTGCAGCGCACTTGGCCCGGATCATGCGGCAAGTTGCAGAAAGGTCGCTGTGGCTGTGGCGTAGATCGTTGAAAGCGCGTAGCAAACCGTTGTCGAGACGAGCGTGCTTGCGTCGCAACGGAACGCCACAGCCATGGACGACTTAACACCGCTTCGCTTCGATCTGCCAGCCGTCTCGCGCAAGAAGCTCACAGTCGATTTCGATGGCGGCAACCAGTCGTCGGACGCGGGCGTGCTGCTGCTGCGGGCGGCCGAACAGAAGACCGGCGTCATCCGCCGGATGGCGGTTGCGCTGCCCGACCGGCGCGCCCCCCTGCGCATTCGCCACCACTTCACCGAGATCATCGGCGCGCGCGTGTTCGGCATCTGCGAAGGCTATGAGGATGGCATCGACCATGATCGCCTGCGTCACGACCCGGCGCTGAAGATGGCTGTTGGCCGCTGTCCCGAGAGCGGTGCGCCGCTGGCTTCGCAATCGACCATCAGCCGCTTCGAGAATGCGCCGACGAAGACGGATGCTGCGCGGTTGGCGGGCGCCCTCGTCGATCAGTTCACAACTCATGTCACGCCATCGCAGCGCGATATCTTCGACATCGACGACACGTTCGACGCCGCTCACGGCGGCCAGCAGCTGACGTTCTAGAATGCGCATCACGACGAACGCGGCTTTGCGCCGATGCACGTTTATCATGCTGGCAGCGGACTTCCGGTGGCGACGATCCTGCGGCCGGCCAAGACGCCGAACGGCGTCGAAGTGCGCACCGTCATCAAGCATCTGACGATGCGCATCCGCAAAAACTGGCAACAGTCTGCGCCCAAAAAAGAGCCGAACATCGTGTGGCGCGGTGATAGCCATTATGGCCGCGCCGAGGGTATGGACTGGTGCGATGCCAACGGCGTTGGCTATATCTTCGGCTTCGCCGGTAACAGCGTGCTCGACGCCATGGTTGCGGACACGGCGCGCCACCTGCGTTTCTGGCATGCGATCTCGGATCAGCCGAAATTGCGCTGCAAGTCGTCCGTGAAGAACTCTGAACTTTGTTTTGCTTGACTCTCGCTGATCAGCAGATTGAGTTGCCGTTTTCCACGCTGATGTGGATTTCCTTGCAAATCGCGATGGTGGATTCCCCCGCGCGAACCATGTTTTTTCGGCGTGACGATCGGAGAGGAGGCATGGATGCGGCTACGCGCGCAGTCGAGAGGGCAAGACGATCTGTTCCGGTCGCGGCTCGATCAGATGATCAACATGCGGCATGAGCTGCCGCGCCTTGCCGGATTGATCGACTGGCCGCTGATCGAGACCAAGCTCGGCGATATGTACACGGACGCGCCTGGCCAGCCGCCGTTGCCGACGCGACTGATGGCGGGCTTGGCGCTCCTCAAGCACATGCACAATCTGTCGGACGAAGAGCTGGTCGCCCGCTGGATCGAGAACCCTTATTACCAGCACTTCTGCGGCGAAGAACACTTCCGCCATGAGGCGCCGTTCGACCGCTCGTCGATGACGAGATGGCGCCAGCGGATGGGCGACGAGCGGCTCGAAGTGCTGCTGCAGGAGAGCCTGACGATTGCGATCAAGACCGAGGCCATGGAGGTCAAGGATCTATCGAAGGTGATCGTCGATACGACGGTGCAGGAGAAGGCCATGACCTTCCCGACCGATGCCAAGCTGTTGAACCGGGCGCGCGTGATGCTGGTCAAGCTAGCCAACAAGCACGGGCTCAAGTTGCGTCAGGGCTATCCGAAGGTCGGCAAGCTAGCGCTGATGAAATATCAACGCTACGCCCACGCCAAGCAGTTCAAACGCGCGCGCCGCGCAGTTGCGCAGCCTGAAAACATATCTGGGCCGGGTGATCCGCGACATCGATCGCCAAGTGCGATCATCGCCGTCACTAGAACACGATCTTCCGGCCAAAGCTGTTCCTGGCACAACGCGTGCACGCGCAGGAGCGCGGCCAACGCGGCCCAAAGGTTTATTCGATCCATGCGCCGGAAGTCGAATGCATCGGCAAAGGCAAGGCGCACAAGCCTTACGAGTTCGGCGTCAAAGTCTCGGTGGCGACGACGGTCGAGCCCTCGCGCGGCGGACAGTTCGTGCTGGCGGCGAAGGCGCTGCCGGGCAAGCCTTACGACGGCCACACGCTGGCGACGGTGATCCCGACATCTGCAATCGCTGATCGGCAACGAGATCAAGCGCATCATCGCCGACAAGGGCTATCGCGGCCACGGCTCTGCCGGCGCCGCTACGACATGCGGGTCTATATCTCGGAGCAGAAGCGCGGCGTGACGCCGGCGATCAAGCGTGAACTGAGACGGCGCGCGGCGGTCGAGCCCGTCATCGGCCACCTCAAGAGCGACCACCGCATGGATCGCAACTATCCTGATCGGCAGCCACGGCGACGCGGCCAACGCCGTGCTCGCCGCCGTCGGCTACAACTTCCGCCGCCTCGTCGCATGGCTGAAGGCGCTTTTGTGCGTTTGTTGGCGATCGGTTCGTGCCGGTTGCCGGACCGCACAATGACGCAACAACAGCAGCTGAAGATGTATTCAGCCTATAAAGCGCTTGAATACCAAGCGGGTAGCTGGTCAACCCCGCGCCGAATCATTGCGCGCATCGAGGTCGCGCTGCGGCCCGATCCTCAGCCCAACGATCCGAACGGCATGCGGCAGGAGGTCGATGTTCGCTATGTCGTCACCTCGCTCAAGGGCGCTGCCGAGCGGCTTTATGAGGGCGTCTACTGCCAGCGCGGCCAAGCCGAGAACCTGATCAAGCTGCACAAAGCGCAGTTGGCGTCCGATCGCACCTCATGTCATTCGGCGACGGCCAACCAGGTGCGCCTGATGCTGCACACAGCCGCGTTCTGGTTGATGCACACAGTCCGCGCGGCGATCCCCGAGGGGCATGCGCTGGCGCGCGCCGAGTTCAACACACTGCGCCTGCGTTTGCTCAAGATTGCTGCCCGCGTCGTGGAACACGCGCGCCGCATCCGCGTGCATCTGCCGGCCAGTTGTAGCGAGAAAGCCCTATTCCGCTTGATCGCCCTACGATTGTCTCCATCGACCGCATAGCCGTCGGGGCAAGTGCCCCGAGGAGCCGCCGAGCAAGGCAGATCAACCCCGAACGCGTTCCAAAATCGAGTTGCCGCCAACGGTCCTCGTGACCGAATGACGGCGCACGCCTGTCAGATCAAGCTGCCGGAGCTGTTCCTGGTGCATGATCCGGGTTAGGACCTTGGCACATCGCCCGATCCAAAGCCCTCGCCGCAGGGCTGAACAATGCCTACTTCAGATCGCTCGGACTTCCCTCGTTGATCCTGGAGCGCTAGCCATTGCCGCTCGCACCGCCGGATGCGGACCCGCATTTTCGGTGGTGTGGGAGGGGCGGAGCCGCGAGGTTCGCCCTATCCCGATCAATAATTCTTAACACCATCGGTCGCGAACGAAGACTTCTCGGCGACATGCTATCGATTTACAAGTTCGACTAAATAATCGCCGTACGTCGAGCCCTTCATGGCGTCAGCGAGGGCGAGCAGTTGCTTGCGATCAATGAACTTCATGTGGAATGCGATTTCCTCGGGGCAGGCAATCTTGTGGCCCTGGCGGCTTTCAAGCGTCTGGACGAACGAGGCGGCGGCGAGGAGACTGTCGGGCGTGCCGGAATCGAGCCAAGCCATGCCGCGGCCGAGCTTCTCGACATGCAGCGCGCCGCGGTCAAGGTAGGCCTGATTGATATCGGTGATCTCAAGTTCGCCGCGCGCCGACGGCTTGACCTTGCGCGCCAGGTCCACAACCGTTTCGTCATAGAAATAAAGGCCGGTCACTGCCCATGGGGAGCCGGCGACTTTCGGTTTTTCCTTGATGTCGATCGCCTTGCCTGCGGCATCAAACGTGACGACGCCGTAGCGTTCGGGGTCGCGCACCCAGTAGCTGAACACGGTTGCCCCGCTCTGCCGGCGCACGGCCCGGCTGAGAATCTCTGCGAAACCGTGGCCATAAAAGATATTGTCGCCGAGAATGAGCGCCGAGCGCGCGCCCTGTACGAAATCTGCGCCGATCAGATAGGCCTGCGCCAAACCTTCTGGTTTGGGTTGCGCCGCATAGCTGAGTTTGATGCCCCAACGGCTGCCATCGCCCAAAAGCTTTTCAAATTGCGGCAGATCCTCAGGCGTTGAGATGAGCAGGATCTCGCGGATGCCCGCCAGCATCAGCGTCGTCAACGGGTAGTAGATCAACGGCTTATCGTAGACCGGCATGAGCTGCTTCGACATCACCAAGGTCATCGGGTGAAGTCGTGTGCCGCGACCGCCAGCCAGAATAATGCCCTTCATCGTCCGTCCATTCCTCACGCGCCGCCGCTTGACTTGAATTCCGCAGCAAACTCAAACCTCGCTCGCATGTTGCATAAAGGTCATGGGGAGGCAATTGCGGAGGGGCAATTCCGGCACCCTACAGTGCACCAAAAGTTATCTGGCTTTGGCGCGCGCGCGGCTCTCGGCGGCCATTTGTGCTAGTCCTTCGGCGAAACCGATTTTGGGGCGCCATCCCAATTCTGATCGTGCCCGCGAGACATCTAGCACGTTGCTCGGCACGTCAAAAGCCCTTGATGGCAGGTGCCGGACCGCGACGGCCACGCCCAGCAACTCTTTGAGTGCTGCAACAATATCGTTAAGGCTGGTGCCCGTGCCACTGCCGATGTTGAACACGCGCTCCGCGCCGCCATAGTCCAGGCAGCGCGCCATGACCGCGACTACATCGGAAACATGGACATAGTCACGGACGACGCTGCCATCGCCCCAGATCTCGATCTCACGCCCATTTAGGGCCCGGTCCAGAAAAACGCCAACAGCGCCCATGGGCGGGCGCCCCTCGGGCGGAGGGCCGTAGGGGTTAGATAGGCGTAAGACCAATGTGTCGAGGCCGTGGAGATGGCGGAACAGAGCCAGGTATTTCTCGATCGCCAGCTTGGTGATGCCGTAGGAGCAGATGGGGTCTGTCGGGTGAGGCTCGTAGATTGGATTGGATTTCGGAATACCGTAGACGGTGCCACCTGAAGAGAGGAAGACGACACGCTTGATGCCTTGGCGGCACGCTGCCTCGAGCATGCGAATGGTGCCCGCGACGTTGCTTTCGACATCAAAAACTGGTCGCTCATTGGAACTTTTCGGCAACGTGGTAGACACGAGATGGAATACAAACTCTTGACCTGCGAGTGCGCGTTCGACTTCGGCAGCGTCGCCAAACTCACCGATGTGCCAGGTCACCATCGATGCTTTGACAGTAGTCTGCGGGATTGATCCACGCGCCCGGTTGAAGACACGCACCTGATGTCCCTGCGCCGCAAGCAGTGCTGCGAGATGAGATCCGAGAAAACCACCACCACCCAAGATCACGACCTTCGCCATCGCTCTGTCTCCAGGCGGTTGGCGCAGGCGGCTAGCCGCATCCCGCCGGGCCTGCGCCAAGTCGGCGTCCATCATCTCGGTGACGAGACCATGGAACGTCTGCGTGGGCTGCCAACCGAACTTGGTCCGCGCCTTGGTAGCATCGCCGATCAGCAACTCGACCTCGGTCGGCCGGAAGTAGCGCGGATCGATCTTGACGAGGGTGGCGCCACTCTTGGCATCGATACCCGTTTCATCGACATCTTTGCCGGACCAACGAAGCCTGCGGCCAATGTGCGCGAACGCCGCCTCGACAAATTCGCGCACCGATCGCGTCTCGCCGGTCGCCAACACATAGTCGTCAGGAGTGTCCTGCTGCAGCATCCGCCACATCCCCTCGACATAGTCCTTGGCATGGCCCCAATCCCGCTTCGCGTCGAGATTGCCGAGATAGAGGCAGTGATCAAGCCCGCGCCTCAATGCGTGCCACCGCGCGCGTGATCTTGCGGGTGACGAACGTTTCACCGCGGATCGGGCTCTCGTGATTGAACAAAATGCCGTTCGAGGCATGAATGCCATAGGCTTCGCGATAATTGACGGTGATCCAGTAGCCATAGAGCTTGGCCACTGCATAGGGCGAGCGCGGATAGAACGGCGTGGTCTCGCGCTGCGGCACTTCTTGGACGAGGCCGTACAGCTCCGACGTCGAGGCCTGGTAGAAACGGCTGGTCTTCTCCAGACCCAGAATGCGGATGGCTTCCAGCAGCCGGAGCACGCCGATCGCGTCGGCATTGGCAGTATATTCAGGGCTCTCGAAGCTGACCGCGACGTGGCTCTGGGCGGCGAGATTGTAGATTTCCGTGGGCCGGATCGCCTGCATCAGGCGGATCAGGTTGGTTGAATCCGTCATGTCGCCGTAGTGCATCAGAAACGGCGTCTCGCCCTCGTGCGGGTCCTGGTAGAGGTGGTCGACGCGCGCGGTATTGAACGACGACGACCGCCGCTTGATGCCGTGCACCACGTAGCCCTTGGCGAGCAACAGCTCAGCGAGATAGGCGCCATCCTGACCGGTGACACCGGTGATCAGGGCGACGGGGCGGGATTGAGTTGAGTTTGCCATGCGTTCCACATCAAATTTTTGCGCGCGGGCAAAGATCGACGCTGCCGCGCCTCTCAGTGAGCCGTCTCTGCCGAATTCGCAACCGCAGACCCCGGCTTTTGCGCCACAAAATTGAGCGACAGGAATTCACCAAAGGGCTCGTGCGCGAGGGAGTTATCCCAGAACTTCGTGCCGATGAAATGCGGCTCGTGGGGATATTCCTGCTGGTCGACGAAACCGATCTGACGCGTGAGGTGGGACATCCAACAGAAATTCCACCCGGTCTTGTGGAAATCATAGCGATCCGTCTGGCCGCCGTAGAGCAGGCCGATCCAAGGGGTGTGCCCGTCCTTCTGGAAATGATCCCAGTTCTTCATGTAGATTTTGACGATCCGGTCGATGTCGGGAACCGAGATGCGCAAGGTGCCGCCGGGTGCCAGCACCCGGAACCATGACTTCAGGACCTCAGGGGCCTCAGCATGCGAGAAGTGTTCGAGAACATGGCAGGCATAGATCGACAGCGCGTAATTGTCGGGAAAGCGCTTGAGCTTTGACACATCGTCAGTGATGTCGACCGATGCCTGTGGCGTAATGTCGACATTGCAGAAGCCAGGGGCGCGCCGTCCGCCGCATCCCAGATGCAGATGGGGCGGGAAGTTCTCGATGTTGGCCGTCCTGGCGATGGCGGCATGCTTTAGCTTGGACAACTGATGAACGGCTTTGCGAAGCATCGAGACCCTCGAAATCTGGCGATAGTGCCGAACTACTGAGATTGCACTGAAAGCGGGTAGCCGTGCTTTAGTGCGGGCTCCCGGTTTGCTCAAGCGATATGGCCGCAGGCGTGCATGGGATGCAAGTTTGCCGCATGGCCAGTTGGTGGAGCATTGGTTGGGCGGGGTGGCGCAGTGACGGGCCGTTCCCGGCCTCGTATGACGTGAAACTGGCGCTCGACTTGACAGTTGGGACTAACAACCGGAAGCACTGCCTGCGGGATGCGCTGCTGGATATCGTTGGCGGATGGGGAAAGCACGGACATGCTGCATTTTGATCGTCAGATCCCGGCCCTAACGACGCGACACGCATGACCCTTGTGATCACCACCCTTATCGGCGGCCTCGGCAACCAGCTGTTTCAGTACGCGGCCGGCCGCGCGCTGGCAGATCGGGCCGGCGTGCCGCTCAAGCTCGATGTCTCGGGCTTTGAGAGCTACGCGCTGCGCCGCTACGAACTTGGCACCTTGCCGATCGCGGCCAGCCTCGCCACACCAGATGATCTGGCGCCGTTCGGCCCAACGGCCGCTGGGCAGTCGCGCCTGCGCCGGCTGCTGGTTGGCGCGGTGGCTTCGCGGCAGGCGGCGGCCACGCACACCGAACCACATTTCCACTACGATGCCGGCTTCGAGACTTTGGCGGCACCGTTGCGGCTCAACGGCTATTGGCAGTCTGAGCGGTATTTCGAACGTTTGCGCCCGCAGCTGCTGGCAGAACTGAGGCCCGTCACGCCGCTCGAACCGGAAAATCTGGAGACCGCCCGGTCTATCGATGGCGCCACGGCCGTGTCGGTCCATGTACGCCGCGGGGACTATGTCAGCAATAGCACTACCAATGCCTTCCACGGCACCTGTTCGCCGGGCTACTATCGCGCAGCGACCGCTGCCATCGCTGCACGCGTGAGCGCGCCGCATTTCTTCGTGTTCTCCGATGATCAGGCTTGGACACAGGCCAACGTGACACTCGAAGGGCCAACGACCTATGTCTCAGCCAACCCTCCCGACCGTGGGTTTCGCGACATGCAACTGATGAGCCGCTGCCAGCACCACGTGATCGCCAACAGCTCGTTCAGCTGGTGGGGTGCCTGGCTCAACCCATCGCCGGACAAAATCGTCGTGGCGCCGCAACGTTGGTTTGCCGCCGGCGCCAACGACACGCGCGATCTGCTGCCGGCCGGATGGATACGCCTATGACGCCGCCCGCTGTCAGTATCATCCTGCCCGTCTACAACAACACTGCCGACGTCGGCCGCGCCATTGCCTGCATGCTTGAGCAAACTTTCACGGATTTCGAGCTGATCGTCATCAATGACGGATCGCCGAACCCGGCGGTTGCGCCGCTGCTGGACCACATTGGCGCGACGGCACAAGACTCTGCGCCTGCGCATTGTCCATCTCGAAAAAAATCGTGGACTTTGCGGCGCCCTCAACGCCGGCATTGCCATGGCCAAGGGCCACACCATCGCGCGTCAGGATCAAGATGATATCTCGCAGCCGTCGCGGCTCGCCAAGCAGGTGGCGTTTCTGAATGCCCATCCGCGTTGTGGCATGGTCGGCACGCGCGCCGAAATCTGGATCGGCAATCAGCCCGACACCCGGTATCACGACCATCCGGCCGAGAATTCAATTCTGCAGTTTGACCTGCTATTCAACAATCCATTCGTGCACAGTTCGATGCTGATCCGCAAAGCGGTGTTCGAGACAGTGGGCGGGTATGCCACCGATCGCGCACGGCAACCGCCGGAAGACTATGAGCTGTGGTCGCGCGTTGCGCGCCGCTTTGAGGTGGCCAACATTCCCGAACGCCTGGTGGCCTATCGCGAAGTGCCACACAGCATGTCGCGGGACGGGACCAATCCGTTCTTGAAGCGGCTTATCCTCATCTCGTCTGAGAATATCGCGCATCGCGCAGGTCTGGCTGCACCCGACCACGCTGCGCGCATCGCCGCGGCATTGGCGCATGCGGCTTACGACGAAGTTCCAACGGATGCCGACATCGATGCGAGCTGCGCCATTGTCGCGCGCGCCGCCGACGCGATTGTCGCTGAGGCACCGTCCGGCCAGCGCGCGGACCTCCTGCTGCGGAAGACGGCGGCCATCAGCGCGCTGCGCCATCACCACGCGATCTGCACGCGCGTGCCGAAGGTGATGTGGCGATACGTGCCGGCCCTGCAGCGGCTGCGGATGCCGGCGGTCCTCAAACGTCTGCTGCTCGGCAACAGAGTTTGAGCGCGCTGCAGACACAGCCAAGACGGTGATGGAATGAAGCTCTTGTTTTGTTGTGAATTCTACCATCCGAGCCGCGGTGGCGTGCAGGAGGTGATGCGTCAAATTGCCGAGCGCATGGTGGCACGCGGGCACGACGTGACTGTCGCAACGACGCGGCTGGCCGCCCGCAACTTCGATGTGTGGAACGGCGTCAAGATCAAGGAATTCGATATCAGCGGCAACCTGGCGCGCGGCCTGACGGGCAAGGTCGATCTTTATCGGCAATTCGTGGTCGATTTCCCCGCTGACGCAATCATGATCAAAGCGGCGCAACAGTGGACGTTTGATGCGCTGTTGCCTGTGCTTGACCACATCAAGGCGCGGAAGGTTTTCATTCCCTGCGGCTTCTCCGGTCTCTTCAACCCGGCTTTCGAAGACTACTTCCATGACCTGCCAGCCGCTCTCGCCAAGTTCGACCACCTGATCTTTTACGCAGAACGGTATCGCGATATCGACTTCGCTCGGCAGCACGGGTTGCAAAAATTCTCCATCATTCCCAATGGTGCCAGCGACTTTGAATTTGAAGCGCCAGCTGATCCGACATTTCGCGAGCGGATGGGAATCGGCGCCGACGACTTCGTGGTGATGACAGTCGGCACACCCGTTGGAGCGAAGGGCCACGTGGAATTAGCGGAAGCGTTTGCCCGGCTGACCGTCGGCGAACGGCCAGTCACACTAGTGCTGAACGGCCATTGGCGGCTCGATCAACCCGGCACTCTGCTGTCACGGCTGTCGAACGCCGCACAAGTGTTGCGGCGCGCTCTCTCCGTCCTGGCCGCGAATGGTCCAGCAACCTTCGTACGCCGGATACAACGCTCGTTGGAGTTTCGAACGGCTGTCGTCAGGGGAAGGGTCGCCGATCGGCTGCGGCTGCGTCGATTTCGCAATGCTGCAGCTCCGGCCGGTGGCCAAAGCGCTGAGAACACCGCCACCGCAGAAGCCTTTGCCGCCCGGGGCGAGCAAGCGGTCCGCCTGATCGATCAGTGGACCGCAGAAGCCGTTCGCGATCCCCGCAAGCGCGTGCTCACAACCGAGCTGCCGCGCGAAGATGTGATCAACCTGTTTCGCACGGCAAACCTCTTTGTGTTTGCGTCCCACATTGAATATTCGCCGCTGGTCTTGTTCGAGGCTGCCGCTGCGGGCCTGCCGTTTCTATCAGTGCCGGTGGGGAACGCGGAAGAAATCGTGCGCTGGACGGGCGGCGGCGTGATCTGTCCCGCCCCGCGCGACGCCGCGGGTTATACGCGCGTGGATCCGGCCGTGCTCGCCTTAGAGATTAAGAGATGCATGCGCGAGCCCGAACTCCTTGCGCAACTGGCGACCGCGGGGCGCGATGCCTGGCAGCGGAAGTTTAACTGGGCGTCGATCGCGGCACGCTATGAGCGTGTCTTGCAAGGGGTGCACGACAAGGCAAACACTGCGTGACCGCAGCTATGCTTGAGGGCCGTTCTGAGACACCATGCTCCGGAACAAGTCGTTGCGCGCCAAATCCGCCGCCAGCCGGCGAGTTTCCCGCCGCCGCGTGGTGATCCGGTCGACGAGGGCACGGGCGACTGCACGGGGCGTCCGCGATGCTGCGACGGTAAGCACCTGCGCCGCGTCTTTGTGGCGCCGTGCTGCAAAAAACTGATACGCGGCGCGAACAGCCAAATCTGCTGTGTCCCGGGTGGCGTTACATCTGATCGCGCGAAGCGTTCGCGCTACGCCGCCGGGAGCCAGGATGCCGCCATTGTTGGTCAGTGCATTGGTCACCAGCGCGTCGAACTGCTCACGCTCCATCGCCGTGTCCAGATAAGGGGCCAGATCCGCCATGTTCACTGTCCGGCCGAGTTCGCCGAACGGATCACGCCCCTCGGTCTTGCGCACGCGGGATGCGATCATGGCCGCGGCTGTTGCGAAGGCTTGAGCTTCAGCCTTCCGCGCCGACACGTTGGCCCCATGCCAGCGATAGTCCAGCACGATCTCTGGCAAGTTATCGAGTTGACCGATCTCGCTCAAACGCAGCCAGAGATCGTAGTCTTCGGCATATTCGAAAGCACCGCGATAACCGCCAACGGAGAGCAGGCCGTGCCGCCGCATCATGACGGCTGGATGGGCGAACGGACTGCTGACGCTCAAAAGATCTTCGACGGCACTGCAGCCAACCGGATACTGGCCCAGCCGGCGCGTCTTGCCATTTGCGTCGATGATCCTAACCTGGCCCCCGACAGCTACAACCGCGGGATTGGCATCCAGGTAGGCGATTTGATGTGCCAAGCGATCAGGCCACGCGCGATCATCGTGATCCATGCGTGCAATGTAGTCGCCACCGCAAGCGGCAAGGCCGCGATTGAGCGCCCCGACCATCCCCACATTGCGCTGTGTCACGACGCTTACGCGCTTGTCGGCGTCCCGATAGGCCGCCAGCAATTCGGCGGAGCCGTCTATAGATCCATCATCGACAATGACGAGTTCGAAGTCGCCGAAGCTTTGGGCGAGGATACTATCGACCGCTTCTTGAAGCGTCCTGGCCGCATTGTAAACGCAGAGAAGTATCGAGACTTTGGCTGCAGGCACCGGGAACGCCTCGACGGTTCATACTCTGCCAACACGATGAAAACTGCGTGGTGATCGCGTTAGGGCTACGATGCCAGGCCTCGGCGCTTCAAGGCTGATTGCTTCTCGACAATCGGCGCCCACCATGCCTCGTTGGCGAGATACCAGTCGATGGTTTGTTCGAGGCCTTGCTGCGGCGTGCGGCTCGGCTGCCAGCCGAGTTCCTGCGCCATACGTTGTGCATCGATCGCATAGCGCATGTCATGACCGGGGCGATCGGAAACGAATGTGATCAAGTTGCCCCGCGGCCCGGTTGGCAGCAGGCCAAGCTTGGTATCGAGCTTGTCACAGACGGCCGTCACGATATCGATATTGCGCCACTCGTTGTGCCCACCGATGCAGTACGTTTCCCCGATCCGGCCACGGCACATGACCGTGTGCAGCGCCTGCGCATGATCGATGACGTACAGCCAATCACGAACGTTGGTGCCATCACCGTACACGGGGAGCTTTTCACCCCGCCAGGCACGAAGAATCATCAGCGGGATCAGCTTCTCCGGAAACTGGGCAGGACCGTAATTATTCGAGCAATTGGTGATGAGAACGGGAAGCCCGTAGGTGCGTCCCCATGCTCTGACAAGATGATCGGAGGCTGCCTTGGACGCCGAATACGGCGATGAGGGATCGTACGGTGTCGTTTCGCTGAAGTGACCGGTTGGCCCCAGCGAGCCAAACACTTCATCGGTGGAAATGTGCAAAAACCGGAACTCGCTCTGACGGTCCGCCGTGAGCGTCTGAAAGTGCGCGAGTGCGGCATTCAGCAGGTTGGCGGTGCCGATGACGTTTGTCTCGACAAACAGCAACGGCTGCTCGATGGACCGATCAACATGGCTTTCGGCAGCAAGATGCAGAACCCTATCGGGCGAATGGCGCGCGAACACGGCGTTGACCGCAGCGGCGTTTCGAATATCGGCGTGCTCGAATACGTAGCGGCCGCTTTCAACCAAGGGCTGGAGCAGTCTCTGATCGGCGGCGTAGGTGAGCGCGTCGATATTGACGACCCGATAGCCACCATCAGCCACGAGCAATTGAACCACATGGCCACCAATAAAACCGCAGCCGCCGGTCACGAGTACGGTTTTCATTTTTTTCTCATCTTTGATTAGTGCGTTCGTGTACCCACGTGAAGGTAAGTGCTGCGGCGGTGCGCGCGTTGTCAAGCCGATGCGCTTCCTCAGCACCCCTCGTGTGCGGTGTCCGGCTTTGGATAGTCCCACCATTGCTCTAAATGGACGTGCATCCGCGGCACGAGAACCAGCGATGTCAGAAAACTAGCGCCAAACCGCATGTAATCCCGATTATCGCGATGTGCGGCTGCCTTCTCAAGATGCAGGTACGATGTGAGCCGACGCCTGTCGACGGGGCCCAACCGCGTGGGTGATCCACTGCGCAGCCATTTCTTTGACAAGTAAGCCGAGGCGGTTTCGATCGCTTCCGGCCGTGATTTGGGTCCAACATTAATGTCGGCCAGAACCTCGGGTGCGATCAGAACTCTGCCCCCAAGCCTGCCAAAACGGAGGAACCAATCTAAGTCCTCAAGTCGCCGGAGATTGCTATCGAACGCGCCAACCTCGTTGAATACAGCTCGCCCAATGAGCAGCGTTGAGCCAGGGCAGAACCAGCACCCGGACGCGAAGTCGGTGAGAGAATTTCCTGTATGCGGGATGAGGTTGCTCCGCACGCCGGAACGCAGGTCCACACGCGTATAGCCCGACGCGAGGCAAAACCGGCCTTCTAAGCTGGCGAGTGGTTGTTGCTTCAGCCATTGGAACTGTGTGCTCATCTTCGAGGCGTGCCACAGGTCGTCGGAATCAATGAAAGCCAAAAACTCTCCACGGGCCTGCGCAATGCCGTTGTTGCGTGCGGCAGCGGCGCCGCCATTCTGCGCCATGCGAATGAGGCGCACGCGCGTGTCGGCCGTCAATTCCGCTTCCAGCACAAACGGGGTAGGCGAGCCATCGTCGACAATGATCAGTTCGATGTCGGTGTCGTTTTGCGCCAGCACTGACTGTGCCGCCACAGTGCCGGATTTCTGACGCATAAAGACTGGCATGATGACTGAGCAACGTGGCACGCGATCTTATCCCTTCGCCACTGGTGGCGTCCCTTGGGTGTGGAAGCTTTCGATGGTTTTGAGGCCCCAGGCTTGGCCCTTCTTGCGCTCGGTCTCGATCCAGATGACCGTTTCCCAATCCGGCGCCAGGATCAGGCATGCGCCGTCGTTGGCCACTTCGGCGCGATTGCCGGCCGGCTCGTAGACGTTGAGGAAGAACGTCTGCTGGATGGCGTGCTTGTGCGGGCCGGCTTCGATGAAGACGCCGTTTTTAAGGAAGATGTCGGCGGCTTCGAGGATGTGCTCGCGCTGATCGAGGGCATAGGTGACGTGGTGGAAGCGCGCGCGCTTGCCAGTGCTATCGAGGGTGAAAGCGACATCGTAGCTCTTGTTATTGTGGGTGAACCACGAGCCGGCCAGCTTGCCGCTATCGAGCACGATCTGCTCGGTGATGCGGCCGCCAAGGGCTTGCGGCATGAACGCGGTGATCGCCTCCAGGTCGACTGCGAGCAGATTGAAATGATCAAAGCGGCGCACGCCAATGCCGCGGCGGTGGTTGCGTTGTGCCTGGTTCTTCAGCGCGGGCCGCTCCGCCGGCGGGGCGACGCATTTCTTCGTCTCATCGTAGAGTTCGAAGATGTGATCGTCGGGATCGCGGAACTGATAGGCCGGGCCATGGCCGAGATCGCCCTCGGTCCAGCCGATGCCAGCGCCGAGTTTTTCGATGGCGGCGATGCGGCGCAGCACGGCTTGCGCGCTTGAACAGCGATAGCCGACGTGACGCATGCCGGTGGTGTTGGCGGCCGTGAGACTGAGAGTGTAGAATTCGTAGTCGTCATAGGCGCGTAGGTAGACGCTGTCGCCTTCGCGGCGGCTCTCGGCGAGGCCGAGGGTGTTAACGAAGAAATCGAGGCTCGCCTCGGGCGTGTCGTTCCACAGCTCAATATGACCGAGTTGGGCGACGTCGTAGTTGGGTTCGGGTGGCATTGACATTGAGATTCGCAGGCAACGTAGCGAACCCAAGGCGGCATCGTGAGCGTCCCAAACACCACCCGTATCGCCATGATCGGCTTCGGCGAAGTTGGCCAGCGTTTCGATCAGCTTGAAGTGGCTGCTTCGGATCAGCAGTTCGGCGTCGCGCACGATGAGGCTGTAATCCAACACGTCCATCATGCGCGCACTGACACCGTCGTAGTTATCAGCGAACTCCAGATCAAGGGAGGGAATGATGCGCCGCTCGTCGCCCTGTTCAACCTCGAAGATACCGATGCTGGCCAAGATCTCCATATCACGCACAAACACCCGCCGGGGTGCACGCATGGTCTGAGACGTCTGTTGAAGCGCAACCGTCATGTGCCGTTGTGTTCGCCGTTTAGCCGCGGCTGTCGCCGATGTCGGGGGGGGGCAGGCAAGGTGCTGGCCACCATTAAGAGTGATCATCTGGCCGGTCATGGCGGGGGCGTCAAGCATGAAGCGCCCCGCCAAATGTTTGGTGCTTGCGCTCAAGCTTCGCTCCGTTACCTAGGTCCACCCTCGACGCCGGCGGCTGGCGGTCATTCGTTCAGCAACCGTGTCCAGTGCTTGTCGCGCTTCTTCGCTCAATCGAGCGCGACCCTTCTCCAGTTTTTCTCGCCAGCGGTCACCCGTATCCCAGGCCGTCTGCCACGCCTCCGCCAGCTCAAGCTGTCGCTTCTTGGCCAACACGAGAATGTGCGTGTCCGCCTGTGCAGTGTCCTTGTCGGACTTGGCAGTGTCGCGTCGCTCGACGGCCACGATCACCTTATGCACGGCAAAGCACTAGGCCCGCAACACGATCACCGGCACGCCACCACCGTGGAGCAGCACCGAGCGTTCCGGCTGGCAGAATAGAAAATCGAGATGCCGGAGTGTCTCGGCACCCGCGCCGCAGAGTGCCTTCATCTTGGCCGGTTTGCCCTGGTGATCATCGCTGCCGCGATTAGGTGTCAGAAAATCGACGCGGTAAGCTGAACTGTTGCGGTACTGCGTCGAGACGAACGGGGCGCCGGTGTGCGGTAGCGCTCGAAAAGTATCGTCAACGCCTTTCAATATCTCTGGCGGTGCCTTGATCGCGTCACCGACGTTTTGCTACCCGCCCCAGAACTATTCGAAGTCCGCATCCTGGACCATCAAGTGTCGCGCGCCGACGCGGAGCCCGAGAATACCGGCGTAGGACTGATAGGCGAGTATCCCGACGAGCACGCCGCGCAACCGGAAGAAGCCGGCGCGCGCGATGGCATCAATGATATCGCCAGAAAGCTTATCCGGCGCGGGCAACCCCGCCGCAATGAGCGAGCGGATCAGCTCCCGTCGCCCCTTGAAATCCGACTTGATCTCCGTGAAACGGGCGATGCGGTCGGTGATGGTCTTGTCGGTGACCGGACCAACGTATCGGTTCTTGACTGTCAAGCCCTCGCGCCACTGGAACTGCCAGTAAAACAGGTCCTTCGACTTCTTGCGTCGGAAACTCCCATTCTTGGGGAACTGCTCATCGAAGTCGGCATCCAGAGTCTGCTCGACCAACTCCGCAAAGGTCGTCTGAGTGGCAAGATTGATGAACTGCAAACGGGGTGTCCTACTTTTTGGTTTCGTAGGACAACCATAGAGAAATGCCCAATTGTCCTACACTGCGGCAATGTAGGGCAGTGTCCGTTGCGGCGTTGTCACTTTGCCTTTCGTGAGAATAGGATCGCAGTGCACAGTTCGGCATCGACCTTGACGTTGTTTGGCAATGTACGCGTAGGTGACCTTGGACAATTGCTCGTCAATGACCTTCGTTGCGCTCCACAGCAAAGTACAGGGAGCTCGATCCTCGACCCGGCGCAATTTGGGCAGTTACGGAGCCAAGGGGACGATACCGAGCCCGAAGATTTATGGGGTTGGCGCTCCCAAACCTGCGCAGATCTCGCTTTGTTTTGTGTAGCTTTTCCCGGCAGGCTCTCAAACCTTGGGCTTTCATTGCGAGCGTGTGATGTCAGTCGACCCGTAGCTTGAGGGCGGATGCCGCGCGAGCAAGCCGGAGCTGGCGCGGCCGGATCTGCAATAGGTGTGGAAATGGCGGGCAAGTTGCCGACACCGCGTGGAATATGAGGCGCGCATCACCTACCATCTCCCCATGCTAAGAGATTCGCACGCGGTGGCTGGGCAGGACGCGCCGGCGCAAGGCGCCTCGAAGCGACGTGGGGCTGGGAACAAGACGCGCGCCAACGCCGTACTCGATCGGCCAACCGCGCCGCAAGGCTGGAACACCACCGACGACGAAGAGATCGAGCTGCGCCGCTGGCGCGGACGCACCGAGATCAGCGAGGCGGAGCCCCTTGAGTCCAACCATCTCTTATTCGGTACTTTTCGTGTGCGCTCGGAGAGCGGCACTCCTTACGAGGTCGAAATCCGCAGCCTCCAGGTGCCCATCAACTCCTGCGGCTGCATTGATCACCGCGTCAACGGTCTCGGCATCTGCAAGCACATCGAGGGCGTCATCGAGGTGCTGAGCCGACAGCGATCCGCGACTATCAACGAAGCGGACCTCTCAGAAAGTGCGCGGGTCGAAATCTTCATCGACCGACGCCACGCACCGCGCCCAGCGATAACGTTTCCTGGCCGTCGCGGCGCGACGCGGGCCGCGCACGGCTGGCTCGAACCATTCCTGAGCGCTGACGGATCGCTCAAGCCTGATCCGTCCCGGGTGGCGGCCCTCCTCCAGGCTTGGAGTTCGGCAGCACCGCGTCTGCGGCGGCAGGTGCGGATATCGCGCCATATCGGCCCGTGGCTCGATCGGGAGCAGCGTTTGCGCTCGCGGACCAAAGCCCGCACGAAGTTTCTCGCCGATGTCGAGCGTGGCAAGGCGAGCTTCGATCTGACGCGCCTACCCCTGCTGCCCTACCAGCGCGACGGTATGCTGCATCTCGCATTTAGTGAGCGCGCACTGCTGGCCGACGAGATGGGCCTCGGCAAGACGCTGCAGGCGATTGCGGCAGCCGAACTGCTGGCGCGACGCAAGGCCGTGCGGCGGGTGCTTGTCGTCTGCCCGGCCTCGCTCAAGGCTGAGTGGGAGGAGCAGATCGCCCGCTTCACGGATCGGCCTGCGCGGTCCGTGTTCGGCTCGCGCCCACAGCGCCTCGCCGCGTATCGCGACCCGAGTTTCTTCAACATCGTCAACTACGAACAGGTGCTTGCCGACGCCGACGACATAAACGAAGTCCTGGCACCCGACATCGTCATCCTCGACGAAGCGCAGCGTATCAAGAACTGGCAGACCAAGACGGCGCGGCGCGTAAAATCGCTAAGGTCGCCGTTTGCTTTCGTGCTGACCGGCACGCCGATCGAGAACCGCATCGACGAACTTTATTCGATTGTCCAATACCTCGATCCGGAGGTGTTCGGGCCACTGTTTCGCTTCAACCGCGAATTCTATGCGCTCGATGAACGCGGCCGGCCGGTCGACTACAAGAATCTCGCCGAGCTGCGCCACCGGGTGGCGCCGGTGATGCTTCGGCGGCGTAAGGCGGACGTCGAGAGCGAGTTGCCGGGGCGCACGGTCACTAATTATTTCGTGACGATGGCCGACGAGCAGCGGGCACGCTACGAGGAGTACAAAACCAAAGCAGCGCGTCTGCTTGCATTGGCGCAGCGCCGGCCACTCAGGCCCGAAGAGTTCGAGCGGCTGCAGCAGTGGCTCGCCTGCATGCGAATGATCTGCGATACGCCGGCGATCCTCGATCCCACGTGCCGCATCTCTCCAAAACTCGAGGAGTTGGAGCGTATACTCGCTGACCTGCTCGCCGAGCCTACCGCCAAGGTCATTGTGTTCGCCGAATGGGAGCGCATGCTGGACATGGTGCGTGAACTGGCCGGCGAGATGGGCGTCGAGGCCGCGTGGCACACGGGCTCCGTTCCGCAGCAGCGTCGCCGCGCCGAGATCAACCGGTTCAAGCTGGATCCACGATGCCGGCTGTTTTTGTCTACCGACAGCGGCAGCGTCGGGCTCAACCTGCAGGTGGCCAACGCCGTGGTCAACGTTGATCTCCCGTGGAACCCCGCGAAGCTGGAGCAGCGCATCGCGCGTGCCTGGCGCAAAGGGCAGATGCGCCCGGTGACGGTCGTCAATCTCATTGCGGAGAACTCAATCGAGCACGGCATGCTGCATCTGCTCGGTGCCAAGCAGGCGTTGGCAGACGGTGTTCTTGACGGCCAAGGTGACCTTGCCGCGATCAAGATGCCGTCCGGGCGCGCCGCCATGATCGAGCGCATGCAAGCGCTGATGTCGGCCGGTGACAAGCACCGAGCTGCGCTGCCGCTGATGGTGCCGCCTGAGGCAGTTATCGCCGCCGATATCCGCCAGCGTCACGGCGAGCGAGCGCTGCTGATCGAGGCGCGCCAAGGATCGGATGGCCGCATGCACATGCTGGCCGTGCTCGAAGTCGATCTCGGCAGGGTGGCCTCGGAAGCGAAGCGGTCGGCTGCAGCAGGCGGAGACGCTCTAGCGATCGAGGTCATCGACCGGGCAACCTGGGACCTGTTGCAGCGATTGCAAGCGAGCGGACTGGTGCAATTCACAGGCGGCGCGGCGCGAGTGCTGCATCAGTCCGCGTCGCTTTCCGAGCACGATGGAGCGGCCGCGCGCATCATTGCGGCGCGCGCGACGGAATTGCTCGGAACGGCCGATCGACAGCTGCGCAAGGCACAGGTGCTGTCAGCCGGAGGCTTTCCTGAGGAGGTGGCGCCGCTGCTGGCATCGGCGATCACTCATGCCGCCGCGGCTCGGCTTGTGGGCAATGGGGAGCTGCCGCCCGAGGCGGGTGCCGCAACCCCAGAACAGATTCGCGACCTCGTCGAGCGTGAGGAGTTACCGCGGATAGCGCTGTCAATTTTGGCCTTGCCGGCACCGGAAGCGTTGACAGCAGCCAAGACGAATGCCGACGTTGCCGATCTGGAGCCGTTACTGAAGGCTACAGCCAAGATCGTTGCCGCCTGCGGCGGTGCAGCCAATTAGCCCGGTGCATGTTGCAAGCAGTTGGCTTTTGAGGTTGGGCGGTATCGTGCGATCATTCTCTGCGATCTCACAGCCCGAGACCGCGATATTCTGCCGGCGGTTTCAATGCCATGCGCGCCAGCATCGGGGCGAATTTCAGTCTCAGACGCTCGCTGACCTGACCGGCGCAATCTTGGATGAAAATCCATACAGCCGCTTTTCAGGCCCACGACAACATCCAAGTGTGTCGGATGGAAAAATAGCCGCCAGCATTTGCTAAGACGCCACTGCGCGGCCGGCGGCAGAGCGTGCGCCGGTCCTGAGTTGCACGGGGTAGGGCTAGCGGCTTCGTACCAAAATCGTACCATTTACAATTATCAGATGTCAGGATAGTTCGTCTAAACACCTAATTTTATTGGTGATCCCGGCGCGAATTCGAACGCACGACCTACAGATTAGGAATTTGCCGCTCTATCCGGCTGAGCTACGGGACCAATTGGGATTGGAATCGCATAGCTGGGCGTTGTGGGCAAGGGGACGGACGATACGTGAGGCTGCGCCGTGCCTGCTTGCTGCCGCATTGGGCGGCATGGTAGGCGCGCCTAGGCGGACTTGAGACGACCGCCGCACCGTTCGGATCTGATGATGACCATGACCACCCGCCGCCGCGTTCTCGCCACGGCTGCCGCCGGCAGCTTGGCCGCGCCGTCGCTCGTGCGGGCACAGGCCGTGGCCCGCCGCTGGCGGATGGTCACTTCCTGGAACAAGAACCTGCCCGGGCCCGGCGTTTCGGCTGAACGCCTCGCGAGCCGGATCACGATGATGAGCCAGGGTGAGATTACGATTGAGGTGTTCCCGGCGGGCACCATCGTGCCGGCGTTTGGGGTACTTGATGCGCATCACCTCAGGCGCGGTGGAGATGGGGCACACGGCGGCGTTGTCATCTGGTCCCGGCAAAGATGGCGGCTGCCCCGCTGTTTACGACAGTGCCTTTCGGGCTTGGGCCGCACGCGCATATCGGTTGGCTGCAAAGCGGCGGGCAGGCGTTGTGGGACGAGCTTTATGCGCCCTTTGGCGTAAAGCCCCTCGTGGGCGGTAATACGGGGCCGTCGGCCGGCGGCTGGTTCAAGCGTGAGATCAGCAGCGTTGCCGACATAAAAGGGCTGCGCATACGGGCCACTGGGTACGGTGGCGCGGTTTATGGTGCGCTTGGGGCAACGGCCATTGCCATACCGCCAGCCGACACTTATGCGGCACTGGAGCGTGGGGTTATTGATGCGGTGGAATTGCTGGCGCCGGTCAACGATCAACCCTTGGGACTGCAGCGCATCGCACCGCATTATCTGTTTCCAGGCTTCAACAAGCCGAATGGCGCTAGCGAAACGCTGGTTGCGCTGCCGCTCTGGCGAGCACTGCCTGAGCATCTTCGCGAAATCATCCACTCGGCCTGCCATGCCGAGCATGACCTGGCACTGGGCGAAGCGGAGATTGCCAACGGCCGCGCCTTGCGGGAGCTCGCAGCACTCGGTGCCAAGCCACGTCTGCTGCCTGACGATTTGATGGCGGCAGCACGGCCGGCGGCGGAGGCGGTGCTCGCGCGCGTGGCGGCTAAAGATGCCCTCTCGCAGCGCATTGTCACCAGTTACGCTCAAGCGTTGGAAGCGGCACGGACGTGGTCGGCGTTGTCGACGATGAAGGGCTGAGGCCGGCCCCATGACGATCGCCATTGCTGCGTTTTACAAGTTTGTGACCATCGACGATGCGGCGGCGCTGCGGACTAGGCTGCTGGCCGATATGACCGCACGCGACATGAGGGGCACCATTCTGCTGGCTCGCGAAGGGATCAACGGCACTGTATCGGCCGTGCCGGAACAGATGGTGGGTTTTCTCGCTGAGCTTCGCACTGACCGGCGGTTCACCGATCTGGTGACGAAAGTAGCGATAGCGAATGCGCATCCTTTCAAGCGATTGAAAGTGAAATTCAAGCGCGAGATTATTCGTTTTGGGCATCCGGGTGGTGATCCGCTGGCGCGCGTGGGCACGTACGTCGCGCCGGCGGATTGGAACGACCTCATCAGCGCGCCGGACGTGTTCGTGCTTGACACGCGCAATGCGTATGAGGTCGCGGAGGGTACCTTTCGGGGGGCGGCCGATCCGGGAACGCGCAGCTTTGGTGAACTGCCGAGCTATGTTGCTAGGACGCTCGACCCGGCGCGCCACAAGCGAGTCGCCATGTTCTGCACGGGCGGCATCCGCTGCGAGAAGGCCTCGGCCTATCTGCTGTCGAAGGGCTTCCCGGAGGTTTATCATTTGCACGGTGGCATTCTGAATTACCTGGCCAAGGTGCCGGTGAGGGAAAGCTTGTTCGAGGGCAGCTGCTTCGTGTTCGATGAACGGGAGACGGTGGTGGGTGAGGCTGCGACGCCCAAGATAGATGCAAAGTCAAACGACGACCCGTGACGTTCGCCGATTGACAGGTGGCCGCTCGACCGCTTGGCTGTAGTCTCAGTATTTCTGAGAGGCGCGAATGACGGTCAAGACAGCGGCGAGAGTGACCAAAGCGACTGGCAAGGCGGTGCCCAAGCCGGCAACGGCGCGGCAGGCTGCGCCTGAGCATTTCGATGTGCTGATCGTTGGTGCCGGCATTTCCGGCGTTGGCGGGGCCTATCATCTGACCCACCAGATGCCGGGCACCAGCTTTATCGTGCTCGAGTCGCAAGCAAGCTTCGGTGGCACGTGGCGGACACATACCTATCCGGGCATCCGCTCCGATAGCGATCTATTTACCTTCGGATATCGCTTCAAGCCGTGGACAGGACCGCCGATTGCGACGGCCGAAGAGATTCTGAACTATATGGGCGAGGTGATCGACGAGAACGATCTCGGCCGGCATATCCGCTATGGCCACGCGATTAAGCAGGCGCGGTGGTCGAGTGAGGACAGGCGGTGGACTGTTGATGCGTCGACGGCTGCTGGCGAGAGCAAGCGGTTCACCTGCGGGTTCCTCTGGATGTGTCAGGGCTACTACCGGCATGACGAAGGTTACACGCCGCAATGGCCCGGGATGGCTGACTACAAAGGCCATATCGTCCACCCGCAGACGTGGCCTGAAAAGCTTGACCTTGCTGGCAAGCGAGTTGTGGTCATCGGTTCTGGCGCGACGGCCGCGACCTTGGTGCCGAACATCGCGGATGACTGCGCTCACGTGACGCTCTTGCAGCGTTCACCGACGTATTTCCGAACGGGGCGAAACGCGATTGAGATTGCCGATCAGCTGCGCAAACTGCAGGTCGATCCCGCTTGGATACACGAAATTGTGCGCCGTCAGATTCTGCATGATCAGAGTGTGTTCACGCAGCAGACGTTTGACAAACCGGAGGTGGTGTCGGCGGAGTTGCTGGCGGCGGTGACGGCGGTGCTTGGTCCTGACTATGACGTCGCGCGCCACTTCACGCCGCGCTACCGACCCTGGCGGCAGCGGATTGCGTTCATCCCAGATGCTGATCTTTTCAAGAGTATCCGCGACGGGAAGGCGCGTGTTGTCACCGATGAGATCGAGCGTTTTACGGCGACGGGACTGCGGCTCAAGTCGGGCGAAGACCTTGCGGCTGATATCATTGTGACCGCCACCGGTTTCCATCTCAGCATGCTCGGCGATATTCCGTTCGAGATTGACGGCGCGCCGCTCGATATGTCGAAAACGGTAACCTATCGCGGCATGATGTTTACGGGGGTGCCGAACATGGCGTGGGTGTTTGGCTACTTCCGCGCCAGCTGGACGTTGCGCGCTGATCTGGTGGCCGACTTTGTGTGCCGGCTGCTCAAGCACATGAAGACCACGGATGCAGCGCAGGTGACGCCGATGCTGCGACCTGAGGACCAGGACATGGCGCTGTTGCCGTGGATCGACGAGGAGAACTTCAACCCGGGCTATTTGATGCGCGGCATGCACCTGCTGCCCAAGCGGGGCGCCAAGCGCGAATGGCAGCACACGCAGGACTATTGGGGCGAGAAGGATGAGTTCCCGTTGATTGATCTGAATGATGCGGCGTTTGTTTATCGGCGGTGAGGGTTGGGCTGGGGGCGGTGGTGCCGATGGCGTCTGCGCGTCCCATGGCCTCACGCCCCCGCTCGAAGACGCTTGTTCCTCGCTGTTGTGCCACGGCGATGGTGGAGCACGGCGGACATTCGGATTTCTTTGGCAACGATCCGAAAATAGACAATGTAGGGAAACCTCTGAACATGAACCGCCCGATATTCGCGGAGCCGTTTCGCGAACGACTTCGGCCGCTCAGCAATGCGCTTCACGGCGTTGTCAACTGCAGTCAGGAACTCCTGTCCTAGGCGAGGCTCCTGCGCGCGATACCATCCCATGCTCTCGGCGATGTCGCGCTCGGCCGAACGAAGCAGCCTGACGACATACGTCACGCCAGCTTCTCAAGGCGCGCCTTCACGACGTCCCAGGTATCGCCGAGGTCGGTGTCTTCGTTGGCTTCACGTTCGGCCAGGACATCACGATGCCAATCGGGCGTCGGGACAGTGTCAGGGGACAACGAATTCCAGAGTGCCTCGATGAGCTCGAGTTTCTGCTCGGGGGAGAGTTCCAGAAGGGGCGTTAGATCGTTAAGTGCCATAACGCGTTGCATCCATTGGTGCGAGGTAACAAGCACAGAGACAAAATTGGACATTTGCTTGCTAGCGCTAGGCAACGACCCACATCTCGTGCCAGCGCCACACTAGCCGAATAGAAAATACGCCACCAGGGCAAGTATGGTGACGGGGAAACCGAGCCATGGAACGGTTACGGACAGCCCGACCAACATGGTCGCAACACATGCAAAGACAACCCAGACAACGAGCGTCGCGATGCGTCTTGCGCTCTTCTCGTGCTCACTGTGGTTCATTGTTGGTCGCCGCTTAGCGCTTCTTCTTCGCACCGCTTGGCACATCACGGCCACCCTTGGCCCAGCCGCTGCTCGCGGGCTGGGGCGATTTGCCGAAGCCGGCCTTGCGGCCGGTGCTGTCGGACACGGGGGTGCCCTTAGTGGTGAAGGATTGGTAGCCGTGCTTTTTGCCGAGGCGTTTGCCTTCGCCGCCGCCGAGGCCGGTGCCAGCGGGCTGCCACGTGGGGATCAACTGGTGCTTGCCGGGGCCGATCAGATCGGCGCGGCCCATGGCTTTGAGCGCTTCGCGCAGCAGCGGCCAGTTCTCGGCGTCGTGATAGCGCAGGAACGCTTTGTGGAGGCGTCGTTGACGCAAGCCCTTGACGGTCTCTACGCTTTCGGAGCCGCCGCGGCGCACGGCTTTGAGCGGGTTCTTGCCAGAGTGATACATGGCGGTGGCGAGCGCCATAGGTGACGGCAGGAAGGTTTGGACCTGATCAGCGCGGTACTTGTTTTTCTTGAGCCAGAGCGCGAGTTCGACCATGTCTTTGTCAGTCGTGCCCGGATGGGCGGCGATGAAATAGGGAATGAGGAAGTATTCTTTGCCGGCGTCTTTGGCGGCTTTGTCGAACATCTCCTTGAAGCGATCGTAGGTGCCGATACCCGGCTTCATCATCTTGGCGAGCGGCCCATCTTCGGTGTGTTCCGGCGCGATCTTGAGATAGCCGCCGACGTGGTGGGTGACGAGTTCCTTCACATACGCTGGGCTGGTGACGGCGAGATCGTAGCGGACGCCAGAGGCGACGTGCACCTTCTTGATACCGGGCAGTGAGCGGGCCTTTTGATAGAGGCTAATCAGCGCGTCATGTGACGTGTTGAGGTTCGGGCAGATGCCGGGATGCACGCACGAGAGACGCCGGCAGGAGCGCTCGATCCCGGGGTCTTTGCAGGCCATGCGGTACATGTTGGCGGTGGGGCCGCCGATGTCGGAGATGTAGCCGGCGAAGCCTTCCGTCTTGTCGCGGATGTTCTCGATTTCCTTGATCACGCTCGCTTCTGAGCGGTTCTGGATGATGCGGCCTTCGTGCTCGGTGATCGAGCAGAAGGTGCAGCCGCCGAAGCAGCCGCGCATGATGGTGACGGAATGCTTGATCATCTCCCAGGCGGGGATTTTTTCGCCTTTGTAGGAGGGATGTGGCCCGCGCGCGTAAGGCAGCTCGTAGACGGCATCCATCTCGGGCGTGGTCAGCGGGATGGGTGGCTGGGTGACCCAGAGTTCGCGGTCGCCATGCTTTTGGATCAGCGGACGCGCATTGCCGGGATTTGATTCACGGTGGAGGACGCGGCTGGCGCGGGCGTAGGTTTCGGGGTCAGCGCTGACCTGCTCGTAAGACGGCAGACGCACAACGGTTTGTGTGTTGCGCAGCATTTTGCCGCCTTCATCGCTGTCGGCGATGTCGTCGGCGTGCAATTCGGTGTAGCCGCCGGGGACGGATTTCTTGATGACGGCGGCGCCGCGCACGTCGTCGATCTCGTGGGCGGGTGTGCCTTTGGCCATGCGATGGGCGACGTCGACGACGGCACGCTCGGCGTTGCCGTAGAGCAGAATGTCGGCTTTGGCGTCGATGAGGACAGAACGGCGGACTTTGTCGGACCAGTAGTCGTAGTGGGCGATGCGGCGCAGCGAGCTTTCGATGCCGCCGAGCACGATAGAGGTTTTGGGATAGGCTTCGCGGCAGCGCTGGGCGTAGACGACGACGGAGCGGTCGGGGCGTTTGCCGCCCAGGCCACCGGCGGTATAGCTGTCGTTGTGGCGGATGCGGCGGTCGGAGGTGTAGCGGTTGACCATTGAATCCATATTGCCGCCGGTGATGCCGAAGAACAGATTCGGTTTGCCGAGGGTCTTGAAGGCGTCTGGGCTCTGCCAATCGGGTTGGGCGATGATGCCAACGCGGAAGCCATGGGCTTCCAAGAGGCGGCCGATGATGGCCATGCCGAAGCTGGGGTGGTCGACGTAGGCGTCGCCGGTGACGATGATGATGTCGCAGCTGTCCCAGCCGAGCTCGTCCATCTCGGCGCGGCTCATGGGCAAGAAGGGGGCCGTGCCGAACCTGTGGGCCCAGTATTTTTTGTGTGAAAACAGCGGCTTGGCCGTCGGAATACCAACGGGGGCAGCCGGCTTGGCCGGTTTAGTGACGGCTGGGGCAGGGGCGAGGGCGGCGGACATCGGATTTGAGCCTGTGGCAGGGCGCGGCGGGCAGCGGGCGCGAATTTGTGGCGGTGTAACAGGCGGTTGGGGTGCCGGATAGGGGGCGCAGGGCCGCGGGGCATCGATGGAGGTCGCGGGGTGGGGGCGGAAAGTGCGAGGGGGGGCCGGTAAGGGGCGTCCGCTGGTGATTAGTTCGCGACGGTCGAGGCGTTAGGAAGACCGGAAGCGGACAGAGATGGGAGTTTCCGATGCAGCGAACACTGGCGACGAGACGCTTGGTCTGCCGTCGGGATCAGAGCAGAACTCCATCGAAAGCATTTAGCCTGCCCCCTCGACGCGCTGTCGCTGGGCCAGGAGGGCAGCCTCAACGCGGTTCTTCACTTGCAGCTTCTGCATGAGATTGGTCATGTAGTGCTTGATCGTGCTTTCGCTCAACGCCAGATCGGCAGCGATCTGCTTGTTGCTTGCACCGCCCGCGAGCAGTTGCAAGATCTGCTCTTCCCTGACGGTGAGGCGCGGCGCTGGAACTGCGTCATCGGCCAAGCTGGCATTTGTGCTGCGCGGGGAGCCCGGCGCCGCCGTCTCCATCAACACGCGGGCCGCAAGCGCAGGCGTGATGTAGGGCTCGCCACGGGCGACCGTTCGCACAACTTCGGCAAGTTCACTGCCACTGATACCCTTCAGAACGTAGCCGCGGGCACCGGCCTTTAGCGCTGCTCCGACGGTGTCGGGGTCTTCCCGGACGGTCAAGATGATCGTGGCGACGACAGGACAAGCGGCGGTGATACGCGCCAGCGCCGACAAACCGCCACCGGGCATGTTGACGTCGAGGAGCATAACGTTGGGCAAGTGCAGTTCGGCCAACTCGAAGGCGTCGGCTGCGGTCTCGCCGACATCGACAATCCGGAAGTCGCCTTCACGTCCGAGGACTGCGACAAGTCCCTCTCGGACAATCGGATGATCGTCGACAACCACTATTCTTATCTGATCGTCAGTCGATCTACGCTTCGGCATCAGGCTGTGCCTCGATCGGGATGCGCGCAGTCAGTTTCGTACCGTACCCGGATCGGCTGTCGATATCCAGGGAGCCACCGAGACTTCGGATCCGGTCGCCAAGACCACGAACACCGAGGCGACCGTGGTGCTTGACCTGTTGCCAGTCGAATCCCTTACCGCGGTCGGTGACTTCGATGACGAGGTTTTCTCGCTCCACATGAACGCGCACGGATTGTCCGCGGGCTTCGGCATGACGCCAACCGTTGTTCAAGCCCTCCTGGACGACCCGATAGGTCACCAGCTTGACAGCGTCCGATGCCTTGTTGGGAATTGAACCGATCGTCAAAGCGACCTCAGTGCCCGTCATGTCGCGGTGCTTCTTGACCGCCAACTGCAAGACCTCTGCGACTGTCAAGGTATCAAGCTCAGGTGCGGCGAGTCCGGTCGCGAGATTGCGCAAAACCTTCAGGGCGTCATTGAGGACCTGACGGATGGCATCGCGCGGCGACGTATCATCGTAGCCTTTCGGCGCTGCCGAGCCGATATCGTCGAGCCGCAGTAGCGCCGCCGATACGAGTTGTGCCGGGCCGTCGTGAAGGTCGGCGCTCAGCCGCCTCAGGAACTGTTCGTTGTTTTCGCTGGCGCGCGACGATGCCAATCGCAAATCGGATTTGAGTAAGGTCAATTCTGCAACGCGCGTTTCGAGGGCGCGCCGTTGCGCCTCAATCGTATGGCTGCCCTGCCGGACGATTCCATAGAGTGCAGACAATAGAGTGGCTGTGAGAGCAAAGATGGCAGCCCATGCCGTCACGCGGGCGGCGCGCAACTCGTGCGACAACGCAGTTGCGTCCTGGTAGAACTCGGCGACTGCGATAATGCGGTCGGTGCCGCGTTCACGGATCGGAAAATAGATCTCGATCAAGGGCCGCTTCAGCACGCGCTCACTGGCATTTTCGTCTGCGGCGAGTGCAGTCAGATCGCCTGCGATCTGTCCCCGCCACGCTGACAGTTGTTTTGGTCCAACCGGAAATTGACGGCCGACGATGCCGGCTTGGCTTGCATAGAGAACCATGCCATCGCGCCCCCAGACTTTAAAGCTCGCGACCACGCGCGCCAGCGACGTATCGCGCAAAATGGACGTCAACTTGGCGGCTTCCGCGGCACTGAGGGTGCCGGCGGTGGCCAACGGCTGCAAAGACGGCTCGACGAAGTTCTCGAGGTATAGCGCCGCCGGCTGAAAGGAGTTGCGGACAACGCCGTCGCGAATGAGCTGAGTAACCCAATGTCCGGATAGGAGCATTGCAGGAATGAGGACAGCCGCTGCCCCGATCAAAAAGCGCCGATCGAGTGGTAACCGCCGCCAGTGGCTTTTCAAAAGCAACTGACGGGCCGCGATGCCTTTGGCCACCTTTTTGTAGAGTTGTTCTTTGGGCAACAATTGCTGTGCGAGTGACATGGAGCGAACGCCGGACCAGCGAGGAAGATTTCGATGCCAACCTATGTGAGCCGGATATATCGATCCAGTTAAAATGAAACAGTTTTTTGATGTGCTAGGCTAAAGTCCGGCACCTTAGTGCCTACCGCTGCGCGCAGCATCCGCTTACTGATT
Source organism: uncultured Alphaproteobacteria bacterium (assembly GCA_963847145.1). GTDB lineage: Bacteria > Pseudomonadota > Alphaproteobacteria > Rhizobiales > Hyphomicrobiaceae > JABFRJ01. The sequence continues at coordinate 772,369 of CAWJYN010000007.1, forward strand.
GATTGTCACGTCGCGTTAATTCAGTTGGAGATCGAAATGCGCAAGACAATGCTGCTCATTGCCGCAACGTTGGTTCTGTCAACGGGAGCCGCTCTCGCTGACGGCAAGAAGGATTGCACCACCGAGCCGCAAGCCAAGTGGAAACCGCAACCTGAGGCCGAAGCCGCAGCGAAAGCTGCTGGCTACGAAGTCCGCCGCTCCAAAATCGAAGGCGCCTGCTACGAGGTTTACGCGGTCAAAGACGGCAAGAACCTTGAGTTGTTTTACAACCCGGTCGACCTGAAACTGATGCATACGGTTACCAAGTAACGGGGGAGGCGACAGTGGTACAACCCAGGCTGATCGTGGGCTCCGAAGCGGCGGCTCAGGACGGCGGGGTACCGTTGTCGCCATCTTTAGAAGAAGTAAGCACGTCGAACGGCCACGTTCCCGTCTGGGACGTGGCCGTTCGGCTTTTTCATTGGGGGCTCGTGGCGGCGGTTCTGGTGTCGTGGTTCACGGGCGGGTCCGGCAACCGAGTGCACGAGATTTCAGGCTCTGCTGTCGCTGCATTGCTTGGTTTTCGGCTGATATGGGGGCTCATTGGGACGCGCCACGCACACTTCCGAGATTTCGTGCGCGGCCCACGGACGTTGCGTGCTTATCTTCGAGACGTCGTATTCAACCGAGCTGAGCGTCATATCGGGCACAATCCGGCCGGCGGCGCGATGGTTGTCGCTCTGCTGTTGTGCCTCACGGTCATTGTGGCGACCGGCTTCATGCAGTTTACGAACCGCTTTTACGGCATCGAGTGGGTCGAGAAGATCCATCACTACGCAGCCAACGCTCTTATGATGCTCATACCGCTCCATCTGCTCGGTGTCTTCGTGTCGAGCTGGATGCATCAGGAGAATTTGGTCGGAGCTATGGTCACGGGCGTCAAGCCGAGCGCAACATCGAAGCATCCCGCGCCGATCGAGGCGCCGGGTGATGCGGAGCGGTTTTCGTTTCGACTGCTTGGCAGTCAGGGTTTGTCGACCTTGCTGTTTCTGCTGGCGGGTGGCCTGGCCACGGGGTGGGTCCTGACCAGCGACCGCACGGGCGGGGTTGTCGTAGAGGTCCAGTCGCCGCAACCGATGCCGGTCGCGATTGCGCCAGCGATCCAAGACCAAGCCGCCGCGCGCGGACGAGATCGACAGGATTATGCGTCGAGCAGTCCAGACGACGCCTCGTTGACGTGGGTTGCTTGCCAGCGGAGGACGCCTTTACGACAACATCTTCACCTCGCTCGGCACCAAGGGTCCGGCATCCAATCACCCGGCTTGGCCAGCGTCGAACACATCTATCGCAGGTGAGGCTACGTGGCGCTGCAAGAGTTGTCACGGTTGGGATTATCAGGGGCGCGACGGCCAGTATCGCTCGGGGGCGAATGCCACAGGCGTCGTCGGTGTACAGCGCGCGCGCGGCCGCGATCCAGCGGTGCTGATGGAGATCATGGGGGATGCAACGCATCGATATGGTGACGATATCCTGCCGCAACATGCGAAGTTCCGTATCGCGCAATTCATCAGCCGCGGAACGCACGATGCTTCGAGGATCGTACAGGCAAGTAACCGCGCCAAGGGCGATGTCGCGCAGGGCAAGGCGGTGTTTCAGACGGTATGCGCCTCCTGTCACGGTTTCGATGGGCGTGCCCGAAAACTGGGTGTCAGTTCCGATCTGTCGGACAGCGGCTACACCGGAAGTCCTTTGTTTGTCGGCACGAAGGCGACCAGGGGACCGCACGAAGTGCTGCATAAGATCCGCAATGGGCATCCGGGGGCCATCATGGCCTCAATGCGGGCTTTCCCGATGGATGTTGCAGCCAACTTGCTGGCTTATGCACAGACGTTGCCGATCAAGTGATCCTTGTGATCCGCTCACTTTGCTATGGCGGACAACAACAAAACGAACTGCGACCGGTCAGATTGGGTTATTGCCGCCGCTTCTGCCCGATCAAATTTTGTGATGGCCGACGTCAATTGTTCTGTCACCTGCGGGCATTGTGGGTACAAGGCCGAAGATGAGGGCCGAAGTTGGGGACGGGCACCTGAACGGCGCTCGGATGCAGTCCGTCTAGCGGCCTCGATGTGCCACGCCGTTCAGGTGCCTGTCCCACCCTACAGACAGAGCCTTGCATCGATGGCGTGCGCGATCTGTCGGTTAGCGGAGCGTAGCCCGCCGATCCAGGGCGGGATTTCTTGGTGCCGTCGTCGTCGCCCCGCAGTGGTGGGTTACGGTGCTGAAACGCACCTAACCCACCCTACGGATTGCGCATTGCATCGATGGGGGACCTCACGCCACCAGCACCTCATATTCCAATCGGTCCAGCTTCCGGTTTTTGGGGGAGATGTGGAGGGTGAAGCCGAGGGTGCGGGCGGTTTCGACCGCGTGGCGGATCTTGGTGTCGTTGTCGAGGTATTCGACGACGAGGACGAGCTTGCCCTCGGCTTTCATCAGGTCGAGCATCTCGCGGCTGTGATCGAGATCGTCCTTTGAATTGAGCTTTTCGGGGCTATCGATGCCGTAGATGAGTTCTTCCTTGGCGACGCCGTCGAGATGGGCGCGCAGGTCTGAGCGTTCGAGCAGGTCTTCGGCGTTCTGCATGATGATCAGGAAATTAGGGTTCTTGGCTTTGGCGTAGGCCGAGAGATGGCCGATGAAGGCCACCATGTCGCCGGCGATGTCGGGGCGGCTAGAGGCAGCCGCTCTGTGCCGGCGTTTGAGGTCGTCAAACACGTCGCATTTGTCGAGGTAGACGCCATCAAAGCCGGCGGCGATGACGCGATCGAGGCGGGCTTCGGGGTTGCCGCACATGATACCCTGCCACTCCGGCTTCCAGAAGCAGACGGCGTAGTTTTCCTTCCAGTCCGGATTTTCGCCGAGCAGCCAATCCGGCTTGGTGCGCTTCCAGGCGGGATCCCAGTAGGAGCGATAGCTCTCGGCCTCGCCGATGGAGAGATAGGCCAGCATGGTGCGCGGCTGGCCGTTCGGTTTGCGCTTGAGGCGCGCGAGATCGGCGGGCGTGAGCGAGCTTTCGTCGGAGCCGTCCTTGGTGGTGTCGATGACGAGGAGGTCGAACGGTGAGGCGGCCGCGTGGGCGACGTTGAGGCTTTGCAGCTGGTAGCCCCAATTGGCGGGCGCGCTGGTGGAGCGGCGGGATTCGAGGCGCGGGGACGACGCGCTCTTCGGGCGGGCTGTGGCAGAGGGCGACGTGTCTCGCCCACCACGGACTTGCCGCAGCACCAACAGGCCGACGACTGCAAGGGCGACGAGCAGGGCGATCAGCAGGGGGATTTGGCTTTGGGTCAACAGCAACGGCATGGACAACTCTTGAAGGGATGGCTGGGCGTGTGGCGGCTTAGGCTCGGCGTGAAAGCTCCGATCGCCTAAGTATACACCCGTGCCAAGGTGCGGGCATAAGAGAGGACAAATTTTTCCGAAAACTGCCGGAAATTCAGGAGCGCGCACGGCGAAAGTGGTCGGTTTTGGCCGGATTCACTATGAAGACCCCTAGGTAAACACCTAGTAATGACCGCTGTTGTGCGCATCGGGTCTGCTGGAACCCGGTTACGACTTGGTATCGGTTTCGTAGCGGAATTTGAAATCGCAGTGAGAGGCGCCGCCCATGATAGTCTGTGTGCGCGTCAATTTGAGCTTGGGGTCGTAGCCTTCGCAAAAGGTGCCATCCCGATTGCACGAGAGGAGATGACCGATGTCGCCAAGGCCCATCTCCTTGTACATTTCTGCATAGCGGCAGCGGGTGACGCGAAACTCGAAATGTGTGGCGTCGGAGCGCTCCGGCTGGATCTCGAGAGCGTTGTCGGCAGTCCAATGCTGCTGGATGCCGACAAAGGTCGCAAGGCTGGTGCCTTCGGGTTCTTGCGCTGCGAACTGCTTGGCTTGCGCAATCGAGGATGCGCGCACGGCGTTGCCGATGATTGTTCTGGCGGTGTCGGCGCCGACGGTTTCAACCGCTGTTCGATAAACCTCTCGCAAGATCTCTGCCTCGATCTTGCGGCGCTCGATCATCGGAAGGGTCATCGTGTCACTCCGGGTCGTTGTGCGAACGCTTGAGGTGCCGTTTTAGCTCGGGGACACGATAGTCAGCAAGCGCCGGTGGTGCAATGCGGACACTCGATTGACTTCTGCCAGTCGCCATCATCAGAATACGCTGTGGGCCACGGAGAACCGCATCATGGACATCAATCGGCGCATTGCCCTTAAGACGAGTGCTGCAATCGCTGCCAGCGTGATGGCGCCGGGCCGTCTGTTTGCACAAGAGGCGCCGCGCAAAGGCGGCATCATGACGGTGCACTTCGGGACCGAGCAACGGATTCTCAATCCGAGCCTGCAGGCGTCGACGGGCGTTTATATCGTCGGCTCCAAGATGCAGGAGCCGCTGGTCGATCTTGACGCGGAGGGCCGTCCGGCTCCGTGCCTGGCGGAAAGCTGGGAATCGTCGGCGGACGGGAAAACGATTACGTTCAAGCTGCGCCGCGGGGTGACGTGGCACGACGGCAAGCCCTTTACGTCAGCCGACGTGCAGTTCACCGCCATGGAGATGTGGAAGAAGATCCTCAACTACGGCACGGCCCTGCAGCTGTTCTTGGCTGCCGTCGATACGCCGGATGCGCATACGGCCGTGTTTCGTTATGAGCGGCCGATGCCGTTGGGGCTGCTGCTGCGAGCGATGCCCGATCTCGGTCATATCTCTCCCAAGCACATCTTCGAGACCGGCGATATCCGGCAGAACCCAGCCAACAATGCACCCATCGGCACTGGGCCGTTCAAGTTTGTGAAATACGAGCGCGGCCAGTTCATTATCGCCGAGCGCAATCCCGACTATTGGCGCGAGAACCGGCCTTATCTGGATCGCATTGTCTGGAAGGTTGTCACGGACCGTTCGGCGGCGGCGGCGCAGCTCGAGGCCGGTGAGATTCTGTTTAGTCCATTTTCTTCGCTGACGATCGCAGACCTGCAGCGTTTGGCCAAGGATCCGAAATTTGACGTTGGGACGCGCGGCAATGAAGGCAATGCGCGCACCAATACGATCGAGTTCAATTTCCGCCGGGCGGAACTTGCCGATGTGCGTGTGCGCCGTGCCATCGCGCACGCGATGAACATTCCATTCTTTATCGAGAACTTTCTTGGTCCGTTTGCCAAGCTCGGCACCGGTCCGATCCCGTCGACGTCGAAAGAGTTCTATCCGGGCGACATGCCGCAATATCCCTATGACAAAGCGCAGGCGCAGAAGCTGCTGGATGAGGCAGGCTTCAAGCGTGGCGCTGATGGCACCCGCTTTGCGCTGCGATTGCTGCCAGCGCCATGGGGTGAAGATATCGCGCTGTTTTCGACATTTGTGCAGCAAGCGCTGGGCGAGGTCGGCATCAAGGTTGAGGTTGTCCGCAATGACGCGGCGGGATACCTGCGCAGTGTCTACACCGATCATAGTTTTGATCTTGCGACAGGGTGGCATCAGTATCGCAATGATCCGGCCGTTTCGACAACGGTCTGGTACAGGTCGGGTAGTCCGAAGGGCGCGCCGTGGACCAACCAGTGGAATTGGAACGACGCCGAACTCGATAAGATCGTCGATGATGCTGCGACCGAAATTGATCCTGCCAAACGCAAGGCGCGGTATGCTGACTTTGTCCGCCGCGCCAACACGGAGCTGCCATTGTGGATGCCGATCGAGCAGATATTCGTGTCGGTGATGAACAAGCGGGTGCGCAATCACTCGAACATGCCGCGCTGGGCGTCGTCGTCGTGGCATGATTTGTGGATTGCGGCTTAGTCCGACGTGTCAGCTGAGCGTGATCTGATATGGCAATATTGCAGCTTGCGCTGAAACGGCTGGCCGCTTCCATACCGACACTGTTTTTGATCCTGGCCGGCGTTTTTCTGCTGTTGCAGTTGGCGCCGGGCGATACAGTCGATGCATTGATGGCGCAAATGGGCGGAGGCGACGCCAAGCTCGCGCAGGATCTGCGGCAGTTCTACGGCTTGGATCTTTCGGTGACGGCGCGACTCGGCCAATATCTTTGGCGACTGGTGTCATTCGATCTGGGGTACTCGGCGATTTACGGCAAGCCCGTTGCGACGGTGATTTTCGAACGATTGCCGGCCACGCTGATGCTGATGGTGTCTGCACTGTCGTTTGCTTTTGTGTTCGGGATTATTTTTGGCGTGCTGGCGGCGCGGCGGGTGAATGCATGGCCGGACACGCTGATCTCGACACTTGGACTGCTGTTTTATGCGACGCCTTCGTTTTGGTTCGGGTTGATGGGCATTGTGGTGTTTTCGGTCTATCTGCAATGGCTGCCGGCGGGCGGGCTGGAAGACATCACGGCGGGGTACACCGGGCTCGCGCGTACAGTTGACATTGCGCGGCATCTGGTGCTGCCCACGCTGACGCTTGGATTGATCTTTCTGGCGATCTACCTGCGCATCATGCGGGCGTCGATGCTGGAGGTTCTCAATCTCGATTTTGTGCGGACGGCACGGGCGAAGGGGCTTGATGAAACGCGCGTCATTTACAAGCATGTGCTGCGCAACGCGCTGTTGCCGATGATCACACTGATTGGGCTGCAGGCGGGAACCATGCTTGGTGGTTCAGTGGTGGTGGAAAGTGTGTTTTCGCTGCCGGGCCTTGGGCGGCTGGCTTATGAATCAGTCGTGCAGCGCGATATCAATACGCTGCTGGGCATTGTTCTCATTTCGGCTCTGCTGGTTATTGCGGTCAACTTTCTGGTTGATCTGGCCTACGCGCGTCTCGATCCTCGTATTGTATCGGGGGCATGAGGCATGGCGTTTTTGCGTGGCTATCTCCGGAACCCTGCGGCTGCCATCGGGCTGGTGTTTCTGTTGATCGTGGTGGCCATGGCGGCGTCGGCTGGCTGGCTGTTTCCGCGCGATCCGCTGGCGCTGGCTGGCCGTCCGCTGCAATGGCCGGCGGAGAACTCCCGTTTTGTGCTGGGGACTGACAATTCCGGACGGGATATCCTGGCGCAGATTTTTCACGGGGCGCGCATCTCGCTGTTGATCGGCGTTCTGGCTACCTCCATTGCGGTGTTGATCGGCGTCTTTATCGGGGCGCTGGCGGGTTACTATGGCGGCCTCGTCGATACGCTACTGATGCGGATCACAGAGGCGTTCCAGACGTTGCCGAATTTTCTGCTGTTGCTGTTGCTGGTTGCGGTGTTCGGCTCAAACCTGATGACGGTCACGCTGGCGATCGGCATTGTTTCGTGGCCGGCGCCGGCACGTCTGACGCGGGCTGAATTTCTGACGTTGCGTAACCGGGAATTCGTGGAAGCGTGCCGGACGCTGGGACTAAGTGACGTGCAGATCATCTTTCGCGAGATTTTACCGAACGCTCTGCCGCCGGTGATCGTGTACGCCAGTGTGGTCATGGCGGTTTCGATCCTGCTGGAAAGTGCGTTGGCGTTTCTGCGGCTGTCGGACCCGAACGTGGCGTCGTGGGGCAATCTGATTGGTCTTGGCCGCGACGTTTTGCGGACGCACTGGTATGTGTCGGCCATCCCGGGGCTGGCGATTTTGCTGACAGTGCTGGCGGTGTCGCTTGTTGGGCAGGGGGTCAATGACGCCTTGAACCCGAGGCTGCGCGGGAGATGACGCCGATCCTGTCGATCGAAGGGCTCAGTGTTCGACTGCCGCCGGGTGCGGACCGGCCGCACGCGTTGCGTGATGTGTCATTGGAGTTGCGGCCGAACGAGATCCTGTGCGTTGTGGGTGAATCGGGCTCGGGCAAGTCGATGATGGCCAATGCCATCATGCGCCTGCTGGCGAACGGTATTGGCATCGACGGCGGCCGTATCGTTTTTGAGGGGCGAGACCTGATCGCGGTGACGGACCAGGAGATGCGGCGCATCCGTGGCGCCGGGATTGCGATGATCTTTCAGGAGCCGATGACGGCGCTCAATCCCTTGCGCACGATCGGGGATCAGATCGCGGAGACATTCCGGATCCACACCACGCTCGGCAAAGCGGACATTGCGGCGAAGGTGCTCGCGCTGCTGGCTGAGGTGCGTATTCCCAATCCCGCGCAAGCGTTGCAGGCGTATCCGCATGAGCTGTCGGGCGGGCAGCGGCAACGGGCAATGATCGCGATGGCGCTGGCGTTGGACCCGCGCGTGCTGATTGCCGATGAGCCGACGACGGCGCTCGATGTGACCACGCAGGCGCAGATTCTCGCGCTGATCCGGGATCTGCAGAAGCGTAAGGGCACGACGGTGCTGTTTATCACGCACGACTTCGGTGTGGTTGCCGAGATCGCCGATCGCGTGGCGGTGATGCAGAATGGGGTTGTTGTTGAAGCGGGCCCGGCGGCGCAGGTGCTGCAAGCGCCGGCGCATCTCTATACGCGCCAGTTGATTGCGGCGGTGCCGCCGATGGCCGTGCCCCACGCGCGGCCAGTGTCCAGTGATATCGTGCTCGCTGTGCGCGAGATCGACAAGACGTTCGGCAAGCGCGGCATCTTCAATCGCAGCGGCAGGATCACGCATGCGGTCAGAAGCGTTTCTTTGTCGTTGCCGCGCGGGAGCACGCTGGGGATCGTCGGTGAATCTGGATCGGGGAAGTCGACATTGGCGCGGTGCATTGTGCGGTTGGTGGAGCCGGACCGCGGGGCCGTGATGCTCGGTGATGTCGATCTTACCAAGCTGTCGCGCGCGGCGCTGCGCGCTGAAATCCATCGGGTGCAGATGGTGTTTCAAGATCCGTTCGGTTCGCTCAATCCACGCCGCAAGGCTGGGCAGTTGGTCGGACAGGGACTGGTGGCGCGTGGGATGCCGAAAGAGCAGGCGCTTGAGCGGGCGAAAGAGCTGTTTGCGCTGGTCGGCTTGGATCCGGCGTCGACCGGCCGCTATCCGCATGAATTTTCAGGCGGGCAGCGGCAACGCATCGGTTTGGCGCGGGCGCTGGCACTGAAGCCCGAAGTTCTGGTGGCCGATGAGCCAGTTTCGGCGCTCGATGTTTCCATTCAAGCGCAGGTGCTGGCTCTGCTGGCGGACTTGCGATCCAAGCTCAATCTCTCGACTATTTTCATCACGCATGATTTGCGGGTGGCGGCGCAAGTGAGCGATGTGGTGGCGGTGATGAAGGACGGCGAAGTGGTTGAAGCCGGGTTGGCGGCTGACGTTTTCGGCCAACCGAAGCATAGCTATACGCAGGCGCTTTTGGCAGCAATTCCGGGACGCGGGGCAGCGGCGGTAACGTCGCTTGTTACGCGCGTGTAGGTTGGGTCGCGCTGAAACGCTTGACCCAACCTACACGAAGCCACCCATTTCGTCTTAGTCAATTATTACTCGGCGGCGACTTTGGCGGCGGCTGTGCGCTGACGGCGCTTTTCGGCAAAGGCCAGTGCTGCCTCGCGCACCCAGGCGCCGTCTGCCTCAGCTTGGCGGCGGGCTTTCATGCGTTGGCGATTGCAGGGACCGTCGCCGGCGAGCACCTTCTTAAATTCGCTCCAATCGATCTCACCGTGTTCCCAGTGTCCCGTCGTCTTGTTGAATTTGAGATCGGGGTCGGGAAGCGTGAGGCCAAGGTATTGGGCTTGCGGCACCGTCGCGTCGAGGAACTTCTGGCGGAGTTCGTCGTTGGAGAAGCGCTTGATTTTCCACTTGGTGCTGTCGGCTGAATGCATGCTGTCTTTGTCGGACGGGCCGAACATCATCAGCACCGGCCAATAGAAGCGGTTGAGCGCGTCCTGGGCCATAGCCTTCTGGGCCGGTGTGCCCTTGGAGAGCACCACCATCATCTCGTAGCCTTGGCGCTGGTGGAAGCTTTCTTCCTTGCAGATACGGATCATGGCGCGCGCGTAGGGACCATAGCTGCAGCGGCAGAGCGGGATCTGGTTCATGATCGCCGCGCCATCGACCAGCCAGCCGATGGCACCCATGTCGGCCCAGGTGAGCGCCGGGTAGTTGAAGATGGATGAGTATTTGGCGCGGCCGGACAACAGCTGTTCGAAATACTGCTCGCGGCTCATGCCGAGGGTTTCTGCTGCCGAGTAGAGATACAAGCCGTGACCGGCTTCGTCCTGTACCTTGGCGAGGGCTGATGCTTTGCGTTTGAGCGAGGGCGCGCGCGTCAGCCAGTTGCCTTCCGGCTGCATGCCGATGATTTCGGAGTGGGCATGCTGGGAGATCTGGCGTTGCAGGGTTTTTCGATAGGCGTCCGGCATCCAGTCGTTGGGCTCGACCTTGTCTTCGGCGTCGACGATGGCTTGAAAGCGCGCGAGTTTGGCGGCGTCCTCGGGGCGTGACTTGGCGCTGTTGGCTGTGGGCTGCTCGTTGAGGGCTTGTGTGTACATGCGGGGTCGCTCCGGGTGGGCGTGTGGCGCCATGCGCTGCAGCGCCCATCAAATCAGGTCAGCATGATACGCCAGACTTGTGGCGAAGGCAAAATGGCGCAGAGAATGGAAGCGTCGCGGTTTTGAATACCGATGTGTCAATGAACATCACCATGCCGGCTGTATTGTGTAACCGGGATGATGGTGACAGTTTCGGGTGCAGTTGCCGCGCTGTGTGTGCTCGGTACGGCTCGTACGTGCTTTGGGCGGCCGGTGCCGTCACTCGGCGGCCAGTGGCTTTGACCGGGTGAGCAGCGGCTCGGGAACTTCGCAGCCCGTCGCACAACAGCGGCCGGGTTGCTTGGAGACCTTGCGGCCCTCGTCCAGGACGCCGCGGTCGAGCAGCTTTTCGACCAGCTCGGCCTTTTCGCCGACGGGATAGTTGCGCCAGATTTCGCGCTTCATGGCTTCGGGGCTGCCGCCACCATGCAGCGAGATGAGCGACATCCAGCCGCCGGTGTAGGAGGCGGTGAGGTCTTCCATCAGCCGGGCGACTTCGAGGCGGGCCGAGGCTGGCACGTCGGCGCGGCCGGCCAAGACGGCTGATAGCGATGCCGCCGTTTCCGGATTGTGATCTTCATCGGGGCCAGGCAAGGCGACGATCAAACCGCCGGAGACGTAGTTTGCGAGCCGGTGCATATCGTAGATCTGGGTTGCCAGCAGCAGCTTGCCGACGTTGGCAAACACGGTGTCCGGCATGATCGAGCCACCAGCATCTTTCATCCCGTAGACGGATGCGGCGACGCCGCAGGCGAAAAAGCCTTCGACGATTTTGATCAGTTCGACCATGGCGTCGCGGATGTGGCCGTGTTTGCCGGCATCGAGACCGTTGGCTTTGAACATCAGTGCGCCGGCGCCGATCAACAGGTCACCGAAGCCCGCGCGTGCACCGATGCAGGAATGACGGTGATGGGTGGCGTAGGACGTGGTCAGGAAGCCGGCTTCTTCGCACTGGCCATCGAGGAACACGCGGTCCCAAGGCACGAAGACGTTGTCGAACTGGACGACGCCGGTCGACTGGCCGTATTTGGCGGCGTACTTCGCGGCTGCTTCGCCGGGCCGTCCTGCTGGACGCGCGATGATCGTGATGCCTTCGGCATCGCACGGCACTGCGCAGGCAACGGCAAAGCGTGCATCTTCCGGGGTCATGGTGCGGCAGGGCATGACCAGGAACTCGTGCACATAGGGCGCGGCCGTTACGATGGCTTTGGTGCCGCGGATGACGATGCCGTCCTTGCGGCGCTCACTGATGTGCACATAGACGTCAGGGTTGTCCTGCGCGCCGGGGCGTTTGGAGCGGTCGCCCTTGGCGTCGGTCATGGCGACACCGAGGGTCAGGTCTTCGTCCTGCACGCGATGGAGATAGGCGAGAAGCCGCTGGTGGCGGTCGCTACCATGGACCAGGTCGGCGCGTTTGGTGGCCTGGAACAGCGCGTTGAGCGCATCGTGACTGAGATAGCGCATGGCGCAGCCGGATTCGCGGCAAGTCAGTCGCACAGCTTCGAGCTTGTAGAGGAGGTCTTGCGAGGTTTCGTCGATATGCAGCATCCGGTTGACGGTTTTGCCGGAGGTGCCCTGCCGCGCTGTCATCAGCGGCGCATGCTCGGCCACGTGGGCAAAGTCGTAGGTGACGCCGGTTGCGGCGATGCCGGGGGCCAACAGGGGTTCATCGGCGACTGAGGCTATGCGGCGGCCGTTGACGAAAACGCGCGGGCTGTAGCGGCGGAGTGATTGGCGATAATCGTTGGCGGTCATGAGCATGCGCAGGGTCTCCCGTTGGTCCGAACCTAGCGCTGACGGTTGGGGTGTCAACGACCTTACGCGAGCTGGAACCGCTCAAATCGCTGCAACGCCTCTTCGATCAACTGCTTGTGTTGCCGGGACTTGCCGCTGCCGACCCACGTCCATTGCTGGATCAAAAGCTTGCGTTCGATGCGGTCGGTTTTCAGGTCGAGCGCGGCGACGACTTGGTCGCCGATCAGCACTGGCAACGTGAAGTAACCGAAGACGCGTTTGTCCTTTGGCAGATAGGCCTCGAACCGGTGGTCATAGCCGAAGATCTGTTGGAGGCGCTTGCGCTGAATGATCAGCGGATCGAAGGGCGAGAGGATGTGCACGAGGCCGTCGGCCACTGTCGGCGCTGCGTCCAGCGTTGCTTGCTCGGACCAGAACTCAACGGTGCCGGCGCCGTCCAGCCGTACGGGAACCAACGCCTTGCGGCGGAGACGCGCGGCGATGGCGGCACGTACGGCTGGCTTGCGCTTGGCGAGCAAATGACAAATCGAATCGAGGCTGACCACACCTTGGGACCGCAGGGCCCGGTCGAGCAGATAGCCGGCGATGTCTGATTCCGAGGCCGGCTTCGGTTGGGCATCCCAGCCGAAATGGCGCTGCGTCAGCTCATAACTTTTCAGCATGCCGACGCGCTCGCAGATTGTGAGCTGGCCGGTGAAGAAGGCAAACTGCAAGGCGCGCTTGGAGGGCTTGCGGCTGGCCCAGGGATGATCCTTCTCGACCAGCGCGTCGTCGTCGATATCGCGGATCGACAGCGGCCCTTGCCGTTTGATCAGCGTGAGAACCTTGCGCGTGTCGGCGGGCGACACGTTTTCGAACCAACGGCTGGGCGCGGCTTTGTGGCGCTTCATGTCAGCAAGGAAAAACCGGAGATCGCGGGTCGGCACATAGGCCAGCGCATGCGTCCAGTATTCGAAGACGGATTTGTCGGTTGTCTGCGCTTGCTGGAGATGGGCGCGCTGGTAGCCGGGGATGCGCGTGAAAAGAATGTGATGATGACAGCGCTCAATGACGTTGATCGTATCAATCTGCACGTAGCCGAGATGCTCGACGGCACGATGCGTTGCCTCCGGGCCGTTGCCGAAGGGAGCTGTCACGTCGAGGCGCTGTGCACGCAGCCAGATGTGGCGGGCGTGGGTGTTCGTCAACCGGTAAGGGGACAGCTTGGCGCTGGTCATCGATCATTCGTCACGGGCCACGGGATTGGGTTCTGAACGAGTATCAAGCGAGCTGCACGGTCTGCCCTGTTTTGGCGGACCGCAAGATAGCATCGACGACGCGCAGGTTCTGCACACCATCGCGGATGGAAACGCGGGGTTGCTCGGTGCCGCGGATGACGCCGCAGAAGTTTGCGATCTGGGCCGCGAGCGGTTCGTTGACGGTCATGTTGATCTTGGATGACGGCAACGGCTTATGCCACGAGCGGTCTGCGGTGTTTGGATAGCGCTGCAGCCGCATGGTCGGAATGGCGAGTGAGCCGTGGGTACCGCTGACGTAGTAACAGTCGTCGCTGTCTGTGTGACCGGCAGCGAAGCGGACGCGGTCTTCGCCTGAGGTGTGCTCCCAGTTGCGATCAGAGGCAGCGGTGTCGGAAAGCGCGAACGTGCCGAGTGCGCCGCTGGCGAAGCGCAACGTGACGGCCACGGTGTCTTCGACGGCGAAGCCGCGGGTGGCGTTGGAGGCGAACGCGTGCACCTCGGAGATGTCACCGGCGAGGGCGCGCATGTTGCCGGCTTCGTGGATCATGTTGATCATCACCGGGCCGCCGCCCGGCTCGCGGCGCCAGGTATTGGGGGGATCGAAATAACCTTCCTGCTCGGCCTTGTAGTACAGCGTGGTGCCGACGATAGCGACGATTTTGCCAAGCGCGCCGGATTGGATGATCTCGACCGCTTTGGCCATGTTGGAGCCGTGCTGGCGATGATGGCCGACCATCATGGGAATGCCGGATTGCTCGGCGGCCGCTTGCAGTTCGAGGCCGGCCTCGAGTGTATGGGCGACGGGTTTTTCGATGAGGGACGGCACACCGGCGGCGAGACAGGCGAGGCCTTGTTCGACGTGTAGATGATTGGGGGTGGCGATGATGATGCCGTCGATGGTTCTGCCGGGTTTGGCGGTGGCCAGCAGATCGTTGAGGGTGGTGTACAGCGGGACGCCAAGACCGCGCGCATAGGAAACAGCTGCTGGTGATGGATCGACAAGGGCGGAGAGCGTGCACGCATCGCTCGCCTGGATCATCTCGATGTGGCGCTGGCCGATGAGTCCGGCACCAGTGACGGCAAGGCGGAGTTGGGTCATGGGCGGCGATGGTCCGGTGGGGCGAAGTGTCGAGTGTGTATAGTTCGGGTGCCAAACCCTGTCGATAACCAGTGCTATTGCTAGCCGCACCCCCACAGCACAGGCGCTGTTTGGCGTCTGCAAGTGCTGTGATACACTCGTTAGAACGCTGTGCTGAACGATCGCGCCTTGCGAACGGAGCCTGCCATGTCAGAGCCTCTGCCCCTAGCCGAACTCGCTAATCTCTGGTCGCGCGCCGGTGGCGCAGCGCGCGCACTCGGCGACGTGCAGCTTAGCGGCAATGAACCGGTGCTGCCATCGTGCTTTGCGGTGGGCACCATTGGGCAAGTTGCTATTGCGGCGGCGGGGTTGGCAGCGGCAGTGCTGCATCGGGCGCGAGCGGGGATACGGCAGACCGTGTCTGTCGATATGCGACATGCCGCAGCCGAGATCCGCAGCGAGCGCTACATGCGCACCGACGCGTCGCCAGCGGCGATGTGGGATCCAATCGCGGGGCTCTATCGCACGCGGGATGCACGCTGGGTGCGCATTCACACCAACTTCGCCCACCATCGCGATGGCGTTCTGGCATTACTCGACTGCGCCAACACGCGGGAGGCGGTGCAGGCGGCGCTGATGGGATGGGACGCAGCGACGTTTGAAACGGAGGCTGCGGCGCGCAAACTCGTCGCCACCATGACACGCACACCCGAGGAGTGGGCTGCCCATCCACAAGGCCAAGCCGTTGCAGCCCTGCCCCTGCTGGAGATCGAACGCATCGGCGATGCGCCGCCACGCATCCGGCCGCCCGGTGCGCGCCCGCTGTCCGGCATTCGCGCACTCGATCTGACGCGCATCATCGCCGGGCCGGTCGCTGGGCGCACGCTGGCGGCGCATGGAGCGGATGTGATGAACATCAGCAGTCCGCATTTGCCGTCGATCCCGTCATTGGTGATCGACACGGGCCGTGGGAAGCGCGCGGCGCATCTCGATTTGGATACGCCGCACGGGGTCGCGACGCTGCGCCAGCTGGTGCGTGGCGCGGATGTGTTCATCCAGGGTTACCGGCCAGGCGGGCTGGCTCAGCGTGGGTTTTCGGAAGCGGACCTGGTGGCCATCAATCCCGGTCTCGTGGTGGTGTCGTTGTCGGCCTATGGGCACGTTGGGCCGTGGGGCAACCGCCGCGGCTTTGATAGCCTGACGCAGAATGCCAACGGGCTGAACTGGGAAGAGGCGCAGGCAGCGAGTGCCGATGGGCGTGTTGATCGCCCGAAGGAGTTGCCGGCGCAGGCGCTGGATCATGTGGCCGGGCACCTGCTGGCGTTCGGTGCGACGATGGCGCTGGTGCGGCAGATGTCGGATGGCGGCAGCTGGCGGGTGCGGACGTCGCTGGCGCAAGTCGGGCATTGGTTGCAAGCGTTGCCGCGCGTGGCCAATGGCGCGCACGCGCCGGACCCGACACGGGAGAGCCTTGCTGATCTGCTGGAGACCACGCCCTCGGGCTTCGGCCCGCTGACTGCGGTCCGTCATGCGGCCTTGTTGTCGGCAACGCCGGCGCACTGGGACCTGCCTTCTGTGCCGCTTGGCAGCCATACGCCGAACTGGGCGGCGACGGCGTGATAAATGGCCGTCACGATGTTGGTTTCGTTGCGTCCGGCCGGCTCCGGGTTTGTCGAGGCGGCAGCGACAAACAACACGGTCGAAATGGCGCCATGATTGTGCGGTCAGACAGACGAGCCCGCGGGTGGGAGCGGCCGGTTCGCGCCCTTCAGCAAGAGAGTTATGTGCGCGAGCAGGCACGAACGCCTGTGTGTTTAACTCCGGGTTAACCGTTTTCGCGGCATCTTGGCCCCGTGTGTGGTTCCGTGTGTGTTGCGTCGGAGAGTATGCGTATGAGCCGTGTCGCGTTGCCGGTGGCTGTGTCGTTGCTGATTGCCGGTGCTTCCCTTGCTGGCTGCTCGATGGGCAGCGTGAACTTGAGTTCGGGCCTTGCCTCGAACACCCCCACTAAAGTCAAATCACAGCTGACCGACCCTGAAACGCGCGGTGCGCTGGGCGGTGAGCCGGGCGTGCGCAAATGGGGCGGTCAACGGACCGCGAGCCTCGATGACCGCGCGCCGGCGGGACAGTCCGAAAAAGCACCGGCTGGCGCGCTCGCCGACCGCGACTATGCTGCGACAAAGCTCGATGCCGAGCATGCGCGCGACGTGATCAACAAATACCGGCAATCGAGCGGGCTGAAGCCGCTCAAGCTCAATGCCTCGTTGACCGAAGCTGCCAAAGCGCACAGCCGCGATCTTGCCAAGTGGGATCGCATTTCGCACTACGGGTCGGATGGCTCAAATCCATGGGACCGTGTCAAGCGGACGGGCTACAGCGCCAAGGTCGCGGCAGAAAACGTCGGTACCGGCCAGATCACCATCGACGAAGTGTTGAAAGGCTGGAAGGAAAGCCCCGGTCACAACAAGAACCTGCTGCTCGGTGACGTTGAGCACATGGGCATCGCGCTGGTGCAAGACCCCAAGACCGAGTTCAAGACGTTTTGGACGCTGGTGATCGGGTCGGCGAATTGAGGCGGGGCAACCCAGATGGCGATCCAATGGATCGACCATAAGCCCTCGGACACTTGAGATAGTGCGCCCCACGGCTGCAACTGGAATTGCACTTGTCAGGTTAAAATGGTATACATGGCGAGGGGATGTGAAGCCTCGATTTGTTCCCGCAGATTGCTGCGTTTAGCGCCCCGTTTTGCCTGACTGCACACATGTTCACCGCCGTGTGGGTATTGTGAGGGCTTGATGCTCGCAACTTTTCTGCCAGCGGCGTGTTCGCGGCTTAGTATTTTTATCTGCTATGCAACGCCGCAACGAGCGCAGGCGGAGGAAATCGCGCAGGCCCTCAGCAACGCCGGGCATACTGTTTTCTTCGATCAGCAAAGCCTTGTTGCATCGGCTGACTACAATGATCGGATCAGGCGGGCGATCGAGCGCGCTGACCGCTTCGTATTTCTGGCGAGCCGTGATGCGCTCACGCTAGGCCGTTTCACCTTGACGGAGCTCGCTTTTGCCAGAGAGCGTTGGCCATCAGCGGATGGCCATGTGTTTCCGGTGATGATCGACCCGAGCCTCAAGATTGAAGACTTTCCGGTCTATTTGCGTTCGGTGCACGCCATCGCGGTGCAAGGCAACGCTGCAGCTGAAGTCGCCGCCGCCATTCACAAGACGCGCACAACTGGCGCGTTCTGCAAGACAATGACAGCGCTGGCGGCGACGGCCCTGATTGCGTCTGGGATCGGCATCAGCTTGTGGCAGCCGCCGACCGATATTGCTGCATTGCCGCTGCAGAAGGTCCAGTTTCGCTCGACCCTCGAGCCGCCGCGGCGGGATGCGACTGTGAATACACCGGCATGGACCGATAGCAAGGTGACGGTCACGGTGATGCCGCTCGCCTATCAGCATCGCACCGAGCCGGGACGGCGGGCCCGCATCCTGACTGAGACCCTATCGCTTGATTTCGGCGGCACGCTTGCTCCCTACCGTGCGTATTACGTGGTCGAGATTACCGACGCGGCCTGTGGCGAGCGCTGGTATTGCATTAAGGGCAATGCTGGCCCGGAGACACTGGAGCCAGGCAAGACGATCAGCCGTGAGATGATGTTCGTTTCCCCGGCAGACTATGCGCCGAGCTGGAAGGATTTTGTGAATTCCATTCTCAGCCACGACGGCTTCAAAATTAAACTCGAACTCGTCTCGACGATCGAGGTGCAGGAATCGATCGGCGCGACGCAGAAACCTGTCATTCGACACTGCACCATCGACGTGAAGGGGCTTCGCGCTGGCATGCAGCGTGCTGGTTACACTTTGGAAAACCCAAACAAACCAGACTATTTGCAGGCCGATTGCAGCGGTTAGCGTCTTGCAGCCAATAGAACTGGAGAACGCCATGAGGTTGGTGACTTTGGTATGTGCCGGAACAGTTGCCCTATCGTTCAGCGTTGAGGGCGCCGAAGCTCAGACGTCGCCAAAGGACGCGCTCCAGAAGGGGCAACCGGCACGGCGCATCGGCAAACCGATTGTGAAGCCCGTTCCGCCACCTCAGGCCCGCCGAGAGGTGCGCCGAATTGAGCGGCCGCAAAGGCTAGAGCAGCCGCAACGGCAAAAAGTGGAAACCCGCGCGCCCCAGGCGGTGCCGGCCAGCAAGCCACCGGCCTCGACGGCCGCCGTGGCACCTCCTCCTGCGGCGGCACCCAGGGTGGTGCGAAGAATAGGCAAGTCAACAAACACCGGTCCCACTGGAGTTAGCGGCGCGGGCGGCCGGCCGGTGGCAACGAACGTGGCGCTGGCGAAAGATAACTGCGCAGGTGCGAATGCTGCGACGGAGTGGTGCAAGGCGCGGCAGAAATACAATGATGATCGAACCAAGTACGCTGCCGAGCAGGCGGCCTGGGCAAAGAAAAAGGCCGAGATCGACAAGCAGAATGCAGAGATCGACAAAACGAATGCCGAGAAAGCGAGGAAGGTCGCCGAGGCTCGAAAAAAGAACGATGACTTCGAGAAGGCGATAGAGGCAAAAGAGACAGCGAGGTGCAAGGCTGAGCCCCCACCATGCGTGCGTTCGCTCAGGCAGCCGCACACGATCGCAGACGTTCCCTTGATCCGGCACAATGTGGTGCCGCCACCGCCGACTGCGCCGATCGCTGCTGCCATATTGTCAACGGCACCGCCGCCGGTGACGACGACAGCGTCTCCACAGCAGCCGGTGCAAGGACCGTCCGGTGCGCAGCCACAAAACCAACCGATTGGCACTGCGACAACCAATCCGACGCCTTCGCGGCCTGGTGGAGATCGAGTGGTTGGTATCCCAGAGAGCGGACGCCAGCAGGGATCGGCGGGAGACAACAGCCGCGGCAGCGGCAGTGGCCGGCGGGAGCCCGTTGGAGCGCAGCCGACGGCACAACCGGCGCCAGTGGCGGCGGGTACTGTCCGCTCAGCGGCGACGCAACCTGACGCCCCGGCTGCCAGAGCACCGGCAACAGCAACCACAGGTGCGCTGGCAGGCACAGCGGCGGTGGCATCCAGTGCCGGGCGTGCCGGTCAGCCGGCGGCCAGTTCGACGTCGTGGCGGCACAACAATTCTGAAATGCAGGTGGTGGTGGAGCCGCAGACGCCGAACGCGCTCCGCATCGTCTACAACAAGCCGAGGCCAGGACTGGCGCCGCTCGGGATCAACGCGGGTACGGTGCTGTTCAGCGGTGTGCGCAATGGCGACATGGTCACAGGCCAAGCTGTGACATTCTCGAAGCGATGCGAGCCAAAGGAGTTCGCCGTCAGCGGACGGATCGTCAACGGAAACCGCGTTGTTCTACAAGGCCGGAAACCGAGCCGCAATGATGATTGCGCCGTCACCGGCAGTTTCGATGAGACGCTGGAGTTCGAGCTGGTCCGCCCGTAACGGCAGCGGCGGATACCAACGCCTGCAGGCGCTGTCAGAGTGAGAAAAGCCAGTGCTGAAGGGCGCTTTTTCCGCCTTACGGATTGGGCTTTGCATCGATGGAGCGCGGGCGTCGCAGCAGCTGCAGGATGGAGATGTCGAGGCCGGTTTTTTGGCGGGCGACTGTCGCATAGAGAATGGCGGCGAGGGCGAGAGCGGTGGCGGTGGCGGCGGCGGCGCCGAGCAGGCCGAACACCGGCACGAGCAGCAGGTTGAGGGCGATGTCGGCGACGGCCGTGATGCTGGCGACCATGGCGCAAGCCTTCTGCTCGCCGAGCGCCGAGAGCACGAATTCGGCTGGCCCGACGGCGGCGCGAAATAGAAAGCCGGCCACCAGCACGAGCATCACCGGATAGGCCTCCACGAAGGATGGCGAGAACAGCCACAGCAGGGGTTTGCCGAGGAGCAGGATGACAACCGCTGCGGCCACGCTCGGCCAGAAGGTCCAGACCACGGCATCACGGGCGTAGGCGGCCAACGCTGCCTGGTCGCCGCGGGCTTGCAACGCGGCAAAGTCCTTAGCGACGACGCTGCCGACTGCGTAGTGCACGAACAGCACCAGCGCCATCGTCTTGGCGGCGGCGAAGTACATGCCGACCTCCTGTGATGGGACATGCGCCGACAACACAATGATATCGGCGTTCTGCAGCACCAGTTCACCGGCGTAGACAATCAGCAGCGGCAACGACGAGCGGAACCACGACGCGAAGTGATAGCTGCGGGGGCCGCGCGGGATCTCGGCATCGATGCGCTGCTGCACCATCAAGGTCTGCACCATGGCGGTTGCCCAGCAGGCGACAATGGCGGCCAGCATGGCGGTTGCGGCGTCCATGGGGATGCCGGCTGCATGCGCAATCGACATGACGACGAGCAGCACGACGGGACGGAGGACATAAGGTGGGACCAGGCCGACCGAGAGCCAGCCTTGCGCGCGGCCGAGGCCGTCCTGCACGTCGGTGATGGCGAACAGCGGAATGCAGATGAGGCCGAGAGCGGCGGGCAGAAGATAGGCGTCGTCAATGGCGTCGGGGGCATTGCGGAGATAGGCGTAGGCGATCAGCGCAATGACCGACCCGGCGAACAGCGCCACCCAGCGGACGCCGATCAGCAGGCCTCGCAGGCTGTCGAGATCACCAGCCTCCCGGTAGCGAGGAATAAGCCGCATCAGCGAGGGGCCCAAACCGAAGTGCGACAAGCCGCCGAGCACCAGCACGAGGGTCCAGACCCAGACGTAAATGCCATAAGAGGTGGCACCCAGCCAGCGGGCGAGCACGATCTGCGAGAGATAGAGAACGGCGGCGCTGGCGGCGCGCACAAAGAAGACGAAGACGGCGTCGCGCTGGGCCATGGCCCGCGGTGAGGTGTCGGACAGTCTCGCTTTGAGGCGGTTCAGCGGGCCGCTGGCGGGGTCAGTGATGGGGACTGGCGTGACAGTCACGGCAGGCTGGTCAAGGGGCATTGCGGGGTCCAACACGCCGTGAGGGAGGCCGGAATCAGCCGCCCTTGGTGCGTGATGTGTAAAGCGTCAACGTTAAGTTAGGATTGCTGGACCCGCTTTGCGGTGCGCTGGCGGATGGTCTCTGCAACACCGGCCCAGGCCCAGCAACGGCCAGCATCGCCGGCAATGCTGTGATGGGCGGAGAAGAACTCGGCCACTTCGGCCGCATAGAGGCCGTGGCGGCCTTCCAGTATTTCCGCCATGGACTGTACGTCGCGGGGGGTCGGAGTGACGTCGGCGTCGGGGTGCCAGCTGAGGGTGTTGGCTGCGGCGGTCATCATCGAATGTGTCCAGGGTGGATCGGTGTTGTCAACGCGGTGTTGCCAACAGTGCTGCAATAACAGCGCCAATCCCCCGCGATGCTGCCGATGGCGTCGCGGACGCAAATGGTGTTCCAGCCTGGGACACAGGTGTGGTTTTGTATCGCGTTGACCCTGCAACAGGCGCTGGGGTGATTTACTTCTTCGCGGGCGCGGGAGGTGCCGCGGGTGTCACTGGCGGGACGACGCCGGCTGCCGGTTGGGCCGCGGGTTGGGCCAGGGGGGCAGCCGGCACCGCCCCTTTGGCGGGTGCGGCCTGGCGCTGCTTGGCTGCCTCAAGCCGTTTCTGGCGGACCTTGGCGACGGCCGGGCGTTTGCGACCGCCGCAGGCGTAGCTCGTCACCTGATCGCGCACCGAGACGGCGGTCGCGCGCGCGTCCGCCTGCATCTCCAATGAGCCGAGGGTGACTGGCCGCAAGGCCTCTTCCCACACGCGGTACTGGAAGCCGTGCTCCAGCAGGTTGGCTGCGCGAAGGCTGCGCGAAGCACCACTGGCCTCGCCCAGCACCACGGCGACCAGCCGGTGCCCGTCGCGCGTCGCGGTGGCGACGACGTTGTAGCCGCTGTCGCAGGTGAAGCCGGTTTTCATGCCGTCGGCGCCTTCGTAGATCTTGAGCAAGGCATTGTGCGAGCGGATGCGGATGCGGCCGACGTGCATGTCGACCATGCCCCAGAGGGCGGCGTATTGCGGGTAGTCAGCCAGCAGCGCAGTGCTGAGCTTGGCCAGATCGCGGGCGGTGGTCAGTTGGTCGGGGGCCGGGAGGCCGTTGGGATTGACAAAGTTGGTGCGCGACATGCCGAGGCGTTTGGCGGTGGCATTCATGCGCACGACAAAGGTTTCCTGCGCGCCGCTGATACCCTCTGCCAGCATGACCGCGACGTCGTTGGCGCTTTTGATGATCAGAGACTGCAGCGCCAACTCGACATCCATCTGCGCGCCGATAGGCATGCCGATTTTGCTGGGCGGCTGGCTATGGGAGAGTTCTGACTGGGTGAGTTTGGTGTCGAGTTTGATGGTGCCTTGTTTCAGCGCTTCAAACGTCAGATAGGCGGTCATCATTTTGGTGAGCGAAGCTGGATACCAGACGTCGTCGTGGTCCTCGGCATAGAGCACCTTGCCGTCGGTGGCATCGAACAGCAGTGCCGGGCCGGCGATCGCTGGGCTGGCGGCGAGCAGGCATACGGCGGCGGTCACCGCCGCGACCATGCGGCGAATACGGCTGGTCGTGGCAGTCGAGGCATCAAAGGGCATATCTGTGAGCATGCTTGCAGATCCGGCAAAGCGGCACGTCCGGCCTGCATGCCGCCTTGTGCTAGATCTGTCCACCGCAGAAACGCCGCGGCGGCTTACTGCGGCATCGGGGCGTGTCCTGGCGTCAACAGAAGGGGCTCCGACGCTGCATTTTGATGCGATGTTGCCTTGCGGCGCCGGGTTGGGACGCGGCACAGTCAGCCAAACGCATCCCAAGGAGCTGCCATGCCGGCCGCTGAGCCATTCCAAGACATTCCCCTTGCAAGTCCGGGCGGTGCGCTGGCTGGGGTGGTGATGGGCTTGGGTGCGACGGTATGCGATCTCAAGGTGCGGCGGCGCGATGGGACGATGCAACGCGTGGTGCTGGGTCTGGCGCGCGCCGCGGACTATCCAGAGCATTCGCCGCACATGGGGGCCATTGCCGGGCGCTTCGGCAATCGCATCGGGGGTGGCCGGTTTGTGCTCGACGGGGTTGGCTATCAGGTGCCGCGGAACGAGAATGGCCGCACGGCGCTGCATGGCGGGGGCGTCACCGGGTTCGGCAAAAGTCCGTGGCAGGTTCTGCATGGTGACGCAGCAGCGGTGGTGTTCGCGCACCACTCACCGGCTGGACACAATGGCTATCCGGGGGCGCTGACGGCGACGTGCCGCATCACGCTGGCGCCGCCAGCGACGCTGCGGATCGAGCTGTCGGCCACCACAGACGCGGCGACGGTGATCAACCTGTGCCACCATTCCTATTTCAATCTGGACGGCAGTGCGGATGTGCTTGGCCACAAATTGATGGTGCGCGCCAATCTCTACGCGCCAATCGATGCGGATTTCATCCCGAACGGTGCGCTTTTGCCGGTGGCAGGGACAGCGTTGGATTATCGCGTTCTGCGTGCGCTGATGCCTGCTGATGGTGGCCCGCGCACGCCGGTCGACAACACGTTTATTTTGCACCGTGAGCGGGTGGACTTGGGCGCTGATCCGTCGCTACCGCTTGCGCATGCGGCAACGCTGGTTGCGCCGCGGACGGCGCTGGCCATGGAGTGCTGGACAACCGAGCCGGCGTTGCAGGTGTATGACGGCCATAAGCTGGCAGTGGCCGTGGCCGGGCTGAATGGTGTGCAGTACGAGGCATGCGCCGGCCTGGCACTGGAGCCGCAGCATGTGCCCGATAGCCCCAATCTGCCGCACTTTCCTTCAACAACGTTGCGGCCTGGGGCGGTGTACCGGCAGGTGACAGAGTATCGTTTTCGCGACGCAACCGCCGAGGAGACATGACATGCGCGCACGTACTTTTACGGCAGTGGTACCGATGGTTCTCAGTGTGATGTGGGTGGCAACCGGGACGGCCGAGGCGGCAAGCCCAAGCCGCAGCTGTTCCACAGCACAATCTGCCACGGAGCGAGCCATCTGTGCGTCATCGACGTTGGCCGCGGCTGATCGTGCGCATGCGCGGCTCTTTGCCGACACTGTCGCCAAGGCGCGGCGCGTGTCGGATGCCAACGCGGTGGCGCGGGTGCGGTCCGCTGAGAAAGGGGTTCGCAAAGCGCGCGATGCGTGTGGCAACGATGCGATGTGCATTCGCGCGGCCTTGGCGACTGGCAACAGCACGATGACTGCGTTTTTGAGACAGTTGGATTGAGCGGCAAAGATTTTACTGACTATCTGCGCCGCCCGGGATGAGCACCCGTGATTGGATGTTGCCGAGCAACGAGGTGACGATGCCGGACTTGGCTTCGACGAGATCGCGGCCGGTCAGCCAATAGTCGCTGTTGTAAATCATCGGTTTCATCTGTTGCGTCCAAACAGCGGAGACACCGGCGGCTGGATAGTATTTGGCGATCAGCTGATCGCCACGGGCGCGGTCGATCACCGGTAACTTTGCATCAGGCGCGGCCGGCCGGGTGATCTCATGGAACAGCCAGGTGCTGGCGGGCGCTGCCGTGCGTGTCTGGCCTTGCAGATAGATGAACACGCACATGGAGCCGCACAAGCGGCCGTTGCGAACTTCGGTGTCGAGCCGATGCGTCGCGCGGATGCCGCGCAGCACGGTAATGACTTGCTCGCCGGCCATCACTGAGCCGCCGCCACTGTTGAGCACCAGCACGAAGCGCTTCGTTGTGGCCTTATGTTCCTGGAACGCCGACCAGATCAGGTTGGGCATGTTGGGGCCCACCGCCCCGCTCCAGAACAGCATGGTTGTGCCGGTTTCGGACGTATGCGGGCGGACCAGCAACGGTCCGGGCGATGTCGCCGGAGAGGTTGCGGGCGCTGGTGCCACGGTGGGCGCGGCTGCAGGGGATGGCGCGCCGAGTGGCTCGCCTTGTGGGCCGAACACTTGCGGTGCCGTCGCAGGCGGCGATGTGGCGGCGGGTGGGCCGGCTGCGACTGGACCAACAAAACTCAGGAGAGCCACGAACGCCGCTAAGCCGGCGGCGCGGGGCATGGAGGCGCAGCGAACGGAGGCGCTGGGCGGGGCGGCAAACATGGGGCACTCCCTGGGTTCGGCCGGACAAGCGGGTTTGCTGCAGGGGGACGCAGCAAGGCTCGTGCCGGGATCATGGGAGCGATTATGGGCCGCCGCAAGGCAGATGACAGTTCCTGATGAAACAGCCGGTCAGAAATGCAAAAAAGGGAGGATGGTTGCCCATCCTCCCTGACTGTCTGCGTCAACGCGTGATCGATCAGAAGCCGCGGTGGCGAAAGCCGCCACAGGTGCGGGCCAGATCGCGCTGAAGGTCACGCATGATGAAGCGTTCGCGGCGGTCGAGCCGGCCATCAGATGCGGCGCGGCGTTCGAACTGATGCAGGCGGAACGATTTTTCCTGGCAGACGCGATGATTGCGGCCCTCGTAGGGGTGAATGCCGCGATCATAGCCGGGAGGGGGCGGTGGGGGGCCGCCGCGGAACGGGCCAGGGCCGAACTGTGCTGAGGCGGTGGTGGCGGTGATGGCCAACAGACCGACAGCAGCGAGTAACGTCTTCATGGGATTTCCCCCTTCGTGTGCAGCACCGCGTCTGCGGGGTGCCGTTTGGTGATTGTTGCGACGATTGCAGATCAATCGGTAGGCGTAGCAATAACGCCCCGGCCGTGAATGCCAGCTGAACCGAACATGGACAAGTCTCTTGCTCACAGCATGAAACGCGCCACGGTACTGCCACACTGTGGATCATACCGCCGGTGCAGGCTGCCGAAGCCGTGCGACGCCGCGTTCTTGGATGGGCCAGTTGAGCAGCCCTGCCAACACGCCGAGGCCAATCGAGAGCCACCACATGGTCGTGTACGACCCCGTCGTGTCGAACAGCCGGCCGGCGAGCCACACGCCGAAGAACGCGCCGACTTGATGCGACAGAAAGACGATGCCGAACAGCATCGACATCCATTGCGTGCCGAAGAACGTGGCGACGAGCCCACTGGTCAGCGGAATGGTCGCCAGCCACAAGAGCCCAAGCGCGGCGCAGAGCCCGATCACCGTCCATGCGGTCAGCGGGAGCACCAGAAAGCCCGCGAAGATGATCGCGCGGCCAAAGTAGATTAGGCTCAAGCCGCGCCGCTTTTCGATGTACTTGCCCGACTGTCCGGCGAGATAGGTGCCGATGATGTTGGCGATGCCGACGGCGGAGAGCGCATAAGGCCCCACCCAAGTCGGCAAGCCTTGATCGCGCGCGAAGGCCGGCAAGTGCACCATGATGAACGACACATGGAATCCGCATACGAAAAAGCCGCCGACGAGCAACCAGAAGCTCGGATGCGCGAACGCTTCGCTGAGAGCTTCTTTTGCGGACTGCTGGCGCTGTGCACCCTCGACCGGTTGCGGCTTACCGGAGATCGGTACGGCGACGGGGATCAGCAGCGCGGTCAGCGCGATCAGCCACAACAGTGCGCCCTGCCAGCCGAACTGCTCGATCAAGACGTGGATCAACGGCAGCGCCATGAAACCACCGACGCCGGAGGCCATGCCAAGCGAGGCCATGGCCGGCAGGCGCTTCTCGGGCGGCGCGAGACGTCCGATGGTCCCGACCAGCGACGTGACGCCGGTGCCGCTGACACCAGCGCCCATGAGGATGCCGCCGAGCATCAGATGCCAGCTTTCGCTGGCGATGTAGAAAAGCCCGAGGCCGATGATTGTCAGCAGGACGCTGGCTATCACCATGCGGCCAGCGCCGTGCTTGTCGATCAGGCCACCAGCGAGCGGCGCGGCCAATCCCATCATCAGCTGGGAGAGCGCCATGGACAGGCCGAACGTTTCGCGGCCAACGCCGAGAGCCGTCGTCATCGGCGTGAGGAAGAGGCCCATCGATTGGGCGCGGCCCATCGACAGCCCGACGATCACCCAGACGGAGGCGAGGACGAAGGCGAAGGGGAGCGCGGCACGGGATTGGGCGGCGGCTGTCATAGGGTAGGCTCCAGTCGGCTCAGAGAGGTGCGTGGCAAGGCCGCGAGAGCTACGCGCCCGCATTGGCCGCGGACGCTACCGGGGTGCATATGATCATGCACGTTTTCGTGGTCGGTGCGATCCGCTTTCTGCGCGCAGCCAGTATGCGGTCGACCCGGGAGACAATCATGGCGCCAGCCGATGTGCAGAGATGGCCGCGCAGTATCGATGGCGTTCACGGTCGGTCGGGCGGGTTAGCGGCGTGTAACCCGCCGGTCCAGGGCGGGATCTCTGTGCCCGACCGTCGTCGCTCTGCAGTGGCGGATGACGGCGCGGATGGGCGCCTTATCCACGGAACGCGCATTGCATTGATGGTGGGCGGGGGCGGTGGGCGGATAAGCGTCGCGCCATCCGCCGGTCCAGGGCGCGATATTTCTGCCGCACCATCGTGTTTGTGCCGAAGTGGCTTAGGGCGCCAGCCATTGTTTGGTCACGCTGCCATCGGCGTCACGCGTGAACAGTGCGCGGCGATGGCCGTGCACGAGCAAATAGAGCCATTCGAGCTGATCGACGGTAATCACCACCGCTGAGAAATTCTGCCGGCCAACGTCTTCGTGAGTGCCGGTTTGGACCACCGGCAGCTGCGGCACCGCAAGCGGCGATCCCGGGGCCGTCGCTTGCGCATAGCAAACGCGGCTGATCGGCCGCGATGATGCCCACGCGGCATCGGCGATGACGCCGGTGGTGTGGAGTGCTGCTGTTCCGCGCAGCCGCACCTGCGCCTTGGCGGCGGGATCGTAGGCGTGCAGTGTCACGCGAGGACGCGCTGCGAGAGATGCAAATTTCTGTGGCCGGCGATCGGTGTGAAACCGCAGGCTCCAGGTGTCAGGCATCACTGCGCGCAGTACGACAGTGCGCGCCTCCGGTGTGCCGTCGTCGGCGATGTTGGCAAACGTCGGCGTATGAAATGGCCCGCGCCGCGTTGCAACGCCTTGCGCAAACAGCGTCCATGCGCGCGTTAGCGCGGCGTCCAGGTCGTCGGGGGCGAACGGGGCGGTGGTGGGGCCGTCCATGGTGTGTGCCTTTTGATGCAAGCAGCTGATACTCGTTGCCGGCGGCATCCGGTGGCAAAGCGTGGTCGCGGTCAAGAGGCGGTCGGTCAACGATCGCCGTAAATGGCAGCGGTGTCGTTGCCCGTTGCGCCACCAGCGGGGCCGCCCTCGCGGGGTGCCCGCGCATGTGGCCGCGGCGGCAGGCCAGCGGCGACTTCATCAAATGCCAGGGCGAAGTCGATAGAGCCTGGCTTTTTCATGCCTGCTACCATGCGCTCATCGAGGGCTGCGAGCAGTTCGGCGCCGGTCTTCTCGCGCACGACGCCGTTACGGTAGTAGGCGGCTTCGGCGAAGAAGTTCGCCGTCGGCATCTGCCGTCCAATGGGCTGCAGCATCTCAAGGCCGGTGCGGGGGCCAGCGAGGTTCATCAGTTCGAGTTCGGCGCCGCTCAGCGACGTGCGGCCGGCTTCTTTGGCGGCGGTCTCGAGCAGCCCTTTGAGTTTCAGCACCTGCAGCCACGGCCCGATATCGGCGTCAATGTTGATGGCGTGGATGCCTTGGCCCTGCGGCGTCAGCGCCAACCTCTGATGCTCGCGCCATTCATTGGGGACCGACTTTGCCTCACGGATCATGGTGCGAAGGACGCCAATTTTCGCGCGCCCTTGTGGCGTGCCCATCGCTTCGAGGCGGGCGATGAAGTGCTCGCCGTGGCGCACCAGTTCGTTGATCGAGTTGGCGCTGAGTAACTGCGCGTACCCCATAGCCGACGAAATCGGCCGCCCGGCGCGGGTATCAGGATCGATGCCGGCCTGCATGTCGTAGGTGCCGCGGCCGCCGGTCTCCAGCGCATAGACGCGGACGACCTGATCTTTGCTGAGGCCAGCAGCCAGCGCATCCGCTGCGTAGCGCCGTTTGAATTCATGCTCTGTCGTGCGCTCGGGCACGAACCCGTAGCGGTCCTTGGCATTGTTGAGGAAGTCGGCAAGAGCGGCCATCGGTTTGTCGGGCTCGACCGGTCTGGCTGCAGACACCAGCGCTGCGATGTCGGGTGCCAGCAGCGGGCCGGCGTATTTCGGTGGTTGCTCGAGGACGTAGTCGTCGGCGGTGTAGGCGCGTTGCTGGGCGTGCTTTTTGCGCCGGTTGTCGCGGCGTTCGTCGACGAGGGTCCAATAGACTTGTGATTGGCGCTCAAAGTCGGCGCGTGCGGTCAGGTAGCTGCGATAGGCAGCAAGTTGCGGTGGTGTCAGCCGTTGCGCGATCTCTGGCGCAATCACGACACCGCTGGCCGCATGCGCCGGTGCCAGGGACACAGTGGTGAGCCCAACAGCTATCAACAGAGCGAGCGCCAGCGCGGGTGCGCAACGTGCACGCACTGATCCTGTCCGCTCTTGTGATTGCCCTCGCGCCACGTGACCCTCGATCCACCCGGTATCGCCGCGCATAAGTCTAGCGCGGCTGCTAGCACCTCCGCCACCAGATCATGGAAATCGTAAGGCGACCGTTAACCAGGGCAAATGTGGGGGCGAAACTGGGGAGAGCCGCTATGGCGGTTTCGACTAGCTTTGCTGACTGTCTGGTCTCTCTAAAATCGTGATGGTGGCTGTCCCCAATTTGGCGCGCTACAAGAGCTGAAATCAGCAACGCCACCCCGGAGCGCACCATGGACCTTGGCCTTACCAACAAACGTGCCGTTGTGCTTGGCGGTAGCAGCGGGCTGGGGCTGGGGATTGCCACGGCGCTGGCGCAGGAAAAGGCGGATGTGCTGATCTCGTCGAGTACGGCGGCGAAGCTTGAAGCCGGCGTCGCCCACATCAAGGCGGCCTCTGGTGCAACGGCCAAGACGCAGCTGTGCAACCTCGGCGACCCGGCATCGGTCGCGGCGTTTCTGGCGGCGGTGCCGGCGTCTGATGTGCTGGTGCTGAATGGCGGCGGGCCGCCGCCAGGGTCCGTGCAAAAAGTGGGCGAAGACGTGTGGCTGGCGCAGTTCCGGTCGATGTTTCTGTCACTGACGGGGATCGCGGGGGCTCACTTACCCGCCATGCGGGCGCAGAAATTCGGGCGTATTTTGATTGTGATTTCGTCGGGCGTGGTCGAGCCGCTGCCCAATCTGGGTATTTCAAACAGCCTGCGGGCGGCGCTGGTGGGCTGGGCGAAAACACTGGCCGCTGAAGTGGCTGCTGATGGCGTGACGGTTAACTGCATTGCGCCAGGCCGGGTGCGGACGCCGCGGCTGACCACTGTCGATGCGGCGCGGGCGAAGGCGATGGGCGTGGAGGTGGCGGCGGTTGAGAAAGCATCGCTGGCGCTGATCCCCGCGGGACGTTTCGGCACCATTGAGGAATTCGGCGCGGCGGGGGCGTTTCTTGCCAGCCGGCAGGCCAGCTACACGACGGGCTCGATCTTCCGGGTCGATGGCGGGTTGATCTCGTCGCATTGACCGTGGAGCGGGGTCCCTTGGTGGCAGACCGCTGGGTCTGGCTCCGAGGCTATGGCTCGGCCGCGATGGAGATGCCGACCACTTAACCTTGTCGCGTGAGCCACTTACGATAATTGCAGGTATCGACGCCGCAATATCGTCGGATCGCGATAGCTCTTGCGCCGGGGCCGGACTGAACGCTAAATTGAAGGTGTACAGCGCGTTATTGCTGCGGTGCACACCTGCTGCTGGGCCGGGGCTGCTTGTCAGAGGTCGATGTGTCCTAAGAGGGGTTAATCGGTTATGCGTTTGCAACAGATGACCGGCCTGAGCGCCGCCCAGGCTTGTGCCGTGACCGCTACCATACTCGCACTGGTGGGCTTTGTGGTGTCAGCTGACGCTGCGCCCGGTGACAAGTCCGGCGCCCGTAAAGCATCTGCCGTCAAGCTGGCGGCAAGTCTACCGGCGGCCACCGTCCGACCGGCAGCCCCAATCCAGTCCACGCCGCTGATCACCGTCGTCTCGATCGGCGATCAACGCGTGTCGGTGTTCGCAGGCGATACCCAGGTTGCCCGCGCCGGTGTCTCGACGGGAATGTCCGGCCATCGCACGCCGACCGGCATCTTCAGCGTCATCGGCAAGGAACGTTATCACGAGAGCAATCTCTACTCGAATGCGCCAATGCCGTTCATGCAGCGCATCACGTGGTCTGGCGTGGCCATGCATGAGGGCAACCTGCCCGGCTATCCAGCCTCGCATGGCTGCATCCGGTTGTCGGGTGATTTTGCGCAGCGGCTGTTCGGCATGAGCCGCATGGGCATGCGGGTGATTGTGGCAGATCGCGATCTGGCGCCGGTTAGCTTCGCACATGCCACACTGCCGTCGCCGACGTTCACGCGCGCCAGCCAGGTTGCGGCGCTTGGTGCCGGTGTGCTGCCTGGCGCTATAGTGCCGGCAGGACGCATGCTACTTGGCGCGCTGCCGGCCGATGCCAGCAACGCGGGCCGGCTGCTCAATCCAATTGAGCGCGGCCGGCTTGAGCAGGGCCGCGCCAAGATGCATGCGCTGGAAGCCCAGGCTGACGCGCAGGTCCTCATTGAAATCGCCAGCCAGCGCGGTCAAGAGGCACGCACCGCGGCCGACGCCGCCCGTGTGGCTGAAAGCAATTTGCGCTCGATCACTGCTGGCCGTGACGCCGCGGTGTCGATGATCCGCGTTTCAGCGCTTGGCGCAGCGCCGGGCGAGATCGAGCGGACGCGCCTGGACGGTCAGCGTGCAGCGCTCGATGCCGCGCACAGTGACGCGCTGCGCGCCTACGGTCACGCGCGCGGTGAAGCTCAGGCAGCCGATGCCGCTGCCTTCCACGCCGCCGCTGAAGCGAAAGCTGCCGTGGCTGAGCGCGACGCCGCCGACCAGACCGCCCGGATCGCCGCACGCGCCACAGAACCGGTGTCGATCTTTATCAGCCGCAAAGAGCGGCGCGTGTTCGTGAGGCAAGGCTTCGAGCCGGTGTTCGAAGCCGATATCGACATCGCTGATCCGCAAACTCCGCTTGGCACGCATGTCTTTACGGCTGTCGCGGCGCCCGATGCGACGGCCGCAGAAGGCGGCGCGTCGAGTGGCGCGATGAAGTGGGTCGCGCTGACCATTCCCGGTCAGGCCCGCGTCGATGCGCCACCGGTGCCACGGGGCGCGAAACCCGCGGCAAGCGAGGTCCGCGGTCAAGTGGTGCCGGCACCGGCGTCGGCGGCCCTCGATCGCATCAAGTTTTCCGATGACGTGCTGGAAGCCATTTCCGGCAAGCTCTGGACCGGCGCTTCGCTGATCATCTCCGACCACGGCATCAGCACCGAGACCGGTAAAGGGACGGACTTCGTCGTGCTGACGAAGTAGCAAAAGCCGGGGCAGTCACGCTTTTCGATTTGTCTTATGCGACGACGGCGTTCGCCTTCAGCGGAAAGGGTGACTGTCCCGAATTTTGCCGCCCCCTCGGAGCTCTTCATGACCACGCGCGACACCACCATTGGCTTTATCGGTCTCGGCGCGATGGGGCGCGGCATGGCGGCCAACTGCTTGAAGAAGGGCTTTGCGCTGTTTGTGCACGACATCGCGCCGGCGCCGGTCAAAGCGCTCGTCACGCTGGGCGCCAAAGCTGCACCGACGGTTGCAGACGTGGCGCGCCAATGCAGCATCATCGTTACCGTATTGCCAACAGGCCGCGAAGTGGATCAGGTGATCCTCGGTGCCGATGGCGTGTTCGCGCACGCCAAGCCTGGAACGCTGGTGATGGATCTGTCCACCATTGAACCAGAGATGACAGACAAGCTCCACGCCGAAGCAAAGCGGCTCGGTATGCGCGCCGTCGACGCGCCGATCGGCCGTCTGGCCTGGCACGCCGACCGTGGCGAAAGCCTGTTCATGGTTGGCGCTGAGGCAGACGATTTCAAAGCCGTGCTGCCGTTGCTGGAAGCCATGGGCACCACCATCCATCACTGCGGTCCTGGCGGTGCCGGCACACGCACCAAGCTGGTCAACAATTACTTGGCCATCGTCTCCTGCCAGCTCAATGCCGAGGCTCTGGCGCTGTCACAGCGGTTCGGGCTCGATCTGACGAAGACGCTCGACGTCATTCACGGCACCACCGCCACCAACGGTCAGCTGAAGATCAACTGGCCCAACAAGGTGCTCGCGGGAGATACCACGCCCGGCTTCACCATTGATCTCGCCCACAAAGATCTGTCGCTGATTGTCGCTGCTGCCAATGCCGCGCGGGTGCCTGTGCCAGTCGCCGCTGCGGCGCGCGAAGCGTTCTCCGCAGCACGCGCGCGCGGCCAAGGCGGGCAGGATTTCTCCGCCATGGTCGATGTGCTGTGTGATGCCGCGCAGATCGAACGCGCGCGGGTGGCGCAGCGGTGAGGTGGCGCGCGCGTCGGGTCTCGCTGAAACGCCCTACCCAACCTGTGCGTTTCATTGACCCTACCCCATCACTTCCCGAGCAAACTCCAGCAACTCACCCCCATTCAACCCGTCCAGCAAATCGAAGTGATGTTTGCCGGGGATGGCGAGTGACGGGATGTTGAGCGCTTTGGCGTAGTCTGCTGTCTGGCGTTGGAACTCGGCGCTTTCGCCGCCGCCGACGGCTGCGCCGATGCGGATGTGCGGCAGAGGCCTGAGGCCTTGCGGGCTGAGCAGCGCGATATCGGTGGCGCCGTTGAGACCAAGGAAGCTGCCCATGGGAAGGTGGGACAGTGGTACGAGGTCGAACACGCCCGACAACGGCAGCGCGGACCTGATCAACTGTCCCTCCGGCAGGCACGCCAGCAGCGCCGTCAATTGCCCGCCTGCCGAATGGCCGGAGAGATGGATCTGGCCCGGATCGCAGCCGAGCGCTGGTGCCTCGCGCGCCAGAAACACAAGCATCCGCTGCATCTGCTGCACGATCGTGTGGATCGTGACCGCCGGCGCCAAGGTGTAGTTTGGCATCGCCACGGCAAAGCCCGCAGCCAGCATCCCCGCTGCGAATTGCGCGTGTTGCACCTTGTCGGCTGCCTGCCAGTAGCCGCCATGGATGAAGATCCACAACGGCCGTGCGCCGCTCGACCCATCGGGCAGATAGAGATCGACTGTCTCGTTTGCTGTCGGCCCGAACGGCAGCTCGGTAGTCAAGTGCTTGGCGCGGAATGCTGCGCCGTCGAGCCGCCACGCATCGAAGATCGCGGCCATGTCTGGCACCAGGGTGCGCGGGCTGTATTGGCGCGCCAGCTCCGGCAGCGTGAAGCCGCCCCAGACCTGTCCAGCGCTGGCCGGCGCAGCTGGTTTTCGTCCCCGGATCAGAACGCGTACCCCGTCATGATCCGCCCATCGCACTTCCATAGGTGGCCGGAACCCGCCGAAGCTCTCGCGATAGGACAGATCGGCATCATGGGATAACGGATGGATCGCCGCAGGCTGGCGCGATGACCAACGCATGTTGATCAGCAGCGCCGGTGGCACGCCCGCCGCCGCCATGGCCTTGGCGGCTTCGATCAAAGCCAAGCGCAGTGCCACCAGCGGCGCGGCAGCGGTTGAGGCGCCTTGGAATTCGAGTTCGTCTGGTGCAGAGTTTGACATGCGGGGTCCCGGCTGCAAGGTGCGCGTTGTACTGTTGTGCAGACGCTATTGTGCAGACGCTATCGCCCCGTTCCTCACTCAGCAAGCTTGAGACCCGTCATGTCCACTACCGCCCGTGCCGTTGTTCTCCACAAGGCGCATGATCTGCGCATTGACATTGTGACGGTGGCGCAACCGGAAGCGGGCGAAGTGCTGGTGCGCATCGAGCGCGGCGGCATCTGCGGCTCGGATCTGCACTACTACCACGATGGTGGCTTCGGCACGATCCGGGTGCGTGAGCCCATCGCGCTTGGCCATGAAGTTGCTGGCGCCGTCGCCGCGCTCGGTGCGGGCGTCACATCGCTGAAGGTCGGCGACCGTGTGGCCGTCAGCCCGAGCCGCCCCTGCAACGGCTGCCGCTACTGCCTTGAGGGCAAACAGATGCACTGCCTCGATATGCGCTTTTACGGCAGCGCCATGCGCTTCCCGCACGTGCAAGGCGCGTTCAGGGAGCACCTCGTCACCCATGCCAGCCAGTGCCACCTCGTGCCGCCCACAGTCACTGCGGGCGAAGCGGCCATGTGTGAACCGATGGCTGTGTGCCTCCATGCCGTCCAGCGCGCTGGACCGATCACCGGCAGCCGCGTGTTGATTACCGGCTGCGGGCCCATCGGCGTGCTATCAATCATGGCTGCGCGTCACGCTGGTGCGCGCGAGATCGTTGCCACTGATGTCACGCCCACGCCGTTCAAATTGGCAACGTCCCTAGGGGCTGATCGCTGCATCAACGTCGCCACTGACGGTGCGCAGTTGGCCACGTATGCCGCCGATAAAGGTACGTTCGACGTCATGCTCGAATGCTCCGGCAATGAGCGCGCGCTTGTTGCTGGCCTCGATGTGGTGCGCCCGCAAGGTGTCATCGTGCAGGTCGGTATCGGCGGCACCATGACCGTGCCCATGAACACCATCGTCGCCAAGGAAATCGATCTGCGCGGCACCTTCCGCTTTCACGAAGAATTCGCACTTGCCGCCAACCTGATCGGGGCGCGCCGCCTCGACGTGCGCCCCGTCATCAGCGAAACTATGCCGATGGCCGACGCCGTCAAGGCCTTCGAACTTGCCAGCGACCGCACCAAGAGCATGAAAGTGCAGTTGGCGTTTTGATGAGCGGAGCTGCTATCATGCCGAAAAATCTGTCGGACCTCGATCCGTTCTATCTCATCGTGCCGGATGCGGCGGCAGTGGCGCGGTTTGCGCGCGTGGGCGTGCGCACTCTCCAATTACGCGCCAAGGGATTGTCGTCGGAAGCCGCACGGCGTGAGATTGTGGCAGCGATGGACGCGGTGATGGCACATGCCGACTGCCAGCTGATCGTCAATGACTATTGGCGTGAAGCGCTTTCAGTGGGTTGCGACTATGTGCAT
This sequence comes from uncultured Alphaproteobacteria bacterium, assembly GCA_963847145.1. Classification (GTDB taxonomy): domain Bacteria; phylum Pseudomonadota; class Alphaproteobacteria; order Rhizobiales; family Hyphomicrobiaceae; genus JABFRJ01. Next base: position 808,741 of record CAWJYN010000007.1, read on the forward strand.
CTGGGCCAGGAAGATCTCGCTGATGCAGACCTCGCCACTTTGAAGGCCGCTGGCATCCGTATCGGTCTTTCTACGCACGATGCCGCTGAGCTGGCTTTTGCGCTCAAAGCGGAGCCTGACTACATCGCGCTTGGCCCCATCAACCCGACCACCACCAAGTCGACGGGGCGGTCTGCGCAAGGAATCGCCAGCATCAGAGCCTGGCGCGCCAACATCGGTGCGGCTTGCCCACTGATCGCCATCGGCGGCATCACGCTTGAGCAAGCACCCGACATTGTCGCCGCCGGCGCCGACGGCTGCTCTGTGGTGGGCGATGTGCTCAACGCCGCCGACCCAGATGCCCGCGCGCGGCAGTGGCTGGCGTGGGCTGACACGGTGCGGGTTGCGTAGGGTGGCTCGAGCTTCGGTGGACAGTATCGACGCGCGCGCCAACATTGCTTGCCGGGCGCGAAGTGTTGGGTCGCGGCTCGAAGCGCTTGACCCGACCTACGTCTACAGCCAATTGAGATGAAGAATGACTGCTCAAGGGATCATCTATGTCCGCCACGACCCCACCGCTCAAGAACACCCCCGCCGCCCCGCGCGGCCGTCATTTCTTCTTCGGGCCGGGCCCAACCAACATTCCCGATAGTGTGCTGTCGGCGCTCCATCACACGACGATGGACTTCAACGCGCCGGAATTCCTCGGTGTGCAGGCGCGCATCCACGCGGGCATCAAGCAGATGCTCGGCACCGAGCAGCACTTGTTGCTGTATGCCGGTAACGGGCACGCCGCATGGGAGGCAGCGCTCGTCAATTGCTTCTCGCCGGGTGAAACAGTTCTTGCGCTCGACTGCGGGTTCTTCGCCTCGCACTGGGCCGAGATGGCGCGCGATCTGGGCCTCAAGGTCGAAACTTTGAAGGCCGATTGGCGCACCGGCGTCGCCACCGCCGATCTCGAAGCGCGCCTCAAGGCTGATTCCAAAGGCGCGATCAAAGGCGTCCTCGCCGTCCACAACGAGACCGCGACGGGCGTAGTGCACCCGCTTGCCGCGTTCCGTAAAGCCATCGACAAGTCCGGCCACAAAGCCCTGTTGTTGGCGGATGCGATTTCGTCGTTCGGGTCCATCGATCTGCAGATGGACACGTGGGGCCTCGATATCGTCGTCTCGGGCAGCCAGAAGGGCCTGATGATGGTGACCGGCATGAGCCTCACCGGCATCAGCCAGAAGGCGTTGGATCGCTCGAAGTCCGTGACAACGCCGCGCAGCTACTTCAACTGGCAGCAGTTGCTGGCTACCAAGCCGCAACGCTTTCCCGGCACCTCGCCGGTGCACATGATGCTTGGTCTTGCGGAGGGCGTGCGGATCATCGAGGCTGAAGGTTTCGAGCACACACTCGCACGGCACAAACGGCTGGGTGCAGCGACCCGCGCTGCGGTGTCCGCCTGGGGCGGCAACGCAAAAAGCAACGCGACAGTGACGCATGCCGGCGTTAGCGGGGCGGTCAAAGCCATCGAAGTGCTCTGCGCCGATCCAACGCGGGTGTCGGGCAGTGTGACCACCATTCTGTTGCCAGATGGTCATGATGCCAACGCCGTGCGGGCTCTCGCAGAAGCGCGCTACAATTTGGCGCTCGGTAGCGGGCTTGGGCCGCTCAACGGCCGCGCGTTCCGCATCGGCCATCTGGGTGACCTCAACGAACCGATGTTGCTGGGTGCCATCGCGACCACCGAGCTGGCGCTTGCGGAAGCCGGTGTTCCGCATCAACCCGGCGGCATCGTCGCGGCCATCAATGCTCTCAGGGTGGTGCGCTGATGCCGGACGCAATGTTTGATGTGGCAGCCGCCAACGCAGCGCTGGCCGAGTTCTTCGCGCCTTGGGTGCGTGCGACCGGGATCACGGTGGAAGCGGTGGGCGACGGGGCGCTGACCATGCGTATTCCGTTTTCGGATCAACTCTGCCGCCTGGGCGGCATCATGAGCGGGCAGACGCTGGTGGCGGGTGCTGACACCGCCATGGCGATCGCGCTGGCTGCTGCCATGGGTGGCTTCAAAAAGCCGATCACCACAGTCGATCTGACGATCAACTATATGCGCGCGATCACCAAAGCGGATGCGATCCTCGTCGCTAAAGTCATCCGCCTTGGCCGCACGCTGGCGTTTTGCACCACCGAGATCCGCGAAGCGGACAGTGACAAGCCATCGGCGTTCGCAACGGGGACATTTGCGATTTTGGGGTGAGCCAAATGGCTCCAATAGCGGTGGATGGCAGGCGCGAAATGCGTCCTGATCCGCCCTACAGTTTTCCGCTCTTGTTCGCCACGGCTGTCGTGTACGCCTCACGCCACGGGGCGAGGCGTTTTTCAACGTCGTCCCATTGCGTGACGTCTTCGACGCCACGATACATGGCGAACTGGCGCACCCCCTCGACATAGTGATCAACCATCGCCTGGGGCCGGTATTGCTCGGGCACATAGCGGTTCCAGTGCACCATCTGTTCGAGCGGCCGGCGGTAGCGGCTCGCCACATCTTTCTCGGGCACGCCAACGGGAATGGTGCCGACCGCGCGCAGGGTCTCTGGATATCCCAGCAGCGCCGCCAAGTCGCGGTTGGTGGTGTCCTCGCCACCGCCTGACAGCCACGCCGATGTCAGCCCGTGTGCCGTGACGGCCAGCTGAATGTTCTGCACGGCCGCACCAATTGACGCCAGCAAGATGCGCTCATTGTTTTCGGCATATTCCTGCGCCCATTCGGGCGAGGTGGCGCGCGGAAACGCAGCCGTCCAGCGGCGATCTTCCAGCACGATGAAAATCGCCACTGTGTTGGCCATGTAAGTCTTTTTGACCGCCGGAAACCCTTTGACGTGGTCGATCAGCCGGTTGGATTGCGCAAGAAACACGTCGAGAACTTTCTCTCGCATTGCCGCGTCATCGATGATGATCACATCGAAGCACTGCGAGTTGGCGCCGGTTGGCGCCCAGCGGCTCGCCTCTGCGATGTCGAGCAGCGTCGCCCGTGGCACGGTCTGGCCGGGTGCAAACCGCCGCACACTGCGGCGGCGGCGGACAACGTCGATGAGACGCGCGTAGTCGTCGGGCTTTGTAGGCATGGGTATCTCTCAATGATCGGGAGACACGAGGATAGTCGGACCATCGGCCAACGTCGAGGTTTATGCTACCGATGAAGTGGCTCTCGGCATTTCACGCAGCCGCGCCGCTGGCGACATTAGCAAGGCGATGCACGATATCAAAAACAGTGCGACGGCCAACCACAACGCCGCACGGATACCAAACGCTGTTGCTACCGCGCCTGCGAGCAACGCGCCGAGCGGCCGCACGCCGTAGATCGTTGTCGTGATCGTTGCGCCGACCCGGCCAAGCAGCACTTGCGGCGTCACTATCTGCCGCACGCTGGTCTGCAGCACCAGCCATGTCATCGGTCCGAACCCTAGGCAAAACAGCGCGAAGCTTACAGGCCACGTCGTCCCCCGTGAGGCTGCCACGACCAAAAACAGCACGGCGATGCCCGACGTTGCCGGTCCGAAAATGAACATAACGCTGATGGGCAGCCGCGCGATCATGGGTGCTGCCGCCACCGACCCCAGCAGCAAACCGAGGCCATAGACGGACCAGGCGCGGCCGATCTCTTCGAGCGACATGCCAAGTTCGGCCACAGCGTAGGGTGCCAACACTGCGGTCAACGCGAAGAACGCAGAGTTCCAGGCAATGGCACAGAGCGCGATCGCCCGCAGGATCGGCTCACGCATGACAAACGCGGCGCCATCGCGGATGCTGTCGATGATCGACGGACCGCCTGCGGCCAGCGGCTCCACGGGCAAGCGCCGCGCGGCGATGAAGGCGGCAAGACCGCCCAGAAGTGCCAGGCCGAAACCGCCTGCACTCGCGCCATTGGTGACCAGTTGCGACGCGATATACGGCGCGCCGATACAGGCCACCGCGCGTCCAAATTCGAGGATGGCATTGGCGGCCGGCAGTTTTGCGGGCGTTGTGGCCTTCGGCACGAGGGCAAACACTGAGAGGATCAGCATGACAACGCCTGCGGCGATCACAAATGCCGTGCAACCAAGCAGCCACGGCGGTGCAAAGTGCGCGCTAAGTGCTGCGGCCCCCACCGCAGCACTGGCTATGATCGCCAGTGCGCCCATCGTCATGATGGTGCGCCGCGACATGGTGTCGGCATAGGCGCCGACGGGCAGTGACACGACTAGCCAAGCTGCTGCATGGGCGGCAACCACAAAGCTGATGGTCTGCGCACTGGCCCCCGCAGCGACCAGCACCAGCGGCAGCAGCGCCAGCATCATTTGATCAGAGAAATTCGCTGCTATTGATGCGGTCGCTAAGCTTGGAAATGTTCGGGGCGTTTTGGTCGGCAGGTCAGATGTTGTCACGGCGGCCTCATGGTCACTGCTTGCAGAGCTGAGGCATGTCCGCCGCTGCAGGGCGACCCGGTTCTTGCGTTGCACGAGGTTTGAGTGGGGAGAACCCACAAGCATTCGACCCAAGTCCGTCGCGCCGTGGTGTGGCAAGTGTCAACAGTTCACAAGAGACCCAAAAATGCCCCCAACGGTGCCTTGGCATGGCTAGCGGCTGCGGCGATAGTTGCCGTTGCTGGCTTCAACAGCGTGATGGGAGGCGACGGTGGCGGGCAAGGTGAAATCAGTGGCAAAGGCCGGTGTCAAAATGGGTACTGCGAAGCCACCCATCCGCGTGACGACTTATGCGGGGCCGGGCGCGGAGCCTGTGATGCACACGGTGCCATGGCCGAAGGTGCCACCGAAGGGCGCGTTGATCAAAATCGGCGCGTGTGGGGTGTGTGGAACAGACCAGCACATTCTGAGAGGCCATTGGCCAAAGCCGCTGCCGTGGCCATTCACGCTGGGGCACGAACTCGCGGGTGTGATCGTTGAAATCGGCAGCGAGCTGAAGACGGATCACTCGGGCAAGCCGATCAAAGTTGGGTCCAAGCTGATGCTGCCGCCGCTGATGCCGTGCGGATTCTGCGACTGGTGCAAGCGCTACCCCGAGCAGGCCAACAAGTGCCTGACGCCCGTGTATTATGGGCGCTATCTCGGTTTCGATAAGCCGCCGCATTTGTGGGGCGGGTGGGCCGAATATGTCTATGTGGATCTCGGTGAGCTGCCGGGGACGAAAATCTATAAACTGCCCGACGACATGAGCTTGCTTTTGGGGTCGCTCTCGGAACCGCTGACGTCGTGTATCCGCGGTTTCAATCGCGCGATCAAGGCCGGCGGTTTCAAGTGGGGAGACACGGTTGTCATTCAGGGCACTGGACCGATCGGCATTCTGGCCATCGCGGCTGCACAGGAAATGGGCGCCGGCCGGGTGATTGCGGTGGGCGCGCCGGAAGAACCGCGCTTGAAGTTGGCGCGGGCGTTCGGTGCGGAGGCCACGGTTGACATCGAGAAGTACGTAACGGCTGAAGCGCGCATCAAGGCGGTGCGCGATATCGTCGGCGGGTATGGCGCGGACGTGGTGATGGACTGCTCAGGGCATCCCACGGCGGGGCCCGAAGGCATCGAGTTTCTGCGCGATTGCGGGACGTATATCGAGATGGGGCAGTTCACCGACGCCGGCCCGATCATGACTAACTGGCACCGCATCTGTACAAAAGACATCACGCTGCTTGGTTCGTGGGCGTTTACGGCCAACGACCTGCCGCTCGGCGTCGAGATGCTCTACAAGGCGCGCGACAAGTATCCGTGGCGCAAGATGCAGACGCTGTTCCCGTTCACGCTCGATGGCGTCAAAGATGCGGTGGCGCAGGCGATGGCCATGAAGACGGTGAAAAGTACCATCGTGCCGTTTGAAGATATGATTGGATAGTCGCTTCAGAAGCGCACCGTCGCACCTTGGGGTCTGATCCCATATCGGACGTTCCATTTTGGCACAGAGTTGGATTGGGATGTTCCGTCAGCGCGTGCCGCGCACTTGGACTGAACCTTGCACCCTCGCGTTGCAGCCTCGCATTTGGTGGGGCGCATGAGGACCATGCAATGTCCGCAGGCCACCCAATGTGCCGCAACGTGGGGCTCGATGTGCTTCGCTGTTGCGCCATTCTGCCGGTGGTCGTCTATCACATGCCGATTGCATGGGCGCCCTTGGAACAGTGGGGCTTTGTTGGCGTCGAAGTGTTCTTTGCCCTCAGTGGGTTTCTGATCGCGCAGATGATTGCCGAGCGGTTCGATGGTATTGCCACGGCCGATGCGCTGGCGAGCTTTCTGGTCAATCGCTGGATGCGGACGCTGCCGCTTTATTTCCTGGCTCTGGCCGCGCACGTGGTGGTGACGCTGCAGGTCTCATCGATGAGTGGCAGCGGGCTTGCCGTGATGGGCGAGTTCACACGGCTGCCTGAGCTTGGCGTCTTCGTGACGATGACGCAGAACCTTTGGACTGGCGGCGGTGTGCACACTCACAACTGGTTTGGCGTGTCGTGGACGCTGACGCTGGAAGAATGGTTCTATGTGCTGTTGTCACTCTCGTTGTTGGCCGGACGCCGCCGTGGATGGCGGTTTGAACCGCTGCTGGTGCGGATAGCGTTGGTGGTCATCGCTGGCTCGCTGGCTGCGCGCTATGGGCGGCACTGGCAGGGCGACGTAAAGGACTTCGAGGAGATGTTTCGGCGACCGGTGCTGTTCCGGCTGGACGCCCTTTGCTATGGAGCGCTTGCGTATCTGGCGATCAAGCGATTTGGGGCAGAGGCAGCCAGGTATCGCGGGCAGCTCGCAGCTATTGGCATCGCCGGGCTGTGGATCGTCCTCGCCAATCACCCGGTGGCCGGGCAGACCGGTCTGTTTGCGCATGTGTACTACTGGACCGTGGCGCCGGTGTCGGTGTGTTTTGTGTTGCCGGCGTTTTATTTTGCGGAGGTCGATAGCAGGGCCGTCGCGCGGTTGGCGCAATTCGTCAGCACACGCACTTACGCGCTTTATCTGTGCCATATGCTGGTGGCGGTTGGCTTTGCTCGCTCTTATCGCTGACATCACCGCGGCGACAGCACTGCCGCTGTTGGTTCTTGATCTCGCCGTTGCCGACCTGTTGTACCGGGTGATCGAGCGGCCGATCCTGCGGCTACGCCCGGCAACTACTGCAGGGTTCGCGAGCGTGTGGCGGGGCGCGCGGGCTGGGCTTCAGCCGGTCATGCCGAGTTGAACACGGGCCGCGTTGAACACGGGCCGCGTTGAGCGTGGCTGGCGTCATTCCTACCCCTTGTTGCGCACCGAGATCATGAACGTGTCGAAGGAGTGGTCGGCGATCTGCCACCAGAGTAATTGCTCGCCGCGATAGGCGACTAAGCTGTCGTGCGCGCGTTTGAAGAGCGGGTTCTGGCTGGCGATTTCAGCGTAATAGTCGGTGGCTGCCTTGTAGCAGGCCTCCAGCACTGGTGCCGGAAATGGCTTGACCTGAGTGCCCCCGGCCAACAGCCGCTTCAACGCCAGGGCATTGATTGTGTCGTATTTGGCCATCATCCATAGGTTGGCGTGATCGCACGCCTGATAGACAATCGCCTGATAACTTTTGGGCAGCTTGGCCCACTGGTCGAGATTGATGATCAGATGCATCATAGCGCTGCCTTCCCACCAGCCGGGATAATAGTAATACTTGGCAATGCGAGAGAGGCCGAGTTTTTCGTCGTCGTAGGGGCCGACGAATTCGGCTGCGTCAATCGTGCCGCGTTCCAGCGCGGGATAGATGTCGCCCGGGATCATTGACTGGGTGACGGTGCCGAGCCGCGCGAGGACTTGCCCGCCCATGCCAGCGATGCGGAACTTCAGGCCCTTAAGATCTTCGACGGTGTTGATCTCTTTGCGGAACCAGCCGCCCATCTGGGTGCCAGAGTTGCCCATGGGAATGGCATAGGCGTTGAATTTCTTGAGGCTTTCGTTGACGATGTCGCCGCCGCCGCCAAAGGTCCACCACGCCTGTTGGTGCCGCTGGTTCAGCCCGAACGGAATGCCGGTGCCGAAGGCCAGCGTCGGGTCTTTACCGGTGTAATACGACGTCGGCGTTTGTGCGCATTCCACAGAACCTGACGTGACCGCATCCAACGCCTGTTGCCCCGGTACGATCTCGCCGGCGGAAAAGACTTGAATTTGAAACTCATTGTCAGTCGCCTCGGCGACGGCCTTGGCGAAGACCTGCGCGGTGCCGAAAACGGTATCAAGTGACTTTGGAAAACTGGAGGTCAGCCGCCATTTGATGGCCGGTTGGTTTTTCGCAATGGCTGGCGCGGCAAGCGCCGCCGCGGTCCCGGTGGCGAGTGCACCTGCGGTCAAAAACTGCCGCCGCTTGATGGTCATGGAGCGATGATATCCTGACAGGTGGGGGGCAAGTCTGGACCTTCGGTTCGGGGAGTGCGACAGACAAGGCCGAGTTGAGAAGGGCTATCATATGAAACTGGCGACTTTGCGCAATGGCGGCCGTGACGGTGTGCTGGCGATCATTTCGCGTGATCTGACTCGAGCGGCGCGGGTTTCTGACATTTCTGGTGGTCCCAGGACGTTGCAAGCGCTGCTGGATGACTGGGACGCGGCTGCGCCGGCTGTTGCGGCTTTGGCAGCAGATCTGGAGCGGTCCCTTGCGGCGGGAAAGCCAGCGCCGTTTGCCACAATTGCCTTCGATCCGGCGCAGGCCATGGCACCCTTGCCACGGGCTTATCAATGGGCCGATGGCTCGGCCTATGTGAACCACGTCGAACTCGTCCGGCGCGCGCGGGGTGTCGAGATGCCGCCGAGCTTCTGGAGCGATCCGCTGATGTACCAAGGCGGCTCGGACGCCTTTCTGGGGCCGCGCGAAGACATTTTGGCCGCTGACACCAGCTTCGGGATCGACCTCGAGGGCGAAGTCGCTGTCATCACCGGCGATGTCCGAATGGGCGTGGCCCCGGCCACTGCTGGATCGCATATTCGCCTGCTGATGCTGGTCAACGACGTCAGTCTCCGCAACCTGATCCCCAACGAACTGACCAAGGGCTTCGGCTTCTTTCACGGCAAGCCCTCGACGGCGTTTGGCCCGGTGGCGGTGACGCCTGACGAGCTTGGTGCTGCATGGCGCGACAACAAGGTGCATCTGCCGCTGCACGCCGCCATCAACGGCGTGCCACTTGGCGCGCCGAACGCCGGCCAGGATATGACGTTTTCGTTCGCTGATCTGATCGCCCATGCCGCCAAGACACGGCGGCTGGCGGCGGGGACCATTGTCGGCTCGGGCACGGTCTCCAACAAGGGTAGCGACGGTGGCCCTGGGAAATCCATTGCCGAGGGCGGTGCCGGCTACACCTGCCTTGCCGAGGTCCGGGTGGTCGAGACCATCCTGGCCGGCAAGCCCACAACGCCATTTCTGAGCTTTGGCGACAAAGTCCGGCTCGACATGAAGGACGCCACAGGCGCGTCCATATTCGGTGCCATCGAGCAATTGGTTGTTCGCTACCCAGGTGCCTGACGCATGAAAGCCCTCGACACCACGCTGTTCGCGCTGACCCTGGTGGTGGTTCCGGGGCTGGCCTGGCTGACCGGACGCGCGATGGGCCGGCGCGACTGGACTATCGGGCCGGTCCTTTTGGTGAGCGGCCTTGTCACGCTGCTTCCGCACCTTGCGCGGTTGTTGATCTTGACGGCTGCCGACACGCGGCCGTTTCCCGATGTCGCCATCGCACTGGTCCAGCGCGCCGCCGCCTCGCTCGAAATCGGCTTCTTCTTTCTTGCACTCGGCGTGTTCATGACCATGCTGGGGTGGACCTCAACCCCGGTGGCCAACCGTACGTAATACTTCGCATTGGAGCTTTCGCATGAGCACGCCCAAATTTGCCTCGGCCGGAGACATGGCTGAGAAAACGGTCTCTTTCACGACTCTCGGTGAGGGGCTGTATGCTTATACCGCCGAAGGCGATCCTAATACGGGCGTGATCGTGGGTGACGACTGCTGTATGGTGATCGACGCGCAGGCGACGCCACTGATGGCCCGCGACGTGATCGCCCGCGTCAAGGCCGTCACCGACAAGCCCATCAAGTATGTGCTGTTATCTCACTACCATGCAGTGCGGGTGCTCGGCGCCTCGGCGTTCAACGCGTCGGAAATTATCGCCAGCGAGCAGACGCGTAAGCTGATCATCGAGCGCGGCGAGCAGGACAAGGCCAGCGAGATCGGCCGCTTCCCACGTCTGTTCCGCGGCGTCGAAAGCGTGCCGCCTGGCATGACGTGGCCGACGCTGACATTCAAAGACAGCATAACGTTGTGGCTGGGTAAACGCCGCGTCGACATTATTCAGCTGGGCCGTGGGCACACGGCTGGCGACACCGTCGCCTGGGTGCCGGATGCTGGTGTGATGTTCTCCGGCGATCTCGTGGAGTATAAGTCTGCGTGTTATTGTGGCGACGCGCATTTCCGTGACTGGCCACGTACGCTTGACCGGCTGCAGGGCTTCCAACCCAAGGCGCTGGTGCCCGGTCGCGGTGATGCCCTCGTCGGTGCCGCAAAGGTCTCGGAAGCCGTTTCTGGCACGCGCGACTTTCTCACGGCGACCTTCGCGACGGCCGAGCAGGCCGTCGCCCAGGGCAAGTCACTGAAAGAGACTTTCACAGCGGTGCGCGCAGCTATGGACAAACCGTTCGGTAGCTATGCGATCTACGAACACTGCCTGCCTTTCAACGTATCGCGCGCCTATGATGAAGCCCGTGGCATCGATTGGCCGGTCGTGTGGACTGACGTGCGTGATCGCGAGATGTGGGCGGCGCTGCAAGCCTAAGCTTTGCCGTTGGATGCTTTAAGCTTGAAATGTCTTGCGTGCAGCGCGTGCGATGTGCTCCGATATGTGGCGGCATTACGCTGCAGCGCGCGCCGACACGCGCGCCTTTTGCATCCAACCAGAGGACAGCGCCATGGCCGAACGGTCGTTTGCAAAAGAGGTGCAAGACCTGCGTCTCGGTGCCGGCGATGAGTTCCATGGCGAAGGTATTCTGGCGATCACCAAGGCGCTGCTGCAGTGTGGCGTCGGCTATGTGGCTGGCTATCAAGGCGCGCCCATTTCGCATCTGATGGATGTGCTGTCTGACGCGCAGGACATCCTCACGGAATACGGTGTGCGTTTCGAGTCGAGTGCCAGCGAAGCCACTGCCGCTGCTACACTCGCCGCCTCCGTTATGTATCCGATCCGCGGTGCTGCCGTTTTTAAATCGCCCGTCGGCACCAATGTGGCGTCTGATGCGCTGGCCAACCTGTCGTCTGGCGGCGTCACTGGCGGCGCGCTGCTGATCGTCGGCGAAGACTACGGCGAGGGCTCTTCGATCATGCAGGAGCGCAGCCACGCTTTCGCGATGAAGTCGCAAATCTGGCTGCTCGACCCAAGGCCCAACCTGCCTTCCATCGTTAAAGCCGTCGAAGATGGTTTTGCATTGTCAGAAGCGTCCAACACGCCGGTTATGCTCGAAGTACGTATTCGTGCCTGCCACGTCACCGGCAGCTTCATCGCTAAAGACAACAAGCCGCCGCCTTACACACTCACGCAAGCGCTCGAAGCCCCCGTGCGTGATACCGGACGCATTGTGCTGCCGCCTGCATCTTACCTGCACGAGAAAGAAAAGATCGAGAAGCGCTGGCCGGCGGCTATAGATTTTATCAAGCGACACCGCCTCAACGAAGTCTTCAACGACGCACCCGGCAGCGTCGGCATCGTGTTGCAGGGCGGCATGTACAATGGCGTCATCCGCGCGCTGGAACTGCTGGGCTTGGCCGATATCAGCGGCACCAGTCGCGTGCCACTCTACGTTATGAACGTGACATACCCGCTGATCGACGACGAACTCGTTTCATTCGCGCGCGGTAAGACAGCGCTGCTCGTTGTCGAAGAAGGCCAGCCCGCTTTTATCGAGCCCGCCATTCACGCCATTCTCCGCAAAGCCAAGATAGACACGCCCGTGTTCGGCAAAGATCCGCTCCCTATCGCCGGCGAATACACGACCGCGGTGCTGCTCGAAGGCATTCGCAGCTTCGTTGCTGATCATGACCGCTCGCTCATGCGAAACGATCTCCGGCTGCCGGATGTCAAATCATTGCTCGATCACCCTAAGATCAAAGCGCTCGCGGCCACTGTGCCAGCGCGGCCGCCGAGCTTCTGTACCGGCTGCCCCGAGCGGCCAATTTTTGCAGCTTTGAAGCTCGTCGAAAGAGAACTCGGCCAGCACCACATCGCTGCCGACATCGGCTGTCATCTTTTCTCGATCAACGCGCCATTCCACATCGGCGCGACGACGATGGGTTATGGCCTAGGCCCCGCCTCCGCCGCGGCCTTCAACGTGCCCGCCAAAAAGAAACCGATCGCCATCATGGGCGACGGCGGCTTCTGGCACAACGGGCTCACCTCCGGCATCGGCAATGCCGTGTTCAACAAATCTGATGGGCTGATTGTTGTTGTCGACAATCATTATTCCGCAGCCACCGGCGGACAAGATATCCTCTCGTCGCGCGCCGACAACCGCAGTCGCGCCACCCAAAATCCAATCGCCAAGGCCGTACAGGGCGTCGGTGTGAACTGGGTGCGCCAGATCGATCGCACCTACGACGTCGCCAGGTTGCGCGACACCATGCGCGAGGCGCTGACCAGCCCAGAAAAAGGCCCCAAGGTCATCGTCGCCTCGTCCGAGTGCATGCTCAACAAACAGCGGCGCGAGAAGCCGATGGTGCAATCAGCCATCAAGTCCGGCAAGCGCGTGGTCAAACCCCGCTTCGGCGTCGACGAAGACATCTGCACCGGCGACCATGCCTGCATTCGGCTGTCTGGTTGTCCGTCGTTGTCCGTCAAACACACCGATGATCCCCTTAAAGAAGATCCCGTCGCTGCCATCGACAACACCTGTGTCGGCTGCGGCAATTGCGGCGAGGTCGCGGAAGCGGCCGTACTCTGTCCGTCGTTCTATCGCGCCGATGTTGTGCATAATCCTAACGCCGCCGATCGTTTCGCCGCCCGCATGCGGAGCGCCGTCATCGGCTGGCTGATGCGCCGTCGCGAGCGCGGCCGCATCGCGTTCCCGGCGTGAGTTCGACCATGGATCACGCTCCCGGCAGCCTCGACAACGCAGCCTCAACCGGCCGACCCCTCTCGTTGGCCATCGTCGCCATGGGTGGCCAAGGCGGCGGCGTGCTCGGCGACTGGATCGCGCAAGTCGCCCAGAGCAACGGCTACATCGTGCAAGCGACTTCGGTTCCCGGGGTCGCCCAACGCACTGGCGCGACGATCTATTACATCGAGATGATCCGCCGGCGCGCCAGCGGGCCACCGCCTGTGCTCGCGCTGATGCCGGTTCCCGGCGATGTTGATGTCGTCATCGCCGCAGAGTTTATGGAGGCCGGCCGCGCAATCCTTCGCGGCCTCGTCACGCCTGATCGCACTACCTTGATCGCCTCGAGCCAGCGCGCCTATGCCGTCTCCGAAAAGGCCCAACCTGGCGATGGCACCGCCGACAGTGGAACTGTTACAGACGCCGCCGCTATGGCTGCCAAACGCCGCATCGTCGCTGATTTTGCCGCCATCGCCGAGCAGTCGGGCAGTGTCATCTCGGCGAGCCTGCTCGGTGCGCTCGCCGCATCTCACGCTTTGCCTTTCACCCGCGACCACTTCGAACACGCTATTCGCGCCGGCGGCGTCGGTGTCGAACCAAGCCTCAAGGCATTCGGCGCTGCATTCGCCGAAGTTGGCCGCGATGCAGCGCCGGTCATTCGCGTTGCTGGCAAAGTGCTGCCCGAACTGCCCACCGCCACTGGGCATCGTGACCTGGATGCGTTGCTGGCGCGCATCCGCTCAGACTTTCCGCCTGCGTGCCAACGCATGGTCTACGCGGGCGCACGCCATCTCGTCGACTATCAAGATGTGGCTTATGCCACTGAGTATTTGGATCGATTGATCGTGGTGCTCGCCGCCGACCGTACCACCGGCGGCGACGCAAAATCCTTTGCCCTGACCACAGAAGTCGCCCGGCAACTCGCCCGTGCCATGGCGTATGATGATATCGTCCGCGTCGCCGATCTCAAAACGCGGCGCTCCCGTGCAACCCGCGTCGAGCGCGAAGTTGGCGTCGACGTTTCACGACACGTTCTTCAAACAACCGAATACTTTCATCCGCGCATGGAAGAAATCTGCGGCGTGCTGCCTGCGCGCCTCGGCGCGGCCATCGAGCAGCGCCCGCGTCTCTTCAAAGCTCTCGACAAACTCGTCGACCGCGGCCGCCGCGTGCGCACAGATAGCATCTGGGGCTTTCTCCAGTTGTATCTCATCGCTGGCCGCAAGCGTCACCGCCGCACCGCGCTCCGCCACGGCCGGGAAATGGCCCATATCGCGAGCTGGCTCGATGCCATCACACGGCAGGCCGTCGTCAACTCCGATCTGGCAGTTGAAATCGCCAAGTCGCGCCGCCTCATCAAAGGCTACTCCGATACGATGTCGCGCGGCCTCTCCAAGTATGACCGCGTCCTCGCCGGCATCGGCCGCATCGCCACCCGCGCCGACGCGCCGGACTGGGCCCGCCGGCTGAGGCAAGCAGCGCTTCTCGACGAGCAGGGGCTTGCGCTCGATGGCGCGCTCAGGACAATAGACACTCTGGAAGACGTCGCCGTCGTCCCGTCCCAAATTCGCACCAACGCCCCTCACATAAACGCCCCATGACAACACTCGATCTTATCGTCAGAAGCGTCCGCCCCGAAACGGCCCTCATCCGCCACGTCGTGCTCGCGCGCGCTGACGGCGCGCCACTCCCCGGCTACGCGGCCGGTGCCCACATCACACTCGATGTTCCCAGCGTTGGTGCGCGCAAGTACTCACTCGTCAATTCCGACACCGCCCCAACGGCAACGGCTCAACCGCTTAGTTACGCAACGGGCGTGCGCCTCGAGATCAACGGTGGTGGCGGCTCGCGATACATCCATTCACTGAAAGCCGGTGATTGCCTCTCGGTCGAGGTGCCGCAAAACAATTTCGCGCTGAAGCCCGCGGCTGGCCGCACCATCCTCATCGCTGGCGGCATTGGCGTGACGCCGCTCATCTCGATGGCCGCAGAGCTGCGCGCAACCAGCCGGCCATTTCAATTCGTCTACGCAGCACGCTCCGAAACGGACTTTGCTTTCAAGTCCGAGCTCTTTGCTCTGGTGGGTGACCAGGTCATCCTGCACGCCGACGACGCGGCCGGCCGCGTGTTCGACCTGGCCGCGTTCTTCGAAACCCTGGGTGCTGACGAGCGTGTCTACATGTGCGGCCCCAAGCCCATGCTCAAAGCCGGCATGGAAGCCGCCCGTAAGCGCGGCTGGCCGCGTGACCGACTGACGTTCGAGCTGTTTTACTCCGTTGCTGCCCCTGCTGCTTCGCAACGCGTGACGGACGGCTCTTTCGAAGTCGTGATCAAAAGCTCAGGAAAAGCCTACCGCGTGCCCCCTGGAAAGAGCATCCTCGATGTGCTGGTTGCGGCCGACGTCGATGCGCTCCACGACTGCAAGCGTGGCGAATGCGGCGTCTGCCAGGTGGGCGTTCTTGAAGGCATCCCGGACCACAAGGACGCAATACTCAGCGCCAGCGAGCGGGCCGCAAACAAAGTCATGCAGATCTGTATCTCGCGGTCCAAGTCGCCGCGGCTGGTGCTGGATCTCTGACGCCTGATTGGAGTGCACGATGACGCGATATCGAGGCAAACCCGAAGCCGTTCGCGGTCTCATTCGCGAAACCGCAGTCCATCGCGACGTCTACATCGACCCGGAAGTGTTCGAGCTGGAGATGGAGCATCTCTTTGCCAACACCTGGAGCTTTGTCGGCCACGACAGCCAGATCCCCAGCGTTGGCGACTATTACACCACCACCATCGGCACGCAGCCGATCATCATGGTGCGCCACTCAGATCAAAGCGTGCGCGTCCTTTACAATCGCTGTCCGCACAAAGGTACCAAGATCGCCATCGATGGCTGTGGCAATGCCGGCAAATTCTTCCGCTGCCCCTACCATGCCTGGACCTTCCGCACCGACGGTTCGCTGCTCGCGATCCCGCTTAAGAAGGGCTACGACCAGACCGGGTTCGAGGCCAGCGAAGCTGCCAAGGGCATGACGCCCGTCAAGCACTTCAAGAATTATCGTGGCTTCGTCTTCGCCAAGCTCAATGACCAGGGCCAGGACTTTGAGACCTATTTCGGCGAGAGCCTGTCCAGCATCGACAATATGATTGATCGCTCACCGATGGGGCGTCTCGAAGTGGCTGGCGGAATGCTCCGTTACATGCACACATGCAACTGGAAAATGCTGGTCGAGAACCAGACCGACACTTGCCACCCGATGGTCGCGCACGAGAGTTCGGCTGGTACGGCCATCGAGATGTGGAAGCAGCACGCGCCCTCGCCGGATGCCCGGCGTCCCATGGCCGTGGAGATCTACGCACCCTTCATGAGCCCCTATGACTTCTACGAAGGAATGGGCATCCGCATCTGGGGCAACGGGCATGGCCACACAGGCGTCTCGAACTCAATTCATGCCAACTATGCGTCTGTGCCCGGCTATTTCGAGCAGATGGTGGCCGCATACGGCGAGCCGCGCGCCAAGGCCATCCTCGACGAGAACCGCCACAATACCATCTATTTCCCCAACCTGATGGTCAAAGGCCCGATCCAATTGTTGCGCATCTTCCGGCCCCTGGCACCTAACAAAACCTTGGTGGAAAGCTGGACCTTCCGTCTCGTTGGCGCACCCGATATGTTGTTGGAGCGCACTTTGATCTATAACCGGTTGATCAACGCACCCACATCCGTTGTCGGCCATGACGATCTGGAAATGTATGAGCGCGCGCAAGAAGGCTTGCACTCGAACGGCAACACCTGGGTCAACGTGCAACGCCTCTATGATTCCGGCGAGGCCAAGCAAACCGTTGCGGTCACCAACGGCACCACAGAAGGACAGATGCGCAACCAGTTCCGTGCCTGGGCCAACTACATGACACTGTCGATGTGATGATTGGGCTATGTGATGATTGGGCCAAGTGACGTGCGGGCGATGTGAGAGGCTGGTGTTTAATGGCGGATACCGAAGGGAAGCGCATGACCGCTGACGTGTGTCTCATCTGGCATCTCGCGCGGGACGCAGGTGCCGACGCGGCGCTCTCGCTCCCAGAAGTCTACGATGGTGTACCGTTGGCACCGGCTGTCGCCATGCTTGTAAAGTCGCCATGCTTGTAAGCGAGTGAGACGATGCCACCCCCCACCAGCGCTGACCTCATCGCTTTCGTCCAGCACGAAGCCCGTCTCATCGACGAGCACCGCTTCGATGAGTGGCTCGATCTGTTCGCTGATGACGGCCGCTATTGGATGCCGCTCGAATGGGGGCAGACCGACCGGGTTCTCCACGCGTCACTGATGGACGAAGACAAGTTCCTGCTCCGGGTCCGCATTGAACGCCTCAAGGGTAATCGAACGTTTTCGCAGAAGCCGAAGAGCCGCTGCCACCACCTGCTGCAAACCACAATAATCGACGCGCGCGACGATGCTGCCGGCACTTACCAGCTCCACACACCGTTCCACTACGTTGAAACGCGCTTGGATGAGCAGACACTCTTCGCCGGTTGGGCCAAACATTCTCTCGCCATGGTCGCCGGCCGTTTGCGCATCCAGTTGAAGCGCGTCGATCTCGTCAACTGCGATGCTGCATTCGGCAACATCCAGCTCTTCATGTGAGGCCCAGCATGCCCGCTGCCCGCGACCAAGCAACAGTCTACGACGCCTTCCGCGTTACAGCTGCAAAGCATGCGGGCCAACCGTTTCTCTGCGTGCTTGATGAGACTGCGCGCGCCTATGGCATCCCTGCTGGCGAGGTCTCCTACGGTACGTTCGCAGGCGACGTCACCGCACTTCGAAACCAATACGCCGCAGCAGGCTACACTCTAGGCCTGCGCGTCGGGCTCTTGCTCGAAAACCGCCCGTCGTTTCTTTGCCACTGGCTTGCGCTCAATGGCCTCGGCGTGTCCGTTGTGCCGATTAATCCCGATCTCAAGGCCGATGAACTCGAATATCTTGTACAGCATTCCGAGATGTGCGCGGCCGTCGTGCTGCCGGCGCGGCGTCACGACATTCTGATGGCAGCCTCCGCCACTGATTGCGACATCGTCGTTTTTGGACCCGATGATCCGATCGAGATGCATCGCGCGCTGTCCGGCCCGCCGACACCTCCTGTCGCCACCACCGAATGCGCACTGCTTTACACCTCCGGCACTACGGGCCGCCCGAAGGGTTGCGTGCTGGACAACACTTATTTTCTCAACTGCGGGCGCTGGTACCTCGACGTCGGCGGGCATCTCAAAATCACCGAGGGAAAGGCGCGGATGCTCACGCCGCTGCCGCTGTTTCATATGAATGCGATGGCCACATCGACAGTGACGATGATCCTCTCTGGCGGCTGTCTCACAGTCCTTGATCGCTTCCATCCCAAGACGTGGTGGCACTCCGTCAAACAATCCCGCGCTACCATCGTGCATACGCTCGGGGTTGTGCCACCGATGCTCATGAAGGCTGAGCCGAGCTCGCTTGATCGCGATCACAGCGTCGCGTTTGGCTTCGGGCCCGGCGTCGACGGAGCACTCCATTCAGCGTTTGAAGCCCGCTTTGGGTTCCCACTGATCGAGGCCTGGGGCATGACCGAGACCGGCGGCGGGGTCGTCATCGCCGCAGCTTTCGAACCGCGCCACGTCGGGACGGCTTGTTTTGGCCGGACCGGCCCGGAAGGCGAAGCCCGCATTGTTTCTGATGACGGCGCGGATGTCGTTGATGGCACGCCGGGTGAACTGCTTGTCCGGCGCACTGGTCCGGATCCGCGGCACGGCTTTTTCCGCGCCTATCTGAAGGACCCGGAGGCCACCGCTGAGGCCTGGGCCGGCGGTTGGTTTCATACCGGCGATATCGTGCGGCGCGGTCCGGACGGTGCGCTTCATTTTGTTGATCGCAAAAAGAACGTCATCCGCCGGTCTGGTGAGAACATCGCGGCAGTGGAAGTCGAAGGTGCAATTCAGCAGCACCCTGGGGTGACCGCCGTTGCTGTTGGTGCCGTGGCCGATAGCCTGCGCGGTGACGAAGTATTCGCCTGCATCATCGCCCGCGAGCCCGTCACCGAGGCCATGCAACGCCAAGCTCTCGCCGAATCCATTGCGCAGCATTGCCTGTTGCGCCTCGCTTACTACAAAGCGCCAGGCTTTATCGCTTTTGTTGACGCTTTGCCGGTTACCGCGACACAAAAAATCCAGCGCGGTGCGATGAAAGACCTCATCGCTAAGCTCGCCGGTAACGGCGCCGCCATCGATTTGCGGCATCTCAAGAAGCGATCGGCCTGAGCAATGCCCGCGATCCACCAGGGACAAAGAAGCGGCTACGAGGGCATCGCCGTCGCTGTCCCCGTGACCGTCCCTTATCAACGTTATTCAATCGACAGCGCGCACTGGTGGATCGGCCGCGCACTCTCAGCGCTTGTCAAACACGCCGGCATAATGCCGAGCGATATCGACGGTCTCGCGGTGTCGAGCTTCACCCTGGCACCGGATGCAACGATCGGGCTCACACAGCACTTCGGGCTCTCGCCCCGCTGGCTTGATCATATCCCCATGGGCGGCGCGAGTGGCGTCATGGCCCTGCGCCGCGCCGCGCGTGCCGTGCAATCTGGTGATTGCGATATCGCTGCGTGCATTGCAGGGGACACCAACCACGTTGACAGCTTTCGCCGCACGCTTTCGACGTTCAGCCGCTTCGCGCAAGATGCTGTCTATCCCTATGGCTCTGGTGGGCCGAATGCGAACTTCGCGCTGATCGCACAAAACTACATGCGTCTGACTGGTGCCACGCGCGCTGACTTCGGCAAGCTCGCCGTTGCGCAGCGCGAGAACGCGCTGACGTTCCCGCATGCGCTGATGAAAAGGCCGCTGACACTTGATGGCTACCTCAATGCGCGTGCCATCGCCGACCCGATCCACCTGTTCGACTGCGTTATGCCCTGCGCCGGTGCGGAAGCCTTTCTCGTCATGCGCGACGACATCGCGCGCGATCTCAAGCTGCCGCACGCGCGCATTCTCGGCTCTATCGAGCGTCACAACGCCTTCCCCGATGATCCAATCCAACACCGCGGCGGCTGGCTGCTCGATATCGACGAGTTGTACAGCATGGCTGCGCTCAAACCCGCGCAGATAGACCTCGTTCAGACCTATGACGACTATCCCGTCATTTCAATGATGCAGCTGGAAAACCTCGGGCTCTGTGGGGCTGGCGAGGCACCAGCGTTTGTGCGCGCGAACACTTTCACAACTGATGGCACATGCCCCCACAACACCAGCGGCGGTCAGCTCTCAGTTGGTCAAGCCGGCTGTGCCGGCGGTTATCTCGGCCTCGTTGAAGCCATCCGGCAGCTCACCGGCACGGCGCTTGGCGCGCAAGTTGCCGATTGCACCACTGCGCTGGTGTCCGGGTTCGGCATGATCACTTATGATCGCGGACTTGCGTCTTGCGCTGCCATTCTCGGAAAGGGTTGAGCGATGACCACACCGCTTGCACCGCCCAAACGCAAAGACCCGACGAAGCGTACTCAGTTGCCGTTGCTGCCGTCCGCCGCGCGCAGCCGTACCGCCCAAATCCTCACGCAGGCCGCGGCCCAGGGTCGATTTGCGCTGCCAACCTGCGCCGACTGCGGGGCCATCCATTATCCGCCGCGCGACGCGTGCCCGAACTGCCTGTCGTCGCGGATCATTGCGAAAGAGGCGTCCGGCGCGGGCCGCGTCGCCGCTATAACAACCATCCAAACCTCGCCAGATGCCTATTTTCGCGAGCGCATGCCGTGGCGGATCGGCACGATTGTGCTTGATGCCGGACCCTCGGTCATCGCCCACGTGCACGGCGATGTCGCCGTGGGGGCCGCCGTGCGTCTTGAATGGAAACTCGACAAGAGCGGGCAGGCCGTGGCCTTCGCGCTGCCCGCTCAGGAGACACCCAACATGGCCGACGATCCACAGTGGCGTGAACTGACCGCCGACCCCAAGTTCCGCCGCGTATTCGTGACAGATGTGCGCGGGCCTGTTGGACAAGCGATGGTGCATGCACTGGCCCGCGCCGGTGCTGCCATCATTTTTTCTGGCGTTTCCGATCCATGGAAGCCGGTGCCCGGGCGCGACGCGCTTGCCGCGGTTGCGGGTGTTGAAATCGTGCCCCTCGATGTGACTGACACCGAAAGCGTCACCGAACTCGCCGCGGCCATTGGTGGCAAGGTGGATATCCTGATCAACACAGCCGCGCACATGCGCCCGGGCGGATTGCTCGACCGCCGCGGTGTGGGAGACGCGCGCGACGAAATGGATACCGGTTATTTGGGTCTGATGCGGCTTGCGCAAGCCTTCGGCCCGGCCATGCGCGCGCGGGGCGCTGACGGTGCCAACAGCGCGTGCGCGTGGGTCAACTGCCTCTCGGTCTACGCCCAAGTGAGCTGGCCCGCCTATGGCGCACATTCTGCAGCCCAAGCGGCGATGCTGTCGGCAGCGCAATCACTGCGTGCTGAACTGCGGCCAGGCGGCGTGCGTGTCATCAACGCGTTCTCGGGCCCGCTTGAAACGGAATGGTATCAAACCGTGCCCCCGCCTAAGGTAACCCCAGCCCAGCTTGCAGCAGCCATCGTCGACGCGCTGCGCGGCGGCCTCGAGGACGTCTATGTCGGCGACATCGCGGAGGATGTCCGCGCCCGCCTCGCCGCCAATCCCAAAGCTATCGAACGCGAACTCGGCTATTAATTTGGATATTTGGGAGACGAAGCCATGGCAAGCCAGAGCAGCACTCCAACAACCGAACTCGCCGCGATTATGACCGCTCTTGCTGCAGGCCGCATCTCGGTCGTCGACCTGACACAGACCCTCTCGCCAGAGTTTCCAACGATTGTGCTGCCGCCAGAGTTTGGGCAATGCGCGCCCTTCCGCATGGAGGAGGTGTCGCGCTATGACGGCCGCGGCCCGGCCTGGTATTGGAACACCATCACCATGAACGAGCACACTGGCACGCACTTCGATGCGCCGATCCACTGGGTGACCGGCCGTGACGTGCCCAACAACAGCGTCGATACCATCCCGCCCGACAAATTGATTGCACCCGCCTGCGTAATCGATTGCGCACGGGAAGCCGCGGCAGACGCCGATTTTACACTCAAGGTCGCGCATCTTGAAGCCTGGGAGCGCGGCCACGGTAGAATCCCTGCCGGGTGCTGGGTGCTGTTCCGCACCGACTGGTCGAAACGCAATGCCACCGACTACGTCAATCTCAAAGCCGATGGCGCACACACACCCGGCCCTGCGCCTGAGGCCGTCCGCTTTCTCGTTGATCAGCGTCACGTCCTCGGTTTCGGCGTCGAAACCATCGGCACGGATGCGGGGCAAGCGCACCACTTCGACCCGCCCTATCCGGCGCACTCAATCCTGCATGGTGCCGGCAAGTATGGCCTGCAATGCCTGACCAATCTCGATCAATTGCCACCCACCGGTGCCGTCATTATCGCACCACCGCTTAAGATCAAGCAGGGTTCCGGCAGTCCGTTGCGGGTGCTCGCGCTTGTGCCGAGGGTATCATGAGCAGCTCAAGCGTTGCTGTTGTGACCGGTGGCAGCACCGGCATCGGCGCAGAGATCTGCCGGCGCTTGATTGCCGATAGCCATCACGTCGTTTCGCTCGCGCGCCGTCCGGCGTTCGCTCACGCTCGCCTCGACAGTATCGCCGTTGATCTGCTTGATCCCACGGCCACGGCCGAGGTGGCGCGCGACGTTGCCAACCGCTTCGCCGTCACGCATCTCATCCACAATGCAGGAGCGATACGCGCGAACCTCATCGAAAGCACGTCGGTCGCCGATCTTGCAGCACTCAATCAACTGCACCTCAGTGTGCCGCTTGCCCTGCTGCAAGCGGCTCTCCCTTCGATGAAAACGCAGGCATTCGGCCGCGTCGTACTCATTTCATCGCGCGCTGCCATGGGTCTGGCGACGCGCACCGTCTATGCGGCGACCAAGTCCGGCATGATCGGCATGGCGCGCACTTGGGCGCTGGAACTCGGCAAGCATGGCATCACTGTCAACGTCGTGGCGCCCGGTCCCATCGAAGGCACCGAGATGTTCCATGACGTCATCCCCACAGGCGACGCCCGGCTGCAGGCTCTCGCGAAATCCATCCCTGTCCAGCGCCTTGGCACACCACACGATGTGGCACGCGCCGTCGCGTTTTTTGCAGCACCAGACGCCGGCTTCGTCACCGGCCAAGTGCTCTACGTCTGCGGCGGTGCCAGCGTCGGCGCGCTTACGATCTAGCAGGCGTTACGGCGTTATAAGCGGCCGCCATCGACAACGTAATGCTGACCGGTGATCGCGGCGGCATCCTCGGACGCCAGAAACATCACCATCCGCGCAATGTCGTTGCCGTCGAGGTCACGCTTAAGGCATTGTTGTTCCATGAGGCGCGCATGCTTTTCTGGTGTCAGCCACAATTCGCGTTGCCGTTCGGTGAGGATCCAGCCGGGTGCAATGGCGTTGACGCGAATGTTGAAGCGGCCGTAGTCGCGCGCCAGTGATCGCGTGAGGCCCAGCACTCCAGACTTGGCTGCGGTGTAAACCGCCATGCCGCCTTCGCCTGTCATCCAGGACGAGGAGCCGAAATTGACAATCGAGCCGCCACCCGCGGTCTTCATGTCCGGTAAGACCGCTTGCGCTGCAAAGAAGTGGTGCTTGAGGTTCACGGCCATGCGCTCGTCCCAATAGGCTGGCGTTACCTCTTCGGTTGTGTGGCGGTCATCACGGGCGGCATTGTTGACGAGCAGCGTGATCGGCCCCAGGAGCGCGCGGGCGTTGGCGATGGATGTCTGCAATGCTGTACTATCACGCACGTCACAGCGTTCGAAATGGATGGATGCGCCGGCGGCCGCCAAGCGTGCCTGCAGTGCGCGTGACGCCGCCTCGTCCACATCGACAAAGGCGACTTTGGCTTGTTGCCGCGCGAAGTGCTCCACGATCGACGCGCCGATGCCACTGCCGCCGCCGCTCACAAAGGCGGTTTGGCCAGCGATCGTTGGATAAACGGCGCTTGCTTTGGACATTGTGTGCTCCGGAACCTGTGCGAGATCAAGCGCCTTTGACGCCTTGTGTGTTGACATAGAGCGCATACAGCCCTTGCGCTGCTGCCATGTACAGACGGTTGCGTTTGAGGCCGCCGAAGCAGACGTTGGCGCAACGTTCCGGCAGTGCGATGCGGCCGATGGGTTTGCCGTCGCGATTGAAAATCATCACGCCATCGAGCTCCGGCGTACCCATGCCCCAGCCGCACCAGAGATTGCCATCGGTATCGAGCCGGAAGCCATCAGGCGTGCCGCCGGGACCGGCATCAATGAAGACGCGCTTGTTGGCGAGCGTCTTGCCGTCGGGCTTGACGTCATAGGCGAGGATTTTGCGCGTCGGCTCGCCGCGGCTTTCGACGATGTAGAGGATCTTTTCGTCCGGTGAGAACGCAAGACCGTTGGGGCCGAGAATGCCCTCGGCGACAATGCTTGGCTTTTGCGTGCCGCCATCGATGCGGTAGACGTTGGCTGAAATTTCACTCTCGGATTTGTAACCTTCGTAGTCGCCGAGAATTCCGAAGACCGGATCGGTGAACCAGATGCTGCCATCGGACTTGACGACGACGTCATTGGGCGAATTGAGCCGCTTGCCGTCGAACATTTCCATCAGCACAGTGATCGATCCGTCGATTTCGGTGCGGGTCACGCGGCGGCCGCCGTGCTCGCAGGTGATGAGACGGCCCTGACGATCGCGCGTGTTTCCATTGCCGAAATTAGAGGGTTTGCGGAACACGGTCACTGCGCCGGTTTCCTCCTCCCACTTGAGCATGCGGTTGTTGGGGATATCGCTCCAGATCAGATAACGGCCATCGCCGAACCATACGGGGCCTTCGCTCCAGCGGCAGCCGGTGGCGAGGCGTTCGACGGCTGAGAGTTTGAGATGATAGGCATCAAAGCTGGGATCGAGCGCGATGATCGATGGATCGGGATAGCGGCTCGAGGCCTGCCAGCCATGGGAAAAGGTCGGGATGGCGGGTGCTGGCATAGTATCCCTCGGCGAAGGCGAACGGTCGCGCCGACGGAGTATCCGCGATCACCGCGTGCTTATAAACAAAAAACCGCCGGCGACCGAGAGGTGCGCCAGCGGCTTTTGCAGACGGGACAATCGAGACGATTACTCGCCGCGGCAGATGCGGTATTCGCGCCACAGATGCCGAGCCCGCTCATAGCGGCCAGTCTCTTCGGCATAGACTGCACGCTCGCGCAGGTCACGGCAGCCGCCGCCGCGATAGCGGGGTGCCGGCTCGACATAGACGCGACGGGGCGCGTCGCCAGCAGTGGCTTGGCCGATGATGCCGCCAACGATGGCGCCGCCGATGATCCCGGCAGCGATATCGCCGGTACGATCAGCGGAGGCCGGCGTCACGGTACCAGCTAGCATCGCAAGGCCGAGACCGGCCGCGGCGGCGGTTTTCAGAGTGGCAAACATGGTCATCCTCCAGGTTCATCTCAGCTACGCGCGTCGCGCGCTTTGGTTTCAAAGGCTGGGGTTCTTGGCCCAGGGTTCGGCTCGCAGACGTATGGTGCTCAGGTTGATGTCGAGCACAAGCGCACGTCCGTCAAATTTCCAGATGCTCATGCTTGAACATTACCAGCATAAATATGTCTGAGACATGAACGCATTTTTTGCTGATGTCCCGTCAATATTTCTGCAAACAACGGAAACACTGATGGGATCAAACAGGGAACATTGATCCCGTCCCGGCCTCAGCCCCAGATTTCTTTGGCGAGGCTGGTAATCATCTCGAGTTTTTTCCACTGGTCGTCTTCACCAAGTGCGTTGCCCTCCTCGGTTGAGGCAAAGCCGCATTGGGGGCTCAGGCACAGTTGATCGAGCGGCGCAAACTTTGCAGCGGCCTCGATGCGGCGCTTGATGGCGTCGCGGGCCTCAAGCGCGCCGACTTTAGTGGTTACAACTCCGAGGACGACCTTTTTGTGTCCTTTGGGCAGATTGCGCAGCGGTTCGAAGCCACCTGAGCGGTCGTCGTCCCACTCCATGAAATAGCCGTCGACATCGATCTGGTTGAAAACCATGTCTGAGACAGGCTCGTAGCCGCCGGTGGCGACGAACGTCGAGCGGAAGTTGCCGCGGCAGGTGTGCGTCGTGATCGTCATGTCTTTAGGGCGGTCTTTTAGGGCCAGGCCCAACACATCGCGGTATTTGTTGACGAGATCCTTGGGGTCGTCGCCACGGTCGGCCAGCATCTTGATCTGGGCTGGGTCGCAGAAGTAAGCGAGGCTGGTGTCGTCGAGCTGGAGGTACCGGCAGCCGGCAGCGTAGAACATCTTGATTGCCTTGTTATAGGCCATGCCGAGGTCGTGGTAGTAGATTTCCATGTCGGGATATGCCGTCTTGCTGATGCCGGCGCGGCCAGCGCGATAGTGCATCATGCTCGGGCTTGGGATGGTCATCTTGGCGGTGCGCGCCGTGTTCGCCTTGAGGAATTTGAAGTGCGCCAGGTGCGGGTGGCTTTCAGAGAAATCGAGTTTGGAGTTGACGCGCACGGCTTCGGCGCGGGTTTGTACACCCTTAAACTGGATACCCTGGCCGGTGCTGTAACGCTCTGCGCCGGTCAAATAGCCAAGAAAATCATAGTGCCACCAGGTCCGCCGGAACTCGCCGTCGGTGATCGCCTGCAACCCGATCGCTTCCTGCTTCTTAATCAGCGCCTTGATCTCGGTGTCTTCGATCGCGGACAGTTCGGCGGCGGGAAGTTGACCCTTTTCATGCTTCTCGCGGGCGTCTTTGACC
Source organism: uncultured Alphaproteobacteria bacterium (assembly GCA_963847145.1). Classification (GTDB taxonomy): domain Bacteria; phylum Pseudomonadota; class Alphaproteobacteria; order Rhizobiales; family Hyphomicrobiaceae; genus JABFRJ01. The sequence goes on from CAWJYN010000007.1 coordinate 835,628, forward strand.
GGCTTGGTACGCAGCAGGCTGCCGACTTGGTCAGCGCGATAGGGTCCGGGCTTCATCGATGTCTCCAGGGTGTTGGTTTGTGTTCTGGCAGTCTGCCTAGCAGGCGCAGGTGCGGGACGACAACCACCGGCACCCCAAAGATCGCGAGGGCTGCCGCATTTTCTCTCAGACCTGCGCAACACCTTGGCAGAAAGCCCACTTGCCGGAAGCCGCACGCCATGGCACGTCACCAGCTCGGCGCGTGCACATCAGCCATGTGCGCCGTGCAAGGGATAGATTTTGACCGCACCCAATCTGTCCAGCGGGGTGGTCCAACGGGGAAAATCCATGACCAGACGTCTGTTTGTTGCGCGTTCCGTTTTGGCCGCCGCCAGCCTCGTGCTGACCGCACCAGTGAATGCACAAACCGCTCCGACCAAGATCCGTTTCACACTGGATTGGAAATTTGAAGGTCCGGCCACGCCATACTTGGTCGCTGTCGACAAGGGTTTCTACAAAGACGAAGGGCTCGACGTGTCGGTTGATCCCGGCAACGGTTCGGTCGACAGCGTCAATCGCGTTGCCAGCGGCACCTATGACATCGCTTTCGCCGATATCTCGGCGTTGATCAAATTCCGCGACAACAGAGAGAACGCGCCCGTCAAATCCGTGCTGATGGTTTATGACGCGCCGCCGAACTCCATTGTCACCCTCAAGAAGGCCGGCATTACAAAGCCGAAGGATCTGGAAGGAAAAATCCTTGGCGCGCCCGCCACCGATGCGTCGTTCTCTGTCTGGCCCATTTTCGCCAAAGCCAACGGCATCGACGTCAGCAAGGTCAAGATCGAGAATATCGGCTTCCCGGTGCGCGAGCCCATGCTGGCGCAAGGCAAGGTCGACGCTGTGACGGGTTTCTACTTCTCGTCATTCTTCAACTTGAAGGCCAATGGCGTCACCGATGACGACATCGTTGTACTGCTGATGAGCGATCTCGGCGTCGAGGTCTACGGCAACGCGATCATGGTCAACCCGAAGTTCGCCGAAGCCAACCCCAAGGCCGTTGCCGGCTTCGTGCGTGCCACCATCAAAGGCATCCAGGAAACGATCAAGAGCCCGGAAACAGCGATCAAGTCGTTGATGACGCGTAACCAGATCGTGACCGAGGCAACCGAGTTGCAGCGCCTCAAGATGGCGCTTGACCGCAACATCGTCACTGCGGCTGTCAAAGCGAATGGCCTTGGCGGTGTCGACAATGCCCGTCTCGCGCGGTCGATTGATCAGATCGCGCTCACCTTTGACTTCAAGGCAAAGCCGAAGCCCGAAGACATCTTCGACGCGCAGTACCTGCCCGCGAAAGAGCAGCGCGGGGTGAAGTGAGTGTGGGGAACTATGGGTTGGGTTCGGCGTTTTTTAGCGCCGTTACTCAACCCACGGTGTCGGAAACGCTGCGAAAGTTTCTGAGAGCGGCGCTTTGGGCTGTTGGGTTGCGCGGCTGAAGAGCCGCTCATCCAACGGACACGCTTTTGCCGGTTGCCCGTGTCTACCGCAGCCTTTTCCGAGGGCAAGCAGGCCCGCGGATAATGCCTGTGCAAGTTGTCTGAGCGAGTTCTCGTTGATGTCCCTCTCTCTAGCCGCACCTACGCTCGTCCGCCTCGACGGCGTGACAATGCACTATGGCCGCGGGAAATCCGCGATCCAGGCTATTGATACGGTTTCGATCGATATCAAGAAGGGCGAGATCATCGCCGTCGTCGGCCCGTCCGGCTGTGGCAAGAGTTCGCTGATGAAGTTGATCAGCGGGCTGCATCCGGTTTCCGCTGGCACCGTCACCGTTGAAGATAAACCCGTCAACGGGCCGTTGAAATCTGTCGGCATGGCATTCCAGGCGTCGAACCTGCTGCCCTGGCGCACTGTCGTCGACAACGTGCTGCTCCCCCTCGAAATCGTGCAGCCGCACCGTTCCAAAATTCGCCGTGAGCGCAAGGCTTACAAAGCCAGGGCCGAAGCGCTGCTGGCGCAAGTGGGCCTCGCCGGCTTCACCGACAAATTCCCCTGGCAGCTCTCTGGCGGTATGCAGCAGCGGACGTCGATCTGCCGCGCGCTGGTGCATGAACCAGATATCCTCATGCTCGACGAGCCGTTTGGCGCGCTCGATGCGTTCACCCGCGAAGAACTGTGGTGCGCGTTGCGCGACATCCAGGCGGCGCGCGGCGTCACGGTCATGCTGGTCACGCATGACCTGCGCGAAGCCGTGTTTTTGGCTGATACCGTGTACGTGATGAGCAACCGTCCCGGCAAAATCGTCAAGGCGCAGAGGATCGATCTGCCCCGCCCACGCGACCTCGAAGTGACCTACACGCAGCCATTCCAGGATCTGGTGCACGAACTTCGCCGGCACATCGGAGGCAAGCACTGATGCGCTTCCAGAACGCCCTCATCACCGTCGTCGCACCGACGATTTTCACCGTCGCGCTGTTCGCGCTGTGGGAGATGGCCTGCTGGGCCTTTGCCGTGCCGCCCACTGTGTTGCCAGCACCGAGTGCGATCTGGGCCGCATATCTGCAATTCCAGAAGCCAATCATAGAAAACTCACTTTACACGTTGTGGAACACACTCGCAGGCTTCGGCATCGCGACCGTGTTTGGGCTGCTTCTCGGCATCGCAGTCGGTTGGCATAAGGCGATCTACGCTGCGATCTACCCGGTGTTGATCGGCTTCAACTCGGTACCCAAAGTTGCCGTCGTGCCGGTGCTGATCTTGTGGTTCGGTGTCGGTGCCGTTCCAGCGATTATCACGGCATTTCTGATCTCGTTCTTTCCCATTGTCGTCAACGTCGCCACCGGCCTTGCGACGACTGAACCTGAACTCGAAGACGTGCTGCGTGCGCTGGGCGCGTCAAAATTGGACATCATGCGTAAGGTCGGTATTCCACGTTCGCTGCCCTACTTCTTTGGCTCGCTGAAGATCGCCATCACGCTCGCCTTCGTCGGCGCGGTGGTCTCCGAAACCGTCGGTGCCAACAAGGGCATCGGCTTCCTCATGCTGTCGGCGCAAGCCAACTTCCAAGTGCCGCTGGTGTTCGCGGGGCTGATGGCGTTAGCCTTCCTTGGTATTGTGCTTTACGCAATCACCGCGGCTATCGAGATGCGCTTTACCGGCTGGGCCTTCCGCGGCCAGAACAGGTGATAATGTCGTAAGTTGTGTTAGTCGCATTTCGCGCCGTAGCCCGACGTCAACGCGGTAAGCTGACGACGTTGGGTTGCGCGGCTGAAGTGCCGCTAACCCAACCTACGCAATTCGGCCGGTGCTGGGTCGCACAAGGCTTGACCCAACTTAGATTTCCCGGTTCCTCTACCCTGCGCGCATTTTCGCAAGCAGGCCCTATGCAACTATCTACTCGAAAATCAGTCGGCATCATTGGCGCGGGGGCGGCGGGGTTGTGCGGCGCCAAGCACATGCTCGAAGCGGGGTTCGACGTCACGCTGTATGAGATCGGCAGCCACGTGGGTGGGATGTGGGTCTTCAACAACGACAATAACCTTTCGTCGGCTTACAAAACGCTGCACATCAACACCGCGCGGGATCTGACGGCATTCAAAGATTTTCCGTTCGATCGGAAAGTGCAGCCGTTTCCAGACCACCGCGACATGGCGGCGTATCTTAGTGCCTACGCTGAACACTTCGACATTGTCCGTCGTATTCGCTTCAGAACGCGCGTTACAGACGTGCGTGCTGCCGCCGGCTATGCCCACGACCGACCGCGCTGGCAGATCACAACGGAAGCAGGCACGACGGACATCTTCGACGCGGTCATCGTCGCCTCCGGCCATCTGAGTAAGCCTGACGAAGTGTCGATGTTCTGCGATGGCTTCAAGGGCGAGTATCTCCACAGCCACTACTACAAGGACCCTGCGAAATTTGCCTCCAAACGTGTATGCGTGGTTGGCGTCGGCAATAGCTCCTGCGACATCGTCAGCGATCTGTGCACTACCGCTGAGCGCACGGTGTTGGTTGGGCGTTCAACGCCGCTGATCATCCCAAAACTGATCTTCGGACGGCCCTTCTGGGAGATTGTAAAGCCCTTCTACAAACCCTGGGTGCCGCAGGCCGTCCGCGTGTGGGCGGTCAAATTCTTCACGTGGGTGGTGCACGGCAACATGGCCGACCTCGGCTTCGCACCATCTGCCAAAAAAGTGCACGCCACGTCGAACGCAAACATCGTCAACCACATCAAGTATCATCGCGTCGCCGTGAAACAGGGCATCACGGCCGTCGATGGCCAACGCGTCACCTTCACAGATGGCTCGACCGAAGAGTTCGATACGCTGATCGCCGCTACTGGCTATGCACTCGATCTACCCTTTGTGCCATCGGACATAGCGAAGTCCGACGCCAGCAGCCTCGATCTTTTTGTGCGGATCGTGCCGCCCGATTGGCGCGGGTTCTACTTCCTTGGTTTCTTCAATTCAGATTCAGCACTCAACTGGATCGTGGAAGGACAGATCCGTTGGTTGCGTGAGATTGAGCTGGGCCGTGCTGCACTGCCGGACAAAGCGGGAATGCTGGACGAAATCGCTGCACGAAAAGCCTGGGTGCGGCGATTGTTCAAAGACAGCCCGCGCCATGGCATCGAAGTTGAGCACATGCCCTATTTCGCCGATCTGCGCCGAACGATGAAGGAGGCGCAACGGCGCGCGTCAAAGCCCGTGCGCGACGTAGGGATTGGAACTGAACGGCCGAGTGCGCTTATCGAACCATCCGCAGCTGTATAGCTGCTCACGTCTTGCATTTAAGCACTTGCCGCACGCCGATCCCATCAGCCAGCTTGTCAAAGCCCGCGTTGAGCCGGTCGAAGCCGAGCACGTCGCTGCGTAGCTTGGCGATTGGCAGCGCGCCATCGAGCACGAGATCGACAAGCTTTGGGATATCGCGCGAAGGCACGGCGGAGCCCATGTAGCTGCCCTTGATGACGCGCTCTTCGGCCACCAGCGCCGCTTGCGGCAGCTGAAACGACTGCGTCGCGCCCGGCAACCCGCCACACACCGTCAGACTGCCACGGCGGCCGAGCGAATAACTTAGCGACATTGCGGGAATAGAGCCCGCCAGCTCGAAGGCGACATCAACGCCGCCAAAGGTGAGGTCTTTGATCTTCTGCACGCAGTTTTGATCGTCGCCCCGGAAGACGTGCGTCGCGCCGAGCTTCGTCGCCAACTGCAACTTCGCGTCACTGAGATCAATCGCGATGATGGTCTTGGCACCCGCCTCGACGGCTGCAAGTAATGCAGACAGGCCGACGCCGCCAAGGCCAATAATGGCGCACGCCTTGCCGCGCACGTCGCCGGCGGTGTTGTAGACTGCACCCGCGCCGGTGATCACCGCGCAGCCGAGAATGGCCGCATCCAGCAATGGCAGCGCTTTTGGCAGCGGCATCAACGAACGTTCAGACACAACGGCAAATTCAGCGAAGCAGGAAATGCCGCTGTAGTGATGGAGCGGTTTGCCATTCAGGCTCAGCCGTCGCGCGCCGCTCTGCAGTGTCCCTTTGGCGCGAGATTCCCAAGACGACTGGCACAGGTTGGGACGGCCGGCAGCGCACAGTTCGCACGTCCCACAGCTGGCGACGAATAGCATCACGACATGATCGTCCACGCCGACACGCGTTACGCCTGTGCCGATTTCACGCACGATCCCGGCCGCTTCATGGCCCACCACGGTTGGCACCGCGCGCAGCCGATTGCCTTCGATGGCCGACAGATCAGAGTGGCACAGCCCCGCGCCCGCGATCTCAACGAGGACTTCACCGGGTCCCGGCCCATCCAAATCGACGATCTCGATGGCGAGTGGTTTGGTCTCGGCGTAGGGTCGCGGCAGGCCCTGCTGGTACATTACGGCGGCGGTCATCTTCATGTCGGCGCTCTCCCTAACGCCACTATGATGCGCCCCTTGAGCGCCAGCAACACGCATCAGCGGCGGGGCCATAAGCGATCCCTATGGAGACAGTGACCCCAGGGATCGCTAGATACTACCGAACCATTCTAAGGAAGCCCTTCTCATGTCCAAGCTTAGTACTGCCACCCGCGACAAGCTCAAGGCCGTCAGCACAGCAACGTTGTGCACGGCGCTCTTCAAGCGTGGCTTTCGCTCGCAGATGATCCAGGGTGTTCAGCCGCTCGATCCTAGAAAGCCGAATATGGTCGGCGAGGCCTTCACGCTGCGCTATATCCCCGCCCGCGAGGACTTGAACCCCATCACTGTGTTCCAGGATCGCGGCCATCCGCAGCGCAAGGCCGTGGAAGATTGCCCGCCCGGCTGCGTGTTCGTCATCGATAGCCGCAAGGATGCGCGCGCCGCGTCTGCCGGCGGCATACTCGTGACGCGGCTGATGAAGCGTGGCGTAGCTGGCGTGGTCACTGATGGCGGCTTCCGCGACAGCGCCGAGATCGCCGCGCTTGATATCCCGTCGTTTCATGCGCGCCCGTCAGCGCCGACCAACCTGACCATCCATCAAGCCATCGACGTCAACGTGCCGATCGGCTGTGGCGACGCGCCGGTGTTTCCGGGCGATGTGATCGTGGGCGATGCTGACGGCGTTGTCGTTATCCCAGCCCATCTGGCCGACGAGATCGCCGCTGAGGCCGTCGAAATGACCGTCTTCGAGGACTTCGTGACGGCGATGGTCCATGAGGGGCGGTCGATCCTGGGGCTTTATCCGGCGACCGAAGAAATGACCAAGACAGATTTTGCGGCGTGGCGGAAAAAGCATATGCGTTGAGGGCGATCTCACCCGTCGCCGTGAGCGCTCCATCCACTCTTTGCTGCCCCGGAATTTTGTCAGCGCAGAAACGCACTGACCAAACTCCGGGACCTCTCCCGGCTATTTTGAAGTGCGGTGCCTCACTTGCGATACTTAAAGACCCCGGCTCTCCGCGCTCAAGCGCGCTGCGGCCGGGGAAGCAAAAAAGAGTTGGGAAAAACACCCTCATTGCGACAGCCAACAGCGACAACCTGGCCGTAATCGCTCATTTCCACACAAACGAACTTTGACAGGGCCGCGTTTCGCGCTAGCTTTAAGGGCAGCGGAGACATGAGATGCCAGGACGTGCGCCGACACTAGATTTGACACAGCCCGACCCGCTTACGCTGGCCGTCATCGAGGCTGGCTTGCGCCAAGTCTGCAATGAGATGGATATCACCTTCTCGCGGGCGGCGTTTTCGCCGGTCATCGCGGAGGCCGATGACCGCGCCGACGGGATTTATGCGGCGGACGATGGCCGGCTTATCAGCCAGGGTGAGTTGGGCCTGCCGGTGTTTGTCGGCACCATGCAGCAGTCGACCCGCGACATCATCCGGTTGATCGCGGAGGGCCGCGCCGGCAAACCCGAGCCGGGCGATATCTACATCGTCAACGATCCCTACCTCGGCGGCACGCATCTGATGGACGTGCGCTTCGCCCTGCCGTTTTACTACCAGGGCGAACATGTCTGTTGGTTGCAAAATACGGGGCATTGGCCCGATGTGGGCGGCATGGTGCCTGGTGGGTTTTCTGCGCATGCGACCGAGGTCGAGCAGGAAGGCTTGCGGCTGCCTCCGGTCAAGCTGTTCAAGCGCGGCGCGCTCGATCAGGAAATCCTCGCCATCATTCAGGCCAACATCCGCGTTGCCGACCAACGCATCGGCGATATCAAGGCACAATCGGCGGCGCTGACGGTTGGCGAGCGGCGCCTCACCGAGTTGATCGACCGCCACACGTTGCCGGTGATGCGCGCAGCCTGGGCCGCTCTTGAAAACGTCGCCGACAAGCGCATGCGCGCGCACATCGAGGGCATTCCCGATGGCCGCTATAAGAGTGAGTTGTTTGTCGACAGCGACGGCATCGTCAATGTGCCACTGCGGATCGCGCTGGAGGTCACCAAATCGGGTGGCACGCTGCAATTTGATTTCGCTGGCTCATCGCCACCTTGCAAAGGGCCGATGAACTCGGTCTCTGCGACGACGATTTCGTCGGTGTATCTGGCTGTCCGCCACATTTTTCCCGATACGCCGCTGAATTCGGGCGCGTTCAAGCCACTGTCGATTGTTGGGATTGAAGGCACGTTTCTGGACGCTAAATATCCGCGGCCCGTCTCAGGGTGTGCGGCAGAAGTTTCGCAGCGGATTGCGGAGGCGGTGTTTCTCGCGCTGGCGCGGGCGATCCCGAGCAAGGTGACTGCCGCACCGGCAGGTACGAGCGGCAACTTCTGTCTCGGCGGCGTCGACCCCAAAACTGGCAGTGCCTACGTCATGTATCAGATCACCGGGGGCGGCTACGGCGGTAACGCGGACCACGACGGCCTGAGCAATGGGTGCAGTACCATCGGCATATCCAAGACCGCACCCGTCGAAGTGATGGAGCAGAAGTTCCCTATCCTGTTCCGCCACGTGTCGCTGCATCACGCGTCCGGCGGTGCGGGTGCGCAGCGTGGCGGCTTCGGTGTGCACTACGAGATCGAACTGATGCGCGGCGAAGCGCGTGCGTCGTTCGTGATGGATCATGGACGTTTCGGCCCACCCGGCATCGAGGGCGGCCAGCCTGGCGCGGTGAACGTGGTGCGCATTCATCGTGGCGATGAAACGTTCACGCCTGTCCATCTTTCGAAAGATCAGGGCATTGAGATCCGTGCCGGTGATCGGGTGGAAGTGATGACGCCCGGCGGCGGCGGCTTCGGTGATCCGGCGCAGCGCGATCCTGCCAAGATTGACCGCGACGTGGCGCGCGGCACCTACACCGCCGCCGAGGCGCATGCGCGTTGGCCACACTGGCAGCCGGGAGGCGCGGCATGAACGTCTACTACCGGCCACCCACCGTGCATGCCGCCCTCGACCATCTTCGCCAGGATCCGAGCCTGAAGATCCTTGCTGGCGCGACAGACATTTATCCTGCGAAAGCCACGCGTGCGGGCTGGGGCCACACGCGCCATCCCGGCATTCTGGACATCTCGGGGATAGACGATCTGCGCGGCATCACCGAGACAGCCGACTACTGGCGCGTCGGTGCGCTGACGACGTGGAGCGAGCTGTTGCGCGCCGATCTGCCGCCGGTGTTCGACGGCCTCAAGGCCGCCGCGCGCGATATTGGCGGCATTCAGATCCAGAACCGCGGAACCCTCGCCGGCAACATTTGCAACGCATCACCGGCCGCTGATGGCGTGCCGCCGCTGCTGACGTTGGACGCAGAAATGGAATGCGTCGGCGGCGTTGAATTCCGCGTGCCGCTTGCCAAATTCCTGACCGGCTATCGGCAGACCGCACTGGCCGAAGGCGAACTCGTCACCGGCATCCGCATTCCGAAGCAGCCGGGTCACGGTCACTTCCTGAAACTCGGGGCGCGCAAATACCTCGTTATTTCTATCGTCATGGCCGCCGGGGTGTTCGATGTCGGTGACGACGGTATCGTGCGCAGTGCACGGATCGCCATCGGTGCCTGCTCGCCGGTTGCCCAACGCCTGGAACGCCTCGAGGCGACACTCATTGGCCAGCGCCTTGCGCCCGAACTGGCGACGGCACTGCACTTCGACCATCTGGTGCCCATCGATGACGTGCGCGCCTCCGCTACCTACCGCAAGGCGGCAGCGCTGCAAATCGTTCTTGATTTGATCGCCCAAGCAGCCTCCACGTTGCGGAGGGCTGCGTGATGGATGATCACGGTGGTAGCCCAGCCGATCCCGTAACCTTCACGATGAACGGCAGGCGCGTGTCGTTGATCGCCCGTCCGTTCACGACCTTGGCCGACGCGCTGCGTACCAGCGATGACACCGGCACCAAGATCGGCTGCGATGCCGGCGATTGCGGTGCGTGCACGGTGCTGCTCGATGGCGATGCCGTGTGCGCGTGCCTGGTGCCGCTCGGACAGGTGCAAGACCGGCGGGTCGAGACCGTCGAAGGGGTGCACAACGATCCGTTGGGCGAGCGGTTGGTCAACGCTTTTTCTCGCCATGGCGCGGCGCAATGCGGCATCTGCACGCCCGGTATGATGCAAGCAGCGCGGGCCTTGCTCACGCGCAATGCGGCGCCGACACGGGCAGATGCCGAGGCCGCGATTGGGGGCGTTCTGTGCCGTTGCACGGGCTACATCAAGATCGTCGATGCGATTTGCGACGCGCCACATGAACGTTGGGGCGGGCCAGCCGCCGGCGGGGTCGGCGCACGGCTCCGCCACGTCGACGCGCTCCACAAGGCACGGGGCGACACCGAATTCGGTGCTGATTTTGCGCCCGAGGGTGCCCTCATGGTTGCGCGTGATCCGCTCGCCGTATCCAAGCGCTACGTTCACCTTCGGCGATCTTGAGGCTTTTCGCCGGCAGCACGGCCTCGACGCGGTGCTGACGGCGCGAGACGTGCCCGGCCGCAACGGTTTCGGCATTTTCCCCAACACCAAGGACCAGCCGGTCTTTGCCGAGACGCATGTGCGTTATCGCGGCGAGGCAGTCGCTTTGCTGGTCGGCCGTCGCGACATCATCGAGAACATCGACACTGCTGCCGTTCCGATCACCTGGACTGAGACGCGCGGCCTGCATGGTATCGATGCTGCGCTGGCGCCGCAGGCGCGCGCGATCCATGCCACACACAGCGATAATGTGCTGACGCGCGGCAATCTCAAGTGCGGCGATGTCGCTGCCGGCCATGCGCGGGCCGCTGCCACTGCAGAAGGCACGTTTGAAACATCATTCGTCGAGCACGCCTACATCGAGCCCGAAGCCGGTTATGCCGAACGCGACGGCGATACCATCACTATCGCAGCGTCGACGCAGGCCCCCTACATGGACCGCGAGGAAACGGCGCGCATTCTCGGCATTGCCGACGATCAAGTGATAATTGCACCAACGGCTTGCGGCGGGGGCTTTGGTGGCAAGCTTGATGTCTCAGTGCAACCGTTCCTCGCGCTTGCTGCCTGGACACTGAACAAGCCCGTCAGGATCGTGTATTCCCGCACCGAGAGCATGGCGTCGACCACCAAGCGCCACCCTGCCAGGATTGTTGCCAAAGCCTCCACTGATGCGCAGGGGCGGCTGACTGCCTACGAGATGACGGGTGATTTCAACACTGGCGCTTATGCGTCGTGGGGGCCAACCGTTGCCAACCGGGTGCCGATCCACGCGTATGGACCGTACACGGTGCCGAATGTTTGGAACCGCACGCGCGCCATTTACACCAACGATACGCCTGCTGGCGCATTTCGCGGATTCGGGGTGCCACAGTCGGCAATCGCTAACGAAACGCTGATGGACGATCTCGCTGAAAAGCTCGGTCTTGATCGTTGGCAGATCCGGCGCATCAATGCGTTGAAGGCAGGCGACGCGACGGCAGCTGGCCAGATCTTGCTCGCATCTGCCGGCCTGCCACAATGCCTGGATGCGCTGAAACCTGCGTGGGACAAAGCGCTGGCGGATGCGGCCGCACACAACGCGAGTAACGCGCGCCACAAGCGTGGTGCAGGCATTGCCTGCATGTGGTATGGTTGCGGCAACACCGCGCTGCCGAACCCAAGTGAAATGCGTATCACCTTGGAGCGCGATGAAGCGGCCGGTGCTGTCTTCCGCTTGCATAGCGGTGCTGTCGACATCGGCCAGGGCGTTTCGACCGTGTTGCTGCAGATCGTGCGTGAGGCACTCGCCATCGACGGTGCCGTCATCTGGCTGACGGCCGATGTCGGCAACACAGCAAAAACCCTCGACGCCGGCAAAACATCGGCCTCGCGCCAGACGTTCGTTTCGGGCAATGCGGCGCGACTGGCTGCGCTGGATTTGCGCGGCAAACTCGAACGTCTCGCCAACGTGCCAGCCGGTGCGCCGATGTGCTACCAGAGCGGCACAATCGTTGTTGGTGCCAGCGGCGAGCGCCGGATCATGCTGGACGGCGTACTCGACGGCTACGGCCGTTACGATCCCCCGACCACGCCCCTTGACGAGAATGGCCAGGGGATCCCCTACGCGTCTTATGGCTTCGCGGCGCAGATCGCCGAAGTGCTGGTGGATACAGCGCTTGGCGCCACCAAGGTGCTGCACATCCACGCCGCGCACGATGTGGGTCGTGCGATCAATCCAACGCTCGTTGAAGGCCAGATTCACGGTGGTATCGCGCAGGGGCTTGGTCTCGCGTTGATGGAGGAGTTCATTCCCGGCCGCACCGAAAACCTGCACGATTATCTGATCCCGACCGTCGGCGACATTCCGCCGATCATCATCCACATCATTGAAGACCCTGATCCCGAGGGTCCGTTCGGCGCGAAGGGTGTCGGCGAGCCCGCGCTCATTGCGACAGCACCGGCCATTCTTGGTGCGATACGGCATGCGACAGGTGTGACGATGCGCAAGGTGCCGGTGCTGCCGCATCGGCTTTGGGAAGCTTTGCAACACAAAGAGCATCGCGAATGACCACGTCGTCCAAACTCTCCCCCGAAGCCCGCTCGGCGCAGTTCGGTGCCGCTGAAGGCGATGGCATTGTTCGCTGCGATGCGTGCCCCGTGCTGTGCCGCATCCGGCCGGGACGGCCGGGGGCCTGCTCACGTTATGCCAACGAGGGCGGGCGGCTGGTGCGGACCGATCCGTTGGTGCTGATGGCGCGGGCTGTTGCGACCGACGGGGCCCGTGTGGCGTTTGCCAACGAACCCTGGGACGGTGCGCCGCTGGCGCCGGATCGCACGTTCGTCACTGGCATCGGCTCGGGCACGACCTATCCCGACTATAAACCCGCGCCGCTGATCGTGGAAAGCGAGCACGCGGGTGTCGATACGGTGACGGTGGTGACCGAAGGCATCTTTAGCTATTGCGGCGTGAAGGTGAAAATCGACACCGACCGGCATCTCGGGCCGGAGACCGCCACGATCCGCATGGATGGTGAGCCGGTCGGCCATGTGACGACGGCTGAGTACGGCTCGCAGATGCTCTCGATCGGCGGTGTGCGCCATCTGACGGGCGGCAGCAAGAAGGAAGGTACCGCGACGTGCGAGGCGCTGCTGGCGCTGTGCAATCGCGACGCGGTAACCTTGACCATCGATGGCGGGCACACTGTCGTTGTCCAGTCCGGCCGCGCGCCCATTGTGGATGGCGCGGCGGAAGTGCGCATGCGCGTCGGCTGTGGATCGGCGACCATCGGCATGTTCGCGCACCAGTTCCGGACCCTCGCCGACGAAGTGATCGTCGTCGACGACCACATCACTGGCGTGCTGACTGAGCATCAGGCGGGACGCGTGCTGGGCATGCGGCCGGCCGGCATCCGGGTGCGGGGCCGCAGGTCGACGCCGGGGCGTTATTTCAAGGTGGCCGAGCCTGGCCTCGGCTGGGGTGGGACGAATATCACCAATCCGCTGAGCATCGTTCAGTCGATTGATCCCAAGACGGCATGGCCGGGCCAGCGGTTGCTGTTCACCTCGACGACGGGCGAGGATGCACTTTATTGCATTCTCGACGAGACCCTGGTGCCGATACCGGAATCTTTGCCAAACGCCGTTCAATCGGTTATTGATCGGATCAAGGCTAACTGCGAGCCGGCACTCTGCTCGGTTCTTTTCATGGCTGGCGCGGGTGGCAGCCTGCGGGCTGGTGTCACAGAAAACCCAATTCTGTTGACCCGGTCGGTCAATTGCGGCGAAACTAGGGTGACGATGGGGGGCGCTCCGGTCCATGTTTGGGCTGGTGGTGGCATTACGATTATGGCGGACGTGGCGCGGCTGCCGGACAAGGCGTTCGGCTCGGTGCCAACGCCAGCTTTGGTTGCGCCTATCGAATTTACCCTCCCGAAACACGCCTACTTAACGCTAGGCGGACATCGGAACGACATTGTGACGGTGGATGAGGTACTTACAGCTGTTGGGGGCACGGCCCGCATCGAGACTTGGCAGGAGAACAACCCATGGCCGCTGATCGTCGACCCCCGGTAACGAAGGGCCCGAAGGCTGTCGCTGCCCGCAAAACACCGGCAACGGTGGCGGCTGTGGCAGCGGCTGCGGCGGCTTCCAAGACACAAAAGATCGCGTCGACGTATGTGCTCGAAGATCAGGTCGGCTTCCATCTGCGCCGCGCCCATCAGCGCGCCACCATGATCTTCAACGAGGTGATGGGCAAGTTCGATATGACGCCGACGCAATTCGCGGCGCTGGCCAAAATCGATGATGAAGGCGCGATCTCGCAGAACCATCTTGGCCGCCTGACGGCCATGGACCCGTCGACGATCCTCGGCGTTGTCGGACGGCTGCAGCGCCAGGGTCTCGTCCATCTGCGGAGCACTCCGGGTGATGCGCGGCTGACCTTGATCGAGCTAACCTTGGACGGACAGAAGCGTGTTGCCGAGATGAAGGCTGTGGCGATCGAAGTCTCTAAGCGTACGCTGGCACCGCTGAAGCCGGCGGACGCCAAGACACTCAACGAGTTACTCGCGCGAATCGGCTAAGCTGCATGCCAGTTGAAACTGGTAGCGATTCTGGCGAGCACACACGCGATGTGGGACAAACCCTCCATCAACCGGTTGCCCGGCGAGCGGCTGCATCTGCGGCACGGGCCGATCACGATTGTTTTGAAAGTATGGGCCAGCGACGATGTCGTGCGGCAAGCGCATCGTCTGGTGACGCGGCATTTCCCTAAGATCCTGCCGGAGTTGGCAGATGAGCTGGCGGAGCTGCGCCAGCCGATCGGAAAAAAGACAGGAAAATTCCAGGGTAAAGTCGCGCAACGCATGGCGGATGCGGCGCTGCCGTTCGCCGAGGTCTACGTGACGCCGATGGCCGCGGTGGCGGGCTCGGTCGCCGAAGAGGTGCTGCGCATCATCCAAGCGGCCGGACCGATCGAGAAGGCGTTTGTGAATGATGGCGGCGATATCGCGTTCCATCTGGAGCCGGGCCAATCGCTGAAGTTCGGCGTGGCGGGTGATTTCTCCGAAGGCCCGACGCCGGCGATTAATGGGACGATCATGCTTGCGGCCGAGATGGGGATTGCGGGCATTGCAACGTCGGGAGCGCAGGGGCGGTCGTTCTCACTTGGTATTGCTGATAGCGTCACGGTGTTGGCGAAGACAGCCGCGGTGGCTGATGTGGCGGCGACGCTGATTGCCAATGCGGTGAACATCGACAGCAAGGCGGTTACGCGCAAGGCGGCGAGCAAGCTTGATCCGGATACGGATCTTGGTGATCGGCTGGTGACGACGAAGGTTGGCAAGCTGTCGGCTGAGGAACGTGGCGCGGCGCTGGATGCGGGTGTTGCGCAGGCGGAGGCGTATCTGGCAAAGGGGCTCATCGCCGGCGCGGTGCTGATGCTGCAAGGTGACGAGCGGACGGTGGGTGGGCCGGTGGCGGCCGCTATGTAGAGCGCAATTGGCACTTCGGCCACGTTGTGCCGGCGACGGGTGCGATCTCGCTCAATGGGCTATCGAGCGTGTTGCATGGCGCAATACGCTTCGCTGTTGCGCTATGGGTCCGCTCAAATCCCGCCTTTGATAAATATGAAGCGAGCTGCCGCTTGGACAACTCCACAAAATCCCTCACCGCCCACCGCCGCGTCCGCATTGTGAGCAGCTTCGAGGAGCTGATCAGTGTGCGGTTTGAGGGGGATGTGAATGCGCTGTGCTGGCCGAGGGAGTTGCCGGGGGATTTTCGGGAGATTGTGGACAAGCTCGGCGCAGATGAAGGCATGACGACGATTGACGATGATGACCTGCGTGCGCTCACGTTGAGCGCAGCGGGTTTGGTGGCGCGCGAGGTGTTGCTAGCCGATCAGGCGCTGCTGCGTGGCCATGGGCTCGCGCCGATCCTCGATTGCATCGCGGGCTATCCCAGAGACGAGACGGGGGACGGGGCTGAGCACGAGATCGGGGGTGCGATCCCGACGGATGTCTACTCCTTCCACGTGGATAGCGCGCCGATCCCGGCGGACACATACCTCTGCACGTATATCGGTAGCAGCTCGGAAGGGCTTGCCAACGAGATGGCCATGCGCCGGGTCGATGTGGCCGAAACCAGAGCGGGGTTGTTGAAGGCCTATGGTGGCCTGGATGATGCAGACTTCGCTGCGTATCTCAATGAGCGCTGCTTTGATTTGCACTACGCACCGCTGCCTGGCGCGCAGCCCTACACATTCGGCCTCGGCAATCTGTGGCGGATCGCGATTGCTTACCCGTGCTGCCCCGTGCTGCCCTGCGTCCATCGGGCGCCGCCTTCGCCACCCGGCACGCCGGCGCGGCTGCTGTTGATCAGTTGAGCTTCGATCACGCGGCCAGCTGCACCATCCACCGCTCCAATTTCGCGCCGCCGTCCATTGTCGGATGCGACCAGGTCCCCGCGCACACACCGCCGTTGCGTTGGATGACGGTGCGCGAGGCGAGGTTTTCGGGTTGGGTGGTGATGGTGACTTCGGTCAGGCCGAGTTCGCGCGCTTCGTCGAGGACTTGGCGAAGCGCCTTCGAGGCATAACCGTGATTGCGTTTCCAGGGCACCACCGCGTAGCCGATGTGCCCGCTCACGTGTGGGGGCAGCTGAGAGGTGCCCGGCTGATAGCGCAGCGAGATGGCACCGCAGAATTCACCATCCCACATCCAGCGCAGAAGCGACGGCAGCTTCTCGACGACCGTGCCGTCTGCCAGCGCAAAGGCGCTATTTTGCTCAAGAAGCGTTGCGAGAAAGGCTGCGGGATCGGCGGCGATGGCGGCGAGGTGTTCGGCTGACACGTCGCGCGCGTTGTTGGGCGACCAGCCGCGGCGGAGGGCATCGGCGTAGGCATCGAACATGGCTGACTGCGGTTCGGCGAGGCCGAAGAACAGCAGGCCTTCCGCGCAGCGATCACACATGACTGGTGCTGCCGCGCACGCAAACAACTATGACGGTGGTGTTGTCCTGGTGCGGCACGCCCATGTCGTCGACAGCATCAATCAGTCGCTCGGCGATGGTCGCGGCATCAGGTGGAACGATGCCGGCGATAAGGCGTGCAATCGCCTCAGTCTCCAACGTGTGAATACCATCGCTGGACAGGACGATCACGTCGCCGTCGCGCAACGGCATCGGCCGTTCGCTGAGGTCGATCATCTCGATGTCTTCGCCCGTCAACGCCGAGCGGAGATAGTGCCGGCGCGGATCATTGCGGGCGGCTTCCCAGCTGATCTTGCCGCTGGACGCAAGCTTATCGATCTCAGGGGCCAGCGAGTGATCAGCATTGAGTGTCATCAATTCACCCTGCCTGATCAGGTATAGAAGACTGTCGCCGACGCTGATCCAGGAGAGACCGGTCGCATCGACATGCACGCCCACGAGGGTTGAGCCCATGCCGGCATGGGATGGACTGTCTTCAGCCTTCTGAGCGATGGCGATGTTCGCACGGTCGAGGGCCACCATCAGGCGCGCGGCAACTGGCTCATTGCTTTCTGTCAATACCGGCAAGAAATGCTCGCAAGCCAAGCGGCTCGCTATCGCACCACCAGCGTGTCCCCCCATGCCATCGCAGAGAACCGAGGCCATGGTTCCCGCGACAGCAGCCGGCAACGCTATCAGCGTTTCACTGTCATTGCGGCGGGTTCCGCGCGGCCAGACGAGCGCGCAGTCTTCCTGTGCGCGGCGCGCGCCCTGGCTGGCTCTGATGGCGATATCGAATTTCAATGGGAACTCGTTGGAAGGCGAGGGGTAAGGTGGGGGCTAACGTCAGCGTCCGTGCCGACTAGTCCGTAGTCCATAGACGAGAATGGTTTATCGCGTTGCAACGGCCCGCGTAGAGAGTTGGCACCCGCCTCGCTTGTTGATACGGACTAAGGACATTTCTTTTCACTTCCCATCCATCAATTCCGACCAGTCGAAGTCCGCGCCGCAGAAAGGTATGAACGCGAGTTGCGTACGGCCCATGGTTATGACGTCCATGGATTGCAGCGCAACGGCGGCAGTGGGCTTGCGGTTGTTGATCGATACGACGTTCGTCTTCGAAAGATTTGGCACGAACAGGAAGCTGCGATCGGCCGAATCATAACGGATGTAGGCTTGCTCCTCGCCCGAAATGGTTTCGTCGCCGAAATCGATGGCAATGCGCTGTGTGCGCGCGCGGCCGATCGTGTTGTTGCCTTCGAAGATCGGCCGGAACGCACCCAACCCGGCACCGCCGACGACCACCAGCCACCCAACAACAGGATCCTGATGGAATTCACCGCGCGCCACCTCGACGCGGCCGCGGACGAGCTGCGTGCGTGCGCCAGCGGGTGCGGCGGGCTTGCGCGGATCGCTGCCACGGATGACGCGGGTCACGCTGTTAGGAACTTGCGCTTCGGCCATCGGATCGGGCGCGCGCGGTGGCAGCTTGGGCGGCACGACGACGGTTTCGGCGTCGATCGCCAGGGCTTTGTTGACGACGGGCGGCTGGGCGCCATCCATGCGGACGGGGGCTGCGGCGGGTGGCGCCATGGGCGGTAACTGTGCTGCTGGCAGATGCGCTTCTGGTGCTGCTGCCGTGTCGCTGCGCGCGGCGGCCTTCAGCGCGTCTTTCAGCGAACCAAGAAACCGATGGGGCGTCCGTGCGCCTGCGTCTGATCCGTCGCCATTTTTGCCTGACATCGTGCCTCCTCCCGCGGGCGCAAGGCCCCCTCTGGTGTCCACGCCGCGTGGACCTGCACTGTGACGGTCGCCCGACAAGACGGCAACACCGTGGCCAGTGTAAGTGGGTGGATATGCCCCGGTGGCCCGTGGTCCTTGAGAGGCTGCCATATTCGCCGCCGCGTCTGTAGCATGCTTGGACCGACGCACTCATCCCGGGGCTTGTCGCCCTTTTACTCGGGGCCATGATCGTCGACGCCACGCATTGCCCTACCAAGCAGCGCCGCCTACCATTGCTATGGTATGAACCTCAAACTCCGGCTTTCCTCATGTCATCTGACGTCAAACGCGAACTGGCCCCGACCGGCACGCTGCGGGTGGGTATCAATCTGTCGAATTTCTTGCTGGTGACGGGCAAGACGGCCGCTGGTGATCCGGTTGGTGTCGCACCGGACCTGGGGGCCGAAATCGCCGCCAGGCTGGGCGTGCCAGTACGGTACATCTCGTACAAGACGCCGGGCGAACTTGCCGACATGGCGGCGACCGATACCTGGGATATCGGGTTGATTGGCGCCGAACCGCAGCGTGCTGAAAAGATCGCGTTTTCGCCGTCCTACTGCCAGATCGAGGCGACGTATATCGTTCCGGCTGGGTCGCCGCTCACGACCATCGCTGCGGTGGATACCCCAGGCGTGCGCATGGCGGTGACGGCGCGCACGGCCTACGGGCTCTGGCTCGAGCGCAACATCAAGTACGCCACCCGTATCGAGACCACATCGCTCGACAATGCGCTGGATGCGTTTCTTGACGGCAAGCTGGAGGCGCTGGCGGGCCTGAAACCCAAGCTGCTGGGCGACATCGCGCGGGTGCCCGGGGGGCGCATTCTGGATGGCCATTTCATGACGGTGCAACAGGCGATCGGCACGGCGCGCGTGAATATTGCAGGCGCTGCGTTCCTGCATGCCTTTGCAGAGGAGGCAAAAACGTCCGGTCTCGTCGCCCGGCTGATCGAGAAGCACAAGGTGATCGGGCTTAGTGTCGCCAAATAGGGCGACCATGGGTGACGCGCCGATCGCTGCAATTGTGTGACGTCGCGGGGTTTGAGCACGGTCAATTTTTGCATTGCTGCAACGCAGCATAAGCCGTTGTAGCGGATCGGCGGCGTGCCTAGCTTCCTTGAACCATGCGAGTCGGCCTGCTGCCAAACGCAGCCGTCCGCCGAGGCCTGTATAGAGGCCAAGTTGGGCCAGGACCGGGCAAGCCGGAACGGAGAGAGCCATGAACAAGTCAACCATCGACGCCACCGAGCACGCCATAAGCGAAGTCAGGACCGTGCCGAAGTCTGGGTTGTGGCGCCGATTTTTTGCCGCGTTTTCGAAAGCCCGCCAAATGCGGGCCGACCGGGAAGTGAAGCATTATCTGGCCCGGCAGTCAGACAGGACACTGCAGGATATCGGCATGACAGATGAAGAGATCGCCGACCTGCGCAACAAGCATGGGCGCTGAGTCACCTGTTCGGCCGGTGGCTCAAGGCTCTGTGACGGACTGTCTTGCCCTGCGGACGGGCCTTCATCAGGACCGGGAAACACGCTAAGACTGCGCTCATGACACTATGGCAGCGCATCACCACTCTCGCCGGTGCGTCCGGGCAGGGCACCTCAGTTGCCGCCTCGGATGGCCGCAGCTCAGTTGCGTTTACGATGGCTGTCATCGCGCTCGGCGCCAAGATGGCCAAAGCTGATGGCGTCGTTTCACCCATTGAGGTCGAAGCCTTTCACCAGGTGTTCAGGACGCCGAAGGACGAAGCGGCGCACGTTTCGCAGGTGTTTGAATTGGCACAGCGCGACGTTGCAGGTTTCGAAAGTTACGCCAGCCAAGTGCGTCGTTTGCTCGGTGGTGATGCGCGCCAATTGCGCGATGTGCTGGAATGCCTTTTTCACATTGCTTCGGCCGACCGCGCGCTGCATCCCGGCGAGGATGCGTTTCTTAAGATGGTTTCCGACACCTTCGGCTTTTCTGAGAGTACCTACCGTCACGTGCGCGCGCAATTCGTCGAAGATGGCGGCGCGCCCTATGATGTGCTGGGCCTTGATCCCTCCGTAGCGGACGCTGAACTAAAGGCACGCCATCGCAAGTTGGTCCGTGAGAATCATCCCGATCTGATGTCTGGGCGGGGGGTGCCGCCACATGTGATTGAGCTTGCCAACCGCAAACTTGCGGTCATCAACGCGGCCTTCGAAACGATCGCAAAAGAGCGCGGGTTGTGACGGCCAGTTCTGCGACGTTTGTACCGGACAGCGCCCATGTGGCGGAGATCCATCCCGCGGCCAACGTCGAGCCGCGCCGGGGTGGGCGGACGCCCGATCTGCTGCTGCTGCATTACACCGGCATGCGCAGCGCTGCCGCGGCCGTCGCCTGGTTGGCACGTGCCGACAGCAAAGTGTCGTGCCACTATGTGATCGATGTGGATGGCCGCATTACACAGCAAGTGCCTGAGGCCTTGCGGGCGTGGCATGCGGGGCTTTCGTGCTGGGCTGGTGAGACCGACATCAATTCGTGCGCCATCGGTATTGAAATACAAAATCCTGGACACGAGCTTGGCTATCACGATTTTCCGGCGGCACAGATGCGCGGTGTTGCTGACCTGGCCGTGATATCTGCCGGCGCCGCGCTATCCCGCCGGAGCGTGTGCTGGCGCATTCCGATGTGGCACCGATCCGAAAAATTGATCCAGGCGAGAAGTTTGATTGGGGCTGGCTTGCTGGCCAGGGCGTGGGCGCCTGGGTTCAGCCGTCGGCAGTCGTTGCGGGGGATGCTGGACTTGCACTTGGGGCGCCGGAGGCCTGCGTTCGTGCTGCACAAGTCCTCTTTGCGCGCTATGGCTACGACGTCGCGCCGAGCGGGCATTTCGACTTGCAAACAGTTGCGGTGATCAAAGCCTTTCAGCGCCACTTCCGTCCCGCCCGGGTCGATGGCGCGCTTGATCTCGCGACCTTGGCGACGTTGGAGCGGCTGTTGGCAACAACGCGGCCGCCGGCGGCTCGGGAGATCGCATGACGACCACTGCCCAACCACGCCCCGCCGCCGATATTGACCTGCGCGCTGCGACCATTCTGGTTGTGTGTTGCGCGATTTGGGGGCTCGGCCTTGTGATGGTGAAGGCGGCGAATGCTGGTATCTCGCCGATGCTGAACAGTGCTCTACGATCGATTTTTGCCGGTGTGATCCTGTTCGGCTGGGCGCGCATGCGGTCAATTCCTGTTTTTGGACGGGACGGCACGCTTTGGGCAGGGTTGTTCTGCGGAACTCTCTTTGCAATGGAGTTTTTAGCCCTTTATGCGGGCCTCACCTTGACGCAGGTCGCGCGCGGGACGATCTTTCTTCATTGCGCACCGTTTGTGGCAGCCTACGGCGAGCATCTGTTTGTGCCGGGCCACCGGCTGACGCGGAGCAAGACCCTGGGCTTGCTGGCCGCTTTTGCCGGGATGGCGGTGTCGATCGGTCCAGGCGGTGCGGGGCTGACGCGCGACATCCTGACCGGCGATGTGCTGTGCCTCATCGGCGGCATTTTCTGGGGGCTGACCACGGTGGTCATCCGTGCAACATCGCTCAAGCATGCGCCGGCAGAAAAAACGATGCTGTATCAGCTGGGCACTTCGGTGCCGATTTTGCTGGCGGCTTCGTGGGGCTTTGGCGAGGCCGGCATCACCAATTTGTCGCCGGTGGTGCTCGGTGCGTTCGCTTATACGGTACTGTTCACGGTGGTGATCGGCTATACGACGTGGCTCTGGCTGATGCGCAGCTATTCGGCCGCAAGCCTGCACGCGTTCACATTCCTGGCACCCGTTTTCGGTGTGTTGTTCGGGCATCTGTTGCTTGATGAGCCAGTTGGTGCCGCGACGCTGGCTGGGCTGGCGCTGGTGGTTGTGGGCATCTGGCTGGTGAACAGGCCACAGCGCACATGAGGCATCGCGTTGCGTGCCTGCGACGGCTCCTGTACACCGATCGAGAGCGACGGCATTTAATATTGGCGAGCAGGAGAACACGGCTTTGGCGGACAAGAGCGGGAAAACCCCGCGTGGCGGCAGTCAGGGTTCAGGAGCGGGGCAAGGATCAGGGTATGATCCCATGGCTGCGAAGGGGGCGGTTGGTCAGGGTTCTGGTCAAGGCTCTGGTCTCAAAGCCGGCGACACGCGCACCGTTGTGTCGCTCGACGACAACCGACTGGCCGCTGCCGTTTTGGGCCAACACGACGCGAATCTGGCCTTGATCGAGCAACTGTTGGGCGTTACCGCTGTCGCCCACGGCAACATGATTACGTTGACCGGGTCGGGTTCGGCGTGTGCGTCAGCCCGCAAAGTCATCGAAGCGCTGTATGCGCGCGCGGCGAAGGGCGAAACGATTGCTGCCGGCGATGTGGACGGATTAATCCGGCATTCGCGATCGGCGCCAGCGCAAGAGGGCATGGCGCAGATCCGTACGCGGCAGAAGATCGTCACGGCGCGCACGCCCATGCAAGGCCAGTACATCCGGGCGCTGGAGCGAAGCGATCTAGTGTTCGGGCTCGGCCCGGCCGGCACCGGCAAAACCTATCTGGCGGTGGCGTTCGCAGCGCAGTGCCTGGAGAAAGAATCTCGTCGACAAAATTATTCTGTCGCGGCCGGCGGTGGAAGCGGGTGAGCGGCTCGGCTTTTTGCCTGGTGACATGAAAGAAAAGGTCGATCCCTATCTGCGCCCACTTTATGACGCGCTCTACGATGTGTTGCCGCGTGAAAAAGTCGAGCATGCACTGGAAAACAATATCATCGAAATTGCGCCGCTGGCGTTCATGCGTGGCCGTACCCTGGCGAACGCGGCGGTGATCCTGGACGAAGCGCAGAATACGACATCGATGCAGATGAAAATGTTTCTGACCCGACTTGGTGAAGGCTCAAAAATGATCGTCACCGGCGATCCGACCCAGATCGATCTGCCGGGTGGGCAGCGCTCGGGCCTTGACGAGGCCGTCGGACTGCTTGGTCTGGTCAAAGGCATCGAGGTGATCCGGTTCGAAGCCGGCGATGTGGTGCGGCGCGATCTCGTCATGCACATCGTCCGGGCTTATGAAGCGGCGGCAACGGCCACCACCACGTTGCCGGATCGCTACCGGCCGTCGGTTCCGCGAGGCACGTCGACGTGACACGCCCTCAGCCAGCGCCGGTGCTGCCAGCGGCGGCCGTGCACGACGTCGAAGTCGTGATCGAAGACGACCGATGGCGCGCGTTCGGTGATGTGGCGGGTGCGGTCAACCAAGCCATTGCGGCCTTGTTGGCGTCGGGCACTAGTGGCACAGGAACGCTGACATCGGCAACGGTGCTGCTGGCTGACGATGCGCACGTGGCGTCGCTCAATATGAACTTCCGCGGCAAGTCTGAGCCGACCAATGTGTTGTCGTTTCCCGCTGGCCCTGTTCCCGCTGTTGCTGGGGCCACGGCGCCGGGCGCAACAGGCTATGCTGGCGATGTGATTATCGCGCGTGAAACGGTTGAACGCGAAGCGGGCACGCTTGGCGTCCCCGTACTGCATCACCTCCAACATCTGGCCGTCCATGGTCTCTTACACCTGATCGGCTACGACCACATCACGGATGCGGACGCAACGGTCATGGAAACGCTCGAAACGCGCATTCTTGCTACCCTCGGCATCGCCGATCCCTACGCTCTATGACCTTGACGGTGTTACACCCCCCGCAATGACCATGCCTCCCAAAGATCGCGACGAACCGGCTGGCCGGCCATCCACGCAGTCAGCCACAGCCCAGGCGCCGCCCGGCAGTGGCGGCTGGCTTACAGCGCTCCGTGCACGCCTTGGGCTAGCGCCCGGTGCGGGCTTGCGTGAAACCATTGAGGACGCACTTAAAGAGTCTGTCGCCAACGAGGGCACGACGAACGCGTTCTCGGTGGCTGAACGCGAGATGCTGCAACGGACGCTGCGATTTGGCACGCTGCGCGTCGACGATATCATGGTGCCTCGCTCCGACATCATCGCGGTGGATGAAAGCGAGCCGTTGCATGTTCTGCTGCAGACCTTCGACGAGGCTGGCGTTTCGCGCATTCCGGTGTTCAACGAAACGCTCGATGATCCACGCGGTATCGTGCACATCAAGGATCTGCTGCGCTGGCTGATGGGCGACGCGTCCGGCCGCCCGGCCATTGAAGGCCGTCCGGTGACGCCGGCGGCGCGACCCAAACCCGGCGGCACGTCAGGTGAAACATCTCACCTCAATCTTGGCAAGGCGGATCTGTCGAAGCCGATCTCATCGACCAAGCTGCGGCGGCCGGTGCTCTATGTGCCGGCGTCGATGGCGGCGACCAGCCTGCTGATCCGCATGCAAACGCGGCGCATTCACATGGCGCTGGTGGTGGACGAATACGGCGGCACCGACGGTTTGGTGACAATCGAAGATCTCGTTGAACAGATTGTCGGCGACATCGAGGACGAGCACGACGAAATCGAGGCGGCCAACATCGTCGCGGACGCAGCTGGTGTGGTGATCGCCGCGGCGCGGACGCCGGTGAAAGAGCTGGAGGCGCGGCTGGATGTGAAGCTGCTGTCGGCGGGGCAAGAGGAAGAGATCGATACGCTGGGGGGGCTGGTGTTTGCTCTCGTTGGCCATGTCCCGGCGCGCGGCGAATTGGTGCCGCATCCCTCTGGCATCGAGTTCGAGGTGCTGGATGCCGATGCCCGCCGGGTCAAACGGCTCAAAGTGCATCGCACGCGTAAGTCTGGCGCTGTGGCGCCGCCAGCGGCCACGACGCCGTGAATGATGCAATGAGCGCAGCCGGGCCAACGGAGGATTGGCTACCGCCTTGGGCCGCGGCTTACAAAGCACAGTGCCAGCCAGCCTCGGAACGCCGGCAGCGGGTAACCGCGTTCGCCGCCGGCGCTATATCTATTTTCGCCATGGCGCCGTTTCACGCGTGGCCGGTGCTGTGGCTGACGCTGCCGGCGCTCCTGTTGGTGGCCGACCGTGCCGCAGCGACGGGAACGGTACGGTCGCGTTGGACGCCGTGGCGCCGTTCTGCGGCTGGACGTAGGGCTGAGACCGGCTGGTGGTTCGGCTTCGGTTATCATCTGGTGGGGCTATTCTGGATCGGCGAAGCGTTTTTGATCGAGGCGGAAGTGTTTGCGTGGCTGCTGCCGCTGGCGGTGACGCTGCTGCCGGCCGGGCTGGCGCTGTTTACGGCGCTGGCTGTGGCGTCGCTTGATCTGCTGCGGCGGCCATCACCCGCTGATCGCGTGGTGATGCTGGCGCTGGCTTTTGGGGCGACGGAGTGGCTGCGCGGTACGATTTTAACGGGCTTTCCATGGAGTGTTTTCGGCTACGCCCTGACTTGGCCGCTGCCGCTGATGCAGAACGCGGCGCTGTTTGGGATCTATGGGCTGACGGTGATCGCGGTACTGATTTTCGCGGCGCCTTACGTGGCGTTGATGAGCGCCAATCGCGCCGCTGCCTATCGCGTTTTCGGAGCGCCGGTGCTTGGGCTCGTGGCGCTGTTCGCTTTCGGCCAGTGGCGGTTAGCGGTGCATCCGGTCGCGCTGCCGGCAACCGGTCCGCTGATCCGCGTCGTGCAGCCGAGCATCCCGCAGCGCGAGCGCCTGCAGGCAGAAAACCAGCGACGAATTTTTGACCGGCATCTGGAACTCTCTGTAACGGCGCCGGATGGGACGCACGACAAGGCGGCCGGCGTCGCTGTGATCATCTGGCCGGAAGCTGCTATGCCATTCGTGCCGCTGGCGCAGCCGGTGGCGTTGGCGGACATCGGCGCGCTGCTGGCCGGGCAGACACGTTTGGTGTCGGGCGCACTGCGGGTCGAGCCGGGACCATTTACGGCGGGCGGTCTACAACAGCCTCTTGGTGTTTGAGGGCGGGGCGCCGGCGCGGCACATCGGAACCTATGACAAGATCCATCTGGTGCCGTTTGGCGAATACCTGCCGGCGCAGCCGTTGCTGGAGGCCATCGGCCTTGAACAGCTCACAAGGCAGCGTGGCGGGTTCGCCGCCGGGTCCGGGCCACGGCAGTTGCTGGACATCGCGGGCCTCGGCCGTGTGCTGCCGCTGATCTGCTATGAAGCCATTTTTCCAAGTCTTCTTACCCGTGCGGCCGGCCGGCCGGCGCTGCTGCTGACCCTCACCAATGATGGCTGGTTTGGTACGACGACCGGCCCACGGCAACACTATCACCAAGGCCGCGTGCGGGCCGTTGAGACAGGGGTCCCGCTGCTGCGGGCGTCGAGCAACGGGATTTCAGCCATGATCGACCCGCTCGGGCGCGAGCACGGGCGGCTCGAACTCAATGCCGTGGGGACGCTGGATACGCGGCTGCCGCAGACGGTCGCTGCACCACCCTATGCGCGCTGGGGCGACGGGGCAATTCTAGCCTTGATCCTGGTGCTGGCGGTGGGTCTTGGCAGGCGCTGGTAAGGATGTAAGGTTCGGCTGTACACGCTTTGATGGAATAAGAATTTACGTTTTGGATTGGTACAGAAATTTACCACCTGCTGACGCCAATTTACTGAATTCACACAACGGGGCGCCAAATTGCCG
Source organism: uncultured Alphaproteobacteria bacterium (assembly GCA_963847145.1). Lineage (GTDB taxonomy): Bacteria > Pseudomonadota > Alphaproteobacteria > Rhizobiales > Hyphomicrobiaceae > JABFRJ01. The sequence continues at coordinate 862,723 of CAWJYN010000007.1, forward strand.
TCCCGCTGTTGACGCTTGCGGCAACCCCACGTAGGTAAGGGCACGGGGTAACAAGCGGCAGCGCCCATCCGGTTGCTGCAGGCGTAGCACCAGTAAAACGGAACGATGATGGCACAGGCTGACGAACTCCCGGAAGACGAAGTCGAAGAAAAAGGATCGCGCCGACCCAATCCCGTCGACATCCATGTCGGCAGCCGCGTGCGGTTTCGCCGCATGCTGCTGGGCATGAGCCAGGAGAAGCTCGGTGAGCGGCTTGGACTGACGTTCCAGCAGGTGCAGAAGTACGAGAAGGGCGTTAACCGTATCGGCGCCAGCCGACTATTCGACCTGTCGCAGGTTCTGCAGGTGCCGATTCAGTTTTTCTATGAAGAAGCGCCCGGTACGCTGGAGCAGGGCGGCGGGGACCACGGCCGCGGTTTCGCCGAACGGGGCAGCGAGAGCTACATCGTCGAATTTTTGAACACACGCGATGGTCTGGAGATGAACAAGGCGTTCGTCCGCATCCAAGACATCAAAGTGCGCCGCGCGATCGTTGATCTGGTTCGGCAGCTGGCGGGCGAAGACAAGGCCGCCAAAGGCTGAGGCGACCCGCTGAGACGACCAGTGGCAGCACGGGCGCGCAGCCGCCGGGTGCTAAATGCGCAGCAGAGCACATTCAATAACCCGCAACCGCCTCGTGCCACTCCTGGCCGATGGCGCGTGCGGGTTTTTTGCATCCCACTGTTTGCGCCTCTCTGGACGCGAAGATACCGCACCGGGGCCGCGCTTGACCGCCCTTAGAAAGATTGCCAGAAGCTCGCGCATTCATCGTCCACTGATCGCGAGGATGCCCCGTGGCCCGTAAGTCGTATTTGTTCACAAGCAAATCTGTTTCCGAGGGCCACCCTGACAAGGTCAGCGACCGCATTTCTGATGAAGTGGTCGATGCCTTCTACCGCGAAAGCGCCATTGCCAAGCTTGACCCCTGGGCGGTGCGCGCCGCTTGCGAAACGCTGTGCACCACCAACCGCGTGGTCATTGCCGGCGAGTATTCCAATACGCCCAAATCTGTCACGGTTGCGATGATCCAGGACCTGACGCGCAAAGCGATCAAGGACATCGGATACGAGCAGGATGGCTTCCACTGGGCCAACGCCAACATCGAAGTTCTGTTGCACGGCCAGTCAGCCGACATCGCGCAGGGCGTTGATGCTAAGCAGCCGACGAACGCCGAAGAAGGCGCGGGTGACCAGGGCATCATGTTTGGCTATGCCTGCACAGAGACGCCGGAACTGATGCCGGCGCCGATCTACTACGCCCATAACATTCTCTACGATCTGGCGCAGGCCCGCAAAGCCAAGAAGGGCGACGCGGCCAAGCTTGGCCCAGACAGCAAGAGCCAGGTGACGGTGCGCTATGAAGACGGCAAGCCGGTTGGCGTCACCGCCATCGTCGTCTCGCATCAGCACATCGTCGAAGACCTGTCGTCGTCAGCGGTGCGCGGCATCATCGAGCCGTTTGTGCGGGAAGCAATCCCGGACGGCTGGATCACCAAAGATACCGTCTGGCATATCAACCCGACCGGCAAGTTCTTCATCGGTGGCCCCGATGGAGACTGCGGCCTGACCGGCCGCAAGATCATCGTCGACACCTATGGCGGCGCGGCCCCGCATGGTGGCGGCGCGTTCTCCGGTAAAGACCCAACCAAGGTCGACCGTTCGGCCGCCTACGCGGCGCGCTATCTGGCCAAGAACGTAGTGGCGTCGGGTGTTGCTGACCGCTGCACGATCCAGCTGTCGTATGCCATTGGTGTAGCCCGGCCGCTGTCGATCTATGTCGACACGCACGGTACTGGCAAGGTCGATGAAGCCAAGATCGAAAAAGCCTTGGCTGAGTGCATGGACCTGACGCCGCGCGGCATCCGCAAGCACCTCGATCTCAACAAGCCGATCTACGCACGCACGTCGTCATACGGTCACTTTGGCCGTCAGCCGGATCCCAAGGACGGCGGCTTCTCGTGGGAGAAGAACGACCTCGCCGACAAGATCAAGAAGGCCGTCGGCTGATCTGGTAGACTAGAGATGCGCCCATGGTCTCTGCACCGTGGGTCAACGTGCTGAGGGAGAAGCGTTCAATGTTTTCGCACATCATGGTTGGCGCCAAAGATATCGCAGCGTCGCAGAAGTTCTACGACGCAACCTTTGCGGTGCTGGGAATTCCAGCGGGCAAGGCTGATCCCAAAGGCCGCGTGTTCTACCGCACGAAGACCGGCGTGTTTGCGATCTCAACACCGATCGACGGCGCGCCGGCCACGCATGCCAATGGCGGTACCATTGGGTTTGCCAGCGACAGTGCCGAGAAAGCCGCCGCATGGCACGCAGCAGGCTTGGCCAACGGCGGTGCGACTTGCGAAGAGCCCCCAGGCTGGCGTGAGGGTCCGTTTGGCAAGCTGTACCTCGCCTATCTGCGCGATCCGGCCGGTAACAAGATCTGCGCGCTGCACCGCTGAGGCCGGTTGCCCGCTCAAGATGAAGCAACCGAGGCGGCTGCAGGACCCTGTGGCCGCTTCTGTTTTGTGGGCTCGCCATGCCGTCGAACGACCCAGTCCACCCTGCTGACGATGATGACGACTTGCGTCATGAGCTGCGTTCGTTCGGGCGCCGCCGCGGGCGTGTGCTGAGTGGCCGGCAAAAACGGCTGTGGGACGAGGTGCTGCCGCGCGTGGCGATCGACCTGACGGTGCCTGCGCAGTTGCCGCTTTTCGCTCTGGACAGGGCCGACGTGTGGCTCGAGATCGGCTTTGGTGGTGGCGAGCATCTGATCTGGCAGGCCGCGCACAATCCGCGCGTTGGCATTATCGGTTGTGAGCCGTTCGAAGATGGCGTGGTCAAGGTTCTGACGGCAATCGAAGACCAGGCGCTCGGCAATATCTGCGTGCATGCCGACGACGCGCGCGATGTGCTGCGCTGGCTGCCGGACGCGTCGATTGCGCGCGCGTTCGTGCTGTTTCCCGATCCGTGGCCAAAGCGCAAACATCTCAAACGCCGGCTGGTGAACGCACACCTGCTGCAGTTGTTGGCACGCGTGATCCGACCCGGTGGCGAGTTGCGTCTTGGGACCGATATCGCCGATTATGCACGCACGATGCTGATGGCCATGCAGCACGTGCCGGCGTTTCGCTGGACCGCCACGGGACCTGATGGCTGGCGCGTCCGCCCCACAGATTGGCCGCAGACGCGCTATGAGGACAAGGCCGTGCGCGAGGGGCGCGTGAGCAGTTATTTGCTGTTCGCGCGGGTGTGAACGGGGTGATGTGCGGCTTAAGTTTGCTTTTCAGAAGGCTTCCCCGATGACCATCATCACTGCCGCGGACATCGATGCTGCTGAAGCGCGCATCCGGCCGCATATCCGGCGCACGCCCGTGCTCGACGTGTCGGCCAACCTGCAGTTCAAGCTGGAATTCCTCCAGCATGGCGGCAGCTTCAAGCCACGCGGCGCGTACAATACAGTGCTGTCGCAGACGATCCCCAAGGCCGGCGTGGCGGCAGCGTCGGGTGGCAATCACGGCTTGGCTGTTGCGCTGGCCGCGCGGACGGTTGGCGTCAGAGCAACCATTTTCGTGCCTGAGATCGCATCGCCAGCGAAGATTGCCGGTATCCGTGCGGCGGGTGCTGACATCCGTATCGGTGGCGCTCGCTACAATGATGCGCTGGCGGCTTGCACGGCCTTTATTGCGGAGACCGGCGCGCTGTCGGTGCATGCGTTCGATGCTGATACGACGATAGCGGGACAAGGTACGGTGGCGCGTGAGTGGGATGCGCAGTGCGGCGCGCCGCTCGACACGGTGCTGGTAGCGGTCGGCGGTGGCGGGTTGATTGCGGGCATGGCGGCCTGGTGGCAGGGCCGGGTGAAGGTTGTTGGTGTTGAGCCTGAAGGCTCGTGTGCGCTGCATGCGGCGATAACCGCCGGCGAGACGGTCGATGTGGATGTGAATTCGGTCGCGGCTGACAGCCTGGGCGCGCGAAATGTGGGTGAGCGGGTCTTTGCGATCGCGCGGCAGCACGTGGCACGTGTCGTGCTGGTGCCGGATGCGGCGATTGTAGCGGCCCAGCGGGAGGTATGGTCTGAGTTCCGGATTGCGGCCGAGCCGGGCGGGGCAGCCGCGCTGGCGGCGCTGCGGTGCGGGGCTTATGTTCCGGCGGCTGGGGAACGGGTGGGGGTGTTGATGTGCGGGGCGAACGTGGATCTGGGGCAGCTGGCGACGGTTTTGGCCTAACGGCAGAGGGCTTTGAGGCACTTTCTCGGCTGCGCAGACGTGGGAAAGGGCGCAAGGATGGCACTGGCTGTTCACGAAGCTGTGTTTTTTGGGCTTGCAATGGGCCGGGCGTGCCGTTAGATTGCGCTTGCTCATGATCATCTCAACTCTGGGAGTGGATCCTCCGGATCCGCTCTTTTTGTTTTGGGGCCCTGCCGGGCCCCGAACAAAAGAGCCGAGCCTGCAGCCGATCGGATCTTGAGTGCCAGCTCCTGAGTTCCAACTCGTGGGTGGGCGTTTGTTTCACCAGATATCGGACCACCGTTTTTGTTGTCGATGACCTCGCCCGCTGCACCCGCCGCACCTCAGCCCTTCACGGATGACCGCTTCATCCGTGAATTTGGCGTTGCGGCTGAAATTGCCAACACCGCTGGGCCGGTGCTGGCCGATCTCGGCTACCGACTGGTGCGTGTTAAGCTGTCGGGCAGCGACGCCTATCAAATCCTGCAGATCATGGCGGAACGGCCCGACGGGACGATGACGGCGAACGACTGTGAGAAGGTGTCCAAGCAGTTGTCGCCCATTTTGGATGTGCTTGATCCGATTTCTGATGCCTATCGGTTGGAGATTTCTTCGCCGGGTATCGACCGGCCGATGGTCCGCGCGACCGACTTCGAAACATGGACCGGCTACGAGGCCAAGGTGGAACTGACCGAACCGGTTTCGGGCCGCAAACGGTTCCGCGGGATGATCGACGGTTTTGAAGATGGCGAAGTGCGCATTGATATCGAAGTCAGTGAACCGAAACAGAAGCCAGTGCGGCAGACGGTTGGTTTTCCGATTGGCCTCATCAAGGACGCCAGTCTGGTTTTGACCGACGATCTGATCCGCGAGTCGCTGCGCCGGGCCAAGAAGGCGCGCGAAGCGGCCGGCGGCGCAGATGGGCCCATGGACGGCTCAATGGACTTTGACGGACTAGACGAGATTGAGAAAGACTAGCGGGCCATTGGCAATCATGATGATGCACTACTGATTGCCCAGTGCCCAGTGCCGACGACCATAGCGAGAACGAGAGACTTCCCATGGCGCAAGCTGCCGTTGCTTACAACCGCTTGGAACTGCTGCAGATCGCGGACGCGGTCGCACGTGAAAAATCGATTGATCGCAAGATCGTCGTGCAAGCGATGGAAGACGCCATTCAAAAGGCCGCGAAGTCGCGTTATGGCGCCGAGAATGATATCCGCTGCGTCATCGATCCGAAGTCGGGCGAGACCAAGCTCAGCCGCGTGCTGACCGTCGTTGACGTGGTTGAGAACGACTCGACCCAAGTCAATCTAGCCGATGCGCAGAAACAGATGAAAGACGCCAAGGTCGGCGATCTGATCGCCGAAACCTTGCCGCCGCTGGATTTCGGCCGCGTCGCCGCGCAGAATGCCAAGCAGGTTATTGTGCAGAAGGTGCGGGAGGCTGAACGCGACCGCCAGTTCGTCGAATACAAGGACCGCGTCGGCGAGATTGCGAACGGCACCGTCAAGCGCGCCGAATACGGCAACGTCATTGTCGATCTGGGCCGTGGCGAGGGGATCATCCGCCGTGATGAAATGATCCCGCGCGAGAATGTGCGCCTTGGTGATCGCATCCGCGCTTACATTTACAACGTGGAACGCACGCAACGCGGCCCGCAGATTTTTCTATCGCGTGCCAAGCCGGAGTTCATGGCCAAGCTGTTCGCGCAGGAAGTGCCGGAGATCTACGACGGCATCGTGCAGATCAAGTCGGTGGCGCGCGATCCGGGCAGCCGCGCCAAGATCGCGGTGATCTCCAAGGACAGCTCGATCGATCCGGTCGGCGCGTGCGTCGGGATGCGAGGCCAGCGCGTGCAGGCCGTCGTCGCCGAGTTGCAGGGCGAGAAGGTTGATATCATCCAGTGGAAGCCGGATGCGGCGGAGTTGATCGTCAACGCGCTTGCACCCGCCGAAGTCAGCAAGGTCGTGCTCGACGAAGATACCAACCGCATCGAGGTGGTGGTGCCTGAGTCGCAGTTGTCACTGGCCATCGGCCGGCGTGGGCAGAACGTTCGGCTCGCCTCGCAGTTGACGGGGTGGGACATCGACATTCTGACCGAGACGGAAGAGAGCGAGCGCCGCCAGAAGGAGTTCGCGTCGCGTTCGGGGCTGTTCATGGAAGCGCTCGACGTCGACGAATATATCGCACAACTTCTCGCCACCGAAGGCTTCGAGACGATCGAAGAAGTCGCCTTCGTCGATCCGGGTGAAGTGGCACGCATCGAAGGCTTCAACGAAGAATTTGCAGCCGAACTCCAGGCGCGCGCCAAGGACTATCTGGAGCGCATCGAAACGGAGCGCGACAACAAGCGCAAGGCGCTGGGTGTTGCCGATGATCTGGCCAAGATTCCCGGGATCACCACGGCTGTTATGGTGGCCCTTGGCGAGAACGGCGTCAAAACCGTTGAAGATTTCGCCGACTGTGCGACCGATGATCTGGTCGGGTGGACCGAGCGCAAAAAAGAAAAAGATGCGGAAGCGGTGCGCCACAAGGGCTTCTTCTCTGGCTTCGAATTCAGCCGGCAGGAAGCCGAAGAGATGATTCTGCAAGCCCGCGTGCTGGCTGGCTGGATTACCGCTGAGGATGTCGAGAAGATGAAGGCTGACGCGATTGCGGCAGCCGAGGCCAAAGTCGCAGCGGATGCCGCGGCTGCGGCTGAGCCCAAAGCCTGATTTGGTCATGGCCCGAGGAACCCACACACGTGACGGATGGAAGGCAACCGACTGCGGCCGATGAGGCTGGCGCTGCTGATGCAGCGCTAGGGCGCGACGTGTTGTCTCTGTCGGATACGGATGAGGGTCCGCCGAAAGGCAAACAGGACCGGAGCCAGACAAGAGGCCATGTCCGGTTGTGCGTGGTCACCAGGGCCGAATTGCCGTCGTCGAAGTTGATCCGTTTCGTCGCTGGGCCGGATGATCAGATCGTGCCAGACTTAGCCGCCCGCCTGCCCGGCCGTGGCGTGTGGGTGACAGCGACCCGGGCAGCCGTGCAGGAAGCCGCCAAACGGGGACTTTTTGCCAAGAGCTTGAAACGGGCGGTCAAGGCCGATAAGGAACTGGCCAACCAAGTGGAAAACCTGCTTGTGGCAGAGATGCGTCAAGTTTTGGCGCTGGCCAATAAAGCGGGTCTCGTTACGACCGGGTTCTCGAAAGTCGAGATCAGCCTGGAGCGGGGCGCCGCGATCGCCTTAATCAGTGCCAATGATGCAAGTGCCGACGGCACAGGCAAGCTTGCCCGCAAGTTCGTGGCGATCCAGGCTGCTAGCGGCCGGGACGCTCCCATATTGCGACAACTCACAAGTGTGGAATTGGGTTTGGCCATGGGCGGGTCGAATGTGATACATGCAAGTCTAACCGGGGGCGGACTGGCGCAGCGATTTATCGGCTGCTGTCGGCGCCTGGACATTTATCGCATGATTTCTGACGGCGAGAGCTCTGCTGAGGCGGGCGCTCGTTCGGGCATGGGCGCGCTGCCGGACATAACGCCGTGCGACCCAGGCAAGCATGAACACTCCGAACCCGACCGCGTAGCGGACGGGGACCGGGCAACGACTTCAGATCAGGCAGGACCAGATCACGCATGAGCGATACCAAGGAAACCGGTGACAAGACGTTGCGTACAGCGCCCGTGGCTCCTCCCGCCGGTGCGCCGGCTGCTGGCGGACGCAAAACGCTGACGCTCACGCGGACCGTCGAACAGGGCGCCGTGCGGCAGAACTTCGGCCAGGGCAGGTCCAAGTCGGTGCAGGTCGAGGTCAAGAAAACGCGCAAGTTGGCGAAGCCCGGCAGCCCCGGTGAGGACGAGCGCGGCGAACAAGCCGGCGGCGCGACCGCCAACAAACTCGGCGGCCTCTCCAACAGTGAGATGGACAAGCGGCTGAAGGCGCTCGAAGCGTCGAAGGAGCGCGACGAAGACGAAGCGCGCGAGCGCGCTCAGGCCGATGAGCAGAAGCGCCTTGCGGACGCTGCCGAAGCGGCCGAGCGTGCGGCCAAGGCAAAAGCTGAAGCAGCAGAGCGTGCTGCATTCGCGGCAGCGAACGGCATGGCGGCACCTGTCGAGCCGCCGGCTGCAATTGTGCCGGAACCAACGCCGGTCCCCGCCGTGGCGCCGACTGCGGCCCCGGCAGCAGGTGCTGCTCGGTCGACATTGTCCAAGCCGGCTGCGAGCGCAACGGCAACTGCCGCGGCGGCCGCGCCAGCGGCAACCGGAACGCCAGCGGTCAAGACCGCCAAGCTCGGCGCGGCTGCGGAAGCCATCAAACGCACCGATGCGGCTGCCCGCCGTCCCGGTGCGCGCCCAGACCAGGTTGAGGATGATGACGTCCGCATGGTCAAGAAGGGCGGCATCAAGATCATGGTCAAGGCGCCCGTCAAGGCGCCGGAAGACAAGAAAGAGCGCGTTCGTCTCACCATCAACAACGCGTTCGACGAAAATAGCCGCGAGCGTTCGCTGGCGTCGCTGCGCCGCAAGCGCGAGCGCGAGAAGCTCAAGGCCATGGGCGTGCCGCAAGCGCGCGACAAGGTTATGCGTGAAGTCATCATCCCGGAGGCGATCACCATCCAGGATCTCTCCAACCGCATGACAGAGCGGGCCGTCGACATCATCAAGCTGCTGATGAAGCAGGGCGTGATGCACAAGATCAACGACGTCATCGATGCTGATACGGCCGAGTTGATCGTGACCGAGTTTGGCCACACGCCGAAGCGGGTATCGGAAGCCGACGTTGAAAAAGACTTCATCGCCGACAAGGACATCGACGACTCGCAGGAGGCGCGCGCACCGGTGGTCACCATCATGGGCCACGTCGATCACGGCAAGACATCGCTGCTTGACGCCATCCGTTCGACCAACGTCGTCTCCGGCGAAGCTGGCGGCATCACCCAGCACATCGGCGCCTATCAGGTCAAAACCCCGCTTGGCGATTGGGTCACCTTCATCGATACGCCCGGCCACGAAGCGTTCACTGCCATGCGCGCCCGCGGCGCTAAGGTGACCGACATCGTCGTGCTGGTGGTGGCCGCCGACGACGGGGTCATGCCGCAGACCATTGAAGCGATCAATCACGCCAAGGCGGCTGGCGTGCCGATGATCGTGGCGATCAACAAGATCGACAAGCCGCAGTCGGATCCGAACCGCGTCCGTACCGAGTTGCTGCAGCACGGCGTGGTTGTCGAAGCGATGTCCGGCGATGTGCTCGACGTGCCGGTTTCGGCCGTCAAGCGCACCGGCCTCGATAAGCTGCTTGAAGCCATTTCGCTGCAGGCTGAAATCCTGCAGTTGAAGGCTAACCCTGACCGCACGGCGGAAGGCTTTGTCATTGAAGCCAAGCTGGAGCGTGGCCGTGGTCCCGTCGGCACCGTGCTCGTTCAGCGTGGCACACTGGATGTCGGCGATATCGTGGTGGCCGGTCAGGCCTGGGGGCGCGTCCGCGCGCTGCTCGACGACAAGGGCCAGCCAGTGCCGTACGCCGGCCCGTCTGTGCCGGTCGAAGTTCTTGGCTTTGATAGTGCGCCTGAGGCCGGCGATCAGTTTGCCGTCGTCGAAAGCGAACAGCGCGCCCGCGAAATCACCGACTACCGTATCCGCAAGCGCCGCGACACCTTGGGTGTCTCCACCTCGCGCACGCTCGAACAAATGATGCAGCAGCTCAAAGACACCGGCCGGAAAGAATTCCCGCTGGTCGTCAAGGGCGATGTGCAGGGGTCGGTCGAAGCTATCGGTGGTGCGCTTGCCAAGGTCGGCAACGACGAAGTCTCGGCGCGTATCATCCACAACGGCGTCGGCCAGATCACGGAGTTGGACGTTGGCCTCGCCAATGCCTCGAAGGCGATCATCATTGGATTCAACGTGCGTGCCAATACGCAAGCCAAGCAGATGGCGGACCAGCTCGGCATCGAGATCCGCTATTACAATATCATCTATGATCTCGTCGACGACGTAAAAGGGGCCATGTCCGGCCTGCTCGCGCCAACCAAGAAGGAAAACTTCCTCGGCTACGCGACCATCAAGCAGGTCTTCAACGTGTCGAAGGTCGGCAAGATCGCGGGCTGCATGGTCACGTCCGGCAAGGTCGAACGCGGCGCCAAAGTGCGCCTGTTGCGCGACAAAGTGGTTATCCACGAAGGCACGCTGTCGATGCTCAAGCGCTTCAAGGACGACGTCAAGGAAGTGCCGAACGGCCAGGAATGCGGTATGGCTTTCGCCAACTACCAGGACCTCCGCGAAGGCGACGAAATCGAGTGCTTCACGGTCGAGATTATCCAGCGGAGTTTGTGACAGTTTGCGTGTTGGAGGTCGGTCGGTCGGGTCAAGCGTTGCAAGCAATGATCCGACCCGCGCGCGTCTTTCCGGGCGCGCGTTATTGCGGCATCCACTCAGCACCGGCCGATGCACCGACCAGTTCGTTTACCTTAACACATGGCGTTTTCTGTAGAATCACACTTAATCGCCGCTAAGGCCTCTGGCGAGCTTGCTGGTGCGTTCGAGGTTGGTATGGCTACCTCCCTAGCGTAGATTTTATTTCGCTCGCCAGTGGCCTTCGTAGGCGGTTTTTGACACGTTCCATGATGTGTTTCTCGCTCCGATCCACGTTGGTAGGTCCAAGCCGTCCAACGCAGCTTTTTCGGGGTGCTGTAACCTTAATTGGACGTGGCGTGTCATTGAAGGCGGTCGACATCGTTCCGGCACGCGTATTTCCCATGGACACCTCGGCTGCCGCTGCCTAAGCCATCATTTTCCGCGATACAGAAGGCTGCGCGCCGGTTCGAACCCAGCCCGCAGAAGTGCGATGCCTCAACACAGAAAAAAACACAGTGACCGCGATGAACCCAGCGGCGCCAAAAACCAAACTGCCAAAGGGCCGTCTCAGCGCATGCTGCGGGTGGCAGAACTGGTCCGCCACAAGATGGCGGAGATGCTGTCGCGCGGCGAAATCCACGACGACGTACTGTCGGCGCATGTGATTACCGTGCCTGAGGTGCGTATGTCGCCCGACCTGAAGCTTGCGACGGTCTATGTGATGCCGCTTGGCGGTAAGGAGACGAAGGCCGTGCTCGCAGCGCTCGAGCGCAACAAGCGCTACATCCGTGGTGAGATTTCGCACACGCTGACGCTCAAGTTCGCGCCCGATGTGCGTTTCCGCGAAGACGAGAGCTTCGCCGAGGCCACCCGCATCGACGCGCTGCTCGACAGCCCGAAGGTGCGGCAGGATTTGGAGAAGGGGTGAGAAGGGGGCACTGGTGATTGGGCAATGGGCAATGGCCCGAGGCCATTCCTGAGCCGCCCAAGTTGCCGCCTAATACTCACCATTGCCCATTCTCCATTTCCCATCGGTTATTCCACCTCCCTCTGGTTCCCCATCCCATGGCACGACGCAAAAAGGGCAACCCGGTCAACGGCTGGGTGGTGCTCGACAAACCGCTCGGCATGACATCGACGCAAGCGGTCGGCGCTGTGCGGCGCGCCTTCCAGGCGCAGAAGGCCGGTCACGCCGGCACACTCGATCCGCTGGCCACCGGCATTCTGCCCATCGCACTCGGTGAAGCCACCAAGACCGTGCCGTTCGCCGTCGATGGCGAGAAGGTCTATCGCTTCGCAGTGCGCTGGGGCGCTGAAACGACGACGGACGATGCTGAGGGCACGGTTGCTGCAGAAAGTGCAGAGCGGCCAACGCGTGCGGCAATCGAAGCGCTATTGCCGCGGTTCACCGGCGAGATCATGCAGGTGCCGCCGCAGTTCTCAGCGATCAAGGTCGATGGCGCACGTGCCTATGATCTGGCGCGCGATGGCGAGACGGTTGTACTTGAGCCGCGCCCCGTCACCATCGATGCGCTGCGCATCGACGCCATGCCAGATGCGGACACGGCCGTGTTCGTCGCCGAGTGCGGGCGGGGGACCTATGTGCGGTCCATCGCGCGCGATATGGGCCGGCTGCTCGGCTGCTATGGCCATGTCGTGGCGTTGCGCCGCACGCGCGTCGCCAACTTCGACGAAGCGAACTCCGTGACACTTGATGCACTCTTTGCTGCCGCCGAGGCCGAAGACCCGCGCGCCGTCCTCGCGCATCTGCAGCCAACGGAGGCCGCTCTCGACAGCATCATCGGCATCCCTGTCAGCTCCGACGATGCCGCCCGTCTCAATCGCGGGCAGTCCGTTTTGATGCGTGGCCGCGACGCCCCCATCATGGCCGGCGAAGCGTACGCCATGTGCAAAGGGCATTTGATCGCCCTCGGTGTCATCGAGAAGGGCGAGTTCAAACCAACGCGGGTGTTTAACTTCGGGTGAGGGACGCGCCGCCGCTCATTTTTGGATCACGCCACACTCTCCCCTTGTCATCCTCGGGCTTGTCCCGAGGACCCAGCCATCCACTGGCTGTCTCGCCGGCGTATGCGCTGCATATGCGCCACCAATTCTGCTGCATTGTCGTTGCTGCACCATGGGTCCTCGGGACCCTCGGCATACGCCGAGGGCAAGCAAGCCCGAGGATGACATTGGGGGGTGGGGGCGCGCGCCCGAACATCACTTCGGCGCGACCAGCAGCGCGCGCAGCGTCGGCCCGAACTTGGACAGTTCGTTGAGGCCGATCAGTGCGACGAGGCCGGCGAGCAGGAAGGTGAGACGTTTGTTGAGGGCCGAACGGGCAGATCCACAGCATGAGCGTAGGGAATCCGAAGAACGGCGCCAACATTAAGGCTAGAAAGGCGCCAAAGGCTAGGCTGCCGGACCATCCGCTCGACACAGAGACCTTTAATTCGCCGACACTCCGCTCAAAGGCGTCATTGACGAGATCCGCGAAACTCAAAAATTTCAACCCAAAGACGATCATCACGAAGACCGAGACGATGAAGAAAAATGTACACAACTGTAGCCGCTCTCGTGACCAAAAGAACGTGAGTTGAAGCACCAGCAGAATCGCGAGCAAACATGATGGTTCCGATGATCGCCTGTTGCTGGGGGTAGCCTCTTGTACCTTCCTCAAGGATGCCCGCCAGAGCGGCGAATGCGAGGCTGGCAATGCACCATCGCAACATGTCCCTAGCGTGCGACGGGTCGGCGGACGGTTTCAGCCGCCACGAACCGCCGCGCGCCAAACGACGGTCGCCACACTAAATGTCGCCAGCGTCAGCAGCGGTGCCAGCGCTGGTGAAAATCTGATCCCCACCCACCCGAACGCCCATGTCCAAAAGCCGGCGGTCAGATCGTGCCAATGGCTGGTGAGCCAACGCGCCCAGTCGGCGAGGTTGAGGACGCCGTTGAGGTTGGAGAACAGCGTGATGGCGCCGCCGATGATGCCGAACCAGGTGAGGGCTTGGTAGCGGAGTGTTGCGCTGGTGAGCCATAGGCTGCTCGGCTGCACTGTGGGCTTTGCCAATTGTGCCAACACGGCTGCGCGGATCAGTGGCAGATTGGCGAGGTTCTCGGTGTGCATCTCGCCGAAAGGGAGCGGGATGTCGCGATACTCAACATCCGCCGTCTTAACCGGGATCAGCTTGCCGTCGGCCTTGGCGCGGCCGGCCTCGGCGCGCACAAAATCAGACTTGATCGCGTTTGCAGTCCACAGCACCAGTACGGCGCGGGCGGCGACCAGCTGTTTCATGATCTCGTCGCGATAGGCGTCGCCGCTCGACAAGTGCTTGTCGTACCAGACCGACCAGCCCTCGCTTTCAAGATAGGCCGTGAGCTTGGCCACCTGGGCGCGATCTGCCTGCGCATATGAAATAAAAATATCTGCCATGCCGGCTGCCCCGATGTGCACGTCAAGACAGCATCATATCCCGTCGCGCAGCGCAATCGGGTGGTGTCTCACTTTGTGTTCGGTATAGGATGCGCGCACACGACCAACACGAGGCAGATGCAACAGTGGCACGCGAGCAGATCAAGTTTGGCGCCGATATCGGTGGCACGTTCACAGACGCGGTGCTGGAGGTGCGGGGCCGCTTGTATTCGACCAAGGTGCTGACGACGTACGCGGCGCCGGAAGACGCGATCCTGCAAGGCTTGCGGCAGGTGTGCGCCAAGGCCGGGGTCGCACCGGCGCAGATCACGCACGTCATTCACGGCACGACCTTGGCGACCAATGCGTTGATCGAGCGGCGCGGCGCCAAAACGGCGCTGATCACGACCAAGGGCTTTCGCGACGTCATCGAGATGCGCACTGAAAGCCGCTTCGAACAATATGATCTCAATATGACGTTGCCGCCGCCGTTACTGGCGCGCAACCACCGCTATGTCGTCGACGAGCGCATCGGCGCCAGCGGCGCGGTGCTCAAGCCGCTGGACCTCGCCGAAGCGCGCGCTATTGCCGAGACGGTCGTCTCACGCGGTTATGAGAGTGTTGCGATCGGTCTCATCCATGCCTATCTCGACGGCGGCGCATGAGCGGATGCTGCGGGACGCGCTGCTGGCACGCGCGCCGCGGCTGGCCATCTCGATCAGCTCCGAGGTCTCGCCGCAGATGCGCGAGTATGAGCGTTTCAACACGACGGTTGCGAACGCCTACGTGAAGCCGATGATGAAGAGCTACCTGTCGCGGCTGGGCCAGCGCCTGAAAGACGAGGGCACCGCCTGTCCGATCTTTCTCATGCATTCGGGCGGCGGGATTGTTTCTCTCGACAGCGCGTCGGAGTTTCCGGTGCGGCTGGTCGAAAGCGGTCCGGCCGGCGGCGCCATCTTTGCTGCCGATGTCGCGGCCCGCTTTGGTATCGACAAGGCACTCAGTTTCGACATGGGTGGTACAACCGCGAAAATCTGCCTGATCAAGAACCATACGCCGAAGACCAGCCGCGTGTTCGAAGTTGCGCGCACTTACCGCTTCAAGAAGGGCTCGGGCATGCCGATCTCAATTCCGGTCATCGACATGGTGGAGATCGGTGCGGGCGGTGGCTCGATTGCGCACATCGATGGCATGCGGCAGATCCGTGTCGGGCCGGAGAGTGCGGGCTCGGAACCGGGCCCGGCCTGCTATGGACGCGGCGGCACGCGGCCAGCGGTGACGGATGCCGATCTGGTTCTCGGGCGGCTTGATCCGCATGACTTCGCCGGCGGATCGATTGCGTTGCAACCGGATCGGTCGCAGGCGGCGCTTGATGCGCACGTCGGCCAAGCGCTCACCATGGATACAACCGCAGCCGCCTTCGGCATCTCGGAAGTCGTCGATGAAAACATGGCCAATGCTGCGCGCGTGCATGCTGTCGAGAACGGTGAAGACCCGGCCGACTACACAATGATTGCGTTCGGTGGCGCGGCACCCCTGCATGCGGGGCGGCTGTGCGAGAAGCTCGGCATCAACCGCGCTGCTGGTGCCGCCCGGGGCCGGCGTCGGCTCAGCCATCGGTTTCCTGCGCGCGCCGTTCAGCTTTGAGGCGGTGCGCAGTGTCTATATGCGGCTGGTCGATTTCGATGTGCGCAAGGTTGCGGCCCTGCTGGCCGAACTGCGCGAGGAAGCGACGCGCTTTGTCCGGTCGTGCGAACCGACGGGGCCGATCGATTGCACCTTCAAAGTCTATATGCGTTACATCGGCCAGGGCTGGGAGATTCCCATTACTCTTGACGCTGCGCACGTCGCGACGCCGGATGCGCAAGCCTACCTCGCCGCCTTCGAGACAGAGTACACGGCGTTGTTCGGGCGCACGGTTGCCGGTCTCGACGCCGAGATCACCGTCTGGGCCGC
This sequence comes from uncultured Alphaproteobacteria bacterium, assembly GCA_963847145.1. Classification (GTDB taxonomy): domain Bacteria; phylum Pseudomonadota; class Alphaproteobacteria; order Rhizobiales; family Hyphomicrobiaceae; genus JABFRJ01. The sequence continues at coordinate 878,691 of CAWJYN010000007.1, forward strand.
CAACGCGACGACGGCGGTCGCTGTGCCGGAAAGGACCGCGCCGCCGCTGTCACGCCGCACGATGGCTGAGGCCAGCAGCACCGCCACACGGCACCTGTTTGATACCTCTGTCTCGGCGTTCGTTTCGGCAGCTGTATTCGCGCGCGACGCGCTCGCAAGCGATCAGCTGATCCATGGACCTGCCGTGATCACGGAGGCCGAAACAACCATCATCGTGCCCACCGGCTTTGATGCGATGCTGCGCGCAGACGGGACGATCGAACTCAACCGGATCCGAGGGGAAGCCCGCTCATGAGTGCCGTCGCGCTGACAACTGTCGCCAATCAGGTGATGTGGAACCGGCTGATCTCTGTCGTCGAAGAGCAGGCTCTGGCGCTGGTGCGCACGGCCTTCTCGACATCTGTCCGCGAGGCCGGCGACCTGTCGGCTGGTGTCTACGATGTTGCTGGCCGCATGCTGGCGCAGGCGGTGACCGGTACGCCGGGGCACGTCAACGCCATGGCGGATGCCGTGCCCCACTTCATCCGCGAGATCGGGCCTGAGAATATTTTTGAAGGCGATGTCTACATCACCAACGACCCGTGGATGGGCACGGGCCATCTGCATGACATCACAGTGTGTCAGTCCGTCGTTTTATCAAGGGCCGCTTGGCCGGGTACTTCGCCTGCACGGCTCATGTCGTCGATGTCGGCGGACGCGGGTTCGGCGCCGATGCCAATTCGGTCTTCGAGGAAGGCCTCGCCATCCCGATCATGAAGTTCGCAGAGCACGGCACCGTTGATAAGGCTTTTGTGCGCCTCGTGCGCGCTAACGTGCGCGAACCGGATCAAGTTGTCGGCGACATCTACGCCCTCGCCACCTGCAACGAGATCGGCCATCGCCGCCTGATCGACATGCTGCGCGAATTCAAGCTCGATGGCCTGGAGACCATCGCCGCGTTTATTCTGGAAAATTCCCGGCGGGCGACGCTCGAACGGATCGCAGCGCTGCCGCGCATGAGTGCTGAGGGCGCCATGACGGATCGATGGCTACAGCACGCCGATTGATCTCAAGGTTAAGCTCACTGTCAAAGCAGATCGGGTGATCGTGCAGATTACACCGGCACATCCGGCGTCGATGCCAAGGGCATCAATGTGCCGCTGGTCTATACCAAAGCCTACACCTGTTATGCCCTGAAATGCGCCATCGCGCCGGACATTCCGAACAATGCAGCGTCGTTGGCGCCGTTCGAGATCACGGCGCCGGCAGGCACCATCGTCAATGCGGTGCACCCCGCGCCGGTCGCACTGCGTCACGTTATCGGGCACATGCTGCCAGATACTGTGTTCTATGCGCTCGACAAGATCCTGCCGGGCAAGATCCAAGCCGAGGGCGCCGGCGCACTGTGTAACTTCCAGGCCAGTCTGCGGCCACGCACCGATGCGCCTGCGCCGAACGGCGCGCGGCGGGCAGAAGTGCTCACGTTCAACTCGGGCGGTTCTGGCGCGCGGCCCACGCTTGACGGCATGAGCGCGACGGCGTTTCCATCCGGTGTCATGACCATGCCGATCGAGGCGACGGAGCATGCCGGCCCGATCATCATCTGGCGCAAAGAGTTGCGGCCGGACAGTGGCGGTGCCGGCACGTTTCGCGGGGGGCTTGGTCAGTACATGGAAGTCGGCGCCACCGAAGGCCACGAGTTCGATTTCTCGGCGATGTTCGACCGCTTAGATCACCCGGCGCGCGGGCGTGCCGGCGGCCACCCAGGCGCGCCGACGACGCTGGGGCTGGACGACCAGACGCCCCTGCGCGGCAAAGGCAAACAGTTCGTGCCGCATGGACGCAAAGTGATGCTCGCCTGCCCCGGTGGCGCCGGCTATGGCGACCCGGCCAAGCGCGACCGCGCGGCCGTCAAGCGTGATCTCGCCTATGGCTACATTTCAGCCGAGGTCGCGCGCCGCATCTATGGCTTGACCGAGGCCGAACTGATGGCCGTCGAAACTGCGATCGCCAAAGGCGAAGCAATCTGACGTATTTTCACTCATGTAGCCCCGCATGGCAGATCAACCGGTTGCATTGATCATCGGTGGTGGCAGCGGCATCGGTGCCGATGCGGCGTGCAAGCTGGCTGGCATGCACTATCGCGTCGGCGTGATGTCGTCATCGGGCAAGGGCGAAGCGCTCGGCACAGAGCTCGGCGGTTTTGGTCGCACGGGCTCGAACCTCAAGCCCGCCGACCTCGAAGCGTTCGTCACAGCGGCCCTTGCCAAGTTCGGCCGCATCGACGGCGGGCTGACGCGGTCGGTGTAGAGGCTTCAGTCCCGATCTTGCGGCGGCCGGTCGATTTCTGCGACGAAACTGCGGAGTTGAGCACTCTGCTGTTGCAGCTCATCGACCCGCAGATTGAGCACGTCGCGGATACTGACCATGCCGACCAGCCGTGACTGCTGCTCCACCGGAATGTGCCGGATACTGCGCGACATCATCGTTGAGCCCACCAACGCGATGTCGTCACCGGGCGCACACGTGATGACGGCCTTGGTCATCAGCGCGGCGACGGGCATCCCCGCCAGATCAGCTTTATGCACCGCAAGGGCATAGGCGAGGTCGCGCTCTGAGATCACGCCCTCGATGGTGTGGCCGTCAGTGCTGACGACAATCGCGCCGATGCGGCGCTCGCGCAGCAGTGCCGACAAATCTGCCATCGTGTCCGTCGGCTTGATCGTAACGACGACGGCACCTTTGCGTTTCAGAACATCCGCTACCTTCACCACGTCTCTCCTTCGCTACCGGTTGCGGGCGTGCGCACATTTCAGTTTTTGCCGTCTTCATATTTGAAGGAAACTTTTATTTTTGTGCGGTAAGCGGTGATCTTGCCGTTTTCGATGACTAGGTCCTGCTGCACGACCTCGGCTACGCGCAGTTCGCGCAGGGATTTTCCAGCGCGCTCGACTGCAGCCTTTGCGGCCTTTTCCCAGGACTCTTTGCTGGTCCCGATCAGTTCGATGACTTTGTAGACGCTTTCTGCCATGGCCGCCTCCTGGTGGGGGATCGCGTTCGTCGAGCGAGACGCGTTGTGTTTGGATGAGCGCAACTATGAGTACTTAAAATAGTCTGTAGGCAGCGCGACGGAGCGCTCAACACCGGTTGGCAGCGCGTGCATATGAGACATTGCACGCCGGCAACCGGTCAGTAACGCCAGTATCCTGGGCTAGACCCGCTGTTCTCGCAAGAGGTACTTGGAAGGGTGTATTTGGATGGGGGCGTCAGCTCCGGACCGCCTGCCCCAGGTGGTTGAATACATGACAGTGCTGGGGCGGGAAGCGCACGGATAGTGTCTCGCCGCGCTTGATGCTGGCCTGGCCGACCAGCTGCACCACCAGCGGCTGACCGCTCGGGAGCGTCCCGTAAAGCACCGTGTTGCCGCCAAGCTGTTCGGTCAGCGTGACCGCGAACGCCAGCCCGCCCTCGGCAACGTCGATGTGTTCAGGCCGGATACCGAGGGTCAGGCTGTCGCCTTGCTGCAGCGCACCGGGCGCCACCGGCAGGGTGACGCTGCCCCCGCCGGCGAGGCCTAGCTGCAGCGCGTTCGGTGCACCGGAGGCCAGTGTGGCGCTCAGAAAATTCATCTTCGGGCTGCCGATAAAGCCGGCGACGAACTGGTTGGCTGGCCGGTTATAGAGTTCAAGCGGCGATCCGGCCTGTTCGATGCGGCCCTGCTGGAGGACGACGATGCGGTCAGCCATGGTCATCGCCTCGACCTGATCGTGGGTGACATAGATCATGGTCGCGCCGAGATCGGCATGGAGTTTGGACAGCTCGACACGCATCTGCACGCGCAGCTCGGCGTCGAGGTTTGAAAGCGGTTCGTCGAACAGAAACAGCTTCGGCTCGCGTACAATGGCGCGGCCGATGGCGACGCGCTGGCGTTGGCCGCCGGAAAGGGCTTTTGGCTTGCGCGGCAGATACTCTTCGATGTGCAGCAGCTTGGCGGCGTGCTTGACGCGGCTGTCGATCTCGGCTTTCGGCAGGCCGGCCGTCTCCAGTCCAAACGCAAGGTTCTTATAGACCGTCATATGCGGGTAGAGCGCATAGGATTGGAACACCATGGCGATCTCGCGCTTGGCCGGCGGTGTCTCGTTCATGCGCTGGCCATCGATGCGCAGTTCGCCACCGGTGATCTTCTCGAGACCAGCGATCATGCGCAACAGCGTTGATTTCCCACAGCCGGACGGCCCGACGAACACGACGAATTCACCGTGGCGGATATCGAGATCGACGCCGTGGATGATTGCCACGTCGCCGTAGGATTTCTGGATGCCGCGCAGGGACAGTTCGGACATGCTGTGTGGTCCTCAGCGCCAGCGGCGGCTGGCGGGTATCCAGTTGGCGTATTTTGGATGGTTTGCGGGGATCGGCAGTGTGACGGCGGTGCCGGCCTCGGCCGAATGATAGATGGCGGTGATGAGATCAAGTGACGCGCGGGCGTCGTCGAGTGTGACGGGCAACGGCGCGCCGTTGGCAATCGCTGCATGAATGCGGACCAGTTGGCCGGCGAAGGATTGTTCACTGGGCGTGAACTCAGTGAAGGCTGCGGCGATGGCGGCATCGATAGCCGGTGTTTTGCCTTTGAAGTGCCATGGGTCGTCGCCGATGCGGTAGGGATGGTCACTGCGGCTTTCGACCGTCAGGTGCTGGAACATGAAACGGAGGCGGGACAGTTCTTCGGCGGCGCCGAGCGTCACCGCTAACGTCGCCAGCGAGCCGTTGGCCATTTCGACAGCGACAGCGGCACAGTCTTCCACTTCGATAGGGTTCACGCGGGTCGTGGCGCGGGCGTAGACGCTTTTGATGGGACCGTTGACGTAGCTCAGGATGTCATGGGCATGGATGGCTTGTGTGAGGCAGCAGCCGCCAAGTTCCGTCGCCCATTTGCCGCGCCAGGCGATGTCGTAATAGTCGGCCTCGCGCCGCCACGACGTTTCAACGGTTGACAGATAGGGTGTGCCGCACAGCCCTTTGGCTTGCAGCAGTTTGAGTTTCTGGAGGCCATTGCCGAAGCGATATTGAAAGATAGGCGACAACGTTCCACGTGCAGCTTTTGCTGCCGCCTCGATAGCGTCGAAGTCAGCGAGCGAACCCGTCAGCGGTTTCTCACAGATCACGTGCAGGCCGGCGGCGAGGGCCTGCTCGATCAGCGCACGATGTGTGTTGGGCGGTGTGCAGATATCGACAATGTCGAGGGCGGGCATGCGCAGCACCTCGGGAAAGTCGGTCATTGCTTTGCCAGCGCCGAACTCGGCTTTTGCCGTTTCAGCTTTGGTGCGATCCAGATCGCAGACGGCCTTGATTTCGAAGTGTTGCGGCAGCGCCTGATAGGCCTGCAGGTGATTGCGGCCAATGCCGAGCCCAACGACGGCAACTGAGAGGCGGCGGCTCATGCGAGGTGTCCCAGCTTGTGCGCCATCGCCTCGGCCTTGAGCGCCAGTTCGGTGGCCAAGAAACAGTGCGCCTGTGTCATGGCGGTTTCGGTGCGATTGAGCACGTCAGAAATCAGGTTCGGCCCATAGGGCAATGGCTCAGCGCTGCAATCGATATGCTGCGTGCCCTTTTGGTCGACGAGGAACAGGTGATCGCCGCCGGGCTTGCCGGCGATGTCGATGTATTTGCGCAGTTCGATGTAGCCGTCGGTGCCGAGGATGGTGAGGCGGCCGTCGCCCCAGATGCCAAGTCCTTTCGGCGTGTACCAATCGACGCGGATGTAGCCAGTGCCGCCATTGCCGCGCAACAGCACCTCGCCGAAGTCTTCCAATTCGGGTTTCTCAGGGTTGGCATAGTTGGCGATGTGCGATGCCACAACGTCGGCCTTGGTCGAACCCGTAAAATGCAGAAATTGATCGCACTGATGGGCCGCGATATCGCACAACACGCCGCCATAACGCTTGCGTTGGTAGAACCAATCGGGGCGCGGGTTGTTGTTGAGCGCATGCGGGCCGAGCCCCACCGTCTGCACAACGCGGCCGACGGCACCCGCTGCGACGAGGGTGCTGGCTTTGGCCGTGGAGCGCGTCTCGAAACGCTCGGAGTAACAGACAGAGAAAATGCGTTTGGTTTCAGCCTGAACGTGGCGGACTTCGGCTAACTCCTCCAGCGTAATGACGCCGGGCTTGTCGACCATCACGTCCTTGCCGGCGCGCATGATCGCTATTGCCAGCTTCGCGCGCACGTCTGGCGTAATGGCGGAAACAACCATCTGGATCGATGAGTCATCCAAGATGGCACGTTTGTCGGCAACGCGTTTCGCCTGCGGAAAGGCTTTGGCGTAGGCGGCCGCAAGATCATCTTCTTCGGCATGCACGGCAACCAGTTCAGCGCCGGCGTCGAGCAGCGCTCTGGTCTGGCCGTAGATATGGCTGTGGTTGAGGCCGATCGTGGCGAATTTTATCATGAGGCTATCGTTTCATTCCGGACATGGCGACGCCTTCGATGATCAGGCGTTGGAAGCACAAGAACACGAGAAAGATCGGCAGAATGGCCAAGGTCGACATGGCGAACAGCTGGCCCCAGGCAGATGTGCCGGTGGCATCTACAAACGAGCGTAGCGCCAGCGGCACGGTATAGTTGGCAGTGTCATTGAGATAGACTAGCGGGCCAAGGAAGTCATTCCACGTCCAGAGAAACGAGAAGATGCCGGCCGTCGCGAGCACAGGTAACGACAACGGCATGATGATTTTCAGGTAGATGCGCCAGGGGCTGCAGCCATCCATCTGCGCTGCTTCATCGAGCTCGCGCGGAATACCGCGGAAGAACTGCACCATCAGGAAAATAAAGAATGCATCGGCTGCCATGAATTTCGGCACCACCAGCGGCAGGATCGTATCGATCCAGCCGAGCTTGAGGAACAGCACATACTGCGGGATCAGGGTCACGTGATAGGGCAGCATCAGCGTGCCGAGCATGATCGCGAACAGGATGTTGCGGCCGGGGAATTCGAGACGGGCAAACGCATAAGCGGTCAGCGAGCATGAGATCAGATTGCCGATGACGACCAGGATGGCGATGACGAACGAGTTCCAATAAAAGACCGTGAAACTCGTCTGCAGGGCGGTCCACCCCTCGCGGAAATTCTTGAAGTCGAACGAAGACGGAAAGATTGAGAGATCAGTGAAGATTTGGCTCTCGGGTTTGAAGGCACTCGCGAGCATCCAGAGCAACGGGTAGAGCATAATGAAAGACGCGGCGATCAGCATGCCGTGCCGCAAGCCCACGCCGAGCAGCCCCATCGCCCGTTCGCCGGTTCCCACCGGCGGTGCCTCACCGGGGGTCGTCTTCATAGTGCACCCAGTATTTTGATGTGAGGAAACTCAGCGCCGTGAACGCGCCGATGATGATCAGCAGCACCCACGCGAGCGCCGCCGCATAGCCCATGCGGAAATAGGCGAAAGCCTCCTGGTAGAGATAGAGCGTATAGAAAAGCGTGCTATCGACCGGCCCACCCGTGCCACCCGAAATGATGAAGGCGGGCGTGAACGCCTTGAAGCCCTCGATGACCTGCAGCACCATGTTGAAGAAGATCACCGGCGCGAGCAGCGGCAAGGTGATCTTGCGGAACTGCCGCCACTTCGACGCGCCATCCATGGAGGCGGCTTCGTAGAGATCCGACGGGATCTGCCGCAGTCCTGCGAGGAAGATGATCATCGGCGAGCCGAACTGCCAGACAGCCAGCAACACCAGTGTATAGACGGCAGTGTTGGGATTGGAAATCCAGCTCGGGCCCTGGATACCGAACAGCCAGAGCAGCACCTGGTTGATGGTGCCGTTGCCTTCGAACAGCTGCCGCCACAGCACCGCAATGGCGACCGAGCCGCCGAGGAGCGACGGGATGTAGAACAGTGCGCGATACACCCCGCCGCCACGCACGGCCTTGTCGAGGATCGTGGCGATGAGCAGCGCGAACGCCAGCTTCAACGGCACTTCGAACAGCAGATAGGTGAAGGTGACTTTCAGCGCTTGAAAGAAGCGGTAGTCCGTCGTGACCATGCGCACGTAGTTGTCGGCGCCGATCCAGACGGGCGGCCGCAACAGGTCGAACTTTGTGAACGACAGGTAGAGCGAGGCCAGCACGGGTCCCAAGGTGAACACCAGGAACCCAAGCAGCCACGGCGCCAGAAACAGAAACGCCGTCAGAGTCCGCCGCTCGACACCGAAGATCGTGTCCGATGCGAGGGAGCCCGACGGCGCTCTGCTTATGGTCATGCGCGCGCCAGAATGCTCTCGGCCTCGGTGAAGAACTGTTGCGCGCCGTCTTTGACGGATGCCTTGCCGAAGGCGACGGAATCAGCGACGCGCAGCATGAGCTTTTCGATTTCACCGGCACCCTTTGGTGGTGGCGGCGGCAGCGCAACGGCCACCTTCGAGACAGCCGCCACGTAGTTCACCTGCATTTTGCCGAGATCATCAAGTTCGGGTGAGAGCAGTGCCTGCGCCGAACTGGACGGCGGCACGCCGCGTTCGATGCCGAGCGCCTTCACACCGTCGGGGTCGTTGATCAGATACTGGATGACCTTGGCGGCGTCTTCCGGCGCCTTCGACTTCGATGAGACGCTCATCATCATCGACGGCTTCAGGTAGTGACCGGACGGCTGGCCCTTCTCGTTGGGGAACACGCTGATGGCCAACTTGTTCTTGGCGATCGCCTGGAAGGCCACGACCTGGTTGGAGTTGGCGAAGCTCATCGCCGCTGTGCCGCGGCTGATTTCGTATTGATCAATGGCACCGGTATTGCCCGCGCCGATTTCAGCCGGGGCGACGGCACCAGACTTGCGCAGCTTGTCCCAGAGATCAAACCAGGCGGTGACGTCGTCCTTGGTGAAGGATGCCTTGCCTTCGGCGGAGTACATCAACTTGCCGCGCTGGTTGAGATAGTGCTCGAAGCCTTGCTCCCAGCGGCTGTTGTCGCCCGAGCCCCAGTACTTGCCGGGATTGATCTTGGAGATTTCACCGGCGATGCGCGCGAACTCGTCCCAGGTCCAGTTTGGATCGAGCGCCTTGACGCCAACTTTCTCGAACATGGTCGTATCGTAGACCATGGACTTGGAGTTGGTGCCGAGTGCCACGCCATAGAGCTTGCCGTCGACCTTGCCGGAATTGCGCGCGGCGTCGCCGAAGGTGGTGAGATCGAGTGGCTTGGGAACTTGGCTATCAAGCGCCAGCAAGGTTTCGCGGCGGGCGTATTCGAACAGGTAGCGGTAATCCATCTGGATCAGATCGGGCGGATTGCCGCCGGCGGTCTGGGTGCTGAGTTTGGTCCAGTAGTCGCCCCAGCCGAGCGATTCCGCGGCGATGTCGGTGCCGAATTTGGCTTTGTAGGCTTCAAGGGCGGCCTTTGTGCGCTTGTCGCGATCGGGGTTGCCCCACCAGAAGGCGCGCAGCCGTGGTGCGGTTTGGGCGTGCGCCGCGCCGCCAAAGGCTGGTAGGGCGAGAGTAGCGGCGCTACCCGCCAGAAAGTGGCGTCGTGAAGCGGTGAGCATGGTTCTCTCCCAGATCGCTGCAGCTTTGATCGTCAAAACGTTATGTGCCGCAGCTTGTTGGGTGCACCCTAGCTGCCGGGTGGGAGGCCTGTCTAGACGCACCTGTCGTGGGATCAACGGGCGCCGGTGGTGGCCAGGAAGATCGCATACAGCGACGTTTGGGCGGTGATGTAGAGCCGGTTCCGTTTGGCGCCGCCGAAGCAGACGTTGGCGACCAGCTCGGGCACGCGGATGGTGCCGAGATGGGTGCCGTCCGGTGCGTAGCAGCGGACGCCTTCTGCTGTGGAAGTCCAAATGTTGCCGTGAACATCGCAACGGAAGCCATCAAAGAAGCCAGCATCGCTAACGGCGAACGAGTGGGGGCGGGAGACGGCCCGGCCGTCTGGGCTGACTGTGTATGCGGTGATCGACTTCGGGTGGCCATCCTGGTGGGAGGCGCCGGTGTCACTGACGTAGAGCACCTGCTCGTCCGGGGAGAAGGTCAGGCCGTTGGGCCGCACGCGGTCGGTGATGACGGCTGCGAGAGTGCCGGTCTCGGGATCGAGACGGTAAACATTGGAGGCGCCGATTTCGGAGAGCGCAGCGTCGCCCTCGTAGTCGCTGTCGATGCCGTAGGTCGGATCGGTGAACCAGATTGAGCCGTCGGATTTGACGACGACGTCGTTGGGAGAGTTGAAGCGCTTGCCATTGATATGTTCTGTGAGCACGACAATGCGGCCGTTGTGCTCGGTGCGGGATATGGCGCGGCGCCGATGTTCGCAGGAGACCAGCCGCCCCTGGCGGTCGACGGTGTGGCCATTGGTGTTCATGGCCGGTTCGCGGAAGACGGACACGGCACCGGACGTTTCGTCAAAGCGCATGATGCGATCGTTCGGGATATCCGAGAACACCAGATAACGGCCGGCGGGAAAGTAGGCCGGGCCCTCGGCCCAGCGGGCGCCGGTCCACAAACGCTCAAGCTTGGCATGGCCGATGATGAGTTTTTCGAAGCGGCGATCGAGCACGGTGGTGTCGCTCATGATGGGTCCAACTGCGAGGGGCGGCGGATGCCCCAGCCAATAGGTTCGACGCGGTTGCCGGGGTGTTTTGGGTCCGGGCCCCAGATGGCCTGGTAGGTGTCGACGGCACGTCCCCGGCGCTGCAGCATGACCGCGGTGGCGATGAGCACGGTCCACCAGACGCCGATTGCAATCCATATCCAGCGTGTTGCGTTGGCGTGCCATAGGCCGGTTGGCATGGCGCTGAGGGCGGCGGTCACGGCGATGTAGCCGACTGATTTGTGGGTTCGCTCAAAGAGGCGGCGGCGGCGCGTTATCGCGTAGTGATCGCCATGCAGCGAGCCATCCGGCTGCGGCTCGGTGGGGCCGCCTTTGGAGCCGCGGAGCCAGCCGCCAACGAACTGGACGGCGGTGAGCACGACGACGATCCAGCCGAGGATTGCGTGTACGCTCGAAGACATGCCACCCGGCGTTAGAACTATGAAGACGGCCGTCAACAGCGCGATGGCACCTGCGTATTGGAGCCCGTTGTGGGCGATCCACCACGCCTTGTTGTCCAGTTGGGTGGGCCAGTTCTGCCGCGCGGTGATCTTGAAGAAGCGCGCAGCGAGAATGCCGAAGGGAAACAGCACACACCATGCCAGCACCATGAGACGGCCGTGCCAAGCCACTGCCACGGAGACGTCGTGACCTCGCGTCAGGTCGATGGGTGCTGCCAGCCAGTCAATCATGCGTGTGGTGCTCAGGTCCTTTCAGCGCGTTGTTTATAGGCCTGCGCCATTTTCCCGTGGATCGATTGCGACCAGATGACGTGGCCGGGCTCTTTGCCGCCGAGGATCGATAGCAACAACGCGCTGCTCGCCGATGTATTCGAGAACGAGCGCATGACGCCCGGCGGGCAGCAGATGCCGTCGAGATAACCGAGATCGATATGCTCCGCGCCGGTGTCGCCCCAGGCGAGGCGCCACGTGCCGGTGAGGCAGATGAAGGTTTCTTCGGTATCGTGGGAATGAAGGGCGGCTCCATTGCCGGGCTCGGCGCGGATGAAGTCGATGTGGTAGTTTTCCGCCGTTTCGACCTGTGGCTTGAGGTTTTCATCGCTGGTGCCGTGGCCGAGCGCGCTCATGAGCACACGATTGTGCCCCGGCATGACCGCGTCGATGAAGGCACGATCGCTATCGGGGACGTGGCCGAAGCGGAACACGTTCTTGAGCATCGCGTCGCGGGTGATCGGCAGCGACCGGGCGAACCAGGCGCCGTGCTCGCTGATGGCTTTGTCATGGACAATATCGAGTTCTTGGCGCGGATGGGGCATCGGTGGCTCCTTGGTGGGATCACCCTTTGATCGAGCCGGCGGTCAGGCCGGCGATGATCTGGCGGGCGGCAACAAAGGTGAAAATGAGCGGTGGAATGGCGACGAGCACGCCGGCGGCCATCAGCTCGCCCCAGTCGATTCCGGTGTCTTTGATGTAAAGAAAAACGCCGTAAGGCAAAGTGCGGGTTGTGCGCGTGGTGAGGATTGAGGCCAGCACCAGCTCGTTCCAGGCGATGCGGAAGGTGAAGATGCCCGCCGCGGCCAAGCCCGGCTTGAGCAAGGGCAGGATCAGAGTGAAGAACCCGCGGAAGGGTCCGCAGCCATCGACGGCGGCGGCTTCTTCGAGTTCGCGCGGGATTTGATCGATGAAGCCGTACATCAGCCAGATCGTGAACGGCAGGTTGAGGGCAACATAGACGATGATCAAGCCGCCTAAGCCTTCGAGGCCGACGGACGTCCAGATAAAGTAGATCGGCACGGCGAGCACGGCCGGTGGGATGGTGCGGAGCAGTAGCGTGGAGATGGCCAGCGGCGTGCGGCCCATGAACTCGAAGCGTGAGAGCGCATACGCGCACATGGTGCCGAGGATCAGGGTGGCGACAGTGGCGACGACGCCGACGATGATGCTGTTGCCGACATAACCCAGGAAGCGGCCTTGCAGGATGGCGTGGTAGTTCTCCAGCGTCGGCGTGAAGATAAATGAAAAGCCGCTCTCAAAGATCTGGCGTTGTGTTTTGACGGAGGTCGCAAGCATAACGGCGAGCGGCACAATGACGACGGCCGCGAGCAGCCACGCGATCGATAATTGCGCGAAGCGAGCGAGGCGGCCTTGGGTGCGGGCGTCGGCCAGATCGCTCATGCGGTGCCCCGCCGCTTGAGGGGGTTATTGACCCACATCAGGCCCGCACTCAGCACACTGGTGACGACAAGAAGACACACTGAGAGCGCCGCGGAATGGCCCATGCGCTGCGTGACGAAGGCGCTTTTGTAGATATGCAGCGAAAAAAGTTCGGTCGACAGGCCTGGGCCACCATTGGTCAGGGCGTAGACGACCTCGAGCCCGCGCAGGGCATCGATCAAGCGCATCAGCAGCGTGATCATCAGGATCGGCATCAGCAGCGGCAGCTTCACATACCAGATGATCTGCCAGAGTTTGGCACCATCGATGCGGGCTGCTTCGACCAGCGAATTGTCGAGACCCTGCAGGCCGGCCAAGGCCATGATGAACACAAAGGGCGTGAACTGCCAGATGTCGGTCATGCACACAGCGGCAAACGCCAAGCCGCTGTCGGCGAGCCACGCGGGTTTCCAGCCGGTGACTGCGAGCCAACTGTTGATGGGGCCGGCGTTGGTGTCGAACATGTAGCGCCAGATGAGACCGACGCAGACGGGCGCGATCATCATCGGCAGCACGAAGATGGTGCGCAGCACGCTCATGCCGGGGATCTTGCCTTCGAGCAGCAAGGCCAGGCCAACACCGATGATCAATTCCAGTGCGACGACAATGACGGCGAACTTGAGCGTGACAAACATGCTCTCGCGTACGGATGGATCGCCGAGGACTTCGATAAACAAGCTCAAGCCGCGAAAGGCTTGTGGCGTTGGCGCCTCGCCCAGCCGGACTTCGTAGAGCGAGAGGCGAAGGGCTTCGATGACGGGATAAAGCAGCCCGATCAGCATCACCAGGAGTGCGGGCAAGGCAAAGGCGTAGGGAACCCAGCGGCTTTGTATGGATTTATCCATGGGCGGTCGGATGGCCTCAGCGTGGCGCGTGCGCACGCTCTCGATACGGGGGCTCGGAGATTAAAGATGGCAGACCCATGCCGGCGCGGGGATTGCCGGCATGGGCAGTCGCGCGCGGTCAGGTTTTGTAGTAGCCGGCGCGTTCGCAGATGGCTTTGATCTTGGCGGCGGCTTCCGTCATCGACGGTTTGATTTCGGCTTTGCCGGTAATGATTTCGGAGAGGTGTACGCCAAGTACTTTCTCGGAGATTTCTGTCCATTCATTGATGATCGGCCGCCAATCCGGGTTGGAAATCTTGAGGCAGTCTTTGTAGACCTCGACCGGATAGACCTTCTGCACGTCAGGGTGATCGAGCGTGGAAAGACGCATGGGCTGGCCGCCTTGAGCGGCTGCCTTCACGTCCTGTGCTTTCGATGTCATCCACTGCATGAACGCGAACGCGGCTTCTTTCTTTTCAGAGTTCTGCGGGATGGCCATGCCGAAGCCGCCGAGTTCGCCGGAGAATTTTGCGGCTTTCGGGTGGATCGCGTAGCCGACGGTGTCGACGATCTTGGATTTGGCCGGATCGCGCGCGGGACCGAAGACGGAGATGGTGTCGAGATACATGGCTGACTGGCCCTGCAGGAACGCGTTCAGCATCTGGCCGAAGTCGAAGGCGGCGCCCCCATCGGGGCCGGTGGTGATGATTTCCTTGAAGACTTCGGTCGCTTTGATGGCGGCATCGTCAGTGATGCGCGGCATATATTTGTCATCGATGACGAGGCCGTCGTAGGGCGTCAGATGCAGCAGCCAACCGGCGGTGACCTGGTGGCCGGCTTGGGCGCGGGAGGCCAGTCCACCCATGCCGGCTTCTTTCTGCTTGATGGTGCGGCAGACGGCGAGCATGTCGTCGTAGGTTTTCGGTACGGCGATGTTGTGCTTGGCAAAGATATCTTTGCGGTAGGCCAGCACCGAGCACTCGGCACCATAGGGAAGGCCATAGAGCTTGGCGCCGGGGCCAGGCAGATAACCGCGCGGTCCGCCGACGAGCCCGAGGCCTTCGTAGTAGCCTTTGATAATGTCGCCGCGATCGTAGTTCGGCATGGCCAGTTCGGCGTTCTGGAACATGGGTTCCAGTTCGGTCAGGAACTTGCGCTGGACGTATTCCGTCTTCCACATGATGACGTAGACGCAGACATCGTAGTCGCCCTTCGGCTTGCCCATCTGGAGCACCTGCGCATCCTTGAGACGCAGATAGGGCATCTCGTCGAGTTCGACTTTGATGCCGGTTTCGGCGGTGAAGTCGGGCAGCAGTTTCTTGGCGACCGCATAGTGCGGATGCGATGGCCAGTTGACGACAATGGATTGGCCCTTGAGCTTGCCCCAACCGGTGCCTTGAGCGCGTGCGTAGTAGGGCATTGCCAAGCCCAATCCAGCGCTGAGGCCGGCAGCACTGGCGGTTTTCAGAGCGGTACGGCGGGTCATCGACATGGGGCAGATCTCCTTGAGAGCGGGCGGGTTGCCGCAGCGCTCGTGTCCTCCGTCGTTCCGGTTTCACTTGCCAGTTTTGCTCGCACGTGGTCCGGAACTGTGTTATCGATAACATAAAGCTAGCACCAACGCGTGGTGCTGTCACCTGCCTTGCTGCCTTGCTGCAGTTGATTGTGACAGTTGCCGGTGGCGGACAGTTTTGGAGGAGCGGAGCCTCATGGCGCGGATCAAAATGGAAGACGTGGCCGCGGTGGCCGGCGTTTCGACGATGACGGTGTCGCGGGCCCTGAAGCACGATGGCCGCATCGCGCCGGCAACGCGGCGGCGCATTCTAAAGATCGTCAGCGATCTCGGCTACGTCACAGATCGGATCGCGGGCAGCTTTTCCTCGCAACGCTCAGGCTTTGTCGGCGTGCTGGTGCCGTCGCTGAACAATCCGCATTTTGCAGAGACGGCGGCGGGGCTGCAGGAAGTGCTGACGCCGGCGGATCTGCAGATGTTGCTCGGTCACACCAACTACCAGCGGCTAACAGCCGAACGGCTGATCGAGACCATGCTGGAGCGGCGGCCAGAGGCGATGATCGTGACGTTTGATGATCATACCGAGCGCGCGCGGCGGCTGCTGTCAGGGGCGGGTATTCCGGTGATCGAAATCTGGGAACAGCCGCGCAAGCCGATCGGCCATGTGGTCGGGTTTTCCAATCGCGCGGCAGCCGCCGCCATGACACAGCATCTGATCGGCACAGGACGCCAGGCTATCGGCTACATCGGCGAGGCGCATGACACTGGCACGCGCGGCGCGGAGCGGCGCAAGGGCTTTGTCGATGCGATGAGGGCGGCTGGCCTTGATGCGGGGCGGCGCGTGGCGCTGGTGGCGCCGCCGATCAGCATGATGGATGGCCGTGCGGCGATGGCCGCGTTGCTGGATCGGTGGGCTGATACGGACGCGGTGATGTGCGTGTCTGATCCGGCGGCGTTTGGTGCGCTGTCGGCGTGCCAACTGAGGGGCTGCGATGTGCCGCATGATGTGGCGATCGCGGGTTTTGGCGACTTTGAAATTTCACGGTCGGCGTTGCCGGCGATTTCAACTGTGGCGGTCAGCGGGGTTGAAATCGGTACGCGCGCGGGGCAGCTGCTGTTGGACTTGCTGCGCAATCAATCGTTGGCGCCGCGGGTGGTGACGGTCGAAGCGCAGCCGGTCGTGCGCGAGAGCACTGGTGCGGCGGCGCGCTGATTGTGCCTCTTTACGTTCGCGCGCTGGCGCGCTCGGCGACGGGTTTTTTGCCAGACTTTTCGCGCATCAGGTTCGCAAAGCGGGTGAAGAGATAGTGGCTGTCCTCGGGGCCGGGCGAGGCTTCGGGGTGGTGCTGGACGGAGAACACCGGCTTGTCTTTCAAGCGGATGCCGCAATTGGATCCGTCAAACAGCGACACGTGCGTTTCGATCACGTTTTTGGGGAGCGTCTTGGTATCGATGGCGAAGCCGTGGTTCATGGACACGATCTCGACCTTGCCGGTGGTATGATCTTTCACCGGATGGTTGGCGCCATGATGGCCCTGATGCATTTTGTGGGTGCGCGCGCCGAGTGCGAGGCCGAGCATCTGATGGCCGAGGCAAATGCCGAACAGCGGCACGCCGCTGCCGACCAGTGTCTTGATCTCGGGCACGGCGTAGGTGCCGGTCGCAGCGGGGTCACCGGGGCCGTTGGAAAGAAACACGCCATCCGGCTTGCGGGCGAGAATGTCGTCGGCCGTTGCTGTGGAGGGGACAACGGTGACCTTGCAGCCGGCGTTGGCGAGGCAGCGCAGAATGTTGGTTTTGAGCCCATAGTCGATAGCGACGACGTGGAACTCGGGTTTATCGAGCGTTTGAAAGTCTTCACCCCAGGCCCAGCGTTTCTGGTTCCAGGTCATCGATTGCGCGCGCGAGACATCCGGCACCAGATCCATGCCATCCAGGCCGGGCCACGCGTTGGCGTCGGCAGCCAGCTTGGTCACGTCGAATGCGGCTGATGGCTCGTGGGCGATGACGGCGTTGGGCATGCCCTTCTCGCGGATCAGCGCGGTCAGCGCGCGCGTATCGACGCCGGCAATGGCGATGATGCCGCGCGCTTTGAGCCAGGCATCCAGCGTGGCGGTTGAGCGCCAGCTGGCCGGATCGGTGACGGTGGCACGCAGCACGCAACCACGCACGCCTGAGCGCATCGCACGGTTGGAGGTCTCGCTATCGTCGTCGTTGGCGCCGACGTTGCCGATGTGGGGGAACGTGAAGGTGATGATCTGCCCGGCATAGGAGGGGTCCGTGAGGATCTCTTGGTAGCCGGTCATGGCCGTATTGAAGCACAGCTCGCCAACGGCCTGACCGGTGGCACCGAGGCCATAACCGGCGATCACAGTGCCATCGGCGAGCACCAGACGGGCCGTCAGAAGCGGCTCGGTCCAGGGGGCGGGCGCGCGGGAAGAATGGGGCATGGATGAGAATCCAGTGCTGGTGCCAAGCGTGAAGCACCCCGTAGTGGAAGGAGCCGGATGGGTCAACGGCAGGCGGGGTCGCGTGCGGTGGCGTCAGTAGGGCGATGGCAGTGTGGTGGGCGGGCCGCGTGGCTGAGGGCTATGGCCGCGGGCACGGCGACGACGTTTGGCAAGCCCTCAAGGGCTCCCGGCGTCGCGTCTGCAGCAATCACAACGAGGAGCTGGCTGAATTCGATCGCGGCTTGCCTGAACACGGTCCAATCGGCTGGCTGACTTGCAAGAGGGATCACCACCACGCGAGCCGGCGTGGTTGAGAGGAAGGCCAACGCCTTCCCCAGCGTCACCGGAGCGGCCGGGTCGATCTGCACGGGCGCGACGCGCACGCGGCCATCGCAGGGCAGGGCCGAAAACGCTACATTGTCGCTGGACCGATCCGGATGTGCGCGGCGAAACGGCTGGCGGTCATTGTCGACCATATCCCAACCGAGCAATTCGCCTTCGCCGTCGCGGGCCAGACAGCGGACCACTTCGGGACGTGCCGGGTCAAGGCCTGTCGTCATCAGTCCGATGAGTGCGCCGCCAGGATCGCGGCCAGGCGGCAACTTGGGTTTGGACAGGGGCGCCTGGGCAGCGGCCTGGAAGGCGACGCAGGCCTGCAGCGCGAGCGCCACGCAGACTGACGTCGCAGCCGGCTGGAACACTTAACTGGCCGCCAGCAATTGTGCTTCCGCCTCCGCTACCAGCTTCATGAAGGCAACAATCCGCGGGCCATCATGGTGGCACTCAACCCGGCTGATCATGCCGTCGGTGACACCAAAAATCATGCGCATGGTGCCGGCATAGCGAAGATCGGTCATTTGGTGCTGATACTCGAACGCGACTTGCACACGGCCAGTACGGGCGTCGACGCCTGCAAGCGTCCAGTCGAACCGGAGATAGTGCCACGTCGCGAGATTGCCATAGAGACCCTCGGCGATTGTATCGCGGCCGCGCTTTTCGCCGCTCATCCCACCGGCAGACTGGTCGAGATAGACGACGCTGTAGACATCCGGTGTCAGCAGGGCCACAGTTTCTGTGACGTCCTGCACCGCCCAGAACTGCATGAATGCGGTCACCACATCGCGCGTGATGGTTTCCTGGAGCTGGCGATCGTGATCAACGGGTTGCACGCAGTACTCCTCACGGCGTTCGCCTGGCATAGTCGCGGGGGTCCGCGCAGCTACCAAACTAAAAGCCGCTGAATGATTTTGAAGAAACACTATCGCTAAAGACTATGATCGGACTTTGTGCGCCCGGCAAGCTCAGATCAGCCGGCGGAGCGATCAAAGTGTCCGCCTTTGTTGGAATGCCACCATTTCCCGGCGATCACGACGCCCTCAGAGACGATTTTCTGTCGGCCTTCCATGTGCTCGCCGACAACGTCCACGTAGTCGAACGCACCGTCTTTGATCGTCATCAAAGTCGCGTCGCCAACGCTCCCGACTTTCAGCGTACCGAGTTCAGGCCGCTTCATGGCCATGGCAGCATTAACAGTAGAGGCGGCGATCACCTCTGACAGTGGCATCCCCATGCAGAGGAACTTCGACAGCGTGGTCACCTGATCAAACGCTGGCCCGTTGATGCAGAGCGCATGCACGTCCGATGAGATGACATCCGGCTTGAAGCCGTTGGCGAGCATGGCGCGCGCCGTTTCGAACGCGAACGAGCCTTTGCCGTGGCCGATGTCGAAGATGACGCCGCGTTTGCGGGCGGCGAGCACCTCGGCCTTGACCTTCCCCTGCGCATTGGCCGGCGTGTTGGGGAACGGCCGGAAGGCGTGGGTCAGAATATCGCCCGGCCGCAGCTCGGCAATCACATCCTCGTAGCTCGGCGGCGGATGATCGATATGGCACATCAGCGGCATGCCGACTTTATCGGCGACTTCGAGCGCCATCTTCAGCGCCGCCCACCCCTGCGTGCCCGATGAATGCCGCCCGACCCGCACTTTGATGCCGACGAGCAGGTCGCGATGCTGGGCGGCCACTTCGGCGCATTCAGCGGGTGCGAGCAGGCGTGGTTCCTCGCTCTCGCCGACCATGATCGTGGGCGAAAACGCGAAGATGCCGGCAAATGAGACATGCAGATAAGCGAGAATGCGGACTTCGGATTTCTCGATGACGTGCTTGCGGAAGCCCATGAAGTTGCCGGGGCCGGCGCTGCCGGTATCGACCGCGGTGGTGACGCCCGACGTGCGGCAGAATTCTTCCGCGTCAATGCCAAGCGACGTGCCGCCCCAGTAGACGTGGGTGTGCAAATCAATCAGGCCGGGGGTGACGATGGTGCCTTTGACGTCGCGCACATCCGCGCCCGGCGTCGGCGCGATGGATTTGGCAACGGCCGACACTTTGCCGGCTTTGAACGCCACATCCATCACGCCATCGATTCCTTGCGACGGATCGATGACGCGGCCACCTTTGAGGATCAGATCATGGGACATCACGGGTTCCAAAGTCCGACGTAGACGTAGGTTGGGTTAGCGGCACTTCTGCCGCGTAACCCAACGTGACTTCCACCAACGGCGTTGAATCAATGGCTGGACCTGTTGGGTTACGGCGCGAAGAGCGCCTAACCCAACCTACAGCAGGCCAGCGCCGCCTCAGCCTGCCAGCTTTTCGACGTGGTCCCAGTTCACGAGATTGTCGAAGAACGCTTCGAGGTATTTGGCGCGGGCGTTGCGGTAGTCGATGTAATAGCTGTGTTCCCAGACGTCGACGCCGAGGATCGGCTTGGCGCCGTGCATCAGCGGGTTCTCGCCGTTCGGCGTCTTCATGACTTCGAGCTTGTCACCTTTGATGGCGAGCCAGGCCCAGCCAGAGCCGAACTGCGTAACGCCGGCATTGATGAAGTCGGCGCGGACTTTGTCGAAGCCGCCGTAAGCGGTGATGTGTTTCTCAAGCTTGCCGGGGACTTTCTTGCCGCCGCCGCCCTTCTTCATCCACAGCCAGAAGTGGTTGTGATTGAAGTGCTGGCCGATGTTGTTGACGACCGGCATGTCCTTGGCGTTGAACGCCTCGACGCAGATGGCTTCGATGGTTTTGCCGGCATACTTGGTGCCTTCGCCGGCCAGCTTGTTGCCGTTGTCGACATAGGCCTGATGATGCTTGTCGTGATGGAACTGCAGGGTTTCGACCGACATATAGGGTGCCAGCGCGTCGTACGCGTAGGGCAGCTCTGGAAGCTTGAATGCAGACATGGTCGGTCTCCTTCGGGGCGTTGGGCGGGGGATGAGAGTTCTATGCCGTGGGCGCCGGGCGCAAAACAGCTGAACTATCCGTAAAGGGTTGGGGGGCGATGAGCAAGGCGGAGGGGGTGGGTGGCACGCATCGGCGGCTTGGTTGGATCGATGGCATAGTCCTTCACAAACCGCAGGAAAGACTTGATCCAGCGCGTTTCCGAAATGCCGGTATTGACCGCGAACACCGCGTACCGTGGCAGGATCGAATGCAGCATAGGCGCTTCGAGGAAGCTCACGTGATTGGGCGCGATGATGGTGGGCTCGCCCTGCTTGGGGAGGTGCTCGAGACCTTTGACCTCTAGGTCGTAGGCAGGTTGAAAGATACTGCGCCCGAGACCCCGGACGCCCTCCTGACCCCAGAGACGGGCGACAAGGGCGGCGAGCGCGAAGGCTACGGCCGCGACCAGCGCGAACATCAGCCAGACCGGCGTGTCGATGGCCTGCATACCGGCAAGGGCGATACCGCCGGCCGTCATGTAGGCAGCGTTCGAGACGTTGACGGACGCGACGACGCGGGCCCGCCGGTCGGGTGGTGCCCAACTCTGCACGGCGGCGAACGCCGGCACGATGAACAGGCCGCCGCCCATGGCGAGGAGGAACAGACAGCCGGTGAGCGCGACGCCGCGGCGGCTGGCGAGAAAATCGGCCAGTGGGACTTCGGCCGCTGGTTTCACGATCATGTAAGCAAGAACAGCGAGGCCGGCTGCAGCCAGGCCCATGATCACCGCGCCGATGGGCACCAGCGCGATGTTGGGTCGGTCATGGCTGGCGCGGGCGGCCAACAGCGAGCCCACCGCAATGCCAACGACGAACACCGAGAGGGCGTAGGTGTAGACGGCCGCGGCGCCACCCAACGTTTTCTGGACCAGCACCGGCAGCAGCGCCATGGAGACGACGCCGATGAGCCAGAAGGCCGAGCAGAAGTGCGAGCCGAGGCGGAGCCGGGGATCTGATTTCAATTCGGCGAGCAGGCGGAATGTGGAGCTAAGCGGGTTGCGGGTGATGGCGATATCCGGTGCGGCGGGTCCGGTGTAGGGGATGGCGTGGGCTGACAGCCAGCAGATGACAGAGAGGGCGAGGATAACGCCGCAGATCAGCTCCGGGCTCTTGGCCTCGATGACGGCGACGCCAGCACCAATGGTGCCGAGCAGGATCGCCAGGAAGGTGGCGCCTTCGACCAACGCATTGCCGGCGGAAAGTTCTTCGGTTTTCAGCGCTTCCGGCAGGATGCCGTATTTCACGGGGCCGAACAGCGCGCCCATGATGCCAAAGCCGGTGAGGGCTGCGAAAATGACGGGGATCGAGTGATAGTAGAACCCGGCGGCGGCGAGGATCGCGATCGGGATCTCGGCCAATTTGACCACCGAGGCGACGCGGCCTTTGTCGTGCTTGTCGGCCAATTCGCCGCCAAGGGCCGAGAGGAAAAAGAAGGGTGCAATGAACGCCACGCCGGCCAGGGTGTTGAGCAAGGCCCCATTTTCCTTGTCGGCTGCGCCCGCCGCGCCGAACCCGAACAGCAGCAGTACGCCGAGCGTGTTCTTGAGGAAGTTGTCGTTCAGCGCCGAGCAGAATTGCGACCAGAACAGGGGCGCAAAGCGGCGGGCTGACATCAGACGGCTGAGCATGGGCAACTCCAAAGGTGCTGCGATCGGCGGGTGGCAGTGTGCATCGCGTGATAATGAGGAATTATCGTAGTCACGTTTCAAGCCATTGTTTTCCTGTCCGTTTTGTTACGCACTGCTATTCTCAACCCAGCGGACACCAGCACACCGCCTGCCGAGCCGGAGGACCAAGTCTAACACGGCCGCAAAGAGCGGGCATAAGAACGGGTTCGCTGCCGACCAACCCACTGTTATTTCATAATGATTATATTGAACGATGTACTTGAACTTCGTTCAAGCGCCTTTTTGCAGCATTTTTGCGCGGCCTGGTGCTGGCAGTGCCCGCAATTTCCGTTGGCAAGCTGGCCAGGGCCTGCCAACGCTGCCGGGTGGATCGCCGCGCGAGGACGAAATCATGGCAGCAGGACGTGGGTAGCAGGTCAGGACGGGGGTCAGCAGGACGGGGGACGGGGAACAAAGGCGCCGAGACGGGCGGCGGGCCCGCATACAAGACGGGCGGCGGCGCGCCGGCGCAGAAGGGCCGGGCCAAGTCGCCAGGGGTGGCGAAAGCCGCCGGGCCGATGCCGACCCGCGACGAGGTGCTGCAGTTCATCCGCGGTGCCAGCGAGACTGTTGGAAAGCGCGAGATCGCGCGCGCGTTCTCCATCAAGGGCGATAACCGGGCGGCGCTCAAAAAGTTGCTGGGCGAGATGGCCGAGGCGGGCGATCTGGCCGGCAACCGCAAGTCGTTCCAGGAAAAGGGCCGCCTGCCACCGGTCGCCACTTTCGACATCATCGGCCGTGACAAGGACGGCGATACCGTCGCTGAGCCACAGACCTGGAACGCGGACGATGGTCCGAAGCCCAAGGTCGTGGTGCGCACGCCGCGCAAGTTCAACGGCGACGAACGCTGGACGTTGGGGGCTGGTGATCGCATTTTGGCGCGCACCCACCGGCTGGAGGGCGACCGCTACGCTTACGCTGTCGAGCCCATCAAGAAGTTGCCGCGGGAGAAGACCCGCGCGCTGGGCATTTTCCGCATCGACCGCGCCAAGGGCCGCGGCGTGATCGTTGGCACGATCGAGCCGGTCGAGAAGCGCGAGTTGCGCAGTTGGCCGATTGAAGCCGGGCAGACGGGCGACGCCAACGACGGCGATCTGGTGCGGTTTGATCTGGTGCGCGGCAAACATGGCGCGCCGTCGGCCAAGATCGTCGAAGTGCTGGGCAACCCGACCGATCAACGTAAGATCTCGCTCATCGCGGTGCATGCCCACGGCATTCCGGACGAGTTTCCGCAAGCGGTGCTCGACGAAGTGCAGCGGTTGCCGGCGCTAGAGATGGCGAAGCGGCGGGACCTCACGACGTTGCCGCTGTTGACGATCGATCCGGTCGACGCGCGCGATCATGACGATGCCGTCTATGCGGCCGCCGATACGGACGTGAAAAACCCTGGCGGCTGGCGTGTTATCGTGGCCATCGCCGACGTCGCCGCCTACGTGCGTCCGGACACCCGCCTCGACAAGGAAGCCCGCCTGCGCGGCAACTCGGTTTATTTCCCTGACCGCGTTGTGCCGATGCTGCCGGAGCGCATTTCCAACGATCTGTGTTCGCTGCGCGAGCTGGAAGAGCGGCCGTGTCTGGCTGTCGAGATGGTGTTTGACGCGGTGGGCCACAAACGCGGGCATACCTTTCATCGCGCGCTGATGCGCTCGGCCGCTAAGCTGAGCTACCAGGAAGCGCAAGCCGCCATTGACGGCAAACCAAGCCAGAAAGCCGCTGCCGTTCTGGAGACAGCGCTGAAGCCGCTGTGGGCTGCCTATGCCGCGCTGTGCAAGGCACGCGACGGGCGCGGGCCGCTAGATCTCGATCTGCCTGAGCGTAAGATCGTGCTCGATCGGCAAGGCCGCGTTGCTGACGTGATCGTGCCGGAGCGGCTGGCAGCGCACCGGCTGATCGAAGAGATGATGATCCAGGCCAACGTCGCTGCTGCGGAGACACTGGAAGAGAAGCGGCTGAAGCTTGTTTACCGCGTGCACGAGCCGCCTTCGAAGGAGAAGCTGTTCGTCGCTCGGCGATTTCCTTGAGACACTGGATTTGCAGCTGCCCAAGGCCGGGCCAACTGCGCCCGCAGCACTTCAACCAGGTGCTGGCCAAAGCCAAAGCGCTGCCGTCGGCCGATCTTGTCAACGAGGTGGTGCTGCGCTCGCAATCGCAGGCCGTCTATGCGCCGGGCAATCTCGGCCACTTTGGCTTAAACCTTGCGCGCTACGCGCACTTCACTTCGCCCATCAGGCGCTATGCGGATCTGATCGTGCATCGCTGCCTGGTGCGTGCGCTGGGCGTCGGCAGCGATGGCATCACCGATCGCGAACTCGGCGAGCTCGTCCAGATTGCCGAAGAAATTTCGCAAGCAGAGCGGCGCGCCATGGCCGCTGAACGCGAAACGACCGATCGACTGATCGCCGCCCATCTTGCTGACCGGGTCGGCGCACAATTCCGCGGGCGCATTGCTGGCGTGACGCGTGCGGGGTTGTTCGTGAAGCTCGCCGACACCGGCGCCGACGGCTTCATCCCCGTCTCGACCCTGGGCCAGGATTTCTTTGTCCACGATCCCGCGCGCCATGCGCTGATCGGCGACCGCACGCGGCGTGGATTTCAGCTCGGCGATACCGTCGATGTGCGGCTGGTTGAGGCGGTGCCGAGTGCGGGCGCGCTGCGGTTTGAAATGCTGAGCCAGGGGCAAAGCGGCATGGCACCTGCGAGTGCGGCGGCACGGAGCGGAACGCGGAATGGCAGCGGCCGGCCGATGCCGGGTGGAGGGCGGAAAGGGCCGAAGCGAAGGTGACACGTTGAGCGCCAGCGGCGCTTACACAATGCCATTCCGCAACCCTGTCTCCCCGCGCTCCAACCGTCCGAGATTGTCGAGCAGAATATCGATCACGTTGTCCTCATAGGCTTGGGTTTCGCCGGCGGTGTGCGGCGTGATCAGCACGTTCGGCATCGCCCACAAGGGTGATGACGCCGGCAGTGGCTCTTCGCGCGTCACGTCGAGGGCTGCGGCGCGCAGGTGGCTGGATTGCAGCGCCGTGATCAGCGCGGCCTCGTCGACCACGCGCCCGCGCGCCACATTGACCAGCAGCGCCGATGATTTCAGCAAGGCGAGTGCGCGTGCGTCGATGAGGTTCTCGGTGTCCGCGGTCAGTGGACAGGCAAGCACCAGAAAATCTGCTTCCGGCAGCACGTCGGCCAGCGCCGCCGTCGCGACCACACGATCAACGTTCTCGATGCGCGCGGTTGCATCGCGCTTGACGCCGATCACTGTCATGTCGAATGCTTTCGCGAACCGCGCCAGCCGTGCGCCGATGCGCCCGAGACCGACGATCACCATGGTGCGGCCGGCCAGCTCGGCTTCGCGCTGCGGGATGTCTGAGATCATCGGCCGCCAATGGGCACGCGCTTGATGATCGCGGCTTGAGACGATGTGGCGCTCGGTCGCCAGGATCATTGCCATCGCATGTTCGGCCACCGCGTTGGCGTTGACGCCTGCTGCACTCGCCAGCCGCACGCCGGTGGCGCGGAACGCCGCTTGATCATACTGGTCGGTGCCCGCACTGATAGACTGTACGAACGCTAGCTTCGAAGCCCCGGCCAGAAACGCGTTCTGCCACAGCATCGACACGCAGATCACGTGTGGCTCGCCGAGCCGCGCCTGAAGCTCCTCCACTGATCGCACCTGGAAGTGCCTGATGCCGGTCTTGCGTGCTTCGAAGCGCGCCGCCATCTGATAGGCGCGGTGCAGAAAGCAGATTGTCAGGTCGGATTTGTTCGGTAAGGTGCGGAAGGTCATGGGACAGCACCAGAGCTGATTTGAGCACTGTCTCATACAGCACTCTGTTGATCGCCTTGCAACCAAGCCACGGCAGCGGTTGCCGGTAGATGTAAGTGTGGACACAGCAACTTCGACTGAGCGGCACTTGAAACCATCGGCACGTGGTCGGCGTGGGGCAAGGGCCAAACTAGATCGTCACGCTCACGCGTCAGCGTCGAAAGATGTCGACCATGAAAAGTGTATTCGTCGCCGCCGCGATCGCTTTGACGGGCATGGCCGCAGCCAGTGCCGAAACGGTCACCTTCAACGCCGATACCACCGGCGCGCCACCAGCCGGCTGGACACTCACGAAGACAGGGCGGGGCGAACCGAAATGGACCGTCGAGGCAGACGCATCGGCGCCGTCCAAAGGCAAAATACTCAAGCAATCGGGTAAGGCTACCTATCCGCTCGCTCTCAAGACTGGCACGGCCATCAAGGACGGCGCCGTCGAAGTCATGTTCAAAGCCCTGGGTGGTAAGGAGGATCGTGCCGCAGGTCTCGTCTGGCGCGCCAAGGATGCCAACAATTATTATGTCGTGCGCGCCAACGCGCTGGAAGACAACGTGGTGCTTTACAAGACTGTGAATGGCAATCGGAGCGAACTCAACACTGTCAAAGGCGATACCTATGGCCTGAAGGTGCCGGTGCCGCCCAATCAGTGGCATACGATGCGCGTCGAGTTCGCTGGCCCACGCTTCAAGGTCGTTTACAATGGTAAAGTACTGTTCGAGGTCGATGACGCCACGTTCAAGGATGCTGGCATGGTCGGCCTCTGGACGAAGGCCGATAGTGTGACGTCGTTCGACGGGTTCACCCACAGCACAAAGCCATAGCGCCGCCGCTGTTGGTTTCGACGTAGTCTCGTTCCTCTCCGCGGTCTCCCGGACGGGGAATTTAGGGACAGCCACTTTTTTGTCCGGCATGTCGCCTGAGCTACGACTGGAGCGCAGAAAGGTGGCTGTCGCCAAAACCACCCCGCGACGCCGCCCCGTCTTGACGGAAACGCCACCCCGGCTCTATCCCCAAAGCCATGCTGCAATGCGGGATCGCGAGGGACTAGCTCGATGACTGTGACTTTCACTGATGCGCAGCTCGATCTGCCTGCCCGCGAAGCGATGGAATTTGACGTCGTTATCGTCGGCGCAGGGCCGGCGGGCCTCGCCACGGCGATCCGCCTGAAGCAGCTGGCCCAAGCCAAAGGCCAGGAGATTTCCGTTGTCGTTCTTGAGAAGGGGTCGGAGGTCGGCGCGCACATTTTGTCGGGCGCGGTGATCGATCCCATCGGCCTTGACATGCTGATCCCAGACTGGAGGGCGCAGGGCCTGCCGCTGACCACCAAAGTCACTGATGATCGATTTTACTGGCTCGGCCCGGCCGGCAAGATGCGCCTGCCGAACTTTGCGCTGCCGCCGCTGATGAATAACCATGGCAATTACGTCGGTAGCCTCGGCGCGGTGTGCCGCTGGCTCGGCGAGAAGGCCGCCGAACTCGGCGTCGATGTCTACCCAGGTTTCGCCGCCGCTGAAGTGCTTTACGACGACAATGGCGCCGTGGTCGGTGTCGCCACTGGCGATATGGGCATCGGCAAGGACGGCAAGCCCGGCGACCGCTTCACGCGCGGCATGGAAATTCGCGGCAAGTACACCATCATCGGTGAAGGCGTGCGCGGCTCGCTCGCAAAACAGCTCATCAAGCGCTACGAACTCGACGCCCACTGCGAGCCGCAAAAGTTCGGCATCGGCATCAAGGAGCTCTGGGAAGTTAAGCCAGAGAACCACAAGCCGGGGCTGACACAGCACACCTTCGGTTGGCCGCTCGACAGCAAAACCGGCGGCGGCTCGTTCCTCTATCACTACGGCGAGAACCTGGTTTCCGTGGGCTTTGTGGTCCATCTCAATTACGCAAACCCGTATCTGAGCCCCTACGAAGAATTCCAGCGCTTCAAGACCAACGATCTCGTTCGCCCCGTGCTCGAGGGTGGCAAGCGCATCGCCTATGGCGCGCGCGCGATCACTGAAGGCGGCTGGCAATCCATTCCGAAGCTGGTGTTCCCCGGCGGTGCGCTGGTTGGATGCTCGGCTGGCCTCGTCAACGTGCCGCGCATCAAAGGCAGCCACAATGCGATCCTCTCCGGCATTCACGCCGCCGACGCGCTTGTTGATGCACTGGCGCACGGCCGCAGCTATGATCGCCTCGAAGCCTACGAAACGGCAGTACGCTCCGGCCCGATCGCGAAAGATCTCAAGCGCGTCCGCAACGCCAAGCCGTTGTGGTCGAAGTTCGGCACCTTCGCCGGCATTCCGCTGGGCGGGCTCGATATGTGGCTCAACACCCTCATTCCCGGCGTTGGCCTTGGCTTCACTTTGAAACACGGCAAGCCGGACTATGCGGCGTTGAAGCCGGCGGAGAAATTCACGCCCATCGAATATCCGCGTGCGGATGGTGTGCTGACGTTTGATCGTCTCACCAACGTGTCGTTCTCAGCGACAAACCACGAAGAAGACCAGCCCGCGCATCTCAAGGTGATGGATCTCGCCACGCAGGCCTCGACAGAACTTGCTGTCTTCGCTGGCCCGTCAAACCGCTACTGCCCGGCTGGCGTCTATGAGTGGGTCGATGATGGTGGCGGCCATAAGCGCTTTCAGATCAATGCGCAAAATTGCGTTCACTGCAAAACATGCGACATCAAGGATCCCGGCCAGAATATCAATTGGACGGTGCCGGAAGGTTCTGGCGGTCCGAACTATCCGGGCATGTGAGGTGGGAGTTGGTTTGTAGGTAGGGTCAAGGCATGAGCCACGACCCAACGTACCTCGCCTCGCCCGCGGATGTCGGGTCGCGCTGAAAAGCTTGACCCAACCTCCACCGAGCACCTCCCGCTTACGGGCTCGTCTTCGGTGCAGTCTCAGCCGGCGAGCCGGCCTTGGCGCGGTTGGCGCGGCGGGCCGCTGCCGCTGCACTCTCTGGCGCAGTCAGTTTGGTTTCCCGGACGCCGAAATTGAATTCAGTCGGTTTGACGGTCAGCGGCGGCAGGCGCTTGGTGATCGTCGTGTCCAGCCGGCCAACTGGGTTGTGGAAGATATTGCGCGCCTGGCCATGCACTGGCCGGTAATGCGCGTGATCATGGTGCGATCCACCCGCATGTGCCGGTGCGGCAGCGACCAGCAAACCAAGCGCAAACGCAGCGCCTATCCGAGATTTGCCCGTATGACTGTGGGTGAGGTGCATCGTTTTGCTCATGTCAATTTGCTCGCACGCACGTGCGGACCGACTGGCCGCGAATCTCAACGCTGATCAGAGTTAAGCGTGCAGCTGAGGCATTGCAATGGCTTTGGCCGCCCCTCAATGCCCATCGAACTGCATGAGCGACCAAACGTCGATGCCTTGGTCGCGCAGTTTCTGGGCGCCGCCGAGCTCGGGCAGATCAACGATGAAGCACGCGCCCACCAGCGTGCCACCTGCCCGCGCGATCAATTGGGCTGCCGCGTCCGCCGTGCCGCCGGTCGCAATCAGATCATCGACGATCAGTACGCGTTTGCCGCGGTCGAGCGCATCCTGATGCATCTCAACGGTATCGGTGCCATATTCCAGGGCGTAGCTCTGCGAAAAAACTTTCCACGGCAGCTTGCCCTTCTTGCGGATCGGCACGAACCCGCAGCCGAGTTTGTCGGCCATGGCGCCACCCATAATGAAGCCGCGCGCCTCGATGCCGGCCACCGCATCAATCGGCGTGCCGCGATAGCGCTCGGTGAGCTGCGCGATCAGCGCCTTGAAGCCCTGTGCATCGCCAAACAATGTCGTCACGTCGCGAAACATGATACCGGGCTTAGGGTAGTCAGGGATCGTGCGGATGAGCGATTTGAGGTTGGTCATGGGTCGCAAAGATAGCAAGGCAATAGGCAATAGGCAATAGGCAATAGTAAAGGCGGATTGAAGCGCCGGGCAGCCTTTGCGAAGATAAGCGGCTGGGCCGACTGCGCCTATTGCCTTACTCGTACCCCCGCACGCTGCGCATTTTCTTCACCGTGCTGCGCTTCTTTTTACCGTCGACGCGGCGCTCTTTGGAGGCGCGCGTTGGCTTGGTCTTGATGCGCTTCTTCGGCACGATGGTCGCGGCCTGGATCAACTCCACGAGGCGGTCGCGCGCATCCTTGCGGTTGGCTTCCTGGGTGCGGAAGCGATCAGCCTGGATGATCAGCACGCCATCCTTGGTCATGCGATGGCCGCCCAGCTTAGTCAGCCGCGATTTCACTGGCTCGGGCAGCGATGGCGAGCGCGCCACATCGAAGCGCAGCTCTACCGCCGTCGACACTTTGTTGACGTTCTGCCCGCCGGGGCCGGACGAGCGCACGAACGCTTCCAACAGCTCGTCGTTATCAATCGAAATGGCGGGTGTGATTCGGATCATGCGGCAGAGTATAGCTTGATTTCCAGGATTTGTTGGGTTCCGCCGCTCACCAGCTTTTGAACGGCGTCTCATCAATCGGGGTCTTGGGTGCCAAGCCTTTGGTGTAGCCGACGAGATTGTCGACCAGCAGTTGGCCCATGCCATCGCGCGTGTGCATCGACGCAGAACCCACATGCGGGAACAACGTCACGTTCGGCACGCTCATCCATTCGGGATTGATGTTGGGTTCGTTCCAGAACACATCGAGGCCAGCTGCTTGAATGGTGCCGTTGCGCAGCGCCGCCATCAGCGCCGGCTCGTCCACCACCGTGCCGCGCGCGACGTTGATCAAAATGCCGCGCGGGCCAAGCGCCGCCAGCACATCAGCGTTGATCATGTTCTTGGTCTCAGGCCCGCCCGGCGTGATCACCATCAGCGTGTCGACGGCCTTGGCCATGTCGATCAGGTTGCCATAGTACGTGTTCGGCACGCCGGCTTTTTTGCTGCGGCTGTAGTAGACGACCTTCACGCCGAATGCTTCGACGCGCTTGGCGATGGCTTGGCCGATGCGGCCCATGCCGACCATGCCGAGCGTGCGGTCGCGCAGCGAGCCGCGGGTCAGCGGATAGTCGCCCTCTTTCGCCCAGCGGCCAGCGCGCAGATAGTTTTCAGCCGGTCCGAACTCGCGCACCGTTGAAAGCAACAGCCCAAGTGCCGTATCGGCGACTTCTTCGGTGAGCACATCAGGCGTGTTGGTGACGATGACGCCGCGCTTGGCGGCTGCCGCGACATCGACCAAATCGTAGCCAACGCCGAAGTTGCCGATCACCTTGAGCTTCGGGAATCGCGCCTGCAGCGCCGCGTCGGTCTTGACGCCGGTGTGCCCACCCGTACAGATCGCCACCACATCGGGTGCGATCTTGGCCAACAACGCCTCGCGATCCGCTGCTTCGTGCAGCTTGTGGGTGGTAAAGGCCGCGGCCAGCTGTGTGCTGATCAAGCCCATCATGGGGCCGGTTTCGAGGAGAACGGGCTTGGACATGGGGCGTGGCTCCGATTGAATGGCTGACCGCCTCTAGCATCGCAAGCCGCCTGCCAGCAACGGCCAGTTGCCTGATACAGTGAAGACCAGGGACAAACCCACGCATGACAGCCAAGACTTACGATGTCGCAATCCTCGGCGGCGGACATAACGGGCTGGTCACGGCTGCCTATTTGGCCGGTGCTGGGAAGTCGGTCATCGTGCTGGAAAAGAACGCGGTCGTTGGCGGTGCGGCAATTACCGAGGAATTCCATCCCGGCTTCCGCAACTCTGTTGCCAGCTACACCGTCAGCCTGCTCAACCCGAAAGTGATCGCCGATCTCGATCTCGCCCGCCACGGCCTCACGATTGTCGAGCGCCCTGTCGCGAACTTCTGGCCGATCGACGAGGTGCGCTCACTTTTGATGCCGTACGGCCTTGCCGGACGGCAACGAGCCATTGCGGAATTTTCGTCCCGTGACGCCGAGCGTTTGCCGACGTACGATGATGCCCTCGAGCGCGCTGCTAACGTTCTGCGCGGATTGCTGTTGCAATCGCCCCCCAACGCTGGCGGTGGCCTGCTTGAGTTGATCCGCGGCGCCGGCATCGGCCGCGGCCTCTTGAAAATCCCCCTCGCCGATCAACGTCTGTTGGTCGATCTCTTCACCAAAAGCGCTGCGTCGTTTCTCGACGGCTGGTTCGAGAACGATCACGTCAAAGCGGCCTTCGCCTTCGACGGTGTGGTCGGCACGTTTGCGAGCCCGCTCACGCCCGGCACGGCCTATGTGCTGCTGCATCACTGCTTTGGCGAGGTGAATGGCAAGCCGGGTGTCTGGGGGCATGCGCTCGGCGGCATGGGTGCGATCACACAGGCGATGGCGAAGGCGGCAGAGGCACGCGGCGTGGATATCCGCACCGATGCGCAGGTGGCGATGGTCAGTGATGACGGTCGCCGCGCGACTGGCGTCACGCTGCTGTCAGGCGAGACCATCCGTGCCCGTGCCGTCGCCAGCAACATCGCGCCGAAAGTTCTGATGCGCGCCTATGTCTCCGCTGAGGCCGTCACGGCAGCAGAGCGCGCCGCCTTCGCCCGCATCGAAACCGGCTCGGGCACATTCCGCATGAACGTGGCGCTGTCAGAGTTGCCGGACTTTACCTGCCGCCCGGGCACTCACGCCCAGCCCCATCACGGCTCCGGCATTGTCATCGGCTCGACCATCGGCTACCTCGACTGCGCCTACCTCGATGCCCGCCGCGACGGCTGGTCCGCCGAACCCATCGTCGAGATGCTGATCCCCTCAACGCTCGACCCCTCGCTCGCCCCGTCCGGCCAGCACGTCGCAAGCCTCTTCGTGCAGCACGTGGCACCGAAGTTGCCGGATCGGCGTAGCTGGGCCGACCCACAGGAAAAGCAGCGGTTCGCCGATCTCGTCATCGATACGGTCACGCGCCACGCGCCCAACTTCAAGGCCAGCGTCATCGGCCGCCAGGTCCTCTCGCCGCTCGATCTTGAGGACCGCTTCTGCCTGCCGGATGGCGATATCTTTCATGGCCAGCTCGGCCTCGGCCAGCTCTTCAGCGCGCGTCCCGTATTGGGCTATGCCAACTATCGCAGCCCGCTCAAGGGGCTTTATTTCTGCGGCTCTGGCGCGCATCCCGGCGGCGGCGTCACCGGCGTGCCCGGCCACAATGCAGCACGCGAAATCCTCAAAGACTTTGCGCGCCGGCGGGTGTGAGACGCCCAACGCTTTGGTGGCTGTCGGCGGTTACCGTCTTCACGCAGCCGAGCCGCCCCCCGGCGTCCACTCCGGTGATGTTTTGAGCGCCGCGAGGGTGGCCGCTGCACTGGCTCTAATGCGCGCCTGTTCATCGGCGTCGAACTTTTCGAAGGTGCGCACCATCTGCGCAAGACGCGGGTTGCCTTTCAGCCGGGGGGCATGGCGTGCAATGAAATCCCAGTAGAGAGCGTTGAACGGGCAGGCTTCCGGCCCGGTGCGCTGCTTCACGTCGTAGGCGCATGATGCGCAATAGTTGGACATCCGATTGATATAGGCGCCGCTCGCCGCGTAGGGTTTCGACGCGAGCAGCCCGCCGTCCGCGAACTGGCTCATGCCGATCGTATTGGGCAGTTCAACCCACTCGTAGGCGTCCGCGTAGACCGTCAGATACCATTCGTGGAGCGCTTGCGGTGAAAGGCCGGCCAGCAATGCGAAATTGCCCGTCACCATCAGCCGCTGAATATGATGCGCGTAGGCCTCTTCACGGGTCTGTGTCACAGCTTCCCGTACGCACAGCATTTTTGTTTCGCCCGTCCAGTAGAAGTCAGGCAGCGGGCGCGTCGCCTGAAGTGCGTTGGAGTCGGCATAAGCCGGCATTTTGAGCCAGTAGATGCCACGCACGTATTCGCGCCAACCGATCACCTGCCGGATGTAACCCTCCGCCGCATTCAGCGGTGCCCGGCCTGCGCGGTAAGCCGCCTCTACCTTGCGGCACATGGCGAGTGGGTCCAGCAGGCCGCAGTTCAGGTACATCGAGACGATCGAGTGATAGAGGAAGCGCTCGTCGGTGAGCATGGCGTCCTGGAAGTCACCAAAGCGGGCAAGGCTCTGATCGATGAATTGGTCGAAGGCTGCCTCGGCATCGGCGCGTGTAACGGCGAACCAGAAGGGCTCCGCGTCGCCGAAGTGATCAGCAAACCGCTTTTTGACGAGCGCCGCCACATCCCGCGTGATCGTGTCCTGCTGGAAGTGCATCGGCTCTGGCATGAACAGATCAGCCTTGGCCGGTTTGCGGTTGTCATGATCGAAGTTCCAGGCACCGCCGGCGGGCTCCTTGCCATCCATCAACAGCGCGGTTTTGCGCCGCATGTCGCGGTAGAAGTATTCCATGCGCAATTGCTTGCGATCCCTGGCCCACAGCGCAAATTCGTCGATAGAACTGACAAAGCGCGTATCAGGCAGTACATCGACCGGCAGGCCAAGCGCTGCGGACCAGGATCGCACCATTTCGAGCACACGCCACTCGCCAGGCTCGGTGAGCACTATCCGTTCAGGCTGGTGTGCGGCCACCGCGCGCGCAACTTCGTTGGTGAAGCTGCCGGTGTTGGCACTGTCGTCAAGGCGTGTGTAGGCAACGCGCCAACCGAGCCTTTTTAGCTCGTCTGCGAAGTGCCGCATGGCCGAAAAGAGCAAGATGATTTTCTTTTTGTGATGCTTAACATAGCGCGCTTCTTCCATCACCTCGCACATCACAACGACATCCCGCGAGGGGTCGCAGGCCGCAAGACTGGACAGCGCTGGCGACAGCTGATCGCCCAGCACCAAGACAACGTTGCGGACGGTCTTCGACGGGGATGCACGTGGCATGACGAATCCAGGTGATCGGCGGAGTGCCCGCAGGAACTACGATGAAGGGCAACGGGGCGTGTGCTTGTTTATCGCGTACGCAACCGGCGCGCCGCTCGGCGTCGCCACGCCCATTGCAGGGCTGGGCGCACAAACAAGAATCCCCGGTAGGCGAGTTCCGCAGTGTGACGGATACCCGGCATCAGAACGATACGGCCGAGCCAGCGCCAGCCCGGCAACGACAGCCACAGCTGCCCAAATCCAGCTGCACCTGACGAAATCGTCCCGTCCGCGCCGGCCACGTGGAAGCGCGCCATTGCTGTAGCGGGGGCGAGACCGGCAGGAAGCTCGGCAGCAGCCGTGCTTACATCAACGAATGCCACCCGCTCGGCACCAGCACAGGTCTGATAGATGCCGATCTCCGCACGGCAAAGCGGGCAACTGCCATCGAAATAGACTGTAAGGTCCCGCCCGTTGCAATCTTTGGCAAGTGGCTCTGGCAGACGTGGTGCTTGTGGTTCTCGCACTTGTGGTTCTGGCGTCGTTGGGGGCGAAGACATCGCACACCTCGCGTTAGTCGGCGGCCATCCCTGCGATGACATTTACACTGTAGCAAACCGGCACGGCGCATGCGGATGCCGCAGTGCCGCATGGTGGTCAATGGCCAGTCCGGCGAAAGCGGCTGTTGGTAACGCGGCCTTCGGTGTTGAACGAGATGTTTGCTGAACCTCTGACGAACCGAAGAGTGGCAGAGACAAACCCCGGACGACACTCACGACCGTACGCAAAAGACCGCAACGCCCCTGCGGTCTTTTGGAACTCTCGTTGTCGTCAAGCCGTCACCGTTACTTTGCTGGCGAGAACGTCTTCAGGTAAGCGATCACGTCCTTGCGGTCTTGTTCGTCGGGCAGCTTGAAGACCATTTTGGTCGCCCCAGATGCGAGGTCTTCCTTGCCCTTGCTGGTCAGGAAGCCTTTCAGGAAGGGCGTCGGATCTTCGAGGTATTTGAAAATCAGGTCTTCGGTCCACACCAGCCCGTTCGTGCCCGACGCCTTGTTGAGTTCGGAATAGGCGAAGCCTTCCGCAGTGCCCGCTGCCCGCCCGATTACACCGTTCAAGTTGGGTCCGATCAGGTTTTTGGCCTCCGGTCCAACGCGATGGCAGGCCATGCATTTCTTAAAAACCTGCTCGCCGTCTTCGGCCTTACCGGCCTGCGCAAAAGCGGCTGTGCTCCATATGGCCAGCGCGGCTGCGGTCAATGCGACTTTCATGCCCGTCATGCGCAACTCCTTCAGAGGTATGCTTGTGTTTTGAGCGCCCGTCTCGAGCTGGGCACGTCGTGACATGTGTTTGTACGATGCGCAGTCTGAATGCAGTCTGACTGATTAAGGCCGTCACGGCTTGGCCGGATGGCTACGTTTGTGTCTACCGCAGAAACGGCCCCATTGGCCAAATACCGCTCGTCGATCGTTCGTGTGCCGTAACAAACGTGGATTACGGCACTTATCGGGACGATATACGGCCTTCGCCTGCCGATGGATCATTGCCCGATTGAAAAATCGTCCAATGGTCCACCCTGTGCCCACAC
Source organism: uncultured Alphaproteobacteria bacterium (assembly GCA_963847145.1). Taxonomy (GTDB): domain Bacteria; phylum Pseudomonadota; class Alphaproteobacteria; order Rhizobiales; family Hyphomicrobiaceae; genus JABFRJ01. Next base: position 915,284 of record CAWJYN010000007.1, read on the forward strand.
TTGCGGTGCTGATGCGTTACCCGAAGGCCCTTGCGCGTACAGGCGAGTGTTCAGGCAAGCGTCCAGGGCGCGGTGTTGCCGCGCCCCGTCGTTTACCGGCTGTAGGCGGCCGGAGCGATGTTGTGTTTGATGGCCCACTCGTACCAGTTGTCGACGACTGTTCCGGTGAGCAAAATGCCGATCCCGCCTGTCAGGGGGCAGAGGACCGCGAACCACCAGGCCCAGCGATGGATCAACTCCATGGTGGCGTTGAACCCCATGGTCCAGCGCCAGAACAGCGCCGCCCGCTCAGACGCGGTTCCGCGATCGGTGATCTGCTCGATCTCTCGCTCGCCGCCATAACGGCCAACGGCCAGAATGGTTGCTGCGTGCATAGCAAACAGCAGAGCCGACCCATACAGGAAAACAATCGAGAGCATGTGGAATGGATTGTAGAACAGGTTCCCGTAGTTGAGTGAGAACGAATTCGTCCAGTCGAGGTGCGAGAAGATGCCGAACGGTACGGCCTCGCTCCAACGGCCCATCAGCACGGGGCGGATAAAGCCCAATACCAAAAAGAGCCAAATCGCCGCCGCGAAGCCCCAAGCGACGTGGGTACCCATGTTCAGCGCGCGCGCACGCCGATACATGCGGACCCACCACAGCATGACCGACATTGTCAGGAAGAAGCCGGCGAGCAGCCACCAGCCGCCCTCCTTCATCGGCGGTATGCTCAACCCATACTTCGCCGCTGGCGGATCGAGCGTCAGGTAGAACAGCCGCCGCATGAACTCGATCGGACTGTAGTTGACCGATGCCAGCATGTTGAAGCCGATGATCTCGAAGGCGATGAAGCCACAGATCAACGACACGGTGCCGAAGATGCCCAGGTAGTTGGGACCAAGCTGGGCGTCGCCGAACTTGCCGAACCAGTACATGTGCCGGATCGATGGTGTCCGCTTGTCATCTTCTTTGGGAAGAGCCACGCCGAGATCGTCGGGTCCATGGACCTGAACACGCGTATAGATGTTTTGATAGGCCAGTGTCATGGCGTGCCCCTCACTTGCTGCGCCAAATAGGCAGGTTGAGATACCAGTTCCACCACTCCGACCACGGCATGTTCTCCGGCCATAGCGGGCCACTGATCACAATGCACACCGCGCTCCAGAAACCAGCATTGAGCGCCAGCAGCAGCCCAAGACGGTGAACACCAAGCGTGCCGATCGAATAACCGATCGTATCGCGGAAGTAGGAGTTCTCGTGCTCCGGGGCTTTCACGGTTTGGCCCTTAGGAGGATTGGTCGCCGACAGGATCAAGCCGCCGTGCAATGCCAGCGCAAGACAAGTTGTAAAGAAGAAGGTGATCGCGATCATGTGCGCGGGATTGTAATGGAAGTTGCCGTATTGATAGCCAGTATACGACACCCAATCCAGATGACTGATGATGCCGTACGGAAACCCGTAGGACCACGAACCCATCAACACGGGCCGAATGACGACCAACGTGAAGTAGGCAAAAATCGCGACGCCGAACGCGAACGGGACATGATAGCCCATGCCCAGCTTGCGGCAGATCTCCACTTCGCGCAGCGCCCAGGAGACGAACGCGCCGAGCGCACACACAGTAACAACCTGCCAGATGCCGCCTTCAGCCAGAGGCGCAAAAGCCAAGCCGTATTTGACATCTGGCGGATTGATACTGATTTTCCAGATGTTCCATGTGGGACCGAGCGCTGCGCCCCAGACAAGCATGGCAATGCCGACGGCGATGGAAAAGATCGCGGTGACGCCAAAGAATCCGACGTAAAACGGACCGATCCAGAAGTCAAAGAGGTCGCCGCCAACCAATGTGCCGCCGCGGACCCGGTATTTCTTTTCAAAACTGAGCATCGACATAGGTTGCTCCTTGGCTGCCTGTCATGCGGCTGGTCACAGGAGGTGGGCATCGCCACTCTGATCGAGCCTGGTCCGAAAAACACTGCGATTGATCTTGCCGTGTATCTTGATTGTAGCTTGGGATCTTGATTGCATCTTGCGTCCAATCGGGGCCCGATACTGGGTCAACCGCTTGGCATTCTTCGATAGAGTATCGCCTGAGCTTTTTACACTACGTGCGCGCGCGATCAGGAAGACGGGGCGAGGTGCAAGTGCCTCGACCCCGCCCGCCAGACGACAGCGATCAACCCGCCTTGATGACGAATGTCGACATCACTGGCGCTGGTTCGATGACCAACGAAGCCTTCTTGACCACCCGCGGTGCCTCAAGCCAGTTGTAGCGCTCGGTGCTCAGCAAGATGAAATGAATGGTGAAAGCCAAGATGGCCAAGAATACATGCAGCATGATCAGCAGGCGTTTTGGATCATACCACTGCCAGACAATCCACAAACCGTTCATTGTGATATTCCTTGTAGGTTCGAGTTAAATGGACCGCACTCAGCACAGCATCGACAGGGTCGACGTGATCACTTCGCTGGTGGATTTGTAGCCAGGGGTGCCTGGGAACCAGGGACGCCAAGCCCAAACCAGATAGTGAGCGATGATGGCGATGATGATGTACATCGTCATCGTAGTCATGAAGCCGCGATGCAGCTCCTTGGCCTCATTGTTGGTGAGCCCGGATATGGGACTCCGATATTCCTCTGCCATGTCTCAAGTCTCCACTTCTGCGGCCTTGCGGCCAGATCCGCGCCGTTCCTGCGCGACAGGGACCATTGCAGTGTTCTGCTCTGCAGTGGCCTTTTCACCCGGCGGAGCCAGGCAAAATTTGCTGACATCCATCATCCTTGGAAGGCGATGGACGAATATCGATGGGCGGTGGCCCAGGCTTCCGTGAGCAGCGGCATTGCACCGATGGTTTCGGACAGCGTCCGCCAGCTGCGCGGCAGCAGGCGCTCGAGAGTCAAGGCGCTGATGAAAACCGTGAAGCACACCGAAAACACCAGCCAGTATTCGAGTGAGGTGCCTTTTGCGCGCCGGCGTGGCGTGGCTTTGGCGGGAGGGAGCGGCAGACCGCTGCGGCGCGCGATGGGCTGCTGCACCGGCACGGCCATGCCGTCGAAACTGTTCGAGTGAGCGTTCATTGTCCCGCGATCTCCAGTTTGGACTTTGTCACATGCGCTTCAGTTACTAGGGCGTCGCCGCTCTGCCGGGCGCCGCGTTCAGCGGCGTCGCGGATGCGCTTGGCGACGGAAATGCGGATCAGAACCGGCTGCGCATCGACATAGGTGTCGAGCAGCTCTTTGGCGCGATCGTCCCAGTCGAGTTCGTTGCGGCCGCGTGCCAGGGTCGGCTCGGCTTTGTCCATGTCGGTGCCGAGCGGCAAGATATGAAACAGCGCGTCGAACAGGCTGTTGCAGACTTCCTGCACAAGGTAGGTGGCGCCGGAGTAGCCCATGAACGGCGTGCCGGTGTGACGCCGGATCGCGGCCCCGGGGAATGAGGCTGGGATATAAATGCCGCGGCCACCGGTTTCGGCCATATACATCCGCTCATTGTAGCTGCCGAACAAGATCAGTGGCGGTGTCTTGCGGATGGCAGAACGGACTGCAGCGTTGTCGGGTTTGACGCCCGGTTTGCGGCTGACGGCGAAGGTGCATGGCAGGCCAAGGTCATCGGCGAGGAATTGGCGGATGCCGCGCGTGTAAGTCTCGTTGGCGACGATGGCGAACGATGCGGTGCCGAAGAAGTCTTGTGTCACCGAGCGCCAAAGGTCCCACAGCGGCTTGATGGTGGTGTGCTTCTCGCGCTCGATGAAGGGCTCGGGATCGATGCCCAGCAGTTCGCCCAAGGCGCGGAGGAACTGTGTCGTGCTGTGCAGGCCGATGGGTGCTTGCAGGTAAGGGCGCTCGAGGCGTTCGCACAGTTGGCGGCCGAATTCGCGATACATGCAGATGTTGGCATCAGCGTTGGCGAGTTTCGGAATATCGGCAAGATGACAGCCAAGCGGGAACTCGAAATTCACTTCGGCGCCGATCCCTTCAACCAGGCGGCGGATCTCGGCGACATCGCTCGGCATGTTGAACATGCCATAACTTGGGCCGATGATGTTTACGCGCGGCTTCTCGCCGTCTTTGCGGGGCTTGCGGGCCGGCACTTTTTTGCTGCCGTACTCCGACCACAGCCACGTCATCGCGCGATCAGCGCATTGCCATTGGTCTTCGTCGATGGTGCGCGGCAGAAAGCGCTGAATGCTGGTGCCTTCCGGCGTGACGCCGCCGCCGATCATCTCAGCAATCGAACCGGTCACCACCACGCTCGGCTGGTTGGGATCGAGCGCACGATGCGCACGCTTCATGGCGGCTTCGGTGCCATGCTGGCCAAGTTCTTCCTCGCCGAGGCCTGTCACGACGATCGGCAACTCATGCGGCGGTAGCGCGTCTGTGTAATGGAGCACAGACGTAACGGGGAGGTTCTCGCAGCCAACCGGGCCATCGATGATGACCTGCAGTCCTTTGACGGCCGCGAAGACATAGATCGCGCCCCAGTAGCCGCCAGCCCGGTCATGATCGAGGACGAGCATCAGATCATCTCCTCGGCTTTACGGGCTTTGACCTGAGCTTGCAGCTTGCGCTTGTAGGTTTCGCGGAACTCGGGCCGGTCTTTGGGCTGCTCCGACCAAATTCCGGTTGCGTGGCCGGTGCCGACGCCGGCGAAGAATTCCGTCATGCGTGCGAAGCGCGCCTTGCCGCCAAGCGCTGCGTTGACAACCTGAGCCAACGAGCCCGCGCCGGCCGGACCCATCAGTGGGCGGGCCGAGATCAGGTTGGTGAAATAAAGCGAGGGAATTGACCGCTCTTTCGCACGTTGCACGACCGGTGTGGTGCCAATGGCGAGATCGGGTTCGAATTCGTCCATCGCCGCATAATCCTGCTCCAGCGACGCGCGGAAATGGACACCGACGCCGCGGGCCTCGAGCCATTGGCGGTCAGCATCCGACCAGGGGGTTTTGGGACATGCAGTGCCCACATAGCGGACGTCAGCGCCGCTCTCGACCAGCAGCCGTGCGACCAGCAACTCAGATCCCTCATAACCAGAGAGCGTGATGCGGCCTTTGACCGGCATGGCCGTGAGCGCTGCCGCGATGCCCGGCAGGATGGCGTTCTGTGCCGTTGCGATCTTGGCTTGGGGAACGTTGAAGGCATCGCCAATCGCCGCCAGCCAATCGGCCGTCCCGTCGTGGCCGACAGGCGCTGATCCAACGATCTTGCGGCCGGCGGTCTCGAATTCGCGGACAACGGCTGTGTAGAAGGGATGGATCGCGGCGGCGACGGGGCAGTCGAGCGCCGCGTACAGCTCACGCCACTCCCGTGTCGGGACTGTCGGCCCCGCCGCCAGTCCCAGCGGGTCGAGCATGCGGCCGATGCCGATCGGATCGGCGGGGAACATCTCGCCCAGCAAGGCAACCGATGGGCGCGCCGCCCGGCCTGACTTCGGTGCCTGCACGGGCCCCTGTTCGACTTCGCGCCGCGCGTACGCCAGCATGGCGCCAGCCAGGACATCCTTGGCTTCCGCGTGCGTTGGAATGCCGAAGCCCGGCACGTCGATGCAGATAATGCGGACGCCGTTGATTTCCTTGGGCAGGAGCTGGAGCGGCACGCCGGACGCTGTCGGGACACAGAGATTGGTCACCACGATGGCGTCGTAGTCCGCCGGGTCGGCGAGCTTGAACACGGCGTCGCGGATATCCTCGAAGAGCTTGCCCGTTACGAGCAATTCGCTGTCGAACGGCACATAGCCAACCGTGCGGCGCGCACCGTAGAAATGCGAGGTGAATGTCAAGCCATAGACACAACAGGCCGAACCCGAGAGGATCGTCGCCGTGCGCCGCATGCGCAAACCGACGCGCAGCGATCCGAATGCCGGGCACATGCTCTGTGGCTTGTCATGGGGGCCGGCCGGATAGTCCGTTGCATAGCGATCGAGAATATCGGACTTGCCGGCCGCTGCAGCCGCTGCCCGCAACGTTTCCTTGCCACCGTGACAGCCGGCGCCTTGCGCCGCTGCACCTAACAGTGTGGGAACGGCCGCGGTCGGTTCATTGACGATCGAGCCGGCAAACCCATCGTCGGGTTCGGGAGCGGTGTCAGAACTTGGTGCGTCGCGATCGGTCATAGAACTAGGGGGCTTTCGCTTGAGATCAATGGATGCGCTGCTGTCGGAGACACCGCTCATGCCGCGTCGTAGACAACCTCCAAAGACTTCTTGTGGATTTCTGCGACACCGCACATGTCTTCAAGGGTGGCTGGCAGCAGCGCCACGTTGCGGCCAACCTGCTCACCTTTGAAGAGGCCGAGCAGCCCATCTTGTGACAATGGCGTGGGTCTGAGCGGCGGCGCGTCGGCGACGCTCTGTGCGAGTTGTTCGAAGACCGAAGCCCACTGGCCACCGGGCTGGCCGACGATTTCATAGTTGGCACTTTTGCGGCGGATATCTTCGTTGGCAGGGATCGCAGCCAGGACGGGAATGCCGACCGCGTCAGCGAATGCCTGCGCTTCGCCGGTGCCATCATCTTTGTTGATCACAAGGCCGGCGACGCCGACGTTGCCGCCGAGCTTGCGGAAGTAATCGACGGCCGAGCACACGTTGTTGGCGACATACAGCGATTGCAGATCGTTTGAGCCGACGACGATGACTTTCTGGCACATGTCGCGGGCGATCGGCAGGCCGAAGCCACCGCATACAACGTCGCCGAGGAAATCGAGCAGGACGTAGTCAAAGCCCCAATCGTGGAAGCCGAGCTTTTCGAGCAGTTCAAAGCCATGGATGATGCCGCGGCCACCGCAACCGCGCCCGACCTCGGGGCCGCCCAGCTCCATGGCAAAGACGCCATCGCGCTTAAAGCACACATCGCCGATCTTGACTGTGTCGCCGGCCAATTTCTTCTTGGCCGACGTTTCGAGGATCGTTGGGCAGGCGCGGCCACCGAACAGCAGCGACGTCGTATCCGATTTCGGATCGCAGCCGATCAAGAGAACTTTCTTGCCTTGCTGCGCCATCATGTACGAGAGGTTGGCAAGTGTGAAACTTTTGCCAATTCCGCCTTTGCCGTAGATGGCAATGATTTGTGTGGTCTTGGTGGGGGTGGCTGTTGCGACAGCAGCGGGTTCAAGTGCGGCTTCCTTCCGCAGTTTGTCGACCATGATTTCGCGTTCAAGCATTGCTGCTGCTGTGCCGCAGGATGCACTCATCAGACCTGTCTCCAATCAAGAACCATTTTGAGGCAGTCGGCATTCTCGAATGCCGTTTCGTAGGCGCCCGCTGCGGCCGTTGCCGGTGCGCGATGCGAAATAAGACCGGTGAGATCGAGAGCGCCGGATTCGGCGAGGTCGCGGACCGCGATAAGATCAGCGGGTTTGAACTGAGCGGCGATGCGGAACCGTGCTTCACGCTGGAAGGCGGGCGGGAAGATGAAGGAGAGTGGCGTGCTGTAGAAACCGGCGAGCACGATTTCGCCGCCGGGGGCGAGGTGCTGGATCAGCGTGTCCAAGATCGTTGCGTCGCCACTTACGTCGCAAATGCAGCGGTAGTTCCTGCGTGGATCGCTGGCCGGATCGAGAACGGTGTAGCCGGCAGCGCCGGCATGACGCGCCGGATTGCGTTCCCACACCATCGGGGCCGGTTTACCGTCACGGGCCACCAGGCGGGCCAACAGGCGGCCGAGCACGCCATGACCAACAATCAAGTCCGGCCGTGAGGTGCCGTCGGCAATGATATGCTGGGCTGTTGCGGCAAGCGCGAGCAGCACTGCCTCCGGCCCCTCTTGCTGTGACAAAGCAACAGCACGCAACTCGGCGATGACCAGATTGCGCGCCGAGCCACCGAACAGAGCGCGTGCCGACTTGAAACCATTGGAGCCTGGTACGAAGACGCGATCACCAACGGCGAAAAGGCTCTCCGGACCGGTAATGGCAACGCGCCCAACAGCTTCGTAGCCGGGCACCAGTGGATAGCCCATGCCGGGGAAGTAGGGCATCTGACCCTGCCAGAGCAGACGCTCGGTGCCGCTGCTGATGCCGCTCCAATCCACCGAGACGACAAGGTCATGGGGGCCTGGATCGGCGAGCTCGACGCTCTCGATTGCGATGGACTGAGGCTCCCTGATGACCACAGCAAGGGTCTGCATCTGCGCGTTCCGCCACGAGTTCTTTTTTGGGGCCTTCGCCCTTGGATTGATGTGAGACTAGCCTGACATAATAAAGTGTCAATATTTTTTTACACTTTTTCAGCGCAGCTATGCGGTGGCGGCAAGTGCGCTGACCAGCATGGGGCGGGCGGTGCGCAGCTGCCGTGTGTGGCGGAAGCCCGCCGTTCGCAGCATGGCAGACACTTCTTGCGCTGTTCTTGGGCGGCCGCTGCCCATCGCCAGCAGGTAAAACCCAAAATAAGCATCGCCGATGGTTTCGGCGCCAGGGGTTGCCGACAGGGGCTCGGCCAGCAGCAAAGTGCCGCCGGGTGGCAGGGCTGTGTGAATATTGCGCAGCAACATCAGCGCCGCGTCGTCATCGTGATCGTGCAAAATGCGGACAAGGGAGATGATGTCGGCGCCCTGTGGCAGGGTGCTGGAAAAGAAGTCGCCGCCAAAGACTGTCACGCGGTCCTTGAGATTGGCGGAGGTGAGGGCTTGTTCTGCCAGCAGTGCGACGGCGGGGAGATCAAACAATGCCAGTTCAAGATCGGGCACCGCGGCGGCAACAGCGGACACAAACGCGCCTTCGCCGCCGCCGATGTCGAGCAGCCTGCGGTGTTTCTTGAGCGGGTAGGCGTCGATAATGTCGTGGGCGATCATGCCTTGCGTGCGCGCCATCAGTCGTGAGTATTCAGCTATTTTCAGCGCTTGGGGCGCAGTTGGTTCCGTTCCGCTTGCGTAGGGCCAGTAGTTAGCTAGTCGCGTCTCTGGGGCTTGTCCGCGCAACAGCGCCACTGGATCGCGGAGGTCTGCATACAGTAGTGCGTGATGGCTGATCATGTCAGTTAGTCCTGGGCTGCCGACAATTCCAGCGCCCCTGGTTCCGAGGCCCCAACGTTGCCGTGCGCGCCGCGAGACGAGGCCCAAGGCCGCTGCGGCGGCCAGCAGGCGCTCCATCGCGGCAAGTGGAATTGCGGTATCGCGCGCTAAGTCTGCGGCTGTTTGGGGGTGGGCGGCGAGCCGTTCCAGGAGCTTGAGTTCGACGCACGCTGCTAGAATTTGCGAATAGACAAAGCCTGCGCACAGATCGAAAGCGCCCTGGGCATGGCGGCGGGCTGCGCGGCGGGTCAGCGGGAATGTTGCGATCCAGCGCTGAAACCGGTCATTGGCGAATAAGCGGTCGCGCCAGCTCAAGGCTCGATCTTGCCATGTCAGGCTACCGGCGGGTGTCAGTGTCTCGCGCATGGGTTCGGATCTGCCGGTTTGCATGCCAGTCTCCGGTTGGCGGTCCCGGCTCAAGGGCCGGTCTGTATCGCTTTCTCATGCAAACTAGGCTGGACAATTCAAAATGTCTCGATAAATTGACACATTGAGTGTTCCGTTTGGCGGAAGGTGCGCATCCACGTGCAGCGTGACCGCGTCGTGATCATTGGAGCTGGGATCGGCGGTCTGACCGCCGCCCTGGGGCTCGCATCGCGCGGTTGCGAGGTGACAGTCATCGAGCGTGCCGCGACGCCGGGTGGTAAACTGCGCGAGGTGACCGTGGCAGGCCGGCAGATTGATGCTGGACCGACGGTGCTGACGATGCGGTGGGTGCTAGAGGAAATTTTTGCTGATGCCGGGAGTTCGCTGGCGGCGCATCTGACGCTTGAGCCATTGGATATCCTGGCGCGGCATTACTGGGGCTCAGACCAGCAACTCGATTTGTTCGCAGATGAGCAGCGCTCAACCGATGCGATCCATCGTTTCGCTGGTGCGGCAGAGGCGCGTGGTTACACAAAGTTCTGCAACCGTGCCCGCACCATCTTTGAGACGCTGGACGCGCCGTTTATGCGGGCTCCAGAGCCAAGCCTGTTTGGCCTGGTCCGTGATGTGGGGTTGCGCAAGCCGAGTGCCTTGTTCGGGATCGAGCCGTTTTCGACGTTGTGGGGCTCGCTTGGCAGTTATTTCAAGGATCCGCGGCTGCAGCAGCTGTTTGGCCGCTACGCCACTTATTGCGGCGCCTCGCCGTTCTTTGCACCCGCCACGCTGATGCTGATTGCGCACGTGGAACGCATGGGCGTTTGGAGCGTGACGGGTGGCATGCACCGCATTGGATGTGCCCTTGCAGACCTGGCCACCCGACGTGGTGCATCATTTCACTACAATTCCCATGTCAGCCGCATTGAAACAGTGGGTGGTAGGGCCTCAGGTGTCATGTTGGACACTGGACAGCATTTCAAGGCCGACGCCGTCATTTTCGGGGGTGACGTTGCAGCACTTGGGAGCGGTTTGCTTGGTGGCGCGGTCTCGGGCGCCGCGCGCAAGACGCGGACAAGCGAGCGGTCGCTGTCCGCATTCACCGTATCGGCGGTTGCGGACACGCATGGGTTTCCGCTGACGCGGCACACAGTTTTCTTCTCATCTGACTATGCCGCAGAGTTCCGGGACATCGGACAGAGCCGGCGGCTTCCGTCAGATCCGACTGTCTACGTCTGTGCCCAGGATCGCGGTGGCACTGACGGCCCACCTGTGGCGAACCCTGAACGCCTGTTCTGCATCGTAAATGCGCCGGCTTGCGGTGATACCGCTCGCTTTGATCGTGAGGAGATAGAAAGATGCAAGACAGCGACCTGCCAGACGCTGGCGCGCTCCGGGCTCAAGCTCACGATGGCGCCGGCTATGACGACGCTCACCGAGCCAGCGGACTTCGAGCAGCTGTTCCCGGCCACCGGTGGGGCTCTCTACGGGATGGCCTCGCACGGGTGGCGGGCTTCGTTTCTCCGGCCGGCCGCGCGCAGCCGCATCCCGGGCCTGTACCTCACCGGTGGCAGCGTTCACCCGGGGCCGGGCGTTCCGATGGCGGCGATGTCGGGCCGACTTGCCGCGTCAAAGATCATGCAGGACCTCGCTTTGACGCGACGGTCGGTTCCGGTGGCTACGCATGGTGGTATGTCGATGCATTAAGCGACGACGGGCGTTACGGGCTGACTGTGATCGCTTTCATCGGCAGCGTCTTTTCACCGTATTACGCTTTGGCCTGCCGTGGGCGCGATGCTGTCGCCACCAACCACTGTGCCATGAACGTTGCGCTGACCGGCCGTAGCGGACATCGCTGGGCCATGACTGAGCGGGATGACGCCTCGCTCGCCCGCAGCGCTCGTGACCTGACCATCGGCCCGAGCCGCATGCGTTGGAATGGTCAGTCGCTCATCGCTGAAATCGATGAGGTGACGGCGCCTATTCCCCGCCGCCTCCGCGGCCGAATTCTGATCCATCCCACAGCGTTGACCGATACGCTCGTGCCGCTCGATCTCGGCGGACATCACACCTGGAGCCCGATTGCGCCTGTGGCGCGTGTTGAAGTGCAATTGAGCGAGCCGGCGCTGAAGTGGAGCGGCCTCGCCTATCTCGACAGTAACTTCGGCGACGCGCCGTTGCCATCGGCCTTCAAGCATTGGTCGTGGTCGCGGACGATTGAACCGGATCGGACGCGCGTTCTTTACGACGTGACCGGCCGGCGCGATGCGGCAGCGTCATTGGCCTTGGAGTTTGACCGCCAGGGGCAAGCGCACCCGATCAGCGCGCCGCCCTTGGTGGCCTTGCCGTCGACCTTCTGGCGCGTCAAGCGCACCACACGCGCCGACACGCCCGAGCAGGCGCGCGTTATCGAGACCTGGGAAGATGGACCCTTCTACGCCCGCTCGCTGGTGGAAACGAGCCTCGGCGGCGCGCCCGTTCTAGCTGTCCACGAGAGTCTGTCGCTCGACCGTTTCAGCAAACCGATTGTTCAGTCGATGCTGCCGTTCCGCATGCCCCGCAAGCATCACGCGCCGGTTGCACGCGAGCCATTTGCGTAACGCCGTTGGCTGCTCGGGCGTTGCGCCGACGACAGGGTCAGTGTTTCGACTTATCCGGCTCCAAAGCCGTGTCTGCCCGTCTGGATGCGGCTGGACTGAAGCTACTGCGGAGGTGGCGCAGGCCGCTGGCGACGAGGAGGGCGATCACGGGGATGCTGATCGCTGTGACAACATCTGCCTTGATCGCCACCCCTGCCGCGCTCAGCCCCTTGACGATGTAGGCGACGAGCCCAACGACGTAGTAAGTGACCGCCGCAATCGACAGGCCCTCGACGGTCTGCTGCAGCCGGAGTTGCAGTTTCGCGCGCCGGTTCATCGATTCCAAGATGTCCTGGTTTTGCTCTTCGCGGGTGATGTCGACGCGCGTCGACAGGAGCTGCGTCGCGCGTGTTACCCGCAGCGACAGCGCTTCCTGGCGCGCGGACACCGCCTTACACGTGTTCATCGCCGGCACCAGCCGCCGCTCGGTCAGCTCTTTGAACGTCTGCAGTCCTGGCAGCCGGGTTTCCCGCAATTCCTCGATGCGCCGTTGCACGAGGTCGTAGTAGGCCGTCGCCGCGTTGAACCGGTTGACGGTGGTGGAGCGGCGGCTTTCAATTTCGGCTTCAAGTTGGATCAAGCGGTCCAAAAGCACCGGCTCATCGGCTGTTCGCGCCATCGTCATGGCGGCGGTGATCTCGGCAAGATCACTTTCGGAACGCGCGAGAAACGGTGTCAGCTCGCGGGCAACCGGCAGCGCCATGGTGGCTAGCAGGCGGTAGGCGTCGATCTCGAGCAGCCGTTGGACAGTCCGGCCGGCTTGGCGCGGTGCGAGGCCATGGTCGAAGACCAGCACCCGGCTGAAACCGTCGGGATAGACACGAAAGTCGGTTAGAGCCGTCGCCGCAGCATCCGACACCTGGGCGCCGATCAGCATGTTGCCGGCAAAGTACTGCGCAGCGATGCTGTCGATGTCGGGCACGCGGCCCTTGTTGCGGACCAAAACGAGGTTGGTCGCAACGAGTGTGCGCCCTGGCAGGCTCGACAACCAGTCACGGGGCACCAGGCGCGCCGCAGCCATCTCGAAATTCACCTGCTCGTCACCGGCTTCGATGAAACTGTAGCGGGAGAACTCCGTGTGCCGCTCCCAGGTCACGCGAAACGGCCCGAGATCCGCGCTGAAGTGATTGGCTTCCGGGTCCGGTGCCGGAAGGCCGAAGCGGCGCGCAAGGTCGCGGATCGGGGCGCTGCCAGCGTCACGCGATAACCCTTCGCTGAACATGGCCAGAAACGACGTCCGGGTCGGCGCGATGTAGGCATCCGGCGGGCGCGCATGAACCTCGTCGTTCAGGAGGCGGCGCTGGTCGTGATCGGCGGGCAGCGGGATCATGGCAGGTATCCTCGTCACACTGAGACCGGCGCCGCGATGCCGGTCATGATGCGCGTCAGGTGATCCGCAATCTCGGCCGGTTGTTCCTCGTGGGCGAGGTGGCCGAGTGTGCGGACGAATTCGACTATCACCGCAGGAGCTTTGTCCCGGACGAGAAAGGCATCGTCGGGCCGCACTGCCTGGTCGCCGCCACAGGCGACGAGCGTCAGCTGCTGTGACAGGCGCGTGATGTCACTCGCCATGCTGTCAAGGTTCCAGTTGGCCATCATCTCCAACGCGGCGCTGACGTGCCCGGAGTTGCGAAATAGCGTGGCATAAAGCGCTAGGCCCTCCGGATCGATCTTCGAACCTGTCGACGCCAGTACGCGTTCGACCGATGACGGGTCACCGGCTCGCCACGTGAAGACTTTTGCCAGCAATGGATTGGACGCGAGCGCTTGCGCCAGCGGCAATAGTAGTCGACCCGGAAAGCCGCCGTAGGGCAGCAGCGCCGCATTCAGCCCGATCAGCGCTGTCGAGGACGGCAGTGCACCGTCGAGCCCCATGCGCACCAAGATCGCCGCGCCCGCACTGTGACCGATTGCAAATCGGGGCGAAACGCCGAGTTCGCGCAGCAGCGCACTGGTCGCGCTGGCCATGTTGGCGAGTGAATTGACCTTGCCCGGCAACCGCTCTGTGAACCCATGTCCCGGGAGGTCCATCGATAGCACTGAGTGCGAGCGTGCGAGCAATGGCGCAAGCCCGCGCCAGGAATGGGTTGCCGCGGCCGTCCCGTGCACTAGCAGGACGAGCGGACCCCGGCCGAATTGCTGGATATGCCAAGTGAGATCTGCCGCTCTCACGAAACGGGAGCTCTCGCGATGCGGCCAATTACGTCCATCGGTCGTAAAGTCGAGCCGTAGTGTCATGGCACGCGCACGGCGAGGATGCGGCGCCGCTCTGTCGGCGCTGTCGAGGCGTTTGCCATGATGGTTCGCTTCAGGCCCTTGATGACACCATCTCCTTGGCGACCGCGGCTGAAATGGATTCCGCACCGGCAACCGGCAACGGTACGTAGCGGCCGCCCATCTCGGCTGCGAGGCGTCGTGCGAAGGGATGAGGTTGGGGGGATGTATCGAGCAAAATGCTGGCAATTCCGTGATGGTGAAATGCGCGCGCGGCTTGCAGTGCCTCGCTCTCGGCATCCTTGCGGCCTGCTTTACCCTCTCGGGTCACATTCGCGCGTCCGTCGGTCAGAAAGACGACGAGCGGCGTATCGCCCTTGCGGCGTGCCTGAGCGGCTACTTCGGCTGCAGCGTCAATGCCGGTGGCCAGCGGTGTTCCGCCGCCACCAGCCAGGCCGGCGAGGCTGCGTTTCGCTCGCGCCAAAGACCGGGACGGTGGGAGCCGGACCTCTGCGGTTTGCCCTCTGAAGGCCAGCAGTGCGACTGAGTCCCGCCGTGCGTAGCAGTCTGCGAGCAGCAACTCCACCGCGCCCTTGGCCTCGGCAAGACGGTGCAATGCCGCCGATCCAGACGCATCGACAGAGAAAACAATGGTGGTCCCGCTACGGACTTTGTAGCGATTGCACCGGAAGTCTTCACGCCGCACCTGAATTCGCGGCGCTGTATGCGATCCGTTAGCAAGTGTCTTCGTTCTGAATTTCTGCCACGGGGCGGCAGCGCGTAGGGTCGCAAGCACATTGAGCCGCGCGTTACGTGCCGATGCTACCTGACTGCCGATGACGCGGCCGCGCGTCGCTGATTTGCGTTGTGCACCAGAGCGCCCATCGCCACCAAGCCGCGCGGCTCTCGTTGCACCAAGAGCGATGGCATCAAGTAGTCCTGGAGGTAAAGCGGCTCGTGCGGCGGCGAGCACGAGATCTTCAAGCGTGATGTCGCCCTGCAGGTCTTCGGGTGTATCGGGCTGTTCGCCGGCCTGCGGGTCGGCTGGGGGCTGCTGGTCCTCCGGATCCTGTTCCTCAGGTGGGGCAGGAAATCGTGTGGCGCGCGGCGCAAGGACCAAGCGCGCAGCGACAGCGGCATCGTCTGCGATGATATGCGCGCGCCCGGAATAGGCGGCGTGGGCTGCGGCCACGGCCAGTGCGAGGACTGGTGCCCGCAGTGAGCCGATCCCGAGTTCGCACGCGGCATGGCACAACGCACGGGTGATAGTCGTGTCAGCCGGTTGCCGGTTGGCAATCAGACGACGTGCATCCGCGAGCGTGGCGCCGGCATGCGCCGGGCCTGATAGGGCATCAAGGCCGATCTCGTTGAGGTTGAGATGAAAGGCAAGCCGATCCATGAGGATTGTCGGGGGACCCGGTTCGTCGCTGGCGCTCTCGTCGAGGGCGATGAGGCCAAAGCGGGACGGGCTGCGCGCGGTCATGCCGTCGCGCTCGAGAACGACCTCCCCGCGGTCGAGAGCTGAGGCGACCGGTGCGGCGGCGGCCGGTGACCAGCGTTCCGCCATGGCGAGAATTGCAAGGCCGCCGTGCGCTTGCGAAAGCACGCCAGCTTGTTGGAGATGGCGTCCAGTGCCGAACATCGCAGCCAGATCAAGGCCGCCCAGCAGCCGCTCAATGGGGCAATGCAACGGCAGGCGTAGAATTGGCGCGCCACGTGCGATCTGGCTCCGCAGGTGCGCCAGCCACGCGTCGCGGACTGGCCCATGCGGCGCACGCAATGTCACACCGCCCAACGCAGCCGGATCAATGGCAAGTAAATCTGCTACCAGGATAGCATCGGCCCAGGTTGAGGGCGGCGCATCGCTGGCAGTTGAGATCATGGGCCAAAGACCTCGGCCATGGCCCGTTCAACGCGCGCAGAAGAGCCGGAATCATCCAACGGGTTGCGGCGTAGCCGGTGACGGAGGCAGGTCGGCGCGACGTGTTTGAGATGCGCGATGCTGACGTCGGTTTCACTTCGCAGGCTTGCCAGCGCGCGCGCGGCGCGCATCAACGTCAGTTCGCCGCGCAGCCCGTCCGTTCCGACGCGGATGCAGAGTTCAGCCGCTTTTCTGAGAATGTTGGCCGGGACGGTCACTGATGTGAGTCGCTCGCGGGCCGCGATGATCGTGGTGCGGAGTTCGGTCTCAGCATTGCGCCAATCGGCATGGAAGGCGGCACGGTCACGGTCGAAGGCGTCGCGCCGTTCGATAATGGTGACCCGGGTGTCGATATCGCCCGGTGTCCGGACGTCGGCGGACAGCCCGAAACGGTCGAGCAGTTGGGGCCGCAGTTCGCCTTCTTCTGGGTTGCCGCTGCCAACAAGTACGAAGCGCGCCGGATGCCGGACGCTGAGCCCCTCACGTTCAACCACGTTTTCACCCGAGGCCGCTACATCGATGAGCAGATCGACCAGATGATCCTCCAGCAGGTTCACTTCGTCGATATAGAGAAACCCGCGATTGGCCCGTGCCAGCAGGCCCGGCTGGAAAACCTTCACGCCATCGACGAGGGCCCGTTCGATGTCGAGCGCGCCGACCACGCGGTCCTCGGTAGCGCCAAGGGGTAGATCGACCAGCGGGACCGGTTTGAAGCGGGTGGCTGGTTTGGTCTCCATCGACCGCTTCGCGCAGGTTTCGCAAGTGGCAGACGCTTGGGCGGGGTCACAGCCATAGGGGCATTCAGCGATGACCAGAAGCGGTGGCAAAAGCGCTGCCAGCGCGCGCACGGTCGTGGACTTTCCGGTACCACGATCGCCAAGTGCGAGGACGCCGCCGATCGTCGGGTCGATGGCGACCAGCATAAGCGCGAGCTTCATTTCCTCCTGTCCAGCAATCGCTGAGAACGGAAATTCGCGGCTCAATGTGGGTTCGGCGAGGGGCGTTGCAGGGCCTTTTTTGTCGCTGCGGGCTGGCTTGTTCTTGGCGTTCCCCTGTTCGACATCAGCGCGCCGCAGGCCAGAGCCGTCGTCATCAAGCGCCACAATGGATCTCCGTTTGCTCAAGTGGGGCTTTCAAAGTGGGGCTTTCAACGTGGGGATTTTAAGCATGCGACTTGCGCCATGTCCGCTGTCGAGGTCCGTTACTCTGCGGCCAGCTTCACGGTGTTCTCCTCGGAGACCGGACATGCACTCCAGAGTTCGCCGAGGGCACCAACAAGATGGTCGATTTGCGCGTCGGTATGCAGCGGCGTCGGTGTGATGCGCAGCCGTTCGGTGCCGCGGGGGACCGTCGGATAGTTGATGGGCTGAACATAAATGCCATGGCGATCCAGCAGCGTGTCGCTGATCGACTTGCAATGCACCGGGTTGCCGACCATTACCGGGACGATGTGGCTTGGATTATCCAGCACGGGGATGCGAGCCGCAGTAAGCCTTGCTTTGACCGCGCGTGCACGCTCCTGGTGTTTGGCGCGTTCGGTTTGGCTGGTTTTCAAATGGCGGATGCTGGCTAAAGCCCCCGCAGCGATCACCGGTGCAAGCGACGTCGAGAAGATGAAGCCCGATGCATGCGACCGGATGGCGTCGCAGCACCGGCGGCTAGCGGCAATGTAGCCGCCCATTACGCCATAACCTTTGGCAAGCGTGCCGTTGATGATATCGACTTGATCCATCACGTTGTCGCGCTCGGCGATGCCGCCGCCGTGATCGCCGTACATGCCGACGGCGTGGACTTCGTCGAGATACGTCAACGCACCATACTTTTTCGCTAGGGCGCAGATCTCGCCGATGGGGGAAACATAGCCGTCCATGGAGTAGACGCTTTCGAAGGCGATGATTTTTGGAACACCGATCGGCGCGGCGCGCAACTTTGCTTCGAGGTCACGGACATCGTTGTGCCGGAAGATTTGCTTGGGACCGCCGCCGTGGCGAATACCGGCGATCATGGACGCGTGGTTTTTCTCGTCGGAGAAAACGATGGCGCCGGGCATCAGTTGCACAAGGCTCGACAAGGTGGCGTCGTTGGCGACGTAGGCCGAGGTGAAGAGCAGGGCGGCCTCTTTGTTGTGCAGGCTCGCGAGCTCGGCTTCCAACTCGACGTGATAGTGGGTCGTGCCCGAGATGTTGCGGGTGCCGCCCGAGCCAGCACCGGCCGCATCCAGCGCGGCATGCATGGCCGCCAGCGGCACAGAGTGTTGGCCCATGCCGAGATAGTCGTTGGAGCACCAGACAACGACGTCGCGCGCGCCATTGGTGGAGCGGCGTTCGGCGCGCGGGAATTCTCCCCGGCGGCGCAGAATGTCGGCAAATACGCGATAGCGGCCTTCGGCGTGGAGTGTTGCCAGGTAGCGATCAAAAACTTTGTCGTAGTTCATGGCCTGTCTCCAAGTCCGATAGATGTAAGTCCGATAGCGGTTCGAAGGTCTGACGTTATGTTTGCGTTTGAACGCGGGGCACCAGGGGGTCGCGCCGCGGCCTGTCGCGGCCCGGACTGGCAGTGTCTGCAGGGCTGGGTTTAACGTTGGAACGGGAGCCGAGGCTCCAGCCCCACAGGGCTTCCGGTTGAAACGGCAGGACCAGGAACCAGTGTTCGATCATGCCAAGCGCGGCGAGGGCGGTCAGTATGGCGGCAGCCTGGGCGTCAAAACTGCCGGCCGGCGCGGCGAGAGCGAGCGACAGAGAATATCCAGTCGCCGCCGTTGCAAGCGTTACCGACACTGGAAAGAACCAGCTCATCGGTGCTTGCCGGAAGTAGCTCTTGAGATAGCTGATGCGGGGCGGCAGCAATTCGGCTGCGGGGTTCGGCACGCCCAGGAAGATGTTCAGCTTGGTTGAAAGCCGCATGAGCCATAGCAATCCGAATACCGTGACGCCCAAGGTGTTGGGCTTGCCGGCCGTCAGCCACCACAGCAGCCCAAGTGTCCCGACGATCGCAGCCTCATGGTAGGCGACGGCGAGACACGCGGCTTTGAAGCGCTGCCATTCTGTCGCGTCTGCGGGGCAGGGGAGACGCCGCGGACCGGTGACGACACCCATCAGAAAGCTCATCTCGATGACCGCCCACACCATGATCGCAGCAACCAGCGTGATCGCGGCGTCCGTGCGGGTCGTGCCCGACGCGGTCGTCCACAGGACCGCGACCGAGAGCGCCGCCAGAAAGGCAACGATCCCGAGGCTTGTCGCATAGGTCCGCTCCGGCAGGCCGTTCATCGCAAAAATCAGCCCGGTGCTGATCCACCAGACGAGGATGACGAAGAGCGCGGGCGGCGCCATGTCCAGCAGTAAGCTCATGCAAATGCCCTTACCATGCTGGCTCAAGCCGGCTGCTCGCCGGAAGCTCGCTGGTCTTCGGTGGAATGAAATAGAGGCGGACGAAGATCGCGGCTGCGCGCAACGCCAATGAAGCTTTCTTGATGCTGGCGATCACGCCGGTTTGTTTTTCAACTAAGCCATAGGCCTCGCTCACCCGGTGCAGCCGCACCAAGCCGGCGTGAAATGCAGGGTGGTCGAGATCCAAGGTTACAGGGAACACTTGGCGCACGATCTCGGTCGTGATGCGGAAGACGCGCATGTCGTAGTCGGTCGGATCGATGCCAATGGCATGGTGGAAAGCTGGCCGTGCGTGGTCGCGGACGTACATGGTCGCAAAGACGGCAAGCTGGAAGAAGCGGATCCAGTACCTGTTTATTCCGGTCAGCAGGTGCGGGTTGGCCCGCATCAGCAGGGCAAACGCTTCGCCGTGACGGAACTCGTCGTTGCACCACTTTTCAAACCATTTGAAGATCGGGTGAAAGCGCTTGTCCGGGTGGCGTTCGAGATGACGGAAAATGGTGATGTAGCGGGCATAGCCGATCTTTTCTGAGAGATAGGTCGCGTAAAAAATGAACTTCGGCCGGAAGAATGTATATTTCTTGGTTTTGGTGAGAAAACCCAGGTCGACACCCAGGCCGTTCTCGCGCAGCGCGTCGTTGATGAAGCCCGCATGGCGGGCCTCGTCGCGGCTCATGTATTTGAAGAGCTCGACAATGTCCTTGTTCTTGCCGCGCTTGCGCATTTCAGCATAGAGCACGCAGCCTGAGAATTCGGCGGTCAGCGAGCTGATGAGAAAGTCCCGGAACTCGGCTCTGAGGTCGGGCGGAAGATCATTGAGCAGAACAGGGTCCCAATCCGGGGTCCGCCGGAAGTGCGTTTTGTTCGGATCGGCGCGCATTTCATCGATCAGCGCATCCCATTCGCGCCGCACGGACGAGACATCCATCCGATCAAGTTCTTCAAAATCGGTCGTATAGAAGCGCGGCGACAGCAGTGCATCTTTGGTGGCTTCTTGTGTGGCGTCACTGGTGGGCCGCCCGAGAGTTTCTATCGTCACAGTTTGCTCCCCGACGAAAAGCTGACCTCGTAGAGCTCGGTTAATTCCAGGCGGGCTGACAACTTTGTCAAAGCCCGGCTCAGCGCGCCCGCGCGGGTCACGGTTGCGTTCCGGCGCAGGACGACTTTTTCACCAAAGGGCACACGGATGGGCTCACCGTGGACGAGCACTTCGTCACCCGGGCCGATCAGCACGTCGCCATCAAGGTCGACATGGGCGTGAAGGCTGTCGAAGGTGTTCTCGATCTCGATCGTGCAGGGCACGTCGAATACTTTGGGCTGGCTTTGGGTGCCGAAAAGGCTCCTCATGGACTGACCTTTCTGTCATCAGCGAATTTGGCGTCAAGGAACTTTGCAAAGACTTTTGCATTGCCGCTGCCGAACGCATCCAATGTCAAGCGCCGTTGTGTAGCAAGGTCCTCAAGCCAAAGCCGTCCTCCGTCTTGGCGCATGAGCCGGTAAGGCGCGTCGGGCTTGATGCCCAAAGCGTCGCGCTCCCTGATCATGCTTTGCAATGCAACACGGACGAACCCTTCGTTGCCCGTCGCCGGCACGACGTGAGAGGCGCGCGGATTGCCGACTTCGCGAACGAGCATCGATCCGTCGACGCGCGGTTCGAATGTCAGGATCTTGCTGTCCGTCGGGGTGACTGGCGCCGAGCGGACCGTGCCGACATCGGTCAGCCGTGCGGTTGCGGTCGCCAACAGTGCAAAGACGATCAAGCCGGCACCGCCCCAGACAGCGCCGCGCGGGATTGCATCTTCGGTTGTGGACGTGGTCATTTGGGCGTCCTTCACTCAGCTGCGGACAGCGATGCTGCAGGTTGGTATGCGGGCGTGGCGGCCGCGGCCGGCCGGAGGCGCACAATCCTGGTCGTCGTTTGCGCCGCGGTCGACCGCAACGCCTCGCCGACCAGTTGTGCCACTTGATCGGCATCGGCAATGCTTCGCAAAGTAGGCTCCGGATGCTTGAGGTGCCAGGCGCGCACGTGCGGCCAGAGCATGACGTAGGCGAGGCGCGTGCCAGCCTCTGGGACGATCGCGATATCGCCTGTGGCGTCGCTGCGCGGGGCCAAATGCGCACTGGCGATGCGCTTCAGCGGGATGTTGAGCGTGACCGGTAGGGCCATGCCGTAGCGAATGACCAGGCGCTGTGTCGTTAGAGTGTAGACAGTGCTGCGCACAGATTGCCACGCCAAAAGGCCAACGACGATCAGGGCGAGCGCTGCTGCCAGCGACAAGGCAAACGCGCTGGCGAGGACTTCACTTGCAGGTAGCCCGTCGTGCCATCCAAACAACAAGCGGAGGGCAATCAAAGCGCCAAAGTACAGTGCGATCTTGTCGGCATGGAAGGCATGCCGCACCAATGACCGCCAGCGCGGTGCACCCTGCCACATGATCCGTTCGCCGTGCGGGAGTTGATCGGGCACACCGGTGGCGGGTTCGAAGTCGAAGTCGTCGCTCATAGTAACGGCTCCGCGCGTTGGGGCGTGGCGTACAGTGTGCCGCCGCCATAGTAACCACAGATGCGGTCTTCCTCGCGCCGGGTCACCTGGTCGGCGTCGTTGGTGGTCGGCACACCAGCGAACTGGCTGGCCAGAATGGCATCGACCCTGACTTGCTTCATGCGGCCATCCACGTCGGCAAAGTTGATCGGCAACAGGACCGTGCGGCTGCCACCGGCATCAACTTCGAGATAGCGGATCAGACATTCTGAGATGTCCACCCAGGCATCGAGAACGGTGCCGGCCTTCTTCTTGTCGGCGCCCATCACTGGCATGCCGCGTGGGTCGGGATCGCGGCCTTCGATGGCGTAGCCTTCGGCCCGGCGCAATGGCACGATACGGGGTTTGCCGCCGACGGTCAGGTCTGGTTTGTCGGAACGTTCGGCCCATGCCGCCGGCCCGACGCCATCGCGCATCGGATTGCCGGTCGGTACGAGCGGTGCTCCCGGTGCACCCGACGAGGGTTGTGCCATCAGTGGCCGTGCGTCGTGCTCCTTGCGTGGGGAGACTTGGGTGCCACCATGGGGCAACAGATAGGTCTTGGGTGGCGGCATTGACGGAACGCCTTCGGTCGTTCCCTGACCGGGCTTGTCGGACTGCAACGGATACCCTTCGCGCTTACTCTCGCGATGCAGATAATAGATCAAGCCTGCAAAGAAGAGCCAGAACACGTAGAGCGTGACCTGGGCAACGTCCATGTAGCCGCCAATTGAGCCTTTCATTGCCACATCTCCTATCTGAGTTACCGTCAACCAGGTAACTCGGCCAATCCGAAATTGTTCGACTGCGGGCTGCTGCGTGTTTCCGTGCGGCGGACGAGTGGGCCGATGGCGATCAACGCCGCGAAAATGAGAAAAATCTCGAACTGATAGACAAAGGCATAGCCGGTGGCGGGCCCGTTCAAGGCCGGCCCCAGCGAGCCTGCTGTGGCCAGAGATGCGATCCCGTCGCGGAGAAAACCGCTGAAGGCGATCGAGAGGCCGCCCGCAGTCGCCTGCACCGCGCCCCAGGCCCCAAGCGCCAGGCCATTGCTGTCGCTGCGTGCGGCGTCATGCATGGCGAGAGTGAGCGTGCAGACGGTGAAAAGCCCGCCACCGAAGCCGATCAGGAACGCGCCGGTCCGGAACAGCAGAGCTGACTGCAGCGGGGCTGCCAGCATCACGGCCACGAAGGCTGGCAAACCACACAGCAAGCCGAACGCGGCGAGGCGGGCTGGATCGTAGTCGAGGTCAAGCCCGCGGGCGGACACCGCAAAGCCGCACAAGGTACCAAGCGCCATTAGCGCCGTAAGATAGGTCGTCTGCCCGACCGTCAGCCGCAGGATCTCGCCGCCGTACGGCTCCAGCAGAATATCCTGCATGTTGAAGGCTGCCGTTCCGAGCCCCACGGCCACGAGCAGGCGCCGGGCGCGGCCGGCCGCTGCGAACTGCCGCCACTGGGACCGAAATGACGGAACGGGTTCGGTTATTTTGCTGCGTGACGGATCCCGCGGTTCTTGTTTCCAGAGAGAGATGACATTGAGCCAAATCGTCAGCACGGCGGCGCCTTGGATGACTTGGATCAGCCGGATCTGGGAGAAGTTGGCCAGCAGCATCCCGAATGCGAGGGAACTGACGACCATGGACAGCAGCAAGACAACGTAGAGCAGGGCAACAATCCGGTGCCGGTTGTGGGGAGCGGCGAGGTCGCTCGCCAATGCCAAGCCTGCGGTTTGCGTGGTGTGCACACCGAAGCCAACCAACAGGAACGCCAATGCTGCAGATACGTAACCAACGAAAGCGGGCGCCGTGCTGTCTCCCGACAGCAGGATCAGCGCGAAGGGCATAATGGCGAGGCCGCCAAACTCCAGCATCGTGCCCATCCAGATGTAGGGCACACGCCGCCAGCCAAGCAACGAGCGATGATTGTCGGAACGGAACCCGAGCACGGCGCGGAAGGGCGCGGCGAGTACCGGCAGCGAGATCATCAGGGCGACCAGCCAGGCTGGGACGCCCATTTCAATGATCATGACGCGGTTGAGAGTGCCGTTGAGCAGCACCAGAGCCATGCCAACTGAAACCTGGAACAACGACAGCCGCAGGATACGGCTCAGCGGCAATTCAGCCGTTGCGGCGTCTGCAAAAGGCAGCATGCCGGTGCCGAGATTGGTCCAAATGTTCGCGAGTTTCGAATTGACTGAGGTCATGGGCGACGCAGCTCCATGGCTTGCGACGTGTAGAACCCGCTCGCAATCTTTTCCGTCCGTGCGATGACACCGGCCGCGAACAGAGGTTCGGCGGCCAGTAGATGCCGCAACGTGTGCTCGGCGAGCGGCTCGAGCGCTGGTGCGCGATCCGATTTTGGGAACAAGCGGCCGATCGTATGCATGGTGGCCAACAGCGGCGTGCGCGGCGCAAACGTAAACAGAACCGATGTTGTGCTGCGTGCATAAAGGCCGCCGAGTACCTGTACCGCGTCCGCCGCGTCGTAGTGGATCAAGCTATCCATGGCGACGATGTGATCGAAGCGGCCATGCCGGGCGTGCAGCATATCACCGGCTTTGAAAACGATACGGCCTTTGAGCCTCTCGTCGGCAGTCCGTTGTTGCGCCAGTGCGACGAGTTTGGGTGACAAGTCGATGGCGAGCACATCAGCGCCGCGCCGGGCAGCCTCCAGGGCCAGAGCGCCCGTTCCGCACCCAGCATCAAGAATGCGGCGGCCGGAGAGATCGTCAGGCAGCCATGACAGCAAGGTGTTGCGCATGCGATCGCGGCCGGCGCGCACGGTGGCGCGGATGCGCCCGACGGGGGCATCCGACGTGAGGCGCGACCACGCTTCGACAGCGGTGCGGTCGAAGTACGTTTCAAGCTGTTCGCGGCGTTCGAGGTAAGACAGTGATGACATTATTCGTATCCCAGGAAGTCGAAGATCTCGCGATCTTTCATCGGTTTGGGTTCAAGCGGTTCCGATCCGGTCCAGAGCGCTTCGGCGAGCTGGAGATATTCCTGCTGGACGGCCAGCAATTCCGGCGTGTCGCCCATTTCAAAGAGGGTCGACTTCTTGAGCCGGCTGCGGCGGATCACATCGAGATCGGGGAAATGCGCCAGGCGCTTCAACCCGGCAGCGGTATTGTAGCGGTCGATCTCGTCGGTGCCTTTGCTGCGGTTGGCGATAACGCCGCCGAGGCGGACTTTATAGTTCTTTGACTTTGCTTGGATGGCCGCGACGATGCGGTTCATGGCGAAGATGCTGTCGAAGTCGTTGGCGGTGACGATCAGTCCGCGCTCGGCGTGCTGCAGCGGGGAAGCAAACCCGCCGCACACGACGTCGCCCAGCACGTCGAAGATGACGACGTCGGTATCATCGAGCAGATGATGCTCTTTCAAAAGTTTGACTGTTTGTCCGACGACATAACCGCCGCAGCCTGTGCCGGCCGGCGGGCCACCGGCTTCGACGCACATCACGCCATTGTAGCCCTCGAACACGAAGTCCTCGACGCGGAGTTCTTCGGCATGGAAATCGACGCTCTCAAGGACATCGATGACGGTTGGCATGAGTTTCTTGGTGAGGGTGAAGGTCGAGTCGTGCTTGGGGTCGCAGCCGATCTGCAACACGCGCTTGCCGAGTTTGGAAAAGGCAACCGACAGGTTCGATGAAGTTGTGCTCTTGCCGATGCCGCCTTTGCCATAGACGGCGAAGACCTTGGCGCCAGTATCGATCTTGAGTGCGGGATCGAGCCGGACCTGCACGCTCCCGGCGCCGTCACCCCGCTTTGTTCCACCCTGATGGCGTGTGTCCAGAACCACTGTCATGCGGCAACCTCCGTGCGGCCAACGCCTTCCAGCCGATCTTCGAGTTCATCATTGGCATCGCGCAAGGCGGCGAGCATTTCGTCGCTGGGTTGCCAGAAGCCGCGGCTGTGAGCCTCGAGCAGACGGCTGGCCAGCTTGGTCGACGACGTGGGGTTCAACTCTGCCAACCGGCGGCGCATGGTTTCGTCGAGCACAAAAGTCTCGGAGATTTTCTGATACACCCAGGGCGACACCTGGCCGGTTGTGGCCGACCAACCCACCGTGTTGGTCACGTGGCTCTCGATCTGGCGGACGCCCTCGTAGCCGTGCTTGAGCATGCCCTCGTACCACTTGGGATTAAGAACGCGGGTGCGTGTTTCCAGGTTGATCTGATCCTGCAGCGATCGCACGCTGCCTTCGCCGCGCGTCTGGTCTGAGATGTAGACCGGCATGGCGGTGCCGCGCGCACGTTTTACGGCACTGGAGATGCCGCCAAGGGTATCGAAATAGGTATCGACGGTGGTTACGCCGAGTTCAACCGACTCGAGGTTCTGATAGGCAAGATCGACACCGGCAAGAACCGAATTGAGCAGTTCGGGTTGTGCGACGGGCCGTCCGCCGGCGCCATACGCGAAGCCTTTACGCCGTGAATAGGTCTCAGCCATCTCGTCGCTGTCCGACCAGCGGCCGTTCTCGACCAGATTGTTGACGTTGGCGCCGTAGGCACCCTCGGCATTGCCGAACACGCGCAGGGCGGCCGTTTCGAGATCGCAATCATGTGTGCGCTGGAATTCGAGTGCATGGGCGCGGACGAAGTTCTGGTCGAGCGGCTCGTCGGCTGACGCGGCAAGCAAGGCTGCTTCAGCCAGCAGTTTGATTTGAAGCGGCAACAGATCGCGGAAGATGCCGGACAACGTCATTACGACGTCGCAGCGGGGGCGGCCGAGTTCGGCGAGCGGGATGAGCGAGGCGCCGCACAGCCGGCCGTAGCCGTCGAAGGTGGGACGCGCGCCGAGGAGTGCGAGTGCCTGCGCGACGGGGCCGCCACCTGTCTTGAGGGTGTCCGTGCCCCACAGCACGAGCGCAATCGTCGACGGGAAGGCGTGGCCATCCTGCATGTGCCGTGCCAGTAGCTGACGGGCTTGACGCTCGCCTTCGGCGACTGCGAAGGCGGTTGGCAGCCGGAACGGATCGAAACCGTGGAGATTGCGGCCGGTTGGCAAGACGGCAGGCGTGCGGATGACATCGCCGCCGGGCGCAGGTGTTGTGAAATGGCCGTCGAGCGCGTTGAGCAGCGCCGGCATTTCATGATCGACGGCAAGCAGATCGCCGAGGCGTTGCAGTTCGGTCAGTTTGGGTTCGACTTCGGCACCGAGCTTGCCATCGCGCGCAACAGTGGCAGGCGCAATGCCCTGCACAAGGGCGTCGGCTGCTGCTTGTTCGAGCGTGAGGGAGAACGACGACTCGGCGATTGCAATCAGGAAGTCGGCGCGTTCTGCCGGGTTGGTGGGGGCGCCGGCGACGTGAAGGCCGTAGGGGATCAGAGCATACTCAAATTCAAGCACGGCGTCGCGCAGCCGATCGATTTCATGAACTGCGGCGGCGGTCCACACTGGTTCTGCCACCGCCAGATCGAGTGCTGAGGCTTGCGCCTGGATCAGGGCTGCGAGATGGGTGGCGATATCGCCTGAATCAAACGGAAGCTGGCGCCACTGATCGAGCGAGGCTTTGAGATCGGCGAGATCGCGGTAGAGGCCGGCCTTGGCGACCGGCGGCGTCAAGTAGCTGATGAGGGTTGCAGCAGAGCGGCGCTTGGCGAGTGTACCTTCTGAGGGGTTGTTGGCGGCGTAAAAGTAGATGTTGGGAAGATCGCCGATGAGACGGTCTGGCCAGCATGCCTGCGAGAGTCCGGTTTGCTTGCCCGGCATGAATTCCAGCGCGCCATGCGTGCCGAAGTGAAGGACAGCATTGGCGCCGAAATCCTCGCGCAGGTAACGGTAGAACGCGGAGAAGGCGTGGGTCGGCGTGAAGCCGTGTTCGAACAGCAACCGCATCGGATCGCCTTCGTAGCCAAATGCTGGCTGAATGCCGACAAACACGTTGCCGAACTGGGCACCCAGCACGTGGATGGATGCACCATCGCTTTGCTGGCGGCCAGGCGCTGGGCCCCA
This sequence comes from uncultured Alphaproteobacteria bacterium, assembly GCA_963847145.1. Lineage (GTDB taxonomy): Bacteria > Pseudomonadota > Alphaproteobacteria > Rhizobiales > Hyphomicrobiaceae > JABFRJ01. The sequence continues at coordinate 943,274 of CAWJYN010000007.1, forward strand.
CTGGCGCTCGATCTCGTCAAGGTAACGCTCGCGCCGGACGTGGTCATCAGCTGGAATGCGGGTGTGAACGTTGGCATGTGCGCCATAGCGTTGGGCGTTGCCGGTGATGATCTGCTGGCGAAGCGCATCGACATCGGCGGGTACGTCGACGCCGTAGCCGCCGGCCTTCAAGGCTGTGAGCGTGTTGAAGAGGGATTCGAACACGGCAAGGTAGGCTGCCGTTCCGGTCGAGCCGCCGTTGGGCGGGAAGTTAAACAACACAATCGCGATACGGCGTTCGGCGCGCTTGGCCTGCCGCAGGGTGATCAGCTTGTGGATGCGGCGTGCCAGCATGTCGGCCCGCTCGGTGTCGGACCGCATGCTGAGCGCGTTGCCACCTGCTTGGGCTGGAACGCGGCCGCCAAACACCATCGAGCCGGTGGCGCCGTCGAGTTCTGGAATGGCGACCATGATGGTCGCCTCAACCGGCAGCAAGCCACGCTCTGATTGCTGCCATTGGTCGAGGGTTTGGAACTCAACAGGCTGCGCCGCGAGATAGGGCACATCAAGCATTTTCAGCGTGTGCTGCGCTGCAGCCGCATCGTTGTAGGCGGGCCCGCCCACCAGCGAGAACCCGGTCAGCGAAACAAGCGCGTCAATCGTGGCTGTCCCGTTGGACATGAAGTAGCGCTCGACGGCGGGCCGTGCATCAAGTCCACTGGCAAACGCTGGGATGACTTTGAGGCCGCGTGCTTCGAGGGCCGCGATGACGCCATCGTAGTGTGCGGCGTTGCCGGCCAGCACATAAGACCGCATGACCAAAACCCCGACCGTGCCGGTGGTGGTTTTTGGCGACCGCGGGAGCTCGGCGATCTCGCTTGCAATGCGGGAGGGAAGAGCCGGGTGGTAGAGGCCAATCTCGGGGTATTCGATCGGCAAGGGCACCGATTGAGTGCTGCGGAGATGACGGCGGGGGCCATCGGCGTAGCGGTTGATCAGCGCCCGCACCATGTTGGCGGTGTTCTCATCCGAGCCGGCCAGCCAGTATTGCATGGACAGAAAATAGGCGCGCAAATCCTGCGCCGTGCCTGGAATGAAACGCAGGATCTTGGGGATGCGGCGCAGCGTCTTCATCTGATCGGCGGCCGATGTGGTCGGCGTGCCGTCGCTTTTCTTGCCACCACGCAGCCGCTTCAGCATGCCCATGGCGCCGCCGGCTTCTTTGCCCATGTTGAGGCGGCCGAGGCGCGTGAGTTTGACGACTTCGCTGGAGGCGATGCACCCGAGCATAGCGTCGCAGGATGGCTGCCGTGCCGTCAGGTCGGGCAGTACGGCTTGGATGTGATCTTGCAGGAACAGCATGTTGGCGATGACGATATCACCGGAGGCGATGGCCTCGCGGCAGCGGGCAAGTGCTGCGGTGTCACTGCCCCAATCGCAGGCTGCATGCATGGTCAGCGACAGTCCCGGCCACTCAAGCCGCAGCTGTTCGGTGGCGCGCTCCACCGAGCTCGCCAAGTGGTTGTCGAGGGTGATGATGACGACGCGGATCGGCGTCGCATCAGCGGCTGAAATGCGCTTTGGCATCGTACAATGTCTCGATTGTGATCGTGGACACGCCCTGTTCGGTGGCGAAACGCTCTGTGTTGCGACGCGCTTTGCCGCGAACAAAAAACGGTATCTTTTTCAGTTCGATTTCGGCTTCGGGCGCCCATGCGGCAAAGCCGAGAGTGGCTGGATCGGGCAAAGACGGCAACCGATTGCTGAATGGCCGACGCCGCGGGCGCGGCTGCTTCTTGGTGGCCGTGGCCGACGTGGGAGGGGGCTGCGCCGTTGTGGAATTCCTTGTCTTCGCGGAACATCCCGAGCAGATGCTCTTCCAGACCCATCATCAACGGATGCACCCAGGTGTCGAAAATCACATTGGCGCCTTCAAAGCCCATCTGCGGCGAGTAGCGGGCGGGGAAGTCCTGCACATGGACGGGGGCGGAGATGACGGCACAAGGCATGCCGAGCCGCTTGGCGATGTGGCGCTCCATCTGAGTGCCGAGCACAAGCTCGGGTTGGAGGCCTGTGATGGCATCTTCGACTTCGAGATAGTCGTCGGTGATCAGTGCTTCCAGGCCGTAACTTTTTGCGGCGGCGCGGACTTCGCGGGCGAATTCGCGCGTGTACGTTCCAAGGCCGACGACGGTGAAGCCGAGTTCTTCAGTGGCAATGCGGGCAGCAGCGATCGCGTGGGTGGCGTCGCCAAATACAAACACGCGTTTGCCCGTCAGATAGGTGCTATCGACAGAGCGGGAGTACCACGGCAGGCGAGACGGCGCGCCGGCGAGGACTGGCGCGGGATCGACGCCTGCTAAAAGCGCAACGGCCGCAATGAAGTCGCGCGTGCCGCCGACGCCGATCGGCGTTGTGGTGACCATGGGCTGACCGAATGTTTTCTGCAGCCAGGTTGCTGCCTGCTGCGCGATCTCGGGATACAGCACCACGTTGAACGACGCCTGGCCCAGGCGGGCGATATCGGCGGACGAGGCATCGAGCGGCGCACAGACGTTGATGTCGATCCCGAGCTGGCCAAGCAAGTGGGTGATTTCCTTCACGTCGTCACGATGACGAAAGCCGAGGGCTGTCGCGCCGAGCAGGTTGCAGGAAGGACGTTGACTGGCGGACGCTGGGGAGGGCGCCACGCCGTGCGTTGACGGCGAACCAGCCAACGTCCTAACCAGTTGATAGAAGGTCTCGCTGGCGCCCCAGGTTTCCTTTTTTTGGTAAGAAGGCAGCTCAAGCGGGATGACAGGAATAGGCAGGCCGAGTGTGGCGGCCAAGCCGCCGGGATCGTCCTGGATCAACTCGGCGGTGCACGAGGCGCCAACCAGCATCACGGCTGGGTTGAAACGGTCAAAAGCGGCGCGGACCGATTGCTTGAAGCCTTCAGCGGTGTCGCCGCCGAGGTCGCGGGCCTGGAACGTGGTGTAGGTGACGGGTGGCCGCGCTGAGCGGCGCTCGATCATCGTGAACAACAGATCAGCATAGGTGTCGCCCTGGGGCGCGTGCAGAACGAAATGCACGTCGGTCATCGCGGTTGCGATGCGCATTGCACCGACGTGCGGCGGGCCTTCGTATGTCCAGACAGTGAGTTGCATGCCTCAGACCCTCAGCCGCGAATGGCGATCGAGGGGGCGTGCGAACAGCTGAGCGAGATCACCCGCCTGCTCATAGCCCTGGATCGGCGTGAAGAGGAGTTCAATGGACCATTTCGTCGTTAGACCTTCGGCTTCCAGCGGGTTGGCAAGCCCAAGACCACACACGGTGATATCGGGCCGTGCGGCGCGGCAGCGATCGAGTTGACGTTCGACGTCCTGGCCTTCGCTGAGCTGCACACCTGGTGGCAGCAAGGCGAGCTCGGGGGCGAGTTGGTGCTGATTGAGAAACGGCGTGCCCACCTCGACCAGCTCGACACCCAGCTCGCGCGAGAGGAAGCGGGCGATCGGGGGCTCCAGTTGCGAGTCGGGGAAAAAGAACACGCGCTTGCCGGTGAGCTCTGGCCGGATCTTGGCAACGGCGAGACGGGCACGAGCATCAGCGGCTTCGATCGCGGCAGCAAAGCGCGCGCCGCTCACACCCATGGCCTCGGCGCCTGTGCCGAGCCAAGCGGTCGTACCCTCAGCGCCTAGAGGAAACGGCGACACCAGAATGCGGGCGCCGCGATCTGTCAGGGCACGGGCCGTATCGGTTAAAAACGGCTGTGCCAATAAGACCAGCGTTTTATCATTGATGGCTGGAAGACTGTCGGCGCGGCGCGCCGGCAGAAATTGGACGGATGGCAGCCCCATCTGTGCGAACAGCCGCTTGAATTGATCTTCGACGACGTCAGACAAGGCGCCAGCGATCAGCAGGTTTGGGCCGGTGCCAGGCGCCGCAGGTGGGAGATGCGGAACCAGTGCCGCGAGGCAGGCATCCTCGCCTTGCGTGAAAGTGGTCTCGATGCCGCTGCCGGAGTAGGCCAGCACGCGGACGCGGGGCATGTGGAGGGCTGAGAGCCGCGCCGCCGAGCGCGATAGATCGAGCTTGATGACTTCTGACGGGCAGGAGCCCACGAGAAACAGCATCCGGATATCGGGGCGCCGGGTCAGCAGTTTTGCAACGACGCGATCAAGTTCGTCGTCGAGGTCGGCGAGGCCGGCAAGATCACGCTCACCAATGATGGCGGTGGCGAAACGCGGCTCGGCAAAGATCATCACACCGGCGGCGGACTGGATCAGATGGGCGCAGGTGCGTGACCCGACGACCAGAAAGAACGCGTCCTGAATTTTGCGATGCAGCCAGACGATGCTGGTCAGACCGCAGAACACTTCGCGCTGACCACGTTCGCGCAACACCGGTTTGTGGGTCCGCCCGGACGCCGGCGATGAGCGATCGATGACGGTGGCAAGCCCCATTACGCAAGCTCCCACGTGCTGGTGTCGGGCGTGGCTGATTGCGCGCTGAGCCGGGCGAGGCGCAGCTTGTAGACAAACTGAGTCGCGTTGACGAGGTAGCTGGCGTATGCGGCCAGAGCCAGCAGCATCAGACCTTTAGGGGGCAGCCAACCGAAGGCCAACGCCGCGAGGTAGGCCGTGTGCAAGGCCAGCACCAGCATGCTGACCACATCCTCCCAGTAGAAGGCCGGCGCGAAGAGATAGCGCCCGAACACGTCCTTCTCCCAGATGGCACCGGTGATCATGATGGCATAGAGCGCCAATGTCTTGATCACGATCGAGGCGGTGGCAGCGGTGTAGCCGTCGCTCGTCATGAGGTAGCGCGCGACGAGGATCAGGCTGACCAGGAAAATGAGGAACTGGACGGGTGCCAGAACGCCTTGGACCAGGGTCCAGACAGACGCATCTCGCCGCCGGCGCTGCTCGGGCGTGTAAAGGGGCTGTGTGTGGCCTGATCGCGTGCTGGCGGCGCCCATGCGTTCCATGCCCCAACTGGCCGGTTCGCTCCGGCCATCTCATTAACTGAGGAGAGGCTAGTCACGCCCATTCGAAGTGTCAACTCATCTTGACGTAATTTTTAAATGACATAAAAGTTTGCATTGCGAACTGATGACAAAGCCGTCAAGGTTGCAGGAGAACAAGTCGCAGCGGAGCGGACGGCAGCTGGCACGCAGCAACTAATCCAGGTTGCGGCGGGGTGCGATCGAAGATGGTAATTAACCAGTGGCCCTAGTGGCCGTATTCGACTGCAAACTCATCCAGTGAAATTTTCGGCTCCACGGGAGTAATGCCGATTGCAGCCTTTGGGTTGCGTGCAGGGAGTCTGGTCCATGTCAGATCTTTCTCGTGGTCATAGTTCGGAGCCGTCGTGTTGGGCGCCCATAACGCCCGAGCCCGACCAGCAAATAGCGCGCCGACAACAACGAAAGCAGACGCGTATCGCGCGCGATGCGGAAAGCCGTGTCGATCGGCTGACCAGGACCATCGAGGCGGAGATCATACCCCGCCTTTTGCTCGCCAACAGCCATGCGTCTGTGCCGGTGGCGGCCATCAGCAGCGGGCGCCAAATCGAGAGCGCGGATGTTGCGAATCTCGTTGCGGCAGTGCTGGAACAAGACATTTCTCATGCGGTGCGCTTGTTCGATCAGCTGGAGAGCGAGGGTGTGCCGCGCGAGCAGCTGTTTCTCGAACTGCTGACGCCGGCGGCGCGGCGGTTGGGCGACGCATGGCTTGATGACACCTTGAGTTTTGCTGCGGTGACGATCGGCCTCGCCGGCCTCCAGCAGGTGTTGCGTCATCTCAGTCCGCAGTTCGAAAGCCGGGTGGGCATGCGGCCGCATGGGCGGCAGGCGCTGCTGCTGATGGCGCCTGGAGAGCAGCACTCGTTCGGGCTGTTCATGGTCGAGGCGTTTTTCCGCCGGACTGCGTGGGATGTGGCGAATGCGTCGACGCTGCCGATATCAGACGTCGTATCGATGGTTCGGAAAAATTGGGTCGATGTGGTTGGGATTTCGAAAAGCTCTGACGCCTTGCTTGGTGATTTGGCATCGGATATCAGAGCTCTTCGACGCGCCAGTCGTAACAGAGACTTGACAATTCTCGTGGGTGGCCCAGCGTTTCTCGAGCGGCCCGAGCGAGTGATTCAGGTCGGTGCAGACGCGACTGGTGCAGACGCCCGGCAGGCGGTGTGGCAGGCGACAAAATGTGTGATGGCACTGAGCAACAAGCGTTGACACCAGGCAGGCTCCTGGGGTCGAGCGGGTGGCTCGGTGGGCCATAGGTGCTCGGAGCGGGTCAGCGCTCGCGAACAGACGATCAGCGCGCGGCGGACTAAACATGGTATCGACTAAATCTGCGAACCCCGACGATGTGGTGGGCCTCGTGAAATCGCTTAAGAAATCCATAGGGAACCTGGACGGGGACGTTGCCTCCAGGCTGATTTCATCCACCATGGACGTGGCTCTGGTCCTCGATCGAGGCGGAGTCATCCAGGACTATTCCGTTGCTGATGACAGCTTGGCCAAGGAACAGGTGTTCAACTCCATCGTGGGGAAGCCGTGGGCAGGCACGGTCACTGTCGAGAGCCGGATCAAGGTCGAGGAAATGATCCGAGACGCGACGTCGAAGGCGGCACCACGCTGGCGGCAGGTCAATCATCCAAGTGCGTCGGGGCCGGATCTGCCGGTGCGCTACTCGGCGCTTTCTCTCGGCAGTTCGGGCCGTATCTTGGCGGTTGGCCGGGAACTGCGTTCCGTGTCCCAGCTCCAGCAACGCCTGATCAATGCGCAGCAATCGATGGAACGGGAGTACGCGCGGATGCGGCTCGCGGAAACACGTTATCGATTGTTGTTCCAGACGGCGACTGAGGCGGTTGTCGTTGCTGATGCGCAAAGTTCCAAAATCATCGAGATTAACCCGGCCGCCGAAAAGTTGTTTGCGGGTGCGGGCCGGCGCAAGCTGAGCAAGTCTTTATTCGATGCCTTTGATGCAGCCGGCACGCGCGATATTCGCACGTTGTTTGAGCAGATCCGGACGACCGGCAGGGGGGAGAGCCTGCGCGCGATCTTAGCCGGCAGCAAGACTGCAGTCAGCGTTTCTGGCTCTCTATTCCGACAGGATGCGGCGGCGTACGTACTGGTGCGCTTGGCGTCGATCCAACCGGGTAACGCGGTGCGCGATGAAAATCCGGCGGCGATGCGGTTGAAACAGGCCGTCGAGCGGATGCCGGACGGGTTTGTCATGATCGGCAAGGACCGCCGGGTGCAAACCGCCAACCTCGCGTTTCTCGAACTTGCGCAGCGCGCGACCGAAGAGCAGGTACGTGACGAGCCTATTGAACGGTGGCTGGGCCGCTCGCCTGTCGAGCTTACGACATTTCTCAACAATACCGCGCAGCACGGCTCTGCCCGGCAGTTCGCGACGATTGTACGTGGTGAGTTCGGTTCCGTCGAAGAAGTGGAAGCGTCAGCGGTTTATGTGGCCGACCCGGAGTATCCGTGTTTTGGCCTGACCGTCCGGTCCAGCGGCCGCCGTGCGACGGGCAGGGTCCTGGGGGAGCACGAATTGCCCCGGTCGGTCCAGCAGATGACCGGATTGGTTGGGCAAGTTCCGTTGAAAAATTTGGTGCGCGAGACAACGGATCTTATCGAGCGGCTGTGTATTGAAGCGGCGCTTGAGCTGGTCGGCGACAACCGCGCATCGGCTGCTGAAATGCTTGGGCTGAGCCGCCAGAGCCTCTATGTCAAATTGCGGCGCTACGGTCTGGGTGATCTGGACACTGAGAACTGACCGTTGTGGGTGGGGCGTGTGGCTGCGGCGCGCGCCGGACTACCGAGCCGGGCAGTCTATTTTTTCTGACACAAATATGTAAATTGCGATTGACACTTTTGCTGGATCGCTGATGATGCAGCATGTCTGCGAATTCACCATCCAAATCCGTACCGCCGCTGGTCGCGCTTGAGCTGCTCAAGCCGGTGACATGGTTCCCGCCGATGTGGGCATTCGCCTGCGGGGTGGTGGCATCGGGTGCGTCGCCGGCGAACAAGTGGCCGGTCATTGCTGCTGGCGTTTTGCTCGCGGGCCCGCTGGTGTGCGGCAGCAGTCAGGTTGTGAACGATTGGTTCGACCGGCACGTGGATGCTATCAATGAGCCGCAGCGGCCCATTCCATCCGGCCGCGCGCCGGGGAAGTTTGCGCTGCATATGGCCATTGCTTGGTCGGTGCTGTCACTTTTTGTGGCGGCGCTGCTTGGCCAAACTGTCTTGCTGGCGGCCATCGTTGGGCTGGCACTGGCGTGGGCCTACAGCGCCCCACCATTCCGGCTGAAATTGAACGGCTGGTGGGGCTGCGCTGCCTGCGGTCTTTGCTATGAGGGCTTGGCCTGGATCACCGGCACGGCGGTGATGACCGGCGGTGCATTGCCGACGGCCTCGCTCAGCCTCGCGGCACTCTACAGCCTCGGCGCGCACGGCATCATGACGCTCAACGATTTCAAGTCCATCGAGGGCGACCGGCAATCCGGCGTTCGCACCTTGCCGGTCCAGCTCGGTGCGGAACGCGCGGCGCTTGTGGCGTGCGGCGTGATGGTGGTGGCGCAGGTGCTGGTGATGGCGTGCCTGATCGTTTGGGAGCGGGCACTTTATGCGATGGCAATCGGGGCGCTGCTAGCTGTTCAAGTTCACTTGATGCGGCGTTTGTTGGACAATCCGGCAGCGCACGCACCCTGGTATAACGCGACGGGCATTGGGCTGTTTGTTTCCGGCATGATGATCAGTGCGGTAGCGGTTCGCGGGCTCTAGGCGGCGAACTGGCGATGGCGAGCGATGGCAAGAGAGGATGCGTTCCATGACGATTGAGCCACTCGGCTGGCTTGGTATCTTTCGACTGGGGCTGGTGCAGACCGCGTTGGGTGCCATCGTCGTGCTGACGACCTCGACGCTCAACCGCGTGATGGTCGTGGAGTATGCACTGCCTGCAGTGTTACCCGGCTTTCTGGTTGGGCTGCACTACGCCGTGCAGGTGACGCGGCCCCGCATGGGTTTTGGGTCCGATACCGGTGGCCGGCGTACGCCATGGATCATTGGCGGCATGGCGGTTCTGGCGCTTGGCGGCATTGGCGCGGCGGCCGGTACAGCTCTTATGGCGACGCATCTGTGGGCGGGCATTCTGCTCTCGACGCTGGCTTATCTCGCGATCGGCGCGGGCGTGAGTGCGACGGGGACGACGCTGCTGGTTTTGCTGGCGAAGCGGACGGCGCTGCATCAGCGGGCCGCGGCGGCAACGATCGTCTGGGTGATGATGATCGCCGGCTTCGCGATTACGGCGACGGTGGCGGGATATGCGCTCGAACCTTATTCGGGTGGCCGATTGGTTTTGGTGATGAGCATCGTTTCGATTGTGGCGTTCGCCGTCGCCGTGGCCGCTATCGCCGGCGTCGAGGGTCGAACGGGTGATCTGCGGGAGACCGACGGGCATGGTGGCCGGCCGGCGAACTACCGGCAGGCGCTGGCTGAGGTCTGGTCTGAGCCAGCGGCGCGGCGCTTTACGATCTTTGTTTTCATTTCGATGCTCGCCTACAGCGGGCAGGAGCTCATTCTCGATCCGTTCGCGGGCGCGATATTCAACTTTACGCCGGGGCAATCGACGCGGCTGTCGGGCCTGCAACACGGCGCGGTGCTCGTCGGGATGGTGCTGGTCGCGGCGGCCTCCGCCCTGGGCAAGGGGACGCCGTTTGCATCGCTGACGCATTGGGCCGTTGGCGGTTGCGTCGCCTCAGCTTTTGCATTGCTTGGATTGGTGGGCGTGGGGCTGTCTGGACAAGCCGGGCTGGTGCAGGCGTGGGTGGCGGTGCTGGGCATCGCGAACGGTGCGTTCGCCATCGCGGCGATCGGCCAGATGATGACCATGGCCAGCCAGGGGCACAAAGGGCGCGAGGGCGTGCGCATGGGATTGTGGGGCGCTGCGCAAGGCATCGCATTCGGCTGCGGTGGCCTGGTTGGCGCGGCGGCTAGCGATGTCGCGAAGTTTCTGACCGGTTCGCCGGCGCAAGCCTATGCGTGTGTGTTTGCACTTGAAGCGGCGCTGTTTCTGGTCGCCGGCATAATGGCACTCCGGATCAAGGCCGCGCCGCGTGACGTGGAGGCGGGGGAGCCAGCCCATGCCAGGACGCGGCTTCCGATTGGCGCGGCGGCAACCGCCGCTGGTGGCGAGCGATAGAGAACCCAGACACAGTTTCCATTCAGCCCGAGGCGCCTGCGATGACCATAGCTGAGCTTGAGACGTTTGATGCCGTGGTGGTCGGCGGCGGTCCATCCGGTGCGACGGCCGCTTGGGATCTGGCGCGTGCCGGACACCGTGTGCTGCTGCTCGACAAGGCCGGCCGCGTCAAGCCGTGTGGCGGTGCTGTGCCGCCACGGCTGATGGCCGAGTTCGAAATTCCCCAATCGATGCTGGTGGCGCGGATCACCTCGGCGCGCATGGTCGCACCCTCGCGGACCTCGGTCGATATTCCGATCGACAACGGTTACGTGGGTATGGTCGATCGCGACCAGTTCGATGCTTGGCTGCGCGCGCGCGCAGTGGCTGCTGGTGCCGAATTGCGTGCCGGCACTTTCACGTCGGTCGAACGTGGGGCAAAAGGGGAACCGGCGGTGGTGTCGTATCGTGGCATCAGCACGACGGGCGCAGTCAAACTGCGCAAAGTGGCGGCCCGTGTGATTGTCGGCGCCGACGGTGCGGTGTCTGCCGTAGCCCGGCAGGAAATACCGGGCGGACAGCGGCCATCGTACGTGTTTGCCTATCACGAGATCATCAAGTCACCGCCCGCACGGCAGGCCGGCGAGCCGGTGAGCGGTTTTGATCCAAAGCGCTGCGATGTGATCTACCAAGGCACGACCTCGCCAGATTTTTATTGCTGGGTGTTTCCGCATGGCGCGACAACGAGTGTCGGCACCGGCAGTGCGATCAAGGGTTTCTCGCTGAAAGATGCGGTTGCCAAGGTGCGCGCTGACAGTGGGCTGACGGCGTTCGAAACGATCCGCCGCGAGGGCGCGCCCATTCCGCTCAAGCCGCTGCGCCGATGGGAGAATGGGCGTGACGTAGTGCTGGCGGGTGATGCGGCGGGTGTCGTCGCGCCGGCGTCGGGTGAGGGCATCTACTACGCCATGCTCGGCGGGCGGCTGGCGGCAGATGCCGCTGCAGAGTTTCTCAGAACAGGTAATCCACGGGTCTTGCGGCAGGCGCGGGCCAGGTTCATGCGCCTGCACGGCCGTGTGTTCTGGGTGCTCGGTTTGCTACAATATTTCTGGTATCATACCGACAAACGGCGGGAGCAGTTCGTCAAGATCTGCCGGGATCGCGATGTGCAGAAATTGACGTTTGACGCCTATATGAACAAAGAACTGGTGAAGACACGGCCGATGGCGCATATGCGGATCTTCTTCAAGGATCTGGCTCATTTGATGGGTTTTGCGCGCGCATGACGGCAGGTGAAGGCATGGACTGGTTGCCGATCGTGGTGGCGGCGACAACGGCGATCATGGTGGGTGTCGCTGGCGGATTGCTAACGGAGATTGGTCCTTGGTACCGGGGGCTGGCAAAGCCGTCCTGGCAGCCGCCGGATTGGGCGTTTGCGCCGGCGTGGACCTTGATCTTCACATTGACGGCGACATCGGCAGTCATGACGTGGCGGGTGCTGCCGGCTGGTGCGCCGCGAACGACGCTGCTGTGGCTTTACGCTCTCAATTGCGTGCTCAACGTCGCTTGGAGCGCGTTGTTTTTCCGCATTCGACGTCCTGACTGGGCACTGGCCGAGCTGATCGCGTTGTGGCTGTCAATTGCGGCGCTGGTGGTCTTTACCGCTCAATGGCATGCGACCGCGGCCTGGTTGCTGGTGCCGTATCTCGCGTGGGTGACGTTTGCGGGCGTGCTCAACTGGGCGGTGGTCCGGCGGAACGCGCCGTTTGCGCGTGTGCAAGCATGAGTGCGTGGTTCAGCAGTGGCCGCGTGATCGATGCCATTCTGCTGCTGATGATGATCGAAGGCGCGGCGTTGTGCTGGCTGCGGGCACGCACGGGACGTGGGTTATCGATGGGCAGTGTGGCCACGCTGCTGGCCTCCGGCGCGGCGCTGATGCTGGCGTTGCGGGCCGCGTTGACGGGCGCCGGATGGGAGACTGTGTCGCTGTTTCTGGTGGTGGGTCTGATGGCCCATCTGGTCGATGTGGCCGTCCGCTGGAAGTAGGCCAATGCGAGTGGCCGCGCTGCCATGCCCATCGCCTCTGACATGCGAGCCAGGCGATCGAAATGGGCTGCGCTGTGGCAACGACCGAGATTGTTCAGGGACGTGGACGGGATGGTCGCGCGGGAAGAGACGTTGGCGAGGCGCCCGCGTAGACCGGGGTAGCGCTCTCTGCCGGCGGTGGATTTGAACCGACACGGGCGGTCGGCAGCACGACTTGGCTAACGAAACCCCAAAAACCAATCATGTGCCAGAACGCGATCCCGACCAGAAAGCCAAGCAGTGCCCAAAGCCAAGCTGGCGATCTGGACCGGTTGCGACGTTGGCGGCGACTGTCGGAAGCTGGTTGAGTGGCGCCGCAGGTGGCGCTGCCACGGCCGGCGCTGCTTCAATCGCGTCACCGGGGACCGCCGCTCGATAGGAGCCGAAGGCGGCCAATCGCTGACGGCGCCGCGCTTCGCCATCGACGAACAGATCGTCATCGTGCCAATCGGCGTCGTGCTGATCGGTGGGCCGAACATTGGGTCGATGAGCTTGGGCTTTCGCTGTTGCCTGAGTGCGCGCCAAAACGGTCTCCCTGAATGCACAAGATCAGGGAGACCCGATTCGGTTCGTTCCATCAAGGAAATTGGGCTTTCAGGATTGGGCCTTCAAGGAAATTGGGCCTTCAAGGAGTTTGGGCGCCGCCGGCGGCCGTTAGATCTTTTGTCCGGCAGCTGTCGGTGCGGCCGGTTCACCGCGCACTGGCGGGACGTAGACGCGCGGCGCCGAGCACAAGCGAGACTGATTTTCATTGCGCCCGCAGGAGCGGAAGTTGCCGCCCTTGTCGAAACACACGCGCACTTCCTTGAGGCGTGGGCCAGGGCCGCCGCATTCGACGACCAAGTTATCCGGCTTCAGCCCTGGGTTTGCGGCCACGAAATCGGTGATGATTTCCTGTGTGGAGACGAAGGTGCGCGGGTCGGCGATGGCCGCATATTTTGCCGGTATTCTGACCTTGTTGAACAGGGAGCGCGACAAGTCGAAATAGCCATCAACACCGAGGCCCGAGCAGACGCCGTGTTTGCGGTATTCGTGGAACACCAGCCGCTCGCTGGGCATGATGTCGAGCATGCGAGTGGCGACGGGGCGGGGAACAAAGCCGCGATCAGCGGACGGACAATTCTGCGGCCAGCCCTTCTCGAACTGCGGCCAGACGCCATGCAACACGAACGAATAGCGTTTGCCATCGCGACGGTTGCACTGCGGATCGTAGCCATCCTTGGGCAAGGTGGCACAGTAACTCGGGCTCCACGACAACGACATCAGGTAGTAGTCGAATTTGCCGGCTTCGTAGACTTGTTGCGAGCGGCCGTAAGGGCTGCCCTCGCGCCGGAAGCCGCCGGTGGTATCGCGCTGGGCGGCCACTGGTTCTGCAAGCACGGCGGCCAGACCAACTGCAAACGCCACTGCGGCCAAGGCATGGGCCAGGGCACGGCCAATTCCACGTGTCAAAGTCTTGTTCATGAAGTCCTCGGTCAGGGCTCGCTCAATGCTCGCTTGCTGCTTGTCCAATGCTCGCTCAATGCTGGCCATCCCGAAGGGGTGGAGCGTGAACAGATCGCGCCACCCTAAGCACCCTCGCGGGCCTTGCGCAACCGCACAGAGCGGCGTTTGTTGTTTTGATCCGTATGCGGCCTCGAATAATGTTGCAGCAGGCATTCGGTGCACCTATGGTGCCCGCTAAACGCTGATCAGTCTCGACTTGGCCGGTTTGCGATTTTTGCTCCCACCCGTTGCCGTCGCGAAAGTGTAAGCGTTTTTCCCCATGGGCCGTCGATCTTCCCACACACCCCAGCAGCTGCGCGAGCTGATCCTCGAGGCTGCCTACGCCATCATCGAGATGCACGGTCTCTCGGGCCTGTCCGCCCGAGAGATTGCGCGGCGCATCGGCTATTCGCCGGGCACAATCTACAACATGTTCGACAACCTTGATGATGTCGTGCTGCGGATCGAAGCGCGGGTGCTGGATGCGCTTGACGAGCGGCTGGCCGGGGTTCTGATGCAGCCGCATCCCGATCGCGAAAAGGTGCAGAAACTGGCGCAGGCCTATCTGGGGTTCACCCATGAGAAACCGCGCTTGTGGAACTTGCTGTTTGAGCATCATTTGCCGGCCGGTACGGAGTTGCCGGATTGGTATCAAGAGAAGCTTGAAGGCCTGCTGACACGCGTCGAACAAGCACTCACGCCCTTGCTTCCACACGCACCCGAGGCCGAGCGCAAGCGCGTCGCCCGTGTGCTGTGGGCCGGTGTGCACGGCATCACGTCGCTGTCGACGGCCGACAAGCTGTCAATTGTCACCACCGAGGCCGCTGGCCGTCTCGTCGACGATCTTGTCTCGACGTATCTTGCGGGGCTGCCGCACCAGCGCTGATGGCGACGACCTACGCGAGACCGGCAAAGGTTTGCCAGGTGTCGCGAGGGGGCGTCCGGAACGCATAAGCGTCATCGATGCGATGAAACACAAACATGGCGCGCTCCGCGGGGCAGTGGGAACGATGCCATGGATGCTGCTGGAACAGAAGTGCGTGGAAGCGGCGCTGCCGCCTCGCTTCAAGGCGCGGGCTTCGCAGGTTCCGTTGATGGCGGGATCGAGCCGGTCGAAATGCCCGAGGTGGGAGCAGCGGGTGGCGTTGCGATATCGGTGCGCTGACGGACCTTTGCGTTCAGGTTTGCATTGAGGCCGGCGAGATCGATGCCAAACCAGGGTTGGCCGCGCGGCGGCAGCAGCTGCTTCTGAAGGCTCGTCCACATCGACTGTGACGAGATGTTTTTGACAAACAAGGAGCTTGGCGGCGTGACCAGAAACGCCAGCACGGTGGCGACAGCCATCGCGCCGGTGTGCCCCCAGTGATTGCGGTCTACCAGCTTTATCGCGGTGCCGAAGGATTGTTTGAGGCGCGTGTCCATCACATCAACGGAGTAGACTTCATCAAGCACCAAATGGGTCATGTAGCCTATGAACATGAAGCCAGCGGCGAGCCATGCAACGGCATCGGGCCGGCGCAAGACGTAGTAGAAGGCGGCCGCTGTGGCGAAAGACACGAACACGGCGGCCAGGATCGAGTGCCAGATGCCGCGATGATAGCTGAACTTGAAGAAGACATACTTCGCGCCGTAACGCACGGCCAGAAGCGTGCCGACGTACAAGAGCAACATCTCGGCAACCGAGTATTGCCCGGCCACTGAAAACAGAACCGCGAACGCGAAGAACACGGCTAGTCCGGAGAACATCGCGCGCGCCGGACGTGATTCCTTGAGGTCAATGTCTGGAAGCACTGAGCCTAGAACACCCGCCAAAGTCACAGCGACAAGGTTTTCGGGCGCGACCGCATCGACCGCCAAGGTCAACGTCGCCATTGTACCGGCGACCAGCGTTCCGATGGCAATGTGTGTTGGAAAATTGGCCATGGCGGCAATCCTTCCCGATGCGGGTGCGCAGGCATAATGCGATCGGTGATGTGCAACAGATTCGGGTTTGGGCGCGAAGGGCTGCGGGTCCGAAAGCTGTGGACGAAATGCACCGGCTGGCCGGCGCATGAAACCGCTTTGACAGGATGTGGCCAAGCGCCTACGCGGGGCATTCCGGCGCGCCGCAACGGCCGAGGCGCCATCCTTGCAGAGCCGTTTGGCAGAGCCGTTTGCATGACCACCCAAACCCACTTGAAACCCGACGCAACCAACCGCCTGGCCTGGACCGGCATTGTGATCGCCGTTTTGGTTGTGGGCCTCAAAGCGCTGGCCTACTGGGTCACCGGGAGCTTAGCACTTTACTCAGATGCGCTTGAGGGGCTGGTCAACGTGGCGACCGCGATCGCCGCCGCTGCTGCGGTGCACATGTCGCGCCGCCCGGCTGATACGCATCATCAGTATGGACACCACAAAGCTGAGTATTTTGCGGCGGTGCTCGAAGGCGTGCTCATCCTTGTTGCTGCTTTCATCATTTTACGTGATGCGCTGGCGGCCTTGCAGGCGCCGCGTGCGCTGGTGCAGCCTTGGGCGGGCCTGGCGATCAACAGTGCCGCCACGGTGATCAACGGGGCGTGGGGATGGTTGCTGATCCGGCGCGGCACGTCGCTGCGTTCGCCGGCACTGCTGGCCGACGGCTGGCACCTGTGGACAGATGTTGTGACGTCGCTCGGCGTGCTGGCAGGTCTCGTGCTTGCAACGATCACCGGCTGGCACAGCCTCGACGCACTGCTCGCCGGTCTGGTTGCGCTGTATATTGTGTGGGCTGGTGGCCGGATCATTCGCTCCTCCATGAGCAGTCTCATGGATGAAGCGCTCAATACTGAAGTTCAACGCCGCATCCACGCGGTGATTTCAGAGAAGGGGTCCGGTGCCATTGAGGCGCATGACATCCGGACCCGCATTGCCGGCCGCGTCAGCTACATCGAATTTCATCTCGTCGTGCCAGGGGAGATGAGCGTTGCGCGCTCGCACCAGATTTGTGACCGCCTGGAAGTGGCGCTGGAAGAGGCGGTGCCGGGTGCGCACGTGCTGATCCATGTGGAGCCGCATCTGAAGGCCAAGGCCGATCTGACGTCGACGGATGCGGTGATCATCTGAGTTCATCGATCCGGGTGCGAACATCGCTGGGTGGCTCGGTCGACTGCCGCGTCTGGGTGTCGAAGAATACGAGCGTCGCCTCTGAAACGGCACAGCATAGGCCGCCGAGAAAAATGCCACTGGATACGACGAAGGACTTGGTGCCGGTGCGTGATATGCGTACGCCGACGTCGACGGTGCCGGGCCAGCGGATCTCGTGCAGATAGTCGATCAAAATGCGCGCTAACACGAAGTTGAGGTGCGGTGCTGCCGAGGAGACGAGGCGTGGTATCAGATGCTCGCAGCGCGCATGTTCGAAATAGACGGCAATGGCGGCGTTGTTGACGTGGCCGAGCACATCCTGATCGGCAAAGCGGATCGGAATGGTGGTGAAGCGCCGGTAGCTGGCGCGCTGGCGGGGATCAAAATCGGGCGCTGTGCTGGACATGTCGTTTCCTTGCTCCGTCATACACGGCGGCCCAACCGCACCGGCAGCGCGAGCGGCCCGCGCAACGTCATGCCATCAGACCATTGAATTTCTTGGGCTGCGCGCGCCATCTCTGGATACCGGCCATGCAATGCTGGCAGGGCGATCTGCGCTTCGAGCCGTGCCAGCGGTGCGCCCAGGCAGAAATGTGGCCCGTAACCGAAGGTGACGTGAGGGTTGGGGGAACGCGCGATATCGAAGCTGTCGGGGGCGGTGAAGACATCCGCGTCGCGGTTGGCCGATCCGAGCAAGGCGATGACGCGCTCGCCGCGCTTGATGTGTTGGCCGCCGATCTCGATGCTGTCGAGCGCAACGCGCACCATTGATGGCGTCGGCCCATCGTAGCGCAGACACTCTTCCACGCAGGCCGCCGCCGATACCGTGCCCGCAAGCAGCCGCTGCCGCTGATCGGGATGGTCCATCAGAGCCATCGATCCCATGGCGAGGAGGCTGGCAGTTGTTTCGTGGCCAGCGAATAAAAACAGGATCGCCGTGGCCACGAGTTCGTCATCGTCGAGCCGCCCGCTGTCGTCGCCGTGCGCGGCAATCAGTGTGGACAACACGTCTTCGCGGGGCTCAGCGCGATGTTCGGTGATCAACGTGCGAAAGGCTGCCGCCATGCCGGCGACGCCACGATGAGCGCGTGCGTACTTGCCGGGTGTGGTTTGCGATGTGCCAATGAACAGTTTGATATCGTCGGACCAGGATTTCATGGCCGGCAGCATCGTGCGCGGGACGCCCAGCATGTCCATGATGACATAGGCCGGCAGCAGCGTTGCGAAGTCGGCCACGAGGTCGCAGGTGTCGCGCGCGGCCAGGGCGTTGAGTAGATGGGTGGTGATCGCGTCCACATTCGGCCGGACGCTGGCGAGCGCGCGGGGTGTGAACGCGCGTGCAACGAGACCGCGCAGTCGCGTGTGATCGGGTGGATCGCGGAAGACAAGCCAGCGGCCCAGATAGCGGACGAGTGTTTCGATCTGGTTGCGGGTGGCGGGAGATTGCGCGGTGTAAAATGGCGTGATGCGGTCGGCGCTGAGGGTGGGATCGCGCATTGCCCGCTGGACGTCGTGGTAGCGGGTGACGACATGGCCGCGCACGGCCGGCGACCAGTGGACGGGATTTGCGGCACGCAGGCGGGCGAACAGCGGATAGGGATTGATCCGGAAGGCGGGGTCGGCGGGATCGAACAGGGGCTTTGTCGCTGTCACGCGGGGCTCCAGGTTGCGCAGGTGTGGGCGTGAGTGTGTCGTCGCGCGGTGGCAGCGTCAAATGGATCGCGTCACGGCTTACACGCCGTCGCCCCATTGGAGGTTTTTGGCGTGTTTGTAGGCGGCAGCATCGCGGCGGCGGATGCGGCGTGTTTCGAGGCCATCCGTGGTGCAGAGGGCGAGGTCGGCGAAGCCTTTTTCGATGGTGGCGGCGCGGATGAGGCGCGCACCAGACCGCGTGCCAAGGTCTGGCCGCGCGGCGGCGACAACGCTGAACCGCTCGTCTTCGAAGGGCGCGTCTGCATCTTTGAGCGCGCGGTGACCTACTGAGCGTTGCAGACGGACAGAGAAATGGCACCAGTCGCCGGGTGGCAATGGGCAGGGTGCGGTATGCGGACACGGTGCGAGGGTTTCAAGGCCAGCTGCAGCGAGCGCGTCACGTGCGATGAGGATGCGCGCGTGGCCCTGCGGTGTGCCGGGCTCGACGATTACGATCAGCCCGGTAACGGAGGTTGCGATCCGTGTCACGAGTTCTGGGATATCGGCAGCGGTTTGCTCGGCGAGCACATAGCTGAGTGTGACAAGATCAGCGGACGGCAGCGGTGCGCTGCGCTGCAAGATGTCATGGTGCAGGAGTTGGGACGTCATGCCGGTTTCGGCATCCATCACGCTGGTGGCCAAGGCGGCGAGGGCTGCGTTGGGTTCAACCAAAAGGCCGCTTTGCAGGCTTGGCCATACTGCGGTGGCTGCCAAGGTTGCGCTGCCTGGTCCGGCGCCGAGATCGAGTAAGGTTTTGGGGGCAAAGTCTGGCGTTTGGTATGCCGCCAAATCAAACGCACGCACGCAGGCCGCATAGGTCGCCGGCATGCGGGCGATTGCGTAGGCAAGGGCGGCGGTGGCGTCGGGGACGGCGTCTCGCGAGTGCCCGCCGTCACGGTAGAGCGCACTGGCACGCGCCTGTGCCGCCTTGAGCGGCGTGCGTCCCACCGCATCCATGCGGCTGGCGAAGTGCGCGACGACGCGAGCCGGGAGGTGAGGTGAGGTCATAGGGGATGCGCACCTGTCCGCGACATGTTGATTTGGAGTGCGCAGCGCATCGTTCGCAGGGTGGAAGCGTTTTGAGCGGTGACCCAACCTCCGTGCAGCACCGCGCGCCCTTACTTCGCCAGGCAACTGGCGCCGGCGGGCGTCGGGTCGAGGAAGGTGATTTCCCGGAGATCGCCTTTGATGGAGAATTCGCCGTAGTCGATGACGAGTTTACGGGTGACGCCATTTTCAAAGAACAGGAAGCTAAGCTCGTAAGCTGGCGCTGCGTCTTGCTTGTCGGAGCCTTTTTCGTAGTAGCTGACGGAAACGGGCCAAGCGGGCTGCGTGTCGAGTACCTCGGCATTTTTGACGACCGGCAGTTTCTTATTGGCGCCGGGGGCCGCTTCCGCGCCGAGCGTGGCGGTGGTTTCGTAGACTTTGTCGCCGGTTTCGGAGCCGTCGTAGAGGTCGGCCTTGAGGCGGCCTTGCCCGCTGCGGCCAGCGGCGACCAGCGCAATGGAATGCTGGACGGGCAGAAAGACCTGGTTGCCGAACGCGACCTTTTTCTTTTCCGGCTTGGTCAGCTCAACCACTAATTCGGCATTGCGGTCGGCGCGGCGGCCTTCACCGGCGGCGGCGTCGCCGGGTTTCTGGTCGCGGTTTTGGGTGGAGTTGAAACGAAACGTGGTGGCGTCGCCGGTTTCGAACGTCATCGAGCGCAGATCGCTGACGGAGGGCTGGCCTTCGGCACTCGACATGCGGGTGACGAAGCGCATGTTCTGCGTGTAACCCTCGCAGGCGGAGCCGGTGATCTCGAACACCATGCGGCCCTGCACGTCGGTGACACTGGACCCTGAGCGGGCCTCGCCCAAGGTCATGTCGTAGACGGCGCGATGGGGGACCATGATGATCGGCGCGCCAGGGGGGGCCGCGATGGCGGCGCAGGGCGCAAGACCGGCGGCGACGGCGATGATGCATTTCGTAAGGTTGGCAGTAGGGTTGGCAGTAGAGTTGGCCGCAAGGCTGGTGCGCGCGGGGGAACGGACGCCCGGTGTCATCGTCGGCCTCATCTGTTGGGCGCCACTCAGCGGCGCATTTGTTGCGTGCATAGGCTCACCCCGTAAGCTTGGCAACAGTAAGACCGGGTGTGCGGATTGCGTCGCCGCCGGGGCGCAAACAGCGCACGCACAGTCCAGACTTACAGCCTGAACTTACAGTCCGAATTGGGCGATCAAGGGTGCAGCAATCTTGAGGCCCTTCTTTTCGGCCGCAGCGCGCAGGTCCAGACGCCGCCGTCCTGGCAGCCGCGCGCCGGGCTGATCCTCAATGGACGCTGCGAGACGCGTCATGGCGCCTGCGAACTGGCTATGGCCGAGGCTCTGCGGATCGATCACGATGAGGCTTTGGCCGGTCTCCGGAGGCGGGCCGTCTGCGTCGAGAAACGAGGACGCTTCGGTGGCGAGATGACTGCCCGTGAGCGCTGCGGCCAGCACTTCCACCATCAACGCCAACGCTGCGCCCTTGGCGTCGCCCATGGGCATCATCGTGCCGGCGAGGGCTGCGGCGGGATCGGTGGTGGGATGGCCATGGGCATCGAGCGCCCAGCCCTCGGGGATGCTTTGGCCGGCCTGTTTGGCCGCGACAATACTGGCGCGGGCGACTTTGGAGACGGCGAGATCGACGACGATAGGTGGAGCGCCCGGCACAGGGGCCGCGAAGCCGATCGGGTTGGTGCCGAAGACCGGTTTGGTGCCGCCCCAGGGCGCGATGGCTTCCGGCGTGTTGGCGAAGACCATGGCGACAAAGCCCTGCTCGGCCAACCGTTCCACGTGATGGCCGACGGCGCCGGCATGGCTTGAGCGCGTCACCGCACCAAACGCGATGCCATAGGTCCGCGCGCGGCCGGGCAGCGCTTCTGCAGCAAGATCGATGGCGGGATATGCGAACCCGCAGGCGGCATCAACGCGCACAACGGCCGGCTTGGGCGTGTGCAGCACGGGGATAGCTTTGCCATCGATTTTGCCGCTTTTGAGCATGGCGACATAGCTGGGGATGCGGGTCAGTCCGTGGCCCTTGAGGCCATCGGCTTCGGCGGCGACAAGTGCGTGGGCCACCGACACTGCGGCCGGTAAGGTAGCGCCATGGGCGCGGAATATGCCGGTGGCCCAGGCGTGTGCATCGGCGAGAGGCAGCAAGGTCATGGGGGTGGGGTCCATCGTGAGTTTTGCCGTCTAGCGGGTGGCCACCGCGAGACCGGAGCCGATCAGCATCACGCCGGTTGCTTGATTAAGCCGCTTGGCGGTGCGGCCGGATGCCAGCAGCCGCCGTGCGCGTTCGACCATCAGCATATAGCCGCTGTAGACCAGGACTGAAACGCCGACGACCACAGACATCAACAGCACGAAGTCGCGCGGGCCGACGGTCGAGAGATCCAGAAACGTCGGCAGCAAAGCGCCGTAAAACAGGATCGGCTTGGGATTGCCGAGCGTGACGACAAGACCGAGCAGCAGGTCTTGCCAAAGGGCGCCGGAGGCCTGGGCTGCGACGGTCAGCGGCGCGTTCGCGGCCCGGAGGCCCTGCACGCCGAGCCAGATCAGATAGGCGGCGCCGGCATACTTCACGATCTGGAATAGGGGGCCCATCGTGCTGGCGATGGCGGACAGCCCGATCATGGCGACGGCTAAAAAGATCGCATCGCCGATGATGAGGCCTGCCGTCACGGCGAGCCCCGATGCAAAGCCGCCACCCAGTGCGCGCGACAGGATCGCGACCAGGCCCGGTCCAGGTGAGAGCGCCAGCAAAAAGAAAGCGGCTGCAAACGCAGCGATCGTATCGAGGGTCATGGGCGGCCTTTCGCTGTTGGGCTGGTGACGTGCGTTAAGGTAAAGACGGGGCGCGGTTGGTTAAAATAATCCGCAAACAGAGTTAATCGCGCAGGGCGGCCAGAGAAGGCCGCTGGCGCGTTTTATGGTCATTCCGCACCCTCCCTAGCTGGGGCCCTCATGGCGCCTCTCCAGCACCCCTTAGAATCAATTCTAGGGCCATGCCAGCAGGCTGGTCTCGCTCCGGTTGGCGACGGGGTTCAAATTCGCTCGCGGGCCGCCATTTTTATGATTAAGATCAAGGCCTTGGTAAACGAAGGCGGTTAACAGCGGCGCTGGCCGCTCAGCCGCGCCAGGCGAGCATTTCGATCTCGACTTTGGCGCCCATCGGCAGGCCGGCGACCTGGATTGTCGAGCGTGCTGGATAGGGGGCCGGGACGTTTTTTTCGTAGACGGCATTCATGGCGGCGAATTCTGTGAGGTCGGTCATGAACACTGTCGCCTTGACCACGTGCGCCATGGTCACGCCGGCGCTTTCCAGCAGCGCCTTGATGTTGCGGAACACCTGCTCGGTCTGCGCCTCGATGCCGCCGGGTGCCAGTTTGCCGGTCGCACCATCGAGCGGGATCTGACCGGAGAGGAACACGTAGTCACCCGCGGCGATGCCGAGCGAATAGGGTCCAATGGCCTTACCGGTGGCGGTGGTGAGAACGGTCTTGGGCATGGGGGAACTCCTGAACGGTAAAGATGAAGCCTGCTTGTGGCGCGAAGCCGGGGGGCGGAGCAAGTGGGAGAGGCATGAACGCGGGAAAGTTTGAATTTCTGCTTGCGGCCAATAGTGAGCATGAAGCGACGCACGGAGTTCCCTCCCCCGTTCTTCAACGGGGCGAGGGTTAGCCCCAGACTTGATCCGGGGGAGGGGCGGCAACGAGCCGGAACCACTTCCTGCGATCGCACACTGCCGAGGGATAAGCTGCCGTGAATTTTCGGCACTGCAAGGGAAGAAGATTTGACGTTTTTGACCCGATGCTACCGTGAGCAGGCGCACGATGAGCGGCACATGTTCAAACGCCGACATAGTAAAACGCCGACGAGTGTCCGCGTGGATCAGCAATGTCTCGCCAACGCCCGAGCCACCGCAGCCCTCCACGTGACCATGTAGCCCAAAGTAGAAGGTTGTTGACCTGCCTATCCGCACGCCGATAGCTACGGCTCCAGTCTTTCACGGGGCAAGCATGGCCGAACTTGCAGCTATCATCTCGGACTTTGGCAAGACGGCAAAGGGCAAGCTCGCAAACGCAGCCGTGACGGGTGCGCCAGAAGACCAGCTGCGTGCGCCCCTCGAAACGCTTGTGCTGCAAGTGGCAGAACTGGCGGGACACCGGACGAACACCGTCAAACTCGTCGGCGAGACGACGCTCGCGCATTTGTCCTCGCGGCCCGACTACGCGGTCTCCGTCCGCAACGCGATTGGCCGGCTTTATCGAGGTCAAGGCGCCGGGCAAGGGCTTTGATCCGCGGCGCTTCACCGACGATCACGACAAGAAGCAGTGGCAGAAGCTCAAGACGCTTCCCAACCTGATCTACACGGACGGCAACGGGTTCACGCTCTGGCAGGACGGCGAACTCAAAGCTTCGGTGGCGCTCGACGGCGATATCGAGAAGTCCGGCGCCAAGCTCGCCGCTCCCGCAACTTTGCTCGGATTGTTCGCGGATTTCCTGGCGTGGGAGCCGATCGCGCCGCGCAGTGCCAAACAGCTTGCGGGCATCGCAGCCCGCCTGTGCCGGTTGCTGCGCGAGGAGGTGGCGGAGGAACTGGATCGCAACAACCCCGGTCTCGCGTCGCTGTCGAGTGAATGGCGGAACTTGCTGTTTCCGGAAGCCACCAACAAGCAATTTGCCGACGGCTACGCGCAGGCGGTTACCTTCGGGCTGCTCGTCGCGCGCGTTCGCAAGATCGATCTTGCCGATGGGCTCGATCATGCCGCCACTGAATTGCGCAAGGTCAGCGGCTTGATCGGCACCGCGCTGCGATTGCTGGTGGACGACCAGAACGTCAAGACCGCGCTCAAGTCAGCGCTCGACACGCTGCGGCGCGTGCTCAACGTCGTCGATTGGGAGTTGGTCTCGAAGGGGGATGCCGACGCGTGGCTCTATTTCTACGAGGATTTTCTCGAGGTCTATGACAACGACCTGCGCAAACAGACCGGCTCCTATTACACGCCGCCACAGGTCGTGGACGCGATGGTGCGCCTGGTGGACGAAGCGCTGCGCGACAAGGCGCTGTTCAAGAAGCGCGACGGGCTTGCGGCAAAGGATGTCTATATCTGCGACCCGGCCGTGGGCACCGGCACCTATCTGCTCGGCGTGCTGCGCCAGATCGCGAGAAGCGTCGAAGCGGACAAGGGCGCTGGCGCGGTGGCGGCGGAAGTGGAAAAGGCCGCTGAGCGGATGTTCGCCTTCGAGATGCAGTTCGGCCCTTTCGCGGTCGCGCAGCTGCGTCTGATCGCGGAAATGCAGGCGCTCGTGGGCGGGCTCATCCCGCCGATCCCGAACCTTTACATCACCGATACGCTCGGTGACCCCTATGCGGCCGAGACGCAGTTCTCAAGCATGGTGGAGACGATTGCCGCCTCACGCAAGGAAGCTAACCGGATCAAGCGCGAGCAACCCATCACGGTCGTGATCGGCAATCCGCCATACAAGGAAAAGGCGCAAGGGGCGCGGCGGCTGGATCGAAGGGCGGCAGGATGTGGCAGCCCTGCGCGCACGCCGGTCGGGCGCGGCAATACCGGCGCCGATGGACCTGTGGTCGCCGCCGGTTGGCTGGGGCGTTGGCGCGCACGCCAAGCATCTGAAGAACCTCTACGTCTATTTCTGGCGGTGGGCGACGTTGAAGGTTTTTGGCTCGGGTCATCGCGAGGCGGTCGGCGGCAACAAGGACGGCTCCGGCATTATCTGCTTCATCACCGTCGCAGGCTTTTTGAATGGTCCCGGCTTCCAGAAGATGCGCGAGGAATTGCGGCGCGACTGCGCGGCGATCTGGGTCGTCGATTGCTCGCCGGAAGGGCACCAGCCGGAGGTCAACACGCGCCTCTTTCAAGGCGTGCAGCAGCCAGTGTGCATCGTGCTCGCCGCGCGAACGCCGGGCAAGGATCGCGACAAGCCAGCGAAGCTGAAGTTCATGGCGCTGCCGCAAGGGCACCGCGAGCATGTGAAGTTCGCGGCGCTGGCGCAGATGACGCTCAAGGCTGGCGGATTGGGTGCGAAGGCCCAAACGATTGGCGCGCGCCGTTCTCTGCCGGAGCAGGTCGGCGTGTGGGCAAAGTTGCCGCCGCTGGAAAGTGTGTTCGCTTACAACGGCTCAGGCGTGATGCCCGGTCGCGACTTGGATCATTGCGCCGGATGTGGGATCGCTTGGCAAACGTTGGTCTCGATTGATTGGCGAAAGAGACATCGATCGGAGAAGGAACGGCTCTTTCATCCGCACCTCCGCAATGGGGAGCCTGGCGACAAGCACGTCGGCAAAGCAGTAGTCTAGAGGCAATTGGCAGGATCCGCAGCTGGACTTGGGCCCGTCGCAAGTGAGGCGGGAGCCAGTTATCGCTCCACATGTCGGTATGCCTTTCGATACGCTGGATCGCCAGTGGATTATACCGGATGCTCGGCTCATCAATCAGCCGAACCCGACACTGTGGAATGCGCACTCTGATACACAAATTTTCCTCACGGCTGCTGGAGCGTGTGGCACCTCAGAGTCGGCCCAGCCATTACCTTTACCGGCTTGATCCCTGACTAGCATCACTACAAGGGGTCATTCGGCGGCCGCGTTTACCCGCTCTGGCGCAACGCCGAGGCCACGGTCTCCAACATCAAGCCATCGCTGCTCGCGCATCTGTCGCTCGCCTACGGCCGCACGATTCGCCGGACGACATGATGGCCTACATCGCGGGCGTGATGGCGCATCCGGCCTTCACGGCGCGCTTCAAGGCAGACCTCGTGCGGCCCGGTCTGCGGCTGCCGATCACGGCAGACGGCCAACTGTTCGACCACGCGCGCGCCCTCGGCCGCGAAGTGATCTGGCTGCACACCTACGGCGAGCGCATGGTGGACGAGGACGCCGGCCGCCCGCCGGGGCCGCCACGCCTCGCCAACGACGGACCGACCATCCCCCGCGCGGGCACGATCCCCGCGACGCCCGAGGGCTTCCCCAACGAGCTGCGCTACGACGCGGCCGCCCGCCGGCTGTTCGTCGGCACCGGCTATGTCGACAATGTCAGCCAAGCGATGGTCGACTACGACGTCTCCGGCATGAACGTGCTGAACCAGTGGTTCAGTTATCGCAAGAAGGACCGCCGCCGCCCGATCATCGGCGACCGCCGCCCACCTTCGCCGTTGTCCGACATCCAGCCGGATCATTGGCTCGCCGAATACACCAGCGACCTGCTCGACCTGCTGCACGTCCTCGGCCGTCTCGTGGCGCTCGAACCCGCACAAGCCAAAGGTTTGGAAGACATTCTCGGCGCGACGCTGCTCGAACACGAGCAATTGATCGCCGCAGGCGCTCTCGGCACGGCGGAAACCACGCAAGAAGCTGAGGAAAACTAACGCGCATTCATGCTTTTGCGGGCGCGATGAGGCTAGATAGGGATCTGATTCTCGTCTGCCTCCTCGTCTGCCTCGTGGAACGTCATGTCACGCAGCACTCAACCCGACCTGTTCGGCACACAAAGCGATCTGTTCGGCCCGCCGCCGAAGCAGTCCTATGCGCCGTCGCTTGCGACGGTGCGCGCCGAGGTCAACAAGGTTTTGGAAAAAGCCCGCATCGCCAAGGAGACGCCGTGGACGGCGAAGGAGATCGCGTTCTGGAAAACTGTCTTCCCGCAGATGACCAATTGGCTGCCCGAAGAGGAAGCAGCCCAACTGCGACAGGCCTTCATGGAAGAGATACGCAGGCTGGAGGCACCAGCCCGGGACCCCGCCAACGCTTCTGCCGCGCCAAATAGACGGAAAAAGTCCGCTACTGATTGAGCGGACGCCCCCGCCCCCGCAGCCCCCCAGGAACAGGTGTGTGTGGCGCATCATCCAGGAGTTTAGCTGGTCCGAAAGTCGCCCTCTTTGACGGCGTTCGTGGTGCGTTCGTTTTAGGACGAAAGCAAGTGACAAGCTGCCGTTGAAAGTAGCATCCGACTCGTGGCCGCCCCTCCCTCGGATCAAGTCCGGGGCTAACCCTTTCCCCGTGCGCGCGATAGCGCTACGGGGAGGGGATAAAAGGGCGCGCCGCCACTTCTGCTCTGGCTCAAATTCAGACTTCCAAAAAGCCCCGCAACGCCGTTGCGCGTTGTGGTCACTCAAACTGGCCATGGCGGCCGGTGCCGGATGAAAAGCGTGTTGCGCCGGAGAGCGTTTCGCCGCCGTCGATGACGGTGATCCCGCCGCGCAGTTCATCGGCGATCGCGTCCTCCTCGCTGAGGTCCCATTGTGCCAGCGCCGACCGCCGGTCGTTGCGCAGGCAGGCTTGTGGAAAGCGCGCCAGTTGCTCGGCCAATTCAATCGCGCGCGCTCGCGCGTCACCTTTGGGTACGACCCGGTTGGCCAGGCCCATGGCCAGCGCTTCGGCGGCATAGACCGGCCGCCCCGTGAGGATCAGGTCCATGGCATGGGAATGACCGATGAGGCGTGGCAGACGAATGCTGCCGAGATCGATCAGCGGCACGCCGAAGCGGCGGCAATAAATGCCGAACACGGCATCCTCGGCCACCACGCGCATATCGGCCCACAGCGCCAGCTCCATGCCGCCGGCCACGGCGTGGCCCTCAATGGCGGCGATGACCGGCTTGGACAGGCGCAACCGGCTCGGCCCCATGGGCGCGAGCGTCGTGTGGCCGCCGATCTCGCCAATTTTTTTGCGATCGCCGGCTGCCAACGCCTTGAGATCGGCGCCGGCGCAGAACGCGCCACCGGTGCCGGTGAGGACGGCAACGGATGCACTGCCGTCAGCATCGAATGCCAGGAAGGTGTCGAACAGCACTTGCGCGGTCGCCGCATCGACGGCATTGCGCCGCTCCGGCCGGTTGATCGACACGACCGTGACGGCGCCAAGCTTCTCAACCAAGACGGTGGGTGGCGGTGGTGTGGGTGTGGGCATGATGGGGCTCCTGCATAGTTTGCCAAATTGTCGTCGTATCAACTGCGCAGCACAACGGGGACAGTTGGTTTATGTTATGGCTCTGGCGCTTCGCATCCGAAAGAACCGGTCAACAAAATCGTTATCGCTGTGAGCGTGTGTAGGTGCTGGTGAAGTTTTTGCTAAGCTATAACGCTCCGTTTTTTTCCCTTGAGGGGGGAGGTCGAACGCCCACTTTTTTGCGCGCCAAGTGCACGGAGCAACTTAATTCCGGTCTGCCACGCGTTGAGAGCCCTGCGAAGGCCGGTCTAAGTTGGGGGCGTTGTGCAAGTGGGCTGATGGTGGCCCTCAACGGGCAGGAAAAAGACGCCTCGAATTTCAAACTTAGACACCACCGGCAGCACCGGGAACCGCGGCTCAAGTGCCCTCTTGCTCGCGCACGTCCTTTTGTTCCAGAGAGGCTGCTGCGGCTCTGCTCTCTCGAAAGCACGACAGGATTTTGACAATGCTCGCGAAGCTTGGCGTTGCCTGGTATTTCGGTGTGGGACTGAAATGCCTCAGAAACGGTGACGGCGCCGGCGCTTTGGCCGGATTCAACGAGGTCATCCGCCGCGAACCGCGGCACCTGGATGCGCACAACAACCGCGGCGTGGCGCTGCAGATGCTGGGGCGGCACCAGGATGCGATCGATGACTTCAGCTTGGCCCTCACTCTCAATTCGACGCTTGCGGTGACGCATTTCAGCCGTGGTGTTTCGTTCAAGCAGCTCGGAGATCTTGAGCGTTCTGCAAGCGATCATCGGGCGGCCGTCGCGCTGGCGCCCGACTATGCCAATGCGCACGCCGAGCTTGGTGTGACGTATCTGTGCCAGTTGAAGTATAGGTTAGCGCTGGACAGCCTGACCAAAGCCGTTGAACTCGACCGGGGTGTGCGGATGCCTTTGAAGATGCGCGGGCTCGCACACTTTTGCCTGGGCGATTTCCAGGCGGCGGCACAGGATTATGGATTGGCCACCGCCATCAGTCCGGACCCCGACGCGGTCATGTTCCGCTATCTCGCGAAGGCCCGGTTCGACAGCGCAGCGGGCGCTGAACTGGCCATGAACGCAGCGCGCATACGCTCGGCAGACGCGCCTGCCGGTTTCATCGGGCTGATGCTTGGCACTGAACCAATTGACACCGCGCTGGCGCGGGCGACCGAGAAGAGCGCGCGCGGCGAAGCGCAGTTCTATATCGGCCAACAGCATCTGCTGCAGGGCCGTGCGGACGACGCCGCCGCAGCCTTCAAAGTCACAGTTGCATCATGCCCCACGGCTTTCATCGAGCACATGGCGGCAGCGGCCGAGCTTGGCCGGATGGGGGAGCGATTTTCGAAGATCGCGACTTAGGTCCGACGCGTGGGTGTCTCAAAAGCGAGAGCGCGATCGGCGTTCGCCGTCGCCATCACCCCAACTCATGCACCTTGAAATTCAGTCCGCCCTTTGGCGTCAGCGTCACGGTGGCGTTGATGCCAGGGGGCTCGGTGCCGGTGTACTCGAGGCGGAAGCGGCGCAGCAGGATCGAAAGCGCCAGCGTGTTTTCTACCTGGCTCATAGCCCCGCCAATGCACGAACGCTTGCCGCCACCGAACGGGATGTAGGTATACGGTTTCCGCTTCTTGGCGTTATCGCCCATGAAACGTTCGGGTTTGAAGCTCTCCGGATCGTCCCAGTATTTGGCGCTGTGATGGGTGCCATAGGCAAACAGCACGACGCGGTCGCCGATTTTGATCGCTTTGCCGCCTATTTCGTCCTCTTTGGTGGCGACGCGAATAAGGCCCCAGATCGGTGGATAGAGCCGCATCGTTTCCTGGATAACGGCGCGGGTATAGACGAGTGACCCGTAGTCGGCAGAGGTGGGTTCACGGTCGCCGTAGACCTGCTGGCCTTCGTCGCGGATGCGGGCGGCGTACTCGGGGTTCTTCTGTGTTTCGTAGAGTGCCCAGGCTAGAGTCAATGCGGTGGTCTCGGTACCGGCCCAGAGATACTGCTTGAGTTCATCGATGGCTTGCTGGCGGTCGAACTCGGGGATGGATGGATCGGCGACGGCGGCGTCGATCATGGTCAGCAAGGTGCGCTCTCGGGCTTCGCGTGGGTTCGCAGCCATCACGTCGGGCGGCACACCAGCCCAGGTCTCCATGGCCTTCGCGGTGTCTTCCTCGGTGACTTCGAACTCGTCGCCGTGCACCTTCTTCAAGCGCACCTGCTTGTGGTTCATCACGTCGGTGTAGGTTTTTACACACTTGAAGACGACGTGTGGGTTGAACGGCATATCGCGGTCGAACAACGCTTTACAGATCATGTCTGCGGCGAGTGTCCAGGTCTGCTCAACCATTTCGAATTCTTCGCCGGACTTGGCGAGGCCGGCCCAGAGGTCCATTTTCGAACGGATAGCGGTCAGAAAGTAGGGAATGTATTCGGCGAACATATCGGGATGGAACGCCGGCTGCTGCGGCATGCGGATCTTTTGCCAGAGCGCGCCATCGTGGGTGATCATGGACTTGCCGAAGATCGGCTTCAGGCCGTCAAAATACTTGATGTAGTCGTCGACTTTGGTGACGAGCACGCGCTTGAAGTGATCGGGTTCAGTGAGAAACACAACGCGCTGGTTGCCCATGTTGACCGGGATGACGCCGCCATAGCGGTCGGCCAAGTGCATGAGAGTCGTCATCGGGTTGTGCTCGTTGCCGCGTTGGAGCGCGGTGAGCTTGAACCAGATGCTGTTTTCGTCGCCTAGATAGTGTGGCCTTGCGTATGGGCAGGCGCGGCAGCAGTGGGGGTGGCGAAGTATGGTCATGGCAGCATCATCTCCAGCGGAGGCAGGTTCAGGAGCGCCGACTATCCGATGAGGCCGGCGATGGCCTTGGCTGAGCAGCAAAATGCGTGCCGCCAAACGCCACTTGATCCTGATCTGTTCTCTTGTCTGGGTGGTAGCACCGGCCCCCTGTCGACGTCCATGGGCCGAGGCGACGCATGACGGGAGAGGGTAAACACGCCGTTGTGTCAGCACCGGATGCTCACATCCTCTTTGGTGCTTTGAAGCTGCGTTGCAGTTTGGCACAGGGGGCGTGGCGATGGCAGCTGGTGAGGTGGTCGTTGACGAAGCCCATGGACTGCAGGAACGCGTAGACAGTGGTGGGACCGACGAAGCGGAAGCCCTTTTGTTTGAGCGCCTTTGAAATGCGCGTTGAGTGATCGGTGATGGGCGGCACGTCGCCATGTTTGGCGTAGGCGTTGATCTGCGGTTTGCCGTCGAAGAAATCCCACAGGAAGGGTGCGAGGCCTTCCTTGTGCTGCAGGGCGAGGAAGGCGCGGGCGTTGTCGATGGTGGCGTCGATCTTGAGGCGGTTGCGGATAATGCCTGGATCAGCCATCAGGCGCGCTTTGTCTTTGTCGGTGTAACGCGCGATGTGGCTGGCATCGAAGCCGTGAAAGGCTTGGCGGAAGGTTTCACGTTTACGCAGGATGGTCAGCCACGACAGGCCGGACTGAAAGCCTTCGAGGATCAGCTTTTCGAAGAGCTTGGTGTCGTCGGCGGTGGGCACGCCCCATTCGGTATCGTGGTAGTGAAGGTATTCCGGGTGCTCGAGGCCGGGCCAGGTGCAGCGCGGTTTGTCGGGCTTACTCACAGATCAATCTCCGGACGGGTGGCAACGGCGTGGCGGTAGGCAGCAACAGCGGCGGGGTCGATCGTGAGTGCGAGGGGACCGGCGAGAATAGCGTCGCCCTTGGCGAGGGCTTCGGCAGCGCGATCGAGGCGGATGAGCGCGAGACCGGCATGACCTGCGACGCTGCCGATTTTGCCGATGGTGGCTACACCGGTGGTGACGTCAGCGCCTGACGTCAGGGGTGCGCCTGCGCTCACACGCACGACACGTTTGCGGACGACGCTTTTGTTTTGCATGCGGGCGACGACTTCCTGGCCCACGAAGCAGCCCTTGGTGAAGGAGACGCCGGCGTGGGTATCGAAGTTGGCCTCGTGCGGGAATGTGTCGCCGAGTGCATAGTCATCGGGCGCTTCGGCGAGGCCGAGTTGCGCACGCGCGGCAGTGTAGGCGGCAGGGGCGGCGGCCGTGCGTGAGATGTTTGACGGCGCGAGGCCGCGCCAGAGGTGCTGTGGCGCGCGCGGATCGGGAAAAAAAATTGTGCCGGATGCTGGCGCGTCTGCTGCAGTTGTCCGTATTGCCCACAGCGATGTCCAACTAGCAGAGGCGTCATGCAGCGAGATTTGCGCGCGAAGTTTGTAGAGCGTCAGACGTTTGATGAGCGCTGCAACGGAGGTGGCGTGCGTCTCAAGCAGCAGATCGGCGCCGTGACTGATTACGAAGAATTCGAACAGCAGCTTGCCTTGCGGCGTGAGCAAGCCGGCGAATACCGCCGGCTGGGTTGCAAGCGCCGTGAGATCGTTGGTGATGAGATTGTCTAGCCAGGCGCGCGCGTCGGTGCCAGTGAGGGCGATAACGCCGCGGTGTTCGAGGCGGTGGAGTGTCGTGGTCATGCGCTGGCTCCGAGCCATTCCTGCAACGCGCGTGTGACGGCGCCAGGCTGTTCAAGCGTGGAGAGATGGCCACACTCTTCGACGATCACAAGGCGGCTGCCGGGAATGCCGCGGGCGATCTCGTCGGCGTCGGCGACGGGCGTTGCCGCATCCTGACGGCCGACAAGAACGAGCGTGGGGACTGTGATGGCGGCAAGCCCCGGGCGGCTATCGACGCGGCCGGCGATCGCGGACTGCTGCCGGGCGAAATGCGTCGCTCCAGTGTCGGCGGCCATGCGGGCGATGTTGGCTGTCAGCGCTGCATCGCCCATCAGGCGCGGGTGGATCCATTGCGGCAGCAGAAATTGTGAGACGGGCCCGAGGCCTTCGGTTTCGGCGCGGGCGACGAGGGCGCGGCGGCCTTGGGTCCGTTCGGGCGTGTCAGGCTTGGCGGATGTGTCGAGCAAGGCCAAGCGCGTGACACGCTCCGGCGCCTGCCGCATGATTTCGAAAGCGAGGTAGCCGCCCATGGACAGGCCACACAGCGCGAACCGCGGCGGCGCGTTGGCAAGGATAGTCGCAGCGATGGCGGCCAGGCTGTCAGCAGTGGTGTGGTCGGCGACGGTCACGCGCGCGTGCGGTGCCAATGCCGGGATTTGTGGCGCGTAGAGCGCAGCGGTGCAGAGCAGGCCAGGGATGAGGAGGAGGTCGGGTTGGGTGGGCATTGGATGTCTCGGATGAGGGAACAAACCCTGTGTACACGAGAGTGAGCAGCTGGCGAAGGTGCAGCTTGGGGTGCCGGTTTGAAGGCAGTCGATACGGAAGTGCGTGAATTCAAAACCACGATCGGCTATGGTCGAGAAGGTGGGCGGGCAGGTGCGACAACACGGAGCAATGCCATGGCTTCCAGTGATAAAGTTGCCAGTGACAAAGTCTTTGCCGGGTCAATTCCTGAAATCTATGACCGGTTCATGGTCCCTCTGATTTTTGAACCTTTTGCAGATGATCTCGCGGGCCGGCTGGCCCTGCTGCAGCCGCGTGACGTTTTGGAGACGGCTGCGGGCACGGGCGCGCTCACCCGTGCCATCCTGTCTCATCTTGGGCCAGACGTGCGATTGACGGCAACAGACATGAACCAGCCGATGCTCGATCGCGCGGCCGCGGGCGGAATCTCAACAGACAAAGTGACCCTGCGGCAGGCTGATGCAATGGCGCTGCCGTTTCCCGATCAGAGTTTCGATGCCGTGGTTTGCCAATTTGGCGTGATGTTCTTCCCGGACAAGATCACCGGCTACAAAGAAGCTTGGCGGGTGTTGAGGCCGGGTGGCCGATTGCTGTTCAATGTTTGGGATCGTATCGGCGAAAACGCATTTGCTGAGGCGGTCGCACACGCGGTTGCCCAGTTTTTTCCGAACGATCCGCCAGACTTCATGGCGCGTACCCCGCATGGCTACCATGATGTTGACGTTATGCGACGCGAGGTCTTGGAGGCCGGCTTCGCGTCGGTTGCTGTGGAAACGGTTGCCAAAATGAGCCGGGCCCTTAAGCCGCGCGATGTGGCAGTAGCGTTCTGTCAGGGAACGCCGCTGAGAAGCGAGATCGTCAACCGTGACGCCTCGCGGTTGGACGAGGTCACCGCTTTGGTGGCCGAAGCTTTGGCGCTGAGGTACGGTAATGGTCCGATGGAAGCCCCCATTCAGGCGCACGTGGTGATTGCCGGTCGGTAGCAGGCATGATGGATCGCCGTTGCCGGTTTGCTGCCCGTTGCCCGCGATGGCGAAGCGGCTTATCACCGAGTTCATGACATCGCTGCTGCTCAATCCTGCCGGCCCACTCGACTGGACCTACCCTGATCACCTCGTCGCAGCCATGCGCGGGGGTGATCGGCGTACAACAAGTGCAATCGTGACAGAGTTGGAAAAAGGGTCGGCGCGGATGCCTGCGTTGATTGCGGCGCTGACGCCGCATCTGGGACGGGCGCTGGTGGTGGGCTTCACGGGGCCGCCGGGGGCCGGCAAATCCACTCTCGTCAACGCGTATGTGGAAGCCTTGCGGCGTGACGGTAAGACAGTGGGAATCATTGCGGTTGATCCGTCGAGCCCAGTGTCGGGCGGTTCCATTCTCGGCGACCGGCTGCGCATGACGGCGACGTTGGCGGATGATGGCGTGTTCATGCGGTCGCTTGCGTCGGGAGGGCACTTGGGCGGGCTGTGTCCGGCCGCGGTGCGGGTAATCGATGCGCTCGACGGCGCGGGCAAGGATGTGATCGTGCTCGAGACGGTGGGCACCGGGCAGAGCGAGATCGACGTGGCGGAAGTGGCGGATGTGCGGGTGGTGCTGAGCGCGCCTGGGTTGGGCGACGATATTCAGGCGATGAAATCGGGCTTGCTGGAAATTGCCGATGTGCTGGTGGTCAACAAGGCGGACCGGCCAGGGGCGGAAGAGACGCTGCATCAACTGACGAGTGCGTTGACGTTGCGGTCAGGCGAGACGGCGCCGGCCGTGTTGAAGACATGCGCGGTGGATCGGACGGGTGTCGTGGAATTGGCTGCCGAGATCGCGCGGATCGGGATTAAAAGGCTAGCCATTGAATCCATTGAGCGGCGACGGCGGCGCGCACGGTTTCTGATTGCGCGAGCAGCGTCCGATCTGGTGGCGCGGCATATTCGCAGTGACGCAGATCAGGCGTTGGCGGGATTGACGGACGCGATCCTTGCGGGCGGGACGAGCCCCGAGGCGGCGGCCCGGTCGATGCTGGGCGGCTTGTTGACGGCGCGCACATAGTCCTGAGGCCATGCTGATTTCAAGCTCACCGGCCATCGCGCGGTTTGATGTCCTGCGCCCGGGCCATATAGACAACCAGCCCGATGGCCAGCGATGCCGCCAGGCAAGCAAAAATCAGCCGGTACGCATCCGGTGCGTATCCACTCGACACTGAGCCAAACAATGGCGGAATGAAGCCTGTCAAAATCGGCAACATGGCAGCCCCTGCCAACTGCGCGATGTTGCCGGTCGTCGCGCCGCGCCCGGCCAAATGGTTTGGAAAATGCGCGCGCATGTGTGCCAGCAACACTGAACCCGATGCACTCGACGCGCTGATCGCGCAGAGCAATGTCACTACCAGCCAGAGTGGCGGCGCTGCCAACGCGGCCAGCGCACTCATCAGCACGAGCGTCAGGGCAGCGCCGGCCGCGATGATCCATTTGCGCGTATTGAACCAACGATCGAGCGGGCCGAACACAAAAATGCTGGCCATTTGAATGGCCGCCATGCCGGTGAGAATGAGCCCGCGCGCCGGCGCATCAAGGCCGTGAATATCTTTCAGATACGGCCCGGCCCACAGCCCGGTGATGGTCGCCACCGATCCGTAGGCCACCCCGAACAAGGCAAAAACCGGCAGAATATGCGGAATGGACAGGATCTGCCGCAGCCCGTCCAGCGCGCCGGGTTGATCATCGTGTTTGACAGCCAACGGCGCTGCATCCGGCGGCTTGTCGCGCACGAACACATAAAACAAAACACCCGCCACGGCCGCCAGCACCGCGGTGCCGAGAAACGTCTGCCGCCAGCCAATCGCCGCCGTCGCATAGGCGAGCGGCGCACCCGCTGCCAGAATGCCGATCTGGCTCGAGCCAAACACCCACGACAGCCCCGTGCTCCACCGTGCCGCTGGCAACCACGCCGAGATCAACACCACTGCCGCCATGAAGCTTGCAGCACACCCAAAGCCGGTCACCACCCGCGCCGCTACAAACGTCGGCCCATCTGTTGCGAACGCATGCAGCGCCGCGCCTACCGTCATCAGGATCGCCAACGCGCCCACGGTTTTGCGCGGACCGGCCCCATCAAACGCCACACCCACTGCCACTTGCGCCACCAGCAGGCTGGCAAAGAACCCGCCATTGGCCAGCCCCAACATGCGCGGCGACAAATCGAGATCGCGGATCAACTCCGGCGCGATCACCGCCAGCGCCGTGCGGAAAAACTGTGACAGGATTGTTGTTGCCGCCAGCAACGCAACCAGCAGCACGATATCCCGCGCGCGGACGTGCGGCAGTGCCGGTGCAGACGCCGCTGCGCGGATCGGCTGGGGATGAGACATGCGGTGCGCGCGACCCTGCTGCGTGAGCCGTCAGCCTATGCCACAGGGGGGCGGCGCGCGCCACGGCGCCGCCGCATGGCAGGCCCCCAACTCCGCATGCCCCGCGCGCAGCCGCTTGCACAAAACCGGCGGTCCGGGCATCTGTCGTCACAACGTGATCCGATGAAAGCGCACCATGACGCCCTTCCCCATCGCCGATATTCCCAATGGGGCCACGCGCCTCTACATCATCGTTGGCGATCCCATCGTACAGGTGAAATCGCCCAGTGGTATGACGCGTGGATTCGCGGCGCGCGGCCATAACGCCGTGCTGGTGCCCATGCATGTCACAC
The DNA here is from genome assembly GCA_963847145.1 of uncultured Alphaproteobacteria bacterium. Taxonomy (GTDB): domain Bacteria; phylum Pseudomonadota; class Alphaproteobacteria; order Rhizobiales; family Hyphomicrobiaceae; genus JABFRJ01. The sequence continues at coordinate 980,676 of CAWJYN010000007.1, forward strand.
CGGCCGATCTGGCGCCATTGCTCGCGGGCGCGCAGTTGGCCCAAAACCTTGACGGCATCATCGTCACCATTCCCCACAAGTTCGCCTGCGCGGCGCACTGCACCAGCTTGAGCCCACGGGCGACGTTCCTCGAGGCCACCAATATCATCCGCCGCCTGCCCGATGGCGGTTGGCACGGCGACATGCTCGACGGCCTTGGTTTCGTCGCTGCCATCCGTGCCAAAGGCGGCGAGCCGAAGGGCAAGCGCGCTCTGCTGGCGGGTGCTGGTGGCGCAGGTTCGGCCATCGCGCTGGGTCTCATTGATGCTGGTGTCGCCGCGCTGGCGATCCACGACGCCGACGGCACGCGGCGTGATGCGCTCATCGCCCGCCTCAAAACGCACAGCCGCACACCCATCACCATCGGCAGCGATGATCCAACCGGTTGCGATCTCGTCGCCAACGCCACCCCCGCCGGAATGCGCGAGGGCGATGCGTTCCCCATCGATGTGAGCAAGCTCGCGCCGTCTGCCTTCGCGGCCTGCGTCATCACGCAGCCGGTGCCCGCACCGTGGCTCGCCGCCGCCGCCGCGCGCGGGTGCGCCACCTCCAATGGCGTGGATATGTATCAGGCCGAACAGGCGATGATGCTCGACTTCCTGCTGGGCACCAGGACAGTCTGATGCTCGGCTCGCTCGACACCATCGCCGACACCGCGCGCTACGATTTTGTCGTTGCCGGGTCCGGCGCTGCCGGCATGGCCGCAGCGCTCTACGCAGCGATTGCCGGCAAAAAGGTTCTGCTCGTCGAACGCACGGAATTCCTCGGCGGCACCAGCGCGCTGTCGGCTGCCACCGCCTGGGTGCCCAACACCCATCACGCCAAAACGGTTGGGGCCGACGACAACCCGGAGAAAGCCGCGCGCTTTCTGGACTCCGTCGTTGGCAATCACGCCGCCCGCGATCTGCGGCAAGCCTTTCTCGGAAGCGGCGCGGAAGCCATCGCACTTCTGGAAGCGCAATCGCTGGTCAAATTCCGCCCCTACGCGCGCCATCCCGACTATGTGCAGGAAGCCGACGGCGCCACCGAACGCGGCCGCGCACTTGAACCTGTGCCGTTCGATGGCCGCACGCTTGGCGCAGCGCTGCAAAAGCTGCGCCCGCCGATCCCCGAGTTCACGCTGTTCGGCGGCATGATGGTTGATCGCACCGATATCAATCACCTGCTTGGTCTGACGAAGTCGGCCACGTCGTTCAGGCACGCCAGCGGCCTTCTCGCCCGCTACGGCTTGGATCGCCTCAAGAGCCCGCGCGGCACGCGCCTGGTGATGGGAAACGCGCTGATCGGCCGGCTGCTGGCGTCGTTGCAGACGCGCGGCGTCGACATCATCACCAACACATCCATCACTGCGGTGCTGCGCACCACTGCGCGTGTCACAGGCGTGACACTGACCAGCGGCACCACCACTCGCACCATCACCGCAACCCTCGGTGTGATCAGTGCCTCTGGCGGATTCGGCCGCAACGATGCGCGCCGCGCGGCGCTATTCCCTCTGCCTACACCCGCACTCAGCCCCGCCGCGCCCGGCCACACCGGCGAGATGCAAACCCATGCCATGGCGCTGGGTGCCCGCTTTGGCGACGGCGGCGCTGACACCGCCTTCTGGGCACCAGTCTCAACGCGCACGCGCACCGATGGCACAACGGCCGTGTTCCCGCATTTCGTGCTCGACCGCGGCAAGCCTGGCACTGTCTGCGTCAACGGCCAAGGCCGCCGCTTTGTCAACGAGTCCATTTCCTACCACGAGTTCGCGCGCGCCATGATGGCCACGCAAGCGGTGCCCACCTTCCTCATCGCCGATGCAGCCGCGCTCAACAAATACGGCCTCGGCATGGTGCGGCCCGGTGCGCGCGGCCTCGACGCCTACAAGGCCGATGGCTATCTGGTCGAAGCGGCCAGCATCGAAATGCTCGCGCAGTTGCTGAAGATCAACGGCACCAATCTCGCCGCCACCGTCGCCGCCATGAATCACTTTGCCGCAACCGGCTCCAACTCCGAGTTCGGCCGTGGCACCACCATCTATCATCGCGTCAACGGCGATGCCGCCCACACGCCCAATCCCAATCTTGGCTTCATCCGCACCGCACCCTACTATGCGGTGCGCCTGTTCCCCGGCGACATCGGCGCGTCCGCTGGCTTGGTCACCGACATCCACGCGCAAGTTCTCGATCAGCAGAACCATCCCATCGGTGGCCTCTACGCCATCGGCAACGATATGCAGTCGATCATGGGCGGCACCTACCCCGGCCCCGGCATCACCATTGGCCCGGCGCTCGTCTTCGCCCACCGCGCCATCCTGCACGCGACGCGCGGCGAGCAACGCACATGACAGAAAGTACGGAACACAGCTGCGATCTCATCGTTGCTGGCTCAGGCGCGGGTGGCCTTGCCACCGCTGTCACTGCCGCCTGGCTCGGCCTCGACGTCATCGTATTGGAGAAAGAACTGCAGCTCGGCGGCACCACCGCCTGGTCTGGTGGTTGGATGTGGGTGCCGCGCAATCCGCTGGCCGTTGCCGGCGGCCACGATGAAGACATTGACGCCCCCCGCACCTATCTCCGCAACGAGCTCGGTAATCAGTATCGCGCCGAACTTGTTGATCGCTTTTTGGAAGAAGCCCCGCGCATGGTCGCGTTCTTCATGGCGCATACGCGCATGGCCTTTGTCGATGGCAATCTCATTCCGGATTTCCACACGTCAATGGGGGCCAGCAAAGCCCGCTCCATCTGCGCGGCACCCTTCGATGGCCGTGAGCTTGGCGCGCGCCTTGCAGATCTCAAACCACCCCTCGGCGAAATCTCGCCCTGGGGCATGGGCATCGCCGCTGGTGCTGACCTGCGCCATTTTCTCAACGCCACACGGCATTCCAGCTCGTTCGTCCACACCGCCAAACGGGTCGCGCGCCATGCCACCGACGCTGCAGTGCACGGCCGAGGCATGCACCTGGTTGCTGGCAACGCCCTCGTTGCGCGGCTGCTCGCCTCCGCCGATGCGCTCGGCGTGCGCATCATGACGGGCACTGCCGTGCGCAGCCTCACGCGTACCGCCACCCGCATCACCACGCGCATCTCTGGCGTCATCGCCACGCGCAACGGCCGCGAGATCACAGTCCAAGCCCGCCGCGGTGTCGTGCTTGCCTGTGGCGGCTTCCCGCACGATGCTGCCCGCATGGCCGAGCTGTTTCCGCACGCGCCCACGGGGCATGAACACTGGTCGGCCGCGCCGCTTTCCAACACCGGCGACGGTCTGCGCATAGGCGAGGCCGCCGGCGCAATATGCGTCCGCGATTTCCCCGATGCAGGCGCCTGGGCACCAGTCTCGCGCGTGCCGCACCGCGACGGCACGTTCGGTCACTTTCCGCATTTGCTCGAACGCGCCAAGCCCGGCCTCATTATGGTCTTGCCGACCGGCCAGCGCTTCACCAACGAAGCCAACGCCTATCACGACGTCATGCGCGATCTGTTTCGTGCTACGCCGAAAGGTGTCCCGCCGCTGTGCTGGATGATCTGCGATGCGCGTTTCATCCGCCGCTACGGGCTCGGCCGGGTGCGGCCATTTCCCTTTCCAAAAGTACCCTGGATCAGCAACGGCTATCTCAAGACCGGCCGCACCATCCGCGACTTGGCCAATGCCTGCAGCATCGACGGAGCAGGCCTCGAAGCAACGATCGCCACTTACAACCCACATGCCCGCGCCGGCAAAGACCCGGCTTTCCATCGCGGCGCAACGCCCTACAACAAACTCCAGGGCGAAGCCGCGCACGCGCCGAACCCTTGCGTCGCGCCCATTGAAACCGCACCCTACTACGCAGTCAAAATCGTGCCCGGCAGCCTCGGCACCTTTGCTGGTTTGCGCACAGACGAGAACGCCCGCGCGCTTGATGCGCACAACATCCCCATCGACGGCCTCTATGCCGTCGGCAACGACATGGCGAGTATGATGGGTGGCAACTATCCAGCCGGCGGCATCACACTCGGCCCGGCGATGACCTTCGGCTACATCGCCGCCCACCACGCCGCCGAGGCTGCTCTCAAGACAACGGCCGAAAAATCTCCCGTCGCGAAAGCCTGAAAAGGATCGCTGCCATGTCCCGCGCCTACGGCCTCGCCTATCTGACGATCCCCGATCTCGCGCCTCCCGCAGCTGTCGCCACCGCTGCAGCACTCGGCTGCGCGACGGTCGGCTTGCGCATTTTGCCCGCGACACCCGGCGGCCCCTCCTGGCCGCTCGCTGAAAACGCACAAATGCTGGCTGACACCAAAGCCGCCATCGCCACCCATGGCGTTACCGTGTTCGATCTCGAAGTGCTCTGGCTGTCGCCCGCATTCGATGCGAAAGCCTTGCAGCCGTTCTTTGATGTTGCCGGCGCACTCGGTGCCAAAGCCGTGCTCGTTGCTGGCACCGATCCGGAGCCCGCGCGTTTGTTGCACTCATTCGGCACGTTCTGCGATGCTGCCGCGCCCTATGGCCTCACCGCCAATCTCGAATTCATGCCATGGACCAAAGTGCCCGACGCCAAGACGGCATTGCAAATCGTGCAAGCTGCCAACCGGCCCAACAGCGGCATCCTCGTCGACGCGCTGCACTTTGCGCGCTCGGGCTCAACGCTCGATGACATCCGCGCTATTCCGCGTCACTTGCTGCACTATGCGCAGATATGCGATGCGCCTGCCGAAATCCCAACAACGCTCGACGGCCTGCTGCACACCGCGCGGCACGAGCGTCTGTTGCCAGGCGAAGGCGGCATCCAGTTGCGCGAATTGTTCACAGCTCTGCCCGCCGATCTTCCCGTCAGCCTCGAAATTCCCAACGACATCCGCATCGCCCAACTCGGCAGCCGCGATTGGGCCCGCCAAGCCATCGCCGCCACGCGCCGTGTGTTGGAAGGCATCAGTAGCTGATGTGCGCCACAGCGCGCAGTTCATCCGGCGTCGCGGTGCGGAAGCCGAAAAACTCGAGATAGGCCGGGATCTGCTCGAATAGCATGTCGGTGCCGATCTGATAGGCGCAGCCGCGCGCGCGCGCTGCTTCCAGAAACGGCGTGATTTCGGTCTTCATCACCACCTCACCGACGAATGTGCTTGGCGCAATGCGGCTCACGTCAAACGGCAGCGGATCGCCATCCTTCATGCCGAGTGGCGTCGCGTTGACCACCACGTCAAAGCCCGCCGGATCGTGCGAGCCCGTGCGCAATTCCATCGCGGGATAGTGCGCGCGCAACCGCCCTGCCAATCCGTCCATCATCGGCGCATAGGCGTCATAGATGCCAACCGTCCCGACACCTGCCTTCGCGAGCGACGCCGCAATCGCCGAGCCTACGCCGCCGCATCCGGCCACCAGCACCCGCGCCCCCTTCAGCACGCGCCCCTTGCGCAACACGCCGCGCACAAACCCCTCGCCATCGAACATATCGCCTTCGAGCCGGCCACCGGCACCGAGCCGCACGGCATTGCACGAGCCCGCTACCTTCACCGTTGTGCTCGCATCATCCAGCAGCGCCACTGTCGTGACCTTGTGCGGCATCGTGACCAGTGCACCGTGGATGTTCGACAGCTTGAACGTCAGCTGCAAAAACTGCGCGTAATCCTCTGCCTTGCACCCCATCGGCACGACAACCGCATCAATCCCATGCTTCACAAAGTACGGATTGTAGATCATCGGCGCTTTGAACAACTCTGTCGGATAGCCGAGGTGTGCAATCAGCTTGGTCGTGCCGCGGATCATGGGCGTGCCTTCTCTTGGGTTGCGCGCGGCCAATGCTGCCGAAATGCAAGGCTCTGGCGGCGGTCCTCAAGCGGATCACTGATGCTGCATTCCGCCGGGACCAAGCCCCCATAACCCGCCTTGATCAGCTGTGCCACAAATTCTGGATAGGGGTGACGGCCGGTGCCCGGATTGCGGCGGCCACCTTCGCTGCCGCAAACGACTTGTCTATTTCAAACTGCTACTTGGCGATCGGCACTTCGATAAAGTCGAGGCCCGCCTCGGCAACGCCGCGCGCCTCGCTCAATGGAGCACACCAGCCGATCTTCATACGTGTATCTCCGATGTGCGCTCGCCGCTACGCCTTGTCGGCTGTCCGCTTTTTCGCCCGTATCCCCGCGCCGAGTTTTTCGAGCGCAGCACGCAAGTTCTCGTCCTGCACAGATGGCAGCGCAACTTTGTCAGCCGGCGTAACTCGCGCTACGCGCGGCGCCTTGGGCTTTGGCAACGGCGCCTGCACGATGCGGATATCCGCCACCGCGCGATAGCCGAAATAAGCATTAACCCGCTCGGCAATCTGCGCGCGCTGGTATTCAATCTCCAGCGCCCGCGAGCCCTCGACGCGCATGAACAGCGTTGCCCCCTGCCGCGTCTTCGGCGTCTTCGGTGTCTGGGCGCCGTCTGTGTCCGCGATCTCCGGCTGGCGTGGCCACTTCAGCTTTTCCGGCGACGTCTGCCTGGCAAGCTCATGACCGACAATCGCCGCCCAGTCGGTGATCAGCGTTGCCGCTGAGAACCCATACTTTTCAAATGCCTTCCGCGTCAGGCCTGGCACAAAGCTGCCAACGGCGCGCGCCGAAAAGAACGGCTTCTTTGCTGGAGCAGGCGCTGGTTTCTTGGTCATGGGCGGGTGCTGGGTTCGAAGCGACAAGTGACGTTACTAGCCTACCATGGGCTGAACGATTCGCTGAACCTGGGCCGGACAACCGACCTGCACCCGCTTCCTAAGGCAGGAGGTGGCCGGCCGTGGGGTGCGACGCCTTCGCCGGATGGTGATCTGCCTTTGGCTCGGTGCCGTTGGCTATGCAGTGAGAACAACCTGAGCTGACACAACTGACGAACGGATATCGCCGATGCCGCTGGCCACGCTTAAAGCCGAAATGGGCAAGATTGCCGGATGGATGACAGCGTTGCCGGCAGCTTTGGTGTGGCCTTTTGCGTCAGCGTTTCCGATTATCGCACTGTTCTCGAAAACCACCACTGGTCCCTGGTGGGTGACCAATGCCGCGTTGGCCGCAACCGGCATGTGGGGCGTTCTGTCGATGCTGCTGGTTCTTCGAGCCGTACTCCGCTCGCAGGCTCGCGCCGACTTTGATCTTGCGTGGCGCGGCCGCGGTGGGCTCATTACGGCGTACGCGTACGGTTGGCTGGTGGCGTACGGGCTGCTGCTGTCCGGCAAGCTCTGATCCGGCGCCGTCTGACGCGAAAGTTCGCCTGCAGTCGCCTGCCAAGTCTCAACTTGTTTGTCCGAAGGTGCGGTCGATGTCTGAAGATTTCTCGTTCAAGCCTGATGAACTCCCCGACGACCGCTCGCTCGTAATCGTCGATGACAACGTCATTTTTCTGGAGCGCCTCGGCGCGGCCTTGGCCCAACGCGGGTTTGAGACGCGCACAGCATCCAGCGTCGCAGCGGGCATCGCGTGCATTCAAGACGCGGCACCGGCATTTGCTGTGGTTGATCTGCGGCTGCAAGATGGTTCGGGACTTGAGGTGTTGGAAGTTCTGCATGCACTCCGGCCGGACGCGCGTGCCATTATGCTTACCGCCTATGGCAACTTCCCAACGGTGGTGTCGGCGATCAAACTCGGTGCCATCGACTTTCTCATCAAGCCTGTCGATACGGATGAAATGATCGACGCGTTGCTCGCACCGCGGAATGCGCACGCGCCGCCACCCGGGCATGCGCGCCGTCCGGAGGTGGTGCGGTGGGAGCACATCCAGACAATATTTGCGGAGCACCACGGCAACATCAGCGAGACCGCGCGCCGTCTCCTCATGCACCGGAGAACACTGCAGCGTGTGCTGGCGAAAGGACCGCCGCCGAATGAGCCGATCGGTGGCCAGCGATGAGAACGGCGTTGAGCGGTGCTCCTGCACGGCCGCCGGCTCGGCGTCGGGCACCAAGAACCGCATGAGATATCGCCCAGTCGTCAAATAGCTTACCATCGTGTGATTCGGTGTTCTTTCACGAAGGTGACTGAGTGACATCGGCAGCCGCCGTTCCAAATTTGGGGGTGTGGCATGGACATGGGGCACAAACCTACTCGCGCGCGCCGCGCCGCCGATGACCCGGCCGACGCGGGCACCGTCTCATCGTCACCAAAACACAAAGCACGTACGGCGAGCGCCGCCACTGCGCCCTCCGTCGTCGCCCTGCAGCTTCTTGCGTGGTACGATCGCAATCGCCGTGAACTCCCTTGGCGTTATGCGCCCGGCGTCAAAGCCGATCCCTATCGCGTTTGGCTGTCCGAGATCATGCTGCAGCAGACGACCGTCAAGGCCGTCATCCCGTACTTCGCCACCTTTACCAAAAAGTGGCCGACGATCCGCAAGCTCGCCGCCGCACCGCTCGACGATGTGCTCGCCGCCTGGGCCGGGCTTGGCTATTATTCGCGGGCCCGCAACCTCCACGCTTGTGCCCAAGCCGTTGTAACCCAACATCGCGGCAAGTTCCCTTCCAAGGAAGCGGCCCTGCGAGAGCTGCCCGGCATCGGTGCCTACACCGCCGCCGCCATTGCCGCGATCGGCTTCGGGCGGAGGGCCGTCGTTGTCGATGGCAATGTCGAACGCGTCACCGCCCGGCTGCGCGCCATCGAAACTGTGATGCCCAAAGCCAAGCTCGAAATGCGCGCCGCCGCCGAAGCCATCACGCCCGCTGAGCGCGCCGGGGATTTTGCGCAAGCAATGATGGATCTCGGTGCCACCCTCTGCACGCCGAGGCGACCGTTGTGTTTGATGTGTCCCATCGCCAGTGCCTGTGCGGCGCACAAGAACGGCCTCGAAGAAACGTATCCTCGCCGCGCCGTCAAGGCTGAGCGCCCAGTGCGCCGCGCTACCGCGTTTGTCGCCCTGCGCGAGGATGGCGCAGTTCTGCTCCGCCGCCGTCCGCCCTCGGGACTGCTCGGTGGGATGATGGAAGTGCCCTCCTCGGCCTGGGAGGCAGAACGTGCCACCGGCAAGGACGCCCTTGTTGATGCACCGGTCCGTGCTGACTGGTGGGCAGTGCCTGGCGACGTCGTGCACGTCTTCACGCACTTCCGTCTGGAAGTGCAGGTTTATCGCGCACTCGTGCCGGTCGATGCAGCACCTAATCTGTGGGCGGATCCCGCCCGCTGCAAGTTCGTTGCGCGCCGCGACTTGCCTGCTGAAGCGCTCCCCAGCCTGATGCGTAAGCTCATCGCACACGCTCTAAAGGGCAGCGGCGGTTGAGTGGGGCACGTGCGCCGCACGGATCATTCTCACTTCGGATCAACTAATCAAGTTGATGGGGGCGAATTGTCCCGATCCCACGTCATGAGCGTCACGCCGCGCTGTCTCAGTTCGGCCTTCGCGACCTTGCCGTTTTCAGTGGTCGGCAGCGCGCCGACGAAATGGATATAGCGCGGCACCGCGTAGCGCGGCAGCAGCCGGGCGCAATGCGCCGCCAGCTCGGCGGCGGAAGTGACGGCACCGGTCGTGAGCACGACGGACGCCATGACTTCCTCATCGGCAAGCGCGTCGGGCACACCGAAGACGGCGGCAACGGCCACACCCGGATGGCTTTGCAGCACGGCTTCAACTTCGAACGACGAAATGTTCTCGCCCCGCCGCCGGATGCTGTCCTTCAGGCGGTCAACGAAGGCGAAAGCGCCGTTGGTTTCCTGGCGCACGCGATCACCGGTATGAAACCAGCCGTCGCGCCACGCCTCAGCGGTTTTGTCCGGCATACCGAAGTAGCCGCTGGCGAATGCGAGAGGGTCGGCTGCGCGGAGTGCCAGTTCGCCAGCGCTGCCTGCGGGAACGTTTTGTCCGTCAATGCCGATGATGCGGGCCTCGACGCCTGGCGACAGCAGGCCGATCTGGCCATCAACGCGATCAGCGGTGCGGGTGCCAATGATGAAATTTGTTTCCGTCGAGCCGTAGCCGTCCACCAGCGCGATGCCTGTGCGCGCGAAAAACGCGGCGTGCAACGCCGGCGGTACACCGGGCGCGAGGATGGTCCGCAAGCAATGCTGTTTTTCACCTGGCGTTGGCGGCCGCGACAGCAGCATCGGCACCATGGCACCGAGCAGATAGGACACCGTTGCGCCAGTCCGGTGCATGGCCGGCCAGAAGTCCGACACCGAGAAACGCGGCTCGACTACAAAGATGCTGCCCGACAGCAGCGCTTGAAAGAACGTGTTGATCGCGTTGGTGTGAAACAACGGCAGGGTTGTCGTGAGCACATCGCCGGGGCGGATGTCGAGGAAGCGGCACGTATAGGCCGCCCACCAGTAGAATTGCGCGTGCGGACAGATCACGCCCTTGGATGGCCCGGTCGTGCCGGACGTATAGAGGATCGCGAACGGCGTTTCTGGCCGGACAGCATGGGGCGCCACTGCTGTGCCGTCGCTCAAGAACGGCGTCACCCGTTTTGTAACCGTGCAGGGTGAAGCGCCCGTGCCGAAGACCCAGATGTGCTCGATCGGCAGGTCTGCCACGGGGGCATCCTGCAGCACGTCCAGCAGATCTTCTTCGATGGCGAGGATCTTGGCGCCGGAGTTCTCCACGACATAGCGCAGCTGCGGTCCACGTGCCGCTGCATTGATCGGCACCGCAATCGCACCGCACCAGGCGGCTCCCAGCAGCAGCCGCAAGACCTCCGGGCGGTTCTTCGAAAAAATCGCCACGCGGTCACCGGCCACGACACCGGCTGACTGCAACTGGCCAGCCATGCGTGCTGCAATCTCAACTGTTCTGGCGTAACTCCAGCGTTCGTCGCCGCATTGAAACAGCGCGGTATCGCCGAGGCGCGCCGCTTGTCCACGCAGCATCGCCGGGATCGTCCGCTCGGCCGGCGCATAGCGATAGGGCAGTGCCGCGTCCGCACTCATGACGCCGTGCCAAGATAAGTTGCCGCGACGCGCACGTCCGTCATCAGATCGCGCGCGAGCCCCGACAGAACAACCTCTCCCGTCTCCAGCACGTGCGCGCGATCGGCCGTTTCGAGTGCGGCGCGGGCATTCTGCTCGACCAGCAGGATGGCGACGCCTGTTTGCCGTAACGAGCCAATGATCTGGAAAATCTCGCGCACGATCAGCGGCGCCAATCCGAGGCTCGGTTCATCCAACATCAGCAGGCGCGGCTTGGCCATCAGCGCGCGGCCGAGGGCGAGCATCTGCCGTTCGCCGCCCGACAGTGTTCCCGCCCGCTGCGTCCGGCGCTCGGCGAGGCGCGGAAACCGCGCATAGACATCGTCAAAACTGGACCGGACACCGGCCTTGTCGGCCCGGCGGCTGTAGGCCCCCAGCAGCAGATTGTCGGCCACCGGCATATCGCCGAACAATTCCCGCCGCTCTGGGACCAGGCACATACCGGCGTCGACCCGATCCTCGATGTCCACCTGCGCCAGATCGCGGCCTTCGTAGCGGATGCTGCCCTGCGACCGCAGCATTCCCATCAGCGCTGCCAGCAGCGTTGTTTTGCCAGCCCCGTTGGGGCCGATGATGCTGACGATCTCGCCCGCATCCAGGCTCAGGGACACCGACCGGATCGCTTCCACCTTGCCGTAGCTGACGCTGACGTCGTGCACCTCGAGCAGCCGCGTCATGCGACACCTCCGAGATAGGCCTCTTGCACACGCGGACTGGCGCGGACCTCCGCCGGACTGCCTTCCATCAACTTGCACCCGAAGTCCATCACAACGATCCGGTCGACCAGCTGCATGACGAATTCCATGTCGTGCTCCACCAGCAGCACGCTGATGCCGTCCGTGCGTAACGCTCGCAGGAGTGCCGCCAGTGCTTCTTTCTCTGGACGCCTGAGCCCCGCGGCTGGTTCATCAAGCACAATCAGCACTGGATCAGCAGCCAGCGCCCGGGCCACCTCCAGTATTCGCTGATTGCCGAGCGGCAGATTACCGGCAAGTTCCAGCGCTTTGTCTGCCAGTCCGACGCGCTTGAGTTGCCGCATGGCTTCAGTCGTGGCGTGCGCCTCTTCGCTCCGGTCGAGCCGGAGGGCGCCTGCCAGAAAGCCCGCCCGCGTGCGCACGTAGGCGCCCAGCAAGACGTTGTCGAGAACCGTCATCGTTGGCCGAAGTTTCACGTGCTGGAACGTGCGCGCAACGCCGAGCCGTGCGATGCGGCTTTGCGGCCGGTTGGTAATGTCGTGGCCTAGAAAGCGGAACGTTCCGCCATTGCTCGGCAGTGCACCGGTGACCAAGTTGAACATGGTGCTTTTGCCGGCACCGTTTGGGCCGATCAAGCCGAGGATCTCGCCGGTGGCCATCGTGAAGCCGACCTTGTTGACGGCTACAAGGCCATCGAACCGCTTCATCGCGTCGCTCACTTCAAGCAGCGGTGTTCCGATGGGCGGTTGCGTTCGGCGCGGTAAGCCTTCCTGCGCCTGCGGCGGCATGTGCGGTGTTTTGGGCAGCAGCCGGTTAAAAATCGAGACAAAGCCGCCGCGCGCGTGCTGCAGCAGGACCACCAGCAACACGGAGAACACCACAATCTCCAGCTGCGCAGCATTCTTGGACAGCAGCGGCATCCAATCCTGCAGCTTGTCTTTCATCAGCACGACAATCGCTGCGCCGAACACCGCGCCATAAACCGACACCGCACCACCTGCCATCGCCATCAGCAGATACTCGATGCTTGGCCGGATTTCGAACGGCGACGGGCTGACGTAGCGGTTCATGTGTGCATAGAGCCATCCCCCCAACGCCGCCAGCACGGCGGCGATGACAAAGATGATCAGCCGGATGCGGAATAAATTGACGCCAAGGCTGGCGATCATGGTTGCGCCGCCGCGCAGACTCTTGATGGCGCGCCCCTCGCGCGATGACAGCAGGTTCGAGACCAGCCAGATGGCGGCACCCAGAAACAGCCAGATCAACCAGTAAATGGCACCATTGGCCGCGAGGCTTGCACCGAAAAGTGTAATCGGGGGGATGTTGCGCAGGCCATCATGCTGCCCAAGACCGGGGATGTTGGCGAACGTGAAGTAGACGCCAATGCCCCAGGCAATCGTGCTCAGCGGCAGAAAATGTCCGCCGAGCCGCAGTGTCGCCGCCCCCAGCAGTCCCGCTACCGCGGCCGTCATAGCGGCCGCTGCCAGCAGCCCGATCCAGGGCGACAGGCCCGCAGCCGTCGTGAGCCATGCTGTCGTGTAGGCACCAACGCCTGCCAAGGCCGCCTGACCGAACGACGTGAGGCCGCCAAAGCCGGTCATCAGAACCAGCCCAAGCGCCACGATGGCGCCAATACCGATATAGTTGAGTAACGTGATCGAGTAGGGGCTTGCAATGAAGGGCGCCAGCGCCAGCAAGGCCACACCGATCAGCAGGAGGGTGCGTTCAGACAGCGCGCGCATCAGACGATCTCCTCCTCTTCCTCTTCGTGGTGCTTGGTCACCAGCGAGCGCCAGATCAGAATCGGAATGAGTGAGAAGAAGACAATCGATTCCTTGAGCGTTGAGCTCCAGAACGAGGCAAAGCTTTCCAAGATGCCGACAGCGATCGCGCCGGCGGCGGTGAGCGGGTAACTCGCCAACCCGCCAATGATGGCACCCACAAACGCCTTGAGACCGATGAGAAAGCCGCTGTCGTAGTAGAGCGTTGTCACTGGACCGATCAGCAGGCCTGAAACGCCGCCGAGCACGGAGGCCAGTAAGTACGCGGTTGTTGCCGCTGTATTGGGCCGGATGCCGACAAGGCGCGCGCCCACGCGATTGACTGCCGTTGCGCGTAACGCTTTGCCCGTTACAGAATGCGCGAAGGCCACAAACAACAGTCCGCTGAACGCGATCGCAGCACCGACCATCAACAGCACTTGCGCACTGATCGTGACGCCACCAATCCGGAACAGCTCACGCGAGATCGGCTCGGTGCGAAAGCCTTCGGGGCCAAAAAATAACAGCGCTAGCCCGGAAATGGCAAAGTGCACAGCAACCGCAACGATCAACAACACCAGTGCCGACGCATCGGCCAAGGGCCTGAAGGCGATGCGGTCGATCAGCGGTGCAATCGGCAAGACGATCAGCAGCGCCAGTGCCATCTCCGCGAGCAGCGGCAGCTTGATCCCGTTGGTCGCAAACGCCAAGCCAATCGGCAGCATCGGCAGCAGCATCATAAAGAACAGGCAGCGGCCGATTTTTTGCGCTTGTCCGCGCCGCAACAGTTGGAACACTTCCATCGCAACGGCGGTTGCGATGAGCACCATTACCAGCCAGATCGTGCCGGGCAGGCGGCCGATCTGGATCGATGCCAGCGTAAGCGCTGTAAACGCTGCGATATCACCGAACGGCACGAACATCACGCGCGTCACGGAGAAAATCAAGACGGTGCCAAGTGCAATCAGAACATAGATCGCGCCGTTGGCGATGCCATCGATGGTCAGCAGTAGCGCGATCTGACTGTCCATGTGCCACCCGGTCCCGCGCCGCCGATTGTAAGGCGGCCCCCGCTCACATTGAGACACAACTCACCCTTGCTGGCCAGATGCTTCAAGGCTAAAGTAATTCAATTGTGCGGTTTATGCCGAGGTTGCCAGTGCCCCGTTTGAGCGCAGCGTTGACCTTTCACCTGCCCTCCCGGCCGTCCGCGACGTATGACGTTCGTCGCCTCCGCTGGCGCGTTGCCCAGTATCCTTCCATCAATCCGATCGTGGACAACTGAGTTTGACGGGTTGCTGGCATTGTGCCGGCAGACGTTGGTGTGCGGCCCTGCGGGGCGGGGAGAAATCCAATGCTGAGATCATTGATGCGTAGGGGAGCCGTTGCAGTTGTGTCGATTGCGGCGGTGGCAGCGCCAGCCACAGCCGAAATTGTCGTCGGGGTTATCACGTCGCAGACCGGACCCGTTTCATCCATCGGCTTGCCCTATGCGCGTGGTATCGCTGCCGCGCAGGCGTACATGCCGGAGATCAATGGCGAGAAGGTGCGCGTTATTCTGTTGGACGATGCCTCGGATCCCTCTGTCGCTTCGAAGAACGCGCGCAAGCTGATCGAGGAAGACAAAGTCGATGTGATTATCGGGACGGCGGGCGCGCCGGCAACGGCTGCACTCATTGCGGTCGCCAGTGAGTTAAAGGTGCCGGTCATCGCACCGACGCCAGTGCCGTCAGTACCGCAAGTGGAAGGCAAAGCCTGGGCGGTCTCTATTCCGCAGAGCCCGCGCGACATGTTGAGCATCATCGTCGATGAGATGAACCGTCAGAAGATCAAGAATATCGGCTTCATCGGCTTCAGCGACGCCTGGGGCGATCTCGTCTACAACAATGCCAAGGCTAAGGCCGACACGTATGGCATGACCTTGGTCACCAACGAACGCTACGCACGCGCCGACACCAGCGTGACCGCGCAAGTGCTCAAGGTGATGGCCGCTAATCCGGATGCGTTTCTCGCTGGCGGCTCAGGCACCGGCGGCGCACTGCCGTTCACCGGCTTGGCTGAGCGCGGCTTTAAAGGCCCACTGTTCGGTACACCGGCGTTGATCAATCCAGACTTCGTACGTCTCGCGGGCGCCTCAGCCGAAGGGCTCATTGCGTCGACCGGCCCGATCATGGTCGTCGAGCAGCTGGCCGACAATCATCCCAACAAGAAGATCGGTCTGATCTTCAAGGAGATGCACCAGAAGGCCAACAACGCCGCCTCCACCGATAACTTCTCGCCCTACTCATTCGACTGCTGGCTGATCCTGGCTGATGCCGCCAAGCGCGCCATGGCGACGGCGAAGCCGCAGACACCGGAGTTTCGTGCAGCGCTGCGTGATGCCGTTTACTCGACCAAGGACGTAGTCGGTGCCCATGGAATCTACACGTTCGCGCCGGGCAGCCATAACGGCACCGACATGCGGTCGGTGTTGCTGGTCAAGCTCGAGAAGGGACAGTGGAAGTTCTACAAGTGACGCCGGCGGGACCTCGCCCGCTCAAGATCGCCGTTCTCGGCGGCGGCAACGGCTCCTATGCCGCTGCCGCCGACATGAGCGAGGCCGGCCACGAGGTGCGCTTCTGGCGGCGCGATCGAGCAGCATTCGAGCCTGTGCTGCAGCATCGCACAGTCACATTGAAGGACTTCCGTGGCCAACGCGACGTCTCAATCGCAATGCCAACCACGGACATCGGCGCCGCGGTGAGTGGCGCCGATCTGATCCTGGCCCCGCTACCAGCCTTCAGCCAACCGGACGTGGCGCGATTGCTGGCGCCACACGTGACCGACGGTCAGATTGTCTTTCTGCCGCCCGGCACCTTTGGCGCCTATCTGGTACCGCGCTGGATCCGCGAGCACGGCTCCAAGGCAGAGGTAATCGGCGCGGAGACCGGAACGCTGCCTTGGCTCACGCGCAAGCACGGCCCTGCCGAAATCGCCATCACCACGCGTGCGACGCGATTGCCCACCGGCGTGTTTCCGTCACGCCATACGGAGGCCGCGCTGGCGATCATAGGCCGTGCGTTCCCGAACGTGATTGAAGCCGTGGAGGACGCGCTGTCGGCGGCCCTGATGAACGCGGGACCGATCATTCATCCGCCGTTGATCCTGATGAATGCTGGCCCCATCGCGCACTTCGAACGCTGGGACATTCACAAGGAGGGGACACAGGCTGCCATCCGGCGCGTGCACGACGCCCTCGATGCGGAACGTATCGCGCTGCGCGAGCGGCTTGGCTACGCGGCACCGCACTTCCCGCTGGCCGATCACTACACCACCAGCACCTGGATGTATGGCAACGTTGCGCACGAGAAGCTGGTCAACTCAGGTGACTGGCACGAAAAGCTCAACCTTACCGATCACCGCTACATGAGCGAGGATATCGGCCACGGCTTAGCGCTGCTTGTATCACTCGCCCACTGGGCGAAGGTGCCGGCACCGGCGGCTGAAGGGCTGCTGACGCTCGGTGGCATCGCTGCAGGTCAAGACTTTCTGAAGACCGGCCGTACGCTGGGCCGCCTGCAACTTGACCAGCTGAATATCCACGCACTGCAAGCGCTGTTGCAACAAGGTTTGTGAGCGATGACACTTGCGCTACCAGCCATCATCGCCTCCGTCGGCGCTGGCCGCATGGGCCGCGGCATCGCCCATGCGTTTGCGTATGCCGGCCACGATGTGCGGCTGATCGACATCAAGGCGCGCGCGCCTGCAGATTTCGCGGCGCTGAAGCAGGCCGCGATGGCCGAGATCGAGGGGTCGTTGCGCACGCTGGCAGAACTCGGTCAGTTTGGTGCCACAGCTGTTCCCGTGATCCTCGCGCGGATCAGCATTCATGCGTGCACCGATGCGGCAAATGCTCTGGCAAACGCCGCCTATGTGTTCGAGGGCGTGCCCGAAACAGAGGTGGCAAAGCGCGCGGCCTTGACGCTGATTGATCAGCTCGCGCACCCGGACGCCATCGTCGCGTCGACGACATCGACGTTTCTCTCGACGCTGCTGGCTGGCATGACCGCGCGGCCACAAAGGTTCCTCAACGCGCACTGGCTCAATCCCGCCTATCTCGTCCCACTGGTCGAAGTCAGCCCACATGCTGGAACCAATGCGGCCGTCACCAAGCAATTGGTTGGGTTGCTCGAAAGCATCGGCAAGGTGCCGGTCGTGTGTCGCGCATCACCCGGCTACATCGTGCCGCGCATCCAGGCGCTCGCCATGAATGAGGCTGCGCGCTTGGTTGAAGAAGGTGTCGCCAGCGCCGAGGATGTCGATAAGGCCGTTCTATATGGCTTCGGGTTTCGATTTGCCGTCCTTGGGCTGGTCGAGTTCATCGACTGGGGCGGCGGCGACATCCTCTACTACGCCAGCCGCTATATGGCTGAAGCAACGGGTCAGGATCGCTTCATCGCGCCGCACGTCATCGAGGATAACATGCATGCCGGCCGCATCGGCATGAAGTCCGGCCAGGGCTTCTACGACTGGTCCGGCCGCGATGTGGAGGCGTTCCGGCGGGCCAAGCTTGGCGAGTTCCTGGCGGTCCTCAAGCAGCTCGGCAAGGTGCGTCCACCGGTGGTGTAGGCCTGGCCGCGAAATTTAATCCACTCCGTCCGAGGAGCACCATGAGCAAGCCGATCCGCATCTGGTATCAGAGTTACGTCGACTACGAGAATGGTGCGACCTATTGGGACCGTCTGCGCGCCCACCTCGCCGACATTGTCGATCCCGGCACCACCGTCGATGTCCACGGTATCACGCCGCACGACAACTACGCCCACTCCATCGTCGAGTTTCGTTGCGCCCGCGAGGTGATCTGCAACGCCGTGCGGGCCGAACGAGACGGTTACGACGCGTTCGTGATCGGACACTTCCAGGACGCAGGCCTCTATGAGGCCCGCTCGGTCGTCGATATTCCCGTTGTCGCGCTCGGAGAGGCGAGCATGCTGCACGCCTGCCAGCTCGGCCAGCGCATTGGCATTGTGACGATCAACACGCGGTACATCCCGTGGTTCCATCACCAGATCCGCAAATATGGATTGGAGCAACGTGTCACCGGCGTCCACGCCATGACCTTCGAGCCGGGCCAGATCCTCAAAGCTTATGAGGCAGGGCCTTTGGCCAAAGACGTTGAGCGTCTGTTTGCCGAACAAGCGCAACCCCTGGTCGACAAAGGTGTCGACGTTCTCATTCCCGGCGGCGGCATCCCGATGCTGCTGTTCTCGAAGCTGCACAGCCACGTGATCGGCGGTGCACCGGTGATCAATGGCATTCCGATCGTGGTCAAGCAGGCCGAGATGTCCGTCAAACTGCAACGCTTGTCGGGGCTCAGCGCCAGCCGCGTGTCAGACTTCATCAAGCCACCACCCGAGATCATCGAAGAGTTTATGCGCCACCCGAAGGGCCTCTAAGCGGAGGGGCACGTGCGGCGCTACTTGGTGCCGTACTTGCGCTCCACCCTGACACCGATGCTAGCCAGCAGTTCGGTCGGAAGCGACCCGCCCGCGCAAATGATGACCGCGTCATTGCGCAGTTCATGGCTGGTGGCGCCTTGTCTGATGCGCACCCGATCCTCCTCGATGCATGTCAGGTGCGACCCGAGCATGACGTGGAGGCGTCCTGCCGCGCATGCTGCTTCGAACAGCTGTCGCTGGGCTGGCCGCGCTCGATCAAATAGCGCTCTGCGATAGCTCAGTGTGAGGCTGGCGGTTGGTACCTTTGCCAACGCAACCGCCGCTTCCAATGCGCTCTCGCCGCCACCGACGATGAGGACGTGCTGGCCGCGCAGGCGTGCGGGATCGTCAAGGCCATAGGCGACCTTCGGCAGGTGTTCGCCGGCGATGCCGAGACGCCGAGGCGTTCCGCGGCGGCCTGTTGCCAGCAGCACGGAGGCTGCCCGTACGGTGCCGGCTGAGGTGGCTATGTCGAAGCCCGTGTCGGTTGCGGCGATTTGGTCGACGCGAACGCCTTGATGGATCTGGATCTGTGTCTTGTGAAGAATGGCTTCCCAGAGGGCCAACAAACGTTCCTTGCGCACGCGCTTGAGCCGGACCTTGCCATAGAGCGGCAAAACAGCTGGCCGGGTCATCGCGATCTTTGATCGTGGATAGTGTGCTACTGCGCCACCCAGCGTGCCCTGTTCCAGGGTGAGAAAGCTGAGGCCCTGCTTCTTTGCGGTCAAACTGGCTGCAATGCCAGCGGGACCGCCGCCGACGATCACGACATCGTATTGGCCACTTTCGGACGCAGTGGCGCGACGCCCAATTGCTTCGATGGCTTGGCGGCCTTGCTCGACGGCATTGGCGATCAATCCCATGCCACCGAGTTCGCCGGCGACGAAGATGCCTGGCACGCTTGTTTCGAACGACGGCGAGACGTCTGGAATATCGACGCCGCGCCGAGCGGTACCAAAGACAAGTTCGATAGCGCCGACAGGGCACGCTGTCTTGCATGCGCCGTGGCCGATGCAAGATGACGGCTCCAGCAACTGCGCTTTGCCGCCCAGCATGCCGATGATGTCGCCCTCCGGGCAGGCATGCGCGCAGGCGCCACAGCCGATGCACAGCTGCGGATCAATCGTGGGATGCAGGGTCGGTGGCTCTGTCGCGCCGCTATCGACCGCGCGGTGGTGCCGCGCGGTGGCGTTCCGCTCGCGCAGTCTGCGCCCGGTGCCAAGTGCCAGCCACAATCCGGCCAATGACAGCGCGTAGGCGGCATAACCAGTATTGGAGATGGCTTCAATCATAGGCCGACTTCTGCCGTGCGCTTGCGGCGCGACAGAGGCAAAAGACCAATTCCCGCTTCGCTTTTTCTCCAACACAATGTTGAACCAGTTGCCCAATAAAACATGGCTCTGAGCGGCCGCGCAGCGGTTCGAGACGAGGGGCAATGTTGGGCTTGAGCAAACAGTCAGCCATAGACATCTCCGCGGCCGACCGGTCGTTGAAAGCCGGGAAGAGCACGGTTGGCGCTGCAGATGTGACAAAATCGGGACCCGCAGGGGCGCGCACCGCAACGGTGTTGTCCTCCCTTGCCGTGGCGTTTTTGGTGCTGCTCCCCGGCCTGATGCTGAAGCTCGATATCCGCACGGGTTCTGCGAGTGCAGACGGCCTGCTCGACCACCTTGGGCTGAGCCTCGCAGATATTCGCTTTGGCCGTGGGTTGCGCTTCTGGCTTGGCGTCACAGGCGCCACAATGATGGCGCTGTTGCTGCTTTATCCGTTGCGCAAGGCGCTTTCGAAGAGCCGGTGGTTTGGCAAAGTGGCCGGGTGGTTTCAGTTTCATATTCTGTTCGGCATTTTCGGGCCAGTGCTCGTCCTGTACCACGCAAATTTTGGGACCGGCAGCGCGAACGCAAACGTCGCTTTGTGGACCATGCTCGCGGTCGCCGTCAGCGGCCTTGCTGGACATTTTGTTTATGCCAGCGTGAGCGCTGGGTTCTACGCCAACAAGCATCGGGCGCAGGAGCAGCTGGCGGCGATTGGCGCCACACTTCGACGGATTGACGCATTGGTGGAGGTCCGCGAGGCCGTCTTGCAGGAACTAATGTCCTTTGATGCGGGCTTGCTGACGCCGCGGCGTGGTATTGTTGCGAGCCTGGTGGCGCGGGTAAAGTTGGAGCGCCGGAGGGCGCGCATCGCACGGGCCATCGGACTTTATATCGCGCACGCAACGGCACAGCTTGGTCTCGACGACGCCAGACATGACCAGCTGCGGCGGACCATCGCTGGTCACTATGGTACGTACATGCGGATCGCGCGCGCTGCGTCCGGCCGGTCTATCCGCGAGCAGATCTGGGCGCGATGGCGCCTTTTTCATCTACCATTGTTCCTCATCATGATCGTTGCGGGTGGGTTGCACGTGGTCGCGGTGTGGGATCTTGATGCACCGTCTCAGAAGGCTGCAGCGCCAGTGGGGCCAATTACAGAAGATAGTCCAGTTCAGGTTGCAGAGCGACCTTCCCCGCAGCCTGGTGTCGGACTGCCTATTGCGGCCCCGGTGCCAGTTGTTTTGAGCAAGCCGACGCACTTTCCAGAAACCGCACCGGCGTTCGACAGGGAGCCGACCCTTGTCGGCGCGCCGAAGCGCGCTGCACGCCCTTCCGCTGTCATGCGTGCTCCTGCGGATGTGCCGTCTCAAAGGGTGGAAAATGCAGGAGCGGTCGCCGGCGCCGATGACAGTGCCGCCCTGTATGCGGAACTTGAGCGCCGCACCGGTGAGGCTCCGATGGCGCTTGGGGGTGTCAAGGCCCGGCCGCTTGCCGAACAGATTGCGCTGTTCAAGGCCCGTCAGCAGGCGGGCACGTTCGCGCATTCGGATGCGCAGACTGGGTTTGCGCTGATCGGCAAGCATACGAGCGTGGCGTGCGCGACCTGCCACATCAAGCCTTTGCGCGAGACGCGGCAACCCGAGCCGCGTGCCTGTATCGCCTGCCACAAGGATGACGACGTGCACCGTGGCCGGCGGACAGACTGCGCGCAATGCCATACCCCGACCCGATGGAGCGACGTGAAGCGGCGCAAATAGAGGGGCGGGTCGTTCTTAGAGAATTAGAAAGAGTTCTAAGCTGGAGTTGAGATATGCGTCCCATGGTTTTTGCTAGCGCAATCGCGTTCGCGCTGAGTTTGACACTTGCGCATGCCCAGACGGTTGCGCCGCCGGCTGCGGGATCAGCGCCGGTGCGTATCGTGAAGCTCTCTGGTGTTTGGATCGAAGGCCCCGGAGCGACTGTCACGTATGGCATCAGTTATGCCGACTGTGCGGGGCGATGTGTTGGCGACACCGGGTGCAAGATGCTGGAGTATTACCGTCCGGAAAAGAAGTGCAATCTCTACCGGGAGCTACGCCCGCGACTGAAAGGCGGATCGTCGGATGTGGGCATTAAGCAATAGGCCACGCTGCCGGATGGGGCGCTACCTGCGCCGCACCATCCGGTCGGATGACGCTAAGGCATAGAGTGTCTTGAAGATGTCCTGTTCGTTGCCGGCTGCAAGCGTCACGAACATGCGGCGGAGAACGGTGTCGTCTGATGGTTCTTCGGTGCGGCCCATATAGAACCGGAACATCTGACGCACGAAACACTGCTGAAACATGGCCGACGCGGTGAGGACCTTGACGGCATCGACGGCCGTTTCCGTTTTGGTTGGGGGTGTGCCGAGGAAGTCAATCAGAATGCTGGTGTCGATGGGCTGGCCATTGTCGAGCGTCCGCATGCGGCCGAGTGCGTCGTAACTTTCCAGGAAGAAGCCCAGCGGGTTGATGATCTTGTGGCACCCGACGCAGGCGGCGCCTTTGGTTGACTGTTCGATGCGATGGCGTTCGGTCACGCCGGACATGTCATAAAGCTTGGCGTGCAGTTCCTTTGGTGGCGGCTCCATTTCCATGCACATCACTTTGCGTGCCCAGAACACGCCACGCTTGATGGGCCGCGAGTTGGTCGGACCAGAGTGGGACGCGAGTACAGCCGGCATGGTCAAGAGCCCCATCCGGGCGGCGGTATCGGCTTCTGCGAGCTTGGCGGCGATGGGATCGCTTGCGGCGGGCTCACCCGAGCCTTCGCCATCGACGGTGACTGTTTGCATCACGTCTTTCAGAGATGGCGCCGGTCTGCTTAGCTGCGCCGAGAGGAACTGGTGCGTCTCTGTCAGCATCGCCGTTGCGTACGCTGGCTTGAATTCGGGAAAGACGCTTTGGGAAATTGTGAAATCACTGGGTTCCCTGATCTCGAGCCAGGCTTTGAAGAACTTTTGAAGCTTCGCGCGGCCGGCGCGGGACTGGATCAAATCACCAATCGTTGTTGCTGCGTCGGCGCCTGTGCGAAGATGCTGGTCTGCGTTGGCTGATGACAGCGTGACGGCGTCTGGCGGCGCGTCAGCAATGGTGTACGTGACCGCTTGCAGAAGTTGAGCGGGAGACAGCCGATCATTGCTGACGGTATCGATTTCCTTGCGAAACAGAAACGACGGCGAATTCAGCACCACCTCCACCAAGTCGGCGGTTGCCTGCGCGAAGCCGGCCTCCTTGGTGGACGTTAGGTAGAACTCGACAAGGGCTGTCAGCCGTTCCGGTGTTATGTCACCCCGGAATGCTTTGGTTATAAAGCTGGTGGCCTGCGCGCGAAGGCACGTTTCGTCCGCTGCCCCGCATTTGATTGCGCCGGCCGGGTTCTGGCCAACACGCCGTGCGATGCCAGTGATCCAGGTGGTCAGGCCTGCCATGTTGACGGCATTCAATCCCACCAGCTCGGCATATTCGTAGTTGGTCTGTAACGGATCACGGGCGATGGCGCTTTTGATTGATTTGATCCCGTAGCCAGGGAGCAATGCTGCGATCGATGTATCGAGCTGATCGCGTGTCAGTCTGACGAGGCGCGTTGCCGGGGCTTTGCGTTCGTCGCTTGGGAAGTGCTGCCGTGCGAGTGCTTCGATGTCAGGGGCAATGGGTGCGGCGCGCTGGGCGCTTGCGGGTGGGGTGGAAGCGGCCGCTATTGACGTGGTCAGAATGCAAGCCAGGACGAGCGTGCGCAATCGAAGCGGGTTCAGCTTGATCATCCGGATGGATCTCGCGGTCAAATGATCGGTCCCTGACAGAGGCTCGGCAGGCCGAATGCTTTGGTGTCGATGCCTGCAGCGTTGAGGCATGATACATGCAGATCGTTGTTGTTGCGGCCGTTGGCATTGACGATGCGGCCGGTCTTGAAGCGGCCGCCGCCTTGTCCCGCAAAGACGAAAGGAATGTTTGTCAAATAGTGACCGCTGGAGCTGTTGGACCAGCATTCCATGCCGAGAAACACCGAGCTGTTGTAAAGGGCCGACTTGCCGCCGCCATCGTCGACGGACTTGAGGGCCGACAGTAGACCTGCAAACTTTTCGCTGTAATAGCTGTCTATCTTGACGAGGGCTTCTACGTTGCCGCTGTGCTCTAGCTGGTGATGCGCGCTGTGCACGCCGCGGCTTGGCCAAGTCTGTCCGCTTGAGCCACCCGACAAGGTGAAAGCGGCGACGCGCGTCAGATCGAGCTCGAAGGCCAGTTTGATCATGGCGATCATCTGGTCGTGCACGCTGGACAGCTGGTCAAGGTTGAACTTATTGGCGCCATTGCCGCTTGGGCGTGCGGCCGCGGTGCAGGCTTTCGGTGCGGCGCCCGTTAAAGCGGAGGCGGTGCGTTCAGCCGGGCCTTGCGACTGCTGGCGCACGGCTTTGTCGGCCTCACTCCAATTTTCGAGCATGCCATCGAGTTTGTGGGCGTGTTCGGTATCGAGGCCGAAGCGACGTTTGGCGTCTTTGATGTCGGCCAGGATGAAATCGACGACGCGGGCGCGGCGTGCGAGTGCGCCGTTGATGGCGGAGGCTTGTTGTTGGGGCTGATTTGACTGCGTGGCGCAGGCTGTGACGGCGGCGCGCATCAATAGGTCATAGACCTGTCCGGCATCTTGATGGGGTTCGATGGCATTGCCGTAGCGCGTGTCGCCCGGCTGGCGGTTGCGAAACGAGATGAACCGGCTGCCGACGCCGACTTGATCGGCATCCGAGTGCGCGCCGCCACCAACATGCAGGCTGGCAAGCGGTACGTCCTTCAGATCGGCGCGCGCCTTATAGTGGTTGGCGATGCGGATATCGATGGACTCGTTGTCGGTGTAGGCAAAGTAGGCATCGTTTTTGAAATATTTGTAGCTGTTGCCTGTCGAGCAACCGATCACACCGGCCGCATGTTCTTCCTTGTAGCCGTCGCTTTTTGGGCTGCCGCCGTGGATGTTCATATTCTTGAATAGGATGATGTCCTGGGCATGGGGTGCGAGGGCCGCAATCGGTGTGCTGGCAAGTTCGCTCAAGGATGCTGGGCTGGTGCGGCTTGGCACGAAGGCGCCGCCTTTGAAGAACAAGACGTAACGTGGCGCGGCCTCGAAAGGCGTTTGGGCGGCGTAAGCCATGCTGCGGAGCACCGGCTGCAGCAGTAACGCAGACAAGCCAAATGTCTTGATCAGCTCGCGACGTGTGAGCGGGTTTGCAGGACGTGTCATCTAGCGTGTTCTCACAGCGAAAGAGCGGCCCGTGAGCGCGGCTCTCGTTGGCGCTTGCAAGCCTAGCGAACCGGCACTGGCTACCGCGTTCCGCAGCACGGCCCTGCTGGTCAAGTAACGATGATCTTTCAAGGGGTTCGTGGCGGCAGGATGGACACCGAGCGGTCAAGGCATGACCATCTCAAGGCGATTGCCGCGGGAACTGCCTTCGCGGCACCGCCGTCGAAGTGCGGTTTGCGAGGCTCACGTCAACTGGCTGCTTTGCGGAGCAACTGGTCGACTTCGGCGCGGTTTGGGAAGGACGCAGCGGCGCCGTCACGCAGCACACTGAGGGCGGCGGCTGCATTCGCGTAGCGGGCGGCGGCGACGGTGTTCTGGCCGCGGAGCAGCTCGCAGACCAGAGCGCCAACAAAGCAATCGCCGGCGCCTGTGGTATCGCGGGCGGCAAGGGTGTGTCCGGGCAAGCGAACCGGCGCGGAACCACGCTGGTGAAGGAACACGCCCGCGGCGCCAAGTGTTACAATGGCAGAGCTGGGGCCCAGGGCCAGAATGGGCGTCAAGAGGCCTGATAGCTCGGTGTCGTTGGTTGGGACAATTGCCCGCTTCGAACCTGCGAGATCCATCAGTTCCGTTTCGTTCAGCACCAGAATATCTGTCAGCGCCATCAAGGCGTCCGGCAACGGTTGGAACGGCGCGGGATTGAGCACAGTCCGTGCGCCGGCCGCGCGCGCTCTGCCAAAGGCTGCTATGACGATGCTGAGAGGCACTTCCAGCTGCGCGACGACGATATCATTCGTCGCGACGGCGAATTCGGGAAGCCCTGCCGGCCACTCTGCATTCGCCCCTGGCACGACAGTAATGCAATTTTCTGACGTGGCATCGACGCTAATCAGCGCGAAGCCCGTCGGTGCGCCGGCAACCTGCTTAACGCCAGCGATATCGACGTTTTCGCCAGCTAGAAACGCGGTCATGTCGGCGCCGAAGCTGTCGGCTCCGATATGACCAACCATGCGGCAGCGGCCGCCTAAGCGCGCGATGGCGACGGCTTGATTCGCGCCCTTGCCGCCAGGGAGCAGGGCGCCGCGCGTGCTCAGCACGGTTTCACCGGGACGGGCCAGGTGTGGCACGTAAGCGACGATGTCCCGATTGATGCTACCGACGACATGCGCAATGCGGTGATCACGACCGCTCATTGGTGGTCGCCAGGTACGGCAAGCGCCGAAGACGTTATCCTCACAGCCGGGGTATTCTGCCCGCGCTCACTCAATGTGCCGTGGCACCATGTGAGACGACGGTGTGAAACAGGAGGGCTCGCAGGCTTCGCTCCGCAGATGGGGCATCGACTGTGCGCCCGCACCGCGACTCGTCTGCTGCATAGAAGCGCCACGTGTAGCCCAAACTCTCTGCGGTTGTTCCGCACTTCGTAATTGACCCGATGGCGATATGGGGCTCGGTTTCGTCGTAAAAATTGACCACGTTCGTGTGTGGGCAGCGCTTGCTTAACAGCATGGGGGTCTCCTCGCGTACCAAAATTTTGGAGGCATCCCACCTGAAACACCCGCCCCGTCTGTGCGGGTTTGGTGTTCCGGCACGAGGCCAACGCGCACCGCATCTGCAGACGGTTGCCGCCGTTGCCGGCCGCATTCCAATCCACCAATGCCCCAAAGCCATTTTTTGATTACGTCGAAAGTAGCATGCGCTGGCAACTTCCGCTAGGCGGTTGTTGGGGCCTCTGCATAACTCGCGATCAGGGCGCCACGCATCGCGAATGCTGCGGTGCGGTGTGGCGTGCTCAACGGTTGGTGAGTTTGAGCTCGATCCGCCGGTTGCGCCGCATGACGTCCTCGGCGGCACCGTCCTCCAAGGGCTGGAACTCGCCGTAGCCGGCGGCTACCAGGCGCCGTGCCGACACGCCGCGGCTGATCAGATACTTGACGACGGAGGTTGCGCGCGCGCTCGATAGTTCCCAGTTCGAGGGGAACTGCGGGCTGTTGATGGGGCGGGCATCGGTATGTCCATCGACCTGCAGCGACCAATCAATTTCTTTGGGGATCTGCTTTTCGAGTTCGACAATGGCGGAGGCCAGCTGATCGATCGCGGCGAGGCCTTCGACGGTCATCAGCGCTTGCCCCGACGGGAACAGAACCTCGGATTGGAAGACAAAGCGATCGCCGACGACGCGAATGTCCTTGCGATCCCGCAGCAATTCCCGGAGCCGGCCGAAGAAGTCGGACCGAAAACGTTGCAACTCCTGGACCTGCTTGGCGAGCACGACATTGAGCCGCGCGCCCAGATCTGAGATGCGCGTCTGGCTATCTTTGTCCTTAGCTTCGGCGGCGCCCAACGCCTCCTGGATTGCTGCCATTTGACGGCGCAGCGCGACCAGCTGTTGATTGAGCACGTCGACTTTTGCGAGGGCTTCGGTCGAAAGTGATTTCTGGGCGTCAAGGTCTTTGGCGACAGCGGCGGTGCGCGCATCAGCCGTCTTCGTTTTGTCGTCGTCGGCGGCCAAGAGACCACCGAGGCGCGTGTTTTCCGTTTTCAGGCTGGCCAGTGACGCCTGCAGCGCGGCGAGTTCATCAGTGTTTGATTGACCTTTGCTTTTCTCGAGCGACAGCAGCGATGTCAGTTCGGAAATCTGCCGGGTCAGTCTGCGGAGTGCAGTGTCTTTGCCGCTTGCTTCCTGGCTGACGAAGTATTGCGCCAGCATGAAAATGGAAAGCAGCAGAGTTAGAACCATCAGCAGCGTCGACAGCACGTCGACGTACGCTGGCCAGAACTCGCCGTAACTTTCGCGCCGCCGACCGCGTCCGAGGGCCATGACCAAGTCTTCTCCCGGCGTTAAAGCCGCTATCGCGTACCGCGTTGGATCGTCTGCGCCAGGTCTTTGAGCACCGACGCAACTTCCGACTGTTGTGCCGATTGTTCATCGACCCACTGCCGCACCACTTGTTGTTCGGCGCGCATTTGCAGAAGGAGCTGATCGACGCCGGTTGCCAGATGCCGCACGGTCTCACCGTCAGCGCTTGACGCAGCGATGGCAGCATTGCCGGGCACGCTGAGCCGCTGTGAGAGTTCGGTGATTGATTGCTGCATGTCGTAAAGCGCGGCCGTCAACTGACGGCTGGCTGCGTCAGACCCGCCGCCGGCTGGGCTCAAGTCGGTGATGCCAGACAGCCATTCCTCGAGTTCATTGTAGAAGCGTGCACTGGCGTGGCTGGCTTGCAGTTCGAGAAAGCCGAGGATCAAAGAACCGGACAGGCCGAGCAATGACGCGGAGAACGCGGTGCCCATGCCTTTGAGCGGGGCTGCAAGCCCGGCCTTCAACTCATCGAAGACGACGACGGCGTCGCCTGCTCTGGTGTCGAGTTTGGTAATCGTGTTGCCGACCTGGCTGATGGTATCGAGAAGGCCCCAGAACGTGCCGAGAAGCCCAAGAAAAACGAGCAGGCCGACCAGATAGCGCCCGGTGTCGCGCGCCTCATCCAGGCGCGCGCCAATGCTGTCCATGAGGGATCGCATGGCGGCTGTGGACAAGGAGAGCGTGCCGCGCCGGTCGCGCAGCATGTTGGCCATGGGCAATAGCAGTTTTGGCTGCGGCCCTTGCGACAGTCCGGGGTCGGCAATGCGGAAGTCGTTGATCCAGCGGATCTCTGGGTAAAGCCGCATAACCTGGAGAAAACAGTAGAGAATGCCGAAGATGAAGACGCCGATGATCAGACCATTCAGAACAAGATTAGTGAGTACCGCCGCCATGATCGTCGTGCTGATGAGTGCCGCAACCATTGCAACTATGATCAGAAAGACCAGCATGTTGAGAATGAAGCGGCCGGGCTTCGACATGGTCCGGTGCAACGTGGCCGGCGCTAGCTCCGACTGCTTGACCTTTGCCATCGCTCTCCATCTCCCCACGCGCGGCGACCCCACGGTACCGCACCGGCGCGTTGCCTCAACGGTAACCGCCTCCGGCTAGTGGTATTGCCACATTACGGCAACACTATTCCACATTCGCCGCAGGTTTGTGGCGCAGCGTGGCAAAATTCAGAAATTCGATGTCGGGACCGCGGCAGGGTTGTCTGGCGGGGCCTATTCGCAGATGGACCGCAGTTTCCGTTCGGCCATATCGACATGAAAATGATTGCGATGGGCGGCGTTGGCCTCGGGACCCAGGACGGTTCCAAAAATCTGACAGGCTGTGGCATGCGCGCCGCGTAGAAAATCGGTCTTGCCTGACAGCGCGTTGGCTTCCGCACTGGACGCCTTTGG
Source organism: uncultured Alphaproteobacteria bacterium (assembly GCA_963847145.1). GTDB lineage: Bacteria > Pseudomonadota > Alphaproteobacteria > Rhizobiales > Hyphomicrobiaceae > JABFRJ01. Next base: position 1,010,356 of record CAWJYN010000007.1, read on the forward strand.
TCCGCCGAGACGTGATGGCAAGCCTGAACCTGTCGAAATCCCGAGGCCGGTGTTGGATGTGGACGGCATGGGGATGCCCATTGGGTTGCTGGAGTTCCCACGGGACCCCAGCGAGATGGTCGGACGGGTCATGTCGGCCAGCCCTGATGCAGTTGGCGGAATGCTGCCGGTGGCGATGCCATTGCTGGCAGGTGCCGTTGCCAACGCTCCCGGATGCGCTTGTGTTCGTGACGGCGGTCCTGCTTTGGCTGCGGCAATAGCGCGTTCCGCTTCGAGCCGTTTGGCGGCTGCTACCTGGGCAGCAATTTCTGTCCCTGTCGGTCCCCAGTCCGCAAGCACTTCGCTGGTCGTGCCGTTGGACGCCGTAAATGAGCGAATGTCGATTGCGTTGGCGCGGCCATGTTCACTTAAGCGCGCGTTTTTGCGTCCATAAGCGGTTCGGCAAGAGTAGGAACTCATCGTGTCGACGCGGACAACGGGCGCGCCCAAATGTTTGCGGGACAGTGTTTGGAGGTCTTTTGTGACCCAGCGATGCAAGGCGACGGCGAGATCACAGGTCACAGTGACGGGGGGGGAGAAGGCGACCTGAGGGGACTTGCCAACGCTGATCAGCTCAACGGGCGCTGCGGCCCCGCATTCATGCTCGCGCACCGGAATTGCTGGCTTAGCGACAATGTCGAGCGCTTTGAGCAGCTTATTGCACCGTGCCTGTTCGATTTGGATGTCAGCTGCGCTCCATCCGTGGTTCGCGGCGGGCTCCGTGGTGACCGGCGATTGCTGGAGGGGGATGGTCTGCGCGGGCGGGTGCGCAACCTGGGCATCGGCCAACCCGAAAGACAGCACGATGCTTCCAGCCGCGCATGCCGCCATGCTGAGCCGGTTGCTGACTGACCGTGCTTTAATTACATTCAATCGCACCATAGCCGACACCTTAGAACCGGCGACGCCCCCAACGCTTACTGCACTGGACATCAATACCCTACATGTCCGACCGGGTCGTACCGGGCCGAACGTCACAACGCACACTTGCATTGACGCACGCTTCGCGCGCATCCAGCATCAGCGAATTCGACCCGAGGATTGTGTTCGGTCTCGGGCTCGCGGCGTCCATCTCACCGCCGAATCACTTTTCACCTCACGCTGCTATCCGTATACCGTCCAAATCTGGCGGCGTCTCTGGGGGGCACCGAAACAGATGTCGATAAGGATAACCTGTGGACCGGAGTGGCCAAGCAGCAGCGGGAATGCGGGCGAATGATGGCGGTGACCGGTTGCAGCGCGACGGGGCTGTGTGGATCGTCGATCTTGCGGACGCCGCCGTCGACAGCGCTGGCCGTGCCAGAGAACTGGCGGGGTGGCAGGTGCGCATGGCCCAGTGGTCGAAGTCAGCTGATCTTTATGCGATCGTTCTCAAGGCCGGTGCGGCGCCGAATGCGGTGCGGCCGACGGTCGCAATCGAGGTGGCGGCTCTGACTTCGCTCTGCTGGCGGATTGAGTGTTTCGCGAAGCCATCGGTTGCGCTGCTGGATACGGCGCTCAGCGGTGCCGCGATCAGCTTAACCACACTGGCCACGCATCGCGTTGGTGGTCACGGCTACCGGTTCGCCGTTCCGCGGCTCAGTGCGCGCGCTGGACTGCCTGTGGCGGGGGTGGCGCATGCGCTGGCGCGGCTTCCCGGTGCGGCGGGGATGTATCTTGCGTTGACAGGGCAGTCGATTGGCGCTGCTGATGCGCTGGCGCTGGGTCTGCTCACGCATACGATCGCGGCAGATGCCTATGGCGCCATCATCGCCGCTGTCGCCGACAGCCAACCGGTCGATGCGGTGCTTGATATGGTGCAGGCTGATTTCGGTATGCTGGAGCTGGCGCCGCATGCGGCGGCCATCGCACGCTGTTTCTCGGCGCCGTCCGTTGCGGGTGTTGTCGCGAACCTCGCGGCCGAAACAGATGCAGAGGCTGACTGGGCGCGCGCGACGCTGGCAATGCTGCAGAGGCAGAGTGCCGCGGACCTGTCGGCGATCCACCAGATTTTGACACGGGCGGCCGCGTGCGACCTCCGAGAAAGCTTGATTGCGGCGCACCGAGCCGCCGTTGAATTTTCCGGACCTGCTGGCCAGATCAATCTCGACAACAATTCTGTGGACTTTAGTCTGCCGACCCGCGCTGAAATTGCGATTGGGCGATTTTGATACAGTTTAAGGCCGAAAACCGCATCGCTTCGGTTATCAAGTCATTGTCTATTTACCAAGGTACTTAAGGGGGGCTTAGATATTTTCCAGTAACTTCCTGCTCAAGCCGGAACACCGGCAGGCGTTAAACCATATCCAAAACGGCAGGGAAAGTTACTATGAGCGTTGCGTTGAATGCATTGCGCCCGAGCGCGCCCAAACAGCCCAGCAAAGATCCGGTCGTCGAAGGCGAATATCTGCAGGCACTGCGCCTGATTGAGCGTCTCCACCGGTTGCTGCTCGATGTCATCAAGGACGAATTTGACCGCCTCGGCGGTTCCGAACTCAACAGCGTGCAAGCGCTGCTGCTCTATAACATTGGCTCGAGTGAGCTGACCGCCGGCGAACTGAAAACGCGTGGTTACTACCTCGGCTCGAACGTGTCGTACAATCTGAAGAAGCTCGTCGACATGGGCTATATCCACTACAAGCGCAGCGATACGGATCGCCGCTCGGTGCGTGTCAGCCTCACTGAAAAGGGCAAGGATGCCTGTGAGGTGGTTCAGGATCTCTATCAACGCCAGCTCGGCACGGTCGAACAAGTCGGCCAGGTCAGCTTTGAGGAATTCAAAATGCTCAATAAGTCGCTGGTGCGGCTTGAGCGCTTCTGGTCGGATCAAATCCGCTATCGCCTCTGATTATTAGTGCATCTCCCACGACGACTGAAAGCCGTCTGCATCGTCCCGCCCCGGACTTCCAAGGCCGCGACTGGCCGCACCCACCCGGGAGTATGACGACAGACCGATTGAAAACTGGGGCGTCACGCAAGTGACGCCCTTTTTCGTTTGGCGGATCACGCGTGGGCGTGACTGAGGGTGGCAGCAATCGCGCGCTGCCAACCGGTCAGCTTTTTTGCTCGCGATGCGGACGACATCTGCGGCGTGAATTGGCGATCGCGGCGCCAGAGTTTTGAAAAGCCCGCTTGATCGGGCCATGCGCCCGCGTGGTGGCCGGCGAGCCAAGCGGCACCAAGCGCCGTTGTTTCCAGTATCTCTGGCCGGTCGACTGGCGCGTTCAGGATGTCGGCGAGGGCCTGCATCGTCCAGTCGCTGGCGACCATACCGCCGTCGACGCGCAGCACAGTTTGAGCGGGGGCGGGCCAATCGCGCTGCATCGCTGTCAACAGGTCGTGTGTTTGGAACGCGACGCTTTCAAGTGCTGCGCGTGCTAGTTCGGCGGGCCCGGTGTTGCGCGAGAGACCGAAGAGGGCACCGCGGGCCTCCGGTTGCCAGTAGGGTGCGCCGAGGCCGACGAAGGCCGGCACCAGCACGACGTCTTGATGGGGATCAGCAGCGGCGGCGAGAGCGGACGACTGCGACGCGCTATCGATGATCTTCAAACCATCGCGCAGCCACTGCACGGCGGCACCGGCGATAAAGATCGCGCCTTCGAGCGCATAGGTCCGCTGGCCGCCAAGTTGATAAGCGACAGTTGTCAGCAGGCGATTAGTCGAGGCGACGGGTGTTGTGCCGGTATTCAACAGCGCGAAACAGCCCGTGCCGTAGGTGGACTTCATCATGCCTGGCGTGAAGCAGGCTTGGCCGACGAGGGCTGCCTGCTGATCGCCGGCGACGCCGCGAATTGGGATGGCGGCACTGAAGAGGGCGGGATCTGTGGTGCCGAAGTCGGCGGCGCTATCACGGACTTCGGGCAGGATGTTGCGTGGCACATTGAGAAGTCGCAGCAGGTCGCTGTCCCAATCGCCATGGTGGATGTCGTAAAGCAATGTGCGCGAGGCGTTGGTGGCGTCGGTCGCGTGGACGCGGCCACCGGTCAGCCGCCACAACAAGAACGTGTCGATGGTGCCGGCGGCGATGTGACCTGCTTCGGCCTGTGCGCGGGCCCCGGGCACGTTATCGAGAAGCCAGGCGAGCTTGGTGCCCGAGAAATAGGGATCGAGCAGCAGGCCGGTCTTGGCGGTGATCAGCGGCTCGTGGCCCTCGGCCTTGAGGCGCTGGCACATGTCATGCGTGCGGCGGTCCTGCCAGACGAGCGCGCGGTGGAGCGGTTTGCCGGTGCGGCGGTCCCAGAGCAGGCACGTCTCGCGCTGATTGGTGATGCCAAGGGCGGCAATGCTTTGCGGCAAGAGCTTGGCGCGCTCGATGGCGGTGCGCGCCGTGGCCAATGTCGTTTTCCAAATATCTTCCGCGTCATGCTCGACATGGCCAGAGGCCGGGAAGTGCTGTGGGAACTCCTGCTGGCCGACGCCGAGGACGGCCAGATCTGAGCCGAACACGATGGCGCGGCTGGAGGTGGTGCCTTGGTCGATGGCGAGAACGGCGCCGGTCATGGAACGCAATTTCCTTTGGGGGTGCGCTGAAGCGCGTGTGGCGCTTACTTGACCTTGAACTGTTCGTCGACGGGCACCTGCATGGCCGTCATCATGCGGTTGCCCTCGGTGGCGAGGCCGATCACTTGCAGCAGCTCGTTGTACTGCGCGTCCGTCATGCCTTTGGCGCGGGCGAAATGGGTGTGCGAGTGGATGCAGTACTCGCACGTGTTCATGATCGAGACCGTCAGATAGATATACTCTTTGGTGAGCGCATCGAGCGCGCCGGGTGCCATAACCTCTTTGGCCTTGTCCCACGTGCGTTTGAGCGCGACGGGATCGTTGGCCTGGGCGCGCCAAGCATTGTTGACGAAGTCGGTTTTGCGGGTTTTGCGGATGTCATCGAAGACGGCGCGTGCGGCGGGTGCGGCCTCGGCATCAGTCAATAGCTTGACGGTGGTCATGGCGGGTCTCCCGTTGAGTGCGTGCTGCAATGTGACTGCGGGAGCTTAGATCGGAGCGGCGGCATTGCAAGCCCGGGAGGATCAAGCGGGGAGGATCAAGCCGGGCGGAACTCGCGGCGGACGGCAGTGGTGTGGGCACCTTTGGCGGGGACGGGGCCATAGGTGTGGCCAGCGCCGACGTGGTGGGCTGCGGGCACCGGAAGGCTGGCTGGCCCGGACGGTGTTGCGACAGCCGACAATCGGAGATGAGGGTGGGCTGTGAGGCCGTGCACGTCGTTGACGCGGCCATAGGCGATCTCAGCAGCATCGAAGGTTGTTGCAAGACCGTCGATATCACGCGTTGCAAAATTCTGAGCGATGAGCTTATCCATCTCGGCGCGGTTGGCGACGCGAGCGACGTTGGTCGCCATCTTTGGATCGTTGGCGAGATCACGGCGTTGCAGGATTTCTGCGGCGAAGGTGGCCCACTCGCGATCGTTCTGGATGGAGATGAGCACGGGCGTGCCGTCGCGCGTGGCAAACACGCCGTAGGGCGCGACGGTTGGGTGCGAGAAGCCGACGCGTTGTGGTGGCTTGCCGCCGCCGGCTTGCAGCAGCGGCACGGTCATCCATTCTGCCATGGAGCCGAACAGCGACACTTGCACTTCGCCGCCCTCGCCGGTTTTCGCACGGCGAAGCAGGGCTTCGAGAATGCCTTCGTAGGCGTTCATGCCGGTGGCGATATCGACCACGGAAACGCCAACGCGGGCGGGCGCTTCTGGGCCGCCGGTGATGGAGGCGAGGCCCGACTCTGCCTGCACGAGCAGGTCGTAGGCTTTGCGTTTGGCGTAAGGGCCGTCGGGGCTGTAGCCCGCGATAGAGCAGCATATGAGGCGCGGGAATTTCTTGCGGAGATCGGCGATCGGGTAGCCGAGTTTGGCCATGACGCCGGGCTTGAGGTTTTGCAGGAAGATATCGGCACGCGCGATCAAGGCTTCGAAGAGTGCGCGGTCATCAGGTTGCGTGAGATCGACGACGACGGATTCCTTGCCGCGATTGAGCCAGACGAAGTAGGCGCTCTCGCCGTTGACGAGGGCGTCGTAGTCGCGTGCGAAATCACCTTCGGGGCGTTCGAGCTTGATCACTCGCGCGCCGGCGTCGGCGAGTTTGCGCGAACAGAGCGGAGCAGCAACGGCCTGTTCAAGCGCGACGACGAGCAGGCCTTCGAGGGGGAGGGTCATGGGGAGCCAGTCGGTGGGATTTGGCCGTAGGGCGCAATAGCCGTTTCAGGCGTATTGCGCCGCCGACGATAGATCTCACTTGTGGCCCGGCGCAATACGGCTTCGCCTATTGCGCCCTACGGGTTGTGTCGATCACGCATCCACGCTCGCGTTCAGCGCATTTTCCTGAATGAACTCGCGGCGGGGTTCGACCATGTCGCCCATGAGCTTGGAGAAGATCTCATCGGCTTCGGCATCCTCGCCGACTTTGACCTGCAGCAGCGTGCGCACTTCCTTGTCGAGGGTCGTTTCCCAGAGCTGCTCCGGGTTCATCTCGCCGAGGCCTTTATAGCGTTGCAGGGTCAGCCCTTTGCGGCCGAAGTCGAACACTTGATCGACCAGTGCGCGCGGGCCAGTGATCTGCTTTTCGACATCCTTGCGGCGCAGCAGGCTTGGCGCGCCGTAGATTTCCTTGAGATGGGTGCGCCGTTCGTTGAGACGGCGGGCTTCGGAGCTGGCGAGCAGGGCGCGATCGATGATGCGGACTTCGGCGACACCGCGGATGCTACGCTTGAAGACGAAGCCGTCGTCGACAAAGGATCCTTCCCAGCCGCGCTCGGTTTCATCGGCGATGCCGTCGAGGTGCGTTACAACATCGGCCGCGACACGATTGGCGGCATCAGGGCTTGACGTCAGCGCCGGATCAAACGCGCCGCCGATGGCGGCTTGCTCGACGACGAAGCGGGCATAGCGCGAGTGGAGACCGTCGATGATGGCCACGGATGAGCGGGCTTGCTCGATGATGTCGCGCAGGTCTTTTGACGAACGGACCTCGCCGTTGCCGAGCGTGAGAGACGCATCCTCGAGGCCGCTGTCGACCATGTATTCGTCGAAGGCGCGCTGGTCTTTGAGATAGGCCTGCGATTTGCCCTTGGTCACTTTGTAGAGGGGCGGCTGGGCGATGTAGAGATGCCCTTTGGTGATCAGCTCCGGCATCTGGCGGTAGAAAAATGTCAGCAGAAGCGTGCGGATATGCGCGCCGTCGACGTCGGCGTCGGTCATGATGATGATCTTGTGATAGCGCAGCTTGGCGATATCGAAGCCGCCGGCCTGGCCTTCCTCGGCGCGTCCGATGCCGGTGCCGAGTGCGGTGATCAGCGTGCCAATTTCCTGGCTGGACAACATCTTGTCCATGCGCGCGCGTTCGACGTTGAGGATCTTGCCGCGGATGGGGAGGACGGCCTGGAACTCGCGATTGCGCGCTTGCTTAGCGGAACCGCCAGCGCTGTCACCTTCGACGATGAACATTTCGGTGGCGGCGGCGTCGCGGTCTCTGGCACTCGGCCAGCTTTCCTGGCAGCGAGTTGAGATCGAGTGCGCCTTTGCGTGAAATATCACGAGCCTTGCGCGCCGCTTCACGGGCGATCGCCGCCTCAACGATTTTGTTGATGACGATCTTGCTTTCTTTCGGATGCTCTTCGAACCAGGCGCTGAGCGTCTCGCCGACGATGCTTTCGACAACCGGTTTGACTTCGGAGGAAACGAGTTTATCTTTGGTCTGGCTGGAGAACTTCGGGTCCGGCACCTTCACGGACAGCACGCACGTGAGGCCTTCGCGGCTGTCGTCGCCGTTCAGCGAAACCTTTTCTTTTTTGGTGATGCCGCTCTCTTCAGCATACTTAATGACGAGACGGGTAAGTGCGGCGCGGAAGCCGGCGAAATGGGTGCCGCCGTCGCGTTGGGGGATGTTGTTGGTGAAGACCAGCATGTGCTCTTCCCAGCTGTCATTCCACCATAGTGCCAACTTCGACCGTTATGCCGTCCTTTTCGCCGCGCACCATGATCGGCTTGTCGATCAGGTTCCGGCGCGTGCGGTCGACGTATTCGACGAAGGCAGCGACACCGCCATCGTAATACATATCGCTCGACTTTGACGTCGGCATGCCGTGCGTCGGTCAGCACGATCTTGGCGCCGGAGTTCAGGAAGGCGAGTTCGCGCAGGCGCCGTTCGAGCGTGCCGGCGTTGAATTCGAGCACGTTGTGGAAGGTGTTGGGCGAGGGCAAGAACGAGACTTCGGTGCCGCGCTCGTTCCTTTGGCGCTTCGCCGACGAGCTTGAGCGGAGCCTTGGGGACACCGTCGCCGAATTCGATTTCGTGGATTTTGCCGTCGCGCCAGATGCGGCACTTGAGCCAGGTGGAGAGCGCGTTGCAGACTGACACGCCGACGCCGTGCAGGCCGCCGGAGACCTTGTAAGAGTTCTGGTCGAACTTGCCGCCGGCGTGCAATTCGGTAAAGACGATTTCGGCGGCGGAGCGCTTGGGCTCGTGATCGTCGTCCTGCTTGATGCCGGTCGGGATGCCGCGGCCGTTGTCGCGCACGGTGACGGAGCCATCAGCATTCAAGGTCACGTGGCACTCAGTGCCATAGCCGGCGAGGATTTCGTCGATGGCGTTGTCGACGACTTCGTAGACCATGTGATGGAGGCCGGAGCCGTCGTCGGTGTCGCCGATGTACATGCCCGGGCGCTTGCGGACTGCATCGAGGCCTTTCAGCATCTTGATGCTGTCCTCGCCGTAGTCGGCGGCGGTGAGCTGGGGTTTGGGGGCGGGGGCTGCTGCTGCGGCGTCGTTCGATTGGGCAGTCATGCTTGGGACGTCCTTATGGAGGCGCCGCGCGCGATCGTCGAGGCCGCCGGTGTGCGGGGTGATCGGAGCGGAAATACGGGCCGCGGAAGCAGGCCTGATCGATAGCAGAAACTGTACACCAGAACGGCTGGGAACGCACGCGAGAACGTGCGTTCTTCACGTTAATTTCTGACGGAATTAAGCTATTTACATCAGTGCCTTGCAGGCACTTTTTTGAATGTGCGGCTGGCGCGCGGCGGCGACCCTGCGCACGTTTCAGCCCGTTCGCGTCAGGCTGCCGTTTTCGACAGTAGAAATCTGCGCGTGGCCCTTGAGCGGCAAAGGGTTCGGGGTCGGTACCGGTCATCCAGGCTTGAGGCCGAGACGCAGGATTTCGTCGAACAGTGCGGTGCGCCGGGCGGGGTCGAGGTGGGCTGCGATTTCATCAAGCAGCAGCATGGGCGTCATGCCATCGCGGCGCTGGTTGGCCAGTTCGGCGTGGGCGAGAACCAGGCCGACCAGCAACGCTTTCTGTTCGCCGGTGGAGCAGAGCCGCGCCGGCATCGACTTGGGGCCATGACCGACGGCCAGATCGGAGCGGTGGGGGCCCGTCAAGCGTGCGGCCGGCGGCGCGATCCCGCTCGCGGGTGGCGGCGAGCTGGCTGGCGTAGATTTCTTCGACATCGACGGCGGCGCGGTGGGCGAGTTCTGGCTTCAATCGTGCCGTCGAGCGATAGGGTGGCCCAAGGGAAGGGGACTGTCGGCGTCGCGGACCGTCGCTGTCGATGGTGGCGCCAGCTGGGCGACAGCCTCCAGGCGGGCGGCGGCGATGGAAATGCCGGTTTCGACCATGACGCGTTCGAAGGCTTCGAGCTGGGTGCGATCGCGTGATGCCATCGGCAAGAAGCCGGTTGCGGCTCGGCCATGGCGCGCTCGAAATGGCCGAGGCGGGTGCGATAACCGGGATCGAAACAGAGGATGAGGCGATCGAGAAAGCGGCGGCGATCGGACGCCGGAGCCGGTGAAAAGCCCATCCATCGCGGGCGTCAGCCAGACCATTTCGACGAGATCGGCGAGGATGCCCGAGCCGCCTTGTGTTTCGCCGTTGATGCGGACGATGCGGCCCGCGCGCGGATTTTTGTCGCGTCGGGTGGCAGCAGCCCGGTGCCGATGTCGAGCGGGCCGTCGGCGGTGTGCAAGCGTCGCGGCCACGGTCCAGCCGCCTGCGCCGGCGGCATGTGCCAGATCCGGGAATGCCGCGCGGCGCAAACCTTGGCCAGCCGCGAGCAGCGAGACGGCTTCCAGCAGATTGGTTTTGCCGGCGCCGTTGGGCCGACGAGCACGACGGGCGCTGGGCCGAATACGTCAGTTGGCAGTGACGCGTAGTTGCGGAAATTGGTCAGCGTCAGCCGCTCGACCCAGAGGCGTTGGGCCGTCGCGACGCGTCGGCGGTGAACGATGTCCATGGGACTTGAAGCGGCACGATGTCGGCAATCGGGTTGCACTGGGCAAGAGGCCGCCTCCATCGCTGTCGACCCAGCTCGACGCAGGGCATTCGGCCTGATTGCCGATCGGACCGATTGCCCATTGCCGCCTGCTCTTACACCCGCATCGGCATGAGACGTAGAGCGCATTATCGGCTCCGCTGGCGTCGCGCACGATGGTCGGCGAGCCGGCATCCGCCAAGCTTGAATTCGGCCGTATCGCCTTCGAATGCTGCGCGATATCCAGCAGATAGCGGGCATTAAAGCCGATTTCGAGGGTGTTGATGCGTAGTCAACGGCCACTTCTTCGGTGGCGCTGCCGCCATCGGGGTTGTTGACCGAGAGCGTCAGCTTCTGTGCCGTTGATGGCGAGCTTGACGGCGCGGCCGCGCTCCAGGCGATGGTCGAGACGCGGTCGACGGCGCTGATGAATTCGGCGTTCGGGACCTTGAGCGTCTTGTCGTTGTCTTGCGGGATGACGCGGCCATAATCGGGGAAGGTGCCGTCGATCAACTTCGAGGTCAGCGTGACGTTGCCAATTTCGAAGCGCACCTTGGCGGGCGATACAGAGACCGTCGCTTGCTGCTCGCCGGCTTCCAGCAGGCGCTGCAATTCGTGGACCGTTTTGCGCGGCACGATGACGCCCGGCATGCCGCCGGCGCCGTCGGGCTGCGGCCATTTCCATCTGTGCGAGACGATGGCCGTCGGTGGCGACCGCGCGCAGCATCGGCTTGGTGCCTGAGGTTGCACGGTGTGGAGATAGATACCGTTCAGGTAATAGCGCGTTTCTTCGGTCGAAATGGCGAAGCGCGTTTTGTCGATCAGGCGCTTCAAATCGTGCGCCGGCGATCTCGAACGGTGTGGGGGAATTCGCCGCCGCCACAGATCGGGGAAATCTTCGGCGGCCAGCGTCTGCAGGGCGAAACGTGAGACGGCCAGAGGTGAAGGTCAGGCGCTCTTTTTCCTGATCGCGCTTCAATTCGATCTCGCTGCCATCCGGCAACTTGCGCACGATATCATGCAGCACGATGTGCCGGGACGGTGACGGCGCCGGGTTGCACGACATTCGCCGCGATCTGCTCGATGACTTCGCGTTCGAGATCGGTCGCTTTGAGATGCAGCTCGCCGTTGTTGGCCTTGAGGAAGCACGTTCGACAGGATGGGGATTGTCGTGCGCCGTTCGACGACGCTGGTGACGTGGCCCAGCGCCCGCAGCAATTCCCCCGTTCGATCACCAGTTTCATTGATCGCGTGCCTCGATGCAATTTGATCACCGGCGGTGCCGCTGCGTGTTGGTCTCCGTTCCCTTACGCTCTATCGCTGGCAAAACAACAAGATAGGACCGTGGGAATCGGTCTGGTGCCAAAGTGGCGCGCATCAGTTGAGTTTGCAAGTCCTGCCGTGGTCCTGTGGGGCCGGAACGGCGCCCGAAACGAGGCGATCCACATGCAAAAGTGCCCGGCCGCGAGGGCCGGGCACGTGATGGAGTGCAACGCCTGCTGAACACGGTCACAGCGAGACGGGTGCGCGGGACCGTTCGAGCCTGGCTGATCCGGTTAGGGCGCCCGGCTCAACTGCGTCTTCAGCGCCTCGATTTCGTCGCGCAGGCGGGTATTGGCGTTCAATTCCCGATCGATCTTGCGGATCGCATGCAGCACCGTGGTGTGATCGCGGTCGCCGAAACCGGCGGCCGATTTCGGGCAGCGACCGCGACGTCAAATGCTTGGCCAGGTACATGCCGATTTGGCGCGGCCAGACCACCGAGCGATGCCGCCGGTGCGACAGGATGTCCGCCCGGGAGACTGCGTAGTGCCGCGACACCATCCGCAGGATGTCTTCGATCTTGATCCGCCGCGGTTCGCTGCCTTGCACAGCTCACGCATGATCGCTTCGGCGGTTTCCATGGTGACTGCCGTCTGCGTCAATTGCCAGTTGTGCGAAGAGATGATTGACCGCGCCTTCCAACTCACGGCCGTTTTCCGTCAAACGCTCGACAAGAGAGTCGAGAATGTCGCGGTGTCATGGCAAACAGCGGATCCTGGGCCCGCTTGTCGGCGACGCGCCGCTCGAGGATTTTGTGGCGGAGCTCCGGCGCCGAGCGGTTGCAGTTCGGTTACCAGGCCGCGCTGCAGGCGCGAGCGCATGCGGTCGTTGAGACGCTCGATCTGGGCGGGCGGCCGGGCTGAGGCGACAACCAGCTGACTGCCCGCAGTCGAGCAGCGCGTTGATGATGTGCTCGAATTCCTGTTCGGTTTTTTCGCCTTGCATGAACTCGAAGTCATCGATCGAGCAGGATGTCGATGGTGCGGAACTTGTTCTTGAACGCGATCGCTTCCTGGGCGTGGATGGCTTCGACGAACTGGAACAGAAACCGTTCTGCGGTCAGGTAGAGCACCTGAGCGTTGGGCGTCCGGCGTTTCACTTCCCAAGCGATGGCGTGCAGCAAGTGGCTTTTGCCGAGGCCAACGCCGGCATGGATGAACAGCGGATTGAAGCCACGCTCGGCGGCCAGAACGGTTTCGGCAGCCTGGACGGCGGCCGCGTGGGCCATGCGATTGGAGGCGCCGACAATGAATGTTTCGAATGTGTAGCGGGGATCTAGAGGCGAACCTTCGAGGCCGCCGGCTGAATTGCGCTGCACCGGTGGCGACGACGGAGACGCATCGCTCAGGGCGCCATTGCGACGGATCGCTGATGCGGGCACCGGGCTCGGTGCTGGCTCGGCCGGCCGCGCCGCTGCGGACGCTGCTGTGCGGGTATGAACGGGGGAGGGCGTGCGCAGCTGGATATCGACGCGCTCGATGCCGGCAAATTCTTTGCGGCAGCAGGCCAGTAACTCATCGACATAATGCGACTGGATCCAGTTGCGGAGGAATTTTACCGGCACGGACACCTGGACCGACGTGTCATCATAGGACTCGAACTCAAGGGAGCCGAACCAGCTTGAGAATACATCGTCGCCGAGTTTGGTTTTCAGCAGGGCGCGAATGCGTGGCGCCCGCTTGTTGAGTTCTGCGCGGCTGGTTTCGACGTCCTCTTGCTGGTCGTTCGTATCTGGTTCCGGTGTGTCGTCAAAGTAGTTCATGCCCTCATACCTTCCCGCATTTTATCTACGCTTAAGACACGACCTTGCTAGCGTCCGTTTACCCTCACGGACGAGGTGCATGCCCGGTGCTTTGGTTCGGTCCGCGCGCTAGCTCTGGACCCACGGCAGGCGGGCTGATTTCCAGCCAGCCACCTGCCCTCGTTGGCGTTCGGCGTTGAGGCCCCCCTCAAATCCGCCCGCTACATTGCGGCAGCGTTGATAGCCCGCTGCCACCATGGCCCGGGCGGCAGCAAGGCTGCGCACTCCAGACCGGCATAAAAAGAACAGTTGGCTCGTCTCGTTGCCACCCTTGCTCTGGATCGTCCGTGACAGACGTTCAGCGAACGCAGGATCCACGGCATTACTGGGGAATGACTGCCATTCCGCCAGGACGGTTTGTTTGTTGAGACGGCTCAGATCGGGCACGCCTACATAGGCCCACTCTGCCTGTGTCCTGACATCGATGAGGTGCGCCGACGGATCCCGTTCAAGCGCAGCCCAGGTATCCAAGACAGTCACATCCATAATTTCTGGGTCGGGGGAACCAGACACGTTGGCTTACTCCAAGGCTACTTGAACTCAGTGCACGACCCGGACCGTAAGAGTTGGCCAGGGAGCGAACGGCGTCCTGGATGGGTCATTCACGTTGAACCGGCAGAACCAACCGGGGAACGGTTGCACTCTTCGCCGGCGCGAGAGTTCGATCGCGCGCATCATTGCTACGCCTGGAGGACCCAGGACGTCGCATGACCAGCACAGGAGAGGATTCCAATAACTATTCGTCCAACACGGCATCACCGCCGTTACGCATAAAGGGCACGAACCTGGAACCACAGCGAAGGCTGATATCGATGAATACGCATCGCACATCGGCCGTTAACGATCTTTTAATCCATTGTCGGGGGGGAGGCAATGCTGGTGTGGGGCCAAAAGTCATGCACAGCGCTTGGGTCGCAGGCCGGGTGATGGCTAAGTTTTGGTGGAAAAACACCCCCGGGGAGGCGGTTTGGAGGGGAAAAACATTAGAGTCCAACGGAAAGCTCACGTTGCGGCCGCTGGTGGCCCAAAAACAAAACGGCGCTTAAAAAGCGCCGTTCAGTTATCAGATTTTGCTTGGTGGCGTGCTGGGTTGATCGAGTCTTAAAGTGTTGGGTGGCTCGGTTTTCGATATTGAGCGCTGATTTACTTCGGTTTCTTGTGACTGATGCAGCGCGTGCGTTGCGGCTGGGGTGATTTTCGGCGCCGGGTGGTTCCGGTGAGTGAAGCCATTTCGCAACAGCGAGCAGCGGGGTGCACGAGCGAAAACCGAATCTGGTTCAGCCCATCAGCCCTGCAGCGCGTTCACGCGGGCGGTCAAGCGTGACACCTTGCGCGAGGCGGTCTTTTTGGGGAGCACGCCCTTCTGTGCGGTACGCACCAACACGGGTTCGGCAGCTTTGAGAGCGGCGACGGCGTCGGCTTTTTTGCCGGATGCGATGGCTTCTTCGACCTTGCGGACCGACGATTTCAGGCGCGAGCGGCGTGCTTTGTTGATTTCGGTGCGGCGCACCATTTGCCGGGCGGCCTTTTTGGCCGAAGAGGTATTTGCCATGGGATGATCCTTAGTGGTGAGGCCGTTGGCGCCAGAGACGCCGGGGTTCTAAGTGAGCGGTCTTCGTTCAGCCCACGATCCTGCAGCTCCCGACGAGCGCTACTGGACTGGCTGATAGGCGGATAGATCGAAATGCCTACAGCCCCGCAAAGACGCCGCCTAAGGGCGCGCCTTGCGAAGCTGATGTGTACCGCTCTCCGGGCTCGGCCAAGCCTGAGCTAGCCAAGGCGGCGCGGAAACGTGACGGTCCTATAGACCCAACAGGCGGTGGCGGTCAACGCGGAGCCGGGCAAGTCGGCGGAAGTTCGGCAGGGACACAGCGACACGCGCTGTTAACCCAGGTTCTTCATGGGGCGGCAATGTTTAACCCGCAAAATCTGAAAAAAACCAGCTGCTGTGGGGCGTCCATGCTTGCGATGATCATTTGGGTTCTGGCTTTGGCCGGAGGTATCGCCGGCGTGTCGCTGACCGCCGCTCTGGAAGCGCACACGGCGCACATGGCCGCTACGGCGTTCGTGACGTTCGGTATCGTCGCTGCGGCCGTGAGTGACCATCGCGCGGCCACGATGGCCGGGGCCTCCATCCACAAACTTGCTGCGGTTGCCTCCCGTTATATGGGGCTGCTGTGGGCCTGGAGCGGCATTTCGGCCTATGTGGTCTACGGCTTCGTGCTTGAGTGGTCGAGCTGGGTGCCGGCGGTGTTCGCGATGTTTGCCGCTTGCGTCATGTACTTGTTCGCGGGACTTATTCTCGACCGGGAAGCTGCGGCAGCGACGCCGGATGCGGGGACGCCGGTGTTGATCAGCTTCCTGACAAAAAGCCAGTTCGCGCTGGCAGCGACGCTGTTCGGCATCTTGTTTGCTCTCCAGCGTCACCCTTCCTTCGGCTTTGAGAGTGAGAGCGCCTGGGTGGTTCTCAATCTCGCGATGGGGACGGCGGCCGGCCTGCTATCGCTGACCGGTTATCTCATTTTGCACGAGAGCCGCGAGACGGATGCGGATCGTTCGACCGCCGCCTGAGCCGGCCCGTTACGTGTTCGAGAATTTCGGTTTCCGCTTTTCGACGAAGGCGGTCATGCCTTCCTTCTGGTCGGCGGTGGCAAACATGGCGTGGAACACGCGCCGCTCGAAGCGGATACCTTCGTTGAGGGTCGTCTCATAGGAGCGATTGACGCTCTCCTTGGTCATCATGGTGATGGGGAGCGACATGTTGGCGATCGTTTCAGCCGTCTTCATGGCATCGGCAATAAGATCAGCTGCCGGGACCACGCGGCTGACAAGACCGACGCGTTCAGCTTCTGCTGCGTCCATCATGCGGCCGGTCAGGCACATTTCCATAGCCTTGGCCTTGCCGACGAAGCGGGTGAGGCGTTGCGTGCCACCAGCACCGGGCATGACGCCGAGCTTGATCTCGGGCTGGCCGAACTTGGCGGTATCAGCGGCGATGATGATGTCGCACATCATGGCCGTCTCGCAGCCGCCGCCGAGCGCAAAGCCGGCCACTGCGGCAATGGTTGGTTTGCGGCAGCGGGCGATGCGGTCCCATTGGCCGATGAAATCTTCCTTGTAGGCTTGCATGTAGGTCTTGGACTGCATCTCCTTGATGTCAGCGCCGGCGGCAAACGCTTTGTCGGAGCCGGTCACGACGATGCAGCCGATGTTTTCATCGGCTTCCCAGATATCGAGCACGTGGCCGATCTCGCGGATGATCTGCGCATTGAGCGCATTCAAGGCTTGCGGGCGGTTGAGCGTGATCAGTCCGACCTTGCCGCGGGTTTCAGCGAGAATGGTTTCATAGGCCATGGGGGGCTCCGGCTGGCTGGAGGATGAACTGCATCCAGAGCTAGCTGAGACGTGGGTGAGGGGCAATGGGCGGCCGGCGAACAAGATCGAGGGCTTTGCCCTCGAGCTCCCACCAAAGGCCTGAGGCCTTTGGAAACCCATTTGTTTGAACGGTGCTTGTTTCGATGAAAACACCTCCAGCGGCCCGGGCTTCGCAGCCTTGCCGTTGCACACTCATCTGTGACCGGATGAAAATCCGGGGTGCGGAGCGCGTCGGATGACGCGAGTGCCCGACGGGACGGGCGGGTGCCCACACGTATCTTCGGGTGTGGGCGAACTCGATGATATCCCCTCGAGTTCCCAGGGCATGCTTGCGGCATCCGCCGCGCTCCGCGCTGTGTTTGTTTGGATCTGCCACGACCGCACTTGCGCCGTTGTCGTAGCCTGCTCTGCCGTCCGTTTACGGACTGCACCGGCCCTGGCATTCAGGGTGTCCGGCAGAGGCGCGGGGTCGGACAACCGGTTCTGAAGCCCGCCTTGTCCCGCGCTGTTCACAGCACCCCACCGCAGTCGTGAACCCTCTAGAAAGCCCCGGTCGGTGAGGTGAGGCCAGAATAGGCTCGCAGGCGGAAAATGCAACCATAAGATGATGTTAGTGTTAACTTCGCGTCATGCGGTGGTGGAGCGCGTGACTACGGCGGCAAGAATATCGCCGGCGCGCTCACACATTGCACGTGTGACATCGAGGTGGGTTGTGATGCGGACGGTTCGCGCTGCGAAGGCTGAAACGAGGACGCCGTGCTCACGCGCAGCGGCGACGACTGCTGCCGCGTCAGGCCCATCCGGGCGCAGCCGGAAAATAATGATGTTGGTTTGGACCGTCGCGAGATCCAGATCGATATGTGGGTGCTCAGCCAATCGATCTGCGATTAACCGCGCATGGGCATGATCTTCGGCGAGGCGCGAGAGATTGTGATCCAGAGCAAACACCCCTGCTGCGGCGACAATGCCCGCCTGGCGTAACGCGCCGCCGAACATGCGACGCGCGCGCGTTGCTGCGTGGATTGCTTCTGGTGTCCCCGCAAGGACACTGCCAATGGGACAGCCAAGTCCCTTGGACAGTGCGACTGATACCAGATCGAAGGGTGCCGCCAGATGCCGAAGCGACTGTCCGGATGCAACGGCCGCGTTAAAGAGGCGCGCGCCGTCCAGGTAAGTCGGCACGCCGCGCTTGCGGGCCGCTGCGCAAATGGCTTCGGCATCGGCCTGCGGGAACACCACGCCGCCGCCGCGATTGTGGGTGTTCTCGATGACGACGAGGCCGGTCGGTGGAAAGATCACGTGCCCAGGCGCTTTGTAAGCCGCCTCGAAATCGGCGGCCGTGAAAAGTCCGCCACGACCACAGACAGTAAACTGCACGCCTGCATTGGCGGCCGAGGCACCGGACTCGTGCCACACGATGTGCGGTTCTTCGCCAACGATGACGTCGTCGCCAGGGCGGGTCAGAACTTTCAGAGCGATTTGGTTCGCCATCGTCCCGCTTGGGACGAACAGGGCGGCTGGCTTGCCGAGAAGGTCGGCGATCCGATCCTGTAATCGGTGAACGGTTGGGTCTTCGCCGTACTGATCATCCCCAACTGGGGCAGCCGCCATGGCCGCACGCATCCCTGCCGATGGGGCTGTGACCGTATCGGATCTGAGATCAATAATGTCCATCGCGCACCCTGGAGCATAAATTTCCTATGCCACTCCGTTGCCATCATAACATGCCGCCAGTGGCAGAGCATCACGTGCAGGTCGCACACCTACCGCTGACACTTGGGGCAATAGAACGTTGACCGCCCCGCCTGCACGACGCGTTTGATGGTGCCAGCGCAGCCCGCGCGCGGGCAGGGGGCATCCGTGCGGCCGTAGACCAGAAAGCGATCCTGGAAGTCGCCGCGGCTGCCGTCGGCGTGGCGGTAGTCACGCAAGGTCGAGCCACCGGCTTGCAGCGCTGCGTTGAGCACCGCTTTGATTTCCGGCACCAGCCGTTGTGCGTGCGGGCTTGCTGTCCCGCTGCGCAAGGCGAGACAGGACGCTGGCCGCTTCGGGCTGAGTTGTGCGCGATGGACGGCTTCGCTGACGTAGATATTGCCGAGGCCGGCGATATGCCGCTGATCCAACAGAGAACGCCTTGAGGTCGGTCTTGCGGCCATGAGCGAGGGTGGCCAGCACGGCGGGTGTCAGTGCCTCGCCCAGTGGCTCAACACCGATGGATTTGAACAGCGCATGTTGGGCCAGTTCGGCAGATGGAATCAGCAGCATGAACCCGAAGCGGCGCGCGTCGTTGTAGGTGACGGACACGCCGTTGGCCATGTGCAGTACGACGTGGTCATGGGTTGCAGCGTTGCCGTGATCGTGCACATAGGTGCCGATCTTTGATCCGCGTTGGGCTGGTTGCTCGCTCAGCGAAAAGCGCCCACTCATGCCGAGATGCATGACAAGTGTCTCGCCGCTGTCGAGATGGGCCAGCAGGTACTTCGCACGGCGGTCGAGCGTGGTGACGCACCGGCCTTCAACCCGGGCCGCGAAATTCTCTGGAAACGGGAACCGTAAGTCTGGCCGCCGTTGTTCCAGCCGCGCAACGCGCACGCCCTCCATCTGCGGCGCAAGACCACGCCGGACGGTTTCGACTTCGGGGAGTTCGGGCATGACGCGCTACTTTCATACCGATGCGAGCGAGACGCCCACCGCTTTGGCCGCCCGCGCCAACCGCTTATCGTAAGTGGCAAGCTGCAGCTTGAGCCCGCGTCCCTGCAGGAACACCAGCGTCGAGAGATGGATTGCATCCAAAGTGCGCAACGGCACTGGAAACGGCTGCAATGCCCGCTTGAGGGTTGGCCCGTCGAGGTCGATGAGCTTGACGTCAGCTAGAAAATCCTGAGCGACTTTGATTGCTACAGGAGGCAGGCCAAGTGCGTTGAGGCGCACAATAATCTCGTATTCGAGCAGCCGACTGGACGTTTTTTGTGTTGACCAGAACGATGCCGGCGGATGCCGCTTCTCATTGAGCAACAAGGCCAAAGCCACCGACGTGTCGATATAATTCACCGATCCTCACGATCGGCATCGAGCTGGCGCATCAGTTCATCGAAAGGTATGTTGCCGATCCGCTTCGGTGGCTTCCATGGGCCCTTCCGTCCCGGCGTCGCAATCCCCTCGCGCACCAGCTGATCCATGATCTCTTCGTTGGTCTGCGGCTGCGCAGGCGGGCGTGGTGGCACCAATTCAGCGACCACCTTGCCGCGATCGGTCACTTGCACGGTCTCGCCCGCCTCGGCGGCGCGCACATAGGCCGACAGGTTATCTTTCAGAGCTTTGATGCCGACCGTCTTCATAGCAACCAAAGTAGCCACGCGTGGCCACTTTGTCAATTCGGCCATCCTGCCGCGATCCGTTGAAAGTCGGCTATTGTCCGCGCGCAGCCAGCCGAACTAATCTTCCAGCATCGTCAGCGCGCCACGGCGGTCGCCGGGCTTCAATTTCAGAAAGGCCTTGCGCGCCGCTGCGATATCTTTGGCGGCGCCGCTGTCGGCTGCCTTCTTCAGTGCCAGCGTCGCTGCATGATCGGCCCCACAGATGAACCCGACCGCGTGCGCCAGTTGTCCCATCATTTTCGGATCGATGCTGATATCGTCCATCATTTGGTTCTCATCGCTGACTTGTGTCGCCGTAGCTGCCCCACCCTCACATCGTCGCGCCGATCTGCCAGGGGACGTACTCGGCGTCGCCGTAGCCCAGCTCTTCGGATTTGGACTTTTTGCCGGAGGCGACGGCGAGCACTTCGTCGAAGATCTCTTGGCCTTTCTGGGCCAATGGCACGCCGTCGACGATGTCGCCGCAGTTGATATCCATGTCGTCGATCATGCGGGTGTAGATGTCGGTGTTGGTGGCGAGTTTAATCGACGGTGTCGGCTTGCAGCCATAAGCGGAGCCGCGGCCTGTTGTGAACGCCAGCATGTTGCAGCCGCCGGCAACCTGGCCCGTGGCCGACACGGGGTCGTAGCCGGGCGTGTCCATGTAGACGAAGCCTTTTTCGGTAATCGGCTCGGCGTAGCGATAGACGGCGTTGAGCGTCGTTGATCCGCCTTTGGCGGCGGCGCCCAACGACTTTTCGAGAATGGTGGTCAGGCCGCCGGCCTTGTTGCCGGGGCTCGGGTTGTTGTCCATGCTCATGCGGGCGCGGGCGGTGTAGTCTTCCCACCAGTTGATGATGGAGACGAGTTTTTCGCCGGTTGCGCGGTCGCGTGCGCGGCGGGTGAGCAAATGTTCGGCGCCATAAATTTCCGGCGTTTCAGCCAGCACGGCCGTGCCACCGTGTTTGACCAGCAGATCGACCGCGACGCCGAGCGCGACGTTGGCAGTGATGCCGGAGTAGCCATCGGAGCCGCCACATTGCAGTGCCAGCATCAACTCTGAGGCCGGCATCGTTTCGCGGCGGGCTTGAGCGGCAACCGGCAGCATGGCTTTGACGGCTTCGACGCCAGCGGCAATCGTCTTCTTGGTGCCACCGGTGTCCTGGATCGTCATGGTCCGGAAGGTGGTGCTTTCTTGAATGCCATAGGCCTGCTTCATGCGGGCGATCTGGAAGCCTTCGCAGCCGAGGCCAACGACGAGCACGCCGGCCATGTTGGGATTGCAGGCGTAGCCCCAGGTCGTGCGCTTCAAGACTTCGAAGGTCTCGCCATCGCTGTCGATGCCGCAGCCGGTGGAATGCACCAGCGGGATCACGCCATCGATGGTCGGATAGTCGGCGAGGACGCCCGACTTGTTGACGGCCTCCGCGATGAAGCGTGCGACCGTGGCCGAGCAATTCACCGAAGTGACAACACCGATGTAGTTGCGGGTGCCGACGCGGCCGTTGCTGCGCCGGAAGCCTTGGAATGTTGCTTGCTGTTCAACCGGCAGGATGATTTCGGTCTTGGCATCGTGGGCAAATGCATAATCCCGCTCGAAGGCCGCGAAGCCGCAGTTGTGGGTGTGGATGTGTGCGCCTGGCAGGATGTCCTCGGTGGCGAAGCCGATGATCTGGCCGAACTTCAGCACTGGTGCGCCCTTGGCGATCTTGCCCGTCGCCATTTTGTGGCCGCGCGGTACGCGGGCCGTCGCCAGGACATTCTCCACCGCCGCGCCGCGTTCAATCACATCGACAGCGACGACGAGATTGTCTTTGGCGTTGAGGCGCAAGGTGCGGCGAGAGGCCGTGTTGGTGATCACGATCAGGCTCCATAGACGAGAGGTCGAGCAGTATCGAGATTGAGCCATGCGGTCAGCCCCATGGGGCTGACGTCAAGCACCGGCCTTAGCCTTTGTGCTTGGCCAAAAACGGCAACAGTTCAGCGTGGAACGCTGCCGGGTTCTCGATCGCCAGCATGTGCGAGACGCCGGGAATGATGGCGAGTTCGGCACCGGGAATATGCCGCTGGATCGTTTCGGATGCGGCGACCGGCGTGGCTGGATCTTCAGCGCCGACAATTACCTTGGTTGGCACTTTGATACCCGATAGTTGCTCCGTGAAATCGAGCCATTCGAGGCACCCGCACCAACCCGCATAACCTTCCAGCGGCGTCGCCGTGATCATTGTTGCACAGCGCGCCACCAGATCTGGCCGCGCGGTTCGATTTGCTGCTGCGAGCCACCGCTGCATTGCTGGCTCGACCTGCGACGCCATCCCTTGTTCGCGCGCGACGACGACGCGATCGCTCCAGAGATGCCGCATGGCCTCCGCCGTTTTGCTGCTCGACGACACAATCGACAGCGATGAGAACCGCGCTGGATGATGCAAGCCGAGCGCCTGCGCCACCATCCCGCCCATCGACAGGCCGACAAACTGCGCGCGTTGCACGCCGACATGGTCCATCAGAGCAATGACGTCCTGCGCGAGTGTTTTGAACTCATAACGGCCGGTGGTTGCTTCCGTCTTGCCGTGCCCGCGGGCGTCGAAGCGGATGACGCGGTAGGCTGTGTTGAGCGCTGCCGTTGCTTCGTCCCAAAAGCTCATGTTGGTGGCGAGTGGATGATGCAGCACCACGGCCGGCGCAGTCACCGGCCCACTCACGTCGTAGGCCATATCAAGGCCGTTGATGTTTGCACGCATGACGAGGCTCCGGTTGGAATCAGGATGTCGGGGGCCCGGGTACCGGCGGGCTGGCCGGCGGCGCATGATGGGTGCCGGACGCGATGCGATCAGACAGCGCGAGGAACACACTGGACACCACAAACACAATGTGAATGCCCACCGACCACGCCAGCTCGCGATCGCTGATCTTGCCGAGCGCCATGAATTGCTTGAGCAGCTGGACGGCCGAAATGGCCACGATGGACGACAGCAGTTTCAGTTTGAGGCCGGCGAAATCAATGGAGCCCATCCACTCGGGCCAGTCGCGATGGCCGGTATGATCGATGCGCGAGACGAAGTTTTCGTAGCCAGAAAAGACGACAATCACCATCAATGAGGCGGTCAACGTCAGATCCACGAGGCTGAGGACTTCGGCGACCAGCTGTGTTCCCGATGCCGTCGTCGCGATGGCGGCGATGTGGACCATCTCTTGGGCAAACTTGAACAGCAGTATGAAGATGCTGAGTGCAAGGCCGACGAAGAAGGGCGCGAGCAACCAGCGGCTGGAGAACAGCCCCTGCTCGAGCCAGTATTCGAGCTGACTGAGGATGCCCGATTGCTTTGGTCCTGCGGCGGTCTTCGGCGGTGTGCTTTTGTCTGACGCCATGAAGACTTGTCCCAATCGATCGTGAGGAGTGTTAGCGGATAGATGCGCATCTCCACCGGCCGTACGCAAGTCTACAAGGCGACGCTACAAGGCGACAGGCGGGCGACAGGCGGGCGGCGGGCTACAGGCGGGCGGCAGCCTAGCGCTTGGCTGCAAGGCGCACCGGAGGGCGGGCCCGCTCTGCCGCGCGGCGTGCTTGCAGCATCGCCCATTGGTTGGACACCCACAGCCGACAGCTAGCGAGCCTCAAATTGCAAGGCGTCTTCGGCATTGAAGGTGCTGCCTGACTTGGCGGCACGAGCACGGCGAGGACTTTTCCGGGTTGGTTTGTCGTCGCCTTCATCGTCGTCAGCGGACGCCCGGGCGGAGCGCTTGACAAGCCGGCTTGGTTTTTCAGGCTCGGCCAGGATGGCGGTTCGCTGAACCGGGCTAACAACTGGGCTGTCGACCACCGTTCGCGGGGACTGTGCACCATCGGTGCTTGCGGCCGGGAGAGCACCAACGACGGCGGCAGCATTGCCCGCTGCGGCCACCACGGTTGGGCCGCTGCCGGATGCAGTGCTGGGCCCATTGCTGGGTCCGCTGCCGGGGATGCAGCGTCCGGTCCGCTCGGTAACGCCGCCTCGACTTGCGAGACGGCGCAAACGGCTAAAGGGCCCTGAGAGGCCACCTCCTCTGCGCCCGCGTTGTCTTCGACCCAGTAACGTCCCTCGCACACCGTCACGCGCGGCGGCTGATGCGTTCGTTCGAAGCTGTCGCTGACGTCTTTGAGGTTGCGCCAGAAGTCGTACCATTCGTTGAGCGAATAAGCTTTCAAACGGTCTTCGGTCATGCGGAACGGGAAGACGTGCACTTGCACCGCATCCTGACCGCCCTTGTTCAGCGCCGCTGAGGCGAGCGAGAATACTTCCTCGATCACCGGGTTGGTCATCGCGAAGCAACCGACCGAACCGCAGCCGCCGTGGATCAGAATGTAGGAACCGGTGCGGCTCATCTGGCGGTCGAGCGCATTCGGGAAGCCAAGGTTCAGCGAGCGCGGATGGCGGCCGATGAGATGCAGCTGGCGGGAGGTGACGGTATAGACGCCTTCGGGGCTCTGCCGGTCGCCTTCGTTGAGCTTGGGTCCCAGCGTGCCAGACCAATTGCAGATCGGATAGGTGGCGAACAGATCGTAGCGGTCGCCGGTTTTCATCCAGATTTCCAGCTCGGAACTGGCCTTGAACACGCGGATCAGCAGATGATTGCCCATCGCCATTTTTTTGGCGGCGAGGCGCTCGGGCAGCTGGCCGATGTTGGGGGTTCCGGGCAACGGCAGCTGGCCGATGGCTTCGGCGCGCTGGCGCTCAACCCGGTCGGAGGCGACATCCTTGAGTTCGATGACGACGGCTATGGCTGGCACACTGGCGGCGATCGTTACGGTGCAAGCGGCCACCAAAGACCGCAGCGCGGCGCGGACGCGGGAGGACAGGCTGCGGCGCTGCTGGCCCACCTGCCACTCGCCCGCTGATGCACTCAAAATCTGCACGTCCGAGTTTCCGTTGAAAAAATTGGGAGAGCCGCGCCTTTGACCCGGCCGTCGCGCAAGCCTTATGGCGTCCTCACTTAGCAGCAGCCCTCCGAATGCCAAAAGGGTGAATGCTGTTCAAAGCACAGGCAACCCTCGCTGTGATTAACGGGCCACCGACTGGCGGTCCAGAGCCAGTGTCGTGGGATGCGGTTTTTGCCTATATTTTTGTGCACCGGGTTCCGTTGCTTGTGGTTTGCAGGTTGGTGCGCGGCGCCAACGTATAGCGTCCGCCGCAGACGGTCACGTCGGGTGGCACCCGCGCCGTGTCGAATGCATCTGAGATGGGCTTCAATTCGGCCCAAAAGGCGGCATTGGGGTCGTTGGCGCGTGCTGCCAGCGCCTCCGCCGTTACGCGGAATGGCAAAGCCTGGACCTGAAAGCTGGGCTGGCCGCCGGCAAATGCCGCCTTGGCAAGGTTGAACAGATCTTCGGCGCCCTGATTGGTCATGGCGTAGCAGCCGACTGAGCTGCAACCGCCATGGACCATCAGATATGAGCCGGTGCGGCCGTGCGCTTTGTCGAAGGTATTTGGGAAGCCGAGATTGAAGGCACGGTGCCACCGGCTGGCGGGGTTCATCTGGCGGGCGGTGACCTGATAAATGCCTTCCGGCGACTGGCGGTCAAAGCTTCTGAGTTTGGGGCCGAGCTGGCCGGAGAACGTACAGATCGGATAGGTCGCAAAGAGCGCGTAGGTGTCGCCACGCTTCATCCAGACTTCGAGTTCGAAGGTCAGTTTGTAGAGGCGGATGAAAATGGGTTGGCCCCGTTTGAACCCGGTCCGCGTCAAGCGCACATCGAGCGCTTCGCTCATCACCTCGGCGCCCGGCAGTGGTCGGCCCAGGCGGTAGGCCTGATGGCGTGTCTCACGCTCGCGGGCCAGCGCAAAGGCGTCCGGGTTACCCGGCGGCATCCAGATCATCACATAGGCGAGCAAGGCTAAACCGAGCGCCAAAATTACCGGCAGGATGCGGCCGAGCCAGCGCATGGATGTCCCCGAGTTTTGCAGGTGACGCTGGCAGCGAATTACGGGCCGATTAGGGCGACCGGCGTGCGGGACTACTGCGCTTTAGGGGCGGTGTCCGTGGCGGTGGCAGACTTCGCCCCCGCGACACCCGATGGTGCGGTTGAGGCGTCGCTGCCAAGCGCGACGAAGGCTTCAAATTTTGGCCGTTCGAATGTGGGGCAGACGCTTTCAGGATCGATGCGGCTCATGTTCTGAGCGCCGGGCAGCTTCACGTTGACGACGTATTGCCGTTGGCAGACGGCCACTTCGGCAGGCAGGCGTGTTTGCTCGAAATGGTCGTAGCCTTGCTTGAGGGTTTGCCAAAAGCCGAACCATTGGTTCTTGGCGTGCCGCGCCATGTTGGTATCCGTCATGCGGAACGGCATGGCGTGGACTTCGATCGCATCCTGGCCGCCGATATAGCTTTCGCGGGCCAGCGCGTAGATTTCCTCGATCAAGGCATCTGTCATGGCGTAGCAGCCGGCCGATTTGCACTTGCCGTGCACCATCAACGCGTCGCCGGTGCGCCGGTTGGCTTTGTCGTAGGCGTTGGGGTAGCCGAGATTGAAGGCCAGATAGAACTGCGAATTCGGGTTCATCTGGTTGCGGGCGACTTTGTAAAAGCCTTCGGGTGCCTGCTTGTCGCCTTGTTTGACCTTGGGGCCAAGCCCGCCAGACCAATTGCAGATCGGGTAGGTCTTCAGATGGTAGAAGCGGCCGTCGGAGCGCTTTTTCCAGACTTCAAGCTCCGACTCCTCTTTGAAAATACGGATGTACATCGGCGAGGGCGCATCCATCCCCTTCTTGCCGAGCAGCATCAGTGTTTCTTTGGAGAGCGGCTGCAGGTGGGGCGACAGGTCAACCTTGGCACACCCTGCCAGCAGGCACAGTGCGGCTGCCGCCAGCAAGCGTGCGGCAAAGCTTTTGATCTGCGACCTGTGCGTCATGAACCCCGAAAGTTTCCCCAGTCACGATCCTGGCCCCGCCGCCAAAGGCAGCCAATGAGCCCCAATTGAGACCTGATTAACCGAATCGCACTTGGCGGACAACCGCCCCAATTCCGTGATCTGAGCCGGTTATTAGTCGTGCATCGTGCCAGAATTGTGGGCGCGTTTGCCGGCTGCGCGCGCAGACATAAAAACGGCCCGGACTGCGTGGGCAGCCGGGCCGGTCATCTGGCTGAGCGAAGGGCTCAGAACATGCCTTCGAACTTCTTCTTGAAGCGCGACAGACGGCCGCCGCGATCCATGAGCTGCTGGTTGCCGCCGGTCCAGGCCGGATGGGTCTTGGGGTCGATATCGAGGTTGAGCGTGTCGCCCTCTTTGCCGTAGGTCGAATAGGTCATGAACTCGGTGCCGTCGGTCTGGACAACCTTGATCTGATGGTAGTCAGGATGGAAATCTTCGATCTTTTTCATAGTGTTCTCGCGGATACTGAGGCTGTCACTGCCGGCTTCACACGCACTGGTTCCGCCGCCAAAGCGACCCGCCTCTGCCGTGTCCGGGGGAGTTCTGTCACGGTGTCTAACGGAACGTCCGGGCGCTGGCAAGCGAGACGGAGTGGGACGTTTTGGGCTGGGTGGCGTCTCGTACGCCTCTGTCCTCGTCCCCTAACGCCGCCTTAACCGATGTGCGCGAACGTGGCAGCCGGGGTCGCGCAGTGGCGCGGTAGCCCTCCCGGAGCCAAAGACCTGCCCATGCCCGTATGTTCCCATGACATCGCAGATCAATTCTGCGGCTGGCTGGCCTGGCTTGGGCATGCACTGCTGACATGGCCGTCGGACACGACTCCGCTGGGCGCGGTGCTGCTGACGCCGTTTGCGGCGGTAGCCTATTTCGCGCTGCGGCGCGTCGGGCGGCTCCGGTCGTTTCGGTATCGCCGGGTGTTACTCGCCGTTTTATCGCGGCGCTACTTGGGCCACCGCAGCCATGTGCTCGACATCATTTTGATGGCTGGCAACATGGGGCTGTTCGCGCTCATCTGCGGGCAGGCAGTGATCTCGATGACCGCTGTCAGCGCGACGGTGCATTGGAGTTTGTCGGCGGCGCTGGGCGATATTGCGCCGACGATATGGCCGGCGTTGCTGGTCGGGGCCATTTGGGCCGCGGTGTTGTTTCTCGCCTACGAATTCGCCTATTGGGCCGATCACTACCTCAGCCACCACATCCCGTTCCTGTGGGAGTTCCACAAGGTGCATCACACTGCCGAAGTGCTGTCGCCGCTGACAAACTTCCGCGTACATCCGGTCGATAGCCTGGTGTTCGTCAACATCGTGATGGTGACCAATGGTGTCGCTGCCGGCCTGCTGCACTATGGGTTCGGCGCCGGGCCGGTCAAATTCGAATTGTTCAATCTGACGACCATTGTCGCGTTGGCGGTCTCGGTGTTCGCGCAGTTGCAGCACACCCACATCTGGTTGCCGATCACCGGCTTCTGGGGGAGGCTGGTGTTGAGCCCCGCCCATCACCAGATCCATCACTCCGTCGATGTGGCGCACCACAATCGCAACTTCGGCAACCTGATCGCCGTGTTCGATTGGGCGTGGGGGACACTTTATGTGCCCTCACAACAGCGCCAGAAGCTGGTGTTCGGCCTCAGTGACCGGCAGGGCGCCAAACATGATCTAACCGAAGGTCTGCTGCAGCCGTTTGTCGACGCGTCCAAGCACATTTTGCCGGGTGCCGCCTTGCCGCAGCCGGCGTCGCGCGAGGCCGGCCGCACGGCGTAGTTACTGTCAACCGCTGTAGTCCAGCGTCCGGTCGAGCTTTTCGAGGATGGCGGTCATGTCGGCGGAGTATGCATCCGCGCAGAAGCCGCCGCCCTGATAGTGGTCGGCAACGCGATCAGCTTTCAATTTTTTCTGCTCGGCTTCTGCGTAGGCGACCTGCGTTTCTGCGTCATGCTTGGGTTTGTAGCCGAACGCTTCTGCACGCGCATTGTCATACCAGCTGCGGGTATTGCCGGACACGCCGTAGAACACCTCGTTGACGATGTCGGGATGCTCAAGCCCGATGCGGATCAACTGCACCAAGTCCTCTGGGTGCAGCATGATCGACAGGCGGCGCACATCCAGCGGTTTCTCGCCGACATTGCCGATGCGCAGGGACGTTACGCCGATACCGTGTTTCAGGGCGTACATGGCGCCAAGCGCTTCGCCGAAGGCTTTGGAGACGCCGTAGCGGCTGTCTGGCAATGGCGGGGCTTCGGCAGGGATTGTTTCATCGCGCGGATAAAAACCAGCGGCGTGATTGGAGGAGGCAAAGATAATGCGCTTGACGCCGGCCAGGCGTGCGGCTTCGAACAGATTGTAGCAGCCGATGATGTTGGCGTTGAGAATGGTCTCCCAGGGCCCTTCGACCGAAAAACCGCCAAGGTGGATGATACCGTCGATCCCCGCGACGGCTGTCTGCACTTCGGCCATGGTGGCGACCTGCGCCAGGCGGAATGGCAAGCCGTGCGTGTTGGGCAGCGGTTTCATGTCCGACAGGACCAGCCCCGGATAGATCGCCTTCAAGAGCGGCGTGATGCGGCTGCCGACGTCACCGCCGGCGCCCGTGAGCAGTATATGTTTCAAAGCCAGTCTCCATGGACACGATGGGTGCAGGCGCCAGCGTCGCGCGCGCCGTGCGCACCGGGCCGGTTGTGGCGCGCGCGGGGTGCATAGTCAAATGGCTGCCGATTGTGTAGCTGTCGGCCTTAGCCAACGTCTGAACCGTCAACTCCGCGGAAAATTCTCATGTCCATCTCCATGTATCAGGCCAGTGTACCCGGCTTCGTCCAGATCCTGAAGGCGCTGTCCGCAGTCCTCGATAAGGCCGAGGCGCATTGCGCGGCAAAGAAGATCGACGCGACGGTCATGACCAGTGCCCGGTTGATCGCCGATATGTTCCCGTTGGCGCGGCAGGTGCAGATCGCTTGCGATTTCGCCAAGGGTGTCACGGCACGGCTCGCTGGCGCCGAAGTGCCGAGCTGGGAGGACACCGAGAAGACGATCCCCGAGCTCAAGGCGCGGATCGCCAAGACAATTGCCTTCGTTGAAAGCTTCAAGCCGGCGCAGATCGATGGCTCAGAGGGCCGTGATATCGCGATCAAGATCGCCGGCAATCCAGTGACCTTCAAGGGTCAACCCTATCTGCTGCACTTCGGCCTGCCGAACTTTTATTTTCACACCGGCGCCGCCTACTCGATCTTGCGCGCCAACGGCGTCGACATCGGCAAGCGCGACTTCATGGGCTCTGTGCCGGGGATGTGAGCGCGTGCGGTCAGGCCCATGGGTCTGCCCCCCATTTACCGCCCAATTACCACGAGAACCCGCCCCGACTGCGAGAGCTTCCGATGTCCGCCAAACCGTCCCCGTTCGCGCCGAAAGCTTTGCCGCAGATGCCGGTCATCGATGGCGTGCGCTTCGCGACGGCGGAGGCTGGCATCCGCTACAAAGGGCGCACGGACCTGATGGTGGCGGCGTTTGATCCAGGCACGGTCGCGGCGGGTGTGCTGACGCAATCAAAAACCTGCTCGGCGGCGGTGACGTGGTGCCGCGAAAGCTTGAAGACTGGCAGCGCGCGTGTGCTCGTTGTCAATTCCGGCAATGCCAACGCATTCACCGGGCAGAAGGGCCGCGATGCGGTCGCGACGACGGCTGCGTTTGCCGCCAAGGCCGTCGGAGGGCAGGCGCACGACGTCTACGTTGCGTCGACCGGCACAATCGGCGAGCCGATGGATGCGGCGAAGTTTTCGCATCTGCTGGCAGGCATGGCGAAGGCTGGCAAAGCGGACGCAACCGAAGCGGCCGCGCGCGCGATCATGACGACGGATACGTACCCGAAGCTGGCGACGCGCACGGTCACAATCGGCGGTGTGGATGTGCACATCAACGGCTTCTGTAAAGGCGCCGGCATGATCGCGCCGGATATGGCGACGATGCTGTGTTTTGTCTTCACCGATGCGGCGATTGCGCAACCATTGCTGCAGCGTCTCGTTGCAGCCATTGCCGATCAGACGTTCAATTGTATCACGGTTGATGGCGACACATCGACAAGTGATACGTTGCTTGTTTTCGCGACGGGCGCATCAGCCAAGCGCGGCGCTCCAGCCATCACCGATATGGCGGATGCGCACTGCGGCGCGTTCGTGGGCGCGTTGCGCGAGCTGCTGCACGATCTCGCGTTGCAGGTCGTCAAAGACGGCGAGGGTTTGACGAAGTTTGTGACGTTCCAGGTGTGGGGCGCAGAAAACGACCGCGCCGCGCGCCGGATCGCGTTTTCGTGTGCCAATTCGCCCATCCTCAAGACCGCTATCGCTGGCGAGGATCCCAACTGGGGGCGCGTTGTAATGGCGGTTGGCAAGTCGGGCGAGGCGGCCGATCGCGACAAACTGTCGATCTGGTTTGGTCCGCACATCGTGGCGCGGAACGGCGAGCGTGCGGCCGAGTACGTTGAGGCAACCGTCGCCGGCTATATGAAAAAACCGGAGATCGTCATCCGCATCGATGTCGGTGTCGGCGGGGGGGCGGCCACTGTGTGGACCTGTGATCTGACACACGATTATGTGTCCATTAACGCCGATTACCGCAGCTGACGCTCAGCACTGCTGTTGTGCGGTTCACCAGGCTTCACGGCAGAGATAAATTAACACTTGTAGACGAGAGTTTAACGTGAGCACGGGCATCAAGACGGTTCTCGTCGTGGCCTGCGCGCTGGTCGATACCGACGGGCGTGTGCTGATTGCGAAGCGCCCGCAAGGGCGGCCGATGGCGGGATTGTGGGAGTTCCCCGGCGGTAAAGTGGAGGTGGGTGAGACGCCCGAGGCGGCCATGATCCGGGAGCTTGCAGAAGAGCTGGGGATCGAGGTCAAGGCGGCCTGTCTCGCACCCTTCACGTTCGCCAGTCACGCCTACGAGACGTTTCATCTGCTGATGCCCCTCTATATCTGCCGGAAATGGGAGGGAGAGGTTCGACCGCGTGAAGGCCAGGAGATTGCCTGGGTCCGTGCCAAGCGCCTGAGTGACTATGAGATGCCGCCTGCT
Organism: uncultured Alphaproteobacteria bacterium; assembly: GCA_963847145.1. GTDB lineage: Bacteria > Pseudomonadota > Alphaproteobacteria > Rhizobiales > Hyphomicrobiaceae > JABFRJ01. The sequence continues at coordinate 1,042,445 of CAWJYN010000007.1, forward strand.
GACGTGCCGCTGCAAGCCATGCTGCGGGATCTGCTCTGAACCACCGCCTGATCCGAGAGACCACAGATGACTGCCTTGGCTGCCGCCACTGCCCGCCGTTTTGCTGCGCGGTTCGTTCGAGATGAGACCGGTGCGACGGCGATCGAGTATTCGTTGTTGGCGGCCATGATGGCGCTGGCGTGCATCACGGCGTTCACGCAGCTCGGCGGCGCGGGTGGCGGCATCTGGGGCAATGTTGCCAACAAAGCCAGCGTCGCGATGAAGTGACCGGGCGCGGCCGATCAGGGTTGGTTTGCTAGCGGTCGCAAAAACCAACGGGCGAGCGCCAACGCGGCCAACGCGCCGAACCCTTGCGCCAGAACAAACACCGGCACGTGCCGCGGATCGATCCCCGAGAATGTGCGCGTCAGTGCGCGGGCGACGGTGACGGCTGGATTGGCGAACGACGTCGATGCCGTGAACCAATAGGCGGCAGTGATCGTCAGCCCGACCAGGGCCGGCAGGTGCGTGGGTGCAAAGCGGCGGCCGAGCAAGATCGTCAGCAACAACAGGAACGTTGCCACTCCCTCCGACAGCCATTGCGCCGGCCCCGTGCGTGCGGTTGGCGATAGCTGCATCACCGGCAGGGCAAACATGGCATGCGCGAGCCAGGTGCCGAGCACGCCACCGGCCAGTTGCGCCAGGGTGTAACCGAGCGCCAGACCTGCCGTCATTTCCCGCTGCACCGTCATCACCAGTGTGACGACGGGATTGAAATGGGCACCGGACACCGGGCCGAGCACGGTGATCAACACGACCAGGATAGCGCCGGTCGCGATGGTGTTGCCAAGCAGCGCCAGCGCCACGTTGCCGCCCGCCAGACGCTCCGCCATGATGCCGGAGCCGACAACGGTGGCCACCAGCAGTGCCGTGCCGGCGGCCTCCCCAACCAGCCGGCGCGAGACTGAAAAAGTGGTCATGCCGCGCCTCCGGCGCGCCGATCAGGCCGCTCACGCACCAGCTCACCATCTTCCTTGATAAAGGCGCCTTGCTGCGGCTGTGGCAGGATTTCGAGCACGACCTCAGACGGCCGGCAGAGCTTCACACCCAGTGGTGTCACCACGATCGGCCGGTTGATGAGGATCGGATGGGCGAGCATGGCATCGATCAGCGCGTCGTCGGTCAGCGCCGCATTGGCCAAGCCCAGCTCACCGTAGGGTGTACCCTTTTCGCGGATCAGCGCGCGCACCCCGCCGCCTATGCGCGCGATGAGCGACGTCAGCATGGCGCGGCTTGGTGGCGTCTTGAGGTACTCAATGACGTGCGGCTCAAGCCCGGCGTTGCGGATCATCGCTAAGGTGTTGCGCGACGTGCCGCACTCTGGATTGTGATAGATGATGATGTCCATAGTACCTTCAATGATTGTCCCGCGGGATGCCCATTTTGGCGGCAACGCCGGTCCGTGTGAAGGCACTCAAGCGGGTTCGTCCTGTAGGCTATGCTTACTATCCCAATTGGTCGCCGTGAGGTGGCGATGCCGCGAGAGGCACTCCGTCGTAGATGTCGGCAAGCTTCAGCGACGCCGGTGGCGTAGAGACACGGAGCGATTGCTCCGGCTCCAGCAATCGCTCATCCTCCCAAGGCCCCTCTCCTTCGCGCCGATAGATCAAAACATCCATGATGTCGGGATCGATCAACACGATCAAACGCAGGCCCGGATGCCGCAAATACTCTGGCAGTTTGACGTTGCGGTCATTCTTGCGGGTGGTTGGAGATAGAACCTCGAAGACGGCCGTTGGGTTCTTGACCTCGTAGGCCTCGGCCGCCGGCGGGGCACATTCAATGGTCACGTCAGGGCGGCGCACACGCCTGATCGCGGTTCTCAAGCCAGCGTCCGGCGTTGTGGCCCAGCAGCCTGAGCCTTTCAACGCCCCATATAGAAGCCCGATCAGATTGCTGACAATACGGTCGTGCGAGAGCGCCGCGCCAGCCATGCTGCGCAATGGAATTGGTATGCCATCTAAGAGTTCGTAGCGCTGCTCTTGATCGCGGCACCAAAGGAAGAATTCCTCGACGGACATCAGTTTGCGCGCAGCATCAGCCATGGGCATTCCACAGGTTGGCCTGGAGCGTTCCAGTCGTGCGCATCATATCCCTTTACGATTGCCTCCGGTAGATACCCTGCACACTTGGTACAAGGCCGTTGCAGCGTTCAGCAACTCCCACGACAGGTCCTGCCCCCTTAATGGTTGTCCCGCGGGATGCCCATCTTGACGGCGACTTTCTGGTATTTGACGGCGGGTTTGAGCACCATGCCGTGGGACAGCTCATCGACGATGCCACGCTGGATTTCCTGCCACGGCGTCTGGCTGGCGGGATATTTGTAGCCGCCGGCTTTGACGAGGTCGGCGTGACGCGTTTTGAGTTCGGCGTCGGTGATCAAGATGTCGGCGGTGCGCTTCTTGAGATCGATGCGGACCTTGTCGCCGGTTTGCAGAATGGCGAGCCCGCCGCCGGTTGCCGCTTCGGGCGAGGCGTTGAGGATCGAGGGTGAGCCGGATGTGCCCGATTGGCGGCCGTCACCGATGCACGGCAGCGATGTGATGCCCCTCTTCAGCAAGTAGTCGGGTGCTCGCATGTTGACGACTTCGGCAGCGCCCGGATAGCCAATCGGCCCGGCGCCGCGCATGAACAGCAGGCAGTGCTCATCGATGCCAAGCTTCGGATCGTCGATGCGCGCGTGATAGTCTTCGGGGCCATCGAACACGATCGCGCGGCCTTCGAAGGCCATGGGGTCTTTTGGATTTGACAGGTAACGCTTGCGAAATTCCTCCGAGATGACGGATGCTTTCATGATCGCGCTGTCAAACAAGTTGCCCTTGAAGTTGAGAAAACCGGCCTGAGTTTTCATGGGTTGATCATAGGCCTTGATGACCTTGCGATCCTCGCTGAGTTTGCCGACGTTGTTGTCGTAGAGCGTCTTGCCGTTGACGGTGAGGGCGGTCTTGTTGATCTTGCCTTCGGCGATCAGTTCGGCAACGACGGCGGGGACGCCGCCGGCGCGATGATACTCTTCGCCGAGGTATTCGCCGGCCGGCTGCATGTTGACCAGCAACGGGATGTCGTAGCCGATCTTTTCCCAATCGTTGTTGTCGAGTTCGACGCCGATATGACGCGCGATGGCGTTGAGGTGGATGGGGGCATTGGTCGAGCCGCCGATGGCGGTATTGACGACGATGGCGTTTTCAAACGCCGCGCGGGTGAGGATGTCCGACGGCTTCAAGTCTTCGTGCACCATGGCGACGATGCGCTTGCCGGTGAGGTAGGCGATTTCCTGGCGGTCGCGATGCGGCGCTGGAATGGCTGCGCAGCCAGGCAAGCTCATGCCGAGGGCTTCGGCGAGGCTGTTCATGGTGGACGCCGTGCCCATGGTGTTGCAGTGGCCGGCGGATGGCGCGGACGACGCGACGAGCAGGTTGAAGCCCTTCTGGTCGATCTCGCCTTTGGCCAGCAACTCGCGCGCTTTCCAGACGATGGTGCCGGAGCCGGTCCGTTCGCCTTTGTACCAGCCGTTGAGCATGGGGCCGCCACAGAGAACGATGGCTGGGATGTCGACGGTGGCTGCCGCCATGATCTGCGAGGGCGTGGTCTTGTCGCAGCCGGTGGTCAGCACCACGCCGTCGAGGGGGTAACCGTAGAGCACCTCGACGAGGCCGAGGTAGGCTAAGTTGCGATCAAGGCTGGCCGTGGGCCGCTTGCAGGTTTCCTGGATGGGATGCAGCGGAAATTCAAACGCGATGCCGCCAGCCTCGCGGATGCCTTCGCGGACGCGATGGGCGAGATCGAGGTGATGGCGATTGCAGGGGGACAGGTCCGAGCCCGACTGGGCGATCCCGATGATCGGCTTGCCCGACTGCAATTCGTCGAGGCTGAGGCCGTAGTTCATCGTGCGCTCGAGATAAAGCGCCGTCATATCGACGTTGGCTGGATTGTTGAACCAGGCGGCGGAGCGGAGGGCACGTTTTGAGGCGGCGGGTTTTTTAGGCATGGCGTTTCCCCGGAGATGCTGGTTCGATTGGTCACCAGCATAGCGCGGTATGCCGCTGTAGGAAGAGCCTTAAGTGATTTCAATCTTCAAAGCAGGTCGAGAAACTCGTCGATTGACAGTCCGGCCTGTTCGATAATGTCGATCAGGGTTCCACGCGGAACATCTTTACCCTTGTGCACTGCAATTGTTGTTGCCCGCGAAGGATCGTTCACATGCACCAATCGGTGATGGCTCCCTTTGCTGCGCGTGATGATGAACCCGGCCTTTTTCCAATGCGCGGACAACCTCGCGTGGTTTGAGCATCGGCAATCGATGCGCATTCACGCTGGCACTGCAATCTTAACCGAGCGCAAACGCATAGCATCGATTGCGGGAATCGCCTCGCCGCGTGCATGGCGATCTTCGATCACAAGTTCGATTGCTTCTTGAGCCATGGCCAATGCTTCGGCCTCATCCTCGCCATAGGTCACGATTTCGGGGAAAGCTGGCACGCGCACGGTGAAGCCACCTTCGGGTTCGTGCCGGAGCAGAACATCGAAATCGCGCGAACCATCCATGCTGACATTCTCTCCTCTAAACCGTAGCGATATCAATATTTGTAGCCGATGCTGCGCCGCTTGGGGAGCCCGGGTGGCTGGATGGATGCCGGGAGAGTCAAAATGCGCCGCTTGAACGCACCTCGTCTTCGGCGGTTCAAAGAATGGCGCCGTAGTTGCGTTAGTCGCGCTGGAGATACGGGCAGGGACGGCGTTCGCCGCCGTAGGTGGTGTACATGCCGGTGCCCCATTCGAACGACTTGAAGTAACGGGCGCAGATCTCGCGGCGGTCACCACGGAAATTCTCTGGGTAGTAGTAGGGGCCGTCGTAGGCGTAGGTGTCGTAATAGTAGCCGCGGCGGGGCAGATAGGATTGGCTGTAAATGATACTGCCGGCGAGGATGCCAGCGCCGATGCCAAGACCGATGTAGGGGCCGGGACGCCGCCACACGTTGCCGCGATAGGCATAGCCGCCGTAGCCGCGGCGGTATTGAATGTGCTCGGCGAGAGGTGTGGGCTGCTCATGCACGCTTGCAACGGCGATGCCGGCCGGGGCTGCCTGCGCGCTGGCTCCGAACAGGACGGCGGCACCCAACAGCGTGCCTAAGACGAGGGATCGTAGGGTCATAGTCCGTTCTCCTGATTTGACTCTGTGGCGTGAACGCATGGCACTGCATGCTTCCGTCGATCGAGCGTCACCTCCAGCCTGCCTATTGTGGGCAAGTTGAGGCCAACAGGCGCGCAGCAAGGTCATTTCTCTCGATGTTGCGTGGCGTTTACGGGGCGGGCGGCGACCATGGTTGCAGCAACGCGGCCGGTGGCTGGCCGTTACTCTGATCATCGCTCAGCGGGATGCGGCCGCAGAATGGGTATACCTTCGAAATTGTTAAGCAACGTCCTGGAATTTCACACTTTTGTAACAATTGTCTGCTACGTTATTGGAATGAAGGGTCGCACCGCGGTTCCCAGCCAACACTTTTGGCAAGGGGGGCTTTAGGAAGCGGCCCTTTATAGGTTTCAGGCCCCCGTCAGATGCCGGAATTCGGCGATCACTTGGGCATAGACGTCGCGCTTGAAGGGCACGATGAGGCGTGGGAGGTCGGCCATCGGCGCCCACCGCCACTCGACAAATTCGCGCTCCTGGCCCGGCGGGGCAATATCGACCTCGGCGTCATCGCCGGTAAAGCGGATGGCGAACCAGCGCTGCGACTGGCCCCGATACTGGCCACCCCAGATGTTGCCGACCAACTCCGGCGGCAGATCGTAGGGGTACCAGTGCGCGCTTTCGGCGAGAATGGTGGCAGAGCGGATGCCGGTTTCTTCGTACAGTTCGCGGGTGGCGGCGGCGGCCGGTAGTTCGCCGGGATCGATGCCACCCTGCGGCATCTGCCAGAAATTCGAGAGATGACCCTGGTTGGGAGAGCCGATGCGCCGGCCGACCCAGACTTCATCGCGTGCATTGAGCAGCATGATGCCGACGCAGGGGCGGTAGGGCAGCGTGCGCGGGTCGATGGGCATGGGCCGGGGGCCTCCTTGGGGGCTTGAAACGACATTGGGCGCCGCGGGGCGCCCAATGGGTGATGTTGGCAAGAGGCAGATGGGGCTTACTGCTTCTTTTCTTCCGGCTTGGCGTCAGCAGGCTTGGTGCCGCTCTCGGCGACGGGGGCCGGCACGGTTAATTCGCCACGGATCAGCTTGAGTGCATACTGGAGCTGCTGGTCCTTCTCTGGCTCTTTGGGCACGTAAGCCGAGGAACCCAACTCTTCTTTTTCCTTGGCCGCGTCACCGCGCAGATGGCCCTTGAGACTGGCTTCGCCGCGCGGCTTTTCAGCGACCGTCTTGGGCTTCAGTTCCGGCGGCAGTTCGTTTTCGATCACGATGTCCGGATCGATACCCTTGGCCTGGATGGAACGGCCGGCGGGCGTGTAGTAGCGCGCGGTGGTCAAGCGGAGTGCGCCGTTCTGGCCGAGCGGGATAATGGTTTGGACGCTGCCTTTGCCGAACGAGCGGGTGCCGACGATGGTGGCGCGCTTATGGTCTTGCAGGGCTCCGGCGACGATCTCGGAGGCAGAGGCCGAGCCGCCATTGATCAGCACGACGATACGCTTGCCGTCGGAGATATCGCCAGGGCGGGCGTTAGCGCGCTGGGTTTCTTCAAGGTTGCGGCCTTTGGTCAGAACGATGGCGCCCTTCTCCAGGAAATCATCGGAGACCGAGATGGCCTGATCCAGCAAGCCACCCGGATTATTGCGCAGATCGATGATGAAGCCCTTAGCCTGCTTGTCGGCGCCGAGCTGCTTCTTGAGAGCATCGACCTGTTTGATGAGACTTGAATGGGTCTGCTCGTTGAAGGTCGAGACCTTGGCGTAGATGATATCGCCTTCGAGGCGTGAGCGAACGGCCTGAACGCGGATCGTATCACGCACGACCTTGAGATCGAATGGCTCGTCGCGGCCCTTGCGAACGATGGTCAGATTGATCGGCGTGTTGACGAGACCGCGCATCTTTTCGACGGCCTGTTCGAGGGTCAGGCCCTGGATCTGCTCGCCATCGAGGTGGGTGATCAGATCGTTCGACTGCACACCGGCCTTGGCTGCTGGCGTCTCGTCCATGGGCGAGACGACCTTGATGACGCCGTTCTCCATGGTGACTTCGATGCCGAGGCCGCCGAACTCGCCGCGAGTCTGGACCTGCATGTCCTTGAAGGATTTCGGTGTCAGGTAAGACGAGTGCGGATCAAGGGAAGCGAGCATGCCGTTGATGGCGCTCTCGATCAGCTTGGTATCATCCGGCTTTTCGACGTAGTCGTTGCGGACGCGTTCGAGCACGTCGCCGAACAGGTCGAGCTGGCGGTAAATCTCGTTGTTGGGCGAGGTGGCCGAATAGCTCTGCGAAATGTTGAACACGGTGCTCGCGCCGGCAAGACCCGCCATGCTCATGAAAGTCCAGAAGGCGATGTCTGTTTTGCGCGTCATCCTGCAACCTTTCGCGTGGCTTCTGCCCACCACGGCCCCGGATCTATCGGCCGCTGATTCTTTCTGAATTCGACGTACAATACCGGAGCAGTCTCTTGTGTCTTTGTCGAGGCGGTCTTTGGAGCCGCGACCATTACGCCAACAGGTTCGCCGGCCAAGACGAATTGTCCGACCTGTGCATCGATCTGCGACAGGCCGGCCAGAAGAACATGATAGCCGCCACCGCCGTTGATGATCAAGATCTGGCCGAAGCTGCGGAATTCGCCGGCGTACATCACCCAGCCGTCGTTGGGGGCTACGACCTGCGCGCCGGGCCGTGTTTCGATCACAATCCCGTCACTGCGGCCGGATTGGGCGCGATCGCCGAAACTTTGGATCTGCCGGCCGGCGGCGGGGAGCAGCAGGCGGCCTTTGGATTGTTCGAAGGGAACCGCCGGTTGGATGCGGCCGGGTGCGGCCATGGCGAGGCGTTCTCCCGGCTGCAGGGTGATGGACGGCCGCAGGTCTTCGGCCGGCTTACCGAGGGCGGCGACTTTTTTGGGTGGCGCGGTGGTGGTGGCGGCCCCGTCGGCATTGGTGCCAGCGGGCGGCGCGACAGGTGAGACGGGCACGCCATCGGTCGGTGGCGGTGGCGGCGGGTTGCCCGGCGTGGCGGCTGCCACCTGGCTTTGCACTTTGGCCGCTTCGGCAGCCAGTTGGCGCTCATAGGCGCCGAGTTGGGTTTTCTCGGCGACGGAGCGCTCGATTTTTTCGAGCCGTGAGACAAGCTCGTTGAAGTCGGTGACGTTGCGGGCGATGTCGGCTGCGGCCTTGCGGATCACCGTCAGTTCGTCCTGGCGTTCGGCCTGGGCGCGCTTGCGGGTTTCCAGCAGGTTGGTGAGTTTTAATTTGTTGTCTTCGAGGCGCACGGTCTCGGTGCGCAGGTGCTCGCCTTCCTTGCGGCTGTCGTCGATGACGCGGACGAGTTCGCCGAGCTTTTCAGACAACGCCATCGCTTGGCCGCGCAGTTCAGGGAATGCTGTCGCCAACAGCATGGCGCTGCGGACCATCTTGAGGGCGTCTTCGCGCTTGGTGACCATCACCGGCGGCGGGTTGCGGCCCATGCGCTGCATGGTGGCGAGCAGGGTCGAGATCGACCCGTGGCTCTTCTCAAGTGAGCCGCGGAGGACTTCTTCCTGGGCTTGCAGCTCGCCGATGCGGCCTTCGATGCGGGTCATCTGGGCTTCGCCGCCCTGGATCGTCTTGGCGGTTTCGACGAGCTGGGCGCCGATGCGTTCGCGCTCATCGCGGATCTGGGCGACTTCGGACTGGAGTTCTTTGGCGCGGCGCTGGGCTTCTTCGAGCTGGTAGCGGCTGGCTTCCAGCTGCTTGCGGGCGGCTTCAGAGGTGTCTTGTGCGAACGCTGGGAGCGTTAGATTGACGACAAGCGTCAGTGCCAAAAAAGAAACGCCGCTCCGGCGGAGCGTGACGCGCACCGGCAGGGACACGATCCGGGGAAGTGGCGCAGACACGCGGATCGACGTCCCTTGATTGGCTGGCCAGGCTCGGCCGCGGCGATTTCTCACTGAATTGGAACCCGTGGCGGCGAATCGGCCGCACGTCCTATCTTTGCCGAATTGCGTTAGCATAAGCACTTGAAATTATGGCGCGGTTGCGTTGCCGCATCGTAGATGGCGGCACACCTGTTCTTCCCGAGCCAGCTGACTTTTACAACTCCAGGAGCCCAGCGTGAGTGTGATTGCAACGTATGCCGTGCCGCTGTCGGTGGTGGCCGTGTTCGGCGTGCTGCTGGCGGGCCTCTGGACCATGCTGCGGGGGGACAAGCCCAATCTCAGCCAGACGTTGATGCGCTGGCGCGTCGGGCTGCAGTTCCTCGCCGTGGTCATCATCATGCTGGCGTTCTATCTGAAGCGCAGCGCGTAGTTTTCCGTATGGAGCCTGTCAATGGTCACCCTCAACCGCATCTACACCCGCACCGGCGACGACGGTACGACCGCGCTGGGCACAGGCGAACGCACCAAGAAGTACAACCTGCGGATCACCTCCTATGGGACGGTGGACGAGGCCAATGCGGCCATCGGCATGGCGCGGGTGCATCTCGGCGGGCAGCCGCCGGAGCTGGAAGCCATGCTGCTGCGCATCCAGAACGATATGTTCGACCTGGGCGGCGACCTGTGCATCCCCGATCGGGGCGAGAAGCTGGCCTATGAGCCGCTGCGCATCACCGACGCGCAGGTGACGTGGGTGGAAGGCGCCATCGATACGCTGAACGCGCATCTGAGCCCGTTGAAGTCGTTCGTGCTGCCGGCCGGCAGCGCGGGGGCGGCGGCGTTGCATGTGGCCCGCACCATCACGCGCCGCGCCGAACGGGCGATGGTGGAACTGGCCGATCAGCCGGGCGAGATCGTCAGCTCAGCGGCGATCAAATACGCCAACCGGCTGTCCGATTTCCTGTTCGTCGCCAGCCGCTATGTGAACGACAAAGGCAAGGCGGATGTGCTGTGGGTGCCGGGGAAGAACAGATAGCAGCTAACGCGCCCGCACGCGTTTCACTCCCCCATCGCAACCTTCCGCCCCGTCCCCGTCGTCACGTCGATCCGTTCCGTCGTCATCGAGCCGGTGCCCCAGGTGGTGGGGATGGTGACGGCGTGGGGGATCATCATGTCGGTGCCGGGGATGCGGCGGAGGACGACTTCGACGTCGCGGTTGGCTGCGTAGGACTTGGTGGCGTCGTTGTCACGATGACCGCCAATCGGCGCGTAGGTGACGCGGCAGACGACGGCGACCTCTGAGGTCTCTTTGCCGGAGGCCAGCGGCAGGCGCGTCATGCGTTTGAAACTGAAGGCGAGATCGTAGCGCTGTTTGCCATCGAAGATGGCGAGGCGGCGGGCGCAAGGCGGGCGGCCATCGGCACGGGTCAGCATCATGATGGCGGAGACGGGATCGAGCGCGCCGAGCTTGCTGGCGGGGGTGACGGGCACCTGATCGGGCGGGGCGTCGCCGGGCGGCGGGGTGACGGCGACCTCGGACGCGGTGCGATCCTTGTAGCGCATCTGGACGGCCCAGGTTTTCTTCTTGTTGCTCCATTCGTGCGCGTAGGCCGTCGGCACCGGCTCGCTGTTGCCGATGGTGCCGGAAGCGCTGGTGCTGCCTGACCATACGACGGCACCGAACAGCACGGAGACCTTGCCAGAGCCGGTCATGGTGTAGGTGCCGCCTGTGGTCGTCGACGCCATGTCGAGATGGCCGACGGTGACGCCTAAGAACTGTAATTTGTAGCGTGCTTTGACGGCTGCCGGCCACGCTTCGCCGGGTGTGTCGCCCGCGTAGGCCGTCGCCGGCAAGTGGCACAACGCTGCGAAGACCGCCGCAACTGCCACCTTCGACGCACGGTTTTGACCGCCAGTCCGAAGATTACAAAAGCGGCGGGGGTTATCGGCGGGACAAGGATCGGTCATGGCCTTCGAGTGTCTTTCAATTTGGGCATGAGCGGGGCCCTGGGCGTTGCGCATGCACACTGTTCTGATCCGCCGGCGCAAATTTGGGGGGGGACTTGGGGGCAGCCGTCCATGGCCGCATTCCATGCGACATCCGAACCGCCGTCGCAATTGGGTGGCTGCCGCTCACTTTCCCGCGACGAAATGGGCGTCCAGCCATTCGTGTCCGTTTGTTGACACACTTAGCCCCCGGCCCTAGCGTGCCGTTCGCATTTGCGAAATCCGAAGAGGCCTGGGAGCAAGCAGCGATGAAAGTCGTCGTGGCGGTCAAACGCGTTGTCGATTACAACGTCAAAATTCGCGTGAAATCAGATGGTTCGGGTGTCGAATTGGCGAACGTCAAAATGTCGATGAACCCCTTCGACGAGATCGCCATCGAAGAGGCGGTACGGCTCAAGGAAAAGGGTATCGTCACCGAGATTATTGCTGTCTCCGTCGGCCCCACCAAGACGCAAGAAACCATCCGCACGGCGCTGTCGATGGGCGCCGATCGCGGCATTCTCGTCGAAACCGCTGAAGCTGATGTGATCGAGCCGTTGACGGTTGCCAAGCTGCTCAAGGCAATCATTGCCGCCGAAGAGCCCAAGCTGGTGATCCTCGGGAAGCAAGCGATCGATGATGACTGCAATCAGACCGGCCAGATGCTGTCGGCACTGCTGAGCTGGCCGCAGGCGACGTTCGCCTCCAAGCTTGTCATCGAGGGCGACACCGCGATGGTGACGCGTGAAATCGACGGCGGGCTGCAGACATTGGCGCTTGCACTGCCGGCCGTGGTGACCACCGATCTGCGCTTGAATGAGCCGCGCTATCCCTCGCTGCCCAACATCATGAAGGCCAAGAAGAAGCCGATGGATATCAAGAAGCCGGCCGATCTCGGGGTTGATATTGCGCCGCGGCTGAAAGTTCTGAAAACTGTCGAGCCGTCGGGCCGGAAGGCGGGCGTGAAAGTCAAAGACGTGGCCGAGCTGGTCAGCAAACTCAAGAATGAAGCGGGAGTTCTGCAATGACGGTTCTGCTGTACGCCAAACACGACAACAAAAAGCTCAATGATTCGACGCGCAAGGCGCTGACGGCAGCGAAATCCATCGGCGGCGGTATCCATGTGCTGGTCGCTGGCGGCGCTGGCTGCCGCGGCGTTGCGGAGGCGGCTGCCAAACTTGATGGCATCGAGAAGGTGCTGCTGTGCGAGGACGCTCAATATGAGCATCGGCTGGCAGAACCTCTGTCGGCGTTGATCGTGTCGCTGGCCGGTGGTTACAGCCACATTCTCGCGCCGGCGACGACGACGGGCAAGAATGTGATGCCGCGCGTGGCGGCGCTGCTTGATGTGATGCAGATCTCCGAGATCACCAAGGTGATCAGCGCCGACACATTCGAGCGGCCGATCTATGCCGGCAACGCCATTCAGACTGTACAGTCTGCCGACGCCAAGAAGGTGATCACCGTGCGGACGGCCAGTTTCCAGGCGACCGCCGATGGCGCGGCTTCGGCCCCGATCGAGGCTGCTGCGGCAGCGGTTGATCCCGGCAAGACAGTGTTCAAGGGCGAGGAAGTCGCCAAGTCAGACCGGCCCGAGCTGGCCGGTGCGCGCATCGTCGTGTCTGGCGGACGCGGCATGGGTTCGGGCGAGAACTTTGCCAAGTACATCGAGCCAGTAGCCGACAAGCTCGGCGCCGCGATGGGCGCCTCGCGCGCGGCGGTGGATGCGGGCTTCGTGCCGAACGACTATCAGGTCGGGCAGACCGGTAAGGTGGTGGCACCTGAGCTATATGTTGCCGTCGGCATTTCCGGGGCGATCCAACATCTCGCCGGCATGAAGGACAGCAAGGTCATCGTGGCGATCAATAAGGACGCGGAAGCGCCGATCTTCCAGGTGGCGGACTATGGCTTGGTGGGCGATCTCTTTCAGATTATGCCGGACTTGAAAGCGGAACTGGACAAAGCGGGCTGAGCCCATTTCCCCCATAGTCGCCAAGCAGACGGCCGGGCGGAACCGGCGCCAAAGAGTGCCGAGAAAGTAGCTCCCATGACCGCCGCGCCGCAGACCGTCTCCCCCACCAGCATCGTCAAGGTCGGCGTGATTGGCGCTGGCCAGATGGGCAACGGCATCGCGCATGTCGCGGCGCAGGCCGGCTACAATGTTGCCATCAGCGATCTGAAGCCGGAGAACTTCGACAAGGCGCTCGATGTCATCGGGCGCAATCTGGCGCGGCAGGTGAGCAAAGGCTTGCTGAAAGACGTGGACATGCGGACGGCGCTCGGCCGCATCACGTTCGCGCCGGATTTTGCTGCGTTCGGCGATATGGATCTCGTCATTGAAGCGGCGACTGAAGACGAAGCGATCAAGCGCAAGATCTTCCAGGAGTTGAGCCCCAAGCTCAAAAAAAGCGCGATTATCGCGTCGAACACATCGTCGATTTCGATCACGCGGCTGGGGTCATCGACCGACCGGCCGGAGCGGTTCATCGGCATTCATTTCATGAACCCGGTGCCGGTGATGCAGCTGGTGGAGTTGATCCGCGGGCTGGCCACAGATGATGCGACGTTCCACACCACGCGCAGCTTCGTCGAAACACTCGGCAAGACGATCGCTGTCAGCGAGGATTACCCGGCTTTCATCGTCAACCGCATCCTGCTGCCGATGATCAACGAGGCGGTTTACACGCTGGCTGACGGCATCGGCACGGTGGACAGCATCGACAAAGCCATGAAGCTCGGCGCCAACCATCCGATGGGGCCGCTGGAACTGGCAGATTTCATCGGCCTCGATACGTGCCTGTCGGTGATGCGCGTACTGTACGAAGGCTTGTCGGACAGTAAGTACCGGCCGTGCCCGTTGCTGGTGAAGTATGTTGAAGCCGGATGGCTCGGCCGCAAAGTGAAGCGCGGGTTTTATGACTATCGCGGGGATAAGCCCGTGCCGACAAGGTGATGGGCGCGGTGCAATGAACATGCGGTTTGCCTGAGCAACCGCTCAAGCCGGAACCACATCCGGTGCATCGATCAGAACTGCCACAGCATCGCGGTTCAACGCGTCAGCCATGATGTCTTGCAGGAGGCTCGGGAGTGGCGGGATCTCACCATCTTTGGCCATGCCTTCCAGGTGCATCGCCAGCGCTTCGGTCGCCATGGCCCTCGCTTCGTCCAAGGTCGCGCCTGCGGAGACGCAACCCGGCAAATCGGGAAACGACACGCCATAGTCGCTGCCGGAATCCTTGTGAATCAGGGCGATGTAGCTGGTCATGTCATCACCGGAGCTTTAATCCCGACTGTTTTTCGATGGAACGCAAGGTCCCCAAAGGCATGTCTTTACGCGGATGAGGGACCGTGACGCGACCTGGCTTGAAGTCATGCCTGAATTGTACGTGGCTACCTTTGCACGCAACCTCGTACCAGCCGTCGGCGATCAGCGCCGTTATGATGTCACGGCTGGTCATGGCAATAAGGGTACATCCGGACAACGTGCATATCAATCCGTCGAGGGCAGGCATCACCTCGGCCACCATGCGACGCACGTCCTCACTCTCCTCCCGCCTTCCCGGAATTTGGGCGGCGCGGTCAGCGCTGGTCAAATATCCGGCTTTACCTGTCGCAATTGGATACGGGTAAAGACCCCGGATCGAAGCGACGCGCTGCGCTTGCCGCATCGTCCGGGGAAACGAGTGGGGTGGTTGGCATGTGCGCCGCCATTGCGTCGAGCCTTGCGTTCCACGTGGGTAGCGCGCTAACCCAATCGACGAATTTGACGGCTGGGCTTGGAGCCTGCGGCTGCCCCTCACCCTGACCCTCTCCCCGTGAAAACGGGGAGAGGGGATAGAAAGACCATTCCATGAAGTTCACGCTGTCCTGGCTGAAAGATCATCTTGATACGGCGGCGACGCTGGCGGATATCCGCCGCACGCTGGATCAGATCGGCGTCGAAGTGGAGGGCATCGAGGACGCGAGCGCGAAGCTGGCGGCGTTTACGATTGCGCGGGTGGTGGATGCCAAGCCGCATCCGAACGCCGATAAGTTGCGCGTGCTGCAAGTCGAGATCGAGGCCGGCAAGCCGACGGTCGAAGTGGTCTGCGGCGCGCCAAACGCGAAGGCCGGGCTGGTCGGCGTGTTCGCACCGCTGGGCGCTTACATTCCCGGCACCAAGCTGACCTTGGAGAAGAAGCCCGTCCGCGGTGTCGTGTCGAACGGCATGATGTTGTCGGAACGCGAGATGGAATTGTCGGACGCGCACACCGGCATTGTCGAGTTGGACGCGACGTTCGTCGGCAAGATCGGCATGACATACGCCGACGCACTTGGCCTTGGCGATCCGGTCATCGAAGTGAAGCTGACGCCGAACCGGCCGGATTGCACCGGCGTGCGTGGCATCGCGCGTGATTTGGCAGCGGCCGGTCTTGGCACGCTGAAGCCGGAAAAAAAGCTTGGTAAGGTTGAGGGCACGGCGGACTGTGCTGTTGATATCAAGCTCGAATTTCCCGCTGGCGCTGAGAGCGCGTGCAGCGTGTTCGCTGGCCGGATGATCCGCGGCATCAAGAATGGTCCGTCGCCGGCGTGGATGCAGGCGCGGCTGAAGGCGATCGGACAGCGGCCGATCAACGCTGTGGTGGATGTGACGAACTACGTGTCGATTGATCGCGGCCGGCCGTTGCACGTTTACGATGCCGACAAACTGAAAGGTGCGATCCGTGCGCGGCTTGGCATGACAGGCGAAACCTTCCTCGGGTTGAACGGGCACACCTATACCGTCGACGACACGATGTGTGTGATCGCGGATGACCGCGCGGTACTCGGGCTCGGCGGTATTATCGGCGGGGAAGATACCGGTTCAAACGAGATGACGACGAACATTCTCATCGAGTGTGCGTATTTTGATCCGTTGAGAACAGCCACCAGTGGCCGCAAGGCCAATGTGCAGACGGATGCGCGCTACCGGTTCGAACGCGGCGTCGATCCGGCGTTTGTCGAGCCGGGGCTCGATCTGGCAACGCAGATGATGATGGACGTGGCGGGCGGGGTGCCGTCGAAGAAGCGGATCGCTGGCAAGCCACCGATCAAGCCGCTGGTCGTCGACTTCGCCTTCGCACGCGTTGAGAAGCTGATGGGCATCAAGCTGCCCGAGGCGGACATGCGCAAGACGCTGGAAGCCTTGGGCTTCACCTTCGCCGGCAAGGGACCGGTGTTCCAGGTGACGGCACCCAGCTGGCGGCCGGATGTGCAAGGGCCGGCCGATCTGGTCGAGGAAATTGCGCGGATTGCCGGACTTGAGACCGTGCAATCGGAACCGTTGCCGCGCATGGACAGCGGCGTCACGCGCGCAACGCTGACGCCCTTGCAGAAGCGCGTGCGGCGGGCGCGGCGGTTGCTCGCGACACGTGGCATGGTGGAAGCCATTACATGGTCGTTTGTTGATCGTGCGCAGGCCAAGCACTTCGGTGGCGGGGCGGCGAGCCTCGATCTGGCCAATCCGATTTCGTCGGAACTGACGACGATGCGGCCGTCACTATTGCCGGGCTTGCTGGCTGCCGCGGCGCGCAACCGCAATCGCGGCACGGACGACGTGGCGCTGTTCGAAGTGGGACAGGCCTATCGCGGCGATCAGCCGAACGATCAGTTCGTGGCAGCCACGGGTGTTCGCGTTGGCGCGTCGAAGCTTGCGGGTGCAGGGCGGCATTGGCGTGAGCCGTCGCTGGCGGCAGATGTGTTCGACGCTAAAGCGGATGCGTTGGCGGTGCTGGCAGCGCTCGGCGTTGACGCGTCGAAGGCGCAGATCACGCGCGATGCGCCAGCATGGTTTCATCCTGGGCGTTCCGCAACATTGCGGCTTGGCCCCAAGCTGGTACTCGCGCATTTCGGCGAGATACATCCCTCGACACTGAAGCTGCTTGATCTCGACGGCACGGCGGCCAGTGCGTTTGAAGTGTTCGTCTCCGATCTGCCAGCCGAGAAACGCAAGGCGTCGCGCGCGAAACCGGCGCTTGAGGCCATTCCGCTGCAAGCCATCACGCGGGATTTCGCGTTCATTCTCGATGAGAAAGTGGCGGCGGCCGATGTGGTGAAAGCTGCGCTGGCGGCTGACAAGGTGCTGGTGCGCGATGTCGGCGTGTTCGATGTCTATCAGGGCAAAGGCGTGCCGGAGGGCAAGAAGTCGCTGGCGATTGAAGTGACCGTTCAGCCGCGCGACGCCACGCTGACGGATGCTGAGATTGACGGCCTCGCCAAGCGCATCGTCGCCGAAGTGACGCGCGCGACGGGCGGCGAAATTCGCGGTTGAAGCATTGAGCTGGATCTCTGATCGCAGTGGTTAAAATCTCCCCTCTCGTCATCCCGGCGAAGGCCGGGACCCACGGCAAGTCTGCAGAGAAATTGAGGGTTAGGCTGGCACGCCGGACGTCAATTGAATGAGCACCTCTCGACACCAGCGCCATGATTGATGCATGCCGTGGGTCCCGGCCTGCGCCGGGATGACGAAAATTGGAAGTGTTTCGGTATGAATACGGACGGGTTCTCATGATCCTCGATGGACAGGAAGATCTGACCAAGGATGTGTTGTCCGTCATGGGACGCACGCCCGACCCACGGCTGCGCGAGATCATGATGTCGCTGGTCAAGCATCTGCACGGCTTCGTGCGCGAGACGAAGCTGACGGAGGTGGAGTTTCGCGATGCGACGGCGATCCTCAACGAGATCGGCAAGCTCGCGACCGACACGCACAACGAGTTCGTGCTGATGGCCGGGTCGTTGGGCGTTTCGACGCTGGTTTGCCTGCTGAACAATGGCGATAACGGCGCGACGGAAACCTCGCAAAACTTGCTCGGGCCGTTCTGGCGGATGCACTCGCCGCGGACGGAGAATGGCGGCACGCTGCTCAGGTCGCCGACCACTGGGGACACGATGTTCACGACGTTCACGTTTGTTGATCAACAGAAGAGGCCGGTCGCCGGTGCTGACGTGGATATTTGGCACACGTCGGCGGACGGGCTGTACGAGAACCAGGACGAGCAGCAGGCCGACATGAACCTGCGCGGTCAATTCACGACAGATGCCAAGGGGCAGATTTCGTTCCGCTCGGTGAAGCCGGCGGGATATCCGATACCGACGAATGGGGTGGTGGGACGTTTGCTGGCCGCACAAGAGCGGCATCCTTACCGGCCGGCACACATGCACGCGCTAGCCTTCAAGCACGGTTTCAAGACGCTGATCACGCAGGTCTATGCGGATGATGATCCGCGCGTGCATACGGATGCGCAATTCGGCGTGACGCGGGCGCTGCTTGGGCAGTTCGTCAGGCATGATGGGCCGCATCCGTCGGTGGCTGGTGTGGCGGGGCCGTGGTATTCGCTCAATCACACGCTGACGATGGAACCGGGCGAGGCGACCTTGCCGCGGCCGCCGATCAAATAATCAAACAGGACACGCGCGATGCTTTCTTCCGCCGATCACGCCAAAGCCGCGCAACGGCTCATCTCGGCTGCGCGCGAGCGCAAGCAGGCGGAACAATTGTCGAAGACGTGGCCGGCGATCGGCTTTGATGATGCCTATGCCATTCAGAGCGAAGTGATCCGGCAGCGCGTTGCAGGTGGCGCCAAGGTCGTCGGCCACAAGATCGGGTTGACGTCGAAGGCGATGCAGCGCTCGTCGGGCATCGATGAGCCGGACTATGGCGTGCTGCTCGACGACATGGTGTTCAACGACGGCGCGAAGATCAAAGCCTCCGACTTCTGCGTGCCACGTGTCGAGGTGGAGTTGTGCTTCGTGCTGAAACATCCGCTCAAAGGGCCGGGTGTCGGGCTGATCGATGTGCTGCGGGCGACGGAATATGTAGTGCCGTCGCTGGAGCTGATCGACGCGCGCTTGCAAGATCCACGCAAAATCTATGACACGATCTCTGACAATGGCGCGGCGGCTGGTATCGTGCTGGGAGGGCGTCCCGTGGGGCCGACAGAGGTTGATCTCAGGTGGGTTGGCTGTGCGCTCTATAAGAACGGCGAAGTGGAAGAAACCGGCCTGGCATCGGGTGTGATGGGCCATCCGGCGATGGGCATTGCGTGGCTGGCCAACAAGGTCGGACCGCACGGGATCACTTTGGCACCGGGGCATATGATGCTGGCGGGATCGTTCACGCGGCCCGTCTGGGTGCAGGCCGGCGACACGGTGCAGGCCGACTTCGGCGCGCTCGGTAACGTGGCGGTGCAATTCGTTTGATCGCTTGGAGATTATGATGTCCCGCCTTGTCTATGTTCTCAACGGTCCCAACATCAATCTGCTCGGCAAGCGCCAGCCGCACATCTATGGCCATGAAACGCTGGCGGATGTGGAGAAGGATTGCCGCGCGCTGGCGAAAGAGTTGAAGCTGGAATTGCGGTTTCATCAGTCGAATCGCGAATATGAGATCATCGATTGGATCCATGAGGCGCGCGAGACGGCGGGCGGGATCGTGATCAACCCGGCGGCGTTCACGCATACGTCGGTGGCGATCCTGGATGCGCTCAACACGTTCGAGCCGCCGGTGATCGAAGTGCACATTTCTCAAGTGCACAAGCGCGAGGCGTTCCGGCATCACTCGTACGTGTCGATGCGGGCGGATGCCGTGATGGCGGGTTTTGGCACGCAAGGCTATCAGCTGGGTTTGCGTCGCATTGCTACGCTGATGGATGTGAAGAAGGGGTGAGGTCATTCAGTGTGGCGACCGGCCAATCGTTCGATCGCAGAGCAGTGTTGCTGTTGCATTTTTTGCTCCTCCCCCTTGAGGGGGGAGGTTGGCGTCGGCACGATTTTTTGCCTTCCAAAAAATCGTTTGCCGCGCCGGGTGGGGGTGCGGTTTGGTGCAGCGCGTAACCCTCGTCACCCCCACCCCAAAAGCCAGCGGCTTAGACCGTCCTCCCGCGAGTTGAGGACCCTGTGAAGGCCGGTCTAAACCGGTGGCGTTGTGGCCCTCCCCCCTCGAGGGGGAGGAAAAAATACGGCTCCTGCACCCGCTACCTAGTCCCCACCGCCCACCACGTATCCAGATCGAAGCCGGAGTTGGGTGAAACGTCGGGGCCTTTGATGCGGGTCCAGTGGGCGATCCAAACTTTGGGTGGATGAAACAGCGGGACGACGTAGTCGCCGGAACGCAGCACGCGATCGTAGGCGCGGACGGCGCTGCGGAAGTTGGCGGCGTCGCGGGCTTGCACCATGGCTTCGATCAGTGCGTCAACGGCGGCACTTTTGACGCCAGCGTAGTTGCGCTGGCCGGGTGTGTCAGCGGCCGTACTGCCCCAACGGTTCCATTGCTCGTTGCCGGGTGAGAGAGACGCGCCCCAGTAGGCTTGCACCATATCGAAGTCGCTGTCTTTCAGGCGCGCTTCGTACTGCGCGCTATCGACTTCGCGAATGTTGAGCGCGATGCCGATGGATTGCAGGGCGCGCACGTAGTTGAGCAGCAGGCGGGCCTGCCGCTGTGAGGTGATCAGCGCTTCGAATTGGACGGGGGCGTTGGTTTCGGGGGCCAGCAGGCGGGTGCCTTCAAGCTTGTAGCCAGCCTCGCGCAGAAGCTTGAGCGCGGCGATCTGGTTGTCGCGATTGGCGCCGGTGCCGTTGGTTTTCGGCAGCACCGCGCTGCCATCGGCGATAGACGGTGTGATGGCGCCGGGGAATGGCGCCAGCAGACGGCGCTCTTCGTCGTCCATGGGGCGGCCTGCAGAGGAGAGGTCAGAGCGCTCAAAAAAGCTCTGCGTGCGGCGGTAGAGACCAGCATAGAGCGCGGCATTGACCCACTCGGCGTCGAAGACCTTGATCAGGGCTGCACGCACGCGGGCGTCCTTGAAGAGCGGCCGGCGGGTGTTGAAGACGAAGCCGGACATGCCGGCGGGGAGGGCGGTGGTGAATTCGGCTTTGGCGATGCGGCCGTCGGCTATGGCGGGGAACGCATAGCCGGTGGCCCAGCGGGAGGGATCTTCTTCAGACAGCACGTCGAGCTGGCCAGACTTGAAGGCTTCAAACAGGCTTGAGCCGTCGCGGAAGTAGTCGACGCGCACTTCATCGAAGTTGAAACGGCCGCGCATGGCTGGCAAATCCCGAGCCCACCAGTTGGGATTTTTCCGGTAGACGAGCGTGCGACCGGCATCGACGCGAGTAATGGTGTAGGCGCCGGAGCCCATGGGAATTGCGAGCGAGGTTTGTTCGAACGTTTCTGGGTCAACCACGGTCTTTGGCAGGATCGGCATCAGGCCCATCAACAACGCCATTTCGCGATTGCCGGTGGCGCCGAACTCGAAACGAACCTGGCGCTCGCCGAGCTTTACGGCTGCGGTCACTTGGCCATAGGTGGCACGCATGAAGGGCCAGCCGCGGGCCTTTAAAAGGGTGTGGCTGAACAGCACATCGTCAGCGGTGATGGGGGTGCCGTTGGAGAAGCGCGCCTCAGAGCGGATGACGAACGTGGCTGAGGAGCGATCCGCCGGTACATCAATGCTTTCGGCGATGTGGGCGTGCAGTGTGAACGGCTCGTCGCCGCCGCGCACCATCAGGCTTTCGTAGATGTATTCGCGCACGCCGGAGGCGGAATCACCTTTGTAGATCAGCGGATTGAGGCTGTTGAAGGTGCCGAGCACACCGATGCTGACCTTGCCGCCTCTGGGCGCATCGGGCCGGACGTGAGCAAACGCGGTAAGCCCTGCTGCATGGCGTGAGGTGCCGTGCATGGCGATTGTGGTCTCGGGGGCTGCGTCGGCAACCGCCGCTCCGAGTGCCGTTAGGACCGTCAAAAGCCCGAGAAATCGTGCTGGGCGCAGCATGTGGCGATGGGTGTCCTGAGCGATTGGTTGTGTCGGTGCTGCGGGCGATCCTGGGCGCGACCTTGGGCAAAGCCAGCGGCGTTTTCAAGATGACGCCGGTCAAGATGAGGCGGGCCGCGTGGCGCTGCGGACACGTTGCATAAAATTGGGTGTGCAAGTCGACATCCGGTTCACGTTGGCCACGCGATTGCCTTATTCCGCCACTTACTCCCCGCCCATCTCTTCGCGCAGCAGACCGCACACCGCAGGGTGGCATCGCGCGCTGTGATAGGGCGTAGCAGCGAAGACGCTGCCGGCATTGCATGGCATCCGTAGACGCCGACACGCGTCGCCGGGCGGTTCGTCCGCTGCGGACTGGCGACTGGGGCAGACAGGGAGCAGTAGCGGCCTGGTGGCGTTGGGGGACTGGAGTGTCCTGCAGGAACAGGACGCGAGACAATTTCGAGGGGTTGGGCCAGCGTCATGGCCGGCAAACAAGAGGTCATTGAGACATGAGACTGAACATTTCTACCGCGTCGCGCGCGCTTGGATTGGCGCTGGCGGGAACGCTCGCCGCATCAGCCGCGTTCGCGCAGCAGCCCAAGGCTGGCGCACCCGCCGCGCCCGCGGCCAAGGGTGCTGCGCCCGCGGCTGCAGCGCCTGCCGGTGATGGCAAACTCGCGCCGGCGTGGGTCAAGCTGTGCGAAAAGGGCAGCTTCGTTTCCAAGGACAAAGACGGCAAGGAAAAGACCCAAGAGCACAACATCTGTCTGACGCACCATGAGCGCATCGATGCGCAGTCGGGCATCGTGCTGGTGTCGGCAGCCATCCGGCAGATCGACGAGGGCAAAAACCCATTGTTGATGGTGATGCTGCCGCTGGGCATGGCGATCCCGCCCGGGATGCAGGTTGGCGTCTATCCCAAGGATATGTGGGACAAGATCCAGAAGAACGAGAAGGTCGATGACAGCAAGCTGACGCCGATCAAGATCCCTTACATTTTGTGCCACTCGGCTGGCTGCACGGGTGAAATCGATGCGACGCCGGAAGTCATCGAGAGCTTCAAGACCAACGGGGGCATAATCGTTTATGCGGTGAGCGGCTCGGGTCAGCCTGTAGCGTTTCCGATCCCGCTGGTGGGTTTTGATACCGCGGTGGCCGGTGCGCCTGCTGATAACCAGGAATACGCCAAGCAGCGCCGGATGCTGATGGAGCAGATCGCGAAGAACCAACAGGAAGCGATCGAGCAATACCGCAAGCAGACCGAAGAGCTGCAGAAATCGCAAGGCCAAGTGGCACCGCGTGCGCAAGGTGCCGCCGGCGCTGCGCCAGCGGCTGCGCCACCAGCAAAGAAGTAGGCGGCGCAGCTCGCCTCAGTGTTTGACAATACAGACAAGGCCGAACCCCAGGGTTCGGCCTTTTTTAACTAAGGCGACAAGGCTGGACCTCAAACCTTGGCAGCAACACCCGTGCCGATGGGGCAGGAGAGGCCGGTGCCGCCGAGGCCGCAGTAGCCGTTCGGGACTTTGGCGAGGTACTGTTGATGATAGTCCTCGGCAAAATAAAATTCCGGCGCGGGGATGATTTCGGTAGTGATGGGGCTGAAGCCATTGGCAGCCAGCACCTTGCCGAAGGCCTGCTTTGAGGCGTCGGCTTCCGCGGCCTGATCAGCGCCATAAGTGTAGATGCCGGAGCGGTATTGGGTGCCGGTGTCGTTGCCCTGGCGCATGCCCTGGGTGGGATCGTGGCTTTCCCAGAACGTCTTGAGTAACTGCCCGTAAGAGATGCGCTTTGGATCGAACACGACCAGCACCACTTCATTGTGGCCGGTCTGGCCGGAGCAGACTTCCTCGTAGGTCGGGTTGGGGGTGTAGCCAGCGGCGTAGCCAACGGCGGTGATGTGGATGCCCTCGCCGAGTTGCCAGAACTTGCGTTCGGCACCCCAGAAGCAGCCGAGACCAAACATGGCTTGGGTGGTGCCGGCCGGGTAGGGACCGGCGAGCTTGGCGCCATTGATGAAGTGCGTGTCGGCGGTCCTGACGGGTGACGCACGGCCTTTGAGGGCGGTGCCAGCGTCGGGCATGACTGCTTTTTTGCGGCCAAAGATCATGGGACGAAATCTCCCTTTGAGATGGTGATCGCGGTCATATGGGCCCGAACACTCAATTTGCGAAGATGTTGACGCGACGCTTCTTGCGGCCAAGGACGCCGCAGAGCAGGCCGAGGGCGCCGATGGTGGCCCATGCCGGCAGCACCAAGAGGCGGACGAGCACGGGGTCCCATAGCAGCGGATGAGAAGCGCGCTGGATGAAGCTGGTGAAGGCCGCAAGCGACTGAGGGGCCATCGTTTTCCAGTGGATGAGCGTCGAGGTCACGACGATGCCGCCGGACGTGTTCGAACGGGTGACATCGCTGATGAAGGCGATGGTCGCAACGATCAGCAGGCACCAGGCGAGGACTCTCAGAACGACCATATCACGTCTCGATCACAGCTTGGATACCGACAGGCATTGCAAAAAAGCGCGCTAGGGAGCCGGGCGGGCCGTGGCGGCCGGGTTCACGCGCGGCGCGTCGAGCACAGTGCGACACTCGGCTGGCAGCTGGTCGAGCGTCAAGGGCGGTGGCGGCGGCGTGGGCGGCACGTCTGGCTTGGGCGGGGCGGTCAGCAGAACGTACCAGTCGGCGAGTTCCTTGCCGCAGCCATCGTCGGCGGGCGGCTGCGGCTGGGTCTGACAGCCGGTAGTGCCCTGCGGGCAGCTGAGGCGGACATGGAAGTGGTGATCATGGCCCCAGGTGGGGCGCACTTTGTGGAGCCAGAGCCGATCGACATCGGTCGCGGTGGCCCCGCAGAGGGCCTTTTTGATCGCCGGGTGCACAAAAATGCGTTCGACCTCGCCAAAGGTGGCGGCGCGTTTCAAGAGCCGTAGATGCACGTCCGAGAAGGTTTTGGGTTCGATGGTGAGGCCGCCTGGCGCGAGCATATTGACCGCCGACATCTCCTCACGTTCCTGAGTGGAGAGGCGGCGGTCGGGCATCGGGGTAAGCCAGATATCGGCGTCAAGTCCGATCTGATGGCTGGCGTGCCCCGTGAGCATGGGGCCGCCGCGGGGTTGTGACATGTCGCCGATGAGCAGGCCCGGCCAGCCCTCGCGGCGGGCGTCAGACGCAAAGCGCTCCAGGAACGAAACCAGCGCTGGATGGCCCCAATTGCGGTTGCGGGACAGGCGCATGGCTTGCCATTCCGGACCGTCGATGGCCAGGCGTTGGCCACCGGCCAGGCAGCCACGCGAATAGTAGCCGATGGCGCGAGGGGCCAGCGGAGCGTTGGTCTTGGCCGCGCCAAACAAGGCTTTGGCGGCGATGGCCGGTCGGGCGGGGGCAGCGGGGGGGGCTGGCGGTGCTGCCGATGGTGTGACGGGGGCGGCCGGCACAACGGGTGGTGCTACCGCTGCTCGCGTAGCCGCAGAAGGGGGTGGCTGCGGCGTGACTTGGGCCTCGGCGGTTATCGTTAGAAGAGGCGCCGCCAACAGCGCTGCGCACGCAACGAGGACGGCAGCGGCGAGGGCCCACGCTGTTCGCCGGTTCGGCTGCGGTCGTGCCATCAGCATTGCCCTCTCTGCCGGTTGGCGCATCTACTCACTTTGATCGCGCGTGACCATCCCACAAGGACGCCCGGCGACGCAGTCTAGCAGAGTAAGTGTGGCGAAGTTTGAGCAATCGACGTTCTTGATTTTTGCGCGTCCTTGGTGCGCGCCCCATGGTTTGTGTTCACGCACCGCCCTAATGCCCGTCATGGCCGCGAAGGCGGCCATGACGGGAGGGGCGTTGGGCAACTCGGATGCGGCGCTGTCACACTTTCGCGTTGGTGTACTTCTTCATTTCGATGCGGGCGATGGCGCGGTTGTGCACTTCGTCGGGGCCGTCGGCGAGCCGCAAGGTGCGGATGTGCGCGTACTTCTTGGCGAGGCCGAAGTCGCTGGTGACGCCGCCGCCGCCGTGCGCCTGGATGGCGTCGTCGATGATGCGCAGCGCCATGCGCGGGCCAGCCACTTTGATCATGGCGATTTCCTGCTGGGCTGCTTTGTTGCCGACTTTGTCCATCATGTCGGCGGCCTTCAGGCACAGCAGCCGGTTCATCTCGATGTCGATGCGGGCTTCGGCGATGCGCTGCTCCCAGATGGACTGTTCGATGACGCGCTTGCCGAAAGCGGTGCGGCTGGAGAGCCGCTTGATCATCTTTTCGAGCGCGATCTCGGCGGCGCCGATGGTCCGCATGCAGTGATGGATGCGGCCGGGACCGAGGCGGCCTTGGGCGATCTCGAAGCCGCGGCCTTCGCCAAGCAGCATGTTGTCGACGGGCACACGGACGTTTTCGAGCAGCACTTCGGCGTGGCCATGGGGCGCGTCGTCGTAGCCGAAGACCGGCAACATGCGCAGCACTTTCACGCCCTTGGTGTCGAGCGGCACGAGGATCTGCGACTGCTGCTTGTGGGGCACGGCGGCGGTGTCGGTCTTGCCCATCAGGATGGCGATTTTGCAGCGCGGATCGCCGACTCCGGATGACCACCATTTGCGGCCGTTGATGACGTAGTGGTCGCCGTCGCGTTTGATGGAGGTTTCGATGTTGGTGGCGTCAGAGGAGGCCACGGCGGGCTCAGTCATGAGGAAGGCGGAGCGGATCTCGCCCTTCATGAGCGGTTTAAGCCATTGTTCTTTCTGTTTCGCAGTTCCGTAGCGGTGGAACACTTCCATGTTGCCGGTATCAGGTGCCGAACAATTGAAGACTTCGGACGCCCAGAAGATACGACCCATTTCTTCCGAGCACATGGCGTACTCAAGGTTGGTGAGGCCGGCACCCTTATACTCGGCAGTGTCATGCTCCTTGTTGGGGGGCATGAAGAGGTTCCATAGGCCTTCCTTGTGGGCGATCTTCTTCAAGTCTTCGAGGATGGGCACGACCTGCCACCGGTTGGCACCGAAGGCCTCCATCTGTTTGTCGTAGGTGGCTTCGTTTGGATACACATGCTTGACCATGAAGGCCCGCACCCGGTCGCGCCATTGGGTCTGGCGTTCCGACATCGAGAAATCCATGTGGGGGTCCTTTCAGGGCAGCGTTGCGCCCAGGGTGGCGCGGATGACAGAAAAGTTGAACACCGCGAACCTTGCGCAGCGCGATCGCAAGGCGCAAGAGTGCAAGAACGAAATATTTTGTGATCGGCGGCGTTTTGCGCGCACGTGATCTGCACACTGACCCTGACCGTGCGCGGAAACGCGGGCGCGGCGTGGCCCCTTGCGCGGTGACAGCGCACCCTGCAAGGCAACGTTCAAGCGCAATTTCAATGTGATGGGTTGTGGAGGCGGCGCACGGCGATAGCTGCGCCGATAGGAACGCTCACTCTGTTCCCGGATCATTTTGGCCCTCGCGGCCGCCCGCACATCACGACGCCGTTATCTACGTTTTGAGCCTTACGCAAGATCGCGTATTGCCAGGGGGCAGTTCTTAAGGCATCTTTAGGTATAAGTCCTACGGATAAAGGACGTTGCATCATCATATTGATGCAGGCTGGTATGACGGTCAGTTACCAGCCGAGGGCGAGTGAAGTGCACAAATGGGCGATGTTTGAAGCATTTTGTTCAGAAGAGTGGGCGTCATGGACAAACAATCGGAACTGCTAGTGGGCAACCTGTCTGAAAGCGCACTGCACGGTGCTGGTCATAGTTCTGGTCCTGAGAGTGACGAGCTAAGGCGGATGGTCAACGGCGACGAGAGTTCGCGCCAAATGATCTCCCGGGTTGCGGTGATCGAGCGGCGCTCGTTGATGCGGGAATGCCTGATCAGATCGCTGGCTGCCGCGACGGGGTGGACTGTAGTGGCCTATCCGTCGGCAGCAGCGTGGCTGGACGTGGCCGATAAGATGCCGGTCTCGCTGGTGGTGTTGTGCCTCGGCCAACCCGGTGCGGCGACCGATGAGGATGCGGATATTGCCCGGCTCGCCGAGCTCTCGGCGCTGGCGCCCGTGGCGCTGATGGCGGACTCTGAAGATCCATCGCATATTGTTGGTGCGCTTGAGCGCCATGTCCGCGGATACATCCCGACGAGCTTGCCGCTGCATGTGGCTGTCGAGGCGATGCGGTTGGTGCGCGCTGGTGGCGTCTATGTGCCGGCCAGCAGCTTGATCGCGTCGCAGAAATCGCAGGTCGAGACGGACGACGACAATCCGAAGTCGGTGTCGATGTTCACCACCCGGCAATTGGCCGTCATTGCTGCCTTGCGTAAGGGTAAAGCAAACAAAATTATCGCGTATGAATTGAACATGCGCGAGAGCACGGTCAAAGTGCATGTGCGCAACATCATGAAAAAGCTCAAGGCGCGCAACCGCACCGAAGTGGCCTATCTCGCCAACACCATGCTGTCGGGCGATAAGCGCTAATCTTAGCCGGAGTAGACTGGGCCGGAGGAGACTGGTGCGCGTTCTTTTGCGCGCCAGGCCAGCCGCGTGCACGGTGGCCAGCGTACCCAACAACACAAGCAGACCGAAATCCTCATGGCAGACCCTGAAATCCTCGTGGCAGGTGCTGCGGGGACGTTAACCAGTTTTTTCGCGGCAGCCGTCACGTGCGGTTACGGCGTGGGCGGAAGACCGCGCTAAATACGTGACTTTCTACTTAGTCTTACCGATACTTTCTCATATTGCTTACCACCTTTGCTCAACTTGTTTGGCGGGTGGGTCCGGACCATTTTGCGTTAATCATTAGCCGTCCCGGTCCAAGCGACCCGTACCGCCCAACCCCCCAGGTGGTTCCAGTGCCTCTCAGCCCCGTGCGTAGCAGTGCAGACCCGACCGTGGCCGATGCCGAAGGGGCGGCGGACGGCAGCCGCGTGCACCGTGTGCGGCCGTCGGTTGCGGCGCTCGGATTTCCGCTGACGATGGCCTCATCGATGCTGGGTCCGACCAGCATGGCCGCCAACAGGGAGCCGGTGGGTGGGAGAGTAGGGTTTCCGCCGGGTTATGGCCGAACAATCAAGCGGGCAATGGATGTGGTGATTGCCGGCAGCATGTTGGTTCTTCTGTCGCCAGTGCTGCTGATGGTGGCGGTGCTGGTGCGCAGCCGAATGGGCGGGGATATCCTCTTTTCTCAGCCGCGGGTGGGCCGCGACGGCAAGACTTTCGCCTGCCACAAATTCCGGACGATGGTGGACAACGGCCAAGCTATTTTGGATGCCCATTTCGCACGGTTCCCGGACGCCAAGAGGGAGTGGGACGAGACCCGCAAACTCAAGGACGATCCGCGGGTGACGCCGCTTGGGCGCATCCTCCGCAAGTCGAGTTTGGATGAATTGCCCCAGCTTTACAACGTGTTAACTGGGGATATGAGCTGTGTGGGGCCGCGGCCGATCGTGCCGGTTGAGCTGGAAAAGTACGGCGCTAACAAAGCCGATTATCTGAGTGTGCGTCCGGGGCTGACCGGCGCCTGGCAGATCAGCGGGCGGAGCCAGCTGAGCTATGCCGAGCGTGTGCGGCTTGACGCTGACTACGTTCGTAATTGGTCGCTGAAGCGGGACATCGTGATCTTGCTCAAGACCATTCCAGCGGTCGCCAAGTTCGAGGAAGCGGCCTGAGACTGGCAGGATGGCGGCGTTAACGCCGTGAAAGCCCCGCACCTGCCAGGAAACCACCCTGCAGGCAGACGAGGGTGGCGCCCATGCGCGCGACTGTGCCGAGCAGGCTCCAGCCGTTGACGATGGCGAGCGCCACAAGCAGCGCGAAAACGAGGACCGAAGCCGTGGCCAAGGCAGCCGCTTTGAGCCGCAAACCTAGTCCCAGGCCGATGAGTGCGGAGACGGGAAATATCAAGTAGACCACGTTTGGTTTTGTGTTCGGTTCGGTGAAACAGGAACGAAACCACTTAAAACGACTCAACAATACATATTGGCATGCTCTGCCGTCTGACGGCGCTGCGCAAGAGGCATCTCGGGATAGCACGCGTCTGGCATCTGCACGCCGGCGGCTTCGTTTCTTATCTTCGCGTTGCGTGGCGGGGCCACGGCGGCACTGTCTGGGGAGTTTGGGGCCACCCTGCCATGGAACCATCGCCTGCTGGCCTTATCGTGGCGATGGTGTTGCCTGTTGCGGGCCATTTGATGGGGCAGCGACTAGCGCCGGCCTTTTTGCGCCTTGGCGTAACAGACAACGGCGATTGCCACCCACCGTGCCTTCGCTCGGGGCTTATCGGCGCAATCGGTGCCGTTGTTTGGGCCCTCTTTTGGGCCCTCTGTGGATGGCCGCCGGCCTCTGGCGCTTGGGGCCATGGCGCGCTGGGGCGCGCGTGATCTCCGGACCGTCGTCTTGTCGAGCGCTGGGCACGCTGGACTTCCATGGCACGCTGGGCACCACGCTGGGCACGACCCTGGGCACGACCCTGGGCACGCTGGGCGCCCTGGGTGATGTGGGTCTATCGGCCGATGCAATGGTCGGTCGCTATCTCGTGCCGCGCCTGTTGGTGGGGCCGCGCGAAAACATCCGCGACCGCACTCAAGACCGCGCTGGCGTGCGCGTCAGCGGTTGGCCGTGATGGTCATGCAGGCAGGCACGTCGAGGAACGGACGGTGCGCTTCGCGGTAGGCGTCGGCGCGGCTGAGGCCGACATCGGCGAGCATTCGGTCATCGAGGGCCATCAGGGCGCGGCGCTCGCGGCGGACGGTGAGGGCCTTGGAGATGCGGCCGAGAAGGCTGGCGGGGGCCACGGTGTCGGTGCAGGCAGCGGTGGCGACTGCGGCGTGGGCGGGGGTGCTCATGGTCATCTCGTTTTGGATGGGGGCCTGATTGGCTTCTAATCCGCGCTGGCCGACTTTGCGGCGGTCCAGCGGTGCTCATGAACAGACTTATCGCAGAAGTCCTTGCATAACGAAAACGAATGTTCTTAATGTATGACATAGCGAACACTTAAGGATCGGCCCCTCATTGTGTGAAGCGGGTGTGAACGTGGCGGGTGCCTGAGCGGGGACAGCTCGTCGCACCGGGCAAGAACGCGGGGCTCGCATGTGTGAAACGAGGTCAAGATGATGCACCGGGACATCGATATCGCCTTGCTCAGGGCTTTCACGGCGGTGGTCGACACCGGCAGCGTGACCGCAGCGGCGCGGCTGCTGAACCGGACGCAGGCGGCGGTTAGCCTGCAGATCAAGCGGCTGGAAGATATGCTCGGCCAATCGCTGTTCGCCCGCGAGCACCGGCGGCTGACGCTGGCGCCGGCGGGCGAGCGGTTGCTGGTCAATGCGCAGCGGCTGGTGGCGTTGAACGACGCCGTTTTCGGGCAGATGACGACGCGGGAGTTCGAGGGTGAGGTTCGCTTCGGGGTGCCCACCGACATCGTGCGGACCTATATTCCGCCAATCCTCCGGCGTTTTAATGCGTCCTGGCCGCACGTCCGGGTGACGCTGCAACTGGGGAACTCAAGCCGGCTGCTGGATGCCTACGAGGCGGGCAAGCTGGATCTTACGCTGACGACCGATCATGCGCCGAACGGGCGGGCGGAGATGCTGCGGGTCGATCATCTGGTGTGGACCGGGGCGCCCAAGGGCGTGGCACATCTGGCCGATCCGCTGCCGATTGCCATTGGCGACGCGACTTGCCGGTTCCGGCCGGTGGTCTTGGAGGCGCTGCGCAAGGCGGGGCGTGACTGGCGGATGGTGCTGGAGCTGTCGAACCAAGTGGCGCAGGACGCGACGGTGGGTGCCGGGATTGCGGTGAGTGCTGAACTCAGGGATTCCGTCTGGCCGCCGCTGGTGATCCTGGGGCCGGAATCGGGTCTGCCGCCGTTGGCACAGTTCCTGATCAACATGCATACGCCAACCGCCGGAACAAATCCTATTGCCGATGCCTTGGCCGGGCATGTGCGGGCTGAGTTCAAGCAACGGTTTGGGGCCGGCGCGAAGGTCGAGCAAGGCCCTGGACGGACAACGCGCCCAAAAGGGCGCGCTGCTTGAGGGAAAAAGGCCTATTCACTATCAGTTCGACGTGCCGGAGCGGGGCGCGGTGCCGTCTTTGCGCTTGAGGCCGTACTGGTCTTCGAGCTGCTGGCGCAGCTCGCGGATTTCGCTGCGGACGGTTTGGTACTGCAGCGCGCTGGTGCCGAAGTTCCAGGATACGAACAGCAGGCCGGCGAAGACCGGCGCCAGGAACAGCGACACCTGCGAACCGACACGCAGGAACGACGTCCAGAGGATGGCTAATGCCAAGCCGAACAGGCCGATGGACGACGCGGCGTAGATGCCGCCGTCAGCCCAGCGGGCCGCAGCGAACAGGGCGCCGATCAGGAATGACGCGAGGCCGATAAAGAACGGCAGGGTGGGGTGGCTCTCATGCCAGGCGCCCATGGGCCACTCATAGTGGCGGGCGAACGAGCGGTAGCCCATCAGGCTTAAGCCGAACCCGATCGCCGCCACAGCAAAGTAAAATGGAAGGTCGACGTAGATCATGCGGGCAACTCCGGAGCCGTCGTGGGCCATCTGTCTGAATTGGGCGTCGCACTTGGGTGAGGCCACTATCAGATTGATATCAGGCAGGAGTTTGACCGAATTCGCGGTGTTCGTCACCCCAGGCGTCGGAAAGTGGTCAACGGGCGGCAGGGCGAAGGGCGTCTTGCCGGGGTTAACTATGGGCTCTGAAACGTAGAGAACCCCGGGACAGGGTGAGCTGTCCCGGGGGCGGCGGTGTGGTGCGGCTTTCGGCCCGCTTAGTGGCCCGCTTAGTGGAAGGTGAAGTCGGCTTCGGAGACGTGGGCGGTGTCGACACCGACGAGGGTGATCGATTCCTGGCCCCAGGTGATGACGGCGTTGCCATCGACGTTGTCGGCGATCTTGAGATCCCCGAAGGCGTGCACCCCGGTGGCGGATCCGAAGTCGAGCTTGTCGCCCTGGAAGGCGTCGAAGTCGGCGATGGTGTCCTTGCCCGAGTGCAGTTCGTCGAAGACG
This sequence comes from uncultured Alphaproteobacteria bacterium, assembly GCA_963847145.1. GTDB lineage: Bacteria > Pseudomonadota > Alphaproteobacteria > Rhizobiales > Hyphomicrobiaceae > JABFRJ01. The sequence goes on from CAWJYN010000007.1 coordinate 1,075,206, forward strand.
AACTTGTCAGCACCAGTCCCGCCCGTCAGCAGGTCGTTGCCGAGGCCGCCTTGCAGCGTGTCGTTGCCAGCGCCGCCATCAAGACGGTCGTTGCCCAACCCGCCGGAGAGTTTGTCGTTGCCGGCGTCGCCGAACATCGTGTCGTTGCCTTGGCCGCCGCGCATCGTGTCGTTGCCGGTGCCGCCGTGCATCGTATCGTTGCCAGCATCGCCGAACATCGTGTCGTTGCCGGCGTCGCCGTACATCTGGTCATTGCCGGTGCCGCCATGCATCTCGTCGTTGCCGGTGCCACCGCGCATGGTGTCGTTACCAGCATCGCCGAAGAGCTTGTCGTTGCCCGCTCCGCCTTCGATGACGTCGTTGCCTGCGCCACCGCGGACGGTGTCGTTGCCAGCATCGCCGAACAGACGGTCGTTGCCCGCTCCGCCATCGATCAGGTCGTTGCCTGCGCCGCCACGGATCGTGTCGTTGCCGGCTTCGCCGAACAGACGGTCGTTGCCCGCTCCGCCATCGATCAGGTCGTTGCCTGCGCCGCCGCGGATCGTGTCGTTGCCGGCTTCGCCGAACAGACGGTCGTTGCCCGCGCCGCCGTCGATCAAGTCGTTGCCTGCGCCGCCGCGGATCGTGTCGTTGCCGGCTTCACCGAACAGGCGGTCGTTGCCCGCTTCGCCGTTGATGATGTCGTTGCCGGCGCCACCGCGAACGGTGTCGTTGCCAGCGCCGGCGTTGATGGTGTCGGCCAGCGCGGTGCCGGTGAGAACTTCAGCCTGAGCGGTGCCGGTGATGATAGCCATGATACTGTCTCCTGGGGTTGGGGTGGGGTGATGAAAGGGACTAATTTAAGGGCTTTCTGAGTGTCGCCCGCGTCTTGCGTTGCGGCGCGGACCGGTGTCTCAGAAGGCGGGTTGAAGGCGGCGCTGTGGGTGTTGTGCGCTGTCCTCGTGACCTGGGGTGACAGTGCCGGATGCGACGCTGCCGCGCTGTTTCAGCGGGAACAGGGTGGAAAGAATTTGCGGAAGCTGTAGAAATTTTTGTCACAGAGTTGGGAGGTTCAATGACAGAGATTTTTACCGCGCATCAGGTGCTCTTGATGGAGTACGCAGCGGCGCGGGCGTGGCCGGCGTCGGAGATGGCAAACGTCTTCGGTTGGCTGTGGCGCGCCTCAGATGGCGTCTTCCGGCGCGCGAATTCGCTATTACCGCTGGAGTTCGCGGGCGGCGATGTTGAAGCGGCGATTACGGACGTGGAGACGCGCTACCGGGCGCGCGGGCTCAGAACTTATGTGCAGGTGAGTTCGCTGGCGACGCCTGCAGATCTCGATCAACGGCTCGCTGCGCGCGGCTACACGTATGAGGAACCGTGTATGTTGCTCGCGAAAGCGCTAGCACGGACGCCATTTCCTGACGGTGTTGAAGTGTCTGAAGTGCCGTCGGCAGAGTGGTTTGATGTTTATGCCGAGCCGCTGGATGCGGTCCGTCGCGCTGCGGTGCCGGCAACGTTGGCGCGGGTGCCGGAGGCGCGCGCGTTCTTTCTGGTGCGGCGCGATGGCGTGGCGCTGGCGAGTGCGCTGGGCGTGGTGTCACCGAGTGGTGTGGGGCTGGTTGAGTGTGTGGCAACACGCGCCGCTCAGCGGCGCACGGGCGCTGCACGCGTGGTGATGGATGCGCTGGAAAGCTGGGCGTTTGCGGAAGGCGCAGGGTTGGCTGCATTGCAGGTGGTCGAGGGTAACACTGCTGCACGCGCACTGTATGAGCGGCGCGGCTACACCGAGGCCGGGCGCTATCATTACCGATGGAAGGATGCGTGAGGGTGCCGCTGCGGCTTATGCAGCTTTGGTGGTTTGGGCGCGGGCGTGCCAGGCGGTGATTTTTGAGGCGTCAGGGGCGGTGCCGTCACGCAGAATGCGACGGCCCTCGACGGAGGCAGCGAACGACAGCACGTCGGCACAGACTTTGGTGACGTCGGCTGCGGCGAGGCTTGCAGGTGTGCGATAGCCGGCGCCGACGAACAGCTGGGCGGCGCCGCCGGTGAGGCCGGGCACGGCCTGCACCAAGCGCGTCTGATCCTGCCAGTCGATGATTGTAGGCGCGGTGATGTGGCGCTGATCAAGTGATGTGGCCAGCGTTGCTGGATCGGCGGCGAGCAAATCGGCGATGGTCTTGATGCCGTGGACGTAGAGACGTTCTGCGGTCTTGGGGCCGATGGACGGCGCATCGACTACATCGGCATCGGAGGAAAGCCCGGGGCGACCGGTCGTCGCCGGTGCTGGGTTTGTATTGGCAGCCGTCGTGCGCACCGTTTGGACAGTGGCTTCGAGGGCAGGGGCGTGAGGTGGCACTCGAGGTGGTGCTGGCGTTTGGTGCGGCGTTTGCGGTGTCACTGGCTCAGGCGTTGCGCGCGCCGCCACGATGGGCAGCGTGTAAGTGACCGTTTCAGCGGGGAGCGGGAACAGCTTCGTCACGTCCGGCTTCAGTTTCAGGCTAGTGACTTCGGCCCCATAGAGATCGCGGATTGTGCGGTTCTCGGCGGGCAACGACGCGACGACGGCGCCCGTGGTGCGCAGTTCGTCGTAGATTGCGTGCACGGCGCGGCGATCCTCGGCGTTTTCGATGCGTTTGAGGAACTGGTTCTGCGGGATTTTCAGCGCGGCGAGCAGCACGGGGATCGTGACGCTCACGGCCGGTGGCGGCACACCCGCTTCGTCGATGGCGTGGTCGAGAACGGCGGCGATGGTGGCGGCTGCGGTGATGAGAAGTTCGGCGCAGATTTTTTGGGCGATGACGTCGAGGCCTGAGGGCGGGTCCATGACTCCGCGGGTGATGTCGTAATGCGCGATGAGCTTTTCGTAGTGCGCGTTAGAGAGATCGGCGCTGTCGCACTGGATGCGCGCCAGCCAGTTGTCGTCACGCGGCAAGCGGCGGCTGAAGTCGGCGTGTGCTTTCAAGCCCGCCGCGTAGAGTTTATCGTAGCTGCGGTTGATGCTCCACTCGCAAGCGCGGTGGATGGTGTTTTCGGCGTCTGATTGCGCGGTGTGGAAGGGATGCAACGGATCGGCGAGGTAGTGGCCGAGCACGCCAGCGGCCGAGACGGCTTCGCTCCAGGCACCGGTTTTCAGATGAGTGACGAGGGTTGCGTACCAAGTGCGCGCGGCATCGACGGCGCCGCCCCAGTATTTGTCGCGCGGGTGGAGGACGTGGTTCTTGAAGTCTTTGAATTGGTCGTCGGGAATTTTGGAGCCGATGCAGTAGGTTTCGGCATGGACGAGGAACAGCGTGCGCCAGCCGTCCCGGTCAGCGCCGGCGAGGCGGTCAAGAGCGTGCATTGCCAGCTTGTGGTGCGTGCCGCGCGCATGGGCGGCGAAGGCGATGCGGAACAGCAACGACATGCTGTGAGCTCCTCAGCTTCCGGACGTTTCGACAGAGGAGGAAGCCGTGAGTCGGGTGGCTGTGGGAATGGCGTTTTGCACAGGGATGTGGGCGGCGAGCGGTGTCTCCCTGCAACGAGGGAATGCCCGCTCCCTGTTTTTCACGGGGAGCGGGGCTACAGATGCGCCGCTCCTTGGCAGCTCCGGGTCATCGTCGACCACCAAGTTAGGTCGATGGCCACGGTCGGTCTATAGTCGCGAGCGTTAAGCTGGAGACCACGGAGCGGACGTTGACGCGACGGATTCAGCTGCGGACACGGTGTCATGCCAGGCAGCTCAGCAGCGCCGTGTGTGGAGGCGGAAGAATGTCGCTCGAAGCGTTAGGGTGGAACCGGCCATGGCAATTGAAGTTCGAGGCCCTCGCTGCCACAGGTCTCGTACCCGCACGTGTGGTCGGTGAGCACAGAAGCCACTATCGGGTGGCAACCGAAGCGGCAGAGCTTTCTGCCGGCACGACAGGGCGCCTGCGCAACACGGTGGCGCAGCGATCGGACTTGCCAGGCGTCGGAGACTTCGTCGCGGTGAACGTGTCCGAAGGTGCCAGCTCTTCGACTATTGAAGTGGTCTTGCCACGGACGAGCGCATTAATTCGAAAAGCGTCGGGGACGCCGGACCCGCAGCTGCTGGTGGCGAATGTCGATGTCGTCTTCATCGTGACGGCACTCGGCGGCGACTTCAATCTGCTGCGCATGAAGCGCTATCTTGCCTTGGTGCAGCAGAGCGGCGCCACTCCCGTGATCGTGGTCAACAAATCGGATCTGGAGAACACTTTCGTTGGATCGGCTGGCCAGATCGAAGGGATTGATCCTGACGTGGCCGTTCATGTGATCAGCGCGCGCGTGCGCGAAAGTATCCATGTGCTCGAACACTATTTCACGGGCAACCGCACCGTCGCGCTGGTGGGCTCTTCCGGCGTCGGCAAGTCGACCTTAACGAACCAGTTGCTTGGTCGCGACGCGCAAGCAACGCAGGACGTGCGCGGCTACGATGGCCGCGGCCGTCATACGACAACGCATCGGCAATTGTTCGTGCGAGTGCAAGGTGGGGCCGTTGTCGACACGCCCGGGCTGCGGGGACTGGAACTGTGGAACAGCACAGACGCCGACGTGAAAAGCTTCGATGACATCGAGCAATTGGCCTTGCAGTGCCGGTTCAGCAATTGCCAGCACAGGACCGAGCCCGGTTGCGCCGTCCGATCTGCCGTCGAGCGGGGCGAAGTCGACGGCGTCCGTTTTACCGAGTACCTCAAATCTGCCAGCGGGCGTTGACGCAGTGCGGGCTGATGGCTCCGCAACTGGACGCTGGGAACGTTACAGGGCGCCGTTGTGTTGAGGCGCTGGCGTCACAGCCTGGGATCGGGCGGAACGACAGTGATGACGTCAGTGCCGTGCCGTTTTTTCGGTTGGCGCAGTGGGATTGGAGCAGATTTAGACCGACCGTACATCGCCTGAGTGGCGCAGGTCGTTGCGGCATACGCCGGGCTCGAAGCTGGTGACCAGCTGCCCAATGGTGGTCCACACGACCTCGACAGATCGGGCGGTCATTTTGCAGAGCAGCGCCTTCAGCTTCGCAAATATCTGTTCGATTGGGTTTAGATCGGGCGAATAGGGCGCAGGTCGTCGATCTCCGCACCCACCGCTTCGATCGCCGCGCGCTCGCCCTCGATCTTGTGGCTCGACAGATTGTCGAGAAGGACGATGTCGCCGCGTTGCAGTGCCGGCACCAGCGCCTGGTTCACGTAGGTCAAGAAGCGCTCGCCATTGATCAGTCCGTCGAACATGACTGGCGCCATGAGGCCATCGGTGTCGTCTTCGCCCGCGTTTCATCGATGAGATCGAGGGCGTGCATGGCCAGCAGTGGTGCGTGCCGCGCGCCTGGGTGGCGAACGCAACGCGGAACAGCAAGGACATGCTGCGGGCTCCTTAGCTTACGGACGTTTCGACAGGGGAGCGAGCCGTGGGCCGGGGCGCAGAGGGAACTCTGGTTGTTCACAGGTGATTTGAAGCGAGGACTCGTGAGACCGCGCAGGATGGTATGGCGCACATCACTGCAGCAGTCAGAGCTTTTGCAGCTTCATCCGATACAGGTAAGCGTAATTGCCAACTGACAACTCGCCAGACACGGACTGCCCGGTGCTCGTCCGCGCCTTGAACGTGAACGGGATGGGGCCGCGGCCGCAGTGATCTACTGGCGCCGTGACCGTAATTTCAGTGTAGCCGCGCTGCGCAAGGTAGGCCGTTGCGACCGCGGCCGTTTTCGGACTTGACGTTGCGAGCAGAACGATTGCCCCCAATATCGTCAAGAGGACCTTCTTAGAGTGCGCGCTCTGCCAAACGACCGACATCTGCCTTTGCTCCAGCAGCTCCCTGCAGAAGTCAGTATTGGTCATCACAGTAAAGTTTTTGGAGTTCATGGAAGCGTCTCCGCACATGAGCGCAAGCTGGCGCGGTGGCGAAGATCGAAATCGGGAAACGGCCTTAGCTGTTCGTTATGCTGAGCCTCTATATGGGACAATCGCGCCCATTTTTTGCGGCTGCTTGCTTGGCTTTGGCAGGTCTTTTGCAGCGGATCACAACGAAATTGATCAGATCGGCCACCTTGTGCATCTCGAAAGCGTCGTCGTCAGGGATAACAATCCCGTAGCGTTTCTGAAGTGCACTCAAGACAGCAAAAAAGTCGAACCGATCGGCGCCGAACTCTTCCCAGCGGGCGTCAGGGACGATGAGCACCGGATCAATGTTGGTCACGGTTCCCAGGATGCCGCGGATGTCTTCGAGAACCTCATCGGGCCCAGGTTGTTTTCGTTGATCTCGTTGCACGCGCAGTTCCTCCGGCCAACCTGCCATGAGGTCAGCCTAAGGTAAGCCGGTTAAGTGCGTGCAAATGCCAGAACGCGTTCAGTGCTTGCGCCTCACGCTGCCGCCGCAAGCCGCCTGATCGCTGAGATTGCTGGGCCGCGGGCGGTGGTGCCACCGTCCCCCTTGGCGATGCGGCGGACGGTTTGGGAGAGCGGTTCGATGACGGTGGCCATGTGGTGGCCGTTGGCATGCAGCAGCATGACGCTGTCGATCAGAATACCGGCGTGGCCAGGCCAGAACACGAGATCGCCGCGGCGGAGACCTTCGAGGTCATCGGGCACGAGCACGGTGTCGCCGAGTTCGGCCGCTTGCATGTCGCTGTCACGCGGGCAGGGAAAGCCAGCGGCTTCAAGTGCCAACTGCACGAGCGCCGAGCAATCGAGCCCCGCGCGTGTGCGGCCACCCCACAAATACGGCGTGTGGATCAGCGTCTCGGCGACGTCGACGAAATCGCGTGCGTTGGTGCCGACGGGGGACAGATGGCGCGCAATGACGAAGCCGCCGGTGGCCAGCGTCGCAAAGCGCTCATCTTCGGCAGTGACGGCAACGTGGGCGTTGAGGCTCAACTGGCCGAGGGGGGTGCGTTTGATGTTGGCTTCCGGATAGACAAACGTTGCGGGTGCTTTGACGCGATGGGTGGATGTGATGATCTCACCGGACAGCGCGGCGGACGGCACGTAGCCGACATAGCCATCGCGTTCGAGCTGCACCCAAGCGCTGCCGCCAGCGTCATCGAACACACGCACGATCTCGCCATGCAGCACCTCGTTGTCGAGCCCACGCGTGATATCCGGCGTCGCACGCAACGGGGCTGCGAACGTGCGCAGTTGTTGCAAGGTGCCTGCGACAAAGCGCTGTGACCCGACACGGCCCTCGAGGCGTTTATCAGCGAGATCGGGACGGAACGCATGGCGGCGATGGTCGAGAGATTTCTGCGGGTCGGTCATGAGTGCTTTCAGCTGCGGGACATTTTTTCGATATGCGCGAACACGGCGCGAGCGGCGTTGACTTCGCCACCCTTAGGGCCAAGCGGTTTGGGTGCCTGACGCCAGCCATAGATGTCGAAATGGGCGAAACGGCGGGCTTTTTTGACAAAGCGGCGGAGAAAGAGAGCAGCCGTGATGGCACCGCCGAAGGGGCCGTCAGAGACGTTGTTGAGATCGGCTGTGGGGCTGTCGAGGCCGCCATCGTAGGCGCTCCAGAGCGGCAGGCGCCAGACGGGATCGGCGACGGACAGCGCGGTGGCGGCGAGTTCGGTCGCAAGGGTTTCGTCGTCGGTGAAGAAGGGTGGGAGTTCGGCACCGAGGGCGACGCGGGCGGCACCGGTGAGGGTTGCGAACGTCACGAGCAAGTCGGGGCTGTCGTCGTCGGCAAGCGCGAGCGCGTCGGCGAGCACGAGACGGCCTTCGGCATCGGTGTTGCCAATTTCGACGGTGAGGCCAGCGCGGGACTTGATCACATCCATCGGTCGGAAGGCGTTGCCAGCGACGCTGTTTTCGGCGGCAGAGATAAGCACGCGCAGACGCACGGGCAGCTTGGCGGCCATGATCATGTGGGCTGCTGCGATGACGGCTGCGGCGCCACCCATGTCTTTCTTCATGATCAGCATGCCGGCGGAGGGCTTCAGATCGAGGCCGCCGGTGTCGAAGGCGATGCCTTTGCCGACCAGGGTGATTTTGGGCAGCGCGCCTTTGGGGCTGGATGGTTGCCAGGTGAGATCGATGAGGCGGGGCGCGCGCGGCGAAGCGCGGCCGACGGCGTGAATAAGCGGGAAATTCTGTGTGAGCAGATCATCGCCGACAATGCTGGTGACTTTGGCGGCGTGGGTTTTGGCAAGCGCGCGGACGGCGTCCTCGATCTCGGCGGGGCCCATGTCGCTGGCGGGGGTGTTGATCAGGTCGCGGCCGAAGGCGGTGCCTTCGACGATGGATGCGACGCGGTGTGCATCGACGCCGGCGGGCAGGACGAGTTGCGGGAGGGCATCGGCGTCGCCGGATTTGTAGCGGCGGAAGCGATAGCCGCCGAGGCCCCAGGCGACGGCGGCGAGTTCCGCGTCATCGAAGGGGGTTGCGAAGGTGTAGCGGCCCGGCGGGAGTTGGTTGGCGAGGCTGCCGGCGAGCAGTTCGTTGCGGGCCATGGGGTCAGCCGGGCGGCCGACGATGGCGGGGGCCCTGCCGGCGCCGACAACAACGCCAGCGATGCTGCCGTCGATGGCCGGCAGCAGTTTCATCTGGCGGGCGGCGGGTTTGAAGGCTTGGGCGGTCAGCCAGGCGCGCTGGCGTGCATCAATGGCAGTGATGGCGTCGAGGGCAGCGGGCGTTTCGACCAGCCAGATGGGGATGGCGGTGGGCGTCGCTGCGGCAGGTGCGAAGGCGAGGGAGGCAGCGGGATGGAGGGATGTGGCTGGTGCGGGGGATTTGGCCATGGGGTCTCGAAGGCTGGGGGTCTCGAAGGCTGGGGGTCTCGAAGGTTGGGGGGCGCGCGTGACATGGAGAGCTGTCACGCCGTGATAGCGCAGGCGCGGGGGCGGGGGAACAGGGGGAGACATAGGGCGATGATCGTCGGGCGGTGATCGGCAAGTGGCGTACAGACCACACGTCTCTGCCAGCGCGCTAGTGGCCCAACCGCTTCAATTCGGCAACGGCGGCGGTGAACTGGATGTTGGTTTTTGAACAAGTGTCCACGGCGGTCTTGAGGAGTTTTTCAGCTTCTGCCGGGTTCTTTTGCAGAATGTACCATTCGGCCAACATAAAAGCCGTTCGAACAGCGGTTGTCGACTTTGCTGCCCGCTTCAAGCACGGTCGCGACCGGGATTTTGCCAAGATAGAGTTCCACAATCGGGTAAGGCCAATTTTTGGATGATAGTTTGGCAGCATCCGACACCAGATGATCGTGGCCCGCTTCCCCGGCCCGCGTCAGGGCGAGATAGCGCAACAACACGGAATGGGTGTTGTCACTGGGGTTCGACTCGACGACACGCGCCAGCTCGGCGGCGGCGCCGGTAAAGTCACCCTTGTTGAATTTGGCGAGAGCGAGATTGCGCACATAAACCCATTTGTCCGAACTGTGATCGACGGCTTTGATAAAGTCACTGAGCTCAACGGCCTTTGTGAAGTCGGCGATGGCGGGATCAAATTCGCCTTGCGCGTTGTACGCATTGCCGCGCGTATTGAATGCTGCGACCAATTGGGGGTTCAGCTGGATTGCCTTGTTGCAATCAGCGATCGCGGGCGGATTGTCGTTTTTGGCGCGGTGGGCGCGGCAGCGGGCGGCGTAGGCTTCTGCCGACGAAGGGTTCGCTGCAATGGCTCTTGTGAACTCGGCAATGGCCTTGTCGAACTCTTGGTCGGAATGAGTGTTTGTTGCCGCGTGCGAGCAAGACGGTGCCGCGGGCGATTTCGATGCGTTTGGAGGATGCGCCATCGCGGCGGGCGGCCATCGCGAACTGCGCTTCCGCTTCCGGGGCTGCGCTCATCGGCCAGCATTTGTTCCCCGTACTTGATGTGAATGTCGGCGATGGCGCTAGCCATACTGGTGTCCGTCGCTAGCACCGTGTCGAAGATGACGTTGGCTGGGTCGAGTTTGTGATCGTTGACGAGACGCTCGCCTTCGACCAATCCACCGTCAGGATCGTAAGGCCATTTCTTCATTGCACCACACCATTTTGGCGGTGCCGCCGTGATATTCAGGCTATGGCGCTCGTCCAATGAGAGGCAGCGCGGCGCCATCGCTTGGCCGCGTTCGACGAGCGATTGGGTGCTGGGGAAGACCTCCCAAAGCCGCGCCGTGTTGTCATACGAGGCGGTCAGGACGCGGCTGCCATCGGGTGAAAAGATCGCATTGACGACAAAATTTTCATGACCCGCAAATGTGCTGAGCGGTTGCCCCGCGGCGTTCCACAGGCGTGCTGTGCGGTCGCTTGAGCCGGTTAGGATGCGGCCGTCCCGGGCCATCGCCACACTGCTCACGGTGCCGGTGTGGCCCTCAAACAGGATAGACTTTCCATCGGCGCTCCACAGGCGCGCGGTTTTGTCGTCCGAGCCCGTCAGGATCGTGCGGCCATCGGGTGAAAACGCAGCGGACGTAATGGCTCCGGTATGTCCATGCAATACCGTCGTAAGGCTGCCCGTGGCGGTCCAGAGGCGTGCCGTCTTGTCTTCGGAAATGGTCAGTATGCGCCCGTCGGGCGCAAACGTGGCGGCGCGCAGGGCGCCGGAGTGCCCCGTCAATGTGGTGATCAGTTTTCCGTCGGGGTCCCACAGCCGAGCGGTCTTGTCGTTCGATGCCGTTAGAATATGTCCCGTCGTCGAGAACTCGGCGCTGCGCAGCGGGTTCTTATGCCCCGCCAATGTGGCGATGAGTTTGCCGTCGGAATCCCACAGCTTGGCCGTTCGGTCTTCAGAGGCGGTCAGCAGGCGGCGGCCATCGGCGGAAATGGCTCCATCGACGACGTGCTCGGTATGGCCCGCCAGCGTGGCGAGCAACAGGCCGTTGGCATCCCACAAGCGTGCGGTTTTGTCGTCGGAGGCGGTCAGAATGCGGCCGTCCGGCGAGAACACGGCGCTGCGGACGAAGTCCGTGTGCCCGTTCAAAGTGGTCAGAATTTTGCCGCTGGCGGCGTCCCAAACGCGGGCCGTCCGATCGTCCGAAGCTGTCAGGATGCGGCGGCCATCGGGCGAGAACACAGCGGTGCGGACCCAGTCGCGGTGGCCGGACAAGGTAACGGTTGACGGGTTGGCGGTGTCCCAGAGGCGGGCCGTTTTATCGGCCGACGTTGTCAGAATACGGCCATTCGGCGCGAAGACCGCGGCGGTTACAGTTCCCAGGTGGCCGTTGAGGGTCAGCAGGATTTTGCCGCGGGCAGACCAGAGCTTTGCCGTTTTGTCGGCCGATGCAGTCAGGATGCGGCCATCGGGGGCGAACACGGCACTGGTCACCGGGCCGGTGTGGTCGGCAAGCGTCGTGATCAACTTACCGGCGCTGTCCCATAGCCGTGCATTGCCATCGGTCGACGCGGTCAAAATACGTTTCCCGTCGGTGGAATAGACCGCGCTGACGACGGTGCCGATATTTTCGGCCAAGGTTGCATTGGGCGTACCGTCGGCGTTCCAAAAGCGCGCCGTGCCGTCGGCCGATGTTGTCAGGATGCGGCCGTCGGGCGCAAAAATCGCGGTGCGCACGGTGCCGGTGTGACCGGTCAGCGTGACCAGCAGCTTGCCCTCGGCGTCCCATAGGCGGGCCGTTTTGTCGTCGGAGGCAGTCAGGAAGCGGCCATCCGGTGCGAACGCGACGCTGCGCACGGCTTCTGTGTGTGCAGTCACCGTCCGGATCGGCTTGCCATCGGTGGCGTCCCACAAGCGCACCGTTTTGTCGGCCGACGCGGTGACGATCCGGCGACCGTCAGGTGAAAAGAGCGCGGCGTTGATGCGGTTCGAATGGCCCAGCAGCGCAACGATGAGCTTGCCTTCGCCGTTCCACAGGCGTGCCGAATTATCCGCCGATGCGGTCAGGATGCGGCCGTCGGGCGCAAATACCGCGCTGGTCACGGCGGCACGGTGGCCTTCCAGCCTGAACAGGAGTTTTCCCTCGATGTCCCAGAGCCGGGCGGTCTGATCGTTCGATGTGGTCAGGAAACGGCGGCCGTCCGGCGAGACGGCCGCCCCGTTGAGCGCAAGGGCATGACCCGACAGGATCGCCCGCTCGCGCTGCGCCAGCCAGGCAGAGTGAAGCGCATGTTCGGCGAGCGGCCAAACGGCGCGTGCCTTAACTGCGGGATCGGCACTGGCGGCGTCCGGCAGCGCCTCAAGCGCCAGCAACAAACCTGTCACGGGGTGTTTCTCGATGGCGCGCTCGGCGATGTAGGCGAGCGATTTTGACTGGGCGAGCACCGCTTCGTCGCGCGTTTGTTTGGCGAGGATTGTTTGGGCTTGCGCAAAATTTGAGGAGTTGCGGGCTTGCACCGCCAGAGCGATGGCGAGCACTGCGAACAGTAATGACACCGCACCCCCGATCAACGTGCGGCGCACGACTTGCTTGCCGCGCTCGGCGGCTTGCTTGTGCGCTTCGGCGGCGCGCTTCTGGGCGGCCTCTTTCTCGGAAAGGGCTGCTTCGCGGGCAGTTTGTGCTTCTGCCAAGCGCTGCAGGCGCTGCTGTTCGGTGCTTTGGCGGCGGCCTTCCTCGGCCTCACTCGCCTGGATGTATTCGAGATGGAGGGCGGTTGGGGCGGCGGCTTTCTTGGGCCGTTTGGCGGACCACGTCTTGGCGAGCACCACATCGGTGCCCGACAGCAGCCGGTTGGCTTGCCGGCCGCCGGCTTCCCATTCGACGGCGCGCTGCAGATAGCGCGTATGTTCGCGCAACCACATCACGTCGTCGTTGTTGAGGACTTCGACGAGTTCGCGCAGGCCGGTGCCGAAGCCGGAGCCGGGTTTCTTGGGCTCGGCATAGAAGTAGATGTAGTCCAGCGCGGCAATCAGCGGGGGCGGCGCCACGGTTCCGAGCGGGTTGCACAAGGCTGGCAATATTCGCTTGCCGAGCTTGACGGCTTCTTCCACTTCTTCGCTGCAGACTTTCGACGCGGCAGACGATGGCGAGAGCACGAACACGATCGTGTCGGCATCGCGGATGAGGTCGCGCAGCCGCTGGCGCCAGTCATCACCGCCCTGGATGCCATGACGGTCGAGCGTGGTTGAAAATCCGCCGACCTGCAGGGTGGCGTCGAGTTGATCGGCAAACGCGAGATCGTCGCGGCTGTAAGAAATGAAAACGTTGAGTTTGCCCGTTTCCAATGCGGTATCGCGCATGGGTGGCCCTCACAATGGTGGCACCACGTTCAGTATCGGACGTGCGGCGCTGACAGCGCGACCTAGCGGGACGCGATCATGGGCGCACAACCGTTTGGCTCGACCCTCTCCGGCGGAAAATGCACCGGAGGACTTATGGAAAGAAGGTCTCACTTCCTTGCGGCAACGTCAACTGTGCGGATCGAAGACTGCGCAAGTCGTCTAACCCTCTGGCCACCGGGGCAGAGTGTGTCCCTCCGCCGGCGCCGGCGTGCGGGCGACGTTCATCATCATGGCGAGGAAAGTGTAGTAGCCTTGCACGCCGGTCAGATCGATGACGCCGGGTTCGCCGAAGGCGGCTGTGGCTTTGGCATAGGTCGCGTCTGAGACGCGTTTATTGGTTTGCAGTTCGGCGGTGAAGTCAAAGGCGGCGGCTTGGGCGGCGCTTAGCTCTTCCGGACGGCGGCCATCGGCGATGGCGTCGATGACGGCTTGGGGCAGCCCGGCTTCCTGCGCAAACTTGGCGTGATGGACGAACTCGAAGCTCTGGCTCCAGCCCCGCGCAGTTTGCAGGATCACCATCTCGGAGATGTCTTTGGGCAGGCGGTTCTTGTAGCGCAAGTAGTCGCCCATGGCTTTGGCACGCAGCATCACCTCGGGCGAGCGCAGCATCACGCAGAAGGGTCCGAGCGGGGGATAGCCACGGCCGGCGCTGAATGCGTTGACGGCGGATTTCTGTTCGGGTGTGAGGTCTGCGTCAGGGATCGGTGGCAGGCGTTCGTGTGCAGGCGAGCGGGGATTGGCGGCCGATTGTGGTGAATTTTTACCAGATTTGGGCGTGCGCATGCGTGAAGCCTTTTTCGCAGATGCCGGAAACACGGGCTTGGCTCATTGTTGTCCCGCTGCTCAGTCACTGATTACGACAGTTTAATCCAAGGCTGTCCAACCTTTGCTAGACTGTTGGCCAGCTTCGCCGCATGTTCATAATCTGACCAATGTTTGACCGGACACAGTGACCCCGACCAGCCACGCCTTCTGTGACCGCCGCGCCTGACAGTGCGCAACCGCCAGCCCCCAAGCCCAGAGCCAATGTCTATGAGCACCGTTGTCGAGACCACCACCGATATCGTTCCGCGCATCGAGGCGGCTGCCGCCAAGATGGCGCGTGCCAAGCAAGCCGTGGGCAAGGTCGTGTTCGGCCAGGAACATGTGATCGAGCGGGTTCTCATCACGCTGCTGTCGGGTGGGCATGGGTTGCTGATCGGGGTGCCGGGCACCGCCAAGACGCTGATGGTGGAAACCTTCGGCAAGGTGCTGGGGCTTGACGCCAAGCGCATCCAGTTCACGCCGGACTTGATGCCGTCGGATATTGTCGGCTCGGAAGTTCTCGAAGATGCGCAGACACAAGGCGGGCGGCGCTCGTTCCGCTTCATCAAGGGGCCGATCTTTGCGCAGCTGCTAATGGCTGACGAAATCAACCGTGCCAGTCCGAAGACGCAGGCGGCGCTGTTGCAGGCGATGCAGGAACATCACGTGTCTGTCGCCGGTGTGCGCCATGACGTGCCGCAACCGTTTCACGTGCTCGCCACGCAGAACCCGCTCGAGCAGGAAGGCACCTATCCGCTGCCGGAAGCGCAGCTTGACCGGTTTCTGCTGCAGATCGACGTCGGCTACACCGATCTCGGCGCCGAGCGGCGCATGCTGTTTTCGACCACCGGCGTGGATGCCGCCAAGCCCGAGCAGGTTGTCTCCAGCGACGAACTGATGGCAGCGCAACGGCTGGTGCGGCAGATCCCGGTTCCCGAAAAGGTCGTTGATGCGATCTTGAAACTGGTGCGCTCGGCGCGGCCGGGAACGGGTGCTGGCGCTGAGACGGACCGGCTGATTGCGTGGGGGCCCGGCCCACGTGCCAGCCAAGCGCTGATGCTGGCTATCCGCGCGAAAGCGTTGCTTGAGGGCCGGCTGGCACCCTCAGTTGATGATGTGCTGGCGCTGGCTGACCCGGTGCTCAAACACCGCATGGCGCTGTCGTTCGCGGCCCGCGCCGAAGGGCAGACCTTGGCCGCCGTGATCGGCCGTCTGACGCAAACGCTGGATTGATCAGTGCGACTGACACTGTCGCGTTGATCATCGGCACACATTCAGCGTTTGTCATGGCCGTGCAGGCGGGCACCCAAGCAAGTCGAGTGTTAGGCGACATTAGAGTTCCGAAAATGCCAGTTTTATTTCACCCTTCGACAGTCCCACCAAGCTTGCAGCTTGCTTGGGTGGCCGCCTGCGCGGCCACGACGGACGAAAGAGGGTGCTCGTGGACTCGACTTGAATTGCGCTCTGGACGCGGAGTTTCTTAAGTGGCGCTGCTTCGCTCAAAAACACCGTCAACTGACGTCAGTGCGTCTGACCGCCTTGCCCTGCTTGGGCACGAAGCTGAGGCGCACGGGCTGGCGGATCGCGTGCCGGAGCTGAGCATCGAAGCGCAGCGGATTGCATCGACGGTGGCGCATGGTGTGCACGGCCGGCGGCGCTCGGGGCCGGGCGAAAATTTCTGGCAGTTCCGGCAGCTGGCGGTGGGCGATCCGACGCATCTGATCGACTGGCGGCGTTCGGCAAGCTCGGACCACCTCTACATCCGCGAACGTGAGTGGGAGACGGCGCATACGGTGTGGCTGTGGCCGGATCTGTCGCCATCGATGGCGTTCAAGAGCCACCTGGCCAGTGTTTCGAAGCGAGAGCGCACACTCGTTCTGATGTTTGCGATTGGTGAATTGCTGATCCGCGCTGGTGAACGCATCGCGGTGATGGGCGTCACGCAACCCTCGCAGTTCCGCAAGACCACCACCAAGATTGCCGAGATGTTGTCAGCGCGTCTCAAAGACAAGACACTGATCGCGAGCACACCGCCCGACGAGCGGGTCGGCAAGTTTGCGTCGACGGTTTGGATTTCAGATTTTCTCGATCCCATCGAACAGATCGCGCCCCGCATGCGGTCGATGGCGGCAAACGGCACAACGGGGCATCTGATCCAGGTGCTCGATCCGGCCGAGGAAACACTGCCCTATTCCGGGCGCACGGAGTTTGTCGGCGTTGAAGGCAGCGAGCGCTGGATCGCCGATCGGGCTGAGAGCCTGCGCGAGGCCTATCAGGCGCGGCTTGCAGCGCATCGGGACGAGCTGTCGTCGCTGTGCCGCGGGCTCGGCTGGTCGTTCGCGGTGCATCATACGGATAGGTCCGCGACGGAGCCGGTGCTGGCGCTGATCTTGCGGCTGGCCGGTCAAATGCCAACGGCAGTGGCGCCTGCCGCAGCGGAGGCGCCATGAGCACGATTTTCGCAACGCAAACTCATGTCATCCTCGGGCTGGTCCCGAGGACCCAGGCTTCCTTACGCTCCGCCGCTGCAGGATTGCGCGGGCGGCATCATCACTGGCAATTCTCTTCGTTTGCGCCTGCTGCGCTATGGGTCCTCGGGACAAGCCCGAGGATGACATTGGAGAATGACGCTAACAGGCCGCGCCTGCCCCTCACCCATCGTTGTCTTGGCGCTGCGCGCCGGGCCCTCTCCCCGTTGCGAAGTGCAACGGGGAGAGGGCGTTCGTGCCCCCACGGAGCTAGCGCATGAGCTTCGGCGGTTTGGCATTTTTGAATCCGGCGCTGTTGGCGGGGTTGCTGGCATTGCCGGCGATCTGGTGGTTGCTGCGGGCGGTGCCGCCGGCGCCGAAGCGGGTGGCGTTTCCGGCGACACGGATACTTGTCGGGTTTGCCGAACACCGAGAAACAATCGGATCGGACGCCGTGGTGGCTGACTGCAATCCGGCTGTTGGCCGCGGCGGCGCTGATTTTCGCGCTGGCCGAGCCCATCCTCAATCCAACGCCGAAGTCAGCTCTGGCGGGCAAAGGGCCCGTGGTGCTCGTCGTCGACAATGGTTGGGCGTCGGCGGCGCGGTGGTCGGACCGTCGCGCAGAAATTGAGCGGCGCATCACCGAAGCCGAGAGCCAAGGCCGCGCCGTGGTCGTCGCGCCGACGGCGTTCATCACCAAGGCGCCGGCCTATCGCATCGAAGCGCCCGGGCAAGCGCGCTCGACGGCAGCGGCCATCGAGCCGCAACCGTTCGCGCCGGATCGCGCGCGCGCAGCCATCGCATTGGCGGAAACACTGGCCAGCCAGCCGGATGCATCCGTGCTGTGGCTGGCCGATGGGATCGATCATGATGCGAAGGCCGCGAATTTCGCTGATCGGCTGATCGAAATGGCGAAGGGCGGCAACACTTGGTTGATTGAAACCGGCGCGCAGCAGGAAGCGCTCGGTGTGGCCGCCAGTCTCGGTCAAGGCGGGCGGCTTGAAGCGCATGTGCTGCGGTCTGGTGGTGTCGAACGGCGGGGGAGCATCCAGGCGGTGAACGCGCGTGGGCAGCGCTTGTCTGAGACGCCCTTTGTTTTATCTTCCGGCAGTGCACGCTCGGATGTGCGGTTTGATCTGCCGTTGGAATTGCGCAATCAGGTGGCGCGGGTCGAAATTGCCGGTGAGCGCTCAGCCGGTGCGGTGCACCTGCTGGATGCGCGTGCGCAATGGCATCGCGTCGGCATTCTGTCGGGTGCCAGCCGCGAACAGGCGCAGCCGCTGCTGGCACCGCTGTATTACATCGAACGGGCGCTGAAGCCGTTCGCCGAGATCGCGCGCGACGAGGATGCCAACGCGTCTGTCGCTATCAACGCCCTCATCAAGCGCAACATCTCAGTGTTGACGCTGGCCGACATCGGCACCTTGCCGAAAGACGTATTCGTGAAAGTGGGCACCTGGGTGCGCAAGGGCGGCGTGCTGGTGCGCTTTGCCGGGCCGCGATTGGAGAATGGCGGCGATGATCTGATCCCGGCACCGTTGCGCGTCGGTGGCCGTTCGCTCGGCGGCGCGCTGTCTTGGTCAACGCCGCAGCCGCTCGCACCCTTTACCGATGACAGTTTGTTTGCGGGCTTGCTCGCGCAGCCGGACGTGCTTGTCAACCGCCAGGTTCTCGCGGATCCGGCCAAGCTTGGCGCGGATGTGAAGGTGCTGGCGCGATTGCGCGATGGCACCCCGCTGGTCACCAGCGCCAAGCGTGGTGAAGGTCAGGTTGTGCTGTTCCATGTCACCGCCAACTCAGATTGGTCGAACCTGCCGTTGTCGGGGTTGTTCGTCGAAATGCTCCGGCGCATCGCGACACTCGGGCGGCCTGGCGGCGTGGGTGACGTGACGGCGTTGGATGAGCCTATCGTTACCGCGGCAGATCAGGTCGCCGCTGAGACTGCGGAAGTGTTGGCTCCCACGCAGGTGCTCGACGGCTTCGGCCTGCTGAAATCGCCGCCGCCGACGGCGCAGGCGATCACGTCGAAGCAATTGGCCGAGGGCAAGGCGACCGCTGAACATCCGCCCGGGCTTTATGGTCCACCGGCTAGTCCGCGCGCGCTCAATCTGCTGTCGCCGAAGTCTGCGTTGGCGGCGATCCCTGCGTTGCCGTCCCGCTTCGAGCGACGCGCGCTCGAGGGCAGCGCGGCGCGTCCGTTGAAACCGCATCTGCTGACCCTGGGGCTCGCCTTGCTGTTCTTCGACATCCTCGCCACGTTGTGGCTCGCTGGCGCGCTGGCGCTGCCGGGACGGCGTGCTGCCGGTGCCGCGGCGGTCGCGCTGGCGATGCTACAAATTTCTGTTCCGCGAGCCGATGCAACGCCATTTGCCGTCGGTTGGGTTAGCGTGGCTGAGGAAAATTCGACGTTGGCAACACAGGTCGAGCCACGCGTAACCCAACATTCCGCGATTGCGCCTGCGGTCGTTGGGTTACGCACGGGGCGGCACTTGCAACAAACCCCGGCTACCGAGGGCGTGCTAACCCAACCTACGGACGGTGCCTCGCTCCATCTCCACCTCGCGCAGTTCGTGCCGTTGCCGGTGCCGCAGGGGCGCGGCGGCGGGATGCTCGGGCTGCCGCCACCGCGGCCGGCACCACCCATTCCGCAGACACCCGAAGGCCGTGCCATTGCCGCCACGGGCAAGGCGACGTTCGGTTACGTGCTGTCTGGCGATAGCCAAACCGACCAGACCAGCCTGCAAGGTCTCAAGGGCCTCGCCACGTTCCTCTCAGCGAAAACCGCCGTCGATCCAGGCGAACCTGTCGCAATTGATATTGCGCGCGATGAGATCGCGTTCTTCCCGGTCCTCTATTGGCCGGTGTTGCCGACCGCCCAAGCACTGCCTGAGAAAACGCTGGCGAAGATGGACGCCTATATGAAGAATGGCGGCATGATCATCTTCGACACGCGCGATGCGGGCGTCGCGCTACCGCCGGGTTTTGGTCCGCAATGCACAGGGCGGCACGCCGCTGCAACGCCTGCTCGGCAATCTCGATCTGCCGCGGCTGGAGCCGGTGCCGGAAACGCACGTGCTGACGAAGTCGTTCTATCTGATCCGCACGTTTCCTGGCCGTTACGACAACGGGCAGCTGTGGGTAGAAGCGGAAGCGCCGTCCGACACCGACAAGGGCCGGCAAGCGCGGCGCGTCGATGGGGTGTCGTCGATCCTCGTCACGTCGAACGACTTTGCTTCCGCCTGGGCGCTCGATGAGCGCAGCCAGCCGCTCTACCCCGTCATTCCCGGCGGTGAGCAGCAACGCCAGATGGCCTTCCGCACCGGCGTCAACATCGCCATGTATGCGCTGACCGGCAACTACAAAGCCGACCAAGTCCACGTCCCCGCCCTGCTCGAACGGTTGGGGAATTGAGGATGGGATACGAGCAAATGTCTCCCATTTCGGTTTCCCGGAATTTGCCGTGCCCTTCGGCGCGGCAAATATCCGGGATCTTTCGCATTGCGACGTGTGACACAGTGCCTCTACCGCGACCGGTAAAGACCCCGGCTCTCCGCGCTGAAACGCGCTGCGGCCGGGGAGGCGAGTGAGTTGACGGCGGTGCGCCGGGATTTCAAAGGCCTCTCGTCATGAGCAACTGGACCGTCGACACAGCGCCGTTACTGCCAACTTTTGCCTACTGGCTGGCCGTCGTTATCGCGGCTGCGTCTAGCTGGCTTTCTGCTTTATCAGCGGACGCGGGGCGCGACGTTGCGCACCTTGGCGCTGGGATCGCTGCTGCTAGCATTGCGAACCCCACGCTGCGCGAGGAGGAGCGGCAAGGCCTCGCCAACATCGCTGTGGTGGTGATGGATGAGAGCACGTCGCAGACGCTGGCGGACCGGCCTGAGCAGGCGGCCTCTATCCGACGCGATCTTGAGCAGAAGCTGGCAGGCATTCCCAATCTCGATGTGCGCTATGTCTCGGCGGGTAAGCCCACGGACGGCGGGCCGGCAGGCACAAACCTGTTCGCTGGGCTCAATCGTGCGCTGGCCAATGTGCCGACCGACCGGCTGGCCGGCGTGATCATGATTACGGACGGTCAGGTGCACGACGCGCCGGCCGCGGCGGCCGGACTTGGCTTTGACGCGCCGGTGCACACATTGCTGACTGGCAAGCCGGGCGAGTTCGATCGCCGCGTCG
This sequence comes from uncultured Alphaproteobacteria bacterium, assembly GCA_963847145.1. GTDB lineage: Bacteria > Pseudomonadota > Alphaproteobacteria > Rhizobiales > Hyphomicrobiaceae > JABFRJ01. The sequence continues at coordinate 1,095,784 of CAWJYN010000007.1, forward strand.
AAATCGTCAAGGCGCCGAAGTATGGTTTGGTGGGTTCGACGCGGGAGATCGAGGCGCGGGTGATCGAGACCGGGCGTCCACCGTCTGTGGCCGCTGGCCCGGTCACGCTGAAAATCCGCCGTGAGGGCAAGCCGGACGAAACGCGCCGTGCGGAGCTTGGCAAAACCGTCGTCATTCCGATGCCGTTCCCGCATGCGGGTGAGAACATTGTCGAGATCGAAGTGGAGCCAGTGGCCGGCGAGTTGACGGCGGCCAACAACCGCGTCGTCGTCGTTGCGGAAGGCGTGCGTGAGAACCTACGGGTGCTGCTGGTGTCCGGCGAACCGCACGCGGGCGAACGCACGTGGCGCAATCTCTTGAAGTCTGACGCCGCCGTCGATCTCGTGCACTTCACTATTTTGCGGCCGCCGCTGAAGCAAGACGGTACGCCGATCAATCAGCTGTCGCTGATCGCGTTTCCGACGCGGGAACTTTTTTCGGATCGCATCAAGGACTTCGATCTGATTATTTTTGATCGCTATCAGAATCGCGACAATATTCTCCAGCAGCTCTACTACGACAACATCGCCAAGTATGTGGAGAACGGCGGCGCGCTGTTGGTCGCCGCAGGTGACGATTACGCGACGCCGCAGTCGATCGCTAACACACTGCTGGCCCCTGTGCTGCCGGCACAGCCCACGGGGCGGTTGATGGAAAAGCCGTTCAAGGCGCAGCTCAGCCCCGATGGCCGCAAGCATCCCGTCACGCGCGATCTGCCGGGCTCGCAGAGCGCGACCGGCGACATCACACAGCCGACGTGGGGCCAATGGTTCCGGCAGGTGGATGTGCAGACCGCGCGCGGGCGCAATCTGCTGAATGGGATTGAGTCGAAGCCGTTGCTGGTGCTTGACCGTAAGGGCAAGGGCCGCGTGGCGTTGCTGGCGTCCGATCATGCCTGGTTGTGGGCGCGCGGGTTTGACGGCGGCGGGCCGCATACGGATCTGTTGCGCCGTCTTGCGCACTGGCTGATGAAAGAGCCTGACCTGGAAGAAGAGCGTTTGATTGCGTCTGCCAAAGGGCTGTCGTTGACGATCGAACGCCGCACGATGGAAGAAACCGTGCAGCCGATCGCGGTGTCCGAGCCGGGTGGGCAGAGCTCACAAGTGAAGCTTGAGCAGTCGCGGCCCGGGCTGTGGCGTGCGACGCTCGAAGTGAAAACGCCGGGGCTTTACAAGCTCGCCACGCAATCGACGGCGGGGCCGCTCACTGCAGTCGCGCTGGCCGGCATCGACGACCCCAAGGAGATGAGCGAAGTCGTCGCCACCGATGACAAGATGAAACCCATCGCGGATGCGACTGGTGGCGGCGTGTTCTGGACGCGGGGCAACAGCCTGCTGTCGTCGGCTACGGCCGTCGACCTGCCGCGCATCTCGATGCTGTCGAATGCGCGGGTGCTGGCCGGTTCTGGTTGGATGGGCCTCAAGGACCGCGAAGCGTTCGTGACCAAGGGCGTCAAAGTCACGCCGATGTTCAACGGGCTTGCAGCGTTGACAGCGCTGCTGGCGCTGGTGGCACTCGCCTGGTGGCGCGAGGGCCGGTGACGGCGCCGGGCTTGATTGGCGGATTACGCGATGCTTGTCCGCCCGGATTGCGACTTCCATCGATGCTGGGCGAGCACTGTAGCGGATAAGCGTAGCGCCATCCGCCGATCCAGGGCGACATCTTTCCGCAGCACGATCCTCGCCCTGCACTGGCGGATGACGGCGCTGAACCGCGCCTCATCCGCCGGATTGCGTGCGCCATCGCGGTAGAGAGGGATTTGTCGGGTGGCGATGGTGGGGAGGCGAGATCGCGCGCTGGATCGCGCCCGGTTCTCGCCGAGACTCCGGGTGCTGCGTGGGCAGGTGCGATGTCGGGTCTTGGCTCGAAACGCTCTATGCGAGCGACGTTTTGCGCCACGCCAAGCCGCGACCTTTGCCCCTTTGGGCGAACTGATTTAGGGTCGCGTTTCAGTCATTGCCGAGGTGCCCGATGCAGAAGCTTGTTGATCGTGGTTTTACGGCCTGTCCGCACGATTGTCCGTCGACGTGTGCGCTGGAGGTGGAGCTGCCGGGCAACAACCGTATTGGCCGTGTGCATGGTGCCAAGGCCAACACGTACACCGACGGTGTCATCTGCGCGAAGGTCGCGCGCTACGCTGAACGCGCGCATCATCCGGATCGGTTGCTGTATCCGCTGCGCCGTGTGGGACCGAAAGGCTCGAAGCGGTTTGAGCGTATTTCGTGGGCTGCAGCGCTGGATATCACTGCGGAGGCATTTTTGAAGGCTGAGCAGATGCACGGCTCGGAAAGTATCTGGCCCTATTACTACGCGGGCACCATGGGCCTCGTGCAGCGCGACGGGATCAACCGTTTGCGCAATGTGAAGCGCTACGCGCAGCAATATTCGACTATTTGCACCACACTCGCGTGGACTGGCTACATCGCTGGTACTGGCAAGCTGGCGGGGCCTGATCCGCGCGAGATGGCCAAGTCCGATTGCGTCGTGATCTGGGGGACCAACCCGGTCAACACGCAGGTCAATGTGATGACGCATGCGGTCAAGGCACGCAAAGAGCGCGGTGCCAAGATCGTCGCCATCGACATTTATCAGAACGGCACGATGGCGCAGGCTGACATGGCGCTGTGCCTGCGGCCCGGAACGGATGGCGCGCTGGCGTGCGCTGTGATGCACGTGCTGTTCCGCGATGGGTATGCCAACTGGCCGTATCTTGATCGATACACCGACTGCCCGCGCGATCTCGAGACGCACTTGCGGACGAAAACGCCAGAGTGGGCGGCGGCGATCACGGGGTTGACGGCCGCCGAGATTGAGGCGTTTGCAAAGCTTGTCGGCACCACGCCGAAGACGTTCTTCCGGCTTGGTTATGGTTTTGCGCGGCAGCGAAACGGGGCTGCGAACATGCATGCTGCGGCGAGTATCGCATCGGTGACGGGCGCATGGCTGCACGAAGGTGGCGGCGCGTTCCATAACAACGGCGCGATTTATCACTGGAACAAGGGCATGATCGAAGCGCCGGATGCGCTCGACCCGGACGGGCGGCAACTCGACATGAGCCGCATCGGTGATGTGCTCACCGGTAATCGGCACGACCTCAAAGGTGGCCCGCCGATCACCGCGATGATCCTGCAAAACACCAATCCGGTGGAAGTTGCGCCGGAACAACGCAAGGTGAAGGCGGGTTTTGCGCGTGAGGACCTGTTCATGTGCGTGCACGAACAATTCATGACCTCGACCGCGGCGATGGCCGACATCGTGCTGCCGGCGACGATGTTCACCGAGCATGACGACGTTTATCAGGGCGGCGGGCATCAACATATCTTACTGGGGCCGAAGCTGGTCGAGCCACCGGGTGAATGCTGGTCGAACCACGATGTGATTGCCGGGCTCGCCAGCCGTGTGGGTGCCGAGCATCCAGGCTTTGGCATGACACCGCGCGCGTTGATCGACTGGACTTTGCAGAACTCCGGCTGGGGTACGCTCGCAGCGCTTGAGCAAACCAAATGGATTGATTGTCAGCCAGACTTCGAGACGTCGCACTCGATCAAAGGTTTTGGCTATGCGGACGGCAAGTTCAAGTTCCGGCCCGATTGGGACAACGTGCCGTCGGCGCGGCGCATGGAGTTGGGTCTGGGGGCCACCATGCCGCCGTTGCCGGACCATTGGGACGTGACGGAGAATGCGGATGCAACGCATCCGTTCCGCATGGCGACCAGCCCGTCGCGCAGTTATCTCAACTCCTCGTTCAACGAGACACCGTCGAGCCAGAAGCGGGAAGGCAAGCCGCGGGCGAAAATTCATCCCGATGACATGGTCAAGCTGGGGCTGGTTGATGGTGCCAAGATCCGTATGGGCAACGAACGCGGCGAGATCGGGCTGTGGGCGGAGAGTTTCCCCGGCGTGCTGCACGGAGTGGTGATCGTCGAGGGCATCGCGCCCAACGACCAGTTCGAGGGTGGCGAGGGCATCAACACGTTAACGAGTGCCGCCCAAGCCGCACCCTACGGCGGCGCGCCGTTCCACGACAATCACGTATGGATCAAGGCGGGGTGAGGCGCAGGAGAATGGGGAGAGACGGGGTCGGTAAACCGGGGCAGCCCCAAGGGTCAGAGCCGGTTCCGGGCCACATCCTGACTTCAATCGTTATCGTAAACATCTGCCCGGCTTGGTTTTTAAGGCATGGGCATGGTAAGGTTCCGTGTGCTGGGACGGGGGTGGCCGGGCACTGGTGAGCGTTGTTGTGTCTCTGTGAGTTCGAGGATCTGTGAAGAAGCCCCGCCCGCACAAAACCAGCCGGAAAGGGCGCAGCGCAATGAAGCGCACGCCGTCTGAGCGTGTGCGGGCCGAAAGCGTGCGGGTTGGCACGGCGGCCGAGGTGGCGGCGCCGGAGTTGGTTTTCACTCCCGGCGCGCTGTCGGCGCCCAATACTGCAGAGCACGCCAAAGCGAAATCGCGCGCTGACGACGCCTGGCGCTGGCGAGGTGTGGCGGCAGGACCGGCCGGTCACCGGACCGGGGGTAAGACACGCCGTGCCAAAGGCCCGCCACCGCCGAAGGCACAGTCGAAGCAGCGCACGCCCCATGCTGTCGCAGCGCCTGTGCGTGCAGCCTCGAAACGCGTTTCGAAATTGGCGCCGCATCTTGAAGCGCGGCTTGCTGCGCCGCTGCCGTCGCCGCATGTGCCCACGCCGATTGTGCGGCTGGCGCGACAGCGCGTCTCGGCGGCGTGGCAGGCGGATCGCATGGCGGCCGTGCTGCTGCTGCTGCCGACGTTGATTGCGGCGATGTTTTTGGCGGCCTTGCCACGGGTGAAGGCGCCGCTGGAGCGGACAGCGATCGTGGCCAGTCTCAAGATACCGGCGCCGGAGGTGATTGCCGTGGTGCCGCTGCCGCCGATTGCGCCCGCCATTGAACATTTGCCAGCGGGCGCAGGTGTTGCTGCGCGGGATCTGGCCGCGGCGGTGCCCGCGCTGGCGCGTGATATCGCTGATTTGGCACCGCGCTATCGCCGGCCGCCGGAAGCGCTGGCACTGCCGGTGCCCATGGCGGTGCATGATCTGGCACAAGCCGTGGTGGCGTTGGAACGGGATGGACCGCGCGCGCTGCTGGCGGCATCTGCGCAGGCACTCACTGGGCATGCTGGACGGCCGCCGTTCGTGCGTCAGCCGGAAGCGCTGGCGGCGCTGGCGATTGTGGCGGTGCCCTCTGTTGCGCAGCCGGTGCTCGCGGCGTTGCCGCCGGATGTGCATATGCCAGCGACGAGCATCGAGACTGCGGCGTCGTCGTGCCGGGCGCCGGCCGGATTGCTGGCGGCGCGCAGCAAGCGCGATGGGCCGAAGCCCACGCCGCCGTTGCCGCCGTTGAATCCTGATCTGCTGCTGGCGGATGATCCACACCGCTTCGGGCTGGCGCTTTCTGACGCTGCCAAGGCGCAGTCGCATGATCTGGTGATCTATAACGCCCGCTATATGCAGATCGCCTACCCGCGGGGCGATGTGCCGGCGTTGTTTGGCGTCTGTACGGACGTTGTCATCCGGGCCTACCGGGCGCTGGACATCGACTTGCAGGAGCTGGTGCACCAGAGCCGCACGGGGCCGACGGATACCAGCATCGATCACCGGCGGACGGAGCTGTTGCGCAAGTTCTTTGCGACACACGGGGAAAGCCATCCGGTGACGCCGTACAGCGAGGACTATTTGCCCGGCGATATCGTCACCTACTACCGGCCGCAGAACAAATCATCGACGGCGCACATTGCAGTGGTGACGGATGAGATTGCGCCGTCGGGCCGGCCGATGATCGCGCATAACCGTGGCTGGGGTGTGCAACTCGAAGACGCGCTGTTTGTCGATCAGATGACGGGCCACTACCGGTTCCGTGGGCTGAGCACGACGGCAGTGGCCGCCTTGCCGCGGAATGCGGTATGGTGTGGCGCTTAAGCGGCCGTTGACGCGGGTTGCCGACGCGGCGCGGCCGGTGGCCGCGCGGAGCCCGGTTGCGGCCAGTGGCGACGGCGAGGTGGCGGTACTCTTGAAGCCGCCGGCGAGCGCCGCGATGAGCCCGCCCATGAGCTTGGGTCTGGCCGGCGTTACACCCCTGCCGCGGGCGACGGCTACACGCTGTGAGGGACCCCCGCGCGGGGCTGGCGCTGTAGCCTGCCGGCTGCCGTCCGTATCACCTTCGGCTCACCCCTGATTTAATAATACTCTTGTTTACTCGTTGTTAAGCGCGGGTTGCTTATTTAACGTCTGAACTTGCTTGATGTTGTCTTGCCGGCCGCGCCTGGCTCCGACCGTGCCGCACGCTTTGTTCGTGGCACCCGGCGGAACAAGCGGGGGGTGTGCAACTGCCTGGAAAAACAATTACCCGTGCTCTTTGATTTCGACATTCCGGTCATCGAGACCTACCGGCAGCTGATGGGCGTCATCGTGGTGGTGGCGATCGTTGCGACGGCGGTGCGGCTGCTGCGTGTCGCAAAGCGTGCTAATCTGCGATTCGCAAAGCGTGGTGCGCAGCGTCGATCCGAAAGAGCCCCGATGTCCGCTGACACGGCACCACTGAAACCTGCCATGACTATGGCGGCGCAGCGCTTTGACGATGCAGACCGGCGCGCGTTCGACCGGCTGGCGACGCTGATCGATGGTGTTCACACTCGGGCGGCGCAGCTGTCGGAAACACAATCCAGGGCGGCGCTCAAGCTGGATACGGCCGAGATGGCTGTGCACCGGCTGCTGGCTGATATCGACGGCATCATGACGGTGCCGCGGGCCGCAAATCCACCAGCGGTAACGGCGGTTGAGGCCACAGCGCCCCGCGCGACGATTGCCGCTTAAGACCTTACTCTCCGACCAGCCAGCGCAGGTTGGCGATCAACAGCGTGCTGGTTGCTGCGCCGAGCAGCGTGCCGAGGGCCACCGCGCCAGATGCTGAGTTCACGACGCGGTTGGTGCGTTGGGCAAACAGAAACGCGTTCGCGCCGGCTGGCATGGATGCGAAGATCAGGGCGACTTCTGCGGCCACCTTCGGCAAGGCAAAGGTGTAGATCGCCAGGCCATAGACGGCTGCCGGCAACACCAGCAACTTCAAGATCAACACGCTCGTCAGCGTCGGCAGTTGGCCCTTAATGGCGAACCGCGTCAGGCTCGCGCCAAGCGCGATCTGCGCACAGGGGATGCCGGCCTGGCCGAGCAAGGCGAGGCTGCTGTCGAGGGCTTTCGGCAGACTGAGCTCGCCGAGCCGCCACAGGGCACCGGCGGCGATGCCGATAATCAAAGGATTGCGGATCAGCTCGTTGACGAGATCGCTGGCAATGGCGAAAGCCGAGCGGCCTTTGGTTTGTTCGACGCTCTGTTGATGGAGGGTGCCGAAGAACCACAGCAGCGGCGTGTGGATGCCGAGCAAGGCGGCCATGGGAGCTGCACCCTCCTGGCCGACGACGGCAAGCACCAGCGGAATACCGATCATGACGATGTTGCCGAAGCATGATGTCATCGCAATCGTCGCGCCGTCGATGGCTGGGCGGCGCAACAGGACGCGGGTGCCGGCCGTCGCCAGCGCCCAGACAATGGCAATGCCGCCGAAATAGGCGAGGACGATGCGGGCCGAGCCCGGCTGTCCCGGTGCGGCGGTGGCAATCGAGCGGAACAGCAGGGCAGGCATGGCGAAGTTGAAGGCAAACTCGGTGATGCCTTTTTGAGCGGTCTCGCTCAAGAGGCTGGCGCGGGCCGCGACGTATCCAACCGCGACAAGGACAAAGATCGGCGCGACGATTGTCAGGACGGACATGGGGGATGGGGTTCCTGGTGCACGGCAGATCGCTGTCTGCGCGTAGCATCAGGGCATGCCGCAGTGCGAGCAAAAAGAAGCCGCCCCACCGGAGCGGTGAGGCGGTTCGGACGGCATGAACACGGCGGGGAAGGATCAATCTTTCGTCAGAAACAGCCAGCGGCGCCAGAAAGAGACCTGCCGGTCGTTGGTTTCCGTTTTGACTTGCCGGTACGCGCCGATCTGTTCGTCGTGGATCTTTTCGTACTCTTTGCGCGAGATACGACCATCTTCTTTGGCACGGGCAATGTCGGCGTTGATCTTGGCCTGTTCGGCGTTGAGGTCGCGGTATTCGCGGCGGGTGAGCTGGCCATTGTAACGGCCCTGCTCGATGCGCTGGCGGAGGACGTCGCGGTTGGCATCGAGGGTATCGTCGCGGCCGGCGAGGGCGGCACCGGAGGCCAGCATGAGGCCGGTGATCAGGCCAGTGGCGGCGGCGAGCATGGTTTTGGTGCGGAGAGTGTTGACAGCGGGGGCGGTCATGGCGCTTCGGGTCCCTGGATTGTGGCGGACTTGATGTCTGCCGGTTGGTTGGCGGTTGCAGCAGTTGTTGTGAGAACAGTCGTAATCCCCGGCTGCTAAACCGGCGCTGAACCCGGCTTGCAGACTTCGTTCATCGGCGGAACCTGGCGATAAGAAACGGAAAGTTGGGGTGCTGTGCAGGGCGGGCACGGCGTGGCATGTTTGGGTGACGCATGCGCGAGGAGGTCTGATCTGTGACACGTATTGAGCCGGTGGCGGATCTGATCGCCAACGTCAGCCAGCCGTTCGAGCGGGCGCATGCCATGCCGCCGGGGGTCTATACGAGCCCAGCGTTTCTGGCGCAGGAGCTGGATCACGTTTTTTCCAAGGAATGGATCATGCTGGGCCGCGCCAGTGCGCTGGCCAAGCCTGGCGATTATCTGACCTATGAGCTGGCAGGCCAGCCGATCTTTGTGATGCGCGGCGCGGACGGCAAATTGCGCGCGCGGTCAAATGTGTGCCTGCACCGGATGTCGACGCTGCTGGAAGGCTCCGGCAACAAAAGCGTGATCGTCTGCCCCTATCACGCATGGACGTACAATCTCGACGGCACTTTGCGCCACGCGCCGGCGATGCATTTGAATGGCGCGTTCTGCAAAGACAGCTACCGGCTGCCGGAAGTCCGCTGCGAAGAATGGCTTGGCTGGATCATGGTGACTTTGAACAAGGACCTGCCGCCGGTGGCCGCGCATCTCGCCGAAGTGCAAGGGCTGATCGACGACTACGGTATGGAGAATTACTCTGAGACGTTCCGCGAGACGCACGTCTGGGACACCAACTGGAAGATCCTCGCCGAGAACTTCATGGAGAGTTATCACTTGCCCATGTGCCACGCGGGCACCATCGGTGGGCTCTCGCGGCTGGAGGACATGGACTGCCCGCCGGGGCTGAAGACGTTCAACTATCACACGCTGCTCAAGGACGGCTCGCTGAAGATCGCGCTGGCGCATCCGTCGAACACGCGTATGCAGGGCGACCGGCGGCGCACGACATTCCTGCTGGCTGTCTATCCGAGCATGCTGGTGACGCTGACGCCGGGGTACTTCTGGTATCTGTCGCTGCACCCCAAGGGCGTGGGTCAGGTGCACATCGTGTTCGGTGGCGGGATGGCGCCGGAGTTTGCGCAATCGGATGAGGCGCAAGCGCATTTCGCCAAACTGAAAAAGCTTTTGGACACAGTGAATGTCGAAGACCGCGGCTGCACCGAGCGCGTCTTTCGTGGTGTGTCGGCGGCCGCATCGCGTGCCGGTCACCTGAGCCATCTGGAGCGGCCAAACTACGATTTTGCGCAGTATCTGGCCGAGAAGACCGGCGGGTTTCAGCGGGTGTTCGGGGCCGATGCAGGTCGCGGACTGTAGGGCGGAAGAGGCGCGGTTCAGCGCCGTCATCCGCCAGTGCAGGGTGGTGATTGTGGGAGGGTGAGATCGCGCTCTGGACCGGCGGATTACGCTACGCTCATCCGCCCGCCAGATTGCGCGCTCCATCGCTGTGGGGTTCACCCTTGACCGGCGTGCCTTGGCGGCGGACGATTGAGGGGTCTGCTGCTCTTGGATCTGGTGCACTTGTGATGTCCGATGCTGCTTCGCTTCCCCTGCCGCTGGCGGGGCTCAAGGTTCTGGACGTCGCCTCATTCATTGCGGCGCCGGTGGCGGCGACGGTGATGGCGGACTATGGGGCGAGTGTGATCAAGGTCGAGCCGCCGGGGCTGGGCGATCCAAACCGGTCGATCCGGCAGATTGCGAGTTATCCGCCGAGCGAGGTCAACTATCCCTGGGAGATGGACAGCCGCGGCAAGCGCTCCATTGCGGTTGATCTGAAAACGGCCGAGGGGCAGCAGGTGCTCTACAAGCTGGTGGCGGACACGGATGTGCTGATCACCAATTATCCGCTGGAGGTGCGCAAGCGGCTGAAGGTCGGCTACGCGCATGTGGCGCACCTGAACCCGCGGCTGATCTATGCGTCGTTCACGGGGTATGGCGAGACCGGGCCGGACAAGGATCAACTGGGGTTTGATTCGACTGCGTACTTCGCGCGATCGGGCTTGCTGGACGCCAACCGCTATGACGGGCAGCCGCCGGGTGTTGCGCAGCCGGCACAGGGCGACCGGGCGTCGGGCATGAGTTTGTTTGGCGCGATCATGCTGGCGCTGTTTCAACGGCAGACGACGGGCGTGGGCACGCAGGTGGCCAGCTCACTCATTGCGAATGGGTTGTGGTCGAACGGGGTGGGCGCGCAGGCGGCATTGCTCGGCAGCGTGTTGCCGCCACGGCCGCCGCGGGAGAGGCCGCGCAACGCGCTGACCAATCCGTACCGCACGGCGGACGACCGCTGGATGCAGTTGACGATCGTGCTGGAGGACAAGGGCTGGGAGCCGTTGTGCGCGATGATCGGGCGGCCGGACCTGCCGAGCGATGCGCGCTTCAAGACGGCGGCGATCCGGCGCAAGAATTCAGCAGCGCTGGTGGCCATTCTTGATCCGATTTTTGCGCGCGAGACATGGGCGCACTGGCGTGAGCGGCTGGCCGCGTATGGGTTGCCGGTTGGCTTGATCGGACGCTTGTCGGACCTGCGCGATGACGAGCAGGCGCGCGCCAGTGGGGCGGTGGTGGCGACAGACAATCCAGCGATGCCGTGGGGGCTGGCCGTGCCGTTCACGATGGCTGGCGCGGCAGTGCCACCGGCGAAACCCGCGCCAGCGCTGGGCGAACATACGGACGATGTGTTGGCGGAGGTGGGGATGAGTGCGGGGGAGATTGCGGGGTTGAGGGAGAAGGGGGTGGTGGGGTGAAGTGGGGGTGTGGGGGGCGGGTGCGCCAACCCTGTACCCAATCTGAAGACAGCTTTGGACCTGATGGCGATGATGCCCGGGCAGGTGGAGATCAGGACGGGTGTGGGGCAATTCTCACCAACACGCGCTCGGAGAGACTCATGTTGCCGTTCGTCCGCTTACCGGCAGGTTAGCCAACGGCCGGTGCGAAAGGAGAGAATTGATCTGGGAAGTCATCTACTGACGCAAGAGACATTGCGGATATGCGAATTCCGACTCGCCATCGCCTATTTTCCAACTCAGGAGCAACCATGCTAGTCGAGTCATCCTTTGATTACGTGATTGCTGGAGCCGGTTCGGCGGGATGCGTTCTTGCTGCGCGCCTTTCTGAAGACCCAACCTGTCGAGTTCTTGTTGCTCGAAGCAGGTGGTCTGCCGCGTCGACCGTTGGTGAATGCACCAGGGGCCGCGATGGAACTCTGGGATACCGAACTTGATTGGGCATTTCGCTCAGAGCCACAGTCGGCCCTGAACGGTCGTCGCATCCTGCTCAACCGGGGCAAGGCACTCGGCGGCTCAAGCGTCATCAATTTTTGCCTCTACGTGCGCGGAAATCGCGGCGACTACGACCGCTGGGCGCAGTTCGGCAACGTCGGCTGGAGCTATGATGATGTTCTTCCCTATTTCAGGCGCGCGGAGACGAACGCTGCATTCCAAGACAAGTGGCATGGCGCCGATGGACCGCTCCACGTCGAGCATTTTCGGGAGCGCAATCCGCTACAGGAAATGTACCTGGAGGCCCTTGAAGACTTAGGGGTTCCCCGAAATCCCGACTTCAATGGTGCGACGCAATTGGGCTGCGGCCCCTATCAAGGCACGTTACGGGACGGCTGCAGATTCAGCGTCGCCGACGCCTATCTTGCTCGAGCGAATTCGCGTCCTAACCTGACTATAGAAACGGGCGCGCATGTCACGCGGGTCGCGTTGGAAGGAACACGGGCGATTGGAATTGACTACATCGTTGGCAGTGAAGCACGGCGCGCCCTCGCCTCTTCAGAGACAATTATGGCTGCCGGTGCCATTGGCTCACCCCACATTCTGTTGCTCTCGGGCATTGGCCCATCCGATGAGATCAAGGCTCACGGCATTCGATCGGTCGTAGATCTTCCCGGGGTCGGGCGTCACTTGATGGACCATATCGGTGGACCTCGCGTCACTCTGGCGATCAAGGATGCACACGAATTCGGGTTCGACAAACCGAGCCGCAACGAGGCTGTCACGCGCTTCGAACAGGATCGCACAGGGCCTTTTGCATCAATGCAGCTCGATTTCGGGGCGTTTGTGCACGCGCGAAAAACTGACGCCGACCCGAGTGTCCAACTGTTCGCAGGACTGACATCGGCCGAACGAATGAGGCATACCCTACCACCAGGTCTCTCGCTCAACAGTTACGTCTGCAGGCCGCAAAGCACGGGCACACTACGGTTGGCAACAGGCAGTCCCTTCGACCGCCCGTTGATCGATCCTGGGTATTTCACGGTGCCCGATGACCTGGAGCGGCACATAGAATCTGTCCAATTCAATCTAGCAATCGCGAACCACAAGGCCTTTGATCATGTCCGCGAGCGCGTCGTCGCACCCTCGGCGAAACGCCCGGACATCATGGCTGCCATTAAGGCGGACGCCAGCACAACCTGGCATCAGTGCAGCACCTGCCGCATGGGCATTGACGAAGAAGCGGTCGTAACTCCGGATCTCCGTGTCCGCGGGGTCGATCGCTTGCGCGTCTGCGATGCTTCCGTTTTTCCGTCAATGGTCAGCGGGAACTTGAACGCTCCTACCATCATGTTGGCAGAAAAGGGGGCGGATCTCATTCGGGGCCTGTGACAACTCCGAGGAGGCGAACCCGTGTTCGCGCATCTCATTGCGCGTGCGTGGACGTAGTTGCCGACCACGAGCGCAACCCGTCTTCTTTCAGCTACGGCAGGCCCGACACGAACACGGCGCCGACTTAAAGAGCCGGTAAGCGGACTTGCCAGCATTTGACAATTGCTCCCCGTCCGACTTCCGTCTGTGGGTCAACAGTGACGGTGTCGTCTCCAATCAAACCGACGTGTGCACCGTCGGCTTATGATCCGATCGCGCACATTGCGAGAGACGGCAGAGTGCACGCGCCTCACTTCCCCGCTGGTTGTTTGGTGCCGAGGCCCATGAGGCCGGGTTGGTTGAGTGGGGCGGGTGGCTGGCCTGATCGCGCAATCCGCGCCGCGATGTCGGTGGCGTCGAAGCCGTTCCAGACGGGTGGTGAGACGGGCTGGTTGAGGCTGCTGTCGCCGGGGCGGCGGATGGCGAGGTTGGTCGGTGGTGCGGCGGGTGCGGCGCTGGGTGCCACGGGTGGTTGACCGGCGAGGGCGCGGGCGAAGACGTCGTCGCCAATGGGTTCTTGAGGCATTTTGGCGGTGGGAGGTTTGGGCGCGGCTTGCTGCTGCTGCGCGGTGGCTGCAGGCTTAGGTGCTGTTGCAGTTGCGGCGGGCTTTGGCGCATGTGGTTTTGGCGGCGGGCCTTGGATCAGTGGGAGGACGGTTTCGGTGCCGGGCAGGGCTTTCGGTTCGCGGCCCTGGTGGGCTGCCAGCATCACGTCATGCCAGAGGCGGGCAGGCATGGAGCCGCCCATGATCTTGTTCATGGCGCGGCCGTTGTCGTTGCCGAGCCAGACGCCGCCGACGAAGTGGGACGTGTAGCCGACGAACCAGGCGTCGCGGAAATCCTGGCTGGTGCCGGTTTTGCCGGCGGCGGGGTGGCGATCCAAGGCGGCGCGGCGGCCGGTGCCGAAGACGAGGGCGGCATTGAGCATATCGTTCATCTGGCCGACGTGGGTCTGCTCGATGATGCGGACGGGAGCGCGCACCGGACGCTGATAGAGCACGGTGCCGCGGCCGGTGCGGACACGCTCGATGATGTGCGGCTCGAGGCGGAAGCCGCCGCTGGCGAAGGTGGCGTAGGCGCCTGACAGTTCCAGCAAGCTGACTTCGGCGGTGCCGAGGGCGAGGGCGGGGCTGTCGCGCAAGTCGGAGCGGATACCGAGGCGGTTGGCGACGTCGATGGTCTTGCGCGTGCCGACATCGATGTGCAGGCGCACGGCGATGGAGTTGACGGATTGTGCGAGGCCCTGGCGCAGGCTCATGGCGCCCTTGTAGGTGCCGTTCTCGTTGCGCGGGCTCCAACCTTTGACGGTGAGCGGCAGATCGAAGACGGTGCTGTCGGGGGTAAGGCCACTTTCCAGTGCCGAGAGATAGACGAACGGCTTGAAGGCGGAGCCGGGCTGGCGCTTGGCCTTGGCGGCGCGATTGAACTGGCTTTCAGAGTAGGCGCGGCCGCCGACGATGGCTTTGATGCCGCCTTCGGGATCGAGGATGACCATGGAGCCTTGCGCAACTTGGCTGGCTTCGCCTTCGGCGGCGAGCATGGCGGTGAGTTTCTGCTGGGCGAGTTTCTGGAGGCGGCCGTCGAGGGTGGTTTCGACGACGATCTCGGAGGCGGCACCGTTGGCGAGCGGCGGCAGACGTTCCAGCGCAAAGTCGATGGCGCTCTCAAGGCCGGTGATCTCGCGGCTGGTGACGGGGTTGTGGAAGGCGATGACTTCGTTGGTGGCGTGGGTGGCTTGCACTTCGTTAATCAGACCAACGGCGAGCATTTTCTGCACGACGACGCGGGCGCGGGCGCGGGCCAGCTGCGGGCTGGCGAGAGGCGAGAATTTCGAGGGGGCCTTCAACAGGCCGCCGAGCACGGCCGCTTCGATGATGGTCAGTTCGCGGGCGCTTTTGTTGAAGTAGCGGCGCGAGGCGGCTTCGATGCCGTAGGCGCCGCCGCCGAAATAAACGCGATTGAGATAGAGTTCGAGGATGTCTTTCTTGGAGAGGCGCAACTCCAGCCAGAGGGCCAGATAGAGCTCTTCGAACTTGCGGCTCAGGCGGCGCTCGGAGCTGAGGAACAGGTTCTTGGCGAGCTGCTGGGTGAGGGTGGAGCCGCCCTGGGCGTAGCGACCAGCGCGCAGGTTGGTGAGGGCGGCGCGCATGAGGCCGATGGGGTCGAGGCCCCAGTGGTCGAAGAAGCGATGGTCTTCGGTGGCGATGATGGCGTCGGTGACGTGGCGGGGCAGCAGGTCGATCGGCATGTAGTCGTAGGGCTGGCCGCGTTCGACGAGCACGCTGCCGTCGGCGGCCAGCACGCGGATGACAGGTGCGCGTTCTTCCTTGCGGAGCACCATGGGGTTGGGGATGGCGATGGTGGTCATCACCAAGGCGAGGGCGAGCAGGATGAGACCAACGACGCTGGCCGCCGCCATGACGATGCCGATGCGGCGGAGGCGGGCGCGCAAGGGGGCCGTGGCATCAAATGATGGGGGGGCGGGATAGCTCTGGACGTGGACTTGGGGGGCTGCCGACGCGGGCGCGCCGCCGGACCAGGACGGTTCTTGACCACGCGCAGGTCCGCGGGCCGTATCGGCCTCGCGCAATCTGGCGCCCAACTGGTCGAAGAACCCCATCCGCTCGCCACGACTCCGTACAGGTTGGCGCATACCCATACGCGCCGGCAAGAACCTGCCGAGGTTAATGCAACAAGAGCTAAGACGGAGTTAACCAAGCGGTGGTGTGCCGCGATGGCGAAAATGGGCCGCGATCAGAGTTAATCGCCGCTAAGGCCTCTGGCGTGCGATTCTAGGCGGGTTGGACGTTTTTGGCGAGGGAGGTAGCCATGTATTGTGCGAGGGCATCAGGCGCGCTTCTCTGTGACCACCAGGGCCATGCGGGGGTGGTAGTCTCGAGCGGTTCCGATGGCGGAGCGAATTGGACCCAGTCCGCGCGAAAAGGCTGCCGGGTAAGGTAAATTTTCGCGTTTTACGAGACGAGACCCGTTCACCTTATTTGTCGCGATTGAACATGCCTTGCGCAAACGTCAGCAGCAGGCCGACGACAATCCGGGAGGCCAAGGTGAAGCCCATCAGCAGGATCGAGCTTTCGTGCAGCACGGTGCGGGCGATCAGTTCGTACTGCGAGTGGCCCGTCATCGACACGACGCGCTCTTTGACCCCGGCGGCGCCCTTCATGAGGGTCAAAGTGAAGTCCGGAAAGAACGCAGCGCTCAAGATGAGCGCCGCGACGCCCAGCACGAGCGAGAGGGCGACGTTGCCGAGGGAGAGCAGCTGGCGGACCGTGAACACGTGGCTTAGCTCCATGAGGCGGCAAATGCGACGGCGATGATGTCAGGCGAGGCGTTCGATGCGGACCGGCAGGCCATCGCGCGGGCGTGGAATGGGCCAGTGCTGCCAAGCCGGCGTGTAGCCATCTGCCACGGAAACGCGGCTGGTCGATAGCAGGTGGTAGAAGAAAGTCTTGGCTTGCATGTAGGCGAAATGCAGGCCGAGGCACATGTGCGCGCCGCCGCCGAAGGGCACCCAGGCGTATTTGTGGCGCGCGCGGACGGCTTCGTCGGTGAAGCGCAGGGGATCGAACTTATGCGGCTCGGGCCACAGCGATGGCATGTGGTGGGTGAACAGCGGATTGATGGCAACGCGGGTGCCGGCGGGGATGTCGTGGCCTTGGAAGTGGAAGTCGCGAACGGCGCGCCGCGGCACGCTCGGCACCGGCGGATTAATCCGCATGGCTTCCTTGAAGGCCATTTCGCACAGCGGCATGGCGGCTAAATGCTCGCTTTGCAAGGGCGCACCACGGGGTAAATTGAGGGCTATGATTTCGGCGCGCAGTTTGTCCTGCCACTCTGGGTTTTTGGCCAATTGATAGACCAGCGACGTGACTGAAGCCGTCAGCGTGTCGTGGGCGGCCATCATGAGGAAACTCATGTGATCGATGATTTCCTGCTCGGTCAGCAATGTGCCATCTTCTTTGGTGGCGCGGCAGAGTTCGGAAAAGAGGTCCGTGGCGGTGCCACCGCGGCGACGCGGGATTTCAGCGCCGAAAAAGTCGGAGATGACTTTGCGGCCTTTGACGCCGCGCCACATCTTGGTGCCGGGCACCGGCGAGCGGACCATGCCGATGGAGGCGGCCACCATGTCGACAAAGGCGCCGTTGACGGCTTTTGCCTCCTCGCCAAGCTTGATTCCGAGAAACGAGGTGGCTGCAAGATCAAGGGTGAGCTGTTTGATCTTGGGGTAGAAGGTGAAGCTGGTGGCGTTGCCTTGGCCGCCGCCTTCCAGATGCCACTCGGCGATGCGGCGCGAGATGCCGTCGTTGAGGGCTGCGTGATAGGACTTCATGGGCCCGGCCTTGAAGGCGACGCCGAGGGCTTTTCTGTGCAAGCGGTGCTCGTCGAAATCCATCAACATGAGTCCGCGCGGGAAGACCTGATCGAGGATGGGGCCCCAGCCGTCGGCGGATGAGAAATTCTTGTCACGGTCGAACAGCAGCAGTTCATTGGCGTCAGGGCCGAGCAGCGAGACGCTGCGGAAGCCAAACACGCGGCTGCGAAACACGGGGCCATACTTGTCGTGCATGCGCTGGGAGGAGCCGACGGGATCGCGCAGCACGGTGATGGTGTTGCCGACGATGGGCCAGCCGTCATCGCCGGGGATGTGCTCGAGCGGGTGGCGGCCAGGGCCACGGGCGGCGGGAATGGCGGGGGAGGTCATCGTCAAGGTTCCATCAGTGAGACAGTGGGTCTACCGGAGCATATGACAGGCGGACGGGCAATCGCGTGGCACCAGAATTCATTGTCAGCTGGCGCCCGAGCGCGGTGCTGTGGCGCCACGGGTGGCACACCAACGCGCCGGGGCGATGCCGCGGGGTGGACTTGCCGATAGTGGCCGCTTATTGACCAAATGTGAGTTTGGCAGTCCGGAGGGGGACAGGCTGTGCAGTCGCCGTTTCGTTTTTTTCACTCGTTTGTCCTGGGCTTGTTTGGCGCGCTTGGTACTTTCGCGCTGCTGCACGCGCCCGATTGGGCCAAGGGCACACAGTTCCAAGTGTATGCCGTGCCGGTGCTCGTGCCCGTGTTGATGCTGCTGTTCCGATCGAGCCGTTTTATCTCTGAGTTTCTGCTGGAGCGGATGGGGTGGGTTAGGCGCTTGCTCGCTGGCCGCCGGCATATCGAAGGTGACTGGCCGCTGGTCGTGGTCAGTGAAAAAACCGGCGATATGCTGCTCTATGGCTTCTTGACGATTGTGTTTGAAGGCGGCCAGTACGCTGTCAAAGGTGACGACTGGACCGCCGATGGCAAACACGCCATGGATTTCAAGTCCAAGCAGAGCCATCAGATCGATTCGACGCTGCACTACTGGTATTTCCAGAAGAACGATACGGTTCGCGGCTATACGTTCATGGAGTTCTTTCCCACCGACCGTGTTGCCCAACGGCACACGGGCGCGTTTCACGATCGCGAGAATCCGGACGTGCGTTTCTATGCCCGCAAGATCAGGTACGGATGGTTCGCGCGGCGTCTCAGGGAACCCGAGGACAAACGCAAGGCCGCGGCCGCCTTTGCCGACGAAATGAAGCCCAAGCTGCCGAAGCTGCACGGCACCGGCTACAAGTTCGATTGGGGTTGAGGGCGTTTCGATTGCGCGAACCGGCTACCGTGCGAATTTCAGCAGGGCTGCGCCAAACAACGTCGCGAAGGTGGAGGCGAGCTTGGTCAGGCTGAGGCGCTCCTTCATGACGAACACGCCGATCAGCAAAGCGAAGACGATGCTGGTTTCGCGCAGCGCCGTGACAAGCGCGATAGGCGCCTGGGTGAAGGCCCAGACGACGATGACGTAGGCCAGGAAACTTGCGCAGCCGCCGGTGAGGGTAATCATTTTGCCATCGCGGGCGATGCGGGTCAGCAGGCCGGGACGGGTGATGGCGGCGAAGATCGCCATGGCGATGGAATCGAGAATGGCCAGCCAGGCGAAGAACCCGACGGCGGTGCCGGCAAGGCGCGCACCATAGCCGTCCACCAGCGAGTATCCCGCGATAAAGCAGGCGGTGATCAGCGCCATCGTGGCGGCTTCGGTGTTGCGGTTGCCGTCCATGCTGCGGACCAGGCACAGGCTGATGATGCCGGCGCCGATGACGGCAATGGCGAGCATCTGCAAGGGCGAGAGCACGACGCCGAGTGCCAGCACCGAGATGGCGGCGACGAGGAGCGGCGCGGTGCCACGGGCGATCGGGTAGACCTGGGTGAATTCGCCAATGGTGTAGGCACGCAAAAGAAAGATCTGGTAGCCGAAGTGCAGCGCTGCGCCAGCGATCATGTAAGGCAGGCTCGCGGGATCGGGCAGCGGCACAAAGGGCAATGCGAGCAGGGCGGGCGGGGCATGGCCGACGACGACGGCGGTCATGCTGAAATATTTGTCGCTGCCGCTTTTGACAACCGCGTTCCAGGCGGCATGCAACATGGCCGCCAGGATGACGACCAGAAAAACTGAAAGTTCCAACCGGCAATCCCCCGTGCAGCGCGTCTATGGTGGGCGGCTGCGGGACGCTAGCATGGCGCGGCTGCGGTTTCCAAAATTGAAACGTATCGACCGGCGCTTGACGGACATCGCGAATACCGCCACGAACAAAGCATGACCGACCGTCTTCTTACCGGCGCCAAGAAAGAGGTGGACGCCTTCGAGGCGACCATCCGGCCGCAGACGCTCGACGATTTTACGGGCCAAGAGCAGGCGCGCGCCAACCTCAAAGTGTTCATCCAGGCCGCCAAGGGCCGCGGTGATGCGCTCGATCATGTGCTATTCGCTGGGCCACCGGGGCTCGGCAAGACGACGCTGGCGCAGATCATGGCCAAGGAGATGGGTGTCGGGTTCCGCGCCACATCGGGACCGGTCATCGCCAAGGCCGGTGATCTGGCGGCGCTGCTGACCAACCTGGAAGAGCGCGACGTCCTGTTCATCGATGAAATTCACCGCCTGAATCCGGCGATCGAAGAAATCCTCTATCCGGCGATGGAGGATTTCCAGCTCGATCTCATCATCGGCGAGGGGCCGGCGGCGCGCTCCGTGCGGATCGACCTGGCCAAGTTCACGCTGGTGGCGGCGACGACGCGGGCAGGGCTGCTGACCAATCCGCTACGCGACCGCTTCGGCATTCCAATCCGCCTGAATTTCTACACGCACGCGGAGCTGGAGCTGATCGTGCTCAGGGCGGCGCGCGTGCTTGGCGCACCGATCGTCAAGGAAGGGGCCATGGAGATCGCCCGGCGCAGCCGGGGCACGCCACGCATTGCGGGCCGTTTGCTGCGGCGCGTGCGCGATTTTGCCGCCGTGGATGGAGCAGTAACGATCGATGCGGCCATCGCCGACAAGGCGCTCAAGATGCTGGAAGTCGACAGCGAGGGCCTGGATGCGCTCGATCACCGTTATATTAACTGTATTGCCAAAGGGTATGACGGCGGGCCGGTGGGCATCGAGACCATCTCGGCGGCCTTGTCGGAGCCGCGTGATGCGCTGGAAGAAATCGTCGAACCCTATCTGTTGCAACAGGGGTTCATCGGCCGGACACCACGGGGCCGCGTCTTGACAGCGCGCGCCTACCGCCACATGGGGCTGTCGGCGCCGTCGCGGATGTCGTCACCACAGGGCAGCCTGTTTGAGGGCGACGAAGACAGCGCCGGCCGTTGACCGGCTGCCACACTTGGCCACGCATAGACCGATGACTGACCACAGGACTGCATCATGATCACCCGCCGCGGTGTGCTGAAAGGCTTCACCGCTCTTGTTGCCAGCGGCGTTGCCACCGCCGCTTACGGCTTTGGCATCGAGGCGCCGTCGACACGCATCACGCGTTATGGTTTCACGCCGCCAGGCTGGCCAAAGGGCTACCGCCTCAAGATCGCGGTTATTGCCGACACGCACGTGGTTGAACCGTGGATGGGGATTGACCGGCTGCGGTCGATCGTGCGCACGACCAACGCGCTCGGTGCCGATGTTATTTTGCTGCTGGGGGACTATGCCGGCGGGCGGCAGATCCACAGGTTCGGGACGCCGGTTGCGGCCCATGCATGGGCTCGGGAACTCGCGCAGTTGAAAGCGCCGCTCGGTTTGCATGCGGTGCTTGGCAATCACGACTGGTGGGATGATCACGCAGCGCAGCAGCGCCGCGCCGGGCCGACGGTTGCGCATCGGGCGCTCGCGGATGCTGGCATTCCGCTCTATGAGAACAAGGCGGTGCGCATCACGCATGGCGGGCGGGCGTTTTGGCTTGCAGGCCTCGGCGATCAGTGGGCGTTTTTTCCGAAGGTGAAGCCGAAGCGGCGCGTGATCGCTTTTGAAGGCATCCACGATCTGCCGGCGACGTTGGCGCAGGTGACGGACGACGCGCCAGTGATCTTGATGGCGCATGAGCCGGATGTGTTCCCGGAGGTGCCGTCGCGGGTGGCGCTGACGCTGTCGGGGCACACCCATGGCGGGCAGATCAACCTGTTTGGTTTCACGCCGGCGGTGCCGTCGCGCTTCGGGTCGCGCTACGCTTATGGCCACATCATCGAAGAGCAGCGGCATCTGATTGTTTCGGCGGGCCTTGGGTGCTCGCTGATGCCGGTCCGCATCGGCGCGCCGCCAGAAATTGTGGCGATCGACCTCGGCGTGTGAGGGGTCGGTCAGCGAGAGGTGCATCGTGCCGGATATCTCCACGATTATTCAAGGCGGTGCGACCAATCCTTGGCTCTATCTGCCAGCGGCAGCGGTGCTGGGTGCGTTGCATGCGCTGGAGCCGGGGCATTCTAAATCGATGATGGCGGCGTTTATCGTCGCCGTGCGCGGCACGCCGGCGCAGGCAACACTGCTCGGGGTGTCGGCGGCGGTCGGGCACACCATTGTGGTGTGGGCACTGGCGTTGCTCGGACTGGCGTTCGGCAGCCGCATGAGTATCGAACGGCTGGAGCCCTGGCTGCTCCTGCTATCTGGATTGCTGATCATTGCGCTGGCGCTGCGGCTGTTGATGCCAGATCGTTCGCATGAGCCTGTGCCGCAGCAGCACGATCACGACCATGACCATCAACACGATCACGCGTCTGCCGGTCCGGACGCCCATGCTGCGGCACACGAACGCGCGATTGGTGCACGATTTGGCGGACGCAGTGCGGTGACCAACGGCGAAATAGCCTGGTTCGGGTTTACCGGCGGGTTGCTACCCTGTCCGGCGGCGATCGCGGTGCTGCTCGTATGCTTGCAGTTGAAGGCGTTTACGCTGGGTGTTGCGATGGTGGCGGCGTTCAGCGTAGGGCTTGCAGCGACGCTGGTGGCGGTGGGTGTGGCAGCTTCATGGGGCACACAAAAAGCGACGGCACATTGGGCCGGTTTTGCTGCCTGGTCGGAGCGGCTGCCGATGATCTCGGCGTTGATCGTGCTCGTGCTCGGCGTGCTGATGAGCCTGCGGGGGCTTTGGCAGCTTGGGGTGTTTGGCGCGGTATGACTGCTACCACGGCACAAGCCCACCACTGTCCGGTTCAATTTTCCTTGGCGTACCAGATTTGCAGGCTTCACCGAGGTTGTGATGACCGCCGGCGATCGTGCGACACGAAAGCGGATCTCTCTTACTTTCGTCATCCCGGCGCAGGCCGGGACCTACGGCAACGTGGTGTCCTGCGATCTAGGTGACCGGTCGCGATGTCGAAACTTCAATGAAAACAATGGAAACTTGATGCCGGCCATTGTGGGAACTTGTCGTGGGTCCCGGCCTTCGCCGGGATGACAGCTGGAGCGAGCGGAGCTAAGAAATCAAACCGGACAGCCGTGGAACAACGTCATAGGTGACGGACAGCCGATGACTTGCACCGGGCGCAAGCGTGACAGCGTGCGGCGCGACATTGCCGCTTTCGACGCAGACGAAGGTCGGTGCCATCTCCGCTGGGATGTCCTTGAAGCTCGCGACAGCGGCGCCGGGGTGCCACACGACCGTCGAGCGGCCGCCGGTGCGGGAGATGTGGATGCGGCGGCCGAGCGTGGCGTCCGCGATCTCGATGACATCCGGCGTGTCAGGAAACACCGCGATCGTTTCTTGCCGTGGGCGCACCGGTCCCGCTTGGCGCTTCTCGCGCATGCCATCAGCGTTGTCGCGATAGATCAGGCCGTCGAGACCGTGCACAGCGATCTCGGCGACGTTGGCGATGCGGAAGTAAGTGTGCAACGCTTCGGTGATGCTGACGGGTGTGGCGCTGGTGTTTGTGGTGATGAGCGTCAAGGTCAATTGTGCGCCGATCGCGATTTCGAATCGCAGGGCGCAACCGAAAGCGCTGTGGATCAGTGCAACGTGTGCGCCGGCGTCTGTCGCGCGCGTTTCGGCGAGCGTCCATGTCGATGTGCGCAGCAGCCCATGTTGCGGCTGGGTCGCGTCGGTCGGGTGCGGACCGAACCAGGGCCAGCAGATGGGCACGCCGCCGCGGATGGCTTTGCCACTGTTGGAATCCGGGAGTGGCGCGCACCACAGCACGTCTTGGGTTCCGGACGGCGTCCAGCTCAACAGTTGCGCACCTTGCAGCGCGATGTCGGCGGACGCGGCCGGGGTGTTCACGACGATGATGGTGTGGCCATCGTGATCGACCACACGCACGTGGTCGCCGATGCGATGTTTGCTGTCGAGGCCGGTGGCGGTTGTCATGGTGTGTGACCCGGGTGCGCTTGGCGGAAACCTGTAGGGCGGATAAGGGCGCCTTTCGCGCCCGTCATCCGCCACTGGGCACATGAACGGTGCCATAGCGGTTGTGCGATCCCGCTTGTGGCGGCGGATGGCGCTACGCTGATCCGCCCTACAGGTCTCACCGCCGCGGCACGCCCGGTGCGCGCGCATGGCGGGCTTGGGCGGTGAGGCGGACTTGAGCGTTGGGGGCACCAAAGCCTTTGTAGTTCTGCCGCTGCACGATTTCGAAGAAGAAGCGCTCGTCGAAGGTCTGCGTGTAGATCTGGAAGAAGTCGCCGGCGTCGTCGCGATCATACATGATGTTGGCGTCGCGCATGCGGTCGAGCAGAGCTGGCTCGATATCGATCTTGGCTTCAAGATCGTCGTAGTAGTTCTCGGGGATCGACAGGATCTCGATGCCGTTGGCCTTCAAGGCGGCGGCGGTTTTGAAGATGTCGGCCGTTGTAAAGGCGATGTGCTGGACACCGGAGCCGAAGGCTTCGGTCACAAAGCGCGACGACTGCGTGCGGCTGGATTGCGAGGCGTTGAGCACGACGCGCAGCGCGCCGTCGCTTGACTGTACCACCTGGCTTTTCACCAGGCCGCCGGGATCGAGCACGTCTTGCTCTGGGGTTTTGTCGACATTGAGCAACGAGGTGTAGAACAGCAGCCAAGTCAGCATTTCCTCGTAGTGCATGGATTGTGAGATATGATCGACGCTGAGCAGCCCGGCACCACTGGTCGGCTTGGTCGCGGGAACTGGTTTGAAATCGATATCCCACATGCGCGCGAGATTGCTCGCTGGATCGATGAAATACACAAGACTACCACCCAAACCACGAACGGCTGGAATATCGAGTTCACCGGGCCGCACGGCCTGGCGGAAGGGGCTGTCGAGCAGGCCTTCGGCGCGGGCGAGCGTTTCGGTTGCGTTGGTGACGCGGAGAGCGAGCGCGCACACGCCAGTGCCATGGGTGATATTGTAGCTGTGTGCGAAGCCTTCCGTTTCGGCGTTGAGCACAATGTTGATCGACCCTTGCGACCAGCGGCTGACGGCCTTTGAAACGTGCTGGCCGGTTTTGGTGAAGCCGATGCCGGACAGCAGTTTTGCAAAGTCTTGGAGGCTGGTGTCATCGATGGCGAATTCGATGAACTCGGTGCCGAGGACGGTGGACCGTGGCGGCAAAGCCGGCTGTCCTGGTGTGTTGCGCCCAGTGCGCTGGCGGCTCTGGTCCATCATGTAGATGAGTGAGCGATGACCATCGACGGCGAGGCTGCGGGCGGAGCCTGCCCGGAACTGATCATTGAAGATCTCGAGGCTGAGCAGGCCCTCGTAGCCAGTGGTTTCCAGGGCGGCCATGAAGTCCAGCAATGGCAGGTCGCCCTGGCCGGGGAAGTTGCGGAAATGGCGGCTCCAATAGAGATAATCCATATCGAGCAGTGGCGCGTCGGCCACCTGCACCAGGAAGATGCGATCGCGTGGCACGGACCGGATGGCGGAGAGATCAGTCTTCTTCGCAAAGATGTGGAACGTGTCGAGCACGAGACCAACGTTGGGGTGATCGGCGCGGCGTATGGCTTCCCAGGCATCGCGATAGTCGTTGATATGGCGTCCCCAGGCGAGCGCTTCAAAGCCGATGCGGAGCTTGCGCGCTTTCGCACGGTCGCCGAGTTCGCGCAGGTCGGCTGCGGCGCGGTCGATGCCGCCCAGGCTATCGGCGGCGACGTTGGAGCAGACCATCAACAGGTCGCAGCCGAGTTCGTCCATCAAATCGAACTTGCGTTCGGCGCGGGCCAGCGCGCGGGCGCGGCGTTCCGGCGGCAGACCTTCGAAGTCGCGGAAAGGCTGGAAGGTGATGATTTCGAGGCCGAGGTCGGCGACCATCTTGCGGACATCGGACGGCGTGCCGTTGAACGACAGCAAGTCATTTTCGAAGATCTCAACGCCCTTGAAGCCGGCGGCGGCGATGGCTTCGAGCTTTTCGGCAAGTCCGCCGCTCAGGCAGACAGTGGCAATCGACATGCGCATGCGCGGCGTCTCCGTTCGAGCCCGTGTCCGTGGGGCTTGTCACAGCGTGACCATCTGTCGGTTTGCGGGGCGGATCAAGGGGGTGGCGCTTTGTCGGGCGCATAAGGGCGCGGTTCGCGCTGGTATTGCGCCGTTTGCGGGCAGTCCAGACCGTGGTAAACTCGGAAAATCCCGCGCCCGGCGCAATGCGCTTTGCTCTTGCGCCCTCTGGCTCCGGCGTCTCAACTCGCGACAATCACGTCTGCTTTGAACAGCGCATCACGCTCCGGCGTGCCGGCGAAGGGGGTGCCTTCTTCGAACCAGGATTTGGGGGCGGGCTGGCCCCAGAGAGTCTGCCGCCGGGGATCGCGGAGGGACCAGCGGATCGGTTCGTGGTCGGGATCCATGGTCTGGTAGTCGCTGGTGTAGATTTCGGTGCGGTGGCCATCCGGGCAGCGGATGTAGAGGAAAAACGCATTGGAGATGCCGTGCCGGCCAGGGCCACGTTCCATGTTGGGCAGATAGCCGCTGGTGGCCATCACATCGCACAAGTGGATGATGTGCAGCGCGGTCGGTGACCAGTAGCAGAGGTGATGCAGACGCGGCCCGCGGCCGTTGGTGAAGGCGAGGTCGTGCACGTTGCCCTTGCGGTGCATCCAGGCGGCAGCAATGCGGCCGCCGGGACCGTCCTCCTCCGAGTACTCGGTCAGCCGGAAGCCGAGCGCCGCATAGAAATCCATCGAACCCTGGACATCGGGCGCGAAGATGTTGAAGTGATCGAGCCGCTGGGGCTGCACGCCTTTATAGTGCGCGTATTTCTGCAGCAGGCGCTCGCGCTGTTCCATCTTGAAGTAAAGTTCCAGCGGCATGCCGAGCGGGTCGACGGCCTCCAGCGTGCGGCCCTGGTAGGCGCGTTCGACGAAGGCGTGTTTGACGCCTTGGGCCTTGAAGAAAGCCGCGGCCTTATCGAGGTCCTCCTCGGAGCCGGCCTTGAAGCCAAGATGATGGGCTTCGGCTTTAGCGGATTTGCGCAATACCAGCGAGTGGTGCTGGCGTTCCTCGACGCCGCGCAGGTAGAGCGCGTCTGGGGTCTCGTCCTCGAGGTGCAGCCCGAGTGTATCAACATAAAATGCCTTCGAGCGCGCGAGATCGGTCACGCCGAGTGTTACGTGACTCGAGCGGACGATGTTGAAAGGCGGAGAGAAAGTGTGAGTGGGTACGGGCATGCCAGAGCTCCAGAAAGCAGTGTCATAGAATTAGGGCTACTCATCCACCACGCCATTGCTCAAAGTGCCAATGGCGGGACACGCCACATCAACCGTGTCGCCTGGGGCGAGCCACTGCGGTGGATCGAGCCTGCCGCCGGAGCCAGGTGGGGTGCCGGTGGCGATCAGATCGCCTGGCTCGAGGGTGGTGAAGGTGGAGATGTAAGCGATGATGCGGGCGAAGGGAAAGGCGAGCGTGCCGGTGTTGCCGCGCTGGCGTTCCTCGCCGTTGACGTGGGTGGTGAGGGTGAGGTCGTTGAGCGGTGTCGCCGCACTCAGCGGGACAATCCAAGGACCAATGGAGCCGGTGCTCTCAAAGTTCTTACCCTGGGTGACATTGAACTTGCCGTGGCGGATCCAGTCGCGCACGGAGCCTTCGTTCATGAGGGTGAGGCCGAAGATATGGCCGTGGGCGTCGGCTTCGGCGATGCGGCGTCGTTTGATGGCGCTTGCTGACGCCATGTTCGCC
>CAWJYN010000008.1:0-104266 GCA_963847145.1 uncultured Alphaproteobacteria bacterium
CGGCGGCCGCGTTTGCCGATGACGAGAACGATCTCGCCTTCGTAGTCGAGTTGCTGTGACTCGGGCGGGCGGACGATGGGTGTGCCGTGGCCAACGAACGACGATGGAAAGCGCACGAACAAGCTCGGATATTTTGGCGCTTCGGTGCCGTCTTTGTACTCGGCGTTGCGCTCGGGATAGTTGACGCCGACGCAGAGGATCTTGGCACCAGCGGCGATGGGCGGCAGCAGTTGCACGTCGGCGAGCTTTGCGTCGGGCGCGCCGGATTCCGCGATGCGTTGGAGATCAGCCTGCGCTTCTGGCAAGAAGCAGGATCGCAGATCACCAAAGCGCGTGCCGGTGCGCTTGGCAACGTCGAACAACGCGCCGTTTTCACCGACGATGCCGAAGGTCGAGCGGCCGCCCGATTGCCATGCTGCGATTTTCATGGGCGTGTCCTCGCCTATTTGGGCTGCGGATGGATGAACTGCCAGGGGCTGGTCTCCGAGCCTTGCGGCACCTGGATTTCGATCAGGGTGGGCAACTTTGAATTCAGTGCTTTTGCGAGAATGGGCCGTAGCGCCCCGGGGCTCCCAACTCTATGGCCGGCGACGCCGAAGGCGCTTGCCAGCGTCATGAAATCTGGATTGTCCAGCACCGCGCCGATGACGCGATTGCCGAAGTTCTGACGCTGATCGCGCAGCACGTTGCCGAAAGCGGAATTGTTGAACAGCAGCGTGACGAGGGCGATGCTTTCCTGCTTGGCTGTGGCCAACTCCTGCAGTGCAAACTGGAAGCCGCCATCGCCGGTGATGCAGACGACGGACGTATCCGGCATGACGGCCTTGATACCGAGGGCGGTCGGGAAACCAAAACCGAGCGTGCCTTGGAACCCTTCAGAAATGTAGGTGCGTGGAGCGAGTACGGGATAGCCGAAGTAGGACGTGAAGCCGACTTGGGAGAGTTCGGTGGTGATAATGCCGTCGCGCGGCAGGCAGGCGCGGATGACGTCGAGATAGCCGAGCTGCGGTTGCACGACCTCGATGGCGTGACGGGCGGCGATTTTAGTGCGGGCGATTTTTTCCCGGGCTTGCTTGGAAGGCTGTGCGGTCGGTTCACCGCGCAGGCGTTGCACGGCTGCGAGCAGGGCCTGCGTGCCCGCTGCGGCATCGGCGACGATGGCGGCGTGCGGCACCAACCGGCGCATCTCAGCGGGATCGATGTCGATGCGAACCAGGTGTGGCGGCGCTGTGGGACGGTCGATCAAGCCGCTTTGCCACGCCCATCGCATATACGGCAATTCGAGGCGCGAGCCGATGCCGATGGCGACGTCGGTCTCGGCCCACAGCTGCCGCGCCGTCCAGGTTGAAACACCGAGCGGATGATCTTCGGCGACGATGCCACGGCCACCGCGGAAGGCCGTCACAGGTGCGTCGAGTGCATCAGCCAGCGCGAGCACTTCGACTGAGGCATGCTGCGCGCCGGTGCCGACGAAGATCATCGGAAACTTGGCTGCGGCGATGAGCTTGGCGGCGGCGTCGAGTTCGGCGGGTGATGGCGGCGGCGCTTGTGGGATTTCGGCGGCGGGCAACGTGATGACGTGGCCGGTGGCGGCCATCATGTCCCAGCACATTTCGAGCACGACGGGGCCGGGGCGGCCCGACAGCATCTGACGGAACGCTTCGTTGATCATCGCCGGTGCGTCGGCGGCGCGTTCAATGCGCGCGGCCCACTTGACCAGCGGCCGCAGTGTGCCGAGCTGATCGGAAAGCTCGTGCAGATGCCCGCGGCCACGGCCGAGGAAGGCGCTGGGGACTTGTCCGGTGAGGCACAGGATGGGCGTGTTGGTCCCCATGGCAGTGCACAACGCCGCTGTCGTGTTGAGTACGCCGGGGCCGGGCACGACTGTGAAGACGGCGGGTTTGCCCGTCGCGCGGGCAGCGCCAAACGCCATATAGGCGCAGGTTTGTTCGTGGCGGGCACCGAAGGTGCGGATATGATCGGCGCGCTGCTGCAGCGCGTCGAACAGCGGATACGTTTGTGCGCCGGGCAAGCCGAAGACGGTGTCGATGCCATTGGCGATCAGCTGCTCGACGATGGCCATGCCGCCGGTCATGGGCGTGGCGGTTCGCGACGGCTTGGCCGCTCTCGATTTTGGCGTCGTAGACATATGAGCCCCAGCAGTCCCGCATGCTTGTCTGCAGTCTTCTCGCTCGTCATGCCGGCGGAGGCCGGGATGACGAACAAAGACACGTATACTTGGTCCGCAGGTTAACCCGCGCTCGTATCTTTCAGCAGATCCACCATGGCGCGTTGCATGGTTTGGTTGCCGCAACAGACATTGCCTTTGGTCAGCATGTCGGTGCCGCCATCGAGGTCGGAGACGATGCCGCCGGCTTCGCGGACGATGATCGTGCCAGCGGCGATGTCCCAGGCGCCGAGCGCACGTTCCCAGTAGGCATCGAAGCGCCCGGCCGCCACCCAGGCCATATCGAGACAGGCCGAGCCGGTGCGGCGGATGCCGGCGACGACTTTCATCGTCTCTTCGATTTCGTCCAAGAAGCGGTTGTGGTTGGGGCGGCCGCGATGGGGGATACCGGTGGTGATCAGCGCGTCATCGAGCGACTTGCGGGCGGCGACGCGCAGGCGGCGGTCGCGGCCCGACTTGTCGGCCAGGAACGCGCCTTTGCCTTTCTCGGCCATGAACATCTCGTCCATGATGGGATTGTAGATGATGCCGGCAACGATCTGGCCTTCACGCTCCAGCGCGATGGCAATGGAGAACAGCGGGTTGGAGTGGAGGAAGTTGGTGGTGCCATCGAGCGGGTCGACGATCCAGCGGTTGGTCTTATCGACGCCCGGAACTTCGCCACGTTCTTCCATGAGGAACCCGTAGCCAGGCCGCGCGTGAGAGAGTTCATCGAACACGATCTGCTCGGCGCGATGGTCGGCAGCAGAGACGAAGTTGGCCGGGCCCTTAATCGAGACCTGCAGGTTCTCGACCTCGCCGAAGTCGCGGCTGAGGCTTTTGCCGGCCTTACGGGCGGCAGCCATCATCACAGTCATCAAAGGCGAGGCGGCCATCGGGGCCTCCGGAGTTTTCGCATGCAGGCGTGCGGGCCGGCGGCGGTGGGACGGACAGGGTCGGGTCAAAGAGCGTGAGGGAGGGAATAGCGGGAATGCGCGGGGGTGGCAATGTGGGGGGCATACCCGC
Organism: uncultured Alphaproteobacteria bacterium; assembly: GCA_963847145.1. Classification (GTDB taxonomy): domain Bacteria; phylum Pseudomonadota; class Alphaproteobacteria; order Rhizobiales; family Hyphomicrobiaceae; genus JABFRJ01. The sequence continues at coordinate 3,194 of CAWJYN010000008.1, forward strand.
TCTCGCGACTGGACTCTTTACCCCTTCTTCTCCCAGCGGCCGTCGTTGTTTTGTTGCCAGTAGGTCAGCGTGGCACCGCTGGCCTTGGCGGATTTCCAGTGGGTGCGGGCTTGGGCCAGGGCGTCGGGGTCGCGGCCGTCGAACATGAGGACGATGCGGTCGTAGCCGGTGAAGGCAGTCGGTGCGGCACCATCGACCAGAAAGCGGACGGTGGCGCCGTTGGGGTTGTCGCTTTCGTGGGTGAGGTAAACGGGTTGCTCTGCGGGTGGACCGTCGGCCTTAGTGCCGTGCGGCAGGAAGCTCTCAGGCTTGTAGGTCCAGAGCAGCGCGTTCAGGGTTTGCACGCGTTCGGCGGTGCCGACCTCGATGACGGCGCGCCAGCCGCGCTCGACGGTCTTTTCGACCAGCGTGGGCAGCACAGTTTCGAGCGGCTGGCGCTCGAGGTGGTAAAACAACACTTCGGTGGGCATGGGGGTGGGCATGGGTTCGTCTTTTGGGGGTACCGTTAGGGAATAACTATTTATGCTGATGGTTGTGGTGGCTCGATTGCGGCGGCGCGCTCAGTCCCCTATCACAGAGACCCGGCAGGCGCACCGATTGTGGTTTGTTTGGCTGGCGGAACGGACGCCGGGTGGTGGTGCGCCGTCTCCCATGCCACACGTCGGCAAACGATAGCAGCTGTTCTTGTAGGCTGCGAACGGCACTTTCTTTCCACAAACGCACACGGTGACGCAATGAATTGGCCTGCTGCAAACGTCTTAATCGGTGTGCTTTGCCTCATGTTGGCGGCGACGCCGGGCAACGCGCAAACCGCGTTGGAGCGCTATCAAGCGGCTGCCAAGTCTTTTGACGAGCTCAAGGCGAGCGCTGTGGCCAAGGGCGAACAACCGAGGATCACGGACGCCCGCACGGCGGAGCTGCTCGCCATTCTCTCCGACAATAAGGAATTATACGGTTCAGTCGGGTTTCCGTCCGGCATGGACGCCATCTCGAAGGACACCTGTTCGATCCCCAACAAGATCGCATCTGGGTATGCCCTGCACGGGCTCGATGCGCTGTTCCGGGACCAGAAAGTCGACAACACCACTGATCCCAAGCAGATAGCGGCCAAAGTTGCGGTGCTGTACGCGGCTAACCTCGCCAAATATCAAGCCGAGGTCGTGCCGGTCATCAACTTCGCACGCCGCTGCCTGGTCGGCACGTTGCCGGCGTTGGCCGACTTCGTGAAACGCTTGCCGCCTGAGCAAATGACCGACATCAGGCGCGATGGCTTGCGCAAAATGCGGCTGGGGTTGCAGCAGATGATCATCGGCGCGGTGACGGCGCTGTCCGACACCGGTCTGCGCGACGATCTGCGGACCTTGATGTTCACTGGTTTGCAGCGCGATCTGCCCAGTATGGTCTCGGCACTCACTCTGGCGGAGCGCGCGCAAGCCAGAACGGCGCTGGAGGGTCTCCGGTCAAGTATGCCCGTTGCGCGGCACGCAGACATTCTGAACATGGTCACTGTCTTAAGCAGCACCACATGTGAGGGGCTGTGTGGCGTTTGAAGAGTGGTTGCGCTTTCGCGCGAGATCTTCGCTTGCCTCACTTCGCATGCCTGAGTGCCCCACCTGTCCTGCGCCTTTCTGTCATGTGCGCGCTATCTTAAACTGTGAGCTGCGATGACGCCTGCACAACCGACGGACTGGACGGAGTGGCTGAAGGGATGGGTGGCGGATCTGATCAAGGTCGAGCCACATGAGAAGCGGGCGCTGGGGTGGTCGTTTGCGTACTTCTTCTGTGTGCTGGCCGCCTATTACATTGTGCGGCCGGTGCGCGAGGATATGGCGGTGCTGGTCGGCGAGGGCAGGCGCGAGCATCTGTTTCACTATGTGTTTCTGGTGATGCTGGCGGCGGTGCCGGTGTTCGGCAAGATCGTCTCGAGCGTGCCACGGCGGCTGGTGGTGACAGTCATCTACATCTTCTTCATTTTGAACCTATTCGCGTTCCGGTTGGCACTGGAGGGTGGACAGACGGTGTGGCTTGCGCAGACGTTCTTCGTCTGGGCCAGCGTGTTCAATTTGTTCACGATCTCGCTGTTCTGGATTGTGATGAGCGAGCATTGGGACAGCGTGCAGGCCAAGCGGCTGTATGGCGTGATCGCGGCGGGCGGGAGCGTGGGCGGGATTGCCGGGCCGCTCATTGCGCAGTCGCTGGTCAAGGTCATCGGGCCGAACAACTTGTTGCTGATATCAGCGGCGTTCCTGGCGCTGGCGCTGATGGCGGCGCTGCAGGTGCGGGCGGCATTTGCGGGCAAGACCGGGGCAGTGGCGGAGCCCAAAAAAGACGAGAGCCTGTTCGCTGGCGCGCTGCAGGTGTGGCGGTCGCCGTATCTGTTTCAGATCGCGCTGGCGATTTTCGTGGCCAACGTCGTGTCGACCTTTTTCTATCTGGAGCAACTCAAGATCGTCGGCGCGGCGATCACCGACCGGGCCACGCGGGTGCAGTTGTTTGCACGCATGGATCTGGCGGTCAGCATCGGCACGATCATGCTGCAGGTGCTGTTTGCGAGCTTGGTGATGAACCGGTTTGGGGTCGGCATTGCGGCAGGCCTGTTGCCGGCGACTGCCATCCTGGGGTTTCTGGCACTTGCCGCCGCGCCAGTGCTGTCAGTGATCGTCGTCATCATCGTGGTCGAGCGGGCGGTGACTTTCTCGATCGCCAGCCCGGCCATGCGCGTGCTCTACACGCTGGTGACGCCGGACGAGAAGTATCGCGCACAGAACTTTATCGATACGGTCGTGTTCCGCGGTGGGGATGCCATTTCCGGGTCGATCTTCGGGGTCATGACCAAGAGCTTCGGCTTTGGTGCGGCAGGCGTGGCGGCCATCAGCGTGCCACTGGCGGCGATCTGGCTGGCGCTGTGCCTGGGGCTTGGGCGGATGCATACGGTGCGGGCGAAGACGCAGGCGGATGGCGGTCGACTTTGAACTCTCGGCAACACAGGCAAGGGGCGCTGCCCCTCGACCCCGCAAAAGGCCGTGGGCCTTTTGAAACCGCTCTTTGAAGCGACTGCTAGCAGGCTGGCCTCGGCGCGTTGTTCGAGCGCATGGCGGCCGTGGCAAGGACAGCCTATAGATTGTCCATTCGTGACGTTGAGATCCTGAAACCCCATGCGGCTGCGCTGGCTCCATTGCTGGACTTGGACCAAGGCCTTGGCGGTGCTGGCGGTGCTGATGCACGCCGGGCTGACCGTGCGGCATACCGTGCACGCGACACAATTGGCAGCGGCCGATCTGGTGCTGATGTTTTGCCACGGCGATGGAACGGCGCCGACGGCGACGCGCTGGCCGCAGCCGGGCGATCCGGCGGGCGCGCCCAAGGCACCGTGCCCGGTGTGCACCGGTGCGTTCGCGGGTGCGGCGCTGCTGCCGGTACAGGCCGTGTTGCCGGCGCCTTTGAGGGTTCCAGCGGCGTTGGATTTTGCTGCGGTGTCGGCGATTGTGCCCGTCCGCGCTGAAGTGCCGCCGCCTGGCCGTGGACCGCCGCATCAAAACGCTTGATCGCTTCGATATCGGCCGAAGCATCTTTTCGCTGCGATAGGCTGTACTGCGGTTTGCGGACCGCGCCCTGTCGCGATTGACGATTTCGACTTTTGAGACAACGACAATGACAGTATCTCATACACGCCGCATCGTGCTGGCGATTGCGGCCCTTTCTGCGCTGAGCTTCGGGCCCGGGCGAGCGCAATCCCATGAAACGGTGAGCAAAGACGGCACCATCCTGATCCAGAATTTGTGGACGCGGGCGACGCCCAACGGCGCCAAGGTTGCGGGCGGATTTATTACCATAACTAACAAGGGTACCACTGCGGACCGGCTGATCGGCGGCTCGGCAGCGATCGCGGCGCGCGTCGAAGTGCACGAGATGGCCATGGACAATGGCGTCATGAAAATGCGCGAACTTGACAAGGGGCTGGAGATCAAGCCCGGCGCGACCGTGGAGCTGAAACCCGGCGGTTATCACATGATGCTGATCAATCTCAAGGAGCCACCTGTGGAAGGTGGCAAGGTCGAGGGCACGCTGGTGTTCGAGAAGGCCGGCACCATTGAGATCTACTATCATGTGCGCGCACTGGGTGCGACCAGTGGGGCTGCACACAAACACTGACGCGCAGTCTCAGGGAGCACCCGAAGCCTCTGCATGAACGATGTCGAACCCCATCAGCCGAGCCTGCCGCTGCGCGCCAAATCTGGTGGCGCGTGGCGGGTCGCGTTGCTGGCGTCGCTGGCCGTGCACGGAGCGCTACTGGCATGGGCTATTGTGCATTTCTCGACAGCGCCGACAGGTTCACGCGGTGTGCAACTCGAAGGCATCGAGATCGAGATCATCAGCGCGGCGGCACTTGAGAGCATGATGCGGGTGCCGACTGCGGATGCTGGCGGTGGTGCCGCGGTGACGGCTGACACCGCAGGGCAAAGCGTGGCTGTGCGTCCAGAGCCGCCGGCACAAGCGCGTGCACCCGAGACGCCGCAGACGATCACGGTGATTACGGCGCCGGTGTCCGAGGCCCAGGTTTCTGCGACGGCGCCAGAGCCGCCAAAACCGACGGAGATCAAGCCGCCAGAGCCTGTGCAGCAAACGCCAGTTCCTGCGGCGGCACCGGTGACCGCAGGTGGGGCGACGACAGAAGCGGCGGTGCCGTCAACGCGGCAGGCGGCGGCGGGCGCGGCACCCGGTGATGTGGCGCGCTATGCGTCCGATGTGCGGCGAGTGTTGAGCCGCAACCGGCCCAAGTCCGGTTGGCCGGCAGGCTCAGTGCGCGTGGCGTTTACGGTTTCGGAGACGGGTGATGTGGCCACCGCGGAGATCGTCGCGCCGAGTGGCAACGCGCGGCTGGATCAGCGGGCGCTGACGTGGATTGGCGCGACGCGCTTTCCTAAGCCGCCCGTGGGGCTGACTTTAAGCGAGCGCACGTACGCAATCCCGTTGACTGTGACGGGCAAGCGCTCATGAGCGTCGCCTGGCTGGCGCTGTTGCCGTGTGCCGTCGTCATCGCAACCGTGCTCGGCTTGGGATGGAGTGGGCTGGCGGCGGCGGCGGCCGCGCTGACCGTGACAGTTGGACTTGTTCTGTCACATGCGTTTGCTGCACCGACGGCATCTATGTTCAGCCATGCGGCGCTGGATGCAGCGCTCCTGACGGGGCTGGTGGCGGCAACGCTGGTGCCCGGTGTGCTGTTTATCGAGGCAACGCGACGCCTCAGAGCCCCTGAAGCGGTGGCACGCGCGGTCTCGGCGTTGCAACTGCCGGAGCCGCAGTCGGCGGTGTTGATTGCGCTTGGTCTTGGCGTGCTGGTTGAGAGCCTCACCGGTATGGGCGTGTCGCTGCTGCTGACCATGCCGCTGCTGGCGGCGCGGCTGCCACGAAGCCAAGCGATAGCCGTTGCGCTCGTCGGCATGAGCCTGATGCCGTGGGGCGCGTTGGCCATTGCCGGTACGGTGGGCGCGACGCTTGCCGACATCGATCCGCAGCCGTTTGGGATGGCGATCTGGCGGGCGAGTGGGCCGGTGGCGGCGGCGCTGCCGCTGGTGGCGACATGGCTGGCTGGCGGGCGGCGGCGTGACGATGTCTTCGTAGCCATCGCGTGCGGCGCTGTGCTGTGGGCCGCAACTGGGCTGGCAACTGTCACGCTCGGGATGGCGTTGGCGGGTGTGGCGGGCGGGCTGGCGGTGCTGTTGTTACTTGCTGGGCGCGCTGAGCGGTCAGCGGACTGGCGGGCGGCGGTGCTGGCACCAGAGCTTCGGCCCTATGCAGTGCTGATCGCGGCGGTGGTCGTGCAAACGGTTGTTGTTGCGCTGCTGGCGCGGCAAGGCTTGCGGCTCGCGATGTCGACGGGGCGCGTATCGTTTGCGGTGCTGGCGTCGCCAGGTGTAGCGCTGGTGGTGGCGACGCTGGTATCGGCGTGGACGGTGCTGGATCGCACCCTGCTGCGCGATGTTTTCCGCCGTAGTTGGCGGGCGGTGGCGAGTGTGGCGCTGTTCATGCTGACGGCGCGGCTGCTGGTGTCGTCGGGCGGTATTGATGCATTGACGGCAGCGCTGAAGGGGCTTGGTGTCGTTGGTGCAATGCTGGGGTCTATCGGGCTCGGCGCCGTTGGCGGGTTCGTGACCGGGTCGGGCGTGACGGGCAACGCGTTGTTCCTGCCAAGTGCCGCAGCAGCTGGTGCTGCGTTTAACGCGAAAGATGTGTTCGCGGCGTTGGCTTCGGCGGCGGCAGGTCACACGGCGATGGCCTCGTTGCCGGTGGCGGCGTTGTTGCTCGCCGTGTTGCCGGGGCGAACGGCGGCCGATGACCGGACCGTGCTGCGATGGGGTTTGACTTTGGCGGCTGTGTATCTGGTGGTGCTGGCGGCCGTCGGGTTGATGCAGCTCGTGTAATGCGCGTGCATAACCCGTAACAAACTGCGTGGCAGCACACCATCACCCGCGTAGCCGCAAGCGTGCCAGCAGGTCATCGAACTCCCGGCGTTCGAACGGCTTGGCAATGTAGTCGTCCATGCCGGCCGCGAGGCAGCGGGCGCGATCTTCGGCGAAGGCGTTGGCGGTGAGGGCGACGATGTGCGGTGCGGTTGCTGGTGCGTGCGCAAAGGCTGCGCGCAGGGCGCGCGTTGCGTCGATGCCGTCCATGATCGGCATGTGCATGTCCATGAGCACGAGATCAAAGCCGGGCGAACTGCCGTCGTGGGCGCGCAAGACGGCCGCGACGGCGTCTTGTCCGGTGGTGACGTGCGTGACGGTGCAGCCGCCATGCTCCAACATGCGGCGGGCCACCAGCGCGTTGATCTCGTTGTCTTCGGCGAGCAAGACTGAGAGGCTTTTGCGATCCGCGGTCGCGGGAACTGCTGCCGGGCTTGACGCTGCTACCGGCAGGGTGCGTGGCCAGGCATGGCCGAGGGCTTGCGACAGTAGCGAACTGGGGCGAACGGGCCGCATGAGATAGCCGCTGAAGCCGGCGTCGCGCAGGGCGTCGAAGTCGCTGCGATGATTGGCGTCAAAGGTTGCGAGTGCGCGCACGGACGTGCTTGGCGCCGCGGCGCGCGCGCGTGTCAGGACATCGGCTGCAGCGGAGGAGCCGATGCTGCCATCGATGACGATGACGGTGAACGGCAGGCCGTTGGCGGCGGCGGTGGCGAGTGCTGCGGGGGCGGCGGTGCGGCTGACGGATTCGACGGGCAAGTGCGCGCCCTCGAACGTCAATCGCAGCGCGGCACTTTCCTGCGGCCCGGTGCCGACGAGCAGGACGTGCACGCCATCGCTTTCGTCGCTCGGCCTGCGGATCGGGCGCGAGGATCGGACGCGGGTGAGTTCGAGGGCTGCCGTGAAGCATGAGCCCTGGCCTGGTCTGGACATAGCGGTGATATCGCCGCCCATGGCGAGTGCGAGACGGCGCGAAATGGCGAGGCCGAGGCCGGTGCCACCGTGCTGGCGCTGGACGTGCGGGTCGCCCTGCTCGAATTCTGCGAACAGCATCTTAAAGGCGTCGGGCGGGATGCCGACGCCGGTGTCAGTGACGGCGATTTCCAGTGCCATGCTGGCAGAACGGACCGCCGCTTTGCTGCGTGGGAGAAGTGTGTGGGGGGGCGCTTCGCCTGTACCGACAGTGACGAGGACGCCGCCCGTCTCGGTAAACTTCACAGCGTTGCCGACCAGGTTGGTGACGATCTGGCGGATGCGGACTTCATCGCCGATGACGAGTTCGGGTAAAGCTGGATCGATGGCCCAGGCAAGTTCAATGCCTTTTTCGGCGGCTTTTGGCGCCAGCAGTTCGACGACGGACTGCACACAGTCTTCGAGATTGAAGGTGCGTGCGTCAAGCGTCAGTTTGCCGGCTTCAATCTTGGAGAAGTCGAGGATTTCGTCGATGAGGGCGAGCAAGGTGCGAGCCGAGCGATCGACGGCGGCGACGAAGGTGCGTTGATCGGGTGAGAGTTCGGTTTCCTTCAGCAGGCCGCCCATGCCGAGGATGCCGTTCATGGGCGTACGGATCTCGTGACTCATGGCGGCGAGAAAGCGTGACTTGGCGCGGTTGGCGGCTTCGGCTTGATCGCGCGCTTCGGCGAGGTCGGCGGCTTGCCGGCGCTGCTCGGTGACGTCGCGGCCGACGAGCTGGGTTTCGAAGGCGCCATCGGCGGCGGCGGCGACGTGCTCCTCGAAATCGAACCAGCGTGGCCCGTTGACGGTCTCAAGCTCAAGGGCGAAGCGCTGATGGCGCACGGTGCCGTTGGCGGCCAAGGGCAGGGGCCGCTCGCCAGTGAGGATGCGCGGCGCGAACGCATGGCCGAGGATGGCGCGGCCGGCACTGCCGAAACGCAGCGCCACGGCGGCGTTAACGAATGTGATGCAGCCGCTGCGATCCAGGCGAAGGATCACATCGTCCTGGCTGTCGAGCAGGTTGCGATAACGGGCTTCGGTTTCGCGGATTTTCCAGTCGATATCGACGAGCGTTTCGGTGGCGCGCTGGACGGTGTGTGCCGCACGCAGCCGGAGGCGGCGGGCGAAAGGGCCCGCTGGCAGCAGTTTACTGGTGACTTGAACGGCCATTGACCGGCTTTCGACCTCCGTCGTCAACGGTCAGGCAACCACATGGCACTTGAGAAGTTCTTATAACAAAGCAACAAATGCCGACTAGTTTGGCCGCGACCTTGGGTTGGCGGCCGGTGTGGCACGGGGGAGTTGCTATGGGACCGCTCAAGGGGTTCACAGTGGTTGAATTGGCCGGGATCGGCCCGGCCCCGTTCGCGGGCATGGTGCTGGCCGATATGGGCGCGACCGTCATCCGTGTGGATCGGCGCGAGGCGGCTGATCTAGGTTTGCCGGGGCGGTCGCCGAAGTTCGATGTGCTGGCGCGAGGGCGGCGGACGATTGCGGTTGATCTCAAGAGTGCGGACGGAATCGCGGTCGTCAAACGGCTGGTGGCAAAAGCGGACGCGGTGATCGAGGGGTTCCGGCCGGGCGTGCTGGAGCGGCTGGGTCTTGGTCCGGAGGTGCTGCTGGCACTCAATCAGAAACTGGTGATTGGGCGGATGACCGGGTTCGGGCAAGACGGCCCGATGGCGGATCGCGCCGGGCACGACATCAACTACATCTCGCTGACGGGCGCGTTGCACGCGATCGGACGGGCGGGCCAGGCGCCGGTGCCGCCGCTCAATCTGGTCGGTGATTTTGGCGGTGGTGGGATGCTGCTGGCACTTGGCGTGGTGGCAGCGCTGCTGGAGACGACGCGCTCCGGCAAAGGACAGGTGGTGGATGCCGCCATGGTGGACGGCGCTGCCTATCTGATGGCGATTATTTTCGGATTGCGGTCAGCTGGGCAATGGCAGGATCAGCGCGGCGTCAACGTGCTCGACACGGGTGCACCGTGGTACGACGTCTATGAAACGGCGGACGCCAAATACATTGCGGTCGGCGCAATCGAGGCGCGGTTCTATGCCGAGTTTTTGCGGGGGCTTGGGATTGCGGGCGAGGACCTGCCTAAGCAGCATGATCGCAAGCGGTGGCCGGAGCTGCGGGCGCGCTTCACAGCGGTGATTAGTTCAAAAACGCGGGACGCGTGGACAACTGTGTTCGCCGGAAAGGATGCCTGCGTGACGCCGGTGCTGTCGCTTGATGAAGCCAGCCACGACCCGCACATGGCGGCGCGGGCGGTGTTTCAAACGGTCGACGGCGTGACGGCGCCGGTGCCGGCACCGCGGTTCAGCCGTACACCTGCGGAGGCTGGCGGTGTCGCGCACCCGCCGGGTGCGGATAGCGACGCCATACTTGCAGAGTTTGGATTTAGCACTGCGGAAATTGCGGATCTCGCAGTGCGCGGTATTGCCGGGCGGCTCGCCTAAGCACGTCGCGCCGATCTTATGCTGCTTTACGTAATGTTGTCTTCGACAGCTGCATGGCGATGCGGTCGACGACGGTCGCCCAATCTTTTGGGGCGTCAGTGACAGCAAGGCCAAAGGCTGCGAAGGCGTCGGCGGGCTTGCCACCATCGCGGAAAACGCGGGCGCACACGTTGCGGGCGTAGCCGAGTGATTGCTGCCACTGAACCGGATTGACGTTGTTCGGGGTCATGACGGGCTTACCTGTTGTGGTGTGCATTACGAAGGTGAACTGCGGGCCGCACGAGCAGGCTGGAGGACTGAAAAGGCAGGTACGCCGAGCGCTCCTGTGTCACTACGCGAGACTTTGAAAAGCGACACTCTGGAGGAGACTTTTGGGTCTACGCTCAACGCACCTGCCGTTCGTTGGGAGACGGTGATCCGTCTCCAATTCCTCGGGACCAGCATTCCGTGCAGCGCCAAGTGCGCCGTCGTGCACGAACCTTGGTTGGGACTGTTACTTCTGGACGCGTGACGCAACGATGACAGTTGAGACTGGCGTTGGGCGCAGCTTACGCAACACAAGGGACGCTGCATCGCCAACAGACTGCCAGGCATCCTCCGGCGACTTTGACGCAACTGGGAACGCAACAATTTGGGCACTGACTTGGACGCCTTCTGGCGCACGGGAACGCAACGGAGACGCAGTTTGACGCACGGGAACCGGGGACACGGACGCAACGTTTGACGCGACTTTGAACATGGGATTTCTCTAGATGACTTCGGGACAGAGACGCAGACAACCAAACGCGGGACACGACTTACTGAACGCAACTTACCGAACACAACGGGCACACACGCAGACGCAACCAACACGCTTCAATGGAAACGCAACGCAACGGGACACTGATGCACTGGACGCGGACGCAACGAACTCGGACGCAACGAACTTGGAAGCAAAACACTTGGACGATGCTTGAGAGGGGCGAGCCGCGCGCTGAGACGCTGGAACAAACGGGCGGATGCGGCTCGCTTCAATTTGGGCATCATCTTACGCAGGACTGAACCGGGACCTTCCGAACAAGACGCAAACGAACGCGGAGGGAGTGTCTGGACAAGAGACATATCTAAGGTCTGGTCGAAGGTTTGGGACACATGAGCGGGTACGCGACGCACGCTGACAGGACGCAACAGAACGCAACTTTGGAGAACGCAACTCTCAAGAACGCAACTCTGGGGTACGCAACTCTGGGTAACTGTACGCACGTTGGTAACTTCTGGCTTTGATCTGGAGGCATCAAACAGACGCGACACACGCTCTGCCATCTCAGATCGAAACCCTGCATGCTGGCTGGGTGAGCAAGAGAACTCGAACACTACGCAGCACCTCTTTTGCTCGCCGGTTCGCGGTGTGTTCCGTGAACGAGTGGATGTATGCTGTTGCTTTTGGGCTTCTATGCGGCGGGTTTTTGCTCGAAGTGCGAATTTATCGTTAATCGTGGCTGAAGTGCATCTCCGGGCCTGCGGGAGCGCGGTCACAGTTGGCCGAATCCGATATTAATCTATTGATTTTGATGAATTATTTTTTCGCTCAGGTTGCGAGCGCGCGGCGCGCGGAGCTGCTTGCCTGCCAGCAAGTTATCCACAGGAAGGCGGAAATCACCGTGTTCCAGCCTGCAAAAGAAAGCCCGAACAGGCGCCAACCGGCCGCATCACAGCGGACGACCTTCGGTTTCTGGAGGCCTTTGAGCAGATCGGTGGCCGACTCAAGTGGCTGGAAGGCTCCTGAACAGGTCGACGGGCCCTGCCAGAAGGCCCATTCGACGCCGGCATGGTAGCCGCCGAGCAGCATATTGGCGAGAAACGCCAGGGCGACGAGCGCAAAAGCTGCGGCGGCCAACTCAATATGGCCGGTCGAGAGGCCGACGAGGCCGAGGAAGAGCAGCGGCACGCCGACATAATAGGCGTAGCGCTCTTGCAGGCAGAGCGGGCACGGCGCGTGGCCGCCCGCATATTCAAACGCCAAGGCGGCGAGGATCGCTGCTGCCGCGATGAACAGGCTGAGCGCGCCCAGCCGGTAGGCTTCAGGATTGGAGAATGTCGAATTCAAACGCACGGGATACTCTCAACTCGCGGGCTGCTCACTATATCAAGTACTTCACCGCTACGAAGCCGCCGACGAGGACGACGACGAACACGGTGGTGACCAAGGTCAAGCGCTTCTCGATGAAGATGCGGATCGGTTCGCCGAAGAAGTAGAGCAATCCGGCCACCAAGAAGAAGCGCATGGCGCGCGCCACCACGCTGGCGGCCACAAACGACAGCAGGTCCATCTTGGCGGCGCCGGCGGTGATCGTCAGCAGCTTATAGGGAATCGGCGTCATGCCCTTGGCGATCAGGATGGCGACGCCGTTATCGCGGAACCAGGTCAGCACCTGATCAACGCGGCCAGCGTAGCCATAGAATTTGAGGATCGGCTCGCCGAGGGACACAAAGAGATAGTAGCCGATCGCGTAGCCGGCCAAGCCGCCCAGTACGGACGTTACGGTGGCGAGCGCCGCGTGGCTCCAGGCTTTGGCGCGGTTAGCCAGCACCATCGGGATCAACATGATGTCGGGCGGGATCGGAAAGAACGAGCTTTCCGCGAACGAAACCGCGCCCAAGGCATAAGGCGCCTTAGGGCCGTTGGCTTGCCGCATCATCCAATCGTAAATCTTGCGCATGTGGATCTCGCTGCTGTCCGTATTGAGCTGGTACCAGACAGCAGAAAGCGGGGACAGCCACCGCCTCGCCGCACCGGGACCGGCCATAGTGTTGTGATCGGCTGTTGGGGCGGCACCTCCTATAGCACCCACAGAGCCACCGGGGCATGGCCCCGTGGCTTGTTGAGGCGTCCCCAGAAAAGTCCGGGGCAGAGCGCGGACCAACCGCATCTGTGAGGGCGCATCCTGTGGGGATGAACCCGAGGTCTCGCTTTGCGCACAGCCGCAAAACTTGACCCTATCGGCCGAAGCCGCGCTCTGTGTGCTGAGATTATTTTTCTCTGGTGAATTTCAACTTTGCCAGTCACCTGGGCATCAGGTGTCACCGCGAGGCGCGCGCCGCTTTCCCGACACCGGTGGCAGCGACATGCACGCAGCCGTCTCGCAAGCGAGACGATTCATTTCATTTCACAGCACGCTCGCGGGAGTAAAGCGGTTCTAGACCCACCCCGGATCCGCGAGTGACACCAGCATGCCAGACGCACCGTCAATTGCAACCTAATGGTGCGATTAAGGTTTATTGCGCGGCACTGAGCGCGCCGTGCAAACCGCGTCCGCTGTTGACTGGGTGCGGTCATCTCACGTGTGTGCTTGAGCAAGGTCTTAAACGCCCCAAAGGGGCGAAGGAAAGTCGATGGCGATCGCGATTTCGTAGGGCGGATGAGCGTCGCGAAATCCGCCAGTCCAGGGTGACATATCACCGGATCACCATCGTCGCTCTGCAGTGGCGGATGACGGCGCTGAAGGGCGCCTCTTCCGCCCTACGAATTGCGCTTTGCATCGATGGAGTGCGAGGTTCGGCGGACGGGCAGTCGCAAGCAATGACCTTTTTGCAACCGACACTAACGGTGCATCAGCTGACGTTGCCATGAAGCCAAAAGGCCGAGTTCGACAACCGCGATTGACCCATAAGAAACATTCCATCATATCTGGGGTAGACTTCGTTTGCGCGCCGTTGCATCGGATGGAGCTCTTCATGAAGTCTCATTTTGTGCAGTTTGCATCCTACAACGTGGGCCAATGCTCGGCTCTACGAGGCTGCAATCGCTCTGGATGAAGTGGACTACCGGCGTAATGTCGGGGCTTTCTCAAGAGCCTAAGTGGAACGCTGAACCACCTCATGCTGACTGATCGCATCTGGATGAAGCGGCTTACGGGCGAAGGCGATCACCCGAGCGGTATGGACGCCATTATTCACGAGGACCGTCTGCAGCTTGCATCGGCGCGGGCCGACGAGGACGAGCGTATCGTTCGCTTCGTCGGATCACTCGACGAGACGGCAATTGCCAGCGTGCTGGAATACTCGACTACGTCCGGGAAGCCGTTTGAGCAAACGCGATCAGACATCCTCGCGCACCTTTTCAATCACCAGACCCACCATCGTGGCCAGGCACATACCATTCTCTCGTTCTGTACTGGAAAAGAGCCGCCCTCATTGGATCTGCTTGGCATGCAACGGGGTTTGCCCGCGCCAGACTTGCGTTCGCTCACATTGCGCGCCAAGGGCTAGCGACCATCGTGTGCACTCGACCCACATCACTCGAACGCGCCGCCGCCTTTTAACGCTTGAAGCTGAGGCAGAAGCTGCCGGTCGCCAAGTTTTGGCAGTGACTGGCAGCTTTCTGTGTCGATCGTCTGGACGCCGCCGAGCAGCAATCATGGAGGTCGTGGCCCGCTGCAGTCATCCAATTCATTGAATGCCGCAACCAGCGAGGCAAGGCGGTCTGCTGACGCGAGGGGAATTCAGCGGAAATTGGCAAAAAAGAGCAACGTTCAAAACGCGCCATGTCGTTTCTCGGCGACATAGTGGCGTAATGGGCATAGACACTAAGCATTGATCCCGCAGCATCCCCGCCGGGTGATGCTAGGCGGACGCGGCCGGCAACGGGCTTGAGGCCACGCCATGAAGATGAAGCGGACGACTCTGCTGATCGGGCTGACGGCTGTTGCTCTCGGCGTAAGCCTGCTCGCCATACCGACCTCGCAGGCGCAAAAGGCTGCCGGGATAACGCGCGTCGGCTGGCTGGAGGTCTGTGGCCCCGGTCCTCGGCGCCCCAATCTCGATATTTTCCGGGCTCGCCTGGCGGAAACTAGGCTACGTCGAGGGGAAGAACCTCATCATTGAGCAACGATTCGCAGATTGCCAATACGACCGGATGCCGAAGCTTGCCGCTGAACTCATGCAAATTCCGGTCGACGTTCTTTTCACCATGGGCACGAGGGCGACACGAATCGTCGTCTGCAGCGGTGAAGACTACGCCGATTGTGGCCTACTCGTGCGATCCCTTCGCGCACGTTACACAGCTCGCTCACCCGGGTGGAAATCTGACAGGCGTCACATGTATGACGACGGAGATGATGCCGAAGCGCCTTCGAACTCCTCAAGGAGGTGCTTCCCAAGGCCTCGCGGGTGATGTTTCTTCAAGACCCTGAAGCTGCTACCAACGCGTTCGATCTGACTCAAAGAGGCTGCACCGCGTCTGGGTATCCAGATGCAAGCGGCTCAGGTGGAAGCTGACGAAGATCTGCTACCGGAACTCACCAAAGATCGCGAAGGAGCATCCCGACGCATTGTTGGTGTATCCGGACGTCGTTCTTAGCTCTCATCCTCGGCCTCAGCAACTCGCCGACTTCGCCCTCAAGGCCCAATTGCCCACGATGCATGCTTTCCGATTTTATGTAGACGCTGGCGGTCTCATGTCCTACGGCGCGACCACATCCGAGATTTATACGACCGCGGCTGAGCAGGTTGCAAAAATCCTGGGTGGCACTCGGCCGAGTGAGCTGCCGCTGCGACAGGCAACGCGGTTCGAGTTGGTCATCAATAACAAGACCGCGAAGGCGCTGGGCCTTACCATTCCGCCAAGCCTGCTGTCGCGAGCCGAGGAGGTGATCGAGTGAGAGGGATTCTGTGCAAATTGCTGCAGATGCTCACGTCCCCTCCTGGCCCAAAGCTGAAATTCAGCTTTTTGACTTCTATCGGATGCACAGTGGACGTCAGATGCGGAGCGGCGAAAATGGGGACAGCCACCTGTTCGCCGACGCTTAATGGGCGAACCTGCCGGTGCCCTGGCCGTGAGAAGGCGGCTGTCCCATTTTCGCCCGACTTACCATTGACGCCGCGCCACTTCCCCCGCAAGTTTCAACCTGAACGATGACAGAGGGACGCCGCACGACATGCAAGTTTTGAGGGGGAGACGACCGGTTGTGGCGTCGGCCGTGACCGCGGCAATGCTGTTGGCGATCACGCCCGCATGGGCAGCGGGGAACGCGGCTCAGCTCAATGGAACGCAGCTCGGCGCCCTGTGGGTCATCCCGTTCGCCGGTTTGCTGCTGTCGATTGCCGTGCTGCCGCTCGCCGCACCGCAGGTCTGGCATCATCACTTCGGCAAGATCACGGCCGGCTGGGCGCTGCTGTTTTTGCTGCCGTGCGCTGCCCTATTCGGTCTCCCATCGACCACTTACGAACTCATGCACACGGTCATTCTCGAATATGTGCCGTTCCTGATTTTGCTGTTCGCGCTGTTTACCGTTGCAGGCGGTGTGCTCATCAAGGGTAACCTGCATGGCTCGCCGGCCCTCAACACGGGCATTCTGGCGATAGGCACGGTGATTGCGTCCATCACCGGCACGACGGGCGCAGCGATGCTGCTCATCCGGCCCATCATCCGCGCCAACGACAACCGCCTGCATAATGCGCATGTCATCGTGTTCTTTATCTTCTTGGTGGCCAATATCGGTGGATCGCTCACGCCGCTTGGTGATCCGCCGTTGTTTCTCGGTTTCCTGAAAGGCGTCGACTTCTTCTGGCCAACCCGCAATCTGCTGGCGCCGATGCTGCTGGTCTCGGCGGTTTTGCTGGCCGTGTTCTTCGTGCTCGACTGGTATTTGTTCCGCATCGATAAAGATTATCCGCCGAAGCCAGACCCGACACCAGACAGCCGCCTTCGCATCGAGGGATGGCTCAACGTGGCGTTGCTCGGTGCGATTGTTGTCGCCGTGTTAGTGAGTGGCGTTTGGAAGCCAGGGATCGGCGTAACCGTCAACGGCATCGAGATTGAATTGCAGAACGTGGTACGGGATGGGCTGCTGCTCGTCATTGCGTGGGTGTCGTGGCAATTTACCCGCGCGTCCATCCGCGAGGGCAATGGATTCTCGTGGGGTCCCATCGCTGAAGTCGCCAAGCTGTTTGCAGGCATCTTTATCACGATCATACCGGCGATCGCCATCCTGCGGGCAGGCACCAAGGGTGCATTGGAACCAGTGGTGCGGCTGGTGACAGACGCGCAAGGCCAGCCGATCAACGCGATGTACTTCTGGCTGGCGGGTGGCCTGTCGAGCTTCCTCGACAATGCGCCGACCTATCTGGTGTTCTTCAATATGGCGGGCGGCGACGCCAATCAACTGATGGGGCCGCTCGGCACAACGCTGCTGGCGATTTCAGCGGGGGCGGTGTTCATGGGCGCGAATACCTATATCGGCAACGCCCCGAACTTCATGGTCAAAGCCATCGCCGAAGAACGCGGCATCAAAATGCCGAGCTTCTTTGGCTATATGCTGTGGTCGGGATGCTTTCTCATTCCGTGCTTCGTGCTGGTCACGTGGGTGTTTTTTCGCTGAGGGGAGCCCTATTCGCGATTGTCTGTCGGCAGCACGCTCCAGCTACCTTACACCTTCCGTCAGGCCCCCTGGCGGCCTACATAGCGTCCATGAGCGACACCCCGGCTGATGCCGAACACCCCTCTCCGCCTGCTGTTCCCGCTGTGCCCACCGGCCCGGAGGTGATCCAGGGCTATCTGGCGCATCTGCCGGGGCGGCCGGGCGTTTACCGGATGATCGATGCGGCGGGGGAGGTGCTGTATGTGGGCAAGGCGCGCTCGCTGAAGGCGCGTGTCTCGAACTATGCGCGCACCACGGGGCTGTCGAACCGCATCTTGCGGATGGTGATGGCGACGGCGTCGATGGAGTTCGTGACCGTCCGCACGGAAGCTGAAGCGCTGCTGCTGGAAGCCAACCTGATCAAGCGGTTGCGCCCGCGCTACAACGTGCTGATGCGGGACGATAAGTCGTTTCCCTATATTTTGATGCGGCGGGATGTGGCGTCGCCACAGATCCTCAAGCATCGCGGCGCGCGATCGAGCAAGGGCGACTATTTCGGGCCGTTTGCGTCGGCTGGTGCGGTGGTGCGCACCATCAATATGTTGCAGCGGGCGTTCCTGCTGCGCACGTGCTCGGACAGTGAGTTCGACACCCGCACGCGGCCGTGCATGTTGCACCAAATCAAGCGCTGCGCGGCGCCCTGCACGGGTGAAATTGCGCCGGAGGAGTATGCCAAGCTGGTGGATGACGCGACGGCGTTTCTGCGCGGGCAGAGCCAGAACGTGCGGCGCATGTATCAAAACATGATGGAAGAGGCGGCCGCCAAGCAGGACTACGAGCAGGCCGCCAAGTTCCGCAACCGGCTGTGGGCGCTGGCGCATGTGACGGCGGATCAGGTGATCAATCCGGACGGTATTGAAGAAGCTGACGTCTTTGCGGCGCATCAGGAGGGCGGGCAGACGTGCATCCAGGTGTTCTTCTTCCGCACAGGGCAGAACTGGGGCAATCGCGCGTACTATCCAAAGGCGGATCGCAGTCTTGAAGCCGGCGCGGTGCTCGAAAGCTTCGTCGCGCAGTTTTATGACGATAAGCCGGTGCCGCGGCTGATTTTGGCGAGCCATGGATTCGAGAGCGTGGAGCTGATGGCGGAAGCGCTGTCGGTGCGTGCTGGCTACAAGGTCGAGCTGCGAGTGCCGCAGCGGGGCGCGAAGTCGGACATGATCGATCACGCGTTACAGAACGCGCGTGAGGCGCTGGGGCGGCGATTGGCTGAGACATCATCGCAGCTGCGGTTGCTGGATGGCGTACGCGAGCGGTTCGGGTTGGCGAGCATCCCGCGCCGTATCGAGGTTTACGACAACAGTCACATTCAAGGCGCGCATGCGGTGGGCGGCATGATCGTGGCCGGGCCGGAAGGCTTTGTGAAAGGGCAATACCGCAAGTTCAACATCAAGTCGGAGGGTCTCGTTCCTGGTGACGACTACGGCATGATGCGGGAAGTGCTGACGCGGCGCTTCAAGCGGCTGGCGAGCAGCGGTTCTGCGGATGCTCCCGATACCCCCTCCCCGCAAGGGGGAGGGGGACCCGCATCGTTGGCAAAGGCATTCGCAAGTGTCGAAATAACTGGCGGTGTCGATCCCATCGTCCCCTCCCCCGTCGCGCCCCGCGCGCATCCGCACGACGCGGGGGAGGGACAGGGTGGGGGGTATGATGACAAGCCTGATGCCTCGCGCATCGAAGAGCCCGCGCCGCCGCCGCGCAAGGAGCGGGGGGCGGATGCGATTGCGTTCGGGGTATTGCGTGCGGATGATGCGCCTGAGACTGTGGCGGACGATGCCGAAGACGACGACAGTTCCGACGACGCGGTGCTGGCTGACGTGCCGTTCCCGGATCGGCCCGACCTGGTGTTTGTCGATGGCGGGCTCGGGCAGCTGACGATTGCGCGCGAGGTGCTCGCGGAACTCGGCGTGACGGATGTGGCGCTGATCGGCGTGGCCAAGGGGCCGGACCGTGACGCGGGGCGTGAGCACTTCCACATTCCGGGGCGGCCGCAGTCGATGATGCTGGAGCCGCGCGATCCGGTGCTTTACTTTGTGCAGCGGCTGCGCGACGAGGCGCATCGCTTTGCAATCGGCACGCACCGGGCGAAGCGTTCGAAAGCCATCGGGCAGAACCCGCTGGACGAGATCGAGGGCATTGGTCCGACGCGGAAGCGTGCGCTGCTGCAACACTTCGGCTCGGCCAAGTCTGTGTCACGCGCCGGCGTCGAAGACTTGAAAGCTGTCAAAGGCGTCAGCGCGGAGATGGCGCAGAAGATCTACGACTTCTTCCACGATCCGCGCGGTTGATGGGCTTAGCAGCCGCAGGTCGATGCATCCGACTTGGTGATCGTCGGGCAGGCGGCGCGCGGCTTCAGGTAGACCGTTTCGGTCATGTTGTAGGTTGCGCTGTAGCCGCCGTTGCCTTTCGCCATGGAGCCGCCGAGGGTGGCGCCATTGATCGTCTGCGGGCTTGAGAAGTTGAACAACGTCGGTGTGTAGCCGTAGGTCACGTTGGCGACGACGACGCTGTCGGACGTCGTCAGCATGCCGGTGGCGGGCAGCGTGAACGTGGTGTTCGGGCAGGTGCAGGTGACGCTGGTCGAGACGGCTGAATCGTAGGAGCACTTCCACTTCTGCTTGGTGTCGGTGGCGCTGGCGGCGGTCGAAGCGATGACGCTGATGTCGACTTTCAGCTTGTTGGGCGAATAGGGCGCCAGCAGATAGGCGCTCACTTTCATGATGTCTTCGATGTCGGTCGACGAGATGTTGCCGTTGTAGCGGGCCACGAGATCGCCGGCGGTGCTGCCGACCTGCGTCACGCGGCGGTTGACGGTGACTGCCTGGCTCATTTCGACGGCGCCCATGAACAGCATGATCATGATCGGCACGATGAGTGCGAACTCGACGGCGGCGACGCCTTCGGCGCGCGTGATGAAAGTGCGGATGGCGGCGGTTGCGCGCACGCGGGGACGGAACAAAATCGGCTTCGACATGATGAGTATCCGGTCAGGTGAGAGGCGACGGAGTGCAAAGCTGGCGGGTGGCTCAGTAGGGTTCGGTTTCGAACACGGCGGAGGCCTGGATCAGGAACGATCCATCGCTCAGCTGGCCGAGCGGGAGGAAGGGCAGCTTGCCGCCAAAACTCCAGGCGTAGCAAAGGGTCACCATCACGATCGAGCTTTGCGCGCCGGCATTGAAGGCGGACATGGCGTCGGCGTTGGTGACGAGCGCGTTGGCGGCGGTTTTGCAGTTGGGTTGGGTGATGGTTGCAAAGGTATTCTTGGCTTGGACAAGCACGACGGAGTTGTTGAAGCAGTCATTGAAGTTGACGGTCTTCAGGCAGATCTGCTTGCGGAATTCGGTTTTGAGGGCGTCGCCGGTGAGGCCGGCGTAAGGCGAGCCGGACGCCGCGGTCTGGAAGGAGCCGGTGCGCATGTCGCGCGAGGCGGTCCAGACGGCGTTCTCGGAGGTGAAGATCCAGAAGAACAGTTGGCAGACACTGAGAATGCCGAACAGGAGCATAAAGAAGGGCAGCGAAACGAGCGCGAACTCGACTGCCGTTGCGCCGTCTTCATCGCGGCGCAGCCGGAGGCTGAAGCGGCGCGCGGACCGGAAGGATCTGGCCATTGCGGAAGTCATCTCTTGCCACCTTCAACTCGAAACCCGGAATTGGGCGCAACACCCACGTTTTGACGCTGTCCGTAAAAGCAAGGATCGCGCCGTTACCAGAGGCGATTAAAGGCCAGTGTTCTGAATGATGCGTAAAAGTGGAGGTTTCGGGCCATCGTGCCGAAGTGCATTCGCCGAACAGGGTTGAGGGACCGTAAAATCTTGTGCCGGGCTGGTGCGGGGGGCGTGACAGCCGCGTCGGGCTGGACAGCGGCGCGAAAGCGGTGGACGATTTTGGCACAACCACGAAAGGGACGTTCACGCCATGGCCACGTTTTCGGGACTTGATGCACTCCTCAAGCGCGCGACCGATAACGGCGACGTGCCGGGCGTCGTGGTGGCCGCCGGTACCCGTGACGGCCTGATCTATCAGGCCGGGTTTGGCAGGCGTGCGGTAGGCGAGGCCGCCGAGATGACGCCGGATACGGTGTGCTGGATCGCGTCGATGACCAAGGCCGCGACCGGCGCATGCGCGATGCAACTCGTCGAGCAGGGTAAGCTGACACTTGATGGGCCGATTGCGGACGTGCTGCCGGTGCTGGCCAGCGTGCAGGTCCTCGACGGATTTGAGGCCAGTGGCCAGCCCCGCATGCGGCCGGCCAAGCGGCCGATCACGCTGCGGCATCTGCTGACGCACACGGCCGGTTTTAGCTACGACATGTGGAATGCCGACATGGTCCGTTATCAGGAGGCTTGCGATGTGCCCGGTGTCATTACGTGCCGGGCGAAGGCGCTGACAACGCCACTGCTGTTCGATCCGGGCGAGCGCTGGGAATATGGGATCAGCATCGACTGGGCGGGCAAGGCGGTTGAGGCCGTGTCCGGGCAGAAGCTCGGCGAGTACATGAAAGCAAATCTGCTGGAGCCGCTGGGCATGGCGGATACCGGTTTCAAGCTGGGTGCGAGCCAGAGCGCGCGGCGGGCGGCGATCCACGTGCGTGCGCCGGAGGGGTTGGCGGCGACGCCGATTGTGCTGGAGCAGAACCCAGAATTCGAGATGGGTGGCGGCGGGCTCTATGGGACTGTGGGCGATTATCTGCGGTTTGCGCGGATGATCCTGAACGGCGGGATGCTCGACGGGGTTCGCGTGTTGAAACCGGAAACGGTGGCGCTGATGTCACGCAACGCAATGGGGGAGACACGGTGCGCGCCCATGAAAACCGTGAAACCGGGCTCGTCCAACGATGTCGCGTTCGTTGACGGCATGGAATGGGGCTTGAGTTTCATGATCAATCCGGCACCGCTGGCCACCGGGCGCTCGGCGGGGTCGCTGGCGTGGGCGGGGTTGGCCAACAGTTATTATTGGATTGATCCGGCCAAAGGCCTCGCCGGGGTGTTCGCCACGCAAATTCTGCCGTTTGCCGATGTCAAAGCGTTGCCGTTGTTTGAGGCGTTTGAGGCGGAGGTTTATCGAGCCGTTGCCTGATCTCAGCACGATCGGGCGTGGAGTGTGGCTGGTTCGGGGTTGCTTTTGCGCGGGGACAGATGGCACAGGGACACATCTTCGCCGCAGGTCCGACGTGATGCCGCCTTGGCGGCCCGGTAGCCGGCAGAGGTCGGGTTGTTTAAGGGGTGCCATGCGAGCCGTTTTGAAACCGTGCGCGGCCAGCGCAATCGCCATCGGTCTTGCCGCCCTGCTGGCCGGCTGCAGCGGTGCGGTGATCGATGGGGCGTCTGAAGGCTCGTCGGCGATCAATCATGGCTGTGTCGATGACAGCAAGGCGTGCATTGATCAGCGGCAGGCGGCGCTGCGCACGCTTCAGTCGGACAAGTCACGCAGCTGGGTCAAGCAGCCAGCGTCGGCGGCATCGTATGCAACCGGCGTGCGGATGTTCGCGTTCAAGATCGAGAAAGCCCGGTTGACGTGTGACGAGCTGGGTGCCGGGCGACGCGAGGCCGACGGTGCGCCAGGCACGCTCAGGTCATCGCAGGCCCGTGGTCTGACGCCGGCGCAAGTCTCGCGCGGGCTGATGTTTGCAGCCGAAGTCGGCAAAGAACTCGACCGCGAGCGCCAGCGCCGCTGTCCCAACGAAGCCGGTTTGCGCCGCGGGGTTTGATTTTCCAGCGCTGTGCGTTTCGCACGCTCGATCAGCGGCCCGCGATCGTCCCCCTGATGGCAGAGCACCAGAGGGACATTCGTTTGGTTGTGTCGACGGCAAGGCCAACCGGCGTTTCAGTTCATTTCGCCAGATAGTTGCGGTGTACCCAAGTGCCGTCGGCTTTGCGGCTTTCGACATAAAGGGACTTGTCGGTGTCGCGCAGTTCCTGGCGGGCAAGTTTGCCGAGTGGTTTCTCTTGCGACTTGCCGGCTTCGGCGGCGGTCAGGAAGGCTTCCACGTCGGTTGCTGCAACGGCGGGAGCCGGTGGCGGTGTGGCGGATGCTGACGTCGACGCCGTACGGCGCACTTCGCCAAGCGCTTCGGTGGCACTGGCGGCCAGCAGTTTCGGCCACATCTTTTTGAAGAGGCCGTTGGAGGGATACTGATCGGCGCTGTTGATCTTGCCGTTGATGGCAAAGACGTAGCCGACGATGTCGTCCGCCTGCGCCTTGTCGGTGAGGCTGGTCACATAGGCCCCGCGGTTGGCTTTGACGCGCTCGTTTTCAAGACTTAGCTGCAGGCTGGACGCTGATTGTGCTGCGGCGACCGGCGCGCCGACGCGGGCGCTGAGCTTGGCCTGAACGTCGGACACGGCCGACCAGACTTCGGACTGGCGTTTGCTTGTGTCGTCGCCGGATCCTCCGCGCTGGGTCAGACCTTGGCGCTGGCCTGGGACTGCCGCTGTTGGTGGTGGCGCAGCGGCGACCTTGGCGGGGGCGTTCATGGCCAGCTTGGCCTCGCGGGAGGGGAGTGAGTCCGCGGCGCTGGCAAAGTTCTTCACGTCTTCGTTGCCGCGTTTTGCCCAGCGGCCCTGTTCGACGCAGAAGCTGCCGATCGGTACTTTGCCGGACTTGGCGGGCAGGATCATGCTCATCATCAGCACGCGGTCCTGCTGGCCACCTTTGACGATGTCGCCAGCCTGGATGAAGACATCGGCATCGCCGACGTTTTCGATATCGAGATTGTTGACGCTGCCGGTTTCGATGACTTTCACCGCGCCTTTGGTCAGCGCTTCGGTCAAGGTGAGCGGGACGGGGCCGGGCGTGCTGGTGCCGTGGATGAAGTAAACGGTGAGATTGTCGTGGATGAAGGGGCCGGAGAGTTTGGCCGGGCTCGAGGCCAGCGCGGGGCCGGCGGCGGTGCCGAGGCCGAAGGCTGCGGCGGAAACGGCCATGGCGGCGAGCGTGAAGAAGCGCATCAGGAATCCTTTCCAAAAATCCATAACTGAATTCGGGAATTAGACCTGTTTTGCGGCGGGCGTTGGAGCGCGGCATGGCGGCTTTCCGGCAAGGCTGCGGCGCCGATGGGTCGCGGCCATGGCTAAAGCGAGGCGGGCCAAAGCGAGGCGGGCAGCGAGGTGAAGCGTGGCGGTTGCTGCTGGACGCGGGCGAGTTATAAACCCGGTGGCTTACTTCAAGCCGCTGACTGCGTCTCACACGAGCAATACTGATGACCATGGCGAATTTGTTTTCACGGCTCGATCAGGGCATGGCGGCGGCGGGTCGCGGGTTTGCGTTCCAGCAGCCGGACGGCTTCACACTGCGCTATGATCAGCTGCGCAGTGTGACCGGCCGGTTTGCGAATGCGCTGGTGGCGCTGGGTGTGCAGCCGGGTGACCGCGTGATGGTGCAAGCCGAAAAGTCGATCACGTCGGTATGCATTTATCTCGCAGTGCTGAAGATTGGCGCGATCTATAACCCGCTTAATACGGCCTATACGGCAGCCGAACTCGACTACTTCATCGGCGATGCCGAGCCGGCGCTGCTGCTGGTGCCGAGGGCTGCCAAGCCGGCGCTGGTGGCGCTGCCTGTCGCGCGAAAGATCAAGGCAATCGCGACGCTGGAAGCGGATGGCACAGGGTCGATGGTCGATCTGGCGTTCAAGCAGTCCGACACACATCGGACGGTTGAGCGGACGCCGAAGGATCTGGCGGCACTGCTTTATACGTCGGGAACCACGGGGCGCTCAAAGGGCGCAATGATCACCCACGAGAACCTGGTGTCGAATGCAGAGGTACTGACTGAGTATTGGGGCTTTCGCAGCGACGATGTGTTGTTGCACGCGTTGCCGATCTTCCATGTGCACGGGTTGTTTGTGGCGCTGCATACAGCGTTGCTCAATGGCGTGCCAATGTTGTGGCACGCAAAGTTTGATCTCGATGCGGTTCTCAAAGACCTGCCGAAGGCAACGGTGATGATGGGGGTGCCGACGTTCTACACGCGGTTGCTGGGCACGGAAAAATTCACGTCGGCGCAGTGCCAGAAGCTGCGGCTGGTGATTGCGGGTTCGGCACCGCTGCTGGCTGAGACGCATGTGGCCTTCAAAGCGCGGACCGGTCTCGATATCGTCGAACGCTACGGCATGACCGAAACGGGGATGATCACGTCGAACCCCTATAAGACGGGCGAGCGGGTTGCGGGCACGGTCGGCTATGCGCTGCCTGGCATTACGGTGCGGATCGCGGCAGCAGACGGCACGGTGTTGCCGCCGAAGGCGCCGGGCGTGCTCGAAGTCAAAGGGCCGAATGTGTTCTCGGGTTACTGGCGTAATCCTGAAAAGACGAAGGAAGAGTTCCGCGCTGATGGTTACTTTATCACCGGCGACGTGGCTGAGATGGCGCTGGATGGCCGGGTGACGATCGTCGGCCGGGCCAAGGACCTGATCATCTCCGGTGGATTCAACGTCTACCCGAAGGAGATCGAGGATGAGATCAACGCCATGCCGGGCGTCGGCGAGGCGGCTGTCATCGGCCTGCCGCATCCGGACTTCGGCGAGGGGGTCGCGGCGGTCGTGACGGCGGCGCCCGGCCAGTCAGCGCCGAGCGAAGCCGAGATCATCGGGCGGCTCGCCGGGCGGCTCGCCAAATTCAAGCAGCCGAAGCGGGTGTTTCTGGTCGCTGAGTTGCCACGGAATGCGATGGGAAAGGTACAAAAGGCTGAATTGCGGAAGACTTATCAGGAGACTTTTAAGGGTTGAGTGCTATTGATTAAATCAATCTCAGGTAGAAATTCTCCGCTTTGGTGCCCGCCACGTCAAAGAGGCGGCGCCAGCCGGTGGGGATTTCAAGTCGCTGATCGGAAAGAGACTTCGATATTCGTGGAAAGTGGAGTAGTGTCCTGCGGGAATGGCAACCGGGCCGGCTGATGCTTGGCTGCTTCGCGCTGGGCGCAAAACTGCCAGAGTTAGCAAACACGATCCCCTTCCGGGCATCCGCCATAGACGTTAGGTGCGTTCAATGACAGTCAATCCTTTCGGCCAGCAAGTCCCTTACCTCAACGGCTCGACCTATGGACACGCCCGCGATTCGGGACGTGATACTGGGTACGACAATGGCCGGGATCTCAACCGGGATTTGGGCCGAGATGCGGGCGACGACTCCATGGAGCGTATTCGCGATCTGCTGTTTGGCGAGATGCGCCGGGAATGGGACGCGCGCCTACAGACCTTGGAAACACGGTTGCAGACGTTGGAAGGCAAGGTGGATGCCTTGCGGCATCAGGCGCGCACCGATCGCGAGGAGCATTTGACGGCCCTGTCGCAGGGCATCGATGATCTCGGCCAGCATCTGAGGCGCCTCACGCGCGGCTGAGATGCAGCCGGTCTGGCTGCCACTCTCGAGCTGATCTGAATTTCGTCTGGACCGGTGCGCGATGACGCAACACTCGGCGCCGCAAGGCGTGAACCTTCTCAAGGAACTGCTGTTCGAGCGCGAGACCAAGCGGCTCGAAGACTTGGCGCGCCGCGTCGAGGTGGAGGCGGCGAACTCTGAGCGCAAGCACGACGAAGCGGCCCGCAAACATGACGAGGCGGTACGCCAGCAGTCCGAGACTGTTCGCCAACAGGCAGAGATTTCTGCCCGTCAACAGGCGGAGACGGCGCGGCAGCAAAAGGTGCTGGGTGACCGGCTGGACGCTGTCTTCGAGCGCGCTGGGACAACGGAAAAGCTGCAACACAGCGTGGCTGACATTATCGACGGCGCACTGCGCGAAGCAGAGATCGTCAAGCATGAGCCGCTGAGCCGCGCGATCGCGCCGCTGGTCGTGCGTACCATCAAGTACCAGCTCAAAGAGAGCCAGGACGAGATGGTGGAGGCGCTGTATCCGATTACCGGCCGGCTCGTGCAGAGCTATGTGCAGTCGGCGATGAACGAGATGATGCAGAAGATCAACGCCAAGCTCGGTGGTGGTGGGTCAGCGAGCTTCAGTGCGCAAAGCGATGCGACCGGCGTGCCGGCCAACGAACTGGCGCTGGCGGAAGCCAACAAGCTTGAAGTCGAGGAATTGTTCCTGGTGCGTCGCGGCACTGGTGAACTGGTTGCCCATTGGGAGCAGCCAAACGCAACAGCGCAAAGTCACGGCGCTGGCGGCGGCCACCGCGATCAGATTTTCTCAGGCTATCTCACCGGCATCATGTCGCTGTCGGAAGAAGCGTTCGGCGCGACGCCGGGCAGCTTCCGCACGCTGGCACTCACCAACGGTGACCGCATCTTCGTGCGCGGCTCGGCGGCGCATCTGCTGGCGGTTCGCTGCTCGGGGAGTGGCGGCCCAGCGATCGAACACGTCATCGACGAAGTGTTTCTCGATACGATCGAGCGCTATCAGCAGGTGCTGGCCGCGGACAGCGAGCAGATGCGCGCGGGCGGTAGCAACGCTGCTAGGATTGCGGCCAATACGGATGCACAGGTGGATGCGCTGCTGCCGGAGGTGGGGCGGTCGATCGAGGCGCTGACGGCGGAGCGCCGTGCGGCGCTTGTTGCAGAGCAGACCAAATTGAATGCGGCCGCCACGGCGGCGCGCGGCCCGGGACTCGGTCGCGTTTACATGCTGGCCTCATTGCTGGCAGCGCCTTTTGTGTTGTGGGGGGCATGGTCGGCCTATCAGACGTGGGAGACGACGCGGACGGAAAGTGCCGTCAAACGCGTGTTGGTTGCGACGGAGGAAATTCAAGGGGTGCCGCCGCGCGTCGAGGTGGAGCGTGGCGGGCGTGCGCTGACGATTTCGGGATTTGTGCCGACCGGACAGCTGCGTGACCAAATCCTGGCGCGGCTCGCACAAGAAGCGCCGCACGCGCGGATCCGTGACCAACTGGGCGTGCTGCCGTCAGGCGCGGGGGCTGCAGAAATCGCGATAGCGGAGCTCAAGCGGGACGTCGTCCAGGAGCGGCGGCGGGCCGATCTAGCGGCACTCGCACGGCCTATAGAGCGGACCCAATTGCGGTTGGCCCATCTGCGAGGCGATGTCGCCCGCGTGCTGCCGCTGGCGGATGGCAGTGACCGTGGTGCGCTCGAGAGTGTGCTCAGAACCCTGGATGAGGCGCGCCAGCACATGGCTGGCGCGAAGGCGGCCGTTGACGACGGCACCCGTGTCGCCATTGCATTGCCGGAGCCATTGAAAGCAGCGTGGCTGAAACTCAATCAGGCCGAGGCGCAGATCTCAGCCGTGCTCAGTTCGACACAGCAGACCGCGGTGACGCGAACACAGTTTCCGCCGCCCACGCAACTCGATCTGCTGGCAGAAGACGTGGCGATGGCCGCTGAACGGTTGAGTGCGGCAGAGCTCGGCTTGTCGCAAGCGCTGGCCATGAAGGCCATGCCGCAACGGATCGGCGGGCTCAACGAAAAAATCGACCGGCTGCGGCCACCGACGGCGCGCGAAACCTTCGAAGCCCTCACCCGGGCGAGCGCGGTGTTCTTTGAAAACGGCACCGACATCCGCGATGCGGCCCTGGCGCAATCGACCGTCGACAAAATTGCCCGGCAAATGCGCGAACTTCCCGATGTGACGCTACGCGTTGTGGGCTATACTGATGAACGTGGCACGCAGGCGCTCAACTCGGGCCTCGCCCAGCAACGCGCGGATCGCGTGGCGGCGATGCTTGGCGAGCGCGGTGTGCCGGCCAACAGGGTGGTTTCGGTCGGCCGTTTGGCGGGCAAGGATCTGTCGCGGATCGTGGGGCCGACCAGTGCGAACCGCCGCGTCGAATTCGAAATTGGTTTTGCGGGTGAGGCAGGTGGGGGCCCATGACCCAACGGCGCAAGATCGTGATGCTGGGCGAGATGGCGGTCGGCAAGACCTCTATCGTCCGCCGGCTGACGCTCGATCGCTTCGAGGGCAACTACAAGGGCACCATCGGCCACGACATCTTTGCCTACCGGCTCGGCGGGCTCGGTCCGCAGCAGAATGAGGATATCGAGCTTGTCATCTGGGATACGGACGGCGGGCTCGGCGCGGGCGTCTTCCATCAGGATGCGGCGGTGAAAGGTGCGCGGGCGGCGATCATCGTCGGCGATGTGTCGCGGCCGCGGACATTGCACACAATGGCTGCGCTGGCAAAATCTTGCGACCAGCACCTGCCGGGGCGGCATGTGCATCTGCTGTTCAACAAAATCGACTTGCTGGGCGACGCCACCGACGTAACCGTCCCGCCAGACCTTGCCGCCTTCCAGCATCCCGTGATCAAAACCAGCGCCAGGTCCGGCGACAACATCAAAGAAGCGTTCTTCGATGCCGCCAATGCCATCCTCCGCCGCGGTCTCTGAACGCGACGATCTGTATGCCGATCCGTTGATTGCTGCCGCTCGCGCTCTGGTCGAGCGGGGGGCGTTTGGGGCGCTCTGGCTCAAGCCCGATCTGACCATTGTGCATGCGGTTGGCGCGTTGCCGCTGCGACCGCAACTCGGCATTCCCGTCACGGATGTGCTGATTGCGCTCGTCGGGCTTGAGGAAGACATTGCGGATCTTCGATCAGCGCCACCGGCGAGTGCGCGCCTGCGCATTCCGAACACGGCGGTGATGTCGGGCGATGGGTCGCAGTCGCAACGGATGAACGTGACGGTGTTCTGGGTGGCGGGCCGCGGGCAATACCTGGTGCTGCTCGGGGCCGTCATGAGCGAGGGATCGCCGACGATTGAGCTGGATCAGGAAATCCGGCGCCGGCGGTTGATCGAACAGGATCTGGCGGCAAAGTCGCTGGAATATGTGCGCATCAATCAACAACTGGAAGAATTCGCTTACGTCATCAGCCATGACCTCAACGCGCCGATGCGGGCGCTGCGTTATCTGAGCGGCGACATGCAGCGCGTGCTTGATACGGATGAAGCGGGCGGTGAGCCGCTTGACCGGCTGGCGCTGCGGAAAGCTGCCGAAGCGATCACGACACAGACGCGGCGGATGTCACAGATGATGGTGGATCTGCTGGAGTATGCCCGTATCGGCCGCGTCCAGGAACTTGTCGCCCTGGTAGAGACCCACGATGTTGTCGCCGCCATTGTCACCACGCTTAGGCCGTCGACGACCTTGCGGTTGGACATCGACGGTGAGTGGCCGGTGTTTGAGACGGCGGTGGCGCCGCTGGATGTGGTGTTGCGCAATCTGGCCGAAAACGCTGTGAAGCATCATGACCGGGCGGACGGCTTCGTGATGCTGCGGGCGGCGACGGTTGGCCGGTTTGTCGAGTTCCGGATCGAGGACGACGGCCGCGGTATTCCGCCGGAATGGCATGAGGCGATCTTTGAGCCGTTCCGCAAGGTGGATGACGCCCATCACCCGGAAAGCAGCGGGATAGGACTGGCGCTGGTGAAAAAGACGGTGACGACGCTGGGTGGCACGATCGAGGTCGTTTCGGCGGCGCCGGAGGTTCGGGGCACCACGTTTATCGTGCGCTGGCCGCTCAAATTGGCGATTGCCGACGATACAGCATCTGAATTTCGTTGAAGCGTTGATATTGCTGCCCCAAAATAAGGATGGCGCGTAAAACTGAATCTGCTGCATGATCGGAGTGTTCACATTTTCGGCGTATTTCACGCAGGTGATAGAACATGGTTTGGTCGAGGTTGGTGGGGCGGCAACGCTTCAGGCGGCCGCCCTGACGTTGCCGCGGCGCAGGTTCGGTGCGCCTTCATCCGAATGCCCGGCCGTCGAACCGGCTCCTGACGAAGACGGATTGCAGTCGATCCCCCGCGACGCAGCTCGGAGACCAGCATGCCAACGACACCACGGACAGGCGGCGCATTTCTGGAGCGCAAAAGCGCACTGGCGATTGCCCGGCAGGGGCGGCCCCGTTTCAACGATATTCTCATCGTGGAGGATGCGAAGCTTGATGCCGAGCGGCTGAAAGCAACGCTGCACTCGATCTTTGGCTATGACATCATCACGCGGCACGCGCCGACCCTTGGGAGTGCGCTCGACCGGGTGATCGAGCGGCAGCCGGATCTGATTTTCCTCGATGATCATTTGAAGCCGAACGACAACGCGGCGCATACTATCCCGTTTCTGCGGCGCTGCAATTACGCCGGGCCGATCATCGTGGTCAGCGGATTGCTGGACCGCAAGCGGGCAGCGACGTTGATCCAGGCTGGGGCTGCGGTCACTATCCATAAGGACAGTCTCGACAGCGGCAGCATTGCGGAGGCGCTGGCCAAGATCCATGAGCAGCCCGCGCACCTTATGACCGGTACGGACGACACGCTACCCGAGGGCAAGGACAGCGGCGAGAGTTCAGAAAAGCCGGCCAAAAGTGCGCGCGCGCCGCGCGCCTGACCGCACGGGCTGGGACGGCGATGGCCGGCAAACGTTTCCACCAATTGGCGTCCGAGATCCGGCCGATAGCGACGGGATACGGTGGGTGTATTGCGTCTGGCCGCATTACGGTCGACGGCGCGCGTGTTGGTTTCATGTATCGCGAAGCGCCGCAAAATGAGCGTGACAGTGGTTGGTGTTTCACGGCCGGCGACGAAACACCGGACTACATGGACGATAGTAAGAACCACGAGATCTTCGATGTGAACACGATCGCCAACTATGATCGGGACATCATTGCGCACCTTGGCGCGCCCATCGGGTCGGCTTTTGAACGGGATGCCGATTCTGGCGCTTTTGTTCCAGTGCCTGATTTCGAGCCACGTGAATAAGTCACAGCGTATCGAGAATGCCGCGCACGAAGGTCGTCAGGCCCAACTGGCGGCGGCGTTTGAGGCGTTCGGCGGTGAGGATGGCGCTGAGGTTGGCGTGGCTTTCGTCGAGATCGCGGTTGACGATGACGTAGTCATATTCAGGCCAGTGGCTGATCTCGGCGCTGGCTTTTTTCATACGTTTGGCAACGACTTCGGGTGTGTCCTGGGCGCGCGACTTGAGGCGGCCTTCGAGCGTTTTGCCATCGGGCGGCAGAATAAAGACGCGGACCAGATCATGCGGCAGCTGCTCGTTGAGCTGCTGGGCGCCCTGCCAATCGATATCGAACAGCACGTCGCGGCCACCGGTCATGGCGTCGGTGACCGGCTTTTTGGGGGTGCCGTAGTGATGATCGAAGACGGCGGCCCATTCCAGCAGTTCGCCGGCGTCACGGCGGCGCGTGAATTCAGCTTCGGAGATGAAGTGATAGTCGTGGCCATCGACCTCGCCCGGGCGGGCTTTGCGCGTGGTGACGGAGACCGACATGGCGATGTGCTGATCGGAGGCGACCAGCCGATGCGCCAGCGTTGTCTTGCCGGCACCAGAGGGCGACGAGAGGACGAGCAACAGCCCGCGGCGTTCGATGGCGGCGGGCTTGGTGTTAGCTGCGCTTTTTGTCTTGGACGGCATGCGGGACCTTGTTCCAGCTATTCGATGTTTTGGACCTGCTCGCGCATCTGGTCGATGATGGCTTTGAGCTCCAGCCCCAGACGTGTGATCTCGGGGGCATTGGCTTTGGAGCAGAGCGTGTTGGCCTCGCGGTTGAATTCCTGGGTGAGGAAATCGAATTTTCGGCCGACTGGTTCTGGTGCGGCAAGCAACTCGCGGGCGGCGGCGATGTGCGAGGTGAGGCGCTGTAACTCTTCTTCGACGTCGGCGCGGGTGGCGAGGAGCGCTGCTTCCTGATGCAGGCGCGTGGGATCAAGCGCGGTGCCACTGCTCTCCAACAGGCGCGCGACTTGCTCGCGCAGACGTTTGGCAATGGCGTCGGTGCTGCGGGCGGGGGCCGCCGTCACAGCCGTGACGATGCGCTCGATGGTGGTCAGCTGATCAGACATGACGGCTGCCAAGCGGCGGCCTTCGCCAGCGCGGTTATCGATGAGGCTTTTGAGCGCCTGTTCAAAGCTCGCGACGATGGCTGCGGTTCGTGCAGCGATGGTTGCTTCGTCGTCGGCGGTTTCGATGCTTTCAATGAGGCCGCGATGGGCGAGCAGGCTTTCGGCCGTGGGTGGCGGTCCGCCGACGCGGGCGCGCACGGCTTCAATGGCGCGGAGCAGATCATCAAGCACGGTTTCGTTGAGTTTGAGGGCCGGTGCGGCCATCCCTTGGCGCATGGTCAGAGTTGCGTTCAGGCTGCCGCGGGCGACCTGCTTGGTCGCAGCTTCCCGGAGCTTTGGCTCAAGTGCGTCCTGGCCGGGCGGCAGGCGCAACCGCAGGTCAAGCCCGCGGCCATTGACCGAGCGGATCTCCCAAGTCCAGGCGTGCGTGCCCGCGCTGGCGTCCGCGCTGGCGAAGCCGGTCATGCTCTTGAGCTGCGTCGGGGGCGTGGCCATGGGTTAGGAGCAATGCGGTCAGAGGACGGACTAGAAGCAGATGTTTAATCTGAGCGACCATACCCGGGGGCGGCGCATGGGACAAGGAAGTGTGGCGCCCAGGAAGTGTGGCGCTCGACGGGTCAAGGTCAGGCCGGTTTTTTGGGTGAAGGATAGGACTAAGTGACCGCTGTTCGTCTGAGATTCGTGGTCACGGCGTTGACAGTGCCTGCGGTCGGTGAAACCGTTACTCACACTCATAATGCCTGGGAGGCAGCACATGCATTTTCGCGTTTTATCACTGGCCGCCGTTGGTGTCTCCTTGGCCATGGGCCTGGCGCCTGTGTCATCCGCTTTGGCGCAGCGGGTGCTCGCCACCGCGACTAATCCTGCGGACGTTGGTTTTTCTGCCGAGCGCTTGAAGCGCATCACGGCGGCGCTTGAGGCTGATGTGAAGGCTGGCATCATCCCCGGTGCGATCGTGGTGGTGGGCCGCAAAGGGCGGATTGCGTACTCGGAAAGTGTCGGCCAGCTCGATCCGGAAGCGAAAACGCCGATGAGCCGTGATGGCATCTTCCGCATCTATTCGATGACCAAGCCGATCACGTCGGTGGCCGCCATGATGTTGATGGAAGAGGGCAAGATCGCGCTGTCTGATCCGGTGGCGAAATACATTCCGGAATTTGCCACGGTGAAAGTCGGCGTGGAGAAGGCTGGTGCCGATGGTAAGCCGGCGCTGGATCTGGTGGCTCCACGGCGGCCGATGACAGTGCAGGATCTGCTGCGTCACACGTCTGGGCTCACGTATGGGTTTTTCGGCACGGGTGCTGTGAAGCAAGCGTATCTCGACAGCAAAGGCATCTTTGGTGCCGATCTCACCAATGCTGATTTCGCAAAGGGACTGGCGACGCTGCCGCTGATGCACCAACCGGGCAGTAACTGGGAATACAGCCAATCAACCGATGTGCTGGGCCGTGTCATCGAAGTGGCGTCCGGCAAGACGCTTTATGCGTTCATGAAGGAACGCATCCTCGATCCGCTGGGCATGAAGGACACCAGCTTCTACGTCGACGACAAAGCCAAGTTCCCGCGCATTGCCGAGCCGTTCGCGGCGGATCGCAGTTTCGGCGTCAATGCGAACATGTCGGACCCGCGTCTGCCGGTGAAATATGAATTGGGCGGTGGCGGCATGGTGTCGACCGCGGCGGACTATGCGCGCTTTCTGCAGATGATGGTCAATGGCGGGCTGCTGGACGGCAAGCGTTATCTGTCGCCGACAACCGTCAAGTACATGACGTCTGATCATTCCGCTGGTATCGGGCTCGGGTCGGCGTATCTGCCGGGTGATGGCTATGGCTTCGGGCTTGGCTTCCAAGTGCGGCGCGAGGACGGCATGGCACCGCTGCCGGGCACGGCCGGCGACTATTCCTGGGGTGGCGCGGGCGGTACGGCCTTCTGGGTCGACCCCAAGAAGGACATGTACGTCATCTTGATGCTGCAGTCGCCCAAGCAGCGTCTCGTCTGGCGCACGAAACTGCGCAGCCTGGTGTACGCCGCGATTGAGAAGTGAAGGAGCATGCAACGGCGGGTGGGCGTTGCACCGCTCGCCGCCCCACCGTTCTCGCCTTGCATCGATGGAGTGCGAGATCTGTGGGCGGATAACCCCGGACGCGGGTACGCGGTCCGGGGGCCATCCGCCGCTCCAGGGCGCGATTTCTCTACAGCACCATCGGCGTCCGGCACTGGTGGTTACCCCGCAAGGGGACTTCCAAGTGGTCGCGGCGCGGAATGGCGCCTAACCCACCCTACGGTTTGAGATTTGTATTGGGCGCGGTTGGCGCCAACTCCGGCCCGTCGAAGCCATACAGCCAATCAAGGCGGGTGATGGCGGTGCTGGCGGGCAGCGTGCGGAGTGCGAGATCGCGGGCGGCAGCCAAGGGACCTGAGAGGTGGAAGATCTGGCCGTTGCGGGTGGCGGTGGATTGGACGCGGGCCACGCGGGCTTGGCGGGTGGTCGCGTAGTGGACCAGCGCGGCTGATAGGTTTGTGGCGTTGCCGGCTATCGATGCTGCAAGCTGCACGGCATCTTCCAAGGCCATCGCGCCGCCTTGAGCGAGGAACGGCAGCACGGGATGGGCAGCATCGCCGAGTAACGCAATGCGTTGATTGGCCCATGTGTCGAGCTGTAGTGGCGCGGTGAGCGACCACTTATGCCAGCCCGGCGCTGCCGCGAGCGCGCCTTGGAGTTCCGGTGAAAACGACTGCGTGGCACGGGCGACATCAGACGCTTCAGCCGGTGCGTTCCACGACGTGCCCTGCCATGCGTCAGAGACAATGACGACGACGTTGATGCTGCGGCCGGCGTGCACGGGATAGTGCACCACGTGCGCTTTGGGGGCGAGCCAGGCGCCAACGTCGGATGCCGCGAGGATGCTCGCTTGGCTGGTCGGGATCAGCGTTCGGAAGGCAATGTGGCCGGATGGGATCGGTTTTGCTGCGGGCGCGATGGCGGCGCGCGTTCGCGACCATACTCCATCCGCGCCGATGAGGGCTGCGCCTGATAGGGTGCGGCCGGCGGAAGAGGTGACAGAAGGCCCTGCGGCTGTTTGGGAGGCGGTGGCGGCGTCGAAGTCCCGCACAATTGTGACGTCAGGCGTTGCTGCGGCTGCATCGGCGAGCACGCGATGCAGGTCGGCGCGGTGCACGACCCAATAGGGCGCGCCGTAGCGGGCTTCCACAAACCCGCCCAGCGGGGCTCGCGTCAGGATTTGGCCGTCGCGGCCGCGGCGGATAGCCAATGCGTCTGGATACGACGCAAAGGGGGCGATGGCACTCGCAACGCCAAGCTGGCGGAGGGCTTTGGTTGCATTGGGTCCAAGCTGGATGCCGGCCCCTGCTTCGCTGGCACCGGCGTTGCGTTCAAGGACGACGCTCTTGCGGCCGATCTTGGCCAGTGCCAGCGCCGCCGCCAAGCCGCCAATGCCACCGCCAGCGATGAGGATTGGCGGGTGAGAGGACATGGGGCTCGGTCTTTATCTTGGCTGATGAAGCCAAGGGGCTCTGCCCCTTGACCCCGCAAAAGGGCTCGCCCTTTTGAAACCCGCTTTTGGCGCGTTAACGGAAAGAGCGATGCTTGTATGGAAAGAGCGATGCTTGGCGCTTTAACCAACCATGTCGGCTTTGGAGACGATGGCGCCGCGGGGATCGGTCTGGTCGGCATGGAGGCGGCCGTCGTGGACATAAAGCGTCGAGCAGTAGGGGCAAAGGATCTGGGTGTCCTGGCCCATGTCGAGGAAAACGTGCGGATGGTCGAACGGTGGGCGCGCGCCCATGCACTGCAATTCTTTGACGCCGACGAAGATTTTCTCGGCGCCCTGGTCATTGGCAAGGTGCGGGGTGGCGTGGTCGGCCATGCGGGAGTTCCTGGTTGGAATTGATGGCGCAGCAATAGCGGGGACGGGGCGCAAATGATAGGGGAAGGCTGGAACAGGGGAAGGCTGGGCACCTTTGAGACATCAGTGCCGCGGTGGGAGGGTCGATGAGCGCCGATAGAAAATGTCATCTCTGTGATGGTCGAATGCGCCAAACTATGGCGACGTCGGCGAACCTTGTTCCGACCAGAACGTGGTTCAAGTGCGAAAAATGCGAAAAAGAAATGTCACTGCCGACCTATCCGTGGATTGGCCTGGTGGCTGTTGGGGGCGTCTATTGCTTCTTCGGAGGCAGGCATTCCGCAGAGACGGGCGGTGCGGCCAATCCGAGCTTGCTTGGGCCCGGGCTGGGCTTGATGCTCGGCCTTTATGTGGCATTCATGATCTACCAGAATTTGCGGTCGCCAACGATCTCTTAAACTTAGACGTTGGAGCTTAGACGTTGGGCGTTGACGACTTGACCCCAGCCGTTCCCATTTGGACTCTTGCAATGCCAACGTTCACCCACGATGCCGTCGAAATCGCCTACATCGACGAAGGTCCGCGCGACGGCGAGCCCATTCTGTTGATCCACGGCTTTGCGTCAAACCACAAGACGAACTGGGTCGATACGATCTGGGTGCGCGCGCTCACCCGCAACGGCCGGCGGGTGATTGCGATGGACAATCGCGGGCATGGGGCGAGCACGAAGCTGTATGGCCATGACGACTATGGCTCGCCGCTGATGGCGGAGGATGCGCGGCGGTTGTTGGACCATCTCGGCATTCAGCGGGCGGATGTGATGGGCTACTCGATGGGCGCGCGGATCACGGCGTTTCTGGCGCTGGCGCATCCGAACGGGTGCGGAGTGCGATTTTTGCGGGGCTCGGCATCAATATGGTGCGCGGGCTGGCCGGCACGGGGCCGATTGCGCATGCGCTGGAAGCGGACAGCATCGACGATGTGACGAACCCGACGGCGCGGACGTTCCGGGCGTTTGCCGAACAGACCGGCGGTGATTTGAAGGCGTTGGCTGCCTGCATCCGCTCGGCGCGGTCGGTGATTTCGGGGGAGATGCTGGCGACGTTGACGATGCCGGTGCTGGTGGCGGTCGGCACAGACGATGTGATCGGCGGCTCGGCCACGCAGCTGGCGGCGCTGATCCCGGGCGCTGTTGCCCTCGAGATCCAGGGGCGCGACCATATGAAGGCCGTGGGCGACCGCAGCTACAAGGAGGGTGTAGAGGCGTTTTTGAGGGCGCGGGCGTGAGGCACGCGGACCAGGGGTACTGGGTCACAGTTGGTCAAATTTTGGTCAGGCCCAGCCAAAGCCCCCCAAGCCTCTCGACAAAATGACACAATTACCGCCACAACTGATGTGCGAAGCGGAGCCGGAAGGCCGCTTTTCCCATACAGTGTGACCCGGCAAGGATGCCTGGCTGATGCGTGTCTCCCGTTCTGTCCTGCTGATCCAGCTTTGGGCACTGGTTTTGTGCGCGAGTGCCGTGCCGGCGGCGATGGCGCAGAGCAAGCCAGGGGATGCGGAGTTGCTCAAAGGGTTGCGTGCGGGCGGCTATGTTGTCGTCATGCGCCATGCCACGGCAGATCCTGACAAGGCCGATGCAGAGCCGCTCAATTTCCGGAACATCAAGATCCAGCAACCGTTGACGGACCTAGGCCGGCAATCGGCCAAGGCGCTGGGGGACCAGTTCCGCCGCCTTGGCATATCGTTCGGCGAAGTGCTGACCAGCCGTTTCAACCGGGCGTATCAAACGGCGGTGCTGGCCGGCTACAAGGGTGCGAAGGCGGTCACGGAGTTGACCGAGGGCTCGCTGGTGGTGCCACCCAATGAGCAGCGGCGGCGGGCAGCGTTTTTGCGCGAGTTGACGGTGGCGGCGCTGGCGCCAGGGCAGAACCGATTGATTGTCACCCACCGGGTCAACATCGCCCAGGCCTACGGCAAGGAATGGTACGACGTGAAAGAGGGTGAGGCATCGATCTTCAAGGTGGAGCGCGGCGCGTATTCCCTGCTTGCACGCCTGCAACTCGACGAATGGGGCCGCCTGGCGCTGGTCGCCAACAAGTCGTGAGTTGGGGCGGGCACCTTCTCCCCTTCGCGAAGGGGAGAAGGAAAGTGTGAGCTCTCCGTCTCCGCCCGTCTGCCGCGTTAACACTTTGCTAACGCGGCAAAAACCGAGACTCTTTTGCACCAGGGGTGGGGGATCAGTGGGTTGGGCGGTTCGCCGCAGCGGACTTTTTGGGGCCGCCCCCTCGACGCCACAGGCCTTACGGCCTTGATAAACCCTGCTAATTCGCCGTGCGGCGGCGCTGCGTTGCAAAGACGCCACAATTGTGGGGGTTCGGGCGGATTGGCGCTTGGTTGTGTTTGCGGCCCCCCCGACTCAATTTATAGCCAACTCCAGTAGCAGTGCGGTTGGACCTTCCCAGGTCTGTTCGTTGGCCATGCAGACAGTCGGAACCCCGATCACGGTTTCACACGACGCACCGACGCAGCAGGAAGCTAGTCCGGCGATCTCGAGTAACCGCACCATCAGTAAATCGTTGCGTCCCTTCAAGCGCGTTCAATCCACGACGTAATCGCACACGCGCGTGCGTACGTCTCGGATCGAACGCGAGCAGCCGCCGGACTGCGCGTGTCGCTTCCTGCTTTTGAGCAACTTTACTGGAGATACCTCATGAACGAGGGACTTAAGAAGAAAATCAGCCTGACCGCGATGGCGGTGTCGGCTGGCATGGTACTGGGCATGACTTCGGCACTCGCAGCGGATCTGGGCGGCAACTGCTGCGCCGATCTCGAAGAGCGCGTCGCTGAACTCGAAGCCACAACGGCTCGCAAGGGCACCCGCAAGACTTCGCTCGAAGTCTGGGGCGTCGTGAACCAGGCGATCACGGGCTGGGATGATGGCAAGCGCGGCAACGCGACCATCGGTCACGGCAACCATAACCTGCAGACCCGCTTCGGTCTCCGCGGCAACGCGAAAATCGGTGGCGACTACTCGGCTGGTTACTCCATCGTGATGGATGTGGGCGATCAGGGCCGTACGTCGACTTTCAGCCAGGTGCAGGACATCGGCGGCTCTAAGTTCGCTGGTGCTGGTGCATCGCGCGCTGGTGAAGATTACATGGTCCGCATGCGTGATGCGAACTGGTGGATCGAGTTCGAGCCGTCTTGGCCGCGTGACAATGGGCCGTATTACCAGCGAACTCGCCACGGGTTCTCCTGACATCGCTGGCATCCTGCATGCTGTCGGCGACGACGTCGGTTGCAACGGCGGCGGTCTCCGCTTCCGCAACTCTGCGTCTGGCGCGCTCAGCGGACACGGCAATTGCTTCGCTTGTCACCTGGTTGCGGTGGCCCCTGGGCCAACCGTCTGCAGGGCATCAAGTATCAGTCGCCGACCCTCGCTGGCTTCCAGCTGCTCGCCACCTACGGCGGCAACATGAAGGTCGAGACCGGTCACTTCGATACGTCGGCTGCTAACGCTGCCAACGCTGGTCAGGAAATCGGCGTCGGTCTGCGCTACGCTGGTGAATTCAACGGCGTCCGCCTTGCCTTTAACACGGGCGTGCAGTGGGACCGTTATGACCGCAGCCTTTCCGCAGTCTATGCAAACGGTGAAGCTGACGGCGACAACGTCGCTCACCTCTTCGAGCCTCGATTTCTCGTCGGCTGATACCCGCCTGTTCGATCTTGGCGGCGCTATCATGCATGTGCCGACTGGCTTGTTTGCCACCGGTAACTACTCGAACCTGTCGATCAACGCTCAGCTCCCGGGTACGGGTGCCTCGAACGTTGCTCCGACGACGCTGGGTTCGCGCGATGCGACTCGCTGGACCATCCATGCCGGTATCAGCCGGAACTGGACTGGGCTCGGCAACACCGCGTTCTACGGTGAATACCTGAAGTATGAAAACTTCAAGTATGCCTACAACCAGTACACTGCGGCTAACACGTTCAACCCGGCTACTGGGTTGGTCACTTCGACGTTCACCGCTGGTGGTGCTGCGAAGGGCGACAACATGAGTGTCTGGGGTCTGGGTATGAACCAGGCGATCGACGCTGCTGCAATGGATCTGTATGTCAACTATCGGAACTACAAGGCATCTGATCCGTCTGTGGCTGCTGGTCTGAACAACGTCTCGGTCATCACCACCGGTGCTCGCATCCGCTTCTGATCTCATCTGAGATTTAGGCAAGACGGAGGGCCGCTCTCACGAGCGGCCCTTTTTCGTTGGTGCCGCGGCATTATTTGTAGGGCGGAAGAGGACGTGTTTCGCGTCCGTCATCCGCCGGTGAAGGTGGTGGGCGAGGTGTTGCCCTGGACTGGCGGATTTCGCGATGCTCATCTGCCCTACGAATCCCGATCTCCATCGAGGCAGAGCGAGCCTTGTAGGGCGGAAGAGGACGCGGTTCAGCGTCCGTCATCCGCCGGGCAGGTGGTGGCGAGGGTCTGCGCGCGCGACGCTCATCCGCCCGGTCCGATCTCCATCGGGCAGCGAGCCTTCTGTGAGAGGACGCGCTCCTCACCGCCGGGGGCGGGTGGTTGCGAGGCGTGCCGGTGGCGGCTTCGCACACTCATCCGTGCTGCGGTTTTCTTCGGAACTTCGATGCCGAATTTCCGCGCCTACCGACCGGGCGGCCGCTGGTTTTTCGGTCAATCTTGCCGAACGCCGCAAGCGCACGCTTTTGAACACTCATGTATTGAAGTCTGTAATTCACATTGCAAAAGACAGCGCCCGTTTCGTCTGGAGGCGTTGGGTCTTGCCGGACCACTTCACACAATTTGGCAATTGCCGGAGGGCGCCGTTTTTCGGGTCGATGGCGCGCCATCGAGCCGGTTTTCTTCGGCTATGCCATTGGTCGAGGATCGAACGCCGGTGCAAGTTGCGCGGGCAGAGCGCGGCATTTGGCAACGCCGGTATTGGGAGCATCTGATCCGCGACGAGATCGAGCACAGGGCTTACGTCGACTATTGCTATTTCAATCCGGTCAAGCATGGTCATGCGGCTGCTGTGCGGGATTGGCCCTATTCGACCTATCATCGTGACGTGCGTGCAGGGATTTATGCGCGTGATTTCGATATCCGTTTCGATGGCAAGCGTATTTTTGGTGAACGGGAAGCGTAGCGCCTGCGGGGCGGAAGAGGACGCGGCTGAATTTTCGCGCTGGACGGCGGATTTCGCGACGCTCATCCGCCCTACGAATCCCGATCTCCATCGAGGCAGAGCGAACGAATCTCGCGCTCCATCGATCGGGGCTGGGCCATCATTTCGCCTGGGGCGGCAGGTCTCACCCACCCAGTTTTGCGACAATGGCGGCGAGGGCGTCGCCGGCTTTGGTGCCGTCGGGGCCGCCGGCTTGGGCCATGTCGGGGCGGCCGCCGCCGCCTTTACCGCCGAGGGCTGCAGCGCCGACTTGCACGAGATCGACGGCGCTGTGCGTTTTCACGAGGTCTTCGGTGACGCCGACGGCGAGGCCCGCCTTGCCATCCTCAGTGATGCCGACGATGGCGACAATGCCGGAGCCGACCTGCTTCTTGCCTTCGTCAACAAGGCTGCGCAGATCCTTCGGGTTGAGGCCTTGCACAGAGCGGGCGAGCAGTTTGACAGTGCCGATGGTTTTGATGTCGGAACCGGCGGCGGCGCCGTTGGCGGCTGCGCCACCGCCACCGCCGCCGAGGGCCAGCGCGCGCTTGGCGTCGGCCAGTTGCTTTTCCAGCGACTTGCGTTCGTCGATCAGCGCTTTGACGCGCTCGACCACATCGCCTGGTGACGTGCGCAAGCGCGGCGGCGAGTTCGCGCATGCGGGCGTCCTGTTCGACGAGGAAGGCGCGCGGCGTTGCGGCGGTCAGGGCTTCAACGCGGCGGACACCGGCAGCGGACGCGCTTTCGCCAACGATCTTGCACGAGGCCGATGTCACCGGTGCGCGCCACGTGCGTGCCGCCGCACAGTTCGACCGACCAGGGCTTGTTGGCCTTGGCGCCATCGGTGCCTTGGCCCATGAACACCACGCGCACTTCGTCGCCATACTTTTCGCCGAACAGCGCCATGGCGCCGGTTTCGCGCGCGTCGTCGATGGCCATCAGGCGCGTTTCGACGGCCGAGTTCTGCAGGATGTACGTGCGTTGGCGAGCGCTTCGGCGGCGCTGAGTTCTTCCGGCGTCATCGGCTTTTGATGCGAGACGTCGAAGCGCAGGCGTTCGTGCGGTGACCAGCGAACCCTTCTGCTGCACGTGTTCGCCGAGCACCTGCCGCAGCGCTTCGTGGATCAAGTGGGTGGCGGAGTGGTTGGCACGCGTGGCCGCGCGGCGTGCGTGATCGACCGTCAATGCAACGCCATCGCCAGCCTTGAAGCTGCCGGCTTCGACCACGCCCTCGTGCACGAACAGATCGCCGAGTTTCTTCTGCGTATCGGTGACGCGGAAGATCGCGCCCTTTGCACCCTTGATGACGCCAGCGTCGCCGTGCTGGCCGCCGCTTTCGCCATAGAACGGTGTCTGGTTGACGACGATGGACCCTTCGTCGCCCTTGGCGAGCGAGGGAACAGCTTTGCCGCCAGCCACCAGCGCGCGGATCTCGCCTTCGGCATGCTCGCTGTCGTAGCCGAGGAATTCGCTGGCACCGGCTTTGTCCTTGATGTCGAACCAGATGGTTTCGGTGCCGGCTTCGCCGGAGCCTTTCCAGGATTTGCGGGCTTCGGCTTTCTGCGCGGCCATGGCGACGTCGAAGGCCTTGGTGTCGACGGTGACGCCGCGAGCGCGCAGCGCGTCTTGTGTGAGATCGAGCGGGAAGCCGTAGGTGTCGTAGAGTTTGAACGCGACGTCGCCAGCGAAAGTGTCGCCCTTGCGCAGGTTGTTGGAGGCGTCGTCGAGCAGCACCAATCCGCGTTCCAGCGTTTTGCGGAAGCGGGTTTCTTCGAGCTTCAGCGTCTCGGTGATCATCGGCTGGGCGCGAACGAGTTCCGGGTACGTGTCGCCCATCTGGCGGACGAGAGCCGGCACAAGGCGATGCATCAGCGGGTCCTTGGCACCAAGCAGATGCGCATGCCGCATGGCGCGGCGCATGATGCGGCGGGCGACATAGCCGCGGCCTTCGTTCGACGGCAGCA
The DNA here is from genome assembly GCA_963847145.1 of uncultured Alphaproteobacteria bacterium. Lineage (GTDB taxonomy): Bacteria > Pseudomonadota > Alphaproteobacteria > Rhizobiales > Hyphomicrobiaceae > JABFRJ01. Next base: position 47,236 of record CAWJYN010000008.1, read on the forward strand.
CGCCGTCGGCGATGAGAAACGATGCTGCGCGCAGATGATCAGCAATGACGCGATGGCTCGGCGCGTGATCGCCCTTGGCAGCAACGCCCGTCTCCGCAACCGACGCCTCGATCAGCGCCTTGAACATGTCGGTGTCGAAGATCGAGTGCACGCCCTGCATGATGGCAGACATGCGCTCGAGGCCCATGCCGGTGTCGATCGACGGCTTCGGCAAGTTGACGCGGTTGCCCGGCGCGAGCTGATCGAACTGCATGAACACGAGGTTCCAGAATTCGAGATAGCGGTCGCCGTCGGCGTCGGCTGAGCCTGGCGGGCCGCCCTGAACTTTGTCGCCCTGGTCGATGAAGATTTCCGAGCATGGGCCGCAGGGGCCGGTGTCGCCGGCGGCCCAGAAGTTGTCGGACGTCGGGATGCGGATGATGCGGTCATCCTTGAAGCCAGCGATCTTCTTCCAAAGCAGGGCTGCTTCTTCGTCTTCCGAGTAGACCGTGATCCAAAGCTTATCTTTCTTGAGCCCGTAGTCCTTGGTGACGAGGTCCCAGGCGAGCTTGATGGCGCGCTCCTTGAAGTAGTCGCCAAAGCTGAAGTTACCGAGCATCTCGAAGAACGTGGCATGCCGCGCGGTGTAGCCGACGTTGTCGAGGTCGTTGTGCTTGCCGCCGGCGCGCAGGCACTTCTGCGAGGTGGTCGCGGTTTTGTAGCTGCGCGTCTCGGCGCCGGTGAACAGGTTCTTGAATTGCACCATGCCGGCCGAGGTGAACATCAACGTCGGATCATTGCGGGGCACCAGCGCGGACGACGCGACGTGCTCGTGGCCGTGCTTGGCGAAGTAGCCGGTGAAGGTCGAGCGGATCTGATTGACGGTCGTCATTCGTGGAACTCTTGTAGCGCGGTCTTGTGAATTCTCTCCCGTCATCCCGGCGAAGGCCGGGACCCACGGCAAGCAGTGAACAGACAGACGTTTGTCGTAGGCCCCGGCCTTCGCCGGGGTGACGAGAGGGAGGAGACTGCGATGAACTCTGTCAGAACAAGGTCTGGCCTAGGTATGCCTAGGTATCTGGCCTTAGGTACTTGCCAGAAGCGGGCTTGTCCATGCTGGCGCTGTCAGGCCCGGCCGAGTAACCGCCGCCAGTTGAAAAAGCGCGGGACTTGGGTGCAGTAGCGTGCATACGCCTCGCCATAGGCTTTGCTGAGCCACGGCTCTTCGGCAAACACCATCAGTGCATAGACCGCCATCATGGCTGCGCACAGCACATAGACCGCCTGTGCATCAACGGCGAGCGCGAGCGCGCCGTAGACGGCGATCAGCATGGCGTTCTGCGGGTTGCGGCTCCACTGGTAGATGCCGCCGGTGACGAGGCCGCCGTCGGCGCCGTAGCTCTTGTCGCGGCCGAGACCGACGAAGGCGGCGAGGAACAGCAACAGCGCCACCAGCAGCGCCATCGTTGCGAGCACGCGCAGCCAGGCCGGCAGGCCAAGGTCGCCTGCATGGTCCCGATTGAGGAACGCAACGGTTGCGCACAGCCCATTGAGCCCGCGGAACAGCGGCCACCAGACATAGCTCTGCCAGGTGCCGGCGCCCGGCGTCGGCCAGATGCGCAGTGCGGGGACGATCAGCGTGGTGATGAGCAGCCCCAGCAACAGCGCCGCGATGCCGAGCCCGAGGGCAAACAGCAGGCTCGTCATGCGTGGGCTCCCGCGCCTGTCAGTGACATGGGGCCGCGCCACTCACCAGCGCGCCACGCGACCAGGTTTCCGGCCGCTTCAGAAAATCCTGCAGCGTCTTGCCGCGCTCGGCCTTGAAGCGGTCCGGTGTCACTTCAAAGCTGCCGATGCGATCGAGGCGAAACGTGCGGAAGTCCTGCCGGAGCTCGCACCAGCCGGCCATCATCCACACCGGCCCAAAGAAGGCAAGAGACAACGGCCGCACCGTGCGCTCGCTTTTCTGGCGCAGCACGTCGGTGTACTTGAACGACACCTTCAGGCGACTGCGGATGGCGTGGCGGAGCTCCGACATGGAGCATTTTATGGGCTCGATGCCGTAGGCGGCAGGCGCCAGCAGCGCGGTGTTGGCCATGTAGTCGCGCAGCCGTTCCGGAATGACCGCCTCGATCTTGGCCAGGGCGTCGGTGGCGGCGATCGACAGCTCGCAATCGCCCCAGCTCTCCACCATGCGCGCGCCGAGCACGAGTGCCTCAATCTCCTGCTCCTTGAACATCAGCGGTGGCACGTCGTAGCCGGCCTTCAGCACGTAGCCGATGCCGGCCTCGCCCTCGATGGGTACGCCGTTGGCCATCAGGTCCTGGATGTCGCGATAGATGGTGCGTTCGGAGACTTCCAGCGTCTCCGACAAGTCGCGGGCGCGGACGGTTGTCTTGCGGCGCATGTGCTGGATGATCTCGAACAGGCGGTCGGCGCGGCGCATGGCGAAGTCCTCCGATGGCAGGGAGCCTATTCATAGACTAACGCTCCTGACAGCACGTTGTCAGGAGCCTCTGTGGAGAACGGGACGGCTCCTGACATCAGGCTGTCAGGGGGCATGGCGCACAGTGCTCACAACCGGCGCATCGGCCGAGTGACACCTCGACAGGAGAGCAACCATGACGACCCCTTTTTCGCACAGCCTGCGTGCAACGTTGGCCCGCATCGGCGGCAGCAGCACGGCGGCGCTCGTCGCTGTGCTGTGGCGTCGCTACCGGCGCCACAGCGCGTGGCAACGGACCGCCCGCCAGCTCGAATCGCTCGACGACCGCACCCTGAAGGACATCGGTCTCGGCCGCGGCGAGATCGTGGGCGTGGCGCAACAATTGGCCGAGCAGCGCTATCGGCGCTGAGGCGGTTGGCTGGACCGGACCGGTGCGCGGCGGCCGTCGCGCGCCGGTCTCAGCCAAACATCCGGTCGGCCTGCTGGTCGATAATCTGGCGGGCCTTGATGAGGGTGAAGCTGGCGGCTTCTTCGCGGCTGCCGAAGCCGTCGGCGCGAATGAACTTGTGCTCTTTGCGTTCGCCGTTGATTTCTTTCGAGATGGTGCCTGCCACCTGGAACTGGCTGCCGTTGGCCAAGGGTTCAGCGCTGATCGTAAAGCCGTTGTGCTCAGCGGTGGCCGCTGGGCCTTGCGGTGCTACCGCGCCGCCTCCGAACAGGTTTTTCCAGAAGGACAAGGGACGTCTCCGCGTGGTGGTGGCGATCAATTTGCCTTATACTCAGGCTATGGCATGGGACCAATCCGATGGCGGCAAGCGCCGCAGCTATCATCATGGCAATCTCCGCGAGGCGCTCGTGGAGGCGGCCTTGCGGCTGATCCAAGAGAAGGGTCCGGCAGGGTTTACCATTGCGGAAGCCGCACGGGTAGCCGGGGTCAGTCCGGCGGCGCCTTATCGCCATTACCGCGATCGCGATGCGCTGATGGCGGATATTGCCAAGCGCGGCTTTGACGATTTCGCGGCAGGTCTGAAAACGGCCTGGGACGAGGGGCGGCCCGAGCCCGTGGCGGCCCTGCACCGGCTGGGTGCAGCGTATCTGGCGTTTGCCAGCATGCAACCGGCGCACTATGCCGCCATGTTCGAGGCGGGGCTGTGCCTGGGCGATTATCCGGAGCTGGCGGCCGCCAGTGAAGCGGCTTTTGTGGTGTTGCGTGGCGCCTGCGAGACGCTTGGTGGCGAGCCTGCCGGCGCAAGGGCGGCCGCCAGCACTGATGATGGCGCTGCACATCTGGTCGCTGAGCCATGGCATCGCCAGCTTGTTCGCGCGCGGGGACAAATCCAGACGGGCGCTGCCGATGGACCCAGCCGAACTGCTGGAGGCGGCGGTGCTGATCTATCTCGATGGCCTGGGGGCCAAGCGGGGGTGAGCGTTGCGGCTCAGAAAATTTCCGGCCACCCCTTGACGGTTCAGGTGGCGTTGCCCAAATATGTGAATGTAAGTAACATTTACATAATCAGGAGAACCACATGTCAGAGCTTGTGGCAAAGCTGGACGATATGGGGCAGGCGGCTTGGATCGCCGTCATGGTGCTCGGCTTCGTTCTGTTCTGGCCCGTCGGACTATCAATCTTGGCTTATTTGATATGGAGCGGTCGCATGGGACGTGGATGCAATTCGAGCTGGGGCGATGGCAGCACCCGGTGGGAGCGCAAGATGGCGCGTTTTCAGGACAAGATGGAACGCTGGCAGGGCCGCGGCAGTGGCGGCATGAGTGATCGTGGCCAGCGCTTCGCCGGTGGGTTTGCGGGTGCCGGTTTTGCGCCGAGCGGCAACAAGGCGTTCGATGAATACCGGGCGGAAACCGTGCGGCGTCTGGAAGAAGAGTTCGGCGAGTTCAAGTCGTTCCTCGACCGCCTGCGCGAGGCGAAAGACAAGGCCGAGTTCGATCAGTTCATGACCGACCGGCGCAACCGGCCGGCGCAAGGGCCGGGTCCGACTGGTAGCGGCCCGACGGGTCCGAGCCAGGGCCAAAGCCAGAGTCCCGGCGATTATCCCTTTGGCGGTGGGCAGCCGAAGGGCTGAGATGACCTAACGGGTCGGTCTGCTCTGATGCGGACGAAAACAACAGCGGCGAGCGATCCGGGAGGATTGCTCGCCGTTAGCATTTCTGGGGCGTTTCTGGGGCGTTTCTGGCGGCCTTACCAGCGGATATCGCCGCTGTAATAGGGGACGCGGATGCGAACGTGGTTGGTGGCGGTGTTGACCCGCACGGAGGTATAGGGCGCCTCGACGCGCACTTTTGTGCGCTTGGGCTGCACGGCAACGCGGGTGTGCGGCGCGGACACGGACGTCCGTCCATCGTGGCGCGTGTCGACCGTCGTTTTGGCGGCGTGGGCGGCGCTCACAGCCGTCACGGCGGCCAGGGCAGCAATCGCGGTATATTTCAAAGCATTACGCATGGTGATCATCTCCTGCTGTCCAAAAACTGGTCTCGCCGCACGTTTTGGCGCGGCGGGGTGGACCCGGTTAGGGGTTGCAGGTAGCACAGATGGGCCAGAGCGGCCAGTCTGCTCAATTGACCCGAAAAATTGGCAATTCGCGAGCACAGCGCAGCCATTCCAAATCGCAGGTTACGGAGCGCTCCCCTCATTGGGAATGGCAAGGGGCGGGAATGGCAAGAGGCGGGAATGGCAAGGGGCGGGAATGGCAAGCGGCGGGAATGGCAAGCGGCGGACAGCCGCTTCCATCGCGCGAGCGATTTGGGGAGAGCGCCGTCTCCCCGCCTATCGAACGATGCGATCGTACTCGCCGTGGTGTCCGATCCAAAACCAAAGGCGGCAACGCGTCATTGGCCTGCCAAAACTTGCGGCTGGCCTGGTGCGCCATCGTCTAGCGCAGTCGCTTGGTTTGGCCGCTCCGGTGATCCGCAAGCGCTTCTTCTGCGAGCGCATCGAGTTTGCCCGTTTCAGCGTCCCGCGCGATGCGCGCATCGAAGGCCGCGGCGTCGAGTTCGTCGAGAAAGGCCCGCAGCGTCTCGCGCTCATCAATCGAGAGCTTGGCTGCCGCTTGCTTGACTTGATCGAGTTGGGTCATGGCAGAAGGATCACATCACTCACACCGAGGTGCAATTTGACACGTGGCGGGTGTCACGCAACGGGCGCGACGCGCCGGCTAACGCGACCTGCGCGACGCCATCCGGTTTCACATCGACGGGCTGAAGGCTGATGGGGAGCCGGTGGCAGAGCCGACGACGGTGGTGGGGTGGTGGAGGCGTGAGGGGGGTGGGCTCTGATGCGTGGGGCGCCTGCGCGCACTCTTTCATGCGACAAGCGGCCTAGGGCTGCAACGCAGAGGGAGCGGAAGTTGGCCGGAAGCTACGCGCAGCCCTATCCTGCATTCAATTCTACGGCAGAGCCACGCCAGAAAGCTGCCGAAGGGTGTCCGACGAAATGGGCCAACAGGGTGCATCGGCAGGTTTGCTGAGGCAGTCATTTCCGTGTCTGCAGCTGGGACGTAATCCAGGCACTTCGACAAGGTCTGCGCCGCGCAATTGTTCGTAGCGGTGATTGCGGTGAGCGTGCCCATTCACTGTGACAATGCGGCCGAAGCTCGCGCACACTGCGGATGGCGCGCTTACGTGCTTTAGGCGAGCACCGCGGTGGAGATTTGGCTTGCTTAGTCATGGCTGCCAAGAGTTGGAGCCCCGGCAAACCCGGAGCGGTTCAGTTCACATCGTCAAGGACTCTCTTTGACAGAATTTGTCCTGATCGAAGAAACCATGCACAAGGTTGGATCGTGGCGAGGCCCAGAACCGATCGGTCGCTGGTCATGCTCGAACCAGGAAACGGAGGCAGAATGGCGCGTAGAATTTGGTTGGTTATGCTTGTTTGCGCGACCACGGTGACCACTGGCACGATGGCGCTTGCGCAGGGCCGCAGTGATCCTAAACCCATATGGGAGCTACTCGGGGAGACGCGCGTCGGGTTCGCGGTGGCGCGCGACGTTGTATCGGTCGGCCAGTCCTATTCGTTCTACCGCAATCGCAGCTATGACCGCCTGAGACTTACGGCCGACCGCGGCGAGGTCAAACTGCAGAGTCTGCTCGTGCGCTACATCAACGGGTACGAGGAAAAGCTGCCGCTGGACAAATCGGTGCGTCCTGGCGCGAGCGTCGTCGTAGAGTTGCCCGGCCGCCGCAGCTACATCGCGCAGATTGAGATGACTTACAACGCGGTTGGCGGCAATACGTTCGGCGGCGTGTTCGACCAGTGGCTCCAGCCGCGCGTGCGTGTTTTCGGTTTGAACAGTCGGATCGGCCTGTCGCAGGTAGGTGCGGACACGCCGCCGAACTGGACGATGCTGGGGCAGGATACCGTGAGCTTTACCGGGACCGGTCACGTCATTCGGCTTGCCAATGACGAGGTGTGGTACAATTCGCACCGGTTCAAGCGGCTGCGTTTCATCGTGTCCGAGGGCAAAATTCAACTAGATGATCTGCGCATAGTCTATATCAATGACTTTACCGAAACGGTTCTGGTCGGCCGTGATCTGCGACAAGGAACCGATCTGGCAGTCGAACTACCGGGCGAGCGGAGCTATCTGCGCGAGATCCAATTGAATTACCGCACGTGGCCGGGGAGTCCAAATCGCGCAATCGTGAAGGTCTACGGAGAAGGCCGAAGTCAGTGAGGATCACAGGAACACCGAACGGTTGTGCCTTGCGATACACTCTGCAATTCTAGCTCCCTTGTTGATCGGAAGCGGACAACAGTTCGGCTCGCACGGCCCGCAAAAGCCGTGTTCCGCTCCGGGTCAAGTTCTGCCGAACGCGACCACTGAAGACCGGCAGCAGCACCCCCCAGCTGCGGACATTGTCGGCGAACAGATCGGCATCGTCGACGACCGGCCGGCGAATGCCTGCTCCTTTATATATGCCGGCATGCACAGTGCTGGCGTACGCATGTGCTCATAACCATAAAGCCCGCGGATGGGCGGGCTTTATGGTTGGCTTTGGTTGATGCCATCAATTGTCGAGGAACGACCGTAGCTTCCTTGACCGGCTCGGATGCTTCAGCTTGCGCAGCGCTTTGGCTTCGATTTGGCGGATGCGTTCGCGGGTGACGGAGAACTGTTGGCCGACTTCTTCGAGGGTGTGGTCGGTGTTCATGCCGATGCCGAAGCGCATGCGGAGCACACGTTCTTCGCGCGGGGTCAGCGAGGCCAGCACGCGCGTGGTGGTTTCGCGCAGGTTCGACTGGATGGCGGCTTCGATGGGGAGGAGCGCGTTCTTGTCCTCGATGAAGTCGCCGAGGTGGCTATCTTCTTCGTCGCCGATGGGCGTTTCGAGGCTGATCGGTTCCTTGGCGATTTTGAGAACCTTGCGCACTTTTTCCAGCGGCATCGCCAGCTTTTCGGCCAGCTCTTCCGGCGTCGGCTCGCGGCCGATTTCGTGCAGCATCTGCCGCGACGTGCGCACGATCTTGTTGATCGTCTCGATCATGTGCACGGGGATGCGGATGGTGCGGGCTTGGTCTGCGATGGACCGCGTGATCGCCTGCCGGATCCACCACGTCGCATAGGTCGAGAACTTGTAGCCGCGGCGGTATTCGAATTTGTCGACGGCCTTCATCAGGCCGATGTTGCCTTCCTGGATGAGATCGAGGAATTGCAGGCCGCGGTTAGTGTACTTCTTGGCGATCGAGATGACGAGGCGCAGGTTGGCCTCGACCATTTCCTTCTTGGCCTGGCGGGCTTCGCGCTCGCCCTTCTGCACGTTCTTGACGATGCGGCGGAATTCAGGGATTTCGAGGCCGGTTTCAGTGGCAAGCGTGTGGATTTCGGCGCGGATGCGTTCGACTTCGGAGCGCTCCTGCTTGATGAACGCAGCCCAGCCCTTGCGGCCGCTCTTTTCCATGCGCTCGACCCAGGTCTGGTCGAGTTCGTTGCCGAAGTATTCGTCGATGAAGTCCGAACGCGCGACGCCGTAGCTGTCGGCGGTGCGCATGAGCCGGCCTTCAAGCTGCACGAGGCGCTTGTTGATGGCGTAGAGCTGCTCGACGAGGCTCTCGATACGCGCGTTGTTGAGCGACAGCGACTTCACGTCGACGATGATCTCGTCGCGGATCTTTTCGTAGCCCTTCTGCTGCTGGCGCGTGACCTGTTCACTGGCCACCTGCATCTCGACGCGCTTGTCCTGCATCTTGCGCAGTTTTTTGTAGGCGTTGGCGATGTTCTCGAAGGTTTCGAGCACCTTCGGCTTCAGCTCGGCTTCCATGGCCGCGAGCGACATGGCGTTTTCGTAGTCGTCTTCATCGTCGGTGTCGCTGACCGGCAGCGGTTCGCCATCGGGGCCGATCTGCGGCTCGGGGGCGGGTTTGGGCTGCATGGGCTGGCCGAACTGGCGCGGATGGCCGCCGGGCGGGATCGGTTCGTGCACCTGGATCGGCGCGTTCTTGGCCTCGGGGCCTTCGTAGGTGGCCTCCAGATCGATGATGTCGCGCAGCAGGATCTTGGCTTCGTTGAGTTCCTCGCGCCAGATGATGATGGCCTGGAAGGTCAGCGGGCTTTCGCAGAGGCCGGCGATCATCGCTTCACGGCCAGCTTCGATGCGTTTGGCGATGGCGATTTCGCCCTCGCGGCTCAGCAGTTCGACCGAGCCCATGTCGCGCAGGTACATGCGCACAGGATCGTCGGTGCGGTCGCCGGGTTCGGCTTTTGTCTCGGACTTGGCGGGCAAGCTTTGCGCGGTAATGGCGCGCTCTTCTTCTTCGGCCGGTTCTTCGGCTTCGGCGCCGGTGGTGGTTTCTTCCACCTCTTCGTTATCGACGACGGTGATGCCCATGTCGGACAGCATCGACATCACGTCTTCGATCTGCTCCGACGACGTCTGCTCTTGCGGCAGCACGGCATTGAGCGCGTCGAACGTCACATAGCCGCGAACCTTGGCAGCCTTGATCAGCTTTTTGACGGCGGCGTCCGAGAGGTCAAGAAGCGGCTTGTCCTTATCCTGCTCGGGGCCGTCCTTGTCGACGGCGTCGTCGTCCTTCGGGTTGACCTTGGACGCTGTCTTTGCAGCCGCTTTCGCCATGCTCTTGCGTGCTCCATATGTCTGCCGCGCCGGTCGGACCGGCGGCGACGTGGATGCGTACCGGCAGCAGCGCATACGCCGCGCGCCAACGCAGGTGTCTCACGACGTTTCCGCTGCGGTCTCTGCGCACCTGGCGCGTCGTCCAAGACAGCGAAAACGGCCCCGGTTCTTGCGGGCCAATGGCCAGCGCCCCCCAGGTGCCCAAATTTTTATCCGTGTCATAGTCCATGCTACAGAATCATGTTGCGATACAACACAAATTTTCCGTCTAACAGGGTGCTCGCCGTCCCCAAATGGCCGCAGCCGTGGTGGAGAGGCAACTGTCCCTGTGTCTCATTCGCCGCAGGCTGCAGTCCGCCAGTCATTTGGGCCGTAGCCTGCGAGTTTGATGCCAGTTTATCCGCGGTCACCCAGGGTTCTGTCTGAAAACCTAACGTCAGTTCGCGCAGCAACCGGCTACGCTGCCGGGTCGATGTCGATGCGTTGGCCTTGCAGGGCCTTGAGTTCGGCAATGCGGGTTTCGTTCTCCTCCGATTGGTTGGCCTGCCACGCCCGTTCGGCCAAATCCAGATCACGGGCCAATTCGACCCGGTGGCGGTGCATGGCGAGCGCGTGGTTGAAGCCGGCTTCCACGATGCCTCGTTCGGCGCCGACGGCGGCAAAGCGGTCGCCGGTATGTGTCACGGTGCGAATGGCTTGATCGGCCACGCCATCGAGGCCGATAGAGGCGAGATGGGTGCGGACGGCGCCCGCGTCAAGAGATGCGGCAGTGGTTTCCTCGCCATCGGTCATGCTTTGGGTGACGATTTCGAGCAATGCGGACTTGAGGGTCACAAAGGGGCGGTGGGTGAACTCCAGTGCAGCAATCTCCTCGCAGCGGGCCTCTACCAGCCAGGGATGGTTGAGCAGCGCCAGCATTAGAATGGCCTCGCGCTGCGGCGGGCCGATCGGCTGGCCGGTGCCAAGACGGCTTTGGCGCAGGCTGTCGCTGGCTGGCTGGCGGATGGCTTGGCCGAAGGGAAATCCACCGCGCGGGCCGTTGCCTTTGAAGCGGTTCTGGAAACTGTTCTGGCTGCCGCCGGGTTTGCCGGCGGCGAGATTGTACGTACTGCCGCGCGGGTCTTGCCGGCGTTTGGCGCCCCAGGCCTCGTAGAGCCGGTTACGGATATCCTTCTGGTAGAGTTGGCGGACGCTCTCGTTCTCGATGCGGGCGATGAGCGTGTTGAGCTGCAGCTCCAGTTGCGCGCGGCGCTCCGGCGTTGACCAATCGCCGCCGGCCCATTCGCGATCCCACAGCACGTCGACCAGCGACCGCGTGCGGCCGAGGCAGGCTTCCATGGCGGCTGGGCCGTTCTGGCGGATGAGATCATCCGGGTCGAGGCCGTCGGGGAGAAACGCAAAGCGCACGCTGATGCCGGGCTTGAGGAACGGCATGACGGTTTCGATGGCTCGAAACGCGGCTTTCTTGCCGGCGCTGTCGCCGTCGAAGCAGAGGATCGGTTCGTCGGCCATGCGCCACAGCAGCTTGACTTGATCCTGCGTCAGGGCGGTGCCGAGCGGGGCGACGGCTTCGCCGAAGCCGCCTTCCGTGAGCGCCACCACATCCATGTAGCCTTCGACCACCAGGATGCGTGACTTGGTGTGGGCCAATGGCCGTGCCTTGGCAGCATTGTAGAGCACGGCGCCTTTGTGGAAGAGCGGTGTTTCAGGCGAGTTCAGATACTTGGCTGGCACGTCTGCTTCGAGGGCACGGCCGCCGAACGCGATCACGCGGCCTTTGGTGTCGGCGATGGGGAACATCACGCGATGACGGAAGCGATCGTAGGGGTTGGGAATGTCCGCGCCGCCGATCAGCATGCCGGACAGCACCATCTCGTCGGGTTTGAAGCCGAGGCCCGTCAGATGATCCTTCAGCGCGGTGCGGCTGTTGGGGGCATAGCCCAAACCGAACGCATCAATAGTGTCGCGGCTCAGCCCGCGCTTTTCCTCGACGTAGCGGCGCGCCACATGCCCGCCACTGCTGCGGAACTGCGCGACAAAGAATGCTTGCGCGGCTTGGAGCAATGCATAAAGCCGGGTGCGCTCGTCCTGCTCTTCCTCGTAACGTTCGGCCTGCTCGCGCGAGCGGGGCTCGAACTTGGGCATCGGCACGCCGGCTTCGGCGGCCAGCCGCTCGACGGCTTCGGGAAATGTCAGGCCCTCAGTGGTCATCACGAACTTGAAGATGTCACCATGCTCGCCGGACGCGAAGCAGTGGTAAAAGCCCTTCTGGTCGTTGACGTAGAACGATGGCGTCTTTTCGGTCTTGAAGGGTGACAGCCCTTTCCACTCGCGGCCGGCCTTCTTCAGCGCCACCTTACGGCCGACGACCTGGCTCACCGGCAGACGGGCGCGGATATCGTCCAGCAATGCGGGTGGGAATTTCATCGGTGACCGTGCGGGCGACAAGACGAGGTTTGGGTCGCATTCATGCGCCCAGAGCATATTGATGCATAAACGATTTGGGTGTCCTCGACCCTGACGCCGTGCGCCGCCAAGGCGGTTGTGCGCGTTGTCCACAGGGGCGTCTCTGGCCCCAAGGGGCTCCGCCCCTTGACCCCGCCAAAGGGCTTGCCCTTTGGAAACCCATTTGTTCGATATGAACAATAGGGTCCAGGGCCTCAGGCCCTGGTTGGAGAGCGCGAGAGGCGAACAGCCTCTCGTTGTTCACTCGAAGGGGGAAGGCAGCCGGCGCAGCAATAGAAAAAGCCCGGGCGTTGCCGCCCGGGCTTTCAAAACTCAGAGGACTGATAACCGCTTAGCGCGGGCCGCCGAAGCCGCCACCGCCGCCGAAACCACCACCACCGCCGCCGAAACCTCCGCCGGAACCGCCGGTCCCGCCTTCACCAGCTGGACCACGGGGTGCACCACCTGGGCCACCACGGCCCGGACCGCCACGGCCCGGCGTCTTGGCCGCTGCGGCCTTGCCGCGCTGACCGTTCGGCATCACGCCCTCGCGCTGGGCTTTTTTGCGGGCGAGCTTGCGGGCACGGCGCACAGCTTCAGCCTGTTCGCGCACGCGCTTTTCGGAGGGCTTTTCGAAATGGTTCCGGAGCTTCATCTCACGGAACACGCCTTCGCGCTGCAGCTTCTTCTTCAGGGCCTTCAGGGCCTGATCAACGTTGTTGTCGCGGACTTGGACGAGCACCCGGGTAAACCTCGCTTCTGTGGTTGACGTGACACAACCGGTCCCAGACCGGCCAAAACGGGAATTTCAGACTGTAAATTCGTGGATTAGGAGTGACGGTTGGCATCTGGCGCGACAGTCCGCGAAACGGTATCCGCAACACCAAGACGCCGGAACTCGCGCCCCAGCTTGCGCGGTGTCTATCAAAGCCTGACCGGGATGTCCATTCGGGGTTGTCGCCGGGATGTGCATTTATTTGGGAGACAGCCGCGTCACATGCCCCATCTTGCGGCCGGGGCGGGCTTCGCGCTTGCCATACAAGTGCACGGCTGTGCCCGGTTCGGCGGCCAGTTGGGCCCAGCTGCCGTGATCGGGGCCGATCAGGTTGGTGGTGACTGCGCTCGAATGCCGCGCCGTTGATCCCAGCGGCCAGCCGGCCACGGCCCGGATGTGGTTTTCGAACTGGCTGGTGATGCAGGCGTCGATGGTCCAGTGACCGGAGTTGTGCACACGGGGGGCCATTTCGTTGACGTAGAGTGTTTCCTGGCCCGCCTCGCCAAGTGCAAAAAACTCGACGGTGACAACGCCCACATAGTCCACCGCTTCGGCCATCGCTTTGGTCGTGGCGATGGCCGTGGCCTGCGCGTTGGCGCTCAGCGCGGCGGGCACGGTGGCGGTATGGAGAATGTGGTGGCGGTGGACGTTCTCGGTCACATCGTAGGCGGCAAACACACCGTTGGCGCTGCGGACCGCAATCACCGAAACCTCGGACTGGAACGGGACGAACTTTTCCAGAATTGCCGGTTGGCCGTGCATGGCGCCGTAGGCGGCGGTGATGTCAGTGGTCTTTAAGATCTTTGCCTGACCCTTGCCGTCATAGCCGAAGCGGCGGGTTTTCAGGATGGCAGGTAAGCCGATCTTGGCTGCGCTTGCGGCAAGTCCGGTCAGGCTTTCGACGCTGGCAAATTCAGCAGTCAGCGAGCCGAGATCGCGCGCCAGTTGCTTCTCATTGAGCCGGTCCTGGGCAACGGCCAGCGCCTTGGCACCGGGACGCACGGGAATGCGCTGCGCCAAAAACGCGACGGTCGGCAATGGGATGTTCTCGAACTCGTAGGTTGCGACGGGGACCGCGGCTGCGAACGCTGCCAGCGCTGTTTCGTCTTCGTAAGGCGCAATCGTCGTTGCAGCGGCCACGTCGAACGCCGGGCCGGGGCTCTCGGCAAAGATGTGGCACTTGAGGCCGAGGCGGGCAGCAGCCATCGCCAGCATGCGGCCGAGCTGGCCGCTGCCAAGAATGCCAATGGTCGAGCCGGGTGGCAGCGGGAATGTCGAGATGGGCGTGGTCATCGACGATCTCTACGCGATCCGAGGCCGCGCGCTCAACAGCGGTGATCAGACCAAAGTTCGGTCGTTCTCGCGCCTGACCTCTCTCACCTCGTCATGCCGGCCCCGGATCGCGTCCGGGGTAAACTGTGGCCGGCACCCACGACAATGGGGAGATAGTCCGCAGACTTGCCGTGGGTCCCGGCCTGCGCCGGGATGACGAAAGGGGAGAGTTCTGTGAACGTGCCTGCAAATCTGGCACATTTTGTCGCGGTTCAACTGGCGGGTGGCGCGTCGGGAACGGAGGTCGATTGTTCCTTGCGCAGGGCATCGACTTTGGCGGCCAGCACGGGGTCTTGCAGGGCCAGGATTTGGGCAGCCAACAGTCCGGCATTGGTCGCGCCGGCTTCGCCGATGGCCAAGGTGCCCACCGGAATCCCGGCTGGCATTTGCACGATCGACAGCAGGCTATCTTGCCCTGACAGCGCCTTCGACTGCACGGGCACGCCGAGCACAGGGAGGGTGGTCATCGATGCGGTCATGCCGGGCAGGTGCGCTGCGCCGCCGGCACCGGCGATGATCACCTTCAGGCCGCGGTCGCGGGCGGTTTTAGCGTAGTCATAGAGCCGCTCGGGCGTGCGGTGCGCCGACACGACTTTGGCCTCGAATGGCACGCCGAGCTTTTCGAGCACGTCGGCTGCTTTGCGCATGGTCGGCCAATCCGACAGCGAGCCCATGATGATGCCGACAAGCGGGGGCGTGGTGGGCATGGGTGTGGGCATGGGCTCTCAATCACATGGCGAGGAAGGGCGCGGAATGCCGGAGCACCCTCAAGGGCAAGCAGTGTCAGGCTTGCTACAGCTATGGTGACCATTGTTCTGGGTCAATGGCGAGCGCCGGCGGTTCTGCTGGGTTAAAAAGGAGCCGGCGGAGAAAACCCAATGCCACGCAATTGGAAAGCACCTCGAAAGATCCTGTGTGCCGTGGACCTGACTCCCGATTGCGATCGGGCGCTGGACCGCGCAATTCTGCTTGCCGCCACTTGGCAGGCCAGTTTGCTCGTGGTTCACGTTGTCCACGACGCCAATTTGGGCGCCGAAGATTGTGCTTCGCAGGTGCGCCGGGCCGAGCAAGAATTGAAGCGGGAACTTGCGAGCCATCCAGGGGCTGCCAAGATCGATGCCGATGTGATGATCACGCAGGGAGATCCTGCGGCACGCATCTTGGCCAAGTGCGATCGACTGTTTGTCGACTTACTGGTGATGGGCGCTGGAGCGGCGGCTTCACTACGCCAGCGCCTCCTTGGCTCGACGATCGACCACGTCTTGCGGCATGCGTTGCAGCCGGTTCTGTGCGTCCGTGACCGCGCGCACCTGCCGTATCGCAAAATAGCCGTCGCAACTGACTTCTCAGTTCCATCGGCAGAGGCCTTGGCGTGCGCGCAGGCGTATTTTCCAGGCACTGCGACGACCCTCGTCCACGCCTACGACGATAGGCTGCAGGGGCTGCTTGCTTCCGATCAGGTGACCGGCGAACTCGCCGAACGCCACAAGGTCGAGATGCAGTCGTTCGCGGACCGCTCCATGCAAGAGTTCGTTGCAGCATTGCCTGATTTTCGGGCGGGTCTGAAGGCCGTTATCGAAGCGGGTGCCCCGGACCGCGTACTTCAGGGGTATATCGAGCGAGAGGGCACGGAACTCGTTGTCGTCGGCACGCATGGGCGCACGGGATTGGGGCGGGCCATCATCGGCAGCGTCGCCGAGCATCTGATTGCAGCCCTGCCGTGCGATGTTCTGGCCGTGCGGTCAAGCGCGTGATCGCCAGCCAGAGCGCAAGGCCGATGCCACGAGAACGGCGCAGCGAGACGGCTTGCTTTTCGCCCCGGACGTAGCGGGTGATGATGGTGTCATCGCCCGGATAGTTCTCTGGCGCCACCGCTGTCAGCTGCGCCTGGACGCAGAGCCAGTGGCCGTCTTGGCGGACATACGTATCCGTATACGCCGTCATGCCAGTGGTTTCTTGTCCGCTCATCCGCAACGTATGCTTGTTGGTGGCCCGGACCAATGCCGTGTCACCGAACACGCTAAATCGCTCGTCCCGCGTATTCCACTAGACAACGACCTCGGGATCGAAGGCTGTCGCCCAATAGGCGAGATAGTCTGCTTTCGCGATGATTTTTCCGGAGCTGCTCAGGCAGACAAACCGCGGATGCGTGATGGCATCGTGGGATGGAACATCGCGGGTAACATAGTTGTGGATGAACCGCGCATTGATGGCCCGCAGCTCGATCAAGTCCTGCTCGAGTGTCATGTGTGCGCCGCCATCGTGTGTTGTCGGGTCGGGCCAAGGCTGCTGACATCGTACGGCACGCCGAGCTTTTCCAGCACGGCGGCTGCTTTGCGCATGGTCGGCCAATCCGACAGCGAACCGATGATGATGCTGAAAAGGGCGCGGGGGCGCGCTTGAAGTTCAGACGGCAGCCGCGTCAACGGACCCGCCCGGCGGGTGTGTTACGCCGAGGTCAACTGCGGCGGCATCGTCGCGCTGGCTGCTGGCGGCATTGGCAAATCTGATCGGGGCATCTCGGCGCTGGTGGCTGCAGGAACGGCGACGGCCAGCCGCCATGCTTTGCGAACGGGGGCAACATAGACCCCTGCCAGATCGTCGTAGTCGCGCTCCTCGCCGTTGCCCAATCCCAAGACCAATTGTTCGTCCTTTTGGGGCCGGTATGCGGTGCCGAACAGCCAGTCGAACAGCGAAAGGCTGCCGCCGAAATTCTTGTTCCAATGTTGTTCAAGAGCGCTGTGGTGCACATGATGCATATGGGGGCTCATCAGCAGCCGGTCGAACCAGCCGAACGAGATCGCGAATTGCGAGTGCCGGAGGGCTTCGAGCGTCAATGCTTTGCAGATCTTGGACGCCGACACTTGCAGCAGAATAATTTCCGGTACGCTTAAGCCGAAGGCAAACGCAAACAGACCGGCAGGAATGCCGGTGCCGATCCCATGAATAAAGCCGCCGAACATGATGCTCAGCGGATGCAGGCGGGCGCCGGTCAAGGGGCTGAGGAACGTCGCGGAGTGATGCACCTTGTGCAGTTCCCAGAGGACTGGGATGCGATGCTCCAACTGATGCGACCAATACACCGCGAACTCGCCGGCGATCACCAGGACGAGCGCGCAGAAGATCGTGTTGAGGTACGTCGATTGAAAGGCTGTCCAGCCAGGAAGCGCCGCGCTGAGCAGCCACGTGATAGCGACGGCGACAATGAGCATGCAGAGGGGCTCGACCCACCCGATCAGCCGGTAGCTCAAGCGGCCCAAGACATAGAGTTTGACGTCCATGTGCGCCGAGGCTTTCGACCAAGCGTCAAATGGAAAACAATACTTCACAAACGAGAGCAGAGAGAGGCTGCCAGCCCCGGACTTGAGATGGGCCAGATAGCCAATGATTGCGGCGGCAAAGAACGAAACGCCGGCAATTGCGACCGCTGGTGCGTTGAGTAGATAGTGAACCAGCGCCTGCATTTCGATCCTCTGACTTGAGACGGCACTTGATGCTAGTGCGCCAACTTGTTGTGTGGTTTGATTTTGTCAGAGGTAGGCGACGCTGGTTTCAATCGTCAAGTTGCCTTTGGACGTAGGGTGCGGGGGGACGCTGGGAGCGGGGTGCCAACGTCTGTGCCGCCCGCCAGCGATCCGGTGCGCAGGCTGCTTTGATCGGGCGAAGCACTTGATCCGAAATGACGAACGTAAAAATCAAAAGGCCGGTGCGGCTTAAGGTTTGATGTTCAGCGAGCAACGGCCGGTGGCCGATCATGCCTGGTGCCGTAGGCGGCCGCCATCAGCAGCCTACGGCACAAGCAGCCGGAGGGGGCGAGCAGAGCTGGCTGCTGGCGGGAGCAGACCGGCGTTCGGCTGTTCACGCCAGACGCGACATCGCGAACCGCTCGACATCACGCAGCAGTTTGATGAATTCGAGCGCGCGATGTTCGGCGGTGCGGCGGCCTTTGTCGGCGGTGGCGATGGATGCATCGCCGGCGGTGCCATCGGGGTGCAAATCCTGCGCGATCCAGCCAAAAGCCGTGTAGCCGGTGGGGCGCAGCAGATCGAAGGTTTTCGAGATTTCGACGGTGGCGGGGACGAAATTTTTTGCCTTCGCCATTGTGACCAGTTCGGGCCGGAAATGCAGCATCATGGACGTTTCCATGTCGCCGCCGTGAATGCCGACAGCGTTTTCGAGATCGGAATAGATGCCGGCGGGGCTGCCAAAGCGCGACCAGGCGCATGAAACCGCCAGCATGCCGAAGCGCACGCGCAGCTCGCGGGCGACGATGCCGATGCATTCGACGTTGCCGCCGTGGCTGTTGACCATCACGAGTTTCTTGACGCCCGCGCGCGACACGCTCTCGCCGATTTCGGTCCAGGCGCGGATGGCTGTTTCAGCCGACAGGGTGAGGGTGCCCGGCGAGCGGATATGTTCGTTGGATTTGCCGATCGGCTGGGTGGGTAAAAACAGGGCGTTCAGATCTTTGGGCAACCGCGTGACCACTTCGCGCACCATGCCGTTGGCGATCTCGGTGTCGGTGGAGACGGGCAGGTGGGGCCCGTGCTGCTCGATGGCGGCGATGGGGAGGATGGCGATGGTGCGTTCGGGATCGAGCCCGCGGAAATCCTCGGTGGTGCGGTCGGCCCAGAAGGGGGTGATCATGGCGGGTGGCTCCCGAGGGTGGGTTGGTAGCTTTAACCAATTGATTTGGTTAAGGAATGCAGAATTGCGGTTAATGCAAATGCGGGCGTTTTAAGGGGTGCTGGAGGCGTTTCGCGTGCGTTTGGCTACCCTCCTAGCCAGAGCTCTGGCGAGGGCTCTCAGCAGCCCTTAAAACGCGCCGGACAGCGTTTCGTTGAATGAGTCTCACTCCGGTTTCTGGGAAAGGGCCGCTTGAGCTGCCTGCGGGTCTTTTAACTGCGTTTTACTGCGTTTCGGCGGTGGCTGGGGGCAGACCCATGGGTCTGTCCCCCCCGGCGCCGTTTATGGGCTTGCCACCAAGCGCGTGAGTTCGGCAAGGCAGGTGGCGCGATCTGGGGCGAAGTCGTGGGCGATCCACCAGGCTTCTAGGAATGCCAATTGCTGGCCCACCGCGGGGCCGCTGGCAACGCCGAGGGCCAGCACGTCTTGACCGGTAATGGGGAGTGCGGGCGGTGGCCAGCTGGCGGCCAGATCAAGCGCCGACTGCCAGTGGGCGTCGCCGGTGCTTGCTGGAGAGGCGGCCCAGGCGGCTAAAATCGTGTCGCGCGCGGCGTCCGTGCCGCGGGTGTAGATGTGGCGGCGCATGCGGCCTGTATCGGGCGGTGCGGCAAGGGCACCGAGGTCGGCGGCGATCCACACGAGGCGCCGGCGTTCGTCGCCGGAGAGCCTGAGACGGCGCGCCAATGCACCAGCGTCGGTCGCAGGCGCAATGACAAGCGCGGCCAGCCGCAGGATCGGATCGGGCACGCGCTGCTGGGCGGCTTCGATGGCGATCATGCGTTCGAGCCGTCCCGGTGCGGGTGCCAGCCCGAGCAGGCCGGACAGAAATCCATGTGCCTGCATGATGCGGCACATGCTGGCTGCGCGGTCTGTCGCCAGCAGCTTCAGCAGCTCGACGCGGATGCGCTCAGCCGAGATGCGCGCGAGGCCGTCGCGTTCTGCGCCACAGGCCGCCAGCCCTTCTGCATCTGCACCGTTCGTCACGTAGCGTGCCGAGAAGCGGAAGAAGCGAAGGATGCGCAGATAATCTTCTCGGATGCGCGCACGGGCATCGCCGATGAAACGCACGCGGGTCGGCGACAGATCGGCAGCCCCGCCGAGTGGATCAAACAGCGTGCCGTCCGCATCGCAATAGAGCGCGTTGATCGTGAAGTCGCGGCGGCCGGCATCTTCGGCCCAGTTGCCGGTGAAGGCGACGGTGGCGTGACGGCCGTCCGTCTCGACATCGCGCCGCAAGGTGGTGACTTCGAACGTCAGGCCATCAGCCACCAGCGTTACCGTGCCGTGCTGCAGCCCCGTCGGGTGCGCCGCGATCCCAGCACGCTGCGCCGCCGCCATCACCATCTCGGGCGTCGCCGTCGTCGCGATATCAACGTCGTCGATGGCGTGCCCTAACAACGTGTTGCGCACCGCTCCGCCCACCGCGCGGCTGGTCGCGCCGGTGGTGGCGAGGGCGGCGAACACACGCCGGATGCCGGGCGTGCCGAGCCACGGGGCGGAGGGGAGGGGGGAGATGGTGGGGGGTATCGTAGCCATGGCGCGACTATAGCTGGGAACGACAGGAACTGGCGACTGCCGCGCGCGTGTTGAGCCTCTACACTCCGACGCCCCGGTGCCCAACAGTCATTTCACAGCGCATCACTCACTCGGTTCCCCGGACGATGTGGCAAGCGCAGCGCGCCGCCTCGATCCGGGGTCTTTACCCGCGCGAAATTGTGACGGGTAAAGGTCCCGGATAATTGACGCGCGAACAGCGCGCCAAATTCCGGGAAAGCGGGAGGAGGTGTTTGTGAATGAGAGGCAGGCGACGCACTCGTCCGATGAGCGACGCGAGGTACATGAAATAGTTCTTTTTTGCGGATCTCGCACGAGCCAGTCGTTGCGAGAGCACCATTTGGTACGAGCACTCCACTGATGCAGTCCGCGACTGAATCTTAGCCTGGTGGCGAGAACTTGGATTTTACAGCAGCGGGCATGCCGAGCCGGAAGCGGATGAGAGTTGATAGGTGGCGAATGAAATCCTGTTCACTATGCAGCGGTTGGTTTGTTGTCACCGAGTGACCTTCGGTGCGCAAGCTGTTCCCCAACTCAAATTCGATTTGCAGTCCTTTGACCCAATACCTGCCTTTATCAAGCTTGTCGCCCCAACTGTTGGTATAGGAAAGCGACAGAGTCTTTGGCGCGGAAGTGCTGTCCAGATGAGCTTGGAACTTTTGTTCTTGCGCGACAGGCAATCTGCACCACGCCTCAAGCAACTTGTAAGCATCCAAAAGCCATGCCGACAAATCGGCTGCTCGCGTGATACGATTCAGTTCGTCGGCCCACGATAATTCTGTTGTCTCATCTTTCATGGCGATATCCTTCAGCAACTGCAATCAGCTGCCGTTCTGATTCTGGCGGTTGCGTGGCGGTTGGCGGATTGCTTGAGGTGCTTCATCGATCTCATACAAAGTCTTAGGGACAAGTCTTGGGGGCGGCCGCTTTTTTCGCGTCGGCCGCTAGGACTGAAACGCGGTCGCATTTCTTTCGTCATCCCGGCGAAGGCCGGGACCCACGGCAGCCATGGCGATAGTCTCCACCTTGTCGTGGGTGCCGGCCTTCGCCGGCATGACGAGAAGTTGTGAACTCGAAGTGCAAGACTGCGGGCTACTTCTTCCCACCCTGCATGATCTTGCCGTCTTTGTAGATCGCCGGCTCGTAGGGTTTGTCGATGCCGGGTTCCTGCAGCGTTGCGAACGCCAGCAGCGAGCCGAACAGTAAAATCGTACCCAACGCGAACAGCCACACCAGCGGCGCTTCGTCGAGAATTTCGCCGGCAGATTTTGGCGCGCCGGTGTTTCGCTGCAGCATATCCTTGGCGACGAAGTGATAGCCGAAGTAAAGCGCCGCCGGCAGCAGGAAGACGAGGGCACATTCAAGCGCGATGCGGATCATGGGGTGTAGAGCCTGTCGTAAAGATTTTTCAGCATTCCGGCCGTCGCGCCCCAGATGTAGCGCTCCCCGTACGGCATCGCCCAGAACGTGCGGCGGCGTCCGCGCCACTCACGTTCGTGGCGTTGGTGATTGGCTTCCATCATCAGAAAACGCAGCGGCACTTCGAAGGCGTCGGCGACTTCGCCGGGGGCCAGTGTGAGGTCAAAACCAGGACGCACGAGCGCGACCACCGGCGTCACGTGAAAGCCCGTGCCGGTGCGATAGCCGTCGAGATAGCCGATGGTTTCGATGTGCGCTGCCGTGAGGCCGATTTCTTCTTCGGCTTCGCGCAGCGCTGCGGCTTTCGCATCGTCGTCGGTGCTGTCGATGCGGCCGCCGGGAAAGGCGATCTGGCCGGCGTGTTTGGCGAGCGTGTCGGTGCGCTGGGTGAGCAGCACGGTCAGTTCGTCGCGCAGCACGATAGGCACCAATACGGCGGCCGGGCGGGGCGGTTCCATGGCGGCGAGATCGGCGCTCAGTTCTGGATCCAGATCCCAATCGCTGCGGCCGATGGCGCGGCCGGTGCGCGGGTCAAACAGCGCATCGTTGGGTGTTGCCAGCAGTCGCTCGGCGGCGCGCGCGCGAAAGCACGGTTCGGAAAAGCGGGCCGCGGAAAACGGGTCCGAGGCGGGGGCAGTATTGGGGGCACCGGCGGGGCGTTGGGAGGCTCGTGTCATGGACGGTCTATACCACAGCCGCAGCGTCCAGGGGGAAGAAGCAGCCGCCACTCCACACCCCCAGCCGGTCCTGCCCGGTGGGGTCGTCGACCGCTAGCGCCACCAGGTCTTGATAGAGCGCACGGGTGACCAGGGCGTCCAGCCGGCCGCGAACACGGAGATAAGGTTTGAGCCCACCGCTGCCGGGCTCGGTCATGAACCGCAGCGGATGCTCCCGGTCACATGTTACGATGTCGTCGACGTTGGTTCGAAACAGCAGCGACTGTGCCGGGCCCTCCCCGCGGACTTCCAGCTCGACGGCCAGGAAGTGCGCGTCGGCAACGGCCACGTCGACCTTCTCGGCGGGGGTGACCAGATAGGTGCGGCCGTCGGCGTCTTTGCGCAGCACGCGCGCGAACAACGCCACCAGCGGTTTGCGGCCGATGGGGCTGTTGAGATAGGTCCACGTGCCGTCGCGCAGGATGGCCAGCCCGATGTCGCCGCAGTAGGGTGGGTTCCACCGCTCGACCGGTGCGGGACCGGTGCCACTCTGGGTCTTCAACAACGCTTCAAGGCCGGCGATTTGGGGCGCGGGTGTGGTCATCGGGCGGGCGATCTTTTTGCGGCTTTGGTCACCGCTTTTACCAGGCACACATCGGCACATTTGAGCACAGTTGCGTTGTCCAAGCCGTAATTTTGGCGGGTGCCGCTGGCCGCCTCCTGGGCACGGTCAGTGGGTCGGCTGTTGTCGTTTCGCTGCATTGTCATCGACCTCCGCCCGGGTATCCTCAACCGCTTCCAACGGCCGTGCGCGCGCTGTGACCCTTCGCGCCGCCTACCCTGCCTCGCGCAGCTTTGCCAGCACCTTGAGGCCGGGATAACCGTCGGCGGGTGAGAGGCCGACTTTGGTCTGGAACCCACGCACGGCGCGCATGGTATCATTGCCGACACGGCCATCGGTGCCGTCGGTGTCGAAACCGAGTGCGGTGAGGCGGCGCTGGGTTTCCTGTACTTCCGGCAAAGTGAGGATGCGCTCGCCGCCGGGGAATGGCTGCACGAACGGCGCTTCGCCGCGGATGCGGTCGCCGAGATGCACAATGGCGAGGGCGTAATTGTTGGCGGGGTTGTAGGATTTCACCGCGTTGAAGTTCTGTGTCAGCAAAAATACCGGGCCGTCTGCCACCGGCTGCCAGAGGCGTGCGCGCTCGGCGGGCCGCGGGAACAATTGCCCATTGGCGCGCTTGACGCCACGCACCGCCCAGTCTGACACGGTCGCCATGGCCGTGCCGTTGGCGTTCATTCCGGCGGGCAGTTTCACCTCATAGCCCCAGCCCTCGCCGCGCCGGTAGCCACCACGCTTGGCGATGTACTGCGCGGTGCCGGCCAAAGCATCATCGGGTGGGCCGAACGGCGACACGCGGCCATCGCCATTGAAATCTAACCCGACGTTGAGCCACACTTCCGGCATCCACTGGGTATGTCCCATGGCGCCCGCCCACGAGCCGAGCATCTCGGCTGGCTTGGCCCAGCCGCGCTCGATGATCACCAGCGCGTTGAGCAATTCCTGCTCCCAATAGGGACGCCGCCGTGGTTCGCCCCAGGCCAGCGCTGCTAAGGCGGGAATGACTGGCCGCATATGCTTGGGGTTGGTGACCACATCACCAAAGGCAGACTCCATGCCCCACAGGCCAAGCATGGTGTAACGATCGATGCCGTAGGTGCGCTCGATCTTTTCCAGCAACGGCGCATGTTCCTTGGCGCGCTCACGGCCCACGGTAATGCGCCAGTCGGAGACGCGGCGGTTGAGATACTGCCAGACCTGTTCGCGAAATTCCGGCTGTGCCTTGTCGAGCGCGTAGACGCGTGTGTCTGGCGTCACGTTTTGCATGACGTTTGTGTAGGTCGCGTCAGAAATGCCGCGCGCTTTGGCCCGTGGGCGGAAAGCTTCAACCCATTGCGGGAAGGGTTGGGCGGCGGTTTGGGCGAAGGCCGGAGTTATGACGAGCGCTGCAGCTCCCCAAACAATGTGCCTGCGTGAAAGCTCTAACTGCATCGTCCGAATGATCTCTGATTGCTCACTATGAGCAACTCTATCCCGCTTGCTTGTGGAAGCAATACTCTCCCACCTCGTCATGCCGGCCCCGGATCGCGTCCTGGGTAAACTGTGGCCGGCACCCACGACAAATCTGAAAATGAGCTGCTACTTGTCGTGGGTCCCGGCACCAGCCGGGATGACGAAACGTGACGGACTGCAACGGTTTCGACGGCTTCACCACCTTAGACAGCAACACATTCTTTACCTTGCCGTGGAACACTTAAGGTGTTGTTCACCAGTCAGCGGTGTTGCCCATGCCCGCGTACGCGCAGTTGCCCATCACCATTCCGCCGATCGCTTCCGGCCGCAACGATGTCTTGAACGACACCGGGCGTACCGCCTTCTGCGGGCCCTATGTCGTCTCCGCCATCACCGGCTATCCTGTCTCCAAGATCGAGGATGAGATCCGTGCCTTCCGGGCGCTGCCTGAGGGCGCGCAGCCGGTCATCAAGGGCACGACCAACGAGGATGTCAGCGCAGCCCTCGCCCACTACGGCTACAGCATGGCCAAGGTTGGGGACTATCTGCACCTTGCCCGCAAGGAGCGGCCGTCGTTGTGGACGTGGATGCAGCGGCCGCGCAATGCGTGGTCGCATTACATCCTGGCCATTCACAAGGGCAAGGAAGGTCACTGGGTGCTCGTGAAGGGCGTCAAGCTCTGTGACACTTACAGTCAGGGCAAGTGGGAGTTCGTCTGCGACGGCCCGCACAAGGGCGCGAAGATCATGGAGATCTTCGAAGTCAAACGCCTGATTGCGTTGTGAGCGGGAAAATGGGGACAGCCACCTTCGATGCAAGTCTCGAACTGTAGGGTGGGTTAGGCGCCCTTCCGCGCCGTAACCCACCACTGCAGGGCGATGATGGTGCCGTGGAGAAATCTCGCCCTGGACCGGCGGGTTACGCTACGCTAACCCGCCCTACGGATCTCGCGCTCCATCAATGCCAAGCGCCGCGCCATCTGTTCCCATTTCCATCGTCACTTCCCGCAACGAAAAACGGGCGCTCATGGGCGCCCGTTCTCGTAGGTGTCAGCCTAAGGCTGCTTAGTGCTGGCCCCAGAACTCCACAACGGCACGGCCGCGGGCAACACCGCCCTGCTGGAAGATGCGCGTGCGGTAGGTCGGACGGATCTCCTGGATCACGCGCGTGCCACCTTTGAGGTCGACGGCAAAACGGCCGCCGGCTTCGATCTTGGTGCGGTTGGCCGGAATGATGTCGACCTCGCCGTTGCCATAGACCACGCGGACTTCGAACAGCGTGATCGCTTGATCGCGAACGCGCACTTCGAAGCGCTTGAAGCCGCCTTCATTGCGGCTGACTTTGACTGAGTCATTGCGGTCGATGGTGAAGCCGGCCGTCTGGCCGCCCAACAGTACAAAGCCCTGGTTGAACTTCTTGCCTTCGCCCGTCGGGCCAAGCCAGCCTTCGGCGTACTGGCCGTAGACTTCAACGTAGGCCTGGCCGCGGAAGTTCGGTTTGGCGCGATAGATCAGCTGGATTTCCTTGATGAACCGGTCGCCCTTGAGGTCGATCCAGCGGGTCTTGGAGTTCTTCTTGATTTCGGCGTTGTAGGCTACTTCCTGACTTTCGCCGTTGGCGTAAACGACTTTCATCGAGTTGATGAAGATCTCGTTGTCGAGCACGCGCAGGCGAACTTTGTCGAACTTGCCGACTTCGGCACCGACGCGGATCACATCACGATCGACAGCAAAACCGACGGCTTGGGTGCCGAACAGCACTTCGCCGGTATCGGTCGGCACGCCAGGCTTGGCGGCGGCAGCGGACGACGGCGTCGGCTGCGACGGCACGACGCCAGTGACGGCGCCAGCGGGCGCTGCGGCCGCGGGAGCGGGTGCTGCACCACCGGCCGGACGGCTGGCCCGTGCATCGGCGTCGGTCTGCCGGCCATAGACTTCAATCACTGCGGGGATGACCGCAGTCAGCCCTTGCGATTTGAACGACAGGTTCACTTTGTCGACAAAGCGGCTGCCACCCTGATTGATCGGACGGGTCCGTTCGCCGTCGAGCAAATTGATGGCCCGCTTCTCGTTATGCGACGCGCCTTCGTTGTAGACGACTTCGACGTTGTTGATTTCGATGCCGCGGCGTTTGGCGACCAGGCGGAGTGCGGAGTACTTACCGCGTGCCGCTGTCAAATCGATCGTATCGCTATCTTTGCTCAGCAGGACGTTCTTGGAGCCCATGAGGACCCAAGTGTCTTGTGCCTGAGCTGTCGTGATCTGCGCCGCTACGAGAGCGACTGCAGCCACAATCAACCTCCGGATCATGTGGAACTCCTTCACAGATGGTTTGTCCCCGGGAATGGAAAACAGGCGCAACTTAGACGACCGCTCTCTAAAAGGCGACGGCTTTCCATGCGGGTCGCACGAGGAATTCCATGGTTGTGGCAACAATGCCGCCGTCAAGGATCAAAAGCACGTGAACCGGGCGTTTGCTCCGCGTTCGACGCATGGCGAAGCCAAAATCGGCGGCGCTTATCGGGTGCCTTGACAGCGGTGTTGTGAATGGCAGCACTATAGAGGCACGGTCAGCAGAGGATTAGCGATGAGCAGCACCACGGATGCACATGGGCGCGCGCTCCGGGCGCGGGACACAGCAACGGCAATCAGTGTTCTGCGTCAACGGTTTGGCGATCGCCTGCAGACCGGCGAAGCGATCCGGCAGCAACATGCGCACACCTTGACGCTGATCCCCAATCAGCCGCCGGATGCGGTTATCTTCGTCGAGACGGCGGAGGACGTCGCCAACGTCGTGCAGGTCGCCCGTGAGTATCGGGCGCCGATTATTCCGTTTGGCGCCGGCACGTCGCTGGAGGGCCACGTCAACGCGCCATCTGGTGGGCTCAGCGTCGATTTTTCGCGCATGAACAAGATCCTGGCGGTCAACGAGCGCGATCTCGATTGCGTGGTGCAGCCGGGCGTGTCGCGCAAGCAACTCAACGATTATCTCCGTGATCGTGGTTTGTTCTTTCCGGTAGATCCGGGCGCTGAGTGGGCGACAATCGGAGGGATGGCGGGCACGCGGGCATCCGGCACGACCGCGGTGAAATATGGCACCATGCGTGAGAACGTGCTGAACGTGACCGCCGTGATGGCCGATGGCACGACGATCAAAACGGCGCAGCGGGCGCGCAAATCCTCGGCAGGTTACGATCTGACGCGGCTGCTGGTCGGCTCGGAGGGCACGCTGGGCATCTTCACGGAGCTGACCGTACGTCTGTACGGCATTCCGGAGCGCGTTCTGGCGGCCGTTTGCCCCTTCAAGACCATCGAGGGGGCCTGCAATGCGGTTATTCAATCCATACAACTCGGTCTCGGCATCGCGCGCATGGAGTTGCTCGATGCGGTCCAGATCGGGGCGGTGAACAATCACTCGAAGCTGACGCTTGATGTGGCGCCGACGCTGTTTTTGGAATTCCACGGCACGGAGGTCTCCGCCCGCGATCAGGTTGCGGTGTTCAAGGAGCTGGCGGAAGCTGAGGGGGCCATCCGGTTCGATTGGGCGGAGCGGGAGGAAGACCGCAACCGACTCTGGAAGGCGCGCCATGATGCCTATTGGGCCGTTAAAACGACCTGGCCGGGCCGCGATGTGTTTGCAACCGACGTTTGCGTGCCCATTTCGCGGCTGGCGGAATGCGTGCTGGAGACGGAGGAGGACATCAAGGCGCTGGGCCTGATTGCACCGATTGTCGGCCATGTGGGCGACGGCAATTTTCATACCTCGCCCGTGCTGGATCCCAACAATCCCAAGGAAGTTGCGGCCTCCAAGGCCTTCGTCAAGCGGCTGGCTGAGCGCGCCATCCGCATGGAAGGCACGTGCACTGGCGAGCACGGGATCGGTCAGGGCAAGGCCGTCTACATGGAGGCCGAGCATGGGCCGGGGCTGGCGGTGATGCGGACGATCAAAGCGGCGCTCGATCCGGACGACATTTTCAACCCGGGCAAAATCCTTCCCATCACATGAGCTTATGCCCTCCAGGCCTTGTTAACCCATTCATGCGATACCAGCAGGTGCACGCAGAGCGATGTCTGCGCGCGCTTGCGTAAGCGTATCTGAGTGGGTTCGGGGTATGGGTGTCACTGTCAGACGGGAGCGGCCAGACCAGCGCCGGCATCACCGTGTCAGTGCGCCTTTCTACGTGGCGCTCGACGGCCACAAGGTGCGCTGCAGTGACTGGAGCCTGGGTGGCTTCCGTGTCGACGATTTTCCGGGCGACATTCCCGATCCCGGCGAGGAGCTGCCGCTCAGCTGCAGCCTTCCATTCCAGGGCTTCGACGTCTCGTTCGAAGCGCGCGCCGAAGTCATCCGATCCGATCTGAACACGGGCATGTTTGCCTGCCGCTTCACCGAACTGGGTGAGCGCGAAACCGAATTGATGACGCACTTCCTCGAGGAACTGGTGCGTGGCGCCATGTCCGAGGTGGCTGATACCATCCAGCGGATCGACGTGCCGGTGACGCCGGCGTCACTAGAGCCGAAGAAAAAGGTCGGTCTCTCGCAGCTGCCGGTGCGGCGGTGGCCGGTCAAGGCCGTGGCGATGACCGGGTTTTATCTGGTCCTCGGCCTGATGATCTTCAGCTACACGGGCCTGCTGGCGTACTCGAACTTCTATCGCATGGAAGTGCAGACGGCCGTTATCTCGGCGCCGATCGAAACGGTCACTTCGCAGGTGGATGGCCGCGTGGCGTGGGAAAAATTCAAGCCCGGCGATGCCGTCAAGAGCGGCGATATTGTCGTCAACGTTTCCGACAATCAGCTTGAGCGCGACATTGAACTGGCCGATATCGCCGTCAAAGAGCGGCAGGCGCAGCACATTTTCTACCGCAAGCGCCTGACCGACGAACTTGATCGCATGAAGAGCTTGACGACGGTCGAAGGCAAGAACCTCGACCAGGCCAAGGTCGATCTCGAAAGCGTCGAGGCGCAGCTGCAGGCGGCTGATCAGCAATATGCGCGACTGGCGATCCTGCATCGCAAAGGGTTCACCACCGACACGCTGCTGGAGAACGCTGAGAAGCTTGCCGTTGGAACGCGCAAGACGCTGGAGAGCAAGCAGATCGAGCTCAAGTCGCGCGTCGATATCGCGGCGCAGGGCGACGGAAAATGGTTCTACACGGGCCAGTCGATGGTGGGCGATCTCGGGCAGATCGAGGCGCAGGTCAAACTGGCAGAGCATGAAATTGCGCTGACGAAGGCCAAGCACGATGCGTTGATCAATCACAAGAAGCGGCTGGCCGTGCGCGCGCCGTTCGATGGCACCGTTCTTGAAATCAAACGCAATGATCAAGGCACGGTGCGCCGCGGCGATGTGATCGCCACGTTTGAGCAGCGTGAGATGCGGCAGGTCACAGCTTATCTCAATCAGGACGAAGTCTCGCGCACCGGCATGGGTGACGAGGTGCTGCTCTATGTGCCGGCGCTGGCTGAAACGCTGAAGGGCCGTATCCTCCAGATCGACCGGACGTCAGGGTTTGTGCAGGAACAAAACACGGCGCAAATTCCCGGCTACCGCTGGCGCGGCAGTGTCGACCGCTCGGCGCAGGTGGTCATCGGCTTTCAGGATCTCAAGCGCGTGGCCAACACAGAGCGCTACCGCTCGGGCTTGCCTGTTGTCGTCGTGTTCCCGCAGCGCTCGAACTTTGGCCTCTACAATATCATCCGTCAGCGGCTGAGCACGGTGCTATGACGCTCAGCAGCCCGACGCGGATCGAGCCCAGGGCTGAACCGAGTGCGCGACCCCGTTTGGCACCGCAGACCATGCCGCCTGCGATCACGCGCCAACCGCGCGCAACGCCGAAGGCGGATCATGGTGCCGCCACCGCGGCGCATGCGCCGCGTGACACGCGCGCTGCGTTCATCGTCGGCGACATGAGCGCGCCGCAGCCACTGCCCTTCTGGGAGAAGTGGTCGCCGATGGTGCTGCTCAAGCTGACGCTGTTCTTCGTTGGCTGTTTTGGCATGCTGCTGACGGTGCCCAACCCGATGTACAGCGTTGAGCTCAGCGAAGTCACGTACGTGCTCGGGATCCTCGGCATCTGGCGTTATGGCTGGTGGATGAACCACTTCCTGCGCGCTAAAGTGTTCGGGCGCGTCACCTATCCCAAGAAGCGCGCACAAGCCGAGGCGTTGTGGAATTCAGGCTGGCGGCCGCGCCACATCCACGTCCAGATGACGACGTTCCGCGAGCATCGCTCCATTTCAGAAGCGGTTTTGCGCGGCCTCTGCCAGCAGATCCGCGAGGCGGGTGTGCCGGCGACCTTGTGGCTCGGCTCCAGCGAACTGTCCGACGAGAACAAGATCGCCAACCATCTGAAGGTCATTGCCAAGGACCTCGATGTTACGCTGCGCATCGTGCGGCAGAACCAACCCGGTAAGCGTATCGCCATCGCGCTAATTTTGCGGGCCATGTCGCGTGCGGGTGTCGGCAAAGACGATCTCGTCGTGTTCATGGATGGTGACTTTGTCATGCATCCGGGGTGCCTCAAGAAATGCTTCCCGCTGTTTGCGCTTGATCCGGAGCTGCACGCACTGACCACCGACGAGGGCGTCGTGGTGCATGGCCCGTGGTGGATGCAATCGTGGTTGAACATGCGCTTTGCGCAGCGCCGCATCGCCATGCAGAGCCACGCACTCTCCAATCGCGTGCTTACCTTGACGGGCCGCATGAGCGTGTTCCGCGCCGACCACATCGTCACTGAAGAGTTCATCCGCCTGCAGGAAGCTGACTTTCTCAATCATTGGCTGTGGGGCCAATTCCGCTTCCTGTCGGGCGACGACAAGAGCACCTGGTACGCGCTGCTCTCGAAGGGCGTGAAGATGACCTACGTGCCGGATGCGTCCGGCACCACGATCGAGGTTGTCGAGGGCTCGGGCTGGACGCGTATGGAGGAAAACCTCCGGCGCTGGTCGGGCAACATGCTGCGCAACGGTCTGCGGGCGATCAAGCTCGGCCCGACCAAGATGCCGTTCTTCATCTGGTGGTGCGTTGTCGACCAACGGCTCGCCATGTGGACGACGTTGTTCAGCCCGATGCTGGCTGGCGCGGAAGCGTTGCGCAACGGCCCATCCTATGTCGTGCAGTACATTCTCTATCTCGCCATCACGCGGATGCTGCTCTCGATCGCACTTTTCACGTACTCCGAGCGTGTCGATCTCAACTACGTGTGGATCTTGCCGGTCAACCAGAAGCTCAACGCGCAGGTCAAAGTCTACATGCTTTGGCGCTTGTCCAAGCAGCGTTGGGCCAACCGCGGCAACCAGTCGTCTGGCCAGGGCGGCGATACGCTGCTTGCGAAAGCGCAGACCTTCATGGCGATCTGGCTCACTTGGATCTCGTTCGGCGGCCTGTTCCTCGGTGTCGTTTATTATGCGGAAATGATGCATCTGCCGAGCGCCGGGTTCGTCATCGCCATGTTCGGCTTTTGAGACGCCTGTCTCAATGTTCGTCCGTCAGCCGAAGTAACTATACCAGCGATCATATTCTTGACCAACGCGGAGATGCGTAGGTTGGGTTAGCCGCACTTCTGCGGCGTAACCCAACATCCCGGGCACACCATTGAGATTGGCGTCGGCGATGGCGCCGGTTCAGTTGGGTTACGGCGCGAACGGCGCCTAACCCAACCTACAAAGTCGTGTGCCTGCACCAACATAGGTCAATCGTCACGCGCGGTCGAAAGTGTAAAACAATCAAAAATCTTCGTGCCATTTTTAAATTCGGAAATATTCGAGATAGTTGCAATTTGAGGGTTTTGTTTCGCAAAACTCTTATCATTTCCAGGCATCTTCCAGTCATTCGAGAGTGTCCGGGCCGGTCTTCAGGGAGGCCGATCCGGGGCCAGCGAGAGCCCACAACAGGGACGCGCTGCCAGGTCGCAAGACGGCACGCTCGAAGGCGTCAAATGGCGGTCTGACAGGGTCGCTTTGGGGATTTCGGGAGCTTACAGAACATGAATTTGGTGCATGATAACTTCGTTGGCGCTCAGCGCGCTGCGGCGACACTGACGGATGTCCAGAGTGGCAAACCGTCTATTTCCGTGATCGGTCTTGGCTACGTTGGCGCCGTCTCGTGCGCGTGCCTCGCCCATCTCGGCTTCAACATGACCGGCGTTGACGTGAGCCTCGAGAAGGTGCGTCTGGTCAAAGAGGGCCGTTCGCCGATCGTTGAAGAACGGTTGGGTGAACTGCTTGAAGAAGGCGTTCGCCTGGGCCGCATCGATGCAACGCAGAACCTCGTTGCCGCCGTGCTGGCGACCGATGTGACATTCCTCTCCGTTGGCACGCCGACCGCGCCGGATGGCAGCTGCGATCTGACCTACGTCCGTCAAGCCAGCCGCGCTATTGGCCAGGCGCTGGCCATGAAAGATGCCTTCCACGTGGTCGTTCTGCGCTGCTCGGTGCCGCCGGGTACGACGCTCAACTGTGTCGCCGTCGAAGTTGCCGCCGCTTCGGGCAAAACGCTCGGCCTGGATTTCGGCATTGCTTTCAACCCGGAATTCCTGCGCGAAGGCGTCGCCGTCGCTGATTTCTACGCACCGCCGAAGACCGTCGTTGGTGCCTCCGACAAGCGCACAGAAGAAATCGTCGCCCGCATCTATGGCGCCGTCGATAAGAAAATCCAGTTCTGCACCATCGCCGCTGCTGAAATGGTCAAGTACGTCGACAACGTGTGGCATGCAACCAAAGTGGCGTTCGGCAACGAAGTCGGCCGCCTTTGCAAGTCGCTCGACATCGACAGCCACGAAGTGATGAACATTTTCGTTACCGACACCAAGCTGAACCTCTCGCCCTACTATCTGAAGCCGGGCTTCGCGTTTGGTGGGTCGTGCCTGCCGAAAGAAGTGCGCGCGGTTGCGCATCTGGCCGAGCAGCAGAACGTTGATCTGCCGCTCATTCAGTCGCTCGGCGTCACCAACCAGCGCCACATCGTCGAAGCGTCGCGCCTCGTCGAAGCGCTGATGGAGAGCACCAATGCACAGCGCATCGGCTTCCTCGGCGTTACCTTCAAGCCGGCCACCGACGACCTGCGCGAAAGCCCGACGTTGGAATTGATGGCAATGCTCGAAGCCAAGGGCGCCAAGCTCAAGGTTTACGATCCGAACCTGCGGTTCAACGACAACCTCAAGGGCCAGATTGCCTATGTCCGTCATGCCTGCCCAAGCCAGGCGCGCGTCATGGACACGATCGAAAACATCTGCATGGCGGACGCCGAAGCGCTCTGCGCCAACTCAGATGTGATCGTGGTCAGCCACGCCACCGACGAATTCCGCAAGGCTGTTGAAGCCCGCCGTCCCGGCCAGCCGGTGATCGATCTGGCGCGCCTCTACAAGACGCTGCCGGACGCGAACAAGGGCTATCAGGGCATCGCTTGGTAAGGTGCAAGGTGGTTAAGGGAATGCCCGCAATTTGCGGCAATATCAGCCCCCTCTTGTGGGCATTTCCTTGAAAATTCGACGGTAAAGTGAAGCTTCGGGTGAGGGCACCAGGCGGTGTCTTCGGTGGGATAAAACATAGAAACGGGAGATGCACCCAAGGGTGCGCAGCATCATGGCTCTGATTATCGGTACAAACAACGCAGACCAACTCATCGGCCTCGAAGACGGCGACATGATGTTTGGTGGCAAGGGTGGCGACATGATCGTCGGCCATGCCGGCAAGGGCACCGGCGCTGGCAACGTCCTCGTCGGCGGCACCGGCAACGACCGTCTCATCGCCGGCAACAATGGCGACCTGCTGATCGGCAACGATGCCGCTAAGTCTGGCGCTGTGGCGCTCGATAAAATGACGATCCATCAGGACGTCAAGGCGCAGTTCCACTTCGATGGCTCGGGCGCCGGCTTCCACAACACTATCGGCATGTACAGCTACGACAAAGCCGGCAACATCACCTCGACAAAAATCCTGTTTGCTGACGTTTCAGCAGGCGGCGTTGCCAACGGTGCGAGCGATTTCAGCATGGCTCTGAAGGCTGGCGAGCAGATCGGTTTCTTCGTTGCGCCGGACGCGGCCGGCCAGAGCGACATTCAGGGCATGTTGGCTGACGGCGGTTCGTTCCACCTCGTCAACACCTCGAATGGCGCACCGGCCAACGTGTTTGCCGGCCAGCCCATGCAGCTCGCGTTCCACTCGTCGTCCGACCAGTGGTCAACCGTCCACACGCAGTACTGGACGGACCTGTTCACGACCAACACCAGCGCCAACGTCGATGGCTACCAGCACGCTCAGGTCACGACCGATCCGGTCACTGGCCAGCTGCACGTCGCCTTTGAAGACCTCATCAACGGTGGCGATCAGAACTTCTACGACGCCAACTTCACCGTCGATATCGGCGTTGCCAACGCTGTGCAAATGGCCCACGAGCAAAAGGCCGGTAAAGCGGTCGCTGCCAACAACGACATCCTCGATGGCGGCAACGGCAACGACATGATGTTCGGTCTGTCGGGCAACGATCATATGAACGGCGGCGCTGGTAACGACCGGATGTTCGGCGGTTCAGGCGACGATCTGCTGAATGGCGGCACGGGCGACAACCTCGTCAACGGCGGCTCCGGCAACGATTATATCTTCGCTGGCGGTGGCAACGACACGGTCATCGGCGGCGCTGGCTACGACACGATCGACTTCTTCAACGCCACCAGCGGTGTGAAGATCGATCTCAACAAACACAGCATCGCTGGTTTCGGCGAAGGCACCATCTCGGGTGTTGAAGCGGTGCGCGGCAGCGCGTTCAACGACGTGCTAGCTGGTGACAAGCAGAACAATGCTCTCGACGGTGGCGCCGGCAACGACGTTCTCCGTGGTGGCAAGGGTGCAGACACGCTGTTCGGCGGCGCGGGCGACGACACGTTCGTGTGGGGCAAGAACGACATCGGCACCGGCATCGACACCGTCAAGGACTTCGGCAAGGGCGATGTGCTGGATCTGCGCGCGCTGTTCCAAGGCAGCCAGGCGGCTAATGCTGGCAACGTGAAGATCGTTGACAGCGCTGAGGGCTCGCACCTGTGGGCCAAAGTCGGCGGCAGCTTCCAGGATGTGGCCATGCTCGAAGGCGTTCACGGCACCAGCGCCGCGGAACTCCTCAAGGCCGGCATGCTGCTGGTTTGATTTCCTGCAGACATTTTCATGCCACACGATTTCATGTTCTGGCCGCCCCGAAACGGCCAGCGCATGATCCTGCGCCGGACACCTTCCCCGAGGTGTCCGGCGTCTTTGTTTCCAGAGCAGGTTTAGTCTCGCGCGAGGCCGATCTGGATGCCTTTGAGCGTGGCGTTCTGTGTCGAGATCGAGACGGTCTGCCGCGAACCAGTGGTCGTTACCGACATCGATCCGTCAAGCCCGCCGCCGTTGATCGCGAGTGAGATTTGATTGCCGCCAGCGGAGCCGGTGGCGCGGCCGGCGACGTTGAACTGCCGCTCTTCCCAATTGCCGGTCACGCGGCTGCCGTTGGCCACCAGATTGGCGCGCAACTCCACTTTGCTGCCGCTGCTGGCGCAGCGCAGCGAAATTCCCAACGACGTGCCGCCGCTCTTGTCGCTGTAGTAGGCTTTGCAGCGCAGCGCTTCCGTGCGTCCGCCTTCAAGCCGCATCTGGCCGGAGCCCGACCAGGAGCCGGAAAAATTGGCAAATGCACCGGCGGCTTCAGAGGATGTGGTCGCGAGGGGCGCGGAGACCACCCCGATCAGGCACGCCGCTATCAACGTTGCTCGGATTGTCATGGGCCATGGGCTCCTGTCAGGATTGCATCGTGCTTACGCACGACAGAGTGATATCTGTTTTCCTTTAAACAAGACCTGTAGTGCCGCAAATTGCAATTTTAGATTGCCGATATCAACACAAGATAGCGTTGAGTGCCGCTCAATGCCGTTCAGACGTTTTTTGAGAGGCAGGTTCGCAACAGTGCCATATCGGCTGGTAGAGCGGATTGGAACCGCATGGGCTTGCCGCTGGTGGGGTGCTCGAACGCCAACAGCTCGGCATGCAGAGCTTGGCGATGGAGGCTTTTCAGCGCGGCTTGCGCCTTCGGGCCCAGCTTCGCCTCGCGGGTCTTGAAGCCGGTGCCGTAGGTCTGGTCGCCCAGCAACGGGTGGCCGATGTGCGCCAGATGAACGCGCACCTGATGCGTGCGGCCGGTTTCCAGGGTGCAGCGCACGAGCGTCGTCGGGGCGCTTTGCGACGCGTGCTGGAACACCTCCGCTGTTTCGTAGCGCGTCGCGGAAAGCCGGCCGTGTTCCTCCCGGACCACGGCCATCCGGGTGCGATCATGTGCTTTGCGTCCGATGAAGGTGGCAATGCGTCCAGCCGACGGCTGCGGCACGCCCCAAACGATGGCCGCATAGCCCCGTTCCAGACGGCCATCGGCACCGTGCGCTGCGAACTGTTCCGTCAGGCTTTGATGGGCGGCGTCGGTCTTGGCGACCACCAGCAGCCCGCTGGTATCCTTGTCGAGCCGATGCACAATGCCTGGCCGGCGCACGCCGCCGATGCCCGATAAGCTTGCCCCGCAATGCGCGATCAGGGCGTTGACCAACGTCCCGGTCTGATGGCCAGCCGCCGGATGCACCACCAGGCCGGCCGGCTTGTCGATGACGATGACGGTGCGGTCTTCGTGGACAATCGTCAGCGGAATAGCTTCACCCTCGGGCAGCGCATCGACGGCCTCAGGCACAGTGACCGTGTAGATTTCGTCTGGTTTGACCCTGTGTCCCGGCCCCTCTATCGTGAGACCATCTGCGCGGACGACCGCGCCGGCACGGATCAAGGTTTGCAGGCGGGCACGCGAAAGCGCAGGCAGGGCGCGGGCGAGCACCAGGTCCAGGCGCTGTCCGCCATCGCCGGTGTCGATCGTGACGTGCTCAGTGGCCGCACTGCTGTCGTCTGGCTGATCAGCGTCGTCGGGCAGGGTGCTCATAGTTTCCGTAAGGTTCGATCCTGCATGTCCTCTGACACGACGCGCGATGCTTCCCAAGTAGTTTCGGGCAAAGAAGTTTCGGGCAAAGACGTCTCTGGTGCGCCCGTCGCAGGCGCTCTGCTGACCGATGCTCAGATTGCGTTTTTGCGCCGCGCTGTCATCGTAATGACGGCGTTGCTCGTCGCCGGTGTGGTGTTGCTGATCGGGCGCGTGATCTATCTCGCACGTGGGACGGGCGGGCAAGCAGCGAACGCTGGGTTGGTCAATGCGG
Organism: uncultured Alphaproteobacteria bacterium; assembly: GCA_963847145.1. Lineage (GTDB taxonomy): Bacteria > Pseudomonadota > Alphaproteobacteria > Rhizobiales > Hyphomicrobiaceae > JABFRJ01. The sequence continues at coordinate 84,905 of CAWJYN010000008.1, forward strand.
CTGTCCCGCAGACTTTGTTGCCTGAAGCGCGCTTGACGCTGCCGGCTGGCGCCGAGATCAAACAGATGTCGCTCGCCGGCAGCCGCCTCGCGGTCAGTCATACACAGCCGGGAGGTGGCGAGATGATCACCATTCTCGATCTCGCAACCGGCACGGTGGTAAGCCGCGTCACGGTCGAGCGCAGCAAGTAGACGGCGCGTGCCGGCAGCAAGGGCGGAATGCCGCCCGAAGGATGCGGCTGCTTGCCTCGCTGTCGTGGCCGTTGCACAGAGCGGCGATGACATTCGACACACCCTTGCCAATCGACGCGGTGCTGCCCGAGCTGGCGGCAACGCTCGCCGCGCGCACAACCGCCGTACTCGTCGCGCCGCCCGGTGCCGGCAAGACAACACGGTTGCCGCTGGCCCTGCTCGAAGCGCCATGGCTGCAAGGCCGTAAAATTCTGGTTCTTGAACCACGCCGGATTGCGGCGCGCGGCGCGGCCGAACGCATGGCGCACACGCTCGGCGAACGGGTGGGCGACACCGTCGGCCTGCGCGCGCGGCTCGGCACCAAGGTCGGGCCGCGGACGCGCATTGAAGTTGTCACCGAAGGCGTTTTCACCCGCATGATCCTCGATGATCCGGCGCTCGAAAACATCGCTGCCGTGCTGTTCGACGAGTTCCATGAGCGCTCGCTCGATGCCGATTTGGGCCTGGCCTTTGCGCGGGATTGCCAGAAGGGTCTGCGTGACGACCTGCGTGTGCTCGTCATGTCGGCGACGCTGGATGGTGCGCGCGTAGCCAAATTGCTGGACGATTGCCCGGTGATCCAAAGCGAAGGCCGTGCGCATCCAGTCGTGACGCACTATCTGGGCCGGGGCGGTGGCGCGCGCCTTGAAGATCAGATGACGGATGCCGTGCTGCGCGCGCTGCGATCGGAGACCGGCTCGGTGCTCGCCTTCCTGCCCGGCCAAGGCGAAATCCGCCGCACCGAGCAGCGGCTCGCCGACAAGCTGTCGCTCAGCGGGCTCGGTGCCGGCGTCGACGTCGTTGGCCTGCATGGCGGTCTTGATCCGCGCCTGCAGGATAAAGCCATTGCGCCCGTCGCCAAGGGGATGCGCAAAGTCGTTCTCGCCACGTCGGTCGCGGAAACCTCACTGACCATCGAAGGCGTGCGTCTCGTGATCGACAGCGGCGTGGCGCGGGTGCCGCGCTTCGAGCCAGATGTCGGCGTGACGCGGCTTGAAACGGTGCGCGTCTCCCGTGCAGCCGCTGATCAACGCCGTGGCCGCGCGGGCCGCACCGAGCCAGGGGTCTGCTATCGTCTGTGGGATGAGCCGGAGACGCAATCGCTGCCTGCTTTTGCAACACCGGAAATTCTGGCCGCAGACCTCACGGGCCTGCTGCTCGATTGCGCGAGCTGGGGTGTCACCGATCCCACCAGTCTCGACTTTCTCGATCCGCCGCCTGCTGCGGCTCTGCGTGCGGCGCGCGAGGACTTGACCCTCCTCGGTGCGCTGGACGCCGATGGCCGCTTGACCACGCGTGGCGTGGCGATCCAGCGGCTGCCGCTGCCGGCGCGGCTTGCGGCCATGGTGCTGGAAGCGGGGCAGTTCGGTGACGCGGTGAGCGCGGCTGAAATCGCCGCCATCATCGTCGAGCGCGGACTTGGCGGGCCGAGTGCCGATCTCGATCACCGGCTCGATGGCTTCCGCCGTGACCGTGGCCGCCGTGCTGATGAGATGCGCCGGCTCGCGGCAGGCTGGGCCAAAGCGGCTGGCGGGCTATCAGCTGAGGGCACCGGCCTGGCCACCGCTGCCCTGCTCGCGCTGGCGTTTCCCGATCGCATCGGCAAGGCACGTGGTGCGGCCGGTGCGTTCGTGCTCGCCAATGGCCGGGGCGCCAATCTCGATCCAGCCGACGCGCTCTCGCGCGCGCCGTTCCTCGTCGTCGCTGAAATGTCCGGCAAGGCGCAGGCGACGCGCATTCTGCTGGCCGCCCGGCTTGATCCTGAACACCTCGAGCTGATTGCCGGCCCCCGCATCACGCAGGCCGACGACGTGCAGTTTGATCCCGCAACGGCTGCGCTGCGCGCGCGCCGCACGCGCCGGCTCGGTGCGATTGTGCTGGATAGCAGCCCATTGCCGGTCCCGGCGACAGACGCAGCGGCCGCAGCGCTTGCCGAGGGGCTTGCGTCCTTGGGCATCGATCGTCTGCCCTGGTCAAAAACGCAAACGCAGTTCCGCGACCGCATTGGTTTTCTGCGGCAGGCCGCGCCCGAGACTTGGCCCGACCTGAGCGATGCAGCCTTGGCCGCCACGGCCGCTGAGTGGCTGGCACCGTTTTTGAGCGGCAAAACAAAGCGCGCCGATATCGGTGCCGACGTGCTGCAATCCGCGCTGGACGCGCTGCTGCCCTGGGACCTCCGCCGGCGGATGGATGCCGAAGCGCCGACCCATTTCGAGGCGCCGACCGGTAACCGCCATGCCATTGTCTACGAAGGCCCCTCGGCACCGATGTTGTCGATCCGCGTGCAAGAGCTGTTTGGCCTAACCACGCATCCGGCCATTGCCCAAGGCCGCTTGCCATTGACGTTGGAGCTGCTGTCGCCCGCCCATCGGCCAATTCAAATCACCCGCGATCTGCCCGGCTTCTGGCGCGGTTCGTGGGCGGCAGTGAAGTCTGACATGCGGGGGCGCTATCCGCGTCATCCCTGGCCGGATGATCCGGCCAACGCGGCGCCGACCGCGCGCGCGAAACCGCGGGGCACGTGAGGGTGCGCCTTGTCACTGCAGCGCAACAAAACACTGCCATACCCGGCGCAACGCAGCCCAACTCCGCGCCGCCGTTTGTGTGCGTCTGCGAAGCTGGATTTTGCGACAGCACAGAATGATTTGTCTTGACCTGTATAATTAATGTCGCGCTAAATGATTCTGTGCAAAACTTTGCATGACGGTTGCTTGTCTGGGAATGCCCCAGGCGCGCGGCTTGATTGAAGATGATGCATCCCTGCGCCAGGCTAGGCGTCTCCGGCACGAGGCGTGTCATGACAGTTGCTTGTGGACTAGACGATCTGATGCGCGCGGCCGAGGCGGCTGGGTTCGCGATGGCAGCGCCCGACGACGATCCGATGCAGGTGAGCGCGGCGGTGCCGATCTCGGCACTCGTGTCGCCGGCGGTCTCGGTTGAGGATCTGGCGCGCGGGGCCCGTCGTGCGGTGCCAGCCGAGCAGACCGGCGTGGCGGCGGCGGGATCCATGGTCCCTAAAAGTGTCCGTACCGGCGCGAACTCAATGCGCGATACAGTCTATGGCTACCTGGGTTTGGGCGTTCCCGCTTAAGTACAGCTGACGGTTCGCATGCTATGTTTTGCCGGCCCGAGGTCATGCCTTCGGGCCGTTTTGATTCCTGTTAATTCCTGGCCTCACGCTCCACCAGCCAGCCAGTAGGCAAGCGCCAGAGCCAAGCTGATGATCGCCGCCCCGCGATAGAAGCGGCACCATCGGCACGGCGGCGAGCGTGGCAGCGGATCGTTCATTGGGTGGCCGGCCGTTCGCAGATCGTCTCGCGACTGTGCATTTGATCGCTTCGCCTTGTGTTGCAATGTACAGACAATAGCCCGATCACGCACTGATCACAAACGCGTGTCCGGCAATGGCGTCTGCTGACGGCGGCCGTTCGCTGGTGTTAACTCGACTGCAAGGTGCTGCTTCGGTGGCGCCCGGCTACGATCGCCCGGGGTGACGTTGGCGAAACCAATCTGTTCTGGAGGTACTGCATGCTCCGTATCGTTGCTGCCGTCGCGGCTCTCGCCGTCGGCGCTACCGTCGTCTACGCCCAAAGCGCGGCCATCGGCCAGCGCAAGGACATCCTGAAGAGCTTTGGCGGTGCCTTGAAGGAGCCCGGCGGCATGATGAAGGGTGAAGTCCCGTTTGATCTGGCTAAGGTGCAGGTTTCGCTGAAGACTTTGTCCGACGGCGCACCAAAGCTGAAGGGGCTGTTCCCTGACGACAGCAAAACCGGCGACACCGCCGCTTTGCCGGCAATCTGGGAAAAGAAAGCGGACTTCAATGGGCGCTTCGATAAGCTGGCGGCTGATGCCACCGCTGCTGCGGCTGCCATCAAAGATGAGGCCAGCTTTAAGGCCGAATGGCCGAAGATTGGTGCCAACTGTGGCGGGTGCCACAAGGAATACCGCAAACCGCAGTAAGCGGCTTGCCCAGTATCGCTGGGAGAGTGTGGCTTGGCCACACATGCGCATAACTGTTCTGTGACAGACATCAGCCCCGGCGGTTTGCGAACCGCCGGGGTTGGTGTATGCGCGTGGTCCGGTACCGATACGTCCACGACGGATCAGCCTGGGGCAACGCGTCCTCAGGCCGGAACTTGGTTCCGCGGGCTGTTGCAATCGATGGGTCGGGAGGAACTGCTGCGCTATGGCCACTGCCGACCAGCGTCCTCCGGCGTCTCCAGTGCCCGAAACCGGCCCGCTCGACGCTATCCGCGCCTTTCTTGGCCGCATGGCCTTCGACCCGCAGGCCCGAATCGTTCTCGGGCGGTTCGCGCGCGAGTGGGTGTGGCCGCGCTGGCGGCAAATCGCGCTGTCATTCGCCGTCGGTGTCGCGCTGGCGATCTCGACCAGCGGCTACCCGGTGATCATCAAACTGGCGTTCAACTCCATCGGCCAGGGCGATATGGGTCCGCTGAAGTGGGTACTGGCGGGCATCATCGCCGTCACTGCGCTGCGCGGGATCTGCCTGTTCCTGCATCAGACGATTTCCAATCAGACCATCTTCCGCCTCGGTACCGATCTGCAGACGCGTGCGTTCCGGCATCTGATCAGTGCCGACTACGCCCGCTTCTCGCGCGAGGGCACGGGCCACATGGTCTCGCGCCTGACCAACGATGTCGGCGTCATCCAAAGCGCTTGCCAGGCAACGCTCAACACAGTGGTGCGTGATGCGTGACGGTTATCGGCCTCGTTGCCTACATGATCTATCTCGATCCGATGTTGTCGATGATCGTGCTGGGTGTGTTTCCGATTGCGATCCTGCCGATCGTGCTGATCAGCCAGCGGTTGCGCCGCGTCGCCAAGCAGACGCAGCATCAGATTGGTGAAATGACCGCCGCGCTGACTGAGAAGCTGGCGGGTGCGCGCCTCATCAAGACGTTCCGTCTGGAAGACTACGCCACCAATAAACTGAGCGAGAACTTCGAGCAGATTTTCCGGCTGCGCATGAAGGCGATCCGTGCCCGCGCGCGTCTCGGGCCGATGCTGGAAGCGTTCGCCGGTCTGGCGATTGCCGGAGTTATCGCGCTTGCGACATGGCGCGTCTCGACGGGGATCTCGACGACTGGCGACTTCATGGCATTCATGACCGCGCTCTTAATGGCGGCCAACGCGCTGCGGTCCGTCGGCAACTTCTCGTCCGGAGTCCAAGAAGGCATCGCTGCGCTCGAACGGCTGTATGGCTTGCTGGACGACATGCCCAAGGTCGTCGACCGTCCCGGCGCCAAACCGCTGGCCATCTCGAAGGGCGAGGTGGCGTTCCAGAAAGTGGCTTTTGCCTATGAAACGCGCAGCGATCTGCCGGCCGTGCGTGAGTTCTCGCTCGTGGTGCCCGGCGGCAAGACGGTTGCGTTTGTCGGCCGTTCCGGCTCGGGCAAATCAACCGTCGTCAATCTCGTACCACGGCTGTTTGATGTCACCTCGGGCGCCATCCTGATCGATGGCCAGGACGTGCGCGATGTCACGCTTGAAAGCTTGCGCGGCGCCGTTGCCATCGTCAGCCAGGACATCACGCTGTTCGACGACACCATCCGCGCCAACATCGCGCTCGGCCGCCTCGATGCAACCAACGACGAGATCATCGCCGCCGCCAGGGCTGCAGCCGCGCACGACTTCATCATGGCGCAGCCGCTAGGTTACGACACGATGATCGGTGACGGCGGCGTGCGGCTTTCCGGCGGCCAGAAACAGCGCGTCGTGCTCGCCCGGGCGATCCTGAAGAATGCACCAATCCTGCTGCTCGACGAGGCAACCAGCGCACTCGATACCGAGAGCGAGCGTCTGGTCCAGGATGCGCTGGCCAAATTCACCACCAACCGTACGACCCTGGTCATCGCCCACCGGCTCTCGACCGTGCAGCGCGCCGACATCATCTGCGTGATGGACAACGGCGCGATCGTCGAAATGGGCACGCACGCCGAGCTGCTGGCCCGTGACGGGGTCTATGCGCGTCTCTGCCGCGCCCAACTGCTGATCGAGGCCGAAAGCCCATCAGCGCGCTCAATTGGCTGCCATTCCAGCCGTTGCGGGCGTGGCACTTTGGTGTCGCTGGCCGATGTTCACGATCAGTTCAACCGGCAGAGCCTTTAATCCGCCCGATGAGCTGTGCTATGCGCCATGCAACCAAAGATGCTCCAGGAGCCTGCCCCGATGCCGTTATTCGCCCTTTCCCGCCGCGCTGTCTTGCGTACGGCCGCCGGCTCCGCCGCCTTCGCTGCATCGGGGACAGCATGGGCGCAAAAGAAGGCTGACGCGCCCGTCTCTGTCGACGAGTTGATGAAGCCCGACGCGCTTGGTGATGTGGTGCTCGGCAAAGCCGATGCGCCGTGCACCATCGTCGAGTACGCCTCGATGACGTGCGGCCACTGCGCCAACTTCCACAACAAGGTCTTCCCGGCGCTGAAAGAGAAGTACATCGAAACCGGCAAGGTGCGTTTCATCATGCGCGAGTTTCCGTTGGATAAGCTGGCCGCAGCCGCGTCCATGCTGGCGCGCTGCGCGGGTGGCGAGAAAACTGTGCCGATGATCGATGTGCTGTTTTCCAAGCAGGAAGACTGGGCCTTCGTGCGCCAAAGCGCGGTGCCGGAACTGTTCAAGATCGCCAAGCAGGCGGGTTTCACGCAGGAAAGCTTTGACAAGTGCCTGACCGACCAGGATCTGCTCGACAAGATCAGCCAGGGCCGCGAGCGCGCCAGCAAGCAATTCGGCGTCGACAGCACCCCGACGTTCTTCATCAATGGCAAGAAGCTCAAAGACACCCCGACGCTGGAAGCTTTCGAAAAAGCCATCGCGGAAGCGACCAAGAGCTGAGTTTGGAATGGTGTGGAAACGGCTCGCGTGACTGCCTCCCAATTTTTCGTCATGCCGGCGCAGGCCGGCACCCACGACAAAGATGAGGTTGCAGGCAAGCTTGCCGAGGGTCCCGGCCTCCGCCGGGATGACGAGCGAGGTGAGTATCGAATGGTTGTGACCGCGCGCCAGAAAGATGCGAGACGGCTTTCCGCAATGGCAGGCTTAGCGCTTGGTCTCGCGCTCATGCTGGGTGCGTGCACGGGTGAGAATACCGGGCTGACGGCGGCGCTGACGGGGGACACGCAGACGCCGGATAAGGCTGGTTTCAATCCCTACAACCCGGTTTCCGAGACGGCGCAGTCGGCCCGCGATGTGATTGCCAAGCCGACGATAGCTGACGTCATGCAACCCGGGCCGCTGCCAGAGGCGAGCTGGGGCCGCGCGGATGCTCCAGTGACGCTGGTGCAGTATTCGTCGATGACTTGCCCGCACTGCCGCAAGTTCCACGCCGACGTTTACCCTGAGTTGAAGCGCGCCTACATCGACACCGGAAAAGTGCGCTACATTCTGCGTGAGTTTCCGATCGGCAAGTCATCCGGCACTGCGACAATTGCGATGCGCTGTGCGCCGCCCGACAAGTACATGGCGCTGTACGGCAAATTCATGGAGCAGCAGGGCAACTGGGTGAGCCAAGACGTCCGCACCGACCAGATCCTCAAAGTGGCTGCCCAAGTGGGGATAACGGGCGAGCAATTTGACGGCTGTCTCAAGAATCAGGACATGATCACGAAGTTGAATTCAGATCAAGGATCGCGGACGTCAGTTGGGCATCATTGGCACGCCGAATTTCTTCGTCAACGCGCGGTTGGTGAAGGGCACGCTCGGGATCGATGACATCCGTGCCGCTGTCGCCGCAGCTACAACCGCACCGGCTGCGCAGGCGAAGGTCAATTAGCCCATCTTGTCGAGCGTTTCAGAGGTCAATGTAGGTTGGGTTAGCAGCACTTCTGCTGCGTAACCCAACACTTCGGCACAAGCTGATGTTGGGTTACGGCCTGAAACGGCCTAACCCAACCTACGAACTCCGAACGCTGCTACGCTCTGAGTGATTAGGCACGGGACCCCCGCAGGCATGCACATCACCAAGCTGCGATTGCTGGGTTTCAAGTCTTTTGTCGAGCCGACCGAGCTGGTCATCGAGAAGGGCCTAACCGGCGTTGTCGGCCCTAATGGTTGTGGCAAGTCGAACCTGCTCGAAGCGCTGCGCTGGGTGATGGGGGAGACGTCGTATAAGTCCATGCGCGCGTCGTCGATGGAAGACGTGATCTTCTCCGGCACCACCACCCGGCCCGGACGCAACATCGCCGAAGTGACCATGTTCGTCGATAACTCTGCCCGTCTCGCGCCGGCCGAGTTCAACGACACTGACGTGCTTGAGATCACGCGCCGGATCGAGCGCGACATGGGTTCGGCCTATCGGGTCAACTCCAAAGAAACCCGGGCGCGCGATATCAAAATTCTGTTTGAGGATGCGGCGACCGGGGCGCGATCGCCGGCGCTGGTGCGGCAAGGCCAGATTGCCGAGATCGTCAACGCCAAGCCCGAGCAGCGCCGCCGCATTCTGGAAGATGCCGCCGGCGTCGCCGGGTTGCACTCGCGGCGGCATGATGCCGAGCTGCGGCTGAAGGCGGCTGACGCCAATCTCGCGCGTGTCTCCGATGTGCTGGGTCAGCTGACGTCGCAAGTCGAGGCGCTGAAACGTCAGGCGCGGCAGGCCAAGCGCTACAAGGAACTTTCCGCCGAAATCCGCAGAGCCGAAGCGTTGTTGCATCATCTGGGCTGGGTGGAGGCGCTCGCACAGGTTGATCGCGAAGAGGCCGCGTTGCGTGCGACGCTGGAAGCCGTCGCTGCTGCAACGCAAGTGGAAAGCGCGCTGGTGCGCGACGAACTGGCGGCCGCCGAAGTGCTGCCGTCGCTGCGCGAGGCGGAAGCCGCCAAAGCCGCGGCGCTGCATCGCCTCACGGTTGAGCGCGACAACTTCGAACGCGAGGCGCAGCGGCAGGCCGATCGCCAGCGGGAGCTGCAACTGCGTGCCGAACAGATGACGCGTGACGCTGCGCGGGAAGAAGCGCTCGTCAAAGAAGCCGCCGAAACGCATCAGCGGCTCGTGCGTGAGAAGACCGTCCTGGAGCGGACCGAGACGACGGCCCGTGATTTCGAAACGCGCGCTGAAACTGCCGTTGCTGCGGCCGAGGCCGCGGTGAAGACGATCGATCAGCGTCTCGCCGGCCTGCAGGCTGCTGCTGCCGAAGCGCGCGCGCGCCGCAAGAGCTTGGAAGCGCAGGCACACGAACGCCGGGAGGCGCGCTTGAAGCTTGAACGGCAACTGGCGGCGCTGGCAGCGCAGCACCGGGATGTGATCGGCCGCGCACCGGATGCGGTCCGTCTCACGGCGCTGCAAGCCGAAGGCCAGGCTCTGCTTGGCGACCACGAAGAGATCGACGCCGCGCTGCTCGATGCCGAGGCGCGGGTGATCGAAACATCGACCATTGTCACCGCCGCGCGCGACGGCGCGCAGTCGACCCGCCTCGCCGCCGAACGGCTGGCGGTGGAGGTTGAGACGCTTTTCAAACTGCTGAAGCCGCAAGGCGAAGTGGTGTTCCCGCCTATCGTTGACAGTCTCACCGTCGAACCCGGCTACGAAACCGCGCTGGGGGCTGCGCTCGGCGACGATCTCGAAGTGCCGCTGACACAAGACAGCCCCGTGCACTGGCTGGCCAACAAACCCGAGGTGGCCGACCCCGGTTTGCCCAAGGGCATTGAGCCGCTGGCGTCGCGCGTCACGGGGCCGCTGGAGCTGGCGCGGCGGCTGGCGCAGATCGGTGTCGTCGATGCTGCCGACGGTCCCCGCCTGCAGGCACGGTTGAAGTCTGGCCAGCGGCTGGTCTCCAAGCAGGGCGATCTCTGGCGCTGGGATGGCTTTGTCGCCGCAGCCCACGGCGATAGTGCTTCGGCGGTGCGGCTCGCGCAGCGCAACCGGCTGGGCGGGCTGGCGGGCGAACTCGATGCGCTGCAAGCGGCCTCGAAGACCCAGCTTGCCGCCGAAGCCAAAGCGATTGCCACCCATCGCGCCGCCGACGAGACTGTCCGCCTGCAGCGTCAGCGCGCGCGTGAAACGCAGATGCGCCTTGCCGACGCGCGGCAGTCGCTCACCGTCATGGAACAGCAAGCCCGCGAAACGCAGCAAAAACTCGCCAGCATCGCCGAGGCCCGCGAGATCGCCGAGGAAGCCCTGGCAGACGTGGGCGAACGCCTCGCCGAAGTTGAGATTGCGCTGGAAACCCTCAGCGAAGCGGATCCATTCGAAGACCAGTTGGCGGTCTGCCAAGAAGACGCCGGCGAAAAGCGCACCGCCTACGCCAACGCCCGTGCCGAACTTGCCACGCTTGATCGTGAGCACAAGGCGCGGCTCGCGCGTCTCGCTGAAATAGGCGCGGAAATCACACGCTGGGCCGAGCGCAAAGCCAGTGCGGAAACGCAGACAGCCGACCTGAAAGCGCGGCTCGAAACCAGTCTCGAAGAACTCGAAACGTTCGCTGAGCTGCCGGACATGCTGGCCGAACAGCGCGACAAGCTGTTGTCGGCCGTGTCAGACGCCGAAGCCGCGCGCCAAGCGCAGGCCGACCACTTGGCCGCAGCCGATCAGACGTTTCGTGACGTGCAGACTGAACTCCGCGCAGCGCAAGCGGCACTATCGACCACGCGCGAGGGGCGCGCCCGCGCCGAGGCGCGCCTTGACGCAGCACGTCAGCGCCGCGCCGATGACGGCCGTAAGACGCGGGAGGCGCTTGGCGTCGCCCCCGATGACTGCCTCGCACTCGCAGAGCATCCGGGCGACACACCGCTGCCGGAGCTGGCCGACGTCGATAAGCAACTCGCACGGCTCAAAGGCGACCGGGAACGTCTCGGCGGCGTCAATCTCGCAGCCGATGATGATCTCGCGCGCATGACAGAGCAGTTCGATGGCGTTGAGAAAGAGCGCCTCGATGTCGAGCAGGCCATCGCCAAGCTGCGCGCCGGCATCGGCGAGTTGAACCGCGAGGCCAAGGGCCGGCTTGATACGGCGTTCCATACCGTCAACGGCCACTTCCAGAAGCTGTTCGGCATTCTGTTCAATGGCGGCGAGGCCTCGCTCAAAATGATCGAAAGCCCGGAGGACCCGATGGACGGTGGGCTCGAAATCATCGCCAAGCCGCCCGGAAAGAAGCCGGCGACGCTGTCGCTGCTGTCAGGCGGTGAGCAGACGTTGACGGCGCTGTCGCTGATCTTCGCGGTGTTTTTGACTAACCCGTCGCCCATCTGCGTGTTGGACGAAGTCGACGCGCCGCTCGATGATGCCAACGTCGATCGCTTCTGCCTGATGATGGAGAAGATGGCCGAGGACACCGAGACGCGCTTCCTGGTCATCACCCATCATCCGCAGACCATGTCGCGCATGAACCGTTTGTTCGGCGTCACCATGGCCGAGAAAGGCGTCAGCCAGCTGGTTTCGGTCGATCTCGAACTGGCCCGCACGTTGATCGAACAGGCGGCGTGACGAGCGGGGATACGGGCGACGTTTCGTAGGTTGGGTCAAGGCGTTAGCCGCGACCCAACGTCGGGGTTCGATTAGCAGAGGAATAGGATTGCTAAGTCGGGTACGTCCGCTGATCGGACTAGACCGTGCGTGCCCATCGATGCATTGCGCACGCTGCGCGGCCGTCGTGATTGACCCAAAGCGGTAATCGCGGTCGCTGAATTTGTGAGGCGGACGCATGTCCGCTTCACACTTCATCGCGTCGGCATGCCGATAAGGCGATCTATATCAGAGATCAGATGAAGTCGCCCAGAAGGCGCTAGACCTCGTGATCCGAACCAACCGCCCGCCTTGCTCTTGCTCCCTGTTGTCGCTGGCGTGGCAATGCTCCGCGCGTCAAGCCGGAGGCCGTTCGATGCGTTCAATCCTGAGGGGCACGTGTTTGTGCCAGGGGGTGCCCGCTATCACATCCCGTGATTCCGTGTCGGTAAGCTCGTTCAACGACACGCCCTTGCGATGGAGCACGCCGTCGGCGTCGCGGTAGTCGATGCCGTGACCGTTGGGCAAAGACACGTGCCCGGGCTGCATGGCGTCCGACAGTTCGATGAGGGTTTCAGCGTTGCCACGCCGCGTGGTCAGGCGCACCCAATCTCCCTCAGCGCACCCGAGCGCTGCGGCGTCCTTCGGATGGATGCGCAATGTGCCGAACTGCCCCTTCTTATGCCAGCCGGGATCTCGGATCGACGTGTTCGAGGTGTCACTACGCCGTTCGCCGGCTGACAGAACGTAGGGATAGGTTGGATCGGTCGGCAATCCGGCTGCCAATTTGGTGAGTTCGGGCATCATGTCGGGCAAATACAGATCGATGCGATGACCGGGTCGGCGGACGGCCTGCCAGCTGTCGGCATAGTCACTATGAGCGAAGATCACGCCCGATGGCGACCTGAGGATCCCCTCGAACAGTCGATTGCCGGCGCCGAACAGGCGGCCGCGGAACCCTGCGCGGGCCGCTGCCTTTGGCTGCTGGCGGACGAACATCTGGCAGATGCCCCAGAGCGACGCGGCAGGCGCCAGCCCCTTCGGCAGCGCCGGGCCAAGCGTACGGTAGAGGACGATCGATGCGTAGCGATTGAACCGCTTGTCGCGCAGCGCTTTCCATGAGAATGCCGCAGCAAACGTCGTCAATCCGGAACGAGCCGCGCGCCGCAGGAACCCGTAGTCGCTTTCCTTGAGCCCGCCGAGCGCCTCGACGAGGCGGGCGTGGATTTCGGCTTCGGTCAACGTACCCTCGCGCGGCTCGAACAAGGGCTGACGCAGATGGAAGCCGTTGCGCGGGAACTCGAGATTGAAAAACGTCGCCTCGGCTTTCTCGAACTGGCTCGACGCCGGCAACACATAATCGGCTTGCCACGCCGTCTCGGTCATCGCGACATCAATGACGACACTCAATTCGAGCGCGCGCAGCGCTTGGCGCATGCGCTGACTGTCGGCGAGTGAGTGCACGGGATTGGAACTCTCGATGAACATGGCACGAAAGCGCTTCGGGTGATCACTCAAAATCTCGTCGGGAATGACGTTGCACGGGATCAGCCCCATGATCACACGCGCGCCAGTGACGGGCGTACGACCGTAATTCTCCGGCTGCGGCGCTCCCGCTTTGGCCTTCGACGGCGTCTTATCGCGTGACGACTGCGAGAGCCCGAGCAGGGGCACGAAAGCGTTGTTGGTTCCGGGGCGCGCGTAGTGCCCGGTCAGGAGCCAGACCAAACGTCCAAGATAGCTGGACAAGGTGGAATGCACGTTCATCTGCACGCCGAGATCCTCGATCATCGACACGCTCTTGGCCTGCGCGATGCGTTGCGCTGTGCGGCGCAGTAGGTCTTCGTCGACGCCGCAAACCGCTGCATATTCCGATACCGAGATGCGCCGAAACACGTCGGCAACCTCGGCGTAGCCATTGGTATGCGCGGCAATCCAATCCGCAGCTGTGAGGTTGTCCTGGACGATGATCGCCACAAGCGCTGCAAGGCACCACGCGTCCGTGCCCGGCCTGACGGCCAGATGGTAGTCCGCCATGGCAGCCGTTTCGCTGCGGCGCGGATCGATGATGACGAGCGCGCGCGCCGGATCCTTTTTGATTGCGTTCAGGACCTCGCGGCTGCGTGCAAAACCATGCGACTGCCAGGGGTTCTTGCCCACGAACACGGCCACTTCGCAGTGCTCGAAATCACCGTGGACGCCCGAGCCCATCATCTTGCCTTGGACCCAGGCTTCGCCCGTCTTCTCCTGCGCCAAGGCGTTCGAGCGATACTTGATGCCAAGAGCTGCGATGGTGCTGAAGGCATAGGTGGCGCCAAGATGGTTGCCCTGACTGCCGCCGCCATAGTGGAGAATGCTCGCGCCGCCGTGCTTTGCTTTGATGGCCGCAAGTTTGTCAGCGATTTCTTGAATCGCGGTGTTCCAATCAATGGCTTCATAAGTACCATCCGCGCGCCGTCGCAGGGGCGATGACAGGCGGTCGGCGCCATTCTGGTAGTAGTCCATGCGCTGCGATTTCTCGCAGATGTAGCCTTGCGAGATCGGATGGCTCTTGTCGCCACGCGTGCGCACGATCCGCCGCCCTTCGGTCTGCACCTCAAGACCGCAATTCAGCGCACAGATGATGCACGCTGTTTTCTTCCATTCGGGTGTTGCTGTGCTCGTCATCATCCGCCTCAAGTGTTAAAAGCATTTACTGCATGCCGCTCGCGTGGAGCCGAAAACTCGCGGATCAATCGACACCCACGATCGAGAAGGGCCACTCGTTTTCAATTGCCCCTTACTTTTTGACACTGAGCCGGTCTGCATAGCCACGAGCAACAGCAGCGGCGATGCGGTCGAAGGCCATTTCGGGCCAGTAGCGCCGCATCTGCACCGCCAGCCGCTCGACGCCGCGTGCGACTATGATTTCGCGCTTGCCGCGTGCCACGGCGGATAGAATGCGCTCAGCGGCATCGCTGGCCGTGTAGCCGTTGTCGATGGCCGGATCGCTTTCGCCACGTGCCACGCCATCGCTGGTCAGTGCGTTGCGTGCCACGTTCGTCCGCACCGAACCGGGAGCCACGACATGGACCTCGATACCGCGGTGCGCGATTTCTGAACGCAGGGCGTCGAAGTAGCCGAAGACGCCGTGCTTGGCCGCGCAGTAGCCGGTGCGCATCGGGAATCCAGCTTTTCCCGCAACACTCGAAATTGCGATGATCCGCCCGCTGCCACGCTGGACCATGTGTGGCAGCAGCCGCTGAGTGAGTGCGATCGGCGCCAGCAGATCGATGTCGATGATGCTGCGATAGACTGAAAACTCTGTATCCAACGCCAGGGAGCGCTGGCTGACGCCTGCATTGTTGACCAGCACATCGACAGCACCCCGCCATGCCAAAGCGGTCGCAACGACGTCGGGTAAAACTTGGAAGTCGACGGCCTCGAAAGGCAACACGAGGCAATGCTCCGTGCCGCCGCAGGATGCCGCGACCCGCTCAAGTTCCGCCTGCCGGCGACCGGACAGAATCAGACTGGCGCCGCGCCGCCGAAAGGCGACGGCCAACGCCTCACCTATGCCCGACGAGGCGCCAGTGACCCAGACGACTTTGCCTTTGAACATGTTTGATCTCGCATTGATGGCACAGTCTGAGAGTTCATTGCTCAACGAACGCGCGCTCGATCACAAAGTCGCCCGGTGTTGTGGTGTTGCCTTCTTTGAACCCACGGCTGCTGAGCATGTGCTTCATGTCTTTCAACAGTCCCGGACTGCCGCAGATCATCACGCGGTCGTCCGCTGGGTCGAGTGCGGGCAGAGACAGGTCGGATGGCAGTCGTCCGTTCTCAAGCAGGGCCGTGATCCGACCTTGGTGTGTGAAAGCCTCGCGAGTGACGGTCGGGTAGTACAGCATTTGACGGCTGACCATCTCGCCAAGAAATTCGTGGTTCGGCAGCTCTTGCGTCAGATATTCCTGGTAGGCCAACTCAGCAACCTGGCGGACGCCGTGAACGATGATGACCTTCTCGAAACGGGCATAAGTGTCAGGGTCGCGTACGATGCTCAAGAATGGGGCGAGACCAGTGCCGCTTCCCAGCAGGTACAGATGCCTGCCGGGCAGCAGGTAGTCGATCAGCAGCGTGCCTGTCGGCTTGCGGCCGACCACGATCTTGTCGCCGGGCTGGATATGCTGGAGCTTCGACGTCAGGGGCCCGTCGGGCACCTTGATGCTCAGAAATTCAAGGTGTTCTTCGTAATTGGCACTGACGATGCTGTAGGCACGTAGTAGGGGCTTGCCGCTATCACCGCGTAAACCGATCATCGTGAAGTGCCCGTTGGAGAACCGCATTGCGAGGTCTCGCGTCGTGGTGAAACTGAACAGGCGATCCGTCCAGTGATGGACACGTGTTACGGTCTCTTCAAAAAATGCGCTCATGGATGTCAGCCTGATGTAGGTTTGTCGAGGCGAGATGGACGAGGTTTCAAGACGCTCAGCGGAGCAGTTGTGGCAATTTTTGGAGCGCTCGGCTGCTCCTCCAGTGTTAGTGCCGAAGTCACGCCTTACCGGCTTCAGCCGTGACATCCTTTGCGCCCACGGCTTCGCCGCACTCTGAGCAACACATGACCGAGCGAAAGCGATGCCCGCAGGTCTTATGCCGATGATAGACTGGCGGTCCCTTCTTGCCGGCATAGTGCTCGTCACCCCAATGCACGAGAGACAGGATGATCGGATACAGTCCGAGCCCCTTCTTGGTGAGCCGATACTCGTAACGCGTCGGTCGTTCTTGATACGCTGACTTTTCGAACACGCCATGCTCGACCAGCACCGCCAACCGCTCGGCCAGGACGCGCCGCGCGATGCCAAGACGTTCTTGGAAATCGTCAAACCGACGCACGCGCAAAAATGCGTCCCTAAGGATGAGCAGTGTCCAACGGTCGCCAATGACGGCGAGCGAGCGCGCCAGCGAGCAGTTCTCATTTGAGAGTTCGTTCCACTTCATCCCTGATGTCTGCCATTGACAGCATCTTATTTCAAGACCTATGAGTCTTAAAAGTGAACTTTTTGGGAGATACGGATGTCGACTCCACGGGCGAGTGTCGCAATCGTCGGCGCTGGCGACTTTATCGGCGCCGCCATCGCGAAGCGATTTGCGGCCGCAGGGTACAGTGTTCACGGCGGTCGCCGGCAGGGCGAAAAGCTTGCGTCGTTGAAGACCGAGATCGAAGGTGCTGGCGGCAAGTTCACCGGTCACACACTTGACGCGCGTACAGAAGAATTTGTTGCCGCCTTCTTGGATGCAGCCAACAACGACGCACCGCTGGAGGTTTGCATCTTCAATGTCGGAGCCAACGTCAATTTTCCGATTCTCGACACGACGGAGCGCGTTTTTCGAAAAGTCTGGGAAATGGCTTGTTACGGGGGCTTCCTGACCGGTCGTGAGGCGGCGCGCCGCATGATCCCGCATGGACGTGGCTCAATCTTCTTCACGGGTGCGACGGCAAGCATGCGCGGCGGGAAAGGATATGCGGCCTTCTCTTCCGCAAAATTCGGACTCCGTGCCGTCGCACAAGCCATGGCACGTGAGCTCGGGCCTCAGAACATCCACGTGGCGCATCTCGTGATTGATTCCGGCGTTGATACCGTGTTCGTCCGCGACCGCATCGTCAAGGCCCGTGGCGCCGAGGCTTTAGCGAACCTGCAACCGGATACGTTGATGAACCCCGCGTCCATTGGAGAAGCCTATTGGCAGCTCCATTGCCAGACCCGAGACGCCTGGACGCATGAGCTGGATTTAAGACCCTTCGGCGAAACGTGGTGAGGCACACCCATGGACCCCATCTTCTACTTCGATTTCGGCAGCCCCAACGCATATCTCGTGCATCGCGTCATTCCCGGGATCGAGCAACGCACAGGGAAGCGGTTCAAGTACCAACCAGTCCTTCTCGGCGGACTGTTTAAGCTCACAGGCAATCAGGCGCCATCGCAGGCTTTCGCAAATATCCCGAAGAAGCTGGACTACGAGCGGCTGGAAATGATGCGCTTCGTCAAGAAGCATGGCCTCACGAAATTCCAGCGCAACCCACACTTTCCCGTCAACACACTAGCGCTGATGCGCTGCGCCGTCGCCGCTGAGGCAGAGGGACTGCTTCCGGCGTATGTCGAAGGCATGTTCCACTTCATGTGGGAAGAACCGCGCAAGCTCGATGATATGTCCATTCTCGCTCAGACGATTACGGATGCCGGACTGCCGAGCCAACACTTGATGCAACGGGCACAGGAGCAACCCATCAAGGATCGGCTGCTGCAATACACGCAAACGGCCTTCGATCACGGAGCGTTCGGCATCCCGAGCTTCCTGGTGGGGCCGAACTGTTCTTCGGCAAGGAACGCTTGGGCCAGGTTGAAGCAGAGATCTTGTCGGCTGCTGCGCCGCAGTAATGGTGCGGAAGTGTGCCGGCCACTGCTGCAACGGTGTCTGGCTTCAAGAGGTGAGAGCCGTGACTGATTTGACTGTCTGACCAACGCCGCCGGTACTTGGCTCACAGACCCAGACGATTGGACGAGTGCCGATCTGTGCGACACTGCCGTCTCGGCTGCACGCGATCTATGAGCGGATGGTCGCGGTCAATCCACTGCATCCTGCGTTCATCGAAAATGGCGTCACCTGGAGCTATGGCGATTTTGCTGCTTCAGTCGATGCCGTAGCGGATACTCTGACGACGCTCGAAATCCGCCCTGGCGATCGCGTCATGATCGTCAGCGAGAACAGCGTCGCGGCATCGGCGTTCGTGATGGCGGCCAGCAAGATCGATGCTTGGGGCAATCATTGCAAATCCACGCCTGTCGGCTCGAGAGCTTGACCAGATTTATGAGCACAGCGGTGCGCGCCGACGCTTTTTCATGTGCAGTATTTCACTCGAGGCTTCCGCGCACGCCGACCGATGCGGCGCTGGCAAGTCTTTCGTCGGGCCCTATCCAGACATTGGCATCGGTGCCTTGAACGAAGGCGCTGCAGTCGAGGCGGTCCACGCTGACGGCAGCCGGCAAGTTGCGGTCTTGATCTATACGTCCGGCACGACGGGTATGCCGAAGGGCGTGATGCTCAGCCATCACAATCTACTTTTCGCGGCACGGACATCGGGGCTTCTGCGCGCGTTGATGCCTGACGACCGCAACTATGCTGTCCTGCCGATGTCGCACATCGTTGGCCTGAGCATCGGACTGGTGTCGACGCTGATGTTTGGCGCGACGAATGTTTCAGTTCCAAAGTATGATCCAGCGCATCTCGCGCAGTCGCTTGCGT
This sequence comes from uncultured Alphaproteobacteria bacterium, assembly GCA_963847145.1. Classification (GTDB taxonomy): domain Bacteria; phylum Pseudomonadota; class Alphaproteobacteria; order Rhizobiales; family Hyphomicrobiaceae; genus JABFRJ01. The sequence goes on from CAWJYN010000008.1 coordinate 103,862, forward strand.
CTGACGGCATCACGATCTTGTCCGGCGTGCCCGCCACGTATCAACGCCTCCTTGCTTACAAGGCCGCAGCAGGGCTTTCCCGCGTCGACAAAGGTCGCCTGAGGCTGATTAGCGTGGCCGGGGCGCCGCTAGACCCGGCGCTCAAAAAGCGCGCTGAGACGGAACTGGGGCTGCCATTGTTGAACGCCTTCGGGATCACCGAATGCTCCCCGGGCATTTCCGGGGTGCGCCAGGACGATCCACAAGCAGACGAAACCGTTGGCCGGCTACTTCCGGGCCTCGAAACTCGTCTCGTCCGGATTGATGGCCAAGCGGCATCAGAAGGCGAGGTCGGTGAGCTGCACGTTCGCGGACCGAACATCATGCTCGGCTACTACAAAGCTCAGGATCTCACTGACAAGGCCG
>CAWJYN010000009.1:0-46749 GCA_963847145.1 uncultured Alphaproteobacteria bacterium
TTTTCGCACGTCGATGCCGCCCGAGCCCGGCAGCAGCCCGATGTGTACGATCACGCCGCCCGGCCGAACGATCCGGCACGCAGCAGCGCGAGTAGCATCAGCGCCGACGGCGTCGATTACGAGGTCAACCGAGCCGTCCGCTGGTGCGCGTGTTGTTCCCGGCGTATAGGCCTCGAAATTACCAGCTGCTTGGATGGTCTTGCGGCGCGCCGCATTCGGCTCGGCGACATGGACCGATCTGGCACCGCGCATGGCGAGCACAAGTGCCGCCGCCAGCCCGATGGCACCACCACCGAGCACCACACACGTGGCGGCCGTGATCGGACGCGCCAGCGCACGCACGCCATTGTTGACCGCGTGATAGGATACCGCCACGGGCTCGGCCAGCGCCGACTTGACGATGTCGAAGTCAGCCGGCACTTCGACGATGTTTGTCTCCGGAATCCGCACCTGCTCGGCAAATGCGCCCGGTCGTGGCATCATCGAGATGATCTGCCGCGCGGCGCACAAATGCGAGCGGCCACTCTGGCAGGTGAGACAGACGCCGCAGGTGACAAGCGGGTTGATCGTCACGCGTTGGCCGGCCCTCGGACCTGTCAGCACGCGGCCTGCAGCCTCATGGCCGAGAATGAGCGGCGCCGGCCGCCGCTCATCGTGACCGTGATAGGCGTGCATGTCGGAGCCGCAGATGCCGACGGCCTCGATTTGCACAACCACCTCACCCGCCTGCGGCACAGGATCGGGCTCCTCACGGTATGCAAGTGTATGCGGCCCGGTATAGACGAGCGCTTTCATGCGGGCGCCCCTATGCGCTGCGATAGAGCTTGGTCATCGAGAACTCGCGATGGCCCAGTGATTCGGCTGAAGTCAGGCGGCCATTGCGGTGCGAATGATCATGTCGATAAGGGCATCGCCAGCCTATCGAGCGTCTCCTCGCGCCGTAGACGCCCGTGACATCGACATCGTATGCTCGGCCATGGTGCGCAACGTCTTCGGGTTTCCCGAGATCTTGATCACGGGGACGATTGGATTGCCGATCACATTGCCTGGCCCGTCGGAAACGTATGGACGACCAACCGCCGGCCGCCATCAGGGTGACGCATTCCGCCGCGGCCGAGACGTGTCCATGTAGTAGAGGCCCGGTCCCTTGGCGGGTGTTTCCGCTGGTCCGAGCGCATCGATGTAGCGGCATTGACGTCCGATCTTTTCCAAATTGCCGAGTGCCTTTTCCTCGATGGTGGTAAGCCGCCGGCGATGTTGCCCTTGGTTGGTTGGGTCTCGGATAGATCGTCGGTCTTGTATGCCTCAATCACATCTGTTGGTACGCCTTCCACATCTTGTACCGTTCTCTGCGTCTCGTCGGTGGCGCGCGTCCTTGCAAATGTGCTCGGCGCCGGTGATTTCGGAAGTTTCACCGAACACGCCATAGATACCTTTCGGGATCAGCTTGTCGTACATGTTGCCGACAGTTGGGCACGACGACACCGGTGGTGGTGTCGCTTTCGCCGCACTTGGTCGACACCCAAAGATCGGCGATACCGCATTCCTCGCGCTTCAGCTCCGAGGCCCACTGCACGAAATCCTTGGCCTTGTAGGACGCCTTGGCGATCGTGGCGATGTCGCCGTGGCCCTCGATACCAAAGCCAATGACGGGCTTGCCGGTTTTTGCGATGCCGTCGACGACGATCTTGGTCCATCCTGTCTTCGATTTCGATAACGACCACCGCCGCGACATTCGGGTTTGCGCCGGTGCCGATCAGGGTCCGGAAATGCAATTCCAGATCCGCGCCGAACTGCAGCCGCCCGTAGGCGTGCGGCAGCGCCATCGTGCCCTTCACGTTGTTGGCGACGGCCTCGCAGACTGCGTTTGACAGATCGTCGAGCGGCAGAATCAAAACGTGGTTACGCACGCCGACGCGGCCATTCTCGCGCCGCCAGCCGTGGAAGGAGAGGTTGGTGGTGGATTTGGTGGTGGTTTTGGCCATTGGGGGGATCTTGGGAGTTCGGGGAATGGAAAAAGGCTTAGGGCGTTAGTTGAAGGTTCAAAGGAGACAGAGAACCGGGGAGCTCGGACGTTATCGTTGCCCTCAAACCTTGAAAAAATAACCTCAAATCTCCTCTCTTCACCACCGCTTGGTCTTCATGTTGTGGATGTGGACATGATCGCCGGCCTTAGCGTCGGCCAGCACGCGGCCGACGTCCTCACCGTACTTGATCACCGTGTCGCCCTTTTTGAGGTCCTTGAGCGCCACTTTGTGCCCAATCGGAATGTCATGATTGGCCTTCGCCTTTGTTTCAGTATCGGTCTCGGTAATGACCCCGTGCATCGCAGTGCCGGCCTTGAGATCTTCGATTACGACCACACCGACGTTGTCTTTCGGGCTGTGCACGAGGAAGTGCGGGATGTTGGGAATGTTGCCTGCCACCGTCGATCTCCTGCTGTGTGTGTCTGTGTTCATTACTTAGCTGTGTAGCCGCCGTCGACCCCGATGATCTGGCCGGTCACAAATCCCGCAGCGCGCGATGCCAGAAAAACCGTTGCGCCGTCGAGATCACGCAGCTCGCCATTGCGCCCGACGGCTGTCATGCCCGCATGATAGGCAGCGAGCGACGGGTTCGAGAAGACGGGTGCGGTCAGTTCGGTCGGAAAAAATCCCGGCTGAATGGCGTTGGCGACGATGCCGTGCCGTGACCAGGCTTCTGCCATCGCGCGCGTCAGTTGGGTGACACCGCCTTTGGACGCGCCGTACGCCATGCCATTTGGAAACGCGCGAAAAGACTGCAACGAGGCAATGTTGATAATGTTGCCGCTGCCCATTGCCGTCATCGCCGGCACACAGGCGCGGGCCAGAAAAAAGGGAGCCGACAGATTGAGGATGAGCGTTTGGCTCCACTGTTCCGGGGTATAACTATCGGGGGGAAGACGCAGATTGACGCCTGCTGCATTGACCAGAATGTCCGGTGGCCCAAACGCCGCCGCGGCACGCGCATACAGGGCGTCGATCGCCGTCAAATCGAGTAAGTCGGCCGCCAGAGCGAACACCTCGCCACCGGCGCTGCGAATATGCTCGGCCGTCGACTCGAGTGCCGCTTTGCGACGCGCCAGAACGACGACGTGCGCACCAGCGCGCGCGAGCGTCTTCGCCATCTGCTGGCCGATGCCATTCGACGCGCCGGTGACAAGCGCCACGCGGCCTTGCAGCGAGAACAGATCCTGTAGGAAAGCGCTCATGCAATCACGCGTCCACCGGTTCGCCGGTGTCGAACTGCTGACCGGGGAAATACTTGGTCAGCCGTTCGTCGCCTGTGCGGGCATGGGCCTCCATGCCTTCAAGCCGCGATATACGTGCGGTAACTTGCGCCACCTGCCGGTTGCCTTCGCGCGTCATGCGCTGCCATGTCAGCGGCTTCAGGAACTTGTGCACCGAGAGCCCGCCGAGTATCGCGCGGCCCCTTTGGTCGGCAAAATGTGATTGGGCCCCGACGTCTTGTCCCCAAAAGCCACCGTTGTTTCTTCGCCAAGGAACAACGAGCCATAGTTGCTGAGGCTTGGAGCCACCAATCGAGATCCTTGGCATGCATCTCGAGATGCTCGGCGGCATAGCGATCGGAAATCTCCACCAGCTCTTCCCGCGTCTAGCACACAATGACTTCGCCATAGTCGCGCCAGGCGGAAGCCGCGGCATCACGCGCGGTCGGCGGCAGCGCATCATGAGTTTTGGGACCGCTGCATGACTTTGGCTGCAAGGTCGCGTCTCGTGAACAGCCAGGCTGGGCTTTCGTGGCCATGTTCGGCTTGCCCGACCAAGTCGATGCGACGATCTCCGCGTCCGCTGTTCCATCAGCGATGATGGCAACTTCCGATGGCCCGGCAAAGACGTCGATACCCACTTTGCCGAACAACATCCGCTTGGCTTCGGCCACATACTTGTTGCCTGGTCCCACGATTATGTCCGCTGGCTTGCCTCTGAACAGGCCAAGCCATGGCAGCGATCGCCTGAACGCCGCCAAGTGTCATGATGATGTCGGCACCAGCCACTTTCATAGCGTAAAGGACCTGCGGATGAATGCCCTCGCCCTTGTAGGGCGTCGAGCAGGCAATGACCGTCTTGACGCCCGCCGCCTTGGCCGTCGCAATCGACATGTAGGCCGAAGCAATGTGCGCATAACGGCCGGTCGGCACATAACAGCCAGCGACATTGCATGGCACGAGTTTTTGCCCTGCCGTCAGGCCAGGAGCGACCTCGACAGAGAATTCCTGGACACCGTTGCGTTGGGCCACCGCGAATTGGTCACCTGCGACGCAGCCCATTCGATGTCGCGCTTGATCTGTGTGGGATAGCTTTCGTGCGCCGCTCGACTTCTTCGGCCGTTACCAGAATGTCGCTCGACCACTGATCGAGTTTCCTCGCGTAGTCGCGCACGGCCTGTTCGCCGTTCTGCTCGATATCGGCCAGCATCTGGGCGACGACAGCGCGCGCTGCTTCTGTCTCACTGGCCGGCGTTTTTGTCGCCCGCTTCAGATAGGAATGGGTCACGTAACGTCCTCGTCCATGGGTATCCACTGGCTGTGGAGATGCGAGGGTGCCCGCATCTCCCAAGCCTTGTTGTTAGTTCGACTTTATGGCCATCGCCTTCAACACTGCGTCGGCGGCGATGCGCTTCATGAAGCTGTCGTCGATATAGGTTTTGGGGTCGGGGTTCTCCGGGATCGTGCCGGTCGACTTCATGAAGTCGCCAATGTTACCGAGCCAGCCATCGACCTCGGACTTGCCTTTCGCGCGGTCCATGATCTTGATCTGCTCATCGAGCGAGAATACCGGCCGCAAGCTGAATTCAGCGTCGATCGCTGCATCTGATACTTCGACCCCGCCCTGGGCATAGAACTTCTTGGTCATCTCGCGGGCTTCCTTGGGATTGGCTTTGGCCCATGCCCAGCCGCGTAGATAAACCGCGAGGAACTTGGCGACGAGTTCCGGGTTCTCCTTGGCAAAATCGGGGCGCGCAATCAGTGCGCCTGGCACGATAGCCCCGGCATCATGGCCAGAGCACAAGTACTTGGCGCCGCCCTTTTCCAGGAGAGTGTAAGTGTTGGGTGCCCAGACTCCGGCGAGGTCGCCATTGTTCGACGTGATCGCCGAGATGATCTGCGCCTGTCCGAGATTGACGAACTGCACATCGGCTTTCGCCACGCCCCACTTCTGCAGGCAATTCTGCGTGGCGTAGTCGACCGTGGAGTTGGTCGTTATCAAGATCTTCTGCCCTTTGATGCTGGCGGGATTGGCTTTCAGTGCATCGTACTTGTCGGCGCGCACCATCAGCGCATTGGCTTTCGACTCGTCGTTGGTGATGCCGATGGTGACCAACCCAAAGCGCGCGGCCCCGAGCACTGCTGGAACCGAACCAGTGCCGCCGACATCCCACGACTTTGCCTGGGCGGCTGCGACTTGTGGCGCACCTGCGGGAAACGTGGAGAACTCCGGCTTCAACCCGGCGTCCGCCCAGAAGTTCTTCTCCGTGGCGATGAAGAACGGCAGCGCCCAATAGAGAGCCGGCTGATAGCTCACCTTGATGGGCGCCAGAGCCTGCCCCTGCGCGCGCGCTGGCGCGATGCCGCCGAGGGCTGTCAGTCCAACCGCTGCAACCGCAGCATATATGGTCTTCTTCATGGTCATTCCTCCGTGTTGGGCGGGTTTTAGGTGTGTCCGCCTTTTGCGTCTTATTGCGCCTGGCCTGTCAGTGATCGTCGCCACCTTTTTCCTCGCGTAGTGACTTCCAAATCTGGGTGCGGAACCGGACAAAGCTTGCAAGGTCCATGACGTCCTCGACACGCGGATAGCTGTCCCATTGCTCGCGCTGGCGGATCGTCTTGATGTCGATGATCTCTTTGATACGTCCGGGCCGTTTGGTCATGATCGCAACGCGATCGGCGAGATAGACGGCCTCGTCGACCGCATGCGTGATGAAGAGAACCGTTCTGGGATTGATCCGCGCCAACCGCACCAATTCTTCCTGCATGACAACGCGTGTTTGCGCATCGAGGGCACCGAAGGGCTCGTCCATGAGAAGTACTTGAGGATCGAGGACGTACGCGCGCGCGATGGCTACGCGCTGCTGCATGCCGCCCGACAATTGGTGCGGGAAAGCCGTCTCGTACCCTTGCAGCCCCATCAGCTTGACAGCGTCCGCGACCTTCTCTTTGAGCGCCGGTCCACGAACGCCTTTGTTGCGCAAGCCCATTGCGATGTTGGCTGCGACACTCTTCCAAGGAAACAATGCAAATTGCTGGAAGACCACAGCGCGATCGGGCCCCGGGCCGGTGATCGCTTGGCCGCCGACAAGAACGTTTCCACTGGAACACGCCTCAAAACCGGCCGCCATGCGCAGGCACGTTGTCTTGCCGCAGCCAGATGGACCGACAATCGCGACGAACTCCTTGTCAGCGATGTCCAGATCCACGCCATCGAGCGTGACAAAATCACGGCCATCGCGCTGGAAAACACGGCGGACACTGTCGAACCGGATCGCGCTCATGCAAGCCCCCTGCGGCGCCGGATCATCGTCTCAAATTGGCGGAGTGTGACATCAATCACCAGGCCGACGACACCGATCGCGAGCATGCCGGCGACCACTGTTGGCGTCGACACGGCGCTTTGACCTTGCACCATCATGTAGCCGACACCTGCCGAAGCAACGATCAACTCGGCACCGACGAGTGATTGCCAGCCGAGCCCAGCGCCAACCCGCAGTCCCGCCACGATCGAGGGCACGGAGGCTGGCAGCAGCACTTCCAGGATCGTCCTGACGTTGCCGGTGCCGAGCATCTGGGCGGCCTCGATCAAGCGCTTGTCGACGAAACGTGCGCCGCGATAGGCATTGATGAGACACGGCGGGAACGCACCGGCAAAAATGATCATGATCGGCCCGCCGATGCCGGTGCCGAACCACAGCGCGGCGAACGGGACCCACGCGATCGGCGCGATGAACCGCAACCCGTCGAAGACCGGCGTCACGATATCATCGAGCCAGCGGAACCAGCCCATCAGCAGTCCGAGCGGAACGCCGATGCTCATCGCCAGAAGCACACCCATGGCGTAGCGCTGGAAACTGGAAGCGAGATGCTGGGGGAGGGTTGCTCCAGCGAAGGGCTGGGCCATCAGGTGCGCTATCCGCGCCAGCACTTCTAACGGCGTCGGCAGAAACTGTCGCGGTACGGCGCCAGACACTGTCAGCGCGGTCCAAAGACCGAAAAAGGCCGCGAGGCCGACCAGGCCATAACCGATGACACTTGCCCGCGGGAGCGGCGCATTCGCCGGACGATAGATTGCGGCTTGCTGGCTCATGCCCGCACCACCTGCCAAGGCATTGCGCGGCTTTCGACCAGTCCCAGCAGCCGCGTCGTCGCCCAACCGAGGGCACCAACCGCGATCATGCCGACCATAATCATGGCGGGGTAGATGTCCTGCTGCGCTGAGTTGAGCACGCGCCCAAGGCCGGCAAGTGCACCGACCAACTCAGCTGCCACCAGCGTGGTCCACGAGGCCTGCAGCGAGAGGCGCAGGCCGGTGAAGATCATGGGCAGGGCAGCTGGCACGAGCACTTCGAAGATGAATGTCCAGCGGCCGGTGCCGAGCATCTGCGCCGCCTCGATGATTGATGGCTCGATGGTGCGAACGCCGGTATATGTATTGATAACCGAGGGCACGAAGGCGGCAAAGAAGATCACCATGATCTTGGCAGCATCACCGAGGCCAAGCCAAAGGATCGCCAGTGGTATCCAGGCTAGCGGTGGAATAGGCCGGATCAACGAGAAAACGGGATTGATCAGCGCTTCGGCTTTGCGGTTCCAGCCCATCAATAAACCGAGCGGGACGCCAACGCTTACGGCAACGGCGAAGCCCATGGCGACAAGCCGTAAGCTGCGCAATGCGTGCTGCAACAGCGTGGCGTCTGCGTAGCCCGCTATGGCCGCTTGCCGGAAGGACTGCCAGACCTGTTCGGGTGCTGGAAAGCGACCGGTATTGATGATGCCTGTCAGCGACGTCAGGACCGTCCAGGCCGCCACGAGGACAAGCAAGGTTGCCATACCGACTATGGACCGACGCGACACGGTCACGCGAAAGCATCTCCCAGGCTGCCGTCCCAGCTGCTTTGCCTCTTGCGGGCAAATGTAAGCGCTTTCATTTAAGCTGGGCCTTGCGATACATGTCAAGCATCTCGAGCGGGTGAACTCACGAATTGCTGCAGATTAAAGCGATTGCCGCCACCGACGCCGTCAGCAATCTTCTTGAAAGATCATTGCAGAGCGATCATCATTGCGCGCATGCAGCACACACGCAGACCACGTCTCTCCGATGTCGCCTTGAAGGCCCGCGTCTCTTCGGCCACCGTCTCGCGTGCGCTATCAAACCCATCGCTCGTCAAGCCGAAGACCCTGCAGCGGATCACTGCGGCCGTCGTCGAGTTGAAGTATCTCCGCGACGGGCTCGGCCGCGCACTGGCGTCGCGGCGGACGCATACCGTCGGCGTCATCGTCCCGACGCTTAGTCACTCGATCTTTGCGGTCGCCATCCAAGCCTTACAGACGCGCCTTGCGGAAGCCGATTACCAACTCCTGGTGGCCTCGCACGAGTACAGCCCAACGGCCGAGGCGGCAGCCATGCGATCTTTGATGGAGCGTGGCGTCGATGCTTTGCTCCTTGTCGGCACAGATCATAGCCGCGACGTCTGGGCGATGATCGACAGCGCCGATATGCCCGTCATTTTAACTTGGTCTCTGCATGACCGTCTCGACTGCATCGGCTTTGACAACGAGAAAGCGGGACAGCTGGCGGTGCAGCACCTGCTGGCACTGGGGCACAAGCGGTTCGGCATGATCTCCGGTCAACTCAAGAACAATGATCGTGCCAGGGCACGGCTGGCCGGTGTTCGAAGTGCGCTTGCGAAGGCTAAACTGGACTTGCCGGCTTCGCGGGTGAGCGAGCATGTGTTTGGCTTGGCTGGCGGACGTGCTGGCATGTCAAACCTGCTTGCGCTAGCCGAGCCGCCGACAGCAATTATTGGCGGCAACGATCTGTTGGCCATCGGCGCGCTGCTGGAACTTCAGGCGCGCGGATTTCAAGTGCCACAGGCGTTTTCTGTTGTCGGGATCGACGATATTGAGTTTGCGGGGCATGTCGTACCGGCGCTGACAACCGTGCATCTGCCGACGCATCAGCTTGGCATCCTGGCCGCAGAACTGACGTTGAAACGTCTTAAAAATGAAGCAACATCAAACCGGATTGAACTACCCATCGAACTGGTCGTCCGCGGCACAGCCGGACCCGTGATGCATGCGACCCAGGTCAACACGGCGCCGCAGATGACCAAAGCAAATGGGCGGCATTGATGACGTCAGCGGTCGTTTCCGCATGTGCCCTGGCCCAGTGGCTGTCCAATTGTGAAACGGCTTGACGCGTTATAGGCAGTCTGGTCGAGTGATCGGCAAGCGCTAGTCGGCTGCTCTCTCGTACATGCAGGGAAGCACACGGCGCCGAGCCAGTCATTCGCTGCTCCGGTGCGCCGCGCAGAACAAGAGCAGTTTGTACACAAGCACCCGGGAGGACTGTATGAACCGCAGAACACTGCTGACGTTACCTGTCGCGCTGATGGTGAGCATCGGGACTGCACAGGCGCAGACGAAAGAAGTGACGATTGCGCATCAGGACATGATCGTTCCCTTCCGGGTCCAGCAGGCCGCCGGCGCGGTCGAGAAGGCCACAGGCTACAAGATCAACTGGAAGCTGTTCGGCGGCGGTGGCGACGTCATCAAAGCGATGGCATCAGGCGAAGTGCCGATCGGCGAAGTCGGCTCATCGCCGGCAACGGCGGCAGCCGCCCAGGGCCTGGACGTGCAGGTCGTCTGGATCATTGATGACATCAACGACGCGGAGCAGTTGGTCGTCTCGCCAAAGTCGGGCATCAAGACGCTGGCCGATCTCAAGGGCAAGAAGATTGCGACACCGCTTGCTTCGACTGCGCACTACCAATTGATGTTTGCGCTCACCAAAGCGGGCGTGAACCCGAAGGAAGTGCAGATCCTCAACATGCGTCCGCCGGAAATCGCAGCGGCATGGGAGCGCGGCGACCTCGACGGTACCTTCATTTGGGACCCGGTGCTTTCAAAGATTCGCACAGCAGGTGGCGTCAAGCTGATCTCGTCGTCGGACATCGCCAAACAGGGCGCGCCGACCTTTGACGCGCTGATGGTCAACAAGGCCTGGGCCGACAAAAACAAAGAGTTTGTGACCGCGCTCGTCAAAGCGTTCGCGAAGGCGGACGCTGAATACAAAGCCAATCAAGGCAAGTACACCACTGATAGCGACCTCGTGAAAACGATTGCCAAGGTGGTGGGCGCAGAACCAAAGGACGTGCCGGCCGCACTCAAGGACTACGGCTATCCGACGGCTGCCGATCAGGCCTCTATTGCGTGGCTTGGTGGCGGTAAAGATGGGGGCGTTGCCAAAGCCATGGCCAACACGGCTGCGTTCCTCAAAGAGCAGGGCCGCATCACGGACATCCCAGCGGACTTCGGCAAGTTCGTGAACCCAGAGTATGCGGCGGCAGCTGCCAAGTAGTCTGCATTGGAAGGATCCGGCTCAGGCTTGGGTCCTTCTTGCATTCCAGATTGCATCCAAATGAGGCCCGGGTTGCGCCAGCGACCCGGCCGCCATACACGTGCGCTGAGCGCTGGAGTAAGCTCGTTGCTGGATCGCGAACAGACGTCGCCGACGGCCAGCGTGGCACCGACTTCCTCGCTTGATGTCAAAGGCCTCTCGGTCCGTTACGAGACACGGGATGGCTATGTCGACGCACTCACAAACGTCAATCTGTCCATGAAGGACGGTGATTTCGTCGTTGCCATCGGTGCATCCGGCTGCGGCAAGACCACGTTGCTGTCGGTGCTTGCGGGCTTTCTGCCCGCGACCGAGGGCGATGTGCTGCTCAACGGTCATGCCGTCGAGGGCCCCGGTGCCGACCGTGGTGTTGTGTTCCAAAAGCACGCTCTGATGCCCTGGCTCAACGTCATCGACAACGTCGCCTTCGGCCTCAGGATGCGCGGGCTCGCGACCAGCGAGCGCCACACAATTGCGCGCGAAAAGCTTGCGCTCGTCGGCCTGGCTGACTTCGAAAGCAAGATGATCTACGAGCTTTCCGGCGGGATGCAGCAGCGTGTCGGTATTGCGCGCGCGCTCGCCTCGGACCCTGGCGTGCTGCTCATGGACGAGCCGCTTGGCGCGCTTGACGCGCTCACACGCGAGCAGGTGCAAGAGTTAATCCTCGACGTCTGGCATCGCACAGGAAAGATGATCTTCTTCATCACGCATTCGGTGGAAGAGGCGCTGTTTCTCGCCACTCGCCTGGTGGTAATGACGCCCCGGCCTGGCAAGATCGAGAAGACCTACGACCTCAACTTTGGCCGCCGGTTCATCGAAAGCCGGGACTCGCGCGCGGTGAAGTCTGACCCTGAGTTCATCCGCATGCGCGAATTGGTGCTCGCCGATATCCAGAACCGCCCGGCGGACGCGGCCGGGCCGCGCCACGGCATGGCGGGAGATTGACCTGATGACCCCGAGCCCCTCTCCACGCCCATCCGGCGCAAAGCTCAAAACCAGCCGCTATCGCATCCTCGGCGAGGGCTCGAGCCTTGCGCTCAACGGCGTCAGTATTGCGGCGATGCTCGGCCTCTGGTGGGTCGCGACACATGCCGGTTGGATCAAGCCGTTGTTTTTGCCGAAGCCCGAGACGATCTGGCTGGCCTTCAAGCAGGCCGTGAACGGTGATCTCGACAACCACACTCTGTGGGGCCATTTCATTGCCAGCATGGGCCGGGTTTTCTCAGCGTTTGCCCTCGCCGTCGTGATCGGCATTCCGGTGGGCATCGCAATGGGCGTGTCGCGCATCGCTCGCGGCATCTTTGATCCGCCGATTGAGTTCTACCGGCCACTGCCGCCGCTCGCCTACCTGCCACTGATGATCATCTGGTTCGGCATCGGCGAGATGGCCAAGATTATCCTGTTGTTTCTCTCGATCTTTGCGCCGGTTGCTTTGGCTGCCCGGGCCGGCGTGCGATCGGTCAGCCAGGAGCAAATTCAGGCTGCGCGTTCCATGGGCGCTTCGTACACACAGGTGATCGCCCACGTGATCGTGCCAGGCGCCTTGCCGGAAATCCTGGTTGGCTTGAGGATCGGCATGGGCGTGGGCTGGACGACGCTGGTCGCCGCTGAAATGGTCGCTGCCGATGCCGGCCTCGGCAAGATGGTGTTCAATGCCTCGAACTTCCTGCGCACGGACGTCGTTATTCTTGGCATCCTCGCTATCGGAATCGTTGCCTATGTTTTCGAGGTGCTGATGCGTTGGATCGAGCACCGGGCTGTGCCATGGAAAGGCCGGGTGTAGGGCGATCGACCCTGTTGCCGGAGTGAGATCACAGCCATGGACGAACCCGCATCGCTCGGCGTCGATCTCGGCACGCCGCCCGACATTCCCGATGCCGGCCGCAGCCGCGTTGTGGAGTTGCTCGGCACCGGCCTGTTGCATCGCTACGCCGAGGCGCGTTCGGTTGGCGAGGATGTGGCGGCGCTGGAGGAGGAGTTCGCTCACGCGCTTGGCCGCAAGTATGCTGTCGGTCTCAATTCCTGCGGCAGCACGATGTTTCTGTCACTGCTTGCGACCGGCGTGAAACCTGGCACACGCGTGCTGATGAACAGCTTTACGCTAGCGCCGGTGCCCGGGGCTGTCGCTCATGCCGGCGGCGAGCACGTGCTGGTCGAGATCACCGATGATCTGGTGATTGATCTCGACGACCTCGATCGCAAGGCACGTGCGAGTGGCGCAAAGCACCTGCTGCTGTCGCACATGCGCGGCCACATCGCCGACATGGACGCGGTGACCGAGGTCTGCCGACGCCATGAGATTACCCTGATCGAGGACTGTGCGCATACACTAGGCGCTACCTGGGCTGGCCGCCCGACCGGCACATTCGGGGCGACGGGCTGTTTTTCGTTTCAGAGTTACAAGCACGTCAATACCGGCGAGGGCGGCATGCTGGCGACCGACGACGACGATATTGCGGCGCGCGCGATCCTCTATTCGGGCAGCTACATGCTGTACGGCCAGCATCGGGCACGACCGCCTGATGCCGCTTTCGAGCGCTGGAAATTGTCGACCCCGAATTTCAGCCTGCGCATGTCGAACATCGTTGCAGCGCTTGCGCGGGCCCAGTTGCCGCTGCTCGCTGAGCGCGCGCGGCGCTGGAACGATAGTCATGACCGTATTGCCGCGGGGCTGAGCCGTGTTGCCGGTCTCAGGCTTCCAAAGCGCCTGCAAGCAGAAGGCTATGTGCAGAGCTCGATCCAATTCTCGGTGGCGGCGCTCGATGACGGTGCGTTCACGACATTTCTTGAGCGCTGCAAAGCCAAGGGTGTTTTCATCAAGTGGTTTGGTGCCCGGGAACCGGCAGGCTTCACCAGTCAATCGCGCTCCTGGGCCTTCATCGCTAATCCACACACCCCGGCCAACACCGCGCTTATTCTCGATCGGCTATGCGACGTGCGAATCCCTCTGTCCTTTGAGCCTGCCGATTGCGACTGCCTCGTCAGGATCATCGCTTTTGAGCTCGCGCGCGTCCGTGCCGACATCCCGCAGCGCTGACTGAACGATCGAGCAATTGCTATCGGTGACACAGCAGACGCCGCGCAAGTGCAACGATATGGCGTTCCGTCAGGCCAATCGCTAGCGCGCCGTTACGATTGTCGTGCACGCACTTTCCAGCTTTGGCATCTCACGCGTTTCTGCCATGCGGATCGACAACGGACGGGTCTTGCCGCGCACGATCGGGCAATAGGGATCTGGCTCCGCCAAGGCGCCCATCAGCCGCCGCCGCCCGCTGCAGCCACCCCGACAGGCGGCGAGGTAGTCGCACCCGCGGCAGGCTTCCGGCACGGAACGCGCATCGACAAATGATGGTGTGGCGACGACGTCCGGCCCGGCATCGAGCAGCACATCAAGCGGTGCGCCGGCTCCTGGCCAATACACGCACGGCTGCACCGTCGCGCGCGGCGTGACCCGCACGGTCGCCAACGCCACATCCACCCGTTCGCGGTGGCAAGCCGGCCATGGCGCGCACCAATGGCTCGCCGATGGCGATGACATCGGTGCCTGGCGAACAGCGCCTCGAACCCATCCCAATATTGATCGTAAGTCAGCGCGAACTTGTCGGTGCGCACGGACTGATAGACATTGATCCGCAGCGCGGCACCGAAGGTTTTCGCGATCGCGGCGATATCGGCCAAGCCGGTCGAAATTCGACTGCATCATCACAGCGATGAACGTCACTGGCACGCCGAGCCGCTGGCAGCGCGCCGCCTGCTCGTGCAGCAGGTGCCAGTTGCCCGCGCCACGCTGGTCATCCTGTTCGGCCTTGGTCGGGATAGTCGAGCGAGAACTCGATGTCTTTGAAGGCGGCAAGATCGGCATCCGACAATAGCGGCCACCGAATATCCATTGGTGGTCATGGTCAGCTTGATGGGCTGTGCCCGCAAGATAGTTGAAATCGCCGGGAACTCTGGATGCAGGCCGTTCTCGCCCGTGCCGAGATTGACCGACCGGACTGGAATGCGCTCCATCACTGCGCGCACCTGATCGAGCGTCAGGCGATCGACGCGGACGGGATCGCGATAACAGAACGCACACGCAAGATTGCATTCATTGGTCAGCCCGAGGCCAAGTGCAAATTGCGCTGGCAGGTTTGGCTTGGTTTCCGGGGCGCGTTGTCCGGACGGTGAGCAGGCGATCGACATCGAGGGCTTGCTCGCTCACGAGGGCGGATGAGAGTGGCACAATTGCACGGGCTGCCGGTGTTCGACCAGGCACTCGAGCGACACTTCGGAACCAACGAGGCAAAATGATAACCGACCGACCTGCAGCCGGACCAGCATCCGCCGCGTTGGGACGATCACGTCTGCGTGTACGAGACTGTGTTCGAACCTTTCACAGCTGCAATTTGCGGATGCGGCGATCTCGACGCTTGGCCTTGCGCCGGCACGTCCGTGCTGGATGTCGGCTGCGGGCAGCGGCGGGGCGGCGCTTGCCAGCTGGCGGCAACGGGCGTGGTTGTCGGGTCACGCGATCGATGCATCACCGCGCGATGGTCGACGCGTGTTCCAATGCGCGCACAACGGCTGGCGCGGCCATAGATGCGCATGTGATGGACGGCCAAGCACTGGCAGTTCGCAGACGCATATCTTCGATGCTGCGCTGTCAGTCTTCGGCGTCATTTTGTTCCCGGATGCGTTCCGGCCTGCGCGAATGCGCCGGGTTGTGAAGCCCGGGGGGGCTGTAGTCGGTGGTGACATGGACGCAGCCGCAAAACTATCAGCTCGCCGCAGAATTGCGGGCTGCGATAGCAGTGGTGCGGCCCGGAGCGGCCGCCGGCGCCATTGCCGGCACAGTTGCGTTTCCGTGAGGAGACGACTTTCGAGGCGTTGTTTCAAAGATGCAGGCTTCGAGAGCAGTGACAATAGAGACTGCACGCAGCGCTGCCTCATGCGCCCTCCGCACGGTGGCTCGTCCGCAGCATCGGCGTTTGCGCCAGGAATGGCGGCCATGCTGGCTGGCTGCGGCGACGACGCCCCGGCGGTTTTGGAGCAATTTGTGGCGCAATTGGAACTGGCACAGGGCGAAGGCCCGATTGCGTTGAAGGGCTCTGCTTTCATTGGGACAGCAATAGTCGCGACGCCGGCCTGAGCGTTTGGTGACGTGGCCGTAACGCATCTGTGATCCCCGGCCAGCCAGAAGTGACCGGACACCTGAGCGCGTTCTGCCTAAGCTCATTATTCAATTGTCGTACGCTCAAATCTGCGTTCAGCAACCGGCCGGGGTCTTCACCACTATGATTTCGAAGCGTCAGTTCGGGGTTGGCCTTGGTGCATGCGCTGCTGTAGGTGCGGTGCGCGCACCTGCTTTGGCCCAAGTGGCCCCGTTGGTCTTCACTGCGATCCCCGACCAGGACGAGACGCGCTTATTGGAGCGCTTCAGCGTTTACGCCAAGTACTTTGAATCCAAGCTCGGCGTGCCGGTGCGGTATCTCCCCGTCAAAAGTTATCCGGCTGCGGTGACAGCGTTCACCAACAATCAAGTGCAGTTCGCCTGGTTCGGTGGGTTCACAGGCGTCCAGGCCGTCCGTGCCGTTCCCGAACTCGCAGACCTTGGCGCAAGGTGCTGAAGACGTCGCTTTCACCAGCGTTTTGATCGCCAATACCTCCACAGGGCTGAAGCCCTCGATTGAGCTGCCCAAAGAAATTGCAGGGAAGACTTTCACATTCGGGGCACGCGCGTCGACATCGGGGCGTGTGTTCCCGGAGCATTTCATTCGACAGGCATTCCCTGGCAAAGGGCCAGACGAAATCTTCAATCGGGTCGGCTTTTCCGGCGATCACAGCCGTACTATTCAACTCGTGCAGTCCGGCGCCTACGAACTTGGCATTCTGGATAGCATTGTCTGGAAGACAGAAGTCAAAGAGGGTAAGGTCGACGCGAAGTCCGTCACTGTCATCTGGGAAAGCCCGCCCTTCCCCGACTACCACTGGGTGGCACGTGGCGACATCGACAAGGTTTATGGCGCGGGCTTTACGCAGAAGATCCGGGACGCGATCCTCGGCATCAACGACCCTGCACTGCTGGCAATTTTCGCGCGTAGCAAGTTCATCCCGGCGAAGAATGAGGATTATAAAGTCATCGAAGACGTTGCCAAACTCGTAGGACTTCTCAACTGAGCAAATGTCTCTCATCGTTGGGTGCTGAGACGTGCACGGCGTTGTCTCCGAGAGACATCGTCTTGTCTCTCTCGCAGGCATCGGCTGGTTACGGCGAGCGCCCAATTCTCATTGATGTCGACCTCGACGTGCGGGCTGGGGATAAAGTGGCCATAATGGGCCGCAGCGGTGCTGGTAAGTCGACCCTGCTCGGATTGCTCCACGCGTTGCGTCCGGAAGCAATCGCACTCGTTCCGCAGGCGGCAGCGTTGGTGCGGCCGTTATCAGTATTCCACAATGTCTACATGGGTCGGCTCGATCGCAACTCGACCTTCGCCAACCTGCGAACGTTGTTCCGGCCGCGGCGTAGCGATATTGATGTCATTGATGCCATCCTGCGCGACGTTGGGCTTGCAGATAAGATATTTGAGAGCGCCGGCGCGCTGTCTGGGGGGCAGCAACAGCGCACATCGATTGCGCGGGCGCTTTACAATGGCCGTTCCATCGTGCTCGGGGACGAACCGGTCTCGGCGCTCGATAGGGTGCAGGGCGCGGAGGTGTTGGGGGTAATGGCGCGTCACCACGAAACCGTCGTCGTGGTGATGCACGATGTAAGCTTGGCGCTTGAGCATTGCGACCGGATCGTCGTGCTTGAAGGTGGCCGCAAGGTCATCGATAGGCCCGCCGCAGATCTCACACCGCGTGACCTGCTCGGCCACTTCGGCGCAGCGTCGTGATGCGGCTCACGTACACACGGGTCAGTGGGCTTTTGCTGTTTAGTGCACTCATCTGCTACGCGTTCGCCGATATCGCCGTGACAGCCCTTCATCCCTGGCAAGAGATGCGGCGCCTGCTGGCTGGCATCCTGAAGCCGGATCTGAGCGCGATCAGTCTCTGGAGCGTCGTTTGGACGGTGGCGTTCGCGGTGCTGGGCGTCGGCGTTGGCGCGATCAGCGGGTTCGGGTTGGCGATCG
This sequence comes from uncultured Alphaproteobacteria bacterium, assembly GCA_963847145.1. Classification (GTDB taxonomy): domain Bacteria; phylum Pseudomonadota; class Alphaproteobacteria; order Rhizobiales; family Hyphomicrobiaceae; genus JABFRJ01. The sequence continues at coordinate 17,768 of CAWJYN010000009.1, forward strand.
GTTATGGGCGCACGCGCGCCGTCCGCGTGCTGTCGACCATTTTGCGCTCGGTGCATGAGCTGTTTTGGGCGCTGCTGCTGATCCAGGTGTTTGGTCTCGGCGCGACCACCGGCATCCTGGCGATTGCGCTACCTTATGCCGGGATCTTTGCAAAAGTGTTTGCAGAGATGATCGAGGAAGCGGACCTCGCCGCCGAGCGCGTGCTGCCGAGCGGCACGTCGGTGGTGTCGGCTTTTGCGTACGCGCGCTTGCCGGAGCTTGCAGAGAAATTTCAAACCTACACGCTCTACCGGCTTGAGTGCGGGCTGAGGTCTACGCTGGTGCTGGGGTTTATCGGCTTGCCGACGATTGGCTTTCACCTGGAAAGCTATTTCAAGCAGGGCAACTACGCGCAGGCCGCTGCGTTGCTCGGCGTCTTCTACATCCTCATCGGTACGCGGCGGTTGTGGGCACGGCGGCAGACGTTGCCGCTGCTTGTCATCGCGAGTGTGATCCTGCTGCCCGCCGCCGTTGGTGGTGGTTCTACGCTGAACAATCTCGTGCGCTTTCTTGGCCATGACATTGTCCCGGCGCCCCTGCGCGATGGCGCCCTCACTTCACTGTCCACTTGGGCTACATTTTTTCACTGGCTCAACGCGATCGTCTGGCGCCAAGTGCTGCCCGGTGTCGTCAACACCCTGATCCTGTCGCAGATCGCGCTCGTCGCCATGGCCGCGATTGCGCTGATCCTGTTTCCAGTCGTCTCCCGTTGTTTTGCTGGTGCCAGCGGGCAGATCGCCGGGCGCATCGGGCTTGTCGTTGTCCGGTCGACACCGGAATACATGCTAGCGTACGTTCTTTTGCAACTGATCGGCCCGTCGATGTTGCCGGCCATCATTGCCCTTAGTGTCCACAATGGGGGTATTGTCGCGTACTTGATGGGCCGCCACGCGGACGCACTCGAGTATCGCGCGGACGCGCCCCGCGGCGTAGATCTTTATGCCTATGAGACCGTGCCGCGGTTGTATGGCCAGTTCCTCGCGTACGTCCTGTATCGCTGGGAAATCATCGTGCGCGAGAGTGCAATTTTCGGAATTCTCGGCGTCACGACGCTCGGGTACTACGTCGATGCAGCAATATCTGAGTTGCGTTTTGATGTCGCGGTCGTACTTATTGGTGCGACGGTGCTCCTATCAGCAGCGATTGATCTGCTGTCACGGCGCTTGCGGCAAGGCCTGCGGATCGCCTCGCTACCGACACGGCTCGCCGAAGCACCCATCGATCAGCCCGTGGCTGCTGTAACCCGTCCTGCCTGAGTAACTTAGCACATGAAAATGCCTGCAACACCGATCCTGAAAGATGTCGTGCTGGTCGGTGCTGGCCACGCGCATGTCGGCGTTTTGCGGCGGTTCGGCATGGCACCCATGCCCGGCGTGCGCTTCACGCTGATCACCCGGCAAGTCGATACGCCCTACTCTGGCATGTTGCCGGGGATGATTGCTGGCCTCTACAGCCCTGATGACGTTCACATCGACACGGGGCCGCTGGCCAGGTTCGCGGGCGCGCGGCTCTACCACAGCGAAGTCATCGGCCTCGATCTCGACGGCAAACGCATCCTCTGTAACAACCGCCCGCCGGTTCCCTACGATGTCCTGTCGCTCAACATCGGTTCGACACCGAGCGCGCTGGACGTCGCGGGCGTTGCCGAGCGGGCTATCCCCGTCAAACCTATTGATGGGTTTCTGGCGCGTTTCGAGGCGGCACGGGCACGCCTCCTTTCGAGTGGCGGACACGCACGCATTGGTGTGGTCGGTGCGGGCGCGGGTGGTGTTGAGCTCATTCTAGCGCTGCATCACCGGCTGACGGGCGACATGAAGGCGGCCGGCCATGACCCTGCGCGGTTATCGTTCGCGCTGCTGACGTCGTCATCAGAGTTGCTCCCGTCGTTGCCACAGCGCGTCCGGCGGCGGTTCACGGAGATCATGGCTGCACGCGGCATCGCAGTTCACACCTCGAGCCGTGTTTTATCGATTGATGGCAGCGGTGCTGTTATTGCCAATGGTGCGACGATCCCCCTCGATGAGATTTTCTGGACAACGCGCGCCGCAGCAGCCCCTTGGCTGGCCGAGACAGGCCTATCGCTCGACAACGCTGGCTTCGTCCGCGTGGGTCTGTCATTGCAATCGATATCGCAGCCTGACGTATTCGCTGCCGGCGATGTGGCGTCTATCGATGGCCACGACGTGCCACGCTCTGGCGTTTATGCCGTGCGCAGTGGTCCGACACTAGCAACCAACATCCGCCGCCTGATTGCCGGCGGCACGCTGGTGCGCCGCCGCCCGCAGCGCGATGCGCTGTATTTGATTTCCACTGGCGGCACGCATGCCATCGGCACTCGCAATGGTGTTTCATTCGAGGGCGATTGGGTCTGGACGCTTAAAGACTGGATTGACCGCCGTTTCATGGCGAAATTTACTATGCTGCCGTTGATGCACGCCGAGACAGCTGCGCCAATCACCGGCATTGCCGACAAGCAAGCGTTGGCGGAAATCTCGGCCATGGCCATGCGCTGTGGCGGGTGCGGTGCGAAGGTTGGCGCAACAGTGCTTTCGCGCGCGCTTGGGGCGCTGGTGCCACTCCCGCGTGGTGACGTGTTGGTCGGCCTCGATGCACCTGACGACGCTGCCGTGGTCGATGTGGGTGGACCGAAGCTGGCGGTTCACTCTGTCGACTACTTTCGTTCCATCGTCGATGACCCTTACATCTTCGGCAAGATCGCCGCGACGCACGCCATGGGCGACATTTTCGCAATGGGTGCCGAAGCGCAGACCGCGCTTGCGATCGCGACGGTGCCCTATGGTATCGAAAGCAAGGTCGAGGCTGACTTATCCGCCATGATGACGGGCGCCAACGAGGTGCTGCGGGATGCGAACTGCGCTTTGGTGGGCGGTCACACCAGTGAGGGGGCCGAACTCGCGCTCGGCTTTTCCGTCAATGGCCTGATCGGGCGCGAGTTGGTCACACGCAAAGGCGGTTTGGTGCCAGGTGACGCCTTGATCATCACCAAACCGATCGGGACCGGCACGCTGCTGGCGGCTGATATGCGCGGCAAAGCGCGGGCCCGTTGGGTGGTTGCCGCGCTCCAGCATATGACGCACAGCAATCGGCGGGGTGCGGAAGTACTGCGTGCTCATGGCGTACATGCGGCCACTGACGTGACGGGTTTCGGGCTGCTCGGTCATCTGGTGGAAATGGTGCGGGCGTCCGGTATCGATGCGACGCTTGATTTAGGAGCTGTCCCCCTGCTTGAGGGCGTGCGCGAAACGATCGCCATGGGTATCTTCTCATCGCTGCAACCACAGAACGTCCGGTTGCGCCGCGCCATTCGAAATGGTGCCGCGGCTGGGCATGATCCACTTTACCCGGTTCTATTTGATCCGCAGACAGCGGGAGGGTTGCTGGCTTCGGTTCCGGCCGATCGCGCCGCAGCGTGTGTGGAGGCCTTGCGCGCAGCGGGGTATCAGCAGGCGGCCATCATCGGCTCGGTCGAGCCACGCTCCCAAGAACTTGAACCGATTGTTATTCGCTTTTCGGAAGCGGGAACCGCACAGTCGGTAACTGCGAACAAGCCAGCAGGCTCCGTGGCCGCAACCCCAGACTGGATTCGGAAAGATGCGAACGAACCCGTTCTATGACACGTGGCTGTTTCTGATCGGCCAGACGCCAGATCACGACGGCAGCGGCGTTCGCTATCTGCTCGTTGCGTTGTTCTGGGTTTTGGCGATTGCTGGTGCCGTCATCGCCAAGCGCAACTGGGATGCCGATCCGGCGCAGCGAACAACGCAACATCTGTCGACATGGTTCATGCGCACTTTCATAGGGTACATGTGGTTTCAGGGTTCGCTGTGGAAGTTGCCCTTGCCGATATCCGGCGGCTTCAAATACTGGACCGAGGAAATCGCGAACTACGCAGCGTTCGGGTTGCACAGATCGCTTGTCACCAATGTCTACCTGCCGCTGTTGAACCTGCTAAACCCAATCGTGTTTCTGACTGAATTGTCGCTCGGCGTGGCATTCATTCTGGGATTTGCAGTGCGGCCGATGGCGGCGCTCGGCATTTTGTTCGTCGCACATCTTTGGCTGGGGCTTTACCAGCACCCGCACGAGTGGCCGTGGCAGTACGTGTTCTTGATGTTCACGCAAGGCATGTTCCTGGTGCACAACGCTGGCCGCAGCTTAGGCCTCGATGCTATTCTGCATCGCGAGCCGAGCGGCCTGTTCGCCGGGCATGGGATGATTGCGTCGGTCTATCGCCGCTTCGCGTGAGAGGGCCAGCCACTGCTTCATGCGGTTGCGAGTTCGGCCATGCCGACTGCGAACTCAATCTCGGGGACCCAGCCAAGTTCAGACTTGAGGCGTGATAAATCCGCGGTGATGTGCCGAACGTCGCCCAATCGGTAGCCACCCGTGACAATGGGTTCAGGCCCTTGCAGCGATGTGGCGAGAGCAGAGGCCATCTCGCCGACGGTGCGGGGCGTGCCGGAGCCGACGTTGAACGCTCTGACACCGCTGGCATGACGTTCGCAGGCCAGAACTGTGGCCGCCGCGACGTCGCGGACATGCACAAAATCCCGTCGCTGACCACCATCTTCGAAAACTCTCGGCGCTTCCCCGCGCCGCAGCGCCGACGTGAAAATAGCGGCGACACCGGCGTACGGCGTATCGCGCGGCATCCCTGGACCATAAACGTTGTGGTAGCGCAAGGCGGCGACGGAGCCGCCGGTGACACGCGCCCAATTGCCGGCATAAAATTCTTGAGCGACTTTGCTGGTGGCGTAAGCGTTGCGCGGATCAAGTGGCGCACCTTCGTTGACGAGCGACGGCTCCAGCGCCTTGCCGCAGATCGGACACGGTGGCTCGAACTGGCCAGACGCCAAGGCGCTTTCGATGCGCGGTCCAGGCATTACTGCGCCGTGCATTTTGCAGAGGCCGAAGCCCTCGCCGTAGACGACCATCGAACTCGCCAGCGTCAGGCGGCTCACCTTGGCGCGTGCCATGGCCGCCAGTAGCTCAGCCGTCCCTGTATCGTTCGACGAAGCATAATCGGGCAAGTCCCCGACATCGACACCAAGGCCAACCTTTGCTGCAAGGTGCACAACGCACTCGATGCCCCGCAACGCCGGATCGAGTGCTGCCGCGTCGCGCACATCGCCCTTTTGAAATTCGATGCCGACCGCTGGCACCCAATCGGACTTCGCATGGACATCGGTGCGAAGCGAATCCAGCACGCGGACCTCGTGCCCGCGCGACACGAGCCGTTGCAGAACATGTTGGCCGATAAAACCAGCTCCGCCCGTCAACAAGACCTTCATGCCGATGTCCGATCTATCGCTTTGCCCGTTGCCTTGGTGCGCAACGTCCAGCTGAGCCGCAGGAAGGTTGCGGTGATTTTCCACGCGGCTTGCAGCCCCGCTACCAGATTGCCGGAGACTTTCGATACCCCGCCGCGGCGACAGCGATGGTCGACAGGCACTTCGAGGATGCGTAGTCCGCCGGCTGCGACCCGCATCTGCATTTCGAGGTTCCACCCGTACGTTTTCTCGGTCATTCCCAATGCGCGCAACCGGACCAGCCGCATGGCACGAAACGGCGACATGTCGGTGAACGTCACGCCATAGCGCAGCTGCATCATGATGCCGGCGAGCCGGCCGGCGACGATCTGTTGCGGGGTCATGCTGCCCGCCTCGCGCTGGCCACGCAGCCGCGACCCCATAACAAAGTCCGCTTCGCTGCGCGCGATTGGTCCGACGACCGAGTTCAAGAACGCTGGGATGTCACTTCCGTCGCCGTCCATGAAGCAAATGACCTCGGTGCCATATGGGACAGCCGCAAGACCGGCTGCACACGCACGGCCATATCCCCGATGGGGCTCTTTGATCACGATCGCGCCGGCTGCGGCCGCAACTTGGCTGGTGTCGTCGGCCGATCCATTGTCGACAACGAGCACGCAATCAACGCCCTCCGCCAACGCCTCGCGCACAACACCGGCAATCGGGATCGCCTCGTTGAGGCACGGGATGATGAGCGCGACTGATACTTCCGCTTGGCCGATCCGCATCGGTTGTTATCTCTTTGCACTGCCGCGGGTCTCTTCCGAGCTCAGCGCCGCTTTTCTCTTGCCGAGGAACGCGCGCGTGGCGGTTGCGTCGGCGCCGTTGAGCTTCGTAAAAGGCAACGGGAGTCCGGCCAATTCCTCTTCGAGCGTTTGCAGGGATGCCGCATCGTCGATGTCATACCAGCCGGGAATGCTGACGACGGGGACGTTGATCTCTTTCGCCCGGGCGCACGTCAGTGCGTAGACTGTGCTGGTGCTCCAGGGGATGTCTGCGAACAGCCTTGGGTGGGGTTTGGACAATCCGATGAGCGTATACCCGCCATCGTCGGCGGGGCTCAGCACTACGCAATCGCCCCGCCGGACCGCGTGGACTGCATCCCTGAGAATTGACACCGGCAGAGTTGGGCTGTCTGAATTCACGAGGATGACGCCGTCGTGTCCCTCCGCGAGGAGATCGATCGTGCCCTGCAGAAGCCGCGCGCCGAGTTCGCCCTCTCGCTGAAGGGTGAGAGAGAAATTCGCCGGTAGCAACGTCCGCAGCGCCGCTTCCGAGCCTTGCGGGGTGTAGACCGCACACCCTCCAACGCCTTCGGGCGTCAAGCGATCAATGGTGCGTGCCAAATCTGTGATGAAACAGGCGGATATTTCGGCACACTCCTCAGGGCGGAGCGGCGGGCTCAATCGCGTCTTGGATTGACCGGCGGCCGGGGTCTTGCATACGATCGCAATGGCAACGGTCAATCTGCTCTCCTCACTGCCGGTCTCGACGCGCCCCCAACTCATGGATCGGGACTGTATGTCACCTGAAGCCGTGGAGCCCCAGTCATCTTTCCGTTATCGGGATGTGACCAACCGACCGGCGACGCTGATAAAAATCCCAACCGATCGCCAATAGAACAGCTGAGTGAAAAACAAACTGCCGGTGGCCATAGTCCGGGACGATGTCTCCGGGGATCACATCGTGCATCTGAAGCCCACCAACGCTCAGAACCCACAAGGTCACCATCCGTGGAAAGATGGCGAGGAATGGTGTCGCTGCCAGATAGTACCAGGGATAATGTGGCGTCAGCAGCACCAAAAATACGGTCACGATGACACCGAGCGCCGCAAGCGTGGCCTGCGCCGAACGGTCCGACCGAAAACCAATGCGCAGAGCGAGCGCCGCCAAACCGAGGCCAGCGACAACGAGATAAATCCGCCCGATCCCTGGAATGGGTCCCGTCAGACGTTGGAGGAGATCGGGATACCAGAAGCCGCCGCCGGCTTTGTACCCCTCCTCGGCCGCATATCCGGACGCAAAGCCAAGCACCTTCCAGCCGACCGACAGATACGGCAGATAGAACAGCGCCACAATAGCCGCCACCAGCGCCGGCATGCGCCAGTCCCAGGGCCGCCAATAGACCGGCAGCGCCAACAACGCGATGGGCTTCATGAGAGCCGCGATCGTTGCGACGGCCGCAGCTTGGAGCGGACCTCGGGTCAGGAATAACCATATACTAAAAATCATCGTCCCGCTCATCGCGGCGTCGATGTGCGCGTTGCCAGCAATCTCCCACAGCACCAGAGGATGCCAGGCATATGCTGCAACCCACCGGCCTGGCAGGCCGAGATGGCGTAGAATACCAAGCAGACACGCGATGCTGAGCGCGTCAAAAGCCAACATACACGCCTTTATTGCGAGCACGCTGTCGCTAATGCGCGTCGTCAAAAAGAACAGCATCTGTGCCGCTGGCGGATAAATGGTAGGCGCATAATCGGCGCGATTGATGTTTGGATAGATGGCGCTGTCACGCAGCGCGGCAAGCTCTGGCGCTGTGGGAACAAATCGATACGGGTTGATGCCGTGCCCCTGAACGCGGCCGTCCCAGATGTATCGGTAGAGATCAGTGGAGAGATATGGTTCGCTCAATATAAACGGGAGGCGCATGGCGGCGGCGGCGGCGAGAATGATCAGCACGGCGCGCCGGTCATCAATGCCATCAGAGGCAGTCGCCGCCCACGCCGACGCTGCTGCCATTGACACGGCCAGGGCGCAGAACGCCGCGAGCCCACCAGCCGCATGGAGACGCGGGGCGAAGACTGATACGGCGACGAGGCTCGCGGCTATAAGTGCCAAAAGTGTGAGCGTCGGAGTGGATTGCTTTGTTGTTGGCATCATCGGCTCACGGGCCGCATCGCAGCGCCGTCGCCTTCACTCGTCTCGATCCGTCTTGATCGCCGTTTCGCTTGAGAGCGCACGCGTCTTTCGCTTATCATCGCCTTTCGGCCGCAGATGAGCCCATCCAAGCCTGCCATGCATGTTTTGGGCTCGCAACAACCGATAGGATTCCAAAGGGGGCGCCACGCGCACATCAGACTGTCCTTCTTGCTCTGTTTGTATCGAACAGCAGTCCCGTGTCTGTACTGCTGGCGACCGGCTTGAGGGTTTTTGCGATCCCGTCCAATGCGATGACAGCCCCGAAGTTGCCAATACCGAGCACCCTTTGCGGACGAGGCTGTCCTCTGAGCCGAAATTTTATTCGGCTGCTGTTTTGGCCGGTCGAAGTCTTAGTCTGTCGTCGGGGTGCAGAGCAACAGGCCAACCGTATTTAGTAATCTGACCTGATGCGGCGATGGTCCGCCTTGCATGGGCCAGAACGCGCGAGGTCATCCTCTCCGACATCTTGAAATTCGCGTGCGCCGCCGGTGATACGGAACGGACGATGCTACCCCGCAATGTGCCGCAGCTCACCGCTCTACCGATCGTGCCAATATTCGGTCTCGAGTTCGGATCAACACTTGCCTTCGCCGTCGTTAGTGACACAATTTTCCCATGGCCCGGTGGCGGCAAGCTGATCATCAGCAGTATCTCCCCACTCGACCGGCCAGTCATGGCCGTTTGCCTGATGCGCGGCGCGCTGCGCGGGTGGCGACACTGTCGTTCCTCGGTCTAGGGCTACCGGTCTCGGAGCCATCGCTCGGTATGCTGATGGCGAATGGTTCTCAGTACGTGCTTTCTGGCCGGCAGCCTCGGTCCATCGCATGCAGCCTGACAAGACTGGCGAGAGCGGCCCATTGCTGTGTGGTTTTGCTGGGGTCCTTGATGGCTCTTTTCCCTTCTTTGTTCAAAAATTTTGAAGCCTGATACGGCCAAAGAAATCCAATCGAATGGCGATGCCGGCTAGGGAGCCGGCCGGTTCGGCTCAACACGTTTTGCAGCCACGGCCCCATCTTTTTCCATCAACTCGTTGACACATCTGCGGAGATATCTATGAGCTGTTGCGTCCTCAAGACTAGCCGGATCTCCGGCATCGAATAGGAGTGGTTCGCATGCGCGGTCTCCAAGGCAAGACGATCATGGTGACTGGTGGCGGCGGCGGTATTGGCGGCGCAACCTGCCGGCGGTTCGGCGCAGCCGGTGCGAAAGTCGCCGTTCTCGATCGCAATCTCGATGCGGCGCATGTCACCGCCAAGGCGATCGAAGCTGCCGGCGGCACGGCCTTGGCTGTCGCTTGCGATATCACCCGCCGCCAGGAAATCGACACGGCAGTTGCTGAAGTGATCGCGCGTCTTGGTGCCATCGACGTTCTCGTCAACAATGCGGGCTGGGACATCTTCAAGCCCTTCACCAAGACGCAGCCAGTCGATTGGGAACGCCTGATCGCGATCAATCTGACAGGCGCCCTGCACATGCATCATGCGGTGCTGCCCGGCATGGTCGCGCGCAAGGCGGGACGCATCATCAACATTGCTTCCGACGCCGCCCGTGTCGGCTCGTCCGGCGAGGCCGTCTATGCCGCCTGCAAGGGCGGGCTGGTCTCATTCTCGAAGACGATCGCTCGTGAGCACGCCCGCCACGGCATCACCGTCAACGTGGTCTGCCCCGGCCCGACCGACACCGCGCTGTTTGCAGATTATAAAGAAGGCGCCGGCGATCCGGTGAAGTTGGAAGAGGCCTTCCGCCGCTCTATCCCGCTTGGCCGTATCGGACAGCCCGATGATCTTCCGGGCGCCATTCTGTTCTTTGCCAGCGACGACGCGGGCTACATCACTGGGCAAGTTCTAAGCGTTTCCGGCGGCCTGACCATGGCCGGCTGAGCGCAGTCCACACGCGACAAGGAGAGCTGCAGATGGATTTCAAGGACATCCTCTACGACGTGCGCAATGGCGTCGCCTGGATCACGATCAATCGCCCTGACAAGATGAATGCGTTTCGCGGCACGACCTGCGACGAGCTCATCCGCGCCTTCAACAAAGCCGGCTACGACAAGGCGATCGGCGCCATTGTGCTGACGGGCGCCGGCGATCGCGCATTCTGCACTGGTGGCGATCAGTCAGCGCATGACGGCAACTACGATGGCCGTGGCACAATCGGCTTGCCCATGGAAGAACTGCACACCGTGATCCGCGACGTGCCCAAGCCGGTGATCGCCCGCGTGCAGGGTTTTGCTATCGGTGGCGGCAACGTTCTGGCCACCATCTGCGATCTGACAATTTGCTCAGACAAAGCAATCTTTGGCCAGGTCGGACCCAAAATGGGATCTGTTGATCCAGGCTACGGCACGGCATTCCTGGCCCGTCAGGTCGGCGAGAAGAAGGCTCGCGAGATCTGGTACATGTGCCGCCGCTACTCGGGCGCAGAGGCTGTCGCCATGGGTCTCGCCAACGTGTGCGTGCCGCATGACCAGCTCGACGCAGAGGTGCAGAAGTGGGGCGAAGAGCTGTGCGAGCGCAGTCCGACTGCCATCGCCATCGCCAAGCGCTCGTTCAACATGGACACCGCCCACCAAGCCGGCATCGCCGGCATGGGGATGTATGCGCTCAAGCTCTACTATGAAACCGAAGAGTCCCGCGAGGGCGTCAATGCGCTGAGGGAAAAGCGCAAGCCGAATTTCCGCAAATTCGCGAAGTGATTTCTGAGCTGTCGGCGGCGTGCAGCAATCGGGCCACTAGACTAGGTTGGACCTTCGCTTCCGCGTACTCAGAGGAGACAAGTGAGACTGGCGCGCGGCAACCCTTGTGGTGGCGGCCGTACTTGCTGTCGGCGCCCTATCGATCGTTGGGCCGCGCTAGGGTGCAAGCCGGGGCCCGGTTCGTTCAATGCGCCCCGAAGGTTCGTGGCAGTAGCTCGTGCTCTGCCGCTTGTTTGGAGCTCGTGAAGTGTCGTGTTTTTGAGCTACCCTGAACAAAGTGGGTGCGATGGGCACGGCATCCATTCACGAGGGTGTAAGTCGGATGCGGTTTTCAGATTTTCTGGAACGGACAACGACGAACCGATTTGTGCCCAGCTGCCAATTTAGGGCCGCCTGTTACACTTTGTAACAATCCAGACATCTCCCGACGCAATCCATCGGCTATGTTTGAAATAGTCGGTGGACTGAGTTCAGGCCCATCCTAGGAGGGCCTGCGCATGCACACGCGAACGATTGCAAACAGGCTCTTTACCGTCTTCGCGCTCGCTGTTCTTTGCTCGCCAGCCGTTTCGTCGCAAGCCGAAGCCCACGCGGGTCACGATCACGGGGCCAGCATCAAGGTGAGCGCGTCAGTCGCGCCACGGTTTGAAGCCGCATCCGATGATTTCGAACTGCTCGCGGTGCTGAAGGGACCCGATCTCATCGTCACGCTCGACCGTTTCCGGACTAATGAGCCTATTTCGCAGGCCAAAATCGAGGCGACGGTCAATGGTGACGCTGCAACGGTGACCGCCAATGCGGATGGCACGTTCAAGCTGACCTCGCCGCACTTTGGCAAACCCGGCCGCGCTGAGGTCCTCTTGACCCTCCAAGCCGGGCCCATCACCGACCTCTTGGCAGGTGCACTCGAAGTCCCCGGCACCGCAGCAGCACCGGTACGAGCGTTCGTTTGGTGGCAGCGTTTGCCGCTCAGCCAGGAGAGTGTGCTTGCAGCGCTTAGCGGCCTGTTGGTCGGGGTGCTCGGGGTTCTGCTCTTCCAGCGGCCAAAGACTGTCCAGCCGATCATGGTGCAATCGGCGACTGTTGTAGGCGTCGGCAACGCCGGCAGCACCAAGCCGCAGACAAAACCTCGTGCTGTCGCCAAATCATCGGTGATCTTAACTCTGGTCGCGGCGGTTGCATTGCAATCACAAGACTCCCCGGCGCTTGCAGCCGAGCCGCTCAACAAGACGCTGACAATCACGGCTGACCTGCCGCAACGGCTTGCCGACGGTTCGCTGTTCGTGCCGAAAGTGACGCAACGATTGTTGTCCATCCGCACCGTGCTCGCGGGCGAATCCACGGCCGGATCAACCATCGAACTCAACGGCCAGATCATCGCCGACCCCAACGGCTTCGGCCGCGTTCAGGCGACGGTCGATGGGCGCATCGACGCGCCCGGCGGTGGCCTCGTCGTCGTCGGCCAAAGGGTCGAACGTGGGCAGACGCTGGCAATTCTGACGCCTATCGTTGCCACAGCGGACCGCAGTACATTTGAAAGCGCATCTGGCGAGATCGATACACGCATCGCGCTCGGAGAAGCCAAGCTGGCACGCCTGACGCGGATTGCCGGTATTGTCGCGCAGAAAGATCTTGATGATACGCGCACAGAGCTTGAGACGCTGAAAACGCGGCGGGCGGCAGTTCGCTCGGCCGTGCGCGAAAAGGAGACGTTGACGGCGCCGATCTCCGGCGTGGTGTCGATGTCGACGGCCGTTCCCGGTCAGCTCGCAACCGCGCGTGAAGCGCTATTCGAGATTGTCGACCCGGCAAAGATGTGGGTTGAGGCCATTGCCTTCGACGCGCGGCTGGTTGCCGACATCACTGCGGCGCGTGCAATCGACCCGACCGGCGACGTGCTTGCCCTCGATTACGTCGGCCGCGGCGTTTCCGCCCGCCAACAAGGTCTGCCGCTGCATTTCAGCATCAGATCGCCGCCACTATCCTTGGTCATCGGCAGACCGGTCAGTGTGCTGCTGACGACCAGAGAAACCCGCCAGGGGCTGATCTTGCCGCAGTCCGCCGTTGTCAAAGGCCAAAATGGTCTCTCGATTGTTTGGACTCATACGCAGGCTGAGCGGTTCAAACCGAACGTCGTCAGGGTCAAACCTATCGATGGCCAGCGTTTGCTCGTCGAAGGCGGTCTGGCAGCCAACGAACGCGTTGTCATCGAGGGCGCGACCCTCCTCAACCAGGTTCGTTGAGGCCAGCAATGTTCAATGTCCTGGTCTCTGCAGCGCTTCGTCACCGGCTGCTCGTGCTTGCGATCGCCGCCGCCCTTGTTGCCTGGGGCGGACTTTCGGCCATGCGACTTCCTGTCGATGTGTTCCCGGACCTCAACAAACCAACCGTGACGATCATGACCGAGGCGGAGGGCTTGGCACCAGAAGAAGTCGAGCAACTCGTCACCTTCCCCATCGAAACAGCCATGAACGGTTTGCCGGGCGTGACGCGCGTCCGTTCCGTTTCGGGTGTCGGCCTCGGCATCGTCTACGTCGAGTTCGACTGGGGTACCGACATCTATCGCAACCGGCAGCAGGTGACCGAGCGTCTTGGCGCTGTCCAGTCGCAGCTTCCGCCACGGGTCGCGCCGCAAATGGCGCCGGTGTCCTCGATCATGGGCGAAATTCTCCTCCTCGCCGTATCCAGCGAGACGGCTTCGGCCATGGAACTGCGTGACGTTGCTGACTGGATTTTGCGCCCACGCCTGCTCAACATTGCTGGCATTTCACAGGTCATCCCCATCGGCGGTGAAGTCCGCCAAATCCGTATCACGCTCAATCTGGCTCAGATGGCGGCGCTCGACATCACGCGCGAGCAAGTTGAGACGACCCTCAGGCAGTTCGGCAGCAACACTGCTGGCGGCTTTGTCGATCAACATGCGCGCGAATACTTGATCCGCAACATCGGCCGCACAGCGCGCTTGGAGGATCTACGCTCGCAAGTCGTCATGAAGCGTCAAGGCGTATCGATCCGTCTCGGACAAATCGCAGATGTGGATTTCGCGGCCCGCGTGAAGCGCGGCGACGCGAGCTTCATGGGCAAATCCGCGGTGATCGTCTCAGTTCAGAAGCAGCCAGGCGCTGATACCGTTGCGCTGACACGTGACATCCAGCAGGCGCTCTCGGAATTGCAACGCAGCGTCCCTCCTGGCATCAAAGTCACCGACACCTTGTTCCGTCAGGCTGATTTTATTGAGGCTTCGATCGGCAACGTGCAGAGGGTCCTGGTCGAGGCCATGATCGTGGTGGCCGCAGTGCTATTTCTGTTTTTGCTGGAATGGCGCACGACACTCATCTCGTTGATCGCCATTCCAGTGTCGGTGATGACAGCGGCGCTGGTTTTTCATCTCCTGGGTCTGACCATCAACACCATGACGCTGGGCGGCTTGGCGATCGCCATTGGCGAGCTCGTCGATGATGCCGTGGTCGACGTCGAAAACGTATTCCGGCGTTTGCGCGAAAATGCCGTCGCAGCAACACCGCAACCGATCTTGTCAGTTATCGCCGCTGCCTCCCAGGAGGTCCGTTCCGGCATCGTTTACGCAACCGCCATCATCGTCCTTGTGTTCGTTCCACTGTTTTCTTTGAGTGGCATCGAAGGCCGTTTGTTCGCGCCGCTCGGCTTTGCTTACATTGTCTCGATCCTGGCGAGCCTCGTCGTCTCGATCACGCTGACACCTGTCCTCTGCTCCTATCTCCTTCCGTCGCTCCTCAGGAACAGCGGTGGTGCGCATCAAGACGCTTGGCTCGTGCGGCGATTGAAGAGTGGCTATGCCGCTTGCCTGCGGTGGGCTTTCGAGCGCCGCGCCTTTGTGGTCGTCGCAACATCGGCTTCCGTCATGGCGGCGGCTGTCTCCGTGGCCGGCCTCCCCCGCGCATTCCTACCGCCCTTCAACGAAGGCACGTTGACCATCAACACGAGCTTTGTTCCGGGCATTTCGCTGGCTGAAAGCCATCGCATCGGGCTGATCGCAGAACGCCTGATCCAGCAGGTCCCGGAAGTGACGAAGGTTGGCCGCCGTACCGGCCGCGCCGAACTCGATGAGCATGCCGAAGGCGTACACTCCAGCGAAATCGACGTTGACCTCAAGCGATCCCCGCGCGCGCGCGAAGAGGTTATCGGTGATATCCGGCGAGTGCTCGCGCCGCTGCCGATGGCGACCAACGTCGGCCAACCTATCTCGCACCGCCTCGACCACATGCTATCCGGCATCCGCGCACAGTTGGCGTTGAAGATCTACGGTGACGATCTCGACACGCTCGTTGGCCTTGCCGACACGTTCCGAGCCCGCATGGCATCAGTCCCGGGGATTGCCGATCTGCAAATCGAGCGTCAAGTGCGCATTCCGCAGGTGCAGGTCTCGATCGACTATGACAAGGCCGCGCAATACGGCGTGACGACCGCGAGCATCACTGAAGCGCTCGAACAGCTCATTAATGGCCGCATCGTCTCGCAGGTGCTCGATGGCCCACGCCGTGTCGATCTGATAATGCGTGCGCGTGATGCCGATCGCACGACGGAAGGTTTGCGCAACGTCTTTATCGAAACGCCAGGCGGGCGCATTCCGCTGTCGTTGATCGCCAAGGTCGAGGAGACCGACGGCCCCAACCAGGTCCTTCGTGAGGGCGGCCGCCGACGCATTGTGGTCATGGCCAATTCTGACGGTTCCGATATGGCAACGCTCATTACAGCGGTGCGCCGCGCCGTCGATGAAACGCCGTTGCCGCAAGGAACTTTCACGTCCCTCGAAGGCACCTTCCAAGCCGAAGAGAAAGCCGCGCGCACCATCGGCCTGCTGTCACTGGTCTCGATCGGGGCTGTGTTCATCGTCCTCTATGGTCGCTACCGGTCCGCAGCGCTGACGTTGATCATCATGGCCAACATCCCGCTAGCGTTGATCGGCAGTTTGATCGCCATCTGGTGGACCGGCCAGCCTCTCTCGGTCGCAACGATGATCGGCTTCATCACGCTCTCGGGTATCGCCGCACGCAATGGTATTCTCAAGATCAGCCACTATATCAATCTCGTCCTGTTCGAGGGCGAGACGTTCAGCGAGCGCATGATCATTCGCGGTTCACTGGAGCGCATGACGCCAGTGCTCATGACTGCGCTGTCGGCCGGCCTCGCGCTCGTGCCGCTGATGATCGGCGCTGGCGAACCCGGCAAAGAGCTGTTGCATCCCGTCGCCATCGTCATCTTCGGCGGCCTGATCAGCGCCACGCTGTTGGATGCCGTGCTGACACCGATCCTGTTTCTAAAATTCGGCGCGCGCCCGTTGCAGCGCTTGATCGATACGCGGCGAGAGGAGGAAGCCACGAGCAGCACGGCCGCAGCCGCCGTTCATGCCTTCTGACGTAAGTTAAGCCGCAAACAAAGGACCTTCCCATGTATCGCACTCTCTCCGCACTTGCTGGCATCGCCCTCGTCGCCACATCCGCGTTCCACGCCATGGCCCAGACGCCCGCACCCGCCCAACCTAAAGCGACAGCGTGCACGGCAGAGCACGCCAAGATGGGCCATTGCAAAATGGATGGCGCTGCCCCCGCCGCCATGGACCATTCCAAGATGGGGCACGGAGCAGCACCGGCCGCCAGTGGCGCCGCCGAAACACTTGCTACAAAGGCTTTCAAAGCCGCCAATGACAAAATGCATGGCGGCATGAACATTCCGTTCTCCGGCAACGCCGATACCGACTTCGTCAAGGGCATGATCCCGCACCACCAGGGCGCCGTCGACATGGCCAAGATCGTCCTCGAACATGGCAAAGACCCAGCTCTCAAGAAACTCGCCCGCGACATCATCAAAGCCCAAGACAAGGAAATCGCCTTCATGAACCGCTGGCTGGCCAAGAACGCAAAGAACTGAACCGCCAGGTCCACTCAGCACATCGGAGTTTCCTATGCGCACACATCTCGCGGCCCTCGTGCTTGGTCTCGTCTCGGTGACCGCACACGCCCACGACAAGCCCGTCAAAGGTCCCAACAGCGGCCAGCTTATTCATGTCGAAGATGCTCACTATGAACTGCTCGCGAAGGACAATACTCTGACACTGTTTGTGTTCGACAATGATACTAAGCCGCGCCCAGCCGTCGACGGTGCCAAGGCAACGGCCACGGTGCTTGCCGACGGCAAAACATCGTCGGTCGAACTGAAGCCAGCCGCTGCGAATACACTCACCGGAGCTGGCGTATTTGTTGCCAAACCCGGGCTGCGCGTGGTGGTGTCGATCCAGGAGACGGGACGCAAGCCAGCCCAGATCCGCTTCACCCCCGCGGAGTAAAGGACTGCGCAACGTATGACGAGTGACCAGCCACCATCAGCACAACCCGGACAGTTGCACATTCTCGTGGTCGACGACGACGGCGAGATCCGGCGGCTGGTCGCCAAGTTCCTGCGCGAGAACGGCTTCCATGTTATCGCCGCTCGCAACGGCCGGGAGATGAGCGAATATCTCGGCTCAGCGCGTGTCGATCTCATTGTGCTCGATGTGATGTTGCCGGGCACGAGCGGTCTTGATCTGTGCCGCGAGTTGCGGCGCACGTCGACGTTGCCGGTCATCATGTTGACCGCAAAGGGCGATGATACAGACCGCATCGTTGGGCTCGAAATCGGCGCTGATGACTATCTCGCCAAACCCTTTAACCCGCGTGAACTCCTTGCCCGTATCAACGCTGTCTTGCGGCGATCAACGCTGCCGTTAGCAGGCGATAAGACATCAGGCCAAGCAACCCGAACTCCGCGCCTGTATGCCTTCAACGGTTGGAGCATCGACTTGCTGAAGCGCGAATTGCTCAATCCTGCGGGCGTCGTCATTGACCTCTCCGCCGCGGAATACGACCTGCTCGTCACATTTGCCGAAGGATCGCAGCGCGTCCTCTCGCGTGACCAATTGCTCGATTCCGCGCGAAACCGCCAGGCGTCTGGTTTTGACCGCAGCATTGACGTTCTGGTCAGCCGTCTGCGCCGCAAAATCGACTCTGATGACAGCGATGAAGCCTCGTCACTCATCAAGACCGTTCGCGGCCAAGGCTACATGTTCGTTGCCCCTGTGACGGTGTCCTGATGCGCCGTTTCGACAGTATCGCGACGCGGACCATGGCCCTGCTGCTCCTCGGGCTGGGGTTGTTTCATCTTCTCAGTGTGTGGGCCTATCAGGTCTCCATTGCGCGCGAAGTTGCAACCAACAACGAGATGCGCGTCGCCGAGCGCCTGCTCGCCATTCGCCGCAGTCTTGCGGCGCAGGCGCCAGACAAGCGGGAAGACCTCGCACATGAAATGTCCGGCGGCTCGATCGATGCGCACTATGGGCTCAAAGCCCTGGCCGTTTCCCGCTCTGGCGACACAGCGGCGGCATCGCTGCGCACACGCCTTGTCAAGCAAGAGCCCGATCTCGAAAATGCGGGCGTGGTTATCGGCAGTGAAGCCACGGACCGCGAGGCAACGCACCAGCATAGTCAAGATGCCCACCAAATGATTGTTTCTCTGGGCCTCGGTGACGGCAGCTTTGTCAATATCTCGCTTATCAAAGCGCGCCACGTGCCCGATGGCGGCCATGCCGCGGTCTGGTCAACCACCCTTATGGCGATTGGTGTCATTCTGGCGTCACTCATCCTCGTCCGTTGGATCACCAAGCCGTTGCGCGCCCTTGGTGCGGCTGCCCGAGCCATTGAGCTGGCCCCTCAAAGCGAGCGGATCAATATCGCGCCGCTTCCTGAAACCGGCCCGCGCGAAGTCGTTGAGACCGCGCGCGCCTTCAACGAGATGCAGCTGCGAATCGCCGCGCTGGTCGAAGATCGTACGCTGAGCCTGGCCGCCATCAGCCATGATCTCAAAACACCCCTTACCCGCCTGCGGCTGCAAGTGGAGGACGCAGCCAGTGCAGAGGCGAAGCAACGCATGATTGCTGATATCGCTGAAATGGAAGCGATGATTGACAGCACGCTTTCATTCTTGCGCGGCGTTCACGCCGATGAGGCCCTACGCCTGTTCGATGTGAGCACGACACTGGACACCATCGTTGCCGACCTCACAGACCAAGGTCACGCCGTAAGCCTCGCGGGCGCGCGGCATGCCATTGCCGTCGGTCATCCGCTGCAGATCAAGCGAGCACTGACCAATCTCGTCCAGAATGCCGTCCGGCACGGTGGCAGCGCACGCGTCACCATCGCTTTTCGCGAGTATTGTATCGAAATCATCATCTCGGATGACGGCCCAGGCATCCCGGCCGATCAGCTCGATCTGGCGCGCCGTCCGTTCCAGCGCCTCGATCCCGCCCGCAGCACCAGTTCCGGTGGCTTTGGCCTCGGCCTCGCCATCGCCGAACGACTGATAACGGCTCAGGATGGCACCCTTACGCTTGCCAACCGCCAACCCCACGGCCTCGATGTCACCGTGCGCCTCGCCAAACGCCCGCCATCAATTGCAGTCCAAATTCCGTAGAGCAGACCGTTGTCACTCGGCGCTCGCGACCTTCAGGGAGGCATTGATGCGTACCTCCACCGAGGACTGTCTTGCCGCGAGTAGGCATATAGGGTCATCTGACCGTTAGGGCCGACCAAGTGCAAAAGCTGCAAGAAGGCACCCTCCGCCTCGGCTGTGGTAGCCCCATATCCTGGAACACGACAGCCCGCGTCGGCTTCGCTGCCACCTCCATAAGCGCACTTCGTTTGCCATTGACACTGCGTGTGTATGGCAAGGCACGGACAACCGCCGGCAACACAATGACACTAAAGCCTTGCCGTTTTTAGTGGAATCGGGGGATTCTAAAATCAGTGGCGATCTGGTTCAAGCTGTGTGCTGGGAGCGGAGTCCAGCACGCATGGCACGAGCTTATTCGTTGGATTTCAGAGAGCGCGTTGTGGCGCAGGTGGCGCGTAGCACGACGCACCAAGCTGTGGCGGATCTTAACGGCATCGTCTCCTCGACGGTGACGAAATGGTGTGGCCGGAAAAGGCAAAGCGGTACACCTGCTGGCAAGCCGATGAGCGTTATACCGGCCATTGAATTGATCGATTCGTGTTGCCGGCAGGCGGTTCCACTTTCTTCGATCAAGTAATTCCATCGCTTTGGCGATTCGATGGAGGGGCGCTAACTGCCGCACCTTGAGCGTTACGAAAAGAGGCTGACCAAGCGTCACTTAGCGCGCGGCGGTGCTTTATCAGGTCAGCGCAGACGGGTCAGCGCGGGGCCACGTAGATCGATTTTTGCAGGCGGTTTTGTCGACATCAGAAGCCGTGCACTTGGTGCGTATTGACGACAGACGTCAAAAATTGCGCTGAAAATGTTGACGATCTTTGAAATTTGACGTTTTGCCCATTTCGGTGACGTCAGCGATACGCCCGCCGTTGTGGGCGCTGGCGTCTGAAAGACGCCGTTCTTTTATCTCGATGTCCAAAAAGAGCCTCCCAAACCTCCCGCATGTTCCCGACAAGAATTTCACAGCAAGGCTCGACGTCAATTGAGCGCCAATGGGAATTTGGCTCGAACAGCCTCATAATTCTTCAGCTGTCATCACAGGGTCTGGATTTTGCCAGTGCCGTTTTAGCGGCCATGGTCTTGACGAAGCGTTGTAGCACCATGTGCAATGAGCGAGCCACAAGTCAGGAGCGAAGTCGTCTGGTGCACGTCGGCTCACGGCCGCTCAGTCGAGAATTGAAAGAGTGCAGCGAACCTCCTGAGCGGGCCGCATCTTTATAACGTCTTTATATCCAGCCTCGTAGTTCCACATCGAGATTTTATGTCGATGGCGCGCATAAACCTCCTGCCCAAGCACAGGAGCGTTTCGTCATGCTCGATCTCGTCTTCCTCGCCCTCGGTCTCGGCGGCTTCGCCGTGATGATTGGGTATGCCGCGCTCTGCGCAAAGCTGTGAGGGCCGCACTATGAGTGACCCCCTCATCGCGCTTGCCGTCGCCCTCGGGCTCGGTGGGTACCTCATTTACACACTCATCCGCCCTGAGCGCTTCTGAGCAGTTCTGAGCCGTTTTGAGCGAGGAGGCTTCAAATGACATTCGTAGGTTGGTTGCAGATCGCGCTGGTGCTCGGCGCGGTCGTTGTGACGGCATGGCCGCTCGGATTTTACATGGCGCGCGTGTTTCAGGGTCAGCGGACCATCCTCACACCTGTGCTCGCGCCGGTCGAGCGTGCTCTTGTCCGCGCTGCTGGACCTCTTGCGGCCAAATCGCAGACTTGGCTCGTCTATACACTTGGGATGCTCGCCTTCAACGGCATGGGCTTCCTGCTGCTCTATGTTCTTCTGCGCCTGCAGCACATGTTGCCGCTCAATCCGCAGGGCTTCGGCCCCGTTGCGCCTGATCTCGCGTTCAATACGGCCGTCAGCTTTGTGACCAACACAAATTGGCAGGCCTACGGCGGCGAGACGACGATGAGCCAGCTCACCCAGATGGCCGGCCTGACAGTGCAGAACTTCCTGTCGGCCGCTACGGGGATCGCACTCGCCATCGCTGTTACGCGCGCCTTTGCAAGCGCTGGAACTGCCACGCTTGGTAACTTCTGGGTGGATGTCACACGGGCGACGCTCTACGTCCTGCTGCCGCTGTCGATCATTCTCGCTGTCATCTTCGCCACCACGGGCGTGCCGCAGACGTTCGCCGGCAGCGTCGAGGCGACGACGCTCGACGGCGCAAAACAGACCATCGCGCTCGGCCCCGTCGCGAGCCAGGAAGCGATCAAGCAGCTCGGCACCAACGGCGGGGGCTTCTTCAATGTGAACGCGGCGCATCCGTTCGAGAACCCAAACGCGTGGTCCAACATTCTGTCGATCTGGAGCATGTTGCTGGTCTCAACAGCGTTGACATTCACATTCGGCCGGATGGTCGGCGACGCGCGCCAGGGCTATGCCCTCTTGGCTGCCATGGGCCTATTGCTCATTGCTGGTGTCGCCAGCGTCTACGGAGCCGAAACCGCAGGCAATCCACTGCTCGCCAAGGCCGGTGTGTCTGCCATCGGCGGCAATATGGAAGGCAAAGAAGTCCGCTTCGGCCAAGCCATGACGGCGCTCTACGTCGCGGTCACCACGGGGCTTTCGTGCGGCGCCGTCAACGCCATGCACAATTCGTTGACACCACTCGGCGGTCTGGTTCCGCTGTTCCTGATCCAACTCGGCGAAATTCTGCCTGGCGGCGTCGGCTCGGGTCTCTACGGCATTCTCGTCATGGCGATCCTGACGGTGTTCATCGCCGGGCTGATGGTCGGTCGTACGCCCGAATACCTGGGCAAGAAGATCGAGGTGCGCGAGATGAAGCTCGCCATGCTGGCCGTGCTGGTGCTGCCGTTGGCGATCCTCGGTTTCACAGCGGCATCGACGTTGCTGCCGAAGGCGCTCGAAAGCCTCGCCAACGCCGGCCCGCGCGGTCTGACCGAGATCCTCTACGCTTACTCGTCGGCAGCAGGAAACAACGGCTCGGCGTTTGCCGGTCTGAATGCCAGCACGCCCTGGTACAACACCACGCTCGGCCTTTCGATGCTGCTCGGTCGGTTCGCCTATGTGATCCCCGTCATGGCCATCGCTGGATCGATTGCGGCCAAACGTAAGACAGCCGCTTCATCCGGCACATTCCCGACGCACGGACCGCTGTTCATTGGTCTGCTCGTCGGCGTCATCCTGATCCTCGGCGGTCTGCAATACTTCCCGGCCCTCGCGCTCGGACCGATCGTCGAGCACGTCCTGATGCACGCCGGCAAAACCTTCTGAGGGAGGACCATCATGTCCATGCACGCTCACACCTCGATCCTCGACGGCGGGATCGCACGGCAGGCCGCCATCGATGCCGTCACGAAGCTCGCGCCATTAAAGATGATCCGCAACCCCGTGATGTTCGTCACGGCAGCCGTCGCCTTGCTCGTCACGGTCTTGTTCATCCGCGACGCAGCGATGGGTCGCGGCGGGTTGTTGTTCTCGGGCCAGATCGCGGCGTGGCTCTGGTTCACGGTTCTGTTCGCCAATTTTGCCGAGGCTGTTGCTGAGGGGCGCGGCAAGGCACAAGCTGATGCTCTGCGGCGCACGCGCAGCGACACCAAGGCTAAGCTGCTGTTGCATCCTGACGACCCCAAGGACGACCTGTGGGAACCAAAGTCGGCCCTGGAATTGGAAGTGGGTGACGTTGTCCTCGTGGAGGCCGGCGACACCATCCCGACCGACGGGGAAATCATTGAGGGCATCGCATCGGTGAACAAGTCCGCCGTCACCGGCGAGTCCGCCCCGGTCATTCGCGAGTCCGGCGGCGACCGGTCGGCGGTGACCGGCGGCACGGTCGTGCTCTCAGATTGGATCAAGATGCGCGTCACGTCTGCGCAAGGCTCGTCGTTCCTCGATCGCATGATCGCGTTGGTCGAAGGCGCGTCACGTCAGAAGACGCCCAACGAACTGGCGTTGTCGATCCTGCTTTCTGGAATGACGCTCATCTTTCTGATCGTCGTCGTCTCGCTGTGGGGCCTCGCCGGCTACTCCGGAACTGTCTTGTCGATCGCAGTCCTGGTCGCGTTGCTGGTGACGCTGATCCCAACCACGATCGGCGGTCTCTTGTCGGCCATAGGCATCGCCGGCATGGACCGATTGATCCGCTTCAACGTCATTGCGACCTCGGGGCGTGCGGTCGAGGCCGCTGGTGATGTCGATACCCTGCTGCTCGATAAGACCGGGACCATTACGTACGGGAACCGGCTTGCCACGGCCTTCATCGCCGTCCCAGGCATCACCCAAGTGCAAGTCGCCGAAGCGGCGCTCCTGTCCTCGCTCTCAGACGAGACGCCGGAAGGGCGCTCAATCGTGGCGTTGTCCAAGGGCGAGTTCAAATTGACCGAGCCCACGCTAGACGGCCAACCCATCTCCTACATCGCTTTCTCGGCACAGACGCGCCTGTCCGGGATCGACATCGGCACGCGTAGCGTCCGCAAAGGTGCCGTCGACGCCGTTCTCAAGTATGTCGGCACCACCATGGAGGCGGCACCTTCAGCTTTCCGCGATGCCGTCAATACCATCGCACAATCCGGCGGCACGCCACTCGCAGTGGTTGAGGGCAAGACGCTGATTGGCGTCATTCATCTCAAGGACGTGGTGAAGCCCGATATCAAGGAACGTTTTGCCGCGTTGCGCGCCATGGGCATCAAGACCGTCATGGTCACCGGCGACAATCCGGTGACGGCGGCGGCCATTGCGACTGAAGCCGGCGTCGACGACTACATCGCCGAAGCGACGCCGCAGGATAAGCTCGCCTACATCAAGGCCGAGCAGGCGAAGGGCCGCCTGATCGCCATGTGTGGTGACGGCACCAATGATGCGCCGGCGCTGGCTCAGGCTGATGTTGGTGTCGCGATGCAGTCTGGCACGCAGGCGGCGCGCGAAGCCGGCAACATGGTCGATCTCGACAGCAATCCGACCAAGCTGATCGAAGTCACCGAGATCGGCAAGCAATTGCTGATGACGCGCGGCTCGTTGACGACGTTCTCCATCGCCAACGACGTGGCCAAGTATTTCGCCATCATCCCGGCGCTGTTCCTGGCCACTTACCCCGAACTCGGTGCCCTCAACGTGATGCACCTTGCCACGCCGCAAAGCGCGATCCTGTCGGCCGTCATCTTCAATGCGATGATCATCATCGCGTTGATCCCACTCGCTCTCAAAGGCGTCGCCTACCGGCCTGTCGGTGCAGCCGTTTTGCTTCGTCGCAACCTGCTGATCTATGGTTTGGGAGGCCTGATTGCGCCATTCGTCGGCATCAAGCTGATCGATATCATCGTTTCCGCCCTGCATCTGGCTTGAAAGGACTCGCCGTGCTCTCCCATCTTCGCGCCGCAGCCGTATTGCTCGTGTTCTTCACGGCGCTGACCGGTGTTGCCTATCCCCTCCTCGTCACCGGCGTTACGCAACTGGTGGTTCCTGTCCAGGCCAACGGCAGTCTCGTCCGCCGCGGTGACGTGGTCATAGGATCCGCACTGATCGGTCAATCCTTCACGTCGGACCGGTATTTTCAGGGTCGCCCGTCTGCGACCAGCGCGCCCGACCCGAAGGACGACACCAAGACCGTCGATGCGCCCTACAACGCGGGCAATTCGGCCGGGTCCAACCTCGGCCCGTTGTCGAAAAAGTTACTCGATCGTGTCGCCGGCGATGTCGATGCGCTGAGAAAAGCAGGCGCGACGGTCGTGCCCGCCGACGCGGTGACGACCTCGGCCAGCGGGCTTGATCCGCACATCTCGCCGGCATTCGCCCTGCTGCAGGTGGACCGCATCGCAAAATCGAGGGGGCTCGAGCCGGAGCGTATCCGCGCGCTCCTTGATCGCCACAGGGAGGCCCCGGCGCTCGGCATCATCGGCGAGCCGCGGCTTAACGTGCTATTGCTCAATCTCGCACTTGACGTGGATGCGACGGGCCCGGCTGGCTGAGGTATGGCGGAAACAAGACAATCCACCGACGAACGGAGACCCTCTCCGAAAGCGCTCTTGGAGCTTTCGGAACGGGAAACCAAGGGGCGGCTCAAGGTCTTTCTCGGGATGGCGCCAGGTGTCGGCAAGACCTTTGCCATGCTGGCGGCGGCACGATCCTTGAAGGCCGAAGGCGCCGACGTTGTCGTCGGGGTCGTCGAGACACACGGTCGATCAGAAACGGCCGCGCTGCTCGATGGCCTCGACGTACTCGCCCGCAAACCGGTGCCTTATCGAAAACGCACATTGATGGAGTTCGACGTCGAGGCTGCCATCGCGCGCCGGCCAAAACTTCTATTGGTTGACGAATTCGCACACTCAAACGCGCCTGGATTGCTGCACCCCAAGCGCTATCAGGACGTGGAGGAGATTTTGCGCGCCGGCATCGATGTCTGGACGACGCTGAACATCCAGCATCTCGAAAGCTTGACCGATGTCATCGAGCGGATCGCCGGCATCACGGTGCGCGAGACCGTGCCTGACAAGGTCCTCGAAGCCGCGGATGAAATTGTGGTGATCGACCTGCCGCCGGACGAATTGATCACGCGGCTGAAGGAGGGCAAGGTCTATCTGCCCGACAACGCACGCCGCGCTATCGACCAATTCTTCAAGCTGTCGAACCTGACGGCACTGCGCGAATTGACGCTTCGCCGGACGGCTGATCGCGTCGATGAGCAGATGCTGGCCCAGTTGCGCCAGCAGGGCATCGAAGGTCCATGGCCGACGGCTGAGCGCTTGATGGTCTGCATCGGCAGTGACGAACAGTCGGAAGCAGTCGTGCGCATTGCCGGCCGGATGGCCGCGGCACAGAAATCTGACTGGTTCGCGGTGCATGCGCGCCGCATCGATAGGGACACGACCGATCGTAAGGAGAATAGGCGGATCGAGAAGTCGCTCAAGCTGGCCGAGCGTTTGGGCGCCAGCACATCACGCCTCAGCGCCAAGGACCTGCCGACCGAGATACTCGCCTTTGCGAAACGAAACAACGTCACCCAGATCCTAGTCGGGCGCTCGGGGGCTGGCTTCATCGATCGAATTCGTGGCCGCACGTCTCTCGGGGATGCTAGTTCGGCAGGCAGCCGGGCTCGCCGTGACGGTGGTGGCGCCTGATGGTGCCGCCGCACCCCGCCCACTGATCACATGGCCCGCTCGGAGCGAGACCGCGCGAGCGGCCATCGTTGCGCTCAGTGTCGTCACCGTGGCAGTGGCGCTCGGGCTCGGCCTCGAACAGTTAACGCGCCTCCCCAACGTGTCGATGTTGTTTCTGTTCGCGGTTCTGGCTTGCGCGTTACACTTCGGCCGATGGCCGGCCATCGGCGCGGCGGTCCTGTCCTTCTTCGCCTACAACTTCTTTTTCCTTGAGCCGCGGGGGACGTTCACGATTGCGGAGCCGCACGAATTCTTTTCGCTGCTGATCTTCCTCATCGTCGCCATCGTGACCGGTGGACTGGCCGGTCGCCTCCGGGAACAGGCCGCATCGATCGCCGAGCGGGCAGAAGCGACGCAGACGCTATTTGATTTTTCGAGTAAACTGTCGGCGGCACCCAAGCTCGACGATGTGCTGTGGGTCGTGACCAATCAGGCGGCGGCGCTTGTGAAGGGCAAATCGATCATCCTGCTCGGCGGACCGGCCGACCTCGAAATCCGTGGCGCGTGGCCCCCGGAGGACACGTTGCCGACACCGGACTGGGCGGCGGCGCGATGGGCTGCCAAGGAGCGCGCCGCGGCAGGACGCGGCACGACAACCATGCCGACGGCCCACTATCAGTTCCGGCCGCTCACCGGTTCAAAGGGGGTCCTCGGCGTGATCGGCGTCGAACCGGCCGAGGATCTCGACGTTTTGCCGATTGCTACCGAGGCCGCGCTGCAATCCATGGCCGAGCAGGCGACAATCGCGATCGAGCGAACGCAGCTCGTGGCCGAAGCTGGTCGAGCGGCGACGTCGGCGGAAAGCGAGCGCTTGCGTGCGGCGCTTCTGTCATCGATCTCGCATGATTTGAGAACACCGCTGGCCTCGATCCTTGGTTCCGCGACGAGTTTGCGAACACTCGGCGGTAAGATGCCGGCATCGGATCGACAGGACTTGCTTGTCACAATCGAAGAGGAAGCTGAACGTCTGTCCCGCTTTGTCAGCAACATCCTCGACATGACGAAATTGGAAGCCGGTGTGTTGAAGACCCGCAGTGACGCGATGGATATTGGACAGGTGGCACGAAGTGCCGCCGAACGGGCTCGACGGCTTTACCCCAAGCGAAAGCTGGAGATTGACGTGCCGTCAGTCTTGCCGCTGATCAGGGGCGATGCGTCTCTCTTGGAGCAAGTTTTGCTGAACCTGCTCGACAATGCCCACAAATATAGCCCGCCAACGTCCGTCACGCGCATCGCGGCCATTCCCCAGGGCAACGCCGTCGCTTTGACGGTCACCGACAACGGGATGGGCATCCCACCTGGCGCCCTCGGCAAAGTCTTCGACAAATTCTACCGTGTCGCGGGCACCGACGGCCGGGGCCCCGGCACCGGTCTCGGACTTTCGATCTGCGCTGGTCTGGTTCATGCGATGGGCGGGCGCATCCGAGCCGAAAGCCCGGTTCATAGGCAACAGGGAACGCGGATCGTGGTCGAACTGCCACTCGCGGATCAACAAAACCAGAGACCAAGCACATGAGCGGTGCGCGAATCCTTGTTGTCGACGACGAGCCGCAGATTCTGCGTTTTCTCCGTCCGAGCCTGACGGCAGCTGGCTACGACGTTATCACAGCGAACACGGGCTCCGAGGCTCTGAAATTGGCGGCATCCAAGGCACCTGAAGCGATCCTGCTCGACCTCGGATTGCCTGATATGGACGGGAAAGTTGTGATCGCGCAAATCCGCCAATGGTCCGCAATACCGATCATCGTCGTCTCCGCCCGCGATCAAGAGAAAGAGAAAATTGACGCCCTCGATCTCGGTGCCGACGACTACATTGATAAGCCATTCGGTATCGGCGAACTTTTAGCGCGCCTGCGCACGGCGCTGCGCCATGCGGCGCATCATTCGGGCGAGGATACGGCGTTCAACGCCGGCGGACTGGCCATCGATGTTCTTGCCCACACGGCGACTCGCGACGGGCAACCGATCAAGCTGACGCCGAAAGAATTTGAGCTCTTGACCATCCTGGTCCGTAACAGCGGTTGCGTCGTCACGCACAAGCAATTGCTGACGGCGGTCTGGGGGCCGGCTCATACGCATGACGTGCAGTACCTGCGCGTTTTCGTCGGTCAGCTTCGACAGAAACTCGGCGTATCCCCCGGAGCTGCCGAGTTGATCCAGACCGAGCCAGGAGTTGGGTACCGTCTCGTCGAGGGTACAGCCAGCCCGTAGGACAGCACTGGTCAGATTTTTGACCACAACTCAGGCGGTTGCCTCAAGCTGCACGACCTTGATCGACGGAGCGTGTGGACGACGCAGGACCGAGATCCAAAATTTAATTATATTTATCAATAATTTGTGGGCGTTCGCGCTACCTAAATCTGG
>CAWJYN010000010.1:0-14692 GCA_963847145.1 uncultured Alphaproteobacteria bacterium
GGCTATGGCTTCGCGCGTTCAACCCATTCGCTCCATCGCCAAATCTATAGCTTCGTTATCTCGGGTTGTGGAAGTCGAGTGGCCGGTGCACCGGTGGTTATCCTTTTGTCCACCCATACAAGCGCGACGTCTTACGGCTCCGAGGGAGCCGTCCTTGTTTCGGCAACCGATAACGGGCCAAGCTGTTCGAGCGCTGGCCGCTGTGGCTGCAAGTGCGCCGCAACGGCGCTCCTGCTGAAGCCGTCCAGCCTGACTGTCGCATCGGCACGCTTCGGCTTTACTTCTGGCGTGACAGTAACTGGTTTCGCCTGGGGCTTACCTGGCGGCGTTGGCGCGATCAGCGGCGGGACGACGATGTATTGAGGCGTCGTCGGTACAGATTGCTGCGGTGCAGGAGACACCTCGGCCGGCGGCAGCGCCGCAAATGCCATCCCTGAGAGCCGCCAGCCGTCGTCTTCCGCTTCGAACAAGAGCCGAAACTCCAGCCGCCGCTGCTGCAGCGTGACGACGCCAGTCATCCGCAGACTGCCAGCGTCGTCGATACGCACCTCCTGGAACTGCGGTGTCGCCACCGCCAGCGCATGATAGTTCAAGCCGACCGTTCGAATGGGCTCGAGCAATTTGGAGATTGTCGCACCGTCGAACTTTTTCTGGAACGATTTTGCCGCCAGCTTCCACACCACAGCGTAGTCGTTGACCAAGTTCCCGTGCCCCACTGCCAGCAGCGTCGATCGCACCATGACGAGCAACATGTCCGGCGGCGGCACGGGCCGGTATGTGCCCATCCCGATATCCGCTGAGATCCGTTGCGCCTGAGCGATTGCTGTTTGGGCCCGGCAAGCAGAGACAACGCACTCACGACACCGACGATCAACCGCTTCATGATGCAATCCCTATGGTGGACTTGGGGCGGCGCTGGTGCGCCACCCCGGCTCACATGCGACGTCACCAGCTTACGGTGCCTCCCACGCGGCCACCGGCGGGTCCGCCCGACAGCGGCACGCTTGCGCCGGCATCCAGCGTGACATTTTTCGCGACGACTCCCGTGATGCCGGCACCGATGGCCTGGCGGCCATCGTAGGTCGCGATCCCGAGGCCGAGCGCGATCGACTTGCCGCGATCAACGGTGGGGGCCTTCATGGCCATCGCAGCCGCCACACCACCTGACAGTTGCCGGGTTTTGGTTTCCAATGCCGAGGTGCGGCCTTCGACGGCGGCAAACCGCTGATCGGTCGCCGCGCCTTGTCTTGTCATTTCACTTTGCAATTGCCCGATTTGGCCGCTGTGGGTTGCAACGGTTCCCTCAACTGAGGTGAGCCGTTTGCCCTGATCGTCCACGGTGGTTTGAACTTTGGCGACCGACTTCTCGGTTGCGGTGACACGGGTGTTGGTTGCATTCAGTTGGTGGCCGTTCACAGCGTCCTGGCTGCCATCGGCAATCTTGCCGTCGGCAACACCGGTCACGATTTCGAGCGCCAGCGGTCCCCGCGACGCTGATTGACGTGCCGCCGGTGGTCGCGCCGAGCGCCAGCTGCCCACTTGAGCCGCCGTTCTGGATAACCATGCCCGTGGTTCCACGCTGGATTTGAGTGTTGAGCGTGGTGATCGAGGTGTTGAGGTTCGTGACCTGAGACTGGAGACCGCTGATGGCCGAGGTGTTCGTCTGCGTCTGTGTGTCGATCGCCGCCACTTTGGCATTGGTCGTGGCCAGGGCCTGGTTGGTTGACGCGAGTTGTGCCCCGTTGATCGCATCAGTCGATGTCACTGATACACGCCCAGCCGCCACGTTCGTGATCGTCCGTTCGCGCCCGAGCGCGCCGATCGACACGGTATTGGCGACGCCGTCGTCTGTGCTTCCGTTCCCGAGCGCGACTGAGTTGACACCTGTCGCGCTCGCGCCTGCACCGAGCGCCGTCGCTTTGAAGCCACCAGCCGTGCTGTTCGCCCCGAGCGCAAGGCCCTGGTCTCCTGCCGCCGATGCAGCACTGCCCAATGCTGTGCTGTTCGCCCCAACGGCACTTGCCGACGCACCAAAGGCCGATGTGCCAGCCGCGGACGCGATGGTCGACTGGCCCACTGCGGCTGATCCATCACCGGACGCCGTCGAACCCATACCGAAGGCCGAAGCGTTCGACCCGATGGCTGCTGATGAGGCACCGTTGGCCGTGCTGTTTGCACCGCTTGCCTTCGAGAAAGCACCTGTTGCCGTGGCAGTCACGCCGCTGGCGAGCGCCGCCGTGCCGACCGTTGTCGTATTCGTGTTGCTCGACGTCGTTCCATAACCGAACGCCGACGCATTCAACCCGGTGGCTGCCGCGGCCGCACCGACCGCGGTCGCGGCGTTCGTGCTCGCGGTCGTGGCCGTCCCCAACGCCGTAGATCCAGGGCCCGACGCGTTGGACCCGTAACCGAACGCACTGCCACTCGTTCCGCCCGCACTCGACACGGTCCCGACCGCCGTTGACGCATTCCCGGTCGCCGAAGCACCGGGGCCAAGAACCGTTTGCGCGCCGGCACCACTTGATACCAGCATCAGGGCTGCAGCCTGCGGTGCCGCTCACTATTGATCGTCTCGTCATCACCATATCTCCGATTGTCTGCGTCCAAAACGCGCGCGCACGTATCCTGCCGCCGCGGCGGGTGCCGCGCTCGTTTTCTGGACTTGATGCTACGAAACTCCGCCTCGCACTCGTCCCGGTCTATGCGCCCACGAGTTCAGAGGCGAATTTGATCTCCGTCACACGGAAGGTGCCATCCATCCGTTTGCACTGGATCACGATGTCGATGGCCATCGCCAACAGGCTGCGAATGTCCTTGCGTTCTAGCGACGGCCCGCCTCGGATTGCTTCACCAGCAACGTCAGCTGCTCGATGGCGAGCGCGCAGCTGTCTGCATGCACGGTCGTGATCGAACCTGGATGTCCTGCGTTGACGGCCCGCAGATAGGTGAACGCCGTGCCGTCGCGCAATTCCTGCAACAGGATACGGTCAGGCCGCATGCGCAGGGACGCCTCGA
The DNA here is from genome assembly GCA_963847145.1 of uncultured Alphaproteobacteria bacterium. GTDB lineage: Bacteria > Pseudomonadota > Alphaproteobacteria > Rhizobiales > Hyphomicrobiaceae > JABFRJ01. Next base: position 3,016 of record CAWJYN010000010.1, read on the forward strand.
GAAGTTCATGCGGCCCCACCTTTGCAGCACCCTGGCCATCCTTGGAGTACCGCAGCGCAACGCAGTTGCGATGCGGTACGACCAGCTCCGGCGTGTCCTCGATGGTAATGAGGCGCTCGTCGCGCGGGATTTCGGCAATCAGCGCCTTAGAGAGCGTCGTCTTACCAGAGCCGGTGGCACCGCTGATGATGATGTTCTTGCGGCCACGCACGGCCTCACAAAGAAAGCGCCGGACGTCACCACCGCGCAGCAGCTCGGCCAAATGGTGATCATTTTCGGCGCGCCGTGAGGGACGCAGGGCGTCAATGAACAGGCCGTTCCGATCCAGCTCATCGAGCGAGAGCATGGCTGTTGCCGGTTTGCGAATGGTGATTGAGACACAGCCGACATCGACGGCTGGCGGCAGCACGATTTGGATCCGCTCCCCGCCCGGCAGTGTCGCGGACAGGATCGGCCGCTCGCGGCCGATATGCTGGTGCGTCAGCGTTGCGACGGCACGCGCGAGGTTCTGGGCCCGAGCATCCGTCAGCTCTGGCACCGCGTGTTCTGTCCAGCCTGTTGACGTCTCGATCCAGACGCGGCCAGCTTCGTTGGAGACCACCTCTAGCACACCCGGCTCGGACAGAAGCTGAGACAGCACACCCATCTGCTCGCGGACGTGCGCGGCGTCGATGCCGCAGTTTGGCGAGGCTGCGCTCATTTGAGCGACCTCCCGCTGGTGTCTGAGGGCACCGGCCCGGCACTCCTGGCCGGCTGGTTGTCGCGGGCCTGGCCGTTGACTGCGCGCAACTGGTACACGCCAGAGAAATCGAGATCGCGGGCGACGAAGATCGAGACCACCTCCCCCTGGTTCTTCGTCAGTGTCGGCTTGATGACCGACGATTGTTCGACGGCGATGGCGGCTGCCTGGTTGCCCGATTGCCCAGTTTGCTGCGCCTGGATACCGGCCTGGTTTTTCAGATAAGCGGCACCAGCGGCAGATCCGTCGGCGACGACGGACAACAGCAACGCACTGCCGAACCGTTCCCACCAGTGACTGTCGACGGTGCCGCCGACGCCAGCGCGGCCGAGGCCGTCGGTCGCCGCCGATGCGAGCGTCACAACGACACCGGTCGGCGTCTTAGCGCGGCCCCACAAGACGTGCAGGCGCGTCTGGCCCTGGTTCAGGCCGCCCCGGTATTCGCCGACGACCTGCGTGCCCTTTTCCATGAGCACGACCTGGCCGTTGTCGGAGAGCACATCGCGCGGGATGACGCAGGAGACAAAACCAGGTTGATCCGACTGCATCGCTGTCTCAAGGACACAGGGGATCGACATGCCTTGTGCGACAGTGAAGCGCCGGTCTCCTAAATGCCCGGCCTTGGCAACGTCAAAGCGTGATGGGGTGAGACGGCGTTCAAGGCCGCCCACCTCATCGGTGACACCCGGCGTTGCCGCCAGAGCATTGGATGCCGGTGGCCCACCCGGTGGCGCATTGAGTGAGAACGCCAGGACAGGTGCACGATAGGCCGCTTCCAAGGTGGCGTCGGGCGGCACCACTCCAGCGGGCAGCGGAGCCGGTGCCAAAGAAGCTGTTGTTACCTGAGCAACGGGTGATATGTCCGCCAACGGGGGCGGCGCTTGATAAGTCACCGTGGCCTGAACAGCTGCCGGTTTCTTTGGCGGTGCAGCTGGCGATGGCACCTGTGCCACCAAGACATAAGCGCCGCTGAAAATGCCGCCGCCGATGAGGGCTGCGGCCATCATCATCTGTTGGCGCTGTGCCGCTGGCGCGCCTGGACGGGCCGCGATGGCGCCGCGGTCGGCGGTCGTGGTGTTGGTCTGGGGCGTGGTCATGGCGCTTCCTCACTTCGAAACGGGCGCAGCAGAACGCACCGCGGCTGCCGGCTTCGTCAGGCGGACGACATTCGGCGATGTGGTCTTGGTGCCAGGTTCGACGCCTTCCGACACAAAGCGCTCGTTGAAGACGCACAAGACGAGATCCCCGCGCCGGAGGACGAACTTCCTCGCCACGGCGTGGACAATGACGAGATCACCGTCGACGCTCTTCGGCACCAGCTCATCCTTGCCGTCGTCGAGACCGAGATAGATGGCGGGCAGCTCCGTCGCACCCAAGAAGCGAAACGTCGTGACCTTGCCGGTGTCGTAGACTTCTGCCGGCTCGAAGTCCGTCTCGCCTTGGACGGTGTAGGCGTAGTTCCGAGCGGCCAACTTGGCGTCTCGCGCGAGCAGGCGATCGGCATCCTTGCCGCGTTGCACCTCTGATTGCATGGCTGCTTCGGCGGAGCGTCTGGCCTGGACATCCGCTGCATATTTGAACCGCACCAGAAAGAATGGCTGCTCGCGCCGGTCACCGGGTGGCGTGAGGCCGAACACCAGCTGGTAGGTCCGCCGACGGCCATCAGCGAGCTGCGTCACCACGTTGACGTTGGTCGGTGGATGGAGCTCGGTCGGCTTGACGAACAGGTAGTTGAGCTTGGCCACCATGTTGTATGATGGATTGCCGATGCCGGCGGTGACGATGGTTTCGTCAGCCGAGAACTCCACCTGCGTTGAGATCAACCGCTGCGTCGCGATCAGCGTGACCTGCGATGGGTCGTATTCGACCTCGCGCACACGCTGATCCTGCCGCACGTGCCGCGGCAGCTCTTCGGCGCGTGCGGGATCGTGCAAGACACTGGTGCACGGCAGCGCCAGGCCTGCGAGCAGCATGAATGGGGATATCTGCATCATGGCACCTCTGGATCGAGACGGTACGCATTCACGATAAAGCCCAACGGGTTGATGGAGCGGTCGCTCTCAGCCATGGGGCCGGCGACATACTCGAACCCCAGCGTTGCGACCCAGTGGTGTTCGCTTTTCTGCCCGCCGCGGGTGACGGAGCGCGCAAAGCGCACCAGGGCAAGCCCCTTCGTTGGAAAGGTGATTGACTTGACGGTCACCACTGCGCGGCCGTCGCGATAGAGAAGCTGCGGCGACTGCGGGTTGCGTGGACTGTAGACCTCGGCAAAGCGTTGCTGCTCGCGCTCCGCACTCATCAGCGTGACGGTGCGAAAGGCGTGCGGCGCTTCATCGCCCAGGAACCCTTCGCGCATGCGCACGTAAAGCGCTGACCAGTACTTGGTGATCGCCTCGTCATAGGTCTGCGTGCCTTTGAGTGGGCTCACCAGATCGACGACGCCCGTGGCACTGTCGACGCGAAAGACATGCACCTCAACGGTGCGCAGCGGCAGCATGCCGATGACGGCGATCAGGCTGGCGATCGTAGCTAAACCGGACACGGCGGCAATGCACCAGGCCAGTTTCTGTAGTCGCGCTGCGGCCCGCACGCGTTCTCCGTCGTAGGTGCGCGACCGTACGAAGTAGGCCTCGAGGTCTTTGGGTGTGACGCCGGTCATGGATGCTGCCCCCCGGATTGGCAAACCCCCAGTGACAGTGACCCATCCCATTTGCCGGCGTTGATCGGCCGTTTGTCGCTGCCGTCGCAGCTGACGGGCTCGCGATGCCCGCATGCTGATAGCGCCAGCAGTGCGATAATAAGGGCGATCCGTGTCATGCAGGCCTCCGGTCCGGGGGTGAAATCAGAGTGCGAGTGGTGTCGGTCGGAGCGGCGCGCTCGGCGCTTCGATCTGGTCTGTGGGAGCGGGCGCTCGTGCCGTGGCTGTCAGCGGTCCTGCATCCGAGGCCCGCGGCACGGCGTTTTCGAACACCATGCCCTCGAAACCAGCTCGCTGATCGGCCAGTGTGGTTTCGGCCAGCATCGACGCTGCGGCGAGCATCGTCGTCGACTCTGGCGTTTTGATTTTCGGCAGCCGTGTGCAGTGAACCGCCTCCTGTGACGCTCTCTGATAGCCCGTGCGGCATGCCCGCTGCGTTGACCTCAGGGACGGGTGCTGATGCGCTGTGCGTTGCGGCGCTGAGTGACGGATTGGCGCGTCCGCTGATGACAGTTTCTGGCGTCGATGCTGCCTGAGCTGGGGCCGCAGGTTCGGCTTCGCGCGCCGAAGACGGTGCCGCTGGATGAGACAAGCCGCCAACAGTGCTCCCGTCGTTACCGCTGACCACCGGTGACGGAACGATCGGTGCCGTCGTGCGCGGATCGCCGCCGCGTGGCGCGATGGTCGCCAGCTCCGGCCGGCCTGGTGGTGTACGACCGTGCTCGTTGAACGACCCGAAGGGTGCGCGCAGCGTCTCGAACGGTGCCGCGCGGCTACCGGCACCGGCAAGGCTCGCGCCGTAACCGCCAAGTTTGGACGCCAGCCGCGGCAGCGACGACCATACGGCAAGGCTGAAGACGGCCAGCACGATGACCTGGCCAGCCAGCGCAAACACTGTGTCCGGCGTTGGCGCGCTCTTGGTTGCTTTCTCTAAACCCTGGATGACGAGACCACACGTCAGGGCCACCAGGATCTGCAACGCAATCATGGACACGATCTGGTCGAGCCAGTTGTGCAGATATTTGCGGGTCTGTTCGAACATCGCCAATGCGATGAACAGCGGCCCAAGCGCTGCTACGAAATACATGCCGGCCTTGGCCCACAAGGTGACGACAAAGCCGACGATCAATGCACCCCAGAGAAACGGCATGACCAACAGCGTGACCACCGCGGCGCGCGCGGTCGCGGCCGGTGCACTCCAACCGGTGCCCTGCCAGACCTGTGTGAGCAGGATCGCCACCTGGCGGGCCAGGGTGTCGAACGCGTTCGCGTCGGGGATGGGCCTGCTCGACAAAGCGTTGCTCAGCGCATCCGGCAGGCTGCCAGCCAGAAAGTCGATGACGTACTCCTGGTAGACGCCGGTGCTCTGAATCAGCGCCACGATGATGCCGAGCTTCACGGCGCGCTTGGCGAATTCGTTCCAGGGCTCGGCGATCTCGCCGCGCGCCACCTGCCAGCCAAACAGAATGATGTAGAGCGTGAGCCCCAGTTGGACCGTCGTGCCGATGCCCGTCGCCAGGTTTTGTGCGCTCTGGGCCGCCGCCGATTTAAGCGGCGACAGGATCAGGTCCATCAGGTCAGTGAACGGCTTCATGGGGTGCCTCCGGGTCCACGCAGCGCGTCGATTTGTTTTTGCAGGCTCTGTTCGAAGTCCTGGGCTCGCCGGAGGCTGTCCTGGTGCTCTTCGGCCCGAACGACCATGGCGAGCGCCTGCATGCGCAGCACGTCGGTATTGGCAGCCGCAATCTCGGTACCAACGCGGGCCTGCAGGTCAGCGATGGTCTTGGGGTCTTCGGCTTGCCCGATCTGCCGCCGCAGCGTGTCGATGCCGTCGATGCGCTTGGACGCCGCGTCGTACATCTGTTGGCCAATGGCTTTCTGGCCGGCGATGCCGTCACGCTGCCGGTTGACCTGGCGCGTGTAATAGTCAGATGCCGGACTGACATAAATGCCATCGGACGCCTTGAACCCTTCGGTTCCCATGCCAGCATTTTGGCCGAGCAATGCCGATTGCGCCGCGCCGAAATCTGCTGGTAGCGCACGCCGGACCTCCGGCTTGTTGAGTATGGCGGCGATGTCACCCATCGACGTGAGCTTGTTGAAGCTGGCGTGTGTCTGCTTGAGCTGCTCGAATTGCGCTTGCATTTGTTGGAGCTGCTGGACCGCCTGCGCGATCGCCGAGACATCGATGACTGGGAGGCCTTGCGCACTGGCGGTCCCGTACAGCGCAGCAGACACGGCGGCACCGATCACGAGATGACGCATCTCGATCCTCCCTTGAGTTTGGAATTGGAAACGCGGACGACGCGACCGTCACGGGTGGCAGACAGGCCAGCCCTCATGCACTGCGGCCGGAGTTGGCCGACGCTCACTTCAGGACACGACGCAACGCGGTGTCACTTCTCTTATGCGGCGGCGACGATCGCTGGCGCTACGCCACAGCTTTCAGCCTCGCCTGCAACACTGGCATCCATCGCGCTGGATCGTCCCCGACGTCGGCCCTGATGTCATCGAGCCATTCGATGTGCGCGTCCGTCCGGAGAGGATGGTGAGCTCGTCCTCAAAACCAGCAAGGTTCAACTCTGCCACGACTTCCGCGTGGTTTTGCTTGATCAGAAATCGCCGGCTGCTGGCCGAGAGCACCTCGGCGACCAGCTGGTATTCCCGTTCCGACAGCTTCATCCCATCGCGGTAGTCTTCGGGCGTGGCCTTGCTGTTGGGCATGAAGATCTGCGTCGGGCACTGTTCGATAATGGTGTGCGCAATCGGCGACCGCAGCGCATCGCGGGGCGATTGGGTGGCAAACACAATGAGGCCGTTCTGCTTGCGCAGGGTTTTGAGCCGGTCCTGGATGAAGGCCTGGAATCCGGCGTCATCAAGCGCCTTCCAGAATTCGTCGATGGCGATGATCAGCCGCTCGCCGTCGATGAGTTTGCCGATGCGGTGGAACAGGTAATCCATGAGTGGGGCGCGGACTTCGGGGAGATCGAGCACCTCTGTCATATCGAACCCGAAGAAGCGGCCATCGAGTGACAGGCGATCGTGCTCGGCGTCAAAGACCCAGCCGAGCGGGCCGCCGCGCTGCCAACGGGCCAGCCGGGCCGACAATCCCTCGACGCTGGCATTGTCGAGATAGGTGCGGAGACCAGCGATGCTGCGCAGGGCCACCGGCGTTTCGGCCAGCGCCGCTAGAGCGATGGGGATCGAGGCCCGCTCGACGGCGGTCAGCACGCCGCCGGCCAGCGCTTCAATCCAGCGCGTGAACCAGACTGTGGTTTGTGGCGTGATGGGCAGGGCTTTCAACGGCGCACAGCCGGTTGGCACGCCGGCTTTCAGCGTGAGGTAGGTGCCGCCAGCGGCGCGCACGAACAGCTCGCAGCCCCGGTCCTTGTCGAACACCACGATGCGCGGCCCGAGTTTGAGGGACTGGGCCAACAGGAAATTCAGAACCACCGTCTTGCCGCTGCCGCTCGGCCCGCAGATAAAGGTATTGCCGAGATCGGCCACGTGCCAGCTGAAATGAAACGGTGCGCCGCTCGATGTGCGCAGCATCGCCACGGCTGGTCCCCACACGTTGCCGTCGGCGTGTCCGCTCGGGAAGCCGTGAAACGGTGCGAGGGCTGCAAAATTGCGGCTGGTGATGAACCCGCGTCGGGCGCGATAGCGGAGATTGCCTGGTAGCTGCGCCCAGAACGCCGCTTCGAGGTTCATGTCTTCGCGGACGGCGATGGTACCACCGTGCATGAGGAACGCGCGTGCCTGCGCCATCCGGTCGGCAAGCGCTTTCGGGCTGTCGGCGAAGATGGTGACGGAGCCTTGGTGCTCACCCATGCAGAACTTGTTGTCAGCGAGTTCCTCGATCGCATGAGCGACCAGCGGCACCTGCTTTCGGGCATTGTCGCGCGATGACGTGATTTGGTTGATGCGCCGCCGCATCAACTCACGGGCGGCAGCCTTGGCCTTGAAGCAGAACGAATGCACCGCCATCAGATCCATCGGCGCTGTCAGCAGTTCGTCCGTCATGGTCGGCCGTGTCGTCGACGGATACTCTTTGATGCCAAAGATGCCGGCGTATTCGGTCCGCTCGGGATGCCGAATTTCGAGGGTCTCGCGGCCGAATACGAGGCGGTCCTGGTAGGCCGCCGACCAGATCGGTCCCATGGTCAGCGGCACCGCCGGCTGGCGGCCACCCATCATCCAATGCAGAACCGTCGTGATCTCCGACCAGACGAGACCATCGCGTTCGACGAGCCCCAGCGTGCGGGGTCCGATGTTCGCCAAGCCCGCTGTCAGTCCGAGCACCTTGTCTTTGTGCTGGGTGAGGTCGTCATCGCTGATGACGGCAAGACCCGCACCCCGAAGCCGGCTGGCCGTCCAGGACACGGGATCGGCGGGGGCGAGGCGCACGACTGCCAAAAACAGCCGGTTGCGATACAGCGCCGTCGCGTTCATGCGCGCGCCATGCCGCGCGTCGAGCCCGGCTGCGAACGCATTGCCGAACGCGGCGTGGGCGTATTCCTGGACGCGGCGGCGGATGAGAACCGACCACAGACCCACACGCTCGTCGGCGAGATTGAGCCAGAGGCTATTGAGCATGCGGTGGTGTGCGTTGATGTCGGACATGCCGGCACACTCGTGCGGCAGGCCACCGACTTCGATCATCGACAGCAATTCACCATGCGCCAGTGCGATGGTGTGCGCATCAACGTGGCGCACATAAGGAATATGCTCAAGACCCAGAACCTCACGTTTGGCAGCGGCGTTATTGGACATGGGTGTCATCCCGCATGGCGTAGGTGTGATGGACGCGCGCGGGTGAGCATGACGAGCCGCCCCAGTATGATCGATTGAGCTGCTGGCCACGGACTTCGATCCAGGATCGAAGGACGGAAAAGCGGTTGTGGTCATGCCAGGCGATGGCCCGGAACAGCAGATGAAGCGGGAGCACGATCAGTCCATACTGGATCCCGAGCAGAATAAAGCAGCACATCGAGACCACGAGGTTGACGCCGACACCTTCGACGGGCACGCCCAGCAGCATCACCGGCCGTGTCAAGGCAAGAAAGCAGACGTCCTCGATCTCGTGGGGTTCCCGGTCCATGGGTTTCAGGCCCCCCACAGCGCACCGACGAGCTGCGGGGCACCGACGATGATGGCGATACCGGCAAGCACGATCAGCGCCTTGGTCCATTCGATCCGGCCGAACACCGCGGCGAGGCCGACGGCAACGACGGCAATGGTGGAGACAAGCTTGCCGGTCGTGCCGGTCAGGGCATCGACGATCTTCTGCAAGAAACTGTCGGCCTTGCCGAGCACACTCTGGGCGTGGGCGGTATCGCTTGCGATCAGTGAGACGAGGATAACGACACTGACGCTGAGTAAGACATGACTGTGAAGCCTATATCGGGCGGGTCGTGACATGTGAATGTCTCCTCTCATCGAAATGTCTCCTCTCATCGCGGCGTCTCGCGTGATCCGAAAATCACAATGGACGCGGTCTCAGGCTCAGGTCGACGCGGACGCGGTTCAGGCGTGAATGGTTCTGGTTTTGTGACCCCTTGGTCTTCACATTGGGCAACACCGGCGCGCTGACGTGCGAAGATATCCCAACATCCGGGCTCGGCAGCCAAAATGGCGTGCCGCTTGTGGGCGGCGGCCATGGGCTCGCCGCCAGCGGCTGCATGTGAACCTGATGGTACCAACGGCCGTGGCGCGCCGGAGGCGACTTCCCGCTTGGCGAGGACGGATGCCGCCGCTCGCTCCCGCATGATCGCTGCCTCGAACGCCGACAGGGACGCAAACCGCCCGTCGGCTCGCCACCAGGCTCGGAGGGCCACGGTGTTGGCTGCGTCTGAGCTCGGTCCATCGGAATTGGCACGCGTGGTGGCAATGATGCCTGCGGCGGCCGAGAGTGAGGCGCAGGCATCGAAGCCGTCGTAAAGGGTCAGGCCGGCGGCGCGAAGCTGCCGTTCGGTCAGTCCCATCAGGCCAATGCGCACGTCTCGGCTCTGATCGGCAGCACCGACGGCGACAGCGACACCTTCTCCGGCGGAGGAAACCCGCGTTAAGGTTGTGCCATCGCGAACAACCAACGGGTCAACTCCACTTTCTACGGTGGCAATTGCCACCAGCAGGTCGAGCGCGGCGCGTGCGGCGCACTTGGCGGCAAGGGCTTCAAACGTCGCCATTGGTCCTGTGTCCCCGACTTGTGCGGCATGGAGTGATTGCGATTAGAATGCTGTGCATGACTTATCGTCGGCCCTTGATTTACCAACATTGGTGCGGAAGAGCGCGTGTGTTCCTGCCGTCCTGGTACTCAAGAGGTTATCCTGTGCCCCATCGACCTGTCGTATCGCCTAAATATGGTGAGTCACAAAAAACAGTGAAGAAGCAATTGCCAGTTATCCACAGCAACCTGTCCGAGGCCGACCTCGGGCTGTTGATGGTGCATGCCGCCGACATCTTCTCGAAGTCCGACGAAGACGAGTTTTCGCGGGTGCTGCTTGGCACCTATTGCGTGATCTTGGCGCGTCTTTCAAAAGGCACCCTCGTCACGACGGCCGTGCTGATGGAGCATGATCCGAGCCACCTCAACACCGTGTCCCGCCGCGCAAGCAAACTCGTGGAGCACGGTCTTCTCGAGCGTCACAAGGTCATCAATGACAACAAGCGTTATGAGATCGCGTTCAAGGTGCCCGACGGCCTGGTTGAGAAGCTGAGGCGGCCACGGCGCGGATAAATGACGTCAAGCGGCCTCGCCTGCCTCAGGCAGAACCAATGCTCTCGCGCACGCACGCGTTTGGGCATCGAGTGCCGAACCGGACGTGGGGTGGTCAGCTCGATACTTATCCATCCGTATCGGTTGCCGGGGGGAAGATCCGTTGTGTCGCGCAGCCGTCGAGCAAGCTGCTCTTTGAGATGGTCAGGCGTTTCCGGATCTGAACTGACGTCTGTCAGCAGACGCCGGGCGAGCACTTCGAGCGCCACGTCATCGACCGCAGATGTCCTGGCGGCAACCGCGAGAAGAGCCTCGATAGACTGTGACAGTGCCATGGACCTCCCCCTCCCGACTATGCCCGCGGATTTACATCAAGGGTTGCAGTACCAAGTAAACGCGCCATTAAATTGAAACACATTCAATGCGGTGCCAGCAGAATTTCAGTTCGCGCAAAAATGGAGGCTCGCTGCTGCCACTCCCGGGCACGGTTGTGGCGAACCAGCCCGGCACATCGTCGCCGCATTCTCCGGTGGGAACGACGAACGTCCGCCAAGTGGCGGACGCCGGATGCCGGCGAGGCGTCAGTTGGTGCCATCGAGCACGGCCTGTAGGACTTGGCTCGCGAGGATGCCGGGATCTTCGGTACCATACGTGGCAGCGCTGATGCGCACAGCGACAGCGCGCAATCGCTTGCGGTCATAGGTGACGGGGCGATAGGCGAAGGTGGCGGGCCCATCCTCCGGGTCGAAACGGAAGCTCAGCGAGGCACGGTAGCTGCGCAATAGCGTGCGCGCGACACCAGGCGCCTGGGTGTTGGTGATGATCCGCGCGGCCACGGCCATTGTCGCAAGCGCGCAGCAGTCATCGGCCGAAAGTGGCGGTTCTCGGAAGCGCGGGATTGGTGGCGGCTGCAAAGTCAGGTCGAAGTCGTTGTCGGACCAGCGATCATAGGTGCGGTGCTCATCTGTCATGGTCTGGGGCTCCCAAGTTGCGACCCCCGCCAATGGCACGCCGGCCTCAGCGACAGAGGTCAACCAAAAGCGCGCAAGTGAGCGTGTTTTGGTTGGCCGACAAGCGCGGCGTGCCATCAGGGATAGGGCGCAACTTGAGTGGCCCCGACCTGCAAGAGCACGCGCTCGTGGCGTTCGCACACGCCTATGCCCTGAGCCGTCATCGGGCGTCGCCACGCAACTGAGCCTGTATCGAAGTTTTCTGTGCGCCCTAGTCGCGTGCGGGGCAGTTCTCAGCGTGCACCTCGACCTCATCGATAGATCGGGACCCAGCACGCTCGCACTTGCCAATCTCGACAGCAAAGCTTGATCCGGCTTTTCGCTCGACAAGTATGACCGTTCATTGGGGTGCCGCCTCTATCGACAGCAGGGTTGTGGTCATTATGGTTTTGCGATGTGCTGCATCGGCGCTACGGCTCCGCATCTCCCGGAGATCGGCAAGCTATGCCAGCGTAGAGCATTTGGGCACCCTCGCGAAGAAGCATGACTTGAGACACGGCGCGGCCATCCTC
>CAWJYN010000011.1:0-518094 GCA_963847145.1 uncultured Alphaproteobacteria bacterium
CGGAACCGTTGCTAGTGCGTTCCTTTGACGGACGGTCTCGAGGCATCAGCGGAAGCGCTTGGCTCCGAGGCTGCCGGGCATTTCAGCCCTTACGTAGTAATCCTGTTCCTCTACAATTCGCACCCAACGTCCGCGGGCGGAGCGAGCCATGTTGGGTCGCGCGTCGACGCTGCGCATCGAAGCTTGAACTGAATTACAGGATCGCATCGAACACGTTCAAATCAACTGCCGCTTCGCCAAATTCCGCATCAATGCGGCGACGCCGAAGGTCCACGGTGGGCACTTGTCGGCGTGCGCCATGACGTTGGTTAGTGCGCCGAGGGCGGGTGCGGAGATGGTGACGACGTCACCGATTTTGTGGGTGAAGCCCATGCCTTGTTCGCCGCGGTCTTCGCTCGGCGCAAACATGGTGCCGAGATAAAGCACCGCGCCATCCGGATACTGATGCGTTTTGCCGAGCAGTTCGGCGACCAGATCGGCCGGGTCGCGCGCGATCTCGCGCATCGACGACACGCCACGCATAGTGAAGCCTTCCGGTCCCGTTACGTCGAGCGCCACGTCCATGGCGCGCACGGTATCAAGAGTGAACTTTGCATCAAAGAAGCGCACGAACGGCCCGACACTGGCGGATGCGTTGTTATCCTTGGCCTTTGACAACAACAGCGCCGAGCGGCCTTCGAAATCGCGCAGGTTGACGTCGTTGCCGAGCGTGGCACCGACGATTTTGCCGGTTGACGCCACCACCAGCACCACCTCCGGTTCTGGATTGTTCCACGTTGAGCGAGGATGCAGGCCAGCGCGCATGCCGTGGCCGACCGCCGACATGGGCTGCGCCTTGGTGAAGATCTCTGCATCCTCGCCGATGCCGACTTCCAGATATTGCGACCACGCGCCGGCCTTGATGAGTTCGGCCTTCAGCGCCAGTGCTTGCTTCGAGCCCGGCTTGAGCTTGCGCAAATCGCCGCCCAGCTGCGCTTCGACAGCCTGCCGGATGCCGTGCGCTTTTTCCGGCGCGCCTTTGGCCTGCTCCTCGATGACGCGCTCCAGCATCGAACGCGCAAACGTCACGCCGGCGGCTTTGACGGCTGCCAGATCGATCGGCGCGAGGAGCCATGGTTTTGCCGCGTCGCGCGTGTCTTCGGGCGTGTTGGCGAGTATGGCATCGAGCGTACCAAGGCGTTCGCCCTTCGCGGCTCGCAGAGCCGCTGCCGGATCGGCCAACTCGCTGAGTGCCGTCATGGTCGGATGCAGCGGCCGTGATGTCGTAGATGCCATCTGCCCGCACCGCGACAACCGATGGTCCGCTGACGTCCGGCCGCCACACGCGGCCTGCCAGCGCTGCGTGCGCAAAATCCAGCGGGAGCGTGGCGGCAGTTGTTAGCGTCAGCAACATTTTCGGTGTCTCCGATTTACGACACCGGTGTTCGTGTGTCGATGCTCAAAAGGCCGCGCACTGCCATACTTACTTTTCGTCATCCCGGCGAAGGCCGGGACCCACGGCAACGAACAGGACAATCTCCACTTTGTCGTGGGTACCGGCCTTCGCCGGTATGACGAAAAATGGGAAGCTTTTGAGTATGCCAGAACACTAGCGTACCCTCCCTCATTTCACCATTGACCACACGATGATCCCGGCGCTGCCGAGGAGGCCAACGGCCATGGCGAAGAAGCCGATCATGAAGCCGGTGCCGCGCTTGCTGGCGGCGTCCTTGTAGGCGAGCACATAGAGAACGCGGCCGATCAGCCAGACGAGCCCGAGACTTGCTGCCCAGCGATCACCGGCCGTCACGGCGAAGATCCACAGCACCGGCAGCATCACCACCAGCTGTTCGAGGCTGTTCACGTGGGCGCGGTAGACGCGGTTGAAATCGTCCGGCCCCGCCGTTTCAGGGGCCTTGACCTTGTGGTCGCGCCGCGCGCCGGCAACCAGCGCGCCAGTCCAGATGTAGTGCGCCACCATCGCCAAGGTCACCAATGCGGTCAGTTGATAGGCCATGTCGTCTCCCATATCCGGCCCCAGATCCGGTCACCGATGCGATCATGTGTGTGCGTTCGGCCGCCATTGCAACTCAAATGCTGGCCAAATGCTGGCCAAATGCTGGGTTGTCGCTGCCCGATGGTTCCCGGGTGGTCACCATGAGACAACGCAACCGGGTGCGCTGCCTTGATTTGCGGTCAACCCATCGCTAAATCTGCGCACGAATAGGCGGCAACGGTCGCACCAGTTCAGGGAGCGGTCGCGCGACGGCCGGGCAGCATGGCGAAAATCACGTTCATTCAGCCAGACGGCAAGCAGCAAACGGTGACGGCCGAGGCCGGCATGACGGTGATGGAGGCTGCCAAGCGCGATGTGATCGGCGGCATCGAGGCCGAATGCGGCGGCGCTTGCGCGTGTGCCACCTGCCACGTCTATGTCGATGCCGGCTGGACTGCCAAGGCGGGTAAGCCCGCGGCGATGGAAGAGGACATGCTGGATTTCGCTTTCGATGTGCGCCCGGAGAGCCGGCTGTGCTGCCAGATCAAGGTCACTGATGCACTCGATGGCCTGATCATTCGCGTGCCTGCCAAGCAATTCTGACACGCAGTTCTGATCCAAAAAGGGCCAGGCGTTGACCGCGTGTTAACCCTGCCGTGATGGAATGCTCTCCAGTTCGGTTGCGTCCGTTTGGAGTGCGTCATGTCCCCGTTGCGTCACGGCTGTTTGCCGTTGGGTATCCCATTGAAGGCTGCACGCGTTTGCGTGTTCGGCCCGCTGCTGCTTGTCGCCGGCTGCGCGTCGGACAACAAGGCCAGCTACGTCAATGGTCCAGGCCAGCAGATGGCCGCGGCCCCGCGCAAGATCGAGATCGAGGACGACGGCCAGCCCGTCCAACCGCCGCCGGCGCGGCCCGTCAATCCAGCGGAAGATGATCCGACCCAGCCGTGGAGCCCACACTATGGCAAGGGAGTCGTAGTGCCGTCGTCGCCGCCGCGTGCGCCGTCGCCAGGTTTGCCCAAGCAGATGGATGCCAGCGTGCCGGCACCGATACCGGTGAACTATCGCACGGTCGCGGAAGCGAGCACGGGGTCACTGACGCAGCTCAGTGTGCAAGAGGCCGACGCGGTTATCGCGCGCGCCATGACCGCGCACGAGATGCGCAAGCGCTGAGTTCAAGCATTGACTTATTGGGGCGGCTGCTTGGGTGGGCTCGGCACACGCTCAACGGCGCCGGGTTTGCTCTCGTCGTTGGCCGGCGCTGACGGTGTGCCGGCGGCGGGCGCCATGCCGCCAGGCGCAATCGAGCGGGTCAATGGGGCCGGTGGGGCTTTGTCGCTCGACTTCTTTCCCTTCGTATCTTTGTTGTCTTTGGGATCCTTGGCGGCGGGCGCTGGGGCTGGTTTTGTTACCGGCGCCGGTTGCACGCTTTCTAGCGCTGGTCCGCTGCGGCTGGGGCTGCCTCCCATCGGGGGTGGTGGAGCAGGTGCTCCCTTGGGAACCTGTCCGACGTCGGACGGGCGTGCCTCGACACCGCCGGGGATCGATTCTTTGGCGATGCCTTGCGCCCAGGCGGCGGAGGGCGCCCAGGCGGCGGAGGCCGTGGCTCCCGTGGCCAGAAGCACGCTCAACAATAGGCGGGGGCAGGCGCCAAAAATGGCAGCGGGGCGGGTCATGGGGGGGATCTCCTCAAAGAGACTTTCGGGCGGAATACGGCACCAAGAAATCGTCCGGCGGTAATGCCGGCAACCCATGCTGTCACGGCTAATGTGAACGGCAGCAGAAGGCGCAGCTGGGTGAAGCACAAAACATCGACGGCCAGCAGGGCGGCGACCGCGAAACCGTGCCCTAGGAATGTGACGGTATTCGTCTGCCAGAGCGAAAGGCCAAGCAAAATAGCAGCCAACGCGAGGCCGGTCACCAACAGGCGGGCGCTGAGCGGCGCTATCTCGGCCAAGCGCGGCCCGGCATCCAAGAGGCCGGCGACGATGGTCGCGTGCACATAGACGCCGGCCATGGTCTGCCCGGAACGCACAGAAAGGGGCACGCGATGCTGATCGCGGTGCGGGAAGGCGCCGCCAACAATGACGACCTTGTCCTTCAATGCCGCGCCTTCCGCGGCACTAGCCGAGCCGATCAGCTTTTCGGCAGCGACAGACGTGAAGGCCGAGGTGCCGTTAGCGGGTGGCTGCAGCCAGGGGATCGGCTTGCCGGCATCATCAGCGGCGCGAGTGCCGGCGGCTTCGGCAAGCAGCCGCGCAAAACTCTTGCGATAGTCGCCGGCTGGCCCGGGACTGGCAGTGTAGCGGATGACGTCGTCGTTCTCGTGGCGTGTGTTGACGTAGCCGACCGGAAAGTCGGCACGCGAGAGATAGGCGGTTTGGAATTCGCGCTGGAACTGCAGCAGTTGGCCGCGCGCATCGAGGGCGCCGAGGACGACCTTGGCTTTCGCGGTGCGCAGTGCCTGGATGAGTTGCTCGTCCTTGATGGGCTCGGTTGCTTTCAGGAATAGAATGTCGAGGCCGATGACAGATGCGCCGGCGCGATCGATGGCCTGAACAATGGAGGCCAGCAGCCCACGGTCGATGGGCGAGCTGGCGTAGTTGCGCAATGTTTCGTCGGTGATGGTGACGACGACGACGCGCGGATGCGGACTGGTGAGTTTAGTCGAGAAGTAGGCGGTGCGCCAATCGGCGGTCCAGTGATCCATGCGCGTCACGAACGGCCAGAAGCTTGGCGCTAGCAGCAGGGCTGCAATTACAGCGATGGCCGCCAGACCAGCGGCTGCGCGGAGCGCGCGCGCAACCGGAGTAGCAGGCGCCTTCAGCGGCCGGGGAGCGACCGCGTGCAACAATGGGTTGGTGGGCGCGTCAGGTTCGGACATGAAAAATAGGGCCAGTTGCAAACAGGCAGGCGTGAACGGGCGGGCGTAAACGGGTCCGCTGCCAGCGGTCCCCAATATGCCTCCATTCAGCTCCGGATCAGCTTGAAAATCAACAGGGTGCGTGGAAGCCGGTGTGGCCCAACGGCTACTTCACGGCTTGGTCGACGATGCGCATCAGCAGGGCGTTGACTTCGGCGGCGGCAGTTTGGGCGGCAGGCCCTTGGTTGGCGGAGACAGTGATTGGCCGGTAGCCGACGACGATCTGGCCGGGCTTGGCTTTGGCTTCGTAGGCGAAGACGGTGAAGGGGCAGAACGCGAGGTTGGCGGGGTCCGCTTCCATCAAGGTGCGCGAGTAGTGGGCCGAGCAGATGGCGATGAACTCGGCGCGGGCATAGACTGTCTCGGTCGCACCGAGGTCGGCGGCGGTCTTGCCGAGCATGGCGGCGATGTTGCCCTGCGACTGGATGGTGACGCCGGTGGCCAGGATGGCGTTGCCGAGGTCCATGCGGACGTCGTCGAAATCACCTGGCTTACTGCGGGTGACGATCTCTTGCGACCATACGGGCGACCAAGCCGGCGCGGCGCTGAAGAGAAGACCGAAGGCTGCGGCGCGCAGGATGGCTAGAAGCATATCGCACCGATGGCGGAGCCGAGATCGTACAGGATCGCCGTGCCGCGAACCGCGATGAGGTAGAGGGCGCAGGCGAGTGCCAAACCGAGACCGGCGGTTACCCACCGGCGGACAGAGCGCGGCAGCAGGGCGCTCCCTGTCGCGTTGGCGGCCTCGGTGGCGGCGCTCCCGGTCGTCGCTGGCAGTCTCACGTCCGTCATGTGGGCTGCGGCCTTTGCCGTCGGATGGGTAGACTTCAGGCTGCCGCCCCAGCCAGCCGCGCGACCGGCTTTTCTCGGATCGGCAGATGGATGAGGCTGGCGGCGATCGCCAGGGCGATTGAGATCCACCACATGAAATCATAAGATTTGGTGGCGTCAAAGGTGGTTCCGGCCAGCCATAGACCGGCGAACGACCCAAGCTGGTGGGAGAGGAACACAAACCCATACAGCATCGACATCCATTGGGTGCCGAAAAACAGCGCCACCAGTCCGCTGGTCAGCGGCACCGTCGACAGCCAGAACAGCCCGAGCACCGCGGATATACCGATCACGGTCACCGGCGTGATGGGCAGGAACAGCAGCGCGATGAACGCGAACGAGCGCATGAAATAGATGAAGCTGAGCCCCACCCGCTTCTCGACCCAGCGGCCGGATTGGCCTGACAGGTAGGTACCAAGGATGTTGGTGAGGCCGACCGCCATCAGCGCCCACACGCCAACCCACGACGGCAAGCCTTTGTCGGAGACAAAAGCTGGCAGATGCACGCCATAAAACGACAGATGGAAGCCGCAGACGAAGAAGCCCGTCGTCAGCAGCCAAAAGCTTGGGACTGCGGCGGCTTCGCTGATGGCTTCCCACATGGTTTGCGACTTGACGTTGGCGCCAAGCGCCGGAGGCTTGCCAGCGATGGCCAGGGCGAGCGGGATCATGGCAATACCGGTGATGGCGAGCACCAGCAGTGACGTTTGCCAGCCCACGGACTCGATCAGCACATGCGCGTAAGGGAACGCGATCAATTGGCCGACACCGGCGGCCATGCTCAGCGAAGCAATGGCCGCCATGCGCTTTTCTGGAGTGACGGCGCGGCCGACCGCACCGACCAGTGCCGACGCACTGGTGCCGGCAACGCCGAGGCCGGTCAGGAAGCCGCTCAGGTAGAGGTGCATGGGTTCAGTGGCGCTGCGCATGGCGAGCAACCCAAGGATGGTCGAGATGGCACAGGTGACCACAACACGGCCAGCGCCGAATTTGTCGGCGACCGCGCCGGTGACAATGGCGAAGACGCCCCAGGTCAGGTTGGCCAGCGCCATGGCGTTTGAAAACGGTTCACGGCCGAGACCGAGATCGAGCGACACCGGCTTGAGGTAGAGCCCCATCACCTGGCGGAGCCCCATGCCCATGCCGACGATGGCGCCAGCGGCGAGGATCACCAGCCAGACGGGGCGCGCGGTGGCGGGGGTAGGCGGCGAAGCGGCAGCGGACATCTAAGACCTGGGGTTGGCGCGGAAGCGCTTGGGATGGCTCGCGTTATGTCATGATTTGGCGGGGCAGCGAGATGAATTTGCGGAGGGGCTTGTATGCAGAAGGCAATCCACCACCGGCGCCACCACCGGCGCATTGCACGGGCGCCGGTTCAGGACTACGTTGGGACGATGGCACGTACTTACACAGTTGTTCTGGAGGCTGCCGAGGAAGGCGGATTTGTCGTGACTGTCCCGGCATTGCCAGAGGTCGGAACTCAGGGCGAAACGCGGGCAGAGGCCCTCGCCAACGCACGACAAGCTATCGAACTCGTCATCGAGCACCGGCAGGCGCGTGGCGAGCCTATTCCGGCTGACATTGCAGCCGAAGTTGAGCAGGTCACGGTCGCGGCATGAACACGCGGCTGCCGGCGCTCAAAGGCGACGATGTGTTGCGCGCACTGCCGGAAAGCCGGCTTTGAATTCATTCGCATCAAGGGCAGCCATCACATTTTGGAGCACACAACTGATCCAACACGCCGGACAGTCGTTCCTGTTCACGCCGGGCAAGATATCAAACGCGGACTACTTCGTAAGATCATTGATGACGCAGGGCTGACAGTCGAAGAATTTTCCAAACTGATATAGTGAACCTACCTCGTCCGCGAAGTCTTTACCCAGGTCCTCATGTCCAAAGCGAAACTCAACGGCAGCAACGACGGCAAGGTCGTCAATTTTCCGGGGCGGCAGCAGAAGCCGCAGCCGGGCGGACAAGCAGCGCGCGCGCTGTGGACGTTTTTGTTCTCGACCTTGGCAGGCCCGGCGATCGCCGCGCTGCTGATGGCAATCATCTATATTGTGTCCGGCCTGCTCAGCATGGGGCCGCCGAGCTTGAAGGCGGTCAAAATCGCCGATCTGCCGGTTTTTGTCGCGACGCGCACGCTGGAGGCCTATATCTGGTCGGCGATCCCGGCGGCGGTGACGGGGGCGGCACTGGCCGCTTGGGTCTACGCGCGCGGGCAGTTCCCGTGGCTGCTGGGCGTGGCGGTGGCCGCCATTGCCGCATCGGCGTGGGCGTTTGCCAGCGGCGGACAGGCGATGGGCCACGTGCAGTTTATCACTGTGATCGCCGCCGTGACGGCGATTGTGGGCCGCTTGGTGCTGGTGGCGGCGAAGGTGGCGGAGTGAGGGTTGGTGGCGTTAGACGGTCGGCGTCAACGCCTGTCTGACGGCAGATACGAATTGTTCGCCCGCAGCAATGGCATCTTCAGCATCGGCAGATGAAACTGCACCAGCTGTCCCGGTTTCGTAGTCGGCCGCTTCTTTAAAATGGTAGGCGGCGCTCATGGTTGCAGCCAACCCAGGTGGGAAACTAGGCTCGGCCAGAGCCAGAAGATGAAATTGTTTGTCGACGCCCTTGTGAGTCTTTGCTGACTTGTCAGTGCGTTCGAAGATCAGCGCCTGGGCAGCGTGAAACTGGGCGTAGTCGGCAAGACGCGCCGCCTGCCGAGGAATATCTATTCCCAGTATTCGCTTGGCGTCACGAAGGGCTTCGTCGGCACTATCGAGATACGCAACGGTTTGCGGCTTCATAGGTCGCGACCGTCTTTGCGAATCTCGTACATCAGGGGTGACGACGGATCGCGCCAGCTATCGGCCGGATAAGGCATAGCGTGGATGTGAGCGCCGGTGTCGGAGCGCATGGCGAGTTCGATATCTGTGATGCGCCGCACCTCTTGCCAGCGGCTGGACAGGTTCTTGAGGAAGACCGCGATGTCGTAGTCGCTGTCGGGCCGGGCATCGCCGCGCGCGCGCGAACCATACAGCACTACGCGCTCGATCCGGTCGCCGTAGAGTTCGGCGAGGGCGGCGCGGAAACGGGTCAGGATGGGATCAGGAACGGACATGCGCTGAACATAGCGGATGAGCCGGAAAGTCGCAAAACCGGTTCACGGGCCATCTGAGACCGCGACTCACCTGCACAATCTAAAGCGAAGTTGGCTGCGCGCGTGCATCAGAGCGTCCGCAAACGCCGAAACCGCTGTGCGCCAGCGTGTTTGTGACGCCACAGGCTGCGCGCAGAACATGCACTTTTCCGCCGCAAAAATGCGTTCGTTAACCCCCCGTTACCCCCGCCAGAAAAAATCTGTTCCCACAGCAACATTTCCGCTTGCGTAGGGGGGGGTATTGCCCCATATGCCCCCTCGTCCGTCAGTCCACCTGCCCTAAAGGTCAAGGAAACCCTGAAACCACCAAGGTAAGGAGCCGACGGGTCAAATATCTGTCTACTGGTTGGGGAGGGTCAAATGGCCTTTAATGACACCCTCTTCCAATTGGGGATGGACTTGACTCGTTCAAGCACCACCCATGCGGAAGAATTTGGTACGCCGTCGTCTCTTTCTCGCTCTGTCGAGGTCCTCGCGGATCAAAACATGGATCGGGACGGCACTAAGTTCGCAGGTACGCATCTCGTCATCGATGTGTTCGGTGGCAAACATCTCGACAGCCTGACGATCGTCGAAGGTGCTTTGCAGAGTTGTGTCGAGGCAGTGGGAGCAAAGTCGCTCCATAGTCATCTGCACCACACGATCCCCGGTAAGGGCGTGAGCGGTGTTGCGGTGCTCGAAGGTGGTCACATCTCCGTGCATACGTGGCCGGGTGCTGGGTACGCCGCTTTCGATGTGTTTCTGGGCCAGTCGGTCCGGCCACACGCGATTGTCAGCGTTCTGCGCCGTGCGTTCGACGCGCGCGACGTAGTCATCAAGGAGCAGAAGCGCGGCGACGAAGCCGGGTTTGTGGGCGAGCGTAGTTCAGTGAAGCGGGCTCCGGTCCGTGCCACGCGCCAGCCCAAGCCTCGCGTTCAGGCCGCCTAAAGGCACCCTGAGTTGGAACTGACACCTGCTGGGCATGACCCGCAGGGCAAAGTAACCTTGAAGGCCGGGCGGCAACGTCCGGCCTTTGTTTTTTTGCCGCTTACGCGCTGCGCAAAATGCCCTTGCCCGCGTAGCGGGCGACGTCGCCGAGTTCTTCTTCGATGCGGATGAGCTGGTTGTACTTGGCGAGACGGTCGGAGCGCGACAGCGATCCGGTTTTGATCTGGCCGCAGTTGGTGGCGACCGCGAGGTCGGCAATGGTTGAGTCTTCCGTTTCGCCCGAGCGATGCGACATGACGGTGGTATAGCGGGCGCGATGCGCCATATCCACCGCATCTAAAGTCTCCGACAGCGAGCCGATCTGGTTGACTTTGACCAGGATCGAGTTGGCGGTGTGCTCCTTGATGCCGCGGGAGAGGCGCTCGGTGTTGGTGACGAACAAGTCGTCGCCGACGAGCTGGCATTTGTTGCCGATCAGATCGGTGAGCGCTTTCCAGCCGGCCCAGTCGTCTTCGCTCATGCCGTCTTCGATGGAGATGATCGGGAAGCGGGCGACGAGGTCGGCGAGATACTTGGCGTTCTGGCCGGGATCGAGCGACTTGCCTTCGCCTTCGAGCACGTACTTGCCGCCCTTGAAGTATTCGGTGGCCGCGCAGTCGAGCGCCAGCATCACATCGTGCCCCGGCTTATAGCCGGCCTTTTCGATCGACTTCATGATGTAGCCGATGGCTTCGTCGGCGCTCTTCAAGTTGGGTGCGAAGCCGCCTTCGTCGCCGACGTTGGTGCCGTGGCCGGCGTCTGACTTAGTTGCTTCTTCAGGGTATGGAAGATTTCCGAGCCGATCCGCACGGCGTCGGCGATGCTCTCGGCACCGACCGGCATGATCATGAATTCCTGGATGTCGATGGGGTTGTCGGCGTGGGCGCCGCCGTTGATGATGTTCATCATCGGGACCGGCAGAACGTGTGCATGTGCGCCGCCGACATAGCGGTAGAGCGGCAGCGCTGAGGCGTCGGCTGCCGCTTTCGCCACGGCGAGCGAGACGCCGAGGATCGCGTTGGCGCCGAGGCGGGATTTATTCTTGGTGCCGTCCAAGGTGATCATCGCGTGATCAATGCGGCGCTGATCTTCGGCTTCCATGCCGCGGAGCGCATCGCAGAGCTCGGTGTTGACGGCGGCGACCGCTTTGGTCACGCCCTTGCCCATAAAGCGCTGCTTGTCGCCGTCGCGCAGTTCGACCGCCTCGTGCGCCCCGGTGGAAGCACCGGACGGCACGGCGGCGCGGCCCTGACTGCCATCCTCCAGCACCACGTCGACCTCGACGGTCGGGTTGCCGCGGCTGTCAAAGATCTGGCGGCCGACGATATCGATGATGGCGGTCATGGGGGCGGGCTCCGAGGCAGATGCGGGGGCGAGGTGATTTGCGCGGGTTCTAGCGGAGCGCGGGCAGGTGGGGAAGGGTGGCGAGCCCCTACCGTTAAGCGGCACAGGTGAAAACTGTTGTCCTTGCTAGGCCTGCTGCATTTGGCCATGGCGAAGGGTGTGTGAGAGCGATAGGGATCGTGAAGCACAGTCAAAGCCAGGGGTCTGATCCCACACGCGACGCCTTTCACCCGGACACTCAGCCCATGCCCCGTATCGCCATCCTCGATGACTACCAAAGCGTGGCGCTGACGATGGCGGACTGGTCGCGGTTGCAGGCGGGGCATGAGATCACGGTTTTCACGGCGCCGTTTGTGTCGGCGCAGGCGGCGGCCGCGGCGGTGGCGCCGTTCGAGATCGTCTGCATCATGCGGGAGCGGACGCTGTTTGACCGGGCGATGCTGGAGCAACTGCCAAACCTGAAGCTGCTGGTGACGACGGGCCATCGCAATGCGGCGATTGATGTCGCGGCCGCGAACGCGCGCGGCGTGGTCGTGTGCGGCACGGAGGCGCCCGGGATCGCGACGGCAGAGCTGGCGATGGCGATGATTTTGGCGCTGTCGCGGCATCTGGTGGCCGAGGCCAACGCCATGAAAGACGGCCGCTGGCAGACGACTGTCGGCCGCGATCTCAAGGGGCGGACGCTTGGGGCTGATCGGCCTCGGCCGGCTTGGCGGGCAGATGGCGAAATATGCGGCATGCGTTTGGGATGCCGGTGATCGCCTGGAGCCAGAACCTCACGGACGAAGCAGCGCGCGCCCAAGGGGCCACGCGCGTTGAGAAAGCCGAGCTGTTCCGCCGTGCCGATATCATTTCGATCCACACCAAGTTGTCGCCGCGGACCACGGGGCTGGTGGGTGCCATCGAACTGGCACTGATGAAGCCGGATGCGCTGTTGATCAACACGTCGCGGGGGCCGGTGGTGGACGAGGCGGCGTTGCTGGCGGCGCTGCATGCCGGCAGGATTGGCGGCGTGGGGATCGATGTGTACGAGCCCGAGCCGCTGCCGGCCAGCCATCCGTTGCGGGCGGCGCCGCGCACGCTGCTGACGCCGCACATCGGCTATGTGACCGAAGAAACGTATCGCGTTTTTTATGGCGGCACGGTCGCGGCGATCGAGGCGTGGCTGGCTGGCCAACCGATCCATGTGCTGCCGGCTTAGGGAGATTGGTGCGCGTGCACGCGAAAATGGGGACAGGCACCTGAACGGCGCGCGATAACGCGGCGTGATTGCGAACCATCGCGCCACGCCGTTCAGGTGCCTGTCCCCATTAACCGCTTCCCCCTCGCATTAACCGCATCTGCAGAAAACCCGGTTCCGCCAATTCCCGTGCGTCTGGGCGGGCGCACACTCGTGCCTCAAGCCCCGCGCAGACGGGGTGCCAAAAACACCGCCGTTCTTTGACATCGTGAAACTGTTGGACCCAACCCCGGAGGCGCGCCGCCCCGGGGCCAGCTGACGCTTGACCAATCGGGGACGCCCGATCCGGGCGCGAGGCTGGCTCCGGATGGGGCGGGCCGGTCGGTTTGCTCAAATTTCAGGCGGTTTCGGGAGGGCGTGTAGGTTTGCGGTTCGGCGCGCCTTTGCGCCGTAACCCAACGGGGCCGCGTGCGATGTTGGGTTACGCTGCTGAAACGCAGCTGACCCAACCTACGCCGGTCTCGTGTCGCGTCCCCAGAACGCAAAAAGGGCCGCCCCGAAGGACGGCCCAATCTGTTTGCTCAAATCTTGATCGTGTAGGTTGGGTTAGGCGCCCTTTGGCCGTAACCCAACGGGGCGCGTGCAGATGTTGGGTTACGCTGCTGAAACGCGCTAACCCAACCTACGCCGGTCTCGTGTCGCGTCCCCAGAACGCAAAAAGGGCCGCCCCG
The DNA here is from genome assembly GCA_963847145.1 of uncultured Alphaproteobacteria bacterium. Taxonomy (GTDB): domain Bacteria; phylum Pseudomonadota; class Alphaproteobacteria; order Rhizobiales; family Hyphomicrobiaceae; genus JABFRJ01. The sequence continues at coordinate 13,099 of CAWJYN010000011.1, forward strand.
AAGGACGGCCCAATCTGTTTGCTCAAATCTCAGGCGGTTTCGTAGGTTGGGTCAAGTTTCGATGCGGCACGCATCGACACGCGACCCAACATGGTGCCGCTTGCTAGATGTTGGGTCGCGCTTAAGCGCTTGACCCAACCTACGCCGGTCTCGTGTCGCGTCCCCGAAACGCAAAAAGGGCCGCCCCGAGGGACGGCCCAATCTGTTTGCTCAAATCTCAGATGAGATCAGAAGCGGATGCGTGCACCGGTGGTGACAACCGAGACGTCCTTGAGACCAGCAGCAACCGAAGGATCCGAAGCCTTGTAGTTGCGATAGTTCAGGTACAGGTCGAGTGCAGCAGCGTCGATGGCTTGGTTGAAGCCAAGGCCGAGAACGCGCATGCTGTCGCCGGAAGCCGCGCCGCCAGCAACGAACACCGACGTCACAGTACCAGTGACGGCATTGAACGTGTTGGTCGCCGTGTACTGGGTGAGAGCATACTTGAAGTTTTCAGTCTTCAGGTATTCACCGTAGAAGGTGGTCTTGCCGACGCCGAACCAGTTCTGGCCGATACCTGCAGTGACGTGCCAGCGGGTGGCTTCGCGTGCACCAAGAGTGGTCGGCGAGACACCAGAGGCGCCCGTACCCGGGAGCTGTGCGTTGATGCTGAGCTTCGAGTAGTTACCCGTTGCGAACAGACCGGTCGGCACGTGCATGAGGCCGAGACCGAGGTCCCAAGTGCGCGTGTCTGCCGAGCTGAAATCAGCGCTCGACGAGATCAGTGACGTGGTCGCAGTTGTGTCACCATTCGAGTAGGCGCGCGACAGATCACGGTTGTACTTATCCCACTGGATGCCAGCGTTGGCAGCAATGCGGACGCCCGAGAACTCACCAGCGTAGCGAGCGCCGACGCCATATTCGATGCCAGCGTTGGCAGCGTTGGCAGCCGTCGTATCGATGGTCCCGACTTCACCCTTCAGGTTGCCGCCGTAGGTGGCGAGCAGCTGGAAGCCAGCGAGTGTCGGGGTCTGATACTTCAAGCCGTTGAGACGGTTGGCCCAGGGGCCAGCGCAACCAGCGGACAGCGAAGCGATTGCCGTTGCGCTGAGAAGACCAGTTGCTGCGTTGCGGAAGCGGAGACCGCCGCCGTTGCAGCCGACGTCGTCGCCGACGGCGTGCATGATGCCGGCGATGTCAGGCGAACCCACAGCGAGTTCGCTGGTGATGCGGCCCATGGTGACGCGGCCGAGGGTGGAGCTTTCGAGCCAGAAGTTGGCATCGCGCATGCGGATTGCATAGTCTTCGTTGCGCGTTGCGCCCGAGCCAGCAAATTTCACGCTGCCGATGTCCTGGACCTGACTGAAGGTCGACGTACGAGCGTTGTCAGCAAGATCCATCACAAGCGAGTAACCAGCCTTGGTAGACGGGCTGATCTTGGCATCACCGCGAAGACCGAAGCGGGTCTGCAGCATGTGGTTGCCGTGGAACATCGAACCGTTCCAACGGTTGCCATCCGACCAACCGGTGATGGCCTGGTTTACGACGCCCCAGATTTCGAGCGAGGTCTTGCGTGTGCCCTTGCGAGCGGTGGTTGCTTCAAGCTCAGCAACGCGCTCTTCGAGGTCTGCGCAGCAGTCCCCGCCGAGGTCAGCTGCGTAAGCGGATGTAGACAGAACGCCTGCCGCGGCGACGAGCGCCAGACGGCTAGCTGACTTCTTAAGTCCCCCGTACATATTTTTCTCTCCGTTTGACACGTTAAGCCACGAACCTAGCTACAAAACTGCTGCTACTGACTGGGCAGAGACGCAAGTTACGCAGGCAAGTCCACTAACTGGTTCAATTCTCCGGGTCGACCTTGAGATACTATGCCCCGCTTGCGATTGCCTGGGCTTGACACCTGCAGGCGATGAACACCGCAGATGCATCTCACGACCGTTCCGAGGTCTGGGATACGCAAAGATGAAGGAAGGGTAAAGCGGCAATGCTGCCACTGTGTCGTGTTTGGGCTGGCGTGTGGCCGAATCGCCGCATGCAGTTGGGCTGGGGACGCTGAAATAACGGTGAAATCCGGCGTTATGATTCGACGCGAAAGCGCTAATGATCTGATTCGCATGAAATAAATTTGTGCAGGCTCGTCAACTGTGCGGAGCGGCGTCTTAACGATTGTGCCGACCCCAAGATTAGGCCGGACAACGCACCGCGTTGGGGAAAACCTGGAAACACCATACGGTCAGGCGGCATTATCACAGGTGTTTATGCCGTGCGGGCAAGGAGTGGCAAGCCGGGTGACAGACTTATCCAAGGGCAATGGCCAGCGGATTGGCCAGCGGAGTGTGGGGGCGGGTTCCGGCACGGCCGATGTCGTGGTGGTCGGCGGCGGGCCGGCTGGTCTGGCTGCGGCACTGGCACTGGCGGCCGTTGGGCGGCCGGTCACGGTGCTGGCGCCAGGGATTGAGGCAGGGATTGGGGCAAATGCGCCGTCGCGGACGGGCGATACGCGCACCACGGCGATCCTGGGTGATGGGATCACGTTGCTGGAAAATCTCGGCGTGTGGGATGCGCTGGTGGCGGTGTCGGCGCCGCTGACGGGCATTCGCCTGATTGACGATCGTGGCGGCTGGCTGAGGGCGCCGGAGGTGTTGTTCAGCGCCGGCGAGATCGGGCGCACGGCGTTCGGGTTCAATGTGCCGAACGCAGCGTTGGTGGCAGCGCTGCTGGCGAAGGCGCGGGTGGATGAGCGGATCGTCCTGGTGGAGACGCGGGGCGTGGCGCGGGTGGTGGTGGACGCTGATGGCGTCACGCTGACGACACAGGAAGAGCAGGTTTTGCAGGCAAAACTGGTTGTTGCAGCCGATGGGCGGAACTCACTTGTGCGGCAAGCCGCCGGCATTGCGACGCGGGATTGGGCCTATCCGCAGACGGCGATTGCGATGAGCTTTGGTCACGCGCGCAGCCATGATGGCATCTCGACGGAGTTTCACCGGCGCGCTGGTCCACTGACGACGGTGCCGCTGCCGGATGATGCGGCGGGGCCGCGCTCGAGCCTGGTGTGGGTTGAGGCGCCGCAGGAAGCCGAGCGGTTGATGGCGTTGGCCGATGGCGCGTTTGTGGTGGCGCTGGAGGAACGCTTGCGGGGCATGCTCGGCGGCATGCGCAGCATCGGCCGGCGCGGGACGTTTCCGATCCAGGGGTTGATGGCGGTGACGGCGGCGCGCGGCCGTGTGGCGCTGGTCGGTGAAGCCGCGCACGTGCTGCCGCCGATTGGTGCGCAGGGGCTGAACCTCGGTTTGCGCGATGGCGCGGCGCTGGCTGAGGCGGTGGCAGCGGCGGGTGATGATCCGGGTGCGCCGGGAGTGATGTCGGCCTATGCCCGCGCACGGCCTTCCGATCTGGTCAGCCGGGAGATCGGGATCGATTTTCTCAATCGGGCGCTGTTGTCAGATTTTCTGCCGGTGCAGGCGGCGCGCGGGCTGGGGATGCACGCCTTGGCCAACAGCGCGACGCTCAGGCGCGCGGCCATGCAGATGGGAATGAGCGGCCCCGGCGCAGTGCCCGCCCTGATGCGGCCGCTTGCCAAAGGCTGACGAACGTGGTCAGCGCAGCTTGGCGCGTGGGGGTCAGACCCATGGGTCTGCCCCTTGGTGATGGTGTTTGCCGCGCTGATGCCCACTCGCTTCCAAGCCCTCCTAACCGATGTGCGCTACCGGCTGGAATATGGCGGTCTGCGCGCCATTGTCGGGTTGGTGCGCGTGGGGCCGCTGGAGATGGCGACGCGCATTTCGGCGGCGGCATGGACGCTGATTGCGCCACGGCTGCGCCGCCATCAGCGCGCGCTTGCCAATCTGGCGATCGCCTATCCCGAAAAGACCCTGGCGGAGCGGGAAGCGATCGCGCGCGCGATGTGGGGCAATCTCGGCCGGGTGATGGTCGAAACGATGCGCATCGACACGATCAGCCAGCAGCCGGACAGGTTCGACTTCCTGTCGAAGCGGATGTTCGACCGCTATCGCGGCAAGTCGGGCCCGATGATCGGCGTGACGCTCCATCAAGGCAACTGGGAGCTGGCGATCTGGCCGTTTACGGAGGCCGGGGGCAATCCGGCGGCCATTTTCCGCATGGTCAAGAATCCCTATGTGGACGCCTATCTGCGCCGGCAGCGGCAGGGACTGTATCCGGGCGGCCTGTTCGGCAAGGGCGATGACGCGGAGAACATGAAGACCGCGCGTCTGATGACCGACTATGTGCGTCAGGGCGGGCGGCTGGCCATCGTCTCAGATCTGTTCGACCGGCAAGGCATTGCCGTGCCGTTCTTTGGCCAGCCGGCCAAGTCGGTGATCGTGCCGGCGATGATTGCGCGGCGGGTGGGCGCGCGCATCTGGATGGGGCGCTGCCTGCGCATCGGCACGTCGAGCCGATTCCAGATCGAACTCAAAGAGTTGCGCGTCGAGCGCACCGCCAACCAGGCCGAAGATATCCGCCGCACGACGGCCGCCATGCAGGCCCAATTCGAAGCCTGGGTGCGCGACGCGCCGGAGCAATTCATGTGGTCGAACAGGCGGTGGGGGTAGTGGAGGCAGTAGGCAGTAGGCAGTTGGCGCCGAGCGCAAATTGATTTGCGCTATTTGGTTTGCGCAGGCCTCATGTGCGTCGCAGTATCTCTTGTTGCTATTGCCCATTGCCCATTGCCCATTGCCTATTGCCGCTTCCATCTACCACATTCCGGCCCCGCCCATGTCTCTCGCCGCCCTCAAGACCCGCATTGCGCAGGAGTTCGGCACACCCGCTGTGGTGATCGATCTCGATATCGTCGAGCGCAACATAGCGCGCGTGCAGGGCATTTGTGATGCCGCCGGCGTTGCCAACCGGCCGCATATCAAGACGCACAAGGTGCCAGCATTGGCGCGGATGCAGATTGCCGCCGGCGCGCGGGGCATCACCTGCCAGAAGCTCGGCGAGGCCGAAGTGATGGCGGACGGCGGTGTCGATGATATTCTGGTGAGTTACAATCTCATCGGGGCGGCCCGGTCTGGCCGCTTGGCCGCATTGCGGCGGCGGCTTGATTTGACGGTGTGCGCCGATAACACGGTCACACTTGCGGCCTATGCGGATGCGGCCGCGCAAGCGGAGGCCAACATCGGCGTGGCCATCGAGTGCGACACAGGCCGCAAGCGCGCTGGTGTCGAGACGGCGGCCGAAGCGCTTGCACTCGCCAAGTTGATCAAGGATACCAGCGGTCTTTCGTTCCGCGGACTGCTGTTCTATCCGACCGAGACGTCATGGCCGGAGACGCAGACGTTCTTTGACGAGGTGTCTGCCGGACTGCGTGTGCTGGGACTTGAGGCGGCGCTGGTCTCGACCGGTGGTTCGCCCAATCTCGTGAACGTCGGCAGGCTCAAGGGTGCCACCGAGCATCGCGCGGGCACGTATATCTTCAATGATCGCATGCAGGTCGCGGCTGGCGTGGCGACGCTGGCGGATTGTGCGCTCAACGTGTTCACCACGGTGGTCAGTCGCGCCGGGCCCGAGCGGGGGATCCTGGATGCCGGTTCCAAGACGCTGACGGCCGACAGCGGGGGCCTCGATGGCTACGGCCTGATCCTCGAGCACCCGGAGGCGCGCATCAAGGGCTTTGCCGAGGAGCACGGGTTCCTCGATCTCGCCAAGTGCAATGCGCGGCCATCGGTTGGCGATATTGTGCGGGTGGTGCCGAACCACGTCTGTGTGGTGGTCAACATGGTCGATCAGCTGATCGCCGTGCGGGGGCATGAGATCGTGGAGGTCTATCCCGTTGCTGCCCGCGGCAAGCTGGTTTGAGCGAATTCCGGGCCTCAACGCCGTCATTGTGCGACGCAATAACCCACATCCGGTGCTGATTTTGGATTGGCAGGGGGGTGCAATCCCGTTAATCTGCTTAAAGTGTGGGCACGCAAGGCGTGTGAGCAATTTGTAGGCAAATGCCGATCGATCTGCAGAGCCGTCTGACCGAACCGGGTGCCAAGCTGCGCATCGGTGGGCTGCAGCTGCCCAATCCGGTCGTGCTGGCGCCGATGTCCGGTGTTTCTGATTTGCCGTTCCGGCGCCTCGCCGATGCGCACGGGGCGGGTCTTGTCGTCTCCGAGATGGTGGCCAGCCGGGAGCTGGCCGCCGAGCGCCGTGACGTCCAACGCAAAGCCGAAGGCGCCGGGCTCGAGCGCTACGTCATCCAGCTTGTCGGCCATGATCCGCATTGGATGGCGGAAGGTGCGCGGCTGGCCGAGGGGCTTGGCGCGCATGTGGTGGATATCAACATGGGCTGCCCGGCCCGCGAGGTGACGGGGCGGCTGTCCGGTTCGGCGCTGATGCGCGATCTCGATCACGCCGAGACGCTGATCAGGGCCGTCATTGCCGCGGTGCGCGTGCCGGTCACCTTGAAGATGCGGCTCGGCTGGGATGATCGCAGTGCCAACGCGCCGGAGCTGGCGCGCCGCGCCGAGGCGGCCGGCATCCAGATGCTGACCGTGCATGCCCGCACCCGCTGCCAGTTCTTCAAGGGCGCGGCCGATTGGAGCCGTGTCGCGCCGGTTGTCGAAGCCGTCTCTATCCCGGTGATCGTCAACGGTGATATTCTCTCGCTGGCGGACGCGCGGCTCGCCCTCACCCAGTCCGGCGCCGATGGTGTCATGATCGGCCGCGGCGCCTATGGCGCGCCTTGGTTGCCGGGACGTGTCGCCAGCGGTTTGGCTGGCTTGGCAAACACCACAGCTGCGCCGCCGCTGGCCGAACAGAGCGCCATTGCCGTCAGCCATGTCGACGCGATGCTCGGCCACTACGGAACGCGGCTTGGGCTGCGCAATGCGCGCAAGCATGTGGGCTGGTATCTGGCGTCCAGTGGCGCCGGAGACGCAACCGTCAAAGACGCGCGCCGCCGGCTCTGCACCGAGGAGGATGCGGCGCGTCTGTTGGCTGGCCTCGCGGACTTCTACAGTGCTGAAGCCGAACGGCAGGCGGTGGCCGCATGAGCCTGCTTGCTGCAGCGCCACCGGCCGCACTTGCTCATGACGCAGTCATGGCGGCCATTCCGTACCCGGTGCTGGTGATCGGCGCTGATGATCGCGCGATCTATGCCAATGCGGCGGCCGAGCAGTTCTTTTCCATCGGTCATACGCTGCTCAAGCGGCAGACGCTGGCGGAGATGGTCGGCCCGAGTTCGCCGTTGGTGGCGCTGGTCAAGCAGGTGCGGCGCACGGGGGCGACGGTCAACGAGTACGGCATTGACTTGATGGTTCCGAGGGTGGCCGCAAGCCGCCTGGTCGATGTTTACGGTGGGCTGCTGCCAGAGCAATCGCCGCTCATTCTGCTGATGCTCCAGCAGCGCTCCATGGCGCAGATGATCGAACGCCAGTTGACCCACCGCGCCGCTGCCCGCTCGGTGTCCGGCATGGCGGCAATGCTGGCGCATGAGATCAAAAACCCGCTGTCCGGTATTCGCGGCGCGGCGCAATTGTTAGAGCCAGCGCTCGGCGACGACGATCGCGCGCTGACGCAGCTCATTTGCACCGAGACCGATCGCATCCGCGATCTCGTTGACCGCATGGAAGTGTTTGGCGATGAGCGTCCACTCGAGATGGCGCCGGTCAACATTCATGCCGTGCTCGATCACGTGAAACGGCTGGCAGAGAGTGGTTTTGCGCGGGGCATCGCCTTTGTCGAAGACTATGATCCGTCGCTGCCACCGATCCCGGCGAACCGCGACAAGCTCGTCCAGGCGTTTCTCAATCTGGTCAAGAACGCGGCCGAGGCGATCGACAGCGCTACCGGCGCTGACCGCATGATTACACTGCGCACAGCCTTCCGCCCTGGTGTCCGGCTGGCGCTGCCTGGCACCCAGTCGCGGGTCAGCTTGCCGTTCATGATCGAGGTCGAAGACAACGGGTCGGGGATTCCGGCACACGTCAAGGACCACCTGTTCGATCCCTTTGTCACGACAAAGCACACCGGCACCGGCCTCGGCCTCGCGCTGGTCGCCAAGATCGTGGCCGACCATGGCGGTCTCGTCGAGTGCGAAAGCCAGCCACGCCAAACTGTCTTCCGCTTGCTGTTACCCATCACCACCACCACCATAAAGACGCCCTCCGCATCGCCCTCCCCAGGCAGAAAGGTTGTGCCGTGAGCCGTGGAACGATCCTCGTTGCTGATGACGATACCGCCATCCGCACAGTTCTCAATCAGGCCTTGGTCCGGGCCGGCTATGCGCCGCGGGTGACCGGTAATGCGGCAACGCTTTGGCGCTGGGTCAGTGATGGCGAAGGCGATGTGATCATCACCGACGTGGTGATGCCCGACGAGAACGCGTTCGATCTGATCCCGCGCATCCGCAAGCTGCGGCCCGAACTGCCGATCATTGTCATGAGTGCGCAGAATACGCTGATGACGGCGCTGTCGGCGGCTGAAAAGGGCGCCTACGAATACCTGCCGAAGCCGTTCGACCTCAACGAGCTGATCGGGGTTGTGGGCCGCGCCATGGCAGAGCCGAGCCGCAAGGCCAAGCCGCGTGCGCCCGAGCCCGAGGGCGAAGCGATGCCGCTGATCGGCCGTTCGGCCGCCATGCAGGACATCTATCGCGTGCTTGCCCGCCTTACGCAGACCGACCTCACCGTCACCATCAATGGTGAGAGCGGCACCGGCAAGGAGTTGGTGGCCCGCGTGCTGCACGACTTCGGCAAACGCAAGCACGGCCCGTTTGTCGCTATCAACATGGCAGCGATCCCGCGTGAGTTGATCGAAAGTGAGTTGTTCGGCCACGAGAAGGGTGCGTTCACCGGTGCGCTCCAGCGGGCCACCGGCCGCTTCGAGCAGGCCGAAGGCGGTACGCTGTTTCTGGACGAAATCGGCGACATGCCGATGGAAGCGCAGACCCGGTTGCTGCGTGTGCTGCAGGAAGGTGAGTACACGACCGTCGGCGGCCGCACCTCGATTAAGACCAACGTACGCATCGTGGCAGCCACGCACCGCGATCTGATGGCGCAGATCCAGCAGGGGTTGTTCCGGGAGGATCTGTACTATCGCCTCAACGTGGTGCCGTTGCGCCTGCCGCCGCTGCGCGAGCGCCTCGACGACATTGGTGACCTTGCCCGGCACTTCCTGCGGCAGGCTGCCAAGTCCGGCCTTGGCGACAAGTCCATTGCCACCGCCGCGGTTGATCGCCTGAAGGCGCACAACTGGCCGGGCAACGTTCGCGAGCTCGAGAACTTCATCCGCCGGCTGGCAGCGTTGCGGTCAGAAGACGTGCTGACGCCTGATCTGGTGGCTGCCGAGATCGCCGCTCATGCGCCACCCGCCGAGCTCCGGCGTGGCCTGGCTGGCGGGTCGCCTGGTGCGCCGGCAGGGCTCTCGGAAGCTGTCGAGCGTCATCTGGCAGACTATTTCGCTAGCTTCGGCAAGTCGCTGCCGCCGGCCAATCTGTATGACCGGGTGCTGGCTGAGGTGGAGCGGCCGTTGTTCATCGCCGCGCTTGCTGCGACCCACGGCAACCAGATCAAGGCCGCCGATCTGTTGGGGCTCAACCGGAATACGCTGCGCAAGCGGATCCGCGACCTCGATATTGAGGTTATGCGCGGGTTGTCCGGGGCATTCGAAAGCGGCAACGGTTAATCGAGAACGCACCTGTCCAGTCTTCACCCGGGGAAAACCGGCCGCGGCAGGTCTTCGCACGCTTGCGTTTGTCGCAAGAATGCCACACTTGGGTGTGATACGCGTGCTTGCAACGTGCAAAAATATCACGCAGGCGCATCAGTCCGCCCTTTTGTGTCCGTTAACGGCGCACAGCCGGGACAAGTGACCGGCCTCAAGCGTCTGCACGTCATCTGAGGCGGCCGGCAACGAGGCCGGTTGAACTTGGTTGCTGAAAGTTCTCAAGGAGCGGGTCCCCGAGCGGATGCAAGTCTCGACGCCCCCACCCCCTGATCGTCCGGCTCCGGCCCAGACACCCGCGCTGGGTGGCGGTACGGCGGCTGGTCACGCCCCCGCCGCGGCCGAAGCGTTTGCAGACCCGTCAGACGAGGCGGCACCGGCGCGTCAACGCCCGCCGCGCCGGGCCGATGATCCGGTGAGCTTCCTGCCCGCTGCTGATGATTGGTCGTTCCGCCTGGGGCTCGGTGTTGTCATCGCCTCGCTGGTGTCAGCACTTGCCACCTATCTGATCGTCATGGGCATGACGCCGATTATTCCGCGCGGCCCGGTTGTGCTGACGGCGATGCTGATCAACCTGGCGCTGGTCGCAGCCCTGATCGGGATCATCGCGGTCCAGGTGCAGGGGCTCTGGCAGGGTTGGAAAGATAAGGCCGCCGGCAGCCGCCTGCATGCGCGCATCGTGGCGCTGTTCGGTGGCATCGCCATGCTGCCAGCGATTGTGCTGGCGGTCAGCGCGACCAACACGTTTTCCCGGTCGATCGACAACGTCTTCAACCGGCAGATCCGGACCATCGTCGAAACCAGCGTCGATGTGGCCCGCTCCTATCTCGAAGAGCACGGCCAGTTGATCCGCACCGACGCCTCAAGCATGGCCAAGGACCTGAGCGACGCCGCGCCCGGTCTTGCCAGGCAGCCCAAAAAGTTCCGCGAACTGCTGTTGAGCCAGGCCGGTTTGCGCGATCTGCCTGTGGCCTACGTCATCGATATCGACCGGCAGGTTCTCTTTGCGGCGGTTGAAAATGAGAGAATCCCCTATGAGCCACCGCCGCTCGATATGGTGCAGGCGGCGACATTGGGCCAGATCCCGCTGATCCTGCCCGGCGATGGCAAATTCCGTGTCGCGGCCCTCACCAAGCTCCAGAACTTGCCGAACGCCTTTCTGTACGTTGCGCGTGGCGTTTCGCCGAGTGTGATGAGGCACATGACGCGCGCCGAAGACAGCGTTGCCGAGTACGCCAAACTGCGTGCCGACAGTGGCCGTCTCAAGTTCATCCATGGCGTGCTTTATTTCATGACCGCGCTGACGGCGCTGGCGAGTGCGATCTGGGTCGGACTGCGCTTCGCGTCCAGTCTCGTCAGTCCCATCCGCCGTCTGATCACGGCGGCACAGACTGTCTCGCGCGGGGACCTCACGGTTGAATTGCCGATCTATCGCGGCGAGGGTGATCTTCGCCGCCTGTCGCAGAACTTCAATCACATGACGCGGCAGCTCGAACGACAGCGGACCGATCTTGTCACTGCCAACGCACAGGTCACCGAGCGCCGCCGTTTCATGGAGGCTGTGCTGGCAGGCGTGTCGGCTGGTGTGCTGGGCCTTGATGAGAACGGCTGTATCACGCTGGCCAATCGTTCGGCCGAAACGCTGCTTGGCTGCACGCAAGACGATCTGGTCGGCAAGCCGCTGGCCGAGGCCATTCCAGCATTTGCGACAGTGTTCGCTGGCGTTTCCGATCCAGCGCGCCGGAAGCCGCAGACCGAAATCGGTGTTGAGGTGAAAGGCAGCGAGCGGACGTTTGCGGTGCGTATCACGCGTGAGCGTCAGGGCGAGGAAGACTATGGCACCGTCGTCACCTTTGACGATGTGACCGATCTCGTCACCGCGCAGCGCACCAGCGCCTGGGCTGACATTGCGCAGCGGATCGCGCACGAGATCAAGAACCCGCTCACGCCGATCCAGCTGTCCGCTGAGCGCATCAAGCGGAAATATGGTCCGGTCATCACCGAAGACCGCGAGGTGTTCGACAAGTGCACCGACACCATCATCCGGCAGGTGGGCGATGTTGCCCGCATGGTCGATGAATTCTCATCGTTCGCCCGGATGCCGAAGGCCGAAATGGCGCTCGTCGATCTGCGCGACGCCATCAAGGATCCGGTGGTGCTGTTCCAGCTCGGCTCAACCGGCGTCGAAGTGAAAACGTCGTTGCCGGAGGCACCGTTGATGCTGAACGCCGACCGCCGGTTGATCGGACAGGCGATGACGAACCTGATCAAAAACGCCTGCGAGAGTGTGCAGGCTGTGGGGGAGAGCAAAGACCGGCCGGACGGGTTCAAAGGGCGGGTGGATGTCAACGTCCGGGCCGAGGGTGACAGTGCGATCATCGAAGTGATCGACAATGGCCTTGGTCTGCCGAAACAAGGCCGCGCCCGTCTGCTCGAACCGTACGTGACCACCAAGGGCGCCAAGGGCACCGGGCTTGGTCTCGCGATCGTTCTGAAGATTCTCGAAAGCCATCACGGGTCGCTGTCGCTGGAAGATGCGCCGGTCACCCCTGCCCGGCCACGTGGCGCGATGATGCGGCTCACGCTGCCGTTGCCCCGCGACGTTGCTGCCACTACCGCCGGCAGCACCCACACAACACAGCCGCCACGGCGCTTTGCCGTGTCGGCGGCTTCCTAGCCGCTCCAAAGGTCCAGCGTTCCTCCGCAACAACACGCCGCCCAACAACAACACGACCAGCACAGAGGTAACCCCGATGGCATCCGATATCCTGATCGTCGATGACGAAGCCGACATCCGCGAACTCGTCGCTGGTATTCTGGAGGACGAGGGGCATCGCACCCGTCTCGCCCGCGACTCGGACGAGGCGCTCAAGGCGATCGAGGAACGCCGGCCGCATCTGGTCGTGCTCGATATCTGGCTGCAAGGTTCGCGGCTCGATGGGCTTGAAGTGCTCAACATCATCAAGCGCGCGCATCCCGACCTGCCCGTCGTAATCATTTCGGGCCATGGCAACATCGACACTGCGGTCACGGCCATCAAACGCGGCGCCTATGACTATATCGAAAAACCGTTCAAGGCCGACCGCTTGCTGCTGGTGGCGCTGCGCGCGCTGGAAGCGTCCAAGCTGCAACGCGAAGTCAAGCAACTGCGTGAACGTGCGGCGGTGTCGTTCGATATGATCGGCAACTCGGCCGCCATCAACCAGCTGCGCAGTTCCATCGATAAGGTCGCGCCGACGAATTCCCGGGTGCTGATCCGTGGTGTCGCCGGGTCTGGCAAGGAACTCGCAGCGCGCGTTCTGCACGCCAAGTCGCTCCGCAAGGATGGTCCGTTCGTGGTGCTCAGTGCTGCGGCCATGGCGCCTGATCGCGTCGAGGAAGAACTGTTCGGCACCGAGGACGTGTCCGGCCCGCGCAAGGTTGGCGCGCTCGAAGAAGCGCATGGCGGCACGCTTTATATCGACGAGGTCGGCGATATGCCGCTTGAGACGCAGGGTAAAGTGCTGCGCGTGCTCGTTGAACAGAAATTCCTCCGCGTGGGCGGCAATCAGAAGGTTTCGGTTGATGTCCGGCTCGTGTCCTCCACCAGCCGCGACATCGAACGCGAGATGGCGGAAGGCCGCTTCCGCGAGGATCTCTATCATCGCCTGAACGTGGTGCCGCTGCGCGTGCCGAGTGTCGCCGAACGGCGCGACGATATTCCGGCGCTGGTGCACTATTTCGTTGGTCAGATTGCACAATCGTCAGGCCTCGCGCCGCGCAAGATCGGCGAGGACGCCGTAGCGGTCCTGCAGACGCACGATTGGACCGGGAACGTTCGCGAACTTCGCAACAACATTGAACGGCTGATGATCCTGTCGTCGGGTGAGCCCGATCAGGTGATCACGGCTGAGATGCTGCCCGACGAGATCGGCTCGAACGTGCCGTTGCCGCTCAACGGTGGTGCCGAACATCTGATGTCCATGCCGTTGCGTGAGGCGCGCGAGATCTTCGAACGTGAGTATCTGCTGGCGCAGATCAATCGTTTCGGCGGCAACATCTCGCGCACGGCCGAGTTCGTCGGGATGGAGCGCTCGGCGCTGCACCGGAAGTTGCGTGCGCTCGGCGTTTCCAGCGAACAGCGGACGGGGGTGCCTGTCGCGGCAGCCTGACCTTGGCGCGCGCTGCGTGACGACCCCGCTCTGGCGCCGGCCGGAGTGGGGTGGAAACCCATACTTTACCTCAAAGGTTGTATTCTACCAGTAGTTGCTTATCCCGCAATCACTCCATAATCTCAGACATGTAACCGGAGGTCGTGTTGTCCTCCGGTTTCACGTGTCCACTGGCTTCGTGCCGAGACTTGGAGTGTGCCCATGCTCGATACTGCTCATCAATTTCCCCGTGCTTTGACGCAACCGCGCGTACCCTTGATTGGCGTTCCGTTTTTAGATGCCGTCCAGGTTGTGCATGGCCCGCCAGGGTTGTTGGGGCGCTTCTTTCTGCAGGTTGATCGCAACTTGAGGGAGAAGGGGCTGTCACTTGAATTTGCAACGTTCGATGAGGTTGTGGAAGTCCACGAAACCAACCGCGATAGTTGGCCCGTCTATAATCCGATGTTTAATCCCCGGCTCGTTCATCTTGGTCATGACAGCACGATGTGCCTGGTCCTCCGAGACGCCACTGGCAAGATTGTTGCGACGGCCGCCGGGAAGTCTTGGGATTTGCCAGGCCGGTCTTTCAAAGACATCGTCGAAAGCGACGACTTCTATTCGGTCCGTAAGGGCTCATTGTACCCCACCATCACAACAACGATCAGTGCCCCAGCCGCCACAACGCTGATGGGCCGACTTGTCTATTGCGGTGGAATCTGGGTCGATCCCGACGTGCGCGGGCTGCGTTTGCCAGCGCTCCTGTCGCGCATTGTCAATGCGTGCATGTTGACACTCTGGAAGCCGGACTACGTGATCGGCTTCGTGTTACCTGAAGTGCTCGGCTCAGAGCTTCACAAGCGTTACGGCTATGAAAATTCAGAGCCCTCGCTTGTCATTACGACCGATGGCATGAAGATGTACGAGGGTATTTTTCTATGGATGACCGGAGATGATGCGACAATGGACCTGGCCAAATTTTTAGACGTGCTGTGGCCGAAGATCGATCCCACTGTCGTTCCCTGAGGCTGTGAGAACCGTGCAACGGGCGCCGGTTGCGCGCAACGGCACTAGTATGCGCCAGTAGCGCGTGCGCAGGTCGCCGAAGCGTGGCCACATGACGACTGCATCAACATCTTCAAAGCGTGGGCGCCAATTCTTGGCGACATCCAAGAACCCATCGGTCACCCAAGCGCGGTATCCCTCATCGGCAAAGCCTTCGAGGGGCCGCCGGGCGTCGGTTGCTGCAAACACGGGGTCAATCAGTGGGTAGCCGCCGCCAAGGCCGAGGACGTCGATTTTGGCTTCTGCTGCATTGACTTCCACGACGGTCCAGCGGCCGAAGAAAAGCGGGTCAAGCACTCTTGCACAGCGCGGAATGTCCAACGGCCCAGCCGTTAAGGACGCGAGCTGTCCTTTCATTTGTTGCCAGCGTCGCGCCGCCTGGACTGACGGTTGCACGCAAATTCGATCGGCTGGCCTGAATGAGGGTTCCCGTTTCAACTCCAGCAAATAGGAGAGGAACGACAACGCGGTGCGAGCGTCTGGGACGCGTTCAACGTCCCAGCAGTTGTCGAACCAGGTGATGGAAACCGGCAGCCGCGCGTGGTCCAAAAGCCAATAGGACAAGGTGCCTACGGCCCGATCGCTCAGGACGGCTGGCCGGCATTTGATCGCGACCGCCGTCTCGCTGACCGCGACGGCCACTAAGCCGATATTGCGGATGGCATATTCTTCGAGACGTGCTGCCGCCTTGCCGTTGGCAGGCCGAGGCATGCCTAAAACGTTGGCCAACGCGGCCGGCCCCGCCAGCGTGATGTTTCCGAAGTCATCGATCAGCCATCGCGACATTGAAACCCCCAGAGCAAATCTGTCTTGCTGCGGACCGATAGTAACGGATCAATAAATTCGAAATGCTGCAAAATATGCATCGAGTTTTGCGAAAATTGCTGTCATCCGCGCGAGGAGAGATCATGTGTGAGAACAGCAGAATTTGCAGCGCCGGGCCGCAGAAACGGACGCTTGCCGTGCCCTCTCCTGGCAGCCTATCGTCCCATCACTTTTGGGCGATCAGTCAAGGATCAGCATGGCACGCTTCATCTACGTCAATGGCCGCTACCTGCCATGGGGCGAGGCTGCGGTCCATGCTGAGGATCGCGGCTTCCAGTTTGGCGATGCGATCTATGAGGTGTGCGAAGTCAGACAGGGACGCTTGATTGACGAAACGCGGCATATGGAGCGGCTAGAGCGCTCGCTGGCCGCGTTGAAGATCGCCCAACCCATGAGCCGTGGTTCGCTGGCGCGGGTCCTGCGCGAAACCATCCGCCGCAACCGTGTCACCGATGGGCTGGTCTATCTGCAGGTCAGCCGTGGGGCGCGGCCGCGCGAGTTTGGATTTTCCGAAGCGGTGGGGATGACGCCGACTGTTGTGTGCCTGGCGCGGTCGGTGGCACCAGGCAAGGCAGAGGCCCTGGCCGAGAAGGGCATCGGTGTCCGCTCCATGCCAGACAATCGTTGGGGGCGCTGCGATATCAAAACTGTTATGCTGTTGCCGGCATCGCTCGCCAAAGAGGCTGCCAAAGACATCGGCGCCAAGGAGGCCTGGTTTGTCGACGAAAAGGGCTTCGTGACCGAGGGCGCGTCCAGCAATGCCTGGATCGTCGACCAGAAGGGCTGCCTGATCACCCGTGCAGTCACTCAGGAGATCCTGCGGGGTGTGACCCGCACTACGTTAATCGATCTTCTGAAACGGGAAGGCCTGGAGCTGGTCGAGCGCCCGTTTACGATTGCTGAGGCCAAGGCCGCGCGCGAGGCCTTCAACACTTCGGCGACCAGCGTGGTGATGCCCGTTGTTTCGATAGACGGCACGCCGATCGGCAATGGCGCCCCCGGGCTCGTCAGCAGCCGTCTCCGTGCGGCGTTCCATTCGGTCGCAGAGGTTGCGGCTGCATGAGGACGGTGCGCTAAAAGTGGGCATCACGGGGGCTGACACTGTTTCCAGGTTGTGGCAAGTATCCAGGTGGTAGATCGGGTGGTGCGGGCCAATGACATTTGGTTTGGCACCCAACAACAACAAGACCGCGGACAATCGCCATGGCCGAACGTGTGCAAAGCCTTCAAGACACTTTTTTAAATCAGGTGCGTAAGCAAAAGATTCCTTTGACGATTTTTCTCATTAACGGGGTCAAGCTGCAGGGTATTGTGACGTGGTTCGATAACTTCTGTGTGCTGTTGCGGCGGGATGGGTTGTCGCAGCTGGTTTATAAGCATGCCATCTCAACCATCATGCCCGGCCAACCGGTCAATCTGATGGATGGTGAGGGCACCGACAAAGAGCAGGGCCATTCCTGACCGACGCTGACGAGTTTGACACCGAGCCTCTGGACCGTCCACGCGGCCGGCGCCGTGCGGCAGCAGACGGCGACAAGGCACGCGATGCCGCGCTCAACGGGCATTCGATCGGCACTTCTGCGATTGTCGTCGTGCCGGTGCCACCACGCGGCAAACGGTTCCTGTCGGCTGCGCCGAACACCAATGGCGAGGACCCGCCGTTGCCGCCACTGCATTCGCCCGAAGATCGCTGCGCTGAGGCGGTCGGTCTCGCGCATGCGATCGATCTCGACGTGGTCGATGGGCTGATCGTTCCGCTGGCCACGCCGCGGCCTGCGACGCTGCTTGGTAAGGGTAAGATCGAAGAACTGAAAGCGCGTGTCGAAGCCGATGCGATCACGCTGGTCATCGTCGATCACACGTTGTCGCCAGTACAGCAGCGCAATCTTGAAAAAGAGCTCGGCGCCAAGGTGCTCGATCGCACCGGCTTGATCCTCGAGATCTTCGGCCGCCGGGCGCGGACGCGTGAAGGCCGTCTGCAGGTCGAGCTTGCGCACTTGAGTTATCAGAAGAGCCGCCTTGTGCGCTCGTGGACCCATCTTGAACGGCAGCGCGGTGGTGCGGGGTTTCTCGGTGGCCCTGGCGAAAGCCAGCTCGAACTTGACCGCCGCCTGATCCAGGATCGCATCGACGCGTTGAAGAAGGATCTCGAAAAGGTGGTCCGGACGCGCACGCTGAACCGCGCTGGGCGTGCGCGGGTGCCGTATCCGGTCGTCGCCATTGTCGGTTACACCAACGCCGGGAAATCAACGCTTTTCAACACACTGACGGGCGCCAGCGTGCTGGCGCAGGACCAGGTATTTGCAACGCTTGATCCCACCATGCGCGAGATCAAGCTGCCCAACGGCCGCAAGGTGATCCTGTCGGATACGGTCGGCTTCATTTCAGATTTGCCGACAGCCTTGGTCGCCGCCTTCCGCGCCACCCTCGAGGAAGTCGTCAGTGCCGACCTTGTCTTGCACGTGCGTGACATCAGCCACGCAGAGACGGGCGCGCAGGCGGCCGATGTAGAGCGTGTGCTCTATGATCTCGGTGTCGATGTGCGCCGTGCCGAAGCGCGCGTGCTCGACGTCTGGAACAAGGTTGACCGGTTGGATGCTGATGCGTCTGCTGCGCTTGCGTTAGAAGCAGGCCGGCAGGTGCGGGCGCCGGTGCTGGTGTCCGCCATCACCGGGCTTGGCCTCGATGCGCTGCGGCAGATCATCGATCAGCAACTTGCGAGCCGTGACGAAGAGCTGCATCTCGATGTTCCGCCGACAGCTGGCAAGCTGCTGCACTGGCTGCACGAGAACACGTCTGTTCTTGGTCTCGATGTTCAAGATGACGGCCACACGCACGCTCGCATCCGCATCAGCCCGGACCGCCGTGGCCGGCTTGATGCGCAGTTGGTTGGCGCTGGTGCCCGGGTGATGTAAGAGCGCTCAGCCCCGCGCTGCGGCTGCTACAGCGCGCATCAGCCCATTGGTGCGGTGATAGCCTGCCAGCCTGAAGACGCGTACCACTGGCGCCGCGTCAGTGCGGTTCGGCGATGATGGCGCGAGATTGGCCCAGCCTTGCGCCACCGCCTCACCGAGGAACGGCTCATCAGTCGTGCCATCGACAACAAATACGATGCGTGACACTGCGACGTCGTCAAGCAAGGCATGGATCTCAAACACGCAGCCTTTGTTGCGGCGCGTGAAGCCGCGCAGGTCCATCAGCACCGCGTCGCTGTCGCGCGCAAGGCGGCGCAGGACCATTTTCCAGGTGTCGTCGTGGCAGAAAAAATCAGTGACGCGATAGCGTCCGTCGACATCCCGGCGGGCTTCGCTTTCGGTAAGCCGGCGTTCGAGTGTGGAAGAGCCGTCGATGAAGCGGCGCGCCAGCCGGCCCGTGACAAAGTCGAGAAATTCGTGCGGCGCGACGGTGGTCTTGGCGAGATCGGGGCCGGCGATCATGCGCATGGTGCCGGCGTGCCGCCAGTGCTTGGCAAAGGCATCGAACAACTGCTGGCTGCGTTTGCCGAGCGAGAAAACCCGCAACAGCAGCAACCGCGGCGGTGTTGCCGCTGCTGGAGGCCGCGTCAGCTTGAAGCCGAGCGTTGCAATCATCTTGTACAGCCCGAAGATTGCAAACGTTGCCGCGAACCATTTCAGTCCCGCAAAGGCCATATCGATCGCGTGATGCAGGGTGAACATCAGCCAGAGGCTATCGATCATGATCGATTGATCGCTCACGCGCCGAGTGCGGTACAGCCAACCAAGCACGCGCAGCAGCAGCCAGCCAACCAAGCCGAAGAGGATGAAGCCGGCCAGCAGCACCGCCACGAATGTCTGATGACCGCCGAGACCGATGGAGCCACCGAAATCAGACACCGCGCGCATGCGCGCATCGGTGGTGCCGATGACATTGACGAGGATCGACGCGCCGCTCACGGCCGCGAACGTGAACGCCATGACCAAGGGGCCAACAGCGCGGATCGGCCGCGCGAGGAAGATGAGCGCCATGACTGTGGCCGGCCCATTGTGGATCGACCAGGCGAGCGCAGCGGTCAGCGGCGTGAACGTCGCACTCAGGGATGGTACGACCACGGCTGCCAGCGCCAAAACGTACAGTCCGATCGCCACCGCCCAGGCCGTCCACGACGTGAGCGCGACGAGGCAGATCGTCAGCACCACGGGCCAAGCGTAGCTGATCGACACGAAGGCGGTCCGTAGCGGCAGCAGAGCAATGTCATTGCCGCTCATGTAGAGGAGGGCCATGGCCACAGCCGCCGTTAGCCCCGCGACGGCGTACACCGATGCGACACGCCATAGCCCGCGCGAGGCTGTCGACATCAATTCAGCCGATAAAGCGGAGAGTTGCAGACCGGCTGTGACATCCGCCAGGCGAAGCGGCGTAACCGGCGCTGCCATTGCAGCAGGCGCATCGGGCACCTTTACCTGCGGGGTCGCCGACGTGCGCATCATCGACCGGTTGACCGCGCGCAGATAGATCGCCAGCAACGCCCCCGCAATGACAAAGGCCAGCGGTACTGCCACAATCAATATGCCAGCCAATTCGCCGGTCAGCGTCGTGACTTGCTTGGACGCGGCAACGGCATCGGCGCAAGGCCAAGCTGCAGCCAGAACGGTCACCGTGGCCGCATGCTGGGTACGAACAGGGCGCAATGTCAGCACGCTGGACCTCTTGGAAACAAGGGTTCTGCATTACAACTTGGCTTACGACACCAGAGACTACCGGCGGGCGTTCGGCAAGCCTCCCGCCAAGGCGGGTCAGACAATTCGCTGAGGCAGTGGCGTACGCCAAGTCTATGGCGTTACGTGGCGTTTTTTTCGGCTCGTTTCACCGCATCCCACAGCGCATCCATTTCTGCGAGATCGGATTGCTCGGGCCGCCTGCCGCGCTGAGCCAGCAACTGTTCCACGCCCTGGAACCGCCGCCGAAACTTCTCGTTGGCAGCTCTGAGGCTTGCTTCGGGATCGAGTTCCAGGTGGCGCGCGAGATTGGCGATGACGAACATCAGGTCGCCGAACTCCTCGTTGATTTGCGCGCGCCGGGCCGCGCCGGCTGCATCAGGCGCGTTGACCTCGGCTTCCAACTCGCCGATCTCCTCGCGCAGCTTTTCAAAAACCGGCGCGACGGATGGCCAGTCAAAACCCACGCGGGCTGCTTTGTCCTGCAACTTGATGGCGCGGGTCAGCGCCGGCATGGCAGCTGGAATGTCATCCAGCACGGAGGCTGGTGCCGTGCGTTCTGCGCCTTGATGGGGCCGCTTGCGCTCTGCTGTTTTCGCGGCTTTTTCCTCCGCCTTGATCTTGTCCCACCAGCCCTTGGCGGCGCCGGCTGAGCGTGCGTTTGCATCGCCGAAAACATGCGGATGGCGGCGGATCATTTTGGCGTTGATGCCGGCGATCACGTCCGGCAACGCGAAGGCTCCCTGTTCTTGCGCCAGCTGGGAGTGGAAGACCACTTGCAACAGCAGATCGCCCAACTCGTCGCGCAAATCCAAGATGTCGTTGCGCGCTATCGCGTCCGCCACCTCGTAGGCTTCCTCAATGGTGTAGGGCGCAATCGTCGCAAAGTTTTGCTCCAAGTCCCATGGGCAGCCGGTGCCCGGCGTCCGTAAGGCGGCCATGACAGCTACGAGCGTGTCGAGTTGGCGGCCATCGGCCAGGGGAATCTCGGTGTTCACAAGTGGGGGCGTCGTCATGGGCACGTCCTGCTGCGGCGGTTTCGACCCCGATATGCGACGGCCGGCAACCTGGACGCAAAGCTTTTCCGCGGCTGAACCCGCTTACCGCTTGTCGCACAAGTGCGCTTCCGCTTACTTTGCCGTTCCCTGGCCATCGGCACCGGCTGACCCGCGCCGCCAGGGCGTTTCGCGCTTTGTCCTTCAGCCGCTGCAGCAGGTGACGATCTCATGCGTGCTCCCCGCGAATTCGACGTTGTTGTGTATGGGGCCACTGGCTTCACTGGCAAACTCGTCGCCGAATATCTGGCGGGGCGGCAGAAAGCCGGCCTCACGTTGCGGTGGGCGCTGGCTGGACGCAGCCTCGATAAGCTGGCAGCCGCCCGCGATGAGATGGGTGTGCCGAAAGACATTCCGTTGATTGCGGCCGATGGCGAGGATGTTTCTTCGCTCAGTACCATGGCCGCGCGGACGCAGGTCGTGCTTACCACCGTTGGGCCCTATCAGCTCTATGGGTCAGGTTTGGTCGCGGCCTGCGCCGCGCGTGGCACCGACTATGTCGATCTGTGCGGGGAGCCCGTGTGGATGCACGAGATGATCGACAGCTACGACAGCAAGGCCAAAACGTCCGGCGCGCGCATCGTGTTCAGCTGTGGGTTTGATTCAATTCCCTCCGATCTCGGCATCTGGATGTTGCAACAAGCAGCACGCACGGAGTTCGGCGCTCCGGTGCCGCGCGTCAAAGGCCGCGTGCGGCGCATCAAGGGAGAATCGTCGGGCGGCACTGTTGCGAGCTTGAAAGCCACCTTGGCTGCAGCCATGAAAGAGCCGCGCCTGATGGACGTCCTCAAGAACCATTTTTCGCTGACACCGGGGTTCACCGGGCCCAAGCAGCCGCACGGCATGAAGCCCGAGATCGATCCGTCACTGGATATGTGGGTGGCGCCGTTCGTCATGGCCGCGATCAACACGCGCAACGTTCATCGCACCAATTATCTGCTCGGCCACGCCTATGGGCAGGATTTTGTCTACGACGAGATGATGATCGCTGGTCCCGGCGACAAAGGTAAGGCGATCGCCGAAGCCATCGCCAATGACAAGTCGATGACCAGTGACAAGGCACCGAAGCCAGGCGAGGGGCCGAGCAAGGCCGAGCGCGAGGCCGGCCTATTCGACATGCTGTTCATCGGCGAGGCAGCCGATGGCCGCTCACTCCGCGTGTCGGTCAAAGGCGACCGCGATCCTGGCTATGGATCGACGTGCAAGATGATTTCGGAAAGCGCGTTGTGCCTTGTGCAGGATGTGCCCGAGAGCAAAGGCGGCATCTTCACGCCAGGCGCGTCTGATGGCGGCGCCGCTGATCAAGCGCCTGCAAGCCCACGGCGGCCTCACGTTCACCCGCGAGGCGTGAGACCGGCCTCGAAAACCGGCGCGTCAGGTCCCATCGTATACGAGCTGACAGCCGCCAGCCCTTGCAACCCCTTGCGAATGCCCCATGTTGTGGGCTATCCCGCCGCCATCCAACAGGGTGGACGCGCATCAGCCGCGCCGCCGGAACCGAGGATCTCCCTCAGAGGATCGCCCCATGGCCAAAGCTAAATTCGAGCGCAACAAGCCGCACTGCAACATCGGCACCATCGGTCACGTCGACCACGGCAAGACGTCGTTGACGGCTGCGATCACCAAGGTCCTCGCCAAGTCCGGCGGCGCCACCTTCACCGCCTACGACCAGATCGACAAGGCGCCCGAAGAGCGCGAGCGCGGCATCACCATTTCGACCGCCCACGTCGAATACGAAACCAAGAACCGCCATTACGCCCACGTCGATTGCCCCGGCCACGCCGACTACGTGAAGAACATGATCACCGGTGCGGCCCAGATGGACGGCGCGATCCTCGTCGTCTCGGCTGCCGACGGCCCAATGCCGCAAACGCGTGAGCACATCCTGCTCGCCCGCCAGGTCGGCGTGCCCGCCCTCGTCGTGTTCA
The DNA here is from genome assembly GCA_963847145.1 of uncultured Alphaproteobacteria bacterium. Taxonomy (GTDB): domain Bacteria; phylum Pseudomonadota; class Alphaproteobacteria; order Rhizobiales; family Hyphomicrobiaceae; genus JABFRJ01. The sequence goes on from CAWJYN010000011.1 coordinate 36,426, forward strand.
TGAACAAGGTCGATCTCGTCGACGACCAGGACCTCATCGACCTCGTCGAAATGGAAGTGCGCGAACTGCTCACCTCCTACAAGTTCCCCGGCGACACGATCCCGATCATCAAGGGTTCGGCGAAAGCCGCCCTCGACGGCGCCAACCCGGAGATCGGCGAGAACGCTATTATCAAGCTGATGGAAGCGGTCGATGCGTTCGATCCCGCAGCCAGATCGTCCCATCGACAAGCCGTTCCTGATGCCGATCGAAGACGTGTTCTCGATCTCGGGCCGTGGCACGGTCGTCACTGGCCGTATCGAACGCGGCATCGTCAAGGTCGGCGAAGAAATCGAAATCATCGGCATCCGTGATACGGTGAAGTCGACCGTCACGGGCGTTGAAATGTTCCGCAAGCTGCTCGACGAAGGCCGCGCGGGCGACAACGTCGGCGCGCTGCTGCGCGGCATCGAGCGCGAAGGCGTCGAGCGCGGTCAGGTTCTGATCAAGCCCGGCACCGTCAAGCCGCACAAGAAGTTCAAGGCTGAGGCGTACATCCTCACCAAGGAAGAGGGCGGCCGCCACACGCCGTTCTTCAACAACTACCGTCCGCAGTTCTACTTCCGCACCACCGACGTGACCGGCGTTGTCACACTGCCGGCTGGCACCGAAATGGTAATGCCAGGCGACAACGTGACCGTCGACGTGGAACTCATCACGCCGATCGCCATGGAAGAAAAACTCCGCTTCGCCATCCGCGAAGGCGGCCGCACCGTCGGCGCCGGCGTGGTTGCCAGCATTACGGAGTAAGGCCCTCAGAGCTGTCGGTTGGGTTCGGCGCACTTCTGCGCCGTAACCCAACAAGTGCTCGCGAAGGCCTTGCCGATTGAGGTCTCTGCATTACCGCCTGCCGCCGTTGGGTTACGCTGCTGAAGCGCAGCTAACCCAACCTACGTTTGTTGCTGTAACCCTTGCGCGGTATGAACGCCGCGTTCGGTGAGCCAGCCGAGTGCAAGACCGATGACACCAGCGATGGCGGCGTCGATGAACCAAGTGACGAACCCCGCAATGGGGTGCAGCAGTTGTCCGGCGGCGAACGCTGCGGCATGGATTGCGTGGGGCAGTGCGCCGAGGCCGAACTCGGACAGGCCGTGCAGTATGATGCCGCCGCCGACCCACAACATGGCCAGCATGCCGATGAACGACAGCCCCGCGAGCAGCGATGGCATCGCGCCAACGAGCCAGCGGCCGAACATTCTGGCGACGTTCGTGCGGCCCTTCTGCGCCAGAAAAAGTCCGAAGTCGTCGGCCTTCACGATGAGCGCGACGGCACCGTAAACGAGCACCGTAATCAGAATGCCGACGGCTGCCAGCACCACCGCTTTGGTGATGAAGTCGGTCGCGGTGACGGAAGCCAAACTGATCGCCATGATCTCAGCAGACAGGATGAAGTCCGTGCGGATGGCACCGGCCACTTTCTTATCTTCAAGCGCGCGCGCGTCGCCGGTGGGGGCTGCAATCACATCCGCCACGTCGGCTGTGTGCGGATGGATGAGTTCGTGTACCTTCTCGTAGCCTTCCAGGCAGAGATAGAGCCCGCCGATCATCAGCAGGGGCGTGATGGCCCAGGGTGCGAACGTGCTCAAGGCCAAGGCGGCCGGCAGCAAGTAGAGCAGCTTGTTCTTGAGAGAGCCCCAGGCGATGCGCGCGACGATGGGCAGTTCGCGTTTGGCGGCTAAGCCATCGACGTATCGCGGGGTAACGGCGGCGTCGTCGATGACGATGCCAGCGGCGCTTTTGCCGGCCGTCATGGTCTGCGCTGCTATGTCATCGAGGGACACCGCCGCCGTCTTAGCGATCACGGCGATATCATCGAGCAGCGCGAAGAGGCCGGAGGACATGGGGCTCAACCCTCGCCGTTGATCTTGGCGCGCAGAGGACTTGCGGCGTAGACACCGAGAATGCGCAACTCGGTGGAGAAGTATTGCAATTCCTCCAGCGCGCGCGCGACGGGCGGATCAGACGGATGGCCTTCGATGTCGGCCAGGAACATGGTGGCGTTGAAGCTGCCGCCGATCATGTAACTTTCGAGCTTGGTCATGTTGACGCCATTGGTGGCAAACCCACCGGTGGCCTTATAGAGCGCGGCAGGAATGTTGCGCACGTGGAAGACAAAGGTCGTCAGCGTGTGCGGTGTGCCATGCGCGGCAATGGTCGCGTTTTTTGACAGCACGACAAAGCGCGTGGTGTTGTGCTTTTCGTCCTCGACGTCCTCGGCTAGAATATCCAGGCCATAGACCTCGGCGGCGAGGCGGGGCGCGAAGGCGGCTTTGGTCGGATCGTTCCACTCGGCGACCTGGCGTGCGGCGCCGGCGGTGTCGCCGGCGATGTGCGGGCGGACACCCAACTTGCGGATGATCTTGCGGCATTGGCCGATGGCGTGGACGTGACTGTAGACGTCGCGGATGCCTTTGAGCTTGGCACCACGGATGGCCATCAGCTGGAAACGGATCGGCAGGAAATGCTCGCCGATGATGTGTAAGCCGGACGCTGGCAGCATGTGGTGGATGTCGGCGACACGGCCAGCGATTGTGTTCTCGATGGGGATCATGGCGAGATCAGCTTCGCCGGATTTCACTGCAGCCAGCGCATCTTCGAAGGCCGCGCACGGCAGCGGCGCCATGGCCGGAAACACTTCGCTGCAGGCTATATGGCTGTTGGCACCGGGCTCGCCCTGATAGGCAATGCGGCCGGCGGATTTGGCGGGGCGAGGTGTTGCAGGCTTTGAAGGACGAACAGGCATGGGCGGGGTGACCAGGGGGGGGTGAGGTTGAGCCTCAGCCCTTAGCGGTTCACGGTCGGTTTGTCATGGGGTGTGTAAAGTTGGTCGGGTTTGCTGCATCTTATTAAGCGTCACGCAACATTGCCAGCACGCCGGCCGGTTCTGCGAGTGCGTCGCATGGCGGCTGCTGGTTTGTGGCGCAGAGGTGCGCTTAACCCAACCTGCGGCCCCGCAATCAAACGCTACCGACTTTGTAGCCGAACATTTTGGGTACGTAGAGTACGATGTCGGGGAAGATGATCATCAGGAACAGCGCGACCACCAGCACCGCGACGAAGCCCCAGATCTCGCTGATCATCTCTTTAAGCGGAATGCCCGTCACCGCGTTGACCACGAACAACAGCACGCCATAGGGCGGCGTGATCAGCCCGATCATGCAATTGACGACGGTGACCACGCCGAAGTGCACCAGATCAATACCGAGTTTGCGGCAGGTCGGAATGAACAATGGCACGATCACCAGAATGATCGTCGAGGCGTCGAGCAGACAGCCGAGGATCAGGAACAGCACGTTGATCGACAGCATGAACGCCAGCGGCGAGACGTTGAGCCCCGCCATCAACACCTCGACCTTGGCGGGGATCTGTTCGGACGCGATGATGTAGTTAAAGATCAACGAGGCACCGATGACCAGCCCGACCGACGCTGTGGCCTTGCCGCTTTCAGCGAACACGCCGTGCAGTTTGCGCCAGGTCAGCGCACGGTAGAGAACGGCGGCAACGAGCAGGGCATACAGCGCGGCGAGTGCGGCCGCTTCCGTTGTGGTGACGAGACCGGCGAGCTGCGGGAACAGCATTTCACCATAGATGCAGGTGAGCAAAAACACCGGCATCATCAACGCGGGGAACGCCTGCACCGTCAACGCCGGCAATTCGCGCAGCGGCACGGAGCGCTCAACGGGGAAGTTGCGCTTCACGGCGACGCGCCAGTTGAAGAACATGAGCACGAGGCCCATCAGCACGCCGGGCAGAATGCCACCCATGAACAGGTAGCCGATGGAGGCGTTGGAGACGAGCGCGTACATCACCATCGGGATCGACGGTGGGATGATCGGGCCGATGGTGGCGGCAGCACCCGTGATCGCTGCCGCATAGCCGCGCGAGTAGCGGCCGTCCTTGGTCATCATCGGAATAATGATTTTGCCAAGCCCGACCGCGTCGGCGACGGCGGAGCCAGACATGCCGGCAAAGATCATGTTGGCGACGACGTTGACGTGGCCGAGCCCGCCACGGAAGCGGCCAACGAGCGCGATGCAGAACCGCAGCAGGCGCTCGCTGATCTGGCCAGCATTCATGATGTTGGCTGCGGTGATGAATAGCGGGATCGCCAGCAGCAGCGGGCTGTCATAGATGCCCTGGATCATCTGCTCGGCGGCGAGCGCCAGATCCTGGCCCTTGAGCAATCAGATAGACGACAGCGGCGGCGATCATGGCGAGCGAGATCGGCGCGCCAAGAAGCGCCAGCGCCAGCAGCACCAGGATACAGGGATGAACGGATCCGATCACTTGGCCCCGGCGGCTGGTGTTTCGAGGCCCGCGGACGAGATCAGCAACAGGGCCGTCAGGCGTCTCGTAGGCCTCACCCATCATCAAGCGGACAGCGCGGAGGCGTAGCGCCAGATGATGGCGACCGCGAAGGCGAGATAGATGTGTAAATGGTGGAGACGAGATCGGCTTGCCGCCGGTGAAGGAATCTGCGCATCGTCGAGTTGGGTTTGCCGAGCTTGTAGAGGAACGCGAGGTAGGTCCACACAGCCGGCAGTGACCAGGCGAACAGAGCCGGCAATGGCCAGCGAGGTGATGATCGACATACGCTTTGCGGCATTGGCGATGCCGAACAAATTGTAGATCATGTCGAACTTGACGTGGTCGCTTTCGACGAGCACGAACGCGCCGCCGAAAAACACCATCCACACCATACAGGTGGACTGAGGTCGAGTGTCCAGATGAAAGTCGCCGCCGAGCTGATACTTGGCGAGATAGCGCGTCATGATCTGCAGGATGAAGACGCAGAACATCATGGCCATCAGCAAGGCCATGACGTCGTCGGCAGCGCCGGTTGAGCCAGCCGCGCAGGTTCGTCATGAAATCCCCCGATCTCATTGTCCCGCATCGGCGAAAACGGGCGCGAACGTCGACGGGGTCGTGCCGCCCCGTCGTCACGCGATCACTTGACGGCGTTGATCTTGTCGACCATGCCAGCTGGCCAGTCCTTGGAGAACTTGGAGCCGAGGTAGTCCTTCTGCACCTTGGTGCGGAAGGCTTCGAGGTCCGGCGTATAAACCTTCAGGCCTTTTTCTTTGAAGAACGCTTCCAGCTCGCCTTCAAGCTTCAATTGCGCCTGACGGCCCTTTTCGCAGGCCGCTTCCGACGCATTCTAGAAGTGTCTTCTGCTGCTCGGGCTTGAACGCGTCCCAGATCTTCTTGGAGATGGCGAGATAGTTCTGGTCGACGAGGTGCGAGCTGAGAACGATCTGCTTGGTCACTTCGAAGAACTTGCTGTCGCGCACGGTCGGCAGCGGGTTGTCCTGGCCATCGACGGCACCGGTCTGCAAGGCGGTATAGAGTTCGCCGAACGCCATCGGTAGTGGCGATGCACCGAGCGCGGTGCCGAGGAACAGCCAAGCTTCCGACGGCGGCATGCGCAGACGCACGCCCGCCATATCGGCCGGCGTCTTGATTTCCTTGTCGGTGCGCAGGTTGATCTGGCGGCGGCCGAGATACATGACCGACAGCAGCTTGACGCCGAGCTTGTCTTCGGTGGCCTTCTTGAGATCGTTCAGCAGGTCGGACGCGAACACTTTCTTCTGGTGGTCGGCGTCGCGCAGCAGGTAGCCAGCTGTGAAGATGGACCAGCCGGGGATCAGCTGCGAGAGTTCCTGCGGCGAGGTGATCGACATTTCCAGGTTGCCGCGGGCGATAGCTTCGAGCTCGGTGCCCTGCTTGAACAGCGTTGAGTTCCAATGTGGCTGAAAATCAGCGAAATCCTTGATGGCGGGGCCGAACACTTCGAGCAGGGCAACCGCGCGCTGGTCGGTGGCGGTCATGGGGCCAGACAGGCGCAGAACAGGCTTGGTTTGCGCGTATGCGGTATGGCCGGTGGCGGCCAGAGTGGCAGCTGTGCTCAGTCCGGCGAGCACGTGGCGACGTGACATAGTCATCTGAATTCCTCCCGATTACAGCAGCGCGCGTTTCCCCGACGCTGTTCAGCAGGTCGGGTATCAGATCGCCGCTTGACAGGCAAATCAGGGACGAAAGTGTTGTTGGTCTTAGCCCAGATCATGCATCAGACTTGATGAAAACAGGATTGGCTGTGGCGTAGATCGTTGAAAGCGCGTAGCAAACCGTTGTCGAGACGAGCGTGCTTGCGTCGCAACGGAACGCCACAGCCATGGACGACTTAACACCGCTTCGCTTCGATCTGCCAGCCGTCTCGCGCAAGAAGCTCACAGTCGATTTCGATGGCGGCAACCAGTCGTCGGACGCGGGCGTGCTGCTGCTGCGGGCGGCCGAACAGAAGACCGGCGTCATCCGCCGGATGGCGGTTGCGCTGCCCGACCGGCGCGCCCCCCTGCGCATTCGCCACCACTTCACCGAGATCATCGGCGCGCGCGTGTTCGGCATCTGCGAAGGCTATGAGGATGGCATCGACCATGATCGCCTGCGTCACGACCCGGCGCTGAAGATGGCTGTTGGCCGCTGTCCCGAGAGCGGTGCGCCGCTGGCTTCGCAATCGACCATCAGCCGCTTCGAGAATGCGCCGACGAAGACGGATGCTGCGCGGTTGGCGGGCGCCCTCGTCGATCAGTTCACAACTCATGTCACGCCATCGCAGCGCGATATCTTCGACATCGACGACACGTTCGACGCCGCTCACGGCGGCCAGCAGCTGACGTTCTGGAATGCGCATCACGACGAACGCGGCTTTGCGCCGATGCACGTTTATCATGCTGGCAGCGGACTTCTGGTGGCGACGATCCTGCGGCCGGCCAAGACGCCGAACGGCGTCGAAGTGCGCACCGTCATCAAGCATCTGACGATGCGCATCCGCAAAAACTGGCAACAGTCTGCGCCCAAAAAAGAGCCGAACATCGTGTGGCGCGGTGATAGCCATTATGGCCGCGCCGAGGGTATGGACTGGTGCGATGCCAACGGCGTTGGCTATATCTTCGGCTTCGCCGGTAACAGCGTGCTCGACGCCATGGTTGCGGACACGGCGCGCCACCTGCGTTTCTGGCATGCGATCTCGGATCAGCCGAAATTGCGCTGCTATAAAGCGCTTGAATACCAAGCGGGTAGCTGGTCAACCCCGCGCCAAATCATTGCGCGCATCGAGGTCGCGCTGCGGCCCGATCCTCAGCCCAACGATCCGAACGGCATGCGGCAGGAGGTCGATGTTCGCTATGTCGTCACCTCGCTCAAGGGCGATGCCGAGCGGCTTTATGAGGGCGTCTACTGCCAGCGCGGCCAAGCCGAGAACCTGATCAAGCTGCACAAAGCGCAGTTGGCGTCCGATCGCACCTCATGTCATTCGGCGACGGCCAACCAGGTGCGCCTGATGCTGCACACAGCCGCGTTCTGGTTGATGCACACAGTCCGCGCGGCGATCCCCGAGGGGCATGCGCTGGCGCGCGCCGAGTTCAACACACTGCGCCTGCGTTTGCTCAAGATTGCTGCCCGCGTCGTGGAACACGCGTTAGCCCGGTGCGCGCCGCGACGACGCGTCTTGCGCTAGAGAGGATGCGGCGGGCCAAGGAGCAGCGCGGCTTCCGCTTGGCAGGGTCAAGATTGAGGCGGCAGCATACCTGTTGGCGATGCGTCCGTATCGGCGCAGCGATTATACCGGCGCACGCGCCAGAAACAGCCCGGCCCCCACTCTGGGAGAAGAGTGAGGGCCGTGTTGCGCTGTCAGTCAGGCTATATTTAGTGGGCGTAGTGTGATTTTGTCAACGGATTATTAAGCTTCGGTTCGATTTGTTTTCCGGGCCGCTATTTGAGCGCGGCTGCATTGATAGGTTTGAACAGGCCGGCGGCGGCGTTAGGCGTGCTCGGTTGCATGCTTTCCAGTAGACCAGAGATCAGCAGTGCGGACGTGACAATAAAACAAGCCGTCATGCCAGCGCGGGCAAGGAGACTTGAGCGCACGCCATATGTAGGGGTTTGCCGGTCTGCCTGTGCCATCGCCTTGCGCCTCATGCTGATCGGAGAAATTCGGTGTTGAGTAATTTGTAACCGATAACTTCGCGTTAGTCTATTTGATCCACCTGCCAGAGTAAATTTCAGTAACAATTGGAGATTAAATTGGAGAATAGATGTTTATAGATTGTGCCATATTGAGACACGAAGTGAATACGAGCCCTTTTCGCCGGGCTCCTCCGCGCCTGGCGGTCAGGGTGTGTGTCAGTTTTCAGAATTGTTTGAGCAGCCGCTCCAAATACTCCAGCTCGAATGTCGGCCGGGTGTTTTCGCCGAGGCGGCGGCGGAGCTCTTCAAGGATCTCGCGGGCGCGTTGCACATCGATCTGATCTGGAACTTTCACACCGGTGCCGGGATCGGAGCCATCGGTCTGGCTCTGCGCGCGGCCGAGGGGATCGAGCTGCGGGGGCACGCCGTTTGGTCCCTGACCATTGCCACGGCCGGCGCGCTGGCCGCGCTGTTTGGCCATCTGCTCAGCCATGGAGCGGGCCCCCTGGCGCAGGCTGTCGAGCGCACGCGCTTCAGCATCGGCGGCACCTTCGAGATCGCCACCACGCAAGGCCTTCTCGGCTTCTTCCATGGCCTTGCCGGCATCACCAAATTGCTGCGGGCTGTCGATGCCAGCCTGGCCCATGCCGCGCTGGAGTTTGTCGAGCATGCCGCGCAATGCTTGTTGGCGGTCACCGAGGCTTTGGCCACCCTGGCCTTGCCCCGCCCCTGACCTTGCCCCTGCCCCTGACCTTGGCCCTGGCCTTGTTGGCCCTGCCCTTGGCCGGGTTGCCGCTGGCCTTGCTGACCTGGTTGGCCTTTTGGCCGGGCTGACCGTTTTGCCCACGTTGACCTTGCTGGCCACGCTGTCCTTGTTGACCTTGGCCTTGACCTTGACCTTGCTGCCCCTGTTGACCCTGCTGACCTTGATCGCCCTGCTGGCCCTGGCGCTGCTGCCGGAACGTGTCGTCGAGTAACTGCTGCTCCTTGCCCAGCAGCTCACCCAGTTCGTTCATGAGCTGCTGCCCCTGCCCGCCCTGTTGGCCTTGTTGGCCAGCCATGCGGCCAGACTGCAAGCGGTCCATCAGGTCGCTCAATTCGGAGAGCATCTGCTGGGCTTGATCGCGGTTGCCCGAGCGCGCCATGTTTTCGAGGTTCTGCATCATCTGCTCAAGGTCTTTGGACGAGAGCATCTGGCTCGGGTCCATGCCCTGGCTGTCCATCGGTGGCTGGTTTTCGGCGTTCTTGGCAAGCTCCTGCATGAAGTTGGCCATCGCCTGCCGCAGCTCTTGCATCAGCTGCTTGAGTTCCTCGTCGGAGGCACCCTCTTCGAGGGCCTTGCGGAGCTTGTCCTGGGCGGCCTTGAGCGCACGTTCGGCGTCCGATAGCGAGCCATCTTCGATGCGCAGCGCGATCTGCCAGAGTTGGGCTGCGGCGCTGTTGCGGGCGGAGCGCGAATTGTCGTGAAGCAGTCGCCAGTAGACCGAGCGCAAGCCAAGGTAGACGTGGGTGTCTTTGACGCCGCTCTCCGGCGCCAGGGTAATCGCATCCAGCGCACGCAGCACCTGACGGCGCTGGCGGGGATCATCGACGAGTGCGCGGCGTTGCTCGACGACCGCGCGGGCGAGCGGTTTGGAGAACTGCCGGGCGGGCAGCACCATCTTACGCGGTTCGGTCTTACCGGTCTGACCGGCGACGTCCTTGGCGATAAGCGTGAGCGTAACCGGCAAGCCAGCCCAGATGTGATCGCCGAGTTCATGCAGGCTGACGCCGGTTGCTTCTTTCGCGTAGGACTGGGGTAAACGGATCGTCAGGTGTGGCGGGCGCTCATAGGGCGGGCGGGGACCTTTGACCTTTTCAGCGCGCGCCCAGGCGTTGGCGGACGTATCGGCCTTCTCGCGCAGACGCGTGATGCGGCCTTCAAGGGAAGCGACGCCGTAATCGTCTTCGACCTTGTAGGGAACGCGGAGAGCGCCGCGCAGTGAGCGTTCAGGCTCGCGCGTAAACGAAACCTTCGGGGGATTGTCCGGGATGACGGTGAAGGTCCAGCGGGCAAGCTCCGAGGTCCCCGACAGCACGCGCACAACACCGCCTGTTTTAATCTCGGCTTTCAGTTCGGTGACATCGCTGGTTTCAACGACCGCTGGGACGGCCGGTGCGGCGGCACCAGCAGCCGGCGCAGCACCTGCCGCGACTGTTGGGTCAACGGCGGCGGCGGGCTTCGGAAGTTCGATGCGCAACGGCTTCGGTGCGGGTGTGCCGGCCGGATGTTCCGGGATGATCTCGATCGCAAGATTCTTGATGCCACCTGAGGTGCGGACGAACAACGTACTGTTGACTGGGATTTCACTCGGTGTTGCTGACGAGGTTTTCAGCACTGCCAAGCCACGCGCGCCGTCGGCGAGCATGACAGGAGCCTTGCCGGTGTAGGGCGGCGGCGTGACCCAGGCATCAAGCCGGGCATCGGCAGACTTGGCGAGCGGCCCAAAGCGGAAGGCGGCGGCCAGCCGATCATCGGCCGCGTCGCCAGCGAGGACAGCCATCGTGCCAACGGCGAGGACGCCGAGCGCGCGCAGCGCGAGCGGATCGCGCCGGTCGGTGCGGGGGGACGGATTGCCGACGCGCAGGCGCGCGATGGCGTCGGCCAGCCGGGATTTGTGGGCCGCCCAGATGTGGGCCGCGACGGGATCGGTGGTGGCGGCGGTGACGGTGTCCTCATAGGCCGAGGCCGGACGGTGCGGGACGCCCGAGCGCTGTTCAATGCGGCGGACGGCGGCGTCGCGGCTGGGGGCTTGGATGCGGGCCAGCGACAGCAGGATGCCAAGGGCTACCAGCCCAAACGCGCCAAGCACGGCCTTGTGGGCCACCTCGGACAGCATCGGCCACAGGCCCGCCATCGACACGCCGATGAACAGCAGCGCTAGGCCGATGAGCAGCCACAGCCGTGGCCAGGCGGCTTCGAGAATGAGCGCTGCCTTGGACAACCGGACCTTTCTCTCGAAGGCGGCGGTCGCGGGGGATGCGGCTGATGTCGGCTTTGACGTGGTCATGGGAGGATCATACCACCGGCGCGAAGTGCAAAATCTGGCATTCGATCACCAAGCGGTGACCGGGCCCTGCCAAGGTACCCAAACCGCACAATAGGGTTAAATCGCGGCGCAGCAATAGGGGGAGCGCGGCGTAAGCGCATGGATACGGCTGGTGGCGGCGCATACGCGATGCGTATCCAAACAATTGACCACCAAAACCGGGGCTGCTACCGCGATGATGTTTCCCACTGAGACGGCAGCGATGGTCTGCCGCCCCCGACGCCCCCTGACGCTTCTGGAGCCCTGCCATGAATAAACTTTTTCCCTCGGCTGCCAAGGCGCTTGAGGGCGTGATCAAGGATGGCCAGACGCTGGCGGTGGGTGGGTTCGGCCTATGTGGCATTCCAGAAGCGCTGATCGAAGCAGTCAAGCAGTCAGGGGCCAAGAACCTGACGGCGATTTCCAACAACGCCGGCGTCGACGGGTTTGGCCTGGGCGTGTTGCTGGAGACGCGACAGGTCAAAAAGATGATCGCGTCATATGTGGGCGAGAACAAGGAATTTGAGCGGCAGTACTTGGCCAAGGAGCTTGAGCTCGAGTTCACCCCGCAGGGCACGCTGGCCGAGAAGCTGCGCGCGGGCGGTGCGGGTATCCCCGCATTCTACACCAAGACGGGCTTCGGGACGATCATTGCCGAGGGCAAGCCGGTCGGCGAGTTCAACGGGCAGAAATACATTCTGGAACGATCACTGACGGCGGACGTCGCGCTGGTGAAAGCGTGGAAGGCCGATCCAAGTGGTAACTTGATTTATCGCAAGACGGCGCGGAACTTCAATCCGATGGTGGCGACGGCCGGCAAGATCACTATTGCCGAGGTCGAGGAAATCGTGCCGATGGGGGCGCTCGATCCCGACAACATCCACACGCCGGGCATCTACGTGCAGCGGCTGGTGCTGAACGCGCATCCGGAGAAGCGTATTGAACAGCGGACGGTGCGCAAGGCATGAGATTTTTGGGCAGTAGGCAGTAGGCGCAACGGACGTAGACTGTAGGTTGGGTTAGGTGCCCTTCGCGCGGTAACCCAACATCGCGCGGGAAGTGTTGGGTTAGGCTGCTAAAACGCAGCTAACCTAACCTACGGCATCATCCCTTAAAGCGGCCAAGTGACAACGATGGCATTGATGAAAAATCGCAAATTCGCAACGGCTTCAGGCTTCGAAACGAGCCAACGCGTGGCGTTTTATCATGCGCCCGAGACACAAACTCAGATGCAACGCGCGAACGTGGGCAAAGGCGGCCGCACGCTGAAGCCGGCGACGGCGTTCAGGCCCGAGGGTTTGCCGCCGGAGACATTCCAGGACGACGATCCCGCAACTGGCGGCGGGCACATTCAATGCCCAGCTTGCAAATGGCAGCCGGACAAAAACAGCCGCTGGTTCTGCATCGCCATGGGTCCGCCGGAGAATTTCTCCGCAGGCTGCGGCCACGGCTGGAACACCTTTGATACGCGCGGGACCTGCCCCGGCTGTCAATACCAGTGGCGGCATACGACATGTCTGAGCTGCACGGTCACGTCACTCCATGGCGACTGGTATGTGGTGCCGGGTAGTGGGTCGCAGCCGTAAGTGAAATCCGCGCAAGGGAGGTCACGGCACTCGCCTCAAACATGTCCAACACATACAGAATTTGAAAAACTTCGGGTCGTCGCTTCAAGCACGTGACCCAACCTGCACGACGGTCATTTTTCACCAAGGAACCTCTCATGCCCTGGACACGTGAACAGATGGCGCAGCGCGCCGCGCAAGAACTCAAAGACGGCTACTATGTGAACCTCGGCATCGGTCTGCCAACGCTCGTGTCGAATTACATTCCGGACGGAATGACGGTGATGTTGCAATCCGAGAACGGCCTGCTCGGCATTGGCCCGTTCCCGATGGAGAACGAGGTGGATCCAGATCTCATCAATGCTGGCAAGCAGACGATAACGACGCTTCCCGGCTCAGCGATTTTTTCCTCATCCGATAGCTTCGCGATGATCCGCGGTGGGCACATCAATCTCGCCATCCTCGGCGCCATGCAGGTGTCCGAGCACGGGGATCTCGCCAACTGGATGATCCCGGGCAAGATGGTCAAAGGTATGGGCGGCGCGATGGATCTCGTCGCCGGCGTCGAACGCGTCATCGTCGTGATGGAGCACACGGCTAAGAAAAAAGATGGCGGGATTGATCTGAAAATTCTGCCCAAATGCACGTTGCCGCTGACTGGCGTCGGCGTGATCAACATGATCATCACCGATCTCGGCGTGCTCGAATGCGGCAAAGATGGGTTGAAGCTTGTCGAACTGGCACCCGGCGTGACGAAAGAAGAAATGGCCGAGAAGACCGGGGCGAAAGTGCATTGAAGACGACGCGGCCAGAGCGCGAGGGCAAGAACCATGAGCGGCTATCTGGCGCGGTTCTTCCGGAACCCGGCGACGGGGGCGGGCCAACTGCATCTGCTCAAGCCGCAGCAGGACTGGGTTCTTGGCGAACATCTTTACGCGCGCGAAATCTCTGATCCGCGCCCACCCGGCAGCTATGATGCGGTGGCCGACCTGTTGAAGGGCCGGTTTTTTGAGCAGACGTTTGATACAACTCCGGCAAGTGTCGCAGCATTTGAAGCGCTCGCCACTGGGGCCATTGCGCAGGGCTTCGTCCTAATGGACCTTATGGCCTATTCGGACCGGGTTATTCCGCCGGATGCAAAGCCGAAACCGGTCTGGCAGCAGAACATAGATCGCTACTATCTCCAGGCGCTAGCCCATACGTTCGGCGACGCCGCACCGATCGAACGGGAGGCACAAGCCGAGCCGTTGCTGCTGTATGCACAAGCGCTCCATGTCCATCGCGAAAAGAAGGCCTATGCTGCCGAGGCGTTGCCGCTCGCGCTGGCGGCGCGCGAGGCAATCGACAAACGCGGCCGAGGCCCCGGGAATTTTTACACGTGGTCGTTGCCGTGGGTTGAGGTGGCGGCGGCCGTGCACGATGAGCTTTTTCTTATTTATGCTGATCTGAAAGAGGTTACCAAATCGTTCGCGGCGATCCGTGAGGCCTACGATCTTGCGCCCGACACCTTCCGGTCCGAAAACCTTGCTACGATGCAGTGCTTCAGCTTTCCGCAATTCCGCGAAGATGGCTTTGAGATGGCGTTTCAGTTCTCGAACGCCGGCGGGTACAAACACGTTCTCGATCATCCTGAGTACGCAGCGTTCGCCGCGCGCAGGCAAGCCGATATCTCCTTAAAGCGGCCCATCGTGCGCCGGCACGCCATGGTGGACCCTGCCTCAGCCGGTCAGATCGCCGCGGCGGAAGGCGAGATCGCGCACAAATTGCCGGCGGGATATCGCGCATTTCTCGCCACGCGCGGCCGCAGTAAAATTGCGTTTCATGTTGGTGACGACAGTGCCGCACTGAAATTCTGCGGACCCAAAGATCTTTCTATTTGGGCCGGCGTGTTGCAGCACTGGTTTGACATCACTGGCGACACGGGCGGCGCGCATTCACGTGCATGGCGCCAAAAGTTAGGTGTCGAGCGGCGCGCGCTATTTTCCGTCGCAACGCCCTGGGACAACAGCAGTTGCGTTGTCTTGCATCTCGAAGCGGGCCCCGCCTATGGCCGCTGCTTTCTTTGGCATCACGATGAAGCCTACGATCTCGTGCCGCTGGGTGAGACGTTCGAGGCCGCGCTGATCGCTTTGGAAGCCGGCTTCGTAGCGGGTGATCCGAGAATTCGAAGCTTTTTCCGATAGGCGGCCGGCACCTCAGTGGACCGGAGGCTGCCCGGAAGCCGTACGTCGGGCGTGCTCGCGCTATAGCGCGGGACCGGTTAGGAGCCGAGACGTGACAGGTGTGCGCATCGCGTGGGGGAGAGTTTGCCGATAGGCGCGCGTTGTCTATTCCCACATAGCCAGAGTTCTTGCGGGCTTGAGCCATCAGTTTGAATCATCGATCAGCGGTTGCGGACGGGCGAGGCGCCGAAGCGCGGCCTTGTCGGTAATCGAGATCTGGTTGCCGCGGACAACGACGCCGTGTTCAGAGAGGCTGACAAATGCGCGCGACAGATTTTCCGGCGCCATGCCCAAATAGGACGCAAGGGTCCGTTTCTCGATCGGCAGATCAATAGGCCCCTTCCCACCGCGTTTGCCATGCAGACGAAGGAGATAGTTGGCGAGCCGCTCCAGTCCCGAACGGAGTTTGTTGCTCTTGATGTCGCGGACGAGTTGACGGTAGCGTCCAGCAAGATCGCCGACAACGGCGCGGGCGAAGGCGGCGTCGACGTCAAATACTGTGCGGACGGCGGCGGCCGGTATCATCAAGATGCGGGCGGCATCAAGCGTGCGCGCTGATGTCAGATAAACCTCGTCGCGGACGACTGCGGCAACGATAAACGTGGCGCCGGCGTCAAGGATAGCGAGTGCGGTTTCAGCACCCTCAAGCGTGCCGTAGACTTCGACATTGCCCTCGACGACGATATGCAAAAAATCCGGTAAGTCGCCCTCGCGGATCAACTCCATGCGCGGTGGAAAGCGTTGGAGAAATGCACCAGCGACAAGCTCTTGGAAGCGCGCCGGCGCGATGTTGGCGAACAGTGGCAGTTGCCGGATAAGATCAATGTCTGTTGAGCGCATGGAGATCGTGGATGGTTGCTGGCTGCGCACCCTCGGGCTCCGTTTGACAATTGTCAATTCTTGCGGGCGTTCAACGGCACTTTACTCCGCGGCCTCGACAAAGCGGTGACGCTCGTAGAGAAACCGCATGACGCCTTCGCGGCAACGCAAGTATTCCGCGTTCTTGACGCACTCCAGCCGCGCGCGGGGGCGCGGCAGGTCGACTGTGAGAACGTCGCCGATACAAGCGGCGGGGCCATTGGTCATCATCACGATGCGGTCGGATAGCAGCACGGCTTCGTCGACATCATGGGTGATCATGATCACGGTGTTGCCGAGCTTGGCGTGGATCTTCATCACCTCGTCCTGCAGGTGGGCCCGGGTCAGCGCATCGAGCGCACCGAACGGTTCGTCGAGCAGGAGCACTTTGGGTTCCATAGCGAGCGCTCGGGCGATACCGACGCGCTGCTTCATGCCGCCGGATATTTCGGCCGGCCGCTTGTCCTTGGCATGCACCATCTGAACGAGATCAAGATTGGCGAGTGTCCAGGCGTGGCGCTCTTTGCGTGACTTCGTTGCGCCGAACACCTTATCGACGCCGAGGCGTACGTTGTCATAGACGGTCAGCCAGGGCAGCAAGGAGTGGTTCTGGAAGACAACGGCGCGTTCAGGACCGGGCGAGTTCACTTCCCGGTTTTCTAGCAGCACCGCGCCAGCTGTGACTTGCGTCAGCCCGGCAATCAGGTTGAGTAACGTGGACTTGCCACAGCCGGAGTGACCGATGATGGCAACGTACTCGCCTTTGTTGATAGTGAGGTCAACGTCACGCAAGACCTGCGAAGTGGTTGTGCCGCGCGTGAATGACTTGTCGACGTGATCAATGCGGAGGAATGCGCGGCCATGCTCTAGCTTCGCTTGTGTCGTGTGGTCTTTGGGATCGATACGGGCGATCATGTGAAAGTCCCTCAAGCTGTTGCGGCGCCGCGGGTCGCAAGATCGCCAACGAAGGCAACGATACGATCCAGGATGAAGCCGACCACGCCAATGTAGGCGAGGGCGACGACGATGTCGGAGAGACGCGATGAGTTCCACGCGTCCCAGATGAAGAAGCCGATGCCGACGCCGCCGGTCAGCATTTCGGCCGCCACGATGGCCAGCCACGACAATCCGATGCCGATGCGCAATCCGGTGAAGATGTAAGGCGCGGCGGATGGGATCATGATGCGCCAGAAAAATTCGAGCTGGCTCAGCCGCAATACGGCGGCGACGTTGCGATAGTCCTGCGGGATATTGCGAATGCCAACCGCTGTGTTGATGATGATCGGCCAGACGGCGGTAATGAAGATTACGAAGATGGCCGAGGGTGCACTATCGCGAAACGCCGCAAGCGATAGTGGGAGCCATGCCAATGGCGGCACGGTCCGCAGCACCTGAAAGATCGGATCGAGACCGCGCATGGCCCAGACACTTTGGCCGACAACCGCACCGAGCAGGACGCCGACAGCGGCAGCGATGCCGAAGCCAATGGCAACGCGCTCCAGGCTGGTGAGTACCCGCCAGCCCAGACCAATATCCTGCGTACCGTTCACAAAGAACGGGGAGATGATCAGATCCTTGGCCTCCAGCCAGATCTTTGATGGCGGCGGCAAGGCTGACTTGGGTCCGCCACAGGCGAGTTCCCAGACCAGAAACATCAATGCAAGGACCACCAGCGGCGGCACAACCGCCGCGACGGCGCTGCTCAGCTTCTGCTTCACGCGCCAATTGGGTGCTGCCTTTTGCGGGAGTGCGACAACAGGGGCGCGAGTTTGGACCACAACCTTCGGGGTTGGTTCAGTGTGTTGGAAGGCTTCGGGTTTAATGAGAACGGCTGTCATGCGGCACTCCAAGCTCGTGAGGCGGACCGGCCGTGTTAGACAGCGGCGCGCTTGATGGAGAGGGACTTCAAGTAAGCAACCGGATCGGCGGGATCGAAAATTTTGCCGTCGAAGAATTTTTCGATGCCGCGGCTGTCGCCTGCCGGCACGCCGGTGACGCCAAGCGCTTTGGCGGCTTCAAGCCATAGATCAGAGCGGTTTGTTTTTGCGACCAGTGCCTTGATGTCGAGGTCAGGCGCGAGCTTGCCCCACCGCACATTTTCGGTGACGAACCACGTGTCGAGGCTCTTCCAGGGATACGATACAGCGCCACCGTCGCCCCAAAACTTCATGCCGAGTTTGGTGCCTTTTTCGACACGGCCACGGCCATAGTTGATGTCGCCTTTGAGGCGGCCGATAATGTCTGGCACGGGTACGTTGAACCACTGACGACGGCCGATGATCTCCGCCATTTCGTCCTTGTTTTCTGGCTTTTCGCACCACTGCTGTGCTTCCATTACCGCCATAAGGAGGGCTTGGGTGGCCTTCGGGTTGGCATCGACCCAGTCGGCACGCATGCCAAGCACTTTTTCAGGATGCTTGAACCAAAGTTCTCCAGTGGTGGCGGCGGTAAAACCGATGTCCTGGTTGACGAGTTGCTCGTTCCACGGCTCGCCGACGCAGAATGCATCCATGGTGCCGACCTTCATGTTGGCGACCATCTGCGGGGGCGGCACAACGATGGTGGAGACGTCCTTGTCGGGATCAATGCCACCGGCAGCCAGCCAATAGCGCATCCAAAGATCGTGGGTACCGCCGGGGAATGTCACGGCGACTTTGACCTCTTTGCCCGATGCAGCTTTTTTCGCGAATGCTTCTTTCAAGGCAGAGCTGTCGGTGCCAACTTTGAGGTCTTTGTATTCGTTGGACACCGAGATACCCTGGCAATCCTCGTTGAGGTTGAGCAGGGTATACATCGGCAGTGGCTGACCGTTCTGCATGACCTTGCCGGTCGCATAGAGATGCGTTTTTGGACGCAGGATGTGGCCGCCATCGATGCCATTAGCTTTGGTGCCGAGCGCCATGTTGTCGCGCGTCGCGCCCCAGGATGCTTGCTTGGCGATGTCCATATCGGGGAGGCCATGATTGGCGAAGTAGCCCTTTTCCTTGGCGATCACCAGTGGCGCGGCATCCGTGAGCGCAATGTAACCGAGTTTGGTGCCCTTCACTTCCGGTCCGGGACCTTGCGCAAATGCACCGCCTGGAAATGCTGCGCGTGCGGCCGTTATCAACGCGGCAGTGCTGAGCGCTGCGGATGAGTGCTTGAGCAATGTGCGGCGATTGAGATTGGTGGGCGATGAGGTCTGCTTTGCGTCAGTCATTCGTAATCCCCCTTCGGCGCTTCATTGCGCCCGGAGTGACCGGCGACCGCCTGAAGCCGGGTGAGGGCTTCTTTTTAGAATTGATAAAAATCAATTCTACGTTGACGAACGTCAATCAGTCAAAGGGGAGATATCAAGAAACATGCCAAGTTTTTATGGATAGTTTAATTGATATTTATCAATGTATTGTGGCGCAATGGCTGTGCTGCCATTAGCGCGCGGCCTGCAAAAATAGCAGGCAGGGTGCCGGGAAATTGTGCGGTGCGATGGCTTTCGTCGTCGCGCCTAAACCGCTGCTGGGAGTTCCCGTTTCACCAGTTCGACCCAATAGCCGACGCCGAGCGGGATGATGGCGTCGTTGAAGTCGTAGTGGGGTGTGTGAACCTGGTTGATGGTGCCGTCGGGGGCGACGCCGTTGCCGATGAACATGAAGGCACCGGGCCGTTCGGCAAGCATGTAAGAGAAGTCTTCGCCAGCGGTGACGGCGCTCGCGCGTGCGTTGACGGCTGCAGCGCCAGCGACGGCTGTTGCTGCGGCGGTTGCAACGCCGGTTTGGGTGTCATGATTGATCAGCGGCACGGCCATCCAATGAAAGTGCACATTTGCGCTGGCGCCGTGTAGGACCGCACATTGCTCTGCCAGCGTGCGCATGCGCGTTTCGACCACGCTTTTGATCTTGGGGTCGAAGTACCGCATCGTACCACTGATGACGATCTCGGCTGGCATGACGTTGGTTGCGTCCTCGGAGCCTCCGGCGATGTGGCCCACCGTGATGACGGCGGAATCGAACGCCGACATATTGCGCGTCATGATCGTCTGGAGGCCAAGCACGTAGTGGGCCTGCACGAGTGACAGATCGACCGAGTGATGGGGCATGCCGCCGTGGCCGCCGGTGCCGGTGAAGCGCACGCGCCAACTGCCGCCACCGGCCATCAGCGGACCCTTGGTGGTGGCGAAGCTGCCGACTGGCAAGCCGGGCATGTTGTGCAAGCCGTAGACTGCATCGCAGGGGAATCGTTTGAAGAGGCCGTCGGCCAGCATGGCCTCGGCACCGCCTCGGCCTTCTTCGGCGGGTTGAAAGATCAAATGCACGGTGCCGCTGAAGTCGGGGTTTTCAGCAAGATGGCGAGCCGCCCCCAGCAGCATAGTGGTATGCCCGTCGTGGCCGCAGGCGTGCATGCGGCCGGGCGCGGTGGAGGCGTGGGCGAGATTGGTCTGCTCGATGATTGCGAGGGCGTCCATGTCAGCGCGCAGGCCGATAGCGCGGGTGCCGGGCCGCTTGCCTTTGATGGTACCGATGACGCCGAGCTTGCCCACGCCTTCGGTTGTCTCGATGCCCCAGGCACGCAATCTTGCCGCGACGAGTGCGGCCGTTCGGTGCTCTTCAAAGCCGAGCTCGGGGTGAGAGTGAATGTCGTGGCGGATGGCGATCAGCTCGTCCAAGTGATCGCGGATGCCGAGGGTGCTTGCGGTGAGAGACGACATCGGGGAACCTTGGGTGCGCGGGGGAGCTGCAATATCTTGGCTGAACCGGGGTGTGGGGAGCAAGAAGGTTCCGTACGGCCGTTGAACATCGATTGACAACCCGCGGCGGTCCCTGGACTGTTCCGTCCAAGGGCGGACGTAGATCCGCAGACCCAGGGAGCACGACCATGACCAACGCCACCGAGAAAAAACTGCGCCGGATGATCGATGCTGTGGCCGATGGCCGGGTCTCACGGCGCTCGTTTATCCAAAAGTTGGTCGCGCTTGGATTGTCGGCGCCGATGGCGTCGCAGATGTTGATGCATGCCGGCGTGGCGCAGGCACAAGGGGCGCACAAGTACCTGCCAACCAAGCGCGGCGGTGGCGGTGCAATAAAGCTGCTGTGGTGGCAGGGGCCGACGTTGTTGAACCCGCACTTCGCTGTCGGTTCGAAGGACCAAGACAGCTCACGAATTTTCTACGAGCCGCTCGCCAGCTGGGACGAAGATGGCAACATCGTTGCGGTGCTGGCAGCCGAAATCCCTACCAAAGAGAACGGCGGACTCGCGCCAGACGGCAAGTCGGTTACCTGGAAGCTGAAGCAGGGCGTGAAGTGGCACGACGGCAAGCCGTTCACCGCCGACGACGTGGTGTTCAACTGGGAATATGCCAAGGACCCGGCGACGGCGGCGGTAACAGCGGGCAGCTACAAGGATGTGATCGTTGAAAAGATCGACACGCACACCGTCAAGATCACGTTCAAGAATCCGACGCCGTTCTGGGCCACCGCTTTTGTCGGCTACTCTGGCATGCTGCTTCCAAAACACCATTTTGCTGAGTTCAGCGGCGGCAAGTCGCGCGAAGCGCCCGCCAACCTGAAGCCAGTCGGTACCGGGCCCTATAAGTTCGTCGACTTCAAACCTGGCGATCTGGTCAAAGGCGAGATCAACACGGACTATCACATCGCCAACATGCCGCATTTCGATACCGTCGAGGTGAAGGGTGGCGGCGACGCTGTCTCAGCCGCGCGCTCGGTTATTCAAAGCGGCGAGTTCGATTTTGCCTGGAACATGCAGGTCGAGGACGAAATCCTGCTCAAGATGGAGCAGGGCGGCAAGGGCAAGACTGTGCTCGTGGCCGGCGGCAATATCGAGCATATTGGTATCAATTTTGCTGATCCCTGGACCGAGATCGACGGCGAGCGCGCAAGCCTCAAATCAAAGCATCCGACACTCAACGATAAAGCCGTGCGGCAGGCGCTTAGCTTGCTGGTTGATCGCGGTTCGGTCGAAAAGTTCATTTATGGGCGCACGGGGCAAGCGACGGCCAATTTCGTAAATAACCCTGAGCGTCACCGCTCGAAGAACACCAAGTTCGAGTTCAACGTCGACAAGGCGAACGAAATCCTCGACAAGGCCGGGTGGCTGAAGGGTGCTGATGGCATCCGGGCTAAGGACGGCAGGAAGCTGAAGTTCGTGTTCCAAACGTCGATCAATGCCCCGCGGCAAAAGACCCAAGCGATCGTCAAGCAGGCCTGTCAGAAGGCCGGGATCGACCTCGAACTCAAATCGGTCGTCGCTTCGGTGTACTTCTCGTCGGACGTCGCGAACCCCGACACCTACACGAAGTTTTATTGCGACCTGCAGATGTTTACGACATCGATGGGGCAGCCGGACGCGGAGTTGTTCCTCCAGCAGTTTCTCACGGCTGAATGCTCGACGAAGGACAACAAATGGCAGGGGCGCAACTTCACGCGGTATCGCAATCCCGACTATGACAAGTTGCACGCCTCGGCTGTCGCTGAACTCGACCCGGTGAAGCGGGCCGCAATTTTGATCAAGTGCAATGACATGGCTGTTGAAGACGTGGTGGTTGTCCCCATTGTGTACCGCCCCGGCGCTCACGCCATGTCGCTGCGGCTCAAAGGTCAGGCGACCGGTTGGGACACCACGCTGGCTTTCCTGAACGCTTGGTATCGCGAGGCGTGACCGCTCTAAAACTGCGGCTGCGGGAAAGCGGGCATAAGTCCCGCGTTCACAGCTTGAGGGCTTGAATACCAAGGCAGTCGGGGGACGATGGCGCAGTACCTGCTGAGGCGCGTGCTGATTGCGATTCCGAGCTTGCTCGGGATAAGTGCCGTGCTGTTCATGGTTCTGGCGCTGGCACCGGGCGATCCGTTCGGCGAGTTGGCGACCAATCCGAACGTGCCGCCGGAAGTGCGCGCGGCTTTGCGTGAAAAGTTCGGCCTCGATGATCCGATCTTCGTGCGCTACTGGCGCTGGCTGGCGGCTATGCTGCGCGGCGATTGGGGCTTCTCGTTTGTCAGCCGGGTCAACGTCGATACGCTGATCCTGCAGCGCTTGCCGGCGACGTTGTTTGTCATCGGGACGGCCCAGCTGCTGGCACTAGCCATTGCGCTGCCCGTCGGCGTCTATGCCGCCATGCGGCCCTACTCGGTGTTCGATCAGATCGCTAACACGCTCGCCTTTGTTGGCTTCTCGCTGCCGACGTTCTTCACTGGTCTGGTGTTGATCCTGATCTTTTCGATCCAGCTCGATTGGCTACCGTTCGTGTTTCGCTCAGATCTCGCGGAAACCGGATGGCGCTGGTATTGGGCGCACTTCCGGCAGGCGATCATGCCCGTCACGGTGCTGGCGCTGTTTCAGGCGGCTTCGATGACGCGCTATGTGCGATCGGCGGTGCTCGATGTCATTCGCCTCGACTACGTGACGACGGCGCGCGCCAAGGGCCTCGGTGAACGCGCGGTGATCCTCCACCACGTGGTGCGCAATGCCTTGATCCCGGTGGTCACGCTGGTGGCGCTGCAGATGCCGGCAATCTTCGGTGGGGCCATCGTTACTGAGCAGATCTTTCGAATCCCTGGCATCGGCTCATTGCTGATCAGCTCCATCCTTGCCAACGACACGCCCGTGGTGATGTCAGTGACGTTTGTGTTTGCCTGTCTTGTCGTCTTCTTCAACCTCTTGGCTGATATTCTTTATGGCTGGCTCGATCCGCGCATCAAATTCTCCTGAGGTGGCGCCTTTAGTTCCACGTCCGGCGAAGCGGCCGTATGTGTCACCGCGCCAAGAAGCCTGGAGACGCTTCCGACGCCATCGGATGGCCGTGATGAGCCTGGGTGTGCTCGGTGTGATCGTGTTTGGCGTGCTGCTTGGGCCATGGATCTGGCGCGTGCCGATCAATGAGATTGATTTCACCGCTCGTCTCGCCAAGCCGTCGTTGGCACACCCGCTCGGCACAGACGATCTCGGTCAGGATCTGCTGGCGCGGATGATCGCTGGCGGCCGGATCTCCCTGGCCGTCGGGCTGGCAGCGATGGCTGTCGCGCTCAGTGTCGGCATGCTGGTCGGCGCGATCGCCGGCATGTCGCGCGGGTGGCTGGCAACGGGCCTGATGTGGTTGACGGATCTCTTTCTGTCACTGCCGGCACTGCCGCTGCTGCTGCTGATCATCTACTTGTTCCGCGATCAGCTGAAGGCTGTGCTTGGGCTTGAAGCGGGCATCTTCGTGATGGTGGTGCTGGTCATTGGCGGCCTGCGCTGGATGCCGGTGGCGCGCCTGGTGCGCGCGCAGTTTCTGTCGCTGCGCGAGAAAGAGTTCGTGGAGGCGGCGCGCGCGCTGGGGGCTAGCAAGTCGCGGCAGGTTCTCAAGCACATCCTGCCCAATGCGCTTGGTCCCGTGATCGTGGCCGGGACTATCGATGTTGCTGCCGCTATCATCGCCGAGTCGACGCTTTCATTCCTCGGCCTCGGTTTCCCGCCTGATATCCCGACGTGGGGCCGATTGCTGTTCGACGCTAAGGACTATCTCGATTTCGCGCCGCACTACGCGCTGTTTCCTGGGCTGGCGATTTTCCTTACGGTGCTGTCGATCAACTTCATCGGCGACGGCCTTCGAGATGCGCTCGACCCCAGGAGGGTGCAGTGATGCGCGACGCTCTTAGCCCGACCGCGATTACGATCACAGCACCACCTGCCGGCGAGCCGCTACTGGATATTCAAGGCTTGAAGACGCATTTCAAAACTGATGACGGCATGGTGCAATCTGTCGATGGCGTCGATATTACCGTTCATCGCGGTGAAACGGTTGGCATCGTCGGCGAGAGCGGTTGCGGTAAAACCGTGACTGCGATGTCGGTGCTGAAGTTGATTCCGATGCCGCCTGGCCAGATCGTTGCGGGACGCATTCTCTGGCAAGGTCGCGATCTCGTGCCATTGCAACCTCGCGAGCTTGACGATATCCGCTCCAAGGAAATTGCCATCGTCTTCCAGGAGCCGATGACATCACTGAACCCGGTCTACAGCATCGGCGATCAGATTATGGAAGTACTCCGTCGTCATGAAGGCATGAACCACAAGCAGGCGCTTGAGCGCACAGTCGATCTTTTGAACCTTGTGCAGATCTCGAACCCATCGCGCCGCGTGCATGACTATCCCCATCAGTTCTCTGGCGGCATGCGCCAACGCGTCATGATCGCGATGGCGCTGGCGTGCAATCCGAAGCTGTTGATTGCCGATGAACCAACGACCGCGCTCGATGTGACCATTCAAGCGCAAATCCTCGAGCTGATGCACGATTTGAAAGAGCGCTTTGGCATGGCGATCCTGCTGATCACGCACGCCATGGGTGTCGTCGCTGAAGTGACCGCAACGCGTCGTGGTGATGTATGCCGGCAAAGTGGTTGAAGAAGCCTCCGTCGAACAGCTGTTCGACAACCCGCGCCACCCCTACACGCAAGGCCTCATCCGTTCGATCCCGCGAACTCGATCGCGTCGGTGCCAAGCAGCGGTTGGAAGCTATCGGCGGCACGGTGCCGAGCTTGCTCAATCCGCCCGTCGGCTGCCGGTTCGCTGCGCGCTGCAAGTTCGCCAAGGCAGAATGTGTCACCGCGCAACCGCCATTGCGCGAGATCGCGCCCGGGCACAAAGTGGCGTGCATCCTATGAGCGAGCCTCAAGCAAAGCCGCTGCTGGAGGTGAAGAACCTCGTCAAGTATTTCCCGATCAAAGGCGGGATGCTGCGGCGTGAGGTGGATCGCGTGCACGCGGTTGATGGCGTCTCGTTCGACATCATGCCCGGCGAAACGCTCGGGCTCGTCGGCGAAAGCGGGTGTGGCAAGTCGACGACTGGCCGTTGTGTACTGGGTCTCATCGAGCCGACCGCTGGTGAGGTGATCTTTGAGGGTCGCGACATCACACACGTCGACCGCGAGAAGGCTGCCTCGCTTTGCCGTGACATGCAGATCATTTTCCAGGATCCGTTCGCGTCGCTCAATCCGCGCATGACTGTGGGGGCGATCATCGGTGAGGCGCTGGTGATCCACAAGCTGTTCAAGACACGGGTTGAGCGCAATGACCGTGTCGCGCACCTGTTGGAGACCGTCGGGCTTGATCCCGATCATATGCGCCGCTATCCGCACGAGTTCTCAGGCGGCCAGCGCCAGCGCATCGGCATCGCGCGCGCGCTTGCGGTGGAGCCCAAGCTGATCATCTGTGATGAGCCGGTGTCAGCGCTCGACGTGTCGATCCAGGCGCAGGTGATCAATTTGCTGGAAGACCTGCAGGCCAAGTTCAATCTTACGTATCTGTTCATTGCGCACGACCTGTCGGTGGTGGAGCACATCTCCACCCGCGTCGCGGTGATGTATCTGGGCCGTGTCGTGGAGATCGCCAGTGCGCACGATCTCTATGCCAATCCGAAGCATCCCTACACCGAAGCGCTGTTGTCGGCGGTGCCGATCCCGGACCCGAAGATCAAGCGCAAGCGCATCATGCTGAAAGGCGATGTGCCCAATCCCATCAACCCGCCCAAGGGCTGTCACTTCCATACCCGTTGCCCGGTCAAGCAAGACCGTTGCGCTGTCGAAACGCCAGCCTTGAAGCAAGACGGCAGCGGCCACTGGGTGGCGTGTCATTTGAGGTGATGGTGGCCCGTAGGTTGGGTTAGCTACGCGCCAGCAGTGGTACCCAGCATCGGCCAGTACTGTTGGGTTGCGGCGCGAGGGGTGCCTAACCCAACCCAACGAAAACCGCCCCTCAAACCTCCAGCCATTCCTTCCGCACTTCGGCGTTGGCGGCGAGATCTTTGGGCGTGCCTTCGAAGACGACATGGCCGTGGCCCATCACGTAGATGCGTGATGAGATATCGAGCGCGATCGATAGCTTTTGTTCGACCAGCAAAATGGCGAGGCCACGGGCGGCGATCTCGGAAATCAACTCGCCCACCTGTTTGACGATGAGCGGCGCCAGACCTTCAGTTGGCTCGTCGATCATGATCAGATCGGGGTCGCCCATCAGTGTGCGGCACATGGTCAGCATTTGCTTCTCGCCACCTGACAGCACACCCGCTGCGGTATCGGCGCGGCGCGCGAGGTTGGGAAACCGGTCGAGCATGTCTTGCAGCTTCCAGCGGCCGTCGGTGTTGGCTTTCTTCTGGCCAAGCGCGAGGTTCTGGCGGACGGTGAGTGTCGGAAAGATATCGCGGTTTTCGGGCACGTAGCCGAGGCCAAGCCGCGCGATCTTGTAGCTCGGCAGGCCGGCAATGTTTCTGCCTTTGAAGTTGACTGTGCCGTGCGGCTGCACCTCACCCATGATGGCTTTGATGGTGGTCGACCGGCCAACGCCGTTACGGCCGAGCAGCGAGACAACCTCACCGGCGCCGATATGGATGTTCACGCCCTGGAGAATATGGCTCTTGCCATAATACGCGTTGAGGTCGCGCACTTCGAGCATGGGTGTGGCGGTGCTCATGATGACCACCCCGAGGTCCGTGCGCGAAGATACCCCCCACCCTGTCCCGCACCCTCAAGGTGGGAGGGGTTTCTGGGATGGATACCAGCAACACCTTTGAGGCTTGCGCCTGCCTTTGCCTTTGAAGCGGCTGCCCCTCCCCCTTGCGGGGCGGGGTTAGGGGAGGGGGTATGGGGCGCACAACTATGCAGCATCATGCGTGCGCCTCTTCGCCGAGATAGGCTTCTTTGACTTTGGCGCTGGCGCGGATTTCGGCGGGCGGGCCGGTGGCGATGATTTCGCCATAGACCAGCACGGAGATGCGGTCGGCGAGGCCGAATACCACGCCCATATCGTGCTCGACGATCATCAACGTGCGGCCTTCACTGATGCGGCGGATGAGGCCAACGGCGCGATCGGTTTCATGGCGGCTCATGCCGGCGGTCGGTTCGTCGAGTAGGATCACGTTGGCGCCGCCGGCGATGGTGATGCCGATTTCGAGGGCGCGCTGTTCGGCGTAGGTGAGCACACCGGCAATCGCCTCGCGCCGGTCCGCGAGGCCGATCTCGGTCAGGACTTCCTCGGTGCGCTCGCGGACGCCTTTCGCGCCGGCGACCCCATGCCAAAACGTATACTTCTGCCTGGCTGACCACAGCACGCCGCAGCGCACGTTCTCGTACACCGTCATGCGTGGGAAGATGTTGGTGACTTGGAAGCTGCGCGAGAGGCCGCGCCGGTTGATTTCGTAAGGTGGTAATCCGTTGATTGGCTGACCATTTAGCGAGACGGTGCCAGACGTGGGCACGATGAGCCCACTGATCAGGTTAAACAGGGTCGACTTGCCGGCGCCGTTGGGGCCGATAACAGCGTGGCGCTCGCCTTTCGGCACTAAGAGATCGACGCCGCGAATGATTTCGGCGGGGCCGAAATTCTTTTTGAGTGCGCGCAGTTCGAGAGCGGGTTCGGTCATATGACGATCCCCCGCTCGCGCGCGGCAGCGCGCGCGGCATCCCACCCGGCCGACATGCGCGGAGCGATCAGCCGGAAAAGGGCGGCGGCGGCGATCAACAGTGCGAGCGACAGCGCCCAGGCCATCAGGTTGTCGGATCGGAAACCGACCCCAAACAGCTTCATGGCCGGACCCTCGGAATGTCTCACCGCGACATGCACTGTCATTTCTATGAGCATCACGAGGCCGACGAAGGCGAGGGCTGCGGGGACTATGGCCATCAGGTAGCTCGGCACCACCTTCATGAGCGCGCCAGCGCGGGCGAGCGGCGCGTGCATGAGGACCAGGCCGGCGAGGCCACCGGGTGCGAACATGACGACAGCGATAAACATCAGCCCGAAGTAGAGCTGCCAAACTTCGGTAATGTCCGAGAGCATGACCTGCAGGTAGCTGACCAGGACAGCGCCGACCACCGGGCCGATAAATACGCCAATGCCGCCGATGAAGGTGGCCAGCAGCACGGTGCCTGATTGTGCCGCGCCGAACAGTGCGGCATTGGCGATCTCGAAGTTGATGCCGTTCAGCGCACCTGCGATGCCAGCAAAGAAGCCGCTCAGGCAGAAGGCGAGGTAGCGAACCACTTGCGGGCTGTAGCCGACGAACTGCACGCGTTCGGGATTTTCGCGTACGGCATTGCACATGCGGCCAAAGGGCGTGCGGGTGAGAGCGTACATGGCTAGCGCGCACAGCAGACACCAAGCGGCGATCAGATAGTACATTTGCAGTTGCGAGGCGAAGTTCCAGTCCATCAGCCTGAGCAGCTTGGTGCGGTTCGTCGTGAAGCCTTCCTCGCCGCCGAAGAAGGTTCGCAGGATCAAGACGCTGGAGCCGACAAGTTCGGCGAGACCTAGGCTGATCATCGAGAACGTGGTGCCGCTGCGTTTGGTCGAGAGCCAGCCGAAGATACAGGCGAAGAACAGTCCGGCCAGTCCGCCGACGATGGGGACGAGCGGTAGTGGGATGGGTGCGCGGGTGGCGACTGCCCAGTTGATGAAGTGCACGGTGAAGTAGGCGCCGAGGCCGAAATAGACGGCATGGCCGAACGACAACATGCCGGTCTGGCCGAGCATCATGTTGTAGGAGAGCGCGAAGATGACCGCGATACCCATCAGGCTCAACACCGAAAGCCCGGTTCCCGTGCTGAAGATCAGTGGCAGCACGGCGAGCAGCACGGCGGCGGCCAGCCAGGGCAGTGCGCCGCCAAGTTTGCTCGCGCGAAGGCCGCTGGTGCGGCGCGTGCCTGCCTGCATCGTCGTCTCGCTCATAACTCGCGGTTCCCCATGAGCCCCGTTGGCCGGAAGATAAGCATCAGGATCAACAGCAGATACGGCAGGATCGGCGCCACTTGCGCAATACTGACGCGCCAGAGATCATTGAGGATCGTGTTGGCTGCAGGCGCGAAGCCGGTGAACGCAAATAGATCGGCCATTGAGGCGTTTGAAGACACGGCAAAAGTTTGCAGAAGACCGATCAAGAGGGAGGCGACGAGAGCGCCTGACAACGAGCCTAGACCACCGACGACGACGACGACGAACAGGATCGGGCCGAGCAAGGCGGCCATGGTGGACTGGGTGACGAGGGCTGGCCCCGCGATGACGCCAGCAATGCCGGCAAGCCCGGCGCCGACACCGAACACAGCCATGAACACCAGTGGCACGTTGTGGCCGAGATGGCCGACCATGTTGGGGTGGGTCAGTGCCGCCTGAACGATGAGCCCGACCCGGGTGCGCGTGAGCATCGCGAACAAGCCGACGAAGATCGACACTGAGATTACGAGCATGAAGAGCTTGTAAGCTGGGTAGTTGGTCGTAAACAGTGTGAAAGCTGGGAAATCCAGCAGCGTTGGCACGCGGAAGTCGACCGGAGCCTTGCCCCAGATAATCTGCGCGACTTCTTCAATGACGAAAGCAAGGCCGAACGTGAACAGCAACTCCGCCACGTGGCCGTTGGCATGCACGGTGCGGAGGCCGAAGCGTTCGACCAACATACCGATGCCGCCGACGATGATCGGTGCAAAGATCAGTGCTGGCCAGAAGCCAGCCCATTTCGAGATCTGATAGCCGACGAACGCGCCGAGCATGTAAAAGCTCGCGTGTGCGAAGTTCAGTACGCCCATCATGGAAAAAATGAGCGTCAGCCCGCTCGCCATAAGGAACAGCAAGAGGCCGAACAGCACACCATTGAGCGTTGAGATGAGGATGAGTTCAGCCACGGGCTTCTCGGGTGTGCGGGTGCTCGCGAGGACCGCTTCCCTTCTCCTCACGCGTCTTCACGGGTGGGGAGAAGGTGCCCGCAGGGCGGATGAGGGGCAGCAGCAGAGCGAGCCCTGCCCCTCTCCCGGCCTTCGGCCACCCTCTCCCCTTGATGCGAACTGCATCAAGGGGAGAGGGGAAGTGCTCTACCGTCTTACGGCCGGACCATTTTGCAGGTGGTTGCCACCATCGTGTCGGCCTTGGCGACCGTAGCGACTTGGCGCCAGCCCCAGCCGGTGTTTTCTTCGTCGAAGGGCTCTTTGGCCTTATCGAGTTCACCGAACGAGCCGATATACATGGGCTGGAAGAACTGATGATCGTCCTTGCGCATGTCACCTTCGCCGCCGTTGTAGACTTCGTGCTTGGCGCCTTCGAGTGCGGCGGCAACCTTAATGGTGTCTGTTGAACCGGCCTTGTTGATGGCGGCCGTCAACATGCGCATCTGGTTGAATGCGCGCGGATAGAAGACTGACGAGCCGTACTTCGCACGGAACGCTTTTTCAGCATCGCGGGCAGCCACGCTTGCGCCGTTGGGGAACCCTTCAACGATGGCGTAGACTTTGTGGTTGAGGCCGGTCTGTTTGATGGCGGTTGGACCACCGGTGCCGCCAGCATAGTAGGTGTACCATTCGATGTTGAGACCAGCGTCGGCGGCGGCCTTCAACAGCAGTGCGAAGTCCTGGCCCCAGTTGCCGGTTACGACGCTATCGGCGCCGGACGCCTTGATCTTGGCAATGTAGGGCGCAAAGTCTGTCACTTTGAGCAGGGGATGCAGCTCATCGCCGACGATTTGGATGTCGGGCCGCTTGGCCTTGAGCATTTCGTTGGCGTATTTCTTGACTGACTGGCCAAACGAATAGTCCTGATTGATCAGGTAGATTTTCTTGATGTTGGTGC
The DNA here is from genome assembly GCA_963847145.1 of uncultured Alphaproteobacteria bacterium. Lineage (GTDB taxonomy): Bacteria > Pseudomonadota > Alphaproteobacteria > Rhizobiales > Hyphomicrobiaceae > JABFRJ01. The sequence continues at coordinate 67,712 of CAWJYN010000011.1, forward strand.
GCGGCTTCATGTAGTTCGTCAGTGCTTCCATCTTGATGTCGGCGCTGGCGTCCCAGCGGAAGTGCCAATAGCTGCACTTCTCGTTGGTTAGAATCGGATCGACGGCGGCGTAGTTGAGATACAGCACTTCCTTGCCGGGATTGCGCTCGTTGTACTTGGAGACCCAGTCAGTCAGGGTTGCGGCAACCGACGAACCGTTCCCCTGTGTGATGATGCGGGCGCCGGCATCAACAGCCTTCTGCGCCTGGATCAAACTTTCCTGCGGGTTCGTCTTGTTGTCGTAGCCAATGATTTCATATTTCTTGCCACCAGCGCCGCCCTTGGCGTTCGCCTCTTCTGCCAGGTATTGGAAGTGTTTGAGGCCGACTTCACCCACGGTGGCACCGGGGCCGGACAGCGGGTCGATGTAGGCGATCTTGATGGTGTCTTGGGCGTAAGCGGCGGAACCGAACGCTGTGGCCACAGCCACAGCGCCGGATGCGACGACTGTCCGGCGCGTCAAAATACTCAATTTCATGGGTTTCCTCGTGCGTTGCGACCAATGGATGGCTTTGAGCCATCTCGTTTGTACTTGCCGAGACGATTACATGGGTGGTGACCGTTGAAAAGCCCCTGTGTCGCGGGAAAGAGCTGTGTTGCCTTCAACCGCCGGCGTCCTCGCGGCCCTTCCGGCGGTAGCGGCGGTCTTCGTCGGCACCGACGGTTGGATCGGCGTCGAATTCGATGCGGCTGTGGCCGGCCAGTGCCACGAACCGCTTGCCACGCGCGCGGCCGATCAGGGTGAGACCGGCTTTGCGGGCTAGGTCGACGCCCCAAGCCGTGAAGCCGGAGCGCGAGACAAGAATGGGGATGCCCATCTTGACGGTTTTGATGACCATCTCGGAAGTGAGGCGGCCGGTCGTATAAAAGATCGTGTGGTCTGGCTTGATCTTGTTCAAAAACATGTAGCCTGCGATCTTGTCGACAGCGTTGTGGCGGCCGACGTCTTCCATGTAGAGCAGAATTTTGTCTTCGCGCGCGAGGACACAGCCGTGGATGGCTCCGGCCTTCAGATAGAGGCTGGGTTCGGTGTTGATGGCTTTGGTCAGCGCGTACAGCCAAGACGTCTTGAGACGGGCTGATGGCGAGAGTTTGACATCGTCAAAGGCCTCCATCAGATCGCCGAACACAGTGCCTTGCGCGCACCCGGACGTCTGCACTTTCTTCTTCAGCTTCTCTTCGTAGTCCGTCTGCCGCTTGGTGCGCACGACAACGACCGAGAGGTCGTCGTCATAGTCGATGGCGGTGACTTCATCGTCGGGCTGGAGCATATTCTGGTTGAGCAGATAGCCGGCAGCGAGCAACTCCGGGTGATCGCCGATGGTCATGACGGTGACGATCTCGCGGGCGTTGAGAAACAGCGTAATAGCGCGTTCGGTCACCACCGTCGTCTCAACAACCGCGCCAGTCTGGTCGATGCCTTCAACGACGCTTGAAAGGCGCACATCGTCCGGCGTCGGGCGGATGAGGGGAGCGGTCATAATGCAGTCTCCGCAACGGGCTTTTGTTCCCAGCTGACGAAATAGATCGAGGCGGCGGTCGCCAAGCCATAAACAATCATGGCCGCGGCGATGAGGGCAAACAGCTGCCAGGCGGGCGCGCTGGTAGCGGCCAGCCACCAGCCGCCAACGATGATGACCAGCAGCCGCAGCGTGCCGGCCAGCACCGGCCAGATGATTTTGCCGGAACCCTGGGCGGCAAAGTAGAGGCAGAGACCGAGACCGAACAAAGGATAGCACGGTCCGACCCACCGGAAGTAGCTACGGGCAGCGTCGAGCACGGCGGGGTCGCTCGTAAATGCCTGTGCCCAGGCATCGGGGAAGATGGCAACGAACACGCCCACCACGCCGACGAGACAGGCCGCCAGCAATCCGCCGGTCCAGGCAACCGCGCGGGCGCGGGCGATATTGCGGGCGCCCATCGCCATGCCAACCATGGGCACACAGGCCACGCCGACACCGAAGGCAATTGGGATCAGCAGGAATTCAAGCCGCGCGCCGATGCCATATCCAGCCAGTGCCTCGGTGCCGAATGAGGCGACGAGGCGCGTCAGTATCAACACGCAGAGTACGGATTGCAGTGGCGACAAGCAGGCGACGCCGCCGACTTTGAGAATGTCGCGGAACATCTCGCCGTTGAGCTGCCCGCGTGTGAACGTGAGGCGCACACGGCCATGGCCGCGCATCAGATACCAGACGAGATAAAGCGCGCTGCCGCTGACGGTTATCAGCTGGCCAAGTGCGATGCCGGCCATGCCGAGTTTCGGGAACGGGCCCAGGCCCAGCCCGAACGCGCCGCCAAGCGCCACTTGTGCGGCCGAAGCGATCAGCAGCGTGAGAGACGGCACTTTCATGTTGCCGCCGCCGCGAACGACGGCGGCGAGCGTATTGGTGAGCCAGATGCCGAGTGCGCCGATGAAGACCACGTTGGCGTAGCGGACAGCCTGATCGAGCGCCGCGCCACGGCCGCCGAGCAACGCGAAGATCGATCTGCCGAAGATCAGCAGTAAGGCGGTGCACGCCAGCCCGGCGAGGGTGCCGATGACGAAGGCATGCAGCGCGAGCGCCGAGGCGCGCGCTTCGTCGCCAGCGCCGATGGCGCGGCTGATAGCCGATGAGACGCCGCCACCCATGGCACCGGCTGAGAGCATGCCGAGCAGCATGACCAGGGGGAACACCAGCGCGAGACCGGCCAGCGCGGCGGTCCCAAGACGGCCGACATAGACCGTCTCGGCAATGGCCACGAGCGCGGATGCCACCATCGCCAGCATGTTAGGCACAGCGAGGCGGATCAAAGTCGGCAAAATGCGGGATGACAGCAGCGGATTAGCGGTGGGTGGAGGCGCGAGGGCCACAGCGATGGTCATCAGGCAAGTTCCCGTTCGGTCGCTTTGTCTTCTGCCTGCCAGCGTTGAGCGATGACGCTGATGCCGTCGAGCACGCCTTTCAGTTCGTGTCCACGCGCCGTCAGCGCGTAACTCACTTGTGGCGGAATGGTGGGTCGATAGTCGCGGCTGACGAGCCTGGCGGCTTCCAAGTGGCGCAGGCGGTCAGTGAGCACCTTGGACGAGATGGCCGGCATGCGTGTTTTGATTTCGCCGAAGCGGAGCGGCCCCTGGGTTTCGAGCAGCCAGACGATGTAGGTTGTCCACGGCCCCATCAGCAGCTTGAGCACCGCATCCATGGGGCACTGGCCGGGTGACTGGCCTGGCTGATGGCAATCGCCGATGTCGACTTCTTGATCCTGGGCCATGGCTGGTTCCGCTGCTTACCTGCAAGCTCTCTAGTTACCACAAGGTGCCTACTTACCAAAAGTAATTTCATTCCCTATGTCAACTGCGCCTGAGCACCGTGAGGTTGAGACTTGGGAGTGCAATCGGAGCAAAAGCCACACCATGGCAAAAATTGGCATCGTTTATTTCAGCGGCTACGGCCACACCAAGAAGCAGGCCGAAGCGGTCCACAAGGGCGCGGCTTCCGTGCCCGGCGCGAGCGTGCACACGGTCGAGATCGGCAAGGATGGCAGCCTGCCGGCCGGCACCTGGGAGACGCTGGCTGGGCAGGACGCCATCATCTTCGGCAGCCCGACGTATATGGGTGGCCCGGCCTGGCAGTTCAAAAAGTTCGCCGATGAAAGCTCCAAAGTCTGGGGCGCACAGTCGTGGAAAAACAAGATCGCTGGCGGGTTCACCAACTCGGCCACCGTCAACGGTGACAAGGCCTCGACGATCAACTACCTCGTGACGTTTGCGATGCAGCACGGGCAGATCTGGGTGGGTACGGGCCTGATGCCGTCCAACACCAAGGCGCACAGCCCGGCGGATGTGAACTGGACGGGTGGCTCGACTGGCGCCTTGGCGGTTTCGCCGTCCGATGCGTCGGCCGAAGAAGCCCCACGTGCTGGCGATCTTGAGACGGCGCGGCTGTATGGCATGCGCATTGCGGAGGTGGCGGGAAAAGGGAGAGGTTGAGGCGCGCAAAACTCCATCAAGGGTTAGGTCTCAGGTCGATGCGCCCTCACGCTTCTTCGCCCGCACCTCACGATACGGGCTCGCATGTGGCGGCAGATTTAGCGCGTGCTCATTCGCCCTACGGACCGCGTCGCTGACGCCAGGCAACACAAATATCTGGGGTGTGGACGAGGAGGTGGTCCGGCGTCCGTCATCCGCCGGACCCAAGGTGCTGTTTTCTGTTCCAGTCGCGTCGGCACAGAAGCATGTGCCAGTACCGGGCAGCTATTGATAGTGTTGCGTGCCCTCCAGGACTTCTGGCGTCAGTCACCAAATTTCTCGGCGTGATCGGGGGCACTGGCGTCGCCGGCGTTGCCGAAGGAGGTCCAGCCGCCATCGACATACAAAATAGATCCATTGATGTAGGATGCTGCTGGCGAGGCGAGGAAGTGAGCGGCGTCAGCGATGTCGGCTGGCTGTCCCAAATCACCCATGGGGATGCGCCGGCGAATGGCGGTGCTGTCGATTTTTCCCGTTCGCTCAAGCTCGGCGACACCCGGCGTGCGAATATAGCCAGGCGCGATTGTTGCCGTGCGGATGCCGGCGGGGCCGAGTTCGGCAGCAAGGCACCGGGTGAAGATGTCGATCGCGGCCTTGGACGCTCCATAGGCGTGACGCGGGGCGAAGGGCAAAAACGTGTTGATCGAGCCGAGGTTCACGATCACGCCGCGGCCACCCGGCGCCAACGCCAGCATCTCCCGCGCGCACAAGAACGCGCCCGTGAGGTTCACGTCGAGGACGGCTTCGAGATCGGCGGTGCTTTGCTGGAAGGCCGGTTTGAAGCTGTCGGCAATGGCGGCATCGTTGACCAGTACGTCGATGTGACCGAACTGTTTGCTGATGCTTGCGAAGGTCTCGCGGACATGAAGCTCGGCGGTGATGTCGAGTGCTACGCCCAACGTATTTGCACCGTGCTCGCCGCTCAGCTTTGCCGCAACGGCAGAGGCAGCGTGGCCATCCTTGTCAGCAATGACGACGGTATCGCCAGCCTCGGCAAAGCGCGCCGCGATGGCCGCGCCAATGCCACGGCCGCCACCAACGACAACCACGACACGCGGACCCGCCGGAGGTGTTGCCGGCGACAGCTCGTCGAGCGGCACGCCCTGCACAGACGGGTGGGCGACGCCCGGTTGATTGAAGGACATCCAGCCGCCATCGATGGCCAGCACAGCACCTGTGATGTAGCGCGCCTGCGGCGAGGCAAGAAACGCAGCGGCAGCGGCTACCTCGTCTGGTCGTCCCATGCGGCCCATCGGAATGCGCTGACGGACTGCGGCCAGATCGGCTTTTCCGTCGCGCTCCAAGGCTGCGACCATTGGGGTCCGTATATACCCGGGCGCGACGGCGTTGACACGGAGACCGCGTGCCGCCCACTCGCAGGCCAGTGATTTGGTAATCGATATCAACGCGGCCTTTGACGCGGCGTAAGCATTGCGGCGCGGATTGCCGAGAACGCCCGCGAGTGAGGCGGTGTTGACGATCGCGCTGCCGGCCTTCATCCGCCGCGCGGCCTCCCGCGCCATGGCGAACGGCGCGAGCGTGTTGACCCGCAACGTCTGGCGGAAGGCGTCGACATCCGTGTCACGCGTTGCGGCCATGGTCGGCCCCAGGGCCGCATTGTTCATCAGTACATCGATCGTGCCGCCGGCCGTATCGATGCGGGCGTACAGGTCCAAGATGGCGGATTCTGAACCAAGATCGCAACTAAACGCGAGGTGATGCGATCCCAAGGCAGCAACCGCCGAAGCCGGATCGGCATCCGCCAGATCGACGGCGATGAGGCGGTCGCCGCGTGCCGCAAACTCCGCCAGCATGGCTCTGCCGATGCCGCCGGCCGCCCCGGTCACAAGGATCGTCCGGGGCACGTTTTGTGGTACCTTTGGCATCCACTTCAATCCTTGGCAGCGGATCGCGCGCGGCCAATGTGATAAACGGGATCATCCGGGAAAGCGCTGCCAACAGGCTGCCGTCGGCCGAACCGCTCGTTTTCGGTGCCCGTGGGGACTGCCTGCTCCTCGATCCAGTCGAAGACGACGGTTCTTTCAGCGACGCGCCATTCCGAGCCGCGCTTCTCGAACACGTCGCAATAGCGCCCAGCCATGTGCACCTGCCGAACGATCCCGTCGGCGCCGGGGCCTCGTTGTAAAGCATTCCAACATGTCTCGACGGCGGCGTGGCTGCTATCGCGGAATTCGATCAAAACGTTTGAAACCTGATGGATGTTGCGTGGCCCGGTCTGCCAGATGGTTTTGACCCAGGCGATAAATCCTTCGACCGGTCCGACGTAGGCGCCATGGCTATCGTAACCGTCAGGCCAGTACGACGCGCGCAGCGACACCTCGTCGGCACGGTCAATGCCGCGGCAATAACGATAAATGCAATCGCGGATGGCTTCGCGATCCATGAGTTCGGTCAAGATCGACTCGGGCGATCGTGTCGGCATGATCGGGCCTCACGTGTGCGGGGTGGCATCATCGACGGCGCAACTGGCAATTCATCTTCAATTCCTGGCAGCCGCCTCGATGCCGTGCAAGACCGCCCAGAAGTCCAGGCCCGTTTTCAGGCCGCTCATCATGCCTATGATAATCCGGCGCGGCGCCGGTATTCGCTTCGTATGCGCCGCGCGGCGGCTCAGATTGCGACCGACAGAACGCCAATCGGAGGACACCATGGTCATCAGAACTGGAAAACGCAGCTGCAGCATTTCAAAGCGAACTGTGCTGCTGGCCGCGACGGTCGCGCTCGCCGCGAGCTTTGGTGGGCCTGCCTCAGCCCAGGATACGATCCGCATCGGATCGTTGAATGATCAGACCGGACCGTTCGCCGACACCAGCGGGCCGGGTTGGGTCGATGCGGCCAAGATGGCGATTGAGGACTTCGGTGGCACGGTTCTGGGCAAGAAGATCGAGTTGCTCTCGGTGGACGATCGTAACAATGCCGACCACAGCCTGGCGACGGTGCGCGGTTGGCTGGACAATGACGGCGTCAAGGCGATCCTGTCCGGCTCGAACAGCCCGATCACACTTGCGACCGTTGGTTTCGCAAAAGACCGCGAGACGCCATTTATGATCTCTGGAGCGGGTATCTCCAACCTTACCGGTGCCTCGTGCACGCCTTACAGTATTCAATATGCCTGGGACACCTACGCCATGCCGCGTGCGGCGGTCGAAGAAACCATGCGCAAAGGTGCCAAGAGCTGGTTCCTGATCACCTGGAACACGGGTTTCGGCAATGTGATCGAAGCAGACGTTAAAAAGTTCGTCGAGAAGGGTGGCGGCACGTTCGTTGGTTCCGTCAAGCACCCGCTCAACAACGCTGATTTCTCCTCGTATCTGCTGCAGGCGCAAGCCTCGAAAGCTGAAGTCATCGCGTTCGGCAACCCCGGCGCCGACTTCGTCAATGCCATGAAGCAAGCCAAGGAGTTCGGCCTCACAAAAGGCAGCCAGAAGCTGGTGTCGCTCACTGAATCGATCAGCTTCTTCCAGGCACTTGGCACAGAGGCGACCCAGGGCCTGCTCCTCTCGACACCCTTCTATTGGGATCGCGACGACGAAAGCCGCGCCTGGAGCAAGCGCTATATGGATCGCAATCGCGGCCGTGCTCCCAATCTGCTCCAGTCGGGTGCCTATTCGGCCATGACGCACTATCTCAACGCTGTGAAGGCCGCAGGCACGACGGACGGTAAAGCGGTCGCGGCCAAGATGCGCGAACTGCCGATCAACGACTTCCAGATGAAAAACGTCAAAGTTCGCGCCGATGGACAAGCCATGCGCGACTATTACCTGTTTGAAGTCAAAACACCAGGCGAGTCGAAGGGGCCGTATGATCTCTACAAACAGATCGGCACGGTACCAGCCAACCAAGTCTGGAGAGCCGAGGCCGAGAGCGATTGCGCGCTGCTGAAGAAGTGAGCACGCTGCTCGTGTTGGGTGGCCGTCTCGGGACGGCCACCTTTCGTCGTCTGGTTCCGAGGCGAGGTATAGAGAGTCTAGCACCCAAGCGGTTATAGGATCTCGAAAACGTTATACATGGGGCCGGTGGCGGTGCGGCAGCCTTTGGACACCGCGACAATGCGATTGAGCCAGTCGTAGCGTGGTGCCGCTGTCTCGAAGCGTGGCGTGGTGCGCACGTAGACTGACGAGACAGGGACTACCTGCCGCTGATTGAACGCCGCCATGACATCAGGAGGCGCGTGCGCGATCCCCCGGTAAAACATCAAGATGAGTGCATCGTCATCGGTCTTCAGGGTTAACCGCACGTCGATCATCATCGCGCCGTCTGCACGAAACGTCACCCAGTCGGCCCCGCCCGGCATCACGGTTCCGCGCAACCGTTCGCCTTCAAAATTGCCGCCATCGACGGGGGCCACGATGCGCCGGCCGGCTATTGTCGTGCCAATGCTTTGGACTTGAGCATAGCCAATAGCGAGGTGCAGCTTGAACAACAGCTGGGCGTCGAGGCGCCCCATGAAGGCGGCTTCTTCGGGCAGCATGGTCACTTTATCCTCTCAGCAACGCTCCGGCTGTTACATGGTGCGCGCAGTCCTTGGCCCTCGCAAGCGCAGACCCTGAGCATACGGCAACATCAGAACCGTGAAAGGCGTGCAGACATCGCGCTACGATAAGTCATGATTGGGAGCGCCATCGATCGTCCGCGCGCCCTGCCGCAAAAGTTGCAAGCCTTTGGTCTTGAGAGCACGCATGCGCTCAACCGGGCCGCCGATGCCCAGGACAACGGGCTGGCCTTGCAGGCGCACTTTCAGCAGAACACAGATCGTCGCCGCACCAAGGATCGGCAAGTTTTCCGCGTAAGCCCAATTGTCACGCCTGACTTGCGGCATGCTGCGCACAAACTCCTTCACGTCGACGCGCTCTGCGACCGACTTCACGGCGATATTGGCGCGACGCGCGAGCCTGTCGACCTCATCGTCGGTTTTCTGTGAGAGCAACAACCAGCCCGCGGCCGACCGGGTGACTTCACGCATCGAGCCTTCATTGATGTGAAAGCGCAGCGTGTGGCTCGATTGAATGACCTTGATGTACTGAACATAAACGTCGTTGAGCACCGTCAGGCCGACGGTTTCGCCGGTGACATTGTGGATGTCGTTCATGACATCCAGGATTTGGCCTTCACCAAACAGCGCCGCCGGGATCCAGTTGCCGAGACTGGTCACACGCAGCGTTGGAAAATAGACGCGCAGCGATGGGTCGTAGTTCAGGTATCCGAGAGAGACCAAGCTTTTCATCAACACCGTGGTGCTGGACTGCGGATACCTCAGCCGCGTCGAGATCTCTTTGAGCGAATTGGGGCGCGGATCGGCGGCAAAGAGCTCGAGGACCTCGATCACGCGCGCCGCTGATTTGACTGGTTGAGCCCGCATCGGTTTCGTCCATGCTATTCTGCAATACATATATGATGATGAAACACATAAGTGAGATTTGCAAACTTTTCCGCCAGCGCTGCACTGTGGCGAGGCGGCCGTTCACATACGTGATTGATCCGCGGTATCGACAATCGGTTTTGACAGGTGAGGCGGCGGGCATCTCCTATCGGTGATGCCTTACGGAGTCGGTGCATGAGCGTTCAGATAGACTTGCTTCCCTGTGGCGCTGATCTGCTCGGCGAGAGCCCCATTTGGGATGAGGCGCGTGGCTGCCTGTATTGGGTCGATAGCATCGCACCGCGCATTCAGCGGTTTGATCCCTCGGCGGGGCAGTACACGGCATGGCTGATGCCAATGGCGGTTGGGTCCATCGGACTATCGCTCAAGCCTGATCATCTGATCGCGGCGTTGAAAGACGGGTTTTACGACGTCGATCTCGGGACTGGCATTGCGTCACTGATCGCTGCCCCGCCGGCGCATGATCCCGCCAGCCGGTTTAATGACGGTAAGATGGATCGGAACGGCAACTTCGTCTGCGGGACGTTGGTGCCGCACGGTCACTCGCAATTGGGCAAGCTGTATCGGCTTGGCCCTTCGAGTGCGCTGACGTGCCTGGAGACCGGTGTTCACATTGCAAACTCGCTATCGTTCGCTTTGGATGGCCGGACGATGTTTTTTGCAGACTCGCTGCAGCGCGCCATTTGGGCTTACGACTACGACCCTGACGTTGGCGTCATCAGCAACAAGCGCGTGCTGATCGATACGTCGCCGCTCAAGTCTGGCACAGATGGCGCCTGCATCGATTGCGATGGCTGCCTCTGGGTCGCGCTCGTCGAGATCGGGCAGATCGCCCGCATTACGCCGACAGGCCGGATTGACCGCACCATCGAAGTGCCGGCCGAATATCCCTCCTGCCCGGCGTTTGGAGGCGTTGGGCTTTCGACGTTGTTTGTGACATCCATCCGCGACACCGGCAGCGGCCGCATGAAGGGCACGCGGCCTGAAAGCGGAAAAGTCATGGCCCTGACCAATCTCGGCACTTGCGGCGTTCCGGAACCGCGCTTTGCCGACGCCTAGGCAATTCTCTTCACCACCAAGCCGCGCGTCCCATTCCAACAAGGAACCTGTCCATGTCACTCGTCAAAGTCACCATTGAAAACCACATCGCGGTCGTCACGCTGGATGCGCCGCCGGTCAACGCTGTCAGCATTGAAATGATGGAGCAGCTGATCGCCGCGTTCGATCGCATCAGCGATCTCGACGAGGTCCGTTGCGCGATCCTTACTGGCAACGGCAAGACCTTCTCGGCGGGCGCCGATATTAAGGGACGCGCGGGCGCGGTCGACGAGCCGGGCTTTGCTTGGAAGCGCGCGCGCCTGGCGCGTGAAAGCGGGTACTGCATCATGGAGAACAAGAAGCCAGTGATCGCAGCGATCAATGGCGCAGCACTCGGCGCTGGTTGGGGCTATGCGGTCTCGTGCGACATCCTCTATGCGTCAGAGAATGCCGTAGTGGGGTTGCCGGAAATTGACGTGGGCTTGATGGGCGGCGCGCGCCACTCGATGAGGGTTCTCGGCCACTCGCTGGTGCGCCGCATGCTGCTGACGGGTTATCGAGTGCCGGCACAGGAGCTCTATCGGCGGGGCGTGATCGAAGCCTGCGTGCCGCAAGCAGATTTGATGGCGACCGTCATGGAGGTCGCCACGACGATCGCCTCGAAAAGTCCGGTCGCGTCGCGCATTGCCAAACATGCGCTGGCAACGATCGAAGGCACGAGCGTGCGGGATGGCTACCGCTTCGAGCAGAATATGACGAACGAACTCAGTAAGTCAGAAGACTCGAAGGAGGCCATGCGGGCCTTCGCCGAGAAGCGAAAGCCCGTGTTCAAGGGCCGCTGAGCTTGCTCGGGTGGTGGCGGGTCTTAGAGTGAGACCTTCCACCGCTTGGCGATTTCGCCGACGATCCCGGCGCGGAACAACAAGACGCTGACAACAAAGATTGCGCCTTGGACGACGCTGACCAGGGCGCCGGCTTTGGCGAGATACGCTTCGATCGAGGTCAGGAAGAGCGCGCCCACGACCGGCCCGAATAGCGTGCCGAGGCCGCCCATGATGGTCATCAGCACGGCTTCACCGGAGGCAACGAAGCTGACGTCGGTCAGAGTTGCAAGCCCGAAAACAATCGCCTTTGTCGCGCCGGCAATCCCAGCAAGGAAGCTAGCGAGGACAAATGCAATCAGTTTGTGATTGTTCGTGTGGTATCCGAGTGATGTCGTGCGGGCCTCGTTGTCACGGATGGACTTTAGAACCTGGCCGAAGGGGGAATGTACCGTGCGGTGGATGATAAGGAAGCCCGCCAAAAATATGGTCGCGACGAGCGCATACATCGCCGTATTGTTTTCCAATGATACGAGGCCAAACAAATGGCCACGCGGGACGCGCTGAATGCCGTCCTCTCCGCCGGTGAAATTGGCCTGCAGGCAGAAGAAGTACAGCATCTGTGCCAGAGCAAGCGTGACCATCGCGAACAACAGGCCGGGTCTTTGGATGGCCAGCCATCCGAACACAGTGCCGAGTGCGGCGCCGGCCAATCCACCGAATAGAATGGCGACTTCCGGTGTGACGCCCCAGACTTTGGCTGTGTGGGCCGCGATGTAGCAGCCGATGCCGAAGAATGCGGCGTGCCCAAACGACATCAGCCCGAGGTAGCCCGCTAAAAGATTGAATGAGCAGGCAAACAACGCAAAGCACATGACCTTCATCAGAAACACGGGGTAGACGAGGAACGGCAGCACGATCATCAGCGCCAGCATAACCAGGAACGCGATACGTTCGCTGCGGAGAAAGCCAAAACCCTGTTGCAACGTGTTGTAGTGCTTTTGGGCCGTGGTTCGCAGCTGTGCGGCGCCATCGCGCAGAGATTGCCGGAATGTCTTCTCGGCCGGCGCGCCCGCGGCACCGGCTGGGCGTAGCAACAAGACAGCTGCCATCACCAAGAAGATTACGGTGACGGAGCCCTGCGGATAAAAGATCTTGGCCACCCCTTCGACCAATCCGAGACTGACGCCGGCAAGGATTGATCCCAAAATGGAGCCCATCCCGCCGATGACGACGATCGCGAACACGGTGATCATCAGGTTCTCGCCCATGTTCGGATTGACCGAATAGATGGGCGCTGCAAGCACACCGACGAACGCGGCCAGCGCTGCGCCGCCGGCATAGGTCAGCGAGATCATGCGCGGAACATCGACGCCGAGTGCCTGCAGAAGGGGCGCATTCTCCATCGCCGCCGTCAGTTTCGCACCGAGCGACGTGCGATCGATCAGGTACCAGATGGCCCCGCAAACAATGAGCGCGACGACGACGACCCAGGCGCGATAGATGGGCAGATACATGAAGCCCAGGTTGAGGGCTCCCTGCAGCGATGCGGGAATGCCGTAGGGTAACCCGGAGCTGCCGTAGATGTTCTGCAGCGCCCCCTGCATGACGAGGGCGAGGCCATAGGTCAGCAGCAGTCCGTAAACATGGTCGATCGTGTAGAGGCGGCGGATGACCGTACGTTCGAGCAATAGTCCGTAAGTGCCGACGATCAGCGGCGACAGCAAAAGGGCCAGCCAATAGTTGACGCCCAGGTACTCAAGCATCATCCAAGCCATAAACGCGCCGAGCATATACAGCGCGCCGTGAGCAAAGTTCACGATGCCGAGCATGCCGAAGATGACAGCCAGACCGAGCGACAGCAGCGCATAGAACGCGCCGTTGATCAGGCCGAGCAGCAGCTGTGCGGACAGCAGCGACGTGGGGATACCGAAGATGGTGGACATGGCCGATTGCTGTCTAGACCCCCAGATAGTCGTGCAGTTTAGACATGCTGGCCTTCACATCCCGCCGCTCGATCATGTCGATGATCCGGCCATGCTCCAGCACATAGTGCCGGTCGGCAAGACCGGTTGCGAAATGGAAGTTCTGCTCCACGAGGACGACGGTGAAGCCGCGTTCGCGGATTTCGCGGATGGTCCGGCTGATCTGCTGCACGATCACCGGGGCCAGACCTTCCGCTGGTTCATCGAGCAGAAGTAGCTTTGCGCCGGTCCGCAGGATGCGCGCGATGGCCAGCATCTGCTGCTCACCACCCGAAAGGCGCGTGCCGGGTGCTGATCCGCGCTCCCGGAGGTTGGGGAACAGGCCGTAGATCGTTTCGAGATCAAGGCCACCCGGTGCGATCTGGGGTGGCAGCATCAAGTTCGTGGTCACGTTGAGGCCAGCGAAGATGCCCCGCTCTTCCGGGCAATAGCCCAATCCGGCGCGTGCGATCTTGTCCGGGCGGAGCGCAATTGCTTCCAGGTCGCCGATGCGGATGGAGCCTTCGCGCCGTGGCACGAGGCCCATGATGCTTTTCATGGTCGTGCTTTTGCCAGCGCCATTGCGGCCAAGCAGCGACACGACTTCCCCGCGATGGACTGCGAAATCGACACCATGCAAAACATGGCTCTCGCCGTACCAGGCGTTCAGATTGCTGACAGCCAACAGCGGCGCTTCAGACATCTTCTGCTCCGAGATACGCAGTCCGGACGTCAGGGTTAGCCGAGACGGTGGCATAGTCGCCTTCTGCCAGCACGCGGCCGCGGGTCAGCACGGTAATGTGATCGCAGAGGCCAGCCACGACCGAGAGATTGTGCTCGACGATGACGATCGTGCGGCCGGCCCGCACGCGTTTGATCAACGTCACGATCTTCTCGACATCCGCACTCGTCATGCCGGCTGTGGGTTCGTCCAACAGCATGAGCCGTGGCTCAAGCGCTAGAGTGGTTGCAAACTCCAGCGCGCGCTTGCGCCCATAGGGCAACAAGCCAGCCGCCGCCTCTGAGAGGTCGGTCAGACCCACGTCTTCGAGCAAGGCCCGTGCTTTGTCGTCGAGCGCTGTCAAGGTGCGCTCGGACCTCCAAAAATCATAGTTCTCCCCGCGCCGGCGCTGCAGGGCGAGGCGTACATTCTCGAGGGCGGTGAGGCTTGGGAAGATCGCCGAAATCTGGAAGCTGCGTACCAACCCCAGCCGCGCCACCTCGGCCGGTGCCATGTCAGTAATGTCTTGGCCCGCGAAATGAATGGACCCTTCGGTCGGTTGCAGGAATTTGCTTAGCAGATTGAAACACGTCGTTTTGCCGGCTCCATTCGGGCCGATCAGCGCATGGATTGAGCCTTCGCGGACCGCGAGGCTCACACCGTCGACAGCCGCGAAGGCGCCGAACCGCTTGGTCAGCCCCGTCGTCTCAAGAATTGCGTTTTGCAACGCGTCCCCCTCGCGTGATCGCTCCAGCATTGAGCCTGCAGGCCGCACGCCTGAACCACAATTGCCAATCACCCGCGGACGATAACATCATCATCGTGATTGTTAAGGTGGCCGGAGCTGGTCATTAATTCCGCCACCATCGAGCGCGCGCGAGCATAGTCGCTTTTGCCACTTTCAGCGCGTGGTAACGCGGGAACCACGAAGATCGTTTTTGGAACCTTGTAGGGGGCAATATCGGACCGTACAGCGTCTCTCACCAGCAACTCATTGAATGAGCCCTGAGATGTCGCGGTCACCAAAGCGACGACCACGCTGCCCCAAGTCGGGTCCGGACATCCGATGACCATCGCATCGTCGACGCCATCGACACGTTTTAATGCCTCTTCGACTTCTTCGACGAAAACTTTCTCGCCACCGGTGTTGATCACGAGGTTGCCGCGCCCGATCAGTTCGAGGGTGCCATCATCATGGATGCGGCCCCAGTCGCCACACACGGCATAGCGCTCGCCATCAATGATCTGAAATACCTCGGCCGTCTTCTTGGCGTCGCCGAGGTAACCAAGCGGCAGCGGATACGTGCGGGCGACAAAGCCTGATCCCGGCTGCCCCTTCGGCAAGACTTTACCCGCCTCAGAGATCAGCACGGTGGTCGGGGCCGGATCGAACCGGCCGGTCGGCAAGGTGCGGTCTTTGGTCATGATCGCATAGCCAAGGCCAGCCGCCTCGGACGCGCCGAGCACGTCAAGCAGCGTCAGCCATGGCATATGCCGGAGCAACCCGTGTTTGATTTCGCGGCTCCACATCAACCCGGCTGAACTGATCAGCTTGAGGGACGCGAGATCGTGCTTGTCAGGGGCCGCGTCAAGGGCCTGCAGCATCGGACGTCCGAAGGCGTCACCGACGATCAACACGCGGCTGACCTT
Source organism: uncultured Alphaproteobacteria bacterium (assembly GCA_963847145.1). Lineage (GTDB taxonomy): Bacteria > Pseudomonadota > Alphaproteobacteria > Rhizobiales > Hyphomicrobiaceae > JABFRJ01. The sequence continues at coordinate 83,355 of CAWJYN010000011.1, forward strand.
GTGACGCGCAACCGTCGACCAGAGCTCGTCGGGATCGAAACGTAGTCCTTCAAGGATCACACTCGTGCCGCCGGAGATGAGTTCAGACAATGTCGCGTTGATGCCGGCGCCGTGCATCAACGGGCACGCAGGCAGGACGCGCCCGGGCGCCGCATTAGCCTTCACGTTGGCCGCATGTTCATCGAGGCTGGCCGGCCGGTGCCGCACGACCGGCGCTTCCATTTGCGCCGAGCGCACGGCCTTGCCTGGCCAGACGACGCCCTTCGGGCGCCCAGTCGTGCCGCCGGTATACAGGAGGAACGGGTCGGCTGGGTCGCGTGTGATGGCCAACCGGCCGCCGTCGCCACTGGTCGCGATATCTTCAAAGCGGGTGATGCTGCTGTCCGTCTCGCCGATGCAGACGAGGCGCAGCTCAGGAAAGCGGACCTGCAGTGCTTTGGCATGCGGCGCGAACTCGCGCTGGTAGATCAACATTTTGGTGGCGCTGTCGGCGAGCACATAGGCGATTTCATCGGTGGTGTAGCGATAGTTGATGTTGACGGGGCACAGACGCGCTTTGAGGCAGGCGACAAAGCTCTCGATGTAGGCTGGGGCATTGCGCGACAGGATCGACACGCAATCCTGCGGAGCCAGACCCATAGACATGAAACCGCGTGCGAGGCGGTTCGTGCGCGCGTCGAGATCACCCCAGGTGACGACGCGATCGCCGTGCACGATGGCCTGCCGGTCCGGGGGGACGGCGACTGCGACCGCGTCGAACATGTCACCAAGGTTCCACATGGTTTGCCTTTGCTCTCCCTTGGGATGCGTCTGCGGTGTAAAGTCTCTCAGCGCGGCGTGGAGATAGCGATGCCTGATGTCAAGTTTCATATATCTGATAAGTGAGACTTTATCATCTGAACTGCGGACAAGAGTTCGCCCGCGGCGCACCATCGGGCAACGGCCAAAAGACGGTTCGACCAGCGGAGCAACAATGCCGGAGATTGCGGTCGTCACGGGCGCACAGCGCGGCATCGGGCTCGCAATCGCCCGGCGCCTCGCGCGTGACGGTTTTTCGGTCATCGCGACGGATCTGACTGTCGATGATCTCGCAAGCGAAGTCGAGCGGCACACTGCGGACGGCCACACGCTTCGCGCGGTCGCGATGGATGTAACAGACCGCGCCGCGGTCAGCGCACTCGCCCGCCAGATCGGATCGGTTTCCGTGGTCGTCAACAATGCGGGCGTCGCCGCACCGATGATTGCGTTCGAAAAGCTTGAACCGTCAGAGCTCCGCCGGGTTGTCGACGTCAATGCCAAGGGCACTTTCATTGTCACGCAAGAGATGGCGCGCGGGATGCCGTCCGGTGGGCGCATCATCAACATCGCCTCGCGCGGCTATCTCGGCGGGGCCGGCGCGGCGCACTACGTGGCCAGTAAAGCCGCTGTTGTGGGGTTGACCCGCGCCTTGGCGGTGGAGCTGCGGTGGAAGGGCATCAACGTCAATGCCGTTGCGCCCGGTATGGTCGATACGCAGATGATTACTGATTTCACTAAGCAGGAAATGGCTGCACTGCTGAGGCGAGAGCCGTCCGGTAAGGCTGCAAGCCCGGAGTCGATTGCCGATGTCGTGAGCTTCCTGGCGTCGCCAGCGGCCGCTTCTGTGAACGGGCAAGTGATCTTCGCCGATGGGGGCAAAACCGTGGGTATGCCGACGCTATGACCAACACTGTCGTGCACATTGATGGGTTGGATCGGCCATTTGGAGCTGACATTGCTCATGCCATGAAGGACCGTGGTGCCGCTGTCGCTGAGGCTGGCGCACACGGGCCTATCGAAGTCCTCGTGGTAAACCGCCCCGTGATCGCCACGTCCCTGCGCTTTGATGCAGTCACCGACGAAGACTTCGACGCGGCGATGACGGACAGCCTTTATGACGTCGTCGCGTTGGTGCAGTCCGAGCTGCCGCGCTTGTCGCCAGGCAGCCGGATCGTGCTCGTCGGCGCGCGTGGGCATCTGGGCGCCTGGGGTGGCGTGCACCTGATGGCCGCCAGCGCGGCAGTCGCGGGTGTCATGCGCACCATGGCGCTCGAACTCGCAGGCAAAGAAATCGCTGTCAATCTCGTTGCGGCCGGTTTCATCGGCACGCCTTGGGATACACCCGCGGCCCGCCAACAGGTGGGCAACGCCGTCTGTTTACTGGCTGAAGCCAATACCGGTCTCGTTGGAGAAACCGTCATCGTCGATGGCGGCCGCAGCCTCCGGATGAGTGAAAGCAGGCGCCCATGACAGCAGACGAACCGCAAACCGCCCATGCAACGCATCGTCCGCCGACGATTAATCAGGCGTGGCTTGACCGGCACACCGAGCCGATCATCGCCCCGGATCAAGCGATCATCGATCCGCATCACCATCTCTGGGCGCGCGAAACACAGATCTACATGCAGAAGGAAGCGATGGCCGACTTCGGCAGTGGCCATCGGATCATCGCCAGCGTGTTCGTCGAGTGCTGGTCTGGCTACCGGGCCACTGGGCCGGAGCATCTCCGAGCTGTCGGCGAGACGGATTTCGTTGCGTGCTTGGCGGGGCTGGTCCAGGGCGCGCAACATAGCTGCGAGTTCGCCGCTGGCATCGTGGGGCATGCCGATCTCACGTCTGGAGACGAGTTGGATGATGTGCTTGCTGCGCATATTCAGGCGGCTGGCGGCCGCTTTCGTGGGATTCGGCACGCCGTGGCGTTCGACGCGAGCGGCACCATCCCGGTCGTGCGCAAGTCGGCGCCGGGATTGCTTGTCGATCCCGCCTTTCAGCGCGGCGTTGCGCACTTGGCCAAGCGCCACCTTTGTTTCGACGCCTGGCTTTATCAAACGCAGCTCCCTGAACTGTTGGCCTGCGCAAATGCTGCGCCCGACACGATGATCGTGCTCAATCATCTCGGTGGTCCGCTTGCGATCGGCGCCTACGCTGGCCGCGTGTACGAACTCTCCCGCGACTGGCAGCGGGATATGACGGCGCTGGCGGGCTGCCCCAACGTCGTGGTCAAGCTGGGTGGGCTCGGTATGACGACAGCAGGGCATGGCTTTCACGCCCGGCAATCTCCGCCGACGTCAGAGGAAGTCGCCAACGCCTATCGCGGCCAGGTGATGGCGGCGATTGATCTGTTCGGTCCGGATCGCTGCATGTTCGAGAGCAATTTTCCGGTCGACAAGATCTCGGGGAGCTACGCGGTCCTCTGGAACGCGTTCAAGCGCTTGGCATCCGGTTTCTCGGCCGGTGAGAAAGACGCGCTGTTCTGGGGGACAGCAGCGCGCGTCTACCGGCTGGAGAGCACTCTTCCGAAGGAACACGCATCATGAAGGGTCGTTTGCAGGGTCGCGTCGCACTGGTCACGGGCGCGGGCAACGGCATCGGGCGCGCCATCGCCGAAGCGTTCGCGCGCGAAGGCGCCATCGTCGGTGTCAATGACCTGAAGCCAGAGTTCACGCGTGGCTGTGTCGAGGCGATCATCAAGGCTGGCGGCCAGGCCGTTGATTTACCTGCCGACGCCAGCCGACGCGATGCCGTGCACGCCATGGTCAGTTCCTTGTGCCAATCGCACGGGCGCCTCGATGTGATGGTCAACAACGCCGCGTGGGTGCGATACGGCCCCATCGACGCCATTACGGAGAAGACGATGGACCGCATGATGGCCATCGGTTTTGCAGGTGTGGCCTGGGGCATTCAGTCGGCGGCTGCGGCGATGGACCGGGGCGGGTCGATCATCAACATCGCGTCGGCCGCTGCATTTCTCGGTATGCCGAACGCGCTGGTTTATTGCGGTATCAAATCCGGCGTGCTGGGTCTGACGCGGTCGGCTGCCGCCGAACTCGGTCCCAAGCAGATCCGCGTCAATGCCATTGCACCTGGCTCGACGCGGACGGACGCCGTTGCGGCCATGCTGACACCGGACAAAGTCGCCTTGCGCATCGCCAAGACGCCGCTCGGCCGCCTCGGCGAGGTCGAGGACGTGGCCAGAGCTGCCGTGTTCCTGGCGTGCGATGAAAGCAGCTTTGTTTCGGGCACAACTTTATCGGTCGACGGTGGCCAAACATTCGCGTTCAGCTGATCCCAGCGGGCCGCGTCGCGGCGAAGATCGCACGATGATAGTCGGCATTGCCGAAGCGCATATCCAGCATGCGCAGCCGGCGCATGAAGTGGCTCACCGCTACCTCGTCGCTGGTGCCGATGCCGCCGTGCAATTGCACACACTGGTGGCCGACGAACAGTCCGCATTGGCCGATGCGCGCTTTCGCCGCTGAGATTGCCCGGCGGCGTTCGGCGCGCGTGGCGCTCAAGCTGGCGGTCGCGTGGTAGACGAGCGAGCGTGTCTCCTCGCAGGCGATGGCGATGTCGGCCATGCGATGCTGGATGGCTTGAAAACTGCCGATCTGGACACCGAATTGTTCGCGCGTCTTGATGTAGGTAAGGGTCAACGCTGCCGCTGCCTCCATGGCGCCGAGGGCCTCGGCGAGTTCCGCGGCGATGGCGTGATCGACGGCGCGTTCGAGCAGCTCAAAACCCTGATCAATCGTGCCAAGAACACGGTCAGAGGGGACAGATACGTCATCAAAGCGGACCTGGGCGACCGGACGATGGTCGATTGTGCGGAAGGCCGTCATTGACAGGCCGGGGCGGCCTGCCTCGATCAGCAGCAATGTCAGGCCTTCTGGCTGTTGGGGCGCGCCGGAGGTGCGGACCGGTACGATGATGTGGTCCGCATCAGTGCCGTCTGGCACGTAGGTTTTGAGGCCGGATACGGTGAATGTGTCGCCGGTGCGTGTGGCTTGCGTTGCAACGCACGCAAGGTCAAATCCGCTGTCGGCCTCGCCGGCTGCGAGTGCGACTGTTGTTCGGCCTTCCGGAATAGCCCGCAGTACCGCTTTCACTTCGCTTGAAGTGGCGTGCTCCAGCATACAGGGGGCCAGGATGCAGGTGCTGACATAGGGGTCGGCCAAGAAACCAGCGCCGAGCGCTTCCATCAGCACCATGGTGTCAAACGGCGAGCCGCCGAGACCGCCATGATCGTCGCCGATCGCAATTCCGAGCCAGCCGAGGTCTGCCATTTGCTGCCACGCTGGAGGAGCGACTTCGCGCCCAGCGGCAACGGTCTTCTGCCAGCGTTCGAAACTCGCGGTCTCGCGCACGAAGCGGACGGCGCTGTCGCGCAGTTGCTGCTGTTCGGAGCTTAAACTGAAATCCACGGCTGCACCTCCTAGAGCCCGAGCGAGCGCCGCGCGATGATGTTGCGCTGAATTTCGTTGGAGCCGGCATAGATCGTCGTCACGCGGCCGTAGAGATACGACAGCATCGGGCCAGGCATCTCGGACGGCAGCGACGTGTTTGGCAACGGATCGGCCAGAGCGAAAAAAGCCGCATCGTAGCCGAGCACCTCGACCCACAACTCCGTCGTCCGCTGCAGGAGTTCAGACCAGCGCACCTTGGCCATGGAACTGCGCACGCCGGTGTCGATGCCAGCCATAGTGTCCGCGATGATCCGTTGGCCGCTGATGCCAAGTGCCATCAGCTCAATTTCGATCTGTGCCAGCTTGTCACGGAACGCGTCGTTGTCGGACAGCGCACGGCCCCCCCTGCGTACGCGCGCGGCATGAACCCGGACATGGTCGAGTTGGCGTGCAAGGCGGAGGCTCAACATGGCGGATATGGAGCGCTCACGATCCAGCAGAACCTTGCCGTAACTCCAGCCTTTGCCTTCTTCGCCAAGCAAGGAGTCCAACGGCACCCGCACGTCTTCGAAAAAAACTTCGTTGACGTGATGGCGTTCGTCGAGCGTTTTGACTGGCCGGATGCGGATGCCCGGTGTTTTGAGATCGATCAGCAGCAGCGATATACCGGACTGCTTGCGCGCATTTGGGTCCGTGCGGACGAGGCAAAAGACGTAGTCGGCAACGTGCGCATAGCTGGTCCACAGCTTCTGACCATTGATGACGTAGTGATCACCGTCGCGTACGGCCCGTGTACGCAAGGAGGCAAGATCCGATCCCGCGCCTGGCTCGGAATAGCCTTGGCACCACCAGTCTTCGCCGGTGATGATGCGCGGCAGGTAGCGCGCTTTTTGGGCGCTCGAGCCGAACGTGAAAATGATCGGGCCAATGTTCTCCAAGCCCTGGTGGAAGGGCGGCGGCACGTCGGCTGCCGCGGCCTCTTGCTCGAAGACATAGAGTTCTGCAGGAGACCAGCCGGTGCCGCCGTAATCCTTGGGCCACGACGGCGCACCCCAGCCACGCTTGTGGAGGATCGTCTGCAACTCTTTCCACTCGGCGACCGATGGCCGGCGTCCCGATCGGGCACCAGCGCGCATGCCTTCGGGGATGTTGGCTGCAAAGAACGCGCGGACTTCAAGGCGGAATGCGTTCTGCTGCGGGTCGGCCTTGACGGTCATGGCATGCCCTTGTGTGGTGGACTACTGAATGGGTTGTGCAGCCGCTTCCGAGGCGCCAGTAAACACAAAGCCCCGATAGCCGGCTGCCGCACTGTCGCGGCACATCTCGAGGTATTTGTTCAGGCCACCCGCGTAGAGCGGGAAGAAGCGCGGTTTGCCGGGAATGTTCGTGCCCGTGTACCACGTGTTGGCTTGCGGCATGAGTGAGCGGCTGGCGATGGCGTTGACCAGCGCCATGTAGGCCTCCTCCGCCTCGGCGGTTGGTTCGATCAAGCGATGGCCCTGTGATTGCATGAAGCTGATACAGTCGCAGATCCAGTCGGCGTTCTGCTCATTGAGAATGAGGTAATTGGCGAGTGCTGATGGCCCATTCGCACCGGCGATCATGAATAGATTTGGGAACCCCGCCATCAGCAACCCGAGATGCGAGTGCGCGCCAGAAGCCCACTTGTCGCGCAGGCTTTGCCCATGCCGGCCCTTGATGTCGACGGATGTCATGGCGCCGGTGAGACCGTCATAACCGGTCGCTGCGATGATGATGTCGAGGTAGACCTCGCGGTTGCCGGTCTGGATACCGCGCTCGGTGATCCCGACGATCGGCTCTTTCAGGCAATCAACCAGGGTGACGTTGTCGCGATTGAAGGCCTCGTAGTAGTTGGTATCGAGGCAGATGCGGCGCGCAAAAATGGGATAGCCACGCGGCGTGAGCGCATCCGCCGTGACCGGATCTTTGACAGCCGCACGGATCTTGCGCCGGACGAACTCGGCGACGACGTCGTTGGCCTTTTGATTGACGAGTGGATCAGAGAAAAGGCCGAAGAAGGCGAGGCCGCTGTGCGCCCAGGCTTCCTCCATCAGCCGCTCGCGCTCCGCTACAGGAACGCTGAATACCGGCCGCGTTGATGTGGCCCGGATACCTCCCGTGGTCGAGTTGCGGGCGATCGCGCGAAGCTCGGGATAATGCTCTTTGATCTGCGCCACATAGTCGGCGTCGAGCGGGCGATTGCGCATTGGCAACGTAAAGCTTGGCGTGCGCTGGAAAACGAAGAGCTGGCCGGCTTGCTCTGCAACCACTGGCGTGATCTGCACGCCAGTGGACCCCGTGCCGATGAGGCCGACGCGCTTGCCGCTGAAATCGACGGCATGATGCGGCCAGCGGCCCGACAGATAGATATCGCCTCTGAAGCGATCTCGGCCGGGCACGTCGAGACCTTTGGGGATGGAAAGCGGGCCGGTCGCCATGATCAGATACGTGACTTCGAAAACGTCACCGCGGTCGGTCGTGACCCGCCACAGGCGCTGTGCGTCATCGAAGACAAACGATGTTGCGCGGGTATCGAAGGTGATGTCGCGGCGGAGGTCGAGCTTGTCGGCGACCCAATGGGCATACCTGAGGATCTCGGCCTGCGATGCGAACTGCTCGCTCCAGGTCCACGCCTGCATGATCTCGTCGGAGAACGAGTAGCAATAGTCGATGCTCATCACGTCGCAGCGTGCGCCTGGATAGCGGTTCCAGTACCATGTGCCGCCCACATCGCCGCCCGCTTCGAGCGCGTGCACCGACAAGCCCATGTCGCGCGCGCGGTGCAGCATATACATGCCGCCGAAACCCTGCCCGACGATCAGTGCATCGAGGCGTTGCCGAAGGCCAACGCGCGGCGTTGCGGGGGGCTCAACGGGGTGCTGCATCACCTCGTGCTCCGGCGATTAACAGTCATGAAGCAACCCGGGGTCAACGACGCCATCCGGCGAGCGATGCCGACGCCTGCGGTGGGGCGTCTGTAAACGCGAGGCCCCGGAAGCCATCGCGTACGACGGCTTCGCACGTCTCACGATAGGGACGATAGCCACCGGCATACATCGTCAGGCCACGCGCCTTTCCTTCAACATTGGTGCCGGTGTACCAGGTGCTGGCCTTCGACATGAGTGTGAGCTTGGCCAGAGAGTGGACCGTCTCCATCCATTCGGTTTCTGCTGTCGGTGTCGCCTCGACAGCCGCGCGCTGGTCTTTGCGCATGTGGTTGATGACCTCGCAGATCCAATCGACATTCTGTTCATTCAGCGTGATGATATTGGCCAGCGCCGATGGACCATTGGCACCGCACAGCATGAAGAGATTCGGGAAGCCGGCCATCATGAGGCCGAGATAAGACTTCGGGCCCTCGCGCCATTTGTCCCGCAACTTCGCGCCTTCGCGCCCGGTGATATCGAAGGCCAGCATCGCGCCGGTCAGGCCGTCATAGCCTGTCGCGAGAATGAGCACGTCGAGCGCGACTTCGCGGTTCTGGGTTTGCACGCCCGCTTGCGTCAGCCGTTCGATCGGCTCCTCGATGCAGTCAACGAGATGCACATGCGGCTCGTTGAAGGCTTCGTAATAGCCGGTGTCGAGACAGGGGCGGCGCGCGAAAATCGGATAGCCGCGTGGTTTCAACTTCTCGGCTGTTACGGGATTTCGCACCACGTCGCTGATCTTGCCGCGGACGAACTCGGCGACCTGCTCGTTGGCTTCCGGATTGGTCATCAAGTCTGAGAATGTGCCAAGGAACGCGTGGCCGCCGCGCTTCCAGCTATCCTCCATCAAGGCCAAACGCTGGTCGGGCGGCAAGCTGAAGAAGGGGCGCGTGATGGAGGGGCGCACGCCGCCCACCAGACTGTTGCGCGCGGCAGCCCGCATGCCGGGGTAGTTGCGTTTGATTTCGGCGTCGTACTCCGGCGTGATGGATGCATTGCGCATCGGCATCGAAAAGCTCGGCGTGCGCTGGAACACGAAGAGTTCGGCCGCTTCTTGAGCCACGACGGGCACAATCTGGATACCGGTCGAGCCGGTTCCGATGACGCCGACGCGCTTGCCGGTGTAACTGACTTGATGTTGCGGCCATCGACCTGTGCGATAGAGTTCACCGCCGAATGCCTTGAGGCCTTCAAAGTCGTTGTCACGCGGCACAGACAACGGGCCGGACGCCATGACAAAATAGGTGGCCTCCAGCGTTTCATCGGGGCCAGTGCGAATGCTCCAGATGTTTCTGGAGTTGTCCCAGGCGGCGCCGGTGACGCGTGTTTTGAATTTGAAGTCCTTGCGCAGATCAAGTTTGTCGGCGACGAAATTGGCGTAGGCGAGAATATCTCGCTGGTGGGCGAACTGCTCGGGCCAGGTCCATTCCTGCTCGATTTCCGACGAGAAGCCATAGCTGTAGTCAATGCACATCAGATCGCAGCGGGCGCCTGGATAGCGGTTCCAATACCACACCCCGCCGACATCGCCGCCGGCCTCGATGCCGACCACGCGCAAGCCCATTTGGCGCAGGCGATGCACCATGTACATGCCGCCAAAGCCGGCACCGACGACGACGGCATCCAGCCCTTGTGGCCGCGTTCCGGCTGGCTGATCGTTGCTCATGGTGTCATCGCCTCCGCTTGCCTATGGGTTGATCTTAGGCGACTGGCTGTGCCCTCTCGACAGAAAGCGCGCCGGCGACCGAAAAATCACATCCATGTCGTCAGCCGTGCGGACACACGGACAGTGCGATTGCGTTGTGACGCCGCCTTGGACCGCGGGGTGAGGGCTGCAACCTGCAGCGCTCACCTGCGACTACAATTCGTGTGCGCAGGGGCCGTGCGCGCAGAGTCATGGTGCGCACGCTTATACGCTCCCGCCCTGCAGCCATGCTGCTCCCTTCGCGTACAGCGCTTCCACCTCGGCGCCTTTCAGGCCGGGCATGTCGCGTTTGACTTGGTAGCCGATGCCGGTCTGCAGATAGGCGAGGTGGCGGTAGCCGACGGGAAATTCCATCAACTTGACGCGGTCGATCTTGGGGACTTGGCTTGGATCGACGGGATCGAGGCGGTCTTTTTCGTAGATAGGCTGACGCAGCACGAGGCCCCATTTGCCTTGGCGCTTTTCGATGAAGTCGTAGAAGCGGCCTGTGCACACCACGTCGCACTCGACGCCGTCGACGAGGGCGCGCTGACTGATCGTCATCTTGGTTTGCGAGATGGCGCGGGGGCCGGCGAGATCGATGGCGTTGCCGCCGAGAAAATGCAAGATCGAGACGCCTTTTTCCCAGCCGGCGATGCTGCGGGCGATGAACTCGTCGGCGGTGCCTTGCGCCCAGGTGGCCATCATGCGTCCGTCGTCATGCCAGACGCTGCGAAAGCGATCCCAGTGGCCAGCGTCGCGCCAGATGACCCAGTTCTGGACCAGTTCCCAGATGGCGCGGCGGTCGGCGGCTTCAATGTCGGTCATGATGGGGTCTTATCGTGTTTGGCTGCCGCGATCTTGTGGGCGGCGAGTTTGGCGAGGCGGGCATCGCGCCAGGCGGATTTTTTGGCGATCTCGGCGGCGGTGGGGGTTGGTCCCCACGCGGCGGCCACGCGCGCGGTGTTGGCGTCATCCCAGACGGCCAGGGTTGGTTGCGTTGGAATCGTGCGGCGGAAGAACGGCGCATAGCGGCGGCAATAGTCGGCGATGCCTTCGGGCGCATTGAGTTCGATGGTGCCGAAGGGCCCCAGGAACGACCAGCGCAGGCCGAGGCCATCCGACACCGTCGCGTCGAGATCCTGCGGCGAGACATAGCCTTCTTCCACGAGGCGAAACGCTTCGGACAACACCGCGGCTTGCAGCCGGTTGAGAATGAAGCCGTCGATCTCTTTGTGCACGGTGACCGGCACCTGGCCGATGCTGGCGTAGACCTCACGGGCGCGGGCTTTAGCGGCAGCGGAGGTCCACGGTGCGCCGCAGATTTCTACAACAGGTATCAGATGCGGGGGGTTGACTGGATGGCCGACAAGACAGCGATCGCGGCCGGCAAGTTGTTCTGTGAACTGCGACGGCACGATCGCCGAAGTGGATGAGGCCAGCACGACGCCAGGGCGGGCAGCCTTGTCGAGGGCGGCAAACAAAGCACGCTTGGCGTCGGGCATTTCAGGGCCGTTTTCCTGAACAAAGTCGGCGGTGGCGACGGCGTCTTCCAGGCTGGTGGCCATGCGGATGCGCTTGGCGGCGGCCTGCGGATCGTCGGCGAGGCCGTGCTTGGCCATTTCGTCAAGCTGGGCGGTGATCAACCCGGGGGCGGCAGCGCGCTGGCTATCGACGGGCTCCCAAGCAGCGACGTCCCAGCCGGCACGGGCGAAAATAGCGCTCCAGGCGCGGCCGATAAGACCGGCTCCGATGATGGCGACTGTCGGCATGGACAACTCCCAGAGTGCAAATGTGGCTTGGCAATTAACACCGGACGTTAGCGCAACAGTCAATTTCCTTGGCAAGCCGGTCAGTCGCGATTGTCAGACGGCCAGCGCCCGTGGTCCAGTCGCAGCACCTCACTGTCACTGTTGGAGCGACACTCATGGACCTCGGGATCACGGGATTGCGCGTTTTAGTGACGGCCGGCGCAGGGGGCATCGGCCGCGCCATTGCCGAAGCCTTCCGGCGTGAAGGTGCGCTGGTGCATATCTGCGATGTCGATGATGCAGCGCTCAAGACGATGGCCAAGGCGCATCCCGCCATCACGGCGTCGCAGTGCGACGTTGCCAAGCGCGATCAAGTGGCGAAGCTGTTTGCGGACGCGACGCAAGCGCTGGGCGGGCTTGATTGCCTGGTCAACAACGCCGGCATCGCGGGGCCGACGGGACGCATCGAAGAGATCAATCCAGAAGACTGGGACCGCTGCTTGGAGATCGATCTAACCGGGCAGTTCAACTGTGCGCGGCTGGCCATTCCGCTGCTGAAGCTGTCCACCAATCCAAGCATGATGAATGTGTCGTCGCTGGCGGGAAAGCATGGCTTTGCGATGCGGGCACCGTATGCGGCGGCAAAGTGGGGCGTGATCGGGTTCACGAAATCGGCAGCGATCGAGCTCGGGCCATTTGGTATTCGCGTCAATGCGCTGTTGCCGGGATTGGTGTCGGGTGATCGCCAGCGGCGCGTGCTGGAAGCCAAATCGCACGCGCGGGGCATCTCGTATTCCGAGATGGAGGAACTGGCGTTTTCGTTCACGTCGGTGAAGGAGTACGTGACGCCGGAGCAGCTGGCCGATCTCGTGGTGTTCACGGCCTCGCCCGCGTGGGCGCACCATCTCCGGGCAGTCGCTAGCGGTGTGTGGCGATACGAATATGCTGGGGTGAGGTACTTTGTAGGGTGGATAAGGCGCGTTTCAGCGCCGTCATCCGCCGCCCCGTGGGAGAGGGTTGCCGCATCATGGGCTGCCGTAGCGCCAGCCACGGCGGATGACCGGACGCTACGCGGGGTTATCCGCCCAAGACTGAGCTTTTTTGGGGCAGACCATGACGTCAACACGAACCTTCCGCGGCCCACTCGCTGGCATGCGGGTGATTGAGCTGGCGCATGTGATGGCGGGGCCGGTGTGCGGGTTGATGCTGGCCGACATGGGCGCTGATGTGATCAAGGTCGAGAAGACCGGCGGTGGTGATGATACCCGGCGTCAGTTGCCGCCCGATATCGGCGGTGAGAGCGCCGCCTACATGATGATGAACCGCAACAAGCGCGGCATCGTGATGGATTTGAAGCACGCGCAAGGCAAAGACGTGCTGCGCCGCCTCGTGCGCGACGCCGACGTGCTGATCGAGAATTTTCGCACCGACACACTGCCGTCGCTGGGGCTTGGCTATGAGGATCTCAAGACAAGCAATCCGGGGCTGATTTATGCGGCGATTTCCGGTTTTGGCCGCACGGGTCCGCTTGCCGAGGCCGGTGGGTTTGATCTGGTAGCCCAAGGCATGAGTGGGCTGATGTCGATCACGGGTGAGGGACCGGGCCGGCCGCCGGTGAAGGTCGGCGCGCCGGTGTGTGACATTACCGCGGGCATTTTGCTGGCCATGGGCGTGCTGGCCGCCTACGCGCACAAGCAAAAAACCGGCGAGGGGCAGCTGGTGGATACATCGTTGTTTGAAGCGGGCATAATGCACACCTACTGGCAATCAGCGATTGCGTTTGCGACGGGCATCGCGCCCGGGCCGCTCGGCTCGGCACATCCGCTGAACGCGCCGTACCAAGCGTTTCAAACTGCGGACGGGTGGATCAACGTGGGCGCGGCCAACCAGGCGAACTGGGAGCGGTTGTGTACGGCGCTGGGCGCCGCAGCGCTGGCGGCGGATTCACGCTTCGCGATTGGCAAAGCGCGGATGGAAAACATTGATGCGCTGATTGCGGAACTTTCAGCGCGGTTCGCCAAGTGCACGACGGCTGAGTGGCTTGCAGTGTTGGAGGCCGCGGGGGTGCCAGCTGGACCTGTGTTGAACGTCAAGGCGATGCACGCGCATCCGCAGACGGTGGCACGCCAGATGGTGCCGGAGGTCGAACACCCGATCGCGGGACGGATGCAAACGATCGGTCTGCCCGTGAAGTTTTCAGCAACGCCCGGCAGCGTGCACAGCGCAGCACCCGTGTACGGTCAGCACACCCGCGAGGTGCTGGCAGAGGTGGGGTATACGGCGGGGGAGATCGACGCGATGGTTGCTGCGCGCGTCGTGCTCAGTGGCTGACACTTCCTGGCTGAGCGGTTGGCAGCGAATAGCTGCTGGTTTACATATAAAACACCCTAGGTCACACCATTTTGTCGCACACGTCTCCGGATGGCATGCCAGGGGCAATCGGGGTACGGCATCGGCCGTGCGCGGAATTGGGGACAGCCACCAATTCGCTGAGACTTCGCAACATTTGCGCCACCTTCGAAGAATTGGTGGCTGTCCGCAGTTCCACTGTCCCCAGTTCCACTTCATGCCACTTCCCAGGAGACAGACATCATGACGGACCGGATCAGCCATGGCAGCTTGCGCATCGCCAAGGTCCTGCATGATTTTGTCGCCAAGGAGGCGCTGCCGGGCACCGGCGTGAGTGCCGCGCAGTTTTGGGATGGCTTCGACAAAATTGCCGGTGCGCTCGTCCCAAAGAACCGGGCGCTGCGTGTGGTGCGTGACGATCTGCAAACCAAGATCGACAGCTGGCACAAGGCGCACAAGGGCAAGCCGCTGGATATGGCGGCATACAAAGCGTTCCTTGTCGAGATCGGCTACCTCGTGCCGGAAGGCCCAGACTTTCGGGTCGATACCGCCAATGTCGATCCCGAAATCACGACGATGGCCGGCCCGCAGCTGGTGGTCCCGGTCATGAACGCGCGGTATGCGCTGAACGCGGCCAATGCGCGCTGGGGTTCGCTGTATGACGCGCTCTACGGCACCGATGCGCTGCCGGAGACCAACGGTGCGACACGCGCCGGTGGCTACAACCCGCTGCGGGGCGCCAAGGTCATCGCGTTTGCCAAGACATTGCTCGATGATGTTGCGCCGCTGGCGTTTGGGTCACATGCGACCGTGCGCAGCTATTCGGTGGCCGGTGGCACATTGCTGGCCGTGCAGCCTGATGGCGCGAAGGTGCGGCTCAAGGATGAGACCAAATTCGCCGGCCACACCGGCAGCGCCGACGCGCCGACAGCGGTGCTGCTCAAGAACAACGGACTGCACATCGAGATCAAGATCGATCGTACGCATAACATCGGCGCGACCGATGCGGCCGGCGTTGCCGATCTGGTGGTTGAAAGCGCGCTGTCGACGATCATGGATCTTGAGGATTCGATTGCCGCGGTGGATGCCGATGACAAGGTTGCGGCGTATCGCAACTGGCTCGGCCTGATGAAGGGCGATCTGGTTGAAAAGTTCGACAAGGGCGGCAAGACGCTGACGCGGACGCTCAATAGCGACCGCACATTTACCGGCCGCGATGGCGCGCCGCTCACCTTGGCGGGCCGTTCGATCAACCTCATCCGCAACTGCGGGCATCTGATGGATGATCCGTCCGTGCTCGATGCGGCAGGCCTGGAAATCCCCGAAGGCATTCTCGATTGCATGGTCACGTCGTTGATCGGCATGCACGATTTGAAGCGTGCTGGCGGCATCAAGAATAGCCGGACGGGATCGGTGTACATCGTCAAACCAAAAATGCACGGCCCCACCGAAGTCGCCTTCGCCAACGACCTGTTCGGCGCGGTGGAAGATGCGCTTGGCCTCGCGCGCAATACTTTGAAAATGGGCATTATGGACGAGGAGCGGCGCACCACCGTCAACCTCAAGGAATGCATCCGCGCCGCCAAATCCCGCGTCTTCTTCATCAACACGGGCTTCCTTGATCGCACCGGCGACGAGATGCACACGTCGATGGAAGCGGGCCCGATGATCCGCAAGGCCGAGATGCGGCAGACGGCGTGGATCAAGGCCTATGAAGATTCCAATGTCGATATCGGCCTCGCTTGTGGGCTGCCAGGGCATGCGCAGATCGGCAAGGGCATGTGGGCGATGCCGGATCTGATGGCGGCTATGCTGGAGCAGAAAATCGGCCACCCAATGGCGGGCGCCAATACAGCGTGGGTCCCGTCGCCGACAGCGGCGACCTTGCACGCGCTGCACTATCACAAAGTCAATGTTGCGGCCCGGCAGGCGGAGCTGAAATCGCGCCCGCGCGCTTCGCTCGACAGCATTCTCACGGTCCCCATCGCCGATCGCATCAATTGGAGTCCGGCCGATGTGCAGGCCGAGCTTGATAACAATGCGCAAGGTATTCTCGGCTATGTCGTACGCTGGATCGACCAGGGCGTCGGCTGCTCGAAGGTGCCGGACATCAACAACGTCGGGCTGATGGAAGATCGCGCGACGTTGCGCATTTCAGCGCAGCACATGGCCAACTGGCTGCAGCACGGCATCACGACAGAGGCGCAGATCATCGAGACGATGAAACGGATGGCCGCGGTGGTCGACAAACAGAACGCCGGCGATCCGGGCTACACGCCGATGGCGCCGACGTTCGATGGCGTGGCGTTTGCTGCGGCCTGCGATCTCGTCTTGAAAGGCGCAGCCCAGCCCAGCGGCTACACCGAACCGATCCTGCACGCACGCCGCCGCCAGGCGAAGGCGCGCAGGGCGGGTTAGTGACCATGATCGGCCGCCTCACCCGGGGGGGAATGAAACGAGCGGCAGGGGTAAGCTTAATCGGCCGCACAGGCTGAGAAACGCGGTTTGTTCTTCAGCGGTTGGTTAAAGGCGCCGCTTGGAGCCCTGAGCGGGCTGCTCTACAAATCCGAGCGAGGCTCACCGCTTGGAAGGCCTCTAAAATCGATCCAGGAGGCCGCTGGATGCCTTCGCGGAAGGGGCCGCTAGGGTGGGTGCGGAAATGTATAAAAACCCGCAGAATCGGCCATAAAGTGGCCTAGCGTCGATTAACTCTGTTGGCGGACTAAAATGAATGGAATCGCCCTTAATTGGTGAACAGATCAGCGTCGACGTTAACGGTACGGTTTGCAGGAGTTGTCATGCCCATCACCGTCGCGAGTTTGCATGCCTATCCCGTCAAGAGCCTGCGCGGGCACGACCTGCGGCGCGCCGATGTGCGCCATGAAGGCCTAGCGGGGGATCGCCGCTGGCTGATCGCGGATGCCAGCAACCGCTTCCTCACGCAGCGCGACGTGCGTGCGATGGCGACACTCGATGTGGTGCAGACAGCGGGCGGCATCGAGATCGCGCACGCCGAAGCCGGACGGATCGCGATTGCGGACCCTGGCGCCGATGCGCCGGTGAGCGACGTCGTCGTCTGGCGCGACACCGTGCAGGCGCGGCGCGCGCCGGAGCGTGCAAACGCGTGGCTGGGCGGCGTGCTTGGCCGGCCCGTGCAACTCGTCCACATGCATGATGTGACGGCGCGGCCGAGTTCGTCGTCGGCGGCGTTGCCCGGCGAACATGTCAGCTTTGCGGATGGGTTTCCGATGTTGATCGCCAGCACGTCGTCGCTGGAGAACTTGAACGCGCGCGGCATGAGCGGCCACATCATGCGCCAGTTCCGGCCGAACATTGTCGTGTCCGGCGCGTCACCCTGGGCGGAGGATACGTGGCAGCGCATCCGCATCGGTGCTGTGATCCTGCGCATCGCCAAGCCGTGCGCGCGCTGCGTGATGACGACACTCGATCCGGAAACGGGCGTGCAGCTGTCGCCGCACGAACCGCTGCAAACGCTGAGCGCGTTTCATCGCGCAGCCGATGGCGGAATTATTTTCGGCCAGAACCTCGCTGCGCAAACGCTCGGCACCATCACCGTCGGCGACACCGTCGAAGTGCTCGAAACCGGCCCGTCGAATGTCATGCCGCGCAAGCGCGACGCTGATCCGTTCACGCGTTGATGCTCCGGCGCTTGCGCCCGAACACCGCGCGTCCGCCGGCGATGCCAAGCGCCCCCGCGGGGGTGGCCACGCCAGCGTCAGTTGCTGCCACCTTCGCCGCCGCGCGCCGCGGCCGGTCCATGATGCGCCCACCGCCGTACTGCTGTAGTGCCATCACACGCGTCTCAATGGGCGGATGGGTGGCGAAGGCGCCCTCGAAACGCGACGAGATCATCATCGCGCGGACGTTGGCATTGAGGCCAGGGATATTATCGTGGCCAGAGATTTTGCGGAGTGCCGCGATCAACGCATCAGGGTTCTTGGTGAGCTCCACGGCGCCAGCATCCGCCATGAATTCCCGCGCCCGCGATACAGCGAACTGGATCAGCAGCGACAGCACGTGCGCCATCGCAAAGAAGACGACGGCGACAAACAGCGAGACCACCACAGCAACCGGAGATGTGGCCTCGACCTCGATCAGCGCGGCTGCCGCAGCTTCGCGCCCGCTCTCGCGCGGCTCGTCTTGATGGTCACGCTGGTAGGTGTAGTGCAGGGTGTCGTAATTTGTCTGCGGCGGGAACAGCAGGCGCGAGACGCCATTGCCGAGCAGCGTCAAGCCACCGGCAAAGCACGTCGCCACCACCATCAGCCGCACGTCGTAGTTCTTGATGTGCGTCATCTCATGAGCGAGCACGGCTTCCAGCTCATCATCGCTCAACGCGCGCAGGAGCCCGCGCGAGACGGCGATGACCGCATCGTCCGGCCCAAGCCCGCTGGCATAGGCATTGAGTGCACCAGAACGCATGATCTCCACGCGCGGCATCGGCAACCCGGCGGTAATCGCGAGAAGTCTCGACCATGTTGTAAAGTTTTGGCTCTTCCTTGCGCGTCACGGGGCGTGCGCCGGTCGCCATCCGGATCATGTCGGCATGCACCAGGAAGGCGACGAGGAACCACATGGCCGACAGCAGCAGCGGCACCCACCAGCGGAACAACGCGGTGTCGAGTGCTTTGTCGAAAATATCGAGAACCTGTGCGAAGTCGAAATCGTTATGCTGCCGGTGGTAACGGCGGCCCTTCAGCAGGTGCGGCCACCAGACCTGAGCGATCGCCGTGTAAACGATACACCACGCATACCACGATAAGCAGATCAGCACGACGAAGCCGGACATCAGGCTCGCCGACTTCATTGCATTGTGACGGATATGACCGTGCAGTCCGTAGACGCCGAGCATGGCGAACTCCTACATCGAGCTATGGGGTCAGACCCATGGGTCTGACCCCTGTCAGGACGTTCAGAACTTCACCGCCGGCGCAGCATCGATGGTGCCGCGGCTTTCCTTGGCGATGACGCCGGTGGCGCGGTTGGCGAAGCCGAACACGCTGGCCACCATGTTGGCGGGGAACACTTCGGTGGAGACGTTGTATTCGTTCGTCGCGTTGTTGAGGTAGCGGCGGGCGGCTGCGATTTTGTTTTCCGTGTCGCCGATTTCCATTTGCAACTCGGAGAATTGCGTCGAGGCCTTGAGATCTGGATAGGCTTCGGCGACCGCCATCAGGCGGCTGAGAGCGCCGCCGAGCGCGGCTTCAGCGCCGGCTGATGGGGCAGCCACGGCAGCGTTGCGCGCCTTCATGACGGCTTCCAGCGTGCCGCGCTCATGGCCAACGTAGCCCTTCACGGTTTCGACGAGGTTGGGGATGAGGTCGTGGCGCTGTTTGAGCTGCACGTCGATGTCGGCTTCGGCCTGTTCGCAGCGCCGGTTGAGCGCGATAAGGCGGTTGTAGATGGCGGCGGTGGCGAGCAGCAGCACCAGCGCTGCGGCACCAAAGGCAACTGTGAGAATGGTCGATGTCATTGGTTGTTCCTCCCGAAAGTTAGGTGGGAGAGTAGCGCAGGGAGTTAAAGATCGGCTCTAGAAACGCGGTGAATGCTGGGTTAATGGGTGTGCCGGCATCAGCAATTTGAACAGTGCAAGGCCCCACGCACTACTTTTTCCAGAACCACTTCGCACACTCGCGGCAGCGCTCGGCGTCGGTGCGGCCGATGTCGGCGAGCAAGCGCGAGTCCAGGTGTCTAAGCGCGCGCCGCGTTCGGCTGCGGCGCCGCCAGAGCCGGACAATCGCCCCGGGGCTTAGCACCCGCCGCTGCCCTCTGGTCACCGTGTACCACCTGTTGCGTTTGATGGAGGGCCAAGTGCTCATGGGTGCACCGTGCGCCACTCAGCGACCGGACGTTACGGCCAGTACCGAAGTGTCGGTGGCGGAACTCTGCTATCGTATCTCCGTGCTTCCGGAGACTGCCTGATGTCCAACAACACTTTGTTCGCCGAAGTTGCTGCGCTGTCGGGTGAGCCGGCGCGGGCGTCCATGCTGCAGGCGTTGATGGATGGCCGCGCGCTGACGGCGACGGAACTTGCGAAGGCGGCCGGCATCACGCCGCAAACCGCCAGCGGTCATCTCAATCGGATGACGACGGCTGGCCTCATCAAGGTCGAGCAGCAAGGGCGACATCGCTATCATCGTTTAGCGACGCCCTCGGTGGCACAGATGCTGGAGAGCATTATGCAAGTGGCCGCAGAGCTGGCGCCGCAGCGTGCGCGGTTGACGGTCGGTCCACGTGACGCCGCGCTGCGCCGCGCACGGACCTGCTACGATCACTTCGCCGGCCACTTGGGCGTCGGACTCGCCGATGCGCTGCTTGCCCGTGGCCGCATCGAACTGACCAGCGACGCTGGCATTCTCACCGACAGCGGCATGGCCTTCCTGGGTGATATCGGCATCGACACTGCGCCGATGTTCGCGCGGCGCACCAAAAGTTCCGGCCGCGTGCTGTGCCGCCCTTGTCTTGATTGGAGTGAGCGGCGGCTGCATCTCGGCGGCGCGGTTGGCGCGGCGATCTGCACGCACAGTTTGGCGAAAGGCTGGACCCGGCGGCTCGATGGCACGCGCGCCATCCAGATCACGCCGAAAGGCGCGCACATTTTTCGCGAGCGGTTCGGTGCGGACCTGACGTGAGTGCGAATGCGCTTCAGACCCATGGGTCTGATCTGAAGTTGGCGGGGCTCACTTGCTGAGCAGCTCGGGCCGGTACTCGAAGTGCATGGTGTCGTAGTGTGACCAGCGGCCGCCCCAGATGAAGCCGTGACGCTCAAAAATGGTGACGATCTCTGTGGGGATTGCGTTGCGCCAAATGGGCTGTCCAGCAGCGTCCGGCTTTGACCAGCGCCAGTAGTGGGCCAGTTGCACAGCGATATCGACGGCGATGCCGTAGCCGTGTGCGCTGGCCTGTTCGGTGCCAGCGATCGGACGGCAATGGAAAGCGCCCGCTGGCGGCAGCAGATAGACATTGAACGCGGGCGGGAGTGCGTCGAGTTCAGCACTGATGGCCGCAATTCTTTCGGCGACGCCATTGACGCGTGTGACTTTCAGTTTGATGCGTGATCGTGAGGGCAACCAGACTACATCGACCAATTCTTTGGCGACCTCGCCGTTACGGCAATCGCCATACATCTTGGCGAAGAACGCGGCGTTGCGGGCACGGCCGGGATCGCTTGCAGCCGGCGGCGGTGTCAGCGCAGCCCCCGCGGGGTAGGGCAGGCGGATCATATCCTTGAGATCAGGGCCGGCCAGCCAAGCGTCCAACGTCTTGGCGGGCGCGCCGTCGTCGAGGGGCATGCGGGTGCCGTCGCGCCAGACGACCACGCCGTTGTCGATGCCAATGATATGATCGGGGTAGGCGGCGCGGAGTTTGGCGCCTGCCAGTGCCGAACGTGCAGCGCGGTCGTCAGCCGCGGTGAGTGATGCCGTTGGCGCTTGTGCCGCCGCACCGTTCGGCACCAGCGCAATTGCAGCGGCCATGGCCCTGAGCCGCCATGCGGCGGCTGCGCGGGCCATCAGCACTCGGCACTCTCAACGCAGATTGCGCACATAGCTTTCATAGACGCGCGGACCGAATGAGCTGCGCTCTGGCTTCTGGAAGCTGGTGAACTTCGGAACCGAAAGCCCGAGATAGTTCGGCGCCGGAAACTTGAACACTTCCGGCGGTGGACGGCGAACGATGGGCTGCGGGCGCGACGCCGGCTTGCTCGCCACAGCTGCGGGCTTGCTTACAGTGTCGCTGGCAGCGGGCTCGTTGGTCTCAACGGCTGCGGCACGTTGGGGCTTGGCGAGAGGTTCGCGCAGGCCGCGTGTTTCGGATTTGGATTGGCCAGCAGCTGCCGCCCCGGCTGCGAGTGCTGCGATGGCACCAGGGACAAGTGATGTTTCGATGGCCGATCCGTTGGTTTGCGCGCCCGATGTGCCGTTAGCGGTGACGCCATTGGGCGTGCGCGGTCCGATAGCTTGCAACGGCTGCTGGACTGGACCACCGATGGCCATGCGCGGCTCACTGCCCGGAAGCGGGCCCACCGGGGCAGCCGCGATTGTCGTTTCCCAGGCCGGCTTGGGCGCGGCTGGCCGGGCGGCGGCAGTCCGCGTGTCCGACGCCAGAGCGCCTGTCGTGACGGACGCGGCGGTTGAATTGGAGATAATGGCCACGTCTTTCGGCACCGCGACTTTCGGCGTTGGCGCCTTTTGCGCGACTATAGCCGAGGGCAGGCAGCGGCCATCGCTGGCGGCAGACTGTCCGGATGGGCACGCCTTGCCACAAGCGAAGCCTGGGTGGCCCTGCACCATGGTGCGAAGAATATGATCGGGTTCGTCGATCGGGAGTGCAGCATTGACGCGATCAATGAATGTCTTCATGGCGCGCCGTGTGCCGGGCGACCACTCGCCCGAAACGTCGCCGTCATAGCAACCAACGCGCTTCAGTTCGCGCTGGATGTCACGTGCCAAGTCGGCACGTGCTTCTGTATCAGCAGGGCGCGCCGGCAAAGCGGTTGCGTTACGGGTGATGACTTGCGGCTGGGTTTTGAGTACCGGCGACGCCGTTGGCTCGGTGGCCGCTGGCGTCATGATAACGATGGCGGTCGCGGGTTTGACCGCCGGTTGCGATGGCGGCAGCGCGGCAGGGGCGGCGACCGGGGCAATGGGCGCGATGGTAATCCGGGCGGGCGCTGCTGTTGGGGCCGCTTGTGTTGAGCGCTGATCGGCGGGGGGCTGTGGTGCGCCCCCGGTGGCGATCCGCACGACATCGGCCAACTGCCGCTCCGCGTCCTTATCGACTGCCGGCAGCACTAACGCTGCAGTGCCAACACCTGCCAGGATCAGGAAGACTCCGGTTGCTTTACCCATGGGAACTCCAACTGCCTTACGTCAACGCCACAATAGGCGATCAGGTTCGCACTTTGTCTGCTCTGCGGCGTCTGCTCTGCGCACATCTGGACTGAGAGGTTATCTGCAGCGGCCGCGATCAGATGCGGTGCGGGTGGTACGCGCTCGAAGCTTAGGACATTGGGTAGATCAAGCAACCCTTGCGGGGTGCTACCAGCGTCCGGAAGTGTCAAACGTGACCGACATCGGCATGCTTCAGATGAAGGCAGTCATCGATTAGTGCAGTTTCAGATCCACATGTTCAAGGTCTGCGTGGTCAAAGGCTTAAAATGATCGGCTTACAGCTGAGATCCTGTCAGGATCCCGGACTGTGCTGGTCACTTTTGCGGCAAACTCGCTCGCCAGTGTATTGTGCTGTCTTAAACCAGGCATCAACGCACGTGGTCAATGCACAGAGTGTGCCGGGCCGCGCGCCTTGGTAGTGGTCAAACACAACGCCAACTGACCATTTTCACACCTACCCCAAGATGACGCACCCGTAAATGATCATAACTGAAATAACAGTCCTTTCTGCCAGAGTGTGTTGCCAGAGTGTGTTGCTGCGGTGCGGCAGAAGCCAGCTGAGAGCCGTGGCGCTGTCAGCGCGTACGCATGCGCTCCGTCTCACGACCGATCGCCTTGGGCGCGCGCCGCCAATCAAGCCGATGTTCGTTGTTTGATCTTGCGTCATCGTAGGGATCAATCCCATGCAAGTTGCACAACGCGGTCGCTCGCGTGGCTCGCGCTGTGCTGCATCGGCCAAAGTGAAGTCCGGAAAGATGTTTGTTCGATGACCCTCGCGGTCATTTCCTACCCAGGGCGCTTGCCGCACCGCAAACGCCACATCTTGGGGTGCGGGGCGCGTGATCCCCATCATCTAGCGGCTCAACCTTGAGGTGCTAACGCAACAAACCCCGCTCCGCGGGAACTGCGGCGGCGGCGGGGCGCTTTCAAGGCGCGGAACGGTTGGCGCTTGGTGCCGTTCATTTGTCCGCATCCTGGGTATCTGGCTGCTCAAATCCGGAAAAAACGCGCAACTCCTAACGAATCATGTAGATAACCGCTCAGAGGAGTGGCGTTATCCGCATTTGTAAGTGGGTAACTCCCGGGTCACATGGATGGCTTTACTGTGTCAGCCGAGCGGCGGCAGAGCAGAAATGCCAAAGATGAACGGCTCAATGACAGGCTCATAAGAGCGCTGAGTGACGCGTCAGGGTTGTAGGGTCTCATTTGGGATGAGGCCTACAAGCAGTCACGAGGCGCAGTAAACGTGGCGATTGGTTCGTCACCGGAGAGCCTTTTGTGCGTCATCCTCGCATGTGAAACGGCCCGTGAAGCTTAACGCGTTCCTCGTAACGGGCCTTACCTTTGGAGGAGAGCAATGAAACATGCTCTTGGTGCGTTAGGCGTATTAGCTGCTGGTGTACTTTTAGCCGTCTCGGCAGCGATGAATTGGCGCTTCGGCTACAGTCTCGGCATGACTGAAGTCGACAAGCAGATTTACGGGGCCGCATCGGCCGCTGCAGATTGCTTCAAGGCGTTAGTTCCGTTCTTCTTCTTTGCCGCAATCAAAAATAGGGTCTGGTCTCAGGCAGTGGCTTCGGCCGTTCTCTGGGTGGTCGTTTCAGTTTACTCCCTCACGTCAGCTCTCGGTCATGCTGCGCTGAATCGGATGGATACAAACGGCCAGCGGTCAGTTGATGCCGCATCTTACAAGGATCTCCGGAATGATCTCAAACGTGCCCAGGATCAGATGAGCTGGATTCCCCAGCATCGTCCAATCCAAACCGTCACGGGTGAGATTGAGACCTACAAGCTGCAACGCGCGTGGGCTCAAACGAAGAATTGCTCGGAAGTGACGGGTCCGCAAGGTCGCGACTTCTGTGGCAAGTATCAGGGCCTTCTGTCCGAGCTCGCCTCGGCTGATCAGGCTAAGAAGTGGGATGGTGTGATCTCTGATATCAACACCAAGTTGGCTCAAGCCAAGGGCACGAATGCCATGGCCGAGGCTGATCCTCAAGCGGCCGTTCTCGCTAAGCTCGCAAGCCTCGTGCTGCCGGGCATCAAGACTGAGGACGTGCAGACGGCGCTGGCAGTATTTGTCGCCGTGTTGCTGGAGATCGGTTCGGGGTTTGGTATGTACGTCGCCTTCTCCACGTGGCGTCTCTATGATGTTGCGGCGCCGTCTGTGCCTAGCACAGCGACGTCGCGCAGTGTCGAGTTGGCGCCCCATCCGATGCACGCGGCTAAGCCTCGTCTCGGTGTTGCGAACGACAACAAGTCGTCGCCAAAGTTGATTGCGCCGGAAACGGATGTGATCAGGTTCAGGAACGAGAGGATCGAAGAGTCGGAGGGTACAAGCCTTACTGCAACGACACTCTACGAAGACTATTGTGCGTGGTGTGAAGAACAGCAGAAAGAACCGCTTGCGCTGCCAACCTTTGGACGTGAATTTGGAGACCTGGGAGTTCAGAAAGCCAAGATAGCAGGACGCGTTCGGTATATCGGAATTGCACTGAAGTCTGGAGCTGAGAACGAACTCGAGGAGGATAAGAAGCTGCCGGTTACAAGAGCCGCGTAGTGACTTCTCAAACGAAAAGGCCGCCTTCGGGCGGCCTTTTTGCGTTTATTGGGGCAGCTGGTGCGGAAGTGAGCTAACGCACCAGAGAGACGATAGAGTGCGGTTGTAGCTTATTGGTTGACTAGCGTAAGGCATAGGCATACACATTAGGGATAGGCTGACTAGGGTGCTCGGTCACGCGCGATTGAGCACTCACAACCTCGATAACGGTTGAACCGTAGTCAGACTAGAACTTCCGAACGAGGAGGCTGGAAAATGTGCGAATACAATACTGAAGTTTCGACAGGAACTCCTCATGATACGGACGTTCAAGAGCCGCGTGCTGAAACGTTTTTGGGTGGATGGTAAGACCAAGGAGATTGCAGCAGAGT
Organism: uncultured Alphaproteobacteria bacterium; assembly: GCA_963847145.1. Lineage (GTDB taxonomy): Bacteria > Pseudomonadota > Alphaproteobacteria > Rhizobiales > Hyphomicrobiaceae > JABFRJ01. Next base: position 109,128 of record CAWJYN010000011.1, read on the forward strand.
GGCAGCCGCGCGTGACGATACTTCTGGATCGTCTGGATGCTTCCAAGCGTCCAACGGACATGCGGTTGCCGGGATTTGGATTTCACCCGCTGAAAGGGCCGAGGAAAGGACAGTACGCTGTCTCGGTGTCTGGAAATTTCCAGATAACCTTCGCGTGGCTCGATGAGGATGCGATCGATGTCCACCTTGAAGGCTACCACTAGTGAAGCAGAAGAGAGTGTCATGGTTGAGTACCCAAAGCGTGCCGCAAGCCGCTGCCCCACGCATCCTGGAGCAATGCTCCGGGAGATTGTGCTGCCGGCGTTGAAGCGGTCTAAGGTCGAGATTGCGGAAGCCTTGGGCGTCTCGCGGCAGACGCTTTACGACATACTCACGGAGCGCCAGCCCGTTACGCCTGCGATGGCGGTGCGGCTGGCGGCGGTCTTCGACACGACGCCGGCCTCCTGGCTTACGATGCAGAATGCCTACGATCTGTGGCATGCGACGCAGGGCGTGGATGTGTCGCGGTTGCGGAAGTTGGTCGCGGCGGCTTGAGGGTTAGCCAAACAAATCCGGCGGATCGGCTTCGTCGGCGGCACACAGGTCTGCCATCCCAACGCCGATCAGGCGGAACAGGCGGCCGTCGGCTTCGCGGGCGATCAGGGTGGCAGCGGCTTGCTGAATGAGTTCGGCTCGCTGAGTCGGATGCGCGAGGCGCAGGTGACGCGTCGAGAGCTTGAAGTCGTGGGTTTTGAGTTTCAGCACGATCGTCTGCCCGGCCAGACCTTTGCGCACCAGCGCTGCAGCCACCTTCGGGCTGAGCCGCGCTGCCTCATCGATCAACTGCGCTTCGCTTGAGATATCTTTGCGGAAGGTGTCCTCAGCCGAGATGCTTTTGGTGGGCCGCGACGGTGTGACCTGCCGGTCGTCGTGGCCGTGCGCATACTGCGCCAGCCGTTTGCCGAAGCTGCCGAAGCGCGCATTGAGATCTTGCGGGCTCAGCGCTTGCAAATCACCAATGGTGGCGAAGCCCTGTGCTTCCATGCGGCTGGCGGTGGCAGGGCCGACGCCGTTGATCTTGCGGATCGACATTGGTGCCAGCCGAGCCCGTGCTTCCGCTTGCCCGACGGCAGAAAACCCCTGCGGCTTCTGCATTTCTGACGCCAGCTTTGCCAGGAACTTGTTTGGCGCCAGCCCGATCGACACGGTGATGCCTACCTCGCGCACCACGCGCTTGGAAATCCAGGCCAGCGCCGAGGCGGCCGTCGGGCCCTCGTGGCGGTTGTCTTCACTGAGATCGAGATAGGCCTCATCCAGCGACACGGGCTCGATGATGTCGGTGGCCGCCAGGAAAATCTCACGGATGGCTAGGCTGACAGCTTTGTACTTGGCCATATCCGGCGATAACACCACCGCTTGCGGGCAGGCCTCCATGGCCTTGAACATGGGCATCGCCGAGCGTACGCCGAATTTACGCGCGATGTAGCAGGCGGTGGTGACGACACCGCGTCCACCTGCATGGCCGACGATCAGCGGCTGATCACGGATCTCCGGCCGGTCGCGCTTTTCGACGCTTGCGTAGAACGCGTCGCAATCGATGTGGGCTGTGGTCAGTGTTTCGATTTCGGCGTGTGCAACAAGGCGCGTTGAACCGCATAGCTCGCAGGAGGCTTGCGAGCCATCGACAATCTCACAACAGTTGCGGCACAGAGCACGCATGTCGATCCCGGCGAAAGTGGCGCTTCGCGCGCAGAGCTACCACCCTGCACCCGTCCGCAGGGACGCTACGTCCGGACCACCCGCCACGGAAGAAATCAAGTAGAAAACTTAAACCGGTAGGGCGGATAAGCGTAGTGCCATCCGCCGCCGCGGGCGACTTGGCTGCGATGTTGTCGCCGCACGGCCGGAGCGCGTGAAGGCGGATGACGGGCGCGCAGGGCGCCTTTATCCGCCACACGTTCGCGTCTCGCTAAAACCGCAAGCGGTTCGCCCGAATGACTTGCGGCAGGGCTTTCACCTGGGCGAGCACGGCGTCGGAGATCGGCTCATCCACTGAGACGAGACAGATGGCGTCGCCGCCCGGACGATCGCGGCCGAGGTTGAGGGTGGCGATGTTGACGCCGGCGTTGCCCATCACGTTGCCGAACTGACCGATGAAGCCCGGCTTGTCGGCATTGCGCACGAACAGCATGTCCGGTGTCAACTCGAACTCCATGTTGATATCGCGCACTTGAATAAAGCGCGGCCGCCCATCGGCGAAGACTGTGCCACCGACAGCACGGTCATAGTCATCGGTGACGACCGTGAGCTTGATGTAGCTTTCGTAGGCGCCAGCTTGTGTGGCGGTTGTCGTCTCGATGCGCACGCCGCGCTCTTCCGCGAGGCTGACGGCCGAGACCATGTTGATGCCCTCGCCCATGTGGAACTTCAGCACGTTGGCGACCGCGGCCGCCGTCATCGGCTTCACGTTGAGCTTGGCGACTTCACCTGAGTAGGCAATGCGGATGCCTTTGATCTGCGTCTCCGTCAGCTGGCCAGCAAAGCTGCCAAGTTGTTCAACGAGCTTGATGAAGGGGCGCAGCCGCGGCGCTTCTTCCGCTGTGATCGAGGGGAAGTTGACGGCGTTGGAGATGGCACCACGCAACAGATAATCTGACATCTGCTCAGCGACCTGTAACGCGACGTTTTCTTGCGCTTCGCCGGTTGCTGCACCGAGATGGGGAGTGGCGATGAGATTGGGCGCACCGAACAGCGGGTTCTCTTTCGCGGGCTCAACTTCGAACACGTCGAGTGCCGCGCCCGCCACGTGGCCCGACTTCAGCGCCGCCAGCAGGGCCGCTTCGTCGATCAGGCCGCCGCGTGCGCAATTGATGATGCGAACCCCGGCTTTGGTTTTGGCGAGCGCCTTGGTATCCAGGATATTGCGCGTTTTCTCAGTGAGCGGCGTGTGCAGCGTGATGAAGTCGGCGCGGCGCAGCAGGTCCTCAAGTTCGACCTTTTCGACGCCCAAAGCAACGGCGCGCTCCGGCGAAAGGAACGGATCGAACGCGATCACCTTCATCTTCAGCCCAACGCCACGATCGGCAACGATGGCACCGATGTTGCCGCAGCCGATCACGCCGAGCGTCTTGGAAAAGAGTTCGACGCCGAGGAAGCGCGATTTTTCCCATTTGCCGGCTTGTGTTGAGCGATCCGCCTCGGGGATCTGGCGGGCGAGCGCCATCATCATCGAGATGGCATGTTCAGCTGTTGTGATCGAATTGCCGAACGGGGTGTTCATCACGATGATGCCGCGCGCGGTGGCCGCTTTGATATCAACGTTGTCGACGCCGATGCCGGCACGGCCGATGACCTTGAGGCCCGTCGCTTGCGCCAGCAGTTTGTCGGTCACCTTGGTTGCCGAGCGGATGGCGAGGCCGTCGTAGCCGGCAATGGCTGCCAGCAGCTTGTCTTTGTCTTTGCCGAGATTGGGTTCGAACGTCACCTCGATGCCGCGATCCTTAAAGATCTGCACGGCAGCGGGGGACAGTTCATCGGAGATGAGCACGCGGGGTTTGGTAGTTGGTGTCATGAAGACGTTCCTCTGCGCGATTGGGTGGCGCTTGAGATAGAAAAAGTTGTCATCCTCGGGCTTGTCCCGAGGACCCATCCATCAACGAGTCCAGCGGTTTGTTGGTATGTTGCGGCGGTGCCGCTGATTCAGCGACATCCGAGCCTGTTGCACTCTGGGTCCTCGGGACAAGCCCGAGGATGACAGTTGTGATTGGCTGCTCACGTGGCCTAGGCCATCTTCGCCTTCTCAGTTGCGAAAGCCCAATCAAGCCAAGGCAGCAGCGCTTCGACGTCGGTCTTTTCAATGGTGGAGCCGGTCCAGATGCGCAGGCCTGGCGGCGCATCGCGGTAGAAGGCGATATCGTTGGCTGCGCCTTCTTTGTCGAGCGCTGCAGCCATGGCTTTGGCGAAGGCTGCCTGCGCATCGAGAGAGAGCTTGGTCACGGCGGGATCGACGATCTTCAGACACACGCTGGTGTTGGAGCGCGTCGCCGGCACGACAGCGAGGTTATCGATCCATGCGGTGCGATCCACCCAGGCGTTGAGCGTGCTCGCGTTGGCATCCGCGCGTGCAGCGAGCGCTTGGCCGCCGCCGATGCTGTCAGCCCACTTCAACGCGTCGAGATAGTCTTCCAGTGCCAGCATGGACGGCGTGTTGATCGTCTCGCCCTCGAAGATCTCCGCCATGAACTTGCCGCCCTTGGTCATGCGGAAGATTTTCGGCATGGGCCATGCCGGTGTGTGGCTCTCAAGGCGTGCGACGGCGCGCGGTGACAAGATCAGCATCCCATGCGCCGCTTCGCCGCCAAGCACTTTCTGCCAGGAGAACGTGAACACATCGACCTTCGACCAATCGACCGGTTGTGCGAAGGCAGCCGAGGTTGCGTCCACGAACGTGAGGCCTTCGCGGTTGGCCGGGATCCAGTCGTAGTTCGGTATCTTCACGCCGGATGTCGTGCCATTGGCTGTGAACAGCACATCGTGGGCGAAGTTGACTTTGCTCAGATCCGGCAAATGGCCGTAGTCAGCATTGAGAACACGCGCGTCTTTGAGCTTCAACTGCTTGGTAAGGTCGGTCACCCAGCCGGCGCCGAAACTTTCCCAGCTCAGTGCATCAACGCCGCGCGGTCCGAGCATGGCCCACATCGCCATTTCGTAGGCACCGGTATCCGACGCTGGCACAACAGCGCAGTGAAAGCCCGGCGGGAGGCCGAGCAGCGCCTTGGTTTTGTCGATGGCGAGTTTGAGGCGCGCTTTGCCGTCTTTGGCGCGATGCGAGCGGCCGAGGAAGGCGCCTTCGAGGGCTTTGAGAGACCAGCCTGGGCGCTTGGCGCAGGGGCCGGAGGAAAAATGTGCGACAGCCGGTTTCTTGAGCGGTTTGACGATCGTCATGATCTATCCTTCCAGATAGTTGCCTCTCGGTGGGGAGAGGTGGCCCGCGGTTCTGTTAGCAAAGTGCGGGCAGAATTGGAAGGTGTGGTGTCAGCCTGACTATTTGGCGGCAAATTTCGCGTAACCTTTGGCGCGCAGTTCACAGGCCGGGCAGCTGCCGCAGCCATAACCCCAGGCGTACTTGTGCGTGCGGTCGCCCAGATAGCAGGTGTGCGTGTGATCGATGACAAGCTGGGTCAGCGCTGCGCCGCCGAGATCGCGGGCCAGTGCCCAGGTTTGCGACTTGTCGATCCACATCAGTGGCGTGTGAACCACGAAGCGTTGATCCATGCCAAGATTCAGCGCGACCTGCAGCGCTTTGAGCGTGTCATCGCGGCAGTCGGGATAGCCGGAGTAGTCGGTCTCGCACATGCCACCGATCAGGTGTTTAAGCCCGCGGCGATAAGCGACGGTGGCTGCGAAGGTGAAGAACAGCAGATTGCGACCCGGCACGAACGTGCTCGGCAGGCCGCTGGTGTTGAAGGTGATGGCGGTTTCGCTGGTGAGTGCCGTGTCGCTGATGTGGCTCAGAACGCCGAGATCGAGCAGATGATCGTTGCCGAGCTTGGCGGCCCAGTGTGGAAAATCCCGCCGCAACACGCCGAGGACATCCGCGCGGCATTCCAGCTCAATGCGGTGGCGCTGGCCGTAGTCGAAGCCAATGGTTTCCACGTGCTCGAACCGCTCCAGCGCCCAGGCCAGGCAGACGGTGCTGTCTTGCCCGCCGGAAAACAGAACGAGGGCTTTCCCGATCATGACGGTGGTTCTCTCGGGAGTGGTGCGGACAGCGGGACTCGAACCCGCACGGGGTTGCCCCCTCAAGATTTTAAGTCTTGTGTGTCTACCGGTTCCACCATGTCCGCAGGCGCCGGATGAGGCTGCTTGGTGTTGTCTGCGGGGCGGGATGTCAATCGGAATTTGCCGGCCGTGCGCCCCGATCAGCGGTTAACGGTCATCTTTGAGCTTCGCCTGCATGAACTCGGCGATGGCGCATTCGGACCAGGCACCGCGCCAGGCAAGCATGCGGGCGACCTCGATCCGGTCGGCGCGCGGCTTGTGCTGGCCAAGTTTCCAGGTCGCATCGATGCCGGTGACGGTGATTTCGAACGCGACGATGGCCGCGAGCATCGCACGGCGTTTGTCTTGCGACATCTTTTCCGAGCGCCACGGCGGCTTTGGCAGCAGCCGGGCCTCGAAGGCAGCACTCAGACGGTCGGAATGGCTGGCTGCGGCTTCGGGCGGCAGAATGCGGGCGGTGCCGCGCAGATGGACAGCGATGTAAGTCCAGGTCGGCACCTGATCTTTGGCCACGTACCAGTCGGGCGAGATATAGGCGTCGGGGCCACTGACGGTGACCAGCACGTCAGGGGCGCGCGCGATGATCTCGTGGAATGCATTGGCGCGTGCCACGTGGGCCTCGAGGCGGAATTGCCCAGGGGCAGTTTGGTCCATGAGAAACGGCAGATGCACGGCGGTAGGCATGGTGCCGTCTACCGCGATCATGACACCGAATCCGCGCTCGCGGACGAAGCGCGTTGCAACCTCGGGCGGGACCTTGAAGGCGGCGGGGACGTACATGGCGGACCTCGTGGCGATATAGTTTGGCGGTGGTAGCGGGTTCCCGGTGCTGATCGCGCGTGGCAATAAAAAAAGCCGGGCGTCGGGGCCCGGCTCGGCATGATGACGGAGCGATCGCGCTCAGACACACCGGCGGCCCGCGGGGCAATGCCCTGCGCGGCGTCGTGCGTGTGCTATGGTCGTCGTCATGGAAACGTTGGTAGTGAACGGGCAGCGTCGTGTCAACGACGCCGACGGTAGTGTAGTCAGTATTGCCTCACAGCTGGGCCGCGGACGGGCGTTAGTCACTGCGCGGCGACGTAAACATTTCATTGAATGCGCGTCGGGTCGCGTGGTGTTCCTTCCAACGTCCGAGGCGCACTAGGCGGCCGCTAAACATGGGGCCGCCTTCGCCAGAGGAGGGGTTGGGCCATGCGCGATACAACCTACCATTCCACAGGACCCACACCGATCGGAAGCGAGAGCCAAAGTCCCTGGCAGCCGTTATAATGTCGCGCTCGATTTCTGAACTCCACTGGCCGTACGTGGCTATGTTCAGGTAAATGAAAAGGCTCACATCCTGGGGGTAGCCCTTTCGAACCTTTTTCTCGATGCAATTTTTCAATGCTTCAGGGATCTTGTTCCGCCGCTCAATCCAATTGCTGTATGGATCGGCAGTGACCTTGCCAGGACGCCCGGCTTTCTGGCGGTACTCGTCGCCACGTTTTCTACCAGGCAGATCGGCCTCAACGAATTGAAGACGAATTTGACTGCCGTCGCGCAAGCTGACCTCGAAATCGGAGTTTTTGGCGTCGGAACGTGTCAGTCGCACCGTGCGGGCAGATACAGCCGCGCAAAACGCGCATGCTGCCCAGAGTTCGCGATGCGACCGGTTTAGCGTCGGGTCTGTGAAAAGGCTCCGTGGTCGGTAGGCATTCCGCAAACCTTTCAATACACGCTCAAAGGTCTTCGGCGCTCGCCATTCACAAAGAAGATCGCTTGAGCGAAGCGGCATATTTGGAAGTCCGGCTATTTTTGCTTTTGAAGTATATCTGCATGACTTGGGCTGGATTGCGTCGATCTGTCGTCAGTATTGAGAGAAGCGTCTTTGGCGATTCGGAATCGCTGCGCGCAAACCGTCTGTAGTGGAGCCCGCGGCTCGTTACACGATCAACGCTTTGATCGTGTCCATTGTGTCGGCTTCGGCGGCGGGTTTGTCCCAGCGGATGCGATGGATGCGCGGGAAGCGCATGGCGACGCCGGACTTGTGACGCTTTGATTGCTTGCACGGCGTCGAAGGCGACTTCGAGCACCAGTTCGGGTTTGACGGCGCGGACGGGACCGAAGGTTTCCGTCGTGTTCTGGCGAATGAAGGTGTCGAGCTGTTTGAGTTCGGCATCGGTGAAACCTGAATAAGCTTTGCCGACGGGGACGAGTGTGCGGCTTACTCCATCGTCACGCCAGACACCGAACGTGTAGTCGGAATAGAGCGACGACCGCTTGCCGGCGCCGCGCTGGGCGTACATCAGCACGCAGTCGAGCGTGAGCGCCGCGCGCTTCCACTTGAACCAATGCCCGCGCGGGCGTCCCGCCAGATAGGGGCTGGCGCGGCGCTTGAGCATCAGGCCTTCGATGCCGCCGGCGCGGGCGTCGGTATGCAGAGCATCGAGTGTTGCGAAATCATCGAACGGGATCAGGGTGCTGAGATCGGTGTGCGCGGGAGCGGACGCGGCATGCCAGCGCTCCAGGTGTTCGCGGCGGGTTGCAAACGGCAGCGCGCGCAAGTCTTCCATACCAACCGTCAGCAGATCGTAGAGGCGGACGTGGGCGGGATGCGCCGCGATCTGCTTTGCTGAAACGGTCTTGCGGTTGAGCCGTTGCTGCAGATCGTTGAAGGGCTGCACGATGCCATCCCGCAAGACCAGCAACTCGCCGTCGGCGGTGGCATCGAGGTTGGCAAAGCTGGCGGCGATCTCGGGGAAGGCGGGCGAGATGTCTTCGCCGGTGCGCGAGAACAAGCGCACGGCACCAGCGACGGCGGCAATCTGGATGCGTATGCCGTCCCATTTCCACTCGGCGGCAAAGTCGGAGGGCGCGAGGCCGGGCCAATCCTGCTCTTCGATGGGGCTGGCCAGCATCAGTGGGCGGAAAACCGGAATGCCGGTCGTTTCTGGGCGCTGGGCCGTGCCGTCGAGCCAAGCGAACAGTTCAAGATAAGGTGGCGCAAGTGCGTGCCAGACTTCCTCGATCTCGGCGACGTCGCGCGTAAACGCCTGGGCGAGTGCGGTTTTCGCAAGCCGGGCAGAGACGCCGACGCGGAGTGCGCCACCGATGAATTTGAGCGTGGCCCAGCGTTCGGTTCCGTTGGCGGCATCAAGCGTGCGGGCGATGATGGTTTCAAAGTCCCGCGACGGTGCCAATTGCAATGACTGCACCAGCGCATCGAGCGTCGGCAGTGGCCCCGTCTCGTGCGCAGGTTCCGGCCACAGCAAGGCCACTGTTTCAGCTGTGTCGCCGACATAGTCGCGGCTGAGTTTTAACAGTACGGGATCGGCGCGGGTTGCCATGAGGGACGTCAGCACGCGGCGAAAGGGGATCTTCAGCGGCACACCGTCAGTCAGCGCCGCGAGGGCCCAACCGCGATCCGGATCGGGTATTGTGCTGAGATAGTCAGCCATCAGCGCGAGCTTGGCCGTGCGGCCAGCGCGGGTGCTGAGATCGTCGAGCAGGCGGGCGAAGGCGCGCATGGCTACTCGGCCTCCTCGTCGCGGCCGACCAGCGCGAGCGCCCGCGCGCGGCGGCCGAGCGTGCCGAGGTGGTGGACGAGCGCATCGTCGCGACCGTGGGTGACCCACACATCTTCAGCGCCGGTGGCGAGGATGGTGTCGATCAGCTCGGGCCAGTCGGCGTGATCAGAGACGACAAGCGGCAGTTCGGCACCGCGCTGGCGGACACGGCCACGCACCCGCATCCAGCCCGACGCAAAAGCCGTGACCGGATCGCCAAAGCGCTGTGACCAACGGTCGTTGAGCGAAGACGGCGGACACATCACCAGCGCCCCGGCAAGATCAGTGGGTGGCGCATCGATGGCCGGGCGCACGTCACCGAAATCTTGGCCCAGCTGTTGATAGAGCTGTGTGACAGCGACATGCGCGCCGTGCAGGTAGATGGGCCGGTCGTAACCCGCCAGCCGCACCAGTTTCAGCACGCGCTGGCATTTGCCGAGACCGTAAGCGCCGACGAGATGGGTGCGCGTGGGCTGGCTCGCCAGCGAACGGAGCAGACGATTGATCTCAAGGGCTGCGTCGCCATGCCGGAACACCGGCAACGCGAAGGTCGCTTCGGTGATGAACACATCGCACGTTACCAGCTCGAACGGCGCGCAGGTGGGATCAGCGGCGCGCTTGTAGTCGCCGGAAGCAATGATGCGCGTGCCGCTATGCTCCATCACGATCTGAGCGGACCCGAGAATATGTCCGGCGGGCACGAAGCGGACCGTTACGCCGTTGATGGATTGTGTCGCGGCAAGGTGCGCGATCTCGAACGTGCCCGCGCATTCGGCACCATAACGCACCTTCATGATTGCGATGGTTTCGGCGGTGGCGAGCACATGCCCATGGCCGGCCCGTGCGTGATCGCTGTGGCCGTGCGTGATCAGCGCCCGATCGACTGGCCGCGGCGGATCGATGTAGAAGTTCCCAGCCGCACAGTAGAGCCCCGCCGGCGTCGGATACAGCCATGTCTCAGCAGCGGGCATGGTGTGCGAAGCTCGCGGCGTCCGGGCTATCCTGCGGATCGCCCGCCGCCGGCCTGGTGTTCGGTAAAGGCTTTGCGTTCGGCGCTGTTGGCGATGTTGCCGCCGTGCATGGCGCGCAATTCGTCTTTGAGTTTGCGGACATCTGACGCCACGAGAAAGCCGAACGAGACGCAGCCCTCTTTGCCGTGAACGGCGTGGTGCATCCGGTGCGCTTGCACAAGCCGCGTCATGTATTTGCCGCGCGGGATGACACGCCAGGGCCAACGGTTGTGCACCAGCCCGTCATGGACGAAGAAATAAAGAAAACCATAGAGCGTCATGCCAATGCCGACATACACCGCCCAGTGATCATAGTAGGCGCCGAGCACGCACAACCCTGCGGACGGAATGGCGAACACCACGGCGTAAAGATCGTTCCGCTCGAACAGCTCGTCGTGGTTGGTGTGGTGTGACTCGTGCCAGGACCAGCCCCAGCCGTGCATGATGTACTTGTGGCTCAAGTTGGCGAAGGCCTCCATGAAGGCGACCACACCGACAACGATGCCAATATTGATGAGCACATTCATGCGGTGGATGCCCCGGGCGGCCGATCAAACGACAACTGCGCTCCAAAATGAACCGTTCCGGCAGACCTGTCCATGCGGCGGGGTGGCCGTTCAGGCGTGGGCCGACCGGTAGATGAAGGCACGGGCGAGCAGCAGCATGGCCATGGTAAACGCCACTAGGCTCAACAGCGCTGGCGCCAGCTCGGCAAGGCCGGCGTCGCGCCACAGCAGGCTATGGTACGCTTCGATGACCCAGGCATTGGGGATGATCCAGCTCATCTGCTGCAGGCCGACCGGCATCAGAAAGCGCGGCACCATACTGCCGCCGAGCGCGGCCAACAGCAGCACCAGAAAGGTGGAGGCGGTTTCGGCCTGCTGGCGCGTGCGGCAGATGGCAGCGAGGGCCAGTCCGAGCGCTGCTGCCGCCGCTGCAGCGGCCACCGTGATCAGCAACCAGAGGGGGAGCTTGCCAAGGATTTCCACCCCATAGACCGTCGCCGCGAGCAGAAAGATCAGCGAGACCTGCACCATGCCCTGCAGTACCAGGAACAGGAACTTGCCGGCAATCAATGGCATCGCTCCGGCGGCACCCTGCAGAATGCGGTCGGTAATGCCGTTCTGGCGCTCGTCGATCAGGGTCATGGCGCTGTGCATGGCTGAGTACATGAGGAACAGGATGGCGACGGCGCCCGCATAGTAGACGACCGTCGCGCGTGCGCGGTTCAGCGCGCTCAAGGTCGATTGCGCAACCAGCGGCGGGGTCGCGCGCTGGGCGACGGCCTGTTTGAGGCCGGCCGGGGCATTGGGCTGGGTGCTGCGGGCGATGAACTCGAGGATGCCGTCGGCGCGGGTACGCTGTTCAGCCGAGAACGGAATGATCGTTTTCTCGAAGTCGGCGAGCACACGGCGGTAAGCTGCATCCGGCAGCTTTTCGGCGAATATGCGCTGCACTTGGCCGGCGACGAGTGCGGAGGCCATGGCTTTGGCGGCATCGCCATAGACGACGATCGGCGAGAGGCCTGGCGCCGCGGCCGTGGCGCTGGGATCGGCCTTGAGAACGACGCCGACGTCGGCCTGATCCTGACGCACGAGTTGCTCGAGGTCGGCCAGCGAGGTGGGTTCGCGGCGTGCGCGGCGGAGCGAGGGTTCATCGCGGATCGCCTGGGCGAGGCGGATCGAAACGGGGCTCTTCACCTCATCGAGGATGGCGACGCGCAGCTGCAACTCATCGCCCGTAGCGCCGGCGAAAATGGCGGCAAAAATCATGTAGATCAGCGGCGGCAGCAGGAACACCATCGCAAGCGCCCCGCGGTCTCGCAGCAGGCCGAGCACCATCACGCGGAAGATCGCGAGGCTCATGCGGGTGCGCCGGCTTTGACGGCGGCGACGAACAGGGTGGCGAGATCGGGCTCGCGGACGCGCAGTTCCTTGACCGTGACGCCGGTGGCGGCGATGCGCCGCGAGACGGCTTGCAGATCGATGCCCGTCGGCGGTGCCAGGCACATCCAAGTGCCGTGGGCGGCAGCCGGCGTAAGGCCGAGCACACGCAAGGCGGCATTGCGTTGCGCGTCCACTTTCCCGAGCACTGCGATCAACTCGGTCTGACCAGCGAAGGCCTCGCGGATGAGATCGGCGGGCGCGCCGGAGCGGATGAAGCGGCCCCTCTGCAGGATGCCGACGCGATTGGACAGCGATTGCGCCTGATCGAGGTCGTGTGTCGTCAGCAGGATGGCCGTGCCGCGGGCGCGGAGGTCGAGCAGCAGTGCGTGAATGGCCTCGCGCGCGTCGATGTCGATGCCGACGGTCGGCTCGTCGAGGACCAGCAGTGCCGGTTGATGCAGGATCGAGGCGCAAATGTTGACGCGACGCTGGTAGCCGCCCGACAGCGTGCGGCAGAGTTGATCGGCGCGTGGCGTGAGACCTGTGCGCGCGAGGCTGCGTGCTATCGCCTCCGGGATATCGGCACGGGAAACGCCGGACAGCTCAGCGAACACGGCAAGGTTTTCGCGCACGGTCAGATAGCCGTAAAGCGCGATATCCTGCGGGACAAAGCCGATCTGGCGGCGGGCGGCGGCATCGGTGTTGGGATCAGCGCCATCCAGGCGGATCGTGCCGCGATCGAGCGCGAGGCGGCCGCAGATGGCCCTCATCAATGTTGATTTGCCGGCGCCGTTAGGGCCGAGCAAACCGAAGATCTCACCAGGCCGTATCTCTAGATCGACGCCGTCGAGTGCCATGCGGCTGCCAAAGGCATGCGAAGCGGCGCGCACCATCAGGCGTGCAGTGCGCTGTAGCGTCCACAGCAGCTGCGGGCTTTTGCCGGAAGGCCGGGCTCGACAGGATGGTCGCCATGGCAGCTTACATTATCCGTGCTTGGAGGCGGGCGGCGGCTCGGGCAGTTGAGCGAAACTCGCTTCGAAAAATGCGGTCAACGGGCTGCGGACCGGGCTCATGACAGTGAGGGCTGTGCGCGCCGCGTCGAGATGTTGATCGAGAGTGCGGCGGGCGGCGGATAGGCCAAGCACCGAAACGAGGGTCGGCTTGTCCACGTCCTTGCCGGTGTCCTTGCCGGTCCGGCCGGCGAAGGCGGGATCGTCGAGCATGTCGTCGGCGATCTGGAAGGCGAGGCCCAGGTGGGTCGCGAAGGTGCGCGCGGCGGCGAAGCTGTCGCCGGTCGCGCCAGCAATGATGGCACCGGTTTCAACGGCTGCAACAAACAGCGCAGCGGTCTTCAGTTCGTTGAGCTTTTCGATGCGGCGCGGGTCCATGCCCTGGCCACGTTCTTTGAGGTCGATGACCTGCCCACCGACGAGACCTTCTGAGCCAATGACGCGTGCGAATGTGCGCACCAGGCCCGCGCGTCCAGCGTCGCTGATCTTGTCCATGCTGCCGATGACACCATAGGCTTGGTTCAGCAGGGCGACGGCGGCCAGAATGGCAATCTCTTCGCCGAACTTGCGGTGCGCGGTCGGCTGGCCGCGCCGCAGCTCGGCATTATCCATGGCTGGCAGGTCGTCCATGATCAGCGAGGCCGCGTGCACCATCTCCAGTGCGCAGGCGGCGTCAAGCGCGGCCAAGTCTTTGACGCCGAAGTGGAATGAGGCAAGCAGCGTCAAAATCGGCCGCAGGCGTTTGCCGGGTGCCAGCAGGCTATAGCCCATGGCCTCATGGAGTTGCTGGGGTGCGATTTGACCATGCGGCAGCAGTAAGCGCAGGCGGCGATCTACCACCGTGCGTAGGGTGTCTACCGACCAATCTGAAGTCCGGTCCAGATCCATTTCGCCCCGGTTCGCTCCGTCCATCCTGCTTTTCCCGCACTGGCCCTTCGCACAGGTCCGCGCGCGCGGGATTCCGGGGCTGCGTCTCGCCAAACCCGAAATCCGGCATGGCACACACTGTTTGCCGCGCCGTCTGCTGGTTTGGCACCGTCCGGCGCGGGCCTACGGCAGCACGCATCTTGACGCCATCGGGCCGGGCACCGCAACTGGCAAGCTGACAGCAGCCCGATTAGCGCAAACCGGCGCACGGGTGACGGATATGGCCAAACCCCCCGGAGCGCAACGACTTTGCGACACATCAGGATCAACCGTCGCCGGACATGGCGCCGCGGCCACGGCCAGAGGGGGCCTGAGGGCTCGGAGAGGGGCGCCGCATGAGCGCGGATGATGACCTGACGCAGCGTAAATCGGACCACTTGCGGGCGGTGCTGGCTGGCGCTGGCCATGCCCACAGGACCACCACCGGGTTTGAGCATGTGCGGTTTGAGCATTGTGCGTTGCCGGAATGCACCATGACGGATATCGACCTTTCGGTGACCTTCCTCGGCAAGCGGCTACGCGCTCCGCTGCTGATCAGTTCGATGACCGGAGGCCCGGAGAAGGCCGCACTGATCAATCAACGGCTGGCGGCCGCCGCCGAAGCCCATGGCATCGCGTTTGCAGTCGGCTCGCAGCGCATCGCGCTGGAAGGCGGCCCAGACAACGGCATTGGCCTGGCGATCCGGGCTGCGGCACCGACCATCCCCATTTACGCGAACTTCGGGGCAGCACAGCTGGGGCTCGGCTATGGGCGGGACGAGGCACTGCGGGCGGTAGAGATGATCGGTGCGGATGCGCTGATTGTGCATCTCAATCCGCTGCAGGAGGCGGTGCAGACCGGTGGCGATCATGGCTGGGGGGACCTGGCACGGCGGATCGAGGTGTTGGCGCGCGCCGTTGGTGTGCCGATCATCGTCAAGGAAGTGGGGTTTGGGATTTCAGCGCCGGTGGCGCAGACACTGGTGCGGAGCGGGGTAGCGGCCATCGACGTGGCGGGGGCTGGCGGCACCAACTGGGCGCTTGTCGAGGGTGCCCGGGCGGCGACCGCACGCGACCGGGCGATTGCGGACGCATTCGCCAACTGGGGCATTCCAACCGTGGCATCTCTGATGGCGGTGCGGCGCGTCTGTCCGACGCTGCCGCTGATTGGCTCCGGTGGCATCAAATCGGGTGTGGACGCGGCCAAAGCCATCCGGCTCGGTGCCGATGTGGTTGGGCAAGCGGCCGGGCTGCTGGATGCGGCGCTGCTGTCGGCTGAGGCCGCGCATGCGGCGATCGAGATCATGATCACACAGCTGCGGATTGCGTGTTTTTGCACCGGAAGCCGGGACTTGAAAGCGCTGCGATCGGTACCCCTGGTAGGATGACCGTGGACGGACGGAACGGGAAAGCGCGGGTGGACAAAGTACTTGCGGTCCGCCAAAGGGCGCGCGACGATCGATCGCGGTCCGACCCGAGAACGATGTTGAACATTGCGGAATAAGGTGGGTGGGGATGGACGGTCAATGTTGCGCGCGACGCGCCAGGGAGCGCGCGGTCGCCCTCGCAATTGCTGTGCTGACGGCTGGCGCGATGCCAGCTATGGCCGAAGTCTGCGCGCGGTCCGCTACTGTTGCCACCAGCGGGCCCGGATATTTCGAATTTGCGGCGGTCAGTCAGGCCAAGGCGGCCTGGGCACGGAAGGTTGTGCGTGATCCAGCGCTGGGGCGGCCCTACAGCAGTTGGGCCAGGGCGCGGGCCGCGAAGGTTACGTGCCGCCAGATTGCGGGGCGGAGTCGTTGCGTGGCCGTCGGCGACCCCTGCCGGAGCGGATCGCGGTCATGAGCCGCGAGGGGACGGTCTGGCCACCGTTGACCACCGCGCCGTTACTTGGAACGCTTGGACTTTCCGAGCCCATGCCAACGTCAACTGAGGCTTTACGCGCGGCGCTGGCTGCGCCATCCCTTGTCCCTGCATCTTCCGCTGCGAGTTCCTCCGCCATGAGCGCTTCTAAGCCTGCCGACAAAGCTGCTGATTTTGCTGCCCGCCGCGCGGCCCTCGACTATCACGAGATGGACCCGCCAGGAAAAATCGCGATCCGGCCGACCAAGCCCGTGGTCAATCAGGCTGATCTTGCTTTGGCCTATTCGCCGGGCGTTGCCCATGCGTGTACGGCTATTGCCGAAGACCCCGCGATGGCCGAGCGATTGACCGCACGCGGCAATCTCGTAGCCGTGATCACCAACGGCACGGCGGTGCTGGGGCTTGGTAACATCGGTCCTTTAGCGTCAAAGCCGGTGATGGAAGGCAAGGCGGTGCTGTTCAAGAAGTTCGCCGGCATCGATTGCTTCGACATCGAGGTGGCGGAAAACGATCCAGATCCGTTTGTGGAATGCGTCGCACGGCTCGAGCCGACGTTTGGCGGCATCAACCTTGAAGATATCAAAGCGCCGGAATGCTTCGAGATCGAGAAGCGCTTGCAGGCGCGCATGAAGATCCCCGTGTTCCACGACGACCAGCACGGCACGGCGATCGTGGTGGCGGCCGGCATTCTCAACGGGCTTAAAGTTGTCGGCAAGCGCATCGAGGATGTGCGGCTGGTGACGTCGGGCGCGGGCGCGGCGGCACTGGCTTGTCTCAATCTGCTTGTCTCGCTCGGTATGAAACGGGAGAACATCACGGTCACGGACATCAAGGGCGTCGTCTACAAAGGCCGCGTTGAGTTGATGGACCCCTACAAGGAGCCGTTCTCGCAAGCCACCAATGCACGTACTTTAGCGGAAGTGATGCCAGGCGCGGATGTGTTTCTCGGTCTTTCCGCCGCAGGTGTCGTCTCGAAAGATATGGTCGCTACCATGGGGCCAATGCCGCTTATCTTTGCGCTCGCCAACCCGAACCCGGAAATCATGCCGGAGGATGTGAAGGCCGTGCGCAAGGATGCGATCATCGCGTCGGGCCGTACCGATTTTCCGAACCAGATTAACAACGTCTTGTGTTTCCCCTTTATTTTCCGTGGTGCCCTGGATGTCGGTGCGACGACGATCAATGAAGAGATGAAGAAGGCGGCGGTCGTCGCACTTGCGTCTATTGCCAATCAGGAAGCGTCCGACATTGTGACGTCGGCCTACAACACGGATACGTTTGTTTTTGGTCCGGACTACATTCTGCCCAAGCCATTCGATCCGCGACTCATCATGGAGATCGCACCGGCCGTTGCGGCTGCTGCCATGCGCTCCGGCGTTGCAACGCGTCCGATCGCCGATTTGCCGGCCTACCGGCAGAAGCTCTCCACTTTTGTTTACCGGTCTGGCTTTGTGATGAAGCCGGTGTTCGAGGCGGCGCAGCGTTCACCGAAACGGCTTATTTTTGCAGAAGGCGCGCATCCATACGTGCTGCAGGCTGCCGCGCAGGTGATCGAGGCCGGCATCGCGCGCCCAATTCTGATCGGGTTCAAGGAAGACGTTACGCGAGCGTCCAATCACCTTGGCCTGCGTATTAAGCCCGGCGTTGATTTCGATCTGGTCGATCCGAAGACCGATCCGCGCATGGCGCTGTTGGGCGATGAGTATCTGCGGCTGGTCGAACGTAAGGGCGTGTCGCCGGCGCAGGCCGCGCGCGTGGCGCGCACCTCAAACACGCCACTGGGTGCACTGCTCCTGAAGAGAGGCGATGGTGATGCGCTGATCTGCGGGCCGATCGGCAGGTTTCAGCGGCATCTGGCACACGTTGATCAGATCATCGGAAAGGCACCGGGTGTAAAAGATTTCGGCACGCTGTCGGCCATTATTCTGCAACGCGGCCCACTGTTCTTGGCCGACACCAACGTGTCCTACGATCCGACGGCCGAGCAGTTGGCCGAGATGACCATGATGGCTGCGGAAGAAGTGCGCCGGTTTGGCATCGAGCCGAAGGTGGCGTTCGTGTCGCATTCGAGCTTCGGGTCGTCAGAGACGCCGTCATCGATCAAAATGAGGCAGGCGCTGGCGCTGTTGAAAGGCTGGGCGCACGATCTTGAAGCCGAGGGCGAAATGCACGCGGACGCGGCGCTGTCGCCGTTCATTCGCGATGAGATTTTTCCGAACTCGCGGCTGAAAGGTGCGGCCAACCTGTTGATCATGCCGAACCTGGATTCAGCGAATATTGCGTTCAATCTGTTGAAGGCCGTGTCGGAAGGCGTGGCGGTGGGCCCCATTCTACTTGGCGCAGCGAAGCCCGTGCACATCGTGACGCCGTCGGTGACGGTGCGCGGCTTGCTCAACATGGCGGCGCTGGCGGTGGTCGATTGCCAGCGAAGTACTGGTGGGAACCAGCGGTGATATTATAGGAACGATACCACACAATCGCCGAAAATGCCGGCGTGACCTGCTGTAGCGGGGCAACAATAGCGAGAACCACGCCTCTTGCGAGGCGTGGCCTTGAGGTGCGGTTCAAGCTGGGACGTTAGTTGATGATCCCGGCCTTCACGGCGCCGGCGAACTCGGCGCGCGAGATCTTGCCGTCACGATCGGTGTCGATTTCCTTCATGACCGGCTCATACGGCTTGAGTGCCGCGCCTTCGATGAAGCCTGTGGCTTTTGGATCGGCTGCCTTGAACTTGGCTTCGGATGCCGGATCCATTGCGACTGGCGCAGCGGGTGCAGAAGGTGCGGCGCCCGGCGAAGCAGCGGGTGAAGGCATCGGGGTCGTCTGAGCGTTGGCGTGACCAGCTGTGGCCAGCGCCAGAGCGAGGAGAGAGGCGGAGAGAACTTTCTTCATGATCGTACTCCTTTGCAGGATGGGGTCTGATAACCCCGGCGATCGATGAAGGGTGGGCTCCATGGCATGAACGTCAGATGGGCCGGCTATTCATTTTGAATTCACGGTGTAGTGTGCGGCAGACGCACAATGAGACGCAACCTCGCGCCGCGGTCGCGTGCAGCGCTCAAGACGCTGCAACGCTGTACGCTCTCCGGACAAGCTTTGCCCTCGCATGTTATGATCGATCCATGATCACCTTCTTCGACCAACCTGAAACTGGCTCGTCACGGCCGTTTTCACGCGCAACACGCGGGGGCGGCCTTGTGTTCGTGTCGGGTCACACCGCGCCACACGATCCGCCCAAAGGCATCCATCGCGGCGCGACGGCTGGCGAGGAAGTGCGCAATGCGCTCGCACTCATCAGCAGTATTCTGCGCGAGGCCGGCAGCAGCCTCGATCGCGTCGTCCAGGTCTCGATGTTGATCACCGACCCAGCCGACTACGACGCCTGCAACGCCGAGTACGTGAAACATTTTCCCGGTGGTCTGCCGGCGCGGCACACCGCCCGCTTCGGCGTGCCGTCCGACGCGAAGGTGGCGTTTTCGTGCATCGCGTTGGCGGAGGCATGAGCGTGGAAGCTTGAAGGTTGGGTCAAGCGGTTCGAGCCACGACCCAACATCACTTGCGCCATCGTCGCAGCGACCATCGTTCGGTTGCCGTGGACTGTTGGGTTACGGCGCAAAGATGCGCCTAACCCAACCTACGCCCACTTGCCCGTCTTGAATTCGAAGATGCGGCCGTTCTCGGCCAGTGCCGGATCGGCCATGCGGACGAACGTCGGCGCGATGTCGTCCGGCGTCTTGAGTGTCAGCGGATCTTCGCCGGGGAACGCCTTGGCGCGCATGGCGGTGCGGATGGGGCCGGGGCTCAGCAGGTTGGCGCGCACGTTGGTGCTGCCGAGTTCGGCCGCGTAAGATTTGACGAGTGCATCAAGACCCGCCTTGGAGACCGCATAGGAGCCCCAATAAGCATTCTTGCCGGTGGCCGCACCCGAGGTCACAAAAATTGCGCGGCCAGCCGCAGACAGCTTCAAAAGTGGATCGAGCGTCCGGATCAACCGCATGTTGGCGTTGAGATTGATCTCCATCGCTTCGGCCCACGCGTCCGTCGTCAGATGGCCGAGCGGCGTCAGTGTGCCGAGGATGCCGGCGCAGGAGACGAGGATGTCGAGCTTGCCGAAGCGCTGGTATAGGTTCGGGCCGAGCGCATCGATCTTGTCGCCGTGCTTCAAGTTGAGCGTGATCAGGCTCGACGGCTCGGCCTTGCCGGTGGCGACCTTGATCTCGTCGTCGAGTTCTTCAAGTGCGCCGGAAGTGCGGCCCGTGAGAATGAGATGGGCGCCAGCTTTCGCATAGGCCATGGCGACGGCGCGTCCGATACCGCGGGTGGCACCGGTGATCAGGGCGATGCGGCCATCAAGACGCGGCAGCGGTCCATCCATCAACGCTCCATTCATGTGCCGCGCGCTCCCGGCAGCAGTGAGAGCTGTGCGCCGCCAGCGAGGCCATCCTGATCGACGAGGCGGGTCGGGTAATCGCCGGTGAAGCAATGGTCGGTGAACTGCGGCGCGCGATCATTGCGTCCGTCGTAGCCCATGGCGCGATAGATGCCATCCACGGAAATAAAAGCAAGGCTGGTGGCACCCATATACGCACGCATCTCTTCGACGGAATTGTTGGCGGCAAGCAGCTCTGTGGTGCGTGGCGTGTCGATGCCGTAGAAATCGGGATGCGTGATCGGCGGGCTGGAGATGCGCAAATGTACTTCCGTGGCCCCGGCTTCAAACATCATCTGCACGATCTTTTTCGAGGTGGTGCCGCGCACGACACTGTCGTCGATCAAAACAATGCGTTTGCCGCGCACGACAGAGCGGTTGGCGGAGTGCTTGAGCTTGACGCCAAGTTGGCGGATCTGTTGTTCGGGCTCGATGAAGGTGCGACCGACGTAGTGGTTGCGGATAATGCCAAGCTCGAAGGGAATGCCGCTGGCCTGACTGAAACCGATGGCTGCGGGCACGCCTGAATCGGGGATCGGTACGATCACATCGGCAGAAACCGGTGATTCTTTTGCAAGCTGCGCGCCCATCGCCTTGCGCACGTCGTAGACTTGCCGGCCGCCGACGATTGAGTCAGGCCGCGCAAAATAGACATACTCGAACACGCACGGCCGCGGCGTCTTCGGCACAAACGGCCGGTGGCTCTCGATGCCATGCTTGGTGATGGTGACGACTTCGCCGTTCTCGATCTCGCGTACGAAGGTAGCCCCGACGATATCGAGCGCGCAGGTTTCGGACGCCAGCACATAACCGTCGCCGAGCCGCCCTAGAACGAGCGGCCGAATGCCGACGGGATCGCGCGCGCCGATCAGCATGTCTTTGGTCATCGCGACGAACGCGTACGCGCCCTCGATCTGGACCAGCGCTTCGATGAAGCGCTCAATCATACTGCGCTTCTTGGAGCGGGCGACGAGGTGAAGCACCACTTCGGTATCTGACGAGGCTTGGAAGATCGCGCCGCTCTGGATCAGCTCCTTGCGAAGCATGTTGGCATTCGTCAGATTGCCGTTGTGGCCGAGTGCAAAGCCGCCGGTGTCGAGATCACCGAAGAACGGCTGCACGTTGCGCAGCGCCACTTCGCCGGTGGTCGAGTAGCGGTTGTGGCCCATCGCCAGCGCGCCCTTGAGGCGCTCGATGACATCGCGGCGGGAGAAGTTGTCGCCCACCAGTCCTTGACGGCGCTCGATGTTGAAGGTTTTGCCGTCCGTGGCGACGATGCCGCAACCTTCTTGCCCGCGATGCTGCAGTGCGTGAAGACCGAGCGCTGTGAGCGCGGCTGCTTCCGAATTGCCGATCACGCCGAACACACCACACTCTTCGTGCAGCCGGTCATCTTCGGGGTCGAAGTCGAGCTCGGACGGACTGGCGGGAGCGCACGAAAAATGGCGTGTCATGGGGTATCCCGCCTGTGGTCCCGTGGGGTGGGCTCAACGCGTTCAATCACAACGGCTGCATGACATCAACGCAAACGGCGGCCAAGTGACAATTGACCGCGAGGTGAACGCCAGTTGCAATGCATGATCGCGCGATCGTCACGTCTTTTCGGCCTTTTTGGCCATGATATTATCGACTTTGGCCTTGAGGTATGCGCCGAGCTGGTCGCCGGTCGGCGAAATCATGCCGACCACCCAGGAATTGCGCACCCAATCGGGGTGCTGTTCTTTTTTCTCAACCATGGCGGCAAGGCCCATGTAGGGGATCAGCACCAGCAGGAAGGCGCGGGCCACGCCGAAACCGAAGCCGAGGACCCGGTCGATCATGCCAATGCGACTGTCGAGCACCAAGTCGGAAATGCGCGAGGTGATGAGGTGGACGATGATCAGCGTGATCAAAAAGATCACGGCGCCGACGCCGATCTGGGTGATCTGCACGCTCGGGATGCCCATCTTGACTGAGATGTCGTCGGCCAAGGCTTTCTGGAAGAACACGAAGTAGGCTGCAGCACCAGCGGCCACCAGCCACGACCCGATCGACAGCACTTCACGGCTGAAACCACGGTACATGGCGAGGAGGCCAGAAATAAGGGCCAGCGCCAGCACGCCAGCATCCAGATACGAGGCCGTCATCGATCATGTCCCTCGGCAGTTGCGCTGTGACCCTGGTTGGTCCGGGTCTTTTGTCCAGCTGCTCTCGTCGGCTACTTTTCAAGTTACAGTGGGCCGCTAACACGATTCCACGCCCCGGACGCCCACGCCAGCAGTGATTTCCACCACACTTCACATCCCGAACCTTGGCCTGTCAGTCGGGCATTAGTACGGCAGTCAAGGCCTGTAGGTGCGGGTGCCGCTTGATCGCAATGGTGAACGCAGATGTGTCCAGTTCGCCGCCCGCCGGGATGACAGCCCGCTTGAAGCCCAGTTTTTGGGCTTCTTTTAGCCGCGATAGCATGTGGCCGGCCGGCCGGATGGCACCTGAGAGGCTGACTTCGCCCACGTAAACCTCGTCCTGTGGCAATGCGACCCCCGCCATGGACGACAATAGTGCCGCTGCCGCGGCCAGATCGGCGGCGGGCTCCGACACCTTCAGCCCGCCAGCAATGTTGAGATACACATCGTGCTTGCCGAACGAGACGCCGCAGCGGGCCTCCAGCACGGCGAGGATCATCGACAACCGGCTCGCATCCCAGCCAACCACCGCACGCCGTGGCGTGCCAAGCGAGCTTGGGGCAACCAGCGCCTGGATCTCGACGAGGAGCGGCCGTGTCCCCTCCATGCCGGCGAACACCGCCGAGCCGGGTGACTTCGCATCCCGATCACCCAGGAACAACGCCGACGGGTTCTCGACCTCGATCAGGCCTTCCTGTGCCATCTCGAACACGCCGATTTCATCTGTCGCGCCGAACCGGTTTTTGATGCCGCGCAGGATGCGGAATGGATGGCCACGGTCACCCTCGAAATAGAGCACGGTATCGACCATGTGCTCGATCACCTTGGGACCGGCAATCGAGCCTTCCTTGGTCACATGGCCGACCAGCAGCACCGCCACGCCCGTCTGCTTGGCGTAGCGGATCAGTGTTTGCGTGGCCGCCCGCACTTGGCTGACGGTGCCGGGCGCAGCATCCAGCCCATCGGCCCACAGCGTCTGGATACTATCGATGACCACAAGATCGGCGCGCTTTTCAGCGTCCAGAGTGGCAAGGATGTTTGACAGATTGGTTTCCGACGCCAGCGCCACGGGCGCATCGCGCAGGCCGAGCCGTTCGGCGCGCAGCCGCACTTGCGCGGTTGCCTCTTCGCCGGAGAAATACAACGCGCGGCGGCCTTGGGTGGCGAGCGCGGCCGTGAGTTGAAGCAGGAGCGTTGATTTGCCGATGCCCGGCTCGCCGCCGATCAGCAGCGCGGAGCCCGGCACGATCCCACCGCCGGTGACGCGATCGACTTCGGCCATGCCGCTCGGCATGCGCGGCGCTTCCCGCGTCGAGCCGGCCAAGGTCTCCATCACGATGGTGCGGCCTTTGTTGGCGGCCTTCAGCCCCGAGCCGGGCGTGGCGGCCAAGTCGGCTTCTTCCTGCAACGTGTTCCACTCATTGCAGCCGATGCACTTGCCCGCCCACTTGGGGTGCGCCGTGCCGCAGTTCTGGCAGACGAATTGCGATTTGGAGGGTTTGGCCATGGGAAGTGAGAATCCGGCGGGCGCGTGCGTCTCAGCGTTTTGCGCCGCTTCTCGGTAAAACGTCAAATGTGTCATTGGCAGCAAGAGCTAGCGCTATACGGTTACCGCCCATTGCTCCCTACGCGCCAGCAGTGTCCGGAGCCAGCATCCCGCGATACCTCGCGATCAAGCCACCTGCGGCACGCGGATGTCCGCATGGACGTGGAAAAGCTGTCGACGCCATGTTCGTGGGTATGGACGACGAAGATGCCATTGCCGCGTAGCGATGAGGATGCGGAGGCGATCCCTCATGCCAGGAAGCGAGCTGCGATGTCAGGTGTCGGCGCGAAGCACATCTCGTGCCGGCCGAAGATTCGAAACCGGTTGCGGGCGAGCAACTCGTAACCACTGTCGCGCAGGGCGCCTGGCAGCACCCGGGCCAGACGCGCCAGCGACCACGGCCAGCCAAGGCCCTCGGCCATACGGATGGACCCTTCTGACTTGAACCAGGCGGCGCCATCGGCGATCAGGATGTTGGTTTCGTAGATCTTCGGATCGAGGCCGTAGTGCTCGTATAGCGCATGCCCCAGCGGTGTTTGCGCCGCGAGCAAGCGGAACTTTGCTGCCGGATCGTGACGGATGACGAACTGCGCCCAGCCCGAGCACAGCACACAGTGGCCGTCAAAAATAATGACGGGTTTGTCGTCGGCGAACGGCGGCACGGCGGGATCGGTGCGATAGCTGTACGGCGCGCGGTTGACGGTCACTGAGGGCAGCTCCGCCTGTTGGTGTTTGGTTGGGGACCGGTGCCACACACCGGCGCTTGCCGCAAACGACACCGCCAAACGACGGTAAGATTGGGCTAAAGACGAGTGCCGCTCCCCCAACCTACGCCAATCACCCTGTCGCCACCCCTCACGTTTGCGGCGCGAGTTCGCCGAGGCCTGGTTCATCGCGGGGGCGTGGCGGCTTGCCGGTTACGGGGACGGCGGGGCCAGTTTGGCCACGATCTTCCTCATCGGACTTACGGACGATTTTTTCGCCGCGCAGCAGTGCGATGCACTCGGCGCCACTGAGCGTTTCGAACTCAAGCAGGGCTTGGGCCACGGCTTCGAGGCCGTCGCGCTTTTCGGTGAGGATCTTGCGGGCATCTTCATAGCCTTGCGCCACGAAGCGGCGCACTTCAGAATCAATCTTTTGCGCGGTGGCTTCCGAGATGTTGTTGTGCTTCTGCATGGACATGCCGAGGAACACTTCCTCCTGGTTTTCGCCATACATGACCGTGCCGAGTTCGTCCGAATAACCCAACTGCGTGACCATGGCACGCGCCATGCGGGTCGCTTGCTGGATATCGCTGGAGGCGCCGGAGGTGATGTTCTCCTTGCCGAAGGTCAATTCTTCGGCGACGCGGCCACCCATGGCGACAGCGAGGTGCGAGGTATATTCGACGAACTTCATCGAGTAGCGATCACCCTCGGGCAGGAACTTGACCATGCCGAGCGCGCGGCCACGCGGGATGATCGTCGCCTTGTGCACGGGGATGCCGGCCGGCACGCTGAGGCCGACCACGGCGTGACCCGCTTCGTGGTAGGCGGTCAGGCGTTTCTCTTCGTCGCTCATGACCATGGAGCGGCGTTCCGCACCCATCATGACTTTGTCCTTGGCGTCTTCGAACTCGCCTTGGGTGACCATCCGTTTGGAGCGGCGGGCGGCGAGTAGGGCCGCTTCATTCACGAGGTTGGCGAGATCGGCACCAGAGAAGCCGGGTGTGCCGCGGGCGATGATGCGTGCGTCTACGTCAGGTGCCAGTGGTACCTTGCGCATATGCACCTTGAGGATCTTTTCGCGGCCACCGACGTCCGGGTTCGGAACCGTGATCTGACGGTCGAAACGGCCCGGACGCAGCAAGGCAGGATCAAGCACGTCGGGCCGGTTGGTCGCCGCGATGATGATCACGCCTTCATTGGCTTCAAAGCCGTCCATCTCGACCAGCAACTGGTTGAGTGTCTGTTCGCGCTCATCGTTGCCACCACCGAGGCCAGCGCCGCGATGACGGCCGACCGCATCGATTTCGTCGATGAAGATGATGCAGGGGGCGTTCTTTTTGGCTTGTTCGAACATGTCGCGGACGCGGGACGCACCAACGCCGACAAACATCTCGACGAAGTCCGAGCCGGAAATAGTGAAAAACGGCACGTTGGCTTCGCCGGCGACGGCACGCGCGATCAGCGTCTTGCCGGTGCCCGGAGGACCGACCAACAGTGCACCGCGCGGGATCTTGCCGCCAAGACGCTGAAACTTACCCGGGTCGCGCAGGAATTCGACAATTTCTTCGAGGTCGACTTTGGCTTCATCGACACCTGCCACGTCGGCAAACGTCACGCGGCCCTGGCGTTCGGTCAGCAGCTTGGCCTTTGATTTGCCGAAACCCATGGCGCGGCCGCCGCCAGACTGCATCTGGCGCATGAAGAAAAACCACACGCCGATCAACAGCAGCATGGGGAACCAGTTGGCAAGCACCGAGAGGATCGTCGGCATCTCGTCTTCGGTCGGCTTGGCGGTGAACTTCACGCCTTTTTTGATGAGGCGGTCCACGAGGCCAGGGTCCTCAGGGCCGACAGTGGAGAACTCTGTCCCCTTGTCACGGAAGGTGCCGGTGATCCGATGACCACGAATTTCGACCTCGCCGATGGTGCCAGCTTCAACGCCGTTAACGAACTCAGAATAGCTGATCACGCCGGGCCGCCGACCGGACAACTGGTTGTTCTGGAACAGGTTAAACAGCGCAACCATCGACAGGACGATCACGACCCAGATCGCGAAATTGCGGAAATTGGTGTTCATGATGGTCCTTTGCGCGGGCTGATGATGCAGGTGCCCAAATGTTCTGGTCCAGGATCGGCCCCAGGAAAGATCCGTACTGCTGTTTGCTACCCTGGGCGCCCGCCATCACGGCTAGACGCCACCGATGGGACAAAACGCGCTGAGTTCGGCCGCGGATCTCAACCGGCCAAGCGCACCGGCTGAACTTAGGTACAGCTGCGCCCTTTGCCAAGCCGCAACGCACGAAAATCAACCTATTTGCCGCCGTTCAAAATTCACGTTCCATTGCACCAGCCGCTACCCCGGCGCTGGCACTGGATGGCGGCGAAGATGCAAAGGCTGGACCAATGAACGCGCACGTGGTTGGCGTGCTTCCGCGAGAGAGAGGACCGTGGTGGTGATAGCCGAGCGCGGGCACTTCCAAAATATCGCCTCTGCTATGCACCGTGCGGTTGGGCACTGCTGCGTGATGGTGCGAGAGACTTCGCAGTGCAGGAAGGGCCCAGAGCACCCGCGCGGGCACAGGCGGGAGCGGGAATTTGGCGCTCCGGAGCGCGTCGAGGCCCGCGGGTCCGAGCGCGCCGGCCTGCACTGGCGCCGGGTGTGGCTGTCCCATAGTGAGCCGGAAACGGCGATCCCAGACAACCAATTCGCCAACCCCCACTTCGATCTCCGGCAGCGGCTGGCGGCCCCACTCGCGGGTCAGGACCAGGCTGTTTGGCGTCGGCTGCAGCGCCACGCCGTGGAGGGTGCCAGCCAAAGGCTGCCAATCCCGGCCGATTGTCAGCCGCTCAAGCTGGCCCAGCGACATGGCGTCCGCTTGGCCGCCGATGGCATTCAGCAGCCCCCCCAGCAAGCGCAGCCGGATCTCCTCGGGGTGAGTGAGCAGCCAAGTCCAGTCGAGCGTCGCGTAGCCGAGTGGATCGACGCCGGCATGGGCGCCGCGGGCCGCCCAAGCGGCAGCCGTAGCTGCCGTCAACGCCGCATGCGCCCGCGCCATCCGCATGGCGGTGCGGGCCAGGGCATGGCTGTCGAGGTCGCAGCCTTCGTTGGCCAGTGCGGCGCGGGCTCGCCGCAGCCGCACACGTTCAAAGCGTGCTGACTGGTTGCTGGGATCCTCCCGCCAGGTGTGACCGTTTGCTCGCAGAAAAGCAGCAAGATCATTTTTGGTGACGCCCAATAACGGCCGAATGAGCGTTAGCCCGGCGCCGATGTCAACCGTCGGCCGCATGGCCGCCAACCCGTCGACGCCCGAACCCCGCGCGAGGCGCATGAGCACCGTTTCAGCCTGATCATCGGCGGTATGTGCCATGACGACGGCAGGCCATTGGTTGGCGCCAAGGTGCGCCCGGATCAGATCGAACCGCGCTTGCCGGGCGGCCGCCTGAACTCCGGTTGTCGGCTTATCGCCCGCCCAGACCAGGGTCTGGTGCGGCAGACCGAGACGTGCCGCTTCGGATGCTGCAAACGCCGCATCTCCCGCCGACCCGTCGCGTAAAGCATGATCGACGGTAACCACTGAGAGTGCTGGCGTGGGGCCGCGCTTTGCCGCCCATGCCGACACCAAATGCAACAGCGCGACTGAATCAGCACCGCCCGATACGGCGAGCACCAGATGCGGATAGTGCGCCAGCGTAGCGTCGAACCCGGGGGTCAGGCGCGCCAGCAATCCAGCGGTGTTTGACTTATCAGGCGCAGCCGAGCCGCTTGCGCTCGGTGTCGGCGCGATTTTTGACGTGTCCGGGGGCATTGGGAAACTTCGCGGTCAGTTCGGCATAGGAGGCGCACGCAGCGTCCTTCTGGCCGAGCTTATCGAGCGACATGGCCAGCTTCAACACGCTGTCGGGCGCTTTGGCGCTGCGGGTGTAAGTCTGATAGCCCTTCAGGAAGGCGCTGGCAGCGGGTTTGAATTGGCCGCGGGCAAAATAGGTCTCGCCAAGCCAGTATTGGGCATTGCCTGCCAATGGATCGGTCGGGAATCGCTTCAGGAAGTCGTCGAAGGCGGTTTCGGCAGCGCCGAAGTCTTGTTGGAGCAAGTGGCCGTACGCCGTTTCGTAGGCCTGCTTGGATGACGCGTCGCTGGAACCAGCCTGCGACAGCGAGACAGTATCGGCCTGGGCTGGCGCTGCGACCGCTGGTGTCCGACCGCCGCCGACCAGACGGCCGATAGGATCGCCGGCATCAACGGGCTGAGACACTGTGGCGCTGCCGACGGCTGCTGCGCCCATCGCGGCCGGCGCCGCGGTGGGTAGGTTAGTTGCGGTCTGGTTGGTTACAGTTTGGCTCTGCGCCCGTGCGTTCATTTGCCGGATCTGCTGCGTCAGCTGGTCGACTTGGGTGGCGAGTGCGCGCACCTGCGTTTCGAGCGCGGCGACGCGGCCGGGATCGCCGCCGCCCGCACCACTTTCAGCGCTACTGCCGCGATAAACACCGGAACTGGAACTTCCGCCACCTTTGGCCAAGCTGTCGAGCGTGCCGACGGCGACCTGCATCTCGACGAGTTGTTCTTCGAGTTGCTCGACGCGATTGCGGAGGCCGTTCTCACCAGTCGGAAGGGCGGCACTGGCCGGTGGCGTTTCTGCCTTGGCTGCTGGCTTTGGTGCGGCCGCCTTTGCCGTCGCGCCAGTGGGCCGCGCTGGCGTGTAGGCGGGCACCGACGCCTGCTGGGCCTGCACTGCGGATATCTGGGTGATGAGTGCAACGCCGGAGAGGAGCGCAGCGGCCAGGCCGACCTGGATCCTCGCTCCTACGCCCGGACGCCGCGCGGCGAGCGTAATTGAACCACCATGCGTGCTGTCGCTGCGTGTCATCCCGCCCCTAGCTCCCATCTGCATCCGCCCCGCAGAATTCCGGCCGCCAATGCACGAAAACGCCGGGAGTGCGATTGTGTCCCGGCCGCTTCTCTGGTGCTCAGCCGGGCGTCTGGCTGTGTCAGTTTTTTCCGGCGGTGGCGCCACCGCGATTGTTGAGCACGGTCTGTGCGCGCCGGTTTTGCGACCAGCACGAGATGTCGTTGCAAACCGCCACGGGGCGCTCCTTGCCGAACGAGACGGTGCGAATACGGGCTGCCGCAATGCCGTTTTTGGCGAGGAAGGCGCGGACGGATTCGGCGCGCTTGGAACCAAGGCCGATGTTGTATTCCCGGGTGCCGCGCTCATCGGCGTGGCCCTCGATTGTGATGCTGTACTGTGCATATTGCTGCAGCCAGCGCGCCTGGTTGCTCAGCGTCTGCTGCGCTTCCGGCGTTAGATCAGTTTGATCGGTCGAGAAGTAGACCAAATCGCCGACATTCTGCGAGAAGTCGCGTGCCGAGCCGGGTGTCGCCGGTGCGCCCTTGCCGTTAGCACCGAGGCCACCCTGGGTCAGCTGATCCTCCGGCTTCGGGGTGTTAGAGCACGCCGCGATAACCAAGGCTGCCGCCAACACTGCGCCGATGCGCAGTGCGCGTGACCTGTTAGGCAAAAACTGCATTTTTGATCCTTTCCCCAGGATGATCCCTGACGGACCGCTGAGCGACGCCGTGGCTTGTCATGGGCCCCACCGTCCTGCCCCGCGCGGCACACCCGGCGGCGTATCTGGCGCGTCCACCAGATCCGCCGAGCCTCGAGAGGATCCGGCAGTCATCCAGTTACCCTTTGGCGGTTTATTGCAGGCTTCGTACGAAATTGTGGCCGATCTCCTCGAAAGACCAAAACCACTCTTGACGTGGGACTACTAAGCGATGATTCGCGCTTCCGGCAAAGGGTGGCTCGAGCTTTCGTCCCATGTCAAATGCCGTCAAACGGCTCAGCTTCCCCCAGAAGCACCAAGGGCCGCTCCAATGCCGAAGCATTGGGGCAGCCCTTGAATAGCAAAGCCCGCGTTGCCGCGGTTATTGCCGAATGCGCTTACTTTGCAACCGAAGTGGTTGCAACGTCGGCGCCGAGCTTCATTGGCTTGTGCGCGACTTCTTTGCGGCATGCGCCGAGAGCAACAGCTGCAACGACGGCGGCGAGAATAACTGCGCTTTTCATAAGGTCTCTCCTTCAGTTTCAGTTTGGCCCGAGCTTACGCTAGACCTGCTCTTCAGCCGGTGTTCCGGCGCCAAGCTTCATCGGCTTGAGCCAGACTTTCTGGCGCCCGCCCCCAGAGCGGACACTACGAAATCGCCTTGCGGCGAACCCGCATGATTGCATGCACTTCTAAGACTCATGTCGGCAATCGCCTTCACTCGCTACCGAGGTGGGCGCGCAAGATCAAGGTTGCAGGGCATGCAAGCCCGGTTTTCCGGCCGCGCAGATGCTAAAATGCAACGGAATTCGAAGTTTCCGGCCAAGGCATCAATTCGTAAAAAAAGTATTACAGATCAGTGGGCTCGCTTGCTGGCGGCTCGTGCAAGGCCGGCGCTTATAAACAGGCCGTGCAAAAAAGTCCCAATGGCGTTGCCCAGGGTCTTCGCCGATTGCCATCAAGGGAGACTGAGTTGTGTTTTCGAATGGCTACTGGCGCAGGGGTGACCAGGCCGGGTCAGACGCGAACGCTGGTGTCGGCACCTGACGCTCATTGTAGCCGGTCAAATCAACGGAATAGAGTTTCGGGCCGCCAGTCGCGCCCTGACCTTCACGGAAGAACATCAGCACACGGCCATTAGGCGCCCAGGTTGGCCCCTCATTGTGGTAGCCACTGGTGAGGATGCGCTCTTCGGTGCCGTCAGGGCGCATGACGCCGATGAGGAACGCGCCGCCAGCCTGCTTGGTGAAGGCAATGAAATCGCCGCGCGGCGACCAAACGGGCGTCGAATAACGGCCATCGCCCCGGCTCAGGCGATTGGCCTGCCCGCCGCCGGCGCTCATGATGTAGAGTTGTTGCGATCCCTCGCGATCGCTCTCGAACACGATCTGTTTGCCATCTGGGTTGTAACTTGGGCTGGTGTCGATGCGCTCGGTCTGCGTGAGACGCCGCATCTGGCGTGACCGCAGATCGACCTCGATCAGACTGACCGCGCCGCCCTCATCGATACTCATAGCCAGGCGCTGGCCATCGGGAGAGAACCGCGGCGCAAATGTCTTGCCAGGGAAATTGCCGACGAGTTCGCGGTTGCCAGTATCGATATTCATGACAAAAACGCGTGTCTGCGTGCCGCCGTCGACGTACTGCAGAAAGGTGATTTCCGGAGCGACGGGGTTGAAGCGCGGGGTGAGGACCAAATCGCGGCCATCACTGAGCAGGCGTGCGTTGAAGCCGTCCTGGTCCATGATCGTGAGACGTTTCAGACGGCGGTTTTTCGGCCCTGTCTCGTCGATGTAGACGACCTGGGTATCGAAATAGCCTTTTTCGAGCGTCATTTTCTCATAGACGCGGTCGGCGATGATGTGGCCGAGGCGGCGCCAGGTCTGGGGCGCGGCGCCGAAACCCTGGGCGTCGATCTGCTTCTGCAGGATCGTGTCGTAGAGCTTGAAGTCGGCGGCGAGACGTCCATCGGGCAGCTTGCGGGTGCGACCGACAACGAGTGCTTCGGCGCCAATGGCGCGCCAATCGGCATACCGCGGCGGCTGATTGAGATCGCTGAACCGCTCAATGTAAGCGCCGCGATCGATCGGCTTGAACAGGCCGGAGCGATCGAGGTTGGCCGCCACGATGTTGGACACGTCAGTCCCGAACTTCGGATCGTCTCCCATGAACTCCGGAATTGCGATGGGGCGCGGCCGGATGTTGGCCTCGCTCAGTGTGCCGAGATCCGTTGGCGCGCGCTGCTGTGCCGAGGCGCGCCCACGCAGTGCCAAGGCAGAGCCGCCCGCGAGCGCCAGCGCGAGAAGTGCGCGGCGTGACGGCGGCGGCAGGTGAGGCATAGGTCGCAAGGGCATGGGTGGGGTCTTGATGCTGGCGCTTCGGCTCGAAAATGGACCAATCACGCGGGCGAGCCTGCGGACCGGCCGCGCTCCCATGCCGGGCAACGGTGACGGAAATACGCCGATAGGCTGTGAACTTCGCAAGGCTGTTGTCGGGTCAATCTATCAACGTTTGAAAGGCCAATTGCCGCCACATTGCCGCTGTGGCTGTGGTGCTTACTTGATTGCGGTGTCCGTGTAGCACTTGCGCATCTGTTCGCACCGGAAGCTGCCCGAGAAGTGCATGCTATCGCCTTTGGCTGGCGAGATGAAACTGCACACTTCCTCAAGGCCATCCGGCGTCAACCAGCCTTGGCGCCGGCCGCGCTGTACGGCAAAGCAATCTGCCGTCTCTTCGTCGGGACCGCGAAACTGATGGCCGCACTCGTGGGCATGGATCCACACGTTTGACGGGCGTCGATACCTTGTTCATCAGCTTTGGATTGAGAATAAGAAATCCAGGATATGCGGCACCGTAGTCGTCGAGTTGATTGTCGAGCACAGTTGGCCGCTGACCGCAGCGCGCTGGCTGGCCGTCGAGGCGCAAATCGCCGGGGTTGACGATCTGTGCGCCACCGCCAACGTGGGCTGCATACTCTTCGGCTGTTGGGCCAGCCATGGCTGTGGTGCCGATGAGTCCAAAGACCAACAGAGTGATCAGCGCAGCAGTCCGGCCATACGCCGCCGCCATTGCCGCCCCATTCGTGCCCCTGCCTGCAACTACTTGGTCTGCCGCCATCAGCCCTGCCTTCACGTTTGATCCCGCATCATCCGCTTGGCTGCGAGCACGCGCACCCTCACAGTCTTATTAGTCGACCCAACTTATTGGAGTCTTCATGCCAGACGTCGTCCCAAGACTGAAACCAAGATTGAAATTACCGACCTGAAAAATTGGCTTTCGCTGCAAAGGAACCCCTTGGAACTGTCACAATGAAGCCGCCGTGAGATGGGCTTCAACGACGGCTTTTGGACGCGTCTCCTCCCAAACCCTACTCCAGTTTGGGTTCAAATTTCAAATCGTCTCCGCAAGCGTTGTGGTCCCGCGGCAAAATGGCAATAGGATGGCTCTGAGACGTTGGTTTGTGACGGGCGCCCAGCGGCTGGCACAAAAGACACGTCAGTGGGTGCCCTGCCCCGGGTCAGCCTCCTCTTCGAGCCGCTCCATGTCCTCATCCGAAAGCCCGAAATGGTGGCCGATCTCGTGGACGAGCACGTGCGTCACGATGGTGCCGAGCAATTCCTCGGTGTCCGCCCAGTAGTCGAGCATGGCGCGGCGATAGAGGAACACCATGTTCGGCCCTTGCGGCACATCACTGACGCTCTGCCGCGCCAGCGAGGTGCCCTGGTAGAGCCCCATCAGATCGAACGGGCTTTCGAGTTCAAGTTCATCGAGCACCTCATCGAGTGCGAAATCCTCGACGCGGATCACCAGGTCGCCGCACAGTTTGCGGAACTCATGCGGCAGGCGATCCCAAGCGGACGCAGCCAGCGCCTCGATGTCGCCAAGTGATGGCGCCGTCTTATCGCGCCAATGCTGCGCGCTGCGTGCCGTTGTCGGCATGGTTCGGGTCTCCAGGCAAAGAATATCCCGCGGTGGTTCGACACGAACCGCCGTCAGCGTTACCGATTGGTGTTGGTGTAGTCTTAGCCGGTGGCGCGCGCTAGTTCTTCCAGAATGGCTGAGCCCATTTCTGTTGTGCCGACCTGGCGCATGTTGGGCTGCATGATGTCGCCGGTGCGAAACCCGCGTGCGAGGGTCGCCGCGATCGCCGTGTCGATCAGATCGGCTTCCTTCGGCATGTCGCACGAATAGCGCAGTGCCATGCCGTAGCTGGCAATCGCGGCGATCGGATTGGCGAGACCCTTGCCCGCGATATCGGGTGCTGAGCCATGCACGGGTTCATAGAGCGCCTTGCACTTGCCGGTTTTCGGATCGGGCGCGCCGAGCGACGCCGACGGCAGCATGCCGATGGAGCCGGTGAGCATGGCTGCTTCGTCCGACAGCATGTCGCCAAACAGGTTGTCGCACACGATCACGTCGAATTGCTTGGGGTTGCGGACGAGCTGCATGGCGCAAGCATCTGCCAGAATATGCTCGAGCTTGACGCCGTTGCCGTGCTTGGCGTGCGTCGCGGTTACAACCTGGTTCCACAGCACGCCTGTGCGCATCACGTTGCGCTTTTCGGCCGAATGGACGAGACCACGGCGCTTGCGCGCCAGGTCAAACGCCACGCGCGCAATGCGCTCGATTTCGTAGGTGGTGTAGACCGTCGTATCGACGGCGCGCTGCTGGCCATTTTCGAGCGTGACGATTTCCTTGGGCTCGCCGAAGTAGGTGCCGCCGGTCAGCTCGCGCAGGATAAGAATGTCGAGCCCTTCAACCAACTCACGCTTCAGCGACGAGGCTTCCGCAAGTGCGGGATAGCAGAGCGCGGGACGCAGATTGGCGAACAGGTCCAGATCCTTGCGCAGCCGCAGCAGGCCGGCCTCCGGGCGATGCTCGTAGGGCACCTTGTCCCACTTGGGCCCGCCGACCGCGCCAAACAAAATGGCATCGGCTGCCTTGGCCTTGGCCACCGTCGCGTCCGTGATGGCCACGCCGTGCGCATCGTAGGCGCAACCGCCCACCAACGCCGTCTCGGTCTTGAAGCTGGCCTTGCCCTGTTTGTTGAAAAACGCGATCACCCTTTCGACTTGCGGCATCACCTCCGTGCCGATGCCGTCACCGGGGAGAAGAAGAAGGGAGTGCGTCGACATGAGAGCAGCCTGGGGAAGAGTTTCAACCGGGGCGGACCGATAGCCGGTGAGGCCGGGGGAGGCAATCGGAATGTTCGGTCGGAATGTGTGGGCGAATTCATCCAATCGGATGGGGCCTTCGTGGGGTGCCTACCCTAACCTTAACGCCAGCTGCACAGGCTTGAACGAGCGGCGGTGAATATCCGTCACGCCCAGGCGGTCGATGGCCAGCCGGTGCTCGGGCGTGCCGTAGCCTTTGTGACTTTCGAAGCCGTAACCTGGGTAGGTGCGTGCGGTGGCGATCATCAGCCGGTCACGGGTGACTTTCGCGATGATGGAGGCAGCAGCAATCGACAGACACTTCGCGTCGCCCTTGACGATCGTGCGCGTCAGGCAGTTGAGGCGCGGTGCCTTGTTGCCGTCGATCAGCGCCAGGCGGGGTTTGGCAGGCAGCGCCGCAACAGCCTCGGCCATCGCCCACAATGTCGCGTTTAAAATATTGTCGCGGTCGATGCGGTGGACATCGGCGATGCCAACGCCGACTTGCGCCGTCGCCATAATGCGGGGATAGAGGGCTTCGCGGGCTTCGGCATCAAGCGCCTTGCTGTCGGCAATGCCGGTGGGAATGTTGTCTGGATCGAACACGACGGCTGCCGCAACAACGGGGCCCGCCCACGGCCCACGACCAGCCTCGTCCACGCCGCAAATTGGCCCGCCGGCGAGGCGCAACTCATTGGTCTCAAGTTCAAAGGTTGCGTGCACGATAAAGGTCCGCCGGGGTCAGCCCCATGGGTCTGACCCCATGGCTCAATGTTGTGTATGTGTTGGAAACGTTGCGGGATTCGGTGCGCCGCGTCAAAGGCTTGGGACGTGCTTGCTGAACGACGGCCCTGTTGCGTCACCCCGGCGGCTCGCCTATGCATGCCGCAACCGTCACCCGAGGCGCGGCAGAACGCGTCAACACTCTGGTAAACAAGATGGATCAGCCGCCGATCAGGCCGCCGGCAGAAGCGGTAGACGCTAGCGTGCACCGCCCGCGGACGGCCATGCGCACGCTGTCGATCGTGGTGCCGGTTTACAACGAGGAGCGTGGGCTCGATGCGCTGGTCGGCCGGTTGCTGCCGATCCTCGACAAGACCGGGCTGATCTGGGACGTGACCTTCGTCGATGACGGTTCGCGCGATAGTTCGCGCGCGGTGCTGCGGCGGTTGCATCAGAGTGATCCACGCCTCAAGGCAGTATTTCTGAGCCGCAACTTCGGCAAAGAGATCGCGGTCGCCGCAGGCCTGTCCTATGCGGCCGGCGACGCTGTGGTGCTGATGGACGCCGACCTCCAGCACCCACCTGAAACCATTCTGCAGTTCGTCGAAAAGTGGCAGGCCGGCTACGACATCGTTTTTGGCCAGCGCGACGACCGTGCTGCCGATGCTGCACTCCGCCGCCTTTTCAGTCGCGGCTTTTACAAAGCCTTCGAGAGCCTGAGCGGCACCACACTCCCCGATGGCGCCGGCGACTTTCGGTTGCTCGACCGCAAAGCCGTCGATGCCATGAACCGTTTTGGCGAGCGCGCGCGCTTCAACAAAGGGCTTTATGCCTGGATCGGCTTCAAGACGGTCGGCGTCGACTATCACGTGCCGCCGCGGTATGACGGCGGCACGTCGCGCTGGAAGCCCCGGCAACTCTGGCATTTTGCGCTCGATGGCATCGTCTCGTTCTCGACCGTGCCGCTGCGCATCTGGTCGTATCTCGGTCTCGTCGTCTCGATGGCGGCGTTCGGCTACCTACTGGTGTTCCTCACCCGCACGATCATTTTCGGCAACGACGTGCCAGGCTTTCCAAGCCTGTTGATCTCGATCATGTTCTTTGGCGGCGTGCAGTTGATCTCGCTGGGTGTCATCGGCGAATACATGGGCCGCATCTACGAAGAGGTGAAAGGCCGGCCGTTGTTTCTCGTGTCGGACGAGATTGGCGTTGCGCCACGCAAGAACCAGAGCTTCGGCCGCCGCACCGGCGATCCGCTGTGATGGCAGCCGGTTTGCCCGCCATCATCCTCAATGCTGACGATTACGCCATGACCGATGGCGTTTGCCGCTCCATCGAGGCGCTGGCGAACGTCCGCCGCCTGTCTGCCACCAGTGTCATGAGCACGATGCCGGAGTGGTCGGCCTCGGCCCCACGTCTGCGCGGGCTGCGCGACCGGATCGCCATCGGACTGCATCTGAATTTGACGCTCGGTGCACCGGCGGTTCCGATGCCGAAGCTGGCACCCGGTGGCGCGTTCCCAACACTGGGCGGGTTGCTCAGGCAGGCGCTGACCGGGCGGCTGGATAAGACCGAAATCGCCGCCGAGATCGCGCGGCAGCTGGATCTGTTCGAACGCCACCTGGGGTTTGCGCCCGATCATGTCGACGGCCATCAGCACGTGCAGGTGCTGCCCGTGATCCGCACAGCGCTGCTGGACGCATTGGCCAACCGCTACGCTAAGACACCACCGTTGGTGCGCGACCCCTCCGACGCCGCCGATCAGCTGATGGCGCGCGGCGTGGCTGGCGCGAAAGCGCTCACGGTCAAGGCATTGTCGGCCGGATTTGCACGCGCCGCGCGGCAACGGGGGCTGCCCGTGAACGCGCGGTTTGCAGGTTTTTCTGCCTTCAATACGGCGGCGTCGTATCAGGCGGAGATTGCAGGCGAATTGGATCGTGGCGCGTCGCGCCGCAATGGCCTCGCCGTGATCATGTGCCACCCTGGCTATGCTGACGCCGCACTGGCAGCCCTCGACCCCGTCGTCGAACGTCGTCAACAAGAGCACGATGGCCTCATGCAACTCAATGCACTGGAAGCCCGCATCTGGCATGCCCATCGTGCCATGGATGGCGCGCTCATTGACTGGACCGCCATCGGAGTTGGCGCATGAGCGGCGGCCCGGATCATGCCCACGCGCCGCAAACCAGCGGCCTCGCGCATTGGCTGGGCTTTCTCGGCTCGGGCGTTGCATCGTTTCTCATCGACGGCGGTGTGCTAAAGCTATTGACGCATGTGTTCGACGCGCCAGTCCTGCCGGCACGTGTCGCAAGCATCGCGGTGGCCATGAGTGTAGGCTGGATGCTGCATCGCACGTTCACGTTCCGCATCACGGCGCGGCCAACACTGACCGAGTTCGTACGTTTCATCGGTGTCGCGTGGTCGACAGCTGTCGTGAACTATCTCATGTTCGCAGCCATTCTCTATCTGCGGCCCAGCATCGAGCCGCTGATCGCCGTCTTTTTGTCTGGCCTGGTGGCGATGGTGTTGAGTTATCTTGGCCTTCGCTTCGGCGCGTTCCGCGGACGGGGCGGATAGCGGTCCACCCCGCCAGCTGTTTACGCCAACGCATACTGCGCAACGCCGCCGCCGAAAGACCAGTCGGCAAGATTGTTTTCGGCCAGCGCGATCATGATGTCGTCGGCGCGCCAGCCGCCCGCCTCCGCGCGCTCCACCGTTTGGCGATACAGTGCGCGCTTCTGGTTATCGGTGCGCCCACGCCGCAGCGTGATCTCGACGATGCTCGCATCTGGCGTTCGGATGAGGTTGGGAAAGGCTGGATCAATCGAGCGGGCGGCCTCGGCGTACCGCGTCATCAGCTGAAACCGGTCGGCTGCGGGCACATCACAGGTGGCGACGAGGGCGCTGTGCACCGCGTCGGCGAGTGCGCGCAGCTTGGCGTCGGCAAGGTGTGCAGGGACATGGATTTTGACGAGCGGCATGCGTGAGCTCCTTCAATGTTTGGACTTGGAGCCTTTGTGTTGCAATCGTTGCGTTCGATAATTGCCTGATATAGGCGTTGTTTCAGGAAAAAAATTCACGAATGAGTTCTATGTCAGGCTCCGACGCTTACGCCATCTTTGTCCGCACCGTCGAGCTTGGCAGCTTTGCGGCGGTCGCCGTTGAGACCGCGCTGACACCCTCGGCGGTATCGAAACTGATCCAGCGGATGGAAGACCGGCTTGGCGTCAAGTTATTGCACCGGACCACGCGGCGGCTGGTGCTCACACAGGAGGGCGAAACCTATCTCGCCCACTGCCGGCTGATCCTGGCAGCGATCGAGACAGCGGAGGCCGACGTCACCGCCTCACGCGGGCGGCCTCGCGGCCAGATCCGCGTAAATACAGGCACTGCGTTTGCCAAGCATCGGCTGATCCCGCTGCTGCCGGAGTTCAGCCGGCGGTATCCGGAGATCACGTTAGAGCTGTCGATCACCGACCGGCGGATCGACCCCATTGCCGATCAGATTGATGTGACCGTCCGTGTCGGCCCGCTGAGCGACAGTCCCCTGCGCGCGCGCCGCATCGGCACTGTGGGGCGCATCATCACGGCCAGCCCTGCCTACCTACAACGCCACGGCAGACCGATGCGTCCGAGCGACCTGCTGCAACACAACTGCCTGGTGCTCACGGGGTTCGCGCGGCTGGCGGCGTGGCCGATGATCGAAGCCGGAGCACTTAAGCTGATACCCGTCAAAGGCTCGCTCACCTGCGACAGTGCCGACGCGCTGCTCGATCTGGCGGTTGCCGGCTATGGCATTGTGCGGCTCGGCGACTTTCTCGGCGAAGACGCCATTGCATCAGGCGCGCTGGTGAGCCTGCTCGACTCTTGTCATGAGGCAGACGCGCAACCCATCACCGCCCTCATCCTTCCAGGGCGGCAAGCACTGCCCCGTGTCCGCGCCTTTGTCGATTTTCTTGGAGACGCAATGGGGGAGCGGCAAAAATTGCCTACCGCCGTGCCCGGCCTCTAAGCGCGACTTCGAGGCGTTCGACAGCGTCCCACCGCATCAACTCGTGCTCGGTGTGCTGGAAGCCAGCAAGCGTTGCGATGTGCTCGCGCACGCGTTGCAACATGGTCGGTTGGCGCTCTTCGGTGCCGCCACGGATGGCCGCGAGCGGGATGATGCGATCGCGATTGGCCGCCACTTCGGGTTTGATCCGCGGCAGCAGGGTGCGTTTGAGCCGGTGCGCGGCGACCTTGCCGGCAGGATCGGCATGGGCCTCGAAATGCGCGATGTAGGGCGCCCAAAGGTCCTGCCGGGCGGCCATGCGGTCGGCGGCCGGCGGTGTCAGGCGCTCAGGTGCGAACGGCTCGATCGGCGCATGGCTCAGCCAGTCGTAGGCTTTGCGCCACAACTCGGCCGGGACGCGCTTGTTTTTGTGCCCGCGCAATTGGACGATCGCCGGCATCGTCGGATCGATCTCGTGCAGGCCAACTTCGATGCATGCCACGATGCGGCCCGAGCGCACAATGCGCGCCACCATCGACACGCCGTTCGCTAACCGCCCCGCGAACTGCTCAAGGCAATTGTCGAGCTCGGCGGCAGCCGCGATGTAATCCTCGGCGCGGCGCAGGGCTTGAAATTCATAGACGCCGATCTGCGCGTCTGGAATCCATGGCTCGAAGGCGCCGTTGCCGAGCCACTCGACGAGCGCGATGCGCTTTATCCAGACATTGATGTCATCAGACAACGCGCTGGTGGAGCGGCGCGTATCCCAGCCGGACAGCAGCAGCGTGTGGCCGCGGGTGCCCTGCTGGCTTGAATACCAGTACCACGCAGAGACGAGGCCCACGCGCTGGGGCAGCATGGCGCCCATCAGCACGGACCAGTTGCGCGCTGTCCAGAGTGCAAATTCGCGGCCGCCCGCAAGATAAGCGTCGGTGACGGCGATGAACCAAGCTTGGGCCCGGCGGCGCTCGGCCGGAACAAAGCTGCCGAGCCGAAGAGCGAAGTCGGCATCGCAGGGCAGTTGTGGCATCAGTTCGGTGAAGGTGCCCGCCGGCAAACGGCGCAACCAGACCGGCAGATCAAGTGTTTCGGCGATGTGGCGGAGCGTGGCGCCCTCAAGAGCCAGCGTGATCGCTTTGTCCCGCGCCGGTCCAGGATTGTATCCGGCCGCGAGGGCAAACAGCAGCGCGGGAAAACTGTCGGCGAGGTCTTCAAGCCGCGGTACCCCATGTGTCAGGGACGCGATGCGTGGCCGCACGTTCGCCTGGAAATCCGCGATCCGTCGTTCCCGGCGCAGCGCCGGGTCCTCCATTCGTGTTCTGGCGGCGGTTGCAGACGCAGATCCGCTTGCCGCGCGATCATCACTCGACATTGCTGTTGCTCGCCGTGCTGGAGCGGCTGAAAAATTCCCCTGGCCACACGCTTCATGTCCCGAGCAGCGAGAAATAATGACACATCGTGGCAAAATAGCGGGCACGATGGGCGCTGTGTGTCTCAGCAGTCTCGTCGCGATGGTGGCAATCAGCTGAGAGCCACGCGTTGCACCACGTGTGTGATGTTGCTTGCCCCTGGCTGCATGTGCCAATCGCGGACGTTGCGCATTTCGCCGGTGTCGCGGACGCGGCGGAGACGTTCGAGATCGACAGTGGCGTGCAACCATTGCGCGGCGTTTAATGGCCCTTCGGCAAGGACGCCCGTATCGGAGAGACCTTGCTCGGCGGGGACGAAAATGCCTGCAGCACCGCTGTTTCTGTCGACAGCAGCTGACCACGGCGCGTTGCCGACGGTGGGCGATTGCACGGTGACACAGGTGTTTTCCAGCGCGCGGGCGAGGGCTGCCGTGCGCACGCGATGAAAGCCCGAGACGAACTCCGTGCAGGACGGCACCAGGATGATCTCTGCACCCGCCGCACACAAGGCATGCACCAGCAGCGGGAACTCGCTGTCGTAGCAAATGGCGATACCGAGGCGGCCGAGCGCCGTGTCGAACACGTTTTGCGCCGTGCCAGGTTTGATGCCCCAATCATGCTCAAATGGAGTCATGATCAGCTTGTCTTGCGCGGCGGAGGTGCCCGATGGCGCGAACAGCCGTGCGCGATTGACGAAGGTGCCAGCCGGTGTCCGGCACGGCCCGCTGGCGGCGAGAATGTGCACGCGATGACGCTTTGCCAGCTCTGCGTGTACGGCGATCATGTGCTGCATGCCGGCTGCCGCGGCCGTCAGTGACCCGGTCAGGCTTTCAGCTGCACCGCCGGCGGCGCCTGCATATTCCATAGCCCCGTATTCAGGAAACACCAGCAGCTCAGCACCCGCGCCAGCGGCGTCGGCAACCCAACGCCCGAGCTTGGCCGCATAGGCATCAAGCGTTGCAAACCGCTCGATCGGATATTGCGCAGCGGCGATCCGGACGGTGGGCTGCAAAGCGGTCACAGCGGCCGGATCCAGAACTGCATGGGTTTGTCAGTTTTCTCGGTTTGGCCTAGGTCGGTCCAGGAAAAATGCGCGATCATGCCGTCGAGTTTTTGATAGCCGCGTTTGG
This sequence comes from uncultured Alphaproteobacteria bacterium, assembly GCA_963847145.1. GTDB lineage: Bacteria > Pseudomonadota > Alphaproteobacteria > Rhizobiales > Hyphomicrobiaceae > JABFRJ01. Next base: position 151,906 of record CAWJYN010000011.1, read on the forward strand.
CCCAGAAGGGGTCGAGAGCGAAATAGCTTGCAGGCCGTGCCGGGTGGCTGTCGGGCCGGACGACGCCGCAGAAGGCCGTGTGGGTGAAGCCGCCAAGTGAGCGGGCGTGGGCCTCGCGTTCGTCAAAGAAACGATGCCCAATGCCTCGGCCGCGATGGGACGCCAGCAGGACTGACTCTCCGAAGTAAAAGATGCGGTCGATGCTGTAGCCCGCCTGCTTGAACGGGGCGGCGAACTCGTCGGCATGATGCGTCATCGGCGCGCCGGTGGCCACGCCGACGAACTGGTTGCCATCGCGCGCGGCCACGATCACAGCGCCGTCGGAGGCGGCGAATTCCTTCAGATAGTTCTCCTCGTAGGCGAGCGTGCCGTCATAGAGATAAGGCCAGTCCCGGAACACCGCGATCCGCAGTTGTGCCAGCGCGGGAAGTGCGGCGGTTATGGCCGATCCGGTCAGGCGTTCGAGGGTGATGGACATGCAGCGCCTCCTTGCGCACCCATAATCTGCCCAATTCGCGCTCCGCCGTCCACTGCTGGCCTTCCGTTGGCCCGCCATCCGACCTACAGATGTCTGGCTATCTTGGAGGCGCGGCGTGCTCGACCTGAAACCCCAACCGTTTGAACTGGACCCGATCGAGATTTCGCCAGTCGAGGTCATCCGGGATCTGCAATTGCACCGGCTGAAGTGGTCGCTCAGGCACGCCTATGAGAACGTGCCGCACTACAGCCGTGCGTTCGATGCGGTGGGCGTCAAACCGGACGATCTGAAATCGCTGGCTGATCTGGCCAAGTTTCCATTCACTGCGAAGGCGGACCTGCGTGCCAACTATCCGTTCGGCATGTTCGCTGTGCCGCGCACAGATGTGGCGCGCGTCCATGCCTCGTCGGGCACCACAGGCAAACCAACCGTTGTCGGATACACCAAGCGCGATCTCGACACCTGGGCCGATCTGGTAGCGCGTTCCCTGCGAGCGTCTGGCGCGCGGCGCGGCATGCTTCTGCACAATGCCTACGGCTATGGGCTGTTCACCGGCGGCCTCGGCCTGCACTTCGGCGCCGAGCGCATGGGGATGACGGTGGTGCCCATCTCCGGTGGCATGACGGAACGGCAGGTGCAGCTGATTGAGGACTTCAAGCCGGATGTGATTACGGTAACGCCGAGTTATTGCCTGTCGATCCTCGACGAGTTCAAGCGCATTGGACTTGATCCGCGCAAAACATCGCTGAAAGTTGGCATCTTCGGCGCTGAGCCGTGGACCAACGGCATGCGCGCTGAGATCGAGCAGGCGTTCGACATGCACGCCGTCGACATCTATGGGCTGTCGGAAGTTATGGGTCCGGGCGTCGCCAACGAGTGCGTCGAAACCAAAGATGGCCTGCACATCTGGGAGGATCATTTCTATCCGGAAGTGATCGATCCGGTGACCGGCGCGGTGCTGCCGGATGGCGCGCAGGGCGAGCTGGTGTTCACATCACTCACCAAGGAAGCGATGCCGATTGTGCGCTATCGCACACGCGATCTCACGCGGCTGCTGCCGGGCACGGCCCGCACGATGCGGCGCATGGAGAAGATCACTGGGCGCAGTGATGACATGATGATCGTGCGCGGCGTGAACGTGTTCCCGACCCAGATCGAAGAACAGATATTGAAAGTTCCTGGCCTCAGCGGGCACTACCAAGTAATCCTCACGCGCGAGAATCGGCTCGATGAGATGGAGGTGCTGGTCGAAGCCGCGCCCGATGCCGCAATCAGCGACGCGCGCGCTGCTGCAGGTGCGCGGTTGGGCCAGCACATCAAAGACGTGATCGGTTCATCCGCCAAAGTCACCGTCCTTGAACCCGGCGGCGTCGAGCGCAGCCAAGGCAAAGCCCGCCGCGTGGTGGACAAGCGGGCGAAAGACTGAGCAAGCAACCAACACCGTAACCTGACGTGAGTTCTCCCATGCGCTTTTATGGCTACTACCGATCTTCGGCGGCGTATCGCTGCCGGATTGCTTTCAACCTGAAGGGCATGACGCCGGAGTTTGTGCCCGTCCACCTCGCCAAGGGCGAGCAGCGCAAGGCTGATTTCCTGAAGCTCAACCCGCAGGGTCTGGTGCCGGCACTTGTGGTTGACGGACACGTGTTGACGCAATCGCTGGCGATCATTGAATGGCTGGACGAGACCAAGCGCTCACCGCCGCTGCTGCCGTCCGATGCCTTTGATCGGGCGCATGTCCGCGCGCTGGCCCTGTCAATTGCTGCGGACACGCATCCACTCCATAACGTGCGCGTTCTCAACGCGCTGAAGGCGGATCTCGGCCAGGAACAGGCCAAGGTTGACGCGTGGACACAGAAGTGGATAGCCACTGGTCTCAACGCCTATGAGGTGACCATCGCGTCGGCGGGAACGGCGGGCAAATTCTCGTTTGGCGACGCCCCGACGCTGGCGGACATCTGCCTGATGCCGCAGATGTTCGCGGCGACGCGGTTCAAGGTAGATATCAGCGGGCTGGCGAATATCCAGCGCATCAAAGGCAATTGCGACGCGCTGCCGGCGTTTGCGTTGGCGCACCCCTCGAAACAGCCTGATTTTGAGGCGTAAGCGGGTTGATGTAGGTTGGGCTAGGCGCCAATTGCGCCATAACCCAACTCGTCTAGGAAAGGTTGTGTTACGCTGCTGAGGCGCAGCTAACCCAACCTAACATCTCACCACCACGAGGCCCCATGACCCTTCCCATACTCATCGCAGGCGGCGGCATTGGTGGACTGGCCACGGCGATGGGGCTCGCGCAGAAAGGCATCAACACGCTGGTGCTGGAGCGCGCCACTGAGCTGGGGGAAATCGGGGCAGGTATTCAGCTAGGGCCAAATGCGTTCCAGGCGTTTGACTATCTCGGTGTCGGCGACACGGCACGCAAGATGGCGGTCTATGTGGACGCCATGATCATGATGGACGCCATGACCGGCGAGCAGATCATCAAGGTTCCTTTCGACGAGCCGTTCCGCAAGCGATTTAAAAATCCCTATGCTGTCATTCACCGCGGCGATCTGCACGGGGTGTTCCTCAAGGCCTGCAAAGCCAATCCGCTGGTGGAATTGCGCACTTCGCATGAAGTGGTCGGCTTCGAAAACAAGGGTGGCACGGCTGTTGCCATCCTGAAGGACGGCAACAAAATCGAAGGCGCGGCGCTGATCGGCGCGGACGGTATCATGTCCAAGGTCCGCGCGCAGTTGGTCGGCGATGGCGCGCCGCGCGTCACCGGTCACACCACCTACCGCTCGGTTATTCCCGCCGAACAGATGCCTTCGAGCTTGCGCTGGAATGCGGCAGCGTTGTGGGCCGGGCCGAAATGCCACCTCGTCCATTACCCGCTGTCGGGCTCGAAGGCATTCAATCTCGTTATCACGTGCCACAACGCTGCGATGGAACCGGTGTCCGGCAAGCCGGTCAGCCATGACGAGGTGATGAAGGGCTTTGCGCACATCGCGCCTGTCGCCCGGCAGATCATCGAGATCGGCAAAGACTGGAAACTGTGGGTGTTGTGTGATCGCGATCCCGTTTTGAATTGGGTCGATGGCCGCGTGGCGCTGCTGGGTGACGCGGCACATCCGACGTTGCAATACATGGCGCAGGGGGCGTGCATGGCGATGGAAGATGCGGTGTGCCTCGCGCATGAGATGGGCAATAAGCCGGGTGAGATTCCCGCCGTGCTCGAAGCGTACCGTCAGAAGCGCGTCCACCGCACCGCGCGCGTGCAAATCCAGTCGCGCATGATCGGCGACCACATCTACCACCCCGCTGGCGGCCACGCGGCGCTGCGCAACGCCATGATGCGCGCGATGACAGTGGAAGATTACTACGACAGCCTGCAATGGCTCTATGGCGGGTCGGGGCTGGCAGAAGGGGCGAGCGCGGTGATTTAGGGCACCAAGCTCGCGATAAGGCTGTGGCCATCCGAGACGATTGCCAGCAATTCGGGCCGCGCCTCAAGCATGAAGAACACACGCTCCAAACGCGCGACGGTCTCAGTGCTGCAGACAAAGCGGCCGACGGCGCGGCAGACGTCGCGGTGGTCTGTCAGGAAATGGCTGTGCAGGATCATCTCGCCGCCGCTTGATGTCAGGTCGCGGGCAAGGCTTGCGATGTGAACGCTGGCGCCGGGGTCTGGTGCGCTTTGCCAGGCGCGCATTACGCGGTCGATGTCGCCGCCGGCGAGCACGATCATCTCGAGCAAGTCATCGATGGGGTAAGCCAACCGGTAGCCCACCGGCCACAACGCCATGCTGAGATCGGTAAGTTTGTCGCACAGGAGCGCGTCGAAGAAGCGGTCAAGCAGACCGGTCTCGGCCGGCTGCCAGTGCCGGCGATACTGGGCCGTGCCGAGCCGCCGCAGACAATTCTGCAGATCGCCATAATGGGGCGGATCGTTGAGGGCGATCAGCTCGAGGTAGCGGGGCAGGAAATAGCGCAGCGCGTGGCCGTCGCTGGCCTCGCTGAAGCCGTGCGCGGAATTTGTATACTCGGACAATAGCGCCGAGGGGATCTGCCGCACGGGTGTTTTGACGAGCAATCGTTCGCTCTCGTCGCTGCAGCAGCAATTGCACTTGCAGACGCCGAGCGGAATGCCAACCGAATCCCCCGCAAAGACGACATAGGCCTCCTCGATCACCGCGCGCAGAGCCGGCGAGAGCGTGGCGATGTCGGGCAGGATACTTTGCTTGAGAAGGCTCATCTTATCCGGTCACGTCTGCTGATACGCTGCCACCACGCGTGAGAAATCCCGCTTGGCGAGGTCGGCCATGTGGATCATGAAGTAGATGGTCCCCTCGGTTGTGATCTGTGCCAGATCAGCCATGGACACTTGCAGCAGGAGTTGCCATTCGGACGCCCGGCGCGAGGCGTCGGTACGCTGGGCATCGTTCCACGGAAACGGTGGCAGATCAGCCGGTGACAACGCCGCGAAGCGCGGATCGTCCTGCTCGGGATGCGGTGGCCCCATGAAACGCAGCCGCCGTGCTTCGATCGTCAACCAAGGTTGCCCCTTGCGCATGTTGGAGCGGTCGGCGGTGAACGGTCCGATGTCGTTGCTTGTCAGCAAAGTGTAATGTGCGCTGGTTGCGTCAGCGTCGGCAAAGGCGGTCAACGCTGCATCCTGGGTCAACTCCAACGCATTCTGCGTCGGTAGCACCCAGAGCGGTTCGAGCCGCATCGCGCGGCTGGGGTAGATGAACGGCTTGGTCGCATTCGGATCCGGCGTTTCGCTCTTGCGGGCAGCGGCACGCGCGGCCGCTGCCGCCGCTTTTTGGCCGGCGGCCTGCAGGGTTCGCGCCATCTCTTTGAAATGGGCGATAGCCTTGGGATCAGGCGTGCGCCACCAGGTTTCCATTTCAGCGAATTTTGCAGGGTAAGTCAGGCGCGCCAACCCATCCGTGGGGGTGCCGTCAAAGATCACGCGGCACGTCTGCGACCCGCTCTCCAGTAACCCGATCGCGCCATCCCAGAAGAACAGCAAGCGTCCCTCCGACGGAAGGCCGAACTGTTGTTCTTGATCCCTGGTGAGCTCGGCGAAGTCGATCTGGGCGATGAATTCAAAGGGCAACTCTTGCGTGACGTGCCGCGCGATCCAGCCGTGGTGCTGCTTCCATTCCTCGGCTTTTTTTGCGGCGTCCGGCGGGATCGGACGCAGCGGCCAGTGAGCGCCCAACGGCAGATCGGGTGCGCCGCCAAGTCGCGTTTCGCCGACCCAGCCGCCGTCCCGGTGATGGGCGAGCCACACTTGCGGCCTGAGCCGCGATACCAGAAAATCGGACTGCTGCTCGGTTATCGGGGTGTCGGCGCCACGCATGCAGTATGCGCGCATCACGTCGCGCGCATCCTGCTCCGACAGGAACAGCGGTTCGCGGCGTTCGCCTGGCTTTTTGCTGGGAGTAGGCGTTTTCCGGAGTTGTGCCGACACTGAACTGGCAACGCCCGAAGGAATTGCAATCGCGCCGGCTCCGGCGAGAAGTTGTCTGCGACTTAGGTTCATTCAGGGCTCACTTCTGGCTCGGCTGGACGGGTCAAACCGCACGCTGCTGATGAGTTGCAATATACGATCGCTGATGTCCGCACGCGAAGTGACATCCATAAGCGCACTCACGACGATGCTGCGGCGGCCGTCATCTCCTTTGGCAACCAGAAGAAAGTTTCCATTTCTAAGCGGCAATGCTTGTGGGTTCATGCCCCACGTAATCGCTCCCGCAACCCACACGCGATCCTCGGGAAACCAGCGCGTTGGCAGGTACTGTCCATCCGGCCCCTCCGGCTCCTTGATGCGGGGCACTTCGACGATGATGCGTGGTCCGTGACAAGCGTCCGCCGGGCTGCGCGGCTTGGGCGGAGTGAGGTTCACGCGGGAGCCGAAATGCGTGGCGGCAAACCCCGCCGCATCGAGGTTGAACTCATACTCCGTAAAAAACTGTTCGAGCGTTACGATCGGCCGCAACTCGGCCGACCCGAAGCCCCGCTCGTTCATGCCAAAGCCGGGCCGCAAAGTGTCACCGAGATCAATGCCGAGCCGGCCGCCTGGTGGAAACGATCGGCCGCCGAAATTTACGTAACCGCATTTTGTCATATCAGAACTCACGTCTCTGCCGTTGTGAAGCTCTTCGACCTTATGCAGCGCGCAGGCATCAGTCGGGTTTCTCCAGCTTCTGCTGTGCGTCCTTGATCGGGATGTCGTAGTTAGGGTAAGCCGGCGTCATGGCGGCAACGATGCGCCATTGCGCGATGGCGCGGGATTTCTGCCCGTCTCGCAGATAAGCTTCGGCCAGCATGGTGCGCCAGTCGGCTTCGCAATACGAAGGCTTCAGTGCGAGGGCGGTTTCGTAGTGCTGTATGGCCTCGGACCAACGACCGAGCTCTTGCAGGCAGATGCCAAAGGTTGCATGAAAACGCGCGTCTGCCGAGCCAGCGACGAGAACAGCCATTCTAGGAGCCGCCTCGCTGAAGGTGCCCTCCTCCATCAGCTTCAAGATTTGCCAATAGGCGGCTTCTTGGTCTGCCATCGTGGGGCCTGTTGTCGTTATCTACCGTGAGAACCAAACTATCGCGACCAGCCAGCCACCCACCAGAGCGAAGCCGAGGGCAAAGGCTGCGCAGAACGTTAGCTTTTGCTACAGCAACAGGTCCTTAGTGTCCCAGCTGCGTGACCACTGTCGATGATAGAATGTCTGCGCGTAGCGCACTTCGTATTCGACGCCGCTGGGACCGCTGCCTCGGGTCTTGGTGACGTGCTCCATGGGTTGCTGAGGTGTCGGCTTCGGCTCTTGTTCTTTCACCACGGCGGTCTCCCGGTGCAATTCATCATGTCATGTCTGCATAGGCTGCAAAGGCCCCTGTTGCCCGGTCTTGGAACAGGTAGATCGCCGGTTGCCCGCCTGGGACAACCTCTTCCAGCATGGCGGCCTCGCGCGGCAATTGCCACTCGGCCAGCGCCTCAAAGCACGCCGTGATCTTGCCCAGCTCACCCTCTGCGATGATCGCCTTGCCGGTGACCTCGCCGACAAAGATCATCGCGTCATCGGCCGAAAACAGCCAGCGATTGCTTTGCCATGCTTGAAATCCTGGCGTTCGATGCAGGATGATGTCCTGGACTTTGCGCGGCACTGTCGTGGGCAGTCCGTGGATGTCATTGAAGACCATGTTCCACTTCGCAAACGCGCGTCCGTCCGCAATGCAAAAGGGGCAGACATATTCGGCATCGGTGACGCTGTAACGTGGCCCAACGTAGCGGTGGCTGCGCTTTGTCCCGCAGCAGGCACAGAGACCTGGCTGCGCAACAATGCAGCCGTTGCGGACGGGGTCGGGGAAGTACGTGAAGAGGGGTGGTAGCGTACTCAAAGCGCTGCTCCGGTTCGGCCGACTACGGTTTTGCCCAGGTATACGCGCCCGGCTTGATCGCGGCATTCTCAAGGAACACCTGCAGGGCGAACAGCATCTGTCGGTGCAGGTTTTGAAATTCGGGCTCGGAGAAAGGCGATAGGAACCATGCGCCGTCCGTGCTCTTCTGCAGGACATCCCGGCGCCCCAACGCGATCGCCATGTCGACCGCATAGTGTGATCTGTCGCCGTAGGGCCGCTTGGCATCAAAGTGCAGGGTCGGAAATGCGCCATCGGCAAGCAGGTCCTCAACCTTCGAGCGGCTTGGCCAATCGAATGTGAGCACCTTGAGAAGTTGGCGATGCTCAGCTTTGAAGGTAAATGAACCATTGACTGTCAGGCCGAGCGTCGCCAGCGGAACAAGGGCGCCACCAGGTTCGACCATCGGCGCGCGCAACGCGACGCTCGACACGTTGCGCGGCGTATAGACGCCAGGAGCGAGCTCGCCGTGCTGAAGGAGTGCGCCCACTGCGAACATCATCTCCACGTGACGGCGCGCCAACACGCGTGGCGTTGGGTCACCGAACACGTCGCCCAACTGCGCGAGCAGGTCTTCCCGCCCAAAGGGCTTTTCCAGGTCAAGCATTGGTGCGCCGATTTCGGTCACGTCCCAAGCGAACCGCGCCTGACGCAGTAGGGCAATATGCTGGGACGTGATCGGAAAACGCTTGATCTCGAAGTAATTCTGCGAGCGCTTCGACTTCTGCCGTGCAAAGGCACCAGCTGGATCAAGCCAGACATGCCGGGCCTCGTTCGGAATCACGCGTTGTGCACTAGACGCGGCGCCGGTGGCGGCGTAACTGGCGAGCAGAGCAAACACGATCATCGCGCGGGCAGATCGTGACGTGTGCGTCCGTCTATGCATCTTGAGAGCCTCGGATTGATGGTGCTTCGGTGGCGAGGACGTCGATGCAGTCGTTCGTGCAGAGAAACGCGTAGTGCTTGATGGTCCAATTACTGCGTGTGTCGCAGGATTGCCGATGGAACTCCGCGATCAGCGCAGACGCTTCGACTGTCCAGAAGGCATGCGGAAGGTCGAGGGGCTTGGTGTTGGCAATGGCCGACAAACGCGTGCCATCGCTGGAACTTGCGTAGATTAGAACCGAGGGAAACGTGACGATCAGCATCGTCCCGGACGGCCGCTTCAGCCAGATGCGGACGCCCTCCCAGTCATCGTGCAGCGCCTCGCAAGACAGCCGTTGCCCCTCGAAAGCGGGGACAGGATTCCATCTGACGTAGTGGCCATGAAACATCTGTGCGCAATGCTCTCTGGTGGCTTGGGCGGATTTATGAAAGTCCGCTGGGTGCTGGCGGCTTGACCACGCCGGCCCATCGCAGCATGGCCGTGCCGATGACGCTGACGATGCTGGCGTACAGAACACCATCGATAGCCGTTGTATAAGTGACCACGGATACCAGTTCACGGTGGAAGACGTATGCTGCGCCGGCCATGTAGAGCGCCATCGTGGTGCTCGCCGTCGCTGCAGCGTAGATATAGCCGAAGCCGCCACGGACCCATGTGCGCCACGCAAGCGCTGCTGAAGACACAATGACTGGGACAGCGCAAATTACATACGCCCAGCCAATGGCGGCAAGGACCCGCGCAGGTTGGCTGAACTCGAGGTGCTCAGGCGAATAGGGAGAACCAACGGCCCAGGCCTCGAAGACAAAGAGAAGGCGATAGGATACCGACAACGCCACGCCGAGCGGTGCCGCGAGCAGTGCCGAGGCAACGAAGACGGCTAGGGCGTCGCGCAGGCGATTGTTTCGGGCGGTTGAGAGAGAACTCATGTCAGAGGAATCTCGTAAAAGGATTGGGCGCGAACAGTGATGGTCGGCGTGCGCGGTTGTTGGGAGGGCGGCTGGTGCCGCGTTTTACTTTAATCCAGAAACACGGACGCAGGCCACCAACTCATTTCGCGCAATCCCGCTCCAGATCAAAAGCCGTCGGATCTATCGCGAACGAAAAAAAGCGCTTCTCATAAACTGCGCCGTAGATGACGCAACCAGCGATGCCTTGGTCGCGCCGGCACCGGACGACGATGTTGTTGATCTGAAGGCGATCGCAAACGCCAACGCACGCCTCGGCACTGAACGCCGTCATTTTTCGATCGGCGAGTAGAAGTGTCCGGCGCGTAGGATCGGCGGACGAAGTATGCGTGCGTGTGTGATGGCAGGCATTCGCAAGATTTTCAACGAGGACCTGTCCCATATTTGCGCGTTTGCCAAACACCAACACATTCTTCTGCTCTTCGCTCGGGGGCTGGCTGTCCGCGGCAGTCACACACAGCATGAGTGTCAACAGCATCGCGCTAAGAACCCGCAGACTTTGCAACATAAGGCCGCTCACTTCTGTTGATCGATAGGCATTTCGCGTATGTCCCTGAACGAGCAAGCGTACCGGGGGTGTTGGTCTGAGTGCAAATTGGTGGCCAAATCGGTTAACACTGCGGCACGGTGACAATTGGGTTCGCATCAGTGAGCGGGCGGGGTTTCATAGTGCGCTGCCAGGTGCCGGCTGGCGGCGGCGGCAATGCGCGGGTCGGTGTGCTGGGCGAGGGACCGCAGGACCGGTTCGAACTCCTTCGACGCGGTCGGAGAGCTCCGTGGCAGTCATTAGCGCGAGCGCGACGTGACCGCCACGTAGCATGCGCCACATGTGCTCAGGCGAACTGCAGCACAGTTCGTGCAGATAGAATTCGATATCGTTGAACGGCATAAACGGTAGCGAGGGCGGGGCACCATTTCTCTGTTCCAGCAGTTCGAGCATCCACTGCGTAGCACGCCGCCATTCGGCATCGTCCAATGCCTTGTGCTGCGGCGACCAGAATGGGCCTGCAATGCCGGGGCGCGCGCGCTCTTTGTCACCGATGATGCGAAATAGGGTGTTTTTGTCCGGCTCCGTCTCCTCGTCGCAGGCGTTGCCGAGGAGATAAGCGGCGCAGCCGCGCACGTAGTCGGACGGATCGTCGAGCAATCCAAGGTAGTGTGTCGCCTCGGCCTGGGCCGTTTTGATATCGCGTGCGACAAGCAGACGAGTGCCTTTGAGCAGGCCTGTGTCGATGCTTGCGTCCTGCTCTGTGCCGAGCCTGTCGAGCCAGGCGAGGAGCGGCGACTTGTAGAGTTCGCCGTCGCCTTGAAAGCGCAGGCCGATCAGAAACCGGGGAATTACATCTGAATGGACGGCGTGGGCACGCTCGATCTCGACGAGCAGCCAAGCCAAACGCGCTTTCGCCGCCTGGTCGCCGCTGGCGTTCTTCGGGTTACGCCAGAATTCCGACCAGAACACAGCCATCATCAAACGCTCGATGGCGCAGTCGCGAATTTGGGCGTCGGCGTCGCACAGCCACGGTGCCATAGCCGGGTAATAATCTTGCCAGAGCGCTGGTGTCATTTCGTGCAGTGGCGTCTCACGCAGCGCCCAAAAGGCGGCGGGGTCGCGGGCAGGTCTCGGAGTTGTCATGGGGCCTTCGTCTTGGCTGTCTTTTTTGCATTGAGCTTCTCGAGCTTCTCGAGCAACCGGAATGTTTCGCGGTCAACCGCCGTGGTCAGCCGTTCTTTGATCCAGGGGCGCGCTATCCACGCGGGAAATCGCTCCGGCTGATCGAGCGCGATGTGCAGGCTTGCGGCGCGATAGTAGTAGTGTGCCGAATTCCCATAGGCATCAAATGCGCCGGCGCCGATGCTGCCAGGCAACCAGCCGGTCGGGATCATTTCGGCGAGGACCTCGTCGTCTTCCGGATGATGGATAAGGAACATCAGCAGCTGACAACCCTTGGCCATGCTGTAGTGCTCAAGGTCGGCCAAACACCAATCGGCCGTTGGATGGTAGTTCGAATAAAGATGCAGACCATAACTGCGCATTGCGACTGCAAGGCCTGCACGGAAGCGTGGGTGCTCGCGGCCGAAGCCGGCGACGGCGATGTGCTGATCGAGGGTGAGGCGTGACGAAAACACGGTCTCCATCATGGCGGGCAACTCTGGGATTTTGAAGTGCTTGGCTGCGGCGCTACGCACGATGGGCTCATCAAACGTTGCGAGCATGGCGAAGACTTTGTCGGCCTCTGGACGCGGCAAACGTGACGCCTCTGCCAAGACTTGATCGCGATATCCCGCCTTGATGAGGCACCAGACCAAAGACAACGGTTTGCCGTGACCGTCATCGCCGGCCCACGGATCAAAGGCGTAGTCGAACCAAGTTTTGCGATCCGGACCTTTGGTCCAGCTCCGGCGGATGGGCGGCGGATTGTGGGCTCCCAAGATCGCGACGGCGCGGGTTATGTCGACGCTGGCTGGGTTCGATACCGTGTCGGCATGAAACGCGCTGATCTCCGGATCGTCCCATTTGACGAGCGTGTGACCCGGCGGACCAAACATCCTTTGCAAGGGAACTGTGTTTGTTTCGAACGCGTGCAACGCCGATTGCCAGGGCGCGGCGGCGAGGCCCGCTTTGGACGCGATATCGAAATCATCGAAAGCGCGCAGACCGCGCATGCGGCGTACGCGATTGATCGGATCGCCGGGTTGGATGGCGGCCTTGGAGATGAAGCACTTGGTCTTCTTCTTGCCGCCCCAGGTTCCTTCGCGCACCGAGCAGAGGGCTGTTTGCGTGGGGTCCTTTTCATCGGCGTGGCAGTATTGCACGTGCATGGCGAGAAACGCTTGGTAAGCCGGAGTTTGTGAGAGCGCGGCAAGCCATTCGTTCTGCCGCATCCTCTGTGTCCAGTCCATTTTTGCGGCCGTTTCGAGATTGAAGCGCCAGCGCAGGCTGTAGCCGCGCCGCACCATGTGGCGCGCGAGCGTGAGGGCATCGTCGTGGCGCTTGAGGGCCGCCAGCACGCAGACCGCGTTGAAGCCGAGATGATTGTGATGGGCGCGCGCGAGGAACGCCGCGTCGGGCGTGCCACCGGGTCCGAGAATGGGAAGTCCGCGCGCGGGCTGCTCGATCAGCAATGCATTTTCGAGATACAGCTGGTCAAACTCGACCACACGTTCAAGTGAGCCATTCATCGTGCCAAGCGCACGAATTGCCTCTTGCTGGCCGAGCACCCATGCGCGATCGTATCGGAAGGGTCCGAACGGGGGCGCCGCTGGGTGGGCCAAAACATGGGCAACAGCCAGATCGCCAAAGATCCAGCCCTGTACATCGCTGGCATGCTCGGCAAACCTGAGGCAGAGCGAGACGGCGTCGAGCTGTTCTTTGTCTGCCACTGAGCCCTTGATGAGCGGCACATTTAGAAAGGGAAACCACGAGAGGATATCGCTAAGGTTGCTGCCGGGGGCGTAGTGGCGATGTGGCGGTGCGAACAGATCGGAGATCTCTGTCAGTAACGGTACGATCTCCAGCCCGCGGCCTGATTGGGCTAGGGCTCCTGAAACCAGCAACAATCCGATGCCAGTCAGCGGGTGCGGCGCGCCGTGCTCGCTGAGGCGGACTGCGACGCGCGGCAAGCCGGCGGTGCGCTGGAGTTCGGGCAAAAAGGCCAGCAGCGCGGCGACTGGGTCTTTGGCGTCCAGACAGTCGCGCAGGTTGCGCGCAAAGGCCTCAACGGCGGGATCTGGGGCAGGATTTGGCGGCGGGGTTGTCACTGGCGGCATCCTCTGCTCACCTCCCATTGATCTCTGAGCAAGGCAGGATTGCAAGGGGAGGCCGCGGGTGATGACTTGGGCTCGTTTGCTGGCGTTCCCAGCGTTGACTTTTTGGCTTCGAAACATCATACACGCCGTTGAAACGGCCTGGAACTCACGTTCCGGGGCGTTAACATCGCTGTCCGAGGCCAGGTTAAACCTGACGATGCCGCCGATCTGGCATCCGCCAAATCTACTTCAGTGTAGAGCCACAGGGCGCGAAAAACGCAAGGAAAACAACGATGTACGCTGTCATCAAGACAGGCGGCAAGCAATATCGCGTCGCTGCCAATGATGTGTTGGAAATTGAAAAGGTCATCGGGGAAGCCGGTGCAACTGTCGAATTCAAAGATGTGCTGATGGTCGGCGGCGACGCCGGTACCAAGATAGGCGCGCCGTTTATCGTAGGTGCCAAGGTAACCGCCCAAGTGGTGGAGCAGGGGCGCGGACCGAAGGTGATTGCCTTCAAGAAGCGCCGCCGCAAGAATTCGCGCCGCAAGCGCGGCCATCGTCAGGAACTGACGACGGTCAAGATCATGAACATTTCGGCTTAAGCGCCACAAGCTGAGGACAAACAACCATGGCACATAAAAAAGCTGGCGGCTCGACACGAAACGGTCGTGACAGCAATCCAAAGATGCTTGGCGTGAAGCGCTACGGCGGCCAAGCGGTCGTTTCGGGCAATATTCTCGTACGTCAGCGCGGCACAAAAGTGCACCCAGGCCAGAATGTCGGCATGGGCACGGACCATACCCTGTTTGCGACCGTCAACGGCACCGTAAAATTTGCCACCAAACGCAACGGCCGCGTGTTCATCTCAGTAGAACCCGCAAAACTTCAAGCAGCAGAATAGCCGGCAGGCTTCGCCAAGCCCTCCGGTTCCACCAGAACCGGCGGATTGACGCGAAGCCCCACACCCCGCAAACGCCCACATTGGGCCACGCGCGGATCAGATGAAAATCTGATGCAAATTTGGGCTCCAAAGCACTCCAAGGGGGACGGTGGTCAGGCTACCGTCCTTTTCTATTTGGAGTGCATCATGCCCACTCTGGCTCTATTCCCGATCCTGACCCGCGACGACGTGTTTCGTGTCGAAACGCCCCGGCTGTGGCTGCGCTGGCCGCGCGCCGAAGATTCACATGGCATGGTGAAATGGGTCGGTAAGCCCGAAGTGGCGACGATGACCTCGTCGTTCAAAGTCGGCATGACGGCGGACGAGATCGCCGCGCGCCTGGTGTTGGCGCGCGAGACCAATGCGGCCGGCAAAGGGATCAGCTTTGTGCTTACGCCGAAGGGCGACGATGCGCTGGCAGTGGGCATGGCCGGCGTGACGTGTAAATCCGATGGCACGCTGGAACTCGGCTATCATCTCGATCCCGCTTACTGGGCGCGCGGGTTGATGACGGAAGCCGTGCGCGCCATTGCCGCGCAGGTGTTTGAGCTGAGCGCTGCGTGCAAGATCGCGGCGAGCGTGCGGCCGGACAACCACGGCTCGATCAAGGTGTTGTCACGCTCGGGCTTCGTGTCGATCGGCGGCGGCGAGCACGAGAGCCCGCTCTATGGGCGTTACATGGTTCGCCATTTCACGTTGGCGCGGCAAAAGCCATCGGCGCTGGCACAGGCGCAGGCGCGGTTCGGCGTTACAGCGCCTGTTGGTGTGCTGGCGCATGATCTGGTGGGGCTGGTGTAACGATGGGCTGCACAGCTGCGTTTGTGTTGCGCCCGTTGGATGCGCGCGATGCGCCGCAGATTGCTGCGTTGCTCGGCGACTGGGAGGTGGTGCGGTGGCTCGCCATGCCACCGCATCCCTATGCCGTTCGTGACGCCAACGAATTTATTGCGAATGCAAAGGCTGCGGCCATCGCTGATGGTTGCCGCACCGAGGCCATCGCAATCAGCGGCGCGCTGGCCGGCATTATCAGCATCGATCTCCGCTCGGTCGGGCATAATCTCGGGTTTTGGCTGGGACGGTCCTTTTGGGGGCACGGCATCATGACCGCTGCGGCAACGGAAATGACACGCGATTTCTTTGCGTCGTCGCGGGAAGACGTGCTCACAAGCGGCTTTTTTTCTGGCAATGAAGCATCGTGCGCTGTGCAGCAGCGGCTCGGCTTTCAGGTGACCGGGGAAGGTTCGCTGTTCAATCGCCCGCACGGCAAACATCTGCCACACGTCGACACGGCGCTGACGCGGGCACGGTTTGACAGTGGCGGTATGCTAAGCGCGCGGACCAGCGTTACTTGAGGTTACGGCGATGTCAAAACCGCAAATCGATACCAACGCAACGCTTGAGATCACTGCTGCGCCCTTCAAGTTAATCATGCTGGTGCTGGGTGCGCTGGCGTTTGTGGTGGCTGGATATTTCATGACGCTGGCCACCGAAGATACGCAACGGCACTCGGCGGCACTGGTGCGCCTCATTGGCTATGCCGCGGTCGGCTTCTTTGGCCTCTGCGGATTTATTGGCATTTGGCGGCTGCTGACACAGCGCGGGCCAGTGATCACGCTCTCGCCCATGGGGTTTCGCGACATTCGGGTGAGCCATGATGCCGTGCCCTGGCCCGCCATCGCATCGATCGGCACCTGGACGCACTCGGGGCAGCGGATCATGGTGCTGTCCCTCAAGCCGGGCGAAGAGGAGAAATTGCGGCTGACGACCATTGCCCGGATGTCGCGCGGGGCCAACGCGCGGCTGGGCGCCGATGGGCTGGCGATTGCGGCACAGGGCACAAAAATCAATCACGACCGCCTGATTGAGGCGACGGCTGCCTACGCGCAGGCTCATTCGGATGGTTAAGGTGGAGCGGCGGTGAAATCCGCTGGCGAGCCCGCACGCATGGGCGTATGGGTCGCCGCAAGGACACAGGCGCACAACGATCAGGTCGTACGATTAAGCGATGCAATTCCTCGATCAAGCCAAAGTTGATATCCGCTCCGGAGATGGCGGCAACAGCTGGCCGTTCCGTTGTTGTGAGGATTGAGTGATGTCAACACCTGCGCACAAAGCCTCAGCACTGATGACGGCTGACGAGTTTTTGGTGTCGACCGTGCGTCTCGGGCCGGGCAAGCATCAGCTCATCGATGGTGTCATTGTTGCCATGGCACCGGCGAGCCCGACGCATGGGACGATCCAGGCCAATTTAGCGTATCTGCTGAAGGCGCACTTCGAAAAAGCAGGCCGGCCGTGCCGGGTGATGACGGAAGCCGGCGTCAAGCCGCGCGTGCGCGGGCGAACCAATATCTGCGTGCCAGATTTGCTGGTGACATGTGGGCCACCACCACCACCGCGTGATGGGCTGGTGCCTGATCCGATCCTGATTGTCGAAGTTTTCTCGCCGAGCAACGACGACGAGACGGAAAGTGCCATCCGGTCGTGTGCGTCGATCCCATCGGTTCGGGAGATGCTCGTCGTCGATAGTTCGCGCAGGTTTGCTGAAATCTGGCGGCGTGACTCGACGGGTGCATGGCCTGTCGATCCGCAGTCCGTTGACGGCAGTGGAACTGTTCGCCTCGATTGTATCGATCTCACGCTCTCCCTCGACGACATCTACACCGGCACGCATCTGGCCAGTTCTTAAAGTGAGTTCCGAGTTCCTGTCATGAAATTCCTCGATCAAGCCAAAGTCGATATCCGCTCCGGCGACGGCGGCAACGGCTGCGTTGCATTCCGGCGTGAGAAGTTCATCGAGTTCGGCGGACCGAACGGCGGCAACGGTGGCCGCGGCGGCGACGTCTGGATCGAGTGCGTTGGCAATCTCAACACGCTGATCGACTATCGCTATCAGCAGCATTACTTCGCCAAGAACGGCCGCCCCGGCATGGGCCAGGAACGCAGCGGCTCGGATGGCGATGACGTGGTGATGAAAGTGCCGCCGGGCACCCAGGTCTATGCCGAGGACAATGAGACGTTGCTCGCTGATCTTGTGGCAGTGGGCGACAAGGCGCTGATTGCCAAGGGCGGCAACGGCGGGTTCGGTAATGCCTATTTCAAGAGCGCGACCAACCGCGCGCCGACACACGCCAACCAGGGGCTTCCGGGTGCGGAGCTGACGATTTATCTGCGTTTGAAACTGATTGCGGATGCGGGGCTTGTTGGATTGCCGAATGCCGGCAAGTCGACGTTTCTCGCCGCCGTGTCGGGGGCCAAGCCGAAGATTGCGGCGTATCCGTTCACGACCTTGCACCCCAACCTTGGCGTGGTGAAAGTCGGCGAGGTTGATTTTGTGCTGGCCGACATTCCGGGCTTGATTGAAGGCGCGCATGAAGGCGCTGGGCTTGGCACGCGTTTTCTCGGTCATGTCGAACGCTGCCGCGTGTTGCTGCATCTGGTGGACGCGACGGAGGAGGATATCAGCACGGCTTACAAAACCGTGCGCGCGGAGTTGAAAGCGTTCTCGCCAGAACTGGCGAAGAAAAAGGAAATCGTCGCGCTGTCGAAATGCGATGCGCTCGATGAGGAAACGATCGCGGCCAAATTCGAGATACTGAAGAAGGTCGCGCGCAAGACGCCGTTGGTGCTTTCCGCCGTCTCCGGCCAGGGCATGAAAGAGGCGCTGTTCGCGATCACGCGCGACATCGGCAAGGCCGTCGCCGATGCCGAGGAAGCCGCCAACCCGCCGGGGAAATGGCAGCCTTGAGGGGGATTGTCCTGGCGACGCGTGGTCGTCACGATAAACGCTAATAGCTTTTTATGTCTCGAATTTCTCTCGTTCGCCGTGCGCCGCATTTCATGCATTTGTGGAAGAGTTTTATTTCTACGCCAACGTAGGTGCGCTTGTTTCCCCTTTTCCGCTCACATCGGACCCTCACACCCGGTCCACAAACGCATCCACGACGCGCTTGCGGCCGACGCCGTCGAACTCGATCGTGAGCTTGTTGCCGTCGACTTCGACGACGGTGCCTTCCCCGAGTTTCTGATGGGAGACGCGGTCGCCACTGCGGTAGCCGCCGCCCGGAGCGGCTGACGAGGCGGTGAGTTCGCCCTCCAAAGTGACGGGCCCGCGTTTAGGCCCGGTGACTGCTGTTTGAAATTTCGGCTTGGCCGGACCTGCCGAGAAATTGCCGCCGCCAGGATAGCCCTGGGCTGCTTCGCTTTTCCAATGCTGCTGGGCGCGCTGCCAACCCGGGGTTTGATAGGTGCTTTCGTAGGGCGGGGGTTGGTCCTCGAAACGGCTTTTACCGTAAGGATTTTGCCGGCCGAACGTGCCGCCAACTTTTTGTGTGAAGTTCTGATAGGCACCGCCAAAGGGGCTTTTGGCCTCGACAACAGTGACGTGATTTTCAGGCAGTTCATCGACAAACCGTGATGGCACCGCGCTTTGATACAGTCCACGCATGCGCCGGTTCTGGGCGAACGACACGTGCACGCTTTTCTTGCCGCGAGTGATGCCGACATAGGCTAAGCGCCGTTCTTCTTCGAGGCCGGCAAGGCCGCTTTCGTCCAGCGAGCGTTGATGGGGGAACAGCCCTTCCTCCCAACCCGGCAGAAACACGCAGCCGAACTCCAGCCCCTTGGCGGCGTGCAAGGTCATCAGCGAAACGCGATCACCGTCGTCGCCGCTGGCGGTATCCATCACCAAGGAGACGTGCTCCAGGAAGCCGGCCATGGTCTCGAACTGATGCATGAAGCGGACAAGTTCTTTCAGGTTCTCCAGGCGGGACTGCGCCTGCGGGCTTTTGTCGGCCTGCCACATGGCGGTGTAGCCGCTCTCGTCGAGAATGAGTTCGGCAAGCTCGGTGTGGCTGAGCGTGTCCAGCTTGGAGCGCCAGTGATCGAACTGGGCGAGCAGATCGCGAAACGCCTTGCGCGCTTTGCCGCCAAGTTCATCGGTCTCGATGATCTCGCGGGCAGCAAAAGTGAGGGGGATGCCGCGCTCTCTTGCATACTGCATCACCCGCTTGACGCTGGTTTCGCCCAATGCGCGTTTCGGCACGTTGACGATGCGCTCGAACTTCAGATCGTGCGCCGGGTTGGCAACCACTTCGAGATAGGCGATTGCGTCCTTGATTTCCTGCCGCTCATAGAAGCGCGGACCACCGATCACACGATAGGGCAAACCCATGGTGATGAAGCGGTCTTCCACCGCGCGCATCTGTGCCGACGCGCGCACGAGAATGGCAATCTCGTTAAGTGGATGATTGTGCTTCTGCAGCCGTTCGACTTCATCGCCGATGGTGCGGGCTTCTTCCTCGTCGTCCCAGACGCCGGTGACAGACACCCTGTCGCCAAGCTCACCGTCGGTGAACAACGTCTTGCCCAGCCGGCTCTTGTTCTGATCGATGAGGGCTGCAGCCGCGCCGAGGATGTGCCCGTCTGAACGATAGTTGCGTTCGAGCTTGATGACGGTGGCGCCAGGAAAGTCCTTGTCGAACTTGAGAATGTTGTCGACTTCAGCCCCACGCCACCCGTAGATGCTCTGATCGTCATCGCCCACGCAGCAGATATTTTTGCAGCCTTGTGCGAACAGGCGTAGCCACATGTATTGCGCGACGTTGGTGTCCTGGTACTCGTCAACCAGGATGAACTTGAAACGACGGTGATAGTCGGCCAGCACGTCCGGGTGGGTCTGGAACAGCCGCAGGCATTCGAGCAGCAGATCGCCGAAGTCGCAGGCGTTGAGATCTTTCAGCCGCTGCTGATAGGCCGCGTACAGCTCGGCACCTTTGCCGTTACCAAAGGCAAACGCTTCTCCGCCCGGCACTTTGTCTGGCGTGATGCCGCGGTTTTTCCAGCTGTCGATCAGGTTCGCCAATTGGCGGGCTGGCCAGCGCTCTTTGTCCAGGCCATCGGCTTCGATGACCTGCTTCATCAGCCGCAGCTGGTCATCGGCATCGAGGATCGTGAAGCCATTCTTGAGGCCGACCAGTTCCGCATGGCGGCGCAGGATCTTGACACCGATGGAGTGGAACGTACCGAGCCAGGTCATGCCTTCGACGGCGGCGCCGATGAGTTCGCCGATGCGGTGGCGCATTTCGCGCGCGGCCTTGTTGGTGAAGGTGACCGCCAGCACCTGGCTGGGGAAGGCGCGCTGGGTGGCCAGAATGTGTGCGATGCGGGTCGTCAGCACGCGCGTTTTGCCGGTGCCGGCACCGGCCAGCACAAGCACGGGGCCCTCAAGCGTCTCAACGGCTTGCCGCTGTTCAGGATTGAGGCCGGCCACATAGGGCGGAGCCGCCTGCTGGAGCGCGCGCTGGGATACTGACAGGCTGTTGCCCGGCTGACGGTCGGGCGCGGGGCTCGATGATGATGGCGGCATGGGACGATCAGTGCTCATGGGTGGCCTATACCACGCCTTGGCGCGGTCGCCGAAAGAGGGCAAGCGCGGCGGGCCTGTTGTGCACAGGCAGATAGGCGCGATTCGGGCGCACACTGTGGCGGTTGCGTCCGATGCAGGGCACCCTTGATCAGCGAAGTGTTTGTCGCAAAATCGCCATCGCGGCCGACACGTGATGTGCCATAACAGAAGTCATGGCACGGCTATGTCAAAAACATGGCGGCAGGCAGCTGGGCGGCGTTCATGACAGGACGAGCGCCCACTGATCGTCCCGTGCGTCGCATGCCCCGCAGTGCTGGTCCCCGGAATGAACAACGTCCTCATTACCATCGGAGTGCTTATCGTCGCCGTTCTGGGGGCGCTGTTTGCTGTGCCGCAGTTCGTCGACTGGAACAGCTATCGCGGCGTGATCGAGGAAGAGGCAAGCCGGCTCGCTGGCCGGGATGTGCGGATCGGCGGCGATATCAAGCTGGAGTTGCTGCCCTCACCGTCGTTTGTGATCCACAAGCTGCGCGTGGCCGATCAGGCGACGGCGTCAGGCGAGCCGATGTTCCGCGCCGATCAGGTTGCGGCGCGCTTGTCTGTGGTGCCGCTGCTGCGTGGCGTGCTGGAAGCCAATGAGATCGAAGTGGTGCGGCCGGTGCTGCGCTTTGTGCTGGACGAGAGCGGCCGCGGCAATTGGCGCAGTCTGGGCCGTGGCACCGGCACGTTGCCGTTCGTGCCCAATGACGTGGCACTGCAATCGGTGCGGATTACCGAAGGCCTGGTGCAGGTGCTCGATCGCGATGGCGCCCGCCAGCGGCTGGCGTTGACGCAACTCAACGGCCAGCTTTCGGCACCCGCCCTCGAAGGGCCTTACCGGTTTCGCGGCACGTTCGGTGGCTCGCTGCAGATGCGCGAGTTGCGCTTTACAACCGCGCCACCCGACGTGTCGGGCGTCGTGCAAGTGAAAGCATCGCTTCGCGACATGAGTTCCGGCGCCAGTGCAACGCTGGATGGCAAGTTTGCCAATCTTGGTGCCGAGCCCTCGCTGACCGGCGAAGTGACGGCCGTGTGGCCACTGCCCGGCACCGGCAAACCCATCACCACAGAGGGCAAAACTGGCGGGAGCGTGCCGGCGCCGCAGGGTGAATTGAAGACGGAGATTGCTGGCGACAGCAGCCGCGTTGTGCTCAAGAATCTGTCGGTCGCTTTTGAAAGTGCCGGGCGGCCGGAAGTGCTCGCTGGCGAAGCTGCCTTCGTGTGGGGCGACGACGTTGCCACAACGATCAGGCTGGCCGCGCCATGGCTCGACCTCGACAGCGTGCTCGGCACGCCGAAGGGCGAGAGCCCGTTGTTTGCGCTGGCGGCATTTGCGCAACGAGTGAACGGGCTGGTCAGCACGGGCGGTAGCATCGACGCGTCGCTGGACATCGATCAGGCCAATCTCGGGCATGAGCTGGTTGGCGGCATCCGGCTGTCGGCGCAAAGCAAAGCCGGTATGCTGGCACTCGATGAATTGCGGGCGGCGCTGCCGGGTGGCACCCGGCTTGAAGTGCGCGGCAACATCACCGGCCAGGATAACGCGACGGCCTTTGATGGCGATATGACGCTGCAGGGTGCGTCGTTGGCGCGGCTGGGGGCGTGGATTGCTGGCGGACGCGCCATGATCGAGCCGGTGCATGACCGGCCGGTGCGGATGCGCGGCCGCATTGTGACGGAACCGGAGCGGCTCAGCCTGACCGGCGTGGAGGCCGATGTCGGCGATGGCTTGCTGCAGGGCCGTATCGACTATGCCTGGTCGAGCACGCCGCGGCTGGATATTGCGATCGAAGGTACCCGCATCGATCTGCGCACGGTGTTGCCAGCGAAGGCGTCGCTGCGGACGCTGGCCGACCGGATGGCGGTGCGGGGCGCTGACGGGACGGCACAAAAGCCAGATCAGAAACAAGATCAGCGGCCGGATCTGTCGGTGCGGCTGCACGCTGCCGAGGTGACGTTGCCAGACCGGACGCTGTCCGATGTGGCCGTTGCTTTGACACGGAACGCCACTGGCCTGGTGCTTGAGCGCCTGCAGTTTTCGGCGCGCCGCGGGGTGTCGGTGACGCTTGAAGGCCGGCGCGGTGCCGATGCGGCGCTTGATCTCAAAGGGGCGATTGCAGCCAACGATCGCGAAGGGCTGGCCACGCTGGCCGAACTGTTCGATGTGCCGGTGGCGCGCCTGCCGGATGGGCCGTTGACGGATGTCTTGCCGCTCCAACTGGCCGGTACTTTTGTGCAGGGCGTTGGTGTGCAGGGCTCTGGTACGTCGCCGCCGGTCAAGATCGTTGCCGATGGCCGGATCGGCACGGCCGATGCCAAAGTCCATATGACGTTTGACGGTGGTTTTGACGGCTGGCGAAACGCACCGGTCGAAGCGGACATCGTGTTGCTGGGCGCGCGCGATGCACTGCTGCCGGGAAAAGTATTGGATTATTTGCGCGGCATCGAGGGCCAGGCGCGTGCGCGGTCGCCGGTGCTGCTTGCGGAGAGCGGGCAACCAGCTCAGGTGGCCGCTCAGTCGCGGCTTGCTATTCGCGCCAGCGGCCGCCCGTCGCAGGGGCTGCTGACGGCGGCGCGTTATGACAGCCCGGCGGCGATACTGACGTTCGACGGCCGTACACGGCCGGCCACAACCGGCACACCCGAATTGGCCGGCACTCTCACAATCGATGCGCGCAACGACCGTGATCTGGTCGGCGCGTGGATGGGTCTCGATACGTCCCGCTTGCCGCCAGTTACGGGAACCGGCACGGCGCGGCTGGAGTTGCGTGGCGGTGCGCTGACCTTGCATGAAATTGTCTTTGCCAACGGATCGGGTGCGGCCGCTGTTACCACGAAAGGCCGGCTGGCGGCCGAGGCGGTGCCCGGCGCCAGCGGCAAACAGCGGGTGAGCGGTACGCTGCACGTGTCGAGCTTCGACGCTGCGGCGTTGCTCGCACCGCTGCTGCAAACGTCGCCGTCGATTGTCGAGGCAGCCAGTGCGGCCGCGGAGGCAGCACCCACCGGCTGGCCAACGCGGACGTTCGACTTCGGCCCGGTGGCTGGCACCGATGTGCACGTGGCGGTGCGGGCGGATCGGCTCACCGTGTCAGCTGGTGCCATTGTGACAGATGCGCAGTTCAACTATCTGATGCGTGGCGATGGCATCGAGGTGCGCGATTTCAAGGGCCGTGCGCTTGAGGGCGCCGTGGCCGGCTCGGCGTTGCTGGCGCGGGTGCCCAAGGGCGCGTCGCTGGCGGCGCGATTTGCGCTGACTGGCGGCAAGCTGGATGGGTTCGGGGCCACCGGTACCGCAGATGCCGTGCTGGAATTGGCCGGAGATGGCCCCAATCCGTCGACGTTGGTCAGCGCGCTCGCGGGGAAGGGCGGGGTTTCGTTCAGCGCCGCTCAAGTCCGCGAGATTGCGCCGGCGTCACTGCAAGTGGCCATCGATGCAGCGCTGAAGGCGCCGCCGGAAAAAGTGGGGTCAGCGTTGCGTGCCGCGCTGGCGTCGGAGGCGGTGCGTGTGCCTGTGGCGGTGGGGACCCGCAAAGTGGCTGTCACGATTCAGGATGGCATTGCGCGCGGCGAGCCTTTTACGGTTGCGTCGGCGGCTGGCAAGGCGACGGGGCAGGGAGCGCTGGATCTTGGCACCTTCAACCTGAGCGGCAGCTGGCGGGTTGAGACCGCACTGGTGCCGTTGGTGGCAGCGGGCGGCGCGGCCCAACCCGCCCCACCGGCTGTGCCCTTGCCGGCGATTGTGCAGCGCTTCCAGCTGCGGCCGCAGGATATCGATGCGGCGCGGACGTTGACGCGCATGCCGGTGGAGGTCGACGCGCTGGAGCGGGAATTGGCGGTGCGTAAAGTCGAGCGTGATCTGGCCGAACTGGAACGGCTCCGCCGCCTCGACGAAGAGCGCGCCGCCGCTACCGCGCGCGAACGCGACGGCCAGGCGACCGCTGCCGAAGGCAAACCGTCGGCGCCGCCGCAATAGCGTAATTTGCGGCGTGCAGTTGCGTTAAACCCCGCTTGCTGTTTCAGCCGTGATCGGTTCACCTGCTGTTGTTGTCGCTGCCAACTCATGAGCCCTCACGATGCCCGCGCCCCTGTCGATCGTCTCGCCTTATCTCTCGCTTCAGCGGACGGTAACCAAGCCGTCGGTCCGCTCTAAGGGCGGCATTGTCGTGTCGCAAAACCGGGCAGCGTCGGAGGCTGGCGCGCGCGTGTTGAAGGCGGGCGGCCATGCCGTTGACGCGGCGGTGGCGACGGCGATGACGCTCGGTGTCGTCGAGCCGTGGATGAGCGGCATCGGCGGGGTCGGTGCCATGCTGATACGGGACGGCAAAACCGGCGCGATCACGTGTCTCGACTTCGGCGCGGTTTCGCCGTTGGCGCTCAACCCCAAGGACTATCCGGTCGTCGGTGGCACTGATGGCAACCTGTTCGGCTGGGTGCAGGTGAAGGGCAATCGCAACACCGTCGGTGCCACCGCCGTCGTGACGCCGACGCAGCCATTGGGACTGGCAACCGCGCACACGATGTTTGGCCGGAAGCGCTGGCGCGATCTGCTGGCCCCGGCCATCCAGCATGCCGAGGGGGGGCTGGTTGTCGATTGGCACACCCTGCTGGTCATCGCGTCGGCGCTGGGCGATCTGCGGGCAGACCCAGGTGCCGCCAAGCGCTTCCTGCGCGATGGCCTGCCGCCGCAGCCACCCGTGGCGAGCCTGAAGGGCGAGGTGGTGCGGTTGCCGATGCCCGATCTCGCCCGCACCCTGAAGGCGCTCGCCGAGGATGGCGTCGAGACGCTCTACAAGGGCGCCGTCGGCCGTGGGCTGGTGGCCGATGTGAAGGCGCTGGGCGGATGCCTGAGTATGGACGACCTGGCGCGCGCGCGCTGCGTCGAGTTTGCGCCGCTCGATATTGCCTACGGCGAACGCACCATCCATGTGCTGCCGGAACTGAATGGCGGGCCGACGTTGGCCGTTGCCTATGGTGAACTCCAGCGGCTGCGCAAGCGGGCCGAAACGAAACCCAACGGCAAGACGTTTGCCGCCTACGCGGGTGCCCTCCAGCACGCCTGGGACGATCGCTTCACGCGGCTTGGTGACGCCGGAGAACGGACCGCGCCCACCTGCACCACGCATTTTTCCGTGGTCGATCGCGACGGCAACATGGTGACCTGCACGCAGACCTTACTGTCGCTGTTTGGCAGTCGCGTGGTGCTGCCCAAGTCGGGCATGCTGATGAACAACGGCATCAACTGGTTTGACCCGGCAGGTGGCCCCAACGGCATCGCGGCTGGCCGCCGGGCGCTGGCCAACTATGCGCCTGCCATTATGACCGGCGGCGGCGAGACCATTGCGATCGGCGGCTGCGGTGGCCGCAAGATCATCCCGGCCGTGTTCCAGCTGCTGGCGCTGATCGCCGACTTTGGGATGGACCTGGATCAGGCCTTCCACCAGCCGCGCATCGACGTGTCGGGCGGGGCCTCGGTGGCCGTTGACCGCCGTCTTGGCGGCAAGACCATTGCTGCCATAGCGGAGACCTTCGAGACCGTCATCGCCGAGCCGGTGCCCTATCCATTTCCCTTCACTATCGCTAGCGCGGTCCGGCGCGCCCGTGGCCAGAACGAAGGCGCGACCGAGCCGGAAATGCCCTGGGCAGAGGCCGTGTCCGAGGATGGCATATAGCTCAAGCCATGCTGGGCCGATCGCCGCAGCAGGATGCGGCAATCTGTGAAAAGCGCAATGTTTTCAGACTTCGCCCAAAACCGCGTTAACCATTGTCGTTAACGATATCTCGACCCCGCCGTTAACTTTTGCCAAGGCGGCCCTGCGGCCGTCTGGGCGGGGCTTTCCAAGCACCCTCGCTGCTGCGGCGTCCCTCAAACGTTTGGCATCCAAGCGTTGCAGGGTGCGTCCCCCAAAGACCGGCCGCCACCCGTGGCCGGCGACGAACGAGGAGTTTGTTTCCATGCGCATCCTGTTTGGCGTGTTGGCCATCGCCGCCGCTGCGTTCACCCTACCTGCCCCTGCGTCTGCCAAGACACCCGGCAGTGAGTATTGCTTTCACGGCACCTGCCACCGCGTGAAGACGCTGGACGAAACCCGCCGCCTGGTCGGCGTGACCACCACGCTCAAGGCGTCGTTCTACGACGACCCAAAGAACGATCGCTACAACCCGAGCAACATCACCTCGTCAGGTGAATATTTCCGGTCCGACCGCCCCGACAACGCCGCCAGCCCCATCTACCCGGACGGCACCAAGCTTCTGGTCTGGCATCCAGCCAGCCGCAAAGCGCTGTTGATCCGCGTCAATAACGCCGGTCCCTACTGGGGTGACCGCAAGCTCGACCTGTCAAGGGCTGCGGCGGATACGTTCGGTTTCCGTAAGGCGGGCGTCGCCACCGTGCAGGTGCGCGTTATCGAGGCCCCGAACAAAGCAGAAGCCACCTACAAGAGGGGCCGTTCTTATCCGCCGGTGAAGGGCTATATGGGCCAATTCGCCAGCCTTGATGCCGCACTGCAGACATCGAGCCCGACGGTTGTGGCCAGTGCGGCGCCGGCCGCTCCGGGCAAGGCAGCGTTGGCAACCAAACTTGGACTGCTTGATTCCAAGGCCATTCCAATGGCCGACACCACCAGCGCTGTGGCCAAGAGCCAGGTGGCAAGCTTGGCGCGCCGCGCACGTCCTGCACAGTCTCAGGCTGTGGCCTTCCGCTGAGGCAGCCGCCATATTGGTTTCGCCTTTCTCAGCCATCAGATGCTTGCCAGGCCGGTGCTGGGCAGGCACATGAGACTGTGGGCCGCCCGCGCGGGGTAGGCCGAGGGAGGGCGGAGCAATGGCGGCATTCATGGCACGGGCTCAGGGCCGCGCGCGTTCTACGCCGGCCGCAAGCATCGTCACTGCGCCGCCAGCGCAACGCACGGCGCTGCCGCCAGCCGCCGCCACGCCGTTGGGGGAAGCGCGCGAAAAGTTTCTGCCCCTCACCCGCCATGCGCTGATCGACCGGTTGGCTGCGCCCAATCTGTGGGGCCAGGGCGAGGCCGCCGAGGCCCGCCGGTTTTTCCGCTATCTCGCTTACTGGCGGCAACAATCCTACAGTGCCCGCCTGCAGGCCCTCGAGCAGACCTACGAGCCATTCAGCCCAGACAGCGACCTTCTCATCACCCGCAAATTCACGGGCGACGAGCGGCTCTCGATGCAGAAGGATCTGGTTGGCAAAGTCCGTGATCTGCTGGTCAATGCCAACTTCAACGAGATAGAGGCGAGCCAGATTGAGATCCTCTCGCAAGGTTCCACTTACGGACTCGAACTGCAGTGCGATCTCTCGGTGTTTGACGAGGTTGCCATCTTCTATCGCGGTTCCAGCACGCGCACCGATGCGCGCCGCACCGCGCGCAAGCTCTATTTGCGCAAAGAGGAATTCGACGTTCCAATTTTCCGCAGGCTGTGTGTGCTGTTCAAATTGAAGCCCTTTGACGTTCGTGTCGCCGAAGTCATGGCGCAGCAGAAATGCGAGCGGCGCGTGGCCGAGAAACAGGTCAGCAAACTGCGCAGTGCGCTGCCGCCGAGCATCAGTTCCGACTTCGTCTATATCAAGTTATTCAAGAATATCCCGCGCACCGATCTGGAGATGATCTTCCCCAACACCCGTGTCAAATTCCGCATGATGGACAAAGTCAGGTTCGGCGCCACGGCCGGCAGTGGTTTAGGCATGGGCATTGCCGGCGCAGTCACCAAACTGGCGGTGGCTGTCACGCCGATCGGCATGGCGGGTGCCGTCGCGGCCGTCGGTGGTGTTGCAGTGCGGCAGGTCACCAGCTTTGTTGGCCAGCGCAACAAATACATGATGACGCTGGCGCAGAACCTCTACTTCCATGCCATGGCCGACAATCGCGGCGTGCTGACCTTACTCGCTGACCGTGCAGCCGAAGAAGACGTGAAAGAGGAAATGCTGCTCTATAGCGTGCTCGCCAAGCAGAAGGCCAACGTGCGCGATCTTGACGAGATCGATGCGGCCATCGAGCGGTATCTCAAGACCACCTACGGCTTCGACGCCAACTATGACATCGACGATGCGCTGAAGCGCCTGCTGGCCGACGGCCTGGTCACGCAGCTGCCGGATGGCACCCTTGAAACCCTGCCGCCAGCGCAGGCCGTCAAGCACATCGACATGCTCTGGGATTCCTATCTCGACAAACTGCCTGATCCCGGTCCGCAAGCCGGTCTCGAGTTCGATCCCGCGGCGCAAACGGCATGAGCCAGACCAAGATCGTCATTTGCACCGCCGATTTTGACGCGGCGCGGTCGGTTGCGGGCTTCCTGAGCGAGGCGCTGGTGCCGGAACCGCTGGCTGTAACGGCGTTCGAGGATGGTCTGACAGCGCACAAGGTCGAGGCCTATTTCAACATCGCGCCGGATGTAACGGCGTTGGATCGTGCGCTGGCCGATCTCGGTGTGGCTGGTATCTCGGCCGCCGTGGCCGAAGCCGTTCCTGATGAAAACTGGGTCTCGATCTCGCAGGCAGCGCTGCCACCGGTGATCGCAGGCCGTTTTGTTGTGCATGGCAGTCATGATGCCGAAAAAGTTGGTGCCGCGCGGGGCGCGATCCTGATTGACGCCGGCGAAGCGTTCGGCACCGCTCACCACGCCACCACGCTCGGGTGTTTGCTGGCCATCGACCGGCTTGCAAGACGCGGAGGATTTGGGAGCGTACTCGATCTCGGCTGCGGCACCGGCGTGCTCGCCATCGCTGCCGCGCGGGTGCTGCCGCACGCGCACGTGATCGGCAGCGACATTGACCCAATCGCGACCACGGTCGCGATCGGAAACGCGCGCGTCAATGGCCTTGGCCAACGCCTCCGCTTCGTGACCGCCACGGGCCTGGATCATCCTCAGTTGCGCGGGCCGCATGATCTGATCATCGCCAACATTCTGGCGCGGCCGCTGATCGAGCTGGCGCCGCGTCTGAGGCGTGCGATGCGGACCGGCGGCCGCGCTGTGCTGTCGGGACTGTTGGTGACGCAGGCGGCGGAGGTGTCTGCGCACTATCGCGCCGCAGGTTTCGTTCTCGAACGCCGCCAGGATATCGCCGGCTGGTCGATCCTTACCTTGGTCGCGCGCTAGCCTGACTACAGCCGCAGCAGATAGGTGTGGGCGCCATCGAGGATGCGCTCGCCGTGCTGGTTGTCGACGGTAGCGGACATGGTGACGATGCCAGTGGTCCGCTGACGCTTCAGTTCGGTGATTTCGAGGGCGGGGAACAGCGTGTCGCCCGGGTAGGCGCTGCGCAGCACCTTGGCGCGCACTTCGATCATGCCGAGCAGTGCATCGCCGATCTCGTGCGGAAACAGCCCCGCGCCGGCTGCGGTGAAGCAGAGCACCTGCAGGCCATGCGCCAGTGGCCCCGGATGGCCGAGTGCTTTACAATATTCGGCATCATAGTGAATCGGATGATTGTCCAGGCTGAGGGTCTGAAAGGCTGCGAAATTGCCATCACCCAGTGTGCGCGACGGGAGCGGGTAGCGGTCGCCAACCTTGAGATCGCTGAACGTTTTGGCCGGCACCACCCGATGCGTCTGATAGCGGTCTGTGGTGGGCATGGCGGAGGTATCCTGCGTAAGATCGGGCGTGGAGCAGACATGCAGATTGACACGGCAGGCGCGCGCCATGATAGGACGTTGAGTAGAAGCGACGGTGGTCGGGCGTAATGTCGGCGAAGATGCGCGAAGCGAAGTTCAAACTCGGGGATGTGGTTAAGCACCGCATCTACCCGTTCCGCGGAATTGTGTTCGATATCGACCCGGTTTTCAATTCCACAGAGGAGTGGTGGTCGTCGATCCCGGCCGAGGTGCGGCCGCGCAAGGATCAGCCGTTCTATCATCTGCTCGCCGAAAACACCGAGACCGAATACATCGCCTATGTATCGGAGCAGAATCTGCTGCCAGACGAGACCGGAAAAAAGCTGCGTCACCCACAGGTCAGCGAGCTGTTCGTCGAAGAGAACGGCACCTATCGCGCGACATTCCTCAACGCGCACTGAGCCATTGCTTTATGGCGACCGGCGCTTTATGGCGACCGTCTCAAACAAAAAAGAGAAAGATCGAAGCTGAGCGGCAGCGTCGATCTTTCTCTCTCAATCATGCCAATCCCGCTCTCCGCCGCGCTGTGTTTGGGACACGATGCGGTCTTGAGCCAAATTGGTTCAATAAGCCAAAGGGCCTATCGATCAGGCTTTTTTCTTGGCAGCAGCTTTCTTGACGGGCGTCGCATCGACGCACTTGGCGTTTGATGCATCCCACTTCTGCTTGCCGACGATGCAGCCTTTGGCTGTCGTCTTGGCCTTGGCTGCAGACGCCGTTTCAATGGCGCCGAAGGTGCCGAGAGCGAATGCTGCAGTGCTCAGGGCAATAAATGCTTTACGCATAGTGAGCCTCCTGTTTGGGTTGCGGTTGTTGTTACTTCAACGCAACAGACTCGCTGGTGTTAACTGAAACATTTCTGCTATGCCACCGCTGCAAGGTTAATAGCTCATCACCTGTGGCCCCTTTGCGCCGTCCGTGCCGGTCGGCTACAGCAGGCAGATCATGGGCCAGGCGATCGGCCATCCGTTTCAGCAGGCGCTTTTGCGATGTCCTTCAATACGTTCGGTCATTTGTTCCGGTGCACGACTTGGGGTGAAAGCCATGGGCCCGCGATCGGTGTGACGGTTGATGGCTGCCCGCCGGGGCTCACGTTCCGGCTCGCCGACGATATACAGCTGTTCCTGGACCAGCGCCGGCCAGGGCAGTCGCGCCACACCACACAGCGCCGCGAGCCCGATCAGGCGCGTGTGCTGTCGGGGGTGGTTGAGGGGGCTGACGGCACGCTGACGACCACCGGCACACCCATCCAGCTGATGATCGACAACGTGGATCAGCGCTCCAAAGACTATGGCGCATTGGCGCAGACCTTCCGGCCGGGTCATGCCGACTACACTTATTGGGCCAAGTATGGCGTGCGCGATCATCGCGGCGGTGGCCGGTCGTCGGCGCGCGAAACGGCCTGCCGGGTGGCCGCCGGCGGCATTGCGCGGCTGGTGATCGAGAGATTGGCGCCGGGCGCCAAGATCCGTGGCGCGCTGGTGCAGATGGGATCGCGCAAGATCCCGGCGGCGCAATGGGGCGGCGCCTGGAGCACGGCAGCTATCGATGCCAATGACTTCTTTGGCCCCGACGCGGCGACGGCCGCAGCCTGGGCCACCGACCTCGACGCCGTGCGCAAGGCCGGGTCGTCGGTTGGCGCGGTGATCGAAGTGGTGGCGGAGGGACTGCCGGCCGGGCTCGGCGCGCCGCTCTATGGCAAGCTCGATTCTGATCTGGCGAGTGCGATGATGAGCATCAATGCGGTCAAGGCCGTGGAGATCGGCGAAGGCATGGCAGTGGCCGCGCTCTCCGGCGTGGAGAACGCCGACGAAATACGCATCGGCAACGACGGCAAAGCGTTGTTCCTGTCGAACCACTCGGGCGGCATTCTGGGTGGCATTTCGACCGGGCAGGATGTTGTCTGCCGGTTCGCTGTCAAGCCAACATCATCGATCCTGACGCCGCGGCGCACCATCGACGAGAGCGGCAAGGAAACCGACATCGTCACCAAAGGCCGCCATGATCCGTGCGTCGGCATCCGCGCCGTGCCGGTCGGCGAAGCGATGATGGCGATCGTGCTGGCCGATCATCTGCTCAGGCATCGCGGGCAGGTCGGCTGAGCGGAACGCGGGGGCTGTGTGATCGACAGGATGCGAAACGGTGGGTTAGCGGCGTTTGAGCCGGAGCTGCTACGCGCTTGGCGCGAGGGCTATTCGCGGCGGGATTTTGCCGCCGATGTCTTTGCCGGGACAACGGTAGCCATCATCGCGCTGCCGCTGTCGCTGGCGATCGCCATCGGTTCGGGCGCCGATCCAGCCAAGGGGCTGATCAGCGCGATCGTCGGCGGCGCATTGATCTCGGCGCTAGGCGGCACGCGCTTCCAGATCGGCGGACCGGCGGCGGCCTTCATCGTCGTCATCAACGCCATGGTGGTGGCGCACGGCTATGACGGGCTGGTGCTGGCGTCCCTGATGGCGGGCTTTTTTTTGCTGATTGCGGCGGCGCTGCAGATCGGCGACTACGTGAAATATGTACCGGGCTCAGTGATACTGGGTTTCACCAGCGGCTTGGGCGTGGTCATCGCCGTCAGCCAGTTCAAGGACCTGTTCGGGCTCAGTGGCGCGGCGCCCCATGATTTTGTTGCACGGCTGCAGGCGCTGTGGGCGGCGCGTTCCGACATCAACGGTGCGGCGCTGGCCATCGGGCTGGTGACGATCGCGGTCGTGGTTGGGTTGCGCCGCGTGCGTCCGCGCTGGCCAGGGCTGCTGATCGCCATCGCCGCGGCGTCGCTGCTGGTGCACGTCTTCAACCTCGATGTGATGACCATCGGCCAGCGCTTCGGCGCCATGCCGCAATCGCTGCCGTGGCCGTCGCTGCCGGTGGTGACGGGCGCTCGGCTGATCGAATTGCTGCCCACGGCGCTGACGATGACGCTGCTGATCGGCGTTGAATCGCTGCTGTCGGCGGTGACCGCCGATGCGCTGGCGGGCACGCGGCACCGGCCGAACGCCGAGATCCTCGCCCAGGGCGTGGCCAACATCGCCGCAGCACTGTTCGCCGGATTGCCGGTGACTGGCGTCATCGCACGCACCGGCGCCAACATCCAGGCCGGCGCGCGCACGCCGGTGTCCGGCATCATTCATGCAGCGGTCTTGCTGGCCTTCGTGATGGTGCTGGCGCCGCTGGTCGGCTATCTGGCGCTGCCGGCGCTGGCAGCGGTGCTGCTGACTATTGCCTGGCGTCTGATTGACTGGGCGGAGATGGGCCGCTTCGTGCGCGTGGCGCCGCGCGATGACGCGATCGTCTGCGTAGTGACTGCGTTGTTGACGATCTTCGTCGATCTGACGGTGGCGATCAGTGCCGGCGTGGTCATGGCATCGATGCTGTTCATGCATCGGATGGCAGAACTGCCCGGCGCCCATCATGCGCATGATCCGGTCGCGGTCGAGCCCGGCGTACGCCGGCTGGTGTTTCGTGGGCCGTTGTTCTTCGGCCAGTCGGCACGGGTGGCGGATGCGTTACACGCCGCCGGCGACGGCTATCACACGCTTGTTCTCGACATGGCCGATGTGCCGCTGATCGATGCCACCACCATCGCCGTTTTCGAGGACCTTGCCGATGCCTGCAGGGAAGGCGGTTGCCGGATCGTCCTCGAAGACCTCTCGGCGCAACCCCGCGATGCGCTGCAACGGTCCGGGTTCCTCGATCGCCCCGGCGTCGTTGTAATGGCCGCCGACGGGTCCGCACCACGGCGCTACAGCATCGCGCCTTGAGCCGCCAACGCTTGGCGCACGGCCGGTGCTGCATTCGGGCGCCCGGAACGCACTTGCAGCGCCGCCGCAACCCCCGCCGCGTGGCCCGTCGCGAACGCCGTGCCCATCACGCGGATGGAACCAAAGGCCGAAGCATCGGCACCGATGATGCGGCCAGCGCACCACAGATTGTCGAAACCGTCCGCGCGCAGCGCATCGAGTGGCACATGGAAAACGCCGCTGCCGCCGATCTTGGCGTAGACGGGATTGCCCGGCTGGTGATGGTTCTCCATCGGCCACCCGGCCAGCGCGATGCCGTCGTCGCGCAGGATGCCGTCGCGGGCATCAGCCAAGGTCACGCGTGCACGCGTTATGACGTGCCGCGTCTCGCGGATGCCGAGTTGCGGGCCGGTGGCCAATAGATACGCTTGCTCAAAGCCGGGGATATGCCGCCGCAGGCTTTGCACATAGGCCCACCCCAGTTCGCGCGCATGGCATTCGGCGTGACTGAGATCGGCGCTGGCCAGTCCGGGTGTCGCAATGTCGGCCACCAGCCACCACACCTCATTGCTGCGGGGCAGGCGGATGATGATGCCGCCATCGTCGCGGAGGATGGGATGCGGCGAGGATGCATTGTGCGCATGCACCATGGCGCGCAGGTGATCGCGATCGATCCACACGTCTTGCGGTACACCGCCAATGCGCAACGGCAACGAGGCTGCCTGTAGCGGATGGCCGTCAAGTCCGCCGGTGAGAACGCCCGCGCCGGCGTGGGTGGCCAGGTCGGCTTCACCGCTGGCATCGACGAAGGTGGTGGCTGTGATGGCGTGCGTGCCGGCGTGATCGGCAACGTGGATGGTGTGGACGCGCGCGCCGGTCCGCTCGGCATCGACCAGCAGGCTGTGCAGCCGCAGGGTTATACCGGCGCGCAACACAACACGGTCAAGCGCGAGCTTCAACGGTTCCGGTTCGAGCGGCAGGATCCAGTTGCCGGTTGTGGGCGACCGGAACGCATCGATCGCCTGGCTGAGTGCTGCGAGCTCAGCGAGCACTACGTCAGCGGCGCCGGCAACACATCGCACCGGCTCCGTGCCCTGCTTGAACAAGCCGCAATAGGCCAGCACCGATGCGTTTGTCGCAGCCCCACCGAGAAAGCCATAGCGCTCGACAAGCACCACCGAAGTCCCGCATTGCGCTGCCCCAAGCGCCGCTGCAACCCCTGCCGCGCCACCGCCGACAACAGCAACGTCGAAGTGCTCGGGCTGATGATGTGACAAAGCCATCGGGTTCTTCATCGCCATCTGAGCAACCTCCGCTCAAGCAGGCTGATGGCGCCGTAAACCGTCAGCCCCATCACCATCAGCACGGTGACGCCAGCCATCAAGCGGTCGAGTTGGAAGAGGTTCTGCTGCTGGATGATGTAGGCGCCGATGCCGAACTCGGCGCTGATCATCTCGGCAGAGATCAAAAGAATGATCCCGATCGATGCCGAGATGCGGAAGGCTGACAGGATCGCCGGCAACGTGCCGGGCAAGATGATGCTGGTGAGCATGGTGGACTTTTTGAGATTGAAACTCTGCCCCATGCGGATCAACGTGCGCTGAATGTTGTCCACGCCACCGTAGGTGTTGACCACCATCGGAAAGAACGTGCCAAAGGCAATGGTCGCATACTTCGAGCCCTCACCGATGCCAAACCAGATGATGAACAGCGGCAGCAGCGCGATTTTTGGAATGGCCGAGATGGCCGCCACCCAAGGCACGCCGATAGACCGAGGTCCCGTCCAGGTGCCGATGGCGAGACCGGCGAGAATGCCCAAAGAGACGCCAATCGTCCAACCGACAGCGAGACGCCGGAGCGAGGCACCGAGGTGCTTGGCGAGCAAGCCGCTGGAATAGAGGTCGCTGAGTGCTGCGCCAATCGCCGACGGCGCCGGAAACATCAGCGGC
Organism: uncultured Alphaproteobacteria bacterium; assembly: GCA_963847145.1. Classification (GTDB taxonomy): domain Bacteria; phylum Pseudomonadota; class Alphaproteobacteria; order Rhizobiales; family Hyphomicrobiaceae; genus JABFRJ01. Next base: position 188,038 of record CAWJYN010000011.1, read on the forward strand.
CCGATGATGCCAGAGCGCGCGCCGGCTTCGAGCAGCGCAATGACGCCAATGACACTGGCCAAGCCGACGGCGGGTTTGAACGCTGGCTGGAAGCCTGACGCGCGATAGGCAACGGGGGTGCGCTCACTCCGCATTGACCAGCTCCCGGTCAGCGGCGATGGCCTCGTCGCGGATCAGCGACCATAGATGGTGTTCAATACGGCCAAGGACTGCGTCGCCACTGCGGCGCGCCTCCAGCGGAATGGGGACGTCGATGATCTCGCGGATGCGGCCCGGCCGGCGCGACAGCACGATCACGCGGTCGGCCAGGCGCACGGCTTCATTGAGGTTGTGGGTGACGTAGATGCCGGTGACTTTGGTTGCCGCAAACAGGCCAGCGAATTCATCCAGCAGCAATTCGCGGGTCTGTGCGTCAAGCGCCGATAGCGGCTCATCCATCAGCAGCGCCGCAGGCGACACCGCCAGTGCGCGCGCGATGCCAACGCGTTGGCGCATGCCGCCGGACAGCTGCTTTGGAAAAGCGTCGCGGAAGTCCCACAGTTTGGTCTGACGCAGCGCGGTTGCAACGCGCGCCTCGCGGGCGGTAGCGTCGAGCGGATGATCGGCGAGCACCAGACGGACGTTGCCCGCCGCCGTCCGCCAGGGCAGCAGCGCAAAATCCTGGAAGATGTAGGTGAGCGGATTGAGACAGCCGGCAGGCGGCGCACCACGTTGAAACACCGCGCCGCGCGTGGGTTTGAGCAAGCCACCGATGATCTGCAGCAGCGTTGATTTTCCGCACCCCGACGGCCCGATGATGGCAACCACTTCGCCGCTCGCGATCGTGAGGTCGATGCCGGTTAAAACCTCAAGCCCGTCGTAAGCGTGCGCAATGCCGGCGAGTTCGAGCTGCATTAAACTGTCCTGCTCAGGGCTTCGGCACTGGCGTCAGGGGCGGAATGAACGTGGTGTCGACGAACTTGGCGGTTTCGACCGTCTTGTCGACCAGTCCGCGCGCCTTGTACCAGTCGACCTGACGCGCGATATCGGCGCCGTCGAGGGCGGCGTCCTGGCCGATGAAGAGCGCACCGGCAGCGATCTTGGCGAAGGCGGTTTCCTTGGCTTCTTCCGCATAGACGTACTTGTGAATGTGTGCGAGCGCGGTGCCATCGGTGGCTGATTTATCGAAGAATTGCGCACGGTACGCCCTGACACCGTTCTGATAGGCGCGCACAAAGCGCTCGACCAAGCCACGCCGCTGCTCGAGATTGCGGGTGGACGTGAACAAACCGCCGCCCTGGTAAGGCGCGAGATCACCGACCCAGGCGATGATCTTTGCATCGCCTGCAACCTCCAGCGGGAAGGCAATGAAGGAGGGCAGGATGGCTGCGTCGACCTGGCTCGATTTGAGCGCGCTGACCATATTGCCGACCCCCTGCAGCGGCTTCAGATCGATGGTGGTGAGATCGACGCCTGACGCATTTGCAACGCCGCCGATCATGTAGTGGAACGACGAACCCGTCTGTGTGAGCGCGAACGAGCGGCCCTTCAGCGCGGCCGGCGTCGTCAACCCGCCAGCATAGGCCTTCATGGAGGCCACCAGTGCCGAGCCTTGGTGGCCTTTGACCTCTGAAAACTGCGCAGCGACGACTTTGAGAACGCCTTTGCCGGCGATGTTGAACAAGCCTGCCGTGAACGCAGTCGCGCCGAAGTCGGCATCTCCGGAGGCAATGGCCACGGCGACGGGTTGCGCTGCGTCGAAGAATTTGAAATCAACGTCGAGGCCTTCGGCGGCGAAGTAGCCTTTGCCCTGAGCAATAAAGAGCGGGCCGGACGAGACAAAGCGTAACGCGGCGACGGTGACTTTGTCGGCTGCGACGGCGGAGCGGCCAGGGAGTGCGGCGGCGCTGAGCACGGTCGCGGCGCCGGTCAGCGTCTGGCGGCGGTTGATGTGGGCTGGCATGGCTGGTCACTCCCCCGAGGCGTGATCCGGGCTCGAAGCGGCGGTCATCGCGACAACTCGGTCTTGCCCGGACCGTAGGCGGCAGTCTAGGCCACGGCCGATGGGGGGTGTCAAATCGGGAACGGTATCGCTGGAAGGCCATTGCCCGGCGCGCGCAGAGCGGTCAAAAGGGCGTATCTCAGACAACACGATCGATTCAGATGGCGGATGGGCAGACACACAGCGGGACGCGGGTCGACTGGCCCGGTGCGGCGCACTTGGTCGCGCGCATCCTGGTGTGGGTCGGCCTTGGGCTGGCGATCCTCGGCTTCGGACGGACACTCCTGGTGGTCTCCGAGGCGCGCCGCGGCATTGAAACGCTGGCCACCATCGAAGCCGCGACGCGCAATGCCAGCGGCGGCGGGCGGGTCGAACTGAGCTGGCAAGAGCCGACCGGCGAACTGAGGCGGGCCGTGGACGTAACTGTCAGCCGTGCGCTTGGCCGCAAGTTGCGCATCGGCAGTACCTTGTGGCGGGAGAAGCTGCGCATCCGCTACCGGCCTGGTGTGCTGTCGGCGTCGGCGGCACGCGCGGTCGTCGTGGTTGAGGATGTTCCCGAGCAAGTCAAAAGCGCGGCCGCGCTGGCGATCGCCGGCTTCCTGGCGATGTCGGCTGGCAGTTTTCTCATTCTGGCGTTGATGCTGAGGGGCGCGGGGGGCGGTGTGGCCATGGGGACGCCGCGGGGCGCTGACGGCGCATCGCAGCCATGAGCGATCTGTTCCAAAGCGCCGGCCTATCGGCGAGTGCGCCGCGGCCATTGGCAGACAGACTGCGGCCGCAGCGGCTTGCCGATGTCGTCGGGCAGGACAAGGTGGTGGGTCCGAACGGATCGCTGACACGGATGCTGGCAGCGGGCCGCTTGAGTTCGCTGATCCTGTGGGGACCGCCGGGTGCCGGCAAGACGACGATCGCGCGCCTGTTGGCGGCCGAAGTCGATCTCGAACTCGAACAACTGTCGGCGATATTTTCGGGTGTGCAGGATCTGCGCAAAGCCTTCGAGCGTGCTAAAGCGCGGCGCGAACAGGGGCGCGGCACGTTGCTGTTTGTCGATGAGATCCATCGCTTCAACCGTGCACAGCAGGACAGCTTTCTGCCGCACATGGAGGATGGCACGATCACGCTGGTGGGTGCGACGACGGAAAACCCGTCGTTTGAGCTCAACGGCGCCGTCCTCAGCCGTGCGACCGTGCTGACCCTCGACCGGCACGACGAAGCGTCGCTGGAGGCGCTGCTGCTGCGCGCTGAGGACGTGATGCAACGGCCGCTGCCGCTGGAGCCCGGCGCGCGCGCGCAGCTGATTGGGATGGCGGACGGTGACGGCCGCACCATCTTGAACATGGCCGAGGACATCTTCGCGATGTTCGCCGTGGGTGACGCGCCGGTCGGCCGGGATGCCTTAGGCAGCCTGCTGCAGCGCCGGGCACCGCTCTATGACAAGAACCAGGAGGGGCATTACAACCTCATCAGCGCGTTGCACAAGAGTGTGCGTGGGTCTGATCCGGATGCGGCTCTGTATTGGTTCTGCCGCATGCTGGAGGGTGGCGAGGACCGCTTGTTCCTGGCACGCCGGCTGGTGCGGATGGCGGTCGAGGATATCGGGCTGGCTGATCCGCAGGCGCTTGGCGTCTGTAACGCGGCGAAAGATGCTTATGACTTTCTCGGCTCGCCGGAGGGCGAATTGGCGCTTGCACAGGCGGTGGTCTACATCGCAACGGCGCCGAAATCGAACGCGGTGTATGTGGCCTACAAGAGTGCGATGCGCGCGGCCAAGGACACCGGCAGCGTCGCGCCGCCCAAGATCATTCTCAACGCGCCAACCAAGCTGATGGCAGCGGAAGGTTACGGCGAGGGTTATCAATACGATCACGACACGCCCGAAGGTTTTTCGGGGCAGAACTATTTTCCCGACACGATGCGGCCGCGGCCCCGGTACTATGATCCGCCCGAGCGTGGCTTCGAGCGCGAGGTCCGCAAGCGCCTCGCCTACTGGGATAATCTGCGCAAGACCCGCACCAACGATCGCTGATGCCGGTTGCTGATTCTGGCTCTCAAAAATGCAATTCGCGGCACGAATTCGTTAACGTGTGCCTAACGCTGCACTGGCCATGGGCCGCGAAGCACAGCATAGTTGTCGGATGATTCGCGGCTGTGAGCTGGCGTGAACTCGCCTTCCATCCTGTGGATTGTGACCCTTTTTTGTGCGCGTTTGACCGTGGAGTGGGCGGCCATAATCGCCCGTCGATTTTGAACCGGCTGAAGACCAGCTTTGCGCACCCCCGTGTCGAGCTTGCGATGCTGATGCTCGCAAGCTTCGCGATCGTTTGTGCGTTGCTGGCGGTGCTGTCAGATCAGACATCGTTGGCAGTGACGGGTGAACGCTCGCGCGTAGTGCTGCTGTCGGGGCTGCTGCTGTCGCTGGCTATGATCGGGCTCGCGCTGATTCTGCGGCCGCAGGTCAAGCAGCGAGGCGCGGTGCCACAGGGCCCGGTCGATGTGGCTGAACTGCGCAAGACCTTGCTGGCGACCGAGGCCATCATCAACGCCGAAGCGCAGGTGCTGGTGTTCTGGGAGCAGGGCCAGCGGGCGCGGCTGATCAGCCACTCGCTGTTGTCGGTGCCGGGCGTGCCAGCGGAACCCGGCGAGCTTGAGCGGTTCGGCCTCTGGCTGGAGCCGACATCAGCCGAAGACCTCAAAAGTGGCCTCGATCGGCTGTTCAATGAGGGCCGCGCCTTCAATCTACTGGTGCGGACACGCTCTGGCGCGCATCTCGAAGCGGATGGCCGGGCGGCCGGCGGGCGTGCGGTGCTACGGCTGCGCGACGTGGTCGGCTACCGGCAGGATCTGGCGCGCATCATCGATCAGCATCGCGAACTCAAGCGTGAGATCCGCTCCAGCCGGGCGTTGCTGGATGTGCTGCCAATGCCAGTGTGGATGCGCGACGATGCCAACCGCATCAGCTGGTGCAATGCAGCCTACATCAAGGCCGTCGAGGCGAGCGGTTTCAACGAGGTGCGCGATGGCCAGCTCGAGTTGATGGAGGATCGCGATCACGCACGCGCACAAGCGCAGGTGGCGGCGGGGCGCGAATTCCGCGAACGGATGCCGATCATCATCGGCGGCGAACGCAAGGCGCACGATGTGGTAGTGCTGCCGTTGGAAGAGACGATCGTCGGCGCGGCCGTCGATGTGGCCGCCATTGAAGCTGTGAAAGATATCCACGAACGGCAGATCGCAGCGTATGACCGGACGCTGCACCGCGTTGCGACTGGCGTTGCCATGTTCGGGCCGGATCGCCGGTTGGTATTCTTCAACGAAGCGTTCTGCCGCGTCTGGTCGCTGGATGCGTCGTGGCTCGAAGGGCGGCCTTCGGACGGCGAGCTGCTGGACCGGCTGCGCGAACTCTCACGCATTCCACAGGTGGTGAAGTACCGCGAGTGGCGGGCAATGGTGCTGAGCCGAGCGCAGTCGACCGAAGGATATGAGGATTGGTGGCATCTGCTCGACGGGCGGACAATCCATCTGAGTTCAGAGCTCCGCCTCGACGGCGGTGTTACCTATCTGTTCGACGACGTGACCGAACAGCTGGCCCAGGAGAGCCGTTTCAAAAGCCATATCGAAGTCCAACGCGAAACGCTCGACAGTTTGAAAGAGGGCGTGGCGGTGTTTGCGCCCGACGGCCGGTTGTCGCTGTTCAATTCGGCGTTTGCCCAGATCTGGCGCTTGTCACGGGCCACTCTGAAAGAAGGGCCGCACATCGAGGCGGTGTTTGCGCAGTGTCACGGCTTGTTCGACGACGCCGCGGTGTGGACGCGGATGGTGCGGGCGGTGACCGGCATTTCCGACCGGCGGCAACCGGTCGAGGGTCAGCTCGTGCGGCCCGACAATGTGGTTGTCGACTATGCGACGGTGCCGCTGCCGGATGGTGCGACGTTGATCACGTTCGCCGATGTGACGGACGCGATGCGCGCCCAGGAGGCGCTGATCGAACGCAATGATGCCCTCGTGGCGGCCGACCGGCTGAAGAGCCAGTTCATCGGGCATGTGTCGTATGAGCTGCGCTCGCCGTTGACCAATATTATCGGCTTCGGCGACTTGCTGGCGCGGCCCACGACAGGGGCTTTGAACGAGAAACAGAAGGAATACCTCGGCGATCTGACCGCGTCGTCGAAGACACTGCTGGCCATCATTGACGACATTCTCGATCTGGCGACGATCGACGCGGGCGGGCTTGAGCTGAAGACGGCGCCAGTGAAGGTGCGCAGCGTCATTGATACCGCCGTGCTGGGTGTGCGCGACCGGGCGCAACGGGCACGGCTCACTTTGAATATAAGCATCGATCGCGAGGATGCGGTGTTTGTTGCCGACGAGGCTCGCATCCGGCAAGTGCTGTACAATCTCGTTTCGAATGCGATTGGGTTCTCCAATCCTGGGGCAACGGTTTTCATTCGCAGCTGGGGCCAGGGCGGTGTGCGGCATTTCGTGGTCGAGGATCAGGGCGTCGGCATTCCCGCCGACAAGCAGGCGCGGGTGTTGGACCGGTTCGAGACGCACAGCCAGGGCGGCAAACATCGTGGGGCGGGGCTCGGGCTTGCCATTGTAAAGTCACTTGTGGAATTGCATGGCGGTGCGCTAGCGCTCGAGAGCGAGCCCGGACGCGGTACACGGGTCCACGTGCAGGTGCCGGAGGCGGGACAGACCCGTGCCAAGCGGATGCCGGACAATGAAGCCTGGAAAGTGCCGGCGGAGTAACGCTGCGGTAACGAGTTCAGATGATGCCGAGTGATCGATCCACAGTCGCCCTGTTCACAGCCGAAATGAGCGAAACTGAGCTAGTGCGGCTTGCGCGGGACCTGGCCGGCGTTCTGATTGCTGGCGACTGTGTGGCGCTGCGTGGCGACCTTGGCGCCGGCAAAACGACGTTTGCGCGGGCGTTGGTGCGCGGCTTGCTGGATGATCCCGCACATGACGTGCCGAGCCCGACGTTCGCGCTACGGCAGGACTATGCCGGCTCGCGCGGCGCGGTGGTGCATCTCGATCTCTATCGCGTAACAGACGTGCGGGAGCTTGATGAGCTGGGCTTTGAAGAGAGCGCGCCGCGGGCTATCACGATCATCGAGTGGCCCGAACGGGCAGAGGCGGCGCTGCCACCGGCGCGCTTTGAAGTGCAATTGCAGAACGGGTCGCGCGCCGATGTGCGCCACGTGACACTCACTGGCATTGGAACGGCCGCGCTGCGGCTGTCGCACTTTTCGAAAGCGGATTGATGTGCGCAAGGGCCGGCTGCGGGGTGACGCGCCCGCGTGCGCGCGCTATCTTCTGGCATGATGACCAAGATCGATACGGCCATGGTTCTCGCCGCCGGGCTCGGCACGCGGATGCGACCAGTTGCCGGCGAGTTGCCAAAGCCCCTCGTGCCGTTGGCCCGTAAGGTGCTCATCGATCATGTGCTGGACAGATTGGCGGAGGCTGCCATCGTGCGCGCGGTCGTCAACGTGCATCACAAAGCGGATCAGATCGAACATCATCTGGCGAAGCGGCAGCGGCCGGCGATTGTCATCTCCGATGAACGGCGGCACTTGCTGGAGACCGGTGGCGGCGTGAAGAAGGCGCTGCCATTGCTGCCGCCCGATGGCTTCATCGTGCACAACTCGGATGCGGTCTGGCAGGAGGGCGAGACCTCGAACCTCGTGCGCCTGATGGCGGCGTGGGACGCGGGCCGCATGGACTGCCTGTTGCTGCTGGTGCTCGGCTCGGCAGCCATCGGTTACACGGGCCGTGGCGATTTCTCGCTGGAGGCGGATGGGCGCATCCGACGGCGGCGCGCCGACGAAGTGGTGCCGTTTGTCTTTACCGGCGTGCAGATTCTGCATCCACGGGCGTTTGACGCGACGCCGGATGGGGCGTTCTCCAACAATCTGGTGTGGAACCAGGCGATGCTGGCCGGGCGTGCGTTCGGTGTGCGGATGGATGGCCTGTGGATGCACGTCGGCAAACCAGAAGAGCTAGCAGCAGCGGAGCTGGCGATGGCGCGGCCACATTCACGTCCTGGTGCAAAACATGAGTGAGGCTCAGCACGTGCCGGCCATCTTCACCGTGCCGCTCGGCCGGCCGTTTCTGGCGGCACTGGCGGAGGCTATCCTGGCAGGGCACTTGCCACGGCAGGGCGGCGTGCCGCCGTCGCCGATCACGCTCTCGCAGATGACTTTGCTGCTGCCGACACGGCGTGCCGCGCGCGCCTTGGGCGAAGCGTTTCTGGAAGCCTCGGGTGGCAGCGCACTGCTGCTGCCGCGCATCCGCCCCATCTCTGAAGGCCAGGACGATCTCGCGTTGCTGGCGCCGCCGCCGGGTGGCGCAGATTTTGATGCAGAGATCGCACCAGCGGTCAGTGAGATCGAGCGGCGGCTGGTGCTGACGGAGCTGGTGCTGCAGTGGTCGCGGGTGTTGCGATCAGGGGCCGATGGCGTAGCCGCCGGCGCTTCGACACCGGCACAAGCTGCCAATCTGGCGGCCGAGTTGGCGCAACTGATGGACATGGTCGAGACCGAGGGTGTCAGCCTCGCGGGGCTGGAAACGCTGGTGCCGGAGGACTATTCTGCGCATTGGGGCCAGACGATCAACTTCCTGCGCATCGTGATCGAGATGTGGCCGGCATATCTTGCTGAAAGCGGACGGCTTGGTCCGGCGGCACGCCGCAATGCGGTGATCGTTGCGGAGGCCGAGCGGATTGCGGCGGGTACACCAGCTGGACCGGTCATCGTCGCAGGCGTGACGGGCAGCATCCCGGCGACGGTCGCATTGATGCGCGCCGTTGCGGGCCGCGCCGATGGCGCCATCGTGTTGCCGGCGTTTGATCAACGGCTCGATGCTGCGGCGTGCGCGCTCATTGCGCAGAACCATCCCGAGCATCCGCAGTTCGGGCTTGCAAAACTCTTGCAGCGTCTTGCCGTCGCCCCAGAGCAGGTGCAACTGCTGCCCGGGCGCGCGGCGTCCGCGCATTTGGCACCGCGTCAACATCTGGTCAGCGAAGCGATGCGGCCGGCGCCGACGCTGGAGGTCTGGCAGCGTTACGTTGCGGAGACGAGCGCGCCAGACATTGCCGAAGCGGTGCGTGGCGTCTGCCTGATCGAAACGCCGACGGCTGATGACGAAGCTGAGGTGGTGGCGCTGATTTTGCGGCAAGCGGTCGAGATGCCTGGCACGACAGCGGCGATGGTGTCGCCAGACCGGCTGCTCGCGCGGCGGGTGGTCAACCGGCTCGAAACGATGGGCATTGCAGTGGACGACAGCGCCGGGCGGCCGCTGGCGAAGACACCGCCGGGTGCGTTTCTGGTGCTGGTCGGCGATGCTTTCGTCAGTGAGTTCGCGCCCGTCGCATTGATGGCGCTGCTGAAACATCCGCTGATGCGGATGGGGCGCACGGTGCCAGAGATTCGGCGGGCTGCACGGGCGATCGAACTCGTTGCGTTCCGCATGCCCTATCTTGGGCGCGGGCTCGAGGGCGTGCTGGCGGCGCTGGATGTGGCAGACGCGGACCTCGTGGCGGGCAAGCGGCGGCAACGGGCCGTGCGGCGGCTGCGAGACGAAGACCGGGCTGGGGCACGCACACTGATCGGTGAGTTGCAGACGGCATTTGCGCCGCTGGTGGTGTTGGCGCGGACCGGTAAACCTGGTGCATTGCGGCAGTGGGCAGCGGCGCATGCAGCCGTCGCGGAGACGCTAGCAGCAGTGGCTATTGCCGCGGAAATAGCAGACGCAGCCGAAGTGCCCGCCTCTCCGGTCTGGGCCGGCGAAGCGGGCGAAGCTGCGCACGGCTTTTTCAGCGAAGTGCTCGACGAGCGGCTACCGTCGCCGGAGCTTTCAGCCGAAGACTATCCGGAATTCTATCGCGGGCTCACCTCGAATATCAACGTGCGGCCGCGCGTACCGGCGCATCCGCGCATCTCGATCTGGGGGCCGTTCGAGGCGCGCCTGCAGCAGCCCGATGTGATCGTGCTCGGCGCGCTCAACGATGGCACGTGGCCGGCGTCCGCTGATCCCGGTGCCTGGCTCAACCGGCCGATGCGGGCCGAACTCGGGCTGCCATCGCCAGAAGAAAAGATCGGCTATGCCGCACACGATTTCACGTCATTCCTCGGCGCCGAACGGGTGGTGCTGACCCGGTCGGCGAAGATGGATGGCGTGCCGACAGTGCCGTCGCGCTGGTTGATGCGATTGCTGGCACTGCTCGATGGTGTCGGCGCGCGCGACAATCGGACGGCGCGGCAAATGCTGGTCCCGGATCAACCGTGGCAGGCGTGGGCCCGCACGCGCGATCATGCCGCAAAAACCAAGCCATTGCCGCCACCTGCCCCGCGGCCGGAGGTCTCCTGGCGGCCTCGCAAGTTGCCGGTCACCGCCATCGAACGCTGGATTGCCAATCCCTATGGCATCTACGCGCAGCACATTCTCAAATTGGAGAAACTCGAGCCGATGGGTGGCGTGCCCGGCGCGGCGTTGAAAGGTCAGATCATCCACGACGCACTGCACCGCTTTGCGACGCTGTATCCGCGCGCGTTGCCGCCGGATGCGGCGGAGCGCCTGCTGGACAGCGCCCGCGAGGCGATGGCGGCGTATGCTGCGCACCCACGCGTCGCTGCGTTCTGGCTGCCACGCTTTGAACGGTTTGCAGATTGGTTTGCGGCCACCGAGCCGGCCCGCCGCGAGGGCATCGAGCGTATCGTCGCGGAAGTCGAAGGCCAGGCGGTGCTGGCAGGTCCAGCCGGTGCGTTCACGCTCACCGCGCGCGCCGATCGCATGGACCTTGGCGCCAGCACGCTCACCATCACGGACTACAAAACGGGCCGCGCGCCGAACGACAAACGCGTGCTCTCGGGCGCCTCGCCGCAGTTGCCGTTGGAAGCAGCGATCGCGCTGGATGGTGGGTTTGTCGGCATATCAAAGCCAACGATTGCACGCCTTTCCTACATCCGCGTGTCAGGCGGTGAGCCGGCCGGTGAATTCAGAACCGTGAAAACAGACGATCCGGCAGGGCTCGCGCAAAAGACTCGCGATGGGCTCTTGAAGCTGATTGCTGATTTTGATCAGCGCTCGACGCCGTACCGCGCCGTGCGGCGGCACCTGTTTGCCGACAGTTACGCCTTCGATGATTTTGCGCACCTCGCGCGCGTGGCCGAATGGTCGTCGGGCGAAGACGGCAGCGAGGAGGGCTGAGCCATGGCACACGATGATGCGCTTCGCCTCAAGCAGGCGCTGGAACGGACGACGCGTGCGCAACAACTGGCGTCTGATCCGGCGACGTCGGCGTGGGTGAGTGCCAACGCCGGCACCGGCAAGACGTATGTGTTGACCACACGGGTGCTGCGTTTGCTGCTGGCTGGCACCCGGCCGGAACGCATCTTGGCGCTGACCTACACCAAGGCCGCCGCCGCAGAAATGTCGAAGCGCGTGTTCGACCGTCTCGGCACATGGGTGACGGCGACACCGGAGACGCTGGCGAACCTGCTGACCCAAGTGCTGGGGCGCGCGCCCAACGACTTGGAACTCACTCGCGCGCGGCAACTCTTCGCCTCGGCAATCGAGACGCCGGGTGGCCTCAAAGTGCAGACCATCCATGGTTTCTGCGAGCGGCTGTTGAAGCGGTTCCCGCTGGAGGCCGGCGTTGCACCGCATTTCACCATTCTCGACGAGGCGACGTCGTCGGTGTTGCTGCGCGAAGCCATCGATCAGACGTTGACGGCAGCGGTTGGGGATCGTTCGGCCACCCTCGGCCAAGCACTCAGCGTCGCGATCACATTTGCGGCCGATGACAGTTTTGACGACGTGCTGCGCGATGCACTGCGGCAACGGCGATGGCTGGCTGACCTCGCCAAGTTGGATGGCGATGATGCGGTGTCCGTGCTGTACCGCCGCGTCATGGGCTTGCCCAAGGATCTCGATCTGGCGGGTGCCGAACACGCCATGGCGGCGGTGCTTGATGACGCGATCTTGGCGCGTGCCATTGCGGTGCTGGGTGCAGGCAAGCCGTCAGATCAGACGCTCGGTGCGGCCTTTGCGGCGGCACGTGCGGCACCGGATGCCCGTGGCCGTGCACTCGCCTTGCAGCGGGCCTTGCTGACGCAAGAGGATGAGCCGCGCTCGGACGGACGCTTCATCACCAAGGATGTTCGCAAGGCAGAACCGGCGCTGGCTGACGCGCTGGTGGGCGCGCGCAATGCGTTCCCGGCCCTGCTCGAACAACGCCAGACTTTGATCGCGCTGGAAGCGACCACCTCTCTCGTGACGTTGGCGCAGGCCGTCATGAACGGCTACCAGGCCGCCAAAGCGCGCCGCGCCGCATTGGACTTTGACGACCTGATTGCCAAGTGCGCGAGCCTGCTCGGCCAGATCGCCGAAGAGGGTGCCGCGAGCGCGACGCAGTGGGTGCTGTTCAAGCTCGACGGCGGGCTCGATCACATTCTGGTGGATGAAGCGCAGGATACCAGCCCCGAGCAATGGTCGGTGATCAGTTCGTTGGCGGCGGAGTTTTTCTCTGATAGCGCGGGCGGCCGCGATGCCGTGCGCACGCTGTTCGCCGTCGGTGACGAAAAGCAATCGATCTATGGCTTCCAGGGCGCGGCGCCCGAGATGTTCAAGGCGATGGGTGACACGTTCCAGGACAATGCCAAGGCTGTGGGCCAACCGCTCGCACGCGTGCCGCTCAACGTGTCGTTCCGCACGACCGCACCCGTGCTCACAGCGGTCGACCAAGTTTTCGCCGATGCCGCTCGCGTGCCCGGTGTGTCGGCCGATGGCGCCATCGAACATATCGCATTTCGCGCAGGGCATGCCGGCACCGTCGAGGTGTGGCCGACCGAGAAGCCGATCGATCCGGTCGAGACCGACACGTGGGACCCTAACAGCGAGCAGCCAGTGGCGTCGGCCGTGGTGCGGTTGGCGCATCGGATTGCGGGCACCATTGAGGGTTGGCTCACGCGCGGCGAGATGCTGGCATCCGAAGGCCGGCCCATCCGGCCCTCTGATGTGCTGGTGCTGGTGCGGCGGCGCAAACCCTTCGCGCCAGCGATGGTGGCGGCGCTCAAGGCGCGTGGCATCCCCGTCGCAGGCGCGGACCGTTTGACCTTGGTTGATCAGATAGCGGTGCAGGATCTGATCGTGCTCGGCGATTTTCTCACGTTGCCGGAAGACGATCTGGCGTTGGCCACTGTTCTCAAATCACCGCTGTTCGGGCTTGATGACGATGACCTGATGACATTGGCTTTTGCGCGCAAAGGGCAGTTGTGGACGGCGCTATTGGCGGATGCGAAGTCTAACAGGCGCCTTGAGGAGGCCGCCGAGCTGTTGAAGCGCTGGCGCTCTGAAGCAGACTACATGCCACCCTACGAATTCTTCGCGCAGCTGCTGGATCGCGACAACGGACGCATGCGCAAGCGCATGCTGGCGCGGCTCGGTGTTGAAGCTGCTGACCCGCTTGATGAGTTTCTCAATCAAGCCCTGAAGTACGATGATAGCGCGCCCGCCTCGCTGACGGGTTTTCTGGCGGCCCTGCGCGAGAGCGGCACCGAGATCAAACGCGACATGGAGCAGGGCCGCAACGAGGTGCGCGTCATGACCGTGCACGGGGCAAAGGGGCTTGAAGCGCCGATTGTGATTTTGCCGGATACCTGCTCGGCGCGGTCGGGCAGCATGCCGGGTGGGCTGTTGCGCATGGCGGATGTGGCGCTGCCGGTTGGCATCGAGCGGCTGCTGCTCTGGCCGGTCAAGACGACCAAGTCGATTGCGCCGATCGGCGCTGCGCGCGAGGCGCTCAAGCAGGCGGAGCAAAAAGAGCGCAACCGGTTGCTGTACGTCGCGCTGACGCGGCCGCGGGATCGTTTGTACATCACGGGATACGAAGGCCGCAGCCCACCGGCGCCGGACAGTTGGTATGCACAGGTCAGCGACGCGCTGACGCCTGTCGCCGAGACAGCGGGCGAAACCCTGCGTCTGGCGAACACGCAAACTGTACCGCCGAAAATTGCTGTGCACGGCCCTGAACCAGAAACGGCGGCGCAGGCACTTCCAGCTTGGGCGTTGGCGAAGGCAAAATCGGAAGCACGGCTGACGATGCCGCTGGCCCCGTCACGGCTGGCCCCGCTGGAAACCGACGAACTGGGCGAACCAGCCAGCGTCGCTGAACGTGTACCCGCTGAGACGCGGGTGTTCGCGCCGTCGCGAACGCAAGATCAGGTGCGCTTCTTGCGCGGAACGCTGACGCACGCCTTGCTTGAGCACCTGCCGTCAATGTCGCGCACGGGCTGGCGTGACGGGATCGCGCGGTTCCTCGCGGTGCGTGCGGCGTCGCTGACGAAGGCCGGACGGGCGTCGATCACACGGGAAGTGTTGGCGGTGCTCGAAGATCCGACGTTCGGGCCGTTGTTTGGTCCGGACAGCCAGGCCGAGGTGCCGATCGTCGCCGAGATCCCGCGGCCGGGCGGCAAGGGCGTGCCGCTCAGGCTCAATGGCCAGATCGACCGGCTGGCGCGCGTCGATCACGATGTTCTGATCATCGACTATAAAACGAACCGGCCGCCCCCACGCGAGGCCGCTGGCGTGGCGGAAGCTTACTTGCTGCAGTTGGCGGCCTATCGATTGGCACTGCAGCGAATTTTCCCGGGGGCAGCCGTCAAAGCTGCAATTTTGTGGACGGATGGGACGCGTTTGATGGAAATCCCTACGCCACTTCTGGACGGCGCCGAGCAGCGGCTGTGGACGCTCGACCAACTGAAGACATAGCTGGTTGACCGGGTGCGGTTGGCAGTGTTCGGGTGGGGTTGACGCCCGCCATCGCACTCCCTACCTACCGCACGCAGTCTCTGCCACGTTTCCTCCAAAACCCGGAGTGCCACCATGGCCTCGCCTGATACCAAGATCCTGTCCGATGCCTCGTTCAAGGCAGAAGTGCTCGATAGCCAAGAACCGGTGCTTGTGGACTTTTTTGCCGAGTGGTGCGGGCCTTGCAAAGCCATGGCGCCGGCGCTGGACCAGGTCGCCACCGACATGAAGGGCAAGATCAAGATCGCCAAGATCGACGTCGATGCCAACCCGCAGGCGACGCAGACTTACGGCATCCAGGCGATGCCGACGCTGCTGATCTTCAAGGGCGGTAAGATTGTCGCGCGCAAGATGGGCGCGCTAACCCAAAAGCGCCAGATCGAAGAGTGGATCAACAGCTCGATTTGAGTTTTTTGAGTTTCAGAACTCGAACGGCGCGCCAAAAACGGTGCGCCGATTTGCGTTTTGATCGTTCAACTCGCAGCCGCGCGGCGTTCGGCGAGGCGCGCTGCTGTCGCGGCGAGAATTGCCAGACGCAATGCGCCGAGATCGACAAGCTTGGCATCGACCGAAAGATGCTGCGCGTTGGCAAGTGCGTGTAAATCGGCGGCCGTCGTGATCTCAGCGAGACGCACTGTCAGCGCGGCCGCACCTTTTTTGGTCAGCACGGCAAGCGCGCTGAAAACGAACGGGTCGAAAGCAGCAGCGGATGGTGCGACTGGCGGTGCTGGCTGCGCAGTTAATCCTTGAGCAGCCGGCGGCGCCGGGGGTGTTACCGTCGCATCGCGCAGTGTTTCCCAAGTGTCGCGGCGGACGCGGATGTCGGCGATGGCCGTGCACAGCGCATCACCGAGACGCACCGCTGCGTCGGCTGGTAGCCCTTGCTCGCCAGCGACAACTGCGCGCAGAAATTTGTCTTTGCCACCGCCCGAGAGCTGCTTGGTTGTGCGTCCCATATCACCCTCCCAGGTGTGTTTGCGCCGCTTGGTGGCTTACGAATTCGCAGCCGTCGTGCGCAGGCGTGCAGCGGCTTCAATGGCAGGGGCGATCTCGTCGTAGAGACGCTTCATATCACCGATACCATCACCGTACTTCGCCTCGATAGACTTTAAGGTCGGAGTCCAGTCAAACGCGTTGGCAATCGAGTCCTTCTGCGGCATCTGTGTTTCGAGCATGGGGTGGAACAGCCCGATTTCTTCAATCAGAGTGCGGTCCTTGCCGGTCGCCCGCACCCCGTTGGCGAGGCAGGTGTAGCGGCGCTGCTCGTTGGGAATTTGCGAGAGAGCATCAAGTGTGCCCTTGTCCTCGATCAGCAGCGCGATGCGGTCGACGGCCAATTGCGAAACATAGTCGGGCTTGAAGGGCACGATCACTTTGTCGGCGGTCTTCAATGCTGCGAGGGCGGCAAGCGACAGGCCAGGTGGGCAATCGAGAATAACCAGATCATAACTGGCACCATAGCGGCGCAACAGGTTCTCGATGCGGCCGCGCACGCGGCTGGCGACGACATCGGGGTTGTTGCTCTCGCGCGCCTGGCGAACGAACAGCTCGCCTTGGATATCTTCCAGCAAGAGCGAGCCTGGCAGCAATGCAAGACGGGGCGCCTTGCCGGTGTGGTCGGCGACGTCGCCGACGTTGGGGATCAAATAGTCGCGCGGCTTGGCGGGAATGCCATCGAACAGATCGTAGAAGAAATCGGCGATGGTCTTGTCGGCTTCGCGGGCGGCGCGCCAGCCTTGGCCGCCGATGAGGATGAGCGAGGCGTTGCACTGACTGTCGAGGTCGATCATCAGCACGCGCTTGCCGCCCCAGACTGCAAAGGCCTGCGCGAGCATCACTGAGATCGTGGATTTGCCGACACCGCCTTTGCGGTTTGCCACTGCCATGAAGAATGCCATGCCGCCTCGGGGGATCGTTGCACAAGAGCGGTGGATGGGGTGATTCTGGCACCAGCGCAAATGGCCGGCCAATGGGCCGTCCGAGGGGCCGGGCCAGCACGCCGCCCTGTTAACCGCGTCTCGCGATTTCCCGTGTCTGCGAATTCCCGCACTGTGCAGCGGGCTTACACTCAGGGTTCAAGCCCCGCGTCAGCCGGGGCGCTCAAAACACGGCCGCTCTTTGACATCGTGAATAAGTTGAACCCAGACCCGATGGCGACGCCGCGCCCCGGGACCAGCTGACGCATGACCGCTCGAAGTCTTTGGCCAAGACGTTGAAGTGGGCGCGAGGCTGGTCCCGTCAGGGCGGTGGTTGCTTCAGGTGGTGGCGATGGCCGTCGTTGCAACGCCAGTGGTTACATGTGGGCCGCCGTGTTCGCTGGTAACGCCAGACAACGTGTCCTCGATCAACTGATCGACAACGCCAGCGAGGGCCACGCCACGGGTGACGCCGCTCGCCATCAGTGTTTCAAAACGGGCGAGCTGGCGGTCGGCGCTGGAGCCACGGGCGACAATGGTGCGGACATGCTCCACTTCGTCCAGGCACCCAAAGAACTCAGCGTCTTCGGCGATGCGATCCAGGATCGTGTCGATCAGATCGCCGATGCCGACGAGGCCGCCATGCTCGATGTCGACCAGCCCTTGCGACAAGCCATAGCGCTGCGCGCGCCAGCGGTTTTCGTGCACCAGCACACCGGCGACGGGTTTGTCGCGGCGGCCGGCGCGGGTGCGATCAAGATAACGGCACAGGCAACGTAGCAGGCACGTGATGGCGATGGTGTCTTCGATCAGTGGGCACACGTCCATAATGCGCACTTCAAGTGTCGGAAAACGCACCGAAGGCCGCACGTCCCACCAGATCTTGGTGGCGTCTTCGATGACGCCCGCATCGACGAGGGTTCCGACCGTGCGTTCGAAGGCGCGCCAATTGTCGAACGGCTCGGGAATGCCCTTGCGCGGCGTCGCATCGTTGATGGCGGTGCGGTACGACTTGAGGCCAGTGCTCTCGCCACCCCAGAACGGCGACGAGCCCGACAGCGCAAGAAACAGCGGCAGATAAGGCCGCAAGTCATTCATCAGCGCGATACGATCATCCGGGCGCTCGATGCCAATGTGCACGTGCAGGCCGCAGATCAACATGCGCCGGCCAAGCGCCTGGAAGTCGTCGGCGATGGCATTGTAGCGCTGGCTGTCGCGATGGCGTTGATGACGCCAAAGCGTGAAGGGATGGGTCGCAGCCGCAATCGGTGCAAGGCCGTGCCGGCGGGCCAGGCGAGCAATCGAATGACGCAGTTCGACCAGCGACGCACGCGCCTCGTCGGCCGATGTGCAGACAGGCGTTGAAATTTCGATCTGTGAGCGCATGAACTCTTCGCTGAAGGATTTACCGTGCGCCGATTTCAGCGCGGAAATCAGGCGGCGTGGCGGATCTTTCACGAGTGCACGCGAAGCCGTGTGGACGAGGTAGTATTCCTCCTCGATGCCGAAGCTGTAATTGGCGTTATCGTTGGTCATGGTTGTTCTCCTTATTGGCCTTCGATCGACGGGTGCAGCGGGACGCCAAAATGGTCCCGTGCGGAAATTTTTAGAATCGTGTGGAGCCCCAGGACCAAATGGGTCACGGGGGTGCGCGAGGGGGAAGCGCGCGGCGTGGACAACTGACGAATGACAGCGCGACGGGAACAGGGTCCGTGATCGCTAGGCCATGGCCCATCTAGGCAAATGGGCCCGCCGGCGTTTGCAACGCAGCCGGCGTCTCATGTCGTGAGCGCGGAACATGCAGATCCACGTCGTATCGCGGGACTTCGCCGGATCGCAACAGCGCCAACCCAGGCGCGGGACACCATGTCGAACCATGCTTCCCGAAGCGGCGATGCTGCACCCCCATCGCGCCTGCCGCTTACTTTGCGGCGCGAATCGGTCGAACTATGGCGCAATACATCACAATTGTGTGATCGAACGCTGGCAGCGGTGTGGCGCGCCGTTGGGAATAGCCACTCTTTCGCCGCACGCCATCGGCGCGCAAATCAGCTACGTGCGTCGCATGGCTCACATAACGACGACACAAACATCCCGCACAGCGCTTGCCGCGGTTCTCGTGCTGGCGACGATGTTTGCCTTCGCCGTCATGGACGGGCTGACTAAGATCGTTTCGCAGTCGATTCCCATTCCGCAGATCCTGTGGGTCCGCAACATCGTGTTTGCGACGCTGGTGCTGTCGATGATGGTGGCGCGAGGGCAGCCCTTGCGGACGCTTGCCGTCAGCCGGCGGCCGGTCCTGCAATTCGCGCGCGCGGCGCTGCTGATGATTGAGAGCGGCGTGTTCATGCTGGCGTTCAAGTTGATGCCGATCGGCGATGTGCATGCCGTCAACGCGGTCGCACCACTGCTGGTGGTGGCACTGTCGGTGCCACTGCTGGGCGAGCAGGTCGGCTGGCGGCGTTGGAGTGCGGTGCTGGCAGGCTTTGTGGGCGTGCTGATGATCATCCGGCCAGGGTTCGCCCACATCGAGCCGCCGGTGCTGATTGCGCTGCTGGGCGCGGCCATGTGGGCGGCCTATCAAATCATGGTGCGGCTGTGTGCGCGGGTGGACCGCGCGGAGACGACGTCTTTGTGGACGGCCGTGGTGGGATTGATGTTGTCGAGCCTCGTCGGTCCGGCTGTGTGGGTTTGGCCGGATGCAAACGGGTGGATGCTGCTGGGTGCCATCGCGCTGCTCGGTAGTCTCGCTCATATCGCGTTTATT
This sequence comes from uncultured Alphaproteobacteria bacterium, assembly GCA_963847145.1. Taxonomy (GTDB): domain Bacteria; phylum Pseudomonadota; class Alphaproteobacteria; order Rhizobiales; family Hyphomicrobiaceae; genus JABFRJ01. Next base: position 207,512 of record CAWJYN010000011.1, read on the forward strand.
CGCGCGCTCGGCATGACGGAGCCGTCGCGGCTGCAGCCCTTCAACTACACGCTGTTCGTATGGGCCGTGGTGGTCGGCTACGCTTTCTTCGGCGACATTCCCGACGCCTGGACCTCTGCCGGCGCCGCCATCATCATCGCCTCCGGCATTTATGCGTGGCATCGCGAGCGGGTGCGCGGCGGGGTCGCCGCGGCAGGCGCAAACGTTCGGTTGCAGACGTGACGCCGCGAGCATCCAGCCGGTCGAAAGCGGGCATGAGTTCTGATGCCACGCCGCATTGCCAGAGCTCACGCCTGCCCGGTGCTGGCGCAACTCGGCCACAGTTGCCAGCAACGATGAAGGCACGTCGCCGGTTAACGTTGCGCCGGTGTGCTGGGCTCGTTATTCACGGCGACGGTGTTTCGCCTGCCGTGGGTTCGGCATCACTCGAGAACTTCAGAGGATGCGTATGAGACGCACTATCGTCCTGCTGTCCGCGCTTGCTGCGGAATGTGTGTTCGCGTCGCTGCCGGTGCGCGCCCAACAGTCGGGCTGGGCCGACGGCCGGCCGGCATTCGAAAGTGACATGCGGCGCAAGGCCGAGCTTGACGAGGCCGCCCGCGAGGAGCGCCGCAAATCCTACGGACCCGTTGTCTATCCGAAGTTCATGGAGGGCGGTGACAAGCCCGATATCAAGGCCGCCGAGCCGCCCGTCATCCATCTCGACCAGAAGGAAGAGGTCGGATCGATCATTGTCGATACACAGGCGAAAAAGCTCTACTACATTTTGCCGGACAAGAAGGCCTATCAGTATCCCATCTCGGTCGGCCGCGACGGCTTCACCTGGTCGGGGACAGAACGCATCAGCCGCATCGCGCAATGGCCCCCGTGGACGCCGCCGGCATCGATGCACCAACGCTTGCCTGGTTTGCCGATCACGGTGACGGGCGGGCTCAAGAACCCGCAAGGCGCCCGTGCGCTCTATCTCGGCAACACAATCTACCGCATCCATGGCACCAACAACGACCGTACCGTCGGGCGGGCGAACTCGTCGGGCTGCTTCCGTTTGACGAACGAGCACGTCGTCCACCTCGCCTCGATCGTGAAAGTCGGCGCTAAAGTCAAAGTGCTGCAGGCGTATAACGGCGGCGTCAGTCAAGGCGCGCCGCTCTCGTCACTGCTTGGCTTTGGCGACCCGGACTCTGCCGCGGCGCCTGCGAAGGCGCAGCCAAAAAAGCCAGTTGCGAAGAAGGTCGTGGCAGTCAAGGCGGCAGCGGCAGTGGCACCGTCTGCGTCGGCTGTGCAGCCTGCGGCCACCGAGTAGCGGACAACGGCGCCGGCGGAAGCGGTGGAGACCGGCGCATCTGGTCTGCGCCAGACCTGATCCCTGGGATCTGACCCTACTTTGCGCCGGGGCCCGCTCACGCTCTCGCGCGTGCCACCGGAGGACGCCACACCGCGGGCCCCGGTCGACCGGCTTCACCCGCACACAGCCTTCCTCCGACCGATGCACGACTTTCGAACGAGGTCACGTTCGCGATCGCACCCGGCGCAGAGGCCACAAATGGTCCCGGTGCGTCGGGGTTCAAGAGCCTCGTGAAAATTTTCTTCGGGCGACGGATTCGGTCCGGGGCGCGGCTCAAATATGCACACACCCATGGGGTGTGTATGTTTCCTCGGTGACCATGATCCGCAGACAGTTCTTCATCGATCTGGAAGCCCGCCGCAAGCTCAGAAAACTCAGACAAGCTCAGACAAGCTCAGACAAGCTCAGACAAGCTCAGACAAGCTCAGACAAGCTCTGGCGCTCTACGTAGCCGTCTGATCAAGCTCCCGCATCGCCGCCGCATCGCGTGCCGACAAGTCGGGGTAGGCGGCATCCGTGCCCACATCCGTGGTGATCCGCCATGACCGCGCGCACTTCTTGCCTTCGGCGAGTTTCGGCACGACGGCAACGCCAGCGATCTCTGGCATTGCAAATGCGCCCGCGGGCGCAGCGCCGGTTTTCAATGCCGCTGCACTCGTGATGCTGATCTCTGCCAGATCAATTGACTTCGCCGCGGCGAGCAAAGCCGCATCGCTCACGTACACATCCGGCGCGGCTTCCAGCGACGAGCCGATCTTCTTGTTGGCACGCTCGATCTCGAGCGCACCCGTCACCACGCGGCGTACCTTGCGGATCTTGTCCCAGGTCTCGGCCAGCGCCTCGTTGCGCCACTCAGCCGGGATTTGTGGGAACAGTTCGAGATGCACCGAGCCGCCCTTGGCATCCAACTCCGGATACCGCGCCAGCCAGCATTCTTCCGCCGTGAACACCAGGATCGGCGCCAACCACACGGTGACGCAGCGGAAGATGTGTTCCACGCACGTCAGCGCTGCACGCCGTTTCTGGCTCGATGGCGCTTCGCAGTAGAGAGTGTCCTTGCGGATATCGAAGTAGAACGCCGACAAGTCCGTGTTCATGAACTGCGACAGCAGCGCGACCACTTTCTTGTAGTCGTACGTTTCATACGCCTTTGTCACCTCGGGCGCGAGTTCCGCCAGCCGATGCAGCATGAATTTTTCAAGGTCAGGCATCTCGGCGTAACCGACGCTTCCGGCCGGCTCCCGGTTACGGGAGTCGGAAGCGTCACTTCCAAGAGTTCCCAGCATCCAGCGCAACGTGTTGCGCATCTTGCGGTAGCTCTCGGCGAAGTTCTTCAGGATTCCTGGCCCGATCTGGAGATCGTCGGAATAGTCGGACGCCGCCACCCACAGGCGCAGAATGTCCGCGCCGGAGTTTTTGATGACATCTTGCGGCGCCGTCACGTTGCCGACGGACTTGGACATTTTCTGCCCCTTCTCGTCGAGGCAGAACCCGTGCGTCAGCACGATATCGAACGGCGCACGCCCACGCGTGCCGCTGCTTTCGATCAGCGAGGAATGAAACCAGCCGCGATGCTGGTCGGAGCCTTCCAGATACATGACGCGGTCCTGCCCGCCATCGACGCGGCGCTTCAAGCCCATGAGGCCTGGGAAGTGCGGGTCGTTGAGCACGTATGAATGCGTCGAGCCGCTATCGAACCACACGTCGAGCACGTCGTTGATTTTCTCGTAGGCGGCTGGGTCATAGCCCTTTGGCGCAAGCTTGGTCGGCGCCTTCAAGAAGCGCGCGCCATCGACGTCGGAGAACCAAGCGTCGGCGCCTTCGGCGAACATCGCGTCGTAGATGCGCGTGTTCACTTCCGGGTCGAGCAAGATATCGCTGGTTCCCTTCTTCACGAACACCGCGATCGGCACGCCCCATGCGCGCTGGCGCGAGACGACCCAATCGGGCTTGGCTTCGATCATACCGGTAATGCGGTTCTGGCCCGACGCTGGCACCCACTCCGTTTCGCGGATGGATTTGAGCGAGGTTTCGCGCAGTCGTTTTGCTGATAGTGCTTGAATTGTGGCCCAGCGCCTTTCTGGTCGCCGTCGTCGCTCTTCGCGCGGACAGTCTCCTCTAGACGAAAGGGATCGCCTTATCCATGTGGATGAACCACTGCGGCGTGTTGCGGAAGATCACCGGCTTCTTGGAGCGCCACGAGTGCGGGTACTGATGCTTGAGCCGCCCGCGCGCGACCATCATACCGGCATCCGCCAGCGCCTTGATCACAGCGTCGTTGGCCTTGCCCTTCTCGCCCTTGTCGGTGATGACGCGCTCGCCTTCAAAGCCCGGCGCGTCTTTGGTCAGCGCGCCGTTCTCATCGACCGTGTAGGGGATGGCGGGATCGATGCCGCGCGACACCAGCAACCGCGTCGACGCCGTCCAGATATCAAAGTCCTCTCGCCCATGCCCCGGCGCCGTATGCACAAAGCCCGTGCCCGCATCGTCGGTGACATGATCGCCATCGAGCAATGGGACGTCGAACGCGTAGGCGCTGCCTTCCCTTCTCCCCGCACCTTCTGCGGGGAGAAGGTGGCCGGAGGCCGGATGAGGGGCAGCCGCTTGCGACGTCGCCTGTTGCTGCCCCTCACCCGCCCGCTTGGGCACCCTCTCCCCGTGAAGACGGGGAGAGGGGAAAGCCGCGCAGCGGATGCGCGCATGTGAGAGATTTGAGGGTGTCGGCTGGCACATTGCCAAGCCGCTTGAAGTTCGCCGGATCGATCTTGCCAGCCTTCATCACGCCTTCGGCGAGCTTGTCGGCGAGGATGTAGCGCTCGCCAACCTTGGCCCAGTTGTTTTCGGGCGCGGCGGTGATCTCGTAGAGGCCATAGCTGATTTTGTTATTGAACGAGATCGCGCGGTTGCCTGGAAGGGTCCATGGAGTCGTGGTCCAGATGACGATAAATGCCCCCAAACATTCGTCATGCCGGCGAAGGCCGGCACCCACGACAGGCATCGGGTTTGCTTCGGTTTGCCGTGGGTCCCGGCCTGCGCCGGGATGACGGGAGGGGAGTTCGGTGCTTGCGCCGACCACCGGAAACTTCACCCACACCGCGTCGCTCTGGAAATCCTGATACTCGACCTCCGCTTCGGCCAGCGCCGTCTTCTCGACCACGCTCCACATCACAGGCTTGCTGCCGCGATAGAGCTGTCCTGTTTCGGCGAAGGTGTGCAACTCGCGCGCGATGGCTGCTTCGGCGGGGAACGTCATCGTCGTGTAGGGGTGCTTCCAGTCGCCTTCGACGCCGAGGCGCTTGAACTCTTCGCGCTGCACGTTCAGCCAATGATCGGCAAAGCTGCGGCACTCGGCGCGGAACGCTTTCAGCGCTACCGGATCTTTCAGGTTCGGCTTCGGCTTGCCCTTGGCGATATAGTCTTCCTCGATCTTCCACTCGATCGGCAGGCCGTGGCAGTCCCAGCCGGGCACGTAGTTCGAGTCGAACCCCAGCATCTGCTGCGAGCGTGTCACCAGAGTCTTTCAGGATCTTGTTGAGCGCATGCCCGATGTGGATGTTGCCGTTCGCGTAGGGCGGGCCATCGTGCAGCGTGAAGCGCGGCTTGCCTTTGGAAGCGGCGCGCAGCTTCACATACAAGTCGAGCTTGGCCCAACGCTCGAGCAGCTTGGGTTCCAGCACGGGCAGGCCGGCCTTCATCGGGAAATCGGTTTTCGGGAGATACAGCGTCTTGCCCCAGTCTCGTCCGGGGGTGGCGCGCGCGGCGGCGGGGCTGGCCCCAGCTTGGGCCGGAGTGTCGGTCGTCATAGGAACCTGCGGAAGTTGGAAGGGGATTCGGTCGCGGCCGGCGGTACCACGCGGCAGCCTGATGGGCGCGCGTGCGGATGACCCCGGCGCCCTCAGGCGGCGGGGAGCATAATTCGGGTCGAACCACTTATGTTCCGGCGAAGCATCATGTTGGCACTCTACTGGAAACGGGCTGCCGCAGCAACGCCTGCGTCTCAGCTTGCGGCCAGCAGTAACCTATTGTGAACCACGAACCGCCAATCGATCGGCTGTCCAACAACGAAGCCGCAAGTATCCAGAAGTATTTATCAGAAATTTACAACCTTGGCGCTTCACTGTGCATTCAATGGGGATTGGGGCCTGCCAATGCACGCGATGACCACGAAACGCAGCTTTCACGCTGACACACGCGGCTCGGTTGCGATCATTTTCGCGGTTTCGGTCACCACCATTTTTGGCGGCATTGCGCTTGCCATCGATCTCAACCGGGCGGTCACTGCCGGCACGCGGCTGTCGCAGGTGCTCGACGCGGCAGCGCTGGCAGGCGCCAAATTGCTCGACCAGGACGTGGTGTCCGACAGCGACGTGTCCAATCGGGTGCAAAGCTTCGTCAGCGCGCAGCCAGCCATTTTGGGCATCTCCGCATCGACGTTCCTGCAGCTTCCCGTGGGGATCGACCGTTCGACCAACACCGTCACTGTAGTTGGCCGAGGTCAGTTACCGACGCGGTTCGCGAGCATCATCGGTTTCAACACGATGGACATCGCGAAATCATCGTCGGTGACTTACAAATTGAAAGACGTCGAGCTGGCGCTGGTGATGGACACCACGGGTTCGATGTCCGAGGTGCCGGCCGGCGACACCAAGACCAGGATGGAGAGCCTGAAGGCGGCGGCCAACACCGTCGTCGATACGCTCTACGACCAGGCGATCAATGACCGTGGCATCCGCATCGCCATTGCGCCGTTCAGCGCGGCGGTCAATGCCGGCTCGTACGCGTCACAGACGGTCGAGGCGAGCGGACCACCGATTGATCCCTGTGCGGTGGAACGCAGCGGCTCCGACAACGCGACCGATGCCTCGCCGTCGTCGGGCAGCAAATTGCGCTCGCAGACCGGCGTTTCGGGAAGTTCCTACGGCTGTCCGGCCGCGTCGATTATGCCGCTCAACGGCCGCAGCCGGAAAGACGAAATCAAGTCGACGATCGCCGACTTTGCGCCGAGCGGCGCTACCGCCGGGCACATCGGTGCGGCATGGGGCTGGTATCTGTTGTCGCCGAACTGGAGTGGTATCTTTTCGGGCGCCAGCGCACCCGGCCCATACAATAATTCCAATATCAGCAAGAACCTCGTGCTGATGACGGATGGCGCTTTCAATACCGCTTATCTGACTGGCCAGCCGGCCGGCTCGGCCGCTGCCTCCACCGAGTTGTATGATCAGTTCGACACCCTGTGCACCGCCATGAAGGCGAAGGGCATCACCATCTTCACGATCGGCTTCGGGCTGACTGATCCCACCGCGCAGGCGAAACTCAGTGCCTGCGCCTCGTCGGCAGCGAATTACTTTCCTGCCGTCACCGGCAGCGAACTTCATACGGCCTTCATGTCGATCGTCGCGAAGCTCAATGCGCTGCGGGTCGCGCGCTGAGGTCCGCGTAGGGTTGGCTGCTTTTGAGCAGCTTAACCCAACAGCGCTTTGGGTTCATTGACGCTGCGCGCACTACCTTCGCCTTAACCCATAGATCGATCGTCGTATCGCCGCCGATCCAGGGCGCGATCTCTGTGCCCGACCATCGCCGCCCTGCCGTGGTGGATGGCGGCGCTGAGGGGCGCCTTATCCACCCGACGGATTGCGCGTTACAGCGATGGAGCGTGCTGGATCGCTGCGCTTGGGAACTCAGTTACGACTTCGGTTTCGACGTTTCGACCTCGCCGCGATCGACGCGGCGGGAAAACTCGGTCTGACCACCCGACGCGAGAATACGCGCCTGCTCGACCCAGTTCTCGCGTTCAATGCGGCCCTTGAAGTCGAGCGTGGCACTCACCCGGTCGATGTCCTCGTTGGTCCACTCGGCGATTTGACCGTAGGAGACGACACCAACCGAATTCAAACGCTTTTCAATCAACACGCCGATGCCGCGGATACGCTTGAGATCGTCGATCTCGGCAGAGCGGACGACTTTGGCGCTGCCCGTGCCGGCGGCGGCGGCCGCTGCCGCGGCAGTTGCTGCGTCGGTGGCGGGTGTGCGGTAGGCGTCTGAGCGGACGGAGCGGAGGCCGGCGATGTCCGGGCGGCTCGGTGGGGCGGCTCCCGCGTTGGCCGCGATCGCGTCGGCAATGCTTTTAGGGCGCAATGCGGTGTCGCGCGGCATCTCGGTGGCGCGGCGGTCGAACTCGCGTGAGTGCGCAGTGTCGCCGCCTTTCGCAAGAATCTGCGCCTGCTCGACCCAGTTCTCCCGGGTGATGCGCCCTTGCGAGCCGAGCAGTCTGTCAAAGCGCTCGATGTCGCCAGTGCCCCAGCCGGCGATCTGGTTGAAGCGTGTAATACTTTGCGCACCGAGCAGCTTTTCGATCTCGGCGTTGACGCCGCCGATGCGCTGCAGGTTGTCGCGGGTCGGTACAACTACCGGGCGCACCGGTGTGGCCGTTGCCTGATCTGCCGCGCCGAGTGTCACAGGTGTTGGCGCTGGCGCTGGCGCTGGCGTTACCGCCGCTTTGACGGCTTGTTCCACAGCCGCGGCTGCGGCCACGGGAAGCGGGGCTGACACGGCCAGTGCCGGGGCCTCCCGCAGGGCCGCTGGAGCGGTCGCGAACGCCGAACGTTCCGCCACTTGCGGTGCCGAGGCTGGCTGCGTGACGGCTGGCTGCATGACGGCTGGCGTTAGGGTGGCTGCGGTCGGGGCGGCCGCCATTGGCGCTGCCGCGACCGGCGCCATCGGCACCGCGGACGAGGTGCGGCCACGGCGCGCGGAATAGTAGGTCTCGCCGCCATTGGCGAGAATTTGAGCCTGCTCGATCCAGTTCTCCTGCTCGATTCGGCCCTGGTATCCGAGCGCTGTGCTCATGGACCCCACGTCAGACTTCCGCCACCCGGCGATCTGGCTGAACTGCGTGATACCCAACTTATGGAGCTGTCCGGACAGCGCGTCATCAATGGTGCTGATCCGGGTCAGGTCATCGGCGGTGCCGGCCGCACGCGGTGTTACGGCGACCGGCGGCGCGACGACGGTGGCCTCAGCTGCAAGCGGTGTGGCGACAGTCGTGGCGACGGGCGTTGCGACGGGCGCCACGAGTGGTGCCACGGCCGTGCGGGCCTGCGCTGTGACAGCCGCAACTGCCGCTGCCGCCGCGGCCGCAGCGCTGGCGATCATGGCCGAGGTGGCTGGCGGCGTTACCGGCGCCACGACCGGCGCCACGACCGGCGCCATGGGCACGGCTGGTTCAACAACGGCCGGTCTTGCCGCTGCTGCGGGCGGTGCCGGCGGCGGCGGCGGCGGTGGCGCAACGGGCCGCACCACCTCTGGTGCTTTTGTTTCGATGACTGTTACGACGGCTGGCGCGGCAACTGGCGCGACAATTGGCGCGGCCTGGGGTGCTGCAGGCGCAGGACGGGGCGGCTCTTCGGCGCGGGCTTTCAAGGTAGCGTCAAACCGGCTGACGGCGGCGGGTGCCGTTGCGGCTGCAGCGGGCGCTGGGGCGGCGTCGAGTGCGGCGCGCGGCGCCGCTGCCACCACTGGCGCCGGGGGTGCCGGCGGCCGGCCGGCATATTGTGTCAGTGGCTCAACGGGAGCGGCGGCCCTGCTTGCCGGGACGGCTGCGCGTGCGCGCGCTTCGGGCGCCGTCAGACGGCGGATCCAGCAGGCCAGCGCGGCGCCTACAAAAAACGCAGGCACCATCAACATCAAGGTTTGCAGCAGTAGCGCGGTCATTCCGAACTCTCCGGGGTCTTCCAAGGCAAGCCGCGCACGGCTCTTAGTCTCGCATTACAGGTGGCAGCAACGGCGCAACGCGCGCAGCACAAAACGGCCGGTCACCACGCCTCAATTGCGCTCCGAGCTGCTGCACGACAGCCAGCCGGTTGCAAAACCGATCACGCCGGCCAGCAGCACCCAGTACCAGAGCTTCAGCAACAGATAGTCCATCGTCGTGTCCTTGCGTCCAGTTGATCGCCCTGTGGCGCGGCCGGTGGTGGCCGCACGTCCTCAGCGTGGTTTGACGGTGAATTCGATCCGCCGGTTCTTGGCGCGATTGTCGGCGGTGTCGTTTGGCACCAGCGGCCGCGCCTCGCCATAGCCGATCGCGTTGAGCTGCTGGGGATCGACGCCGGCCTTGCTCAGATAGTCGACCACCGATTGCGCACGGCGGTCAGATAGACGTTGATTGCGCTCAGGCACGCCTTCCGAGTCGGTGTGCCCTTCGATTTCGATTACCACGGAGCCGCACGTGCGCGCGGCCGAGGCGAGCCGGTCGAGCGTCGGGAAGCTCTCACGGGTCAAGACCGCACTGGCGCGTTCAAACCGGATGATGCCCTCGCGGGCGGTGGCCTGTAGCGAGCCTTGGCAGGCGGCTTGGGCCGTATCGAGGCGCGGCGTGGCCGGTGGCGGCGGTGCGGGTGTCGCCGCTGGCGGTGTGGCTGGCGGGGGTGACACTGGCGCGAGCACGGCGACTTTGATCTGGTCGCGTCCCGTGTAGCCTTTGGCGAGGTCGCGCGCGAGCCGCTCCTTCACGCGGCTGACAGTTGCTTGGTCGGCAGCTTCGCCGGTGACTGACAGTTCTTGCCGCACCAGCGTGGCGCTGCCTTCTTTGAGATCGGCCAGCGCGACGAGACCCTGCTCGGCAGCGGCCGGCCACGTCCGCGTGCGTGTCTCGACAATCCGCATGCGATCGACGACGGTTTTGCCCGGGAACAGACGCTGTGCCGAGGCCAGCAAGCCGTTCTTGGCCACGGCACTTGAGACGTCGCCATCCAGGATCACATCGTTGCCTTTGTAGGTCGCACGCCAGACCAGCTCGGGCACCGCCTCGGCCAGGACATCGACCCGCACGTTGGCATCACAGTCGAGTTTGACGCCCTGCTTGATGTCGCGCGGCACAGCGCCGGCCAGCTCCTCGTCGTCGGTCGTGCCGGCGACGTCGAGCAGTTTGTCGGTCATCGCGATCTTGCCATTGCCAAGGCGCGCAACGCCCGACAAGGCTTGTTCAACGCAATTCTGCCAGCCTGGGAACGCGCCTGGCGCAACGGCGAGGCGATTGTCGATGCGGCGGCCGGGAAACTTCTGCCGCGCAGTCTGGACCAATTGATCACGGGCGGCGTCGGTCGGAGCATAACCGGAGAGCACCACGGCCGAAGCGTCAGCGACGGCACTGGTCGTATAAGGACTTATCGGCTTCGGTCCGCTGTCGCGGGCGCTGATCTGGTCGCTGAGCCGGAAGCCCTGGGGCATGCCGCGGGCGAGGGCTTGGCGGACGCTCGTTTGTGTAGCGGGATCGGCGGCGACGCCCTGCACCGAAACGGCAATGTCGCGCACCTCCGCACTGCCCTCTTCCAGACGCGCGAGTTCCTTGAGCGCTGTGACGACTGCGGCCGTGTGGCCGTTGGCTGCGCCTTCGGCGGTGTCCATGCGGTCGGTGACAGTCGCTTTTGGGAATGCCGCTTTGGCTGCAGCGACTATCTCGCCGCGTGCGCGCTCTTGGGCGAAGCCGGACAGCAGCACCTGTCCACCGCTGTGGCGCGCGGTCCAGACATAGGGCTTGACGACCGGCGCAACAACGCGCTCGTCGCCAAGCTTGACGCCTTTCGGCAGATCATTCGCAAGGGCCGTTTTGACGGCGCGATAGCCTTTGCTGTCAGCAGCTTCGCCCGACATGGCCAGCGACAACCCATCCAGTTTTGCCTCGCCCGACTTCAGGCCGGCCAATTGCTTCAGCGCGAAGACAACACCTGGCAGCCACGCGTCGGATGGCGCCCCGCGCGCAAGTTTCATCTCGTCGACGACGTCCTGGCCTGGGAAACTCGCCTTGGCAGTTTTGAGGATTTCGGCACGTGCGGCGTCGTTCGGGACATACCCGCCGAGTTTGACGGCATTGCCGGCTTTCGTCGCCAGCCACTGATACTTTTCAATTCTGTCGACGACGGTTGCTTTGTTTTCGACGACGCGGACGCCCCAAATGCTGCGTGCAATGTCTTGGGCACGGCCAGGGTCGGCCTCATCTGTGGCGACGCCGGACAGCTGTAAATCGCGGCCAGAGAGCGCGGTCTGGTGCCACTTGAAGCCCGAGGACGACAACTGGCTGTCGACCCGCTTCTTGAGATCAGCCTCGATGTCGGCGCGATGGAACTGTGTCACTGCCCACCCGAGCAGCACCACCGGCAATAAGCCCCAAAGCCAGCGCAACGGATTGCATTTCATACCACCACCACTCCAACCAGTCCGACGCTGCCCACTACGCAGAACTTTATCCCGCGCGGGAAAACTCAGAGAAGACCGGTGTCCGCCTTTGCAGTGTGCAAGCATGCCCGCTCTTGGCATACCCGCACATGGCGCACCCGCTTTTGACATCGCTGCCGAATACTATGTTCAGTCGCTGGCCGAAGCCGGATCCCGTTCATGGTCATGCGGTAACGCCACGCACCGAGCGCTACTGCGCCAGTCTATGGACCCCCGCGCACATGCCGACGGTAAGGACACGCGCGGATTGAACATCCGTGTGTCGCGACCGCTGCATGACGCGAGGCAATGACAAACTCCCCTTCCATTCACTATAGATGATGGTCCCGCGCGATCCAAGGCCTGCTGGCTGCAAAAGAGCTAGTTCTGGGTGATGGCACGGGGTTCTTCGCTGGAAGGCCTGAGTTCAGTTCCCGTGTTTTGTTGAAGCCGCTTTGGATGTTGCATAGAACTGTGCCAGCATTTGGGAGCGTCCTATCGTACGCCCATCTCATACAGGCGTTTCCAGCCCGCCGCCCAATGGAGCCCGCATGACGACCGCCGAACACGCCACCGTGGTGTCTGAACCACGCGCCGGATATCACATCGTCACCCTGAACCGGCCCGATAAGCTCAACAGTTTCAATGTGCAGCAGCACGCGGATTTGCGCGCGGCGCTCGACCGGGCGGAAGGCGACAAATCCTGCCGCGCCGTGATCCTGACAGGCGCCGGCCGCGGGTTCTGTGCCGGGACAGGATTTGAGCGACCGCTCCGTCACCGTCAAATCGGGCGAGACGCCGAACCTCAATGATACGTTGGGTTTGCATTACAATCCGCTGGTACGGCGGTTAGCGGCGTTTCCGGTTCCGGTGATCTGCGCCGTCAACGGGACTGCAGCGGGGGCTGGTGCCAACATTGCGTTGGCGTGCGATATCGTGATCGCGGCCAAGTCGGCGAAGTTTCTGCAGGCGTTCGCAAAAATCGGGCTGATGCCGGATGCCGGCGGCACCTGGACCTTGCCGCGGCTGGTCGGGCCGGCGCGGGCGCGCGCGTTGGCCATGCTGGCTGAGCCGATTGACGCGGAAACGGCCGAGCGCTGGGGCATGATCTACAAGGTTTTTGACGATGCCGCGCTGATGCCAGCGGCCGAGGCCATGGCACAGAAATTCGCGCAGGCGTCGACGGCCGCGCTGGTGACGATCCGTGAAGCCTTGTCAAAAGCCGAGAGCAACACGCTTGATCAGCAGCTCGAGGTCGAGCGGGTGCTGCAGCAGCGGCTCGCAACGGCGGCGGATTATGCGGAAGGCGTGACAGCGTTCTTCGAGAAGCGCGCGCCGAAGTTTGCAGGGAGACCCTGAACATCATGGCGGGGGCATTGAGCGCTCAAGAGATCGCAGAAAAGTCGGCGGCTGCGATGTGGGCGGATGATCAAGCCAGCACGGGCTTGGGGATGGCGCTCGTGCGGGTTGCGCCCGGTGTGGCCGTGCTGTCGATGCCGGTGGCGGCGTCGATGGTCAACGGCCACGGTCTGGCCCATGGCGGGTTCATCTTCACGCTGGCAGACAGTGCTTTTGCATTTGCCTGCAACAGCCGGGGCCAACGGCACGTGGCGCAGCAGTGCCAGATCACCTATCTGGCGCCGGGTAAGCTCGGCATGACGCTTTCTGCCGAAGCACGCGAACTGCGGCGCGGCGAGCGATCTGGCATCTACGACGTCACCGTCCGCGACCAAGCGGGCCTCGTGATCGCCGAGTTCCGCGGCCATTCACGCGCCATACCCGGCACACTGGTGCCGGGTTCATAGAGCGCAGTTGGATTGAGATCTCAGGCCGACAGTTTCGATTTGTCGTAAGGGATGTGTTTTTCGTCGAGCAGCTGGGTCAGCTCGCCTTCCTGGAACATTTCGCGGATGATATCGCAGCCGCCGATGAACTCGCCCTTGACGTAGAGCTGCGGAATAGTCGGCCAGTCCGAGAACGACTTGATGCCCTCGCGAATGCCCATGTCTTCCAGCACGTTGACGTCTTTGTAGGCGACGCCGACATGGCCCAAGATCTGGGCGACTTGCCCAGAGAAGCCGCACTGCGGGAACTGCTTGGTGCCCTTCATGAACACAACCACGTCGTTCGACGTTACGGTCTTGCGGATCCAATCGTGGACGGTTTGCTCGCTCATGGCGATCTCCTGGCGCGCTTCGGCAGGCGCCGCAGCGGCGCTGGCCGAGATGTAGGCATTGCCGCGGCGGTGTCAATGCCAACGGTCCCGCTTGGCCTGTCTCGCAATCATCAGGCCGCCGCCACGGCATGCGGCAGGGGGCCGAAGCGTTCGGCCCAGCCCTGCCGGCAGAGGTCCAGCAAGGTCAGCGTGACGGCCAGAGCCTGTGCTGTAGACCCGACGGAGATGACCGGCTCGTAGTTGGCCAGTTCGCGGAAGGTGTACTGACCGTCCAGCACACTCCACAGGCCCAGCGGTCGTTCGCCGCGGCTTAGCAGCATGCCAAACGCCGCCCCGTGTTCAATATGTCCTCCGAGTTCAGCAACTTCCGGATGCGTCGACAGCAGCCGGTAAAGCGCTTTCTCGGTATTGTACTGACGGCTCATCTTTACTGCTCGCGTAAGTTTCCCCTCGGATACGGTATTTACGCCTGACGCAAAGTCATTTCAACGCGAACAGTCCGATTGGGTGGATTTTGTCTTAAATCGATCTCAGCCACCTAAGCGCCGCACAGCTAATCGGGTGTGTGCCGCGGATGGTACTGAATGACGCCTTGCGCCAGGGCGAGTGCCATGGTTCACCCGCAACTCCTCGCTGTGACGGAATAATCCTTTGGCCGACCGCCGCTCTACCGCCCCCCACGTTGACGTGCGCGTCCCCATCGGCGCAGCGAGGGACGAGCCGCGGGCGCGTGATCTGGCTGAGGTCTCAACGGACGATGCAACCAAGCCAGCGCCCGACAAGGTGCGGCCGCCGCTTGCGGCTCTTTGGACGTTGAAGCCATACATTTTACGGCAGCGTGCCATGCTGACGTGGGCGGCGCTGGCCATGCTCGGTTCGGCCGCCGCCATGCTGCTGCTGCCGATCGCGATCCGCCGCATGATCGATCAGGGTTTTTCGGGTAGCGACAGCGCGATCATCAACAGCTCGTTTCTGTTTCTGATTGCGCTTGGCGCCTCGATCGCGGTGGCGAGTTCGGCGCGTTTTTATTGCGTCAACTGGCTCGGCGAGCGGGTGGTGGCTGACCTGCGGGCAGACTTGTTCAAGCATCTGGTGACCCTGGGGCCTGCTTTCTACGAGACGACACGCTCCGGCGAAATCATGAGCCGGCTGACGGCGGACACCACGCAGCTCAAAGCCGCCTCCGGTTCGACGATGAGTCAGGCGGTACGCAACGTCATCATGCTGGTTGGCGCCGTTGCCATGATGATCGCCACCAGCCCGTGGCTGACCAGTCTCACAGCGCTGGCGATCCCGGCGATCGTGCTGCCGCTGATGGCGGCCGGCCGTGCGGTGACGGGCAAGTCACGGGCAGCCCAGGATACCTTCGCCGAGGCCAGCGCTTACGCCGCCGAAAACCTGGGCGCCATCCGCACGCTGCAGGCCTCAACGAATGAGGCCGCGGTCAGTGCCGAGTTTGCATCCGCGAGCGAAACCGCCTTTCAAGCCGCACGCGGCCGGCTGCTGTCGCGCGCCGTTCTCACCGCGGCGACGATCCTGCTGGTCGTCGCCAGCATTGTCGGCGTGCTGTGGTATGGCGCCAGCCGTGTTGTTGCTGGCGAATTGACCGGCGGCACGCTCAGTCAGTTCGTGCTGTATGCGCTGTTTGCTGGCGGCGCGTTGGCCGAGCTTGCAGAAGTCTGGGGCGAGGTCGCACAGGCGGCCGGTTCAGCGGGGCGGCTGGCTGAACTGCTGGCCATTGCACCGGCGATCCAAGCGCCACTGCATCCGGTGATCTTGCCCGAGCCGGCGCGCGGCACCATCCGCTTTGACGAAGTCACCTTCCGCTACCCGACGCGGCCTGAGAGTGCCGCGCTGGATAGGATTTCATTCGACATCCGGCAAGGCGAGACCGTTGCCATTGTGGGCCCCTCGGGCGCCGGCAAAAGCACACTGTTCTCGCTGCTGCTGCGCTTCTACGACCCGCAGTCGGGCCGCGTGCTCATCGATGGCGTGGCCGTCAACGAAGCGGATCCGCAGGCCGTTCGCCAACGCATCGCGCTGGTGCCGCAAGACATTGCGCTGTTCGCGCAGTCCATCGCCGGCAACATTGCCTACGGCGCGCCGCAGGCCAATCGCGCGTCGATTGAAGCGGCGGCACGGGCTGCCGAAGCCGATGGCTTCATCCGCGCTTTGCCGCAGGGTTACGACACGCTGGTTGGCGAGCGCGGGGTGACGCTCTCAGGCGGCCAGCGCCAGCGCATCGCCATTGCGCGCGCGATCCTTCGCGACGCACCGGTGTTGCTGTTGGATGAAGCAACCAGCGCGCTGGATGCCGAAAACGAAGTCGCCGTGCAGCGCGCGCTGGAAGGCGTCATGCGCAACCGGACCACGCTGGTGATCGCCCACCGGCTGGCGACCGTGCTGAAAGCCGATCGCATTCTCGTGCTCGATCAGGGCCGCATCGTCGAGGAGGGCACGCACGCCGATCTCGTCGCCAAGGGCGCACTGTATGCCCGGCTGGCGCAGCTGCAATTCGGCGATGCTGCGCTGCGCTGATGCCGTGCGGCACCGGACTCAATGCTGTTCGCCGGGCGTTGTTTGCAGCGCCACGGTGAAGCCCGCTTGGGTCAGCCGCGCGACGGTTTCGTCCAGATGCGCCCGATCGCGGGTTTCAATGACGACTTCGAGCAAGGTGCCTTTGGCCGGCAGATCAGAGAACGTGCGCTGATGGGAGACTTCGACGATGTTGGCACCGGCTTCGCCGAGCAACGTTGCGACCGCAGCAAGCTGCCCCGGCCGGTCGACCAGATCGATGGCGAGTTGTGACAGACGGCCTTCGCGGGCCAGTTCTCTGGTTAAAACGGAGGCGAGCAGCCGCGTATCGATGTTGCCGCCGCACAGCACGAGGCCGACGGTGCGGCCCTTGAATTGTGCCGGCTCAGCAAGCATCGCTGCGAGACCGGCAGCACCGGCGCCTTCCACCACGGTCTTCTCGATGGCGATCAGCAGCGACACCGCGCGCTCCAGCTGATCCTCGCTGACCAGGACAATGTCATCGACGAGTGCGCGCACGATCTCGGTTGTCATTCTGCCCGGCGCCTTGACGGCGATCCCTTCGGCGAGACTGTCGCCGCGCATGGGCAGCGCCAAGCCTTTGATGGTGTTGTACATGGACGGATAGAGTTCCGCCTGTACGCCGACGATGCGGATGTCCGGCTTCAAGGCCTTCGCCGCCACCGCCATGCCGGATATCAACCCGCCGCCGCCGATCGGAATGACCAGCGTATCGAGTGCTGGTACGGCGCGCAGCATTTCAAGCGCAATCGTGCCCTGCCCGGCGATGACACCGGCGTCGTCATAGGGGTGAATAAATGTCATCTGCTGCTCGGTCCCGCGCGCGCGCGCAAACGTCGCAGCATCTTCCAAGGTCGCGCCGTGCACGATAACGTCTGCACCATGCCGCCGCGTGTTCTCCACCTTCACCATCGGTGTGCCAACCGGCATGACAATGGTTGCGGGGATACCCAGCCGTTTGGCGTGATAGGCGACGCCTTGGGCGTGGTTGCCGGCACTCATGGCAATCACGCCGCGTTTTTTCTCCGCCGCCGTCAGTGACGACAGCCGGTTGAGTGCGCCGCGCTCTTTGAAAGCCGCGGTGAACTGCAGGTTTTCGAATTTCAGCCAGACTTGGCAGTCGAGAATGTCGCCGAGCGTCCGGCTCTCATCGAAATCCGTATCCAGCACCGCGCCGGCGATGAGCTTCGCCGCCGCCTGCACGTCGGCGAGAGACACGGGGAGGGTTGGCTTGGCAGGTTTGGGCATGACAGGTCTCAGGGGCGGGCACCACGCCCTGTCACTAGCCCATCGCACGGCCGGTTGGAACCACATGCAGCCGTTCACGTCCGCTCAACAAGCTGCAATGACTGAAACGCGTCATTGAGCGCCCGCAGAATGGGTGCGCGTTGGGCTGCCCCGTAAGATGCGGTCAGCACCTGCTGGCGCGTTTTGCTGAAGGCGGTAATGCGCGCAAAAAACGTATCAGGCACACCGGCCAGCGACGTTTCGGACTGCTGGATGCCTCGGCAATGGCGTCCTTTGATGACTTGTGCGCCGCGCGTTTTGCGCGTCAGTGCGAACATCTCGTTGTTGAACGTCTCAGCCTCGCCGGGTGCGGGGTGCATCACGACATTGGAGAGATTGTCGAGGCTGATATGCGGCTGGTTGCTTCCCCACCGCTCAAGCGGTGACACCGGCACATAAAGGCTGAGCAGCAAATTAGTGCCGATCAAGCGCGGATTGAGACCGTTTGTATCCAGGCTGATCCCGAACTCGTCCAGCGCCTCTGTCACGAGCAGCTGCGGCCGCACTTGGATCGAGGCAAAGACCGCTTCCATCAACGGCGTCCAGCGGGCGACCTGCCGGCCGGGGTGTTTGGTCAGCCCGCCGTGGTCGCCGGTGGTGACTTTGACTTCGCCCATCCATGTGGCATCGCGAACCACCATGGTTTCCGCCATGTAGTCCAAATCTGCGCCATATCCGAGATCGCGAAAGCGGCGGACCTCGAAACCGTGAAGCGACAGACTGCTTTCGACGCGCTTGGTTTTCTTGGTCGTATCCCATTGATCCATGTCCCAGACGTAGGCGTCGTCGTCGGCGCTGAGCCGGATCGTCTCACGGACATCGACCATCAGGGTGTGGTCGGCTGATAGCAATGTCCACGCGTTAGAATACACCCTGATCTCACTCGGCCGCTTGATGCCGATGCGGCCGCCGGGAACAAAGTCCATGCTGCCAGCTCCTGTGGTTTGCGTCTGGCCATAGGCATCTGCAACTTGCGTTGCCGCGGCGGCGACCGAGCCCATCCCCTGTAGCACCGTCCGGCGGCTCACACTTCGAAACAGGGATCGTCGAACTTTGCTCATCGGTGTACCTGCGCACTCAGTGCCTCATTGTAGCAACACAAGAGGGCCGCTTGTTGCACTGGCTGAGGATCATATGTTGTGGCCCGTCGCAGGGGGTGCCGGCAAGGCTGCATGCGATTGCGAGAGCAGGGGCTGAAACTCATGGCGATCTCGCCCGTAGCTAGGGCATCGATCACGCGGCGGCACAGTGTGTATTGCCAGCCACAAGCGTGATCGGCGGCGGCTGCATGCGTCGATTGATGACGCGGGACCCTTTGATTTCATGAACCAGCGCCGGATTTGGACAGTGGGAGCGCGGGGGCGCCAAAGCATGATGTGGGTCGCCGGTCTTGTGCTGCTGGGGAGCGCGTTGGTGCTGGCTGCGTGCGCGCCGCTGACAGCTTACAACGCGCTCACTCCGGCCGACACTGGCGCCGCCTTGGCAGCGCAGTCGGTCGCCTATGGGGCGCATCCACGCCAGAAGCTGAATGTCTATGTTCCCAGCGGTGCATCTGGCTCGCGGCCGATTGCCGTCGTGTTCTACGGCGGCTCCTGGAACAGCGGCCACAAGGAGGATTACGCATTCCTCGGCAAAGCGCTGGCATCGCGCGGCATCGTGGCGATCATTGCCGACTATCGCTTGGTGCCTGAGGTGCGCTTCCCGGACTTCGTCGACGACGGCGCCATTGCCGTCTTGTGGGCACACAAGAACGCCGCGCGCTTCGGCGCCGATCCGGGCCGGTTGTTTCTGGTGGGCCACTCGGCGGGCGCTTACAATGCGGCGATGATTGCGCTCGACCCCCGCTACCTGGCGCGGCTCGGCTCGAGCCGGTCGATCGTCAAAGGGGTTGCGGCGCTGGCCGGCCCTTATGACTTCCTGCCCCTCGACAAAGACGTGGCCATCGAAGCCTTCGGGCAGACCGCCGACCTGGCATCCACGCAGCCGGTCAATTTTGTGTCGCGGGATGCGCCGTCGATGCTGCTGGTCACCGGCACCGATGACACCACCGTGTTTCCGCGCAATACGTTCGCGCTTGCCGATAAACTGAAGGCGGCCGGCGCGCGGGTTGCCGTCCGGACCTATCCTGGCATCGGCCACGTCGGCATTTTGCTGGCGATGTCGGTGGCGTTCCGCGGTCGTGCGCCCGTGCTCGACGATGTCACTGCGTTCGTTCTAAAGCGCCCCTGACTGTGCCAGCGGCCAGCCACACCCAATCGACGTTCCAATCGACGTTCCTGGCGCCTGCGGCTGGACACTCCAGCCCCGATCGCGCATGGATGGGCAAAAGACGAACCGTGGGGAACGCCGCTTTGCAAACAGAGACTGTTGCACCTCTGCTGGAGGTGCGCGACGTGACGTTGCAGTACAAGACCAAGCAGCATCTCGTCACCGCAACCTACAAAGTCAGTTTCGACGTGTTCCAGTCGGACCGCTTCGTGCTGCTCGGGCCATCGGGCTGCGGGAAGTCGACGCTACTGAAGGCCATCGGCGGTTACATGGCACCGACCGAAGGCACGATCTCGCTGAAGGGCCGCATGGTGAAAAAGCCGGGACCGGACCGGGTGTTCGTGTTCCAGGAATTCGACCAGCTGCTGCCGTGGAAGACGGTCAAACAGAACGTCATGTTCGCGCTCGAAAGTGCGCGCAAAGCCCGCGGCAAGGTGGCTGCCGAGCGGGCGCTGAACTACATCGATAAGGTCAATCTCACCAAGTTTGCTGACAGCTATCCGCACACACTTTCAGGCGGCATGAAACAGCGCGTGGCGATTGCCCGCGCCATGGCCATGGAACCGGACGTGCTGCTGATGGACGAGCCGTTCGCAGCGCTTGACGCCCTGACGCGCCGCAAGATGCAGGACGAGTTGCTGCAGCTGTGGTCGGACACGCGCTTCACCGTGTTGTTCGTCACCCACTCGATCCCCGAGGCGACGTTGATCGGCAATCGCATTCTGCTGCTGTCGCCGCATCCGGGTCAGGTCAAGGCCGAACTGAACAGCGACGGTACCGACCCCATTGACGCCTGGGCCGCAAGCTCTCCGACCGCATCCACGACATGTTGTTCTCGGAAGCCGTTGAAGAACGCGAGGCGGTGGCCCATGGTTGAGAGCGCTCATCCATCCCCAGCAACACGCGTGCCGCCGGTGCGCGCTGAATATGTGCGCGAGGCCCACGCCGACAAGTCTTTTGGCGTTGTCGAAAAACCGCTGACCATCTGGGAGACGCTTTACAACAAAGGTTGGCTGCGGAAGACGTTTATTATCCTGGTCATCGCCGTGGCCTGGGAAACGTACGCACGGTTTCTCGACAATGCACTGCTGGTGCCGACGCTGACCGAAACGATGACGGCACTGTGGGGCGGACTGGCCGGCGGCGAGATCCTGCAAAAAGCCAAGAACTCGGTGCGGCTGCTGCTGCAGGGCTACGCCCTCGGCCTGCTGCTGGCGATGCTGTTCACGGCGCTGGCAATGATGTCTCAGCTCGGCAACGATCTGTTGGAAACGCTGACCGCCATGTTCAACCCGCTGCCGGCGATTGCGCTGCTACCGCTGTCGCTGATCTGGTTCGGGCTTGGCGACAAGTCGATCATCTTCGTGCTGGTGCACTCGGTGCTGTGGGCCGTCGCGCTCAACACACACTCGGGTTTCAAGTCGGTGTCGAACACGCTGCGCATGGTGGGCCGCAACTATGGCCTGGGCGGCATGCGCTATGTGCTCAAAATTCTCATTCCGGCAGCATTTCCGTCGATCCTGACAGGCCTCAAGATCGGCTGGGCATTCGCTTGGCGCACGCTCATCGCGGCGGAACTGGTGTTTGGCGCCACTTCCGGCAAGGGTGGGCTTGGCTGGTACATATACGAAAACAAGAACCTGTTGGACATTCCGGCGGTGTTTGCCGGGTTGCTGACAGTGATCCTCATCGGGCTCGCCGTCGAAAACCTTGTGTTCCGCAACATCGAAGCTGCCACCGTGCGCAAATGGGGCATGCAGAACTGAGGGCCTACCCCATCCGCGCCGTCATCATGCCACGCAGCTTGCCGAGGTCAGCGGCGAAGAGGCGGATACCTTCGGCGAGCTTTTCGGTGGCCATAGCGTCGTCGTTGTGGGCGAAACGAAACGCCGGTTCGGTGAGACGCGCTGCCGGTGCTGCCTTCGTGATATTTGCTGCATTGAGTTGGCGCGGGAGCGTGCCGGTGTCGTTCGCCAACTGCTCCAACAGTGTGGGCGCGATGGTCAGCCGGTCGCAGCCGGCCAGCGCTTCGATCTCGCCCGTGTTGCGGAACGAGGCGCCCATGACGACGGTCCCGAAACCCTGCGCTTTATAGTGCTGGAAGATGCGGCGTACCGACAGGACGCCCGGGTCCGTTTCGGCGGTGTAGGTCTGGCCGGTGGCCTTGACGTGCCAATCCAGGATGCGGCCGACGAATGGCGAGATGAGAAACACCCCGGCTTCAGCGCACGCGCGCGCCTGTGCGAACGAGAACAGCAGGGTGAGGTTGCAATTGATCTCCTCTTTCTCCAGCACTTCTGCGGCCTTGATGCCTTCCCAGGTGGCCGCCAGCTTGATCAAGATGCGCTCGCGGCCGACGCCGCGCCGCGCGTAGTCAGCGATGAGCGCGCGGGCCTTGGCAAGGGAGGTGGCGGTGTCAAACGACAGATCGGCATCCACCTCGGTCGACACGCGCCCGGGTACGATTTTGCTCAACGCCTCGCCGAAGTTGACAGCGACCCGGTCGCAGGCCGCCGACGCCACCGCCGCCGTGCTGCCAGACTGTGTCTTCGCCCAAGCCACCGCTTCGTCGACGAGATGCGCATAAGCTGGCATCTGCGCGGCTTTCAAGATCAGCGACGGATTGGTCGTGCAGTCGGTCGGCTTGAATTGCCGGATCGCCTCGATGTCGCCAGTGTCGGCGACGACGATGGTCATGGATTTTAACTGATCGAGCTTGCTGGCCATGATGGTGCCCTGGGATTTTTTGGTTGAGAACCTGCCGGCTGCCCCATGTGCATCGATGATGCAAGCGAGGCAAACTCGCCTTTACTTACCCTCAGGTGCCGACAGCGGCAGACCCAGCATGGCGCGGCGTTTGAGCCAGGGGCTTGGCCGGTAGCGCGGGTCGGCATAGAAGCCGTGCAGGCATTCGAGAATGTGCAGCACGCGCTTGGGGCCGAGTTGATCGCCCCACTCGAGCGGCCCGAATGGATAACCGAGACCCAGCTTGGCGCCCTTGTCGATGTCGGCCGGCGTCGCAATCGCCCGCTGCGCGATGTTGCAACCGACATTGACGATCATCGCCACGACGCGCTGCGCGATGAATCCGGGACTGTCGTTGATCACAATCGCTGGCTGGCCGTCTGACGCGAGCACGGCGTGTGCGGCGTCGCGCATTTTCGGATCGATCCCCGGCGTCACCATCACCGTGCGCGGACCCTTGAGACCAAACAGCACATCGACCGCCACGGTGCGCGCCTTGTCGAGCTTCAGATCCTGGATTGCGGTCGCGAGATCATAACCGATCTGGCACAGCACCACGAGGGCCTCTTTGCCCGGCTGCGCGCTCGTTTCCACAGTCACGCCGGACTTTTTGATGATCTCGACCAGCGGCGCGATCAGCTCGGGATGGTGCTCGCTTGGGCGCACCCACACCGACTTCGGCAACGACGTGGGCGCTGGCGCAAGCTCCGGCTCAATGCGCTTGCCATCCTTGTAGGCGTACCAACCGGCGCCCGTCTTCTGTCCATAGAGCCCACCCGCAGCCCGCAACGCGCTCAGCGGGTTCGGCGCATAGGCAGGCTCATGTTGGAACTGCTGATAAAGGCTCTCCATCACCGCATAGCCCACATCGATGCCGACCATGTCTGCCAAACCAAACAGCCCCAGCTTGAAACCCGGCGCGCCGGTCAGAATGCGATCAATCTCCCAATGCTGCGCAATGTTCTCGGTCAGAATGCGGGGCGCTTCGGTCGTGAAGGCGCGGCCGGCGTGATTGACGATGAAGCCGGGGCTGTCGATGCACAGGACGGGATCGCGCGTCATGCGGCGGCCGATGATCATCAGCGCATCCGTCACCCACGGCGCCGTCTTCAGCCCGCCGATTACCTCGACGAGTTTCATCAATGGCACTGGATTGAAGAAGTGCATGCCGCCGACGCGTTCGGGGTGCTGGCATTTCGCGGCGATGGCGGTGACCGGCAGCGACGAGGTGTTCGACGCAAGGATTATCTCAGGTCCGCAAAGTTGATCGAGCCGCTGGAACAGCGACTGCTTCACATCCAACTTCTCGATAATGGCCTCGACCACCACGTTCGCTCTGGCGCAATCTTCAAGACTGTGCGCAACCGAGATGCGATCGACCGCAGCCTTGGCGTCGGCCGCGCCCAGGCGACCCTTCTCGACCAGGCCAGCGAGCATCTTGGCGATGTAGTCCTTGGCAACTGTCGCTGCCCCCGCCTTTTCGTCATAGGCGATCACGCGCATGCCGCCTTGGGCCGCCACCTGCACAATGCCGCGCCCCATGGTGCCGGTGCCGATGACAGCGACAGTGAGATTGGCGGCGTGGGCGTCGAAGGGCATGATGGCCTCGTGCAGACAGGGGCGGCGGTAGACCGCCAGCATAGGCGCTCATGGCCCAGAGTGAAGTGGATTTCAGCGCCAGCCTCGGAATGGGTATGGCCAGCCCGGCCGCTAGGGGAGGCGCAACTTCTCAAACACGGCGGCCATGCGGGCGAAGTCTGAGACGGTGAGCGTTTCGCCGCGGCGGGTGCCGTCGATACCGGTGGCGGCGAGCAGCACTTCGGGCTCGGGCATGAGGGCTTTGAGGCTCTGACGCAGCATCTTGCGGCGCTGACCGAAAGCGGCGGCGGTGACGCGGCCGAGGATGGTCACGTCGCAGGCCGGCAGCGGTTCGGCGCGTGGCGTGAAGCTGACGATGGCCGACGACACTTTGGGCGGGGGCGTGAAGGCCTCCGGCGGCAGAGTGAACAGCAGATGGGCATCCGTGCGCCACTGGGAAATGACCGCGAGGCGGCCATAGGCCTTGCTATCGGGTTCGGCGACGATGCGCTCGGCGACCTCTTTTTGAAACATCAGCACCATGCCTGAAAACCAGGGCGGCCAGGGCGTGGTTTCCAGCCAGCCGACCAGCAACTGCGTGGCGATGTTGTAGGGCAGGTTGGCGGCGATGACGGGTTTTGATGGCAGGCGGCTGACAAGCGCTGGCCAGTCCATGGTCATGGCATCGCCTTCGACGACGGTGAGGCGCTGGCCGGACGCTGCAGCAATCTCGCCAAGCGCGGGCAGGCAACGTGGGTCGCGCTCGACGGCGAGCACATGGTCGGCGCCCTCCAGCAACAGCGCGCGGGTGAGCCCGCCAGGGCCCGGGCCGATCTCGATGACGCTGCGGCCGGCGAGAGGCAAAGCGGCGGCTGCCGTGCGTTGTGACTTGTCACCGTGCGGGCCAGCGGCGCGCGCGATGCGGCGGGTCAGGTTGAGATCGAGAATAAAATTCTGGCCCAGCCGTTTGTCGGCGGCCAGCCCGTGGGTGCGAATGACGTCGCGCAGCGGTGGCAGGGCATGAACGGCAGCCAGCGCCGGATCGGCGCCCGGCTCGCTCATCCGCGCTGCTCGATGTGGGCGTCCTGGCGGAGGTCGCGGAGGTAGCGCTTGGCGAGTTCCTCGAACTTACGCGACTGCAATTCCTGCGAGGCTTCTTCGCGGACCTTCTCATCAACCTGCAAGGCGCGGCGGCTGCACACGGCGACGAGTTCGACACCATCGCTGGCGGTTTGCGGCGGCAGCAGATCGCCATCCTTGGCGGCCAGCATCATGCTTCGCTGGGGCTCGACAACGGTGCTCGGCTTGACGAATTTGGACGCTTCGAATTTGGCGCCGGCTTGGTCCTTGACCAGGTTTTCCATGGTTTTGCAGCCGCCGAACTTGCGGCGCAGACCGTCGGCATCGGCGAGGGCGCGGGCCATGGCGCTCTGGTCGAGTTTGCCGGGCAGCGCGAAGACGATGCGTTGAACGGCCAATTCCTGCGTATCGGCTTGGCCTTTGGCGTTGGGCGTCGTGGCGAGCAGGCGTTCGACGTCACGATCGCTGATTTGGATCTGGGCCTGGAATTTCTTGCGGATCACTTCGCGCCAAGCAAAGCCGGCCCGGAAGCGTGAGCGCATGGTTGAGATGTCGACGCCCATTGCTTTGAGCTGTTGGGCAAACTGCGCTTCGGTTTGATTGTTGCGTTGGGCGATGCCGGCGATAACCCGATTGACTTCGTCGTCGTTGACGCTGACGCTGAGTTTGCGGGCTTCCTGCAGCTTCAGCTTTTCCTCGATGATTTCCTCGATCGCATCTTTGCGAAATTTGGGAATGTTGGCCGAGCGTGCCTGATCGAGTGCTTGCCGCTGCAGCCCGATCGCAAATTCGGTTTTGCGCTTCTCGATGATCGCCATGATCTGTTCGCGCGACTTGCCCTGGTTCTGCTTGACGATCTCGTCGACGATCGAGCGGAATTTGGTGCTGGTGGCTTCCGAGGCGACCATGCGTTTGAAGGCTTCCTGTGCGGCTGCGCCAACACTCGGACCACCGCTGGCACCCAGCAGGCGCGCGCGCTGTTCGACTTCGCGCGACGTGACCGGCTCATCGTTGACGAGCATCACAATACGGTCGCCGCCTTTGGATGGTGGCTCAGCTGCGGCCGGTTCGGCTGCAGGATCCTGAGACGCTGCGGCGGCTGCGGCTTTCGGCTTGGGCTTGGCGGTTTGTTTGGGCGCTGGTGCTGGCGGCGGGGCGGCCTGCGGCGGCGGGGTGGGCTGGGACAAGACCAGACCCGGGAATTGCTGCGCGGCAGCCGGTGTTGCCACGGATGCGCCGGCGCCGAACCCGAGCGCCAAAACCGCAAGCGCGGCGCCCAATCGCCGGGCAGATTGAGGAGGTGTCCAGTCGAGCATCGCGGCCGCCTGCGAGTGATTCCGTAGCCAACACCATAGCGTGACATGCGTGCGGGCCAGCACACAATCCACAGCAACGATGGCGCGGGCGTGGCGGCGATGTGCGCAAGTTGTTGTCGCTGGCTGCGCCGGCGCCTGGAAATCGGCCTGTTACACCCTTAAGCCGGCGGCTGTCGCCCGAGGTCGCTGGGAGGTATGCCCCCCGCAACGGGCGCGTCAGTTCTTGTTGGTTTGGTTGTCGATGCCGGACAGGAAGCTCGTCACATTGGTCGAGTTGCTGAAGCTGCCGAGGTTCTTGAGCTCGAAGCGCAGCATGACGGTCTTGTCTGGCACGATGCCAAGCACGGAGTTCTGGATGAACGTTTCCGTGTACGAGGCGGTCAGCACGAAGCACTCATCCGAATAGCGCACCTGGAACAGATCTTGAAGGCGCTGTTTGTTGTCGATGTCGAAGCGTAGCGAGCCGGCAACGCTCCAGTTGTCGGTCAGCTTGATCCCCAGGGTGCCTTGAATTTCCTGCTGCGTGATCTGGCTCGTGGCGCTGGTGAGGGCCTGTGTGTCGGCGCGGGTGAACGCATAGGCCAGCTGTGTCGAGAATGGCCCGAAGCCGGCCGTGAGCAGGGTATCCTGGCGGCGCAGCGCCAGCGATTTGGTGTCAAAACGACCCTGTGCCACCAGGCTCAAGCTCTGCAGCGGCGAGACGTAGAGGCCGGCCACATAGTCGGAGCGGCGCGTCGCGAGACCGTTGTTTTCCGAGAAGGCGGACGTGAAGGTGCCGGGCGCACCCGTCGATGTCACATCGCGGCCGGGGTCGGCAAAGACGTTGGTGCCGGAGAAGTGCTGGCTTTGGCCGATGACGGTGCGGACGTTGAAGCCGGAATTGCTCTGAAAGCTGTAGCGGGTGCCGTAGTTGACGCGGGTGCCGGTATCAATGCGGTCAAAGCCGGTCGATTTGCTCTCGAAGAATAGTGATGTGTCGTCGAGGGTAACGCTCTTGGCGTCCTCGTTAGGCAGCACGCGCTGATCGATGGTGCCGGTGACGTGGCGCGAGACGACTTGCACCACCGGCTCGACGACATGCGATGCGTTGGGCGTCGATGCCACGAATGGGTAGGCGTAGGTCAGGCCGGCGGTGGCGACGCCGCGATAGAGCGTATCGGCGGGTGCTGCGAGGCCGGTGGTTGGGTCGCGGGTATCTTTGTACTGGAAGACGTCGCCGCGTACGTTGGCGAACGGTGTCCAGGTCTGGCCTATGCCGTCGATCAGCTTGCGGCGCCAGTTGACGTCCGAGACCAGGTGCGTGCTATCGGCGCCAGCGAGAAACTGCGACGGCGTTGCCGTGTTGAAGCCGGAGATGCGGCTTAGATTGCGCACGTGACCGTTGAAGCTCAACTCACCGCCTAAAATCTGCGGGGCGGCGATGTAGCGGTAGTCGATGACCGGCAGCACGCGGGACTTATTCACGTCCGTGTCGTTCGGCAGCAGGCTGCCGAACTGATAGAGGGACGCGTTAAAATAGTTGCGTTCGCTTTGGCCTGTCAGATAGGCGGTGTTGAGCCGGTCGGACTGTAGAATGCTGTCGAAGCCATAGAAGCGGCGGAAGCTCTTGTCGCTTTCCAACGTCACATCCCAGCCGGCGCGCCACCAGGAGCTCAGCGAGTAGACGCCTCTGGTTTCAACGGTGCCGCGCCAGCCCTTGAGATCGGGCGTGGCGTCGGCGCCGAGATTGCCGAGGCGCTGGTTGATGCCACCGAACTTAACGGCGTACTCACCGTTCTCAAGACGCTGGCGCCACTCGCCCTTGAAGAGCACGCCCTGTTTGGAGAGCAGCGCCGGATTGAACAGGAAGTCGTAGCTCTTATCGAGTGCGATGTAATAGGGCAACTCGGCGAAGGTGCCGAGGGTGCTGGAGCTGCCAAAGCTGGGGGCCAGAAAGCCAGTACGGTGGCGCACAGAGGGATCTGGCATCTGGAAATACGGCAGCGCGATAACAGGCGTGCCGAAGATTTCGAACTTGGCGTCCTGGAAGGTTAGCGTCGCGGTCTTCTGGTCGTGAATGATCCGCGAGCCACTGATGCACCAGAGCGGCGACTGGCCGGGATCGTTTTTGCAGGGCGTGAACTTACCCTGCTCGAATTCAGTGACGTTGCCATCGCGGCGGATCGAACGGCGGGCCTGAATGCGGGTTTCATCGCGGGCGACGACGCTCAAGGTCTCGATGAAGGCGTCACGCAGGTCGTCGGTCGCCTCGATGCGTTCGGCGCGCGTTATGTTGCCGTTAGGATCGCGCAGTTGGACGTTGCCCTGGGCGAGCAGCTTATTGGCGCTCTGATCATACGTAACTTGATCGGCCGTCAGCAGGTAGTTGTTGTAGTAGATCTGCACATTGCCGCGCGCGACGACCTTATTACCTTTGGTGTCATAGACGAGATCGTCGCCTTGGAGAAACAGCGGCGCGGCGTTGTTGATCTTGGGCTGCGGCCCAAGCGGGCCACCCGGAGTCGGCTTGAAGATGCGGTCACTACCGACTTGATTGCGGATGCTCGGGTCTTGGGCGTGGGCGGCACCCGCCAAGAGCACGGCGGCACTCAGGAACGGAACGGCTAGGAATGGAATGGCACGCGCCCGCACGCCACGCACGAGTGCAGCGAGGAACCCACCCTGCAAAGCGGAGGCTGGTTCAATGAACCGATCCCCCGATCGCTGGATGCGCGCCACGCTGCACACTGTGTGCAGCTTTTGCGAGCTACGCCTCACTTAACCATCCCCACTCAACCATCCTCCTGATGCAGCAGAACCGTCACCGACGCAAGGCACGCCACAATGACTGGAAGCCATATGGCAACCACCGCCGGCGCCAGCCCGGCCAAGCCGATCTGCCGCGAAACCTCCGTCAGTAGGAAGAACCCCACTCCGCCGATGATCCCCGTCGCAACCATAGTCTGGATGCCCCCCTGCCGGAATGACCGCAAAGACACAGTAGCGGCCAAAAGAACCATCGCGACCAGCAGCAGCGGGCGGGATCTTAACAGCTCATATTGGACCCGGAAGCGGGCCGACGGCAGCTTGCTGCGCTCGACCATGTCGATGACGCCCGGCAGCTCGAAAATCGATACCGAATTGACCGACCCAAGCGCGTCGAGCGCACGCTCGCGATCCAGATGGGTGGCCAACTTGTAAGCAGTGAAGCGGGAAACCTCTCGTCCCGGCTGTGCGAGGCTGACGTTCGTCAGGTCCCAGTAGCCGTCGCCGAGTGAGGCTTTTTCAGCTTGGATATGAGCAATGAAACGGCCTTCAGGGTCGTATTTGAACACCGTTACGCCGGTCAGCGAGAGCCCTTGATCGGCGGCGGCGCGGGCACGCATGACGGACGGTCCATCGACCCCATCCTGGCGCAGCCAATTGCCGGCCCCGCCGGACAAGAAAGACGTTTCGTGGCCGAAATATTTGGCCATCAGTTTCTCGGCTTCGGTGGTGGCTTCGGCGGCGAGCGGATTGTAGACCACAACACTGATCAATCCGACCAACAGCGCGACGACCATGCCGGGCCGCAGAAACTGCCAGACCGACATGCCACCGGCACGCATGACAGCCAATTCCGAACGCCGGCTGAGGCTCATCAGCGCGCCGATCGAACCGACTAAGACGGCGAACGGGATCAGAATCTCGGTAAAGGCGTGCATGCGCAGGAAACCGACCCACATCAGCTGCCAGACCGAGACTGCTGTGGCGCTGCGCGATTGGCGCAGCAATTCCACCATATCGATCATGAAAATCAACGTCATGCACACGACGAGCGCGCCGAGCATCATGGCCAGGAAACGGCGGCCAATGTAGTAGCGAAGGGTGCGGGCGCGCAGCATGGGTCAGCGGCCTCCGGATGCGGCTGCGGCGCCAGCTTTGCGGCGGCGGAAGGGAGCGGAGAGCGTTGACGTGAGGCGCCCGCCAGCGGCGCCGATAGCGCGGGCGGCTTTTGATTGCGGGCGCGGCGTCATGTTCCAATGAATGGCAACCAGCGAAACGATGATGGCGCCCAATGGGATGGCATAGAGCCACGGCACCGCGCTGGCCTTGCCGTTGGCGGCGTTGACGGCACTGATGCCGAGCACGCGGACGCCGACGCCGATGCCAAACGCCGCCAGCAGCGCGTTGTTGCGGTTCTGCCGTGTCGTTTGCGCCTGCCCGGCGAACGCGGCGGCGATCAGCACGAAGGCGATCGGATAGAGCGGGTTCGAGAACCGGTCGTGCAGCTCGGCACTGTAGCGCTGCGGGACACTCTTATAGCCTGGGTCGGTTATGTTGGGATTGAGCAGGGCCGCCGTCGTCCACTCACGCGGCCGCAGCGACAGTGACTGCTCCGCCTTCTGCTCGAAGCGGTTGATATCGACCGCGTATTGCCGAAAGGCGACCAAATCAGGCTGGCTACCACCCGCGGTTTCGCGGATCACGTGGCCGTTCTTCATCAGCAAATAGGCGCTGGCGCCCTGTTTGATAATGTAACCGGATTCCGCCAGGTAGGAGCTGACCTGCGCCGGATCGCGGGCATCATGCATTAACAGGCCGAGCAGTTCGCCATCAGCGGCCCGGTCACGGATGTGGATCGACAGATTTTTTTCTGGCGCCATGAAGCGGCCCGGCTGCAGCACCTGACTGATCAGCTGCGTGCGGACCTGCAGCGCACCCTCTTTGAGCTGGCGGTTGGCCCAGGGCGCGACGGCGTTGTTGATGAGCGCCACCGCCACCGCGACCAGCAGACCCATGGCAAAAAGCGGCCGCACCAGCCGCCACGCCGGCGCGCCGCTGGCCGTCATGATGATGAGTTCGCTATCGCCGCTCAACCGGTTGATCACATGCAAGCACGAGATCAACACCGCGAACGGGGCAATGAAGGCGATCAGGCTCGGCAATGCCAGCGACGTCAGCCGCAAGAACAACAGCGTGTCCTGGCCTTGCGAGGTCATGATGTCGAGCTGGCGCAGGGCGACGCCGATCCAGGTGACCGTCGAAAGCGACAACAAGATCAGCAGCACGGCGCCGATCGACTGACGAAAGATATAGCGGCCCAGAATGCTCATGAACGGGCGGTGACCTGCCGGCGCGCGGCTGAGACCGGGCGCATCTGGATTAAGTTTGCCCGCATGCTCGCGCCCCACCCTGAGCCGGACCCGATTCCCCGCCACTGATCCGATCTATCGCGGTCCCATAGCAAGATGGCTGAAACGTGTCGCCCCCCGTTGCCCCGCTGTCCCCTTCGCATTCCGAAGGTACCCCGCTGCGACCGAATGGCGGCGCCCCTCCCGCAAAAGTTGTTGGCCCAAAGTTGTTGGCATGCGGTCTTTCCGCCCGGGGTGAATCCCGCTAGCGTCTTTCGTGCTTCCGGTTCGGGCCCGCCGTGCCAGACCTCCGACCGTCTTTCCGCAGGACCCGCCCGCCATGACCACGCCGCTCGATATCCGGTTTGCCTCGCTGTCCGCGTCACCGTCGCCGACCACCGTGGTGTTGGCCGGACCCGATCTGAAATTTGGCGCTACGGCCCGCGACCTCGATCAGAAATCCGGCGGGTTTTTAGTGCGCGCGGCCAACGCGGCAGACTTTACGGGCAAGCCCAAGCAGTCGGTTGAAGTGCTGGCTGCGCCCAAGCTGGAGTGCAGCCGCGTGCTGATGCTCGGCGTGTCACCGGAAATGGAAGGGTTGGAGCATACGAACCTGGGTGGGCGCGTGCTCGCCGCCGTCAAGGCGCGTAAGTGCGAAACGGCCAGCGTGTTTGCAGAACTGCCCGAGATGCCGGCCGCACAGTCGGCCGAATTTGCTGCCGCTCTTGCTGAAGGCGCACTGCTGCGGAACTACGAGTTCCGCCGTTATCGCTCGGCGCCAAAAGAAGATGCCAAAGCGGGCGATGACAGCGGCAACGGCAACGGCGACAACAAGCCATCGACCTTGAAGACGTTGATCATCCACACGCCGCGCCCCGAGCAGGCCGCCGAACTTTTCCGCGCGCGGCGGGCGGTGGCCGACGGCGTGTTGATGGCGCGCGATCTGGTCAATGAGCCGGCCAACGTGCTGGGGCCGGTGGAATTCGCCGACCGGGTCGCAGCGCTGTCAAAGGTTGGTCTGGAGATTGAAATCCTCGACGTGGCGGCACTGGAAAAGCTCAAGATGGGCGCGCTGCTGGGCGTCGCGATGGGCAGTGTGCGGCCGGCGCGCGTCGCGATCATGCAATGGCATGGGGCGAAGTCGAAACGCGCGAAGCCGCTGTGCTTTGTCGGCAAGGGCGTGGTGTTCGACACTGGCGGCATTTCCATGAAACCGGCAGCCGGCATGGAGGACATGAAGGGCGACATGGGTGGAGCTGCCTGCGTCGCCGGGTTGATGCTGGCGCTGGCTGGACGGAAGGCACCGGTCAATGCAGTGGGCCTGATCGGGCTGGTGGAAAATATGCCGTCGGGCAATGCGCAGCGGCCGGGCGATATCGTTACGTCGATGAGTGGGCAGACGATTGAAGTGTTGAACACCGATGCCGAGGGGCGTCTCGTGCTGGCTGATGTGCTGACCTATGCGCAGGAGCGCTTCAAGCCGCGATTGATCATCGATCTTGCCACGCTCACCGGTGCAATCATGGTGGCGCTGGGCAAGGAGCATGCCGGGCTGTTTGCCAATGACGACAAGTTGTCGGCTGAACTGAGTGCTGCTGGCGAAGCGGTCGGCGAGAAGGTCTGGCGCATGCCGCTGGGTAAAGCCTACGATAAACTGATCGACAGCAAGAACGCCGACATGAAGAACATCGGCGGCCGCTTCGGTGGCGCGATCACGGCGGCGCAGTTTATTCAGCGCTTCGTCAAAGATACGCCGTGGGCGCACTTGGATGTGGCGGGCACGGCCATGGACAGCAACCGCACCGACATCTCGCAAGGCTGGGCCTCCGGCTGGGGTGTGCGCCTGTTGGACCGGTTGGTAGCTGATGGCTATGAGAAGGCGGAGAAGTAAAGGCGGGGACGGGGCGTGCGGTCCGCGGCGCTGTCCAAATTCCGGGAACGCGGCGGGGAGGGTGTGTGAGGTAGCAACACGGATCAAAATCCGATGGGTAATGATGCCGGATAAAAGCGCTTATGCGCGCTTTTTCCGGGAAACCGAAGAAGTGGGATTGTGCACTCCCGTTGGGGATCAAACGGGTCGGCAGTCGCTTGCGTCACCCCCCACCACCCTCCGTCTGCAGCCACGCGCCGCAGCAGGCTTTGGAGAGCTCGCGGACGCGGAGGATGTAGCTTTGGCGTTCGGTGACTGAGATGACGCCGCGAGCATCGAGCAGATTGAAGATGTGGCTGGCCTTGATGCACTGGTCGTAGGCAGGCAGTGCCATCAGGTGCTTTTTTGCTGCGCCTTCCGACTCCCCTGCGGGGATCCCCGCCTTCGCGGGGAGGCCGGAAGGCGCGTTGACCGGGACAGCGCCCTTCTCCAACAACGCCTTGCACTCCGCTTCCGCCGCCTTGAAGTGGGCTAGCAGCGCGTCCGTGTTGGCGTGCTCGAAATTGTAGCGGGAGTATTCCTGCTCGGCCTGTTGGAACACGTCGTTGTAGGTGAGCTTGCGCGCGTCGGTGCGGCCATTGAAATTCAGATCCCAGACGCGGTCGACGCCCTGCACGTACATGGCGAGGCGTTCCAGGCCGTAGGTGATCTCGCCCGACACCGGATTGCAGTCGAAGCCGCCGACCTGCTGGAAGTAGGTGAACTGCGTCACCTCCATGCCGTTGCACCACACTTCCCAGCCGAGGCCCCAGGCGCCCAAGGTCGGGCTCTCCCAATCGTCTTCGACGAAGCGGATATCATTGAGCTTGGTGTCGATGCCGATGGCGTCGAGGCTCTTCAGGTAGAGATCGAGAATGTCCGGCGGCGACGGCTTCATGATCACCTGGAACTGATAGTAGTGCTGCATGCGGTTGGGGTTGTCGCCGTAGCGGCCGTCCTTGGGCCGCCGCGAGGGCTGCACGTAGCAGGCGTTCCAGGGTTTGGAACCAAGCGCACGCAACGTCGTCGCTGGATGGAACGTGCCGGCGCCCATCTCCATGTCGTAGGGCTGCAGCACCACGCAGCCCTGCGCGCCCCAGAACTGCTGCAAGGTGAGGATCATGTCCTGGAAGCTCTCGCGCGGGCGGAGAGCGGGCAGCGCGGACGAAGCAGGAGCGGCGGCGGATCTTGGTGGGCATGAGGAGTCCGTTCAGGGCTGCGGTACGTGCGCAGGTCTACCAGCGACGGTGCAGGGATGCGAAGCCAGGACTGTTGGTGTCGGCCAGCACGAGATATGGCCCTTGTTGGCATCCGGCAACTCGCGATAGAATGAGCGTGGCTGCACCGGAGGTGCCCATGTCTGTCCGACCCAAACTTGCGCCTCGCCGACCAGATGACGATCGAAGAGTTTCTCGCGTTCACCGATACGCGTCCCGATGAGGAACGTTGGGAGCTGATCGAAGGAGTGCCGGTCTTGAATGCGCCCCCATCGATAATCATCAGATTGTCTGCAGGCAACATCAGACGGCCCTGATGACATGACAAACTGCGCCGGAGCCGCCTGGTTACCGATGCTGGGTATCGGTACACGCGTACCGGCCTCAGGCAACAGCCTCCCGCAGCCAGACGTCTTCGTAGCTGGAGGGCGCGCCCAAAGGAACGTCGGTCACCGATGACGCGTTGGTGATCTTCGAAATACTCTCGCAGAGTCCAACTCCAAGGCTGACCAGGCCTGGCGTCGGCGGGTCTATGCGAGTGTGCCGAACTGTCAGCACTACGTGACGGTATCGCTGAAGGCAGCGACGGCGGCTGCCTATGACCGCAGCACGGGCTGGAAGGCGCGCGAGGCCGCTGGACTGGCCGCGAGGCTGGATTTGCCGACACTCGGCGTTACACTGCCGCTCATCCGACGTCTACCGCGTACACTCCGATTGGCCAGCCGTGAACCACGCCGCGGCTGCGGCGCCTTGCCAGTTGTCCGCCCCCGCGCTACCCCGGCCCCATGCCCCGCTATCGCCTCACGCTAGAATATGACGGCACGCCCTTTCTCGGCTGGCAGACGCAGCCGGACGGGCCGAGCGTGCAGGGTCGGCTGAACGAGGCGATCGCCAAGCTGACTGGTGTGCCCGCCGACGTGCGTGGTGCGGGGCGGACGGATTCGGGCGTGCATGCGCTTGGCCAAGTGGCGCACGTGGACCTGCCGAAAGCCTACCCGCTGCATGTCGTGCGCGAGGCGATCAACTACCATGTGCGGCCCGATCCGATCGCCGTACTCGATGTGGCGGAGGTGTCCGAGACGTTCGACGCGCGGTTTTCGGCGATCGGGCGGCATTATCTGTTCCGCATCCTGGCGCGCCGGGCGCCGCCGGCGGTGGACAAATTCCGCGTCTGGTGGGTGCCGCAGCCACTCGACGCGCGCGCCATGTCCGAGGCCGCGCCGCGGCTCGAGGGCCGGCACGACTTCACGACCTTCCGCGCGGCTGGCTGTCAGGCCAAGTCGCCGGTCAAAACACTGGACCGGTTCCGCGTCACGACCCACGGCGAGGAAATCCGAATCGAGGCGTCGTCGCGCTCGTTCATGCACAATCAGGTGCGCTCGATGGTCGGCAGTTTGAAGATGGTCGGCGAGGGCAAATGGACGGCCGATGACTTGAGTGCTGCGCTTGAAGCGAAGGACCGCGCGCGGTGCGGACCCGTGACGCCACCGTCGGGCCTCTATCTGGTGCGGGTGGATTATCCGGAGCTGCCACCTGCTGGGTGAAAATGCCGTCGGCACAGGTTGGCAAATCAGCAACACGTGCGTTCAATCAGAGTACACTCAAAGCGCCTTGCTGATGCATGCAGAGAGTTCTGCAAAGTTCTCCACACGCTTGCAGGCGCATCGCGAAACGGAAAAACTACGCTGGCTGAAACGCTTGGCTGCGACTCATGCACAGCTTGTGCGGCACCGGATGGCGAAATCTACATCTAGTGGTGAGGTGGCGCTGCAATCTACAAGACCTCGTGTCGGGGCCTGTACAGCGGCCGCTCGAATCGGGCACACATTGGTCATAGTTCGCAGTGAGAGGGGTGTGCGCCGCACTTGGCCGTGTCACCGCGCAAACCGTCTCACGCCCTCATAGGTCAGTGGTGGCAGCGGACACAGCAGTGAACTGAGTGTGTGTTGCTTTTGTGTAGCGATCCGGTGGCGCCGAGTGTGCAGCCCGAGATCGAGAGCGGATTTCACGATCCGCATCCAGTGACAACGAATTTCAGAGCGGGCGCGCCGCAAGCGGTGTGATGGCGTTTTTGCGCGATCACGGCGGCGGATTGGTGCGTCCACAACAACACGCGAATGCGGGGCACTTCAGATGAAAATTACGCGGCGGTTCACCGAGGCAGGCAAGTCTCCATACGCGAGCATTCCGTTCCGTCAGGCGACCTCGGAGATCAAGAATCCGGATGGCTCCGTCGTCTTCCGCTGCGCTGACTTTGCCGTGCCTGAGCATTGGAGCCAGGTGGCTGCCGACATTCTGGCGCAGAAGTATTTCCGCAAGGCCGGCGTCGCGCGCCGCCTGAAGAAAGTCGAAGAAACGCAGGTGCCGTCATGGCTGTGGCGCTCAGTGGCAGATGAGCGGGCACTTGCCGAACTCCCCGCTGGTGAGCGGTCGGGTGGCGAGGCGGATTCGCGCCAAGTTTTTGATCGCCTGGCTGGCACATGGACCTACTGGGGCTGGAAGGGTGGCTATTTTACCACCGAAGACGACGCGCGCGCCTTTTTCGATGAGCATCGCTACATGCTGGCGATGCAATACGCAGCGCCCAACAGCCCGCAGTGGTTCAACACGGGCATGCATTGGGCCTATGGCATCGATGGCCCAGGCCAAGGCCACTTCTATGTCGACTACCGCACCGGTGAGCTCACCAAATCGCAGTCGGCGTATGAGCATCCGCAGCCGCACGCTTGTTTCATCCAGTCCGTCGATGACGATCTCGTCAATGAAAACGGCATTATGGATTTGTGGGTACGGGAAGCACGCCTGTTCAAGTACGGTTCGGGCACGGGGTCCAACTTCTCGAGCCTGCGTGGCGAGAACGAAAAGCTGGGCGGCGGCGGCAAATCGTCAGGCCTGATGAGCTTCCTCAAGATCGGCGACCGCGCGGCAGGCGCCATCAAGTCAGGTGGCACCACCCGGCGCGCGGCCAAGATGGTCGTCGTCGACGTCGATCATCCCGACATCGAGACCTACATCGATTGGAAGGTGAAAGAGGAGCAGAAGGTCGCGGCGCTCGTGACCGGTTCCAAGATCTGCCAGAAGCGGCTGAAGGCGATCATCAAGGCGTGCGTGAACTGCGAAGCGGAAGACGATGCGTGCTTCGACGCCGCCCGCAACCCGAAGCTCAAAGCGGCCATCAAAGACGCGCGCCGCGATCTCGTGCCGGACAACTACATCCGCCGTGTCATTCAATTCGCTCAGCAAGGCTACAAGGATATCGACTTCGCGGCCTATGACACCGATTGGGACAGCGAAGCCTATCTGACGGTCTCGGGCCAGAACTCGAACAACTCCGTGCGCGTCACTGACGCGTTCCTCGACGCCGTGAACAATGACGGCGACTGGAATCTGACCGCGCGGACAACGGGCAAGACACTGAAGACGCTGAAAGCCCGCGACCTGTGGGAAAAAATCGGCCATGCGGCGTGGGCGTCCGCCGACCCCGGTATTCAGTTCCACACCACGATCAACGACTGGCACACCTGCCCGAAGTCGGGGCCGATCCGCGCCTCGAACCCCTGCTCGGAGTACATGTTCCTCGACGATACGGCGTGCAATCTTGCATCGCTCAATCTCATGCGGTTCCAGCAGGGCGCGGGCGCGTTCGACGTGGCGTCGTTCGAGCATTGCTGCCGCTTGTGGACGATCGTGCTCGAAATATCGGTGATGATGGCGCAATTCCCGTCGCGCCAGATCGCAGAACTCAGCTATCGCTACCGCACGCTCGGGATTGGGTTTGCCAACATCGGCGGATTGTTGATGGCGTCCGGCATCGGCTACGACAGCAAGGAAGGGCGCGCGATCTGCGGCGCAATCTCGGCGGTGATGACCGGTGTGTCGTACACGACGTCGGCTGAGATGGCGCGCGAGCTCGGACCGTTCCCCGGCTATGCTGACAATGGTCAAGACATGCTGCGCGTGATCCGCAATCACCGCCGCGCGGCCTATGGCCAGACGGATGGCTACGAGAAGCTGTCGGTGCTGCCGGTGCCGCTCGACCATGCGTCATGCCCGGATCGCGAATTGATCGCGGCTGCGCGCCGCGCCTGGGATCGTGCCATCGAGCTCGGCCAAGCACACGGTTTCCGCAATGCGCAATCGAGCGTCGTCGCGCCGACTGGCACGATCGGCCTGGTGATGGATTGCGATACGACCGGCATCGAGCC
The DNA here is from genome assembly GCA_963847145.1 of uncultured Alphaproteobacteria bacterium. Taxonomy (GTDB): domain Bacteria; phylum Pseudomonadota; class Alphaproteobacteria; order Rhizobiales; family Hyphomicrobiaceae; genus JABFRJ01. The sequence goes on from CAWJYN010000011.1 coordinate 246,496, forward strand.
CGACTTCGCGCTGGTGAAGTTCAAGAAACTGGCCGGCGGTGGCTACTTCAAGATCATCAATCAGGCGGTTCCGGAAGCGCTGCGCACGCTTGGCTATGGTGAGGCGCAACTCGCCGAAATTGAAGCCTATGCGGTTGGGCATGGCTCCATGCGGCAAGCGCCGGCGATCAACCACTCGACCTTGAGGAATAAAGGTTTCACGGACGAAGCACTGGCCAAACTTGAGGGCGGTCTGAAGAGCGCCTTCGACATCAAGTTTGTCTTCAACAAGTGGGCCCTTGGCGAAGAGTTCCTGGTCAACCAGCTGAAGGTTCCGGCTGCCAAGCTGGATGATCCGGCGTTCGAACTGCTGCCGTTCCTCGGGTTCTCGAAAGCCGACATCGAGGCGGCCAACGAGCACGTCTGTGGCGCGATGACCTTGGAAGGCGCGCCGTTCCTGAAGGCTGAACACATCCCGGTGTTCGACTGCGCCAATCCGTGTGGCCGCAAGGGCAAGCGGTATCTGTCGGTCGAGAGCCATATCCGCATGATGGCGGCATCGCAGCCGTTCATCTCGGGCGCGATCTCAAAGACGATCAACATGCCGAACGACGCGACGGTAGAAGACTGCAAGCAATCGTACATGCTGTCGTGGAAGTTGGCCATCAAGGCCAATGCGCTCTATCGTGACGGCTCCAAGCTGTCACAGCCGCTCAACTCGCAGTTGCTGTCCGACGACGAAGACGAAGCCATCGAAGTCGCCGAGACGCTGGCGGCCGCGCCGCTCAACGTGCGCGCGACAGTGATGGCTGAAAAGATCGTCGAGCGCATCATCGAGCGGGATCGCAGCCGGGATAAGCTGCCGGGCCGTCGCAAGGGCTACACGCAGAAAGCCAGCGTCGGCGGGCACAAGGTGTACCTCACGACCGGTGAATATGAAGATGGCCGCATCGGCGAGATCTTCATCGACATGCACAAAGAAGGCGCGGCGTTCCGTTCGCTCATGAACAATTTTGCGATCGCGATTTCGTTGGGCTTGCAGTACGGCGTGCCGCTGGACGAGTACGTGGACGCGTTCACGTTCACGCGCTTCGAACCGGCTGGCCTCGTGCAGGGTAACGACACGATCAAGAACGCTACCAGCGTGCTTGATTACATTTTCCGCGAGCTTGCGGTGTCGTATCTCGGCCGCAACGATCTGGCGCATGTGGAGCCCGCTGATCTGTCCGCAACGGCGCTGTCCGAGGGCGAGAACTCACGACGAGGCTTCGGTGCCTGGCTTGGCGGCGACACGCGTCGTGAGCCGCGGCTTTACCCGCGGTCAGCTGTCGGGTGGCGAAAGCATGATGGTGGTGCGCGGCAACACAGTGATGGCGGTTGAGCCAGAGACGATGGCGCACGTGCAGGCGGTTCCAAGTGCTGTCACGTCGATGCAGCAGTCGGTGACAACAGCGTTTGCGCGATCTGCGCCGGCGGCAAGCTTGGGTGCCACGTCAGCGACAGTTGTCGGCGGTGGCCGCACGAAGGCCGACCAGCGCCTCGAAGCCAAAATTAAAGGCTACGAGGGCGAAAGCTGCGGCGAGTGCCACAATTTCACGCTCGTCCGCAACGGCACCTGCCTCAAGTGCGACACCTGTGGAAGTACGAGCGGGTGCAGCTGATCTGAGCCTCACTGTGCTGAAAGCCGGCCGCTGCGAGGTGGCCGCCTTTTCCCCTCCTCCCATCAGAGTGATACGTTCATGTCGTTTTCTGTTTCGGTTCCGTTTGAGTCTGGTGCTGTGAAGTTTGGCCGCCCTGCGTGGTCGCCTGAGAAGCCTCTGGAGATGCACCTGTCGCTGACCGAACTCGTGCCAAAAATCAGCGAATCGTTCTCGCTAGAGGGTGCGTTGCCGGGGCCGATGATCCTGGCGTGCCTGCAGACGATCGCGAGCCGTGGTGATGCGCGCGAGCGGTGGCTGGCGATTTTCAATTCGCCGCTGGGCATTGCATTGGCGGCACCGGGCCGTGATCTGAACACGGCGTTGAATTGGGTGCTCGCGGCATTGCCGCCGGCGCGGTCGTAAGCCGTAGTCTGTTGCTTGCGTTGTTCAATCACTGCGCCGCCGGTCGTTTGGCGGCGCGGAACCGATGAGACCGCACGCCATGGCCGCAGCCCTGCAGACCCTCAGACACGCGTCACCCGCGCCGCCGCAACTGGGCAGTATCTACCGCCTGGCCGATCATCTCGACGCGACGTTGGCGATGGGCGAAGACCTGTTGCAGCAGACGCTCGATGGTGCGGTTCTGGCCGCTGGTGATGCACACAGCGCTGTCAGTGCGCGCAACCACGCCATCTCACAGTTCGCACGGGCCGTGCGCGCGCTCGAACTCGGAATCACGTCGCGGCTGTTGCAGGCGCGGCTCAGAGCGGTGGAAGTGCGCGACATAGATGCGCGCTTTTCGCCCGTGCTGGGGTTGCTCGCTGGCGGTACGGCGGTGCTGGCGGACGCGGCCGCCGGGCGTGATGGCGGGCTTGGCGACATCTCGCAGTCGGCGTTGATGGGCGGCCCTGAGGTTTTGCGGTTTCTCAAAAGCCGCCGGCTGATTGATGACGGTACAGCATCGCTGAGCACGATTGCGGTGCTCGGTGTCACCGAAGACTACCTGCTGGCTGCGCAAATCCATCTCGGCAGCTTGCTCGATATGATCGCGCAGCTTCTCGAAACGCTCGATCTGGCTTTCGATCTTTATGCCGAACCACGCAAAGAGGCGTGACGTCCACTACCCCCGCAAATGGCACGCAGCCACATGGCCGGGAGCAATCTCGCGCAGGGGCGGCGCCTCGACTTTGCAACGGGCCACCACGTACGGGCAGCGCGTGTGGAAGTGGCACCCCGACGGCGGGTTGATTGGGCTCGGCACATCGCCGGTCAGAATGATGCGTTTGGACTGCACGGTCGGATCAGGCACCGGCACCGCAGAGAGCAACGCTTCGGTGTAGGGGTGCTGGGGCGATGCAAACAGCGTTGCCTTGTCGGCCATCTCGACGATGCGGCCGAGATACATGACCGCCACGCGATGCGAGATGTGCTGCACGACGGCGAGGTCGTGCGCAATGAACAGATACGAGACGCCGAACTCGGCCTGCAGGTCGATCAGCAGGTTGATCACCTGCGCCTGCACCGAAACATCGAGAGCGGATACCGGCTCATCGCAGATGATGACCTTGGGGTTGACGGCGAGCGCACGCGCGATGACCAGCCGCTGCCGCTGGCCACCGGAAAACTCGTGCGGATAGCGCGTCAGCTGATCGGGCCGCAAACCCACTTTCTTGAACAGATCGGCAACCCGCGCGTGGATTGCCTCGTTACTGAGTTTTTCGAAGTTCCGCAGCGGTTCGGCGACGATATCGACCGCGCGCAGGCGCGGATTAAGCGACGAATAGGGATCTTGGAAGACCACCTGCAAGCCGCGCCGTTGGGCTCGCATGTCGCCACGCGAGAGCGCGTCAATGCGTTTGCCGTCGAGAAGGACTTCGCCGGCGGTCGGATCGATGAGCCGCAGAATCAAGCGGCCGGCGGTGGATTTCCCGCAGCCGCTTTCACCGACCAGGCCAAGCGTTTCGCCGGGTGCAATTTCAAAGCTGATCCCGTCAACGGCTTTGACGGTGCCGCGCGGCTGGCCAAAGATGTTCGGTTTGACCGGGAAATGTTTCTTGAGATCGTGAACTTTGAGGACGGGCGTGCTCATGCCAGCACCTCGTTCAGCATTTTCGCGGGCAAACGATCCGCCTCCCAGCAGGCGACAGTATGCGCGCCACCTTTATCGGCGAGCGGCGGATAGGCGTTGTGGCACTGCGCCGTAGCAAACGAACAGCGGGGCGCAAAGATGCAGCCAGCAATAGGCTCCCGCAGGCTCGGCACCACGCCAGGAATTTCAGCGAGCCGGACTTTGCTGTGGGCGGCTGTCGCTGCCGTGCCGGACCCAGCGTCGAGCTTGGGCACGGACCGCAGCAGCGCACGAGTGTAGGGATGCCGCGGCCGCGCGAACAGATCGGTGACGCTGGCCTCCTCGACCTTGCGGCCGCCGTACATGACGACGACGCGCTGCGCCATCTCGGCGACCACGCCAAGATCGTGTGTGATCAAGATCAAAGCGGAGCCGGTTCTGGCGTTCAACCCACGCATCAGATCGAGGATCTGTGCCTGCACCGTCACATCGAGTGCGGTGGTGGGCTCGTCGGCGATCAGCAGTTTTGGCTTACACGCCAGCGCCATAGCGATCATCACGCGCTGGCGCATGCCGCCGGAGAGTTCGTGCGGATACTGCGTTACCCGCCGTGCCGGTTCGGGAATGCCGACGTCGGTCAGCGCTTCGATGGCGCGCGTGATGGCGTCGGTTTTGGAGAGCCCCTGGTGCAGCCGCAGCGCCTCGCCGATCTGGCGGCCGATGGTGAGCACGGGGTTGAGAGACGTCATCGGCTCCTGGAAGATCATCGAGATCTCGTTGCCGCGAATTTTGCGCATGTCGCGTTCGGTGGTCTTGAGCAGATCGCGGCCTTCGAACAGCACGGCGCCGGCGCTTTTCCCAGGTGGCTCAGGGATCAGGCGCAGGATCGACATGGCGGTGACCGACTTGCCGCAGCCGCTTTCGCCGACAATGGCGAGAACTTCGCCTGCATTGACGTGAAACGACACGCCATCGACAGCGCGTACAATGCCAGCCGGTGTGCGGAAATGGGTGCGCAGGTTTTGGACTTCGAGAAGCGGTGGGGGTGTCATACGGCTCCCCGCGCGAAGGCAATCATCCACTTCAATGTCCCGGTGCGTTCGACCCGGTCACCAGAGGTAGAAGTGCAATGGGCGCCCCACTCTCTCGTTCGTCTCCGCGGCCGTAGCGCCGCTTCGGCGCGGAGAGCCGGGGTCTTTACCGTTGGCCTCTTAAGCACCGCGCTTTCATTCGGGCGGGCAAAGATCCCGGATATCTGGCGCGCTGAAGCGCGCGCCAAATTCCGGGAAACCGGAAGGGTGTGCTTGCCTGTCGGCGCCAGTCTCCAAAGCATCACGCTCATTTCCCCTTCTGGCCGCGGGGGTCGAGGGCGTCGCGGAGGCCGTCGCCGAGCAGGTTCACGGCGAGCACGGTCACCGAAAGGAAGATCGCAGGGAAGAATACGACGAAGGGTTTGACCTGCCAGAGTGCGCGGCCTTCGGCCATGATATTGCCCCACGATGGAATGGTCGGTGGCGTGCCAGCACCGATGAACGAGAGGATCGCCTCGGTGATCATGGCGGAGGCGCAGATGTAGGTTGCTTGCACGGTCAGGGGGCCGAGCGTGTTGGGCAGGATGTGCCGCCAGATCAGCATTGGCGTGCGTGTGCCGGCTGCAATGCCGGCGTCCACATAGGGCTGCTCGCGGACCGACAGCACAACGCCGCGAACCAGGCGCGCCACACGGGGGAACTCGGCGATGGCAATCGCGGTTATGACATTGCCGACGCTGCCGCGCGTGAGCGCCATCAGAGCGACCGCCAGCAGGATCGGCGGGATCGACATCATGCCGTCCATGAAGCGCATGATGATACCGTCGGCCCACCGCACAAAGCCAGAGATGAGGCCAATGAACAGTCCGGCCAGAGAAGCAATCAGCGCCACCGAGAAGCCGACCAGCAGCGATACGCGCGCGCCATACAACACACGGCTGTAGATATCGCGGCCCAACGCGTCACTGCCGAACCAGAACTCGGCATTCGGCGCGCGCGTGCGTTTGGACAAGGCGAGCGCTGTGGGATCGGCGTTGGCAAGCAGCGGGGCGAACACCGCGCAGATCAACATCAGCGACAGCAGCGTGGTGCCAATGGCGATGCTCGGATGGCGGACCGCAAAGCCCCATAGACCAGCGCGCACGCGCACGGGCGGCAGCACGGCCGGCATGGGCGTCAGCGCAGGATCAAGGGCAGCGGCGGCGAGGGTGGCGGTCAATAGTTGATCCTCGGGTCGAGGAACGTGTAGCTGATGTCGACGAGAAGGTTCACCAGCACGTAGACAAAGCTGAACATCAGCACGAGGCCCTGGATGACCGGATAGTCGCGGCGCAGAATCGCATCGATGGTGAGGCGGCCGAGGCCCGGAATATTGAACACGCTTTCCGTCACTACCGCGCCACCGATCAGCAGCGCCATGCCGATGCCGACAACCGTCACGATCGGCACCGCGGCATTCTTGAGTGCGTGGACGAACAGCGTGGGCCGCGTGCTGAGGCCTTTTGCGCGGGCGGTGCGGATGTAGTCCTGGCTCAGTACGTCGAGCATGGTCGACCGCGTGATCCGCGCAATCAGCGCCGTATAAACGCCACTCAACGCCACCGCTGGCAGGATCAGATTTTCAAGCCACGGCCAGACGCCTTCACTGAGCGGCGTGTAGCCCTGCACGGGCAGCCACTCGAGCCATAGCCCGAAGATGAAGGCCAGCACATACCCGACAACGAACACCGGCACCGAAAAGCCGACAACGGCTACAGCCATGATGGCACGGTCAATCCACGTGCCCGCTTTCCACGCCGCCAGCACGCCGAGGGGGATGGCGATTGTGATCGAGAGCAGCATCGTCACTGCTGTCAGCGAGAGCGTCGGCCCAATGCGCTGTTGGATATCGAGGCTGACGGGCCGGGCCGTAAAGATCGAGGTGCCAAGATCACCGCGCAGGATCTGGCCGACCCATTCGGTGAAGCGCTCATAGAACGGCCGGTCGAGGCCGAGATTGGCGCGAATGCGAGCAACGTCAGCCGGGCTCGCCTGATCGCCGGCGATCACCGCGGCTGGATCGCCGGGTGCGATGTAAAGCAACGAAAACACGAACAAGCCGACGATCGCCATCACCGGGATGGTCGCGAGCGTGCGGCGGAAGATGTAGCCGAGCATGGAGTAGTTCCGCGATGGCGGCGTGCACTTGCCTTCTCCCCATCTTCATGGGGAGAAGGTGGGCGAAGCCCGGATGAGGGGAAGCCACAAGCGAAATTGCTTTCGCGCGGGCCCTCCGGCCGTTGGGGACAATGAGGTTGCTGCCCCTCATCCGCCCTGCGGGCACCTTCTCCCCGCGCGCGAAGGCGCGTGGGGAGAAGGGAAGTGACGCATCACGCGCTTTTGCTGACACCCCAGAAGAAGGGCAATGGGCCCTTGACGACGCCTTCGACGTTTTTGCGCCAGGCCTGATAGGCGAGGAACAAGCCGGTCGGCGCATAGACGGCGTTGTCCATGGCGGCCTTGTTGAGGCGTGCGATGGCGGCCTTTTCTTCGTCCAGGTTTTTGGCGTCGAACCAGTTCGTGACTTCGGTCTCAACGGCCGGCACATCCGGCCACCCGAACCAAGCCTTGTCGCCGTTGGCACGGATGGCGGTATAGCTCGCCGGGTTGATGCAGTCGGCACCTGCGTGCCAGGTGTGGAACATGTTCCAGCCACCAGCCGATGGCGGGTCCTTCTTGGCGCGGCGTGCGCCTACCGTGCCCCAGTCGGTTGCCACGAAGTCGACGTTCATGCCGAGACGCTTGAGCAAGTCGGCGGTGACATCGCCTTGTGCCTTGGCCGGCGCCAAATCCTGGCCGACGACACAGGTGACGGGTTCGCCCTTGTAGCCGCTTTCCGCCAGCAAGGCCTTGGCAGCTGCCATGTTGCGAGGACCCTTGAGGATCTCGCCGCCTTCTTCCGTGTAGAGCGGCGTGCCGGGTGTGAAGAAGCCCGGGATCGGCTTCCACAGCGCGTTGTCGTCGCCGACAAGCGCGCGCATGTAATCCTCTTGGTTCATCGCCATGAGAACGGCGCGGCGGGCCTTCACGTTGTTGAAGGGCGCGTGCAGGTGATTGAAGCGGAACGAGCCGATGTTGCCGAGCGGATCGGAGATATCGACGTTGATGTTCTTGTTCTTCTTCAGCACCGGCACGAGATCGGAGATGGGTGTTTCCCACCAGTCGACTTCGCCAGCTTGCAGGGCGGCGGCCGCTGTCGCCGGGTCCGGCATGATAATCCACTCGATGCGGTCGACCAGCATCTTCTTGCCGCCCGAAAGCCAGTTCGCCGGCTCGTTGCGCGGCACGTAGTCGGCAAACTTTTCGAACACCGCCTTGGCGCCCGGCACCCAGTCGGCACGCGCAAATTTCATCGGGCCGGAGCCGATATACTCAGTGATCTGCTTGAATGCGTCGGTCTTGGCGATGCGCTCCGGCATGATGAAGGAGCAGGGTGAATTGTTCTTGCCGAGCGCCAGCAGCATTTTTGGATACGGCTTCTTGAGCGACCACTTGAAGGTGCGGTCGTCGACGGCAACCAGCTCATTTTGAAGTGCGCGCAGCATCAAGCCCATGGGGTCGCGTTGGGCCCAGCGGTCAAGGCTGGCGACGACGTCCTTGGACGTGACTTTCTCGCCATCGTGGAATTTGAGGCCTTCGCGCAGCTTGAATGTCCAGACCAAACCGTCAGCGGACGTCTCTTCGCTTTCGACCATCTGCCGTTTCGGCACAAACTTGTCGTCGATCCCGTAGAGTGTATCCCAGACCAGGGCTGCGGCGTTGCGCACCACATACTGCGTGCCCCAGATGGGGTCGAAGTTGGCGAGGTTTGCCTGCGGGACGAATTTCAGCGTCTTGGCGGCCGCACCTTGTGACAGCGCCGGCATGTAAAGCCCCGAGGCGGTCACCAGACCGGCACCACCCAGGCCTTTGAGGGCGGTCCGGCGGTTGAGACCGAACGAAGGCGTGCGTATATTTTTTGTCATGGCGTTCCCCGAAATTCTGGGCAGCGCGATGGGGCGGCTGTTGTGCTCAACCCCGGCGCTGCCTTCCCTTGAACCGTGAGAAGGTTGCATTTCGAGCGGCAGGTGGCAATCGGGGAGATGATGCCCAACTGCTGCACGGAGGAGCAGAAGCATAGGGATTAGGCAGGAGGCGAGGGCGCTTTGACTGTCATGCTGCGTCGCCAACCGAACTTCAATGTCATCCTCGGGCTTGTCCCGAGGACCCATCGTGCAACGGGTTGCGGCGGTGGACGCGGGGCGGCACGGGCGCCGCGCAATCATCTAGGCCACGGCACGCGGAGGCCTGGGTCCTCGGGACAAGCCCGAGGATGACAGTGTTGGATGTGGCTAACTGGCGCGCCAAACTAAGTTCGAACTCTACCGCGCGGCAGGTTGGAATAGGCGCCTTCGCGATGCAGCCCAACGGCTATCAGCTCAAATTCAGTCGATTATGGTCTCTGCGGTGTCGCCGGTAGCGGTGGGTTACGCTGCTGAAGCGCAGCTAACCCAACCTACGCGGCCCGCGCTTTCAAGGCACCAAGATCTGGCTGCCGCTGGTCTTGCCGGCTTCGAGATCGGTATGCGCCTGTGCGGCGTCGGCAAGCGCGTAGCGGTGGCCGATATGGGGCTTCAGGGCGCCGGATTTGAGGTGCTTGAAGAGCGCATTGGAGGAGAGTTCAAGATCGGCCCGCGTGCCGGCATAGGTGGCCAATGTCGGCCGGGTGAAATAGAGCGAGCCGAGCTTCTGCAGCATCGGTGCCTCGACCGGCGGCGGCAGCCCCGAGGTGGCGCCGAACGAGACGAACACGCCGCGCGGGGCGAGGCAGTTCATGGAGGTCTCGAAGGTGTCTTTGCCGATGCTGTCGTAGACCACGGGGACGCCTTTGCCGCCGGTGATCTCGCGCACGCGGGCGCGGACGTCTTCTTTCGTGCGGTCGATGACGGTGTGATAGCCGTTGGCTTTAGCGAGGGCGCATTTCTCTTCGCCGGCTGCGACGCCGATCAGGTTGACGCCGATGGCTTTCGCCCATTGGCCAGCGAACAATCCGACGCCGCCGGCGGCCGCGTACATCAAGGCGAAGTGGCCGGGACGCAGCGGCGCGCAACGCTGCAGCAGGTATTCTGTGGTCATGCCCTTGAGCATGGAGGCGGCGGCGATCTCGTCGCTGACGCCTTCCGGAATTTTGACAAGGCGGGCGGCGGGATAGAGCCGGTGGCTGGCATATGAGCCCGGTTCGCCCATGGCGTAGGCGACGCGGTCGCCGATCTTGAGGCCGGTGACGTCTGGGCCGATGGCTTCGATGATGCCGGCACCTTCATTGCCGCAGCCGGAGGGCAACGGCAGCACGTAGGCACCCGAACGCTGGTAGGTGTCGAGATAGTTGAGGCCACAGGCGGTCTGCTTGATCAGCACTTGGCCGGCCGCGCAGTTGTCCAAATCGACGGTTTCGAGCTTCAGGACATCGGGACCGCCGGGGGCATGAAAACGGACGACTTGGGCTTGCATTGGGAGACCTCAGCGGCGGTAACGTGGACCGCCGTGCCGTAGCCGGTTCGGGGCCGAGCGACAAGTCCTGCGACCGGTGTGTGCGACCGGTGACTAGCCCAAGCGCCGCGTGGGTGATGGCGTGCGGGTTTCTGCGCTGTCAGTTCCCTGGGGGACTGCGGGAGACGGCCGGATGGCGTTGTCTAAACTTGCTTAACGGCGTCTGCGCCCCTACGCGCATTTGGACATCACTGGAGGTTGCCATGGCTGATCCCGTATTTGCCGAGGATGACGACGAAGACTTCCCGCCCGAGCCCGACACGGACCCCGACATGGACGATGACGGTCCACCGCTGGCCGATCCAGTGGCGCTGCCACCGCCGCCAAGCGAAGCCGGGCCATTGCCGACGCTGCCAGAGCGCAGTGCCGAAGGCGGGACTGGTGGCGCCGAGGGCGGTGGTGGCGATGGCGGCGGTGGTGGGTTCCTGGTCTGGAATGGGCCCGCTGGCGGCGACCTCGCTGGGCTGCCTTGGTTGGACGCCGGCGCGGACGGGGCAAACCCCGTTTGGAGCAGTCCAGTTGCGGACGGCACTCAGACCGATTTCGGGCTCGATGGGCAGCCTCTTCAGCTGACGGTTGAGCCGTTTGCCGATGCTGTCCTGGATGTCTTCTATTAACGGACTGACCCACTCTGATCGCCCCTGCGGCGGGTGCGCCAAGCGCACCCGCCGCGATCGCGTCTGACCGTCAACCTGAATGAAACCAGTGGGCGTCGCTTTGGGAACAGCAGTTTCAAATTTCCAGCAAGACGGGTTGTGCCCTGGCTTTTCGTTCTTAACCTACTGAAAAGGCTCGAAAGGGGTGCCTGCGTGCCGCCCGCCGGGGCTTGCCGCCGCGTGGTGCCATTTCTCCGTGGCCGCCAGCATACATCTTGCGTTCATGTTGCGGCCGTTAGGTCAGGTGCATCACAACGGTACTGTTCGGTGCCAATGTGACCCGGCTCCCGCCGGGTGTGCTGGATGCGGCGAAGTCACGCCCGCTGTATCTGGGCTGCTGTCACAGTTGGATGCTAGACGCCGATGGGGTCACCCCGGTTCTGGTCCCGTCTGTCCGGCAGTGACTAACTTGGGGAAGCGAAGGACAACCTCCGTTCAAACTTGTGATCACGGCGCGACAACAGCGCTGCTTTGCAAGTCCCAATTCGCCGGTACAGATCGTGCCGGCAGGCCTTTTGGAGAGTTACATGAAGTCGAATGCGGTTAAGTCCTACGCGCTTGATCTCGACTGGTCGGCACAAACCATGCTGCCCATCGAATTCAAGGGGAAGGAACTGCACCTGGAAGCTCGCGCTTATCAGGGCACCGACCCCCACAATCAAGCGTTCGTCCTCATCAACCGGACGAGCCAGGCAGGAAATGAACTTCCCTACGTTCGCGTCCACAGCGGGTGCGTGACTGGCGACATCTTTCATTCGCTGAAGTGCGACTGCTATCCGCAGTTGCAGGCGTCGCTTGAGAAGATCACGACTGTGCCCCTCGGCGTGTTGATCTATCTGCCCTACCATGAAGGCCGCGGCATTGGCCTGGTTGCCAAGATCCGCGCCTACGCATTGCAGGAGCAGGGTTACGACACCGTCGATGCCAACGTTGCGGTGGGTGCACCCATCGAGGCGCGGGAGTATGATCTTGCAGCCCACATCCTGTTCGATCTCGGCATGTCGCACATCCGCCTTCTGAGCAACAATCCGGCGAAAACCGATGCGTTGCGCGCTGAAGGCATCGCGGTCGTCGAGCAGATCCCCGTGATCTGCAAACCGAACGTGCACAATGTGCGTTATTTGGAAACCAAGCGGAAGCGGATGGACCATCGTCTGCCCAGCTCCGCAACTGTGCCGGCGTAAGTGCTGGCATCGTTGGTTCGCTGATCGAACGCAAAGAATAGCGTCCCTGACACGCGAGAAAGGCCGTTCACGAAAGTGAGCGGTCTTTTTTATGGGTGGTGGGGGGCGCTCCTTGCCAGCAATCGGCTTAAGCCTTCGGCGTTCGTTGCTTGGCCCGCAGCGAGTGCCGGCTTGCTGCACCGGCTTGCTTGGCGGCGTCTTGCAGCAATTTTCTGAATTCATCGCGTTGCTCGTGCACCGAAGCGATCACGGGCCCCGTCGGAATGCCGAGACCGATCAGTGTCGCTTCCGACAGTTGCAGGCTGGCCTCGATGGTCTCGGGCACGGCGTCTGTGACGCCGATCGCATAGAGGTGCCTGGCGTGCTCGGCATCGCGCGCGCGCGACACGATTAGGATATCCGGCCTTGCCTCGCGCACTTCGCGCACGATGGCGTCGATCAATGGCCGTGAATGAATAGTGATGATAACACCTGACGCATCCATGAGCCCACATGCTCTCAGGAACGCGGCGCTCGTGGCGTTGCCATAGTAGACGGTGTGGCCGTGCGCGCGATCGTCGGCCACACCCGTCGCGTCGTCGTCGACGGCTGTGTAGGCGACCTTGTGTCTATCGAGCATGCGGCACACGACCTTGCCGACGCGGCCATGACCGACAACGATGGCGTGCTGCGTCTGCGGGGCTGGCAACGCGACCAGTTCGGCACGCGTCTTGATCGGCTCCTTGAGGTAGGCAGAGCACCGGTTGGCGACGAGCGCCAGTACGGGAATAAGCGCCATCGTCAAAGATGCGACGGCCAGGGCGAAGCTCGCGACGGATGGCGCAACGACTCCGAGCGCTGCCGCCAACCCGATGCCGACGAAGGCAAACTCGCCACCGGGCCCCAGCAGTAAGCCGGTTTCGATCGAGGCCGGCATGGAGAATTTGAACAAGCGCGCGAGCCCCGCGAGCACGATGGCCTTCAAGCTGATGAGGCCGACGACGCTGATCAGCAGCCATAGCGGCTCGCGCATCAAGATCCGCGCATCGATACCCATCCCAACCGTGAAGAAGAAAATGCCGAGCAACAGGCCCTTGAAAGGTTCGATCGTCGCCTCGATGGCCTTGCGGAACTCAGTTTCCGCGAGCAGCAGACCGGCGACGAAGGCGCCGAGCGCCATCGAAAGATCGGCAGCGGCAGCAACCACCCCGGTGCCGACGATGACGAAGAGAACCGCGGCGATGAAAAGTTCGCTCGACTGCGTCGCCGCCACCTGTCGCAACAATGGGCGCAGCATGGTCCGGCCGACCAGCACAATCGCTGCAACAGCAGCGATGGCTTGTGCCAGCGCCATGCCCACGTTGGCCAGCACCGAGCCGCCCTTTTCCGCGCCCAGGATCGAGATGAACATCAGGATGGGAATGACCGCGAGGTCTTGCGCGAGCAGAACCGAAAAACTCGCCCGGCCTGCGCTTGACGATAGGCGCCCCTGTCGCGAGAGCACCTCGAGCACGATCGCAGTTGACGACAAGGCGAGGCAAGCGCCCAACACCAACGCGACAGGTGTCTTCTGACCGGCCGCAGCGATAATGGCCGCCAGGATCGTCATGCTGATAGCGACCTGCAGCCCGCCAAGACCGAACACCAGCCGGCGCATCGCCATGAGGCGTTCGTAGGACAGCTCCAATCCGATTAGGAACAGCAGAAAGACGACACCGAGGTCTGCAATCCCAGACACATTCTTGATATCGACGACAGTGAACCAATAAAGCAGCGGTATTTGGCTGACGAATGTACCAAGCCCCAACGGGCCAAGCACCGCCCCCGCACCAAGATACCCGAGCACCGGGCTGATCCCCAACCGATGAACCAGCGGCACGACGATGCCGGCTGTTCCAAGCACGACGAGAGCGTCGCTGTAGACGGGCATGTTGATCGATGCTGCCAAGAGGTCCTCCGCTCACCATCGCCTCATTGCTATAGCAATCGGCGCAACTTGCTAAGGCGGGAACACGACGCGCCACACAGCCGAGGTTAAAGGACAGCGGTGGTCGTAGGTGCACCAGTCGAACGCGTGCAACTCCGTTCCCGCAGCGCGACACCGACCGTCCTTGAGCGGAGGCGATCATTGTTGTGCAGAGTGCACGGCGCGGTTATCGCTCACCCGCCACAGGCGCCTTGGCGTTCTGGGCCAGCCCCTTTTCCTTCAGCGCCGCCGTCAACTCGTCGAGCACGGCTGGATCGTCGATGGTGGCGGGCATTTTCCAGGGTTCGTTGTCGGCGATCTGACGGACAGTGGCGCGGAGGATTTTTCCCGAGCGGGTTTTCGGCAGGCGCTTGACGATCATCACCGTTTTGAAAGCGGCGACGGGGCCGATGCGGTCGCGGACGAGGGCGATGATCTCACTTTCGATTTCGGCGGCGGGGCGATTGACGCCGTTGTTGAGCACGACCATGCCGGCCGCGTTCTGGCCCTTCAGGGCGTCGGCGACGCCGATGACCGCGCACTCGGCGACATCTTTGTGTTCGGCGATGACTTCTTCCATCTGGCCTGTCGACAGCCTGTGCCCCGCGACATTGATGACGTCGTCGGTGCGCGCCATCACGTAGGCGTAGCCGTCGGCGTCGATCATGCCGGCGTCAGAGGTGGAGTAATAGCCGGGGAAGTCGGAGACGTAGCTTTTGCGGAATCGCTCGTCGGCGTTCCACAACGTTGGCAAAGCACCCGGAGGAAGCGGCAACTTCACGGCCAAGGTGCCTGATGTGCCGGCGGGCACGGGCTGGCCTTTCTCGTCGAGGCACTGCAGATCGTAGCCGGGCATGGGCACGGTGGGAGAGCCGTACTTCACCGGCAGCATGCCGAGCCCGACAGGGTTGCCGCAGATCGGCCAGCCGGTTTCTGTCTGCCACCAGTGATCGAGCACGGGCACCTTCAAATGCGCTTCGGCCCACTTGATCGTCTCGGGATCGGCGCGCTCGCCGGCCAGGAACAAGGTGCGGAAGTGTGAGAGATCGTATTTCGGGATGAACGTGCCCTGCGGGTCTTCCTTCTTGATGGCGCGGAAGGCGGTGGGGGCCGTGAACAGCGCCGCCACCTTGTGCTCGGCAATGATGCGCCAGAACACGCCGGCGTCAGGCGTGCCGACGGGTTTACCCTCGAACATCACGCTCGTCGCGCCAGCGAGCAGCGGCGCGTAAACGATATAGCTGTGGCCGACGACCCAGCCGACGTCGGAGGCGGCCCAAAATACCTCGCCGGGCTTGATGCCGTAGTGGTTTTCCATGGTCCATTTCAACGCCACCATGTGGCCGCCGGTGTCGCGCACAACGCCCTTGGGCTGACCGGTGGTGCCGGAGGTGTAGAGAATATACAGCGGATCGGTGGCGGCGACCGGCACGCACGGGGCGTGACTATGCTGGTGCTTGGCCTCAGCCACCTGGCTCGCCCAGTCGTGATCGCGGCCGGCGGTCATGGTGGCTTCGGCCATGGGCCGCTGCAGCATCAAGACGTTGCGCGGCTTATGGGCGGCGAGTTCGATCGCTTTGTCGAGCAGCGGCTTGTAGGCGATGATGCGCGCGCCTTCGATGCCGCAGGAGGCGGCGAGAATGGCCACCGGTTTGCAATCATCGATGCGGGTGGCGAGTTCGGCTGCAGCAAAGCCGCCGAACACGACCGAGTGAATGGCGCCGATGCGGGCGCAGGCGAGCATGGCGAAGGCCGCTTCCGGGATCATCGGCATATAAATGATGACGCGGTCGCCTTTGGTGACGCCGAGGTCGCGCAGCACGGCGGCCAGCGTTGCGACTTCGTCGGTCAGCTGCGCGTAGGTGAACTTGCGCTGGCTCGCGGTCACGGGGCTGTCGTGGATGAGAGCCAACTGGCCGCCACGGCCGTCGCGCACGTGACGGTCGAGGCAGTTCCAAGCGGTGTTGGTCTCGCCGCCCACGAACCAGCGGCCGTATTGGCCAGCAAAGGGATCAAAGACTTTGTCGTACGGCTTGGTCCATTCGATATCCTGGGCGACGCCGTGCCAGAAGGCTTCGGGGTCCTGTTTCCAGGCTGCATAGACGGCGGGGTAGCGGCTAGTGGTCATGGTGGTCATTCGGGGGTGTCGGGCTCAAGACTGATTGATGCCCTATGAAACGTGAGCGCGTGCGAAAGTCCATTGGCATTGCGTCGGGGGCGACGTCACCGGCGGCGGAACGGCAGGTGTGCTGTTTCGCGGGCCTGCCGGCGCGGCGAACCATGGTATGCGGTCGAACTTCTGGCCATTCTACTTGGCAGTTCATCTCCCATGCTTACCGATCCCTGGTTTTATGCGGTCGCGATACCGGCGGTGGCGCTGTTTGGGCTGACCAAGGGTGGGTTTGCGGGGGCGAGCTTGCCGGCGATGCCACTGCTGGCGCTGATCATGCCGCCGTTCACGGCTGCGGCGATTATCCTGCCGGTGCTGATGGTGCAGGACGTGCTGACGGTTTATGCGTTTCGGCGCAGCTATGACCGGACAATGCTCACGCTAATGTTGCCGGGGGCGCTGCTGGGGCTGCTGATCGGTTCGCTGACGGCGGCCTGGATCAAGCCGGATCAGATCAGGTTTGGTGTCGGGCTGCTGGCCTTTGCGTTCTGCATGAATGCGTGGTTTGGCGGGCGGGCCGGGGACACGGCGCCGCAGCCCCACGATCCACTGCGGGCGGGGTTTTGGGGCAGCGTGTCGGGCTTTACCAGCTTCGTCATTCACGCCGGTGGCGCGCCGTTCAACATCTATGCGCTGCCGCGCCGGTTGGCCAAGGAGACGCTGTCGGGCACGGCGGCGATCTACTTTGCGGTGGTCAATGTGATGAAAGTGCCGGCCTATCTGGGGCTGGGGCAGCTGACCATGGAGACCCTGACCCTGTCGGCGGTCTTGTTGCCAGCGGCGATCGCGGCCAATGCGGGTGGAATCTGGCTGGTGCGGCGGGTGCCGCAGGGGCTGTTCTACCGGATCCTCTATGGATTGTTGTTCATCCTGTCGTTGAAGCTTATTTTTGACGGCATGCGTGCATTTTTGTAGGTTTCGATCGTGTCCGGCGACGGTTTTGCGTCGTCACGCCCGTTAAGGATGCAGGATGCGACGTGATGAACCGGCAAAACGGGTTGCGGGCGTGTTCGCAGGTGCGGTATGGCATGCCAGAGAAGTTGCTTCGCGCAGCTGCTGCCTGCCGTGCGCATTTGAGCGGTTTCTTTAACGAAATCTTAGCCTTGTTGGCGCGTTTCTTAGTCAAACCAATGGGTGTGAAAACGGAGCGGCGTGGTGCACCTGCAGCATGGGTGGTGCGCGTTTCGCTCAATGACACGAGGCCGTCACTTTTCGAGGCCAAACGTCAATTGAGTTACAATGGTTAAGAGAGCAATCGCTTGACACTGACAACATCACTCAATCAGACGCCAACAGTGGCGCAGGGCCGCGATCACCGGATCGACTGGTTGCGTGGAATTGCGCTGGTCTCGATCTTTATCAATCACATGCCCGGGAACCGGTTCGAGAACTGGACCACGCGCAATTTTGGCTTTTCGGACGCGGCGGAGTTGTTCGTGCTGCTGGCTGGCATGGCGGCGGCATTCGCCTTCTTCCCGCGCATGCTGAAGGGTGATCTGCCCGGCGTGGCCCAGAAGGCTTTGCGGCGCGCTGCCCTGCTCTACGGTATGCACATCGTCTCCACCTTGGCTGCCGTTGGCGTGTTTGTGAGCGCCGCCTGGTTGGTCGCCAACGATGAAATTCTGGAGCTGATCGGCGTTGCACCGATCCTGGCGGAGCCACTGACAGGCCTGAAAGGCATTCTACTCGGCGGGCATCAGCTCGGCTATTTCAATATCTTGCCACTCTATGTGTTTCTGATCCTGTTGGTGCCGGGCTACATGTGGCTTGCTGCACAGGATCTGCGCGCGCTGATGGGCGTGTCGCTGACCATCTATCTGGCGGCAAATATCCTGCCGATCGATATGCCAAACTTCCCCACCGACGATGGCTGGTTCTTCAATCCATTCGCCTGGCAGCTGTTGTTTGCGAGCGGCATCGCCATGGGCGTCATGCGCGTGCGTGGGCAAAGTGTGTTGTGGCATCCTGCGGCGGGTGCGCTGGCGGGTGCCTATGTGCTGTTCGCCGCCGTCTGGATGATTGGTGACATGGGCGGGCGCGTGTCGTTCGATCTGTTGCCGGCTTGGATCGATACGCTGGCGAAGTCGACGCTGCCGGCGTCACGCTTCCTGCACATCATGGCGCTGGCCTACCTCCTTGGCCACAGCCCGCTCTGGCCGCTGCTGAAGCGTTTTGGCGCCCAAAACTTCCTCACCGAGATGGGCCGCAATTCATTGCCGGTGTTTGTGTTCGGCTCGCTGTTGAGCATGGTCGGCTATATCACGCTGGTGCACACCGGCAGCGTGCTCTGGCTCGAAGTGCTGCTGACGGTTGGCGGCATTGCGTTGATGACGGTGCTGGCCCGCGCACTTGAGGCCGGAGTGCCGGCGCGCGTTGCCGCAATGGCCGCGGCGCGGTTGCGGGTGGTGCTGTCGAACAGCGTCGAGATCGAGACGCCAGATACCCCAACGAGCCGCCGGTAAATTTGGACGCCCTTCGATGCCGGCCAGGTTGCGCGAGAGTGGCCAGCCATGCTGACCTAACGTGCACGTCGCGCAGTGACGGCATGCTCACGCTGGCACCCTGGCGACGCTTTGAGCGGCGGCGGCACAACGCGGCACGGTCATGCGGGGTGTCATCCTCGCCAGTTGCGGCGACTGCGTTGATCCCTCACAGTCCTTGCCTCGCTTGCAACTGCTAAGGACCGCTGCCCCATGACCTCCCCCGCCGCAACCCACCTGCCGAAAGTTCTCAAAGCGCTCGATCAATCGCAGGACGCCGCGTTGGAGCGTCTGTTCGAATTGCTGCGTATTCCAAGTGTTTCCACTGACCCCGCCTACAAAGACCACTGTGTGACGGCTGCCAAGTGGTGCGCGGCTGAATTGAAAAGCCTTGGTTTTGCGGAGGCTAAAGTGGTGCCGGCGGCCGGTCATCCGTTCGTTGTCGCCCATGACCGCAAGGCGGTGCCCAAGGGCATGCCGCACGTGCTGTTTTACGGCCACTACGATGTGCAACCGGTGGACCCGCTGGAGCTGTGGACATCGCCGCCGTTTGAGCCGCGCATCGCGACCGAGAAGGGTAACGGCAAGGTCATCCTCGCGCGCGGCGCCGAGGACAACAAAGGCCAGTTGATGACGTTCTTCGAGGCCGCGCGCGCCTGGAAGCAGGTGGCCGGCGAACTACCGATTGCGGTGACTGTGCTGCTCGAAGGCGAGGAAGAAAGCGGCTCGCCGTCGCTGCCGGGCTTCCTCAAGACGCATGGCAAGGAAGTGACCGCCGACATGGCGCTCGTCTGCGATACTGGCCAGTGGGACAAGGACACGCCCGGCATCTCAACGCAATTGCGCGGCATCTGCGCCGCTGAGATCTTCATCACTGCTGCCAGCCGCGATCTGCATTCCGGCCTCTATGGCGGTGCGGCGGCGAACCCCATTCGCGTGCTGACGCAGATTTTAGGTTCCATGCACGACAAGCGTGGCAAGGTGAGCGTGCCCGGCTTCTATGATGGCATCATCAAGCCCTCCGCCAAAACGCTCAAGCAGTGGAAAGCGCTCGATTTCGAACCGGCGGAATTTCTCGGCAAAGTCGGGCTATCCATGCCGGCGGGCGAAGCGGGCTATTCGGTCATGGAGCAATGCTGGTCGCGGCCGACGCTGGAGTTCAATGGCATCACTGGTGGCTATCAGGGCGCTGGCACCAAGACCGTCATTCCTGCGAAGGCATCTGTCAAAGTGACCTGCCGCCTGGTGCCCGGCCAAAAGCCCAAGCACGTCATGGACGCCATCGAGGCGTTCGTGCGCCAGCGCCTGCCGACAGATTGCAAGGTGGAGATCACCGGCAAGCGCGGCAGCGAGGCGGTGTTGTTCGATCCTGAAACGCCGGCCATCAAAAGTGCTGCCGCGGCCCTCAAGGACGAGTGGGGCCGCGATGCCATCATGCTGGCGCTGGGCGGCTCGATCCCAATCGTCACCGACTTCAAGGAAAAGCTCGGCATGGACAGCCTGCTCGTCGGCTTCGCCCTCGACGATGATCGCATCCACAGCCCCAATGAGAAGTACAACTTGTCGAGCTTCCGCAAGGGCGCCCGCAGCTGGGCCCGCATCCTCGCTAGCATGGCGAAGTGACCTTTGGTGGGGGTGGCCGGGTGGAGCCGTTAGCGATCAATGAAGAGGATTGCCTCGATTGGGTCGGCGACAAAAGTTGCTATGTGGGCTGCATGTGCGCGCAACAAGGTAGCGATGTGGGAGGTCGGCACATTGCCCGTGTGCAGTAGGACAACCTTCGGCGGCGCTCCGCGTAGCATGCTGAGATCGAGAAAGTCGGTGTCTTTTGTAACGATAGCGAGCCCATCTTGTTCGGCCATACGTCATATGGCGCCGTCATCAGCGTAGAGATCGCCATGGTCGAAGACGTGCGTCGAACCGGGAAAGAGATCTGCCACAGCGCCAACGAGCGCCGGTGATACGTTAGCGTCGAACAGCAGCTTCACTCCGCCGTCGCCAAGGCAATCCGCTTTTCACGGTCTGCCGCGAAGGCAAGACAAGCGCGGATATCGTCACGCGTGAGATAGGGAAAATCGCGCAGAATATCATCCTCGCTCATGCCTGCCGCCAGGTAGCCGAGCACGTCTGACACCGTCATGCGCATGCCACGGATGCACGGCTTGCCGCCGCGCTTGCCAGGCTCGATGGTGATGATCTTGTTGTAGTCCATGTTCTGCAAAGTAAGTGGGTATGGCAGAGCCGTCAACCGGCAGCTGTATTGGCAGCTGAGTGGGCTGCAAAAATCCTTTCAGCAGTGCTTTCGCGCGACGCTGCTCAGGAAATACTGCGTGGACCGGCCGGAATTGATTTCACCGCCACGTGCTCGCGGCGGTAGCCGAGACCCATCAGGCGTGCTGGGAACCGCGCGAGCCGAGGATATCTCGCAATCAGCCGCAATGGTAATGGCGGCGAGAGCGGTCCGCCGGCCCCAAGCACGCCTGAAATAACGCGCTTCTGGATCTGCACCTGCATCCATTGCATTATCTGTGTCGGCCGCATGCGCCGCACCTCGACGGCCGCCAGATCGGCATCTGTCAGCGATCGCGCGCGCAAGGGGGCGGCCAGCAGGTTGGCTGCAGCCACTGCATCCTGGATCGCCAGATTGATCCCGACGCCACCAATTGGCGACATGGTGTGGGCCGCGTCGCCGATGCAGAGCACACCGGGCTTGTGCCATTGGGTCAACCGGTCGACGCCAACGGTCAGCTGCTTCATGTCATCAAAGCCGCTGAGTTCCCCGACCCGGTCCGCCAGCATGGGCGCAAGGGTTGCGATCTGGCTGCGAACGGTCTCGATCCCCTGAGCCTTCACTGCGTCGAGCGTGCCTTTCGCAATGACGAAGCCGCACTGCCAGTAGTCACCGCGATTGATGGCGATGAAAATGTGTCCGGTGCCGAAACTGCCGGTTGATTCCTCAGGATCGGATAGGCTGCGGGATAGCTGGAACCACAGCACATCCATGGGTGCGCCGAAGTCTTCAACGGTCAGTCCCGCTGCTCTTCGGATGGTCGAGTGCCGGCCGTCGCAACCGAGCAAGAGGTCGCAGGTGACGGTGAGTGTGCCGCCGGGCGTTCGCGCAACGAGGCCGATCGTCCTTTCGGCTTTTGTCGTAAGGCTGACCGCTTCCGCCTGCATGATCAATTCGAACGTGGAGTAGCGGCGCGCCTCAGTGGCGAGAAAATCGAGGAAGTGCCACTGCGGCATCATCGCGATAAATTTGGCGCGCGTCGGGAGTTGCGTGAAGTCAGCGAATGTCGCTTCGAGTTCACCAAAGCGTCCCTGCAGGCGGTGGGCCTTGACGTGCGGACGCTGCAGGAAGCGGTCATAGAGCCCAAGTTCGTCCATGATCTCGAGCGTCGAGGGATGCACGGTGTCGCCGCGGAAGTCGCGCAGGAAATCGGCGTGCTTTTCGAGCACGAGCACGCGAACCCCGGCGCGGGCGAGCAGCAAGCCAGCCATCATGCCGGCGGGCCCGCCACCGGCGATGCAACAGTCGACGTCGCGTGCTGCTGCAGCCATCCGCAACCTCACTTACCGGTTGGGGCCTCGCCGGTGGCATCGCCTTCGCCTTCAGAGCCCGATCCATCGTCCGGGATGCGCTCGACGGAGACGACCTTCTCGGCGTCGTCCGTTTTGAAAATGCGCACGCCCTGCACGCTGCGGCCGGTGATGCGGACATCATGCACGGGGCAGCGGATCAGCTTGCCGGCATCTGTCACCAGCATGATCTGATCGCTGTCCTCGACCGGGAACGCGCCGACGAGATCGCCATTGCGCTCGTTGACGATCATGGCAGTGATGCCCTTGCCGCCACGGCCGCTGGTGCGGATTGAATACGACGAGGTGCGTTTGCCGAAGCCCTTGGTCGAGACGGTGAGTACAAACTGCTCGCGCGCGCCGAGTTCGGCATACCGTTCCGGCGTGAGTTCGGCGATGCCGCTGGTGGTTTCGTCATCGCTCTCGGCCGCCGGTGCTGCATCGGCGTCGTCGCCGGCTGCTTCGGCGTTCTGCGCGCGCCGGATACTGCCAGCTTGTTTCAGATACGCCGTCCGCTCGTCGGCCGTCGCTTCCGTGTGGCGAAGAATAGCCATGGAAATGATCTTGTCGCCGTCTTCGAGGCGGATGCCGCGCACGCCGTCTGAATCGCGGCCGCGGAACATGCGCACCTCGTCGCCGATCAGGAACCGAATACATTGGCCCTGTGCGGTGGTCAGCAAGCAGTCATCGGTTGGTGCGGCGATGGCGACGGAGACGATGCTGTCGCCCTCGTCGAGCTTCATGGCGATCTTGCCTTGACGCTGAATGTTCTCGAAGTCGCCGAGGCTGTTGCGGCGGATGTTGCCGGAGCGGGTGGCAAACATCAGTTCGAGCGCTGCCCACGTGGTCGGGTCTTCCGGCAGCGGCAGGATCGAGGTGATCGTTTCGCCTTCCACCAGCGGCAGCAGGTTGATCAGCGCTTTGCCTGGAGATTGCGGTGTCGCCGCCGGCAAACGCCAAACCTTCATGCGGTAACACATGCCGCGTGAGGAGAAGAACAGCACGGGCGTATGCGTGGAGGCGATGAAGATCTCGGTGACGACATCTTCGTCACGCGTCGACATGCCGGCGCGGCCTTTGCCACCGCGGCGCTGCGCCCGGTAGGTCGCCAGCGGGACGCGTTTGACGTAACCCTTCATGGAGACAGTGACGACGCAGTCTTCCCGCGCGATCAGATCCTCGTCTTCGAGGTCGCCTTCCATTTCGATGATTTCGGTGCGGCGTGGGATGGCGAACTCGGCTTTGATCGCCGACAGCTCGTCACGAATGATCGTGATGATGCGCGTGCGTGACGACAGGATGTCCAGGAAGTCCTGGATTTCAATGCCGATCTTGCGCAACTCGTCGCCGATTTCCTCGCGGCCGAGGGCCGTGAGCCGTGACAGTGTCAGGGCGAGAATGGCTGTCGCCTGCGTGTCGGACAGTTTGTAGGTTCCGTCGCCGGCCACCTTGTGCCGTGGATCGGCGATCAGTTCGACCAGTGGCGTGACATCGCCGGCCGGCCACTGGCGCGCGATCATCTTTTCTTTGGCATCCGCCGGGGATGCAGCGCCACGGATGAGTGCAATCATCTCGTCGATATTGGCAACCGCAATGGCCAGACCGACCAACACATGCGCCCGGTTGCGCGATTTGGTGAGCAGGAACTTGGTGCGCCGCGACACCGTTTCTTCGCGGAACGCATTGAAGGCGAGAATGATGTCGCGCAGATTGAGCATTTCTGGCCGGCCGCCGTTGAGCGCAATCATGTTGGCGCCGAACGTCGTCTGCAGGTCTGAATGCCGCCAAAGCTGGTTGAGCACCACGTCCGACGTTGCATCGCGCTTCAGTTCGATGACGATGCGGATGCCTTCGCGGTTGCTTTCATCCCACAGGTCCGAGATACCTTCGATGCGCTTGTCGCGCACTTGTTCCGCAATCTTCTCGATCAGCGTCTTCTTGTTGACCTGATAGGGAATAGCGGTGACGATCAGCGCCTCGCGATCCTTGCGGATCTCCTCCACATGCACTTTCGCGCGCATGATGATCGAGCCGCGGCCTTTGTGGTAGGCCGAGAGCGCGCCGGCCCGGCCGAGCATCAGCGCGCCGGTCGGAAAATCAGGCCCGGGAATGATCTGGCAGAGATCTTCGATCGTGATCTCGGGATTCTCAAGCGCGGCGATGCAGGCGTCGATCACTTCGCCGAGGTTATGGGGCGGAATGTTGGTGGCCATGCCAACCGCAATGCCGCCAGCGCCGTTGACCAGCAGATTCGGGAACTTGGCCGGTAGCACCTTCGGCTCGTGTTCGCTGCCGTCGTAGTTGTCTTGGAAGTCGACCGTGTCCTTGTCGAGATCGTCGAGCAGGTACTGCGTGACTTTCGCCAGCCGCGATTCGGTGTAGCGCATCGCCGCCGGACTATCGCCGTCGATGGAGCCGAAGTTGCCTTGCCCGTCGATCAGCGGCAGCGCGAGCGACCACTCCTGCGCCATGCGGACCAGCGCGTCATAGATCGCGAGATCGCCGTGTGGATGATATTTGCCCATCACGTCGCCGACGATGCGGGCGCTTTTGACGTATTTGGTGTTCCAGCGCACGCCAAGTTCGTCGGCGCCGTACAGAATGCGCCGATGCACGGGTTTGAGCCCGTCGCGTACGTCGGGCAACGCACGCGAGACGATCACGCTCATGGCGTAGTCGAGGAACGAGCGCTTCATTTCCTCGCCGATGGTGATCGGGCGGATATCGCTCGGTTCTTTGGGCGTGCCACCGGCTGGTGGATCCTTGGGGGGATCTTGGGGCGGGTTTTTATCGTCAGCCAAGACGGGTGTCCTTCAATGCGCAAAAGGGCCAGCGGTGCACAGTGCGGCCGGTCAATGTTGAGTGCCGAGTATAGCACGCGCCGGGGCCATGCAATGCCGCTCCGCGGCGGCCTGTCGCAGGTGCTCACGTTGTCCCCAAGATGCGTTGTCCCCAGGAACAGCATCCAGAGCGCACGTACGGTGCGTGACAGGGGCCCCGATCGCGTGCATCCCGTGCCTGGCGGCGCCCACACTGCTTGTTCTGGCCCCGTCGAGTTCTTATATACCAATACAGAGAATGGCGTCAGGTTCAGCTTCGGTTCACGCCCATGGCGCTATTTGCAACCCAGTATTCACCAGCCGAAACTCACATCCGGGTTTTTCGCGGCTGAGATCAGAGAAGGAACTGTCATGAATAAGATGATTTTCGGAGCCCTCATGTCTGCCGTTGTGCTGACAAGCGGACCGGCATTCGCTCAAACGACCGCCCCAGCAACAGCGCCCGCGGCCGGCAAGGTCGCGATCCCCGGTGGCGTCTTCTACAAGGGCCTCGGCCCGCAGCAATACACCGCCCGTGACAAGCTGATCGGCGCCAATGTCGTCAACAAGGACGGTGTGGTGATTGGCGACATCAAGGACCTGATCCTCAACTCGTCGAATGAAGTTGAAGGCGTGCTGCTCGGCACCGGCGGTATTCTCGGCGCCGGCGAAAAAGCTGTCGGCGTGCGGTACAATGCGCTGGTGTTCTCGAAGAAGGATGGCAAGACGGTCATTTCATTGCCGCAGGCCACCAAAGACGTGATTGCTGCGCTTGAGCCCTATGGCCGCGGCACCAAGAAGTCGCTGCTTGAAAAGGCGCAGGACAAGCTGAAGGCGCTGTCTGACAAGACCAAGGAAGGTGCGGGCCCGGCGCTGGATAAAGCCAAGGAAGTTGGCAAGGGCGTTGTCGACAAAGCCAAGGATCTTGGCGCGAAGGCCGTTGAGAAGACGAAGGATGTCGTCGAATCGGCCAAAGAAAAGGCTGCCCCACAAGGCGCTCCGGCACCGGCCACGCCCAAGCAGTAACGTTTGATATCTGCTGTCAGTAGCACTCACGCCCTCACCCCTTACGCCCTGGCCCAAAGCCGGGGCGTGTTGCCACAAGGGCGCCGCGCGCAACTGCGACAGCGTCCGTCAGGGTTGTGACCCTCTCGACGCCATGGGGTGAGCCGTGGCAAGCGTGTGCGATACGAATCTTGTGGGAAACCGCGGCGCGGAGATCGGCATGGACGGCCGGCAGGCCAAAAACGGAGTTCTGATGCTGCACCAGGGGTTGTGCTCGCGTGCAGCATGGTTGTGTGCGATCGTGGCCTTGCTGGCTTTCACTTGCATGCTGGCCCTCACAATGTCCGCACGCGCCCAAAGCACCGACGATCTCGCTGGCGGCGGCGTCAGTTACGTCACACCGTTCCCACCGGGCGATATCTACAAGCTGCAAGTCTATGGCGACGGCTATGCGGAGGGCCTGTTGCAAGGGCTCAGCGACGTCGCCAAGTCGCTCGACCGCGTCGATCTGCCCAAGAAGCACCGCTCGGTTCCTTCTTTTCTGCGCATCGAAACTGACGAGGATGTTCGCGCCGAAGAGCAGGCACGGGACGTCATCCACATTGCCGTCATTCTGATCGGATTGAATGATCGCGGCTCACTCCGCGTGCAAGGCAGTAATGCGATTCGATGCTGCACGTCCGCCTGGAAGGAACAGTACGGTCAGCGGTTCGACCGGCTGCTCAAGGCGCTGAAGCGGCGCAATATGGCAATTTATGTGGTCGGCATGCCGCCGCTGCGCCGCGCCGATGCGAATGCCGATGCAGAGACTGTCAACGAAGTGCTGCTCGAACGCGCGCAAGCCAACGGCATTCGCTTTGTCGAAGTTGCTGAAAGCTTTGCCGACGAGAACGGCTCGTTCAGCCAATTTGGACCGGACATTGCCGGCAACCGTGAGAAGCTGCGCGACGGCGATGGCGTCGGCTTCACCAGTGCTGGCAACCGGAAGCTGGCGTCGCTGGTTGCCAATGAACTCAAGCGCGATCTGGCGACCGCGCGCGCCGAGCGGGCTGTTCCGCTGGCCGGCGCTGAACCGGACCAGCGCCGGATCAACCCGGAAAAGGCCGCTGCTCTGGCCTGGAAGAGCATTGTGGCGAAGGACGGCAAAGACGGCAAAGAGCCGGCGCGGAGTTTGGTTCAAGGCGGGGCACAGGGCGGGTCTGCTCCCTCTCTCGCACATGTGCGCGGCGCGCCCGGGCAGGGCGATCAGAAAGTCGAGACGAGCCGGCTGACCTTGAAGTTTGTCGGTGCCAATGGGCGCGAAGAGACAAGCACAGTCGAGATTGTCAGGCCGGCCATCGCCGCTGCAGTGATTGCGCTGGTCACCCGCAAAGAGACAGCCGAGGCCAGCCAGCCACGCTTTGAAATGCTTGCCGACGACGTCGGTAACGGCGTCTCAGTGAGCACCATGGTGGCCGCGCTGCCTGATGCTGTCGGGCCGGCCGGCCGCCGCCGCGGAACGGCGAGCTTGGCCAACTACGCGGCGGTCTGGGTGAAGGGCGAACGGCTGCCATCGAAGCCCGGCCGCGCCGATGATTTTGCGTGGCCGCGGCCGGATGCCGTCGCCTTGCCGGCCGCGGCGGCGGTTCCGGCTGGTGGATCGACCGCCAAGGCGGCACCGCAACGGCCGAACGTGCCCGATGCGCAGTCTCAATTGCCCCGGTCGCGCCCGCTGCCCGGTGCGCCACGCGGGTGAGGCCCGCCGCACGCTGAGAGGCGGCCATGCTGAGAGGCGACTATGTGTTCGCGTTACAGTCTCACATCACCGGTTGAAGCCGTCCGAGCCTACTTCCGGCCGCTCCGCGATCACCCTTTTCCGCCGCGCTATAACATTGCACCGACCCAGCCGGTGTCGATCGTCCGCATGGGCGCCGACAGCAAGCGCGAGTTGGTGCTGGTGCGCTGGGGATTGATCCCCGGCTGGGTCAAAGAGCCTGGGGAATTTACCACCCTCCTCAATGCGCGCGCCGAGACAGCCCTCGAAAAGCCCTCGTTCAAAGCGGCCATGCGCCATCGCCGTTGCCTGGTGCCCGCGGATGCCTTTTATGAGTGGACCGGCCCGGCAGGTGCCAAACGGCCGCATATGATTGCCAGAGCCGCGGCGCCCGGCCTGATCGCCTTTGCCGGCCTCTGGGAGCATTGGATGGGCAAAGATGGCAGCGAGATAGAGACCATGGCGATCCTGACGGTTGCCGCCAATACAACCGTCGCCGCCATCCACGACCGCATGCCAGCGATCCTGCCGGAAGCAGCCTTTGACGCCTGGCTCGACATCAAAAACGTTCGCGATCAGGAGGCCGCCACGCACCTGCTGCCAGCCCCGGCCGATCTCTTGAAAATTGAAGAATTGTCGCCCGCGATCAACAGTTCCCGCGTCGAAGGGCGGCATCTGCAGCAGGTGGTGGCCAAATCAGCGGCGCCGGGACCGGACTCACCCGCACAGGGTACGTTTCTTTAACTATGATTGACTATCAATACGTTGCCCATCTTCGATCAATTGGCATCCGAGCCCAGACGCCTATTGACTAAAGACTGAAACAGCTTTTCTCCCGGCTCGCCAGTCGGCCCCGCGTGGGTTAGTCTGCGATTGTCAAGAGTTTGCCTGTTTTGTGGCATAACACCCTTGTGCGTACTGCAACGCGGCAGCTCCTGGAGCGCGGCCCGATCGCCGGAAGCTGGGTGCCGCAGTGATGTGACCTGACGTCTTTCCGGTGGGGCAGCCGGATTGGCGCGGCTCTTGCTAAGCCCCGATAGCGGGCTGTGCAAAAGCCATGGTGAAACCGCCCGGCCCGGCTGGCCAGATCGAAGAGCGCTGCATTTTGCAGCGAGGAGACGTGACGATGGCGTATCGAGGCGAGGATTTGGATTTGCGGCTGTCGCAGGCGCGCACAGGCCGTGACGCCTATGGCGCGAGCGAGTTCGGGCTCAATGGTACGCGCCCGCGCGCGCCGATGGCCAGCGGACGGCCCGATCCCGTCACCATCGATGACACCGTCATGGCGTGCTGCAATCACGCCTACGACATCGCGCAGGCGCACGGCGCCAGCGAAGTCCGCCTCGAACATTTGGTTCACGCGCTGACCCGCGTTGAAGCGGCCGCTGACATTCTCGAAGAGCGCGGCATTCGCGAAGCGCATCTGCGCCGTGAGAGCGCAGCGGTCATCGCTTCGGAAATCCCAGTCGGCTTGGCTCACAGCCAGAGTGCGCCGCGCGCTTCCGCTGAATTCGAAGACGTACTCCGCCGCGCCTCAGCCCAGGCCGTCAGCCATGGCGGCGCACGTGGCGCCAGTGTGCACGACATGCTGTGGGTGCTGCTCAACTACAATCGTGAAATTCCGGCGATCGCGCTGTTGCTGCGGCACGCCGCTGGCTGGCAATCGTGGGATTGGCCGAACCGCGCACCCGCGCGGGACATTTCCCGGGACATAGAACGCGACGTTGAACGCGATGGGCCGCGCCGCCGCGAACCCGTGGCCCCACGCGTTGAGCGTGCCGCCGACCGCCGTCCACAGCGCTCTGCTCCAGTTTACGCTGCACCCGAACCGCGCGAACGCATGGCGGCGGCCGCGCCGTTCAATGGCGATGGCATTCAAGGCCGGCTCGATATGCTTGAGCAATCAATCCGCTCCATGCAGGCTGAGATGGCCACCGATCGCCGCGCTTTGACCGACCTCATGCGTGATCTGCAACGCGACGTGCTCGACAGCCGTGGCGTTGGCGGCGGCGCCGCTGATCTGGGTCCCATGGTTGATCATTTGCGCGCGGTCGAAGCCAACGTCGAAGACCGGCTCGGCGATCTCGCCCGCACCGCTGCGGCGCTGACCGACCGTCTGCAAGGCCTCGAAAAGTCGGTCACCAGTTCGCTGCAGGAAGGCTCGCGCAACTGGATGACGGTTGGCGATCGCCTGAAGTCGATCGACAAAGTCGTGGCTGGCAGTTCGACCTCCGGATTGGCCGATCTGGTCACCGATCAACTCGTTGCAGTCACTGAGCAGGTGCGCCAGGCGACACAGCGCCTCGAAAATCTCGAGCGCAACATTGAAACACGCCAGGCGGACGGCCAGCGCGTCATGAGCGGCGTCAGTGACCGGCTGCGGAGCCTCGATGAGCAGATGACTGCGGCCCGCCGCGAGCAGCAGGCCGCTGGCCAGAACCCCGCCGCTTTGCAGACTTTGCTGGCGGAACGCTTCCAGTCGCTCAAGGGCCAATTCGATCAGAACCGGCTTGAACTGACGTCTGCTATGGCGCAGGTCGCTGAACCGCTGGCCAACCGCGTGAGCAGCCTCGATGGCTCGCTCAAGGCACAGAACGACTTCAACAAGGCCGACTTCGTCGAGATGCACGATGCGCTCGTCAAGCTCGGCAACAACCAGCAGACCTTGGCCGGCAATCTCGACCAATGGCGTCTGGAAAGCGGCGGCGATCTCGGCATCATCTCCAACCGGTTGGAGTTGCTCGAACGCGGCAGCGCGCAGCCGCTCGACATGCTGCGGACGTTGCAGACCGACATGCAAGCGCTGCAGCAGGTCGCGCTCGCCGATTACGATCACAACCGCCGCGGCTTCAAGAACTGGCTGTTCGGCACCGACGACATCTTCGCCAGCTCCTGGCGCGACGACACCAGCGCGCTCCGCATGCGCCTGCGCCAACTCCGCGAAGGCACCAAGGCCTGAGCGTTGGAAGCATTGATGCCATGCCCACGCGGGCCGATGCCAAGCGCATCGGTCCGCGTTTTCATGGGGCGACGTCGTTTGGGGTGGCGGCTGTTGGGTAGTGTTGCCTCAGAGATCGTGCGCCATGGAAGCAAAGAGGGATCTGTGGGGCGGGGCGGGAATAGTGGGGTGGCGCGATCGCGCGCTGGATTGGCGCACCCCCGCCGCCGCTTTTTTTCTTACAAGGCCAATCGCGCCTCGAGCCGGCCGAGGCCGGGAAATTCGGCGGCGACGTTGGCTGCGTGATCGACCCAGTGGACGCCCGTCCACGAGCCGGTGGCGACGACGCTGCCCGCGGGCAGCCCGCCTCGCTTGGTGACCACGTGGCCGACCAGCCAGACGAGCAGGGCGGCAAGGTCTTTTTGGGTGTGTCCGGCAGTCATTTCGACGGCGGCTTTATTATCAACCCACGCCCGCGCGATCTGCTTGTGCGCATCGACGGCGCGCCAGTCTTTGACCTCCGGGCCGATCAGAAAGCCGAGGTTCATGCCGTTGTCGGCGAGCAGCGCCTTGGGTGGGGCGTTCGGGCCGCCGGCAAGGCGATAGGCGCATAATTCCATCGCCACATGGGTTGAGCCGATGCCGGCGAGAATGTCGGCGGCGCTGGGGGCTGTTGCAGCGGCGGGAAACGCCTTGGCCATGCGGAAGGCGATTTCCACTTCGATGCCGGTGGGATTTGGCACCGGGATCGACAGCGGAATGCCCGCGCTGCCGGCGGCGATGATGCCGCCCTGCAAGACGGGCGCGCAGTTGGGCTCGGCGGTAGCGTTGGCGGCGCCGACTTTCCAGCCCTGCGTCGGGCCGAGCTTGGCGCGCACGATGTCTTGCACCAGGTAAGCGTCGGCGTCCGTCAGCGGCAGCTTCGCGGGGGTTGCGGCGCGTTTGGCGCCGGGCTTGCGGGCGGCGAGCAGCAGGGCTGCGAAAGCTTCAGCGTCGGCGGGGGAGAAAGTGACAGTCATGGGCGCGGGACTCCTGTGTGCGAAGTGCGCTTGGTAGCATGATTTTGCGGGCCGCATCGAACAGCGGTACGGTTCAGTTCGAAAATTGCGAGCACCTCTTCCCCTCTCGTCATCCCGGCGCAGGCCGGGACCCACGGCAAGTGGCGGAGCTGGCCCTGTCGGCTCGTATGCAAATTTGAAGGTCTGCATAAGGGAACGTGGAGTTGTTCGAAGCGACAACCAGCACGTTGCCGTGGGTCCCGGCCTTCGCCGGGATGACGAAAAATGGGTCGCCCGCGCGGCACCGGAGACAGCGAGCACTTGCGTTCTAGCAAGCGGACGCGCGCGAATGTGATCGGGGCACGATGGGGATTGATTTGTAAAATGCCGGGCGAATTGTGCAGATGGGTTGAAATGCAATTTTTGGGAGCCAAGCTCATGACCTTGCATCGCCGTTTATTCGTTTCACTCTGCGTCGCGGCTGTTGGTGTTGGTGCCACCCTGCGGCTGGCCCATGCGTTCGATCCGAAGTCGGCAGCGCCGGTCAATCTCGACAAGGCGGGGCTGGCGCTGCGCGGGTTCGACCCGGTTGGCTATTTCACTGCTGGGAAACTGGTGCAAGGCGGCAAAGATTTCCAATCGGTGTGGGGCGGCGCGACCTATCAGTTTGCCAGTGCGGCAAACCAGGCGGCCTTTGATGTTGCACCGGACAAGTACGCGCCGAAATACGGCGGCTTCTGCGCCTATGCCGCCAGTCAGGGCTACAAGGCGGACGCCGATCCCGCCGCGTGGACCATCGTCGATGGCAAGCTGTATGTGAACTACAACGCCGACGTTGCCAAGCTGTGGCAATCCAAGCAGGCGAGCTTCATTCCCGCCGCCGATAAGAATTGGCCGAAAGTGCAGACCTTGCTGCCGAAGTAAGGGGCGGTTATGAGGCTCGCCACCGACCTCATCAGCCGCGCGAGCCAGCTCCATGACCAAGACCCGCACTGAAACCGATACCTTCGGCCCGATCGAAGTGGAGGCGGATAAGTATTGGGGCGCGCAGGCGCAGCGCAGCCTCGGCAATTTCAAGATCGGCTGGGAGCGGCAGCCCAAGTCGGTGATCCGCGGGCTCGGCATCGTTAAGCGGGCGGCGGCCGAGGCCAACATGGCGCTGGGTGGTCTCAAGCCCGAGGTTGGCGACACCGTCGTGCGCGCCGCGCAGGAAGTCATCGACGGCAAGCTGGATGCGCACTTCCCGTTGGTGGTCTGGCAGACGGGCTCCGGCACGCAATCGAACATGAATGCCAACGAGGTGATCTCGAACCGCGCCATCGAAATGCTCGGCGGCGTGATGGGCTCGAAAAAGCCCGTGCACCCCAACGATCACGTCAACATGAGCCAGTCGTCGAACGACACATACCCGACGGCCATGCACATCGCCTGCGCCGAAGAAATCCACCATCGCCTGCTGCCGGCGCTGACGCATCTGCACAAGGCGCTGGATGCAAAGTCGAAGGCGTGGGCGCACATCATCAAGATCGGCCGCACGCACACGCAGGATGCGACGCCGCTCACGCTTGGGTCAGGAATTCGGCGGCTACACGCAGCAGATCGCCAACGGCATCCGCCGTATCGAGCAGACGCTGCCGATGCTGATGGAACTGGCGCAGGGCGGCACCGCTGTTGGCACCGGCTTGAATGCGCCGAAGGGTTTTGCGGAGAAAGTTGCCGATCGCATCGCCAGCATTACGGGGCTGCCGTTCTCGACGGCGCCGAACAAATTCGAGGCACTCGCAGCGCATGATGCCATGCTGATGAGCCACGGCGCGATCAACACGGTGGCGGCCGCGCTGTTCAAGATCGCCAACGATATCCGGTTTCTGGGGTCTGGTCCGCGCTCAGGTCTCGGCGAATTGAGCTTGCCGGAGAACGAGCCCGGCTCGTCGATCATGCCGGGCAAGGTCAATCCGACGCAGTGCGAGGCGCTGACAATGGTGTGCGTGCAGATTTTTGGGAACAACGCCGCGCTGACGTTTGCTGGCGCGTCCGGTCATTTCGAGTTGAACGTATTCAATCCGGTAATGGCTTATAACTTCTTACAGTCGGTGCAACTGATGGCGGATGCGACGGTGTCGTTCACGGACAACTGCGTCGTCGGCATCGAGGCGCGGGAAGACAACATCAAGGCGGCGCTGGATCGCTCGCTGATGCTGGTGACGGCGCTGGCGCCGAAATACGGTTACGACAAAGCCGCCAAGATCGCCAAGACCGCGCACAAGAACGGCACGACGTTGCGGGTGGAGGCGGTGAAAGAAGGGATTTCGGAGGCGGATTTCGACGCCATTGTGCGCCCCGAGACGATGATCGGGCCGGGGTAGAGTTTTCGCCGGGGCGGCCGGTCGCTGGCGGCGGCGGATTTCGCGACGCTCATCCGCCCTACGGATTACGCACGCCATCATGGGTTTTGGTTCTTGTGTAGGGCGGAAGAGGACGCGGTTCAGCGTCCGTCATCCGCCGCGGCTGGGTGGTGGGCGAGATGTGGCCCTGGACGGCGGATGTCGCGATGCTCATCCGCCCTACGGATTGCGCACGCCATCATAGGTTTTGGTGTTGGTGTAGGGCGGAAGAGGACGCGGTTCGGCGTCCGTCATCCGCCGCGGCTGGGTGGTGGGCGAGATGTGGCGCTGGACGGCGGATGTCGCGACGCTCATCCGCCCTACGGATTGCGCACGCCATCATGGGTTTTGGTTTTGTGCCCGCGCAATAAACCTTAACAACACCAATAGGTTGCAAAATCAGGCAGGTGTGTCAGTCTGGTGTCATCCCGACCAGCCGGGGCGGATCATGACCGTCGAAATCTGGGTTGGGCTGCTGTAACGGCCGATTAGAACGCTGTGTTTGACGGCACGGCGTCACGGTTGGGCTGGACTGGGAGACCCCTACGGAGGGTTCGCCTGCAAGTGGCGTAAACGCCCCTCCACGCCCCAAGATCCCCGTGCACAGCCAAGACGCGCGGCGACGCCGCAGGACGGCACCGGGTTCGCAAGAGCTCTGCACCGTCCACCGCTCCGCTCACCCGGAGCACAACACCTTCGGCGGCAACGCCGCGCGTCTCCCCCGGCGCTTTTGCTGGGGGCGCAGAACAGGGTGCAAACGGCAGGGCGCAGGCGCCTGGGCCGCTGGTGGTGCTTTGGGCGCAGCGCACCGTCCACAAGCGCGGTCGGCCGCGGCGGCCTTGCAGCGGGACAAAAATCACCTATTTATGCGTTTAACGCATGGCTTGGCTGCATGGACTCGGATATGGACGGGTCGAACACGCCGCTGGGGCCGCATTTCTGACCTCCGGCATAGCAGCAACAGAGCGCCTCATGAGCACGAATCATCACCGCGCGGTCATCATTCTCGGGTCCGGCCCGGCTGGCTACACGGCTGCGATCTATGCGGCCCGCGCCATGCTGAAGCCGATGCTGATTTAAGGCATCCAACCTGGTGGCCAGCTGACGATCACCACCGACGTCGAGAACTATCCGGGCTTTGCCAAGGTCATCCAGGGCCCATGGCTAATGGACGAGATGCGCGGGCAGGCCGAGCACGTCGGCACCGAGATGGTGATGGACCATATCACCAAAGTCGAACTCGGCGGCCGGCCATTCAAACTGACCGGCGACAGCGGCGACACTTACAGCTGCGACGCGCTCATCATCTGCACCGGCGCGCAGGCGCGCTGGCTTGACCTGCCGAGCGAAAAAGCCTTCCAGGGGCATGGCGTTTCAGCGTGCGCGACGTGCGATGGGTTCTTCTACAAGGGCAAGGACGTGATCGTCGTCGGCGGTGGCAACACGGCGGTCGAAGAGGCGATCTTCCTGACCAACTTTGCGAAGACGGTGACTGTCGTGCATCGCCGTGACAGCTTCCGCGGCGAAAAAATCCTGCAGGACCGGCTGTTCAAGAACCCGAAGATCACCGTGATCTGGGACACGGCTATTGAGGAAATTACCGGCACTGCTGAGCCAAAGTCGGTCACCGGCGTGCGGCTGAAAAACGTCAAAACGGGCGCCATCACCGCGCGCACAGTGGACGGCGTGTTCATCGCCATCGGGCACGCGCCAGCGACCGAATTGTTTGTTGGCCAGTTGGAGATGACATCCGGCAAATATCTGATCACCAAACCGGATTCGACCGCCACCTCAATTCCTGGCGTGTTCGCCGCCGGCGATGTGAAGGACGAGACGTTCCGCCAAGCGGTGACGGCGGCCGGGATGGGCTGCATGGCTGCACTTGAATCCGAACGGTATCTGGCCGCCACCGCGCATGCGGCAAAAGCCGCGGAATAATTGGTCACCACACGAAATGCGCAGGGGCGACATGGACTGGGACAAACTTCGGATCTTTCATGCCGCCGCTGAAGCGGGCAGCTTCACGCATGCGGGCGACACGCTGCGCATGAGCCAGTCGGCGGTCAGCCGGCAGGTCTCTGCGCTGGAAAAGGACCTGCGCGTCGCCTTGTTCCACCGGCACGCGCGCGGGCTGGTGCTGACTGAGCAGGGTGAGATGCTGTTCCGCACGGCGAGCGAAATTCTCAACAAACTGGCCACCGCCGAGACGATGCTGGCGGATGCGACGACCAAGCCCGCCGGCGAACTGCGCGTGACGGCGCCGACCGGCCTCGGCACGGTGTGGATCACGCAGCGGCTGCGCGAGTTTCTCGATGCCTATCCGGAAATCCGCGTCAGTCTGATCCTGGCGGAAGGGCAGCTCGACATCTCCATGCGCGAGGCGGACGTGGCGATCTGGGCCAGCGAGCCGCAGCACGGCGATCTGATCCGCCGGCCGCTGTTCAACATGCAGATCCACGCTTACGCCAGCGCGCAATACATCAAGAAGCACGGCGCGCCGCAGTCGCTGGAAGCGCTCGACAAGCACAGGATCGTCTCTTACTCGGGGATTCCGCAGGCGCATTTGAGCGCGATCCGGTCGCTGGAAATTGCTGGCCGCGAAGGCATGGCACCGCGTGTGCCGGCCTATACGGCCAACAGCGTGATCGCGATGAAGTACGCGATCCGCGCGGGGATCGGTATTGGGGTTGTGCCGGATTATTTGACCAACGAGGAGACCGACTTCGTGCCGGTGCTGCGCGACGTCGAGCTGCCGAACATGCAGATCTTCTTTGTCTATCCAGAAGAGCTGAAGACTTCGAAGAAAGTCCAGGTGTTCCGGGACTTTCTGGTCAGCAAGGCGCGGACTTGGCAGAACTGAGCGGCGCAGACCTGGGTGGCGACTGGGCGGCAGCTGGGCGATATCGCTATGCGGCTGGGTCACGGCTCACATGCGCGGGGTTGTCTTGCTGATGCAGGCGCCGCTTGGGATTGTAGATGTGCTGCAACGATCAGCTTCCGAAGGTCGTTCCCCCTCCCTTGAGGCTTTCGGCCTGCCGAACTTGGCAGGTGACACCCATCTGAAACCGGGCTCGCACTGTCTGCGCGTGTCCGGTTTTTTCTTGTCTCGCGCTGTTGGGCCGTTGCGGCCGCTACTGCGGCTTCTGGGCGGCCGCTACTGCGGCTTCGGGGCGGCCGCTACTGCGGCCTCGGGATCTGCTTGTCGAGCGGCGTGCCGTTGGGGTCGGCGCCGGCTGGAGCGCGATAGGCATCGTCAGCCTTGGAGCGCGCTTTGGCGGTGGCTTTCGGTGCGGCAGGCTCGGCTGCCGGTTCGGTGGTGGTGCCGGTTTTGATCGCGGCTGTGCGGGGTGTCTGGGGCGCTGGTGCGCCGACTGGTTCGGGCGCAGCGGGCGCGGCTTTGGCGGCCTTCGGCTTTTTCACGACTGGAGCGCGCGGCGACGGGCGGCCGCTGCCGGCCGTGTCGCCCGCATCAACGAACTCTTCGACAGGGTCAGGTTTCAGGCTCGGCAGCAGCAAGTCCATGCCGCAGCGGAACCGCAGCTGGCCATCGAGCGCAATGAGCGTGCGCACCTGCTTGGCGCGTTCGCTGGAAATGTCGGCGCGGTTGGCCGGCGGGCGGTTGCGGACCAGTTCGCCGACGCCGGTGGCGGCCAGCGTGTCGCGCTGCGCTTTGATCTGCGCGCAGGCTTCGGCATCAAGCGGCTTGGCGAAGGCGGTGCCGCCAGTGAGCTGCAAGGTGAGCTGCGTGATCAACAGGCCACCCGCAATGCGCGCTGCCGGCCGCATGGTGTATACTGCTCGCCGCATGTCGGCTCCTTGCTGACTTGGCGGCGGTTTTAAGTGATGCGCGGGGCGCCGTCGAGTGATGTGAGGGCCACACCTGTGGCCGCTGCAAGCGGGCGCCACTTAGGGCCAAAGCCGGGCGGCGCCGCGCACACCGGACGCATCGCCCCATTTCGGCGCGCGAATGATCACGCTGGTGTCGGCGGCGAGGATGTGGGGCGCCATCAGGTCCGGCAGCACAGTATAGAGGTGTTTCAATTGCGACAGGCCGCCGCCCAAGACGATCACGTGCGGGTCAAGCACGTTGCAGATCATGGCGAGCCCGCGCGCGAGACGGCTGGCGTGACGGTCGAGTGCGGTTTGCGCGGCCACGTCGCCGGCGGCCGCCAAGGCAACGATCTGCTCGCCGGTGGCGGTGCGGCCGCTCTGCTGGAGGTGGTCGCGGGCGAGGCCGGTGCCGGAGACCCAGGTTTCGATGCAGCCCTTGCGGCCACACCAGCACTGGGTGCGATCGAATTCGTCGGGCGTCATCCAGGGCAGCGGCGTGTGGCCCCATTCGCCGCTGATCGCGCGCGGTCCATCGACCAGCCGGCCATCGATCGTGATGCCGCCGCCACAGCCGGTGCCGATGATCACGCCGAAGACCACGCTGGCGCCGGCGGCGGCGCCATCGGTGGCTTCCGACAACACAAAGCAGTTGGCGTCGTTGGCAAGGCGAACGGGCCGGCCGAGCCGTTGTTCAAGGTCGGCCTTGATGGGCTGGCCGTTGAGCCAGGTGGAGTTGGCGTTCTGCACGCGACCGGTGGCTGGCGCCACGCAACCCGGCATGCCGATGCCGATCGATGCCGCAGCGCCAGCCGTTGCTTCAAGGTCGCGCACAACGTCGGCAATCGCGTTCAAAGTGGCGCCATAGTCGCCCTTGGGCGAGGGGCGGCGGGCTTCGGCCACGACCGTCTCCGACGCGTCAAAAAGGATGCCGGCGATCTTGGTGCCGCCGAGGTCGATGCCGGCGCGAAAGCCGGTGGGGGACGATGGGGACGTCATGAGAGTTCCAGGACCAGACAGGTTTGCGTGTCAGTCATGGCGGTGACCGGCGACGTGACCGGCGAGCAGCGCGTGCGCCGCCATGACCTCTTCGGGTTTGCGGCGGATTTCGCTGGCAAACACCAACAGCAGGCTTTCATCGGAGAGCACATGCTCGAGAGCGGCCTCGAGCACGCCGCCGCCGCCGTCCGACAAGGCGGCCGCCAGAGCGGCCGGATCGAGCCCGCTGTCGCCCAGAAAACGGCTGAGGCGCGCGCTATCGGCCGTCAGGAACGCCATCGCCTCGGCGGCCAACGCTTCGGCGCCGTCGCGGTCAAGCGGCTGGGGTTTGGGC
This sequence comes from uncultured Alphaproteobacteria bacterium, assembly GCA_963847145.1. Lineage (GTDB taxonomy): Bacteria > Pseudomonadota > Alphaproteobacteria > Rhizobiales > Hyphomicrobiaceae > JABFRJ01. The sequence goes on from CAWJYN010000011.1 coordinate 285,854, forward strand.
TGTTTGAGGCGCATCAGGGCTTCCTTGCCGAGTTTATTGTCCGAACAGGGCCGAGGCATTGGCCGAATTTAAGGCATTTCTTACCAGTCACGGCGCACAGTTGCGGCACGACAAGACAGAGCCTGACGGTGCCATCCGTCGGGCACAGCCGGTGTGCGTCCCCGATGACCTACCAGGAAAAAGCCTCTGCGATCCAGGTCCGGCCTCAGGGCAGTGCGTCGGGGTCGAACGATGGGACCGCCAAGGCCAAGGCGCCGCTGGTGCTGATCGTGGAGGACAACGAGCTCAACATGAAGTTGTTCCGCGATCTGCTCGCGGCCTACGGTTATACAACCGTCGAGACGCGCAGCGGCATGGAGGCGCTGGCGCTGGCCCGCCAGCACCGGCCGAGCCTCATCCTGATGGATATTCAACTGCCCGAAGTCTCCGGTCTCGAAGTGACCAAGTGGCTCAAGGACGATGATGATCTCGCCAGTATTCCGATCGTCGCTGTCACGGCTTTTGCCATGAAGGGCGACGAGCAGCGCATCCGGCAAGGCGGCTGCGAGGCCTATATCTCCAAGCCCATCGCCATTCAGAGTTTTATCGCCACGGTCCGCAAATTCGCGGGCGAGGTGAAGTGATCCATGCGTCCAGACCTGCGCCGCGCGCTTGAAGGACTCCAATGACCGCCCGCGTTCTCGTCGTCGACGACATCATTGCCAACGTCAAGCTGCTCGAAGCGCGGCTGACGGCTGAGTATTTCGAAGTGCTCACCGCTTACAGCGGGCATGAAGCGCTCGAGGTGCTGGCGCGCGAGCGGGTCGATGTGGTGCTGCTCGACGTCATGATGCCGGGCATCGATGGCTTTGAGACGGCCCGCCGCATCAAAGGGAACGCCAAGACCCAGCACGTGCCGATCATCATGGTGACGGCGCTGGATCAGGCCTCCGACCGGGTCGCTGGCTTGCAAGCAGGCGCCGACGATTTTCTGCGCAAGCCCGTCGACGACGTGGCGCTGGTGACGCGTGTCAAGAACGTGGTGCGCCTCAAGGTGCTCAATGACGAGATGATGGCGCGTGCGACGACCAGCCAGCAGATGGGGCTGTCGCAATCGCCATTTCTGAACTGGGCGGAAGCCGGCAACAACGGCCGTATTCTGCTGGTCGAAGACCACCCGCGGTCCGCACAACGCATCGTCGATACGCTGGCACCGAACCACAAAGTCGACGTTGAGCCCAACCCGCAGGCCGCGCTGATCCGCGCCGGCGAGGTGCCTTACGATCTGATGATCGTCTCGCTGGCGCTGACGGACGCCGACGGCTTGCGGCTGTGCTCGCAGGTGCGCAGCCTCGACCGTATCCGCCATATGCCGATCATCATCATGGTCGATGAAGGCGAGCAGGCCCGCCTGCTGCGCGGCCTCGATATGGGTGTGAACGACTATCTGACCTTGCCGGTCGACAAGAACGAGTTGGCGGCGCGTGTGCGCACGCAGATCACCCGCAAGCGCTTTTCCGACATCCTGCGCAACCGGATCGAAGAAAGCGTCGAGATGGCGATCACCGATGGCCTCACCGGGCTCTTCAACCGGCGCTACATGGAAACGCACTTGTCGACGCTGGTGACGCAAGCGCACGAGACCGGCCGTCCGCTGTCGCTGCTGATTGCCGATATCGATCACTTCAAGCGTGTCAATGACACCTATGGCCATGATGCGGGTGATGCTGTGTTGCGCGAGTTCGCCGTCCGCTTCCGGCGCAACACGCGGGGCATTGACCTCGCGTGCCGTCTGGGCGGCGAAGAGTTCGTCATCATCATGCCGGAGACGGATCTCGGCCGCGCGTTCCAGATCGGTGAGCGGCTGCGGGCGGCGATCGCTGCGGAAGCGTTCCGAATGGGCGAGGCCGGCGATCTGCGCGTCACCGCCAGCGTCGGCGTTGCGACTGTTGATGTGGCGACTGACACGCCAACCACGCTCTACAAGCGCGCGGATACCGCGCTCTATGCTGCCAAACGCGAAGGCCGCAACCGCGTGATTGCCGACGCTGCGTGATCGTCAGGCGTGCAGCGGACTGCTATGCTTGACCCTGGGCCTTGGGTGCCGGGGGAAAGAGCATGCGTACATCGGACCGGATCGCACTGGGACTGGCGATTGTGGCGGGCGCAGCGCTGGTTGTGATCGGTGTGCGGTTCCTGTGGTGGCCGGACGCTGCGTCGCGGTTCTTCGGCATTGGCGCGCGGCCTAGCGGGTTTGAACTCCATACCGTCGTCGCGTTGCGTGATCTGTGGCTTGGCGCGCTGGCGCTGGGCCTGGCAGCGATGCGCGACTGGCGCGCTCTTGCGCTCTGGTGTGGGCTTGGTGCGCTGGTCTGCTGGGGCGATGCGGCACTGGTTGTCAGCGCCGGTGGCAAGACGCCGGCGATTGCCTTTCACACGCTCTCGGGCTTTGCCTGCGCGGCGATCGCTAGCGCTTGCTGGGCGCGGCGCCCGATGTGATAGAATGGTTGCCAGACCATGGCCGCATTGCGGATCAGCCGACAGTCCCAGGACGACCGAGAGTGTGATAGCATCGGTGCCTGATCTATGCGTGCTCTATTGGCCGACCAATGCCCCGTCCACCCGCCGTCATCTCCAGCGCATCTATCGCCCTCGCGTTGGGCGGTGGAGGTGCGCGCGGCATTGCGCACATCCTGGCGCTAGAGGCCTTCGATGAGCTCGGCATCAAGCCGGCGCGGATTGCGGGGACGTCGGCTGGCGCGCTGTTCGGGGCGGCGTATGCGGCCGGTCTATCAGCCAAGCTGATCCGCGCACACACTGAGGAAATGCTCGGCCAGCGCCTGGATCTGGTGCGGCAGATATTTGCAGCCCGTGCGCAACCGATTTCCAAACTGCTGAGCTTGGTTCCGCTGCGCAATGCGCTGCTCGATCCGGCGGTGCTGCTGGAGGCGGTGCTGCCCAAAGGTGTGCCGCGCACATTCGAAGCGTTGGCAATTCCACTGACAACGGTGGCCTGCGATTTTTATGCGCAGTCAGAGGTCTTGCATTCAAAGGGCGAACTGCGTCCCGCGGTTGCGGCGAGCATGGCGCTGCCGGTCGTGTTCACGCCGGTGATGGTGGACGGCCGCGCGCTGGTGGATGGCGGGTTTGTCAATCCGCTGCCGTTCGATGTGGTGACAGACGGCGCGCACATCACTGTTGCCATTGATGTTTCCGGCGGCGCGCCCGATGACACGACCGCCGTGGCGCTGCGCGATGCGCCGCGCGCGCAGCCGTCGGCGGTTGACGTGATGGCTGCGTCGTCACAGATATTGCAACGCTCGATCGTGCGCGAGAAACTTAAGCGCGTGCAGCCGGATATCCTGATCGAGTGTCCCGTTGACGACTTCAGCGTCATCGACTTCCATCGCTGGCGCGAGGTGCTGATGGCGGCCGAACCGGTGAAGGACAAACTCAAGCGGCAGCTTGACCGTGTGCTTGGCAGCGCGACGCTCACATTGATTCCAAAGGCATAAAAAAGTTTTCCACATCCAACGCATTTTAACACTTCCCTCGCACGCAATCTCAACTATGAGGGGCCGCAGAATAGGAATTGCGGCATGGCAAAAACTGGGACCAAAAACGTCCCGGCGAGAGCCACATTTTCCAAGCGGGCAAAGGCCAACGCGCCCGCCGGAGACGGCTTTCGCATCGACGTTGATATTGAAGAAGCGCAGCGCGCGGCAGACCGCGTGCGCGGCTGGTTGGTTGCGTTGCGCGGCCGCCATCAGGGGCTCGCGCGCTATGAGTATACGCGGCACGTGCGCATCGTGCCGGCGAGTGCGACGTTCTCACACCCGATCCTGACGTTGGGCACCCGCTTCGCTGAGAGCGAGGATCATTTGCTCGCCACGTATCTGCACGAGCAAATGCATTGGTACCTCTGGCGTCTAGGCGGGCCGGATCACGATCCTGTGCTGCCGTTCTTCGACGAACTGGTGCGCCGCTACCCGAAGGCGCCAACGCGGTTGCCCGATGGTGCGCGCAACTACGAGCAAACCTATGTCCATCTGGTTGTGTGTTGGCTTGAACTGCACGCGGTCGCGGAATTCATCGGCTGGGACCGGGCGGCAGCGCTGGCCGAAACCAACTACGGCTATCGCTGGATTTATCGCACCGTCGTGCGCGATCGTGAGGCGCTGGGCCAGTTGTTTGAAAGCCATGGTATTTTGCCCATGCGGGGTGCTGCCGACATGCTGAAGCCCGCAGCCAAGGGGCCGACGCTGGCGGTCAAGAAAAGCAACGGCAAAGTTCCGGTCAAGGCCCGCGCCGTTCGCCAAAAAAAGTCCGCAACAAAGCGGCCGACGCGGACGCCGCCAGCCCGCCGTAAACCTCTGGCGCGTGGTGGCAAACGGGCTGGTTGAAGAGGCGTGGCCCGCTTTCGACGGCGCCACTTTTGGCGTCGTGTGCGCCAAAGTATAGCCGCCGCACCCTTGCGAATGAAATGGCGGCTGCGCACATCGGACACGGCTCCAACGTCACGTAGAGATCGCAACCGGGCAGCCGTTCGGACTTGAGCGCCGCGCAGGCCGCGCGGATGGCCAGCACTTCGGCATGCGCCGTCGGGTCGGACAGTTCCCGCGTGCGGTTGCTGGCCGCGGCGAGCACCGTGCCTGCCGCGTTAACGATGATGGCCCCGACCGGCACTTCGCCGCGGGCTGCGGCTGATCGCGCCTCGTCGATGGCCATGTCCATAAAGGTCTGGCCGGTATTCTGTCTCATGCTTTGGCTCATGTAGCTTTGACCGGTCGGGGGTGCCATATAGCGCCCTCACACATTCGGGACGGTCACTACCATGCGCAAACCGGCATTTGGTCAACGGCGCGGCAAGCCCGTGGCTGCCGCGGGCGGCTATAAGCGCCCCAGCCGCCTCGATGAGAATTTTCCCGAGGCCCGTGGCTCGGTGTCCAGCAAGCCCAGTGGCGGCAAGAGCCTGTCGTTCAAAGAGGCGCGCCTTGAAAAAGAAGCGGCGGCGCGCGCAGCACCCGAGGTGGCGGCCAAGAAGCGGCCAGCGGCTGGCTCTGGCCATGCCACAGAAACCATGCGCATCGCCAAAGCGATGGCACGGGCCGGACTCTGCTCACGCCGGGATGCGGAGCGCTGGATTGCCGACGGCCGTGTCGAGGTCAACGGCAAGACGATCAGCTCGCCCGCGCTCGATGTCACGCCGCGCGACCGCATCGTCGTCGATGGCGAGGCACTGCCCGATGCAGAACCGACACGGCTGTGGCGCTTCCACAAAAAGCGTGGGTTTGTCACCACCCACAACGATCCCGAGGGACGTGCGACAGTGTTTGACCATCTGCCGGAGGGGCTGCCGCGCGTCGTCTCGATTGGGCGGTTGGATTTCAATACCGAGGGCCTGCTGCTACTGACCAACGATGGTGAGCTGGCGCGGCATCTGGAACTGCCGTCAACAGGCTGGCTGCGGAAATATCGCGTGCGTGCGCATGGCGTGATCACGCAGGCGCGGCTTGATGCGCTGAAAGACGGCGTCGAAATCGACGGCGTGCGCTATGGCCCGATTGAAGCAACCGTCGATGGCCACCAAGGCGGCGGCAATGTGTGGCTCACAGTTGGATTGCGCGAAGGCAAGAACCGCGAGGTCAAAAACATCCTCGCCAGTCTCGATCTGATTGTGAACCGCTTGATCCGCGTGTCGTTCGGCCCGTTCCAGCTGATGGATCTCGACGAAGGCAAAGCGGAAAGCATCAAGCGCCGCGTGCTCGCCGATCAGCTCGGCCCGGAGGTGGCGAAAAAATTCAGACTGGATGAAGTGCCTGAGGCGGCGCCGCCGCGGCCGCGCAAGAAGCCGCAGGCGGCGCGCACGCCCAAAGACTGATGGCGGGCGCCTGGCCCGCGCGCGGTCACCGGGGTGGGATGATCACGTACTGCAGTACGGTCCATGGACCCGGTGTGCCCATGGCTGGTGCGATGCGGTGCTCACGCACGGGGAGGGATCCGATCAGCATGCGCATGGCTGGCGTGATGCCGGCGCTTGAACTTTCGGCCCACACAACGAGCGTGCCCTCGCGGGCCAACCGCTCCTGTGTGATCCACGGCGAGAATGCGAGCTCGCCCTCGGTCAAGATCGACGGCTTGTCCGGATGGTTGAGCGCGACGAGCCCAGCCGGCCAGGCGCGACCTGTCACGATGCGCAATGCTTGGCCGGTTTCCTGGGCCCACGCTGCAGACAATGCGTGCGCGATCTCCGCCTGTGGCCAGTTCACGCGCAGAGTCGGCACTGTTCCGGCGTAGCGTTGAGCGGCAACGCCCGCTCCATAGCAGAGCGGGATCAGGGCTGCGATGCCGATGCCGATCTTGCGCAGCCGGTCGAGCACTGTGTGGTCGAGTGCGCCCGGCCATTGCGCGACCAACAGTACGGACAGCAAGGGCATCGCTGGTGCCAGCCACGATGCGCGTAGGCCCGATCCGCCGAAGAGCGCCAGCGCCACTGAGAGCAGCGGCGGCGCGAGTGTCATCACCCACAAAAAGCGCGCTTTATCGGGTGCGATGACGGCCGATAGGGCCGACGATGCGGCGCGGCGTGTGAAAAAACCTGCCAGCGCGAGGGACACAGCAATCGGCGATGCCTGCAGCGCGGCATTGGCTGGAAACAGCAGCGTGGCCAGCAGCGATTGCTCGCGGCCGCGAGCTTCGGCGTATGACAATGGCGCGAAACCCGAGGCGATGAGCCAGCGGACGAGGGGCACACACAGCAGCGCGAACATGGCTGCGCCCGCATAGGGGCCAAATGTTTTCAACGACGCGCGCCCGCGCGGCGTCGACACGATCCAGCCAGCAATAACAATGAGCAGCATGGCATTCGATAACTTGCCGTAGAGCCCGGCGGCGGCCATGGCGCCGAGACCGAGCCACCAGCCGAGCCCGCCGCGATCAACCGCGCGCCAAGCGCACCACGCCGCACCGATCCAGAATGGCATCTGCGCCTGCGTGTGATTGAACTCGAACGAGCGCCACGAGAGATACTCAACGCCCAACAAGGCCAGCACGGCGGCCGTTGCCGCGCGTGCGCCTGCCAGATCGCGGGCCAGCAGAAACGTCAGCGTCAACGTCGCCAGATTGAACAGTTGGCCTGCGAGATAGGCCGGCCAGCCAATGTGGCCGCCGTCGAACCAGCGGCTGATTTCGAGCACCCACGCGGGCATGCCGGGATGCTTGTAGGTGCCGGCAACCCACTCGCGGCCCCACAGCGCGCTTTCGGCAACGTCGAGAGGGGCCGCCGTATGGACAAGCACCGGCACCAGCGTCCACAGCGCCGTCATCAGCGCGAGTGGGAGGATCAGGGGCGACCAGGTCACCTGTTGTTGTGTGCTGTCGGCTACAAGCACCGTCGCTCCCCGCTGCTGGTGCAGTCGTTCTGGCATTGGATTTGGCATTGGATGGCCGCGCGACCGTACTCAGCGCCGGTGACGCTGGAGCCGATCGAACTGATGAGCTGATTCGTCACGCAAGTGCAGCTTTTGGTGCACTCGTCGCGATCCGTCTGCGCCGCGCAGCCAACGCTGCCCCCTCCCCACTCGTCATGCCCACGCCGGCCGGGCTCTGCGGCAGCCCTGCCTTCCGTCGACTGAAGGTGGGCAACCTAATCAGATCTGTGTGTAATGGCAATTGATGTCGCGCGCGGTGTCGCGCGCGGCAGCCTGCCGTAAGGTCCGGCCGTCACTCACCCCGGCTTGCGGAAGATGTGCAGGGTTTTGTACATGCCGGCGTCTTTGAAGCCACGGTGGGAGACGAGGGCTGCGCCGGCTTCCTTGCCTTTGTCGTAGGCGAAGCTGCCAGTGTAGAACAGGATCTCGCCGCCGGGCTTGAGGCTGTCGGCGAGGACCAAGGTCATGTCGGTGTCGGTGAGGGCACCGTAACTGTCGTTGTCGGACGTGCGGTATTCGCCGATGTGGAACAGCGTTGCGCTATCGAGCGCCGGCATCAGCCGTTTGTCGATCTGGTAGATGTCGCCGAAGTAAACTTTATACGTGAAGCCGAGCCGCGCGTTGTCGATCAGCAGGTCCACATAAGCCTGATACTCCTCCTTACTGGCCGTGATGCCGAGCACATGGTTGCCGGCCCCGTTGGTCGCTGTTTTCAGACCGACGATGTGATGGCTGCCGGTGCCCATGTGGAAGATGTCTTTATTGTGCATCTTCTTGGCCTCGAGATAGTCGAGGTAGTGGATGTCGCAGGGGCATTGCTTCTCGTCGAGCGCCCAGGTGGCATTCCAGTAATTAAGTTTGGTCATCGTCTTTCAGCCGGTGCAGGCCGCTCTCTTGATAGGAAAAAAATTGCTGTTCAGGGTGCGGTTTCCGCAACCATTGCGTCCTGGTCATGGCGCGTCAATTCCAGTATGCGGTCGAAGGTGCCGGTGGGCGGTGCGCGCTGGCCGAGGCTGAGGATGGTCAAACCCGGGATTTTGGCCCGCAAAGTCTGGATGAGCGCCCGTTGTGTTGCGCCATCCAACGCCGACAATGCGTCGTCGATGACGAGGATATGCGGCCGGGCGAGGAGCGCGCGCGCCGCCGCCAGCCGTTGCCGTTCGCCGGCTGAGAGCACTTGATCCCAACGGGCCGTCTCCGTGAGCCGGGGTGCCATCGCGCCAAGGCCGACCGCCGCAAGGGCCCGTACCAGGTCATCGTGACTGGGCGCTGGGCCGGTGCGGGGGTAACTGATCGCATCAGCTAAGGTGCCGAGCGGCATGTAGCCTTTCTGCGGCAGCAACAACACAGATGTGGTGGCGGCGCCGGTGATCTTGCCGCCGGTCGGTACCACCAAGCCGGCCAGAATGCGCGCCAAGGTCGATTTGCCGGTATTGGATGGGCCGGTCATGTGGACGGCTTCGCCGCGCGCGAGATTGAGGGACAAGGGTCTGAGCAGGGCGTGCCCGCTGGCGTCATCCAGCGCCACGTGATCAAGCGCCAGCGCCGCGCCGCCCGGTGCGACGGACGCCACGCGTTGGGACGGCAGTTCCGGCGCGACGGCATCGCTGGCGTCGACGATGTCCATCACGCGGCGGGCGGAGGCGTACCAGTCGGCGATGCGGCTGTAATTGTCGACAACCCAGGAGATGGCCTGCTGCACCTGGATGAAGGCGGCGGCCAACTGCGTGACCTGCCCGAGTGTCAGTTCGCCCGCCATGTACTTTGGCGCGGCGAACAGCAACGGCACGATGGGGATCATCGGTCCGGTCGCATTCGTGATCCAGGTCAGCTGCGCGTTCGAGCGTACGATCTTCAGCCAGCGCGCGACAACGGTGTCGTAGAAGCCGCGCAGGATGCGGCTTTCAGCGGCCGCACCATGATTGAGCGCGATGCTCTCGGCATTGTCGCGGAGCCGCATCATGGCAAAACGGAAATAGCCTTCGGCCTCGTTCTTCTGGCCGACGCGGCCAACCAGCGGACTGCCCACCCATGCCGTCAGCGTTGATGCCGCGATGCCATAGGCGAGCGCGCACCACACCATGTAGCCAGGGATTGTCACGCCGCCGACGGCAAAACCGCCGCCCACTGTCCAGAGGATCGTGATGAAGGCAATGCCGCCGACCACGGCCGTCAGCAGGCCGATGCCGAGATCGACCATGATTTCGGTCGCCCATCGCGTATCATCCGAGATGCGGTACTCGGGGTTGGCGGGTTCGCGGCCTGTGGCGTTGAGATGATAAAATTTCTGGTCCGCCAGCCACTGGCCGATCAGCCGCTCGACCAGCCATTGCCGCCAGCGCACTTGCAAGGTCATGCGCGTGTACACAATGCACACGCCGATCGCCGCCATGGACGCGATGATGACGAAGAACACCAGCACCGCCTGCTTGACGCTGGCGCCATCGCGGCGCTCGAGGGCGTCGAAGAACAAACGGTTCCATTGGTTGAGCTGCACCGTCACGAACGTCGACAGCAGGAGGCTCGCGGCAAGTCCCGCCGTCAGCACGAGTGCTTGCCGCCAAGTCGAACCCGTCCAATAGCCGCCTGCGTAGCGCACAAAACGGCGCGCCACCTGCCAGTCAAGCTGGAAGGCACCGCTTTCCGAGGGCGATGGAGTGGACATACAGGGCTGGGCTTTTCAAGGTAACAAGGATGATGCCGTCCTATCACGTTTTGACGGCCGGCGAGGCTTCCGTGCAAGATGGCGGCTGAAAGGCGCATGAACGGAGCGGGTCCCGCGTGCGGCGGGCGTTGTGTGCTGGAATGAAACACTTGATCCACACCCGTGCTGCCCTTCGCAATTTTCTCTGCGCACCCCCTTGCCAGTCCGGGCAACATAGGGCTTACTTTGCAAATCAGCTTGCCAGTTGGCAGGTTGAAGTGAATGGGACCGCGCGTGCATCATCAGGTTACACAGGCTGATAGAACGCGCCGCGCCGGCAAGGCGGCGTCTATCGCTGTGAGTGCTGAGGCCGAGCGTGCGCGCCGGTTCGCGATTGCTCTGCAGGCGTCGGGCTTCATGCTGGCGACGCTTCTGGCACTCCTTCTTATCGGCCCCTGAGCCGGTAGAGGCCGCGGACTGATCCGCGGCGAGTGCTCAGGGGACCAGGAACCAGCCGCCCCCACTCTTCTCTTTTTTGGAACGTTGGCGCACTGAGCGCCCTATTGAGCCGCCCGGACCCGTTTGGGTGCGTTGCCGGTTACGTTCCAGTGAGTTCAGGATCTGTCCCATGTCGAAAACACCTGCTTCCAAATCTGGCAAATCTGACAAAGCCACCGAAGTCTCCATGGCCAAAAAGGCTGACAGCGTCTCGGCCACGCGTGCCGCCGCAGCCAAAGTCACGGCAGATCACGTCGTCATCTTCGATACGACGTTGCGTGACGGCGAACAGTGCCCTGGCGCCACCATGACGTTTGAAGAAAAGCTCGAAGTTGCGGGCTTTCTTGATGAGATGGGCGTGGACATCATCGAGGCCGGTTTTCCGATTGCGTCCGACGGTGACTTCGAGGCGGTGTCTGAGATTGCGCGCCGCGCCAAGAAAGCAGTGATCGCGGGCCTCGCGCGTGCCGTGCACATTGACATTGATCGTGCCGGCGAAGCGGTGCGGCACGCCAAGCGCCCGCGCATTCACACGTTCGTCTCGACATCGCCGATCCATCTCGCCCACCAGATGCGCAAAACGGAAGACGAGGTGTTGGCGATCATCGCGGATACCGTGTCGCGCGCGCGCAATCTCGTCGCGGATGTGGAGTGGTCGGCGATGGACGCCACGCGCACGCCGCTGGAGTATCTCTGCCGTGCCGTCGATACCGCGATCAAGGCCGGTGCCACCACCATCAACCTGCCCGATACCGTCGGCTATGCGACGCCTGACGAGCACCGGCACATGTTCCAGTTCATCCGCGACACCGTGCCGAACTCCGACAAAGCGGTGTTCTCGGCGCACTGTCACAACGATCTCGGCATGGCAGTTGCGAACTCGCTCGCCGCACTGGCGGGCGGCGCGCGCCAGATCGAGTGCACCATCAACGGCCTCGGCGAGCGGGCGGGCAACGCCGCGCTGGAAGAAGTCGTGATGGCCATCAAAACGCGCGGTGATGTGCTGCCGTACAAGACGAACATCGATGTCGCGATGCTGACGCGCGCCTCGAAATTGGTGTCGGCCGTCACATCATTTCCGGTGCAATACAACAAGGCCATCGTCGGCCGGAACGCGTTTGCGCACGAGAGCGGCATCCACCAGGACGGTATGATCAAGAACGCGACGACCTATGAGATCATGACGCCGGAGTCGGTGGGCGTATCGAAAACCTCGCTGGTGATGGGCAAGCATTCCGGCCGCGCCGCCTTCCGCGCCAAACTCAAAGACATGGGTTACGAACTCGGCGACAACCAGCTGGAAGATGCGTTCGCGCGCTTCAAGACGCTGGCCGATCGCAAGAAGCACGTTTACGACGAGGATATCGAAGCGCTGGTGGATGAGAACATCGCCACCAGCCACGACCGCACCAAAGTTGTCGCGTTGACAGTCATCGCCGGCACCATGGGCCCGCAGTCGGCAACCCTGACGCTCGATATCGATGGCAAGCACACTACCACACAGTCGACTGGCAATGGGCCGGTGGATGCGATCTTCAACGCCATCCATAAGCTGGTGCCGCACGAGGCGAAGCTGGATTTGTATCAAGTCCACGCCGTCACCGAAGGCACGGACGCGCAGGCGGAGGTGTCGGTGCGCTTGTCGGAGCCAATCGAAGGCAAGAGCGTGACGGCGAAAGCGGCTGATCCGGATACGCTCGTTGCAAGTGCCAAGGCCTACATCATGGCGCTCAACAAGCTGCAGTCCAAACGCGGCCGTCTGCACGCGCAGGCGGGGTGAAGCGCGGGGCTGGGGCGGGCGAGAGAAAGTGACTTTATTTGCTCGCGGTGCTATAGTTTGCTGATGACCACGAAGACACCAGATCGCGTCGTTGAATTGTGGCCCAGTTTGCCGGAAGCCGTGCGCAAAGTGATTGTCGATATCGCTGAGCGCACGTCGCCGGGTGAAGAGGCGTTTGATCTCACGCCGGACGAGGAACTTCTGCTGCAACAAGCCCAGGACGATTTCCTGCAGGACCGAACGCTGTCGCTCGATCAGTTCTCGGCGGATATGGACGCGTTTATGGCCGGGCTGCGCGGTAAATCAGGCAGCACTTGATGCGGGTGGTTCGACTGTCTCTGACAGCGCGCCTGCAGTTCCAAAGCCTGTTGCGTGATGGTGCTTTGAAATTCGGCATTGATGTTGCCGACGCCAAGCGCACCATCGTCGAGACATGCTTGCGGACATATCTGGCCGAATATCCGCACCACGGATTTCGTATGCCACGGAAGCGGCTTTTTCATTTTCCCGTGACCAGCACGCCGTTCGCTGTTGTCTACGACTACGACGACACTGAACTTCGCGTGTTCTTCATCGTGCATCAACGCGCCGACAAACGACGGCTCAAAGCGCGGGATGCCATGTGGTAGCGGTCGTCAACATGTCGTGCGCGCCATTCCAACGCCGTCACCGAAGGCACGGACGCGCAGGCGGAGGTGTCGGTGCGCTTGTCGGAGCCAATCGAAGGCAAGAGCGTGACGGCGAAAGCGGCTGATCCGGATACGCTCGTTGCAAGTGCCAAGGCCTACATCATGGCGCTCAACAAGCTGCAGTCCAAACGCGGCCGTCTGCACGCGCAGGCGGGGTGAAGGCGTGCCCGCCCCTTCCCACAGTATGGGGAGGGCGATGGGCTGGATTACACGCTTCGTTATGATCTTCGTTGTGCACCGTCGCAGCCATAACACCGACGATCCCCGATCGTGCCATGGCATGGTGGCCGAGCCTTCCTGCGGCAGCGCGCAAGACCCTTGTAGACAGTGCCGGACGCACGGCACCATGTGAAGATCCGCTTGATCTCACGGCGGACATAGACTGTCTGTTGGCTGAAGCGCAGGACACCTTCGAGCAGGGTCGCACGTCGACGCAACGCTGCCGACGTTTCATCGCGATCCGTTCGGTCGCCTGCTGGTGGCACAAGCGACCGCGGAGCCATGGCGTTTGCAGACCAGCGCTGCTGATGTTGGTGCGTATGGTGGGATGATGATGCGCGTGTGAGGCAAGCAGCGTTAAGAGCCGGGCACGTTAACTACCTGTTTTCACTGGTTAAGTGAGTAACGTCCTTAATCCAATCCCAGCCCCAAATTTGACCACCAGATGGCCTCGCAGATTTTTGGCTACCCTCCTAGCCAGGGTGCACGTGAGGCCGCTTGGCGGCCTTCTCTGTGGCTCTGGGAGGTGTTTGGCGAGGGCGTTCTCGCGCCGATGGGCGGCTGGGCGAAGATGTGCTCAAGCCTGCGTCCCGCGCGCCACCGCAACCCCAAAATGCGTAAGGTTACTGCGCGCGCACGCCGTTGCCGCCTTGGCGCGTTGCGGGTGCTGCTGTACATTGTGGGGATAGAGTGTGACGCTGTTTTTGGGGTGGGGAGTGACCCTACTGTGCGGCACACCTGAGAACTGCGGGGGCGTATTGGCAACCTAAGCTGCGGGCGCGTGGCACGGGGTTTGCTCATCTAAAGTTGCGTTGCTGCCGGCTCAAAGCCCGCAGACCCCCAGGAGCAGGTAAATCTCATGGCATTCGGCGTTGCCCGGGCGTTCTCCGATGACATCGCCATCGATCTCGGCACAGCCAACACGCTGGTGTACGTGTCTGGCCGTGGTGTGATCCTCAATGAGCCATCCGTGGTCGCCATCAAGACCCGCAATGGCACACGCGAAGTACTGGCCGTTGGCCAGAAGGCCAAGATGATGCTCGGCCGCACGCCGGAAAGCATCGAAACTATCCGGCCCATGCGCGACGGCGTCATTGCCGACTTCATCGCCACCGAAGAAATGCTGCGCCAGTTCATCAAGCGCGCCAAAACTATGCTGGGGTTCCGCCGGCCGCGCATTCTTGTGTGCGTGCCGGCTGGTGCAACGCCAGTGGAACGCCGCGCCGTTTATGAAACCGCGCTGTCGGCCGGCGCGCGCAAAGTTTACTTGCTCGAAGAGCCCGTCGCTGCGGCGCTCGGTGCCGGACTGCCCATTGATGAGCCGACCGGCTCGATGGTGGTTGATATCGGCGGCGGCACCACCGACATCGCCGTGCTGTCGCTCGGCGGTGTGGTGCAAGCGCGTTCCCTGCGCGTGGCAGGCAATGCGATGGACGAAGCCATCATCCGGCACGTGCGCCGCAAGCATCAGCTGCTGATCGGGGAGAGCAACGCCGAGCGCATCAAAATCGAAGCCGGGACGGCGATGCTGGAGCCGAGCGAAAAATCCAGCGAGATCCATATCCGTGGCCGCGACCTCCGCCAAGGCCGGCCGAAGAGCGCTATTCTGGGGCCGCACGATATTGCCGACGCGCTGTCCGTGCCGATCGACGAGCTCTCCGAGTTTATTCAACGCGCGCTCGAAGAGCTGCCGCCGGAAGTGTCGACGGACATCTGTGAACGCGGCATCCATCTGACGGGCGGCGGCGCGCTGCTCGACCGGCTCGACCAGGAATTGACGCGCCGCATCGGTGTTCCATTCATTGTGCCGCAGAACCCCATGCATTGCGTGATTGAAGGCACCCGCATCGTCCTCGATCAGTTCGCCAAGCGCGAGCATCTTTTGATCAAGCCGTGAGAGTGGCCTTAAGGTCGGCCATGAGAGTGGACGTGAGAGTGGACGAGTGACGGCATGACCCAATTGCTTGAACACGATACCTACCGCCGCGATGCTTGGCCGCCGATGCCGGGCGCCCCGCGGCGCGCGCACGATGCGCTGGTGTTTGGCGTGTTGATCGCGCTGTCGGTCGGTCTCGTGGTGGCGGGAAAATTCGATCCTCCGGTGTTGGGTGTGGTGCGAAGCGCCGTTCAAGACGCGGTGGCGCCGTTGCTGCGGGCGATGACGGTCGCTGTGGCGCCACTGCTGAGCGCGGGCCGGGTGGCTGCTGAATGGCAAACACTGGCGGACGAGCGCAACAAACTGCGCGACGAGAACGATCGCCTCAAGGGCTGGGAGGCCCGTGCCCGCGCGCTTGAGCGCCAGACGGCAGCGCTGGTCGAGATGGTGCGTGTCGTCGAAGAACCGCAGTTGGCGTTCGTTACGGCGCGTGTGGTGACGGGCACAGGTGGACCGTTCGTCCGCGCCGCGTTGGTTGATGCCGGCCGCGAAAGCGGCATCAAGCCAGGCTATCCAGTGATGAGCGCACAAGGGTTGACTGGAAGAATTGTCGCGGCCGGCAGCCGGAGCGCGCGGCTGCTGCTGGTGACCGACTACAACAGCCGCATCCCAGTGGTGATCGGCGCCAGCGCGGCACGTGCTGTCATGCAAGGCGACAACGGACCGTTGCCACGCATTGCCTATCTGCCGCTCGACAGCCGCATTCAGCCCGGCGACGATGTGTTCACCTCGGGCGTTGGTGGCCTGTTCCCGCGCGGGCTGCGCGTTGGCACCGTGGTTGACACCGGCGAGACATTGCGGGTCGAGCCAGCAGCGCGGCTTGACCGTCTCGACTACGTGAGCGTGCTGTTCTCAGAAAGCCTGTCGGCGTTGTTGGCCGACGAAGAGCGCGCCATTGAAGCGCGCGCCACCAACGGCCGCCGGCTCGGGCCGAGCTGGCCGACGAGTGCCGAAGGAGGGCTGGCCCGATGATCGGTATGATGTTGGCGCCGCTGCCTGCGGTCATCACGGCATTGTTGATTGCCGCCGCGATTATTCCGTGGGGAGGGCCGGCTTGGGCTGAGATGGCGGTCATCTTGCTGCCGCTGGGTGGCATCTATTTCTGGAGCGTGCGCCGGCCACATTTGATGCCGGCGGTGCTGGTGTTCGTGCTCGGACTGGTGCTCGATGTCTTGACGCACGGTCCGTTTGGGATCTGGGCTGGTGCGGCGCTGGTTGTCGCGCTGGTGGGCCGCACTGCACGGCGGGCGCGTCCTGAGCTCGGCATGACAGCCCGCACGCTGTCCTTTGTTGCGTCGATGGCGCTGGCGACGGCGATGGTGGCAGCGCTCGAGACGGGCTTTGCCTGGCGGGCCATGCCCGTCCTCATTTACGTGCAGGCGCTGGTTGCTGCGGTTCTGGCCTATCCGTTGCTCGCGTTCGTGCTGTCGCTGCTTGAGCCTTTGTGGCCGGCCGGTGAGGGCCGTCCGCTGTTCATGCGGGGGGACTGAGCGCGGTGGAGCCCATGGACGATAAAAATGCCGAGGGGCGTTTGCGGTTTACGCGGCGCACAGCACTGCTGGGTTCGCTGCAGCTCGGCATTTTTGGTGCACTCGGCACCCGCCTCTATCAGCTGCAGGTGGCCGACGGAAACCGCTATGCTTTGCTGGCCGACGAGAACCGCATCAGCACAGAAATTCTGGCGCCAATGCGGGGGCGAATTTTGGACCGCGCAGGTGATGTGCTGGCATCGAACACGGAAGGCTATCGCGCCGTTGTGGTGCCGGCGCTGGCGCGCGACTTGCGGGCCGTGCTCGCGCGGTTTTCACAGATCGTGCCACTGTCATTTGACGACGTCGAGCGGGTCGTTGCGCGCTCCAAACGGCAGCCGCCGAACCTGGCCATCGTGCTGACGGCCGACCTTACGTGGGAGCGTGTTGCCGAAATCAATCTGCATGCGCCGCTGCTGTCGGGCGTGCGCACCGAGCCAGCGGGCCAACGCACATACGTCACCGGCACGCATATGGGACATATCATTGGGTATGTGGGGGCGGTCGAAAAGCGCGCCATGAACGACAATCCGGTGCTCAGGCTGCCTGGCATGAAGGTGGGCCGTGCTGGCGTTGAACGTGGGTTGGAAGAGACACTGCGCGGCCAAAGCGGCAGCGTCACGTCAGAGGTGGATGCCCGGGGTCGCGTGTTGCGCGTCATCGACACGCTCGAGCCGAAGCCCGGCCGTGATGTGCGGCTGACCATCGACACTACGTTGCAGCGCGACGTGATGGAGCAACTCGCCAAATTCCGCCGGGCTTCTTCCGTCGTGATCGGCGTGGCGACCGGCGAAGTGCTGGCCATGGCGTCGTCGCCTGGGTTCGATCCGAATGCGGTGGCACGCGCCGGCGAGAGTACGGAATGGGCCAATTTGCAAACGGCGGCGGATGAGCCATTGAACAGCCGTGCGCTGCGCGGCGCTTATCCGCCCGGGTCGACGTTCAAGATGGTGACGGCGCTGGCCGGTCTGGAAGCCGGCAAGATCGACACCAAAGTGCGGTTGCCGTGCGAGGGGCGATTCGAATACTATGGTCAGACATACCGGTGCTGGAAGCGCTCCGGCCACGAGAGCTGTGATCTGCACCGGGCGCTGCGGGAAAGCTGCGATTGCTACTTTTACGAGGTGGCGCGCCGCACCGGCATTGAGGCCATCGCAGCAACCGCCCGCAAACTCGGCCTCGGTGTGCTCCATGATACCGGCATCGCGGGTGGCAAAGCCGGCCTGATCCCTGACCATGATTGGAAGCGCGGCCGGTTTGGACGCGGCTGGCTCGGTGGCGAGACAATTCTTGCCGGCATTGGGCAAGGCTATGTGCTCGCGACACCGCTGCAGTTGGCGGTCATGACGGCACGCCTGGCCTCGGGGCGCGATGTCTCACCGACGGTTGTGGCGGCCGAAGCAAGCAGTAAACACAGCGCCGCCGCGCCCGCTCATTTGTCCATGAGCGCTGCGCATATCCAGGCTGTCCGGCGCGGCATGATCGCCGTCGTCAATGAGGATGGCGGCACCGGTTCGCGTGCGCAGGGCGAAGATGGCAGTTATCTGCTCGCCGGCAAAACTGGCACGTCGCAGGTCAGTTCGCTATCGCGCGATAGCGCGCAAGGTGACTTGCCGTGGGAGAAGCGCGATCATGCGCTGTTTGTTGCCTACGCGCCGGTTTCGGCACCACGCTATGCGGTGGCGACGATCATCGAACACGGTGGTGGCGGCGGTGCGGTTGCCGCGCCAGCCACGCGTGAGATCATGGATCTCGTGATGGCACGTGATCCACTGGCCAAGCCTGTCGCATCGGACGTCTCTGGCGGCGCACGCCGCTTTGGAGATGGCTGATCATGCGCACGCTCACTGCGCGGATCGCCGCGCCACGCACTCTGTCGGGAAAGCTTGCGGGCATCGACTGGTCGGTGCCAATCCTGGCGGCGCTGATCGCAACGGTTGGCATCGCCGCGCTCTATTCCATGGCCGGCGGCCGCTTTGAGCCCTGGGCAGGGCGGCATGCGCTGCGGGCGCTGCTGGGGCTTGCCTTCATGCTGGCCGTGGCGCTGGTGCCGATGCGGTTCTGGTTCAGGATCGCCTACCCGTTTTATCTGGCGGTCTTGGGGTTACTCGTGGCGGTGCCGCTGGTTGGGATCGCGCAGCTTGGCGCGCGGCGCTGGCTGGGCACCGGTGACGTCTCGATACAACCGGCCGAACTGATGAAGATCGCGCTGGTGCTGGCTTTGGCGCGTTACTACCAGCACCTTCGCGAAGGGCGCTCCTCGCATCCCGGTTGGGTAGCGCTGCCGCTGGTGGCGATTGCGCTTCCGGTCGGCCTGGTCCTCAAACAGCCTGATCTTGGAACCGCGATCCTGCTGCTGCTGACAGGGCTCGGTGTGATGTTTCTCGCTGGCGTCCGGCTGCTCTACTTTGGCTTGGGCGGGCTGGTGGCGGCTGCATGCGGTCATGCCGTTTGGCCGTATTTGCAGGACTACCAGCGGCGGCGTCTGTTGACATTCCTCGAGCCGGATCGCGATCCGCTTGGCGCAGGTTATCACATTGCGCAGTCAAAAATTGCGCTGGGCTCTGGCGGCATCCAGGGGCGGGGCTTCCTAGGCGGGACGCAGAGCCAGCTCAACTTTCTACCCGAGAAGCATACCGACTTTATTTTCACGATGTTTGCTGAAGAAACCGGGTTTGTTGGCGCACTAGCACTGATGGCACTCTATGCAGCGCTGATTGTCTGTCTGGTGCTGATCGCGCTCCGGGCGCGCACAACGCTCGGCCGGCTACTGGCCGGCGGGATGGCGGTGGTGATCGGGCTGCATGTCAGTGTGAACATGGCCATGGTGATCGGGCTGGCGCCGGTCGTTGGCGTCCCGTTGCCGCTGGTCTCTTATGGCGGCACGTCGTTGCTGACGCTGATGTTCGGGCTCGGCCTAGCATTGTCTGCGCATGTGCATCGCGCCGACCCGCCGGAGCCAGAGCGTTCGTCGACGTCGTGGCAGCATAGTCAGCGTTGATCAGCGTTGATCTGGCGTTTCGCCGTCAAACCATGTGCGGCCTGCAACACGGGAATGGGTTACGCCGGTTGTTTCCTCGGCAGACCGCGCCTGGCGGAGCGGCGCACGGGCGCGTTGCACCGGTTCTGCCTTCTCAGGTTCCGCTTTGGCCTTTTGCACGCGGGTGCGTGCGGCCTCAACGGGTGTCGGTGCGCTGGCTAGTGCGGCGAACGAGACAAGGCCAGCTTGCGAAGCGCTGAGGGTGATCACGCGCACCAGCGATCCTGGTGATGTATTGGGTTCCGCTAGCTGGGTTGCCGCGATTTCGGGCGTGACTGTTTCGCTATCGGCTTCGACCATGCTGCTATGCAGGTCCGGCGGTTCGACCAGATCGTTCGGGATGGCCGCAAAAGACGCCGCTAGCGCCTGCGCCTTGATGTGTTGCTCGGTCGCCGCGAGGATAATCTGCTGGCTCAAGTTGAGCGCCAGTGCTGGCAAGGGTTGATTGCCTTGGAACAGGGCCTCGCGCGCGGTCGCATCCTGCAGACTAGCGAGGGCTAGGTTGTCGAACGTGCCGAGGTATCCGCTGACTTTCGGGTACACCCGGCCGCGCCGGTAATTGGCGTCGGGTTCACTGGGTGCTGAGATGACGACCGACAAAAGCTGCATGACGCCGCTCTTAGTGAAGCCCAGCTTCTCGGCCACGCCGCGTGACACATCGAGAGTTCGGCCCGGGTAGTAGGGGCCTGCATTGTTGACACGGACAACGGCAGCGCCGCGGGTCACCGGCGACCAGACCAGCAGCACGGTGCCATCCGGATGGATCGGGCTTGCCGCATTGTCCGCCGTATCGGCGTCGAACATGGCCCCTGACGAAGTCTCAAGCCGGGGATTGAACCGGTCATTGGCCGGGCTATCATAAAACGAGGTCAAGACCGGCTCGACCAGACCAAGCCGGGCCTGTGTTTCCTCGACGGTCCGTACACGGTGGCAGATATCGTTGTAGCAGTGAACGACACCCGGCAGCTTGGCTTCGGCCATGGTGATCGCGCCGCCTGCCACCGCAGCCACCGCTGCGGCCGTTACGACAACGCTCCTGGCTCCGGCCTTCGCCGTTCTGCCGAACTTCTTACGCGCACTCACGCAGATACCCCGATATTGCCGATTTTCCGCAACCCTACACGGAACAAGTGACCCGATTGTTGGCTGACGCAGTATTATACTTCTTCAAATGAGAGCAGTTCGACGCTAACGAACGGTTAAACGTTTGGTGTATCGGCATCGTCATGGTGCCAAGAGATGTAAAATTCACCCTTGGCGTACATTCGCCGTGTCCTGTAGAACGCGGAGGCAGCCCCCTTTGCGATCCACGGATTCCTCGATCGGCGGCCGTCGGATTGTATGACTTCAGCGTGTTGTCTTGAACAGGGCAGACCGTGTCCGAAACCACTCTTGTGCCTGAATTGCAGACGATCCGTGATTTTCTGCGGTTCGCGGTTTCGCGTTTCCGCGAGGCGGGGCTTGCTTTTGGGCACGGCACAGCGACGGCGCTTGATGATGCAGCGTTTCTCATTCTCGAAAGCCTGCACCTGCCGATCGACAGCCTCGAACCGTGGCTTGAGGCGCGGTTAACGCGGGCGGAGCGGTTGCAGTTGGCGGCCATGATCGAAAACCGCGTCGTTACGCGTAAGCCGTCGGCGTATCTGACGCGCTCGGCCTATCTCGGGCGGCATCGCTTTTACGTCGACGAGCGGGTGATTGTGCCACGGTCGTTCCTGAGCGAATTGATGCTGGCGGCGGAGGCCGACGAGGTCCTGCCGTTCGGGCTCGAAAATCCACCGCAGCGCATCCTTGATCTGTGCACCGGCTCAGGATGCTTAGCGATCGTCGCCGCGCATGTGTTTGAGCAGGCCACAGTCACGGCGGCTGACCTTTCACAGAACGCGCTTGCCGTTGCCGCCGAAAACGTCGCCCGGCACACACTTGCGAGCCGCGTGACATTGGTCGAAGGGGATCTGTTCGCGGCTCTCGGCGACCAGGTTTTCGACCTGATAATCTGCAACCCGCCCTACGTGACCGCAGCGGCTGTTGCGTGCTTTCCCGCCGAACACAAAGCCGAGCCAACGCTGGCGCATCTGGGTGGCGCTGACGGCATGGACATTGTCCGGCGTCTTCTTGCCGACGCGGGTGCACACCTCGCGCCGGATGGCATTTTGGCCGTTGAAGTCGGGCAAGGCCGCGCCACTCTGGAGGCGCAGTTTCCCGAGTTGCCGTTTTTATGGCTGGATACCGCATTGAGTGAAGGTGAAGTGTTTGTGTTGCCGGCTGCCGCGGTGCAGGCTGTCACCAAACCCGCTGGCAAGCGGGCGCGGGCAGCGGTGACAAAGCCAGCACGACGCGCTGCAGGCGGATGAGGACAATGGCGGGCGATGGCTGATCCAACGGAAATGCGTGTCAAAGAGCAGCGTCGCGCCGAGGCGTTGCGCGCGAACCTCAAGCGCCGCAAAGCCCAGGCGCGGGTCCGCGATGCCAACAGCGAGGCTGACGCGCCAGACGCCGTCCCCGAAGTCATCTCAGTCTCGGCAAAGACGGATCAACAATCCGGCGCGTGAGCGCCACATAACGGATCATACTCAAACAAGGGCGTGTCGCATGCAGCTGCTTGGTCATGGATTTTACTGGCAGGAACTGAAGGTCGGAGACCGTTTCAAAACCTATGGACGGACCATCCACGCCCACGACATCACCACATTCTGCAATGTCGTGGGCTATGTCGAGCCGTTGTTCACCGATGATGAATACCGCAAAAAGCATTCCGCCATGACCGGCTTTGCAGCACCTGCGGCACTCGTCTATGCGGTCGCCGAAGGCTTGTCGTTGGCCGGAACCGGTCATGGCACGGGCCTGGCGTTCTTGCATGCTGACGTCGATGTGAAAGGTCCCGTTGTGGCTGGCGATACCGTGTCAGTCGAAATCGAAATCACCGAGGCGCGCGCAACCTCCAAGGGCCGCGGTTTGGTCCGCTCGCGCAACACGGTCCGCAATCAGAAAGGCGATGTGGTGTTGGTCTACACGCCACTGCGCATGATGGCCGGCAAGCCGGGTGCCACGACCTCGGTTTAAGCCGTAAACTCGCGGCGGTCATAGCCCTGCAGATACAGCAGCGCCGTCAGGTCGCCGTGCACGATACTGGCCTGCGCTTCGGCAGCGACAACTGGCTTCGCGTGGAACGCCACGCCAAGACCGCTGGCACCGATCATCGCCAGATCATTGGCGCCATCGCCGACGGCGAGTGTGTCGACAAGTTCGAGGCGCCGTTCAGCGGCGAACGCTTGGAGGTTGGCAAGCTTGGCCTGTTTGCCGAGAATGGGGCCGAGCACACGGCCCGTCATTGTGCCGTCGATGATCTCGAGGGTGTTGGCACGATGTGTGTCGAAGCCGACTGCCGCCGCCACGCGCGACGTGAAAAACGTGAAGCCGCCCGAAACTAGCGCGGTGTAAGCACCGGACTTGCGCATGGTGGCCAAAAGCGTTTGCCCACCCGGCATTGCTGTGATCCGCGTGTCATACACCGCTGCAAGCTGGCGTTCAGTTAGTCCCGCGATCAGCCCCAGCCGTTCCTGCAGTGCGGCTTCGAACGGCAACTCGCCACGCATGGCACGTTCGGTGATGGCGGCGATCTGCGGCTTCAAGCCCAGCACATCGGCCATCTCATCGATGCATTCCTGCTGGATAATGGTGCTATCCATATCCGCGATCAGCAGTTTCTTGCGCCGCCGCGTTCCGGGCACCACGTTGATGTCGACTGGCGCTGCACCCAGCAGGTCCGCGCCGATGCCGTCGGCAACCAGCACGGCCAAATCATCGAGCGCGAAGTGTTCGCCACACGTCAGCGGGATCTCCCAGGCTTCACCAGCCGACAGCCAGCGCGCCGTCCCACGCGCGGCCGCAGGCAACATGGTCTCGATTTTGGCAACCGTCGCGCCGTCAAGCACGTGACGTTTGGGTTGCGCGATGAGGCTGAGAATGAGCTGGGTCATGGTGCTGGGTAACCGCGCGCTACGTGGCTGGCAAGAGCGCAGGGACGCGCTGCAACGGTCGGCCTCAAAAACCCAGAATATGCCCCTCCTGGGGACCGGCTTTGCCGTCGAGGATGGTGAGGTAGGTCTGCTTGACGGCGTCGGCGCCCCGGCTCTCGATGATGGTCATCGACGTGGCGAGCATCGGCAAGAAGCCCATCCACGCCTTGCCCATGCGGCTCTGCAACTCGGCTGGTCCCCACTCGGTCGCGCGCTTCTTGATTTGAGCGGGCGCGAAAAAGAATTCAGGCCGTGGTCCTGGGAGCGCAGTGGCGCTGCCTTGGTTTTCCCAATGTGTGACGCCAACCGCGCAGGAATACGCGAGCTGATTGGCGAAGCGCGTATGCA
Source organism: uncultured Alphaproteobacteria bacterium (assembly GCA_963847145.1). Lineage (GTDB taxonomy): Bacteria > Pseudomonadota > Alphaproteobacteria > Rhizobiales > Hyphomicrobiaceae > JABFRJ01. Next base: position 309,965 of record CAWJYN010000011.1, read on the forward strand.
GTGCCGCACGGACACCCGCGTCGCCCGACATATCGACGTAGACCGCTTTGCTCGCCGTCGGCAGCGCGCTGATCTCCTCGTATGTGCTCACGTCATCGTAGCAGCCCAGGCTGGTGGTAAAGGCCTTGTTGCGCGTTGATGTGAGGCCGAGCACGTGGGCGCGCGGTGCGGCCAATTGCTTGAGGGCATGCGCCGTTCCATAGGCGGTCTTGCTCGACGCGCTGGACAGAATGACGGTGCCTGCGCCGTAGTAGTGGTTGTCGGCCAGCATGTCGGCGATCAGCCAGGACGTGAAGAACAGCGGCTTCAAGAGCGCTTGCTCGTTCTCGCGCGATGGATCGTAAGCGGGATCGGTCGCGCAGCGCACGTACTGGTTATAAACGGCGGCCAGCGGCTGGCGCAGCGGCGTGCTCTCGGTGAACCCGGCCGAAGTCGCGCGGCCGACATTGAGCACAACGTGGCTGGCCATGGGATAATAGCCGTAGAAGCGTTCGCCCACCGTGATGCTGTCGGCCGCCGTCTCGATGACAGTCGCAAAACCCCAGACGGGGATGATGCCCCATTCGTCGGCGGCCGGGTAGAAATCCCAATATTTCATCCGGTCGCCAAACGCCGCGTAGGTGATGTTGTTGGAGGTGAGCGCGAAGCGGTCGATGGCCAGCCGTACTTGGCCCGGAGCTAAGGCGGTCGCCGCATGGTTGCTGGTAACGACTTGTGTGCTGCGCAGGTCGGTCTTGCGCACACGGAATTCTTGCAAGGGTTGAGACGGCATTGATGGGGGCTCCGTTCAGGCGCGTGTCCTAAAGCACTATAGTGGCGCCGCGACAGAGCAGACGCAACGGATCTCGCCGGGGGGGATGCTCGCCGGGGCAGCGGCCACGCGCTATGACGGGGGCATGCCGCACCCTGCCGTCCCTATTCTCATCGCCGGACCCACAGCGTCGGGGAAGTCGGCGCTTGCGCTGCGCCTTGCGGAGGCGATGGGCGGTGTCATCATCAATGCTGACGCCATGCAGGTGTACCGCGAGCTGCCCATACTTTCCGCCCGCCCGCTGGCCAACGATGAAGCGCGCGCGCCGCACTGGCTCTATGGGCATGTCCCGGCGGCTGAGGCCTATTCGGTCGGCCGCTATGTCATCGATGTCGCGGCAGCACTGGGAAAAGCGCGTGACGGCGGGCTCCGGCCCATCATTGTCGGCGGGACCGGGCTCTATCTCAAAGCCCTACTTGAGGGGTTGTCGCCGGTGCCGGACATCCCCGTGGCCGTGCGGGCGCACTGGCGGGCGGAGGCACAACGGTCCGGCGCCGCCGCGCTGCACGCCACACTGGCTGTCCGCGATCCGGAGATGGCGCAACGCTTGTCATCGAGCGATACGCAGCGGCTGACGCGCGCCCTTGAAGTGATTGATGGGACTGGCCACTCCCTCGCGCATTGGCAGCGCCAACGCGGCGTGGCGGTGTTGGGAGATGGGGCAACCGTACGTCTGGTCACGCGTCCCGGCCGTGCGGAGTTGTTGCGCCGGTGCGATGACCGGTTCGATCAGATGATGGCGATGGGGGCGTTGGATGAGGTGTGTGCACTGCGGGCGCTGCATCTGGATGCCGCCTTGCCTGCCATGGGCGCGCTTGGGGTGGCGCCGCTGCTGGCCCACCTTGACGGTGCGATGCGGCTTGATGATGCGGTCGCGCGCGCCAAGCTCGACACCCGGCAATATGTCAAACGGCAGCAAACGTGGCTGAAACGAAATATGATGTCGTGGAACGATGTTCAATCGTTGGATTTAAATGGAAATGACTGTTCAATAAAACAGTTTATTGATTGCTGCACTGCGGTCGTCTAGGAGTTTCGCTTCCGACATGGACCGCGCCCGCGGTCACCTCCTGAGGACTTCACCATGGCCCGCACCATGACCGGCGCCGAAATCGTTCTGAAGGCGCTCGCTGACCAAGGTGTCGAACACATCTTTGGCTACCCCGGCGGTGCCGTGCTGCCGATCTATGACGAGATCTTCCAGCAGGATAAGGTCCAGCATGTCTTGGTGCGCCAGGAGGGCGGCGCGGTGCACGCGGCCGAGGGCTACGCGCGGTCAACGGGCAAGGTCGGGGTAGTGCTTGTCACCTCTGGTCCTGGCGCGACAAATGCGGTCACCGGCCTTGCCGATGCGCTGATGGATTCGATCCCGGTTGTGTGTCTCACCGGGCAAGTGCCAACCCACCTCATTGGCAACGACGCTTTCCAGGAATGCGACACCGTTGGCATCACGCGGCCGTGCACCAAGCACAACTGGCTGGTGCGCAGCGTCGATGATCTGGCGCGCGTGCTGCACGAGGCGTTCTATGTCGCACAGACCGGCCGCCCGGGACCGGTCGTCGTCGACATCCCCAAGGATGTCCAGTTTGCGACAGGCACGTACATCGGTCCGCGCGATATCACCCACAAAACGTATCGCCCGCGGAAAGTCGGCGAGCCGAGTGCGGTTGCGGCGGCCGTCAAACTGATGGCGAGCGCTAAAAGGCCAATTCTCTATACCGGCGGCGGCGTCATCAACTCCGGACCCAAGGCGTCCAAGCTGCTGCGCGAGTTCCAGAAGCTGACCGACTTTCCCGTCACCTCCACCTTGATGGGCCTCGGCGCTTATCCGGCGTCGGGCAAGGCGTGGCTCGGCATGCTCGGCATGCACGGCACGGCCGAAGCCAACATGGCGATGCACGACTGTGACGTGATGATCAACATCGGTGCACGTTTTGACGATCGCATCACCGGCCGCATCGATGCGTTCAGTCCGAACAGCCGCAAGATCCATATCGATATCGACCCCTCATCGATCAATAAGAACGTGCGCGTCGACATCCCCATCGTCGGCGATGTCGCGCACGTGCTCGAAGAGATGATCGCTGTCTGGCGCCGCGAGGGCTATTCCAACGATAAGACCGCCATGAAGAACTGGTGGGCGCAGCTCGAAAAGTGGCGTGCCCTGAAATGCCTGCGCTACAAGCCAGCGACCGACTACATCATGCCGCAACTCGCCATCGAACGGCTCTATGCGCTGACGCGCGATCGCGACACCTACATCACGACGGAAGTCGGCCAGCATCAAATGTGGGCAGCTCAATTCTTCCACTTCGATGAGCCAAACCGCTGGATGACGTCAGGCGGCCTCGGCACCATGGGCTACGGCCTGCCGGCGGCCATTGGCGTGCAGATGGCGCATCCGAAGGCAACGGTGATCGATATCGCCGGCGACGCATCGATCCTGATGAACATGCAGGAAATGTCGACAGCCGTGCAGTACAAGCTGCCGGTCAAAGTGATGATCCTCAACAATCAGTATATGGGCATGGTGCGTCAGTGGCAGCAACTGCTGCACGGCAACCGCATGAGCTCGAGCTATACCGAGAGCTTGCCCGATTTCGTCAAGCTCGCCGATGCTTACGGTGGTGTCGGCATCCGCTGCGAAAAGCCGGGCGATCTCGACGGTGCGATCAAGGAAATGCTGGCGGTGAAAGATCGCCCGGTGCTGTTTGATTGCCGCGTGGCGCAATTGGCCAACTGCTTCCCCATGATCCCGTCCGGCAAGGCCCACAACGACATGCTGTTCGGCGAGGATATCTCCGCCGACGAAATCTCAAAGGCCATCGGCAAAGAGGGGAAGATGCTGGTGTGAGGGAGGAGTGTTAGGCTTGCGCCCAGGGATTGATGATCTTGACACCCAATCCGGCGAAGTCCCTGACGTTGCGCGTGGCAAGCACCGCGCCGTGATGCCGGGCAATGCCTGCGATGAGAGAATTGGGCGCTTGATGTGCCGCTTTGGCTCGACCGCGTATGACATGGACTGCTGCGGCGTCGGCGGCGGCTGCTTGGTTGAGGTCGATCAGGCGCCCCGGTACGATGTCGCGCAGCAGAAGCGAGAGGTTGGCTTCGATCTCGTCGCGTTTACGTCCGCGCGGCGCGCGCGCGATACCGAATTGAATTTCGAATATCGAGATGGAAGTCAGGTAGAGGGATTCCAAGTCTTGCGTGTCGATCCATTGGGCGACTTTCGGTTCAAGCTCCAGCCGCATCAGCGCCGAAGCCACATTTGTGTCGATGATGATCATTCGCCAAGATTTCGCATTACGCACCACCCACGATTGCCGCAGGTTTGCCAGGTTGCGGTCGAATTCAGCCCAGGTTTCCGCTGAAACGGGATGTTTGCCCTGCAGTCGAATCAGGCGCTCTGAGACGGTTTCATGTGGTTCGGTTTGCCGCGTATCCGGTAGCACCGAAGCATCGGTCAATATCGCGCGGACCTCGGCTTCGAGGCTGCGGCCGCCAGCTTTGGCGCGTTTCTTCAGCCGCTCTTTCACGTCGTCCGGTAGATCTCGAACAAGAAGTTGGGCCATCGCACGCTCGCGTGATATCATTGCTCGATTTTATGATATCATACGCATGGCCCGCTGACAATCACCACAACAATAGAGTGTTTTCTATGCACCTCCTCATCGGCAATAAGGTCTATTCGTCCTGGTCGATGCGGCCGTGGATCGTCTTGAAGGCCAAAGGCATCACGTTCAAGGAGACGCTGGTGCAGCTGCGCGCAGCTGACTTTCCCGAGCGCATTCGAAAGTTTTCGCCCTCAGGCCGAGTGCCATGTCTCGTCGATGTCGACGTCACCGTGTGGGAGAGCCTCGCGATCATGGAATATCTCGCCGAGAAGTTCCCCGATAAAGGCATCTGGCCGAAGGATGCCAAGGCCCGCGCACACGCCCGCGCGATTGCATCGGAAATGCACGCAGGTTTCCAGCCGCTCCGTCAGGCCTGCCCGATGGCCATCACGCAGCGCTTTCAGCCCAAGCCGCTGGCGGCCGACGTGGCATCCAACGTCACGCGCATCACAGGAATTTGGAACGAAGCGCGTGCAAAATTCGGCGCCGTCCAGCAGGGTCCATTTCTGTACGGCGATTTCAGCGCGGCCGATGGCATGTATGCGCCGGTCGTGTCGCGTATCTACACCTATGGCATCAAGGTTGATGCGGTGAGCCAAGCGTATGTCGATGCCATGCGCGCGCACCCGGCCTATCAGGCGTGGGTCGCGGAAGCAGCTGCCGAACCGTGGGTGCTGGCGCAAAACGAAACCGAAACGGTCGTCGAAGACCTGCGCGCCAAACCTAAAACCTAACCCCTAAAACCCTCTGCCGAGCACCCGACCATGTCCCAGAAAGCTACCGGTTCTGCCTATTTCCTCGAAGAAAAAAAGCAGGCGCTTGAGAGCCATACCATTTCTGTTCTCGTTGATAACGAGCCCGGCGTGCTGGCGCGCATCATCGGCCTGTTTTCTGGCCGCGGCTACAACATCGATAGTTTGACGGTCTCGGAGACGGAGCACGAAAAACATCTCTCGCGCATTACGGTTGTGACCAAAGGCACGCCGATGGTGCTGGCGCAGATCAAGAACCAGCTTGAACGTATGGTGCCGGTTCACAGCGTGCACGACCTGACGGAAAGCGGTGATCCGTTGGAGCGCGAGCTGGCACTGGTGAAGGTCGCGGGTGCTGGTGAGAAGCGGATCGAGGCCCTGCGGTTGGCTGAAATCTTTCGTGCCAATGTGATCGATGCATCGACCGAGCACTTCGTCTTCGAAATGACGGGCCGCACGTCCAAGATCGAGCAGTTTATCTCGATCATGACCAAGCTCGGTCTGGTCGAGGTTTCGCGGACAGGTATCGCAGGCTTGGCGCGCGGTCCGGCGGGCATGCGCGATAAGATGCTCGCCAATTAGTTTGCCGGCAGCGCGCAGTTTCTTTACCTGCGCTTAAGGGGCACGCTGCTATCGAAGATGCGGGCGCATCCCCAGTGCGCCGTCATCCGCATTGCGTCACAGCCGCTACCATTCAGTGGTTCGGACCGTTCCCGTTAAGCGTCACCGTCCCACCCACCTGTCGAATTGAGCGGAATGCCGGGATCGCACCGCGGCGTTTCGGACCAGCCTCCTTCAGTTGTGCGTTGCGCGCCGTCCGCGACGGAGTGCGCGGGCCAAGTCCGGAATGCCGCGGCCCATCCGGTGCGACGGCACTCAACGCCGCGCTGGCGTGCAACGGGCGCGCTTGAGTTCAGCCTGAGCGGTGGCTTCGAAGGCGACGCCCTTGAGCGGCGCGCGGAGGACCAGCAGCCCTTCCAGATCCGGGCTCGTCACGTGGCTCAGATCGACATCATTTTTGCGCACGCCGGGGGTCAAGTTGATCAAGCGGTCCGACGTCGGGGCGAGAAGAAAGGCGACATTCGTCGGCTTCTGGCTTTGTCCCGGGGTTGCGTAGAAGTTGTCGCCCTGGCGGGTGTAGAGCGCGAGTGACCAGCCGGCCTCCGGCAGGCGTGCGGCGATCTCGATCGGTCCGCGGGTAAGATCAAACCGGCAAAATGCGTAGAGCATGTCAGGGGCCAGATAGGGCAGCACTTGTGCACCGGGTGCTTGCGCAGGCAGCACGACGAGTTCATTGGCCGGCAGAACCGGTTTGAGTGTCCGGAAGGCGCTGCCGGTGCCGAGCGCGGTGATCGAAAAGGTTGTTGCGATATGAACGATGCCGCCGGTCAGCAGCGCCGTCAGGATGTGGCCAGGTGCGAAAATCGAGGGTTGCTTGACGGCGCGTTGGACGGCCACAGTTGCCACATCGGCGTCGGGGTCGAATGTCTTGGCCGTGGTACGCGCGGCGCGATCGTCTGGTAACTGGCGGACGATTTTGTCGAGAGTGGTGCCGATACTGAGACCGGCGCGGCGGCCGCGATCGAGAATTTCTCCGCGCACCTGCGGCGAGACTGTGACCTTGCGGAGCGACAGCCACGACGGCCTGGCTGCGGCCGTGGTTCTGATCCGGCTTAATGCGGAGGCAAGTTTCAGACTTGCTCTCACGTCCATGGCGCCAGCGGTCAGCCGAGCGCGTACGGCGTCTCGCGCATCGCGCAAGCGCTGGCCGATTGGACCAGCACGCGCGGGTGCCGCGTCCGGCGATGGGGCCTGCCGCAGCTTGTCGCGGATCGCGTCCGGTAGCGCCGTCTGTGGCATCGGGTTGGGCTGGTCTTCTTTCATTGCAAGCGAGGGTCTCGAATAGGCCGCTCAATCAGCGGCAGGAGGTTGTTTTGATGTCTGGCAAGGCGCGCGCGCGGGGGGCGTCTGATGATGCGGCGGTGGCCCAGCGTGGGTCTTGGATGGTGAGTGATAGGACAAGGCGGCCCGCCCCAGACGTCGGCAACCAGTTGCCTGGCCGCGCCTCGCGGCCGATAATTATGCGTGCACCGCCGTCAGCGTCACGCAGCGCGGTGCTGGCATTGTAGGCGTAGCGGTCCGCGTTGTTGCGGATGAGACCGCCGCGCTCGTCGAACACCGCGAGGCTCCACCATTCCGCATCAAGGCCCGTTACGTCGATGGTGTAGACACAGGACGAATGGATCCGCTGCCCATTGGAGTCGGTCTGCGCTTGATAGGTCATCGCCAAGGTTGACGTCAGTGGCAGCAGCCCCAATCGAACAGTATGTGCACGCGTGTAGGGATCGGCATCCATGCGTCCGGCGGCCGTCCACGTCACCCAAGGGCCAACGGTCGCAGCAGTCAGATGGGAGCCAGAGTGGATCATAACCCAGGCTGAGCCAAATCCGCCGAGCACCGCTATCCCGAGGAATACGGCGCCACGCATGACGAAATTGAAGATGGCGGCGAAGGCGCGCAGCAGCATGGCGTGGGACGGTTATCCAAGGCGTTGAGCGTTTGGGCAGTCTGCCCGCGGATCGGCAGTGCGTAAGATCAGTGGGCTTCAGATCAGGGGCGCCGCGCCTCCGGCGGCAAATTGCTGGACGAGGCGGGGACAACTGAGAGCGAAGCGCGCGGACCCGGTGTGTTTGCCGGTTGCCCTGGTGGCGGTGCCGCTGGTGCGGTGGTTGCCGGTGGTGCCAATCCGGCCACTTTGCGCAATGTGTCCGCCAGCCGCTTCAAGCTTTCGCGTGTCGCATCGGGCATAATGCTGCCCTTGCGGGTGCCTTGGGCCTGTGCCGCAGCCATCGCTGGTTCCGTGCGTTTAAGTTCGGCAAGACGCTGCTGCTCCTGTATGAGCTTCGGATGCGGACTGAGGCCCGGCAAGGTCGGCACGTTCGCGCTGGTGTGGGCGACGGTCATAAACGCCTGCCAGGTTTGCGCAGGGAGGCCACCACCGGTGACGCCGTGCGCCGTCTCGCCAGCTGACGCAGAAATTGTCATGGGACGGAAGTCGTCATTGCCCAACCAGACACCGGTCACGTACTGGCCTGTGAGGCCCATGAACCACGCGTCGCGATAGCTTGAGCTGGTGCCGGTTTTGCCGACGGCCTGCGTCAGTTCCAGAGCGGCTTTCTTGCCGGTACCTTCGGTGACGACGGCGGCCATCATCTGGTTCATTTCGGCGACGACTTTGGGCTTGAGCACAAGCGGTGCAACCCCATCGTCACGCTCACGCGAATAGACGACGTCGCCCTTGCTCGAAACAAGTTCGATAATGCCATAAGGCTTGGCCAGCTTGCCATTGTTGGCGAACACCGCGTAGGCTCCGGTATGTTCGAGCGGCGATACACCCGCATCGCCTAGTGCCATCGAGCAGGTTTTTTTCACGCCCTGCACGCCGAGGCGTTGCGTCATCTCAACCACCTTGTCGCGGCTGTTGGCACCCAGCTTGTAGAGCGACAAATCCGTCGCCACCGTATTCAGCGACGTTTTGAACGCGTCGATCATCAGAACGGAACGCCCGTTACCACTGCCGCCGGAGTAGTTCTTTGGCTGCCAGCCTTTGGGACCGCACGGCGCCGGCGCGCTGTCGGAAAACGAGGATCGTGGATTGAAACCGTGCTCGAGGCCTGCCGCATACACATAGAGCTTGAACGATGATCCGGCCTGCCGCCGCGCGTTGGTCGCGCGGTTGAACTGGCTTTCACCGTAATCGACGCCACCGATCAACGCGCGAACGGCGCCATCTGGTTCCATCGCGACGATGGCACCCGAGCGCACGCGGTGCGACTTCGAGTATTGCCGGATGGTCGATTGCAGGCTCTCGTCGGCCGAACGATTGAGGCCCACGTCGATGGTCGTGCGCGCGGTCAGGTTGAACGCGTTCTTGCCGTCGGCCAAACGCTGGGCTTCCTCGAAGGCCCAATCGAGAAACCAGTCGGGGCTCAAGGTCGAGCGCGTTTCAATAGCACGGGCGGGGTTGTTACGGGCGGCTTCGACTTGTCCGGCCGTCATGTAGCCGGCCTCGACGAGGTTTGAGAGCACCACGTTGGCTCGCCCACGGGCATTGGTCGGGTTCGAATGGGGTGCGTACTTGGTCGGCGCTTTGAAGAGGCCGGCCATCATGGCGGCTTCGGCGAGTGTCACATCGCGCACCGATTTGCCGAAATAGAATTGCGCTGCGGCCGTCACGCCAAATGTGCCGCCGCCCATGTAGGCGCGGTCGAGATACAGCTTGAGGATGTCGCGTTTGGTAAACCGTGATTCGAGCAAGAAGGCGATGTAGACTTCCTTAAGCTTGCGGGTGAACGAGCGTTCGGGTGACAGGAACAGGTTCTTGGCAAGCTGCTGCGTCAGCGTCGAGCCGCCTTGCACGTTTTCACCCGCATTCACGTTCGTGACAAAGGCGCGGAAAGTGCCGACGAAGTCGACGCCGATGTGGTCAAAAAACCGGCGGTCCTCGGTGGCCAAAGTCGCTTTGATCAGATGATCGGGAATATCTTCGAGTGGCACTGCGTCGTTCTGGAGAATGCCGCGCGTGCCGATCTCATTGCCGTAGCGGTCCAGGAACTTCACGCTGTATTTTGTGGCGCTGATCTTAGCTTCGTCGAACTCGATGAGCGCTGGGATAGCGGCAAGATACAGCACGACGAGGCCGCCTGCGAGCAACGTGAGCCCCTCGGAGGCGACTTCGGTCACGCCGCGCGATACGCCACGCAGCCTGAAACGGGCAAAATAACTGGACGCGGCGTTGTAGCGGTCCTTGAAGGTTTCCCAGGCTCCGGACACCGTCGAATTCGAGCCAAGCGTCGATCCCGAGGCGGATGGCCCGCCAACGGTCGGCAGAGCCCGCCGTTCGCGAACGGGTCTTCGGCTCCACTGGTTTTGGATCGATATCCAGCAACGGCTACCTTCTGCCCGTTCGGGCCGTCGTCTCGTCATGAATGGCGTCTTGGCTAGTGGACCCTATCATCGTTGTGCCGCCCTGTCCTACGCCGCTCTAGTGACGGTGTTCCCAGATTCCTGGCCGCAAGTCGATGGCGCCTGTTGATGGTTTGTCCATGGGTGTGGACACCATTTGACAAGATCACTGGAGCGCGCGACCTGATGCGGCAGTAGCTTTCAGACCAGTACGGCCGGGTTATCATACCGGACTGTGGCAAAACGAGAGGCCCCAGTGACACAGAAAGTGACACAGAATAGGACGCCCACCTTGTCCGCCGGTGCAGGCCGGCCCTTCTGGGAGACCAAAACGCTCGACGAAATGACCGGGGCCGAGTGGGAGAGCTTGTGCGACGGTTGTGGCCGCTGCTGCCTCAACAAAATCGAGGACGAGGACACGGGGCAGATTTTCCTGACCAAAGTAGCCTGTAAGCTGCTGGACGTGCGGACTTGCCAGTGCCGCGACTATCCAAACCGGCAGAAATTCGTGCCTGATTGCATTCGCATTGACCCGCAACAGGTGCGGACCCTGTCCTGGCTGCCCGAAAGTTGTGCGTATCGCCGGATCGAGGAGGGGCGCGGGCTGGCCGATTGGCATCCGCTGGTTTCAGGTTCGCCGAACAGCGTTCATGACGCTGGAATTTCGCTGCGAGATTGGGCTAAGAGTGAACGCCGCATCAAGGCGGAGAATTTCTCCAAGTACCTGATCGACGAATTTCCGACGAAGGTGGAATAGGCGTTGAGCAATAGACAATAGGCAACAAGATCGCCAATTTTCGGCAAGCATCGAGCGAGTATTTTTTTGCAGACAAGGCGAGAACTACGTCACTCAATTTTGCCTGCTGCCTCAATTGTTCTGTCCGCTCGCTGGGGCAGTGGCGCCGAGCGCCGCGTTGGCGGACGCCCGCTTTGGTGCTGCCGGCGCATAGCGCTTAAGATCGGCATTGAGCCGCAGGGCATCTTTTTCCTGGCCCAGACGTGCCCGGTAGATCTGCACATTCGAGAGCACTTTTTGCACGTATTCGCGGGTCTCCTCGAAGGGGATTCGATGGATCCAGTCGACGGGGCTCACAGTGGCTGAGCGTGGATCGCCGAACTCCTTGATCCATTGCCGGGTACGGCCGGGACCGGCGTTGTAGCCAGCGATCGTCAGCACGTAGGAGCCGGTGAACTCATCCATCCGGTCGCCGATGTAGGCGGACGCCATCATGGCGTTGTAGGCCGGATCGCGGCCGACACGGTCGAGATCGCACTTGATCCGGTAGTCGCGGCAGACATGCTGGGCCGTGATCGGCATGACCTGCATGAGGCCGCGGGCACCGGCGCCCGATGTAATCGTCATGCTGAATTCTGATTCCTGGCGCGCAATACCAAGCATGAGAGCCGGCTCCGGCGACTGGCGGAGCGAGTTATAGGTCGGCATGGCGTGGATAGGATAGGAATACATCAGCAGATTATGCCCGCGGGCGACGGCCGATTTGCCGATTCGGACGGCCATCTGCGTATCGCCCAGGGCTTCTGCAAGGTGCGCCAAGAGGCCTTGCTCGGCCTCGGTTTCCAGCGTTTGGCTCAAGCGAATGAGCAGCGCGCGGGTGACGGCTGGTTCCAGGTTCGATTTGCGGCTGAGGACGGCTGCACGGACGAGTTCGTTCGTATTGAAGCGCTGCGCTTCGTCGGGCGTTGGCGTGCGCGGCGGCGTAATTTTGATCTCGATTTGATTGGGGTCTAGTTCCAGGCGGGCAAGCTGCCCGTAGAAAGTATCGATGTTGCGGGCGGCCCGCTCGAGCGGCGCTTTTATTTTGCCGGGCGCGTTCGCGGCTTCGTAGGTTCGTGCCAGCCAATATCCGGCTCGTGCGCGCGACAGCGGGCCGTCGGCTGCGGCTTCAAGGGCCGCGAAGTGCGTTTCGGCTGTGGCCGGGCTGTTGAGCTGGCGGAGCGCGATCCAGCCGGCGAGAAAGGCCTGATCCTTCAGCGCCACGGGGCCAAGCGTTCCCGGCGCCTTGACGATGTCATAGGCGACTTGGGCTTTGCCGGCTTTCAGCGCTTCATAAGCTGAGAGGCGCCGCTCTTCCCACCATTCGTCCAACGTGCCTGGCGCACTGGCGTCGGTCGGCGCATCAGCTAAAACTTTCCATGCCGCATCAAGGCGGCCCGCTCGGCGGTTCCATTGCGTCAGTTGGAACGCAAAACCCCAGTCGGCTACTGGCGCTGTTGCTGCGTCCGCTGGCAAGGCCGCAAACAGCGCGTCGGCCGCCGGTAGCCGCAGGTAGGCCGCAAGACGGGCGTCAGCTTTTTTGCGCTCGGTCTCGCTGAGATAGGGGAGGATGCGGCGCGCGACAGCGGCGCGATCGACGCGGTCGTTGGTCCAGCGCGTGTTATCGATTAGGTAGCGGTCCAGCCGTGCTTTGTGATCGGCTTCTTTCAACAAGCGCCCAAAGCGCTCAAGAAAACCGGTCTCAAGGGTTGCCGGAATATCCTGGCGGCGCCACGCTTCGCTGGCCAAGCGGGTGGCTTCCGCTTCATCGCCTTCGGCGAGAAACGCCGATGCCAGTGCGGCGAACCCGATCCCGGTCTTGGGTGCGCCCTTATCGAAAAAAGCCTTGATGTCACGGGCGCTGCCGCCGCCAACGAACAATTGCTCTTCAGCGCGTTGGGTCAGGGCGTCCCGGTTCGGCCAGGCTGGGTTCTCGTTAAGAAAAACCTTAATCTCGCGGGCGGAGCCGTTGCCGCCGCGCATCAACTGCCAATCGATCAGTTTGCGAGCGGCTGGCTCTCGCAGCTGATCGCGCAGCGCACGTGTCTGGGCCACATTCTGAAGGCTAGCCATAGCATCGCGCAGGCGGGTCGCGTCCTCGACCGAGGGTAACGTATCGCGTACGGGGGCGATCAAGGCGTCGAAGCGTGCGACATGCTGCGTTTCGGTAGCCAGCATTGCTGGTGCGGCGACGGCCTCTGTCGCCGGGGGCGGACTGCCGGCAATCGGTTCCGGCGGCGTGGGCGCGCCGGTTGTTGGCTGCGCGAGCCCTGATGGTTCGCGTGTGACCGCGGCGGGCGGCGCTGTTGCCGGCGTGGATGGCATTTGAGCCGGGACCGTCGGCTGCGATGCCGGTACCGCTGCCATAGACGGCGAGGGCTGCGCGGCTGCGGCGGGGGTCGGAGGGCTGGTGGCAGGCGTGTCGGGACCCCAAACCTGCCGCCATAGTCCGGCGCTGAACGGCTGGTTCGCAAGGCCGAGCGCTAAGGCTGCAAGGCCACTGAACACGATAGCATTCATCAGGCCTGACGCACCGTGGACGGTGCGCGCGCGGTTTGAGTGCGCAGACTTGGCGCGGCCCGATTTTGCGACCGGCTTGGCCGCACCTTTGGCAGCGGGAGCGGCTTCCAGGGCGGCGGCAGGCGCAGCCTTGGAAGCGATGGGCGTCCCAAGAAAAGCGGGTGCCGTGCCGGGATTTTCTGTCACTGGCGCTGCGGCTTTGGCGGGACTTTGTTCGAGTTGGGCCCGGTCTGGGGCCGCTGGCAACCACTTCTTGTCAGGGAGTTTGCCCGCAGCCGCAGGCGGCACGTCCGCGGTTCCGGACGCTGTGGCGCCCGGGGCAGGCTTGCTCGGCTCTGGTGCCGTCTCTGGCGATGTTGGCTTCACGTCGCGCTCCGCCACCTTGATTGCGGCCTCTGATGGCGGCCTTTGCAGAATGCCACAGGTGATAGGATTGCACGTCCAAAATATGGCTATATGGTTTTGAGGGCTTGCAATCCGCTCCCGAACACGGTGGATGATAGCAGCTTGAGGTCGGCGGTCCAGTCGGCCACGCGGGCCGGGCACAGCGCCGCCGGTCCTCTGGGGCAGCGCCGGCAGGTCTTGCGGCGGCAGTGAGCCCCAGACACAGTTCGTGCGCCCTTTTGGAGCCGACAATGCCGACGCCAACACCCGCCGCCCGTTTTAGGGGATCGCTTCCGGCCCTCATAACCCCCTTCAAAGGCGGGAAAGTGGATACGGCTGGTTTCAAGCGGTTCGTCGAGTGGCAGATCGCACAAGGCTCCAACGGTCTGGTGCCGGTGGGAACGACGGGCGAAGCGCCGACACTCAGCCACGATGAGCACCGGCAAGTCATTGAGCTGTGCGTGACGACTGCAAAGGGTCGCGTGCCGGTGATCGCAGGCGCTGGTTCGAACTCGACCGAAGAGGCTATCGAGTTGACTGAGTTTGCCAAGTCGGTCGGCGCCGACGCCGTCCTTCATTCGACCGGCTACTACAACAAGCCGACCCAGGAGGGGCTCTATCTGCACTTCAAGGCGATCAGCGATGCGGTTGATCTGCCAATTATCGTCTACAACGTGCCGATCCGCACGATTGTCGATATCTCGACTACGACGATGGCGCGTATCTCAGAACTCAAAAATTTTGCAGGCATCAAAGATGCGACGGCGAACCCAGCTCGGGAAAGTCAGCACCGTGCGCTCATTGGCAAGCCGTATGCGGCGCTCTCCGGCGAAGACAGTACGGGGTTGGGATACAACGCGCACGGGGGCACGGGTTGCATCTCGGTGACAGCCAATGTGGCGCCAAAGCTCTGTGCAGCATTCCAGGCCGCATGTGCGGCCGGGGATTACAAAAAGGCACTTGTTCTGCATGATCAACTCATGCCGCTGCATGATGCACTTTTCATCGAGACCAACCCGGCACCGGTAAAGTATGCGGCTTGGCGGCTCGGCCTGATCGAAAGCCCGGAGTGCCGATTGCCGATGGCACCGCTGATGGAGCCGACCAAAAAGCTGGTCGATGCCGCACTCGCCAAGTCAGGCGTGCTGACGGCCAAAGCGGCGGAATAGTTGGCGCTACTGATCGGCTTGCGGCGTGGCGTGCAGGTTCGCTTCCCGCCGCGAGTATTTGACATCCATTCAAAGCAGGATCTGTCCAGCATGGCCTCGAAAGCACAAATCACCTCGGCCCTCAAACACGCGGTTAACAACGAGGAGGAAGTCAAAGCGTCGGAACAGGCGGGCTGCTTCCACTGCCTGGAAATCTTTGACGCGTCGGATATCGAGGACTGGGTTGAGGAAGAGAAGGGCATCACCGCTGTCTGCCCGCACTGCGATGTCGAAAGCGTCATCGGCGACGCAGCTGGCGTGCCGCTCACCGAAGAGTTTCTTGATGAACTCAGGCAGCACCATTTCAGTTAACGGCTTCAGTAGCGGCGGTAGTGCGAGCGTGTATAGCCGTGGTGACGCTTGGCGTTACGCCGGTAAATTTCATGCGCAATGATGCCACCCACGAGGGCGCCGATTGCGATGCCGACGACAACACCACTGCTCCTATTGGCGTTGGCTGGACGGGTCGAGGCGACGACGGAACCGACGGCCAGCGCAAGTGCAAAAGCAACGGTAGACATGAGCTTTGTCATGGGTGCACGCTCCTAAGCGGTTAGCTGTGGTGCGAGGTGTGCCATCAGTTTGTCAAACTTATGTCTGTTGCGTGGCCGAGCCGGTTGTTTGATTGTCATGATGCGCTGAAAACTTATCTTGCAATCTAGAGGCTTCTCCATGCCGATCGAAAGCGTCGTCGGATTGGACCACGTCGTGTTGGTGGTCCGGGATCTGGATGCGGCCGCAGCCGCGTGGCAACGCATTGGTTTCACGGTCAGTCCGCGCGGCACGCACAGCGCGCACATGGGCACCGCCAACTACACCTTGATGCTGGGCGAGGACTACCTGGAACTGCTGGGTGTTGTGGCGCCGACAGAGCGCAATGCGCCAACGCGTGCACTCCTTGAAAAGCGCGAAGGTATTGAGCGGGCGGCTTTTACGACCACGGATGCTGCAGCTGGAGTCGCAGCGCTTCGTGCGCGCGGACTTGCGCAATCAATTGGGCCGACAGACTTCAGCCGGCCCGTCGATCTAGCCGATGGCACCAAGACAGAAGCCAAATTTTCAACCTTCCAGTGGCCGATCGATGAGCGGCCAGGCGGTCTGCGCATTTTCGCCTGCCAGCATTTCACGCGTGCTGCTGTCTGGCTGCCGGAGTTGACCACGCATGCCAACGGCGCACACCGCATCGATCATGTGGAAATGCTGAGCGCAGACCCAGCTGCGGCCGCAGCTCACATGAGCCACCTGATCGATATGCCTGTTGAGACAGAAGACGATGGCGCCAAGCGTGTTGAAACGGGCGCAGGCCGTGGCGCGTTCGTGTTCGTTGATCGGGCGATACTGGAAGCGCGGCATCCTGGCGTGCCGATGGCGGGATTGCCGGATGAAGGCGCGGTGGTGCTTGCCCTGCGCGTCGAGGATGCGGACAAGACCGGCGCCGCGCTCGGTGGCAACGGTTTGGCCGTTGCGCCCGGTGTCGTCAAAGTGGCGCCGGTGAACGCTAATGGCGTGCTCGTGGTCTTTGCTGAGGGGTGACGTGATGCGCAAAGAGCGGCTACTGGCCTTCAGCGACGGCGTATTCGCCATCATCATTACGATCATGGTGCTGGAGCTGAAAGTGCCGCACGAGGGCACGTGGGCGGCACTAGTGGTGCTCGCGCCGAAGGTGTTCAGCTATGTGCTCAGCTTCATTTATATTGCGATCTACTGGAACAACCACCATCACATGCTTGAGACCGTGCAGCGGATCAATGGCGCGACATTGTGGGCCAACATGGTGCTGCTATTCTGGCTATCGCTGGTGCCATTCGCAACCGGCTGGATGGGCGAGACCCATTTCGCGATGGTCCCCATGGCGTTCTATGGCGGCCTATTGCTGCTGTCGGCGATCAGTTACACAATTCTGCAAGGGACGCTGATCGGTGTGCATGACGATAATGCGCTGCTGAAAGATGCGGTGGGGGCGGATCGCAAGGGAAAGATTTCGCTGGCGTTCTACGGTGCCGGAATTGCACTGGCGTTCGTCAATCCGCTTTTGTCACTGGCCGTCTACGCCATCGTGGCACTGATCTGGCTGGCGCCTGATCGCCGGATTGAGGCGGCCGTTGCGCGCCATCACGAAGCAGCGAGCAAATAAAGTCTCAGCCGCCGGCGCGCGCGACTTTGCCGCGCCAGGCAGGTTCGAGATCGCCGGGCTTGAGCGTGCCGCGTGCAGGCATGACCGCACCGGGCTGGCTGGTGATAGGCTTTTGCAACGTTAGTGACGTATCGACAGTTGGTGCGTTGCGATCGCTGATCAGATCAAACGCCATCTTTGCGCCGAACTCGGCTTTCTTCTTGAAGATGACCCAGGCCTGCTGGCCTTGCGTGCATGTCGAGCCGTTGCGCTCACAGAACGTCATCGTCCAGCTCATCGCTGTCTTGGCGCTGCTGTAGACGCGTGCTTGACTGGCCTCATCCGTGGGGAGGACAAGAACGCCGAGACCGAGCAGAAGCGTGGCGCGAAAAAAGAACATGGCATTGATCCATCAGGGGAAGCTGATGGTGTGGATTTACCAGTTATCCATTGGCACCAAGCCAAAACGCGTTTGGCAATTTGAAACGAATTTAGTTCAAATTGTTCCGAAGTTCCCTGGGTTTCTGGCCAGGGATGGCCCGGTCGCGTGTGCGTGGCCGGGCTTTCGGCGTCGTGGAGCGGGGCGTTAACGGCCCGTTTACAATTCCATCGAACAGTGTGGATGGTGAATGTTCGGTCAACGCACGCGGGAGACAGCGTTGCCAGCCGTGGGAGTGGAGCCGTGACGCCAGCACATCAGCGCATGCTCTTCGCCGGCTTCGGGCTGATGCTCGTCGGCGTGACGATCAACGTGCTGTTGCTGCAGCCGCAGCAAGTGCCGGGCCGTGCCGGTGCCGATCCGGCGCAGATGAAGCTGGAGGCCGAACGCCGCCAGAGGCTGGCCCTCGACAAACTGCCCACCGCGCAGACCAAAGCCGACGCAGAGCCAATCAGAGGTCCTGAAGCTTTTCGGCCTGACGACACCAAAGGTCCGAACAGCGGCCCGCCACGGGCCACGTCCGGCGGTCCGCGCCCAGTAGCTATTCTGCCGCCGCTTGAGCAAGGCCAGAAGCGGTTTGCGCGCGTCCTCAAGCCAGACGCCGCGCTTGCTGATCAACCGATTGACACGCTGCCGGATGCGCCCGAAGCCGAAGGTGATCCCGAGACGATCCGTGCCGTGCAGCGCGAGTTGTCGGCGCGGGGTTATGGTCCGCTGAATTCCGACGGCGTGCCGGGGCTGGTGACGCGTGCCGCCATTATGGCTTTCGAGCATGACAGTCGCGCGCCGCTCACCGGCGAAGCGACCGAGAAGGTGCTGGCGCATTTGCTGTTGGGTGCGTCGGGCACAGTCGCGCAAAACGGCGATCCTGCTGCTGGCCGCGTGCGTTCGGCGCAGGCGGAAACCGTGATGCGCACAGTGCAGCAATCGCTTGCGGCGCTGGGCTACAAGGTCGGCAAGATCGACGGCCGTGCGGGCGACGACACCGAACGCGCCATTCGGGAGTTCGAACTCGACGAAGGGCTCGATCCCAAGGGCCGCGTTTCGGCCGAGGTGTTCAGCCGCCTTGGCCGCGCCGTTGCAACGGCGAAGCCGCAGCCTGTCAGGTAAACAGGGTTCAACGGTTGGGCTTGGTGCATATCTGTGCCGCCTGTCAGCAGAATTGGTGTTATTGTGCCCCTGCGGCGGTGGGTTGCGCTGCTGACGCGGACCTCAGCTATTCTCATTTTGTTATTCAACTTCGAAGGTATGGTTCCGATGAGCTGGGGCGTAGCGCTCAAAAAATATCGGCGCCAGCATAACCGTACGATCGAGCAGATGGCCGAAGAGCTTGGTATTGAACCACGCACGGTCAGGCGTTGGGAGGCAGACGACAGCCGTCCTGGCGATTCAAACCTTGCAAAGCTAAAGGCGCTTCTCCTGCGCATTCAGCCGATCACAGTGGATCGTGCGCTGGTCGTTCTGGTCGAAACCTGCGCCAAACCAGCGATGCTGTACGATCGCGACCACAAGCTTGTGATGACTTCTCTGGTCCACCGCGCGCTGTATAACTATCGCCTCGAAGACGCCTTGGGTATGAATACACTGCAGACGGCGACGCCGCTTGTCCGGGCTTACCTGGAAAGCAACGCCGCTCAGATCGCCGAATGGGAACATACACCAACAATTTCGCGCGCGGTTTATCGTGTGATGCGCCGGCCTGATGATCCTGGACTTTTCCGCCCCCTAGCCATTACGTATCTGCGTGTGGGCGGCTACGTCGTGCGCGATGATCATGGCGGTTACATGGGCTCGTTTACGATCGCCGATGTGGTCGATCAAGCGACTTATGATGCGATGCCCGATGGGTTCGTTCCGGACGTTTGAACGCGGCAAGCAAGATAGGGCTGTTGGTCTTGGCGCACTTCGCGCCGAAACATAACGGTGCTTGGCGAACCTTCAACTTGGTGATCCCTTGCGCCCGCTGTGTTGGGTTACGCTGCTGAGCTGCGGCTCAACCAACCAACGCCGAACCCAAGCGGCGTCTCACACCTCCACCACCAACAGCGGATCGAAGTTGCGGTTTTCGTGGCCGTAGCCTTTGGGATTGCAGATGATGCGGGTCGTACCAATCAGGTAGTCGAAACTCGTGTGCGTGTGGCCGTGCACCCAGAGCGCCGGTGCGCCGTTAAGGATCAGCGGTTCGAGGTTGGACGTGAAGGCGGCCGTGACGGAATCGCGGGCATATTTGGGTGCTACGCTGCCCGGGTGTGGCGCGTGATGGGTGACGACGACGGTCGGCCCCTTGTGCGGTTTGGCCATTCCGGCCGTGAGGAATGCGCACGATTGTTGATGGAGTTCCACCGAGTCCTTGGGCCGGAAGCGCTCGCGGCCGGGGCCGCGCCAACGGATGGCGGTGTAGTCCATCATCGCAGTTGCGGCAGCAATCATGCTCATCTGCTGCGTGTCGTCGCCGAACAACTTGAAGTCGGTCCACAATGTCGCGCCAAGAAAGCGCACACCTCCGATGATCGCGACGCTGTTGTCGAGCCACGTGATGCCATGCAGTGCGGCGTGTGCTGGCGCGGCCTCGCGTTCGGTCTGCATGACGTGGTTGTAGTACTCGTGATTGCCGGCGAGGTAGACAATGGGCGTTGGTGCCGGAATGTGAGTGCGCAAAAAAGCCATGGCATCGGCGGAGCCCTCGCAGACATCGCCGGCGACGATGACAAGGTCGGCGCCTGGCGCCAATTCCGGAATGTAGCCAGGCCGCACGTCGACGTGGAAGTCCGAGAGAACCTGGATGCGCATCGACGGCTCCGGATGGGCGACGGGCCTTCGATACAGGAGGCACGGAACGCGTGCACGCACTTCCCGTCTCCCCTTCGCGACGTGCAAAGGGGAGAAGTGAAGAGATCGCTTACGCCTTCTTTGGCGGGATCGGCACGATGGTCATCGGTTCGGCATAGTAGCGATAGCTATCAGCGCCTTGTTTGGCCAAGTGTCCGACGCCGGGCCAGGGGAAGTGGTAGGCGACGAACGCCAGCTTATCCTTCGACAACATGTCGAACACTTTGAGGCGCGTCTGTACCGCCTGCTTGGCGTCGGTGTCATAGGCAAACTCGGTCTTGGGTTTTTCCGTCAGCAAGATCTGGTGATGCGTCGTGTCGCCGATGAAGACGAGTGACGAACTTTCGCTCTTGATGATGTAGATGGTGTGGCCGACGGTGTGGCCGGGAGCCGCCATCGCCTGCACCCCGGGGATCACATCCTTGCCGTCTTCGACCCACTTGATGCGGCCCTTGTAGGGCAGCAGGTTGGTGCGCGCATGGATCACAAACGCCTTGAGGTCGCCGCCGAGTTTACCTTCGTCGGTCCAGAAGTCGTAGTCGGCCTTCGACAGGTGAATGGTGGCGTTGGGGAACAGCCGCTTGCCGCCTGGGCCGACGAGACCGCCGATGTGATCGATGTGGGCGTGCGTGCAAATCACATCGTCGATGCGCGCGGGATCGATACCGGCTTGCTGCAGCGAGCGGATCAACCGGCCTGTCGTTGGGCCAAATGCTTTCGAGATGCCCATGCCGCTGTCAAACAGCACCAAACGCGAGCCGGTGTTCAGCACGAGCGCGTTTTGCTCAAGCACCGCGTTGTCGGGCGGCAAGAAATTGTCGGTCAGCGATTTCGCGATTTCTTCTTTGGAGACGCCCTTGAAGGTCGCTGCTGGATCGCCGAGCGGCAATGGGCCGTCTGACACGATGGTCGCCTGAAATTTGCCGACCGCGAACCGATAGAAGTAGGGCACCTGCGTGGCCGCAAACGGCATCTTGGCGGCTGCGCTGGTGCTGAACCCCGCAGTCGCGCCGAGGCCAAGGGCTGCGCCCCCGAGTAACGCTGAGCGGCGCGAGATCTGGGAGGTCGTGTCATCATTGGACATGCGGGGGTCTCCGTCCGTGAATTCTTTGTTGGATAGAATTGCCGTGCCCAGCCGCCCCGCCGTTCACGGACGCTAAGCCTAGGACCTGGAGTGTCAGGCGGACTAGACGGTGTGGATAGCGATCCTTGCAACGCAGGCATGCAGTAGACGCAAGGCGGCATGCGGGCGCCGCGCTTACGCCAGTTTGATGTCAAACGCATCCTTCCAACGGGTCACACGCCCGACTGAAGGCTGCGGGAAGTGCGCCGTGCACAGCAGTGTGGAGGTGTCAGCGATGCGGCCAAACAGCTCGCGGCGGGACCGGCCGGCCTGCTCGGATGAATAGTCCGCCATCATGCCAAGCTCGGGATAGCGGGCCTGGATGGGGGAGTAAATCATGTCGCCGGTGATGACGGCGTCGGCGCCGGCGGCACCCACATGCACCGAGAAATGATCGATGGTGTGGCCTGGTGTCGGGATGCAGCGGACGTGGTCGTTCACGACATGCGTGCTGGTGACGGTGTCGGCGCGCTGCGCTGCAACAATGGGCAGCACGCTGTCGGTAATCCACGGACAGGTCGTGGCGTCCTTGCTTTCGCGCTCGGTCCAGTAGGCCAGTTCTCGTGCGGAAAAGAGATAGCGCGCGTTGGGAAACGTCGGCACCCAGCGGCCATTTTCCAGCCGCGTGTTCCAGCCGACGTGATCGACATGCAAATGCGTACACATAACGAAGTCAATGTCGGCGACACCGATGCCGGTGGCCGCCAGGTTGCGCTCCCAGGTGCCGGCTTTCATTTGATCCCAGAACGGCCGGCTGGGCCGTGGCTTGTGATTGCCGACACAGCTATCGACCAGAATTTTGTGATGCCGCGTTTCGATCACATAGCTCTGCATCGCCAGGATGACCTTGTCGGTGGCCGGGTCGACATACGTTGGCTGCAGCCAGCTGCGATTTTCGTCCAACAACTCGGCGGTTAGCGTATTGAAGAAAGTGCGCATGGGAAACAGTGGAGCCACCATTTCAAGCACGCGATGGATCTTCATGTCGCCGAGAACGATCGGCTTCGTAGGGATGGCTGACGGCATCGGCAAACTCCGCGGGTTGTGGCGGCGTTGAGCCTACTCCGATCTGAGCAGCCGTGTCGCCACCGGATAGAGGCCCTCCTGGCCGAGCACGATCACGTTGAGCCCGTCGGGGCCGAACAGCGGCTCGAAGGCTTTGTCGAGTACATTGAGGCCACCGGTAAAGGCACCGAACGCTGGCACAACCAGACGGCGGCCGTTGCCGACAAAGCATGGCCGGCGGATGGTGTGGCCGTAAAGCGAAACGCGGGCAGCCGGATGCAGATGGCCGGCGATTTCGTGCGTGACGTGCGCCTCGCGCGGGGCATGCCGGAGGGTGATTCCCGCAAGCGTGATTTCGTGCAACACCTCGCCGCCGAGTTGGGGTGCGATTTCGGGATCGTGATTGCCCGTCACCCAGATCCAGCGGCGGCCCTCCTGCAACATGGCGAGCACGCGCAGATCGTCCTCGCTGAGACGGGCGGCCGCGCCTTTGTCGTGCAAGCTGTCACCGAGCGCGATGACGGTTTCGGGGTTGTGGCGGTCGATGGCCTCGGCGAGCTTGATCAGGGTTTCGCGCGTGTCGTAGGGCGGCAGCATGCGGCCACGGGCGGCGTGCGCCGAGCCCTTTTCGAGGTGCAGGTCGGCGACCAGCAGCGCGTTTTCAGCCGGCCAGAACAGGGCGCCGGAGAGGTCGGCCACGAATGATTTTCCGCACAGCGAGAACGGATGCGCCGCGCCATCGCGCGGGTCGAACCTGTCGGCAGCAATCGTCAGCATCGGGGGGCACCTGTCGGACGGTCAGTCAAAGCCAAGGGCACCCATACGCGGCCTCACGCCTGACCGCCCTGCGTTGCGATGTCCTATCCACGGAAAGGTGCAACACCGGGGCCAGCCTTCAAGATGGCCGACGCCGCGCGCGGATCGTGTCGATGGCCTGTGTTGGGAGTTGAGCCAATTTCGCCGTGCGGCAACATCGACGCGGTGCTTCGGGATCAGGTCTTGTCGGGCTTGGCTTCCGTCGCCTGTTCTTGAAGCTCGCGGAGTAATTCCATCACCATAGCCTCCCCGTCAGCCTCTGTTCGAACAGGTCGCTCTCCCACCACCGTTCCGTCTTCATCGGTGATGATCGCCATAAACGGAAAGTCATCGTCCTCAGTGGCGATAACGTCGCCTGTGAAAGTAGGCATAGATCCTCCTGCCACGCCCTGAATGAATGACCGACGTGGCGCCCTGCCGGCGCCTCGTGTCAAGGGAACCAAGCCTTTGATTGTGAGATATTAGCAAAATTTCGGCTTGCTTGACAAAATGAATCCAGTCGGTTGCGATGCTGGAGCCAAGCATGTTGTTGGGATCGGCCGGAATGTCGGTGATGGACCGCGTTCGGCGGTGCACGGAGAAAAATAATGCAGTTCCCGGCCCTCTGTCAGACGGTAGCCAGGAGTGCGGCGTTTGCCGCCGCCGCCGTGGGCGCCTTGTCATCGGCACAAGCACAACGCAATCCGCCATCGGAGCCGCTCATCCGCGTCGAAGCCGGCGTCCATACGGCGGCGATCAAGGGCATCGGTTTTGACAGTGCCTGTGGGTTGATGGTGACGGGTTCGGATGACAAGACGGCGCGGATTTGGTCGCTTGGTACAGATGGCGGCGCGCCTACCTTGTTGCGCACGCTGCGCCCGCCCATCGACGACGGCGATGTTGGTAAAATTTACACCGTCGCCCTGTCACCGGATGGCGCGGTGGCTGCCGTGGCAGGGTGGTCGCGACACCTGACGCATTACGTCATGATTTTCGATGCGGCGCGCGGTACGCTTATTGCGGAACTTGGTCCGCTGCAAAACGTTATCAACCGCGTCGCGTTCTCGCGTGACGGCCGCTACCTCGCTGCTGGCCTGGCCGGCGGCAAGGGGGTCCACGCCTGGGAACGGCAAGGTGCCGCCGACTGGCGCGAAGTCTTGAAAGACGAAGACTTCAATGGGCGCGACAGCTACGGCTTGGCCTTTGGCCCCGATGGCCGATTATTTGCCGTTGGAGACGATGGCACCTTGCGCCGCTACAGCCGCAATTTCAAACGCGACGCGAAGATCACCACCAAGGGTGGCAAGGAACCCTACAGCGTCGCCGTCCATCCCGGCGGCAAAATTGTCGCGGTGGGCCATGACGACGCCATGTCAGTCGAGCTCTACGACGCGGAAACACTCGCTCTGGTGCATACGGCCGACACGGGCAACGCCGACAAGACAAAGAACATCAGCTCGGTCGCCTGGTCATCGGATGGTAAGCGCCTGTGGGCGGGCGGGACTTTGTCAATTGAGAGCAAGCGGCAGATGCGTGCCTGGGATGCGGACGGGCGCGGGAGCGGCACCAACTACGCCTCAGACTCCGAAAATACCATCCGCGAGATCATGTCGTGCAAGGATTGGCTTGGCTATGTCGCCTCTGATCCTGGCTTCGGGCGGCTGGACCGGAGCGGCCAGCGTGTCAATTGGGTCGGATCCGTGCAGGTCGATATGCGCCGCAAGATCGGCGATGCGTTCACGGTCTCGCAAAACGGCCGGCAGGTGCGATTTGGGCTTGAATACTCTGGCGATCGGCCCGTCGTTTTTGACCTCGAGACCGGTACGCTGATCGATGCGCCCGAGCCGCGCGTTGGCTTCGCAGCGCCCGTTGTCGCAGGGCTTGATGTGAAGGACTGGAAAGATTCCAGGGCGCCGCTGTTTCGCGGCCAGCCCTTGAAGTTGAAGCAATATGAAGACAGCCGGTCGCTTGCGATTGCACCAGATATGCGCGGTTTCGTGCTCGGCACCAGCTGGACGCTGCGGAGCTATGACGCGCAGGGAAAAGAGCTGTGGGCCAAATCAACGACCGCAGGCGTATGGGGCGTCACGATCACCCCAGACAAGCGGCTGGTGGTGGCAGCCTTGGGCGATGGAACATTGCGCTGGTTTCGTGCCAGCGATGGCCGCGAGCTGCTGACGCTGTTCGTGCACGCCCTTGATCGCCGCTGGGTCGCCTGGACACCCAAAGGCTATTACATGGCATCCGACAAAGGAGATGAACTCATCGGCTGGCACCAGAACCGGGGGTGGGGGAAACTGGCCGACTTTGCCTTCGCCCACGAGCGCCGCGATCAATACCGCCGCCCGGATATTGTCAAAAAAGTCATTGAACTTGCCGACGAGGACCAGGGTATCGAGGCTGCTGGAAAGCGGAAGTAAAGTCGGGTTAGGCCGGGAGCCCATGCGACGGGGGCATCAGAGTTTTCTCAAACATCGCTCAGAATTCGCTCAAGTTGCGCGCTCGCATTCGAGCAAGGCTTATGATATCGTTTGTTGATGGATAGAGTTCTGACCCTCTCCTGCCTGTGCCCGCCCGCCCGAATGCGGTGACGGCCGTAGTGCGCGCTGGCGGCCGCTTGAGGGCCGTTCTTCCAGTCAAATCCTGCGTTTCTGTCGTCGGTTGCCGCCGCCCGGCGGATCATTTAGACCCGCGGTTGATTTGGCAGCCGGTCCCTCGGCTTGCCCACCCTCCATAGACCAATGCTCCGACCCCGGACTTGGCCGATCCACGCTTGCACGGAGCCCTCGCCATGAGCGGCCAGACATCCAACCAGTTCTATATCACCACGCCGATTTTTTATCCGAATGGCGCGCCCCACATCGGGCATGGCTATACGGCCATTGTCACCGATGCGATCGCGCGGTTCGAGCGGCTCGACGGGAAAGACGTGTTCCACCTGACGGGCACGGACGAGCACGGCCTCAAGATGAAGCAGACGGCCATCAAGGACGGCATCACGCCGCTGCAGCTGGCCGACAAGAACTCGGCGCAGTTCCGCGATCTGATGACGGCGCTGGGAACTGCGCACGACGATTTCATCCGCACCACCGAGCTCCGGCATTACGAGGCGTGCCAGGAGTTGTGGCGGCGCATGGAAGCGTCCGGTGATATCTATTTGAACAAATACGGTGGCTGGTACTCAGTGCGTCAGGAAGCCTACTTCGGTGAAGAAGAGACGACTGTCGGCGAGGACGGCGTGCGGCGTGAGCCGTTGGGCTCGCCCGTCGAGTGGACGGAGGAGGAGAGCTATTTTTTCCGGCTGTCGAAGTATCAGGACAAGCTTCTCGCGCATTATGCAGCGCATCCGGAGTTCATTCTGCCACCGGAGCGGCGCAACGAAGTGGTGAGCTTCGTGTCGGGCGGGTTGCAGGATCTCTCCATCAGCCGCGGGACGCTTGATTGGGGCGTGCCGGTACCGTTGAACCCTAGCCACGTGATGTACGTGTGGACGGACGCTTTGACGAACTACGTGACGGCGACCGGGGTCCTGAACAAGGGCGAGCAATCCGCGCAAAAAATACTGGCCGGCGCAGGTGCATATCATCGGCAAGGACATCATGCGCTTTCACGCGGTGTACTGGCCGGCGTTCCTGATGAGCGCGGGCGTCGCGTTGCCGGAGCGCGTGTTCGCACACGGGTTCCTCAACAACCGCGGGGAGAAGATGTCGAAGTCGGTGGGCAACGTGATCGACCCGTTTGATCTCGTGAAGGCCTATGGCCGCGATGCGGTGCGCTATTTCTTTCTGCGGGAAGCCACCTTTGGCGCCGACGGCAGCTACAGCCACGAGGCGATTGTGGCGCGTATGAATGCTGATCTGGCCAACGGGCTCGGCAATTTGGCGCAGCGGTCGTTGTCGATGATTGCCAAGAACTTCGGCGGTGTGGTGCCGGCGCCAGGTCCGCTCACGGCTGAAGATCAGGCGATGCTGGCAACGGCCGACGCGCTCTATGCGAAGGCGCGCGCGGCGATGGATACGCAAGGGATCAAGGTGTGGCTCGATGCGGTGTGGGCGGCCATCGGCGATGCGGATCGATATTTTGCGAGTGAGAAACCGTTCGAAAAATCGCACAGTCTCGAACGCAAAGGCACGATCCTCTACGTGACGGCGGAAGTCGTGCGGCAGCTGGCGATCCTGACGCAGCCGGCGATGCCGGAGGCATGTGGCAAGCTGCTGGATCTGTTGGGGCAGACAGCGGGCCAGCGGAGTTTTGCGTCGCTTGGTGCGGCTCACCGATTGGCGGCGGGGCTGACATTGCCAGCGCCGACTGGCGTGTTCCCGCGGTACGTCGATCCGGATGCGGCGGTGGTCGAGCCGAAGCCATCGAAGGGGAAGAAGAGTGTGTAACTACGCCGGCTCACGGCATTCGTACTTGAGTTTAAGCTGGTTGAAGGCGGTGGTGCACAACTCGTCGTCCTGGTCGGTGTAGGCCTGGAAATAGATGCGTTTCAGGCTGAACTCCGGCCACATCTCGATGTAATTCTTGGCCGTCCGGATCAGGTTGGTCGCGACTGTTTGAGCATCCTCCTGTTGCCCGCGCGTGCCGAACAGCGGGATTAAGATGCTGTCGGCGCGCGCACGCATGCCGAAGCGGCACTTCAGACTGCGATTGTAGGCGTCGGCGACGTCGAGGACGGTTGCGATGCTGCTGCCGTAACCGCGGATTGTGCGGTAGCCGGTGCCGGGCTCGCCGTACTGCGCCGCAACGTGGATCACAGCTTTCACGTTGTTTGTGTGACGCAGCCCGCCACTGGAGGTCAGAACAACCGTTCCCGGCTCAACCGTGTAGGCTTTTCCGACTTTACGCCAGAGTTCTCTCGCGATGCAGTCGTCGGTGACCGCGCCGCGTGCATCGCGCGTTGCACCCCAATAGCGAATGTAAGAGGAGATCGAATTGTCGTGGTAGCGGCCCATCTGCAGTTTGGTGTTCTCCGGATTGACCCAGATATCGACCATATCGATGTTGGCGTGGTCACCCCAGACGATGCACAGTTTGGTGTTTGGCGCGTTTGGCGATGACCAGATGAACGTCTTTCGCTCAGATTTCAGTGCGGCGCGTCGCGAGACATTCAAGCCCGAGAACAGCGTGTGCACGAGGCTGTCAACACTGCGGCCTTCAAGGCTATTCAAGATGTTGGTGCGGATCAAGGCCTTGGAATGCTCAATCGCGGCGTCGTCGCTGAGGTCATATTCCACGGCTCGGAGGCCGCTGATGTTGAAGGGTATCGCATCCTTGCCCGCCTGCTTGAGGATGATCGTGCCCCAACGTTTGGCCGCGTGACGGACGCCGAGCTCGTACATGACGTTGGCGTTGCCGGTCGTAATATCGACGATGGCAATGTCGCTCTTCAGGATTTGATCGATCATGTCGCGATGAATGAGGCCGGCAGAGCTGATTTCGTCGGAGCGCAGGCATGTGAGGCCTAAGCCCGGGACTTCCTTGCGATCTTTTGAGGCCGGTTCACCCATGATCGCTGGTTTTATCAGTCGATCGTAGACGTCGTTGAAATCGATGATGTGATCGGTGCCCGAGACCTTCTTTTCGCCGAACGGCATGATCACAAAGCACGATCGGTCAACAACCGCTTCTTTTCGGGGTGGCAGAAATAGACTTAGGTCAGCGGCGCTCTGGCCAGGTAAAGTCACAGCATCGTTCATGATTGGCCCCGTCTATGTGGCAATCGCAATAGTCACGTGAACAGCCGCGTGGTCTGCAGTCTGGAGAAAACGTCGCACCGCGCCAAGGGCACGTCAAGGCAAACGCGCGCCCGGGAATTGGCCGTCTTGCAATCGGCCAGGAAACCCTGCAGTTCCAGCCTCATGACCCTCGTCGACCACCACACCCATCTTGATTTTCCTGACTTTGCGCCGGAGTTGGAGGCGGTGGTGGCGCGCGCGGCGGCGGCGGGGGTGATCGCGATGACGACGATTTCGACACGGATCGCCAAGTACGATGTCTATCGCGGCATCGCCGAGCGGTTTCCGGGTGTGTACTTTTCGATTGGCACGCATCCGCATTATGCGCACGAAGAGCTGGATGTGCCGGTCGCCGATATCATCGCCAAGTCCAAGCACCCAAAGTGCATCGCGATCGGCGAGGCGGGGCTTGATTACTTCTATCAGAAGAGCCCGAAAGAGGCGCAGGCTCAGGGTTTCCGAATGCACATCGAGGCGGCGCGTGAGACCGGCTTACCGCTGGAGATTCACTCGCGAGACGCGGACGAGGATACCATCGCCATTCTTGAAGACGAGATGGCGAATGGGGCATTCAAAGCTGTGCTGCACTGCTTTACGGGAGGGCAGAAGCTGGCCGATCGCGCGGTTGCGCTGGGGCTTTATGTGTCCGCGTCGGGTGTGATCACGTATAAAAAAAGCGAGGATCTGCGCGCGATCTTTGCAACCGTGCCGCTGGACCGTTTGCTGGTGGAAACAGACGCCCCGTATCTTGGGCCGGGGCCGCACCGCGGCAAACGCAACGAGCCGGCGTTCGTGGTGCACACGGCGGCGGCGCTGGCCGACGTGAAGGGCGTGAGCCGCGAGGACATGGCGCGGGCGACGACGGACAATTTTTACCGGCTGTATGCCAAGGCTGTGCGGTAGTGCAACTGCTCTATCGAGGCAGGGACAGTTCGTCTCTTTTTTCGTCATCCCGGCGCAGGCCGGGACCCACGACACTTCGGAGCAAACGTTATACTTGCCGTGGGCCCCGGCCTTCGCCGGGGTGACGAGAGAGTGGTGAGAGTGTGTAGTCGGAACCATTTTGCAGAGGCGCGACCTCACCCCACACCGTCCTCGGCGCCGTAGGTGTAGATGGTGGAACAGAACTCGCACGTGGCGGCCAGGCGGCCGTTTTCGTCGCGGAGATCGGCAAGGGCTTCGGCGTCGAATCCTTGCAAGTAGCCGAGCAGGCGCTCGCGCGAGCAGCGGCACTTGGCGATGAGTGGTGCGGGTGGACGTGCGGTGACGCCTTCTTCGTGGAAGAGACGGTACAGCAGGCGGCGGGGATCGAGCGTGGGGTCGGTCAGCTCGTGATCTTCGACGGTGGCGGCGAGCAGTTTGACGCGCGTCCAGTTCTCGTCGTCCTCGCCTTCAAGCGTCGCGTCGCGCGTGTCGTCGTCGACGGGGGTGGCCAAGCCACCGGTGCGGGCCACCTGCTGGATCATCAGCCCGCCGGCGCGCCAGTGCCAGGCACCGCCCGCGAACTGACGGGCGACGGCGAGGCGGATGAGGGTCGGCAGCTGTTCCGACTGGCGGAAATAGGTGTGCGCGGCGTCTGTCAACGTCATGCGGTCAAGCGGCACGATGCCCTGATAGCGATCCATATCGCCGCCAGGATCGATGGTCATGGCGAGATAGCCGTGGCCGAGGAGGCCGGCTTGCACACTGGCCGGCAAAGCGCCGGCTGGTGTAACGGCGGGAAGGCGTGCAGCGTCCGCGCTCGCATAGCCGCGGAGATGGCCGGGGACCCGATAGTCGGCCACCAGCATGCCGAGTGGGCCGTCGGTCTTGGTCTGCAGAATGAGTTGGCCGTCAAATTTCAGAGCGGAGCCGAGCAGGGCCGCGAGCACGAGCGCTTCGCCGAGTGCGACGCTGACCGGCTCAGGATAGGCGTGGCTAGTCAGGACCGTATCAACAGCTGCGCCGAGCCGCACCAGACGCCCGCTGACGCCGGCTCCACTGGTCGCGAACGGCAGCACCACATCGTCCGGATGCAGACTGGTTGCAGGCATGGTTTTCGGTGGCTTGGTCATCGGTGCGCTTGGGTTGAGGGGCGGCGATCAGCGGTTCGTAGCGGCCTTAAGCCTCGGCAAGCAAGGCGGAATGGCTTTTGCCGGCCTTAGCGCTGGAATTTTGCCGTTAGAGGGCACTGTTTTCGCTGTGTGCGAGGCAGTGCGTGCCGTTGCAACTCGAGCGAATTGGCCTAGGCTCAGCGATTACGGAGGCCATCATGAGCGCGGTCAGAAAAACGCGGAATCAGCCGTCGGCGGGTTCCAGTGATAGCGATGCATTCCTCGGCGTGGTGCGCTCGGCGCGCGGCCTGGTGTGGCGGGAGCGGCTGGCGGGCGCCGACATCAACCGGGCGACGATGATCAGTCAGCGGCACGGGCTGCCGGAGTTGTTGGGGCGGGTGATTGCGGCGCGCGGCATTGGTGTCGATGATACTCCTGTGTTTCTCGATCCGACGCTCAAAGCGTTAATGCCGGATCCGAGCACCTTGCAGGGGATGGATGCGACGGCGGCGCGGCTTGCCGACGCGGTGATGCGGCGCGAACCGGTGGCGGTATTTGGCGATTACGACGTGGATGGGGCGTGTTCATCGGCGTTGATGGCGCGGTTTTTTGCAGCGCATGATGTGGGATGCCGCATCTATATTCCGGACCGCTTGTTCGAAGGCTACGGTCCCAATCCGCAGGCCATCGAGATGCTGGCCAAAGAGGGCGCCAAGCTGATCGTCACGGTCGACTGCGGCACGACAAGTTTTGAGCCGCTGGCGGTGGCACGCAAAGTGGGCGTCGATGTGCTGGTGATCGATCATCATCAGGCGGACGCGACCTTGCCGGATGTGGTGGCGGTGGTGAACCCCAACCGGCAGGATGATCTCTCGGGTCTTGGTCATCTGTGCGCGGCTGGCGTGGTTTTTCTGGTGCTGGTTGCAACAGTACGCGAGTTGAAGCGGCGCACATTCTATGATGGCAAGGCTGCGCCGGATTTGCTGCAGCTGCTCGATCTGGTGGCGTTGGCGACGGTGTGCGATGTGGTACCGCTGAAAACGCTGAACCGCGCCTATGTCGTCAAAGGCCTGCAGGTGATGAAAGCGCGCGCCAACGTGGGCTTGCGCGCTTTGTTTGATGCGGCGAGTTTGGACGCGGCGCCGTCGACGTATCATCTCGGGTACATTCTCGGACCGCGCATCAATGCCGGCGGGCGGATCGGGGACGCGGGGCTCGGCTCACGCCTGTTGTCGCTGAACGATCCGATGGAAGCGGCCAGAATTGCCGAGACGCTCGACCGCCTAAACCGCGAGCGCAAGGCGATGGAAACGCAGATGCTGGAAGAGGCGATGGCGGAAGCCGACCGCCGTGTTGATGAGAACCCAGACTTGCCGCTCATCCTGGTTGGCTCGGAGACGTGGCACAAAGGCGTCGTCGGTCTGGTGGCCAGCCGGTTGACGGAACGGTTCCACCGGCCAAGCTGCGTTATCGCGTGGGCCAGTGACAGTGGTGCCAAGATGACAGAGGGCACGGGATCGCTGCGCTCGGTCGGCGGCGTCGATGTGGGCGGTGCGGTGCGGGCGGCGGTGGCGAAGGGGCTGCTCAAAAAGGGCGGGGGGCATGCCATGGCGGCCGGGCTCACCGTGGCGCGGGACGGGGTCGAGGCGTTGCATGCGTTTCTGAACGCGGCGCTGCAGTCTTCGACCAAACAGGCGCGGACGAGCGCGGCGCTCGAAATCGACGGCGCGGTGACGCCTTCGGCTGTGACGCCGGAGTTCATGACCCTGATCGAGCGGGCGGGACCTTACGGCCAAGGCAATGCGCAGCCGCGGTTTGTTTTTCCGGCACATCGTGTGAAATTCGCCAAAGTGGTCGGCGAGGCTCATGTGCGCTGCTCGCTGGAAGCGGGTGATGGTGCGCGCATTGATGGCATCGCGTTCCGTGCCGCGGGACAACCGCTAGGCGAGCTGTTACTGGCGGCCAACGGCGGCACGACAATTCACGTGGCCGGTACATTGAAGCGCGATACGTGGGGTGGGCGGGAGAAAATCGACCTCATGATCGACGATGCCGCCGATCCACGGCAGCAGTCTTGATCGCTGATGAGCGGTCGACGAAGTTAAAGTCGGGTGTTAAGACGCACTCCGATGTGATCCCATTATCCTCAAGGGGACCGGTTGCGCTGAAGGGGCGCCGGTGGAGATGGGGCTGCCAGCAAAGGGGAATGCCATGGGCCGTCATACGGCATGGCGATCAGGTTCGGCTTTTTTGTTGCGGCGCGGATGGCTGGCCCTGGCCTGCACCGTTGCCGTCCAAGCATGCTTGCCTGAGGCGCGGGTCGAGGCCCAGCAGCAGCCAGCGCAGCAGCAACCGGCACCGCAAGCCACTGTGCCGGACGAGGCCGATATGAAAGCGCGGGCAGCAAAAGCGCGCGAGTTGACGCACACCTACAGCGAGAAGCTGCGAAGTGGGCTGATCAGTGCGCTCAAGGACGGGGGCCCGGTGGGTGCGATCGGTGCGTGCAATACACTCGCACCTGAACTGAATACGACTCTCAGCGAAACATCGACGTTCGATGTTGAACGGACGGCGCTGCGGGTGCGCAACACTGAGAACGCGCCCGATAGCTGGGAGCTGGCCGTGCTTGAACAGTTCCAAGGAGCGATCGCCAAGGGTAGCGATCCGAAGACCATGGAAACCTACGACGTCGTCATGACCCAGGAGGGGCAGCGGCTGTTCCGCTATATGCGCCCGATCATGATGCGCGAGCCGTGCCTGATGTGCCACGGTCCCAGTGTGGCTGCTGACGTTAAGGCGGAGATCGCCAAATATTATAGCGACGACAAAGCGGTCGGGTTCAATCTGGGCGAATTGCGTGGCGCATTCAGCTTGGTGCAGCAGCTGGATTGATCGTTCGGCCACGATCAGGTGCGGGCGCGCAGGCATTCCACAAGCAGCGGCGTAAAGGCGGCAGCATTCTCGATCTGGAGGATGTGGCCGAGGTCCCGCATGGCTAACAGCGATGCGCCGCCAATCAGACTTTTGATGTCGCGGCTTTGGGGCGGCGGCGAAAGGGTGTCATGATCGCCCCACGTCAAAGAGGTCTTAACTGTGAGGTCCATGGTCAGAGCTTCCGTGCGACTTGAGGCGCGCCGGCGGCGGCGCCACAACCAAACGCGGTGCCCGGCAAAACCAGCCATGCGCCATGTGCGTACAGGCGCGGCACAAAGCCGGGTGAGCGGCCGCGCACGCGGATGTAGCCGGTGCCATTGCTCACGAGCAGCGTATCGCTGGCCGCGAGTGCGCGGAACAGGCTTGGCTCAGGGCCAAAGACCAACACAGTGTCTTCTGGTTCGAGGGCGGCTGTGAAGCCTGCCAAGGCGCAGAACCAGAGCGTGAGGACGCCGCTGGCGGCTGCAAGGAAGCGCAACGGAGGGGCGGTCGACGATCCGATGGCGTGCTCAATAGTCATAGACATGCTCAAGGGTCAGCGACGCGGCGTCGAGGCCGCGAATGAGGTCGCAGAGCTTATCGACCTTGACGTCATAACCCACTCGCATAAAGCCCGGCCGGGCCTGGATCGGCACCGAGAACAGTTGGCGGGTGTGTGGTGGCGGCGTTGCCGCGCTGGCCGGCGCGATGACGGTCACAAGAATACTGCTGTTGCCGGCGATTTCGACAAAGTTGCTGCCGCGCGCGGCGAGGCTGCGGATGATCTCAGTGAATTCGCGATAGCGTGGCGTTTCGATGAGGGTGCCGGCTGAGCCGAGGTCTTTGATGACGGCGATGCGTGCGTCGGCAGTGAGACTGACGTCAGGCTTGCTGGAGAGGATGCTGCGGATACGCAGGGGCGCCGGACTGAGCCCGGCCAGCGCCTTGATGACACGCGCGTAAGCGGCCTTCGACCCATACTCCAAGGTAAGGGCGACGCGGCGCTCGAGCTTGCGGATGGTGTTGCGGCCAAACACGGGTGTGTCGGCCCAGAAGCGCCAGAGCTTTGTGCCGAAGGGATATTCATACCAAGGGACCTGACGCAGGAACGCGGCGTAGTCGTCGGCGACCTTGAGCGCGAAGTCGTCTTCGGGCGTGCGCGAGGCGCCGCGGAGCCAGGCAGTGACGCGGCCGATGGTGGTTTCGTAGAGGCCCTTGATGCCCATCTCGGCGGTGAAACTGATGCCAATGGTGTAGAGCATCGAATTGTAATCAAACGAGATGGGTCCACGCGCGGATGCTTCGCGTTTGACGCCGCAAAGGCTGGACCAGAACCCGCGAATGCTGCGCAGATAGCCGAAATCTGATTCACTGCCCTGGCGCATGACGCCGGCCAAGTCCTCATAGGCGTGCACGATCGACCACTCCGGATAGGTTAGATAGCTGTTGACCTCGTCGCGGCGGTGGGTTGGCTCGATGATGGATCGATAGACAGGCGCGGCAGCGTTGGGTGTTCCGCGGCAGCTGCTTTCGGTGATGCCGACGGTCAGGGCCACAACGCCGATCAAGGAGGCCAGGGTTACTCCGGCGATCTTTGTTGCGCGCTGCGCCCGCTGTGGCAGCCGCGACCATGTCTGCCGTAGGGACTGGCCGATCATGCTTTAGGTGCCAGAACGAAGCCGGCAAAGGCTGCGACGCCGCCAAGGACAAGATGGGGCAAACTGGACAGAAACTTGAACTTGAACGGCAGGTCCAGCACGCCGTTGATCAAGACGCCAAGATCGAGGTAGCCCGATCCGATCATGGTACCCATCAACCCGTCGAGAAAATACAGGACGCCGAATAGTTTCAGGAATGTGACGGCAGCGCTGCGCGACAGATAGGCGGCGATACCGGCCCAGATGGCAGATGAGGTGTGCAGCAGATCATTGAACAGATTGAGCTTGAAGAAGCCGAAGGTGAGGCCCTGTGCGTCTTTGAGGCCAGGGATGTAGCTGAGGGCCGTAACCCCGAGCAGCACGGCGGCAAAGGCTGCTGCGATAGCGCGACTGCGATCCATGCCGGATCTCCGTTCTCAATTATCGTGGGCGCGCGGGCGCAAAATAGGTGTCCCACATGGCGTTCCGGAATAGTTGACCTGGATCGTAGTGCAGCTTGCGCTCGATGAAGCGCGGCGCGTTTTTGTAGACCTTGAGGACCTGATCGGTGCGCGCATGCAGGCGGTAGGGGAGATAGAAGCTGCCACCGATGGCGGCGATGCGCTCAATCAGCAGCTCGGTCATCTGCAGCATGCCGGCTTCGGCTTCGGGCGTCAGTTCCTGCGCAAACGACATCACGGCGGCGATACGCGGGCCGGGGGCAAAGGACAGCACGCTCGTTTCATCGGCGCCGACGTAACGCAAGGTGACGTTCAGCAGCTCCTGCGTGGTCACCGGAATGGTTTCCTTGCAGGCGGTGACGAAGTCGGCGAAGCGTTCCGGCGGTACGAAATACTCATGCAGTATATCGGTGCGGCGGCGGTCGCGGCCGGCCAAGTTGGCGACGGGCTCGTTGATCAACGCGTTGCGCGTCGGGGTGCCAGTATAGATTTTGGGCGTGGCAACGCTTTCGGCGAACCAGCGGGCGCGCTTGCCGGCCTCTGAGCCGACCTGGGCACGGTAGATCTCACGCGAGACACCACTGAGCGCACTGGATGTGGCCGCTTTGGGCAGCCCGGTTGCGGGGGTGGGCACGGGGCGGAAGGTGATGATCAGGCCTTCGTCGAAGAAGTTGCCGCGTGCGACCGACAAGCGGCCATAGGCCATGCGGACGCCGTCGCTGCTGAGGGCCGCGACGAACTTCGGGCCGAACGCTTTGCCGGGCACCGTCTCGAACTTCGGTTTCAACATAACGTTCTCGACCATTTCGACGGTGAGTTCGAGAATGATACCGGCGAGCCCGTAGCCGCCCATGGCGAGGCCGAACAGCTCGGCGTTTTCGGTCTTGGAGCAGGTGAGGATCGTGCCGTCGGCGATCATCAGTTTGATGGCGCGGACGGTTGAGCCAAACGGGCCAAAGGGCACCGGCCAGCCGTGGGCGTTGACGCTGAAAGTGCTGGCGACGCCGAAGTCGTGGTTCGACTGCATGACAGCGGGTGAAAATCCGATCGGATCCAGGGTGCGGATCACATCGCGCCAGCGGGTGCCGGCATTGACGCGGAATGTTTTGCTGGCGGTATCAGACTCGCAGCGTGCCGCATCGAGCGTGATCGCAGTGCCATCGCGCGGCAGGCTCTGGCCGCCCATGGAGTGACGCGCGACGCCGACGGCAACCGGCCGCCGCGCTTGTGCGGCTTCGGCCATCTCTTTGCGCAGCTGCGCGATAAAGGCCGCATCGTCGTCCGGCTTGGCAACCCAGTGGCGCAGGACCGGCGTCGGATTGAGGCGGCTCGCGTCATTGAGCAGCGTGCGCTGGGCGGCGCCGGCGGTATGTGGCGACACCGCCAGTGCCGCCACCGCCGCGCCGCCTTTGAGCGCGTTGCGTCGTGAGATGACACTTGGCTTCGGCATTGCGCGCCCCCCGTTGATCAGAATCGATCCGATCATTGCGGCACGTTAGAGGCGGCTCAGGGGTGTTAGCAACGGGCTGGCAGGACGGCACCGTCTGCGATGGGGTCAGCACCTTGGGTCTGACCCCACAGTACGGGTCACGCCGCGACGATGTGGGGCGCGCGCAGGCCGGCGCGGGCGCAGGCGTTGCGGGTGTCGATGATCAGCTTGGCGTGACGGGCCAAGGACGGATAGTCGACCGCGTCGTGGTCGGTGGCGATCAGCACGACGTCGTAGGTGGCGATAGCGGCCGGGTCCCACGCGACCGACAGGCGGCCGTTCAGTGTCTTGTGCTCGCGTGTGTTGGGCACCTTGGGAATGTAGGGATCGTAGTAGTCGGTGCGAGCGCCGCGCGCTTCGAGCAGTTCCATCAAATGCAAAGCGGGGCTTTCGCGTGGGTCGTCGATGTTTTTCTTGTAGGCGATGCCGAGCACAAGCACGCGGGCACCGTTGAGGCCCCGGCTGGTGGCGGCATCGAGCGCTTGCGCCAGCCGGTCCACGACATGGGCCGGCATGGCCGTATTGATTTGGCCGGCGAGTTCGATGAAGCGGGTGGAGATGCCGAATTCCTTGGCTTTCCAGGTCAGGTAGAACGGGTCGATGGGAATACAGTGACCGCCGAGGCCAGGGCCAGGATAAAACGGCATAAAGCCGAACGGTTTGGTTTTTGCGGCATCGATCACTTCCCAGACGTCGATACCCATGGCGCCGTAGATGATTTTGAGTTCATTGACGAGGGCGATGTTGACGGCGCGGAAGACGTTCTCGGTGATCTTGACCGCTTCGGCGGTGGCGGCCGAGGAGACGCGCACGGTCTTGACGACGAAGCCGCTGTAGAGCGCGTCGGCGAGATCGAGAGCCATCGGGCCATCGCCGCCAACGACTTTCGGGATACGCGAGGTGGAGAAGTCGATGTTGCCGGGATCTTCGCGCTCGGGCGAGAAGGCGAGGAAGAAATCGCTACCGGATTTGAGGCCGTTCGCTTCCAGGATGGGCTTGCAAACTTCGACGGTGGTTCCCGGATAGGTCGTGCTTTCGAGGACTATCAGCTGGCCGGGGCGCAGATGCTTGGCGATCGTCTGCGTAGTTGCTTCGACATAGGTTAGGTCGGGCTCGAAGTGCGCAGTCAACGGCGTTGGCACACAAATCAGGATCGCGTCCATTTTCGCCAGTTGGGCGAAGTCCGCGGTGGCACGGAAGCGGCCGCTGGCGGCGAGTTCCTGCACGTCGCTGTCGCTGATGTGTTTGATGTAGCTTTTGCCCTGCGAGAGGGTCGCGGCCTTCGATGTGTCGATGTCAAATCCGACAACGGGCGCACCACTGCGCGCGATCGCCATGCACAGCGGCAGGCCGACGTACCCGAGGCCGATGATGCCGATCTGCGCTGTTTTGCTTTTCAAGCGCTCGAGCAGTTGGGCGCTGACTTTAGGGCCTTCAGTATTGATCATCATTGCTTGCTTTCAGACACAGTGAGAATGGATGGTTTGAAACGACAGATTGGACGAAAATTGCACTCAGTAGGCATCGTGGCCCGTCTGGCCTGGTGTTGGGTTGCGCACGCGCCGCCACGTTGCACGCCAGCGCACGAAGTTCAACGGTCAGCGCCGGGATTGCAGCGCCCCTGGCCATAGATCAGCACCAAGTGCATCAACTCGGCAACAGGACTCGCGATGTCCTGTACGCGGTGCTGGTTACGGTTGACAAGTGCTTGTCTTGTCATAAATCTAGCTGCTGTTTAGTCAGCACATTGCGATCGAAACCTGGAGATATTTTGCAGGCCGTTTGTCTTGTATTGAAAGGGTCTTTGACCAATGCCTCCGCAAATTGTTCGTGCTCTGTCAGTCCGTGGGGTGGCCAACGGTGCTGCAGACAGTGCTGCGCCGGCGGCGACGCTGCTTTTGCTGCAGGGACCCGTCGGCGGCTACTTCGGTG
This sequence comes from uncultured Alphaproteobacteria bacterium, assembly GCA_963847145.1. Lineage (GTDB taxonomy): Bacteria > Pseudomonadota > Alphaproteobacteria > Rhizobiales > Hyphomicrobiaceae > JABFRJ01. Next base: position 349,501 of record CAWJYN010000011.1, read on the forward strand.
CGCTGGCGCGGCAGGCCACGGCGGCCGGGCATCGCGTCATCAACGTTCATCTCAATCTCGCCGATCGTCTTTTCAAGACTGGCGGCGAGACCGTTTCATACGCCGGCACAGAGGCGGCATGGGAGCCTTGGCTCGAGACGCTTTGCCGGGACCGCAAGCCGGACGCGATTTTGATGTTTGGCGATCGGCGGCCAGCGCACATCACGGCGTGCCAGGTGGCAGAGCGGCTCGGTATTCCGGTCTACAGTTTTGAAGAAGGCTACATCCGTCCGGACTTTGTCACGTTCGAGCGGGGCGGCAACAACGCGCGCTCGCCGCTGCCGCGCGTGCCGCTGGCCTATGGTCCAACGTTTGGACCGGAGCCGAAGGTTATCAAGGTCGCGCAATCGTTTTGGAGCATGACGGTCGTCGCATGCGCCTACTTCATCGCGCTGGCGGCCGGGAAGCGGCTCTATCCGCACTACCGGCATCACCGGGTTCGTCCACTCGGCGGCGAGGCGGTGAACTGGTGGCGCAATGTGGGGCGCAAAGCCTTCGCTCGGCCGCGTGATAACCGCTTGCAAGAGCGGCTGGTTGCCGCAAAATCAAAAGCCTTTTTCCTGGTGGCGCTGCAGGTTCATGATGACCTGCAGGCGGTACATCATGGAGCGGGCTGGTCACAGGAACGCCTGATCGAAAGCGCGATCCGGTCATTTGCGGCGCATGCGCCGGCAGACACCGAGCTGGTGCTGCGCTGTCATCCCTACGACCGCGGACACCGGAGTTATGGCGCGCTCGTCGACACGGTGACCAGCGCGCTGGGGGTGCAGGATCGCGTGCATCTGATGCAGTCAGGGCATGGTCCGACGCTGTTGACGCATGCCAAGGGGCTCATCACTGTGAACAGCACGATGGCGTTGTCGGCCATGCATCACGGCTGCCCGGTGTATGCGCTCGGCGATAGTTTTTACCGCATTGCGGGTCTGGTTGCCGAGGGTGACGGGGAGAGCGGGCTTGACGCCTTCTGGCATCAACCCGGCGCGGTCGACATGGACCTGTTTCAGGCCTTCGTCGCGCGGTTACGCCGGCAGGTGCTCATCAACGGCAGCTTTTATCGGCGGCGGCATTGGCGCCAGATGACGCAGGATGTGCTGCGCCGGCTGGCGATGGATGGCGCTGGTGTCGCCAAGCCGGTGGTGGATGGAGACCCGTTGCTGGCAGAGGAGGCTGGGGCCGTGATGCCGCAATCCGTGCCGGTGGATGTGCTTGTGCCGCATCCGGAACAGCGACGGGCGTGCTAGGAGCCGCGTTCAAGATCGGGGCGCACTTCTTTGCCGCCGCGACCGCTGCCACTCCGTAGGCCACCGTGTCAGACACATTCACCGCAGCGATCGAAAAGCTTTCCCCGCAGGCGCGCCTTGCCGCAGCGTCGCGCGGTATGCTCGCGCTCCCGCATCTGCCGGCATTCTTTGGGGAGCGGCCGATCGTCCGCCTTGGCCGGGGCGATGCTGATGGCGTGCTGGGGTGGGGCCTCAAGCGCTCGGGGCTGATCGCGCGGTGCGAGGCGGCGCGGCGTGGTGTGGCGCTCGGGATCATTGAGGACGGCTTCATCCGGTCGGTGGGTCTCGGCAAGTCTAATGCGCCGCCAGTGTCGCTGGTCCTCGACGACACGGGTATTTATTTTGATGCCGCACAGCCATCGCGGCTGGAGCGACTGCTCGGCGATTGCGACGGATGGCTGACGCCGGCCTTGCAATCTGCGGCGCAGCAGGGCCTCGCGCGCTGGCGGGCGGAGCGGCTGTCGAAGTACAATCTCGGAGCCGACAGTGCGCCGCGCACGGGGGATCGGCGGCGCGTCATTTTGATCGATCAGGTGGCGGGAGATGCTTCCATTGCTGGGGCATGCAGCACGCCGGCGACGTTTGCCGTTATGCTGGTGTCGGCATTGCAGCATTATGCGGCGGCGCGGTTGGCGGTGCGGGTGCACCCGGATGTGGCTGCTGGGAAGGCGCGTGGGCATCTGGTGCGATTGGCGCGGGACGCCGGCATTGATGTGCTGGCCGACGACCTGACGCCGCACGCGATCCTCGACCGTGCCGAGGCGATCTGGACGGTGTCGAGCGGGCTTGGTTTTGAAGCGATCCTGCGGGGCGTGCCGGTGGTGACGTTCGGGGTGCCGTTCTATGCCGGCTATGGGCTGAGTGATGATCGCGCCGAGGGTGCGCCGGCGCGAGCGGCCTTAACGCGCCGTGGCATGCAGCGCACGCCGGATGACCTCTTTGCGGCAGCGTTTCTGGCCTATGCGCGTTATGCTGATCCGGTGACGCAGCGGGCGGTGCCGTTTGATGGGGCCTGCGACCGGCTGGTTGATTGGCGGCGGCGGGCGGGTGAATTGGCGGCGGGGCGGACGTATGCGTTCGGGTTCTCGCGCTGGAAGCAAGTAGGGGCGCGGAGTTTTCTGGGCGCGCCGTTCGCGCCAGTGACGTTTGGCGGTGCACCTCGCTTGAGGGCCCTGGCGCGGGCGCAGCGTGCAGGCGCGCAACGGACAGCAGTGTGGGGTATCACGGACCCGCCGGGCTTTGAGGCGGCGGCGCGTGCTGCCGGGCTTGGTCTGGTGCGCGTCGAGGATGGGTTTATTCGCTCCGTCGGTCTTGGGTCCGACATCAGGCCGGCGGGATCGCTGGTGCTCGATGATCTCGGCATCTACTACGATGCGACGCGTGCGAGCCGGCTTGAAACGTTGATCGCTGAAGGGCTGTTCGACGCAGAGTTGCTCGCGCGCGCGGCGCGTCTGCGCGTACGGCTGGTAGCCGGCGCGATGACGAAATACAACCTCGGCGGCGGCGAAGGTGTGGTGTTGCCGGATGCGGCCGGGCGCACTGTCGTGCTGGTCGCCGAACAGGTGCCGGGCGATGCCGCGTTGCGGCTTGGGACCGGACGTGTTGCGACGAATTCGGCGTTGTTGGCGGCCGTGCGCGCCAACCGCCCGGATGCGTTTATCATCTACAAGGAGCACCCCGATCTCGTGTCCGGCAATCGCGCGGGGCGGCTCAAGCGCGCGGCCATTCTCGCGCAGGCCGATCACGTGATCTCAGCGGGCGACATGGCGGGGCTCTACCAACGGATTGACGAACTGCATGTGATGTCGTCGCTGGCGGGTTTTGAGGCGCTGTGCCGGGGCGTGCGCGTCGTGTCGTGGGGCAAGCCGTTTTATGGTGGCTGGGGGCTGACGGAGGATCGCGAAATCTTCCAGCGGCGGCCGCGTCGCGTGACGCTCGATGAACTGGTGGCGGCAACGCTCATTCTGTATCCGCACTATGCCGACCCCGTGTCAGGTGTGCCGTGTTCGGTCGAGGACTTCGTCGGCGCGATTGAACGGCTGCGCGCCGAGGGCCGCGCGAGCCCGCCAGCAGGCGGAGTTTTGCGGTTGATGCTCCGGCAACTGGGGCGGTTGAAGCGGAAGGTGATGCTGCGGTAAGCTGCGTTGCAGTGTTCCATCTGCTGGCAGCACCTAACCGACCTTGGCGGGTTTGTCAGCGCCTCGACTGTTAACGAGCTCTAGGCGCGCTTGATCCGCTGCGGCCTCAGCGAGCAGCCAATCTCGCAGCGCCACAACTTTTGGCAACTTCGAAGTCGCTTTGGGACACACGATCCAATAGGCATAGGGCACCGGCAAACTGAGCGTAAACGGCCGGACGAGCCGGCCGGAGATAAGATCCCACGCGGCAAGTGCGCTTCGCGCCAATGCAATCCCCTGTCCGTCGACAGCTGCGTCAAGCGCCATGCTGGCTTGATTGAGAATTGGGCCGCGGCTCACATCGGCATTCGCAAGACCGGCCATCTCGCACCACCGCGCCCAGTCCTTTCGATCGTTGATGTGTAATAGTCTGTGCTTGGCGAGATCCGACGGCGCGCGGATGGCCATTTTGCCGAGCAGAAGTTTCGGGCTGCAGACGGGGATAAGCTCCTCGGTGCATAAGCGGGTGACATGCAAGCCGAGCGGTGTGCCGTCACCATGCCGGATCGCGACATCGACATCTTCGCTTGCGAAATCGATGTGATGCAGCGACGCGCTGATCCGCAGATCAATGGCTGGATGGGCTTCGGCAAAGCGTTGCAGCCGGTGTACCAGCCATTTAGACGCAAAATTTGGTGACGTGCTGACCGTCAGGACGCCGGTGCTCTGCCGCTGGAGAAGCCGCTCCGTTCCGACGGCGATCCGGTCCAACGCGTCCCGTACGACCTCCAGGTAGATGCGCCCCGCTTCGGTGATGACAAGGCGTTGACGTTCCCGGCTGAACAGCTTGAGCCCCAGCTCGTTCTCCAGCGCTTTGACCTGATGACTGACGGCACCTTGCGTCACGTGCAACTCTTCGGCTGCACGCGTGAAGCTCTCATGACGAGCGGCGGCCTCAAACGCTTTGAGGGCATTCAAAGGGGGCAGGCGACGCGCCATGGGTGTCCTTAATCATGAGAAAATCTAAGGTATGGTAGAGAAACGATGCTTTGCTGGCAATACGAGTAGTGCCGTATTCCTTGGTCTCCAGCAGTCGATGGCGACGGCAAAACGGAGTAAAATTCATGACCAGCTTCGCACTGACCGTCCCCTATTCCGGCCGGCATGGGGCGCCTGCTGCCGCCTCATCTGCAGCCAAAACCTCTGCCGGTGGGCCGGCGGCATGGGGCGCGACCCTGTTGCGCGGTCTCGCCCGGCGCAGGCAGCGGCAAGCGCTTGCAGACCTGGATGCGCGGCTGCTGGCCGATGTCGGGATTGACGCGGCGGCGGCCCGGCGCGAGGCAGCGAAGCCGTTCTGGAGGTGAAAACCCTGAGTCACGTCCCGGCTGTTCCTAACGGGGCGATCAGCGGTGCGCGATGTTTTCAGCCAACCGCAGCTGTCACGAAAATGAACTCGCTTTGGCGGTTGTTTTTATATGGAGGCAGTTTGGAGGGGACGGGGATGCCGGCTTCGGCCAAGCGGTCGTAGAAGGTTTGGCGGGCGGCGGGCGTGAGGCGTGTCGAGACGAAGTGTGAGGCGTCGATGATGGCACCGCCGAACGGTTTGAGGCCTTTGATCGCCGTCGCCTCGATGTCGCCCTTGCCGGTGAAGACAAAATCGACGGCGACCATGAGTGATCGAGAACAATCGGCTTCGGCGAGCGCCTGCGGCCAGGCGCCGTGCAGAAGCGTGACGTTGCCGGCGAGCTGGGGGTACTTGTCTTCGAGCCACAGTTTGAGCGCCGCCATGCAGTCAAACCGTGCGCGCGAGGCTTCGACGCACGTGACCTTGCGGCCGAGAATGCCAAGCGCGAGGCCAAGCTGGCCGAAACCGGCGCCGGCTTCGACGATTTGTTCGAACTCGAGGAAATTATAGGGCAACACGTTGAGCAGCATCGTGTCGCTGTCATTGAAGGCTTGCCCGCGTGCGATCTGGCCGGCGTAGTAGGCACCAAGGCCACTGCCCTCGGCACCAAGTTCGGCGACGCGGTGCGCCAGGAATGCAAGCATTTCAGCTTCGAGTACGGCAAGATCGGCGAAGGCGAGGGCTTGGCCGGCAAGGTCGCTGGGGCTGGAAGCCAGCGGAGAGCTGGGGGCGGCGGTGGCCGCGGCTTGAATGGCTGCTGGTCCGGCGGGGACGGTGTCGGCGGGATCATCGGCGCGGACAGCGTCCGCCGTCTGGAGGGGCACCGCATCGGCCGCCGGGCTGCCAAATGGCCACGTTGTCGGCCAGCGCTTTGTCACGTCAGTCCCCCGATTGCTCATCTCACGCCGTGACACTGCATGCTGCCGTCTATCGCGGACAGGACAGCACGGCGTCAAGCCCGAGGATCGGGGGACGGCGGGGCGGATTTGTGATGAAAAAATGGAGATAGGACGTCAACGCAGGCAATGGCTTGGCGGGCTGCAGATGTGATAGACCGGAATCGGCTCGAAAAGCGCCGCACTTATTGGTGACGACGGTACATTCAAAGACGCAGGTTTCCTTATGCTCCAGACTAAGGCCCCGATGGCATGACGGCTCCTTCCAAGGTTTTGACATTGCGCGACAAGAACGGCGAGGCGATCCCGGTGGAGACAGGGCGCCCGCCAGAAAGCGTGCCGATGATTGCATTGCCGGGTGCGGGTCCCAAAGCCGCGGTGCGGGCACCGGCACGGCGGCGGCGCGGCAGCGGCTGGCTGATGCTCTCGGCGCTGCTGTGCATTGCCGGGCCGATTTTGGCGGCATCGATCTTCTACGCCCGGATGGCAACCGATCAGTACATCTCGGAGTTCAAATTGTCGGTGCGCGGTGGTGTTGAACGGGGTGGCGATGCGGGCGGCGCCGGCGCGACGGCGATGATCGGCGGCATGATCTCGGACGCGTTCGTGGTCACCGAGTTGATCAACAGCCGGCAGATGGTGGCGGATGTCGCCAATGACGTGGATCTCCGCGAGATCTTTGCCAATCCGAAGGCCGACTGGGTGCACCGGTTGAAATTGCCGGCAACCAAGGAGGATTTGGTCGAATACTGGAAAAAGGTCGTCTCGGCGCAGTTCGATATGCTGACCGGCATTGTGACGGTGACAGTGCGGACGTTCGCACCGGAGGATTCGCTCAAGTTGGCGCGCGCGATTACCAAGGCTGCCGACAAGGCCGTCTTCAAAATGAGCGAACGGGCGCGCCAGGATCTGGTGCGGTTTGCCGACGACGAAGTGCGGCGCGCGGAGAGTACTTTGCAAACGTCGCGCGCAGCCCTCCGAGATTTCCGCATCCAGGAACAGATCATCGATGCCGGGCGGACGGCACAGGCGAGCTCGGATCTCGCAGGCAAACTGCGCGAAGACCTGTCACGCATGAAACAGGAATTGGCGACCATCTCGCCGTCGCTGGCGCCGACGGCGCCGCAGGTGACGCTGCTGCGGTCGCGGATCGCATCGACCGAAAACGAAATCGCGCGGATGGGCCGGTCGATCGGCGAGGGCAGCGGCGGCAAGAGCACGGCCGAACTGAGCCCGACAACGCTGGCACAGTTTGACAGTCTCAACTCAGAGCTGGAGTTGGCGCAGAAGTCGTATGCGGTGTCGCAAGAGGCACGGCAGCGGGCGCAAGCGGCGGCAGACCGGCGAACAACGTATGTGACGCTGTTTGTTGAACCGTCGCTGCCGGACGCGTCGCTTTATCCGCAGCGGCTGTCGTCAGTGCTGCTGGTCGGACTGTTGTCGCTGACCGGATGGTTTTTGGGGCTGCTGATCGTCTCGTCCATCCGGGATCATTTGTTGTGAGGCGTACATCAGCGTCGCTGTGAGGGATGCGCCGCTGTAGTAATACCCTCTCCCACGCGCCAATGCAAAGTGGGAGAGGGATTGTCTTGCATCAGTCTGCTTCTCAACCCTTGCCGCCGGTGCAGGGGGTGTTGCATTGCACTTCTTCGCGTTTTTCGACTTTGCCTTGGAAGGCGGAGAAGTGTTCGCGGTAGCACTTGCCGCCTTCGTTGACGATGCGGATGACTTTGCCCTTCTCCGGCATCACCTGACAGAGCACCTGCAGTTGCCCGCCTCCAGTGGCTTGGGCGAATTGCACGACGCTGCCGGCGGCGGCGACGACCGTTTGCTGGCTGCGCCCAACTTGCGGGCCCTTGGGGCTCTCGTCGGCGAACGCTTCGGTTGCGATCAACGACAGCAGCGAGGCTGACTTGGTCGCTTTCTCGAGTTGTTCGAAGGCGATCCACTCGTAGGCGGCTTTACCGCTTGGCGTGGTCAACTTGAGCGCGATATCGCCGCTCTTAGGGCAGGCGCCTACATCGACCTTGGTGCCTTGGCCGGCGCCGACCGAGCGGTAGTCGATCTTGCAATCAAAGTTCTTCACCCACAGATCGTACTGTTCCAGGCGGTGCGAAACCTGGCTGTACGGGATGCCGTGCATGTAAGACATGTAGAGATTATAGCCGGTCGGCACGGCGCCGAGGATCGCGACGGCGATCGCCAGCATGCGTGCCAGGAACAGTGGCCGCGCAAGCGGACCGACTTTCTGGTCGTCGCGATAAGCCTGATAGACGACCTTGGGATTGAGATCGGACATGGCGGAACTATCCTCGGTGTTCAGGTCTGAAGTGCGAAAAACATAGCACGGGAAGCCCCCAGACGGTAGATCGCGCAAAGGGGATCGCATGGCGCGGTTGAACGGGCCGTGAGTTCGGCATTTAGCGGCCGTTCACCAATTGCGTTGCGCACTCATGACGACTTGTCGTCGACCGTCCTGATCTGGACGCGGCGGTTGATGCCGTGATCGGGCTGGGTAGGGTCTTTGAGGTCGCGGCTGCCGCGGCCGGCGACGGTGAGGCGCGCGGCGTCCATGCTGTGAAAGCTGGTGAGGCGCGCACGGACGGTGTCGGCGCGGCGGCGGGAGAGGTCATCATTGTGGGCGGCGCTGCCGCGCGCGTCGGTGTGGCCGATGATCTGGAATTTGAGATTGGCGAGGCGCGGGTCTTTGAGGGCTTTGCCGAGGGTATCCACGACGAGCTGCGCGTCGCTCATGGTGAGGTCGGACTTGTCGTATTCGAACGGCACATGCAGATCGATGGAGGGCGCCGCTTCCGGTCTGGTTTCACCGCCTTCGATGGCGATGCCGCGGGCGGGTCCGGAAAAGCTGCGGGTGAGTGGGGCCTTCGGCTTAGGCAGCAAGGCTTGCACGATGGATTCGACATCGGCGGCGTGGGCTGTGACACAGGATGCTGCCATCAGCACAAGTGCGGCCAGCGCGCTGCGCATGGCGATGGGTGCGGGCATGCCGGTTACTCCTCGATCTGGATTTGCAGCACGGCAGCGCCGACTTCCCGCTGCAGCAAGGTCGGGTCGGCGCGGCGCTGCATGATATCGCGCAAGGCGGAGAGGATGAGCCGGTCAGGCGGGCCGTTGCCATCGGCGGCGGCACGGGCGGCGCCGCGGAAGATGCCAGTGTCGGGCGCTTCGAGGGCTTCGAGTTCGTCAATGGGCGCGCGGCCGGTGATGACGATGACGGCTTCGTAACCCTTTTCGCCGGTCTCGCGGGTCGATGCTGTTTTCAAGGGCGTGGCGCGAAAGGTGGGGCGGCCGTTCTTGCCGTCGCCGAGCAGGACTTCGGTCTTGGCTTGGGTCATGGCGCGGATTGCGCCCTGACGCGGCAGCAGGTTGACGACAGTGCCATCGTCTTCGAGATAAAAGGCGTAGAGGAACGCCGGCACGTCGCCGGTGGTGATCTTGAAGCCGAAGGTGTCGCTGACCTTGATCTTGTCCTTGCCGGAGAGCGTGGTGACGGTGGGCCGGCTCGCCACGCCAAGCGGCTCGCGCAGGTGCAGCATGGCCTCGCAGACCGGCCAAGGTCGCAGTGCGACTTCGTTAGTGCTGCCGTTGAGGGCCGCGTGTTTGCCGATGATCTCATGATCGATCGCGCGGGAGACAAAGCCGGTGTAGCGCCGGTTCATGACGCCTTTGGCATTGGGCGCGGTGTCTTCGACGCCGGAGGTGCGGATGTCGGCGCAGGGTGCGTTGCGCAGATACTCGGGCAGCGTGCTCATTTGACTGGCGACGGCAACGGGACGCGAGGGCGCGGGCTTCGGCGGCGGGGCGCTGGTTTTCATGACGTAGGAGTGCCGCACCTGACGGACGGCGGCCTCATAGCCAAGCCACCCGAAGCCGCCGTCGCCCCAGGTCTCCGACCAGGAATTGATGAGACGGAAGGCGCGGCGCCGGTCGTCGTAGCCGACGATCACCATGGCGTGGCCGTCCATGGCGAGGGCCTGCTGGGGGGTGACAGTTGGGTTGCCGGCATAGGCATCGTTGGGCTTTAGATCGGTGAAGGCCTTGTCGATGGCCATGCCGATGAGCACCGGGTGGCCGGCCGCGATGATCTGGCGAACGAGGTCGGCGTTGAGCGGCCGCTCGGGTAGATGATTGACCTGCACATAGCCTTGGATTTGGAATTTTCCGGGCGGCCGCTGGTCGAGAGGATTGCCGGGTTTACAGGTTTGATCGTTATCGTATTCGGCCAGCGAGTAGGCGCCGTTGAGGCGAAGAAAATCCAGGGCGTTCATGAACGACGACGCGGCGCCGGTGCAGCCTTGTGGATGCTGACGGTTGAAGGTGTGATTGAAAATGTAGGCGGGGCTCGGGATGTTGGACGCGGGATGCTGCGCGTTGGCTGTCTCACTGCGTGCGTAGTAACTGCGGGCAGCGTAACCTGTAGCCCACGCGACGCAGGAGCCGTGCTTTTGCTGGCCCGGCGTGGGGAAGCTGCTGGAGAGATCGATCGCTTCGGGGATGTAGGCGCGGGTCAGGGTGGCGCGGGGGACCTTGGCGGCCCAGTCTGCAGGCGGGTCGGTGAGACCGGTGGGGAACCGCGACCGGTCGATCGGCTCGGGCGTTTGCGCGTGGGATGCGCTGAGGCTAGCGAGGGTGGTCAAGGCGACCACGCACACGCGGGCGAAAAGACGTCCGGTCCCCATCGGCATGGTCAGTGGCCCTGTCTGAAGACATCGTCTGGCTGAAGAAAACGTTGGCTGAAGAAAACGTTTGGCAAAATCTACCGGCGTGCAGGGCCGTCACACCAGCAGTACATCACAGCGTTAGCTGAGGTTCAACGGGTGTGTTGGCCCTTGTTTTGCCGGCAGTGGACCGCATCTCAACCTAGGAGCCGAGAAATCGGCATAAAAAAAGAGCCGTTCGGGTTGCGAACGGCCCAAGTCTAGGGAGGAAACGCCCAAGGAGGGCTAGTTGCGATGGAGTGAACCACCAGCAACATGACGTGAAGATATGCTGCGTCGCACAAGAATACAAGAGGGCCAGAGTGGCGTGCGCGGTGGGTCGAAAAGTGACGACGCTGGCATTGATGCCGAACAGACGTGGCCGTCTAATTTCATTTTAATATATTGATATTATTATATTTTTATCTTTTCTCAGAAGCGCTTCAGGCCTGGTTGCGGGGGTGGCGCGATTGACGCGCACGGCAACCCGCTCGGTGAGCGCAACGTTGCAATGCACAAAACGCACGGGTCTGTGCCTTGGGTTGGGATGCCGCGTGGGGCGAAATGGCCGCGTCTGCTGAGGAAACGGCGCACGCGGGGTGGCGAGGCAGGCAAATGCTGGTAACGGATTGCCGGGTTGGCAAAAACGCGTGGGGCCATGGCCGTAAGGTTTGCAAAATTTTGGATGGCGGCCGCGGGGCGAGCTGCGATCGCGATTTGGAGTGGTTGGGGGCTCGCAGCCGTCGTGCTGGCACCCGCACATGCGCAATCGACCAAATCCATCATCGATGAGGTCCGCTTTGGCGTGTTGGCGCACGATGTGCCGGGCTTGTGGAGCGGCTGGCGGATCGAGACGGCCAAGCCGGATGTCAACGGCGAGGTGATTTTCTCGCCGTCGCTGGCGATGTTCGGCGGCACACTGCGGCCGGCACTGGGTGGGACCTGGAACTTCAACGGCGGCACCAGTAAGGCGTATGCCGATGCGCGCTGGGAATATCAGACGGCACTAGGCGTATTCTTTGGCCTGGGCATTGGCGCGGCTGTGCACAACGGCTATCGGGATCCGGTCTCTTTGGATCACAAGGCGCTGGGCAGCCGGGTGTTGTTCCACATTCCCGCCGAGGTTGGGTATCGCTTCACTGGCGGGCAGACGGTGTCGGTTTATTTCGAGCACATCTCGAACGGGTATACGCGGCGCTCAAACGAGGGTTTAGATAGCCTGGGCGTTCGCTATGGCATGACGTTTTGAGCGGACGCATCCAGAACTGAGGTGACATCGATGCTTTCCAGCAATCCTCCGTTCCGTGCCGACGTTGTCGGATCGCTGCTGCGTCCGGCTGCGCTGAAAGCGGCGCGTGCTGAGCTGGCGGCTGGGACGATCACGGCGGCGCAGTTGGCAGCGGTCGAAGATCGCGAAATCGGCCATATCCTCAAACAGCAAGAGGCGGTGGGCCTGGAAGTTGCCACCGATGGGGAGTTCCGCCGGTCCTGGTGGCACTACGATTTCTTTGGCGGGCTCAACGGTGTCGAGATCCGCGAGCAAGGCGCGCACATCCAGTTCAAAGGCGTCGCCACACGCCCACGCGAGCTGCACGTGACCGGCACAATTGGTTTTCCGGCTGATCATCCCATGCTGGCCCATTTCAAATATCTCAAGGCACACACCACGCTGGTGCCGAAGATGACACTCCCGAGCCCGACGGTGATGCACTTCCGGCTGGAGCCGCACGCGGTGGCTGCCAGCGCCTATCCGAGCCGGGATGCGTTGTTTGATGACCTCGCGGCCGCGTATCGCGCGGCAGTTGCTGCGTTCTACGCTGCCGGCTGCCGCTATCTGCAGTTTGACGATACGGTGTGGGCGTATCTGTGCTCGCCGGATCAATTGGCGCAGGCGTTGGCGCGTGGTCTGGATGCAAGCCGGCTGCAAGGCCGTTATGCCGACCTCATCAATGCGTGCCTGCGTGACAAGCCGGCTGACATGACGATCACCACGCATGTGTGCCGTGGCAACTTCCGTTCGACGTGGATTTCTGAAGGCGGCTATGAGCCGGTTGCCGAGATTATGCTGCAGACGCTCAACTACGATGGGTACTTTCTGGAATATGACAGCGACCGAGCGGGTGGGTTCGAGCCGCTACGGTTTCTGCCCAAAGGCCACAAGCGGGTCGTCGTGGGACTGGTAACGTCGAAAAGCGGCGCGCTCGAAAATGCCGATGACATCCGCCGGCGGATGGATGAGGCGGCCAAGTTTGCGCCGCTCGATCAGCTCGGCCTGTCGCCGCAGTGTGGGTTTGCCTCCACCGAGGATGGCAACGCGCTCAGCGAGGCTGAGCAGTGGGCCAAGCTGCGGTTCGTCGTGCAACTGTCCCGGCAGATCTGGCGGTAAATTCGTTGGTAAAGCCGTCGCACTCGACAAGTGGGCTGGCGCGGGCTAAGGAGCGGCCTTCCCATCAGGGATGCCCTTCAGGGCCGCATGAACCTTGCGGATGCCATTTGGCACGCCGTCTGCGTTCCTCTGCAAAAGATCATGGAAAATCAAGGAATAACAACCATGAACATCATCCAACAGCTCGAGCGCGAGCAGATGGACGCCGTCCTCGCCAAGCGCAACGTGCCGACGTTCGGCCCTGGTGATACCGTCAAAGTCACCGTACGGGTGATCGACGAAGTGGTCGTCGAAAACAAAGGTGCCAAGACGGGCAGTAAGGGCAAAAGCACCGCAACCGCTACCGAACGCCTGCAGGCTTATGAAGGCATGGTAATTGCCCGCTCAGGTCACGGCATCAACGAGAGCTTTACAGTTCGCAAAATCAGCTACGGCGAAGGTGTCGAGCGCGTGTTCCCGGTCTACACCCCCTTCATCGCCGAGATCGAAGTGGTCCGCCGCGGCGCCGTCCGTCGCGCCAAGCTTTACTATCTGCGTGGCCGCCGTGGCCGCGCTGCCCGCATCTTCGAACGCACGGACGCGCGCGCAAAGAAGCTCAATGCCGCTTTCACGTCTTTCAAGAAGCCGAAGGGTGAGCCTGATGACCTGAGCGCCATCAAGGGCGTCACACCGCAGCTGGTTGGCCGCCTGCACACCGTCGGTGTCACCAAGTACGAGCAGATCGCTAATTTCTCTGGCGACGACATTGCGAACGTCGATGAAGCGCTGAACCTCAAGGGCGCCATTGAAAAGCAGAACTGGGTTTCGCAGGCGCGCGAGTTGCTGACGGCGGCGGATGCGGCGGCCGCGCCAGCCGAAGACGCCAAGGCGTAAGCCCTCCGGTCAATCGACCAATCAACGGCGGCACCCGGTTGCAGGTGCCGCCGTTGGTGTTTCACGAGCGATCTAGGTTAAATTCGGTGCGCTGAGCGGCTGGAGCAAAAACGCTCAAATTTGGCGTATTGAACGCTGCACACTCATGGGTCGCTGGGGTAGCCAAGAAAGAATTGAACGGCAGGTGAACGTTCAATAGGCGTTCACAGCGCATTCTAAGCGGCGATTCTCGGCCCCAAGCGCAGTTCACGATCACACTGACTGGTTAACGCTGCTGCGGCGCCGCGGATCAGAGCCCATCGCTGTAATGTTCTATTTTTTCTTTTGCATCCTGGCCTCGGCGTCCTTGATGTCTTTTTCCAGGTCCTCGCGCTCTACGCAACCGGATGGGCAGAGCTGCACCAGCTTGGCGAGGTTGGCCTTTGCTTTGGCGATGTCGCCGGCTTCGGCATACATCGCGCCCTGGTACTCCAGCGCGCCCTTGTGCCAGGGATCGAGGTCGAGGGCTTTGCGGTAGTACAGCGCGCCATTGGTGCGGTCGCCGTTCTTGCGGTAGCTGAAACCCAGCAGGTTGTAGACGTCGGGGTGGATCATGCCGCCGTCGAGCAGCACGGTCAGATCGGTGATGGCGGGTTTGAAGTCTTTGGCTTTGATCTTGGCGCGCACGGCGGCCAGATCGGGGGCTGACGCGGCGGGTTTGGGCGGGGTGTCGGCGGCATAGACGTGACCCGCGATGAGGCTGGCAGCGACGGCGCCGCAGAGTGTTCGAGAGCGTGTTCGAGCCAATGTCATGCAAACTCCCAAGACTTGCCGAATGTGCCGACTTTAGTCGAGAAGACATCCATGCAGCAACATCACTGGTCGTTTGCACACCTGTCGCGGGCCATTCGTCTGCGCCCGCGCTTGTTCTTGGGCACGGTCGCTGGACTGGCGGCGCTGCTGTTGCTGCCACACGCGCTGTCGCTACCGATGCGCTGTACTTTGGCGTGGAATGCTGGCGCAATCGCTTATCTCATCTCGACGTACCAGCTGATGAGCAGTAGCCGGGTCGAGACGATCAAGGCGCAAGCGGCGCGGCAGGACGATGGGCGCAGGATGGTGCTGGTGCTCATTGTCGCGGCGATTGCGGCGAGCTTTCTGGCGATCGCCGGATTAATCAACGAGGCCAAGCAGGCCAAGGAACTTTGGAAGATTGCGTATCTGCTGCTCGCAGCGTCGACGATCTTTGTGTCGTGGATGGTGACGCAGGTGGCGTTCACGCTGCACTACGCGCACGAGTACTACGCGCCAACGGATGCCGGTGGCTCCGCGGCCGGTTTGATTTTTCCCAACGACACGGCGCCGGACTTCTGGGATTTCTTTTACTTCGCCACCTCGATCGGTGCGACGTCGCAGACCTCCGATGTGGCGATCAAATCGAAATCGCTGCGGCGGTTGGTGACCTTTCATGCCATCGTGTCGTTTTTCTTCAACACGACGGTGCTGGCCTTGACGATCAATCTGGCGGCCAGTTTGATTTGAGATGTGCCATCTAATGGCGGATGGCGGGCGTGAAGGACGCCCTCTCCTGGAACTTGACTTGATCACGCTGCTTTCCGGATGTCGACTTCGAAGCCGAGGGCGCGGATGCGATTGGCGAGGTTGCCTGCCGCCCGGGTGGGATTGTGTGGGCGTCTGTAGTCGGCTCCGAGGTCCTGGTAGAAGGTGCCGTCTTTAAGCATGTGGTAGACGACGCGCAGGAGCGCCGCGGCCACCGCTATCGCCGCTTTCTTCGGACCGCGACGGCTCTTGAGGCTCAGATAGCGGCTTTTGAAACTCGAGTTTTTCTTGCGGCCCGCCGCCATCGCCGCCTGCACAAGGACTGGCTTGAGCCACGGCGCCCCCTTGCGGATTCGCGTCGAGCGTCGTTTGCCCGCGCTTTCATCCAAACGCGGGCACAATCCCGCCCACGAGACGAGATGATCGGCACTTGGAAACTGTGTCATGTCGACACCGATCTCTGCGATGATGATTTCAGCCGCCTTCCGCCCGATGCCGGGAATGTCCGTCAATCGCTCGACGGCGCACCGAAAGGGGCCAAGCGCGGCCTCCAGCCGCGCATCAAACTGGGCAATCGTCGCCTCGATCTGTTCAATGGTGGCCAGGTGCTGGCCGATCAGGAACCGATGATGGTCACGGATGCGCCCCGTCAGTGCCGCGATCAGAGCATCGCGCGGGGCAGCCAACCGCGAACTGCCGAGGTCTGCGAGACGCGTCGCATCACCTTCACCGGCCACGATCGCGTTGAGGATGCGGCGGCCGCTCATGCCTAAAATATCGGTGATCACCGACGCCAGCTTAATATTGGCTTCTTCCAGGACCGCCTGGATGCGTTGGGTGTGGCGTGCGGCCTCACGCGTCAGTTCCGTCCGCGTCCGGGTGAGGTCTCGAAGATCCTGGATAGGCTGCGGCGGCACGAAACTGGCGCGGATCAGACCGTGCGCTAAAAGATCGGAAATCCACGTCGCATCGTTCGTGTCGCTCTTGCGGCCGGGCACATTGCGAATGTGGGCGGCGTTGGCAAGGATCAGCGCAAAACGCCCCTCCAGGATATGCCAAACCGGCTTCCAGTAGACGCCGGTCGCTTCCATCGCAACGTGGGTGACCTTCCCCTCTTCAAGCCAATCGGCAAGCGCGAACAAACCGGACGTCGTCGTTATAAACCGCCGCACCTCCTGCTCGACACGCTTGCCGCGCACGATCCGCCGGCAAGCCACGATCTCCTTCTGATGCACGTCCAAACCTGCACATCGTCTCTGCATTGTCTTCATCACGCACTCCTTGAAAAAAGGGCGGCCGGCGTGATGCCTCAGCGAACTGTACTCTCTCCTACGTGCTCCGGGCGCAGCGATCCTTGGCAAGACCGCCCCACCGTGGCGACAATCCTAAGTGCGCCAGAGGCTTCGGGATCAAACTTATCCTCGGGTTCGTAACACCAAGGCGTAGACGACCTCTTTGCCGGCCGCTTGCACCATACCCGTTTCATCGATCAAGGTGTGCGAAGCAGATGGAAACTTATCCGCCCTACGGGCAGGCTGTCGTAGGGTGGATAAGGTGCCGTCGCGCCGCCATCCACCGTAACGGGCAAGATGTTGCAACGGATACGGCGCGTGGTCTGCGGCGCTATCCGCCGCCGCAAGTGATCGTTCAAACAATCCCGCCAAAAAATCCCGCAGTTGCCAACTGCGCTATACGCTGAAACGCTATGGCGACCAACGATGCCGAGCCCGGAGCGACATAGCATGGCCGCCGCTAAAACCAACGTCATTGCCGGCCGTAACGCGTTCCTTGACGTACTCCGCTCGGAGGGCGTCACGCATCTGTTCGGCAATCCTGGCACCACAGAACTGCCGATCATGCATGCGCTGCGCGATGTGCCAGAAATCAGTTTTGTCATGGCGATGCAGGAGAGCTTGGTTGTCGCCATGGCGGACGGGTATTCGCGCAGCTCTGGCAAACTCGCCGCCGTCAACGTGCACGTCGCACCCGGGCTCGGCAATGCGATGGGCGCGCTCTATAACGCGAAGTTCACGGGCACGCCGTTGATCCTCACGGCTGGCCAGCAGGAGCAGGGGCACGGGCTGATGGAACCGTTGCTCTACGACGATCTCGTCGCGATGGCGCGGCCGCTGGTGAAGTGGGCCATCGAAGTCACGCGGCTTGAAGACCTGCCGCGCATTCTGCGGCGCGCCGCCAAGATTGCGACAACGCCGCCGATGGGGCCGGTTTTCATCTCGCTGCCGGGCGATATCCTCAATGCGGAAGTGGGGCTCGAGCTCGGCCAGCCGACGCGGATCGATACGGCGGTGCGGCCGGGCGATGCGGCGCTGGTGCGGCTCGCTTCACGACTGCTTGCAGCCCAGCGGCCAGTGATCGTGGTGGGTGATGAGATCGTGAAATGCGATGCGTTCGCGGCGGCGGCGGACTTCGCTGAGACGCTTGGTGCGCCCGTCTATCAACAGAGCATTGCCTACGGCGCGCATTTTCCATCGGCGCATCCCTGCTACATGGGCGCGCTGGCGCGCATGCAACGCGAGACGCGCGCGCTCCTGGAGCCCTATGACTTGGTGATCGCGCTCGGCACGGATCCGGTGCGCATGTCGGTGTATGCGCCGGTCGAAGCGATGCCAGTCGGCCTGGCGATGGTGCAGATCGGGCTGGTGGATGCTGACATCGGCAAGAACTTTCCGGTCGAGATGGCCATCAAGGCCGATGTCCGCGAGACGCTCGCGGCGCTGACGCCGGTGCTGCGCAAGATTGGCGGCGCGGCGTTGGAGAAGCGCGCGCAGATCAGCGTGGCTGAGATTTCTGAGCGCGGTTGGGGTGTCAAACGGGTGGCCTTGAAAGCCACGATCAGCAAGGCGGCTAGCAAAACGCCCATTGATCCTGATTTCGCGACGATGACTTTGATCGATGCGCTGCCGGCCGATGCCATCCTGTTTGACGAAGCGCTGACGACCGGCCGCTATGTCGGTGCCTTGCGCGAACACACGCATCGCTACGGCTATCACGCGTTGGCATCCGGCGGGATCGGCTGGGCATTGCCGGCGTCGGTGGGTGCGTGTTTTGCCAATCCGGGCACGCCGGTGGTGTGTTTCACCGGTGATGGCAGCGCGATGTATTCCATTCAGGCGCTGTGGACCGCGGCGCATCACAAGCTGCCATTGACGGTGGTGATCGCCAACAACGGCGGCTATCGCATCATCAAGCAGCGCCTGCTCGCGTTCCACGGCAGCCGCGACTTCGTCGGCATGGATTTCAAGGACCCGGCCGTCGACTTCACCGCGCTCGCGGGCTCGTTGGGGATGGGTGCTGAGCGGGTCACTGACCCGGCGCGGCTGGCGGGCGTGTTGGGACGCGCATTCGAAGCGCGGGCACCGCGCTTGATCGAAGTGGTGGTAGACGGGACTGTGTGATCAGCGCGGCTTAAGGGCCAGGGTGCTGGTGATGAAGTCGGCGAGGGCTATTATGTGATCGAGATGGAACACTGGCACATGACCGGCGTGGGCAGCCGGGTTGTCGGTGGCAACGGCGATCACGTTGGTGTCGCTGGCGGCCAGCATCGTTGCATCGGCGGAGGCCGCGCGCCGCGCTTCGATCTTGCGAATGGGGGCGGATTTGTAGCCTTCAACGACGATCAGATCGGCCGGCGCGAGCAGGGCGATGACGTCGGTGACGTCGGGCTCGCGTGCGTCTCCGAGTTCCGTCACCAGGGCCCACCGTTTCGATGATACGATGGCGACCTGGGCAGCACCGGCTCGTCGATGGCGAGCACTGTCGGTGTCTGCGGTGTCGATCTGAAAACTGTGGTGGGCGTGCTTGACGGTGGCGACGCGGAGGCCGCGGCGCGTGAATTCCTCGACCAAGCGGACGGCCAGGGTGGTCTTGCCGGAGTTCTTCCAGCCGGCGATGCCGATGATGGGCGTGCCGTTGGGGGCGTGCGTTATCGTCATGAGATGAGGCTCGCCATCAAGCGCCGGGCGGTGGCGAGGTCATCAGGCGTGTTGGCATTGAAGAACGGATCGACAGTTTCGCCGGCGATCGTGAGCATCGGGAAATCGACCGGGATCGTGCCGTGGGTGTCGGTCCAGCGAAGGACTTTGCGAACGCCATCGCGCAGGGCGCGGTCGAGATCATCGGCGTGGGCCACCGGCCAGCAGCCGATGACAGGATGGAGTTCGCCGTTACTGGCAGCGATCGGGATTGCCGTGGGGGCAGCCTGCGTGGCGGCGTAGAGACGTGCGGCGAAGTCGCGGGGCACAAACGGCGCGTCGGCAGAGGTTGTGACGATGTGCGTCGCGCTTGGCACAAAGGCCGCCGCCCAGCGGAGCCCTGCGAGCACGCCGGCCAGGGGACCGACGAAACCGTCGATTGGATCGGCGGCGACCGGCAAGCCGAAGGCTGCGAACCGGGCCGGATCGCCGTTGGCATTGAGCACCATGGGGCCGACCTGTGGGGCCAGCCGCGCGATGACGTGGCCGAGCATGGTGGTTGCGCCGAGGGGCAACAGGCCTTTGTCGCCCGCAGCGCTGGTGTCGGCGAACATGCGCCGCGACAAGCCACCTGCAAGGATGACGCCGACGAGGGGCGGGGACAGCGGCGATGGCGTAGGGGGCGACATCGGCGTCTTGTGCCGCTCGCCGCACCCGGTTGCAAGCCCCGCTGGCCAAGAGGATCGGATCGCGGCAAGATGGGCGGAGTACAAAGCGAGGCTGACATGCGCAAAACCAAACTGAGAGCGGATGCCGACGGCCGTGCGGTGCACGATGTCGGCGGGTTGGACTTTGGGGCCATCGACCGGACGGAGCACGATCCCGCGCTTTGGGAAAAGCGGGTCGATGCGATGATGAACCTGCTCTCTGGGAAGAAGGGGCTGTGGAAGGTCGACGCCATGCGCCGCACCATCGAGGACTACGGCCAGCAGACCTATGACACGACCGAGTACTACGAGAAATGGGTGCGGGCGATGCGCAACTTGCTGGTGGAGCAGGAGGTGCTGACAAAGGCCGAAATCGACGCGAAGATGGCCGAAGTCGCCGAACGTCATCGCAGCCTCGGCCGCAAGGTGCCGACCCACAAGGTGGCGTGGTCATGAGCCTGCGTTTCAAGCCCGGCGACAAGGTCCGTGTGGACGATCGCGAAGCGCTCGGACATTGCCGCGCACCGTGGTATCTGCGCGGCCGGCCGGGTGTGATCGGGGAGGTGCTGGGGGTGTTCAAGGACTCGGAACGATTAGCCTATCACCGGCCGGGGCTGCCGGCGTTGCCGCTCTACAAGGTGCGCTTCAAGCAGACGACATTGTGGTCCAACTACAAGGGACCGGCGCGCGATCAGCTGGAGGCCGATATCAGCGAGAACTGGCTGGTGCCGGACAGGTCGGGCAGGCCCACCAAGACAAAAGCGAGCGCGTCATGAACCACGATCACGACCATGGGCATGGCCACGATCACAACCACGATGGCCACGAGCACAGCCACGATCATACGCACCCGCCGCAGCGCGACCACGATGCAGGCCCCATGGGGCCGTACGAGGTGCTTGAAGAAGCGCTGCGCCTGCTGCTCATCGAGAAAGGCGTCTTGTCCGATGCCGAAATCGCCGCGCAAATCGATCTGGTCGACAGCCGCTCGCCGGCCTTGGGGGCCAAGGTCGTCGCGCGGGCCTGGGTCGACCCGGCGTTCAAGGCGCGGCTGCTGGCCGACTGCCGTGCGGCGCTGATGGAGATGGAGATCGATATCGGCCAGGTTGCCGAGTTCAAGGTGGTCGAGAACACCGCTGAGACCCACAACGTGATCGTCTGCACATTGTGTTCATGTTACCCGAAACTGCTGCTGGGCATTCCACCGGCTTGGTACAAAAACCTGGCGTACCGGTCGCGCACGGTGGTTGATCCGCGCGGCGTGCTGGCCGAGTTTGGCGTCAAGATCCCGAAGTCGCAGGAAGTGCGGGTGCACGATTCAACCGCCGATCTGCGTTACATCGTGCTGCCGGCCCGACCCAAAGGCAGCGAACACATGGGTGAGGCTGAACTTGCGGGCCTTGTCAGCCGTGACGCCATGATCGGGACGGCGGTGGCGAGGATGCCTGGCAAGCCCTGATCAATTCGCCGTGATCGCGTACAGCCGCTCAAGAATTGGCTATTCAGTCACCCGGGCTTCACCATATCTTCCGCCGCAATGCATGGCAGGCGTTCGCGCTGTTGTGGTCGCGCCGCCGCTGTTCGCATACATGTCAGTTAACTCCAGGGGATAAACTCATGACCAAACCTTCACGCCGCACACTGGTGCTGTCGGCGGCAGCAGCCGGTGCCATTTTCGGGCTCGACAAAAAGATCGCCTTCATCGGCTCGGCTGAAGCGCAACAAAAGGCACCGTCGCTGCTCGATAAGGGCTTCGTCAAGTTCAAGGTCGGCGATATCGAAGTCACGCAGATCTATGATGGCATCTGGAACCGGGCACACGACGCGGGGTTCGTCAAAAATGCGTCGCTCGACGACGTGAAGGCGGCGCTTAAAAAGGCTGGTTCGACGGACGAGCATGTGCCGATCACGTTCACGGTCACCGTCATCAAGTCGAAGGGCAAAACGCTGATGTTCGACAGTTCGACCGGTGGTCAGCTGGCGCCGACGGCCGGACTGATGATGGCCAAAAACATGTACAAGGCTGGCGTCGATCCGTTGAAAATCACCAACATTGCGATCACCCATTTCCATGCTGACCACATCTCCGGGATGATTTCCAAGGAGACCAACAGCCGCGTGTTCCCGGATGCCGACATCGCTGTGCCGGCGGCCGAGTACAAGTTCTGGATGGACCCGGCGACGATCGGCAAGCTGCCGGAAGCGGCGCGCGGCAACGCCAACCGCATCCAAGCGACGTTCCCCAAGTGGAAGAACATGCGCCAGATCGAGGACGGTGCGGAGATCATCCCTGGCGTCCGCGCTGTTGCGATGTACGGCCATACGCCAGGCCACACCGGCTACATCGTCAGCTCCGGCAAGAGCCAGCTGATCGTCTCGTCCGACATCACCAACATCCCCGCGCTGTTCGTCCGCAATCCGGGCTGGCACGCGGTGTTCGATGCCGACGCGCAAATGGCAGAAGCGACCCGCCGCAAGGTGTTCGACCGCGCGATTGCCGACAAGGCTTTGATCAACGGCTATCATTGGGGTCTGCCGGGCGTCGGCAAGGTCAAGAAGGATGGCAACGGCTATGCGTTTGTACCGCTCGCGGTATAAAGTCTTGTGCGGCGCAAGGCTTCGTTGAACGCTGTTTTTCCTGCGATTCGCTTGCCACGTTACAACACAAATCCCAAGAGCCGGCGCAAAACGACTTGCGCCGGCCATCAACGCTGATCATCATAATCAGGCTCGGCAGGGGTCTGTTGGGCTGTTGCGGCCTTGCGGCCGCAACACAGTATCGCGCGATCTGCATTGGTGGTTCGCGTCAGTTCCTATCCGGCAAAGGCATCCATGATCGGCGTAGTCATCGTCACGCACGGCGGACTGGCGCGAGAATTCCGCGCAGCTTTAGAGCATGTCGTTGGCCCCCAAGAGATGCTGGAGACGCTCTCGATCGGGCCCGAGGACGATATGGAAGCGCGCCGGGCGGAGCTGGTCGCAGCTATCCGCCGTGTCGGGGGCGAAAAGGGCGTCATCGTGATGACCGATATGTTCGGGGGAACGCCGTCCAATTTGGCGATCAATGTCATGGACGAGACGGGCGCTGAGGTGATCGCGGGGATCAACCTGCCGATGCTGATCAAGCTGGCGACCGCGCGCAAGGACATGAAGCTGCAGCAGGCGGTCCAGGCGGCGAAAGAAGCCGGCCGCAAATACATCAGCGTGGCGAGCCAGGTGCTCGCCGGCGAAAGCTGATCACTTGGAACGGAGACGGGTGCGTGGCGGAGGAAATGCGGCCGGTCGCCGAGGTGCTGATCTGCAATCGGAAAGGGCTGCACGCGCGGGCGTCGGCCAAATTCGTCAAATGCGCTGAACTGTTCAATGCCAACGTGACGGTGACCCGCGAGGGGCAGTCGGTCGGCGGCACGTCGATCATGGGGTTGATGATGCTGGGTGCGTTCATGGGGACGACCATCCGCATCGAAGCCGAAGGGCCCGAAGCGCCAGAGGCCATCGAGGCGCTCATCGCGCTCGTCACGGACGGGTTCGGCGAGGATAAGTAGGGCTTGAACGACAGCAGGAGTCGCGGAAGCTCGATGCGTCCAGATTTTCCCCTCTCCCCTTGATGCCTTTGCATCAGGGGGAGAGGGTGGCCGAAGGCCGGGAGAGGGGCAGCATCAAGGGAGCGACTGCAATGCGGCGTGGCGAACAACCTTGGCGAACAACGCGCGCGAAAGTGATGCGCAGCAATCAGACTTCTGCTGAGCAACGGCTTTGGGCTGAGTTGCGCGCACGACGTCTCAACGGACTCAAGTTTGTGCGTCAAGCGCCAATTGGCCCATACTTCGCTGACTTTCTTTGCCGGGAGCATCGCGTCGTTGTCGAAGTTGACGGCGCGACGCATGGAGCGGACGCAGAGATAGCGCGGGACGGGGCGCGCACAGAATTTCTTTTCACCGAAGGCTATCGCGTTTTTCGTGCGAACAATGGAGACGTGTTTTCAAATATGAGTGGCGTGCTGCGCGGTTTGTTGGATTTTTTGGATGCCCAAGAGCCGGACTAATGGCAGGTGATTTGCACAATATTTTGTCTTGTCGCTGCCCCTCATCCGCCCTTCGGGCACCTTCTCCCCTTCGCGAAGGGCGAAGGGGAGAAGGGAAGACAGGCAGGAATTGATCTGCACATTCCGCGCCGATCGTGCGCGCCCCCAAACAGCATCACCCCGCGGAGACCATAGGGCCGCCGCGGGGTGCGATGCAGGAGGGCATCAAGTCAGGTTCGGATCAACCAGAGACCCGGATCTGTGAGATCTTCAAGGCGATGTCCTTGAAGGCCATGTTGAGGGAGTCACCGGTCGTTGCGTTGTAGTAGTGGCTCGCATCCGTTGCGCAGTTCGTCAGCATGGTCTGCGCTGCGGAACTTACTTGGAAGCCAACCGTATACACTTCAATGCCTTTTGCTTTCATGTTGGTGCAGAGGGCATTCGCCTGGTTTGTCGCGCTGTCGTTGGCTGCTGCCTCGCCGAAGTAACTGGTGAGGATGCCTTGTGAGGTGTAGGCGGTGTTGTAGTCACCGTCGGTCATCAACACGGCAATCTTCTTCAGTTTGACCTTAGACGGATCACCCACCTTGGTGTTGATGTTGTAGTTCGTATCATACGGCTTTGCTTGGTTGGCAGTCGCCCAGAGTGTGTTGAAGTTCGGCGACAACATGTACCACGCCCACGCCGTTCCGATGTGACCAGCCGTGTAGCCGGCGTCATCCAGACCGTTGACAAGGTTGTGAAGGACGACCTTGTCAGAGGTCAGCGGTTGGACAGCGGAGCCCGCAGGCACGTTGCAGTTTGCCGCTGATACGCCGTTGTTCGCAATGTAGTCCCAGACGGCGACTGGCCGGCTGCTGGTGCTTGGGGCTGTGTCAAGATACCGGTCCGCACCTTGGCGTTCCGACACACACAGGTTGCTCGCTTTGGCGCCGAAGTTGTAGCCATAGACAGTCTTCGTCGCGTTGACTGCGGTGCGTCCGGTGGCCGCCTCGTAGGCCTGAACCGTCGGCATGCGCACATCTTCCGCGAACGGCGAGATCGCCACGCGCGAGGTCTGCACGGATTGATCACTCCACACCAGAATGTCGATCGCGTTGTTGGTGGCCGTCTTGAGGTCGGCCAACTTCTGCCCCTTCATCGAGCCCGTGATGTCGAGCATGAACGATGTCTCGATCGAGTAGCCGTTGTTGAGCCCACCGGCGTTTGCCAAAACGGACGCTTTCGTCACGACCTTCTGGCACTTCCACTTGTTGCCCGTGCAGTTATACGGGGTGGTGGGCGCGTCAGCAGCCGAACCCGTGTTGTCGATCAACTGGGCGATCGACAGGAAGGGCGTGCGCACCCAGGTTTCCGCCGTCCACGTGTAGTTGTTGGTGGTGGCCGCAACCGTCGGCGTGTTCAGCTTCGTCGTCACCACGTACGGCAGCGATTTTGTGATCGCCGTGTAGTAGGTGTTCGCCGTGGTCTGATACGTCGTGGCGCTGGCGCCGCTCGCCTGCTGGGCGCGAACGCCCGCCAGGGATGCAGCGTCGATCGCGGTCTGCATGCGGCTCTTGACCGTGATCATGCGGCTGTAGTCGACCGCCATGCCGGTCATGAACATGACCGGGGTGATCAACAGTGCGAACATGATCGCGGTCGAACCGCGCTCATCCTTGCGGAAGCGCGATGCGATGTTGGACTGCGCCAAAAGGTTCGCAAAGCCGGCCTTGGGCATTGCGCTGCGTTCAAGTGTGGGTGGCGCCAGAATTGGCGTCACCATCTTATTCGATGGTTTGTTTGCGCGGGTCACGAGATGCCTCCTGCATCATTTAGTTCAACCGCCAAACTAATCCCGCCAAATTTCGACGCGATAAAATAAATAGTTCGAATTTTAGATATCACGATTTTTATTGCGCGCAATTTGAATAAATTCCATATGTGAGAAGTAATAAATAATTAATTCTAGATATTTCAAATTTTATTCAAATTCGATGTGACGCGGGCGCCCGGGATTGGGCTTGGGTCAGGCGAAATGAGAAAAAACTCAGTAAAAACAATTTGATAAGAGGCAGCGACATCGTGTCTGCGGCGAGATATAACGACTTCTTTATGTCTTTATTGCCTGGCCGGACCGGATCGGCTATAGCATCACCACGCCAGTTCAAATGTCGTTCGGCGGGCCGCAGGCCGGCGTTCCGGAACCTGCGCCAAATTTTTTCGACTGGTGCAACACCGCAACTGCAGGCCGGCACCGGCCCAATCCCATCCACCCCCTGTAAAGAGAGCCCTCATGACTGCGTTCAAGGATTACATCGTCAAAGACATCGGTATGGCTGCCTTCGGCCGCAAAGAGTTGGCGATCGCCGAAACCGAAATGCCTGGCTTGATGGCGACGCGTGCTGAATTCGGTGCGTCCAAGCCGCTGAAGGGCGCGCGTATTGCCGGCTCGCTGCATATGACCATCCAGACGGCGGTTCTGATTGAGACACTTGCGGCGTTGGGTGCCGACATCCGCTGGGTGTCGTGCAATATCTATTCCACGCAGGACCACGCGGCCGCTGCCGTCGCCGCTGCCGGCATCCCGGTGTTCGCCGTCAAGGGCGAAACACTGGAAGAGTATTGGGACTACACCGCCAAGCTGTTCGACTGGCACGGCGGCGGCATGCCGAACATGATCCTCGACGATGGCGGCGATGCCACCATGTTCGTCCACTTGGGCCTCCGCGCGGAGCAGGGCGACACCGCCTTTCTCGACAAGCCGGGCTCGGACGAAGAGATCATCTTTTTTGCGCTGCTCAAGAAGACACTGAAAGCGAAGCCCAAGGGCTGGTTTGCTGAACTTGCCAAGTCCATCCGTGGCGTGTCGGAAGAAACGACGACTGGCGTGCACCGCCTCTATCAGATGGAAAAGGAAGGCAAACTGCTGTTCCCGGCCATCAACGTCAACAACTCGGTCACCAAGTCGAAATTCGACAACCTCTATGGCTGCCGTGAAAGCCTGGTGGACGGTATCCGCCGTGGTACCGACGTGATGATGTCGGGCAAGGTAGCGATGGTGGCTGGTTTCGGCGACGTCGGCAAAGGTTCGGCCGCATCACTGCGCCAGGCTGGGTGCCGCGTCATGGTGTCGGAAGTCGATCCGATCTGCGCGCTGCAGGCCGCCATGGAAGGCTATGAAGTGACGACGATGGAGGACGCCGTCAAGCGCGCCGACATCTTCGTGACCGCTACCGGCAACAAGGACGTCATCACCGCCGACCATATGCGCGGCATGAAGGATCGCGCCATTGTCTGCAACATCGGCCACTTCGACAACGAGATCGATGTGTCTGGTCTCAAGAACATGAAGTGGCACAACGTCAAGGATCAGGTCGACGAGGTCGAGTTCGCCGATGGCAAGCGTATTCTGCTGCTGTCGCAGGGCCGCCTTGTGAACCTCGGCAATGCCATGGGCCACCCGTCGTTCGTGATGAGCGCGTCGTTCACCAACCAGACGCTGGCGCAGATCGAGCTGTGGACCAAGCGCGACACCAAGGCCTACGAGAAGAAGGTCTATGTGCTGCCCAAGCACCTTGATGAGAAGGTTGCGCGGCTGCATCTGGCCAAGATCGGCGTCAAGCTGACCCAGCTGACCAAGTCGCAGGCCGATTATATCAGCGTGAAGCAGGAAGGCCCGTACAAGGCGGACACGTACCGCTACTAAGACGCCCCATCGGC
The DNA here is from genome assembly GCA_963847145.1 of uncultured Alphaproteobacteria bacterium. GTDB lineage: Bacteria > Pseudomonadota > Alphaproteobacteria > Rhizobiales > Hyphomicrobiaceae > JABFRJ01. The sequence continues at coordinate 377,119 of CAWJYN010000011.1, forward strand.
CGACACGAGTATCAGGATCAACGGGCCGGTCTCAAGCGAGGCCGGCCCGTTGCCATTTCATGGATCTTAGGTGGTTCAAGTGGCGCGCGAAACAGGCTATCTGCAGACAGAGAAGCCTGCGGGGGCGTGGGGGCACGGAGCGGCATCGGATGGGCAGGCGCGGCACGGTGAGGGCTGCAGGCGTGCTGGCGTTGGCGCTTTGGGCCGCGCCGATTGACGGGCCTGTGGACGCGCAGGAGCGTGCGCCGCTGGTGCGCCGCGAGCAGACGCCGCAGGTGCTGGCGCGCTTTCCGGATGTGCCGATCAAGCTCGATACGCCGGCGCTGCAGCCGGGGCGCAAGACGTATACAACGCAAGCCGAGCTTGAAACCTACATCGACGCGCTGCCGGGGCAGCGGGTCAGCAAGCGGCTGCTCGGCATGACGCCGGGCGGGCGGGCGCTGCAGGCGCTGCTGGTGTCACGCGAGGGCGTACAATCGCCAGCTGAGATGGCGGCGCTCGGCCGACCCATCGTCTGGCTGATCGGTCAGCAGCATGGCAACGAACCGGCTGGCAGTGAGGCCATGCTGGCGTTGGCGCGGGCGCTGGCCGACGGTGAATTGACGCCGTTGCTGGCGCGGATCAGCGTGGTGATCATTCCGCGGGCCAATCCGGATGGGGCGGCGGCCGATCTCCGGGACACGCTGAATGGTGCCGATCTCAACCGGGATCATGGGCTGCTGGGCCAGCCGGAGACACGCATGCTGCACGCGCTGGTGCGGGAGGTGCCGCCGGCGGTGATCGTCGATGCGCACGAGTTCACGGTGGGGCGGCGGTGGGTCGAGCAGCTGGGCGGGCTGCAGTCGGTGGATTTGATGCTGCTGTCAGCAACGCATCCGATGGTGCCGGAGCGGGTGCGGGCGTTGGCCGCGCGGGAGTTTCTGCCGGCCATCGAGCGGGCGATCGGGTCATTCAAGCTGAAATCGTTTGTGTATCATGCGATGTCGGCGCGGGCGGGGGACCGCACGATCTCGATCGGCGGGAGCGCACCGGGTATCGCGCGCAACGCCTTCGGGCTGATGGGTGCGGTGTCGTTCTTGCTGGAAACGCGCGGCGTCGGCATCGGGCTCGAGACCTATCAGCGGCGGGTGGCGACACACTACATTGCGGCGAAGGCCGTCGTCGAAACGGCGGCGCGGCTTGGCCCGGATCTCATGGCGGCGCTGGCCGAGGTGCGGGCTGCGGAGGCCCGCTCGGTGGCGGATATCGTGATCGCGCATTCATCGCCGAAGGTTGCGATGGTGTTGCCGCTGATCGATGCGGTGACGGGGCAGGACAAACCGGTGCCTGCGGAGTTGCTTGACACACGGATTGTGGTGACGGCCGAAAACCGTACGCGGCCGGCAGGATACATCATCGCGCCAGGGGTGGCGGACCCACTTGTTGCGCGGTTGGCGCTGATGGGTGCTCAGGTTTGCCGGGTAACGCGGTTGCTGGAGATGCCGCTTGAGCGTTATGAGATCGTCGGCCGCGCCGAGGCTGATCCGCGTGCGATCAATCCCGAGCGCGCGCTCACTGTGCAGGTGCGGGCAGGGCGTGGTGCGGTTGTGGAAGGCAGCGTCTACGTGCCGCTCAATCAGCCGATGGGAACACGGATCGCGCTGGCCATGGAGCCGGATGCGCCGGGCAGTTGGAGCGCGCAGGCGTTGGCGAAGGACAGCGGCACAGCCGCGTTGGGCGTTGACCGTCTTGCCCGCGACGCGATGACAGCCACATTTGCCGAAGCGATGGCTTGCCCTAGGTGAGACTGCATGACGTGGCGGCGAAAGCGTGTCACCGTTCCGGCTGCCCCGAACGACAGGTGCCCAATGACCACGCTCGCCGTCGATGCTCGCAATGCCGATCAGCTGGCATACTGGAACGGCCCCGCCGGTGATCTCTGGACGGAACGGCAAGAGGCGCAAGATCAGGTACTGGCGCCAGCGTCAGCTGCTTTGATCAAGGCTGCTGCCGCCAAAGCCGGCGAGCATGTGATCGACATCGGCTGTGGGTGCGGGGCGACATCGATCGAGATCGGCCAACAGGTGGGCGCAGCAGGCTCGGTGCTCGGGATCGATATCTCCGAGCAGATGCTGGCGCGGGCCCGGCAGCGGACGCCGGCGGGCGCTCCGGTGACGTTTATCGACGCCGACGCTACGATCCATCCGTTCCAGCCAGCGCGCGCTGATCTGCTGGTCTCCCGCTTTGGCGTGATGTTTTTTGCCGAGCCGGCACGCGCATTTGCCAATATGCGCTCAGCGCTGAAACCTGGCGGGCGCTTGGTGTTCGTATGCTGGCGCGCGCCGAAGCTGAACCCATTCTTTCTGGTGCCGCTAAGAGCTGCCTACAAACACGTGCCGAAGTTGCCGGAGGTGGCGCCGGATGATCCGGGACCGTTCTCGTTTCAAAGCGAAGAGCGCGTGCAGCGTATCCTGAGCGAAGCAGGGTTCGGGGCTGTCACGATGACACCGCTGGACATGATGCTTGATCTCGCGCGCGGGCAGGGGCTGGACGCCGCCGTAGAAACCGCGTTGGCCGTCGGCCCTGCCAACCGTGCGCTGATGGATCAGCCGCAGGCCGCCCGTGCCGCCGCCATTGCCGAAATCCGCGCGACCCTTGCCGCAGCGCAAGTGGGCCAGGCAGTGCCGCTCGGCGCGTCGATCTGGGTGGTGGGGGCAAACGTGGCGTAGGGTGTGATCGGGCGGCTTCGTCGTATTCCAGTGCCTGCCACAAACCACAGCGGTGCTTGTGCATTGGGCGTTGAATACCGCCGCATGACTGACTTTGACCAAGTTGCTCCTGCGACGAGGTCCTGCATGGAGTTCCAAGTGCTGTTGCAGCACCGCACGCGCACGACGACCGCCACTTTTTTTCCGTCCCAGCCTGTGCGGAATGACGAGAAGGGAGGGCTGAGCGGTGAGGCCGCCCCCTGACGGGAAGCAGCATACAACTATTCATCCCTGCCAATCCGTGATCGTATTGTGGCTCCCCGGCGCACGCGTGGCGTGGTCTGGATGAGGTGCGTGGGTATAGTCCTGCGGGCCGGCTGATCCGTTTGCGGAGAGCATATTGTGACGACATCGACCATCGAAGCGGATTATCTCATCATTGGCGCTGGCGCAGCGGGAATGGGTTTTGCAGATGTGCTGGTTTCGGAAACCAAGGCGACAGTGGCGATCGTGGACCGGCGGCAAAGTCCAGGCGGACATTGGAACGACGCGTATCCGTTCGTGCATTTGCATCATCCGTCGCATTATTACGGAGTGCACTCACGCACGCTCGGCGACAAAAGCGTGCAGCGGGAGGGGCTGAACAAAGGCCTGCTGCATATGGCCTCTGGCCCCGAGCTGGTGGCCTACTACGATGATGTGATGCAGCGGCACCTGCTGGCATCGGGGCGGGTGCGGTATTTTCCGATGAGCACCGTCGATGACAAGGGCGTGGTCACGTCGCTGCTGACGGGCAGCACGCAGCAGATCAATGTCGGCAAGAAGACCGTTGATGGCACGATGGCGGGCACGACGGTGCCGTCGACGCACTCCCGGCCCTATGACATCGCGGCGGACGTTGCGTGCATTCCGCTCAACGGCCTGTCGCGTGTGAAATTCCCGCCGGCCGGCGGCTATTGTGTGGTGGGCTCTGGCAAGACGGGGATGGATGCATGCACGTGGCTGCTGGAGCATGGCGTGGCGCCCAGCCAGATCCGCTGGATCATGCCGCGGGATGCATGGTGGATTGACCGTGGGAGCGCGCAATTCACAGATGAGTACTTCGAAGCGTCCGTCGGCAACATCGCGGCGCAGATGGAAGCGCTCGGCCAGGCGGCGTCGGTAGACGATCTGTTTGCAAAACTCGAGGCGTGCGGCGGGCTGCTGCGGCTCGATCCGGCCGTGACGCCGACGATGTTTCATGGGGCCACGGTGGCGCGCAGCGAACTTGAGGCCTTGCGGCGCATCAAGGATGTGGTGCGGCTGGGCCGGGTGAAGCGGATTACCGCCAACGAAATTGTGCTGGAAAAGGGGACAGTGCCAGCACGCGCAGGTACACTGTATGTGGATTGCTCGGCGGCGGGATTTGCGGTCAGGCCGGTGGAGCCGGTGTTTCAGCCTGGGCGCATCGCGCTGCAAATGCTGAAGTCGTTTCAGCCGACCTTCAGCGCGGCGTTGATTGCGCACGTCGAAGGTGCTTATGGCGATGACGATGCCAAGAAGAACGCACTGTGCGTGGCGGTGCCGCCACCGAAGCACGCCACCGACTGGTTGCGGATGATGGCGGCGTCGATGCGCAATCAGAATGCCTGGGCGAGCACGCCAGAGTTGATGGGATGGATCCTGAAGTGCCGGCTCGATCCGATGACGGCGCTGATGCGCAACGTCAAAGAGACGGAGACGGCCAAGATCGCGCTGCTGCAGCGCAGCCGGCAGGCGATGCGGCCGGCGGTCGCGAACATGCAGACGTTGATGGCGGCGTTGTAAGGGTCACATAACTGGGGACACATAACTGGGGACAGCCACCTTTTTCTGACGGAGCGCCGATAGACGGAGATGAGGTCTGACCCATGGCCTGGCACCACTTTGCGCGCGCAGTAAACCTTAATCACACCAATACGTTGCAATCGGCGCTGAATCTGGCATGCTGAGATCACCCCATGGACCGGGGCGGGTCTAGACCGCTGAGTCCCCGTGGGGTGCTGCGCAGTCAAGCGGGCATGTTACCGGTGGGCGGTTTCCCACGACGTAGCGTCCGCCTCGATGATGAGGGCCCCCATGCCGGGCAAAGACTGGCAAGTCGAAATCTCATCAGAGCAAAATAATCGCAGCACAGAGCGCGGCTTTCGCCGTTGGGGTCAGTTTCGCGACTGTGCGCAAATTGGCCTTCCGGTTCGCCTCGATCAGCGAACCACACAGATGCGGTTGATGCCGCGCTCTGCCCCGGATTGTTCTCGGGGAGCATTGGCGAAACGGTACGGCTGATGAGGCCTGGGCCGGTGCATTGCGTTTGTGGGCAATGTCCCACCGCGACGGCGTCATGCAATATGGTTGCTGTCCCACTCCAAACACCAGCATGCTTGGCCAGCCGCTGAGGCGTTGATGGCTGAAGTGGTCAGAGGCCTCATCAGGGAGCAGCAGATAACAGGCTGAAACTGGCATGGACCGTGGACAGCCCATCACCGCGCCAACCGCAGCGCCCCCTCCGGCCGCCGATCAGAATTTGCTCGCCGCCATCGCCGAGTTCTGCCGTCAGCAAACAATGGCGGAAACGACATTTGGCCGCCGCGCGGTCAATGACGGGAAGTTTGTCGCGCGGCTTAGAGATGGCGCGCGGATTACGCCGGAGACACTGCAGCGGCTGCAAAGCTTCATGGCGGGTTACGGATTTTCGGCGCCGGTGGCGCCACCCGAATTGAAAGCGCTGATCCGGCCGCGCGACGCCTTATCATCGCAGGGGCCATCCCAGGGGCCATCCCAGGGGACTGACGCGGCCGTGGCGGCGCCGCGCGAGAAGAATTTCCGGTTCTTTGATAACCGCCAGAAGTATTTGCTGTTCGTCAATACCTGCAGCGAAAAGGAAGTGATTGCGCGCCGTGTCGGCATGGAGTTGGCCCATCTGACGCCGGAGCCGCCAGCGCTGCGGCTGTTTGATGCCGGCATGGGTGATGGCACGGTGCTGACCCGTGTCATGCGGCAGATGCACCAGAAATTTCCGACCATTCCGTTCCACATCGTCGGCAAGGAAATCAGTCTCGAAGATGTGCGGCTGTCGCTCGACAAGATGGCCGATCGTTTCTTTGAACACCCAGCGACCGTGCTCGTCGTCACCAACATGTACTATTCCGAGGCGCCGTGGCTGTCGCCGCGATCGGCTGCGGCGGCGCATGCGTTTGCTTGGAAAGAGGTGGCGCTGACCGGCACGACGTCCAGTGATTTTGCTGATCAGGTTACGGCGCTGGAGCCGTTTCTTGCCCAGAACTGGCAAGCCAAACACAGTGCCAAAACCGGTAACCCGATCTATGAGCGCCCCGTTGCGCTGGTCATCTATCGGGAGGATTACAAGTTCCTGCTCGACGAGAGCATTCCGCGTCCCGGCAAGACGCGCGCCGACTTCGATCTGGTGATTGCCTCGCAACCCTACCGGTTGCGGGTGCCGGCGAGCTTCAAGGCGCAGAAGGTGATTGCGCCACTGGCGCGCGCGCTGCGGCCGGGCGGGCGATTGCTGGGGATCCATTCGTGTGGCGGCGATCCAGGTCTTGAGATCGTGCAGAAGGTGTGGCCGGGCGAGCAGCCGTTCACGTCGAACCGTCATGATGTGATGAGCGCGGTTCGCCACGAACTGGGGTCTGATGCGCGGCTCTATAACTTCAACACTTATGCTGATGCGCGCAGCATTTTCCGCTACGATATGCATACGCTGCCAACCGAGATTTCCGGCGCGGGCATCGGCACGTCGACGCTGTTTGCGGCCTGGAACGCGGCGGTCTACGTCGCGCAGATCGACGACGAACGGCTGTCAGACGCGCTTGGCCAGCGCCGTTATCTCGACGCGACCAACGACGTGCTGCAAACCCATGGCAGCCTGTGGTTCCAAGACGAAAGCTATGTCATCTCCAAGAAGCGCCAGTAAGCGAGCACGCCCATGACCGCAGCGACACCCATCAATCTGCGCAACGCCCCTGGCGCAACCCACAATACGCTGCACGAAGCCGCGCGCGATCTGGTGCGCAGCGGCTCGCTGGAAATGGGTGCGGACCGGCCGAAGGATGCCCGCGCGATTGCCGATCTGCTGCCGGCGGGCACGCCGGTGTTCGTCAACCATCTGCCCAAGCATGCGCTGGCCGATACGCTGGCCGGGCTGGAAGCGGTTGCCGATGCCGGGCTGGAACCGGTGCCGCATCTGGCTGCGCGGCGGCTCAAGTCCAGCGCTGAGGCGGCGGCGTTTCTGAAGGCTGCGGTGTCGCGCGCGGGAGTGAGCAAGCTGCTGCTGCTCGGTGGCGATACGGCGAGCGCTGCAGGCCCTTACGGCGACGCGTTGGCGCTGCTGCAATCAGGCCTTATCGCCAAGGCGGGGATCCGTGAAGTGGCGTTCGCGGGCTATCCGGAAGGACACCCGACCATCGAGGCCGACACGATGATCGACGCGCTGGATGCGAAAATGGCGGCCGCGCGCGCGCAAGGGCTGGGTGTGCGGGTGATCACGCAGTTCTCGTTTGCGCCGGCGCGCATCCTCGACTTCTGCGTCTGGCTGCACAGGCGTGCGCCGGACGTGCCGGTGCACGTCGGCATTCCGGGCCCGACGAGCCCGGCGAGCCTCATCCGGTTTGCCACCATCTGCGGTGTCGGCGCGTCGTTTCGGGCGATGACCAACCAGGGCATGAGCGCGGTCAAGCTGCTGACCCATACAGATCCAGGCGAGCAGCTGGCGATGATCGCAGCGCACCAGCGCTCAAACGCCCGCACCAACATCACGGGTGTGCATATGTTCAGCTTCGGCGGCGTGGCCAAGACGGCGCAGTGGATGAACGGGGTGCTCCGGGCATGAGGGCAGGCGAGGTGCTTCGGACTGGATGACCTATGCGTTTTTTGCATATGTCGCTGCGTGGCGCTGTGGGCGGCCTGGACTTTGCACGGCCAATTGCCGATTAACCGGCCAAGCGACCAGTTATTTTTATTGCGCCGCGGGCGGTGTAGTCTGCCAAGGTGTCGCACCTGTCCTGTTCCCGAGAGCCCCCTTCATGCAAGACGACAACGCGACCGCCAGCGACCGCGACTGGGTTGAGGCCATCCGCTCCGTCATCGCCGTTGAGGGGCCGGACGAAGCGGATCGCGTGCTCACCGCTGCCGTCGATGAGGCGCGCAAACAAGGTGCACGCCTGCCATTCGCGGGGAACACCGCCTATATCAATACGGTCCACCCGGACGAGCAGCCGGAGTATCCCGGTGATCGCGACCTCGAAAACAAGGTGCGCTCGATCATCCGCTGGAATGCGGCGGCGATCGTGCTCAAGGCGAATAAGGACAGCTCCGAGCTTGGCGGCCACATCGCCTCGTTCCAGTCGGCTGCCACCCTCTATGCCACCGGCTTCACCCATTTCTGGCATGCGCCAACGGCCGGTCACGGCGGCGATCTCATCTTCGTGCAGGGGCACTCGGCACCGGGCATCTATGCGCGGGCTTTCATTGAGGGGCGCCTCACCGAAGAGCAGCTGTTGAATTTCCGCCAAGAGGTCGATGGCAAGGGGCTGTCGTCTTATCCGCATCCGTGGCTGATGCCGGACTTCTGGCAGTTCCCGACAGTGTCGATGGGCCTTGGCCCGCTGATGGCCATCTATCAGGCGCGATTCCTCAAGTATCTGCATGGCCGCGGCCTGGCCGACACGTCCGATCGCAAGGTCTGGGTGTTCTGCGGCGACGGCGAGATGGACGAGCCGGAAAGCCTCGGTGCCATTTCGTTGGCTGGCCGCGAAAAGCTCGACAACCTCATCTTTGTCATCAACTGCAACTTGCAGCGGCTCGATGGGCCGGTGCGCGGCAACGGCAAGATCATCCAGGAATTGGAAGGCGATTTCCGGGGCGCGGGTTGGAACGTCATCAAGTGCATCTGGGGTTCGGGTTGGGACCCGCTGCTGGCGCGCGACACGACAGGGCGGCTGCGCCAACTCATGGAAGAGTGCGTCGATGGCGAATACCAGGACTTCAAGTCGAAGAACGGCGCCTACATCCGCGAAAAGTTCTTTGGCCGCTATCCGGAGACAGCGGCGATGGTTGCCGACTGGACGGATGACCAGATCTGGGCGCTGACCCGCGGCGGGCATGATGCGACCAAGGTCTACGCCGCCTACAAGGCCGCGGTCGATACCAAGGGCAAGCCGTCGCTTATTCTTGCCAAGACGGTCAAGGGCTTCGGCATGGGCTCCGCTGGCGAAGGCCAGATGATCACTCATCAGCAGAAGAAGATGGGCGCGGAGTCGCTGAAGCAATTCCGTGATCGCTTTGACGTTCCGGTGTCGGATGCCGACCTCGAGACGCTGCCATTTATCAAGCTGAAGCCCGGTTCACCGGAAGAAGCCTACATGAAGGCGTCGCGCGCGCGCCTTGGCGGATCGCTGCCGCAGCGGCGGCGCGAGGCGGATCAGAAGCTGGTCATTCCGCCGCTGTCGGCCTTTGACGCGTTGCTGACGGCTAGCGGCGATCGCGAGAATTCGACCACTATGGCGTTCGTGCGCGTGCTCAACACGCTGCTGCGCGACAAAAACATCGGCAAGCAGATTGTGCCCATCGTGCCGGATGAGAGCCGCACGTTCGGTATGGAAGGCATGTTCCGCCAATACGGGATCTTCTCCCAGGTTGGCCAGCTCTACACGCCGCAGGATGCAGACCAGCTGTCTTATTACAAGGAAAGCAAGTCCGGCCAGATGCTGCAGGAAGGCATCAACGAGGCCGGCGCGATGGCCTCGTGGATCGCGGCCGCGACGTCGTACTCGACGTCCAATGTGCCGATGATCCCGTTTTATATCTACTATTCGATGTTCGGCTTCCAGCGCATCGGCGATCTCGCCTGGGCCGCTGGCGACATGCGGGCGCGCGGCTTTTTGATCGGCGGTACGTCGGGCCGAACAACTTTAAACGGCGAAGGTTTGCAGCATGAGGACGGGCACAGCCATCTCATCGCCGCGACGATCCCGAACTGCATCTGCTACGATCCGACCTACGCTTATGAAGTCGCGGTCATCGTGCAGGAAGGCCTCAAGCGCATGTATGAGCGCGGCGAGGATGTGTACTACTACATCACCACGCTCAACGAGAACTATGTCCATCCTGCCATGCCGAAGGGTGCCGAAGAGGGCATCATCAAGGGCATGCATCTCTTGAAGGCTGCGCCGGACGGCACGCCGAAAGCCAAGCGTGTGCAGTTGATGGGCTCTGGCGCGATCCTGCGCGAAGTCATCGCGGGCGCCGAGCTCCTGGAAAAAGACTTTGGCATTCACGCCGACATCTGGTCGGTGACCAGCTTCACTGAGCTGCGGCGCGAGGCGCTGGCGTGTGAACGGTGGAACATGCTGCATCCGGAAGACAAACCGAAAGTGCCGTTCGTGACGCAGCAGCTTGCGACCCGCGGCGACGCCCCGGTGATCGCGTCAACCGACTACATGAAGTTGTTCGCTGACCAGATCCGTCCTTTTGTGCCGGGCAGTTACAAAGTGCTCGGCACCGACGGGTTCGGCCGCTCCGATTTCCGCAAACGCCTGCGGACGTTCTTTGAAGTGGACCGCCACTTCGTTGCCGTTGCTGCGTTGAAGTCGCTGGCCGACAGTCAGCTGCTGCCGGCGCGTATCGTGTCCGACGCCATCAAGAAATACGCCATCGATGCCAACAAGCCTGATCCGAGTTTGACTTGAAAACGAGCAGGCAATGTTGGGTCGCACGGAAGCGCTTGACCCAACCCGCAACGACAATTGAGACGACCACATTCCCCGCGAGACCTGATCCATGGCCCTGACTCGATGTAACCGTCCCCGATATCGGCGACTTCAAGAATATTCCGGTCATCGAAATCCTCGTGAAGCCCGGCGACGACGTGAAGGTCGATGATCCGCTGATGTCGCTGGAAAGTGACAAAGCGACGATGGAGGTGCCGTCACCGAGTGCCGGCAAAGTTGCTGAGATTCTGGTGAAGGTCGGCGACAAGGTGTCGATGGGCACTGCGATCGTGCGGTTGGAAGGCAAGGGTGCCAACGGCGCCGCGCATGCGGCTCCCGCGAAGCCAGCAGCGGCGGTGGCGTCCAACGCGCCGATGGCCGCGGCAACGTCTCTCGCCGTTGATCCCGCTGCTCGTTTTCTGCCCGCGCCGGTCGACTTCGGCAATGCGCATGCAAGTCCCTCGGTGCGCAGGCTGGCGCGCGAACTCGGACTTGATCTCGGCAAAATCAAAGGCACTGGCGACAAAGGTCGCATCACCCAGGATGATGTGAAGGCGTCGATTGCGGGTGCCCTGGCGGGCGCTTCGGCGCAGCCGTCTGGCGGCATGGGCATTCCCGAGATCCCGGCTATCGATTTCTCGAAGTTTGGTGCCATCGAAACGAAGATGTTGCCACGCATCAAGAAGCTTTCCGGGCCGCATCTGCATCGCTCGTGGCTGAATATTCCGCACGTCACGCACACGGATGAGGCCGATACGACCGAGATCGAAAAGTACCGCAAGGAACTCGACAATGGTGCGAAAGGCGACAAGAAGCCCTATCGCGTCTCGATGCTGCCGTTCCTGATGAAAGCGTCGGTCGCGACGCTGAAGCTGTTTCCGGATTTCAATTCGTCGCTGTCACCGGCTAAAGACGCGCTCATCTTGAAAAAGTATTACAACATCGGCGTCGCGGTCGACACGCCGGACGGTCTTGTCGTGCCGGTCATCAAAGAGGTGGATCGTAAAGGCATTGTCGAGATCAGCCGCGAACTGGGCGAAATTTCCGAGAAGTGCGCGGCTGGGCAAACTGCCAGCGACTGAAATGCAGGGCGCGACCTTCACGATCTCGTCGCTCGGTGGCATTGGTGGCGTCGCTTTCACGCCCATCGTCAATGCGCCGGAAGTGGCGATTCTTGGTGTCGCGCGTGCCAAGATGGCACCGGTCTGGGACGGCAAGGAGTTCCTGCCGCGCCTGATGCTGCCGCTTTGCCTCTCGTATGATCATCGCGTCATCGATGGTGCGTCGGCAGCCCGCTTCACAAAACAACTCGCCAACGCTCTTGAAGATCTGCGGCGGTTGATTTTGTAGTCGCTGTGGCAGGCACAACGGTTCTTTGAGCATCATGGCCGCGAAGGTGGTCACCCAAACAAGCCCGCTAGATTTCACCATGCGTCAATTCGAAACTGAACTACGGACGCCGCGTGAGCAACTTCCCGCATAATCGGAGAGATGCTTGGGTGGCTGCCTTTGCGGCCATGACGACTGGAAGAGGAACGCTCCGGTCCACGTGCATGTCTCGACCCGGAACGAGCCCCTCATGACCACTGACATCAAAATTCCTGACATCGGCGATTTCAAAAACATTCCGGTGATCGATGTGCATGTGAAGGCGGGTCAGTCCGTTGCCGCCGAAGAATCGCTGATCACGCTGGAGAGCGACAAGGCGACAATGGATGTGCCGGCACCACGCGCGGGCGTGATTGCCGCGGTGCTGGTGAAGGCTGGTGACAGTCGTCAGATGGGCACGGTGATCGCCACTTGGGCGGATGCGAAGGGTGCGGTTGCGACGGCGCCGGCGGCTCCAGCGGCTGCTGCGGCGCCAGCGCCACGTGCCGCGGTGACCGGTGATCTGCACGCCGAAATCCTTGTCCTCGGCGCTGGTCCGGGTGGCTACACAGCGGCGTTCCGCGCTGCCGATCTCGGCAAAAAGGTTGTGCTGGTCGAGCGCTGGCCCATGCTCGGGGGGGTTTGCTTGAACGTCGGCTGCATTCCATCCAAGGCGTTGCTGCATGCCGCCAAAATTCTCGACGAAGCTTCAGACATGTCGAGCCACGGCATCAGCTTCGGCAAGCCGCAGATCGATCTCGATCAGCTGCGCAGTTGGAAAGACGGCGTCGTCAGGAAGCTGGTCGGAGGACTGTCCGGTCTGGCCAAAGCGCGTAAGGTCACAGTTGTCACGGGCAACGGTGCGTTCACTGGGCCGAATACGCTGGCTGTCACAGATGCGAGCGGCAAGCGCACGACCATCTCGTTTGATCACGCCATCATTGCTGCCGGCTCCGAACCCGTCACGATGCCGTTCATTCCGCACAATGATCCGCGTGTGATCGACTAACAGGTGCGCTTGAACTCAAGTCTATTCCCAAGCGCCTGCTCGTGCTTGGCGGCGGCATCATCGGCCTTGAGATGGCGACTGTCTATCATGCGCTGGGCTCGAGCGTGACGGTCGTTGAGCTGATGGATCAGATCATTCCCGGCGCTGACAAGGATATCGTCACGCCGCTGATGAAGCGCATCGAGAAGCGCTACGAAAAGATCTTGTTGAAGACCAAAGTTATCGGTGTTGAGGCGAATGCGGAAGGGCTCGCTGTGGCTTTCGAAGGGCCAGACGGCAAGTCGGTCGGACAGTACGATATGTTGCTCTGCGCGGTTGGGCGCAAGCCGAACGGCAAGCTGATTGCCGCCGATGCTGCTGGCGTCAAGGTCGATGAGCGCGGGTTTATTGCGGTCGACAAGCAACAGCGTACCAACGTGCCGCACATCTTCGCCATCGGCGATGTTGTTGGCCAGCCGATGCTCGCCCACAAGGCGACGCATGAAGCACGGGTCGCTGCCGAGGTGGCAAGCGGTATGAAATCAGTGTTCGACGCCAAGGTCATTCCATCGGTGGCCTACACCGATCCGGAAGTGGCCTGGGTTGGCCTCACGGAAACCGAAGCTAAAGCAAAAGGCATCAAGGTCGGCAAAGGCGCGTTCCCGTGGGCGGCTTCGGGCCGCTCACTTGCGCTCGGCCGCGACGAAGGCCTTACCAAGGTGCTGATTGATGAAGACACGCATCGCATCATCGGCGCTGGCATTGTCGGCCCAAATGCCGGCGATCTGATCGCAGAGGTGGCGCTTGCAATTGAGATGGGCGCCGACCCACACGACGTCGGTCTTACAATTCATCCCCATCCGACGCTGTCGGAGACCGTCGCCATGGCCATGGAAATGTATTCTGGCACCATTACTGACCTCATCGCGCCCAAGAAGCGGGCGTCTTGAACCCAAGCCATTGACGCAGTCACACCATCCCGCCACTGTGTTTCCCATCAGGAAACCAAATCAAGTGGGTGGGGAACCCTTATTGTGAGCGGTGGCGTTGAGAGCCGGGCCGACATGATCGCTGGCGCGTCACAGACACGTGCGCCGGTCGTCCGTCTGTCTGATGTTGACGTCGCGTTTCCGGAACCCAACGGCGGTGTGTTCAAGGCGGTGTCGGCGGCCAGCCTGGATGTGGCGGGCAGCGAGTTCGTTGCCATTGTCGGACCGACAGGTTGCGGGAAGTCGACGCTGCTGAACTGTGCGGCAGGATTGCTGAAGCCAGCTGCTGGCACTGTCGAGGTGTTCGGTTCACCACTGGTTGGGCTGAATGCCAACGCTGGCTATCTTTTCCAGCAAGACGCGCTGATGCCGTGGAAGACAGCGCGGGCCAACATTGCGTTGGCGCTCGAGGTCGGCGGCGTACCGGCGGCTGAGGCGAGCGAGCGTGCTCAGGCGTGGCTGACCCGTGTTGGTCTCAAGAGTTTCGGCGACCGCTATGCGCATCAACTTTCTGGCGGGCAGCGCAAACGCGTTGGGCTTGCGCAAGTTCTCATTCGCGATCCAAAGATCCTGCTGATGGACGAACCGTTTGGCCCGCTTGATGCGCAGACGCGCCAGATCATGGGCAATCTGTTGTTGCAGCTGTGGGCCACTGACAAGAAGGCCGTGCTGTTCGTCACTCATGATCTGGAGGAGGCCATCGCGCTGGCTGATCGCGTCGTGATCATGAGCGCTGGTCCGGAAGCGCGCATCATCGGCGATCATACGATTGATCTGGTTCGTCCGCGGGACGCCACCGAAGTGCGCCTGCAGCCACGGTTTCACGTGATCCACAAGGCGATCTGGAGCCAGCTCCGCGACGAAGTTATTAAAGCCTATGGTGGGGAGATCGGCTGATGATCATCCCGCGCTGGAAGCTGCTAGGCTTACAGGTTCTGGTGGCGGTCGCCGCCATCCTGATCTGGCATGTCGGCTCAGCTGGCACGTTGGCGTGGCGTTCCTGCCGAAGTTCTTCTTTTCAGCGCCGCTCGATGTGGGCGGGCGCATCGTCAAGATGTTTGCAGACGGCACAGCCAAGATCGCCACCTGCACGGAGCCGCTGGCGATCACGCGGTTGCTGCTGACGAACGATGCTTGTTTTGGCAAGACCATCTGGCAGCATCTTTCCATCACCCTCATCGAGGGCCTGTTGGCTTTCGTTACCGGTTCACTTGCCGGGATCGCGTTCGGCTTTTGGTTTGCCAGAAAGCCATTGGTTGCCGCGGTGTTTGAGCCCTACATCAAAATGTTCAACGCCCTGCCACGTGTCGTGCTGGCGCCCATCTTCATGCTGTGGCTGGGGCTTGGTATCTGGTCGAAAGTGGCGCTGGGGTTCACCCTGGTGTTCTTCATCGTGTTCTTCAACGTCTATCAGGGTGTGCGAGAGGTGAGCCCAGTCATTCTTGCCAACGCCCGCATGCTCGGGATGACCGAGCGCCAGTTGTTCCGTCACGTCTACTGGCCAAGCGCACTGTCGTGGATGTTTTCGTCGCTGCATACGTCGGTGGGATTTGCGATCATCGGTGCGGTGGTGGGTGAGTATCTGGGTTCGGCCGCTGGCCTCGGCTATCTCATCCAGCAAGCTGAAGGCACCTTCGACGTTACGGGTGTCTTTGCTGGTATGGTGATCCTCGCCGCGTTTGTTCTCTTCATTGATTGGCTGGTCACTCTGGTCGAGCGCCGTTTGCTCGTCTGGAAACCACCTGCCGCGTCGTCACAGACCTGATCCCGAACTGGAGCCCTGTCATGTCCCGCAGTTTTCTTCGCACCGTTACCTTGCTGGCCGCCTTCGCGGTTGGCGCGTTTTCGGCACAGGCCCAAGCGCCTGAGAAAAAGTCGTTGAAGCTTGCCGTCGGCGGCAAAGCCTCGCTCTACTATCTGCCGCTGACGATTGCCGAACAGCTGGGCTACTTCAAGGAGCAGGGTCTCGACGTCGAAATCAACGATTTCGCGGGTGGTGCAAAAGCGCTGCAAGCGTTGATCGGCGGCTCTGTTGACGTGGTGACCGGTGCCTACGAGCACACCATCCGGATGCAAACCAAAGGCCAAGACGTCCGCGCAGTCGTCGAACTCGGCCGTTATCCAGCCATCAACATCATGGTCCGCAAGGATCGCCCCTTCAAAACGGCTGCTGATCTCAAGGGCATGAAGATCGGGGTCAGTGCGCCAGGTTCGTCCACTCAGATGGTTGCGCAATTCGTCATGGTGCAAGCCGGCCTCAAGCTCGACGATGCGTCTTTCATCGGCGTAGGTCTCGGCGCGTCGGCGGTCGCGGCCATCAAAAAGGGCGAGATTGATGCGCTGTCGACGACCGAGCCGGCCAACACCAAGCTCGTCAAAGACGGAGATGTGATCGTCATCGCTGATACCACGTCGACGGAAGGCGTCACCAAGTTGCTTGGCGGCCCGATGTCTGCCGGTGTCCTCTACGCCAAGGGCGACTTTATCGAAAAGAACCCAGCGACCGTGCAGGCTCTCGTCAATGCCCTCTATAAGACGATCAAATGGATCGCCAAGTCGACGCCCGAAGAAATCGCGGCCAAGATGCCGGAAGAGTACATGTTAGGGGACAAGGCCTTGTACGTCGAAGCCGTCAAGGCTGCGGCTGATGCGTACTCCAAGGACGGCATGATCCGGCCTGAAGTGCAAAAGCGGTCACTCGACTTCTTGCAGAAGTTCGAGGAAGAGTTGAAGACAGCCAAGATCGACCTCGCCAAAACCTGGGACGGCCGGTTTGTCGCAAAGGCTGCCGAGACGATCAAATAGGACCGGCTGCACATACGATCTGACTGAGCACTGGGGTGACGTCGTCATCCACTGGCATCAACGGAGGGAAAGTCCATGAATAGTACGCTTGTTACAATCGGGCGCATTCTGCTCGGCTTGTTTTTCCTGGTCCTCGGGCTCGCCAAGGTAAAGGGCGTGATCGATACCGGCGGTCTTAAAGCGTTGGCTGGCTACATCGCCAGCCGCGGCTTGCCGCAGCCAGAGATCCTCGCAGTGGCTACCATTGCTTTTGAAGTTATCGGTGGCCTGGCACTGATCTTCGGCTTCTTGACGATGCCGATCGCGCTTCTGATGGCAGGCTTCTGCTTTGCGACAGCTGCACTCTTTCACAACTTCTGGACCTTTCCCGCCGAGCAGGTGATTCCGCAGTTCCAGAACTTCATGAAAAACCTCGGCCTTGCGGGTGCGTATCTGGTGCTGGCTGGTGACAGCCTGCGCAGCAAACTCTGATCAGCCGAGATCTGCCTGTCGCCTTCAAAGGATTTCCAGTGGCTGTGTCAAAAAAAGACAAATCCAACAAGCTGCACATCACGGTTATCGAAGGCGATGGCATTGGCCATGAGGTGGTGCCAGAAGGCATTCGCGTGCTCGAGGTCATCGGCCGCAAGTTCGGCATCGCCTACAAGTGGGATCGCTACGACTGGAGTTGTGAGCGGTTCAAGAAGAAGGGCGCGATGATGCCGGCCGACGGGCTCGCGCGGATCCGCGATAGCGATGCGATCTATCTGGGGGCGGTCGGTTTTCCGGGCGTGCCTGATCACGTCTCGCTGTGGGGGCTGTTGATTCCCATCCGCCGCGGGTTCCATCAGTATATCAATTTGCGTCCGGTGCGGTTGTTCGAAGGCGTCGCGTGTCCGCTCGTTGGGCGAAAGCCCGGCGACATCGACTATTGGATCGTCCGTGAGAACAACGAAGGTGAGTACTCGTCGGTCGGTGGCCGGATGTTCGAGGGCACTGATCAAGAAGCCGCGATCCAGCAGGCGGTTTTTTCCAAGAAGGGCTGCGAGCGTGTGATGCGCTACGCATTCGAGCTGGCGATGAAGCGCAAGCGGCGTGAAGTCACCAGCGCGACAAAATCCAACGGCATCTCCATCTCGATGCCGTATTGGGATGAGCGCTTTGCTGATGTTGCCACCGAATACCCCAAGGTCAAAACCAACCAGTTCCACATCGATATTCTGACCGCGCACCTGGTCCGCAACCCGCAGTGGTTCGATGTCATCGTCGGCTCGAACCTGTTCGGCGATATTCTTTCCGACCTTGGTCCAGCGACCACAGGCACCATCGCTATTGCGCCGGGTGGCAATATCAATCCGGAGCGGGACTATCCGTCCATGTTCGAGCCAGTGCACGGCTCGGCCCCTGATATCGCTGGTAAAGGCATATCAAATCCGATCGGCCAGATCTGGTCCGGCGCGATGATGCTCGACCATCTCGGTCACCACGACGCCGCCAAAGCCATTCAAAAGGCCATTGAAACCCTGTTCGCGGACACCGACACGCGCACACGCGACATGGGCGGCAAAGCCAACTGCCGGGACATGGCAGATGCCGTTATCGACATCATCAAGTCGCAGTAAAGGGGTGATGTGCGCCACAGCCGCGCCTTGAATAGGGGTCAATTTTAGGTGCACGAGTTGCCTGCGGGGCTTTGCCGGTGGCGACGGCAGGGTGTTTTCGCTAACAAGTAGGCTCATTGAGTTGGGTCACAATGCTCGTGCCGGCCTGCGCGGGTTTCGCGCCTAATCTTGCGCCTGGGGTGCCTGAATGTCTGAGCACCAGCTACCGTCTCTCACGCCACCCAACAGCGGCTTGCTTACGCCCACGCGCGCTTGGTTGTGGCTGGCGGTTGCGTTCACTGCAGCCGGTTTTTCGATTGTTCGTGCCGCTGCTCAATCTTCACCGCCAGCGCCGGTCGCGCCGCCCAAGGCGCAGGAGGCGGCTGCTGCGCTGCAGCGCGGCGATATCGACCAGGCGCTGCTGTTGTACAATTCTGCGCTTGAAGACGTGTCTATCTCCAATGATCGCCGTGCCGTGTTGCTGACGGAGCGGGGTGTTGCCGCTATGAAGCGGCGCGCCTTCAAAGCCGCGCTCGACGATTTTAACAAGGCTGCGGCTCTCTATCCAGAGTATGCGGCCGTCTATGTCAATCGCGGCAGCCTGTTGCTGATGCTGGGACAGCCAGTGGAAACCGTGCGGGAAGCGATCAAGGACTTTGATCGTGCCATTGTGCTGTCGCCGGCGCTGGCCGCAGCTTACGGCAATCGCGGGGCGGCGCATCTTAAGCTTGGCGCATACGACGCCGCTGTGTCGGACTTCACGCGTGCCATTGAACTGCAGCCACAAAATCCCGCAGCACTCAATGGCCGCGGGCGGGCGCGCCTTCTGGCGGGACGCGGGCATGCCGCTACCCGTGACTTTTCCAGGGCCGTCGCCGTCAATCCAGGTTTCGCCCAAAGTTACCGCAATCGCGCTGAGGCGCATATGCGCTTCGGAGAGCATCGCGAAGCGGCTGAGGATATGAGCCGTGCACTGGCGTTCGATGCACGCCGGGTCGAAGACTATCTCATGCGCGGCCATGCCTATCTCGCCGCCGACAACGCCGCGGCTGCGCTCACCGATTTTCTTAAAGTGATCGAGCTTGATCCGAAGTCGGTCGAGGCCTTCGTCGGGATGGGCTTTGCGAAGGCGCGCTCGGATGCGACCGAGGAAGCACTGAACGATCTGGCGCAGGCAATCGAGATTGACCCTCGCTCTGCACGTGCCTATGCCGTGCGGGCGTGGATCTACAAGAAGCGTCAGCAGCCTGAGCTTGGTGAGAAGGACGTCGAACGGGCCTTGCGGCTCGAGCCTGTCAAGGCAGATGCGTTCTGGGCGCAGGGTGAGCTGAAGGAGGCTGCGGGCGACAAGGACGCGGCTGTTGCGGCGTACTCGCGCGCGCTGGGACTTGATATCCGGCACATCGAGGCCTTGGCAGCCCTCTCGCGCCTCGGTTTTCAGCCGCAATTTGAAGAGACGACGGTTGCCGGCGGTGGCGCTGAAGGTTGGACCATCACGGCATCGGGCGAGCAATTCACTGGCACGCATCCGCAGTTCCCGAGCCTTCGTGTGCCGTTAGAAATGCTGGGGACAGGACAGCCGAAAATTGTCTCGTTCGAACGGCAGAAAGCGCCCTATGCAGGTTTTGGCGTGTTGCAGTTCACGGCGGGCTCACTGCAGACGGGACAGGGCGTTGAGGCGGTGGAAAGCGCCGCAATTCTCGATCTGAACAACGGCAGCGTCATTGGCATGCCGGTCACAAAGCTTGGCACGCGCACGGCGTCTTACGCCTGGACGGACAATCGCCTGACCGTCACCGGGGCCGATGGGTTGGTGGAAACGGTGGCGTTGCGCGGCAAGATCGAGACTAAGGAGACTGGCCGGGATGTGGCGGCTTCCGCAGCCGCGCCGCGCCGGGCAGACGGCGGCTCAGGTGGCTCGAGCAGCGCGCAAGCCAAGTCGTCGCAAGGCTCGGCGCCAGCTTGGTCACCTTGGAACCAAAATGGTGCCGGTGGTGCTGCAGCACCAAGTCCGCGCGAAGCGTCGGCGCGGCCGCCGCAGCGCAAGCCTAAGACTTTGTTTGAACTGCTGTTTGGTAACTGACTTGGCGGTTCCGCTTGAGTGGCCGGCGGCCGCGTCCTGCTGGCACTTGCGGCTGACGATTTGCCCTTGCGCAAGCAGAGCGTTCCGCATACTTAAGCGCGTCGCTGCCAACCCATTTGGCCGCAGAAACCGCGACACGGGGCCGTAGCTCAGCTGGGAGAGCGCTTGCATGGCATGCAAGAGGTCAGGGGTTCGATCCCCCTCGGCTCCACCAATTCACCCATTCTTATCGCCGCGCATCAGGCGCGCCTTGTCGCGCTGCCAGTCGCGTTTGGCGGCGTCGGCGCGCCGGTCATGCAGCTTCTTGCCCTTGGCGAGGCCGAGTTTCAGCTTCGCCCGGCCGCGCGCGTTGAAGTAGATCTCCAGCGGAATCAGCGTCATGCCCTCGCGGTCAACGGCGCTGGCCAGCTTCACAATTTCGCGGGCCTTGAGCAGGAGCTGCCGCGGCCGCGTCGGCTTATGTTGGAAAAACGGCCCCGCCATCTTGTATTCGGGGATGTAGGAATTGATGAGCACGATGCCGCCATTCTCTGAGGCGGCATAGCTCTCGGCAATGTTGGCGTGCCCAAGCCGGAGCGATTTTACTTCCGTGCCGGTCAGCGACAGGCCGGCTTCAAACGTGTCCTCGATAAAATATTCATGCCGCGCCTTGCGGTTCTCGGCGACGATCTTGTGATCGGGGTCTTTTTTGGGGGCCATTGTTTGGTGTCCTGATAGTGCCGGGTCATCGCGCAGCAGGGCGCAACAGTCAATCCAGAGTGCTTCCGGGAAAAGTGTGCGCGGTTTTCCCGGCAAGAAGCATGGCAAAACAAAGTGCTAGTGGCCGTTCCTCGATTCCGCCAAGAGCGGGAAGACCCTAGAGGCGTCCGCCGCCGGAGGCCCGTATTGTGCCGCAATTGTGCGCTGTGACCGTCCCGGCGGGTGATGACGGCCGGGCTGGAGGGAATGGCATGACAGTACTGGCTCACGTTGTGGCCCAAGCTTTCCTGGCGGCCATGCTGCTGGCGTCGCTGAATGTCGTCTCGGCCTCACCAGCCGCAGCTGCCAAGGCCGTCAGCATGGCGGCCTGCTTTGCCGATCTTGAGCGCGGAACAGCCCCCGACATTGTTTGCGAGTTTCCGCTCCAGCCCTCGCCTGCCGAACGCGCCGAAATGGAGAAGCAGACCAGCGGTTATCTGAAAGACGCGTCTTGCATCGTCTCCATCCGCATCGTGCGTGCGCTGGTCAAGGCTGCCATCGAGACACCGGACACGCTCTTCCAAGCGCCACCTCAGCCGGTCGCCTGTAAGGTCACGATGCCCGGTAAGACGGGAGATTCGGTGACAAGTGTGACCGGCACGTTCGCGCCCAAAGTGACGATCAAGGGTGGCACTGCGGTGGAGGCGTCGCCGGGATTGGGCGACGTCAAGGGTGTTTCCCGGATCATTTCATGGCCAGCGGTCGCCTACATCAACCGGGCCGGGTTCCTGCGCGAAGGGATGTTGAAGACAGTCAACGCGTGGATGGCGCACCTTCGCGCGGCTAAAGCCAAGCCGGGCTGACTTGGCTCACGCCAGAATCAGAGCAAAGTCCCCTGGACGGCGCCCTCGCTTACTTTGAACAGGGATTTCTGATCGACGGCCTGGAAAAACCCACAAAAACAGCTTATGTGTATTGTGCAGGGCTGCGGGGTGCGTCGCCGCATATTGACCCGGGGGCCTATAAAACTCGCATGGGAGCTGTCCCTGACCGGAGCCGTGGCTCCGGACATATGGCGCCCACCTTACTATTGTAGGGACCACGCGGGATCAAAAGCCGGTACGCCCACTGCGGCTCTGCACTTCTTTCGTGGTGGCTCAGACAGACAGGACACGCCGCAGGACCTGGCCGTAGGTTGACGCGATTGTGCGCCGGCCTACGTGGCAGCCACCTTCCACCACGCGCCGTCCGCGCACGTAAGCACAATCCATGGCAACGGTCTGAGAAAAGATCCAGGCATCGAGCAGGCCATCTCGGTACGGCACCGGCCAATCAGGCTCGCGCGGTCGCAGTGTTATCACGTTTGCTAGAGTGCCGACGGCAATGCCGCTGCATGCACCAAGTGCCTGCGCGCCACCAGCCGCGGCGGCGTCAAAAAGTGCGCGACCCGTCGAACCTCCTGGCTCTGCAAGCACGTTGCGTTCCCGCCGCGTCAGCCGCTGTCCATACTCCAAAAGCCCGAGTTCACGCGCAGCTCCAATGTCCGCATTCTGGTCCGTCCCGACGCCGTAGCGGCCACCCCACGCCGTGAAGGCAGCGGCGGGGAACACCCCATCGCCGAGGTTCGCTTCTGTCAGCGGGCACAGGCCAGCCACCGCGCCGCTGGCGGCCAACGCGCGTGTCTCCGTTTCGGTCATATGGGTCGCGTGGATGAGGCACCAGCGTTGATCAACCGGCTGCTGGTCCAGCAGCCACTGGACCGGCCGCTGCCCTGACCACGCAAGGCAGTCCTCCACCTCTTTGGTTTGTTCAGCCACGTGGATATGGATCGGGCCGTCGGCTGCCAATGCGACGGCTGCGCTCAGATCATCGGTTGTGACAGCGCGCAATGAGTGCGGGGCGACGCCGAGATTGGCCCCTTCCACTCCAGCGATGGCCGCGCGCGAGGCCTCATGCAGGCGCTCGTATTGATCGCGCGTGGTCACGAACCGGCGCTGTGCCTCGCTCGCCGGCTGGCCGCCGAAGCCTCCAGCTGCATAGCGCACCGGCAGCAGCGTGAGGCCAATTCCGGTTGCGTGCGCCGCAGCGGCGATGCGCACAGCCATCTCAGCCATGTTCGCGTAGGGTTGCCCGTCCGGACCATGATGCAGATAGTGAAATTCGCCGACGCGCAGGAAGCCCGCTTCCAGCATCTCGACATAGGCCATCGCGGCAGTTGCTTCCACGTCGTCCGGGCTCAGTGTGAGCGCCGTGCGGTACATCAGATCCCGCCAGCTCCAGAACGTGTCGGCACCCGGCCCGCGCGTCTCTGTGCGGCCAGCCATGTTGCGCTGGAAGGCATGGCTATGCAGATTGCAGAGCCCCGGCAGGATGGCGGCGTGGCGCTCATCGTTGGCCACGGGCAGCGCACCGGCTGTTACCGCTGTGATCACGCCGTTAGCCACCTCAATCCGCACGTTGTCATGCCAGCCGTCGGCGAGCAGGGCCTGGGTGGCATGCAGCGTGGTGGTGGGCATTGGGAAGGTCCGTCTTGCGGTGAGGTCTATTATGTCTATACAATAACCAGACCCTGCACCAGAGGAGCTGTGTGCCCGATGTCCGGTTCTGAAGCGCAATCCAAACTCTATCGCAACGCGCGGCTCGCGACGATGCGGGCGGATCTGGCGGGCCTTGGGATTGTCGAGATGGGCGCAATCGCGGTGCGGTCGGGACGGATTGTTTTTGCAGGGCCGGAGGCCGAACTGCCTGCAGAGGCCGTACGCGCGGCTGAGATAATTGACTGCGGCGGTCGCTGGATTACGCCGGGACTGATCGATTGCCACACGCATCTCGTTTATGGGGGCGACCGCGCACACGAGTTTGAGTTGCGGCTGGCGGGTGCCAGCTATGAGGAGATCGCGCGCGCCGGTGGCGGCATCGTCTCGTCGGTTAAGGACACGCGCGCGGCGAGCGAGGCCGAGCTGGTGGCGCAAGCGCTGCCACGGCTGAATGCGTTGCTGGCGGAGGGCGTCACGACGATTGAGATCAAGTCGGGCTATGGCCTTGATCTGGCGTCGGAAGCCAAGCAACTCCGCGCTGCCCGTGCGCTTGGCCAAGCGCGCGCCGTCTCCGTGCTCACCACGTTCCTCGGCCCTCATGCCCTGCCGCCGGAAGCCAACGGCGACAAAATCGCGTTCATGACCAAGGTCATAGACGAGATGCTGCCAGTGATCGCCCTAGAGAAACTGGCCGATGCGGTAGATGCTTTCTGCGAGGGGATCGCTTTTTCGCCCGGTGAAGTCGCGCGCTTCTTCACCGCCGCGCGCGCGCTCAACCTTCCTGTGAAGCTGCACGCCGACCAGCTCTCCAACCTCGGCGGTGCGGCCTTGGCCGCACGCTACAACGCCCTTTCGGCCGATCATCTCGAATACACCGATGCAGCTGGCGCCGCCGCAATGGCCAAGTCCGGCACCGTGGCCGTCATTCTGCCGGGCGCTTTCTATTTCATCCGCGAAACGCAACGGCCGCCAATTGATCTTTTGCGGAAGCACAATGTTCCCATGGCCGTTGCCACCGACTGCAATCCCGGCACCTCGCCGATCACATCGCTGCTGCTGACCATGAATATGTCCGCCACGCTGTTCCGCATGACGGTTGATGAGTGTCTGCTGGGCGTGACGCGTCACGCGGCCAGCGCGCTGGGCACACTGCGCGACCGCGGCACGCTTGAGGCCGGAAAATGGTGTGATCTCGCAATCTGGGACATCGAGCGGCCGGCCGAACTGGTCTACCGGCTCGGCTTCAATTCGCTGCACACACGCGTTTGGAGAGGCCAATGACAATTCAGCTGATGCCGGGCGCCGCGACGCTTACCGACTGGCGTGCCATTTATCGGGGTGCCACCTTCGTGCTTGATCCGGGGTGCCGGACCAGCATTGCCGCCAGCGCCGCTGCGGTCGGACGCATCGTTGCCGCAGGTGTGCCCGTCTATGGCATCAACACCGGCTTTGGGAAACTTGCCAGTGTGCGCATCGCGGACGCCGATCTCGCGACGCTGCAGCGAAACATCGTCCTGTCGCATGCCGCGGGCGTCGGTGCAGCCATGCCACATGCCGTGACACGCCTGATGATGGCACTCAAAATCGCCAGTCTTGCCCAGGGCGCGTCTGGCATCGCGCCTTCAACACTCGATTTGCTCGAAGCGATGCTGGCGCGCGATCTAATTCCCGTTGTGCCGTGTCAGGGGTCGGTGGGAGCGTCCGGCGATCTCGCGCCGCTCGCGCACATGACAGCGGCGATGCTCGGCGTCGGCGAAATCGCAACGCTGGGGGGCGTGCGGCCTGCTGAGCGGGCATTGGCGGACGCAGGCCTGAGGCCTGCTGTGCTTGGCGCAAAAGAGGGCCTGGCCCTTCTTAACGGCACGCAATTCTCGACCGCGTACGCCTTGGCCGGATTGTTCGAGGCTGAGATGCTGTTGCAATCTGCTCTTGTCACAGGCGCGCTCGCGACTGACGCGGCGCGGGGATCGGACACGCCTTTCGATCCGCGCATTCACACGCTGCGCAAGCATCGGGGACAAACTGAAACTGCCGCCAGCTTGCGCGCATTGATGGCCGGGAGTGCCATCCGCGCGTCTCATCTTGTCGGCGATACGCGCGTGCAAGACCCTTATTGCCTCCGTTGCCAGCCGCAGGTGATGGGCGCCGTTCTCGATCTTTTGCGGCAGGCGGCTGCAACTCTGTCCACCGAAGCTAATGGTGTCTCCGACAATCCGCTGATATTTGCCGAAACCGACGAGGCCCTGTCAGGTGGCAACTTCCACGCTGAACCTGTTGCGTTCGCGGCCGACATGATTGCGCTTGCACTCTGCGAAATTGGCTCGCTCGCCGAGCGACGCATTGCCATGCTGGTTGACCCGGTTTTGTCGGGGCTGCCGGCATTTCTGACGTCTCGCCCCGGTCTCAACTCCGGCTTCATGATCCCGCAAGTGACTGCGGCAGCGTTGGTCTCTGAGAACAAGCAGCGCGCGTATCCAGCGAGCGTCGATAGCATTCCGACATCGGCGAACCAGGAAGATCATGTGTCGATGGCTGCCCATGGGGCGCGGCGATTGCTGGAGATGGCGCAGAATACGGCTGGCGTGATTGGTATTGAGTTGTTGGCCGGGGCGCAGGGGATTGCATTCCATGCGCCACTGACGAGTAGCAAGCCGCTGCAAGCCGCAGTTGCGCTACTGCGCAAACACGTGCCCCCAATGGACGACGATCGGCACTTTCATCCTGACATCGTGGCCGCCATCGCACTGGTGCAGAGCGGCGCCGTCGCACAAGCCTGTGGCCAGCCGTTGCCAGGGCTGGTTTGAATTCTTTTGATCCGAGACAACGAAGAGCCGGAGCCTGCCATGAGCCGCAATCCCACCCGCATCGACAATGCCCGCGTGATCCGTGCGCCGCATGGGTCTGAGATGACAGCCAAAAGCTGGCTCACCGAAGCGCCCTTGCGCATGCTGATGAACAATCTTGACCCCGGCGTTGCCGAAAAGCCAGGTGAACTGGTGGTTTATGGCGGTATCGGCCGTGCCGCGCGCGACTGGGAGAGCTTTGATCGCATCGTGCACGCGCTCCGCCGTCTCGAAAGCGATCAGACCTTGCTTGTCCAGTCTGGCAAGCCGGTCGGCGTTTTCCGCACGCATGCAGACGCGCCGCGCGTGCTGATCGCCAACTCGAACCTGGTGCCGCACTGGGGGACCTGGGAGCACTTCCACGAGCTCGATCGCAAGGGTCTCATGATGTACGGCCAGATGACGGCCGGCTCGTGGATCTACATCGGTAGTCAAGGCATCGTGCAGGGCACATACGAAACCTTCGTCGAAATTGGCCGCCAGCACTTTGGGGGCAGTCTTGCCGGCAAGTGGATCCTCACTGCTGGCCTCGGCGGCATGGGTGGTGCGCAGCCGTTGGCGGCGACCATGGCCGGCGCTTCGATGCTCGCGGTGGAGTGCCAGCCCAGCCGCATCGAAATGCGTTTGAAGACACGCTATCTGGACATGCAGGCCGCGACGCTCGACGAAGCGCTCGAAATCATGGCGCGCAGCTGCCGTGAGAAAAAGCCGGTGTCCGTGGGGCTTCTCGGCAATGCTGCCGATGTATTTCCCGAGCTTGTCCGTCGCGGCGTCAATCCCGACGTGGTCACTGACCAGACGTCGGCCCATGATCCTGTCAACGGCTATCTCCCCAAGGGTTGGACCTTGGCGCAGTGGGAAGACAAACGCGCCGCCGATCCCAAGTCTGTTGATACCGCCGCGCGACAGTCCATGACCGAGCACGTCCGCGCGATGCTGGAATTCCACAAGCAAGGCATCCCGACGGTCGACTACGGCAACAACATCCGCCAGATGGCCAAGGAAACAGGCGTTGCAAACGCGTTCGACTTCCCGGGCTTCGTGCCAGCTTACATCCGGCCGCTGTTCTGCCGCGGCGTCGGTCCATTCCGTTGGGCGGCTCTCTCAGGCGACCCGGAGGACATTTACAAAACCGATGCCAAGGTCAAAGAACTGCTGCCGGATAATGCGCATCTGCATCGCTGGCTCGATATGGCGCGCGAACGCATTGCGTTCCAAGGCTTGCCGGCTCGCATCTGCTGGGTCGGGCTTGGCGACCGCCATCGTTTGGGGCTCGCTTTCAACGAGATGGTCGCGCGCGGGGAACTGAAAGCCCCAATCGTCATCGGGCGTGACCATTTGGACAGCGGCTCGGTTGCTTCACCTAACCGCGAAACCGAAGCGATGCGCGACGGCTCGGATGCCGTCTCGGACTGGCCGCTGCTCAACGCATTGCTCAACTGTGCGTCAGGGGCCACCTGGGTCTCGATCCATCACGGCGGCGGCGTCGGTATCGGCTATTCGCAGCACGCCGGCATGGTGGTGGTGGCCGATGGTACACCGGAAGCCGCCAAGCGGCTGGCGCGCGTCTTGTGGAACGATCCCGCTTCTGGTGTCATGCGCCATGCGGACGCGGGATATGAGACGGCGCTGGCCTGCGCACGTGAGTTCCAACTCGATCTTCCAGGAATACTGTGATGACGACCCATCTGGTTTTGCCCGCGGCCGATCGCATCTGGAAGCCATGGAAGAATGGCGGCGGCGAGATGGCCGACATTGCCGTGGTGCCGGCCAATGCTGGCTACGACGATTTTAAGTGGCGTATCGCGATCGCCAAGATCGATGCCGACCGACCGTTCTCCGACTTCCCCGGCATCGACAGGACGTTCATGATCGTCGGCGGCAAGGGCGTCAACCTGACTGTTGAAGGCATGGCACCGGCACGGCTCACCCATAAAAGCCCGCCGTTCTCCTTCCCGGGCGACAAGCCGACACAATCGCAGCTGATCGATGGTCCGGTTCATGCTCTCAACGTGATGACCAAGCGCGGTGTCGCCGACACGCGGATTGGTCTTGTCGATGGCCCGGCAAGTTTTGAAACGGGTGGGAATGTGTACGCGGTGCTGGTGTGGGCACGTGGACGCGCGGATGTGACGATCATGGGCGAGAGCCTATCACTTGCCCAGCACGATGCGCTGGTGTTTGGAATTGGTGTCGAGGTTGTCATCAAGCCGGATGATCATTCACACGGATGGTTCATCGAGGTGGGTGTGCGCGCGCCTTCAGCGCCTGCCGCGTGACATCGGCGTAAAGCGCGCAACAAGTGTCTGCGAGGCACCTGGATACCAGATGCGCACGGCCGTTAGCAGTGTTCCAGATCGCCATGTGCGCCGATCGAGGACGAGGCAGGCGCTGTTTTTGGGGATCGCTAGCAGTCGGGCGCGCTGAATATCTGCGTTGGTCGCCATGATATTGTGTTCAGCCTCGTGCCACGGCACATGCTGCAAGAGCCACGTTCCCGGCGGCTCTTGCGCAAAGTCTACGTCAGCAACCTCAGGGACAGCCGACAGGAGGATCAAGCGGTCTTCCACGGCGTAAGGCACGCCGTCCGCCGAATGCAGGCAGCGCAACGCGAAGACGTCATCTGCGTGCGGGTGCGCATGTGCGTCGCATTCGAGCTGTGTCATCGGCCGTCGCTGCAGTCCGATGAGTTCGTAGGCATACTTTTGCCGGCGGGCGAGAACATCGGCCTTGATATCCGGTATCTCCAATACGGCCAGTTGGTTCTGTGGGCGGCGGACGAAACTGCCTGCACGGCGCCGCCGCTCGATCAGTCCGCTGTCGGCGAGCGACGCCAGGACTTTGCTTACGGTCATCCGCGCGCAGTCGTATTCGACCATCAGTTCATGTTCGAAGGGAATGCGATGGCCGGGTGCCCAATCGCCGGACAGGATGCGACCTTCGATGTCGCGGCGAATGCGCGTGCCGAGCGGCACAGCAGACGGCAGTTTTCGAGGACGTTTTGGCGCTGGTTTGCTGGCCGATGTCAAAAGCGGGTTCCTGCACATTTCGGGCTGTGTTTGGGTATAGACATAAGCAGGGTGCCGTGCAAACGTTACGCGAGTGATCAGGGATATGGAGGCTGGACATGGTCGTTATGCGTGCATTTGCGGTCATGGCCGCACTGTCGTTGTCCGCGGGTGCCGCGTCGGCGCAAGGGACCAAGGTGGTGATCGGGTTGTCCGGCTGGACAGGATTTGCGCCGCTGACGCTTGCCAAAGAGTCCGGTATCTTTGCCAAGAATGGCCTCGATGTCACTCTGAAGAAAATCCCGCAGAAGGATCGCCATCTGGCGATTGCGTCGGGTGATATTCAGTGTGCGGCAACGACGGTGGAGACATGGGCGGTGTGGGCCGCAAGTGGTATCGAGACGCGGCAGATTTTTCAGTTGGACCGCTCTAACGGCGCCGACGGACTAGCCGTCCGTAACAATATTACCAGCATCAAGGAACTGAAGGGCAAGACTATTGGCGCGTCAGCGCCCGGCACTGCGCCGTACTTCACGCTCGCCTGGATGCTCAAGAAGAACGGCATGACACCGAAAGACGTAACTATCGTCAATCTTGAGCCTGGGCCTGCTGCACAAGCGTTCGTTGCCGGTCAGAACGATGCGGCCGTTACTTATGAGCCGTATCTCTCGACGATCCGCGACAACCCGGCCTCTGGTAAAATTATCGCCACGACGCTCGACTATCCAATGATCATGGACACGTTCGGCTGCACGCCGAAGTTCCTTGCTGAGAACGGCCCGGCCGCGAAGGCGCTCGCCAAGAGCTACTTCGAAACCTTGGAACTAATCGAGAAGGACAAAGCAAAGTCGTTCGAAATCATGGGTGCCGATGTCAAGCAGTCAGGCGAGCAGTTCGGCAAGTCGGCTGCCTTCCTGAAATGGCAAGATAAGGCCGCCAACAAGAAGTTCTTCGCCGAAGAGTTCCTGAAGTTCTCGGAAGAAGCCGCCGACATCATGCTCGAAGCCGGTATCATCAAAACCAAGCCCAACCTCAAGATGCTAGCCGATCCGCAGTATCTGGATTGAGGCAACGCACAGCTTGCGCGGCGGATGATGCGAGAGAGACTTCAACGTATGATCCGTCCGCTTGAACCGATTGGAAGACCAGCGCGGCTGGCGCTTGGTGTTTCGTTCTTTGTTGTTTTTACGGCGATCTGGAGCGTGGCGACGTTCGGCGGTTATGTGCCGAAGCACTTTCTCGCGACGCCAGTGGCGATGCTGCAGGCCGGGTGGGATCTGCTCCTCAACTATGGGTTTCTAGGCGACATCGGCATGACGGTGTGGCGTGTCGTCGGCGGCTTTGTCCTGGCAGCGCTGTTTGCGGTTCCACTCGGCATTCTGATGGGGGCGTATACGCCTGTTGAGGCGTTCTTTGAACCGTTTGTGTCGTTCGCACGCTATCTACCGGCGTCCGCATTTATCGGGCTTTTGATATTGTGGGCGGGCATCGGCGAGGCGCAGAAGCTACTCGTCATTATCATCGGTTGCGTCTTTCACTTGATCATGATGGTGGCGGGGCATGTGGCGGCGACGCGGCGCGATCTGGTGGAGGCCGCCTATACGCTCGGCGCTTCTGATGTCGGTATCGTGCGCCGCGTGCTCGTTCCGGCGAGTGCACCGGATATTGCTGAGACGTTGCGGCTCGTCCTCGGGTGGGCTTGGACATACGTCATTGTGGCGGAGTTGATTGGGTCGTCCTCCGGCATTGGCCATATGATCGTGGACAGTCAGGCGCTGCTCAATACGGGTCAGATTATCTTTGGCATCATCATCATTGGACTGATTGGCTTGGTCTCGGATACGCTCTTCAAGGCTCTCAACCGCTGGCTGTTTCCATGGCGGCTGGCATGAGTAAGCTCCGCATCGAAGGCGTTTCGCGGAGCTTCCCGAGCCGGCATGGGGGAGCCGCGACGCGTGCGCTTGAGCCGGTCGATTTGTCGATCGCTGCGAATGACTTCATTACCGTTTTGGGCCCGTCCGGTTGCGGAAAGTCGACTTTGATTCGCATCGTCGCAGGCCTCGACAAGCCCAGCACCGGCCGCGTGTTGCTGGACGGGCGCGAGGTCTCATCGCCGGGACCGGACCGAGGCGTGGTGTTTCAGTCTTACACGCTGTTTCCTTGGCTCAATGTCGCCGACAACATCGCTTTCGGGCTTGATGAGAAAGGTACGCCACGCGATCGGCGCGACGCAATCGTCGCTAACTTCATCGATAAAATGGGCCTCAAAGGTTTTGAGCGTCATTGGCCTAAGCAGTTGTCGGGCGGCATGCAGCAACGCACCGCCATTGCAAGGGCACTCGCGAACGATCCGGAAATCCTACTGCTCGACGAGCCGTTCGGCGCCCTCGACAACCAGACACGCGGGTTGATGCAGGAGCTATTGCTCAGCATCTGGGAGCGCGAGCAAAAGACAGTGATGTTTGTGACCCACGACATTGAAGAGGCGATCTTCCTGGCCTCCCGCGTCATCGTCATGAGTGCCCGGCCGGGACGCATCAAGGCTGATATTCAGATCGATCTGCCTCACCCGCGGCACTACACAATCAAAACGTCGCCTGAGTTTTCTGCGCTTAAGGCCTCGATCACTGAGGAAATTAGGGTTGAGGCGCTTGCGGCGGTGGAGCACGCGTCGTAACGCGTTGACCGGTGCGCCGCCCCTTTTTAGAGTGTGCGTCCGCTTTATGGATGCTCACGTCATGCCTTTTATTCCCGATCCAACCTTGGCACCGGCCCTTGGCGACGCGCGTGCGTGGCCCTTCGAGGAGGCGCGGCGGCTCATCAAACGGCTGGATCGCGTGAAGGGCGGTGCCGAGAAGACCGTTCTCTTCGAGACAGGCTATGGGCCGAGTGGGCTGCCGCACATTGGCACGTTTGGAGAAGTCGCGCGCACGTCGATGGTGCGGCACGCGTTCGAAGCGCTGACGGACGGTAAGCGGAAGTCACGGCTGATCTGCTTTTCGGATGACCTGGATGGCCTGCGCAAGGTGCCCGACAACGTCCCCAACAAGGACATGCTGAGGGCGTATCTCGACAAACCGCTGACGAGCGTTCCAGATCCGTTTTCAAACGAGTACACTAGTTTTGCTGCGCACAACAATGCGCGGCTGCGCAAGTTCCTCGACCAATTCGGCTTCGAGTACGAGTTCTTCTCGGCGACCGAGCGCTACAAGAGCGGCGATATGGACGCCACGCTGATGCGGATGCTCGAGGTCTACGATAAGGTCATGGAGATCATCCTGCCGACACTTGGGCCGGACCGCCGCGCGACCTATTCGCCCTTCCTCCCAATCTCGCCGACAAGCGGCAAGGTGTTGCAGGTGCCGATGATCGAGCGTGACGCTAAGGCCGGCACCATCGTTTATCTCGATCCGGATACCGGCAAGAAGGTCGAGACCAAGGTCACCGGCGGCGCGGTCAAGTGTCAGTGGAAAGCTGATTGGGCCATGCGCTGGACGGCGCTAGGCGTCGATTACGAAATGGCCGGCAAGGATTTGATTGAAAGCGTCGCGCTGTCGTCGGAAATCTGCAAGGCGCTTGGCGGCGTCCCGCCCGAGGGCTTCAACTACGAATTGTTCCTCGACGAGAACGGCCAGAAGATCTCGAAGTCGAAAGGCAACGGCCTGACGATTGACCAGTGGTTGACTTATGCCAGCCCCGAAAGCCTCTCGCTGTTCATGTATCAGAAGCCGAAGAGCGCCAAGAGTTTGTTCTTCGACGTGATCCCGCGTGCTGCCGACGAGTATCTGCAGTTCATCGCCGCCTTTCCAATGCAGGAGCCCAAGCAGAGGCTCGACAATCCTGCGTGGCATATTCATGCAGGCAACCCGCCGCATGCCGAACTGCCGATCACGTTTCAGCTGCTGCTCAATCTTGCCAACGTGTCCAACACAGAAGACAAGGCGGTGATGTGGGGCTTCATCCGGCGCTATGCGGCTGATGCAACGCCAGCAAAATTCCCGATCCTCGATCAGCTGGCTGGCTACGCGATCAACTACTATCGCGACTTCATCAAGCCGAAGAAGATCTATCGCAAAGCAACGACCGAAGAGGCTGTGGCGTTGCAAGCGCTCGATACTTTGCTGGCGACAGCACCGGTCAGCGCGAGCGCTGCCGCCCTGCAAGACCTTGTCTATCAGGCCGGCAAAGAGAACGGCTATACGAAGGAAACATTGCGCAGCTGGTTCCAAGCCATTTACGAAGTGCTCTTCGGGCAAACCCAAGGTCCCCGCTTCGGCGGCTTCGTCGAACTTTACGGCGTGCCCGAAACCCGCTCGCTAATCGCCAAAGGTTTGGCGGGGAAGTTGGTCGGGTAAACTATTGGCGATGCCAGCAAAGAACCGTAGAGTGGGTTAGGCGCACTTCAGCGCCGTAACCCATCGTGCGGCGAGCAGTGTAGCGACTTCTCTTGCAACACCGCCGCTGTCACGGCGGGTTTCGCTTCGCTCATTCGCCCTACAGGTTTGCGACCATGCCCCGCATCGATGAAACGCGCCCCTTTATTCCCGTTCGCATTGCGGTGCTGACGGTGTCGGACACGCGCGCGCTTTCAGATGATAAATCGGGCGCGACGTTGGCTGAGCTGCTGCAAGCAGACGGGCATGTGCTCGCTGACCGCGCGATTGTGCGCGATGACATCCCCTTAGTCCGCGCGCGTGTCGAAGGCTGGATCGCCGACCCGCTGGTCGACGTGGTGATCACCACTGGTGGCACTGGCTTTACCGGTCGCGACGTCACGCCTGAAGCCATCCGGCCGTTGTTTGAGAAAGAGATCGACGGCTTTTCCGCTGTATTTCATCTCATTTCGTTCCAGAAGATTGAGACGTCGACAATCCAGTCGCGGGCCTGCGGTGGGCTTGCGCGCGGCACCTACATTTTCTGTCTGCCTGGATCGCCAGGAGCTTGCAAGGATGGCTGGAATGGAATCTTGAAATGGCAATTCGACAATCGGCATCGGCCCTGCAACTTTGTCGAGATCATGCCACGCCTTAATGAGCATCGTCGGGGAGGTTGATCTGTGGCGCCGGAGATTGAAGCGAAGGTGCTGGCGAGCGTCGATGCGCTTTTTGACGCGCAGGTGAGGTTCACGCAGGAGCTGGTTCGGTTTCCGTCGTTGCGGGGTCAAGAGCACACGATACAGGACTTTGTGTTCGATGCGCTCAAGTCGCGCGGAGCGGTCATGGATCGCTGGCGCGTGACTGAAGATGACATCAAACATCATCCGGGGTTTTCGCCCATTGATGTCAGTTATGAAAACGCATGGAATGTGGTTGGCAGTTTCCGGCCGATGCAGGAGACCGGTCGCTCGTTAATTTTAAATGCGCACGTCGATGTGGTGCCGACAGGTCCTGTCGAGATGTGGTCGGCGCCGCCGTTCGATCCGGTGATCCGGAATGGCTGGATGTATGGCCGCGGTTCGGCCGATATGAAGGCTGGGTTGGCTGCCAATATGTTTGCGCTTGATGCAATTCGCGCAGCGGGGTTTGCGCCAACCGCGACGATCCATGTGCAATCCGTCGTCGAGGAGGAGAGTACTGGCAACGGGACACTGGCGACGAGCGTGCGCGGCTATCGGGCGGATGCGGTTGTGTGTCCGGAGCCGGAAGACGAAATGTTGGTGCGCGCCAATGCGGGTGTCGTCTGGTTCTCTGTGCGGACTACCGGCCGGCCGGCCCATACACGGGTGATGTCGGAAGGGTTCAATGCGATCGATGCCGCTTACGGCGTGATCGGCGCGCTTCGGCAACTTGAGGCGCAGTGGAATTCAGAGAGAGCCCAGCATCGCTATTTCGAGGAGCTCGAGCATCCGATCAATCTCAACGTGGGACGCATCGAGGGCGGTGATTGGAACTCCATGGTGCCGGCGTGGTGCACAGTACACTTTCGTTTTGCAATGTATCCGGGCATTGCGGCCGAGACGGTCCGTCGCGCCGTTGAGGATTGCGTCAGGGCGCATGCGGCACGCACGCCGGCTCTCGCCAACAACGCGCCCGAAGTGCGATGGACTGGTTTTTTCGCGGAAGGGTTTGTTTTGGAGCCCGGCGGCGATGCGGAGCGGGTGTTAGGGGCTGCGCACGCGCGGGTGTTTGACGCGCCTTTGCAAAGTTTGACGACGCCAGCCTATCTCGATGCGCGCGTGACCATGCTGTATGACAAGATCCCGACGCTGGTATACGGGCCGATCTGCCGCAATGTGCACGGCATCGACGAGGCTGTGGAGTTGGAGTCCATCAGGCGCACAACGAAAACGATTGCGCTGTTCATCGCCCATTGGTGCGGTGTGGACCCGTTGGGTGCCTAAGATGTGGTCTTGTTTGCGTGGTCGGTGTCAATTTCAAAGTTGGCGACGGCTAGCCGTCGCCGCCAACTGCCGGGGAGCGATATAGTTAGGTAAGGCGCGAAAAAAGACTACTGCGGAGCCGGTGTCGCCAGCGGCTTGCCCTTTTCGACGACGTAGGTGGCTATCACCGTCGCGCCATTGGGGCCTGACTTGCCATCGTGCGCGGCACCGGCGGGGATGGAGTAGCTCTCGCCAGCTTTGAGTGCTTTGTCAGGCTGGCCAGCAATCATCAACACCATCTCGCCTTGAAGAACGTAGCCGCCTTCGACGCCAAAATGAGTGTGCCGGCCGATCATGGAATTGGCGGCGATTTCGGCCTTGCCGATGACGGTTTCCGATTGTGTGCCGGGCACATCGAACTTCTGGAGGACTGTGCGCTTGATTGTGGTTGCACCAGCTGTGACAGGTGCGGGTGCTTGCTGTGCTTGTGCCGCATTGGACAATATCGCAACTGCCATAATCGCAGACAGCAGCGATGCCGTGATGGATCGAATGAGCAAGAGACGTCTCCTCCTTGTTTTAGTATGAGAAGCATTGCCGACTTCGGGCGCGCGCACAACAGGGCGCGCTCGGCGTTAAAACAAAGACCGCGCCGCCGCCGTCGCCGTGCCAAGGATCCAGTCGCCTAACGAGCCGTTCCGCAGCGGCACCGGTAGAAAGCCAAGGGCGATAATCAGGCAAGAGATCGCCATTACCGCGCCCTCGCGATAGGGAACCGGCCGGAAACGCATTTTCGCGTCTGCACTTGCCGCGTTCACATACATGACGATGACGATACGGATGTAGTAGAATGCGCCGATCACACTGGCGATGACGCCGAGAATGGCCAGCGGCCAGAGGTTGGCTTTCACGGCCGCCAGGAACACATAATATTTACCCCAGAAACCTGCCAGCGGCGGAATGCCGGCCAGCGAGAACATCATCAACGCCATGGTCGCGGCCATGCCTGGATTGGTCGTCGATAGTCCCGCGAGGTCGTCGATGCCTTCCACCGGGCCGCTCTCGCGACGCATGCACAAGATGACGGCAAAAGCGCCGAGGGTCATGACAAGGTAGACCGCCAAGTAGATCAGCACGCCTTGGATTCCCTCGGGCGAAGCCGCTGCTAAGCCAACCAGCGCAAAGCCCATGTTGGCGATGGACGAATAGGCCATCAGCCGCTTGATGTTAGTTTGCCCGATAGCCCCCAGGGCGCCAATCGCCATAGATGCGATCGCGATGAAGACGAGAACCTGCTGCCATTGCGGTTTAATCCCGCCGAAGGCTGTAATCATCAGGCGCGTCAACAGCGCAAAGGCCGCCGCTTTTGGCGCGGCAGCGAATAGCGCCGTCACTGGAGTCGGTGCGCCCTGGTAGACGTCCGGCGTCCACATGTGGAATGGAACAGCGGAAATTTTGAATGCAAGACCGACGAGCAAAAACACCAGTCCGAAGATCAGGCCGATGTTTTGGCCTGCGCCTTTCTGGAGCGCGACGGTGGCGATGTCGTTGAAGTTCGTGGCACCCGTGAAGCCATAAGTCAGCGAGGCGCCATAAAGCAGCATCCCTGACGAAAGCGCGCCGAGTACGAAGTATTTGAGCCCGGCTTCCGAGGAGCGGACGTCGTCACGACGGAACGCAGCCATGACGTAAAGCGCAAGGCTCTGCAACTCGAGGCCGAAGTAAAGCGCGATCAGGTCATTGGCCGAGATCATCATCAGCATGCCGGCGGTGGCCAGCAAGGCAAGTACCGGGTACTCAAACTTCAGATACTTGCCTTCGCGCATATCGGTGGACGACAGCAGTAACGCGCCCGCTGTGGCGATCAGCACGATCATCTTCACAAAGCGTGCGAAGGCGTCAAAACGGAAGCTGCCGTCGAACAGGCCTTTGGCGCCAAGTGGCTGGCTGGCAAGTACGCCACCCGCGATGAGCAGAATCGCGATGGCGCCCCAGGTGATGCGGTCGGCCTCACGCTCGGTCTCCGGCCGGAATACGCCCCACATCAGCAGCGCCATCGCGCCGAAGATGAGGACGAGTTCTGCATGCATGGGGGCCAGTTCGGCAAGCAAGCGAGGCATCAATTCGTCTCCACGCGCGCCACTGTGAAACCTGCGCACAGACCACTCAACTCGTCATGGCCGCGAAGGCGGCCACCCAAGCAAGTATCCGTCTGGCACATCGGTCTCAACAAGCAGCGGCTCATTTCCAAGTCTGAACGCGTAGCAAACCGGTTGGCTTGCTTGGGTGGCCGCCTGCGCGGCCATGACGGAGGGGGCCTACCATTCGGAGTTCCGCGCCGCCGATTTCTCGTCCGGGCTACACGATTTTCCGCCTGAAACCAACCCTTCGGAAGGCCCGACCTCGAAATTGCTGGGCGCCGCTGATCCGCTTAAGCTTTTCAGCTATTGGCGACTTATCCGGCGGCGCAACTTGAGTTATGGTATTGGCAGTTGCCCGGCGGCCCCCATGACCGCCGCTCGGAAATTGCCACCGCTGATGACCGTTGACGACTTCCTCTGTTGGGAAGGCGATGGCACGGACACGCGCTATGAATTGATCGATGGCGTCTTGCGCGCCATGGCGCCGACAGTGAATACGCATGGAATCATTTGCACAAATCTTATCTATGCATTGTCTAGTCACCTTCGCGGCCTTGGCAGCCGTTGCATGGTCGTAACGGCGCCCGGCATCAGGCCGGCGATGCGCGCCGACTGGAATTTTCGTATGCCAGACCTGGGCGTCACCTGCGAAAGCGACCGCAAGGGCGAGCGGATCGTCGCCGAGCCGATCCTGCTGATCGAAGTGCTGTCGCCGAGCAACTCTGCAGACACGTACGAGAACATCCGCGCTTATGCAACGTTGCCGTCGGTGGCGGAGCTTCTCGTTATGCACTCAACCCGCATCGAGGCCGAACTGTTCCGTAAGGCCGAGGGCAACATCTGGCCCGCCAATCCGGTGATCGCAAACAGCTGCAACCTGTCGCTCGCCAGCATCAATCTGACTTTGCCAGCTGGCGGAAGTTTATGCCGGGACGCATTTGGCGGGGTGAGGCAGGGTAGAGTGTACAACGGCGCGGGGACCGTGGGGTGCAGCAGTCAGCGTTTTGCGCCGCGCCGCGACGGCGGCATTTGAACTGGCTTCGTTCGGTTCCATCCTGCGGCCGGCGCAAGACGCCTGACTGCTGCACTTGCTTGGGCGGACTACCGAGATCGGCCCATATAAAGTTGAGCGGAGCGTAACTTTGGTTGCGACTTATTTAAGATGGTTGATGAACCAATGAATTGCCGCTCGATGGCGTGGCACTCAATTCTCACATCTCCGAACTCGCGTACAGCGACGCCATTGCCGCTCGGTCCTACTGCCGTTTTGAGACACTTTGCGTGTTCACTTTTTATTTGTTCGGGTGACGCGCCAGTCAGAAAAGAGCCCGCTTTAGCGAATAGCTCTTCAATTGCCCTGCTCGGTAGAGTGTCAACCCAGCCGATTGCAATGTACGGGCTGCTGGAATGGCACCGGTAGGTAAAATCGGATGCGATAGTGTTCGTGATAGATATGAACAATAGGTCCGTCTGCCTTCCTAACGCGCCACCGACGTGAGTGGCGACCTGCGTCGCCGCTGTGCGGCACCTGGCAGCTACTGTGTCGTCATCAAGTTCGATTTCTATCTGGGTCGTCGGTTTCTGCTTTTCATCGCGCTGCGCGGTAGCCGGTGTAGCCACAATTGACGCGCATGCGAGTACGAAAAGCGATGCGGCTTTCATCTGCAGTCCTCATGACCGGCAAATTGTTGTTGCAAAAAATCTGCCCTTTCTTGGGGTAAAACCCCACCCCTACCTCACCGCCGCCGTCTTGATGGCTGTCTCATATCCCGCGACCAGGTTCTTTACGCTGGCGCGGGTCACGTCGAGGATCGGTGCGGGGTAGACGCCGAAGAGGATGGTGAGAAACACCAGCGGTGCCATGATGGCGATTTCGCGGGGGCCCATGTCGGTGATGGCTTTGAGGGATGGCTTGACGAGATCGCCGAAGATCATGCGGCGATACAAGTAGAGCGCATAGGCGGCTGACAAAATCACGCCGAAGGTCGCGAAGAAGGCCACCCAGGTGTTGGCCTTGAATGCGCCGAGCAACGTCAGGAATTCGCCGACAAAGCCAGACGTGCCGGGCAAGCCGACGTTGGCCATCGTGAAGATCATAAAGCAGAACGCATAGATCGGCATGCGGTTGACGAGCCCGCCATAGGCGGAAATCTCGCGCGTATGCATACGGTCGTAGACGACACCGACACAGAGGAACAGTGCGGCTGAGACGATGCCGTGACTAAGCATCTGGAAAATGGCGCCATCGATGCCCTGCACTGTGAACGTGAAAATGCCCATGGTCACGTAGCCCATGTGGGCCACCGACGAGTAGGCGATCAGCTTCTTCACGTCCTCCTGCGCAAGGGCGACGAGCGAGGTGTAGATGATGGCGATGATCGACAACGTGAAGATCAGCGGCGCAAAGTCGTGGCTGGCGATGGGGAACATCGGCAGCGAGAAGCGCAGGAAGCCGTAGCCGCCCATCTTGAGAAGGATCGCTGCCAGAATGACCGAGCCTGCTGTTGGCGCTTCCACGTGGGCGTCTGGCAACCAGGTGTGCACCGGCCACATCGGCATCTTCACCGCAAATGATGCGAAGAACGCCAACCATAGCCAGCTCTGCATCTGCGCTGGGAATTTGACGGCCATCAGCGTCGGAATGTCGGTGGTGCCGCCCTGCCAGTACATGGCCATCATGGCCAGCAACATCAGCACCGAGCCGAGCAGCGTGTAGAGGAAAAACTTGAAGCTGGCGTAGATGCGCCGCTTGCCGCCCCAGATGCCGATGATGAGGAACATCGGGATCAGCACGGCTTCGAAGAATAGGTAGAACAAGATCAGGTCGAGCGCGCAGAACACGCCAAGCATCAGCGTTTCCAGCACGAGAAACGCGATCATGTATTCCTTGACGCGCGTTTCGACACTTTCCCAGCTGGCAAGGATGCACAGCGGCATCAGGAACGTGGTCAGCATCACAAACAGCATCGAAATGCCGTCGACGCCCATTTTGTATTTGATCGGCCCGAGCCAGGCGGCTTCCTCGAGGAACTGGAACCCGGCGGTGGACTTGTCGAAGCCCATCCAGATCGGGATCGAGACGAGGAATGTCAGCGCCGTGGTCCACAGCGCGATCCAGCGGGCGTTGCCGGCTGCGTCACGATGCAGGCAGGCGATCAGCGCTGCGCCCGCCAGCGGCAGAAAGGTCACAAGCGATAGGATCGGAATATGTGTAGCGGTCATCGGCCGATGCCTCCGGCGATCATGTAGGTGAGGATGGCGGCGACGCCGAGGAGCATGGCGTAGGCGTAGTGGAAAACATAGCCGGTCTGGAGCTTCACGGTCCGCCCGGTGGCCCAGCTGACGGTTGAGGCAGTGCCATCGATCGTACCGTCGATAATGGCACCATCGCCGCCCTTCCAAAGCAGGCGACCGATGGCGAAGGCGGGGCGCACAAACAGGAAGTCGTACAGCTCGTCGATGTACCACTTGTTGAGGAAGAACAGGTACAGGGGCCGGAAAGCTTTGGCAGTGGCATCCGGCAGCCAGGGCGCGCGGATATAGTAGACGTAAGCGAGGCCGAGGCCTGCCAGCATGGCGATGAATGGGGCATAGCCGACCCAGTGCGGGATCTCATGCATGGCATGCAGGATGTGGTTCTTTGGGCCTTCGAAGATCGAAGGGCCCCAGAAGATCTTGTAGGGGTCCGGCTCGCCTTTACCGTGTCCAACACCGATGAAGTATTTGGTGAAGACGACGCCAGCCAGCACTGCGCCGGCTGCGAGCACGTAGAGCGGGATCAGCATCACCATCGGGCTCTCATGTGGCGTGTGATCACCGTGATCGCCGTGAGCGTGGTCGCTATGCTTGTGATCGGTGGCGTGGCTGTCATGGCCCCAGCGGGCGGGCTGGTGGAATGTCATGAACATCAGACGCCAGGAGTAGAAGCTGGTCATGAAGGCGGCGAGCACCAGCGTCCAGAAGGCGTAGTTTGACGGTGTGTGCGCGGCGTAGGCGGCTTCGATGATGGCGTCCTTGGAATGAAAGCCGGCGAAACCGAAGAGGTGCGGAATGCCGACGCCGGTCAGCGCGAGGGTACCGATCAGCATCATGAGCCATGTTTTGGGGATCAGCTTCTGCAACCCGCCCATGTTCCGCATGTCCTGCTCGTGATGCATCGCGTGGATGACCGAGCCGGCCCCGAGAAACAGCAACGCCTTAAAAAAGGCGTGCGTGAACAAGTGGAAGATGCCGGCGGTATACGCCCCAACGCCGCAGGCGACGAACATGTAGCCGAGCTGCGAGCACGTCGAATAGGCGATGACGCGCTTGATGTCGTTCTGCACGAGGCCCACGGTGGCGGCGAAGAACGCCGTCAACGCGCCGATGGCAGTTACAACCTTGAGCGCTTCGGGTGCGAGTTCGAAAATCGGTGACAGGCGCGCGACCATGAACACGCCGGCGGTGACCATGGTGGCGGCGTGAATAAGTGCCGAGACCGGCGTCGGGCCTTCCATGGCGTCGGGCAGCCAGGTGTGCAGCAGGAACTGCGCAGACTTGCCCATGGCGCCCATGAACAGCAGCAGCGCGATGCACGTCAACGTATCAACTTGGTAGCCGAGGAAGTCCATCGACTTGCCAACGAGGCCGGGCGAGCCAGCGAAAACCTGATCCAGTGCGATGGAGCCTGTCACAGCAAACAGTGCAAATATGCCAAGCGCAAAGCCGAAGTCGCCGACGCGATTGACGACGAACGCTTTGATGGCGGCGGCATTGGCTTCGGGTTTTTTGTACCAGAAGCCGATCAGCAGGTAGGATGCGAGGCCGACGCCTTCCCAACCGAAGAACATCTGGAGGAGGTTGTCGCTCGTCACCAGCATCAGCATGGCGAACGTGAAGAGGGAAAGATAAGCGAAGAAGCGTGGGCGATGCTCGTCCTCGGCCATGTAGCCGATGGAGTAGAGGTGGACGAGGCTTGAGACAGTGGTGACGACGACGAGCATCACGGCGGTCAGCGTATCGACCCGCAACGTCCACGACACATCAAGATCGCCCGAGGTGATCCAGCGCAGCACCGGCACTTTGAAGATGGCGTGGCCGAAGCCAACCTGCACGAACAAGAACCACGACAGCGCCGCCGCGATCAGCAGGAACGCCGTCGTCACGATCTCGCTCGGCCGCGCACCGATCACACGGCCAAAGAAGCCAGCAATCAGCGCGCCCAGCAGCGGCAGGAAGACGATGAGGAGGGCGGCGGTGGTCATGGGAGGCTCGATCTAGTCCCCTCTCCCTATCGCTCTTCAGCGATGGGGAGAGGGTTAGGGTGAGGGGCAGCAACAGGCTCAAACAAGACGGCGGGAGCGGCTCAGAGCAAGCGGCTGCCCCTCACCCTAACCCTCTCCCCGTGAAGGACGGGGAGAGGGGACTCTCACCCCTTCATCATATTGATATCTTCAACCGCGATGGAGCCGCGGTTGCGGTAAGTAGACGACGACGATGGCGAGGCCGATGGCGGCTTCGCCGGCGGCGACGGTGAGTACGAATAGCGCGAACACTTGGCCGGCGAGATCGCCGAGGAACGACGAGAACGCAACCAGGTTGATGTTGACCGCCAGCAGCATCAGCTCGATCGACATCAAGATGACGATCACGTTCTTCCGGTTGAGGAAGATGCCGAAGATGCCGATCGTGAACAGCATCGCCGCGACAGTGAGATAGTGGCCAAGGCCGATCATGGGAGAGTTCCGTTCATTGTTTCCGGTCCCAAGGGCTTGGCGGCTTTGGATGTTTGCGGGCAAACCAGATGCCCAGGCCGACTGGAAGCGCAATCCATAAAAGCAGAGAGACCAGCATTCCGATCACGTGATGGGTGCCGTGAAACAGCGGCCCTATGACAAAAAACGCGAGGAACATGAACCCGACATGCCAGATCCAATGGCGCCACGTCATGCGGAGCCACGTCAGCGAGGCGGAGGTAAACATGCCCATCCACGCCAGCCAGAAGAGGGCTATCGGCAACACGAACAGCAGCGGCCAGAAAAACAGTGCCATCATACTCATCGGCGTTTCCTTGCTTAAGCCCTCGCAACTGCCGCGCGCGTGCTCGTCCGACGACGCCCCCGTAGAAAGCCGCCATCACGCCCCCTCCGCCTTCGCTGCGGCTTTGTCGGGGATCGTATACCCGCCGCTGGGAACTTTGATGATGTCCATGGCGGTGGTTTTGGTGCGCTTGTTCTGTTCGGAGATGTCCTGCCGCTTGACGCCTTCCTTGTGGCGGAGCGTGAGTACGATGGCGCCGATCATGGCGACCAGCAGGATGAGCCCGGCGCCTTGGAAGAAGTAGACGTACTTGGTGTAGAGCACCTGTCCGAGGGCAGCCGTGTTGGTCAGCTTGGTGTCGATGGGCACGGCGCGGGCGATGCCGGCGGGCAGCGCGCCGGGC
Source organism: uncultured Alphaproteobacteria bacterium (assembly GCA_963847145.1). Lineage (GTDB taxonomy): Bacteria > Pseudomonadota > Alphaproteobacteria > Rhizobiales > Hyphomicrobiaceae > JABFRJ01. Next base: position 421,311 of record CAWJYN010000011.1, read on the forward strand.
TTGAGGAACTGCGACGCGATCAGCATCACGATTTCGGCCAGCACGACGAGGCCGACGAGGGCTCCAAGCGGCGCGTTCTTCATGAAACCAGCGCGCAATTCGGCGAAGTCGACATCCAGCATCATGACGACGAACAGGAACAGCACGGCCACTGCGCCGACGTAGACCACCACAAGGATCATGGCGAGGAACTCCGCGCCGAGCAGCACAAACAGCCCCGCCGCGTTGAAGAACGCGAGGATCAAAAACAGCACCGCATGCACCGGGTTCTTGGCCCAGATCACCATCAGGGCGGAAAACACCGTGAGGATCGCGAACAAATAGAAGAAGGCGGCGGCGAGGGTCATGTCTTGGTTCCTGCCGCATCGTGCGGCGGTAGTGTCTCGTAGGTTGGGTTAGGCCGTTTCAGGCCGTAACCCAACATGTTCTTGCGTCCAAAGAGTTGGGTTACGCAGCAGAAGTGCTGCAAACCCAACCTACGTGTTTTTGTTCTGTCTGCGCCGTGTTTGGAAGCAGTGCGCCAGTCCGATAATCCCGGCCACCAGTACCAAGATGAGGTGGCCGTCTTCCAGGTATCGAAACCACCAGCCGATCAAACCAACGGCTACACCGGCGGCATAGAAGATGGGATTTTCGATCAGGCGGGAGAGCGCATTTGGTTGATCAGCCACGTGGTCAGTATCCTATTACCGATACGGCGCGTCTTGCTTGAGATTGTTGGCGATCTCGCGTTCCCAGCGGTCGCCGTTGGCGAGCAGGCGGTCTTTGTCGTAGTAGAGTTCTTCGCGGGTTTCGACAGCAAACTCGAAGTTGGGGCCTTCGACGATGGCGTCAACCGGGCAGGCTTCCTGGCAGAGGCCGCAGTAGATACATTTCACCATGTCGATGTCGTAGCGCGTGGTGCGGCGCGTGCCGTCGTTGCGGCGCGGGCCGGCTTCGATGGTGATGGCCTGCGCGGGGCAGATGGCCTCGCACAGTTTGCAGGCGATGCAGCGCTCTTCGCCATTCGGGTAGCGACGGAGTGCATGCTCACCGCGGAAGCGGGGCGACAGCGGGCCTTTCTCGAACGGATAGTTCAAGGTTTTCTTCGGCGCGAAGAAATAGCGCATCGTCAGGAAGAACGCCGAAACGAACTCCGTAAGGAACAGTGATTTGACGCCGGTTGCGATGCTCATTGTGTGTTGTCTCGTGCTTCACGTCAGGCTTGCTTGGGTGGCCGCCTTCGCGGCCATGACGGGGGCAGGGGGTGCGCAGGGCGAGTGGCCAGTTTTTAGTCTTGTTCTGCTAACCAACCGATCCGCTTCTCCAACTTCGCCACTTTTTGCTTTTCGTCGGCTGCTGCTTCTTCAAGTTTCTCAATCTGCTTCGTCACGACGGTGTAACCGATCCATCCCAGAACCAGGAGCGCAAATGCAACTGGGTTTTGCGAGTATCCATCGAGCAAGGTGTAGCCGACAGTCCCGAGCATAATGACGAATACTAGCCACATGTACCAAGGCATCTTATGTCACCAAATTAATGGACCATCGGTTCTCGCCCATCACCGCACCTGTGGCCCGTATTGCAGCAAGCCGGCCACCACCACCACCATCACGAGTGACAGCGGCAGGAACACTTTCCAGCCGAGGCGCATGAGTTGGTCGTAGCGGTAGCGGGGGACCATGGCTTTGACCATGGCGAACATGAAGAAGACGAAGGTGACCTTGATCAGGAACCAGATCGGCCCGGGGATCCAGTTGAGCGGCGCCACGTCGAGCGGGGGCAGCCAGCCGCCGAGGAACAGGATCGACGTCATCGCGCACATGGTGACGATGGCCACGTACTCTCCGAGCATGAATAGCAGGTAGGGCGTCGACGAATATTCGACCATGAAGCCGGCGACGAGTTCGGATTCTGCTTCCGGAAGATCGAACGGCGGGCGATTGGTTTCAGCCAGCGCCGAGATGAAGAAAATCACGAACATCGGGAACAGCGGCAGCCAATACCAATCCAGCAGGCTGGGCTTGAGACCCATTTTCGTGCCGATGCCGACCTGCTGGGCCTTGATGATGTCGTTCATGTTGAGCGAGCCGACGCACAGCAGTACGGTGATGATCACGAAGCCTATGGAGACTTCGTACGACACCATCTGCGCTGCCGATCGCAGGGCGCCGAGGAACGGATATTTCGAGTTGGATGCCCAGCCGCCCATGATGACGCCGTAAACGCCCAGCGACGAGATTGCGAACAGGTAGAGAATGCCGACGTTGATGTTGGCAATGGCCATGCCATTGCCGACGGGGATCACGGCCCAGGCGGCGAGCGCGAGAATGGCTGTGACGAGAGGCGCCAAGAGGAACACGCCCTTGTCGGCGCCGGCCGGGATCAGCGGTTCTTTGAGCACGAACTTCAGCAAGTCGGCGAACGATTGCAGCAGGCCGAACGGGCCAACCACGTTCGGGCCACGGCGCAGCTGCACGGCTGCCCATACCTTGCGGTCCATCAGCAGCAGGAACGCGACGATGATCAGCAGAACGACCAGCAGCAGCACGCTGAGGCCGACCGTCAGCGCAAGCCAGAGGCCCCAATCCCACCACGTGTCGAATGTCTTCGGATACATCAGTTGGCTTTCACTTCGTGGGTTTGGCCGCTGCAGGCCGTAACCCAACAGGGTCTTGCTCCGAGATGTTGGGTTGCACGCCGATGGGGCGCTAACCCAACCCACACTTCTTCGTTCGTCTACTCTGCAGCCACCCTTGGCGCGGTATTGACAGAGAGCGCGGCCAGCTCACCCATGACGGTAGAGGCGCGCGCGATGGGATTGGTCAGATAAAAGTCGCGTATGGTGTTCGAGATCGGCAGGCCGCTCACGGTGCCTCCGACGCCGGCGAGTTTGGTGATCGCCGATGGATCAGCCGGCGCGACACTATCGAGGCGGGCCAGGTGCGGTGCTGCCCTGTACATGGCGGCGCGCAGTGCATCGAGCGTATCGTAGGGGAGTGTTTGGCCCGCGTGCGCCGAAAGTGCACGGAAAATGGCCCAATCGTCTTTAGCTTGGCCCGGCGCGAAGGCAGCTTTGGCCGCCATCTGGGCGCGGCCTTCGAGGTTCACATACGTGCCCGACTTCTCGGTGTAGGCGGAACCGGGCAACACCACATCGGCCCGATGGGCACCCGCATCGCCGTGGCTACCCTGATAGATGACGAATGTCGTGTTGAGGCGAGAGGTGTCGATTTCGTCGGCACCGAGCAGGTAAAGAACGTCCATGCCGCCTGCAAGCATCGCCGCAACGTCTTTGCCGCCATGGGCCGGAACGAGCCCAAGATCGAGACCGGCGACACGCGAGGCAGCGGTGTGAAGGACTGAGAAGCCGTTCCAACCATCCGAGATGGCGCCACGGGTCAAGGCAGCCTTGGCGACGGCGCCGAGGATGGCTGCGCCGTCCGGCCGCGCGTACGCACCAGGGCCAACAATGATCAAGCGGCGTTTCGCATCTGACGCTGGCAATGCGTTCAAAGCGTCCGCGCCATTGCCCGCATGCAGATAATCGTAGCCGAGGTCGGCCTTCGGCCCGATCAGGCCGATCTTTATGCCTCCGGTGCGCCACCGCTTGCGAATGCGGGCATTTAGAACCGGCGCTTCGAGCCGCGGGTTCGAGCCAATGATCATGATAGCATCAGCGTCGTCGATGCCGGCGACGGTGGCGTTGAACAAATAGCTGGCGCGGCCGAATGACGGATCGAGCTTGGCACCATCTTGGCGGCAGTCGATGTTGGGGGAGCCGAGACGGGTGAACAGATCCTTCAGTGCGAACATCTCTTCAGCCGTGGCCAGATCGCCAGCGATCGCGCCGATTTTTTTCGGGTCCGCGGCTTTAAGTTTTGTGCCGATCAGCGCAAGCGCCTCATCCCAGGACGCCGGCTGCAGCTTGCCGTTGACGCGCACGTAGGGCTGGTCGAGGCGCTGGGTGCGCAGGCCGTCGGCCACGTGGCGCGTCTTGTCGGAGATCCACTCTTCGTTCACGGCGTCGTTGTTGCGCGGCAGAATGCGCATCACTTCGCGGCCACGCGTATGCACGACGATGTTGGAGCCCAATGCATCCATCGCGTCGATGCTCTCGGTTTTCTCCATCTCCCAGGGGCGCGCGTTGAACGCCCACGGCCGATGGGTGAGCGCGCCCACCGGGCAGATATCGACCACGTTGGCCGACAGTTCGCTCATCATGCCCTTTTCAAGGTACGTGGTGATTTCCATGTCTTCGCCGCGGCCGATGGCGCCAAGTTCTTCGACGCCCGCAACTTCGGTCATAAAGCGGACGCAGCGCGTGCACTGGATGCAGCGGGTCATCATCGTTTTGATCAGCGGCCCGAGGTTCTTTTCCTCCACCGCACGCTTGTTTTCGGCATAGCGCGAAGCCCCGATGCCGAAAGCCATGGCTTGGTCTTGCAAATCGCACTCGCCGCCCTGGTCACAGATGGGGCAATCGAGTGGATGATTGATGAGCAGAAATTCCATCACGCCCTCGCGGGCCTTCTTCACCATCGGCGATTTGGTATTGATGACCTTCGGCGAACCGTCGCGGTTGGGGGGCAGGTCGCCGACGCCGAGTGCGCAACTGGCCTGTGGTTTGGGCATGCCGACCACTTCAACAAGACACATGCGGCAATTGCCAGCAATGGAGAGGCGCTCATGGTAGCAGAAGCGCGGGATCTCTGCGCCGGCCTGCTCGCACGCTTGAATGAGAGTCAGGTGGTCGTCGACCTCGATTTCCTGACCATCGATGATGAGCTTCTTCAGCATGTCCCCTCATTTCCAGCGCGGCCCATCAGGATCCGACTCAAGAATCCAGAACTCGAACCTGTGCAGGTCTAGTCCAGCGATCGCGGCGTGTCGACGCTCCGCCGGGCGACTAAACGCCCGCACGCCACACCTCGCGCGCGTTTTAGCGCGGGTCCGTGTGAGATGCCAGCCCCTGTCCGCACCGGGCAGCGCTCGGCTACCGCGCGCCACGATGGCCTGCTAGAAGAGGTTGCCGTTTCGCACCTGGTCTGGACCTCTATGCTTGATCCGATACAATCAATCGCTCTCGGCAGTGTCCGTGGCGTGGCCCATGGTTTTTTTACTCGTGATGGGGGCGTATCGACGGGCGACTATGCTTCGCTGAATTGCGGGCTCGGCTCGGGTGATGATCGCTGCAATACGACTGAAAACCGCCGCCGGGTCATGACGCACTTTAACGCACCCGAAGGATCGCTGCTGACGTGTCATCAGGTTCACTCTGCGACCGCGGTTTTTGTTGATCGGCCTTGGCTGCCTGATGCTCAGCCGAAGGCAGACGCCCTCGTTACAACCACGCGAGGCTTAGTGCTAGGAACGTTGGCGGCGGACTGCACGCCGGTCCTGCTTGCCGACGGTCAAGCTGGCGTTATTGGTGCCGCCCACGCGGGGTGGAAGGGTGCGCTGGGTGGCGTTGTGGAAGCGACAATCGTGGCTATGGAGCGGGCTGGTGCTCGCCGCCAGGGCATTGTTGCGTCCGTAGGGCCTTGTATCAGCCAGGACGCCTACGAGGTCGGCCCTGACTTTGAAGCCGCATTCCTCCGTGTCGATCAGGAATATGCGAAGTATTTCAGCAGAGTGCCGGAGGGTGTCCGCCCGAGGTTCGATCTGCCGGGGTTTGTTGCCAACCGGCTTACGGTGGCCGGCGTTGGACGTGTAGACGCGCTCAGGCAGTGTACTTATTCTCAGCCGGGCCGGTTTTTCAGTTTTCGCCGGATGACGCATCTTGGGCAAACCGATTACGGACGCCAAGTTTCAGCACTTGTGCTGACCTAACAATTGCTTTTCCACATCAAATGTACCAGAAATAGCCGTGTTTACGACACCTTGGCGCCAATTCCGACGTTGGCGCGCTTTACGCCATCACGGGGAAAGACTAGATGAGTCGCCGTGTGTACCGGTTAAGGAGAATGCGCCGCAAAGTTTGTACGCCGGCAGCCGGAGGTCCTAAGGTCGTGGACGTGGGGGCTTCGTCGTGACGTATCATCATAGTGGTTTCAATGCTGGCGCGGGCTGGCTTGGTCAGAATTTTCGGCGCCAGACTTTCGGCCCCTCGCGAAGCCTGTTCGGGCGCATGATGCTCGCGGGATTTACCCTGGCGCTTGCGGGGTGTGAATCGGGGTCTTCAATCCTAGGTGGCGGACAGGCCGTCGCTCCTGAGGCACAATTAGCGCCCGCGCCGCAGCAGCAGGTTGCTCAAAGCCGCGTCAATGTGGCGCCGGTGATTGGTGCGCCGGATGGCGTTTCCAAGCAGTTGTTCCAGGATTTCTCGTCGGCGATCGGCCAGAAGAACGTCACGATTGTTGGTGCGCAAGACAAGGCTGACTATGCCCTCCGCGGCTACGTGGTTGCTGCAAAGGACAAGGCCGGCACAAAAGTTTCATATATTTGGGACGTGACGGACACCGCGGGACGCCGGGTCAACCGGATTACCGGCGAGGAAATTGTGGCGGCTGGGAGTGCGGCAGACCCATGGGCCAACGTGACACCGCAGGTGACGCAATCGATTGCACGGAAATCGGCCAAATCGCTGTCGGCGTGGCTTGGACAGACGGCGCGGGCGAATGTTGCGGCGATTCCGCAGGTGGTTGGGAGCCCCGCCCCGGTTGGGGGCGGGACGGTGGCGCCAACGAGTGTCGGTTCGTTGCCGGCGCCGGCGGTGGCATCCGCTGTTGCGGCGGCACCGGTTAAGGCAGCGCCACAGCAGCTGACGACGGCCATTCCAACGCTGGTTGGTGCGCCTGGGGACGGTAACAGCACCCTGGCGAGCGCGCTGCAGGCTGAACTCTCAAAGAATGGTGTCCCAGCGGCCGGCCCTGGTGCTGTTGCTTACCGGGTTGAGGGCGTCGTTAAGGTGGGCACGAACAGCGATGGCAAGCAGCCTGTCCAAATTGACTGGAATGTGAAGGATCCGAACGGCAAGCGGCTCGGCACTGTCACTCAAAAGAATGAAATTGTTGCCGGTAGCCTCGATTCGACCTGGGGCAAAACGGCGGATGCAGCGGCGTCGGCAGCGGCCCAGGGCATTCTTAAGCTGTTGCCGAAGCAAACCGCCTCTAACTAAGGCACGGGAGCACGGTGTTGCGCTCAGACTTGTGGCTCGGTTGCCACGTCCTGGGGGTACCCTGTCCTGGTTACCTCTGCAAAAGTCGGGCTCGGCGCGTTTACACGCCCGGGCCCGATTGCTATGACCCGCGCGGGTTCAGGTGACCGCTGCGGAGGAAGGCCATGGCTTTTGATTCACGCTCGGGAGGTGAAGATCCCTTCGGCGGCAGACCAATTCAAATTGTTGCGGGCAATAGTAATCGGTCCCTGACAGACGCGATCTCCGTGGAACTCCGGCATTCGTTGACGCGATCAACCGTTAAACGCTTTGCGGATATGGAGGTGTTTGTTGAGATTCATGACAACGTTCGCGGTCAAGACGTGTTTGTCGTGCAGTCGACGTCGTTCCCGGCCAACGACAATCTGATGGAACTGCTGATACTGACTGATGCGCTCAAGCGTGCCTCCGCGCGCCGCATCACAGCGGTGATGCCGTATTTCGGTTATGCGCGGCAGGATCGGAAGCCAGGTCCGAGGACGCCGATTTCGGCGAAGCTCGTTGCAAACATGATTGAGCGCGCGGGTGTTGACCGGGTCATGACACTCGATCTGCATGCGGGTCAGATCCAGGGCTTTTTTGATATTCCGACCGACAACCTGTTTGCGGCGCCGACTTTTGCGCGGGATATTCAAGACCGATTTGATACGAATCAAGTGGTCATTGTCTCGCCGGATGTGGGCGGTGTGGTGCGCGCGCGCGCGTTGGCAAAGCGGATCAATTGCCCGATTGCGATTTGCGATAAGCGCCGGGAGCGCGCCGGTGAGAGCCAAGTCATGAACGTTATCGGCGATGTGGCTGGAATGCGGTGCATCCTGATCGATGACATCGTCGATTCGGGTGGCACACTGGTCAACGCGGCGAACGCGTTGCTGGCCGCTGGCGCGACAGAAGTGTTTGCCTACATCACGCACGGGGTGCTTTCGGGCGGCGCAGTTTCAAAGATTACCAACTCTAAGCTGAAGCAGCTGGTCATCACGGACAGCATTGCGCCGACGGAAGCTGTTCGGGCGGCTGGCAACATCCGGACGTTGTCGATCGCGCCGCTGCTGGCGGAAGGCATTGCGCGTACGGCGCGGGATGAGAGTGTGTCCAGTCTGTTTCACTGACGGTCAAAGCGCGCCGGCAGGCGTCAGCAGGACACGTCACATTGCTACAGCCGTCGTGTGCAACGGGGTAGATGTTCAGCGCTTTGTGAGCATGGCTTGCTCGAAAGCCGGGTGCACAGCGGCCCGCAGAACTTCGAGTTCGATTGACTTCCCCATAAAGCGCGGCATCATTGTTGCTGGCGCGCGTTTTGCGTTTGTGTACCGGCGGGTCGAAGGCCTGGGTTGTGGGGAGTGCGTGGGATGAGACAGTCATTGGTCACAGTTGCAGTCATACCAGCATTGGCAGGTCTTCTGCTGACTTCGATGAGCCGAGACACGCTGGCGCAAGATAAGCTCAAGATCGGCATTATTGTCAGCCTGTCTGGTCCACCGGCGGTGTTGGGTGGACAGGTGCGTGATGGTTTCAATCTGGCAGTGAAGTCGCTGGGCGGGAAGTTGGGTGGCGTCGAGACTGAAGTTGTGGTGGTGGATGACGAGTTGAAGCCGGACGTGGCCGTGACAAAAGTCAAAGGTCTGATTGAGCGCGATCAGGTCAACTTCGTCGTTGGACCGATTTTCTCAAACGTGCTGCAGGCGATCCACAAACCTGTGACGGATTCAAATGCCATCCTGATTAGCCCGAACGCCGGGACATCAAATTTCGCCGGCAAACAATGCCACCCGAATTTCTTCGTGACGTCCTACCAGAATGACCAGAACCACGAAGTGCTTGGCAAATATGCCCAGGACAAGGGCTTCAAGAAGGTGCTTTTGATGGCGCCAAATTATCAGGCCGGGAAGGATGCGCTGGCGGGGTTCAAGCGGCACTTCAAGGGTGACGTTGTCGACGAGGTTTACACGCCGCTTGGTCAGTTGGATTTTTCGGCAGAGCTGGCAAAAATCGCTGCGGCCAAGCCTGATGCCTTTTTCACTTTTATGCCTGGTGGCATGGGCGTGAACCTTGTGAAGCAGTACAGGCAGGCTGGGCTGGCGAGCATTCCTTTCCTGTCAGCGTTTACGACGGACGAGTCGACGCTGCCGGCACAGAAAGACGATGCGGTGGGTTTCCTGGCTGGCGCCAACTGGGCACCCAACATGGACAATCCGCAGACAAAAGCGTTCGTTGCGGCCTTTGAAGCGGCCTACGGCGCGGTGCCGGGAACCTATGCCATGCAGGCCTATGACGCGGCGCTGCTGATCGATAGCGCGCTCAAGGCGACGGGTGGTAAGACGGGTGACAGAGAAGCGCTGCGCGCGGCGCTCAAGAAGGCAAATTTCACGTCGCTGCGGGGCAAGTTCAAGTTCGGCACAAATCAGTATCCGGTCCAGGACTTCTTTCTGGTGAAAGTCGCCAAGCGCGCGGACGGGAAGTACCAGACGGAAATTGCCGAGCGTGTGTTCAGCGACTACGTGGATGTGTATGCGGCCGACTGTGCGATGAAGTGAGCCGTGGTGCTCGCGGGGTGACGCGCGGATGTCGACAGCCTTATTTCTGGTTCAACTTCTCAATGGTCTGCAGCTTGGGGTGCTGCTGTTTCTGATTGCGGCGGGTTTGACGCTGGTGTTCGGGGTGATGGATTTCATCAACCTCGCCCACGGCGTGCAGTACATGATCGGCGCTTATCTGGCGGCCATGTTTGTTGCTTGGACGGGCAATTTCTGGACAGGCCTCGCGCTTACGCTGCCGACGGCATTGGCATTCGGGCTGGTGCTTGAAGTGCTGATCTTCCGGCGCCTGTATGGGCGCGACCATCTCGATCAAGTGCTGGCAACGTTCGGGCTGATCATTTTTCTCAATCAGGCGGTCAAGGCACTTTGGGGCGCTGCGCCTTTGAGTGTGCCAATGCCTGAGTTGCTTTCTGGCAGTGTGCGGTTGATGGATGGACTGCTTTATCCGGTTTACCGGCTGGCATTAATCACCGTGGGTTTGGGCTCGGCGCTGGGTCTGTCGTTGCTCATCAGTAAGACGCGGGTGGGTATGCTGGTGCGGGCTGGTGCCTCGAACGCGCCCATGGTTTCAGCGCTCGGCGTGGATATCGGCCGGCTGTTCATGATCGTGTTCGGCTTCGGTGCAATGCTGGCGGGGTTTGCGGGGGCGATCGTGGCGCCCATTCTGTCGGTTGAACCGGGGATGGGTGATAATCTGCTCATTCTCACGTTCGTTGTTATTGTCATTGGTGGCATCGGTTCCATCCGCGGCGCGTTTATCGCGGCGCTGGCAGTTGGGCTAATCGACACGCTCGGGCGCGCATTTGGACCGCAACTGCTGCGGTTGATGATGGAGCCGGCGGCGGCGAACCAGACCGGACGCTCGCTAGCACCGATGCTGATTTACATACTGATGGCGGCGGTGCTCTTTTTCCGGCCTGCGGGTCTGTTTCCGGTGCGGCAATGAGCCGTGTGCTTAAAGCGCCAACTGTTTGGCTCTTCTTGGCACTGGCTTTGGTGCCGTTGGCGGCGAAGTTTGGGGCTGAGGGCTATTTGCTGAGCTTGGCGACGCGCGCGCTGATTTTTGCGGTGGCGGCGCTCTCGCTTGATCTGATCCTGGGATATGGCGCGTTGGCGTCGTTCGGGCACGCGGCATTTCTGGGGATTGGGAGTTATGCGGTTGGCATATTGGCCGCGCACGGGACGAGCGAGATTATGTTGCAACTCGCTGTTGCACTTGCTGCGGCGCTGGTGTTTGCGGCGGCGACAAGCGCGGTTTCGCTGAGGACCAGCGGTGTCTATTATATCATGAGCACACTGGCGTTTGGGCAGATGCTGTACTTTCTGGGCGTTTCTCTCTCGGCTTATGGCGGCGACGACGGGATGTCGCTGGCGGGGCGCAGCAAGGTTTTTGGAACTGGCCTTCTGGAGAGCGATCGCGCGCTTTACTATGTCGTGCTCGGTGTGCTCGGGGCGTTTTATATCATAGGCCAGCGGGTCATCGCTTCGCGCTTTGGCCGTGTGTTGAGCGGGATACGAGAGAACCCTGTGCGTATGCGTGCCATTGGTTTTGAACCTTTTCGTTATCAGCTCGTTGCATGTGTCATAGCGGGCTGTATGTGTGCGGTCGCTGGCGTGTTGCTTGCCAATCAGACGGGATTTGTCTCGCCGGCCTACATGACCTGGCAACGATCGGGCGAGCTGATGGTGATGGTTATCCTGGGCGGTATCGGCACGCTGTGGGGGGCGATTCTTGGTGCGCTGGCTTTGCTGGTTCTCGAGGAGGTGCTGTCGGGGCTCACTGAGCATTGGAAGCTTATTCTTGGGCCGTTGCTGGTGATGGTGGCGCTGAGTGGGCGCGGCGGGATCGCAGGCGTGCTGGAGCGCGTGCAGCGGTTGTTTGCTGGCCGAGGCGTTCGATGAGCGCTGCGCTGTTGTCGATCGAGGGTTTGCACAAGAGTTTTGGTTCACTGCGGGTGACGGATGGTGTGTCGCTCGATGTGCAGGCGGGCGAGCTGCACGCGCTGATCGGGCCGAACGGCGCGGGTAAGACGACGCTGATCCATCAGTTGTCCGGCATCCTGCCGAGCGACAGCGGGTGCGTTGTATTCGAAGGAAACGATGTGACGCCGCTTTCGATGCCGGAGCGGGTTCGTCTGGGGCTTGCGCGGTCGTTTCAGATTACATCAATCCTGCCGGCGTATTCGGTGTTAGAGAATGTCGCTCTTGCGGTGCAGGCGCGATCGGGGTCAAGCTTTCGGTTTTGGGCACCGGCGGCTCAAGAGCGGGCGCTGAACGAGGAGGCCGCGCAACGGTTGGCCGAGGTTGGGTTGCTGCAGCGCGCGCAGGATCGTGCGGGCGCACTGTCGCATGGCGAGAAGCGGTTGCTCGAAATCGCAATTGCGATAGCGACCGCGCCGAAACTGCTGTTGCTGGATGAGCCGCTCGCCGGCCTCGGCCAAGAGGAATCACGGGCGAGTATCGCGTTGCTGCTGGCCTTGAAGTCGCGGTTTACCATTGTGCTGGTCGAGCACGATATGGACGCCGTGTTCGCGCTAGCCGACCGGGTGAGTGTGCTGGTCAACGGACGGGTGCTGGCGACCGGCACGCCTGCTGACATTCAAAGCAATCCAGAAGTGCGGACCGCCTATCTCGGCGACGAGGAGGGCGTGTGATGCTGCAGGTCGAAGGCCTTGAGGCCGGGTATGGCGAAGCGCAGGTGCTGTTTGGTGTCGATCTGCATGTGACGGCGGGAGAGGTTCTGGCGCTGCTTGGCCGCAATGGCATGGGCAAGACGACAACGATCAGCGCGATTTTTGGACTGCTGCCGGTTCGCCGCGGGCGGGTGGTGTTTGAAGGCACTGACCTGACCGGGAAGCCGCCCTATGTCATCGCGCAACAGGGGCTCGGCCTTGTTCCGGAAGGACGGCAGGTGTTTCCGACGTTGACGGTCGAAGAAAACCTGGTTGCAACGGCAGCGCGCAGGTTTGGGGCGCCGCGGTGGACGCTGGCGGCCATTTACGACCTGTTCCCACGGCTGGCCGAGCGCCGCAGCAACTTTGGCAACCAGCTTTCGGGTGGCGAGCAGCAGATGCTGGCGATCGGCCGGGCGTTGATGACGAACCCGAAGGTTCTGGTGCTTGATGAGGCGACCGAAGGGCTGGCACCGCTGATCCGCGCGGAGATCTGGGGCTGCCTGGCGCGGCTCAAAGCGGAGGGGGAGGCGATCATTGTTATCGATAAAAACATCGGTGCCTTGCTTGGGCTGGCAGATCGGCATGTGATGATCGAAAAAGGCCGGATTGTCTGGCGGGGCACAAGTGCTGACCTCAAGGCAAACCCGGGGATTACTGACCGCTATCTCCATCTTGGGGGTGGAGTGACACCTCATTCTCCAGCGTGAAAGGCAACCAACATGGTCATGACCCCCGGCATCACCAAGGCTGGTGAAGGCATCGACAACATTTCGTGGAACATTCTCGGCCAGACGTACGTGCCCAAGCAAGTGAGCGAAAGCTCGATGTCGTGGCACGCAACGTTTCCGCCAGGCACGTTCGTGCCACCGCATATTCATCCGATGCAGGATGAGTTCATCTACATGCTCGAGGGGCAGTTCGAGTTGATGATCGACGGGCGCACGGTGTTCGCTAACGCGGGCGATCTGGTGCGTATGCCGATGGGAATCCCGCACGGCATTTTCAACAAGTCGGACCGGACGGTGAAGTGCTTCTTCTGGGTGTCACCGACGCGGCGGCTCTACGATCTGTTCTGGGCGATCCACAACATGACCGAGCAGACGCCGCCGGAGGTGGTTGCACTCTCGGCCAAGCATGAGGTCGACTTCCTGCCGCCGCCGGACGAGCAGAAGTGAGTGGGTGGACGATGCGGCGAGACACGGAACGCGCACCATGACGGTTTTGATTGCAGGCGGTGGGGTCGGTGGGCTGACACTGGCGCTGATGCTGCATGCGCGCGGCATCAAGTCGATCGTTTTCGAACAAGCGACCGAAGTTCGTGAAGTCGGCGTGGGCATCAATACGTTGCCGCACGCGATCAAGGAACTGGCAGCACTGGGGTTGCTGCCGGCGCTCGACGCGATCGCGGTGCGCACAAAGGAATTGATTTACATCAACCGGCTTGGTCAGGAAATCTGGCGGGAGAGCCGTGGCACTGATGCGGGCTTCGAGTTTCCACAGTTTTCAATTCATCGCGGGCGATTGCAGAAGGCGATCTATGATGCTGTGCTCGCGAAACTTGGGCCGGACGTGGTGCGTACCGGGCGACGGCTCGCCGGCTTCGTGCAAGATGAGGGTGGCGTGACAGCGCATTTCACCGATGCGCAGTTCGGCACGACGAGTGAGACGGTCCGTGGTGATGTGCTGGTGGCCGCCGATGGTATTCACTCCGTTGCCCGGAGGCATTTCTATCCCAAAGAGGGCTCGCCGAGCTGGCAGGGCGTCGTGTTGTGGCGTGGGGCCGCGGAGTGGCCGCAGTTCTTAAGCGGCCGGTCGATGTATATCGGCGGCGGCATGGGGGCGAAGCTGGCGCTTTATCCGATTGCGCCAGGATTGACACCGAACACGCGGCTGACCAATTGGGCCATCGCAATCCGCCTCGCGGATGGTGCCACAACGCCGCCACCCAAGGACAGCTGGTCACGCATTGGCCGTATGGATGAGGTGGTGCCCTATGCGCGGCGTTTCACAGTGCCGGGCGTGGACGTGGAGGCGCTCGTGCGGTCGACGCCGGTTTGTTATGAATATCCCATGTGCGATCGCGATCCGCTGCCGCGCTGGAGTTTTGGTCGCGTAACGCTGCTCGGGGACGCCGCGCATCCGATGTATCCGGTTGGCTCAAATGGAGCGGCGCAGGCCATTCTCGATGCGCGCAGTCTCGCTGACGCGTTGCAGAAGGCTGATCACCCCATGCAGGCACTGCAAGTGTATGAGGACGACCGGCTGTCTAAGACATCCGAGATCGTGCGTCTCAATCGTTCCGGCGGGCCGGAGCGTGTCATCGATGAAGTCGAAAAACTTGCGCCGGCGGGGTTTGAGTATGTGGATCGCGTGCTGAGCCGCGCCGAGCGGGAGGCAATTGTGAAGGGCTATGCGGGCAAGGCGGGGTTCAGCTTGGGTCAAGTGAATAGATGATGGCGGATGGCGAGCGCTATTTGCAGCCAAGTTGGTCGGCGAGTTTGCCGAAATCAGCGGCGACGTAGTTCCACGCGCCTTCGGCCTTCAAATCGTGTGTCTGATGGGGGCCGTACTCGGTCAGGCGTGGCACGAAGGCCGTTTGCAGCCCCTCGCGGGTGGCGGCGGCGAGATCGCCATTGTGAGCGGCGACCAGCATGACCCGGTCTGGTGCGACGTTGAGGAGGCGGGCCGCGGCGCGATAGGCTTCCGGCAGTGGCTTATAGGCGCGGGCGGTCTCGGCACCGAGAACCACGTCCCAAGGCAGACCGACGTTTTTTGCCATGCGGGTGAGCAGGCCAACGTTGCCGTTCGACAATGTGCCGATGATGTATTTGGACTTGAGGCGGGTAAGGCCGGCAACGGTGTCCGGCCATGGTTTGAGGCGGTGCCAGATCCTGGTCAGATGCTCGCGGTCGGCCTCGCTGAGGCCGCTCAGATTGTGTTGGATGAGCAGCGTGTCGAGGCTCTCGCGGTGGAGCACGTCGAGGATTGTCCAGGCGCGGCGGCCGCTGCGGACTTCTTCCATGGATGGCTGGTAGAGCCCGCGCCACTGGTCGGTGAAGGCGGTCCAGTCGGCCTGGTGGCCACTGGTGCGGCCGAAGGCCTCAAGTTCGGCGACTATGCTGGATCGCCAGTCCACGACGGTGCCGAATATGTCGAACAACAGGGCTTCGGGCGGGGGGACGGTGGACATGGGGGCCTCTTGCAGTGGCGGGTGCTGCCGGCAGCTTATCACCAGTGTTCCAAGGCTCCATAGCCTGGGCTGTGCCGAATCCGGCTAAAAGGCGTCACGCTGACGCCACGATGGGGTTGGCAAGTGACGCTGCCGCCTTCCTCGTTGGGACCACGATGCGCATTGCTGCCCTCGCTTTTGCTCTGTTGATGTCGGGCTGTGCCGCGGCCCAGATCGGCTATACGCCGTCGAGCGGGCAACCGACGCCGGATGCGCTCAAGCCGTTTAATGGCGGGCAACTGAACGACAAGGGCCGTTATGTCGTCAGTGCGGATGAGAAAGCGCTGAGCTGCGGTAAACTGACTGGATCGATGCACGTCATGATCTCGCGCCTGAAAGACAGCGCCAACCGTCCGCGGGCCGGTGTGCTGACGAAAGGGATGCAAGCGGCGACCCAGCCGTTCAGCGGGCAAGGCGCGAACTTGGACGTCGATGACGAGATCAAGCAAGCTCGCGCGCGCCTGAAAGCGTACAATGAACTGCTCGCAGAGAAGCAGTGTAAAGCGGTCGATGTGTCTGGGGTTTGAACAGGCGCCGGCTTAATGACTGTCAAAGCGCGACAAAGCGAAGGGTGTGAGATCGGCCCAGGTGTGTCCCTTCATCGCGAGGTCGGCGGCAATCTCGCCCATGGCGGATGCGAATTTGTAGCCATGGCCTGAGCAGGGCGACATGGCCACGACTTGAGGCGTGCCCGGCAGCCGGTCGATGACGAAGTGCTCGTCAGGCGTGGTCGTATAAATGCAGCCCGATGCGGCGATCGGTGGTCCGGTGGCGTCCGGCAGGTGACGCGCCATGAAGCCGCACAGAGCATCGATCTGGTAGGGCTCGGGAGTGCGGTCGGGCTGATCTGGGTCAATGGGAACGCGCGCGAAGTGGGGTCCGCCAACCTTCACGCCTTGAGCGCTGTGCTGGGGGAAGCCGTAGAATTCGCCTTCGGCGCTGAAATGGATGAAGACGGGCATGGTGCCGGGACGGAAAGCCGCTTCCGTGCGTGGCGCGAACCAGGCAATGGCTTGTTTTGAGGTGGTGAGCGAGCCGGCTAGTGCGGGTACCAGTTGCCGCATCCAAGCGCCGGTGGTGAGGATGAGGCTGCCGGCCGCGTAGGCGCCGCGATTGGTACGGACTTCGACGCCGCCGTGCGCTGTTGCCTGAAACTCGAAAACAGTTTCGCTGGTGTGTAATTGCGCGCCGTGGTGACGGGCGAGGGCGATGTGTGCGCGCGTTGCTGCTTCGCAGAGAACATAGCCCCCGTCGGGTTGGAAAATGGCGCGCGTTTCTGGATGGAGCTGGAATGCTGGAAAACGCCGCATGGCCTCGCGTGCGTCCAGCAGTTCATACGGCAGATCGTGGTCGAGGCAGGAAGCCAGCGACCGATCGACGAAATCGAAGTTGGGTTCAGACATCTCCAGTGAGCCGGTGCGGCGGATGATGTTGGTGCCGGTTTCTTCGCTTAGCGCGTCCCAGAGGCGGTAGGCGCGCTGGACGATCGGCACGTAGTTCGAGCCCTCGAAATAGGCCATGCGAATGATGCGGGTTTCGCCATGGCTGGAGCCTTGGGCGTGGCCGATTTCGAAGCGATCGATGCCGAGCACGCGCCTGCCGCGCTTGGCAAGATGGTACAGTGCGGCCGAGCCCATGCCACCAACGCCGGCGACGATTGTGTCGAAGGTTTGTGTCATTGCTGTTGTTCGTCTCCGGCAGTGGCGCGGGCGCAGTCTGGCTGAAAGGATGCGGGCTGTCAGGTAGGCTTGAGTGTGCCGAAATACGCGTGCGTATGCCCAAGCGAGCGGTGACAGAAATTCCTGCTGCGGCCTGGCTTGGTCCGGGCTTATATGCAGAACCGCGCTGTCCGTGCGGGATTTGAGCAAGGCTCCGGCGCGTGACCTCTTCAGTCGATCCCGCAGTGACGCACTGGCCGAGAGTGGCGCTGCTGGTCGTTGCTGGCATTGCGGCGGCGGTTCATATCGGCAAGGTGCCAGGTGCTTTGCCGGTGCTGGCGGCGGATTTGAAGCTCGATCTTGGTGGGTCGGCGCTGATGGCGGCACTCTACAGTCTGGTGGCGGCTGTGGGTGGTCTGTTCCTAGGGCTCGGCGCTCGGCGCTATGGGGCGAAGCGTCTGGTTGTTGGGGGACTATTGCTGGCGAGCCTGGCCAGTTTTTGCGGGGCGTTCGCGCGAACCGAGACCCTGTTGCTCGTCAGCCGGGTGATCGAAGGCTTGGGCTTTATCATGGCGGCTGTAGCGGCGCCGTCGCTCATCATTGCGGCGACGGCACCGCGTGACCGGCGGTTGGCGCTGGGCATCTGGGGCACGTACGTGCCGGCCGGATCGAGCCTGATGATGCTGGTGACGGCCGCCACCTTGGCGCCGCTGGGCTGGCGCGGCGTCTGGGTGCTGGCGGCGGCCATGACGGCGGCGATGGCGCTGGCGATCTGGGCCGGTGTGGCGGCGCCGGCTGCCACAGATGTTGCACCGCCAGCGCCATTGCGGGACAGCATTGCCGATGCCATGGCGCCTGCGTCGCGGCGGCTGGCGGCCTGCTTCACGATCTATGGCGCGCAGTATCTGGCGGTCGTTTCGTTTTTGCCATTGATGCTGGTGGAAACCTCGGGCGTGTCACTTGCAGCGGCGGGGCTGATGGGCGCGGCGGTGGCGGCGGCCAACATTGCCGGCAACGTGGCCGCTGGGTGGGTGGGCGCGCGAGGATGGCGGGCGGAGCGGGTTGTGGCGCTCGGAGCGCTCGGCATGGGCTTGGGGTCGATCCCGATCTTCGTGGTGGCGGCACCGGTGTGGGTCAAGGTCGTGAGTGCGATGGTGTTTTGCGCGATCGGCGGGCTCATTCCGGGGACGTTGCTGGGGGCTGCACCACGCGTGGCGCGCTCGCCGGCTGCCGCAGCGGCGGTGGTCGGGCTGATGATCCAGGGTGCGGGTGTGGGACAGCTGCTTGGGCCGCCGATCTTTGCTGGCGCCGTCAAGTGGGCGGGTGACTGGTCGGGTGCGTGGGTGTTCACGATCTCTGCGGCTGGGCTGCTGCTTATCCTGGCGGCGCGGTTGCGTGGCAGCGAGCCGGTTGTGGCCGCTATGCATACACCTCGTTCCACACGCTGATCGGGTAGCGGCCGGCGGGGTTCCAAGCGTGCCCGGCGGCGACAGCGACGACGTGTGCGCGCCGCGTAAGCGGGGCGAGAGCTGATAGGTGGGATCAGCGAGCGTGCTGAACAGATGCGGCGCGATGGCGGCGGTGAATTCGGTGGCGGTCCAGGCGGCGCGCGGGCCGGCCGACGCGGGTGCGAGTAAAGCGGACATTGGGTGGGCCCTTTGGTGCGTGTCAGGCCGCACAAAGCGGCGTCTTGCATCCTGGATACCGCAGACAAGGGCAGTGCGCTGTTACTGGCGGGACTCATGGTGCCATTTAGATTGAGTTGCGCGGCAGCCGTTTTGCGATGTTGAGCGCTTTCATGCCGGTGCGAAAGAGTTGTCAGGGAATGCCGCCGCTTGCGGCCCCGGCTGTGAGCGCTTACCCATAGCGCAATGCAATCCCCCCAGCAGGATGCCCGTCATGACGATCCCCAATGAATATCCGTCACTCAACTTCCACCTTGGCGAAACCGCCGACCAGCTGCGCCAATCCGTGCGGTCGTTTACGGCGGCAGAGATCGCGCCGATCGCGGCCGAGATCGACAAGACGAATGAATTCCCACGGCATCTGTGGCCGAAGATGGGTGCGCTAGGCTTGCACGGTATTACGGCAGAAGAGGAGTACGGCGGAACGGGGCTTGGCTATTTGGAGCACGTTATAGCCATGGAGGAAGTCAGCCGCGGCTCGGCGTCTGTCGGACTGAGCTATGGGGCACATTCGAACCTTTGCGTGAACCAGCTGACGCGGAACGGCTCGAAGGCGCAGAAGGCGAAGTATCTACCTAAGTTGATCAGTGGCGAGCATGTCGGTGCGCTGGCGATGAGCGAACCGGGGGCGGGCTCAGACGTGGTGTCGATGCGGCTGCGTGCAGACAAGAAGGGCGACCGGTATGTGCTCAACGGCACCAAGTTCTGGATCACCAACGGCCCGTGTGCCGATACGATGATCATCTATGGCAAGACGGATGCGAATGCGGGGTCGCGTGGCATTACGGCGTTTCTTGTCGAGAAGGACTTCAAGGGCTTCACGGTGGCGCAGAAACTCGACAAGCTCGGCATGCGTGGGTCGGATACGGGCGAGTTGGTTTTTGAAAACTGCGAGGTGCCGGAGGAGAACATCCTTGGTGCCGTCGGCAAGGGAGTCAACGTGCTGATGAGTGGGCTCGACTATGAGCGCGCGGTGCTGGCTGCTGGGCCCATTGGCATCATGCAGGCGTGTCTCGATCTGGTGGTGCCGTACATTCACGAGCGCAAACAGTTCGGTCAGCCGATCGGGACGTTCCAACTGATCCAGGGCAAGGTGGCGGATATGTACACCGAGCTCAATGCGACGCGGGCTTACGTCTATGCGGTGGCGAAGTCCTGCGACCGGGGTGAGACCACGCGCAAGGACGCTGCTGGCGCGATTCTGTACGCGGCCGAACGGGCGACGAAGCACGCGCTCGATGCGATCCAGATTCTGGGCGGCAATGGCTATATCAACGATTACGCCACCGGGCGCCTGCTGCGGGATGCCAAGCTCTACGAAATTGGCGCGGGGACGAGCGAGATCCGCCGTATGCTGATTGGGCGGGAGCTGTTCGAGGAAACGAAGTAGGGAGCGGCCGGCTTCGGATGCTGGCGGGGAACGGCGCACGGCCGCGCGGCGGCCATAGCGGTGTTGAAAGTTGAGACGCTTCTAGTTTTGCAAATTTGTCATTTTTTACGCAGATGGCAACATTGTCTTAGCGGTCTTTTCTGTAGTTCTTGACTTGATGGTTGGAATGATACAAAAGTGACGGGGTCGTTGTTTTATGGAGAGTTGTCATGGCTCGCAAGGCAATGGGTTTTGCTGAAGATCAGCAGGCGGCGTTCGCGCATGCCACGCAGTTGGCCGACGGCAGCACCGGCGGGACCGAGGCACGGCTGAAAATTGGCCCGGGTGGGCGGGTCGTTATCCCCGCTGAGATGCGGGCCGTGCTGGGGGTTGAAGAAGGGGATACGCTGTTGGGGTCGGTGGTTGATGGGGAACTGCGGTTGTTGTCTACCGCGACGGCCATCAAGCGGGCTCAAGCGATCGTCCGCACTTACATTCCCGCTGGTACCAGCCTCGTTGACGAGCTGATCGCAGACCGGCGGGCAGAGGCCGCCGCGGAAGAGGCCGAAGCCAAATTGGGCCGCCGCCTATGAAGCGGCCGGGCGCTATCCGGCACGTTATGGATGCGTCGGCGGTCATGGCGATGTTGCTGATGGAAACAGGTGGCGACAAAGTTGCCGCCTCGCTCAGCCATGGCGTTCTGTCGGCGGTCAACTTGGCCGAAGCGGTCGCCAAGTTGACGCGGAAAGGTCTTCCGCTATCGCAAGCCATTCAGATGGTCCGGCTGCTGCAGCTTCAAGTCATGCCATTCGACGACGCCCAGGCGATAACATCGGCGGCGCTGTTTGCACCAACTGTTCCCTATGGCCTCTCACTTGGCGACCGCGCTTGTTTGGCACTTGCGCAGCGCATGAACTTGCCGGTGCTGACGGCGGACCGCGCGTGGGCAAAACTTGACATAGGGATCGAGGTCAAACTGATCCGCTAGGGTCGTTCCGCGCTTGAAGGAATCGAGGAACGACCCTAGCTCTTTGTTTGGTCGTGACCTTCCGGGAAAACCGCTGCACATTTTTCCCGGAAGCACTCTAGCGGCTGGCCCTGTAGCGTCGGCGTGCAGATCAACGCCGCTGGACGTGCACGTCGAAGGTGTCACAGAAGACGTGCAGCATCTTTTTGGATCTGCGCTCGATGACGTCGCGGGTCCAGTTCTTGTCGATGGCGATATCGGCGGCGAGCGGCGAGCGGGCGGTGACGCCGTCGGCCATCATGAGCCGCTGCTTGTTGGCATAGGTGAGATTGCCGAGCCGGGTGTTCAGATCGTTGGAGACGAGGCAGAGGTTGCCAATCCGCTCGGCGTATTCAGTGACGGTCTTGTGATTGTTGCCGTAGAGCGAGAGCCACGCTTTGGTTTTGGGCCGCAACGGCAGCACATGCTCGATGGTGACGTCTTCGCGGTTGATCGTGACGCCATCGCCGGCGAGTGCCATTTCGAGCCGCACAAGCAACGAGCGCAGCGGGATCCATTTCGGATCGAGCCGCGATTGGATGATATCGCGCATCTCGGCGCAGGCTTCCGCATTCATGACGGAACTGCGCGGCAGGCCCTCCAGTGTGCCGGTCGTTGAAACAGTCTTCAGTAGAGCCGAGAAACGATCCCGGCGATCGAGATAAATGCCCTTGTCGTCGCGATTGAGGTAGAAATACCAGGCCAATCGTTCCACGCGGGCGAGATCGGCTGCGAGGCGCTGGGGCTTTTCACGACCCTGATCGATCAGTTCGGAAACGACGGGAAGCCACTCGTCGAAGTCGAGCAGACCGAATGAGCGCAACTGCGTATTGATGCGCTTTTTCTCGGGTCCGTCGGGCAACCGGACATCGGCGCCGCTGATTTCCTGGAAGATCGAGAGATCGCCGGACAGTTCGGTGTCGAGGAAGGCGCGGGCTTCTGCTGCCGAGCCGAAGCTGTCGAGCAGAATGCGGTGGAGCGGCTGGCGTGGCCGGACGCCTTTAGTGACGCGGGCACGCCAGCCGGCGATGAAGCGCTTCATGCCTTTGGGGCCGAGTTCGGCTTCCATCTCATCCCAGCGGGCAAGGAGTTCGTCGCGCTTTTCCTGGTTGTCGGTTGCGTATTCGACGAGGGCGTAGCGGAGCACGTCTTCACTGGCGATCGGGCGGCCGCGGTTGTTGACGGTCTCGAAGATGCGGAAGGCGTCGTCTTCCTCGCCGACCATGATTTCAACGAAACGGCCTTGTTCCAGCGCAAAGCGAATGAAAGCGGATTGTTCCGGCGTGGGCAGGCGGCTCAGCCAGGCGCGCGCAGCGCTGGCGTTGGCGCGCATGTGATCGGCGCTGGCCATGTCTTGTGCGGCCAGCGCATCGAGCATTTTGGTGGTGCCGTGCGGGAGAATGTGATCGCGCAGGAATTCATGGTCGCCGCGGTGGAGCGTCAAGCGCGGGATGCTGCCGGTGGGTGTGGAGACGGAGAGCACGGCCTGCAGGGCGGCCGAGAGCATCGGATCGGCGACCACGTCGCGGGCGGCGGCGAGCATGAGGGTGAGTGATGTGAGCCGCTGTTGGCCATCGACGACTTCGATGTGTCCGCGTGAATTGACGTAGAGGATGACGTTGCCGAGGAAGTGAAACGCGCCACGCGTTGGATCGAGGCAGTGTTCGGCGTAGGCATCGCCGAGGTCGTCGAGCAACTCGTCCATCTCGCGGCGGCCCCATTCGTAATGGCGCTGATAGCGGGCCATCTGGAAGGGTTGCGCGTGGGACAGGAGCTGGGAAAGGGAGACGTGCTGGATATCGAGCGGCATGAATGAGCTTCTTGTTTCTGGTCGCTGGGTGGAACGCGAGCAGCGCTGCAAACTTAGGTTTGTGCGCACCGATCACTGGTTCTCGAAAACACCATGTATACGGTCAATTTGCGGCGAGGATTATTCGCCAATGCAATATGTTGAGGGCTGGAGTGCATGCGTCAAGTCAGGTTGCGTGCCCCGTTGGGTAGGGCGGTTACCCGGCGATCGCCGTGAGACCGGCAGGCAGAACCGTCGTTGCATCCACGACAGCCGACTTGATTTGGGCGGCAGTTAGGTTCCTGGCACCGGACAAATCTGCCCCAACAAGTATCGTGCCCTCCAGATCGGCATCCTCAAAATCGGCGCCGCGAAGATTGGCATGGGTGAAGTCTGCAAAACGTAGAGTGGCACGATTTAAGCGGGTCAATGAGAAATCTGCATACCGGCAGTCCGCTTTGGTCAAATTTGCTGACACAAGAGATGCTCCGCTCAGCACTGTGCGGCGGATAAATGCACCGTGAAGATCAACTTCGACTGCTGCGGGCTTTCTACTTGTGTTCGTCATTTTGGATGTCCGTTGTCGAGAGTGCGAGCAACTGCGTGATCTCGCGAACGTCTGCGGGAGGATTTTCGTTCTCGCCCCATCTTTTCGGATTGTTTCGGAGATGCTCCGCCAGCAGCGAGACAACCATGCGGCGGTCTTCTGGAAACTCATCAACCAGCTTGCGCAGAGTATAGATGGCGGCGAGGCGTACTTCTAGCTTCTCGTCTCGAAGCTGACCAACGGCCTGCGTAAAGATCTCAGTCGCCTGCTTATAGCGCCCAAGTTCCATCTGACGTGTGGCCGATTCCGCCTGCCGAATTTTATCTTCAGCCTGCCGGTTTGCGGTCGAGACCCTCAAATACGCCAAGTAAAGCCCTATAGCCCCGCCAAGCGGGAGAAGCAGTTTGTGGACGTCTGAGATTGCCAGCCATGTCTCCATGGTTCTATTCGGCGGCGGCGTTTGGGAGGGCGGTTGCGAGGGCGATACGTTCGTCTTTCAGGCGTTCGGACATGAGGAAGGCGAGTTCGAGGGCCTGGTCGGCGTTGAGGCGTGGGTCGCAGTGGGTGTGGTAACGGTCGGAGAGGTCTGTCTCGGTGATCAGGTTGGCGCCGCCGGTGCATTCGGTAACGGCCTGACCTGTCATCTCGATGTGGACGCCGCCGGCGTGTGTGCCCTCGCCGCGATGGATGGCGAAGAAGGTATCGACCTCTTTCAAGACACGATCGAACGGCCGCGTCTTGTAGCCGTTGGCGGCGGTGATGGTGTTGCCGTGCATGGGATCGCAGCTCCACACGACATGGCGGCCGGCTTTCTTGGCGGCGCGGATGAGTTTGGGCAGGTGCTGTTCGACCTTGTCGGAGCCGAAACGGGCAATGAGCGTGAGGCGGCCCGGCTCGTTCTTGGGGTCAAGAATGTCGATGAGGCGCAGGAGGCCGTCGGCGTCCATGGAGGGGCCGCACTTGAGGCCGATGGGGTTTTTGATGCCGCGGCAGAATTCGACGTGGGCGTGATCGGGCTGGCGGGTGCGGTCGCCGATCCAGATCATATGGCCGCTGGTGGCATACCAATCGCCGGAGGTGGAGTCCTGGCGGGTGAGTGCGTGCTCGTAGCCGAGCAGCAGGGCTTCATGGCTGGTGTAGAACAACGTGCCTTGCAGTTGCGGCGTGTTCTCACTGGTGATGCCGCAGGCGCGCATGAAGGCCAGCGTTTCTGAAATGCGGCCGGCGAGTTCCTCGTAGCGCGCGGATTGCGGGCTGCCTTTGACGAAGCCGAGCATCCACTGGTGCACACGTTCGAGATCGGCGTAGCCGCCGACGGCGAAGGCGCGCAAAAGATTGAGCGTGGCGGCGGACTGGCGATAGGCCTCCAGCTGACGCTTGGGATCGGGCTCGCGCGCGTCTGGCGTGAACTCCGGGCCATTGATGATATCGCCGCGATAGCTTGGCAGCTCCTGGCCATCTTTTTTCTCGGTCGGAGATGAGCGCGGTTTGGCGAACTGCCCAGCAATGCGGCCCACTTTGACGATGGGGAAACCGCCAGCGTACGTCATCACCACGGCCATCTGCAGGAACACGCGGAAGAAATCGCGGATGTTGTTGGCGGAGTGCTCGGCGAAGCTTTCCGCGCAATCGCCACCCTGGAGGAGGAACGCTTGCCCGCTGGCGACTTGGGCCAGCGACTTTTGCAGCTTGCGCGCCTCGCCGGCAAAAACCAGCGGCGGGAACGAGGCCAAACGGCGCTCGACGTCGGCCAGTTCAGCGGCGTTTTTGTAGACGGGGACTTGCTGGATGGCCTTGGATTTCCAGCTGTCAGGGGTCCATTTCGAGGCGGCGGCGGGCATGAGGCAGAAACTCCGGGGAACGAAACTGTACGAAGGTGGAGTATAGCTGAAAACAAGAGCCCGCGCACCTAGGTAGACACCTAGGTTGCAGACCAAGAAAGCGCGCAGGGTTAAAAATGCCGCGCTGGACCGGCGCGCTGTTCACCGATGCGGGGCGCAGGCTTTGACGACTTTGTCGATGGCCATCAGTTCGACGAGCAGCGCTTCGAGATCTTTCAAGGGGACCATGTTGGGGCCGTCCGACGGCGCGTGGTCGGGGTCCTGGTGGGTTTCGATGAAGAGACCGGCAACACCGACAGCGACAGCGGCGCGGGCCAGCGGTGGGACGTAGCGGCGGTCGCCGCCGGAGCTGGCACCTTGTCCGCCAGGTTGTTGGACGGCATGGGTGGCGTCGAAAATGACGGGTGCGCCGGTTTCGGCCATCTGCGGCAGCGCGCGCATGTCCACGACAAGGGTGTTGTAGCCGAAGCTGGAGCCGCGCTCGGTGAGTAATACGTTGGGATTGCCCGAGCCGGTGATCTTGGCGACAACGTTCTTCATGTCCCAGGGGGCGAGGAACTGGCCTTTTTTGATTTTGACGACTTTGCCGGTTTTGGCGGCAGCGACCAGCAGGTCCGTCTGGCGGCAGAGGAACGCCGGGATCTGCAACACATCGACGACCGGGGCCAGCGCCGCGCACTGGCTGATCTCGTGCACGTCAGTGACGACGGGGAGCCCGAATTTTTCGCGGATCTCTGCGAACACGGGGAGTGCGCCGTCTAGGCCGATGCCGCGTTTGCCAGTCAGCGACGTGCGGTTGGCTTTGTCGAAGCTGGATTTGTAGACGAGGCCGATGCCGGTGCGATCGGCGATTTCTTTGAGGGCGGCGGCCATCTCCAGGGCATGCGCACGGCTCTCCATCTGGCAGGGCCCGGCGAAGATGGCGATGGGCAGGTCGGCACCGAAGGTCACGCCGGATTTGGCGGAGCCGACGCGGACGTGGGCATTGGGGGCGATGGTTTTGGCTTGGGTCATGGCGCGCTTATAGCGCGGGGCGCGGGGGACGGCGAGCGGGCATCAAAACGGGCATCAAAGCGGGCTGGGGGCCACACCTGAGCGGCGAAAGTAACCATAGCTGCGTTCGGCACTGCCGGGATGGATGCGGCCGGGTTAACTCTTTGCACGAAACAATCGGAGGACGGAGCTTTGTCGATGCGGTCGGGTTTGGTGGCGGGTGCCGGGGTGCTCGGCGGACTGTTGGTGATGGTGGCACCAGCGCACGCAACGCGCTGCCTGTACCCGGAACGGTCGGTGACCGGCGAATTCCGCGGCACCATGGCTGCGGCTCGGGCGTCAGCGATTGGCGCCTGGCAGAGCCGAGTGGCGCGCAAGAACGGCGCCCGTTTTGCCGACTGGTATTATTCGGGCGACCGCACGATCAGCTGCCGCTGGAACGATGGCGGCACGCGGTTCAAGTGCGAGGCGGCGGCGGTCCCGTGCGGGGAGTGAGGGGCATCAACTGAAGGCGGAGTTCAGTGCCGCCAGGAACAGCCCAAGGCAAGCGATGAGGCCGATGCCAAGCACGGCGAAGCTGTAGAATGCGATCGACTGGGGGCCAGCGGTGTCGTTGCGCCAGCAGCCGAGGGCAATGGCCGGGACGATCCACGCTCCAGCGAAGAGCAGGACTGGACCAAGCGGGGCCGATCGGAACGAGCCGCTGGCAAATCCGGTAAACAAAACGTAGCTCAGGATGATCAGGCCGATTGCCAGGCTTGCGCGCACGAGCCAGCGCAGCGTGGTGTCGAGAGCGCGCATAGTGTGGGCCTCTTGATGGGTGACTTCGAACAAAGATGGTGTCCGGACCTACGCACGGACCGCGTCCAGAATACTGCGAATGCCGGCTGTCAGCAGCCCCATGTCGGTGCCGGTGGCCTGCATGTGGAAGCCACGGGCTTTAAAGGCCTTTGCAACGGTGGCATCCGACGCCATGAAGCCAAGCGCCTTGTTATGCGCAAGACCGGCGGCGACGATACGGTCGAGGGCATGGATGAAGAGGGGATGCTCGAACTGCCCCGGAATGCCGAGAAAGTTCGTCAGGTCGAAGTGGCCGACCCAGAGGCAATCGATGCCATCGATGGCGGCGATGGCTTCGACTTCGGCGAGACCGCGCTCCGTTTCGATTTGTGCGATGACCAGGATGTCCGCGTTGGCCGCCGCCATTGTCTGCGCGGGCGTCGCCTTGCCATAGCCGTCGTGAGCGAAACCGAACGCTGCGCCGCGGCGGCCAAGCGGCGGATAGCGTGTTGCTTCGACGATTGCTGCCGCCTGCGCTGCGCTTTCGACCATCGGGATCATGATGCCGCGGGCGCCGAGGTCGAGTGCGCGGGCAAGGAACTGATACTCGCCGCGTGGCACGCGGATCATCGGCGCGATGCCGAGCCCGTTGGCGATGGCGGCTTGTGTCTTGAACTGCTCGAGGCTGAGCCCGCCGTGCTCCATGTCGTAGAGAATGAACTCCGCACCGGCGTTCAACACAATGCGGGCGATGCCCGGCGTGAAGAACTCAAAGATCATGGCGCCGAGGACAGTCTCGCCGGCCATGCACCGCTGGCGCAGGGAACGCGCGCTCATTGCAGCTCGGCCTCCGGGAACAGCAGCTCTTTGGTGGACTGCGGCTTGTTCTTGAAATTGCCGGTCCGCACCATGAAGCCGATGAAGTTATCGACGGGCGCGACTTTGGTGGTGAATTGGTTCTCGGGGTCTGACAGCAGTGCGATGATATCGCCGGCGGGTGTCTTGTCTTTGGAGACGCGCGCGTAGATCTCGGCGGTCTTTGGCCGGTCTGAATTCACCAGCGCTGTCGCTTCTTTCAAAGCATCGAGAAAGGCCTTGTAGAGCTTCGGATTGTCGGCGCGGAACTTTGACGTAGTGGCGACGACGTTGAAGGTGAAGGGCCCGCCGATGATCTCGGTGGACGAGGTGAGCTTGGTGACGCCGGGCGTTTTGGCTTGGCGGCCCTGGAAGGGAATAGACGAGAAGTTGGCGATGATGTCCTGGTTGCCGCCGACCATGGCGATGGTGGCGTCCGGGTGCGCCATGCTGATGGTGTTGGCGTCGAGCTTGGTGTGATTGCCGGGGCCCCATTCTTTTTCGGCAGCCATCTGCAGCAGAATGGCCTGGTTGGAGACCTTGGCTGCCGGCAGCGCAATCTTATGCTGCTCCTTGAAGTCTTTGAGGTTCTTGATGTCGCCGCGGACCATCAGGTTGAGTGGCAGTGCGTTCAAGCCCGACGCGGCCATGACGCCAAGGTTGCCCTTGGTGCGGTCCCAGATGGTGATCAGGCCGGGAATGCCGAGCGAGACGAAATCAACGGCCCCGGAGATGAGCGCGTCGTTCATCACGTCAGACGAACGGAAGGTGTTCCAATCGACAGTGATATCGCCGAGGCCAGCGGCTTTGGCATATTTCTCGACGAGCTTCTGATCTTCCATGATCATGTATTGCACGTAGCCGAGGCCGAATTGTTTGGCGGCGCGCAGGGATGTGGCTTCGGCGTGGGCTGGGGCGACTGCCGTGCTGAGAAGCAGCGCACCGACAACAGCGCGCGACAATATTTTGATCATGGTTGGCTCCTGCGTCCCTCGATGGCAGATCATGCGGGGTGGTTCGCGGCGTGGTCAAGCGGCGTGCGCTTATCCGCCGGCGATCATCGGCAGCAGGTGAACGTCGCTGCCGGGGCCGATCTCTTGGAAAAGGGCGTCCTGGTAGATCTGCCCGTCGATGGCGATGGCGACGCCAGCGTCGAGATGGGGTGCCAGTTCGGGAAAGCGTTCGCTGAGCAGGCGCAGCAGCTGCTGGATGCTTTTCGCGTCGATGTCGGTGCTGGCGACGCCGCCGGTGTGCTGGCGCAGCTGGGTGATGAACGTGACGTGGGCCACCTCGGCGCTCCTTGAGCAATGGGGTCGGAGCAATAGGGTCAGAGGAATGGGATCAGAGCAATGGGTTTGGCCCCACAGCTCCACACCGAGAGCGTAGCACGCTGCCTTCATCGCTGTACAAATTCGAATGTGCGTTGGTGTTTCTCGGGGAACTGCGGTGATGGGCGCGGGGCGGCAAGGTGGGGTCAGATGAGCCATCGCTCGCAACCACCACTCGGACCCAACGGCCATGACCCGCGCAACCGCCCTTCGCTCGACCGCTCACCGCGAAACGCTGGCGTTCCTGCTGTGCGTGCTGGTCTCGATCCCGCTGGTTGTTCCGCGCGATACAACGAGCAAACCTGCTGGCGTGCGCAACGCCTTCCAGTTGCTCGACAGCAAGCCGGCGAAGGAATTGGCCCGTGCCGGGCGTGCTTGGTGATGCGTTGCTACTTCAAACGACTTTCGTCCGCGTGTGATAGTGGCCGATGATGATGAATCCGGCGCGACGGTAGAGGGCTTGTGCGGCGGCGTTGCCGGCGTCGGTTTGGAGGTAGAGCGCGGTTTGGCCGTTGTGTGCGGCGCAGTGCTCAATGGCTTGCAGCACGCCGGCGGCGCCGCCTTGGCGCTGGGCATCGGGCAGGGTGGCCATGCATTGGATAGAAGCGAGGTTGCCGTCAGGGATGGTGAGGCCGCTGGAGATGACGCGGCCTTGGCCGCGCAGACCAATATAGAGCGCAGACGCCGGCAAACGTTTCAGTATCTCCGGCGCGACAGAGTGGCGGTCGGCGCTGAGACCGCTGAGATAGGCCTTGAGCCAGCCCGAAGAGGGCACCGGGGCCATGCTGATTGCGTCCGGCAGAAGCGTTGCGCGGTCGACCCGTTTGGCCATGGTGACGTGATCGGCGCCGCGGACGTAGCCGCGGGCGGCGAGCCGGGCATCCAGGTCGCCGGGTTGGGAGACATCGGAGACCGTGAAGCAGGCCGGCACGCCGCGTGACCGCGCCAGATCCTCGATGCGATCAACGCTGGTGTCCGGGTTGTTCCCTGTAAAACGCAATGCCGCCACGGAATTGGCGCGGACCGACCCACCGGAGGCGTGCCGCCACAGCCAGCCATCGACTTCGGCGGTCTCCAGCGCCGGCCAGCCGCGCACGGCGGCGGCTTCGATTTCCGGGAGCAGGGCTTGCAAGTCCATCGGCGCGGCCTTTTCGACACGATCAGGCGGAATTTATCGCTCCAACAATGCAAAAGTTCCAGAAAGAGCCAGAAAGTTCTGGGCAGCGGAAAAAAGGTCAGCTATGTTGCCCTATATCACCCGGCGCAAACACGCGGGTCGCGAGTGTGTCTCTGCCATCCAGCTCGCTGAGCTGGACTGGCCAGCCCTCGGCGCAGTGTTTGGTCGGAACGGTCCCGCGTCTGGCATCTGCTGGCAGGTCCCGCCTCGTTTGACTGGCCCGAACAGGGTGGCCAGGAACAAGGTTCAGGGCGGCCGGCCCGACGGCGTCAGCGGCAACCTGTGCGGATACAGGAAAGTGGGTCTGGCCATGACGGCGGCAGCGTGTGAAAACGCGGCGGTTTTCAGCCAGGTAGCACGTCCCACCTGTGGTTGCCTGTGATCTTTGCTGATTTCGATTGCGTACTGACATCTCTGAACTTCGAGGCACGTCTCATGTCCGAACCTGTTTCCCCGCGCGCCGTTCTCCCGATGGTCGATCTGACCGTCTCGCCTGCCGGTCTGCCGACCGAGCGCCCGCGCAAACAAGGGCTGTTTGATCCGGCGCGCGAGATCGATGCCTGTGGCGTTGGCTTTATTGCCGATCTGAAGGGGCGCGCCTCCCACAAGATCATCGAGGACGCGCTGGCGATTCTTGAGAACCTTGAACATCGCGGTGCGGTGGGCGCCGACCCGCTGGCCGGCGATGGGGCCGGGATACTGATTCAGATCCCGCATGCGTTCATGACAGCGGAATGCGCCAAGCTGAAAGTGGAGCTGCCGGTGCCGGGCCGCTATGCGGTCGGCGCGCTGTTCATGCCACAGGACGAGCGGCTGCGCGCGCACTGCGAGCGCGTTTGGGAACGCCTGATCCGGCAGGAAGGGCTCGACTTTCTCGGCTGGCGTTCGGTGCCGGTCGACAACGCGTCGCTGTCGGCGATGGTCAAAGGCACCGAGCCTGTACACCGTCAGTTGTTCATCGGCTGCCCCAAGGGCATCACCAGTCAAGATGAGTTCGAGCGCAAGCTGTATCTGATCCGCAAGGTCGTTTCTAACGCGATCTATGATGCCTACAAGGGCCGCGATATCGGCCACTATACGGTGTCGCTGTCGTCGCGCACGGTCGTCTACAAGGGCATGTTCCTGTCGTATCAGGTGAAGGCCTATTACAAGGACCTGTCGGACACCCGCGTGTCGTCATCGATGGCGCTGGTGCACCAGCGCTTCTCGACCAACACGTTCCCGTCATGGAAGCTGGCGCATCCCTACCGGATGGTGGCGCACAACGGCGAAATCAACACGCTGCGTGGCAACAACAACTGGATGGCCGCACGGCAGGCCTCCGTTGCATCGCCGTTGTTTGGCAACGACATCAACAAGCTCTGGCCGATCTCTTATGAAGGGCAGTCGGATACGGCGTGTTTCGATAACGCACTCGAATTTCTGACGATGGGGGGGTACAGCCTCGCGCACGCTGCGATGATGTTGATCCCGGAAGCGTGGGCCGGCAATCCGAACATGGATGCCAACCGCCGTGCGTTCTATGAGTATCACGCGTGCCTGATGGAGCCGTGGGACGGCCCGGCGGCAATGGCCTTTACCGATGGCCGCCAGATCGGCGCGACCTTGGATCGCAACGGATTGCGGCCGGCACGCTATCTGGTGACCAAAGACGACATCGTCATCATGTCGTCGGAGAGCGGCGTGCTGCCCGTCGAGGAAGCGAACATCGCAAAGAAGTGGCGTTTGCAGCCGGGCAAGATGCTGCTGATCGACCTCGAGAAGGGCAAGATCATCTCGGATGATGAACTCAAGCGCGAGTTGATCGGGCAGCATCCCTATGAGCAATGGCTGAAGCGCACGCAGATCCAGGTGGGCGATCTGCCGTTGCCGAAGAAGGCGGCTGGCAAGAAGCGGTCCAACGTCGCGTTGCTCGATTTGCAGCAGGCGTTTGGATACACGCAGGAGAGCCTGAAGTTCCTGATGGCGCCCATGGCGCATACGGGACAGGAGGCGGTTGGCTCAATGGGAACAGACACGCCGGTGTCGGTGCTGTCGTCGAAGAACAAGCTGCTGCACAGCTACTTCAAGCAGAACTTCGCGCAGGTGACGAACCCGCCGATCGATCCGATCCGCGAAGAAATCGTCATGAGCCTGGTGTCGTTTATCGGCCCGCGGCCGAACCTGCTGGATCTGGAAGGCACGTCGAAGCAGAAGCGGCTGGAAGTCTATCAGCCGATTTTGACCAACGATGACCTGGAGCGCATCCGCCAGATCGGCGCGGTGAAGGATAACCAGTTCTCGTCGATCACCATCGATATCACGTACCCAGCCGACAAGGGTGCGCGCGGCATGAGCTGGGCACTCGATGTGGTGTGCGCGGAGGCCGAGGAAGCGGTGCGCTCGAAGGAGTACAACATCGTCATTCTGTCGGATCGGCTCGCTGGTCCGAACAGCATCCCGATCCCGTCGCTGCTGGCGACGAGTGCAGTGCATCACCATCTGATCAAGCAGGGTTTGCGGACATCCGTGGGGCTGGTCATCGAGACCGGCGAAGCCCACGAGGTGCATCAGTTCGCAACTCTGGCTGGCTACGGCGCCGAGGCAATCAATCCCTATCTGGCGTTCGAGACGCTGGAGCAGATCTTGCCGGAATTGGATGAAAAGCTCGCCTACAAGGAAGCAAAGAAGCGTTACATCAAGGCAGTCAACAAAGGGTTGTTGAAGGTGATGTCCAAGATGGGCATCTCGACCTATCAGAGCTATTGCGGTGCGCAGATTTTCGATGCGGTTGGCCTCAAGAGCAGCTTTGTGAAGCGTTATTTTACGGGCACGGCGACGCAAGTGGAAGGCGTCGGGCTGCAGCAGATTGCGCGAGAGACAGTGGAGCGTCACCGGCAGGCGTTCAGCAACGTGCCGCATCTGGAAACGATGCTGGAAGTGGGCGGTGAATATGCGCAACGCGCGCGTGGCGAGGCGCACATGTGGCGCGCGCAAACGGTCTCCGATCTGCAGCACGCAGTCCGCAGCACAGACGTGAAAGACGCGATGGCTGGCAAGGTGCCGGCGAAGTGGCGCGACTATGCCAAGGGCGTCAATGATCAGAACGAACAGCTGATGACGTTGCGCGGATTGTTCCGCATCAGAAACGCTGACGAGGTGGGCCGTAAGCCGATCCCGTTGGCTGACGTGGAGCCGGCTGTCGACATCGTCAAGCGGTTTGCCACCGGTGCGATGAGCTATGGCTCGATCAGCCGTGAAGCGCACACGACATTGGCGATTGCGATGAACCGCATCGGCGGTAAGTCGAACACCGGCGAGGGCGGCGAGGAGAGCGATCGCTACAAGCTGCAAGCCAACGGCGACAACATGCGCTCGGCCATCAAGCAGGTGGCGTCCGGCCGCTTCGGCGTGACGACGGAGTATCTCGTCAATTCCGACATGATGCAGATCAAGATGGCGCAAGGAGCCAAGCCCGGCGAGGGTGGGCAGCTGCCCGGCCACAAGGTCGATCTGACGATTGCCAAGGTGCGCCACTCGACGCCGGGTGTCGGCCTCATCTCGCCGCCGCCGCATCACGACATCTATTCAATTGAAGATCTGGCGCAGCTGATCTTCGATCTGAAGAACGTCAATCCGAAAGCCGATGTATCGGTGAAGCTGGTGTCGGAAGTGGGTGTTGGTACGGTGGCGGCGGGCGTTGCGAAAGCGCGCGCCGATCACGTGACAATTTCTGGCTTTGAAGGTGGCACGGGTGCATCGCCGCTGACGTCGATCAAACATGCGGGCAGCCCGTGGGAGATTGGGCTAGCGGAAACGCACCAGACATTGGTCATGAACCGTTTGCGTTCACGCATTGCGGTGCAGGTGGATGGCGGCGTGCGAACAGGGCGTGACGTGGTGATTGGCGCGCTGTTGGGTGCCGATGAGTTCGGCTTTGCGACCGCGCCGCTGATCGCGGCTGGGTGCATCATGATGCGCAAGTGCCATCTCAACACGTGTCCGGTGGGCGTTGCCACGCAGGACCCGGCGCTGCGCAAGAAGTTCCAGGGACAGCCGGAGCACGTGATCAACTTCTTCTTCTTTATTGCTGAGGAAGTGCGCGAGCTGATGGCGGAGCTGGGCTATGCCAAGTTCGGCGACATGGTCGGGCAGTCGCAGGTGCTCGATACGAATTCGGCTATTGGCCACTGGAAGACGCGCGGGCTTGATTTTTCAGGGTTGTTTGAGCGCCCGGATGTGCCAGCGTCCGTCGGCATCAGCCATACGGAGCGGCAGAACCACGGGCTTGAGAAAGTTCTCGATCAGGAGCTGATTAAGAAAGCAAAGGTCGCGCTCGAAAAGAAAACGCCGGTGAAGATCACGCATGCCATCTCCAACCGCGATCGGGCGGCGGGGGCGATGCTGTCGGGCGAAGTGGCGCGGCGGTTTGGCCATACGGGGCTGGCAGAAGACACGATCCATGTGACGCTGAACGGGATCGCGGGGCAATCGTTCGGGGCATGGGTGGCTGCCGGCGTAACGCTGGATCTGGTGGGTGAAGCCAACGACTACGTCGGCAAAGGTCTGTCTGGCGGCAAGCTGATCGTGCGGCCCGATCCGAAGAGTGGCATCGTGCCGGAAGAGAGCATGATCGTGGGCAACACGGTGCTCTACGGCGCAATCAACGGCGAGGCGTACTTCCGCGGCGTGGCGGGCGAGCGGTTCGCGGTGCGCAACTCGGGCGCGGTGTGCGTCGTGGAAGGCACGGGCGATCACGGCTGCGAATATATGACAGGCGGCGTGGTCGTCGTGCTTGGACCCACGGGCCGCAATTTCGCGGCTGGTATGTCGGGCGGCATCGCCTACGTGCTTGATGAGGCCGGCGACTTTGAGGGCAAGTGCAACCTGGCGATGATCGAGCTCGAGCCAGTGGCGGCCGAGGAAGAGGTCATGCGTCGCCTCTCCAACCAGGGTGGCGATCTGGAAAGCCACGGCATGGTCGACGTGATGCAGAACATGACCGGGCAAGATGCTGAGCGTTTGCATGCGCTTATCGTGCGGCATGCGCACTACACCAACTCCGCCAAGGCGAAGACCATTCTCGCCGACTGGCAGAGCTGGCAGACAAAGTTCCGCAAAGTGATGCCGGTCGAATACCGCCGCGCCCTGGCCGAGATGAGCAAACATCAAGACGCGGATGCGACGGGCGTTGAGAAGTTGGACATCGGCGTCAGGAAGCAAAAGCCGAAGGTGAAGGCGGCGGAGTGATTAATCTGTAGGATCACATTTTTAATTTTGCTGCGTGAAGGAGCGTGCAATGACAACTCTGGTCAAGACTGTCCCTGCATCCGAGCTGCCGCCCGGATGGCAGGCGGAGCTTGGTTTGAGCGATGGCGACATGGTGCGCGTTGAAATGCAGGATATTAGAGCTGGTAAACCTGCGGAAACCGAAGCTGAAAGGCGTGCGCGTCTGCTCCGAAGCCTGCATGCCATTGTTCCGGTCAAGATTGCGGTCAACTCGACCGAGTTCATTCGCGCTGAGCGTGATAGGATAGATGGCCGGGACAAATGAATATCGTCGTCGACACGTCTGTCGTAGCGAAGTTGTTTCTAGTCGAAACGGATCGGCTGGACTTCTGAGCGTCTCGTCGAAGCGGCGATATCACGGCAATGCAAGCTAATCGCGCCAAGTCTTTTGCTGTACGAGATTAACAGCGTTCTGATCACCAATAAGGTCGATGGAGCTGCGTACTCGGCTGCGATTGCAAAAATCATTGAGTGGATTGATGAGGGCGTCCTCGAAATCCGGGAGGTTGACCAACGGTTGTTGCGCGAAACCCAGGCCATCGCTGTGATTGAGACGCACGGCAAAGGCCACATCTCAAGCTACGACGCAACATTTCACGCGTTGGCGCTGAGTGAGGGCCTGGAACTTGTCACAGCTGACGCGTCGTACGTTCGCAAAGCCCAAGCACTCGTCGGGCACGTTGTTCTGTTGAGTGAGTTCAAGCCATGAAACTCCACGGTGATATGGGCTCGGGCAATTGCTTGAAGGTGAAGTATACGGCGGACTTTTTGGGGCTGCCGTATACCTGGGTGCCGGTTGATATCATGAAGGGTGAGGCGCAGACGGCGGCGTTTCGCATCCTGAACCCGGCCGGCCAAACGCCCGTGCTTGAAACGGCTGACGGCAAATATCTCGCACAATCGAATGCGATCATCCGCTATCTCGCGCGCGGCTCATCACTGCTGCCGGACGATGCATGGACACAGGCCAAGATCGACGAGTGGTTGTTCTGGGAGCAGTACTCCCACGAGCCTAACGTCGCGACGTGCCGCTTCCACATGCACCCGCAGTATCTCGGCAAGTCGAAGGAAACCCGCGACCCCGGCAAGGTTGAGCGCGGCGAGATGGCGCTGGATTTGATGGAAGCACATTTGAATGGCGCTTCCGATTCCCCTGCGGAGAGCCGGCCGGAAGCGCGCAGTCGTAACTTCCTCGTCGGCGGCGCGCTCTCCATCGCCGACATCGCACTGTTCGCTTACACGCGCGTGGCGGATGAGGGTGGGTTCGATCTGGCGCGGCGCCCACACGTGCGCGCGTGGATCGGGCGGTGTGTGGCCGCGCTCAGCTTGTCACAAAGGGGTTCCGGATCGTGAGCCCATCGATGACCAACCCGTTGTGCATATCTTCCGAATATAGGGTCGTGCAGCCGGCGATGACGGCTGATGCGACGATGATCGCATCATATATCTGCAACTGGTATCGCTCAGCGTACTTGATGCCGCGATCGAAGGCATCGCTGGTCAATGGCAGGGTGCTCGTGTTGGCCCGGAACGTCGCGAGCATGGCGTTGACCTCGACCCAAGGCCGCTTCCATCGCTTGGCCATGACAAACGCGACTTCTGCCAAGACGAGTGGAGTGACCACGCCGCCGTCAACAAGCAAAGCCTCGGTGCGGTCCGACTTGGCGCGGTCGCTGTCGGCCAGATACAGCAGCACATTCGAATCGAATGAAACGTCAGTTCGTATCGGATGGTCCGTGGCCATGAGCGTCCTCGCGGTCGAATTTATAGTCGGCCGGGCGCGTTCCGCGATACTTGCGCATTTCGGCCAGCAGCTCGAGCCGGTCCGGCGTGCGCGTCAGAACCAAGCCGTTCTCTCCCGCCGCAATCTCGACATCGTCGCCCTCTTTCAGGCCAAGCTGCTCGACCAGTTTGGCTGGAAGGCGCACGGCGAGACTATTACCCCATTTCGCAACCTGCATCGCACATTCCGATTCTGATATACATTTTTAGAATGTATATCATTTTAGTTGAAGAACGCAACACCGTCCGACACAGACGCATCCGAAAGACACTCCCATGGGCAAGATCACTGGATTTATGGAAATCGAGCGCGCCGAGCGGGCGTATGAGCCGGTGGCCAAGCGCACGAAAGCTTGGACAGAATTCGTTGTGCCACTGGGCGACGACGCGGTGAAACAGCAGGCTGCGCGCTGCATGGATTGCGGCATTCCCTATTGCCACAGCGGACGGGGCGGAGCGAGCTATGGCTGCCCGGTCAACAACCAGATCCCCGACTGGAACGATCTCGTTTATCGCGGCAATTGGAAAGAAGCGCTGGCGAACCTGCACTCGACCAACAATTTCCCGGAAGTGACCGGCCGCATTTGCCCGGCGCCGTGTGAAGCTTCGTGCACGCTGAACCTGGATGATAACCCGGTGGCGATCAAGACGATCGAATGCGCGATCGTCGACAAAGGCTGGGACGAAGGCTGGATCGTGCCACAGCCAGCGAAGAAGAAGACAGGCAAAAAAGTTGCTATCGTCGGATCTGGCCCGGCGGGGATGGCGGCGGCGCAACAGCTCGCGCGGGCTGGGCATGCGGTCAGCGTTTACGAGAAGAACGCGCGGCCGGGCGGGTTGATGGTCTACGGCATCCCCGACTTCAAGATGGAAAAGTCCGTCATCGATCGCCGCGTCAGGCAGATGGCAGCGGAGGGCGTGACCTTTGTGTGCAACGCGCATGTGGGTGTGACGCACCGGATCGAAGACCTCGAAGCCAAATACGACGCGGTGCTGCTGGCTGGCGGGGCCGAGAAGGCGCGTGATTTGCCTATTCCAGGGCGTGATCTGCGCGGTATTCATTTCGCGATGCACTTCCTGCCGCAGCAGAACCGCCGGGTCGCCAAAGAGCCGCTCGGCACTGGCACGGATGAACTGGCCGAGGGCAAGCACGTCGTGGTGATCGGTGGCGGCGATACGGGATCGGACTGCATCGGCACGTCCATCCGTCAGGGCGCGAAAAGCGTCACGCAGTTGGAGATCATGGCGGCGCCACCGGAGAAGGAAGATAAGCAGCTGTCGTGGCCGCACTGGCCGCTGAAGATGCGCACGTCGTCGTCGCAGGCCGAAGGGGCTGTGCGTGAGTTCGCGGTGACCACGAAACGTTTCGAAGGCAAGGGTGGCAAGGTGACGAAGCTCGTGTGCGCCCGCGTCGACGACACCTTCAAAGAAGTGCCGGGCAGCGAGTTCGCGCTGCCGGCCGACATGGTGCTGCTGGCGATGGGCTTTGTCGCGCCTGTCACCAACGATGTGATTGGACAGTTGGATTTGGCGCTCGATGGCCGCGGCAACGTGAAGGCCGATGACCGCGCCTATGCGACGTCAAAGCCGAAGGTGTTCGTCGCCGGTGACATGCGGCGCGGGCAGTCGCTGGTGGTCTGGGCCATCCGCGAAGGGCGCCAAGCAGCTCATGCCATCGATGCGGCGCTGTCGGCGAACGGGCGGAGTGATCTGCCGCGGTGAGTTGGCCGGTTGCGACGTAGACGCGCGAGTGGCGTGACAATTTCGCCATTCCTGCATGGCCGCGTTGCCACAGGCGCGGGTGCTCTGCTGCCGGCGACAGTACGTTCTGAACGGCGTTCGGGCCCTAATTCAGGCTGATTTAGCGCTATCGTCGGCATCATGCGTGCACGGTGCCTGAGCGCCTTGGTCACGGATGTCGTGCACAGTGAGGGCTATCGAAGGGGGCAGGCCGGGCGTATAAGCCGCGCCGCCCCGGCATTCTATCGTGCTGTGCCGGCCGAACGATAAGAGCGAGGTGCCCTCCTGTGGCACAGTCCTACGCGCCTTTAACTGCACACGCCGATCCCAAAGATACACATGGACAGGGCAATCTCAGCGCCCTGATCGTTGGCTGTATCGGTGTGGTGTACGGTGATATCGGGACCAGTCCGCTCTATGCGATCAAGGAAGCCGCCCACGCTGCCAAGGAGCGAGGCGAAGTTGGGCCGGAGACCATAATCGGCCTGTTATCGCTGATGGTGTGGTGCCTGATCCTCATCGTCAGCATCAAATACGTCACCATTCTGCTGCGCGCCGACAACAAGGGCGAGGGTGGCACGTTCGCGCTGATGGCATTGGGCCAGTCGGTGGCCAACCGGTCGACGAAACTGCTGGTCGTGCTCGGTGTGGCCGGCACTTCGTTTTTTTACGGCGATGCAGTGATCACGCCGGCCATGTCGATCCTGTCGGCGGTCGAAGGTTTGAAGCTGGTGACACCGGCATCCGAGCGCTGGGTGGTGCCGATCGCCGTCGTCATCATTTGTTTCCTATTCGCCTTCCAGCGCCATGGCACGGACCGTGTTTCCAAGTATTTCGGACCGGTCATGGTCGTCTGGTTCGCCGTTCTGTTGATCGGCGGGCTGATGCACATTGGCGACGATTTGCGGGTGTTGCGCGCCTTTAATCCGATCAATGGTCTGCGCTACGTGTTCGCGCACGGCCTCGAGGGTTTGGTGGTGATGGGGCTGGTGTTCCTGGCGGTCACTGGCGCCGAGGCGCTCTATGCCGATCTCGGTCATTTCGGCCGGCGGCCGATCCAGCTGGCGTGGTTCTGGCTGGTTTTTCCAGCGCTGCTCGCCAACTACTTCGGGCAGGCGGCGTTGATTCTGTCGGACCCCACCACCATCGATAACCCGTTTTACAAGCTCTATCCGGCCTGGGCGCTGGTGCCGATGGTGATTCTGGCGACGGTTGCGGCGGTGGTTGCGAGCCAGGCGGTGATTACCGGCGCATACTCGATCACGCGCCAGGCGGTCTCGCTCGGCTTCCTGCCACGCATGGATATCCGCCACACCTCGGCGACTGTTGCCGGCCAGATCTACATGCCGGGTGTCAACCGGCTGCTGTGGGCGGGGGTGTTGCTGGTCACCGTCTGGTTCGGCAGTTCTTCGAAACTGGCGGGCGCCTACGGAGTGTCGGTTACAGCCTCGATGGTCATTGACAGTTTGATGGCGTTTTTTGTGATCTGGCGCTGCTGGGGCTGGCCATTGTGGAAAACGGTGGCGCTCATTCTGCCGCTGCTGATCATCGAAGAAGCATTTTTTGCGGCCACAATGTTGAAGGTGTTTGATGGCGGTTGGCTGCCGTTGCTGATGGCGCTGTGCGTCTGCCTGACGATGTGGACCTGGGTGCGCGGCACCAAGGCGCTGCGCAAGGCCACGCGCAATTCAGAGG
The DNA here is from genome assembly GCA_963847145.1 of uncultured Alphaproteobacteria bacterium. GTDB lineage: Bacteria > Pseudomonadota > Alphaproteobacteria > Rhizobiales > Hyphomicrobiaceae > JABFRJ01. Next base: position 462,403 of record CAWJYN010000011.1, read on the forward strand.
CTGATCTCGCCTGGCTGATCCGCAAGCTGGAAGCCAAACCACCGCATAAGGTGCCGGGGACCGCGGTGTTCCTGACCAGCGACCCGACGCACGCACCGACCTCGTTGATGCACAATCTCAAGCACAACCGGGTGCTGCACGAGCGCAATATCATCATGAATATCCGGACCGAGGATACACCGCGCGTGGCCCGGCATGAGCGCATCACCGTTGAGCGGATCTCGGACGGCTTCTTCAAGGTGGTGGCGCGCTATGGTTTCATGGAAACGCCGAGCGTGCCCAAAATCCTGGAGCATTGCCGGCGTAAGGATCTGAATATCGAGATCAATCAGACGTCGTTCTTCCTGTCGCGGCGATCGCTGAAGTCGACCGATAAATCGGAGATGCCGGCGCTCCAGGAGCGGTTCTTTATCGGACTTGCGGGGACGGCAGCGGATGCGACCGAATACTTCCGCATCCCCACCGACCGGGTGGTGGAAGTGGGCACACAGGTGCTGATTTAAAGGCGATTACGCCGTGCGCCGCATCCAGTGGGCCATGATTTCCATGGCGGCGACGGCAAGAACGGAGGCGACGGCCAGCACCATGATGCCGGTGGCCGGGCCGGTGCCATCGGTCAGCAGCGCGAAGGCCATCGGCGCGATGGCGTTCATCAGCAGGATTGGCGTCGCCAGCTTGCCGAGCACTTCGCCATAGCCTTGGGGGCCGAACAGCGCGAGCGGCACCGCGCCGCGCACGATCGTGGTCAGCCCATTGGCGGCGCCGAACAGCACCACAAAGATCGCCGCGGTGACGAAGCCTGAGCCACCCGCCAGCAGGACCGCGAACGAGACGGGCAGCAATGCGAATGTCAGCCGTGCGAGGGTGACAGCGTGGAGGGCTTTGCCAAACACCAGTTCGAGCAGCCGTGCGCCCGTTTGCGCGACGCCTTTGACGGAGGCGAGCAGCACCGCATAGCGTGGATCGAGGCCGGAGGCGGCAAGGATCGGCACGAGGTGGACGGCAAGCGCGCCCATGACGATCGCGCTCGCAGACATGACGACCGAGAACAGCACCATGGCCCAGGTGCGGCGGCTGCCTTCGAGCGGCGCGACCGAGGGCGCGGTGGCGGCTGCGAGAGGAATGGGTGGGGCGTCAGCGACGCTGTTCGCACGCACCAGGCCGAGCCAGTGCAACGGCGCGCACACTGCAAGATTGAGCAGCGCAAAAATCAGCAACGTTGCCCGCCAACCGTAGAGGTGCTCGAGGGCTGCGCCGACGGGCCAAAGGATGGTGGACGCAAGTCCGCCCGGCAAGGTCAGCAGTGAGATGGCGCGGCGGCCGCGGGCGGGCGCCAGCTGCACCAGGGCTGCAAAACCCGCATCGTAAAGCGACAGGCGCATGGCAAAGCCAACACAGCCCCAGGCGACGAGATAAGCCCAGACCGACGCCGTCTGCGCGACGAGGGCGAGACTGAACGCGGTCAGGAGCGAACCGAGGGTCATCACGGTCTGGCCGCCGAAGCGGTCGAGCCAGCGGCCGGCGGAGATCGAGACGAGGCCGGAGACAAGCAAGGCGGCGGTCAGTCCGCCGTAGACCAGCGCGGGGCTCCAGCCGGTGTCGTTGATGATCGGCTTGCCAAGGACGCCCAACGCATACACCGTGGTTCCCCAGGCGATGATCTGCGTCACGCCAAGCGCGGCGATGGCGCGGTTGAGCGGGTCGCTGAGGCCGGACGCGGCCGACTTCTGTTCAATCGCCACCTGATCCGCCCACCCGTGATGTCGGCCATATGGCCGATTAACCCTCTCCATGTGCCGGCGATGGTAACCGCATCAGAGTGCGAATGCGAATTGCGGTTTGGGTTTTCCAGAGGTAGGACGCTGCATGAGCGCCGATCGACCCACTGGACCGAAGAAACCTGCTGGCAGGCCTGCAGGTGCTGCCCGCTATGGCAAGCCACACTTTGGGAAACCGCGCTTCGGCAAGCCGCGGTCTGGTGGGCCACGGTTTGGTGGGCAGGGCAAAGACGCTCCGGCGGGGGCGGCGGCGGCCGAGTTTGATGATGAGGGCAAGACGCTGCTGTTTGGCGTGCATGCGGTGGAGGCAGCACTCGGCAATCCCAAGCGCATCGTCCGCAGGCTGTTCCTGACCGAGAATGCGGAGAACCGGCTGTTGCCGCTGACCGAGGGGCGGGGCTTCGAGATCGAACGGGTCACGCCGCGGGATCTCGATCGCCGGCTCGGTCACGACACGGTGCATCAAGGCATCCTGCTGGAAACCGAGCCGCTTGAAGAACTGCCGATGAATGCGTTGGCGCGGACGGCAGGCGGGCGGCCGCTGGTGGTGCTCGATCAGGTGACGGACCCGCACAATGTTGGTGCGGTGCTGCGCTCGGCCGCGGTGTTCGGTGCGGCGGGCGTGGTGATGACGCGGCGCAACTCTCCGCCGCTCGGGGGCGTGCTGGCCAAGTCGGCGTCTGGGGCACTGGAGCATGTGCCGGTGGCGCGGGTGCAAAACCTGGCGCGCAGCCTGGAAGACCTGAAGGCGGCGGGCGCAACGCTGATCGGCCTCGACGGCGAGGGGACTGAGTTGCTGGACGAGATCTGCTGGCCGGAGCAGCCGGTGTTCGTGCTGGGTGCGGAAGGCAAGGGCTTGCGGCAATTGACGCGCGAGACTTGCAATCTGATCTGCCGGATTTCAACAGGCGGCACAATCGGCAGCCTCAATGTGTCGAACGCGGCCGCGGTGGCGCTGCATCTGGCGCACATGCAGCGGCGGCGGAAGGGTGTGGGGTAGGTTGGGCCACGGCGTTAGCCGCGACCCAACCTGCCCGATGCTCACGTCTCAATCACAAACAGTCGGGCGGTAGCAGCGCACGGAGCCGCCACGGCAGACGGTTTCGCCGAAGCGGTTTTCGTAGCAGTCGCCACCGGTGCGGCGGCACTGGCGCGGGCCGAGATAGCAACCGTCCGACGAATAGCGCGAATACCGATATGAGCGCGGATAGCCGTAGGCGTGGCTGCTGATGGCGGCACCGGCGATGATGGCGGCAGCAATGCCAATGCCAACGCCGACGCCGCGCCGGGCTTCGGCAGGCTGTGACGCTGTGGTCATCGCGCCGGCGACGACCGAAAGCGCGAGGGCCACCGACAGGCATGTCTTCGCGAGCGCGTTCTTGAGCATGGGCGACCTCCGTTTGCGGCCGACAGGCGCGCGGGTTGGGACTGGTAAGCTGGCAGAGCTGAGCACAAGGCGTGCCACTCAGCTCTGCCATCAGACGCGACAGAAATGAATGCGGGGTGAATATGGCATCACCGTGCCCTATTCACCCCGATCAAATCAGAAAATCTGCTTAATTCGATTACTTCATCGGCTTGCCGCTGTGATCGATGGCGGCATGGCCATGGCCCTCTTTGTCGACACCCCAGGCAGGATGATAGCGGTATTTCGGGCCGGTGTAAGAGTAGCGGTAGCGGTTACGCATTTCGTCAGCGGGCACCCAGTAGCCGGTGTTGTAGCCGGGGTACCAGGCGCGTCGCACGTAGCGGTAACCATAGGCGTCGTCGCACATGGTCGATTTGCCGGCGCACTCACCGCGGCTGACGCGGCGTTTGGCGCCCAGCGGAATGTCGCGACCCTCCGGTGCAACGAAAGGATCAGACCCGAAAGCCTGCGCGCGCTGAGGCTCCAGTGCGGTCAGCGATGCAGCTGCGGCAGCAAGTGCCAGCAATGACGACAAACGCATGTTGGGAATCCTCTATCGGCGAAATTGGATCAGAATCACTCCATCAGAGTATAGCTAATCATTGCTTAATCGCGAACCGGCTTCGACACATCGCGCTGACTGCGTGCAGCGGGGCCACAGGTTTGCGGCTTGATGCGTAAGCTGGGTTGTGCGGTGCCGATGTGGGTGTGAACGGCCGTATTTAATCAATTCCTCACCATACGCGGTGCAAGGTACGCGGGCCGCTCGCGCGGCGGTCTGATCGCTCGAGGGGGAGCGGGGATAGCGCGCGGACGGAAGGTCCAGAGGCCCCACACGCGTGTCCGGTACGGCGAAAACAGTGCCTGTGCAAACTGAACCCGACAGCCTGGCGGCTGACGGGATTGATGCGGTGCTGTCTGACAATGCCCGTCGCTTGCGCGCCGTTGTCGGGCGCTGGCGCACGGAGGATGGTGACCGGCCGACGGCGCTGCCGCTGGCCCGCCACCCGGATGCGCCGGTGATTGTCACACCACCTGAACCGGCCGCCGAAGCGCCGCCGGTGATGGCGCCACTGGCCGGGACTGGACCGGAGCCGGTGTCTCAGCAGGCCACCGCACCAGACGTTTTGGCTGCGCCCCAAACCGCGCTAGAGCCGCCGCATGCAGAGGCAGTCACTGCAAAGCAGACCCGCGCGATGCCTGCCGCCGCCGCAAGTGCGCCCGAGGCGCCGCCAACGCAAACGACCGCTCCGCAACGCCGCCGCCGTCCGTCCAAGGCTGATGTGGCCGCTGCAGCCCCTGACGTTGTGCCGCTTCCAGACGTTACCAGCGCCATCACGCGCGCTGCTGCCAATGACGTGCCGGACGCGCTGCAGCTGCCGCCTGTGCATGTGCTCGCGAAGCGCGGTGAGTTGTGGCTGGCATTGCGGGCGAGCAAGCGCGCGATCATTTTTGTCGGCTGGTTCAGCTGCGCCATCAACATTTTGATGATGGCTGGCCCGCTGTTCATGCTGCAGGTTTACGACCGGGTGATGACGTCGGGCAGCATGTCGACGCTGGTGGCGCTGCTGTCGCTGACGATCGGCGTCTATGTCATTATCGGTTTGCTTGAGCTGGCGCGCTCTCGGTTGGTCACGCGCATCGGCAGCGAAATCGATCAGCGCATTGGGGATCGCATTTTCGAAGCGGCGATGAAATCATCGCTCGCGCAGGCGGGTTCGCCTAGTGCGGCGCTGCGCGATCTCGACACGCTGCGGAACTTTGTTGCCGGTCCTGCGCCGATGACTTTTTTCGATGTGTGGTGGGCGCCGGTCTATCTGCTGGTGATCTTCGCGACCCATTGGACGCTGGGGCTATCGGCGCTGGTCGGCTGCTTGATGCTGCTGTTCACGGCGTGGCTCAGCGACAAGCGCAGCCGTGCGCCGCTCATGGAGAGCCAGAAGGCGGCGGTGCGCAGCATGGAGATGGCCGAGACGGGCCAGCGCAATGCCGAGGCGATCGCCGCTATGGGGATGATCGGTGCGTACCGGCAGCGCTGGCAGACGCTCAACAAAGCCTCGCTTGAATGGCAGATGTATGCTTCCGACGTGCTGGGCGGCATTTCATCGGCCTCCAAGACGCTGCGGCTGTTGCTGCAGTCGGTGATGCTTGCCATCGGCGCGGCGTTGGCGCTGCGGGGCGAAATCAGCGCCGGTGCGATCATCGCGGCGACCATCATTTTCGGCCGTGCGCTGGCGCCCGTCGAGCAGGTCATTACGCATTGGCGCAGCTCGCTCAAAGCGCACGATGCCTACACGAAGCTTGAAGCGCTGCTGGGTGCCATTCCGCCGTCACACCGTTCGATGGCCATGCCGGTGCCCAAGGGACATCTTGATGTGTCGGGCCTGCGCGTTGCGGCGCCGGGCTCGCAAACGCTCATCCTGAATGGTATCTCGTTCGACGTGAAGCCGGGGCAGATGCTCGCTGTCATCGGCCCGAGTGCGTCGGGCAAGTCGACCTTGACGCGGGCGCTCGTCGGGTTGTGGCCACCCGTCGCTGGTAGCATCAAGCTTGATGGCGTCGAGATCGGCCGCTGGGACAGCGAAGCACTGGGCCAGCATGTCGGCTATCTGCCGCAAGACATGGAATTGTTCTCTGGCACGGTGCGGGAAAACATCGGCCGTTTCCGCGCGGATGCAACGGACGCTGAAATCATCGCGGCGGCGACGGCGGCGCACGCGCACGAACTCGTCATGTCGCTGCCGAACGGTTACGCAACCGAATTGGGTGCCTTCGGCACGCATTTGTCCGGTGGGCAACGGCAACGCATTGCGTTGGCTCGCGCGCTGTTCCGCAACCCGGCGCTCGTCGTGCTGGACGAAGCCAACGCCAATCTCGACCGTGCCGGCGACATCGCTTTGGCACAGGCCATCGACGGCATGCGCAAGCGCGGCCAAGCAATCGTGTTTGTCTCCCATCGCGTGCAGGCCATTCAGCAGGCCGACACGCTGCTGTACATCGAACGGGGCGTGCAGAAAGCCTTCGGCCCGCGCGAGCAGGTGCTTGCAGCGATCAACGGCCAGGCGAACCAGGCACAGAACGCGGGCCAGCCCGTCGTCGAACGGCGGACCAGACCCCAACAGCCTGAGCCGCCCAAAACAACGCCGCAGCCGCAACCCGCACCTGCCGCGGCACCGTAAGAATTGAGACTTGATGTCCCGTGGCCTGCCCGTTCCTGCGACTGCCTCGGCAACGCTGCCCGCGTTACCGCCGGGCGGCTCGCGCCTTGAAGGCATCAGCGAGGGTTGGCCCTCGACAGAGCCGTGGATTGCTTATGGCAAGATGGTGCTCGGTGCGCTGGGCATGCTTACGCTGCTGTTCGGTTTTGTCTCGATCAGTGGTGCGGTCATTGCCAACGGCACCGTGACGGTGGAGAGCAACACCAAGACTGTCCAACATCTCGAGGGCGGCATTGTGCAGAAGATCCTCGTCAAGAACGGCGATGTGGTCAAAGCGGGCGATCTGCTGGTCAAGCTCGACGATACGCAATTGCGCGCCAGCCTCGGGGTCTCACGCGGCCGTACGCTGGATGCGTTGACGCAGCAATTGCGCCTGCAAGCCGAGCGCGATAGCAAACCGACCTTCATGCTGCCGGCGACGCTGCTGCAGGGGCAGACCGATCCGCAGATGTTGCGCATGTTCGAGGCGCAGCACACTTTGTTTGTCGCGCGCCGCACCGGACGGCAAGGCGAGCAGAGTGTCTTGAAGCAGCGTGTTGAACAGCTGCGCAACGATCTCGGCGGGCTTGAGCAGCAACTCGAAGCGCGCCAGCGCGAATTCGAGTTCGTGACGCGCGAACTCAAGGGCGTGCTGCCGCTGTACGAAAAGGGCTTTATCAATCAGGCGCGGCTCAGTCCTTTGCAGCGCGACGAAGCGCGTCTGCGTGGTGATGTCGGGCGGTTGCGCACGGATGTCGAAAAGGCGCTCGCGGCGATGCAGGAAGCGACGCTGCGGCTCGCCCAGAGCGAGAAGGAATTCCAATCCCAGGTCGCCGACGAACTGCGCAAGGCGCTCAGCCAATTCAACGAAGCGAGCGAAAACCTTGCCGCCATCGAAGATAAATTGTCCCGCGCCGAAGTCCGCGCGCCGCGCAATGGCCGCATCAATGGTTTGGCGGTGTCGACTGAAGGTGGTGTGATCCAAGCAGGCAGCCCCATCCTGCAAGTCGTACCCGACGATGAGAAGCTGATCATTGAGGCCAAGATTCAGCCGCAGGACGTCGACAAGGTGCGTGGCGGGCAGGCTGCTGTCGTGAAATTCCCGGCCTTCAACGCCAAGACCACACCGCGCCTGGAAGGCATCGTCACCACCGTCTCGCCATCGACCCTCAAAGATCAAGATCAGCAGAACAAGCCCTACTACCAGGTGCAGATCGAGCTGACGGCCGAAGAGCTCGCCAAACTGGCCCGCGAGCACAAGTTGATCCCCGGCATGCCAGCGGAGGTCTATATCGAAACGAACGCGCGCTCGATCCTCAGCTACATCGTCAAGCCGATTGCCGATCTCGTCAGCCACCTGGGCCGCGACGGTTGAAGGCCACCGTTTGGCAGCGTGCGAGCGGCGGGCTATAGCGTCAGCAGCATTCGCCGACCACGGAGCTGCGCTTGATGACGCCATTTCGAGATACCGCGCTGCCGCGGCCTGCTGTCGTGCTGGGCGTCGCGGGGCTGCTGCCGTTCGTCGGTTGCGCGGTGCAGATCGCCACAGGGCAGCCGCTTGGCCCGCGGCTCACCGGGCCGGCGCTGTATGCGCTGCTGATTTATGGCGCGGTGGTGCTGTCGTTTCTTGGCGGCATTCATTGGGGGCTGGCGGTGGCGTCGGCCGACCGCAGTGATGGCTGGCGGCGCTACGGCTTGTCGGTCGTGCCCTCGTTCGTTGCCTGGGCCGCGGTGTGGTCTGGGGGCCGCATGGGGCTTATCGCGCTTGCCGCCGGCATCGCCTGCTGGGGCTTGTACGAACTGTGGTCGACCGGGCTCGGTGAGGCGCCGGCGTGGTATGGCCGCCTCCGCGCGGTGCTCTCGGTGGTGGTGGTGGCCGCGCTGGCAGTGGCCGCTTACTTCGGCCCGTTCTGAGCCTTGGGCGCGCGCGCCACACGTTGATGCAACTTGTATGGTTGCGCTTTCCTTTGGGTGGCAGAGAGCGCTAAACTCAGAGGCATGAGCAAAACTCCGCGCAAGAAATCGCTGGTTCCGGATTCCAAGAACCTCGCTGGTCAGTTCCTGATTGCCATGCCGGGCATGACCGATAAGCGGTTTGCGCGCACGGTGATCTATCTGTGCGTGCACTCGCCGGAAAACACGATGGGCATCATCATCAACCGGCGGGCCGATAACATCAGCTTTTCGGAGCTGCTGGAGCACCTGGATCTGGAGGATCTGGTGGGCAAGGGTGACGAGGCGCCCGATGTCGAGGACCGCGACGTGCATTTCGGCGGCCCGGTGGAGACCGCGCGCGGCTTCGTGCTGCATACGCCGGACTATAAGTCCAAGTCGCGGACGCTGGAGGTCGAGGGCGAGATCTGCCTGACGGCGACGGTGGACATCCTGAAGGCGATGGCACGTGGCAAGGGGCCGTCGCGGGCGTTGCTGGCGCTGGGCTATGCCGGCTGGGCAGGCGGGCAGCTGGAAGCGGAGATCCGTGCCAATGCGTGGCTCCACTGCGCGGCGGATGCGGACATCATCTTTGATCCGTTGATCGAGCAGAAGTACGAGCGCGCGCTGTGGGAACTCGGCGTCGATCAGGGCCATCTGGTCAGCGACGCCGGGCACGCCTGAAGGCCTCAACCAAATTATTTGCGTCCGGCGGCGGCGGAGCGCACTTCTGCTGCTGCGTCGCCGGGTTGGTCGCCGGGTGCCGTCTGAGGGGCCGCGACGCGCTGGCCCGAGAGGCGCGCCAGGCTTGCAGCGATGCCGGGCGGGAGTGTCGTCAGGTCAATCTGCTGGACTGGCTCGCGGACGGGCAGGGCGCTGAGCGCCTGCGCTGGTGCCAGCACCAGGGGCGCGGGCGCCGCGGGTTGCACACCACCCATTTGCACAGCACCCATGTCGGCCATCGAACGGGCCAGCGCGTCGAGGATGGCGGACGGGACTTGGTCGGCGGGCGGCCGCACGGGGGGGGCCGTGCTCGACATCTGGGCACCGAGTGCCGCCAGGCTGGCGCGAGCGGCGTAAGCTGCGCCGTCGCTGGCGGCTGATGGGGCGATCGGTGGCACGAGGGGCGCGGGCGGTCGCACGCGTTGCGGTGTCAGGCTGCGGGCGACGTTGGCCAGAGCGGCCGCGACGGGATTTTGTGTCGGCAGGGCTGGGGGTGCGCCGGCCGGCCGCGGCGGGTATTGTCCGCCGGCTGTGGGCATGGGTGGTGGCAAAGCTGCCGCCGATTTGGAAGCGTCCGGGCGCAGGCGGGTGACTTTGGCTGTGCCCTTGGCGGCGGGCAAAAAACGTGAGGTGGCGCCCTTCGCGCTCACTGAGCCGCGCTGTTCGCCGGCTTGGGCGGCGGCGGCATCGGCTACTGCCGGTGCTGCCACGGGCGCTGGTGCCTTGCGTTCGCGCAGCTTGATGAGGCCGCCGCGCTTCAAGCGCCGCTCAGCCTTGCGCAGGTCTTTCAGCGATTGGAGCACGTCGCGCGGGGTTTGCGGCTCGCCATAGTAGAAGCCTTGGGCATATTCGCAATTGAGCGCGCGCAGGGCCGCCGCGTCCTGCTCGGTTTCGATGCCTTCGGCGACGACCTTCTTGCCGAGTTCGTGGGCCAGCGCGACGACAGACCGTAAAATGGCGGAGACAGTGCCGGCTTCGCTGCTGCCGTGGACCAGGGCGCGATCGATTTTCAGCGTGTCGAAGGGAAAGATGTTGAGGTAGGTGAGCGACGAATAGCCGGTGCCGAAATCGTCGAGGGAGAGGCCAGCGCCGGCGGCGGCCAATTCGCCCAGCACCTTGGCGGCGTGCTCGGGGTTTTCCATCACCAGTGTCTCGGTGATTTCGAGGCGCAGCGCGCCGCGCGGCAGACTGGCGCCGGTGATGACGTTGCGCACCTCGTCAACGAGGCTGGTGCCGACCAGCTGACGGCGCGAGACATTGACACTGACGGTGAGCGGTGCGGACGGGCGCTCATAGGTGGCGTGCCAGCGCTGCAGGTCGGCGACTGCCATGGCGATCACGGCCGAGCCGAGCTTGACGATCAGGTCAGAGGTTTCGGCGAGCGGCACGAATTCAGCAGGATCGAGCTTGCCGAGACGCGGATGTTCCCAGCGGACGAGCGCCTCGTAGCCGGCGATTTCCTGAGTGCGCATGAGATAGATGGGCTGGTAGTGGAGCGTCAGCTGCTTTTTGTCGATGGCGTCGCGCAGGTCGGCCTCGAGGAAGGCGCGGTCGCGGCGGTCGGTGCGCAGATCGGGCGTGAAGGCCAGGGCTTCGTCGCGGCCAGTGCGGCGGGCGCGATGCATGGCGATCTCGGCGTCATCGAGGACGTCGGTGGCCAGCGTGTTGGCGGTGCGGTCGTGCACGGCATAGCCGATGGCTGCTTTCGGTGTGATCTCGACAGTGCCGATCCGGACCAGGCCGCGGACGGCGAGGCGCACGCTTTCGGCGAGCGCTTGCAGCTCCCGCGGTGAGCGCTGGGCGATCAACAGGATGCCGAACTGGTCGCCGCCGATGCGCGCCAGTGTCTCGCCGTGGCCGACGAGGTGGGACAGGCGGCGGGCGACGGCGATCAACAGGCCATCGGCCTCGAGGGGGCGGTCGGCGGTGGCGGTGGCGGCAAAGCGATCGACATCGACGAGGATGACTGTCGGTTGCACCAGCGGTTCGCTCTTGGCGCGGGCGACGGCGATGGCGAGCCGGTCGAGGAACAAGGCGCGCGTCGGCAGGCCGGTGACCGGATCGTGAACCATGTCGTGGACGGAGCGCTCCTGCGCGGAGCGGCTGTCGGTGATCTCGCGGACCAGGCCGACAAGGCGGGTGCGGCGCGCGTCGCCATCGGGGTCAGAGGCGGCGTCGAGGGCGAACCAGCGGAAGTCGTTGTCGATATGGCGCAGGCGGAACTCGAGGCGCAGATCGCCGGCGCCGCGCTCTTTGAGGGTATCGAGCGCCTGGCGCAGGCGGTCACGGTCGACAGGGTGCATGCGGTCGAGGAACACCTGGGCGTTGGCGTGCAAGTCGCCGGCGGCGAGACCAAGCGCCTGTTCGATGGCGGGGCCGACTTTGATTTCGTCGCGGCGGGCGCTCCATTCCCAAACGGCGGCGCCAGAGTTCTCAAGCGCCAGCAGCCGCACGCCCTGATCGCCGGTGCTGAGCGCATGGACCGGATCGGTGGCGCGGAAGGCATACTGGGTGACGGTGAACCCGATCAGCAGCACGATCAGCACGAGCCCGGAGGTCAATGAGGTGACGGCCGCTTCGGTCTGCAGGCGCCCGCTCATGGCCAGCGCCATGCCGGTCATCCAAAGCCCCAGCAGCAGCCAGGCCGGCACCAGCGACAAGGCGCGGTCCTGGCCGCGCAGCGCCAGCACGATGACAAAGGTGGACGCGATGGCGAAGATGCCGGCCATCGACAGGCGCGCGAACGTCGCAGCGAGGCGCGGGTCAATGAAGGCAATCCCGATGAGCACCAGCTGGGCGAGAATCCACAGGCGCAGCAGCGCGCGGGCGAAGCCGTGCCACGCCGCCAGGCGCAAGAATGTGTGGGTGAAGATCAGCAGTGTCGCAGCAATGCCGGCTTCGGTGGCGGCGCGATACTGCGCGTTGTCTTCGGGGCGGACGTTGAACAGTTTGTGCCAGAAGCCAAAGTCGACACAGAGGTAAGCCAGTACGCACCACGTGAATAACGCGGCGGCTGGAAAGATCACCTTGTGGTTGGCCGCAAAAACGGCACTGAGAAAGATCGCCAGCAGGCCGGTGATGCCAAGCAGCACGCCATTGAGCAGCTGGCGGTTGCGGCCGCGCTTTTCATAGTCGGTGGCGCGCGAGACGGTCATGCGCGGCAATGCATCGCCGGCCAGCTCCACAGCAAAGGTGACGGTCTGGCCGGGTTCGATGGTCAGGCGGAACGCATCGACGCCGTCGATGGCGAGATTTTCTGGCAGGAAGCCGAGGGAGGGCGTGACCTGCTCGATCTGTTTGGCGTCCAAGCGCGGCCACAGAATGCCGGAACCCGTCTGGCTGTAGCGGTCGGCCGACAACAGACGTTCGATGCGCACCTCGCTGGTGTTGCGGAGCGCAAACACGAACCAGTGCGGACTGGCGCCGGGCACGAGTGCTGGAACGCTCATGCGGTCGGTCAGGCCATCGGCGCCAGGCGCGGTCTCGATCTGCAGCCGGTCACCGACGCCGCTGACGGGCGTGCCGAGGCTATTGATCTCGATGCGTTCGACTTCACGGCCGACTTCGATCCCCTGCAGCGCAACGGCGGGCGCGGCAGAGGCCGCTGCTGTCAATGCAATGAGCAATGACCACAGGACGGCACGGAAACGGCGGAACGCAACCAGCATCAGGAGCGCACCTCCAGAGCCTGATCGTCGATGAGGCGGGCGAACAGCAGGTGATCCTGCCAAGCGCCATTGATGCGCAGGTAGCGCCGCGCCACGCCTTCCTGGGCAAAGCCAGACTTTTCGAGCACCCGGATCGATGCTTGATTGGATGGCACGCAGCCGGCCTCCAGCCGATGCAAGTGCAGCGCGCGGAACGCAAACGGCGCGAGCAGGCCTAGCGCCTCGGTCATGGCGCCGCGGCCGGCTACAGGCGTACCGATCCAATAGCCGATGGTGGCGGCCTGGGCGACGCCGCGGCGGACGTTGGACAGCGTGACCGAGCCGAGCAATTGGTTGCCCGCGGCATCGAAGATGAAGAACGCGTAGCCGAGATCCTGCGCACCTTCACGGGCATAGTGTTTCAAGCGATGGCGGTAGGCGCTGCGGCTCAATTCATCGCGCGACCAAACGGGTTCGAAAGGCACGAGTTCGGCACGGCTGGCAGCGCGCAGTTCGGCCCAGGCCTCATAGTCGGCCATCTGCGGCGCGCGCAGCGAGACGCCTCGACCCTGCAGGTCGAGATCGACGGCACTGCGCGACGATGACAGCAGGAAGGCCATTCGACGTTATGCCGCTCCCTTGAGCTTGGGGTCCGGATGAGGCGCAAAGGGGGAGGCGGCGCGGGCCGCCTGGCCAGCGCTCTTGCGGCCGGCGCCGACGATAGTCACCGACGCCGGTTTGGCCGACAGCATCGCTTCGGCGAAGGTGCGGATGTTGCTGGCGGTGACGGCATCGACGCGGGCGACCAATTCATCGACCGGCACCAAGCGCCCGTAGCGCAGTGTTTGCCGCGCCACTTGCTCCACACGCGCGCCCGAACTTTCCAGGCTCATCAGCAGGCCCGCCTTCAGTTGTGCTTTGGCGCGATCAACTTCGCGCACATCAGGCGCGGTGGCGGCGATCTGGCTGCACTCGGCGCGCACGACATCGATCAGCTCGGTCAGCATGTCGTGCCCCGTCGACGCGTGAATGGTGAACAGGCCGGTGTCGCCAAGTCCCCAGCAGCTTGAATAGATCGAATAACAAAGCCCGCGGCGCTCGCGCACCTCTTGGAAGAGGCGCGAGGACATGCCACCGCCGAACAGGCCGGAGAAGACTTGCGCGGTGTAGAACGTCGGATCACGGAAGCTCGGCCCCTCGAACCCCATTAGGAGATGGCTCTGCTCGAAGACCTTGGTCGAGGCCCGCGTGCCACCGGAATAGCGTGCGGCGGCAAATCCATCGCCGCCCCCGCTGCCGCTTTTTAGGCCGCCAAATAGGGCTTCCGCGTGGCGGACGACGTCGGCGTGGGTGACATGACCTACGGCGGCCACAACCATAGCGCCGGCGTGGTAGTGGTGGGTCAGGAACCGACGCAGATCGGGCGCGGTGAAGCCTTTGACGTTGGTGATGGTGCCGAGGATGGTGCGGCCCAAGGGCTGATCGGGGTAGGCGACGTCGTTCAAGAGGTCGTAGGCGATCTCGTCGGGGCTGTCGCGGGTGGCGGCGATCTCCTGCAGGATGACCTCGCGCTCGCGCTCGATTTCTTCGGGCGTATAATTTGGGTTGAGCAGGATGTCGGCAATGATGTCGAAGGCGAGGCCGACGTCGGCTTTCAGCACGCGCGAGAAATAGGCGGTGGTATCGAGGCCAGTGGCGGCGTTGAGCTCGCCACCCACTTGCTCGATTTCTTCGGCGATGGCGCGGGCGGTGCGGCGTCCGGTGCCCTTGAAGGCCATGTGCTCGAGGAAGTGCGACATGCCGTTTTCGGCTTCGCTCTCGTGGCGCGCGCCGACATCGACCCAGACGCCAAGCGAGACGGTTTCGACATGCGGCATGTGTTGCGAGACGACGCGGACGCCGTTGGGCAGCACGGTGATTTGGCCGGAGATACTCATGCGCGGGCTCGGGTGGCGATAGTGGCCATGATGTGCTCTTTGATCTTGGTGATATCGTTGGGAAGATGGGTCATACGCTCGGGATCGGTCATCAGGCGATCGAGGCGTGGCGGCAATGCAGGGTGGATGCCGGCGATGGACTGCATCGCGTCCGGGAATTTTGCCGGATGGGCGGTGGCGAGGATGATTTCGGGGGCGCCTTGCGAGACTGGTACAGCCGCGGCGCAGGCGGTGTGGGGGTCGAGCAGGTAGCCGGCCTCGGCGTGGACTTTGCGGATGGTGGCGGCGACGGCCTCTTCGGTGGCGGCATAGGCGCCGAAGTCTGTCTTCAGCTGGCGCGCCATCGGTTCATCAAGCGTGAAACGGCCGGATTGCTTGAGGCTGTCCATGAAGCCACGAATTTTTGTCGCGTCCCGGCCGGAGGCCTCGAACAGGTAGCGCTCGAAGTTGGAGGAGACCTGGATATCCATCGACGGCGAGCTGGTGGCGACGACGCCGCGGGTTTCGTAGGCGCCGCTGTGGACGGTGCGGGCGAGGATGTCGTTGCTGTTGGTGGCGATCGTCAGCCGCTCGATGGGCAGGCCCATCTGCTTGGCGACGTAGCCGGCGAAGATGTCGCCGAAGTTGCCGGTGGGGACGATGAACGACACCGGCCGATGCGGTGCGCCAAGGGCGGTGGCGGCGACGAAGTAGTAGGTCACCTGGGCTGCGATACGCGCCCAGTTGATGGAGTTGACGCCGGAGAGTTTGAGCCGATCGCGGAACGCCAAGTTGTTGAACATGTCCTTCACGCGGGCCTGACAATCGTCGAAGGTGCCGGTGACGGAGAGCGCGTGCAGATGCGGTTCGGAAGGTGTGGTCATAATGCGGCGTTGCACGTCGGAGACGCGGCCGTCAGGGAACAGGACGAAGACATCGGCGCGCGTGGAATGCCGGAAGGCTTCGATGGCGGCCCCGCCGGTGTCGCCGGAGGTGGCGCCGACGATCGTCGCGCGCTGGCCACGTTTCTTGAGCACGTAGTCCATCATGCGCGCGAGCAGCTGCATGGCCACATCTTTGAACGCGAGCGTGGGGCCGTGGAACAGTTCGAGGACGAACCGATTGGGGCCGATCTGGATGAGCGGTGTTACAGAGGGGTGGCCGAAGGTCGCGTAGGATTTCGCGCGTCATGGCGGCGAGGTCGGCGCGCGGAATGGCGCCGCCGGAGAGCGCCATCAGCACGACAGTGGCGACCTCATGGAATGGCTGGCCGGCGAGAACGGCGATCTCTGCTGGTGACAGGGTGGGCCACGTCTCAGGCACATAGAGCCCACCGTCGCGGGCGAGGCCGGCGAGGAGCGCGTCTTCAAAGCCGAGGGCGGGGGCAGATCCGCGAGTGGAGATATACTGCACGTGGGGAGCTCGGGGCGGGAGAAGCGGGATGGGAGTCGATGGGGTGCCCGCTCTCTATACCGCAGGCGGGGACCAAGGCGGCGACGAAACTATTCGCCGTTAACATCTATTGTGTGGCGCGGACCAGCCGGCTGCGCGCGAACGCCAAAAAAACACCGATCAGCGTGGCCGCCAAGGCGTACCAGGTGAGCGCATATTCCAGGTGGCGGTTGGAGAGGCGAGCTTGGGCCGTGCCACCGCGCGGCCAGCCACCGGGCGGAGCGGGCTGGGCGTCGACGTCGATCATGACAGGCACCAGGGGGACATGGCCGGGAAAGGCCGAAGCATGCAAGGCTGGTAAGTCTTTCCAGTACCAAACATTTTTGGCGACGTCGTTGGCGGGGGTGAAGCTGTTGCGCTCGCCGCCCAAGCGGGTGACACCGGCGACGGTCGTTTGGCCCTGGACTTGCCCTTGGGCGCGCTGGGCCGGGTCACGCAGGCGTGCGGGGATATAGCCGCGATTGACCCACACGGTGACGCGCGGGATTGACGGCGGACTTGTTGCCACTTCGAACGGCGTGAAAACATGAAAGCCTGAGCCTTCTCGGCCATCGGCGAACCAGAACCGTTCTTTGTCGTGCAGAAATTGGCCAGTGAGCTGGACCCGCATGAACTCGGGCGGATTGGCCAGCAGGAGTGCCGGACCCGCTTCGACAGGGGCCTTCTGGGCCATGCCAAGGCGTTGGGCGAGCAGGCCCTCTTTCCAGGTTTTGCGGTTCATCTGCCAGGTGCCGAGGGACAGCAGGACGGCCAGCACGATCAGGCTCGCGATCGACGGTGCCAGGAGGCCGGCGGTAAGCCATTTGCGGAGCATGCGTGCTGCGTCCCGTCTGCTGTCAGCCGCGTTTGATGACCGGGGGTGCGAGTTGGCCCTGCTCGGCCTTGTTGCGGTATTGCAGGCCGATCAGCAAGCCCTTGAGAGTGCGCAGAATACCAAGCGCCAGCAGCGGTGTCAGCAGGCCCCAGGCAATCACGTGGAACCACAGCGGCGCACCGAACTTGAACTCGGCGATCAGCGCCATGCCAAGCACCAGAAAGCCCAGGATGAAGATGGCGAACACGGCGGGGCCGTCACCGGTATCGATAAAGTGCAAATCCAGCTCACAGACGGCGCATCGGTCCCGCAAAATGAGACCACGCCGAAAAAGGGCGCCCTTGCCACAGCGCGGACAGCAACCCTTGGCACCTGCCAGGGCGGGATTGGCTGTGACACTGGTCGATGGGCGCGCCGAGGGCTGCCGATCCATGGTGATCTCCTTGGCCGGACCGTGCGCCCGCGGCTCGCAGCCATGCAAGCGCAGGAGGGTCGCAGGTGCGAGATGACGCAGGGCTTTGAGATTTGACAGGCCGTGCGAATTTCGGGATCGGTGGTGACGAGACGGGCCGTTTTGGGGCTGACTCGTGGGTCTGACCCCAGGGCGAGCCCACAGCCCCGGAGCTTGCAGTTCGGAGCCATTGATGGACGATACCAGCACCGTGCGCCGGCGTGCGCCCCTGCAACAGCAGTTTGCCGCCGGCGGTATTGCAGTTGTCGAATATGCGATGAGCGAGCGCGACTTGTTGGCCATGGACGCCTCATTTCCGCGGCTGCCGGACCGGAGCGGCGGGGCCCGTGCCGGTGCTTTTTCACCCGAAGCGCAAGGGTGGTTTGCCACCCATGCCGGGCTGCTTGACCTGGCGGGACGTCTGCTCGAGGCGCCCGCGCAGCTGACCCGGCTGCAGGCGTTTGACAAAACGGCGGGCGCCAACTGGTTTGTGCCGTGGCATCAGGACCGGGCCGAAGACGGTCGCGAGCGGCCGGTCGGGCTGTTGGAGCGCACGGTGGCGCTGCGCATCCATCTCGACGATTGCGACGAGAGCAACGGCCCGTTGGAGGTTGTTCCAGGGTCGCACGTGCATGGCCGGCTGGCGGCGGATGCGATCGCAGCCTTGGTCGCAACAAGCCCGTCCCGCCTCTGCCTTGCCGTCCGTGGCGATATCGTCGCCCTGCGCCCGTTGCTGCTGCACCGCTCGCAGCGTGCCCGCATTCCGGCAGCCAGAAGGGTCGTGCATGTGGAGTTTCGAGCGGGATTGGGGACAAGCACCTGAACGGCTTGGCACGGGGGATCGCAAATCCGCACCATTGCCGAGCGCCGTTCAGGTGCCGGTCCCCATGTGGTGCCCGCCGCAAACACCTTCGCAGAAATCCGGCTTGCGTCTGGACGTTGGCCGCCGCACGATTGTGGGTAATGAGGCGGCTCACCGGCAAGGCTGCCCGCACCGTAAAGACCCGAGGGAGATGTCACATGAGTGCTCTATTCAGGGCGGCGCTGGCCGGCGTGGCATCACTACTGTGGCTGCACGCCGCGCAGGCCGACGTCAGCGAGATCAAGATCACCAAGCAGCCGGGCATTCTCTATGCGCAGCTGCTGATCATGGAAGAGAAAAAGCTGCTGGAAAAGCACGCGGCAGCCCAAGGTGCAGCGCCGCTGAAGGTGGACTGGGTGACCTTCAACAGCGGCGGTGCGGCGACCGACGCGCTGTTGTCGGGTTCGGTTGATATCGTCTCTTCCGGCGTCTCCAACATGCTGCTGCTGTGGGGCAAAACCAACGGGCAGGTGAAGGCCATCGTCGGCGTCGCCGGGCTGCCGATGAAGCTCCTGACCCGCAATCCGGATATCAAATCGATCCGAGACTTCGGTCCCACCGACCGCATCGCCGTGCCGACCATCAAAGTCTCCATGCAGGCCACCGTGCTCGGTATCGCGCTGGAAAAGGAATACGGCTCAACGGACGCCTCGCAGAAGCTAGTCACCAATCAGGTCCAGCTCGGCCATCCCGAGGCGACCACGGCGTTGCTCAGCATGCAGCATGAGGTCAACACGCATTTCTCATTGTCGCCATTCCAGGAAATTGCGCTGAAGAACCCGGCTATCCGGTCGGTGCTGAGCTCCAACGACGTGCTCGGCGGCCCGGCGCACATCACGTGCTCGTTCACCACGCAGAAGTTCCGCGACGCCAACCCGAAGATCATGAAGGCGTTCATCGCCGCCTTCGACGAGGCGTCCGAGCTGATCGCCAAGGACCCCAAGGCCGCCGCCGCCAGCTATCTGGCCATCGCTAAGGACAGGGCGACCGTCGACGAACTCGCAGCACTGCTGTCGCAGCCCGGCGGCATTTTCACGGCGCGCCGAACAACACCAAGATCTACGCCGACTACATGCAACGCGCTGGGATCATCAAGCCCAAAGCCGACAGCTGGAAGGATTATTTCTTCGCGGATATTCACGACCGAAACGGGAGTTGAGGGAGGGGTGCTGCTTTTGACCCGCAAGAGACATCGCGGGGCGCGTCCCCTCTCCCCGTTGCCCTTCGCAACGGGGAGAGGGTTAGGGTGAGGGGCGGCAACGAGTCCGATGCTCGCAAAGTGCGTTCGCTTATGCTTTCATCTCGTCTGCGGCGTCATCAAAAGGAACGAAGGCGGTCTGGGCCACTTTGAGACATCTCTGCCTTGCTCTACGCTGCCCTCGACCGACTGCAGCTTTCTGCTACCGTAGCTGACCAAGTCGCACTCCAGGCCAGGGAGGCCAGTTATGACCGAAACGCTCTATGTCGGAGGTGCGACGGGCTACGACCAGATGTTTGCCCGCGTGACGCAGGCTTTCATTCCTGTGCTGCTAGATGCGGCCCAGCTCGCTAGGGGCCAAAGCACCCTGGACGTTGCGACCGGCACCGGCGCCGCAGCAAGGGCGGCACGGGACCGCTCCAGACCTGGCGGCGAGGTGATTGCCGGTGACATCTCCGCGACCATGCTCGATGCCGCTCGGGGCAATCCCGAGAATGCTGGCATCACGTTCGAGCAATTCGACGGCCATAAACTGCCCTATCCCGATGCTCGCTTCGACCGCGTGATTTGCCAACTCGGGCTCGCCTTCTTCGATGATCCCGGTCGAGGCCTCGCCGAATTCAAGCGCGTCTTGAAGCCCGGCGGCCGTGCAGCGGCAATCGTCAATTCGACGCCGGAGCGCTCGCTTTTCACGCGCATCGGAACCGTCATCGGGCAGCATTTGCCTGAGCGGGCAGAGCAGCTCAATCGTTACGCTTCGATCCGAACCGTCGAGCGGCTGCGGGACTTGCTTGCCGGCGCGGCCTTCTCCGATGTCGAGGTCGCCGCCAGACCCGTTCATTTTCCTTCGCTTCCTTCGATGACTACTTCGCCGGGACCGAGGCGGGAGCCGGAATCTCCGGCCAGGAGTACGTCAAACTGCCGGATGCGACGAAGAAGGCTGTGCGCGAGACGATGCGGCTCTCGTTCCCAGATGGTGGAGGCCGGCGGCCTTTCGTTGTCGATATGGAAATACTGGTCGGCGCCGGCAATAAGTAGGCCCGACAGGTTGCTGACACCAAAGAGGTACCCATGACCGAAGCGGTTCGCGCTCCGATCCCGATGTTCGCGCAACGGCGCATCGAGGCAATGATCCTCAAACACGTCTACGACACACTCAAGGCAAGCCACGGCATCGAGGTGGCGCAGAAGACCATCGCAGATGCCGTACGTGCCTCCTCGATCGAACAGGCCAAGGAATTCGCGGCCAAGGTCGGCGGCAAGACGTCCATCCAGACCTTCGTCGATCGCCATCGCTCTGGAAGCTCGGCGGTGCCATGGAGATGGAGGTCAAAGAGCAGACCGAGACGAGCTATGTGTTCAATGTGACTCGCTTCAAGTATGCCGAGATGTACCGCGACATGGGCCTCGGCGAGATCGGCCACCTGCTGTCGTGCCAGCGCGACGCAACGTTCTGCGAGGGCTACGACAAGCGGATGCGGCTCAAGCGAACACAGACGATCATGCAGGGCGCCAGCCATTGCGATTCCGGTACACAATGGTCGATGAGCCCAAGACGTCATGAGGCTAATCTCAAGTAGCGACTGCTTGTTCCGCTTTCACCGTAATGCGGTAATTTGTTTGAGACTGGAGACGGCCTCCCG
Organism: uncultured Alphaproteobacteria bacterium; assembly: GCA_963847145.1. Lineage (GTDB taxonomy): Bacteria > Pseudomonadota > Alphaproteobacteria > Rhizobiales > Hyphomicrobiaceae > JABFRJ01. Next base: position 483,424 of record CAWJYN010000011.1, read on the forward strand.
CGATGTCGGCACTGGGTCAAAACTCGCTGTCGAAGATGGGCTCGTGGTGCATGTTTGACGTCAGTTTATCCACCGATAGCGTCGACCGCAACCGAACGTCATCGCCTGGGGCCGCCCCTCACCCTAACCCTCTCCCCGTGAAGAACGGGGAGAGGGGATTCGAGCGCCGCACACTTCCGCACCTGGCCCCAAAGCGGTCATTCAGATAGTCCGCGGCCGAAAGCCAGCCTGAAAAACGAGCGGTCAGGTCTCGGCGGGCGCGTTCGCGCCATGCTTGACCCATGCAACTCCCGACCGGCGCGTCCAACCGTCCCAATCCGCCGCTGTTGCCTTTTGGCCGCCGCCCCCCCTATACCCCGCCTCACTCCACACGCGGATGTGCGTCCGGCGGATATAAAGCCCCGTCCGAACGCTCCGGTGTCCTTTTTGCTTCCGCAACCGGCTCAGCGCTCCCGCGCGTTCCGGCCGGCTCTCTGCAGGGGAGTCGGAACGCGCAATCAAGAGAGACTGAAGTCCGCGGCGGTTCAACCGGAAAACCCATAGGACTCCCATGTCTCTGCCGCAATTCTCCATGCGCCAGCTTCTTGAAGCTGGCTGTCACTTCGGCCACCAGTCGCATCGCTGGAACCCGAAAATGGCGCCCTTCATCTTCGGCGCCCGCAACAACATCCACATCATCGACCTCGCCCAGACGGTGCCGCTACTGCACACCGCGCTGGTCAAAATTTCCGACACCGTCGCCAAGGGTGGCCGCGTGCTCTACGTCGGCACCAAGCGCACGGCGTCGGAGAATATCGCGGAAGGCGCCAAGCGCTCGGCGCAATATTACATGAACCACCGCTGGCTCGGCGGCACGCTGACCAACTGGAAGACCATCTCGCAGTCGATTCGCCGCCTGCGCCAGCTCGACGAGCTGATCGCCGGTGAAGCCAAAGGCCGCTCCAAGAAGGAACTCTTGGAACTGACGCGCGACCGCGACACGCTGCAAAAATCGCTCGGTGGCATCAAGGAAATGGGCGGCCTGCCCGAAATCCTGTTCGTCATCGACACCAATAAAGAGCAGATCGCGATCGCCGAAGCCAAGAAGCTCGGCATCCCGATCGTGGCGATCATCGACACCAACTGCAATCCGGATGGCATCGACTATCCGATCCCCGGCAACGACGACGCCGGCCGCGCTATCACGCTGTATTGCGATCTGGTTGCGCGCGCCTGCATCGACGGCATCGAGCGTGGCCAAGCGGGTTCGGGCGTTGACGTGGGTGCTTCTGAGAACCCTGGTGCGGAGGCACTGCCGGGCAAGTTCAAAGGCATCGAAGGTCCGCGCGGCGAAGCCGATGACCTCAAGCTGATCAAGATCATCAACGGTAAGCTCGAACAGCGCCTCAACGATGCGGGCGTGTTCCACTTCTGGCAGATCGCGGACCTCGACCCTGCAGGTCTGCAGCTGCTCGACAAGACGCTGCGCTTGCGTGGCCAGACCGAGAAAGAAGGCTGGATCGATCAGGCCAAGAAGCTGGTCGCCGCCAAGGCTGTTTGATACCTGCGTAGGTTGGGTTAGGCGCACTTCTGCGCCGTAACCCAACTTCGCAAGCGACAATGTTGGGTTACGCGCGCGGAAAAATCATCCCTTTGCTGTCACGCAAAGACAGGCGCGCTAACCCAACCTACAGAATTACCGATCTGTACGGTCCATCCACCCATGGCTCTCAACGCGACCTCGACGATGCCGCTCCCGCCCGGACCGATCACCGGCCCGTCGGCGTGGGCGGGTGCGTCGATGGCGGCGGCGCCTGAGCGCTGGATCCGGCAGCTGTCGGCCGCCGAGATTGCTGAAATCGAAAGTGCCGCGCGTGCGTTTCTGAGCCGCGGCACCGAGATCGGCCAGATCACCCAGGTGGACTTTCCGCTGCCGCAGTTCGGCGCGACGCTCGCACGGCTCAAAAATACGTTGCTGCACGGGATCGGTTTTGAGCTGATCCGCGGCTTGCCGGTTGCAAACTATGACGTGACGTTTGCCGCTGCCGTGTTCTGTGGCATCGGGGCGCATCTGGGATCGGCGCGCTCGCAGAACGCGATGGGGCACATTCTCGGCCATGTCCGTGACATCGGTGCCGATCCGAGCGATCCGAAAGTCCGCATCTATCAGACTGCCGCGCGGCAGACCTTCCATACAAATTCGTCCGACGTGGTTGGTCTGATGTGCATCCGGGAGGCCATGGAGGGCGGCAAGTCGCTGCTGGTCAGTACGGCGACCGTCTACAACGAGATGCTCAAGCGGCGCCCGGAGCTGGCGGCGTTGATGTTTGAGCCGGTGGCAACGGATCGCCGCGGCGAAGTCCCTGCCGGGCAAAAACCGTATTTCGAAATTCCCGTGCTGAACTGGCACAACGGATTGCTGACGGGCATCTACCAGCGGCAGTATGTCGACAGCGCGCAACGGTTCCCGGAGGCGCCGCGGCTGCCGCCCGCCCACATCGAAGCGCTCGATCTGTTTGATGAACTGACCAACGATCCGCAGCTGCATCTGGCCATGCAACTGCAGCCCGGCGACATGCAGTTCGTCTATAATCACGGCTTGTTGCATGATCGCACCGCGTTCCGTGACTGGCCGGAGGCGCCCAAAAAGCGGCATCTGTTACGGCTATGGCTCTCGATGGCGGACGACAGGCCGCTGCCGGAAAGTTTCAAGCAACGCTATGGCTCCATCGAGATCGGCAATCGCGGCGGCATCATCGTCGGGGATACCGCGCTCAACGTGCCATTGAATTGAACGGCGCCGTGATTTACAGGACGGCATAGCCGCGCACCGCACTGGCAGGTTTGCTCGTACAGATGCGCCTCAAGAAAGCTGAAGGGTTCCGATGACTGATATCACAGCCGCGATGGTGAAAGAGCTGCGCGAGCGCTCCGGCGCCGGCATGATGGACTGCAAGAAGGCGCTGGGTGAAACCAAGGGCAACATCGAGGAAGCGATCGACTTCCTGCGCAAGAAGGGGATCATCAAAGCGGGCTCGAAGTCGGGCCGCATCGCCGCCGAGGGCCTCATCGGCGCGACCATCAGCAGCCATGTGGGTGCGCTGGTCGAGATCAATTCGGAAACCGACTTCGTCGCGCGTAACGACAAGTTCCAGGACATGGTGCGCGGCATTGCATCGATTGCACCGAAGGCCGGCGGCGACATCGCCAAGCTGGTTGCGATGACGTATCCGGGCTCGAAACTCACGGTTGAAGACACTGTCAAGGAAATGGTCGCCACCATCGGCGAGAACATGACCGCGCGGCGCACGGCGGTGGCCAAGGTTACCGACGGCATCGTCGCCGACTATCTGCACAACAAGGTCGCCGATGGCCTTGGCAAGATCGGTGTGCTGGTGGCGCTCGAAAGCAAGGGCGATAAGCCGACCTTGAGCGAGCTTGGCAAGCAGATCGCCATGCACGTCGCCGCGACCAACCCCATTGCGCTCGACATTGCTGGCGTTCCCGCTGACGTACTGGCACGTGAAAAGGCCATCTTGGCCGAGAAGAACCAGGGCAAGAAGCCGGAGGTGCTGGAGAAGATCTTCCAGTCGAGCCTCAAGAGCTACGCCAAGGAACACTGCCTGCTTGACCAGCCATATATTCACGACAGCGGCAAGTCGGTGGGTCAAGCCTTGAAGGACGCTGAAGGCAGGGTCGGTGCGCCCGTCACCATCGCCAGCTTCGTGCGCTACGCGCTCGGCGAAGGCATCGAGAAGCCGGTCGAGGACTTCGCCGACGAAGTCAAAAAGGCTGGCGGCGCGTAAGCGTTGCGGCGGGAAGCCTATGAGCTCAATCGCCCCGTTTGCCGCTGGCAGGCGGGGCGGCTTGTTTTTGCTGGCAACGGCAGGAGCGGCTTGTGGGGCGGATCAGCGTCGCGAAACCCACCGTGGCCGGTGCGGGACGTAGACGCGCTGACGCGGAGCACGCTAGGAACGCTCGTGACATCCGATCACTGTTCGAGATCACTGCGCGAGAAACCGAGCGTCATGGCCGAGCCCAAGCACGTCTTTGCAGACACGCCCGCCGGGCCCCTTGTCGCGGCGCTGATTGTGCGGGCGCGAGCGGCGCAGAGTGCAATTGACGGTTACACACAGGCGCAAGCCGATTGGCTGGTGGCCGCAGCAGGCTGGGCCATTCTGGAGCCGGCGCGCAACCGGCAGTTGGCCGAAATGGCCGTCGCCGATACGGGCCTTGGCAATGTCGCCGACAAGATCACCAAGAACCAGCGCAAGACGCTGGGGCTGCTGCGGGATCTGAAGGGTGCCAAGAGCGTCGGTGTGCTGTCGGACGATGCAATGACCGGCATCATCGAGATCGCGCGGCCGGTGGGTGTTGTTGCCGCAATCACGCCGTCGACCAATCCAGGCGCCACACCGGCCAACAAGATCATCAACGCGCTCAAGGGGCGCAACGCGGTGATCGTCGCGCCGTCGCCGAAGGGCTGGAGCACGTGCCGCGCGCTGATCGATTTTGTGCATGCTGAGTTCGACCGCATCGGCGCGCCGCGTGACCTGGTGCAGATGCTGCCCGCGCCAGTGACCAAAGACACGACGTATGCGCTGATGCGGCAGGCTGATTTGATCGTCGCCACCGGCTCGCAAGCCAATATCCGCGCGGCTTATGAGAGCGGCACACCGGCCTTCGGTGTCGGCGCCGGCAACGTCGCAAGCATCATCGATGCCAGTGCGGATCTTGATGACGCCGCGCAAAAAATCGCGCGCTCGAAGACGTTTGATAATGCCACCAGCTGCTCGTCTGAAAACAGTGCCATCATCGATGCGAGGGTTTATGGCGAGGCGATTGCAGCGTTGACCCGTGCCGGCGGGGTGTTGCTGGATGCGGCTGAGAAAGTTGCGCTGCAGGCGGTGTTGTGGCCGGGCGGCAAACTGTCGGCGACATTGATTGCGCAGGCGGCACCCGTTCTTGCCAAAAGGGCAGGGCTGACGCGGCCCGTTGTCGCTGCTGCGAAATTCCTGATGGTGGAAGAAGACAGCTTCGGCGGCGGGCATCCATTCTCTGGGGAAAAGCTGTCACCAGTGTTGGCGGTCTATCGGGCCAAAAACTTTGCGGACGCGGCGCACATTGTGTCGAAGATCTACGACTACCAGGGTGCCGGGCACTCTGTGAGCCTGCATTCGAATGACACTGCGCAGGCGCTGCAGCTCGGGCACACGTTGAAAGTCTGCCGTGTGATCGTCAATCAGGCGCACGCGATTGCGACCGGTGGGAGCTTTGATAACGGCCTGCCGTTTTCGCTGTCGATGGGCTGCGGCACGTGGGGCGGCAACAGCTTCTCCGACAATATGACGTATCGCAACTATCTCAACATCACGCGGATTTCGCGGCCGATCCAAGAGCACGTGCCGAGCATTGACGACGTGCTGGGGGACTACGTCAAACGGTACAGCACGTGATGGCCAAGACCATCGGTGCCGTGATGGCGGCGCACGCCGCGGCGTCACCTGATGCGCCACTCTTGATTGCGCCGGAGACGGGGCGGACGCTCACTTACGGTGTGCTGGCGGAGAGCACGCGACGGGTGTCTGCTTTTCTGGCCAGCCGTGGCATCGCGTCCGGAGCGACCATCGCGCTGCATCTGCATAATGGGTATCAGACCACAGCGCTGTTTCTCGGCCTCATGGGCGCGGGCTATGTGGCCGCGCCGTTGAACTTGCTGTCGGCTGAACGCCCGCTGGCGGCAGTGATCGCGCATAGCGAAGCGCGGTTGGTATTTGGCTGCGCGGCGCACGAGGCGTTGTTGCGCGCGGCCGTGGCCACGCTCGCGTTGCCGCCTGAGATCGTCATCATCGACATCGATGTGGCGGAGGACTTTCCGAAGACCAGTGGGCCAAACACCGGCGAAACACAGATCGCACCTGCGACCAAGCCCACCGACATCGCGCTGCTGATGTACACCTCGGGCACCACCGGCGAACCCAAGGGCGTGCTGCTGAGCCACGCCAATCTGCTGGCCAGTGCGCGCACGGTCGCTGCCTGGCACAGCCTGACGTGCGATGATCGTGTGCTGAGTTCGCTGCCGCTTTATCACATCAACGGGCAGGTCATCGCGACGTTGGCACCGTTCGTCTCTGGTGGCAGCATCATCGCGCCGCATCGCTTTTCGGCGAGCCAATGGTGGGATCACGCAGAGAGGTATCGCTGCACGTGGATGAATATGGTGCCGACGATGATTGCCTATCTGCTGGCAGGCGATGAGACGCGAAAGGTTCCACACGTGCGCTTCGGCCGGTCGGCGTCGGCGCCGTTGCCGCCCGATCAGCACAGGGCGTTCGAAGCGCGTTTTGGCATTGCCGTCATTGAGGCCATGGGGATGACGGAGTGCGCCTCCACCGTGTTCTGCAACCCGCACGATGCGCGCCGCCGCTATGGCAGTCCGGGATTGCCGTGCGGTGTCGAGGCCGGGGTGATTGATCGGGCGGGGCGGCCTCTCGATACGGGCGAAACGGGCGAGCTTGTGTTGCGTGGCCCGAACGTCATGGTGGGTTACTTCAAGGCGCCGGAGAAGACGGCTCAGGTTGTCAACGCGGAGCGGTTGGTTGCGCACCGGCGATCTCGGCTTTCGCGATGCGGATGGGTTTTACTTCGTCACGGGACGCTTGAAGGAATTGATCATCAAGGGCGGTGAAAACATTGCGCCGCGGGAGATCGACGAAGCGCTGCTGCGCCATCCGGACGTGCTGGAAGCCGCGGCCTTCGCCATCCCCGACGCGAACTACGGCCAGGACATCGCCGCAGCGGTCATCCTCAAGCCTGGCGCGGCGTTCGACCCCGCCAGCCTGAACGCGCACTGTCTGAACGAACTCGGCGCCTACAAATCCCCGCAACGCTGGCACGTCGTCGCGGAACTGCCCAAAGGCCCGTCCGGCAAGGTGCAACGGTTGAAGCTGGTGGAGGCATTGAGTGGGTAGTGCGCCCTGGGTATGGCGTGGGGTATGGCGTGGGAGATGGTGGGAGTGAATGATGACCGCTGGGCAGTTGGTCACGTTGATGAGCTGAGCCGACGGAGGTCCGAAGCCGTCGCGACGATCGCGACCAGGACGAGTAAAGCGGCGACGACAGAGAAAATTTTCCACACCGGATGGGCGTGCTGATCGCTGATCGTTCGGAGTGCCGAGCGCATGACACCAACTCCGGACCATCCAAAAATGACAAGCAGAGGCAATAGCGAAGCCACAAGTTGCGGCGTCGACAACACTGGCCATTGGAGCTGATTTGCGACCAACAGAATCGCGGCGATCGCCAACGTGTAAACCAGTATGCCATTCACCAGCAGGGCCAGCAAAATATGGTGCGCGCCTTGCCAATGGCGTGTGAGGTACTGGATCATGTTTCGTCCCTGGCCTCTCTTTGCGGCGACCTAGCCCGGTTGATTTGTCGGTCAAAGATGATCGGTGTGGAACATAAGTTCGTTGGTTGCGGAAGCGGTTCCGCAAAATGGTGGTCGCTTTCAAGTTGGCGCAGGCCAGTTCACATTTGGCTGCTTTGGCGACGCTTGCCGACGGCGTGACGCCGGCCCCGATTGTTTGGGCCCGAATGTTTGGCCCCCAAGTGTTTGGCCTTCGGGGAATGCCGACGCTGGCAGAGGTAGTGGGCGGGTGTTAAACTTCGCATCTCGCATCCCGCACCTGCACACAGCCCGCATTGCGCTGGGGGCCCTGCCGTGGTTGTTAAGGGGCCACTGATTTGCGTCGGCCGCGGGGCCTGATGAGATCTGGCGGCGGCTTGCTGACGAGGGCGCAATGTTTCCAACTTTAGGCACGACAACGGTGCTGGACCGGCAAGGTCTCAAACGGTCCGATGAGAGCTATCTGTCCGGCCTGCTGGGCCGCGCCGATGCGCGATTTCTGGTGCTGGCCGATCAAAAGCCGGTGATCCGCTCCAACAAGGAGCGCACCGAGGCTGGCATCCGTTGGCTGTCGCGGGCTGAGCTTGATACGGCGGGGCTGCCGTTTGCTGCGGAAGAAGTGCTGTTTCTCGGCGTTGATCGCAAAACGGGCGTGCCGCACTTTGCCATCGGCGTCACCGAGCACCGGACCAGCCATGCGCCGGGGGCGCTCACCCACTTGCGGCCGTTGGTCGATCTGCGCTCGCTGGCGATGCAAGGCGTCATGAGCCCAGAAGATCTGTCGTTGATCGGGCAGGCCAAGGCGCTGATCCACTGGCACGAAAACGGCAAATGCTGTGGCCGCTGTGGCGGCACGACGTTGGTCAAGGACGGTGGCTGGCGGCGCAAGTGCTGGGCGTGCGGGCTTGAGCATTTCCCGCGCACGGACCCGGTGGTGATCATGCTGGTGGTGGACAAAGCCGGTGGCCGCTGCCTGCTCGGCCATGAGGCGCGATTTGCGAAAGAGCCGCGCATGTATTCGACGCTCGCTGGCTTCATCGAGCCGGGCGAGGACATCGCGCACGCGGTGCAGCGTGAGGTGCATGAGGAAGCTGGCATCGATGTCGGCGAGGTGAAGTTCCATTCGACACAGCCGTGGCCGTTTCCGCATTCGCTGATGATCGGCTGTATCGGCTATGCGACGTCGACGACGATCACGATCAATCCCGATGAGATTGAAGAGGCGCGTTGGTTCAGCCGCGACGAGGCGGCGCAAATGATGGCGGGCAAGCATCCGCAGAACTGGTGGGTTCCCGGCAAGCAAGCCATCGCCTGCGCGTTGATCAAGAGCTTTATCGCCGGCGAGGTGTGAGCACTTGCGTTAAGGCTAAAGTGCTGGTTTGCATGCCTTTTAACCACGCTCGGCGCCTCGGAGAGAGAATTCTGGCAACAGGGCGAGCGTGGCAGTGTAGAGCGGGGCGTAGGCGGCTTTAGAGGCACCGCCAGCACGCGAGAATAATTTCTGGCTAGGGTGGTAGCGGGCGAAATTTAGCCTCTAGAATCGCGCAGCAGGGGCCCTAGCGAGCATTAACTCTGTATGTCCCATTTTAACCAGTTTGCGTGGCATCACTCCACTTTTGCGCGATCGGCGACGATGGCCTCCACCAGCGCTTTGGTTTCGTCCCGGAGTGCCTTGCGCGCGCCCTCGCGGCTGTAATGCATGTGTCCGCCTGGGTACAACGCCAGCTTGACCCGGTCACGCGGGCGGTCGGCATAGGCCGGCAACTGCTCCAGCAGCAGCACGCTGGCGAAGTAGGGCGTGCGCAGATCGGTGGCGCCGTGGGTGACCAGCAGCCGCAGCTTGGGATCAAGCGCCAGCGCCGACTGGAGCTGGGTGAAGCTTTCGACACCGCTGGTGGCGCTGCCCCACTGCCAGCTGCGGTTCGCCTCACCGGACGACAGATTGTATTCCAGCTCGGTTTTCCAGCCGAGTTTGGCATAGAGGCTTTGCATGGCGCCAGCCACCGGCGCTGATAACGCACCCGAGAAGGGATCATCCCAGCGGGGGAAATAGGCGGTGCTGTCGGGGTCATCGCCGGTGACACTGGCGTCGTAGCCGCTGGCGGTGCGCTGGGCTGCGCGGTTGGCCTCGCGGATGTAGATGAACTCGTCGAGCCGGCCGCCGTATTGGCGCACCACGTTGTCAGCCAGCCCGGCGTATCCGGCGACTTTGGTGATGACACGGTCGAGGGCGGCCACATCGCGCGGGCCGCGCATCAGGTCTGCCAGATAAGCGCCGCGGGCATAGGCTTCGACTTCGGCCAACTCGTCGCGCGCCTTGAAGGCCTGCCCTTTGGCTTCACGTGCGGCGGCTGCAATGGTCGGCAGCGTGTTGACAAACGTTGATGTGCGGTGCCGTGGCCCGCGGAAGGTGCCGTAGTCCATCACTGGTGAGACCAGCATGATGCCGCTCAGTCCGACGCCTTTGCGCGTTTGCAGCACCTGCGCGGTTTTCGGCGCGCGGATGCCGCCATAGCTTTCGCCGACAATGACTTTGGGCGAGGTCATGCGTTCGTGCTTGAGCAGCCACTTGGCGATCATGTCGGCAACCAACTCCGCGTCGCCGTTGACTGAATAAAAATAGCGCGCGCCGCCCTGGTTGCGATTGCCCTCGCCGCTGCCGGACGGCGGAGTGTTTGCGCCCGGCGCGGCCTCTGGCGCCTTGGCGATCCGCGAAAAGCCGGTGCCGATGGGGTCGATGAAAACGAGGTCGGTGAAATCGAGCCACGTCTCGGCATTGGGCACCAGCACGGGTGGGGCTGATGGCGACACAGCTGCGCCATCCATCGGCAAGCGCCACGGACCGAAGCCGCCGATATGCACCCACGCCGATGCCGAGCCGGGTCCGCCATTGAACGCAAACGAGACCGTCCGCTTCAAGGGGTCCGCGCCATCGAGCTGATAGGCAACGTAGCCCATCTCGGCGAGCAGCTTGCCGTCATCGTTCAGCAGCGGGATCGAGCCGGCGGTGGCTTTGAATTTGAGAGTGCGGCCGGGGAGTTCAAGGCTGTGCTGGGTCGTGACGTCGGCGGGCAGTTGGCGCGCAGGCGCGGCGGGTGTGGCCGCCGCCCGGTTCGCCGCATCGCCCGCCTTGGCTGTGGCAGCGGCTTTGGCCGCTGGTGCCAGCACATCTTGGGCGGTGGCATTCCATGACAGCGTGGCGAGCAGCAAAGCGATGAGCGTTGCGCCTGCCCGGGCGACGGGACCGCTGCGTAAATCCAATCGGCTCATGGGCTGGAACTCCAGACTACGAAACTTCAACAGTCGCGCAGGAAATGCGCAAACGACGGCGATTGTGCGACGCCGCTGACTTCGGGACAAGCTGGTTGTGCAAGGCTGGTTGTGCAAGGACGGGCTCAGCAGCCGTTTGACGGGCTGCTGTTATCCTGGAGTATGCCGCGCCAAGTCCTGCGCCGCCATGTCCATGCAGCGCTTGACTGTTGTGGCATCGCCCAGCTCGTGGGCCAGTGCGAGCACCAGTTTGGCCAGAAACAGCGCTTCGTGCTCCGGTCCGGCGCGATCGATGGCTGTGGCGAGGTGCTCGTAGACGTGCTCCAGCTGTTCGAATGGCAGGGTGCTCATGACGCAGCTTTCCCGAGATAGATCTGCAGAGTGCGCACGATCGCATCGCTGTCGAAGTTGGTCCACCGGCCGGCCACATGCAGGTCCGGTCGGAGTAGATAGAACGTGCCGGTTGACGCCCCATAGAGGGTGGTGAGCGCGCCGCATGAGTCGTGGATTGCATCCGGCAGGTCGGCGGACCCGTTCGCAGTGACGATGCGTGTGGTGAAGCGAGCATCGAGCTGCCGCAACAATTGCAGTGCCTGTCGCTGTGCGTCGGTTGGTGCGCTGGCCACGAACAGCAGACCCGTAAAGCCGACGCCCACGTGATCGAGTAGATGGGTGCCATCTGCGAGTTTTGCGTCGGTGGCCACCGCACCCGGCGCGGGACCTGTCGTGAAGGCGGCATCACTGCCCTCTTCCGCCGTCAGCGGACTGCCTGCATAGGAATAGGGCTGCATCTGCCGCGGATTGGCAAGGCCGCGCGGGAAGTCGTGGCGGACGGCCAGCGACAATGCTGCTTGCCGTGCGAGTGCCCACCCGCGCGTTGGTGGCGTCATGAAGCGCGTGCTTTTGGTGGCGTTGGCAAACACATCGAGCGTTGCTCCGCGCCGCTCGGGAGAATAGCTGTCGAGCAGGTGGGCATCGGCCGTGCCGTCCAGCACATACGCCAGTTTCCAGCCGATGTTGCAGGCATCCGCTAAGCCATTATTGAGACCACGCACGCCAAAAATCGGCACAATGTGCGCGCTGTCGCCGATGAAGAACACGCGGCCATGGGCGTAGTCATCGAGGCACAGTGTGTTGGCCGTGTAGATGCTCCACCACTCGAGATCCCAGGGTCCGCGGTGGCCGATGTCCTCGACAATCGCCTGCACGCGGCCGCGGATTTCCGCTTCTTGGACGGCCGCGTCGGCGTCCTCGCTGTCGCGCAGTTGGTAGTCGATGCGCCAGATGTTGCCGGGCTGTTTGTGAATGAGGACGGTGCCATCGGGATTACTGGCTGGCTCGAAGAAGGCGCGCCGCTCGGTCGGAAAGTCATGATCCATACGGATGTCCGCGATCACGTAGCGCCCTTCGTAGTTGTCGCCGCTGAGCCGCAGCCCCATCTTTGATCGCAACGGACTGCGGGCACCGTCGGCGGCCAGCACATATTCAGCCTCGATTGCGTAGCCGCCATGCGGTGAGGCGACGTTGAGCGTGGCTGACTTTGCGCCCGACTCAATGCCCACCACGTCGCTCTGCCACCGCAGATCGATCAACGGCGAGCGTGCTGCTGCGTCATACAAATACTGCTCGATATACTGTTGTTGCAGATTGTACATCGGCAGGTATTTTTCATGCTCGGAGTGCGGCATTTCCAGGCGGTAGATCTGAGACCCGCGAAAATAGCTGCGGCCGTAGCGCCACCCGAGCGCTTTTGCCAGGAACGGTTCGACGGCACCGATCCGTTGTAGAATTTGCATGCTCGACCGTGCGATGCAGATCGCCCGGCTGCCATCGTTGAATGTGTTCTTGCATTCGAGGAGCACACTGGGCACGCCGTAGGCTGCCAGCGTCAAAGCCGCCGTCAGTCCGATGGGGCCTGCGCCCACGATAACGACCGGGTGGCGCTGGCTTGGTCCGTCAAGCTCCGGCGCGCGCTGTGATTGAAATGTTGGATATTGGAAATAAAGACTGTCGAGCGGTCCGCGGCCTGCCGGTCTCATTCAAGCGTCCTCGTCATGTGTGCCTGCTTACGGTTTTAGCGCTTGGTCCAACGCTGCGATAAACGCGGCGGCTTCGCGGGCTGCGGAGGGACGCCGTTCGGTTGTCATGCGGGCTTTGACGAATTTTTTGCGCCAAGTCGTAACGCACAGGTAACTATCGAACTCGGACGACGCGCTTTTTACGCCGCCCAACGGCGTAGCGCTTTTCAGCACATAAGATTTGCAGTGAAAGCGCGGGTTGGAACCGGCTGGCACGGTGAACGACAAGCCTTCTTCGACATCGGCATAGTCGCCGCGCTTTTTGAGCGTCAGGATATCGCCGGCGGCTTGCTGCAACTGCGGTGCGATCACCGCGGCATCGGCCTTCTCCGGCAAGTCTTTGCGTTTCAGATCATAGACAAACAGGGTGTTGCGCCACCCCGGCGCCTGATAGGCGATGGCCTGTCCAAGGCCGGGATTGCTGCCCTCGAAATCTTTGACCTCGCCGCGCTTGGCCTGGCCGATGATCAGCGGCATGTCGGCGCCCGTCAGGCCGGGCGGCGCTTGCTGGGCCGAGGCGTGTGGGGCGGCTAGTCCGGCTATCGCACCGATGATGAGAGCGCGCTTGATTGCTGCGGTAGAATTGAACGCTAACATGGCAAGTTCCTCGAAATGCACGTTGAAAAAAATGCGAGGCAACGGACGATCTTCGACCAGATTTGCAACGAACGATGCTTGTGTCAGTTGGGTCAAGCCTTTCAGCGCGACACAACTTTTTATGACGGAGCGAGCAACGTTGGGTCGCGCAAAGGCTTGACCCAACCTACAAAATTTCGCGATGGCTGCAACCTTACCCAGCCTCATGGAAGCGGATCGGCTGGCCGTGGGCTTTGGCTGCAATCTCGCCTTGCCACATGGCGCGGTGGCCGCGGACGAAGGTACCGACTGGCCAGCCTTGGACTTTGACGCCGTCATAGGGTGTCCAGGCGCAGCGCGATTAAATCCAGTGGTTGGTGATTGTTTCGGTGCGCGCGAGATCGACAATGGTGAAGTCGGCGTCATAGCCAAGCGCGATGCGGCCCTTGCCCGCAAGGCCAAAGACACGCGCCGGGCCGTGAGCCGTCAGATCGACAAAGCGCGCGAGCGACAGGCGGCCCGCGTTCACATGATCCAGCATCATCGGCACCAACGTCTGCACGCCGGTCATGCCGGAGTGGCTTTCTGGGTAGGTGTGGTCTTTCTCTTCACGGGTATGCGGCGCGTGATCCGAGCCGAGCACATCGACCGTGCCATTGGTGATCGCCTGCCACAACGCATCGCGATGGCGCGTTTCACGTACCGGCGGGTTCATCTGCGCATAGGTGCCGAGACGCTCGTAGCAATCCGGCGCTGTCAGCGTGAGATGATGCGGCGTTACTTCCACGCTGGCCCAGTCGCGGTGCTGGCCGAGGAAGAGGATCTCTTCTGCCGTCGAAATATGCAGCACGTGCACGCGGCGCTTGTGTTTTTCGGCCAACCGCACCAGCCGCTGCGTCGCCAGCAAGGCAGCGTCCACATCCCGCCATTCCGGATGCGATTTCGGATCGCCCGCGCGGCGAAGGCCCATGCGCGCTTTCAACCGGTCTTCGTCCTCAGCATGGAATGCCGCGCGCCGTGATAGTGCACCCACGATGCGATCCAGATGCGGCTCGTCATCGACCAGCAGATCGCCCGTCGATGAGCCCATGAAGACTTTGATGCCGGCCGAACCTTCCAACCGTTCCAGCTTCGGAATGTCGCCGATGTTCTCGCGCGTGCCGCCGACGTAGAACGCAAAGTCGCAGAACATGCGGTTGCGCGCGGCGGCGATTTTTGCCGCGAGTGTTTCAGCAGTGGTGGTGAGTGGTTTGGTATTCGGCATTTCGAAGACGCCCACCACGCCACCCATTGCGGCGGCGCGGCTGCCGGTCTCGAGATCTTCTTTGTGGGTCAGTCCCGGCTCGCGGAAATGCACTTGGCTGTCGATGACGCCGGGCAGCACATGCAGGCCTTTGAGATCCAGCGTCTCGACCGCCGCCGCCTTGCCAAGCGCACCGATGGCGGCGATGCGCCCACCGCGAATACCGATGTCGGCCTTTGCGATGCCGTGGGCCGTCACGGTGGTGGCATTGATCAGCAGCACGTCGAGGGGTGTGGTCATGAGGGGAACGGACCTTGAGAGAAACAGCTCATACCCTTCGCACGGCACTCGTGCAGGCGTCACGGCGGTCTGACAAATTATTTTCCATTCTCGAGTTCTTCAGTTGTAACCTGCTGCTTGGTGACATGCCGAGTGTAAAACGCGAGAGGCGAAATCGCTCTTTTCTTTCGTCATCCCGGCGAAGGCCGGGACCCACGGCAACGCACTATTTGGCACTGTGCGCGCCTCCGAAAGCTGATGAAAAGCTATTTCATAAATCGGCCGCTGATTGGCTGTGCGCTTCAGACTGGGTTGTCGTGGGTCCCGGCCTTCGCCGGGATGACGAGTGGGTAGTGGGGGCTTGCAGGCCACGCCAAGACTTGACCCTTCGCTGTCTCCGGCCTATCGCCAGCAGTCTCAGCTCGTTCCCCCGTCCGTCCTGTCCAGGAGTCCGCTCATGATCCCCGCCAACGCTCTCAAATTCTACATCAACGGCGCCTGGGTTGATCCGGTCGAACCGAAGACCATGGACGTGATCAACCCAGCCACCGAAGCCGTGCTCGGCAAGGTTTCGATGGGCTCGGCCAAGGACGTGGATGCCGCCGTCGCCGCCGCCCGCGCGGCCTTTCCTGCCTTTGCGAAAACGACCCGCGAAGAGCGGATGGCGTTGCTGGAGAAAATTCTTGCCAGCTACAAAAAGCGCTTCAACGACATGGGCGCACTGATCAGCGCTGAAATGGGCGCGCCGCTGCCGTTTGCCACCCGCATGCAGGCGGGTGCCGGCATGGGCCACTTCAAAACCGCGCTCGACCTGCTCAAAGATTTCAAATTCACTGAGCACATGGGCACCACCGAAATCATCCGCGAGCCCATCGGCGTCGCCGGCATGATCACGCCATGGAACTGGCCGGCCAACCAGATCGCCTGTAAGGTTGCTGCCGCGCTGGCCGCTGGCTGCACGATGGTGCTGAAGCCGTCTGAAGTGGCCCCTTTCAACGCGATCCTGCTGGCCGAGATGCTGCACGACGCGGGCGTGCCGAAGGGCGTGTTCAACCTCGTCAATGGCGATGGCCCGAGCGTCGGCGCCGCGATGTCCGCCCACCCGGGCATTGATGTGATGTCGTTCACCGGCTCGACGCGCGCCGGTATCGAAGTGGCCATCCGCTCCGCACCAACCGTCAAACGCGTGGCCCAGGAACTCGGCGGCAAGTCGCCGAACATTCTGCTGGACGACTGCGATTTCCCGAAAGCTGTGAAAGCTGGGGTCGAGAGCTGCATGCGGAACTCCGGCCAGTCGTGCAACGCACCGACACGGATGCTGGTGCCGGCAGCCCGCATGAAGGAAGTGGCCGCTTTGGCCAAAGCTGCGGCCGAAGCGATCAAGGTCGGCGATCCCAACGGGGAAGGCATCGAGCTTGGGCCAGTGGTTTCGGCGGCGCAGTATGCCAAGATCCAGGCGCTGATCGCCAAGGGCATTGAAGGCGGCGCGACGTTGACTGCCGGTGGCCCTGGCAAGCCGGATGGCTTGTCGAAGGGCTACTACGTCAAGCCGACGGTGTTCAGCGACGTGAAAAACGAGATGACGATCGCGCAGGAAGAGATCTTCGGGCCGGTGCTGGCGATTATCCCTTACAAGGATGAGGCCGATGCGATCCGTATCGCCAACGACACGCCGTTCGGGCTGGCGGCCTATGTGAACTCGGGTGACCGTGAACATGCGGTGAAGGTGGCGCGCGAGATCAAGGCGGGCATGGTGCACATCAACATGGCCTTTGCCGACAGCAAGGCTCCGTTCGGTGGCATGAAGCAGTCCGGCAACGGCCGCGAGTGGGGCAAGTTCGGCTTCGACGAATACCTCGAAGTGAAAGCCGTGATGGGCCACAACGCGGCGTAAGATATGGGGTCGATATCGCAGCGTTGCGCAGCCAAAAATGTCATCCTCGGGCTTGTCCCGAGGACCCAGGCCTCAACACTTTCCGGCCAGCGATACATGAAACCGGTCTCACCATATCGCGACTTCGTCGCCCCCGCTCCCCTGCGGCCCAATGGGTCCTCGGGACAAGCCCGAGGATGACAACTGGGGGCGTTGCTCCTCTCCTGGTCCAGACATGTCAAGTGCTCCGCTGTCCATTGAACTAGGCACCAATGCCGTCCCCATTGTCTCCGGCACAGGGTGCAGCGTGGCGGACATCGTCACAGCCGTGCATCGGGTGCCGATTGACGAAGGGCTGGCAGCACTTGCGTTGCCCTCCGTCACCCGTGCCACCCTAGAACCGATCCTCATCTACTGCGCCGAGCAGCGCTGCGCGGCCGATAACGCGGCGTGCCCCGGTTGCCGGCGCGCCACGTTGATGCAAGGCCTGCATACGTTCGACGACTTCGTCGCTCGTCACGCAGTAATCGACAGCGCTGATGGGCGCACGCGGCTGACTGGTGCGGGGACAGAGCGGATGGTTGTTGCGTCCCTTGATGAACTCTCCAAGACTTGGGCTGGCGAAGAGCTGTGGTTTCAAGCCCGGCGGGTTTTGCGCAAGCATCGGTTCGGTATCCGCAACACGGATGGCAAGCGGCCGGATGGGTTGGTCACCACACCGTCTCCGGCCATTATTTTGGTGGAGCCGCAGTTGGCCGACAACATCGGCATGGTGGCCCGCGCGATGGCCAACTTCGGGCTGGGCGAGTTGCGCCTCGTTGCGCCCCGCGATGGCTGGCCCAACGAGAAGGCGCGCATTGCCGCTTCAGGTGCCACCTTCATCATCGATGACGCGCAGTGGTTCCCGGATTTCAATGCCGCGCTCGCCGATTGCAGTTATGTGGTGGCGACCACGGCCCGGCAGCGCGATCTGGCCAAGCCGGTGCTGACCCCGGAACAGGCGGTAGCCGAACTGCGCACCCAAATCGCTCAAGGCCAGCGGTGCGGGATCATCTTTGGCCGGGAGCGGAATGGGCTCGAGACGCATGAAGTGGCCAATGCCGATGCGATCGTCATGGCGCCGGTCGACAAAACGTTCGCGTCGCTCAATCTGGCGCAGTCGGTGCTGCTGCTGGCCTATGAGTGGATGAAGCAATCCGGCCACGGCTCACTGGGCCGGGTGACGACTTATGAGACGGCGATCGAGGCCGGGCTCAATAATCGGGGCTTCCAGCCGGCGAATAAGGCGGAATTGTTGAGCTTTTTCGATCATCTGGAGGGGGAGCTGTTGACCTCAGGTTTCTTCAATCCGCCTGAAAAGCGCCCCACCGTGGTGCAAAACCTCAGATCAATGTTCACGCGCATGGCACCGACCCAGCAAGAGGTGCGGACCCTGCGTGGGATCGTGAAAGCACTCGTCCACGGAAAAGGGCCTGGCCGGCGCGGCCAATGAGCCATAGAGACGGCTGCTGCCATAAACTTGCCTCGATTGCGGACGACCGACAGCCGCGGATGCAACTGGTAACTGTTCGGCGCCGTCGGGCTCGCTCGCGGTGAGGTGGAGAGTGTCGCGCCGGGTGCGCTATCGGACGCGCGGTGTTGGGTGAGGCGACTAATGATGGTCAGCCCTCGATGGCTATCGGGGCGGTATGACTGCAAAGATAAAAGGCGGGAGACCGCCACGCGGAGGGGTCATGGAGATGGGCGTGCAAATGATGATGGGCAGGCGAGCGGATGCGAACGCAACAGGGACCCCCGGCGGCCGCAAGGCGCTGGCTGGCTTGGTCTTGGGAGCCGTTTGCGCCAGCATGGCGGTCGCCGGTGGTGCTGGTGCCGCGGCCGCCCAGGGCAAAGACCTGAGCGACAAGTCGATTGCCACCTTGATGGACTACGCTTGGGCGATCACGCCGGCCAAGTTCACGCTGCCCGGCGGCAAGACCATCGAAGTCGATAAAAGCAACCGCGAAGCCGCGATGATCCCCATCGAGACGGCGCGCGACGTGGTGCGCACCGGCCGGCTGTCGGCCAATGCGCAGATCTGCGGGTTAGGCGAAGAACAGGCCGCGAACTACCAGACCTTGATGAAGCGCGAGGTTGCCAAGAGCAAATGGTCCGATCAGCAGACGCTTTACATCAGCCAACTGCACTTGTTCACGGTCATGATGCTGACTGGCAAGGTGGCCGTCGTGGCGACCGAAGGCGACAGCAAGGACGTCAAGATCGAAGAAACACCCAAGATGGACAATAAGACGCCGACCTGCAGTGACGCCGAGCGTGAAAAGGTTAAAACCCAGATTATCGCCTATGTCGGCACAGACGCGGCGCCAGCTGCTCCGGCCGGTGCTGCCGCCGAGGTCAAAAAGCAGTAACGCCGCAGGGTGCCAGCGTGCGGCCATTGCGGCTTGACGCGTGGGGCATCCTCGGCAATAACCGCTGTATTCGAGGGTCTGGCTACTTGGCTGGACCCTCGTTCGTTTCCGCCACCGTGATCCGGGATTGTCCCAGGGTCTGTCGGCCCCCCAAGTTGGGCAGAGGAGGAGGTGGAAGTGCGCCCGTTCGCAGTTGCTGCGAGCGCGAGCGCGCGATCAACCCCGTGTATATGGAAAGACGGACCAGCCATGACCAAGCGTATTCGCGCCAAACATAAGATCGACCGCCGCCTCGGCCAGAACATCTGGGGCCGCTCCAAGAGCCCTCTCAACAAGCGTGAGAGCCGCCCCGGCCAGCATGGCGAACGCCGCGCCGGTAAGCTGTCCGACTACGGCCAGCAGCTGCGCGCCAAACAGAAGCTGAAGGGCTACTACGGCAACATCGGCGAGCGTCAGTTCAACTCCATCTACAAAGAAGCGTCGTCCATGAAAGGCTCGACGTCTGAAATGCTGATCGGCCTGCTCGAGCGCCGTCTCGACGCCGTGGTCTATCGCGCCAAGTTCGTGCCGACCGTGTTCGCCGCCCGCCAGATCGTCAGCCACGGCCACATCACGGTCAACGGCCGCAAGGTCAACGTGGCCTCGTTCCGCTGCCGCGTCGGCGACGTGATCGAAATGAAGGAAAAGTCCCGCCAGCTGACGGTGGTTCTCGAAGCCATCAAGAGTTCCGAGCGCGATGTGCCCGATTACATCGAAGTCGACCACAACAAGATGACGGCCAAGTTCAACCGCATCCCGCTGCTCTCCGACGTGCCGTTCCCGGTGACGATGGAGCCGAACCTGGTGGTCGAGTTCTACTCGCGGTAATGTGAGTTCTACTCGCGGCAAGCAGGTTCGCGGATTTGCAAAATTTCAAGGGCGGCTCCGAACGGGCCGCCCTTTTTGCTGGGCGGGGTGGGCGCGCGGCCGATCGACCTAACCGTGTCAGGTGGTCTGCTGCCTCGGGAAGCGGCCCGCAGGTGGAGGTTCCGCTTGTGGCTCATCTCGCCATTCATCGAATGTTCCAGGCGTGTGGGTTTCGCTTCGATCGCGACATACTGTTAGACCGATCATCAGGTTCGTCGAACTTGGCCGGCAGACCGATTTTCTCTTGACGTCGGTCGGTCGACCGAATAATTTAGGGTCATGGCAAAGGCGCAGACCAAGAAGCCGGATGTACGCAAGGCCCTTCTGGAGGCCGCCAAGAAAGTTCTGCGCCGCGACGGCTATGCAGGGTTTTCGACGCGCGAAGTGGCCGAGCAAGCAAGCGTGCCGCTCAGTCAGATCCACTATCACTTCGGCTCCAAGACCGGCCTCGTGCTGGCGCTGTTCGAGCACCAGAACAACGAACTGCTGTCGCGCCAGCGGACCATGTTCGACGACACGTCGATGCCGCTGTCAGCCCGCTGGGATCTCGCGTGCGACTACCTCGATGAGGACATCGCCTCCGGCTACGTGCGCACGCTTCAGGAATTGATCGCGGCGAGTTGGTCCGACCCAGAGATCGCCAAGGCCGTGCAAATAGCTGTGCATGGTTGGCAGGCCCTCCTCGCCGAGATGGCCGAGCGCGTAGGTCAGGAAATAGGCGGGCTTGGGCCGTTCTCACCAAAAGACGTAGCATCGCTTGTCGGGGGTGCCTTCATGGGGGCCGAGAGCATGTTCCTTCTCGGCATGGAGAAAAAAGGGGTTCCCGTGCGGGACTGCCTGCGGCGAGTCGCCGATCTCATTCGCATTTCGGAGCAAGGCAGCAAGTAGAGGTACGTCATGCGTGCAAAAGAACCGGTCGACAGTGGATATGTCGAGCGGGACGGCGTTCGTCTGTCCTACGAAATCTTTGGTGATGGCCCGCAGTCCATGGTCTTCCTGCCGACGTGGAGCTTCGTCCACTCGCGCGTCTTCAAGGGCATGATTCCATACTTCAGCGAGCGCTATCGCTGCATCACGTTCGATGGCCGCGGCAACGGCAAGTCGGACCGGCCCGAAGCTGTTGAAGCCTATTCACTCGACAATTATGTCGCCGATGCTCTCGCCGTCATGGACGCCACCAACGCCGGCCACACGATCCTCGTCGGCCTGTCGTTCTCGGGAATGCTCTCGGCGATACTCGCGGCGCACCACCCCGAGCGGGTAGCCGCCGCGATCCTCCTTGGAACGGCGGCCAGCGTCGGGCCTGGTTACCCCTACAATACGCCGCAGCACTTCATGGCAGAGAAGCCCGACACCGAGGGCTGGAACAAGTATGATCTGGCATTCTGGCACAAGGACTACGCCGCGTTCGCTGATCATTTCAGCCGCCACATCTTTACGGAACCGCATTCGACCAAGCAAATCGAGGATGCCAAAGCTTGGGCGGCTGATACGACCGGCGCCGTGCTGGCGAAGACAGTCGAAGCGCGCTTCATCCTGCCGAACTTCGACGTCAGCGAAGCGATGTTCCGCAAGATCAGCTGTCCCGTGTTGATGATCCACGGCGACAACGACAACATCCAACCTTACGCCCGCGCACAAGTCGTCGCAGAATTGACCCGCGCGGAACTCGTGACAATCCCGGATGGCGGACACAATCCTTCGGGGCGGTTTCCCGCCTTTGTAAACACGACAATCACCGAGTTCCTCGAACGACGGCTTGGCCCGACGAAACCGGCCACTCCCAAACCGGTCCACGCTTCGCGCGCCAAGAAGGCTCTCTATCTCTCGTCGCCCATCGGTCTTGGCCATGGCCGTCGCGACCTCGCGATTGCCCGTGAACTCCGCAAGCTGCACCCGGACCTCAAAGTGGATTGGCTCGCCCAGGACCCGGTCACGCGCCTGCTGAATGCAGCCAGCGAGACGATCCATCCCCTCAGTGAGCGATTGGCGAGCGAATCCCGCCATATCGAACTCGAATGCGGCGAGCACGAATTGCACGCGTTTCAGGCACTGAGGCGCATGGACGAAGTCCTCGCCTTCAATTTCATGCTCTTTCAAGACGCCGTGAAGCACGGTGATTATGATCTCGTGATCGCTGACGAGGCTTGGGATGTCGACCACTACTGGCACGAGCATCCGAAACTCAAAATGGCGAAACTCGCGTGGCTCACCGACTTCGTCGGTAATGTACCTATGCCGTCCGGTGGCGCGCATGAAGCGTTTCTGACGACTGATTACAACGCCGAGATGATTGGTCATGTTGAGCGTCACAAAGCCGTGCGCGACCGCGCCATCTTTGTCGGCAATCCGGAAGACATCGTCCCGCTCTCGTTCGGAACCGATCTCCCGGCCATGCGGGACTGGATTCCGAAGCACTTCGACTTCTCGGGTTACATCATCGGCGAACACCCTTCGACGTTCGGGCCCCGTGCCGACCTCCGCCGGCAACTCGGCTATCAAGAGGGTGAGCGCGTGGCCATCGTAACAGTCGGTGGTTCCGGGGTCGGTGCCCACCTGATCCGGCGCATTCTTCAAGGCGTTCCGATGGCGCGTGCGAAGGTGCAGGGCCTGCGCGTGATCGTCGTCGCGGGACCGCGTATCAATCCGGAAGCGATTAATGTGCCGGAGGGTGTCGAACTGCGCAGTTTCGTGCCGGACCTTGATCGCCACCTCGCCGCTTGCGACGTGGCGCTCGTCCAAGGCGGGCTGACGACCTGCATGGAACTCACTGCGGCGGCGACACCCTTCATTTACTTCCCGCTCAAGAATCATTTCGAACAGAACTTCCACGTCGCACACCGGCTGCAGCGTTACGGTGCTGGTCACCGGCTCGATTACGACACCGCGACACCGGACATGATCGCCGACGCGGTTGTTGCGGCTCTGCGGACGCCCACTCGGAGTGCGCCAGTCGAAGCCGACGGCGCCGTCCGCGCGGCGCGCATGATTTCGGATCTTCTTTGAGCGGCACACTTAGTTTCGAGGAGCTTCGGCACTCCTTCGAGGAGCTGCCGCGAACAATCGGAGGCTGCCACCATGTCTTGACGGGGGAAATCGGACCCAATCAGACATCCCAAACCGCCCCTAAACACCCAAACGCTTGCAGCCCGCATGCTTTGCGCTCTACCCTCACGCATCGATTTGCGCCGGAGCCGCCTCATGTCCACCGCCATGCCGCCTGTGCTGTCCGTCCCGGCGCTGGCCGCGCGCATCAAGCCTGGAGCCAAGGTGGTGCTGCCGCCGGACTATGCCGGCTGTGCGATGGCCGTCATCGCCGAGCTGATGCGCGCGCGCGTGCGCGATCTGCATCTGGTCGGCGCGCCGGTGCTGGGCTTTCAAGCCGATCAGCTGATTGGCGCGGGTTGCGTGGCGCGGGTGGAAACGGCGGCGGTGACGCTGGGCGAGCATGGGCTGGCGCCGCGTTTCACGGCCGCGCTGAAGTCCGGCGAGATCGAGATGTGGGATGCGACGTGCCCGGCCATCCACGCTGCGTTACAAGCCTCCGAAAAGGGTGTGCCGTTCATGCCGTTGCGCGGGCTGATCGGTTCGGACCTGCTGCGCGTGAGGCCCGACTGGAAGGTGATCAACAACCCGCTCGCCGACGATGGCAAAAGTGACCCCATCGTCGTGCTCCCCGCTATCCAACCCGATGTGGCGTTGTTCCACGCGGCGAAGGCCGACCGCGACGGCAATGTGTGGATCGGCATCCGGCGCGAGTTGATGCTGATGGCGCACGCGTCGCGGACCACACTCGTCTCCGTCGAAGAGATCGTCGATGGCAATCTGCTGCACGATCCCGCGCTGGCTGCGGGCACCATCCCATCGCTTTACATCTCAGCGTTGGCGGTGGTGCCCGGCGGCGCGGCCCCCATCGGCCTCGTTGATTGCTACGCGCCCGATCAGGCAGCGCTCGCCGCCTATGCCACCGCGGCCCGCAGTGATCAGGGCTTCGCGGCCTGGCTCGATCGCCGTCTCACGCGCGCGCCTGTGTCCGCATGAGCAGCCCTGCCGCCCTCTCGCCCGCCGAGATCATGATCGCCGCGATCGCGCCGATGCTGGACGGACTGGAGCACGTCGCGGTCGGCGCCCAGTCGCCAATCCCGGGCTCGGCGGCGTTGCTCGCGCAGGCGCGCTCCGGCGGCCGCTTGCGCGTCTCGATCCTCGGCAGCCGCGAGCAGAACCCGTTCACGGATGGTGGCCGTGAATTGTTTGATTGCGCCGGCCAGGGCCGTGTCGATGCGTTCTTCCTGTCGGGTGGTCAGATTGACGGCGCAGCCAACATCAATCTCGTCGGCACCGGCGAGATCGAACACTACCCGCGCAGCAGTCAGCGCTTTCCAGGCTCGTTCGGCTCGGCCTATCTCTACTATGTCGTGCCGCGGGTGATCCTGTTCCGCGAGGAGCATACGCCGCGCACGCTGGTTGAACGCGTCGATTTCATTTCAGCACCGGGTACCAGTCCGCCTGGCGTTTACCGGCCGGGGGGGCCGCATGCGCTGGTGACAAGCCTGTGTGTGTTCGCCTTCGATCGCGCCGCTGGCCGGTTCTCGTTGCAGAGCGTGCATCCGGGGGTGAGCCCGATCGATGTGCGCGTGGCGACGGGCTTTGACTATGACACGCCGCCGCTTATTACCGAGACACCGGCGCCGGATGCTGCAACGCTCGCCCTGCTCCGCGGCGAGATTGCCCAGGCTGTTGCGGCGACTTATCCGGCGTTCGCCAAAAAGACGTGGGGCCTGCCGGTCGGGTAGCTGCGCGCGTCTCGCTGAAACGCTTGACCTGTCCTACCATGGCAACCTCAGTGAGTTGTGAGACCGACCATGCAAGACCTCGCCCTCGAGCACCGCACCATCGGCCATGTGCTTCAAGCGCAAGCGGCGGTGATTGGGGATCGTACGCTGCTGATCTGGGGGGAGCGCCGGTATTCGTATGGCGAAATGCACGCGCTCACCAATCGCTACGCCAATGGTTTTGCTGGTGCCGGCATCGGCAAGGGCGACCACGTCGCCGTCATGCTCGGCAACTGTCCGGAGTTTTTGTTCACGGTCTGGGGGCTCGGCAAGATCGGCGCCGTCGCCGTGCCGCTCAACACCGCTGCGAAGGGCGCGTTGCTCACCTACTATCTCACGCAGTCGGACAGCGCATGGCTGGTGGTCGAAGCCGAGTTCGCGGCACGGCTGGCCGATGTGCTGCCTGATGTGCCGGCGCTCCGCCACGTGTTCGCACTCGGTAACGCTGGTGCGCTTGGCACGGCGCGGCTCCCCATCAGCGATCTGAAGTCGTTGGAAACCGCCAGCGACAGCACGCCGCCCGCCGATGCCGTCGCGTTCAGCGATCCCGCTTTCATCATCTACACCTCCGGAACGACGGGGCCATCGAAAGGCGTCGTCAGCCCGCACGCGCAGGGCCAGAACATCGGCCGCACGTGTGCGCGTCAGTACGGCTACGGGCCCGACGATGTGCTCTACACCTGCCTGCCGCTGTTCCACGTCAATGCGCTCTGGTACGCGGTCAATGCGGCGCTGTGGGCGGATGGGGCAGTGGCGCTGGCGCCGCGCTTTTCCGCCAGCGGCTTTTGGAATGATATTGTTCGCACCGGCGCGACGCAGTTCAACGCGCTGGGCGCCATGGCGAGTGTGCTGCTCAAGCAACCGGTCAGCGAGGCCGAACGCGCGCATCGCGTCCGCCAGAGCATGGTCGTGCCGCTTTCGAAGGAGGCGTTTCGCGATTATTCGGAGCGCTTCGGGCTCAAGGTGACATCGCTGTTTGCGGCCACCGAGACGTTCGCGGTGACCCTCTATAAGCCGGATGAGCCACCAGCCAAGGCGGCCTCAGCCGGTCATCCGCGCGAGCTTGCCGACGTGGCGATCGTCGATGATTACGATCAAGCCTTGCCGCCAGGCCAAGTGGGCGAGATCTGTGTCCGCCCCCGTGAGCCATGGATCACCATGCTCGGCTACTACAAGATGCCTGAGGCAACCTTGGCGGCCTTTCGCAATCAGTGGTTTCATACGGGCGATCGTGGATTTCTTGATGCCGATGGTTATCTCTGGTTCGTCGACCGCAAAAAAGAAACCATCCGCCGCCGTGGCGAGAACATCTCAGCCTATGAAGTCGAGATGCTGATTGCGAAACACGACGCGGTGCACGAAGTGGCAGCGATCGCCGTCGCGTCTGATCTGAGCGAAGACGATGTGATGGTCTATGTCGTCAAGAAGCCGGGCGCGGCGCTGTCGGAAGTGCAACTGATCGAATTCTGCGCCGCCACCATGAGCTACTACATGGTGCCCCGCTACATAGCCTTCATCGACGCCCTGCCCAAAACCGCCAGCGAAAAAATCGAAAAATACAAACTGAAGCACATGGCGGATGCATCCCGCGCGACCTTGTGGGACCGTGAGACGGCCGGGATCAAGGTGGGGCGGTAGGGGCGGCGCGTTTGGTTGGGTGCTACTTCGCCACCCAAATGGCTTCGGACGCACCTCTGGAACTGACCATGGTCAGACGCAGCTCTTTGCCGAGCAGGTCTTTGGGGTCGAGCGTTTTGGAGAGGTCGACGGTGAAGCGGGCGCGGCCTTTGGCGTCGGGCGCGCTGCGGGCGGGGAGCGGCACGTAGAGGCCGCCGGGGGCCTCAAGGAAGAGATCGGTAGCGGTGGCGCCGGCGCCAAAGTCGACGTCGATGGTCAGCTTCGGCGCGGGCGGCTGTGACAGAACCAGTCACAGCGACGAGATTGGGATCACTGTCGCGGCGCTGACCGGGCGCGCGCGGCACGGCTTCGACGTTGATGGCGATGTCGTCGCGGCTGTCGGAAAAGCAGCCGGCAGAAAGGTCCACATCGACGGGCACGCAGATGTTCTTGCAGACGCCGAAGCTCAACGTCATGGCGAGGCCGACGGCGGCGTTATTGTTGGTGCGTTCGACGCGGAGGGGCAGGACGACGCGGTCCTTGTAGCCGATGCTTTCGCCGCCTTGATCGGCCATGCGATGCGGCGCGGGGAAATAGAAACTGGCTTGTGCCAGGTTCTTGGATTTGTCCCAGGTTGCGGTGGGCGGCACGCCGCTGTCGCCGGGGGAGCGCCAATAGGTCTTCCAGCCGGGATCGAGGTGCATTTCCAGGAAGGCAAGTTCGACGGCGTGTTTGGCGAACTTCGGGTCAACGCCCTCGGCACCGCCGCACCAGTTGAGGCGGACACGGCTGTTGGGTGTTTTGGTCCAGCCGTCGGCGCTCTGCGCGGGGGCGGCGAGCACGATCGTGGCGGCCATGACAGTCAAACAGCGAACGAGGCGGTGCATTGGCTTGATCCAGGGCGGCAGGGCGCCCTCGGCCGACGCTATCCGCGACGGCAGGGGTGGCAACCGATGGTCGCTATTTCATGGCTGCGGTCTCGGTGCAATGGTCTCGGTGCACAGCGGGACCCCACATTGTCGTGAGCGCGCTGGCGGTCATCGACCGGTTCGTTTCAGGGTCCGCAGGATGCGTCATGCCGCCTTGCGCGAGCGAACTGGGCGCCAATCCAGCGGCGCGCGGGCAACCACACCGAGCCCGGGAGGCAGCTCGGTGTTGGCCAGCAGGGTGGGATCGAGGCTCCATTTGGCGGCGAGTTCCATCAGATGGTCCTCGGTCGGGTAGAGCACGATTTCGCCGCCCACGTCGCCCCGGCGGCCGCGCACGCCGCGAAACTCAAACAGCTTGAGCCCCATGGCCTTTTCTTCTTTGGTCGGGCGGCCTTTGTTCCAGATCACACCCTCGTCGCCGATCGCGAAGGCGCGCACCACGCGGCCTTCGATCATGCGCGCCCAGGCGAAGTAGTCGATCGATGGCATTGACGAGAAAAACTGCGCCTCCACGAAATGGGCGCCTAGTTCGATCATCAGCGGCGTGCACTTATCAACGAAGCGGCGGCTTGCCGGGGCCGGCAGCGGCAGACCCGCAACGAGTGTCCAGCCGTTGATCGGAGGCGACACGAACACGTGTCCCTCGCCGATCTCGCGATGATAGATGCTGCCGAGCCCCGTCGACCAATTGGCCGCCTGTGGGTCTTGCAGGCGCAAAGCTTCGATCACCGCGCCTGTGTCGCGGGTGCGGATCGCCAGCCATGACATGCGATAGCCGAAGCCCGCGGGGCGGTCCGGCACGACACCGAACACCAGCCGCCCCGGCGCCATGCGGGGCGCCAGATGCAGTGTCGCAATGGCGACCGTCAGCACCGTCAGTGCAAGTACGACAAAGAACACGCTGGCAGCCCCATAACCGGCCGACACTCATCGGCCGACTGCAAATCGTCTGCGGTTACATTGCCTGACGCGGGCTGCGCCGCAAACAGCGCCACGGCAGCTATGAACAGGCAGATCAGCGACGGTGGTTGAAAAGCGTTGCCGCCGGCAGACCGCTTGGTCGCCGCTTTGTGCCGGGCGCGGGCATTGTCAGAGGTTCACAGGTTTTTGAGAAAGCTTGAGAAGTAAACCGTCCAGCGATGCCGCATGTTTGCAGCGTCCGTCAGCGGCTGGCGAGCGTGCATTCAACGGGAGATGAAATAATGACACGACTGACCCACGGCATGGCGATTGTCGCGGCTTCGGCAGCCATGGCAGGGCTGACAAGGGCGCCTGTTTCGGCGCAAGCCGTCAAAACCGACGACGTTGTCAGCACCATGCGCACCCTGTCAGGCAACCAAAAGGCGCGGCCGAGCGGTGCCAAAGGGCAATGCTTTATCGGCACGTTCACGCCGACCGCCGAGGCCAAAGGATTGTCGGCCTCGCTGGCGTTTGAAAAACCATCACGCGTCTTGGCGCGGTTCTCGGTCGGCAGTGGTAATCCCAAGGTCATGGACGGCAACAAGGCGGTCAACCGCGGCTTTGCATTCCGCATTGATGACGGCGGCAAAGGCCAGACCGAGTTCGTCATGGTCAACGCACCGATCAACTTCGTGAAGTCGCCGGACCAGATGTTGGCCTTCCTACAGGCGCGCTTGCCCGGCGCCGACGGCAAACCCGATCCCGCCAAGATCAAGGCTTTTACCGACGCCAATCCCGAGACGACGAACCAAGGCAAGTTTCTCGCCAGCCGCCCGGTTGTGGGATCGTGGGTCGGCGTCAGCTACTGGGGCATCCACTCTTACACGCTTGTGAAAGCGGACGGCACCAAGCAGATCATCAAATTCCAGATGGTTCCGACGGCCGGAGAAATTGCGCTGACCGACGACGAGGCCAAGGCCAAACCGGCTGATTTTCTGGTCGACGAATTCAAGGGCCGCCTCGAAGCCAAGGCGCCGGCTGGGTTCGACATGATGGCGATCACGAGCCTGCCGGGCGACGAAAGGACCAACGTCACCGAGCAGTGGGCCGATGAGGACAAGCGTCCGCGTTTCAAACTCGGTACGCTCGCCATCACGGCGATCGAAAAGAATGAGACGTGTGACGGCAGCATCTTCGATCCGACCAATCTCGCGAAAGGTGTCGAAGGGCCGGTGAAGGATCCGCTGTTCACGGAGCGGCAACCCGCCTACGCCATCTCGATCGGGCAGCGTCTCTAAGCGCGGGATCGTTGCAGCGTGGATCGGGTGACCCCGGTCCACGTCGCCGCGCGGCGGCGGGCTTGAACCGGCCATAGCCAAAGAACGAATTGGCGCACCCGACAGGATAAAAGTGCGAACACCTATGCCATTGAAATTGCGATATAAATTTTGGCCAATGGTTTGGCGGCAAGCACTTTCGCGTCTCCGCAGGCCGAGGGAGTGCCTCGCGTGCCGCTTGGTCCGCTTAGCGACTGAGACACTTTTTGTTCCCAATGCACGAAGAAAATCAGGGAGCGCCGACCGGAATCGGACGACCTGCCGTCGATCTCGAGATTATTCGAAAGCGGCCTCTTTCGCCACGCAGTCTCTTGGCGGCCGGCGGAACGACATGCTTTCAGCGGTCGGCGCCAACATCACGCCGACACCTCCTCTCCGGCCGGCGGCGGCGGCTCGGGCGGCAACGGCCAGACGCGGCCATCATCGCGCAGCACGATGTAGATCGCCGGGAATGACGAGCACGGTCAGCAGCGTCGAGGAGGCGAGGCCGAACAGCAGCGAGATCGCGAGGCCCTGGAAGATCGGGTCGGACAGGATGACGGCGGCGCCGATCATGGCGGCGAGCGCCGTCAGCAGGATCGGCTTGAAGCGGATGGCGCCGGCTTCGAGCAGCACTTGCCGCAGGGGCAGATCGGCCGTGCGGCGCTGGCGGATGAAATCGACGAGCAGGATCGAGTTGCGCACGATGATGCCGGCGAGCGCGATGAAGCCGATCATCGACGTGGCCGAGAACGGCGCGCGGAACAGCCAGTGGCCGAGCATGATGCCGATGAGGGTCAGCGGCACCGGCGTCAGGATGACCAGCGGCAGCTTGAACGAGCCGAACTGCGCGACGACCAGGATGTAGATGCCGAGCAGCGCGACGCCGAAGGCCGCGCCCATGTCGCGGAAGGTGACCCAGGTCACCTCCCATTCGCCGTCCCAGAGCAGCATCGGCTTGCTCTCGTCCTCGGGCTGGCCGTGCAGGCGGATCTCGGGCCGCGCCGAGCGCGCCCCAGTCCTTCTGCTCGATCGCGTCGGCGACCGCCAGCATGCCGTAGAGCGGCGCCTCGAAGGCGCCGGCGAGCTCGGCCATCACCATCTCGGCGGCGCGGCCGTTGTGGCGGAAGATCGGGAACGAGGCGCGCTCCGCCTTGAGGCTGACGACGTCGCCGAGCTCGACGATGCCGCGCTCGCCGGGCAGCGCGTTGGCCGGCACCGGCGTCGACAGCGTGTGTGCGGAGACGGCAAGCTTGCGCTTTCGGCAGCTGCACCGCGATCTCGATCGGATGGCGGCCGCCGCCGCGGTGCGAATAGCCGACCGGCACGCCGGCCATATAGGCCTGGATGGTGTCGTAGACGTCGCGCTCCTCGACCTTGTGGAACTCGAGATTGTCCTGGTCGATGGCGACGCGCAGCCGCGGCGCCTGCGATGCCGAAGCTGTCGTCGTCATCGACGATGAAGGGCACGCCGCGGAAGATCTCGCGCACCTCGCGGGCGACGGCGCGGCGGGTCTCGGGATCGGGTCCGTAGATCTCGGCGAGCAGCGTCGCGAGCACCGGCGGGCCGGGCGGCACCTCGACGACCTTGAGCGCGGTGCCCGCCGGCAGCGCGAGGCCCTTGAGGCGCTGGCGGACGTCGAGCGCGATGTCGTGGCTGGTGCGCTTGCGCTCGCCCTTCGGCGTCAGGTTGACCTGCAGATCGCCCTGCTCGGGCTCGGCGCGCAGATAGGAGTGGCGCACGAGGCCGTTGAAGTTGAACGGCGCGGCGGTGCCGGCATAGCCCTGGATCGAGGACAGCTCCGTCGAGATCGGCGAGCCGCTGCGGCGGCCGCCAGCAGCGTGCGGTCGGTGTCTTCGAGCGAGGCGCCGCGCGGCAGATCGAGGACGACCTGCAGCTCGGACTTGTTGTCGAACGGCAGCAGCTTCACCGTCACCTACTTGGTGGCGAACAGCAGCAGCGAGCCAGCGTCGCGACGCCGACGACGAGCGAGGAAGCGCCACGCTGTCCGCCGCGACGCCGAGGATCGGGCGCGCGACGCGGACGTAGAGCCGGCCGAGCCAGCCGCCGTCCGTGCCGCTGCCGTCGTGAGCCGCGCTGAGCCGGTGCGCGGCCGGCAATCCGCAGCATCAGCCACGGCGTCACCATCACGGCGACGAAGAACGACAGCATCATCGCCGCCGAGGCGTTGGCCGGGATCGGCGCCATGTAGGGGCCCATCAGGCCCGAGACGAACAGCATCGGCAGCAGCGCGGCGACCACGGTCAGCGTCGCGACGATGGTCGGATTGCCGACCTCGGCCACGGCCTCGATGGCGGCCTGCGTGCGGCTGCGGCCGTCGTCCATCGCCCAGTGGCGCGCGATGTTCTCGATCACGACGATGGCGTCGTCGACCAGGATGCCGATCGAGAAGATCAGCGCGAACAGGCTGACGCGGTTGATCGTGTAGCCCATGACATAGGAGGCAAACAGCGTCAGCAGGATCGTCGTCGGAATGACGATCAGCCACGACCAGCCCCTCGCGCCAGCCGATGGCGATCGCCATCAGCAGCACGATGGAGACGGTGGCCAAGCCGAGATGGAACAGCAGCTCGTTGGCCTTCTCGTTGGCGGTCTCGCCGTAGTCGCGCGTGACGATGACCTCGACGTCGTCGGGCACCAGCTTGCCTGTCGAGCTCGGCGAGCCGATGGCGGATGCGCTCGGCGATGACGACGGCGTTGGCGCCGGCCCGCTTGGCGAGCGCGATCGTGACGGCCGGCACGCGCTCCAGAGCTGCCGTCGGCCGTCTTGCGGAAGTGCCAGGCCTGCCGCTCGAGCGGCTTGGCGCCGACCACGACGTTCGCCACGTCGCGCACATAGACCGGGCGGCCATCGCGCGTGGTGATCAGCAGCAGGCCGATGTCGGGAACGCCGCGCAGCGTCTGGCCGGCGGTGACCGCGATGCTCTGGTTGCGGTCGCGGATGCGGCCGGCCTGGAACGAGCGGTTGGCGTCGCGCACCTTGCCGATGAGCTGGGCGAGCGTCACGCCATAGAGCGACAGGCGCTCGGGATCGGGCTCGACGCGGATCTGATCGGGCCGGCCGCCGACGATGTAGGACAGGCCGACATCCTCGAGCTTGGCGAGCTCGATCAGCAGGTTCTCGGCGAGGTGATAGAGCGCGTTGTCCTGATAGCGCGCGGCGGCCTCGGGCTTTGGCGCCAGCGTCAGCGTCACGATCGCCACGTCGTCGATGCCGCGGCCGACGATCAGCGGCTCGGGGATGCCGGTCGGGATGCGGTCGATGTTGGCGCGGATCTTCTCGTGCACGCGCAGGATGGCGTCGTCGGACTTGGTGCCGACCAGGAAGCGCGCCGTCACCAGGACGCGGTCGTCGAGCGTGTTGGAATAGACGTGCTCGACGCCGTTGATGGCCTTGACGATGGTCTCGAGCGGCTCGGTGACGAGGCGGACGCCGTCCTCGGCCTTGAGGCCGTCGGTGCGGACGAAGATGTCGACCATCGGCACCGAGATCTGCGGCTCCTCCTCGCGCGGCAGGGCGAACAGCGCGACCAGCCCGAGCGCGAAGGCGGCCAGCAGGAACAGCGGCGTCAGCGGCGAGGCGATGAAGGCGCGCGTGAGCCAGCCCGACAGGCCGAGCGCGCTGGCGTCGTGCCGCGGCTCGGCTGCGTCCGGTGGTGTCTGCTCATGGCGTCACCGCCGGCGCACCAGCACATCGCCCGGTCTGCAAGGCCAGCCAGGATCTCGATGCCTTCGGCGCCTTTGGCCCGCAGCGGCGCCGGCCGGCCCGTCTGCACGACGACGTCGACGGTCGCACCGCTGCTCGCGCGCCAGCCGCACGTAGTCGAGGCCGAAGCGCTTGAACACGAAATCCGCGGGAACGACGATCGTCCGGCGCTTGCCGGCCGAGATCCAGACCAGCGCGCGCTCGCCGACGAAGTAGTCGCCGAGCGTCGCCACTTCGGCATCGGCAATGACGCGGCCGCCCTGCAGCTCGGGATAGACCTGGACGATGCGCCCTTCGCTCGACGACCTGCTGGTCGGGCGACAAGCCCGCGCGCGCCGATCCGGACAGGATCGCCCTTCTTCATGAAGCGGGCGTGCCGCTCGGGCAGCTCGAGCCGCAGCAGGTACTCGTTGGCGGCGATGGTCGCGACGCTTTCGCCGGCCATCATGACGCTGCCTTCGGTCACCGGCACCTTGAGCACGCGCCCGGCGGCGGGCGCCAGCACCTGGCCCTCCGCGATCTGCTGCTCGGCCACCTGCCGCTCGGCCCGTGCGGACTTGAGCTCATTGGTCGCGACGTCGTAGGCGGTCCTGCAGCTGATCGACGCGGGCCTGCGGCGTGACGCCGCGCTGGCGCAGCTGCTCGGCCCGGTCGAAGTCGAGCTTGGCCGTGGCGACGCGCGACTCGAGCCCGACGATCTGCGCGTCGAGCGCCTTGATCCTGAGCGCGATCTTGGGGTCGGCGATCAGCGCCAGCACCTGTCCCGGCTCGACGTGGGCGCCTTCGTCGACCTTGAGCGAGACGACGGTGCCGGGCGTGCGCACGCGCGCCTCGATGCGGTCCTTGCTGCGCACGGTCGCGAAGACCGCCTTGAGGTCATCGATCTCCTGCTCGGCGACCATCGAACCGATCGCTCGTGGCTGCGGCCTGCGCCTGACATCCGGTGACTGCAATTGCGGCTGCCGACAGCAGGCAAGCTACAGCAAGCAAGTTCTGCAGACGGCGCGCTGCCATTGCATGAGGTCTCCCGAGAGCGGACTTGACGTGGTGTGGAGAGGCGACCGCCGAAGAAGCAATGGCTTCGATCACGTCAGGGAGCCTTGATGCGGGTCAACCTCATCGAGAGCCGGTCATGCTTTTTGCGCCAATGAAGCCTTGACCGCATCTTCCGACGTCGGCACCGGCAAATCGGATCAGAAGACCTCAAGATGAAGGGTGCAACGGAGTGATCATGGCACGAACAGCCTCATCCTCGGCGACGGCGGATCGGCCGAAGACGCCAGCTCCGGCACAATCACGACCACCAGTTCCAGATTCTCGACGACGGCA